>NZ_VIVK01000001.1:0-4800000 GCF_007828865.1 Kribbella amoyensis
CAATCCGCGCCCAGCACACCGAGATCCCCGCCGTCGTCATCATCGTCGGCTCCGGCACGGCCACCAAGCAAGCCAAGTACGGGCACTTCGCCCCGATCCGTTGGCAGCACGGCGAACAGCGCCTGGCCGAAGTCCTCATCTCCGGCGAAGGACTCCAACGCCCCGTCGAAGAGGTCTTCACGACCCTGCTCCACGAAGCCACCCACTCACTCGCGCACATCCGCGAGATCAAGGACACCAGCCGACAAGGCCGGTGGCACAACCAGAAGTTCGCCGAACTCGCCAAGGAGCTGGGCCTCGACACCACCAAAGACGACCGTATCGGCTGGTCGCTCTGCAAGCTTCGCACGGAGACAGCCACCACCTACCAAGCTGTCCTGGCAGAACTCAAGTCGGCGCTCATCGCCTACCGGCACCCCGAAGCACCCGGGGGAGCAGTCAAGAAGAACAACAACAACGCCGTCGCCTGCGCGTGCCAGTGCCCGCGCCGGATCCGCGTCGCCAAAGCAGTCCTCGAACTCGGGGAGATCACCTGCAGCGTCTGCGAATCCATCTTCGAACCCGACGAGTAACCGCGGCTTCGTTGCTGGCTCCCACCTCTGGGCGAACCCCGGAGGTGAGGGCGAACACCGAACCCACCAGACGCCAACGACAGAAAGGAAGCAGTAGACGTGACCACCACCAGCAACCGCGCCAACCAGGACCTCGCCGCCTGGCTCATGGGCTCGATCTTCCGCGCCTTTCACTGCAACGGCTGTGGCCGGCCAATCGTGGCCGCACGGATCGAGTGGCTGAACCCCGTCTACGTCTGGTCGCTCGCCGTCCAGCTCGGAATCCCGATCGTTGCTCACTGCCCCTACCTGCGCTGCGGAAACGGCATCACCCAGCACTCGGCACCCGTCATCTCCCACTGACCGAAAGGACACCACCATGACCGTCGACCTGAACGCCTACGCCGAACTCACCGCACTGCGCGACACAGCCACCGACACGTTCCTGTGCGACTGGGTGGCTAACGACCACATCGGCGGACACGACTGGTGCCCGACCGTCCTGGAACCCGGCGACGCCTACGCCCTGGTCGTCATGGGCGAAACCATCGTCGGCCGCTACTGCACCGGCTGCGGCTACCACCTCTTCGGCACCCCCGACCTCGAACCCGCCCCAGCCCGCACCGCCTGACACGTAACTGTCAACACCCCCGACGTCTGCCCGAGAGGAGGCCACCATGACCACCAACGACCATGACCCGCTGGACGTCCTGAACGGCCTCCTGGGCGGCGTCGAGATCATCTCCGAGCACAAGCACACCCTCGACCCCGGCAACCGCACCAACCCCACCTCAGGCGTCGAACAGGCCATTCAGCGCGCGGCGACCACGGCGAACTACGGCGAGTGGCTCGACCACACCGCCTCCGCAGGCGGGTGTGTCCGTCCAATCCAGCTTCGCGGCGAAGCTCATGTCGTGTCCACCCGTACCGGCCGCATCATCTCTACCCGCCACACCGACGACATGCCCGACGGCGTCATTTACAAAGCTTGCGGCAACCGCCGCGCCGCCGTCTGCCCGTCCTGCGCCGAGATCTACCGCGGCGACACCTACCAACTTGTCCTCGCCGGGCTCCAGGGCGGCAAAGGCATCCCCGCGTCGGTCACTCAGCACCCGTGCGCGTTCGTCACCTTCACTGCTCCGAGCTTCGGAGCCGTCCACGGCACCCGCAAAGCCCGCGACAAAGACGGCAAACTCCGCAACCGACCTTGCCGACCACGCCGCAATCCTGAACCGTGCCCTCACGGCGTCGACCTCACCTGCCGCCAGGTCCACGGAGACGGAGACAGGATGCTCGGCAAGCCGCTGTGCCTGGAGTGCTACGACCACGACCACCAGGTCGTCTGGAACGCCCTGTCCGGCGAACTGTGGCGACGCACCATGGAACGCGTCAAAGACACCCTCCGCACCTGGGGCAAGCGGCACGGCCTCCGGATCAAGCTGTCCTACGGCAAGGTCGCCGAAATGCAGGCCAGGGGAGTAGCCCACTTCCACGCCCTGGTCCGCCTCGACGGCATCGACCCCACCGCACTTCACGAGATCGTCGTACCCCACTCATCCGCCGATCTCGCACTCCTGGCCTACGCCATCCGCCGCGCCGTCGAAGGCACCCGGTTCCGGTCCCTGCCCCACCCCGACGCGCCCAACGGCTGGGAGATCGCCTGGGGCGCCCAACTCGACCTGCGACCCGTACGGCAGGCCGTTGACGGAGTCATCACCGAAACCGCCGTCGCCGGATACCTGGCCAAGTACGCGACCAAAGCCGCCGAAGCGACCGGCCACTCATCAGCGCGGCTCACAGACTCCACCGTCCGGCGGTACGCCGTCCTGCACACCCACGCCGGCCGATTGGTTGACGCCTGCTGGCGACTCGGACGCCCCGGCTCTGACCTGGACGAAGACGAAGCTGCGAAGAACTCTGCACGCCTGTCCTACCGACGGCTGCAGAAGTGGGCACACATGCTCGGCTTCGGCGGCCACTTCTCCACCAAGTCCCGTCAGTACTCCACCACCCTCAAGGCGCTCCGAGAAGCCCGAGCCAATTGGCGGCAAGAACGCCACCGCTCTGCCGACCACGACGACGGCGTTGAAACGACCCTCATCGTCGGCAACTTCACGTACGCCAACACCGGCTGGCGAACTATCGGTGACGCGCTGCTTGCCAACACTGCCGCCGCCAAAGCTCGTGAACACCGACGACTCGTCAAGGAATTGGTTGCCGAGCACAACGAGGACTGACACGTAACTGTCAACGCGAGGAGGTGACTACATGACTGACGTACAGATTTTCCTGACCGTAGAGGAGGCGGCGAAGGCGCTCCGAATTGGTCGCACTCGATTGTTCGATCTCATTGCCAAGGGTGAGATCAAGTCGGTACTCATCGGACGTTCACGGCGCGTATCTGTCGAGGCGCTTCGGCAGTACGCGAAGAAGCTCGAATCCACCGCGGCTTGAGGAAGGAGAGCGAGATGCCACGCAAGGCAAACGGGCGGTCATCGATCTACGAGGATGCGAACGGCGTCTGGCACGGCTGGGTGACCGTCGGCGTGAAAGCCAATGGCAAACCGGATCGTCGCCATCGCCGGGGGAAGTCACAGACGGAAGTGACGAAGAAGGTCGAAGCGCTGGAGCGTCAACGGGCTGAGGGAACAGTCGCTGACGCTGGCAAGATCCCGACCGTCGCTGAGTGGATCCAGACATGGCTGACCGACATCGCGCCACGGACTGCCAGTGAATCAACCATCGAGTCCGTGTACCGGCCGCGCATGGAGATCTGGGTCATTCCGCGAATCGGCCGGCATCGACTCGATCGCCTCAGGGCGGATCACCTCGACGCGCTATACACCGAGATCGCCGATGCTGGGCTGGCCAGTAAGTCTGTGCTCATGGTTCACCAGCAGGTGAGCCGGTGTCTCAAGATGGCGGTACGCCGGAGGATCATCGGGGTGAATGTCGCGACGTTGATCGATGCCCCAAAACATCGTGACGCAGAGATCGAGGCGTTCGCTCAGGAGGAAGCAAAAGCGATTCTCCAAGAGTCCGCGAAGAGGCGGAACGGTGCTCGATGGTCGGTAGCCTTCGCGCTTGGATACCGCCAGTCCGAAGCACTGGGGATGCGTTGGTCGTACATGGACCTGGAGAAGCGGCGGATTCGTGTCTGGCAGTTGAAGCGCCGGAGATTCAAGCATGGTTGCGCTGATCCGAGGGAGTGCATCAAGGATCGGCATCGTGCGAGTTGTTTCGCGCATTGCGTCAATCATGCTCGGTACTGCCCGGAACGGCAGGGTGGTGACTGGGTGTTCCGTCCGCCGAAGGGAGGAAAGACGAGATGGAGCGTCATCCCGGAGCCTCTGGTCCCGCAGCTCAAGGCGCAGAAGGCCGCACAGGCTGCCGAGCGGCTGGCTGCTGGAGATGGTTGGGAAGACTGGGATCTGGTGTTCGCAGGACCCACCGGTAAGCCGATCCAAGCCGCGAAGGACTGGGCTGAGTTCAAGGAGATGCTGGCGGCGGCCGGCCTTCCGGATGCGCGTCCTCACGACGCGCGGCACACCGCCGCAACTCTGCTCCTTGAACAAGGCGTTGATGTCAGCGTGGTTCAGGAGATCCTTGGTCACGCCAGTCTTGCGGTGACCAAGCGGTATGCGCACGTGACGAACAAGCTGACCGAAGACGCAGCGGCAAAGATCGGGAAGGCGCTGTGGGCATGATGGCAACTGCAACCGCCGTTGCAACCGTTGTGGGTCTGCTCGGTATCGTCGGTGTATTGCTTATGAGGCATGTATGCAGGTCAGCCACCACTGTGCCCGGGACGGGATTCGAACCCGTACGCCTTTCGGCTGCGAGGTTTAAGCTCGCTGCGTCTGCCGTTCCGCCACCCGGGCGTCGGCTGGCCAGGGCTGACGATACAAGGCGGGCGCCCCGACCGGCAGGAGCTGAGCGCGGCAGTCGCGAGTCTCGTTTACAGGTACACCTTTCGCGGGTACACCGCGTGCGCTCCCGCCACGCGGTCCAAGAACAGCTGTCCGTTGCAATGGTCGATCTCGTGCTGGATCGCCCGCGCCTCGAACGCGTCCGTGGTCACCGAGACCACCTCGGTCGTCCCAGGCAGTACCCCGCGAACCGTCAGCCGGGTCGCTCGCTTCACGTCGCCGGTGAGGTTCGGGACCGACATGCACCCCTCACGCGCCTTCTCGCGCCGGCTCGACTCCACGACGACGGCGTTGCACAACACGAACACCCCGTGACACGTACGGGTCTTCGGGTGCCCCGTCACGTCCAGCGCGAACATCTGCGCGGCCACCCCGACCTGCGGAGCCGCCAACCCCACGCACCCCGGCGATACCCGCATCGTCGCCACCAGGTCCGCCGCCAGGGCGAGCATCACCGGGTCGACCGGATCCACCTCGGCGCCCTCCATCGCCAGGACCGGGTGCGGGGCGCGGACCACCTCCAGTACGTCCCCCGCCAGCCCTAACTGCGCCGGGCTCCAGGCGGCCAGGGCCTGGTTCGGGTGGGCGACTTCGGGGTTGGTCACAGGTCGTCGCTCTCGGTCGGCCGCAGGGTGACCCCGACACCGAGCTCCTCCGCCGTGATCTCCAGGGCGCGCTGCAGCGTTGCAAGCTCCGCCGTCGGCGGGATCTCCACCTCGGCCGTCAGCACGTACAGCGAGCCGCTCAGCCGGGTCGACAGGTCGGTCACCGTGCCGCCGACGCTCGCGATCATCCGGGTGACCGCGGAGACGATGCCCGGGCGGTCGGCGCCGTGGACGGCGAGCAGGTACGGCGGGCCGATCGGGGCGTGGGTGGTGTCCGGGCCGACCTCGCGGACGGTGATCACCAGTTCGCCACGCAACGGTTCGAGCGCCTCGCGGACCGGGTCGAGCGGGCCGGAGCAGACGATCATCATCGCGAAGTGGCCGCGCAGCAGCGTCATCGTGGAGTCCTCGAGGTTGACCCCGACCTGGGCGAGGGCCTCGGTAACGTCCGCGATGATGCCCGGGCGGTCCGGGCCGATGACGGTGACGGCGAGCTGGCTCATGGC
Organism: Kribbella amoyensis; assembly: GCF_007828865.1. Classification (NCBI taxonomy): domain Bacteria; kingdom Bacillati; phylum Actinomycetota; class Actinomycetes; order Propionibacteriales; family Kribbellaceae; genus Kribbella; species Kribbella amoyensis. Next base: position 5,592 of record NZ_VIVK01000001.1, read on the forward strand.
GGCAACCTACCCGGCCGAAAGTCTCGACCCGGCGCGACTTCGGTATCCGGACCCCGCAAACGCCGCGCGGAACCGCCCGGTCTCGCTAGATTCGACCCATGGACCACTCCCTCGACCGGCGGCGCAGTGCCCGGGACTGGGTGGTGGACAGTGTCGCGTTCGCCGGTTCGGTCGCGCTCGGCCTGGTCATCTTCGACTCCGCGCGGACCGACGAGATCCCCAAGTGGCTGCTCGACCTGGACTACCTCAGCGGCCTGCTGCTCTGCCTGACCCTGTGGTTCCGGCGCCGATGGCCGATCCAGCTGGCGGTGATCGGCAGCCTCGTCAGCATCTACTCGGAGACCGGCGGGATCGCCGGTCTGCTGCTGTTCGTGACCGTCGCGGTGCACTTCCGGCTCCGGGTCACGCTGTACCTGACGGCCTTCAGCATGCTCTGCCTGGTCGCGTACTCGTTCGTCCGCGGCACCGACAGCCTCGTCACGAACATGATCACCTCGGCCATCGTGTACGCGGGCGCGATCGGCTGGGGCCTGTACGTCCGGTCCCGCCGCCAGCTCCTGCAGACCTTGCGCGACCGGGCCGAGCGGGCCGAGACGGTCGCCCAGCTCGAGGCGCAGCAGGCCCAGATGCGGGCCCGGGAGGAGATCGCCCGGGAGATGCACGACATCCTCGGTCACCGGCTCTCGCTGCTCAGCGTGCACGCCGGCGCCCTCGCGTACCGGCCGGACGCCTCCACCGAGGAGGTGGCCGGTGCCGCCGAGATCATCCGGGCCAGCGCGCACCAGGCCCTGCAGGACCTGCGCGAGGTGATCGGCGTACTCCGCGCGCCCGTCGGCGAACTGCCCCAGCCGACGTTCTCCGACCTGCCCGCGCTCGTCGAGGGGTCCCGGCGGGCCGGCGTCCCGGTGGACCTCGAACTCGATGCCCCGGGCACCTTGCCCGACCACGTCGGCCGGACGGCGTACCGGATCGTCCAGGAGGGGCTCACGAACGCGCTCAAACACGCGCCCGGGCAGCCCGTCACGATCAGCGTGACCGGTGCTCCGGGCAACGGCCTCGAGGTCGAGGTGAGCAACCCGGCGCCGCAGCGGCCGCCCGGCGTCGGCCAGGGCCTGATCGGGCTGAAGGAACGCGCCGCGCTCGTCGAGGGCAAGCTCGAGCACGGACGGACCCCGGCCGGCGACTTCCGGCTGGCCGCCTGGTTACCGTGGCCCGCATGAGGTGCAGCCGATCCCCCGAACCAGCCGCGACCGGAGCGAAGCGAGGACGGCCATGACGATCCGGGTCCTGATCGTGGACGACGATCCCCTGCTGCGCGCGGGCCTGAAGATGATGCTGGCCGGTGCCCCCGACCTGAGCGTGGTCGGCGAGGCCGGCGACGGCAGCGGCGTCCAGGCGCTGATCGACAAGCACCGCCCGGACGTGGTCCTGATGGACATCCGGATGCCCGGGACCGACGGCCTGACCGCCACCGAGACGGTCCGGCGGCGGCCGGACGCGCCCGAGATCGTCATCCTGACCACGTTCGACGCCGACGAGCACGTCCTCCGCGCGCTCCGGGCCGGGGCGGCCGGCTTCATCCTCAAGGACACCCCGCCGGCCGAGATCGTCGAGTCGGTCCGCCGGGTCGCGAACGGCCAGCCGGTGCTCTCCCCGGCCGTCACCAAGCGGCTGATGACCAGGGTCGCCGCCTCCGGCCAGGACCAGCGCAAGACCAGGGCGCTGACCCGGCTGGAGCTGCTGAACGACCGGGAACGCGAGATCGCGGTCGCCGTCGGCGAGGGCAAGTCGAACGCCGAGATCAGCGGCACCCTGTACCTCAGCGTGCCCACGGTGAAGACCCACGTCTCCCGGATCCTCACCAAGCTCGACCTGAACAACCGGGTCCAGATCGCCCTGCTGGTCCACGACGCCGGCCTGCTCGACGGGATCCGCTGATCAGCTGCCGGTGGCCCGGCGGAACTCCTCGTTGGGGGTCTGCAGGCTGCCGAGGCTGGTGACCTCGCGGCGGAAGAACAGCGCGAGCGTCCAGTCCAGGATGACCCGCGCCTTCCGGTTCAGGGTGGGGACCCGGGACACGTGGTACGTGCGGTGCAGGAACCAGGCCGGCCAGCCCTTGATCTTCACGCCGTACAGCTGGGCGACGCCCTTGTGCAGACCGAGGCTGGCCACCGAGCCGACGTACTTGTGCTTGTAGTCGACCGGCGCCTGCCCATCCACCACCCGCAGGATGTTCTCGGCGAGGCGGTTGGCCTGGCGGACCGCGTGCTGCGCGTTCGGGGCGCAGTACGCACCGGTGTCCGAGGTCAGGTCGGGCACGGCCGCGTTGTCACCGGCGGACCAGGCGTCGGCGACACCCTCGATCCGCAGGTTCGGCAGGCACTTGACCCGGCCCCGCTCGTCCAGCGGGAAGCCGGTCTGGGCGAGCGCCGGGTTGGCCTTCACCCCGGCCGTCCAGACGATCGTGTCGGCGTCGAACTCCTCGCCGTCGCTGAGCACGACGCGGCCCTTCTCGCAGGACTCCAGCCGGGTCTCCAGCTTGACGTCCATGTTCCGCGCGCGCAGCTGCTCGACGGTGTACTTGCCGAGCTCGGGGCCGACCTCCGGCAGGATCCGGTTGGTCGCTTCGACCAGGACCCAGCGCATGTCCTCGGGCTGGATGTTGTCGTAGTACCGGGTGGCGTAGCGGGCCATGTCCTCCAGCTCCGCGAACGCCTCCACCCCGGCGTACCCGCCGCCGACGAAGACGAAGGTCAGCGCCGCCTTGCGGAGCGCCGGGTCGGGCTGGGACGAGGCCACATCGAGCCGGTCGAGCACCTTGTTGCGCAGCGCGATGGCTTCCTCGACGTTCTTGAACCCGGTCGCCTCCTCGGCCAGGCCGGGGATCGGCAGCGTCCGGGCGATCGAGCCGAGCGCCACCACGACCTGGTCGTAGGCGAGCTCGTAGTCCGGGCCCTCCTCCGGCATCACCTTGGCAACCTTGTGCTCGTGGTCGATGGCGGTGACCCGGCCGGTCACCACCCGGCAGCCCTTGAGCGTCTTGCGCAGCGGCACCACGACGTGCCGCGGCTCCACCGAGCCGGCCGCCGCCTCGGGCAGGAACGGCTGGTAGGTCATCACCGAGCGGGGGTCGACCACGGTCACCCGGATCTTGCCCCGGCGGGCGGCCTTGCGCAGGCCGTAGGCGGTGTACATCCCGACGTAACCGCCCCCGACGACGAGGATGTGCGGCACCTGGGCTGTCATGCGGTCACTCTCCCTGAGGGGTTCCGACTTCATGTCCACTTCAGGATAGCTCGCTCGTGAAAACTTTCACAAACCCTCTGCCGGGTGATCTCAGCCATCGGACGTCACCCTTGCGAGGGAGGCACACGCCTTAGTGTGCGCCCTTCGAGCCGGTCGGGAGTTGCTCATTTCAGAGTCCGGCGATCGCGCCGGCGCGGGCCAGGACCGCGTCCAGCATCGGTTCGGTGAGTTTGCCGGTGAAGGTGTTCTGCTGACTCGGATGGAAGCAGCCGAGTACGGTGACCTCGCCGGCCGGGCCCTGCAGGGCGTACTCGACGGCGTGCCCGAAGCGGGGCCGTGGCCGTGGGACCTCGACGCCGGTTCCGGCGAGGGCGGCGAGCAGGACGTCGAAGCCGAACTTGCCCAGGCAGACGATCGCGCGGGTGGTCGGCAGGACCAGCTCGAGCTCTCGCCGGAACCACGGGTTGCAGTTGTCCCGCTCCTGCGGCGTCGGCTTGTTGGCGGGCGGGGCGCACCGGACCGCGGCGATCATCCTCGTCCCGGTCAGCTTCAGGCCGTCGCCGGCGTGCTCGCTGGTCGGCTGGTTCGCCAGGCCGACGCGGTGCAGCGAAGCGAACAGCCAGTCCCCCGACCGGTCCCCGGTGAACACCCGGCCGGTCCGGTTCCCGCCGTTGGCCGCGGGCGCGAGTCCGGCGATCAGGACACGTGGCTCCGGAGCGCCCCAGCCCGGGATCGGCCGGCCCCAGTACGGCTGGTCCGCGAACGACTTCCGCTTGCTCACGGCAACGTCCTCGCGCCACTCCACCAACCGTGGACAGGCAGCACACACGGACACCCTGGCCTCCAACTCGGCCAGGTCGCCGGTCCGCGCCAGCTCCACCACCTCGTCCGGGTCACGGGCCACCGGAGTCCGGGAGTCGGCAGGATCCTCGGGCCAGCCCGTCCCCGGCGGGACCGGGCTGTCGTACAACTCCCCCGTCAACGGATGCGGCAACAGCATCCGTCCAGGCTAGGACACCCAGCACTCACCAACTCGGCCACGCGCCCTCTCAGGACGAGGACGCAGGCGGATCGGGTGGGGTGACGGCGCGGTTGGTGAGTGTTGCAGGTCCGGCGACCCCCTTGCGCTCGCGGGTCAGCTGGGTTGGGCTGGACCTGTCGGTCGGCAGCGGTCGCTGCTGGATCGGTGACACAGCGTGTCTTTCGGGGGGAAGGCTCATGCACAGCGCGATCACCCGTCGTTCCGGGGACGACCGAACGCCGCCGAGCGGCCGGATGCCGGGGATCTCGGCCCTGCCGACGCCCGCGCGCTGGTGGGTACTGGCGGCGGCTTGCCTGCTGGTAGCGGCGCTCCTGCCGTTCCTGTGGTGGCACACGGGCGCGGATCTGAAGGTGTACCGGCTCGGCGGTGCGACGGTGCTCGACGACCCGGCAACGCTCTACACCGCCAGCCCGCCGCACATGTCGTTGCCGTTCACGTACCCGGTGTTCGGTGCTGTGGTGATGATCCCGGCCGCCGCACTGCCGTGGCCGATCGCCTACGCCGTCTCGATCGCGATCTCGTTCGGCGCGCTGCTGCTCATCTGGAGGCTCTGCCTCGGCCGGATCCACCCGTCGATCCTGCTGACTGCGGCCGTGCTCTCGTTGCTGCTCGACCCGGTCCGCGAGACGCTCTCGTTCGGGCAGATCAACCTGGTGCTGTGTGCTCTGGTGTTGTTCGACCTGCTGAGCGTGGACAGGTCGCGGCGAGGGATCCTGATCGGGATCGCGGCCGGTATCAAGCTGACCCCGGTGGTCTTCTTCGGGTTGTTGCTGGTGACCCGGCAGTGGCGAGCGCTTGCCACCGCGACCGTGTCCTTCCTCGGCACCGTGGCGATCGGCTTCGTCGTCGCGCCCCGGACCGCGCTGGACTACTGGACCCGGATCCTGCCAGACAGCGAGCGGATCGGCGCTCTGGCGTACGCGGGCAACCAGTCCTGGAACGGCCTCCTGACCCGGCTGACCGGGGACCCGGCCGGCGGCGGACCGTTCTGGTACGGGCTCGTCGGCGTCACGATCGCGGCCGGGCTCTGGGCCACCCGGCTGCTGTGGAACCAGGGCGAGCGGCTCGCGGCCGTCGCCGTCTGCAGCCTGATCGGGTTGCTCTGCTCACCGGTCTCGTGGAATCACCACTGGGTCTGGGTCATCCCTCTCGGCGTCGCACTCTGCCGCTCGTTCGCGGGTCGTGCGCGGTACCTGGTGGCCGCGGCCTGGTTCGTGGTGTTCGCCCTCGCGCCGATCTGGTGGCCGCCGCGCCGGGACGATCGGGAGCTGGGGTGGTCGTTCTTGGACCACCTCGCGGGCGACTCGTACCTCTGGCTCGCGGTCGGCGCGGCGGTGACGGTGGTCGTGGCCGTCCGGCGTCGAGAAACGCGGCAGCTCCAGCCTTCCGCGGAAGCGGCGTGATTCAGGCCAGGGTGAGGGCGACGCCGTCGAGGATGTCGTGTTCGGAGACGACGACCTCGGTGACGGGCATCCGGTCGAACAGGCGCTGCAGGATCAGTGCGCCCGCGCCGATCACGTCGACCCGGCCGGGGTGGATCGCGGGGACGCCCGCCCGCTGGGTCCGGGTGGATCCCATCAGCCAGGAGGTGGTGTCGAGCAGGGCCGGGGCCGGAATCCGGGCGTGGTGAACGAGCTTGCGGTCGTAGTCGGTCAGCTTCATCGCGACGGCGGCGACCGTGGTGACGGTCCCGGCGACGCCGATTAGGCTGCGGGCCAGGCCGAGCGGGACGACGGTACGGTCGAGCAGCGCGTCCACGTCCCGGGTGGCGGCGGTCATCTCGGTGATGGTGGCCGGGTCGGTCCGCAGGTGCCGCTCGGTCATCCGGACCGAACCCATGTCGAGGGACTCCGCGCTGATCACGCCGGACTCGTCGCCGAGGACGAGCTCGGTGGAGCCGCCACCGACGTCGGCGACCAGGTACGGGGCGGGGATCGCCAGCTCGCGCAGGCCCTCGGTGGCGCCGCGGAAGCTCAGCGCGGCCTCCTCGTCGCCGGAGATGATGTCCGGGTCGACGCCGAAGCGGTCCCGGATCCCGGCGAAGAACTCGTCCCGGTTGCTCACGTCCCGCGCGGCCGAGGTCGCCACGAACCGGACCCGGCTCGCGCCCGCCTCCTTGATCGCGAGGGCGTACTCGTCGGCCGCCGCGAAGACCCGCCGCAGCGCTTCAGGAGCGAACGCGCCGGTGGAGTCGACGCCCTGGCCGAGCCGGACGATCGTCATCCGGCGATCGACCTCGGCCAGCTGCCCGTCGGCGATGTCGGCGATCAGCAACCGGATCGAGTTCGTCCCACAGTCGACAGCAGCAACCCGGACGACCTCAGACACAGGGACCTCGGCGGCCCCAGTCTTCGAGGGCTTCGAGGGTTTCGTCGCCGAGCGGGTTGACGCCTGGTCCAGCAGCCAGGGAGTGGCCGGCCAAGACATGGAGGCATTTGACCCGGGTCGGCATGCCGCCGGCCGAGATACCCGCGATCTCGTCCACGTGGGCGATCGACTCGCGGTGCTCCAGGTACGCCTCGTGGGCGGCGCCGTACTTGGCGGCCAGCTCCTCGTCGGTACCGAGACGGTCGGTCATCTCCTTCATCATGCCCTCGGCCTCGAGAGTGCCGATCGCGGACGCCAGCCGCGGGCAGGTCACGTAGTACGTGGTCGGGAAGGGGGTGCCGTCGGGGAGCCTCGGCTCGGTCTCGACCACGTCGGGGAGACCGCAGGAACAACGGTGCGCGACGGAACGGATGCCACGGGCGGTGCGGCCCAGCTGGGCACTGACGGTCGCGCTGTCTTCGGGGGTGACGCTCAACGGGTGGCCTTCGGCGAGGGGGTCAGGATGGGCTTCGGGGTCGGCTTGGCCGGCGTCTGCTGCGCCGGGGTGACCGGCTTCCCGGCGCCCTCGACGCTACCCCACAGCTTCGTGTACCAGGTCGGCTGCTGCTCGTCCGCCTGGGCGTCCGACGGGACCACCGGGTCCGGCGGGGCGCCGATCGGCTTGCCGTCGGCACCGATCACCCGGTACCCGACCTCGCCCGGCATCACCCAGCCGAGCCGTTGCCGGGCCTGGGCCCGGACGTACGCGTCGTCGTCCCAGCGGGCGATCTCGTCGTTCAGCTGGTCGACCCGCTTCTCTCGGTCCCGGATCTCCTGCTGCAGCGCGGTGATCTGCTGGTGCTGGTCGAACCAGACCCGCAGGCTCTGCGCGTACGACACGATCAACGCGCCGAGGACCAACAGGACCACGGCGGCCCGGCCGGTCAGGTTGCGCGATCCCCTGGTTCGGGGCGGCCGCGGCGGCTGCTGGCCCGCGGTCCGCCGCTTCGGCTGAGTGCCGTCCCGCCGGGCCGGTGGGCGCGACTGGCTGCGGCTCGACGGCCGCGAACCAGGACGCGCACCGGACTCCCGGCGGGGCGACATCAGGTCAGCCCTGGAACCGGGGGAAGGCCGAGCGGCCGGCGTACCGGGCCGCGTCGTCCAGCTCCTCCTCGATCCGGAGCAGCTGGTTGTACTTCGCGGTGCGGTCCGAGCGGGCCGGGGCACCGGACTTGATCTGGCCGCAGTTCGTCGCGACGGCCAGGTCGGCGATGGTGGTGTCCTCGGTCTCGCCGGAGCGGTGGCTCATCATGCAGGTGAAGCCGTTGCGGTGGGCCAGGTCGACCGCGTCCAGGGTCTCGGTCAGCGAGCCGATCTGGTTCACCTTGACCAGCAGCGAGTTGGCCGACTGCTCGGTGATGCCGCGCTGCAGCCGCTCGACGTTGGTGACGAACAGGTCGTCGCCGACCAGCTGGGTCTTGGCGCCGAGCTCGGCGGTGATGGCCTTCCAGCCGTCCCAGTCCTCCTCGTTCAGCGGGTCCTCGATCGACACGATCGGGTACGACGCGACCAGGTCGGCGTAGTAGGCGATCATCTCGTCGGCCGACTTCTTGCCGCCCTCGAAGGCGTACACGCCGTCGGTGTGGAACTCGCTCGCCGCGACGTCCATCGCCAGCGCGATGTCCTTGCCCAGCTGCAGGCCGGCCTTCTCCACCGCGACCGCGATCAGGTCGAGCGCGTCCCGGTTGCTCGGCAGGTTCGGCGCGAAGCCGCCCTCGTCGCCCAGGCCGGTGGACAGCCCGCGCTCCTTCAGCACCGCCTTCAGCGCGTGGTAGACGCCGGCACCCTGCATCAGCGCCTCGGCGTAGGTCGCCGCGCCGATCGGGGCGATCATGAACTCCTGCACGTCGACGTTGCTGTCCGCGTGCGCGCCGCCGTTGAGGATGTTCATCATCGGCACCGGCAGGACGTGCGCGTTCGGGCCGCCGACGTAGCGGAACAGCGGCAGGCCGGAGCTGTCCGCGGCCGCCTTGGCGACGGCGAGGCTGACGCCGAGGATGGCGTTCGCGCCCAGCTTGGCCTTGTTCGGGGTGCCGTCCAGGTCGAGCAGGGCCTGGTCGATCAGCCGCTGCTCGTGGACGTCGTAACCGACGATCTCCTTGTCGATGTCCTCGAGGATCGCGGTGACGGCCTTCTGCACGCCCTTGCCGCCGTAGCGGCCCTTGTCACCGTCGCGCAGCTCGACGGCCTCGAACTGCCCGGTGGACGCGCCCGACGGTACGGCCGCCCGGGCGACGGTGTCGTCGTCGAGCAGGACCTCGACCTCGACAGTGGGGTTCCCGCGCGAGTCGAGGATCTCGCGGGCGCCGACGGCCTCGATGGTGGCCACATCTACTCCCAAGTTCTCGGATGACGGATCAGCACCGAGCCTAACGGCCAGACCAGCGACCTGGGTGGACCGCGTCACCCCACACGATCGCATCCGGCGGGACCTGACGGGTCAGCAACACACCGTTGGGGGCCTCGAAGACGGCCAGATCGGCCGGGTCGATGCGCAGCAACACCGCGACCCGGGACCGCTTGCCCACCTTGCTGTCCCGCTCCGGCGCGAGACGGACGTGCGTACGCCGCCCCGGCAGCAGCCCGTGGTCGCGGATCCCGGGCACGGCCGCCTCGGTGGTGCCGTGCCACAGCGGGCCAGGTGGATCCGCCTTTCGCCAGCTGTTCTCCAAGGCTTCACGCGTCACCGGCATGCCGTCCAGCGAGTGCCCCTGACAGGCGCGGATCCGCGGGCCGTCGACCTGGAGGCGGTTCTTGTCGTTGTGCTCGACCGCGCGATCCAGGGCGGTACGGTCCATCCGCAGGACGGCGCGGACGTCTTCGATCGCGGCCCAGCCGTCCGCCGACATGGCCAGGCCGCGTTCGCCGGCGCCGTGCCGGAGCAACCACGACAATCGCTTGCTGTCCCGGACCACGTCCTTCACAGCAGCATTCTCCGCAGCATATCCAGCCGCTCGTCGTCGGGCCGGTCGCGACAGGTGATCAGGTAGTAACGCACCGGCGGCAGGTCCTTCACCGGCACGGTCCGTACCGCGGTCGTCGTCCGGACGGACCCGTTCACGATCGCCGGTCCCACCCCGAGCCGGACGAACTGCACCAGCAGGTCCCAGCCTTCCGCCTCGACCGCGACGGACCACCGCACGCCCTGATCGAGCAGGGCGCGTTCCAGTGCACGCCGATGCGGCCGCGTCTTCGGCGGAACCACCAGCGCCTCTCCTTCGAGGTCCTTCAGCCGGACACTGCGGCGCCCGGCGAGCCGGTGACTCGGCCGGACCGCGAGCATCTGTGGGTACTGCGCGATCCGCTCGCACTCCAGGTCGTCCGGTGGGATCCCGAGCGCGGTGACCCCGAGATCAGCCGAGCCGTCCCGGACCGCGGTGACGGTGGCCCGGGAGTCGGCGGTGACGAGGCGGAGTTGGTTGCCCTTGTCCAGGTACCGCCGGATCGCGTCACCGAGCAGGTAGAGGTACGCGCCCGAGCCGGCCGCGAGGACGAGGGGGCGGCGGGGTCCGACGTCGAGCGTGCTGAGGAACGCGTCCACGCGGCGCCTGGTGTCGTTGGCGAAAGCGGCCAGCTGTTCACCCGTCTTGGTGAGCCGCAACTGCCTGCCGTGCTTGGTGTACAGCCGCCGGCCGAGGTGCTGCTCCAGCTTGCGGATCCGGGTGTGCAGGGACGGCTGGCTGACGTGCAACTCCTCGGCGGCGTGGGTGAAGTTGCGATGCGCGGCGAACACCGCGAACGCCGCCAGGTCGTCGGCCACCAATCGGTCCATTGACTGAGACTATAGCTAGTCGCTTTGTCGATAGTTCTCCTGATGAGCTCGGGTCGGCAGGCTGAGGTCCATGGACAGACTCGGCATCGACATCGGACGCGTGATCATCGACGGCTCGGCCGGCCCCGGCGACACGTCGTTCTTCCAGGGCGACCGGGCCGCGATGCTGCGGACGCCGGCCGTCGCGGAGGCGTTCGCGACGATCGCGCGGCTGGTCCAGCTCTTCGACGGGCAGGCCTGGCTGGTCTCGAAGTGCGGCCCGCGGATCCAGCAGCGCTCGCTGGACTGGTTGCTTCATCACCGCTTCTTCGAGCGGACCGGGATCCCGGCGGACCACGTCCGGTTCTGTCTCCGCCGACCGGACAAGGCGATCCACTGCCGCGAACTCGGCATCACCCACTTCGTGGACGACAAACCCGATGTCCACGAAGCACTGGCCGGGCTCGTCCCGTATCGCTACCTCTTCGGCCCGCAACGCTCCCGGCACGTACCGGCCGGGGTGACGGCCACCCGGACCTGGAGCGAGGTGGAAACGGCCATCGCCGGCGAGCCGGTCCCGAGGTCGCCGCGGCCTGTCTTTCCTGGTCCGTGAGCCTCAGCCGAGATCGACGACGGACTTGATGAACCCGTGCGGCTTGCTGCGCAGCGTCTCGAACGCCTCGTCGATCCGATCGGCAGGGAAACGATGCGTGACCAGCTGGCGCAGGTCGAGCCGGCCGGACTGTTGCAGGCGCAGCCCGGCGAGAGTCGCCTCGCGCAACAGCCGCCGGTCCCGGACGTGGGCGTTCACCACCTCGAGGGCCTTCCAGTTCCAGTCCTGAAGATTCACCTGCCGCGCGCCCTGGTGATAGCCGAGGATCGACAGCACGCCGTGCGGGCGGACCAGGTCACCGGCCAGATCCAGTCCGGCCTGTGACCCGGACACCTCGATGACGACGTCGACGCCGGCAGTCTCTTGGCTGTCGAGGTGGTAGCGAAGACCGTCCGGCACGGTGGCCGGCTCGTACACCCGATCGGCGCCGCACGCCGCCGCGGCGGCCCGGGCATCGGCACGCGGGTCGACGACGATCAGGTCCGACACCAGCGACGACGCCAGCAGCTGAACCATGACCAGCCCCATGAATCCGCCGCCGATCACGGCGACCGACGCCCCGGGCGCGAGCGGCGTCCGCCGGTATCCCTCGACGACGCAACCCACTGGCTCGGGCAGGGCGACCGCGGGATCGACGCCCGCCGGGATCACCACGACGTCGGCCGCGTCGGCGAGCGCGTAGGTCGCGAACGACGGGAAGATCCTGCCACCGACCAGCGCTCCGATCGCGATCCCCGCGCCCGCGCCCGCTGCGATCACCTCGCCAACCGGTTCGTGCCCGAGTTGAACCGGGTACGCCGGCTGCTCACCGGCCCAGGTCGGAAGGTCACTGGCGCACACACCGACGGTGTGGACCCGGACGACCACCTGGTCGTGGCCCGGACTGGGGACCTGCTGAGGGACGAGCCGCCCCGCGCCGGGCCGGACGAGCTCGTAGACGGATGCGGTCATTTGGTGGCTCCTGCGGTCAGGCCCTGGATGAACTGGCGGTTGAGGATGACGTAGATGATCAGCACGGGCAGCGCCGCGAGCGTGGTGCCGGCAGCCAGTACCGAGGTGTCGGTGGTGAAGCGGCCCTGGAAGAAGGTCAGGCCGATCGGAAGAGTACGGACGTCGTCGGTCTGCAGGAAGAACAGCGGCACGACCAACTCGTTCCACGAGGTCATGAACTGCAGGATCACGACCGCCTGCAGAGCCGGGCTGAGCAGCGGCCGGACGATCGACCAGAGCGTCCGCAGGTCGCCGGCGCCATCGATCCGGGCCGCCTCGATCAGTTCGTACGGCAGGTCGCGCAGACTCGCACGGAGCAGGAAGATCGCGAACGGGATACCCAGTGCGGTCTCGACCAGGACGGCACCGAGGCGGGTGTTGATCAGTCCCATGTTGCGTAACTGGAAGAACAGCGGGATGACCACCGACCAGACCGGGATCATCAGCCCGAGCAGGAAGGTGTAGAACACCGGTGAGCTCAGCCGGAGCTTCAGCACGGTCAACGCGTAGGCGGCCGGGAACGCGACGGCGAGGACCAGGGCGATCGTGCCCACGGCGACCACCGCGCTGTTCAGCAGGTACTGCGAGAAATGCGCCTGGTTCCACGCGGTTGCGTAGTTGCGGACGACCGGCGGCCATTCGAAGGCGAACGGGTCCAGTGAGGTGGCGTTCGACGTCCGCAACGACTGCAGCAGGACCCAGACGAGCGGGACCAGGGAGATGATCGCGACGACCACCAGCGCCGTGTAGGCCGAGATCCTGGTCGAGGCGTTGGGGCGGTTCATCGTTCGCTCCTTTCCCGCAGCCGCAGGAAGACGATGGTGATCGCCAGGATGATCAGGGTCAGGACCACGGCGGCGGCAGCGCCGTACCCGACCTGATGGGTCACGAACGCCAGCGAGTAGATGTAGTAGGCAACGACCTCGGTCGCGCGGCCCGGACCTCCGTTGGTCATGATGTAGACGAGGTCGAAGGTCTTCAGGGTGTTGATGAACGACAGCACGACGAGCAGCGTGATCTGGTTGCGGATCCCGGGCAGCGTGATGTGGACGAACTGGCGAACCGCCCCAGCCCCGTCGACCGCGGCCGCCTCGTACAGGCTGCGGTCGATCGATTGCAGTCCGCCGAGCAGAATCACCATCGCGAAGCCGTAGTACGTCCAGTTGGCCGTGGCGATCACGGCCGGCATGGCGGTGTGTTGATCGGACAGCCAACCGGCGCTGGGCAGCCCGGCGGCTTCGAGGGTGGCGGCCAGGACGCCGGTGTCGGGCCGGTAGATCTGGTTCCACGCGATCCCGACCACGACCAGCGACATCGTGGCCGGAACGAAGAACACCGTACGGAAGAACGTGCGGGCCCGGATCCAGGACGCGGACAGCAGGGCCGCGAGCAGTAACCCGAAGCCCTGCGCCAGCCAACTGCCCGCGACCCATTCGAGGTTGTGCAGCAGGGCGCTGAAGAATCGCCGGTCGCCGGCCAGCTCCCGATAGTTGTCGAAGGCCACGAACGACTTCGCCGGTGACAGCCCGTTCCAGTCGGTGAAGCTCAGATAGGCGGTCTGCACGATCGGCCACAGCGTGAACACGGCGTAGATCGTGGCCGCCGGCAGCACCAGCCAGTAGCCGAGGACGCCGGCGCGGCCGTCGCGGTGACGACGGCGGTCAGGTGCCGTGCCCGGCGGCGCCAGTACGGTCGGCCGCTCGAGCGAAGTGGATGCGCTCACGGGTTCATTCCCTGTGGTCTCGGAGGACTACTTCTTCTTGCGTGCCTGGGAGAGTGCGTCGTCGAGCGTGGCGGCGAAGGTCGCGGAGTCCCGGCTGCCGTCGAGGAACTGCTGGGCGGCGCCGTTCCACGCCTCGGTGACCAGGGGGCTGGAGGTGTAGCCCGTCCACGCCCCGATGCCGCCGCCGTTTTGCGCGGCCCGGACGACGTCGACGTTCTGCTGCAGGAGCGGCGCGACATCGACCTTGCTGGTGTCGAACGTCGAGGTCGGCAGCACCCCGGCCGTCAGCCAGGCAGCCTCGGCGGTGTCGGAGAAGTGAACGAAGTCGATCCAGTCCGCCGCGATGTCGGCCGCCTTGGACGACGCCGAGATCGACCAGGCTCCGCCGACGCCGCCCTCGGCCTGCTGCTGGAGCGAACTGGCGACCATCGGGAACGAGACGAAGGCGAAGTCGCCGGGACTGCTTGCGTTCTGCAGGATGTCCGGGGTGACTCCAGTGCCTTCCACGAACATGCCGGCCTGTCCGGTGTAGAAGGACTTGAACGCGTCGTCGAACGTGACGCCGTTGAAGTTGCGGGTCAGGTAGCCCTTCGCCACCCAGGACCGCGCGAGGTCCATCGACGCGCGGACCGTCGCGTCACCCCAGGTCGCGGTCCCGCCGAGCGACTCCAGCGAGCGGATCGTGTCGGCCGGCGTGTTCGCATGGATCGCGGCACCGATCAGATGCGACGACGGCCACTGGTCCTTGTTCCCGAACGCGACCGGCGTGACACCGGCCGCTTTCAGCTTCTCGGCAGCAGCGAGGAACGCGGCGTACGTCGTCGGCGCCGATACGCCGTACTTCGCGAAGAGGGTCCTGTTGTAGAACAGTCCGACCGCCTCGCTCGACCGCGGGACGCCGTACCGCTTGCCGTCGTACGTGGCCCGGTCGAGGACCGTGGACTCCATCTTCTCGGCCCAGCGGTACTTGTCGGCGTACTTGTCCAGCGGCGCGACGAGCCCGTTGGTCGCGAGTTCCCCGAGCCCCGACTCGGCGGCGTCGTAGTCGAAGATGTCGGGTCCGGATCCGGACGCCAGCGAGGTCGGCAGCGTCTTCTGCTCGTCGTCGGCGGAGAGGAACTGCAGGTTGACGCTGACCTCGGGATGTCTGGCCTGGTACTCCTCGTTGAGCTTCTTCAGGACCGGCTGCAGCGCAGCGTTGTCGCCGAACTGCGACACCACGGTCAAGGTGGCCTTCTCGCCGACGGCGGCGCCGTCTTCGGTGCTGCCGCCGCCGGTCGTGGTACCGCAGGCCGCGATGCCGAGGGCCAGGGTCGTCGCGGCGGCCGGTGCGGCGAAACGTCGCAGCGTGCTACGCGGAGAGCGCGGAATCATCATTGCCTCCTTGGGGCCGGCTGGTGAGCGCCTCGGAGGCCGCTGCCACGATGCGTACGTGGCGGGCTCCGTCGGCGAAGGTCGGTAGACGCGACGGACGGGTGCCGGTCGCGACCGCGGAATAGAAGTCGGTGAACAGTGCGCGCCGCGCGCTGTCGGGTGACGGCTCCGCGCGCCAGAACTCGCCCGCTACGGAGGCAGGCGCGTGGACGTCGGTGCGGAGTCCGGGAACGGCTGCGGAGACGGTGACCACCTCGGCATCCGTCAGTGACCATTCGGCCGACGCGGACCGGCCGTCGACGGAGATGGTCAAGGAGTTCGCGTGACCGGCCGAGATCTGGGATGCCACGAACGACAAGCCGATACCGTCGCCGCTCCGCGCGGTGGCCATCGCCACGTCGTCGCAGCGAGGATCCGTCCGGCTGAGCCCGGTGAACGTCGTGTTCAGCGCCTCGAAGTGGGTGTCGCCGACGAACTCGACCAGGTCGAGCAGGTGGACCCCGATGTCGCTCAGCACCCTGGAGCGGCCGGTGCGCGCCGGGTCGGAGCGCCAGGACTGCCGGCCCTCCAGGCCCCAAGCCTGCAGATAGCTGGCGCGGATCGTGTGCACCTCACCGAGCCGGCCGTCGGACACCAGTCTCCGCAGCCGCGGCACGAGGACCGAATAGCGGTAGTTGTAGGCCACTGCCGTGATGCCGCCGTGCTGCAGTGCGGTCGCGGCGAGAACGTCGGCCTGGTCCGGAGTCAGCGTCAGCGGCTTCTCACACAAGACATGCTTGCCGGCGGCAAGTGCCAGCCGGACGGCCTCGAAATGCTGGTCGTTGGGTGAGCAGACGTGGACGGCGTCGACCTTGCTGACGAGTTCGGTGAGATCGGCCGTCCACCGCGGCACGCCCAGCCGGCGGGCCGCCGCTGCGGCGGACGCAGGCGTCGTACCGGCGATCGTCGTCACCTCGACCTCGGGCAACGCGGCCAGGACGGCCGCATGGATGGCCCCGACGCCGCGGGCGCCGATGATGCCGACCCGGATCATCGGAGTGACCCGGACAGTTGGACCGCGGTGCGGGTCAGGAGTTGGGCGCTGGTGATCTCGTCGATGATCATCAGCGCGGCGCCGAGGCTGGCCGCCTCGTCGCCGAGCGCGGACGGGACGATCTGCAGGTCGCGGGTGGCCAGCGCGAGGGACCGGCCGTAGATGGTCTCGCGGATCCGGGCCAGCAGGTCGTTGCCGGCCGCCATCCGGCCCGTGACGACGATCGTGGCCGGGTTGAAGAAGTCGACCACCACGGACAGCACCTGGCCGATGTGCTCGGCGGCCTTGTCGAGCAATTCGCGGCAGGCGGCGTCGCCCCGCTGCGCGCACTCGACGACAAGTTGGGCAGTGATCTCCTGTCCGGCCTCGACGGCCGCCGCGAGGCGGGGGCTGCGGCCGGACTTCGCCAGCAGTTCCGCCTGCTCGGCGATCTGGTCGCCGCCCTGGGAGGTGACCAGACTTCCGGCGCTGCCTTGCGCGCCCCGGTGCAACTTGCCGTTCGAGATCAGGCCGGCGCCGACCCACGAACCCAGCTTGATCACCAGCAGGTCGCGGACCTCGCGGCCCTTGCCCACGGTGCGCTCGGCCAGCGCCATCAGATTCACTTCGTTGTCGACCCGAGCCGGCACGCCGAAGCGATCCTGCAACCGGTCCCGCACCGGCTGGTCGTGCCAGTCCGGATGCACCGGCGGATGAATCGTCCGCCCGGTCTCGAACTCCACCGGTCCAGCGATGCCGACGCCGATCCCACACAACGGCAGGTGCGCCTCGGTCGCCGCCAGGCCGCGCCCGATCGCCTCCTCCAGCTCACCGAGTACGACGCCGGGGCCCTGCCGCATCGAGACCGGGACACGCTCCTCCCACAGCAGTTCATGGGCGAGCGAGTAGACCGTGACCTGGATGTGGGTCATCGCGACCTCGGCCGCCGCCACCACGCCTCGGCTGCGGTTCAGCGACAACGCCGTACCCCGGCGGCCGCCGGTGCTCGCGTTCGCCCCGGTCTCTTCGACCAGACCGGACTCGACCAGCCAACGCACCCGCTCGGACACGATCGCCTTGCTCAGCCCGGTGCGCGCGGCCAGGTCGGCCCGCGACACCCCGCCGGCATCGCGAATCGCCGCGAGAATCGCCGCGGAACTCGGCGACGAGGTCGTGATGACATCTTCGTCCACTGATCTGCCTTCTTAGTTCAATGAATGATCGAAGTTGATCGTAGAGTGGAGTTAGTCGTCGACGCAAGACCCCAACCGACCCGGCGGCCGTGCGACGATCGAGCGGTGCTGACGGCGTTGCTCTGGGGGTTGGCCGGTGGCTCGACGCTGGTCGTCGGGTCGCTCATCGGTTGCTTCGCCCAACTCCCCCGGCGAGTGACCGCCGCGGTGATGGCGATCGGCGCCGGCGTCCTGATCGCGTCGGTCGCGTACGAACTGGTCGGCGAGGCGGCGGACACCGGCAGCCTCGCCGCGGTCAGCCTCGGCCTCGGATTCGGCAGCCTGGCCTTCTTCGTCGGCGACGTGCTGATCAGCCGATCCGGCGGCTCCGACCGCAAACGCTCCAGCCTGCCGACGAGAGCCGGTACCGCCGCCGCCGGTTCAGCCGGGGCCGCGTTGGCGCTCGGCGCTCTGCTCGACGGGATCCCCGAATCCGCCGCGATCGGCATCACCCTGCTCGAAGGCGGCGCGCCCAGTACGGCGTTCATCGTCGCGGTCGCGTTGTCCAACCTGCCCGAGGGACTGTCCTCGTCGGTGGGGATGCGTCAGCGCGGCCACTCGGTCCGGTTCATCCTGCTGATCTGGGTCGGCATCGCCGTCGCGTCGGGGCTGGCGGCCGCCGTCGGGTACGCCGCGATGGGCGACGCCTCGCCCGCGACCACGGCCTTCGTCCTGTCGTTCGCGGCCGGCGCCGTGCTCACCATGCTCGCGTCCACGATGCTCCCCGAAGCGGTCCAGGAAGGCGGCCCGATGGTCGGCCTGCTCACCACCGCCGGCTTCCTCGCCGCCGTCCTCCTCGACCGGCTCTAGGTGTACCCGGTCATGAGGTTGGTTGCAGTCGGGTGATGGGTGGGTGTCCTCCGAGTGCGGTGTGTGGGCGTTGAGTGTTGTAGGACTCGAGCCAGGGTGCAAGTGCGGCGGTGCGTTCGGTGTTGGTGGTGAAGACCTGCCGGTAGGCCCACTCTGTTTGCAGGGTCCGGTTGAGGCGCTCGACCTTCCCGTTCTGCCAGGGGCAGTGGGGTTTGATGAATTTCTGGGTGATGGCGTGGGTGGCGCAGACCTCGCGCAGTGACCAGCGGTAGGACCAGGCGTTGTCGGTCATCAACCGTTCGATCCGGGTGATGCCGTGCGCGGCGAAGAAGGCGATGGCGCGGGTCAGGAAGCCGGCGCAGGTGGGGCCTTTCTCGTCGGGCAGGATCTCTGAGTAGGCCAGCCGGGAGTGGTCGTCGACGAGTGAGTGCACGTAGTCGAACCCGACCCGGGTGCTGCGGTCGCGGCGGGTCGAGGCGCTGGCGCGGCCGTGTGCGCGCCAGCCGCCGCCGTCGGGGATCCGGCCGATCTTCTTCACGTCCATGTGGACCAGTTCGCCTGGCCGGTCCCGCTCGTACCTGATCGCGGTGGTCTTGGAGGCCCGGATCACCTGACCGGTGATCGGGTCACACACGGCCAGATGCGGCACCCGGTGGCGGCGCAGGATCCGCGACACCGTCCGGGCCGGTACCCCGGTCTGGGCCGCGATCGGTTCCGGACCGAGCCGCAACCGCTCCCGCGCGTCCAGGACCCGCTGCTCGACCTCGGCCGGCGTACGCCGCGGACACCGATGCGGCCGCGACGACCGGTCCCGCAGACCCGCCTCGCCTTCAGCCTCGTACCGATCGAGCCAGGTCTTCACACACTTGCGCGACACACGGGACTGCCCCGGGTTCGGTTGACTCCTGATCTGTGAGGACTTGGGTCCTTGCTGGAAGGATGTCTGTCGTGCCGAAAGCGTTTCCGTTGGAGTTCCGTCGTGATGTGGTCGCGGTTGCCCGCAAGGGTGAGGCGCCGATCGCGCAGGTCGCGAAGGACTTCGGGATTTCCGTGTCGTGTCTGCAGCGCTGGCTGAAGCTGGCCGATATCGAGGACGGTCACCAGTCGGGCGCCACTCGGGAGGAGTCGGCTGAGCTGCGCGAGGTGAAGAAGCGCAACCGGCAGTTGGAGCAGGAGAACGAGATCTTGCGGCGCGCCGCGGCCTACTTCGCCCGCGACGTCAACCCAAAATGATGTACCCGCTGGTCCTTGACCTCGCCGCCGACGCGATCCCTGTCGCGGTGACCTGCCGGGTACTCGGCTTCACCACCCAAGCCTTCTACAAGTGGCGCAAGAATCCTGTCACGCAAAGAGATTTCGACGATGCGCACCTGATCAACGTCGCCATCGACATTCACGCCGATGACCCGACGTTCGGGTACCGGTTGATCGCCGACGAGCTCGCCGACGCCGGAGTCGCCGCGGGTGAGAACCGGGTCGCCAGGTTGTGCTCGCAGGAGCGGATCTGGTCGATCCACGCCAAGAAACGCGGCCTGACCCGCAAGGCCGGCCCACCGGTGCACGACGACCTGGTGAAACGCGGGTTCAGCGCGGCCGGACCGAACCTGATCTGGCTGACCGACATCACCGAACACGCCACAGCTGAGGGCAAGCTCTACCTCTGCGCGATCAAGGACGTCTACTCCAACCGGATCGTCGGTTACTCGATCGGGTCACGAATGAAGGCGTCCCTGGCGGTGTCAGCGCTGCGGAACGCGATCGCCTTGCGGGCACCAACTGCCAATCTGATCGTGCACTCGGATCGCGGCAGCCAGTTCCGGTCCACGAAATTCGTCCGGGTCTTGAAGGCCTACCAGCTGCGCGGATCAATGGGCCGCGTCGGAGCTTGCGGCGACAACGCCGCGATGGAGTCATTCTTCGCCCTGCTGCAGAAGAATGTTCTGGACCGACGACGCTGGACCACCAGACACGAACTGCGTCTGGCGATCGTGTCCTGGATCGAGACCACCTACCACCGCCGACGCCGCCAACGCGGCCTCGGCAAACTCACACCCATCGAGTTTGAGACACTTCAACCGGTCGTACTCGCGGCCTGAACCACCACACCCCACGAGTCAACTGAACTCGGGGCAGTCCCCACCCATCGCCTTCGCGATATGCGCCTGCGCCCACCCGGCCCGGTGCCGCTGCACGATCAGCAACCGGCCATGAAACGTCGTACGCGCGTTACGGTGGGACACGAGAACCTCCGGTGAGTGTGAAGCCTTCGACAAGCCACACCCCAACCGGAGGTTCTCCTCACGTCAACCCCACCCCACCTGCCACCAACGTCTCGACCCGGTACATCTAGGGCCCCGCGTCGGAAGTTGTGCAACAGAACTTCCGACGCGGGGCGCCAGGGGGCGCTATCTGGTCGGGCTGGTGCGCGGGACGCCGGGCTCGGTCTTCTCCACCACGTTGCGCAGGTAGAACCGGTAGAAAAGCCGCACCGGGGTGCCCTTGCCCTTGCTCGTTCTCATGCTGGGCTTCATCGCGGTGGAAACTCGGCCGTTCGAGCCGTTGTAGTTGGCCTTCTCGGTGGTTTCGTGGGTGCCGGCGGTCTCGGCCCGCTGCGCGATCCCGGCCCAGCCGGCCACCCGGGCGGCGTCGACGCCGAGCACCTCGGCGTCCGCCACCATCCGGTCGGCAGCGGCCTGCCCGTCGGCTTCGGTCCAGAAGATGTCAACGGTGTCGAGGTACCCGTGCCGGGTGGTCACCGTCATGTCCTCGATCCGCCCGGACCAGGCATCGGTGGGCAGGGTGAAGGTGACGGTGGCGTCGTCCGGCACCTCGAGGATCTCCATCTCGTCGGCCGGAAGCCCCACGACCTTCGCCTCGATCGGCCGGGTCAGGTCCCATCGCACACTGCTCCCCTGCCCGAACACCGGGTCCGGCTCTTCCGGATCGCCGACACGGAAGGTGCACCCGGTGAACACCGTCAGGGCAAGGACCGCCACCGCGGCGAGCAGGACCCGACGTTTTGTTGCCATCGGCCCACTCTGTCATGCCGGGGATACCACCGACGACCTGATCGCGGGACGGCGTCAGAGGGGCGCGACCGGATTTCCGGCTTTCTACTTGCGGAAGTGGAAAGTACTCCATAAGCTTTCCACTATGGAAAACGATGCGCGGGAGCAGTTGAGGATTCTCGAACGGGCCGAGGCGGCGCCGTACATCAGCTACCCGCCGACGCCCCGCTGGTACGCGCCCGCCATCGGTGCGTGGGCCGCGGCGTTCATCGGAGCCTTCACCTGGTGGCGGGAGAACACCCCGTTGTTCGCGGCCTCGCTGGCCGGGCTGATCCTGCTGGAGCTCGTCTTCGTGACCTGGATGCAGCGGCGGCACGGCGCGTTGCCGATGCCCGGGCGCGGTCGTCCACCGGCGGAGATCGGCCGGGTCTGGAGCCGGTACTTCGTGGGCTTGCTGGTGGTCTGTGCCCTGGTCGGCCTGGCCTGGTGGCGGATCGGCGTCGCGGCCGGAGCGGCGACCGCGTTCGTCACGGTGACGGCCGGGCTGGCGTACTACGAGTACTGCTACGCGCAGGCGGCCGCCGAGGTCCGGAAGCGGCTCGGATGATCAACGGACTGGACCCGGTCATCCACACGCCGAAGCGGCTGGCGGCGATGGCCGTCCTGGCGAACTCGACCACCGCGTCGTTCCGGTTCCTCCGCAACTACCTGGACATCAGCGACTCGGATCTGTCCAAGCACATGTCCGCGCTGGAAGCGGCCGGGTACGTGCACTCCGCCAAGGACGGGCGCGGACGCGGCGCGACCACGACGTTCAAGCTGACCAGGGACGGGCAGAAGGCGTACAACGCGCACCGTGACGCGCTCAGGGCGCTGCTCGACGGGCCGTCGCCGGAGGACCTGCCGCAGGACTGAGGGTCAGCCGCGCGCTTCGGCCGAGCGGATGTCGGCGGCCAGGTCGCGAACCGCTTCGCGCAGCGCCTGCTCGGCGTCGACCCCGGCGTCGCGCGCCTCCCGGACGAGCGCCAGCAACCGCCGCCCGTACTGCGCCTCCTTGGTCTCGTCGACCCCGGAGGTCAGATCCGCGTCGATCTCCGACACCTGGGCCGCGGCACCGGTGGAGTCCAGGAGCTTGGCGGAGCGGCCGAGCACCTTGTCGGCGAGGGCGAGGGCCGGCAGCGCCAGCGGGATCCCCTCCAGGACCGAGGTGCGCTGCTTCTCGGCGGCCTTGATGGTCTCCCAGTTCGCCTCGACCGCGGCCGCGTCGGCGGCGTCCACCGAGCCGAACACATGCGGATGCCGGCGGACCAGCTTCTCGACGATGTCACCGGCCACGTCGTCGATCGTCCACGCGTGGTCGGCCGGCTCCTCGGCGATCCGGGAGTGGAACGCCACCTGGAGGAGCAGGTCGCCGAGCTCCTCACGCAGGTGGTCGCGGTCACCGCTGTCGATCGCCTCGAGGGTCTCGTAGGTCTCCTCGAGCAGGTACTTCGCCAGGCTGGCGTGGGTCTGCTCCTGGTCCCACGGGCAGTTCCGCCGGAGCCGGTCCATCACCCGGACCAGGTCGATCAGCCGCGCACCGGGGACGTCGTACGACCCGTGCAGGATCTCCACCTCGTGCTCCGGGCGCGGCTCGGAGTGCAGGTGGTCGGCGATGAGCCGCAGCAACGCGGGCTCGCCGTCCTCGCCGACCAGCCAGGTAACCCGGCGACCCGCCTCGGCGGCCGTGGTCAGCCAGGTCCACTGCGTGTCCGGGCCGCCCTCGACCGACGTCACCACCAGGCCGGACCCGACGATCGCCTGGACCGTCGGGCTCTCCACCCCGGCCGCGGCGCCGATCTCCTCGGCCTGGTCGAACGCCTGCCAGGCCGCGCGGGTCAGCAGCCCCGGGGCGACCCTGGGGCTGGTCAGCACGACCTTGATCAAGACAGCGTCCCGTCAGCCCTGCGGCTGCTGCTGTTGCTGTTGCTGCTGCTCCTGGGCCTCGCGCTTCGCCTTCGCCTGCGCGGACTCCTCGGACAGCGAGCCGGACACCTTGCCGTCGATGGCGCCGTCGCTCCACTGACCGAACCGCGGCGCGATCTTGACGTCGATGCCCTTCGAGGCGTCCCGGACCGTCGCCAGGCCGGCCTGCTGGGCCTGCTGCACGTTCGGGTCGGTGATCCCGGTACCGCCGCCGAGCTTGATGGTGCCGATCGCGGCCTTGGCCACGTCCCGGAGGAACTCGTTCGCGACCGGGTCCTTGGTGAACCGGTCGTACGCGGTCTGGTCGCCGACGACGGCCTTCATCGCCGGGGCGATCTCGGCCTCGTCGACGGTGATCGACTTCTCGGCCGCGACCTTCTGGACCAGCGCGCTGTTGACCAGCTCGCTCAGCGTGAGGTTCGTGCTGAACGGCTGCCCGAGCGCGGTGGTCACCGACCGGGAGGTCTCGTCGACGTCGCCGACGGTGATCTCGGTGTCGCCGACGACGGCCGCGGCCCCCGGGTGGGTCCCCGCGGCGCAACCGCCCAGCAGCAACGCCGAGGCCAGCGCCGCACCGGTCACGTGGGCGAGATTTCTCCTCAACGGACTCTCCTCCAGCTGGTTTCCATCAGGCCGGCGCCCCCACGGGCTCGGCGATCACGTCGTCGATCAGGGTGGTGCACCACTGCAGCAGCTCCTGGTCGCGGAGCGGCTGACCGGCGACCGGCCGGGTGGCAGGTCTCGGCACCAGGATCGTACGCAGTTGCGGTTTGACCAGACTCTTCGGGTACAGCCTGTTCAGCCGCAGCACCTTCGAATCGGGCAGGTCGACCGGGCCGAACCGGATCAGGTTGCCCTGCAGGGTGACGTCGTGCAGACCGGCCCGGCGGGCGTGGTTGCGGAACTTCGCCACCTCGATCAGGTTCAGCACCGGCTGCGGGATGTTGCCGTACCGGTCGTGCAGCTCCTCGACCAGTTCGGCGACGCTGAGCGATGCGTCCCCCGCCCCACCGCCCCGGTCAGCCTCATCCCGGACGGCGGCCAGCCGCTGGTACATCTCCAGCCGCAGCCGCTGCGACGGGATATAGTCGTGCGGCAGGTGCGCGTCGATCGGCAGCTCGATCTTGACCTCGGGCTCCTCGGCCTGGGTGTCGCCGCGGTACTCCGCGACCGCCTCGCCGACCAGCCGGACGTACAGGTCGAACCCGACGTCGGCGATGTGGCCGGACTGCTCGCCGCCGAGCAGGTTGCCGGCGCCGCGGATCTCCAGGTCCTTCATCGCCACCTGCATCCCGGCGCCGAGGTCGGCGTGCTGGGCGATGGTGGCGAGCCGGTCGTGCGCGGTCTCGGTGAGCGGCTTCTCCGGCGGGAAGAAGAAGTACGCGTACGCCCGCTCGCGGCCACGGCCGACCCGGCCGCGGAGCTGGTGCAGCTGGGACAGGCCGAGCAGGTCGGAGCGTTCCACGATCAGCGTGTTCGCGTTCGAGATGTCGATCCCGGACTCGACGATCGTGGTGCAGACGATGACGTCCGAGCGCTTCTCCCAGAAGTCCTGGATCACCTGCTCCAGGGTGTGCTCGTTCATCTGCCCGTGCGCGACGCTGACCCGGGCCTCCGGGACCAGCTGGCGGATCCGGGCGGCCGCCTTCTCGATCGTGTTCACCCGGTTGTGGACCAGGAAGACCTGGCCCTCGCGGAGCAGCTCGCGCCGGATCGCCGCGGTCACCTGGCCCTCGTCGTACGCGCCGACGAAGGTCAGCACCGGATGCCGTTCCTCCGGCGGGGTGGCGATCGTGGACATCTCCCGGATGCCGGTGATCGACATCTCCAGGGTGCGCGGGATCGGCGTCGCGGACATGGTCAGTACGTCGACCGCGGTCCGCAGCCGCTTCAGCTGCTCCTTGTGCTCGACGCCGAACCGCTGCTCCTCGTCGACGATAACCAGGCCGAGGTCCTTGAACTGGACCTCCCCGGACAACAGCCGGTGCGTGCCGATCACCACGTCGACCGACCCGTCGGCCAGGCCGTCCATGGCGGCCTTGGCCTCCTTGTCGGTCTGGAACCGCGACAACGGCGCGACGTTCACCGGGAAGGCGGCGTACCGCTCGGCGAAGGTGGCGTAGTGCTGCTGGACGAGCAGCGTGGTCGGGACCAGGACCGCGACCTGCTTGCCGTCCTGGACCGCCTTGAACGCCGCCCGGACCGCGATCTCGGTCTTGCCGTAACCGACGTCGCCACAGACGATCCGGTCCATCGGCGTGACCCGCTCCATGTCGCGCTTCACGTCGTCGATGGTGGCCAGCTGGTCCGGCGTCTCGACGAACGGGAACGCGTCCTCCAGCTCGCCCTGCCACGGGGTGTCCTTGGCGAACGCGTGCCCCTTGGTCGCCTGCCGGGCGGCGTACAGCTTGATCAGCTCGCCCGCGATCTGCCGGACCGCCTTGCGGGCACGGCCCTTGCGCTTGGCCCAGTCGCCGCCGCCCATCTTGTCCAGCGTGGGCTGCTCACCACCGACGTACCGGGTGACCTGATCGAGCTGGTCGGTCGGCACGTACAACCGGTCGCCGGGCTGGCCGCGCTTGCTCGGCGCGAACTCGATCACGACGTACTCGCGGGTCGCCTTCTGCGAACCGGACCCGACGGTGCGCTGCATCATCTCGACGTACCGGCCGACGCCGTGCTGCTCGTGCACCACGTGGTCGCCGGGCTGCAGCTCGAGCGGGTCGATCGTCTTCTTCCGCCGGCTCGGCATCCGTTGCTGGGAACGCCGTTCGGCCACCGAGCGCTGACCGGCCAGGTCGTTCTCGGTCAGCACCGCGAACTTGATGCCGTCGGCAATGAACCCGTGGTCCAGGCCGCCCTGCGAGATCTGCACGACGCCCGGATCGGGGACGGCTTCGATCGACTCGACGGTCCGGGCCGGCAGCTCCGCCTCGGCGAACACCTCGGCCAGCCGCTGGGCCGGACCGTGGCCCTCGGTCACACAGACGACCCGCCAGCCGTCCCGCAACCAGCCGCGGACGTCCTCGACGGCGGCGGCGGTCTCACCGCGGTACGGATCCACCTCGTGCGCGGCGATCTGCTTGCTGCGGACCGCTCCGGCGTCGGGGTCGATGTCGAACGCGACCCGCTCCCCCATCGAGTCCCGCAGGACGGGCACGTCCGCGTCGGCCGGAGCCGCCGCGAACGGCGACAGGCTCCACCAGGCGAGACCGCGGTCCAGCGCGTGCGTCCGGACGTCGGCCAGCGCCATGTACGCGGCGGCGCCCAGGTCGATCGGCGCCTCACCGCCACCGGCGGCGGCCGCCCAGGAGGCCTCGAGGAACTCCTGGCTGGTCGCGACCAGGTCGTGCGCCCGGGCCCGGACCCGCTCGGGGTCGCTGACCACGACGTGCGTCCCGGCCGGCATCAGGTCGACGAGCAGCTCCATCCGATCGACCAGGACGGGCGCGAGCGACTCCATCCCCTCGACCGCGTGACCCTCGGCGAGCTTCTCGAACAGCTCGGCCAGTTCCGGGTGTTCCTTGGCCAGGACGCCGGCCCGCGAGCGCACCTCGTCGGTCAGCAGCAGCTCGCGGCACGGCGGTGCCCACAGGCCGTGCTCGGCGATCTCCAGCGAGCGCTGATCGGCCACCGCGAAGTACCGGACCTCCTCCACGTCGTCGCCGAAGAAGTCGACCCGCAACGGGTGCTCCTCGGTCGGCGGGAAGACGTCGATGATGCCGCCGCGAACCGCGAACTCGCCGCGCCGCTCGACCAGGTCGACCCGGTGGTACGCCGCGGCCGACAACCGCTCGACCACGTCGTCCAGCTCGACCGAGTCGCCGACGTGCAGCTGCACCGGCTTGAGATCGGCCAGCCCGGCCACCTGGGGCTGCAGCACGGACCGCACCGGCGCGACCAGGATCTTGATCGGCCCGGTGGTCTCGTCCGACGGATCCGGGTGCACCAGGCGACGCAGTACGGCCAAGCGGCGGCCGACCGTGTCGGACCGGGGCGACAGGCGCTCGTGCGGCAGCGTCTCCCAGGCCGGGTAGTACGCGACGGTGCTCGGCTCGAGCAGGCACTGCAGCGCCTCGGTGAGCTCCTCCGCCTCGCGGAAGGTCGCGGTGACCGCCAGAACCGGGCGGTCGGCGCCGTTGCGCGCGGAGGCGAGAGCGGCGAGCAGCAACGGGCGTACCGGCCCGGGAGCGCTCAGGTCGAGTGCCGTGACACCGTCCGGCTGGGTGGAACTCCGGGCGTCACGAACGGCCTCGGCCACCACCGGATCGGTGATCAGGGTGTCGACCAGACCGGCCAGCTTCACGAATTGAACCGTCCTTGGGTTACGTCGAGTCCGTCCGTCAGGAGCGACTCGACGGCGTCGGCGGTCCGGTCGACCGCGAACGGCAGGTCCTTGCGCTCGGTGGAGGAGAACTCGTTCAGCACGAAATCTGCGGGGTTCTGCCGACCGGGCGGGCGGCCGACACCGAACCGGACTCGATAGTAGTCGCCGGTGCCAACCGACTTCCGGATCGAGCGCAGCCCGTTGTGACCGTTGTCGCCGCCGCCGAACTTGGCCCGCAGGGTGCCGAAGTCGAGGTCGAGCTCGTCGTGCACGACGACCAGCGCGGCCGGGGTGACCTTGAAGAACCGGAGCAGCCCGGAGACCGGGCCGCCCGACTCGTTCATGTACGACCGGGGCTTGGCCAGGACGGTCCGCAGACCGCTGATCCTGGTCTCGACCACCTCGGCCTTGACCTGCTTGTGCTGCTTCCACCGGTCCCCGGTCCGCGCCGCCAACTCGTCGGCGACCAGGTGACCGATGTTGTGCCGGGTCCGGGCGTACGAAGGGCCGGGATTCCCCAGCCCGACGACCAACCACACGTCGTCCGCCACGGGATCCCGGCCCCTTCTCGTCTCGGGCCGGTCACCCGCGCACGCGCTGGGTGACCGGCTCTGTTCGCTGCGAGACAGCGCGTCGGGCGCTGTCGGTGCGAGGTACTTACTCCGCCGCGGCGGCGACCGGCTCCTCGGCCTCGGCGGCCTCCGGCTCGTCCTTCTCGATGCCCGCCTCGGCCTCGGCGTCGGCCAGCTCGGCGTCGACCTGCTCGGCGGTCGGGGCCGCGGTGACGTTCACGATCAGCGTGTCCGGCTCGATCGCCAGCGTGGTGCCGCTCGGCAGGACCAGGTCGGAGGCGTGGATCTGGGCGCCGACGTCGAGACCCTCGATGGAGACGGTGACACCCTCGGGGATGTGGGTGGCCTCGGCCTCGACCAGCACGGTCGGGTGCTCGGTGACGACCAGGGTGTCGCTGACCGCTTCGCCCTCGAGGTGCACCTGGATCTCGACCTGGACCTTCTCACCGCGCTTCACGATGACCAGGTCGACGTGCTCGATGAAGCCCTTGATCGGGTCGCGCTGGACCTGCTTCGGCAGCGCCAGGTGGCTCTCGCCACCGGCCACCTCGATCAGCAGCAGGGCGTTCGCGGTCTTCAGGGCCAGCATGGTGTCGTGACCGGGCAGCGTGATGTGCACCGGGTCACTGCCGTGGCCGTAGAGGACGGCGGGAACCTTGTTGTCCCGGCGGATTCGGCGGGCAGCACCCTTGCCGAATTCCGTGCGCGACTCGGCTTGGATCTTGACCTCGGCCACGAGCTGAACTCCCTCAAAAACGTTGCGGTGATCTGGTCGACTGTGGTGGTACCGGCTGCGGCCTCAGCTGGGCACGTCCAGAGCCCGAAGGCGTCAGGCAACGAACCACCGCGTCGATCACGGAGCCGCGCCCGTCAGGTGTTTCACTAGGACACGATTCGGGGGGCGTCCCTCGCCGAGGCAACCAAAACAGTCTACCCACGAGCCCGCGCGAACGGGAAATCCGTCCTTCGCGGTGACTTTCTGCCGTCCCTCGTCGCCCGCGCCGACGGGCCCGGTCACCCGCTGAGAAGGACACCTCGGTGGCCCGCCGGATCCGCTAGGTTGCCGACTGTGTTCGCCCCCGCCCTGCTCCTCGGCCTCGTCCCGTTCGCCCTGTTCGTCGCCGGGTTGATCGCGCTGGTCGTGGTCCAGTTCCGGCGGCGCGAGCAGTTCATGCAGCAGCGGGCCCGGGAAGCGGCCCGGTGCGGCTGGTACCCGGCCGCGCCGAACCCGTGGCTGATCCAGGCAGCCATCGACCTGTGGCGCAACGGCAAGCCGGGCCAGATGCTGGCCGGCGACTTCCACGGCCGCGGGATGTGCGTGCTGGACTACTCGTACACGACCACCTCGTCCGGGGCGAACGGCCAGGTGACCACCACGACGCACCACGTGCACCTGGTCGCGCTGAACCTGCCGGTCGCGCTGCCGCCGATGACGGTGACGGCGGACTCGAAGGTCAAGCGGTTCTTCGGCGGCCGCGACCTGGAGCTGGAGAGCAAGGCGTTCAACGACGCGTTCCGGATCACCTGCCTCGACGACCGGTTCGCCTCGGCCGTGCTGCACCCGCGGATGATGGAGTGGTTGCTCTACAACCCCGGCCTGGAGTGGCAGTTCGCGGGGAACGCGTTGATCTCCTGGGGCAGCGGCCTCTTCGTGATCCAGGACGTCTACGCTCGGCTCGAGGCGATGAGCGGGCTGGCCGACCGGATCCCGCCGTTCGTACTGCGCGACTACGGCCGGCCGGTGTTCTGATGCTGCCGACAGTCATCGCCATCCTGGTCGGCGCCGCGCTGCTCGCCCTGTCCGTGTACGCCGGTGCGCGCCGTCGCCGCCGGTTCGACGCGCGGGCCGCGGTGGCGCTGCGCGCGGGCTGGCGGACGATGCCGGTCGACCCCGCACTGGCCGAGGCGGGGAACCGGATCTTCGCGCCCGGCGCGGCCGAGCACCAGGTCGGCGCGGACGGGTTCCAGGCGGTCGACTTCACCTACTCGGCGTCCCGGACGAGCACCGCGGCGAAGTGTCACCTGGTCTCGATCCGGCTCCCGGCTCCGTTGCCGCCGCTCGCCGTCGTCGCCGACAACCCGATCGCCCGCGGCCTCGGCGTACCGGACCTGGAACTGGAGAGCGCGGAGTTCAACGAGGCGTTCTGGGTGAACTGCGAGGACGCCCGGTACGCCTCGGCGGTGCTGCAGCCGCGGTTGATGGAGTGGATGCTCGCCCACCGGTCCCTGCAGTGGCGGATCGAGGGCAGCCTGCTGGTCACCTGGGGGCCCGGGCACTGGACCGTCGGCGGCGTCACCTCGGCAGTCGTCGGCCTGAACGGTGTGCGGGACCGGATCCCGGCGTTCGTGCTCGCCGACTACCGGGTCAACGGCTGAGCTTCGTCCACACCTCGCGGAGCGCGCGGGCCGCCTCGCCGTCGAGCCCGGCCGCGTCGAGCGTCTCGCCGATCTCGTCGAACTCCGGACCCCACCGCCAGGCGACCCGGGTCAGCTGCTCCGGCAACGCGGGATCACCGAGGATCTCGGCGTCCGTCCGGACCCGTTGTGCGGTGAGCGCCTCGGTGACACCGTGCTTTTCGGCCAGCTGGAACGCGAGGACCGCCAACGCGTTCCGGCCCTTGTTGTACAACGCGTACGCCGACTTGGCCGCGCTCGCCGCCCCGGGCTCCTCCCCCACGACCAACGGCGTGACGGCCGTCCCGGCGTACAGGTCGGCCACCTGCTGCGCGGCCGACCCGGCGAGGACGAGGTGGGTCGGGGAACTCCCGCCCGTCGGTGGCGGGCCGATCACGCCCGCGTCGACGAAGGTGGCCTCAGGCAACGCGTCCTGGGCCAGGGTGAGCGAGGCAGGTGACAACGGGTTCGCCTCGACGTACACGCCGGCGAACCCGGCCCGCCCGACCTGCTCGGCGATCCCGACCGCGCCCTGCGGAGCACACGAACACAGCACCACCTCGGCCACTCCGACGGCGTCCTCGAACGTGCTGCCGACCAGCCCGGCCGACTCGGCCCGCTCGACGGACGCCGTACTGCGGCCCGCCGGTACCCAGTGCACCTCGTGGCCGGCGGCCACCAACCCGGCCGCCAGCCGGGACCCCATCGCGCCGGGGTGGAAGACCGCGATCCGCATCCGCGCTCGGCCCGCCGCGGCGATCAGGCGCGGCCGTCGAACAGGCTGGTGACCGACCCGTCCTCGAAGACCTCGCGGATCGCCCGGCTGATCAACGGCGCGATCGACAGCTCGGTCAGCTTGTCGAACTGCCGCTCGGCCGGGATCGGCAGCGTGTTCGTGACGATCACCTCGCTGGCCTGGCAGTTCTTCAGCCGGTCCACCGCCGGGCCGGACAGGATCGCGTGCGTCGCCGCGATCACCACGCCCGCGGCGCCGTCGGCGTACAGCGCGTCGGCCGCCTTGGTGATCGTGCCGGCCGTGTCGATCATGTCGTCGACCAGGATGCAGACCCGGTCCTTGACCTCACCGACGACCCGGTTCGCGACCGTCTCGTTCGGCTGGTCGATGTCCCGGGTCTTGTGGATGAAGGCCAGCGGGGCGCCGTTCAGCCGGGCCGACCACTGCTCGGCCACCTTGATCCGGCCGGCGTCCGGCGAGACCACGGCCAGCTGCTGGTCGCCGTACTTGTTCGCCACGTACTGGCTCAGGATCGGCAGCGCCATCAGGTGGTCCACCGGGCCGTCGAAGAAGCCCTGGATCTGCGAGGTGTGCAGGTCCACGCAGATCAGCCGGTTCGCGCCCGCGGTCTTGAACAGGTCCGCCATCAGCCGGGCCGAGATCGGCTCCCGGCCGCGGTGCTTCTTGTCCTGCCGGGCGTACCCGTAGAACGGCAGCACCACGGTGATCCGCTTGGCCGACGCCCGCTTCAGCGCGTCGACCATGATCAGCTGCTCCATGATCCACTCGTTGATCGGCGAGGTGTGGCTCTGGATCACGAACGCGTCGCTGCCCCGGACCGACTCCTCGAACCGGACGTAGATCTCACCGTTGGCGAAGTCGTACGCCGAGGTCGGCACCAGGCCCGACCCGAGTTGCTCGGCGACCTCTTCGGCCAGCTCCGGGTGAGCCCGGCCGGAGAACACCATCAGGTTCTTCTCGGTGGTCCGCTTCATCCCGCTCATGGCCACGCCTCCCGTTACGCCTTCTCGCCAGTGTCGCTCAGCGGAGCCGGGTCCGCCTGCTCCGGAGTGCCCTCGACCGCCGCCGTGCCGCCCTCGGCCTGCGCCGCCAGCGCCGCCTCGGCCGCCTTCGCGGTCTTGGTGCCGGCCCGCTTGCGAGCCACCCAGCCCTTGATGTTGCGCTGCCGGCCGCGGGCCACCGCGATCTCACCCGGTCCGACCGGCTGGTCCACCGCGGACCCGGCCGCGATGTACGCCCCGTCGGCGATGTCCGCGGGGGCCACCAGCACCGAGTTGCTGCCGACGAACGCGTACCGCCCGACGGTGCTGTGGAACTTGTTGACGCCGTCGTAGTTGGCGAAGATCGTGCCGGCGCCGATGTTCGCGCCCGCCCCGATCGTCGCGTCCCCGGCGTAGGTGAGGTGCGGGACCTTGGCGCCGTCGGCGATCGCGGCGTTCTTGGTCTCGACGAACGTGCCGATCTTGCCCTTCGCACCGAGCGTGGTCCCCGGCCGCAGGTACGCGAACGGTCCGACCGACGCGCCCGCGCCGACGACCGCGCCCTGCCCGTGGCAGCGGATGATGGTGGCGCCCTCGCCGACCTCGAGATCGGTCAGCGTGGTGTCCGGGCCGATGGTGGCGCCGGTGGCGACCTTGGTGGCGCCGTGCAGCTGCGTGTTCGGCAGCAAGGTGACGTCCGGGGCGAGCTCGACGGTCTGGTCGACCCAGGTGGTGTTCGGGTCGACCACGGTGACCCCGGACCGCATCAGCGCGGCGAGGGTGCGCCGGTTGAGCTCGGCCCGCAACGTGGCCAGCTGGACCCGGTCGTTGACGCCCTCGGTCTGCATGGCGTCCTCGGTGACGAACGCGCCGACCCGCTTGCCGTCGCCCTTGGCGATCGCGAGCACGTCGGTCAGGTACAGCTCGCCCTGCGCGTTGTCGGTGGTGATCCGGGCCAGCCCGGCCCGCAGGGTGGCCGCGTCGAAGACGTAGATGCCGGCGTTGATCTCGTCGATCTGGCGCTGCTCGGCGGTGGCGTCCTTGTGCTCGACGATCCCGGCCACGGTGCCGTCCGGACCGGGCAGGATCCGGCCGTACCCGGTCGGGTCGGGGACCCGGGCGGTCAGGACGGTGATCGCGTTGCCGTGTTTGTCGTGCTCGGCAACCAACTCGGCCAGCGTCTCGGACTGCAGCAGCGGGACGTCGCCGGACGTCACGATCACCGAGCCGTCGAAGTCGTCCGGGACGGCGGTCAGGCCGGCGCGGACCGCGTCGCCGGTCCCGAGCTGCTGCTCCTGGACGGCGGTGCGGACGTCCGGGTCCAGCTCGGCCAGGTGCTGCTCGACCAGTTCACGGCCGGTGCCGACGACGACCACCAGATGGGCCGGCGAGAGCGCACGGGCGGTGACCACCGCGTGCCCGACGAGACTGCGCCCGCCGATCTCGTGCAGCACCTTCGGGGTCGCGGATTTCATCCGGGTTCCCTGACCGGCGGCCATGACGATGACCGCCGCAGGACGGTGGGAAGTCACGCGGTCCTCTCCTCGAGTTTCCTCCGAGTTCGGATCCCGCCGACGCCGGCCGGGACCCGTCGGCACGCGGTAGGTGCCCGAGCAAGCCTACTTGCTCACTCGGCCTGGCTCCGCAGGGACTCCACCAGGGCCGGTTCGGTCAGACCGGTGTACTCCTTGAGCAAACGCTCTCTCGCGAAGTCGTTGTACCCGCGCCGGGCCACCTGCAGGTAGAAGTCGGTGACCGAGCCGAGCCCGGCCTTGCCGATCAGGTTCTCCACCGCGAGCCAGCTGATCTCGCCGCTGGCGGGCGAGGCGAACTCGTCGTCCGCGGGCAACCGGATCAGCTCGCCGAGCGACTCCTGCCGGGCCAGCTCGCGACGCGCGGCGACCTCGGCGCCCCGACCGGCCGCGACCAGCTGCTTGTTCTCGGCGTACCGGGCCAGGCCCTCGGCGAGCCAGCGCGGCGCCTCCTCACCGAGCCGGACCGGCAGCAGGTGGACCAGCGCGTGCGTCGTCTGGGCCGCGTCGAACCCGCGTTGCCGGGTCGGCGGCACCACGATCCACCCGCCGACGGGGCGCCCGGTCTCCGCCGGACTCGGCAGCGCCTGGATCCGGGCCGGCTCGTCCCCGGGCAACGTCGGCGGCAGGTTCGTCAGTACGCCGGGCTCCCGCAGCGCCACCACCATCGGTACGAGCTGCAGCGGTCCCCGCCAGAGCTGGCGGACCTGCCGCGCCATCGCGACGGTCTGGTCCGCCAGTCGCCCGGCGAGCGGCAGCTGGCCCTGATCCACGACCACGAGCACGTTCGACCGCCGGACCACGTCGATCGGCCCGTAGTCCCACGGCTGCCGCCCGGCCCCGATCGCCAGGTCGAGATCGTCGTCGTCGACCAGGAAGAGCCGCCCGTCCCGCACGGTGTACGTGTACCCGACGTCGGTCGCGGCCGGGGCGAGTCTGGTCCCGAGGAGCTGGTACCGCATGCTCACCCGGAACGTGCCGGTGGCGAGCCCGTACTTGCGCATCGCCTCGTAGTTGGTCCACACCTCGGCCCGCCGGTACGTGGCGCTCATCCCGAGCTTGCGCATGTTCTGGAACAACAGCCGCTGGTCGACCCGCAACTCCGGCGCCACGTCCCGCAGGAACAGGCCGAGGTCGTTCGTCTTCACGGCCTGCCCGCGCCGCGCCAGGATCGCGTCCACCGCGGATCCGAGCCGGGGATCCACGTCCCCACTCACACTCGGCCGCACCTGCTGCAGCGTCGACCCGTACAGCGCCTCGGCCGGCACCGCCACCCCACGCCCACCAGAGGGCACGGCGACCCACAAGCACCCCGCGACGACGGCGGCAGCGGTCCCCGAAGGCCAGGCGGCAGCCCACAGCGCGCGCCAGTCCACGAGCCGCAAGCCCGCGATCCAGCGCCGCACAGACGCCCCAAACCCCGGCATCGACCGCCCTCTCTCACCCCACGCCCCAGCCCGCCCATCGTCGCCCACCCCACCACCACCAGACAAACCCGTCACCGAGTGTGCTGAAGCGTCAACGACCGCCTGTCAGCGCGGAACTTCGGAGTGTGACGGGACCTGGTTGCCGTCGATCGACGCCCGCTCGTCCGCGCTCAGTCCGGCCGCGCTCAGGATGCGCTGGATCACCGCGTTCTTCCCCTGGCCGTACTCGTCGATGTCCGCCGCGCTCGCGCCGACCTGCCGCTTGACGGCCGCGTACTCGTCGCGGAGTACCGGATCCGAGCGCAGCACGTCCCGGACGGCGAGGTGGTTCCGCAACGACAGGCAGCCGTCGACGACCACGTAGGTGTTGGTACCAGCCAACCGCTCGGGGGCCTTGAACGCCCACCGCTGAGGGATACCCAGCTCGCCGAGCGGCCTGAAACCGAGCCCGGCCAACACCGCGGCAGCCGCCGGCACGTCCGCCGCGGCAACGACGATGTCGCAGTCGATCACCGGCTTCGCGGCCAGCCCAGGTACCGACGTACTCCCGACATGCTCGATTCCCAGCACTGGCACGCCCGCACCGGACAGCGCCTCCGCGTACTCCCGTCGCAGCGCCTCGAACCGCAACGGCCAACCCGAGTCGTACTCGACCACCTCAATCACCGCGGCATTCTACGAACGGCGACGACCCGGGAGAAGCCGAGCGTCCGGCCACCGTCGGCGTGGAGCATCTGGGCTTCTTCCCGACCGGGCGTACCGCTGTCGAGGTCACACGCCTCGTTCCACTGCAACCAGTCCCGCCACCCGTCGGGCAGCCGATCCGCCACCTCGACGGTGACCAGCCCGGTCTTCTCCCAATGCCGCCACCAGCCCGGGCTGTGCCAGGCGCAGGCGTCCCAGGCCCAGTACGGTTCGAGCTGCGGCGGCGGAAGCGTCTCGTACTCCTCGGCGAGACCAGGCGATGCCGATCCGCCCACCGGGCTTCACGAAGCGCGAGCAGTACCCGAGACAGAGGTCGTCGGTGCCGAAGTAGTGGTACGCACCTCAGAAGCAGATCGAGCTCAGCATCATCCACGAACCCGAACCCTCCAACAGCCCGACGCCCGGACAACCGGTTATCCACCCACACCCGGGTCGCGCACAGGTCAGCCGCTTCTACTCCTTTGCACTTTCCAGGGCCTGGCGTGCGCTCTGGTCTTCTCTGCGGACCATCCGTACGCCCCAGACGGCAACCACCGGGACGAGTGCTATCGAGACCGCCGCAAGGAGGCGCGTCGGCCAGTCGGGAACGACGACCAGCACCCAGACGAACGTTGCCATCACCGCGAGGCCCAAGACCGCGACAAAAGCCACGTAGGCGATGAACTTCTGCTTGCTCCAGATCCTCGGCGACATCGGGTGCTTCACGAGCCTGAACAGGAGGACACCGACGACGACAACACCCAGCGCGGGTGCAAGCGCTCCCGTCACACCATCGGTGACGTACAAGCCCACCGTGCACACTGCGAGCAGTGCCAGCACAACCCCAAGGCCCACCCGTTGGTTCATCACGGACGAATGCTAGAGCGAGCGGGCGATGGTGGAGAATTTCGCCTCTCCGGGGACTGTAAAAAGTTCGGTGTAACTCCCAATCGTGGGAGTAGATCTGATGACCGAGATGATGGCTGACGTGGAGCATGCTGAGGAGCCGGGGCCTGGGTCGGGGCTGG
Source organism: Kribbella amoyensis (assembly GCF_007828865.1). NCBI lineage: Bacteria > Bacillati > Actinomycetota > Actinomycetes > Propionibacteriales > Kribbellaceae > Kribbella > Kribbella amoyensis. Next base: position 42,426 of record NZ_VIVK01000001.1, read on the forward strand.
ATGGTCTGGATGAGCAACTGGTCGAGCAGTTGGTGGGACAGGCCCGGGCCGGCGGGCTGCAGTTGACCGGTGAGGGCGGGCTGTTGCAGCAGCTGACCAAGCGGGTGCTGGAATCCGCGCTCGAGGGCGAGATCACCGATCACCTGGGCTATGACAAGCACGATCCGGCCGGCCGCGGGACGGGCAATTCGCGCAATGGTGTGCGTTCGAAGACGGTGCTGACCGATGTTGGCGAGGTCGAGATCGATGTGCCGCGTGATCGTGAGGCGTCGTTCGAGCCGAGGATCGTGGCGAAGCGGCAGAAGCGGTTGTCGGGGGTGGACGAGATGGTGATCTCGTTGTCGGCCAAAGGTCTGACTACCGGTGAGATCTCGGCGCATCTGGGCGAGGTGTATGGGGCGCGGGTGTCGCGGCAGACGATCTCCACGATCACCGACAAGGTGGTCGAGGGCATGGTCGAGTGGCAGAACCGGCCCCTGGACCCGGTGTATCCGGTGGTGTTCATCGACGCGATCCACGTCAAGGTCCGCGATGGGCAGGTGTCGAACCGGCCGATCTATGTGGCGTTGGCGGTGACTTGTGAGGGTCACCGCGACATTCTCGGGTTGTGGGCAGGTGACGGCGGCGAGGGCGCGAAGTACTGGCTGCATGTGCTGACCGAGCTCAAGAACCGCGGCGTCGCGGATGTTTTGATGGTGGTGTGTGACGGGCTGGCCGGGTTGCCGGACGCGATCGGCACCGTGTGGCCGCGGGCGATCACCCAGACCTGCATCGTGCACCTGCTCCGCAACAGTTTCCGCTACGCCGGCCGGCAGCACTGGGCCGCGATCGCAAAGGCGCTCAAGCCGGTCTACACAGCACCGACCGAGGCCGGCGCCAAGGAACGGTTCGCCGAGTTCACCGAGGCCTGGGGCGGGCGCTACCCGGCGATCGTCAGGTTGTGGGACAACGCCTGGGCCGAGTTCGTTCCATTCCTGGCCTTCGATCCCGAGATCCGCCGGGTGATCTGCTCGACCAACGCGATCGAGTCCGTGAACGCCCGGATCCGACGCGCGGTCAAGGCCCGCGGCCACTTCCCCAACGAGCAAGCCGCACTCAAGTGCGTCTACCTCGCGATCATGAGCCTGGACCCGACCGGCAACGGCCGCAAACGCTGGACCATGCGCTGGAAACCCGCACTCAACGCCTTCGATATCGCCTTCGAGGGCCGGCTCACCACTGGCCGTAACTAACCTTCTTCAACCCGAGTTACACCGTTCTTTTGACAGACCCCCTCTCCGACCCGGACGGACAAGTACTCCGGGTGTTCTCAAGCTTTCCAGAGGACCAGCGGCGGCGTGTTGGCTGATCCGGTCGGGTTGCTCGAAGACGTGAAAGATTTCGTCGGTGGGATGTCGGATCCGGAGTGTGGCGTTCGTAGAGCTGGTGAGAGTGGCTGCCGGAGGTGGCCGCCGGGACAAGGAGGAAGCATGGCCGAGTACCTCATCTACTTCAATCAGCAGTGGGTGGGTGACCACAGCGAGGAGTGGTTCGCCGGGCGTGGGCCACTCGCGATGGCAGCTGTGAACGAGATGAAGGCTGCTGGGGTCTACGTGTTCGCCGGTGGGCTGGAGGAAGAGGACGGCCCGGTCTACGGCGCCGACCCCACCAGTGGAGACGTACTGATCACCGACGGGCCCTACGTCGAGAGCAAGGAGTTCCTGGGCGGGTTCGCCGTGGTGGACGTACCCGACGACGAGGCCGCCAAGTTCTGGGCCGCCAAGATCGCCGAAGCCTGCGGCTGGCCCCACGAGATCCGCCGCTTCAAACCCCAACCCAAGATCGAGTAAGGCAGTAGGCAACGCGGCCGGCTGGGAATGGCAGGAGACGCGCTGATCGCGTGATAGGTAGGTCAGCATGGCTGGGGCTTCCTGGATGCTGGTCGGCCTGCAAGCCCTGTGGCTGGTGGCGCTTGTTGCCGTCGGTCTGCTGCGCGTAGTACGGCGTCGCGCGCTGGTGACGTCCGGGCTCGGCCTGCTGATCTCCTTCGTCGTCTCGACCACCGCCACCCCCCGACGGAGCGCGCTTTGCCTTTTGGCGTAACGCTGGGGACCGGGGTGGCGGTCGGACTGTCGCTCGCCACCCGTCGTGGGGTGACCTTCACCTGGATGCCCGACAAGGTGTACTGGCTTGATGAGAAGCGGCCACCGGTGACCGAGAATCTGTTCTTGCTGTTGACTACGCTCTGCTGCTGTGTCGCGGCGGCCGTACTCGCGACCAGGTAGCCCGGTTGGGAAGCATGACCCGACGCCCGCTCGGTGGTTCGCCACGAGTAGCGGGGTGGTGGCAAATCCGTGAACAAAACCCCGGCTCGGAGGTGTCCGAGCCGGGGTTTCGTGCTGCTCCCCCGCCTGGTTTCGATCCAGGTCTTCGAGATTCAAAGTTGCCGCAGTCCCGTCCGCACCGGTCCACACGAGGCATTCGCCCGCCCTGCCCACGGCGTGCGCCCGGCCAAGCTCGGCCTGGTCGTCCACACCGATCCAGACCGTTTGTTAGCAAATCCGTTAGCAAATCGCCCTACGGCTCAGTCAGTGTGAAGCTTCCGCCAGGGGTCAGAGCAGTCACCAGGACGACCACCGTGCTGTCGTCTGGAAGGCGGAGATTAAAGGCTTTGTCCAGCTCGCAGAAGGCTGCGAGATCGGGACCTTCCTCAGTCCGCGTGAGCTGTCCTGCTGCCTGCCATCCCTGCTCGCCTACCGCGATCGTCACCGAGACCGGGAATGCGGCCAAACAGGTCAGGCTGTTCGCCCACCACTCAAGCCGCGCGGCGGTCGCCACTGAATCCATATGGCGATCCTGGCATGACAGACCGACCTGCTGCCATGACGCATGGCTAGCTCACAGACCATGTTCTTGCGTCTTCCCGTCTGCCGTTCAGCCCACGCGTAGCGCGATCAGGAGGCGCCAGAGGGGCCAAGATGGAGCGCCCCGCTGGACGAACGATCTTGGCCCCTCTGGTGGCTCCTGATAGGTCCTGACTGGGCTGAGCGGCAGGCGGGAAGACGCACCCCGACCCCCGACCAATAGGCCGGCCGATTCGGACCCGTCATCCCGGAGTCGTGAGGCCCCCGCCGGAGGCGATGCCTTGGGCTCTCCAGAAAGACACCGAGAGCGGGCGCGGCGGTGAACGGCCGGAGGCCGCATGCGCACGCCGCGCCGCGCGCCGAAGGCGCGCCTTGATGCGCCTCCAGGCCGTCCGTTCGGCAACTCTGACCTCGATGTACAAGGACCTGGCGACGTCCGGCGGGCAGGGTGGCAAGGGGTTGTCGAGCCGGAGTGTGGAGTACATCAACGCGATCTTGCGGAAGGCTCTGAACGACGCTGTCAACGCCGATCAGCTGATCCCCTCCAACCCGTGTAAGACGGCCAAGCGACCCCGCCGTGAGGTCAAGACGGTCGGCACCATCTGGTCGGCTCCCGAGCTGCGCACGTTCCTCAGGCTGGCTGAGTCTCACCGGCTCTTCGCGTTTTACCGACTGTCGGCCTACTCGGGTGCTCGTCGCGGCGAGCTGCTGTTCCTGCGTTGGTCGGATGTGGACTGGAAGACTCCCGCCATCCGCATCCGGGGGACGGCTGGGATGGTCGGCGGTCAGCGGACCGAGGGAACCCCGAAGAGTGGTCGTGAGCGCACGGTCTCTCTCGATCCCGACACCATGGCCATCCTGCGTGAACACCGAGGCCGTCAGAAAGCTGAACGGGAGATCGCAGGAGGTGCGTGGGTTGACGGCGACTACGTGTTCACCACCGGACTCGGCAAGCCGGTCCCGCCGGACACAGTCACAAACCTGATCGCCGTACTCATTCGGCAATTCAACGAACCCGCGATCCCTGGCACGCGGAGGACTCCGCGACAAGAGTTGCCCCGGCCGACGAAGCCGCTTCCTCCGGCTCGTCTGCATGACCTTCGTCACGTTCACGCCACCATGCTCCTGACGGCTGGCGTACCGGTGCACGTCGTCGCCGAACGGCTTGGCCACGCAGACCCAGCCATCACTCTCCGGGTCTACGCACACGTGATCCGGAAGCACGCAGACGGCGTCGCGGCCACCTTCGCCGCTGCGGTTGACGGCACCGCTCCGCCGGTCACCGCCGCCCCTGAGGAGGACGACGACGAGGGATCGGCCTTAGTCGCGTGTTAGCAAATCCGTTAGCAAAGCGGTCCATGCATGACAGAACCCCCAGGTCAGATGCGCTCTGACCTGGGGGTTCTTGGTGCTCCCCCGCCTGGTTTCGATCCAGGTCTTCGAGATTCAAAGTCTCGCGGGCTGCCGAGTACCCCACGGGGGATCGCGGGACTGCGGGAGAAAGTCTGCCATGCGTGAGGGGTACGACACGCGTAGGGGTTCTCTACCTACGGGTCCGTAGGTTACGGTGGCGTAGGTAATGACCCGGTAAGCCATCCTCCAGCCGAGGGAATACGACATGACTCCACCCGCCGTAGCCACGCCGGAGGCGCCCGACCGCGCCCAGCAGGCCGACGAGCTCGACGTCGACACCGGAACGCTCGGGGGTGAGCAGAAGCAGGCCTGGGAACAGGTCGCGCTCGCGCTGTTCGTCGGGATCCCGTTCCTGGCGCTGGTGGCCGCCGTCCCGATCGCGTGGGGTGGCTGGCTCGGCTGGCGGGACATCGTGATCGCGGTCGTCTTCTACACGATCGCCGGGCACGGTATCTCGATCGGCTTCCACCGGCTGTTCACGCACAAGTCCTTCAAGCCGAACCGGGCGCTGAAGATCGCGCTGGCGGTGGCCGGCTCGCTGGCGATCGAGGGGCCGGTGATCCGCTGGGTCGCCGACCACCGCAAGCACCACAAGTTCTCCGACCGTGACGGCGACCCGCACAGCCCGTGGAAGTACGGCAACACCGTCGGCGCGCTGACCAAGGGCTTCGTTCACGCGCACGTCGGCTGGCTGTTCGACTCCGAGCAGACCCCGCAGCGGCAGTACGCGCCGGACCTGCTCCGGGACAAGGACATCGTCAAGGTGTCCCGGATGTTCCCGCTGCTGGTGACGATCTCCGTCCTGCTGCCGGCCGTCATCGGCGGCCTCTGGTCCTGGTCGATCGAGGGCGCGCTGACCGCGTTCTTCTGGGCCTCGCTGGTCCGGATCGCGCTGCTGCACCACGTCACCTGGTCGATCAACTCGATCTGCCACACGATCGGCGCCCGCCCGTTCAAGAGCCGGGACAAGTCCGGCAACGTCTGGTGGCTGGCGATCCTCAGCCAGGGCGAGTCCTGGCACAACCTGCACCACTCCGACCCGACCTGCGCGCGGCACGGCGTCCTGCGCGGCCAGCTGGACACGTCGGCGCGGTGCATCTGGTTCTTCGAGAAGATGGGCTGGGTGAGCGACGTCCGCTGGCCCGTCCAGGAACGGCTCGAGGCCCGGCGGGTGACCGCGGCCGACCGCGCCGCCGAGAAGGCCGCGGCCTGAGTCCGAACGACCGAGCCGGGCTAATTGTCAGCCCGGCAACACCTTCTTACGGCATGATGCTGACGTGATCTCGACGTGACGGAACCCAAACCGCGGCGGTCCGGCCGGATCCGGATGACGAGTGCGGAGCGTCGCGAACAACTCATCACCATCGCCCGTGGCCTGTTCGCCCAGAAGGGGTACGAGGCGACGTCGGTGGAGGAGATCGCGGCGCGCGCCGAAGTCTCCAAGCCGGTCGTCTACGAACACTTCGGCGGCAAGGAAGGCCTGTACGCCGTGGTCGTGGACCGCGAGGTCCGCAGCCTGCTCGACACGGTCACCGCATCGCTCACCGCGGGCCGCGCGCACGAACTCGTCGAGCAGGCGGCACTCGCGTTGCTGGACTACATCGAGAGCTCGTCGGACGGATTCCGGATCCTGGTCCGCGACTCCCCGGTCGGCTCGTCCACCGGGTCGTTCATCTCGATCCTCAGTGACGTCGGCACCCGGGTCGAACACATCCTGGCCGAGGAGTTCAAGCGCCGCGGCCTGGATCCGAAGAACGCCCCGATGTACGCGCAGATGCTGGTCGGCATGGTCGCGCTCACCGGGCAGTGGTGGCTGGACGCGCGCAAACCGAAGAAGCAGGACGTCGCCGCCCACCTGGTCAACCTGGCCTGGAACGGCCTGTCCGGCCTCGAGGCCAAACCGACCCTCTCGACCCGCCCGCACAAGTAGCCGGACGCGCACCACTCACCAACCTCGGCCGCGCCCGGGCCGCCCCGCCCGACTCGCCGGAGTCGAGCGTGACGACAGCGGGTTGTGGAGTGCTGGGAGTCCGCCCGTGGGACGACACTCCGGCTCGCCGGATCCGCCCATGGCATGACTTCCGGGCGATCGCGGCCCCGTACCCTGGCCCGCATGACGGGGATCCTGGCCGCGCGGCCCCTGCCCGCCCGGAGCAAGGCGTTCGACCTGCTGCTGGCCGGCGGGCTGACGATGTTCTTCGGGTTCCTGTCACTGGCGCAGGAACACTGGACCGGTGTGCTCGGCCTCGGCATGCTGGTCCCGCTGGTCTGGCGCCGGAGCCGGCCCGAGCTGGTCTTCTTCGGCGTCGCCGCGGTCGCGGTGCTGCAGTGGCTCGGCGGGGCGAACCTGATGGCCGGCAACGTCGGCCTGCTGGTCGCGCTCTACACGATCTCGGTCTACGGCGAGATCAGGTACAGCCGGATCGCGCTCGGTATCGGCGGACTCGGCGTCCTGATGGCGACGTCCCGGTACTGGAGCACCAGCGACTGGCGTCAGCAGGTCACCATGATGGTCGCGCTCGGCGCCCTCGTCTTCGGGGTCTGGGCCTTCGGTGAACGCCGCCGCACCCGCGGCCTGTACGTCGCCCAACTCGAGGAACGCGCCGCCCAGCTCGAACGGGACCGTGATCGCGAGGCCGCGCTGGCCGTGTCGAACGAGCGGACCCGGATCGCCCGGGAGATCCACGACGTGGTCGCGCACGGGTTGTCGATCATGATCGTCCAGGCCGACGGCGGACTGTACGCCGCGGACGCCTCCCCCGAGCAGGCGAAGAAGGCGCTGGCCACGATCGGCGACACCGGCCGCGCGTCGCTGACCGAGATGCGCAAGATGCTCGGCCTGCTCAAACAGGACACCCAGCCGGACCTCGATCCGAACCAGCCGCGCCCGCAACCCGGCGTCTCCTCGTTGCCGGAACTGATCGACAACGTCCGCGACGCCGGGCTCACCGTGGCGTACGAGGTGCGCGGCGAACCCCGGAACCTGCCCGCGCTGCTCGGGCTGACGGCGTACCGGATCGTCCAGGAAGGCCTGACCAACACGCTGAAACACGCCGGCCCGGGAGCGCGGACCTCCGTCACCCTGGACTACGGACACGAGATGCTGACCGTGGTCGTCACCGACGACGGCCGGGGCGCGGCCGTTGCGCCGAGCACCGATCCGGGGCACGGCCTGGTCGGGATGCGGCAGCGCGCCTCGATCTCCGGCGGTACGGTGAACGCCGGACCGAAGGCGGGTGGCGGCTACGAGGTGGTCGCCCGGCTGCCGTACAACCTTCCTGGAGGCCAGCAGTGACCGAGACCGACGACGTGATCCGCGTCTTCCTGGTGGACGACCAGGAGCTGGTCCGGGCCGGGTTCACGATGCTGGTGGACTCGCAGCCCGACATGCGGGTGGTCGGTCAGGCCGGCGACGGTGGCGACGCGGTGGAGAAGCTGCTGGTGACCGGTGCGGACGTGGTGCTGATGGACGTCCGGATGCCGCGGCTGGACGGGGTCGAGGCGACCCGCCAGGTCCAGTCGTTGCCTGAGGCCCCCAGGGTGATCGTGCTGACCACGTTCGACCTGGACGAGTACGCGTTCGCCGCGATCAAGGCGGGCGCGGCCGGCTTCCTGCTCAAGAACACCCCGCCGGCCGACCTGCTCAGCGCGATCCGCCAGGTGCACTCCGGCGACGCGGTCGTCTCCCCCAGTACCACCCGGCGGCTGCTCGAACACTTCGCCGGCGCACTCCCGGACGGCGAGCAGGAGCAACCCGACCTAGGCGACCTGACCGCCCGCGAACGCGAGGTCCTGGTCGAGGTCGCCCGCGGCCTGTCGAACACCGAGATCGCTCAGCTCTTCACGTTGTCCGAGGCAACGGTCAAGACCCACATCGGCCGCATCCTCGCCAAGACCGGCCTCCGCGACCGGGTCGCCCTGGTCGTCCTCGGCTACGAGACCGGCCTCGTCAAACCCCACGCCTGACCCCCTTCACCTGAACGTCCACCTGCGCGACGGGTCGGTCGCGGTCGTCCTGCTGATGCCGAAGCAGACGTCGACCGAGTTGAGTGGGGATCCGCCGGGGCCGGACAGTGCGGCGTATGTGATCACCCACTGGGCCAGGGTGGTGCGGTCCTAGTACGACCCAGGTCGTACGGAGAGTGCAGTCTCAGGTCCGATTCGGGTCATGGTCGTTCTCACTAGGTTCTTGGAAGGTGGTGGGACAGCCCCATCACCGAGGGACTTCGAGGAGACCGATGACCATCCAGACCGGTGAGCTGCCGCTCGGTCGTCTGCCGCAGGACGCCGCGCCGCGGACCGCGATCCGGGCGCACGAGTTGCGCAAGGTGTACGGGCAGGGCGACACCGCGGTGGCCGCGCTCGACGGAGTGTCCGTCGACTTCGGGGTCGGCCGGTTCACCGCGATCATGGGCCCGTCCGGGTCCGGCAAGTCGACGTTGATGCACTGCCTGGCCGGCCTCGACACCCCGACCGCGGGCCAGGTGCTGCTCGGCGAGACCGAGCTGACCCAGTTGCCCGACAACGAGCTGACCCGGATCCGCCGGGACCGGATCGGGTTCGTCTTCCAGTCGTTCAACCTGTTGCCGATGATGTCGGCGAAGGACAACATCCTGCTCCCACTGGAGCTCGGCAACCGCAAGCCCGACAAGGAATGGCTGGACACGCTCGTCCAGGTCCTCGGTCTGGGTGACCGGCTGACCCACCGTCCGTCCGAGCTGTCCGGCGGCCAGCAGCAGCGCGTCGCCGTCGCCCGCGCCCTCGTCGGCCGGCCCGAGGTGGTGTTCGCCGACGAGCCGACCGGCAACCTGGACTCCCGCTCCGGCGCCGAGGTGCTCGGGTTCCTCCGCCGCTCGGTCCGCGAGTTCGGCCAGACCGTGGTGATGGTGACCCACGACCCACTCGCGGCGTCGTACGCCGACCGGGTGGTGATGCTGGCGGACGGCCGGCTCGCCGGTGAGCTGTTCGAGCCGACACCGGAGACGGTGCTGGACGCCCTGCGGCAGCTGGGAGCCTGACCGTGCGCCGCTCCATCCTGTCCTCGCTGCGCGCCCACCTGGGCCGCCTGGTCGCCGCCTGTCTGGCGATCGTGCTGGGGGTCGGCTTCGGCACCCTGGCGATGACCGCGCACGCGTCGGCGTCGCACGGAATCGACGAGACCATCGGCAAGGCGAACGCCGGCGTCGACGCCGTCGTGATCGGCGACAACGAGTCGGTCCAGGTCAAGGACGCGGAGGCGATCCGCAAGGTCCCGCAGGTCGCGTCCGCGGTGATCGACACGTCCGCGTTCCTGCAGGTCTCCTGGGCCGGCAAGGTCCGCCCGGACTACCTCGCCGTCTCCGCGCTGTACGACACCTCCCGGATCGCCGGGCCGACGACGACCCAGGGCCGACTGCCGGCCGGCACCCTGGAGATCGCGCTCCCGGCCAAGGAGGCCGAGAAGAACAAGGTCGGCATCGGCAGCAAACTCACCCTGTCCTCGTACGACGAGAAGCGCTGGACCGTCACCGTCGTCGGCCTGCTCGACGACAGCAAGACGGTCGGCCCGTCGCACGCGGTCGCCACCGCCCAGTCGGTCAAGATCTTCGAGCCGGAGGGCTACATCAGCGCGGTGAAGGTCGCCGCGAAGCCCGGCGTCAGCCAGGCCGACCTGGTCACCGCCATCACGCCCGTGCTCGGCAAGGGCCTGGAGACGTTCACGGGTGCGGCCTGGATCGAGCACGAGGTCCAGGGGTTCACCAACGGGATCGACGTCCTCGGTGGCGTGTTCGGCATGTTCGCCGTGATCGCGTTGTTCGTCGCCTGCCTGGTGATCGCCAACACCTTCACCATCGTGATCGCCCAGCGCACCCGCGAGATGGCGTTGCTCCGCTGCGTCGGGGCGTCCCGGCGCCAGGTGTTCTCGTCGGTCCTGGCCGAGGCGTCCGTGGTCGGCCTGGTCGCGTCCGCGATCGGGGTCGTGTTCGGCGTCGCGTTGTCGGCACTCGGGCTGCGGCTGGCCCAGGAGTTCGACTGGGGGATCCCGCCGGTCGCTCTCCACCTCGACCTGGTGTCCGTGGTCCTCCCGCTGCTGCTAGGGACGGTCGCCACGATCGCCGCCGCCGTTGTACCGGCGCGCCGCGCGACCAAGGTGGCTCCGCTGGCCGCGCTGCGGCCGGACGCGGCTCCGGTGGCGGCGTCCAAGGCGGGTGCCGTCCGGCTGATCCTCGGCTTCCTGCTGCTCGCCGGTGGCGGTTTGTTGCTGGCGGCAAGTGCCATGACGAACCAGGTCATCGTCGGTGTCGGCGGTGGCGTGATCTCCTTCCTCGGCGTCCTGGCGATCGGTTCGCTGCTGGTGCCCGCGCTGGTCCGGCTGCTCGGCCTGCTGCCGTCGCGCAAGGGCGGTGTGCCGGCCCGGATCGCGGTCGGCAACGCGGTCCGCAACCCGAAGCGCACCGCCGCGACCACGTCCGCGCTGCTGATCGGGGTGACGCTGATCAGCCTGACCTGTGTCGGGATCGCCTCGGTCCGCAAGACGTTCGACGTCACGATGGACAGCGAGTACCCGGTCGACCTGATGGTGACCGCATACCAGGAGAAGATGCCCGCCGGCGCCGAGCAGCAGCTCCGCGACCTCAAGGGCGTCACCGAGGTCGTCCCGGTCCGAACCCTCGAGGTGAAGTCCGGCCAGCAGGAGCTCGACCTCACCGCGCTCGACCAGGCCAAGGCGCCCGCCGTCGTGCACAACCCCGAGCTGACCGACAAGCTCAAGCCAGGGGTCGCGCTGCTCGACCGGAACACGATGAACATGCTCGATCTGAAGGACGGCTCGACCGTCACCTTGGTCGCCGGTCAGAACAAGCTCACCCTGCAGGCGTACCGGGCGACCGGGCTGGAGCCGTTCACGCTGACCCAGACCGACCTGGCGAAGCTGGCCCCGTCCGCCGGGGTGTCCGGGTACTGGCTGGCCACCGATCCGAAGGCCGACGGTCCGGCGGTGATCGAGTCGGTCCAGCAGTCGATCCCGTCGGTGAAGGAGCTGTCGGTGTCCGGCGGCTTGGCCGAGCGCAGTGCGTACACGAAGATCTTCGACGTCCTGCTCGCGGTCGCGGTCGGTCTGCTCGGGGTCTCGGTGCTGATCGCGCTGGTCGGCGTCGGGAACACGCTCAGCCTGTCGGTCCTCGAGCGCACCCGGGAGAACGCGTTGCTCCGCGCGATGGGGCTGACCCGGCGGCAACTGCGCGGCATGCTCGCGGTCGAGTCGTTGCTGATGGCCCTGGTCGCGGCCGGTCTCGGGATCGTGCTCGGCCTGGTCTACGGCTGGACCGGGACGGCCGCCCTGATGGGCGCCCAGACCGGCGGTCAGGTGCAGTACGCCGTACCGGGTGGGCTGCTCGTCACGATCGCGCTGGTCGCCGCGGTGGCCGGGCTGCTCGCCTCGGTCCTGCCGGCCCGGCGCGCGGCCAAGGTCGCCCCGGCCGGAGCCCTCGCCAGCGAATGAGCTGACACCGGCCACCTCGTCGTCAGACGAGCTCGACGCGGTTCCCGTGGCCGTCGGCGGTGTGGAAGCGCCGACGGCCCGGGATCGTGTCGTTGTCCCACGTCACCGGGAAGCCGAGCCCGGCGAGCTTGTCGGCCAAGACGTCCAGGTCGTCCACCTGAAACGCCGGATGCGCCTTCCGCGCGGGCCGGAAGTCCTGCTCGACCCCGACATGGATCTCCGCCTCCCCGGCGCGGAACCAGCAGCCGCCCCGGGCAGCGAGCAACGGCGGCTTCTCCACTTCGGTCATCCCCAGCGCGTCACGGTAGAACGCCCGCGCCACGTCCTCGCCGCCAGGCGGGCAAGACACCTGGACGTGATCGAGCCGCATCAGCTCTCCGCCTTGTGCGCGACCGCGAAGATCCGCCGGAACCGCAGCAACGTGCCGTACTCCCGCCGCGGGTACGCCTCCGCCAGCCGAGCGCCGTACTCCGCCTCGAACCGCTGGCGCAAGTCATCCGGCAGCGACTGCAGTACCGGCCGGGCGCCCGTCCCCTTGACCCATTCGAGCACCGCGTTGTCGCCGGGCAGCAGGTGGTTGTAGGTCGTCTCCCACGCGTCCACCGAGCACCCCAGCCCGCTCAGTACGTCGATGTACGTGGCCGGGCTCGGCACCTCGGCTCGCAGCGACCGCTCAGCGGCGTACTCCGCGTACGGGGCGGTGTTGGCCAGTTCGCGCAGGATCGCGTGCGAGGGGGCGTCGCCGTTGCCGGGGATCTGGATCGCGAGCCAGCCGCCCGGCTTGACCGCCTCGACGAAGGTGGGCAGCAGGTCGAGCTGTTCGGGGATCCACTGCAGGGTCGCGTTGGTGACGATCACGTCGATCGACCCGGCCGGCGCCGACCACTCGCGCAGATCCGCGACCTCGAACGTGAGCCGGTCCGCGGCCAGCTTCTCCGCCTCGGCGATCATCGCGGGCGACGAGTCGACGCCGTGCACGGACGCGGCCGGCCACCGGTCCAGCAGGGTCGCGGTCAGACTGCCCGGCCCACAGCCGAGGTCGACGACGACGGCCGGCTCCTCGGCACCGACCCGGCGGACCAGGTCGGCGAACGGGCGGCCCCGCTCATCGGCGTACTTGCCGTACTGCTCCGGACTCCACACCGGCGACGATCGCATACCCGCTCCCTCGACGAAGATCTCTTGATGTCGAGATACTTTACTCACGCGAGTTGTCTTGATGTCAAGAGTCTTGATCGCCTAACCTCGGAGACATGAGAGACGAGGTCGACCGGCTGATCGAGGCCTGGCGCCGGGAACGGCCCGACCTCGACGTGGCTCCGATGGAGGTGCTGTCCCGGGTCACCCGGCTGGCGCGCCACCTGGACCGGGCCCGGAGCCAGGCGTTCTCGACGCACGGGCTGGAGTCGTGGGAGTTCGACGTGCTCGCGGCGCTCCGGCGGGCGGGCGCTCCGTACCGGCTGTCCCCCGGCCGGCTGCTCAAGGAGACCCTGGTGACCTCGGGGACGATGACGAACCGGGTGGACCGGCTCGCGGCGCGCGGGCTGGTCGAGCGGCTACCGGATCCGGCCGACCGCCGGGGCGTCCTGGTCCAGCTGACCGACGCCGGCCGGGACGCGGTGGACGCGGCGATGGCCGACCTGCTCGCCCACGAGCGAACCCTGCTCGGCGCGATCAGCGAGCGGGACCAGGCCCGGATCGCGAAGGTTCTGCGCGAACTGGTCGGACCGTTCGACCAGGAAAAACACTGACTTTTCCACAGGCTCGTTTTGCACGTGCAGAAACAGTTTTCCACAGGTACTGAGTTCGCCGTGGAATTGTGCCGGAATAATCCGAAAAGACGACCCGTCACTTAATAGCTCGGCGTTCGTTGCTAGTTGCAACAAGATCGTGAGACTGCTGTAGCCGACGGCTATCGACACTGGGTCGAACCGGACACTAGGGTCCTCACTGTCGGTGCGGAACCGACTACACAAACGTCAATCTCAGTGGCTTCGGCGGCGAGAGGTGGTCCGCCGAACCGGTCGATGGTGTCCGAGGCTCGGGGCTCGGACAACGCCGGCCGACGGGGCCCGCTCACCCGGCAGCCGCGGCGTACCCTCCCAATCACAGGGGATCGGAGGGTGCGCCGCGACTCAGTTTCAGCACCCTCCTGGGGCCTGCGGAGAAGCCTGAGATTTGATCATGTATACAGGGCGAATTCGCGCGGCTATTCCGCTCGCTCGGCCGCTTCCAGCCAAGCGCTTTCCAACTCCTCGCGTTCTTCGGTCAGCTTGCGCAGTTCGGCGTCGAGCTCGGCCAGCCGCGCGTAGTCGCTGGCGTTCGCGGCGAGCTGGTCGTGCAGCTTCGCCTCCGACGCGCCCAGCTTGCTGAGCTGCCGCTCGATCCGGTTCAGCTCCTTCTTCGCCGCCCGGGCGACCGCCGGATCGACCGGCTTCGCGTCGGCCGACTCGCTTTGCGGCGGGGCGACCGTCTCTGGGTCAGCGGCAGGCGCCGTAGTCCGCGCGGCCGGTCGTCGCGCTGCCCGGGCTGCCGCCGCGGTACCGTCCTCGAGCTCGTCCAGGTACTGCTCGACGCCGCGCGGCAGATGCCGGACCCGGCCGTCGCCCATGATCGCGTAGACCATGTCGCTGACCCGCTCGAGGAAGTACCGGTCGTGGGTGACGACCACGACGACCCCCGGCCAGCTGTCGAGGAAGTCCTCCAGCACCGTCAGGGTCTCGACGTCGAGGTCGTTGGTCGGCTCGTCCAGGATCAGCACGTTCGGCTCGTCCAGCAGGATCCGCAGCAGCTGCAACCGGCGCCGCTCACCACCGGACAGATCGCCGATCCGCGTCGTCAGCCGGTCACCGGTGAACCCGAACCGCTCCAGCAACTGCGACGAGGTCAGCTCCCCGCCTCGCCCGGCCAGCGCCGCGGTCCGCCGGATGTCGGTGATGTGCGCGAGCACCGTCGCGCCGCCGTCGATCTCCTCCAGCGACTGCGAGAGGTTCGCGATCCGGACCGTCTTGCCCTGCTTGACCTGGCCCGAGTCCGGCGCGAGCTGCCCGGTCAGGACCTTGAGGAACGTGGTCTTGCCGGCCCCGTTCGGCCCGAGCAGCCCGATCCGGTCGGCCGGGCCGAGCCGGAACGTGACGTGGTCGAGCATCACCCGATCACCGAACGCCAGGCTCACGTCCTCCGCGTCGAACACGTCCTTGCCGAGCCGCGACGTCGCCAGCTGCGACAACGCGAGCTTGTCCCGCGGCGCCGGCTCGTTCTCGATCAGCTGGTTCGCCGCGTCGATCCGGAACTTCGGCTTCGACGTCCGGGCCGGCGCCCCCCGCCGCAACCAGGCGAGCTCCTTGCGCAGCAGGTTCTGCCGCTTGGTCTCCATCACCTGCTCGGCCCGCGAACGCTCCGCCTTCGCCAGCACGTACGCGGCGTATCCACCGTCGTACGACGAGACGCGGCCGCCCTGGACCTCCCAGGTGTCGGTGCAGACGGCGTCCAGGAACCACCGGTCGTGCGTCACCACGATCAACGCGGCCGCCCGGTCGACCACGTGCTCGGCCAGCCAGTTCACCGCCTCGATGTCGAGATGGTTCGTGGGCTCGTCGAGGATCAGCAGATCGACCTCGGTCAGGAGCAGCCGCGCCAGGGACGCCCGGCGCCGCTCACCGCCACTCAGCGTCTTGATCAGCGCGCCGTGATCGACCCCACCGAGCAGGTGCTCCATCACGGACCGAGCCCGCGGGTCAGCCGCCCAGGTATAGGTCTCGACCTCCCCGAGCACCGCGTGCAGCACCGTCGCGTCCGGATCGAGGTCGTCGCTCTGGCCGAGATACCCGATCCGCAGGTCCCGGTTGTGCGTGATCCGGCCGGAATCCGGCTCCTCACGCCGAGCGATCACCTGGAGCAGAGTGGACTTGCCGTCGCCGTTCCGCCCGACCACGCCCACCCGCTCCCCCCGGCCGACGCCGAGGCTCACACGGTCGAGCAGGATCCGGGTACCGAAGCCCTTCGAAACGGCTTCCAGGTTGACGAGATTGGGTGCAGGAGAAGTTGCCATGACCGGCCCAGGGTACCGGTCAGCTCCGAGGAGGCGGCGCGGCGTGGTTGGTGGATGGGACGGCGTGCTCAGATCTCCTCGGCCGGGGCGACCGCCGCGTCGGGTCGCCCGGAGCGCTGGAGTGACTCGGCGATGAAACCGCTCGCCTTCAACTCCTCCACGACGCCCCGCAGGTACTGGACCGTCTCCGGCGTGCGCGTCTTCGTCGTACCGACCGCCTGGCGGATCTGCATGAACCGCTCCTCGATCACCCGCAGTTCCGGGTGCTCCGCCACGTACGCCGTGATCGGCTGACGGATCCCAGCCGCCACGTCCAGCCCGTCCGTCTCGAAGACGTCGGTCCCGTCGCTCCCCCGGACCAGCGTCGCGTGCTCGAAGGTCCGCGTCAGGTACAGGTCGTACGCCGAGCCCTGCTTCACCCCGATCCGTACTCCCTCGCGATCCGCCTCCGCCGGGCTCGTGATCGCCGAATCACGCCGGACCGCGAACACGCCCTCGATCACCACGTACGGCGCCGTGAACGCGACCTCGCCTTCGCGGGCCGGTTCGATCGCGAGGAAGCAGAGGTCGGCCTGGCCCTCCCTCATCGCCTCGAACGATTTGCGGGCGGCGTCGAAGCAGTGGAACTCGACGGGGAGGTCGAGGCGGCGCGCGAGTTCGCGGGCGATGTCGACCGTGACGCCGGCCGGGGCCTGCGGAGTGCCTTGAGCGAGGACCGGGTTGCCGAGGTTGATCGAGACGCGGAGGACGCCTTCGGGCGCGAGGTCCTTGGCGATGGCAACGGTGGGGGTGGTCATGGTCGGGAGCCTAGACGAGCGCTTGTCGGTACTGGGTCCGGCGACGAGAATGGCGCGGATGACGGCACAGTTCGGTCCGCACCGGTTCTCGGCGGGCGAGTACGACAGCGACCACACCGACCAGTACCGCGGCGCGAACTTCACCGTCCACGATCTCACCGGCAGCCGCTTCGTGGACTGCGACCTGACCGACGTGAAGATCGTCGACGGCGTCCTCGTCAACGTCGACATCTCCGGCTACGTCCAGCACCTGGTCGTCAACGGCATCGACGTCACCGACTACGTCAGTACCGAACTCCACCGCCGCCACCCCGAACGAGCGCGACTCGGCGAACTCCGCGGCGCAGACGATTTCAAGGCCCTGTGGTCGACGGTCGAGGACCTGTGGAGCGGGACGATCAAGCGAGCCGAACGCCTGCCGGAAGAGGTACGGCACGAACGCGTGGACGGCGAGTGGTCGATCGCGGAAACCCTGCGCCACCTGATCTTCATCACCGACGCCTGGGTCAGCCGAACCGTCCTCGACGAGCCGCGCCCGTACCACCCGATCGGCCTTCCCCAGAGCTGGTACCCGCAGGCTGACGCTGCCGCACTGGGAATCGACGTGAACGCAGCTCCGACGTGGACGGAGGTGCTGGAGGCGTTGGACAGCCGGCGAGCGGTGGTACGCACGATCATGGTGGACCTGAAGGATGCGGACCTCGGCCGACTGTGCGATCGGCCGCCGGCCCCGGGCTACCCCGAAGGCGACCGCCCAGTCGCCGAATGCCTGGCAGTCCTCCTGGAAGAAGAAATAGAACACCACCGCTACGCAGTACGAGACCTTCAGGCGCTGGAGGCCCGGTAAAGCGGGCCAGAACCGTGCAGGTCGACAGGAGGTAGTCACCAACCCGCGCCACTCCCCGCCCGGGCCAGGCGCCTCCTCCACCTCAACCACCAACCACCTCCTGTCGAGACGCACGCTGATCCCCCGAACCCGTCTGTCAGAGCTGGTTGAGATACAGCAGGTACGCCTTCTGGTTCAGCGGGTCGCCGTCGGTCCTGGCTCGGACTGGCGGCTCGCCGACGACCGGTTGATACGCGGCGAAGGTTGTCTGCAGAACGCCCTCGCCATGCGTGAGCCCAGGGAGGCTCGACTCGAAGGCGTTCAGCCTCGCCACCGGGATGCGGCCGGCCAGGTTCGCCTGGTCTCCCATCACCTCGCTCGCGTCCACCACCGCCGTCGATTCCGCCAGCTTCGCCACCACGCCCGCAACGGCATCCACCGGTACCTCCAGCTCGAACCGATCGACCGGCTCGTGGACCGTCGTACCCGCCTGCTCCAACGCACCCAGCAACACCGGCGGCACCAATCGGCGAAAGTCGGACGCGGAAGTCGCCGGCGGCGCGAAGCCTGTGTGCGTGACGGTGACCCGCAGATCGGTGACCTCCCAGCCGAACGGCCCCTGCTTCACCGTCTGCCGTACTGTCTCCTCGATCGCCGTATGGAGCGCGCGCGGCATGTCCCCCACCTCGACCTCCACCCGGTACTCCAGCCCTGTACCAACCGCCCCCGGCTCCACCAAGAAGCCAACCTCGGCAAGCCACGGGTTGTCCGAAGCACCGATCTCCCGATGCGCCGACCCCACCCCGTCGACCCGCTCCACGTGGATCGGCCGCGTCTGCGAGAAGGTGACCGCCACTCCGTACTCGGACTCCAGCAGCGACGCGATCACCTCTTTCTGGACCTCGCCGTACAGGCTCACCGAGATCTCCTCGTCCTTGCGGACCTGGATCAGCGGATCCTGCTCGGCCAGCTGCACCAACGCCTGGTACAGCTTCCCCCGGTCCTTCGCCTGGACCACGGTCTCCAGCGTCGGCGGTGCGAACAGCCCGCCTCCCCCAGGACCGGGCCGGCCCAGTTGGTCGCCGATCTGGATCTCCTTGATGCCCCGCAACGCCACGATGCGACCCGCGGGAGCGCAGGCGACGGGTCGCGTTCCACCGCGTTCGAAGACCTGCACCGACGTCGGTTTCGCCGAGTACTGCGTGGCGCCGCGATGCACCGCGATCTCCTCCCGCGCCCGCAACGTCCCACCGAACAGTCGAGCCGAGGCGATCTTCTCCCCCGCCGACCCACGCTCGACCTTGAAAACCGAACCCTGCAACGGATCCGCCGCCGATCCAGTTGCGCGAGGCAACAGTTCCACGATCCCGTCGATCAGCTCGGCAACACCTTCACCGGTCATCGCCGACCCGAAGTACACCGGCCGGACCAGCGACGCCGCGGTCTGCCGAGCCAGCTCGGCCCGGCACGACTCCACAGTCACCGTTTCGTCGAGATACCGGACCAGGAACTCGTCGTTGCGTTCGGCAAGCGCTTCCGTGATTCGCCGATCGTCCGCGGCGAACGGTACGGTCCTCGCGGCCCGCGTCCCCAACTCGGCCACGGCCGCGACCGGGACCGCGTCCACCGTGAGCAGGCGGCGGATGTCGGCCAGCAGGCTGTCGTACCGGGCGCCCATCCGGTCGATCTTGTTCACGAACAGCAGGGTCGGGATGCGCAGCCGGGTCAGGGTGCGCAGCAGCAGTCTCGTCTGGACCTGGACCCCCTCGACCGCGGAGATCACCAGGACGGCGCCGTCCAGGACGGACAGGGCGCGCTCGACCTCGGCGATGAAGTCCGAGTGTCCGGGGGTGTCGATCAGGTTGATCGTCGCACCGGCCAGTTCGAACGACACGACCGCCGAACGGATCGTGATCCCGCGCCGGCGCTCCAGGTCCATCGAGTCGGTGCGGGTGTCGCCGTCGTCGACCCGGCCGATCCGGTCGACGACCCCGGCGGCGTGCAGCAGCCGTTCGGTCAGGCTGGTCTTACCGGCGTCGACATGCGCCAGGATTCCCATCGTCAGTGTGTTCAAAGGTCCTCGTCCGAAGCTCGATCCAGGGGGTGGCAACGGGGTGGATCGAGCGGCGGCGCATGCGGGTCTCCTTCGGACTCGGACGGAACCGAACAAACGTTTGTCGATGGTAGCGCCGGGTTTTCTGTCGCGCAGCCGGATTTCCCTCGACTTCCGTCTGACGCATGTCCAGACCTGCCGACGGCCAGTAACCTGCGCCCCACGGCGGCCCAAGTCTTGCTCGAACTTCGCGGATCAAGGGATTTCGGGCGCCGGGGAGAGCATCCAAGGAGCTCCGATGTCACTCACGGACGACTATCTCGCGGCAGCCGCCGAACGCGGCCCGAAAGCCGGTGCGATTCTGTCGGCGGCGGCCCCCAAGCTCGACGCCACCACGTACCTGGGCCGGTGTCTGAGCCGCCCGACCTTCCTCGAGGCCGAGACGTACCGCCGGCTCAGCGCGGACCTCGACCTGCTGTACTCCGCGCTCACCCGGCTGCCCGAGCGGCTGTTCGGTGGCGACCTGGCCGAGTTCGCCCGGACCGTCGGGATGACCGAGACCCAGGTCGGCGCGATCACCCGCGGCCGTGGTCCGGCGCCGAGCCGGATGGGCCGGGCGGACATGTACCGCGACGAGAACGGCTTCCACCTGCTCGAGATCAACCTCGGCAGTACCGTCGGCGGCGTCGACAACCCGGTCCTGAACGCGGCCATGCTCGAGCACCCGTTCATCGCCGACTTCGTCGCGGCCAACGACCTCACCCACGCCGAGACGATGACCGAGGTGGTCCGCACCATCCTGACCGAGGCGAAGGTACCGACCGGGGTCCGGCCGGTGATGGCGATCGCCGACTTCCCGGACAGCTACCCCGACCTCGAACGCCAGCTGCACAAGAGCGCCGAGATGCTCGCGCCGCTCGGGATCGACGCGCTGCCGTGCCCGGTGGACGCGCTGGAGTACCGCGACGACCGGATCTGGCTCGGCGACCGGGCGATCGACGTCGTGTTCCGGTTGTTCATGATCGAGGACGTCCTCAAGCCCGGCGCGGTCGAACTGCTCGAACCCGTCCTGCAGGCCTCCGAACGCGGCCACGTCGCCATCTTCACGCCGCTGGACGCCGAGCTCTACGGCAGCAAGGGCGCGCTGGCCCTGCTGTCCGACGAGGCGTACCGGGACCGGTACCCCGCGGACGAGCTCGCCGCGCTCGACCGGATCCTGCCGTGGACCCGGATGGTCCGCAGCGGCAAGGTCACCGTGGACGGCGAGCAGGTGGACCTGCGCGAGTACGCGCTGGCGAACCGTGAGGAGTTGGTGCTGAAGCCGACCGCATTGCACGGCGGCGAAGGCGTCCTGCTCGGCTGGCAGACCGACGCGGAGGCGTGGGCGGCCCGGCTCGACGAGGCGATGGACAACCCGTGGGTCCTGCAGCGGCGGATCCGGCCGGTTCCGGAGGTGTTCCCGACCGACGACGGGACCGAGCAGTGGCTGCTCACCTGGGGCGCGTTCCTGGTCGCCGGCGGCCTCGGCGGGTTCCTGATCCGGGGCTCGCAGGAGCTCGACGGCGGCGTCGTGAACATGGCCACCGGCGCGACCGCGACCTGCTGTTTCCACCAGGTCTGACCGGCCCGGGACAGAGGTCAAACGACCGTTTGCCAAAGACGGCCGGAATCCCCGCTATGCAAGGGTTTTCCGTCTGGCTGAGGGTTCGGCCACGGGAGTAACGTCGCGCACTGCGACCGGCCCGGTGCGAACAAGTCACCGGGCCGTACTTCCGCCGGCCGCCCCTTCGGACAGGAGTCGTCATGTGCGCAGCAACGAAGACCGGAGTCACCGTCGTCGTCGTCCCGCCGGCCACCGCGAACGGGCCGATGCACGTCGGCCACCTCTCCGGGCCGTACCTCGCGGCCGACATCGCCGCCCGCGCCGCCCGGGCCCGCGGTGAGCGGGTGGTGACGACGGCCGGGTTCGACGTCCACCAGAACTGGGTGCTCACCCGGGCCGAACGTGAGGGCGTCGACGTGGAGAAGCTGGCCGCGTCGTTCCGCGAGGAGATCGTGGCCGCGTTGACGGCGGCCCGGATCCGGTACGACGTGTTCCTCGACCCGCAGAGCTCGCAGTACCAGACCGGGGTGACCGCGCTCGCCGCCGACCTGACCCGGGCCGGCAAGTTCCCGATGCGCGAGCTCACCCTGCTCGCCTGCTCGGACTGCGACCGGACCCTGCACCAGTCGTACGTCGTCGGCGAGTGCGCGTGGTGCGGCTCGGAAGCGGCCGGCGGTGGCTGCGAGGGATGCGGCGGCTACACGTCGGCCGAGAACCTGGTGAATCCCCGCTGCAACCGCTGCGGCGGCGCACCGCGGCCGTTCCAGGCGACCGTGCCGGTGTTGCCGATGGAGGACTACCGGCAGGAACTCGTCGAGGTCTGGCTGCGGGCCGAGCTGCCCGATCGCGCCCGCCAGATCGTCACGCACTACCTGGAGAACCGGCTCCCCGACGTCCCGATCGCGTACCCGACGAACTGGGGGCTGGCCGGCACCGGTCCGCACGACGGGCTGCGGCTCGAGGTGTACGCCGAGGTCGGGCTGAGCACGTTGCACGGGGTCGCGCAGTCGCTGCGTCCCGGGGCACTCGGGCTCGACGACATCACCGCGGCCTGGTCCGAGGTCGGGGCGCTGTGGCACTTCAACGGGATCGACAACGGGTTCTACTTCGCGCTGTTCTGGCCGGCCGTGTACCTGGCGGCCGGGGTCCCGCCCGAGGCGATCGGCGGGGCGCAGGTGAACGAGTTCTACACCCTGGACGGGGAGAAGTTCTCGACCAGCCGGAACCACGCGATCTGGGCGAACGACTTCCTCGGTGACGAGGACGTCGACATCGTCCGGCTCTACCTCGCCTGGGACCGGCCGGACCGGTTCGCCAGTGACTTCACCCTGTCGGCGTACCGCGAGTTCGAGGCGTACGTGCGGCCGTTGCTCGGCAAGTCGGGCGAGCCGCCGGTGGTGACCGACGTCCCGCCGGTGCTCGCGGAGGCCGACGTGGTCCGCGGGGTCGCCGCGTTGAAGCCGCGCGGGTTCGACCCGGCGCTGGCGGTCCGGGCGATGCTGACCGGGTTGGCGGCGAGCGCGCCCGGGGCCGAGATGCTGCTGTCGATCCTGACCGGGCGGTGACGAACGCCATGGACGTTCCGAACTACGACGGCCGCATCTTCCGCCCGATCGGCAATCCGCCCGGCGCACCGACCGGGCGGTACCACCAGAACGGCACGCTGATCTGGGCCGAGTTCGGGGGCGGGCGGCTGCACTACGGCCGGCTGGTCGGGACCTGCGACGAGACCGGCACGATCACGGCCACCTACTGCCAGCTGACCGCGACCGGCGAGGTCACGGCCGGCGAGGTCCGCAGTGTGCCGGGCCGAACCGCCGACGGCGTCCTCACCCTGACCGAGAACTGGCACCGCCTCGACGGCTCCACCGGTGTCTCCGTGATCGAGGAGGTCGACCCCTCACTCGCACCGGCCGACCCGACCACCATCCAGCACGCCGCACTCCCCTAGCGCCGCCGGACCGCCACCACTCACCAACCGGGGGATTCCGGGCCCAGGGCCCCTATTGGCTCCGCCGCGGCCTGGTTGATGAGTGGTGCAGGTCCGCCCCCTACGATGGGGGCTTCATCGGAGCAAGCCCGGGAGCCGGCTTGGCGGACAACTTGCGGTTCTTCGTGCTGCGGCAGGTCGGGATCGAGCGGGACGGTGTCCCGCTGGTGCTTGCCCGCAAGCCACGGGCCCTGCTGGCCGTCCTGTTGTTGCGCGCGGGCCGGCCGGTGTCGGTCGCCCAGCTCGCCGAGCGGGTCTGGGGCGAGGACCTGCCCGTGGACGAGCGGGGCGCGCTGCAGACCTACGTGAACCGGCTGCGGGCCGCGCTCGGCGAGGACGGCGCGATCGTGCAGAGCCGCGCCGGTGGGTACCTGATCGAGGCCGGGCCGGATCAGCTGGACCTCGCCGAGTTCGAGGACCTGGTCGCGAAGGCCGACCGGGTGGCCGAGCAGGATCCGCGGGCCGAGGCCGACCTGTTGCAGCAGGCCATCGCGTTGTGGGGCGACGACCCGCTCGGCGACACGGGGTCGGAAGCGCTGGAGCGGCTCGAGCTGCCCGCGCTGGTCGAACGCAGGCTGAGCGTCGTCGAACGCCGGATCGACGCCGAGCTCCGGGTCGGCCTGGACGCCCAGCTCGTCCCCGAGCTCCGCGCGCTGACCGCCGACCACCCGTTGCGCGAGCGGCTCTGGGCCCAGTTGATGCTCGCCCTCCATCGCAGTGGCCGGCGCGCCGCCGCGTTGTCGGCGTACGACGCGGCCCGGCGGCAGCTGGTCGACGACCTCGGAATCGAACCAGGCAAGGAACTCCGCGACCTGCAGCAAGCGATCCTGGCCGGCTCGGAGTCCCTCGACGCGCCCGACCTGCCCGAACCGCAGCCGGCCTGGCCCGTGCACCGGCAGCTCCCGTTGGAGGTCGCGGATTTCACGGGCCGCGAGCAACTGGTCAGCCGAGTGGAGAAGCTGCTCACGGACCCGGACCTCGGCATCCCGATCGTCGCGTTGTCCGGCCCACCCGGCGCCGGCAAGTCCGCCCTCGCGATCCGGGTCGGCCATCGCCTGCGTTCCGCGTTCCCCGACGGCCAGTGGTACGTCGGGCTCGCAGGCGCCGGCGAGCACCCGCGCGACCCGTACGCCGTCCTCGCCGAGCTCCTCGTGAACACCGGGCTCGCGACCACCGCGGTACCGGATGGCCTGGACGCGCGGGCCGCGTTGCTGCGGTCGAGGCTCGCCGATCGGCAGGTGCTGATCGTGCTCGACGACGCGGGCAAGGCGGACCAGGTCCGGCCGCTGCTGCCCGGATCGGCCGGTAGCGCGGTGCTCATCACCAGCCGGAATTCGCTGGCCGGGCTGATCGCGTTGGCGGGTGGCCAGAGTGTCCCGCTCGACCAGCTCGCCCCGGACGAGTCGGCCGCACTCGTGGCCGCCTTGCTGGGGTCCACGGTGCTCGACCGGAGCGAGGCGGAGGAGCTGGCCCGGCTCTGCGGGCACCTCCCGCTGGCTCTGCGGATCGCGGCGTCCAATCTCGCGGCCAGGCCCGGGACCGATCCCGCGCGGTACCTGGCCGATCTGCGGTCGGGGAACAGGCTCAGCAAGCTCGCGGTGTTCGGTGACCCGCAGGCCGCGGTACGGAACGCGTTCGAGCAGTCGTACCGGAGCCTGGATGCGGAGACGTCGCGGTTGTTCCGGCTGCTGGGCGTGGTCCCGGGGCCGGACTTCAACGGGGACGCGGCGGCTGTCCTGCTCGATCGACCGGTGGACGAGGCCGAGGCCGTCCTCGGTGCGCTGGCCGCGGCGAACCTGGTCCAGGAGCATCAGCCCGGCCGGTTCCAGTTCCACGATCTGCTCCGGCTCTACGCGGAGGAGCACGGCGCCGCTGATCCCGAGCGATCGGCGGCCCTCGATCGGCTCCTGGTGGATTACCTGATCCGGTTGAACGCGGCGTCCCAGGCCATCGCTCCACGCAAGATCCGGTTGCCGTCCTTGCCGGTCGTGGCCGACGCCGGACTCGCCGAACTCACCCCGGCCGAGGCGCGGACCTGGCTGGCCGCCGAGCAGGTGAACCTGGTCGCCGCCGTGTCAGCGCGCGCCGGGCGGCCGGAGTACACCTGGCATCTCGCCGACCTGCTGCGCGGTCCGTTGGAGGCCGACGGCCACATCGCCGACTGGCGCGAGGTGGTGACGACCGGGCTGGAGGTCGCGCTGGAGGCGGGCGATCCGCGGGCGACCGGTTCGATGTACCGGTCCCGCGGCAGCCTGTACGCGAGCCTCGGCCGGTTGGAGGACAGCGAGGCCGACCTGCTCGAGGCCGCCCGCTGGTTCCGCCGGATCGGCGACCGGACCGGCGAGATCAGCGCGCTGAACAGCCTGGGCATCTCGACCGCCTTCATGGGCCGGGTCAGCGTCGCTTACGACTACTGCCGCCAGGCGTACGAGGCGGCGAAGGAAGCGGGCCTGCAGCACCAGACCGCGATGACGCTCGGCAATTTGGCCGCGATCCTGCACCAGCTCGGCCGGCCGCGGGAGTCGCTGGCCGCGGCCACCGAGGCCAGGCAGTTGCAGGCGGACCTCGGCGTCGGTCCGGGCGAGTCCTCGACGCTGCACACGATGGCGGTCGCCCAGCAGTCGCTCGGCCTGCTGGACGAGGCGCTGGCGGCGATGAC
This sequence comes from Kribbella amoyensis, assembly GCF_007828865.1. NCBI lineage: Bacteria > Bacillati > Actinomycetota > Actinomycetes > Propionibacteriales > Kribbellaceae > Kribbella > Kribbella amoyensis. The sequence continues at coordinate 68,141 of NZ_VIVK01000001.1, forward strand.
GATCGAGCTCGAGGCGGTCGAGCGGCTCGGCGATCCGCGGGACGTGGCCCAGTCGCTGGAGGCGCTGGCGACGATCCACCGGGACCGGGGCGAGTTCGAGGCGGCGGAGGCGGCGGCGTTGCAGGGGGTGGCGCTGGCGATCGAGGTGCAGGACCCGATGACGGAGGCCCACCTCCGGACGACGCTCGGCGACGCGCTCGTCGAGCTGGCGCGGTACGCCGAGGCCGCCGACAGTTACCACGCCGGGCTGGTCCTGGCGCGGCAGACGAAGTCGGCCGAGGTGGAGGTACGGGCGTCGGTCGGGCTGTCCCAGCTCGAGCTGGTGGCCGGCGATCCGGCCGCGGCCGTCGAGCACGCGGAGCGCGCGGTGGCCGTCTTCGAGACGCTGGAGATGCGCATCCTGGAAGGGACCGCGCGCTCCCAGCTCGCCGCCGCCCGACACGCGGCAGGGAACCTCGCCGAGGCGCGGACCGAGGCCGAGCAGGCCATCACACTGCACGAGGAAGCCGGAGCCCCCATCCACACCGCCCGCTCCCACCAGATCCTGGCACGCATCTCCCGCAGCGCCTCCTGAGGCGCCTCCCGCAGCGCCTCCTGAGGCGCCTCCCGCGGCGCCTCCCGCAGCGCCTCCGCGGCGTCTCCCCCGGCGCCTCCCCCAGCGTCTCCGCGGCGTCTCCCCCGGCCCCTCCCGCGGCCCCTCCCGCGGCCCCTCCCGCGGCGTCTCGTGGGTTGACCCACGAGGTTGATGCTTGGCCCATCGGATTCTGGTGGGCCAAGCATCCATCGCAAGGGTTAACCCACGAGATCCCGGGCCAGGGCCGGCCAGGGCCAGGCGGGGGCCAGGCGGGCGCGGGGGGCCGGGCGCGGGCGGGGGCCAGGCCAGGGCCGGCCGGGGCCAGGCGGGGGCGGGCGGGGGGAGGGGGTGGGTGGGGCTAGCGGGTGATGGGGGCTGGGAGGATGCGGGCGCCGGGGACCGGGCCTTCCGCCTGGCGGACCATTCGGCACAGGCCGGACTCGGCTAGTTCGACGGCGAGGTCTACCGCGCGTCGGCTGTCCGCGGCGAGGAACAGGCAGGTGGGCCCCGACCCGGAGATCATCGCCGCCAACGCGCCTTGGTCCAGGCCGAACTGCAGCACGCCACCCAGCTCGGGTCGTAGCGACAGCGCCGCCGCCTGCAGGTCGTTGCTCAGCGCAACAGCCAACGCGGCCGCCTTGCCGGACAGCAACGCGGACAACAGGGCCGGGCTGACCTCCGGCGGCTCGACCCGGCGGAGCGGCCGCAGCTTGTCGAGCTCGGAGTACACCGCGGGCGTGGACAGGCCGCCGTCGGCGACCGCGAAGACCCAGTGGAACGTGCCGCGCGACATCACCTCGGTGACCTGCTCGCCGCGGCCCTGGCCGAGCGCGGTGTGGCCGACCAGGCAGAACGGCACGTCGCTGCCCAGCTCGGCGGCGAGGTGCTGCAGCTCCGACTGCGACAGCTGCAGACCCCAGAGCCGGTTGCAGGCGACCAGGGTGGCGGCCGCGTCGGTCGAGCCACCGGCCATCCCGCCCGCGACCGGGATGGTCTTGCGGATGCTCAGGTCCACGCCCTCGGTGACGTCGTACTCCGACTGCAGCAGCCGGGCCGCGCGGACAGCGAGGTTCGAGTCGTCGGTGGGGACGTCGACGGCGAAGTCACCGACCACCTCCACGGTGATGTCGGTGTCGTCCCGGACGGTCGCGGTGACATCGTCGTACAACGCCACCGCCTGGTACACCGTGGCGAGCGGGTGGAAGCCGTCCGGGCGCGGCGGACCGACGGACAGACCGAGATTGATCTTGGCCGGCGACCGGACCGTGACCTGGGCTGATGGTGGCACGGGCACAGGTTAGTGCTTCGTCCCGGCGGCGTGCTTGGCCCCGGCCAGCGCGGCGAACTCCTCGATGGCCAGCATCTCGCCGCGCACGGTCGGGTCCACCCCGGCCGCGGCGAGGACCTCGTCCAGCTCGGCGCGGTCCGGGGTCCAGCGGGCCAGCGCCGAGCGAATCGTCTTGCGACGCTGCGAGAACGCCGCCTCGATCACCGCGAACACCTCTTCCCGCGAGGCGCTCGTGCTCGGCGGTTCGCGCCGGGTGAACGCGACCAGGCCGGAGTCCACGTTCGGCGCCGGCCAGAACACGTTCCGCCCGATCGGCCCGGCGCGGCGGACATCGGCGTACCAGGCGGCCTTGGCGGACGGTACGCCGTAGGTCCGGGAGCCGGGGGGCGCCGCGAGCCGGTCGGCCACCTCGGCCTGGACCATGACGAGGCCGTGGTCGAGCGAGGGGCAGATCCGCAGCAGGTGGAGCAGCACCGGCACGGCCACGTTGTACGGCAGGTTGGCCACGCAGGCGGTCGGCGCACCCAGCGCGGCCGCCTCGACGACGACCGCGTCGGCCTCGACCACGGCGAACCGGTCCGCCTGACCCGGGGCGTACTCCGCGATCGTCGAGGGCAGCTTTCCGGCCAGCAGCGGGTCGATCTCGACCGCGGTGACCCGGTGTCCCTCGGCCAGCAGCGCCAACGTGAGCGAGCCGAGCCCGGGTCCGACCTCGAGGACGTGCTCGCCGGCCGGGTCGAGCTCGGCGGCCCGGACGATCCGGCGGACCGTGTTCGGGTCGATGACGAAGTTCTGGCCGCGTTGCTTGGTCGGGCGGAGCCCGAGCGACGCGGCCAGTGAACGCACTTCCGCCGGACCGAGGAGCCTCGGTCCGGCGGAAGTGGAGGAATCGGCGCTGGTCACACGCTCAGTGTGGCAGGCCCGGTGCTTCGCTCAGGCACGCTTGCCGCAGACCGGCCAGTCGCCGTACCCGCCGCGAGCGGCGCGCACCTTCTCGGCGATCGCGATCTGCTGCGCCTTGCTCGCCAGGTGGGCGTTGCTGGCGTACTTGTCGCCGCCGTACGCGACCCAGGTCTGGTGGCTGAACTGCAGACCGCCGTAGTACCCGTTGCCGGTGTTGGTCGACCAGTTGCCGCCCGACTCGCACTCGGCGATCCGGTCCCAGGCGCCGGTGTTCCCGACGGCCGGCTCCTCCTCGGAGGTGGCGGTCTCGGTCGGCTCCGGCTTCGGCTTGGTGCCGACGGTGACCTTCTCGTCGACCGGCTGCGCGACCACCTTGGTGGCGAGCAGCTTGGTGCTGACCAGCTTGCCGTCCAGGTAGGTGAGCACGTAGTCGACGGACTTCTTGCCGGCGGTGCCCTTGGTGGTGGTCTTGGTGTCGCCCACGAGCAGGGCGGCGGACTTGGTCTCCACCTTCTCGAAGGCGATCGACTCGGTCTTGGTGACCTTCTTGACGTCGACCTTGACCACGGTGATCCGGTTCACGCCCGGCTTCAGCGCGGTGGTCACCGCGGGGGTGATCCGGTCGTCCTTGTCGTAGCCGACCTTGGCCCCGGTCAGCGCCTCGCCGACCGTACCGGCCATCGACTGCACCGACACGACCTTGCCCTGCCGGACGAACTGCACCGTCTTCGGGGTGTTCACCACCAGGTTCAGACCCTCGCGCCCGATCGGCGCGCTCCGGCTGGTCGACAGCGCGGCGCCGTCGTAGCGCAGACCCAGGTCGGTCAGCGCCTCGCTGACGCTGTCCTGGGTGGTCCAGAAGCTCTTCTTGGTGCCGTCGGCGGTGACGGTCAGCTGGCGGCCGTACTGCACCGCGATCTCCTGACCGTCCTTGAGCTTGGTGTCGACGGCGGGGGCGACCAGGTCGCGCTCACCGACCTGGATGTTGCTCGCCTTCAGCGCATCCCCGACGGTGGAGCCGAAGGTGTGCACCTTCTGCACCTGCCCGTCGATCGACAGACTCACGTTCTTGCTCTTGCTGGCATAGGCCACACTGCCGCCCACGACGGCGAACGCCGCCGTCACGCCGACGGCCGCGATGATGGACTTACGCACTCATGCTCCCAGGTAGGGCTACCCGGGCACGGGGCTGGACAGCGCTGGCGGACGCCGCAGGAGCCGGGCCACGAGGGGCCGGAAACCACGGTCTCCGCCGAGGGGCGCGCCATCCGGAACCTTCCCCGATCCCGGCCAACATCACGGGACAGTAACGAAGAAGTCGCGACAGCGCCAATCGGCTCGCCGTTGCGGGGCCGATAGGTGTAATGAGCCGATCACTCGGTGTGCTGACCCCAGTGCCCTCGATGCACAACTTCCGAGGTCGGACGCCTGCCGCGGCGCAACGACGGCGAGCGCGGGTCGGGCGCGCGATACCCGATCGGTATGGCGCCGAGGGGCGCGAACTCGGCCGGAACCCCGAACTCGGCCTTGATCGCGGGGATCCGCGGCACCGGCAGTCCGACGAAGCACGCCCCCAGACCCTCGTCGACCGCGGTCAGCAGCATCAGCAACGACGCCATCCCGGTGTCGACGTACCAGTACGGCGCCGTCCAGGTGGAGCGGTTCTTGTCCGGCTCGGCGTACCGGTCGTGGTACGCCTGCTCGTGCGCGAACGGCAGCACCAGCAACGGCGCGCGGCGTAACCGGGTCACCCAGTCCTCGCGGCCGGGCTGGACGCCGGCGGTCTCCCAGTACCGCTCCTTGTCGGCGCCCTCGAGCACCAGGAACGCCCAGCCCTGGCTGAACCCCGCGGACGGGGCGTGCAGCGCGTTGGACAGGATCCGCTCCCGCACCTCGGCGGGCACCGGCCGGTCCGGGTCGAAGTTGCGCACCATCCGCCGTCGGCGGACGACCTCGCCGAACTCCATCCGCGGGCTACCAGGCTCCGCCGAAGGCGCGCTCCGCGTTGCCGGACAGGGCTTCGCACAACTCGGCGACCGAGATGTTCAGCACGCCGGCCATCTTCCGGACCGTGTGCGGGATCAGGTACGACGCGTTCGGCTGACCGCGGTGCGGCGACGGCGTGAGGTACGGCGCGTCGGTCTCGACCAGCACCCGGTCGAGCGGAGTGACGGCCAGCGCGTCCCGCAGCGACTGCGCGTTCTTGAACGTGACCACGCCCGCGAAGCTGAGGAACGCCCCGCGGTTCACGCACTCCCGGGCGAACTCGGTGTCGCCGGAGAAGCAGTGCATCACCAACCGGTCCGGGACGCCCTCGCGGTCCAGGATCGCCAGGATGTCCTGGTGCGCGTCGCGGTCGTGGATCATCAGCGTCTTGTCCAGCCGCTTGGCCAGCTCGATGTGCGCGGCGAACGACTCGTGCTGCGCGGCCCGGCCGTCCTCGCCGGTCCGGAAGTAGTCCAGCCCGGTCTCGCCGATCACCCGCACCTTGTCCGTACTGGTCGCCAGCCGCTCGATCTCGGCCAGCGCGGACTCCAGCTCCCCGGCCGCCTTCAGCTTGGGCGCTTCGTTCGGGTGCAGGGCGACTCCGGCGATCAGGTTCGGGTACTGCTCGGCGGCCTCGACGGCCCACACCGCGCCCGGCAGATCGCAGCCGACCTGGACGATCCGGGTCACCCCGACCGACGACGCCAGCTTGATCGCCTCGGCCGGGCTCAGCCAGGCGCCGTCCTCGCCGTCGGCGATGTCCAGGTGGCAGTGCGCGTCGACCACGCTCATCGGCAGCGGATCCGGAACGGCGGGCCGGCTGCGGTCCCGCGACCGCCCGTCCTCACCGATGGCAGCCCGTTCCCGGGTCGGGCGATCGACCTCCACACCGTCAGACATGCGGACCAGCCTACTTACCGCAACCGGTAGATCCGCACGTCGTCGTTGGCGTAGACGCGCTCGGCCAGCCGGTCCAGCGCGGGCGAGACCGGACCGGCCCGCAGATCGGCCACGATCCAGTCCACGCCGACCTGGTTCTTCAGCATCGCGAGCAGCTGCGGACTCGGCCGGCGGATCGCGTCCAGGCTGTGCTGCAGCCGGTCCGGCCACGGTGACGGCTGGGTCAGGAAGCTGGTCCGGTTGTGCGTCGCGCTGAGGTTGACCGGGGCGTACGCCCAGCCGCCGAGGTACTGCTGCACGCCGCTCAACCCGGAGATCCAGAACGCGTCGTCCGGGCAGCCCCGCCGGTACGGCGCGGGCATGCAGAACACGTTGCTCACCGCGACGTCACCCCATTGCGCGTGCCGGCCGAGCCAGATCGCCGCCTCCTGCTCGTGCTCGGTCAGATAGACCCGCGACCGCGGATCGGCCTGGACCTGTTGCCCGCGGACCGCGGCGGTGAGGTTCTCGCCGAAGACGGCGAGCTGGTTCGGCAACCCGGCCGCGATCACGACCGCGATCACCTGGAGCAGGACGAGCGAGGTGGTCCGCGCCTTGGTCCGCATGATGACCAGGGCCGCCGCCAGGGCGACCAGCTGGAACGGCAGCATCACCACGGCGTACGCGCGGATCGCCGACGTGACCACGATCGAGTCGGGTGAGAGCCCGCGGATCAGCAGGGCCACCCCGAACGCCGCTGCCGCCGCGGCCAGGATCGGGCGCCACCGCGTCTTCTCGTCGATCAACGTGGACGCCACCGCGACGGCGCCGACCACGCCCAGCGCCGTCACGGTCCGGAGGAAGTGGTACTCCGAGAACCCCGTGTGGGAGAAGACGAGCGTGATGAAGGTCCCCGCGGTGACACAGCCCGCCAGCCACCAGTACGCCGGATCGCGGCGCGCCGGGCTGGTCACCGTACCGAGGAGGGCGAGCATCCGTCCGCCGTTGATGAGCAGGTAGTACGCAGCCAGGGCGGCCACGAAGAAGACCAGCCGGAGCTCGCCGGTCGCCAGCGACGGGACCACCCAGCCGCCGGTCGCCGGGTACGACCTGTCACCTGTCACGCTCGCGTAGAACGGCAACGCCCGCACCGCGGCGAGGAACTGGATCCGGCTGCCCCCGGTACTCCCGGTCAGCGCGACCGTGGCGGCCAGGAAGAATCCGCCCGCAAGTGCACCGAGCGCCAGGATCCGCCGAGGCAGCCGACGCTCGGTGATCCAGGCGTACAGCCCGACCACAGCGGATCCGGCCAGCATGATCGGCAGCACCGTCGGCTTGGTCCCGGTCGCGATCCCGATCATCAGGGCCATCGCGATCCAGGTCCCGATCGTCGCCTGTTTGCGCAGGATCAGCACCGTCGGCCCGACCAGGCCGAGCATCACCAGGGCCGCGAGCGCACCGGTCGGACCCTGCACGATCTGCGCGGGCGACACCTCGGCGATCGGATACCCGACGAGCTGGATCATGCCGGGCAGCACCCCGGACAGGACACCGCCGGCCGCGCCCACCCAGGTCTTGCCGGTGAGCGCCTCCCCTGCCGCCCAACCGGCGAGGACCAGGCTCATCACGAACGTGATCTGCCAGTGGTGCATCAGGACGGCGGCCGGATCGACGTTCGCCATCAGGGACTGGCTGGCGATCGAGGCGTTCGCGAACCAGTGGTAGATCAACGGCTCACCGAGGATCGACAGGTCCGGCGGCCGGACCTCGCGCAGCAGCGACTGGACCAGGCCGAGCTGGTACCAGTAGTCCTGGTGCCGGTCGAACGCGATCGGCGGCAACGGCCACGCCCGCAACAGGCCGACCACCGTGCGCAGGACCGCGACCAGCAGGCTGATCGCCAGCACCGAGGACCACCAGCCAGGGGCCGTCTGCTCCGGCGATCGGCCAGCCCGGCGGCGCAACGGCGGGACGAGGACGAACACCACGTAGAAGCCGAGCAACGCGATCCACTGCAGCTTCGGCACGTCGAGCGCGGTACACAGCGCCCAGACCGGCAGCTGCCACGCGAGCCCGAGCACCGCGCCGAAGCCCAGGTCCTGGGCGATCGACCGGCCACCGGTCAGCGCCCGCCACAGCAGCATGCCGGGCAGCAGGACCGAGAGCACCCAGGTGATGAGGTAGCGCAGGGACGCCGTCATCGGATCGCCGACGCTCGCGAGCAGCAGAACGATCGCCAGCGGAACGGCCAGCCAGAGACCGAACCGGACGGCGCGGGACTGCATGGACTTCTGCTACTTCCTCTCGGCGACGAGGCCGTAGCAGCTTAACCAACTGGACCCTCGAACGCCCGCCGGACTAAGAGTCCTCGGCGGCCTCTTTCACATTCTTGACCATCTGCTCCCACATGCCCCGGCTGTGGGCTGCTTCCTCCTCACTGGCGTTGTTGTCCTGGCTCAGCGAGAGCCGCGTCCCGTCGCCTTGCGCGGCGAGTTCGTACGTGAGCGTGTGGTAGTTCTCCGGGACGTCGGGCTGACCACTCAAAGGGCTGTAGTGCGTCACCTTGAGCAACCGCTCGGGCTCGAACGCGAGGATCTCCCCCTTGTCCTCGTAGGCCCGTCCCTCGTAGTCCCCGGCCCAGACGATCGGGCTCCCGACCTGCCAGTCCGTCCGTACCTCGGCCCCGAACATGAACCGCCGGATCTGGTCCGGATCGGTGAGGACCGCCCAGACCCGGGCCGGCGGTGCTTGGACGTCGATCTCCGCGGTGGCCACGATTCCGGCCATCGTTCTCAATCTCCTTCGCTAGACCCTTCGACGGTAGTCCCGCGCCCGCCCTCGGTCTTGGAGAAAGGCGTCACCCCAGCCGGGCCAGCTCCTCGTCGACGACGGACGGCGCCAGCTTGGTGAAGACCGGCGTCGGCGCCGCCACCGGTGTCCCGGGCACGACCGGACGCGAGGACCACGAAGTCGTGCGGTCGTAGTCGCCGGTGATCACCGGGTACCCGGGTCCGCCGTCCAGGTCCGCCACCTCGCGGATCTCCGGCTGGTCCGTGAACACCCCGGTCCCGCCGAGCGCCTCGTGCACGCGCTGGGCGCCGTGCGGCAGGAACGGCGCGAGCAGACGATTGCTATCGGCAACCACCTGCGCGGCGACGTGCAGGATCGTGCCCTGCCGCTCCCGGTCCGTCTCCTTCCACGGCGCCTGCTGCGAGAGGTACTGGTTCGCGTCGGCGGCGACCCGCAACGCCGAGCCGACCGCTTGCCGGAGCCGGTGCCGGCCGAGGTGCTCGCCGACCAGGCCGAACGCGTCCCGGCTCCGGCCTAGCAGCTCGTGGTCCGCGTCGGTCAGCGGCCCGGCCGCCGGGATCGCGCCGAAGTTCCGGGCGATCATCGACGCGGTCCGGTTCACCAGGTTGCCCCAGGTGCCGACCAGCTCGTCGTTGTTCCGGCGGACGAACTCGGACCAGGTGAAGTCGGTGTCCTGCGTCTCCGGTCCGGCCGCGGCGATGAAGTACCGCAACGGGTCCGGTCCGTACCGTTCGAGCACGTCCCTCACCGGGATCACGACCGACCGGGACGAGGAGAACTTGCGGCCCTCCATCGTCAGGAACTCGCTGCTCACCACCTCGGTCGGCAGGTTCAGCACGCCGTACTCCCCCGGCGTCCCACCGCGCGCCCCGCGACCGGCGGACGCGAGCAGCTCGGCCGGCCAGATCTGGGCGTGGAAGGTGATGTTGTCCTTGCCCATGAAGTAGTACGAGAGCGCGGCCGGATCGCACCACCAGGCGCGCCAGGCGTCCGGGTCACCGGTCCGCCGGGCCCACTCGATCGACGCGGACAGGTACCCGATGACGGCGTCGAACCAGACGTACAGCCGCTTGCCCTGGTTCTCCTCCCAGCCCGGCAGCGGGACCGGGATGCCCCAGTCGATGTCCCGCGTCATCGCCCGCGGCCGGACGTCGTCGAGCAGGTTCAGCGCGAACTTGAGCACGTTCGGCCGCCAGTCCGTCCGGGTCCCGAGCCAGGAGCCGAGCGCGTCCGCGAGCGCGGGCAGGTCGAGGAAGAAGTGCTCGGTCTCCACGAACACCGGAGTCTCGCCGTTGATCCGGCTGTGCGGGTTCCGCAGGTCGATCGCGTCCAGCTGGTTCCCGCAGTTGTCGCACTGGTCGCCGCGCGCCCCGTCGTACCCGCAGATCGGACAGGTGCCCTCGATGTACCGGTCCGGCAGGGTCCGCCCCGTCGACGGCGAGATCGCCCCGAGCGCGGTCCGGGTGACCAGGTACCCGTTGCGATGCACGGTCCGGAACAACTCCTGGGCGACGGCGTAGTGATTTCGCGTCGTCGTGCGGGTGAACAGGTCGTAGGACAGGCCGAGGCCGTGCAGGTCCTCGACGATCACCTGGTTGTACCGATCAGCGAGTTCCTGCGGGCTGACCCCTTCCCGCTCGGCCTGGACCAGGATCGGCGTGCCGTGCTCGTCCGTCCCCGACACCATCAGCACGTCGTTCCCGGCCATCCGCTGGTACCGCGCGAAGACGTCGCTCGGTACGCCGAAACCGGACACGTGCCCGATGTGCCTCGGCCCGTTCGCATAAGGCCAGGCCACCGCGGCCAGGATGTGGACCATGTCGCCGACTGTAGAGCGGGCGGTCCGCCGGCGGCCAAGGGTTATAGCCGGATCGTGTACGAGATCAGCAGGTCAGGCGATGTCGGGTGGGGTGGGCCGGTGGTTACGGTGCGGGTCGGTCCGTCCGACAGGAGCTGACGATGTCGATCTTCCGAAGGTCCCGTGTCCTCGCCGTGCTGGCCCTCGCCCTGGCCGGGTCCGCTGCCGCGGTGGCGCCGCCGGTGAGTGCCGCGCCGGCGCCGATCCCGGTGCAGGTGCTCAGCCTGACCGATCTGCACGGCTACCTCTCCGAGACCGAGAACCTGACCATCGCCGGGCCGTCCGGGTCCTTGGCGGTCGGCGGCGCGGGGTACCTGAAGGCGCACCTGGACCGGCTCCGGGCCGGGCAGCCGAACTCGTTCCTGATCGGGTCCGGGGACCAGTTCAGCGGCTGGCCGGACTACACCCAGGCGTTCGCGAACGAGCCGACGATCGAGGTGCTGAACGCGCTCGGGCTCGATTTCGATGTCGCCGGCAACCATGAGTTCGACCGGGAGTTCCCGTTCCTGCGCCGGATGATGTCGGGCGCCTGCTACGGCAAGCCCGGCTTCGACACCTGCTTCCCGGACTCGACCGGGAAACCCTTCCACGGCACGGACTACGCGTACCACGCGGCGAACGTGGTCGACCCGAAGACCAAGCAGCCGGCCCTTGCGCCGTACTGGGTGACCAGCGTGCCGAACCCGGCCGGTGGGTCGGTCAAGGTCGGGTTCATCGGGCTCGGGTTCCCGGGAACACCGACCGAGACGCTGTCGATCACCGGCTCCGGGTACGAGTTCCAGGCGCTGGTCGGGGCCGCGAACCGGGCCGCCGCCGAACTCGACGCGCAGGGCGTGAAGTCGATCGTGGTGAGCATGCACGAAGGCGGCCAGCAGGACGGGCTGTTCAACGACTGCAAGAACCCGAGCGGCCCGATCTTCGACGCCGCCCGGGCGATGTCGCCGAGCATCGACGCGATCCTCGGCGGCCACTGGCACACCGCGTTCAACTGCTCGATCCCCGACCCCGAGGGCACCCCGCGACCGGTCCTGGAGGCGTCCAACCACGGCCGCGTCCTGGGCGAGGTGAACCTGTCGATCGACCCGGCGACCGGCGACGTGATCCGCTCGGCGACCACCTCGGCGAACCACGCGGTGACCAAGAACGTCACGCCCGACCCGGCGATCCAGAAAATGGTCAAGTACTGGACGGACCGGTGGACCGCGCGCCAGGGCGAGCCGCTGGCCACGATCGACCGGGACCTGGACTTCTCCACCACCGCGGAGAGCCGGACCGGGAACTTCGTCGCCGACCTGTACCGGTCCGCGGCCGCCGGCAAGTCCGCCGGGGCCGCCGAGTTCGCCCTGGTCCCGGCCGACCTCGGCGTCGACGTGATCGCGGCCGGGCTCAACTACGCCCCCGGCACCAACGCGAACGACCGGCCCGGCCGCGTCCTGTACGGCGAGGCGTGGCCGGTGGCCGGTATCTCCCCGATCACCACCCTGTCGCTGCGGGGTTCAACCATCGACGCGGTCCTCGAACAGCAGTGGCTGCCACCCGCGTACGGCTGCCGCCGATCGTCTTCGCTCGCGGTGTCCGGCAACGTCCGCTACACCTACGACGAGGGCAAGCCCGTCGGTCAGCGGGTCGATCCGGCCAAGGTCCTCATCGACGGCAAACCGCTGGACGCGAATCGCACGTACCGCGTCGCCACCAGTGCCGCGATGCCCTTGCACGGCACGCAGTACGGGTACCCCGGCTTCGAGCAGTTCGACCGGTTGGTGCGCGCGCCGAAGATGGGCCAGGAGGTGTTCCTCAACCACCTGCGGACGAACCCGGCGATCAAGGCGCCGGCGCTCGGGCGGGTGACCGCGATCCCGGGGACGCCGCCGCCCGTCGATGGTCCGTTCGGGCCGCTGGTGCTGCTGCCCCAGGAGGAGATGACGGCGACCGCGACCAGTGAGGGCAACGCCGCGAACAAGGCGGCCGGCGCGCTCGACGGCAAGTGCTCGACGCTCTGGCACTCCGCGTGGAGCCCGTACGCCCCGTTGCCGCAGTCGATCACGCTGGACCTCGGCCGGAGCCGCGAGATCGAGGCGCTCGTCTACACACCGCGCCAGGACGCCGCCGTCCCGAACGGGCGGATCTCCTCGTACGACGTCCAGGTGAGCGAGGACGGTACGACGTTCACCTCGGCCACGACCGGGAGCTGGGACGGGTCCGTCGACGCGAAGATCGCGCGGCTGCCCGACGGGACCACGGCCCGGTACGTCCGGCTGGTCGGGTTGGAGGGCGGCGCCGGGTACGCGGCCGCGGCGGAGCTGAACATCGCGCTCAGTCAGGGTTCCTGACGCTGTCGCGGTAGGTGGTCGGGGGCAGGCCGAAGTGCCGGCCGAACTGACGGCTGAAGTAGTGCGGCGACTCGAACCCGACCGCCCGGGCGACCTGCCCGATCGACATGTCGGTCGCCGTCAGCAGCTCGGCCGCGCGCTGCAGCCGGAGCCCGACCACGACGTTCATGATCGAGTCGCCCACCTGGGCCTTGAACAGGTGGGCGAGCCGGGACACCGAGACCTGCGCGAGCCCGGCCAGCGCGTTCAGCGTGTGCGGCCGGGCCGGGTCCGAGGTGATCGCGTCCAGCACCAGCTGGACCCGGGCGTCCAGCTGCCGGTTGTCCCGGCGCAGGCTGCTGGTCGCCACCAGCAGGACCTCCTCGATGCCGTTCATGGTGAGCTGGACGGCGAGATTCTGCTCGAGCAGCTGGAGCTCGGTGTCGCCGGTCGGTGACAGCCCGGCCCGCTGCGCGTCGCGGTGCAGCCGGGTGAACGCGGAGACGACCCGGTCGGTGTCGGCCGGCCGGGTCAGCCGCACGTACGACAGCCCCGGCATTGCCTCCGGCAACGACCACCAGGCGTGCCAGTCCCGGCGCGGCTGGAAGTGCGCCCACCAGTTCTCCCAGTAGGTGCCGACGGTGCCGTAGTCGTGCTCGGTCCCCGGGCTGACCAGGATCAGGTCACCGTGCCGCAGCGTGATCCCGTCCCGGCCGATCTGGTAGTGCCCGGTCCCGCCGGCCGTGTAGAGCAGGTACCAGCTGCCGACGCCGTCCGGCCGGACCACCCGGTAGTCGCCGCCGTTGTGGAAGTGCCCGGTGACCAGCTTGCCCGGCGGCGGGATCTCGCTGTAGAGCTCGATCAGCATCCGGGTAGCAAGATCGTGCTCGGATTCAGCAGCCTCTGTCATGGTGCACCCTTCGGGGAGATCCCTAGATTACCCATGTCGGCGTGGTTTTCAGGGCCATCACCAGCGCTCCTGTTCGGACCGCCCGACAGCAGGATCCTGCTGCTTTGACTTCCCCTCTTCCGGTTCCAGCGAAACGAGGTACCCCGTGGGCTTCGCCACCGTCATCGAGCTCGAGTACGACGCCGCGGCCGCGCGGGTGTTCGAACACGGCTGGCAGTCCTGGAGCCCGAGCGACTGGTACCCACTGACCGCGAGCCCGCCGCGGCCGACCGCGCCGAACCACCACGTGATGGCGTACCGGCCGGGGATCGCGCAGCCGGCCGAGCCCGGGCGGTTCCAGGGCGAGGGCCTGCTCGCGGTCGCGCCCGGGACCGACGGTTCCGTGCACGTGATCAGCGCGCCGACCCCCGAGGTGGTGCCGTCGATCCGCTGCGAGGTCCGCGGCGACCGGCTCGTCGTCTCGGCCGACGGCGCCGTCGACGTGGTCGGCACCCGGCCGGCGAACCCGAACCAGGCCCTCGCCGACTGGGCCGGCGCCTTCGCCGACCGGTACCGCGGGGGCGTCGACGTGCGGGTGTTCGGCCCGTCCTGGTGCAGTTGGTACGCGTACTGGGGCAAGGTCACCGAGCGGGACGTGATGACCGACGTCCGGCAGTTCGACACCCACGGGCTGAGCGTGGACCTGGTCCTGCTCGACGAGGGGTACCAGTCCGAGATCGGTGACTGGCTGACGCCGCGGGACGACTTCGGCTCGACGGTCCGGCTGGCGGCCGACATCCGGTCGGGCGGCCGCCGGGCCGGGATCTGGGTCGCGCCGTTCGTGGTCGGCAGCAAGAGCGAGGTGGCCCGCAAGCACCCGGACTGGCTCGTCCCGGACGTGACCGCGGGGACCAACTGGGGCCAGGACCTGCTCGTCCTCGACGTGACCCATCCGGGCGCCGCCCAGCACCTGCGCGACGTCTTCGGCGAGCTGTGCCGGCAGGGGTACGACCACTACAAGCTGGACTTCGTCTACGCGGGCGCGATCGAGGGCCGGCGGCACGAGCAGGTGACCGGGATCGAGGCGTACCGGCGCGGGCTCGGCCTGCTCCGCGAGGTGGTCGGGCCGAACCGGATCCTGCACGGCTGTGGCGCCCCGATCCTGCCGAGCCTCGGTCTGGTCGACAGCATGCGCGTCTCCCCCGACACCGACCCGCTGGTCGAGCCGCCGTCGGGTGACATCAGCCAGCCGGGTCAGCGCGGCGCCCGGTCCACCTCGAAGGCCCGCGAGTTCCTGCACGGCCGGTGGTGGGCGAACGACCCGGACTGCCTGATCGTGCGGCCCGACATCCAGGACCGGACGGCCTGGGCCCGGCACATCGAGACCTCGCCCGGGATCCGGATGGCGAGCGACCCGATCGCCGACCTGGACGCCTGGGGCCTGGACCGGACCCGCGCGCTGCTCACCCCGAGCTCGGCCCGCCCGCACCCGCTGCGAGAAGTCGATGCTTAAGCCCGCGCACCGGCCGCGCCGCCGATCGGCGCGGAGCGGCCAGACCCTCGCCGGGTACGCCATGCTCGCGCCCAGCATCGTCGGCGTGCTCGGCTTCCTGCTCGCGCCGGTGCTGATCGTGATCGTGCTCAGCCTGTTCGACTGGAAGCTGCTGGCGACCCCGGAGTTCGTCGGGCTGGCGAACTACCGCGAGCTGTTCGGCGACTCCGACGTCCGGCACTCGTTCCTGGTCACCGGGTACTACGTGCTGATCTGCGTCCCCGGCACGACCGTGCTGTCGCTGTTGCTCGCGCTGCTGGTGGACCGCAAGCTCCGCGGGATGAAGTACTTCCGGGCCCTGCTGGTGATCCCGTGGATGGCGACCCCGGTCGCGATGGGACTCGTCTGGGCCTGGATCTTCGACCCCGAACGCGGCGCGCTGAACCAGTTCCTCGGGCTGTTCGGGATCGACGGACCGGCCTGGCTGTCGTCGTCGCTGCTGGCGATGCCGAGCGTGGCCGCGGTGCACATCTGGCAGTTCGCCGGGTACAACATGCTGTTCTTCCTGGCCGGCCTGCAGAGCATCCCGGCCGCGTTGCGGGAGGCGTCCGCGCTGGACGGGGCGAACGCGGTCTCGCACTTCTTCGGGATCACGCTGCCGCTGCTCCGGCCGACGTTGCTGTTCGTCCTGGTCACCAACGTGATCGGGTCGTTCCAGGCCTTCGACACGATCTTCGTGATGACCGAGGGCGGGCCCGGCGACAGGACCGAGGTCGCCACCTACCTGATCTACGACGAGGCGTTCCGCAAGTTCGACTTCGGTTACGCGGCGACGATCTCGGTCGCTTTGTTCGCGGTGATCCTGGCCGTGTCGGTCGCCCAGTTCGCGTACTTCGAGCGCCGTACCACCTACGACTTCAGCTGAGGAGGTCCACGCATGACCAGATCACGGTTCCCGGTGAGCCTGCTCTGCTACCTGATCCTGGTGGGTGGCTGCGTGCTGGCCGTGTTCCCCTACCTGCTCACCCTGCTGACCGCGTTCAAGGGCCCTGGGCAACTGTTCGCGACGGCGCCGTGGGAGCCGGGACTGCCGCCGAGTACGGCCGCCTTCGAGCGGTTGTTCGCCTCCGGATTCGGCGGCTACCTGCTGAGTACGGTCCTCGTCACCGCGGGGATCACGGCCGGCCAGCTGGTCTTCGCCGTCCTCGCCGGGTACGCGTTCGCGCGGTTGTCGTTCCCGGGCCGGGACGCGTTGTTCTGGGTCTACCTGTCGACCTTGATGGTGCCGGCCGTGGTGACGATGATCCCGCTCTACCTGATGATGCAGAAGCTCGGCCTGGTGGACACCTGGGCCGGGTTGATGCTGCCGACGATCCTCGGCACGCCGTACGCGATCTTCCTGCTGCGGCAGTTCTTCCGGACCATCCCGGCCGACCTGGAGGACGCCGCCCGGATCGACGGGGCCGGCCG
Source organism: Kribbella amoyensis (assembly GCF_007828865.1). Taxonomy (NCBI): domain Bacteria; kingdom Bacillati; phylum Actinomycetota; class Actinomycetes; order Propionibacteriales; family Kribbellaceae; genus Kribbella; species Kribbella amoyensis. The sequence continues at coordinate 84,600 of NZ_VIVK01000001.1, forward strand.
GATCCGGACGCTGTTCTCGATCGTGCTGCCGTTGTCCAAGCCGATCCTGGTCACCGTCACCACGCTGGCCGTGGTGGCGAACTGGAACAGCTTCCTCTGGCCGCTGATCATCACCAGCAGCGAGGACAAACGGCTGCTGTCGGTCGGGATCGCCTTGTTCAAGGGGGAGATCGGCGTCGACTACAACGCCGTGATGGCCGGCAGCCTGATCGCGCTGGCCCCGCTGCTGGTGCTGTTCGTGTTCTTCCAGCGCTTCGTCGTCCGCTCGGTCGCAGTCACCGGGCTCAAGTAGCTTCATCGGAGGGTCTCATGTCATCACACCTGTCCCGGCGGACCCTGCTGCTCGGCGCCGCCGGTCTCGCCGGAGTCACCGCCTGCGGCTCGTCCGGGGACGACGACGCGGGCAGCGGCGGATCCGTCGAGCTGGTCTACCGGCTCTGGGACGAGCAGCAGGAGGTCGGCTACAAGAAGGTGTTCGCCGCGTTCACCGAGGAGAACCCGGGCATCACGGTCCGGATGGAGGTGCTGCCCTGGGACCAGTACTGGAGCAAGCTCACCACCGAGCTCGCCAGCGGCAAGGCGCCGGACGTGTTCTGGATGACCGTGGAGAGTTTCCCGGACCTGGCCGGCAAGGGCGTGCTCGCGCCGCTCGACGACCTGATCGCGGACACCAAGATCGACCTCGGCAAGTACCACCCGAACGTGGTCGAGTCGTACAAGTTCGAGGACAAGCAGCTCGGCATGCCGAAGGACCTGGGCGTCGTCGGCCTGCTGTACAACAAGACCCTGGTCGCGAAGGCCGGGGTGACGATGCCGAAGGAGCTGACCTGGGCCCCGGACGGCTCCGGCAACTTCCTCGAGATCGCCCGCAAGCTGACCGTGGACAAGGCCGGGGTGCGGGCCGGCCAAAGCGGGTTCGACCCGGCCTCGGTCAAGCAGTGGGGCTTCTGCTCCTGGAACCACAGCCAGACCCAGTGGCTGAACTGGATCCCGTCCAACGGCGGCAAGGCGATGGACAAGCCGTACGGCACGTTCGAGTTCGCCGGTGAGCAGTCCGTCCAGGCGCTGCAGTGGGCGCGGGACCTGATCTACAAGTGGAACGTGTCGCCGAACGGGACCCGGACCAACCCGCCGACCGGCCAGGCGACCGAGATGTTCTACCGCGGCGAGGTGGCGATGTTCCCCGCCAACAACGCGTTGCTGCCGTTCGCGTTGCCGGAGGTGAAGTTCCCGATCGGGGTCGCCGCGATGCCCGCCGGACCGGCCGGCCCAACGGTGGTGATCAACGGGCTGGCCGAGGTGATGTTCGCCAAGACCAAGCACCCGGACGAGGCCGGCAAGCTGGTCGCGTTCCTCGGTTCGGAGAAGGCGCAGAAGCTGATGGGCGATGCCGGGTACATCATCCCCGCGCTCACCGGCGCCGGCGCGGGCTACACGGCGTACTGGAAGCAGAAGGGCGTCGACGTCCAGCCGTTCCTCGACTCGGCCGCGGGCAGCACGGTGAACATGCCGACCGCGGAGGGCTGGACCGCGAAGGTGGCCGAGATCAACAAGGCCGTGAACGACCTGTACCTGGACAAGACCGACGTCGCCGGGATCGCCGCGACGATGGACAAGATCGGAAACGAGAAATGAAGGAACTGCTCGACTCCGCCCCGATCGCCGGCGACCCGGACGCCCTGCGCGCCCGGCTCACCGAAGAGGGGTACCTCTTCTTCCGCGGGCTGCTGCCGGCCGACGTCATCGGCGACGTGCGGGACCGGATCGCCCGGATCCTGTACGACAGCCACTGGCTCGCACCGGGGACCGCGGCCGAGGAACTGCTTGCCTCGGACCGCGCCGTCGAGGAGGGTTCGCCCGGCTTCTTCGGGGCGTACACCGCGATCCAGAGCACCGAGGCGTTCCACCAGCTGGCGACGCGGCCCGAGTTGCTCGAGCTCGCCGCCCGGTTGCTCGGTGAGCCGGCCTTCGCGCATCCGGCCCACATCTGCCGGATCGCGCCGCCGTCCCCGGGCGCGAACCCGACCCCGATCCACCAGGACTACCGGTTCATCCAGGGCTGTATCGACACCTTGACCACCTGGCTCCCGCTCAGCGAGGCGCCGCCGGAGATCGGCGGACTCCGCGTGCTCGCCGGGTCACCGCGCCTCGGCGTCCTCCCGGTCAAGGCGTCGGACGGACCGGGGATGATGCGGGCCGAGGCCGACGAGAACCACCCGGAGTGGCGCACCACGACGTACCAGCCGGGCGACGTGTTGTTGTTCGGCTCGCTGACCGTCCACGGTGCGATGCCGAACCTGACCAAGCAGCTGCGGCTGTCCGCCGATTTCCGGTACCAGGCGGTCACCGGGCCGATGGCACGCGACCTGCTCGGTACGGGCAAGCCGCACTACCACCCGGACGTGCCCGACTTCCCGACGCTGACGCGGGGCTGGTCCTCGACGGACTGCGTGGAGATCCCTGCCGGGGTGCGCTTCGTGGACCGCTTCGACCCGCGGCTGGACGAGGTACCGACGCCGCCGTCGCGGTTCGCGTACGCCTCTGGTGCCCTTCGGTAGCCGCGGCGCTACCCCACGAGTCCGTTCCCGGCTTTCCATCGATGGACGGCCGGGAACGGGTTCGTAACGGACCTGTCGGGACCGCGGAATCCGGTTGATCCTGGTCTCGTCACGGACGTGCGGCCGGCCCCGGCGATCCTGGAGCCGGTCGCGGATTGGGGGAGCCATGACGGACGAACGACCGATCAAACCACCGGTCGACCTGGCCCGGGGACCGCTGCCGGTGCGGATCCTCAAAACCCTGTGGACGCTGGTCCTCCGGATCTTCCGCGTCCCACCCGTCCCGCCGGTGAAATGCGTTCCCGATCCTCGCATCGCGGCGCTCCCACCCCCGCCGGCCTGGGCCCGCCGGTCCGACACGACCACGCCACGCTGCCTGCACTGCAAGGTCCAGCTCCGCCCGCTGGAACTGGAGGTGCCCGAACCGTACGGACGCTGGATCCGCTACGGCTGCATCACCAGAACCTGCCCCGTCTGCCAAGGCCCCTGCCGCCACCAACAAAGAGTCTTCCAACCCCACCACTGGCAATCAGGCCCCCCAGGCCAAATAGCCCGCCTCTAACCGAACCAACCAGGCCCCGGCGTGTGTCAGGCTTCTTCGGTCAGGCGGGGGAAGAGGGGCTCACCCTTGGTGAGCGTGCTGCCGGCCGGCAACTGCCCCCAGGTCCCCGCCGTCTGCACGCGCTGATCAGCCAGCGGACCAAGCTTCGCCTCGGCACCGAGCAGGGTCCACAGCTTCGCGGCGGTCTTCGGCATCGTCGGGTGGTGCAGCACCGCGACCGCCCGCAGTACCTCGGCGGACGTGTAGAGGATGGTCGCCAGCCGCTCCCGCTGAGCCTCGTCCTTCGCGACCTTCCACGGCTCCTGCTCACTGACGTACCCGTTGACGGCGCCGACGAGATCGTTGATCGCGGCCAGCGCGTCCTGGAACGCCAGCGTGTCGATCGCCCGGTCCGCGGTCTGGGCGACCTCGGCGAGCTTGTCGGCCAGCACCTGCTCGGCCGGCCCGTGGTCGGTCGGCTCGGGCAGCACCCCGTCGAAGTACTTGCCGACCATCGCCGCGATCCGGCTGGCCAGGTTGCCCAGGCCGTTGGCGAGCTCCGAGGTGTACACCGCGTTCAGGTGCTCCCAGGAGAACGAGCCGTCGGAGCCGAACTGGATCGTGCGGAGGAAGTAGTACCGGAACGCGTCGGAGCCGAAGTGGTCGGTGATCTCCTTCGGCGCGATCGCGGTCAGCTTGGACTTGCTCATCTTCTCGCCGCCGACCAGCAGCCAGCCGTGCGCGAACACCTGCTTCGGCACGTCCAGGCCGGCCGCCATCAGCATCGCCGGCCAGATCACCGCGTGGAACCGGAGGATGTCCTTGCCGACCAGGTGCACGTCGACCGGCCAGAGCTGCTCGAACCGCTCCGGGTCGGTGCCGTACCCGGCGGCGGATACGTAGTTGAGCAGCGCGTCGATCCACACGTACAGAACGTGCTCGGGATCCCATGGGACCGGGATGCCCCAGTCGAACGTGGACCGCGTGATCGACAGGTCCTGCAGCCCCTGCTTGACGAACGAGACCACCTCGTTGCGCGCACTCGCCGGCGCCACGAAGTCGGGCTGCGACTCGTACAACGCGAGCAGCTTGTCGGCGTACTGGGACAGCCGGAAGAAGTAGTTGGTCTCCGAGACCGTCTCCAGCTCGGTGCCGTGGATCATGCACCGCTGGGTGCCGTCCTCGTCGGTCCGGATGTCCGCGGGGAGCTTGAACTCCTCGCAGCCGACGCAGTACAGGCCCTCGTACTCGCCCTTGTAGACGTCGCCCTTCTCGTACAGCGTCTTCCAGAACTCCTGGACCCGCTCGGTGTGCCGCTTCTCGGTGGTCCGGATGAAGTCGTCGTAGTCGATGTCGACGTCGACCCAGGCCGGCTTCCACGCCTCCTCGACCAGCTTGTCGGTCCACTCCTGCGGGGACATGCCCTGCGCCTGGGCGCTGCGCATCACCTTCTCGCCGTGCTCGTCGGTACCCGTCAGGTACCACTTGCGCTCGCCGCGCTGGGCGTGCCAGCGGGTCAGGACGTCCCCGGCCACCGTCGTGTACGCGCTGCCGATGTGCGGCGCGGCCGTGACGTAGTAGATCGGGGTGGTGACGTAGTAAGCCTTCTCGGCGTCGGACATAAGGTAAATCCTAGTGGGGCGCGCCAGTTCTACTTCCCGGGGTCACGCGCGGCCAGCACCGCGTCGTACACGGTCCGTTTCGGCACCCCGTACCGCTTGGCCACGTCCGAGATCGCCTGCTTACGCGGTGTCCCGGCCTCCTCGTCGGTCGCCACCTCGGCCGCGAGCTCGGCCGGCGTCAGGATCCGCGCCTTGTCCGCCCCGGCGACCACCACCGTGATCTCGCCCCGGACGCCCGCGGCGGCCCAGTCCGCCAGCTCCCCGACCGGGCCCCGCTTGACCTCCTCGTAGGTCTTCGTCAGCTCCCGGCAGACCGCGATCCGCCGGTCCGCGCCGAACACCTCGGCCATCGCCTCCAGCGACTGCGCGAGCCGGTGCGGCGCCTCGAAGAACACCATCGTCCGCCGCTCGTCCTTCAGCTCCGACAGCGTCCGCCCCCGCTCCCCCGGCTTCCGCGGCAGGAACCCCTCGAAGCTGAACCGATCCACCGGCAACCCGCTCAGCGCGAGCGCGGTCAGCACCGCCGAAGGCCCCGGGACCGCGGTCACCTCCACCCCGGCCTCGATCGCGGCCGCCACCAACCGGTACCCAGGATCCGAAACACTCGGCATCCCCGCATCCGTCACCACAACGACGGTCTGCCCCTCGACGAGCGCCCCGACCAACTCCGGAGTCCGCTCCCGCTCGTTCCCCTCGAAGAAGCTCGTCACCCGCCCCCGCACCGCGATCCCGAGCTCCGAAGTCAACCGCCGCAACCGCCGAGTGTCCTCAGCAGCCACCGCATCAGCCTCGCCGAGCACCCGCGCCAACCGCGGCGTAGCATCCCCCAGATCCCCGATCGGAGTCCCCGCCAAGATCAGTCGCCCACTCATGGGAGAAGCACGAACGACGCGGTGTGGCGGGGCCGGACAACGCTGAAGTCCCGCCGGTCCAGCGTCGCGATCTCCCGCGCGCCCAACTCCTCCGCGGTCGCCACCACCGAGGCATCGGCAACTCCGAGCGGCAGGTCGGCGTACTTCTCCATCAGCTCGGCGATCCGGTCCAGAACGATCTCGCACTCGGCGACCGCGAAGTCGCCGGCCGCGAGCGAGCGGATGAAATCGGCCTCGACCTTGGGCCCCGCCTCGCGCTGGATGAGGTAGCACGCCTCCGGAATCACGAAACTCGGTACGACCAGTTGCTCACCGCTCAGATGCGCGGAGGTGAACAGGTCGACGCACGTCCGGTGGTCGTCGTCCGCGTACAGGACAGCGGCCACCAGCGGTCCGGTGTCGACGATGATCACGAACGCCGGCCGAGCTCGTCTCGCAGGATCTCCTCGTTCCGGGCCGCGATGTCGGGCGCGCTTCCCGCCGCGGCGCCGAACCACGACGGCGGCCACGGGCGCTGCTCGGCCGAGTCACGCCGGCGCATCCGCAGCCGGTGCCGCAAGATCGCGCGCATGTCCGGCACCAGCTCCGCGGCGGCGTCGTCCGGCAGCTCGTCGATCAGAGCGTGCAGCTCTTCCCGTGGCGTACTCATGACCCCAGTCTAGGAGGTCGGCCCGACCGGAAACCGGATATCCACAGGCCCGGCCCACCGAGGTTCCGCTCGCTGAACCGTGGCGCCGACGCCCGGTGGTACGGCGGGCTCCGTACCATGGCGGGCGTGACTGCCGTGATCGATGACCAGAGTGCGACCCGGGAGATGTTGGGACGGGACGCGCTGGGACGACGGCTGCCGCCGCTGAAGCAGCGGCTCTATCCGCCGATGCCGAAGGATTTCGAGGGCGGCTGGATCGCCACCCTGGCGATCACGGCGCTCGCCGCGATCCTGCGGTTCTGGAATCTCGGCAACCCGGTGAAGTTCGTCTTCGACGAGACCTACTACGCCAAGGACGCCTACTCCCTGCTGCAGTTCGGGTACGCGCGGCAGTTCATCGACAAGCCGGAGGGGATCGCGGACAAGCAGATCCTGGCCGGCAACCTGGACGTGTTCAAGGACACCCCGAGCCTCACCGTGCACCCCGAGGTCGGCAAGTGGATGATCGCGGCCGGCGAGCAGTTGTTCGGAATGAACACGTTCGGCTGGCGGTTCATGCCGGCCCTGTTCGGCACCCTGACCGTGCTGCTGCTGATCCGCACCGTCCGCCGGATGACCCGCTCGACCCTGATCGGCTGCATCGCCGGCCTGCTGCTCGCGGTCGACGGCCTGCACTTCGTGATGTCCCGGGTCGCCCTGCTCGACATCTTCCTCGCGTTCTGGCTGGTCGCGGCCGTCTCCTGCCTGGTCGCCGACCGTGACTGGACCCGCCGCCGGCACGCCGACACGCTCACCGACGACGGCACCCTGCCCGAGGGCAAGACCCTCGGCCGCTGGTTGCTGCTGCGCCCCTGGCGGATCACGGCCGGCGTCTGCTTCGGCCTCGCGCTCGGTACCAAGTGGAGCGCGGTCTGGGTGATCGCCGGCTTCGGCATCCTCGTCTTCGCCTGGGACCTCGGCGCCCGCCGCGCCCTCGGCGTACGGCACGCGTTCTGGAAGTCGGCGCTGGTCGACGGCATCCCGGCGTTCCTCAGCATCGTCCTGGTCGCCCTCGTCACGTACACCGCGTCCTGGACCGGCTGGCTGCTCAACGACAACTCCTACGACCACGACTACGCGTCCAAGAACCCGGCGACCGGCGTGATGAAGGTCGTGCCCGACGACTTCCGCTCCCTGATCCACTACCACCAGGAAGTGCTGTCCTTCCACACCGGCGACTACATCAAGAACGCCACCCACCCGTACGCGTCCCACCCGGCCGGCTGGCCCATCATCGCCCGCCCGATCGGCTTCGACGCGGTGAACGACATCAAGCCCGGTACCAGCGGCTGCGACGCCCCGGCCAACTCCAACTGCCTCTCGGTGATCTCGGCCGTCGGTACGCCGCTGCTGTGGTGGGGCGGTGCCCTCGCCCTGATCGCCGCGCTGGTCCTCTGGATCGCGCAACGGGACTGGCGCTTCGGCGTCCCGATCGTCGGCTACCTGACCTGCTGGGTCCCGTGGTTCTTCTTCGACGACAGACCGATCTTCTTCTTCTACGCCGTCACCATGGTCCCGTTCACGGTGATGGCGCTCTCCCTGGCTCTCGGCAAGATCCTCGGCCCGGCCAGAGTCGCGCTCCAGGCCGCAACCCCCCGAAGACTGATCGGCAGCGCGGTCGTCGGCGCCTTCGTGGTCCTGGTGGTCCTCAACTTCGCCTACATCTGGCCCATCCTCACCGACCAGGTCCTCGCCTACATGGACTGGCGCAACCGCATGTGGTTCAAGTCCTGGATCTAGCCGGCGCCGGGAACTCCCACACCGCGCCGCCAACCGTCTAGCCAGATTGCCTTGATTCCGTCTATCTGCCTAGCCTATTCTCGTGGTGAGCGAGATGCCGACGCGCAAAGTCGTCAAGGCCTTCAAGGACGCCGGGTGGAAACGACTCCGCACCGTGGGTTCGCACAGTATCTACGGCTGCCCGTGCGGCGATCACTCGTTCAGCCTGCCGGACGGGCATCGTGAGATCTCGCCTGGCGTGGTCCGCTAGTTCGAGCTGGCGCTTGCCGAGTGTGAGGGGGACGACCGATGAGGCACTTCGAGGCGATGGTGACCCGCGACGGCCGGTGGTGGATGATCGCGATCCCCGGACTCGACGGCCTCACCCAGGCCCGGCGGTTGGACGAGGTCGAGCGGATGGCGCGCGAGTACATTGCGGTGACGCTCGACATACCTCTGTCGGAGGTGTCGGTCACGGTGTCCGGCGTCGAAGTCGCAGGACAGGACGTCCTGGCAACGAAGACCCTCGTCGAGGATCTCCGCCGCTACACGGGCGAGCTCGAGCAGTTCGTCGCGGACCTCACTCGCCAGTTCGCCTCCGCGCTGTCGGCCGAGAAGGTGCCGGTCCGGGACGTGAGTACCGTCCTCGGCGTCTCCCACCAACGCGTCTCGCAACTGGTGCAAGCTGCCGACGGGCAGAAGCGCTCCACCTTGGCGGACGTTCTCGAGACCGCACAGGCAGAGCACCAGCACGATCTGACGGTCCGCCTCGCTCCGGGCCAGGCACCTGTGGTCCTGGAGGTCCAACCTTCGAAGGGCCTCGGCGAACGCGCTCGGACGAATCCCGCCAAGGCACCAGCCGAACCGCGCCCTGAGTCACCCCGTCCCGGAGCGCCTACTGCACCGGCCTTCACTCCGGCGATCGGACGCAAATCGATCGCCGGACGCCCCGGCACCAGGAAGCGAAAAGCCAACGCCCGCTGACGAAACTCAGCGAGCTGTTCGTCAGCCTGTCCTCAAGCCCGGAAGACGAGCCGGGTTCAGTGGCCGAGTTGGCCGTGGCCCTTCTTGTTCTTCTTGGGCTTGGCTGCTTGGCCGCTGACTCCGCCGAAGAGGGCCAGCCCTTTCAGAACGACGACCGGGGCCGTCGGGTCGATGTCCTCGGTACCGCGGCCGCCGAAGCCGCCGAAGATGCCGACGCCGTGGTTGCGGACCTCCACGCCTGCGGGGACGGTCACATCGATCCCGCCGAAGACCGCGAACGCGTACACGGTGACCTCGCGGCCCTCGAAAACCGCGTTGGTCATGTCCAGGTCGTACCCGCCGAAGAGGGCGAGCGCGTTGGTCCGCCGCTTGACCCGCCACCGGCCCTTGCGCTCGCCGCCCCCGAAGATGCCGATCACCGTGTCGAAGCTGTCCTGCGGGTCGGCCGGCTCCTCGATCGGTACGACGCCCTGGCCGGGAGCCGGGACCGGCGCCGTGGCCGGGCGGAAGGGCTGGCCGGGGACGGCGAGGTCCTGGGTGATCGGCTCGAGTTCGCCGAGAGTGCGGGCGCTGAGCGTCTGCTCGAGCCGCTCGCTGTGCTCGTCCTGGGTGAGCCGGCCCGCCATCAACGCCTCGCGCAGTACCTCGACCACCTGGTCGCGGTCGGAGTCGGACGCCCGCAGATGCGACTGCGGGTTCGGGCGGTCGGGCAGGTTCTCCATGGACCGAACGATATCCGGCCCTCCGGGCACACCGGAACAAGAATTCCCCGTACTCCGGGCCGCACCCCAAAACACCCGGGCCCACCCGGGGATCCCCCGGACCCCGCCCCGTCCAACCACCCCAACCCCGCGACCACCTCGCCCACCTCGCCCACCTCGCCGGCCTCGCCGGCCTCGCCGGGACCTGGGACAGGTAATTCCCTGTGCCAGGTCCCGAGTTGGTGTTCGAGGTTGGTCCGCGGAGACCGGCCGAGCCGGGGCGAAAGCTAGCTGGTTGGGCGGCGTACCTGGGTGGCGAAGACTAACGCGATCAGCGTGATCGTGCCGAAGGCGAGCGCCGTCCCCGGGTAGCCCGCGAACCCCAGGCCGACCCCACCGAGCGCTGCTCCGAGGAAGACGCCCAGGGACATCCCCGAAGCGTTCACGCTCAACGCCGAACCCCGCAGATCCCCACTCCGGCGGACCAGCAGCGTCGTCACGCAGGCCGCGACGGTCGCGTGGCTCACGCCCATCAGCGCCGTCAGGACCAGCGTCGTCGGCAAGGTCGGTGAGAAGTAGAACGCCACGACGCTCACCAACGCCGCCGACAACCCCAGCACCAGCAGCTTCTCCGGGCCCAGCCAGTTCCGGTCGAGGGCCAGGTACCGACCGGCGAACAGGTTCCCCACGAAGAAGGACGCGCCGCTCAACGACCACACCAGCGCGAACCACCCCGGCGCCAGCTCGAACTGCTCGTCGTAGAACGCCGCCAGGTACGCCAGGTACCCCATGAACGCGGCCGTCCGCAGCATCGCCACCACGAGCAACGGGACCGCACCCGGAATCCGCGCCAGCTCCCGGTACGTCGCGAGGTAGCTCACCCGCTGACCACCGGACCGCGCCGGCGCCTTCCGCCCACGCCCCCGCCAGAAGAACGCGAGCGACAACAGCACCGAGATCGCGGCAGCGGCCAGCAGATTCCCCCGCCAGCCCCACAACAACCCCGGGACGGCGAGCACGGGCGCGGCCAGCATCGCCATCATCGACGTGGTCGCGGAGACCAGGGTCGCCGCCCGTCCAGCCGCTGCCGGCGAGGCGAAACGGTCAGCCGCCGCGGCACCGATCGACGGGCCGAGGATCGACGTCGACGCACCGATCAGCAGGCAGAACGCGGCCAGCGCGAAGACGTTGCCGACAGCACCCAAAGCCGCCGACACCCCGAGCAGCAACAACCCACCGGCCGCGACCAGCTCGCGCGGAAGCCGGTCGATCAACGGCGCCAGCGCGAACCCGACCACCAGTGCCGCGAGTCCGCCGAGCCCCCGCAGCCCGCCGATCTCGGCCACCGTGCCGTTCGCGGCTTCGGCGATCGGCACCAGGTACATCCCGAACACCGTGAACGGGATCAGGCTGATCGTCGACGCCAGCAGGAACGGCCACAGCCGCCGGGCCATCCGCAGATCGCCCGGCACCTCCTCCCGGGGCGGGACATCGGGTGGTACGGACACAGCAGGGGTCCGGCTGTCGGTGCTCACGTGCGGGTGACTCCGTCCTGGCAGTGGTAGCGGTACAGGCTCGTCGGGCGGGAGCTGAACTGGGAGAAGGGGAAAGGCTCCGCGGACAAGGCGGTGACACCGGAACCGAGGAAGGACCGGATCACGGCGCTTCCGGTCTGAGCATAGACCGCGAGCGGCTTCTCTTGCTCACGGCAACGGTCAACGAGGACGTCGAAACTCCCGTTGGACAACGTCATTCCAGTCGCCACCACCGCATCGGCGGCGTCGATTACCTCCGTCATGTCGCGGGAAACCGGCAGCCCGGACGCCGTCTCGCTCAGGTTGAAATCGCAGGGCAGACAGATACCGCCTCGTGATGTGATCGCGTCGACCAACGGGTTCACCACGCCGATCAAGGCGACCTTCGAGCCCTCCTGGACGTCGAGCAACCCGGCCACCGCGGCGTCCCGGGCCCGGGCGCGCACATCGGGCGTACCGGGCGGCAGGACGACCTCCTCGGCCCCGGCGGCGATGTGGTGCGGCTCGACCGCGGCCAGGTAGGCGTCCAGGGCGGCGATCCGTACCGGCAAGGGCGCCGCCGAGATCAAGGCGTCGAGCGGGACACCGGACGCCTCGGCGCAGAACGAAGGATCCAGCTCGCCGGCCTCGAAGGAGCACGCCCCGAACACCTCGCCGACCCGCAGCAGGACGTAGTAGTTCCGGTACGTCACCTCGGCCCCGGGCAACCGGGTGGTGTTGTGCAACCAGAAGGCGCTGGTCACGGACATCGTGGACGGCGCGGGACCGAGGTCACCGGCGAGGACGGAGGAGGTCAACGTGGCCACGGAAGCGGTCATGGCAGATCGGCCAGCCTTTCGGCGTCGTAGGTCAGGGCGGACAACTGGGGACGGCCGGCGGGCTGGAAGCAGTACAGCAGCGACCGCCGGTCCGTCGCCGTCCGGTTCGGGGCCGACCGGTGCACCATCAGCCCCGGGAACATCAGCACCGATCCGGCCGGAGCCTCGATGGTCACGGCCGCGTCCTCGTCGACCGTGCGTGGATCGACCAGCAGACCGGTCGGTTCGCGGGGATCCCGCCGGGCCGGGCCGCGCGCCTGGCTGCCCGGGACCAGCGTGAGCGCGCCGTTCGCGACCGTGTTGTCGTCGAGCATCACGATCGCTGTGGCGATGTCGTACGCCGCGTCGCCCGCGCAGCAGTACCAGTACGGGAAGTCCTGGTGCCAGGCGAACTCGGACCCGACCCCGGCCCGTTTGAAGTTCAGCTTCGCCACGAACGGACCGACCTCGGCCGCTCCCAGCATCGCCGTCATCGGCCGGGTCAGCCGCTCCTCGCTCCACAGCGCCTCGAACTCCGGTGCCAGGTGCGCGACCGGCGACAACGAGCGCACCGCCTTGCCGGGCGCGTCCGGCTCCCAGTGGATCGTGGTGCCGTCGATCCGCTCCAGCCGGTGCCCGTCCGGCCAGACCGTCAGCTCGGTCTCACCTGCTTCGGCGGCGGACACCACCTCCGCGTGCACGCGTTCGACGACGTCCCGTAACCGCTCGACTTCCGTTGCCGTGAACAACTGAGGCAACAGCGCATACCCCGTCATGATCTTAGGTTAATGCGACGAAGTCGCAGAAGGGAACTCGTGCAGCTCACTCAGTACCGAGGTCCGCCGGTCCCAGGACATCGCCGACCAGGGCACGGCCAGCTGCTCCAGCGAGTCGATCTCGCGCGGCCGCATCGAATCCATCGGCCGCGCCTCGGCATGCCGGGAAAAAGCGGACTCGACGTACCGGGTCCCGGTGTCGGCGGCCAGGAAGACGTGCTTGCGGCTGCTGTCGCAGTTGTGCTCCCACAGCGCCGACAGGTACGCCGCCCCCGCCGACAGGCCGGCGAAAACCCCGGAGGTCCGGAGCAGGTCGACGGCCGCCGACATGGCGTACTCGAACGAGACCCAGTGCAGCCGGTCGTACAGGTCGTGCCGGACGTTCCGGAACTCGATCGAGCTGCCGATCCCGGCGATGATCATCTCCGGGTCCTGGGTGTGCGCGGCGCCGAAGGTGATGCTGCCGAACGGCTGCACCCCGACCAGGTTCACGTCCCGGCCGCGGTCCCGCAGGTACTGCGCGATCGCCCCGGTCGACGCCCCGGTCCCGACCCCGCCGACCAGGCAGAGCGCGCCGGTCGGTACCAGCTGGTCGACCAGGTCCGCGACCGCGCCGTACCCGAGGTAGTGGATGTCGTCGTGGTACTGCCGCATCCAGTGGTACGTCGGGTTCTCGCGGAGGATCTCGCCGATCCGGCGGACCCGGAGATTCTGGTCCAGCTGCAGATTGCTCGACGACGGCACCTGCTCGACGGTCGCGCCGAGGATCTCCAGCTGGACCCGGAGCGTCCGGTCCACGGTGGTCGAGCCGACGATGTGGCACTTCATCCCGTACCGGTGACAGGCCAGCGCGAGCGCGTGGGCGTAGATGCCGCTGGAACTGTCGATCAGCGTGTCGCCGGGCCGGACCGCGCCGGTCTCCAGCAGGTGCCGGACCGCACCGAGCGCGGAGTACACCTTCATCGTCTCGAACCGCAGGCAGATCAGGTCGTCGTCGGTCCCCGCGCCGACCCGGATCGGGTCCGGGTCCTTGATCGCCTCCGCCAGATGATCGTGCAGTCGGGCCGGTCGCTGTTGCAGAGTCACTGCGGCTTGCTCCTCGGGTCGGCACTACCGGTCAGCACAGGCGGAGAATCAGGGGAATCGGGCGGGATCTCGGCGTCGTCGCGCCCGAGCCGGGCCGCGGCTACCAGTTGGCGGGCGAGCTCGGTCCGCGGCGAGGTCATCACCTCGCCGGGCGGGCCCTGCTCGATCACGCGGCCGGCGTCCAGCACCAGGAGGTGGTCGGACACAGCGGCGACCAGGCCGAGGTCGTGCCCGATCCAGACCAGCGCGGTGCCCTGGTCCTTCAGTTCGAGCAGCAACTCGACCACCAGCTCGGTCCCGCGGTCGTCGAGGGCCGTGGTGATCTCGTCGCACACGAGTACGTCCGGCTGCGCGAGCAACGCGCGAGCCAGAGCAGCGCGCTGCAACTCGCCTCCGGACAGCCGACTCGGGGGCCGTGACGCGATCGCCTCGGCGACACCCAGTCGAGCGAGTACGGCGACCGCCTCGGCCCGCGCCTTGGCAGGCGAGACACCGCGGAGACGCGAGGCGGTCCGCGCGACCTGGTCGGCCACGGGGCGCCGCTCGTCGAACGAGCCACGGACCTCCTGCCAGACGTACTGGACGCGGCGGTTCTGCTCGAGCGAACGCTTCCGCAGCACGGGCAACGGCGTACCGTCCAGCGTGAGCTCGCCGGTGAAGCGCTCGTGCAACCCGGCCAGGCACCGCGCGAGCGTCGTCTTCCCGCTGCCGGAGCGGCCGACCACGCCCACGCAGGTCCCCGGTGAGACGTCGAGGTCCACCTCGCGCAGGATCGGATCACGGCCGCGCGGACGCAGCGACGCCGACACGTTCATTGCCTTAAGCAACGGCTCGGTCCGAGCCGGAGTTCCCGGACCCGCGATCCGGGCGGCCGCCGCCGGCAGGACCTCGATCCCGCCGGACTCCGCCACCCGGCCGGCGTCGAGGACCACGACGGACCGGGCGAGCGCACGGACCAGGTCGAGATCGTGACTGAGCAACAGGATCGCCAGCCCCGCACCGGCCAGCTCACGCAGTTCGGTGACCAGCTGGAGCCGGGTGATCGAGTCCAGCCCCGTACTCGGCTCGTCGAGCACCAGGACCCGCGGCCGGCAGGTCAGTGCCTGCGCCAGCGCGATCCGTTGCCGTTGGCCACCGGAGAACTGGTGCGGGAACCGGCGCAAGGTCGCTCGGTCGGCCGGCACCTGCGCGGCCCGCAGCGCCTCGGGTACGACATCGCTGCCCGGATGATGCAGCTTCGCGAGTTCGCGCAGGCCGGCACCGATCCGCCGAGCCGGGTTGAGCGCACTGCCCGGATGCTGCGGCATGTACGCGACCACGCGCCCCCGCATCGGCGCCGCGTGCGCCGTCGGACCGTTGTCGTCGACAACGACGGACCCGGCGACCTCCACCTGGCCCGACAACGCCACCCGGTCCCCGTGTTCGCCGAGCAGCGCGAGCGCCGACGTGGTCTTCCCGGATCCGGACGCACCCACCAACGCGGTCACCTCTCCAGGCCGGACCTCGAAGTCCACCCCGTCGACGAGGATCGTGTCCCCCGCCCGTGCCGCCAGCCCGCGAACCCGGACCACCGCGTCCCCGTTCATCCCGCCACCTCCACCAGCCGGCGAGTACGGTGCACGAGGCGATCGGCCAGCAGGTTGAAGCCCAGCGTGAACGCGACCAGCATCACCGCGGGGGCGACCACGGCCCACGGCTGGAGCAGCAGTCCCTCGCGGTTCCGGGACACGCTGACGGCCCAGTCCGGTGCGGTCGGACTCAGGCCGAGCCCGAGGAAGTTCACCGACGCGACCAGGAACACCGCCAGCGTGATCCGGGTCCCGATGTCGGCCGCGACCGGGCCGAGCACCGCGCGTCCGACGTACCCGAGGTGGATCGCGGCCCAGCTCTCCCGCTGCATCCGCAACGCCTCGACGACCGGTCCACTGGCAGCGTCCAAGGCGGCCGCCCGAACCAGCCGGGCGACCGTGGGTACGTTGACCATGGCAACGGCCAGCGTGATCGCGAACCACGAGGCCCGCCAGCCGACCGCGACCACGCTGATCACCAGCAGCGACGGCAGCGGCAACAGCACGTCGAGCGGCCGGATCAGCGCCTCGTCGAGCCACCGGTGCCGAGTCGACGCGGCCGTCAACCCGATCAGCCCGCCGACCAGGTACGCGATGACCACGGCGCCCAGGGCCATCCCGAGCGCGGTACGCCCACCGTCGAGCAACAACCCGAGTACGTCGCGGCCGAGCCCGTCCGTCCCCAACGGGTACCCCGGGCCGCGCTCGTACGGCATCCCCGGCGCGGCGTTCCGCGGTACCAGAGGGCCGAAAACCGCGACCAGCAAGGGGATCGCGACCAACGCGGCCGACACGGCGAGCGGGGTACGGGCCCTGAGTCCGGCGGTCATCGGAGCAGCTCCGTCCGCGGTACGAGGCGGTTGCAGACCAGGTCGGCGCCGAGGTTGATCAGCAACGCGGCCACGGCCAGCACCAACGTCAACCCCTGCACGACCGGTACGTCCCGCGTCTCCACGCCATCGATCAGCGCGGTGGCGAACCCCGGAATCGCGAAGATCGCCTCGACCACGAGCACCCCGCCGAGCAACGTGTCCCCCGTCCGCGCCAGCTCCTGGACACCCGGTACGGCGGCGTTCGGCAGCACGTGCCGGAGGAGGAGGCGACGACGCGGTACGCCGAGGCGCCGGGCTTGGACGACGTACTCCGCGTTCAACGCGGTGATGGTGCCGGCTCGAACCTGACGGGAGAGCAGGCACACGGTCCGGCCGAAAAGCACCGCGACCGGCAGGACCAGCAGGACCGGACTGGCCAGCAGGTCCCCGCCGATCCAGGTCGCGGGCAGCCAGCCGAGCTGCAGCGAGAACACCGCGACCAGGACGACCGCGACGACGAAGTCCGGGATCGCGCTCAGCGCCAGTGTGACCGAGGTGATCGCCCGGTCCAGCCGGCCGTTCTCCCGGGTCCCCATCACGATGCCCAGGGCAACGGCCAGCGGGACCACGACGGCGAGGGTGGCGAGGGTGAGGACCAGGGTCGCGCCGAGTGAGGCCCGGACGATGTCGAGCACGGGGCCGCCGCTGATCAAGGACGTGCCCAGGTCACCCGACAGGACGTTGCCGAACCAGTCGGTGAACCGTTCGATCGCGGGCCGGTCCAGGCCGAGCTGCTCCCGCATCCGCTCGACCTGGTCGGGGGTCAGCGTCTCCACGAACCGCTGGTCAGCGGCATCGCCCGGCAGCAGCGAGGTGAGGACGAAGACCAGGACCGACAACACGGCGAGCTGGACCACGGCCAGGGCAGCCCGCTGGGCCGCATAGGACCGCATTCAGGCCAGCCACACCTTGTCGAACCGGCCCGAGTCGAGCGTGTTCGGCGGCACCGCCTCGACGCCCTGCACCTTCGGCCCGACCGCGACCAGGAAGTCCGGGTGCCCCCAGGCCAGGATGCCGCCCTCGTCCCGCAGGGTCCGCTGCAGCTCGCCGTACTTCGCGGCGCGCGCGTCCTCGTCGGTCAGCACCTGCGCCGCGGCGAACCCGGCGTCGAACTCGGGCCGCTTCCAGTGCGTCACGTTGAACGGCGACTTCGACAGCAGCCGGTCGGTGAAGTACTGCGGGATCGGCATCGCGCCGGACCGGTGACTGCCCAGCGTGCCCTGGGTCAGCAGATCCTTCGCGTACGTCTGCGCGCTGCCGGTGGTCACCTTGAGCTTCACCCCCGCCTCGGCGACCTGCTCGGCGAACAAGGTCGCCGCCTCGACGAACCCGGCGGACGCGTCCGCGGTGAAGATCTCGAACTCCTTGTTCAGCGCGCCCGCCTTGGTCAGCAGGGACTTCGCCCGCTCGACGTCACGCTCGCGCTGCGGCAGATCGGCCGGGTAGTACTGGTACCCCTTGCCGAACAGGTCGTTCGCCACCTCACCCCGACCGGCCAGCACCACGTCGACCAGCCGCTGCCGGTCCGCGAGCAGCTTGAACGCCATCCGCACGTCCGGGTTGTCGAACGGCGGCCGGTCCACCTTCATCACGAACGCGTGCAGGGTCGAGCCCTTCGCGGCCACGATCCGCACCGACCGGCCGGCCTCCGCGGTCCGGGCGAAGGTCGCGGTCATGTCGTTCGCGTACTCGGCCTGGCCGCCCTGCACCGCGTTCGCGCGGGCCTCCGCCTCGGCCGAGAGGACGTGCAGCTCCTCGATCCGGGCCGCGCCGTCCCAGTACTCGTCGAACCGGCGGGCGACCATCGAGCGGCCGGCCTCGAACGAGACGAAGCTGAACGGGCCGGTCCCGACCGGCTTGGACGGGTCCTTGAACCCGGCCCGGACGATCTGGGTCCCGATCCCGGCCAGCAGCGCGGGGAACTCCGCGTTCGGCGCGGTCAGGGTCAGCTCGACGGTGCGCGGATCGACGGCGCGGCACCGGCGGAGGTCGAGCGCCGCGAGCGAGGACTGGGCAACTCGCTCGGGCGCGGTCGGGTCGGCCACCCGGGACAGGCTGTAGAGCACGTCCTCGGCGGTCAGCTTGCGGCCGTCGTGGAAGGTCGCGTCCCGCAGCGTGAACCGCCAGGTGGCGGCCTGCGCGTCCGGCTCCCACTTCTCCGCGAGCCGCGGCACCGGCTTGAGGTCCGGCCCGAGCTCGACCAGCTTCTCGTACATCGCCTTGTGCCGGGCGATGTCGACGAACAGGCTCTGCACGTGCGGGTCGAGCACTTCCTTGGTCCCGCCGCCCGCGTACACGGCGCGGAATCGCCCGCCCTGCTGGGGCCGCGCGGCCGGGTCCCCCGCGGAGCCGCCGCAGCCGGTGACCGCGGCGAGACCCAGGCCACCGGCGAGACCGCCGGCGAGGCCCAGGAACCCTCGTCTGTTCAGTGCTTCCGACATGCGGTTTCCTCACGGTGCGATGGGATCCGGCGAGTTCCCCGCCGGCTCGAATCCTGCCGTTAATGAAAATCGTTGTCAAATTCAGGCGCATCTGAACGGACGAGAATCATTCTTCTGTCCCGCTCGCGTGACCGCCGCGCGTAACGGCGTGTCACCACTCAGTACCACCGAGTACTACCAGTGACGGCTCCCAGCAGGCCGTAGAGGTCAGGCGGCAGTTTTGGCGCGGAGAGCGGCGAGGGCGTCGCTCCACTCGATGACCTGGTCGAGCATGGTCTCCACCCCGGCCACGTGGTATTCGGCCGGCGCGAACTCGCTGTAGTTCTTGAAGTCGGTGGCCAGCGACAGCGCGACCTGGGCGCGGACGTCGGCGACCTTCAGCTCGCCCATCACCAGGCGCAGGTGCTCGACCGCGCGGGCGCCGCCGACCGAGCCGTAGCTGACGAACCCGGCGGCCTTGTTGTTCCACTCGGCGAAGAGGAAGTCGATGGCGTTCTTCAGCGCCCCCGAGGTGGAGTGGTTGTACTCCGGGGTGACGAAGACGAAGCCGTCGAAGGAGGCGATCTTCTCCGCCCACGCCTTGGTGTGCGGCTGGCTGTACTGGCCCATCGAGGGCGGGATCGCCTCGTCCAGGTGGGGCAGCCGGTACTCGGCGATGTCGACGAGCTCGAACTCGGCGTCACCGCGCTGCTTCGCGATGTCCAGTACCCAGCGGGCGACGGCTTCGCCGTTGCGGCCCGGGCGGGTGCTGCCGAGGATGATCGCGATCTTGGGCATGGTCAGGTCCTTCGGGAGGGGTGAGCGCCATCCGATTTGGTGACGCATCACCAAAAATAGCAAACCGGGATGACATGTCAACCCAAGGGTGGATCAGCAGTCCGCGGCGGCGTCGGGTTCGCGGGACGGCAGACCGGTCAGGACCCGGTCGAGCAGGTCGGTGAGGGTGTCCTGCTCGGCCCGGGAGAGCTTGTCGAACAGGTACGTCCGGACCGCGTCGACGTGATCGGGCGCGGCCGCCTCGATCGCCTGCCGGCCGGCCTCGGTGATGCGGACCATCGACCCGCGGGCGTCGGACTCGCACTCCTCGCGGACCACCAGGCCGCGGCGTTCCATCCGGCTCACCTGGTGCGACAACCGGCTGCGCTCCCAGCCGATGGACCGGCCGAGATCGCGGGTCCGCAGGATGCCGTGCTCGGAGGACGACAGCGGGTGCAGCAACGCGTAGTCGGCGCCCGACAGCCCGGAGTTCTCGGCGAGCCGGGTCTCGAGCGCGCCGACAAGCTCGGTGTAGGTGTCACGGTACGACTGCCACAGATGCGCCTCGCGCGCATCGAGCCACCGCGTCTGCGTCATCGCCCCATGATACGAGCCGGCTGTTGACGGATCACCGATCGCTGCGAGGGGTCACCGCGGTCACGGAGTCCTCGACAACGCGACGGCCAGGCCGACGGTAGCGGCCATCAGCAGGAGTTCGGCCGCGGCGAGCCGCCAGAACGCGACCGGCCGGTCGACCAACGCGGGTAGCGTGGACCGCCGGTGCCACCAGCCGATCCCGACGAGCGCGGCGAACGCGACCGCCTTGCCGAACACCAACGCGCCGTACCCCGTGGTCACCCACTGCGTGATCAGGCCCCAGCCGTCCTCGCGGCCGCCGAGGTGGACCTCGGCCGTGACCAGCCCGGTCACGCCGACCGCGATCGCGCAGACCAGGGCGAGCCGGCTGAACCGTTCGACGGCGCCGCGGTCCCGGGTGTACCGGATGAGCGCGGCCAGTCCCCCGATCCAGACCGTCGCCGCGAACACGTGCACCACCAGCGACGAGGTCGCCAGTACCGACCAGAGCCCGGTCCGCGCGAGCGCACCGTGCCCGGTCAGCAACGTCGGTACCAGGGCCGCCGCGACCAGGACGAGACAGATCCGCGCGCTCCGTACTGTCCGGGCACCGCTCACCACGACCGCGAGTACGGCCGTCAGGACGACGGTCAGGGCGAGCGCGCGGACTTGGACGACACCGCCTGCGAGTTCGGCGTGGTCGAGCAGATGCGCGAGCGGTACGCCGAGGATCACGGCCGCGGTACCGACGAGCCCGCCGATACTCGCGACCGCCCAGACCGCCGCCGCGACCGCAGCGTCCTGGCAGGCCCGAATCCCCTTGCCCGCAAGCTTTCCTGACTCATCCGCGGGCAGGAGCACCGCCGCTGCGAGGACAGCGCCGCCACAGGCGATCGCGGCCAGGTCGGCCAGCAGACGAAGCACCGGCACCGCCCAGGAGACGGGTTGGCCGGCTCCGGTGAGACCAGCCGGCAACGGCTGCGGCGCACCGCCCGCGGCGAGCAGCGCGACCACCAGCACTCCGGTGCCTGCGGCAACTACTCCGGCGGTGAGGTCCTTCCTCATGGGGAGGCCGGGCGGCGCCGGACGATGACCACGGCCAGCGCGACCACGACCAGCATGACCAGGACCGCGGCGACGATCTTGACCGTGTTCGAGCCCTCCTCGGCCGGCGGCGGTCCCCCGGTCGTCGGCTGCGTCGGCGCGTGTCCGGCGTGGGTGACGGTGAAGCTGGCCGAAACGGTGATCGGGTGGCCGTCGGCCGAGGTGATCCGCGCGTCGACGGTGTACTTGCCGGCCTCGACCATCGCGCCGACCGGCTGGGTCACCGTGTTGTCGATGACCTCGAGGTCACCGGTCGCGACGTTCGTCCCGGTCGGCGACTTCACCTGCACCTGGGCGCCGGTACTCCCGACCGGCTCGTTGAAGGTCATCACCACCTCGGTCGGCGGCGCCGCCGTCGTCGACCCGTTCGCGGGCGTGATCGACTCCAGCTTGGCGTGCGCCGCCGCCACCCCGGTGGAAGCCACCAGGGCGAGCAGCGACGCCACCAGAACAGCAATCAGCCGACGCACGACTACAGCTTCTCCCCTGCGGGCCCGTCCGCGCGGCCCGGGGCAGCCGGGGTGGCTGCCGCCGTTGGCTTGGGGCGGCGGAGGGCGAGGGCGAGACCGAGCAGGCCGAGCAGCAGACCGGCGCCGCCGAGCAGCCTTGCCGTGGTGTCAGCTCCGCCGTCGGCGGCGGAGTCGGTGCTGGCGGCGACCGGAGTGGCCGAGGCCGCGGCCAGCTTGAGCGTCGGAGCCGGGTGCTCGGGTTCGCTGCCGTCGGCGGCGAGCTGCGACCACTTCACCACCTCGCCGTCGCTGTAGGTCTGCTCGGCCGGGAAGCTGAGCGAGTCCACGCCCTCGGGCAGCCGGCCGACCGACAGCGCGAACTCGTCGAAGTCGTCCGCCGGGACGCCGCCCGCCTCGGCGGTCCAGGTGACCGTCGTGATGGCCTGCGACAACGTGACGTCGCCGACCTTCACCGGCGCGGGCAGCTTCTCGGTCGTCTTGACCACCTTCCAGCCGTCCTTCACCTGCGCCCCGACATGGGCGAACGGGTGGTCCTTCGGCAGCGAGACGACGAGCTTGGTGGTACTGGCGGTGTCGGACTCGGTCGGGACCCGGAACACCAGCTTGGCGTAGCCGCCGGGCTTGGCGTCGGGCGACGACACGGTGACATGGGCCGAGGCGGAGTTCGCCGCGCCGACCAGGACGAGCGCGGACGCCGCGGCGATCGCGGCAACGCGTAGTACGAGCTTTCGTGACATGGGTGAGCCTTTCGCGGACACACGGGAACGATCCGGCCCCGCGGACTCGCGGCGACCGGTCAGGAAAGAACAGGCACAGCCCGTACTCCGGGGGGCCCGCGCCGTGAGACGTTCGACGTCAGCCAGCGGCGGACCAACCGCGGCGCCGCCGGGACGACGCTCGGCTCGCGGGCGACCACGACAAGCTGCAGCACCGGCGCCGGGAGCTGCGGAACCAGGCGGGCCAGGATCCGTACGATCCGGCGGGCCCAGCGGTGTGCGCGGTCGATGAGCACGACCCCGGCCAGCAGGACCAGGAGGTGCGCGGAGGTCATCGTCAACGCGCCGCTCACCCCGTCGTGCAGGGTCGGCTCGGGTGGTGCCGCGGGCAGTGGCATCCCGTGCGGCATCACGTGGGACGGGTCGTGGTGGTGGCTGTGCCCGGCCGGCATCGAGGCCGGCATCGGGGTCGGCATCGGGGCCGGCGCTGGGTGGGCCGTTGCGGTGAGCGCCAGGTGGACGTAGAGCTGGATCCCGGCCAGGACGATCACCGCCCACTCGCGCCGATCGGCGAGCAGGTCACCGAGCAGCCAGCACACTCCGGCGAGCGCGATCAGCTGGGGGACGACCGACCAGGCCACCGGTCCCCCGGCGAGCGCGTGACCGAGCACCGCGACCGCGACACTGACCGTCGCGACCACGGAAGTCGCTGTGGTGTCGGCACGCAAGACCTGGTCACCTTCGTCATCCGGGCAGCGGCACACCCCCTTGGCGTGCTGCCGAACCATCGTTCCACAGCACCTACGTCCGAGGACCACCCTGGAGTTCCCGTACTCGGCCCCGAACCACCCCCGAGGCGTACCGGTGCTTCTGTCCTTGTCGTTGCCCGGTGGGTGGATCGTGGATGATGAGGGACATGGGCAACGGTTCTGGCGTGGCGGTGCTGGAGGTCGGCGGCAGCCACGTGACGGCGGCGGTGGTGGATCCGGCCGGCTGGCGGGTCGAGCTGGTCGAGCGGGCGAAGCTGGACTCCCGGACGACGGCGGAGCGGATCGTGGCGCAACTCGGCCGAGCCGCTGAGCAACTTCCACTGAAGAGTGGGCTCGTCCTCGCGCTCCCGGGGCCCTTCGACTACGAGAGCGGCGTCGCCTGGTACCGCGGAGTGGAGAAGTTCGACTCGTTGTACGGGCACGATCTCGGGGCGAGTCTGCGCGAGCTGCTGAAGCTGGAGCGGATCCTGTTCGTCAACGACGCCGAGGCGTTCAGCATCGGTGAGTGGACGGCCGGCGAGCTCCGCGGCGCCGATCGCTGTGTCGGCGTCACGATCGGCACCGGAGTCGGGACGGCCTTCCTCGCCGACGGGCGCGTGGTCCGGACCGGCGACACAGTCCCGCCAGGCGGCGAGCTGTACCGGACGGAGTACCGCGATCGGCCGCTGGAGGACTGGATCTCGGGCCGCGCCATCCTCGCCGCGTACGTCGAGCGCGTCGGCGAGCAGGACGGGATCGGGGTGAAGGAGATCGCGGACGCCGCTCGATCGGGATCCACGGTCGCCCGGGAGGTCCTCGTGGATGCGTTCACGGTGCTGGCGGATGCGTTGACGCCTTGGCTGGAGCGGTTCGGGGTGACGCGCGTCGTACTCGGTGGGGCGATCTCGGGGGCGTTCGACCTGGTGGAGGACGTGTTCGCGTTCGACGTGACGGCGACGGACGACACGGAGCATTCCGCGTTGATCGGTGCGGCGGCTCGGTTCGTGCGGGACTGAGCTGTCCTTGGGCCCTGATCGGCTGTGTCGGTGGGGGTGGTTACGGTGAGGGCCATGTCTGAGCGGAAATCCACCGGGTCACGGAAGCCGGCTGTGAAGATCGCGGCGCCCCGGTTGCGTGCCGAGCTGGAGCAGGTGGTGTTCACGCCGGACGAGATCAACGACGAGGACCGGTTGCTCGATCTCGCGTTCGAGGACCTGGACCTGAGTGACCTGGTCGCCGAGCACGTCGAGCTCAGCGGGTGCCGGTTGACGCGGTGCAAGCTCGCCGGATCCGAACTGGACAAGGCGATCCTGGTCGACCTGGTGCTGGAGCACTGCGATCTGGCGAACGCGCGCTGGTCGGACGCGGCCGCGACCCGGGTCCAGGTGGCGTCGTCCCGGCTGACCGGGTTCGCCGGTCCGGGGATCACTCTGCAGCACGTGACCGTCCGGGACTCGGTGCTCGACTTCAGCTCGTTCCGGTTCGCGAAGTTCGTCCGGACCGAGTTCACCGACTGCCGGTTGCAGAGCGCGGACTTCGTCTCGGCCGATCTCAGCGGCACGGTGTTCCGTCGCTGCGATCTCACCTCGGCCGAGTTCTCCCAGGTCACCGCGAAGGGTGCGGTCTTCGTCGACTGCACCTGGGAGGGCGCGCGCGGGATCGCGAGTCTCGGCGGCGCGACGATCGCGAACTCCTCCCCGATCGACACCCTTGCCGTGACGCTGGCGATGGCGAGCGCACTGGACATCACGCTCGGCGATCCGGCGGAGTTCGGATCAGGCGAGTAGGGCGAGTCCCGTCGGCGAGCTGACGTACGGCCGGAGCAGCTCGACCACCTCGGGATCGTCGTTGCCCTGCAGCCGTTGGGACGTGATCCGGGTGGCGATCCCGGCGAGGAAGTCCGCCATCTGAATCCGCAACACGTCGAACGCACCCTGCAACGTCACTCCTGCCAACCCACCGCCCGCGGAACCATCACCAGCCGACCCGCCACCGGCCTTCCGGGCGCCGGCCTTCCGGGCGTTGGCCAGCCGCTGCAGCTCGACGATGCGCTCGTCCGACAACGCGGTCTGCCGATCGTGGACAATCTCCACGTCGACACCCGCCACGGCGCCCCAGTACTCCGCCGCATGCAGGATCGCCGGCCACAACGGATCGAGGACCGGCAGCAGCTCGGGCTGGCGGGCCCGGAACTCCTTCACCCGCTCTCGTCCCACGTCAGCGAGCTCCCGATCCCCCAGCGCGTCGAGGAACACCGTCTCCACATCGCCGTCGGCCCGCGACCGCAGCACGTCGTTGGCCGCCTCCAGCAGCGCCGGATTGTCGACAAACCGCGCGTCGACGACCGCCTTGTCGACTTCCGGAAACACCACGTCCGCCACCGTGTCGATCAGGAAGCGGGTCTTGTCGATCAGGTGCAGCTCGGACCGGCCCGTCAACGGACCGTCCGGACCGAGCAACCACAGCATCGCCTGCCGATTCTTGGACCGCATCACGACGTTCGCCTTGTACTCCGTCGCCGGCGACCGGATCAGCCGGCGCAGCTCCGCGATACACGCCGCCGCGTCGTCCTCGGACAACCGGACACTCGCGTGCGCGAACAGGCGGGTGACGCCGCCGACCAGCTTCTCCCCCTCGTAGCCGGACTCGTCGCAGGCGATCTCCACGCCCCGACTCTCCCATCCGACCGGCCCACCCGCACCCCGATTGCGCCGCCGGCCGGGAGAGCGGCGCTCACTCGACGGTCAGCGGTACCGGGAGTCCCCAGGAATCCGGGCTGTCGTCGACGGCACCACGGAGCGCGCAGCCCGCCTCGACCGCGACGTTGAACTCGCCCGTCCCGTTGGCTGTCGCGCGAGCCGTACTGTCGCCGCCGTCGCACTGCTTGAGCACGGTCACCCCGGCCCCGGCGTACGGGATCATCGCCTTCGCGTCCGGCGAGTACTTGAGCGCCATGTACCGGACCTTGGCGGAGCCGTCGCTCTGCGGTTCGGCGAGCGCGGTCTGCTGGATGTCGGTGCCGTACCGGATGTCCACGGGCAGGTCCTCGAAGGTGACCCCTTCGGCCCCGGCCGGACCCTTCCACGTACGCGCTCCGAGCGGATCCCCGTCGTACACGTGCACCCTGGCCGCCGATTCGGTGAACTGCACGCCGTCAAGGTGCTGGTTCCCCTGCCAGCTCTGCCAGAGCACCCCGGCCGGTACGTCACCCGTGCACTGCTGTTTGGCGACGAAGAACGCGGCCGGCGAGTACAGGTACCCCTTGACCTTGCCGTCGGGCTCGGTCGTCATCACCAGTGGCGGCTCTTCCCCGTCGGTCTGCCGCTGATCGGGCGACGCGCCTTCCAGCTTCAGCTCGCACCGGACGCCCTGCGCCTCGGCCCGGCCACCTTCCTGATGCCCTGCCGCCACCCCCGCCATCGCGAAAGCCAGCACGAACAACCCAGCGGCAACCTGCACCCGCACGGCCCTCACCTCCACCCGAGCCCCCGCCTCACACCCCAACCCTGGCACAGCTTCCGCTCAACCTCGCAAACCCCCGCCCTCCCTTGACCTAACAACAACACTGACGGCCGCGCATCGCCGTACATCGCTGACGAAAAGACCGTGCAGGTAGGGGAGTTCCTGACACGAACGCCGCAGTGGTCTTGCGCTCTGTGATCACCGGACGCATGGTCGAATCAGGGGCGAGCGAAATGGCTAGCAGATGGATGGGCGCGGTGGCGCTGGCCGCGGTGCTGCTGGTGGCGGGATGCAACGACACCGTCGAGAACCGCGGCGACCAGGCCCCGCCCAGCAGTACGGAACCGATCAGCAGCGTGACCGTCTCGGGAGAAGCGGAACGGGTCACGGACGTCGCGGCCTACGCCATCAGCGACGAACAGGCGCGGGAGATCCTCAGGAAGTGCTCCCGGTCGGGCGGAATCCCGGGCAACAGCGAGGACTGCGCTGCCGTCGTCGAGGATGCCACCAGGGACGAGCCGCCCGTAGCTCCCCGGAACTGCTCGAGTACCTGCCTCTGGGTCGGGCTGATCGCCAAGGACCAGCGGGTCTTCTCGAAGATCGCTCCGAACAGTCCGGTCTGCAGCGGCGAAGAGTCGCAGATCTGCGACGTCGTCGTGTTCTCGCCCAGGGTCGCCCCGCCGTTGCCGCCCACCACGACCAACGGCACCACCTCGACAGAACCGACCTCACCCCCCACCTCGGAGCCGACCTCGCCCTCGACAAGTACCGACGAACCGCCCTCGCCGAGCGAGCAGCCATCACCCGAGCCGGAACCGCCCAGCACCTCATGACCGCCGCGGGCGACACCGGAACCGAGTCGGCGAGCGGACGCGGACACCGGTGGGACGCGGCGCTCGAGGTGTTCGCCTTCGTCGCGCCGACGACCTTGCTGACCGGTGTCCTCTACTACTTCGGCCTGGTCAGCGCGCGGGCGTACTACTCGTACTTCGGGGTCAGCCTGAGCGCCCTGGACTTCTCCACCACCACGTACGTCGCGCGGTCGGCGGACACCTTCTTCAAGCCGGCCGCGACGTTCCTCCTGGTCCTGGCGGTCGCCTTCGGTGCGCACCACCTGCTCAAGTACGTCCTCGGCGATCGCGATCACGGGTGGGGGCGCGGGCTCGGGTACGGGCTCATCGGCCTCAGCCTCGTCACCTTGGGCGTCGGTCTGGCCGGTCTGTACGGCATACCGCGGGGGCTATGGTCGCCGCTCTCGCTGGCCGCTTCCGGGCTGTTGTTCGAGTACGGCCTGTGGGTCCTCAGTACCTACGGCCGGCCGGCGCCGGCGATCAAGTCCCTCGCCGTCGCGGGGATCTACCTGCGCCGCGGGCTGATCGCGGCGATGGTCTTCATCGCGACGTTCTGGGCGGTCACCAACATCGCGCAGGATCGCGGCACGGCCAACGCCAGGCTGGCCGAACTGTCACTGCGGCTCCAGCCTCAGGCCGTCGTCTACAGCGAACGCGATCTGCACCTCCTGCCCGGGCGCGGGATCGGCCTCAAGAAGCTGGACGGCGAGGACAGTGCCTATCGCTACCGCTACAACGGTCTGCGGCCGCTGGTCTACTCCAACGACCGCTGGTTCCTCCTGCCGGTGGGCTGGACGCGCACCAACGGCGCCACCGTGATCGTCCTGCTGGACGACCCGAGCCGGGTCCGGGTCGACCTCGCGCCTTCGTCCCGCTGACCCGACCCGGGGGAAGGACAGACCGGCCCCGGCGGAGTCGCCGGGGCCGGTCTGGTGATGCGGGGTAGATCAGCGCAGGTCGAAGCGGTCCAGCTCCATCACCTTGACCCAGGCGGTGACGAAGTCGGTGACGAACTTGTCCTTGGCGTCGTCGCTGGCGTAGACCTCGGCGAGGGCGCGCAGCTCGGAGTTCGAACCGAAGACCAGGTCGGACCGGGTGCCCGTCCACTTCACCGCGCCGGTGGAGTCGACGCCGTCGAAGGTCTCGGAGTCACCGTTGTTCGGCTTCCACTCGATGCCGAGGTCGAGCAGGTTGACGAAGAAGTCGTTCGTCAGCGTGCCCGGGTTCTCGGTGAGGACGCCGAGCTGGGACTTGTCGTAGTTCGCCCCGAGGACGCGCAGGCCGCCGACCAGGACGGTCAGTTCCGGCGCGCTCAGGGTGAGCAGGTTCGCCCGGTCGATCAGCAGGAACTCGGCCGGCAGCCGGTTGCCCTTGCCGACGTAGTTGCGGAACCCGTCCGCGATCGGCTCGAGCGCGGCGAACGAGTCGACGTCCGTCTGCTCCAGGGTCGCGTCCGCGCGGCCCGGGGTGAACGGGACCTCGACGTCGTGACCGGCGTTCTTGGCCGCCGCCTCGACGCCCGCCGAGCCCGCGAGCACGATCAGGTCGGCCAGCGAGATCTGCTTGCCGCCGCTCTGCGCCGCGTTGAACTCCTGCTGGATCCCTTCGAGCGTGCGCAGGACGGTCGCCAACTCGTCGGGGTTGTTGACCTCCCAGCCACTCTGCGGCTCGAAGCGGATCCGGGCACCGTTCGCGCCACCCCGCTTGTCACCGCCGCGGAACGTCGACGCCGACGCCCACGCGGTCGACACCAGCTGCGCGACCGACAGGCCCGACGCGGCGATCTGCGCCTTGAGGGCGGTGACGTCGTCCGCGCCGACCAGCTCGTGGGTGACGGCCGGCAGCGGGTCCTGCCAGATCAGCGTCTCGCTCGGGACCTCGGGGCCGAGGTACCGGACGATCGGGCCCATGTCCCGGTGGGTCAGCTTGAACCAGGCGCGGGCGAAGGCGTCCGCGAACTGGTCCGGGTTCTCCAGGAAGCGCCGCGAGATCTGCTCGTAGATCGGGTCGATCCGCAACGCCAGGTCGGTCGTCAGCATCGTCGGCTTGTGCTTCTTCGCCGCGTCGTAGGCGTCCGGGATGATCTCCTCGGCGTCCTTGGCGACCCACTGGTGCGCACCGGCCGGGGACTTGCTCAGCTCCCACTCGTGGCCGAACAGGATCTCGAAGAAGTCGTTGCTCCACTGCGTCGGCTTCGTGGTCCAGATGACCTCGAGCCCGCTGGTGATGGTGTCCGGGCCCTTGCCGGTGTTGTACGTGTTCTTCCAGCCCAGGCCCTGCTCCTCGATCCCGGCGCCCTCGGGCTCGGCCCCGACGTACTGCTCCGGGTCCGCGGCACCGTGGGTCTTGCCGAAGGTGTGGCCACCGGCGATCAGGGCGACGGTCTCCTCGTCGTTCATCGCCATCCGGCCGAACGTCTCACGGATGTCGCGGGCCGCGGCCAGCGGGTCCGGGTTCCCGTTCGGGCCTTCCGGGTTCACGTAGATGAGCCCCATCTGGACCGCGGCCAGCGGGTTCTCCAGCTCACGGTCGCCGGAGTACCGCTCGTCGCCGAGCCAGGTGGTCTCCGGGCCCCAGTACACGTCCTCGTCCGGCTCCCAGACGTCCTCGCGACCGCCGGCGAACCCGAAGGTCTTGAAGCCCATCGACTCCAGCGCCACGTTGCCGGTGAGGATCAGCAGGTCGGCCCAGGACAGGTTCTGGCCGTACTTCTTCTTGACCGGCCAGAGCAGCCGGCGGGCCTTGTCCAGGTTGCCGTTGTCCGGCCAGCTGTTCAGCGGCGCGAACCGCTGCTGCCCGGCCCCGGCGCCGCCACGGCCGTCGTGGATCCGGTACGTCCCGGCGCTGTGCCAGGCCATCCGGATCATGAACGGCCCGTAGTGTCCGAAGTCGGCCGGCCACCAGTCCTGCGACGTGGTCAGCACCTCGGCGATGTCGGCCTTCACCGCGGCCAGGTCCAGGGTGCCGAACGCGGCGGCATAGTCGAACTCCGCGCCGAGCGGGTTCGCCACGGCCGGGTTCTTCGCGAGGATCTTCAGGTTGAGCTGGTTCGGCCACCAACGCCGGTTGGCACTGCCCCGGGTCGGGTGCGTCGCGGCTCCGTGCGCGACCGGGCAACCACCCTGGCTCGCGTCGTTCGATTCACCCCTGCTCTCGGCGTTCGCGTCGGCAGGGAGGGGCTGGTGATTGTCGTCAGACATCGATGTCCTTCCGGGAATTTCGGCATGGCTGAAGATCAGGAACTTGGAGCAGCGGAGCAGGCGGGGCACAGACCCCAGTAGATGACCTCGGCCTCGTCGATCACGAACCCGTGGTCGTCCGCCCCGGTCAAGCACGGCGCATGCCCGACGGCACAGTCGACGTCCTCGATGGCACCGCAGGACCGGCAGACGGCATGGTGATGGTTGTCCCCCACCCGCGACTCGTACCGCGCGACAGACCCCAACGGCTGGATCCGCCGGACCAGCCCCGCCGAGGTCAAAGTGTTCAACGAGTCGTAGACGGCCTGATGCGACACGTCGGGAAGTTCGTTGCGCACAGCACCGATCAGCGAATCCGTGTCGGCATGAGCATGAGCATGCACAGCCCCCAGAACAGCCAACCGAGGCCGAGTCACCCGCAGACCCGCCCCCCGCAGCACCGACTCCAACTCCGCACTCGTGGGCACCCCCGGAGTCTGCCCGCTTTTCTGGAACGAGTCAAGATTACGTGACACGACCAGTACTTCGGACGTCGGTACGATGCCCCGCACAATGACCACCATCGTGACCCTCAACACCCGAGGCCTACCGCTGAAGGGCACCCGCATAGCCGAGCGCTGCACCAAGATCGCGACGGAATTAGGGGCCGGCGACATCGATATGGTGTGCCTGCAAGAGGTCTTCACATACCGCCAACTGGCGCACCTGAGGCGGCCCTTTCCGCACGTGGCCTATCGACGCTCGGCGCTCGGTCCTGCGGGTGGACTGGTCATACTGTCGCGGCTGCACTTGGCGGGATCGGAGTACGCGCGCCTTCCGCAGCCGAGGCGTGGGTCACGGTTGCCTGTGCGGGCTCGGGTCAATGCACTGCGCAGCGGGATGCTGTCCGTTCGGCTGGCCGACAGCGGGGTCCGCGTGGTCAACGTCCACCCGGTGGCCAACACGGACGGGGACTGGTCGGAGGGGAATCGGTTTCGTCATGTACAGAGCGAGCAGTTCGATGCGCTCGCCCGGGTGGTTGCGGCTGACAACTCGCCGACTGTGGTGTGCGGCGACTTCAACACTGCGCGATCCAGCACCCTGCATGGCGATCTCTGGCGGCGGACAGGGCTGCGCGATGCATTCAACGGCGAGTGCCCACCTACGTTTCACCAAGAGTTCCTCCCGCCGGGAAGCACGCCCCACTGCATCGACTTCATCCTGGCGACCGAAGGACTCGGAGTGGAGGAAACCGACCTGTTGTTCACCGACAGGCGGAGGA
This sequence comes from Kribbella amoyensis, assembly GCF_007828865.1. Lineage (NCBI taxonomy): Bacteria > Bacillati > Actinomycetota > Actinomycetes > Propionibacteriales > Kribbellaceae > Kribbella > Kribbella amoyensis. Next base: position 116,505 of record NZ_VIVK01000001.1, read on the forward strand.
TGACGAGCGGTACGGGCTATGTGTCGGACCACATCGGACTGCTGGCTCGCCTCGGAATCCCCTGACCCCAGAGCAAGTAGGGGACGCCAGGGTCGGTCGCCAGCACTGGGTGGTGCTCAACAAGACATCTCATGCAGATCCGGTCAGAACGGCAATCCAGATGCCTGCAGCAAACAACTTCGCCGGCGTGGTGAGGCGAGGAATGAAGTTCGGCTGATGAATCGCGCAGTCCGGTCCCTGGGATGTCATCACGTCGTGATCAGTCGACGGATGGAGCCGGCGTCGACCAGTCGGCGGTCAGCCCTTTCGATCTCGATGGGAATAGCCTGCTCCACCGCGAAGCCTGGATTCGGATACTCCTTCACCCGCCGCAGTACGCCCTGAATGAAACAAGCCTAGCGTTCAGCCGCGAGAGCCAGTCGAACTGTGTTGTCAATCGCTCCCGCGACGAGTGCCGGCTCATCGACCTGAACGTAGTGCCCGCCCACGCTCGCAACCTTGCGCTCAACGCCCAAATGGTCTGCGAGCTCGCGATGGTTGCGCTGCCATCTCGCATCGAGCTCTCCCAGGCTGAACGGCTTCCAAAGGTGGGGCGTCTTGGAGTTCAGCCACCGGCCGACGCGACTGGTGATGACGACGCCCGGTACCTCAAGGTGCCGCCGGCTTTCTGCGGCCTCCTCGGCACCGAGCTTCACATCGAACGATGCGCCGTCATCGCGGTCACCGTCTGGAATGACGAGCTTCGGCGTCTCGATGTCCAACCACAGCTGGACATCGCTCGGGTCGACCAGCACCAACCCAGCGAGCTCCGCCGTCCAGCGAGCCGCAAAGATCTGGGCGACCACGGCCCCGATCGAGTGACCGACCAGCACATATGGCGCCGGGATCTCGGCCGCCTGAAGCAGCCGACGCAGCTCGTCTGCCGCGTCTTCAAACGACCGCGGCGTCGGATCCGGCAGCGCGCCACTCGCGCCGATGCCCGCTCGAGCGTAGGTCAGCACACGCACAGAGCTGTCCAGCGCCGCGATGGTGGCTGCCCACGGTTCCCCGGCGTCGCCGGATCCGGAGCTGAAGACCACGGTCGGCGCACCTTCACCAGTAATCTCTGCTGCCAGTCGGTAACCGCCAACATCGAAGTAGGTAGCTGCCATGTGTTCGATCGTAGTGCAGGTGCCGCTACGATGCATGAGACTGCATAGGGCGATCTGGCGTGAGGAGGGCATATGGCTGCAGACGTGACGCCGCCGCAGCGCCGTGCCCGGCTCGGTCAAGAGCTCCGTCGCCTGCGCAGCCTGGCCGGCCTGAGCGGTGATCAGCTCGCGGCTCGGGTCGGCATCTCGCAGGCCAAGGTGTCGCGCATCGAGACCAATGTGACGGCGCGACCCGCCATGGATGTCATCGCACGCTGGCTCGACGCGGTTGAGGCAACCAGCGAGGATCGTCAGCGGGTGATGTCGCTGGCGGAAGCCGTGGTCACCGACATCAGCAGCTGGCAGGCCATCCATCGCGGCAGCTTGGAAGACCGGCAGCGCCAGCTGCTTGAGCTCGATGAGCTGGCCAGCGACATCCGCCACTTCCAGCCGTTCCTCGTGCCGGGTCCATTCCAGACGCCGGAATACGCCTATGCCGTCATCGAGTCGGCCCGGTTCTCAGCTGGCACCGATGTCGATGAAGCCGTGGCCATGCGTATGAAGCGCGGCGCTCGGCTCCGTGATGACCAAGACGGTCCGCAGTACCACGTCGTGGTGACTGAGGCCGCCGCACGCTGGGTCCCGCAAGGCAACAGCCACTTGCGGAGAGCTCAGCTGGAGCACCTGGCCCTCTGCGCTCAAGCAGAGCGGATCACGCTGCAAATCATCCTCAACGACGCCCCAATGGAGATGTAGCCAATGACCGGTTTCGTCTGGGTGACGTACCGCGATCCGGCGCAGGCTCCGGTGGTGCGGGTGGAGACGCCGACTGTCGGCCTGGCGCTCGGCGGCAGCGAGGACCTCGCGACGTACGGCGTCGTGTGGGACCGAATGCTCCGTGCAGCCATGTCTCCGGAAGAGTCGGTGGGCTGGCTTACGGTGATTGCACGCAACGCTTCGTAGTCGAATACCAACCGATTGGAGCACTGCCATGATGTCTCCCAACCGCCCCGAACTGTCGGCCTTCACCAGCTGGCACAAGGCCACCGTCAGCGCGGACGACAACGCCTGTGTCGAGGTCGCCACCGAAGCCTCCGGCTGGACCGCCGTGCGCGACTCGACCGACCCGCAGGGCCCGGTTCTGATGTTCACCCCGAAGGAGTGGGCCGCCTTCCTCGACGGCGCCCGCAAGGGCGAGTTCGACCTCTAATCACCGCAGATGGAAGACGCGACGGCTCCGGTTCGCAGCAGGCCAACGATCCCGGGACGGCTGCGCGCAGTCATCGCAGCGGCTTCCATCTCATCGATCGGTGATGGCGCGTGGACGGCGGCAGTCCCTCTCGCGGCTGCCGCCGTCACCCGCGATCCACTAGCTGTCAGCCTCGTCTCGGCCGCCGCGCTGCTGCCCTGGCTAGTGGTCTCACCATTGGCCGGCGCGCTCGTCGACCGATGGCCGCATCGCCTGACGCTGATCGCGGCTGATTCGATTCGCGGACTGACCGTAGCCCTGATCGCGCTTCTTGTACTGGTCGATGAGATCTCCGTGCCAGTACTGGCGGTCGGTGCGTTCATCGTCATGGCAGGCGCGGTCTTTCACGGTGCCGCTGCCCAGTCGGTCGTTGCCGACCTGACTGACCACGATGCCGATCTGCGTCATCGCGTTAACGGCTCGGTCTCGGCCGCGGAAACAGCTGGAGCCTCGCTGATCGGGCCACCCGCTGGATCAGCGTCATTCGTTCTTGCGCCCTGGCTGCCCTTCGTCGCTGATGCCGTCTCGTTCATCGGTTCCGCGGCGTTACTCCGCGCCGTCCCCAAGCAACCACCGACGACCGATGAGGTGACCGCGCCGCGCGAGTCGCTCCGATCCGCAATCTGGTCCGGCATGACCTGGCTGGCCCGGCACCGACAGCTGCGCACCCTGGCGCTGCTGACCGGCGCTGCCAACTTCACCACCACGATGGTCTATGCGCTGCTGGTTCTGTACGCCACCGGCAGTGACGGGCTCGGCTTGCGAGATCGCGACTACGGCCTTCTGATCGCCGCATTGGCGATTGGCGGCATCATTGGCGGTCCGCTGTCGCCACGTCTGCTCCGACGCCTGGACTTCCACCGTGCCGTCATCATCGCGATGTCGGTGCGCGTGCTGCTCTGGCCACTGCTGGCGCTGACCTCATCCGCCGTTGTCGCTGGCGCAGCGCTGGCCGTTGCCGGCTTCGCCTCCTCGGTCGTGACTGTTTCGGTCGTCTCCGCTCGACAGCACTTCACGCCACGCGACATGCTCGGCCGCGTCGTCACCACCTTCCGCACGCTGGGCAATGGGGCCGGACCGCTTGGCGCCCTCTTCGGCGGCATCGTGGCGAGCAAGTGGGGCATCGACGCGTGCTTCTGGACGGCCGGCGGCCTGATGGCGATCTGCCTTGTGGTCGCAAGCCGCACCGTGTTGCGGCGCTCATCCGCGACGAAGTAGCGGACGCCGCACAGTCACTTGCGCCTCACTGAATGAAACTGCATACTCGATGCCATACGACTATGCAGTCTCATTCACTCGGACTTCGTCTTTCGCCCTCATGCGAAGCGGCCCGAGTCCCCAGGGAGCTGACCGAACCATGTGGGTACTCGTCATCGCCATCGCCATCTTCTATGGCTTCATGCTGCGCGACATCGTCGAGGAGGTGCATGGCGAATGACGCCGCCGGCGGACATGCCGCTGCCGACCGACCGACGCGTCCGGGCTTGGCTCGGTGAACATCTGATCGCCGACTACATCGGTGAGGCCGATGCCGCGGGCTGCATGCGGTCACGCTTCCTGAGCCTGCGGGTAACAAACGAACCAGCCATCCCCGCGGGAATCCCCGATGCCCGAACCCAATGACGAACTCCCGTCTGCGCCATTGGTGGACGCAAGTCTGGCGGCGTCTCAACTACACCTTTCGCCGTTGGCGGGACGAGGGCTGAACGGCTTCGCCGAGGATCTCAGCAGGCCGGTGCTGCTCGGCTACTTGCGTCGCGATCTCCTGGTCGTCGACAGCCAGGTGATCGAACTCGAGCGCGACATGGCCGCCTTCGCGGAGGTGCGAGGCTTCGAGATGGGCCAGATCTACGTCGAGCGACCCGACAAGTGGCTCTCGGCATTCGAGGCGCTGGCCGACGCGATCGGGCGCTACGCAGTCTCCGCAGTCGTGCTGCCGAGCCTGCTGCATTTCACCGGGCTCGGCATGCCCACCGGTCTGCGCAACTGGTTCGAGCAGACAACCGGCGCCCGCCTCCTGGTGCTCACCCCCTGAACCGGTGGGATCGATGGCGAGTTCGTCCTCACCTCCTGGCGCGCAGTGTGATCGCTGCACAATCACTGACCCCGCCCTCGAATCGGTCCTTGTCCGAGTCGTCCTCTCCCCTGTGGAGGACTCGGCCGGGATCTCAACATGCCGGCTGGCGCGGGGCGTGAAGCAAGTCGCCCTGCGCCAGCCGCTCCACCCGTCAACTCGGCACCGCTCGGAAGTGAGGCACACATATGTCCCAAGTCGAACAGATGAAGATGCAGTTGAACGGCCTGGCCGACCAGTCACGGCAAGGCGCCGCCAGTTTGGCTGGCTTCAAGCAGCGCTTCGAACAATCCAGCCAGCAGGTGCAAGCCCTGATCCGCGGTACAGCAACGCGGGCCGACCAGGACATCGCCACCATGCTGGACGCCGCGGCCAGGTCGGTCGACCAGGCGGTGCAGTCGTTGCAGATCGCCGAAGCCGGTTGCCGCAGCTACGCCGACCAGATTTAGCCGGCCGAGGCACTGCACATGCCCTCCGAGCTGCAGCGGGTCGCCGAACAGCTGCTTGCCTGCCTGAACGAGGCGCCGCGGGCGGTCGGCTACCTGCACGACATGGCCAGGAAGTGCCGCGAGGCCGCGGCGTGGATTGGCAGCCAGAGCAACAACCCAAGCGCTCGCACGGCCGCCATGCACCTCGACGACGCGGCGCGACGCTGCGAAGAGTCTACTCACTCTCTGGCCCTGGCGGAGGCCCGAGCGAAGGAGTGGGTCGAGCAGATGGTGAGCGGCATCCGAACCGCCAAGCCAGCCGGAGGCTCGACGGGTCAACGGCGGCTTGACGCAGGCGGAGACAAGCTGCCTCGAGAACCCCAGCGGCAGGACGACAGAGACGACAAGCAAGAAGCAGACAAGACCACGGTGGCCGGCGATGAGACCATCCCGGAGGAACTATCGCCGGGACGACGGATCAGCGACGAGGAAGGGTACCGGTTACAGCAGAAGCTTCCGCGCCGGGAAGAGTCTGAGCTCACTCAACCGAAGACCCGCGGCCTGTGGGTTGATAAAGACGGCAGCGAGGAGCTACTGGTCAGCGGCCAACATGATGAATGGTTCCAGAAGGCGGCGGATTTCCTACGCGACCTCGGAATTCCGCCGAGGAACGGTGATAGCATCACGACGCCGTCGCATGTGGAAACAAAATTCGCGATGCGAATGCGAGTTCGGGGCCTGAAGCACGAGACGATTATGGTCAACAAACTGCCGTGTCCGGGCAAGTGGGGATGCCGGGCATTGATTGGCCTGATTCTTCCGCCGGGGTCGACCTTGACAGTGTTCGGCCCTGACGGGTTCAAGAAAACGTATCCTCAACCACCAGCAGAACGGGAGCAGTCATGAGAAGCCCTGTGTCAACCCGCCTCCTGCTGGGTGGGGTTGAGGATGTGTTGCAGAGCGTTGTGTTTGGTGGGGTTGTAGGCGGTGTTGTTTTGCCAGCAGTGCCAGATGACGAACAGCCAGGCGCGGGCGAGGATGCGGACGGCGTGGGGGTGGTCGTGGCCTCGGGATCGGGCTCGGTCGTAGAGGTCGGCTGCCCAGGGGTTGGCTCGTCGGGAGTCGCCGGCGAAGTCGGTGACGGCGTCGCGGAGTTGTTTGTCGCAGGCCCAGCGGAAGCTGACCGTGCGGAGTTTGCCCGATTGCCGGGTCGAGGGTGCGGCTCCGGCCAGGCAGGCGAGGGCTTCGGGGGTGGGGAAGCGGGCGCGGCAGTCGCCGATCTCGGCCAGGAGCCGGGCGGCGCGGACGCGGCCGGAGCGGGGCAGGCTGGTGAAGATGTGCTGATCGGTGTGCGTGGTGAGCTGGTCGCTGATCTGGCCGGTGAGGGTTTTGATCTGGTCGACCAGCGTGGTGAGCAGTGCGACCAGGGCGTGGGTGATCTGGGCGTTCAAGGTGGCGTCGTGGCCGGTCGCACCGCGGGGTGCGGCGAGCAGGTAGGTGTGCAGCGCGGCAGGGTCTTTCTTGCCGGAGTAGCCGACCGATGCCAGCCAGGCGCCGAGGCGTTTCGGCGAGAGCCAGTCGGCGCGGTCTTGGGTGTCGAAGCGGGTCAGGAACTGCAGGCTGATCGGAGAATCGATCTCGGCGAACAACCCGACTGCCCCGGGGAAAGCGTTCCGCAGGTGGGCGCGGAGCTGGTTCGCGACCGCGACCCGGTGAGCGACGAGGTCTTTGCGGGTCCGGCAGGCGCGGCGCAGTACGACGGTTTCGGGGCTGTCCGGGGTGAGCGGTGCGAGCCGGGCCCGATCGGTGCGCAGGGTGTCGGCCAGGACGTAGGCGTCGAATCGGTCGTCTTTGTTGCCGGCCGATCCGTAGCGGCTCCTGAGGTTCTTGACCTGGTTCGGGCTGATCACGACCACTGTGACACCGGCTTGCAGAAGGGCATCGACGACCGGGCCGTCGGGTCGTTCGATCGCGACCTCGCCGACACCGTTGCGTCCCAGCACGGCGATCAGGTCGCGCAGGCCGGCGGCGGTGTGTTCGACGGTGCACCGGTCGACTTCTTGGCCGCGGGCGTTGACGACCGATACGGCGTGGTCGTCGCGGGCCCAGTCCAGGCCGGCTGTGACGGCGTTGAGAGGTTCTTCGGGCAGGGTGTTTCTGGCAGACTTCACGTCAGCCTCCTCGCTGCTAGACCCAGTGGGGAGGCACCCTTATGTGGTGCCGGGACGCTGCTGCCGGTTCGCTCACTGATCGGCGCTCGCAGCACACAGCCCTGGCGCTCAGCCCTGTCGACGGTCGGCACGCCCCGGGTAACCGCCAGGCCCTGCAGATCTCATGACGGACGTCCAAGACGTCAAGCGAGCAGGGCAGTGACCAGACGGCACCTCGGGTGCATCAGCAACCAATCCACAGTTACTGACCAAAGGATGGTGCACCAGTGAGCAGGGTGGAAGCGTTCTTCCGGCACGAGCACGACGATGATCCCATCGTGCTCACCAAAACGAGCGATGCCGATGCTCTAGTGGATGCGCTCCTGAGCGAGTCTTTCGACTACTCCGTTGCCACCCTGTACGCCGACGGCCGTCCGCTGATGGCCGGACTGCCTGACCATGAGATGCGGATAGCCGTCAACGTCGAAGCTCAAGTGGGCGGGATCCGCTACGCCGGCGGCGATGACCAGGACGTGACGTACGTACCAGGAGTCGCCAGCCAGCGTGACGAGATGTTCTATGTCTACGCAACGCACGGTGAAGCATGGCCAAAGGATTCCGAAGTCAGCATCGAGCAGGTGCGACAGGCGGTACGGGAGTTCATCGAAGGCGATGGCGCACGGCCAGAATCGTTCAAGTGGCGGCTGTGGCCGGAGGGGGTGCGTTGAACGCCTGGCCGTCCCGCGTGGACCCTCCCGGGGGATGAGACAAGCCCACGCGTGAGGCATCTTCCCGCTACGCGCCAAACCGATGCACGTCCCGCGTCAGCCGTTTGAACCGCGCACATTATTGTCAGCCCGCCCCAATATGCTGTGCCGAGGCGCCACCCCCTCAGGAATGTCATGCGTCGGCGGACTGGCCGACTCGTGTTTCGTAACCCGTCCTACAACTCTTTCGCGGCGGGTTTCACCTCAGCTCCAATGGCCGCCCACAGTTCTCGTCGCTCCAGGTGCGGGTTTCCCAGCTCCGCTTGTAGTGGGCATGCCCGCCTGTACCGCGCGAGCTTGAGGAACTGATTCATCTCGCGAGCTGATCGGCCGAACTCCCAACCGCAGAGCCCGTGCTGACTTCCCCTTGTATCAGCGCCGCTCTTCTCGCCAAGCGTCAGCCTGCGCGAGGCTTCATCGTATCCGTGCGACTCGTTGCGACGTGGACCTCGCCAGTCGACGCCCGAGCAAAGGTCAGCGAACTCGGCCGTCGATCAGGACCCCGACGGCCGGGTACGGCTCGACTGAGTTATCCACAGATCCGCAGATAGTCGTTGCCCCCCAGTACGAGACGATGGCGATCCTGATGAAGCGCGCTCGGTACGCCGCAGAATCTGCGTGGGTCAATCTTCTGCTCTGGATGCCACGGCCACATGGTCTACACACGCAACACCGGTCGCGGAGGCACGTTTGAGTACTCGGCGAGGACGGCATCGTCGATCAAGCGATCTTCGACGAACCGTTCACGGCCCTTCTTGACCAGATGACCTCTCAGACGCCTCCAATGGCCGCCTCAGCCGCGTCCAGACCAACCCAGGGCGATCCGGGCGCGGATCCCTCCAGATGACGGACACACCACCCCTGCCGACGGTCCGACATCCCCGGGCAACACAAAACCCCGGCGGGATCCGCCGGGGTCGGGTGTGAATAAGACACTTCTGGTGGAGCTGAGGGGATTCGAACCCCTGGCCTCTTCGTTGCGAACGAAGCGCGCTACCAACTGCGCCACAGCCCCAGGCTTGTCGCCATTGTTCCTTGGCGACCGCGAAACTCTAACACGCGAGAGGCGGTGGTTCGAAATCCATTCTGCCCGGCCCCGGACAGACCGCTGCCCGCCGACCAACGGGCCGGCGGGCAGCGGGGTGACGATGGGTGGAGGGTCAGTCGCCGACGGCGCGCTTGATCTCCGGTTCGACGGGCTCTTCGACCACCGGGTCCGGGACGACGGGGGCGTCCTCGAGCTCGGTCGGTTCGACGATGCGGGCGGACGAGAAGACCTCCGGGCCGGAGAGGTTGATGGTGCGGACCGTGCGGTCCGGGGCCTTCTCCTTGTGCACGTACGTGGGCAGCGTCACGGGGACCGGGTCCCACAGCGCTTCCGACGACACGGGCGCGGTCGGCTTCTTCTCCGGTACCACGGGCTCCGGGGCGGCCGGCAGCTTCACCTCGACGGTCATCTCGTTGTCGGGTGAGGTCACCGGTGCCGTCGCCGGGCCGCGGTCGTGCCGGGCCTTGGCGCGGGCCTGGCGCTCGGCCGCGAGGGCGGCGCGTTCGCGGGCCTGCCGGCGGAGCTGCACGCGGGTGATCACGACGAAGGCCACGATCAGCCCGGCCGGGATCGCGACGCTCCACCAGAGCAGGATCTTCAGTCCGGCGAGGGCGACGACCGACAGCAGCGAAAGGGTCAGGATCGACAGCACCCGCCGGCGGCGCATGGCGGCCACCCGGCGGGCTCGGTTCGGGACGTACTTCTTCGGCGGCGGCGGCTCCGCGTCGGGAACCACATCGGCCGGGACGTCTGCCGAGCCCGGGGGTCGAACCACGTACTTCGCGCGCGACCCGTCCTGGCGGGAAAGCACGCGCGCGTTCTCCGACGAGTACGCCGCCACCGAGCGGCGCCGGCTGGCCTCGTCGTTGCGCTTCAGCAACATCGGGACGAGGTAGGCGGCCCACGCGGCGACGATCGCCACATAGATCAACCCTGTCGTCCCCATGCGACGACGCTAAGACCCAGGGGGGTCCACGTCGGGTACGTGAGACGGTGTGTCGCAAGAAGACTCGTGTGACTGGTGTGAATAGCCACGCTCTGTGGTCAACGCAGTCGCGCTACGAGACCAGGACCGACCTCTTCGGCGTTGAGGGCGAAGATCCGGTGATCGCGCCAGTCCCCGTCGATGTGCAGGAACCGCGGCCGCTCCCCCTCGTACCGGAAGCCGAGCTTCTCCACGACGCGCAGGCTCGCCTTGTTCTCCGGCCGGATCGCGACCTCGATCCGATGCAGGCCGAGCGTGAACCAGCAGTGGTCCGCCGCGAGCGCGACCGCGGTCGGCACGATCCCACGGCCCGCGTACTGTTCGTCGACCCAGTACCCGAGGTTCGCCCAACGCGCCGAGCCGTAGGTGATCCCGGACACGGTCAGCTGGCCGACCAACGGCCACTTCGCCTTCGGACCGAGGCCGGCGGCACCGCCGTACGTGATGACGAACGGCAGCATCCGCCCGAACCGCGCTTGCCGGTTCCAGTCGCGTGCCATGGCGCGGAACGTTCGCGCGCCGTCCTCGGCACCAGGCGGCTGGGTCGCGTCCCACGGCCGCAGCCAACTCACGTTGCGCTGGCGGGCCGCGCTCCACTCGGCACCGTCACCGGCACGGAGCGGACGGAGCCCGACCTGTCCGTGCTGCAGTTCGACGGGCCAGTGGATGATTGCCATCAGCCCTCATCCGTCCGGGGATGGTCGCCTCCGGCAACTTGTTCGACCGCGTGCCGGAGGATCGGCTCGAGCACGGTGAGGCCGTCCTTCACGCCGCCGCGCGAACCGGGCAGGTTCACGATCACGGTGCCGCCCGCGACACCCGCGACCCCCCGGGACAAGGCGGCGGTCGGTACGCCCTGCGCGATGCCGTACGCGCGGATCGCCTCGGCGATGCCCGGGATCTCCCTCTCGATCACCTCAGTGGTCCGCTCGGGCGTCTCGTCCGTCGGTGAGATCCCGGTCCCGCCGGTCGTCACCACCACCTGGTACGCCGCGTCGACCGCGGCCAGCAACGCCGTCCCGACGGGGGCGCCGTCCGGGACGACCTGCGGCCCGTCGGTCTCGAAGCCCCACGAGGTGAGCCGCTCGGCGATCAACGGCCCGGTGGTGTCGGAGTACACACCCGCGGCCGCGCGGTTCGAGATGCTGATGACGAGGGCTCTCACGGTCGCTCCCAGTGGCCGGTCTTCCCGCCGTCCTTGGTCTCCACCCGAACGTCGGACAGCACCGCGGCCGGGTCGATCGCCTTGATCATGTCGATGACGGACAACCCGGCCACCGTCACCGCGGTGAGGGCCTCCATCTCGACGCCGGTCCGGTCGGTGGTCTTCACGATCGCCTCGATCAGCACCGCGTCGTCGGCGACCTCGAGGTTCACCTTCACCCCGGTCAGCGCGATCGGGTGGCAGAGCGGGATCAGGTCCGGCGTCCGCTTCGCGCCCATGATCCCGGCGATCCGGGCCACCGCGAGCGCGTCGCCCTTCGGTACCCCCTCGCCGCGCAGCGCCTCGATCACCTCCGCCGCGACGTAGACCTTGCCGGAGGCAACGGCGCGGCGGGCCGACTCGGCCTTCGCCGACACGTCCACCATCCGGGCCGCGCCGGCCGCGTCCACATGCGTCAGCCCACCCGCCCCGGCCTCGTCCCGCCCGGCCCCGGCCGCCGGCTCCGCACCGGCCGTCGGGTCCGCACCAGAAGTCGGCCCAGGCCCAGTACCAGCGTCGGTCATCCGGTCTCCTCGTCCAGCAGCCACAGCTCCACCTGGTCGCCGGCCCGGACGGAGGTGACGTCCTCGGGCACCACGATCAGCGCGTTCGACCGGCTCAGCCCGCCGAGCAGGTGTGAGCCGTGCCCGCCGACTGTACTGGCCATCCAGCCCTCGTCGCCCGGCCTGGCCGCGGCGCGGACGAACTGGCGCCGCCCGGCCGGCGAGGCGAACCCGTCCAGCGAGATCCCCTGCACCGGCGTCCGGCGGTACGGCATCGCACCCATCAGCTTGCGCAGCGCCGGCCGGACGAACACCTCGAACGACACGTACGCCGAGACCGAGTTGCCCGGCAGCGTGAAGATCGGCACGTCGTCCTCGCCCATCACGCCGAACCCCTGCGGCTTGCCGGGCTGCATCCCCACTTCGGGGAAGTCGATGGTGCCGAGCTTGGTCAGTACCTCCTTGACCACGTCGTACGCGCCCTTGCTGACGCCGCCCGTGGTCACCAGTACGTCGGCCCGGACCAGCTGGTCGGACAGCGTGTCCATGATCTTCTTCGGGTCGTCGTCCACGATCCCGACCCGGTAGACCACGGCCCCCGCCTGCCGAGCGGCGGCGGCGAGCGTGTAGCTGTTCGCGTCGTAGATCTGCCCCTCGCCCAACCGGGCCCCCGGCTCGCGCAGCTCGGCACCGGTGGACACCACGACCACACGGGGCCGCGGGCGGACCGTCACGCGAGCACGGCCGACCGCGGCGAGTACGGAGATCTGGCGTGGACCCAGCACGGTGCCGGAGTCCAGCACCTTGTCCCCCGCTCGCACGTCCTCACCGGCCCGGCGCACCGAGGCTCCCAGCGCGGGCTGCTGCGCGATCCGTACGTTCACGGTGCCGCCGTCGGTCCACTCCACCGGTACGACGCTGTCGGCGCCGCGGGGCATCGGCGCGCCCGTCATGATCCGCACGCACGTCCCCGGCGTGACCACGATCGGCTCGCTCCGCCCGGCCGCAATCTCGCCGACCACCGGCAGGGTGATCGGGTTGTCCGGGTCGGCCCCGGCCAGATCGCCCGCCTGCACGGCGTACCCGTCCATCGCCGAGTTGTCGAAGCCCGGCAGGCTCACCGGGGAGACCACGTCCTCGCAGAGCACCAGGCCGAGCGCCTCCATCAGCGGCTGCTCGAACGGCGGCAGGGCCCGCACCCGGCCCAGGACTACTTCCAGATGCTCGTCAACGCTCCGCTTCACGCTTGTGACTCTAGTCGTTCCGGATGCGCTCCCCAGACCATCCTCACGTCCGGTGCCCGCTCCTCGTTCGCGGCTCCGTCGGTACGCCGGACCTCGGTGAAGCCGTGCTGCCGGTAGAACCGCTGAGCGCGCAGGTTGCTCTGGAACGTCCACAGCGCGAGGCCACCGGGACGGAGGTCCTTCGCCAGGTCCACCAGGGTCGAGCCGATCCCTTGTCCGGCGGCGTCCGGGTCCACGTACAACTGGTCCAGGTCGTCACCGTCGAGCGTGAGCACGGCCACGATCCGGCCGTCGTCGAGCGCGACCCAGGTCTCTCCGTCCGGCAGCAGCACCTCGGCGAACCAGGTGGCGACCTGGTCCTCGGTGTGGATCGCCGGCGGTAGCTGCGCCCCCTCGGCATGCCGGGACCGCCACCAGAGCGCGGCGGCCTCGTCGGTGTCGTACGGCTCCATCGGCCGGATCAGCAGATCGTCCACGCCACTCCCCCACGGTTAGGCCGTCAGTACTCTAACCAACGGACCGCCCGCCGAGGCTCAGCCGCGCAGCTCACTTCCGTCGGCGACCTGGAGCCTGGTACCGGTCGGCGCGGTCACCTCGACGTCGCCGACCACGACCACGTCCTTGCCGAAGGCAACGTCACCGTGGACCGCGAGCCGGTCGGCGCGGACCAGCGACGGCGGGCCGGCCGGGAACCGGGTCTCGAACTCGGCCAGCACCTTGAAGTGGTCCGGGTCCAGGTCGACGTACGGCTCGTCGCCCTCGTGCGTCGTGGTCAGCTCACCCGAGTCGGCCAGCTCGTACACGTCGGAGCGCAGCACCAGCAGGTCGTTCGTGGTCTTCACCGGCTTGAACCGGCTCCGGTCCACCAGCACCGCCTGGGAGCCCTCGAACGTCTCGATCGCGGTCCCCATCCCGGTCTCCAGCTGGATCACCTTCGGCGAGGACGGGTCGGCCGGGTCGAGGGTCTTGTGGTTCACGATGATCGGCAGGCCGAGGACGCCGTCGTGCCCGGACATCAGGTCGGCCAGCCGGTCCAGGTCGATCCACAGGTTGTTCGTGTTGAACGTCCGGTGCCGGCTCACGTCCTGGAACGAGCCGGTGTCGTCAGGGTGGACCTGCGCGCTGTCCCGCAGGATCAGCCGGCCGTCGGACTTGCGGACCGCGACATGGCCACCCTTGCGGTCGGACCTGGTCCGCCGGCACACCTCCATCCCGAACGGGACGTCGTGCTCGGCCATCCAGGCGGCGATCCGGCCGTCCGGCGTCGCGCCGAGGTTGTCGGCGTTGGAGATGAACGCGTGCCGGAAACCACGCTCCCGCAGCGCGTCCAGGGCGCCGGAGGCGACGAGCGCGGTGAACAGGTCACCGTGGCCCGGCGGGCACCAGGCCAGCTCGGGGTCGGCCGGCCACTCCGCCGGGGTCAGGTCGGCCTCGAGGAGCTTGGGCTCCATGTTCTGCCGGAAGTCCAGCGGCAGTCCGTCGACCGGGAGCTCGGCGTACTCCCCGAGGATGGCGAGCGACTCCTCCCGGGTGCGGAACGAGTTCATCAGGACGAGCGGCAGCGGCACGTCGTACGCCTTGCGGGTACTGAGGATCTGCCGGGCGATGATGTCGAGGAAGCTCAGCCCGTCCTTGACCGGCAGCGCCGACTTCGGTCCGGTCACGCCCATCGAGGTGCCGAGGCCGCCGTTGAGCTTGATCACCACCGTCTCGGCAAGTGCGGCGCGGACCGCGTCGGGGGCCGGGTCCAGGTGATCCAGGTGCGGCAGGTCACCGACCGGGTCGATGTCGTCCTCGCGGATCGTGCCCTGCTGACCCGACTCCAGCAACCGGTAGTAGTGCGAGAAGACCTTGATCGCGACCTCGGCCGCTCCGGCCGCCCGCATCTTCTCCTGTGCCTGACGTAGCCCCGCCTCACTCATGCGACATAAGACTAGTCGGCGGGGCCGGGGTGCGGCCGAGCGCGTGGCGTGCTTCATAAGATCGCATCGTGACGTCCTCCAAGGCTGCTCTCCGGCAGTCACTGCTCGCGGCCCGCCGTGCCCATCCCGGTGGAAAGGGCTTGCTCGACGCGGCCCGCACCACCACCGAGATCCGGCAGGCGGATCGGATAGCCCTGTATGTAGCCCTCGGCCCGGAGCCGCAAACGGGGGCGCTGATCGACTGGCTGCTGGCCGAGGGCAAGGAGGTGCTGCTGCCGATCCTGTACGCCGACAACGACCTCGGCTGGGGTCTCGCGCCGGGCGCGGCCGACCTGGTCCCGGGCCGGCTCGGACTGACCGAGCCGCCGATCGACCTCGGCGAGTCCGCGATCGGCACCGCAGACCTGGTGATCTGCCCGGCCGTCGCGGTGGACCGTACCGGGGTCCGGCTGGGCCGCGGCGGCGGTTCGTACGACCGCGCGCTCGCCCGGGTACCGGCCGGGGTACCGATCTGGGCAGCCGTGTACGACAACGAGGTCCTCGACTCGGTCCCGGCGGACCCGCACGACCAACTCGTGCACGCCGCGCTCACCCCGACCCGGCTGATCCGGCTGAGGTCATCCGGCTGAGATCACGGAGCGTGCTGGCAGGATGGTCCGATGACAGCCAGCACCGAACGAGCCGCCCGCGCCGACCACGCCGTCCGAACCGCCGCGGCCGCAGCCAAGGAGCTCGGCCTGACCGTCACCGACCCGACCGTGCTGTACGACGTGTTCTCGGTCGTGGTCCACCTGAAGCCGTCGCCGGTGGTGGCCCGGATCCCGGCTGTCCTGCCGGGCTCGTCGCTCGCTCCGGCGCTCGCCGTGAAGCGCCTGCAGAAGGAATTGGACCTGGCCCGGTGGCTCGCCGACCAGGGGCACCTGGTGGTCACGCCGACACCGCTCGTCCCGCTCCGGCCGGTGCAGCGCGACGGGTTGTCGATGACGTTCTGGACGTACGTCGAGCACGACAAGTCCGCGGCACCCGACTACGACCACGGGACCGCGCTGTCCGCCGAACTGCACGCCGTACTCGCCGGGTACCAGGGTGAGTTGCCGTGGATGCCGGCGCTCGACTCAGTCCCCGAGGTACTGCGCGACTTGCCGCGGGACACCGCGCTGCTCGAACCGGCCGACTACGACCGCATCGAGAAGGAGTGGGCGACCTTGGAGCCGGTAGTGATGAGCCGGGCCGGGTTCGAGCAGCGGTTCCCCGCTGCGCGGGTGCAGCCGATCCACGGCGACGCACCGGCGTACAACGTGATCCCCACCGCGGACGGCGTGCTGTGGTCGGACTTCGAGGACGCGGGACTCGGCCCGGTCGAGTGGGACCTCGCCGGATTCGGTCCTGAGCTCGCCGCGAAGTACGACGAGGCGGCCGCGCGGCTGGGGCGTCCTGGGCACGACCAGCAGATCCTGCAGGTGATGGATACCGCGCGGACGCTCCAGTTCATGGCGTGCCTGCCGTTGGTCCCGCAGCTGCCGGAGCTCGCCGAGGGGTTGAAGATGACGATCGACGCGTGGCGGGACACGCCCTTCGCGGGAGGGTTGTGATGTTCGAGTCGTTCGTGGAGCAGGGCGCCGTCTCGGGTGTGGTCGCGTTGCGTAGCCGGGACGGTGAGACGTCGGTCGAGGTGCACGGGCGGTCGGCGGTCGACGGTGTGCCGCTTCGGCGGGACAGCGTGTTCCGCATCTCGTCGTTGACGAAGCCGATCGTGGCGGCCGCGGCGATGACCCTGGTCGACTCGGGCCGGCTTCGCCTGGACGCGCCGGTGGACGAGCTGCTTCCGGAGCTCGCGGCGATGCGGGTACTGCGGCAGCCGGACGGGCCGATCGACGACACGGTGCCGCTGGCGCGTCCGATCACCGTGGAGGATCTGCTGACGCACCGGCTCGGTCTGGGCGAGACGGATCATCCGGGTCTGCGGGCGCTGGAGGCGGAGCTGGAACTGCGGACGTTCGGACCACCGAAGCCGCGGACTCCGTGGGACCCGGACGAGTGGATGCGGCGACTGGGGACGATGCCGCTGCAGTACCAACCAGGTGAGCGGTGGCTGTACTCGACCGGTTCGCATGTGCTTGGCGTCCTGGTCGCGCGGGCCGCGGGGAAGGGGTTGGAGGAGTACCTGAGGGAACGGTTCTTCGGCCCGTTGGGGATGACGTCGACCGGATTCACCGCGACCGACCTCGGTCGGCTGACCACTCTCTACGCTGACGGTGAAGTACTCGACTCGGCGGTGGGGAGTCAGTGGGCGGAGCCGCCGGTGTTTCCGGACGCGGGTGGTGGGCTGGTGTCGACGGCGGACGACTTCCACGCGTTTGCGGCGATGTTGCTTGCTGGGGGCAACGGGATTCTCTCGCCGGCCGCGGTCGAGCTGATGACGACCGACCACCTGACCGCGGCGCAGCGGGAAGCGGCGACCGCGTTCCTCGACGGCGACGGCTGGGGCTTCGGCGTCTCACCGAGCGCGGACAGCTACGGCTGGGGCGGCGGACTCGGCTCGCTCTGGACGAACGCGCCCGCACCCCGGACCGTCACCCTCGTCCTCACCACCCAAGCCCTCTGGACCTGGCCACCCGAGCTCTTCGCCGCCGTCGTCGACCCGTCCTGGTGAACCGTCCTGGTGAACCGGCCGGACGGGTGACGGTCAGCGGTTGGGTTTGGTGAAGGTGAGGGTGTGTTCCCGTTTGGCCTCGACCGCGCCCTTGGTGAAGGCCCAGGGCAGGGTTTCGCCCTTGACCCAGAGGTCGGTCTGGTCCGTGTAATTGTCGGTGAAGGCGTGGCCGGAGACGCCGGTCAGGTTGATCCAGCGCGACTTGTCGAAGTCGGCCAGGTCGACCACCATCCGCATCGACGGCGTCGCGGTCACGGCGTACCCCTCGGCCGCGTTCCACGAGGTCGCGTTGACGATCGACGCGCCGCCGCCCAGCTCGTACGGGCCGCGGTTGAACAGCCGGTCCACCACGCCGATGCCGGACTTGCCCAGCGTCTGGTTCGTCAGGGTCAGCTTGTGCAGCCGGCCCCACTGCCAGTTGTCCGGTTCACGGGCCATCTTGGTGGTGATCTCGGCCCGGGCGTCCACCAGCGCCTCGCGCAGGATGTCGTCGCGGCTCTCCCGTTGCGGGGTCCGCAGGTCGTCCCACCAGGCGTTGTTCGGCTGGACCAGCAGGTTGCGGACCACCTCGAACCAGCGCGACCCGCCGTCCGGCCAGGCCGACTCCGGCAGCTGGTCGTGGAAGGTCAGCGCGAGCAGGTTGCGCCAGACGATGTTGAAGTACGCCGCCGGAGCCGAGTCGGCCGGCTGGGTGAAGTCCCAGCCACGCAAAATGTCCTGGCCGGCCTTGTCGAAGTCGTCCTCGATGCCGATCCGGAGCAGGTACGGCACCAGCGTCTCGGCGTTGCGGTTCTTGGTGTCCAGCTGGATCGAGGCCATCTTCTCGGCGTCCAGCTTGCCGGCCGCCCGGATCCGCTCGAGGATCTGCTGCGAGCGGTACCCGTAGTCCCAGTCGTTGGTCAAGTTGTACTGGTACGACTTCGGCACGACCGCCTGGTTCGCGGTGACGATCACGCCGTCGGCCGGGTCGAACTCGGTCGGCATCGCCTCGAACGGGATGTACCCGGCCCAGTCGAACTTCGGGTCCCATCCGGGCGCCGGCCAGTCCCCGGTACCGACCCGGCGGAGCGGGACCTTGCCGGGCGCCTGGTACCCGATGTGGCCCTCGCGGTCGGCGTAGACCAGGTTCTGCGAGGGGACCTCGAACAGGGTGGCCGCGGTCCGGAACGCGGTCCAGCTCTGCGCCCGGTTGAGCGCGAAGATCGCGTCCGCGGTCCGGCCCGGGGTGAGCGCGGTCCAGCGCAGCGAGATCCCGTACGGGGCCGAACTCTTGCCCTTCGCGGCCAGGGCGCCGGCTTCCTTGGCGTCGTCCTCGATATCGGAGATGAGCGGGCCGTGCCGGGTCTCCCGGACGGTGATCTTCTCCTCCTCGTCCTGGCCGGCCACCTTGAACGTCTCGGTCCGGGTCCGCAGCGGCTCGACCTTGCCGTTGTAGAGGACGCCGTTGCCGGTGATCCGTTCGAGGTACAGGTCCATCACGTCGGGGTTGAGGTTCGTGAAGCCCCAGGAGATCGCGCTGTTGTGCCCGATCACGACCCCCGGCAACCCGGAGAAGCTGAACCCGGACACGTCGAACGGGCACTGCACGCTGAACTTGTTGCAGTGCAGCCCGACCTGGGACCAGATCCCCGGCATCGTCGCGCCGAGGTGCGGGTCGTTGGCGAGCAGCGGCTTGCCGGTGGTGGTGTGCTCACCGGACACGACCCAGGCGTTCGACCCGATCCCGTCGCCGCGGCCGAGCAACGTCGGCAGCGCCTTGGCCACCTTGTCGACGCTGTCGAGCGACTTCAGCAGGTCCTGGGTGAGCATCGCGCGGCCGGGCGCCTGGCTCTCCACCGGCGTGGTGGTGAACTTGCCCTTGGCCACCGTGCCGCCGGGCAGGATCGGCTCGTTCCGCTCGTACGGGTACGCCGGGTAGAGCGAGTCGATGGTGCGAGCGGGCATCGTCGCGGCCAGCTTGGTCCGGGTGATCTCCTCGGTCATGTTGCCGCCGAGGTCCCACGCCATCGCCTTCAGCCAGGCCAGCGAGTCCGCCGCGGTCCACGGCTGCGGACGGTAGTCGGTCCCCTTCAGCGAGAGCACGGCGTACTCGAGGCTGAGGCCGGAGCCGGAGTGCCCGTCGAGGTACGCGTTCACGCCGCGGGCGTAGTCGTCCAGGTACTGCCGGGTGGCCGGGCTGAGCAGCCCGAGCTCCTTCTCGGCGATCCGCCGCCAGCCGAGGGTCCGGACGAACTTGTCGGTCGCCAGCGCGTCGCGGCCGAACAGCTCGGAGAGCCGTCCAGACGTCACGTGCCGGCGGAAGTCCATCTCGAAGAACCGGTCCTGAGCGTGCACATAGCCCTGTGCCGCGAACAGGTCGGCCGGCTTGTCCGCATAGATCTGCGGGATGCCGTTGGCGTCGCGGACCACCTCGACGTCCGCGTCCAGACCCGCCAGCTCGATGGTCCCGTCGTAGCTCGGGAACGAGTGACGGACCACGAAAACCCCGGTACCGGCCACCACCAGCAGCAGGGTGGCGAGCACGATACCGCTCAGGATGATGACTCGAAGCAGCCGACGCACGGACCAAACTTAGAGAATGCCGCCCCGCACCCCAAATGCAGATACCGGCCCCTTACCCTCCGTACTCGTTCGGGGCGGCCGAACTCCTCCCTCCGGCGCGCTCGCGGCGATCCGGTCCAGACCGGGCCGGCAGCGGGGACGGACCTCGGGTGGAGCCGGTCCGGAGCGTCCACGACCCGGCGCCGAGTTGGAATACTTCCGCCGTCTGGCGCATTATTAGCAGTCGAGTAGTAGGAGTGCCAACGGCTCGAAAGGGACAGACGTGCCGACGTACCAGTACCAGTGCACCGATTGCGGCGAGGCTCTCGAGGTCCGTCAGAGCTTCACCGACGACGCCCTGACCGTGTGCCCGAACTGCGAGGGCTCGCTCCGCAAGGTCTTCAACGCGGTCGGCGTGGTCTTCAAGGGCTCCGGCTTCTACCGCAACGACAGCCGCTCGACGAGCTCCAGTTCGTCGCCCGCCAAGTCGGACAGCAAGAGCGCGAGCTCCTCCAGCTCGTCTTCCTCTTCGTCGTCCTCCTCCTCGGACTCCGGCTCGTCGTCCTCCTCGTCCTCTTCTTCGTCGTCGACGTCCTCGTCGTCGTCCTCGTCGAGCGGCGGCAGCAAGACCAGCGCGGCCTGACCTTCCGCTCTCCGGGCCTGTGGACAACGGGCCCACCTCGCCAGGCGAAACTCGTACTTTCCCTGGCATGAAGCGTTCAGACTCTTTCCTCCGTACCGTCGTCCGAGCCGCCCGCTGGCACCGCCGCCTCCTGTCCGGCGTGGCCGCGGCCGCTGCCGTCTACTTCGCCCTCGGCGCCCTGGCCCCACCGCAGGCCCCGACCGTCGCCGTCCTCGCCGCGGCCCGCGATCTGCCCGGCGGCACGAAACCCACGCCCGCGGACGTTCGCACCATCCGCCTCCCACCCGCCGTCGTTCCCACCGGTGCGCTCCGCCCAGGCACGACCACCACCGACCGCATCCTGGCGAACCCGGTCCGAGCCGGCGAACCGCTCACCGACGCCCGCTTCCTCACCCCGACAGCACTTCCACCGGGCCTGGTCGCCTATCCCCTCCGCCTGGAGGATCCTGCCCTCGCGCCCCTCCTTCACCCCGGCGACCACCTCAACCTCTACGCCGCCACGTCCACCTCGACCGACACCGCCACCCAGGTCGCCAGCGGAGTCCGCGTGCTGGCGCTCCCCGCTCCCACGGCGCGCACCACGGCCACGGGCACCCTTGTCGTCCTCGCAGCCACCCCGGCGACGGTCGCTCGCCTGGCCCAGGCGAGCACGAATTCACGGATCACCGCCGCCCTCGCCCCGGACACCAGTTGAGCCGAGCCCGCAATGCGGCGGATCCTCACAGAGCGAACGGGTCCCGGTACAATCCGCTACCGCGCGGCGTGCTCCCTCGCCAGCCTGCGGACGGGCCCTTAGCTTGTCCGGAGTAAACCCCGTGGGTCCGCCCCGGGCCCTGGACCACGAAGGGCACACAAATGCTCAAGGGCTTCAAAGAGTTCCTGATGCGAGGCAACGTCCTCGACCTGGCGATCGCGGTCGTCATCGGTACCGCGTTCGCGACCGTGGTGAAGACCGTGGTCGACAACCTGGTCTCGCCGCTGGTCGCCTCGATCGGCGGGACGAACGTGAACGGCCTCGCCTTCCACATCGTCAAGGGCAACGACAAGTCGCTCGTCGACGTCGGCGCGATCATCAACGCCTTCATCGTGTTCTTCCTGACCGCGGCCGTCGTCTACTTCGTCCTCGTCGTCCCGATGAAGAAGATCCAGGAGCGCCGCGCGGCCGCCGCCGGCACCACCGCCGAGGAGGATGAGCCCGAGCCGCTGACCGTCGACCAGCAGTTGCTCACCGAGATCCGCGACGCGCTCGCCGCCCGCCAGCGCTGACAACGCCTCGTACGGCCCAGGCTGGCCGCTCAGCCTGGGCAGCCCCGGCCGGCTACTCCGCCGGGTACTGCATCCACGTGTACTGAATCGGTTGCTGCTTGTTCCACTCGGCGGCCAAGGTTTCCGCGACTTCGTGGAAGCCGGCTCGGTGGTAGGTGCGGATCGCCGGGACGTTGTCCGGGCGGACGCGGAGGAAGATGTCGGTCAGCCCGGCCGTTCGCGCCGGGACCAGCAGCACCTCGACGAACGCCGGTCCCAGACCCTTCCCGCGGTACTCCGGCGCCAGGATGATCCGGGCCAGCTCGACCTCGTCCTCCTCGGCGTCGAGCCACAGTTCGGCGTACCCGATCGGGCGCTCGCCGTCGTGGTACAGGTACGGCCGGATGTCGTCGTCGGCCTTGCGCCAGGTGGGGAGCAGGTCCGGCGGGAACGGGTACTCCTCACGCCCGCACAGCAGAGCAACCTCCTGCGCGGTGGTCGCCCACGTCGCCACGAGCTGGGCGTACCGCGGGTCGAACGGCCGGAGCTCCATCGGCCAGGTCAGCCGTGGTGGGGCGGGACCTCGCGGAGGATGCGCTCGTCGTCCTCGGTGGCGCCGAAGTCGTTGTCGCCCCAGGTGCGCGGGTCGTCGTCGCGGGTCTGGTCGGGCAGCAGCGGCTCGTCGTCCTCGTACGGGCTCGTCATGCCGTCAAGATTACGTGAGCCACCCAGCCCGGAGCAGGGTCGGTCCTGCCCCGGGACGCGCGGTCAGTCCTGTCCCGGGATGCGCGGCAGGTTCTGCTGCTGCCCGCCTTGCCCGCCCTCGAGCTGGCCCTGCCCCTGGCCCGGGCCGACCTGCGGGTTCGCGGCGGCCTGGAGCAGCGGGGCGATGCCGGGCTCGGTCCGCCAGCGTTCGGCGCCGAGCACGGTCCAGGACGTGAGCACGGAGAGGGTCGGGGTGGCGAGTCCACCGATCTGGAGCGGCTCGGCGTTCTGGAAGCCGAAGGTGATGGTCCAGTTCGCCGGGTCGGGATAGAACTCCTGCACAGCGGTGTAGTAGAAGCTGAGCCAGCCGCGTTGCTGCAGGTGCGTCATCAGCCGGTAGTTCGTGGCGATCAGCTGTACTTCCTGCAGGTCGCGCCACATCAGCTGCATGTCACGCCGCGCCGCCGCCTTCCGGCCGGCGTTCACCGCGGCGTTGGCGGCCATCAGCCCGAGCACCATGCCGGGTTTGCCGAAGAAGAATCCCCCACTCTGCGTGTACTGGCCACTGCCGCCGTAGAGCCGCGAGTAGTGGACGGAGGTCTGCAGATAGGCCGTCTCGTTAGGCTCCAGCACGAGCCCGTACAGCGGGATCGTCTGCGGTGTGTTGCCGCCCATCAGCCAGCGTGCCCAGTCCTGGCCGAGCTGCCACTCCTCGCGTTCCCGGCGAGCGAGTTCGGCGGCGTCCTTCCTCTTGCCCACGTCCGTCCTTTCTCCGGTTGCAGGCGGCATTCTCCCACTTCCACCGGGTGAACAGCGCGCGGCGGTTACAGATCTGCTGCTTTTGACACTCGATCGATGCTGTGACCAGATAGAGGCTGCGCCGTGACACGACTGCCACGATCGGCGAGACGTCGGTCCCTCATGATGGGTGTCCTTGCCAACCCGGAAGGACCGAGTCGTGAGTGCATCAAGGACACGGGGCCTCATCGGGGCGTCGATCGGCGTGGCTGTTCTCGCCCTCACCGCCGCCTGCGGTGACGAGAGCTCCGCCCCGCCCGCCGCCCAGCCCACCCAATCGCCGACCACCCCCGGCACCTCTCCCACCGCCACACCGCCCACCCCCAGCGGTACGCCGAGCACGGACTGCCCCGAGACGATCACGGCGGTCCGCCAAGCGGTCACCAAGGCCACCTGGGGCAAGGGTGAAGCCAAGTCCAAGTTCGCGCCCGTCAGCGTGACGATCTGCCAGTACGACGCCCAGGCGACCGGCCAGGCGTACGCGACGGTCATGACCAAGCGACAGGGCGCGCAAGCCGCCGCGCTGTTCGCCCTGGTCAACGCGGCCCAGCCCGCGAAGGCGAAGCCGAACTACTGCACCAAGGAGCTCGGCCCGACCTACGTCCTGCGGTTCACCGACAACGACCGAGGCGTTCTCTCCATCACCGCCGAGGCGTACGGCTGCCGCCAACTGGTGGCCACCTCGTTCGAGGGCCAGGGCAAGCCTGGCGAACTGCCCGCGCCCCGGACCGTCACCCCCGAGCTGATCAAGTCGCTCGGCCTGCGCTGACCCCGCACCGGACGAGCACCCCGAAGCCGTCCGGTCCGTGGGTCACCACCGCCCACCTCGCGGGTCCCTCAGGTTGACCCGCGGGGTGGGCGGCTCGGCCCACTCCCCTTTTCCAGCCGCGTCCGTTCTGTGCTTGTCCAGGCGCCGGATCCACCGCACGCTGATCGGCAACACCGTTCCGGGAGCGTGCGATGCGATCACTCCGCCTACTGATGGCGCTGCTGCTTGTCTGTCTCGTCGCCGCGTGCTCGTCCCCAGCCGAATCGGCTGCTCCCGAACGCTGCGACGGCATCACCGGCTTCACCTGTACGACACTGCGCGTCCCTCTGAACCACCGTGATCCCGGCGGCCGGCAGCTCGAATTGGCCGTCGCCGCTGCCGACAACGTCGACGCACCCCGCGGTGTACTCCTGATGCTCACCGGCGGCCCCGGCCAACCAGGCGTACCTCTCCTCTCCCGGATCCGCGCGGAGCTCGACCCCGCCGTACTCCGCGAGTACCGGCTCGTCATGTTCGACCAGCGCGGTACCGGGCAACGCGGGATCAACTGCCCCGAGTTGCAACGGGCAGTCGGCGGTTCCGACTTCCTCAGCGTTCCTCCTGCTGCCGTGGACGCGTGTGCCCGCGTACTCGGCTCCGACCTCGACTACTACGGCACGCCCGACACGGTCGAGGACATCGAACTCCTGCGCCGCTCCCTCGGTACGGACAAGCTCACGCTCAACGGCACGTCGTACGGGAGCTTCACGGCAGCGCAGTACGGCCTGAAGTACCCGTCGAACGTCCGGTCGCTCGTCCTCGATTCCGTAGTCCCGCACCGCGGGTTCGACCCGTTCGGGGTAGACCTGATGAAGCACACCGGTGACGTACTCGGTGCTGCGTGCCGGCGCGACTCGTCCTGTACTACGGATCCTGTGGCCGACCTGGCCTGGCTGGTACGGCACGGTGAGCTCGACGGGCTTCCGCTGGACGGGACCAGCATGCTCGAGTCCCTGGCGATCCTCAGCCTCAACTCCGTGAACCCGTCGCTCAAGGGCATCCCGAAGGTGCTGCACGACGCGCGGAACGGTGACACGGCCGCGTTGAAGGAGCTGTTCCAGGAGGCGTCGAGCCGCGGCGCGCAGTACGACGAACTGTCCGCCGGACTCCACATGGCGACGCTCTGCTCGGACCTGCGCTTCCCCTGGTCCGCGGGTACGCCTCTGTCCGAGCGACCAGCCGCGCTGGAGGCCGCAGTGAGGAAGCTGGACCCGGCGAAGCTGTACCCGTACGACGTGCGCACCGCGCGGAACCAGCTGATCGTGGACGGGTGCCTGCGCTGGCCGTCGACCCGGGCGTCGGCATACCCGGCTCAGCAGGAGCTGCTCCCGCGGACGTTGATCCTGCACGGCACCGACGACCTCTTCTGCCCGCCGTCCTGGGCGGAGTGGGAGCGGGACCACGCCCGCCAGGCACAGCTGGTCGTCGTGCCGGGGAGCGGCCACAACGTCCAGGGCAGCCGTTCGAATCCCACCGGAAAGGAGCAGGTCAGGGCGTTCTTGCTGGCTTGAGATGTAACTGTGCGCGAATCTCTGCAGCACCCTGCGTGGCTCGATGCGTCTAATAGACGTGAGGTGTTGTACGCCCAGCCGGGGAGTGGCAAGTGGAGTTCGAGGAGTACGCGTCCGCACGCGGGCAGGAACTGGTGCGTCTCGGGTTCACCCTCTCCGGCGACTACCAACGCGCCGAGGACCTGGCACAGATCGCGCTGATGCAGGCGTTCCGGTCCTGGCGCCGGGTACGACGGGCGGACGACCCGCACACCTACGTCCGGCGGATCCTGGTCAACGCGTACCTGTCGATGACCCGGCGCCGGTCCTTCACCGAAGCACCCACGGCCGACCTCGACGCCGACCGGACGGTGCCCGACCCCGCCACCGACATCGTGAACTCCGACGACCTCTGGCGAGCCCTCGCCACGTTGTCGGCCCGCGAGCGCGTCGTCCTCGTCCTGCGCTACTACCAGGACCTGGACGACCGGACGATCGCCGACCTGCTCGGCATCAAACCGTCCTCCGTGCGCGCGACCGCCAGCCGGGCGCTGGCCTCGTTGCGGAAGGCAAGGGAGTCCCGACGTGTTGACGAGAGGTTGCCGTGAGCAAGACTGACCTGGAGGACGACCTGCGCGCGACGCTGGACCGCGCCGCCGCCTCCGTACCCCTGGCGCCCGACCTGGCCGAGCGTGCGGCGACCGGCGCGCACCGGGCCCGGCGCCGGACGTTCGCCGTCTGCGGTGCGGCCGTGGCCGGTGTCGCCGTGATCGCCGCGGCCGGCTTCGCGCTCCGCGACGGCGGTCCCACCCCACTCCCCCCAAGTGCGGCCGGTCCGACCGTGGCCGCCGGAACCCCGACCACCGGGCCGTCGGTCCAGCAGGTGACCGGGACCTGGCGCGCGACGAAGCTGGACGGGTTCACCGCGCTGAAGACGAACCGGCCGGAGAACCCGGTCCTCACCTTCAACCCCAACGGCACCTGGGTCGGCTCGGACGGCTGCAACGGGATCAGCGGCACGTTCAGTATCGGGCAGCGGGGCGAGTTCACCGCCAAGGTGGACGGCCAGCGCCTGATCGAGTGCGCGAACGTCCCGCACACCGCGGCCCTGCAGGTCACTAAGCGTGTCGAGGTGGACGCGAAGACGCTGCGGCTCTACGCGGCCGACGGGCGCGAAGTTGCGAACTACGCTCGCACAGGGTAGCCATATCTGTGTGCGGACGGTAGTCAGCACTTGACTCTGCGGATCCATGCTTGGACGATTTACCGCAGGCCGTCCACCGATTGGGGAGCTTAGTGCGACTCTCAGCTACCGTCCCGCTGCTCGCCGTCGGCTCCTTGTCACTCACCGCGATCCACGCGGCCGGCTCCAGCACGCCGTCATCGGCGCCCGTTTCCGTTGCTGTGTGCAACCACGCTGCCCCGTCGATCTCGGCCTCCTCGAGCCAGCGGCTGTCCCAGCCGACCAGCTCGTCGGACCCGCGTCCCCTCGGTCAGGCCCTGAGCGAGGGAGTCACGGCCGCCGTCGCCTCGATCGAACCACTGGACGCGACCGGCCGGCCGACGTCGGGCCTGCCGTACGGACTCGGCGCGGGCGTCATCGGCGTCCTCGGGTCCGAGCGCAGCGGGTACAAGGTCGTCCTCGACTCCTCGACCGACGAGAAGAAGTATCAGGCCGCCGTCGACCGGCACGTCCCGGAGGCGGGCAAGCCGATGCTCAAGGTCGAGCCGAGCTGCCGTTCCGCGGCCTCGATCGCGTCCACGTGGAAGGCGGTCGGCGCCCGCGGCTGGTCGGCCGACGCGGGCCGGACGACCTTCGTCGCGGACCTGGACCCGGCCACGGAGGACGTGGTGGTCGAGTACGACAAGGCCACCACCTCGGCGGCCAGCGTGTCCGGATTGTCAGCCCTGCAAGGGGTTTCGGCCCGAGCCGGCGGCGTCGCCCGGACCTCCCGGCTCAACGACACCCCGAAGGGCGGCCACTGGGGCGGCGCCCGGATCACCTCGGCCTCGAAGAACTGCACCGCCGGCTTCTCCGTGGTCCGCCGCTCCACCAACACCCGCGCCTCGGTCACAGCCGGCCACTGCGGCGGCGTCGGTACCATCTGGCGCTCCGGTACGAACTACTACGGCACCACCTCGGTCCGCACCAACTACCCCGACTACGACCAGTCCCTGCTCACCGGCAGCTCGTACGGCCCCAAGATCTGGACCGACGGCCCCGGCGACTCCGCGGACACCCGCACCGTCAAGGGCGGCGGCGACCCGTCGATCGGCGCGTCCGTCTGCCAGTCCGGCTCCTTCAGCACCTCCCTCTGCGGCATCACGGTGCAAAGCCTGAGCGCGAAGTACTGCGACACCGACGGCTGCACCACGTACGTCATCCGAGCCACCCGCAGCGGCCAAACAGCCATCATCGGTGGGGATTCGGGCGGCCCGGTGTACTCCCGGCCCTCGTCCACGACGGCGACCATCCGAGGGATCGCGTTCGCTGGATCCGGATGCTCGGCCGGTAGGTGCACGACGCTGTACGCGGAGAGGTACAAGTCGATCTCAGGCCACCTCGGCGTCACCGCGCTCACGGGCTGAGCAGGTCGAGATCCCCAACCCTGGTTGGGGGCGCGTCCAGCCCAACCAGCTTGATTCGTGCCAGCCGGGAGCCCCGTGATCCCGACAACCAACCCACCCGCGATCGGCGCCCGCCGTGATCCGGAGCCTGCCCGATCTCCCCCGAGGTAGTCCGTCAGGTTCCAGCGGACCGTGAAACCAGCGCAACCACCCCGGGTTCACGACAGCCGGTCACCGGTGTCCGCTAGGCTGTCCCCGGTCGACCTCTCTGGTCCCAGTGCGCCCCCGTAGCTCAGGGGATAGAGCGTCGGTTTCCTAAACCGTGCGTCGCAGGTTCGAATCCTGCCGGGGGCACCAAACAATGTGGGCCCTGACCAGGCAAAACGTCCCGGGCCTTCCTTCGAAGGCTCGAGACGTGTACCCAAAGATGCACCCCGTCCGGAGGCAGTGTGGACGGGCGCCACGTTGGCTCGGGTCAGGGACGGGCGCCACGTTGGCTCGGGTCAGGGGCGGGGGACTGAGTGCCAGGCCAGTTCGGTGACGGTGCCGTTGGGGGCGACGTTGTTCAGGCTTACGCGTACCGAGGTGGCGCCGCCTACCACGTCGGCGTTCACGTACAGGTGGACCTCCTCGACCTTGCTGTAGCAGGTCACTTGGCTGTAGGTGGTGTCGAGGAGCTTCGAACCGCTGTAGCTCTTGGCGATCGTCTGACGGCAGCCGCTCGTCTCCAACGCCCGCTGGACGCCGTCGACCATCGCCGCCCGGTTGTAGAACGTGATCGTCCCCTTGGTGTAGGTGGCGCCGTAGGGTGCCTCGTAGGGGGCAGTCGGGTAGGCCGTCGAAGCTGCCTGGGCGGTTCCGGCGACGGTCGTGAGGATCGCGAGCAATCCGGTACCAGCGGCAAGAGACTTACGCATCGAGTCCTGCTCCTTCGAGTCGTCCAGCACATCGTCGGAGGGATTCTGCCTCGTCGCCCCGTGCCACAGAACCCCTTTGCAGCTTCTGGCAGCAGGGCGATCAGCTGGGTGGACCTACGCCTACTCCCAGGCGAAGCCGTCGGGCCGAAGTCAGGGGGCGCTCTGGGGTGGCTGCGGGGATGTCGAGACCGGTTTCTGTCCCTTTTGCATCAGGGCCGCCAGCGCGCCGGAGCCGGTGACGGCGAGGTAGGACGAGAGGACGGCGACGGCTACCGGGGCGAGTTGGAGTACCCCGATCTGGGTCGTGAGGGCGGCCAGGACGATCAGGGAGAACGGGGCCGCGATGAGCGCGCCGAGGATGGCGGCGAACATCGTGGCGAACGCGAGCCCTTCGGGGATGCCCGGGATCAGCAGGTGGGTGGCGACGCCGGCGGTACCTCCGATGAACAACATCACCAGGATCGGGCCGCCGATGAAGCCGGTCGACTCGCAGATCGCGAAGGTCAGCATCTTGACGAACAGGACCGCAAGGACCAGGCCGGTTCCGAGTGCCGCTCCGTCGTCGATCACGGTCTTGAGTTGATCGGTTCCGGTGAACATCGTCAGCGGCAGAGCGACTCCGATCAGGCCGAAGGCGATCCCGCCGAGGGTGGAGCGAAGGATCGTCCGCTCGGCCAGCGGAGCGGTGAGCCTCTTCATCAGTCCGGCCACCGCGAGATGCACCAGCGCGAGTACCCCGGCGGCGAGACCGAGGGGAACGGCCGCGGCGAGCTGCCAGTTCTCGTACTCGAAGGCCGGCAGTTGGTAGATGTCGACGAAGGTGCTTCCCGCGATCGGGTAGTAGACCGCGAACGCCACCGTCGAGGACACCAGCGCCGCGATCAGGGTGTCGCCGAGGCGCGCGAGCTTCGGGCGTGCGACCTCGAGTACCAGGCTGGTGGCGAGGATCGGGGACGACAACAGGCCGCCGAACGCTGCCGAGATTCCGCTGAGCGTGTTCGTCGCGGTGGCCTCGGCGTCCAGCTTTCGGCGGACCGACAGCCAGCTCCCGAACCCGCCGCCCAGCTTCCCCAGCGCGTCCTCGGGTCCGAGGCTCGCTCCACCGACCAGCGACACTATCGAGACGGCGACCGCCTGCAGGACCGTCGGCGGCTCGACCCGCTCGTCCCGGAGCTCCTGGATCGTGCCGGGCAGCTTGGCCGGGACCCGGAGCACGCGCCGCAGTACGCCGACGAGCACCCCGGCGGCTCCGGTCACCGCCACCCACCAGAGGTGGCCGGAGAACCAGTCCGGGTTCGCCGGCAGGGTGAACCAGAGCTCCGTGCCCCCTTGGACCAGCCCGAGGAAGACCAGCGCGATAACGGCGAGGACGACCCCGAACAGCGCCGCATAGCCGATGTTCGTCCAGAACCCGCGGGATCGGTTCAGCGCCACGAAACCGGGAGTTGATTCTGTTTCCCTGCTCACCCTCCACACGATCTGGGCGGGCGAGGACGTTCGCATCCTCCGCCCGGAGTGATTCGGCGGCCACTCGCGGCGGCTTGGTGGGCTCGGTCAGTCGTTGAGCAGGCCACGCAGGGCGAGGTCGGCGACTGCTCGTAGTTGTTCGCGGGTGCGGCCGGCCGCTGCTTGGACGGCGATACCGTCGGTGAGAGTGTGGACGAGCTGAGCCAGGGTTGCGGCGTTCGTTCCTTGGGGTAGATCGGGCGCCTTTTCGAGGCGGCGACGCAAGGCTGCCTCGCCGATCTCGCGTCGGCGGACCGCGTCGTCACGGACAGGCCTGGCGTCGGGACCGCAAGCGTGCACGCTTTTCACGGTGAGACAGCCGCGCGGGGTGTCCTTGCCGGCGACGAGTTCGATAGTGCCGAACACAAGACGTTCGACGACGCCGCGGATGGTGGGCTCGTCGAGTGCGTCGACCGCAAACGCACCGGGGCTCGCGAAGTAGCGGTCGAGCACCTTCGCGAAGAGTTGCTCCTTGTTGCCGAAGACCGCGTACAGGCTGGGCTTGTTGATGCCCATCGTGGCGGTGAGTTCGGCGAGCGAGGTGCCTTCGTATCCCTGCTGCCAGAACAGTTCCAGCGCGCGGTCGAGCGCCGTGTCGGGATCGAACGACCGCGGGCGTCCGCCGGGCATCGCCACCTCCGCAGATTTGTACCTAACGGTACTTTACCTCTTGCGCGAACCTGGTGCGGTCCAGTTGAATACCAATCGGTACAAATCAGGAGAGGGCGGGCAATGATCAGAGTCGGCGTCGTCGGAGCCAGCGGTTGGGCGTCGGGTACGCACTTGCCCGCGCTCACCCATCTGCCGCAGTTCCGGGTGACCGCGGTTGCGACCACCAATCAGGCCAGCGCCGACCGCGTGGCCAAGGAGTACGGCGTTCCCTATGCGCTGTCCGAAACCGAGGCGCTGGCCGGCCATCCCGAGGTCGACCTGGTCGTCGTGGCCGTGAAGGCACCGGCGCACGCCGGGGTCATCAACGCTGCCCTCAAGCACGGCAAGCACGTCGTGTCGGAGTGGCCGCTGGGTGTGGATGTCGAGCAGGCTCGCGCCCTGGTGGAGATGGCCGAGGCGGCCGCTGTCCAGCATGCGGTGGTCCTTCAAGGCCATCACTCACCCGACGCACGCTTCGTGGCGGATCTGGTCGCCGACGACCGGATCGGCCGGCTCGACGTGGTGATCATGGTCGCCGACGGCGATCCGTTCGGGGGCGCGACGATCCCAGCCGAACTCGCCTGGTCCCTGGAGCCGTCCGGTGGCACCTCGATTCTGCCGATCATGGCTGGACACTTCCTGGCCACGCTGGAACGTATCGCCGGGCCGCTCGCCGAGGTCCGAGCGCGCCTGCCACGCGCCGGCGAGTACGTGCGGGTCGCGGGCACGGGAGAAGACGTCGTCAACCACAACCCGCGCCACGTGCTTCTCGCGGGCACCTGGCCGGGGGCGCCGAGGTTTCTGTTGCCGTCCTTGGCGGAGACCGTCCGAGCCGGATCGGATTCTCCATCGAACTCGTGGGCGCCAAGGGACAGTTGACGATCACCCCCAAACATCGCGGGGCGTACATGCATTGGACGGACTGGGATCTGGAGCTCGACGGCGAGCCCATCACGGTGCCGGACCGCTACTACACCGCACCACCCGGAATCCCCGTCGGCCCGGCGGCACGGATCGCGGCGCTCTACCAGGAGTTCGCCCACGCGCTCGAGGAGAAGCGGCGAGCCCGCCCCGACTTCTTCGACGCCTTGCGACTGCACAATCTCCTTGCCGCCACCCAACGATCGGCGGCGACCGGCACAGCGGAGGTCTTGCTCTCCGAGGATCCGGTGCGGACAAGGCCGGCTTCGTGACGGGCGACGAGGTTCGGCGTCACTGCGCGCGGTAGGCGTCGCGGGCTTCCAGGGCGGTGGTGAAGTAGTGGTCGGCGCCGATCTTTTCGGTGAGGCCGAAGTGGTCGAGTTGCCGGCGGACGTCTTCGTTGGCTGCTGCTACCGCGAAGACGATGCCGCGTTGTTTCAGGCGGTCGGCCAGTTCAAGCAAGGTTTGGGCGCCGGTGTAATCGACGTCGTCGATGGCGTCGGCCTCGAGGACCAGCCAGCGGGGCGGGTCGGGGACGGTGACGAGGGACATCACCTCGGCCGACAGGCGGGCCGCGTTGGCGTAGAAGATGCCGACGCCGAAGCGGTAGATGACGAGGCCTGGTTCGGTCGTCCTGCCGGGTGCCGCCTTCGTCAGCTTCATCTGGCCGCGTTCGTCCCAGGTCAGGACGGTGTCGTGAGGGGCGTAATGGCGTCTGACGTGGGCGACGAGGGACAGGAACATCGCGAGCACGATGCCTTGCTCGACGCCGACCATGACCACGACCACCGTGGTCAGGACCGCGACCCAGAACTCGTCGCGGCGCAGGGCGTACACCTTGCGCAGACTGTTGACCGCGATCAGCTTGAGGCCGATCAGGAACACGACGGTCGAGAGCACCGCGTTCGGCAGATATTGGAGTGGTTCGGTGAGGAGCAGGAGGACGATCGCGACCACGGCCGCCGTGGTCAGTTGGGCGACCTGGGTGCGGCTCTTCGCCTCGTCGACCATCTCGGTCTTGGTCGGGCTGCCGTTGACGACGAAGGTCCCGGTGAAGCCGGCCGTGACGTTCGCGAGTCCGAGGCCGAAGAGGTCGGTGTTCTCCTCGAAGCGGTCACCGTACTTGTCGGCGTACGCGCGGGAGGTGGCCGCGCTCTGGGCCAGGATCACGAAGAACATCGAGAGCGCGGTCGGCAGCAGGCGTACCGCGTCGGTCCAGCTCACGCCGCTCGGCAGGCCGATGCTCGGGAAGCCGCTCGGGACCGGGCCGAGGACCGCGATGTCGTGCGCCTGGAATTCGAGGGTCCAGCTCAGCGCGATCATCCCGACCACGGCGGCGAGACCCGCCGGAACCACCTTCACCCAGCGCCCGAACACGACCAGGACCGCGAGCGTGGCCGCCGAGACGAGCGCCGTCTGCCACGAGGCGGCGTCGACGTCGGCCAGGGTCTTGACCAGCTTGGTCAGGTCGCCGCTGAAGAACGCGCTGTCTGCTCTCTTCTTCGGGATCCCCAGCATCCCGCCGATCTGCCCGGCCGCCACCTGGAACCCGACACCGGCCAGGAACCCGATCAGGACCGTCCGGGAGAGGAAGTCGGCCAGGAAGCCGAGCCGCGCGACCCGCGCCAGCCACAGCAGCCCGCCGGCCAGCAATGCGCTCAGCCCGGCGAGACTCACCCACTCCGGTGAGGCCGGCTGCACACTCGACATGCCGAGCGCGGCGATCCCGGCGTACATGACCGCGGCGGTGGCCGAATCGGCCCCGACCACCAGGTGCCGCGAGGAGCCGAACACGGCGAACGCGACGACCGGGATCAGCATCGTGTACAACCCGGTGATCACCGGCATCCCGGCGATCTCCGTGTACGCCATCACCTCCGGGATCGCGAGCGCCGCCAGCGTGATCCCGGCGACCACGTCCCGCCGGAGCCAGGCCCGGCGGTACGGCCGGATTCCCTCGAACAGCGTGATGTACCGGCGGTTCCGGAGGTTCTTCGGCAACATCCCGGCCGCCCGATGTCGCGGTCAGAACAGCGTCGGGACTGACCTGGGGGACGTGCTCGGCTCGACGTAGCCGGCGCGTTCCTGGCGCTCCGGGAGTTCGATGTCGCGCGGGACCAGCGGCGTGTACGGGATCTGGCTCAGCAGGTGGTTGATCAGGTTGAGCCGGCCGCTCTTCTTGTCGTCGGTGTGCACGACGTGCCAGGGCGCCCAGGCGGTGTCGGTCGCGGCGAACATCGCGTCCCTGGCCCGCGAGTAGTCGAACCAGCGGCTGTAGGACAAGAGGTCCATGTCGGACAGCTTCCAGATCTTCCGCGGGTCCTCGATCCGGCTCTCCAGCCGCCGCGTCTGTTCCTCCGGGCCGACCTCGAGCCAGTACTTGAGCAGCAGGATGCCCGAGTCGACCATCGCCTTCTCGACGGACGGCACCTGTTCGAGGAACCGGTCGGTCTCGTGCGGCGTGCAGAAGCCCATCACCCGCTCGACGCCCGCCCGGTTGTACCAACTGCGGTCGAAGATCACCACCTCGCCCGCGGCCGGAAGATGCGGCACGTACCGCTGCAGGTACATCTGCGACTTCTCCCGCTCCGTCGGCGCGGGCAGGGCGACGACCCGGAACACCCGAGGGCTGACCCGCTCGGTGATCCGCTTGATCGTGCCTCCCTTGCCCGCGGTGTCCCGGCCCTCGAACACGACGCAGACCTTCGCGCCGGAGGACTTGATCCACTCCTGCAGGGCGACGAGCTCGCCGTGCAGCCGCCGCAGCTCCGGTTTGTACTCGCTGTTCTTCATGTCAGCCCCGGGTGTCGCCCGCGCCGAACGGACGGGACACCCGGCCCCTTCTGGCTCGACGATCGATCCCCGGCCGCGGGCCGGCATCCTCCGAACCGGGTGACACCTGCCGGATCACGGGAGGAGTTTGCACTGACAAACCGGCTCAAGTGTTCCTAGTGCCCCGGGGACGAGCGGGATAGGGAGGTTTTCCGATGTCCCGGCCCACCTCAGAGGCGCAGGGTCGAGGCTGCAAGGAAGCCGCCCAGCGCCTGGAGGAAATGGATGCCGACGACCGACGCCGAGACGGCGGGGCCGCCGCGGTTCCGGGATGCGCTGCGCGGGTTGCCGGCCCGGGTCTGGATCATCAGTCTCGGGATCCTGGTCAACCGGGTCGGCAACTTCCTCCCGGTCTTCATCGTCCTGTACCTGACCGGGCGCGGGTACTCCGCCGGGGCCGCGGGGTTCGTGCTGGGGGTGTCCGGCCTCGGCAACGTGCTCGGCAACGCCGTCGGCGGCTCCCTGACGGACCGGATCGGCCGGCGCTGGACCATCGTGCTCTCCGCGGTACCGACCGCCGGGCTGACCGCGATCGTGCCGTTCGCCGGACCGTTCCCGGTCATCGTCACGGTGGTCGGCCTGATCGGCGTGACCTCGCAGATCTACCGGCCGGCCGCGGCCGCGGTCCTGGTGGACTCCGTGACGACCGACCAGCAGCGGCTCGCCGCGTTCGCGGTGTTCCGGTTCGCGATGAACATCGGTGCCGCGCTGGGTGGCGTCATCGGCGGAATGCTGGCGAGCACGTCGTACGTCGAACTCTTCCTCGGCAACGCCGCCGCCTGTCTGCTGTTCGGCGTGGTCATCGCGATCCTGCTCCGGGACGCGCCGCAGTCCAAGACCGGAACGGGCGCTCCCGCAGAGGACGAGGCGAAGGCGGGGTACCGGCAAGCACTCCGCGATCGAGCCCTCCTGCGGTTCCTGGTGATGACCCTGATCGCCGAGTTCGTCTACATCCAGTCCACCGTCGGCCTGCCCCTGCACGTCAGCGACGTCGGGTTGAGCGCGCGCGACTTCGGCCTGCTCATCGGGCTCAACGGTCTCGTGGTGCTCGCCCTGGAACTCCCCATCACCGGCCTGGTCTCCCGGTACCGGCTGGAGTACGTCCTTGCTGTCGGCAACCTCCTGATCGGGATCGGGCTCGCCCTGACCGGGTTGACGACCACGATGACCCTGTTGGCGATGACGGTGCTGCTGTGGACGTTCGGCGAGATGATGTCCAGCTCCGTCGCGAACGCGTACCTGGCCGGCCTGACCCCACCCCGGATGGTCGGGCGGTACCAGGGCCTGTACTTCACCGCGTACACGGCCGGTACCGGAGCCGGCCCCCTCATCGGCGGCAGCGTGTACGCCCTTGGCCCCTGGGCACTGTGGATCCTCGTCGCCGCGGCAGGGATCCTCGCCGCATACCTCTGCCTGCCACGGCGCCGCGGTCGTCTCAGCCGAGCCCGATGGACTGGTGTTCAGGGTCGATGACGGCGACGACGCGGACCTGGTCGGGGCTGTCGAGGACTCGGCGTACTGCGGGGTCGAGCATGGCGGTACTCCTTTCAGCGAGCGTTGTCGGTGCGCCAGGCGACGTAGTCGGCAACGGCCTTGGTGAGGTCGTACGCGGGGGTGAATCCGGTGTCCTCGGTGAGCCTGGTGATGTCGAGGTACGGGTTGTCGCCCGGGCTGGTCCGGCCCGGAATCAGGTCAAGGTGGTACCCGGCCGCCGCCAGCGCTTCGGCGAACTCGCGGTTCGTGTAGGGGCGGCCGCTGGAGACGTTGTACGTGTCGTACCGCAGGGTCGGCGCCGTGGTCAGCAAGGCGATCGCGCGACCCGCGTCGGGCGCGTAGCAGCTGTCGCCGCCGTCGTCCGCGGACAACGGCTGCGGTGACTCCCCACGGAGTACGGCGCTGAGGTACGGCGGGAAGTAGAAGAACTGTGATTCCGGGTCGACCAGCGGGCCCCAGATCGTGCCGATGCGCAGGACCACCGGTTGTACGCCGGTCCCCTGCAGGCTGTGCGTGGTCAGCGGTTCCACGGCCTTCTTGTACGCGATGATCAGGTGCGGCAGCTCCGCGGTCGGCAGCGCGAGCCCTTCGTGCCAAGGGATCTCGCCCTGGCCGAGGTACACGCCGAGGCTGCTCGCGACGGCGAACCGGCGGACACCCCAGGTCCGCGCGGCGTCGAGCGCGTTGAGCAGGCCGGCCAGGTCCGTCCGGAAGAAGTCGACCGGACTCCCGGCCGGGATCGAGCCGGCCAGGTGGACGATCTCGGTCACGGCGTACCGATCGGCGAGGGCGAGGAACGCGGCGCGGTCGGTGACGTCGAGGGACTCCACGGCGACCCGGCCGGCCAGGAACGACGGGACCTCGGCGCGCCGGTGGGACGTGACCACCACCTCGTGGCCGAGCTCGACGAGGGCGCGGGCCGTGTGGGCGCCGATCATGCCGAGGCCGCCGGTGACGAGGATCATCGGAGCACCTCGTAGTGGAGGTGGGTGACGCCAGGGGCCGGGATCACCTCGATCAGGCGCAGCCGGACGTGCTTCGGGACCTCCTGGAAGAAGCTGCGGCCACCGCCGAGCAGGATCGGGACCTGGTGCAGGATCACCTCGTCGACCAGGTCGGCGGCCAGCGCCGACGTCAGCGCGCCGCCACCCATGATCGCGACATCCTTGTCCCCGGCAACCTTGCGGGCCGCCGCGACCGCGTCCTCGATGCCCGTGGTGACCAGCGTCTGCTGCTCGCTGATCCCGGCCACCGGCCCGTGGCTGAGGACGAACAGCGGCGCCGTCGGATGCGGTGCGCCGCCGCCGAAGTTGC
Source organism: Kribbella amoyensis (assembly GCF_007828865.1). NCBI lineage: Bacteria > Bacillati > Actinomycetota > Actinomycetes > Propionibacteriales > Kribbellaceae > Kribbella > Kribbella amoyensis. Next base: position 154,295 of record NZ_VIVK01000001.1, read on the forward strand.
TGGAGTGCTGGTACGTGGTACGGCCGGCGACCGTCGCTCCGACCCGGCTCGCGGCAGCGTCGAAGAAGCGGGCGCTCGGCTCGCTCAGCTTGAACCCGTTGAACGTCTCGCTCGGGGTGTCGCCGTCCATGTACCAGTCGAAGAGCATCGGGGCGTCGCCGAGACCGCGGCCGAACTCCTCCACGCCGTCGGGGGTCCGCCCGCTGATGTAGCCGTCGACCGAGACGGCGTGGGCGCTCAGGACCTTGCTCATCGTTCTCCTCAGTTCTGTTCAGATGGCTTGCGGGAAGTCGAAGAAGCGATCCGGGTCGTACGTCCGCTTGACCACTCTCAGCCGTGCGAGGTTGCCCGCGTGGTACGCCGTGGGACCGTCGTCGAGTGCGGCGTCGGGGAAGTTGGGATAGACGCGTCCCGATCCGTCGCGGTGAGCGATCGCCCAGGACGCGTCGATCCAGGGATCGTCCGTGGAACCGACGTGATCGAGCAGGAAGCGTTCGTTGCGATGGGCAAACGCCGTGGCGTCCTCGGCGACCCGGTTGTACGCCCCGCCCATCGCCGTGAAGCTGAGCTCCCGGCGGCTCTTGCTCGGCGTCCCCACCTCGGCGAGCAACGACGCCGCATCGCTCAGGGGTCGCGAGAAGAACTCGGACCTCGATCGCATCACGCGCTCCTCCGGCGGGTCGGAGAAGCTGCTCTTCAAACGGTGGTACGGCATCGCCGGGACCAGGTCGACCTGATCGACCAGCTCCCGCAGCAACGCGCGGGTGGCGGTTTCGTTCAGCAGACTGGCACCGAAGAGCCTGGTGCGCAGCGGCTCACCTGGCTCGGCGATCAAGGCGAGATCGACGGTGAGTTCGTCGGGCGCGTCCGGGGCCCAGGTCTGCCAGGCCGCGACGAGTTGCTCGACGTCATCTCGCGGGTACGCCTCGATCCGGCACGCCGTCGGCTCGGCGATGGTGGCGAACCGCAACGACGTGACCACGCCGAACTGTCCACCTCCCGCGCCCCGAAGCGCCCAGAACAACTCGGCCTCGTGGTCCTCGTCGCACTCCACGATGCGACCGTCCGCGAGTACGACCTGCGCCCTGACCAGGCGATCGCACGTCAGCCCGTACTTCCGGCCGATCAACCCGATCCCGCCGCCGAGAGTGAGCCCGGTGATGCCGACTGTGGCACCGCACCCGGCCGGGAGCGCACGGCCCGCGGAATGGAGTCCCGAGTACACCTCAGCCAGGCGGGCGCCGGCTCCGATCGTGGCGATCCCGTCGGGGTCCACCGAGAGACCGTTGAGGTTGGAGAGGTCGAGCACGACCCCGTCGGTCGACGAACGGCCTGCGAAGCAATGCCCGCCACCCCGCGGTACAAGGCGGAGGTTGCTGCTTCTCGCGGAGGAGATCGCGCGCACCACGTCGGCGACCGAGGCGCACCGCACGACGTATTGCGGCCGGACGTCGCCGTACCTGGGGTCGACCGGCCGACGAACCAGGTCGTAGCCCGGCGATTCAGGGCTGTACAGCTCGCCGTCGAGCAGGTCCAAGTCGGTCACGAGGACGAACTTACGAGCACCGGGCCGGCGGCTTCTTGAACGAATCGCGCACGCTCAGACGCGAAGCGGCGGCCTACTCCGTCCGGCGAGGAACGGCCGGTAGGAGGCGGAGTGCTCGTGCCCGCAGAGGCACTGGTCCCCGCTGCCGCCGAGCAACTGCCGAGGCGTGAGCCCGGTCAGACGGAGACATTCCCGGCTGAGATGCGCCTGGTCCGAGTACCCCGCGTCGATCGCGAGCCCTGCCATCCCGTCCGCACCGCGTCGCCCCGTCGATCGCGCTCCCGCTTGCGCCAAGGCGAGGAACCCCTGGAACCGGAGAGTGCGCTGCAGGACCTTGGGAGTCACCCCGATCGTCTGCAGACAGCGGCGACGCAGCTGGCTGGCGGAGAGCGCGAGGTGTGTGGCCAGGTTGTCGATGTTCACCGGATGCCAGGGCATCAACGCCTGTACCGCTTCACCCATCAGCGGGTCGACCGGGGTGGTCCGGCGGTACTCGTGGAGGAGGTGGTTCTGGAGTGCGGCGAGGGCCAGTTCGGGGGACTTGGCGAGCGCCATCGCCTCGACGAGCTGAGCCGACGGCCAGAGATCGGTGAGGTCGATGCGCTGGTCCACGAGGTCGTCGAGCATCACGGGCAACGGGGGTGCGGTCCCCGGATGGAACCGGACGCCGACGATCGTGGTGTGCGGCGGGACCACCTCGACCTCGGGTCCGGTCAGCGGTCCGACCAGTTGCGGTGAGCCGCCGAGGGGGCAATGCAGTTCGACGCCGCCGGTCGGAAGATTCCGCTGCACGTACGCCGTAGCCGCGGTGCGCTGAATCCAAACCGTCCGCACCACACCCGCGAGCCCAGGCACAGGCGGACTCTCGACATAAGCCTCGGCGACACCCACCCTCGCACTGAACAACCGCCCCCTGCCCACCGTCAAGCCCAGGTCGATCTCTGGAGCTCTTGTCGTTGGTTCTTGCTCGCTGGCGCCTTGTTGGACGACTGACCTGCTACAACACGCCAGGCGCACAACAACCCGCTACCCGCGTCGTGGCCCACCGCACCGCGCCACCTCTTGATCAGCCGAAGGACTCCGGGCCGAAGCGCCCCCACGCCACCAGCGCGGCGAGTCCGAGGATGGTCAGGTTCGCCACGATCGGCGGGTGCTCGTGCCGGCGGAGATGGGTGATGCCCGCGCCGATCATCAGCAGCACCACGCCGACGGCGGCCAGCGGGACGAGGATCGGGGCGACGCCGAGGGTCGCGGGCAGGATCAGGCCGAGCGCGGCGAGGAGTTCGACGGCGCCGATCGCCTTGACCGTACCGGGATCGAAGTCCTCGGCGAATCCGAAGCCCGCGGCGACCAGCTTGTCCTTCGGCTGGATCAGCTTCACGGTGCCGCCGGCGAGAAACGCAGCGGCGAGTAGGCCTGCGATGATCCACAGTGCGAGGTTCATGGGGTCTTCCTGTTCACGCGAAACGGTCGTCGGTCGGCAGTACGACGGCGCAGCTCGGCGGAATGTCAGGCGGCCTCACAGTTCGGACGGCGGTTTCGTCGGGAGGGGCGAGGGCACCTGCGAGCAGAGGGAACACGATGACCAGAGGATCCGACGAACCCGGCCTGGCCGCGATCATGAGTGAGCGGCGCCAGCTGATCAACCTGGCCTACCGCATGCTCGGCTCGCTGGCCGAGGCGGAGGACGTGGTCCAGGAGACGTACGCCCGCTGGTACGCGATGTCCCGGCCGCAGCAGGAGGCGATCGCGTCGCCCGGTGCCTGGCTGACGACCGTGGCGAGCCGGATCTGCCTCGACGTGCTCGGCTCGGCGCGGGCACGACGGGAGCGGTACGTCGGTGAGTGGATCCCCGAGCCGCTGCCCGACCGGACCGAGCTGGCCACGTCCGGCAGCACCGTGGACCCGGCCGATCGCGTCACCCTGGACGAGTCGGTGAACATGGCGTTCCTGGTCGTGCTGGAGGCGATGACCCCGGCCGAGCGGGTCGCGTTCATCCTGCACGACGTGTTCCGGTACCCGTTCGCCGAAGTGGCCGAAATCGTCGGGCGGACGCCGGCCGCGTGCCGTCAGCTGGCCTCGTCGGCGCGGCGGCGGCTGGGCGGGTCGGAGGGTCCGGTGACCGTGACCCCGACCGCCGAGCAGGCCGGGATCGTCCGGGACTTCAAGCAGGCCTGGGAAGCCAAGGACATCGAGGCCCTGATCGGTCTGCTCGATCCGGACGCCACCGCGGTCGCCGACGGCGGCGGCGTGGTCAGCGCGTACCTCGACCCGATCGTGGGCGCCGGTGGAATCGCGCGCGCGTTCGTGGACATCGTCAGCGGCGCCCCCGACCTGCGGATCCGGGAACGCGTCGTGAACGGTCAGCCCGGACTCACTGCCGAGCTCGACGGCGTCACCGTCGTGGTGATCGCGTTCGACGTCACCGGCGAGCGGATCCGGCGGATCTGGGCGGTCCGCAACCCGGAGAAGTTGCGCCCCTGGCTCGGGAGCTGAGCCGTCTACGATGACCCGATGACTTCGGGGCCGGACCACCGTCAACAGGAATTGCTGGATCGCTGGCTCCCCGGGGCCGAGGTGGTGCACAACCACAGTTGGGGCCTGGTCGGCACCACTGTGCTCGAGCTCTTCCACGAAGGCGCGCGGTACATCGCCAAGGCCGGCGACGAGCGCGACACCCATATCGCGCGCGAACTCCGGGCCCATCGCCGCTGGCTCACCCCGTGGACGACGCTGGGCCGCGCACCCGAGTTGGTCGAGGGCGACGACGACGCCAAGTTGCTCGTGACGCGGTACCTCCCTGGGGTCCTGGTCGAGGGCAACGAGGCCGAGCAGGTGGCCGATACCTACCGCCAGGCCGGGGAACTCCTTGCGTTGCTGCACGCGCAGTTCGCGGTCGAGGACGCGGAATTCGAGGCACGGGCGCAGGCACAGTCGCTGGCCTGGTTGGACAAACCGCACCGGATCGCGCCCGACCTCACCGACCGGCTCCGCGCGGAGGTGGCGTCCTGGCCGACGCCGCCGGCCACCCTCGTTCCGACGCACGGTGACTGGCAACCGCGGAACTGGTTGACCGACGACGGCGTCGTGACCGCGATCGACTTCGGCCGGGCGGATCTGCGGCCCGCGATGGTGGACTTCGCCCGGCTCGCGGTCCGCCAGTTCCGGCTCGACCCTGCGTTCGAGGCCGCGTTCCTGGCCGGGTACGGCGCGGATCCGCGGGACGGCGCGGCCTGGTACCGGCATCGGGTCCGGGAGGCGATCGGGACCACGGCCTGGGCGTACCAGGTCGGCGACGAATCCTTCGAGCAGCAGGGGCACCGGATGATCGCCGAGGTGCTCAGCTAGGCAGTTCGACCACCACGTGCGGCGCGAGTGCCTGAAGGAAGTCGGCCGCGTCGAACATCGCACCGGCCGACGCCACGCCCGTCGTCCGCGTCTTCCCGGCCAGGATCCGCTGGACCGCCTCCACCGCCAACGGCGCGGTGACCGCGTAGATGTCCTGACCACGGGCCGTCGCACGCCGAACCACGTCACCGGCACGGACGACCACGTCCACCACGAACGTCTGGTCGGACCGGCGGTCGTCGTCCACCGCTGTCGGTGCCGGGGTATCCGCGTCGGCGAGGTCCCGGGCCGCCTCGACCGCCATGTACGTGCGGACCTCGGGTACGTCCAGGTGGCTCGGCACCGTCACCACGTCCGCCATCGAGAACTCCGCGATCACGGCCCGCCGGCCCAGCGGTTCGGGGAAGTCCCAGTCCTCCTCGGACGCCTTGTCGTCGTGGTACTCGAGCACGCCGCCCGAGTACCGAACCCGGCGACCGGCCCGGCGTTCGTGCGACACCGCACCGGCGACCCGAGTACCGGCCGTGGGGTGCCAGCTGCTCAACCCGTAGGCCACGTGGACCTCGTCGGCTGCGGTCCACTCCCCCATCGCCGCGGTGACCAACAGGTCGCCGAGTCCGCCGAAGAACGCCATCGCCGGGACGACCGTCGTCCCCGCGTCCGCATACTCGGCGAACGTGCCCGCGTTCGCCTCGATCTCGGCCGCGACGTCGACGTACGGGATCCCCGCGCGGGCCGCCGCCTCGATCACCGGGCCCGCGGTGACCGCGAACGGGCCGGCGCAGTTCACGACCGCGGCCGCGCCGTCGAGCGCCCGGTCCAGGGACGCCGGGTCGTCGACCGACGCCGCGCGCACCTCGACCTCGCCCCACTCCGCGGCGAGCTCGGCCAGCCGGGCCGCGTTCCGGCCGGAGACGACAGTGGGGATGCCCCGCGCCAGCAACTCCGCGACGACGAACCGGCCCGTGTGTCCGGTCGCTCCGTAGACCACCACTGCACCCATTGCTGCTCCTCGTTCTCGCTGTCCCGCTGACACCTCGAGTCTGGCCGCGGGAGGCGCTGAAGCGTGATGGTCCGAAACGACACCATGCGTACACTTTCGGACATGCACACTGTCGCCCTCGCGGCCGCCGGCCACCTGCTGCACTTCGAACTGGGCGTGGCGTACGAGATCTTCGGCAATCCCCCGCCCGACGCGCCGAGCGACTGGTACGACGTGATGCTCTGCGGCCCTGGTCCGATCCAGGTCGGGCCGTTCGTCGTCGAGCCCGACCACGGCCTGGATCGCCTGGCCACGGCCGACACCGTGATCGTGCCCGCCTGCGCGGACGTCGACGAACCGCTCCCGTCCGACCTTGTCGAAGCAGTCCGGAAGGCCCACGATGCAGGCGCGCGGATCGCCTCGCTGTGCACGGGCGCCTTCGTACTCGGTGCCGCGGGCCTGCTCGACGGTCGCCGGGCCACCACCCACTGGTCGCATACGGACGACCTGAGCGCCCGGTACCCGGAGGCCGACGTCGACCCGGACGTGCTCTACACAGACAACGGCTCCGTCCTCACCGCCGCGGGCAAGGCGGCCGCCGTCGACCTGTGCCTGCACCTGATCCACCTCGACCACGGCGCCACCCTCGCCAACTCCGTCGCTCGCCGGCTCGTCGTCCAGCCGCATCGCCCCGGCGGTCAGGCGCAGTTCGTCGCGACCCCGATCAAGGTGTCCGACGACCACCGCCTGGCCGGCGTCCTCGCCTGGGCCCAGCAGCACCTGGACCAGCCGCTGACGGTGACCGACCTGGCCCGCAAGGCGAGCACGAGCCCGCGCAACCTCGGCCGCCAGTTCCGCGCGGTGACCGGCCAGACCCCGCTGCAATGGCTGCTCACCCGACGCGTCCGCCGCGCCCAAGAGTTGCTAGAGGCAACAAACGACACGCTGGAGACCATCGCCCAGTCCACCGGCCTCGGCACGGCGACAACCCTCCGCCGACACTTCAAGAAGGTCGTCGGCCTCCCACCCGACACCTACCGCCGCACCTTCCACACCACCCCCGCCTGACCGAGCCCCGCCGCGCCTACAGTGGCTGTCCAGTCTGCTGAGGAAAGGTCTGCCACGCATGCACGTCATCGTCGGAGCCGGACCGGTCGGTACTGCCGTCGCACGCCTGCTGGCCGGTCGCGGGGAGCCGGTACGGGTGGTGACGCGGAGCGGGAGTGGGCCCGAGCTACCAGAGGTCGAGCGGGTTGCAGGTGATGCCGCCGATGGCGAGGTGCTGGCTCAGCTGACCGAGGGGGCGACCACGCTGTATTGCTGTGCCGGCCCGCCCTATCACCGATGGGCGAGCGACTGGCCGCCGATCGGTCACGCGCTTGTCCGTGCTGCCGGGACGAGTGGTGCCGTGCTCGCCACCACCGGGAACCTCTACGGATACGGCGAGGTCGACGGGCCGATCACCGAAGACCTGCCATTGCGGCCGAACTCGGTGAAGGGCCGGGTCCGGGCCGAGGTCTGGAGCGAGGCACTCGAAGCTCACGAGGCCGGCCGGATCCGGACGGTCGAAATCCGGGGCTCCGACTACCTGGGTGCCGGGGCCGTTTCGCCGTTCAGCGTGATGGTGCTGCCGAAGGTGCTGGCCGGGAAGCGTGGTTCGATGCCGGCCGACCTGGATGCGCCGCACAGCTGGACGTATGTCGGCGACGTCGCGCGGCTGCTCGTCACGGTCGCGGCCGACGAGAGCGCGTGGGGCCGGGCCTGGCACGTACCGACCGCGCCGCCGGTCTCCGTTCGCGATCTGGCCGCGCGCGCCGCGGTACTGGCTGGTGCCGCACCCGCCAAGGTGGCGGCGATGCCCGGGTTCGTGCTGCGGCTTGCGGGGGCGTTCAACCCGACGGCGCGGGCGATGGTCGAGGTGCAGTACCAGTGGCAGCGGCCGTTCGTCGTCGACTCGTCGGCCGCGATCGCCGCGTTCGGGATCGAGCCGACGTCGACCGATCAGGCGCTCCGGGAGACCGTCGACGGTTGAGGCGGACCGGCGGTGGATAGGCTCGCGCAATGAGAATTTCGACGTTCGGTGGCCGTGGATGAGCGGGAAGCGGCGGCGTCCGCTGCGGACCCTGATCATCGTGCTGGTCGTGCTGGGGGTGCTCCTCGTCGGCGCGGACCGGGCGGCCGAGGCGTTCGCCGAGAACAGGCTGGCGACGACCGCGGCGCAGGAGGCCGCGCAGTACGACGTCAAGGCGGCGGACACTTCGGTGGAGATCGGTGGGTTCGGGTTCCTGCCGCAGGTCGCGCGGGAGCGGTTCGACAGCATCACGATGACGATGCAGGACCCGACGATCGAGTCGGTCCCGGCCGAGGACCTCGTGGTCACGATGAACAGCGTGCACGTCCCACGCGCTCTGCTGACCGGCGGGGACGGACCGATCGTGGTGGACACCGCCGACGTCCGGATCCGGGTCTCGCCGAGCACGCTGACCCGGTTCGCGGCGGTCGAAGGGCTCTCGTTGCGGACCGTCGACGGCAAGCTGGAGGCGCAGCTGAAGGTGCTCGGTGCCGAGGCGTCCGTGACCGTGCGCCCGCAGGTGGTGAGCGGCGGGCGGATCCAGCTGATCGCCGACAAACTGCCGGGTGACGTGCCGGCCGCGGTACGCCGCGCGGTGGACCGGCTGCTGGCCCGCGGGATCCGGCTGCCACGGTTGCCGTTCGGCGCCTCGCTGAAGGAGATCTCGGTGCAGGACCAGTCGGTGGTCATCACGGCCACGGCCGCCGACCTCAAACTGCGCGGCTGAGCTCCCCGCAACAGCCCCGGCCGGCCAAGGTCCGGGGCTGTTGCGCACAACGGATCAGCGGCCGCCGAAGGTCTCCAGCAGTTCCTGGCGTTCGGCATCGGTGAGGTTCGTCGCGATCAGCTTGCTCGCCATCCCGTGGAAGCGCTCGCCCAGCCGGTCCAGGTCGCCCTGATCGGTGACGACGAACAGCGCCGACGTCCCCTCGGTCACCTGGGTCCGGATCCGCTCCAGCTGCTCCTTGGTGATGCCGACGCCTTCGGTCGCCTTGCTGATCGCGCCGATCGCGGCCCCGGCGACGCCGCCGATCACCGGGACCAGGAAGAGCGATCCGAGCAGCAACCCCCAGAACGCGCCCCAGCCCGTCCCCCGCCAGGTCTCCTCATGCGCTTGGTGCGTCGTCGGCTTCGGCTCGCCGCGCGGCCAGGACACCACCGCGTGATCCAGGATCTTCACCAGCCCGTCCGACTGCGCGTCCTTGAGCACCCCGACCGCGCGCTCGGCCGCCAGCGGATCCTCGAACTTCCACACCGTGAACGTCGTCATCCCACCAGCCCCCTCATCCCCTCGGCACCCGATCTCCCACCACCACGGCGCCGTCCTCCGACGAGCGTACCGCCGCGATCGCGATCTGATCAGCCTCTGACGACGGCAACCTGGTCATGCGGGCGCGCGGCCGGGCCGGTGGCGGCCCGATCGTCCGCACCGACCGGTACCGATCGTTGCCCGAAGCCCCTTTTCGGTCAGGAGGCGCGGCGGCGCTGGTCGGCCTTGGCCTCCTGATCGGTCACATCGGGATCCAGGATCGACCGCAGCCGCGCGTCCAGGTCCCGGACGAGCTCCTCGTCGCCGGACAGGTCGTTCAGCTCGTACGGGTCGTCGTCGAGGTTGAAGACCTGCGGCTGCACGCCCGCCCCGTAGTAGCAGTACTTCCACGGGCCGGACCGGAGCATGAATCCACCGTCGACCATGCCCTGCGCGTGGTACTCCGACAGGACCGGGCGATCGCGCGGATCGAGCAACGTGTGCCCCGGCAACGCCGGATCCACGGGCAGCCCGGCCAGGTCGCGCAGCGTCGGCAGAACGTCGACGAGGCTCACCGCGTCGGCCACCCGGCCGGGACGCCCACCGGGATGCCGCAGCAGCAACGGGATGTGGACCGCCGGTTCGTAGAAGCACTGCTTCTGCCAGATCCCGTGATGCCCGGCCAGCTCGCCGTGGTCACTGGTGTAGAGCACGACCGTGTCGTCCGGGATCTCGGCCAGCAGCCGGCCGACCTGGTGGTCGAGGTGGCTGATCAGCGCCCAGTAGCACGCCGTCGCCTCGCGCGCCTCGTCCTCGGTGATCGGCTCGTCGTTGCGGAATCCGCGGCGCAGCGTCTGGATCACCGGGTGCTGCGCGGTGAGCTCCTCCTGCCAGGTCGGCGGCAGCTCGACCGTCGCGGGGTCGTACAACGCCCGGAACTCCGGCGGCGCCACCAGCGGGAAATGCGGGTGCATGTACCCGACGTACAGCAGGTACGGCTCGGACCCGGGATCGCGGAGGAATTCCAGCGCCGCGTCGGTGGTCGCCACGTCGTGCTGGGTGTGGACGTGGTCGCCCGTACCGTGTTCGGACACGTGCGAGTTGCTCTGCCGGCGCCACTCCTGCGTACGCCGGGGCGGCCGGCCGCTGTGGTCGATCCAGAACTCGAGGTCGTCGGTCAGCCGGGCGTCGAACCCGAGCGTCCGGTCCGGCCCGTTGAAATGGGTCCGCCCGGCGATCACACTCCGGTACCCGGCCTCGCGCAGGTGGTGCCCCCAGCTCCGGAACTCGGGCCCGGGCACGACCCCGTTGTCCCAGGCCCCGATCTGGTGGACGTACTGCCCGGTCAGCAACGACAGCCGGGACGGTACGCACATCGGGCTGTTCGTGTACGCGTGCTCGTACGCCGTGCCCGTCCCGGCCAGCCGGTCGAGGTTCGGCGTCAGCACCCGCGGATGCCCGGCCCACCCCGCGGCGGAACCGGTGTGCTCGTCGGACAGGACCACCACGATGTTCGGTCGCTCCACAGACCAGCACCCTACTTCCCGGCCGGTCGACTTGGCCGGGGCGCGCATCCTGGCAGTACGGGGCGGTGGAAAGTCCCCGGCAAACCTTGGTTGGCGCTGTATCGCGATATATCGTCGACGTATCGCAACTGCTCTTCCAGGGAACGGTGGTCGGGATGACCGGATCGGCGTACGCGGCCGGGTGGCCGTGGCAGTGGATGGCGAGGCACTGCTCCTCGCTCGAGGACTTGAAGAACGAGTGGATCGCCACGATGGGCGGACGGCAGACCCACCACGGGCACCCGTTCGGGCCGCAGTGGGGGATGTTCGGCGGACCGATGTTCGGTCCACCCTGGGGTTCCGGCGGACCCAAGGCCTGGCGGGGACCGAAGGCACGGCGGGGTGACGTCCGGGCCGCGATCCTGGCCGTTCTCGCCGAGCAACCGATGAACGGGTACCAGCTGATCCAGGAGATCGCGGAGCGCAGCGGCGGCGTGTGGAAGCCGAGCCCTGGTTCGATCTACCCGACGCTGCAGCAGCTCGAGGACGAGGGCCTGGTCACCGCGGACGCCGAGGTTGGCCGGCGGACGTTCACCCTGACCGACGAGGGCCGCGCGTACGTCGCCGACCACTCCGACGAGGTGTCCGCGCCGTGGGCCGCGATGACGGCGCAGGCGGACGACGACGAGAACGGCGTGAAACCGCTGCTCGGCCAGGTGGCGACGGCCCTCTGGCAGATCCTCTCCACCGGGACGCCGGACCAGCAGGCCCGGGCCCGGGACGCGCTGGCCGACCTGCGCAGAACGCTCTACGGCATCCTCGCCGACGACGATCAGGACCGGACATGAGCCAGTACTTCCCCACCCAGCCGAACTTCCCCTGGTCCACCCCGAGCCGGACCCGCCCAGGCACGGTCCGCATCGGTGACGCCGAACGCGACCAGGCCGTCGCGGTCCTCAGCGACCACTTCGTCGCCGGCCGCCTCACCCAGGAGGAGTTCGAGGACCGCAGCGACCAAGCCACCCGAGCCCGCTACTCCGCGGACCTCGTCCCCCTCTTCGAGGACCTCCCGGATCAGCGAGCAGTCCAACCGGGCGTACCGTCCTGGTCCCCGGCGCTGCGCGGCGGTCAGCAGAGGTTCCGGCCAGGTCCCCCGTTCTTCTTCCTGGCCCCACTCCTGATGATCGGCCTCCTGGTCGCCACCATCGCGGTCGCCGGCCCCTGGATCCTCTGGTTCCTCTTCTGGATAGCCCTCTTCGCCGGCCCCCTCAACCACCACCACCGCCGCCGGCGCCACCACCCGTACCGCCGCTGACGAACCTGGCCAGCAACAAGAACGGCACCATCTGGACCGGCTTCGGTTTCCTTGGCACAGTCGATGGACTGTTCCATGACTCGTTGGGGGGAAACCATGCCGAGCTGGAAAACTGTTGTGGTGGTGGGAGTACTGGCTGTCGGGTTGTCGGGGTCGGTTGCTGTGGCAAGCATTCCTGACAGCCGGGACGGGCTCATGTACGGCTGCCGGAGTGTGAGGGACGGGGCGTTGCGCCTGGTGGATGCCGAGGCCGGCCAGAAGTGCGCCAAGACCGAGCGCGCGGTGAAGTGGAACGGAGACTCGCGGCGCACCTTCGTCGTGCGGCGGAGTGCCTACAACGGAGCGACCGATCTGTCGGCCGGACCGGCGACGTTGATGAGCGTGATGCCGCCGAGGATCGCGGAGGGGACCTGGCTGCTGACGGCCAGGATCCCCGCGACGTACTCCGATCCCGGTGCGAAGATCACTTGCACCGCTCAAGGCGCGATGGGGAGCTACGGGTACGCCGGGACCTTTGAGGACACCGACTCGCTGACCGTGACCCCCGGAGCGGACAACGTGCTGGAGCTGCAGACCATCGCCATGACGACCCGGGACTTCGACACCGACGAACTGGTTCCGATCACCGTGCGGTGCAGCGGAACAGCTCCGCCGGACGGGAACGCGATGATCGGCGAGTACCAGATCGCGTTGGTTCCGGTCCCTTCACCTGAGCTGACCGAGTGACCAGGTGGTGTCCGCGCCGTCCATCGCGGCGACGCGGACACCACAGGAACTCAACAGCAATGGGGTTTGCAGCAGGCGTGGTCTGGTTGGGGGCAGGCGTCTTCGGGGAGGAGGGTTCGGCCTACGCCGGGGAGTTGGCGGGCTTGGGCGACCAGGGCTTCGGCTGCTTGGTGGGCGTTTTCGCCGGTGACTGACATGCGCCCCGCTACCAGGCCGGCCACCAGCGGGGTGGCGAAGGAGGTGCCGCTCCAGCGGGCCATGCCTCGGAAGTGGCGGACTTCGCCTCGGTACGGGGGTTCGGTGCAGGTGAAGTCGCCGTGCAGGTAGGCGTTGATCAGGTTCTCGCCCGGGGCGTACACGTCGACCCAGCCGCCGTAGTTCGTGAAGGACGCGCGGTGGTTGAGGTCTTCGGCGAGGGCTCCTACGGACAGCGTGCTGGGTGAGGCCGCGGGGAAGAAGTACTCGCGGTCGCCGTCGTTGCCCGCTGCCGCCACCAGGAGCACGCCCTTCAAGTCCGCAAGGCGTTCCAGGAAGACGTCGAAGGCCAGCAACGTACTGCCGTCGCCCGTCTTGGCGCCTGCGGAGAGGCTGATCAGGTCCGGGTTCTCGGCGAGCCCTTCGTCGAGTTTGACCACCAGGTCGGAGCCGAACGCGGCGCCGGCCCGGTTGAGGTACGCCTTGACCACGATCTCGGTGCGCGGTGCGACGCAGCGCAGGACGCCCGCGATGAAGACGCCGTGGCCCGCGTACGGGCGGATGTTGGTGCCCGACGAGTACGGGTGCTCGTCCTCGCCGGTGACGCCCGCGAGCCAGGGCGCGTCCGTCTCGGTCCAGCCGACGTCGACGACGAGGACCTTGACGCCGCGTCCGTCGCAGTCACCACCGACGGGTGCCGGGGTCGGCGAGACGGCCGGTGGTACCTCCAGTTGTTCGGTCGCCGGGCACGGGCTCACGCTGCACGCGTAGACCAGGTGGTCCAGCCGGGCGACGCCGCGGCCGAGGACCTGGTCGACGTACGCGAGGTACCGCCGGGTCAGCGTCTCCGCCTGCGGTGCGTCGGGCGGGAACTCGAACTTCGGATCCGGCTGGAACCGGGTCAGCCCGTCGATGCTCGGGAAGTCCGTCCGCCCACCACGGAACAGTTCCCGCACCCGTGGCAGGTCGCGGTCGCGGATCAGGAAACTGCCGGTGCGATAGATGCTGTCGGCGCCGACCTCGGCCCAGCCGCGGGGCGAGACCTCCACCTCGTCGCCGAACTCCTCCAGGATCAAGGCGATCTGGGCCTGTTCCTTGGTCCGGATCTCCTTCGGCGGCTCACTCGCCGCGGCGTTGCCCTCGTCCCCGTTCGGCCTTTGTTCCGACATGGTGCCCCCTCCGAAACGATCACTCCCCGAGTGTCCGCGGTTACCCTTTCACTGTGGGGACCGCAAGTGAAGGGGCACCGGAGGACTTGCTGCCATTGGCACTGTCCCGTCCCCATGACGCCATCGCCGCCGCGCGGTCCTTCCTCGGTACGGACCCGCCGCCCGCTCCCGCGTCGATCGCGCACCAGGCCCTCGGTATCGCGCTGCGCCAGCTCGGCGAGATGCCCCCAGCCCTGAAGGAACTCCGCACCGCCGTACGCCTCGCCCGCGCGTCGCGGCAGACCGACCGCGAGGTGGACGCGCTGGCCAGTCTGGGCGCGACGCTCGGCCGTGCCGGTCAAGGCAAGGAGGCGCTGGCCACGCTCGATCTCGCGGTCGCGAACAGCCGCGGCGCCCTGGCCGGCAAGGTACTGCTCCGCCGCGCCGACGTGCTGATCGTCCTCGGCCGGCACGACGAGGCGCTCCAGGATCTTCGCGGCGCCGTGACTCGGCTGCGTCGGGCCGGCGACGTCGTGTGGGAGGCGAGGTCCCGCAACTACCGCGGCTTCACCTTGCTCGCCCGCGGCGCGACCCGGCAGGCGGAGGCCGACTTCGCGGTCGCCGAGCAGCTCTACGCCAAGGCCCACCAGGAGTTCGAGTTCGCCGAGGCCCGGCAGAACCGCGGTCTCGTCGCGTCCGCGCGCGGCGATCTGCCCGCGGCGCTCGCGTACTTCGACGACGCCGGCCGGCGTTTCGACGACCTCGGGGTCAGCTGGCCCGACCTCGCGATCGACCGGTGCGCGACCTTGCTCGCGGCCGGCCTGACCCAGGAGGCGCTCGCGGTCAGCGACGAGGCCGTGGACCGGATGACGACGGACGGCGGCCAGGAAACGAAACGGCCCGAGCTCCTGTACGCCGCGGCGACCGCGGCCCTCAGCGTCGGCGACCTCGCCACCGCCCGCGATCGGGCCGACCAGGCCCGCCGCTTGTTCGCGAGCCAGCACCGCGCATGGTGGACCGCCCGCGCCACGATGGTGCAACTGGAAGCCCGGTACCGATCCGGCGAGCGCGGCAAACGCCTGCTGGACCAGGCCACCCGGCTCGCCCAGAAGCTGGACGACCTGAACGCCACCGACGCCCCGGCTGCCCACCTACTCGCCGGCCGCCTCGCCCTGGCCCAGCGGAATTCGGTTGCAGCAGGCAACGAACTCGCGAGCGCGGCCAAGTTCCGGCGTGGCGCTCCCCCACTCGCCCGCGGCGCCGCGTGGCTGGGTCAAGCGCTGCGGTGCGAGGCGGACGGCGATCTGCGTGGCATGCTCGCCGCCTGCCGTCGGGGGCTCGACGCGCTCGACCAGCACCGGCAGATGATGGGTGCCACCGAACTGCGTGCCCGCGCCTCGGTCCACGGCACCGAGCTGGCCCGGCTCGCCCAGGCCGACGCGCTCCGCCGGGGCGATGTCCGCAAGCTCTTGTCCTGGAGCGAACGCTGGCGCGCGACGGCCCTCGCAGTACCGTCGGTCCGGCCGATCGAGGACCAGGAGGCGGCCGCTGATCTCGCCGCGCTACGCGACGTGGTCCGCCGGTTGGAGGCGTCGAACGACATCCAGCTCGACCGGGAGCGCCGTCGGCTGGAGGACGCGATCCGGTCCCGCGCGATCCAGGCCCCGGGATCCGCGACCGACTCGACGGCCTTCGACCTCGACGATCTGGTGGCCGCGCTCGGCAAGACTGTCCTGGTCGAACTCGTCGAGGTGGACGAGGTCCTGCATGCCGTGGTCATCGCAGGCAGCCGCCTCCGACGGCACACCCTCGGCCGGCTGCAGGACGCCGAGCTCGAGGTGGAGCGCGCCCGCTTCCGCCTTCGCCAGCTCGCCCGGACCCGACCGTCGGCCGGTCCCCCGCTCGACGTCATCGGCGATCGCCTCGCCAAGGTCCTGCTCGGCGACGTCGAACTCCCCGACGACGCTCCCGTGGTCGTCGTTCCGCCCGGTCGTCTCCAGGCGCTCCCGTGGACCCTGCTGCCGCAGCTCGCGCGTCGGCCGGTGAGCGTCGCGCCGTCGGCGGCCACCTGGCTCACCGCCCATCGGCTCCCGCCGCCCCGACGTCAACGGGTGACCCTGGCCTTCGGTCCAGGGCTGCGCTCGGGTGGCGCCGAGGTGCAGAAGCTGGCCGGCAGCTATCCCGCCGCGACCCTGCTCGGTGACGGTCACGCCACCGCCGACCAGGTACTGCGTGCGCTCGACGGCGCGTGGCTCGCTCATCTCGCGGCGCACGGGACGTTCCGGTCGGACAGCCCGATGTTCTCCTCGCTCCGGTTCGACGACGGACCGCTGACCGTGTACGACTTCGAGCGGCTCCGGCGGGCACCGCATCGGCTCGTGCTGTCCAGCTGCGAGTCCGGGGTCGCGAAGCCGGTCGGGGCCGACGAGCTGCTCGGCCTGACCAGCAGCCTGGTCCCGTTGGGGGCCGCGGGCATCCTGGCCAGCGTCGTCCCGGTGAACGACGCGGCCGCGGTGCCGTTCATGCTCGCACTGCACGCGAACCTGCAGGCCGGCCAGTCCCTCGCCGAGGCGTTCGCCGGGGCCCGCGAGCAGGCCGACGACGACCCGTTGACGGTGGCCACGGTCTCGTCGTTCGTGGCGCTCGGAGCCTGATCATCCGGGGCGGTTTCGTGAGATCGTCGATGTATCAGGGTGGGGTACGGCGGACTCCGTGAGGTACATGGTCCTCGACGGACGGTGACCCGGTGACGGAGCCGCCTGGTGGGGAGGGAGCACGGGATGCGGAACGACCCGGTTGTCGTTCGGCTGGTCGCCCAGGCGCGCGACGGGGACAAGGGTGCCTGGGACCAGTTGGTGGAGCGGTACGCGCCGCTGGTGTGGGCCATCTGCCGCCGGTACCGGCTGTCCGCCGCGGACGCCGAGGACGTCGGGCAGAGCGTGTGGCTGCGGTTGGTCGAGCACCTGCCCGACCTCCGCGAACCGGCCGCGTTGCCGGGCTGGGTCGCCACGACCAGCCGGCGTGAGTGTCTGCGGGTACTCCGGATGAGCAAGCGGAACGAACCGGTCGACCAGACGGACGGCCAGGACGTTCCGGATCCCGGGGCAC
Source organism: Kribbella amoyensis (assembly GCF_007828865.1). Lineage (NCBI taxonomy): Bacteria > Bacillati > Actinomycetota > Actinomycetes > Propionibacteriales > Kribbellaceae > Kribbella > Kribbella amoyensis. The sequence continues at coordinate 171,488 of NZ_VIVK01000001.1, forward strand.
CGGTCGACGAGGACCTGTTGCTGGCCGAGCGCAGGCACGCCGTGCGGTCCGCGTTCGCCCAGCTGTCCTTGCGCTGCCGGCAACTGCTGTTGCTGCTGCTCGAGGACCCGCCCAGGCCGTACCAGGAGATCGGCGCCGCGTTGCGGATGCCGGTCGGGAGCATCGGGCCGAGCCGCGCCCGGTGCTTGGACAAACTGCGTCACAGCGCGACCCTCACCGCGGTGATCGGGTTCGAGCTGGAGCAGGCAGGAAGTGAGCGACATGCCCGATGACTGGTGGACCGACGACGACCAGCTGGTCGCCGTGCTCGCGGACGCCCTGGACGAGGCCCGGGCGGTGCCGCCCGAGTTCGTCGAGGCGGGCAAGGCGGCATACGTCTGGCGCACGATCGACGCCGAACTCGCCGCGCTGACGTACGACTCGGTGGCCGACGCCGAGCTGGCCGGGACTTTGCGGGCCGACTCGGCGACGCTACGGGCGCTCACCTTCGCGTCCGCGGACCTGACGATCGAGCTCGAGGTGACCGCGGACGCACTGCTCGGCCAGGTCGTCCCGGTCGAGGCGGGCCGGGTCACGGCGTACGCGGGTCCGGCCGCGGACACGCTGGACCGGGTCGAGGTGGGGACCGCCGTGATCGACGAGCTCGGGTTCTTCGTCCTGCGTCCGGTACCGGCCGGGTCCTTCCGGTTGTTGTGCCGGACCGCTTCGGGGATCACCGCCCTGACCGGCTGGATCCACCCATGAGGCAGAACGTGCTGCGGCTCCGGACAGGTGAAGGGGCGAGGCCCTCCCTCCCTGACCTCGCCCCACGGCACCTGTCCCCCCGACAGCCTGTGCCTACTGGTCGGAGCACCCGGGCACCGCGCTGATACATCCGGACGGAACTCTTTTTTCGATCACTCTTCCGGCCTGCGCGAACTGGTCCGACCAGGTCCGGCCGGCGTTTCACCCGCAGCTGACCCAGGGGGGCCCGCAATGGAATCGACCGACGAGCTGTTCACCGCACTCCGCGAGTACGTCCGCACCGAGGGCACGAAGTACCTGAAGGATCCGAACGTCTCCTCGATCGGGATCGGGTACAAGGTGCGCGACGGCAGACCGACCAAGGAGATCTCGATCCAGTTCACCGTGGCGACCAAGGCCGAGCCGGAGGCGCTCGGTGACCTGGACACCAAGGAGCTGCCGAAGTCGATCACGATCAACGGCGTCGAGGTCCCGACCGACGTGCTGGAACGGACGTACCACCCGGACTTCCGGGTCGTCCCCGAGGCCGAGGTGAGCGACCGCAAGATCCGCCTCGACCCGATCCGGCCGGGCATCAGCGTCGGCCACCCGGCGATCACGGCCGGCACGATCGGCGCCGTCGTGTATGACACCGAGACGGGCCGCCCTTGTGTGCTGAGCAACTGGCACGTCCTGCACGGCGAACACGGACAGCTCGGTGACGTCGTCGTCCAGCCCGGCACGTACGACGACAACCGGACCGACCGGAACCAGCTCGGCCCACTCCTCCGCTCGTACGTCGGGGTCGCGGGCGACGGCGCGATCGCGGCGATCGACGGGCGCGGCGTGGACCCGTCGATCCTCGAGCTCGACGTGGCGCCGGCCGAGATCGGTGAGCCCGAGCTGGGCGACAAGGTGGTGAAGAGCGGCCGCACGACCGGGGTCACCCACGGCATCGTCCGGCGGATCGACACGCTCGCGAAGATCGACTACGGCGCGCCGATCGGTACGGTCGAGGTCGGTGGGTTCGAGATCGGTGTCGACCCCGGCAAGCGGCCGGCCGACGGCGAGGTCAGCAAGGGCGGGGACTCCGGGGCCGCGTGGATCTTCAAGTCCGGCAACGGGCGCGCGACCAAGGTCCTGGCCGGCATCCACTTCGCCGGTGAGGGCACGGGCGATCCGGACGAGCACGCGCTGGCCTGTCTGCCGCGATCGCTGTTCCAGAAGCTCGGCGTGACGCTGACGAAGCCGGAGGCGGCGGCCGTGGTCACGGGGTACGACCCGGGCTTCCTGCGGACGACGTTGCCCGTGCCCACGCTCGACCCGGCGGCCGCGGCCGACGCCGTCCAGCTGAACGGCTCGGACCGGATCGACTACATGCACTTCTCGCTGACGATGAGCCGCAGTCGCCGGTTCGCCCACTGGGTGGCGTGGAACATCGACGGCGGGTCCCTGAAGAAGCTCAGCCGGACCAACATCCCCTTCGTCAAGGACCCGCGACTGGCCGCGGACGTCCAGGTCGGCGACGAGCTGTACCGCGACAACCGGCTCGACCGCGGCCATCTGGCCCGCCGCGCCGACCTGCTCTGGGGATCCCTGGAGGACGCGACCAAGGCGAACCACGACTCGTTCTTCTTCACCAACATCACGCCCCAGATGGACGACTTCAACCAGAGCACCAAGGACGGTCTGTGGGGCCGCCTGGAGGACGCGGTGTTCGCCGACGTCGACATGGACGACCTCAAGGTGAACGTCTACGGCGGCCCGGTCTTCACCGACGACGACCGCGAGTTCCGCGGCGTCAAGATCCCCCGCGAGTTCTGGAAGATCATCACCTTCACCGAAGCCGGCACCCTGAAGGCGAGCGCCTTCCTCCTCACCCAGAACCTCGACCAGCTCGAAGCCCTCGACCTGGACGAGTTCCGCGTCTTCCAGGTCAGCCTGCCCGACCTGGAATCCCGCACCAAGGTCCGCTTCGCCCCAGAACTCCACCAAGCCGACACAGCCCCACCCGTCCCAGAACTGGCCGGCCCCCAACCCCCACTCACCGACCTCGCCGACATCGTCTGGGGTTAGCGGATCGCCACCACTCACCAAGTCCCTGATTCCGGCCGATCTGAGCGCCGCGCACGCTGAAGGGTGGTGCGGGTCGACGGGCTTGGTGAGTGGTGGACGTCCGCCGTTGTGCTCGGCAGCGATGAGTTTCGCGGGGCTCGCTCGTCCCAACGGGAAATCACCGAGCGAGAGGATGGATCCATGGCCAAGCTGCTGTACTCGGTCACGATGTCGCTGGACGGCTACATCGCCGGTCCCGGCGGGGACATGTCCTGGATGACGGAGTTCTTCGCCCCGAACCCGATGATCGGCGAGCTGATCCCGGACATCGGCGCCCTGCTGGTCGGGCGGACCACGTACGACGGCGACGACCCGCACAAGGACGACGAGGGCGCCGGCAAGGCGTTCGGCGGCGGCTGGGAGGGACCGCAGTACGTCGTGACGCACCGCGTCCCCGAGCAGGCGCCCGACGGCGTGACCTTCGTCCCCGATCTCGCGACCGGGTTGGCGCGGGCGAAGGCGGCGGCCGGGGACAAGTACGTCAACGTCCTCGGCGCGGACCTCGCCCGACAGTTGGCCCGAAGCGGCGACCTGGACGAGGTGCTGACCCTGATCGCCCCGGTCCTGCTGGGCGACGGCACCCCGCTCTTCCACGAACCGGGCGGCCGCAAGGTCAAGCTCGAACGGATCCACCAGAGCGCGGCGCCGATGGCCACCAACCTCTGGTACCGGGTTGTCTAGTCAGTAGTCCACGCAGGCGGTGAACATCACCGGCCGGACCTCGATCGCCGGATCCGGGAGGACGCGGGCGAGTTCCACGGCGCGGTCCGGCGTCTCCACGTCGACCAGGTAGTAGCCGCGGATCGCGGTCACCTCGGCGCGGCCGACGAGTTCGGCGGTGGCCGGATCGGCGAGGGTGTGGCCGGTGATGAGTTCACCGGCCTCCCCGGCGATCCGGCGGAACCGGTCGTGGTCCTCCCGGCTGGCATCGGCTTGCAGGATCAACAGGTACTTCATCGCACACTCCCGTCTCGGGCTACACCCTCTGGACGGTGCCGATCCGCCGATCTTGACATCATGGGCGGATGTTCCTCACCACCGAACGCCTGACGGTCCGCCGGTTCCGGGCCGACGACGCGGCCGTGTTCGCGGCGTACCGGTCGTTGCCGGAGGTCGCGCGGTACCAGTCGTGGGACGCGCCGTACCCGCTGGACCAGGCGATCGAGGCGGTTCGGGATTTCGCCGCCGGGGATCCCGACGCACCCGGGTGGTTCCAGTACGCGATCGACCGGGACGGCGAGCTGATCGGGGACATCGGGGTCAACCTGTACGACAACCTGCGCCAGGCCGAGCTCGGGTTCACCCTGGACCCCCGGTACCAGGGGCAGGGGTACGCGACGGAGGCTGTCGGGGCACTGATCGACCACCTGTTCCGGCAGCGTGACCTGCACCGGATCTCGGCGGAGTGCGACGCGCGGAACGGGCCGTCCGCGCGGTTGCTGGAGCGGCTCGGGTTCCGCCGGGAAGGGCGGCGGGTGGAGAACAGCTGGTTCAAGGGCGAGTGGGCCGACGACCTGCTGTTCGGGCTGCTCGCGAAGGACAGGATCAGCTGATTCCGCGGACGGCCCAGGCCCGCGCGGTCAGCCGGATCGACCCGTCGGACTCCACCGGAAGCCTTGCCCGCAAGGCGTTCCGGACCTCGTCACGCAGGTCGTCGGTCATCGTGCTCACGTACGCCGGGGCCGCGCCCTGGCCGCCGAGGAACGGTGCCCAGTAGTCGTCGAAGTCGCGGAACACCGTGGGGACGACGATCTCCCGGCTCTCCACCTCGGCGAACCCGGCCTCGCCGAACATCGTCTCCAACGGGTCCGGCTTGGTGAACGGGAACCGCGTCCCCTCGTCCAGGTCCCGGTGCTCCGGATCCAGCTCGCCGGCCACGTCCCAGAAGTACTTCATCAACTGCATCCCGCCGGCGTAGTCCCACACGTACGCCGCGACGGTCCCGCCGGCCTCGCGCATCCGGCGGAGCGCGCGAGCCTTGTCGGGGACGAAGTTGAGCACCAGCCCGGACACGATCACGTCGAACCGCTCGTCCAGCAAGGTCTCCGCATCACCGACGACGAACCGGGCCCGCGCGTCGGCCGTGCTCCGGCGCGCGTACTCGGCGTACTCCGGCGACCGGTCGAGCCCGACCACCTCGGCCGGGTTCGCGGTCGCGAGGATCGTCTGGCTCAACGCCCCGGTCCCGCACCCCACGTCGAGCCACCGCAACCCCGCCGGTTGCGCGAGCCAGCCGAGGAACTCCCGCCCGACCACCCGGCTCCACCGCCCGACGTACGGCTCGTACTTGTCGCCGCTCGACCAACGCTCCACGCCTGCAGGATAAGGAGCGATGGCGTGTGCGGCCATGGTTCGCGGATCAGCCGGTGCGGGTGGGGAGGGCGACGCCGGTGAGCGTCTCGGCGACCTGCCAGAGCCGGGCGTTGTCGGCGGCGACGAGGGCGCGAGCCGGTGGGGTCGCGATCTTGGTAGGACCGACGAGACCGCCGGCCTTGCTGGGGCCGTAGTAGATCCCGGGTGTGGCGGCCGGGTCGGCGATGGCGTGCAGCAACGGCTCGGTGCCCTGCTCGACACCCTGCTTGGGCAACGGGTTCAGTCGCTGCGCCAGCCGCTGGGACCAGGTCAGCCCGTCCTGGCCGAGACTGGCTCCGGCGATCATCAGGTTCGTCCGGGTGAAGCCGGGGTGGGCGGCCGTGCTGAGCAGGTTCCAGCCGCGTTCCTGGGCGACCACAGCGAGCTGCTGGGCGAACATCAGGTCGGCCAGCTTCGACTGGTTGTAGGCCAGCGTCGGGCGGTACCTGCGCTGCTCCCACTGCAGATCGCCGAACTCGATCCGGCCGAAGTTCGCCGCACCGCTGGCCATCGTCGCGACGCGGGGTGCGGGTGCCGCCAGCAGGATCGGCAGCAGTCGCAGGGTGAGCGCGAACGGGCCGAGGAAGTTGCTGCCGAACTGCAGCTCGAACCCGTCCGCCGTCGTCTGCCGGGTCGGCGGGGCCATCACGCCGGCGTTGTTCACGAGTACGTCCACCGGGCGGCCGTCGGCGACCAGCCCGTCGGCGAACGCCTGGACGGAGCCGAGGTCGGCCAGGTCGATCCGGCGGACCTCGAGCTCGGCACCCGGCTGCGCGGCGAGGATCTCGGCCCGGGCGGCCTCGCCCTTCGCGGGAGTCCGGACCGCGAGGATCACCTTGGCCCCCGCGCCGGCGAGGCGCCGCGCGGTCTCCTTACCGGTGCCGCTGTTCGCGCCGGTGACGACGGCGAGTCGGCCGGTCTGGTCGGGGACGACGTACATGAGCTGCTCCTGGGAATTAAAAGACTGCCGGTCTGTTACGCAGCCCAAGTTAACAGACCGCTGGTCCGATAACAACAGACCGGTGGTCTGTAGACTGCCGGGGTGACGACCTTCCTGCGAGCGCGCAACGACGAGCAGCGGGCCGAGCGGCGCCGGGCAATCCTCGCGACGGCGGCGACGATGCTGACCGAGGCACCGGTCGCACACCTGACCCTGAACGAGCTCAGCCGCCGCGTCGGGCTGGCGAAGTCGAACGTGCTCAAGTACTTCGAGTCCCGCGAGGCGGTCCTCCTCGAGCTGGGCACGACCGAGATGGACGCCTGGGCCGTCGACCTGGAGCGGGCGCTGGCTCCGCTCGATCCCCAGCAGCCCGCCGACGAGCGGGCCGCCGCACTGACCGAGGCGGTGGTGTCGACGCTGGCAGCGCGGCCGATGCTCTGCGATCTGCTCAGCGCGCAGGCCGCGGTCCTGGAGCACAACATCTCGACCGAGCTGGCGCTGCGTTTCAAGCGGGCGACGGCCGCCAACTACCAGGTCCTGCTCGGGATCGTTCTCGGCGCGCTGCCGGAGCTCGGTGACGAAGGCGCGGCGACGTTCGTCGCGACCGCGGGCATCATGGCCGGCGCGACCTGGACGCACGCCCATCCGGCCGAGGCGATCCGCGCCGCCTACCAGGCCGACCCGGCCCTCGGTCCGCTCCAGGTCAGCTTCGACCGGACGCTCCGCAGGACGCTCGACGCCACGCTCCACGGCCTTCTTCCCCGCTGAAACGGGCTGTTCCGCAACTCTCGGGGAATCCTTCGGCGGCTGGTTCCGGACCGTCACACGGCCTTGACGTACCGGTGGCAGGGCACCGGGATACTGCCGCCGTCGACCGCGGCCGGGTAGTCGAAGGCGCCGTCGTCGGTCCAGCCGCTGCGCTCGTAGAACCGGCGGGCCCGGGCGTTCCCGGTGGCCACGGCGAGCCACGCCTGCGTGTGCCCACCAGCCCGGACCTGGCGCTCCGCCTCGGCCAGCAGCAGGCCCGCGACCCCCGAACCACGGTGGTCCCGGGACACGTACACCTGCTCGACCTCGGCGCCGGCCACGATCACGAACCCGGCGACCTCGTCCCCGGCCACGGCCACCGTGGTCTCGCCGAGCCGCTCCGGCACCCGGGTCTGGAACGACTCCGGGGTCCGGACAGCGACCAGCTCGTCCGGGACGTGACCGAGGTGGCCGTCGCCCCATCCGGCGTACCAGATGGCGGCGACGGCGTCCGTGTCCCCGGTCCCGGCGGCCCGCAGCGTGATCGTCATGGCCTCACTGTACGGACCGCGGTGGCCTACTTCGGGTCGTAGCCGAGGTTGGGCCGGAGCCAGCGCTCGACCTCGGCGACGTCCAGGCCGCGGCGCCGGGCGTAGTCCTCGATCTGGTCCTGACCGAGCCGGCCGACGCTGAAGTACCGCGACTCGGGGTGCTGGAAGATCAGCCCGCTGACCGCGGCGGCCGGCGTCATCGCGTACGAGTCGGTCAGGCCGAGGCCGATCTTGTCCGCCTCGAGCAGCTCGAACAGCACCTTCTTCTCGCTGTGGTCCGGGCTGGCCGGATACCCCAGCGCGGGCCGGATGCCACGGAACCGCTCGGCGTGCAGGTCCTCCAGGACCGGCTCCGCGTCCGGCTCGAACCAGGCCCGCCGGGCCTCCAGGTGGATCCACTCGGCGAACGCCTCGGCGAGCCGGTCGGCCAGCGCCTTGACCATGATCGCCTTATAGTCGTCGTTCTTCGCCTCGTACTGCTTGGCCAGGTCTTCGGCGCCGTGGATCGCGACCCCGAAGCCACCGAGGTGGTCACCGGCCGGCGCCACGTAGTCGGCCAGGCAGCGGTTGTGCCGGCCGGCCGGCTTCTCGGTCTGCTGCCGCAGCATCGGGAACGACGCGTCGATCCCGTCCAGCAGGATGTCGTCGCCCTCGCTGTGCGCCGGCCAGAACGCGTACACGCCCTCGGCGGTGAACGAGCCGTCCGCGATGATCTGGTCGAGCAGCGTGTTCGCGTCGTCGAACAGCTCGCGCGCGACCGGCTGGTCCAGGATCGCCGGGTACTTGCCCTTCAGTTCCCAGGCCAGGAACAGGAACTGCCAGTCGATCATCGCGCGCAGCGTCTCGATCGACGGCGAGACCCGGCGCAGTCCGGTGAAGGCCGGGACCGGCGGCTCGCCGTGCTCCACCGGCTCGGCGTTCGCCCGGGCCTGCTCGACGGTGAGCAATGGGCTGCGCTGCTTGTTCGCGTGCTGCTCGCGGAGCCGGTCCTGGTCCTCACGATTGCTGACGGCAAGCTTCTCGGACCGCTCCGGGTCGAGCAGGTCGGAGACCACGCCGACGACCCGGGACGCGTCCAGCACGTGCACGGAGGTGTTCTCGTAGACCGGGGCGATCCGGACCGCGGTGTGCTGCTTGGAGGTGGTCGCACCACCGATCAGCAGCGGGAGCTTCAGCCCGCGGCGCTGCATCTCCTCGGCGACCGAGACCATCTCGTCCAGCGACGGCGTGATCAGCCCGGACAGGCCGACCGCGTCGGCGCCCTCGGACACCGCGGTGTCCAGGATCTTGGCGGCCGGCACCATCACGCCGAGGTCGATGACCTCGTAGTTGTTGCAGCCGAGCACGACGCCGACGATGTTCTTGCCGATGTCGTGCACGTCGCCCTTGACCGTGGCCAGCACGACCTTGCCCTGGCCGCGGACCATCTCGGCCCGACCCTCCCGGCGGGCCTGCTCCTTCTCCTCCTCCATGAAGGGCTCCAGGTAGGCCACCGAGCGCTTCATCACCCGGGCGCTCTTCACCACCTGGGGCAGGAACATCTTGCCGGCCCCGAACAGGTCGCCGACGATCTTCATCCCGTCCATCAACGGGCCCTCGATCACCTCGAGCGGCCGCGGCAGCTGCTGCCGGGCCTCCTCGGTGTCGGCCTCGATGAAGTCGACGATCCCGTGCACCAGCGCGTGCGACAGCCGCTCCTGGACCGTGCCCTCGCGCCAGGACAGGTCGACCTCGCGCTTCTTGCCCTTGCCGCTGACCGTCTCGGCGAACGTCACGAGCCGGTCGGTGGCGTCCTCGCGCCGGTCGAACAGGACGTCCTCGACCAGCTCCAGCAGGTCCTTCGGGATGTCCTCGTACACCGCGAGCTGGCCGGCGTTCACGATGCCCATGTCCAGGCCGACCTTGCCGGCGTGGAACAGGAACGCCGAGTGCATCGCCTCGCGGACCACGTCGTTGCCGCGGAACGAGAAGGACAGGTTCGAGATCCCGCCGCTGATGTGGACGCCCGGGCAGCGCTCCTTGATCAGCGGCAGCGCGTCGATGAAGGCCTTGGCGTACCCGTTGTGCTCGGCGATCCCGGTCGCCACAGCGAGGACGTTCGGGTCGAAGATGATGTCCTCGGCCGGGAAGCCGACCTGCTCGGTCAGCAGGTCGTACGCGCGGGCGCAGATCGCCACCTTGCGCTCGGTGGTGTCGGCCTGGCCGAGCTCGTCGAACGCCATCACCACGACGCCGGCGCCGAAGTCCCGGATCCGCCGGGCGTGGGCGAGGAACTCCTCCTCGCCCTCCTTCAGGCTGATCGAGTTGACCACGCCCTTGCCCTGCACGCACTTCAGCCCGGTCTCCAGCACCGACCACTTCGAGCTGTCGATCATGATCGGGATCCGGGCCACCTCGGGCTCGGTCGCGATCAGGTTCAGGAACGTGGTCATCGCCTGCTCGCTGTCGAGCAGGTCGGCGTCCATGTTCACGTCGAGCAGGTTCGCGCCGCCGCGGACCTGGTCCAGCGCAACGTCGACGGCGGCCTGGTAGTCGTCGCCCTCGATCAGCCGGCGGAACTTCGCCGACCCGGTCACGTTGGTCCGCTCGCCGATCATCACGAACCCGGTGTCCGGGCCGATGCTGAACGGCTCCAGCCCGCTGAACCGGGTGTTCTCCGGCTTCGCCGCGACGGTCCGCGGCTGCAGCCCCTTCACCGCGTCCGCGATCGCGGCGATGTGCGCGGGCGTCGTGCCACAGCAGCCACCGACCACGTTGACCAGACCGGAGGTGGCGAACTCCTCGATGATCGCGGCGGTCTGCTCCGGGGTCTCGTCGTACCCGCCGAACGCGTTCGGCAGACCGGCGTTCGGGTGGGTCGCGACGTAGGTGTCGGAGAACCGGGCCAGGTCGACGACGTGCGGGCGCAGCTCCCTGCCGCCGAGCGAGCAGTTCACCCCGACCAGCAGCGGGTCGGCGTGCTCGATCGAGCTCCAGAACGCCTCGACCGTCTGGCCGGACAGGGTCCGGCCGCTCAGGTCGACGATGGTGACCGAGATCCACAGCGGCAGCTGCGGGGCGACGTCGCGGGCGGCGGCGATCGCGGCCTTCGCGTTCAGGGTGTCGAAGATCGTCTCGACCAGCAGCAGGTCGACCCCGCCCTCGGCGAGCGCGGAGATCTGCTCGGCGTACGAGTCGTACACCTGCTGGAAGGACACCGCCCGGTACGCCGGGTCCTCGACCCGCGGCGACAGTGAGAGGGTGACGTTCAGCGGGCCGATCGAGCCGGCCACGTACCGGCCGCCGGCCGCGTCGGCGGCCTGCCGGGCCAGCCGGGCGCCCTCGACGTTCATCTCGCGGACCAGCGACTGCAGACCGTAGTCGGCCTGACCGATGCTGGTCGCGGTGAAGGTGTTCGTGGTGGTGATGTCGGCACCGGCCTCGAGGTACTGCCGGTGGACGTCGAGAATGACGTCCGGACGCATCAGGTTGAGCAGGTCCGGATCGCCGGTGACGTCGTGGGTGTGGTCGACGAAGCGGTCGCCCTGGTAGTCGGCGGGGGTCAGCTTCGCCCCCTGGAGCATCGTGCCCCATGCGCCGTCCAGTACGGCCACCCGCTGGTTGAGCAGGTCTTTCAACGAGCTCATCGTCACCTACGCCTCCAGAAATCTCCGGAGGCGCCCTTGCGATCAGGATGCAGGCCGAGCGTGGCGGACCCTCCGGACCCGTTGCAGCGCCTCTCGACCTGGACGGTCCATGCTACCGGGTGGTGACACACGGCACAGAATCCCGGGACCAGTCGGTGAGACTCAGCCCGACCGCACCTTGGTCGGTTCGATCAGGCCCTGCAGTGCCGGGGCGTACAGGTCGGCGAGCTGGTCCGGCTCGGTGCTCGCGAGCAGGCCGGTCTTGTTCACCGCGAGGGCGGCGCCGAGGCCGAGCAGGTGGGCCACGATCAGCTCGGCCCGGAGCTCGCGGTCCGGGCCGGTGAGGCGGCCGGCGAAGGCGCGGACCACCTGGTCGCGGAAGCGCTCCCGGATCAGGGCGCGTTCGTCACCGCTCCCGGCCGCGAAGACGACCCGGACGAGCAGGTCGGAACCGTTGTCCCGGCGCCAGCGGACCAGGGTCAGGACCGCGTGCCGGCCGAGGTCGGGGTTAGGGGCCGCGAGCAACAGTTCGGCCGCTTCGCCGAAGTCGGCGACGGCGTCGAACAACGACTCCTTGCCGCCGAAGTGCTTGACGATGAGCGAGGCGCTGACGTTCGCGTCGGCCGCGATCCCGCGCAACGTGACCGCGGCGTACGGCTGCCGCGCGAACGCCTTGCGCGCGGCCCGCAGGATCGCCGTCCGGCTCGCGTCGGTCACGTCGGCCGGCCGGCTTCGGCGAGATCGGCGGCCGGGCGTACCGCTGCGCCCGGACGGCGGGCCGGGATCAGCAGGGTGAGACCGACGGCGGCCAGCGCGGCCAGGCCGGCGATCACGAACACGGTCAGGTACGCCGACAGCTTCGGCGCGGTCCGGCCGCTGTCGGTGAGCACGAGGTTCGTCAGCACGGTCGCCACGATCGCGCTGCAGACGGCCTGCCCGATCGTGCGCATCAACGTGTTCAGGCCGTTCGCGGCGGCCGTCTCGGTCACCGGGACAGCATGCATGATCAGGGCCGGAAGTGCCGAATACGCGACCGCGGTCCCGGCCGCGACCACGGTGGCCCCGGCCACGATGGCGGCCAGGTTCTCGCTGGTGAACAGCCGGACCACGTACCCCGCGGCCATCAGCGCGGCCGCGATCGCCAAGGTGAACCGCGGTCCGCGAGCCGCCGAGATCCGTGCCGACACAGGCGAAAGCAGCACCATCGCGACCCCACCGGGCAACAGGCACAACCCGCTCACCACGATCGATGCCCCGAGCCCGTACCCGGTCCACGTCGGCTCCTGGACCAGCTGGGCGGTGGACAACGAGTTGGCGTAGAACGCGAACCCGATCAGCAACGCGGCCAGGTTCGTGAACAGGACAGCGGGTCGCGCCGAGACCCGGAGATCCACCAACGGCGTGGCGTTCCGCAACTCGTACAGCACCCACAACCCCACGACCACGAGCGCGCCGCCGAACAACCCGAGGGTGAGGGCCGACGACCAGCCCCACGCGCTCCCCTTCGACACCGCGAGCAGCAGGCAGACGAGGAACGCGCTCAGCCCGAGTGCCCCGAGAACGTCGAACCGCCCGCTGGTCCGCAAGGTGGACTCGGGCACGATCAGCAGTACGAGCACGATGTCGAGCAGGCCCAGACCGGCGCAGATCCAGAACATCGCGTGCCAGTTCGCGTACTCCACCACCAGCGTCGCGGCCGGGATCCCGAACGCGGCGCCGACCCCGAGGGTGGAGCTCATCAACGCGATCGACGGGATCACCCGCTCGGGCGGCAGTTCGTCCCGCAGGATGCTGATGCCCAGCGGGACGACGGCGACCGCGGCCCCCTGGAACGCCCGGCCCGTGATCAGCAGCGCCAGGTGCGAGCTGGTCGCGCAGAGCAGCGAGCCGAGCACCATCGAGGCCAGCGCGATCAGCAGGACCCGGCGTTTCCCGTACATGTCACCGGCCCGGCCGAGCAGCGGCGTGAACACCGCACCGGTCAGCAGCGTCACCGTGACCAGCCAGCTGACGTCCGCCGGGTGGCTGTTGGTGAGAGCGGGCAGCTCGGGCAGCAACGGCACGACGATCGTCTGCATCACCGAGACGAGCACGCCACACGAGGCGAGCGCGGCCAGGATCAGGCGCGGGTGGGCAGCGGGACGGACGGTCAAGGCGGGGCATCCTCACGACGGACCGCGCGGTGGGCGTCCGCGCCGGGGTGAACAGCTGTTTACCCGTCCACAGTAAACAACTGTTCACCCCAGGGCCAAGTGATTTCACGAGCTGGTCGCGGCCGGTTGATTGGCCCGCGGGATCCGGGGCGAAGTGGACCAGTCCGCCGGGCCGTACGGCTTCTACCGTGGCAGCGTGACCGAATCCAGGCCGGCGAACCGGCCGCAGCTGCCCCTGCCGTACCTCGAGTTCCTTGCTCAGCTGGATCGGCGGTGGCGCGGATGAGCCGGGTGTTCGTGGCCGGCGCGACCGGGGTGGTCGGGCGGAACCTGGTCCCGCTGCTGCTCGCGGCCGGACACCAGGTGACCGGGCTGACCCGGCGCGCATCCGACGGCGAGACGCTCCGCCGGTTGGGCGCGGAGGCGGCGGTGGCCGACGTGTACGACGCCACGCCGCTGGCCGAGGTGGTCGCGGCGGCGAAGCCCGACGTGGTGATGCACCAGCTGACGGATCTCGGCGGCGGGGACTTCCAGGCGAACTCCCGGATCCGCGAGGTCGGGACCCGGAATCTCGTGGACGCAGCGCTGGCGGCCGAGGTGGGACGGGTGATCGTCCAGAGCATCGCGTGGGTGTACGAACCCGGCGATAGCCCTGCGACCGAGGACACCCCGCTCGATCTGGAGGCATCGTCGGAGGCTCGGGCGCGGACCGTGGGTGCGGTGGCGACGATGGAGGGCATCGTGGCGGAGGTCCCCGAGTCGGTGGTGCTGCGGTACGGGCTGCTCTACGGGCCGGGGACCTGGTACCGCGAGGGCGGTTGGATGGACGAGCAGGTCCGCGACGGTCGGTTGAAGCCGACGGCCGACATCAGCAGCTTCCTCCACGTCGCGGACGCCGCATCCGCAGCCGTTGCCGCGCTCATCTGGCCGACCGGCGTGGTCAACATCGTCGACGACGAACCAGCGCCGGCCTCCGAGTGGGTTCCGGTCTTCGCCAACTCGGTCGGCGCGGTGAGCGACAGGCCGGGCGCAGCTGCCGGTACGAGGAACGGGTGGGCGCGCGGTGCAGACAACACCCGGGCCCGCGAGCTGGGCTGGCGGCCCGTCCACCGGTCGTGGCGCGAAGGCTTCTTCGGCGGCTGAGCACAGCGATCGGGCCCGGCGCTCCGAGGGGGATGGAGGAGCCGGGCCCGATCGGTTGGGTCCGCTTTGTGGGGGAGGGTCAGCGGACCGGTCCGGTGGTCAGTTCGATGGTTTGCTGGTGCTGTTGGCCGTCCTGGCCGGTCCAGGTGACGCTCACCTTGTCGCCGGGGTGGTGCTGGTTGAGGGTGCCGGCGAGCGCGTCCGGCGAGTCGATCTGGTGGCCGTCGACCTCGGTGATCACGTCGCCCGCGCTGAGACCGGCCGCGGCGGCCTTGCCGCCGGCGAGTACGTCGTTGACGACCGCGCCCTCGCCGGAGCCGGTGTCGGCGACCGAGATGCCGAGCATCGGGGTCTCGCCGATGTGCACGTCCGACGAACCGTTGCCCGCCTCGATCTGGTCCACGATCGACAGCGCCTGGTTGATCGGCACCGCGAAGCCCTGCGCACTCCCCTGCCCGCTGCCCTGACCGTCACTCTGACCGCCATCGCCTTGGCCGAAGCCGCCGTTGCCCTGACCCGAGCCGTCACCGAAGCCGCCGTTGCCCGAGCCGTCGCCGAAGCCGCCGTCGCCCTGGCCGGAGCCGTCGCCGAAGCCCGGCTGGCCCGGGGTGTACGCGGTCTGGCCGGGGGCGCCGTTGCCGCCGTTGTTGCCACCCGAGCCCGCGGTGTCGACGCCGATCACCTCACCCGAGGCGTTCGCCAGCGGACCGCCCGAGTCGCCCGCCTGGATGTTCGCGTCGGTCGCGATCAGGCCGGTCAGGTTCTCCGGGTCGGAGCCGCCCTCGTCGGTCGCGGTGATCGCCTGGTTCAGCGCGGTGACCTGGCCCGCGGCGTAGCTCGGCTGTCCGCCGACGCCGCCCGCGTTGCCGATCCCGACCACCTGGTCACCGACCGCCACCTTCGACGAGTCGCCGGTCTTCGCCGTCTGCAACCCGGAGGCGTCCTTCAGCTTCAGGACCGCGATGTCGTGCGCGCTGTCGTACCCGACCACGCCGGCCTGGTACGTCCTGCCGTTGCCGATGTCGGTCACGGAGATCTGGGTGGCGCCCTCGATCACGTGGTGGTTGGTGAGGATCTCGCCGTCGGACGTCAGCACGATCCCGGTCCCCGCGGCCCGTGCGCCCTCGTACCCGAGCACGGTGTTCACGTCGACCAGGCCGGGCGAGACCTGGGCCGCGACCGAGGCCGGGGTGACCACCTGCGCGAGCTTGGCCGAGTTCGCGGCCTCGTGCTGGTCGATCCCCCAGGCGAGCGAGCCGGCGACCACGACGGCGGCCAGACCGAGCGACCCGATCAGCAGCGGCAACCGCTTCCGCCGGCGCGGCGGCTGGTGGAACGGTCCACCCGGAGCCCCGCCCCACGGACCGTACTGAGCCGCGTACGGCGGGTACCCCGGCTGCCCGGCCGGCTGGTACGCGGGCTGTCCCTGCGGGGTTCCCGGCCCGTACTGCGGCCCGTACTGCTGCTGATCGTTCATGGCTCCTGGCGCCTCCTCAACCTGTCCTGAGATCGAGTAGACCTCGGCACCCTGAGAGTTCCATCGGACCAACAGAGGAAAAGGCTGAGAATTCGCCGTGACCCCCGGCACACCGCAATTCCGGTGCCTAGAGCAACGAAATGGCCCCGTCGATCAGCGCGTTCACCTCGGCCGGGCACTCCAGTGCGGCCAGGTGCGCGGCGGCGGGCAGGACCACGAACTCCGCGCCCGGGATCGCCTCGGCCATCACCCGGGTCTCGGCGACTCCGAAGGTGGCGTCCTCGGCCCCGGCGACCACCAGGACCGGCGCCGTGATCCGGCCGAACAACGCCCGCTGGTCCGGCCGCCGCGGTACCACGCTGGTCACCGCGTGCCGCCCGGACGCGATCGCCACCCGCCGGACCGATTCGTTGACCGCGGCAACCACCTCGGGTTTGTCCCGGCGCGCGGTCGGACCGAGGAACGCGTCGATCACCGGCCGGACCAGCGGTCCCCGCACTCCCCCGAGCACCCGGGCCGCCCCCGTCAGCGCGGCGTACTCGGCCCGCTGCCGGCGGCCGGCCGGGGACGCGGTCGCGTTCATCAGGACCGCGGCCCCGACCCGGTCCGGATACCGGGCCGCGAACGTTCCGCCGATCATCCCGCCCCACGAGTTGCCGACGACGTGGACGCGGTCGAGCTCCAGCGCGTCCAGGATCTGCGCGATCACCCGGGCGCACTCGTCGAACGTGAACGGCCGCGTCAACGGACTCGATCCGCCGTGTCCCGGCGGATCCACCAGCACCACCTGGTACCGATCGGCGAAGTGCTCGACCTGTCCCCGCCAGAGCAGCCCGTCCATCAGCAGGCTCGGCCAGAACAGGATCGCCGGACCGGACCCGGCCACCCGCAACCGGATCCGGCCGAGCACGGTCTCGGCGTAGCGGTCCTCCATGACTCCCCTCACCACGACGGGTCCTCGACAACGGTCTCAACGACGCAGCGACGCGACGGTCTCGGCCAGCAGGTCGACGCCCTCGACGACCGCCTTCTCGGTCAGGCCGCCGTACCCGAAGACCAGGCCCTCCGCGCGCGGTGCGCCGACCCAGTACGGCCGGAGTCCGTAGACGCCGAGGCCGCGCTCGCGGGCCGCCGCCGCGACCGCGTCCTCGGACAGGTCGGGCGGTAACCAGGTCAGCACGTGCAGCCCGGCCGAGATGCCAACCGGTTCCAGCTCGGGCAGCCGCTCGGCGAGCCGGTCCACCAGGGTGTCCCGCAACGCCCGGTACCGCGGCCGCATCCGGCGCAGGTGCCGGTCGAACTCCCCGCGGGCGACGAAGTCCGCGAAGGTGAGCTGGTCCAGGACCGGCGAGCCGCGATCGTCGGCGAACTTGGCCGCCGCCATCGGCTCGACCAGGTGCCGCGGCAGGATCAGCCAGCCGAGCCGGAGCCCCGGCGCCAGCGTCTTGCTCGCCGTCCCCGCGTACACCACGTGCTCCGGCGCCAGCCCCTGGATCGCGCCGATCGGCTCCCGGTCGTACCGGTACTCCGCGTCGTAGTCGTCCTCGATGATCAGCGCGTCCCGTTCGGTCGCCCACGCCACCAGCGCCGCCCTCGTCCCGGCCGACGCCACCGCCCCGGTCGGGAACTGGTGCGCCGCGGTCACCAGGACCACGTCCGCGCCGGACTTCTCCAACGCGGCGACGTCGATCCCCGACTCCAGCACCGGGACGCCGACGGTCTCCAACCCGGCCGCGGTGGCGACGTCCCGGAGTTCGTTGTCGGACGGATCCTCGACCGCGAGCCGCCGACGGCCGAGCTGGGCCAGGACCTGGAGCAACAGCCGTGATCCTTGCGCGAATCCGTTGGAGACCAGCAGGTTCTCCGGCCGCCCGGAGGTACCGCGGACCCGGTTCAAGTAGTCGGCCAGCGCGATCCGCAGCTCGTCGGCGCCGCGGCCGTCCAGGTACGCGAGGCTGAGGTGCGGCATCTCGGCCAGCACCTTCCGGACCGAGCGCAGCCAGGCCGCGCGCGGGAACTGCGAGACGTCCGGCCGGCTGTACCGGAAGTCGATCCGCGGCACCGTGATCTCGACCGGCGGCGGGCTCGGCTCGGCCGCGCGAACGGCGGCGGGAGCGACCTGGGTGTAACCACCGCTCCGGCTGACCAGGTACCCCTCGGCGACGAGCTGCTGGTACGCCTCGACCACGACGCCCCGGGACAGGCCGAGATCGGCCGCGAGCGCGCGGGTCGACGGCATCACCGTGTCGGCCCGGAGCAGGCCCTGCCGGATCCGGTCCCGGATCCCACCGGTCAGCTGTTGGTGCAACGGCACCGGGTCGGCGCGGCGGAGCTCGACCAGCAGCTCACCGGCGGTGGCGGAATTGGTCCTGGATCGGCTCACAGAACTGGACCTTAGCGACGGACCGCTGCGCTGTCAGGGTGATGACATCGATTTGAAAGCGGCAGCTGGTTCGCTGCGGTAAGCAGGTGAGCGCTGTCCGAGGGGCGAGGGAGAGACCGATGGAGCTGTTGCACCCAGGGGACGCCGGCTACGACCAGGCGCGGATCGTGTGGAACGCGATGATCGACCGGCGACCGGCCGTGATCGCTCGGTGTCACGGCACCGCCGACGTGGCCGCGGCGGTCCGGTACGCCCGGTCCGAGGGGCTCGAGATCGGCGTGAAATGCGGCGGCCACAGCATCACCGGCCACGCGGTCCCCGACGGCGGGCTGATGATCGACCTGTCCCCGATGAGCGCCGTCAGCGTCGACCCCGACGCGAAGCTCGCCCGGATCCAGGGCGGCGCCCTGCTCGGCGAGCTCGACCGCGCCACCCAGAAGTACGGGCTCGCCACCACCGCCGGCAACGTGTCGCACACCGGCGTCGGCGGGCTCACGCTCGGCGGCGGGATGGGTTGGCTGGCCCGGATGCACGGGCTCGCCTGCGACAACGTCGCGCGGTACGAGGTGGTGACCGCGGACGGCGAGGTGGTCACCGCGAGCGCGACCGAGAACGCGGACCTGTTCTGGGGACTGCGCGGGGGCGGCGGGAACTTCGGCATCGTCACCGAGTTCGAGTTCCGGCTGCACGACATCGGGACCCGGACGCTGCTGGCCGAGTTCGGTTTCGGCGTCGACGAGGGCTTCGACGTACTCCGGGCCTGGCGCGACCTGAACGCGACGGCCTCCCGCCGGGCCACGTTCAAGGCGTACCTGGCCCACCAGGAACTCGTCCTCGGTTTCGTCTGGATCGGCGATCCCGCCGAGGCGGCCGGCCTGGTCGAGGCGTTCCGCGGGCTCGGCACGGTCGTTGCCGAGAGCATCGAGGAGATGTCGTACCTGGCCCTGCAGACCCGGGAGGACAGCCTGCAGGGACACCGGTACCGCCGGTACTGGAAGGGGCACTACTTCTCGGACCTGTCCGACGACGCGATTCGCGCGTTGCTCGACGTCGTCCCCGGGACCGCCGCGTCCCTGCAGGCCTACGGCGGCGCCATCGCCGACGTGCCCGAGGACGACGCCGCGTTCAGCCACCGGGACACGCAGTACGAGTTCGTCAGCTCACTGCGCTGGGACGACGCCGCCGAGGACGCCGACCGGATGGCCGCGGTCCGCGAGTACGCCGGCCGGCAGGAGCCGTACACGGTCGGGCAGTACGTCAACACCCTCAACAACGAGGGCGTGGGCCGCGCCTACTCGCCGGGCAAGCTGGCCCGGCTCACGGCGTTGAAGGCCAAGTACGACCCGGCCAACGTCTTCCACCTGAACCAGAACATCCGGCCGGCCTGAGCCGGGAAGCGGTCAGGCGCGTTCGAGGACGACGATCCGGATCGGCCGGTCGGTCCGGGTCGTGTAGGTGTCGTAGTCGGGCCAGACCTCGGTCATCAGCGGCCAGATCCGGGCCTGCTCCTCGTCGGTCGCGGTCCGCGCGTGGGCGGCGAACCGGTCCGCCTTGACCTGCACCTTCACGGCGGGGTCGGCCTGCAGGTTGAGGTACCACGCCGGGTCCGCCTTGGCCCCGCCGTTCGACGCGACGATCGCGTACCCGCCGTCGACCTCGCGGAAGATCAGCGCGTGCTTGCGCTCCTCGCCGGACTTCCGGCCCACCGTGGTGAGCACCAGGATGTGGGCCCCGTGGTCGCCCCAGTCGTACCCGACCTCGCCGTCGGTCTCCTCGTAGCGCTGGACGTGTTCCGCACCGTACACAGTCGATCTCCTCTCGTCATGCTGGACGCTGAACGTAACCCCGATACCCGCTTCCGCATTCCGTCCTCAGCGCCGGGTCGGGACCGGGATCCGGGCCAGGTCGGTGGCGACCACGATCTCGCCGTCGAACTCGGCCGCCGCCTCGGCGTGGAAGAGGGCCAGGTCGGTGTACCGCTGGGAGAAGTGGGTGAGGACCAGTTTGCGGACGCCGCACTCCTGCGCGACCCGGGCGGCCTGGCGGGCGGTGAGGTGGCCGAACGTCCGGGCCAGGGTCGCCTCGGTGGACAGGTACGTGGACTCGATCACGAGCAGGTCCGCGCCGTCGGCGAGGTGGAACACGTTCTCGCAGAGCCGGGTGTCCATCACGAACGCGAACCGCTGGCCGGGCCGCGGTTCGCTGACGTCCTCGACGGTGACGGTCCGCCCGTCGATCGTCAGGGACCCGGCGCGCTGCAGTTCGCCGATCGCGGGACCCTCGACGCCGTACCGCGCGAGCCGGTCCGGCAGCATCCGGCGACCGTCGGGCTCGATCAGCTGGTACCCGAAGGCCTCCACCGGATGCTCCAGCCGACGCGCCCACAGCTGACCGAACGGGCCGACCGAGAGCAACCCGTCCTCCTCCACCGGCTCCTCCCGGAGCTCGGCCCGCTCGTAGAAGGACGCGGCGTACCGGAGTCGCTCGAAGTACGCCTGGCCGGACGCCGGATAGTGCGCGTGCACCGGATGCGGGACGTCGTCGAGGGACAGCCGCTGGACGACCCCCGGTACGCCGAGGCTGTGGTCGCCGTGGAAGTGGGTCACGCACAACCGCGTGATCGCGCCGGCCGCGACCCCGGCGTACAGCATCTGCCGTTGGGTGCCCTCGCCCGGATCGAACAGGAAGCCGTCGCCGTCCCAGCGCAGGAAGTACCCGTTCTGGTTGCGGTCCCGGGTCGCCACCTGGCTCCCGGTACCGAGCACGACCAGTTCACGCACGGGCCCAGCCTAGCGAAGGCGCCTTCCGTCAGGGCTGTGGTTGCTTTGGGCAATCAGCTCAGCGCGGCCACCAGGGTGCTCGACGAGATGTTGCCGCCGCACGACACCACGGCCACGCGCTTGCCCGCCAGCTCCGCCCTGCGGACACGGGTGGCGGCGAACGCCATCGCCGCGGATCCCTCGATCAGCTGGTGCTCGGTGTCGATCACCGTCCGCAGCGCGGCGCGGATCTCGTCCTCGGGCACCAGGACCCAGTCGTCGACCAGGTCCCGGCACAGCTCGAAGGTGACGCTGCCCGGCTCGACGCTACCGGCCGTCCCGTCGGAGAGCGTGTCGTGGCCCTCGACCTGGACGATCTGCCCGGCCGCGACCGAAGCCGCCATCGCCGCGTCCTGGGCCGGCGACGCGCCGTACACCGTGAGCTCGGGGAAGTGCTGCTTCAGCACGGCCGCGACCCCGCTGACCAGGCCACCACCGCCGACCGCGACGACCACCGCATCCAGCGATTCGCCTGCCAGCTGGTCGATGATCTCCACCCCGGCCGTGCCCTGCCCGGCGATGATGTCGGGGTCGTTGTACGGCGAGACGTAGGTGAGGTCGTGCTCGGCGGCGTACGCGCGCGCCTTCGGTTCGAGGATGCCCGAATCGGTGCCCTCGGCCCGCAGTTCCAGGCCGAACCGGCGCAACGCGGCCACCTTCGACGGCGACGCGTTCTCCGGCAGGTACACGATGCCGTGACCGCCGAGCGAAGCGAGCGCGTTGCCGACCCCGAGCGCGTGGTTGCCGGTCGAGGCGGTGACCACGCCGCGCTGCCGCTGCTCGTCGGTCAGCGTGAGGATCTTCGCCATCGAGCCGCGCGCCTTGAACGAACCGGTGCGCTGCTGGTGCTCGCACTTCACCAGGACCTCGGCCCCGAGCTCCTCGCTGAACGCGGCGAACCGGCTCAGCGGCGTCACCGGCAGGTGCTCGCGCAACCGCGGCGCGACGGCGTGCGCCCGCTCGGCCACGGTCTGCGCGGTGAGCGGTCGCGAGTGGTCGTACTCGGTCATGCTTCTCCTCTCCACTTCCCCCAGCATGCGGTACACCCCGGACGGCGAACGCAGACGGTAGGTTGTAGCTCCCCGGCGGAGGGACGATCCGTGCCAGCGGCCATCGGGAGTCACCCGACCGAGGCGGAGTCCGCGGAGGAGGTACGTCGTGGTCGGTGACGCGCTGTGGACCGGGTACCGGTACCGCGAGGTGGACGCGGACGGGTGGTCCACGTTCTGGCGGCTCGACCCCCGCGGGCAGGACTTCGGTCTGCACGACTGGCGCGGGTACGCCGATCGCCCGGGGCACCGGCTGTGGTCCCGCGCGGCGACGCCGGCCGGAGTCCGCGCGATCTGGCGGACGACGGCGCGCTCGGTCAGCCTGGAACTGCGGGCCGCGCTGGACATCTACACCAAGATCGCGCCGGTCGACTTCCTGGTCGGTGGGGAACTCCACCGCCGGTGCGAGGTCGGGACCGGCGACCAGGTGATCACGGTCGAGTTGCCCGGGGACGAGGCCGAGCTGGAGATCTGGCTCCCGCACGCCGGCGCGATCGCGGTCCGCGCGGTCCGCTTCGACGGCGAGGCGGTACCGCAGCCGCCGACCGGGCCGCGCTGGATCACCTACGGCAGCTCGATCACCCAGTGCGCCGGCTCCGACGGCCCGTCCGAAACCTGGCCGGCCTTGGTCGCTCGGCGGCACGGCTGGGACCTGGTCGCGCTGGGTCTTGCGGGCGAGTGCCACCTGGACCCGATCGCGGCCACCACTCTCCGCGACACCCCGGCCCGGCTGATCTCGCTCTGTCTGGGCATCAACATCTACGGCGGCGCGACCTTCAGCGGCCGTACCCTCCCCGGCCAGGTCGAGTCCTTCCTCGCCACGGTCCGCGAAGGCCACCCGCATACGCCGCTGGTGGTGATCACCCCGCTGACGGCACCCGAGCTCGAAGGCAAACCCAACGCGGTAGGCCTCACCCTCGACGACATCCGGGCCGCCGTCGAAAGAGGAGCCCGCCACCTGGCCGACCCCAACCTCCACCTCATCGACGGCCGCACCATCCTCACCCCGGAAGAAGCCGGCACCCACTACGAGGACAACGTCCACCCCAACCCCACCGGCTACCACCTGATAGCCGACCGCCTGGCCCCTCTGCTGACACTCCCCCTCTGAAAAACAACAACCCCTCGACTCCTGCGGGGAGGGCCGAGGGGCTGTTGGTTGGATTGACTACTCGCGGTTGAGGCTGGTGCCGAGGGCTTGCCAGTCGAGGACCGGGGCGGCCAGGTCGCGGATGGTGGCGAGGAGGCCCAGACGGGCTGCTCGGACCTCTTCGTCTTCGGCCATCACCAGGATCTCTTCGAAGAACGTGGTGACCGGGTCCACGAGGACCGAGGCGGCCGCGACGAAGTCCGCCAGGGAGCTCGGGGCCTCGCCGACCTTCTCGACCGCCTGGTGCAGCGCTTGCTCGGCCGGCTCGGTCAGCTTCGACGGGTCGTACTTGGCCTCGACGTCGGCCGGGACGATCCGGCGGACGCGCTGCAGCACCGCGACCAGGTCCGCGAAGCCTTCCGTCGCGACCTGGCGCTGCAGCTCGGCCAGGGTCTCGTCCGCGATCGCCGGCGCCATCGCCAGCGGCAGGACGGCCGCGACCTGCAGGTGGTCGTGGTCGCCGTCGACCAGCTGCTGCTCGTAGCGCCGGACCGCGAAGTCCGCCACCTCGCCGAGGGCCTTCTCCGGCACCTCGATGCCCTGAGCAACGATCTGCTCGGCGGCCGCCGCCAGCCCGACCGGCAGCGTGATCGCGCGCAGCTCCGGCTGGTCCCGCAGGATCGCGACCACACCGGCAGCCGCGCGGCGCAGACCGAACGGGTCCGAGCTACCGGTCGGGGTCGCCCCGATCGCGAACAGCCCGGCCAGCAGGTCGAACCGGTCGGCCAGTGCCAGCAACGCGCCCGGTACCGTCGACGGCGTCGGGTCACCCGCGGACCGCGGCAGCTCCATGTCGTACAGCGCCTGCGCGACCGCCTCGGTCTCGCCGGCGCGACGGGCGTACTCGCGGGCCATCGTGCCGGCCAGGCTGGTCAGCTCGACCACCATCTGCGACCCGAGGTCGAACTTCGCCAGTTCGGCGGCCCGGCGCAGCGTGGTCAGGTCGTCCCCGTCCAGCCCCACCGTCTCGGCCAGCGACTCCGCGATCCGGCCGATCCGGGTCGCGCGCTGCGCCATCGAGCCCAGCCGCTCCTCGAACGCCAGCTTCTCCAGCTCGGCCTTCATCGTCTCCGGGCTGGTCTGCAGGTCGGCCTTCCAGAAGAAGTTCGCGTCCTCGTACCGGGCCCGCAGGACGCCTTCGTTCCCGGCCCGGACCGTGTCCTCGTCGACCGCGCCGTTCGCGACCGCGACGAAGTACGGCAGCAGCTTGCCGTCGGCGTCGCGCACCGGCAGGTACCGCTGGTGCTTGCGCATCACGGTGGTGAGGATCTCGGCCGGCAGCTCCAGGTAGTCGGCCGAGTAGCCGCCCCGGATCGCGGTCGGTTCCTCGACCAGGTTGACGATCTGGTCGACCAGCGCGGCCTCACCCTCGACGTCGACGGTGCCGTCGACCTCACCGGCCAGCCGCTGCGCGTCGGCGACGATCCGCTCCCGCCGGCGGGCCGGGTCGGCCTCGATGCCGTGGATCCGGAGCAGGTCCAGGTACCCCTCGGCGGCCGCGATCTCGACGGTCGGCTGGGCCGCGGTCCGCAGTACCCGGGTGGTCCGCCCGGTGGCCAGCGACGACACCGCGACCGGGACGACCTGGTCGCCGAGCAGCGCGACCAGCCAGCGCACCGGCCGGGTGAAGGACAGCTTCGCGTCGTTCCAGCGCATGTTCTTGTCCGAGCGCAGCCCGCTGACGATCTCGGCGAGCACCCCGCTCAGCACCTCGGCGGCACCACGGCCCGGGTCCGGCTTGGTGACGGCGACGTACTCGACGCCGTCCACGTCGAGGTCGTGCAGCTCGCCCACCTCGACGCCCTGGCCGCGGGCGAACCCGGCGGCCGCCTTCGTGACGTTGCCCTCGGCATCGAACGCGGCGGACTTGCGCGGACCGCGGACGACCCGCTCGGCGTCCGGCTCCATCGCCTGCACCTCGGTGACGTACGCGACCACGCGGCGCGGGGTGGCGTACGTGCTGATCCGGCCGTGGCCGAGCCGGGTGGCGGCCAGCTTCTCGGTCAGCGCGGTGCGGACCGCGTCGGCGGTCTTGGTGACCTCCGACGGCGGCATCTCCTCGGTACCGATCTCGAACAGCAGCTGCCGGGTCCCGCTGACCTTGGGGTACTCGGCCGGCTCGGGCGCCGCGGCCGGCAGCTCGGCCAGGCCCAGCGGGTGCTCGAGCTCGGCCCGCCGCTCGGCCCACAGCTGGGCCACCTCGCGGGCCAGGCCGCGCATCCGGCCGAACGCCTTCGCGCGCTCGGTCGTGCTCACCGCGCCGCGGGCGTCCAGCACGTTGAAGGTGTGCGAGCAGCGCAGCACGTTGATGTGTGCCGGGACCGGCAGCCGGGCGTCGAGCATCCGGCGCGCCTCGCTCGCGTACTCCTCGAACAGCCGCTTCTGGCTGTCCACGTCGGCGTCGTCCAGGTAGTACCGGCTCATCTCGTACTCGGCCTGGCCGAACGCCTCGCCGTAGGAGATGCCGGGCGCGTAGGAGATGTCCTTGAAGTGCGAGACCCCCTGCAGCGCCATCATGATCCGCTCGATGCCGTAGGTGATCTCCACCGACACCGGGTCCAGCGTCATCCCGCCGGCCTGCTGGAAGTAGGTGAACTGGGTGATCTCCAGACCGTCCAGCCAGACCTCCCAGCCGAGTCCCCAGGACCCGGTCGCCGGGTTCGCCCAGTTGTCCTCGACGAACCGCACGTCGTGCGCGTGGATGTCGATGCCGAGCGCCTCGAGGCTGGCCAGGAACAGCTCCTGCGGGTTGCCCGGGTCCGGCTTGAGCACCACCTGGAACTGGGTGTGCGTCTGCAGCCGGTTCGGGTTCTCGCCGTACCGGCTGTCGTCCGGCCGCACGCTGGGCTCGACGTACGCCACCCGCCACGGCTCGGGACCGAGGACCCGCAGGATGGTGGCCGGGTTGAGGGTGCCCGCACCCACCTCGGTGTTGAACGGCTGCACGACCATGCAACCGCGATCGGTCCAGTACTTCGTCAGCGCGAGCAGCGCGTCCTGCATCGTGAGCACGACAACAACCTCGGGGTCGGGGATCTCCTGATCCCGGCGGACGGCCGGGACCGACCACCGGATTCTATTCGCCCCCGCGCGATGGTCTCACCACGAGGCGTCAGCAGGGTGATCTGGCCTAGACTGCCGACGTGACGAGCCCCAGACACGCAGGCGTCGTTCACTAGCCTGCCCGTTCCCGCTCCCCGGCGCCATCCGGCCTCCGGGTGAGCCGCGCTGCCGTCCGGCGGCGCTGCCCTCGTCACTCCTTCCGGCAGGAACGGTTCCATGACTTCGCCACGGATTCTCACCGTGGACGACTCGCTGCGGGCGAAACACGCGCTGCGGCTGATCGACCACGGACAAGCTCTGCTTTGGCAGGGCGACTTCCACAACGCCCGCCAGCTCCTCACCGCCCTCGGCCGACGACTGCCGGTCAGCGGTGCCACCTTCACCGAGTACCGCGCCGCACAGGCCCGGCGGACCGCGGTACTCAACGCGCTGTACGTCCCGCTGCTCGATCTGACCGTCCCGCTGAGGCGTGCCCCTGACGTGCGGACCGCGTGCCTGCACGCCTACGGTGAGACACCACCGTCGGCCATGGTGCCGTTGCGCGAGCTGCTCGGCGTGATCGGTGCGCATCAGCTTTACCTGCGCGGCATCGACGTACCGGCCGCGGGTGGCCGGATCCACCCTTGGTACGGCGTGTTCGCGCCCACCCGGCCGGAGTACCTCGAGCTGGTCGCGCGCTGTCCGTTGCCATCAGCAACCACAGTGGTCGACCTCGGGACCGGGTCCGGGGTGCTGGCCGCGATCCTGGCTCGACGGACGACGGCGCGGATCGTCGCGACCGACCTGAACCCGCGAGCGGTTGGGTGCGCGCGGGAGAACGCCGAGCGGCTCGGGTTCGCCGACCGCATCGACGGACGCCGGGTCGATCTGTATCCCGCCGGACGTGCTGGGTTGATCGTCTGCAACCCACCTTGGCTGCCGGCTCAGCCGCAGTCGCCGCTCGACCAGGCCGTGTACGACGAGGACGGGCGGATGCTGCGCGGGTTCCTCGACGGTCTCACCGCGCATCTCGAACCGGGCGGCGAGGGCTGGCTGATCCTGTCGGACCTCGCCGAGCACCTCGGTCTGCGGACCAGGTCCGAGTTGCTCCGCGCCTTCGACCGGGCGGGCCTGAAAGTCGCCGGCCGGCTCGATGCCGCCCCGACTCCCCGGAGACGCGACAGCGACCCGTTGTCGGCGGCCCGGGCGCGGGAGGTGATCTCGTTGTGGCGGCTGTGTCCATAACGGCGTCCCTCGTTCGTCGTGAGGGCATCGAACGGACACGGCAAGGAGATGGACATGAACAACAACACCCTGGTGGTACCGGACGCCGAGCTGTACTACGAGACGCGCGGCAGCGGGCCGTTGGTCGTCCTGGTGGGGGCGCCGATGAACGCGGACTCGTTCGCGCCTCTCGCCGACCTGCTCGCCGCCGATCACACCGTGCTGACCACGGATCCGCGGGGCGTGCGGCGCAGCAAGCTCGTCGACGGCGGCACCTCGACGCCGGAGCAGCGGGCGGACGACCTGGCCCGGCTGATCCGGCACGTCGGCGCGGGACCGGCGACGGTCCTCGGCTCGAGTGGTGGCGCGGTGACCGCACTGGCGTTGGCGCAGCACCATCCGGAGGTGGTGCGCACGGTGATCGCGCACGAGCCGCCGCTGGACCGGCTGGTCGAGGACGGCGAAGACCTGCTGGCGAAGTCGGAGCGGATGATGGCCACCTACCTGGCCGGGGACGTGGTCGGCGCGTGGCAGCAGTTCTTCGCGCTGGCGAACATCCAGGTCCCGGACGAGGTGGTGGAGGGGATGTTCGGCGGCGAACGGGACCCGCGGGACGTCGCCGACGAGCGGTTCTGGTTCGCCCACGAGTTGCGCGAGTCGGTCAGCTGGCAACCCGACCTGGACCGGCTGCGCGGCAACGGCGTACGGATCGTGGTCGGCATCGGCGCGGACTCGACCGGCCAGCTCTGCGACCGCACCTCGACCGCCCTCGCCGCCGGCCTCGGCATCACGCCGACCCACTTCCCCGGCGACCACACCGGCTTCGTGGACCAGACCGAACCCTTCGCCACCGCCCTCCGCAAGGAACTCCCGGCCTGACCACCAGCGCCGGAAGCCGGCCGCAACGCCCGGGTCGGACGAGCGGCCCGGGTTCGGGTCAGGTTCTCGTGCTCTCGGGTTCGGGGAGCCAGGCGTCGGGTGGGAGCTGCTGCCAGCCGTCGGCGCCGAGGCTGTCGATCGCGGCGTGCAGAGCGTCGAGACCCGGGTGCTTCAGGTCGGCCCGCCACAGCATCGTCCAGGGGTACACCGCGACCGGATCCACCAGCGGCCGGACGACGGCACCCGGTACAGCGGCCTGGGAGCCCATCGTCAGGATCGGGGCGTCGCGGTCGCGGACGTGCCGCGCGAGCTCGTCCTCCCCCTGGACATGAGGGTGGGCGCCGCCCGCGTCGATGCCGAGCGACGCGAGCAACTGAAGGACCGCGTGGTCCCAGGCCGGGGTCGCGTGATTCCCGGCGCGGAAGCAGACCCCGGTCCCCCGCAACTCCTCCAGCGGTACGGCGGCGAGATCGGCGAGCCGATGCGTCTCCGGGATCAGGACCGCCAACGGCTCGTACCGCACCACGCGCTCGCGAATCCCCGGAACCCGGGTCGGATTCCGGCCGAAACTCACGTCCAGCCGCTCGGCCAGGAGCAACGGCACGGCCGGCTCGGTACCGGTGTGGAAGCGCGCGAAGAACTCCAGCTCGGGTGCGTTCTGCCGGGCCACGTCGAGCACGAGCGTCGGCGTGAGGCCCGGCCCGACCACGTCGACGGT
This sequence comes from Kribbella amoyensis, assembly GCF_007828865.1. NCBI lineage: Bacteria > Bacillati > Actinomycetota > Actinomycetes > Propionibacteriales > Kribbellaceae > Kribbella > Kribbella amoyensis. The sequence goes on from NZ_VIVK01000001.1 coordinate 200,579, forward strand.
GAGCGACGGCGCCTCGCCGCGGAGCTCGCGAACGGTCAGGTCGTGCAGCGCGAGCAACTCCTGGGCGCGGGTCACCAGCAGGCGCCCGGCCGCGGTCAGTTCGACACTGCGGGTGGTCCGGTCGAGCAGCCGGACGCCGACGCGATCCTCCAGCCGGCGGATGTCCCGGCTGAGCGCCTGCTGCGCGATGAACAGCCGTTGGGCGGCGCGGCTGAAGTGCAACTCCTCCGCGACCACGACGAAGTACCGCAGCAGCCGGATCTCCAGGTCGTCAGGCACCCGTCCTTATTAACACGCCAGCTGCGTGAATAGGCGCCCAACAGGTGTTGGAGTCCGACCGGGGTCCTGCCTCAGGGTCGAGACATGGGAGCAAGAGCAAGGACCGCCGGGTGCTACGGGCTGACCGGCGCGATCAACGCACTGTGGGGCGCGACGCTGCCCGCCACCGATGCCCGGCTCGAACTCGGCGCCGGCCGGCTCGGCGCCTTGCTGATGGCGCTGGCGGTGGGCGCGCTGGTGGCGATGCCGATCGCGGGGCGGGTGGCCGATCGGTGGACCGCGCGTCGGTTGCTGAGCTGGTCGCTGCCGGCTTCGGCGGCGGCACCGGTCCTGGTCGCCGCGGCGCCGTCGGCCGCGATCCTGATGGTCGCGGTCGTCGTGCTCGGGATGTTGTCGGGGGCACTCAACGTCGCCCTCAGCGTGCAGGCCGTCGCCGTCGAACGCTCGACCGACCGCCCGGTGATGGCGACGATGCACGGCACCTGGACCCTCGGCGCGGTCCTCGGCGGCGCCCTCGTCACCACCACTCTCCACCTCGGCCTGACCGTCCAACCCCTCCAGGTCCTCGGCGCCACCACCCTCCTCACCACAGCCCTCCTCCTCACCCGCACCACAACCCCGGACCCAACCCACAAATCCACGAACGAGAACAGAGCAGAAGCCCCGCAGCCGACCGCAGCTCAGGCGGGTGGGGCTCAGCTCGGCGGGGGGCGGCGGGGTGGAGTCGTGGTTGCGCTGGGGGTGATGGGGGCGGCGGCCTTTCTGACGGAAGGGGCGGCGACGGACTGGGCCGGGGTGCATGCGACGCGGGTGCTCGGGGCGACGCCGGCGGTCGGATCGCTGGTCTACACGTTCTTCTTCGTGGCGATGACGGTCGTCCGGTTCGTCGGTGATCCCGTCCGCGCGCGGCTCGGGCCCGGGCGGACGATCCGGATCGCCGGCGGGACCGCGACCGCGGGGTACGCGCTGGTGCTGCTCGCCGGCGTCACGCCCACCCAGCCGGTCGGGACGGCGATCGCCGGCTGGGTGCTCGCCGGGGCCGGGATGGCGATGGTCTGGCCGGTCGTGGTCAGCGCGCTCGGGAGTTCCGGTGCGTCCGCCCGCCGGCTCTCCACCGTCACCACCATCAGCTACGGCGGCGGCCTCGTCGGTCCCGCTGTGATCGGCGCCGTCGCCGGCCAGGCCGGGCTGCCGACCGCCCTGCTGATCCCGGCCGTCCTCGGCGTCCTGGTCGCCGCCGCGGCCCCCGCAGTACTGAACCGCTTCCTCGCTTCCGGCGAGGCCGACCAAGAACCCGGCAAGACCTACCCAAGGAGCATCCGATGACCCTGACCGTGACCACCCGTACCCTCGCCGTCCCCGGTGCCCGGCTGTACCACGAGGTCCGCGGCGACGGCCCGCTCGTCGTCCTCGTCGGCGCCCCGATGGACGCCCGGTCCTTCGAACCCCTGGCCGACCTGCTGGCCACCGACCACACCGTCCTGACCGCCGATCCGCGCGGGATCAACCGCAGTCCGCTCGACGACCCGGCGTCCGGTTCGACCCCGGAGCAGCGGGCCGACGACCTGGCCCGGCTGATCACCGAACTCGATGCGGGGCCGGCGACCGTGTTCGGTTCGAGTGGTGGCGCGGTCAGCGTGCTCGCGCTCGCCCAGCACTACCCGGACCTGGTCCGCACCGTGATCGCGCACGAGCCGCCGCTGGAGAACCTGCTCGCCGACCGCGACGACCTGCACCGGCGGTCCGACGACCTGATGGCGACCTACCTGCGCGGGGACGTGGTCGGCGCCTGGCGGAAGTTCTTCGGCGCCGCGAACATCGATGCCCCCGACGAGCTGCTCGAGGCGATGTTCGGCGGCGACCGGGATCCGCAGGTGGTCGCCGACGAGCGGTTCTGGTTCGAGTACGAGATGCGAGCCAGCATCCGTTGGCAGCCGGACGTCAGCGCCCTCCGGGACGGCCCGGTCGATCTGGTGGTCGGGATCGGCACCGACTCGGCCGGACAGCTCTGCGACCGTACGTCGCGCGCCCTCGCCGCGGGCCTGGGCGTCGAACCCGCGCTGTTCCCGGGCGATCACACCGGCTTCGCCGAGGACCCGGAGCCGTTCGCGGCCCGGCTGCGCGCGGTACTGGCTGACAGCTGAGACCACGGGGCCGATAGGCGTTGCCTCTCAGCGGCGAACTGGGACGAGACCGGGAGCCCTGCCCCTCGCGGAGTATGTGAAGCTGGGGAGGTGACGGACCGCGGGCTGTGTGAGCAGCACCTGGTCCGGGCACCGGGTCGACCCAGGCCGGCGCTGTCCGGCGTGGTGACTTGACCTCAACCGTGGTTGAAGTTTCAAGCTGGTGCCGCTGAGACAGGACATCGCAGATATCGGCCCCGCGCGGGGCCCTGACGAAGGAGCAGAGTTGACCACGTACACGCTTCCCGACCTCCCCTACGACTACGGCGCACTCGCGCCGAGCATCGCCGGCGAGATCATGGAGCTGCACCACTCCAAGCACCACCAGACCTACGTGAACGGTCTGAACGACACCCTGGAGAAGCTGGCCGCGGCCCGCGAGAAGGGGGACTTCGGCGCGATCGTCGGGCTGGAGAAGTCGCTCGCCTTCAACCTCGGCGGGCACGTCAACCACTCGATCTTCTGGAAGAACCTGTCGCCGGACGGTGGCGACAAGCCGGACGGCGAGCTGGCGGCCGCGATCGACGAGGCGTTCGGCTCGTTCGACGCGTTCCAGGCGCACTTCACCGCGAGCGCGACCACCATCCAGGGGTCCGGCTGGGCCATCCTCGGCTGGGACGCGCTGCAGGGCCGGCTGCTGATCCACCAGCTGTACGACCAGCAGGGCAACCTGCCGGCCGGACAGATCCCGATCGTCATGCTGGACATGTGGGAGCACGCGTTCTACCTGCAGTACAAGAACGTCAAGCCGGACTACGTGAAGGCTTGGTGGAACGTGGTGAACTGGGCCGACGCGCAGGCCCGCTTCTCTGCGGCCCGCAGCAACGCCGGCGGCCTTATCACCGTCGCCTGACGCTCGACCTGCTCCGTCCGGAGAGCCCGGGGGTCCCAGCCCTCGGGTCTTCGGGCGCGGTCAGCGCTGGCCGCGGCCGGACGCCAGCCGCTCGACCGCCTTCTCGATCCGGTTCCGCCGGGTCTCCGGCTTCTTCGCGTCCTCGATCCCCAGCACGAACCAGCTGCGCTGGCTGTACGAGAGGCCGTCGAAGAACGCCCGCGCCTCCGGCCGCGCGTCCAGGGCCGTAGCGAAGTCCGCCGGTACCTCCAGCACCCGCGGCTCCGTGTCCAGCTCGACCTCGACGTCCACCTCGTCGCCGGCCGCGACGCCCGCGGCCGCCCGGTTCTTCGCGCTCAGCGAGATCATGAACCTCCCGCCCATCACGGCGACCGTACTGCGATACGTGTGCCCGCCGACCGTCACGACCACGGGCGGCTTCTTGCCCTGGCCCAGGGCCTCGATCACCTCCGGCGGGACCACGATCCCGGTGGTCGTCGTGCCGGCCAGCGTGGTCCGGAACCTCATCACGCCGCACCCCCGCCGAAGTACTCGGCCAGCACGGGCGCGATGGCGGTCGCCTTGATCATGTGGTTCTGGCCCGGGATCTCGCGGTGGACGGCACCGGGGACGGCGGCCGCGACGGCGCGGACCGAGGTCCGCATCCAGGCCGGGCTCTTGCCACCGCCGACGACCAGGACCGGCTGCTCGATCCCGGCGAACTGGGCCTGGTCCAGCGGTTGGCCGAAGCCGTTCGCGCCGACGACCTCCGCGTCGTACGGGAGGGTGTGGGCGACCGCCTTCATCGGCTTCCAGGCCGGCATCAGCTGCATCAGCGCGACCACGATGCCCGGCAGGCCGACGCCCTTGGTCATGAAGTACTTCACCGCGTCGCCCCGGCGGTCCTCGGCGACCAGGGCCCGCAGGTCGGCCACCCAGGTCGGGGGGATCTGCCGGCGGCTGGCGTCCACGACGAACGGCGCCTCGAACACGGCCAGCTTGGCGATCGGCACCCCGGCCGAGGCCGCCCGCAAGGACAACGCGGCACCGGACGACGTCCCGTACACGTAAGCGGAACCGCCGGCCGCCTCGATCACGGCGGCCAGGTCCTCGATCTCCCGCTCGACCGAGTACTCCGCGGTGTCGCCGCTGTCGCCGCGGCCGCGCCGGTCGTAGTTGTACACGGTGAACCGGGACTTCAGCTCGGCCGCGAGCTCGGGCATCGGACCCTGGGCCCGGCTGCAGAGCGCGCCGTCGACGAGCACGACCGCCGGACCCGAACCGGCCCGGTCGTACGCGATCGTGGTGCCGTCCTTCGAGGTGGTCTTCTCCATCGTGTCCACTCCTCTCGCGCCGGGTCCCTCGTCCCGGTCTCACCCCTGCGTCGAGCGAACCGGCCACGATTCGACACCACCGGGCACCTTCTTTCGGTCGATCCCCCCGACGGTAGTCCTCGACCGGCCCAGCGGAGCTCAGGCGTTCGTCAGCAGGCGGCGGCGCGATCCAGGAGCAGGACACGTTCGCGTTCGTTCCGGGTCAGGCCGGCGGCCCGCTCGAACTCGACCCGCGCCTCGGCGAGCCGGCCGAGCTTGAACAGCAGGTCCCCGCGGACGCTCGGCAGCAGGTGGTACCCCTTCAGCGAGGGCTCGTCGAGCAACGTGTCGACCGCCTCCAGTCCACGCTCGGGACCGAACGCCATCGACAGCGCGACCGCCCTGTTCAGCTCGACCACCGGCGACGGCGTGACCTGCGCGAGCACCTCGTACAGTCCGGCGATGGTGGCCCAGTCGGTGTCGTCGGCCTCGGCGGCCCGGGCGTGACAGGCGGCGATCGCGGCCTGCAGCAGGTACGGCCCGGGTGGTGCCTCCTGCGCCCACGCGCGGTCGATGCTCTCCAGACCACGGCGGATCAGCAACCGGTCCCAGCGCCGGCGGTCCTGGTCGAGCAGCAGGACGGGCTCACCGTTCGGACCGACGCGTGCGTTCGCCCGGGACGCCTGCAGCTCCATCAGCGCGAGCAGCCCGTGCACCTCCGGCTCCTGCGGCATCAGCTCGGCCAGCAACCGGCCGAGCCGCAGCGCCTCGTTGCACAGCGCCGGCCGCATCCAGTCGTCGCCCGCGGTCGCGGAGTAGCCCTCGTTGTAGATCAGGTAGATCACTTCGAGCACCGAGGACAGCCGCTCGACCAGGTCGTCCCCGGCCGGCACCTCGAACTCGACCCCGGCCTTGGCCAGGTTCCGTTTGGCCCGGACGATGCGCTGGGCAATGGTCGGCTCGGGGGCGAGGAACGCGCGGGCGATCTCGTCGGTCTTCAGGCCGCCGAGCAGCCGCAGCGTCAGGCTGACCCGGGCGTCGGTGGTCAGCACCGGGTGGCAGGCGGTGAACACGAGCCGGAGCAGGTCGTCCTCGATGTGGTCCTCGAGGATCGCCTCCACGTCGTCCTCGACGCTGTCGCCGTCGATCTCCAGCTGGTGGCCCATCTCGGCCAGCTTGCGCTGGTAGGTCTCCTTGCGCCGGATCAGGTCGATCGCCCGCCGCTTCGCGATCGCCATCAACCAGGCGCCCGGGTTGTTCGGCACGCCCGACTCCGGCCATTGCTCGAGCGCCGCGACCAACGCGTCCTGGGCCAGTTCCTCGGCCAGTCCGACGTCGCGCACGATCCGCGCGACGCCGGCGATGATCCGTGCCGACTCGATCCGCCAGACCGCGTCGATCGCCCCGTGGGTGTCCGTAACCGTCACGCGACCGATGGAACCCCAACCCGGCAGCCAGAGCAAGCCACTTCCGGCCGGAGTGCACCGCGGGTTCCCTGAGAGTGCACGGTGAGTGCACTCTCAGGGGCTGAATCAGTCCTTCCAGACGTCAGCGGCGGGGTCGAAGTCGGCTTCCTCGACGACGCGGCGGACCTCGACCTCGGCGTCCAGGGCCTCGGCGAGGCGGGCGGCCCACTCGATCGCCTCGTCCCGGGACCGGACGTCGAGGACCATGAATCCGCCGATCAGTTCCTTGGTCTCGGTGAACGGCCCGTCCGTGACGGTGCGCTTGCCCCCGGCCACCTTCACCCGGGCGCCGAGCGAACTACGGTGCACGCCCTCGCCGAGCAACAGCACGCCGGCCTTGGTCATGTCGTCGACCACCTGCCCGACCGCCTCGCCGACCGCCGGCGCCGGCATCCGCCCGGCTTCGCTGTTCTCGTCCGCCTTGTTGATGATCATGTACCGCATTGCCGTCAGCTCCCTGGTTCGTTGGTCGATCACTCACCCACTCGTCGACCAGCGCACCGGAGGATCGACATCCGGATCCCGATTCCTCAGATCCGTACCAGCATCTTGCCGGTGTTCGCGCCCCGCAGCACCCCGATCAGCGCTCCCGGCGCCTCGGCGAGCCCGTCCACGACCGTCGACTCGGCCCGCAACCGCCCGTCGGCCAGCCAGCGCACCGCCCGGCCGACGTACTCTCCGAGCAGGTCGAAGTGGTCCGTCACCTGGATCCCGCGCAGCGTGAGCGACTTGTAGACCACGTCCAGCAGGTTGTCAGGCGCCGGGACCGCCGTGTTGTAGCCACTGACCGACCCGATCAACGCGGCCCGGCCGTGCGGACGCAGATTGTCGATCGCCGCCCGCAGGTGGTCGCCGCCCACGTTGTCCAGGTACACGTCCAGTCCGTCGGGTGCCGCGGCCCGCAGTTGGCCGGCCAGGTCCCCGGCCCAGTAGTCGAGGGCCACGTCGAATCCGAAGTCCTCGATCAGCTTCTTGGCCTTCAGCGGCCCACCGGCCGAGCCGATCACCCTGGCCGCACCGAGTTGCTTCGCCACCTGACCCGCGACCGAGCCGACCGCCCCGGCCGCCGCCGAGACGAACACGATGTCCCCCTCGCGGACCTGCACGATCCGCGTCAGCGCCGCGTACGCCGTGAGCCCGGTGACGCCGAGGACCCCCAAGTACGACTCCGGCGGCGCCACGGTGGTGTCCACCACGAGCGCGTCGGCGGCGTCGACCACGGCGTACTCCCGCCAGCCGAGGAAGTGGCTGACCGTTGCCCCGACCGGGATGCCGTCGGCCTCCGAGGCGATCACCTCGCCGAGCGCACCGCCGTCCATCACCTCGCCGATCCGGAACGGCGGCAGGCCACCGGTCACCTCGTCCATCCGGCCGCGCATGTACGGGTCGACGGAGATCCAGGTGTTCCGGACGAGCACCTGACCGGCCTTCGGGACCGGGACCGGTGCCGTGGTGAGCTCGAAGTCGGCCGGTGTCGGTTCTCCGTGCGGACGAGCGGCGAGCCGGACTTCCTGACCGCTGAGCGGCTGGTTCATCACTGGGTTCCTCTCCTAGCTGGGTGATACCAGCGTTGAACGGAGACCTGTCGGTTCCCTGTCGGCCGGTAGCGTGGGCGGCATGCGCTTCGGGGTACTCGGTCCGGTCACGGCCTGGACCGACACCGGTGAGCCGGTCCGGATCCCCGAGCTGAAGGTGCGGGCGGTCCTGGCCGATCTGCTCGCGCACCGGGGCCGGATCGTCTCGGCCGACCGTCTCACCGAGGACCTGTACGCCGACGCCCCGCCCGCCAACCCGGCCGGTACGGTCCAGCTGAAGATCTCGCGGCTCCGGCACGCGCTCGACCACGCCGAACCAGGCGCCCGGTCCCTGGTGGTCTCCCGGTCCCCCGGCTACCTGCTGACCACCGAGGCCGTCGACGCGGACGAGTTCCTCGACCTGGTACGCCGTGCGCGGGTGGCCGCGGCTCCACGGGAACGGGTCCGGCTGCTCCGCGAAGCGCTCGGGTTGTGGCGCGGTCCGGCGTACGCGGATTTCGCCGACGAGACGTTCACCCGGTCCGCGATCCTGCGGCTGGAGGAGGAGCGCCTCTCGGCCGAGGAGGAGCTCGCCGAAGCCCGGCTGGAGCTCGGTGAGCACCATCAACTCGCCGCGGAGCTCACCGAACAGGTGACCCTTCATCCGTTGCGCCAGCGGCTCCGGGCGGCGTACCTGCTCGCCCTCTACCGCTCCGGCCGGCACGCGGACGCGCTCGCCGGGTACGACGAACTACGCCACCAGCTTGCCGAGGACCTCGGCCTCGATCCCACCCCGGAACTCGCCGCCCTGCACACCGCGATCCTGCGCCAGGACCCGGCCCTCACCTTGACCCCGCGCGGTACCAATCTGCCGGCCGGCCTGACCGAGCTGATCGGGCGCGAGTCCGTGCTCGACAAGGTGAGCGCGGGGCTGAAGCGAGGCCGCCTGGTCACGCTGGTCGGTCCAGGCGGTACGGGCAAGACCCGCGTCGCCCTGGCCGCGGCGAGCGAACAGGAGGACGCGTGGTTGGTCGAGCTCGCCGCGCTGGACCGGACGGCTGATCCGGAGACCATCGCGGCCACGGCCCTCACCAGCCTCGGCATCCGCGAACCGTCCGACCGCCGCACCTCGCGGGAGCCAGGACCACACGGTCAGGCGGAGCGGCTCCTGGTCGAGGCGCTGCGCGGGCGGCAAATGGTGCTGCTGTTGGACAACTGCGAGCACGTCGCCGACGCCGCGGCCCAGCTGGCCGAGACCGTACTGCGGGCCGCGCCGGGCGTGCGGGTGCTGGCGACAGGGCAACAGGTACTGGGTGTGCCCGGCGAGGTCGTGATCGCGGTCCCTCCGCTCGGGTTGCCGGTCGACGACGAGCCGCTGACGGCTTCGGCCGCGGTCCAGCTGTTCACCGCGCGAGCCGGTCTCACCGTGACGGACCAGAACGCGACCGCGATTCGCCGGATCTGTCTCGGCCTGGACGGCAACCCGCTCGCCCTCGAACTGGCCGCCGCCCGCGTCCGCGTCCTCGGTGTCGGCGAGCTCGCCGCGCGGCTGGACGACCGGCTCGCGCTGCTCAGTTCCGGACGGCGGACCGGACCGGCCCGGCAGCAGACCTTGCGGGCGATGATCGACTGGAGCTGGCAGCTGCTCTCCCCGGCCGAGCAGACCGTGCTCCGCCGGCTCGCGACCCACGCCGACTCGTTCAGCCTCGACGCGGCCGTCTCCGTTGCCCAGGACAACGATGCGGTCAACGATGCAATCAACGGTGACCACGACGTCGCCGCCGCCGTCCTGGGGCTGGCCGATCGGTCGCTCGTGACGACGCTGGAGACGTCGACCGGGCAGCGTTTCCGGTTGCTCGAGTCCGTCCGGGCGTTCGCGGCCGAGCAACTCGAGGAGTCTGGTGAGGCCGAGTCGGTCCAGCGGCGACACCTCGCGTACTACCTGGACCTGGCCGCACGGGCGCAACTCCACTCGGCGGATCAGCTGAGCTGGCTCGACCGCCTCGACGCCGAGACCGCGGAATTCCGTCATGCGTTCGACCACGCGGTGAGTACGGCCGACGGGGCGCACGCGCTTCGGCTGGCGAGCAGCCTGGGCTGGTACTGGTTCCTTCGCGGGCGGCTGATCGAAGCCCGGCGTACGCTCGCCACCGCCCTGACGCTCCCCGGGCCGGCAACCGACCGCGCCGCAGTCGAAGTCTGGCAAACAGCCCTCGCCCTCCTCTGCGGCGAGACCCCCAGCAACCCGAGTGTCAACGGTCAGATCCGCGCGGATCAGCTGCGGGCGAGCGTCGTCGGTACGCGGGAAGCCGTGTCGACTGTGGATCTGCGGGCGGCCGCGGACGCCGCCCGGTTGGGGATCGCCGATCCGGTGGAGGCTGCTCGGGCGGTGTGGTTGCTGGCCTATGCGAATCGCGGGTTCGGTGATCCGGCAACGACCGAAGAGCTGGTCGCGACGGCTCTGCGGGCGTCACGGGAGCTGGCCGACGACTGGGGGGTCGCGGCATCGCTGAGTCTCCGCGCGACGTTACGCCGAGCACGCAGCGAGCTGGCAGCAGCGGAGCGCGACGCCCACGAGGCCGAGCGGATCTTCCGCCGGCTGGGCGATCGCTGGGGGTTGCTGAAGGCAACCAGTACGCGGGCCGAGCTGGCCGAGATCGAGGGCGACTATCCGAGCGCGGCCGAGCACCACCGGACCGGGCGGCGCCTCGCCGAGGACCTCGGACGGTGGTGCGAGGTGTCGTTCAAGTTGTCCGGACTCGGCCGGATCGCATTGCTGACCGGAGACACGGCAGCGGCCGACGACCTGCACCACCGGGCGTTACGGATCGCGGTGGAGCAGTCGGACGAGGTCGCCGAGGAGTTCGCCGAGATGGGCCTGGCGTTGTCGGCCCGCCGCCAGCATCGCCTCGACGACGCCGAGCGGCACCTGCGCCGCTGGCTGCACTGGCTCACCCGGGTCGACGGTGAACCAGGCCTCGCCCTCGTCCTCGCCGAGCTCGGCTTCGTCGCCGAACTGCGCGGCGACCCCGAAATCGCCCTGGCCCGGCACCGCGACTCCCAAGCCGCGGCCGAGAAACTCGGCGACCCCCGCGCGATCGCCCTCGCCCTCGAAGGCCAGGCCGGCGCCCACTCGTCCGCCGGCCGACTCCACCAGGCCCGCCGCCTCCTCGCCGAAGCCGCCGCCCTCCGCACCTCGGTCGGCGCACCCCTCCCACCCGCCGAACGAGGCGACCTGGACCGCATCACCGCCCGTCTCGGCTGACGTCCGTGCTCCACCTGGTCGGGTCGAGGACGTGCGCGGTCAGGTCGTACAGGCGGCGCGCCTTGTCCGGGTCGAAGGTCGCGAGACCCGGATCGACGGGCTTGTCGACGGCTCGCAGGACAAGGCGCTCGGGTGGTTGGTGGTCCATCAGTTCGAGGGTGCTCCGGACACTCCGCTCGGGCGGTGTGGCGAAGAGCCTGGCGAGTACGGAGGCCGCCGCGCGGTACGGCTGGGGTAGGTGGTTGGTGCCGCTGCGGGTGTACGGCGGGCGGAGTTGGAGGTACTTGGTCCGGCCGTCCGGGTGGTTCTGCAGGTAGTGCACGCCGAGCAGGTCGTTCGCGCGGCCGCTGCTGATCGTGGTGCGGACGGCGCTGTAGTTCCGGGTGGACTGCAGGTCGTCCCAGTTCACGTCGCCCTTGGTGATGCCGGTGGCGCCGATGCTCGTGATGATCGGGGCGTCGCCGCGTTCGAGCAGGTCGGTCAGCCGGTAGCTCAGGACGAAGCGGCTCAGGTAGTAGAGCACGAACGAGCCCTCGAACCCGTCCGCCGTCTCGTGCCGCTTGACGAACGGCAGCATCGCGGCCAGCACGACCGCGTCGAGCGAATCGTGGCGGGCCCGGAGCTCCTCGACCACCCGGTGGTTCTCCGCGATCGAGAGCAGGTCCGCGTGGACGAACGAAGCCCGGTCCCCCGCACCCGCGGCCGCCGCGTCGGCGAGGAACCGCTCACCCCGCGACGGCGTACTCCCGACGACCGTCACCCGAGCGCCCTGACCGAGGTAGTGATCGGCGATCGCCCGGCCCATCCCGGTCGTTCCGCCGGCCACGAAGACGTTGCGCATGGTTCCTCCCGTCATAAGTCATCGATCGATGACTTATCTGTTGGCGAGGAGCCTAGGCAGGCGGTGAGTACGATGTCAACGATCGATGACTTGTTCTCCGGAGGAGCCGATGGCGCAGAAGCGGGACCGCGAGGCGACCAGGGCCCGGTTGCTGGAGTGCGCCCGGCTGCGGTTCGCGCGGGACGGGTACGACGGGACCAGCGTGCGCGACGTCGCCGGGGACGCCGGGGTGGACGCCGCCCTGGTGTTCCGGTACTTCGGGTCGAAGTCCGGGCTGTTCTCCGAGGCGATGGCGACGTCGTCCGGCCAGGTCACGCTGCCGGCCGGGCCGGTCGAGGAGTTGCCCGCGAAGCTGTTGCGCCAGCTGGTCTTCGAGGACTGGGCCGAGTACGCCGGCGAGCACCCGCTGATCGCGATGCTCCGCTCGGCCGGCCACGACGACCTGCGCGCCCGGGTCCGCCAGCAGGTCTGCGACGGCTACCTGGGCACCCTCCAGCAGCTTGCTGAAGGCCACGAAGACGCCGAGCTCCGGACCGAGCTCTTCGCCGCCTGGCTCCTCGGCATCGGCATCCTCCGCACCGCGGTAGGCACCCCGACCCTCACCCAGGCCACCGAAGCCGACCTGGCCCCCCATCTGGCCGCCGTAGCCCAAGCCCTCTTCGGCCGCCCGATCCCGGAAGCCCCAGAAAACTAGCTTCAGTTGTCGGACTGGGCGCCGGTGGGGTGGTAGGCGCAGGCGTCGCGGAGGTCTTGGACCGGGGGTGGGGGCGTTGTGGTCGCGGTCGGCTTGGGCGGGCTGGTTCTGGCTGGCGTCGGCGGGACGGACGGGGTGGGCGTGGGCTCTTGGGCCAAGGCCTTGGTGACGGTTTCGCGGAGGCCTTCGTAGTCGGGGTGGAGGTACTTGAGGCGGAGCTTGGAGACGTCCAGAGTGACGTTGGAGACGGTGCCGGACTTCACCTTGAGCGCCAGTTCGACCAGGGCGGGCAGGAGTTCCTGCGGGATGTCGGTGCGGAGCAGGTGCTTGCCGGCCTTCGCGATCGCCTGGTACTTCGTGACCAGGGTGGCCGGGTCGGCCGCGTCGACGATGCCCTTGATCGCGCAGCGCTGGCGGATCTGCCGCTGGTCGTCGTCGGCGCCGTACCGGCCACGGGCGAACCAGAGCGCGCGGAATCCGTTCAGGTGCTGGTTGGGACCCGGGTCGATCCACTGGCCGGGTGGGATGTGGGCGCTGCTGATCCCGCCCATCGCGACGCGTTCGTTGACGTTCACGGTGATGCCACCGAGCGCGTCCACGATCTCGTCGAAGCCCTGCAGGTTGACCTGGAGGTAGTAGTCGATGCCCAGCCCGGTCGCCTCGCCGACGGACTGCTTGACCACGTCGGCGCCCTGGTTGTCGGACGGGCCGAGGATGCCCGGATGCGCCTCCGGCACGTTCTGGTACATCGCCGTGAGCATCCACTCCAGCCGGCCTTCGAGGCTGAGCCCTTCCTGGCCGAAGCCGTTCGGGTACGCCTTGTGCAGCGGCGAGTCCTTCGGGAACGGCATGAAGGTCAGTTGCCGCGGCAACGAGATCAGCGCCGTGTTGCCGGTCCTGGTGTCGATGCTGGCGACGATCACGGTGTCGGCCCGGACGCCGACCCGGCCGGGGCCGTCGTCACCACCGATCAGCAGCAGGTTGAGCCGCGGCTTGTCCTCCCACGGGTCCTTCACGTTCACCGTCGACGGGCGGGTCGCGCTCTTGCTCTCCTTCTGCGCGGCGAACACGTTCAGGACCAGGTCCCGTTGCGCCATCACACTCTGGACGCCCAGCGCCGCGGGTGCTGTGATCGCGAAACACAGCGCCCCGACCAGGATCGCTCCGGCCGCCCGGCCCGCCGCCCCGCCGGTTGCCGGGCGCAACAATCGGTGCGAGGCGACCACCACCACGATCCAGCCGAACGCGAGCACCGCGATCGCCACCCCGGCCAGCAACAGCCGGCTCGGGATGACGGACGACGCCAGCACCTCGTCACGCCGCTCCCACCAGACGTACGCCCCGCAGCCGACGACGGCGAGCGTGCAGAGGAGAACCAGGGCACCGATCACCCGGCGGCCGCCGATGATCAACCCACTCCCCGGCAGCACCGCGCCCACCATGGTCAACCCGAGCGACCGAGGCACCGTCCGCGCCCGGTGCGCCGAACGTCGGGAACCAGCCGACTCGGTGGTGGACGGCGTGGCGGAGTCGCCCGCTGACGTGTCCCCTGTGCGGGCGCTGCGTGAACGACCCATGGAATCCCCTGTCGATGCCCCGTGGCCTGGAACAGGTACCCAGGCCGCACACTCTTCCGACGTTGGGCGGGATGGATCGGTTGACCTCAGCGGAAGTCTACCTGCCCGCGGGGCACTCTGGAGGGCTCGAGCGGCCGCAGCAGCCCGGCCGCGAACCACGCCTCGACCGACTTGGCCTCCTTCGGATTCGGCACGTACACGACCCGCGCCATCCAGTCGTCGGTGTTGGTCCGCCGCCACTCCAGGATCAGGCCCGGCCACGGTCCGCGTTCGTAGGCCGTCCCCAGCACCCAGCAGTGCCGCCGATTCGCGTCGGGCGGTGGCTCCCGGGGGTACCGACGATTGCTGCCCACAGGGCCAAGCATCGCACACAGGTTCGAATGTGATGCAAGCCGGACTTCGCCACCGCCGGACCCCGGCGCGTACGGTACGGCGTACGAGCCGGTTACGATCGGGCTCCACCCCGAGCTGTTGGAGTCGCGTTGTCACCTCGGAAGAGCGCACCGCCGGACCAGGCGCGCAGTCTGGCGTTGTTGTGGGGCAGTCACAGCAAGCCGGGTCGCTCGGGCCTCACCGTGCGGGCGATCGTCGACCAGGCCGTCGACCTGGCCGACGCGGACGGGCTCGAGGCGGTGTCGATGCGTCAGGTCGCCGAACGTCTCCAGGCCGGCACCATGTCGCTGTACACGCATGTCCCGGGCAAGGGCGAGCTGACGGCCCTGATGTTCGACCGGGTGTACGGCGACCTGTACGCGGACGTGGACGAGCCGGTCCGCCGACCAGGTGGCTGGCGTGGCTCGCTGGAGTTCGTGGCGCGCCGCAACTGGGACGTCCTGATGGCGCATCCGTGGATCCACGACGTGCCGACGATCCGGACCGCGCTCGGGCCGAATATCGCCCTCAAGTACGAGGCCGAACTCCGGCCGCTCGACCGGCTCGGCCTGACCGACGTGGAGATGGATTCCGCGTTGACGCTGGTGCTCACCCACGTCGGAGGCACCGCGCGGATGGCGGCCGAGCAGCTCCGCACCCAACGCGAGAGCGGGCTGTCCGACGAGGAGTGGTGGGTGCAGACCGGCCCGTTGCTCGACCGGCACCTGGCCGGGATGGCGGAGCGGTTCCCCGTCGCCGGGCGCGTCGGCCGGTCGGCGGGCCAGGAACACCAGGCCGAGTTCGACTCCAGCCACGCGCTGCGCTTCGGCCTCGACCGCATCCTCGACGGCATCGCCCTCCTGGTCGACCAACGCACCAGCTAGACAGCGCGACAGCTAGACCGGGATCCGCGCGCCCTCGATGCCGTCGTTCTCGACCAGGAAGCGGACGACCGAGGCGATCTGTTCGGGAGCGGTCCAGTGCGCGGCGTCGGCGTCGGGCATGGCTTCGCGGTTCGCCTGGGTGTCGATGGTGCCGGGCAGGATCGTGTTCACCCGGATCCCGTCCCGGCCGTACTCGACCGTGAGTGCTTCGGCGAAGGCGAGCACCGCGGCCTTGGCGGTGACGTACCCCGCCGCGCCCGGGAACGGCTTGAGCGCGCTCTGGCTGGACGTACAGACGATCGCGCCGCCACCGTTCGCGATCAGGTGCGGCACCACCGCCTGGGTGATCAGGTACGCCGGGCGCAGGTTGAGGCTGAGCTGGTCCTCGAACTCCTCCACCCGGGTCTCGTGCATCCGCTTCCCCGCGGCGAACCCACCGACCAGGTTCACCAACGCGGCGAGCGGCGCGCCCTCGTCGGCGGTCGCCAGCGCGGCAACGTCCGCGGCACCCGCCGGCGAGGCCAGGTCCGCGACGATCGGGGCGAGCGACTCGTCCGAGCCGAGGGCGGCCAGCGACTCCTCACTCCGGCCGGGCACCACCACCCGCCAGCCGGCGGCCAGGAACTCCCTGGTCACCGCTCCACCGAGCCCACCGGTGCCTCCGGCAACAATCACGGTCCGCGTCATGTCAGCAGCCTAATCTCGGGACTCGGTCACCGCTCCGGGAGGGCCAGCGTCTTGCCGGCGTCGCGGGCCGCCGCGATCCGGCGGGAGAGCGTGTCCCCGAGCAGGGCCGCCTCGTCGCTGAACCCCTGGACGACGCTCTGGTCGCCGGCCGGCTCGGTACGCGCGAGCAGCTCGATGTACCGGTCGCTGTCCCCCAGCGCACCCTCCGCCCGCAGCGCCGCGTCGGCGGAGCGGACCCGGTCGGCGTACTGCTCCAGCAGCTCCACCTTCTGCCGGATCGCGTCGACCGAACGGTTCAGCGCCCGCCGTTGCGGCCCGAGGACGGCCTCCAGCTCGGCGGTCGCCATGCCGCGCGCCACCTCGCGTTGGCGCGCGCGCAGGACGGTCTGCTCGCGCAGCACGTTGGCGAGGTCCCAGAGCTGCTCGGGCAGGACCAGGTCGTTCTTCACCTCGTCGAGCAGGCCCGTCCTGGTAACTGTTGCCTCAAGCACCGTTTTCACCGCGCGCTGGCCACGCCGCAGCAGCTTGCCCGCCTCGGCGTCGAAGTCCTCGGCCAGCAGGTACTTGCCGTGCTGCCGGCGGACCGCCTTCCGCCCGCCGTCCTCGAGCGCGGACCGGACCGCGATCCCACCGGTGGCGACGACGGCCAGCCCGGCCAGTACCACCGAGGCCCAGGCGGCCACCTCGGTCGGCAGCGTCAGCGCCATCACGATCAGGCCGAGGATCCAGCCGCCGACGCAGACCGCGAGCCAGACCAGGAACGAGCCGAAGGTCGCGCCGGGCGCCTCGCTCCAGGCCGTCTGCCGGCGGGGCTTCGGCGCGCTCGCGGGAACGAACAGCTCGGGTCTGCGCTGGTAGAGCCGGCGCACCTCGGCCGGCACGTCAGGCGCGAACACCGGATCCGGGCCCATCACACCTCCAGTCCTCGAACACTCAGCGTAGCGGCGTTTCCCGCTCCGGAGCCGACACCGTGGACAGGAACTCGGGGGTGTGGACACGTTATTCGTTGTTCACGGTCCCGGGATGGTGTCCGAGCGGACCCGGATCCCGGCCGACGGAGCTACCGGGGTCGGGTCAGTCGAGGGGTGAGACCCAGGCGGGGTCGCGGCCGAGCAGGGCGAGCAGGATCTCGAAGTCGGTGGCCTCGCCGGAGACCTTGACGCCGCGTTCGAAGGCGGCGCCCGGGCCGCGGCTCGCCTCGGTGTCCGGGATCCGCCGGGCCAGCGCGAGGGCCGGCCCGACCAGGTCGGCGGGCGGCTCGTACGGGACGTCGATCGCGCGGGCCAGGTCCCAGGCGTGCACGACGCAGTCGAGCTGGTGGAAGGTGAGCGCGACCCGGCGCGGGAACGACCCGAACTCGCGGACCTCCATCAACCGGTCCAGCGCACCGCCGTCGGCGAACGCGTCCGCGACCTTGACGTTCGACCGCCGGTACGCCCCGGCCGGGTGGTCGCCGAGCCGGCCACCGGTCCAGGTCTGGACGGGCGCGGAGCCGTGCGTGGCGGCCGCGGCGAAGCCCTCGTTCTCGCTGACCAGGTGCCGGAGCAGGCCGCGGACGGTCCAGTCCGGGCACGGCGTCGGGTACCAGAGCTGCTCGGGCCGTACCTGCATGACCACCTCGCCGAGCACCGCACCAGCCCGCCGATCAAGATCCCGGATGTCCATCCGCGCTCCTCAGTCGTCGCCTGCCCCGGCCGAGCATAGGCCCGCCAGGCCGCCCGGACCGGAGTTTCGGCCGGATCCACGGGTAATCCCGCGCCGGTACGATGGCGCCATGGGCTTCCAGATCGCCAACCAGGCAGAGGCTGACCACGTCCTCGACCAGTACCCGTTCGCCGTCGTGGTCGGGATGATGCTGGACCAGCAGTACGGGATGGAGCACGCGTTCCGCGGCGGCTACAAGGTGCTCAGCCGGTTCGGCACGCTGGACCCGGCGGCGATCGCGGCCGCGGACCCGGAGGCGTTCAAGGAGCTGTGCAGCACGCCGCCGGCGATCCACCGGTTCCCCGGCTCGATGTCGGCCCGGCTGCAGGAGCTCGCGGCGCTGGTCGAGACCAAGTACGAGGGCGACGTGACCCGGCTGTGGACCGAGGCGAGCACCGGCAAGGAGCTGATCAAGCGGGTCCAGGAGCTGCCCGGCTTCGGCAAGCAGAAGGCGCAGATCTTCGTCGCCCTGCTGGCCAAGCAGCTCGGCGTCCGGCCCGAGGGCTGGGAGGCGGTGGCGGGCGACTACGCGCTCGACGGGTACCGCTCGGTGGCCGATGTCGTGGACGCCGACTCGCTGCTGAAGGTGCGCGAGTTCAAGCAGCAGAAGAAGGCCGCCGCCAAGAACGCCGGCTGAGGCCCGCCCGCCGGTAGCGGACAGGCCCAGCGATCCTCACCTGGCCGGGACGCGGGTCCGCCAGAGCAGGTAGACGAAATACGGCGCCCCGATCAACGCGGTCAGCAGACCGGCCGGGATCTGGGCCGGCGCAAGCAGGGTACGGCCCAGGCTGTCCGCGACCGAGACCAGCACCGCACCGAGCAACGCCGCGACCGGCAGGATCCGCGTGTGCCGCCCGCCCACCAAGGCGCGAGCCGCGTGCGGAGCGACCAGGCCGACGAAGCCGACCACGCCGATCGCGGACACGGCGGCCGCGGTGAGCAGAGCGGACGCGATCAGGGCGACGAGCCGAGCCCGTTCCAGCCGGACCCCGAGGATCCGCGGCACGTCGTCGTCCAGCGCGAGCAGGTCGAGCTCCCGCCGGGCGACCGCGATGGCCGGGGTCAGCACGATCAACGCGAGCGCCACCGGTACGACCTGCGGCAGTGTCCGCCCGTACGTACTGCCGGACAACCACGTCATCGCCATGCTGACGTTCCACGGATCGGTGTAGACGATGACGAACGTGATCACCGCGGTCGCCGCCGACGAGACGCCGACCCCGATCAGCACCAGCCGGTCCGAGCTCAGCCCGCCGCGCCACGAGGTCAGGTAGACCACCGCGAACGTCGCCAGCGCGGCCACCGACGCGGACCCGGACAGCACCCAGATACTTGCCGAGGGCAACGCCATGAGCGTGATCACGGCCCCCATCCCGGCGCCACCGGTGATGCCGAGGATGCCCGGCTCGGCCAGCGGGTTCCGGCACACCGCCTGGACGGTCGCGCCCGCGATCGCCAGCGCCGCCCCGCAGAGGATCGCGGACAGCACCCGCGGGAACCGCTGGTCCAGCACGTACGTGATCGCGCGGCCGGACCTGCCGTTGATCCAGTTCGCGAGATCCCCGGTCCGCAGGAAGGCGTCCCCGGCAAGCATCGCGCCCACCGACGCGCCGACGAGCAGGACGGACAGCACGGCGACCACGATCCAGAACGTCCGCCGGCCGCGGATCCGGGACGCGGTCCCGCCGGGCCGGCGGCTCGGACCGGAGTCCCGGTACCGGCGGGCCAGCCAGACCAGCACGATCGCGCCGACGAGCATCGTCATGATGCCGGTCGGGATCTCCACACCGGCCTGCCCCCCGAGCAACGCCCGCAGTACGACGTCCGCGGTGAGCACCACGACGATCCCGGACAGCCCCGACAACGGCAGCAGGACGCGGTGTCGCATCAGGCCGGGGACCAGCGGCCCGACCAGCCGGACCAGGACCGGCGCGACCAGTCCGACGAATCCGACCGGTCCCGCGATCGTCACGGCCGCCGCCGACAACAGCACCGTCACCAACGTGATCAGCACCCGCGTCCGCCGGACCGGGACGCCGAGAACGGCCGCGGTGTCGTCGCCGAGCGCGAGGATGTCGAGCCGGGACGCCAGCAGCAGCGAGGCGATCAGGCCCAGCGCGATGATCGGCGCCATCTGCGTGACCGCGTCCAGGTCGCTCTGGACCAGGGTCCCGCTCCCCCACGCGAACGTGCCGACGGTCTCCTCCTGGTACAGCAGCAAGAGCAACGTGGTCACGCCGCCGAGCGCCAGCGCGACCGCCGACCCGGCCAGGATCAACCGGGTCGGACCGGACGAACCACCCGCGGACAACACCAGGACCAGTACCGCGGCCGCGAGCCCGCCGACGAACGCGACCCCACCGGCCGGCAGGACCGGCAACGAGACCCCCAACGCCGCGACGGTGACCACGACCAGGTACGCCCCCGCGTTCACGCCCAGCGTGTCGGGCGAGGCCAGTGGGTTGCGGGCCAGGGACTGCAGTCCGGCGCCCGCGACACCGAGGGCCAACCCGACCAGGACGCCGGCGAGCAGGCGGGGCAACCGCGACGCGACCAGGACGTTGGCCGACTCGTCCGTGCCCTGCCCGACGACGAGCCGGAACAGGTCCCCGGCGTTCACCGAGGACGTGCCCTGGGTCAGGTGGATCGCGGCGAGCAGGACCAGGACGACCAGGGTGAGGACGAACACCCCGGCCACCCGGATCCGGCGTACCGGTTGCTGGAGTGCCTGGGCGACGTCAGGACGCTCCGCGGTGAGCTGGGTCAAGAGGTGACTGCCTGGACCGTGGCGTCGATGAACTGCTCGGTCGACTTCGGCCCGCCGAACATCCAGATGCCGTCCGGCAGCCGGTGCACGTCGGCGCGCTTCACGAACGGCAGGTTCTTCCAGATCGCGTTCTTGGCCAGGTCGTCGCCGAACACGTCCCCGCCGTCGGACTTGTTCGCGATGTAGAGGAAGTTGCCGTTCGGCAGCTTGGTCAGGCCCTCGACGTCGGTCTGGGCCAGGCCGTAGTCCTTGTCACCGGCCCCGGTCCAGCCGTTCTTCAGGCCGAGCTCGGTCGCGACCGCGCCGAGCAGCGAGCCGGTGGTGTACATCCGGACCGAGATCGTGCTGCCCTGCTTCCAGCCGTCGGCCATCGTGAAGCTCTCGCCGGCCTTGCCCGCGGCCGCGATCTTCTGCTTGCCCTCGGCCACCGCCTTGTCGAAGTCGGCGTTCACCTGCTTCGCCTCGTCCGCCTTGCCGACGGCGGCCGCGACCAGCTCGAGGTTCTTCTTCATCTGCGGGATCGCGTTCGCCGCGTCGGCGCCGCGGACCACCAGGACCGGGGCCGCCTTCTCGATCTGCGCGATCGTGCTGGCCGACTCGTCGGAGGTGACGATCACCAGGTCCGGGTCCAGCCCGACGATCGCGTCGACGCTGGCCTCACCACGGGTCCCGACGTCCTTGACCGACGGGTCCAGCTTCGCCGCCGTCACCCACGCGGTGTACCCCTTGGTGTCCGCGACGCCGACCGGCATCACCCCGAGGGTGACCAGGTTCTCCACGACGCCCCACTCCAGGCCGACGACCTTGGCGGCCGGTGCGGGCAGGTCGACCACCTTGTTCCGCGCGTCGGTGACCGAGACCGGCTGGGCCACGGCCGAACTGTCGGCCTGCGGCTCGATGTTCTCGCTGCTGCCACAGGCGGACAGGGCCAGCACCAGCGTGGCGGCCAGGACGGTGAGTCTCTTCATCAGGGGACCTTCTTGTTCGGCTGACCCGGACGGTCAGGGGTTCTCAGGTTCAGGACGGCTGCAGGGCCGGGCGCTGGAGATGACGGCCGACCGGCTGCGTACTGAGCAGGCCGGTCGCCGGGTCGGTACCGACGTCGATCCGGATCCCGTAGGTCTCGGACAGCACGTCCGCCTGCAGCACCTCGACCGGCGTACCGGTGGCGCGGATCCGGCCCTGGTCGAGCAGCGCGATCCGGTCGGCGACGGCGGCCGCCTGGTTGAGATCGTGCAGCACCACCCCGACCGCGACCCCGTGCTCGTCGGCGAGATCGCGCATCAGGTCGAGCAACTCCACCTGGTACCGCAGATCGAGGAACGTGGTCGGCTCGTCGAGCAACAGGACGCCGGTGTCCTGGGCCAGGCAGGTGGCGAGCCAGACGCGTTGCAGTTCACCACCGGACAGTTCGTCGACGGCCCGCTCGGCCATCGAGGCAACGCCGGTCACGTCCATGGCGTGGGTGATGGCGGCGTTCCCCTCGGGATCGTCGTTGCGCCACCGCCCCCGGTACGGGTGCCGGCCGTACCCGACGACGTCGCGCACGCTGACGCCGTTCGGAGTGGGCCGGGACTGCGCGAGCAACGTGACCTTTCGCGCGAACTCCTTCGCGGAAAGGCCGGCAGCCGTGGTCCCGTCGGTGAAGGCGACCTCGCCGGACTCGGGCTGATGCAGCCGCGCGAGCGCCCGCAACAACGTCGACTTCCCACTGCCGTTGGGCCCGACCAGCGCGGTCACACTGGCCGGCTCCACCGAGACCGAAGCCCCGTCCACCACGAGCCGTCCGGAATACCCCAACCCCAGCCCGACCCCACGCAGCCCCACAGATTCCCGCATGGTCCAGAGGATAGCCTTACCTAACTTGCTGTGTCAGCCTCACGTTCAGCACCTGAACAACAACCCGGAGTCGCGAGACTGGCGGGCGGCCGAGCCATGCACAGCGGACTGCCGTTCGGACCACCGCTGGAACGGCCAAGGACAGAGTTCCCCTTTTGATTCTTTCTGTGGTTGGCCTTTCAGAGCTTCAGGGCCAGGCGGGTGGCTTGGTCGATAGCTCGTTTGGCGTCGAGTTCGGCGGCCACGTCCGCTCCGCCGACCAGGTGGACGCTTCGGCCTTCGAGGGCCTGGTGCAGATCGCGGACCGACTCCTGGCCCGCGCAGATCACGATGGTGTCGACCTCGAGGACTCTCGGGTTCTTCTTGTCCGGGCCGAAGGTGATGTGCAGACCTTCGTCGTCGATCTTCTCGTAGTTGACGCCCGTCAACTGCTCGACCTTCTTGTTCTTCAGGTGCGCGCGATGCACCCAGCCGGTGGTCTTGCCGAGGCCCTTGCCGATCTTCTCCGCCTTGCGCTGCAGCAGGTACACCTCGCGCGGTGACGGCTCCGGCCGTGCCTCGGTCAGCGCGCCGCGAGTACTGCGTGGATCGCCCACGCCCCACTCCGCCTTCCACGCCTCGACGTTCAGCGCCGGCGAGTCCACCGTGGTGAGGAATTCGCTCACGTCCACCCCGATCCCGCCCGCGCCGATCACCGCGACGCGTCGGCCGACCGGGCGGCCGTCGCGGACCGCTTCGGCGTACGAGAGCACCTTCGGATGGTCGATGCCCGGGATCGCCGGGACCCGCGGGACCACGCCCGTCGCCAGCACCAGCTCGTCGAACCCGTCCAGGTCCGCGGCCGTCGCCCGATGCCCCAGGTGCACCTTCACCCCGGTCAGGTCGAGCCGGCGCCGGTAGTACCGGATCGTCTCGGCGAACTCCTCCTTGCCCGGGATCCGTCGCGCGATCCCGAACTGCCCGCCGAGCTCCTGATCCGCCTCGAACAACTCCACCGAATGCCCGCGCTCGGCCGCCGTCACCGCGGCCGCCAACCCGGCCGGTCCCGCGCCCACCACCGCGATCCGCTTCGTCCGCCGGGTCGGTGACAGCACCAGCTCGGTCTCCCGCGCCGCCCTCGGATTGACCATGCAGCTGGCCTTCTCGCGGGCGAAGACGTGGTCCAGGCAGGCCTGGTTGCAGGCGATGCACACGTTGATCTCGTCACCACGCCCCGTTGTTGCCTTGAGCACCCATTCGGGATCGGCGAGGAACGGCCGGGCCAGGCTGACCAGATCCGCGTCGCCCCGGGCGAGGACCTCCTCGGCGACCTGCGGGAGGTTGATCCGGTTGGACGTCACCACCGGGATCCCCACGTGCGGGCGGAACGCGGCCGTCACCGAGGTGAACGCGGCCCGCGGGACGGACGTCACGATGGTCGGCACCCGGGCCTCGTGCCAGCCGATCCCGGTGTTGATGATCGACGCCCCGGCCGCCTCGATCTCCTGGCCGAGCGTGACCACCTCGTCCCAGCTCTGCCCGCCCTCGACCAGGTCCGCCATCGACAGCCGGTAGATGATCAGGAAGTCCGGCCCGACCTGTTCGCGGGTGCGGCGGACGATCTCGACGGCCAGCCGGCGCCGGTTCTCCGCGGTACCACCCCAGTCGTCGGTCCGCCGGTTCGTCCGCTCGGCCAGGAACTGGTTGATGAAGTACCCCTCGGAGCCCATGATCTCGACCCCGTCGTACCCGCCCTCGCGAGCCAGCGCGGCGCACTCGGCGTACGCCGCGATCTGCCGCCGCACCCCTCGATCGGACAGCGCGCGCGGCTTGAACGGCGTGATCGGCGCCTTCGCGGCCGAGGCGGAGACGCTGAACGGGTGGTACGCGTACCGTCCCGCGTGCAGGATCTGCAGCGCGATCCGGCCGCCCTCGGCGTGCACCGCGTCGGTGACGATCCGGTGCCGCGACGCCTGCCGCCGGTTCGTCAGCTCGGACCCGAACGGGGTGAGCCGGCCGGCCCGGCTCGGGGCGTACCCGCCGGTGACCATCAGACCGACGCCACCGCGGGCCCGCTCGGCGAAGTACGCCGCCAGCCGGGGCAGGTCCTTGGCCCGGTCCTCCAGGCCGGTGTGCATCGAGCCCATGATCACCCGGTTCGGCAGGGTGACGTGGCCGAGGTCGAGCGGGGCCAGCAGGTGCGGGTACGCGGTCATCGGGGGCCTTCCGCTCGCAGGGCGTCGACGACCTCCGCGCACCAGTCCACGAAGGACTGCTCCGCCCGGATACCGCCGCGCAGGACCAGGTACTGATGCAGCTCGCGGCCGTTGAGGGCGTCCGGCTTCGGGAAGTCCCGGCGCTGGATGCTCTTGTACGCCTCGAGCCGGGCCGCGTGTTCGTCGCGGTGCCGCTCGACCTCGCGCAGGACAGCGCCCTCGTCGCCGAGGGAGGCGCCGCGCAGTTTCACGCCGAGTTCGTCGCGCAGGGTGGTCGGCTGCACCGGTTCGGCCAGCCAGCGGGCCAGCTCGTCGCGCCCGGCGGCGGCGACCTGGTACACCTTCTTGTCCGGCCGGCCCTCCTGGGCGACGTCGGTCCGGACCACCCAGCCGGCCTCCTCCATCCGGCGCAGCACCCGGTAGATCTGCTGGTGCGTGGCCGCCCAGAAGAAGCCGATCGACCGGTCGAACCGGCGGGCCAGCTCGTACCCCGAGCCGGACCGCTCGCTCAACGCCACCAGCAACGCGTGCTCCAACGCCATGGCGGCACCGTACCTATGCAACTCGTTGCAGTGCACTTGTTTGCAATCCGGATCACATCCTGACCTGGTCCCTCGGTACGGGAGAATGGTTGCAAAAGCCGACTATCTCGAGCCGGAGAGAATTCTGATGGAACACCAGGCCCACCCGACCAGAACGTCCCTGCCGGGCATCGGTACCCGGTACGACCTCAAGACCGAGGGCGGCAAGCACGTCTCGGTGGTGGTCCACGAAGACGGCCGGCGGTTCCTCGGGTTCCACGATCCCGACGACGACGACAACTGCACCAGCTCGGTCCCGCTGGACCCGTCCGAGGCAGCCGCGCTCGGCCAGCTGCTGATCCCGGCGCCGATCGACCCGCTGTCCAACGACATCGAGATCGACCTGATCACCGAGCAGATCCCGATCACCGCGCGGTCGCCGTACTCCGGCCGCACGCTCGGTGACACCCAGGCCCGCAGCCGGACCGGCGCGTCGATCGTCGCCGTACTGCGCCGCACCGGGGCGATCCCGTCCCCGGCGCCCGACTTCCGGTTCGGGATCGGGGACACCCTCGTCGTGGTCGGCACCCGTGAGGGTGTCGACGCCGTCGCCGACCTGATCACCGGGGGCTGAGCGTGCACGAAACCACCGCCCTGCTGATCGAGCTCGGTGCCGTCATCCTGGCTCTCGGCATCCTCGGCCGGATCGCCGGCCGGTTCGGGTTCTCCCCGATCCCCCTCTACCTGCTGGCCGGACTCGCGTTCGGGCACGGCGGGCTGCTGCCGCTGGCGGCGAGCGAGGAGTTCGTTGCCACCGGCGCCGAGATCGGCGTCATCCTGCTGCTGTTGCTGCTCGGTCTGGAGTACACCGCGTCCGACCTGGTCGGCACGCTGAAGACCCAGTACCTGTCCGGGGTGGTCGACTTCCTGCTGAACGCGCTGCCCGGATTCGCGGTCGCGCTGATGCTCGGCTGGGGCCCGGTCGCCGCGGTCGCGCTGGCCGGTGTCACCTGGATCTCGTCGTCCGGCGTGATCGCGAAGGTGGTCGGCGACCTCGGCCGGCTCGGTAACCGGGAGACCCCGGTCGTGCTCGGCATCCTGGTCCTCGAGGACCTGTCGATGGCCGTCTACCTGCCGATCCTCACCGCGTTGCTCGCCGGGGTCGGGCTGGCCGGCGGCAGCATCACCCTGCTGATCTCGCTCGGCACGGTCAGCATCGTGCTGTTCGTTGCCCTGCGCTACGGCCGGGTGATCAGCCGCGCGGTCTCCTCGGACAACCCGGAGATGTTGCTGCTGGTCGTGCTCGGCCTGACCCTGCTGGTCGCCGGGATCGCGCAGCAACTGCAGGTCTCGGCCGCGGTCGGCGCGTTCCTGGTCGGGATCGCGTTGTCGGGTGAGGTCGCGAAGGGCGCGCGGCGGCTGCTGAGCCCGTTGCGGGATCTGTTCGCCGCGGTGTTCTTCGTCTTCTTCGGGCTGAGCACCGACCCGGCCGAGATCCCGCCGGTGATCGGGATCGCGCTCGCGCTGGCCGTCTTCACCGCGCTGACCAAGATCGCCACCGGGTGGTACGCCGCCCGGCGCGCCGAGGTGAAGCCGGCCGGTCGCTGGCGGGCCGGTGGAACGCTGGTCGCGCGCGGCGAGTTCTCCATCGTCATCGCGGGTCTGGCCGTCGGAGTCGAACCCAGGCTCGGCCCGCTGGCCACGGCGTACGTGCTGATCCTGGTCATCCTCGGCCCGCTCGCCGCCCGGTACACCGAGCCGATCGCCCGCAAGATCACCAGCCGGTTCAAACCGAAGGTCGCCGCCACCCCGGCCGAGGCGTCGGCCGAGGCGCCGGCCGAGGCGTCGGTGGCTGAGGTTGAGGGTGGGGGCCGGAGCTCCAGCACTCACGAACCGGCGTCCCCCGGCGGACCGCACGCGTAAAACAGCCGTACCGACCCGGGCGCCTGCCACTTGGTGAGTGGTGGGCGCCCGGGTCAGCGGGCTCGCTGGTTGGCGGCGGCCTGGGTCACCGTCTGCTCGATCCGGGCGGCCCGGGTCTCCGGGCGCTTGGCGAGAGCGATCCATTCGAGGATCGCCCGCTTCGCCGACTTGGGGAACGCGGCGAAATGGGCGGCTGCTTCCGGGGTGCCGTCCAGCTCGCTCCGCAGGTCGGCCGGGACGATCAGGTTCTGCGCCTCGGCGAGGATGTCCCAGCTCCCGGTCCGTTTCGCCTCGTCGACGACGGCCTGTCCGGGCGCGGTCATCAGCCCGGCCGCGACCAGCCGCTCGACGCGATCACGGTTCACCTGGCTCCAGGTACTCCGGGGATTCCGCGGCGTGAAGCACTGGTACGTCGTCCCGGCGTCCCGCTTGACGGTCTTGCTGTCCACCCAGCCGAAGCACAGCGCCTGCTCGACCGCGGCCACGTAGTCGACACCCGGCTCCTCGGCGCCCTTGCGATGCACGACCAGCCAGAGCGCCCGCTCGGTCCCACCGTTCGCCGCGAGCCACTCGCGCCACTCCGCCACACTTCCGAGCAGGACCGCCTGCTCGTCGGTCATCGCCGTCATCACGTCCACCTCTCCTCGGGTCTCACCACCACGATGCACCCGAGAAGTGCTCACCTCATGAGCACTTTCCTAGAAGAGGTGGTGCGCGGACCTTTCGTGGTCGAGCAGGGCCCGCTTCCGGCCGAGGCCGCCGCCGTAGCCGGTCAGGTCGCCGGTCGAGCCGATCACGCGGTGGCACGGGACGATGATGCTGATCGGGTTCTTGCCGTTGGCCAGGCCGACCGCGCGGGACGCGGTCGCCGGCCGGCCGAGGACGCGGGCCAACTCGCCGTACGTGGTGGTCTCGCCGTACGGGATGGTGGTGAGCGCGGCCCACACCTCCTGCTGGAACGGCGTCCCGGCCGCCTTGACCCGGACGTCGAACGTGGTGCGCTCCCCCGCGAAGTACTCCTTCAGCTGCTGGACCACGTCGGCCAGGATCGTGTCGTCGCGCTCGCCGAACGTCGCCGGCTCCGGGCGGTACCGGTGCTGCTCCATGTAGAGCCCGGTCAGCTCGCCCGCGTCGGTCCCGACCAGCGTGAGCTCGCCGATCGGGCTGCCGATCACGGCGTACGTCACGCGTCCGCCTCCCACTGTGCCTTGGTGATCCGGTAGAGCACGTGCCGCTCCAGCCGGTGCCCCTTCTCCAGCCGCGGGTGGTCGAAGTCGCCGGCCTCGTCGTGGCTCATCCCGATCCGCTGCATCACCCGCTGGGACGGCAGGTTCGTCGTCGCGGTGAACGACACGATCTCGGCCAGCCCGGCCGGCCCGAATCCGTACGCCAGCGCGGCCCGGGCCGCCTCGGTCGCATAACCGTTGCCCCAGGCATCCTTCGACAGGCGCCAGCCGATCTCGACGGCCGGCAGGAAGTGCGCCTCGAAGCTCGGCACCGCCAGCCCGGTGAACCCGATGAACCGGCCGGTGTCGCGGACCTCCAGCGCCCACAGACCGAACCCGCGTTCCGCATGGCCGGCGCTCACCCGGTCGATCAGCCCGTCGCTCTCGGCCCGGGTCATCCGGGCCGGGAAGTGTTCCATCACGGCCGGGTCCGCGTTCAGCGCCGCGAACGGCTCGCGGTCGGCCTCGGTCCAGCCACGCAGCAGCAGTCGGTCGGTGGTCAGCTCTGTGGTCATCTCACTCCGCGGGGATCGTGTTGATGGCGTGGTCCCCGGTCGCCCACAGGTACTGCACCGCGTACGCCCGCCAGGGTCGCCAGGCGCGCGCGTGCTCGATGAGGGGTTTGGGGGATTCGGGCAATCCTAGATCCCGGGCGGCGTACCGTACACCCAGATCGCTGGCCACGAAGGCGTCCGGGTCGCCGAGCGCGCGCATCGCGATCGACTCGACCGTCCACGGGCCGATCCCCGGCAACGCGGCGAGTTGCTCGCGCGCCTGGTCCCAGTCCGCGCCCGCGCCGAGGTCGATCTCGCCGGCCGCGAGGGTCGCGATCAGGGTGGTCAGCGTGGTCCGCCGGGACTTCGGGAAGGCGAGCGTCTCGGGATCCAGCCCGGCCAACGCGTCCATCCGCGGAAAGAGGTGGGTCAGCCCGCCACCCGGATCCTCCACCGGTTCGCCGTACGCCTGGACGAGCCGGCTCGCGTGGGTCCGGGCGGCGGCCGTGGACACCTGCTGCCCGAGCACCGCGCGGACCGCGAACTCGGCGCCGTCGACGGTCCGCGGGACCCGGCGGCCCGGTGCCTTCGCGATCAGCGGTGCGAGCACAGGGTCGGTCCGGAGCTGCTCGTCCACGGCGATCGGGTCCGCGTCCAGGTCGAGCATCCGGCGGCACCGGCTGATCGCGATCGCGAGGTCCCGCTGGTCGGTCAGCGACAACTGGCAGGCGATGTGGTCCGGCATCGGCTTGAGCGAGACCACGCCGTGGCCGTGCGGAAGCCGCAAAGTCCTGCGGTAGAAGCCGTTGTGCCACTCCTCGACACCCGGTACGCCGGTCGCGATCAGGTGGCCGAACAGGTTGTCCGGGGTCAACGGGGCGCGGAACGGCAGGCGGAGCGCGATGGTACCGGGCGCGGCCGGCGGCGCACCCCGTTTGGCGCGGCCCCGCAGCTCGGTCGGTGAGAGGGCGAAGACGTCCTGCACGGTCTCGTTGAAGGCCCGCACACTCGAGAACCCGGCCGCGAACGCCACGTCGGCCATCCGCAGCTCACTCGTCTCGATCAGCAGCCGCGCCGTCTGGGCCCGCTGCGCTCGCGCCAACGCCAGCGGACCGGCACCGAGCTCGGCGAGCAGCTGCCGCTGGACCTGACGCACGCTGTACCCGAGCTGGGTCGCGAGGCCGGGCACACCGTCGCGGTCGACCACGCCGTCGGCGATCAGGCGCATCGCCCGGGCGACCACGTCGGCCCGGTCGTTCCACTCCGGCGAACCCGGGCTGGCATCCGGCCGGCACCGCTTGCAGGCCCGGAACCCGGCCTGCTGGGCGGCCGCCGCGCTCGGGTAGAAGCGCATGTTCTCGACCTTCGGCGGCACCACCGGGCAACTCGGCCGGCAGTAGATCCGCGTGGTCAGGACCGCGGTGAAGAACCACCCGTCGAACCGCGCGTCCTTCGACTGCACCGCCCGCACACACCGCTCGACACATTCGTACACGTCGTCCAGCATCACCGGCCGCACCGACACTTTCCAGCGGATTTGCGACATCGCCCTGGCGGCGACGATCACTCCTCGGCGGATTCGCGACGCCAGGATC
This sequence comes from Kribbella amoyensis, assembly GCF_007828865.1. Lineage (NCBI taxonomy): Bacteria > Bacillati > Actinomycetota > Actinomycetes > Propionibacteriales > Kribbellaceae > Kribbella > Kribbella amoyensis. Next base: position 230,750 of record NZ_VIVK01000001.1, read on the forward strand.
CGGGGTCGCATTTCCGCCAGCCGCGGCCCGTCGCCGGTTGCTGGACTGAGGATCCCAGATCGGACGAACGAAAGAGTGCGGAACACATGACTGAGTTGACCGGCAAGCTGGCTCTGGTGACCGGTGGCAGCCGTGGGATCGGCGCGGCCACGGCGGTCGCGCTGGCGGAGGCGGGCGCCGACGTGGCGCTGACGTACCAGCACGCGGCCGAGGACGCGGCGGCCGTGGTGAAGCGGATCGAGGCGGCCGGGCGGCGCGGATTCGCCTTCCAGGCCGACGCCGCGGACGCGACGGCGGTCGAGACCGTGGTGGGCCGGGCCGCCGACGCGCTCGGCGGGCTGGACATCCTGGTGAACAACGCCGGTGTCGGCGCGGCCGGGATGATCACCGACGTCACCACCGAGGACCTCGACCGGGTCCTGGCGATCAACGTGCGCGGCGCGTACGTCGCGGCCCGGGCGGCCGCGGCCCGGTTGTCCGACGGCGGCCGGGTGATCCACGTCGGCAGCACCATCGCCGAACGCAACGCGGGCCCGGGGATGACGCTGTACGGGATGAGCAAGGCCGCGATCGCCGGCCTCAGCAAGGGCCTGGCCCGGGACCTCGGACCGCGCGGCATCACCTCGAACGTCGTCCAGCCCGGCCCGGTGGACACCGCGATGAACCCGGCGGACGGCCCGTTCGCCGAGGCGCAGCGTGCGTTCCTCGCCACCGGCCGCTTCGGCACCCCCGACGAGATCGCCGCGGCCGTCCGGTACCTGGCGAGCCCGGCGGCCGGGTACGTCACCGGCGCCGAGCTGACCATCGACGGCGGCCACGCGGCCTGACCCACGTACGCAGCGGGGCCCACCTCTCCACGGTGGGCCCCGCTGCGTACGTCCAGATCACCGGGCACCAACCGTTGACACCTGCTCACGCGCGGGTGAGACTGCGGGAGGTTTTGAACGTTCAAACTCCCGGCTCCGGTGAGGAGGTCGCGGTGGCCACGTTGAAGCAGGTCGCGGCGCACGCGGACGTCTCGGTGCAGACCGTGTCGAACGCGCTGAACGCCCCGCACCGACTCCGGCCGGACACCCTGCGCCGGGTGAACCAGTCGATCGAGGCGCTGCACTACCGCCCCAACCGGAACGCCCGCAGCCTGCGGACCAGTGCCGTCGAACTGATCGGGTACTGCGTCCCGAGCCCGCCGAACGGCCAGGCGCACCTGGTGATGGACCAGTTCCTGCACGCCCTGTGCAGCGCGGCCGAGACGACCGGCCGGCACATCCTGCTGTTCACCGCGCCGACCGGGCTCGAGGGCATGCCGACGTACGAGGACCTGCTCGCGCGCCGCCTGGTCGACGGGTTCGTGCTGTCCCAGACGCAGACGCACGACCCGCGGCACGGCTGGCTCAAGGAGCAGCGGATCCCGTTCGTCTCGTTCGGCCGGGTCTGGAAGGAGACCAGCCAGCCCGGCCCGTTCGTCGACGTCGACGGCGCGGCCGGTTGCGCGGCGGCGACCCGGCACCTGTACGCGACCGGGCGACGGCGGATCGCCTTCCTCAGCTGGCCGAAGTCCTCGGGCCTCGCGGAGGACCGGATGGGCGGCTGGCGCCAGACCTGCAAGGAGCTCGGCCTGCCGACCACCGGCCTGGCCAAGCGCTGCCCCAAGGACAGTATCGAGGCCGGCGCCCGGGCGACCGCGGAGCTGCTCGACGCGGCCGAACCGGTGGACGGGATCGTTGCCGTCAGCGACGTTCTCGCGCTCGGCGTGCTCCGCGAACTCGGCGCGCGCGGGTACACCGCGGGCGTCGACGTCGGCGTCACCGGCTTCGACGACTCCCCGCTCGCCTCGGTCGTGTCCCCCGGCCTGACCAGCATCCGGCAGCCGATGGACGAGATCGCCGGCGCGCTCATCACCCTGCTCACCGGTCCCGCCGGCACCGGGACCGAACACCTGCTGCAGCCCGAACTGGTGATCAGGGGCAGCTCGGCTCCTGGCTGATCCGGTGCCCGTCGGCACCGCGAGAAGGAGGTACCCGTCATGACATCCCGCCCTGTCGGACGCACCACCGGCACGAGGGTGCGACCACCCGGCCGACTCCGAGCGGCCAAAGCAGGCCGGACCGGCGCGATCGGTCTGCTCGCCCTCTCCACCGTCCTGGCCGGCGCCGCCGCCACCGCCTCGGCCGACTCCAGCGAAACCACCGGTACCACCAGCACGGCGAACCTGGCGAACGCCCTGCAGACCGGTCCCGAACTGTCCGAGACCACTCGCCTGCAGGACCGGCGATCCCTGGTGGTCGGCGACCGCGCCTACGCGATGGGCGACGAGAGCGGCCTGTACCCCGCGACCGGCTGGCACATCCGCGGTGAGATGGGCGGCTTCTGGTCGCAGCCGATCAAGCTGCTCGACGGACTGTGGTTCGGCGTCGACGGCGCCTGGCTGGGCAAGCAGGTCCCCGCGGCCAAGTACACCAGCGGCCACGGGTACCAGCGCATCGACTACGGCGGCTCGCTCGGGATCCAGCGCACCGACTTCGTCCCCGACGGCCTCCGCGCGACCGTCGTCGGCCTCACCCTCACCTCGGCCACGGCGAAGACGGTGAGCCTCGACGTGGACGCGCACTCCGAACTGATGCCCTCGTACCCGTGGGGCTGGACCGCGCCGGGCGCCGCGCAGAACAACCTGGCCGACACCGGCTCGTACGCGGACGGCGCACTGGAGTTCCGCGACCAGGGCACTCCGCCGTTCCAGAACGCCGAGGCGCACGACTACACCGCGCTCGTCGGATCCTCCTTGCGACCGAAGAGCCACGCCCTCGGCCCGAACAACCGTGGCCCGCAGGACCCGGCCGTGATCTGCCCGGCCGACGGGACCGCGCCCGCCCGCTGCGACGACAGCACGTTCGGCAAGGGTACGGGCGGCCGGCTGACGTACAGCGTCGACCTGCGACCGGGTCAGGCCCGAACGATCTGGTTCGCCGTGGCCGGGTCGGACCAGAGCCGCGCCGAGGCCGCCCGCGAGTACCGCCGGGCCCTGGGCGACCCGGAGAAGTTGCTCAAGGCAAAGATCCGGGACCGGGCCGGGATCGCCGCGCGGTCGGTGGTCGACCTGCCGGGTGACCGGCTGCTGCAGCGAAGCGTCGAGTGGAGCAAGCAGAACCTCGCCGACTCCGTCCAGGAGGCCCGCGACCTGCGCATCCGAGACGTCAACGAGGGCAAGTCGTACCCGGCTCCGGCCGGCACCCTGGACGCGGCGCGCTGGTTCGGCGCCGGCTTCCCGGACTACCCGTGGCTGTTCGCCACCGACGGCGAGTACACCTCGTACGCCGCGGTCGCGGCCGGCCAGTTCGACACGGTGAAGGCGCATCTGCGGGCCCTGCGGGACGTGAGCGACCTGCTCAACGACCGCAGCGGCAAGGTCGCGCACGAGGTGGTCCCGACCGGTGACGTGTACTTCGGGTCGAACCAGAGCGCGGGCAACACCGACGAGACGGTGAAGTTCCCGAGCGCGGTCGCGCTGCTGTGGCGGTGGACCGGCGACGACCGGTTCCGCGACGAGATGTACGACTTCAGCGTCCGCAACCTGCGGTACGCCTATCGCGAGCTGGACGCCGACCAGGACGGCTGGCTCGAAGGCCTGGCGAACGTCGAGCGCAACGGCATGGGCTCGGAGAAGCTGGACAGCACGGTCTACCTGGCTCGCGGCCTCCGCGACCTGGCCGACCTCGCCGCGTCCAAGCGGGACCGGGCGACCGAGCAGTGGGCCACCGCGAAGGCGGCGGACCTGGAGCAGCGGTTCGAGGCGCAGTGGTGGGTCCCGCAGGCGCTCGGGTACGCCGACTCGATCGACGACCCCGACAACCCGGCCAACGACAACACGCCGATCTTCCAGCGGCACTGGACCGGGGTCACGCCGATGGAGGCGCAGCTCGCCCGCCCGGGCCGGCCGATGACGCCGCTGGCCTCGCCGGAACACGCCGAGCTCGCGCTCGACCAACGCGAGAAGTCCTGCTACACGGGCGAATTCGGCCTGTTCCACACCGGTACCGGGCCGACCTCGGACCCGGCCGGCAACCCCGGCGCGTCCTGCGACCCGGTCGTGTCGCAGGTGAAGAGCGAGCGGGCGATCTTCTCGCTGAACACCTCGATCATGGCCGTTGCTGAGGGCAACTTCGGGCGGCTGGGCAAGAAGCAGCAGCAGGTGTACACCACCGGCAACGCCCGGATCCAGCTCGACCCGAAGGTCTGGGAGACGCCGGGCGCGATGCCGGAGATCGCGCCGTCACCGGACGCCCCGGCGAACATCGACCGGCCGATGTACGACCGCTCGATGGCCTTGCAGGCGTGGGGCGCGTACGGCGTGCTCTGGCCGGTGATCACGCAGCAGCTGGGCGTCGCCCCGGAGCTCGGTCACGGCCGGCTCGCGATCGTGCCGCAGCTCCCGGAGGGCCAGCCGAAGGTGGCTGGTAGCAACATCCGGCTCGGCTCCGGTGCGGCTGATGTCTCGGCAAGCCTTGTAAACAAGGAACTTCGGACCGAGGTGACCGTCAAGGGCGTCGGCGCGAAGGTGACGGTCGGCGCGGTCCTGCCGACCGGGGCGAAGGTTGCCGCCGTGACCGTCAACGGCCGCACCGCTCGGTACGAGGTGGTGCAGACGACGCGGGGGACGGAGGTCCGGGTGGACGCTCGCGGGTCCTCGACCAGCTTGCGGATCACGCTGCGCTGACCGAGGACGCAGCAGAGCCGGCGTGCCAGGCCGGCGCACCAGGGCCGGTGTGACGGGACACCTCACACCGGCCCTGGCCTGTCCTGGGAAAGCTCCGGAAAACCCGGAAAGGACGGGAAAACGGTGAAGCCCCTCCGAGTATGAGTCGGAGGGGCCCCACCGCACAGCTGAAGGATAGTGACGTCTCCAGCCTCCCGAACGGGTCCGTGGGTTCGGCAGACCCCGTCACCGGTCTACCTCGGTGGGGATCCCCACCGCAAGGAACCTCGATGTCCGCACGACCCGCCGAATCGAAGAACCGGCGTGCCGCCCTTTCTATCGCCGTTGCCCGGGGCCGCACAACCCTTTCCCACCAGGAGATTCCGGCATTTCGCCACCTTCTGCGTGTCATCCACAGCAGGTGTCCGGCCGTCCACAGATCTGGCCCGAGTTATACACACCCCCTGTGCATAACGTCGCCCGCTCACTCCCAACGGAAGAAGCGCGCGGCGGCTGCTACACAAACGACTGTTGCGACGACGAGCGCGATCAGGTGCACCGGGTCGGGCCAGCCACCGGCCCACGAGTCCTGCAGGCCGCTCATCCCGGCGCCCATCGGGGTGACGTCGCGCAGCCAGCGCAACGACTCGGGCATCACGTCACCCGGCGTCCACACCCCGGCGAAGAACATGCTCGGGAAGAGCAGCAGGTTGCCGACGAGACTGGCCGTCTTCGCGGTCGGGACCAGGCCGGCGATCACCAGCCCGATCGCGAGCTGCGACACCGAGTACAGCGCGGCGGAGACGCCGAACTGCAGCGGCGAGCCGGGCAGTTCCGCGCCGAAGAGCAACGAACCGGCGCCGACGATCAGCACGATCACCAGAGCGGCCGCGACCAGGTGCAGCAGCAACTGGGCCATCAGCAGCTTGGCCGGACGGACCGGCGTGGTGGACAGCCGGCGCAGTACGCCCTTCTCCCGGTAGCCGGCCAGGATCATCGGCAGGGTCGCCAGGCCGAGCAGGGCGATCCCGATCCCGATCGCCATCGACGGCAGGAAGCCGGCCGGGATCCCCGCGTCGGCCCCGTCGTCCCCGCCGATCAGCGAGAACACCGACAGCAGGCCGAGCGGCAGCACGAAGACGAAGAACAGGCCGGGCCAGTCCCGCAGGAACAGCTTGGTCTCGATCCGGGTCAGGGCAAGGGTCTGGCTCATCACTGCGCTCCTTCGAAGTTCCGGCCGGCCAACGCGAGGAACGCGTCGTCCAAGGTGGTCCGCTCGGTCTGCAGGTCGATCGGGGCGAGCCCACGGCCCGCGAGTTCGGTGACGACGGCGACCAGGACGTCATCGTTGCCGGTGACAATGATGCGGTCCTGGTCCCGGCTGACGGTGTGCACCGCCGGGAGGGCGGTGAGCACGCTGTCGTCCGGCAGCTCGGCCGGCAGCCGGAAGCTCAGCCGCTGCTCCGACCGGGCCGCAGCGACCAGGCCCGCCGGGGTGTCGAGCGCGACCACTCGGCCGTTGTCGATGATCGCGATCCGGTCGCAGAGGTACTCGGCCTCCTCCATGAAGTGGGTGACCAGGACGATCGTCACGCCGGCGTCGCGGATCTGCCGGACCAGCTCCCAGGTGTCCCGGCGGGCCTGCGGGTCCAGGCCGGTGGTGAGTTCGTCGAGGATGGCCAGCCGCGGGTTGCCGATCAACGCGAGCGCGATCGACAGCCGCTGCTTCTGGCCACCGGACAGCTTGGCGAACGGGGTGTCCTTCACCTTGGTCAGCCCGAGCTGCTCGAGCAGGTCGGCCGGGTCCCGCGGCGCCGGGTAGAACGACGCGTACAGCCGCAGCGCCTCCAGTGGCCGGATCTTGTCCGGCAGCTCGCTGGCCTGGAGCTGGACGCCGATCAGCGAGGTGATCTCGGTCCGGCGCCGGTGCGGGTCCAGGCCGGCCACCCGGACGGTACCGCGGTCCGGCGTCCGGAGCCCGGCGATCGACTCGACGGTGGTGGTCTTGCCGGCGCCGTTCGGGCCGAGGATGCCGAAGATCTCTCCGGGCCGGACGGTCAGGCTGACGTCGTCGACGGCCACGGTGGCGCCGTACGCCTTGTGCAGGCTCTCGACGACGACCAGGTCGTTTTCGGGCATGGCGAAGCCTCCCTTGGTACTGGTGAGGGTGGAAGAAGCGAAGTCGGAGCGGGGTCAGCCCTTGGCCGGTTTGAGCCCCAGGGAACGAATCAACAGGTAGCCGGCCCACAGGCCGAGGGCGCTGACGACGAGGACGAGCGGCGCCCCGATCGCCAGCGGTGGACGCTGGTAGCCGGTGCCGGCGATCTCGTTGGCGAACCACTGCGCGGCCAGGACGAGCTCCGCGGTCACGGCCGGCAGGATGCAGAGCGGCAGCAACAAGATGCCCTTCCAGACCCCGAACCGGTAGAAGCAGATCCCGATCAGCCAGCCGGCCGCCTCGTGCGCGATGACCAGCAGGAAGAACTCCGTGAAGACGAGTCCGGACTGCGTGGGCCGGCTGAACAGGTGCGCGTTGGGCAGCGTCTGCGACCAGTCCTGCCAGCTGTAGACGACGTGCTCCAGCTGGTACATCAGCACCCAGAGCACCGCGGTACAGGCGGCCGCGCCGGTGAAGAAGATGGCAGCCGCCACCGCCACCATCCGCCGGGTCACGCCGTGCGCGATCAGCAGGCCGAAGAACGCCGGGACGAAGGTGATGCCGACGGCGGCGGAGAAGTACTTGGGCGACTGGGTGCCGTAGTCCCAGATGCTGGTGTCGCCGCCGGTGACGATCTTGACGACCGTCCCCGCGACCGCGAACGTCAGCACCATCACCACCCAGTAGCCGCCCAGCATCGGGGTCAGTCCGCGGACGATGAGCCGCAGGACCGCCTGCAGCCGGGCCGTCGCGGTGACCTGGTTCGGCAGCGTCGCGATGGTCGGCGCGGCCGTGGTGGCGGTGGTCATCGGGCTCCTCCCTGGGCCGGCGTGGTGAGATGGACGAACAGTTCCTGCAGACCGACCTGGCCGATCTCCAGGCCGGCCGAGCGTGCCTGGGCGAGCAGCGCGGCGTCCAGGTCGCCCAGCACGGTGGTGGACTTGGTCCCGCCGAGCCTCTGTTCGGCCAGCACGGTGAGTCCGGCGGTGAGCTCGTCGACAGCTCCGGCCGGGCCGACGATGGACGCACCGCGGCCGCGCAGGGTGTCCACCGGTGCCTGCGTGACCAGGCGGCCGCGATCCAGGATGACCACTTCCTCGAGCATCGCGCTGACCTCGCCGACCAGATGGGTGGACAGCAGGATCGTCCGCGGCACCTCGGCGTAGTCGGCGAGCAGGGCGTCGTAGAACAGCTCGCGCGACGGGACGTCCATGCCGAGGTAGCTCTCGTCGAAGATGGTCAACGGAGCCCGGCTGGCCAGGCCGAGCACGACCCCGAGAGCCGACTTCTTGCCCCGGGACAGCTTCTGCACCCGCTTGCCGAGCGGGAGCTCGAACCGGTCGACGAGCTCGCCGGCCAGGTCGGCGTCCCAGTACGGCCGCAGGCTCGCGGCCAGCCCCAGGACCTGCCGGACCTGGGCGGTGTCGCCCATGTCGCCGGACTCGCGGATCAGGCAGATCCGGCTCGTCACGACCGCGTCCTCGAACGGCGAGCGCGGGTCGCCGAGGTCGCCACCGGACAGCAGCACCTGGCCCGCGTCGGCCTGGCGGAAGCCGGCCAGGATCGCGGCCAGCGTGCTCTTGCCCGAGCCGTTGCGGCCCAGCAGCCCATGGATCTTGCCGGCCGCCAACCGCAGGTCGAGACCGTCCAGCGCCGTCTGATCGCCGAACCGCACGGTCAGGTTCTCGGTCCGCACCGCCAGCCCCGTCACTGTTCCTCCTTCTGGATGTGCTGGACGACGTCACGCAGCGGGACGCCGATCGCCTTGGCCTCCTGGATCATCGGATCCACCACCTCGGCGAAGAACGAGTCCCGCCGGCCGGTCCGGAGCAGGTCCCGCGCGTTCGGGCTGACGAACATGCCGATGCCACGCTTCTTGTAGAGCACGCCCTCATCGACCAGCTGGGCGAAGCCCTTGGCCGCGGTCGCGGGGTTGATCCGGTAGAACGCCGCGTACTGGTTCGTCGACATGACCTGTTCGTCCTCGGCGAGGGCACCCGTGACGATGTCGTTCTTGATCTGGTCCGCGATCTGGAGATAGATCGGGCTGCGATCGTCGAACACCGTGGGTCCCTCCTCGTCGGTTCGTTGGTTCGTAGGTTCATTACTTTACTAACGAACCGTAGCACCCGGACAGGCATGGCCGTCAACCCGGCCCACCAACGCGGGCCGGGTACGGCTGGTGCAGCGGGTGGTCAGCCGCCGGAAGAGGCGGCGGCGCTCTGGTGCTGGATCGCCTTGCGGAGTGCGGGAACGACGGGCCCGACCCGGACCGCGAGCTGGGCGAGCCGGTCCTTGTGCCGGGTGCGCTGGTCCTTCGACAGGATCGGCCGAAGGTCACCGGTGGCGGCGAGGACGGCGAGGGCCGCGTCGGCCAGGTCCACCCGGGTGACCAGCCGGGCCGGCCGCAGCGTGTCGGTCGCGGCCTGCAGCAACTGCCGCCGGAGCAACGGCTGCCGCACGGTGATCCGCTCGGCCGGGACCACCCCGTACCGCCGGTACGGCTCGACGCGGATCACCTGCGACCGGACGAGCTCGTCGCGGACGTCGCGGACCATCGCCCGCGGCCGGCGACCCACCCAGTACCCCCACTTCCGCGGCCCCGAGGCCCCGATGCCCTCGAGCACCCCCGCGAGCACCGGGTCGGCCGGGGTCGGACCGGTCTTGACGGCAACGCGGCCGTTGTCGTCGACCAGGTGACCGGAGAACTGCAGGTCCACCAGCGCGGCAGCCCGCAGGACCAGGCCGAGCCGGGAACCACCGGCCAGGCGGCCGGTGGTGGGGTCACAGGCGAGCAGGTACAGCCGGGCCGGTACCGAGGCCGGCGCAGTTCGTTTGCCAAGAGCAACTTTCGGGGCTGCGCGGAGCGTCATGTCTCCTCCTTGGGCGGGCGGCCCGGGCCACGCATCTTGCCGACGTTGCCGGGCAACCGGCCCGCGTCGGCGAGAGCTCGCCGGAGCAGGAACTCGATCTGGGCGTTGGTGCTGCGCAGGTCGTCCGCCGCCCAGCGGGCGATCGCGTCGTGCACCACGGGATCCAGCCGGAGCAGGATCTTCTTGCGTTCGGTGGCCACCGGAAAGCCTTACTGGTAAAGGGAACCGGTGTTCACCACGGGCTGCGCGTCCCGGTCGCCGCACAGCACCACCATCAGGTTGCTGACCATGGTGGCCTTCCGCTCCTCGTCCAGCTCGACCACCTGGTGCTCGGACAGCCGGTCCAGCGCCAACTCGACCATGCCGACCGCGCCTTCGACGATCCGCTGCCGGGCCGCGACGACCGCACCGGCCTGCTGGCGGCGCAGCATCGCCTGGGCGATCTCCGGTGCGTAGGCGAGGTGGGTGATCCGCGACTCGATCACCCGGACCCCGGCCGCCTGGACGCGGGCGCCGATCTCGACCGACAGCGTCTCGGTGATCTCGTCGGTGCTGTCCCGCAACGACAGTCCGCCCTCGTCGGAGTGCACGTCGTAGGGGTAGGAGTTGGCGATGTGCCGGACCGCGGTCTCGGTCTGGATCGCGACGAACTCGACGAAGTCATCCACCTCGAACATCGCCTGCGCGGTGTCCTCGACCTGCCAGACCACCACCGCGGCGATCTCGATCGGGTTGCCGTCGGCATCGTTCACCTTGGCGACGGTGGTCTCGTGGTTGCGGATCCGGGTGGAGATCTCCTTGCGGTCGGTGATCGGGTTCACCCAGCGCAGCCCGTCGGTGCGGATCGTTCCCGCGTACCGGCCGAGCACCTGCAGCACCCGGGCCCGGCCCGGCGCGACCGGGGTCAGGCCGACCGCGACGATCAGCCCGGCAAGGAAGGCGACCGCCGCGACGACCATCAGGGCCACCTGGTCCTGGCCGAGCCCGACGACGAACAGCACCACGGCCAGTACCACCAGGACGAAGGCGAGGCCCAGCATCGGCCAGCCGTTCAGGTCCCCGGCCGGCCGCTCGGTCACCTTCGGCTTGGGCACGTCCACCATCACGTCCGTGTTCGCGCTCATCGCGATCTCCTTCCGAGGTCGATACCTCGAAAGTAGCATAGTGATATCAGTTTTAGGAAGCGGCCTCTTGGCCGGAGGCCCTAGACCGGCCGGGCCAGCGCGAGCAGGTCGTTGCGCCACTCTGTCGAGCGGGACCCCGGGAGCGGATCGATCGGGCCGTCGTCCCAGGCGTGGACCGGGCGGATGCCGTGCAGCGCGTTCAGCAGCCAGACCTCGTCCGCCTCGGCGGCGAGCTGCTCCGCGGTCCGGGCGCGCTCCTCCACCTTGGCACCGCGGTCCACCGCCAACTCGCGGACCAGCTGAGCCGTGACCGAGGGCAGGAACGCGCGATCGGCCGGCGGGAAGCAGAGCACCTCGTCCTCCCACCAGGCGAGCGCCGAGTACGCCGCCTCGACGGCCACCCCGTCGGTGTCGAGCAGCAGCACCTCGTCGGCACCGGTCGCCTCGGCCGCGTCGGCCTTCACCTTCCCCAGCACGTCGAGATCCGGGCCCTTCACCCGCGGACTGGTGCGCGGATCGGCCCCACGATGAACCGCGACCCGGACCCGGTCCCCCGGAGTCGGCGCCGGGCGGACCTGGACGGCGTACCGAGGCGCCCCGGCCGGCTCCGACCACAGCTCGATCCGCGGGAACCACCGGCCGAACCCGGGCAACCGGCCGACCTGGTCGTCCCAGTACTCCGCGGCACCGTCCGCCCCGGCGGCCGCGCAGGAGGCGGTGAACCGGGCCCGATGCCGGTCCAGCCCGCGAACATTGCCCTGGGCAACGAGAAACGAATCGGCCACCAGTAGCGGCATCACGTGGACCTTCCTAGCGTTGCGGTTGCCTTGAGCACCATTTCGTCGTACTCCGCGACCGGATCGGAGTCGAGCACGATCGCCCCGCCCGCGCCGATCACGGTCCCGGCCGGCGTCAGCACCGCGGTCCGGATCACCACGCTGAGATCGGCCCGGCCGTCGACGGTGAGATAGCCGAGCGCACCCGAGTACACGCCGCGGGCGCTCGACTCCAGCCCGTCCAGGATCTCCATCGTCCGGATCTTCGGCGCACCGGTCATCGAGCCCGGCGGGAAGCAGGCCCGGACCGCGGCGACCGCGTCCACCTCGGGACGGAGCCGGCCGCGCACCGTGGTGACCAGCTGGTGCACGGTCTGGTACGTCTCCACGGCCATCAGCTGCGGGACCTGGACGGTGCCCGGTTCGCTGACCCGGCCGAGGTCGTTGCGGATCAGGTCGACGATCATCAGGTTCTCGGCGCGGGTCTTCTCGTCCTCGGCCAGCGCCTTCGCGACCAGCTGGTCCTGGGCCGGATCCGCCGACCGCGGCGCCGTGCCCTTGATCGGGCGGCACTCGGCCCAGCCGTCGGCGTCCACGGTGAGGAACCGTTCCGGCGACGAGCTGGCGACCGCGAGCTCGCCGTACCGGAGGAACGCGGCGTACGGCGCGGGGTTGGTCGCGCGTTGCCAGAGGAAGAAGTCGAGCGGGTCGGCGATCGGTGGCAGGCGGACCCGGTTCGTCAGGCAGACCTCGTACGTCTCCCCCGCTTCGAGGGCGGCCCGGCACGCGTCGATCCCGGCCAGGTACGTCGCCCGGTCCTGCTCGAGGTGGGCCTCGATGTCGAGCAGCGTGACCGCCGGCGGTCCCGCCCAACCCATGAACCAGGACGCGGTGACGTCATTTGCCCGATCGAGCCAGCCGGTGGCCTCGTGGTCCCCCGGTTGGTGCACCGCGACGAGGTGACTCAGGTCGCGATCGTGGTCGATCACCACGAACCGGTTGGCCCAGATCCACACCGCGTCCGGCGTCTCCGCCGCGTGGGCGGCCACGCCACCGGTCAAGGACTTGAGCTCGTACCCGAAGTAGCCGACGTAGCCGCCGCAGAACAGGTCGGCCAGCTCGGCCGGGACCACGGACCGCCTTGCGGCGAGCAGCTCCTGCAGTTCGGCGAAGACGTCACCGTCGGCGGCGTCCCGGACCAGCACGTCGGCATCCGGGCCGGCCGTCGTCCCGAGGACGGAGACGCGGCGGGATCCGCGGTCGGTCAGGCTGCCGTCGAGCCAGAACGAGACCGGTTCGCCGGCGAACAGTTCCCGGTACACCGTCTGGCCGTCCAGGGCGTGGTCCAGTGAACGGACGGACCAGGTCAGAGCGGGCACAGCAGAACCGTACCGACTTCCCGGCCCTGCCGGTCACCCTTGACCGGCAGACGATCAGCTGGCGAGCGCGAGCCTGGTCCGCATCGCGGTGATCCGGCGGACCGGGATCGCGACCTCCAGGCCGTCCCGGGCCTCGGCGCGGTCGGCCAGCCAGTGCGCCGCGGTCTCCCGACGGTCGTCGGACGTCCCGGGCAGGTAGATCGCCGAGACCACCCGGCGGGCGTCGTCGAGCGAGCGGACGGTGTACGCGTACCGCTCGCGCTGGCTCTCCATCACGTCGAAGCCGACGCCGCGCAGCTGCTCCTTCAGCCCGGTGATCTCCCCGTTCCCGGGGAACTGCGGCCGGGACCGGAGCCGGGTGGTCAGACCGGTCAGGGTCCGGATGTCGCCCCGGCGCAACGGCCGGACGGCCAGCACGGTCGCGGCCAGGACGCCGCCGCGGCGCAGGACCCGGGCCGCCTCGGACAGGATCTCCGGCAGCGGCTGCAGGACCATCAGGCCCATCGAGCAGGTGACCACGTCGAAGGCCTCGTTCGCGAACGGCAGGTGCAGGGCGTCGGCCTGCACCCGCGGCCCGGGGGCGTCGGCGAGCTGGGTCGGGTTGTTGTCCAGCCCGACCACCCAGCGGCCGTGCAGCTCACGGGCGACCGGCCCGCTCCCGCAGGCGAGGTCGAGGACCCGCCGAGCCTCTCCGGACACCGCCCGGACGAGCCAGCGGTAGGGCGTGTGGTCCCCGGCCACAGCTCGTGACAGCAGCGCTTCGGTACACCCGGGTGCGGCGGTGTGGAACTCGCGCAGGTACCCGGGCCAGTCGATTACGTTCTCGGACATCGCGGACAGACGTTACCTCGTGGCCACACTGAGTACAGCATCGAGCGCTGTCGGTGGCCTTTCTTAATGCAGGTCTGAAGGAACCGGCCCTCAGACCAGGCTGACGAAGATGTGGCCGGCGGTCTCGTCGCTGATCACGCCACCGGCGTCGCGGCTGCCGACCAGCACGCCCTCGGCGTCCAGCATCGAGTCGACCTCGCGGCCCGGCAGCGCACCTGCGCGGCGGAGCACCGACATCGCCAGGTCGTCGGTCTGCACCGGCTCGGCGATCCGCCGGACCAGCACCCGGACCGGCGCCGCGGACGCCGCGTCCAGCACCTTGTCGAGCGGCTCGACGCCACTGCGGAACTCGCCGATCTCGGTGACCTGGCCGTTCTTCTGCAGCTCCTCCAGGCCCGGGATCGGGTTGCCGTACGGCGACTCGGTCGGGTTGTCGAGGATCTTCAGCAGCCGCAGCTCGACCGCATCGGACATCACGTGCTCCCAGCGGCAGGCCTCGGCGTGCACGTCCTCCCACTCCAGGCCGATCACGTCGACCAGCAGCCGCTCGGCCAGCCGGTGCTTGCGCATCACCCGGGTGGCCTGCATCCGGCCGACGTCGGTGAGCTCGAGATGCCGGTCGCCCTCGACCGTGACCAGGCCGTCGCGCTCCATCCGGGCCACCGTCTGGCTGACCGTCGGGCCGGACTGGTGCAGGCGTTCGGCGATCCGGGCGCGGAGCGGCAGGATGCCTTCTTCTTCCAACTCGTAGATGGTCCGCAGGTACATCTCGGTGGTATCGATCAGCTCGCTCACGACAACCATTCTCACCTATTCGGGCAAGCCCTACCCAATCGCCGGACCGATCCGGTCATCGGCGGTTCGAGCCTGTGCAGAAGTTGTGCATGAGCCAGGATGGGATGATGGCTCCGGCTCTGATGTGGTTCCGGCGGGATCTCCGGCTGGCGGACAACCCCGCCCTGCTCGACGCGGTCGCCGCGGGCGACGGCCGGGTGACCGGGTTGTTCGTCCTCGATCCGGCGCTGTGGGACCCGGCCGGCGGTCCACGCCGCGACCACCTGATCACCTCGCTCAAGGCGCTGTCCGACGCGATGGGCGGCAAGCTCGTCGTCCGCCGCGGCGATCCGGCCGACGTGGTGCCCGAACTGGCCAAGGACCTCGGTGCCGTGAGCGTGCACAGCGCGGCCGACCACGGTCCGTACGGACAACGCCGCGACGCCGCCGTCGAGGCCGCGCTGGACTGCCCGCTCGTCACCACCGGTTCGGCGTACGCGATCGCGCCCGGCCGCGTCCTGAACGGCCAGGGCAACTCGTACCAGGTGTTCACGCCGTACTTCCGGACCTGGCTCGAGCACGGGTGGCGTGGTCCCGTCGACGCCCCCGACTCGGTGGAGTGGATCGGCAAACGCGGGGACGCGCTGCCCGACGCCTCCCCGGTCGAGGGTGCGGGCGAGGCCGCGGCGCGCGAGCACTGGGCCGACTACCTCGACACGGTCGCGGGGTACGACGACGAGCGGGACCGGCCCGACCTGGACACCACGTCGCGGATGTCGATCCCGTTGAAGTACGGGGAGATCCATCCGCGGACGATGCTCGCCGACCTGGCCCGCAAACGCAGCGCGGGCGCCGAGGCGTACCGGCGGGAGCTGGCCTGGCGGGAGTTCTGCGCGGACCTGCTGGCCCGGAATCCGCAGGCCGCGTGGAAGCCGTTGCGGTCGGAGTTCGCCAAGATGCAGTACGACGAGCCCGGGGAAGCGTTCGAGGCGTGGTGCGCCGGCCGGACCGGGTACCCGATCGTCGACGCGGGGATGCGGCAGCTCGCCGAGAGCGGGTTCATGCACAACCGGGTGCGGATGGTGGTCGCTTCGTTCCTGGTCAAGGACCTGCACGTGCACTGGAAGTACGGCGCCCGCTGGTTCATGCGGAACCTGCGTGACGGCGACCTCGCCTCGAACTCGCTGAACTGGCAGTGGGTGGCCGGTTGCGGTGCCGACGCCTCGCCGTACTTCCGGATCTTCAACCCGATCACCCAGGGCACGAAGTTCGACCCGGCCGGCGACTACGTCCGCCGCTGGATCCCCGAGCTCCGTGATGTCGCGGGCAAGGCCGTCCACGAACCGTGGAAGCTCGCCGAGCCCCCGGCCGACTACCCAGCCCCCATCGTCGACCACGCCGAAGCCCGCACCGAAGCCCTCCGCCGCTACGACGGCATCCGCTGACCCGGACCCCCACCACTCACCAACCACCTGACCACCCGTCGGTCCACGCTCAGCCTCACCCCACACCTCACCGGCTCGGTGGGTTGATGAGTGCTGCACGTCCGCACCCTTGACGCCGAGCTCGCCCGTACCCCTATAGTGCTAGTCACCTAGTTAAATGGGGGTTTGGATGATCGAGTTCCACCTGGACGGCCGGTCGGGGGTGTCGCCGTACCAGCAGATCGTGCAGCAGGTCCGGAACGCGCTCCGGCTCGGGCTGCTCCGCGAAGGCGACCAGCTGCCGACGGTGAAGGACGTGGTCGCGGCCCTCGCGATCAACCCGAACACCGTGCTGAAGGCGTACCGCGAACTGGAGCACGAAGGGCTGGTCGCCGCCCGGCCGGGCCGCGGCACGTTCGTGACCAGGACGCTCACCGACAACACGCTGGCCGCGCACGGACCGCTGCGGCAGGACCTGCGCCGCTGGCTGGCCAAGGCGCGCAAGGCCGGTCTCGACGACGAGAGCATCGAGGCGTTGTTCCTGACGACCTTTCGGTCCGCCGCTCAGGAGGACATAGCATGACCGCCGTCCTGAGCGCCCGGTCCCTGGGCAAGCGCTACGGTCGCCGCTGGGCGCTGACCGACTGCGACCTGGACGTACCGGCCGGCCACGTGGTCGGTCTGGTCGGCCCGAACGGCGCCGGCAAGAGCACCCTGCTGAACCTGGCCGTCGGCCTGCTCACCCCGACCGCGGGGTCGATCGAGGTCCTCGGCGCACCCGCCGGCGCGACGATGGAGAAGGTCGGGTTCGTCGCCCAGGACACCCCGACGTACGCCCGGCTGAGCGTCGCCGACCACCTGCGGCTGGGCGCCCGGCTGAACCCGGACTGGGACAAGACCCTCGCCGAGGAACGGATCGGGCGGCTCCGGCTCGATCCTTCCCAGCGCGCGGGCCGGCTGTCCGGCGGCCAGCGAGCACAGTTGGCGCTCACGCTCGGCCTGGCGAAACGGCCCGACCTGCTGATGCTCGACGAGCCGGTCGCGGCCCTGGATCCGTTGGCCCGCAGGGAGTTCCTGCAGGACCTGATGGAGGCGGTCGCCGAGCAGGAGCTGAGCGTGGTGCTGTCCTCGCACCTCGTCTCCGACGTGGAACGCGCCTGCGACTACCTCATCGTGCTGGTCGACTCCCGGGTCCAGGTCAGCGGGGAGATCGACCACCTGCTCGCCACGCACCACCGGATCACCGGCCCGCGGCGAGAGGCGAAGTCGCTGCCCCGGGACCAGTTCGTCGTGGGTGAGAGTCACACCGACCGGCAGTCCACGTTCCTGATCCGGACCGAGCAACCGATCCTCGACCCGGCCTGGACGGTCAGCCAGCTCACCCTGGAGGACCTCGTCCTCGCCTACCTCGGCCGCCGGACCGAGACCGACCCGCCGGCCGCCCGGCCCGTTCTGGAGGTGCAGCGATGATCTGGCTGACCTGGCGGCAGTTCCGGGTGCCCGCGCTCGCCGTCGCCGGCGCGGTCGCCGTCCTGGCCGTGTTCTGCGCGGTCACCGGCCCCGGGCTGGCGTCCGACTACCGCACCACCACGACCGGTTTCCTCGACCTGGTCGCCGAGCAGCGGCTCAACCGCACGCTCTACCTGGTCGGCCAGTTCGTCGTGTACGCCGCTCCCCCGGTGATCGGCGCCTTCTGGGGAGCTCCGCTGATCGCGCGGGAACTCGAGGCCGGGACCCATCGGCTGGTCTGGAGCCAGTCGATCAGCCGGAGTCGCTGGCTCACGGTGAAGGTCGGGCTGACCGGCGCGGCCGCCATCTCGGTCAGCGGCCTGCTCAGCCTGATCGTCACCTGGTGGGCCGGCCCGATCGACGACAGCGTTGCCGCCGGCAACAGCTCGAACGTGTTCGAACTGGCCCGGATGCAGCCGCCGCTGTTCGGGGCCCGCGGCGTCGTCCCGATCGGCTACGCCGCGTTCGCCTTCGCCGTCGGCGTCACGCTGGGTCTCGTCATCCGGCGCAGTATCGTCGCGATCGCGCTCACGCTGGCGGTGGTGGTCGCGTTCCAGGCGCTCGCCCCGTCGTTGATCCGGCCGCACCTGATGAGCCCGGTGGTGGAGACCAAGACGCTCACCAAGGACACCATCCGAGGTCTGATGCTGAGCGGCCCGGAAAAGGATCCCGAGGTCCTCCGGGTGGAGGTCCTGGCCGGTGCGCCCGGACTGTGGAAGGTGTCGGACGAGACGGTCAAGGACGGCGTGGTGCAGAAGACGCTGCCGTCGTACCTGCAGGACTGCGGGCCGCGGCCGCCCGAAGCACGGGAGCGGAAGCTGAGCCCGGACCAGTGCTTCCAGCGGTTCGAGGCCGAGGGCTACCGCCAGCAGGTGAAGTACTACCCGGCCGACCGGTTCTGGGGACTGCAGTGGCGGGAGACCGGGCTGTTCCTGCTGCTGGCGTTCGGGCTGACCGGCTTCTGCTTCTGGCGGATCCGCCGCGACCTGACCTAGCCCGCCTTCAGTACGGTCAGCAGGCGGGCCACCTCGGCTCCGACCGCGTCGCGGGCGGGGCCGAGGTACTTGCGGGTGTCGACGAGCTTCGGCTGGTCGGCCAGGGTTTCGCGGACGACGCCGGTGAAGACGTTGTTGAGGTGGGTGGCGATGTTGACCTTCGTCATCCCCGCCTCGACCGCACGGGTCAGATCCGCGTCGGCAACCCCCGAGGAACCGTGCAGCACCAGCGGTACCGGGACCGCGGCCCGTAGTTCCGCGATCAGGTCGAAGTCGAGCTGGGCGGTCCGCTCCGTCATCGCGTGCGACGAGCCGACGGCGACCGCGAGCGCGTCGACCCCGGTCGTCTCGGCGAAGGCGAGCGCCTCGTCCGGGCGGGTCCGGGCGCCGGGCGCGTGCACGCCGTCCTTGCCGCCGACCTCGCCGATCTCGGCCTCGACGAACACCCCGTGCTCGTGGCAGAACGCGGTCACCTCGGTGGTCGCGGCGACGTTGTCGGCGTAGTCCAGCTTGGACGCGTCGAACATCACCGAGGTGAAGCCGAGCGCCACCGCCTCGGTGACCAGGTCCCGGTCCATCGCGTGGTCGAGGTGCACCACGACCGGGACCGAGGCGGCCGACGCGGCGGCCAGGGTGGCGACGCCGATCGGCTTGAGCGCGCCGTGGTACTTCACCGCGTTCTCGCTGATCTGCAGGATCACGGGCGTACCGGCCTGCTCGGCGCCGGCGATCAGCGCGGTCGCGTGCTCCAGCTGGATCACGTTGAACGCACCGACCCCTCGGCCGGCCTTCGCCGCACCGAGCACGACCTCGGCTCCGGACACCAACGGCATGACGATTCCTCTCTCCAGGGCCCGCTACAGAGCTTGGACGGTGACCTGCGGCTGCCACCGCCGGTACGCCGCCAGGTCGATGTCTCCGGCGACGGGGGTCAGGACGGCCGCTGCCGACGCGGCGACCGCGCTCTGCAGGACCAGGCTCCAGTCGGGTTCGGGGGCTTCGGCCACGGCGGCCGCGACCACCGCGGTACACGCGTCGCCGGCCCCGGTCGGGTTGCCGGACACCTGCTCGACGGGCAGCGCGCGCCACGTACCTTTGTGGCTCGCGGCAACCATTCCGTGGGGTCCGTCGGTGATCACGGCGGCCGCGGCACCGAGCTCGGTCAACCGACGGGCGCCGCTCTCGACGCTCACGTCGTCGCCGAGTGCGTCCCGCAACTCGGCCGCGTTCGAGCGGACCACGGCACCCGCCTTCGCGGCCGCCAGCAGCGCCTCGCCACCGGTGTCGATCACGGTGAGCACGTCGTGATGCCGGGCGCGCACCGCGATCTCGGCGTACGCGTCGGTCGGTACGCCGGGCGGCAGGCTGCCCGAGCACGCGAGGACGCCGAGCCGGCCCCACGGCATCCGGTCGTGGAACGCGCGCCATTCGTCGCCCGAGACGGTCGGCCCGGCCTCGTTGAAGATGGTCGCGTCGCCGTCGGATTCGTTGACGATGGCAACGGTTCGGCGGGTCTCCGCGGAGATCGGGGTGAGCAGCGCGGTCAGGCCGGCGTCGAAGAGCTCCTCGGCGACCAGCTCGCCGGTGATCCCGCCGACGAACCCGAGCGCGAGCACCTGGTGCCCGAGCGTCGCGGCCACCCGGGCCACGTTCACGCCCTTGCCGCCGGCCCGCTGCCGGATCGCGCCGACCCGGTGGCTGCCGCCGACGACGAGCTCGCCAACCTGGTAGGTGACGTCCAGCGCGAGGTTGAGGGTGACGGTGCCGATCAGTCCAGCCACGAGCCGGCCCGCATCACCTTGTCGACCCGGTAGTCGTCGTCCAGCACGACCAGGTCCGCCCGCTTGCCGGTCTCGATCCCACCGACGTGGTACCAGCCGAACGCCTCGGCCGGCGTCGTCGACGCCATCCGGGACGCGTCCACCAGGGACACCCCGGCCTTGACCGCGTTGCGGTAGGCAACGTCCATCGTCAGCGTGCTGCCCGCGATCGAGTGCGACCCGTGCGCCAGCGTGGCCAGCCCGTCGGTGACGTCGACCTCGAGCCCACCCAGCTGGTACCGGCCATTCGGCATCCCGGTCGCGATCATCGCGTCGGTGATCAGCGCGATCCGGGACACCCCGGCGGCCGAGAGCGCGACCCGGACCACCTGCGGATCCAGGTGCATGCCGTCGTTGATCACCTCGAGCAGCAGCCGCGGATCGTTCAGCGCGGCGCCGACCGGACCGGGGTCGCGGTGGTGGAACGGGCGCATCCCGTTGAACAGGTGCGTCGCCACGGTCGCCCCGGCGTCCGCACCCGCGATCATCTGCTCGTACGTCGCGTCGGTGTGCCCGAGCGCGGCGACCACACCGGCGTCGACGACCTGGCGGATCGCGTCCAGCCCGTGTTCGAGCTCGGGCGCGATCGTCACCATCTTCACCGCGTCGCCGAGGACCTTGGCCACATCGCCCTCGACCGGATCGCGGAGCAGGGTCGGCTCGTGCGCACCACAGCGCGCCTCGGAGAGGAACGGCCCCTCCAGGTGGACACCCGCGATCACGCCGTCGGTGACGAGATCGGCCAGGCAGGCGGTCTGCGAGACGATCTCGTCCAGCGGCGCGGTGACCAGGCTGGCCATCGTCGTGGTGGTGCCGTGCTTGGCGTGGAAGGCCGCGGCCTTGCGGACCTCCTCGGGATCCGTGGTCGAGTACGTCGCCCCGCCACCGCCGTGGGTGTGGATGTCGACGAACCCGGGCACCACCGTGGCCGCGCCGAGGTCCTCGGGCCGGCGGCCGTCCGCGGGCATCCCGTCCGACCGGCGGCCGAACGCGACGATGTCGCCGTCCTCGACCTGGATCCAGGCGTTCTCGAGTACGTCGTCCGGCGTGACCAGCCGGGCCACGCGATACGTCGTCATACCGTCCGCTCTCCGCTCACCGTGATCTGCTGCTGTCCTTGACCCCTGTGGTCCCAGGTCAATCGTGCGCCGGTCCGGCGGCGACGTCCCAGGCCATGAACGCGGCGCCGAGACAGCCCGCCTCCTCGCCGAGCTCGGCGGCGACGATCTCCGGCTCGCGCTGGAACGTCAGCCGCTCGTGCACACCCTCGCGCAACGGCGCCAGCAACGTCTCACCGGCCCCCACCAGTCCACCACCGATGGCGATCCGGGTCGGCGCGACGAGGGTCGTGTAGAGCACGAGCGCGTCCACCAACGCGGTCAGCGCCTCGTCCCACACCGCCGCCGCGTCGGGGTCACCCGCCGCCAGCAACTCGAGGACCTCGCGGGCCCCGTCGACCACCTCGCCGGTCCGAGCGCCGTACCGCCGGGCCAGCGCGGCCGCGGACGCCACGGTCTCCAGGCAACCACGTTGCCCACAGGCACAGAGCTCGGCGGCCTCGCCCTGGACGAACCGGGTGTGCCCGAGCTCACCGGCGTACCCGTCGCCGCTGACCAGCGAACCGTCGACCACCATGGCCGCGGCGATCCCGGTCCCGAGCGGGAGGAAGAGGGAGTTCGTCGTACCGCGGAGTGCGCCCACGCGGACCTCGGCGTACCCGCCGGCGCGGACGTCGTGCGCGAGCGTCACCTGCTGGTCCGGACCGACGGCGGCCTGGAGTTCGGCGAGGACGGGCGTGTTCACCCAGAGCAGGTTCTCGGCGCTGACGGTGCCCTGGTGGGCGTCGATGATGCCCGGCACCACGACCCCGGCGGCGCGGACGCGATGACCGTCGGCGGCCGCCTTCTGCCCGAGCTCGACCACGGTGTCGACGAGCGCGTCGAGCACAGCGCGGCCACCGGCTTCCCGGGGCGTGGCCCTGGTCTCCCGGTGCACGACGGCACCGTCCGCGGCGACCAGGCCGCACTTCATCCGGGTACCACCGAGATCGACGGCGACCACGACTTCACAGGGCTCCACGGAGCGCCATTATGCAGCGTTACCCCGGGGTTCGAACATCCATGAGCACTTTATGGACAGATCCGGGGGCTGGGTCAGGAGCGCAGACCCCGGTCGAACGCCGCGACCAGGAAGGCGATCAGGTTCTCCGCCAACCGGCCCGGATCCTCGGTCTCCACGGCCCCAGGCGCCTTCGACAGCGCCTGCGACTGGTGCAACGCGAGCAACCCGAGCATGTTGAAGTACCCGAACTCCACCGACTCCGGCGCCGCCCGCGGCAACGCCCGCTGCAACGCCGCGAGGTACCGGGACTCCACCGGATCCGCCTCGGCCGCGTACAGCTCGCGGATCCGCTGACTCGGGTCGAACGCGACCCGGCCGATGAACCGCGCGACGATCGCGCCCCGCTCACCGCGCCGCAGGACCAGGTCCAGCCCTGGTTCGATGAAGGCACGGATCACCTGCTCGGCGTTCGGCTGGTACCCGTTCGCCTCCAACTGGTCGAGCCGCCGCCGGCGTTCGGTGTTCACCGGCGCCATCGCCCGCGACACCGCCGCCCGCAACAACGCTTCCTTCGAACCGAAGTGGTAGTTCACCGCCGCGATGTTCGCCGCCGCCGCGACCGTGATGGCCCGCAGTGAGGTCCCCTCGTACCCGCCCTCCCCGAACCGCTGTTCGGCGACGTTGAGCAACCGCTCCCGGGTCGATTCCACCGGTGTGTCCACAAAATCTCTCCTTCCCCCCGACACCGTGCGCGCAGGCACCCCACCTGCTCACGCCCAGTAGCCTGCAGTCAGGATAGTTCAAACGGACGTTTGAATGAGAGCCCCCAACCACAAATTCCGAAGACTTTCCAGAAAAACCCTCACCTCTCCCCTCCCAAACCCCAACATCCCGCCCCTCGGACCGACTTTGTGCACGCGCCAGCCGATACACCGCCACGACGGTGACCGGTTGGTGCTCAAGGTGGATCTGGGTTGGGGTCGCTGGCGCGTTGTTCGACGACTACCGCGCTACAGCAAGCCATCGCTGCAACAACCCGCCAGCCGCCCAGCGGGCCTGCCGGCCGCCGCCGTCGCCCGCCGACCCGCCGCCGCCCGTCCCCCCGCCAACCCGCCGCCGCTCGCCGCCCCACCGACCCGCCGCTCGCCTTCCACCGCTCGCCTTCCCGCCGCCGATCCGCCGCTCGGCTTCCGCCCCACTTTGTGCACGTGGCAGCCGACTTGGCGGCCCGATGAGGACTGGTTGACGCTCAAAGTTGCTGGGGTCGACTGGTTGGTGCTCAAAGTGGGTGGGTACGGCGCTGCTCGGCATCGGCGCGACTTTGTGCACGGAGTGCCTGATCTGGTGCCGCTGGGGTTGCTGGTTGGTGCTCAAGGTGGGGCTGGGGCACTGGTTGGTGCTCAAGGTGGATGGGGGTTGGGGTGGGGTTTGTGGGGGCGGGGCAGCGTGGAGCACTAGGGTCAGGGGGCATGGGTACGCGAGAGGTCCTGCGGATCGAGCGGCGCTTTCGGGGTCCGGAGAAGTCTGGGAACGGTGGCTACACCGCCGGGCTGGTCGGGACCGCGCTCGGTGCGGTCGCGCCGGACGGGACGGTCCCGCAGGTCACCTTGCGGCTGCCTCCGCCGTTGGAGGTCGACCTCGAACTGCTGGTCGGTGAGCAAGGCGCGCAGCTGATGACGCCGGACTCGCTGGCCGCGGACGCCGTGCCGGTCGCCGTGGACGAGCTCGCCGATGCGGCCATCGATCCGATCTCGTTCGAGGAGGCCCGGGCGGTCGAGGTGAAGTACCGGGGGCTGGTGGATCATCCGTTCCCGGCTTGCTTCGCTTGCGGGCCGGCGAACGCGGAAGGGCTTCAGCTGCGGCCCGGGGCCCTCGGGGACGGGCGGACCGCGTGTACGTGGCGTCCTTCGGCGGATCTTGGTGGCGAAGACGGGCTGGTCGACGCGGAGTACCTGTGGGCCGCGCTGGATTGCCCGGGTGGCTGGGCGACGGACCTCGAGGGGCGGCCGTCGGTGCTCGGGCGGATGACGGCTTGTGTGGATGCGCGCCCGCAGTCGGGTGAGGCGTGCGTGGTGATGGGCCGGTTGCTGGGCGAGGACGGGCGGAAGACGTTCACGGCGACCACGCTGTACGACTCGGACGGGCGGATCGTGGCGCGCGCGAAGCACACCTGGATCACGGTGGACCCGGCGCTGTTCAACTGACCCCGGCGGCGTTCAGCGGGTACGGGCCGCGTGGGCCCTGACCTTCGAACGGTTGCCGCAGGTCGCCATGGAGCACCATCGCCGACGACCGCGGGGATCCAGGAAGAGCCAGCCGCAGGCGTCTCCGGCGCAGAGGCGGACCTGGGCGCGCTGCGGACCGGTGAGGAGATCGCCGGCGAGGACGGCCAGCTGGTCGAGGGGGAGGTTGAGGTCCTCGGCGAGCTCCCAGGTCGCGCCGACGCCGTGCAGGTTCGAGAGCGCGGTGAGCTGCCGGCGGCCCGCGGCTCGCTCGATCACCCGGGCCACTCGCTCGAACGCGGCGGCCGAGCCGGACGTGTCGGTGAGGACGTCGTACAGATCGGCGCGGAAAGCCAGCGCCGCTTCGAACCGGCGGCTCGCGTCGGTCGGGTGGGCGCTGGCCTGCTCGATCAGCCGGAAGACCGTTGCGTCCGGCAGCAGCCCGACGTGGCCGGACCAGATCACGAGGGTCTCGTAACCGGTCAGCCACTCGCTCCGAGCCGGCCCTCGTCCGGACCAGTCGGCGCGGGTGTTGAGGAAGTCGAGGACCGGGTCCGCGCCGACCGGTTTGGGCAGGACGATGCCCTGGACCAGCTCGAGGTGGGACGGCAGCGCGGACACCGGGCGGCTCAGCGGGGCGACTGCTGGGTGGTCGGAGTCGGCACCGGGATGCTGACGTTGCCGTTCTGCGGGATCACCATGAACTGGATCTTGCCCGACTCGATCGCGGATTTCAGCAGGTAGCCGTTCGACCCGAGCAGCGCGACCTGCTGCTTGACCGACAGCAGCTCGACGTTGACCTGCTGGTTCTTCTGCTCCTGCGCCTGCTTGGCGAGCTCGGCGCGCTGCTTGGCCTCGAGGCCGTCGATGATGCCCTTGTCCAGCGGCGTCGGCTTCTGGACCGTGAAGGACAGCTCGCCGCAGGCGTTGTCGCCCTTGTACGACGGGCCGCAGAAGTAGTCACCGCCGACGGCCGCGGGCAGCAGCCGGGTGAACTCCTTGGCGGCCGCGGCCTGGAACGCCGACTTCTTCGCCTCGTTGTTGTAGAGCTCGGCCCAGTTGTAGTTGGTGCCGACCGCGACCAGCGCCCGGTCGATCTGCGGCCGGAAGTACGACTGCAGCATCGCGTTCCAGCCGCGGTCCTCGTACGCCTCGGTCTTCAGGCCGATCCGCTCGTGGAAGGACCGCAGCACCTCCTGGTCCCGGTTCAGGGTGAAGTACACCTGGACCCGGACGCCGAGCCGGACGTTGTCCTTGCTCACCACGGTGACCTCGTCGGCGTTGTCGGTGTCCGCGCCGGCGCCGCCGATGATGTACGAGCGCTGGTCGATCGGGTACGGGTACACCGTGTCGCCCGGGCCGATCAGCTTGTTCGTCGAGCCCGGCGGGACGACCGACTTGAACTTCTTGTCCTCGACGATGCCGCCGCCGTAGTGCAGGCCGATCTTGTTCGCGTCCGTGTCGGCGAAGTTGAACAGGTTGAACAGCACGATGATGAACACGACCAGCAGGATCAGCCCGCCGATCAGCTTGCCCTTCACCCCGCCGGTCTTCTTGATCGCGGACGGGGTCCCCAGCTTGGCCATCAGGTGTCGAGCTCCTTGCGTTCGGTCAGCCGCCGGATGTCGGCGAGCGTCAGGTCGGCGGTCAGCGCGACGTCGCGCGGGACCGACGGATGCGAGCTGAGCGTACGCAGGCCCTGCTCGGCAGCCGCGACCGCCTTCTCCAGCGCCCTGACCTCCTGGACCAGTTGCTTGCTCTCGCTGGTCAGTTCGGAGACAGCGCGCTCGGCGTCGACGGCCCGGCGGTACGACGACCACGCGAACCAGGCGGTTCCGATCAGCAGGAGCAGCACGGGCAAACCAAGCCGGATCATGTCCCCATGGGATCACGGATCCGGCCTGTTCACCGGCGGCGAAAACTGGTTGAAGGCGATCGGGCCGGGAGATAGGTTTTCAGTACACGCGAAGGGAGGTGGTCCAACGCATGAATTGCTATCGGACTCGTGAGGTGGCGGCGGGCTGACCGCCAACCACTGAAGTCAAGTGGGCAAGTGGTCGGCAATCCAACGCCAGCCACCGGACCCGCAGGCAGTCAGGAAAGTCCGCCTGACCCAGCGTTCGGCCACCCGGTCGTGTCTCTGGAAGTGTCTGCGGGTCTCTTTTTTTGCCCGGCTCCGGGCCCGGTCACTCGGCCGGCGGGCAGTCCAGGCCGAGCGCCTCGCCGATCTCCCGCAGCTGCGCCTCGAAGTACGCGCCGGCGTCTTCGAGGGCCCAGTGCAACTGCCCGAAGACCTCCATGCAGATCAGCCCGTACAGCCGGGTCCAGTAGTTCAGCGCCAGGTACACCGCGCCGGCCGGAATCCCGTCGAAGAAGTCCGACTTCTCCCGGAGCTGCTCGACCAGGACCGGGCCGAGGTCCTCGTCCGGCGGACTCGGGAACGGCTGCTGGTGGTACACCTGCGCGACCAGGTCCTTGAACACGGCCCCGAACCGCATCGCGGCCTGGTGGCTCTCGGTCAGCTCGTGCCGCTCGTCGTCGAGATTCGGCACCGGCGCCCCGAACAGCAGCCCGAACTCGGCCGGATGCGCCAGCGCCCAGTCGCGCAGCCCGCCGGCCACCAGGAACAGCTGCTCGCCCAGGTCCTCGCTGGTGTCGCGGGCCTGCTCCAGGTACTCGGTGAGGTCGCCGTACAGGTCGGCGATCAGCGCGCTGACCAGGTCGTCGTGGCTGCCGAAGTACCGGTACAGCGCGGGAGCGCTGAGGCCGAGCTCACGGGCGACCGCCCGCAGACCGACCGCCTGGGCGCCGCCTTCGACCAGCAGTTTGCGCGCCGCGACCTTGATCTCCACGACCGTCGCGGCCCGTTGCCGGTCCCGCCGGGTGCCGAGTTCCACACTCACCTTCCTTGACAACTGCACGGGCTCGCCGCCTAGAGTGAACACCGTTAACTGTTAACACCGTTCACCCTTGCGACCACTGTTCAATGTACCGCTCTGGGGAGGGTTCGTGTTCGAGAAGCTCGGCCGGTTCGGGTACCGGCGCCGTCGGCTGGTGCTCGCCCTGACCGGGGTCTTCGTGATCGCCGCGGTCGTCTGGGGGACCGGCGTGTTCGGCTCCCTGGCCAACGGCGGCTTCGAGGCGCCCGACACCGAGGCGGCCCGCGCCGTCCGGACCATCGAGCAGACCGTCGGCCGGACCGGGACCGACGTGATCGTGCTCTACCGGGACCCCGCGCGGACCGTCGCGGACCCGGGCTTCCGGCAAGGAGTCGAGCAGCATCTCGCGGGCCTGCCGACGACCGATGTGGTCCGCACCTCGACGTACTGGAGCACCCGCTCCCCCGCGTTCGTGTCGAAGGACCAGCACTCGACGTACGCCGTGGTCACGCTGACCGGCGCGGATCCGGAGGAGCGGCTGAGCGCGTTCCACCGGATCGACGACCGGCTCCGGCAGGCCCCGGCCGGGCTGGACGTCAAGGTCGGCGGTGAAGTGGCCGTGTTCGACGAGGTGAACACGCAGACCGAGCACGACATCGTCCAGGCCGAGTCGATCTCGCTGCCGATCGTGCTGGTCCTGCTGGTCGTCGTGTTCGGCGGCCTGGTCGCGGCCGGCCTGCCGCTGTTCGTCGGCGGACTCGCGATCCTCGGCGCGTTCGTCGTCCTGCGCGCGCTGAGCACGTTCACCGACGTGTCGATCTTCTCGATCAACATCGTCACGATGATCGGTCTCGGCCTGGCGATCGACTACGCGCTGTTCATCGTCACCCGGTTCCGCGAGCAACTCGCGGCCGGCGACGACGTCGAGAGCGCGCTGGTCACCACGATGAGCACGGCCGGCCGGACGGTCGCCTTCTCCGGGATCACGGTCGGCGTGGCGATCTCGAGCCTGGTGCTGTTCCCGGTGATGTTCCTGCGCTCGATGGCGTACGGCGGGGCCGCGGCGGTCCTGGTCGCGATGGTCGCCGCGTTGACCGCGTTGCCCGCACTGCTCGCCGTGCTGGGTCATCGGGTGAACAAGCTGAGGCTGCCCTGGCTCTCGCGAAGCACCGGTCCCGCGGCGGAGCACGGCGCGTGGTACCGGCTCGCGCACAGCGTGATGCGGCGCCCGGTGCGGTACGTGGTGATCCTGGTTCCGTTGCTGCTGATCCTCGGAATCCCTTTCCTGCAAGCGCAACTGGGCGGGGTCGACCATCGCGCGTTGCCGGCCGGTGCGACCAGCCGGACCGTCACGGAGACGCTGCAGTCGGACTTCGCCGGTGCGGGTGGTTCCGAGGTCCTGGTGGCTGTGCGGTTCGCGACGCCGCCTGCCGATCCCGCGGCCGCGCTCGCGCCGTACATCGGTCGGTTGCAGCAGGTGGGCGAGGTCGAGGACGTCCGGCTCGGTGGATACAAGGACGGCGTCGCGTCGGTCGTCGTGCACACCCACTACACCGCGCAGGAGCTCCCGGCTCGCGACGTGGTGAAGGGGGTCCGCGCGATCGATCCGCCCGCGGGGACGTCGGCCGAGGTCGGCGGCGAGACCGCTGCGCTGATGGACCTGCTGCACGTCCTGGCCGAGCGGACGCCGTGGATGGCCGGGTTCATCATCGTGATCACGTTCGTCCTGCTGTTCGTTGCCTTCGGCTCCGTCGTACTGCCGGCCAAGGCGTTGCTGATGAACGTGCTGTCGCTGTCGGCGTCGTTCGGCGCGATGGTGTGGATCTTCCAGGACGGCAACCTGTCCGGGCTGCTCGACTTCACCCCGGCCGGGTTCCTGGACGCGACGAACCCGGTGCTGTTGTTCGCCGTCCTGTTCGGGTTGTCGATGGACTACGAGGTGTTCCTGCTCAGCCGGATCCGGGAGGAGTACGACCGGACCGGCGACAACACCCGCGCCGTGGCCCTCGGGCTGCAGCGCACCGGCGGGATCATCACCAGCGCGGCGTTGCTGCTGATCATCGTGGTGGCCGCGTTCGCGACCTCGGGCATCGTGTTCGTGAAGATGATCGGAGTGGGGCTGGTGATCGCGATCCTGCTCGACGCGACCGTGGTCCGCGCGCTGCTGGTGCCCGCGACGATGCGGCTGCTCGGCCGGGCGAACTGGTGGGCGCCGGCGCCGCTGGCGAAGTGGTGGCAGCGGCACGGCTTCCGCGAGTCGGGCGAGCCCGCTCAGGGTTGGAGCCGGACCAGCTCCCACGCGGAGGACGAGTTGGCCCGGCGGTAGGCCAGCCGGTCGTGCAACCGGCCGACGCGGCCCTGCCAGAACTCGAACGCGGCCGGCTCGATCCGGTAACCACCCCAGAAGTACGGGGCGGTGATCTCGGTTCCCTCGGGCCACTGCCGCTCGTACGACTCGTACTGCAGGTCGAGCTCCTCACGGGACTCGACCGGCTGGGACTGCTGCGAGGCCCAGGCCCCGAGCTGGGACTCGCGGGGCCGGCTCGCGAAGTACGCGTCGACCTCTTCGGCCGGGAGCTTGGTGGCGGTGCCTTCGACGCGGACCTGGCGCTCCATCGCGTGCCACGGGAAGACCAGTGCACAGGCCGGGTTCGCGGCGAGGTCGTCCGCCTTGCGGGACTGCTGATTGGTGTAGAAGACGAAGCCGCGCTCGTCCAGGCCCTTCAGCAGGACTGTCCGGGCCGACGGCTTGCCCTCGGCATCGACCGTGGCGAGCACCATCGCATTCGGCTCGGTCAGGCCCGCCTCGGTGGCCTGGGCGAGCCACACGCCGAACTGCTTGACCGGATCCGCGTCGACCTGGCTCTCGAGGAGTTCACCGAGGCCGTACGTCTGCCGCATCTCTGCAAGGTCCACAGAGTCGAGATTAGTACGGTCGCTGCTGCTGACCTGGCCCGTGCGGAGGTTGACCCGGCTGGCCCTGGTAGGGCTGGGTCGGCCACGGACCGGCCTGCTGTTGCGGCTGGCCGGGATAGCCGCCGTAGCGGTTCGGCGTGTCCTGGAGCTGCTGCGGGCGGCGCGTGTCGGAGACCCAGCGAGCGATCCCGGCGATGAGCAGGAGGACGCCGACGAAGATGAGCGAGCCATCGAAGAACAGGTAACCCGGAAGCGGTCTGCTGCCCGGGACCTTGAACAGCTCCATCAGGTCGAACGCGGTCCTCGGTGGCAGCAACTGGGTGGCCAGCCCGACCACGCCCATCAGCGCCCCGGCACCGACCAGGACACCGGCCCCGATCGGCCGCACCGCGACCAGCAGCCCGACGACCACGGCGACGGCCAGCAGGAGCGCGAGCCAGGGCAGGCTCTTGACCAGATCGGTCTCGAGTCGGACGGCGCGGGTCACGGCCAGCCGAGTCCCGGCGTACGAGACAGCGGTCGTCGCCACCCAGCCGGCCACGACACCGACGACCACACCGAGGAGCGGGTTCGGTTTGCTCATGCCGATGAGCGTAGACCGCCAGGCGGTCACGGGTCTGTCGGCGCGGTGAGGCGGCGAACTATGCTGCCTGGGCGCCTGACGGACACAGAGGAGTGGCATGTCGGATCCGAAAACCGAAGTTCAGCACGGTCTCGAGGGGGTCGTCGCGTTCGACACTCAGATCGCCGAGCCGGACAAGGAGGGGTCGGCACTGCGCTATCGCGGCGTCGACATCGAGGATCTGGTCGGCCGGGTGCCGTTCGAGAACGTCTGGGGCCTGCTGGTGGACGGCGCGTTCACCCCGGGCCTGCCGCCGGCCGAACCGTTCCCGCTGCCGGTACACACCGGTGACGTCCGGGTCGACGTGCAGTCCGCGCTCGCCATGCTCGCCCCGGCCTGGGGACTGCGGCCGCTGTACGACATCGACGACACGCAGGCCCGCGAGGACCTGTCCCGCGCCGCGGTGATGGCGCTGTCGTACGTCGCCCAGGCAGCTCGTGGCATCGGGCAACCAATGGTGCCGCAGCGCGAGGTGGACAAGGCGAAGACGATCACCGAGCGGTTCATGATCCGCTGGCGTGGTGAGCCCGACCCGAAGCATGTGCAGGCGGTCGACGCGTACTGGACGTCCGCGGCCGAGCACGGCATGAACGCCTCCACGTTCACCGCCCGGGTGATCGCCTCGACCGGTGCCGACGTCGCGGCCGCGCTGTCCGGTGCGGTCGGCGCGATGTCCGGCCCGCTGCACGGCGGCGCCCCGGCCCGGGTGCTGACGATGATCGAGGGTGTGGAGAAGAGCGGCGACGCCCGCGCGTACGTGAAGGGCCTGCTGGACCAGGGTGAGCGGCTGATGGGCTTCGGGCACCGGGTGTACCGGGCCGAAGATCCGCGGGCCCGGGTGCTGCGGCGGACGGCGCGGGAGCTGGGCGCACCGCGGTACGCAGTGGCCGAGGCGCTGGAGCAGGCCGCGCTGACCGAGCTGCGCGAGCGCCGGCCGGACCGGGTGCTGGAGACGAACGTCGAGTTCTGGGCCGCGATCGTGCTCGACTTCGCCGAGGTCCCGCCGCCGATGTTCACCTCCATGTTCACCTGTGCGCGGACCGCGGGCTGGAGCGCGCACGTGCTGGAGCAGAAGCGCACCGGCCGGCTGATCCGCCCGTCCGCGATCTACTCCGGCCCGGCGACCCGCCCGGCCACCTCGATCGAGGGCTGGAACCCGGACTGGGCCTGACGCCCCGCTTGCACCGGCCGGTCGCCACTCGGTGACCGGCCGGTGCGCTGTTTGTACTGCCGGCTGAAGTACGGCACGTCGGTGTACCCGAGCGCGGCCGCCGTCTGGGTCACGGTCATCCCGGTCTCGGTGAGCAGCTGGTGGGCCCGGTCGATGCGGGCCTGGATCACGTACTGCGCCGGGGACATGCCGTGCTGACCGACGAACCGCCGGGTGAACTGGGCCCGGGACAGCGCGGCGCTGCTAGCCATCTCGGCCACACTCCAGTCGCGGCCCGGGTCCTGCCGGATCAGCTGCGCCACCTCGTCGATCGCGGTGTCCGTCGCTCCCCTGCCGCCCCCGGTCGCGGCCTCCCAGAGACTGCACAGCAACTGCTCCAGACAGAGCTCGGCCTGTCGTCTTCCCAGCGCGTCCTCCCGCCGGTACGCCACGTCCGACGCCTTCGCGAGTGCGCCGAGCAGCACGCGATCCGCCACGTCGCACCAGCGGTCGGCCGGTACGACGGAACTCGGCGGCAGCGGGTCCTTCGGCCGGAAGTGCATCCCGAAGACGAGGAGACGGCGGCGCGGGTCGTGGTACGCGGAGGGCGCGTCGCCGGGCGCGAACACGGCGCAGGCCCCGGGAGCCAGCTCGCGCGTCCGGCCGTCGAGGTGCAGCCGGCCGATGCCGTCGAGCACGCACCAGAGCAGGTACTCGGACAACGGCTGCGACACCCAGGACCAGCCCGGCTCGCACCGCCAGAACGTCGGCGGTGACACCAGCTCGAGCGCGATCGGCTCACCCGCGGCCGGGCCGCGCGTCAAAAGCTCAACTCCATGCGTGCTTCCTCCGTCGCCCTGACAGCCTTGTCAACCTGACACTAGCTGTGGTGCTGAGCCGATGAGCAGGGTCTGGGCGGAGGTTGGGATGAGCGTTTCGTTCAAGCAGCAGTACGACGCCGACGGGTTCGTCCTGGTGCGTGGGCTGTTCGGTCCGGAGGAAATCGACCGGCTGCGGGAGCACTACATGGTGCTGCGCGGCCGCGGTTCGTACTCCGGTGACGACTCCGGTGTGGAGGTGGGCGGGCGGGATCCGCTGAAGCGGTACCCGCGGATGACGCACGTGCACCGCTGGGACGACCTGACGCTGCAGTGGCTCATCGACCAGCGGCTGGACGAGGTGATGACCGGCCTGCTCGGGACGTCGCCGTTCGCGGTGCAGACGATGATCTTCTTCAAGCCGCCGGGCTCCCGTGGCCAGGCGCTGCACCAGGACAACTTCTACCTGAAGGCCGAGCCCGGGACGTGCATCGCGGCGTGGATGGCGCTCGACCCGGTCGACGCCGAGAACGGCGGACTGCAGGTCGTTCCGGGCAGTCACCGGTGGCCGCTGCTGTGCACCGAGAAGGCCGACACGAAGGTCAGCTACACCGACGTCACGGTCCCGCTGCCGGACCCGGACGCCGCTGTGCTGGTGGAGATGCAGCCGGGTGACGTGCTGTTCTTCCACGGCGCGCTGGTCCACGGCAGCGCGCCGAACGTCACCCCCGACCGCTTCCGCCGCGCGCTGATCGGCCACTACATCCAGGGCGAGGCGGAGAAGGTCGCGGAGTACTACCACCCGGTGCTGCGGATGGACGGCAGCCACCTCGACCTCGGCGTCTCCGAAGGCGGCGGGCCGTGCGGCGAATGGGTCGACTCCCCCGACGGCCCGGTCGCCGTCCTCACCCGGAACCACACCGTCATCCGCAAACACGAGTAGCCCCGGCGCGGGTGCCGGTCAGTACTTGACGCGGTAGCGGGTGTGGGTGGCTTCGGGGGTGTCGATCACGCGGGTGACCTCCAGCTCGATCCGGTGCGGCAGGACGTCGAAGAGGCGGCGGCCCTGGCCGAGGAGTACCGGGATGTGGTGGAGCTGCAGTTCGTCGAGCACGCCCGCTTCGAGCGCTCGCTGAGCCGTGTACGCACCGTGCACTCCGACGTCGCGCCCGCCGGCGGCCTGCTTCGCGTACGCCATCGCACTCGCGATCCCGTCGGTGACGTACGTGACAGCCGGGTAGTCCGCCACCTCCGGAGGCGCCGGCCGGTGACTGACCACGACGATCGGTACGCCGTGGTGGTCGCCGCCGTAGTGGTCGACCTGCTCGGCGGTCCGCCGGCCGACGAGGACCGCGCCGGTCTCGTACATCTCGTCGTACAACTCCCCCGGCTCGCCACCCGGCCGGCCGAAGTCGCCCTCCGGGGTCTTGAACCACTCGTGCAACCGCATGAAGCCGTCCCCACCCGGGTTGCCGGGCTCGTCGTGCGGCGCCGCGATGAAGCCGTCGACCGAGATCGACATGAAGAGCACCGATGAACTCATCGTCCGTTCCTTCCCTCGACGGCACGGCCGACCGTGCCTCTTGCCCCTGCGTCGAAGAACGCCGGCCCGGTTCGACATCCGCTTCCCCCAGCTTCGCGCGGTGGCCGGGGAAACCAGTCGGGTGAGAGGTCCGCGAGGTGGGCCCGACCCGGGGCCCGACCGGACGTGTGGAACACTGGGGTGGTGCTGACAGCGTCGTCGGCCAGGATTTCCGCCAGACGACGAAGGGAAACCGCTGGTGACCAGCGACATCACGATCCCCGCAGAGCTCAAGCCCGCCGACGGACGGTTCGGTGCGGGTCCTTCCAAGGTGCGGCCGGAGGCGGTCCAGGCGCTCGCGTCCGAGGGCGCGAAGCTGCTCGGCACGTCGCACCGGCAGGCCCCGGTGAAGAACCTGGTGAAGCGCGTCCAGGACGGCGTCGCGGACCTCTTCCAGCTGCCCGACGGGTACCAGGTGGTGCTCGGCAACGGCGGCTCCACCGCGTTCTGGGACATCGCCACCTTCGGGCTGATCCGGGAGAAGAGCCAGCACCTGAGCTTCGGCGAGTTCTCCTCGAAGTTCGCGAAGGCCTCGCAGCAGGCGCCGCACCTGGGTGAGCCGACCGTGATCAAGGCCGAGCCGGGCACCCGTCCGGTCGCGGTCGCCGAGGCCGGCGTGGACCTGTACGCGTGGCCGCACAACGAGACGTCCACCGGCGTGATGGCGCCGGTCAAGCGGGTCGAGGGCGCCGACGAGGGCGCGCTGGTCGCGATCGACGCCACCTCGGGCGCCGGCGGCCTGCCGGTCGACCTGACCGAGGTCGACGCCTACTACTTCGCCCCGCAGAAGTGCTTCGCCTCCGACGGCGGGCTGTGGATCGCGGTGCTGTCGCCGGCCGCGCTGGCCCGGGTCGAGGAGATCACCGCGAGCGGCCGCTGGATCCCGGCGTTCCTGGACCTCGCGACCGCGATCGACAACTCGAGCAAGAACCAGACGTACAACACGCCGTCGCTGGCCACGCTGTTCCTGATGGCGGAGCAGACCGACTGGATCAACAGCCAGGGCGGTCTGGAGTGGAGCGTCGCCCGCACCACCGACTCCAGCAACCGGCTGTACACCTGGGCCGAGAAGTCCGACTACGCCACCCCGTACGTCGAGGACGCGGACGCCCGTTCGCTCGTGATCGGCACCATCGACCTGGACGACTCGATCGACGCCGCCGCGGTCGCGAAGACGCTGCGCGCCAACGGCATCGTCGACACCGAGCCGTACCGCAAGCTGGGCCGCAACCAGCTGCGGGTGGCGATGTTCCCGGCCGTGGACCCCGCCGACGTCGAGAAGCTCACCCAGGCGATCGACTACGTGGTCGACGCCCTCAACTGAGTCGGGCCGAGCAACTGGCCCAGTCGAAGCCCTCGCCTCCACCCGGAGCGCGAGGGCTTCGTCGTCTCCCGCGCGGGCGGGCCGCCACAGCGACCAGGCGGGCGCAGCGTCGATCCACCGGCGTAGGTGCGCGGACAGGCGGCTGAATCAGACCGGGGTGCGGCGACGACTGTGGGAGGTGGGCGGTGCTTGGCCGGTGAGGCGGTCGTTCTCGGCCTGGCGGTCCTGGCGTTCGCGGCGGCCCGGCGGGAACGTGACGACGGTGATGATCAACGCGAACAGGCCGGCGCCGATGACGATCCAGCGGAGGTTGTGGTTCTTCTTCGGCTCGGTGGTGTCGGCGGCGGCGGGTTTCGGGGTGGGCGTCGCCGAGGGCTGCGCGGCCGGCTTCCGGGCCGGGACCGGCATCTGGTAGACGGCCGAGTTCTGCCCTTCGCTGCCGACCAGCACGGACTTGCTGCCGGTCGGTCCGACGGCGACCGACTCCCCCTGGGCCAGGGGTGCGGCGGCCCGGGCGACCACGTTCGGCTTCTCGCCCCAGGCAACGGTGGCGATGTCGACGTACGTCCGCAGGACGACCTGCTTGCCGTCGGGCAGGAAGGTGCCGTCGGTGATCCCGGACGGCGCCTCGGCGATCTTGGTCAGGTCGTTGGTGCCCTCGCGGGACGATTCCTCGGGCGCCGCGTAGATGCCGCCCTTGCCGCGGGAGACCTTGGTGACGAAGTACAGCCGCCGGGTCTCCGGCTCCACCAGCAGCGTCTCGGCGTCGTGGGCGCCGTCGGGATAGGCGAAGTCGTACCGCCGGTACTTCACGCTCGACTGGTCCGTGAGCTCGTCCGGCTCGGGGATCGTGTAGACCTCGATCGTGTCCCGGGTGGACCGGTTGTCGCCGATGTCGGCGATGTAGATGGTGCCGTCCCGGTCGACCGAGATCGCCTCGACGTCCTTCACCGGCGCCTTGAACTCGAGCACCGCCTTGACCTTGCCGCTGGCGTTGATGCCGAACACCCGGGCGCTGTCACCGGAGTCGTTCACCGTCCACCAGATGCCCTCGTACTTCTGGCTCTTGGCCAGCCCGGAGGACTCGTCCACCCGCTGGTCCCGGATCGTGAACAGCTTCTTCGGTGCCGCCGGGGTCGGGTCCGCGGCGACGCCGGTCACCGCGGCCGTCGCCGGGCCGACCGGCAGCGCGGCCCCGGCCAGACTGAGCAGGGTCACCGCGGTCACGGTCAGGACTTTGCGCAGCAAGCTAGGACACCGCCTCGCGGTCGGGATCGAGGACCAGCGCCGCCAGCCGTGGCTCGACCTGCCACTCGCCGACCAGCGCTTCGTACTCCGCCCGGACCTCCGGCCCGGCGGTCGCTCCGGTCCGGGCGGCGCGGAGCAGCAGATTGCGGGGCGTGTGCTCACTGTCCACGAACT
Source organism: Kribbella amoyensis (assembly GCF_007828865.1). Classification (NCBI taxonomy): domain Bacteria; kingdom Bacillati; phylum Actinomycetota; class Actinomycetes; order Propionibacteriales; family Kribbellaceae; genus Kribbella; species Kribbella amoyensis. Next base: position 268,099 of record NZ_VIVK01000001.1, read on the forward strand.
GCACCACCTCCACCCGGTAGCCGATCTGTCGGAGCACCGCCGCACGCAACGAATCCGTCAACATGTCGGCGAGCCGCTCCCGAACGATGCCATATCTCGTCAGCAGCCCGTACGGCGCCGGTGGTTCGACGCGCTTGAGCTGCTTCTGGATGTCGTGGTGGCAGCAAGGTGCCGCGAGCACCAAAGGTGCCTCCCACCCGACCGCGCGGGCGAGGGCGTCGTCCGTCGCCGTGTCGCAGGCGTGCAGGGCCAGCACCACGTCCGGCCGGGTGTCCACCTCGGCGTCGGCGATCGTCGCGTCGACGAACCGCAGGTGATCCTGCCAGCCGAGCGCGGTGACGCGCTTGGTGTTCCGCTCGCGGGCCGCCGGGTTGTGGTCGATCCCGGTCATCCGCACGTCGTGCCCGGCCGCGCTGAGCAGGTGGTACGCCGCGAGGGTGAGGTACGCGTTGCCGCAGCCGAGGTCGACCACGTGCAGCGGGTGGTCGGTGCCGATCCGGCCGGCCGCGATCGCCTCGTCCAGGGCCGGCGCGAGCAGCTTGCAGAACTCCTCGATCTGCTTGTACTTCGACTGCCGGGACGGCTTCACCCGGCCGTGGTGGTCGCTGATCCCGAGCTCGACCAGGAACGGCGCGGCCGGGTCGAGGATGCGCCGCTTGACCCGGTCGTGTCCCGTCTTCTGTTCCCGGGCGGCGTCCTCCCGGTGCAGCAGCAGCTTGCCCTTCTTGGTGTACCGCAGCCGCAGCGTCTCGGTCGTGGTCTCGACATGCCAGTTCCCGTACGCCGTCGCCAGCAGCTCGTCCACCGCCCCCTCGACCAAGCGCCCCGCTCCACCGGCCGAGCCGGCCTCCACGCCCGCCGACGGCTCCACGAACAGCCCGGACTCCCCGGCCGGAGCCTGCAGGCCGACGTTGCGGGTGTGCGCCTGGCGCTCGTCGAACTCGGTCACCTGCAGGTGACGGCCACCCTTGAGGTCGACATACCGCAGCTCCACGCGCTGGTACGCCGGGGCTTCCGCGCCGCGGCGGCGGCCGGAACCGACCGCCCGCACCAGGGTGTCCGGTGACAGCAGGGCAGCCCGGATCGCACCCCGTGGTCCGGACTCGTCGTCCGTCAGCTCCGGGGTGTCGCCCTGGTCCTGCTCCGTGTGCATCGCGCCATTGTCTCCGACCAGCGGACCGCGTCACAAAACGGTCTCGTTCCCGGCCACTTCGAGCGTGTCTGTGGAGCCCGGCCGGATGTCGCTGCCGGCCACCCGCACCGCTCCGCACCGTGATCATCGCCGGTCACCGGAGCTGCTCGTCCTCGCCGAGCAGGCCGAGGCTGCGCAGCCGCCGGGTGATCCCGCCCGGCTGGCGGCCGAGCGCGGCGACCAGCTCGTCCTTGCCCGCCTGGTTGGTGAACAGTTCGCGGAGCTGGTCCTCCTGCTCCTGGGTCCAGCCACGGTAGGCGTTCGGGTAGGTCTTGCGCGCCTCCTCGATCCGCCGGCCCATCGACCGGCCGGCCAGCACTTCGAGGGCGCGGATCCTGGCCTGGCGGTGCCGGCCCACCTCCTCGCCCTCCCGCCAGAAGACGACGACGCCGTCCTCGAACGACATCAGATCGGCTGGGACGTCGCAGTAGTCGCTGTCCTCGAGCATCACCCGCAGCATGGTCGAACCTCCGTCTCGGATCGGGCAACCGGCCGCCGTGGCCGGTCCCGGTTGGGTCTCAGCAGGGAAGATGCCGCGACCCGGGCCCGCTGCCGCCCACGACTTCCGCCGCTGTGGACAACTCGACGGACACCTCGACCGCAAAGAAGTTTTGCAAAACGTCTTTGCAAACTGCCTTTGCAGTCGTAGCCTCGTGGCATGAGCGAGAAGCCGGATCCGAACAAGTCCGTCCAGCTGGACGGACAACTGCTGCGCGCCCTGGCCCACCCGATGCGCAACCGCATCGTCGGACTGCTGCGGGTCCACGGCCCGCAGACGGCGACCACGCTGGCCGGCCGGCTCGGCGTGAACACCGGCGCCACCAGCTATCACCTCCGCCAGCTCGCCGAAGCGGGTCTGGTCGAGGAGGACGCGAGCCGCGGCAATGCCCGAGACCGGTGGTGGAAGGCGGCCCACCAGGGCACCGAGTACAACGCGGGTGAGCTGCTGCAGGACGAGCCCGAGCTCGCCCTCGGCTTCCTCCACAGCGTGGCCCAGACGTACGCGGAGAACATGTTCCGCGCGATCGACGGCTGGCAGACGCTCGACGACGAGTGGCGGGAGGCGACGTACCTCTCGGACTATGCGCTGCACCTGACCGCGGCTGAGCTGCAGGCGCTGACCGGCGAGCTGGAGGCTGTGCTTGCCAAGTACCGCTCCGATCTCACCAAGCCCGTTCCCGAGGGCGCCGCGATGGTCAGCGTCCAACTGCAGGCGTTCCGCCACGAACTGGGCTGAGCCCCGACCCCGACAGAACCCAGCCGAACGCTGCGCCGACGACGGCGACAGCGGATCCCCGTGCTGCCCACCGCCCGACCCAGCAGGAGCCGACATGCCCACACCACCCACCGGCACACCGGCCGGCCCAGCGCCGGTCGACCCAGCGCCGGCCACAGCCACCAGTACGCCGTACCGCGCGCCGCTGATCGCGTTCCTGGTGGCGAACGTGGTGTCGATCTGCGGTACCCGGGTCAGCGCGATCGCGATCCCCTGGTTCGTCCTGGTCAGTACCGGGTCACCGCTGAAGACCGGGCTGGTCGCGATGGCGGAGATGCTGCCGCTGGTCGTCTGCAAGGCGTTCGGTGGTCCGCTCATCGACCGGCTCGGGCCGAAACGGGTCAGCGTCAGCACCGACACCGCGAGTACCGTCGTGGTCGCGCTGATCCCGTTGCTCCACACACTCGGGGCACTCCCCTTCCCGGTCCTGCTCGGGATCGTCGCGGTCGCCGGCGCGCTGCGGGGTCCGGGTGATGCGGCGAAGGGCACGTTGATCCCCGACATCGCGGCCGCGGCCAAGGTCCCGCTGGAACGGGTCACCGGGTTGGAGAGTACGACCGAACGGCTGGCCGGGTTCATCGCGTTCGCGGTGGCCGGTGGACTGATCACGCTGGTCGGCGAGGTGAACGCACTGTGGATCGACGCGGCCTCGTTCGGGGTGTGCGCGCTGCTGATCCGTCGATGGGCGCCGGGTCAGCATCAGCGAAAACCCCACCAGGAGAACGAAGAAGAGGGCTACGGGCAACAACTGCTCGAGGGTTGGCGGTTCCTGCGGACCGACAAGCTGATGCTGCCGCTGGTGCTGATGATCGCCGTGACCAACTTGCTGGACGCCGCCATCGCCGCGGTCCTGCTCCCGGTCTGGATCAAGGAGCACGGGTACGGGCCGGGGCAGACCAGCCTGATCCTCACCTCGTTCGGCGTGACGGCGACCGCGTTCGCGCTGCTCGCGTCGGCCATCGGCCATCGGCTGCCGCGCAAGACGGTGTTCACGGTCGCCTTCCTGATCTGCGGGGCGCCGCGGTTCGTGGTGATGGCGTTCGACGCGCCGGTGTGGGGCGTCATGTTGGTGTGCGCCGTCGGCGGGATCGGGGCCGGGTTCATCAATCCCGTGCTCGGCGCGCTGTTCATCGAGCGGATCCCGCGTCCGTTGCTCGGCCGGGTGAACTCACTCGCGGACGCGGTCGCGTGGATCGGCGTACCGCTGGGCGGCGTGATCGCCGGCGCGGCCGTCACGGGGATAGGGCTGGCACCCGCGTTGCTGATCGGCGGCGCGGCGTACCTCGTCGCGACGATGGCGCCGCCGCTGATCGGCCGGCACGAGAACTGGGGCGGCGCCGGCGCTAAACCGACTCCGGCGGCCCAGGATCGACCGGCCCGGTCCCCCGCGACGAACCCCGCGACGAAGCATCCGCAGCCGACGGATCAGCCGACGAGGCGTCCGCAGCCGGAGGCTCGGCCGACACACCATCGGGCGACCGACCGTCAGCAGTCGCAGCATCAGCCGATCGGACGCTCGGAGGTTGGGGATCTGCAGTCCCCCGATCCGGCGAAGCCGGTTCAGGACCATCGGACGGAAGTTCCTTCGTAGCCTCGCCTTCCGGCTCGGAACCGGCCGCCTCCGCCTCGCGCCGCAGCCGATCCCGTTCCGCACCCAGCACGCCCAGCAGCGCGAGGTCCACGAACATCCCGAACACCGCCGCGAACTGCGTTCCCGCGAACTGGAACACCTGCGTCACCAGCAACGACGTCAGCACCGCGAGCTCGAAGAAGCGCACCGCCCGCGGCCGATCGCCCCGCCGCAACCGCAACCAGCCGCGCAGCGTGAACGTTGCCGACAGCAAGCTCCCGGCCAGCACCCCGAGGACCGGGAAGTCCGTGACCGACCGCCCGCCGTCCAGCCGTACCCACACCGCGACCAGCGGCGCGTGGATCGCCTGCGCGACCAGCACCCACACCGCGATCTTCGGCGCGATCGGCCGGGTCGCCACCCGGTCGAACCCGGCCTTCGCCGCCCGCCACGCCGCATCCACCGGCGCGGCCAGCTCCACCTCGTCGGGCGGTACCGCGCGCAGCAGCGACCGGGTCTCCGGCCAGCCCTGGATCGACGAGTCGACGAGCCGCAGTTGCGACGAGGCCTGCGCGAGGCGTCGCCGGGACAGGCCGCCGGCCACACCTTCGACGGTGTAGTCGACGACGTTGGCCAGCTCCTCGCGCGGGTCGATCGGGCGCCGGTTGCTGATCCACCGGCTGCCGAGCACGATCAGCACGAACACGACGTACACGATCGCCGCGGTCGGCTGGAAGAAGTAGTTGTTGTCCGAGGTGACGAACTTGCCCACCTCGTCGATGAACAGCCCGAATCCGACACCGCCGATCGCCGCCGCCGCGGGGCGCACCACCGGCCCGACGTACGCGAGCAGCAGATAGATCCCGACCAGCATGAGCAGGCCGCCGGGCAGGACGTGGGCGATGTGCAGCCCCTTGCCGCCGAGCTGCGGGTAGCCACTCAGGCTGAGGATGAGCCGGGTGATCAGCACCGTCGCCACGCCGGAGACCACGAACGTCGTCAGGTGCTCCCCGCCGTGCACGTTGCGCACCAGCCCGGCCCGCATCAGGTACGGCGAACGAGCGACGGAAGAGGTGGCCATGTCGCGACGGTACCCGGGTCGGCGTGGCCGGGCACAGACCCCCGGATTCTGATGGACTGTCGTCATGAATACGAATCCATCGCACCCGAGCGGCGGAAGGGCTGACGGATGAGGATCACCGGCATCGGCGTCGAGGTCGTCTCCGAACCGAAGCGGCACGCGGTCCGGGACGCGCTCCAGTTGCTCGACCGCAACGGCCGTACCCGGCTCGTGATCGAGACCGACGAGGGTGTCACCGGCGTCAGCGACACGTACTTCGGCCGGCTGGCGAGTTCGCCGGCGGTGCTCGGCCAGATCCTCACCGAGCAGCTCGGCCCCGCGATCGTCGGCGAGGACCCGGCCCTGATCCGGCAGATCCGGCAGAAGCTGCGAGCCCTGACCGACTACCAGGGCACCGCGGGACTCTCGACGTACGGCATCTCCGCGATCGACCTGGCGCTGTGGGACCTGCTCGGCAAGTCGCTGGACGCGCCGGTGTGGAAGCTGCTCGGGGCCCAGCGGACCGCGATCCCGGCGTACGCGATGGTCGGCTGGCTCGAGCTCGACGTGGCCGGGTTGGAGCAGGTTTCGGCGCGGGCGATGGAGCAGGGATTCCGCGGCGTGAAGATGAAGGTCGGCGGCGGGCCGTTGACCGAGGACGTCACCCGGATCAAGGCGGTCCGCGCCGTGATCGGTCCGGACGCGCCGTTGATGGTCGACGCGAACCAGGCGTTCGACTTCCACGAGGCGTTGCGGCGCGGCCGGGTGTACGAGGAGCTGGACTGCCGCTGGTTCGAGGAGCCGCTGCCCGCCGACGACACCGAGGGCCACATCCGGCTCGCGGACAAGCTCGACCTGCCGATCGCGACCGGCGAGAACCGGTACGGCCAGGCGGCGTTCCGGGATCTGGTCGCGGGCGGCGGGGTCGGCGTGATCCAGCCCGACCTACGCCGCGCCGGCGGTCTCACCGACTGCCTGGAGATCGGGTTGATGGCGGCCGGCTTCGGCATCCCGTACGCGTCGCACGGCGGCGGCGCGCACATCCACGTCCTGGCCGCGCTGCCGAACACCATCTACGTCGAGAGCGGCCTGCTCCCGTCCGACGGCCGAGTCGAACTCGTCGACGGCTGCTACCCGCTACCGCCCGGACCAGGGCTGTCGTCCTGGGACGGGTGAGGTCACCGCAGCAACGCGGCGACGACCACGATCGCGACCAGCGCCAGCAGTACGACAGAGGTGACGAGCCGTCGGGTCCGTGGGTCCACGGGGTCAGGCTAGGGCATGTCGACTCTCGGTAGCGGTGGGTGGTCAGGGCAGGCCGGGCAGGGTGACCAGGGGTTCGGGCCGGTGGACGCCGCGCGGCCGGTAGCCGACGGCGTCCGAGTAGCCGAGGTAGTCGGTCAGCAGCCAGATGATCGACAGCCACATCTCGGTACCCTGCAGCCCCGGGATCGACCGCTCGTCGGACCCGTCCGGCGCGAACGCGAACCCAGCTCCGTCCACCCAGCGCCCGAGGATCGCGGCCAGCTGCTCCTCGGCCCAGCGCCGGCCCTCCGCACGGCCGAAGTCGGTCTGCTTCCCGGCCAGCCAGAGCGGGTGGATCACGTCCAGCACATTGCACGAGTTGTACCCGTCGCCGCTGAACCGGGCCCGGTCCTGCGCGTGCGTCAGCGTGGTCGCGATCGCCTGCTCCGGGTACGGCAACGGCAGCCCGAACTGGGCGTACGTCCCCCGGGTCAGCCGGTAGAACCCGTTCACCACCTGGAGCCAGCCCTCGTCGGGATGCGGCCGGCCCCACATCCCCGACTTCGGGTCGACCCGGACGTGCAACCAGCCGAACAGGTTGGTCACATGGGTCTCGTCCAGCTCACCGTGGTCCACCAGGTTGCGCGCGAGCGCCGTCCCGAGCGCGTCGATCGAGGAGCCGGAACCCCAAGCTCGCTTGGTCCAGCCCAATCCGTCGAGCCGGGTGTTGGTGTGAGCCGTGTCGATCGGGTGCTCGAACCCACTGCCGAGGACCTGCAGGGCGTACCCGACGCAGAGCACGTGGTACGCCGCTTCGCCTTGCAACAGGTCGAGCTCGGAGAAGTCCAGGTCGGCCTCCGGGAACGCGAGGTCACCGGGCGCGACGAGTCCGGTCGCCGGATCCTGCCGAGCCCGGAGCCGCCCGATCAGGTCCTCGGTCCTGTGACCCGCCGGGGCGCGCCGGACCAGCAGATCCGCGATCTCGACGGCGTCGCACCACGGCCGGACCGCCGGTGTCAGGGCGATCCCCGGCCGGTCGACGAACCGCTCACCGTCGAAGCAGCGGGCCAGTACGTCGTCCACCTGCTCCCGCGCCTTCGCCGCGAACGCCGCGGCCCGCTCGGCCAGATCGGGCACTGCCTTCGCCTGACCGCTCATCGCAACCTGGATGGTGGCGGCCCCCGCGGGCGCTGTGGTCTCGCTGTCCGTGGACGGTTTGGTCGAGGGAGCCCGGCGGTCGCGGAGCTTGCGGGCCGGGTTGCCGGCGACGACGGACCAGGGCTCGACGTCCTTGGTGACCACCGCGCCGGCTCCGATGATGCTGTGCTCGCCGACCGTGACGCCGTCCAGCACGATCACGTTCGAGCCGATCCAGACGTCGTCGCCGACGGTGATGCCCTTCGCCGTGGTCGGCTGCCGGAAGATCGGCCGATCCGGCGCGGTGCCGTGGTTGAAGGCGAGGATCGAGGTGTGCGCGCCGATCCGGACGCCGTCGCCGATGGTGATCTTGCCGCGGACCACGGCGAACGGGTTCACCGTGGTGTCCGATCCGAGCGAGATCTCGCCGGTGACGTAGGCGTGCGCGGCGATGTACGACCGCTCCCCCATCCGCAGATCGTCGCAGAAGACGGCCGCCGTGGACGCGACGTACGCGCTGCCGGCCAGCTCGGTCTTGCCGTGCTCGGCCAGCTCCCGGTGCCGGACCGCCTGGTACGCGCGATCCGCCTCCGAACCGGTCCGGGCGTACTCCCAGGGGAAGAAGTCGAGACGTTCGACGGGCTGTCCTGCGTCTTCTGCGGCCATGGGATAACGCTATCCAAGACTGGTGGTGGTTGCCCATGACCGGCCCGTCGAGTGAGACCGCTGCTAGCCTTCGGGCCATGCGGGGCGGGAGCGAGCGATGACGGCACCCGGATCGGTGAACGGCGGCGAGACCGCCGGCGACGGTCCGGCGACCGCCGCTGCCCCCACCGGAGAACCCGCCGAAAAACCCGCCGGATCCGCCACGAACGGGACCGGTACGACGGACGCGCCGGTCTCCGTGGAGGGCCCCGGGGAGAGCCCGGTGGACAGCCCCGCGGCCGGGACCGGGCGGCGGGGGCACCGGGTGACGATCAGCGACCTGGCCCGCCGGCTGGACATCTCGAAGGCGTCCGTGTCGTACGCACTGAACGGCCGCGCCGGGGTCAGCGAGGAGACCCGGCGCCGGGTGCTCAGCCTGGCCGAGGAGCTCGGCTTCCACCCGAACTCGGCCGCCGTCGCACTGTCGGCCAGCCGGACCCGGACGATCGGGATCGTGATCGCCCGGGACCCGGCGCTGATCTCGACCGAGGCGTTCTACATGCGGACGCTGGTCGGCATCGAGCAGTACCTGAACGAGGTCGACTCGTCCTTGCTGCTGCGGCTGACCGGCGAGCAGGGCGAGGACCTGGACGTGCTGCGCCGTTGGAGCCGGCAGGGCCGGGTGGACGGGTTCATCCTGTTCGACGAGCACGACGACGATCCACGGGTCGCGACACTGCGGGAGCTCGGCATGCCGTGCGTCGTGGTCAGTTCGAACGCCCCGCTGGACGGGGTCGGCCGGTTGATCAGCTCGCCCGAGGAGACGGTGACGCTGCTGCTCGACCACCTGACCGAGCTGGGGCATCGCGACATCGCGCACGTGAGCGGGCCGTTCACGTTCGTGCACGAGCAGCTCCGGGTGCAATTGCTGCAGGAGCACGCTCGGCACCGCGGTCTGCGGATCACGCACCACGAGGGCAGCTACCGGTACGAGGACGGCGCCGAGATCACCCGGCGGGTGCTGGCCGCCGAGGACCGGCCGACCGCGGTCGTGCTCGGCAACGACCTGATGGCGGTGGCCGCGTTGCGGGTGGCGACCGAGCTCGGCTGGTCCGTGCCGGAAGAGGTGTCGATCGTGGCGTGGGACGACTCGCCGTTGTGCGAGCTGGCCCGGCCGGGGATCACGGCGGTCGACCAGAAGACGATGGAACGCGGCCGGGCCGCCGCCGATCTGCTGTTCCGGATCATCGCCGGCGAGGAGGGCCTGCACCTCGACGCCCCACCCGGCGAGCTCCGCCCCCGGGAATCCACCGGTCCCGCCCCCGCCCGTCCGTAGCCGAAGCGCGACGCTCGGGATCCGAAGCCGTCAAGCCGCAACGCAGCCGCGATCCAAGCCTGCGCAGTTGTGCGCGAAGCTGCCGGTAACCCACAAGATGTGGGGTTCGAGATCACGAGGCCGTAACGAACCAGGCCAGTCTGAACCGGTTCGGGTTTACGAACTTAACCGGTTAGGCCAGTCTGGGCCCATACACACCAGCCTCCGCTGTCCGCCGGAGGCTCGATGGGACGAGGGAGTCCGACGTGAGACTGCGTTCGCTTGTAGCCGCAGTAGCGGTGTCCGCTCTGGGAATCAGCCTGGCCGCCTGCGGTGGCGACGACTCGGGCGACTCCTCTGGCGGTGGCAGTGGTGGAGATGCGACGTTGACCTACTGGGCCAGCAACCAGGGCACCAGCCTGGACAACGACAAGCAGGTGCTGACCCCGGTACTGGAGAAGTTCACCCAGGAGACCGGCGTCAAGGTCAACCTCGAGGTGATCGGCTGGAACGACCTGCAGACCCGGATCCAGACCGCGATCACCTCCGGCCAGGCCCCGGACGTGGTCAACATCGGCAACACCTGGGCCGCCTCGCTGCAGGCCACCGACGCGTTCCTGCCGTTCGACGGCGACGCGATGACCGCCATCGGCGGCAAGGACAAGTTCGTGCCGACGGCTCTGGCGACCGGCGGCAAGGAGGGTACCGACCCGACGTCCGTCCCGCTCTACGGTCTGGCCTACGGCCTGTACTACAACAAGGCGATGTTCGCGGCCGCCGGACTGCAGCCGCCGAAGACCTGGGAAGAGATGGTGACCGCGGCCCAGAAGCTGACCAACCCCGCGAAGAACCAGTGGGGGATGGCCCTCGCGGCCGGCAGCTACACCGAGAACGTGCACTTCGCGTTCATCAACGCCGCGCAGAACAAGGCCGACTGGTTCGACGCCGACGGCAAGCCGACCTTCACCGGGGACGGCAACGTGCAGGGCGTGCTGCGGTACCTCGACCTGATGCAGAAGGACAAGGTCGCGAACCCGTCGAACGCGCAGTACGACAACGGCACCAAGTCGGTGAACGACTTCGCCACCAAGAAGGTCGCGATGGTGATCAACCAGAACAACGCCGACTCCTCGATCGTTGCCAACGGCATGAAGGCCGGCGAGTACGGCGTCGTCCCGTTCCCGGCGCCCGCCGGTGGTGAGCCGGTGGCCAGCCACGTGGCCGGGATCAACCTGTCGATCTTCAAGAACACCAAGAACAAGGACGCGGCGCTGAAGTTCGTCAAGTACATGACCGACGCGCCGACCCAGACCACGCTGGGCAAGCCGTTCGCGTCGCTGCCGGTGCTGAAGGACGCGAAGCCGGTGTTCACCACCGACGCGACCGAGGCCGCGACCTTCCAGGACGTCTACAACAACAAGTCCAAGCCGCTGCCGCTGGTACCGGCCGAGGACCAGTACGAGTCCACCGTGGGCAAGGCGATGAACGCGATGTTCGCCAAGATCGCGACCGGCGGCACGGTCACCGCCGACGACGTGAAGGCCGCGCTGAAGACGGCCGAGGACCAGGTCGCCGCGGGCGGCTGATCCCGGAAGGTGGCCCGGGACCCCGTGCCCGGGCCACCTTCCCGCCGTCCACCCCGCGATCCCCGAACAGGAGCGACCGATGTCCGTCGCCACGTCCGATGCGCCCACCGGCGCGGCCGCCGAACCGGCCGCGAAGAAGAAGCGGCGCGGCGGCCCGGACCGCCGTCCTGGCCTGAGCCGGAAACTGCCGTACCTCTTGCTGGCCCCGGCCGTCCTGCTGGAACTGCTGATCCACATCATCCCGATGCTGGTCGGGATCTGGATGAGTTTCGTCAAGCTCACCAAGTTCTTCATCGCCAACTGGTCCGCGGCGCCGTGGGCCGGGCTGAACAACTACAAGGTCGCGCTCGACTTCGACCACGCGGTCGGCGAGGGCCTGCTGAAGTCGTTCGGCGTCACCGTCGCCTTCTCCCTCGCCACGGTCGCGCTGTCCTGGATCCTCGGGATGGCCGCGGCGGTCGCGCTGCAGCCGACGTTCCGCGGCCGGGGCGTGGTCCGGACGTTCTTCCTGGTGCCGTACGCGCTGCCGGCGTACGCGGGCATCCTGACCTGGAACTTCATGCTGCAGCGCGACACCGGGGTGGTGAACCACATCTTGGCGGACAACCTGGGCCTGAGTTCCGACCGGCCGTTCTGGCTGATCGGCGGCAACGCGCTGGTCTCGCTGATCACGGTCGCGGTGTGGAAGCTGTGGACGTTCGCGTTCCTCACCTTGATGGCCGGGCTGCAGAGCATCCCGCGGGACCTGTACGAGGCCGCTTCGGTCGACGGCGCGGGCAACGTGCGGCAGTGGCGCAACATCACCCTGCCGTCGCTGCGGCCGGTGAACCTGGTCCTCCTGCTCGTGCTGTTCCTGTGGACGTTCAGCGACTTCAACACGCCGTACGTGTTGTTCGGTACCGCCCAGCCGCCCGCGGGTGACCTGATGGCCTTCCACATCTACAACGCGTCCTTCCTGACCTGGAACTTCGGGTCGGGCGCCGCGATGTCCGTGCTGCTGCTGATCTTCCTGATGATCGTCACCGGCATTTACCTTCTCGTCACCGGCCGGAGGTCGCGTCGTGCGTGACACCAAGGGATTCAAGATCTACCGGGCCGTCGTGCTGACCGTGCTCGGGTTGTTCGTCCTCGTCCCGCTGTACGTGATGGTGACGTCGTCGCTGAAGCCGCTGAGCGACGTCCAGGGCGCGTTCACCTGGTGGCCGTCGAACCTCACCCTCGAGCCGTTCGTCGAGATGTGGAAGACGGTCCCGCTGGCCCGGTACTTCGTGAACAGCACGATCGTCTCGGTGGTCGCGACGGTGTTCTCGGTCCTGATCGCGATCGTGGCCGCGTTCGCGGTGTCGCGGTTCCGGTTCCGCGGCCGGACCTTGTTCAGCACCACCGTGCTGTCGACGCAGATGTTCCCGGGTGTGCTGTTCCTGTTGCCGTTGTTCCTGATCTTCGTCAACATCAACAACTCCACCGGGCTGCAGCTGGTCGGTACCCGGCTCGGGTTGATCATCACGTACCTGACCTTCAGCCTGCCGTTCTCGATCTGGATGCTGGCCGGGTACTTCGACAGCATCCCGCGCGAGCTGGACGAGGCTGCCCTGGTCGACGGCTGCGGACCGCTCGGCGCCCTCACCCGGGTCGTCCTCCCGGCCGCGCGCCCCGGCGTGATCGCGGTCGCCATCTACTCGTTCATGACCGCATGGGGCGAGGTGTTGTTCGCCTCGGTGATGACGACAGAGGCCAACCGAACTCTGTCGGTCGGATTGCGGCAGTACTCGACGCAGACCAATATCTACTGGAACCAGATCATGGCCGCGGCCCTGATCGTCAGCATTCCGGTCGTCATCGGCTTCCTGCTGGCCCAGCGCCACTTCGTCGCCGGCGTCACCGCGGGCGCCGTCAAGTAGCCGTCACCCTGAGTCCTGGTAGCCGAAGCGCCCGGTCCCCCGGATCTCTCCGGGGGCCGGGCGCTTCGCAACGCTTGCTCAGTAAGCCGACGGACCGTAGATGTTCACCGCGGTGGAGTAGCTCGACACGTACCGGCCGTTCTTCCCGACCTTCGCACCGCTCACCCCGTGGATCGAGACCCGGTAGCCACCGAACCTGGCGTCCTTGACGGTGCTGGGACCGCCGTCCTCCTGGCCCGCGTGCTGCCCGGTGAACCCGATGATCTGCTGGCGGACCGCGGCGTCCGTGATCGCCAGTGACAGCACGGCCGGCAGGCCACCCTTCAGCGTGGCGAACGCCTCGCCAGGTCCCTGCAGGTAGTCGCCCGCGCCGCCGGCGCGCCCGCCGACGTCGATGTTCTCGACGGCGTTCTTCTTGGTGTAGTCGCGGTCGATGCCGACCTCCAGCTTGCCCTTCACGCACTCGATCCCGAGAACCCGGTCCTCCTTGCAGGTGTAGCCCTGGGCCCGCAGCGTCCGGACCAGCCCGTCGACCGTGACGCCGGGAAAGCAACCGTCGCACTCGGCCGCAACGGGCGAAGAACTCGGCGGCGAGCTGGGACTGCCACTCGTCGTCGGCGGACCGGCCGGCTGCGTCGTCGCGTCGTTGGCCGGCTGCGTCGCGTCGTTCGCCGGCTGGGTCGCGGCCGGCCGGGTCGCGTCGCCCGCGGTGTCGTCGGAGCCACCGCTGAAGCGGCTGACCACGAAGACGCCGGTCCCGATCAGCAGCAGCGTACCGAACACCCCGACCAGGATCGCCGCGACCTTGTTCGGCCCCCGCGGCGGTGGCGGCGGATAACCGCCGTACTGCGGCTGTCCGTACTGCGGCTGTCCCTGCTGGGGCCCGCCCGGGTACCCGCTCTGCTGGTTGCTCACAGCCACAATGTAGCCAGCTCACATCACAGTCTCGTCCTGATCGAAGCGAGCCGGACCGCCAGCACTCACCAAACCACCGGTCGTGGCCAGGACGCCGCCTGCGCTCGCGGGACAGAACGCTATCAGGTGAGGTTGAGGAGTGCTGGCGGTCCGCACTAGCGTCGGGGGATGCACAAGAGCCGGGTCTACGCGTTGCTGATCGACACACCGAAGGACGAGGTCGGGAAGGCCACCTCGTTCTGGGAGGGGGCGCTCGGGGTGACCTCACGGTTCGACCCGGCGTATCCGCAGTTCATCGAGTTGCCCGGCGCAACCAACGGGATCGTCACGGCGCTGCAGTCGGTCGACGACGCGCCGCGTTACCACGTCGACATCGAGACCGACGACCTCGACGCCGAGACGGCCCGGCTGATCGGGCTCGGCGCCGAGGAGGTCTCCCGGTGGCAGGACTGCCGGGTCCTGCGCGCACCCGGCGGCCACCTGCTCTGCGTCCTCCCCGTCGAGACCGACCCGGACGACTTCGCCGCGAACGCGAACGTCTGGGGCTAGGCGAAGAGCTTCTCGCCCCAGAAGGATCCGGCCTGGACCCCACCGGGGCAGGCGAAGATGCCCGAGCCGACGTGGCGGATGTACTCGTTCATCACGTCGGAGCGGGACAACTGCTGCTGGATCGGGATGAACTGCTTGCGCGGATCCCGCTGGTAGGCCAGGAAGAACAGCCCCGCGTTCAGCCGGCCGAGACCGTCCGAGCCGTCGACGAAGTTGTACCCCCGGCGCAGCAGCTCGGCACCGTTGTTGAACTGGGGATGCGCGAGCCGGACGTGCGAGTCCTTCGCCACCTTGTACTCCCCGTCGGCGCCCTTGGCCTCGAAGTCGATCGGGTCGAACTCGTCCGCCTTGCCCAGCGGCGCCCCGGTCCCCTTGCCGCGGCCGACGATCGTCTCCTGCTCGCTGAGTGACGTCCGGTCCCAGGTCTCGATCGTCATCCGGATCCGGCGCGCCACCAGGTACGAGCCGCCGGTCATCCAGTCCGGCCCGTCGCCGGGCTGGACCCACAGCTGCTGCTCGAGCTTGGCGGTGTCCTCGAGCTTGAGGTTGTTCGTGCCGTCCTTGAAGCCGAACAGGTTCCGCGGGGTCGTCTGCGCGCGCGACGTGGACGACGTCCGGCCGAACCCGAGCTGGGAGTACCGCACCGCCGTCGTGCCGAAGCCGATCCGGGCCAGGTTGCGGATCGCGTGCACCGCGACCTGCGGGTCGTCCGAGCACGCCTGGATCGCGATGTCGCCGCCACTGCGGGCCGGGTCGAGGGTGTCGCCGATGAAGTGCGGCAGGTCGGCCAGCGCGGCCGGCCGCCGGTCCGCCAGCCCGAACCTGTCGTTGCCCTTGGCATCGACGAACAGGCTGGGCCCGAACCCGATGGTCAGCGTCAGCCGGGCCGGCGGCAGACCGACCGCCTCACCGGTGTCCTCCGGCGGCGCCTCGCCCGGACCGTTCACCGCGCCGTACTGGCCGATGTCGCGGCCGGCCGTGATCAGCGCGGCCGCGGCGGTCCACTCCTTCAGCAGCGAGACCAGCGCGTCCCGCTTGCCGGCCGTGACGTCGAAGGTGGCGAAGTGCAGCCGGTCCTGGGCCGGCGTGACGATCCCGGCCTGGTGCGGGCCGTGGAACTCGACCGGCCCGCTGCTGTCACTCGCCTGCGACTCGGGCGTCGCGATCACCGAGTGCGCGGCGTACCCGGCGACCCCGGTCGCCACCGCCGCACCCGCGGCCCCGAAGAGCCCGCGTCGCGAGATCCCCTTACGCTGCTGCTCTTCGCGCTCGGCCATCACTTCTGCGCAATCACTCCGGCGACCTTGCTGACCGGCTCGGCCAGCGCGTCGACGACGTTGCCGAGCTCCCGCCGCTCGGCCTCGGTCGGCTGGTACGGCTTGAACCCGTCGCCGACCCGGTACTTCTCCAGCGCGGTGAACACGGCCTTGAAGTTCGTGTCCAGCGTCGTCACCAGGGCCGCGTCCCGCTGCTGCAGGGCCGGTCGGAGCGCCTGGACCGCGGCCTGCGAACCCTCCACGTTGGCGTCGAAGTCCCACAGGTCGGTGTGCGAGTAGCGGTCCTCCTCACCGGTGATCTTGCCGGTGGCGACCTCGTCCAGCAGTTCCTTCGCGCCGTTGGCCAGCTGCAACGGGTTCAGCTGGACGGCCTTGGCCTTCGCGACCACGGTCTTCACGTCGACGAGCAGCTGGTCGGCGTACTTGGCCATCCCGGCGGTGCTGTTCTTCTCCCACAACGCCTGCTCGATCCGGTGGTACCCGGTCCACTCGGTGCCCGGCTCGACGTCGTTCACGCGGGCGTCGATCTTCGGGTCCAGGTCGCCGAACGACTCCGCGACCGGCTCGATCCGCTCCCAGTACGTCCGCGACACCGGGTACAGCGCCTTCGCCTTCGCGACGTCACCGGCCTTCACCGCGGCGACGAACTCGGTCGTCTTCTCCTCCAGCGCGACCGCCTGGGAGTTCACGTACCGCTGGTAGCTCTTGGTGGCGTCCTTGAGCGCGGCGTCGGAGTCGGCGTGCGGGGTCGCGTCACCCGACACGGTCAGGTCGCCGCGGATGCCGTCGCCGACCATGCCCGGCTTGCAGACCGCGTGGTACTTGCCGGTCGGCAGCTCGACGATCAGGTCGCGCTTGAGCCCGGGGCCGATGTTCTCCACCTCGCCCATCACCCGGTCGCCCTCGGCGTACACGTAGAACTCGGTGACCTTGCTGCCGCCGTTGGAGACCGAGAAGGTGCTGGTCCCCGACTTGACGTCACGACGGCTCAGATCGCACTCCGAGTCGGTCGCCTTCACCGCGACCGGTCCGGTGGTGTCCCCCGGGGCGGCCTGCGGGGTCTCCTCGGCGCACCCGGCGAGCAGCAGCCCCGCGAGGACCGGGAGGGCGACCACGACGGCGCGGGTGGTGGGGATGGTGATCATGCGCGTTTCTCCTGGGACAAGGTGCCGGGCGGACACCCGGGGGTTTCAGGCCGCTTTCGCGTTCGCGTCGGCGGGAACGGGAGGCGGCGTACTGGACCGGACCGGCAGGAAGTACAGGATCAGCACCGGGACGAGGTACACGAGCCAGGCGGACAGCTCGACCACGGTGGGCGCCGGGTTGAAGTTGAAGATGCCCTTCAGCACCACGCCGTACCAGCTGTCCGGCGGGATCACCCGCGAGATGTCGAACGCGAGCGCGTGCAGGCCGGGCAGGATCCCGGCCTCCTGCAGGTCGTGGAACCCGTAGGCGAAGATTCCGGCGGCGACCAGGATCAGGACGGCGCCGGTCCACTTGAAGAAGACGGCCAGGTTGATCCGGACGGCACCGCGGTAGATCAGCACGCCGACCAGGACCGAGGTGGCCAGGCCGAGCAGGACGCCGATCAGCGGTGTCGCCGTGGTCGCGGAGGCGGCCGAGGCGTACACGATGAACGCGGTCTCGATGCTCTCCCGGAACACCGACAGGAACGCCAGCAGCACCACCGCGCCGGCGCCGACCTGCAGCGCCTCGCCCATCCGCTCGCGGAGGTCCTTCGCGATCCCGCGGGAGGCCTTGCGCATCCAGAAGATCATCCAGGTGACGAAGCCGACCGCGAGGATCGACATCACCCCGCCGATGGTCTCCTGGGTGGTGAACGACTTCGCCGTCAGCGCGGTGACGAACCGCAACACGGCCCAGCCGGCGACCGCGACGGCGAGCGCCGCGGCCACTCCGGCCCAGACCAGTTTGAGTCGATCACGATGCCCGGACTTCACCAGGAACGTGGCCAGAATGCTGACCACCAGCGAAGCCTCCAGACCCTCTCGGAGCCCGATCAGGTAGTTGGCGAGCATGGCGGAACTCCATCACAGCTTAGGTATGTCTAACCTTCCGAAGGCTAACCTAAGAAGTTCCATTCGCCTACTGTGTCGTAAGCCGCACCGTGGCTCGGTCCCTGACCTAGACGCGACGAGATCAGCCGGATACTCTCCGCCGTCCAGCTCGGCCCTTCGTAGGTGTCGAAGATCCGCACCCAGCGGACCACGTCGACCGGCCGGCGCAACCGAGCCAGCGTCAGGTGCGGGGTGAACTTCCGGCCTTCCACCGGTACGCCCGCCTTGTTCGCCGCGGACCGCGTGGTCATCGCCAGATGCGGCAACTGGTTCGCCTCGTCCCGGACCCCGGTCCACAGCACCCGGGCGTCGGCCACACTCGGGAACGCGCCCGCTCCGGACAGCCTCAGGTCGAACGGTTTCTGCCGTTGCGCGGCCCGTTCCAGCCGCTCCCCCAACTCGTCGGTCTTCCACTCCGGCACCTCGCCCAGGAACGCCAGGGTGATGTGCCAGTTCTCGTCGGCGGCCCAGCGGATGTCGTCATCCGGATGGTCCCGCCGCGGCTCCACGTACGTACTCAGATCCTCGACAACCTCCTCAGGCGGCACTACAGCCACGAAAAGTCGCATACCGGAAACCCTACGACGGCAGGGGGACAGCGGGTCAGACTGAGACATGGACGAGCTCAATCTGCCGGCGCCGTGTCTGGTCGTGCTGGTGGGGCCGGGGGCTTCGGGGAAGTCGACGTGGGCGGCCGAGCGGTTCGCGCCGGAGCTCGTGGTGTCGAGCGATCGGTTGCGGGCCCTGGTCGGCGCCGGTGAAGACGACCTCGGCGCGAGTACGGACGCGTTCCGGTTGCTGGAGGAGGTGGTCCGGCTGCGGATCGGCCGCGGCCTGACCACGGTGATCGACACGCTCGGGCTCGACCGGGACCGCCGGCTCGGGTGGCTCGGACTGGCCCGGGAGCACGGGATTCCCTGTGTGGCGGTCGCTTTCGACACTCCGGCGGACGAATGCCGGCGCCGGAACCGCGAACGGGTGAAGCGCATCCCCGCCGAAGCCCTGACCGCGCAACTGCGGACGTGGACCACGGTGAAGAAGGAGTTGCCCACCGAGGGATTCGACGACGTACTCCGGCCGGCCGCGATCCGCGTGGTCCCGCAAGCCTTCGTCCAGGCGGAGGATGCGGCGCGTCGGCAGGTCGAGGCGCCGGCCGGGCTGCGGTTCGGACTTCAGCTCAGCAGCTACACGCACAAAGCGGGCCGCAAGACCACCGGCGAATGGGTGCGCCGGATCGGGGCGAAGGCCGAGGCGGCCGGGTTCGACGCGATCTACGTGATGGACCACTTCCGCCAGATCCCGCAGGTCGGTCGGGCCTGGGAGGACTTCCTGGAGAGCTGGACCACGCTCGCGTACCTGGCCGCGTGTACCGACCGGGTCCGGCTCGGCACCCTGGTCACCGGGATCACCTATCGCAACGTCGCCCACCTCGCCAAGATCGCGGCCACGCTGGACGTCCTGAGTGGCGGCCGCGCGGTCTGCGGGGTCGGGCTCTCCTGGTTCGAGGCCGAGCACAAGGCGTACGGGTGGGACTTCCCGTCCGTCGCGGATCGGTACGCCCTGCTCGCCGACGCGCTCCGGCTGCTGCCCGCGATGTGGGGACCAGGCAACAAACCCTTCCACGGCAAGGTGCTCGACGTCCCCGACACGACCTGCTACCCGCGTCCGCTGCAGGACCGGATCCCCTTGCTGGTCGGCGGAAGCGGGCCGCGGACGTTACGCCTCGCCGCGAGGTACGCCGATGCGGCCAACGTCTTCGGCGACGTCGGCCAGGTACGGGAGCGGGCCGAGTACCTGCGCGCGCACCGGGGCGACCGGGAGCCGATCGAGGTCACGCACCTGTCCACCACGCTGATCGGTACCGACCACCAGCAGGTCGATGCCTTGGTCAACCGTCTCCGCCCGCGCAACCAGGATCCGGCCAAGTACGCGGCCGCCGTCAAGGCGGGCACGGTGCAGGACCAGGTCGGCCGGTTCCGCCGGCTCGCCGAGGCGGGCGCCGGCGAGGTGATGATCAGCCTGCCCGGCCTGGACGACGACCTGACCCCGCTCGACACCGCGGCCGAGGTGATCTCAGCGTTTCGGTAGGTCCAGGTTCAGCAGCGCGTTCTCGATCAGCTCGGGCAGCGCCGGGTGGATCCAGTACTGGCCGCGCGCCATCGTGGACGCGTCCAGGCCGAAGCTCATCGCCTGGATCACCGGCTGCAGCACCGACGACGCCTGCGGCCCGAGCACGTGTGCGCCGAGGATCAGCCCGGTGTCCGGATCGGCGAGGATCTTGGCGAACCCGGTGGTGTCCTCCATCGCCCACCCGTACGCGATCCCGGCGTACTCCTGCCGCCCCACGACGTACCGGACGCCCTGGTCCTTCGCCTCCTCCTCGGTCAGCCCGACGGACGCGATCTGCGGGGCGCCGAAGACCGCGGACGGGACGTAGCGGTGGTCGGACGCGATCGGCTCGTCCGGGTGCAGCAGGTTGTGCTGGACCACCCGGGACTCGTGGTTCGCGACGTGCTTGAGCTGGTACGGCGAGGAGAGGTCACCGAGTGCGTAGATCCCGTCGACCGCGGTCCGCTGGAACTCGTCCACCACGACCCGGCCGGCCTCGTCCACCTCGACCCCGGTCCTGGCCGGGTCCAGCAGGTCCGAGTTCGGTTGCCGGCCGACGGCGACGAGCAGTTCGTCCACGACCACCTCGGCGAGGCCTTCAGGGCTCAGCATCCGCAGCGTGATCCCGGTGTCGGAGCGGGTGACGCCGATCGTCTCGTGGTTCAGCCGGACGTCGTACCGGTCGTCGGCCAGCTCGGTGTACCGGGTCGCGATCTCGGTGTCCTCGTGCCGGAGCAGCAGCCCGGACCGGGCGACCAGGGTGACCTCGACGCCGAGCGAGGAGAAGATGTGCGCGAACTCGGCCGCGACGAACCCGCTGCCGATGATGCCGAGCCGGCGCGGCAACCGGTCCAGCCGCATCACCGTGTCGGAGGTGTGGAACCCGGTCTCGGCCAGCCCGGGGATCGGCGGCACGATCGGCCGGCTGCCCGCGGCGAGCACGAACCGGTCCCCGGTGATCGCCCGGGTCTGGCCGTCCGGCCCGGTCACGGTGAGCTCCTTGGCCGCGGTGAACCGGCCGGTCCCGTCGTACACGGTGACGTTCGCGTTGTCGGCGTGGTGCCGCCGGTACTCCGCGCCGCCGGCCGCGATCGGGTCGATCCGGCCGAAGACGCGATCCCGGATGTCCGGCCAGCGGACCCCGGTGACCCGCTCGTCGACGCCGAACCGCGAGCTCTTCGCCGGGGTGGCGGCCAGGTCCGCGGTGTGCACGAACATCTTGGTCGGGATGCAGCCGACGTTCAGGCAGGTCCCGCCGAAGGTGCCGCGTTCGACCACGGCCGTCTTCCAGTCCGCGAACCGCTGGTCCAGGATCGAGTTGCCGGAGCCGGTGCCGACGATCACCAGATCGTAATGAGTCACACCACATTGTGACCATGACAGACAACCACGCGCCCGCCCGGGCGCGCCTGGCCGGTGCGACCTAGGCGACCCGGGAGCCGGCGTCGACCGCCGCCTTCTCGCCGAGCAGCTCGGACTGCGGCTGCACCTCGAGCCGCGGGCGGGGCAGCAGCCGGGGGCGGATGGCGATGCCGCTGCGACGGGAGAAGTACAGCACCGAGCCGAGCACGCCGAGGACGGTCATCGCGCCGCCCGCGATCAGCGACCAGCGGGCGCCGAACTCCTGGCCGACCCAGCCGATCAGCGGCGACCCGATCGGGGTACCGCCCATCAGCACGGTCATGTAGAGCGCCATCACCCGGCCACGCATCGTCGGCTCGATCCCGAGCTGCATGGTCGCGTTGGCCGCGGTCAGCATCGTCAGCGAGGCGAACCCGACCAGCGGCAGCACCGCCGCGTACGTCAGGTACGTCGGCATCACGCCGCTGAGGATCACCATCACGCCGAAGACCAGCGCCGAGCCGAGCACCAGCCGGGCCCGGACCCGGACCCGCCGGGCGGCCAGCAACGCGCCGGCCAGCGAACCGATCGCCAGGATCGAGCCGAGGATGCCGTACTCCCCGGCGCCCTTGCCGAACGCCTCGGTCGCCATCAGCGCCGACGTCATCTGGAAGTTCAGCCCGAAGGTGCCGGCGAAGAACACCGCGGTGAGCACCATCATCAGGTCGGGCCGGCGCCACAGGTAGCGCATCCCGTCCCGGATCATGCCCTTCTCCCGGGCGGCCGGCTTCGGCGAGAACAACTCCTGGACCCGCATCAGCCGCAGCGACAGGATCACCGCGGCGTAACTGACTCCGTTGATCATGATCACCGGGCCGGTCCCGATCCAGTGGATCAGCAGGCCGGCCAGCGCCGGGCCGAGCAGCCGGGCGGCGTTGAAGGAGGCCGAGTTCAGCCCGACGGCGTTGGCCAGCTCGTCCCGGCCGACCATCTCGACCACGAACGCCTGCCGGGTCGGCGCGTCGAACGCGGTCCCGACCCCGAACAGCAGGGCGAGCAGGTAGACGTGCCAGGCCTCGACCACGCCGGTCACGGTCAGGGCACCGAGCACCAGCGCGACCACGCCCATGAAGATCTGGGTGATGGTCAGCACCTGGCGCTTCGGGAACCGGTCGGCCACCAGCCCGGCGTACGGGCCGAGCAGCAGGGCGGGCAGGAACTGCAGGCCGGTCACGATGCCGAGCGCCGTGCCGGAGTGGGTCAGCTCCAGGACCAGCCAGTCCTGGGCGACCCGCTGCATCCAGGTGCCGACGTTCGAGACGATCGCACCGGAGGCGTAGAGACGGTAGTTGCGGACCTTGAACGCCCGGAAGGTCGGGCTCATCGGGCCGCCAGCCGTTCGAGGACAGGGGCTGCCTTGCGCAGGATGTCGCGCTCCTCAGGGGTCAGTTGCTTCAGTTTCGTCTGCAGCCATTCGTCGCGGCGCCGGCGGTTGGCGGCGATCAGCGCGTGCGCGGACTCGGTCAGCTCGACCAGGATCTGGCGCTTGTCGGTCTCGTGCGGGCGGCGGACCACCAGGCCCGCCTCCTCCATGTTCGACACGATGCGCGTCATCGACGGCGGCTTGACCTGCTCGTGCGCGGCCAGCTCGCCGAGCGTCATCGCCTCATGCTTGGCGAGGGCGCCGAGGACGCCGAGCTGGTTCGCGGTCAGGTCGTGGCCTTCCTCGCGCTGCCGCCGGATCTGCCGGGACAGCCGGAGGGTTGAGGACCGCAGTGCGGACGCGAGGCCGACGTCGCTCTTCACCTGCTGGGCTACGACGGAGGGCATGTCGTTAGCATAACTCATTACCTTTGCTAACGAAAAAAGTTGACCGGACATTCCGCCCCGCGGACAACGGGGTGCGGCGGGGACGCTAGGCTCCGCGCTCATGGGGACGACAGCGGCCTCCGAGGTGGCGCGGTACGAGCAGCGGTTCCGGCGGGCCGGGTTGCCGCTGTTCATCGAGGACTTCTCGCCGACACACGACATCTTCAATCGGGCCATACCACTGCTGGCGCTGGTGTTCATCGCGGAGATGCTCGGGGCGACGTCACTGGACTGGCCGATCTGGGTCAACCTGCTCACCGCGCTCGGCGGGCTGGCGGTCCTGGTCGGCGGGTTCGGGCTGCTGAACGGACTTCGCGGCCGGCCGTTCTGGTCACTGCCGACCCGGTTCGGCATCCCCGAGCTGGCCGTGTTCGTGCTGCTGCCCGCGTTGCTGCCGCTGGTCTCCGAGGGGCAGCTGCGGCAGTTCTTCGGGATCGCGGCCGGCAACCTGCTGCTGATCGGCCTGGTGTACCTGGTGGTCGGGTACGGCCTGATCGGGACCACCCTGTGGGGCCTGCGCCGGCTGGCCGGGGAGCTGGCGAACTCGATCGCCAGCCTGGTCCGGGCGTTGCCGTTGCTCCTGGTCTTCTCGCTGGTGCTGTTCGTGAACACCGAGATGTGGCAGGTGTTCGCCGGGATGCCGGTCAGCTTCATCGTCTTCTTCGCGATCGCGTTCGCGCTGCTCAGCAACGTCTTCCTGGTGCTGCGGCTGCCGCAGGAGCTGGACCGGATCGAGCGAGAGGCTGCCTCCGGTCCGCCGCTGCGCCGGATCCAGCGGCTCAACCTGAGCATCAGCCTGGTGATCCGGCAGTGGCTCCAGGTGATCGTGGTGAGCACCGGGGTCGGCCTCTTCTTCGTTGCCTTCGGCATGCTCGCGATCAGCGCGAACATCTACGAGAGCTGGGGCATCGATCCGGGTGGCTGGTCGTACGAGATCTGGCTGCTCGATCACCCACTGCTGCTCAGCGCGGCCCTGGTGAAGGTGGCCGTCGGCATCGCCAACTTCACCGGGCTCTACTACTCGATCGCGCTGCTCACCGACTCGACGTACCGGACCGAGTTCCTGGACACCGTCGCGATCGAGCTGCGAGCGGTGTTCGAGGACCGGGCCCAGTACCTCGAGTTGCGGGCGAGGCTCACGCCGCACTGACCATCCGGGCCGGACGACTCAGCCGAGCGCGTCCTGGAGGAACCGCAGCTGGTGCCGCAGCAACCCCTCGGCTGTCGCCGGATCGGACGGTGAGTGGGTGGCGCCCGCCAACGGCAGCACCTGGTGCGGGCGACCCGCGGCGAGCAGGGCGGCCGACATCCGCAGCGTGTTCGCGGCGACCACGTTGTCGTCGGCGAGACCGTGTACCAGCAGCAACGGCCGGCTCAGGGTGGCCGCGTCACGGATCGGCGAGGACTTCTCGTACGCCTCCGGGTGCTCGTCCGGGCGACCGATGAACCGCTCCCGCCAGTGCGTGTCGTACAACCGCTGGTCGATCACCGGCGCACCCGCCACGGCCGCGTGGAACACGTCCGGGTGCCGCAGGACCGCGGCCGCCGCGAGGGTACCGCCGTAGCTCCAGCCGATGATCCCGACGCGGGCGAGATCCAGGTCCGCGCAGTACTCGGCGGCCGCGCGGACCGCGATCACCTGATCCGCCAGCGGCAGGGACAGCGTGTCCCCGTGCACCGTCTTGTCCCACGCGGGACCCCGGCCCGGTGTCCCCCGCCCGTCCGCGATCACCACGGCGAACCCGGACTCGGCGTACCACTGCGCGGTCGCGTACCACGCCCCGGTGGCCCGGACGACCAGCTGCATCGCCGGACCTCCGTACGGCGCCATCAGTACCGGAAGACGGCGCCCCGGCTCGTACCAGGACGGCAGCAGCAACGCAGTACGCAGGTCCTGCTCGCCCGCGCGCAACCAGGTGATCCGTGGGGTCACGACCGGCTTCGCGGCGAGGGACCGGAGCTCCCGATCGGCGGCCCCGTCCCGCCGGACCACGAACGCCCTGCCCGCTTCGGTATTCGATGCCAGGAGCAACGTCCCACCTGCCCTGGTCCCGGTGTGGAGGCCGGGTTCGTCGGTCAGACGACGCAGCCCGGTCTCGTCGTACGACCACAGGTGGCGCTCGGTCGGTTCGTCGTTTCCCTCGAACAGCACCGACTCCCCGGTGACCTCGAGGACGGACCGGACCTGCACCCCCTCGGGCGTCACCGGCTCGCCGTCGACGGTCAGCTGCCGCGAGTCGGCCGTGTCCCGGACGTGGACGAGCTTGCCCGAGGCCGTTCGCGCCGGGGTGCCCGCGACGAGCTCGACCCAGGCGGGATCACGCTGCTCGTGCAGGATCTCGGTCTTCCCGCTGTCCGGATCCGCGGCCAGGACGAGCAGGGTGCGCTGATCGCGGGACTGGACGCTGAGCAACGGCCCGTGGGTATCCCAGCCGGCGGAGACCAGGTACTCGAAGGCGGTCCGGTCCCAACCGATCTCGGTCGCCGAGCCGTCGAGGCCGAGCACGTGCAGCGAGACGAGTGCGTTGGCGGTACCGGCGGCCGGGTACGCGATCTCGCGGGGTGGACGGTCCGGGTTCGCGGGGTCGGCGATCCACCAGCGTTGGACCGGGGTCTGGTCGACGCGGGCGGCGAGCAGCCTGGTGCCGTCCGGGGACCACCAGTGGCCGCGGGTCCGATGCATCGACTCGGAGGCGACGTGCTCGGCGAGCCCCCAGCCGACCTCGGGATCATCCGAGCCGGCCACCTCGCGATCGTTGCCCCCGGCAATCTCCACGACGTGCAGGGCCCGGCCGGTCACGTAGGCGACCCGGTGGCCGGTGGGATCGAGGCGTGGGTCCACGACCGGCCCGGCGGTCGGTACCGGTCGAGGGACCGCGGTGCCGTCGAGGTCGAGCGCCCAGAGCTCACCGTTGACCGCGAAGGCGACCGTCCTCAGCGCGGCGTCGGCGGAGTACGCGACAACTCCCCCGGACCGCTCCCGGGTGCGCTCCCGGCGGATCAGCTCGGCCTCGGGAACCGGGCCGTCGGCGCCGAGCGACTCCGGGGCGACCAGGAGGCGTTCCTCCGCGCCGTCGAGGAGCCACAGGCAGCTCTGCCGATCCTCGGGACCGCGGGTCCGCAGGAACAGCACCCGCTCGCCGTCGGGCGAAAGCGTGAACGAGCGGGGCAGTCCGAGGGTGAAGCGCTGGGTGCGGGCGGCTTGGGCTGGATAACGAGAAATGTCCATGACCGAGACTCTTCGCGTCCTCTCACAGGTAGGTGGGAAGGAAGACGACACACACCATCAGACGCCGGTCGCCGGCGGATCGGTGGAGGTCGTACCGGAGAGCCCGGAACGCGGACAGTCTACCAAACCCCCGCTACAGCGAGGCGCCGAACAACTCGTCGATGCGCTGCGACCACGCCGGGTACTTCGCGGCCTTGCCGGCGTGCAGGCGATAAACCTCTGTCCCGACCGCCGGGTCCTCGTCGTCGCTGAAGCGGACGGCGCTCATCTTCTCCAGCTTGTCCAGGAACGCGTCGTCCCCGGCGAGGTGCACGGGGTCGTGCATGTACCGCTCCAGCGCGGCCAGGTCCGGGATCGCGGCCAGGTACGCGTGGGTGAAACCGTCGGTGGGATCGCCGAAGTCGGCCCCGACCGCGCCGAACGCGACCGACTCCAGCGCAGCCGTCCGCCGCATCGCCGCGAGCACCTCCGCCTGCTCCTCGGCACTCACCTCGGCCTTGAACCGGAACCGCAGCAGATTGACGAACATGGTCGACCCTTTCGCTTGAATGCACTGACCAGTGCAGTTTAGCGCACGCGCGAGTGCATACGACTACCCTGATCCGGTGACGGCAACCAGGGGACGGATCGACAAGCGGCAGGCGATCCTGACGGCGGCGTTCACCGTGTTCGCGCGGGACGGCTACCGGCAGGCGAGTGTCGACACGGTCGCCGCGACCGCCGGGGTCGCCAAGCACACGGTCTACAACCACTTCGGCGACAAGCAGACGTTGTTCCGCGAGGCCGTCGCCGACCTGGCCGACCAGGCGCTCGCCCGCAACCTCGCGGCGGTGGACCTGCTGCGGGCGGACCGGGATCCGGCCGAGGCGCTGGCCGAAACGGGCAAGCGCCTGGCCGAGTGCTACTGCGACGAGAAGTCGTGGGCACTGCGGCGGCTGCTGCACGCCGAGATCGCGAGCATGCCCGACCTGCAGGACCTGGTCCGGGACCGCGCCACGGACAAGGTGAACGACGCACTGGCCGATCGGCTCGCCCGGCTCGCGCTGGCGGGCAAGCTACGGCTGACCGATCCCGCGGTCGCCGCCGAGCAGTTCGGCGCGCTACTGTCCGCGCCGCTGGAGACCCGCTCCCGGCTCGGCACCCGGAAGGTACCGGCCGGTGAGCTGACCGAGGTCACGCGGAACGCCGTCGCGACGTTCCTGCGCGCCTTCGGTCCGGAGTGATCCGGATCAGGTCAGCCAGTCGCCGAGTGGGCCGATCGCGAAGTAGATGACGAACAGCGCCGAGACGACCCACATCAGCGGGTGGACCTGGCGGGCCTTGCCGCGGACCACCTTGAGCACGACGTAGGCGACGAAGCCGGCCCCGATCCCGGCCGAGATGGAGTACGTGAACGGCATCAGGATGATGGTCAGGAAGGCCGGGACGCCCACCTCGAGGTCGTCGAAGTCGATCCCCTTGACCTGCGTCATCATCAGGAAGCCGACCAGGATCAACGCCGGCGTCGCCGCCTCGTACGGGACCAGGGTGACCAGCGGCGCGACCACCATCGAGATCAGGAAGCAGATCCCGGTCACCACGCTGGCCAGGCCGGTCCGGGCCCCCTCGCCGACACCGGAGGCGGACTCGATGTACGACGTGTTGCTGGAGACCGAGGCGGCCCCACCGGCGGCCGCGGCGACGCTGTCGACGATCAGGATCCGCTGCGCGTTCGGCGGGTTGCCGCTGTCGTCGAGCAGGTTCGCCTCGGCGCCGATCGCGGTCATCGTGCCCATCGTGTCGAAGAAGTCGGCCAGCATCAGCGTGAAGATCAGCAGCAGCGCCGAGACCAGGCCGATCTTCTCGAACGAGCCGAACAGGTTGAACTCGCCGATCGTGTCCAGGTTGGGTTTGCTGAACCACTCCGTCGGCAGCTTCGGCACGCTCAGCCCCCAGCCGCCCGGGTTCTCCGGGCTCCGGGCGCCGACGCCGACGATCGCCTCGACCGCGATCGCGAGCACGGTGGCGGCCAGGATGCCGATCAGGATCGCGCCCTTCACCTTACGGGCGTACAGCGTGACGATCAGCAGCAGCCCGACCACGAAGATCAGCACCGGCCAGCCGCGCAGGCTGCCGCCGACCCCGAGCTCGACCGGCGGACCGGTCGGCGCCTCCGGACGGCGGACGAAGCCGGCGTCGATCACGCCGATGAATGCGATGAACAGACCGATGCCGACACTGATCGCGACCTTGAGCTGCAGAGGTACCGCCTCGAAGACCGCTCTTCGGAACCCGGTCAGGACCAGGATCAGGATGATCAGGCCCTCCAGCACGACCAGGCCCATCGCGTCCGCCCAGGTCATCTTGGTCGCGACCGAGAAGGCCAGGAAGGCGTTCAGCCCGAGGCCGGTGGCCAAGGCGAGCGGGAAGTTCGCGACCAGGCCCATCAGGATCGTCACGATGCCCGCGACCAGCGCGGTGGCGACGGCGATCTTGGCGATCGACGCCGTCGGGTCGGTGCCACCGCCGACGTACTGGCCGGAGCCATCCTTGACGGTGCCGATGATCAGCGGGTTCAGCACGACGATGTAGGCCATCGTGAAGAAGGTGACCAGACCGCCGCGGATCTCCCGGCCGAACGTGGAGCCACGGTCGCTGATCTTGAAGAAGGAGTCGAGGAATCCGGCGCGCGGGCGCTCGGTGACAGCCTGGGGCGAGGTCATGCGGGAAATCGTGCCAGGTCGGACCGGCCCGGTGCGAGCGAACCCGGCAAGCTGTGACCGACCGCCTGGCCTGATGCTCCGGCCCGGGGCACTAGAGTGAACCCGTGGCAGAGGAGAAGCCGGCGGCGAAGAAGCGCACCGACCCGACCAGTCAGCTGGCCCGTGGTGAGCTGGTGCACGCCGAGGTGAAGCCGCTGGACCTGTCCGGCATCCCGTCGGTGATCACCGGGATCATCGCCTGGGCGGTCGCGTTCGTGGTGCTGCTGATCTTCCGCGACGAGCTGAAGAAAGACGGCCTGGAGTGGTGGCTGTGGGTCACCGTGGCGGGCTTCGGGCTCGGCTGGATCGGCCTGGCGTACTGCAAGCGCCGCTGGGCCGCGATCCAGGCCGGCCACCGGTCGGAGCACGAGGACTGACTCGTCCGGTCCTGGCGGTGCGGTCGGCTCAGTCCTGCTCGGTGACGGCCTCGGCCTGCTCGGCCGGCACCTCGTCGGCGGGCTTCACCTCGGCGGCCTCGGCCTGGGCGAGCTGCTCGCGCGCCTCGTCCGACGTCTCCACCGCGGCCTCGCCGCCCATCGCCAGCTCGTCGTACCCGGTGGTGTCGAAGGCGTGCTCGGTGGACGGGTGGTCCGGCGCCTCCACCACGGTGTCCGAGTGGGCACCGCAGCCGTAGTCGTACGCGACCACGCGGCCGTCGCCCGGGGCCATTTCGTTCGCGCACACGCCGAACGCCTGACCCAGGCTGTCCTTCAACCGGATCCAGTACCCGCAGGAGTTGCACTTGTACGGCACCGCCTGCGCGATCGGCGACGCCGGGCCGAAGTCGCCCGCGTACCAGCGGTCCGCGGCCACCTCGCGGCCGTACTGCGAGAGCACCCGCTCCCGGCCGAGACCGAGCTCCTCGACGACCTCGAGCACGTCGTCCGGCGCCTCGGTGGTGTCGGTGTAGCCGGGCTCGAGCCTCGGGTCGTCCGGCAACGTCGGGAACAGGTCACCGGGCCGCAGGTCGCCGGGCTGGACCCGGTCCGACCACGGCACCCAGACCGGCGCGACAACGGCCGCCTCGCCCGGCAGCATCACGACCTCGTTGATCGTCACGGTCTTCGCCCGGGACGCCCGGGTGACGGTGACGGCCCAGCGCCAGCCCTTGTACCCCGGGTGGGTGGACGCGAAGTAGTGGGTGACGAGACGCTCACCCTCGACCAGATGGCCGAGGTGTTCTCCCACCTGCGCGGCGCCGGCTTCGGCGATCGCGGCCTCGCGGGCGGGGTCGACCGCCGCGACGCTGATCGCGTCGGGCTTGGCGCGGACCGATTCCGGGGCTTTGACGGGAGTCACAATGCGCCATTCTCGCACGGCCGGCCGATGGATCCGAACGCGCCGTGACTGCGGTCTGTCCCTCCCACAAGGCAGGATGGGCTCATGGAGAGGCCTGACCCAGCGGACCGGCGGCGCACCGAGCGCCCGGAGCAGCCCGGCACGGCCTCCTCGGAGCCGAAGAAGAGCGCCGGTGAGCGCTGGGGCGAGACCAGCAAGAAGCTCGGCACCGCCGCCGGGAAGGTCGGCCGCGCCTCCAAGACCGGGGCCAGCGGCTTCGCCTCCGGATCGAAGAAGGCGGCCGACTTCACCGGGCGTGCGGGCAAGGCGACCGGCCGCCGGATCCGCGGCCTGACCGGCGCGCAGGGGGCCGGCCAGACCGGGTTGTCCCGGTTGATCGAGCTGGGTGCGGTGAACGCGGCCGGCGACACGGCGTTCGCGGTCTCGCTGGCCGGCTCGGTGTTCTTCGCCGTCCCGAGCGAGCAGGCCCGGGACCGGGTCGCGTTGTTCCTGCTGCTGACGATGGCGCCGTTCGCGTTGATGGCGCCGCTGATCGGTCCGATCCTCGACCGGTTCCGGTCCGGCCGGCGCTGGGCGATCGGGGCCACCCTCAGTCTGCGCGGCTTCCTGGTCTGGAGCCTGGCCGCGTCGATCGACAGCGCCACCTGGTTGTACCCGGCCGCCCTCGGCTGTCTGGTCGCGTCCAAGGCGTACGGCGTCACCCGCGCGTCCGCCGTCCCGCGGCTGTTGCCCAAGGACGTCAGCCTGGTCACGGCGAACTCGCGCATCTCGCTCGCCGGGGTCGCCGGCGCGACCGTGGGCGCGGGACTCGCGGCCGGGTTCGCGGCGATCGGGCCGGAGTGGTCGCTGCGCTGGGCCGCCCTCGTCTACACGATCGGCCTGGTGCTCGCGATCCGGCTGCCGAGCCGGGTGGACTCCCCGGCCGGCGAGGAGATGGTCGGATCGGCCGGCCGGGAGGCCCGGCGGCGCGCGATCACGGCGGCGGTCGCCCGCGGCATCCGCTGCAACCTGGGCCTGCGGTTCGTGTCCGGCTTCCTCACCATGTACCTCGCGTTCCTGCTCCGCGACCATCCGATCAGCGGGATCGACGGCGCCCTCGCGGCCGGTGCGGTGATCGCCGCGGCCGGGATCGGGAACAGCCTGGGGACCCTGACCGGGTCGTTGCTCAAGGCAAGAAAGCCCGAGTCCGTCGTGCTCGTGGTCCTGCTCGCGGACGCGGCGGTCGCGGTCACCGTGGCGGTGCTGTACGGCTTCGCCACGCTGATCGTGCTCGGCCTGGTCGCCGGGCTGTGCAGCTCGCTGGGCAAGTTGTCGCTGGACGCGATGATCCAGCGCGACGTCCCCGAGACCGTCCGGACGTCGGTGTTCGCCCGCTCCGAGACCGTGCTGCAGCTGTCCTGGGTCCTCGGCGGCGGCTGCGGCATCATCCTCCCGCTCATCCCCCGCGTCGGCTTCGGCTTCCTCGCCGCGGTCCTCGTGATCCTGGTCATCGTGGTCGTCCGCAACAAGCCGATCACCCCCGCCGGCCTGCGGCCCAAGAGCGGTACGACCGGACCGCGGACTCCCGCACCCCACGAGGAGACTCGCACGGTCCACCGCTCTCACCCGGAGCCGGCGCCGTCCACCACCGACCGGTCGCCCGACGATGCGGAGGCCGGGAACGAACCGCGGCGGTCGACCACCCGCACGGTGATGACCAGCCCGACGGACCCGACCGTCCAGCGCATCTCGGACCGTCGCGCCTACACCCGCCGCGAGCCGTCCGAGCGCACCAACGAGCCAACGGTCGAACTCCGCGTCGACCACCCCCGCAAACCCTCGGACCAACCGCCGCCCCAGCCCATCGGCCCCTGGTGGAGCGGCCAGACCGAGGACGACGAAACCACCGTCGAGGAAGCCCCGGCCGCGGACGACACCACGGTCGAGAACCAGAACGACCGCAGCCGAAACCCCTTCCGCCGCAAACGCTGACGGCGAGCAAGCCAGGCCCGGGACGAAGCGGCCGACCTCGCACACCCGCCTTCCACGTGCGTCGAGTTCCCACGCCGGTGGGAGCTCCACGCACGTGCTCTGCCTGTTCAGCCGGCGGTGACTTCGAGGGCCGGGCCGGCTTCTTCGCCGGTCGCGTCGAGGGTCGACTCGTCCGAGGCGGCCGGGTGGTTGGTACCGCGCAGCAGCAGGGTGACGACTACCGCGGTGGTCGCGAGCAGGACGGCACCGACGACGGCGACCACGTTCAGGCTGTGGTTGAAGGAGTGCCGAGCCGCGGTGAGGACCACGTCGTGGAGCCCAGCCGGGAGTTGGGCGGCGACCGCGGTGGCGGCGGGCAGTCCCTCGCGAGCCGCTGAGACGATCTCGGCCGGGACGTTCGACGGCAGGTCGGTCGCGAAGTCGCTCCGGTACGCCGCGGTGCCGATGCTGCCCAGAACCGCGATACCCAGCGCACCGCCGAACTCGCTGCAGGTCTCCATCAGCGCCGACGCGGAGCCCGCGCGTTCCGGAGCAACGGTCCCGACGACCGCCTCGGTCACCAGCGACATCACCATCACCAGGCCGGCCGCCAGCAACCCCGACCCGGCCAGCAGGACCCACAGCCGCGACTCCACCTCGACCTGGGTCAGCACCACGAACCCGGAGGCCGCGATCAGGAACCCCATCCCGAGCACGTACGCCCGGTCCATCTTCTGCGCGAGCGCGGTCCCCAGCGGAGCCGCACCGCCGACGGCCACCGACGGGACCAGCGACCACAACGCGGCCTCGAGCGGGCCCATCCCGAGCACCAGCTGCAGGTACTGGGTCATGAAGACCGCGTTGCCGACCAGCGCGACCATGCCGATCGCGTTCGCCGCGAGTGCCCCGCTGAACGCGCGGTTGCGGAACATCGGCAACTCGATCATCGGATGCGTCGCGGTCCGCTGGCGGCGCAGGAAGGCGGCGCCGAGGAGCAGCCCGGCCACGATCGCGGCCACCGGCGCCACCCCGATCCCGTGCGCGGCCAGCTCCTTGATCCCCCAGATCACCGGCAGCACCGTGGCCAGCGACAGCACCGAGCCGAGCAGGTCGAACCGGCCGCGGACCGGCGCCTTGAACTCGGGCAGCAGCAGCGGTGCCAGGATCAGCAGCAGCACCATCGCCGGGGTGTTGATCAGGAACACCGAGCCCCACCAGAAGTGCTCGAGCAGGAATCCGCCGAGCACCGGGCCGAGCGAGATCCCGCCCAGCATCACCGCGCTCCAGAACGCGATCGCCTTCCCGCGCTGGACCGGGTCGTGGAACAGGTTCCGGATCAGCGCCAGCGTCGACGGCATCAGCGTCGCCCCGCCGAGACCGAGGACCGCGCGGGCCGCGATCAGCTGCTCCGGGTTCTGCGCGTAGGCGGCCGCGAGCGAGGCCAGGCCGAACCCGACCGCACCGATCAGCAGCAGCCGGCGCCTGCCGATCCGGTCGCCGAGCGAGCCCATCGTGATCAGCAGGCCGGCCAGGACGAAGCCGTAGATGTCGAAGATCCACAGCTGCTCGGTCGCCGACACGCCGAGGTCCGCGGAGATGAACGGGACCGCGAAGTACAGCACCGAGACGTCCATCGAGACCAGCAGCAGCGGCAGCGCGAGTACGCCGAGCGCGATCCATTCCTTGCGTCCCGCCCGCTCCGGTGAGCTCATGACACCCCTCCGATTATCTGTGTACGACGCACACTGTGTGCGCCATACGCAGACCATAGCCGCTATCTGTCTATGCTGTAAACAGATAAACTGCGGGCGAGTACCCGGGAGAGGAGAACGATGACGGAGCCGACGGTGGACCTGCCCCGCGTCCTGCAGCAGCTGTGGGGTCAGGACGGACCGGCGCGGCCGGGGCCCAAGCCCACGTTCCACCTGCGGGACATCGGCGCGGCGGCGGTGCAGCTCGCCGACGAGTCCGGGCTGGCCGCGGTGTCGATGAGCAAGGTGGCCCGCGCACTGGGCTTCACCACGATGTCGCTGTACCGGTACGTCGACGCCAAGGACGACCTGTACGTGGTGATGATGGACGAGGCGTTCGGCGCACCGGTGACGACCGATCCGGCAGCCGGCTGGCGGGATCAGATCACCCAGTGGGCGCTGGCGTTCCGGGACGCGATCGAGCGGCACCCGTGGGTACTGCAGGTGCCGGTGTCCGAGCCGCCGCTGTCACCGCGGCAGCTGGAGTGGATGGAGCAGGGGCTGGCGGCGTTCGCGGACACCGCGCTCACCCCGCAGGACCGGATGTCGGCGATGTTGCTGGTGAACATCTACGTCCGCGGCCTGACCGGCCTGACCTCGAACCTGTCGGCGAACCAGGGCCCGGACGACGACGCGGCCGCGCGCGCGAAGCGCTACAACCAGCGGCTGGCCGCCCTGGCCACGCCGGACCGGTTCCCCGGGATCGCGGCCACGATCGAGGCCGAGGCGGACGACCAGGACTGGCGCGAGGACGAGTTCCTCTTCGGCCTCACCGCGGTACTCGACGGCATCCAGAACCTGATCGACCGGCGCTCCCCCTGACCGGCCCGCGCGGGGCCGGTGACGGTCAGATGTCCAGCCGGTCGGCGACGCCGCGGAGGACGGTCGCGACCTGGCGGGCGGCCTTGCCGTCCGGGTGCCGGCCGCGACGGTAGCCCTCGCCGAGCCGGTCCAGCATCTTGATCAGGTCCTCGACGACCAGCGCCATCTCCTCGGGCTTCGGCCGCATCGCCTTGGCCACCGACGGCGGCGGGTCGATCAGCCGGACCTGCAACGCCTGCTCGCCCTTGCGTCCCTCGACGACTCCGAACTCGACCTTCTGTCCCGGCTTCAGGCTGGTCACCCCGGCCGGTAAGGCTTCCGCCCGGACGTAGACGTCCCCGCCCTCCTCCTTGCTGAGGAAGCCGAACCCCTTCTCGGAGTCATACCACTTGACCTTGCCAACAGGCACGGGAACCTCTTCGATGTCACTCGTCGGAACAGGACGGAAGGTGGACCGGACGCGAGGTCCGGACCCGGTTACCCAGCGTACGTGAACCGGCCCCTCCCCGCCTCTGGGAAATTACCTGATCGAGCAAGGTTTGGGCACCGCCCTGCCGGGATCGCGATGCGACCGAGTCGCCGCGAACCGCTCGGATCAGCGGTACTTGTCCGGCTCCGCCAGCCGCTCGTTCATCGACCCGGACCGGAAGCCGCGCGGATCGAGGGCCGCGGCCGTGAACCCCTCGGCCCGGACTAGCTCGACCAGGGCCGCACTGTCCACCTTGCCGAGCAGCTCGGCGTCGACCTCGATACTCGCCGACTCGCCCAGGTCGCGGACCCGGACGTTACGGACCCCGTACGGCGTGAGGTGGGCGCGGACCGCCTGCTCGGCGCGGTCCACCCGGGCCAGCAGGTTCGGGGTGATCCGGATGCCGTACGCGATCCGGCTGGACAGGCAGGCGGCGGCCGGCTTGTCCGATGTCTCCAGTCCCCAGCTCCGCGAGGTCTCCCGGATCTGCGCCTTGGTCAGCCGGGCGTCCCGCAACGGGGTGATCGCGCCGCGTTCGAAGGCGGCCCGGATCCCCGGCCGGAATCCGGCGATCGCGTCGTCGGCGTTGGTGCCGGTCGCGATCGTGGTGATCCCGAACTCGTCGGCCAGCGGCTGCAGCGTCTCCACCAGCTCGGCCTTGCAGAAGTAGCACCGGTCCCCGGCATTCGCCTGGTACCCCTCGCGGTCCATCTCGTGGGTGTGCGGGGTGACGTGCCGGACGCCCACGCTGTCCGCGAACCGGGCGGCCGGCTCCAGCTCGGACACCGGCAGGCTCGGGCTCACCGCGGTCGCGGCGACCACGTTCGCCGGGCCGATCGCGCGGGCCGCGGCCGCCAGCAGGAAGGCCGAGTCGGCACCGCCGCTGAACGCGACCACCATGCTCGGGTAGCTCGCGAGCCGGGTCATCAACGCTTCCAGCCGCTGCTCGAGGACGTACCCGTTCAGCCAGGCGGGGAACTCGGTCAGGTCGTTCAGCACCACGTCGGCGCCGTACGCGCGCAGCTCGTCGGCGGTGAACGGCCCGGTGGCGACGCTCACGGCCACCGCACCGGCCGCGTGGGCACCGTCGATGTCGGCCGTGTGGTCACCGACGTAGACCGTGGCCTTGTGCTCGCGCAACGCGATGCCCTTGTCGGCGCCGTGCAGATCGCCGACCGGCTCGTCCACGTCGAAACCGAGGTGGTCCAGGTGCAGCCGCACGCTCGGCTCGTACTTGGCCGACACCACCACGGTCCGGCCGTGCAGC
The DNA here is from genome assembly GCF_007828865.1 of Kribbella amoyensis. Classification (NCBI taxonomy): domain Bacteria; kingdom Bacillati; phylum Actinomycetota; class Actinomycetes; order Propionibacteriales; family Kribbellaceae; genus Kribbella; species Kribbella amoyensis. Next base: position 304,692 of record NZ_VIVK01000001.1, read on the forward strand.
GCGCGGATCGCGGCCAGCGACTCGGCGACGCCGGGCAACGGCAGGCTGCCGGTGATCGCGTGCGCCGGGTAGTGCTCGCGGTACCGCGTGACCATCGCGTCGACCTGCTCGGCCGGGAACCAGTTCGCCATCTCCCAGGTCAGCGGCGGACCGAGCCGGCTGACCACCAGCTCGGTGTCGATCGCGGCCCCGGACTCGGCGGCGAGCAGATCCCAGACCGCCTTGATGCCCGGCCGGGAGTCGATCAGGGTCATGTCGAGGTCGAATCCGACGACGAGCTCCGGCACGTCGGTGGCGGCGGTGCTGGGCTGGATCTCGGCGGTTGACACGTCCCCAACCCTACGTCCTCGGCCGCACGGGCCGCCGGGCGAGGACCTGGTCTCGGATACCGAACACCGCTCAAAGTCTAGTAATTGAGTAGGAAAATGGTGATTCCTCTCGACCGAAGGAGTCAGCGATGACCACTCAGCTCGAAGCACCCCGGCTCACCGTGACCAAGGTGGGCAGCGCACTCGGCGCGGTGATCGGCGAGATCCGGCTCGGCGGCGACCTGGATCCGGGCACCGTCGCGACGATCCGGCAGGCCCTGCTCACCCACAAGGTGATCTTCTTCCGCGACCAGCACGACCTGGACGACGCCGGCCAGCTCGCGTTCGCCCGGCTGCTCGGGACGCCGACGCTGGCGCATCCGACGTCGAAGAGCCTCGACGGCGCCGAGCACGTGCTGCCGATCGACGCCGACTACAGCAAGGCGAACAGCTGGCACACCGACGTCACGTTCGTCGACCGGATCCCCGCGATCAGTCTGCTCCGCGCGGTCACGCTGCCGCCGTACGGCGGGGCGACCAGTTGGGCGAACACGGTCACGGCGTACGCGAATCTCCCCGGCGCGCTGCAGGCACTGGTGGATCGGCTGTGGGCGGTCCACAGCAACGTGTACGACTACGCCGGGCGCATCGACGAGACGCGAACCGGCGGGGTCGACGTGAAGGTCCTCGAACACCGCGAGCAGTTCGTCTCGCAGCTGTTCGAGACCGAGCATCCGGCGGTCCGGGTACACCCCGAGACGAGGGAACGGGCGCTGGTCCTCGGCCACTTCGTGCGCCGGTTCGTCGGGCTGACCCAGGCCGAGTCGGGCCAGCTCTTCCAGCTCCTGCAGAACCGGGTGACCAACCTGGACAACACCGTCCGCTGGCAGTGGCAGCCGGGCGACCTGGCGATCTGGGACAACCGGGCCACCCAGCACTACGGCGTCGCGGACTACGACGACCAGCCGCGCCGGCTGCACCGGATCACGCTGGCCGGTGACGTCCCGGTGAGCGTCGACGGCGTCCGCAGTACGCCGCGCACCGGGGACGCGTCACACTTCTCGTCGATTTGACAAAAGATCGACAAATGCCCTGACATTTGACATCCGAGGAGGAAATGTAAACCCTAGGTCGTCATGGACACCTTCGCCGAGCGGACCAAGCGCAGACTGCGGGACGAGCTGCTCGACGCGGCGTACGACGCCCTCGTGGCGGGTGGGTACGACGGGCTCCGGATGGCCGAGGTCGGCCGCCGGACCGGGGTGTCCCGGCAGACCGTCTACAACGAGTTCGGCGACAAGTGGGGTCTGCTGCAGGCGGTCGCCGCTCGGGAGACCGAGCGGTTCCTGGTGGACGTGAACGCCGCGCTGGCCGAGCAGGCCGACCCGATCGGCGGGCTCCGGGCCGCGGTGGAGCGAGCGCTCCACCTGGCCGCGGACAACCCGTTGCTGAAGGCGGCGCTCGGCCAGCCCGGGTCCGACCAGGCCAGTCAGCTGCTGACCACACGGGGGCAGCAGGTGCTGGAGCTGTGCCACCAACGGCTGGACGCGCACGTCCGCGACCACTGGCCGGAGGTCCCGGCGGAGGACGCGACCACCTGCGTCGACGTCGCGCTGCGCGTCGTGATCAGCCACATCGTCACCCCGGGCGCCGCGCCGGAGGTCGTCGCCGGCCAGGTCGCCCGGGTCCTCGGTCCGTTCCTCACAGCTGCGGGAGACAGAGCATGACGATCACGAATCCCCTTCACCGACAGGGTTTCACCTCGTTGCGGGCGGGCGGCCTGAACTGGGACGCGCTGCCGCTGCGGCTGTTCGACAAGGGCAACCGGAAGTTCTGGAATCCGCGCGACCTCGACTTCCGCCAGGACGCCGAGGACTGGCAGCGGCTCACCGACAACGAGCGGGACAACGCGATGATGCTGTGCGCGCAGTTCATCGCAGGTGAAGAGGCGGTGACCGAGGACCTGCAGCCGTTCCTACAGGCAATGGCGGCCGAGGGCCGGTTCGGCGACGAGATGTACCTGACCCAGTTCTGCTTCGAGGAGGCCAAGCACACCGCGGTCTTCCGGCTCTGGCTGGACGCGGTCGGCGTCACCGAGGACCTGCACCACTACGTCGAGAACAACCCCGGGTACCGCGCGATCTTCTACGAGGCCCTGCCGGTGGCGCTGAAGTCCTTGGCCGACGACCCGTCGCCGGCGAACCAGGTCCGCGCATCGGTGACGTACAACCACGTGGTCGAAGGCACGCTCGCGCTGACCGGGTACCACGCCTGGAACCTGCTCTGTACCGCGCGCGGCATCCTGCCCGGCATGCAGGAACTGATCCGCCGCATCGGTGACGACGAAAGACGCCACATGGCCTGGGGCACGTTCACCTGCCGCCGCCACGTGGCCGCCGACGAGACGAACTGGAAGATCGTCACCGACACGATGGAGGAACTGCTCCCGCACGCCCTGGTCCAGATCCAGTGGGCCCTGGAGAACTCCCCCGAGGTTCCCCCGGAGATCGACCCGACCGCCCTGATGACGTACGCCGGCGACCGCGCCACCCGCCGACTTGGTGCCATCGAGTCCGCCGTCGGCGCGGACGTCGCGGGCATCGACCTGGACTACTCCCCCGAAAAACTCGAAGAAGACTTCGGCGCCGAAGACTCCGCAGCCCTGGCCGCCGTGCGCTAGTACAGGTACCTGACTGGTACGGCGCGCGCCTGCTAAGTCTGGAAGGCGGGACGGGCTCGCGCCGATTCCAGGAGGCTCAACGTCACCTGGAGAAGGCTGTCACGCTCGCCGGGTTGTCGGGTGACCCTCAGGTCCAGCACCAGGCGTGGCGCCAGGCTTCGATGCTCGCGGGCCAGCGAGGCCGCTATACCGACGCGATCGCGGCCGCCGAGGCGTGCGCCACCACACGCGTCAGCCGAGCTGATCCGCTCTCCTCTTCGCTGACCCATAGCCGGCTGGCTCTGGCGGCGTCGAACCTCGGCGACCGGACTCGTGCCCAGCGTGCACTCGAGCGTGCGACGGTGGCGCTCGATCGCGCCGACCTGACGATGCCCCGGCCGCCCTCGGTTGCCTTCTACACCCCGGGCGAACTGCACGGCCTGTCCGGCCTTGTCCACTACCGGCTCGGTGTCGCTGACGAGGCGGAGTCCCATACCCACCGCTGCCTCGCCCAGCTCCGTGAAGATCAGCACCGGAACCGGGCCTACTACCGCGCCCATGCGGCTTTGACGCAGGTTGCCCAGGGCGACCTCGACCAGGCCGTGTCCACGGCGGCGAGCGTCGTCGCGCCGTCCGACGCACCGAGCGGCCGCGTGACCCACCTACTGCAGGCCTTCACGTCCGCGCTCCAGCAGGCAGCCCCCGGTACTGCCGTCAACCGTGATTGGAAAGACTTCCTCCGCACCGTCGACTGACCGCCGTCCCTTCGTCCGAGGAGTTCGAGTGCCCGATCAGATCACCCTTCGCCGGTACGGCGTCGACCAGCTCGAGGTCATCCGGCCGACCCTCGTCAGCCTCTATGCGGAGGTCTACGAGAAGGAGATCGGTGAGGATCCGTTCTTCTCGGTCGATCGGTTCCAAGGGCGGCTGAGCGGCCACTCCAAGCGTCCCCGTTGGGAGGCCGTCGTGGCTTTCGACGGCGGTGAGGCAGCTGGGTACGCCTATGCCGCGGCTCTCCCTTCGGGGACGGCTTGGTGGAGTCATATGCTCGAACCTCTGCCGGAGGCGGAGACCACCGAGACTGGTCGGCGCACCATGGCCCTGTACGAACTGATGGTCGGTCGGCACTGGCGAGGGACAGGCTTGGCTCAGCGAATCCATGAGGCCCTGCTCGCGGAGCGCTCCGAGGAACGCGCGACGCTGCTGGTCGAGTCCACTCACCCCAAGGTGCGGGCGCTGTACGAGTCTTGGGGATACGAACGGATCGGGGACCAGCAACCGTTCGCCGATGCTCCGATCTACGCCACCATGCTCCGCCCGCTCGCCCAGGATTAGCCACCTCCCGTGTGGTCCCTGGCCGCGGTGCGTTGAGGGTTGGTGGAGCGGCTGGTTGCCAGGACGAGGAGGGCGGTCAGGGCTAGGGCTCCGGTGAGCCACGGGACTGCGGTGGGGCCGATTGCGTCGACTACGCGGCCGCCGGTGAGGGCGCCGAGGCCGATGGCGCCGTTGAACACGCCGACGAGGAGGGCGGCCGCTGCTTCGGTGGAGCGGGGTGTGGCCGCCCTTTGCCAGTTCTGGGTGGAGACCGTGACGCCGCCGTACGCGAGGCCCCAGAACACCAGCAGGACAAGGGCTCCCGGGATCGTCGTACCGAGGATCGCGAGGGCCGGGACCGCGAGGGTGAGGCCGATCGCGATCAGGAGGAGGGCACGGCGTGGGGACCGGGTCGCGCCGGCCGCGAAGTTGCCGGCCACGCCCGCGACGCCGTACGCGAGGAGCAGGGTGCCGATGAGGGCGGGCTGGAGGTCGGCCAGGGTCTCCAGGAGCGGGCGGACGTAGGTGTACGCCGAGAAGTGGGCGGTGACCAGGAGCGCGACGAGGACCAGGCCGACCCGGATGCGCCGGTCGCGGAGCGCGTCCCCGACATCGCAGCGGCGGACGGCGGTTGCCGCGGGCAACTTCGGGAGCGTGACGGCGAGGGCGGCCGCGAGGACGAAGGCGACCACCCCGACGGCGGCGAAGGCCCAGCGCCAGCCGGCGAACTCGCCGAGGTAGGTCCCGGCCGGGATCCCGAGCACCGAGGCGATCCCGATCCCGCTGAAGATCAGCGAGCTCGCCGGACCCACGGACCGCTCGGGGACCAGCCGCGCGGCCAGGCCGACGGTGAGCAGCCAAACCCCGCCGAGCGAGATCCCGGTCAGGACCCGCGCGACCATCAGGACGGCGAAGCTGGTCGCGACGGCCGCGAGCAAGGTCGCGAGTCCGAGCAGGGCCATCAGCGTGACGAGAACGACGCGGCGGTCGAGCCGGCCGAGGGCGAGCGGCAGGATCGGTGCCGTGACCGCCGAGACCAGACCGGTCACGGTGAGCGCCAGCCCGGCCGTGCCCTCGGTGACGGACAACGCGGCACCCATCGGGGTGAGCAGGCCGACCGGCATCATCTCGGCCGTCACCACGGTGAACACGGCCCCTGCCATCACCGCCGCCGCGACCCACCCGCGAGCCGACGACACGGCCACCTGTGGGACGACCGGGCCGGAGGCTGCCGCGGCGGGGACGGATGGACTGGATTCGGCGCAGATCGTCATGGTCCTCAGCCAACGCCCGGGCGAGTCGGGGAACAACGACGATGTGCTCATCCTTGAATTAGCTGAGCTCATCGATCACCGGAGGTGCGTCATCAGTCTGGAGATCCGCGAACTGGAGTGTTTCCTGGTCCTCGCCGAGGAACTGCACTTCGGCCGGACAGCGGACCGGCTCTACCTGTCGCAGGGCCGGGTCAGCCAGCTGCTCCGGTCCCTGGAGCACCGGGTCGGCGGCCAACTCGTCGAGCGCACCAGCCGGCGCGTCGCCCTGACCCCGCTCGGCAAGGACTTCCTCGACGACCTGCGCCCGGCGTACGCGGCGTTGGAGCGCGTGGTGGAACGGACCCGCGAGGCGGCCGGCGGTACCGTCGGGCGGCTCCGGATCGGCTTCCAGGGGACGGCCAACGACACGATCCTCGGCGCCGTGACCGCGTTCCAGGAACGGCACCCGGCCTGCACGATCGAGGTCACCGAGTTGCCGTTGAACGACCCGTTCAGCGCGTTGCGCCGAGGCGCCGTGGACGCGGCGGTCGTGATGCTCCCGGTCGCGGAGGACGATCTCGTTCTCGGTCCGGTCTTCTCCGAGCAGCCGCAGACCCTGACCGTGTCGATCCGGCATCCACTGGCGAACCGCGCGTCGCTGGACCTCGAGGATCTCGCCGGCAGCACCCTGATCTCCGTCGCGCCGCCGGCCCCGGTCTACTGGCGGCACGCCCAGGCCCCGCCGTACACCCCGTCGGGCGCGCTGATCTGCCGTGGACCCGAGATCCGCACCCTGCAGGAAGGGCTGTCGATGATCGCGGCCGACCGCGGCGGCATGCTGCTCTGCCGCCCGACCGCCGAGCAGAACCGCCGCGCCGACCTGGTCCACATCCCGCTCACCGGAGTCCCGCCGTCGGCCCTCGGCCTGGTCTGGCGCCGCGGCGAGGACACCCCGTCACTGCGGACGTTCGCGGCCGCCCTGGCCGGCCGCTGAGTTGCCTAGGGCAACTTCAAGACGTCAGGCCGTCCCCTCGGCCGCGTCCAGGCCGAGCAGCTCGACGGACTTCGCGCGCATCTCGACCTTGCGGATCTTGCCGGTCACCGTCATCGGGAAGTCGTCGACCAGCAGGACGTACTTCGGGATCTTGTAGTGCGCCAGCTTGCCGGTGGCGAACTCGCGGACCTGGGCCGCGTCCAGCTCCTCGGCGCCGTCCTTCAACTTGATCCACGCGCACAGCTCCTCGCCGTACTTGCGGTCGGGGACCCCGATCACCTGGACGTCGGCGATCTCCGGATGCGTGTACAGGAACTCCTCGATCTCCCGCGGGTACACGTTCTCGCCGCCGCGGATCACCATGTCCTTGATCCGGCCGACGATGTTGACGTACCCGTCGTCGCGCATCACCGCGAGGTCGCCGGTGTGCATCCAGCGGGCCCGGTCGATCGCTTCGGCCGTCTTGTCCGGCTCGTCCCAATAGCCCAGCATCACCGAGTACCCCCGGGTGCACAGCTCGCCGGTCTCGCCGCGGGGGACGACCAGGCCGGTCGCCGGGTCGACCAGCTTGACCTCGACGTGCGGCATCACCTGGCCCACGGTCGACGTCCGCCGGTCGAGGTCGTCGTCGCGCCGGGTCTGGGTGGACACCGGCGAGGTCTCGGTCATGCCGTAGCAGATCGCCACCTCGGCCATGTGCATGTCGGCCACGCACCGCTTCATCACCTCGATCGGGCACGGCGATCCGGCCATCACCCCGGTCCGCAACGAGCTCAGGTCGTACGCATCGAAGTCCGGCAGCCCGAGCTCGGCGATGAACATGGTCGGCACGCCGTACAGACCGGTGCACGCCTCGTCCTGGACGGCCTGCAGCGTCGCCTTCGGGTCGAACGCCGGCGCCGGGATCACCATGCAGGCACCGTGGGTGGTGCAGCCGAGGTTCGCCATCACCATGCCGAAGCAGTGGTAGAAGGGCACCGGGATGCACAGCCGGTCGTCCGCGGTGAACCCGATCAGCTCGGTGACGAAGTACCCGTTGTTGAGGATGTTGTGGTGCGAGAGCGTCGCGCCCTTGGGGAATCCGGTCGTCCCCGAGGTGTACTGGATGTTGATCGGATCGTCGAACGCCAGCTCCGCCTCGCGCTCCCGCAACGCGTCCTCGCCGGTCGCCTCGGCCATCGCGAGCAGCACGTCCCAGTCCGGCGTCCCGATGTAGATGGTCTCCTCGAGCGACGGGCAGTCCGGCCGGACCTGCTCGACCATCGCCCGGTAGTCGCTGGTCTTGAACTCGGTCGCGGACACCAGCAGCCGCACCCCGGACTGGTTCAGCGCGTACGCCAGCTCGTGCGTCCGGTACGCCGGGTTGATGTTCACCAGGATCGCGCCGATCGTCGCCGTCGCGTACTGCGTGATCGTCCACTCCGCGCAGTTCGGGGCCCAGATCCCGACCCGATCACCCTTGCCGATCCCCCGCGCCATCAGCCCGCGCGCCAAGGTGTCCACGGCGGCACCGAACTCGGTGTACGTCCAGCGGCGCCCGCTCGCCATCTCGACCAGCGCCTCGCGCTCGCCGTGTTCCGCGACGGTCCGGCGCAGATTCCCCCCGATCGTCTCCCCCAGCAAAGGAACGTCGGAAACCCCGGAAGCGTACGAAGGCAGGCTCATCAGCTCATCGTGACCCGCCGGTAGCCACCCCACAAGTGGACACGGGTCGCTGACCACTCAGGTGGTCACATGACCTCTCAAGAAGGAATATGGCCTTTATAGTGGGCATGAACGGGGGTAACCGATGCAGTTCACCGAACCGATATCAACCGCGTTTCCGGGCCTGCACAGCAGGGTTCTGGGGGTGCTGATCCGGACGGACAGGTCGTTGACCGGCCGGGCGGTCGCCGGGCTGCTGCGGACGCCGGCCAGTACCAGCGGAGTCCAGAAGGTGCTGGACGACCTTGTCCGCAACGGCCTCGTGGATGCCGAGCCGGCCGGCCGGGCCAAGCTCTACCGGCTGAATCGCGACCACGTCGCCTATCCGGCGATCAACGACCTGGTCCACCTGCGGGAGATCCTGCTGGCCCGGATGCGGGCCGAGGCCGAGGGGTGGAAGATCCCCGCGGTCGCGGTCTGGCTGTTCGGGCCGAGCGCTCGGGGGAAGGCCGGCGCGGGCGGTGAACTGGACGTCCTGGTGGTCCGGCCCGACATGATCGACGACGCCGATCCGCGGTGGCTCAACCAGCTCGAAACCTTGTCCGAGCATGCCTCCCGGTGGTCCGGAAACCCCTGTGAAACAAGGGAATACAGCACATCGGAGCTGAAACGCTTCGTCCGTCGAGGCGAACGCCTGATCGCCGATCTCCGGCGCGACGCGATCGCGATCACCGGCAGTCCACCCCGGCAGTTCCTGACGCGCAAGGCCGGCTGACCTCCGCGCCGCCCAGCGCCCGGACCCGGCCGCCGAACGTCCGCGGGAGCACCCCGGACCAGCGGGGCGGGGAGGCTCGCCGGGAGTCCGGAACTGGGCCACGCGACCACCACCCAACGTCACCAACTCCCGGCCTTCGCTCGACAGGCGCGATCCGCTCGGCCTTCGTCAGTGCTCCGCGGCCGTTCGACGCTCGGCCGACAGCGACTGCCGGACCGACGGCGGCGGGGCCCGCGGACGGGCCTGACGCGCTGGGATTTTCCCGGCCGCGAAGGCTCCGCGCGGCCGTTCGGGTCGCCACGATCCGTGGACGGAATCTGACTCTTCGAGGTCCGCACAACCACACGGTTGTTCGAGTTCAGGGAAACAGGGTGTGGACGGCAAGCAATGTCATGTCTAAATTTGATTACTGACGGTTGCTGCAGGTGGTACGGCAGTTACCGTGGTGGGGGAGAGGTGTGAGGCCATGGGCTGGTCGGTCGAACGGCGTGCCCGCAACGAGGTGGCGCCTGGGCGTACTGCCGAGGCGGCGCAGCGGACCGCCGCGGTGGAGGAACGTGTTCAGCTACTGCGTGGGGTTTTGGCCGAGGCGTTGGCGATCGACGTGCACGGAACCGATCTGCAGACGTTGAAGCAGGGCCGCCGGCGGGCGCCGCCGTTGCTGGCCGAGGGGGATCTCGAGGCGCGCCCTGGACCGGTGTGGGCCGCCTATCTTCCGCATCCGCCAGGGCCTTTCTCCAGCTGGGTCGGGGGAAACCGGCGGTACGCGCGCCGGTTGCGGGAGGCCGAGGACCGGTTCGCGCTGGCGATCGCGCGGCATCGCGCCATCGAGGTCGCCCGCCGGGAACGGGTGGTCCGGGCGACCCGCGAACGCGCCGAGCAGCAACGCCGGCTCGACGAGGCGGTGGCCGCGCAACACGCCCGCGTCGACGAGTACCAGCGCAGTGTGGAGGCCCGGGACCGGCAGGCCGTCAGCCGGTACTTCCAGAAGGCGCTGGACCGGACGCCGGAACCGCACGGCTTTCCCAAGCACCGCAAGGCCGCCTACGTTCCCGAATCCACCTTGCTGGCGGTGGAATGGGACCTGCCGGACGTCAGCGTGATCCCGACCGAAGCGGCCTACCGGTACGACGCGGAGCAGGACGCCGTCGTCGCGGAACCGCGGCCGGATCGGGAGATCCGGCTGCTCTACCAACAGCTTGTCGCGCAGTGCGCGTTGCGCGCCTTGCACCTGGTTTTCGGGCACGACCGGTACGACGTGGTCGACACCGTGGTGTTCAACGGCATGGTCGAGTCGGTCGATCTCGCGACCGGACGCGTGGTGCGACCTTGCCTCATCACCCTCCGCGCGACCCGCGAGCAGTTCGAGGCACTCGTCCTCGACCAGCTCGACCCGGTCGCGTGTGTCCGGCACTACTTCGGCGCCGAGGTGTCCCGGCATCCGGAGGAACTGCAGCCGGTCGAACCGGTGCTCGACTTCGACCTGACCGACCCGCGCACGGTCGACGCGGTGGACGTGATCAGCACGATCGACACCCGGCCGAACCTGCTCGAGCTCGGGCCGGTCGAGTTCGAGCACCTGGTGCACAACCTGCTGACCAGGATGGGCCTGGAGACCCGGTTGTTCCGCAGCGGCAACGACGGTGGCATCGATTGCGTGGCCTACGACCGGCGGCCGATCACCGGCGGGAACTTCGTCGTCCAGGCCAAGCTCTACACCCGGACGGTCCCGCCGGCCGCGGTCCGCGACCTGTTCGGCACCGTGGTCGACGCGGGCGCGACCAAGGGCATCCTGATCACGACCAGCGGCTTCGGCCCGTCCAGCTACCAGTTCGCCAACGGCAAACCCCTGCAGCTCATCGACGGCACCGGCCTGCTCGCCCTCTGCCACCAGCACGACATCCCGGCCCGCATCGTCCCCCGGGCCAGCTAGCCGCGACCGGGACCGGCCGAGCAGAGACTGAGTGCGGGATGAAGTGTCAGACTGGCCGTCATGGACTCTGGGATCACCGTTACCGGGACCGGTCAGGCCACCGCGCCGGCCGATCTCCTTCGGCTTACGCTCAGCGTCGGGCAGGACGCGCCCGACGTCGCGGCCGCGGTCGCGCAGGTCGCGAAGCGGACCGACGCGGTCACCGACGCGCTCCGCGATCAGGGCGTCACCCGGGCCGATGTCCAGACGAGTTCGGTGAACGTGCACCCGCAGTACGGCGACACCGGTCGCGTGGTCGGGTACCGGGCCGCGCACACGCTGACGGTGACGACGAAGGACCTGACCGGGTTCGGCCGGCTGCTGAACGCGGCGGTGGAGGCCGCGGGCAACAGTCTCGGCCTGGATTACCTGCAGTTCGACGTGGCGGACAAGACCCCGCTGCTGGAGCAGGCCCGCGAGCTCGCCTTCGCGCAGGCCCGGCAGAAGGCGGACCAGCTGGCCACCCTGGCCGGTCAGACGATCGGCTCGATCGCGGCCGTCGGCGAGACCCTCAACCAGGTCCCGATGACGACGATGGCGGCCAAGGCCGTCTCGTCCTACTCCCCCGAGCTGTCGATCACGCCCGGCGAGCAGAACGTCGAGGTCACCCTCGAGGTCCGCTGGAACTGGGCCTGACAGACTTCCGCCATGTACGCACCGGCACCGCTTCGACGTCAGCTGAACCGTTCGGGTCTGCTGCTGCTCGGTCCTGCCTTCGTGGCCGCGGTCGCGTACGTCGACCCGGGGAACTTCGCCACCAACATCGCGGCCGGCGCCACCTACGGGTACCTGCTGTGCTGGGTCGTCGTCGGCGCGAACCTGATGGCCGTGCTGGTGCAATACCTGGCGGCCAAGGCGAGCATCGCGACCGGGAAGACGCTGCCGCAGCTGTGCCGGGACGAGTTCCGGACCACGACGTCGCGCGGGCTGTGGTTCCAGGCCGAGCTGGTGGCGATCGCGACCGACCTGGCCGAGGTGGTCGGCGGGGCCATCGCGCTGCACCTGCTGTTCGGGATCCCGCTGCTGCTCGGTGGGGCGATCACGGGCGCGGTCTCGTTCGGGTTGCTGATCTACCAGTCCAAGCGTGGGCAACGGCCGTTCGAGGCGGCGATCATCGGGTTGCTCGCCGTCGTCCTGGTCGGGTTCGTGGTGTCGACGGTGCAGTCGCAGCCGTCCGCGGCCGGGGTCGTCGGCGGGATGGTGCCGCGGCTGGACGGTACCGAGTCGCTGGTGCTCGCCGCCGGCATGCTCGGCGCGACGGTAATGCCGCACGCGATCTGGTTGCACGGCGCGCTGGTGACCGACCGGCACTGGAAGTCGATCCGCTCGGCCGGCGGCAAGGAGCGGGTCCTGCGGGCGACCCGGCTCGACGTGGCGATCGCGATGGCGCTGGCCGGCGCGGTCAACCTGGCGATGGTGGTGCTGGCCGCGGCCGCGTTGAAGGGGTCCGGCGCGGACTCGCTGGACGCGGCGCACGTCGCGATCGGTGAGCGGCTCGGCGGACTGCCCGCACTGTTGTTCGCGCTGGCGTTGCTGGCCAGCGGGTTCGCGTCGTCCTCGGTCGGGACGTACGCGGGCTCGGTGATCCTGGAGGGCTTCTGGCAGCGCCACGTCCCGCTGGCGGTCCGCCGGTTGATCACGCTGCTGCCCGCCCTGATCATCCTTGCGATCGGCATCGATCCGTCCCGGGCCCTGGTGGTCTCGCAGGTGGTGCTGAGCTTCGGGATTCCCTGCGCGCTGTGGCCGTTGGTGCGATTGACCGCTTCCCGGCGCGTCATGGGCGACCTTGTCAACCGGTGGCCGACTACTCTCACCGCATGCCTGGTTGCCACCGCCGTCTCGGCGTTGAACGTCGTCCTCATCGTGCTGACGCTGCGAGGGTGACGTGACCGCGACGTACGCGGTGAGTGACGTCCACGGGCACCCGGAGAAACTCACCGCGTCGCTGCGGGCCGCCGGACTGGTCGACGAGGCCGGCGACTGGGCCGGCCAGGACGCCCGGCTCTGGCTGCTCGGCGACTTCTTCGACCGCGGCCCGGACGGGATCGGCGTCCTGAACCTGGTCCGCAAGCTCGGCGACCAGGCCGCCGCGGGGACCGGCGAGGTCCGGATGCTGCTCGGCAATCACGAGATCCTCGCACTCGGGATGCGCAAGTTCGGCGACACCTTCGTCCCGCACGACGGGATCACCTCGCGCAGCTTCGAGCGCAGCTGGGCCCTGAACGGCGGCCAGGACCGCGACCAGGAGCTGCTCACCGACGACGACGTGGCCTGGCTGCTCGACCAGCCGATGCTCGGGCTCGACGCGGGTCACCTGCTGATGCACTCCGACACCGCCGAGTACGTCGAGTGGGGCAGCACGATCGACGAGATCAACGCGGGCGCCCGGGCCGACCTGCACTCCGACGACATCACGGTGTGGTGGGAGACCTGGCGCCGGATGACCGCTCGGTACGTCTTCCGCGGCGAGAACGGCCCGGCGATCGCCCGGACCCTGCTCCAGCACCTCGGCGGCCACCGGATCGTGCACGGGCACAGCATCGTCGCCGACCAGCTGGGCATCGACCCGGCCTGGGTCACCGAGCCCCTGCTGTACTGCGACGACCTGGTCCTCGGCATCGACGCCGGCACCTTCGACGGCGGCCCGTCGCTCGTCGTCCAGCTCGATCCGCTCTGACCCCGGGCTGCCAGATAGTTGCTGGCATGTTCGGCCTCCGGGTATGCGCCAGCCTCGTCGCCGGCGTCGCGCTGTCCCTGCCTGTCGCTGCTGTCCCCGCCGAAGCACCTACTGAGCCGGCCTCCGTCGTCACCGCGCCGGTCGTGGTGGTCGGGATCGCCGGCCTGACCTGGGACAACCTGACCCCCGAGGGCGCGCCGACGCTCTGGCGGATGCTCGACGACGGCGCCGATGCGGCGGCGATGACGGTACGCAGTGTGCACTCCCCGCCTTGCCCGCTCGACGGCTGGCTCTCGCTCTCGGCGGGCCGGGCGGCCACGGACCCGCAACCTCACCGGGACCGCGACTGTACGGCGCTCCCGTCGGTGACCGGCGGCGTCGTCGACGGCTGGGACGGCCTGGTCACGGCGCAGCGCGCGTCGGTGTTCGACCCAGATCTCGGCCTGCTCGGCTCGACCCTTGCTACCGGCAACGTCTGCGCGACGGCCGTCGGACCGGGCGCCGCGCTCGCGCTGGCCGATCGGCAGGGCCGGGTCACGCGGTACCACCCGGACCTGTCCGGCGCGCGCTGGGACTGCCCGGTGACCGTGATCGACGCCGGGGTCCTGGATCGGCGCAACGACCCGGGCAAGGCCTTGCGCCAAGCCGACGAGACGGTCCGCCAGGTTCTCGAGCGGATGCCCGCCGACGCCACCGTCGTCGTCCTCGGGGTCTCCCAGCCGCTGCGTTCCACCCTGGCGATGGGGGCGGCTGTGGTCGCCGGACCGCAGACGGGCAACCAGTACCTGACCGCGCAGTCGACCCGATGGCAGGGAATCGTCCGGCTCCTCGACATCCCCACCACGCTGCTCGCCGCGGTCGGCGTCGACGAACCCAACCACTTCACCGGCGCGCCGCTGGTCGCCGGCGGAGAACGGCCGGCCGCGGACCGGACCGCGCGCAAACTCGACGACATCACCCAGCGAGACCGGGATCTCCGCCGCAGCGCGGGCCCGTTCATCAACGGTCTTGCGGCGGCCGCTGTCCTGGCGATCGGCCTGCTGGCGCTGCGGCAGCGTTCCCGAATGGCCGGGTTCACCCTGCTCGTACTCGCCGCGCTGCCGCTGTGTGCCTATCTGGTCCGCCTGATCCAGTGGTGGCGCTGGCCGGCGCCGTTGGCCGCGTTGTGGCTCGGGATGATCCTCGGCGCGGTCGCGCTGGCTCTGGCCCTCCGCCGACTACCGATACCGGCCAGGGTGACCGTCCTGTCGGGAGTCACCGTCGGCGTTCTCGCCCTCGACGCGATCACTGGCACGATCCTGCACCACGGCAGTCCGCTCGGGCCGTCCCCGTTGTCGGGCGGCCGGTACTACGGATTCGGCAACACCACGTTCGTCGTCTTCGCCGTGCATGCCGTGATCTTCGCGGCCGGGCTGGCCGGCTGGCTGCGAACCCGGCGCGGCCCTCTCCTGGCGGTCGGCGCCGTCGCGGTGATCGGGCTGGTCACGGTCCTCGTGGACGCCTGGCCGACGTGGGGCGCGGACGTCGGTGGCGGCTTCGCGATCGTCCCGGCGTTCGTGCTGCTCGGGCTGGACGTGCTCGGCCGCCGGATCGGGATCGGCCGGATCCTGCTGACCGGCGTCGCCGCGGTCGCCGCGGTCGCGCTGATCAGCGTCCTCGACTGGCTCCGCCCGGCGGCCTCCCGATCCCACGCCGGCCGGTTCGTCGAGGATCTCCTGCACGGCGACGGTACAGAGGTGATCACCCGCAAGGCCGGCTACGCGGTGAGCTCGTTGTCCGCGGGTGTCCACCTGTGGCTGGTGGGTGCCCTCCTGCTGTACCTGATCGCGGTGGTCGTGGCACGGCGGCAGCTCGCGCCGGCGTGGTTCGAACGGGCTGTGACCCACTGGCCACCGCTCTGGGGTTGTTATGTCGGCGTGGTGACGATCGCCGCGGTCGGCTCCGCCGCCAACGACTACGGCCTTCGCGTCGCTCTCCTGACCATCGCCGTCGCCGGCCCTCCGCTCGCCTTGCTCACGACGAAACCCAGTGAAATCGGCGACAGAAAAGCGGCAGATGCGCGGCAGGGCGCCCTGTGAGGCTTGGACGCAAAGCCTCCTCAGGAAAGGGAACGTGATGCGTAAGATCATGGCCGCTATCGCCGTCGCCGCCCTCGGAACGGCGGGCACGGTCGCGGCCGTCGCCACGGCGCCGTCGGCCCAGGCGGCCACCGGTTACAACCGCTGTCCGGCCGGCTACTACTGCATGTTCTCCGGCTACAACGGCACCGGCACCATCGCCTACTTCAAGCTGCAGTCGCCGAACCTGAAGTTGCAGGGCATCGACAACGCCAGCCGCTCGGAGTGGAACCGGTCCGGCAAGCTCGTGACGCTGTATGTCGACTACAACTACAACGACGGCTGGGGCTCGGGCGGTCACGCCTGCAGCGTGTCGGGCGCCAAGGGGAACTACGCCAGCCGCTGGCAGGCGAAGTTCAGCTCGCTGAAGGTCGGCACGTACAGCTGCTGACCGGCCGACTGACGGCGGTGCGCCCCCGGTGGACGGGTCCGGTCCAGCTCATGGTCGGCCTCACTCCGCCGGGGGATCCTCATGTCACCGCCCGAATCTACGCTCGGGAGTGCGGGACCGAGATCCGATCCGCAACGGACCGAAGAGCAAGGAGTCGACGGTGCGAGCCGTGACGCTGCAGGAAACACCCCGGCGCTGGCCGGCCTATGTCATTGCCGTCGGCATCGGACTCTTCTGCGTCGTCGTGCTGGCGATCGCCGGCGGTGAGCAACTGCTGACGGACAAGCCGATGACCAGCGACGGCTTGGTCGCCATCGGAGCGACCGTGCTGAGGATCGGGACCATTGCGCTCGCCCTGGCCGCGGTCACCAAGTGGGACCGCATCCTTCCCGCCCGGCTCATGTCGATGGCGTTGTGGGCCGTCGCGCTCGGACAGCTGGCCTATCCGGCCGCGGAGACGGTCGTCAAGGCGGCGATCCTGCTCGACCTGATGGAGCCGGTGAACAAGGGCATCAGCAACATGTCGGCCGTCGGCTGGTTCAACTTCGGCGCGGCCTGGCTGGTCTGGGGTGTCCCCGGCTGCCTGTTCACCCTGCTCGCCCTCGACCACCGCCGCCGGCACCAGCTCTCCTGGGTCTGGGCTCCCCTCGGCGCCGTCGGTGGCCTGGTCGCCCTCGGGGCCCTGGGCTTCCTGATCAGCTGAGGCCGGAGACCGTCAGCCTTTGACGGCTCCGCCCATGCTGTTCAGGATCCGCTTCTGCAGCAGGAGAAACACCACCACGACCGGGATCAGCGAGAGCACCGTACCGGCGGCAAGACCGCGGACATCGGTGCCGCTGACCCCGCTCAGGTAGGCGATACCGAGCGCGATCGGGAACTTGGACTGACTCGTCAACGTGACCAGCGGCCAGATGAAGCTGTTCCAGACCGAGACGAACCCGAGGATCGCGAGCACCGCCAGGGTCGGGGCGACGATCGGGACCGCGATCCGCCAGAAGATCGCGAACTCGTTCGCCCCGTCCACCCGGGCCGCCTCCACGATCTCGTCCGGGATCTGCGAGAACGCCTGCCGGAGCAGGAAGATGCCGAGCGACGACAGGATCGCGGGCAGGATGACGGAGGCGAACGTGTCGGTCAGTCCGAGCTGGCCCATCACCAGGTACCGCGGGATCAGCATCAGCTCGCCCGGCAGGAACATGATCGACAGGAACAGCAGGAAGAACAGGCCGCGGCCGCGGAACGCGATCCGGGCCAGCGGGTACGCCGTCAGCGCCGACACGACCAGGTACACCGGGACCGTGATGCCGACGTAGATCACCGAGTTCAGCAGGAACCGCGCGTACGGGATCGCGGTCCAGGCCTCCCGGAACCAGTCCAGTACCGGCGGCCGCGGGATCAGGTCCGGCGGGAAGCCGAAGACGTCCTGGGTGGCCGGTTTGACCGCCGAACTGACCAGGATCAGGAACGGGCCGATGAACAACGCGGCGACCGCGATCAGCAGCAGGTAGAACGCGATCCGCCGGACCGTCCGCCGATCGAGCCGTGGCGACCGCCGGTACAGCCGGCGCGCCGCCATCACGCGTCCTTCCGGCGGGTGATGGCCAGGTTGACGAGGGCGAGGACGATCATGATCGCCCACAGCACCAGCCCTACCGAACTCGCGTAGCCCATGTCGTAGTCCTCGAAGGCTTTCGACCAGATGTAGTAGCCGAGGGTGAGGGTGGAGTCGAGCGGACCGCCCCTGGTCAGTACGTAGACAGATTCGAACGCGCGCATCGCCTCGAGCATGCTGAGGATCAGGGTGACCGCGAAGGTCGGCCGCAGGGCCGGCACGATCACGTGCCAGAGCCGTTGCCACCGGTTCGCCCCGTCGATCTCGGCCGCTTCCACGTGCTCGGCCGGGACCGCCTGCAGGCCGGCCAGGTAGATCATCATGAAAAGGCCGGCGTTCTTCCACGCCTCCAGCAGCACAACCGTCGGCAGCGCCCAGTGCCGGTCGAAGAGGAAGTCGATCGGACCGAGCCCGGCCAGCTGGAGCAGCCAGTTGACGACGCCCTCGCGGTTGAACACGTACTTCCAGGCGACCGCGACCGCCACCATCGACGTGATGACGGGCAGGTAGTACAGCATCCGGAACGCCTGGATCGCGCGCAGCTTGACGTTCACCAGCAGGGCCAGGAACAGCGGGGCGACCACGGTCAGCGGCAGGAACATCACCACGAACAGCAGTGAGTTGCGCAGCGCGATCCAGGCCCGCGGGTCGTGCACCAGCCGGGTGAAGTTGTCCAGGCCGGACCAGCGGATCGGGTTCACGATGTCGTAGTCGGAGAAGGCGAGCTGGATCGCGATCACCGCCGGCCAGGCGAACATCCCCGCGTACAGCAGCAGTCCGGGCACCAGGAAGAGGTACGGCGTGTACCAGCGCTGGCCGACCACGCGGCCCTTGAGACTCCCCCTGCCAGCGACAGCCACCCGGGACTCCCTCGCGTCTGAAACCATGATTACGGATTTCAACTGCCGGAGATCGTAGCCCAGAAGGTAGGCGACGGCTAGCGATAACTGCTGGGATTACCTGAAAGATCATCGCAGGCTTCCCGTTGACTCCGACGACCGATCTGGTCGAGCATGATGTCTGGAAACAGTGTTTAGGACATTCCATTCTGCAAGGAGTTGGCAATGGCGCGACGCACACGGTCCCTGTTACGGGGGCGGCTTGTCCCGGCCCTCGCCCTGGCCCTCGGGCTGTCCCTGACGCTCGGTGCGTGTGTGTCCGGCAGTCCGGCCACCGGTGACGCGCCGGAGCAGTCGGGCGAGGCGTACTCCGGCGAGGTCGAGTGGTGGACGATCAACCTGCAGAAGAACTACGGGCCGGACATCCAGCGCTGGATCGACGCCTACGAGAAGGAGCACCCGGACGTCACCATCAAGTGGGTGGACGTGCCGGGCCAGGACATCAACACCAAACTGCTGGCCGCCCTGGCCGGCGGCAACGTGCCGGACGCGGTGAACATCACCTCCGCCACCACCCGGCTGTTCGCCGGCTCGATGGCCGACCTGAACTCCTTGTTCAGCAAGGAGGAGCTGGCCGACTACGCACCGAACCTCGCCGAACCGCTGGTGGCCGACGGCAAGCGGGTCGGCATCCCCTGGTACAACGGCGGGACCTCGCTCGGCTTCTACAACAAGGACCTGCTGGCCAAGGCCGGCTTCGACCCGGCCAAGCCGCCGAAGACGTACGACGACGCCCTCGCGCTGGCCACGGCGTACCACAAGGCGAGCGGGAAGTCGGCCACCAACTTCATGGCCTACTCCAACGTCGTCCAGGCCAACGGCATCGCGCTGCTGTCGCCGGACAAGCAGAAGGCCGCGTTCAACACCCCCGAGACGCTCGCGCTGGTGGAGAAGTTCAAGCCGCTGTTCGACTCCGGCGTGATCGCGCCGGGCAGTCTGGGCGCCAACCAGCGTGAGCTGCCGCAGTCGCTGGAGAACCGGCAGATCGCGTTCAACCCGGTGGCCGTGTCCAGCACGCTGCTGAACATCGAGAAGAACTCGCCGGCCGTCTACGGCTCGATCGTCGTCGGTCCGCCGGTCACCGGCGCGGACGGCAAGTACTACATGCCCGGCCAGCAGATCTTCACGATCCCGGCCAAGTCGGACAACCAGGCCGCCGCGGCCGCGTGGCTCAAGTACGTCACCGCGGCCGAGCAGCAGCTCGCGCTGTGCAAGCTGGTGCCGATCTACCCGTCGTCCTTGAAGGCCCTGGCCGACCCGTTCTTCACCGACATCGCCGGCAACAGCCAGGCCGACCAGGCCCGCAAGGTGTTGCTCGACACGTTCAAGGACGCCGTGGACGCGTCCCTCGGGTCCGGCAACGACGACCAGCTGCGGAAGCTGTTCGACGACCAGATCCGCGCGTACATGTCCGGGACCACCTCGGCCAAGGGCGCCCTGGACGCCGCCGAGAAGGCGTGGAACGAATCCCTTGCGAAGGGCAACCGATGAGTGACGTGCTCCGGATCGGCATCGTCGGCGCCGGGATCATGGGCCGCGGCAACGCGCTGTCCCTGTCCGGGCTGGCCGAGGTCGAGATCACGGCCGTCACCAGCCGCTCGGCCGACGGTGCCGAGCGGCTGGCGGAGGAGATCCAGGGCCGCGGCGCACCCCGGCCGGCGATCCATCCGGACCTCGACGCGCTGCTGGCGGACGAATCCGTGGACGCCGTCGTCCTCACCACGCCGGACCACCTGCACGGCGAGATGATGGTGCGCGCGGCCGAAGCCGGTAAGCACCTGCTGGTCGAGAAGCCGTTGACCACTTCGGTCGCCGAGGCGGACGCCGCGGTCAAGGCGGTCCGCGAGAACGACGTCGTCGCGATGTGCCTGTTCAACCATCGCTGGGTACCCGCCTACGCGCAGGCCCACCAGTTGCTCGCGGACCTCGGCGACGCGGCGGTGGCGTACGCGCGCAAGGACGACACCCTCTTCGTCCCGACCGAGATGCTGTCCTGGGCCGACCGGACGACGTGCGCCTGGTTCCTGTCCAGTCACGACATCGACCTGGTCTCCTGGCTGCTGCGCGACCAGGTACGCCGGGTCTACGCGACCGCGCGGTGGGGCAAGCTGCGGTCGCTCGGCATCGACACCCCGGACGCGATCCAGATCCAGGCCGAGTACTCCCGGGGCGCGGTGGCGACGTTCGAGTCGGCCTGGATCTACCCGAACACGTTCCCGACCACGGTCGACTCGTACGTTTCCGTGGTCACCGACAACGGTGTCGTCCAGCTGGACCGGCAGAAGGAGAGCGTCGTCGTGGCGACGCCGGACAGCTACACGTACCCGCGGAACATGCTGCAACGCGTCCTGCACGGCATCCCGGCCGGGGCGTACGCCGACGCGATCGCGCACTGGGTCAGCTGCTGCCGCACCGGTACGCAGCCGCTCATCACCATCGAGAGCAGCCGGAACGTGACGGCCGTCCTCGAGGCCGCGCACACCTCGATCGAGACCCGGCAGCCCGTCGACGTCTCCATGCTCGCCGACCCGGGGAACGGATGACGACGACCACCAGTCCCGAGAAGCCGCGCCACATCGACGCGCGGATCACCCTGATCGGGACCGACGACCTGGTCAAGGCCTTCGGTACACCGGCCGGCGTCGACGACCTCGCCTCGCTCCGCGCCTTCGTGGCCGGCCGGATGCGCCGGCCGGCCTGGCCGCTGCGGGAATGGGCCGACGCGATTCGGTCCACGCCGGCAGCGGATGCGGTCATCGAGGCAGCGGCTCCGCTGTTGACCGGTGTGGACGTGACCGGGCGCGACAAGGGCCGCTCGGCGCTCTACGGGTTCCATTACCTGGGCTGGCTGGCGCCCGGCGTCCACGCCTGGCTGCTGACGGGCGACGACCGGTACCTCGACGCGTTCGGGCGGCACCTGGACGACTGGGTCGAGCAGCGTGACTCGGTCGTCGGTGAGTGGCCGGGTCTCGACCCCATCTGGTACTCGCTCGGTACCTGGGCCCGCTGCCGGAGCCTCCTGCCCACGCTGGAGGTCCTCACCGAGTCGGCCTTGCCCGGTCGCGTCTGGGGTCGGCTGGTGGCGACCCTCGTCGGCGGGGCACGGTGGGCCTACGACGAGCACGACGTGTTCCGGCACGGGAACTGGCAACTCGTGTGCGCTACCGAACTGCTGCACCTCAGCTTGGTCCTGCCTGACCTGGCCGAGTCCGAGAGCTGGGCGACGCGGGCGGTTCAGCGGATCGACGAGCACCTGTTGCTGGACGTGTACGGCGACGGTGGACACTACGAGCGCTCCCCCGGCTACCACCGGATGTGCCTGACCGCGTTGCAGACGGCGGCCGTGATCGACCACCGGTACGCCGAGCATCCGAAGCTGACGGCCATGCACGAGTGGATGGCCGAGCTCGCGTCCAGCGGTGGCTGGATCCCTCATCTGCAGGACAGCGGCCTGGAGTGGCCGGCTGCGAGTCTGCTGCGCGGCAGCTACGTCCTCGACAACCCTGCGCTCGCGCGGACCGCGGCTCAGTGGCTGACCCCCGAGGCGTTCGCGGTCGAGGCTGCGACGTTCCCTGCTTGGGAGGACGCCGATCGGCAACAGCGCTGGCTGAACACCGTGGCAACTGCACCTGCGCACCCGGTGCCGCAACTGCCGCGCAATACCGTGCTTGCGGATTCCGGGTACGCGATTCTGCGGGGTCATGAGGTGCGGGCCGTGATCAACTACGGGCCGCACATCGAGCACGAACTCGAGTCCCACTCGCATCGCGCCGTCCTCGACCTCGTCCTGGACGGGTGGGAGCAGCCGCTGCTCTGGGAGGCCGGTGGTCCGCCGAGCTATGACGATCCCGGCTACCTGACCTGGTACCAGTCAGGCAGGGGCCACAACACCGTGCTGGTGGACGACCTTGAGCTCGGCACCGACCGCGACGTCCGGATCGACCCGCTGGTGGACACCGGTCCCGTGGCCGTGTTCTCGGGACGCCACAGCGGCAGCGTCGTACCGCAGGCGCGGACCGTCGCGATGGTCCGCGAGCAGCCCGCGTTCGTGGTGGTGACCGACAGCGCTGCGTCGGATGGGCACGTCTTCCGGGCGTGCTGGCAGTCGCTTCACCCTTGGCGACAGGTCGGGCCACTCGCGTACGACGCGTCCGCACCGAACGGACCCGGGCTGCTGCTGATCGAGGCCGCCGGTCCGGTCGAAGGGACCGGGATCGACTCGGTCGAAGGGGTTGCCCGCCGGCCCGTGAAGGGTGGAACGGCGGAGTACGGGCCGTTGCATTCGTTGGTGCTGACGCGTGATCGCGGAGACTTCACGACCGTACTGCTTCCGCATGCCGGCGCGGATCCGGCCGATGTCCAGGTGGTTCGCGACGAAGCGGGGATCACGGTTGACCACGGGCGGACGGTCGACCGGATCGGCGCCTCCAGCTGGGTACGGACCGTGGACGGGAAGTTGTCCTGGGCAACTGGTTGGCGGGTGCGGGAGCTGGTGCACGCCGGCGAGGTGCTGTTCCGGAGTACGGCCGAGGTCGAGGTGGTCGTCGACGGTGGCCTCACCTTCGCGGTGACCTGCTCGGGCCGTTGCGGGGTCTGGGTACCGGCTGCCGGCGAGAGGTGGCTGCTCAACGGTGTACCCGTCGATGCCGAGAGCGAGGACGGGTGGGCTCACCTCACGTTGCCTTACGCCGGACGTTGGGAGATCGAGGGGGCCCGTCATGGCTGACGACGTGACCAGCGGATGGTTCGACGCTCACATCGTGACCGGCGCGCACCCGGCGGCCCTGGTTCCCAGCAGCGACCGGGACGCGATCGCGGCTCACCTGGACACGCACGCGATGTCGGGCGCCCTCGTCAGTTCGATGGCGTCGTGGTTGCACGATCCGATCGGCGGGAACGCGGAGGCGACCGCGGTCGCCCGGAGCCTGGCCGACCGCGGGGTCCTCGCCTGCTGGACCGCGGTGCCGCCGACGCCCGGGGAACTCGACTCGCTCGACCGGTTGGTGGATCAGGCAGTGGCCGAAGGGGTCGCGGCGTTCCGGCTGTACCCGCGGTCCCACGGGTACTCACCGGTGGACCCGGCGATGGACGAGCTCTACGCCGCGCTCGCGGTGAACGGCCTGCCGCTGTGCTTCGACGTCACCGAGATCGACTGGCATCACCTCGACCAGGCGGCGACCCGGTTCCCCACCTTGCCGATCGTCGTCTCCAGCCTCGGGTACCGGCTGTTGCGGACGCTCTGGGCGGCTCTGCGCGACCACGAGAACCTGTCCGTCGACCTGGTCGACTTCGCCGGTCACCAGGCGATCGAGTGGATGGCGGCGAACGGACTGGCCGACCGGCTGTTGTTCGCGACCGGGCTCGGGCTACGGGATCCCGGCGAGAGCATCGTCCGGCTGGCCTGGTCCGGCCTCGACGACAGCACGGTCACCCAGATCGGCGGAGGTACCGCGGACCGGTTGTTCGGCGTCCGTCGGGCCACCGCGGCCACGGGAGGACGACCATGATCGGGCGGCGACCGCAGCGGAGGGTGGTCGACGTCCACGCGCACCTCGGGCCTTACTCGCTGTTCCACATTCCCGACCCGGACGCCACGACGATGGTCGGCGTGATGGACCGGACCGGGACCGAGGTCACCGTGGTGGCCGCGAACCGCGCCATCCAGCAGGACGCGCATCTCGGCAACTCCCAGGCGCTGGCCGCGGTCGACGCGCACCCCGGCCGGATCGCGGCGTACGCCGTCGTCAACCCGTGGCAGGACCCGGAACGCGAGCTCGAACGGCTCGCCGGCGACGACCGGTTCGTCGGGATCAAGGTCCACCCGTCCCTGCACCGCTACCCGGTGACGGGCTCGCGGTACTCGGCCGTGTGGGCGTTCGCCGAGGAGACCGGCTGTCCGGTGCTCAGCCACTCCCAGCACCAGTCGCCGTACGACGCTCCCCCGCTGTTCGAGGCGGTCGCGGCGAAGTACCCGGGCGCGGCCGTGATCCTCGGCCACGCGGGGATCACGCCTCCCGGGGTGGACGAGTCGATCGAGGCGGCCGCCCGGTACGAGTCGCTCTGGCTCGAGGTGTGCGGGTCGCAGATGACCAGTTCGCTGATCCTGGCGATGATCGAGCGCGTCGGCAGTCGGCGGGTCCTGTTCGGCTCCGACTTCCCCTTCATCGATCAGCGGATGTCGCTCGGCCGGGTGGTGTGTGCGCCGCTCACCGACGGTCAACGCGATGATGTCCTGAGCGGGAACGCCCGCAGGCTGTTCCGATGGCGGCCACTTCCGGGGGTACAGGAGTGAAGCGATGAGCGAAGAAGCGTTCTCGGCAGCGGGTGAGCGGCCGCCACCGGTGACGGTGGGGCTGTTCGGCCTTCGCAAGCTGGTGAAGACGATGGCCGACGTCGGGCAGCAGATCACCGACCGGTCCCCGCACAGCGTGAAGTTCCTGACCGGCGGCTACGACGACCTGAGCGAGGCCGAGGAGCGGTACCTGAAACTGCGGGACCGGATCGACGCGGCCGTCTTCCCCGGCCCGTGGGTGTTCGACCTCGCCACGGACGGGCACTGGCTCACGGTCCCGTCGACCCATCTCCCGCTCACCGGCGCCGCCCTGTACGCCGCGTTGCTGCGGGCGTCGCTGACCATCGAGGACGTCGACCTGAGCCGGGTGAGCATCGACTCGCTGCCGGCCGCCGACGTGGACGAGGCGTACAGCGAGATCGGCCTCACCACGAGCCACGTGTACGACATCCCGTACGAGGGCCCCGACTCGGTGGCCGGGTTCGCGGCGTTCCACCGGGAGAAGTCGCGGCAGAACCACACCACGCTCGCGCTGACCACGATCCTCTCGGTCGAGCGCGAACTGCGGACCCAGGGCGTCCCGGTGCTGCGGATCGCCCCGACCCGGTCGAGTGTGCGCGACGCGCTGGAGACCGCGGTACTGCTCGGCCAGGGCACCAGGATGGGCGCCCACCAGCTCGCCATGATCGCCGTCCAGCTGATCCCGACCGGGACGTCGAGGGCCGAGTCCGGTGACTACTGGCAGCAGGAGCTCGCCGCGTTGACGCATCAGAAGCTGCTGTCCCAGGCCCGGCAGGTCGGAGCAACGGTGGCCCGGCGCTCGGACACGCTGTTCCTGGTCACGACCACGCAGGGTGCGCTGACCCGGTTGACCGGGCAGTTCACCGTGGCGCCGTTCCTCGGCGCGTTGACCACCCAGCTCGGCGTACCGATCGCGGTCGGGGCGGGGACGGGCCAGACCGCGCGAGCGGCCGAGGCGAACGCGTTGATCGCGGTCGAGGACTCGGTCGGACGGGAAGGCAAGGTCGCGGTGTACCTGGACGGGACCAGCGTCCGGACCGAGCTGCCACCAGGTCCGGCCGAGGTCGCCCCGGCACCGGCCACCACCGTGTCGCCCGTGGACCAGCGCGTCGTCGAGATCCTCACCTCGATCGCGGCCGCGACCACGCCGGAGGCCGGTCAGCAGGTCGTCGTCGACGTCGAGAGTGTCGCCGCCATCATGCAGGTCACCCAGCGCACCGGCCGCCGGATGCTGAAGGAACTCGTCGAGGCCGGCCTGGCCTGGCCGCTGCCGCCGGCCCGCTCGACCGGCGGCGGCCGCCCCCGTCAGCAGTTCCGGCTGCTCACCGAGAAGCTCAGCTGAGCCTCTCGATGAGCGCGGGTCGGTCCTGGGTGCGGATGGGTCAGTACTCGTAGCCGATGCCGTGGGTCGGGGCGATGCGGCCGGCCCAGTTGGAGTGGATCACGGTCGGCGCGCCGGAGACATGCCGGACCTGCAGCGAGGTCCGGGCCCGCGGACAGCCGCCGAGCTGGGACTTGGCGACGTGCAGCACGTCGTTCACCGTCTTGTGGTGCCGTGCGGGGGCGATCGTCGTCCGCCGCACCGCGCCCTTGATCAGCGGCGCACACGAGGTGCCATTGAGGTGCTGCGGCTGGATCTCGATCCAGGTGTCCAGCGTGCTGCCGTTGTACGCCGGCGCTCCGGCACAGCGCGGGAACTTCCGTTCGTCGCCGGGACTGCAGGTGGTGACGTTCAGGTCCTGGACGATCGCGAGATTCCCGGTGGAACGCCGGACCGGATACGTGTAGCCGTTCGTCCGGGTGGCGCCGCTCCACAGCACGTAGTTGCTCGCCGGCTCCTGATGCGGCAGGGCCCAGCGCGCGGCGGCCTTGACGGTGTCCTGGGCGTCACCGACCGGGCTCACGTTCAGCGCGGATCCCGCGTTGACCCGCATGGCGATCGGCCCGACGCGATCGATCGTGTCGTTGCGGGCGTAGCTGGAGACCGCGAGCTCACAGCTGAACCGGCCGGACTCCGGCGCGATCAACAGCCATCGGACCACACCGGCCGTGGTCCACTCGGCGGGCGTGATCATGTTCTGGGCCGAGTAGACCCCCAACTGCTCCGATCCGGACAGACCGGGACCACTGCAGCGAAGGATGAAGGTGGTGCCCGGATTGTCTCCGCTGCTGAGCGTGGTCTTTCGGGTCACGGACAGCCCCGTGGAGTAGAGGTAGACCTGTTCGCCCCCGACCAGGTCCAGGTTTCGCTGGGTCTGCGGAATGCTGCGGATCGTGCCGCTTCCGTCCTTGCCGACGGTGTAGTTGAACTCCGGTGCCGCGCTCGCCGTCCGACTGGTCAGCACGGCCAGGGCCGGGAGGACCAGCAAGGTGGCGGTGGCGACGCCGAACAGTCGGCGCTTGATCATCCTGACCTCCGTCTGTAACACAGGTTAAAGGCCTCTTGTTCTTCACGAGTGTTCTCAACTGTTTCCTTGCCAGCAAGGCTTCTCGTGACAGTTCGACGAGGATCTGATCGTGAATCCAAGTCCGAATTAGAACTTTCGGCCCGTCCCGAACTGCAGATGCGGGCGCCGGTGCGTTACCTCGCAGGTCATCGACCGGGTGCACCGGATCGCGTCATAGTCACGGCACAAGCCCTGACACGCTGAAAGGACAACGACCATGAAGGTCAGCAGCTTCTATCCGGTCATCGGCACGGACCGCATCGTCGAGTCGCGCGACTTCTACCTCCAGTTGCTCGGGTTCGAGCTCACCTTCGAGGCCGACTGGTACGTCAGCCTGCGGCTGACCGGGCCGCGGCCGTTCGAGCTCGCGCTCGTCGACTACACCCACCCGACCGTCCCGGAGAAGTTCCGCAAGCCGGTCCAGGGCCTGCTGCTGAACTTCGAGGTCGACGACGTCGACCAGGAGTGGGAGCGCCTCGTCGTGCGGGGCGGGCTGCGGCCCGAGCTCGACATCCGCAGCGAGACGTTCGGGCAGCGGCACTTCATCGTCACCGACCCGAACGGCGTCATGATCGACGTCATCACCGAGATCGAGCCCGGGGCCGAGTACGCCGACCAGTTCGTGACCTCCGCCGTGTCCTGACCGCCAGGAGCCCGTGGCCGGCCGGAATGAGGTAGCCCTCTCGTCAGTTGGACCAGGTGAAGACTGCCTCGGGAGTGGAGTGAGTGGTATGGCTGACAGGCCGGTGCTGGTTCCTGGTCCGGATCATCCGATTTCGGTGGAGAAGAATCCTGATCGCGTCGTGGTGACGGTGGCCGGGCGGGTGGTGGCCGACAGCCGGGACGCGTTGTCCCTGCAGGAGTCGAGCTATCCGGCGGTGCAGTACATCCCTCGCAAGGACGTCGACTTCGACGTGCTCGAGCGGACCGAACACACCAGCTACTGCCCGTACAAGGGCGAGGCGGCGTACTACAGCATCGTGCCCGCCGGTGAGCGCGGAGCCAACGCGGTGTGGACGTACGAGCAGCCGTACGCGCCGGTCGCGGACATCCGGGACCACGTGGCGTTCTACCCCGACCGGGTGGACTCGATCGAGATCGTCGCGGACTGATCTCCGCGAGCGGCGGCGCATCCCTCCCCGGGCTGCGCCGCCGTTGCTGTCAGCCGAGGAAATCGCGCAGGGCCGGCGCGAGGACCTCGGTCGGGACGGCGTGCTCCTGGCCCTCCAGCTCGCGATAAGTGCCGTTGGGTAAATGCTTCGCGACCGTCCGCGCGGACTCGATCATGAAGTCCGGGCTGGCCGATCCGCAGAGCGCGAGGGTCGGCTGGGTGATCGCGGCGACCAGGTCGACCGGGACCAGACCGTCGCGGTTCGTGTCGCCGACCACGGCGAACTCGTACGCCAGCGTGTGCGCGAGCTTGATCACGCCAGGATCCGCGGCGTACTCCTTGGCCGGTTCCTCGGGCAGTCCGGCCATCTGCAAGAACTGCGCGACCGCCTCCTGCCGGCGGTCCTCGGCCAGCAACGCCAGGACCACGGCGCCGCTCTCAGCGGACTCACGCAGCGCCTCCTCGTCGTCCGGACTGTACGGCGGCTCGTGCAGCACCACCTTGCTGATCGGCAACCCGGCCGCGGCCGCCTCCACCACGAGCGCGGCGCCGGACGAGTGACCGTAGACGGCGGCCGTCCCACCGAGGGCGGTGATCAGTGCACCGAGATCCTCGACCTCGCGCGCGACGGCGTACTGGTCCGTGTCGCCGCTGTCGCCCCGGCCACGGCGGTCGTACGTCACCGTGGTGAAGTCGCTCCCGAGTTCCTGGGCCAGCTCCCGGAACGATCCGCGGTCGCAGAGCGCACCGCCGACCATGATGAGCGGTTCCCCGCTGCCGTACCGCTCGTACGCGATCGTCGTACCGTCCGCCGAGGTGACCTTCTCCATGACGTGACCTCCTGGTCGCAGGGTCTGTTCACCTCTGAGGTCGACACCGGTGCGCCGATTTCGACACGGTGCGGACCGCCACCACTCACCAACCGGTCCCTTCGAGCGGGGCGGCCGCGGCAGCGTGGGTCCGTCCGGGTGGTTGGGAAGTGGTGCGGAGTCGTGTCGGCCGGGGTGCTGGCCGTACCGTTGGAGGGATGAGCACGAACGAGCGGACCCGCCCCCGTACCCTCGCCGAGGCGTTGCGGACCTGGGACGACGCCGCGCTCGGGCGGTTGCTCAAGCTGCGCCCCGACCTGGCCACGCCGATTCCCGCGGACACCGGGCAGTTGGCGGCCCGCGCGACCACGAACGCGTCGGCGGCCCGCGCGATCAACCGGCTCGACGAGTTCGGGGTCGACCTGTTGGAGGCGCTGTCCGCGTTGCCCGAGCCGGTGGACCTGGGCGCGCTGGCGTTCGGGGTGAACCAGCCCGCCGAGATCGTCCGGCCACGCGTCGACGAACTGCTCGCGCTCGCCCTGGTCTGGGGTGACGAAGAGGACCTGCGACCGATCCGCGC
Organism: Kribbella amoyensis; assembly: GCF_007828865.1. Lineage (NCBI taxonomy): Bacteria > Bacillati > Actinomycetota > Actinomycetes > Propionibacteriales > Kribbellaceae > Kribbella > Kribbella amoyensis. The sequence continues at coordinate 334,567 of NZ_VIVK01000001.1, forward strand.
GGTGCACGAGTTGCTCGGTCCCACCCCGGCCGGCCTCGGTCCCGTGACCACACGGCACTTCGGCAACCTGGACCGGTTGATCGAGGAGGCCGGACCGGACGCGCGCGAGGTGCTCGCCAAGCTGACCTGGGGTCCGCCGACCGGTTCGGTGGAGAAGGCGGACCGCCCGGTGACGATCGCGTCCGCCCGGACCCCGGTCGAACGCCTGCTTGCCCGCGGCCTCGTCGTACCGCGCGACGCCAACACCGTCGTCCTTCCACGCCAGATCGGGCTGCACCTCCGCGGCGGACACGTGCTGGCCTCGACCCGGCCGACGCCGCCGCCACTCGACGGCAAGACGGTGTCCGCGTCCATCGCCGACCGCGCCGCCGCTGGTGCCGCGTTGGACCTGGTGCGCCTCGTCGATCGCGCGCTCGAACAACTGGGGACGGAACCACCTCCGGTACTGCGGACCGGGGGCATCGGTGTCCGGGAGTTGCGCAGCCTTGCCACCAAGACGGGCATGGAGGAGCAGGCGGCTGCCGCGGTCCTGGAGATCGCGTACGCGGCCGGCCTGGTGGCCGCGGTCGAGGTGGGGACCAGCGAGCTGTGGCTGCCGACCGCGGCGTACGACGACTGGCTCGAGCTGAACACGGCGCATCGGTGGGCGCAGTTGGTGATCGCGTGGTTCACCGGGTTGCGCGCGATCGGCCTGATCGGTCGCCGGGACACCGGTGGTGCGACCGCGGCCGCCCGGGAACGCCTGGTGAACGCGCTCGCGCCCGACCTCGAACGCCTGCTCGCCCCCGAGGTACGCCGTCTCACGCTGCAGGCTCTTGCCGAAGCGGGCCCGGGTACTGCGCCGACCGCGGAGGCGGTGACCACGTGGGTTGCGTGGCACCGGCCGCGGCGGGGCGGGCAGTTCCGGGACGACCTGGTCGAGTGGACGATCACGGAGGCGTCGCTGCTCGGACTGACGGGGCTGGGCTCGTTCGCGTCCCACGCTGCCGTGTTGCTGGGTGAGGAGCCGGCGGCGGAAGAACTGGCGACCGCGATCGCGCCGTTGGTACCGGAGCCGGTGTCCGAGTTCCTGCTGCAGGCCGACCTCACCGCGGTCGCGCCCGGACCGCTCGTCCGCACGGTCCAGGACGAGCTGACCGCGATGGCCGACGTGGAGTCCCATGGCGGTGGCGGGGTCTACCGGTTCAGCGAGAACTCGGTGCGGCGCGCGTTCGACCTCGGCCGGACCAGCGACCAGCTGCACAAGTGGCTGGCCGAGCACTCGCGGACCCCGGTCCCGCAACCCCTCACGTACCTGATCGACGACGTGGCCCGACGGCACGGGGTCCTGCGGATCGGGACGGCGTCGACGTACTTGCGCTGCGATGACGAGGACGTGCTGACCCAGTTGCTCTCGTCGAACCTGCCGGGGATCCGCTTCCGCCGGCTCGCCCCGACCGTGGTGGTCTCGCCGTCACCGCCGGACATGGTGCTGTCCCGGTTGCGCGAGGCCGGGTTGGCGCCGTTGGCGGAGACGTTCGACGGGGTGGTCGCGGTGTCCACGGCCGGGACCCGCCGAGGTGAGCCTCCGCGCCGGCGGACCAGCCGGGACTTCGCGGATTCGCCGGTCGAGCTGACCGACGAGCAGGCGCAGGCGGTGATCGAGAAACTCCGCGCGGGGGATCGGGTGGCGGCCGAAAGACCCGACGAGCTGGTCTCCGAACCGACGGCACCGGCCGAGACGATGACGGTACTGGCGAACGCGGCCGAGTCGGGGATACGGACCTGGATCGCGTACGTGGACCACAACGGGAACTCGTCCGAGCGCATCGTGGAACCGGTACGAGTGGCCGACGGGTGGCTGACCGCCTACGACGAGGACGCGGACCAACCGAGAACGTACGCCCTGCACCGCATCTCGGGGGCAAGGCCGGTGGAGGACGACTGAGGGTTCTCCGAACCCTTGGTTATTGCGTTCTGACCCTTCGACGTGCCCTTGCCGGGCGAAGTCTCCAGGTACTTTCCGTTGCAGGAAGCAAGGTTTTGTGGCTTCTTCGGAGGACCTTTAGCGTCCCGACCCATGGATAGGAACTTTCACTCGGCCAGCCGACAAGCCGCCGCATTGCGTGCAGGCGAAGTCTCCTCGGTAGAGCTCACCGACGCGGCGATCACCGCCATCGAGCAGGACGACCCGAACATCAACGCGATCTGCGTCCCCGACTTCGACCGTGCGCGGGCGACGGCGCGACAGGCCGACCAGGCCCGCGCCCGGGGTGAGGATCGACCGCTGCTCGGGATCCCGGTCACCGTCAAGGAGTCGTACAACCTGGCCGGCCTGCCGACGACCTGGGGCATGCCGCAGTACAAGGACTTCGTACCGGCCGAGGACGCCGTCCAGGTGTCGCGGCTCAAGGCCGCCGGCGCTGTCGTGCTCGGTAAGACCAACGTGCCGCTCGGCCTGCAGGACATCCAGAGTTTCAACGAGCTCTACGGCACGACCGACAACCCGTGGAATCACGGCCGTACGTCGGGCGGATCTTCCGGCGGATCGGCCGCGGCTCTGGCGTCCGGATTCGGTGCGCTTTCCATCGGCTCCGACCTGGCCGGTTCGCTGCGTACACCCGCGCATTTCTGTGGTGTCTACGCGCACAAGCCGACACTCGGGCTGGCCGCGATGCGCGGTATGACCCCGCCACCCGGCCCGGTCCTGCCGACCGAGTCCGACCTCGCCGTGGTCGGGCCGATGGCGCGCACCGCCGGCGATCTCACGCTCCTGCTCGACGTGATGGCCGGGCCGGACCCGCTCACGTACGGCATGGCGCACGAGCTGCGACTGCCTCCCGCGCGCCACGAGCGACTCGGCGACTTTCGGGTCCTCGTACTCGACCGGCATCCGCTCCTTGCGACCGGAGCCGCGGTTCGAGCGGGGGTGAACCGGGTCGCCGACGCGCTCGTCGCCAGTGGTGCCCGCGTCGAACGGCACAGTCCGCTCCTGCCCGACCTGGCCGAGGCGGGCTCGCTGTACACGAAGTTGCTGTTCTCTGGCTCCACGGCACGGTTTCCCGTCGACGCGTACGAGCAACTGCAGGCCCGGGCAGCCGGACTGAGCCCTGACGACCACAGCCTCGACGCGGCGCGACTGCGCGGCATGGTGATGACTCACCGCGATTCGATCGAGGTGAACAACCGCCGCGAGCTCCACCGCGACGGCTGGCGTCAGCTGTTCGGCGAGTTCGATGCCGTGGTGTGCCCGATCACGCCGACGCCCGCGTTCCCGCACGACCACAACCCGGATCTGCTGGAGCGCCGCCTCGACATCGACGGTGCCGAGTACCCGTACTTCGACCAGCTCGTCTGGGCCGGACTGGCCACCATGCCCGGCCTTCCGGCGACAGCGATCCCCGCGGGCCGATCCCCCGAGGGCCTGCCGGTCGGCGTACAACTCATCGGCCCCCAGTTCGGCGACCGCACCACCCTGCGCCTCGCCGAACTGCTCGAACACCACATCGGCGGCTTCCAACCACCGAAGTAGGGCTGCGATCCGTCCCGTGACTCCACTCCTCCGCCACGTCACCGTCGACCCGCAGCCAGTACCACCACCGGTCGTGCAGCTCGTCCACCCCGTACTCCCCCATGTCCACCACCCGGTGGTCCAACAACCCCACCACCGCAAACCCCGCCAGCCCGGTCTCCTCCTCAGCCTCCCGAACCACCGCATCCTCGGGCGACTCCCCCTCCTCCACCGTCCCCGCCGGAACTCTGCCGAACCCACTTGATTTAAGTCAGCTGCCTGATTTACGGTTGGTTGTGTTCCGCAACCATCTAGTGGAGGCTCTTCATGCCCGCTGTTCCCGCCGCTTCCGCCGCGGCGTCCGCTCCACCGCGTCCGAATGTTGTCGTGGCGGTGCTCGCTCTGGCGGGTATCACGGTCTCGCTGATGCAGACGATGGTGATTCCGCTGGTTCCGCAGTTGCCCACGTTGCTGCACGCGGCGCCGGCGGACGCCAGCTGGGCGATCACCGCGACCCTGCTCGCCGGGGCGATCGCGACGCCGATGGTCGGGCGGCTCGGGGACATGTACGGCAAGCGGCGGATGCTGCTGTTGAGCCTGGTCATGCTGGTGGTCGGTTCGGCCATCGGTGGGCTCAGTGACTCACTGCCGCCGATGATCGTCGCGCGGGCTCTGCAGGGGCTTTCGGCCGGCGTGATTCCGCTCGGGATCAGCATCATGCGGGACGAGCTGCCGGCCGAGCGGCTCGGGACGGCGATCGCGATGATGAGCGCCTCGCTCGGGATCGGCGGAGCCCTCGGTCTTCCGGCCGCGGCGCTGCTGGCCGACCGGACGGACTGGCACTCGTTGTTCTGGACCGCGGCCGGGCTCGGTGCGGTCGTCACCGTGCTCGTCCTCGCCCTCGTGCCGGAGTCCAGTGTCCGGAGCGGCGGGCAGTTCGACATCCTGGGCGCGATCGGTCTGTCGATCGGCCTGTTCTGTCTGTTGCTCGCGATCTCGAAGGGCGCCGACTGGGGTTGGGGCAGCGGGACGACGGACGGGTTGTTCGCCGCGGCCGTGGCCGTCCTGGTCGTGTGGGGCTGGTGGCAGCTCCGGGCCAGGCAGCCCCTGGTCGACCTGCGGACCACCGTGCGTCGGCAGGTCCTGCTCACCAACCTGGCGTCGATGGTGTTCGGGTTCGCCTTGTTCGCCCAGTCCCTGGTACTCCCCCAGATCCTCCAGCTGCCGGCGCAGACCGGGTACGGGCTGGGGCAGTCGCTGCTCACGGTCGGCCTCGTCCTCGCGCCGTCCGGCCTGGTGATGATGGCGACCGCGCCGTTGTCGGCCGCCATCTCCCGGAATCGGGGGCCGAAGGTCACCCTGATGCTCGGCGCGGTCGTGGTCGCCGCGGGGTACGGGCTGGGGATCGTGATGATGTCGCACGTCTGGCAACTGCTCGTCGTCGGCGCGGTCATCGGGGCCGGGATCGGGCTCGCGTACGGCGCCATGCCCGGCCTGATCATGGCCGCGGTCCCGGTCGCCGAGACGGCCGCCGCGAACAGCCTGAACACGCTGATGCGGTCCATCGGGACGGCGGTCTCCAGCGCCGTCGCGGGCGTGATCCTGGCCCAGCTGACCACGTCGTTCGGGGCCTTCGAGGTGCCGTCGCAGAACGGGTTCAGGCTGATCCTCGCGATCGGCAGCGGGGCCGCGCTGGTCGCGCTGGCGATCGCCGCGTTCCTGCCGAACCGGGCCCGTCCGGTCGAGGACGTGGTCGCCGCCCATCAGTTGGAGACCGACCCGGTCGGCTGACGCGGTCGAGGTGGTTTGGCGGCAGGAGGCACAATGGAGGGTCGGGCAGCGCAGTACCGCGCCCGGCCCTCCCCCGCACGCAGCCAGCTGACAGGAGATCCCCGAGTGACCGACGGGCCCTTGATCGTCCAGTCCGACAAGACCTTGTTGCTGGAGACGGCTCATCCGGACGCCGGCGAGTGCCGCAAGGCGATCGCGCCGTTCGCCGAGCTCGAGCGCGCACCCGAGCACGTCCACACGTACCGGCTGACCCCGCTCGGGTTGTGGAACGCGCGCGCCGCCGGCCACGACGCGGAGCAGGTGATCGACGTCCTGCTCCGCTACAGCCGGTACCCCGTGCCGCACTCGTTGCTGGTCGACATCGCCGAGACGCTGGACCGGTACGGCCGGCTCCGGCTGGAGAAGCACCCGCAGCACGGCCTCATCCTAGTGAGCACGGACCGGCCGGTGCTCGAGGAGGTGCTGCGCAGCGCGAAGATCAAGCCGCTGGTCGGCGCCCGCCTCGACGAGGACACGGTGATCGTGCACCCGTCGGAGCGCGGCCACCTGAAGCAGACGTTGCTCAAACTGGGCTGGCCGGCCGAGGACCTCGCCGGGTACGTCGACGGTGAGGCGCACAAGATCGAGCTGGCCAAGAACGGCTGGGAGCTCCGGCCGTACCAGCAGCAGGCCACCGACGCCTTCTGGCACGGTGGATCCGGCGTCGTCGTCCTGCCGTGTGGCGCCGGCAAGACGATCGTCGGCGCGGCCGCGATGGCCGAGGCGTCCGCGACCACCTTGATCCTGGTCACGAACACGGTGTCCGCCCGGCAGTGGAAGGACGAGCTGCTCCGCCGGACCTCGCTGACCGAGGACGAGATCGGCGAGTACTCCGGGGCGCGCAAGGAGATCCGGCCGGTCACCATCGCGACGTACCAGGTGATGACGACGCGGCGCAAAGGCGTGTACACGCACCTGGAGCTGTTCGACGCCCGGGACTGGGGCCTGATCCTGTACGACGAGGTGCACCTGCTGCCGGCCCCGATCTTCCGGATGACCGCGGACCTGCAGACCCGGCGGCGGCTCGGGCTGACCGCGACCCTGGTCCGCGAGGACGGCCGCGAGGGCGACGTGTTCTCGCTGATCGGGCCGAAGCGGTACGACGCCCCGTGGAAGGACATCGAGGCGCAGGGCTGGATCGCGCCGGCCGACTGCGTCGAGGTCCGGGTCGACCTGGAGCAGAGCGAGCGGTTCGTCTACGCGACCGCGGAGCCCGAGGACCGGTACCGGCTGGCCGCGTCGACCCCGGCCAAGTCCAAGCTGGTCCGCCGGATCGCCGAGCACCACGCCGGTGAGCCGCTGCTGGTGATCGGCCAGTACATCGACCAGCTGGACGAGCTCGGCGAGCGGCTGGAGTGCCCGGTGATCAAGGGCGAGACCACGGTGAAGGAGCGGCAGCGGTTGTTCGACGCGTTCCGGTCCGGCGAGATCAACCGGCTGGTGGTCAGCAAGGTGGCGAACTTCTCCATCGACCTGCCCGAGGCGTCGGTCGCGATCCAGGTCTCCGGCACGTTCGGCTCCCGCCAGGAGGAGGCCCAGCGGCTCGGCCGGGTGCTCCGCCCGAAGGGTGACGGCCGGACCGCGCGGTTCTACTCGATCGTCGCCCGCGACACCGTCGACGCCGAGTTCGCCGCGCACCGCCAGCGCTTCCTCGCCGAACAGGGCTACGCCTACACCATCGTCGACGCCGAAAACCTCTTCGCCTGACCACGCCGGCCGTTGCGTTTCGTGGGTCAACCCACCCCCTCGACGGTTGGCCCCCGGAATTGCGGGCGTGCGCGCCCTCGCCGCTTCATGGGTTAACCCATGAAGCGAAGGGTTGGCCCATGGAATTTCGGTGGGCCAACCCCGCATCTCGAGGGTTAACCCACCAGATGTCGAGCGGGGGGGCAGCGGGGGCGAGCGGGGGGCAGCGGGGGGCGGGCCCCCGGGGGGTCAGTCCTCGAGGCGGGTGTGGATGCCGTGGAAGTGGCTCTTCATCGAGCGGGCGAAGGCCTCGGGGTCGCCGGTCCGCAGGGTGTCGAGCAGGTCGCGGTGCCAGCCGACCGCGTCCGCCGGGGTGTAGCGGGCGCCCGGCAGGCGGGAGTCGACGTCGGCGAAGGTCCGCCAGAACACGCTCAGCAGGTCGATCACCAGCGCGTTGCCGAGCGGCTCGTACAGGGCGCGGTGGAAGGCCCAGTCCTCGTCCGGGAAGTACTCGCCGGCCGCGGCCTTGGCCTCCATCCGCTCGACGATCTCGTCCAGCGACTCGGAGCCGTGGGTGCCGAAGTGCGCGACCACGTCCTCGGCCAGGCCGACCTCGATCGCCTGCCGGACCTCCAGCACGTTCTGCACGTCGCGCAGGTCGCCGGCCATCGACTGCGACATCCGGAACGCGAGCCCGTCCTCCAGCGCGCCGAGCGTCACCGCGCCGACGTACGTGCCGTGGCCGTGCCGGATCTCGATGATGCCGACCGCCTGCAACGCCTTCATCGCCTCCCGCAGCGGGTGCCGGCCGACCCCGAGCTGAGCCATCAGCTCCTGCTCGTTGGGCAGCGGGTCACCCGCCTTCAGGCCGCGTTCCAGAATGAAGGACTTCATCCGGTCACGGATGAAGGACTGGTTGTCCGCGGCCCCTCGCGCGCGGCTCAGTCCACCGGTCGTCACGCCCCCAGCCTCCTTCGATCGGACCGCTCAGTCTACGGTCAGAGCAGGCCGTCGCGATCCAGCAGGACGCGGATCGCGGCGATCTCCTCGTCGGACAGCGGAATCGACGGGAACGCCGTGTACGGGCAGTCGATCACCCCGCGCAGGAACAACCCGGCCTTGAACGCCCCGAGCGCGGACGAGCTCGCCCCCATCCGGGTCCGGTCGGGCACGTCGATGATCTCGAACAGCTGGAACAACCGGTCCTGCTCCTTGCGCGCCGTGGCCTGGTCACCGGCCTGGACCGCGTCGAAGATCCGCACGTACCCGGCGGGGTCGACGTTGCCGAGACCCGGGACCACGCCGTCGACGCCGAAGCCGAGCGCGCAGTCGACGGTCACCTCGGACCCGGTCATGATCGCGAAGTCCGGCAGCTCCGCGTCGACCCGGTCCAGGACCAGCCGGCGCAGGCTGGCGTCCTGGCCGCTGGAGTCCTTGATCCCGGCCAGGACCCCCTGCTTGCCGAGGTCCAGCAGGATCGAGGCGGACAGCTTGGTCCCGCCGACCCGCGACGGGATGTCGTAGGCGTACAGCGGGGTCCCGTCCGCGACCGTGGCCAGCTTCTTGAAGTGCCGCTCGATCTCGGCCGGGTGCGTCGCGGCGTAGTACGGCGCGGTCGCGACCACCCCGTCCACGCCGGCCTTCCGGGCCGCGGCGATGTGCGCACCCGCGCGGGCCGTGGACGAGTCGATCGCCCCGGCCAGGACCGGGACCTGGCCACCCACCTCCGCGACGACGGTTTCCAGGACGGTCTGCCGCTGCTCGTCGGTGAGGAACGTGCCCTCGCCCGAAGTACCGAGCACGAACACGCCGCTGACACCGCCCGCCAGCTGGAAGGCGATCAGCCGGGCCAGCGAGGCCGTGTCGATCTCGTACTCGGGGGTGAACGGGGTGACGAGCGGCGGCACGACACCGGTCAGGCGATGGGCGGAGGTGGTCAAGGCTTCTCCCGTGGGTCAGAGCGCGGACGGATCGAAGGTGCTGAAGCGCAACGTGGCGAACGACGACGTCTCGCCCGCCTCGTAGAACAGGCCGACCTGGCCACCCGGCAGCGGGGCGAGGTCGGAGTACCCGGCCATACCCGGGTGGACGACGAGCCCCGGGCGCCAGGACGCGCCGTCGTCGTCGCTGACGAAGACGGTGAGCTCGCGGCGCGCGTCGGGCACGACCGGCGTGGTCAGCAGCAGCCGGTCGCCGACCCGGAGCACGCTGCCCTGGATGCCGGGCGCGGTGATCTCCTTGATCCCCTCGTACGGCGCGTCCAGGGTGGCGCCGCCGTCGGACGAGTACGCGTGCGCCCGGGCCGGTCCGGTCCCGCGGTGGTTCCGGGTGTTGAAGTACAGCCGGCCGTCGGCGAGCTCGGCCACCGTGGTCTCGTTGCCGTTGATCTCGTCGCCGTCGTTGCGGTCGGTGAACCCGAGTTGCCAGGTCCGGCCGCCGTCGTCGCTGAAGATGCAGTGGCCGCCGTTCAGCCGGAGCGCGGCGGCGGTGTCCAGGTCGTCGTACTCGGCCGGCACGACGGAGTGGTTCGCCGGGACGACCAGGCGGCCCGCGTACTGGCCCTGGGTGAGCGCGATGCCGTGGCACGGACCGGTCGCGTACCAGCCCCAATCGGCCGGTTTCACCTGTGCGGTGATCTCCTCCGGCTCCGACCAGGTGGCGCCGTCGTCGGTACTGCGCTGCAGCCAGATCCGCCGGCCGGACTCGGGATCGGTGCCGCGCGCAACGGTGATCTCGACCGCCTCGGCGCCGTTCTGCACGGTGACCAGGACGATGTCGCCGGTCGCCGGATCGACCACAGGAACCGGGTTTCCGCAGGTCTTGCCGGGCACGGCGCACACCTGCTGCAGCGGCAGCCAGGTCCGGCCGGCGTCGAGGGAGCGGCGCAGCACGACCTCGATCTCGCCCGCGTCGGCGGACGAGTTCAGCCGGCCCTCGCAGAACGCGAGCAGCACGTCGCCCTTCGCCAGCAAGGACGGGATCCGGAAGGTGTGATAGCCGCTGCCGGCCGGGTCGAAGACGATTTCGGCGGGCGGGAGTCTTGAAGACATAGGACGTACTATGTCATGGTCGGGCAAGCACACTCAACGGTTTCTTCCGGATCTCTGGGGCGCAGCCCGCCCGGAAGGACCCGCCCTCCCCTGGAAATGAGGCCTCATGCCTGTCAGCAGAAGAACGTTCCTCGGCGGCAGCCTGGCCGCGGCAGCGGTCGCGGCGACCGGTACGCCGCTGTTGGCGGGCTGCGCGTCCGACAAGAAGAACTCGGCCGCGGCCAACGCGGCGGTCAAGTTGCCCACGTACCAGCGCTACGCCGGCGTGAAGCCCGACCTCCCCGGCACCGACGTCGTCCTGGACGGGTTCCTCAAGTACCCGGCGAACCCGGTCAAGGCGATCGCCGACAAGCCGGGCGACGGCCAGCCGATCACCTTCATGACCAACATCCCGGGCGCGATCCCGCCGGGGATGGAGCGGAACCAGTTCTGGCAGGCGCTGAACGAGCGGCTCGGCTCGGAGCTGCAGATCAGCATGGCGTCGAACGACGAGTACCCGAACAAGTTCGCCACCCGGATCGCCGGCGGCGACCTGCCCGATGTTCTCAACATCCCCACGAACACCGTTCAGATCCCCGGCCTGCTGAAGGCCAAGGCGATGGACCTGACCGAGCACCTGTCCGGCGACGCGATCAAGAAGTACCCGTTCCTCGCGAACATCCCGACCGAGTACTGGAAGGGTTGTGTCTTCAACGGCGCGATCTACGGTGTGCCGGTGCCGCGCGGGATGTCACGGACGTCGCTGCCGCTGTACCGCGCGGACCTGCTCGCCGCCCAGGGCATCAAGGACCCGGCCCCGAAGAACTTCCAGGAGTTCTTCGACCTCGCCAAGGAGGTGACCGCGGCCAAGCAGAACCGGTGGGCGTGGACCAAGGTGCCGATCGCGACCATTCGGCAGATGCTCGGGATCCCGAACGTGTGGAAGGAGGAGGGCGGCAAGTTCACCTCCGCCTTCGAGCACGAGGCCCAGCTCGAGGCGCTGGAGGCCGGCCGGAAGATGGTCGCCGCCGGCGTGCTCAACCCGGACGCGTTCACCGACAAGGCGAGTGCCCGCAAGCAGTGGTTCAACGGTGGCAGCGCCGTGTTCGACCACGACAGCTTCGTCGCGTGGAACCAGTACTATGCCGACAGCACGGCCGGGGACGCGTTCGCGGTGGGCGCGCTCGACGTGCCGGGCTTCGACGGCGGCGCGGGATCCCCCTGGATGGGCTCGGCGCTGAACAACCTCACCGCCTTCAACAAGGACAGCAAGCACTCCGCCGAGACGCTGCTGAAGCTCGCCGACTGGATGGCGGCTCCGTTCGGCACCGAGGAGTACCTGTTCCGCAAGTACGGCGTGGCCGGCCGGCATTACGCGCTGCAGGGCACGGACCCGATTCCGAACAAGACCGGCGTGGTCGAGACAGGGATCGGCGTGCAGTACATCAGCGACTCCACGCTGGCGCTGTACTGGGCGGGCAAGCCCGACGTGTCGCAGAAGCAGCACGCGATCCAAACGAAGATCGCCGACCGGCTCGTGTACGACGCGTCCTACGGGCTGTACTCCGACACGCTGTCGAAGAAGCAGGCCCAGCTCACCAAAACGATCAACGACCTGGAGAGCCAGATCCTGCAGGGCAAGAAGCCGGTCTCGGACTGGAAGGCCGGCGTCGAGACCTGGAAGAGCTCCGGCGGGGACACGATGCGGACCGAGCTCGAGCAGGCCTTCTCCGACACGGCAGGGAAGTAGATGCTGCAACGCACCAAGAGCGGCGCGGGCTCGCGGCTGTCACTCGGTCAACGGTTGCTCCGGGACCGGGTGCTGCTGCTGTTCGCGCTGCCCGGGACCCTGCTGATCCTGGCGTTCCACTACCTGCCGCTGCTCGGCAACGTGATCGCGTTCAAGGACTACCAGCCGTTCCTCGGGATCGGCGGCAGCGACTGGGCCGGGTTCGGCAACTTCGCGGTGATCTTCAACGGCGACCCGGCCTTCCTGAGGGCGCTGAAGAACACGCTGATCCTGACCGCGCTGCAGTCGCTGATCGTGTTCCCTGCGCCGATCCTGCTCGCGTTGCTGCTGAACTCGCTGTTCTCGGAGCGGATCAAGCGGGTCGCGCAGAGCATCCTCTACCTGCCGCACTTCATGTCCTGGGTGATCGTGGTCGCGCTGTTCCAGCAGATGCTGGGCGGCAGCGGGTTGCTGAACAACTACCTGCGCTCGCACGACCTCGCCACCTTGAACATCATCGGCAACTCGGAGCTGTTCCACATCCTGCTGACCTCGCAGATCATCTGGAAGGACACCGGCTGGGCGACGATCCTGTTCCTGGCCGCGCTCTCCCAGATCGACTCGCAGCTGTACGAGGCGGCCAGTGTGGACGGGGCGAGCCGGATGCGGCAGCTCTGGCACGTCACGTTGCCGGGGCTGCGCGGGATCATCATTTTGCTGTTCATCCTGCGGCTCGGTGACTCGCTCACCGTCGGCTTCGAGCAGATCATCCTGCAGCAGGCCGCGGTCGGCCGAGAAGTCAGCGAGGTGCTCGACACCTACGTCTACAACAACGGCATCCTCGGTGGCGCGTGGGGTATCGCGGCCGCGGTCGGGCTGGTGAAGGGCATCGTCGGCGTCGTCCTCGTCCTCGCCGCGAACAAGGTCGCCCACATCTTCGGGGAGCAGGGGGTGTACAGCCGATGACCCGGCGAATCGTCAACGGCGTCCCGATGCCGTCCTGGCCGATGCGGATCTTCAAGGGCCTGGTCCTGCTGGTGTTCTGCGTGGCGGTGATCATCCCGTTCGTCGGGGTGATCTCGACCAGCGTCGCGCCGAACCAGCAGATCAACGAGTCCGGTGGACTGGTGCTGTTCCCGAAGTCGGTGAACTTCGGGGCGTACGAGTCGTTGTTCGCCGGCGGCGTGGTGACGCGGGCCCTGGTGGTCAGCGTCTTCGTCACCGTGGTCGGGACCTTGCTCAGCCTGACCGTGTCCTGCCTGCTCGCGTACGCGCTGGCCCGGCCGGGGTTCTCGGCGGGGCGGCCGATCCTGCTGATCGTGTTGTTCAGCATGCTGTTCTCGCCGGGCATCATCCCGACGTACCTGGTGGTCAAGGGCGCCGGGTTGCTGGACAGCCTCTGGGCGTTGATCGTGCCGACGATGGTGAGCGCGTTCAACGTGATCGTACTGCGCGCGTTCTTCGGGAACCTGCCGGCCGAGATCACCGAGAGCGCGCGGATCGACGGGGCCGGTGAGCTGAAGACGTTCGCGTTCATCGTGATGCCGCTGTCGAAGGCGGTGCTGTCGGTGATCGGCCTGTTCTACGCGGTCGCCTACTGGAACGCGTTCTTCTCGGCGCTGCTCTACCTCAACGACAGCTCGAAGTGGCCGTTGCAGCTGGTGCTGCGGACGTACGTCATCAACGACACCCAGCTCGGGAGTGCGGAGCTGGGGACCGAGATGCTGCCGCCGCAGGCCTCGATCCAGATGGCCATCCTGGTGATCTCGATCGTGCCGATCCTGCTCGTCTACCCGTTCCTGCAGCGGCACTTCGCCAAGGGCGTGCTGACCGGAGCGGTGAAGGGGTAGCGGGTCCGGCTCGTCTCACCAGGTGTCCCGGTCCTCGCGGGAAGGACCGGGACAGGTTAATTTCAGCCATGACCGAAAAACTTGAACCTGATCCCGGCGGCGACCCGGTGCAGGCTTCGCTGCAGTATCCCGCGGTCGCCCGGGACGCCATCGAGCAAGTCCTGAGCACGCAGCTCGACCCCATCGAGACCGCCGCGCGGATGATCGTCGACGCCTACGGCCAGGACGGGATCCTCCAGGTCTTCGGGACCGGCCATTCGCGCGCGGTGTGCCTGGAGCTCAGTGGCCGAGCCGGCGGTCTGGCGTCGGTGAGCATGCTCGCCGTCAAGGACTTGGTGATGTTCGGGGGGACCGATCCGGCCCAGATCCTGGATCCGACCTACGAGCGCGAACCAGGGCTGGCGCGACGCATCTACGACCTCGCCCGGCCGAGTCCGCGGGACGCCTTCCTGATCGTGTCCAACTCCGGTATCAACGCCTCGGTGGTCGAGATGGCCGAGCTCGCGCGGGACCGCGGGCATCCGCTGATCGCGATCACGTCGCTACGGCACACCTCGTCGGTCGATGTCCGAGCGGGTGGCCGCCGCCTCAGTGAACTCGCGGACGTCATCATCGACAACGGTGCGCCGGCGGGCGACGCCACCATCGACCTGAGGCCCGGCGTGCGCATCGGAGCGATCTCCTCCCTGACCGGTGTGCTGATCGCCCAGCTCCTGACCGAATCCGTCTGCCGGCTGCTCGCTGCCTCCGGGGCACCGGTCCCGGTGCTGGTATCGGCGAACCTTCCCGTCGGTGACTCGCACAACGAGCCTGTGGTCGCGCGGTTCGCGGAACGCGTCCGGCCGATCGAGCCCTGAGGATCGCCTGCTGACCGATGGCAGCTCACGCCGGATCAAGGAGGTCGTCACAGGGGATCAGCGGACAGGGCACTCGCTTCAGATAGGGGCCCATCGACCGATCCCCGGTGGCTGCCGCGCCGGCCGCTCCCCAGTGGGCACGCCCGATGACGACCGGATACCCCGAGGCGCCGTCGTACGACGCTCGCGCGAGCCGGGTGTGGTCGGCGGGCGCGTTCCCCTCGACGGGAGCCGGAGCGGCGGCCGCGACGACCCGGCGAACGACGGCAACGCCAACGCGCGGACGATCAACCATGTGGACCACGGCGACCGGCGCGTCGGTCTCTCCCGCCCAACCGAGCCCAGCCCGCACCGACGCGGACAAGCCGTCGGACCAGGAGGGTGACGGCACGATCGTGACGTCCTCGTCGGTGAGCAGACACACCACGTCCGGTGCGGAAGCGCCGACGACCACACCGATCCGCGAACAACCGGCTTCCCGGAGGACGCGGACGGAGCTGACCACCCACGGCGTACCGTCCGGCGCGTGCATCAGCCCGCCGGGCCGGCCGAGCCGGGTACCCGCGCCGGCCGCGAGCAGGACACCGATCAGTTCCATGCCGACCAGTGTGATCCACCCGCGGACGTGGAATGCGGAGGACGGGCCGTCGGTTGCTCCAAGGAGGGACTTGGAGAGGGGGGTGACAGGCCGGTCACGGACCGCACCTCGGGGGTTGCCCAGGGCAACCTCAGGGGTCGCGCCTGGGGCGTTCCGGAGGGGTCCGCCGGTACCGTCGAACGCTATGGGGACACAGGCGCTGGAGCCGCTCGAGCTGGATCGGAGACGCGCCCCGTTGGCGCCCGTGGTCTGGCGAGTCGCGCGAGAAGTCGTTCTGCTGGCCACCCTCTTCCTCGTCTACAGCGCGGGCCGGCAGATCGCCGCGCGGAACACGGGCTCGGCCTTCGACCACGCCCGCGAGGTCCTCTCCCTGCAGCGCTGGCTGCATCTGCCCGACGAGTCCGCTCTCCAGCAGCACGCGCTCCAGGTCCCGCACCTGGTCGAGGGCGCGAATCTGTACTACGCGTCGGTGCACGCGCCGCTGACCCTCTCGGTCCTGCTGTGGCTGAGCATCTGGCGGCCGCAGGCGTACTCGCAGGTGCGCTGGACGATGGTGTCGCTGACCGGACTCGCGCTGATCGGTCACATCGTGTTCCCGCTGGCACCGCCGCGGATGATGCCCGGGTTCGTCGACACCGGGCTGAAGTTCGGCCAGTCCGTCTACGGCCCGGACCACTCCGGCGGGGTCGCGAACCAGTTCGCCGCGATGCCGAGCCTGCACGTCGGCTGGGCCGCGCTGATCGCGCTGTCGATGATCCTGATCACCCGGTCGCGCTGGCGCTGGCTGTGGCTGGCCCACCCGGTCGTCACGTTCGGCGTCGTGGTCGTCACCGCGAACCACTACTGGCTGGACGGCCTGGTGGTGCTGGTCCTGCTGGCGGTCAGCCTGCCGCTGCTGCTCCGCCCCGGGCTGTTCGCGTACCGCCGGTCCCTCGCCGCGCCGGATAAATCGGTACCGGTGGCGGCCGCGCTCAAGTAACGTGGCCGGGCTTCCCGTCCGTCGACCGCGCTGCGGAGGTCCTGTCATGCCCCCGGACGACCCGTTCCCCGAGATCCCCGACCCGACGTTGCGGGCCGAGCAGGAGTACCTGGCCACGGCCCGGACCGCGCTCGCCGTGATGCGGGAGAAGACCGGTGCGCTGGAGATCCACAGCGCCGACCGGGTGAACACCGAGTTCCTCAAGGCGGCGATCTGGCGCCGGATGAAGGAGCTCGAGGACGATCCCGAGGTGCCGCTGTTCTTCGGCCGGCTGGACTACCTGGAGCCGGCGGACGAGACGTTCCACATCGGCCGCCGGCACGTGAACGACGCCGACGGCGAACCGCTGGTGGTGGACTGGCGGGCCGACATCTCGGTGCCGTTCTACCGGGCCAGCAAGACCGAGCCGATGGGGGTCGGGGGCCGGCGCCGGTTCGGGTTCACGCACGGCGCGCTGACCGCGTTCGAGGACGAGGACCTGACCGCGGCCGGCGCGACCGAGCAGCACAGCGACATCCTGGACGCCGAGATCGAGCGGCCCCGGTCGGGTCCGATGCGCGACATCGTGGCCACCATCCAGCCCGAGCAGGACGTGATCGTCCGGGCCGGCGTCGAGGACACCATCTGCGTCCAGGGTGCGCCCGGGACCGGGAAGACCGCGGTCGGGCTGCACCGCGCGGCGTACCTGCTGTACGCGTACCGGGACCAGCTCAGCCGGGCCGGGGTCCTGGTGGTCGGCCCGAACGCGAGCTTCCTGCGCTACATCGGCGACGTGCTGCCCGCTCTCGGTGAGATCGAGGCGAAGCAGACCACGGTCGAGGAACTGGTCGCCCGGGTGAAGGTGGCCGGACCAGGGCCCGCCGCGGTCGACGTACTCAAGGGCGACGCCCGGATGGCCGATGTGCTGCACCGCGCCGTGTGGAGCCAGGTCCAGCTGCCGAAGGAGGCGCTGGTGGTCCCGCGGGGATCCCACCGCTGGCGCGTCCCGGCGTACGAGACCGAGGAGCTGGTCAACGAGCTGCGGACCCGCGGCATCCGGTACGGGGCCGGGCGCGCGATGCTGCCGCAGCGGCTCGCGCATGCCGTGCTGCTCCGGATGGAGTCCGCCGGTGACTCCCCCGACGACCGGGTGCAGGACTCGGTCGCCCGGAGCCGCCCGGTCAAGCAGTACGCCGAGGAGCTGTGGCCGTCCGTGGATCCGGCGAAGCTGCTGTTCCGGTTGTTCACCGATGCCGACCTGCTCGCCGAGCACGCCGAGGGGATCCTCACCGACTCCGAGCAACGGCTGCTGGTCTGGGAGAAGGTGCCG
The DNA here is from genome assembly GCF_007828865.1 of Kribbella amoyensis. NCBI lineage: Bacteria > Bacillati > Actinomycetota > Actinomycetes > Propionibacteriales > Kribbellaceae > Kribbella > Kribbella amoyensis. The sequence goes on from NZ_VIVK01000001.1 coordinate 351,924, forward strand.
CGCTCGGTCGGTACGGCGAAGTGGTCGGTCGCGGACGCCACCCTGATCGACGAGCTGGCCGATCTGGTGGACCGGACCCCGAGTCTCGGCCATGTCGTCCTGGACGAGGCGCAGGACCTGTCGGCGATGCAGCTCCGCGCGGTCGGCCGGCGCTGCTCGACCGGGTCGATGACGGTGCTCGGCGACATCGCGCAAGGGACGACGCCCTGGGCGACCCCGTCCTGGGACGAGGCGCTCACCCACCTCGGCAAGACCGGCGCGCACACCGAGGAACTGACGGCCGGCTTCCGCGTCCCCGGCCAGGTGATCGAGTACGCGGCCCGGCTGCTGCCGTCGATCGCGCCCGGCCTGACCCCGCCGACCGCGGTCCGGCGGGCCCGTGGTGAGCTCGCGATCACCCAGGTCCCGAACAGCCTCGCGGCCGCGGTGTCGACGGTGGGCGAGGTGGTCGACCGGCCCGGCTCGATCGGGCTCATCGTCCCGGACGCGTTCGTCCCGGCCATCCGCAAGGCGCTCACCGCGCAGGGCCTGAAGTACGCCGTGCTCGGGGACGAGGACGACGTCGAGGCGCATCTCGACGTGGTCCCGGCGAGTCTGGCGAAGGGTCTCGAGTTCGACCACGTGGTTCTGCTCGAGCCGGCCGCCATCGTCGCCGGGGAGGCCGACGAGCGGACCGGCCTGCGCCGCCTCTACGTCTGCCTCACCCGAGCCGTCACGTCGCTGGCCGTCCTCCACACCGACCCGCTCCCAACCGTCCTCACCACCTGACACCCTCCGACCCGCTCCCGGCCGTCCTCACCACCTGACGCCCTCCCCGGCGCGCGCCCTGCCACCCACGGCAGCAGATGGGTTAACCCCCGAGATGCAGGGTTGGCCACCGGAAATACGACGGGCCAACCCTGCATCTCGAGGGTTAACCCATCAGTTGCGGGCCGGGGGTCGGGCCGGGGCCGGGCCGGGGGCCGGCCGGGCTGGGCTGGGGCCCCCCGGGCCGGGGCCGGGCTGCGCCGGGGGCCGGGGCCGGGCGGGCTGGGGGCCGGGTGCGGGGGCCGGGCGGGCTGGGGGCCGGGCCGGGGGCCGGGCGGGCTGGGGGCCGGGTGGGGTTGGGGTTAGAAGCCGCGGGAGCCGCCGGAGCGGCGGGAGGAGCGGCGGCTGGAGCCTCCGCTGCTGCTGCGGGTGCGGGAGGACCAGGAGCGGCTGCGGGACGATCCCGAGCTCCAGACGCTGTCGTTGTCGTCGCCACGCGACGCCGACCAGCTGCTGACCGAGGTGCCGACGTCGGAGGTGAAGCGGCTGAAGCGGGCACCCGGACGGCGGGAGCGCCAGCGGGACCGCATCTGCTCACCGGCCCGCCGGGCGTCGTCGTCGGGGAACCTCCAGCTGCGCCCGTCACCCTGGGACCAGTAGCCGTCGATGTACGACGCGAGCTCCTCGCCGAGGGTCCAGTACGGCCGCGGATGGTTCCGCAGGGTGACCATCCGGACGTCGGGCTCCTGGTCGGCGGCGAGCCGCGCGGCACATTCCACGCACACCTCGACGGACCGCTGCTTCCCGCCCTCCGGCGGTGCCCAGCTCGCCGAGGAGGTACTCGGCCCGTGCCGCGGATCGAAGAAGCAGGGCGGCGTCGGCTCCGGGACCGGCTTGCCCGCTCGCAACGCGTCCAGGCAGAGCAGTCCGTACCGCGCTGAGCCGAGCAATGTCGCCACCGCCTCGGTGTCCTTGTCCCCCTCGGCCTTGTCCAGCCGGTGCCGCGCCTTCTCCACGGTGTCGAGCACGTCCTTGGACAGCTTGGACTGCTGCGGGTCGGACGTCGTCGGCAACGCGGACACCTGCTGCGAGAGCGCGATGATCTCCTCGGTCAGCAGAGGCCGCGAGATCTCCAGGTGCGCCTTCTCGTCGGCACGGCGAGCGCGGCGAGCTCCCAGCGCGGTCACGCCCCACCAGAGCCCGGCCAACCCGGCCGCGCCACCGGCCCACGGCGCCGCGTCCACGTAGAACGGCTTGTCGACCACCTGCGCCACCTGGATGAACCGGGCGAGCATCTCCTCGTAGTCGGGCGCGCAGCAGTCCACCGCGTCGTCCACGCCCTTGCCCACGTAGTACGTCGGTCCCGTGTCGGCCCGCTGGACCGCGTGGAACCCACGACCGGCCTTCTCCGAGCTGGCGTCGACGAGGACCGCGTACACGCCTTCCACGCCGACCCGGTCGTACAGCTGGTCGGCGATCTCCTCACCGTCCCAGGCGAGGTCGGGGTAGTACCCGCCGACCAGGGACGTGTCGATCGCGCTCGCCGGGATCACCGCGATCCGCATCGGCGCGGCGGCTGCCTTCGCCGAGGCGGTCAGCTCGGAGATCTCGGACGCGGTCAGCTTGGTGACCTTGGGGTCCACGTACAGCCCGGGTTCGCCGAGCTTGGCGGCCACCTCGTTCATGTACGTCGCCGCCGCGGCCTCCTTCTTCTTGCGGTCGCCGGCGAAGTCGGGCGGGGTGTAGCGGTAGGTGGGCCGGGTCTTGCTCGGCTTCGCCGGAGTGGGGGTGTCCACCGTCGGCCTCGGGGTCGGTGTGGGTGTCACCGCGTGCGCGCTCACGGCCGGGGCGGCGCTGAGGGCCGTCAGGGCGAGGACGGCGAGCAGTCGGGTCGAACGCTTCATCGGGTGCCTCCAGAGAGCCTGGTACGGCAGGCGTCGCAAACGGGGATCTCCCGGGCCTTTCCACCGGGCGGGGTGTACATCCAGTCGGTCACGGACATGCCGTGCGCGGGGTCGAAGAAGCAGAGCGCGCGCCGCGGCGGTGCGGGCGTACCGGCGACCAGCGCCTGCGCACACGCGAGCCGCCAGCGCCCGTACTCCACGGTCGCCCGCAGCTCGCGGAGCTGGTCGTCGCTCAGCTCACCGTCGACCGCCCGGCCCGCCTCCGCGTACGCGTCCAGCGCCGCTTGCACATCCGCTGCCGTGTTCACGCCGTCCAGACGCACGTCCGCGCTGTCCAGTTCCTCCCCGAACCGCGTCACGTCCTCCCGCGCCAGGGTCCGCCGCTCGTCCAAGGAGTCCGCCTCGTCCGGCAGAACCTGGTACGACGGGCGGTAGAGCGCGGGTCCCTCGTCCTTGCCCGGACGCCCCCGCCACCACCGGAATCCGAACCAGCCACCGACGAGCAGCACCAGCACGATCAGCGCCGGCCACAACCAGCCGGGCGTACCGCCGTCGTCGGCCCCTGGTGAGGCGGGGACGTCGAGCTGGTCGAGGACACCGTCGAGGGTGCCGACCGGGTCGGACCGGCTGTGCTTGCCGAGCTCGTCGGTGAGGATCTCGCCGATCGGGGTGTCCACGCCGACCGCGCTCCCCCAGGCCATCGCGCCGCCGAACACGACCAGGTAGATCCCGTCCTGCCGTTGCCGGTCGACCACCTGGTCCAGGTACGCCCGGGCCGCCTGCTCGCGGGATCCGGACGAGCTCAGCGCCGCGGCCGGGACGACGGCGATCCGGATCGCCGGTTCGTGGCCCTGGACCCGGGCGGCGAGCCGATTGGCGGCCTCGTCCGGGACCAGCGAGCGCTGCGACGGCTCGACGTACACGGGGGCCGACTTCCAGCCGTCGACCACCGCCGCGGGATCGCCGGCCCCGGACAACGAGGTGGTGAGCAACAGCAGCCCGGCCAGAAAACGCATGGGCGCAAGCCTGCCGCATCACCGGTGTCAACCCCTCCGCACCCCGAGGACGCGGAGGGGCCGACGCGCTCAGTACACCGAGACCGTGGCCAGGTGGACCTTGGCGCGGGACCGGGTGATCCGGATCCGGAGCTCGTCCGTCGTCGCCGGCGCGTCGAGGGCGAGGATCCGGCGCTGGCCGACGGCACCGAATTCGGCGACCGGCTGCCAGCCGTCCGCGGTCCGCGCCTCCACGACCCCGGCCTCGACCTGCTGGCCGAAGCGGATGTCCTCGCCCAACGAGATCCGCCGGACAGTCGTACCGCTCGGCAACCGGACGCTGAGGGTGCCCGTGTTCGGTGCGGACGTGACCCACGACGTGTCCTGGTTCCCGTCGACCGCGGCTCGTGGATTGGCCCCGTCACCACTCGCGTGGGCGCCGCGGGCCAGGTCGCGCGGCATGTCCGCCGCCAACCGGGCCCGCCATTCCGCCAGCCGCGTGACGTCCCGATCGTCGAGCCGCCCGGTGCGGTCCGGTGGGAGGTTGAGCAGCAGCACGGAGTTCCGCCCGACCGATTTGTAGTAGATGTCGGTCAGCTGCTCGACGGACCGCGGTTCCTGTTCAGGATGGTGGAACCAGCCCTCCCGGATCGACACGTCCGACTCGGCCGGCCACCAGGCCAGCTCGGTCGCACCCGCGTCCCGCCCGGCCAGCAACGCCTTCCGGCTGCCCTGGTCACCGGCCGCGTAGCCCAGCGCGTACTCCGGTGCGCCGTTCGGCTTCGTGATCGTCGGCACCACGCTGTACTCGTCCGGCCGGGCCAGCCCCGATTCGTTGCCGACCCACCGCACATCCGGGCCGCTCACCGCGATCGTCGCCTGCGGAGCCAACTCGCGGATCAGCTCGTACCAGCTCGGGAAGTCGTACGTCTCCACCTTGTCCGGCGGGATCCGCCCCTGCGCCCCGTCGAACCACACCTCGTCCACCGGCCCGTACTCGGTCAGCAGCTCGTACAGCTGGTTCAGCATGTAGGCGCCGTAGTCAGAAGCGGTCAGCGTGTACCGCGGGAGGTCGCGGCCGGCCCGGTCGTCCCCGGGGACCAGCGTCGGGATCGTCCTCGGCGTGTGCGGGCTGCCGTTCGCGTAGACGCCGTCGAGGTACTGGTTCTCGTCCGCGGGTGACAGGTACAGCCCGACCTTGAGCCCGTACTTGCGCATCGAGGTCACGAACGCCCGGACCACGTCGCCCTGGCCACCCAGCCACGAGCTGCTCGCGACGCTGTGGGTGCTGTAGCGCGACGGGTAGAGCAGGAACCCGTCATGGTGTTTCACGGTCAGGATCGCCAGCTTGAACCCGGAGTCCCGCAGGGTCCGGGCCCACTGGTCGGTGTCCAGGCCGGTCGGCTGGAAGAGGTTCGGGTCCTCGTCACCGTGGCCCCACTCGAGACCGGTGAAGGTGTTCACGCCGAAGTGCAGGAACGCGGTCTGCTCCATCCGCTGCCACTCCACCTGCCGCTGGTCCGGCCGGATCGCGGACGCCTTCGCGGTCAGCGACGTCACGCACTCGCCGTCGGCCACGGGCATCGTCCGCGCCGGATCCAACTTGCCGACCACACACGGCAACGCCCGCAGGCTCTGCGCGTCGGCGGGTGGCTTGTTGAGGAACGTGCTCACGCCCACGCCGTATGCCGTCCCGCGTGCCCCGGTCAGCCAGCGGATCTGGTCGCCGACCTCGGCGGTTCCGATGGTCTTCCGTACCGCGGCCTCACCGGGCTTGGTCAGTACGGTCACCGTCGGACCGTCCGGTTCCACCGCGAGTCCGAGGGAGTGGTAGCGCACGTTCTCCTTGACCGAGGGTGCCGGCAACGCGACTCGGGTGGCGCCGTCCGCGGTCCGGAGCTCGACCTCGTGCTTGCCCAGCGCAACCAGCTTCGCGACTCCGGGCAGGTCGATCAACTCGGTCCCCCGTTGCAGGACGTCGGGTGAGACCACCGTCTCCGCGAGTACGCCGGTGTCGTGGCCGAGCGCCGAGGCGTCCCAGCCGATCCCGCCGCCGTCGAGCCGCAGCTGTCCTGGCTCGGTCACGGTCGCGCCGGTGATCACCGGAGCCGGGTCCGCCTTCTCGCCGAGGGCGGGCTGGTAGGCACCCGCTGAACCGACGGTGCCCTCGAAGCCCACGCTGACGCGGGCGTTCGACACCACCGGCCGGGCGAGCTCGAGGTCGGCCGGATCGAAGACCCCGCTGAACGAGGCCACCCGGACCTGGCGAACCGATCCGGACAGCCCACGCTGCAAGGCGGACGGGTGCACCTCGTTGCCGATCCCGACTTCGCCGCCGGCCTGCGGATGCCAGGTCGCCTTCCCGTCGGTACTGATTGCTGCGGGCAACTGCTGTCCGTCGAGGAACGCATGCAGTGTGGCGCCGGCGCCGTTCACCTCGTACGCGAGCGCCAGCACGTGCTGCTCACCGGCGGACGGCACCGGCATGCTCTGGACGATGTCACGCCACTCACCACCGCTCTCGGTGCTGAAGCCGTACTGCACGGTGGTGCCCGTGTACCGCCCGAAGATCGCACCGCCGATCGCGGTCACCGTCGCCAGGTTGTCCTGGGTCGCGGCCGGGGTGAACGCGGTCTCGATCAGGAACGACCGTTGCACCGAGCCACCACTCAGCGCGGTCCCGGGCTGGAAGCGGATCCCGTCAGCGGCACCGCCGAGCACGACGCCTCGGGTGGGATCGAGCGATTCGGCACCGGACCGACGGGTCAGCGTGCCACCCATCACCTCGCCCGTGGCCGCTGTGTAGGTGTTGCCACTGGAGAACGAACCACCGAACGAGACGTTCAGGACGTCCGGGTCGGCGGCGTCGGCCGGACCGGCGGTCACCAGTCCGAGCCCGAGGGCGGCGAGCAGCAGGGCGACGGTACCGCGATGTCCGCGCACGGCGTCCTCACTTCGCGTCGAAGCTGATCTCGGCCGCGGTCCCGAACGGGTTGCCGCCGGCCTCACTCAACTGGACCAGCCGCAGGTACCGCGCGGAGGTGGCCGCGATCGGTACCCACTTCGCGTCCGGGCTGTTCGCGAACGTGCCCTTCGACACCGGCTCGCCCCAGTTCACGCCGTCGGTGCTGAGGTACAGCTCGTAGTCGGCGATCCGGCCGTTGGTCGCGTTCAACCGGGTCTGGTACGTGACCGCGCAGACCGACTTCGTGCTGCCGAGGTCGAGCTGGATCTCGTGCGGCGGCGCCGGCTGCTTCGCGGACCACTCGGTGTGCCAGAACGTGGCCGGGTTCCCGTCGATCGCGTTGATCGCGCGGCCGTCCTCGCCGGCGGTCTCCTCGCTGTCCACGTACGTCACCGCGACGGGCCGGCTCGCCTCGGTCGCACAGCTCAGCCGCAGACCGGCCGTGGTGTCCAGGCGATGCGTGGAGCGGTTCTGGGTGAAGACCGTGGCGGCTCCGAGGGCGGCTGTCCCGGCGGGGGCGTCCGCCGGCGGCTTCGCGCTGAAGGTGGCGGTCCAGCTGCCACCGGCCGGGACGGTACCGGTGGTCTGGTTGTTCGGGGCAACGGTCCAGCCGGTCGGCACTGCCGGAGTCACGGTGACCCCGGTGACCGGCGTACCGGTGGTGTTGTCGACGGTGACGGTCAGCGTGGCCGTACCGCCCGGGGTCACGGTCTGCCGGTCGACGGACGCGACGACCCGCGGTACCGGCTTGAGGGTGAGCGGCGCCGCCTGGTGGCCGTCGGGCAGTTGCTGGACCAGGCCGCCGTTCGCATCGAACCGGGCGACCATGCGGGTGATCGCGTTGACCAGCGTGACGCGGTCGCCGTCCTTCGCGAGTTGCCAGCGCTGCAGCCGGTTCGTCGCGTCACAGGTCTGCGCGGTGATCGGGGTGCCGGGCTGGAGGGGCGTGTTGAGGTAGCGGGTACCCACTCGCGTCTCGGCGCAGCGACCGGTGGCGAGGTTGGTCAGCGTGTAGTAGCCGTCCGTCGTCGGAGTGACGTCCCAGGCGGACTCGGTCCCGCTGAGGGTGAGCTGGGCGCCCTCGGTGCTGTCCTTCGCGCCCAGGTACTGCTTGCCCGCCGCAACGGTGTACGTGCCGCCGGCCACCGGGACCCGGTCGACGTTGGCGAAGCCCGGGGCCCGGCCGACCACGTCGGCACGCGCGGCGAAGGCGTCGTACGTCGGGTCGGGCTTCGGCTCGCCCCAGGTGGCCTGGGCGACGTGCCGCAGCGGCATCCGGATCTCGGCCTCGATCTCGTTCTCGGTGTTGCCCGAGCCGTTGTCCGGCCAGAGGGTGATCTTGGCGCCGGTGATCCCGGTCCGGTCCGTCACGGTCTCCCCGTCGAAGCGGAGCGGCGTCCAGCCCGAGTCGTACAGCTGCCGCGAGTTCGTCTTGAAGCCGCCGCGGACGTTGTAGAGCGCGTAGGCCGAGTTCATCACCTGGCGTCCCTCGGCCAGCAACCGGCTCGGCTTGACCCCGCTGCCCAGCCAGTGCTCGACCACGATGTCGTGGTCCAGCGGGACCGTGGCAGCTGTGGTGATCCCGTCATTCCAGATCCGCAGCGTCTTGCCCTTGGCCTTGACGTAGGCGTTGACCCGGTTGATGAAGTCCACGAAGACGTCCTGCGGCACCGCGTCCGGGCCGAACTTCTCCCGCGCGTACGCCAGCATCTGCGGGTACTTCGCGTAGTCCGAGCCGAGCATGTACTCGTCCGCGCCCATGTGCCAGTACGGCGTCCGGAACACGCTCAGGCTCTCGTCGATCAGCTCGGTCAGGAAGGTGAACGCCTCCGGCTTGGTGATGTCGAGCCGGCTGACCTGCTTCTGCCCGGCGTTGTCGGTGAGCTGCAGGTCCGGGCGGTTCCGCAGGTACGGCTCGATGTGGCCGGGCGAGTTGATCTCCGGCACGATCGTCACGTGGTACTTGTCCGCCAGTCGTTGCAGGGCAGCGATCTGGGCCTTGGTGTAGTACCCCCACTCGACCGTCTCGGGGTGCACGTCGCTCTTCACCTTGAGCTCGACCCAGAGCTGGTTGAGCTTCAGGTAGGCGGCGTCCTTGATCAGCCGCTCGAACCACTCGGTGGACACGTTGATCAGGCACGCGCAGACCCCGACCCCGCGCTCGGCGTACGCCGGGACGTCGACCACGTGACCCGCCGGGACGGCCCGGCCGGCCTTGAGCAGCTGCAGCACCGTCCTGGTCCCGTAGAAGGCGCCCGTGTCGGTCTTCGCGGTGACGGTGACGGTCTTCCCGACCGTCAGCTCGTACCCCTCGGCGCCGAGGTCGTTGCGCTGGGCATCGAGCTTGACGACCAGGTCGCCGGGCCGCGCACCCGTGGTACTCCGGACGACCGGCAGGGTCCGGCCGACCACCTCGCGAGCGTCGGCGACGAAGGTCGCCGCCTCGTCGTGCACGGCGGTCTGCCGGGTCTCGACCAGCACCCGGCTGGTCCGGCCCAGCTCGAACTCACCGGCCGCGGCCTGCCAGCCGGACAGCGCCGGGATCACTTGCGGTGTGGTGGCCGCGGCTTGCCGGGTCGCGGACTCCTGGGTGGGGGCGGCGACGGCGGTACCGGACACCAGGCCGGCGGCGACCACGGCGGTCGCGACCAGGGCGGCACCTCCCCTGCGGTTCCATCCGGCGGGGAGTCGGAAGCGTGGTCGGTGGGCGGTCCTCATCGGCGGTCTCCTCGAGGGCGGCGGGGGCGAACGGAGTGCTTGGTACTGATCTCTTCGGTGAGGTCGATGGCTTCGCCGGCTCGGGTCGAGGTGAGCTGGGCGACGCGGATGTAGAGGCAGTCGGTGACGACGAGCTGGGAGTGCCGGGCGGCCAGGCCCCCGCTGCGGAAGGAGGTCTCGAGGACCGCGGTGGTCAGCACCTCGTCGGCCAGCACGGCCAGCGGCGAGCGCGGGTCGCTGGTGATGCCGATCGTGGTGGCGCCGCGGTCCTGGGCGAGCTCGACCGGTTCGAGCACCTCCGCGGTCGCGCCGGAGTGCGAGATCGCGACCACCGCGTCGGCCTCGGTGAGCAACGCGGCCGAGGTGGCGGCGCCGTGCACCTCCGGCCAGGCCCGCACCTGGACGCCGATCCGGAACAGCCGCATCTCCAGCTCGGCCGCGATCGTCGAGCTGCCGCCGACGCCGTACACGTCGATCCGGCGGGCCGCGGCCAGCGCGTGCGCGGCCCGGTCGAGCGCCTCGAGGTCCAGCTGGTCGACGGTCTGGTTGATCGCCCGGATGTCCGCGTTCGCGACCACGGTGGCCACCCGGCCGACCGGATCGTCGGCGGCGATGACCGGGCCGAGATCGGTACTCCAGCCCGGCACCGCGGCCCGGCCGAGCTGGGTCGCGAGCGCGATCCGCAGCTGCTGGTGGCTGGCCAGTCCGATCGCCTGGGCGAACCGGGTCACGCTCGCCTGCGAGACCCCGGCCCGTTCGGCGAGCGCCGCGGTCGACAGCTCGGCGACCGCGGCCGGCTCGGCGAGCACCGTCTCGGCCACGTGCCGCAGCGCCCCGGTCAGCCGTGGCAGCGTGGTGCGGACCCGGTCGGCGACATCGGGACCGTCCACTCCCGGCGAGCGGGGCACTGCGGATTCGGGCACGTGAATCATCCATTCACCGACTGGGGAGATCGGTGAAACAGTGCGTCAGCGCCGTCCTGGTGTCAAGGGGTAACTCCGAATGTCCCGGTCTCCGGGTCAGCCGGCGCTGGGTGTGTCCGCCGGGTAGTTGGGCACGCTGAGCTTCTGCCGGACCAGCCGCGAGTGCCCGTCCGGGAGTTGCTGGCGCAGGAACAGGTACGCCTTGCCGTTGTCGTAGAGCCGGTCGAAGTTGTGGTCGCCGTAGTCGCCGCCGTCGAAGTCGATCACCGACTGGTAGTTCGCCGTGTCCACGGTGCCGGGGACCAGGAGCTGGGAGAAGTTCCAGTTCACCAGGTCGGTCGAGGTGCTGTAGCGGATCCCGTCACCAGCCCGGTAGAACGCGAGGTAGTACCCGGACGGCTTGTGGTAGACGACGCTGCGGACCGGCTGCTGGAACATGGGCGCCGCGACCCGGTGACACGGGCTGTTGGTGACACCAGGGCTGTACGGGTTCGCCATCACCTGGGTGAACTGCGGGTCGGCGGTGTCGCCGTCCCAGCCGCGCCAGCTGGTGACGTCCGTCGGGTCGTTGTTCCGGAACAGGCAGACGCCCTTCTCCTGACCGGTGTCGCCCGCACTGGTGTAGACGAACATGTACGCGTACGTGTCGAGCGCGCCGTTCTTCCGGCCACGGACGATGTTGGACGGGGCGCCGTACCCGATCCAGCCGGCCTTCAGCGTGTTGGCGTGGCCGGGGTAGACCACCCGGGGATAGATCGCGACATGGTTCGGCACGTTCCCGAATCGGCTGAACTCCAGGTGCGGCCCGGTCACCTGGGCCGTCCAGACGGCGACCGCGGAGTACCAGCAGGTGTTGCCGTTGTCGGACGGGTCGGTGTGGTCGTCGCAGGTCGGCGGGAGCGGATCGAGCCGGGTGCCGTAGTAGTCCTCGTGCCCGTAGTCGTAGACGACGTTGCTGCCACTGTCGAACCAGAACCCCTGCAGGAAGGTCTTCTGGTCGAAGTCCTTGATGTGCTCGTCGGTCACCGGGACCGTCTCCGAGAAGCTCTCCATCATGAAGTCGCAGTCGAGCGCGGCGGTCCGCGGGTTCGCGGTGAAGCCGGCGACCGAGCCGGTCCACTGGTACGCCCGGCCGCGTGGGGTGGCGGTGGCCAGGTGGATGACGTGGGACTGGTCCTCGAAGGCGCGCACCGGGCCGTCGATGTTGACCCGCTCGGCGCACAGGTCGGTCGGGCTGTTGTGGAACGTCTCCACGGTCGGGTCGACCACGAGGTCCGGTGGGTCGACGGCGACCGCGGCCCGGGACTCGGCCGGAACCGCGGCGGCGAGCAGGAACAGTGCACCGGTCAGAGCGAGGGCGGCTTTCACGAGGCACTCCCATCGGCAGGCAATGTCGTTGTTACATGGTTGACGCAATCCACATAATGCGCAAGGCTCCCACACTGTGGATTTCCCGCCGACATTGCGCGTCTGTGGAAGGACCTGATCCGATGGCCGACGACCTCTCCCGCCGTACCGTGCTCGCGATCCTCACCGGCACCGCCCTCGCCCCAGCGCTGGGCTCACTCCCCTCCGCGGCCGCTCCGGCCGCACCCGCCAGCGCCGGCGTCCCGCTGCGCGACCTCGACAAGCCGGGCCTGGTCCTGCGCGAGGTGGCGACGATCAGCGGCCCGACGCACCGGATGGTGTTCCACCGAGCCAGCTGGGACGGCGGCAGCAGCCACGTGTACGACCTGTGGTTCAACGACCGCGGCACCTGGATCCAGCTGACCGATCCGGCCCGGCGGTTCGACGAGCAGTGGGTGGTGATGGTCGGGACGGACGGCAGCCCCGGCGACTACTACACCTCGATGACACCGCACTGGGTCAGCCTCGACCAGCTCCGCAAGATCGACAGCCGGACCGTAGAGCTGACCACCGACACCCCCGGCGAACACCGGTTGACCCTGCGCTGGAGCGTCGCCGGTCCCGACCCGCTGGTCCGGACGACGGTGCTCGCCCGGCGCGAACGGCAGTACGTGCTCGGCTACCAGAGCGGCGACGCCAAGGACGCGGCCGCGGTCGGCGAGGTGCTCTGCGGGACCCGCCAGCACGCCCGGGTGATCGAGGACGTCGAGTCGCTCGGCGCCTGGGAGCTGATGGCGCCGATGACGTTGCTGCAGACAACGAAAGCGACCACCGGCGTCTTCGTGGCGAGCGAGTCGCTGCCGTTCGTGCACGAGCGCGAACTGCTGTCGGCGAACCAGCCGTTCGGGATGAGCCTGCGCAACGAGAAGCGCGGCGTCCAGGCGGTGGCGTTCGCGCCGCAGGCCGGGGTCCGGGCCGAGCTGAAGGCCAACCAGAGCAGCCGTTTCACCTTCGGCCTGTACGCCCGGCCCGGCTCGGTCAGCGATGCCTACGAGCACGTCGCCCGGGTGCAGTACGGGTACGACCGGTACCGGCGCAATGTCTACGGCACCTCGATGACGCAGACCGTGTTCAACCTGCTCGACCTGATCAAGGTGGAGCCGCCCGCGCGGGCCGACGGCGGGTTCACCCCGTCGCCGAGCGGCTGGTGGGCGCGGGCGAAGAGCTTCGCCGATCCCGAACACGACCAGGCGATCCGTACCTCCACGGCCGGTGTCCTGCTGGCCGCGGCCCTGTTGTCCGACGACGCCGACCTCTACAAGCGCCGGGCGAGGCCGTTGGTCGAGTTCCACCTGTCCCGGGAGAACCACGCCTGGACCCCGGTGAAGGGCAAGATCACCGAGGGCAGCACGTCGTACTACCGGCTCGGCGGTACTCCCGGTGACGCGTCCACGCTGGTCCCGCTCTACCGCCTCGGGCAGGAGCAGAGCGGTGGCGTCTTCGCGATGGCGATGAACGCGATCCGCAATCGCCCGAACAAGGGCTCCCGGACACCGATGAGCACGCCGCTGCAGGCGTACCTGCTGACCGGCAACGCGGCGTACCTGGCGGAGGCCCGGTCCGAGGCTCGGCGGTACGTGCAGCGTGAGGTGGATCCGCCGTACACGAAGAACGTTGCGGGCAACGGGTTCCAGTACAACTACAGCAAGGCCTGGACCGAGCTCTTCCTGGTCGGGGAGCTTGCCGACGACAACGAGTTGCTGGCGGCCGCCCGGGTGGAGGCGCGCCGGTTCGTCACCCAGACCCAGCTGCGCCCGGTCCCCAACGGCTCGGTCAAGGTGCCGAACCAGCCGCTCATCCTCGACCAGGCCGACCTGTGGAAGGACAGCCCGGGGATCTGGGACTACCCCCGCACGACGGTCCCGACCGAGACCGTGCCGGCCTGGGTGGTGTCGACCAACGGCGTCACCTTCGAGCAGCTCTCGACGTACAAGGTGTATCCGGCCCCGGGGAACACCAATCCGGGGGGCGGGCTCTCCCAGATCCCTGTCTGGGCGTCGTTCCTGGCCCGGCTCGCGGAACGGACGGGCGACGACCTGCTCCGCGACGTGGCGCACAACCTGGTCGTCGGCCGCTACACGAACTACCCCGGCTACTACAGCCGGCAGCACGACGTCGCGCACATGAAGCCCGACTTCCCCTACCAGGGCCCGTCCGGGATCAGCTCGGTCTACTACAGCCACATCCCGGCCCAGCTGGGGATGAGCATCGACCACCTGATCACCCGGCACGTGATCCGGTCCGGCGGGCGGATCAGCATGCCGTCGGACTTCGAGACGAACTACGTCTTCTTCCGGTTCGGGTTGTACGGCCACCGGCCCGGCACCTTCTACGGCGTCGAGAACGTCTGGCTGACCTTGCCGCGCGGCCTGGTCGACGCGAGTACGCCACAGGTCGACTGGATCGCCGGGGTCGCGGAAGGGACGCTCTGCCTGAGCCTCACCAACGCGGGCCCGGACCAGCAGCCGGTCACCCTCAAGCTGGATCGAGCCGTCCTCCCCAACCGCACGTACGCGGCCGAGGTCCACCTGGACGGCCAGGTGCGCCAGGTGACGATCCAGGACGGCCGCCTGACCACGTCCGTCCCCGGCCACGGCATCACCGCCGTCGTCGTTCGCGGTGCCGAGGTCCACCCGCCGGCCCACGCCCGCCCGGTCCTGCCGTACCGCGGGAAGGCGGACCACCACCTCGACGAGACCAACCCGAACGGGGTCCAGCGCGCACTGCTGCTCGTCCGCCCGGACGGCGCCGGCTACGACGCGTACGTCCAACTCGCGAACGAACAACCGGCCACCCTGCGGTACCGGATCGGTGAGAGCGAGCAGGTCGATCTCCCCGCGCCGTACTACCCGAACGAGTGGACCGTGGAGGTCGGCGATCTCACCGCGCCCTTCTCGTACCAGGTGCTCGTCGGCGGACAACCGACCACACCCGAGCCCGTCGTTCTCCGGCTGCCGTCGGTGGTCAGCGGCCAGGTGGCAGCGGGGACGACCGTTGCCGGTGACATCTACTGTGCCCCGGACACCACGGCCGGCGACAAGTTCCAGGTGACGGTGCGCGCCCGGGTCGGGACCACCGCGCTGTCCGGAGTCCAGGTGGTACTGCGGGTTCCGGATGGCTGGACGGCGTCTTTGAGGTCCGGGAGCAACGGTGAGCTTGCCGCGGGCGCGCTCGGTACTTGGGCGTACGACGTGACCGTGCCGGGTGAGGCCGCGGCTGGTACGAAGACTCTGACCGGGCAGGTCACCTGGTCCGGCGGTTCGGCGGATCTCGACCCGGCCGACGTCGAGGTCCTGCAGGCGTTGCGGTTGACGCCGATCGTGCTCGACCCGGCCATTCCGATCAAGCCGGGTGCGCAGGTCACCGTCCGCGGTACCGTCCTGAACGTGGGACCGTTGCCCCGGACCACCACGGTCACCCTGGTGAAGGCCGCGGGGTGGACCGCCTCGGCGGCCGACGTGGCCATCACCGTCCCCGGCCGCGAGGAGACGACCGTCAGCTTCACGGTGACGGCCCCGGCGACCGCGGTACCGGGCAGCCAGAACCGGATGACGCTGCGGCTGCCCGACGGGCGAACGGTCGCGGCGAACGTCCTGGTCCAGGGCACGGACGTCATCGTCGACGACGCGGACCCGTGGCCGAGGTACAGCGAGACCGGCTGGTGGGCGGCGAGCTCGCTGAGCGGCTGGAACCGCACCGCCAGCCGGTACAGCGTGGAGGGCCGGCTCGGTGGGACCGCGACCTGGCGGCCCGTTCTGGAGAAGGCGGGCCGCTACCTGGTCGCGATCTGGTACCCGAGCAACGCGGCCACGACGACGGCGGCCGTGTACGTCGTGCGCCACGCGGGTGGCGAGGACCGGTTCGTCGTCAACCAGCAGGAGCAGTCCGGCGGCTGGCGCGAGCTGGGCACCTTCGACTTCACCGCCGGATCGGACGGCTACGTCCAGGTCCGGGTCGAGGCCGAGGGCTTCCACCGGATCGACGCGGCCCTGTTCCGGCCCGTCGAGGGTTAGACCGGGACGCGCTCCTCGGTCTCGGCGTCCAGGTGCTCGATCGTCTGCAGCTGCGGGTTCCGCCGCAGGGTGACGATCAGGGCCAGGACGACGAGACCGAGGACCGCGGCGATCGGCGGCAGGAACCGTACTCCGAGCAGGTGGATCACGACGCCACCCACGATCGCGGACAACCCTGCCCCGAGGTAGATCGCGGACGCGTTGAGCGCGAGCAGCAGCCCGCCGCCGGATCCCAGCTCGAGCAGCAGGTTCTGGATCGGCGGGTTGAAGGCCCAGGTGAACAGGCTCCACACGAACAGCGCGATGCCGGCACCGGCGACGGTGACCGCCGTCAGGGACAGGGTCGCAATGACGACGGTGAAGCCGATCAGGACGACCGTCAGGGTGCGCAGACTCCCGAAGCGGTCAGTGGCCCGGCCGCCCAGCCAGTTGCCCAGCACCGCGCCCAGCCCGTAGACGAGGAGCAGAACGCTGACCACACCACCGGTGAGGTCCGCGGTCTCGTCGAGCAGCGGAACGATGTAGATGTAGACGCTCATGGTCGCGAGGACGGACAGCACCGTCATCACGAGGACGGTCTGCACCCGGCGATCGGCGACCCCGGCGAACCGCTCCTTCAGGCTCACCGCCGGCGGCGCATCCACCCGAGGCAGCGCAGCCCGGACCGCGATCGCGACCAGCGCGGCCACCGCGGCGATCAGCCCGAACACCCCGCGGTACCCAAGGCTGTCGCCGAGCAGGCTGCCGGCCGGGACACCGAGCACCAGCGCGAAGGTGAGTCCGCCGAAGACCACCGCGACAGCTCGTCCGCGTTCCGCTGGTGGCAGGAAGCCGGTGGCGAACAGCGTTGCCGCCGGGGTGTACGCGGCGGCTCCGAGGGCGGCAACGACGCGGCCGACGATCAGGACCGGGTAGTTGGACGCCACTGCGGCGATCACGTTGCCGAGCGCCGCCAGGAGCAACGCGGCGATGAGCAGAGTACGCCGCTCCCACCGGCCCGTCAGCGTGGACAGCAGCGGCGCACCGACGGCGTACGAGAGAGCGAACGCGGTGGCGAGCTGCCCAGCGGCGGTCAGCGAGACGTGCAGCTCCGAGCTGACCGCGGGCAGGACGCCGGACACGACGTACGCGCTGGTGCCGACGGCGAACGCACCAGCGGCCAGCAGGTAAAGGCGGGCGGACATCGAGGGACCCTCCTAGGACACGAGAGGACTATTTCGACGGCGATCGTACTACGATTCCCATCGAACTTCGACCATCGTCGTAGGATGGACCCATGAGCAGCCGGAAAGCCCTGCCCCAGCCCGACCGCGAGGAGATCCGCGTCGACGCTGTCCTGCAGGCCCTCGGTGAGCCGGTCCGGCTGACGATCGTCCGCGCCCTCGCGGACGCACCGGACGGCATCGCCTGCGGCGAGATCGAGCTCCCGGTGTCGGCCTCAACTCGCGCCCACCACCTGCGCATCCTGCGCGAGGCCGGCGTGATCAGCACCAACACCGACGGCACCCGCCGGATCAGTACCCTCCGCCGCGCCGACCTCGAGACCCTCTACCCCGGTCTGCTCCCGGGCGTCCTCGCCGCGAAGCGCTGAGCCGGAATCACCAGTTCGTCACCGAGCCGTCGGGACGGTGCAGCCGCGGAATCGGCGCGGTCGCCGGTACCGTCGCCTGACCGAAGTCGGCCGTGATCCCCAGGCCGGGGGTACCCGACGCGGTCAGCCGCCCCGGCTGGACGTCGATCGTCGAGGTGAACGCGCCGAGCGGCGGTGTCGCGCGATGCGCCTGCTCCTGGACACTCACGTTGGGCAGGGCCGTGGTGAAGTGCGTCGTGGCCGCGGTACAGAGCGGGCCGATCGAGTTGTGCGGAGCGAGCTGGACGTGGTGCGCCTCGCAGAGCGCGGCGATCTTGCGGCCCTCGGTGAGTCCGGTGTGGCCGAGGTCGAGCCGGGCGTGGTCGATCAGCTCGTCCTCGACCAACTGCCGGAACTCCCACTTCGTACAGAGCTGCTCCCCCGCCGCCAGGGGCACCCCGACCCGGCTCCGCAACGACTTGTACGCCGACAGGTGCTCGCTGCGGAGCGGATCCTCGACGAAGAACGGGCGGACCGGTTCGAGCTCACGGCACAGCTGGACCGCCTCGGCCAGGTCGAGCCGGGTGTGCACGTCGAGCAGCAACTCGGCCTCGTCCCCGAGCCCGGCCCGCAACTCCCGCATCAGGTCGACCGTCCACCGCACCGCGCGACGCTGGTCGTACTCGGGCTCCTGTGGATCCCAAGCCGTCAGCCGCAGGTGCTTCCAGCCCAGGTCGGACAATTCGGCCGCGTGATTGAGCACGTCGTCCATCGACCCACCACGGACGTGCGCGTACGCCGGTACGTAGTCCCGCGACCGGCCACCGAGCAACGCGTGCACCGGGACGCCGAGCCGCTGGCCCTGCAGGTCCCACAGGGCGATGTCCAGCCCGGCCAGGACGGACGCGTGATGCCGGTCGGACGGGAAGAACACCGAGCGGAAACCGAGCTGCCACAGGTGCTCGATCCGGGTCGCGTCGGCCCCGACGAACAGCGGCCGCAGATCCTCGATCAGACCGGCCGCGGCGCGTTCCCGGCCACGCATGCCGATCTCACCGATTCCGGCCAGGCCGTCCTCGGTCCGGACCACCGCCACCAGCGCCGCCCACTCGTCCGCGGCCGGCAAGGACACCAGGTCGATCTCCACGATCTTCATCCCGCCACCCCACCACACTCACCTCGCCACGGCCGCGCCGAAGGGCCGGTGACACCGGCATCGACCGCGAACAGGTGCCCACTACCGGCCGGCGGCGCCTCCAGTCCGAGCGAGGCCGTGGTGATCACCAAAGTGCTGCCCTGGAAGCAAACGGCGGTCGGCCGCGGGACCGGAAGCTCCACCGTGGCCAGCAGCTCACCGGTCGGTGCGTACCGGCGGACCTCGCTCGCGTCCCACACGGCGACCCAGACACAACCCTCGTCGTCGAGGACCAGACCGTCCGGGTTGCCGCCGGGCACCTCCACGATCGTGGTGCGCTCACCGGGTACTCGTCCGCCCTTCAGCGCGATGGCCTCGAGCCGGCGATGCGGGAGCGTGTCGACGAAGTACGCCGTGGCTCCGTCCGAAGCGAAGTCGAGGCCGTTGGCAACCGTCAGGTCGGTCAGCACTGTCTCGGCGGCACCGTCAGGATCCAGCCGGTAGAGCGAGGCCCTCGGTTCGCGCGGGATCGCCTGGGAGCCGGCCCAGAAGCTTCCGTCCGGGTGGCACGCGCCGTCGTTCATCAGATCCCGGCCACTGGTCAGCCCGGTCACCAACGAGGTCACCGTGCCGTCCTCGGCGAGATGCGCGAACCCTTCCCGGACCGCGAGCACCCAGCCCGCTCCGGGTACGGCCAAGGGTGCGGCGACCCCGACCGAGCGGCCGATGTCGTAGTCCCGCACCACGGTCAGTACGCCCCCGGCCAGCCGGCCGCGATGGACGCGGCCGGCGGCGATGTCGACCCAGACCAGGTCCCCGGTCCGCGGGTCGAGCCGAGGCGATTCCCCTTGGACATAAGCGGTTTCGGAGATCCGGTCAGCTCTTGACCGCACCGGCGATCCCCTCCACGAACGTCTTCTGCAGGAACAGGAACACCACGACGATCGGGATCACGCTGATACACGCGGCCGCCGCGAGCCCGGTCCAGTCGGTGGTGTCCTGGCCGTAGAACCCGTACATGCCGACGCCGAGGGTCCGCAGATCCGGGTTGCCCAGGGTGAACACCAGCGGGATGAAGAACGCGTTCCAGGCCCCGATGAAGTTCATCAGCGCGACCGTCCCGAGCACCGGTTTCGCCAGCGGCAGCATCACCTTCCAGTACGTCCGCAGGTACCCGGCGCCGTCGATCCGGGCCGCCTCCTCCAACTCCTTCGGGATGCCGCTGAAGAACCCCATGAACAGCAGCACCGGGACCACGAGCGCCGGACCGGCCTGGGCCAGCGCGGCCCCGAGCAGGCCGTTGCCCAGCCCGAGCCCGTTCACCAGCAGGAAGGTCGGGATGATCGTGTACCCGTGCGGGATGAACATCGTCGCGACGAGCAGCCCGACCAGGACCTTCTTGCCCGGCAACCCCGGCCGCGCCAGCGCGTACCCGGCGGTCGAGGCCACCAGCAGGACCAGCACCACCACGGCGATCGAGTACGTGACGGTGTTGGCCGTGTACGTGCTGAACTTGGCCGTCGTCCAGGCCCGCCGGAAGTTGTCCAGCGTGGCGTCGTCCGGCAGCAGCGCCAGCCCGCCGATCAGCATCTCCCGCGGGGTCTTGAACGCGGCCGAGATCATCCAGACGAACGGGTAGATCCAGACCAGGCAGAGCGGGATCAGCAGCAGGTGCCAGACGTTGCGCCGCAGGACCAGCCGGTTCATCCCCGGCCTCCCGACAACCGGCGCTTCAGGAAAGGTGCCTGCAGCAACGTCACGACCAGGGTCAGCAACCCGAACACCACGCCGGCGGCCGAGGCGAACCCGTACCGTGGCGCCTGCAGCGACGGGTCGAACGCGTACCGGTAGATGTAGGTCGGGACCACGTCGGTCGCGTAGTCCGGGCCGCCCTCGGTGACGGCCCGGACCAGGTCGAAGGTGCTCAGGCTGCGCTGGAAGACCAGTAGCAGGATCACCACCGCGATCGGCATCACGATCGGCAGGGTGACGAAGCGCAGGGCCCGCCAGAAGCCCGCGCCGTCGATCGCGGCCGCCTCCTGCAGGTCCTTCGGCACCGTCTGCAACGCGGCCAGCCAGTAGATCAAGGTGATCCCGAACCCCTTCCAGACGTCGATCGACAGCAACGTGGGCAACGCGGTCGACGTACTGCCGAGGAAGTTCACCGGCTGGTCCACCAGGCCGGTGTCCAGCAGTACCCGGTTCACCAGCCCGCCGGCCGGGTCGAGCAGGATCGCGATCACGATCCCGATCACCGCGGTGGTGGCCACGACCGGCAGGAACAGCACCAGCCGGTACACGTTGCGGAACCGCAGCCAGCTGTTGTTCAGCAGGATCGCCAGCACCAGCGCGAGCGGCATCTCCACGAAGATCGCCGCCAGCGAGAACACGAACGAGTGCCAGAACGCCCGCCAGAACGCGTCCGAGCCGAACACCTCGGCGAAGTTCGCGAACCCGACCCAGTCGGTGGCCGCGCCGACGCCGTCCCAGTCGAAGAACGCGTACCACCAGCTCGCGATCATCGGCCAGACGGTGAAGCCGCCGAACAACAGCACCATCGGGACCAGGAACAGGTAGCTCCACAGGTGTTTGCGGAACCGTCCCGGCCGGCCTGCTCCGCGCGGCGCGACCGGGACCTTCTCGAGCGGACGCTCGACGGTCGTGGTCATACGGTCAGCCTCCCGGCGTGTAATCCTTCAGCGGGTCCCAGCCGGCGAACGTCAGGTCCTTCGCCGAACCCTCCTGGCCCTTGCCCTTCAGCTCCGTGGCGGCCTGGCCCAAATAGCTGCCGAGCTTCTTGTCCAGCTGGGCCGCGGCCGGGGCGAACGGCTGGTTCTTGATGATCGAGCTGACCGCGGCGTCGGTGTACTTCAGGTCCGGCTCGGCCGCCAGCGCCTCGGTCATCGCGCGGCCGCCCGCACTGGCCAGCGACGGGTTCGGTGCCCGGCGCATCGTCTCCTCGGCCACCTTCAGCAGCGCCGCCTGGTCCGGGTTCTTCTCCGCCTCGGACTTCCACGCGCCCTCCAGCGCGGTCAGCGTGCCGAACTTCTGGTAGTACGCCTGGTGGAAGCCCTCCGAGGCGAGGAAGTCCATCACCTTCCAGCCCTCCGCCTTGTGCGCCGACTTGGCCGACATCGACCACAGCGGGCTGAACGACTTGCTCAGCGGCAGGTACGCGCCCCGCCCGGCGTCCGGTACCGGTAGTCCGGCGACGCCCAGCTTGAGCTCGGGTGCCAGCTTGCGTACCTCGGCGACGTGCCAGGGCGCGGTCGGGTACATCGCCAGCCGGCCGGCCGCGAACTCCTTGAACGCGCGGCTGCCGTCCCAGCTCTCCCAGCCGGGCATCAGCACCTTCGCGGCCTGCAGCCGGCGGTGCAGCTCGACCGCCTCGACCAGGCCCGGGCTGGACAGCGCGGGCTTGCCGGTCCGGAAGTCGACGCCGGTCGCGGGCACGGAGTACGGCACCGCGGTCCCGGCCAGCATCTCGACCGAGGGCGCCTTCGCCGAGGTCGGGGCGTAGCCGAAGTACTTGCCCTTGCCGTCGGCGGTGACCTTGGTGGCGATCCGCTCGAGGTCGCCCCAGGTCTTCGGCGGTCCGTCGAACCCGGACTGCTTCAGCAGGTCCTCGTTGTAGAGGAACACCCGCAGCGTCGACCACGGGCCCCACACCAGCGGCAGGCTCATCAGCTTGCCGTCCCGGTGCAGACCGGAGGTGGCCGGATCCATCGAGCCCTCGGGGAACCGCTTGAGGAAGTCGGGCGTGACGAACTCGTCCAGCGGCGCGACCCAGCCGCGGGCCGCCATCCGGTCCATACCGTCGTCCTGAGCCCGGAAGACGTCCGGGGCGTTGTTCTGCTGGAACATCAGCTCGACCGCGTTGAGCTGCTGGTCGGTGGGATTCTCCAGCACCTTGACGGCGATCCCCGGGTTCGCCTTCTCGAACTCGTCGAACTGCTGGCGGTAGAACTCGCTGGCCCCGGGCGGATCCGGGACGAGCGCGACGGTGACGGTGACCTTGCCGGTGTCAGCCGTGTCCGGGCTGCCGCCGACGAGGTTGCACCCCGACAGGGCGAGCGCCACCGTGCCGGCGAGCACGGTGAGCGCAGGGCGGATCTTCATGATCAGCTCCGTAGGTCGTGGCGCGGGGGCGCCTGGATCCGATGATCGGCCGGGCCGTGGTGGCCCAACTGCGAGTTGATGGCGTCGGCGGTCTCCACCACGAGCCGGGACAGTTCCTGCTCGCGGGCGGGGAGGTCGACGACGCTGGACGGGCCGGACAGGGACAGCGCCGCGACGACCCGGCCGGTCCGGTCCCGCAACGGTGCGGCCAGGCAGGACCGGCCGAGCGACAGTTCCTCGGTCTCGGTCGAGTAGCCCTGCCAGGCGACCCGCAGGATCGCCTCGTCCAGCGCGTCGTGGTCGGTGATCGTGCGCGGGGTGTACCCGGCCAGGTCGCCCAGCAGGGTCCGCCGCTCGGCCACCTCGAGCAGCAGGCTCTTGCCGAGCGCGGTCGCGTGCAGCGGATTACGCCGGCCGGTCAGGACGAACGACCGCGGTGCGAGGTGCCCTTCGAAGTTGCACAGGTAGAAGGCCTGCTTGCCCTCGCGGATCGCGACGTTCGCGCCCAGTCCGGTGGCCGCGGCGAGCGACTGGGCACGTTGCCGGGCCGCCTGGTGGACGGGATGCCCGTTCACCGCCACCCCGGCCAGCGTGATCAGGTCGGCGCCGAGCCGGTACTGCCCGTCGCTGCCCCGTTCGACGAAGGCGACCTGTTCGAGGGTGCTGAGCAACCGCGAGGCCGTGGACTGCCGGAGGCCGGCGATCCTCGCCACCTCCGAGACGCGCAGCGCACCGCTCTCGGTGAACGCGTGCAGGACGGCCGCGGCGCGTTCCACGCTCTGGTTCGTCCCGGTCTCGACGCCCACGGCTGCATCCCTCTCCTTGAATGATGGACGATGCCATCCACCATGTGGCAGCCTTACGCACATGATGGATCTCGTCAAGCATCAAACGGATGCCGAATGCTGACCAGTGAGGAGTTCGCCATGACCGACCAGCCGGTGCCGCCGACGGTCCAGGGCTTGGTCCCGATCCTCGCCACGCCCTTCCACCCGGACGGCAGCCTGGATCTGCCGAGCCTGCGCCGGTTGACCGAGTTCCAGCTCGCCAGTGGGGTGGACGGCGTCGCCGTGCTCGGGATGGCCAGTGAGGCGTTCGCCCTGACGAGCGCGGAGCGGCGCGAGGTGACGACCACGGTCGCCGACGTGGTCGGCGGGCACGCTCCACTGGTGGTCGGCGTCGCGGCGACCTCGACGGTGACGGCGGTCGAGCAGACCACCGAGGCGGCCGCGGCAGGAGCCGACGCGGTGATGGTGCTGCCGCCGTTCATGGTGCCGCCGAGTCCGGCCCAGCTACCGGCGTTCTACTCGGCCGTGGCCGCGGTCGGGCCCGAGGTGATGGTGCAGGACGCTCCAGGCGCGACCGGGGTGGCCATGTCCCCACAGCAGATCGCCGAGCTCGGTGCCCTCGCGGGCGTCACGTCGGTCAAGGTCGAGGCTCCCCCGACAGCGCCGAAGGTGGCGGCCGTGGTGGATCGGATCAGCGATCCCGGTTTCGTCGTTCTCGGTGGGCAGAACGCCCAGTTCCTGCTGGACGAACTCGCGGCCGGCGCGGTCGGCTCGATGCCCGCGTGCGAGATCCCCGACCTGCTCGCGCCCGTCTTCACCGACTGGCGAGCCGGGCGGTACGACGACGCGCGGGCGCGGTTCGATCTGTTGCTGCCGTTGCTGGTGTACGGGCTGCAGTCCGGGATCGCCTGGGCCGTGCACAAGGAGGTCCTGGTTCGCCGCCGTCTGATCGACCACCCCACCGTCCGGGTCCCGGCCCGGGACCTGGACGACCGCGCCCGTTCCGGACTGACTGCCATACTCGACCGGCTGGACCTTCCGGCCGGAACCACGCCGCTGACTGGGATCCGCTGATGCCGACGATCACCGAAGTCGAGACCTTCCCCCTCGTCCTGGCCGGGCCGGACGCGCCCGCCCGGACCTACTCCACCAAGCCACCCTGGCCGAGCATCTACGGGTCGAACCGCGAAGCCCTGTTGGTGAAACTCACCGCGGACGACGGCTCGATCGGCTGGGGCGAAGCGCTGGTCCCGGTCTCGCCCGAGGTGCCGGCCAAGATCATCGACCTGCTGCTGAAGCCCGCCCTGCTCGGCGCCGACCCGACCAGGGTGCGCCCGCTGGTCGCCGCGCTCCGGGCCCTGATGCGGGAACGCGGCCACCTCGGCGGGCACCAGGGCGACGCCGTCGCCGCGATCGACGTGGCGCTGTGGGATCTGGCCGGCCGCATCGCCGGGGTCCCGGTACACCAACTGCTCGGCGGAGCACAGCGCGACGTCGTCCCGACGTACGTGTCCGGGCTGCCCGGTAAGAAGGACAGCGAGCGGGTCGCGCAGGCCGAGGACTGGGTGGCTCGCGGAGTACGGCAGGTCAAGGTCGGGCTGGGTCACGGGGTCCGCGAGGACCTCCGGGCGGTCGAGGCGTTGCGAGGGGTGCACGACGACCTGCTCGTCGCGGTCGACATCCACGGGGTGTACGACGTGGCGCAGGCGGTGCGGCTCGGCCGGGGACTCGACAGCCTGGGCGGCTGGTTCCTGGAGGCGCCGATCGGATTCGAGGACGTCGCCGGCCACGCCGAGGTCGCTCGCCGGATCGACACCCCGGTCGCGATCGGCGAGAGCCTGCGGCATCGGCAGGAGTTCCGGCCGTGGCTGGAGGCTGGCGCGGCCTCGATCCTGCAGCCCGACGTCGGCCGCACCGGCATCACCGAGGCGGTGGACCTGGCCGCGATCACGGAGACCTGGTTCGTCCCGCTCGCGCCGCACCACTCCACCGGACTCGGGGTCGTCCTGGCCGCGAGTGTCCACGCTTCCGCGGCGATGGCGAACCTGCTGGCCTACGAGTTCCACCCGACCCTCTTCGGCAAGGTGAACGAGATCCTGGCGACCCCGTTGCCGTCGGGTGAGCACGGGTTCGCCGTACCGGACGGGCCGGGGCTGGGGATCGAGGTCGACGAGGACGCCGTCCGCGCGGCGAGCGTCCGATGACCCGGCGCGCCCTGGTGATCGGGGCCACCACTCCGATCGGTACCGCGATCGTGGCCGCCCTGGTCGCGGACGGGTGCCGGGTCGCCGGGGCGTCGCTGGAGGACAAGGACGTCGAGGGCCTGGACCTGCACCTGGCCGCGGACTGCTCCGATTCCGGCACGGCGGCCGAGGTGCTCGACCGGGTGGTCGCGGAGTTCGGCGGGCTGGACGTCCTGGTCTCCGCGGCCGGACGGATGCCGTTGGAACCGGCTCACCGGACGACCGACGAGCAGTGGCGCGACGCCCTCGCGAACACGCTGGACACCTTCTTCTTTCCCTTACGGTCCGCGCTTCCCGCGCTGTTCGTGAGCGAGGCCGCTTCGGTGGTCGCGGTGTCGTCGGTGAACACCCTGGTCGCCGCACCGTGGGCGGCCGCGTACACGGCGGCCAAGGGCGGAGTCGACGCGCTCGTCCGCCAACTCGCGGTCGAGTACGCCGGTCGCGGGGTCCGGGTCAACGCGGTCGCTCCCGGCATCGTCGGTGGGGGCAGCCGGCCCGACGCCGCGGCCGGGTACCCGATCGGCCGCACCATCCTGCCGACCGAGGTCGCCGACGCGGTCACGTTCCTGGCCGGGCCTCGTGCTTCTGCGATCACGGGAGTCGTCCTGCCCGTCGACGGAGGGCTCTCCGTCGTCTCCCCTGCGGTGGTGGGGCGGGCGGATCTGCAAGCCAGGTTGCGCGATGGCTGAGGTCGAGCTGACCGGCCGGGCCGCGCCCGTCTACCGCGTCCTCGACTGGGTACCGCGGATCGCGGTGGTGACCGGCCTCTGGCTGCTGGGCGTTGCCGCGGGCTTGGTGCTCGCCGGTATCGCCCCGGCCACGCTGGCTGCCCACCAGGTGATGCACTCGTGGCTGCACAACTCCGGAGTTCGTGCGTGGCCGCGGTTCTGGTCCGCTTGGCGGGAGTGGATCGGCCGGGGACAGGTGGTGCTCGGGTTGCCGCTGGCGACGGTGTGGGTGCTGGCGTTCTACCTGGTCGCGGGGCGGCAGACCGTCTGGGCCGCGGCCTTGTCTGTCGTACTGCTCGGCTATCTGGTGACGTTGTGGCTGTTGCCCGCTGTGGCGGTCTCGGCCGGGCCCCGCTCGGCAAGGGACCTCTGGCTGCTCACGATCCACCTCGGCTGGCGCCGTCCGGGTCTGCCGCTCGCGGCTGCCGCGGTACTCGTCGCGGTGTCTGTCGGCGCTTGGTACCTCGCTCCCGCGGCTCTGCTGTTCGGGCCGGCTACGGCGGCGCTCGGTGCGGTCCTGGTTGTGCGGTGGGTCAGCCGACCGCGGCCGACGCGTGATACCCCAGTCCCGACGAGATCTGGTCCGCCTGCTCGATGACCTGCAGGGCCAGGGACTCCTCGCGGGTCGGCAGGTCCATCGCGGACAGCGGGCCGGACACGGACAGGGCGGCGACGATCGCGCCGGTACGGTCCCGGATCGGCGCGGCCAGGCACGCCCGGCCGAAGGCGAGCTCCTCCAGCTCCAGTGCGTAGCCGCGCTCCCGGACCTTCTTCAGCATCTCGGCCAGCGCGGCCGGGTCGGTCACGGTGTGCGGCGTGTAGCGGGCCAGGTCCTTGCCGAGCAGTTCCTGCCACTCGTCCCGCGGCATCTCGCTGATCAGCGCCTTGCCGATCGCGGTCGAGTGCAGCGGACCGGTCCGGCCGACCAGCGTCGACGACCGACCGGCCGCGCGCCCCTCGAAGTGGCACAGGTAGAACATCTCGGCGCCGCGGCGTTCGGCGACGTTGGCGCCGAGGTTGAGGTCGGCGGCGAGGTTCTGGGCGACCTGGCGGGACTGCTGGTGAACGGGCATCTCGTTCAGCCCGATCCCGGCCAGCGTGATCACCTTCGGGCCGATGCCGTACAGCCCGCTGCGCTGGTCGTAGGCGAGAAAGCCCAGCGCCACCAGCGCACCGACCAGCCGCGACACGGTGGACTGACCGAGCCCGGTCGCCTCGACCAGTTCGGAGACGCGCCGCTGCGGATGCGCCTCGGTGAACTCGGACAGCAACGACAGCGCCCGCTCGACACTCTGCGTCCCCGGGCCGGCCTCCCGGCCGATCGCACGCGCCACGAACTCGCCTTTCACTAAATGGTTTCCTTATCCGCATGGTAGATGGTGGACGGGGCGCAATCCACCGCCCGCGCCGGGCCCCACCTCCGCTGATCGCCAACCGCAAGCCTTCGGTGCGCTGACCGTGCGACGACCGTGGAACACGGCTGGCACACTGTGGCGGTGGTGGCCCTGCGCGAGAAGTGGAACGAGCTGATTCCCGGCTCGGCGGCGTTGGCCGACGATCTGATCGCCAGGTATGTCGGACGGACCCGGCGCGCCTATCGCGACCAGTACCTCGACACCGTTCTCACCGCACTCGACTCGCTGCTCCAGCTCAGCACCGACCCGACATCGGTCCGGCTCGCGGCCTGGTTCCACCGTGCCGCACACGAACACGGCGCCACTCCTGCCGAGGACGCGGAGGCGTCGGCGCGGTTGGCCGAGCAGCTGCTCCCGGAGTACGGCGTGGACCCGGTCCGCGTGGCCGAGGTGGCGCGGCTTGTCCGGCTCACCGGGGACCTCGCGACGCCCCCGCCCGACTCGTACGCCCCGCCTCGCAGAGATGCGAACGGCGACGTTCTGCTCGACGCGGTGAACGCCACGCTCGCCACGGCACCCGCGCGGTACACGGCGCACACTTCCGAGGTACGGCGGGACGCGGGAGATCGCCGGGTCGCCGCGGAGCACCGGTACAACGAGGTGCGCGCACTGCTGGACGGACACCTGTACCGGACGCAGCTCGCTCGGCAGCGGATGGGGACAGCGGCCCGCGCCAACCTCGAGAACGAGCTGGCCGGACTCGACACGGAGTTGCCCGCACCGTGGCGGGGCTGGCAGCAGGCGGCCCTGACGGCGACGGCGACCTTCGGCGCGATCGGGACCGTGGTGGTGGCGATCGCGGCCGCCGGTGCGTCCTGGCGAGTGCCGCCGGACGAAGCGGAGACCGGGTGGCCGCCGATCGCGCTGGCCGTCCTGGCCTTCGTCAGCGCGCCCGTGTTGTTCCGGACCGCGCGGAGCGGGAGTCAGCGGTCCCGGCTCATCGCGGGGGCCGTGGTCGCGGTGGCGGTGACCTGTCTGCTGGTCGCGTGGGCGCAGCTACCGGTGACGAATCCGGCCGTCGGAGTCGGGCAGCGCGTACCCCTGCTGATCTCGGCGCTGCTGCTCTATCTCGTGGCCGGCGGTGCTGCGCTCAGCGGTTCGCTGTTGCGGACGAGGCACGCCAGGTACACCCCGGCCAGGAATCTGGGGCAGCAGCTCGCGTGGCTCGCGGTACCGGGGGTGATCGCGTTGACGCTGCTGCTGATCGTGCAGCCGGTCGCGCGCAACTACGTGCTGAGCTCCAACGAACGGGTGGAGAGCGTCCGGCGTACGTCGGGGCCGGCGCCGCGTTCTACCGCGAACGGCCAGGTGGTGTGGGTCAACCGGGCCCTGTCCGGCGCGGGCGCGGAGGAGGCGGTCGCGACGAAGTACGGCATCGCCATCCCGCGACAGGCGGGCACGGTGGAGATGCTCGACGCGGAGACCGGCGAGCTCCGCTGGCGCTACAGCCGCTCCGACTCCGACGAGAAGCCGGACATCATCGCGACCGGCGACGGGGCGTACGTGCTGGCCGAGTTCGCCGACGTCGGGTACCTGCTGCTCGACGCGGACACCGGGAAGCGCAAGGCCGCGTGGCCGGGGCGGACCAGAGACCACACGATCCAGCAGGCCGACCCGCTGCTCACCGGCGAACACGTCAGCCGCGGCTCCGACAAGCTCCACGGCACCGACCCCGACGGCCGCGACCGCTGGACCTTCGAACCAGGCCGCTGCACCGACATCGGCGCCGTCGCGACCCGGAGTACGGTGATCGCCTTCCTCGGCCACAGCTGCGGTACCGATCCGGACGAGATGGTCGGCCTGGACCTGGAGAGCGGCAAGGAGCTCTGGCGCAAACCCTCCGACGACATGTACCGCCGGCCCGTCGTGGTCGGCGACACCGTGGTCGTCGCGGAACCAGGCGGCGACTCCGACGTACCGGCGGCCCTCCTCGCCCTGGACCCGAGAACCGGCGACACCAGATGGCGCTGGCCGGTCCCCCGCAACTGGGCCTGCCGCACCCTGATGAACGCGGCCGGCAACCTGGTGGTCGTGGTCGACTGCCCAGGCCCGGCGACTCAGGAGAACCGCAAGACCGTGGTGACGGCCATCGACGCGACCACCGGCAAAACAGCCTGGCAGACAACAGCCCCGGTCAACCCGAGAACCCGAGTCGCAGTAACAACCGACGCGCGAGTCGTCTCCCTTACCCGAGGCCAACAAGGCTGCCGCCTCAACACCATCACCAAGTCAGGCCACCGCGTATCCCCGCTCCCCCCAGGAATCTCCTGCAGCCGCGACATCAAAGCCCTGGGAGACCTCCTCCTCACCTCAGGCAACGGCACAGTAATAGCCCTCCGCTGAAGCAGGACGTGCAGCTGGACAGGAGATAGCCATGCCATCCGCGGCCGGCTATCCGATGCTGAGCGGTACATCGGCCCAGAACCCCGACCACGTCCTGTCCAAATGCCCGCTACTCGTTGAGTTGGGCTTCCGCCGACGCCAGCAGTTCGGCTACCCGCAGACCAAACCCCACGTCGACCGGGTGGGTGTCGCCCGACTCGGCCGCCGCCACCAGCTCCTGGACCGCCACGCGGAAGCTCTCCTCAGGTGGAGTCTCGCCCCGAGGAAACAGACGTGTCCCCGTCTCGCCCCAGATACCTGTCTCGAAGGTCGTGCCGTCCGGCGGCGCCGACAGCGACAGGCTCGCCGTGCTGGTCGCACCCGACTCGTGGGTGATCACCAGGTGGACCAGATCGCCCTCACCACCAACGGCCCGCAGCTCCACCACCGGCCCGAGCATCGCGCTCAGGTTCGACAGCGCGTGCGGCCCCACGTCCCACAGCGCCCCACGCTTCTCGCGGCGCCAGGCTGAGTTCACGTACGGGTTCCCCGGCGCGTCCAGGGACGCGATCATCCGGGCCCACCCGCCCTTCCATCCGCCGGCCTCGGCGACCTCGGAGAAGAAGGCCCGGTACTCCGGAGCGAAGCGCGCCGTGAAGAAGACGACCGACGCCAGCCCCTCGTCGGCGACCTCGTCCGCCAACGCCCGCGCATCGTCAAGATTGTCGGCGACCGGCTTGTCGAGCAGGAGATGTTTGCCGATCGCGGCCGCTTCGAGCGCCATTGTCGCCTGAACCCTCGGCGGGACCGCAAAAGCCACCGCGTCGACCGATTCGAGTAACGCAGCGTAGTCGGTGAACGCGCTCACCCCGAGCTCGGTCGCCAACTTCCCGGCCTTGTCCGGATCCCGTCCCCAGACGCCGACGAGTTCGGCGTCGGCCGCCGCCAGCAGACCCGGCCCATGCGTCCTGTGAGCCCAGGGACCGGTGCCGACCAGACCGAACCGCATGGTGTCCTCCTTGTGACGAGCCGATATCGCTTTGGCCACGACCCTAACCGGGACCCCCGGATCGGGCGGTCCGGGCCCGGCCGGAGTGTCAGACTCACTTGCCATGGACCTGCGTGACCGGTGGAATCGCTTGCTGCCGCGCGCGCAGCCGCTGGGCGATGACCTGCTGGCCCGTTACGCAGAGCAACAGCGGCACTATCACGACCAGCGGCACCTGGCCGAGATGCTCGACACCATCGACGAGCTCGCCGATCTCGCCGAGGACCCGGACACGGTCCGGTTGGCGGCCTGGTTCCACGACGCGATCTACGACCCGAAGGCCGACCCCGGTGAGAACGAGGAGGTCTCCGCCCAGCTCGCCGAGCTCGAGCTCGCGGCGTACGGCGTCGAGGCCGACCGGGTCGAGGAGATCGGCCGGCTGATCCGGCTGACCGCGCGGCACGACTGCGAACCGGGTGACGCCAACGGCGCCGTCCTCTGCGACGCCGACCTGCGGATCCTGAGCCTGCCGGCCGACCGGTACGACGAGTACTCCACCGGGATCCGCGCGGAGTACGCGCACATCGGTGACCGCGACTTCGCCCGCGGCCGGATGAAGTTCCTGCAGGGGCTGAGCGAGACCCCGCTGTACGCGACCAGCCGGGCCCGCGAGCGCTGGGAAGAGGCGGCCCGCGACAACCTGACCCGGGAGCTGACCACCTGGGCCCCTAGAGCCGCCCGGCCAGTGGCCGGGCTGATTCCGATGATCTACCTGGGCGCCGCCCTCGGCGTGGTGATCGCGGCGTCGGTCCTGCTCGGCCGTGGTCTCGGCGCCGCCCCGCGCTGGCCGGCCGCCGCCGACGAGGTCCGTGGGTTCCCGGTCTGGGCGCCGATCGCCGGGACCGCGGTGTCGGCCGGACTGGCGTGCGCGTGGTTCCGGCGGCGGCACCCGAAGCTGCTGACGATCCCCGCGATCGGCTTCGCCACGCTCGGCGTCGTCGCGGTCGGTCTGTGCTGGTGGCGCTGGCCCGCAGCCCAACCGGGCGCCGCGATGAGCGAGCGCTGGCCGTACTTGATGCTCGCCTCAGTCGCCCTGGTCCTGGCCGGGGCCCTGCTAGCGCTCGCCCGACGGCTCCGGATGGCGCCCCCTTACGCGGTGGCGCCTCCGCGAGCGACCGGGCTCGGGGTGGTCGTGGTGTGCGCGTCGCTGCTCGCCTGGATCGTGGTGTCGGCCGGTGAGCCGTTCGTCCAGGCGCGGCTCGAGACCGCGAACACGGTCAGCACCACCGCGACGGCACCGCCCGGAGTCATGCCCGTCCAGCTCGACGGTGAGCTCGCGTGGAACCGGCAGGTGCCCGCGACGGGCGCGATCGCCGGCACCGTCGGCGGCGTCGCCGAACTGCGGCCCGACGGCGTGGTGATGTCCGACGCGACCACCGGCCAGATCCGCTGGCGGTACTCCCGCGCCGACGTGGACGGCGCGGCCGCGGCGGGTTCGAGCGGCCTCCTGGTCTCCAGCGACGGCCGGACCCTGGCCGCCCACCTCCCGTACGGCGGCACCCGCGCGCCGAGCGGCATCGACCTCCCGACGTACGCGGTGCTCGACGCCGACAGCGGCAAGGTCCTCACCGAGGTCCACACCAGCGGGACGGCGGTCGCGGTGAACTCGGACCAGTTCCTCGTGGCCGAAGGCGAGTACCTCGTCGCGCACGGCGTGAGCAACCCCACGCACTGGCGGGCGAAGATGCAGTGCACCGTCAGCCAGGGCGTCCTGCTGAACGACCAAGCCGTCGTCGTCGACGCGTGCGGTGGCAACGGCGCCGTGGTCCGTGGGCTCGACGTGACCAACGGCAAGCAGCTCTGGGAGGCCAACCTCGGTCTCCGCTTCGACCTCAGCGCCGAACTCGACCCGGCCACCTGGGTCGGCGAACTGGTTGCCATCCCGGACACCCGCGAGGTCGCCGGTCTGGTCTGGACCAGCGACGCGGGCGGCACCCTGCATCAGTGGTCCCTCGACGTCACCGAGGGCCGCGTCCTGTGGACCGCACCGGTCCCCGGTACCCCGCGACCGCGCCTCGGCCCGGCGTCCTGCGACGCGCAGCTGACCGCGACCCACTCGTCGCTGGTCCTCGTGACCTGCCGCAACAGCAACGAGCCAGGGTCGGCCCAGACGTACGACGTGTCCGCGGTCAGCCCGGCGGACGGTACCTCCCAGTGGCACCACCTGCTGCAGGTCCCGCCGAAGCTGCAGCGGCCCGAGTTCCCCCGGCAGGGGTTCGGCCTGTTGCCGGACGGCCGGGTGGTCACGCTGATGCCACAGGAGAACGGCATCTGCTCCCCGGTCATGATCGGCACCAGCGGGATCCAGCCGCGCCCGATCATCGCCAACTCGTCCGCGGCACCGACGGCCGAACGGGACGCGCTCACCTGCAACAAGCCGACCGCGACGGTCGCGGGTGGGCGCCCGATCTTCAGTGACGGCACCCGGTTGTTCGCCCTCAACTGAGCCGTCATGGTCTACCCTCCCTGCATGGATCTGACCGCGTCGGCCCTGGTCGGCGAACTCCGCGCGAACGCCAACCCCGCCGAGCGCTCGCAGAAGCACTACCACGGCTCCGCCGGCGTGCTCGGGGTCCGGATGGGGACGTTGTTCGAGATCTCCAAGCGGTTCACCGCGCTCCCCCTCACCGAGGTGGACCGGTTGCTCGACATCGCGGAGTACGAGCCTCGGCTGGCCGCGTTCTGCGTGCTCGACTTCAAGGCCCGCAAGCCGAAGCTGCCGGCCGACGAACGCCGGGCCTGCTACGAGCTGTACCTCGGCCGGCACGACCGCATCGACACCTGGGACATGGTCGACCGGGCCGCCCCGCGCGTGGTCGGCACCTACTTGCTCGACAAGCCGCGGACCCCGCTCTTCGACCTCGCCCGGACCACCGACCCGCTCCGCCGCCGGACCGCGATGACGGCCCCGCTCGCCTTCACCAAGTCGGGTGACAGCGCCGCGTTGGCGGACCTCTTCGCCCTCGCGGAACTGCTCGTCGACGACACCGACCCGGTCGTGTCGAAGCCGGTCGGGATCGCGCTCAAGTACGCCGGGACCGCCGACGAACCGGCGCTCCGTGCCTTCCTCGACCAGCACGCGTCCCGGATGCCGCGACCCGCTCTGCGGTACGCGGTGGAGAAGCTCGACCCGGCGGTCCGGCAGTCCTATCTGGGCTGACCGGAGCCCCTTCCGGCCGGCGGGAATTATGTTGCCACCGGCCCGGTTGATCCCTACCGTGATGACCATGTTCCGCACGGATTCTGTTGCGTACCTGTCGGCCTCGGGCCTGACGGGCGCTGTCGTGTGGACGTCAGCGGATTCAGATCTCTGCACCGGCGCGCGAAGCCGACCCTCCTCCTGCTGAGCAGGACCCGCGGAGGAGGGTGGACCGCTCACCGGCCCCCTCCCGTGCGGTGACAGCGCTGCGGAAGTGGAGCCGGGGGTCCTGGCTCGTACCCCGAATCTTCTGACAGCAAAGGAAAACTCATGGCCAAGAGCCAGTTCGTGCGGACCAAGCCGCACCTCAACATCGGCACGATGGGGCACGTCGACCACGGCAAGACCACGCTGACCGCCGCGATCACCAAGGTGCTCGCCGAGCGCGACCCGAACGTCAACGCGTTCGTCGCGTTCGACGGGATCGACCGGGCGCCGGAGGAGGTCCAGCGCGGGATCACCATCAACATCGCCCACGTCGAGTACGAGACCGCCACCCGACACTACGCGCACGTGGACATGCCGGGGCACGCCGACTACGTGAAGAACATGATCACCGGTGCCGCCCAGGTGGACGCCGCGATCCTGGTCGTGTCGGCGCAGGACGGTGCGATGCCGCAGACGCGTGAGCACGTGCTGCTCGCGCAACGCGTCGGCGTACCGTACCTGGTGGTCGCGCTCAACAAGGCGGACGCCGCGGAGGACCCGGACCTGCTCGACCTGGTCGAGCTGGAGGTGCGGGAACTGCTCTCCGAGTACGGCTTCCCGGGCGACGAGGTCCCGGTGATCCGGGTGTCCGGGCTGCGTGCGCTCGAGGGCGACCCGCGCTGGACGGCCTCGGTCGGCGAGCTGCTGGACGCGATCGACTCCTACGTGCCGACGCCGGACCGTGAGCTGGGCGAGCCGTTCCTGATGCCGATCGAGAACGTGCTCACCATCAGCGGCCGCGGCACCGTCGTCACCGGCGCGGTCGAGCGCGGTTCGCTGCGGCTCGGCGAGCCGGTCGAGGTGGTCGGGCTCGGTCCGACGGTGGTCAGTACGGCGATCGGGATGGAGACGTTCGGCAAGTCCCTGGAGACGGCCGAGGCGGGCGACAACGCCGCGATCCTGCTCCGCGGGATCAAGCGTGACGAGGTCCGTCGTGGTCAGGTCGTCGCGTTGCCGGGCAGTGTGACGCCGCACCGGAAGTTCCGGGCGACGCTGCACGCGCTGTCGACCGCCGAGGGCGGCCGGCACACGCCGTTCGCCGCGGACTACCGGCCGCAGTTCTACTTCCGGACCACGGACGTGTCGGGTGGTATCGACCTGCTCGGTGAGACCGAGCTGGTGATGCCGGGTGACACGGTCGAGCTGGTGGTGGAGCTGGCCAAGCCGGTCGCGATGAACACCGGTCTCGGCTTCGCCGTCCGCGAAGGCGGGCACACCGTCGCCGCCGGAACGGTGACCGAACTGCTGGACTGAACCAGTCCAGATTGGGTGCCCCAGGCAATCATTGCCTGGGGCACCTCTTCAGGTGCCCTTGCGGTGCCGCAGGCCGGCGTCGATCAGCCGGCGGACGAGGACGCGGCTCGGCACCGGGACCGCGCCGGCGGCCACCATCGCCTCGTACTCCTCGGACGGCACGTCGTAGTGGTCCCGGTCGAAGCCGCGGGCCGGGATACCGACCGAGCGGGCGAACGCGTGCAGTTCCTCGTACGACTCGTCGCTGACCAGATGCGACCAGACCCGGTCCCAGCCCGGCCAGACCGGGGGGTCGATCAGGATCACGCGGGCTGCTCCTTGCCGTCCTGGGCGTCCAGCAGATTCCGCCAGGCCCGGACGAACCGGGAGTTCACGTACGCCTTGGTCCACGACCCGTCCTGGCGGACCGACGACCCGACGTGGAACCGGCGGACCCCGCTGCCGTACAACCACGGGACGTGCTCGGGCTGCAGCGAACCACCGGCCATCATCACCTTCGCGATCGCGGGATCCTCCTTCGCCATCCGGGTCAGGTCGTCGAGCCCGTGCGGTACGCCCAGCGACGAGCCGGCCGTCAGTACGCAGTCCAGGCCGGGCAGGGTCCGCAGCGCGCGCCAGGCGGGGCGTTGTTCGAGGACGGCGTCGATCGCGCGGTGGAACGTCCACGGCGTCCCCGCGAACGTGCTCACCAACTGACCGACCGCCTCGGTGTCGATCTCGTTGTCCTTGGTGAGGAACCCGAGCACGAACCCGTCCGCGCCGGCCGCGAGGTACGACTGGGCCGTCGCCGTCAGCTTGTTGATCCCGGCGCCGTCGATCGCGAACGAGTCGGTCAGCCGCAGCATCACCCGCAACGGCAGATCCGTGACCCGGCGGATCGCGCTGACCGTGGACACCGCGGGCGACAGGCCATCGGCCTCCATCGCCGCGCACAGCTCCAGCCGGTCCGCGCCACCCTCTTGCGCTGCCTCCGCATCGGCGGGATGCAGCGCGATCACCTCCAGCAACGACGCCATGCCGACCATCATCCTGTATCGGCGGTCCGCCTCCGCGCGCGACGCGGGGAGCGGGCGGCAACGGCTGCCGGAAATAGGTGTTGCACTCGGCAGGGAGTTTTCTGTATCGTTTTTCTAGATCGATTTAGAAGAACGATCCAGAAGACGGCTCACAGGAAGGTCGGGATCATGTCGCCCAGTGTCACCATCAAGACCGTCGCACAGGCTGTCGGGGTGTCGCCGTCGACGGTGTCCAACGCCTACAACAAGCCCGACCAGCTGTCCGGCGCGCTGCGCGAGAAGATCCTGGCCAAGGCCCAGGAGCTCGGGTATGCCGGGCCCGACGCCTCGGCCCGGGCGCTGCGCAGCGGGAAGGCGGGAGCGGTCGGGGTGCTGTTCACCGACAAGCTCGCGTACGCGTTCTCCGACCCGTACGCGGTCGGCTTCCTGGCCGGGCTGGCCGAGGTCGCCGAGGAGTTCAGTACCAGCCTGTTGCTGATGCCGCTCAGCTCGTCCGACATCCAGGGCGGTACCACCGCGGTCCAGCAGGCCGCGATCGACGCCGCCGCGATCTTCTGCGTGGCCGGCGGGCACCCGGCGCTGGACACGCTCCGGACCCGCGGGATCCCGATGGTCTCGACCGACCGGGGCGACCACCCGGACCTGTCCTGGGTCGCGATCGACGAGGTCGAGGCGGCCGCGAAACTCGGCAAGCACCTGGCCCGGCTCGGCCACCGCGAGGTGGTGGTCCTGGTCGACAACGCCGAGGCGGCCGGCAGCCGGCCGGTCGAGCTGACCCTGGACGAGGTCGGGTACACCGACTGCGAACTGCGGATCCGCGGCTTGCAGAAGGAGATGCCGGACGCCCGGCTCCGGCTGGTCTCGGGCGGCCACAACGCCTTCAGTTCCGGGCTCGCCGGGGCCGAGTGGGTGCTCGACTCGCAGGACCGGCCGACCGCGATCGTCGGTCTGAGCGACGTCCAGGCGCTCGGCGCGATGGAGGCGATGAAGACGCGCGGACTGAGTCCCGGCCGGGACCTGACCGTGGTCGGCTTCGACGACATCCCGCAGGCGGAGACCGCCGGGCTGACCACGATCCGGCAACCGATCAAGGACAAAGGCCGGACCGTCGGGCGGCTCCTGCTCGACCCGGCCACGAAGGAACGCCACGTCATGATGCCGACCGAGTTGGTGGTTCGCTCCAGCAGCGGCCCGGCACCCAGGCACTGACAACTCCACAACCTCTCCCGGCGGTACCGCGGTCCGCGAAGGCTGATCCGGCCGCCGGGTGATCCCGCACGACCACCGACGGCCGACCGGCCGCCGGGCGATCCCCCACGCTCTTCAGAAGGGAGCAGCACCATGACCTTCATCGCCGGCAACACCGCAGTGGAGAACGCCCGCTCACTGAGCCAATCAGCCCTCCCCAACGCTCCCGTCCACCCAGACCCGGAGCCCCGCCGCACCCTGGGCCTCCGAGCCCGAGCAGGCGCGGCCCTCCGCAAGGCGGCAGCCCAAGAACTCCGCCTCGCCGACCGCCTCGACCCCCACTGCGAACCAACCGCCTAGGAGCGCCCCCTCCCCCCTCACCCCTGCCCCCTCCCCCTCCCCCGCCCCATCAGCCCCGCCCGCGGCGGTGTCCGTTTGGTGGGTTGACCCAGCAAGTGGCGGGTTGGCCAACGGAAATTCGGTAGGCCAACCATCACTCTGCTGGGTTAACCCACCAAACGCGCCGGGCGAGCAGGTGGCTGCTGGACTGGGGTTTGTCGGTGGGGTCTGGCAGGCTGTGGGGCGATGGGTGAGCCGGGGATTTTGCTGACGGCCCGGGCGCTGGTTCTTCATGATCTGGGCGCTCGGGGGTTTGCTGATGCCGCGATGGTCTCCGTGCTCGAGGATGCGGTGGCTGAGCGGCAGTGGTGGCTGGACCAGTGGCCTGACGGGGCCGAGCACATCGCCGGGTTGGTGGCGCAGGACGTGCAGGACCGGTTGACCGACTCCGGCGTCCGCTGGCCGCGGTGTACCGCGTGCGACGACCTGCACGATCACGAGCTGCGGATCGAGCCCGAGCTCGGCCCCGACCCGCACTGGGTCTGCGAACGCGCCGGCATGACCGTCAGCCCCCTCGGCGACCTCACCTGACCCAGGCCGATCACCGCACGATGACCCGGGCCGATCACCGCACGATGACCCGGGCCGATCACCGCACGATGACCCGGGCCGGTCACCGGACGACGATCAGGAGCGGGACCAGTCCGGCAGATGCGCGGCCAGGTAGCGGCTGCCGTGTGATCCGGTCGGCAGAATCTCCCGGATCGTCTCCAGGTCGGCGGGTGTGAGGTTCGCCTCCGCCGCGGCGAGGTTCTCCTCCAGCCGCGTGACCTTGCGGGTCCCGAAGATCGGCACGATGTCCTCGCCCTGGGTCAGCAGCCAGCCCAGCGCCACCTGCGCCACCGTGATTCCCTTGCTCTCGGCAAGTTCTTTCAGCCGCGCGACCGCCGCCACGTTCGCCTCGTAGTTGCCAGGCTGCCAGCGGTCGTCGAAGCTGCGCATGTCGCTCGCCGGGTACTCACTCGCCGGCCGCACATCCGCCGTGAGGAACCCCCGGCCCAACGGCGAGTACGCGACGAAGCCGATCCCGAGCTCGCGCACCACCGGCAGGACCTCCGCCTCCACCTGGCGTTCGAAGATCGAGTACTCGGTCTGCAGGACCGACACCGGCTGGACGGCGTGCGCGCGGCGGATCGTGTCCGGCCCGGCCTCGCTCAGTCCGAAGTACCGGACCTTGCCCGCCTGGATCAGCTCGCCGACCGCACCGGCGACCTCCTCGATCGGTACCGCCGGGTCCACGCGGTGCTGGTACAGCAGGTCCAGGTGATCGGTTCGCAGGTACCGCAGGCTGTTCTCGGCGACCTCGCGGATCCGCTCCGGCCGGCTGTCGAGCGCCGTCCCGCCGTAGGGGTCCTTCGCCAGGTCGAACCCGAACTTGCTCGCCAGCACGACCTCGTCACGGAACCCCTGGACCGCCCGGCCGAGCAACTGCTCGTTGCTCCCGGTGCCACCGCCGTACAACTCCGCGGTGTCGAACAGGGTGACCCCGAGCTCGTGCGCCCGCCGGATCGTCGCGATGCCGCCGTCCGGGTCGGCGTCGCCGTACGCCATCGTCATGCCCATCGTGCCGAGCCCCAGCGCCGAGACCCGCAGCCCTTGCCGGCCGAGTACGCGCTCCTTCATCAGCTTCCTCCAAAACAAACCAGTTGGTTACTTCTCGACCGTAGGCACCCTGGTCGGCAAAGTCAAACCAACTAGTTTGTTATTGCTAGTCTGGACCGCATGGGAGACGGACAGGCAACCCGGCGGCGCATTCTCGACGCGGCCGCCGAGGAGTTCGCCCGGTACGGCATCGCCGGCGCGCGGGTGGACCGGATCGCGGCGAACGCCAAGGCGAACAAGGCCCAGCTCTACGCGTACTACGGCAACAAGGACAGCCTCTTCGACGCGGTCCTCACCGAGCATGTGGAGGCCAACCTCGACCTGGTCCCGCTCACCGCCGACGACCTCCCCGGGTACGCGGTCCGCCTGTACGACGAGAACGTCCGGCGCCCCGAACTCGTCCGCCTGGTCACCTGGGCCCGGCTCGAACGCACCCCCACCGGCGACCTCTTCGGCGAGTGGGAGGGCCACGACAAGGACAAGCTCGCCGCGATCGAGGCGGCCCAACGGGACGGCCACCTGGTCGACACACTCGCCCCGATCGACCTGCACTCGATGGTGATCGCGCTGACGATGTCGTGGTCCGCGGCCAGCATCACGTACGCCGCCGACCAGGCCGACGAGGCCGACCTGCACGAACGTCGTCGCGAGGCGCTGTCTGCCACGGTCCGCCGCGCCTTCGTCCCCTGACCTGAGTCACCCCTGACGACACCCCGGCTCCGCTGAGGGATGGGTCCGGGTTTTAACTGGTCGTGCTACATGTAGACAACCTACTAGTGTGGCCGCCATGAAGTCGTTGGGGCTCCTCCGCGTGGTCGCGGCCGCTCATGTCGCCGCTGTCTTTCTGCAGCCGGTGCTCGCCGGTGTCTACCTGAACGGGTCCGGTACCGCGATCCGGATGCACGAGCCGACCGGTTTCGTGGTGGCCATGCTCGGTCTGGCCCAGATCCTCGCGGCCGTCGTCTGGTGGCGTTCCGGCGGCCGGTTCGCCGCGGTACCGGCCGCGACGCTGATCCTGCTGGCCGTGGGGTTCCAGCTGGGAATGGGGTACAGCCGTCAGTTGGCCGTGCACATCCCGCTCGGGATCGCGATCGTCGCATCCTCGATCGCGTTCACCCTGTTCGTCTTCCGCGCGACGGCCACCACGCGCGCACGGCGTACGGAGGTGGCCGCGTGACCGCGCTGGTGGAAGCGGCGGAGAGCAAGAAGGTTCGACGGCCGAGGGCGACGCTCTGGGGGTTGCGGATCGTCCTGCTGCTGCATGCCGCGCTCGTGGTCGCACAGCCGATCCTGGCCGGGTACTTCCTGTCCGGCGAGGTGGACGCGATGGCGATCCACGGGCCGATCGGGTCGACCGTGTGGATGGTGGCGATGACGCAGTTCGCCGTCGCCGTCCTCTACTGGCGGCCCGGCGGCGGTCGGGCGTGGCCCGCGCTCGTCACGCTCGTGCTGTTCTTCGCGGAGTTCGTCCAGCTGACCTTCGGCTACCTGCAGAACTTCGCCGTCCACGTCCCGCTCGGGACGGCGATCGTCACGACCGTCGTCCTGATGTCCGTCTGGTCCTTCCGTGCTTCGGCACGCCGGGGCCGGCACCCGGAGGTTGCCCGATGAAGCTGTCCCGCCGTGGTTTCCTCGGTGTCACCGGTGCGGCGGCCCTGGCCGGCTGCGGCCTCGATCCGTCCCCCGGTCAGACCGCCGAACTCCTGCGCAGCGCAACACCGTTGCCGGAGGCATTCAAAGTCCCGTTGCCGATCCCGCCGACCAAGCGGCCGATCCGCAGCGACGCCAAGGCCGACCACTTCCGGGTGGTCCAGCGGAAGGCGTCGCTGGAGATCCTGCCCGGCCTGAAGACCGAGGTGCTCGGGTACGACGGCCTGCTGCCCGGGCCCACGTTCGACACCAGGAGCGGCCGGACCACGATCATCGAACAGGTCAACGAGCTGGACGTACCGACCGTGGTCCACCTGCACGGCGGACACACCCCGGCCGCCAGCGACGGGTGGCCGCTCGACCTGCTGATGCCGGCCGGCGGTCACCACGGCCACACCGGACACCACGGGATGACCGGCGGCGACGTGCAGACCGGCAGCCGCATGTACACGTACCCGAACACCCAGCGCGCCGCCACCCTCTGGTATCACGACCACCGGATGGACTACACCGCCCCACAGGTGTACCGCGGCCTCTTCGGGCTCCACCTGATCCGGGACGAGGAGGAGGACCGGCTCCCGCTGCCGCACGGTGATCGCGAGGTCCCCCTGGTCATCGCGGATCGCGCGTTCGCCGAAGACGGCTCGTTCCGCTATCCCGCCCGGACCGACGGCCCCGGCGTGGAATCGCAGTACATGGAAGGCGTCATCGGTGACGTGATCCTGGTCAACGGCGCACCCTGGCCAGTGCTGGAGGTGGACGCCGCGCGGTACCGCTTCCGCGTCCTCAACGCGTCGAACGCCCGCCGGTACGAGCTCGCCCTCGACCGCGGATCGGCGAAGCTCGTCCAGATCGGCAGCGATGGCGGACTGCTCGGCGCCCCGATCGAGCACGAGAGCCTGGTGGTCGCGCCGGCCGAGCGGTTCGACATCGTCGTGGACTTCTCGCAGTACGAGGTGGGCAGCGAGATCACCTTGCTGAACAAGCTCGACAGCGGCCGCACCGGCGAGGTCCTGCGATTCAAGGTGGCCCGGAGGGCGAAGGACGACAGTACGGTCCCGGCCAGGCTGTCGGCGTACGCCGCGGTCGTCGAGCCGGCCGGGGTGGTTCGCCGGCAGTGGCGGTTCCGCCGGGGGAACACGGGGACGCACCAGGGCTGGACGATCAACGGCAAGCCGTTCGACCCGCAGACCATGCAGGCGATGGTGAAGCTGGACCAGTACGAGGTCTGGTCGTTCGTGACCGACGTCCACCACCCGGTCCACGTCCACCTCGCGCCGTTCCAGGTGCTGCGCCGCCGCGGCAAAGGGCCCGGCGCGTACGACCACGGCTGGAAGGACACGGTCGACGTCCGGCCGGCCGAGGTGGTCGAGGTGCTGGTGAAGTTCAGCGCGCACAAGGGCAAGTACCTGATCCACTGCCACAACCTCGAGCACGAGGACATGGCGATGATGGCGGGCTTCGAAACTGTCTGATCACCCCCTTGACCGACTCGTCGGGCCTGCTTATATTCAACGTATCAGTTGATCAAGGGAATGGTTGATAAAGATGGCGGTTGACGAAGCGGCACTGGACCGGGCCTTCATGGCCCTCGCCGATCCGGTCCGCCGGGCCCTGATCGCCCGGCTGTCCCGGGGCGAGGCGACCGTGAACGAGCTCGCCGAGCCGTTCGCGATCACCAAGCAGGCGGTGTCGCGGCACATCCAGGTGCTCGAGGCCGCCGGCCTGATCACCCGCAGCCGCGACGGCCAGCGCCGGCCCTGCCATCTGGACCCGGCCGCCCTGGAAACCCTGACGAGCTGGATCGACGAGTACCGGCTGGCCTCCGAGCGCCGGTTCCGCCAGATCGACGCCGTCCTCGAGAACCTCAAGGAGCAAGAGCGATGAGTACGCACCCGACCACCATCACCGTGCCCGCGGAAACCCCGTTCATCGAGGTGACCCGCGACTTCGACGCCACCCCCGCCCAGTTGTTCAAGGTCTCCACCGACCCGGACCTGGTCGCCCAGTGGCTGGGCCCGCGCAACCTCGAGATGGAGGTACAGGAGTACGACGTCCGTCCGGGCGGACGGTACCGGTACCTCCACCGCGACGCCTCCGGGGAGTACGCCTTCCGCGGGGTCTTCCACACCGTCGAGCAGGACCGGTTGGTGATCCAGACCTTCGAGTGGGAAGGCGCACCCGGCGAGGTCTCGCTGGAGCGGGCCACCTACACCGAGACCGACACCGGCGTCCGGCTGCACCAGCAGTCCGTCTTCCCGTCGGTGCAGACCCGGGACGCGGCGGTCGCCAGCGGCATGGAGTACGGCATCCGGGACTCGATGGACCGGCTCGCCGAACTGCTCGCGAAGGAGAGCTGACCGATGAGCAGCGTTGTCATCGACATCTCCGTCTCGCTGGACGGTTACGTCACCGGTCCCGACATCGATCTCGAGCACGGCCTCGGGCGTGGCGGCGACGCACTGCACACGTGGGCGTTCGAGGGCAACGCCGACGACCGCGCCGTCCTGGACGGCGCCTTCGAGCAGACCGGCGCGGTGATCCAGGGACGGAAGCTCTTCGACTTCATCGACGGGCCGACGGGCTGGAGCGAGGAGCTGGGGTACGGCGCGAAGCCGGAGGGCGAGGTGAACCCGCCGGTCTTCGTGGTCACCCACAGCAAGCCTGCCAAGACCCGATTGGGTGATCGGTTCCAGTTCGTCACCGACGGCGTGGAGAGCGCGGTGACCCAGGCGCGCGCGGCGGCCGGCGAGAAGAACGTCATGGTGATGGGCGGCGGCGAGATCTGCCACGCGGTCCTCGCCGCCGGACTCGCCGACGTACTGCGGCTGCACGTGGCGCCGGTCGTACTCGGTGACGGCACGCGGTTGTTTCCTGCGGAAGCGTCGGCGAAGGTCGAACTGGAGCTCGTGGACGCGATCTCGACGCCGGCCGCGCAGCACCTCACCTACCGAGTGACCGAGAAGTAGGAGCGCT
The DNA here is from genome assembly GCF_007828865.1 of Kribbella amoyensis. Lineage (NCBI taxonomy): Bacteria > Bacillati > Actinomycetota > Actinomycetes > Propionibacteriales > Kribbellaceae > Kribbella > Kribbella amoyensis. The sequence goes on from NZ_VIVK01000001.1 coordinate 396,455, forward strand.
GAGGATGGCAAGAGTGATCGCCTCGGCCGCCGTGTCTCTGGACGGCTTCGTGGCCGACACCGGGGACGCGGTCGGGCCGCTGTTCGACTGGTACGACAACGGCCCGGTCGAGGTGTTCGGCACGGATCCGGACCGCCCGTTCCGGGTCAGCCAGGCCAGCGCGGACTACATCAACGCGATCTGGCCGAAGGTGGGCGCGGTGGTCATCGGCCGGCGCCTGTTCGACCTCACCAACGGCTGGAACGGCGTCCCCGCGGTCGGCGACCACGTCTTCGTCGTCACCCACGAACGACCCACCGACTGGCCGTTCCCCGACGCCCCGTTCACGTTCGTCAACGGGATCGAGGAGGCGGTCGTCCGGGCCAAGGCGCACGCGCGCGACCGGTACGTGTCGGTGACCGCGGGCAACCTGACCGGCCAGGCCCTCGCCGCCGGCCTGGTCGACGAGATCGCGTACAACCTGGTGCCGGTCCTGTTCGGCTCCGGCGTCCGCTTCTTCGGGGAGTACGCGGGGCCGCAGGTACTGCTGGAGGACCCGACCGTGGTCCAGGGCGACCGGGTCACGCACCTGCACTATCACCTGAGGTGAGGGTGGTCCGCGATCACCGTGCGGGAGCCCGGGACGACCTCGGTGAAGCCGGCGTCCTGGACGACGGGCAGGTCGGCGCTGAGGAGCTCGGCCCATTGAGTGGGGGTCGCGGTCCGTACGGCGAGGCGGAAGTCGTCGGCGATCCACGCCTTCCGCGCCGACTCGGGAAGCGCCCACCAAGCCAGCTGCGCCGCGTGCCCGCACTGCGCCATCGTCTTCCCGGTCGACATCTCCAACCCGGGATTCACCCAGAGCACAGGCAAGTCGTCCGCGGGTACGCCGGGCTCCTCCTCGTCCACGAGGTCCGTCCCGGTCACCTGCAACTTCGCCAAGTCCTTCGGCACCTCGTCCAACGGCACCGGCGGAAACACCCGCACCTCGGCTTCCGGCGTACCACCTTCGCCAATGGTGGAGTCTGCTTCCGAGGTGACCGTGATGCCGGGCAGAGCAGCAGCCCGCCGCCACTCGATCCCCCGAGCCCGCCGCACCACCTTCCGAATCCGAGCGTCCTGCCAGGCCGTCATCGCCTCGGCCCACTCCCCCTCCCCCACGGACCGCTCATCAGCCAGGATCGCCAACACCCCGCGAGCAGCAGCCTCCAAAGCCACCGTCCGCCCTGGCCGAGCCCCCTTCTCCACCCGCAGAACCAAAGTCAGCACATACTCCACATCACTCACAGAGCGAGTCTCCCAGCTCCGCGGTGGCTGCCTCAGGCGACCGGCTGAAGCTCAGGCGGCGGAGTCCCCTCGCTCGAACTTCACGACGAGATGCGTGTCGAGCGCCTGAGCGATCCGCTCGAGCAGAGCGAGCGTCGGCACGGTCCCACCAGCCTCGAACCGCGCCAAGGCGGACTGAGTCATGCCGGCAGCCTCTGACAGCCTCGTCTGAGTCCAGCCGCGCTCTTCCCGCATCTGCCGAACCGCGGCGCCGAGCTCGAACGCCCGCCGAGCAGCGTCATACGCATCCGCCGCACCAGGCTCCGCCATCCGCTCCCGGCGCAGCCGCGCCCAGTCCTGTCGCTCACCCATCCCAACCCTCCGCTCCATCCGGCACGGTGTGCGCATCGAGGACACAGCGCCGATACGCACGCCGAGCCCGCTCGAGTTCACGAGTCTCCCGCGCCCTCGACTTCCGGAACACCGTCAGCAGCACGATCCGCAACGCGTCCTGCTCAAGCCAGAACCTCAACTCCCGAAGCTTTCCGTCGATCTGCTTCGTGTACGGCTCACCCAGGAGAGGTCCACGATCAGCCAACAGATCCACGTAGAACGCCGCTCTCGCGAAGAGCGACGTCGGTAAGCCCTCCAGCCATTCACGCACCTCGTCCTCGAGTTCAACTCGTACCCCAACTCATAGCATCGATGCTATAGAGATGAATCACTCTTCGTCACATCGTGGCGACTGCGAGCTGGATCCAACGGATCGCCGACAGGGCGTGGCATGGCGGCTTCGGGGGCGCTTCGCCGGGTGTTAGCTTGGCGGGCATGCGGCAGTACTTGGATCTTCTTGGGCTGGTTCTGGCGGACGGGGTCGCGAAGGGGGATCGGACCGGGACCGGGACGCTGAGCGTTTTCGGGCATCAGGCGCGGTACGACCTGCGGGCCGGGTTTCCGGCGGTGACGACCAAGAAGCTGCACCTGCGGTCGGTGGTCGGGGAGCTGATCTGGTTCCTCAGCGGGTCGACGAACGTGAAGTGGCTGCAGGAGAACGGGATCTCGATCTGGGACGAGTGGGCCGGCGAGGACGGTGAGCTCGGACCGGTCTACGGGTACCAGTGGCGGTCCTGGCCGACGCCGGACGGGCGGCACGTGGACCAGATCGCGCAGGTGATCGAGTCGATCAAGCGCAACCCGGACTCGCGCCGGCACATCGTCAACGCGTGGAACGTGGCCGACGTCGACGGGATGGCGTTGCCGCCCTGTCACACGATGTTCCAGTTCTACGTGGCCGACGGGCGGTTGTCCTGCCAGCTGTACCAGCGGTCCGCGGACATCTTCCTCGGCGTCCCGTTCAACATCGCCTCGTACGCCCTGCTCACCCACATGGTCGCGCAGCAGACCGGGCTCGAGGTGGGCGACTTCGTCCACACGCTCGGCGACGCGCACCTCTACCTGAACCACGTCGAGCAGGCCAAGCTCCAGCTCACCCGCGAACCGCGATCGCTGCCGACGCTCCGGCTGAACAAGCGGGACTCCATCGACTCGTACGAGATCGGCGACGTCGAGCTGGTCGGGTACGACCCGCACCCGGGGATCAAGGCGCCGATCGCGGTATGACCGTCGTCCTGATCGCGGCGGTCGGGCGCAACGGGGTGATCGGCCGTGACAACGACCTGCCCTGGCGGATCCCCGCGGACCTGCAGCACTTCAAGCGGCTCACCCTCGGCCACACCCTGGTGATGGGCCGCAAGACCTACGACTCGATCGGCCGCCCACTCCCCGGCCGCCGCACCGTCGTCGTCACCCGGCAGCCGGACTGGTCCGTCCCCGGCGTCGCGGTCGCGCACGACCTGGCCACCGCCCTCACAGTTGCAGACGGCAACGACATCTACGTGGCCGGGGGCGGCGAGATCTACCGGCAGGCGCTGGCGTCCGCCGACCGGCTGGAGCTGACCGAGGTCGACCAGGCGCCCGACGGCGACGTCACCTTCCCGTCCATCGACCCCGCCGACTGGACCGAGACGGCCCGCGACGCCCACGACGGCTTCAGCTTCGTCACCTACCACCGCGCCTGAACCGAGGCCGACCCGTCCAGCCACCGGACCGGTGCCGGACCGTGACCTCCGAATGGGCCGGGAACCGCGTAGATTGTGTGCGCGTCACGGACTGATGACAGGGACGCGGGCATCGGTCCGCGACCGGGCCACCGGAGGGGAACCATGACCGAAGCCGACAACACGCAGGGAGCCGGTTCGGCCGCGAGTGCCGGAGCGGGAGCCGCTGCGCAGGTGTCGCCGCTGCAGCCGCCGACCGCGACCGCCCCGGCGCTGGTACTCACCGCGCCCGAGCCGCCACAGCCCGTGGCCGCCACCGCCGCTCCGAGTCTGGCGCCCGCCGTCGACCCGGCCGCGTTGCCGGGGCTGGACTCGAAGGTCGACACGTTCCTCACCTCGCTGATGACGACGGCGCCGCGCTCGCCCGAGTTCGCCGCGAAGGCCGGCGACGTCCGGAGCATGGGCGACACCGACATCCGCAACGCCGCCGAGAGCTCGAACCGGTTGCTGCAGTCACCGGTCAAGGCCCTGCAGAGCGGCGGACTGTCGGAGGGCTCGACGGTCGGCAAGACGCTGATCGAGCTGCGCCGCACGGTCGAGGACCTGGACCCGAAGGAAGCGACCGGGGCGAAGAAGCTGCTCGGGATGATCCCGTTCGGCGACAAGATCGAGGACTACTTCCGCAAGTACCAGAGCGCCCAGAGCCACCTCGAGGGGATCCTGCACGCGCTCCGCGACGGCCAGGACCAGCTCGGCAAGGACAACGCCGCCCTCAACCTGGAGAAGCAGCAGCTCTGGGACGCGATGACCCGGCTGAACCAGTACGTGTACGTCGCCGAGCGGCTGGACGCTCGCCTGTCGGCGGGCATCGCCGAGCTCGAGGCGACCGACCCGGACAAGGCCAAGGCGCTCCGCGACGACGTGCTGTTCTACGTCCGGCAGAAGCACCAGGACCTGCTCACCCAGCTCGCCGTGTCGATCCAGAACTACCTGGCCATCGACATCGTGATCAAGAACAACATCGAGCTGATCAAGGGTGTGGACCGCGCGTCCACCACGACCGTGTCGGCGCTGCGGACCGCGGTCATCGTGGCCCAGGCCCTCGGCAACCAGAAGCTCGTGCTCGACCAGATCACCGCGCTGAACACCACCACCAGCGGCATGATCGAGCGCACCTCGCAGATGCTCCGGGACAACTCGGTGGCGATCCAGCAGCAGGCCGCGTCGGCGACGATCGGGCTGCCGCAGCTGCAGGCGGCGTTCTCCAACATCTACGCCACGATGGACGCGATCGACACCTTCAAGGTGCAGGCGCTGGACTCGATGGCGGCGACGATCGGCACCCTGGAGACCGAGGTGACCAAGTCGCGCGGCTACCTGGACCGGGTCGCCCAGCAGGACCAGCGGGTGATCCAGGGCAGCCTCGACCTGGACCTCGGGCGCTGACCCGGACCAGCAGACCAGCCGGCCGTCGGTCCTGACGCCGGCCACCACGACACCGGAGCGGGGGAACACGACCGTATGGCGCTGGGCGACTTCTTCGCGCGGCTGACCGGCCGCAGGGCGGAGCCCGAGCCTGCCCCGGTACCCCGCGCGCCCACCACCCAGGATCTGCTGGACGCGCTGGTCCGGGTCGAGCAGCTGGTGGCCGACGGCGCCGTCCCGGGCGTGGTCGCGTCCCGGGTCGGCCGGGTGGTCCGGACGGTCCGCGAGACCATCCCGCGGCTGGGCAACCTGGGCGGCAGCGCGCAGGCGTACTCGGTGATGGCGACCGCGACCGACTACTTGCCCGAGGCAATCGGTGGATACCTGCGGCTGCCCCGGCAGTGGGCGGACAGCCGGCCGGTGGACAAGGGCAAGACGTCGCTGATGATCCTGATCGACCAGCTGGACCTGCTGGGAGCCACGATGGACAAGGTCTTCGACGCGGTGAACCGGGCCGACGCGGCCGCCCTGGTCGCGCACGGCCGGTTCCTGCAGGAGAAGTTCGGCACCGGCTCCACCGGCGGCGGCCTGGCCCTCGGCCGGACCACGTCCACGCCCGCTCCCGACCTCGCCCCGCCGGACGCGGGACCGGCTGGATCAAGCGGACCGAGTACGGGTGGGCCGCTGCAACCGCCGCCGGGACGAGGAGGGGCATGAGCACCGTGGGGGGTACGTCGTTGCAGGACGCGTTGGAGGAGTTGCTCGCGGTCGCGACCCGGGCCGGCGTCGACACCGGCGTGGCCCGCACCGAGGCTCTGCAACTCGCGGCCGCACTCGCCGAGTCGGCGCCGAAGGCATCGGTCGACTGGGCCGCGGTGCAGCCGGGAGCGACGACGCAGGACTTCTTCGACGCCGCGGTCCGCGGACGCCGCTGGCGCGGTGCACCGACCGCGATCCTGGCCGACCTGATCGCGCAGGGCTCGGCCGAGAAGATCCCGTACGCCGAGGCGCTGGCCGAGGTGGCCTCGGCGGCTTGCGCACTCGGTGAGCCGACGATGCGTGTCGTCGGCAACGCTTCCGTCGCGGCCGCCGCCCAACTCCAGGCCGCCGGCGCCCGTCCATTGCGCGTCGGCACAAGCCCTGCGTCCACAGGCATTTCCGGCCCGCAGCCGGGCAGCGCGGGCGATCCCCAGGCCGCGGTGTCACCCGCTCAGCAGGCCGAGGTGCAGACCGCGGCGGACGCCGTACCGGCTGAGCCCGAGAAGTCCGTCGAGGAGTTGCTCGCCGAGCTGGACGCGTTGACCGGGCTCGAGCGGGTGAAGCGTGAGGTGCATCGGCAGGTCGCCGTGCTCCGGGTGGAGAAGCTGCGGACCGAGGCCGGGCTGAAGAGTCCGACGATCACCCGGCACCTCGTCTTCGTCGGCAATCCGGGCACCGGCAAGACCACGGTGGCGCGGCTGGTGAGCGGGATCTACAAGGCGCTCGGCCTGTTGTCCAAGGGCCAGCTGGTCGAGGTGGACCGCTCCGAGCTCGTCGCCGGGTACCTCGGCCAGACGGCCACCAAGACCGCCGACGTGGTCGCGTCCGCGGCCGGCGGGGTGCTGTTCATCGACGAGGCGTACAGCCTGACCGCCGGGGACACCGGCGCCGACCAGTACGGGCGGGAAGCCGTCGACACGCTGGTGAAGGAGATGGAGGACCGGCGCGACGACCTGGTCGTGATCGTTGCCGGGTACCCCGAACCGATGGAGGCGTTCGTCGCCGCGAACCCGGGACTGGCGAGCCGGTTCCGGACCACGATCGGGTTCGACGACTACACCGACGACGAGCTGACCGACATCCTGACCGGGCTGGCCGGGGCGGCCGACTACGAGCTGGACGCGGCCGCGCTGGAGCAGTTCCGGGTGATCCTCGCGTCGACGCCGCGGAACCGGTCGTTCGGCAACGGCCGGTTCGCCCGGAACGTGCTGGAGGCCGCGATCGGCCGGCATGCCTGGCGACTGCGCGATGTGACGGCACCGACCACCGATCAGCTGCGTCGGATCCTGGCCGAGGACCTGACCGACGAAGCTCTGGTCCCGCCGGCACCCGTCGACAAGGCCCCGGTGGCCGACGAGCTGAGCAGCACCGAGACGACCGCGCCCGACGAGGCGACCGCACCCGACGCAGCGACCGCACCCGACGAGGCGACGTCCGAAGCCGAGCGGGACGCGGCGGACGACCGGCCCGACCGGCCCGAGCAAGGAGAACAGGCGTGACCCAGACAGTGAGTGCGCCGCCGGCGACCTGGTCGCCGCCCGGGCAGCAGCAGGCGCCGGGCCAGCCGCCCGCTCTGCAGACGCCGGGCACCCCTGCAGCAACCAGGCAAGGGGCGGTCAGCCGATGGTTCGCCGGTACTCCCGGCCGGATGCGGGCGCTGCTGATCCTGACCGCGGTCGTCTGTGTGCTCTTCGGACTCGCGGCGGCGCAGGGATTCCGGCAGTCCGACGGCGCCCTCCAGCGCGCCGAGGAGAACACCGCCCAACTGGTCCGGATCCAGTCGATCCACACCAACCTGGTCAGCGCCAACGCGGACGCCACCAACTCCTTCCTGGTCGGCGGCCTCGAACCGCCGGCCCAGCGCGCCCACTTCGTCGACGCGACGTCGGCGGCCTCCCGGCTCGTCGCGGAGGCGGCGACCGCGCAGCCCGCGGACCAGAAGGCGCTCGGCGAGCTGAACGCGACGCTGCTGCGGTACAACGGCCTGATCGAGCAGGCCCGGGCCAACAACCGGCAGGGCCTGCCGATCGGTTCGCAGTACCTGAAGGACGCGAACGCGGTCCTGCAGACCGACGTGCTGCCGCAGGTGAACGCGCTGGTCCAGGCGAACGAGGGCCGCGTGGACTCCGAGTTCGACGGCGTCGGCGGCGGTACCGCGTGGGTGGTGGTGGCCGGGCTGATCGCGCTCGCGGTGCTCGGCCTGACCATGGTCTGGCTGGCCCGCCGGACGCACCGGTACGTGAACGTCCCGCTCGCGGCCGGCGCGGTCCTGGTGCTGCTGACGATGCTGGTCGGCGGGGTCGCGCTCGGCGGCGCGAGCAGTACGGCGAAGGACACCCGCGAAGGCGCGTTCGCCGACACGCTGGCGATGTCCCGGGCCCGGATCGCGGCGTACGACGCGAAGTCGAACGAGAGCCTGACCCTGATCGCGCGCGGCTCGGGCGCCGAGTTCGAGAAGGCCTGGCAGACGTCGGCCAAGCGCGTCGACGAGGAACTGGCGAACGCCCAGTCCCGGACCAGCCGGACCTCGCGGACGCCGTGGAACAAGTACAAGGCGATCCACCAAGACCTCCGCGGCAAGGACGACGGCGGCAACTGGGACGCCGCCGTCGACGAGGCGATCGGCGCGACCGGCGAGACGTCCAACACGAGCTTCGCGCTCTTCGACAAGGCCTCGGCCGCGACGCTGAAGACCACCAGCAGGACTGCGAGCGACGAGCTGACCGACGCCCGGGACGGGCTGCCGCCGATCGGCTGGCTCGGCCTCCCGATCGGGATCGCCGCCGCCCTGCTCGCCGCCTGGGGCCTGTCCCAGCGACTGGGGGAATACCGATGAAGAAGACCACCCTGCTCGCGGCCACCGCCGCGATCGCCGTCCTCGCGGTCACCGCCTGCTCGCCCGGCGAGTACGCCGCCACCGAGATCCCGCGCAACACCGCCCCGGTGGAGACCACGGATCCGCCCGCCCCGACGCAGCAGCCCGACTGCGGCAACCCGCTCGCGTCGTACGCGCCCGAGGGGGCGATGCCGACGCCGGAGGAGCTGCCCGCCGGGTCGACGATGGCGCGGATCAAGCAGCGCGGCCGGCTGATCGCGGGCGTGTCCGCGGACAGCCTGCACCTGGGCTCCCGGAACCCGATCAGCGGCCGGATCGAGGGCTTCGACATCGACATGATTTACGCGGTCGCCGACGCGATCTTCGGCAAGCCGGCGCCGGGTCAGCCGCACAACGTCGAGCTGCGGGTGATCTCCAGCCCGGACCGGATCCCGGCGCTGGAGAAGAACCAGGTCGACATCGTCGCCCGGAACATGACGATCAACTGCGAGCGCTGGCAGCGGATCGCGTTCTCGGCCGAGTACTACCGCTCCGGGCAGAAGACGCTGGTGCCGCTCGACTCGACGGCCAAGAGCGTGAAGGACCTGAGCGGCAAGACCGTCTGCGCCCCGGCCGGTTCGACCAGCCTGGAGAACCTGAAGAAGGAGAACCCGGCCGTCAAGCCGGTCACCGCCGACACCGACACCGGCTGCCTGGTGCTTTTCCAGCAGGGCAAGGCGTATGCGATCAGCGGCGACGACACGGTACTCGCCGGGGACGCCGCGCAGGACCCGTACGCGAAGGTCCTCAACGACCGGTTCAGCGACGAGCCGTACGGGCTCGGGATCAACGCGCAGAACAAGGACTTCGTCCGGTTCGTGAACCAGGTGCTCGCGCAGATCAAGGCCGACGGGACCTGGATGGCGTCGTACAACCGGTGGCTCGCGCCCGACCTGGGCAAGCTGGCGGCCCCGCCGGCCCCCGTGTACGGCAGGAGCTGATGACCGTCCGTACGCCGACCGCCGTCGCGCCCGCACCGCCGGGGAAGATCGGCAGCAGCATCCCCGCGCAGGAGCTGCTGGCGTTCCTCGATGCCCTGGGCACCTGGCGGGACCGGCGCAAGGCCGAGCTGGACGAGCTCGACCAGGCCGCGCTGCAGTCCCCCGACGCGGACGCGCTGAGTGCCGACGTGGTGCTCGGGATGGCGGTGTGGAAGGCGGTCTCGGACCGGTACGAGCTGATCCTGCTGACCTGGGACTCCGGCCGCGTCGGGCCGACCGAGACCGAGCGGATCTCCACCTTGATCTGGGGCGGCCTGGACACCGGTGGGGCCGGCGGTTCGCTCGCCGTGTCGTTGCCGGAGGCGTGCAGTTTGTCGGACGCGCTGGCGTCGACGCTGCGGTCCAAGCTCGCCCTCGATCCCGGGGACGCCGACCTGGCCCAGCGGTTGCGGCAGCTGCGCGCCCAGGTCGAGCGGATCCACGACCAGCTCAGTACCGAGCCGGCCGCGACCCGCAACCAGGCGATCGCGACCCACCACGACCTGGACCGCCGGGTCACCGAGCTGACCGAGAAGGCCAAGCGGGGCGCGGATGTCGGCGGGTTGATCGGCTCGCTGGAGATGGATGCCGCGCGCACCGAACGCGACCTCATCGTCGGCGCGGCCACTCGCCGGGAACGGGCCGCCGACGTGGCCCGGGCGAGGACGCTGCGGACCGACCTGGAGGCTCAGGGGACCGCGGTCCGGGCGTTGGCGGACCGCTGTGTCGCCGGAGTCACGCCGGCCCCACGGCTCGGCGTACCGGATGTGACCGCGCTCGGGCCGGTGCCGAACACGCCGGCCGAGCTGGAGAAGTACCTGACCCGGCTGGACGCGGTACGCCGCGCGCTGGGGCAGGCGCAGTCGGCGTACGGAGCGGCCCTGGAACGCAGGGACGAGCTGGCCGCGCGACTGGACGCGTACAAGGTGAAGGCGGCGAGCGTGCAGCGGACCGCGGGCACCGACGAGGACCTGGCCGAGTTGTACCGGCGCGGTCGCGAGGTGGTCGAGACGGAACCGGTGGACCTGGTCCGGCTCGGCGCGCTCGTGGCGGCGTACCAGACCTATCTGGACACCAGCGTCGCCGCCTCAGGAGGGACGACATGACGACCACCGCCTGTACCCAACCGGGTTGCACCGGCTCGATCCTGGACGGCTACTGCGACGTCTGCGGCTCCCCCGCGGCCGCAAGCAGCAACCCCGGCAGCACCGGTACGGCCGTCACCGGCAACGCAGGCTCGGGCGGCGGGAGCGCGGCGCCGGTCACCGGTGCGTGCCGCCAGCCGGGCTGCACCGGGACGTACCTGGACGGGTATTGCGACGTCTGCGGCTCGCCTGCCCCCGACGGCGTGGGCGGTTCGGTGCCGGACGCCGAGCCGATCAGCTCGCCGTCGACGGTGTCACGTGCCTCGAACCGGCTGGCGTCCACGCCGCTCGGTTCCGCGCGAGCGGCCGCGGCCGGGTCCAAGCTGACCCGGCGGCTCGGCACGTCGTCCACCCGGTTGCGCGGTGCGCGGCTCGGGGCCGGGCTGACCACGGTGCCGCCGATCCCCGCGATCGACGCGAGCAAGGCGATCCTGGCCGACCCGCAGGTGCCCGAGGACCGGCGGAACTGCCCGAGCTGCGGCAACGCGGTCGGCCGGTCCCGGGGCGACCAGCCCGGCCGGACCGAGGGGTTCTGCCCGAACTGCCGCAGTCCGTACTCGTTCTCGCCGAAGCTGAAGAAGGGCGACCTGGTCGGCGGCCAGTACGAGGTGGCCGGCTGTCTCGCGCACGGTGGTTTCGGCTGGATCTACATGGCCCGGGACAAGAACGTGTCCGACCGCTGGGTCGTGCTCAAGGGCCTGCTGAACTCCGAGGACCCGGACGCCGTCGCGGCCGCGATCGCGGAGCAGCAGTTCCTGGCCCGGGTCGAGCACCCGCTGATCGTGGAGATCTACAACTTCGTCACCCACGAGGGCGCCGGGTACATCGTGATGGAGTACGTCGGCGGCACCTCGCTGAAGACGTTGCTCAAGCAGCGGATGAAGGCGAACCACGGCCGGTACGACGCGCTGCCGATCGACCAGGCGATCGCGTATCTGCTGGAGATCCTGCCCGCGTTCTCCTACCTGCACGACCTCGGCGTGCTCTACTGCGACTTCAAGCCGGACAACATCATCCAGGTCGGCGACGCGGTCAAGCTGATCGACCTCGGCGGGGTCCGGCCGATCGACGACCTGGACTCGGCGATCTACGGCACGGTCGGGTACCAGGCGCCCGAGGTGCCCGAGGTCGGCCCGTCGATCGCGTCCGACATCTACACCCTCGGCCGCACCCTGACGGTGCTGGCGATGGAGTTCCGCGGCTACCAGTCGACGTACATCGCGTCGCTCCCGCCGGTGTCCGACGTGCCGTTGTTCCAGCAGTACGACTCGGTGTACCGGCTGCTGGCGAAGGCGTGCGCGAAGGACCCCGCCGACCGCTTCGTGTCCGCCGACGAGCTGCGGGTGCAGTTGCTCGGCGTACTGCGCGAGGTGGTCGCCGCGAAGAACGGGGCGGGTGCCGCGCAGCACTCCACGTCGTCGCTGCTGTTCGGCAGCCCGGGTGACCTGGCGACGGGCCCGGCCGAGTCGGCGCCGCCATGGCAGCGGCTCCCCTCGTTGCTGCCCGACGAGGGTGACAAGCAGGCGGGCTGGCTGAAGACGGTCAGCGTCCCCGATCCGGCGAAGCGGCTGGAGGTCCTGACCACGGCGCCGGAGTCCTCCCCCCAGGTGCTGCTGGAGACCGCGCAGGCCGCGCTGGAGGCCGGACAGTACGACCTGGTCGACGCCTCGGTGACCGAGCTGCTGTCGGAGGACCCGTGGGAGTGGCGGGCGGTCTGGATGTCCGGACTGGTCGCGTTGGCTCGCGAAGACTCCAGGGCCGCGCAGTCCGCGTTCAACGCCGTCTACGGTCAGGTCCCCGGTGAGCTCGCACCGAAGCTCGCGCTCGCGGTGTCCTGCCAGCTGAGCGGTGAGTACGACGTTGCCGAGGGCCTCTTCCTGACCTGCGCGCGAACCGATGCGAACTACATCGCGCCGTCGGCGTTCGGGCTGGCCGCCATCCGCGCGGACCGTGGCGACCTGGACGGGGCGGTGTCCGCACTCGACCTGGTCCCGCAGACCAGCGGCGCGTACATCCGGGCCCGCCGGCAACGAGCCGGTCTGCTGGCAGGATCGGGACGTGGGCTGGCCGCTTTGGCCGAGGCCATGGGCAGTATCGAGGCCCTGACGATCGACCCGGTGGACCGGGCGAACCTGTCCGCGAGCGTGTTCCGGAACGCGCTCGACGTGGTCCTCGGCAGCGGGCCGGACCCGCAGCTGCGGATCTCCGGCCGGGCCGCGACCGAGCCGGACCTGCGGGACGGCCTGGAAGCGGCCTACCGTGAGCTGGCCGGTCACGCCCGGAGCCGGGAGGAACGGATCGCCCTGGTCGACCTGGCCAACGAGGTTCGAGGATGGACGCTGCGATGACGAGTACGACCCGGACGGCCTGCCCGCAGTGCGGCGGCCCGATCTCCGACGCCGACCTGTACTGCGAGGCGTGCGGCGCCGAGCTGCAGCCGAGTAGTGGACCGAGCACCCCCGCCCTCGACACGGACACCGAGCCGACCGTCGAGCTCAACCCCGCGGCCGCGACGCCCGCCGGGCCGTGCCGGTCCTGCGGTGGCACGATCGGTGCCGACAGCTACTGCGAGACCTGCGGGACCAAGGCAACCAAGCCGCGGGACCACTTCAGCGAGCAGCCCGCACCCTGGGTCGCCGCGGTGTGCGACCGCGGCATCCGGCACAGCCGCAACGAGGACGCGGTGGCCGTCGCCGCCGACGCCGAGCCGGGCAGCCGCGCGATGATGGTGGTGTGCGACGGGGTCAGCTCGTCGCTGGATTCCGACGTGGCCAGCCTGGCCGCGGCGCGCGCCGCCCGCGACGTACTGGCCGCCGGTCACGCGCAGGGCATCGGTACCGAGTCGTCCCGGGTCGCGGCGGTGATCGCCCGGCTGAACGCGGCCGCCGACGCCGCGAGCGACGCCGTCCTCGCGAACACCAGCCCGGACAGCCCGAACCCGGCGTCCTGCACGTTCGTCGCGACCGTGCTCGAGGCCGATCTGCTGATCGCCGGCGTGGTCGGCGACAGCCGCGCGTACTGGTTCCCGGACGAGGCCGAGGCGGTCGCGCTGACCGTGGACGACTCGTGGGCGGCCGAGCTGATCGCGACCGGCGTCCCGCGGGAGCAGGCCGAGACCGGGCCGCAGGCGCACGCGATCACCCGCTGGCTGGGCAAGGACGCCCCGGACCACACCCCGCGGACCACCACGCTCAAGGTGGCCGGGCCGGGCTGGCTGCTGGTCTGCTCCGACGGGCTGTGGAACTACTGCTCCGAGGCGGCACCGCTGGCCGGCCTCGTCCGTCAGACCGCTGCGGCCGCGAACGGCGAACCGCTCGCCACCGCGTCCGCGCTGGTCGACTGGGCCAACGCCCAGGGCGGCCAGGACAACATCACCGTCGCGCTCGCGCGGCTGTAGAAACCGCTGATCGAAAGGAACGCCCGAGATGGCCGAGTTCTCCGCCACCGTCTACCAGAACGAGTTCCTGCCCGACGGCGGCACCGACGTGCACGCGATCGTCACCGTGGCCTGCTCCGGCGCCGGCACGGCCGGCCAGTCCGGCAGCGGTGACGCCGGCGAGATCATCATCGTCGACACCTCCGGCTCGATGGGCGCCGAGGGCGTCCGGGCCGCCGCGTACGCCGCGCAGACCGCGCTCGACCAGATCCTCGACGGGGTCTGGTTCGCGGTGATCTCCGGCAACGACCGGGCCCAGCTCGCGTTCCCGGCGACGACCGAACCGGTGATGGTCCGGATGGATCCGCGGACCCGGCAGGCCGCGAAGGAGGCGGTGGCCAAGTTCTACGCCGACGGCGGGACCGCGATGGGGACCTGGCTGCGGCTGGCGTCCCGGGTGTTCGCGACCGTGCCGTCGCTGACCCAGAAGCACGCGATCCTGCTCACCGACGGCGAGAACCAGCACGAGTCGCCCGAGGTGCTGACCCAGACCATCGAGGCGGTCACCGGTCAGTTCCAGTGCGACTGCCGTGGTGTCGGGGTGGCCTGGCAGGTCGACGAGGTCCGCCGGATCGCGACCGCGCTGCTCGGCACCGTCGACATCATTCCGGCGCCGGACCAGCTGGCCGCGGAGTTCTCCCGGCTGATCCAGAGCTCGATGAGCAAGGGCGTCGCGTCGGCCGACCTGCGGGTCTGGGCGCCGCAGGGTGCGCAGGTGCTGTTCGTCCGCCAGGTCGCGCCGGCCGTCGACGACCTGACCTCCCGCCGGACCCAGGTGAACGCGCTGACCGCGTCGTACCCGACCGGTTCCTGGGGTGACGAGTCCCGTGACTACCACGTCGCGATCCGGCTGGCCGCGAAGGGCATCGGGCAGGAGCAGCTGGCCGCCCGGGTCCAGCTCGCCGTCGGTGAGCAGGTCCTGGCGCAGGGTCTGGTGAAGGCGCTGTGGTCGGCGGACGAGGCGCTCACCACCCGGATCAGCCCGGAGGTCGCGCACTACACCGGCCAGACCGAGCTGGCGAACGCGATCCAGGAGGGCCTGGCCGCGAAGGCCGCCGGCGACACCGCGACCGCGACCACCAAGCTCGGCCGCGCGGTCCAACTCGCCGCCCAGACCGGGAACGAGGAAGCCACCACCCGACTGCGTAAGGTGGTCGAGATCGACGACCAGGACACCGGCACCGTGCGGTTGAAGCGCAGCATCGAGAAGGCCGACGAGATGGCGCTCGACACCGCCTCCACCAAGACCACCCGGGTGAGGAAATGACAGCTGTCACCTGTCCGAGCGGGCACCCGTCCGTCTCCACGGACTACTGCGACGTCTGCGGTCTGCCGATCGGCGCCGCCGCGACTCCGGCGGCCGCCTCGGTTCCGGCTCCCGCGGCGGCCGCTCCCGTTGCCCCGGCGACCACGCAGTCCTGCCCGAACTGCTCGGAGTCCGCGGCCGTGGACGCGTTGTTCTGCGAGAACTGCGGCTACGACTTCACCACCGGTACGATGCCGCGCCCGGCGTCCACCCTCGACCTCAGCACTCCTCCCCCGGCTCCGCCGGCGCCCCAAGCGGTCGCCGACTGGGTCGCCGAGCGCTGGGTCGACCCCGACTGGTACGCGGTCCAGCAGAGCGACGACCCGTGCCCGTCCCCAGGTCTCCCGGTTGTCGTCCCGCTGGCCGACAAGAGCATCCTGATCGGCCGCCCGTCGAAGAGCCGCGGCATCACCCCGCAGATCGACTGCGGTGACGACACCGGCGTCAGCCGCCGCCAGGCCCAGCTCAGCACCGACGGCCAACGCTGGTGGGTCGAGGACCTCCAGTCCTCCAACGGCACGTACGTCGCGTCGTCGGCCGGCCCGCTCCCCGAAGACCCGATCCCCCCGGGCCAGCGCCGCGAACTCAAAGAGGACGACCGCATCTACGTAGGCGCCTGGACCCGCCTCGTCGTCCGCAAAGCCACCCCCGAAGAACAAGCCGGCCAGGCCTGAGGCAGCGCTTCTGTCCTCTTGATCCAGGTAAAGGCAACAACCTGGATTAAGAGGAGAGAAGAGTCCAGGTTTGATGAGGTAGAAACTTGAAGATCCCGGAGCAATCGCGGAAGGAGGTCTTCCGCGATTGTTTCTAGGTTGCTGGTATGACGAACAGCAGCGAGATTCAGGGTTTTCGGATCGAGGTTCCGCAGGCTGAGGTGGACGAGCTGCGGGCTCGGGTGCGGGATGCTCGGTGGCCGGCGGTGCCGCGGGTGGACGACTGGAGCCGGGGTGTGCCGGCCGGGTACTTGCAGGAGCTGGCCGAGTACTGGGCGGACGGGTTCGACTGGCGCGCTCAGGAGGCGGCGCTCAACGAGATTCCGCAATTCATCACCGAGATCGACGGGCAGCGGATCCACTTCCTGCACCAGCGGTCGCCCGAGCCCGATGCGGTGCCGTTGATCCTGACGCACGGCTGGCCGGGGTCGCCGGTCGAGTTCAGCAAGGTGATCGGGCCACTCACCGACCCGCGATCGTACGGCGGGGACCCGGCGGACGCGTTCCACGTCGTGGTGCCGTCGTTGCCGGGGTACGGGTTCTCGAATCCGATCGGGGAGAACGGGTTCAACCTCTTCGGGGTCGCGTCGATGTGGGCCGAGTTGATGACGCGCCTCGGGTACGAGCGGTTCGCGGCACACGGTACCGACGTGGGCTCCGGGGTCACCGGGATGCTCCCGTACGTCGCACCGGGCCGCGTCGTCGGACTGCACCTGGCCGGGCTGGTCGCGTCCACGCCGTTCGACGGACCGGTCGAGGTCGAAGGGTTGTCGGCGGCGGACGTGGTGAGGGCGGAGAAGTTCAACCGGACGCTCGTCGACGGATTCGGGTACCTCACCCTGCAGTCGACGCGGCCGCAGACGCTGGCGTACTCGCTGAACGACTCGCCGATCGGCCAGCTGGCGTGGATCGTGGAGAAGTTCGCCGAGTGGACCGACCCGGCGGCCAAGCTGCCCGAGGAGGCGGTCGACAAGGACCAGCTGCTCACCAACGTCAGCCTGTACTGGTTCACCGGCTCGGGTGCTTCGTCCGCGCACGCGGTGGCCGACGGGATGGCCGCCTGGCGCGCCTTCGCCGAACAGCAGGCGAATCAGACCGAGGACGACGCCGCGCAGCAGTGGTCCGCCCCCGGGCCGCCGACCGGGGTGGCCGTGTTCGGCGCCGAGACGGCGATCCGGAAGCTGACCGACCCGGTCGGCAAGATCGAGCACTGGACCGAGTACGAACGTGGTGGGCACTTCGCCGCGATGGAGGTCCCCGACCTGCTCACCGCCGACCTGCGGACCTTCTTCCGGCCGTTGCGCTGACCGGTCCCGGCGGCCGCGTCACCCGTGGGTCCACGCGGCCGCCGGCCGGAAGCACAGCACCTCGATCAGTACCGACCCGGCCAGGATCGGGACCGCCCAGGTCCACGGGTGATCGGGCACGCTGACCACCAGGATCCCTGTCCACAAAGCGATCCAGCCCCCGCCGTACCCGCGCAGCACACCCCGGTACCAGAGTCCGCCAGGCGCCTCAGCGGCACGATGACCGAAGTACACGAACAGGTAGGACGCGAGCGAGATCGGCCAGAAGACCCAGAGCCGGGCCCAGTCGTACGGGACCATCACCAGCGCGCTGAGGCAGACGATCGCGACGGTCCAGTGGTAGGTCTCGGCGGCCCAGTTCAGCCGGCGGAGGCGCAAGGTGAGGACGATGGCGAGGGGCCCGAAGAGCACGGCGGCGACCCCGGCCGCCACGTGCAGGATCAGTGCGATGTCGCGCATCGCCCGCCCCTGCTCGGCTCCGGCCACCCTCCGGAGGTTGATGACATGTCAGGGAGCATAAGGACCAAAGCCCGCGCCGTCTGCCCTTCGCGACGGACTTTCTCGCGAAGGGCGGACGAAGGTACCGCGGCTGGTCAGCCGAGCGGGTGGCTGGCGACCACCCGGACCGCGAAGTTCCGGTAGTGCAGCCGTTCGAAGCTGGCCGCCATCGGCTTGTTGCCGAGGTCGGTGTCGGCTCCGATCCGCTCGGCGCCCTGCTCGGCCAGGACGTGGGTGATCTCGGCGAGCAGGTCGTCGCTGTACCGATGGCCGCGATGCTCGGCGAGGACCCCGAGGTACCCGACGACCGGGCCGCCGTTGTTGGCCGACGGCACCGCGAACCCGATCAGCGCACCCGCCTCGTCGTACGCGAGCCGCCACCAGGACCGGTCACCCGGCAGGGATCGGTACAGCTCCACCTCCTCGCGAGCGGCGCCGTCCACGCCCACCCGGGCGACGGCTCGCGCGGTCGAGGCGTCGAGGCTGCCCTCGATCACCCGGCGGAACACGTCCACGAACGCCTCGTCGTCGGCCGGCTCGAACCGCAGCCGGGTCGACCGGGCCGGCAACCCGTCGGCCGGGGTCCACTCGTACCGCAGCCGCTCGGTGGTCTCCGACAACCCGGCCGCGGCCGCCGCCTGGAGCCGGGGTTCGAGGGCGGCGACGACGTCCGGCCGATCACGCCAGCCGTTCGGCAGGAAGATGTGGTACTCCGGGCCCTCGTGGCCGGCGGGGAACGAGGCGGTGCCGTGCTTGATCAGCTCGGCCCAGACCGGAACCGGGTCGCCCGTACCCGCGTAGTACAGGCCGTCGATGGCCAGCGGGTGAGCGAACTGCTCCATCCCCCACCAGACGGCGAGGGCGGTGATGCGGCCGTCCTCCTCGGCGACCCAGGTCCACTCGTGCCGGTACGCGCCGGACGCGAGGAACTGCTGGAACCGCTCGAGCGTGACGGTGTTGACCGACTGGTCGGCGATCAGGGCGAGCAGGGTGTCGAGGTCGGCCTCGACGGTGGTGCGGATGTTCACGAATCCTCCAGCAAGGAGGCGCGGATCCGCTCAGTGCGAGCTGTACGAGCGGAGGTTTCGCGCCGGGACACAAGTCAGGGTGATCATCGGTCGCTCCTTCCGCTCCGAGGGTCTCTCGCTGCCGCAGACCTTAGCGAAACGTCGGGGTCATAGGCCAGCGATTATTCACAGCTGGGATGTACCAGCGGGGTTCGGGCCGGGAAGCCTCCGAACCATGCGAACCCCCATCACCCGGGCCCTCGCCGCCGTCGCCGCACTGCTGGCCACGTTCTTCCTCGGCCTCAGCACGGCGTCCGCCGCCGCCCCCGCCGCCCGAACCGCCCCCACGTCCCTCAGCTACGCCGTCCCGTTCTCGATCGCCGCGCTGCCGTCCTGCGAGCTGAGTTCGTTGCCGGCCGAGGCGTCCGAGACCCTCGACCTGATCCACTCCGGCGGGCCGTTCCCGCACGAGCAGGACGGCACCGTCTTCCAGAACCGGGAAGGCATCCTGCCCGACGAGTCCACCGGCTACTACCACGAGTACACCGTGGAGACGCCCGGCTCACCCGACCGCGGCGCGCGCCGGCTGGTCGGCGGCGGCGAGACCACCGACCCGGAGAACCTGTACTACACCGACGACCACTACGCGTCCTTCTGCGAGGTCGATACCGCGGCCTGAAAAGATACGGCGGTGAGAACTTCAACCGCCGTCCTGCCCGGCCAGTTCGAGCTGACCTGGGCGCTGTTCGAGTACCACCTGAACCGGCTGACCCCGGAGGACCTGCTCTGGGAACCGGCGGCGGTGTGCTGGACCATGCGCCCGGACGGCTCGGGCGGCTGGCGGGCCGACTGGGACGAGCGCGAACTCGACCCGATCCCGGTCCCCACGATCGGCTGGCTCAGCTGGCACATCGGCTGGTGGTGGACGGTCGCGCTCGCGCATGCCCAGCAGGTCATCCCGCCGCACCGGACCGAGATCCACTGGCCCGGCGACCTGGCCGGCACGCTGAGCTGGATGCGCCGGCTGCAGGACGAGTGGGCCGCCGTCCTGACCGACACCGACGCCGAGCGGCTGGACCAGCCGGCCGCGTTCCCGTGGCCGCCCGAGGCGGGCAAGTCGGTCGCGGACATGTACGCGTGGGTGAACGCCGAGCTGATGAAGAACGCCGCCGAGATCGGCCAGCTCCGGCTGCTCCGCGCGGCCCAGGTCGCCCCCGACCCGGCGAGCCACCCCTTCCCCGCGGGGCAGTGAACCCGGCCGGGACCTTCTCGCCGGTGCTCGCCCAGCGGCTGATCACCGGCACCTGACCGCCGGACACAGCAAACCGGACACAGCGAAGCGGTCCCGGGCCGAGGCCCGGGACCGCTTCGTCGTGCTGGTGAACTTCAGGAGATCAGAAGTCCATGCCGCCCATGTCGGGCGCGCCACCCGGAGCGGCCGCGGCCTTCTCCGGCTTGTCGGCGATGACGGCCTCGGTGGTGAGGAACAGGGCCGCGATGGACGCCGCGTTCTGCAGCGCCGAGCGGGTCACCTTGGCCGGGTCGATGATGCCGGTCTTGATCAGGTCCACGTACTCACCGGTCGCGGCGTTCAGACCGTGACCCGGCTCGAGGTTGCGAACCTTCTCCACCACGACGCCACCCTCGAGGCCGGCGTTGACGGCGATCTGCTTCAGCGGGGCCTCGACGGCCTGCTTCACGATCTGCGCGCCGGTCGCCTCGTCGCCCTCGAGCTCGAGCTTCTCGAACGCCACCACGGAGGCCTGCAGCAGGGCCACGCCGCCACCGGCGACGATGCCCTCCTCGACGGCCGCCTTCGCGTTGCGGACGGCGTCCTCGATGCGGTGCTTGCGCTCCTTCAGCTCGACCTCGGTGGCCGCGCCGACCTTGATCACCGCGACGCCGCCGGCCAGCTTGGCCAGCCGCTCCTGCAGCTTCTCGCGGTCGTAGTCGGAGTCGGACTTCTCGATCTCGGCGCGGATCTGGTTGACCCGGCCCTCGATCGCGGCGGCCTCGCCGGTGCCCTCGACGATGGTGGTCTCGTCCTTGGTGACGACGACCTTGCGCGCCTGGCCGAGCAGCTCCAGGTCCGCGGAGTCGAGCTTGAGGCCGACCTCCTCGGAGATGACCTGGCCACCGGTCAGGATGGCGATGTCACCGAGCATGGCCTTGCGGCGGTCACCGAAGCCCGGCGCCTTGACGGCGACGGTCTTGAAGGTGCCCTTGATCTTGTTGACGACCAGGGTCGCCAGCGCCTCGCCCTCGATGTCCTCGGCGATGATGGCCAGCGGCTTGCCGGTCTGCATCACCTTCTCCAGCACCGGGACCAGGTCCTTGATGCTCGAGATCTTGCTGTTCACGATGAGGACGTACGGGTCGTCGAGGACCGCTTCCATCCGCTCCGTGTCGGTGACGAAGTACGGCGAGATGTAGCCCTTGTCGAAGCGCATACCCTCGGTGAGCTCGAGCTCGAGACCGAAGGTGTTGCTCTCCTCGACGGTGATGACGCCTTCCTTGCCGACCTTGTCCATCGCCTCGGCGATGATCTGGCCGACCTGGTTGTCGGCGGCGGAGATCGAGGCGGTGGAAGCGATCTGCTCCCGGGTCTCGACGTCCTTGGCCAGCGCCAGCAACTGCTCGCTGACGGCCTCGGTCGCCTTCTCGATGCCCTTCTTCAGGCCCATCGGGTTCGCGCCGGCGGCGACGTTGCGCAGCCCCTCGCGGACGAGGGCCTGGGCCAGCACGGTGGCGGTGGTGGTGCCGTCACCCGCGACGTCGTCGGTCTTCTTGGCAACTTCCTTGACGAGCTCGGCCCCGATCTTCTCGTACGGGTCCTCGAGCTCGATCTCCTTGGCGATGGAGACACCGTCGTTGGTGATCGTGGGGGCGCCCCACTTCTTCTCCAGCACGACGTTGC
The DNA here is from genome assembly GCF_007828865.1 of Kribbella amoyensis. NCBI lineage: Bacteria > Bacillati > Actinomycetota > Actinomycetes > Propionibacteriales > Kribbellaceae > Kribbella > Kribbella amoyensis. The sequence continues at coordinate 418,125 of NZ_VIVK01000001.1, forward strand.
GGCCCTTCGGGCCAAGCGTCACCTTGACGGCGTCGGCGAGGGTGTTCATCCCCCGCTCGAGGCCGCGGCGCGCCTCTTCATTGAAAGAAATCAGCTTGGGCATTCTCCGCGAGTCCTCCCGCGTCGAGTTCTGTGGTCCAGCCGGCCGGATGCCCGCGACGGACGGCACCGTGCCGCGGCGGTCACGTCCCGTCGCGTCCCGGCACCTCATCGAGGCCGTCTTTGTGCAGTACTCACCGGGCGCGACTGTTATCACTCTCGCCTGGTGAGTGCTAACCAAGTATTAGCACTCGCCCCAACCGAGTGCAAGCCAGCGACCATCCAGGAGCCTAGGGTGACGGTGTGGGTATCGAGGTGGGACCGACCACTCCCGAGCGCTGGGCGGACGTGCGCACCGTGATGGGCGAACGCGGTGACCCGTCCAGGTGCTTCTGCCAGTACTTCCGGCTCCGCGGCAAGGCATGGAACTCGGCCACTCCGGAGAACAACCGGGACGCGCTGCGTGACCAGGTCCACGGCGACGAGCGGGCACCCGGCGTCCTGGCGACCGCGCCCGACGGTACGCCGGTCGGCTGGTGTGCCGTGGCTCCCCGGGCGGCCTATCCCCGCGTGCTCGCGTCACCGAACTGGCGCGGCGGTGATCCCGAGGCCTGGGTGATCACGTGCTTCGTCGTCCCGGTCCCGCACCGCCGCCAGGGCGTCGCCGCTCACCTGGTCGAAGGGGCCGTGGACTTCGCCCGGGACCAGGGCGCGACCGTGGTGGAAGCCTGCGCGGTCGACACCGCCCGAGCAGGCCGGGTCCCGTCGGCCGATCTCTACCGCGGACCCCTCTCGATCTACCTCGACGCCGGCTTCGAGGAGATCGCCCGGACCTCCCCGCAGTGGGTCCTGGTCCGCCGTTAGGGCTGTGGCGTGGTCTCCCACTGCTTGATCAGGTACTTGGGGGCTGTCAGCCGCCAGGCCTCGATGATCAGCTCGGTGACCTCGTCCTCGTCGGCCGCGGCCAGGTCGATGACGAGCCAGCCGAACCGGCCGGACTCCCACCAGGACGAGTAGACGTCCGGGTTCTCCGCGATCAGCGCCTGCTGCTCCTCCCGGAACGACTTCAGGAACAGCGTCGACTCGTCCTCGGACAGGTACCCGAAGCCCTTCTTGCGAACCCGGAAGGCCGGCTGCCCGGCCCAGCCCTCCTGCTCCTCCGCCCCCGGCAACCCCAGCACCAGTTTCAGCACCGCCTGCGCTTCCATCCTCCGACCGTAGGCGGCGGCACCGACAGAAGTCGTCAGGGACCCCGGCCCGGGGGTCCCGGGGTCGGGTCAGGGGCCGCTCGGTACCGATCCCGATGTGCCGCGGGGTCCGCAGGCAGCAGAGTTGAGGACATGACGAACTCCACCGCACCTTTCTCGAACCTGTCCGGCAAGGTCCTCCGCCGCTCCAAGAACCAGCGCATGCTGTCCGGTGTCTCCGGCGGGATCGCGGAGTACCTGAACATCGACGTCACCCTGGTCCGCCTGGGCATCGTCGGTCTCACCCTGATCACCGGCGGCTCCGCGCTGCTCGGCTACGTGGTCGCGTGGATCGTGATCCCGGAGGCCGACGGCAAGGCCGTCTGGCAGAACGTCCAGCAGAACATCCAGCAGCCCCAGCAGGACTCGCCCGAGGCGGACATCGCCACCCGCATCTACGACGACAAGCCGCCGGCCGCGTGATCCGCCGGCCGGAGCGAGGATCAGAACTTTCCTTGTTTCTTGGCGTCTTCCAGTTGCTGGACGAAGGCCGCCGCCGCTGCCTGGCGGTCGGCGGCCACCTCGGGCGCGACCTGGGCGATCAGTGCCTCGAGCCCCTGCCGGGCCGCGTCCGAACCGGTTGCTGAGCGCCACAACAGCTCATGGACCTTCGCCTCCAGGTGAGGGGCGCGGTCGAGAACGAGGTCGGCCGTACCCTGCGCGTCCGCGGCGATCCGCCGGGCGACGGGCTTGAGCTTGCGCTCGACCTTCTCGGGCGTGGTACCACTCTTGCGCCGGTCCCGCCAGCGGGTCAGGGACACGATCGCCGGGCCGCTGAAGCGCGCCAGGTTGAACCCGAGCACGACGCCCGGTGAACTTGCAGAGCGCCAGATCGAGCCGCCCGACCGACGCCTCGACATCGGCCGGCGCCTCCGGGGCCGTGATGATCAGCTCGCCGGACAGCTTGCCCTCGACCAACCAGCCGACTGTCGCCACGTCGTTCCCCTGTCGCGCGATAGAGACGCACTCCGCAGCGCCGGACCACCTCGACAGTAGCAGCGAGCTCACGACGGAAGACGAAATCCGGGATCGCTGTCACACTGCTCGCGTGCAGACCGACAGTGGGGTGGTCCAGTGCCCCGAGTGCTCGCTGCGGATCAGGGTTGATCCCGGCTATGTGACCTGGTGCGACCAGTGTGGATGGAACGTCGATCCGGGCCCGGCCGACCGTCCGTTGCCGGCGTGGCGGACGAAGCTGGAACACCGGCTCGCCGACACGCTGTACCGCGAACTCGAACAGGGCGCGGTCCATCGCCCGGGCTGGGATCTGGCCCGCGTCACCGCCCTCGTACTCTCCGCCCTGCTGCTCGTCCTGCCGGTGACCGGATTGCTCGCCGGCGTCGGACTGATCGTGTTCTACCGGCCGTTCTGGCTCAGCATTCCGCTGGCGCTCATCGCCTTCGCCATCGCGGCCGCCTTCCGGCCTCGCGCGCAGTACCTGCCGCCGGACTCGCCCCTGGTCCTGCGCGACGAGGCACCCGGGTTGTTCGCACTGCTCGACGAGATCGCCGCCGCCCTCGGGACCCAGCGAATCGCGGCCGTCGCCGTGGACACCGAGCCGAACGTCTGGTTCGCCCGGATCGGCTGGCGCTTCCGCCCGGTGGTCGGGATCGGCCTGCCGCTGTGGGTGACGCTCGGCCCGCAGGAGCGTGTCGCGGTGCTCGCCCACGAACTCGGGCACGGCAAGAACGGGGACGCGCGGCACGGCTGGGTGACCGAGGCGGCACGGTCGATCCTCGACCAGCTGCACCGGGCGTTCAGCAACCAGGAGTACGACGAGTACCGGCTGGATGTGGCGTACGCGGTGGGTGCGGACACCACGCAGGGCCACCTGACCCGGGTGATCAACAGCATTCTCGGTCCGCTCGTCCGCGGGTACACGTGGCTGCTGGACCGGACCGACCTGCGCAGCGGCCAGCGGGCGGAGTACCTGGCCGACCGTAAGTCCGGTGAGGTGGCCGGGTCGGAAGCGGCCGCGGCTGCGTTGGAGCGGTCGTTGCTCGCCGACGCGGCGTACCGCGCGCTGGAGCGGGCGCTGCGCTTCGAGCAGGACGTACCGCCGTTGGAGGCCGTGCGGCGCTCGGTCAGCGGCGTGCCGCGGCGGGAGATCGAGCGGCGGCTCCGGGTCAGCGAGCTGCGGGAGACGCGGACGGATGCCACGCACCCGCCCACGAACCTGCGGACCAAGCTGATCCGGACCCGGCCGTCGACCAGCGCCCGTGTCGTTCTCGGGATCGACGCCAACCGCGTGATCGACCGCGAACTCGCCCCGGCCGCCGACGCCGCCCTCAAGGAGCTCCGCGCCGAGCTGCCCCGCTGAAACGCCCTCAGACCCCGAGGGCGGACTTGCGGGCCACAGCGGCGACGGCGATGTCCGGCTGGTCGGCGAAGATGCCCTCGATGCCGAGGGCGGTGAAGTGATCGAGCTCGGCGGCCAGGTCGAGGCCGGCCGGGAGGAAGAGGCGTTCGGCGCGGAAGGTCCACACCTGAACCGCCAGACCGGCGCGATGGGCCTGCTCGACCAGGCCGGTCGGGGTCCCGAGGGAGCCGTCGGCCCGACGCGGGATCACCAGGTCCTTGTGCGGCGCGAGCACCTGGGCGTACGTCGAGATCTCGCGCAGTCCGGCCGGTTCGATCAGGTCGGCGAAGGTCCGGCCGTCACCGGTGCGGAGGAAGTCGTTCGGCGCGCTCTCCGCGTCGATCAGCTGGACCAGCGGGACGTCGGTGAGGACGGCGAGCCGGCGCAGGCTGGTCGGCTCGAAGGACTGCACCATCACCTCGTCCGGACCGGCGCCGAGGACGGCGAGCCGGTCGGCCAGCAGTTCCTCCAACGGCAGCCCCACCCGGCGGAAGTACGCCGGATGCTTGATCTCGGGGATCACCCCGATCGGCCGGCCGAGGCGCACCGACTCCTGCCGGGCCAGCAGCAGCACGTCGTCGAAGGTGGGGATCGTCTCCCGCCCGTCGTACGCCGTGTTGGCCGCGCGCAGGTGCGGCATCCGCTCCCGGGCCCGCAACGTACACAGCTCCGGGTAGGTGAAGTCCTCGACGAACCAGCCGGTGACGGCGGTCCCGTCGATGATCTTGGTGATCCGCCGGTCCGCGAACACCGGGTGGTCGGCGACGTCGGTGGTGCCGGAGATCTCGTTCTCGTGCCGGGCGACCAGGACGCCGTCGAGCGTGGCGACCAGGTCCGGTTCCAGGTAGTCGGCCCCGAGGGCCGCGGCCAGGCGGTACGCCGCCGGCGTGTGTTCCGGGCGGTACCCGCTCGCTCCCCGATGCGCGATGACCAGCATGGATCCAGGACAGGCGGTCCAGGTGGCGGCCCGGGAACCCGTTGCCCAACGCAAGGTGAAGCTCTCCTGAGGGGAACGCACGGCGGAGGTCACCTGATCGGTCCGCCCCCGGCGGCAGATAAATCGCATGCGGTCTGTCGGTGCCGAGACCTAGCCTGAAAAGGTTATGAAGAAGCTCCCGCTCGCCGATCCCGGCACTCCGGATCACCGCTCCGCCGCGCGCTACCTGCTCTGGGTGGCCCGCGGCCAGAAGGCCACGCTCCTCGGCGGGATGACGTTCGGCATCCTGTGGATGGGCGCGCAGGCGTTCATCCCGGCGATCCTCGGCCGCGCGATCGACGACGGGATCGCCGCCCGCGACAGCGAGCAACTGCTGCGCTGGACCGCCGTACTGTTCGCCGTCGGCGTCCTGCAGGCGCTGGCCGGGATCATGCGACACCGGTTCGCGGTGTCGAACTGGCTGAGCGGCGCGTACCGCACGGTCCAGGTGGTCACCCGGAAGTCGGCCGATCTCGGCGCCACCCTGCCGAAGAACCTGGCCACCGGCGAGGTGGTCAGCATCGGCGCGAGCGACCTGGCCTACATCGGCAACATCCTGGAGATCTCGGCCCGGTTCACCGGCGCCGTGGTCGCGTTCGTGGTGGTCGCCGTGATCCTGCTGTCGTCGTCGACGACGCTCGGCCTGGTCGTGCTGATCGGCGTACCGCTGATGCTGTTCGCGCTCGGCCCGATGCTGCGGCCGCTGCACCGGCGTCAGTCCGCCCAGCGTGACGCGGTCGGCGAGCTGAACTCGCTCGGCTCCGACATCGTCGCCGGTCTGCGGGTCCTGCGCGGTATCGGTGGTGAGGAGTCCTTCTCCCGCCGGTACCGCAGCGAGTCGCAGGAGGTCCGCGGCGCGGGCGTCAAGGTGGCGCGGATCCAGTCCGTGCTGGACGCGGCGCAGGTCTTCCTGCCCGGCATCTTCGTGGTCACCGTGGTCGGCCTCGGCGCGCACTTCGCGGTCCGCGGCCAGCTCAGCGCCGGCAGTCTGGTCGCCTTCTACGGGTACGCCACCTTCCTGGTGCTGCCGCTGCGGACCGCGACCGAGATGGCGAACCAGCTGATGCGCGCCCTGGTCGCGTCCCGCCGCATCATCCGGGTGCTCGAGCTGACCCCGGACGTGGTGGACCCGGCCGAGCCGGTCCGGCTGCCCGACCGCGGTGACCTGGTCGACCCGGTCTCCGGGATCCGCGCCCGCGACGGCCTGCTGACCGCGGTCGTCTCGGCCGAGCCCGACCGCGCCGCCGTCCTCGCCGACCTGCTCGGCCGGTACGACGACGCCAGCGAGGTCCGGTACGGCGGGGTCACCCTCGCCAGCGCGACCCGGGCCGACGTCCGGGACCGCATCCTGGTCAGCGACACGGGCGCACAGCTGTTCACCGGCGTCCTGCGGGACGAGCTGGACCCGGACGGCCGCCGGACCGACGACGAGCTGATGGCGGCGATCCGGACCGCGTCGGCCGAGGACGTGCTGGTCGCGCTGGCCGACGGGCTCGACTCCGACGTGGAGGAGAAGGGCCGCTCGTTCTCGGGGGGCCAGCGGCAGCGGCTGATGCTGGTCCGCGCGCTGCTGCGGGACCCGTCGGTCCTGGTGCTGGTGGAGCCGACGTCGGCGGTGGACGCGCACACCGAGGCACGGATCGCCGACCGGCTGAAGGAGCACCGGGTGGGCCGCAGCACGATCGTGCTCACGTCGAGCCCGTTGCTGCTCGACCGGGTGGACGAGGTGGTGTTCGTGGCCGACGGGCATGTCGTTGCCAGTGGCAAGCACCGTGAACTGTTGGAGACCGAGGCGCGGTACCGCCGGACCGTGACCAGGCAGACCGAGGAAGAGGAGGTGCCGGCGTGAAGCAGATCCTGCCGGTGGCGGACTCCGCCGAGGTCCGCCGGCACGCCCGGCGCCTGGCCCGGCGGCATCCCCGCGCGCTGCTGATCGCGCTCGGCCTGCACGCCCTCGCCGCGGTGACCGGCCTGGCCGCGCCCCGGTTGATCGGCGAGCTGGTCGAGAAGGTGCAGGACGGCACCACGGTGAGCGCGGTGAACCAGGTGATCGCGGTGATCGCCGTGTTCGTCGTGGCGCAGTCGCTGCTCACTCGCTGGGCGCGGTACCGGTCCTTCGCCCTCGGCGAGCAGGTGCTGGCCGAGTTGCGCGAGGACTTCGTCGACAACGCGCTCGCGCTGCCGATCGGGACCGTCGAGCGAGCCGGGACAGGCGACCTGCTCTCCCGGACCTCGCGGGACGTGGACGCGCTGTCCCGGACCGTGCGGTTCGCGGTGCCGGAGACGATCGTCGCGTTCGTGACCGTGCTGTTCACGGTATGCGCGACGCTGCTCGTCGGTGTCTGGGTGATGCTCCCGCTGCTCGCGTTGGTGCCGGTGCTGGTCCTCAGTACGCGGTGGTACCTGCGCCGCGCGAAGGACGGGTACCTGCGCGAGAACGCGGCGTACGCGCAGATGACGAGCTCGCTCGCCGAGACCGTCGAGGGCGCGCGCACCGTGGAGTCGCTGCGCCGGTACGACGATCGCGTCCGCCGGACCGACCGCGACATCCGCGGTTCGTACCAGGCCGAGCGGTACACGCTCTTCCTGCGGACCGTGTGGTTCCCGGTGGTCGAGGTCGGGTACCTCGTGCCCGTCGTCGGCACGCTGCTGTTCGGCGGCTGGCTGCACATCAACGGGCACGTCACTTTGGGCGCGGTCACGGCCGCGGTGCTCTACGTCAACCAGCTGATCGACCCGGTGGACCGGCTGATCTCGTGGATGGACGAGCTGCAGGTCGGCGGCGCGGCGCTGGCCCGGTTGCTCGGCATCACCGACGTACCGGACGACCGGACCCCGTCGGGCCAGACGCCGACCGGTGAGCTGGTCGAGGCCAAGGATGTGCGGTTCTCGTACGTCGACGGGCGCGACGTACTGCACGGCGTGGACCTGACCGTCCAGCCGGGTGAGCGGATCGCAATGGTCGGTCCGTCGGGCGCCGGCAAGTCGACGCTGGGCCGGCTGGTCGCGGGGATCCACCCGCCACGGACCGGTTCGATCAGCGTCGGTGGCGTCGAGATGACCGAGTTGCCACTGGACGAGTTGCGCAAGCAGGTCGCCCTGGTGACTCAGGAGCACCACGTCTTCGTCGGGACGCTGCGGGACAACCTGTCGATGGCAGCACCGGCCGCGTCGGACACCGAGCTGCTGGCGGCGTTGGACGCCGTCGACGCTCGCGACTGGGCCGAGGCGCTACCGGACGGCCTGGACACCCGGGTCGGATCAGGGCAGCTCGCGCTGACCCCGGCCCAGGCGCAGCAGCTCGCCCTGGCCCGGTTGGTGCTGGCCGATCCGCACACCCTGGTCCTGGACGAGGCGACCTCGCTGATCGACCCGCGCGCAGCTCGGCACATGGAGCGCTCGCTGGCCGCCGTCCTGGAGGGCCGCACCGTGATCGCGATCGCGCACCGGCTGTACACCGCGCACGACGCGGACCGGGTCGCCGTCGTCGAGGACGGCCGGATCAGCGAGCTCGGCAGCCACGACGAACTGGTGGCGCGCCAGGGTTCGTACGCCGCCCTGTGGAACTCCTGGCACGGCTGAGCCCGGAAGTTGCCCGGCTGAGGCCGGCCCGTGGAAAGCCCGAAGGGCCCCGCTGCTGGCGGGTTCACGTGGTCGTCGCAACACCTCGATTTGAGGAGTTGCGGCGGCCATGTCGTTTTCGGAGGATCTTGAGCGTCACGGTGATGCTTTGGTGCGGATGGTTGATGCGGGGGTCGCGGTAGCGGCGGCGTGTGACGCGCTGGGAATCAAGCGGGGTCGTGGTTACGAGATCTTGCGAGCACGTGGTGGTGGGTCTGGCCGACGAACGGTCATCACCGACGCGGTGCGGGGGCAGGTGATCGCGGTGTTCGGCGAGTCCGCGAGCATCAACCGTGCTGCGATCGCCTGCGGGGTGAGTCATGGCACTGCCCGGCGGATCCTGGTCGCGGCCGGGCTGGTGCCCGCGGTGACGGCTGTGAGGGGCAAAGTGCAGGCGAGGGCGCGGTTCACCGGGTTGATCGAGTCGGGATGGTCGATCACGCGCGCGGCCCGGGAGGTGGGCGTGAACCGGCGCACCGGGCTGGATTGGTGTCGCGGAGTCCGCAAGGTGAACAACACGCGGATCCATCCCGGCGGGCGGGTCGTGGACTCCGGCGCCGCTGCCCGGTATCTGACTTCCATGACCGGACCAGCTGAGGTTGTGATCAGTGACCGTTACCTGTGCCTGGATGAACGGCTGGCGATTGCCGACGGGTTGATCAACAAGCTCACCCTCACCGCGATCGCGGCCGGCATCGGTAAGAACAAGTCCACGGTCTCTCGTGAGGTCCGTGCACACAGCATCGAAGGGCTTTACCTGCCGTACCAGGCCCACCGTGACGCTGCGGCGGCCCGGGCCCGGCCCAAGGCCTCGAAGCTGGTTACCGACGCCGCGCTGCGTGACCGGGTCGAGCTGGGCCTGGAACGGAAGTTGTCACCGGAGCAGATCTCGAACAGGCTCGTCAAAGACTTCCCCGATGACGAGAGCATGCGCGTGAGCCACGAAACGATCTACCAAGCGCTGTACTTCCAGGCCCGCGGCGGCCTCAAACGCGAAGTCCAGACCGCGCTGCGCACCGGCCGGACCCGCCGCCAACCCCAACGACAGCCCGGGCAACGCCGGCACCGGTTCGTCGACGAGATGATCATGATCTCCGAACGGCCGGCCGAGGCCGAGGACCGCGCGGTCCCCGGCCACTGGGAAGGCGACCTGATCATGGGCGAGAACAACCAGTCCGCGATCGCGACCCTGGTCGAACGCGCCACCCGCTACACGATGCTGGTCCACCTGCCCGGCGGCCACGACGCCGAACAGGTCCGTGACGGCCTCATCGCGACGATGCAGACCCTGCCCGAACACCTGCGCGGCTCGCTGACCTGGGACCAGGGCAGCGAGATGGCCCGCCACAAGCAGTTCACCATCGCCACCGACATCGCCGTCTACTTCTGTGACCCACACTCACCCTGGCAGCGCGGCACCAACGAAAACACCAACGGACTGCTCCGCCAGTACTTCCCCAAAGGCACCGACCTGTCCGTCCACGGACCCGCAGACCTCGAACACGTCGCCCAAGAACTCAACGCCCGACCACGCAAAACGCTCGACTGGGACACCCCAGCCGAGCGCTTGCGTGATCTACTCACCACCTAGAAACCAAGGCGGTGTTGCAACGACCCCTTGAAACTGCCGCTCACCTCTGAGCGGCGGGGCCCTTCCGGATCCTCTCGATGCGTAGTACGGCTGAATCGACCTGAGGGGGTGGGGTGAAAGCCTTACGGGGAAGGCGAATTCCGAGCGAAGTGTCGTAGTACCGGCTCCAGCGCGCCGCACCGGGCGCGCGGCCGTCGACCCACCGGTTCACCACTTGCCGTTGCAGGACAAGGTCCGCCGTCACCAGGCGCGAACCAGGTGACAGCAACCTCTTCAGCAACGGGGTGGAGATTCCGTACGGCGGGCTGGAGATCACCCGGAACGGCCGGGCCGGCAAGCGCAGATCAGCGGCATCGACCCGGACCACCGTCACCGGCGCATCCGAGAACCGCCGACGCAACCGGTCGGCCCGACCAGGGTGGAGCTCCACGGCGACCACCTGAGCCCCGGCCCGGACCAACGGCGCGGTCAGCGCACCGTTGCCGGCCCCGATGTCGAGGACGAGTTCACCGGGAACGACCCCGGCCGCGTCCACGACCCGTTGAGCCCAACGACTATCGAGCGGATGCCATCCCCAGGCACCCCTCGCCTGCCCGGAGCCGGGCACGACGGACCATCACGAAGTACGTAATCATGGCGACGACCCTAGGGCCCCGGACAGCTTGCCAGCAAAGGGTTTTCGAGTCGCTGGTCAGAGTGGTTTCGCGACGGTGGTCAGTGAGGTGACCGTCTCGGTCGTCCGTCGTTGCGCCAGCTCCAACCGCTGCTTCAGCGGACCTGGGAGCCCAGGTCGCCGGAGCTCCCGTCCGACGTCGAGCACTCGCACCGGCAGCGTGTCCGTCACCAACAACGGCGCGTACTCCACGTCGGCCCGCCACCGCCCACCCTGCCGGCGGAACGTGAACCGCACCAGCAACCCCTCCGCCTTGCGGCTCGCCGGCTCCCGATGCGCGGCCACCAGATTGCCGAGCCCGTACGCGACCCACTTGCCGTTGAGCTGCTGCAGCGGCTGCACCACGTGCGCGTGATGACCGATCACCAGGTCGATGTTGCTATCAGCAAGCAACTTCGCCGCGACGGAGCGCTGTTGACCGTTGACCCGGGTCGAGTACTCGTCACCCCAGTGGCAACTCACCACGACGATCTCCGCGCCGAGCCCGCGCGCCTTCTTCGCCATCGCGCCGATTCTGGCGACGTCGAGCTTCCCCGCCCGCCAGGTCTGCCCGCCCGGAGACGGCCTCCCGTTGAACCCGTACGTGTAACTGAGGAACGCGACCTTGATGCCTCGGACCGCGACGATCAACGGCCGCTCGGCCTCGTCCGGCGTCCGCGCGGTCCCCGTGTGCTTCAGACCGGCCGCATCCAGGGTTCGCAGGGTCCGATCGATGCCGGCAGCCCCTTTGTCGTAGCTGTGGTTGCTGGCCGTCGAGCAGACGTCGTACCCGGTCTGCCGCAGCGCCGGCGCGATCTGCGGAGGCCCCTGGAACAACGGATATCCGGAGTACGGCGTCCCCAGTGGTGTCTCCAGATGACAGAGACTCACGTCGGCCGCCTGCACCAGCGGTTTCACGCCACTCAGCAACGGTGCGAAGTCCCAGCGACCAGCTGAACCGTCACGGCGAGCGGTCGTCCACAAGCGCTCGTGCAGCAGGACGTCCCCGGTCGCCACCAGGCTGATCTGATCCACCTTTGGCGTCTCCGGCGTCACCGACCCGTGCGGCGCGGACCCACCGCGGCCGGACGACGGCCCCGGCACATCGGCACAGCCGGTCATCAGCAGCCCGGCCAGAACCCCGGCTGCCAGAACCCCGCGCCACCGCCGCAAACCATCCATATGCCCGAGCCCCCGGAGCCCGTCCACCCGAACGGATCACCAGGAAGACGCCCCGCCCCCGCGGAAAGTTGCCCCCGTGGGCCAAGCCCCACCACCCACGGTACGCCCGGCACTCCGCCGGGAATCCAGAGCTGCTCGCAGGATCCGTCAGCCCTGTCGGCCGGCACCGCGGTCAGGTGCTCGCCGTCAGCTGGGTCGCCGTCAAGTGGGTCGCCGTCAGTTGGGTCGCCGTCGGCTGGGGTGCCCCGTGCCGTCGATCGCGGACTGGTCGACGACCGACGCAACTCGATCAGGCGATGAGTCCGCCGCCGGCTGCCTTCTCCTCGGGGACCAGCTCGCCCTCGCAGCCCTGGACGAGCGCGTCCAGCGAGAGGTCCAGCGTCGCCGCGACAGCCGCGACGGTGAACAGGGCCGGCGTCGGGATCCGCCCGGTCTCGATCTTGCGCAGCGTGTCCACCGAGACACCACAGGCGGCGGCGACCTCGACCATGCTGCGTTCGCCCCGCGCCTCGCGGAGCAGCCGGCCGAGCTGCCGACCGCGTTCACGGTCCCAGCTGGAAAGTGGAGGTCGCACCATGAGCGTGATTATAGTACCGGTATAACTATCCCGTGAAGCTGAGGAAGAAGCAGATGGTTGAGCTCAAGACGCCGACGGAGATCGAGCAGATGCACGCCGCCGGCCAGGTGGTCGCGGCAGCGCTCACCGCCGTCAAGAAACAGGCCGCGGTCGGCGTCACCCTCCGCGACCTGGACGAGGTCGCCCGGGACGTCCTCCGCGCCGCCGGCGCCACCTCGCTCTTCGAGGGATACCAGCCCGGATTCGCCGGCAGCCCGTTCAGCGGAGTCATCTGCACGTCGGTCAACGACGCCGTCCTGCACGGCCTTCCCGGCGACTACCGCCTCGCGGACGGCGACCTGCTCAACGTCGACTGTGGCGCCTCCGTCGACGGCTGGTGCGCCGACTCGGCCACCAGCTTCGTCGTCGGCACCCCCGCCCCCGAAGACCTCGAACTCATCGCCAACACCGAACGCGCCCTGGAGGCCGGTATTGCCGCCGCCGTCCCCGGTAACCGCCTCGGCGACATCGGCGCCGCGATCGGCGAGGTCGGCCGCGCCGCGGGCCTCGGCACCAACCTCGACTTCGGCGGCCACGGCATCGGCCGCCGCATGCACGAGGACCCGCACGTTCCCAACGGCGGCCCCGCCGGCCGAGGTCTCAAACTCCGGCCCGGCCATGTCCTCGCCATCGAACCCTGGTTCTGGCTCGGCCAGACCACCACGTACGTCATCGACGACGACGGCTGGACCCTCCGCTCCAGCGACGGCACCCGAGGAGCCCACGCCGAACACACCGTCGCCGTCACCCCCACCGGCCCCAAAGTCCTCACCCTCCGCTAACCGCAGACCGGCATCGGCATCGGCGTCAGCTGATGAGGGTTCAGGCAACGCGGGTGATCCAGGCAAGCAGCCGGTACCGCTTCGCCCTGAGGCGGAGCCGCATGACTCGGGTGTTGCTCAGAAGAGGGTTTGCTGGTCGGGGTCGGGGACGACGGGTGGTACGCGGGCGGGGCCGTGGGTGCGTGGTTGCCTTGAGGTTGACTGGCTCGGGTGGGGCCTCCGTTCGCCCGGCGAGGTTGGGTGTGAGCGTGGCGGGTCTAGTGGCGTGTCCGTCCATCGCACCGGGGTGTCCGGCGAGCGCTCATACCGCCTGCCGGAGTGCCCTGGTCCGCGGAAGCGGGCCGCTGGATCCGGCTCGCCCCAGCCTGATGCGGAGCCCGGACCCGAGGCTTCGACCACGCCCCGGGTCGCGCGGATGCCCGACGTACCGGCCGATCCGGAGCCGGCCCGATGGCGGGACTCCTTGCCGAAACCGTGGTGGTCGAGCAGGGGTTTCACCTTGCCCTCGAAGGCGCGGCGGTAGCTCGGCGACGCATTGGGGCCGTGCGAGTACAGCGCTTCGTACCGCTTGACCAGGTCCGGCCGCTCCCCCGCCAGCCACTGCATGAACCACTCCTTCACCCCTGGCCGGAGATGGAGCACCAACGTGGTGACCCCGGTGGCACCGGCCGCCGCGAGCTCGCCGAACAGGTGGTCGAGCTGATCCGCCGAATCCGTCAGCCACGGCAGCACCGGCGCAACCATCACCCCACAAGGCAATCCCGCCTCGCGCACAGCCCGGATCAGCTCCAGCCGCCCGCGCACGGACGGCACGCCTGGCTCGACGGCCCGGCGCAGTTCCTCGTCCGCGAGCGCGAGGGAGACGCCGATCCCGACCGGCACCTGCTCCGCCGCGGCCCGCAGAAGGGCCAGGTCGCGGCGGAGCAGAGTCCCCTTGGTCAGGATCGACAACGGCGTCCCGGAACCGGCCAGCGCCTCGATGATCCCCGGCATCAACCGGTACCGCCCCTCGGCCCGCTGGTACGGATCCGTATTGGTGCCGAGGGCAACTTGCTCACCGCGCCACGACGGCTTGGCGAGCTCGCGGCGCAGTACCTCGGCGACGTTCGTCTTCACCACGATCTGCTGATCGAAGTCGCGGCCCTGGTCGAGCTCGAGATACCGATGGCTCGGCCGGGCGAAGCAGTACCGGCAGGCGTGGGTGCAGCCACGGTACGGGTTGACCGTCCAGCTGAACGGCATCCCCGACCCCGGCACCGAGTTCAGCGCGGAGCGGGCGAGCACCTCGTGGAACGTGACGCCCTGGAACTCCGGCGTGGTCACGCTCCGCACCAGGCCCGCGATCGATCCGAGCCCCGGCAACGTCCCCGGGGTCTCGGCGTCGATTTGCTGCCTTGCCCATCTCATGCAGTACAGTCGAACACATGTTCGCCCAGCTTTCAAACCGACAGGAAGACCTGTGGATGTGTCAGGACACGGGTGACACTCGATCTCTCAAGACATCGGTGACACTCATGGCCAACCAAGGCATCTGCTCGGCCTGACCCGGACGCGCTCGCTCAGCGGCAGATGAGTGCGTTTCCCGAGTCAGCGTTCAGTAGCGCCACAGCAGCGCCAGGGTGGGCCAGGGCGTAGATCGGGTGATCCCCGTTGATGATTGCGGCCACACAAGCGCATGCTGTGGCCGTGAACAAGGTTTCGCTGACGGCGCCGACCCCGGCGTTCGGGGAGCGGGTCGTGGGCGCGGCGGCGATCGCGCTGGTAGCGTCGTTGGTCATCCAGAATGCGGTGCTGGTCCGGGCCGGAGCGCCCGGCTTCGGCGACCCGATCGAGAAGGTGCTCGCTTTCCACGCGGAGAACCGCGGCGCGGTCGCGATCGCGGTCGGCTCAGAGGCGCTGAACCTGCCGCTGCTGCTCGTGTTCGTGACCGGTTTCCACGGGCTGGTCGGGCGTCGCGGGGGTGCGGGCGCCGACTGGTCGCGTCTCGCGGTGGCCGCGGGCGCGACTCTCGCGGCGGTCTTCGCGCTCTACGCGGTTCTGTGGAACGGAGTCGTATTGTCCGCCGGCGAGCTCGCCGAGCCGAGCCCGCTGTTCAAGCTCGTCTGGCAGCTGCATGCAGGAGCACTCGCTCTGGCGCTGCCGGCGCTCGGCACCACCTTCATCGGCGCTGCGCTGGCGGCGCATGCGAGTCGGCTGGCGGCGCCGTGGCAGCGTGTGCTCGGCGTGGCCGGGGGAGGCCTGCTGATCGCCGCCGGGGTGGCCAACCTCGCGATCGCTGACGGATCGCCGATCCTGTTCGTGGGGCTACTCGGCTACGCCGCCTGGCTCGTGTGGCTCCTGGTGACCGGGGTACGGCTGGTTCTGATGGCCAGGAAGGTCGGCGCCGCCTAGGAACCGATCCCGCCACGTCCTGAGACATGACACGACAGGAAGACCTGGCATGGCGGTCGTCGATATCACCGGCAGGTTCGGGGTCGGTGGACCGGACTCAGAAGGCCGGCCCGTTGTCACTGATGCCGTCAGCACCTAGCACGATCCGACGCCCGCTCGCATTTGCCACCGAGGCGGTCGTGCCTGTTCGAGTGGCGGCCCCCAGTACGCGGAAAATTCCGGCGTGAGCCACCACAAGAACCACAGAGGCGAGGCCGGCAGCGGCTTGCAATCCTCGCAGCACACGATCGGCGAAGGTGTCGAATCCCTCGCTGTCGCCGGGAAGATCGGTTGACATTCCGCCTCTCCAGGCTGCCAATGCACCCGGAAACGTGTCCTCGATCTCCCCGGCTGTGAGTCCCGTCAGCGTTCTACTCCACCGTTCGCGCAGGTCCGGCAGTTCGGCTGGTGGAGCAAGCCCAAGAGCATCCGAAACGATGAGGCCGGTCTGTCGTGCCCGACTCAAGTCGGATGTTGCCACGGCACCGACTCCCGCACCGCGACATTGGTGAGCCAGTTCGGATGCCTGCTTCCTGCCCAGATCAGTCAGTGGCGGATCAGCCTGACCAGCCCATCGTCGATCACTGTTCCAGGTCGACTCCCCATGACGAACCACGATGATTTCACCAAAGGTCATCGGGGCATCCTCGCACCGATCCCGGTCAGCATGGCGCCCGCCAGATGCCCTACGTCAGTTCCGCATCAGCAATGGCCAACCCCGCGCGGCCGCACCCCAAACCCCATAACCGTCACCCATGCCCTGAGACATCACACCGACTGGAAGGCCTCCGCATTCGCGGCGGCCCACTGGCGGTACGTCTTGCCCGGGCGACCCGTCAGCTCCTCGACCGTGGCCTCCGGCGTCATCGAGTACTCCGCCATCATCCGGAAGCCGTCGACCAGCCACTCGGCGGACTCCTCGCCCATCGCGGGCGCCCAGGCGGCGACCGCTTCGGCGTGCGAGAGCTCCTCGAACCGCAACTCCCGCCCGATCGCCTCGCCGATGATCCGCACCTCCTCCGGCTGCGTGAGCGCCTCCGGCCCGCTCATCGTGAGCTTCCGCCCGGTGTAGCTCTCGTCCAGCAGGACCACGCGCGCCACGGCCGCGATATCGCCGAGGTCGATCGGCGTCTGCACCGCCTTGGCGTACGGACCGCGCACCACGCCCTCCGCCTTGATCGACGGCGCCCAGTCGAGCGTGTTGTTCATGAACTGGCCGGGCCGCAGATGCACCCACTCGAAGCCGGCGTCCTCGATCCCCCGCTCGACCTTGTAGTAGTGCCAGCCCGAGGGATCGCCCTGCGCCTCGTACTCGGCCGGCTCGCCCGACAGCACCACCACGCGACGCACACCCGCCTTGGTCGCGCACTCGATGAAGTCGTCCACGAACGCCGGCAGCGGCGCGAGGTAGACGGTGTCGATCCCTTCCAACGCGTCGGGCAGCGTCGACGGACGCCCGAGGTAGCCCCGCGCGACCTCGACCCCGGTGGGCAGCACAGCCCTCGCCGGATTGTTGGTGAGCGCCCGCACACCCTCCACGCCTGCCGTCAGCAGCTCGTCCACGACCAACCGGCCCACACTGCCGGTCGCACCCGTCACCAGGATGGTCATTCCCCACTCCTTCACCTCGGAAGCAATTTCCGTAGGGTATACGAGAATTGCCCTCATACGCCTATGCGAGGATGCGGCGACGGGAGGACGGATGACGGTTCAGCACAGCGGCGGCGGCCAGGCCGACCGCACGCTCGCCCTGCTCTGGCGCAACCACAGCCCAGCTCCGGCCACCGATCAGCCGGTCCCCGATCCGCAGGCCTCCGATGCGCAGGCCTCCGATCCGCGATCTCGCCGAGCGCGAGGTGGACGCGGTAGGCCCCCGTCAGCAGCCGTTGGCGGCGAGGCAGGTGCGAAGCGGGTACGAGGGCGGCGCCCGACGCTGACGGTGGACGCCGTGATCGAGCAGGCGCTCGCTCTCGCGGACGAGCGCGGGTTGCCGGCAGCGTCGATGGGCGGGGTGGCGAAGGCGCTCGGCGTCGGCACGATGACGCTCTACACCTACGTGCCGTCGAAGGAGGAGCTCCTGGACCTGATGGTCGACCAGGTGCTGCTCGAGCGCGAGCTCCCAGGACCCGGCGATCCGCGTCCGGCCGACTGGCGTGAGCAGGTCGAGCTGTACTCCGACCAGACGCGCGCGATGTTCCGCCGCCACCCGTGGCTGGCACATGTCTCCACGATCCGCCCGCCGGTGGGACCAGGGATGCTCGCCGGCCGGGAGTACCTGTTGTCCGCCATGGTCGCGCTCGGCCTTCCCCCGGCCCGGGCGAACCTGGCCGCGCTCGCGGTCACGACGTACATCGACTCGGCTGCGGGCCAGGAGGCCGAGAGCGACCTGGTCGAGCACCAGACGGGCCAGAGCAACGATGCCTGGTGGCACGATCGCGGCGATCTCTGGGAGACGTACTTCGACGTCGACCGCTACCCGACGATGACGGCGGTGTGGAACGCGGAAGAGGGCGGCATGGCGTACGGCGGCAGCATCCGCGAGGTGTCCGCCGATTCCTACCAGTTCGGGTTGGCGCATCTTCTCGACGGCATCCGGTCCACCGTCTGACCGACGATGTTGCGAGCCGTGGGCAACTACCGGGCGCGCGGCCAGGCCTTTCGGGTGAGGGCGAAAGGGATGCGGGTGGTTCGGGGTGGGCCGAAAGGCGGGCACGGGGGCGGGGCTCGGGGCCGAAGGTGGAGACATCGCAACGAGGTGTCCCAGTTCGGGGGTGCCGCTGATCAAGGGGAGATCATGCGTAAGACGATGAAGATTGCCGCCGGAATGGCCATGGCGGGTGGCGCGTTGGCGGCCTCGGTGGGCGCCGGAGCGCCGGCTGCACAGGCCGCGGAGACCGGTGGGACGAGCGCGCAGGGCGGGACGTACGCGGGATGCCCGTACGGCGCGGTCTGTGTGTATCCGAACGGCAGCTGGAACGGCGGGCGTCCGTCGCACGTGTACTACAGCTACGGTGCGCACAACCTGAGCAACCAGTTCGGGACGCACCGGGTGTTCAACAACCAGTACGGCGGGGCGAAGGCGTACATCTGCTTGGAGTACGGCGGCAAGAACTGCCCGACGTACCTCGCGCAGTACCACTACGTCGACAAGAACCTCACCCCGATCAACTCGCTGAAGCTGACCAAGTCCTGACCTCTCCACACCCGCAGCGGCATCACGGTAACCACCGTGGTGCCGCTTCGGCGTTGGGTCAGTGCTCGCCGGTGAGGACCTTGGTGCCTACTGGGCTGATGGTGTGGCGGACCGCGTTGCCTACTCGGTAGGTGGTGACGAGGCCGGTTCGGTGCAGGACGCGGGCGTGTTCGCTGGCCGAGGCGAGCGAGATCCCTGTCCTGCTGGCGAGTTCGCTGGTCGAACAGGCACCGGCCGAGATACTGCGCAGGACCAGCGCCCGCGTTCGGCCGATCAGATCCGCCACCGCACCGGCGTGATCGGTACCCCGACCCACCGCCCGACGATCCGGGTCCACGTGGACGACAGCCGATGCGTCATGCCGCACCGGGTACACGAGTACCGGCGGGAGTTGCGGGTCGAAGAGCATGATCGGGTAGCGCCAGCAGAAGTACGACGGGATCAGGCGCAGCCCGCGACCGCAGAGATAGAGATCGCGATCCACGTGCGGCAGGTCGACCGTCAACAGCGGGGCCTGCCAGCGCACGGCTTCGGGCATGATCGAGACCAGGTTCTCGAAACCGTTCGTGGCCACGGCTTCGCTCTGCTGCTCGATCTCGCGGATCACGGCGGTACCGATCTTCGGCATCTGCGGCGCGATCTTCGTCCGGTGGAAATGCCGCAGCCCGTGGATCAGCCGCTCCATCACCGCGGGATCGCCAGCTGCGAGGCGGCGCGTCCAGCGCGGGAGGCGGACCGACTCCGCCAGCTTCCGCAACTCGGCCGTCAGCCGATCGGGCGAGGTCGACCGGATCTCGGCCAGCCCCGCCTCGAGTCCTTCGGCCGCACCGGCCGGGGTGAGGAAATCGGGGGTGTAGCCGACGGGTGGAGCGAGCACCAGCAGGTCACGTTCGACCGCGGTCAGCCGGGCCCTGGTCCGTTCGCGCCAGGCGCCGAACACCGTCGGGCCGTCATCGGTCTGCAGCATGTTGAGGCCGAGTACGACCTCCCACAACGGATCCGGCTCCTGCGCGATCGTCGTCCTGGCGAGATCCGCGCAGCCGAAATGGACCCGGTACACCATCAGATCGCCCTCCCCCGAGGCGGCGGTTCACGCAGCGCTCCCCCAGCGCGACCGCACATCGCGTACGAACCACTGGTTCCACCCTAAGCACGCAACGGGGTCACCCGAGCGAGCCCCCGGATGCCGTAGCGTGTGCGAGGCCGTTCGGGGGCGCGAAGGGTGAGAGAGGGCTGGGGCAGTGAGTACCGAGAACTTCCAGGTGGATCTGCAGGGCATCGTCGACCTGCTGAGTCACCACCTGTACAGCAGTCCGCGGGTGTATCTGCGCGAACTCCTGCAGAACGCCGTCGACGCGATCACCGCCCGGCGGGCGGCGGATCCGGCGGCGCCCGGGCGGATCGCAATCCAGGTGGACGACCGGCGGCTGAGCATCGCCGACACCGGCGTCGGCCTCGAACCGGACCAGGTTCGCGAACTGCTGGCCACGATCGGCCGCTCCTCCAAGCGGGACGAGATCGGCTTCGCCCGCACCGAGTTCCTCGGCCAGTTCGGCATCGGGCTGCTGTCCGCGTTCATGGTCGCCGACCAGATCGACGTGATCACCCAGCCGGCCACCAGCGGCGCGACGCAGTGGATCGGTACCGCGGACGGCCGGTACAGCACGACCGAGGCGCCACCGCGGGACGAGATCGGTACGACGGTCACGCTTCTCGCGAGGCGCGGCGCCGAGCAGTGGTTCAAGCAGGCGACCGTGGTCGAGCTGGTCCGGTTGTTCGGCGCCCTGCTGCCGCTCGAGATCACGGTGAACGGCGAGCGGGTGACCGACGGCAAGGCGCCGTGGGAGGGCGACAGCCGCGCCGACCTGGTCGGGTACGCGCAGGACCACCTCGGGTTCACCCCGTTCGACGTGATCCCGCTGAACAACCCGGCGGCCGGGCTGACCGGGGTCGCGTTCGTCCTGCCGTTCGCGGCGAACCCGGCCGAGCGGGCCACGCACCGCGTGTACCTGAAGCGGATGCTGCTCGCCGAGGGCGTCGAAGGCTTGTTGCCGGACTGGGCGTTCTTCGTCCGCGCGGTGATCGACACGTCCGAGCTGCGGCCGACGGCGAGCCGCGAGGCGCTTTTCGACGACGGGCACCTGGAGGCGACCCGGGAGGCGCTCGGTGCGCAGTTGCGCGGCTGGCTGGTCCGGCTCGGCAGTACCGATCCGCAGAAGCTGGACAAGTTCCTCTCGATCCACCAGCTCGGTGTGAAGGCGCTCGCGCTGCACGACGACGAGATGCTCGAGCTGGTGTACCGCTGGCTGCGGTTCGAGACCAACCACGGCCGGATGACCGCGGCGGAGTTGCGGGAGCGCGGCAACGAGATCCGGTACGTCGCGACGATCGAGGAGTTCCGCCAGCTCGCCGCAGTCGCCGCGGCGCAACAGCTGACCGTGGTGAACGGCGGCTACACCTACGACGCCGAGCTGCTCGAGCGGTTGCCCGAGGTGGTCGACGGAATCGTCACCAGCCGGTTCGACCCGACCGAGTTGAGCACCAGCTTCGACAGCCTCGACCCGCGGACCGAGCTCGACCTGCGCGCGTTCGTCCGGACCGCGCAGGAGACGCTGGACCAGGTCGGCTGCGAGGTCGTGGTCCGCGCGTTCGACCCCGCGAGCCTGCCCGCGATGTACCTGGTCGACCGCTCGGCCCGGTTCGCCACCGAGCTCCGCGCGACCCGCGACCGCGCCGACGCGCTCTGGTCCGAGGTCCTCGGTGCCCTGGATACCCACGACGACAGCCGCCCCCAACTCGTCCTGAACCACCGCAGCCCCCTGGTCCGCCGGATCGCCGCGCTCGGTGATCCCGAACTGGTGAAGCTTGCCGTGGAAGGCCTGTACGGGCACGCGCTGATGCTCGGCTATCACCCGATCAGTCCCGCGGACTCCGCCCTGGTGAACCGCTCGTTCCTCGGTCTGCTCGACCAGGCCGTTCCTACTCCGGAGGACCCGACGCGATGACCGACGACCTGGTGGACCGGCTCCACCGAGCGCAGAGCACGCCGTACGGCAAGGCGAAGTCGGCCCTCTTGGAGGACGTGGTCCGCCGGGCCGACGCGGCCGAGGAGGCGGACATCGCGTTCTTCTCCCGGCTCGCCCTGGTCACGGCGTACGTGATGGGCGGCGAACCGCGGAAGTCGCTGGTACCGTTCGCGCGCTGCGTGGCGGACTGGGACGCGGACCCGGAAAAGTACCAGGAGCACTCGCACATGTTCCACTGGTGCTTCAAGTTCGCACCGAACACGCTGACGAAGTTCCCCGAGGTCCCGCTGGACCGGGCGTACGCCGTCCTCGACGACATGGAGCGGCGCTGGCGGCAGAGCGGGCACAGCCTGCACGCCGTCCACCAGCACCAGTGGCAGGTCGCCGCGCACATCGGCGACAAGGAGACCGCGGCGGAGCAGTTCCGGCTGTGGTCCACCGCGCCGCGGGACGACCTGTCGGACTGCATCGGCTGTGACCCGACGCAGAAGGTGAACCACCTGACCGCGACGGGTCGGACGGCGGACGCGGTGGCGCTCTCGGTGGGTGTCCTGGACGGGCAACTCACCTGCAACGAACAACCGCAGCAGATGCTGACCGCGTTGCTCCCCGCCTACGTTGCCGAGGGCATGTACGCCGAGGCGGTCGACGCGCACCGCCGCGGGTACCGGATCCTCCGGGGTCAGCCGGGCGAGCTGGGTACGTACGCCGACCACATCCGCTTCTGCGCCCGGACCGGGAACGAGACCCGCGCGATCGAGCTGGTCGAGCGGCACCTCGGCGAGTTGGCCGAGCCGCCGAGCCCGTTCGCCGCAATGGAGTTCGCGGCGGCCGCCTCGCTCGCACTGAGCAAGGTCGACGTACTGATCCGTCGTCCGCAGGCCGAGGACGTTCCCGCCAAGCAGCTGGCCGAGGAGCTCGCGCAGCAGGCACTGGAGCTCGCCGCACAGTTCGACGAGCGCAACGGGACCACGCACCAGGGCGACGAGGTCCGCAAGCTGCTCACCGCCGAGCCGTGGATCGAGTACCTCCCGCTGTCGGAGACCGCGCGCCGGGCGGAAGCGCGCAAGCAGGTCCGACCGGCCCCGAAGCCGACCCCGGATCCGTTGCCCGAAGCAACCGGTCGCGGGTGGCTCGACCGGGCCGAGGAAGCCTGGCAGACGGATCGGCGGAGCGAGGCGATCGCGTCCTGGAGCGCCTTCGAGCAAGAGGTCCCGGAGAGCGAGCGGACCACCCTCGACCGGGCTCGCCTGCTCGACGGCCAGGGCCTGGCGGCGTGGCAGCAGCCCGAGGTCGCGCTGGAGGCCTGGGGCGAGGCGATCACGCTCTACACCGAGCTCGGCGACGAGCTCCGGGTCCTCCGCGACCGCGGCCGGATCGCCCGGATGCTGTGCGAGCTGGGCCGGGTCGAGGAAGGCGTCGCGACCGGCGAGGAGCCCCTGCGCCGGCTGGTGACCGAGGACGAACCGCGCCGGCGCGGCGGGTGGCAGTACACGCTGGCGATGGTGCTCGCTCAGTCCGGCCGGACGGACGAGGCGCTGCAGGAAGTGATCTCGTTGCGCGCCAACCCGGCGACCGAGGGCGACCTGCGGACCGGTGCGGCCGCCCTGCAGTGCAACCTGCTGTTCCAGCAGGATCGGCTGGAGGAGGCGGAGGCCGCGGCGACCGACGCGCTCGCGACGGACGATCCGCAGGCGCTCACGTTCGCGTACCGGCAGCGTGGGATGACCCGTTTCGCCCAGGACCGCCCGGCCGACGCGGTCGGTGACTTCGAGGAGGCCGTGGCGCTGGCGATCGGGCAGCCCGGATTCGAGGTCCACGTCGCGATCTGCCGGCTCGAGCTCGCCAAGTCGTATCTGTTCACCGGCCGCGCGCTGGAGGCGGCCGAGACGGCGGAGGAGGCGCTCGATGTCCTGCGGGATCCCGAGCTCGGCGGCCTGGTCGTGGAGGTACGCGGCGTGCTCGTCGACGCGTACCGCGCGGTCGGCGACCTGGACGCCGCGCTGACCCAGGTCCGCGCCCTGCTCGCCGACGCACCCGCCGACGCGCATCCGCACTGGCTCGGGCTGACCCGGCAGGACGAGGGCTCGCTGCTCGAACGCCTCGACCGGGACGAGGAGGCGGTCGACTCCTTCCTGGCCGCCGCCGAGTACTTCCAGGCCGCCGAACTCCCGATCGACCACGTCCAGGCCCTGCGCCTGGCGGGTCAGTCGGCCCGGTACTCGGGCAACTTCGACCTGGTCCGCGACTTGGCCGGCCGCGCCGTACCGGTCCTCGACGCGCTGCCGTCGGCGGAGCAGCCGGTGCTCTTCCAGCGGGCCGGGATCCATTGGGACCTGGCGCTCCTGGCTCTCCAGCAAGGCGACACGGCCACCGCCGTCGCCGAAGCCGGGCAGGCCGTCGAGCCCTACGAGCGCGGCGGCTTCGAGGACCAGGCCCTGAACGCCCGCCTCCTCATCGCCGAACACGGCAGCACCGACGCCGAGCCGCTCCGGGAGATCTTCACCTCGCTCCCGACCGGCCACGACCAGTACCTCCGGGCCGGCTGGCTCCTGGTCGACCGCCTCCGCCAGCTCGGCCGACCGGCCGAAGCCGACACCTTGGCGGAAAAGCTCAGCTGACGGGCGGACCCCCACCACTCACCAAAGTCCCGGACCAGGACCCAGCGGCGACCACGCACGCCTGAGCACCGGACGAACGCCGGGTTTGGTGAGTAGTGGACGTCCGGATGCAACCTTTGCGGGCTCGGCTGCCTCTAGCCGGGTATGAGGGTTGATGCGGATGCCGAAGCCGTCGCCGTGCTCCAGCCCGCGATCCGCCCGCCGGAGGCACCGGCAGCCGACCCGCGGTGTGACTTCGAGTCGTACGTGTCCACCCGGTACGGCGCGCTGCTCGGCCTCGGCTACCTGCTGACCCAGGACCGGGCGCTCGCCGAGGACCTGGTGCAGACGGCGCTGATCCGGTGCTGGTCGTCGTGGCACCGGGTCAGGTCGGAGGATCCGCACGCGTACGTCCGCCGGGTGATGGTGAACGCGCACACCGAGTGGTGGCGCCGCCGGCGCGGCCGGACCGAGGTACCGAGCGAGGATCCGCTGGCCGAGGCGCCGCGGCCGGAGTACGTCAGCGGGCTCGTCGGGCTGGTCGAGCACGCCGACCTGATCCAGGCGTTGCGCCGGCTGCCGCGACGGATGTGCGCGGCGGTCGTGCTGCGCTACTTCGAGGACCTGACCGAGGCCGAGACCGCCGAGGTGATGGGCTGCTCGGTGGGCACGGTGAAGAGCCAGACCCACCGGGCGCTGACCAGGCTGCGCGCCGAGCTCGGCTCGCTCGACGCCGAGGAGGCGTGATGACCCCGACCGAACTGCGCACCCTGCTGAAGGACGCCGGCCGCCCCGTCGAACCGGGCTTCGACCCGGTCCCACTGATCCGCGGCCGAGCCCGCCGGCGCCGACGCCGCCGGACGGTGGCCGCCGCTGTCACCGCGGGAGCGCTGGCCGTCTCCGCAGCAGTTGCTGTTGGCACCTTTCAGCAGCACCTCGGCGAGCGTGAACCGACGGTCGCGGCGCCGGTCGATCCGCCCCGGACCCGCATCGCCCTGGACGAAGATTTGAACACCTTGCCGACCGTGGTCGACGGCCGGCGGCTGGTGCAGGATCCTCAGCCGAAGTTCGTCACCAGCGAGTCGGGCGCGACGCAGTACCTGGTCGCCACCCAGCCGGGTGACCTGCTGCGCCTGCGGTATGTCTGCCCCACTCGAACACCGCAGGACCCGATGGCGTTGTCCGTCTTCTGGGAGAGTGCGCCGGCGTCGACTCTCGTCGTCTACACGCCTCTGCGGCTTCCGAGCCAGGCGCTGTGCCTCGACAAGGTGACCGTGGTCGAGAGCACGCTCGGTGCCCAGCTCCCGACCGCTCTCGTGGTGAAGCCGGATCCGTCCGAGCACGGCCA
The DNA here is from genome assembly GCF_007828865.1 of Kribbella amoyensis. Classification (NCBI taxonomy): domain Bacteria; kingdom Bacillati; phylum Actinomycetota; class Actinomycetes; order Propionibacteriales; family Kribbellaceae; genus Kribbella; species Kribbella amoyensis. The sequence goes on from NZ_VIVK01000001.1 coordinate 443,787, forward strand.
GTTCAATCTGGACATCGCCGTCTACCGGTGAGGGGTCACTCCCACTCGATGGTGCCCGGGGGCTTGCTGGTGATGTCGAGGGTGACGCGGTTGATCTCGTCGACCTCGTTGGTGATCCGGGTGGAGATCTTCTCCAGCACGTCGTACGGGAGCCGGGCCCAGTCGGCGGTCATCGCGTCCTCGCTGGTGACCGGGCGCAGCACGATCGGGTGGCCGTAGGTGCGGCCGTCGCCCTGGACGCCGACCGAGCGGACGTCGGCCAGCAGGACCACCGGGAACTGCCAGATGTCGCGGTCCAGGCCGGCCGCGGTCAGCTCGGTCCGGGCGATCAGGTCGGCGGCGCGGAGGATCTCCAGCCGGTCCTTGGTCACCTCGCCGACGATCCGGATCCCCAGCCCCGGGCCGGGGAACGGGTGCCGGTAGACCATCGACTCCGGCAGCCCGAGCGCCAGCCCGAGCTCGCGGACCTCGTCCTTGAACAGCGTCCGCAGCGGCTCGATCAGCGCGAACTGCAGGTCGTCCGGCAGGCCGCCGACGTTGTGGTGCGACTTGATGTTCGCCGCGCCGGTCCCGCCGCCGGACTCGACCACGTCCGGGTACAGCGTGCCCTGGACCAGGAACTCGATGTGCCGCTCGGCGTCCAGCTTGCGGGCGGTCGCCTCGAAGGTCCGGATGAACTCCCGGCCGATGATCTTGCGCTTCTGCTCCGGGTCGGTGACGCCGGCCAGCGCGGTCAGGAACCGCTCCTCCGCGTCGACCACCTCCAGCCGGGCCCCGGTGACGGCGACGAAGTCCTTCTCGACCTGGTCGGACTCACCGGCGCGCTGCAGCCCGTGGTCGACGTACACGCAGGTCAGCTGGTCGCCGATCGCCTTGCTCACCAGCGCCGCGGCGACCGCCGAGTCGACGCCGCCGGACAACGCGCAGAGCACCTGCTTGTCCCCGACCTGCTGCCGGATCAGCTCGACCTGCTCGTCGACGACGTTCGTGGTGGTCCAGTCACCGGTACAGCCGGCCAGGTCGTAGAGGAAGTGTTCGAGCACCGCCTGACCGGCCTGCGAGTGCAACACCTCCGGGTGCCACTGGACGCCGGCCAACTTGCGGTCCACGTCCTCGAACGCGGCGACCGGCGCGCCCTCCGACGCGGCCAGCACGGTGAACCCGACCGGCGGCGCGTGCACGGCGTCCCCGTGCGACATCCAGACGTTCAGGTCGGTGGGGATCCCGGCCAGCAGCGTGCCCGCGTCGCCCACGGTCACCGGGGTCCGGCCGAACTCGCGCAGCCCGGTCCGCCGGACGTCGCCGCCGAGCGTCTGGGCCATCGCCTGGAACCCGTAGCAGATCCCGAACGCGGGCACCCCGGCCTCGAACAGCGCCGACTCCACCCGCGGCGCACCCTCGGCGTACACGGACTGCGGTCCGCCGGACAGGATGATCGCCTTCGGGGAACGCGCCAGCATCTCCTCGACCGGCATCGAGTGCGGCACGATCTCGGAGTACACCTTCGCCTCACGGACCCGGCGTGCGATCAGCTGCGCGTACTGCGCCCCGAAGTCGACGACGAGAACGAGGTCATGCTCTGCTGCGGTCACGCGGCCCAGGGTATCGGTGCAGGTCAGCCGGGTCGTAATCAGCGCCGGACCAGCAACCGGGACGGTGCCCGGAACGACAGCAGCTCGAGCATCGGCGGCGGCTCCTCCACCAACCGGACCGCGGCCAGCAACGGCTCCGCGCGCTCCACCGCGACCCGTGCCTCCAGCCGAGCCAGCCCGGCCCCGAGACACCGGTGCAGACCGATCCCGAAGGCCAGGTCAGCCGGTCCCCCATGACCGGTGAGCCCGAGCAATACCGGTGCGTCCGCGGGGAGTTCCACCTCGCCGACAGACACCGGTACCGCGGTCACCCGCCGCCACGTCGGTACGGAGGACGCCTCCGCCAGCACCTGCTCCACCGGGTTCTCCGCGGGCTCGGTGAGCATCCGGTGGAACGCGGTGGAGATCAGCTGGCTCGTCGTCTCCTGCCCCGCGATCAGCAGGAAGTACGCGACGGCGCAGATCTCCTCGTCGGTCAGCCCGAGCCCGGCCAGTACGCCGAAGAGGTCGTCCCCCGCGAGCCGCCGCGCCGCCTCGGTCCGCGTCCGGAGCCAGCCGTAGAACTCGGCCGCGCTGTGGGCCAGCTCCAGCTGACGGTCCTCCCCGGGCCATCCCCAGAACAGCTCCAGCGAGTCCCGGCTCCACGCCTTCAACGCCGGTACGTCGACGTCGCGCACGCCGAGCATCTCCAGGACGACCAGCGCAGGTGGTTCCGCGGCGATGGTCTCGACCAGGTCCACCGGGCCCGAGTCGAGCAACTCCCAGGCCGCATCGACGCGCTCGGAGACCAGCCGCCGGGTGAACGGCTCGATCGCGGCCACCCGAGCCGGACTGAAGAACCGCGCGACCGCCGCCCGAATCGGCCGATGCGACGGCCCCGCGTTGTTCGCCAATGTCGGCGGCAACGCGAACCCGACCGAGGACAGCACCCGCAACGCCTTCACCGACAACGGGGTATGAGCCACGAGCGCGTTGTCCGGCCGGAACGTCTCCGGATCCAGCAGCACCCCACGGACCTCGCCCGGGTCGTCGACGACCCATATCCCGAGCTCTTCGTCGAACCGAGCCGGGCAACTGGACACCTGGCCGAGCTTACGGGACCGCTCCTGAAACACTGTTCCCGCTCCTAGAACACTGTGTCAGAGCCGGATCAGGTCAGCGTCGAACCAGGTCGGCGCCGAGGCCGTGAACTCCGCCTGGGAGAGCCGCCCCGCCCCGGCCGGAACGCGCCCGATGACCGGAACTCCGGTGGTCGCGGCCAGGTCTTCGAGGTTGCACCGCTCGGCCAGATCGGGGTCCGCCGGCCAGGATCCGACGACCAGGCCCTCGACCGGGAGATTCCGGGCGCGCAAGGCTTCGACGGTCAGGCCGGTGTGGTTCAGCGTGCCGAGCCCGGCCCGGGTCACCACCACGAAGGCGAACGGGCCGGCCAGGTGAGCGGCCAGGTCCCCGAGATGGCGGCCGTCGTCGTCGAGACCGACCAGCAGTCCCCCGGCCCCTTCGACGAGGACGAGGTCGTGGGTCCGGGCCAGATCGTCGACGAACTTCGCGTGCGACTCGACGGACGGCAGCGGTACGCCCTCCCGGCGAGCGGCGGTCGTCGGGGCGAGAGGATCACGCAACCGGATGCCCTCGTGCAACTCGGTCCGACCGGTGAGGCGCCGTACCTCGGCCAGATCGCCCGGCTCGTCCGGCCCGACCCCGGTCTGCGCCGGTTTGACCACGGCCACCGACCCGGCGGCCCGCGCAGCGAGAGCAGCGGTCACCACGGTCTTCCCGACCTCGGTATCGGTCCCGGTCACCAGCAGGATCTTGGTCACCGGCCGAGTCTAGGCTCGCCGGATTCGCCGCCTGCTTTCGCGCCTGGGGCGTACCTCGTGCCCTGCCGGCGCGAGGTCCTCGGGTGACCCTAGGGACTGGCCCTAGGGACGAGTAGCCGTCCGGACACGCATGGTAGGGGCACCGCTCACCCAGGGGAGGAACGATGGGCCTTCGCGTCCCCGTGCACGTGTTCTCGACCGATTCCATCTCGCGCGCCGGGCTGGAGAGCCAGCTCCGGTTCCAGCCCGACATCCACGTCGTCGGCGCCGAGCAACTGGGCGGGGAGGTGGTGGCGGTGGTCGCCGCCGAGTCGCCGGACCCGGCCACCCTCGACGCCGTCGCCGACCTGCGGCGCCGCGGTGTCGACAAGCTCGTCCTGGTGGTGGCCGCTCTCAACGACGCCGACCTGATCGCGGTGATCGAGGCCGGTGTGAGTGCCCTGATCCGCCGCCCCGAGGTGAGTCCGGAGCGACTCTCCGACCTGGTCCGGCGGGCCGCGGCCGGCGAGGCCGAGCTACCGGCCGACCTGCTCACCCGGCTGTTCCGGCAGGTCTCGCACATGCAGAACGACGTCCTGACGCCGCGCGGTCTCCGGCTCGCCGGGCTGTCGCCACGGGAGACCGCGATCCTCAAACTCGTGGCCGAGGGCTACGACACCGACGAGATCGCCGCCCGGTTGAGCTACTCGCCGCGCACCGTCAAGAACGTCCTGCACGGCGTCACCACCCGGTTCCAGCTCCGCAACCGGTCCCACGCGGTGGCCTACGCGTTGAAGGAAGGGCTGATCTGACGCTATGAGGTCAGTTGCCCGGAGAACGACACCGACGGCGTGCACCGGTCGGACCCGGCCGCCGGCGCGGTGCAGTTGACCGTGACCGCCACCTGTTCTCCTGGTGCGGCGGTGAGCGCCTGCAGGTAGTGGTAGTCGAGGTCCCGGAAGTTCGCCAGCCCGGTCTCCAGGACGATGTTCCGGCCGATCAGGATGCGCAGGATGCCGGTGTCGCCCCGCGGGTTCTGCAGGACCAGGTCGGTGATGCGGACGGTCTTGCGCGGCGGCGCCGAGTACGTGAAGGACTGGAACGAGCCGTCGGTCACCGCCTTGGCCCCGGTCGCGATCCGGAAGCTCAGCGGGACCGGACCGGTCGGCGTCACCGAAGGTTTGGCGCTCGGGGTGGTTCCGGCGGTGGGCTTCGTACTGCTGCCCGGCTTCGTACCCGGCGTCGTCTGTCCTCCGTTGCCGTCCGGTGCGCCAGGGGTCGGGCTGATTCCGGCGGCCCGCTGTGCGACCGTCGCGGCGGCCGTCGCCTGGTCGGCCGCGCTGCTCGCTTTCGAGGCGGCGGTCTCGGCCCGTGCGACCTGTTGCTGAGCCTGGTCGGTCGCCACCGACTGCACCGCCGGTTTCAGCAAGGCGAACCAGGCGGCGACCGCGGCGACGACCAGGACGGCACCGGCGGCGAGTGCGGGCAACAGCCACTTCGGCATCAGCTGTTCCTGCTGTACGACCCCGGTGGTCGTCACCGGCTCGTCCCCGGCAGGTTTCGCCACGACCTCGAACGCCAGCAGCTTCGGCTGTCCCCGCCAGAACCGGCGGTGCGGCGCCGCGGTCAGCTTGACGATCGTCGCCGTCCCCGGCGCGGTCGTGATCTCCGGGTGGTCGGCGAGGAGCCGCAGCTCGTCCTCCGGATCACGCAGGCCGATCGTCACCGCGGTCTCCTCGTTGCCGAGGTTGTCCACGGCCAGCCGGAACTTCGCCCGGCGCCGGGCCCGGCGCTTGGCGGGCACCAGCTCGGTGACGATCTCCCGGTACGGCGCGACTTCGACCGCTCCTTCCGTCACCACGGACGTCTCCGGGTCCTCCCGCGAGCGGACGCGGACACCGAACTCGTGCCGGCCGGCGGTCACCTCGGCGGACCTGGGCGGCGCGAAGATGATCGAGGCCGTCGCGCTGCTCCCGGGCATCAGGTTGACGGTGGCCGGCTCGATCGTGACCCAGTCGCCGCTCGGCCCGACCAGGCCGACCGAGAACTGGTCGACCAGCCGGCCGGTGTTGGTGATCCCAAGCTCGCACTGCCCGGTGTCACCGGGGGCGACCGCGAGCGATGTCGTCGACAACGAAACCGTGGCTGCCATACCGACCAGCGTGACCGCCGGACCGGCCGCCCGGGCAGCATCGGCAGGCTAGCCCCGAGCGTCACGAACGCTGCCCGATCGGGCGGCGGCCACCGCCCGATGACTCCCGCGATCGGGCAGCCGGACGACGCCCGGCGAACCTACGATCGAGAACGCCCGTCGATCAAGGGGGAACCGTGCTGAACCGTCGGTCCGGGCGCCTCTTCCTCGCCCTCGCCCTTCTGCTGGTCCCGGTCGCGGTGACGACAGCACCGACCGCTGCCGCCACTTCGCGAGGAACCACCGAGGTGGTCTCGCTCGGTGCCGACGGCGCCGACTCCGCCGGATCGGCGCTCTCACCAGCGCTGTCGGCCGACGGCAGCCAGGTCGCCTTCGCGTCGCGGGCCGCACTGGATCCAGTCGTCCGCGGCGGAACGGACGCGCCGTACAACGTCTATGTCCGCGATCGGCGAGCTCCAGGCAGGACTGTGCTGATCAGCCGGGCTCTGCAGGCGACGTACATCGTTGCCCGTGGCTCGTCTGCCCCGCTCCGAGCCACCGCCACACCCGAGGAAGGAGGCAACCGCGACAGTCTGCACCCGACCGTGTCCGCCACCGGCCGGTACGTCGCCTTCGAGAGCATCGCCGACAACCTCCGGGACAACTTCGGCCGGGCGGAGCGGCGCGTCGTCGTCTGCGACCGCGATCCGGACGGTGACGGGGTCTTCGACGAACTGCGGCCGGACGGGATCATGGACTTCGGTTACCTCTACCTCGGGTCGGACCCGGCCGATCCGCAGGTCACCACCGGGTCCGAACCGAGCCTGTCGGCGGACGGCACCGTGATCGCCTGGCGCGAGATGTTGCCTGGCGCAACCACTGCCCGTGTCGCCGTCACCCGGCTGGTCCAGGATCCACAGGGCCGCCCGCTGCCGCCCGACCCCGACGGGTTCCGCTATCCCGAGGTCGACGGGAACCACGGCCCGCCCCAGCTGTCGGCGAACGGCCATGAAGCCGTGTTCGCCGTGGGTGGCTGCCCGGCCTTGCTCGCCTGCGCGGAACCGATCGGCTCGATCCAGGCGTACGACATCGCCGCGGACCTGAGCACGCGGGTCGACGTCACGCCCGACGGCAGCTTCTCGGGGGTGGCGGCCTGGCCGGCCGTTTCCGGATCCGGCCGGCTGATCGCGTACGAGCACAGCCTCCAGCCGGGTGGGCCACGGGTCACGGTCGTGGTCGACCGCGACCCTGCCGGTATCGGCCGCCTCGGGCCCGGTGCCGACGCTCCCGTGAGCGCCACGGTCGCATCACGCGATACGACGGACCGGCCGGCGGAGGGAACCGCTCCCGCGCTCTCCGCCGACGGCCGTTACCTCGCCTTCCAGAGCTCGGCGGACGGCATGCATCCGGATGCCCAGGGCACCGGACGGACCGCCGTCGTCGTGCGTGACCTGGTGCTCGACGCCCGACGGGAGAAGGCCGGTGCGCCGAGGCTTCCCGGAGAGCTCGGCTCTCCCTCCGGACAACTCTGCGGACCACAGGTCTGTCCCGCCGCCGGGCCGAGCGAATCTCCTCGCTTGTCCGCGAACGGCTCCGTCCTGGTCTTCACCAGCGCCGGCGACGACCTGGTCTCCCCGCCGTGCTGCGTGGGTGCGGCCGTCGCCAGGACGTTCCAGCCACAGGTCACCGCGTCGACCACCGTCTTCGACGGGGTCCCGGTGGGGAGGTCTGCGACCAAGACGGCGGTGGTGCGGCACGAGGGCTTCGGTCCCCTGACGATCGGCAGGCTCAGTGTGACGGGGAGCGCGGACTTCGTCACCGGTATGGCCGAGAACTGCGTCGGCGCGACTTTGCACGCAGACGAGACCTGCAGTGTCACCGTCGAGTTCACGCCGACCTCCGTCGGTACGAAAGAGGCGGCATTGCGCGTCGAGCTGCGAAACGGGGCCGTGACGGACCTTCCGCTGCGTGGCTCGTCCACCGCCCTACCCACAGTTCCTCCGCCAACGCAGCCGACGCCGGGGCCGACAACCGCGCCGACGCCCACCGGGGGTCTGGTGATCAACCCGGATCCGGTGGACTTCACCGGCTCACTGCCCGCGCTGGTACCGATCGGGGTTCGCAGCGTCCAGGTACGCAACGGCGCGACCACACCGATCGAGCTCTCGGCCGTCGAGGTCCTCAGCGGTCCGCGCTTCACCCCCGGCGATTTCACCGTGGTGTCCACGACCTGCTCCGGCCGGCGCCTGGACCCGGGCGACATCTGTAGCGTGGAAGTCCGGGCGACACCGCAGTCCCCCGGGCGTCGTACGGGTGTGTTGTCCATCGCCACCAAGGACCCGGCCTACACCCGGTTGATCGCGTTGAGCAGCCAGGCGGTGGCGCCGGTCCTGGTCGTGAATCCAGCGGTGGTGCGGACGAACCGGGTCACCACCGTGGCAGGGCGCGACTTCCCACCCGGGCGGGCCGTCACCGTCGTCGTGACGACACCCGGGACCAGGTTGCGGACCACTGCGGTCGCCGGGTCCACCGGGGAGTTCTCGGCTGCCCTCCTGGTTTTCCCGCAGACGAGCACGGGCACCTGGCCGGTCGAGGCGGTCGTCGACGGCACCACGATCCGGGCTCGATCGACGGTGCTGGTGGTTCCTGGCAGCTTCCAGCCACCGGACTTCACCTCACGTCGGTGACCGACGGCTCGACGCGCACGGTGTGGGCGACGTGGGCGGGTTTGGCAGCCTCCACCACCGCGGCCAGCCGGGCGGCGTCGAGGTTGTTGCCTCGCACAACCACTTCGAGCCTCGGCGGGACCACGGGGCCGGCGCCGTCGACCGGTTCGGCCGACCAGGTCACACCGCCGGTGTCGGTGACCTCCACGTCGGCGCCGGTGATCAGCGCCAGCTGCCGTCGGAGCCCGGCGATCGTGCCCCGATCGCGCTGCAGCTCGACCGCCTGCGCGACGGCCGTCCGCTGCAGCCCCACCGGCCAGGTCTCGTCGAGCTCGGCACCGACCCATCCGGCGAGCCACCCGAGGAAGTCGGCCGGCGCCAAGGCCGGATCGAGGTACGCCCCGAGGCAGTCGAGCGAGCTGATCGCCGGAGCGAGCAGGAGATCCACCGCCGCGGTGAATCGCATCAACAGCTCGTCCTCCTGCAGCACCGCGGGCAGCAGGGATCCGAGCGGGTAGGGCGTGTCCAGTTCGGTGGTGGTTCCCCGCATGGCTCTCCTTCCGATGGCTCAGCCGATGCCGAACAGCTCGATCTCGGCCACAGCCAGATCGCGAGCGCCCGGCGCCGGGAAGACCGTGACGACGGTGATCGTGATCGTGCCGACCCCGACCGCGTTGCGCAGGGCAATCTCCTGTGGATCCGGCTTGTCGACGAGACTGATCAGCTCGGACTTCTCGTTCGAGTACTTGAGTTCGAGGGTCGCCGGCCGGCTGGACCCGGCAAAGTTCTTGCTGTCACCGGTCCTGACGAGGATCTTGCGCAGGGCAACGGCGCGATCGAGCTGGACCGTCAACCGCGCCGGGGCCTTCTCGTTCCAGGGCACCTGCCACGAGGTGTTCGCGAACGTGTCGAACGCCGCGTTGGGCGGGTGGTTCGTGGTGCTTCCGGAGCCCTGCACCGCCACCGGACGGATCGGGGTGAGCGCGGAGTCGGCCACGCCACGGACCTGCTGCTTGACGGTGGCGGCCTGCTGGACGACGAACGTGCGCAAGGGTGGATAGAAGCCGCTGAGGAGGCCGAAGACCAGGATCAGGAAGCCTGCCGTGGTGCGGGCCCGGCGGACCGTCGTCCTGAGCCCGTGTTTCACGGAGCTGTCGCCGGGGCGGGCCGGCCGGGATCCTGCCGTCAGCGTCCTGGGACGGCGCCGCAACCGCAGCCGGCGCCACCAGGGTGTCTTGACGACCTCGGCCGCGGCGAGGGAATCACCGCAGCGTCCGCAGAACTTGCGGGTGGGGGCGTTGCCCTCTCCGCATTCGCCACAGATGAGCTCCCCCGGGCGCGGAGTCCGCGTCGGCGTGGGACGCCGGACCGGCGCGGGCCGGTCCTTCACCGGCTGTGGCTGGACCTCGGCCGGATCCTCCCGTTCCACCAACGGCGCTACCAACTTCGCCGCCGACGCCCCATCAGGAGCCGACGCAGGCGGTGGCGAGGCGGAGCGACGCACCGCCGACGGCTGCTCAGGCGTGGGCACGGAGCGGTCCACCGGCGGGACGGACCGGGCCTCCGGTTCGCGCGCGGGGCGGCTGGCAGGCGGGGGTAGTGGCGCAGGCGTGGTCGCCGTTGTCTCGGGCTCTGGCACGGAACGGTCCGCCCGCGGCGGCGGCACGGAACGGCTGACCGGCGTGGGTGGTGAGGCGAGATCGGTCGCCGAGGGCGCGGTTGTCGACGCGGAACGGTCCGCCGCCGGCGGTGGGACGGGACGGGTCGCCGGGGTGGTAGATCCGGGCGCGGCCCGCCCCGCCGGCGGAGGTGGTGGGGGCGGACGGGTGGCCGAGGGCTCGGGTGTTGGCGCGACACGACCCGCCGGCGGAGGTGGTGGGGTGGCGCGGGTGGCCGGGGGCTCGGGTGTGGTCGCCGGTGGGGGTGCGGATTGCGTGGGTGGGGGTGGCGGGGGTGGGGTGGCGCGACGGGGCGGCGCCGGAGGGGGTGGGGGTGGCGGGGTGCGGCCTGGTGGGGGTGGCGGGGTGGTGCGGCCGGGTGGGGGCGGCGGGGCCGGCGTGTCGGGTGTTGGCTTTCTGGGTGCTCTTGCGCCGGAGTTGTCGGGGATCGTCGATCCGCCGACGAGTTCCGCGGTCGCTCGCTGGATCCGGGTGAGGAGACCGGCTTTGCGCGGCAGCGGCTCCAGTTGCTCGGGTGTCGCGACGGGCGCCGGTACGACGCGTTCGGCGTTCCACTCCAGGAACGTCCCGCAGGAGCCGCAGAACGTGTCGCGGTCCTGGTTGTGATGGCCGCACTCCCCACAGATCAGCATCAGTGGTCCTCCACCTTCACCAGGTGCTCGAACGAGAACACCAGACTGTTCCGCTCCAGCTCGATCCGCGTCTGCTCGGCGCCACGCTCCCCCGTGACCGGATTCGCGCTGAACAGCCGGACGTCCTCGACCGCCTGAACACCGCGCACGTCCTGCAGAACGGCGTACACGTCGCCGGACCGTACCGGCCGGCCGAACTCCCACCCCGAGCCTCCGGGTCCACCACCGGGCAGAGGACTCAGGAACCGGTGCAATGCGGTCAGCGCGTCCCGCCGGACCCTGTCGTGGTCGACCCGTGGCCGGGCGACCAGTCGCGCCACGACCGTGATCCCCCGGTAGCGCGGCGGCTCGACCGACACCCTGGTCCCGATCAGACGCACCTGGTCGAGCCGCTCCGCCAGCCGCTCGAGCAGCGGCTCCGGCGGGACCAGATCGGCGAAGTCGATCACGCCGTCCTGCTGAGCCGCCGAGGGCACGACCAGGACGCGAACCGTTCCCGCCGGGGTCGCGTCGTCGCCGCCGGTGATGCATCGGATCCGGGCCGCCTCCGGCACAGCTTCGCGGGCCAGCGCCTCGTAGTCCTCGGCCGTCACCGCTCGTCCCCGCGTCCGCAGCATGATCGGCGCGCGTCCGGCTGCCTCATCCACTGTCTCGCCGTCGGTACCACCGTGTGCGGCCGCCCTGTTCTCGACCGCGGAGACGAACGGGATCGACGACTTCAGCGTCGCGATCGCGGCGGCCGGTACGTTGCCGCGGGCTCCACCACCGGTCGCATACCCGCGGACCCGGATCGTCTGTCCCTTCGCCGGGACGGCGCCGTACCGCCGCAGGCCGCCGTCGGGCAGCCGGACCACCGGCGCGAAGGCGATCTCGCCCGGGACTGCGTCCAGCCGGAAGTACCGGTCGTCCGGTCCGCCGGCCGCGAAATCGTCGACCGCGGTCCACTGCTGCCAGCCGTCGTCGGACCCGACCTCGACCACCGGATCGCCGAGACCGCCGAGCACCGGCGCGAACCGCACGGTGAAGACCTGCCCGGGCACTCCCTCCGACAAGCCCAGGACCTCGTCGTGGACAAGCTCCGCCTGGACGGCGTCGACCGTGCCTCCGACACTCGATACCTCGAGCCGCTGGACCTGCGGCGGTGCCGTGTACGGCGTCCGGCCCTCCCCCGTTTCCACTACCCGGCCTCGCAGCCAACCGGCCGGGCGGCCTCCGATCACGCTGACCTGGTGGCCCGGCGGCACGTGCAGGACCACGGAGCCGGAGCGATTCAGGCCACCGGTACCGTCCCGGCCGAGGTCGCAGCGCGTCCACTCCGCACCGGTCCAGGCTTCCCAGCACAACGGTGGATTCTCCGGGTCGACTCCGAGCCCTTGGGTCTGGCCCGCGTAGTCCAGCTGGATCGCCACCGACGGGACCGCGCCGGTGAGCCCGATCAGCACCTCGTCGCCTGGCATCGGCGGGTCGGAGAAGGCGCTGAAGACCTCCGCGTCGTGCGGTACGGGATCGGGATCGTCCACGGTCCGGGTGAGGAGCGCGGCCACCGAGGACGGTGGGATCGTGAGCTCGGTCGTCGTCGAGAACACCACCGACGGTTCCGCCTCGGTCCGGACCGTACCGACTTCGGTGCCTTGGGCAACCACAAGTGGTGACCGGGCCGGCGCCGAGAGCCAGAACGTGACCGGTACGGTCGCCGGCGTCGGCGGGACCAGCCGCAGCCCGATCAGGTCGAAGAACTTGAGCCGGAGCCGATCCGGGACCTGGTTGAGCCGGCGGAACAGCCCGTCGGTCAGGAACGCATACGCCTCGAGCAAGGTGATCCCGACGTCGGACGGACTCTCGTCGGTCCAGCCGGGGCAGGATCGGCGAACCAGCTGGACCGCGTCGGCCACGAGATCGTCGTACCGGCGTGCGTCCAGATCAGGAGCGGGCAGCGCCATCAGCCGACCCCTTCCGCCGGACCGGAACGGTCGGTCTGGAACGCGACGACCAGTTCGCGAGCCGCCGACTCACCGCGGGGCCGGTAGCCGACGACGAGGTGGACCAGTCCGTCGACGGCTGGGTCGGGCACGACGTCGACCTGGTCCACCTCGGCCCGTGGTTCCCAGGCCTCGAGCGCGCCACGGACCTCGTCGGCGAGCTGGATCCCGGTCGCCGGCGTGACGGCGTCGAACACGAAGTCACGCAGGCGGCACCCGAAGTCCGGGCGCATCACCCGCTCACCGGGATAGGTGAGCAGGACCAGCCGCATGCTCTGCTCGAGCTTGTCGGTGCCACGGGCGACCGCGAACGGTCCCGCTCCCGAGCCGAGCGGGAACCCGAGCCCAGCCACCGCGTCGATCGTCATCGTCACTCTCCAGGTCAGTTGAGCTTGATCGGCTTGCCCTTGATCTCGACCGGCCCGGTCCCGTTCACACTGATCCGGGTGCCTTGCAGGTTCAGCTGCTGCGCTTTCAGGGTGAGTTCGCCGCCACCGTCGATGGTCACCGAGCCACCCGCGCCGGCGACCAGGTCGATCGCACCGCCCGGACCGCACTCGACGACGATCCGGCCCTTCTCGCCGGGGCGCGTCACCCGGCCCGGTACGCAGCGCAGCAGCACCGTCCCGGCCACCTGGTCGATGCTCAGCATCAGGTTGCCGTCGCCGCTCCCGAGCAGCACCTCACCCTGGTCGACCCGGCCCGGGGCCGGCACGACGTCGTGGAACGCGAGCCGCGCGCCGGACGGCGACACCAGACCGCGCCACTGCACCGAGCCTTTGTTGCCTTCGGCCCGTACCGGCGGCCCGCCCAGGCTGTACTCGCTCCGGTTGTTCAGCACACCACCCAGCACGTACGGGCGGTGCAGGTCACCGAACTCGAAGCCGACCAGCACCTCGTCACCGACCTCGGGCAGCCACAGCGCACCGCTTTGCTCCCCCGCCGCTGCCTGAACGACCGCGGCCCAGCCGGACTCGTAGTCCGGCGACAGCCAGGGCAGGACGACTTTCACCCGGCCTTTCGCCACCGGGTCGAGATTGTTGCTGACGATCCCGCAGACGATTCCGGGAACCCGGTCCCGCACCTCCGCCCGCCCACGAGTCAGACCGAGCAGCGACCGGTCCTGCCGCCCAGTCGCCTCGAACGTCGTCCGGTACCTTCCATCCACGAGCTCGTGCCGGGCCCGGGTGACCAGCCACTGTCCCGCGAACGGCGCCGCGACACCGGAGACCTCCACGGTCCGGCCCGCGGACAACCACGGATCCCCGATCGACTCCCCACTCGCCTCCGCGAACGTATCCCCGACCCGCTGGGCCAGTCCGGCCGCGAGTTCGCGCAGAGCGGGGCCCATCGACGGCCCGTCCCCGACCGGCCGATCGCCGACCACCTCCGCCGCGGCCGACGGTACCGGCCCTGGTCCCGCGCCGGCCGGATCGGTCGCCCGGCCCGGTGACACGCTCGGCCGGCCGTTGCTCTTGGCCACCGTCGCGCGGAGATCCGCGCCGACCACGGTCCCGTCCGCGAGGACGTCGCGGCGTTCGCTGACGACCTTCGCCGCCAGTGGGTCCCAGGCCCGGACCTCCACCTCGGTGGGCAGGTTGCCGGTACTGATCCGCGGGGCGAAGGCGAGCAGGTTGTCCCCCAGGTGCAGCGGACACGGCGCGCCGGCCGGACGCTGCCCGAAGAAGAACTCGCCGTGGTCGACCCCGGTCTCGAGCCCGAGTGCGTCGGCGCGGGCGGTGAGGAACTCCCAGTCGGTCTGGTTCACCTGACCGACATGCTCGTGCACGACCCGCGTCGGGGGCACCGTCCCGACCGTCAGACCGGCGTCCCTGGCCACCTTGATCGCGATGTCGCTGTCCGACATGTTCACGAAGGTCCTGGTCCGCCGGGCTCGCTGCAGCCGGTGCTCCTCGGTGTAGCCGCGGACCACCAGCACCGCGATCTCGTCGTACTCCGCCTCCAGCGCGGTGACCTCGCCACTGATCAGCAGCCGCGGGTCGCCGGGGCGTTCGGGCGATGCGGCCGCGACGCCGACCTCGGTACCGATCGCCAGGGCCGCCAGCACCGCGTCGGCGCGGTCGCCGGCCGCGAAGGCGAGCTCGAACATGCCGGGCAGCCCTCTCGCCTGGTCGACGAGCACCCGGATGATCGTGTCCGCGAGCGCGCCGGCCAGCGGTCGTCGGGCCATCCCGACGGAGACGATCGGGGTGCTGCCGACCTCGGTCCACGGCGCGGCCGTCATCGTCCGCCACCTGGGTTGCGCAACCGGTCCTCCGGATGCGAGCCCGCCGCTCCCGCTGCCACAGGGCCGGAGCGATGGCCGCCGATTCCGGGCGTGGCACCGGATCCACGGCGGGCCGCGCCGGTGTACTCCTGCAGCGTGAGCTGAGCCGTCGCTCGGCTCGGTCTGCCGTCCATCGTGAACCGGGTCAGCGTGAGGTCGAACTTCTTCAGCACCATCCTCTGCGGCATGCCGCCGCCGTACCGGCCCCAGGTCACCCGCAGGTCCTTCGGTACTCCCGGTGCCGCGTCCGTCGAGGTCACCTCGGTCTTGCCGCACTTTTCGCACAACGGCTTGTTGCCGGGCTTCGCGGCGACCGGGAGCCGGCCGTCCCGCCAGCCCTCGAACTCCAGCCACTCCCGCAGCAGGCCGGCGGCGCGCGCGACCTCGCGGTACCCGTCGATCCGCAGCTCGGCGAGCGTGATCGACAAGCTGTTGGCGTCGATCACGTCGTCGCCGGACGTGACCTTCTTCCGTCCGGTCGCCGCCTCCCGCGCCTTGCTCAGCGTGATCTTGGCGGGGTTGTACTGGAACGACAGCCGCTGACCGGCCGGGTCGGTCAGCACCAACTCGCTACCGGCCGGTCCGTCGACCGGCTTGAGGAAACCGCTGTGTTGCAGGGCCAGACTCTCCAGCGCGAACCCACCGGCCCCACTGGTGGACAACTGCGGCACCGCCCAAGAGACCGGGATCGCGTCGCGGAGTTCCCACGTATGCACCTTGACCGCGGCGGGACCGATCCCGGAGTACAGCGTGATCACCACCGGCGACCGGGTACCGAACCGGGCCGGCTCGCCCGAGGACCACTCCGCGGTCAGGTCCTCCAGCCAGCGCCGGACCTTCGCCGTACCCCCAGGGGTCATCGCGCGCTGCAGGGTGACCTTGGGGTAGGTGACCCGGCCGGGCAGGTAGTGCGGCGTCGTGTAGTTGCCGCCCTCCTCGAACGGCCCGTCCGGCGAGAGTTCGACGGCGAGGCCGGAGCAGGCCGACCAGGCGCCGAGGGACTTCGGCTCGCCGCTGTCGAGGCTGGGCACGACCACGCTGAACCACATCGTCATCCCGAACGGGGGCGGCTTCGAGGCCGGGGCCCGGGACGCCGTCGGCAAGGCGGCACCGATCAGCGGCCCCGGATTCGCCAGCTGCTGCGGGCCCGGGACGATCATGGCAGCACCGCATCGGTGTTCAGGAACCCGTTGTGCGCGAGGTCCAGCGTCTCGACGGCCGGCCGGGAGCCGGTCGAGTCGAACTCGGTCAGCCGCCAGGAGATCGGGAAGAACTCGCGCAGTTCCCAGGTCACCACCGGCATCCCGAGGAAGTCGACCAGGTAGATGGCACCGCTCAACGGCGTCCGGCGCAGGGTGACCGAGGCCAGCCAGCGCTGCACGGTGGCCGAAGCCGGCCCGGCCGCCCGGGACAGGCTCACGTCGGTGTAGCTGATGTTGCCTGGGGCAATTGTTTCGAAGGTCGCGTAGCCGGGCCGGTAGCTGAGCTTCTGCCAGCGGACCCCGAGCCCGGCCGCCTTCGTCCAGGCCCCGAGCCGGTACTCGGACCGGTCGATCTCGATCACGTACCGGTGCGACATCCCCACCTGGCCGGTGAGTTGCTCGAGTCCCTGGCCCGGCATCCCGAGCTTCGCGCTGGACGGCATCGGCATCATCCCGTCTCCTTCACCGGAGGTCGCGGAGCGCACCGTGGCGCTCCCGGTCGATCAGCAACTCGGCCCGCAAGCGCCGCCGGACCGACGGGTACAACCGCTCGGCCAGCCGGCCGAGGACGCCCGGATCGTCCAGCCGGTCGAACAGTTCCTCCGGCCCGAGGTCGGCCGGCTCGGCTTCGGGCTCGTCCCGCAGGTCGGTGAGGACCGCCTCCACCTTCGCCAGCCGCTCGAGCACGCCCTCGTCGGCGCCGGCCGCTTGCTGCGGAAGCGGGGTCCAGTACCTCGTGCTGCCGGCGCTGGAGGATGGGTACGGATTCGGCGACATCCAGCCGTCCGCGCCAACGGTCTGCCAGGGCCCCTCGTCGGCGGTTGCCGGGAAGACTCCTGGTCCGAATGTCGGAGACGCGCCGTACTCGGGGGACGGGGCGTTCCACTCTGCCGTGCTCGACAGCGTGGCGTCGTCCCAAGGAGCCGAGGCCTGCTGCGCGTCCGGTATCGGCTGCGTCGCGTTCCAGCCGATCGGGGGAGATTCCGTTGCCCACGGCATGGGTTGGGCATCACTGCGTGCGAAGGGCGGGTCCTGCGGCCACGGACCGAGCGTCGATGAGGGCTGTTCGGCCGTCCAGTCAGCCGGCGGGAGCAGCAGGTGGCTCGTCGCCCCGGCCGACCTCGGTACCGTCGCGGTGGCGCTGCGGGCGAACGCTCGTCGGGTAGGTCGAACACGAACCGTGCTGGTTGCGGGTCGGGTGACGAGCAACGCTGACGGCGAGCTCGACGGACGGGCGGTCGTCGGTACTCGGGTCTCCCAGGTGTCCGTTGACCGGTTGGTGGGCTCGCTGACGGGCCCGCGCGTCCGCTCTTCCGTCGGGCCGCTGCTTGGCTGATGCGCGGAAGGTGGATCGACGGAGAAGCGTGAGGTCCGGTCGAGCCACGGACCGGCCGTACCGGGAATCACTCCACTGCTTGCCGTCTGAGGTCGAGCCACGGGGTCAACTCCCTCAGGTACACCGAACACCGCCGCCGTTCGATCTGCGGTCTCGGTGCCGAGTTCGATCGGTTCCGGCTCCCGGGAGGAGGGCGGTACCAGCGTGTTCGAAGGTGGAGCGGGCCGTTCCGGCAAGGACCACAGCTGTGCGCTCGGGGCCTCCGGCAACGGCGTGGGGAGTACTGGCGCGGACCACACCACGACGCTCGGCGCAGGAGGACTCGGCGTGCTCGGCGCAGGAGGACTCGGCGTGCTCGGCGCAGGCGATACCGGCGCAGGCGGTATCGGCGTGATCGACGCGGGTGGCGGCGCCGGTTCGCCGAGTGGCGGCGCAGACGACACGGGCACGCTCGGCGTAGGCAGTACCGGCGCGCTCGGTGTAGGTAGTACCGGAGTGCTCGGCGTAGGTAGTACCGGAGTGCTCGGCACAGGTGGTCGGGGTGTGGTGGGCTCGGGTGAGGGCGGCGGACTTTCGGTGGTGGGGACGTCGGGCGGACGGGATTCGGCTGGGTCCGCGCTGTCCGGCTCGGTGGATTCGGGCGCCTGCGGGCTGGGTTGTGGATCGACCGGGAGCGCGTCCGGCTGCTGACTCACCGCGGCGGCGTGCAGACCTTGGCGACGGCTTTCGGCGAGGCTGCGGCGCCGGATCGGGGTGGCGTCTCGGGAGCTGACCGGGACCGGGGCGGGAGCGGTGGAAGGGGGCGGCGCGGCACTGGACGAGAAGCCGGTGAGCGCGGCCAGACCGAGCACGTCCTGAGCCTCGTACTCCGCCAGCAGCCGTTCGAACTGCCCGATGCTGCGAAACGGGCGGTCCGGCTCCTGGGGTGATCCGACCGACGCCGCCGAGATCGTTGTCAAAGGCACCGATTGCCCGCGGTCACGCGGTACCACCGAGACCCTCCGGCGGGCCGCCCCCGGAACCTCCGGCGAGAAAGCGGCCTGACCGCCACCGCTCTCGACCAACTCGCCCTCCTCGGACGCTCCGGATCGCCGGAACGGCCCGAATCGGCGGGCCGGAACGAGCGCGGGTACCGGCAGAACGCGGCGACGCACCACCACCCCGGCCACCACCCCGCGAGGCAATTCGGCCAGTAGGCCGGCCCGGTCGTCACCCCGGGCGAGAAGATCACCGGTGCCGGCAACCTCCGGCACGGTCAGCAGCGGAGCGAGGATCGGCGCTCGCAGTTCGGCGACCGGTGCCAGCGCGGGGACCCGATCCCAGTCGAGTCCGTCGGCGCGGGCGGCCGCGCGAGCAGTACGACGACGGCGGAACAGCCGCATCTCATCAACTCCAGGTCTGATCGGGCGCCGGTGCGCCGGGCTGGTGGCGGATCCGGCCGATCGACTCGATCACCGTCGCCCGGGTGGCGTGCTCCAGGTCGAGGATCGCGAGGTGCGGCCAGTGCAGGTGGTAGGCGACGTACACGACCTCGTCCCAGAGCCGGTCGGCCGGGTACGTCGTCAGGCTTCCCCCGGCCCACCACCCGCGAGCTCGACCGCGTACCCGTGACCGCAGGACGGGCAGGTCACGTCGACCTCGGTGTGCCCGTGCTGGTTGATCCGCCGGTACAGGTCCTGCAGGAAGGCGAGGTCGGAGGCGAACAGACACTCGACCACGAGCGTGTCCACCTCCGGCAGCGTTCCGAGCCGGACGAGGGTCCGCTCCAGCAGCAGCACCGTCAGGTACGCCGGGTTCTGCCGGACCCGGGGGTCGGTCTGCGTGGAGATCTCGTCCCGCGCCGTCGCGAGCCGCATCACGCCCTCACGGTGCAGCGTGCCGTGCTCGTCCACGAACCCCCGCGGCAACTGGAAGGGGTACTCCGTGCGCAGGCCCACCGCGTGCTCCGCCACCGTCGTCGCCATCAGGACTTCCCGGGCACGATGCTCTCGCAGGTGAGCTTGCACTCGATCATCGCGACGTCCGACGAGCCGGCCTTCATCGCCGTGATCGTGACCTCGGAGATCCACGCCTTGTGGATGACGTACCAGGCCTCGCGCTCGGTACTGCCCGATCGGTACAC
This sequence comes from Kribbella amoyensis, assembly GCF_007828865.1. Taxonomy (NCBI): domain Bacteria; kingdom Bacillati; phylum Actinomycetota; class Actinomycetes; order Propionibacteriales; family Kribbellaceae; genus Kribbella; species Kribbella amoyensis. The sequence continues at coordinate 463,212 of NZ_VIVK01000001.1, forward strand.
GCTCAGCGTGCCGTCCTGGCGAGCGGCCGGATCACCCGCGCGAGCCTGCTGGTGCCACAGCAGGATCGCGGTGTTCCCGGCAGCATCGAGCGCCCGCTTGAGCGTGATCGTGGGCGGCTCGGTCTTGCCGAACTGCTTGGTGTGCACGGTGTCGCCGCGCGCGTCGTTGTAGATGTACTCCGACGACCCGACCTTCGAGTTGATCCCGCCCAACTCGGAGAACGCGAGCGTTCCCATCGGGGTGCCCTGGAAGTCCGCGACGAACCTCGCCGCACTGACCACCGTGTCCTGGGTGGCGCCGTTCCCCATCATTGCCGGTCCCTTCTCTCACACCTGGAGGATCGCGTCGCAGACGATCGTGATGCGCATCATCAGTGCGCCCGGCCCGCCGGCCTGGGCAGCGTCGAGCTCGAGCCGCGCGCACCAGGCGTTCTCGAGCAGGAAGGCCATCGCCGGTGTCCCGGCCTTGTCGCAGATGTCGAACGAGGCCGGCAACTTCGCCAGCGGGTTGTTCGTCCGGGCCAGGTGGTGCCAGCCGTACAGCAGCGCGAACCCGTTGCGATCGGCGGCCCGCTCGAGCACGATCGTCGGTGCCTTGGTCCGGCCGAACTGCTTGGTGTGCACGTTGCCCAGCCGGCTGTTGTAGGAGAACTCCTGGAACTCCACCTCGGAGGTGAATCCGGCCAGCTTCGAGAACCCGAGGCCGGTGGTCCAGCCCTCACACATCACGACGAACCGCGGTGAGCTGACGACGGGCGGGTCCAGCACCTGCCGGGCGACCGCGGTGGCCGTCGTGTCGCTCATTCCCGTAGCTCCGTGCCCTGGGCGAACTGCGAGAGCCGGAACACCACGAACTCCGCCGGTTTCACCGGGGCGACGCCGATGTCGACGGTGAGGATGCCGGCGTCCCGGTTCTCCGGCGGATTGTTCTCGGCGTCGCACTTGACGTAGAAGGCCTCTTCCGGTGTCCGGCCGAACAGTGCGCCGCTGCGCCAGACCCGGCGCAGGAACATGGCGATGATCCGCTCCACCGAGGTCCACAGGAACTCGTCGTTCGGCTCGAAGACGACCCACTGGGTACTGTTCAGGACCGACTTCTCCAGGTAGTTGAACAGGCGCCGGACGTTGAGGTACCGCCACTCCGCGTCGCTCGACAGCGTCCGGGCGCCCCAGACCCGGATGCCCTGACCGGGGAAGAACCGCAGGCAGTTGACCCCGATCGGATTGAGCTGGTCGTGGTCGCGCCGGGTCATCGACGCGTCGAGCTCGAGCACGCCCCGGACCACCTCGTTGGCCGGTGCCTTGTGCACGCCCCGCGTGTCGTCGTTACGGGCCCAGATCCCGGCCACGTGGCCGCTCGGCGGTACCACCATCGGCCGCCCGCTCCGCGGATCCGCGACCTTCACCCACGGCCAGTACAGCGTGGCGTACTTCGAGTCGTACCCGGCCACGTTCAGCCGCCAGTCCTTGACCTGTTGCGGCCGCATCCCCGGCGGCGGATCGAGGATCGCTACCCGGTCCGACATCAGTTCGCAGTGCGCGATCATCGCCAGCTGGACGGCTTTCACCCCGTCCAGGTCGAGGGCGCCGGACTGGTACGCCGTCATCAGGTCGGGGACGCAGAGCATGGTGACGTCGTCGACCGCCTCCAGCCCGGAGAACCCGGTCCGCTCGTCGGTGTCACCGACGTAGTCGTCGACCGCCACGGTCCGGCGCTCGTCGGGCAGGACGACCGGATGGACACCGACCTCGGGCACGGCGACGGTACCGGCCTTGGTCTCCTCGGCGACGACCCACTTGGACTTCCGCAGCGCGGTGACCACGTTCGCGGGACCACGACGGGTGGAGACGTTGTCGTAGACCTCCTCGTCCGGCCCGGACCGGATCACGAGCTTGAACGTCTCGTCGCCGCCTTCGGACGCCTCCTGCACCTCCACACTCAGCGGCTGGTCCGCCGGTACCGCCGGTGCCGCCCGGAGCGCGAGCGGCTTGCCCTGGCCTCGGCTCGGCAGCTCGAACCGGCCGTTCCGCGCCGCCTGACCGGCCGGCTGCCCCGGGTCGCCACCGACGCGGACGACGTAGGCGCTGCCGCCACCGTTGAGGAAGTACCCGTAGACCGCGTGCGCCAGCAGGGCGCCCTCGACGAACTGGCCGAAGGTCTGGGTGAACTGGGTCCAGTTGGTCACCAGCACCGGTTCGTCGACCGGCCCCCGTTCCGCGAAGCCGACGAACGCGGCGACCGCCGTACCGACGCCTTCGATCGGCTTGGAGCCGGACGAGACCTCCTCGACGTAGACCCCTGGTGACAGGTACGACGGCATCCTGACCTCCTGGCTGGCTGGGCATGCGCCCCGACGGATCGGGGCCTGCCGCAACTGTGCGTCGCAGCGCGCCGGTCGCGGCAGAGGACGCGGTGCACGGATGGCTGCCTGATCGGGCCAAACAGGTCGCCCCGAGCGCTGCGCAGAGGGATCTGGGCACCGACCGGCGCGGACCGGACAGTGATCTGCATGCTGGACGAAGCGGAGCAAGCAGTCGGCGCCCTGTTGCGCGAGCAACTGCCGGTGGGTACGGCGATCCGCACCGAGCCGCCCAGCGACACCTGGTACGGCGACCAGCAGGAGTCCGAGAGCGTGGGACTGTTCCTGCACCTGGTCCGCGAGAGCCAGTCGCCCGGCGCCGTCCAGGGCTGGTCGGAGGACCGCGATCAGTCCGGTCGGGTGATCCGGCGGTCCGCGGCCGAACGCCAGTACGAGCTCTGCTACCTGGTGACCGCCTGGGCCGCCGACTACGAACGGGAGCTCGGCCTGCTCGGCTGCGTACTCCGTGCGGTCGCGCACCATCCCGTCGTCCCGGCCGGACTGCTGGCGGGATCGCTGGTCCAGGCGAGCGGACCGGTGAAGGTCGCGATCGGGCGCCCGGACGCGGCGTCCACCGTCCCCGAGTTGTGGTCCGCCCTCGGGCTGCGGCCGCGGACCTTCCTCGACCTCGTGGTGACCGCGCCGGTGGCTCCCGTCGCGATCACCGAGCTCGCCGGTCCGCCCGAGACCATCGACCTGTCCGTCAGCGCGCCCGGCCAGGACACCGCGCGCCGCCGGGCCCGGATCACGGAGGGGCCACAGGATGCCGCAGCCGGCCGCGAAACTGGGTGACCAGGTGATCGGGACCGACGTCCACATCGTCCTGGTCCCGTCGTCGGGCGGGCCGGTGCCGACGCCCCGGTCGCTGCCGTTCACCGGCCGCATCGTGTCCGGCTGCAGCAGCGACGTCCTGATCGAGGGCAAGCCGGCCGCCGTTCACGGCAGCGTCGCGGTGAACCAGCCACCCCACGTCCCGACGGGCGGCACCTTCGCCCGGCCACCGGACAACCGGGGCACGATCCTTGCCCTCGGCCCGTTGGTACTGGTGAACGGCAGACCGCTGGCCCGCGCGGGCGATAAAGTTGTCACCTGCAACGACCCGGCACCGGCCCCGACCAGCGTGGTCGTGGCCACCGGTCAGGTCTTCGTCGGCTGACGTTCACCGTCACGCCACGGAGGCGGCCGTAACCCGCCAGGCGATGAGTCAGTTGAACAAGTGACCTGTCGCCTCGGGGACGACCAGCGTGGAGTGACGTCCCATGAGCCCTGGCATACCTGGACCGGATCCCGATTTCGTCGGACGCACCGACGAGCTCACCCGGCTCGCCGAGCTGGCCGGGCTGGTGCGCACCGGCCGGCACCAGACCGCGCTCGTCCAGGGCCCGCCCGGGATCGGCAAGTCGGGCCTGATCCGGCGTTTTGTCGCCGGGCTGGACGACTTCACCGTGCTCTCCGCCACCGGCGATCCGGCCGAGTCGATGCTCGACCTGGGCGTGGTCGACCAGCTGCTGGCGCAGACCCCGGCCGCCGTCCGGGCCCGGACGGCTTCGCTCGGTACCGGCGCGCCCGTCGGCGCCAACCCGCTGGCGGTCGGCAGCCAGCTCCTCGACCTGCTCGGCGAACTGCAGCGCCGGGCCCCGGTCGCGCTGGTGGTCGACGACCTGCAATGGGCCGACCACTCCTCCCAGCTGGCCCTGCGGTTCGTCCTGCGACGGATGTGGGCGGAGCGACTGCTCGTCGTCCTGGCGGCCCGGACCGAGCCGACCGCGGGACCTGGCGCAGGACCGGGCGCAGGACCGGGCGCAGGGCCGGGCTCCGAGCCGGTTCTGGAGCGGCTGATCCACGGCATTCCCGCCGATCTCCGGCTGGAGATCGGCGGCCTGGACCTGGTCGACGTCACCGATCTCGCCGTCGCCGTCGCCGGCCGGCAACTCCCGGCGGGGGCTGCCCGGCGCTTCCACTCCTACACCGGCGGTCATCCGTTGCTGCTCCGGACGATGCTCCGCGAGATCTCGACCCAGCGGTTCAGCAGTATCGACTGGAGACTCGCCGTTCCGCCGTCGGTGGCAGCGGCGACGCGACAGGCGTTCGACAAGCTCCCGGCGCCGACCAGGTCGTTGCTGGAGGCGCTGGCCGTCCTCGGCGGCCGGCCCTCGCTCGCGCAGGCCGCCAAGGTCGCGGGGACGAACGAGGTGCACTACGCGCTGGGACCCGCCATCGACGTCGGCCTGGTGACCTGGTTCTCCGGCGAGCCGGCCCGTCCGGTCACGATCACCCACGACCTGCAGCGCGAAGCGATCTACAGCGCGATGTCACCGGTCCGCCGGAGCGAGCTGCATCGGCGGGCCGCGGCGACGGTGGAGCCGTTCCTCGCGTGGCGGCACCGGGTCGCCGCCGTCGACACGACCGACGCCACGCTCGCGAGCGAGCTCGAAGAGGCCGCCGACGCCGAAGCGGCCACCGGGGATCACGGCACCGCGGCCACGTTCCTCGGCTGGGCCGCGGATCTGACCCCGTGGAGCCCGCAGAGCGAACAACTGCTGCTGAGATCGATGATCCACCTGATGTTCAGTTCGAGCCGGGGCCGGGCCCGCCAACTGCAGGAGCGGGCCGTCCGGAGTGCGCCGAGTGCCCTGCGCTCGCTCGCCCTCGGTCTGTCCGAGGTGTTCCTGGACGGCGACCGCCGCGACGGCGAACGGCACCTCCGGCATGCTTTTGCCACCAGCGATCCACAGTCCTGGGTCCACGGAGCGGCGGCCAGCGGACTCGCCGGTCTCACCGTCTGGCGGGGCGAGATCGAGCAAGCCATCGAGTACGGTGACGTCGCCCTGTCCGTGCCCGGCGTACCGGCTCCTCTGCGCGACTACGTGCTGTGCCTCCGGGGGACGGCCCGGGGCCGGCGTGACGGCTTGGTGGCGGCGCTGGACGAGTTCCGCGAGCTGCCCGAACCGGCGGCCGACATCGACGACCACCACCTCGAGGCCCTCGCCTGCCGCGGCGCGCTCCGCGCGATGGTCGGGCTGGTCGAGGAGGCTCGGCACGACCTGACGGAGGTGGTACGTCGGCAGGCAGCGGGCGCCCCGATGCTGTCCGGGGTCACACCGCACTGCTACCTGGCCGGCGTCCAGTATCAGCTGGGCGAATGGGACGCCTCCGTCCGGACGATGCGCCGGGCAACGTTGCTGGCCGACGACGACCAGCCCGCGATGAACGACGTCATCCTGCCCTTCGTGGCCTCGATCGTCCCGTCCGCGCGCGGTGACTGGCCGACCGCCACCCGGCTGGTGCAGACCGCGGCAGCGGCGGCCCGCCGGATCGGCAGCCCGCAGGACCTCAAGTACGCCGCCATCGCCGCGGCCCTGCTCTGCCAGGCCCGCGGTGACCATCCCGGCATGCTCCGCGCACTGACGGACGTGCCGGGACTCCGCGACGGCGGCAACGCGCCCGGTGGGATGCACGAGTGGTGGAGTACGTGGTGGCAGCCCCTCCTCGTCGACGCCTTGCAGGCCACCGGGCGGCTACCCGAGGCGGACGCCGAACTGGCCGTGCTCAAGGAGCGTGCGAAGGACATCCCGATCCTCACCAGTACCGTCACCCGCCTGACCGCCCAGCAGGCCGCCGCCGACGGCGAGCTCCACCTGGCCGTCGACGTGGCCGAAGCCCACCTGGGTACCGTCGGCCGGCCGGCCCCGCGGCTCGCGGACGGGCGGCTGTACCAGGTCCACGCGCGGAATCTAATTGCCTCAGGCAAACAAACTGTCGCGGCCGGCTGGCTGGACGCCGCGGACCGCGTCTTCGCCGCTCTCGGCGCCCATCCCTATCGCCGGCAACTGCACGCGGTCCAGGTCCCCGCCGCCGGCTCCCGCGCCGGAGCCCAGCTCACCGAGCGCGAACAAGAGGTCGTGGCCCTCGTCCTGCAGAACAAGACCAATCGCGAGATCGCCGCCATCCTGCATGTGACCCCGAAGACGGTCGAGTACCACCTCCGCAACATCTTCACCCGTCTCGACATCAGCTCCCGCCGTGACCTCTTCGACCTGTTCTGACCTGCCCCTCCGGCCAGGCCAGGCGCCCGCGGCCTCGCCTGATCGGGCAAGCGGACCTGCTCGATCTCCCGTCCTCCGTCTCCTCCAACTGTGTGTGCCACCCCCAGATAGTGAGTCGTGCCGCCGATCTCCAGGCCGGCCGACCTCACATCGAAGGGAGCACCCCGTGACCGACGTGGAAGCGTTTCGCTGGGTCGACGAGGACCACCAGCGACAGTTGGAGAGCAGCAGTACGTCGGCTTGGGGCAGTGCCTGGCCGGAGTACCTCGGGCGCTATCTCGACCACACCTGGTCGAGCTGGCAGCAGGAGTCCGACGACACGTTGCGGGAGTGGCTCAGGGAACGGATCGACGCCGTTGCCCTCGGCTGGGTGACGGCGACGCAGCAGTCCCAGCTCGGGACCTTGACCGACCGCGGCGACTGGCGCGAGTGGCTGCCCCGTCAGCTCGACGAGTGGTGGGCGGACTGGGCGAAAGCGTCTCCTGGCGAACTCACCGCCTGGCTCGACGGCGGCCTTGCCTCACTCCTGCCCGCCGACGAGACGGCCGAGCCGGCTTTCGATGCTCGCGAGCTCACCTGGGTGACCCCCAGCCAGAGTGCGGCGCTCGAGGCTTATACCCCGGAGCGCGGAGACTGGCGTACCTGGCTGCCCGGCCAGCTGGACATCTGGTGGCCGGACTGGACCACCGCCTCCCCGGACGACCTCACCCCCTGGCTGGACAACGCGCTCCCCAGCCTTCCGCCGCCAGGGCCGCAGCAGGACGCCCGCGCCCTCACCTGGGTCACGCCGGAGCTGGTCGAGCGGCTGGACGCGATGAACAGGACCAAGGGCGACTGGCACGACTGGCTGCCTGGCCAGCTGGACATCTGGTGGCCGGACTGGACCACCGCGTCCCCGGACAACCTCGTCCCCTGGCTCGTCACCGCGCTCGCCGGTCTGGAACCCGCCGACGAGCCTGCCGATCAGCAGGAGCAGGCGGCTGCTCCGAACGCCGAGCCACAGCCGGATCAGGACCTGCCGGCCGCCGCCGACCCCCGGAGTTTCGAGTGGCTCACCGAGGAACAACTGACCCAGCTGAACGAGCTGTACGAGATCCGCGGCGACTGGCACGACTGGCTCGGGGACGAGTTGGACCGCCGCCGGCCGGACTGGCCGACCCTGCCTCCGGGCGCGCTGGTGGCCTGGCTGAACGACGTGATCGGGTTGCTGGCCCTGCCTGAGTCGGACGACTTCCTCGACGCTGTGCTCGGCGCGCTCGAGCAGGACGAGGAAATGCTCGAACTCGCCGCGAGCCTGAGCCCAGACGAGCTGGCCCAGGTCCTTGACGACGTCCTTTCGACCATCGCGGCTTGACCAGGAGGAAACGATGACCACCACCCACGCCGGGCCGGCGCAGAACGCGGACGACAAGGCCGGCTCGATGCAGAAGCTGGGCAAGTACCTGCTCGGCAATCTCAAGGCCTTCCGGCCCACCGACGTCTTCACCAAGGTCGACCACGCCTGGATCAAGCACGCCTCGATCGCACTGGGCATCAGCCTGAACACGACGCTGGACGAGAAGACGACGGCGAAGAAGATCGCCAGGGCCGGGGAGAAGGCCAAGAAGGCGACGGCCGAGGACGTCAAGAAGCATCCCGAGGCCTACCAGCAGGAAGGTCTCCTGACGATCCTGGAGAGCTTCAAGCGGGAGTGGCAGATCGAGGACAAGACCTACGTCGAGCTCCAGCAGACGCTCCGCACCCTGCAGAACCTGGAGATCATGCGGTTCACCGACACCGGACAGAACTCACTGTCCGCGGCCAGCAGCACGCTGGACACCTTGGTGAAGACGATCAACACCGAGCCGGCTCGCTGGCGGGCGGTGGACGAGCTGGTGCGAACGTCGGAGACCACCGCCGACGGTGCGGTCTCGCTACCGGCCGCCATCGCCTTCAAGCAGTACATGGCCGAGTCGATGGTCCGGGCCGAGGGCATGATCAGGCGGCTGGAGCAGATGGAGAGCGACTCCCTCGACGCGTTGATGTTCGAGAGCATCAAGGCCTATGTCATCGCCCATCCGTCCGAAGCACACCAGCAGCTGGAGACCGACCTGGTCGTCATGGAGCAGTCCTACGACGCGGCGTCGTCGGCCCTCGGCCTGGCCGGTGAGGCCGCGCAGCTGAGTGGATCGGCCAAGAACGCCATCAAGGCCCTGCAGGCCGTCTCCGACGCCGGGATCGCTTTCCTCAAGCGCAGCATGATTGCCGCGAGCAACGAGAAGCAGGTCCGGGAGATCATGGCGAAGTCCGGCGCGGAGAAGGAGGCCGCGCTGAACGAGATCGTCCAGGAGTTCGACAAGAAGCCGCTCCAGGTCGCGGAGATGCTGGCGGACAAGTACGTGCGGCAGATCCAGTTCAACCTCGACATGCTCGAACCGCTCGCGTGCGCGAGCCTGATGGGCATCGGCGCGGGGCTCGACACCGTCGGCGCCGGCGCCGCGACGACAGGCGGAGAGATCATCTGGTCGCTGCTCAAGATCACCATCATCGAGACCGCGAAGGAGTTCCAGGCCGAACGGCTCGAGCTGGCGCGGGCCCTGGAGACGACGACGAAGGAGAAGTACGTCGAGGCGTCCGACAACTACTGGAAGAAGTGGTCGAACGGCCTGACCGACAGCGTCACCGAGAAATTCAAGACGCGGTTCGTCAGCTCCGGCCTCAACCTGCCCAAGACCTTGGCCGAGAGCCTCTACGGGTCCACGGTCGCGGTCCTCGTCAAAGAGGCGCTGCAGCACGTCAAGATCGACCCGGCCCAGCGCTTCAGCGGCCAGGACTTCCTCAGGCACGTCGCGTCGCTGCAGAACACCCGGCTTCGGGCAATGCAGTCCGTCGACAAGACCGGCGCCGCGGCGTAGACCCGGCCGGCAGGCGGTCAGTAGACCTGGGCGACAGCGGCAGCAATGACCTCGGCGGCACGGTCGAGGTCATTGCTGGTCAGCCCGGCGTTGGCGGTCAAGCGGAGGCGGCTGATGTTGTCGGGCACCGACGGTGGGCGGAAGCTGCCGACGCGGACGCCGTCGGCCCTGCAGAGGTCGGCTGCTCGGACGGTCTGGTGGGGGCCTGGCATGGGGAGGGAGACGACCGGGCCGGCGGGATGCGGGACGTCGAAGGCATCGGCCAGGTGAGCGGTGGCGCGGTGGATCGCGGCCGGGCGGTCCGGCTCGGACTGGAGGACGCGGAGCGCGGCGAGGGCGGCCGCGCAGGCTGCCGGGTTGAGGGCCGTGTCGTAGATGAACGGGCGCGAGCGGTTGATCAGGTGCTCGCGGAGGACGGCCGGACCCAGTACGACACCGCCTTGCGAAGCCATCGCCTTCGACAACGTCATGGTGACGATCACGTGGTCGAGCCCGGCCTGCCCGGCGGCGTGGACGGAGCCGTGGCCGTCCCCGGTGACCCCCAGACCGTGGGCCTCGTCGACGAGCAGGACCGCGTCGTGGGCCCGAGCGGCCGCGGCCAGGTCGGCGAGTGGCGCCTCGTCGCTGAGCACGCTGAAGACGGACTCGGTCAGCATCACCGCGTACTGCTCGTTGCGCTCGGCAAGGACCTTCGACATCGCGTCGACGTCGTTGTGCGGCACGACCTCGACCCGCGATCGCGCCAGCCGGCCGGCGTCGATGAGGGACGCGTGCACGTGCTCGTCGGAAACCAGCAGCGTCCCCGGACCCCCGAGTGCGGTGACGACGCCAAGATTCGCGAGGTACCCCGAGGAGAACAGCAGCGCGGACTCTTGTCCGGCGTACGCCGCGAGCTCGTCCTCCAGTTCCTCGTGCAGAGAGGTGGTCCCGCTGACGAGGCGGGACGCGGTCGAGCCCGTCCCCCAGATCCGGAGCGCGTCGGCGGCGGCCTCGATCACCCGGGGATCGTGGGTGAGGCCGAGGTAGTCGTTGCCGGCCAGGTCGATCAGGTCCTCGCCGGCGACTCGGGGGCGCAGCCGGCGGGTCAGGCCGCGGGTCTCCAGCGCCGCCGCCTTCGGGCCCAGCCAGTCCCCCAACATCAGTTGCTCTCGGCAATCGCCTCGGTGATCGCGGTACCGATCGTGGCGATGTCGGAGTCCGTGCAGACGTACGGCGGCATCGTGTAGACCAGGTCCCGGAACGGGCGGACCCAGACGCCACGACGCAGGACCGCGTCCGTCATCCTGGGCAGGTCGACCGGTCCGGCGAGCTGGACGACGCCGACCGCACCGATCACCCGCACGTCCTTCACCCCGGGCAACTCGGCCGCCGGAGCGAGGCCGGTCGCGAGTCCGGTGGAGATGCGGTCGATCTCGGCCTGCCAGTCCTGGCCCAGCAACAGGTCGATACTCGCGAGCGCGACGGAACAGGCGAGCGGATTCGCCATGAAGGTCGGCCCGTGCATCAGGGCGCCGCCTGGCCCGTCCGATACGGTGCGCGCGACCTCCGCCGTACACAGCATGGCCGCGAGCGTCAGGTACCCACCGGTGAGGGCTTTGCCGACGCAGAGGATGTCGGGGTCGACGCCCGCGTGCTCGGAGGCGAACAGCGTGCCGGTCCGGCCAAAGCCGGTGGCGATCTCGTCCAGGATGAGCAGGAACCCGTACTCGTCGGCGACCTCGCGCAGGACCCGCAGACAGGCCGGGCTGTACGGGTACATGCCGCCGGCGCCCTGGAGGATGGGCTCGACGATGATCGCCGCGATCTCGTCGCTCGACCGCGCGGCCACCGACCGCAGCTCGCCGGCCCACGCGACCAACTCGGGATCGTCCGCGGCCCGGTCGAACCCGGCCGGCGGTTGCGGGCCGAAGACCTGTTCCTTCAGCGCACCCGTGAACAGCGAGTGCATCCCGTTGACCGGGTCGCACACACTCATCGGCGCGAACGTGTCCCCGTGGTACCCACCACGAACAGTGAGCATCCTGGTCCGGCCGGTCCGCCCGCGCGCGACCTGGTACTGCAGGGCGAGCTTCATCGCGACCTCGACCGAGACCGAGCCGGAGTCGCAGAAGAACACGTGCCGCAGCGGATCCGGGGTCAGGTCGACCAGCCGCTCGGCCAGCCGGACCGCCGGTTCGTGGGTCAGCCCGCCGAACATCACGTGGCTGAACCGATCCACCTGGTCCTTCAGCGCCTGGTCGAGGACCGGGTTCCGGTAGCCGTGGATCATGCACCACCAGGACGCCATCGCGTCGATCGCCTCGACCGTCCCACCGGCGCCGTCGGCCAACTGCAGCCGGACCCCGTCGGCCCCGGTGACCAGGCGGGTCGGCGAGGGCGCGGTCAGGGAGGAGTACGGATGCCACAGCAGCTCGGTGTCGCGGCCGAGCAGGTCTTCGGTCCTGCCGAGCTCGTTCATTCCGAGGCCAGCTCGCCGTGCGCGGAGCAGCGGGCCGACCAGCCCGTGGGGTGGACCTGGACGACCATCCGCCGGCGGCACTGCGCGCAGTACCGGGGTGGTTCCATCATCAGCGCGCGGCCGCACTCGGCGTGCTCGCCGTCCGCCAGTTCGCCACCGCAGTGGCCGCAGTACAGCAGGGTGGTGTTCACAGGGTCTTCTGCAGTTCCTTCACCGGCATCTTCAGCTCCGCGAGCAGATCGAGGTCCGCGGTCGCCGGGCGGCCGAGCGTGGTCAGGTAGTTGCCGACGATGACGGCGTTGATCCCGCCGAGCAGGCCGTCGCGGGTGCCCAGGTCGCCCAGGGTCAGCTCGCGGCCGCCGGCGTAGCGCAGGATGGTCCGCGGCATCGCCAGCCGGAACGCGGCGATGGTGCGCAGCGCGTCCTTGCCGTCCATCACCTCGAGGTCGCCGAACGGCGTCCCCGGGCGCGGGTTGAGGAAGTTCAGCGGGACCTCGTGCGGCTCCAGCTCGGCCAGTTGCGCGGCCAGCTCGGCGCGCTGTTCCAGCGTCTCGCCCATCCCGACCAGGCCGCCGCAGCACAGCTCCATACCGGACTCCTTGACCATCACGCAGGTCTCCCAGCGCTCCTCGAAGGAGTGCGTGGTGACCACGTCGCCGAAGTACGAGCGGGCCGACTCGAGGTTGTGGTTGTAGCGGTGCACGCCCATCGCCTTGAGCTCGTCCACCTGGTCCTGCGTGAGCATGCCGAGCGAGCAGGCGATGTTGATGTCGACCTCGGCGTTGATCGCCTCGATGCCGGCCTTCACCTGCGACATCAGCCGGGGGTCCGGGCCACGGACGGCGGCGACGATGCAGAACTCGGTGGCGCCGGTCTTCGCGGTCTCCTTGGCGGCCTCGACCAGTTCGGGGATGTTCAGCCAGACCGAGCGGACCGGCGAGGTGAACTGGCCGGACTGGGAGCAGAAGTGGCAGTCCTCGGGGCAGCCGCCGGTCTTCAGCGAGATGATCCCCTCGACCTCGACCTCCTCGCCGCACCACTTCACCCGGACGTCGTGGGCGAGGGCGAGCAGCGCGGGCAGCTGGTCGTCCGGTGAGCGCAGGACCTCGACCAGCTGCTCCTGGCTCAGGCCGACGCCCTGCTCCAGAACCTGCGCACGTGCCACGTCCAGGATGTCGCTCATGGTTCTCCTGCCTCGTCGAACGGTCGGCTCACAGTAAGCCAGGAGCGCCGCCCGGGACTGCGAGGGGCGTCACTGTGGAACACCTGACGCGGAAGTGACTCAGACGGCCGTCCGGACGGGTTTCGGAGAACCTGGAAAAATTCTCGGAGAATCTCGTGACCTTCGGTGATACCCCTCGTTGAAGTGTGCAGAGGCGGTCACCGCAAGGAGACCGCCACCCGGTTCGAGGAGTAGCGAAATGTTGATCATCACGATCAGCACGCAGAGTGGTCACAACCACTTCGCACAGGTCGAAACTCCGGGAATCGGATGTAGAGTGGGGCACTAAGAGCTCGGGTCGCCAGCTGTGGCTGGTGACCCGAACCCAAAAGCGCCGGGCGCCTCACCCCGGCTTGAGTGGGTCCCTCGGGAAACGATTTGGGCGGAAACGTTCCCGAGGGACCTGCTCCCTTTTCTGGCCCTTTCACCCTCGGCTTCCGGATCATTCCGATCCGTTGCCGAGGGTTTTCGCTTTTACCGGTCCGAACCCTTTTGTTGTCGTCGCGTCACGGTTTCGTCACAGGACGTCGATCGGTGATCTCGACAATGGGTAACCGTAGTGCTCCCGGGGCGTCGGCCGGGACCACCGGATTCCGCGGCGTGACGGCCGCCACCCGCTCGTAGGGCGCCCCGAGGTCCGGCCGCTGGTCCGCCTCGCCCTGGTTCGGCCAGAAGGACAGCGCCCGCTCGGCCTGCGCGGTGATCGTCAGGGACGGGTTGACGCCGAGGTTCGCGGAGATCGTCGAGCCGTCCAGGACGTGCAGGCCCTCGTACCCGTAGACCCGGTGGTACGGGTCCACCACGCCGGTCTCGGCCGAGTCGCCGATCGCGCAGCCGCCGATGAAGTGCGCCGTCATCGGGACGTTGAACGGCTCCCCGATGGTGCCCCCCGGGGTGCCCCGCATGATCCTGGCCATCCGCCGGACCACCTCGTTCGCGACCGGGATCCAGGCCGGGTTCGGGGCCCCGTGGCCCTGCTTCGAGGTCAGCCGCCAGCGGCCGAACCGGTCCCGCTTGCCGAAGGTGGTGATCGAGTTGTCCGCGGTCTGCATCACCAGCGCGATCACGGTCCGCTCGGACCAGTGCTTCAGGTCGTACAGCCGGCGGATGTTCTTGCGCTGAACGCCGAGTTCCTTGAGCCAGGTGCGCCACCTCGGGACGTCGCCGTCGCCGTCGGTCAGCACGGTCTGCAGCAACGACATCGCGTTGCTGCCCTTGCCGTACCGGACCGGCTCGATGTGGGTGATGTCGTCGGGGTGGAACGACGAGGTGATCGCGACCCCGCGGCTGTAGTCCACGGTCCGGTCCAGCGCGATGGCGCCGAGCAACGACTCCGAGTTCGTCCGGGTCAGCACGCCGAGCCGGTCGGACAACCGCGGCAGCTTGCCCTCGTCCCGCATCCGGTGCAGCAGCTTGGCGGTCCCGAGCGCCGAGGCCGCGAAGATCACCTGACGAGCGGTGAACCGGCGGGTCTTCTTCCGGTTCGACGTCCGCCGGGTCTCGACCGCGTACCCGCCGCCCGGCAGCGGTTCGACCGAGGTCACCGTGGTCATCGGGTACACCTCGGCGCCGGCCTGCTCGGCCAGGTACAGGTAGTTCTTGGTGAGCGTGTTCTTCGCGTTGTGCCGGCAGCCGGTCATGCACTCGCCACAGTCGATACACCCGGTCCGCCGGGGCCCCGCGCCACCGAAGTACGGGTCGTCCACCTCGACCCCAGGCTCACCGAAGAACACGCCGACCGGGGTCGGGTGGAAGGTGTCCCCGGCGCCCATGTCGTCGGCGACCTGCTTCATCACTTGGTCCGCCGGGGTGAAGTGCGGGTACGTGGTGACGCCGAGCATCCGTTTCGCCTGGTCGTAGTACGGGGCGAGCTCGTCCTTCCAGTCGGTGATATGGGCCCACTGGCGGTCGGTGTAGAACGCGGGCAGCGGCTCGTACAGGGTGTTGGCGTAGACCAGGCTGCCGCCGCCGACGCCCGCGCCGGACAGGATGATCACGTCCCGCAGCGCGCTGATCCGCTGGATCCCGTACCAGCCGAGGCGCGGCGCGTAGAGGAACCGGCTCTTGTCCCAGGAGTTCTTCGCGAACCCCTCGTCCTCGAACCGGGCCCCGGCCTCGAGCACGGCGACCCGGTACCCCTTCTCCACCAGGCGCAGGGCGCTGACGCTGCCGCCGAACCCGGAGCCGATGATCAGTACGTCCTGGTCGAAGCTCATCCGCGACTCCCCGTCTCAGGCCCGGCCGAGCTTCTTCAGCACCCGCAGCGCACCCGTCATCAGCTCGGCGTACGACTCGTCGCTCAGCCCGTGCGAGGCCGCGATCGGCAGCAGTCGCTGGGTCGCGATCGCCTGCGCGTCGACGTACCGGCGGATGCCCTCGACACCCTGCCGGCGGCCGAGCCCGGACGCGCGCATCCCGCCCATCGGGGTGTCGATCGAGCCGAACGTGGCCGCGTAGCCCTCGTTCACGTTGACCGTCCCGGCGACCAGCTGGGCCGCGATCGCCCGGCCGCGCCGGCCGTCCCGGGTCCAGACGCTCGCGTTCAGCCCGAACTCGCCCTCGTTCGCGCGCTGGATCGCCTCGGACTCGTCGGAGAACCGGTACAGCGATACCACCGGGCCGAAGGTCTCGGTGTCGAAGCAGTCCATCTCGGGTGTCACGCCGGACAGCACGGTCGGCTCGTAGAAGAGCGGGCCCAGATCCGGACGGGCCTTGCCACCGGCCAGGACCACGGCGCCTTTGGCCCGGGCGTCGTCGACGTGCCGGCTCACGGCGTCCAGCTGGTCCTTCGAGATCAGCGAGCCCATGTCCACGTCCCAGCCGGTCCCGGCCGACAGTCGCAGCTTCTTCACCCGGTCGAGGAACGCGGTGACGAAGGCGTCGTACACCTGGTCCGCGACGTACAGCCGCTCCATCGAGACGCACAGCTGGCCCGCGCTGTTGAAGCAGGCGCGGACGGCGCCCTCGGCGGCGCGGTGGATGTCGGCGTCGCGGAGGACGAGCATCGGGTTCTTGCCGCCGAGCTCGAGGCTGCAGCCGATCAGCCGCTCACCGGCCTGCTGCGCCACCAGCCGCCCGGTCCTGGTCGACCCGGTGAAGCAGACGTAGTCGGTGTTCTGGATGATCGCGCCGCCGACGGTCGGGCCGTCGCCGTTCACCGGCTGCCAGGCGTCCCGCGGCAGCCCCGCCTCGTACAGCAGCTCGATCGCCCGGAGCGCGGTCAGCGGGGTCTGGCTGTCCGGCTTGTGCACGACCGTGTTGCCGGCCAGCACCGCGGGGAGCCCGTCCGCCATCGCCATGCTGAGTGGGTAGTTCCACGGCGAGATGATGCCGACGACGCCCTTCGGCACGAACCGCTGCTCGGCCCGGGTGAGCACCGGGAACATGCCCAGCTTGCGCTGTGGCCCGAGCAACTCGGCGGCCTTGCGCCCGTAGTACCGGGCGGTGAGCGCGACGTGGGCGACTTCCTCGAAGGCCTGCTTGCGCGCCTTGCCCGACTCCAGCAGGACCAGGTCGACCAGCTCGTGCCGGTGGTCGAGGACGAGGTCGTGGTACCGGAGCAAGATCGCGGCGCGGTCGGCGAGCGGGACGCCCTTCCAGCTGAGCTGGGTCCGGCGGGCGGAGCGGACCGCCTTCACCACGTCGTCCGGCGCGGAGACCGGCAGCTCGGCCACCGGCTGCCCGGTCGCCGGGGCGTAGTGGGTGCGGGGGCCCGCCGAGGCGCGGAGCAGACCGGCCAACCGGCGGATGACCGACTGGTCGGTCGCGTACGAGGCGGTCGGGTCGAGCTCGGGATCGGCCGGAATCGAGGTCTGCTCGCTCATCTGCCCAGGCTACCTGCGGGTAATCACTCGTGTCAGCAGCGCGCCACGGCACCGGACACCGAGGCGTCAAGTGAGGTGGATCACTCCGGAACCCTCTAAGGTTCGAGAGGAGAACCCCGGTCGAGGCTCCACACGGGACTAGGGTGATCCGTTGAGTCGGTGAAGGGGTGGACAGCGGAGATGGTGGACAGCGGGGGGCTATGGACGCCCCCTGAGGACGAGCTCGGCGAGGCGCTGCAGACCGCGCAGGTCCTGATCGAGGAAGGCCGCGCCGACGAGGCCGGACCGTACCAGCAGCGGGTGATCGAGCTCGCCCGCGAACGCGCCGGGGACCGCCCCGACCACTACGAGGCCAAGCACCTGATGGCGGCCACGCACTACGAGCTGGCCGGCTCGCTGAACGCGTCCGGCCGGCACGAGGAGGCGCTGACCGCACTCCACGAGGCCCAGCTCGGGTACACCGAACTGAACGACGCCGGGGTCCTCGACGCCACGTCCTTCCTCGCCGACGTGCGGGCCCGCCGGGCGATGACGCAGGCCCACCGCGGGTACGGGGCGACCGCCGTCCTGGAGATGGACGGCGCCGTGATCGCGTACGGCCAGCTCGTCGCGGGACCGGACAGCCTGCACCACCAGCCCGACTTCGCCCGCGTCCTCGCGATGAACGCGCTCATCCTCCGCCGGTACGGCGATCCCGGGCTGGCCGTGGCCTCCGCGGACGCGGCGGTCCAGCTGTTCCTGCAGTTGGCGGACCAGATCAACGAGAGCCCGCAAGCGCTGTCGTACGCGCGGTACCTGTGCTCGGCGACCGCGGTGTCGGCGGACGTCCACGCGTCCCAGAGCCGGCTCGACCTGGCCCTGGAGGCGGACGAGATCGGCCTGACCACGGCGGACACGCTCGCGGACTCCGAGTCGGCGACGGACCTGCGGACCCTGGTCTCCGCGCTGACCCGGAAGGGCAAGCACCTCGCCATCGCCGGCCGGATCCTGGAAGGCGAGACCTGCCTGCAGACCGCGTACGCCACCGACCGCGAGACGGCCGAGCGGGTGAGCGAGGAACTCGAACGCGGCCTGCCGCCGTCCCTGGTGACGGCGCTCGAGACTGCCGAGCTCAAGCTCGGCCCGTTCGAGCAGTACTACCGGCTGCTCGGCCTGAGCCAGCCGGCGCCCGGGATGACGCTGGCGACCGTGTCCGGCCGGACGGATCCGGAATCGGCCGCGGTCCGCGCGACCGAGCTGGCCGAGCTGGTCCGCCCGATGCTGGCGCAGGACGCGGAGACCGCGCTCACGCTGGGGCTCGAGGCGCACTACCTCTTCGCGATCTCCTCCGAGCGCGAGTCGCACCGGATGCGGTACGAGACCAGCACGTACGCCCCGATCTGGGCGCAGACGCTGCTGGACATCTCCGCGGCGTACGACGCGGCCGGCCAGACCGAGATGGCGCTGGACCTGGCCGGCTGGTGCGCCGAGGTCGCCACCGCGCTGATCCCGTTCGCCACCAGCGACGGCGAGGTCGCCGAGCTGGCCGGCTCCTGCTACCGCCACCACGGCGACCTGCTCGCGGCCACCGGTGACCTGATCGCCAGCCAGCACGCGCACGAGGCCGCCGCTCAGCTCGCCACCTGACCCCCTTCTCGACGCCCCCCGATTGACGGCTTCGGCCTGTCGGCGCAGGCTGACGGCGAGGGGGTGGGCGCGATGGATGTCGTGGAACTGCACGGCCGGGCCGCCGGGGAGTTCGTCCGCTTGGTCGGGGTTGTCGGGAGCGAACAGTGGGACTCGGCGACGCCCTGTTCCGACTGGGATGTGCGGACGTTGGTGAATCACGTCGTCAACGAGGAACGCTGGACGGTCCCGTTGATGGCAGGGCAGACGATCGAGGACGTCGGGGACTCACTGGACGGGGACCTGCTCGGCGACGACCCCGCTACCGCGGCCGCCGAGGCGGAGCGGGCTGCCCAGGCATCGATGGGCGGGCCGGTGGCTCGTGGGGACCAGGTGCACCTGTCGTACGGGAACGAGGACGCCGCGGAGTACGTGTGGCAGTTGACGGCCGACCACCTGATCCACGGCTGGGACCTGGCGAAGGCGATCGGTGCCGAGCCACGGCTGGATCCCGACGTGGTGGACGCGGTGTCCGGCTGGTTCACCGAGCGGGAGGAGCTGTACCGCGAGGGCGGCGCGATCGCGGAGCGGGTGAGCACGGCCGACGACCCGGCGAGCCGGTTGCTCGGGGCCTTCGGCCGCGATCCTTCCTGGACACCCGCGCACGTCAGCGGATGACGTGCGGGGTCAGTCGTGGTTGTCGGTGTTGAGGGCGCCGACGAAGAGGCCGGCTTCCTGGTCGGTCATGCCGGTCTCGCTGACCACCAACGCGGTCGCCTGGTGCAGCTCGCCGGCGGCCTTGAGGGCGCGGGTGCGCTCGGCCAGGTTGGTGCCGGGGAGCCGGACCACCGGGGTGTCGGTGACGGGCGGTACGTAGCGGCCGAGGCGGATCTCGTCGACGAGCTCCTTGGCGTGCTTCAGCTCGGCCCCGGTCCGGTCCATCACGAACTTCACCGCGAACACTTGCTTCTTGGTGGTGATGAGGAAGCGGATCTGGTCCACGTCCTCGCCGGAGAGCTTGCCCCGCGCGGCGGCCAGGGCAACGTTGTCGGCGTCCTTGCTGCTACGGCTGAACAGTCCCATGGGCCAATCCTTCCAGAACGCCCAAGCCGGTGAGCAGGACCCACCGGTGTCACGAACACCACGCCGTCCCGGGCGTTTCGCGGGCCGGCGGTCCGGCCTTCAGCCGTCGAGGACGCGGAGGAGGTGCGGCCAGACCTGGTCCCCGAAGGCCCGGTCGGCCGCGTAGGAACCGCCCCGCGCCATCCGCTGACCGCCCGACTTCGGCTCCTCCCCCGGGAACAACGGCCGGTGGCCCGCGCTCGCGGAGATCAGCACTTGGGTCACCCGGTCGCCGCGGCTGAGCGCGATCCGCTGGGCGAACTCGGCCGACGGCCAGACCCGGTCGTCCCCGCCGGCCACGAGCAACAGCTCACCCCGGAACCGCTCGGCCGGGATCAACGCGGCCTCCGCCTCCGCGGCGTACCGGTGGACGCTGGTCCGATAGAGGTCCACGTAGCTCGGTGGGTCGTCGGCCGGCTCCCAGTCGGGGTCGAACGGGACGTACGGGAGCGGCTCGCCCTGCCACGTCCACGGTGAGGTGTAGCTGCCGTTCTCGATCCAGGGCCAGGCGTACGCGCTCGGCGACAGCGCGATCACGGCGTCGATCCGGGGATCCACGGTGCCGAGCAGCAACCCCGCCTCGGCACCACGGGAGATGCCCAGCACGACCAGGCGGTCGGTCCGCGCCGCGAGATCGTCCAGCGGGAACGACTCCAGCGGGATCTCGCTGATCCGGCCGTCGAACCAGCGCGGCGCGACCACGGCGTACCCCGCGTCCTCCAGGATCCGCGCCCGGTCCAGATCGGGCTTGCCGCTGGACCCGTGCAGCAGGAGGACGCCGGTGGTCACCCGACGACGACCTCGACCCGCTGGAACTCCTTCAGCTCCGTGTAGCCGGTGGTCGCCATCGCCCGCTTCAGCGCGCCGACCAGGTTCATCGTGCCGTCGGGCGCCCAGGACGGGCCGAACAGGATCTGCTCCATCGTGCCGGACAGGCCGACCTCGACCCGCTCACCGCGGGGCAGGTCCGCGTGCCACGCCTCGGCACCCCAGTGGAAGCCGCCACCCGGCGCGTCGCTCGCCCGGGCCAGCGGCGAGCCGACCATCACCGCGTCGGCGCCACAGGCGACCGCCTTCGCCACGTCACCGGACCGGCCGACCGACCCGTCGGCGATGACGTGCACGTACCGTCCGCCGGACTCGTCCATGTAGTCACGCCGGGCGGCCGCGACGTCCGCGACCGCCGAGGCCATCGGCACCGCGACGCCGAGCACCTTGCGGGTCGTGTGCGCGGCCCCGCCACCGAAGCCGACCAGGACGCCGGCCGCGCCCGTCCGCATCAGGTGCAGCGCGGCCTGGTGGGTCGCGCAGCCACCGACGATGACCGGGACGTCGAGGTCGTAGATGAACTGCTTGAGGTTCAGCGGCTCGGCCTGGCCGGAGACGTGCTCTGCCGAGACCGTGGTGCCGCGGATGACGAAGAGGTCGACGCCCGCGTCCACGACGTGCTTGGAGAACTGCTTGGTCCGCTGCGGCGACAGCGCCCCGGCCACGGTGACACCGGCGTCGCGGATCTCCTGCACCCGCTGGGCGATCAGCTCGGGCTTGATCGGCGCCGAGTAGATCTCCTGCAGCCGGGTGGTGACCTGCTCCCGGCCGAGGCTGGTGATCTCCTCGAGCAGCGAGGTCGGGTCCTCGTACCGGGTCCACAGGCCCTCGAGGTTCAGTACGCCGAGACCGCCGGCCTTGCCGATCGCGATCGCGGTGGCCGGCGACATCACCGAGTCCATCGGCGCGGCCAGGATCGGCAGCTCGAACCGGTACGCGTCGATCTGCCAGGCGACCGAGACCTCCTCGGGGTCCCGGGTGCGTCGCGACGGCACGATCGCGATGTCGTCGAACGCGTACGCCTGCCGGCCCCGCTTGGCGCGGCCGATCTCGATCTCGGTCATGCGGGTCAGCTTACCGAGGGCACCGTGCGTCGACAGTCACTGGGCCAGCAACCGTTCGACCCACGACCTCAGCCCTGGACAGCGATCGATCACCGCGTCCAGACCAGCCTCCCGGATCACCTCGATACCGTCGGTGACCTTGTCATAATCGGGCCAGCACCGCAGCACCCGTTTCGATGGCGCCGTCGACGGCGAGTCGTTCAGCAGTTCTACGTCCCCGCCGACTGTCTCCGCCTCCTGGTTCAGGGCTTTCGCGACCGCTCTTTCCCCCAGCACGTCTGCCGCTCCGATCGCCGCGGCCAGGACCCAGGTCTCGAACTCGTGCAGGACGACATACGGCACGAAGCGCGGATGGTCGATCGCTGACGCCATGGCCTGCGCACGGTGCTCGGCACAGCGACGCGGTTGATGTGGGCGGGCACAGCAGTCCGCGCCCGGGGCGTCTCGCGGATAGGCATAGAAGTCGATCAGGATCGAGACCCATTGGAAGTTGCTGGCCTCGAGCAGCTTCCGCAGATCGCTGTCGTAGTGCCGCCAGCTCCCACCGCCGCCACGGAACGCCGTACCGTCGGCCAGCCTGGACGTCTTGACGATCACCGGCTGGACATAGATCTCGAAGGCCTGCAGGTACGGCGCGAGAATCTCGCTCACGAAGGCAGATTCAGTCTGGCCCTCGACCACCAGAGCGATCTGGCGAAACCCCATCAGCTCACCACGCGCGGCGAATCATCCGGCCGCGGACGGCCACCCAGGAGATTCTTCTCCCAGAGTTCGCCCAAGGAGTAGTCGGCCAACCACTCCTCCAGCGCCGCGGGGTCTGGGCGCTGGATCTGAGTACCTGCTCCGGTACGTTCGACGATTGCTACTTCCTCGACGCTGAACTGCTCCAGCAGCGTCACGGACTGGGTGGCGGCCACAACACGTCGATCCTTCGCCGCCCGCCGGAGCAGGGCGGCGAGCTGGTGGATCGCGAACGGATGCAGCCCGAGCTCCGGCTCGTCGAGGACGATGGTGCCCGGTGCGTTGTCCTGGAGCAGCAGGACCGCCAGACACACGAAACGTAGGGTCCCGTCGCTGAGGTTGTCGGCCGAGAACACAGAGTCCAGACCGCGCTCTCGCCAGCGCAGCCGGATCGAGTTGCCTTCGGTTTCGAGGACGAAGTCGTCGAAGTACGGCGCCACGGTACGGACGGTTCGGACGATCCTGCGATAGCTCGTTGGATCCGCTGACCTCAACCGCAGCAGCACGGCCGCGAGGTTCCGGGCGTCGGGGGCCAAAGTGAGGTTGTCGGCGGGATCGATCCTGCGCTTGACCGGCGCGTCAGCGCTGGTGTCGTCGAAATGGAAGACCCGGCAGCCGGCCACCACGCTCAGTACGTAGGCGGCCTTGGCCTCCTGCTCGGCCTCGGCTCGCAGCCGGCTTTCTCTGGCCGCGCCGAGTTCCGTTGTGTACGGCCTCGGATACCTGGCGCGGTCGTGCAGCAGCATCGTCTCCCGAACGATCCCGGTGTCGTCGGTCGAGGCCGCGACCTCGACCCGGTAGCCGTTGGAGACGTCCCGTTTCCAGTCACCCCAGACCTCGAGTTCGATCGCCTCGGGCGTCCGGCTCGGATCGGTCGGTCGATGCAGCAGCCCGGCGAAGCCACCCCGAGTGACCAGAGTGTCGTTCAGTTGCCGATCAATGATCCTGCCGAGCCATTCGAAGGCATCGACGACGTTGCTCTTGCCCGCGCCGTTGGGACCGACCAGCAAGGTGACCGAGCTGGACAGCTCGAGGACCGCGTGGCTGAGCGACGTCAACCCACGAACCTCGAGCTTGCGCAGTGGCACCTCAGCAGCCACACCGGCCTCCCACGAAGTGATGGAATTCCTTGTCAGTGACAAGGTATTCGGTTTCCTCGCCGAAAGCCGGGTACGCCGTCAGCCTGTGGCCGATTCAGTGGCCGGAGTAGTTCGGGGCCTCGACCGTCATCTGGATGTCGTGCGGGTGGGACTCCTGCAGGCCGGCCGAGGTGATCCGGACGAACCGGCCCTTGTCCTGCAGCTCCGGCACGGTGCGGGCGCCGGTGTACCACATCGACTGGCGCAGGCCGCCGATCAGCTGGTGCGCGACGGCCGCCAGCGGGCCGCGGTACGGCACCTGGCCCTCGACGCCCTCGGCGATCAGCTTCTCGTCGCTGCCGACGTCGCTCTGGAAGTACCGGTCCTTGGAGTACGACTTGCGCAGGCCGCCGGACTGCATCGCGCCCAGCGAACCCATCCCGCGGTACGCCTTGAACTGCTTGCCGTTGATGAAGACCAGGTCGCCCGGCGACTCCTCGCAGCCGGCCAGCAGCGAGCCCAGCATGACGGTGTCGGCCCCGGCGACCAGCGCCTTGGCGATGTCCCCGGAGTACTGCAGGCCGCCGTCGCCGATCACCGGGACGCCGGCCGGCTTGCAGGCCAGCGACGCCTCGTAGATCGCGGTGACCTGCGGGACGCCGACGCCGGACACGACCCGCGTCGTACAGATCGAGCCCGGTCCGACGCCGACCTTGACGCCGTCCGCGCCGGCGTCGACCAGCGCCTGGGCGCCGGCCCGGGTGCCGACGTTGCCGCCGACGACGTCGACGCCGACGGTGGCCGGGTCGGCCTTGAGCTTGCGGATGATCTCCAGCTGCGCCTGGGAGTGACCGTGCGCGGTGTCCACCACGAGCAGGTCGACGCCGGCCTCGACCAGCGTCATCGCCCGCTTGTAGGCCTCGCCGAAGAAGCCGATCGCGCCGGCGACCCGGAGCCGGCCGGTCGCGTCCTTGGTGGACAGCGGGAACTGGTCACGCTTGACGAAGTCCTTCAGCGTGATCAGGCCGGTCAGCTTGCCCGCGTCGTCGACCAGCGGCAGCTTCTCGACCTTGTGCTTGCTCAGCAGCGCCATCGCGTCGTCGGCGGAGATGCCCTGCTTGCCGGTGATCAGCGGCTGCTTCGTCATCACCTCGTGCACCGGGCGGTCCTGGCGCGTCTCGAACCGCATGTCGCGGTTGGTGACGATGCCGACCAGCACGCCGGTCTGGTCGACGACCGGGACACCGGAGATCCGGTACTGCCCGCAGAGCGCGTCGGCCTCGCCGATGGTCGCGTCCGGGCCGATCGTGATCGGCTGCGCGATCATCCCGGACTCCGAGCGCTTGACCAGGTCGACCTGCTGCGCCTGGTCCTCGATCGACAGGTTGCGGTGCAGCACGCCCAGCCCACCCTGGCGCGCCATCGCGATCGCCATCCGGGCCTCGGTGACGGTGTCCATCGCGCTGGACAGCAGCGGGATGTTCACCTCGATGTTGCGGCTGACCCGGGAACGGGTGTTCGCCTCGGACGGGATGACGTCGGACTCGTTCGGCTGCAGCAGCACGTCGTCGAAGGTCAGTCCGAGAACGGCGAACTTGTCGGGAACTCCGGAGGGTGTGATGTCCATGAGGAAGGCAGGCACCTTTGCACGGCGAGAACGGGACACCATGGTATGCCGGGGCCACCGGGCCGCCCCAAACCGGTCCCCACCACCCTGTGGACAACCGCTTGCCGAGAGCTGCGGGCCCCGACGGTGAGGTCAGGGCCCGGTGCTCGGTCAGCGGCCGTTCGTCGGGTGGTTCAGCACCCAGAGGATCTGCCGCAGGGTGGCCGGATTCATCGAGCCGTGGGCCCGGTCGATCGCGGCGTGCCTGCCCTCGGCGTACCGGCCGCTGGAGTGCTTGCCCTTGGCGTACTGCGCCTTCGCCCAGCCCAGCGTGTACCGGCCGTTGGAGTGCTTGGCCGCGTCCTCGAAGCCCTTGCCGAAGTACTGCTCGAGGCGGTCCGGCAGCGGGGCCGTGGTACCGCTCGGGGTCGGCAGGACGGTCTTCAGCAGGTCGGCCGGAGCCGGCGCCGCGGTCTCGTCACCGGTCGGGTCGGCCTGCGTGCTCCCACCGGTGCCCGCGGTCCCGCCCGTCGGCGTGTCCGCCGTACCACCGGCCGGGGCGTCCGTCGTTCCACCCGTCGGGGCGTCCGTGGTCCCACCGGTCGGGGATTCGGTCGTACCGCCGGACGGCGTGTCCGTGGTCCCACCGGTCGTGGTGTCCGTGGTCCCGCCCGTCGGGGTGTCGGTCGTCCCGTCGGTCGGCTTGGTCTCGGTCGTCGGGAGCTCGCCGGGCAGCGTCTCCCCGGTCGGGAGGTCGCCCGTCGGGAGATCGCCCGGCTGGCCGCCGCCGTCGGTCGGCTGCTCGCCGACCGTCGAGTCGCCGGTCGAGTCGCCCGTGGAGTCGCCGGTCGAGGTCTCGCCGGTGTCCTGGGTCGGGGCCGTGGTCGGGTTGTCGCCCGGGACCGGGTTGTTGGTCGAACCGTTGTCCGAGGTCGGGTCGTCCGACGGCGTCGGCGTAGGCGTCGTCTGGTCGGTCGGGTCGGACGCCGGCGGCTCGGTCGGGTCGCCCGAGGGCTGCGTCGGGTCGTCCGTCGGGTCGTCCGTCGGCTGCGTCGGGTCGTCGGTGGGATCGGCCGTCGGGTCGCCGGTCGGCTCGTCCGGCTTGTCAGCCGGCGGGTCGGTCGGCTGAGCGCCCGGCTTGTCGACCTTGCCCTCCGGCGGCAGGGGCGGCGGCAGCTTCGGGTCGTCCTTGGGCGCCGGCTTCTGGACCAGCGGCGGCTGCGGCCGGGCGAGCTGGGTCGGGCCGGGCAGACCGTCGAGGTCCGCCGGGAACCGCTCGGTGACCTCCTCGTCCTCCGTCGCGACCTCGGCCTCGTCCAGCTTGGCCTGCTGGTTCTCCCGAAGGATCTTCTGGGCCTTGACGATCTTCGACTTGTCGCCGACCGCCATTCCCTCGAGTTTGTCGGTCGGGAAGCTGGTCTCCGGCCGGAGCCCGTCGACGACCTTCTCGACGATCTTCTCGTACGGCGCGAGCGGGTCACCGTTGACGGCCGCGGCCACCCCGGACACCGACAGCGCGGCCACCGCGGCCACCCCCACGGCCAGGCCGCGGGCGGCCATCTTGCGGGCCAGCGGATCGGTCACCGGGTTCAGCGCGGCGCAGCGCGCCAGGAACGACTCGGGGTCGTCGATCGTCTCGACCGGCAGCTCGTCCTCCACCTCGACCGCCAGCCGCAGATCGGCCAGCAGCTTCAGGGCGGGATCGTGCTCCCCGGCCTCGCAGGCGGAATCCCCACCGGCTGCGAGCAGGTCGAGCAGCGCGTCGTCGGCTTCGATCGCGTCGAAATCAAAGCGCTCAGCCATGCCGCTCCTCCCCTGCTCCTCGTCCCTGCTTTGCCTCATGCCCCACAAACCCCCTGAGCGTGTTCAACGCCCGATGTTGTGCGACCCTCACCGCCCCCGGTGTCATCCCCAGTGCCCGGCCGGTCTCCTCGGCTGACATCCCCGCAACCACCCGGAGCCGCAGAATCTCCCGCAGCTTCTCCGGCAACCTGTCCAGCAGGCCCACGATGTGCTGGACCTCGGAATGCCTGACGGCGCGCTCCTCCGGCGTCGGCGCCTCGTCGGCACCGTCCGGCAGGTCCGGCGTGGACAGGTCGGCCACCGCGAACGCGCGCTGCGCGTCGGCGACCTTGCGCGCCGCGATCCCGTACACGAAGGCCTCGAACGGCCGGCCCTCGTCCCGGTACCGGCTCAGCGCGCCGAACACCGCCACGCACACTTCCTGCGCGACGTCGTCGACCATGTCGGCCCCGCCGGGGTAGGTCCACAGCCTCGACCGCACATAGCGGTGGGCGACCGCACGCACCCGGGTGAGCAGATCGTTCAGGGCGGCGGCGTCGCCTTCGCCGGCCAGCGCGGCCAGATCCCTGAGCTCGACCCGGTCTTGGGTGTGCGGTGATTGGACCTCGGTCACCCCTCGCCCCCCTCGTGTCGGACCGGTCAGCCTGAAAGATGGTACGACCCGGCCATCCCTTTGCCTAGTGGCAATTCGTGATCACGGGCCATTTTTCGCTACGAACGGTGAACACAAGACCGAAGCCCCGGCCGGCCCGGGACCAAAGTCCCGGTGGTCAGCTCGGTCGCGGGAGATGGATGCCGTACTGGGCGATCTTGCGGTAGATCGTTGCCCGGCTCATCCCGAGCTCCTCGGCGGCCTGCCGCATCGAGATCCCGGGCTGGGTGAGGACGCGGATGATCTCGTCCCGCTCGAAGGTCTCGATCCTGGTCAGCCGGTGCGTCGTGTCGGACAACAGCGTGCCGGGCAGGTGCCGGACGTCGATCCGGTCGGTCCGGCGGGCAGCCTCCTTGACGATGCGGTGCAGCTCGGCGACGTTGCCCGGCCAGGCGTGGTCCCGCAGCACGTGCTCGGCCGCCGGGGTGAGGGCGACCTCGCGACCACGGGCCCGTTGCGCGGCGTACCGGGCCAGCGGCAGCACGTCCTCGGGCCGGTCGCGCAGCGGTGGGACCTGGACGACCGTGTCGACCAACGCGGCCAGCGCCGGCGGGATGTCCTCGAACCGTTCCGCGGTCATCGACAGCGGTAGCGGCGCCACCGTGGGTCCGCGGTCGCGCCGGGCCCGGACGACCAGGTCGCGCAGGCGTTCGGCGACCCAGACCGGCAGTGTGTCGACGTCCCGGACGACGACGGCCGTGTGCGGTTTGCCGAGCTCGGGGGTCCAGAGGGCGAGCCAGGCGTCGATGTCCTGCGGGGCCGGTGGGCTCGCGGCCAGGATCCGTTCGCGCGGGCGGCTCAGCCGTTCGGCCTGGGCCAGCACGGTGGTACGCCCCGAGCCCGGCTCGCCGATCGCGGCCACCACGCGGCCCGCCGTGACCGCGTCCTTCGTCAACGACAGCACGCTCTCCCAGGCCGAGGACAACGCCCGCAGCGTCCCGGATCCGGGCTCCAGCCGCGAGGTCTCGACCCGGAAGACCTCGCCCCGCGGTGTCGGCCGGGGACGGCGGCCCTGCGATCGCGCGAGCATCAGGGCCGTCGTGTTGTTGGCCGCGGACTGGGCCAGCGCCAGCAGGAGTTCGCTGGACGACTGGCACCAGGTGGTGAGGTTGACGCTCCCCTCCAACCGGCCGGTCAGCGGGTCCAGGACCGGGACCGCGGCACAGGTGTACGTGCACAGGCTCAACGCGTAGTGCTCCTCGGCGCGGACCAAGGTGGGGACGCGGTCGGCCAGCGCGAGACCGAGCCCGTTCGTCCCGGCCTCTCGCTCGGAGTACGCGAATCCGGGTGCGAGGTGGACGTCGTCGAGGGCGCGCAGCAGGCTGTGGTCGCCGGAGAGCCGGTTCAGGACCAGGCCATCCGCGTCGGTGAGCATCAGGCTGATCGGCTCGGACGAGAGGGTGCGGTGCAGGTCGGTCAGCACCTCTTGCCCGCATTGGAAGAACAACGAGTCCTGGTCGAACGTCCCGGTGAACACGGGCTCGACGTCGTCCAGCGAGACGCCGTAGTCCTGACTACGTTGCCAGGAGGCCAGCAACCGTTTCGGCAGGGCTCCGACGGGAGCCAGGTCGGCCCCGACCGGTACCTCGGTACCGAGGCGTTGGTGCAGCAACGCCCGCTCCGGCAGCTCCGCGTCGTCCACGGCTGCCCCCTCTCACCAGATGAGGATGCCGCCGACCATACCGCCGGGTGTCGCGACCGGCGACGGGTCGTGGTCTCAAATTGAGACAACGGGACGTCTCACATTGAGACGATCGCCCGGTCCCGCCGGTCCCGGATCCGCGCCTACCTTCGCCACATTCCGTGACTCGAGGGAGGACGACCACCATGTACACCAGCAACGGCGAGAGCTACTTCGTCGTCGACGCCCACATCGCCCTGTGGGACGGCCGGCCGGAGAACCAGCGCAACCTCCACGGCAAGCAGTTCATCGACTGCTTCTACGACTACCACCGCAACCTGTCCCCCGAGACGGAGGTGTGGAGCTACGAGGACTACCTGTACCAAGGCGGCGAGCGGCTGATGAAGGACCTCTTCGCCGACGGGTACGTGGACCACGCGATCTTCCAGCCCGCGTTCCTCGGCGAGTTCTACCACCGCGGTTTCGGCCAGACCGAGGAGGCGTTCGCGCTGGCCTCCGCGCACCCGGACAAGCTCACGTACAACCACAACTTCGACCCGCGCAACGGTGAGGCCGGGCTGGACCAGCTCCGCGCCGACGCCGAACGGTTCGGGCTGAAGGGGGTCAAGCTCTACACCGCCGAGTGGCACGGCGACTCGCGCGGCTGGCGGCTCGACGACCCGTGGGCCTACCGGTACTTCGAGGTCTGCCGCGAGCTCGGCATCACCAACATCCACGTCCACAAGGGCCCCACCATCCGGCCGCTGGACCGGGACGCGTTCGACGTGAAGGACATCGACCACGTCGCCACCGACTTCACCGATCTCAACTTCGTCGTCGAGCACTGCGGCCTGCCGCGGCTGGAGGACTTCTGCTGGATCGCCACCCAGGAGCCCAACGTGCACGCCGGGCTGGCGGTCGCGATGCCGTTCATCCACACCCGGCCGAAGTACTTCGGGCAGATCATCGGCGAGCTGCTGTACTGGATCGGCGAGGACCGGATCCAGTTCTCCTCCGACTACGCGCTCTGGACGCCGAAGTGGCTGGTCGAGGCGTTCGCGGCCTTCGAGATCCCGGCCGAGCTGTCGGAGTACGCGCCGCTGACGGTCGCGCAGAAGAAGAAGATCCTCGGCCTGAACGCGGCCAAGATGTACGGCCTCGAGGTCCCCGCCGAACTGCGGCTGCCGGACGCGGACGAGACCGCCACCGGACCCCGGGGCGCGGACGAGTCCGACCTGGTGAAGGCCTGACATGACGATCACCGAGAGCCCTCGGTACGACGTGCTGGAGCGGGCCGCGTACACAGCGCTCGGCGGCGTGGCCGATCCGGAGCTGGACGAGCCGATCACCGACCTCGGCTTCGTCCGGTCCCTGGTCGTCCGGTCGGCCGGATCGCTGGCCGAAGTGGAGGTGCACCTGCGGCTGCCGACCTCGTTCTGCTCGCCGAACTTCGCGTACCTGATGGCGTCCGACGCGAAGGACGTGCTGACGTCGCTGCCCTGGACCGGCCTGGTGACCGTCCAGCTCGACGACCACCACGACTCCGGCCTGATCAACGCGGGCCTGGCCGCCGACGCCGGGTACCGCGGCACCTTCGGCCACGAGGCGGAGCAGGACCTGGAGGAACTGCGGACCACGTTCCGCCGCAAGGCCCACACGGCCGCGATGGAACGGTGCCTCACCGCCCTGCTCCGCGCCGAACCGGACCGCCCGGTCGAGCGTCTTGGTGAGGTCGTCCTCGCCGACCTGCCGACCGACCGGCACACCGAGGCGCTGCTCCGCCGGCGGACCGTCCTCGGGCTCCCCGACCGGCCCGACGCGCTCGTCCTGGTCGATCACGACGGTCAGGGGTACGCCGAGTCCGACGTACCGCTGGCGCTGCGGCGAGCCCGGTCCACGCGGATCTCGATCGACGGCAACGCGCACTTCTGCCGTGGCCTGCTGCGAACCCGGTACCCCGGCAGCGAGTCGGAGCAGGTGCACCGGCCGGACGGAGCCGAGTCCGCCGACGCGTCGTACGACCCGACGTTCATCCCCCTCCCCACCGTCCCGAAGGAGCAGCGCCGATGAGCACCATGCGAGCCGTCCAGGTCGTCGGCTACCACCAGAACCTCGCCCTGACCGAGGTGCCGATCCCCGAACCCACCGGCCCGTGGGACGTGGTCGTCCGGATCGGCGGTGCCGGGGTCTGCCGGACCGACCTGCACATCCTCGAAGGACAGTGGGCCGAGAAGAGCGGCGTCCAGCTCCCGTACACGATCGGGCACGAGAACGCGGGCTGGGTGCACGCCGTCGGCGCCGCGGTGACGAACGTTGCCGAGGGCGACAAGGTGATCCTGCACCCGCTGATCACCTGTGGCCTGTGCCGCGCCTGCCGGTCCGGCGACGACGTGCACTGCGAGGCGAGCGCGTTCCCCGGTATCGACACCAACGGCGGCTACGCGGAGTACCTCAAGACGTCGGCCCGGAGCGTGGTGAAGATCGACGACGCCCTCCAACCCGCCGACGTCGCCGCCCTCGCCGACGCGGGCCTGACGGCGTACCACGCGGCCGCCAAGGCAGCCCGCCGGCTGACCCCGCGGGACCGCTGCGTGGTGATCGGCGCGGGCGGACTCGGGCACATCGGCATCCAGGTCCTCAAGGCACTCACCCCGGCCGAACTGATCGTCGTCGACCGCAACCCCGACGCGGTCGAACTCGCCGTCTCGATCGGCGCCGACCAGGGCATCGTTGCTGATGGCAATCACATGGAGAAGGTGCTGGAGCTCACCGGCGGCCAGGGCGCCGAGGTGGTGGTCGACTTCGTCGGCGAGGGCGGCGCGACCGGCGAGGGTCTGCGGATGCTGCGCCGGGCCGGTGACTACCACGTGGTCGGGTACGGCGAGAACCTCGACGTCCCCACCATCGACCTGATCTCCACCGAGACCAACATCGTCGGCAACCTGGTCGGCTCCTACAACGACCTGTGCGACCTGATGATCCTGGCCGCCCGCGGTGCCGTCACCCTGCACACCGCCAAGTACCGGCTCGACGACTTCCAGACCGCGATCGACGACCTCGACGCCGGCCGGGTCCGCGGCCGCGCCATCCTCATCCCCTGACCTCGCCACTGGCGGGTTGTTCAACGAATGACGTGTTGCAACACGCCAGTGGGCGAATAACCCGCCAGTGGGCGCTCGCAGTACGGCAAAAGGCAACTGCCCGGCGGGTCCGTGGACCGGCCGGGCAGTTGCTGGTGGTACTTCAGCGCGAAGGTCAGTGACCGTGGCCGTGGCCGTGGCCGGCGGCGGGCTCTTCTTCTTCGGGCTTGTCGACGACCAGCGTCTCGGTGGTGAGCAGCAGGGCGGCGATGGAGCCGGCGTTGGCGAGCGCGGAGCGGGTCACCTTGACCGGGTCCAGGACGCCGCTGCCGAGCAGGTCGCCGTACTCGCCGGTGGCGGCGTTGAAGCCGTTGCCGGCCTCGAGGTCGCCGACCTTGGCGACGACGACGTAGCCCTCGTAGCCACCGTTCTCGGCGATCCAGCGCAGCGGCTCGACGACGGCCTTCTTGACCAGGCGCACACCGGCGGCCTCGTCACCGTCCAGGCCGAGGCTGTCGTCGAGGACCGAGGCGGCGTGCACGAGAGCGGAACCGCCACCCGCGACGATGCCCTCCTCGATCGCGGCCCGGGTCGCGGACACGGCGTCCTCGATCCGGTGCTTCTTCTCCTTGAGCTCGACCTCGGTGGCCGCGCCGACCTTGATGACGCAGACGCCGCCGGCCAGCTTGGCCAGCCGCTCCTGCAGCTTCTCGCGGTCCCAGTCGGAGTCGGTGCGCTCGATCTCGGCCTTGATCTGGTTGACCCGGGCCTCGATGTCCTCGGGCTTGCCGGCGCCCTCGACGACCGTGGTGTTGTCCTTGGTCACGACGATGCGACGGGCGGTGCCGAGCACCTCCAGGCCGACCTGGTCCAGCTTGAGGCCGACCTCGGGGGCGACGACCTGCGCGCCGGTGAGGGCGGCGAGGTCCTCCAGCATGGCCTTGCGGCGGTCACCGAAGCCCGGCGCCTTGACGGCGACGGAGGTGAAGTTGCCGCGGATCTTGTTCACCACGAGGGTGGACAGGGCCTCGGCCTCGACGTCCTCGGCGATGATCAGCAGCGCCTTGCCGGACTGCACGACCTTCTCCAGCAGCGGCAGCAGGTCCGCGATCGCGGAGATCTTGCCCGGGTTGATGAGGATGTACGGGTCGTCCAGCACCGCTTCGCCGGCCTCGGCGTCGGTGATGAAGTAGGGCGAGATGTAGCCCTTGTCGAACTGCATGCCCTCGGTGAACTCGAGCTCGGTGCCGAAGGTGTTCGACTCCTCGACGGTGATGACACCGTCCTTGCCGACCTTGTCGAACGCGTCCGCGATCAGGGCGCCGATCTCGGCGTCCCGGGCGGAGATGGTGGCGACGTGGGCCATGTCGCCCTTGTCGTCGACCGGACGGGCGGTCTCGACGAGCTTCGCCGACACGGCCTCGACGGCCGCCTCGATGCCCTTCTTCAGGCCCATCGGGTTGACGCCGGCCGCGACGGCCCGCAGGCCCTCGTGCACCAGCGCCTGCGCCAGGACGGTCGCGGTGGTGGTTCCGTCACCGGCGATGTCGTTGGTCTTGGTGGCAACCTCCTTGGTGAGCTGCGCACCGAGGTTCTCGAACGGGTCGTCCAGCTCGACCTCACGGGCGACGGTGACACCGTCGTTGGTGATGGTCGGGGCGCCCCACTTCTTGTCCAGCACGACGTAGCGGCCCTTCGGCCCCAGCGTCACCTTCACCGTGTTCGCGAGCTTGTCGACGCCACGCTCCAGGGCGCGCCGCGCGTTCTCGTCGAACTCGAGGATCTTCGGCATGGAAAAACCAGTCCCTCTCTGAATGCTTGTTCGTGGCTGCGCCGGTCCGGACCGACTCCGCCCCGGCGCCGGTGAACGGCACCGGGGCGGTGTCAGTCAGGAACAGCGAGCGGTCGTCACTTGCTGACGATGGCGAGGATGTCGCGGGCGCCCAGGATCAGGTAGTCCTGGCCGTCGTACTTGACCTCGGTGCCGCCGTACTTGGAGTAGATGACCTTGTCGCCGACGGCGACGTCCAGCGGGACGCGGTTGCCGTTGTCGTCGATGCGGCCCGGGCCGATGGCGAGGACCTCGCCCTCCTGCGGCTTCTCCTTGGCGGTGTCCGGGATCACCAGGCCGGACTTCGTGGTCTGCTCGGCTTCGAGCGGCGCAACGAGGACGCGGTCCTCGAGCGGCTTGATCGTGACCGACACTTGCTGACCTCCACGGTCGAGTTCTTGGTGTGTTCGCACAGCTTCGGTCGGCCGTCCACCCTGCCGTCGCGGGGGTCAGGGGTACCGGCCGTTGGCATTCTCCACCGGAGAGTGCCAACACCGAATCTAGGCCGCGATTAGCACTCGGTCAACTCGAGTGCCAGGACGATTCCCGCCCGCCACCCGGTACCGGGCGCCCGGCGGCCGCCAAAGGCCGGGACGACGGGCTCAGGACTGGGCGAATGTCACCGGACGTGAGACCGTCTTCACAGCGAGCACTCCCCGGAACGCCCCGCACGAGGAGCCACGATGAAACTCCGCCCCACGTTCCCGAAACTCCGCCGGCCGTCGCCGCGGACGCTGCTCGTGATCGCCGCCGTGGCGCTGAGCCCGATCGCGGTCGCCGCGCTGGCCGCCAAGGGCGCCGACTCCTCGCCAGACCAGGGTGCCCCGTCCGCCGGCGCACCAGCCGCACCGGACTCCGGTACCGGCCAAGGCGCGCGCGACGCCGGTACGAAAGACGCCGGCACGAATGCCGACGCCGCCGCGGCCGCCTCGTTGCAGCAGTGCCGTACTGCGCGCCTGGTGCCCACTGCGAACGGCTGGGGCGTCCCCGTACCGTCCGTCTGGGCGAGCAGCAGTACCGCGTGCAACCTGATGTCCGGCGACAGCCCGTACCGCGGTGGGCAGCGGACCGGCGACCCGGACACCGCGATCCGCACCCTGCAGCGCAACCTCAACTACTGCTACGGCAGCAAGCTCACCGTCGACGGTCTGTACGGCAGCAACACCAGGTCCGTCGTGAAGCAGGTGCAGCAACGGCACGGGCTCACCGCGGACGGCATCTACGGACCGCGGACCCGGTCGGCGATGAACTGGCGGCTCTTCCACTCGGCCAAGGGGATCTGGAGCACCGGCTGCTACAGCCCGCTCTGACCCACGCGTCGCGACCCGCTTCCCACGCCCGGCAGACTTGGCCCGGTGACCCCCGACTCGATCACGCTGCTGCAGGCCCATCCCGAGGTCCTGGCCGAAGCCTGCGCCACGTACTCCCCCGGCGGCGAGCTGCGGTTGGTCGAGCAACTCCGCCGCCTGTACGACGCCGACGTGGTGACCGCTGCAGTCACCCAGGCGTCGCTGCGACACCGGGCCGTCGCCAAGTTCGGCAAGGACGACGCGGCCCGGATGTACTTCACCCCGGACGGCCTCGAACAGTCCACCCGCTCCGCCGTCGCCGAGCACCGCGCGCACCGCATCGCCACCACGCTCCCCGAGGCCTCCCTGCTCGACCTGGGCTGCGGCATCGGCGGCGACCTCATCACCGCGGCCCGCGCCGGCCTCCGGGTCACCGGCGTCGAACGGGACCCCGCCACCGCCGCCGCGGCCCGCGCGAACCTCGCGGCCCTGGACCTCCCCGGCGAGGTGATCCTGGGCGACGCGGAGGAGCAGGACGTCACGCCGTACGACGTGGTGTTCGCGGACCCGGCTCGGCGGGCGGACGGGCGACGCGTGTTCGACCACAACGCGTACTCGCCACCCTGGACGTTCATCACCCAGCTGCTGACCCGGACGGCGTGCGTCAAGGTCGCGCCGGGGATCCCGCACGACGCGGTACCGGACGGGGTCGAGGCGGAGTGGGTCAGCGACGCCGGTGAGGTCAAGGAAGCCGCACTGTGGTCCGGCAAGCTGTCGGGTGATGTCGAGCGACGGGCGACGTTGCTGCCAAGCGGTGCGACCGTGGATACCGCCCCGGAAGCAGAGGTCGGCCCGGTCGGTCAGTACATCTACGAGCCGGACGGGGCAGTCGTACGAGCCGGCCTGGTCACCGCGGTCGCGGCGGCCGTGGGTGGCTGGTTGCTGGATCCGCGGATCGCGTACGTCACCGGACCGTTCCTCGTCGGGACTCCGCTGGCGAGCACGTACGAGGTGATCGAGACGCTGCCGTACCGCGAGAAGGTGCTGAAGTCCTGGGTCCGCGGCGAGGACATCGGCACCCTGGAGATCAAGAAGCGCGGCGTCGACCTGGACCCGGCCGCGCTCCGCAAGAAGCTCGCGCCGAAGGGTTCGACCGAAGCGACCCTCATCGTCACCCGGATCGGCCGCGACGCGGTCGCCTACTCCTGCCGCCGCGTCACTGCCCCCGCCGGCTGAGCAACTCCCCCCTTGCTTTCGCACAGTATTCGAACATATACTCGATTCGAGAGCGAGCTCCCGGGCAGCCTGCCGACGGGCGAGGTGCTGCGTCCGTTGCCGACGGCGCCCGGGAGCCCGCCACCAAGGTCCCGCGCCTCGGCCACCCCACCACGGCCGGGGCGCGCCGCCTGTCCGCGCCCGGTCGCCCAGCCGTCCGGCCTTGGTTTTGGGGTGCTGTCATGTGATGGCAGCCGATCGTTCACCTCGGCCGCGCACGCTGGTCCCACATCCGGCCAGCCGCTGACCGCTGCCCGGGGCCAGCGGCACCCGAACGGCCCCGGGCCATACACCGTCGGCGGGCAGGGTCAGAGCTGGCCGACGACTCGGAGGCGAAGGCGGGCGCGGGCGATGTCGAGGACGCCGCCCGCCATCGAGCCCGCTCGGCGCCAGTGCGGCAGCACCTGATCGGCCGACGCGAACAACTCGTCCGTGGAAGACGTCAGTGTGTCGGCCACGAAGCGCCGGACCAGCTCGGACCAGTCGGCCGACCGGCGGAGCATCGCGTGGTTCTCGCCTTCCACGGTGAACAGCGCGACCTCCGCTCCCTCGGCCCGCAAGCGCTGGGCGTACGCGGCGGTCCCGCGCGGGTCGGTGATGCGGTCCAGATCCCCATGAGCAAAGGCGATCCGGCCGTCCGGTACGACGAGCGGTTCGCCCGAAGGGAGCCACGGAGCCAGGCCGAGAACGCCGGCCACCCGAGGATGATTGCTGACAGCAACCACGGCGCGCCCGCCCATCGAATGCCCGACGAGCACCACTCGGGCGATCGACGAAGGCAACCGGTCGAGGACGGCCCGGAGATCGAGCACCGGATCCGCCGCGCCCTCGTTCCAGCCGCGGTACCGGTAGCGCATCAACCCGACAGCAGCACCGGGGACCGCGGCCCGGGCAGCGACGGCGAACGGCCACATCCGCAGGATCGGGGCTCGCCACGCGTGCGCGACCGCCGTCGAGGTCTCCATACCGCCGTGCGCGACGAGGATCAGGTCCGTCGCGTCCGGCGGCGCCGCGACCAGGTCGACGCGAGGCAGGTCGACGCGGCGCAGGCCGTCCTTCCCCGAGGCCGTGGTCATCCCTGACCGTAGAGCGTGGCCGCGTCCTGCTGCCGGACCAGGAAGAAGCTCGGGTCGGCCAGGTCGCCGAACCCGTACGCGCGGTAGAGGTCGTGCGCGTCGGCCGTGGCCAGCATCAACCGGCGCAGCCCTTGCAGGTCAGGGTGGTCCAGCAACGTCGAGACGACGAACCGCCCGAGCCCGTGGCCGCGGTACTCCGGCAGCACGAACACGTCGGCGATGTAGGCGAACGTGGCCCGGTCGGTCACCGCTCGCGCGTACCCGACCTGGGTACCGTCCTCGGCGTAGACCCCGACGTTGAGCGAACCCTCGATCGACTTCGCCACCAGGTCGCGCGGGATGCCCTCCGACCAGTACGCCGTCTTCAGGAACCCATGCACGACATCGACGTCGAGGCGGGCGGGGTCGTCGTCGGCGACGAACGTCCCGTGCTCCCAGCGCATCAGTTCAGCACCAGCGTGATCGGCATCGACGAGTCGGCCGGCAACTCCAGCGGCGACGGGTCCTTGCCGGCTCGCACCAACTCGGACCCGAGCGCCGCCACCATCGCGCCGTTGTCCGTGCACAACCCCGGCCGCGGCACCCGGACCGCGATCCCGGCCGCGGCGCACCGCTCCTCGGCCATCGCGCGGAGCCGCGAGTTCGCCGCGACGCCGCCGCCGATCAGCAGGTGCTCGTACCCGCGGTCCTTGCAGGCGTCGATCGCCTTCCGGGTCAGCACGTCGCAGACCGCTTCCTGGAACGCGGCGGCCACGTGGTTCACCGGGACGTCCTCGCCGTCGCGCCGTTTCGCCTCGACCCACCGAGCCACCGCGGTCTTCAGACCGGAGAACGAGAAGTCGAACCGGTGCCGCTCCAGGTCGCGCTGCGAGGTGAGTCCGCGCGGGAACGTCACGTACGCGCGATCGCCCCCGTCGCGTGCCGCTTTGTCGACATAGGGACCACCGGGGAACGGCAGGCCGAGGACCCGGGCGACCTTGTCGAACGCCTCGCCGGCCGCGTCGTCGATGGTGCTGCCCATCGGCTGCACGCCCTCGGTGATGTCCTCGACCGCGAGCAACGACGAGTGCCCGCCGGACACCAGCATCGCGACCGCGCCCTTCGGCAGGTCACCGTGTTCCAGCGTGTCCACGGCGACGTGCGCGGCGAGGTGGTTCACGCCGTACAGCGGCTTGTCGATCGAGAGCGCGAGCGCCTTCGCCGCGGCGACCCCGACCAGCAGCGCGCCGGCCAGCCCTGGTCCGCTGGTCACGGCGACCGCGTCCACGTCGGACAGCTTGACCCCAGCGGTCTCGCAGGCGCGGCGGATGGTCGGCACCATCGCCTCCAGGTGCGCACGGCTCGCGACCTCGGGGACCACGCCGCCGAAGCGGGCGTGTTCGTCCACACTGGACGCGATCGCGTCGGCGAGCAGCGTCTGCCCGCGGACCAGACCGACCCCGGTCTCGTCGCAGGACGTCTCGATGCCCAGGATCAGCGGCTCGTTCTCAGTCATCGTCCTTCTCCTGCCGCCGCATGACGACGGCGTCCTCGCCTCCGGCGTAGTAACCACGCCGCCGGCTGATCTGTTCGAATCCGAAGCCGGCGTAGAGCGCACCGGCCGCTTCGTTGCTCGCGGCAACTTCCAGCAGTACCTCGCGACCGGCGCAGACCGCCAGCGCCGCGGACATCAACTGCCGCGCGATCCCGGTCCGCCGGCCCGCCGGGGAGACCGCGATCCGCAGCAGGTCGATCGGGTCCGCCGCGAACGACGGCACCAGCAGCACCACGTACCCGACGACCGCGCCCTCGTCGGCGACCAGGACGACCCGGTCGTCGCGACCGAACTCGTCCGCCCACGCCGTCGCGCTCCACGCGTCGGCCGGAAAGCAGACCGCGTCCAGCGCCGCGACGGCCGGCAGGTCGGTCGGCAGTGCCGGCCGGATCGCCGGTCTCACGCGGACCCCCGTCGAGTGGTCACTTCGGCAGCACGCTCTTCGGTCCACCCGCCACGGTCACGTCGGGCCGGCGCAGGTACAGCGGGTCCGGCGCGACCACCGGCAATGTCCCGGTCGCCACCCCGGTCGCGAGCACGTCGGCCGACGGGTACTCGATCACGTCGGTGGCGTCGGTCCCGAGCGCCTCGGCGTAGAGCACCGCGCCTCGCCCGATCACCGGCAGCCCGGACAGGACGTGCGCGACGTCGGCCGGACGGTCCACGGCCGGCCCCTCCAACCGGCGGCGGCTGCCGTCGGCGGCGGGACCGTCGTACAGGGCCCAGTAGATCTCCTTGCGGCGGGCGTCGGTCGCCACCGCGACCGGCAACGCCAGCGCGGACTGGCGGGCCAGGATGTCCAGGCTGCAGACCCCGGCCACCTCGATCCCGAGCACGTCGCCCATCGTGCGGGCGGTCACCAGGCCGACCCGCAGTCCGGTGAACGGTCCGGGTCCGACGCCGACCGCGATCCTGGTCAGGTCCTCCACCCGGCAGCTGGCGGTCGCCAGCGCGGCCGCGATCGCGGGGGCGAGCAGTTCACCGTGCCGCAGCGCGTCCACGGTGGTCGAGGACGCGGCGATCTCACCGCTGACCGGGTCGGCCAGCGCCACGGTGACCGCGGCACTCGAGGTGTCGAACGCGAGCAGCACGGTCAGTTCCTTTCCAGAGCGGTGAGCCGGATCCCGGTCGCGGCCCAGCGCGGACCGGCCGGGGTGATCCGCAGATCGCGGGTCTCGTCGGTGTCGTCGTCGCCCCGGGTCACGACGATGTCGAGCCGGTCCGGCGCGAGCGTCTCGGCCAGGCCGTGGCCCCACTCGACAACGGTGACGGCCTCGTCCAGACTCGCGTCCAGGTCGAGGTCGTCCAGTTCGGCGACGCCGCCCAGCCGGTACGCGTCGACATGGACCAGGGCGGGACCGCCGGCCAGCGACGGGTGCACGCGGGAGATGACGAAGGTGGGCGAGGTGATGTCGCCGCGGACCTTCAGCCCGGCGCCGAGGCCCTGGGTGAAGGTGGTCTTGCCCGCGCCGAGGTCGCCCGAGAGCACGAGCACGTCGCCGGGGCGGAGCTGACCGGCGATCTCCTCGCCGGCCGCGCGCATGTCCTCGGCCGTCGGCACGGTCAGCTCGACCGGCATCGCCTTGGCGTAGTTCAGGTTCTGGCCCTGGTGCGACACCACCGAGTACCCGCGCCGGCGCCAGAACTCGACCGTGTCCGGCAGCTCGACCCGGGCGACCAGCTGGACCCGGGCCAGCCCGCGCCGCCGGGCCGCGTCCTCGGCGCAACCGACCATCGCGGAGGCGACGCCACGGGCCTGGAAGCGCGGGTTCACCGAGACGCGGCGCAGGTTGAGCACGTCGCCGTCCTCGGCGAAGAGCATCGCGCCGGCCGGTTCGCCGTCGATGCGGGCGAGCAGTCCGCCGGACGCCGCGACGGCGGCGCCCACGGTACTGGCGTTCTCGGACAACGCGGTCGACGGCGGGTCGAGCACGCGTCGCGCCGAGAACGCGTGGTGGATCACCTTGACGATCTCGTCGACGTGCTCGGCCGTGGCGTCCACCACGTGCAGGTCGGTCATGTCTGTCCCAGGGATTGTTCGGCCCGCTCGATCATCCCGAGCAGGGCGGCGGTGAACTCACGGTGGTGCTCGATCAGGCCGAGGTGGCCGCAATTGCGGACCTCGACCAGCTCCGCGCCCGGTACGTGCCGGACGATCTCCTCGGAGTGCTCGAACGGGGTCAGGTGGTCGGCGTCGCCGCCGATCACCACGCACTCGACCTTCTGCAACGGCTCCAGGGCGTCGTACTTGTCGTGCAGCGCGAAGATCGGGTAGAACTCGGCGATCACCGAGATCGGCGTCGCGGCGATCATCTCGTTCACGAACTCGGTGAAGGCCGGCGGCACCTCCGAGCCGAACGAGTACTTCCGGGTCAGCAGGTAGCTGATGTCCGAGCCGGCCTTGCGGCTCTGCTCGACCACCTCCGGGACCCGGGCCAGCGCGGCGATCGTCGGGGTGGCGAGCTGGCGGACCAGCATGCCGATCCGGCCGGGCAGCGCGATCGGGACCCGGTCCAGGCCGCCGGCGCTGGTCGAGCACAGGCCGACGCCGATCACCCGGTCGCCGAACAGCTCCGGGTGCTGCTCGGCCAGCGCCATGATCGACATGCCGCCCATCGAGTGGCCGATCAGGATCACCGGCCCGGCCGGCGCGAACTCCTCGAGGATCCCGAACAGGTCGCGGCCGAGCTGCTCGATGCTGACGTTCTCCTTCGGCGACCGGCCGGACCGGCCGTGCGAGCGCTGGTCGTAGAAGACCATCGTGCCGATCCCGGTCAGGTCGCGGCGCTCGAAGTGCCAGCAGTCCATGTTCAGGCCGTAGCCGTGCACGAAGATCAGGGTCAGGTCGCCGGGAACCTCGGGCTGCTTGCGCAACCGGCGCCGCGACGGCGCGGGCCGGCGGGACCGCTTCAGCTCGTCGACCTCGACGTACAGCTCGACGCCGTCGTCCGCGGTGTACACGTGCGGGGTCCCGCGCAACGAACCGAACGGCTCGGCCTCCAGCTGGGCGCGCTGCGCGGACCGGCGGCCGATCACCTGGCGTTCGACGGCGACCCCGGCCGCGGCGCCGGCCGCGAGGACACCGACCGCCGCTCCGATCAGACCGGCGGTCCGTCCTGCCTTCGACATCAGCCGCCCACCTCTGCGCTGTCCACGTACCGCCGCGGTATGCGGGCACCCAGCCGGGTGACGATCTCGTAGTTGATGGTGCCGGCCACCTCGGCCCAGTCGTCCGCGGTCGGCTCGCCGCCGGTTCCGGGCCCGAACAGGACGACCTCCTGCCCGGCCGCGGCCACGTCGTCCTCGAGGTTGACCACGCACTGGTCCATGCAGATCCGCCCGACCACGGTGCGCCGCGCCCCGC
The DNA here is from genome assembly GCF_007828865.1 of Kribbella amoyensis. Taxonomy (NCBI): domain Bacteria; kingdom Bacillati; phylum Actinomycetota; class Actinomycetes; order Propionibacteriales; family Kribbellaceae; genus Kribbella; species Kribbella amoyensis. Next base: position 505,586 of record NZ_VIVK01000001.1, read on the forward strand.
CGACCTGGACGGGGGCGCCGTTCGACGCGTGCCGGGGCAGGCCGTCGCCGTACCCGAGCGGGATCAGGCCGAGCGTCGACGGCTTCGGCGCGGTCCAGGTCAGCCCGTACGAGACGCTCGTGCCCGCCGGTACCCGCTTCACCATCGCGAGCCGGGCCCGCAGCGTCATCGCCGGCCGCAGCCCCAGCTCGGCCGACGGGAGCGCGGGCCCGAACGGGGACAGCCCGTACGTCGCGATCCCGGGCCGGACCAGGTCGAAATGGGTCTGTGGCAACGCCAGCATGCCGGGCGAGTTCGCCAGGTGCCGGTACTCCACCTCGGCGCCGAGGTGCTCGGCCACCGCGATCGCGGTCTCGAACGTCTCCACCTGGGCCTCGTTCGCCGGGCTCTTCGGCTCGTCCGCCGAGGCGAGGTGGGACCAGATCCCGGTGATCTCCAGCCGGCCCTCGCGTTCGGCCTTCAGCGCCGCCCGGACCAGCGTGGGCCACTCCTCCGGAACCGCACCGCCGCGGCTCAACCCGGTGTCGATCTTGAGGTGCACCCGGGCCGGCCGGTCGGTCACCCCGGCCACCAGTTCGTCGATCTCCCAGGGCGCGCCCGCGGACAGGTCGATGCCCGCGGCAATGGCCTGGGCGAGCGGCTCGCCGGGCGTGGTCAGCCAGCAGAAGATCGGCCCGGTGTCACCGGCGGCGCGCAGCTCCAGCGCCTCCTCCAGCACCGCGGCCCCGATCCAGTCCGCCCCGGCCTGCCGCGCCGCCCGGGCGACCGGCACCATCCCGTGCCCGTACCCGTCGGCCTTCACCACCGTCATCAGCTGGGCCGTGTCCAGCCGAGCGCGCAGCGTGGCCACGTTGTGACGGATCGCGGCAAGGTCCACGACCGCTTCGGCACGCACCATCGGAGGCTCCAGGGGGTCAGACATAACCCATCCAGTGTCCTGCATCGGCTGTGGCTTCAGTGATGGTGGTGTCCAGTTAGGTGCATCGGAGTGGTGGAGGGGCTGCCTCGATGCGGTGTTCATCGTGGTAGTTCCTCCAGCGCTCCGAGGTGCCTGACTGGGCGCCAGCAGCGCGAAGCCACAGCCGATGCAGGACACCTAGTGTCTCAGGCGGCGTCGAGGAGGGTGGGGAGGGCGGTCATCTGGTGGAAGATGCCGGTCGCGGAGGCGAGCTTGGCGGGGTCGGTCATGGCGGCGTAGCCGTAGACCTTCATGCCGGCCGCGTTGGCCGCCGCGACGCCGAGCGGGCTGTCCTCGACCACCACGCAGTCGGCCGGCTTGACCCCGAGCGTGCTCGCCGCGTGCAGGAACAGGTCGGGCGCCGGCTTGCCGTGGGTGACGTCCTCCGCGCTGAACACGCGCCCCTCGAACCGGTCCCAGAAGCCGACCGTGGTGAGCGCGGTCCGGATCCGCCGATGCGTGCCCGACGACGCCACGCAGTACTCCGTGCCCGCGGCATCCAGGTGGTCCAGGACCTCGCGGACCCCGGGAACGGCCCGCAGGTGCTCGAACCCGGCGAACAACTGCTCGTGGTACCGGTCCTCGAGGTCGGCGGGCAACGGCCGGCCGAGCCGTGCCTCCGCCTTCTGCCGCATCGAGACCATGCTGCCGCCCATGAAGTCACGGACCGCCTCGTCGAACGTGTACGGCAGCCCGGCCTCGGTCAGCAGACCGGCCAGGATCGTGTTCGCGAGCCGTTCCGAATCCACCAGGACACCGTCGTTGTCGAAGATCACCAGCACAGCGAAACCCTAGTCAACGACCAGCTGGAGCCCACCGGTCGGGCTCCGGCTGCAACGCGGACGGGTCCCGTGGCGTCCGTAGGGTGTGAGGATGCGGATGGTGGTTGCAGCGGTCACGCTCGTCCTGCTCGCCGGGTGCGGGGACGAGTCGTCACCCGGTTCGGCGGAGTTGCGGGGCAAGACGTACCTGTCGACCGCGGTGACCGAGGACGGCAAGCCGAAGACCCTGGCTCCGAACACGCGCATCCGGCTGCAGTTCATGGACGACGGCAGGCTGCTCGCCGACGCCGGCTGCAACTCGATGAGCGGCAAGGTGTCCACGGACGACGGCAAGCTCGCGATCGGCGACGGGCTCGCGATGACCGACCTGGGTTGCGACGCGCCCCGGCACGCCCAGGACACCTGGCTCTCCCAGCTCCTGCAGCAGGACCCGGCCTGGAAGCTCGAGGCCGGCCGCCTCGACGTCACCGCCGCCGGGACCACGCTGGTCCTCGCGGACCGGGAGACCGCCGACCCCGATCGCCCGCTCGACGGGACCAGGTGGACGGTCGAGACCCTGATCTCCGGCGAGACCGCCTCCACCCCGGGCGCCGAGAACGCGTACCTGACCGTGAACGGCGGCCGGGTCACCGGATCGACCGGGTGCAACGACCTGCAGGGCGTCGTCGCGCGGACCGGCGACAAGCTGACCTTCGGCGAGATCGCCATCACCCGCCGCGCCTGCGGAGGCCAGGAAGCCGCCCTGGAGAAGGCGATCCTGGCCACCGTGCAGGGCGAGGTCTCGTTCACGATCGAGGCGAACCGGTTGAGGCTGCGCACCCCTTCGGGCTCGGGCCTCGACCTCACCGCCCCGCGCTGACCGACTCAGCGGTTCAGCCGGACGTCGAAGGCCTGCACCTGGTTCGCCGGGGTCTCGAAGGAGAGCAGGAGTTTGCCGTCGGCAGCCAACCGCGCTCGCTCGGCCGCGGTCAACGGGATGGTCCAGCGCTCGGCGCCACGCTTGAGTTCGCGGGCGTCCTGTTCGACCAGGTGCCCACTCATGTCCGGTGACCAGGCAGGGATGCCGCCGTCGGTCACCGCGCACGGGGTGAGTCCGTAGTCCGGTGGCGGGTCGGCGGTCGGCGAACAGCTCGTCTTGTACACCGGGATCGCACCCAGCTCTCCAGTGGTGAGGAACGCGCGTGCCGTCCCCGGACCACTCGAGACCGTCAGGACGTCGAGCCCGGTGCGCCCGAGTTGAGCGGACAGGATGCGCAGGTCGTCGGTCGGGATCCGGCCCGAGATCGGTACCCCGTTGCGGGCCGACTGCGCGATCGTCTGCGGCGACAGGGCCCCGTTGAGGTTCGGATTCGAGACGTCGGGCGGGGCCGGGATCGTCGGCCGGTCCGCGGGCGGGGTGTACCCGGGCATCGTGGCCCGCCCCCACCGGTACGGGTCGGACTGGACCGAGCCGAGCGCCGACCAGCCGAGCCGGGTGCTCTGGTCGATGTGCCGCAGCGTCGTCGTCCCCGGTGCGGACGTGTCGTCGTTGTCGTACGGGGTGATGTTCAGCCCCAGGTTGGCGGGGTCCACGGCCGCGGGGAGGACGGCGAGCGGGATCTTCACCTCGAGGTCGTACCCGCCGCCCGTGTACGCGTGCGGCACCGTGGTCTCGTTGCTGCCGACCCAGCGTGCCGTCGACGCGACCTCGACGCCGGGCGCGTTGCCGGTGTCCAGCGAGCCGCTGGAGTAGCCCTGGTGGTTGTCGGCGTCCCGCGACCAGCAAGGCCCGTTGCCCTCGCCGTTGCTGAACGGGAAGATGCCGAGCTTGAACGTGTTCGCGGTGTCCATCAACGCCTGCGAGGCCGTACCGCGCGGATCGATGAGCAGCTCCACCGAGTCGGCCTGCCAGTGCCCGACGCACTCGGCCGGCGTCACCGCGTACGACTGGTAGTCGTCGCGCACGTGGACGAAGAAGTACAGCGCGTCGTCGGACCAGCTGACCTTGGCGGTGCTGCCCTCACCGGTCGTGGAGACACCGCAGTCGTCGGTGCCGGTGCACCCGTTCGCGCCCTGCCAGATCCGGCCGAGGTCGAGCGTCGGCCCCGGGTACTCCCCAGGCGTTGCCGTCCCGTCGATCGTCGGGGTCGTCGTCGCCTTGCCGATCGCGGTCGTCGGGACCAGCGACAACGTCAGCGTCTCGGTGCCGGATCCGCCGGTCGAGGTGGTCGTGATCGGGATGGCCACGTTCTGCGTCGCGGGCAGGGTGGTGTCGGTGTTGGCGAGCTGGAACGTGACCGTGGTCTCGGCGCCCGGCGCGAGCTCGGCGTACGGCTTGCTGGTCGCGTCCGCGGTGAAGTTCGGCGGCAGCGTCAGGGAGACGGCACCGCTCTGCGGGCTCGACGACCGGTTGTGCACGACGACCGGAACCGGGATCGTCCGGCCGACGCCCATCGACTGGATCGCCGGCGAGCGGCCGAGCCGGGTCGCCTGCGGAGCCACGTCCGCGAGCCACTGGTCGTACTCCTGCCAGTTGCCCCAGCGCTGGAACCGGCCCTCGGCGGGAGCGACGATCCGGACCACGTTGTCGGTGTACCCGGACGCCCTCGAGGTGGTGTAGCGCGCCGCGATCTTCGCGTTCTGGTCCACTGGCGCGGTCGCGGACGGCGTCACCGTGAACGTGACGGCCGCCTCCGCGCGTGCCGGGACGGACTTCGGCCCGTCGACCGTCCAGCCGGACGGAACCGTCAGCGCAACGTTGCCCACGGCAAGCTTTCCACGGGGTGCCTTCAGGTGGACCGTCGCCTGGAAGGGTTCACCGGCGACGTTGAGGAAGCGCGAGAACGTCAGGTACTGCAAGGTCCCGAGCGGCAGTCCACCGGGATCGGGCTTGGTCGCGCCGAACAGGATCGCCTCGTCCAGACCGGCCCGCGGATTCGGCGCGCCGCTCTCGGTCGTGTTCGGCTGGAACGGTACGAACGACTGGGTCATCCCGAACCGCGGACAGGCCGGCGTCGACGTCCCGCGGTACATCACCCGGCTCTGGGTCGGGTACGCCGCGCGCCCCTCGTCGGCGACCTGCTGCCAGCTCTTCGCCGACCCCGCGGGCTGTCCCTGCAGATTGCCCGCCGGCCACTTGTACGGCGAGGCGTACCCGGTCCACACCCCGGCGACCGCGTCCTGGCCGGTCGGCGTGAAGCCGGTCGTACAGTCGGCCGCCGTCGTCGTTCCGCCGGTCCCGGCCGTGCTGCCGCCGGAGAAGACCTTCTTCACCTGCCAGGGGCTCAGCGCATCCGGGCCGCGGAGTTGCTCGGGGAACTTGGTGGGATCGGCGGCGGCCAGGACGCCTTCCCAGATCAGCCGGCCGGCCTGCTGGTGGTTGCCGTGCCCGGCCGCGAGCGTCGGCGTGAACCCGATGTAGATCTCCGGCTGCGTCTGCCGGATCACCCGGGTGACCCGGCGCAGCGTCTCCTCCTCGTCCCAGAAGTACTGCGTCAGCGGCGCGCTCTGGTTGTAGAAGAAGTCGATCCGGTCCAGGTTGAAGATGTCCACGGTGCCGGACCGGTAGTGCGCGACCCGGTCCTCGTTCTCCCGGCGCAGGCCGAGCTCGGGCCCGAGTTCGGTCCCGACCGCGTTCCCACCACCCTCACCGCGGGTCACCATGATCACGCCGCACTTCACCCCGTACCGCTGATGCCACACGCCGCACGGCCCGATGATGCTGGTGTCGTCGTCGGGATGCGCCCACTCCCCCATCACGTGGATCTTGGTCGCCGGGTCCGCAACGTACTGCGTGTCGGCCCCGGTCGTTGTGGGCGCGGTCTTGGGCGCGACCTCCGCGGTAGTGGACGCTTGGTCCCTCGTGGTGCCGACGTTCGTGGTGGTGGTCTCCGTGGTGGAGTCGGCTCGGGCCGTGCCGGGGGGTGGGATCGCGGCGACGAGGGCACCGACGGCGAGCACAACGGCCAAGCGCTTCATGGGCGAGCTCCTAGGGCGGTGGAGGCACAGCTTTCTCCGTCCTATCCCGCCCTCCCGACAGCCCGCAACAGCAAGCCGCGTTGCGCTTTCCCTCCGACGCCCGGTCCAGCTTGTCGAGACTCAGTCTCTCCGGTCGAGGATGCGGCGAGTGGCTTCGGGCAACGCCCCGGCGATCCGCATCGCCGTGACCGGTCCGTACGCCGAGGCGAGCCGGGCCGCGGCCGCGTGCAGGTACGCCCCGACGCTGCCCGCGTCGAGCGGATTCAGGCCGGCGGCAAGGAGTGCGCCGCACAGCCCGGCGAGTACGTCACCGGATCCGGCGGTCGCGAGCCACGGCGTCCCGTTGGTGTTGACCCGGACCTGACCGTCGGGCGCCGCGACGACCGTGGTCGACCCCTTCAGCAGGAACGTCACGTCGAACCGCTCCGCCGCGACCCGCGCGTACTTGAGCCGCTCCGCCTCGATCGCCGACCGCTCCACGCCGAGCAACCGACCGAGCTCACCGGCATGTGGCGTCGCCAGGATCCCGTCGTGGTCACCGGATTCGTCCAGCGCCTTGAGCCCGTCCGCGTCCAGGACCACCGGCTCCTCGGCGTCCAGGAGCGCGCGGATCCGCGGAAGGTCCAGCTCGTCGCCGAGACCCGAGCCGATCGCCCAGGCCTGGACGCGTCCTTCGCCCGCGACGATCTCCGGGTGCTCGGCGCGAACCTCGGCGGCGACCGCGTCCGGCCCGACGTACCGGACCATCCCGACCGGACCCGCCAGGGCACCCGACGTCGCGATCACGGCCGCGCCCGGGTACTGCGCGGATCCGGCCAGCAGACCGAGGACGCCGCGCGAGTACTTGTCCGACTCGCCCCGCGGGACCGGGTACAGCGCGCGGATGTCGGGACCCTGCAGCGCGGTCGCCGCCGGGTCCGGGAGGTCGAGGCCGATGTCGACCAGGTGGACCGGTCCGCAGGCCGACGCGGCCGGGTCGATCAGGTGGCAGACCTTGTGCGTACCGAACGTGACGGTGAGCGCGGCGCGGACGTGCTCGGCCGGGGTCTCACCGGTGTCCACGTCCACTCCCGACGGGACGTCCACGGCCACGATCGGTACCCCGTGCTGCTCGGCCCGGCGTACCGCGGCGAGCGCTTCGGGTTTGAGACCCGGGCGGCCGCCGATCCCCACGATGCCGTCCACCGCGACGTCCGCGTGGGCCAGCTCGTCCGCATCGCCGATCCGTCCGCCGGCCAGGCGCAACGCCTCGACACCGGCCGGATGCGCCTTGTCCGACAGCAGGACCGCGGTGACCTGCGCGCCCCGACGCGCGAGCTTCTCCCCGGCGTACAGGGCGTCGCCGCCGTTGTCACCGGAGCCGACCAGCAGCACCACGCGCCGGCCGTAGACCCCGCCCATGAAGTTGCCGAGAGCAACGGCGAGACCACCGGCGGCGCGTTGCATCAGGGTGCCCTCGGGGAGCCGCGCCATCAGGTCGGCCTCGGCGGACCGGACCTGCTCGACGGTGTGGGCGCGGCGCATCTCAGCCCTCCAGGACCACGACCGCCGACGCGATGCCGGCGTCGTGGCTCAGCGACAGGTGCAGGCTCTGGACGCCGAGGTCGGCGGCCTTCGCGGCGACGGTCCCGGTGATCTCCAGCCACGGCCGGCCGGTGTCGTCGGTCCGGACCTCGGCGTCGTGCCACTGCATCCCCGCCGGGGCACCGAGCGCCTTCGCGAGCGCCTCCTTGGCGGCGAACCGGGCCGCCAGCGAGGCCGGCGGGCGGACCGCCTCGGCCGGGGTGAACACCCGGTCGCGCAGGCCCGGGGTCCGCTCCAGGGTGGTCATGAACCGTTCGACGTCGACCACGTCGATGCCTACGCCAACGATCATCCGGCCGCACTCACCGCAAGTCCCATGCCCGCCAGACTAACCGCCGCCGGCCGGCGCTCACCGACAGCCATCGACCGGGCCGATCGGTCACAATGAGCGACCGTTCTGTCACAGCGGCCTTGATCCGGCTGAGACATAGACCACGCCGGGCCGGGGTGGGAGGGCAGCACGGGCGTGGGAAGAATGGAGGCCATGCTGCAGCCGCCGCGGGAGGTGACTCCCTATACCGAGCTGGACCGGGCCGCCTGGGCGCAACTGGCCGAGACCACCGAGTCGCCGCTGACCGCCGAGGAGATCGAGCGTCTGCGCGGTCTCGGGGACGAGATCGACATCGACGAGGTCCGCGAGGTGTACCTCCCGCTGTCCCGGATCCTGTCCCTGTACGTCCGGCACGCCCGCGCGCTGCACGCCGACACCGAGGACTTCCTCGGCCACTCCGCCACCCGGACCCCGTTCGTGATCGGCATCGGCGGATCGGTTGCCGTCGGCAAGTCCACCACCGCCCGGTTGCTCCGCGAACTACTCGCCCGCTGGCCCGAGCACCCGCGGGTCGCCCTGGTCACCACCGACGGCTTCCTCTGGCCGAACGCCGAGCTCGAACGCCGTGACCTGATGCTGCGGAAGGGATTCCCGGAGTCGTACGACCGCAAGGCGTTGCTGCGGTTCGTGGTCGAGGTGAAGTCCGGCATGGACGCGGTCGAGGCGCCGGTGTACTCGCACCTGCACTACGACCGGCTCGAGGGCGTCCGGACCACGGTCGAGCAGCCGGACATCCTGCTGCTGGAAGGGCTGAACGTCCTGCAACCGGCGCCCCGGCACGCGGACGGCAAGAGCGGCCTGGCGGTGAGCGACTTCTTCGACTTCTCCGTCTACGTGGACGCGGCCGCCGACGACATCCGCAGCTGGTACGTGCACCGCTTCCTCAAGCTGTGGGAGACCGCGTTCCGCAACCCGGAGTCGTACTTCGTCCGCTACGGCGAACTGAGCCAGGCCGAGGCGGTCGCGAAGGCGGAGTCGCTGTGGGACACGATCAACGGCCCCAACCTGCGCGAGAACATCCTCCCCACCCGCTCCCGCGCCACCCTGGTCCTCCGCAAAGGCGCCGACCACGCCGTCCGCTGGGTCCGCCTCCGCAAACTCTGACCACCTCGCCGTGACTCGGAGAGTTCGCCGGGACCTCGGACAAGCTGTAGTTCAAGGATCAGCGGGTTGCGCGGATCGCCGGGACGATGGCCAGGGCGACGACGGTGGCGGTGAGGGCGAAGGCGAGGGGGTACCCGGTGCCCGCGACCACGGCGCCGAAGGCGATCGCGCCGATCCCCCAGCCGCCGTCGTACGCGAGGTTCCACAGCGCGCTCACCTGGTTGTAGCGGGACCTGGGAACGCGGTCGTACATGGTCGCCAGGGTGAGGTTCTGGGCGGCGCCGAAGCCGGTACCGAAGAGGGCGGAGCCGGCCAGGATCGCGATCGGGCTGCCCACGAAGACCAAAGCGGCGGCACCGAGGGCGGCCAGGACCAGCGCCGGGGCGAGCAACCGGGCCGGGCCGACACGGTCGCCGTAGCGGCCCGCGATCCAGCGCGCGGCGGGAGCGGTGGCGGCCTGGACCAGCAGCGCGGCGGCGACCAGCGAATGGTTGTCCCCGGCAACGGCCAGCGGGAGGAACGTCACGCTGATCCCAGCGGCGACGGTGACGGCGGCGAAGACGAAGGTCGGCATCAGCAACCCGCTGCCGCGCAGTCCACCGAGGACGTTCACGTGCTGCTCCTCGACGTCGGTCACCCGTCCAGGGATCGCGGGCAGCGTGACGAGTCCGGCCAACGAGGCAACGGCGGCGAGGACGAACAGCCCGCCGTACCCGATCACCTCGATCAGGTACACGCCGAGCGGCAGACCGAGGACCGCCGGCAGCCCGACCGCGAGACCGTACACGCCCAGGCCCTCGCCTCGACGGTGCGCCGGCGTCAGTTCCGCGACCAGGGCCACCGCACCCACGACGAGGATCGCCAGTCCGGCACCGCGAACCACGCAGACGGCCAGTACCAGTGGCAGGGCGGAGGTGGTCAGCAGGACCAGTGCGGGCGCACCCAGCAGGACCAGCCCGAGCCCGAGGGTCGCGCGGTACCCGATACGGGCGAGCAGCTTGGGCACCGCGAGTTCGGCGGCGACAGCGGACAGCATCATCGCGCCGGTGGACAGCCCCGCGCCGACGCCACCCGAGCCGTGCGCGGCCAGGTACAGCGGAACGACCGAGGTCAGCAGGTACATGCTCAGCCCGGACCCGAACACCATCAGCAGCAACTGGCCGAACCGGCCGGTCACGAGCCGCTCGGCGGTCGGCGCGACAGGGGCTGGCAGGGAGTCGCAAGCACTGGTCATACCGTCAACGTAGGTCCGGACCGGTCTCCCCTACAGATCCAGTTCTCGCCCCGCGAAGAGGACCAATTGGTGATTCGGTGTTCGCACCAGGCCGTCGCCTCTCGTGGCCGAGAAGATCCGCCGGGGGAAGTCCGGCGCGGCCGCCGGGTCCGGATGGGCACTGCCCACCGCGAACCCGGCCGCCGCCTCCAGCAGGGTCTCGATCCCGGCGTCGACGGCTGCCCGCACATCGACGCCAGGACGACCACCCTGAATCTCTACTGGGTCCCGCGACCGCCCAGCCGAGACTTCTTCCGTCGAGCACTCTCCGACCGGGTGACCCTCGGTCCGTGAAGAGCAGTCCGGGATCCGGTCATCAGGGCGCCGCCTTGCGCAGGACCGTGGCGTCGCGGACCAGCTTGCCGGTGGTTGACCGAGGCAACTGATCGAGCAGCCGGACGCTCCGCGGCCGCTTGTACGACGCGAGCAGGCCGGCCAGCTCACCCTCCAGGACCGGCACGTCCCGCTGCTCGTTCAGCTGCAGGTACGCGGTGATCGCGCCGTCGTAGACGACCACGGCGGCCTCGACCCCACGCAACGTACCGAGCGTGTACTCCACCTCGGTCAGGTCGACCTTCATCCCGTCCACCGACACCTGCGAGTCCAGCCGGCCCTTGACCGACACCAGCCCGGTCTTGTCGTCGACCACGCCGGCGTCCTTGGTCCGCAGCCAGCCGTCCGACCAGCGCGCCGGATCCGACGGCCCGAGGTACGGCGACTCCGGCCGGCGGATCCGCAGCTCCCCGTCGACCGCGCGGACCTCGATCCCCGGCACGGGCCGGATCGCGGGCCGGTGCTCGCCGAACAGGTCGGTCCCGATGACGCCGACCTCGGTCATCCCGTACATGTTGCCGAGCGGGACCCCGTACTTGTCCTCGAACGCCTGCGCGACCGAAGCCGGTACCAGTTCGCCGCCGGTCGTCATCCGCTTGAACTGCGGGAGCCGCGGCGGCTCCTGGACCGACGTGAGCAGGCCGAGGTGGACCGGTACGCCGAGCACGGTGGCTGGGCGTTCGGACAACGCGATCGCCTGCAGGATCGCGTCGCCGGTGAGCCGCGTCGGCGGGACCAGCTCGACGCCCGCGTGCAGACCGTAGAGGAGCCCGCTGACCAGGCCCAGGACGTGCACCATCGACGGCAGCAGGACGATCCGCTCACCACGGACCGGGACGCCGTCGATCCGGGTGTACCGGAGGATCTCCTCGATCAGGTCCTCGCTGGTCCGGCCGATCACCTTCGACGGCCCGATCGATCCCGAACTCAGCTGCACCACCGCGTGCGCCGTACCGGCCGGGTGACCGGAGTAGCTGGCCACATCGGTGTCGATGTCGACGAACGTCCGCAACCCCGACGGAACCGGCCGTTGCGGCGACACCACGACCTGCGGTACCAGCCGTTCGATCGCCCGGCGCACCTCGTAGTCGGTCAGCCGGTGGTCCAGCAGGATCGCCTGGCCGCCGCTGCGCCAGACGGCGAGCAAATGCGTCACGAAGGCGATCGACGGTGGCAATCTCAACGCCGCCGCACCACCCGCGCGTAAACCGGATTCCGCGAGCTCCGACTGTCGGTCCCGGACCAGCCGGCGCAGCGTTCCACGATCGACGGGGGCGGGCAGCGAAAAGCACACGTCGCTCGCCGGTCCGGCCAGCAGTACGTCGTCGACCCATTGGGCACCCATGGTGGTTCCGGGCACCACGACAGCACCGTCCATGGTCATGCGGGCTCCGAGTTCGCCTTGTACACAAAGGATTCGAAGACCAGAGCCCCCACCAAGGCCTGGCGATGACGCGACCATACGCCACCACCGGACAGAGGCGCTATGGACCGATAGTGATGAACCCGCTACCCTTCGCGAACCACCCGGAATGGCTTTTCTTTTATCTCCGAATGAGCGATGCTGCTCCGTTCGGAAAAGCTGCGATCGGTAATATCCCGGCGCGTATCAAACCGCTGATACGCGGGATGCAGGTTAGGAAATGCAGAAAGGCGGGCTCCCGCGAAGGGGAACCCGCACCTGCGCCCGGACCTCGGCCGAACCGAGGTTCCGACGAGATCTTTCGCTCAGTTCTTCCGCTGCCACTCCTCGGCCCGCTCCACCGGGCGGAACCCGAGCCGCGCGTTCACCGCGTTCATCGCCGTGTTCGTCTCGGCGTTGAACGTGTGCGCGACCAGCGGCTGCGGCCGGGAGCGCTGCAACTCGCGATGGTTGCGCACCTTCAACGCCAGCCCGAGCCGGTGCCCCCGATGCGCGGGCGACACCAGCGTGCCCCACTGGTAGACGTTCCCGGGGTCGTTCTCCCCGTGGTACAGCTCGGTGTGCCCGGCCAGCGTCCCGTCCGGCGCGATCGCCACGGTCATCCACCCGTGCCGCCCCTGCTCCAGACTGTGGTCCTCCGTCGACCGCACCCGCGCCGCGTCGTACGCCTGCGCCTCGACCTCGAGCTCCCCCTGCGGCGCCTCCAGGTTGAACGTCGCCTGCAAAGCCGCGTAAGCATCGATCAGGTCCTCGGGACACCGGTCCTGCCAACTCCGCAGCTCGTACCCCTCGTGGTACCGAGCGGCCTCCTGGGCGAGCTCGTCGAGCAACCCCTCGTCCAACGGCAACTCGAGCACCCGATGCACCTCGACATTGGCCACCGACAACCCGAACCGCCGTGCGAAAGCCTGTCCAGGGGTATCACCCACCGCGTCGAACGGCACCGGCAACGCACTCACGACGACGGTCCGCCCGTACTCGGTGGCCCGCTCCTCCGCCGTACGAGCAAGAGCGGCGCCGTACCCCCGCCGCCGAACATCAGCCCGCACCCCGATACCAGCCTCGACCCGCGAGGTGTTGTCCGACATCGGAAAGGCGAGCAGGAGGGTCCCAGCGATCGCCCCGGCATCGTCCCGGACAGCCCAGATCTCCCGCTCCCAGTACCCGTCCACCCGGCTCAAGCTGACGAACATCTCCTCCTGACTCCAGGTCACCGGATAGGCCCGCCCCTCGTCCTGGGCCTCCCGGTGAACCCGATACCACTCCCCAAACCCAGGCCCTCGAACCTCAACCCGCTCCGCAGTAAGCACCCCAAAACTCTAGAACCGCCCCAACCCCAACAGAACCCATTTACAGCCCCCACCCGCAGCCGACCACCAGACCCAGATGCCTGGCCGGGAACGCGTGCATGCTCGCAGCTCGGGGTGAAGTTGCTTGCCAATGGCGGCTTGTTTGCTTGCTGACGTGTTGCAACACCACAGGCGGCCCAACAACCCGGCAGGCGCACAAGGAGCCGCTAGGCACCGCCGGCCCCAGCACCTGCTGCGAGCTTCCTCGCGTGCCCAGCCACGCGGTGCGAGTCAGCCGACCGACCCGGGTAAGCGGCGCAGGACTCTCAAAGGTTCTTCAGGCTGTTGCCGTCAAGGTCCCCAGAGCGACCGCCACGCGACCGTCCGCGGCCGCGAGGGCTTCTCGGGCTGCTGGGATGGGGGTTCCGGTGAGGAGGTGGACCAGGGCCGGCTTCAGCTCGCCTTCGGCTGCTGTCAAAGCTTCGGCGCTGGCCTCCGGGGTGGCTCCGGTGGCTTCGGCGAGGATTCTCAGCATCCGGCCGCGGAGTTTGTTGTTGGTGGCAACCATGTCGACCATCAGGTTCGACCAGGTACGGCCGAGCTTGATCATCAGGGTGGTGGAGAAGGCGTTCAGGATCATCTTCTGCGCCGTCCCCGCCTTCAACCGGGTCGAGCCCGCGATCACCTCGGGACCGGTATCGGCCGCGATCACGATGTCGGCCAGCGGGGCGAGCGGCGCGTCCGGGTTCGACGTCACCAGGGCCGTGACGGCGCCGGCTGCCCGGGCCGCGCGGAGGGCACCCGCGACGTACGGGGTGCTGCCCGAGGCGGCCAGGCCGATCACCACGTCGCGGTCGGTCACCTCGGCCGCGTCGGCGGCGCCACCGGTTTCGGAGTCCTCGACGTTCTCGACGGCGCGGAGCAACGCCTCCATGCCGCCGGCGTGGTGCGCCACGACCAGGTCGGCGGGGGCGTGGAAGGTGGGGAGGAGCTCGGCGGCGTCCAGGACCGCCAGGCGGCCGGACGTCCCGGCGCCGAAGTAGTGCACGCGGCCGCCGTTGCGGACCGCCTCGACGGCGGCGTCGACGGCTCGGGCCAGTTCGGGGAGGACGGCGTTGACGGCACCCGCCACCCGGGCGTCCTCCGCGTTGACCATCCCGAGGATCTCGGTGGTGCCCACCGCATCGATCGCGAGCGTCCTCGGGTTGCGCTGCTCCGTGGGTGTGATCACACCCACCAGGTTAGTTTCCTACTGAACAATTTTCAATTCTGTGGGTCGTTGACGGAACCCTTCACGCGGTGCCCTCGCACGGCGCTCGCGGTCTCCTCCAGCGCCTTCCGCGCGTCCGGCAGCACGGACTGTGCGACCCCGATGAACAGGCAGTCGATCACCGTCAGCTGAGCGATCCGGCTCGACATCGCGCCGGACCGGTACGTCGTCTCGCGGGCGGCCGTGGTCAGCACCAGATCGGCCGTCTGGGCGAGCGGCGAGCGGGGGAAGTTGGTCAGCGCAACCGTGGTGGCGCCGCGCTTGCCGGCCTCCTCGAGCGCCTCGATCACCTCGACCGTCGCCCCGGTGTGCGAGATGCCGATCGCGACGTCGCCCTCGCCGAGCAGCGCCGCGCTGGTCAACGCCACATGGACGTCGGACCAGGCGAACGCGACCCGGCGGATGCGGTGCAGCTTCTGCTGCAGGTCGAGCGCCACGAAGGAACTGGCCGCGGAGCCGTACAGGTCGACCCGCGGTGCCTTGGCGACCGCGGCGACGACCTTGGCGAGCGCGTCCACGTCGAGCTGCTGAGCGGTCTCGCGGACCGCCCGTTCGTCGGCGAAGGCCACCTTGCCGACCACGTCGGCCAGCGAGTCGCCCGGCTCGATCTCACCCCCGACCTCGGGTCTCGCACTCTCCTGCGCCGACTGGGCGGCCAGCTGCAGACGGAGCTGCGGATAGCCCGGCACGCCGATCTGCTTGCAGAACCGGATGACGGTGGTCTCCGAGGTGGACGCCACCTCGGCCAGTTCCGAGATCGTCATGGCCGCGACTCCGCCCGGGTCCGCGAGGACCGCGTTCGCCACCCGCTGCTCGGCCGGGGCCAACGCGGGCATCACCGCGCGGACCCGGACCAGCAGCGGCCCCGTGGGTTCAGGAGACGTCGAGGAAGTCATGTGGCCACGGTACGGCGAACGGGCACCGAGCGGGGTCACCGACGCGAAAGTCTCCAACCCGAGGCGGTAAATGACTCAGGCGTTCGTTCTCCGTCGAAGAGCACCCGGTGACCGGCGCTGATCTTCACGCCGTCCACGTACACCCCACGGCCTTGGTACAGCGGGTCGGAGGTGTAACGCCACCGGACCGTCTGGTCACCGCCGGGCAGCTCCGCGGACACCTGGTGCCAGTGCCGATCGCCGGATCCGCTGATGGTGCCGTCGTGGTCGATCACCGTGCCCCGGTCGCGGACCGTGAACGGAACCTTCGTCCAAGTGGTCCCGTCGGCCGAGGACTCCAGGTACAGCAGGTCGGTGTCCTCGGTGTCCACGAACAGGTCGAAGGCCAGCTTGGCCCCTGCGGCCGGGACGGCGACCCGGGCGTCCAGCGTCGTCGTACTGGCGTCGGTGGTACCGGAGAACCAGGCGTCCTTGCCGTGCCGCGGTCCCACGCCCAGGGACAGCGCGAGGCCCTGGGCGACGGCGCGACGGGCCGGGTTGTTGCTGCCCCAGTTCCGGCTCGGGTGGACCCGGTTGGAGAGCAGGATCGCGAACGAGCGGGAGTCGAAGTCGATCACCAAGGACGTGCCGGTGTACCCGGTGTGGCCGGCGGTGCGCGGCCCGGACAGCCCGGACATGTACCAGCGCTGGTTCAGCTCGAACCCGAGCCCGTGGTCGTTGCCCGGGAACGCCTGGTTGAAGTTGGTGATCATCGCGGTCACGGAGCTCTCCTTGAGGATCCGCGCCTGCCGGTAGCTGCCGCCGTTGAGGAACGCCTGCGCCAGCACGGCGAGGTCGTCGGCCGTGCTGAACACGCCCGCGTGCCCGGCGACACCGTCCAGCGACCACGCGTTCTCGTCGTGCACCGAGCCCCAGACCATCCCGCGCGCCGGTGCGGTCTGGTACTCCGTGGCCGCGATCCGTTGCTTCTTCTTCGGGTCCGGGTTGTACCCGGTGTCGCGCATCTGCAGCGGCTTGGTGATGCCGTCCGCGACCAGCTTGTCCAGCGTCTTGCCGGACACCCGGTGCGCGACCTCGCCGAGGGAGATCAGGTTCAGATCGCTGTAGAGGTACGTGGAGCCTGGCGTACTGCTCGGCTTCGCGGTCAGCGCCATCTGCAGCCGCGAGGCCGGATCGGGCCGGGCGCTCCACAACGGCAGCCAGGACGGCAGCCCGGTGGTGTGGGTGAGCGCCTGCCGGACCGTGATCGATTCCTTGCCGTTCTCGGCGAACTCCGGCACGTACTGCGCGATCGGCGCGTCCAGGGCGACCTTGTTCTTCTCGACCAGTTGCAGCACCACGATCGAGGTGAACAGCTTGGACACCGAGGCCATGTCGAAGATCGTGTCGGTGCGCATCGGGATCTGCTGGTCGGCCGGCAGCTCGGTGCCGTTGCCGTCGGCGTACTTGACCGCCATCCCGGTCGCCTCGCGGGTGACCACCTTGCCGTCGTGGCCGAGCAGCGTGACCGCGCCGGCGTACAGCGGCTTGACCGTGCCGTTCGGCTTGGTCCAGCCCTCGACCTGGGCCAGCGCGGCGTCGATCGGCGCCGGGTCCAGGCCCGCCTTCGCCGGGGTGGCGTCGCGGAGCAGGGTGGACTTCGGCGCGTAGCCCGAGAAGGGCTGGTCGAACCGTCCGGATTTGTTGCCCGCGGCAACCGCAGGGCCGGCCATGGTGAGCATCACCACGGACACTACCGCGATTCCGGCTGCTCTAATCCTCACCGGTGCGCTCCCTTGTACAGCAGGTACTTGGCCCGCCGCGCGGTCCACGCGTCGGTCTCGGACTTCCAGGCCGCGACGATCTCCTCGGCCGAGGCGCCCGCGGTCAGCATGGTGCGGAACCGGTCCGACCCGGTGAGCAGGTCGATCCAGCGGCCGGGCGGGTTCTCGGCCCGCCAGGCGAACTCGGGGTACAGCTTCTTCGCCTCGACGATCATGTGGGTGGCCGCGACGATCGCCTCGACCTTGCCCGGGTCGGTGATCTGGACCTGGACGCCGCCGCAGAGCACGTTCGCGTTCTTGCTGATGAACGGGGTGAAGTACGCCTCCCGGAAGTCCACGCCCGGGATGTTCTTCGCCTGCAGCGCCTGGGCCCAGCGGTAGTCGACGTACGGGGCGCCGATCAGCTCGAACGGCCGGGTGGTACCACGGCCCTCGGACATGTTGGTCGCCTCGAACAGACAGGTGCCCGCGTACAGCAGCGCGGTGTCCGGGGTCGGCATGTTCGGGCTCGGCATCACCCAGGTCAGGCCGGTCTCACCGAACAGTTGCTCGCGCTTCCAGCCCTTCAGCTGGATCACCTGAAGCTCCTTCAGCCGGGCCCCGTTCGCGTCCAGCGGCAGGTACTCCGCGTTGAACAGCCGGGCCAGCTCGCCCACGGTCATCCCATGCTGCTGGATGATCTCCTCCTTGCCCACGCCGGAGGTGTACCCGGGCTTGAGCATCGGGCCGCGCGCGTACCCGCCGACCGGGTTCGGCCGGTCGAGCACGACGAACTTCGCGCCGGTCCGGACCGCGGCCAGCATCGCCTCGTACATGGTCCAGATGTAGGTGTAGAACCGGGACCCGACGTCCTGGATGTCGAACACCACGGTCTCGACGCCGGACTTGGTGTACAGCGACGCCAGCTTGTCCGCGTTCGCGCCGTACGCGTCGTAGACCATGATCCCGGTCCGCGGGTCGACGTGGTCGCCCTCGGAACCACCGGCCTGCGCGCTGCCGCGGAAGCCGTGCTCGGGACCGAACACGGCGGTCACGTTGACCTGCCCGGACGTGTGCATGGTGTCGACGATGTGGTTCAGGTCCTCGAGGATGCCGGTCGGGTTGCTGATCACCCCGACCTTCTGGCCGGCCAGCGCCCGCCAGCCGCTGTCGGCCAGCGCCTGCGCGCCCGTGATCACCCCCTTGCCGTGCTTGGCGGGCTCGGCCGCCGAGGCGGCGGGGACGTCGATCAGCGGTGCGGCGGCGAGCGCACCGGCTCCGGCCAGCAGACTGCGGCGCTTCATCAGGGTTCTCCTCCAGGCAGGGGGTTTACGGGCGGAAGGACAGGTCGGCCACCACGGGGCGGTGGTCACTGGCCGCAGACTCGGGGGGAACGGTTGCCCGCCGGACGCGGAAGCCCGCACCGACGGTGACGAAGTCGATCCGCTTGACCGGATCGACCGCGGGATAGGTGAGCGGGCCGCCGACGGTCGTCTCCGCCGCGGTCCAGCTGTCGGTCAGGCGCTTCCACAGTTTGGCGAGCTCGGGAGCGCCAGCCTCGGCATTGAAGTCGCCGGTGATGATCTGCAGGTCCTTCTTCGGGTCCCGGGCCAGGATCTTCACCGTGTCGTCCACCTGCGCGCGCCGGACGGCCGGGTCGGCCCGGTAGTCCAGATGCGTGACGTAGACGTGGACGCGCTTGCCGCGCACCTCCAGCTCGGCCTCCAGGAACCCGGGCGCCGGCTTCGGTACCGGGTTCGGGTCCTGGGTGGACAGCCTGGTGATCGGGTGGTTCTCGGTCCGGACCAACGGGAACCGGGACAGCACACCCACGCCGTACTGCCGGCGCGGCTGCCCGGCGGCGGGCGGGTCCAGGTCGTAGATCGGCGCGAACCCGTGGTACATCCCGAGTTTGCCGGCCAGCTCGGCCAGGGTGTCCCGCCACTCGCTCCGGGCGTCCCAGTGGACGTCGACCTCCTGCAGGCCGATCACGTCCGCGTCGAGCGCCTTCAACGCCTGCGCGGTCCGGTCCAGATCGAACACGTTGTCCTGGCCGGCCCCGGCATGAACGTTGTACGAGGCAACGGTCAGCCGGGTGACCCGCGGGTCGAAGGTGAGCCCGTGACCGAACGGGTACAGCGTCCGAGTAGCGTCCGGCTGGGCCGGGATCGCGACCGGGAGCTTGCCGGTCGGCGCGATCTCGCCGTACAGCACCTTCGCGAGCGCCTCCAGCGAGACGGCCGCGTACGAGTACGTCGCGAGCGTGGTCTGCGCCGAGCCGAAGTACGCGACGTCGTACGGGTCCCGGACCGCGACCACGATCACCGGGCGGCCGGTCGCGAGCAGCGCGTTCACGAGCTTCTGCTGCTTGGCCTGCTTGTCGGTGACGGCCGTGTCCCACGCCTTCATGGTGAGCACGACGGTGAGGTCGGCGTCCTTCGCGGCCGCCACGGCGTCGTCGATCTTCGCGTCGGTCGGCGTCGCCCCGGTGTCCTTGACGATCGCGGTCGCGCCGCGACCCTGCAACGCCGTACCGAGGGCCGTCGGCAGGTACCCGGCGACCAGGATCCTGCGGGAAGCCGGGGACAACGGCAGCAGGCCCGCGTCGTTCCTCAGCAGGGTGGTGGTGTGGTCCGCGATCTCCTGCGCGACCGCGTAGTTGGCCGGGGTACCGACCACCTTGGCGACCTGGGCGAGATCGACGTACGGGCGGTCGACGACGCCGGTCCTCACCTTCAGCTTGAGGATCCGCTCGACGCTCTGGTCGATCCGCTGCTCGCTGATCCGGCCGCTGCGGACCGCGTCGAGCACGGAGTTGTACGCCAGGCCCGGGTCGACCGGCATGAGCAGCTGGTCGACGCCCGCCTCGAGCGCGCGCAACGGGATCTCGGCGTCGCCGTACTTGTCCCGAACGCCTTTCATACCGAGCGAATCGGTGATCACGACACCGTCGAACCGGAGCTGCTCGCGCAGGATCCCGGTGAGGATCGGCCGGCTCAACGTCGCCGGGTCCTCGGACGGGTCGAGCGCCGGCACCACGATGTGCGCGGTCATGATCGAGTCGATCCCGGCCCGGATCGCCGCGTCGAACGGCGGCCGGTCGATCGCGTTCCACTCGTCCCGGGTGTGGCTGATCACCGGGATGCCGGTGTGGCTGTCGGTCGCGGTGTCGCCGTGGCCCGGGAAGTGCTTGGCGGTCGAGACGATCCGGCCGTCCCGCTGGTACCCGGTGACCTGGGCGGCGGTGAGCTCCGCGACCAGGGCCGGGTCCGAGGAGAACGAGCGGACCCCGATGACCGGGTTCAGCGGGTTCACGTTCACGTCGGCGACCGGGGCGAAGTCGGTGGTCACGCCGACCGCCTTCAGCTCGCGGCCGCCGATCCCGCCCGCCCGGCGCGCGTACTGCGCCGAGCGGGTCGCGCCGAGGGCCATCGCCCCCGGGAACTGCGTGGCCGGCGGCCCGACCCGGAACACGACGCCGTGCTCCTGGTCGGTGCTGATCTGCAGCGGGATCCCCGTGTTCTGCAGGGAGGCGCTCTGCAGGCCGTTCGACAGCCGCGCGATCTGCTGCGGGTCCTTCACCGAATCGGTCCAGGCGAAGTAGATCACCCCGCCGAGGTGGTACTTGCGAACCACCTCGGCCGGCGTCGCCACGCCGTACAGGCTGGTGTTGCGGGCATCGGCCGTGTCCGCCGTCGGGCCGTACGCGTAGCAGACGAAGAGCTGGCCGACCTTCTGCTCCAGCGACATCCCGGCGAGGGTGTCGCGGACCCATCTGCTGGTCGCCGCCTGGGCCTGGCCGGTCCCGGCCAGCGTCGTCCCGGCGACGGCGGCCGCGGCGAGTCCGAGGGTCTGACGTCGCGTCAGCTCCATCGTCACCAGCTCAGCCCGTGGCCGAACGGGTACAGCGGCGTCGCGGGCTGACCGGCGACCGGGATGTCGACCGGGAGCTTGCCGGCCGGCGCGATCTCGCCGTACAGGACCTTGGTGAGCGCCTCCATCGACACGGCCTGGTAGCCGTAGGTGGCGACGTACGTCGGCGCGGCGTCGAAGTACGCGATGTCGTACGGGTCGCGGACGGCGACCACGATCACCGTCTTGCCGGTGGCGAGCAGGTCCTTCACCAGCTTCTGCTGCTTGGCCTGCTTGTCGGTGACAGTGGTGTCCCATGCCTTCTGGGTCAGCACCACGGTGACGTCGTTGGCCTGCGCCTTCGCGACCGCGTCGGCGATCGCCGCGTCGGTCGGTGCCGCGCCGGTCTGCGCGACCGTGGTGGTGGCGCCGCGCTTGGCCAGGCTGGTCGCGAGCGACTGGGTGGTGGTGACGCCCCAGCCGGTGACCAGGACCTTGCGGGCCTCGTTGCTCAGCGGCAGCGTGTTCGCGTCGTTCTTGACCAGGGTGATCGACTTGTCGACGATCTGCTGCGCGGTGGCGAGGCTGGCCGGCGTACCGACCGTGGTGGCGACCTTGGCCGGGTCGACGAACGGCTGGAACGCGACGCCGTTCTTCACCTTCGACAACAGGATCCGCAGCAGGCTCTCGTCGATCCGGCGCTCGCTGATCCGGCCCGACTTCACCGCGTCCACGACCGCCTTGAACTGCACGTCCGGCGCCGGCGGCAGCAGCAGCTGGTCCGCCCCGGCCTCGATCGCGCGAACGGCCACCTCGGCGTCGCCGTACTTGGCCCGCACCGCCGCCATCTCCAGCGCGTCGGTGATGATCAGGCCGCGGAACTTCAGCTGGTCGCGCAGCACGCCGGTCAGGATCGGCTTGCTCAACGTCGCCGGGTCACCCGACGGATCGAGCGACGGGACGACGATGTGCGCGGTCATGATCGAGTCGATGCCGGCCTTGATCGCGGCCTCGAACGGCGGCCGGTCGATCGTGTTCCACTCTTCGAGGGTGTGGTTGATCGTCGGCAGCGAGGTGTGGCTGTCGTCCCGGGTGTCACCGTGACCGGGGAAGTGCTTCGCGGTCGCCATGATCCGGGCGTCCTGCTGGTACCCCCGGGTCTGCGCGACCGTCAGGTCGGAGACCAGCTTGGGGTCGCTGGAGAACGACCGGACCCCGATCACCGGGTTCAGCGCGTTCACGTTCACGTCGGCGACCGGCGCGTAGTCCTGCCGGATCCCCATCGCCTCCAGCTCGCGCCCGGTGATCCCGGCCGCGGTCCGCGCGTCCGCCGTACTGCGAGCCGCGCCGTGCGCCATGTTCCCGCCGAACTGGGTGGCGGGCGGGCCGATCCGGACCACGACGCCCTGCTCCTGGTCGGTGGCGATCGTCAGCGGGACGTGGAGGCCGGTCTTCAGGGCCTCGGCCTGGAGCTGGTTCGAGTACGTCGCGAGCTGGGTCGGGTTCTGCACGTTGTCGCGGGCGTTGAAGTAGATCCACCCGCCCGGCTTGTACTTCGCGACCACCTCGGCCGGCGTGGCGACGCCGTACAGGCTGGTGTTGCGGGCATCCGGCTTGGACGCGTCCGGCCCGTAGGCGAACAGGACGAACATCTGCCCGATCTTCTCCTCGAGCGACATCCCGTGGATGACCCGCCCGACCTGCTGCGCGGAGGTGAAAGCCTGCGGTGGAACCTTCGGCTCGGGCGGCGGCGCACTCACCGCGGCGGTGGGCGCCAGCGCGGCCACCGTGGCGGTGGCGGTGCAGGCGGCGAGCGTGGCGATGGCAGAGCGGCGCAATGCGGACATGACCGACCCCTCAGGTAATTGAATTACAACCGTCTCCCCCGCACGCGAAAGTTACCCACGCCCAAACTCGGGGGTCAAGGGGAAACGGGTGTTCATCCTCCACCGAGCGCAAACCACCAGCAACCCACCGCACCCGAACACCCCGGGTCAACTGTTTGAACTCCGGCCACCTCAGGGCAGCCCGGGGCAGATCCCCGGAGAGCCAGGACGAGCGGAAGCATCTGTGCCACGATGGACCCAGCTCCCCACGCGCTGCCTGGGGAGAAGTGAAGCTGGGATTCCCACCGGATGATGGGCCCCAGCTTTCGCGCTTTCCAGACCTGTTCACCATCAGCCCGTGGGATCAGATCAGGTGGTGGGGAGGGCTTGGTGGAGTCTGGTGGTGAGGGTTTTGAGGTGGGTTTCCAGTTCTGGTGGGGCCGCTTGGAGGTGGAAGGGGTGGCCCAGGAGGGCTGGGTAGAGGAGGAGTTCGTCGAGGGAGTTGGAGCCGGCTCGGAGTTGGCAGGTCCGGTCGTCGATCGGTTCGACGGTGGCTACGGTGCCGGCTAGCTGGTCGGCGACGACTTCGGCTGGGGCTTGGATGTGGAAGGTGGCTTGGTAGCGATAGCCCCCGGACGCGATGCCTTCGCGGGTGCGGTCCAGGTCGGGAGCTTCGCGGGGCTGGAAGCGGGGACCCGTGGGGATGCGCGGGGTCAGGCGGTCCAGGCGGAACGTGCGCCAGTCCTCGCGATCGAGGTCCCACGCGATCAGGTACCACCGGCGCCCCGTGTGCAGGAGGCGGTGCGGCTCGGTGGTACGGACGGACGCCGTGCCGTCGTGGCCCAGGTAGTCGAACCGCAGTCGCTCGTGGTTCCGGCAGACCGTGGCGACCGTCATCAGCACGGCCGGGTCGACGGTCGCGCCGGTTGCCGGGGTCACGGCGACGACGCGCAGCAGGTCGACGCGATGCCGTAGTCGCGACGGCAGGACCTGCTCCAACTTGGTCAGGGCGCGCAGCGACGATTCCTCGATGCCGGTCACGTTCCCGGTCGCCGCGGCCCGCAGACCGATCGCGACCGCCACGGCCTCCTCGTCGTCCAGCAGCAGCGGCGGAAGCGCGGCCCCCGCACCGAGGCGGTACCCCGCGACTCCCGGGACCGCCTCGACCGGATAGCCGAGCGAGCGCAGCTTGTCGATGTCACGGCGGACGGTCCGCACCCCGACACCGAGCTCGTCGGCCAGGACGGCGCCGCTCCACTCCCGCGGCGACTGCAGCAGGGAAAGCAGTTTGAGCAGACGAGCCGAGGTCTCCAACATGGTCCGAAGTCTGCCAGCAAGCTAGGACCGAACCCGTCCTAACCAGCTGACAGAGTCGGAGACATGATCACTCCTTTCACCCTCGACATCCCGCAGCACGACCTCGACGACCTGCAGCGCCGCCTCGACCAGGCCCGGCTGCCCGCTCCGCTCCCCGGGGACGACTGGGACACCGGCGTACCCGTCGGCTGGCTGAGCGAGCTGGTCGAGTACTGGCGGACCAAGTACGACTGGCGGGCCGAGGAACGGCGGATCAACGAGTTCCCGCAGTACACGACCGAGATCGACGGGCAGCGGATCCACTTCCTGCACGTCCGGTCGGCCGAGCCGGACGCGCTGCCGTTGGTCCTCACGCACGGCTGGCCGGGGTCTTTCGTGG
This sequence comes from Kribbella amoyensis, assembly GCF_007828865.1. Classification (NCBI taxonomy): domain Bacteria; kingdom Bacillati; phylum Actinomycetota; class Actinomycetes; order Propionibacteriales; family Kribbellaceae; genus Kribbella; species Kribbella amoyensis. The sequence continues at coordinate 529,902 of NZ_VIVK01000001.1, forward strand.
AGTTCCTCGACCTGATCGGCCCGCTCACCGACCCGGTTGCGTACGGCGGGTCGGCGGCGGACGCGTTCCACGTGGTCGTCCCGTCGTTGCCCGGCTTCGGGTTCTCCGGGCCGGTCCGCGAGAGCGGCTGGAGCCCGGTACGGATCGCCAAGACCTGGGCCACCCTGATGGAGCGGCTCGGCTACGACCGGTACGGGCTGCAGGGCGGCGACATCGGTGCGGCCGTCTCGCCCGAGGTCGGCCGGGTGGCGCGCGAGCACGTCGTCGGCGTCCACGTGAACGGCGCACCCGGGTTGCCGCCGTTCCCGCTGCCGGACGAGGAACTGGCCCAGCTGACCCCGATCGAGCAGGACCGGATCGCGCGGATCGGGGCGTTCATGCAGGAGGAGTTCGGCTACATCGCGATCCAGTCGACGCGGCCGCAGACGCTGGCGTACGGGCTGACCGATTCGCCGGTCGGGCAACTGGCCTGGCTGATGGACAAGTTCCGGGAGTGGACGCACCCGCGTCCGACGCTGCCCGAGGCGATCATCGACCGGGATCGGCTGCTCACCAACGCGATGGTCTACTGGCTGACCGGGACGGCCGGCTCCGCGGGGTACGTCGGGTACGCGCAGGACCAGGCGTGGGGACCGGCCAAGGAGAACTCGGGCGTACCGACCGGGGTCCTGGTCCTGGCCCACGACGTCGGCATCCGCCGGTACGCCGAACGCGAGAACACGATCACCCGCTGGACCGATGCCGACCACGGCGGCCACTTCGCCGCCCTGGAAGAACCCGAACTCCTGCTCACCGAGGTCCGCACCTTCTTCCGCGACCTCCGCTGACGCCAGGTCGCGCACTTGCCGTGACACAAGAACCGGGGACCTGGGACAGGTTGTGCGCTGTCTCAGGTCCCCGGTTGGTGTTCAGGGTGTGGTGCCGTCAGAGCTTGAGGGCGGTGGCGACTGTTTCGGCGAGGGAGTGAGCGATCTCGGTGGCCGCGTCGGAGGACTCCGCCTCGACCATCACGCGGACCAGCGGTTCGGTCCCGGACGGGCGGAGCAGGACGCGCCCGGTGTCGCCGAGCCGAGCAGTGGCCGCTGCCACCGCGGACTGGACGGCCGGGTCGGTCCCCGCGCGGGACTTGTCGACGTCGGGGACGTTGACCAGGACCTGCGGGAGCCGGGTCATGACGCCGGCCAGGTCGCGCAGGCTCTTGCCCGTCTGGGCCAGCCGGGCCAGCAGCATGACCGCGGTCAGGGTGCCGTCGCCGGTGGTGGCGTGGTCGGACAGGATGACGTGACCGGACTGCTCGCCGCCGAGCTTGTGCCCGCCGGCCTTCATCGCCTCCAGCACGTACCGGTCGCCGACCTTGGTCTGCTCGACCGCGATCTGCTCCCGGACCATCGCCTGGACGAAGCCCAGGTTGCTCATCACGGTCGCCACCACGGTGTCGTTGGACAGCCGGCCGCCGTCGCGCATCGCCAGCGCCAGGATCGCGAGGATCTGGTCGCCGTCGACGAACTCGCCGGTGCTGTCCACCGCCAGGCAGCGGTCGGCGTCACCGTCGAGCGCGATGCCCAGGTCGGCGCCGTGGCCGATCACCTCGCGCCGCAGTCCCTCCATGTGGGTGGAACCGCAGTCGAGGTTGATGTTCAGGCCGTCCGGCTCCGCGGCGTGCGTGACCACCTCGGCGCCGAGCCGGCGCAGTGCCTCGGGGGCCGTCCCGGAGGCGGCGCCGTTGGCGCAGTCGATCACGACCTTGAGGCCGTCGAACCGGTTGGGCGACGACCGGACCAGGTGCGAGACATAGGTCTCGAAGCCCTGCCCGTCGTCGAGCACGCGGCCGACCTTCGCACCGGTCGGGCGCTGCCACTCCTCGCCGACGCGGGCCTCGATCGCGTCCTCGATCACGTCGTCGAGCTTGATCCCGCCACGGGCCAGGAACTTGATGCCGTTGTCCGGCATCGGGTTGTGGCTGGCGGACAGCATCACACCGAGGTCGGCGCCGGTCGAACCGGTCAGGTACGCGACGGCGGGCGTCGGCAGGACGCCGAGCTTGAACACGTCGACGCCGGCGCTGGCCAGACCGGCCACCACGGCAGCTTCCAGGAACTCTCCACTGGCCCGCGGATCCCGGCCCACAACGGCGCGCGGCCGGTGCCCTTCGAAGGCACCGGCCTCGCCGAGTACGTGAGCTGCCGCGACCGAGAGGTCGAGCGCCAGCTCAGCGGTCAGGTCCACGTTCGCCAGGCCACGGACACCGTCCGTGCCGAACAAACGCGCCATGTCAGATGATCAGCGCTTGCTGTACTGAGGCGCCTTGCGGGCCTTCTTCAGACCAGCCTTCTTGCGCTCCTTGATCCGCGCGTCGCGGGTGAGCAGACCGGCCTTCTTCAGACCCGGCCGGTTCGCCTCCTCGTCGGCGGCGTTCAGGCAGCGGGCGACACCCAGCTGCAGCGCACCGGCCTGGCCGGTGATGCCACCGCCGTTGATCCGGGCGATGACGTCGTAGGAGCCCTCGAGGCCGGCCACGACGAACGGCTCGTTGACGTGCTGCTGGTGCACCTTGTTCGGGAAGTACACGTCCAGCGGCTTGCCGTTGACGGTCCAGTTACCCGTGCCCGGGACGAGACGCACGCGCGCCACGGCCTCCTTGCGGCGACCGGTCGCACCGGCCGGGTTGATCACCGCGACGCGGCCCGACTCGGCGCGCTGCTCCGGAGTGGGGTTGGTCTCGGAGGTGTAGGCGACCGGGCCCTCGTTGTCGATGGGCACCTCGGTGTCGAACTCTTCGGTCTCGGTGGTGATGTCGCTCACGCTGGAAATCCTCGTTTACCTGGCTCGTCGATCGCTCTACTGGGCGATCTGGGTGATCTCGAACGGCTTCGGCTGCTGGGCGCTGTGCGGGTGCTCCGGACCGGCGTACACCTTCAGCTTGGTGAGCAGCTTCCGGCTGAGACGGTTCTTCGGCAGCATGCCCCAGACAGCCTTCTCGACGGCCTTGCGAGGGTCCTTGGCCAGGATCTCGCCGATCGGCGTGGCCGTCAGACCACCCGGGTGACCCGAGTGGCGGTACGCCAGCTTGTCCGTGCGCTTGTTGCCGGACAGGGCGACCTTGGAGGCGTTGATGACGACGACGAAGTCGCCGCCGTCCACATGCGGTGCGAACGTCGGCTTGTGCTTGCCGCGCAGCAGGGTGGCGATCTGGACGGCGAGCCGACCGAGCGTGACGTCGGTGGCGTCGATCACGTGCCACTCACGAGTGACGTCAGCAGGCTTCGGGCTGTACGTGCGCACGGTCGTTGACCTTCGTTTCTCAGAGGTTGACAAAACTGGAGCGTCGGGCGCGGTCCGCCGTGACCGGCAGGGACCTGGAACGCACAACAGCAGCCCAGAATACCGGCCGTCACGCGTCGGGGTCAAAGTGAGCGTGACCGCCTCCGGGACCCCGGCTTGGAAGCCGAGTCCGACCGCACTAGTTTAGCGGTGAAGATTGAAGTCCGAACCGCGTCCCGCCGGCTGACGATAACCCTCACTCACCAGGCGATGACGCCAGCTTCCGAAGAGGGCATTGTGACCGAACAGTCGCTCACCGTCCGGGACAACCGGACCGGCAAGGACTACGACCTTGCCATCACCGATGGCACCATCCGTGCCGCCGATCTCAAGCAGATCAGCGCAACCGACGGCGACGGCGGGCTCGCAACCTACGACCCCGGCTTCGTCAACACCGCTTCGACCCGGTCGTCCGTCACCTTCATCGACGGCGACAAGGGCATCCTGGAGTACCGCGGGTACCCGATCGAGCAGCTCGCCGAGCAGTCCAACTACCTCGAGGTCGCGTACCTGCTGGTGAACGGCTCGCTGCCGAACAAGGCGGAGTACGAGGCCTGGGTGCACGACGTGACGTATCACACGTTCGTGCACGAGAACCTGAAGACCTTCATGCAGGGCTTCCGGTACGACGCGCACCCGATGGGCATGCTGCTCGCCTCGGTCGGCGCGCTGTCCACGTTCTACCCCGAGTCGCGGGAGATCTTCGACGAGGAGTCGCGGGCACTGCAGATCCGCCGGCTGATCGCGAAGATGCCGACGCTCGGCGCGTTCTCGTACCGGCACGCCCAGGGCAAGCCGTACATCTACCCGGACAACGAGCTCAGCTACGCGGCGAACTTCCTCTCCATGCTCTTCAAGATGAGCGAGCCCAAGTACGCCGCCGACGACCGGCTGGTGCGCGCGCTGGAGATCCTGTTCATCCTGCACGCCGACCACGAGCAGAACGCCTCCACCAACGCCGTCCGGGCGATCGGTTCGACCCAGGTCGACCCGTACAGCGCGGTCACCGGTGGCATCGCCGCCCTCTACGGCCCGCTGCACGGCGGCGCCAACGAGGCCGTCCTGAAGATGCTGCGCCGGATCGGCACCGTCGACAACGTGCCGTCGTTCATCGAGGGCGTGAAGAACGGCGAAGAGCGGCTGATGGGCTTCGGCCACCGGGTCTACAAGAACTACGACCCGCGCGCGAAGATCATCAAGAAGGCCGCCGACGACGTGTTCGAGGTGACCGGGATCAACCCGTTGCTGAAGATCGCCGTCGAGCTGGAGAAGATCGCGCTGGAGGACGAGTACTTCGTCTCCCGCAAGCTCTACCCGAACGTCGACTTCTACTCCGGCCTGATCTACGAGGCGCTGCAGTTCCCGCCGGAGATGTTCACCGTGCTGTTCGCGATCCCGCGGACCTCGGGCTGGCTGGCCCAGTGGCTGGAGATGCTGAACGACGGCGACCAGAAGATCGCCCGGCCGAAGCAGATCTACACCGGTGCCCGCGGCACCCAGTACGTCCCGATGGGCGACCGCTGACCGCTGCCTGACCTCGGACGGCCTCTCGACAGCGTCGAGGGGCCGTTCGCCGTTCTGGAAGAAATCTTTCCGGCACCATGGTGATGAAGACGACATCCTCCTGAACGCCCCGCAGGAGGTCACCATGCGCTTCGCCCTGCTCCCACTGCCGTTGTTGCTCCGGCCACTCCCCCGGAGGCCGTATCCCCGGCCGCACCGGCCGCCGTCCCGGCCCAGACCGACGTCCGGGTGGCGATGTGGGACGTCCTCACCGCGCTCAAGGCGGCGTCGGTGCAGACCACCCGGTGCAACTACAACGTTGCCCCGGGCATCGATATCCGGGTGATGGGCCGGACCGTGCACGACGAGTACCTGCGCAACTTCTGGCACCTGCGGGACACCTGCCGGGCCAACGGCGGCGTCATCACCTGACCTGGTTAACGCCGCCCGAATTAACCAGCACCGATGCGTTGACGCCTTCTGACCACAGGTTAATGCTTTCACCATGACCCGGGCCCGCATCACCCTCCGCGACGTGGCGGCGGCGGCCGGGGTCTCGGTGGCGACCTGCTCGTACGTGCTGAGCGGCCGCGCGGACCGGACCACGCCGTTGCCAGAAGCAACGAGGCGGCGGGTCGAGGAGGCGGCGCGGCAGCTCGGGTACAAGGGCAACACGGCCGCCCGGAGCCTGCGCCGGCAGCGCTCCGAGCTGATCGCCCTGGTGTACGCACCGCCGGTCGGGCCCTGGCTGGACCGGCTCACCCTGCAGTGCGAGGACATCGCCGCCGGGCACGGGTACTCCGTGATCGGCGTGCCGATCCGGCGGCTCGACCGGGCCGCGCAGTCGTTGCGGGTGATCACCCGCGGCCACGTGGACGGTGCGATCTTCGCACCCGACCTGGCCGACTTCCTCGACCTGACCGCGGCCCGGCGGTCGACCCGGGCGCTGCTGGCGTTCAGCGAGCATCTCGAGGCCCCCGGCATCGACATCGTCCGGAACAACGTCCGGGAGGCGGTGGCCGAGGCGACCGCGTACCTGCTGGCGTCCGGCCGGCGGCGGATCGCGTTCCTGTCGCACGCGCAGACGGTGAACCCGGCGCGCAGCGACCGGTACCAGGGCTACCTGGACGCGCTCGGGGCGGCCGGGGTCGCGATCGACCCGCGGCTGGTCCGGGCCGGCGCCGCCGCCCGGGAGGACGCGGTGCTCGTCGTCCGCGACCTGCTCGACCTGCCCGACCCGCCGGACGCGCTGGTGTCCGAGTCGGACCGGGGCGCGTTCGCCGCGTTGCAGGCCGCCGCCGACCGTGGCGTCAAGGTGCCCGACGACCTGGCCGTGATCGGCACCGGCAACACCCGGGAGGCCAGCTACTCCGCGCCGCCGTTGACCAGCGTCGGCATGTACCAGCTGGACTTCACCGCGATCGTCGAGGCGCTGTTCGCGCGGATCGACGATCCCACGCTGCCGGCCCGGCAGCTGTCCCTGCCCTGGATCCTGAACCGCCGCCAGTCGGCCTGAGGTCCGCGGCCCCCGCACGTCCCCTCACCGAAAGGCTCACCGATGCCCGCCCTCAGCTCGCTCGACCGCCGGTCCTTCCTGCGCCTCGGTCTCGGCGTCACCGTCCTGGGCGCCGTCGGCACCGGCTGCGCGCCGGCCACGCCGAAGTCCGGCAGCACCGACTCCCGTACCTTCACGATCTACTGGAACGCCGGCCACGCGTACAAGGCGTACCAGCAGGTGATCGACCAGTTCGGCAAGGATCACGACCTGGTGATGAACTGGCAGAAGTTCCAGTGGCCCGACCTGACCACCAAGCTCACCGCGGACTTCCGGTCCGGCAACGTGCCCGACCTGGTCGAGGAGGTCTCGGCCGGCACCGGCACCCAGTACGGGCTGGACAGGAACGTGCTCGCCCTGGACGACCTGGCCAAGGCGGATCCCGGCTTCGGGTTCCCGGACGACTTCATCACGGCGGCGGTGAGCGCGCGGCAGTACGAGGGCAAGACGTACTCGATCCCGCTGCACCTGACCGCGAACGGGCTGCTGTTCTACAACAAGGGGATGCTGTCGGCCGCCGGGTTCGACCAGCCGCCGGCCACCTGGGAGGAGTTCCTCGAGGTGGCGAAGGCGACCACCAAGGACAAGGTCAGCGGGACCTCGCTGAACTCGGACTTCTCCTACAGCGCGCCGTTCTACAACCAACAGAACGTTGCCTTTAGCAATGTCTCGGCGAAGCAGTTCCTGGAGCCGGCCGCGGCGGCCCGGGTCGCGCTGCAGTACATGCAGGACCTGGTCTTCACCCACAAGGTGTCGCCCGCGCCGGTCGCGACGACCGACTACTCCGGGCCGCAGAAGCTCTTCTCGGCCCAGCGGGCCGCGATGTTCCTGTCCGGGCCGTGGGACATCGGCCCGATCCGGCAGGGCAGCCCGGACATCGACCTCGGCCTGACCGTTCCGCTGACCGGGACGACGCAGTCCGCCTCGATGGCCGGCGGCGGGCTGATGATCCCGGCGAAGGCGAAGGACCCGAAGCTGTCCTGGGAGCTGATCACCCGGCTCGCCGCGGTCCAGACCGAACTGGCCGCGAGCAAGGAGGCCGGGATGTCGATGCCGCGGAAGAGCTGGGCGGCCGACCCGTCGGTGGCGTCCGACCCCGCGATGGGGGTGATCGCCAAGGCGCTCGCGATCGTGGCCAAGCAGGACGTCGGGCTGTCCGCGAGCGGCAAGGCGGCGCAGATCAACGAGCTCTACAAGAAGGCCTACCAGCAGATCATCATCCAGCACGCGCCGGTCGAGGCGACGCTGGCGGACTTCCGCAAGCAGGCCGGAGCGGCCCTGTGAACCGTCGCCGGCAGGCGGCCACCGCGTGGCTCTTCCTCAGCCCGGCGGTGATCTTCTTCGTCCTGCTCTTCTTCCTCCCGATCGGCAACCAGCTGCTCACCGGCCTGTACGACGCGGACGGCGTGAACTTCGTCGGCCTGGACAACTTCACCCGCGCCCTCGGTGACCCCGAAGTGGTGCACTCGTTCCTGATCACCCTGGGGTACGCCGCGGGCACGCTCGTCGTGGGGACCGCGGTCGGGCTGGGGCTCGCGGTGATCCTCAACCAGGCGATCCCCGGCCGGACCCTGTTCCGTTCGGTGCTGCTGATCCCGTACCTGACCTCGGTGTCCATCATCGGCCTGCTCTGGCGCAACATCCTCGATCCGCAGGTGGGGATCCTGAACCGGCTGCTCGACCAGTTCGGCCTGCCCGGACAGACCTGGCTCAGTACCCATCCACTGGCCACCATCGTCGGGATCACGGTCTGGTCCAGCGCCGGGTACACGATGGTGCTCTTCCTGGCCGGTCTGCAGGGCATCCCCGGCCTGTACTACGAGGCCGCGCGGATCGACGGGGCCGGACCGTGGCGCCGCTTCTTCTCGATCACGTTGCCGTTGCTCACCCCGACCACCTTGTTCGTCTCGATCATCGGGCTGATCAGCACCCTGCAGCAGTTCGCGCTGCCGTACATCGTCACCGGTGGCGGCCCGGGCAACGCGACCTCGTTGTACGCGCACCGGTTGTTCCTGGTCGCGTTCAACGACAACGACTTCGGCTACGCGTCGGCGTTGTCGGTGTTGCTGCTGCTCGTGGTGCTCGTCCTGTCCCTGGTCCAGCTCAAGATCGGAGACCGTGCCGATGCCGCCCACTAGTTCGCTGCTCCGGGACAGCTCGATCGACCGCGACCGGCTGTTCCCCGGCGACCGCCTCGCGGCGTACGCGCTGCTGGTGATCCTCGCGCTGGTCACCGTCGTGCCGTTGCTCTACATGATCGTGCTCGCGTTGCAGAGCGACGCCGAGGTGCTGTCCGGCGATCCGGTGCTGTGGCCGGCCGATCCGCAGTGGGGCAACTTCACCCGATTGTTCGACGCGGCGCCGTTCGGCCGGTTCTTCCTGAACAGCTTCGTGATGGCCGGTGCGATCACGATCGCGCACCTGGTCTTCGACCCGCTGATCGGCTACGTCTTCGCCAAGATGGAGTTCCCCGGCAAGCGGATCGCCTTCGTCGCGGTGCTGTCGACACTGATGGTGCCGTTCTTCGTCCGGATGCTGCCGATCTACGCGATCTTCTCCAACCTGGGCTGGATCGACTCCTACCAGGGCCTGATCGTGCCGTTCCTGATGGATGCCTACGGCATCTTCCTGATGCGGCAGTTCATCCGGCCGCTGCCGAACGAGCTGATCGAGGCGGCCCGGGTGGACGGCGCCTCCGAGTTCGGCATCTACCTGCGGGTCATCCTGCCGCAGCTCAAGCCCGCGCTCGCCGTGCTCAGCCTGTTCACCTTCGTCTTCCAGTGGAACGAGTTCCTCTGGCCGTTGATCGCCACCAGCCGGACCGAGATGCGCACCCTGCCGATCGGCCTGACGCTGTTCAACCAGGAGTACTTCACCCAGTGGAACCTGACCGCCGCCGGGGCCTTGATCCTCTTCCTGCCGACCGCGCTGTTCTTCGTGATCACGCAGAAGTTCCTGGTCGAGGGCATCACCCTGTCGGGGCTCAAGTGACCGCCCGCCCGTCTGTCCCATGGCTAGGAGCCGCCCGATGACCGACCGCCCCAACGTGATCGTCTTCTTCACCGACCAGCAACGCTGGGACACCGTCGGCGCGGCCGGCAACCCGCTCGGTCTGACTCCCAACCTCGACCTGATGTGCCGGCGCGGCACGATGTTCGAGACCGCCTGCACGACGAACCCGGTCTGCGCCCCGGCCCGGGCAGCGCTGCAGACGGGGATGTACCCGACGAACACCGGGGTCTACCGCAACAGCGTGGTCCTGCCGACCGACGCGCCCACCCTCGGCCGGCTGTTCGGCGCGGCCGGGTACCAGACCGGGTACATCGGCAAGTGGCACCTGGCCACCCAGGACCCGGTCCCCCGCGACCAGCAGGCCGGGTACGAGTACTGGCTGGGCGCGAACCTGCTCGAGTTCACCTCCGACGCGTACCGGACGATCGTGTACGACCGGGACGGCGAGCCCGTGTTCCTGCCCGGGTACCGCCCGGACGCGTTGACGGATGCCGCGATCCGCTTCGTCAGCAAGGCCTCCACCGAGGACCGGCCGTTCATGCTGTTCCTGTCCCTGATCGAGCCGCATCACCAGAACGAGCTGGACAACTACCCGGCGCCCGAGGTGTACGAGGACACGTACAACGGCGCGTGGTTGCCGCCCGACCTCGCCGCGCTCCCCGGCACGGCGCACCAGCACGCGCCCGGGTACTACGGCCAGATCAAGCGCGTCGACGAGTGCCTCGGGCGACTCCGGGACGCGCTGACCAGCCTCGACCTCACCGACGACACCGTGCTCCTCTACACCTCGGACCACGGCTCCCACTTCAAGACCAGGAACAACGAGTACAAGCGGTCCCCACACGACGGCTCGATCCGGGTCCCGCTGGTCGTCGAGGGCCCCGGGTACTCCGGTGGGCGACGTGTCGGTACTCCGGTGAGCACAGTCGACGTAGTACCGACAGTGCTGGACGCGGCCGGCATCGAGCTGCCCGACCACCTCGACGGCGCACCGCTCAACCGGTGGTTCAAGGGCGAGCAGGACACGTCGGACGGCGTCCTGATCCAGGTGAGCGAGACCGAGGTCGGCCGCGCCCTGCGGACGGAGCGGTGGAAGTACCACGTGCTCGCACCGGACGCCGGGGACGAACCGGCCGCGGATCGCTATGTGGAGCGGGCGTTGTACGACCTGGCGGCCGACCCGTACGAGCTGGACAACGTGATCGACAGCCAGGGCCACCAGGAGATCGCCGCCGAACTGCGGGCCCGCCTGGTCCGCCGGATCGAGCAGGTCGAACACCGGACCGTCACGATCGAGCCGTACCCGGACCAGCGGCAGCGCGAACGGTACGCCGAGACCACGGTCCGCCGGCGCAAGCTGGACGGCCGGATGCTGGAGTGAGCCTGCTCCCCTGGGTATCAGGGCAACCCTGACGCGTACGCCGAGGAGGTGACCCTGCGGTGTCCGCTGGTACCTCGGAGGCGGTAGCCGAAGTGCCGTCCTCGACCCGACGCGGGACCGGGGGTGGTTTCACGACGCTGTTCTGGACATCGACCAGGACAGGGAGAACCACCATGAACGCCTTGCTCGTCAGGGGAAACCGGGCCACCCAGTGGCTGGGCACCAACAGCGTCGACATCCTCCGGATCAGCCTCGGACTGATCTTCCTCGGCTTCGGCGTGCTGAAGTTCTTCCCCGGCGCCAGCCCGGCCGAGGCGCTGGTGATGCGTACGATCGACACGCTCACCCTCGGCGTGATCAGCGGACAGGGCGCGGTGGTGCTGACCGCGGTGCTGGAATGCTTCATCGGGCTCACCCTGGTGACCGGCAAGCTGCTGCGGACCGGGCTGCTGGTGCTCGGGATGTCGCTGGTCGGCATCATGTCGCCGCTGGTGCTGTTCTTCGGGGACCTGTTCCCGGGGACGCCGACGCTGGAAGCGCAGTACGTGCTGAAGGACATCGTGCTCGCGGCGGCGGGACTGGTGGTCGCGGCGAAGGCGCTGGCCGCGGCACCGCTGAGGCTGCGCGCTTGAGGAGAACTTGGGACGTCCCCGGTCCGGCTTGCTGCCGCGGACCGGGGACGTTCGGCGCCTCTGCCGACTACGACGTGGCCGGGGTGCCGGCCGGTTCCGCTCGGACTGCGGCGACCAGATCGTCGAACCGGCCCCGGGCTCGCGCCATCGCGACGTGGTCGAGGTAGTCCCGGGACTCGACGATCAGCCCGTCCCGGACCCGGAGCACGAAGATGGCCGGGACCCGGAACGCCTGTTCGGTGCCGGCGTACTCGAACTCGGCGACGATCACCTCCGGGTCCGCGGTCTCGTGGATCCGGATGTTCTCGGGCCGGAACCGGATCGTGTCCGCGACCTGGGGGCCGACGGCGCCGAAGTGCTCGCGCAACGCGTCCCGGCTGAGCAGCGGCCGATCCCCACCCGGCGCCATCGGATGCCGGACGTCGGTGCGCTCGGCGTAGAGCTCGGGCAGCGCGGCGTACTCCCGGTCGGCGACACCGTGGACCAGCCGCAGGAAGACCTCGGTCGGAGTCATCCCGTTCCCCTCTCGACATTAAACGAAGTGACGACTCCGAATATATGGAGTCCTCACTTCGTTCACAACCGGAATCCGTTCCCCGGCGTCTTCTAGGCTGGTGGGTGACGAAGGAGGGGTCGGTGCGAGCTGACGCACGGGACAACCGCGAGCGGATCCTGACCGCGGCGGAGGAGGTTTTCGGCCGGACGCCGGGCGCCTCCACCGACGAGGTGGCCAAACGGGCCGGGGTGGGGATCGCGACCGTCTTCCGGCACTTCCCGACCAAGGTCGAGCTGCTGGAAGCCGTCCTGACCCAGCGACTGGAACGCCTGCGGGACCGCGCCCGCGAGCTGGCCGGCTCCGCCGATCCGGGCCGGGCCTTCTACGACTTCTTCGGCCAGGTGGTGGCCGAGGCGGCGTCCAAGCTGGCGATCGCGGACGCGCTCGGCGCTGCCGGGACAGCGGTCGGCGACGAAGCCCGTCAGGCCGGCGAAGGGATGCGGCAGGCCTTCGGCGAGCTGCTCGACCGCGCCCAGGACAGCGGCGCGGTCCGCAAGGACGCCGCCTTCCCCGAGACCTACGCCCTCCTCATCGGCACGGCCCGCGGCGCAACCGCGGTCGGCCTCGAACCAACCGTCCGCGATCGCCTCCTGGCCCTCGTGTACGACGGCCTCCGGCCGCGCCCGTGAAGCGCTGGCACGGCTGGTCGCGCCGGCGTCGGATCGTGCTGGTGATCCTGCTGTTCTTCGTCCTGCTGGTACCACTCCCGCTCGGCGCGTATGCCATGTCGCTGCGGCTCGCGTACACGGGCGACCCGGCGGCCTCGGCCCAGACCCGGAACCACGACGCCCTCTGGCTCGGTCACGCCTGGGTCGACGGGCGGAAGACGGCAGCCGACGTGACCGCGCTGGCACGCCGGCTCGACGAGACCGGGATCCGCGACCTCTACGTCCATGCGGGCCCGCTCGAACACGACGGAACGTTGCCCCTGGCCTCGGTCTCGCCGAAGGCCAGGTGGTTCACCGAGGCGATGCGCGCGGCGGCTCCCGAAGTCCGGGTGCAGGCGTGGCTCGGGGACCGGGTCCAGCCGGCCAAGAACCCGGGGATGGACCTGGACGACGCCGCCGTCCGGGACCGGGTGACGGCGTCGTCGGCGGCCGTGCTGGACCAGGGGTTCCAAGGCATCCACTTCGACTTCGAGCCGGTGCACTCGGGCTCCCCGGGATTCCTCGCCGTACTCGACCAGGTGCACGCGCTGACGTCCGGACGCGGCGTACCGCTGTCGGTCGCGGCCGCGCAGATCGATCCGCTGTTCCGCGCGAACGCCCTGGCGCTCGCGCTGGCCGGCGAGGGCAAGTGGTGGTCCCAGCAGTACTTCGGCGAGGTGGCTCGCCGGGTCGAGCAGATCGCGGTGATGTCGTACGACACCGCGATGCCGCTCGAGTCCCTGTACGGCGGCTATGTGGCGAAGCAGACGAAGCTCGCGCTGGAGGTGACCCCGGCAGAGGTGGACCTGCTGATGGGCCTGCCCGCGTACTGGGAGAGCAACCCGAGCCACTGGGGCCACGCCGAATCCGTCGAGGCCGCCGTCCGCGGTGCCCGGCTCGGCCTCGGTGACTCGGCCCGGGAGAACTTCGGCCTCGCGCTGTACGTCGACTTCACCGCGACCGAGGCGCACTGGGACGCGTACCGACGGGGTTGGGTCCGGGCCGGCGGCTGACGGCTGACGGCTCGGACCCGCGTCGGTCAGCGGGCCCGTTCGACCCGGCCCTCGTCCCCGACCGGATCGATCGACTCGTACACCGCGCCGTCGGCGCCGAAGACCAGGTAGCGGTCGAAGCCTCGGGCGAACCAGCGGTCGTGGGTGACCGCTAAGCCGCCGCCGGGCGGTACGTGAGCAGGACGTTCCCGGCCTCGAACGGTCGTGTCCCCAGCAAGGCGAAGTGGGTCAGGTCGATGCCGTCGAGCATCCTGGCGCCGGAGCCGAGCACGATCGGATTGACCATCAGCCGCAGTTCGCTGAGCAGCCCGCGCTGGATCAGGCCGGCGACCAGTGACGAACTGCCGAAGATCGCCACGGTGTCCGCGTCGACGGCCGCGACCTCATCGGGATCGCGCAGGAGCGTGGTGTTGTTCCAGTCCGCGGCCGGCAGGGTGCGCGAGACGACGTACTTGCGGATGCTGTTCATCCGTTGCGCGATCCGGTCATCGAACTCCGTCCCCGCCTGCTGCGGCCAGTACTGGATCATGCCGTCGTAGGTGGTCCGGCCGAACAGCAGCGCGTCGACCTCGTCGAGCTGTGCGAGCGAGAAGTCGGTGAACTCGGGCCCGAAGGTCTGCCACTCGAGTCCGCCCGCGGCGTCCGCGTGGAATCCGTCGAGGCTGACACCGAGGAACGCGATGAGCTTGCGCATGATGAACGTCGTCTCCTTCTCCGCGCACCACCGTGATGCGCGGACAGGTAGACGGCAGCGGCTGCGACGACTCATCGCTCGCGCCCTGTGAGCTGGGTCACAGCACCGGCGGTAGCCCGAACGCCTCGAACAACTCCGGCTCGCCGAACACGGTCAGCTCGGCGATCAGCCCGGCCTCGATCCGGAGTACGCCGATCCCGAACGCCCGGTACTCCGCCTCGCCCGGCCGGCGCAGGTACGAGGCGACCGCGGGCTGCCGGTTCGCCGCGAACGGCACCATCCGCTGATGCCCGGGATGCCGGGGCGAGGTGGGATCGAAGCTGTCCAGGTAGACGGCGTGCGCGTCGGCCCGGCCGGACAACCAGAACGCGAACGGCGGCATCGTGATCCGGACGTCGGTGTACATGAGCGCGGCGACGGCGTCCGCGTCCGACCGCTCGAACGCGTCGATGTACCGGTCGACGAGCTTGCGCTCCTCCTCGGAAGCTGTGCCGCTCCACTCCGAACGGCGGGCCGGGAGGTTCGCTCGCAACGCCGGGCGGGCTCGCTGGAGTGCGCTGTTGACCGCGGCGACCGACAGCCCCAACAGGTCCGCGGTCTCGGCGGCCGGCCAGTCCAGGACGTCCCGCAGGATCAGTACGGCGCGTTGCCGTGGCGGGAGATGCTGGATCGCGGCCAGGAAGGCCAGCTCGATGGTCTCCCGGCCGATCGTCACCGCATCCGGTTCGTTCGCCGCCGGCGCCGGTGGGTCGAGCAGCGCGTCCGGGAACGGCTGCAGCCACGGCAGGTCGGGGCGAGGTCCACGGTCCGGGATCGACGGTGACGGCGGCTCGAGATCGAACGGCAGGATCCGCCGCGGCCGGCGGGCGTCCAGGCAGGCGTTGGTCGCGATCCGGTACAGCCAGGTCCGCACGCTCGACCGGCCCTCGAAGGCGTCCCGAGCCCGCCAGGCCCGCAGGAACGTCTCCTGCACCAGGTCCTCGGCCTCGTCGAACGAACCGAGCATCCGGTAACAGTGCACCCGCAACTCGTGCCGGTAACGCTCCAGGTCCTGCTCCTCCATCACGGCCGAAAGCCTAGGGATCAGGACCTAGCGCGCGCGTTCGACCCGGCCCTCGTCCCAGACCGGGTCGGTCGACTCGTAGACCGAGCCGTCGGCGCCGAAGACCAGGTAGCGGTCGAAGCCGCGGGCGAACCAGCGATCGTGGGTGACCGCCAGGACGGTGCCGGCGAAGGCGTCCAGGCCTTCCTCCAGTGCTTCGGCGGACTCGACGTCGAGGTTGTCGGTCGGCTCGTCGAGCAGCAGCAGGGTCGCGCCGGACAACTCCAGCAGCAGGATCTGGAACCGCGCCTGCTGACCACCCGACAGGCTGTCGAAGGTCTGCTCGGCCGCGTGCGCCAGCTCGTACCGGTCGAGCTTGCGGGACGCCAGTTCGCGGCCCATCCCCTCCCGGTGGTCGTCGCCGCGATGCAGGATCTCCAGCAACGTCCGGCCGGCCAGCTCCGGGTGCTCGTGCGTCTGCGCGAACCAGCCCGGCCGGACCCGGGCGCCCAGCTTGGCGTTGCCGGTGTGCGCGACCGGCGGGATCTCCACCTCGCCGACCGGCTGGTGCTCGATGTCCGGGTCGGACCCGCCGTTCGCGAGCAGCCGGAGGAAGTGCGACTTGCCCGAACCGTTCGACCCGAGCACGGCCACGCGTTCGCCGTACCAGACCTCGAGGTCGAACGGCTTCATCAGACCGGTCAGCTCGACCTCGGTACAGACCACCGCGCGCTTGCCGGTCCGGCCGCCGGTGAGCCGCATGCTGACCTTCTGCTCGCGCGGGATCGCCTCCGGCGGACCGGCCTCCTCGAACTTGCGCAACCGGGTCTGCGCCGCCCGGTACCGCGACGCCATGTCGGAGTTGTAGGCCGCCTTCTGCTTGTACATCAGCATCTGCGCGCGGAGCTTGGCGTGCTCCTCGTCCCAGCGTTTGCGCAGCTCCTCGAACCGCTCGAACCGGTGCTCGCGGGCCTCGTGGTACGTCCGGAAGCCGCCGCCGTGGGTCCACGCGGTGTTGCCGGCGGCCCCTAGTTCGACGGTGACGATCCGGGTCGCGGTGTTGGCGAGGAGTTCGCGGTCGTGGCTGATGTAGAGCACGGTCTTCTGGGTCGCGTTCAGCTGCTCCTCGAGCCAGCGCTTGCCGGGGACGTCGAGGTAGTTGTCCGGCTCGTCCAGCATCAGGACCTCGTCCGGTCCACGCAGCAACGCCTCCAGGACGAGCCGCTTCTGCTCACCACCGGACAGCGTCTTCACTTCGCGCCAGCGGCACCGGTCGAACGGTACGCCGAGGGCGGCCGTCGTACAGACGTCCCAGAGCACCTCCGCGTCGTACCCGCCGACCTCGCCCCAGTCGGCGACGGCCTGGGCGTACCGCAGCTGGGTCTTCTCGTCGTCGGCCTCCATCATCGCCAGCTCGGCCTTGTCCAGCTTGGCGGCGGCGTCCTGGATCGGCTGCGGCGCGACCCCGAGCAACAGGTCACGGACCGTGGAGGAGTCGCGGACGGACCCGACGAACTGCCGCATCACGCCCAGCCCGCCGGACCGGCCGATACTGCCGGCCTGCGGTTTCAGGTCGCCGGCGATGATCCTGGTCAGCGTGGTCTTGCCCGACCCGTTCGCGCCGACCAGGGCGACCTTGGCCCCGTCGCCGACGCGGAACGTGACGTCGTCCAGCAACACCCGCCCGTCCGGCAACTCGAATCCGATCCCGGCGACGTCCACGTGACCCATGTCCCCCAGTCTGACCGGCGCACCCGGACACCGCGAACCGTTATCGTCTTCCGCGAGGCACTAAGGAGCTTGATGAACGACGAGCCGGTCCGGTACGAGACCGTCGAGGCGGAGCTGCAACGCCTGATCGACCGCCTGTACCAAGCCGACGAAACCACCGTCCGGACCGAGGCGGCCCGTCTGCATGCCCTCGCCGACCAGGTCGAGGACGAAGCCGGCCGCGAACGAGCCCACCGCCGCGCGAACCAGCTCCCCCGCCTCCTCGCCGGACCACGGGTCGCGACCAGCGAACAGTTCCGCCAGGCTCAGCAACTCCTCGATCAGGCCCTCAACAGCACCGGTACGCCCCAGCAGCGGCTCGCCGAGGTCGAGGCGAGCATGGACCGGATCGGGCAGCTCGCGGACGACGCTCCCGGCGCCGAGGCCGGCGCGATCCGCCGGATGACCAGCACCCTGCTCCGGCTGGCCGACCACCTGGAGGCGTCGCGGTGATCCCCATCGGCCCGGCCGTCCCCCGCGACAGCGCGGAGTACGCCTGGGTGGCGAGCGTGGTCCGTGCCGTGGAGAAGGTGTCCGGGACTCCCTCCAGGTGGAACGGCGAGCTGTACGAGGAACCTCGCGAGAACAAAGCCGGCCGCGCGCTGGACGACGGCGGGATGACCGTCAGTGTGAAGGACACCCTGAGGCCGGCCGCCCAGGCGTACACCGCGGGCCGTCCGCTGACCGACGACGAGCTGACGTCGGCCCGCGACGCGGTACTCACCGTCACGCACGAGGCGCGCCATCTGCAGCACAGCCTCGGCGACGAGAGCGCGCCCGGTGCGACCCCGGTGTACTCCCCCGACACCCACGCGGTCGAGGAAGGGCTGGTCGAGACCTGGACCCACCGTCACGTCGATGTGGTGATCGCCGAGATCGGCATGGACCGGCTCGACCCACGGCTGCTCGAGACCGAGAGCATCGACGCCTACCCGGCGTACACCACGGCGACCGACGAGCTCGTCCGGGGCACCGCCGACGTCGCGGGGCTGGAGCCCGGCCAGGTTCGCGAACACCTCGACGCGACCGACCGGACCCAGCGCTGGTCCGCGGCCGCCGACCTGGTGATCGACCAGCGGTTCGCCGACGTGATGCCGCCCGAGCACCGGGACCACGTCAGGACCCAGCTCGTCCAGGCGATGCGGCCGCAGTTCGCGGATCTGGTCGGCGTGGAGCTCCGGGAGGACGTGACCGACGTCAGCAAGACCATCGCCGCTCATCAGATCGCCCAGCGCACGACGACCGCGCTGAGCACCACGGCCGCAGGGATCGAGGACCACTACCGCGACTGGTACCGCGAGCAGGCCCTCACCCAGCAGAGCCAGGCGGCAGGATCTGCGGCGGCCGGGAGTTCCCCGGCGGTCGAGGGTGCTGCGGCGGTCGAGAGTTCCGCGGCGTTCGAGAGTTCCGCGGCGTTCGAGAGTTCCGCGGCGGTCGGGAGTTCCGCGGCGGTCGAGGGATCCGGCGTGGGCGGCGATCGGCAGAGTGGTCCGCAGGGTGACGCGGACGTCGAGCATCTGCGCAAGTTCCTCGGGGGGCGGGGGCAGCCGGGGCAGGCGACCAGTTATCAGAGCAGCGACAGTGCCGCCCCGGACAACGTGCGGCCGTTGCGGCCTTCGCGTGGGATGGGGATGGAGTGACCGTCACCAGCCCTTGAGGTGGGTGAGGTACGTGCCGCCGGTCGGGCGGAGGGTGCCCTGGAGGAGGAGCTTGAGGGGCGCGGCGTACAGGCCGTACGTGCGGGTGCCGGTGAAGAAGCCCGCGCCGGCGCACCCGTCGTACTGGACCCAGACCTCGCGCTGACCGGCGCCCGTGGCGAAGCGGAGCACGATCGCCTCGGCCGGGCGGGCCTTCTCCGGCACGCACTTGAAGACCGGGAGCGCCGGGTTGCGTTCCGGCAGGACCTTGATCGCGTCGACGAGCTCCTGCGCCTTGGTCGCGTTGAAGGACGCGCTGCCGAGCAGCATGGTGGCGCCGGGGGTGAGCCGGTACCGGCACGCCTGCAGGCCGTACACGGGGGTCTCCAGGTCGAGGCCGTTGCCCGTCCGCGGGGCCGGGTCGCCGTTCGCGGTCAGGATCGGGTGCCGGTCCGGGCAGACCAGGTCGGGCCGCGGTGCGGCCTCCTTGTTCTGCCCGGACCCGGCCGAGTTGTCGCTCGCGCTCGTGGACACTGGGCTCGGGCCGCCGATCGCGCCCCACACCCCGCCGATCGCGACGGCGACCACGACGGCCGCCGATCCGGCGACGAGGGCCTGCCGGCGCTTGCGGACCCGGCGGCGCGCCTCGGTCGCGAGACCACGGCTCCTGAGTCCGCGCGCGGCGTCCGCCTTGGTCTGGAACGCGTCCGCGATCCGGGGGCCGAACTCCTGCTCCGGCTCGTACTCGGGCTCAGGCATCGTCGGCTCCTTCCCGGCTCAACGTCTCCTTCAGGACCGCGAGCGCCCGGTGGACGTGGGATCTCGCGGTGGCTTCGGCACACTGCAGCAACGCGGCGATCTCGGCGTACGAGAGATCCTCGTAGAACCGCAGGACGACAGCCGCGCGCTGCCGGTCCGGGAGCGTCTTGCACAGCTCCCACACCGCCTCGGCGTCCGCGCGGGCGGCGGCGCCGTCCGGTACCGGCTGGGCGACCCGGGTCGGCTCCGCGGCCGGTGCCTCCCGCCGGCGGAACCGCCGCCACCAGGAGATGTGCGCGTTGACGACCATCCGCTTCACGTACGCCTCGGGGTCGTCGGCGCGACTCACCCGGCCCCAGCGGGCGCAGGCGGTCGTGAGGGCGTCCTGGACGGCGTCCTCCGCGAGCGCGGAATCGCCGGTCAGCACGTAGGCGAACCGCAGCAGCGCGTCAGCACGCTCCGCCACGAACACCTCGAAGTCGAGCACGCCACCCCCAGCCGTCGCCGTCGTCACCAGAGCCGCCTCCATACCTGCAGGACGGCGAAGCCGACCCATCCGTTGCAGTCCCCAGCCGATCCTTTTCAAGCCGCCCCGAAGGCGACAGGTGTTTCTACCAGCAACCCAGGTCAGAAACACTCGTTTGAGCCGTGCCGAGCCGGGCTCGGCGGGACGGATCAGGTCCGCTGTCCCTGAGGTAGGCGCCTGGCGGCGCCGGAGGTGGTTGGGGGTTCTCGGCCACGGGGTGGGCGGGGTGGATCAGGCGCGCTGTGCCTGGGGTAGGCGCCTGGCGGCGCCGGAGGTGGTCGGGGCGGTCCTCAGCCCGGGGGTGAGGGCGGGGGTTGGCGGGACGGATCAGGTCGGCTGTCCCTGGAGTAGGCGCCTGGCGGCGCCGGAGGTGGTCGGGGCGGTCCTCAGCCCGGGGGTGAGGGCGGGGGTTGGCGGGACGGATCAGGTCGGCTGTCCCTGGAGTAGGCGCCTGGCGGCGCCGGAGGTGGTCGGGGTTCTCGGCCAGGGGGCGGCGGAGGTTGGCGCAGGGCTAGGTGGGCTGCGGTGCGAGTGCTGTCGCCCGCCCCGGGATCGCGACTTTGTGCGCGGACTGGTCGTGTTGCGTCGGCTGTGATGACCAGTCCGCGCACAAAGTCGGTGAGGCGGTGGTTGGTGGGTGCACAAAGTGGATGCGGGTGGTTGGTGGGTGCACAAAGTGGGTGCGGGTGGGTTGGTTTCCCGATGGCGCCGTTTGTGAACGCTGCCTCAGTTGCAGCACGTCAGTCGTCCGACAACACGCCAGTGGTCCAGCAAGCCGCCAACGGCCCGCCATGATCGTCCGCAGGTGGGCAGGGCCAGGCCGGGGCCGGGACTGATCAGGACGGGGCTTGGAGCTTGAGGATTCGGAAGCCTTTGGCGCTGGCTTGGCGGGTGGTGGGGTGGATGTTTTCGGTGAGCCAGCGCTGCAGCGAGTCGGCGCCGAGGTTCTTGCCGACGACCAGCCAGGCTCGGCCGCCGGGTTTGAGGCGGGGGAGCCAGCTGAGCAGCATCTTGTGGAGTTCGGGTTTGCCGATGTGGATGGCCGGGTTCGACCAGATCTCGTCGAAGCGCAGGTCGTCCGGTACGCCGTCGGGCAACGCGGGGTGGACCCGGTCCCCGACGCCGGCACGGGACGCGTTCTCGGTGGTGAGGTCGAGGGCGCGGGTGTTCACGTCGACGGCCCAGACCTCCGCCTTCGGGGACTCCACCGCGAGAGCGCACGCGATCGGGCCGTAGCCGGTGCCCAGGTCGAGGATGGTGCCGCCGTCGGCCGGGGCTTGCACCTCGCGGAGGAGGACCGCGGTACCGATGTCCAGCCGATCCCGGGAGAACACCCCGGTCGCCGTGGTGAAGGTGTAGTCGCGGCCCCAGATCCGGGCTTCGACGGTCCGGCGGTTGTCGGCCGAGGTGGGTTCGGCCGAGAAGTAGTGGTCAGCCACGGTGTACCTCTCCTCTGACCTGGCGAGCCTGCAACGCCCGCGCGGCCAGGTCCTCGTCTGCGGGGTACCGCACTTCTTCCAGCGTGAGCCCGTGCGCCGGCAGCACCGACACGGCCGAGTCGCGCACCTTCCCGGCCAGGACCGTCGCCGGCCAGTCCACGTCCCGGCGGCCGTCACCGACCGGGATCATCGAACCGACCAGGGCCCGCACCATCGAGTGGCAGAACGCGTCCGCGATCACCGTGCCCTCCAGCAACCCCGGCGACACCCGCTCCCAGGAGAACTCCAGTAACGCGCGGACCGTACTCGCGCCCTCACGTTTCTTGCAGAACGCGGCGAAGTCGTGCTCCCCCAGCAACCGCTGCGCCGCCGCATTCATCCGGTCCACGTCCAGCGGCCGCCCGACCCGCAGTACCTCGGTCCGCCGCAGCGGGTCCCACCCGGCCGCGTCGTCGCACAACCGATAGACGTACCGCCGGGCGAGCGCCGCGAACCGCGCGTCGAACCCGGCCGGCGCCTCGGTCACCGCCGTCACGGCCACGTCCTCGGGGAGTACCCCGTTGAGCCGGCGCAGCAGGTCCCGGCCGGTCAGCTCGGCGGCCAGGTCGACGTGTGTCACCTGGCCCCGCGCGTGCACTCCCGTGTCGGTCCGGCCGGCACAGGTGACCACGGGAGGCTCCGCGACCCGCAGTACGGTGCGCAGCGCCTCCTCCAGCGCCCCCTGCACGGTCCTGAGGCCGTTCTGCCGGGCCCAGCCGTGAAAACCGGTCCCGTCGTACCTCAGGTCAATCCGCCAGCGCACAGGGCAATCTAACGCAGTGACGCCCCCTCCCCCGCGAACGGGTGAGGGGGCGTCGCCGACAGAGCAGGTGTTACTTGTCCTCGGACTCGCCGGCCTTGGCGAACCCGGCGGCCTGGGCCGCCTCCTCGGTGTTGAACCACACCTCGGCCTCGGTCTTGTCGTACCAGGGCGAGTCGGTGGTGTGGTACTTCATCGAGTTCTCGTTGCCCTTGATGTCGAAGCCGGCCGGCGCGGAGCCGTCGGCGTTCGGGGCGGCGGAGCCCTCGTACTGGCCGGCCACGACGTCCTGGACCTCGGCCGGGGCCTCGTCCTGCACGTCCTCGGTCGTCGCCTCGTCGGCGGCCGCGGCCTTCTTCGCCGGCGCCTTCTTGGCGGCCGCCTTCTTCGCCGGGGCCTTCTTGGCCTTCGGCGAGTCGGCCAGCGCCTCGACCAGCTCGATCTTCACCATCGGGGCGTTGTCGCCCTTGCGCGGACCGAGCTTGGTGATCCGGGTGTAGCCACCCGGACGGTCGGCGTACCGCTCGCCGATCTCGGTGAAGAGCACGTGCACGACGCTCTTGTCCCGGATCCGCTTCATCACCTGGCGACGCGAGTTCAGGTCACCGCGCTTGGCCTTGGTGATCATCGACTCGGCCAGCGGCTGCAGGCGCTTGGCCTTGGCCGCGGTGGTGGTGATCGCGCCGTGCTCGAACAGCGAGGTCGCGAGGTTGCTGAGGATCAGCTTCTCGTGCGCCGGGCTGCCGCCGAGGCGGGCACCCTTGGTAGGGGTAGGCATTCTCCAACTCCAGAATTATCCGGCCCGCTGACGGACCTCGGGAAACAGGCCTTGTCGGCCGTGGGCTCAGTACTGCTCGGTCTCGGCGAAGCTCTCGTCCTCGTCCTCGGCGTCCTCGCCGGTGCCGCCGTAGGCCTCGGACGCGGCGCGCAGGTCGAAGCCGGGGGGCGAGTCCTTCAGCGACAGGCCCATCTCGGCCAGCTTGAGCTTGACCTCGTCGATCGACTTGGAACCGAAGTTGCGGATGTCCAGCAGGTCCTGCTCGCTGCGCGAGATCAGCTCACCCACGGTGTGGATGCCCTCACGCTTGAGGCAGTTGTAGGACCGGACGGTGAGCTGCAGGTCCTCGACCGGCAGGGCCAGGTCGGCGGCCATCTGCTCGTCCACCGGCGACGGGCCGATGTCGATGCCCTCGGCCTCGACGTTCAGCTCGCGGGCCAGCCCGAACAGCTCGACCAGGGTCTTACCGGCCGACGCGACGGCGTCGCGGGGCAGCATCGACGGCTTGGTCTCGACGTCGACCACGAGGCGGTCGAAGTCGGTGCGCTGCTCGACACGCGTCGCCTCGACCTTGTAGGTCACCTTGAGGACCGGCGAGTAGATCGAGTCGACCGGCATCCGGCCGATCTCGGCGTCGGCGGACTTGTTCTGGATCGCGGACACGTAGCCACGGCCCCGCTCGACGACCAGCTCCATCTCGAGCCGGCCCTTCTCGTTCAGGGTGGCGATCTTCAGGTCCGGGTTGTGCACCTCGACACCGGCCGGCGGCGCGATGTCGGCGGCGGTGACGTCACCGGGGCCCTGCTTGCGCAGGTACATGGTGACCGGCTCGTCGTGCTCGGAGGAGACGACCAGGTCCTTGAGGTTCAGGATCAGCTGGGTCGCGTCCTCCTTGACCCCGGCCACCGTCGAGAACTCGTGCAGCACACCGTCGATCTTGATGCTGGTGACGGCGGCGCCCGGGATGGACGACAGCAGGGTGCGGCGGATGGAGTTTCCGAGGGTGTAGCCGAAGCCCGGCTCGAGCGGCTCGATGACGAACCGCGAACGGTGCTCGCCGACGACCTCTTCGGTCAGGGTGGGGCGCTGGGCAATAAGCACTTCTGGTTCCTTCGCTGTCGCGACGACCACTATTTGAGGTCGCGATGGACGAAGAACGCACCGAACCCGCCGGCGGCCGGAGCCACCGGCGGGTACCGGATCAGTTCTTCGAGTAGAGCTCGACGATCAGGTGCTCGGCGACCTGGGTGTCGATCTGTGCCCGGGTGGGCAGCTGGTGGACGAGGATCCGCAGCCGGTCCGGCAGGGCCTCGAGCCACGCCGGGACGACCCGCTCGGAGTGCGTCTCCCGGGCGATGATGAACGGCGTCATCTCGGCCGACTTCGGCCGGACGTCGATCACGTCGTGGGCCGAGACCCGGTACGACGGGATGTTCACCTTCACGCCGTTCACGGTGAAGTGACCGTGCACGACGAGCTGACGCGCCTGCCGCCGGGTGCGGGCCAGACCGGCCCGGTACACGACGTTGTCCAGCCGGGACTCGAGGATGATCAGCAGGTTGTCACCGGTCTTGCCGGCCCGCCGCGACGCTTCCTTGTAGTACAGGCTGAACTGCTTCTCCAGCACGCCGTAGGCGTAGCGGGCCTTCTGCTTCTCCCGCAGCTGGAGCAGGTACTCGCTCTCCTTCGGGCGACCGCGGCCGTGCATACCCGGCGGGTACGGACGACGCTCGAACGCCTTGTCGCCACCGACGAGGTCGACCCCGAGACGGCGCGACTTCTTGGTCATAGGTCCGGTGTAACGGGCCATGGTTAGCTCGCTCCTCTCTGGGTCAGACCCGGCGCCGCTTCGGCGGGCGGCAGCCGTTGTGGGCGACAGGGGTGACGTCCTGGATGGTGCCGACCTCGAGGCCGACCGCACCCAGCGAACGGATGGCGGTCTCACGGCCGGAGCCGGGACCCTTCACGAACACGTCGATCTTGCGCATGCCGTGCTCCATCGCGCGCCGGCCCGCGGCCTCGGCGGCCATCTGCGCGGCGAACGGGGTGGACTTGCGCGAACCCTTGAAGCCGACGGTGCCCGCGGAAGCCCACGAGATGACCGCGCCGGTCGGGTCGGTGATCGTCACGATCGTGTTGTTGAACGTGCTCTTGATGTGCGCGTGGCCGGCGGCCACGTTCTTCTTCTCCTTGCGGCGCACCTTCTTCGCGCCGGCCGCGCTGCGGCTCTTGGGAGGCATAGGTCAGTTGCTCCTGGGGTGGTCGAAAGTCATCCGGGTCACTTCTTCTTCTTGCCGGCGATCGCCTTGCGACGACCCTTGCGGCTGCGGGCGTTGGTCCGCGTGCGCTGACCCCGCACCGGCAGGCCGCTGCGGTGCCGGCGACCCTGGTACGACCCGATCTCGATCTTGCGGCGGATGTCCGCGGTCACCTCACGACGGAGGTCACCTTCGATCTTGTAGTTGGCTTCGATCCAGTCCCGGAGCTTCACCAGTTCCTCGTCGCCCAGCTCGTGGACGCGCTTGTCACCGGAGATCCCGGTGGCGTCGAGCGTCTGCAGGGCGCGAGTACGGCCTACACCGAAGATGTAGGTGAGAGCGACCTCGATGCGCTTGTCGCGCGGCAGGTCGACTCCTACGAGGCGTGCCATGTGGCGGTGTTCCTTTCGTCGGCAGAGGTGTGGTGGCGCGCTGCGTCCCCGCCCGCCTCGGTGATTCGTACTGCTTCACCGGCAGGGCCCCGGCCTCTGTTCCGGGGGCGACGCCCGATCCTGCGGACCGGACGAGCTTGCGCGCTGTGGTGCGACGAGTGCTGTGTCGCGAGAACGGGCTGGATCAGCCCTGCCGCTGCTTGTGCCGCGGGTTCTCGCAGATCACCATGACCCGGCCGTGCCGGCGGATCACCTTGCACTTGTCGCAGATCTTCTTGACGCTCGGATTGACCTTCATCGAGCTTCTTTCTTCGACAGGTGGCTTGGGTTACTTGTACCGATAGACGATGCGACCCCGGGTGAGGTCGTACGGCGACAGCTCCACGACGACCCGGTCCTCGGGGAGGATCCGGATGTAGTGCTGCCTCATCTTGCCGCTGATGTGCGCGAGCACCTTGTGCCCGTTGGACAGCTCAACACGGAACATCGCGTTCGGCAGGGCCTCGACGATGGTGCCCTCGAGTTCGATGACTCCCTCTTTTTTGGGCATGTCCTCGCACTTCTGTAGACGACAACTGAATGGAAGGTACTGCTGTGGCCCACTCCACCTCTGCCCGGTCGCCGCCCTTCCGACGGGGTGCGGAAACGCACTCGTCGATCAGCCGCGGGCAGCACGATCAGAGGTCACAAAGGACCAAGGAAAGAGTGTACGGCAGTTGGCCGGGAGAACCCAATTCGGCGCCAGGACGGCGTCACCGGCCGATCACGCCCGGCGACCACGGGTCAGCTCGAGCTCCTCGAGGTGCTCGGCACCCCAGGCGTCCAGCGGGGCGAGCGCCGCGTTCAGCGTCTCACCGAGCTCGGTCAGAGAGTACTCGACCTTGGGCGGGACCTGGTGGAACACCTCGCGATGGACGATGTCGCGGCGCTCCAGGTCGCGGAGCTGCTGGATCAGCATCTTCTCGGTGACGCCCTCGATCTCCTTGCGCAGCTCGCCGAACCGCTGCGGGCCGTGGTGCAGCGCCCAGAGGATGCGCGGCTTCCACTTGCCGCCGATCACGTCCGCGGCGGCGTCCAGTCCACAGGTGTACGGCAGCATGGCGTCCTCACTTACTTTTTGGTCAGTACCTGACTATTTAGTGGGTACTTGTCGACATTAAAGCATCTTGGTCAGGCTGGTCCCTATGACGAACTCCGTGACCGTTCTCGGCCTCGGCGCGATGGGAACCGCCCTCGCCCGGGCCTTCCTGGCCGCCGGCCATCCGACCACCGTCTGGAATCGCACCCCCGGCCGCTCCCCCGAACTCGACGAGCTCGGTGTCCGCCGGGCCACCACCGTCGGCGACGCCGTGACGAGCAGCCGCC
The DNA here is from genome assembly GCF_007828865.1 of Kribbella amoyensis. Taxonomy (NCBI): domain Bacteria; kingdom Bacillati; phylum Actinomycetota; class Actinomycetes; order Propionibacteriales; family Kribbellaceae; genus Kribbella; species Kribbella amoyensis. Next base: position 556,981 of record NZ_VIVK01000001.1, read on the forward strand.
TCGTCGTGGTCTGCCTGCTCGACGACGACTCCGTCCGGACCACCCTCGAACCCATCGCCTCCGAACTCGCCGGCCGGACCCTGGTGAACCTCACCAACGGCACCCCGCTCCAGGCGCGGCGGACCGCCGACTGGGCCGCGCAGCAGGGCGCGGAGTACCTGGACGGCGGGATCATGGCGGTCCCGGCGATGATCGGCGGACCGGACGGGTTCGTCCTCTACAGCGGTTCCCCGGTCGCCTTCGAGCGGTACGAGGGCGACCTCGCCGCGCTCGCGCGACCGCAGTACGTCGGGGGTGACGCGGGCCTGGCCGCGCTGAACGACCTGGCCCTGCTGAGCGCGATGTACGGGATGTTCGCGGGCGCCGTGCACGCGCTCGCCCTGACCTCGACCGAGAAGATCCCGCCGACGAAGTTCACGAACGAACTGCTGGTGCCGTGGCTCACCGCGATGCTGTGCTCGTTGCCCGCGATGGCGGACGAGCTGGAGAACGGCGCCGAACCAGGGTCCGCCGGGTCGAACCTGGCGATGCAGGCGGCCGGATTCGGCAACCTGATCGACGCCTCCACGGACCAGGGCGTCGACCCCGCGTTGCTGCTACCGGTTCGCGCTCTGCTGGATCGCGCGGTCGCCGAGGGCCATGGCGATCGGGACATCGCGGCCGCGATTCCCCTGCTGCGCAAGGGCTAGCGGGTCAGGACGACTTCGCCGCGACCCACTGCTCGCCGGCCTGCCAGACGTGTTCGGGCATCAGGTCGAGCAGGTCGCAGGCGGCGTCGAGCTGGGCCAGCGCGGTATCGGCATCCCGGTAGGCCGGCAGGATCGCGACGAAGCGCCGCCCTTCACAGCTGAACCCGAAGGGCGGCACCTGCGCGAGGACCTCGACCGCTCGCGGATGCAGCACCTCCTGGGCCAGATCCTCACGCCCGTTGAAGAGTTTGTACTCCTCGCCCAACCCGTCGACGGCGACCGGCAACGGGAGCAGGCTCGCCGCGGCCAACGGGGCCAGCGACGACGGCAGCAGCTGCAGCGGCGGTAACGGCCGCTCCACCGCGAGGTCGAGGAAGTCGAAGCCCAGCTGGCGACGGCGGACCTTGTGCCGGAACCGGCCGGTGATCAGCTCCCGACCGCGATGCCGGCCGGTCGTCACGTCGTACACCTCGGCCGCCGGATCCGCGTCGAACGGCGGGAACGGCCAACGGTCCAGAACGGCCGGGTCACCGGCGCTGAGCTGCCAGCCGAGCTGGCGGACCACGTCGGTCCAGGCCCGGCGCTGCCGCGTCTCGGCGATCTTGCTGCCCGCGGTGAGGGCGACCAGGACCAGGAACCAGGCGAGGACGAGCCAGCCGACCCAGCGCGGCTCGACCAGCAGACCCACGATCACCAGCGGGATCGCGACGACGAACCACAGCACGTAGACCAGCGAGGAACCCTGCCGGACCTGCCAGGCGATCGCAGGGGGAAGTCGCGGCCCGCGGCGTCGTCCGGACGAGCCGTCGGCCGGGCCGCTGCGGCCGAGGGCCGCCGTCACCGTCGCTTTCCGAGGTTGCTGAGCGCGAAGAACGCCCACGGAATCAGCAGCCAGACCGGCCAGAAGTGCGGCCAGTGACCGCCGTTGGCGATCCCGATGACCGCCCAGATCACCACGTTGATCAGCACGACGCCGGTGAAGCCGCCGGCCAGACCGTGCGCACCACGCTGCTGGGGCTGGTTCTTCTTCTGGCGTTCCGGGAACTGCCCGGGCGCCGGCGCCGGCTTGGCGTCCTGGACGACCGCGGGGGTCTGGTACGTCCGGACCGGCGGCAGGTCGCGGACCAGCGGCTCGAGTTCGCCGTAGGTCTGCACGCTGTAGAGCTGGTCCAGCCGGTGGGTGAACTCGGGCTGGTCCAGCCGCCCGTCCGCGAACGCGTCCCGCAGCCGGCCGGCGATCTTGTCGCGGTCGGCTTCGGTGAACCGTTGATGCGGCTGGTACTGGGGCATGTCACAAGTGTGCCTCAGTGAGGGAGCGCCCGGCGTCCCCCGACGGGTGGACCCCCGGGTACTCCGCGGTGGACGGCGCCGTCAGTCGGCCAGCGCGCCGGTCTTGATCCCGAGCTCGGCCAGCTTCGCCTCGCCGCCGTCGAGTGCGGTGAGCACCCACGGACCCTGCGGGGTCAGCGTGAACGTGTGCTCGGTGTGCGCCGCGGCCGAACCGTCGTCGGTCACCACGGTCCAGTCGTCGTCGAGGGTGTGGTTGTCCTGCTTGCCCAGCGTGAGCATCGGCTCCACCGCCAGCGCCAGTCCCTCGATCAGCTTCGGTCCACGCCCCGCCCGGCCGTAGTTCGGGACGTTCGGCGGCTGGTGCATCGCCGACCCGATCCCGTGCCCGACGAAGTCCTCGACGATCCCGTACGACGAAGTGCCGCGGACGTGCTTCTCCACCCCGGCCGAGATGTCCGTCAACCGGCCACCGAGCCGCGCGGCCGCGAACCCGTGCCACATCGACTCCTCGCAGATCCGGGCCAGCTCGAGCAGCTCCGAAGCCACCTCGCCGACACCGACCGTGATGGCGGCGTCACCGTGCCAGCCGTCGACGATCGCGCCGCAGTCGATCGAGATCAGGTCGCCGTCGGCCAGCACCCGGTCACCGGGGATGCCGTGCACGATCTCGTCGTTCACCGACGCGCAGATCGATCCGGTGAACCCGTGGTACCCCTTGAACGACGGGGTCGCGCCGGAGGAGCGGATGTGGTCCTCCGCGATCGCGTCCAGCTCGCCGGTACTGATCCCGGGCTTCACCGCGGCCCGGAGCAGTTCGAGCGTCCGGCCGACGACCAGGCCGGCCTTGCGCATCAGCAGGATCTGCTCGCGGGTCTTGATCTCGATCCCGCGGTCCTTGAAGATCATCGGCTCCGGCTTCGGCTTGCCGGCGGCACCACGGCCGCCCTCGGACAGGAAAAGGCCCGCCCGGCGAACGAGTCGCCGGACGGGCCGGAGTACTACTCGGCGACGGACTTCAACGCCGCCAGGACGCGCTCGCTGACCTCGTCGATCTCGCCGACGCCGTCGACCTCGACCAGCTGGCCACGGTCGGCGTACACCTGGAGCAGCGGCTTGGTCTCGGCGGTGTAGACGTCCTGCCGGTGCCGGATGACCTCTTCGGAGTCGTCCGACCGGCCCTCGGTCCTGGCCCGCTTGAGCATCCGCGCGACCAGCACGTCGGTGTCGGCGACCAGCGCCACCACCGCGTCCAGCTTGTGCCCGTGGTCGGCCAGGATGCCGTCCAGCGTGCCGACCTGCGGCAGCGTCCGCGGGTACCCGTCGAGCAGGAAGCCCTCGCCCGCGTCCGCCTCCGACAGCCGGTCGCGCACCATCGCGTTGGTGACCTCGTCGGGGACGTAGTTGCCCGCGTCCATGTACCGCTTCGCCTCGAGACCCAGCGGGGTCTCGTCCTTCACGTTCTGCCGGAAGATGTCGCCGGTGGACACCGCCGGGATACCGAGACGCTCCGCAAGCACCTTTGCCTGCGTCCCCTTACCCGCACCTGGCGGACCCATCAGCAACATTCTCATCAGCGCAGGAACCCTTCGTAGTTTCGCTGCTGCAACTGACTCTCGATCTGCTTCACCGTGTCCAGTCCGACGCCGACCATGATCAGGATCGACGTACCACCGAACGGGAAGTTCTGGCTGGCGTTCAGCAACACCAGCGCGATCAGCGGGATCATCGAGATCACCGCTAGGTACAGCGCACCCGGCAGCGTGATGCGGGACAGGACGTAGGAGAGGTACTCCTCGGTCGGCCGGCCCGCCCGGATCCCGGGGATGAAGCCGCCGTACTTCTTCATGTTGTCCGCAACTTCCTTCGGATTGAAGGTAATCGAGACATAGAAGTACGTGAAGAAGATGATCAGGGCGACATACGTCACCATGTAGATCGGGTGGTCTCCCTTGACCAGGTTCCCCTGGATCCACTGCGCCCACTTCTCGTCCTGTCTGAACTGACTGACGAGGACGGGGAGGTACAGCAGACTCGAGGCGAAGATGACCGGGATCACACCGGCCTGGTTCACCTTCAGCGGGATGTAGGTCGACGTGCCGCCGAACATCTTCCGGCCGACCATCCGCTTGGCGTACTGCACCGGGATCCGGCGCTGCGCCTGTTCGATGAAGATGACCGCGGCCATGATCACCAACCCGATGGCGAGCACCACGACGAAGGTGGTGATACCGCGCTGCTTGCGGATCGCCCACAGCTGGGACGGGAACGTCGCCACGATCTGGGTGAAGATCAGGATCGACATACCGTTACCGACACCACGGTCGGTGATCAGCTCGCCCAGCCACATGACCACACCGGTACCGGCGGTCATGGTCAGCACCATGACGACGACCGGGAACCAGCTGTCGTCGCGCAGCAGCGGCTCGTTACAGCCCTGGAACAGCCGGCCCGGGGTCCGCGCCAGCGCGACGAACGCGGTCGCCTGCAGGATCGCCAGACCGACGGTCAGGAACCGGGTGTACTGGGTGATCTTGCCCTGGCCCGCCTGGCCCTCCTTCTTCAGCGACTCGAGCCGCGGGATCACCACGGTGAGCAGCTGCAGAATGATGCTGGCGGTGATGTACGGCATGATGCCGAGCGCGAAGATCGCGAGCTGCAGCAGCGCACCGCCGGAGAACAGGTTGATCAGGTTGTACAGGTTCGCGTTCTGTCCGGAGGTGGCCTGATTCAGGCAGACGTCCAGCGACTGGACGTTGACGCCCGGCGCCGGGACGACCGAGCCGATCCGGAAGATCACGATGATGAAGAGCACGAACAAGATCTTCCGGCGCAGGTCCGGAGTCTTGAACGCGTTGGCAAAGGCGCCTAACACCCTGTCCTCCCACAAGTATCCACTGCCCGGGTCAGGGCAGGGGCCTAGCAAAGCAGCCGGGCACGAGACGAACCAGGGCTCGTCCGATTCCAGCGCAGACTATCAATCGCTGGTTCGCACGAGCCCTGGCACTCACACCTCGGTGGTCGTTCCTCCGGCCGCCTCGATCTTCTCCTTGGCGGACTTCGAGAACTTGTTCACCGAAACCTGCAGTGCCACGGTCAGTTCGCCGTCACCCAGTACCTTCACCGGCTGACCGTTCCGGACCGCGCCCTTCGCGACGAGCTCGGCCACGCCGACCTCGCCGCCCTCGGGGAACAGCTGTCCGAGCTTGTCCAGGTTAACGACCTGGAACTCCACTCGGTTCCTGCTCTTGAAGCCCTTCAGCTTCGGGAGCCGCATGTGCAGCGGCATCTGGCCACCCTCGAAGTACTCGGGGATGTTGTTGCGGGCCTTCGATCCCTTGGTACCGCGGCCGGCGGTCTTGCCCTTGCTGCCCTCACCACGACCCACGCGGGTCTTGGCGGTCTTGGCGCCGGGCGCCGGGCGCAGGTGGTGGACCTTGAGCGCCATGTCAGTCGACCTCCTCGACGGTGATGAGGTGGCGAACCGCACGGACCATGCCGCGGACCTCCGGGCGGTCGTCGTGGACGGCGACGTCGCCGATCCGCTTGACGCCCAGGGTGCGCAGCGTGTCGCGCTGGTTCTGCTTGCCACCGATGCCGGAACGGGTCTGGGTCACCTTCAGGCGAGCCATCAGGACGCCACCTCCGCCCGCGCCTTCAGCAGCGCCGCCGGAGCGACGTGCTCCACCGGCAGGCTGCGACGCGCGGCCACGGCCTCCGGAGTCTCCAGGCTGCGCAGCGCCTCGACGGTGGCGTGAACCACGTTGATGGCGTTGGACGAACCCAGCGACTTGCTGAGGATGTCGTGGATTCCCGCGCACTCCAGCACCGCACGAGCCGAACCGCCCGCGATCACACCGGTACCAGGAGCCGCCGGGCGCAGCATGACCACGCCGGCCGCCTTCTCACCCTGGACCGGGTGCGGGATGGTGCCCTGGATCCTCGGCACCTTGAAGAACGCCTTCTTGGCCTCCTCGACACCCTTGGCGATCGCCGCGGGCACCTCCTTGGCCTTGCCGTAACCCACACCGACGGTGCCCTCACCGTCGCCGACGACCACGAGGGCGGTGAAGCTGAAGCGACGACCGCCCTTCACGACCTTGGCGACACGGTTGATGGCTACCACGCGCTCGATGTAGGCGGTCTTGTCGGCTGCCGCACCACGACCACCGTCGCGGCCACGGCGCTCACCACCGGCGCCGCCTCCGCGACGCTGCTGGCCTCCGCTCATGTCGAACTACCTCTTCCTGTGTTGTGTCGCCGTCAGAAGCCGAGCCCGCCCTCGCGGGCGGCGTCGGCCAGGGCCGCGATGCGACCGTGGTACTTGTTCCCGGCCCGGTCGAAGACGACCGAGTCGATGCCGGCGGCCTTGGCGCGGTCGGCGATCAGCCCACCGACGGTCTTGGCCTTGTCGGTCTTGTTCGCCTCCGCGCCGCGCAGGTCCGCCTCCATGGTGGAGGCCGACACCAGCGTCACGCCGGCCACGTCGTCGATGACCTGCGCGAACAGGTGCTTCGAGGACTTGGTGACCACCAGCCGCGGCCGGTCGGCCGTGCCGTTGATCTTCTTCCGGACGCGGATCTGGCGGCGCAGCCGGGAAGCCGTCTTCTTGGCGGAGTGCTTGTTCGCACGCAATGCGATCGCCATGGGTTACTTACCAGCCTTTCCGACCTTGCGGCGCACCTGCTCGCCCGCGTACCGCACACCCTTGCCCTTGTACGGCTCGGGCTTGCGCAGCTTGCGGATGTTGGCGGCGACCTCGCCGACCGACTGCTTGTCGATGCCCTGCACCGAGAACCGGGTCGGCGCCTCCACCGCGAAGGTGATGCCGTCCGGGGCGTCCACCGTGATGGTGTGGCTGTACCCGAGCGAGAACTCCAGCTGGGCCGGGCCCTTGGAGATGACGCGGTACCCCACGCCGACGATCTCGAGCTTCTTCTCGTAGCCGTCCGTCACACCCGTCACCAGGTTGGCGATCAGGGTGCGGGACAGGCCGTGCAGTTCCTTGCTCTTGCGCTGGTCGTCGGGACGGGAGACGGCGATGGTGCCGTCCTCCTCCCGGGCGACCGCGATGGGCTCAGCCACGGTGTGCGAGAGCTGACCCTTGGGACCCTTCACGGTGACCGTCTGGCCGTCGATCGTGACGTCGACGCCGGACGGGACCGAGATCGGGAGCTTGCCGATGCGAGACATGTTGCTGGTCCTCCTTCCGGTTTCTTCGTCACCAGACGTAGGCGAGTACTTCCCCGCCCACGCCCTTGGTCTTGGCCTGCCGGTCCGTGAGCAGCCCCTGGGACGTCGAGATGATCGCGACGCCGAGGCCACCGAGTACCTTCGGCAGGTTGGTGGACTTCGCGTAGACCCGCAGACCCGGCTTGCTGATCCGGCGGACGCCCGCGATGGAGCGCTCCCGGGTCGGGCCGAACTTGAGGTCGACGACCAGGGTCTTGCCGACGGCGCCCTCCTTGGGCTCCTCCACCTTGTAGGAGGAGATGTAGCCCTCCTGCTGGAGGATGTCGGCGATGCCCTGCTTGATCTTGCTGTACGGCATCGAGGTCGACTCGTGGTACGCCTGGTTGGCGTTGCGCAGACGCGTCAGCATGTCTGCGATCGGGTCGGTCATCGTCATGGCCTGGGGCCTCTTTCCCGCCGTGGTTTCGCCGGCCGGCGACCTACGGTGACTAGATGGTGGTGAATGGAGAAAAGATCAGAGGAGGAGACGGTCACCAGCTGGACTTGGTGACACCCGGCAGCTCGCCGCGGTGCGCCATCTCACGCAGGCAGATCCGGCACAGGCCGAACTTGCGGAAGACGGCCTTGGGGCGGCCGCAGCGCTGGCAGCGCGTGTAGCCGCGGACCGCGAACTTGGGCTTCCGGGCCTGCTTGACCTTGAGTGCTGTCTTCGCCACGTCAGTTCTCCTTGAACGGGAAGCCGAGCGCCCGCAGCAGGGCCCGGCCCTCGTCGTCGTTCTTGGCGGTGGTCACCACGGTGATGTCCATGCCGCGGACCCGGTCGATCCGGTCCTGGTTGATCTCGTGGAACATCACCTGCTCGGTCAGGCCGAAGGTGTAGTTCCCGGTGCCGTCGAACTGCTTGGCCGACAGCCCGCGGAAGTCACGGATCCGGGGCAGCGCGAGCGCCAGCAGCCGGTCCAGGAACTCCCACATCCGGTCCCCGCGCAGCGTGACGTGCGCGCCGATCGGCATGCCCTCGCGCAGCTTGAACTGCGCGATCGACTTGCGGGCCTTGGTCACCTGCGGCTTCTGGCCGGTGATCGCGGCCAGGTCCTTGACCGCGCCATCGATCAGCTTCGAGTCGCGCGCCGCCTCGCCGACGCCCATGTTCACCACGATCTTGGTGAGGCCGGGCACCTGCATGACGTTCTCGAACTGGAACTGCTCCTGCAGCTTGCCGACGATCTCCTCGCGGTACTTCGTCTTCAGCCGCGGCTGGACCTTGGTCTCGCTCACTGCGGTGGTCATCAGATCTCCTCGCCGGTACGCCGCGCGATCCGGACGCTCCGGAAACCGGTGTACGTCGAACCGTCGGGACGGCGCTTCTGCACCTCGACGCGGTTGTAACCGACGCGGGTGGTCACCTTCTGCTTCTTGCCGTCCTTCTCGACCTCGACCAGGAGCATCACGTTCGAGACGTGGATCGGGGCTTCCTGGGTGACGATGCCACCCGTGGTGCCGCCGCGCTGGGCCTGCTGCACCTTGGTGTGCTTCTTGACCCGGTTCACGCCCTCGACGATGACGAGCTCCTCGTCCGGCAGGACCGTGATGATCTTGCCCTCGAGGCCCTTGGACTTGCCGGCGATCACGCGGACGTGATCGCCCTTCTTCACGTGCAGCTTCCGCTGCGACTTCTGCGTCATGGTCAGAGCACCTCCGGCGCGAGCGAGATGATCTTCATGAAGCGCTTCTCGCGCAGCTCCCGGCCGACCGGCCCGAAGATACGGGTACCGCGCGGCTCGCCGTCGGCCTTGAGGATGACGGCGGCGTTCTCGTCGAACCGGATGTAGGAGCCGTCCGGACGCCGGCGCTCCTTCACGGTCCGGACGACGACGGCCTTGACGACGTCACCCTTCTTGACGCCGCCACCCGGGATCGCGTCCTTGACGGTGGCGACGATCGTGTCGCCGACACCGGCGTAGCGCCGACCGGAGCCACCGAGCACACGGATGCAGAGAATCTCCTTCGCACCCGTGTTGTCGGCGACCTTCAGTCGCGACTCCTGCTGGATCATCTGTTGATCTCCTGGTTGTCTCGCTGGTTCTCACGTCCGTGAGCCTTGCGGAACGAATAATTTCGTCTGTCGTACAGCTGGGCGTTGCCGCCGGGGCCTACTTGGCCTTCTCGAGGATCTCCACGACGCGCCAGCGCTTGGTCGCCGACAGCGGCCGGGTCTCCATCAGGAGGACGCGGTCGCCGATGCCGGCGGCGTTCTGCTCGTCGTGCGCCTTGAGCTTGCTGGTGCGCCGGATGACCTTGCCGTACAGCTTGTGCTTGACCCGGTCCTCCACCTCGACGGTGACGGTCTTGTCCATCTTGTCGCTCAGCACCAGACCCTCACGGGTCTTGCGGCGGCCTCGCGCCTCGGTGGTCGTGCCCACGGTGTCGTCCTTCGCTGCGTTCTCGGTCATGCCTTGCTCCCGGCCTTCTCGCTGTCGTCCGCGGTCTCGTCGGCCTCAGCCTCGACCTCGGCCGACGCGGCCGGCGCGTCCACGTCCTCGGTGATGCCGAGCGAACGCTCGGTCAGCACCGTGTAGATGCGGGCGATGTCCTTGCGGACGGCGCGCAGCCGGCCGTGGGACTCCAGCTGACCCGTGGCAGCCTGGAACCGGAGGTTGAACAGCTCCTCCTTGGCTTCGCCGAGCTTCGTCAGCAGCTCGTCCCGGCCCAGGTTCCGCAGCTCGGCGGCGGTCAGGGTAGCCATCAGTTCTCACCTGCCTCTCGGGTGATGAAGCGGCACTTCATCGGCAACTTGTGAATCGCGCGGCGCATCGCCTCGCGAGCAACGTCCTCGGTGACTCCGGAGAGCTCGAACATCACGCGACCGGCCTTCACGTTGGCGATCCACCACTCGGGCGAACCCTTACCGGAACCCATCCGGGTCTCGGCCGGCTTCTTGGTCAGCGGGCGGTCCGGGTAGATGTTGATCCACACCTTGCCGCCACGCTTGATGTGCCGGGTCATCGCGATACGAGCGGACTCGATCTGCCGGTTCGTGACGTAGTGGCTCTCCAGCGCCTGGATGCCGAAGTCACCGAAGGCCAGCGTGGTCCCGCCCTTGGCAGCGCCGGAGCGCTTCGGGTGGTGCTGCTTGCGGTGCTTGACCTTGCGGGGGATGAGCATCGGTCAGCTCTCCGTTCCGGTCGTCTCGGCGGGCTTGTCGGCAGCCGGCGCCTCGGCGGCCTTGGCCGCGTCGTTGCTCGTGTTGTCCCGACGGTCGCCACCACGGCCACCGCGGTCGTCCCGACGGCCACCCCGGTCGCCACCACGGCCACCGCGGTCGTCACGGCGGGCCGGCCGGCGCTGCTGGGTGGCAGCCCGGGCCGCGGCCTGCGCCTCGCGCTCAGCGCGGGTGCCGGCGACGTCGCCCTTGTAGATCCAGACCTTCACGCCGATCCGGCCGAAGGTCGTCCGGGCCTCGTAGAAGCCGTAGTCGATGTCCGCCCGGAGGGTGTGCAGCGGCACGCGACCCTCGCGGTAGAACTCCGACCGCGACATCTCGGCGCCACCGAGCCGGCCGGAGCACTGGATCCGGATGCCCAGGGCGCCGCCACGCATGGTGGTCTGCATCGCCTTGCGCATCGCGCGGCGGAACGCCACGCGGCCGGACAGCTGCTCGGCCACGCCCTGCGCGACCAGCTGGGCGTCGACCTCGGAGTTCTTCACCTCGAGGATGTTCAGCTGCACCTGCTTGCCGGTGAGCTCCTCGAGGCTGCCCCGGATCCGGTCCGCCTCGGCGCCGCGGCGACCGATGACGATGCCCGGACGGGCGGTGTGGATGTCGACGCGGACCCGGTCACGGGTGCGCTCGATCTCCACGCGGGAGATGCCGGCGCGCTCCATGCCCTTGCTCAGCAGGCGACGGATCTTGACGTCCTCGCCCACGTAGTCCTTGTACAGCTTGTCGGCGTACCAACGGCTCTTGTGGTCGGTGCTGATGCCGAGTCGGAACCCGTGCGGGTTTACCTTCTGGCCCACTAGCGGGTCCTGCCCTTCTTCTCAGCGGCCTTCTTGCCCTTGCCGGCGTCGGCGGCCGGAGCCGCCTCCTCCTCGACCCGCGGGCCGACGACCACGGTGATGTGGCTCGTCCGCTTGTCGATCCTGGTGGCGCGGCCCTGGGCGCGGGGACGGTGACGCTTCAGCGTCGGCCCCTCGTCCACGAAGGCCTTCACCACGACCAGGTCGGTCCGGCTCAGGTGCTCGGTGCCCTCGGCGTTCGCCGCGGCGCTGTCGACGACCTTGTACACGGTCGCGGCAGCGGCCTGCGGGGCGAACTTCAGAGTGGCGAGTGCGTCGTCGACGCCCATGCCGCGCACCAGGTCGACCACGCGACGCGCCTTCATCGGCGTCACGCGGACGAAGCGCGCGACCGCGAAGGCCCCGGGCTCGTCGCCCAGCAGGCTCTCGCGACGGGCACTGACGGCCCTACGCTCTTGAACGCTCATGATGTTCGAATCTCTCCGTAGCTCTTGCTAGCGCTTCGTCTCTGACCGGGGGTCAGCGACGCCGTGACTTGCGGTCGTCCTTCTCGTGGCCCTTGAACGTGCGGGTCGGTGCGAACTCGCCGAGCTTGTGCCCGACCATCGCGTCCGTCACGAACACCGGCACGTGCTTGCGGCCGTCGTGCACCGCGAGCGTGTGGCCGATCATGTCCGGCACGATCATCGATCGGCGGGACCAGGTCTTGATGACGTTCTTGGTGCCCTTTTCGTTCTGCACCTCCACCTTCTTCATCAGGTGGTGGTCGACGAACGGGCCCTTCTTGAGGCTGCGTGGCATCTGTCCGGTCCCCTATCAGCGCTTCTTGCCGGCCTTGCGGCGCCGGACGATCATGCGGTCGCTCTCCTTGCGGGTGCGGGTCCGGCCTTCCGGCTGGCCCCACGGGGACACCGGGTGGCGTCCACCCGAGGTCTTGCCCTCACCACCACCGTGCGGGTGGTCGACCGGGTTCATCGCGACACCGCGGACGGTCGGGCGCTTGCCCTTCCAGCGCATCCGGCCGGCCTTGCCCCAGTTGATGTTCGACTGCTCGCCGTTGCCGACCTCACCGAGGGTGGCGCGGCAGCGCACGTCGACCATCCGGACCTCGCCCGACGGCATCCGCAGGGTGGCCATCCGGCCTTCCTTCGCGACCAGCTGGATGCTGGCACCGGCGGAGCGGCCCATCTTGGCGCCACCGCCCGGCCGCAGCTCGACCGCGTGGATGGTGGAACCGACCGGGATGTTGCGCAGCGGCAGGTTGTTGCCGACCTTGATGTCGGCGGCCGGACCGTTCTCGACGACCGTGCCCTGCTTCAGGTTCGACGGGGCGAGGATGTAGCGCTTCTCGCCGTCGACGTAGTGCAGCAGTGCGATCCGCGCGGTGCGGTTCGGGTCGTACTCGATCTCGGCGACCTTCGCCGGCACGCCGTCCTTGTCGTACCGCTTGAAGTCGATCAGCCGGTACGCCCGCTTGTGACCGCCACCGTGGTGCCGGGTGGTGATCTTGCCGGAGTTGTTCCGGCCGCCCTTCTTGGGCAGCGGACGGAGCAGGGACTTCTCGGGGGTCGAACGGGTGAGCTCGACGAAGTCGGCCACGCTCGAGCCACGGCGGCCCGGCGTCGTCGGCTTGTATTTGCGGATACCCATTACGACTGGCCTCCGAAGATGTCGATGCGGTCGTCGCCGGACAGGCTGACGATCGCTCGCTTGGTGTCCGGGCGCTTGCCCCAGCCGGTACGGGTCCGGCGGCGCTTGCCCTTGCGGTTGATCGTGTTGACGTCCTTGACCTTCACCTTGAACACCTTCTCGACCGCGAGCTTGATCTCGGTCTTGTTGGCGTCCGGGGCGACCTCGAACGTGTACTTCTGCTCGTCCAGCAGGCCGTAGCTCTTCTCGCTCACGACCGGCCGGAGCAGCACGTCCCGCGGGTCCTTGTTGACTCCGTGGCTCATGCCTCTACCTCCTCAGCCTCAGTCGACGTGGCGACGGCCTTGACGGACTTGCCCTTCGGCGCGCCCGCGACGAACGTGTCCAGCGCGCCCTTGGTGAAGACGATCGCGTCGTTGCAGAGCACGTCGTACGCGTTCAGCTGGTCGACGGCGATCAGGTGCACGGTCGGCACGTTGCGCAGGCTCAGCCAGGTGAGCTCGTCCCCGCGCTCGAGGGCGACCAGCACCTTGACGTGCTCGGTGAGCTCGGCCAGCACCTTGAGGGCCGCCTTGGTGGAGGGCTTGTCGCCGTCCACGAAGCTCTCGACCACGTGCACGCGGCCGTCGCGGGCCCGGTCGGACAGCGCACCGCGGAGCGCGGCGGCGATCATCTTCTTCGGGGTCCGCTGCGCGTAGCTGCGCGGCGTGGGGCCGTGGACGACGCCACCACCGGCGAACTGCGGCGCGCGGGTCGAACCCTGGCGCGCACGGCCGGTGCCCTTCTGGCGGTACGGCTTGGCGCCACCGCCGGAGACCTCGCCCCGGGTCTTCGCCTTGTGCGTACCCTGACGGGCCGCGGCCAGCTGGGCCACCACGACCTGGTGGATCAGCGGGACGTTGACCTGAACGTCGAACAGCTCGGCGGGGAGCTCGGCAGAGCCCTTCTTGCTGACCTTGTCGCCCTTCACGACGACGACGTCGACGGTGCTCACTTGCTCGCTCCCTTCGCGGCGTTGCGGATCAGCACGAGGCCGCCCTTCGGACCGGGAACCGCACCCTTGAGCAGAATCAGGCCGCGCTCGGAGTCGATCGCGTGAACGCTGATGTTCTGCGTGGTGACCTGCTCGTTGCCCATCCGGCCCGCCATCCGCAGGCCCTTGAAGACCCGGCCGGGGGTGGCGCAGCCGCCGATGGAGCCCGGCGAACGGTGCTTCTTGTGCACACCGTGGGAGGCCTTCAGGCCGCCGAAGCCGTGGCGCTTCATCACACCGGCGAAGCCCTTGCCCTTGCTGGTGGCGGAGACATCGACGGTCTCGCCCGCTTCGAACGCCTCGGCCTTGATCTCCTGGCCCAGCGTGTACTCACTGGCGTCGGCGGTGCGCAGCTCCAGTAGGTGGCGCCGCGGCGTCACGCCGGCCTTGTCGAAGTGGCCGCGCATGGGCTTGGTCACCTTGCGCGGGTCGATGTCGCCGTAGGCAATCTGCACGCCGTCGTAGCCGTGGCTCGCCGAGGTACGCACCTCGGTCACCACGCACGGACCGGCCTGGATCACGGTGACGGGGACGACTCGGTTGTTCTCGTCCCAGGTCTGGGTCATACCGAGCTTGGTGCCCAGCAGACCACGCGTGTTCTTCTGAATGCTCATTGGTGTCGTGGTTCCCTCAGAGCTTGATCTCGATGTCGACACCGGCCGGCAGGTCGAGACGCATCAGCGAGTCGACGGTCTTCGGCGTGGGGTCGATGATGTCGATGAGCCGCTTGTGGGTGCGCATCTCGAAGTGCTCGCGGCTGTCCTTGTACTTGTGCGGCGAGCGGATGACGCAGAACACGTTCTTTTCCGTCGGCAACGGCACCGGGCCAGCAACCTTCGCACCAGTACGCGTCACCGTGTCGACAATCTTGCGCGCCGAGCTGTCGATGACCTCGTGGTCGTAGGCCTTCAGCCGGATGCGGATCTTTTGTCCCGCCATCGCTTCGCTTCGTCCTTCTCTATCGTCAACGTCTTCGTTGCTCCGACCCCCGCGGTCGGGTGTGTCGCGGACGCGGAACGCGCGTCAGTACGACCAAATCGACCTGGGATGGTGATCGGGGCCCGGTCTCGGACCGGAACCTCGGCATGGTCTCCGGTCCGGCACACCAGCCAGACCGGAAGATCTGGGGCGCGCCCCGGCGGCCTCGCCTGAGCAACCTGAATATTGTGCCAGAGATCGGCATCGGAATGCCAATCGGGTGGCCTCACGCCTGGCCCGGGCTCTTCTCGGCCCCGGACCGGGCGCAAAGCAGAGGTCCGCGGGGGCTCAACCTGCGAGCCCTCGCGGACCTCGTGAGATCACTTGAGGATCTTGGTGACCCGGCCGGCGCCGACGGTACGGCCACCTTCGCGGATCGCGAACTTCAGGCCGTCCTCCATGGCGATCGGCTGGATCAGCTCGACCGACATGTCGGTGTTGTCGCCCGGCATGACCATCTCGGTGCCCTCGGGGAGCTGCACGACACCGGTCACGTCCGTGGTACGGAAGTAGAACTGGGGCCGGTAGTTCTGGAAGAACGGCGTGTGACGGCCGCCCTCCTCCTTGGACAGGATGTAGACCGACGCCTCGAAGTTCGTGTGCGGCGTCGTGGTGCCCGGCTTGATGACGACCATGCCGCGCTCGACGTCCTCGCGCTTGGTGCCACGCAGGAGCAGACCGACGTTCTCACCGGCCTGGCCCTCGTCGAGCAGCTTGCGGAACATCTCGATACCGGTGACCGTGGTGGTCTGCTTCTCCGGACGGATGCCGACGATGTCGACGGTCTCGTTGACCTTGACGACACCGCGCTCGATCCGGCCGGTGATGACCGTACCGCGACCCGTGATGGTGAAGACGTCCTCCACCGGCATCAGGAACGGCTTGTCGATCTCGCGCTCCGGCTGCGGGATGTAGGAGTCGACCGCGTTCATCAGCTCGAGGATCGACTCGCCCCACTTGGCGTCGCCCTGCAGCGCCGGGTGAGCGGCGACGCGGACGATCGGCGCGTTGTCGCCGTCGAACTCCTGCTCCGAGAGCAGCTCGCGGACCTCGAGCTCGACGAGCTCCAGGATCTCCTCGTCGTCGACCATGTCGCACTTGTTCAGGGCAACGACCATGGCCGGCACGCCGACCTGACGGGCGAGCAGCACGTGCTCACGCGTCTGCGGCATCGGGCCGTCGGTGGCGGCGACGACCAGGATCGCACCGTCCATCTGGGCCGCACCGGTGATCATGTTCTTGATGTAGTCCGCGTGACCCGGGCAGTCGACGTGGGCGTAGTGCCGGGCCTCGGTCTGGTACTCGACGTGCGCGATCGAGATGGTGATACCGCGCTGGCGCTCTTCCGGCGCCTTGTCGATCTGATCGAAGGCCGAAGCCTCGTTCAGGTCCGGGTACTTGTCGTGCAGCACCTTGGTGATCGCCGCGGTAAGAGTGGTCTTACCGTGGTCGATGTGACCGATGGTGCCGATGTTGACGTGCGGCTTAGTCCGCTCGAACTTCGCCTTCGCCACTGGGGCCCTCCTAGTAAATGTTGACTACGCCGTACGCCGACGCGCTGTGGGTGGTTGGTCCGGAGCGAGAGACTACTCGCCCCGGGCCTTCTTGATGATCTCTTCCGCCACGTTCTTCGGAACCTCGGCGTAGGAATCGAACTGCATCGAGTACGACGCGCGGCCCTGCGTCTTGGAACGCAGGTCACCGACATACCCGAACATCTCCGACAACGGCACCAGGGCCTTCACGACCCGGCTGCCACCGGGGCCCTCGTCCATCGACTGGATCTGGCCACGGCGAGAGTTGAGGTCGCCGATCACTTCACCCATGTAGTCCTCGGGTGTGGTGACCTCGACCGCGAACATCGGCTCCAGGATGACCGGATTCGCCCGGCGGGCGGCATCCTTGAAAGCCATCGAACCGGCGATCTTGAAGGCGAGCTCGGAGGAGTCGACGTCGTGGTAGGCGCCGTCCTGCAGCGTCACCTTGACGTCCACCATCGGGTAGCCGGCGAGCACGCCGAACTCCATCGCCTCCTGGGCGCCCTCGTCCACCGACGGGATGTACTCCCGCGGGACGCGGCCACCGGTGACGGCGTTGACGAACTCGTACCCGCCCTCACCACCGGCCTCGACGCTGGTGGGCTCGATGTCGATGATCACGCGCGCGAACTGACCCGAACCACCGGTCTGCTTCTTGTGCGTGTAGTCGACCTTCTCGACCTTCTTCTTGATGGTCTCGCGGTAGGCCACCTGCGGCTTGCCGACGTTCGCCTCGACGCGGAACTCACGCTTCATCCGGTCGACCAGCACCTCGAGGTGCAGCTCGCCCATACCGGCGATGATGGTCTGGCCGGTGTCCTCGTCGGTCCGGACCTGGAAGGTCGGGTCCTCCTCGGCGAGCCGCTGGATCGCGACGCCCAGCTTCTCCTGGTCGCCCTTCGACTTGGGCTCGATGGCGACCGAGATGACCGGAGCCGGGAACTGCATCGACTCGAGCACGACCGGCTTGGCCGGGTCGGCCAGCGTCTCACCGGTGGTGGTGTCCTTCAGACCCATCACGGCGACGATGTGGCCGGCGCCGATCGACGCGATCTCCTCACGCTTGTTCGCGTGCATGCGGTAGATCTTGCCGATCCGCTCCTTGCGGCCCTTGGTCGGGTTCAGCACCTGCGAACCCGCCTCGAGCTTGCCGGAGTAGACCCGGATGAAGGTCAGCTTGCCCAGGTGCGGGTCGGCCGCGATCTTGAACGCCAGCGCGGAGAACGGCTCGCCGTCGTCCGGCTTGCGCAGCACGACCTGCTCCGCGTCCTTGACGTCGTGGCCCTCGATGGCCGGGACGTCGAGCGGGCTCGGCAGGTAGTCGTTGACCGCGTCGAGCAGGGGCTGCACGCCCTTGTTCTTGAACGCCGTACCGGTCAGCACCGGGGTCAGCTTGCTCGCCAGGGTGGCCCGCCGGATGGCGGCCTTGAGCTGCTCGAGGGTCGGCTGCTCACCCTCGAGGTAGAGCTCCATGATCTCGTCGTCGGCCTCGGCCAGCGTCTCGATCAGCTTGTCGCGCCACTCGGCGGCCAGCTCGGTGTGGCTGGCCGGGATCTCCTCGACCGTGTAGTCCTCACCGATCTTGGTCTCGCCACGCCAGGTCAGCGCGCGCATCTCGACCAGGTCGACGACCCCGATGAAGTCGGACTCGGACCCGATCGGCAGCTGCATGACCAGCGCGACGGCGGCGAGCCGGTCCCGGATCATGTCGACGCAGCGCATGAACTCGGCGCCGGTGCGGTCGAGCTTGTTCACGAAGCAGATCCGCGGCACGCCGTACCGGTCGGCCTGACGCCAGACGGTCTCCGACTGCGGCTCCACGCCGGCGACACCGTCGAACACCGCGACGGCCCCGTCCAGGACGCGCAGCGACCGCTCCACCTCGACGGTGAAGTCGACGTGACCCGGGGTGTCGATGATGTTGATGGTGTGGTCTTTCCAGGTACAGGTCGTCGCGGCGGACGTGATGGTGATGCCGCGCTCCTGCTCCTGCTCCATCCAGTCCATCGTGGCAGCGCCCTCGTGGACCTCACCGATCTTGTAGGTGATACCGGTGTAGAAGAGGATCCGCTCGGTCGTCGTCGTCTTGCCGGCGTCGATGTGGGCCATGATCCCGATGTTGCGGACCTTGGCCAGGTCGGTGGTGATTTGTACGGCCACCTCGGTGGTCTACCTCTCGCTTCCGTGATGCATCAAAAAGAGTGAATTCAGGGTCCGGATGGGACCCCGGATCACCAGCGGTAGTGGGCGAAAGCCTTGTTGGCTTCGGCCATCTTGTGCGTGTCCTCGCGGCGCTTCACCGACGCACCGAGACCGTTGGACGCGTCCAGGATCTCGTTCATCAGGCGCTCGGACATGGTCTTCTCGCGACGCGCGCGGGAGTACGTGGTGAGCCAGCGCAGGGCGAGCGTGGTCGAGCGACCGGGCTTGACCTCGATCGGCACCTGGTAGGTGGCGCCACCGACCCGGCGGCTCTTCACCTCGATGCTGGGCTTCACGTTGTCGAGCGCACGCTTCAGCGTGATGACCGGGTCGGTGCCGGTCTTGGTGCGGGTGCCCTCGAGCGCGCTGTAGACAATGCTCTGCGCGATCTGCTTCTTGCCGTCCACCAGGATCTTGGAGATCAACTGGGTGACCAGCGGCGAACT
This sequence comes from Kribbella amoyensis, assembly GCF_007828865.1. Lineage (NCBI taxonomy): Bacteria > Bacillati > Actinomycetota > Actinomycetes > Propionibacteriales > Kribbellaceae > Kribbella > Kribbella amoyensis. The sequence goes on from NZ_VIVK01000001.1 coordinate 576,017, forward strand.
GTAGACCGGGTCGATGATGACCGGCCGCTTCGGGGCGGGACCCTTGCGCGGCATTAGCTCTTCTCCTTCTTCGCGCCGTACCGGCTGCGAGCCTGCTTCCGGTTCTTCACACCCTGGGTGTCGAGCGAACCGCGGATGATCTTGTACCGGACACCCGGCAGGTCCTTCACACGACCGCCGCGGACCAGCACGATCGAGTGCTCCTGCAGGTTGTGGCCGACACCCGGGATGTAGGCCGTGACCTCGATACCGCTGGTGAGGCGGACACGAGCCACCTTACGAAGCGCCGAGTTCGGCTTCTTCGGGGTCGTCGTGTAGACGCGCGTGCACACACCACGACGCTGAGGTGAACCCTTCAGGGCCGGCGTCTTGTTCTTCGACACCTTGTCCTGGCGGCCCTTGCGGACCAGCTGCTGAATGGTGGGCACCGCGTAGGTCTCTTTCTGTCGTCCGGTCGGTTGCTGCGCGCCCTGACCCCCGCGGTCGGGTGTGTCGCGAGTGCGCACGGATTACCGAAGCCGTAATCTCAGACTGTCGGCAGGAGTCCGTGCCACGCGCGCTGGCCCATTCGACGAAGGGGCACGCATGACGGCCCAGGAAGCCCGGGGCACGATCGTTAAGACTAGCGGCTGCCTCTAGCACGGTCAAAACAGAAGCCCGCACGGACCAGAGGCCCCGCCGCTAGACCAGTCTACAGGGTCGCCAGGGCGGTCCGTGAATGCACTGGTTTCACTTCCGTCACACGACGCCCGGCGAGCGGTGATCGCCCTTGTACTGCAGGGTTCACGGGCCGCTCGCCGCGCGGGGCGAGGTCCGGATCAGGCAAGGATGCGGACCTCGGCGATCAGGCCGTCGGCCACCCGGTACAGGGTGATCGCCGGGGCCGGCGACTGGTCCGTGTCGTGCAGGACGACCTGGTCGACGACCCAGTCCCCCACGGTCAGCCGCTGCAACAGCTCGGTCTTGCACCGGCCGGCCTCGAACCGTGGCCGGTAGTACTCCCGCAGTGAGCGGCGGCCCTTGAGCAGCGAGCCGTCGGCGAACTGGAGCTGCGCGGTCGGCGAGTACAGCGCCAGGAACGCCTCCAGGTCGTGCGCCGCGTACGCCGCCCGCTCCCGCCCGACCACCCGGGTCGCCGGGGTGTCGGTGGCAGGCACCGGCAGCTCCACGGGAACGGCCGGAGTGGTCAGCGTGGCGCCGTCGAAGGCGAGCGTCGCCGGAGGCACCGCGGCGTCGGAGAAGGAGAACCCGGCCGGTGAGGCCGCCGCCGGGACCGAAGTGGTCGGGACCGAAGCGGCCGCAGCCGAAGCGGTCGCAGCTGTGGTGGTCGCCGCCGTGGTGGTCGCGGCCGTCGTCCGGCTTGTCGTTGCCGGACGGGCGGGGGCGGTCGCCGGACGCGCCGTGGTCGCCGGCCGCGAGGTCGTGGAGGTCGTGGAGGTCGTCGGAGGGAGGGTGGAGGTCGAGGTCCCGGCAGCCGGGAGGGTGCCGGTGGGATCTTCGCCCAGGTGGGCGATGGCCCAGTCCAGGGCCTTGGTCACCGCGGCGCGGGATTCGTCGGTGTGGTCGAGCATGTCGAAGCCGTGTTGCCCTTTCGGTACGTCGATGATGTCCAGCGCGGTGCCCCCGGCGGAGACGAACTCCGCCACCGGACGTGCGAGTTCCTCGCGCTCGCGGCCGACCCTCGTCAGCAGCACCGGCAGATCCTTGGGTTTGCCGATCACCTCGGCGGCGGAAACCAGTTCGCCGACCCCGGGCGGAGCGGCCAGCAACGGGTAGCTGAGCAGCACACAACGGAGCCACTCGGGCCGGCTGTCGAGCCACTCACCAGCGAGCAGCCCGGCACCGGAGAAGAACCACAGGGCGATGCGGTTCGGGTCGACCTGCGGATCGGACCGCAGGACGCCGACGGCGCCCTCCACGTCGTCGGAAGCGGCAGCGAGCCGGTCCAGTCCATGGACCAGCTCGTGCGCCGCCACAGCACCCACCAGGCCGCGCTCCGCGACAGCTGTCGCGTAGCCCTGGTAGACCGGCCACTCGTGTGGCGGTACCCCGGGACCGGCCGGCCCTGGATCCCCGGGCACGAAGAGGATCGCTCCCCTGCGCGCGGAGCCCGCGGGACGGTACAGGTCGACCTCACCAACCCGTTCGGTCCGTACTTCCGCCTGCTCCGCGACCGGTAGGACGAAGGGCCGCAGCTCGGGCGGGAGGTCGGTCATGGGGACCATCTTGGCGTATCAGGAGGACACTTTCAGCCGCTACGCCGAGTGCGTGTCCCGGTACCAGCGGGTCACTCCCCCGCGGACCGTCCCGAAGAGCCCGGAACGCTGTGTGAACAAGCGTTTGAGCCTCGTCCAGCAGACCCCGGAAACGCCGCGAGGGCGGCACCCCCTGGTGGGAGTGCCGCCCTCGGCGGTGTGGTGCTTCGCGTCAGTTCTGGTACGAACCGAGGTCGAAGTCGTCCAGCGGGACCGACTGCCCCGCGGACGGGCCGAAGTCGTAGTCGTACGACTCGTAGCCGACCATCGAGTACATCGCGGCCTTCGCCTCCTCGGTGGGCTCCACCCGGATGTTGCGGTACCGGTCCATGCCCGTACCGGCCGGGATCAGCTTGCCGATGATGACGTTCTCCTTCAGACCGACCAGCGAGTCGGACTTGCCGTGGATCGCGGCCTCGGTGAGGACGCGGGTCGTCTCCTGGAAGGAGGCGGCCGACAGCCACGACTCGGTCGCCAGCGAGGCCTTGGTGATCCCCATCAGCACCGGACGACCCGAGGCCGGCGTACCGCCCTCGGCGACGACGCGACGGTTCTCCGCCTCGAACAGGATCCGGTCCGCGAGCTCGCCCGGGAGCAGGTTCGCCTCGCCGGACTCGATCACCGTGACCCGCCGCAGCATCTGCCGGACGATGATCTCGATGTGCTTGTCGTGGATGGCGACACCCTGCGACCGGTACACCTCCTGGACCTCGTCCACCAGGTGCTCCTGCGCCTTGCGGACACCCAGGATCCGCAGAACCTCCTGCGGGTCCGGCGTACCCTGCGTCAGCTGCTGACCGACCTCGACGTGCTGACCCTCCTCGATCAGCAGGCGGCCCCGCTTCGACACCGGGTAGGCGACCTCCTCGGAACCGTCGTCCGGGGTGAGCACCAGCTTCCGGGTCTTGTCGGTGTCCTCGATCGAGATCCGGCCGGCCGCCTCCGAGATCGGCGCCTTGCCCTTGGGCTGGCGGGCCTCGAAGAGCTCGACCACACGCGGCAGACCGTGGGTGATGTCATCACCCGCGACACCACCGGTGTGGAAGGTCCGCATCGTCAGCTGCGTACCGGGCTCACCGATGGACTGGGCCGCGATGATGCCGACCGCCTCGCCGATGTCGACCGGCTTGCCGGTCGCCAGCGAACGCCCGTAGCACTTCGCGCAGGTCCCGGTCTTGGCGTCACAGGTCAGCACGGAGCGGACCTTGACCTCCTCGAGCCCGGCCTCGACCAGGTGCGCGATGGACACGTCGCCCAGGTCGCTGCCGGCCGCCAGTACGACGTTGCCCTCCGGGCCGATCGCGTCGGTGGCCAGGGTGCGCGCGTACGCACTGGTCTCGACGTTCTCGGCGTGCACGACCTTGCCGTCCGGACCCGGCTCGCCGATCTTCTTCGGCAGGCCGCGCTCGGTACCGCAGTCCTCCTCGCGGATGATGACGTCCTGCGAGACGTCCACCAGACGACGGGTCAGGTACCCCGAGTCGGCGGTCCGCAGCGCGGTGTCGGCCAGACCCTTCCGGGCACCGTGGGTGGCGATGAAGTACTCGACCACCGACAGGCCCTCGCGGAAGTTGGACTTGATCGGCCGGGCGATGATCTCGCCCTTCGGGTTGGCCACCAGACCACGCATACCGGCGATCTGCCGGATCTGCATCATGTTGCCTCGGGCACCCGAGTGCACCATCATCCAGATCGGGTTGGCCTTCTCGAAGTTCTCCTCCATCGCCTTGCCGACCTCGGCGTTGGCGCCGGTCCAGATCTCGATCAGCTCCTGCCGCCGCTCGGACGAGGTGATCAGACCCCGCTCGAACTGCTTCTGGACCTTCTCGGCCTGCGACTCGTAGCGCGCCATGATCTCCGGCTTGGACGGCGGCGTCGAGAAGTCGTCGATGGACACGGTGACACCGGACCGGGTGGCCCAGCGGAAACCGAGGTCCTTCAACGCGTCCAGGCAGTTCGCCACCTGGACCTTCGAGTACCGCTCGGCCAGGTCGTTGACGATCGAGCCCAGCTGCTTCTTGCCGACCTCGGCGTCCACGAAGGTGTAGTCGGCCGGCAGCGCCTCGTTGAACAGGGCGCGACCCAGCGTCGTCTCCAGCGAGAACCCGCCCTCGGCCAGCTCGGTGGCCCCGGCCGGCGCGGCGGCCTCGTCGAGGCGCAGCGTGATCTTCGCCTGCAGCGACAGCTCGTTGCGGTCGAAGGCCATCAGCGCCTCGGCCACCGAGCTGAACGCGCGACCCTCACCGAGGGCGCCTTCCTTCAGCATGGTCAGGAAGTAGATGCCGATGATCATGTCCTGCGTCGGCATCGTGACCGGACGGCCGTCGGCCGGCTTCAGGATGTTGTTCGTCGACAGCATCAGGATCCGCGCCTCGGCCTGGGCCTCGGCCGACAGCGGCAGGTGCACCGCCATCTGGTCACCGTCGAAGTCCGCGTTGAACGCGGAGCAGACGAGCGGGTGGATCTGGATCGCCTTGCCCTCGATCAGCTGCGGCTCGAACGCCTGGATGCCGAGCCGGTGCAGCGTAGGCGCACGGTTCAGCAGCACCGGGTGCTCGGTGATGACCTCTTCCAGCACGTCCCAGACCTGGGCGCGCTGACGCTCGACCATCCGCTTGGCGGACTTGATGTTCTGCGCGTGGTTGAGGTCCACCAGCCGCTTCATCACGAACGGCTTGAACAGCTCCAGCGCCATCGCCTTCGGCAGACCGCACTGGTGCAGCTTGAGCTGCGGGCCGACCACGATGACCGAACGGCCGGAGTAGTCGACGCGCTTGCCGAGCAGGTTCTGCCGGAACCGGCCCTGCTTGCCCTTGAGCATGTCGGACAGCGACTTCAGCGGCCGGTTGCCCGGGCCGGTGACCGGACGACCACGGCGGCCGTTGTCGAACAGCGCGTCGACGGCCTCCTGCAGCATCCGCTTCTCGTTGTTGACGATGATCTCCGGCGCGCCCAGGTCGAGCAGTCGCTTGAGCCGGTTGTTCCGGTTGATCACCCGGCGGTACAGGTCGTTCAGGTCGGAGGTGGCGAACCGGCCACCGTCGAGCTGGACCATCGGCCGCAGGTCCGGCGGGATGACCGGAACGCAGTCGAGCACCATGCCCATCGGGCTGTTGTTCGTCGCCAGGAAGGCGGTGACGACCTTGAGCCGCTTCAGGGCGCGGGTCTTGCGCTGGCCCTTGCCGGTCTTGATCGTCTCGCGCAGGTTGTCCGCCTCGGCCTTCAGGTCGAAGGTCTCCAGCCGGCGCTGGATCGCGGCGGCGCCCATCGCGCCCTCGAAGTACTTGCCGAACCGCTCCTTCATGGCGCGGTACAGGATCTCGTCGCCCTCCAGGTCCTGGACCTTGAGGTTCTTGAACCGGGTCCAGACCTCGTCGAGGCGGTCGATCTCGCGCTGGGCGCGGTCACGCAGCTGCTTGACCTCACGCTCGGCGCCTTCCTTCACCTTGCGGCGGACGTCGGCCTTGGCGCCCTCGGCCTCGAGCTGCGCCAGGTCCTCCTCGAGCTTCTTCATCCGCGTCTCGATGTCGTTGTCACGACGGTTCTCGAGCTGCTTGCGCTCCACGTCCACCCGGCCCTCGAGCGAGGACAGGTCGCGGTGCCGGGCCTCGTCGTCGACGTCGGTGATCATGTACGCCGCGAAGTAGATGACCTTCTCCAGGTCCTTCGGGGCGAGGTCGAGCAGGTAGCCGAGCCGCGACGGGACACCCTTGAAGTACCAGATGTGGGTGACCGGCGCGGCCAGCTCGATGTGGCCCATCCGCTCGCGGCGCACCTTCTGGCGGGTGACCTCGACGCCACACCGCTCACAGATGATGCCCTTGAAGCGCACGCGCTTGTACTTGCCGCAGTAGCACTCCCAGTCCCGGGTGGGACCGAAGATCTTCTCGCAGAAGAGGCCGTCACGCTCGGGCTTGAGCGTCCGGTAGTTGATCGTCTCGGGCTTCTTGACCTCGCCGTGCGACCACTGGCGGATCTCATCCGCGGTCGCCAGTCCGATCCGAAGCTCGTCGAAGAAGTTCACGTCGAGCACGATGTGTTATCTCCCGAAAAAATAGATAGGGGTCTGAGTGGTGTCGAGTTCGAGCGGCACTCCGCTCAGACCTCCTCGACGCTGTTCGGCTCCCGCCGGGACAGGTCGATGCCCAGCTCCTCCGCGGCGCGGAAGACGTCCTCTTCGCTGTCGCGCATCTCGACCCGGCTTCCGTCGGACGAGAGCACTTCCACGTTCAGACACAGCGACTGCATTTCCTTGACCAGAACCTTGAAGGACTCCGGGATACCCGGCTCCGGGATGTTCTCGCCCTTGACGATCGCCTCGTACACCTTCACCCGGCCGACCACGTCGTCCGACTTGATCGTCAGCAGCTCCTGCAGCGCGAAGGCGGCACCGTAGGCCTCGAGGGCCCACACCTCCATCTCGCCGAACCGCTGACCACCGAACTGCGCCTTACCACCCAGCGGCTGCTGCGTGATCATCGAGTACGGACCGGTCGAGCGAGCGTGGATCTTGTCGTCGACCAGGTGGTGCAGCTTCAGCATGTACATGTAGCCGACGCCGACCGGCTCCGGGAACGGCTCGCCCGAGCGGCCGTCGAACAGCCGGGCCTTGCCGGTGCCGTCGACCATCCGGTTGCCGTCGCGGTTCGGCAGCGTGGAGCCGAGCAGGCCGGTGACCTCCTCCTCCTTGGCGCCGTCGAACACCGGGGTGGCGACGTTCGTCATCGGAGCAGCGGAGCCGGCGCCGATCTTGATCAGCCGCTGGGCCCACTCCTCCTGGCTCTCCGGGTCGACCTCCCAGCCGCGGCTGGCGACCCAGCCGAGGTGCGTCTCGAGGACCTGACCGACGTTCATCCGGCCGGGCACGCCCAGCGGGTTCAGGATGATGTCGACCTGGGTGCCGTCCTCCATGAACGGCATGTCCTCGACCGGCAGGATCTTCGAGATGACGCCCTTGTTGCCGTGGCGTCCGGCGAGCTTGTCGCCGACGGAGATCTTGCGCTTCTGCGCCACGTAGACGCGGACCAGCTGGTTCACGCCCGGCGGCAGCTCGTCGCCGTTGTCGCGGTCGAAGACGCGGACACCGATGACGGTGCCGTTCTCGCCGTGCGGCACCTTCAGCGACGTGTCGCGGACCTCGCGCGCCTTCTCACCGAAGATCGCGCGCAGCAGCCGCTCCTCCGGGGTCAGCTCGGTCTCGCCCTTCGGGGTGACCTTGCCGACCAGGATGTCACCGGTGGTGACCTCGGCGCCGATCCGGATGATGCCGCGCTCGTCCAGGTCGGCCAGCATCTCGTCGGAGACGTTCGGGATGTCCCGGGTGATCTCCTCCGGACCCAGCTTGGTGTCGCGGGCGTCGACCTCGTGCTCCTCGATGTGGATCGAGGTCAGCAGGTCCTGCTGCACGACCCGCTGGCTGAGGATGATCGCGTCCTCGTAGTTGTGGCCCTCCCACGGCATGAACGCGACCAGCAGGTTGCGGCCGAGCGCCATCTCGCCCTCGTCGGTGCACGGACCGTCGGCGAGCGGGCTGTTCACCTCGACCCGCTGGCCCTGGTCGACCAGCGGCCGCTGGTTGATGCAGGTGCCCTGGTTCGAGCGGCGGAACTTGGCCAGCCGGTACGTCTGGTACGTGCCGTCGTCGGCGGCGATCTCGATCAGGTCGGCCGAGACCTCCTTGACCACACCGGCCTTGTCGGCCACGACCACGTCGCCGGCGTCGACCGCGCCGCGGTACTCCATGCCGGTCCCGACCAGCGGGGCGTCGGCGGTGATCAGCGGCACCGCCTGGCGCTGCATGTTGGAGCCCATCAGCGCGCGGTTGGCGTCGTCGTGCTCGAGGAACGGGATCATCGCCGTCGCGACCGACACCATCTGGCGCGGCGAGACGTCCATGTAGTCCACGTCCTCGACCAGCACGAGCTCGACCTCACCGTGCCGCCGGCGGACCAGCACGCGGTCCTCGGCGAGCCGGTTGTCGTCGGTCAGCACCGCGTTCGCCTGGGCGATGACGAACCGGTCCTCCTCGTCCGCGGTCAGGTAGTCGACCTGGTCGGTGACCTGGCCGTCGTTGACCTTGCGGTACGGGGTCTCGACGAAGCCGAACGGGTTCACCCGGCCGTACGACGCGAGCGAGCCGATCAGGCCGATGTTCGGGCCTTCCGGGGTCTCGATCGGGCACATCCGGCCGTAGTGGGACGGGTGCACGTCGCGGACCTCGAAGCCGGCCCGCTCCCGGCTCAGACCACCCGGGCCGAGCGCGTTCAGCCGGCGCTTGTGCGTCAGCCCCGCGATCGGGTTCGTCTGGTCCATGAACTGGGACAGCTGGGAGGTGCCGAAGAACTCCTTCAGCGCCGCCACCACCGGACGGATGTTGATCAGGGTCTGCGGCGTGATCGCCTCGACGTCCTGGGTCGTCATCCGCTCCCGGACCACCCGCTCCATCCGGGCCAGGCCGGTGCGCAGCTGGTTCTGGATCAGCTCGCCGACCGTGCGCAGACGGCGGTTGCCGAAGTGGTCGATGTCGTCTTCCTCGACGACGATCTCACCGGTCGGCGCCGGCAGCTCGGTCTTGCCCTCGTGCAGCGCGACCAGGTACTTGATCGTGGCGACGATGTCGTCGATCGTCAGGACGGCGGTGTCGTGCGCCTCGTCCCGGCCGAGCTTCTTGTTGATCTTGTACCGGCCGACCTTGGCCAGGTCGTAGCGCTTGCCGTTGAAGTAGTAGTTGTCCAGCAGCGCCTGCGCGGCCTCGCGGGTCGGCGGTTCACCCGGACGCAGCTTGCGGTAGATGTCCAGCAGCGCGTCGTCCTGCCCGGAGGTGTGGTCCTTCTCCAGGGTGAGGCGGATCGACTCGTACTCGCCGAACTCCTCCAGGATCTGCGCGTCGGTCCAGCCGAGCGCCTTCAGCAGGACGGTGACGTTCTGCTTGCGCTTGCGGTCGAGCCGGACGCCGACCATGTCGCGCTTGTCGACCTCGAACTCCAGCCACGCGCCGCGCGACGGGATGACCTTGGCCGTGAAGATGTCCTTGTCGGAGGTCTTGTCCGGGGTGCGCTCGAAGTACACGCCCGGGGACCGGACCAGCTGGGACACGACGACACGCTCGGTGCCGTTGATCACGAAGGTGCCCTTGCGCGTCATCAGCGGGAAGTCGCCCATGAAGACGGTCTGGCTCTTGATCTCGCCGGTCTCGTTGTTCATGAACTCGGCGGTGACGAACAGCGGCGCCGAGTAGGTGACGTCGCGCTCCTTGCACTCGTCGACCGTGTTCTTCGGCGGCTCGAAACGGTGGTCGCGGAACGACAGCGACATGGTGCCGCTGAAGTCCTCGATCGGGGAGATCTCCTCGAAGATCTCTTCCAGGCCGGACGGGCCGGACAGCTCGGTCCGCCCCTCGGCCTCGGCGGCGGCCACCCGGGCCTGCCAGGTTTCGTTTCCTACCAACCAGTCGAAACTGTCCACCTGCAGCGCAAGCAGATCCGGAACCTCGAGCGGTTCGGAGATCTTTGCGAAGGAGATGCGGCGGGAGCCGGAAACGTCGGTGATGCTGTCGGACTGGGGGTTGCGCGAGGCGACCAAGGGGCGTCCTTCCACGGGCTCGCAAAATCACTTCGGTGCTGGGAGCGCACGCCGAACCGCCCTAGTCAAGTCTTGACCTGAACCAGGGTGGAGGTTAAAGGCAGCGCAAAGCAATAGGTTACCCGAGGAGGGCAAGACTGTCCAATGGGGTCCGATACTATGCCGTCGGACCGCCTACTCAGTCAAGGACCGACCCGGGCTCTCAAGCGGGGAAACGCCCGCGAGCCACCCGGTACATCCTGTCCGGAGTCAGCAAGAGACTACAGTCCGGCGATCTCCTGGACCAGCCATCGATCACCGTTTCGGACCATCGTGAACCGGGTCCGGTTCAGATCGACCCGGGGCTTACCCTGTGTGATCGTGCTGGTGGTGGTCTGGTTGACGAAGATGACCAGGGTGACCCGGTTCGCGTCGCCGTCGCGGACGCCGACCTCGCGGACCTCGGCCCGGACGGTCGCTTTCGTCTTGGTCGCGAGCTCGCCGGCCACCTTCGCGGTCTCGTCGAACTTGGCCGCGAAATCCGGCGTCATCGTCTCCCGGGCGGCGCCGAAACTCTTGTCCAGCGAGCGGTAGTCGTAGCTCAGCGCCGTCTCGGCCGCCTTCCGCCCGGCGGCGGCCGCCTCGCCGCGGGCGTCCTCGGCCTGCTGGCCACGCCACGCCTTCACCCCGAGGATCCCGGCCAGCCCGAGCACGATCACGATGAGCAGCGACAGGGTGACGGTGAGTACGAAGTTCAGTCGCTTGCCAGGCTGCTTCGGTGAGGAGTCGGTGTCACTTTCGGTGACGGACTCCTCGGCGTCCGCTTCGCTTTCCGGCTCGGCGGTGGTTCGCTCTGTGGCGGGAGTCACCTCGTCCGGGGCCTCCTCGGGCACCGGCTCGGCGGTGTCCGGCTCGTCCTCGACAACGGTGTCCTCGACGATCGCGCCCTCGGTGACGGTGTCCTCGGCCGGGCGCTCGACGGTCGGCCGGCGCTGGCCGGCGATCCGGGGGCGGTTCCTGGAACGGTCCGGCATCAGCCCACCACCTGCAGGTCGGCGGTCAGCCAGCGGTCCTTCTCCCGGACCAGGTCCAGCTTGATCCGGTACCGGCGCTCGACGCCGTCCTTGGCGGCCGTGTTGGTCACCACCGCGTTCACGATCACCAGCACCTGCGCCGAGTCCTTGTCGTTCGACACCACCGCGGCCTCCTTCACGTCACCCTTGGAGGTCGCCTTGTTCGTCACCACCTCGGTCTTCACCGAGTTCGCGCCGCCGGAGAACTCCTCCTTGAACTGCCCGGTGGAGCCGTCCAGGACCCGCTGGGAGTCGGCGTCCCAGCTGGAGTACTGGTACGTGGTGAAGTCGAGGGCGAGCTGCCGGGCCGCCTGCATCGCGCCGGTCCGGTCCTCCGCGCGGACCTGCTGGCGGCGGAGGGCGAGGACGGAGACGGTGGCGGCCGCGAGCGCGACGATCAGCAGCACGCTGAGCGCCCACGCCAGGATCAGCGGACCCCGTCGGGAGGTTGAAGTCACTTGCCGGTCACCGGTCCGAGGATGAGGGCTTTCCAGGAGTCCGAGCCGAGGTAGTCGGCCTGGCCGCCGGTGGAGCCGAGCACCAGCTCGGGCATCCCGCCGGTGCCGCCGGCCGCGCCGGTGTCCGGGTCGTAGCCGACGCCGTACCCGACCCGGTTCGCGTCGCTGCGCGAGGACGGGCTCGGCTTGTTCTGCGCGCCGCGGACGTTCACGCCCGACCCGGGCGCCGCCGTACAGGCCGCCTTGGTGTTCGCATTCTTGTCGGTGGTGTCCTGCGGGACCCGGGTGTCGGTGCCCTTGTACCCGGCCCGGCAGGCGGGCGGGCTGACGCCGAGGACGAGGCCGAAGTGGGCGTCGTAGTGCCCGGTGCCCTTGTCCTTGGCCGGGACGATGTACCCGCCCATCACGACCGCCGGGTACACCACCATCAGCTGCTCGACGGCGTCCAGCCGGACCGTGGTCATCTCGTTCACCGTGAGCAGGTTACCGAGCAGCACCGCGATGTCGGCCCGGTTCTCCGAGATCAGTCCGGACAGCTGCTCCGAGGCGCCGGAACCCTGGTCGATCACCTTGCGCAGGTCCGCGTCCGAGCCGACCAGCGTGTCGGACAGCAGGGCCAGGTTCTTCGCCCAGGTCCGGATCGCGTCGCCGCTGCCCACCTGGGTGGCGAGCACGGTGTTGCCGTCGTTGATCAGCTTGATCGTCTGGGCGACGTTGGCGTCCGCGTCGCTGATCAGCAGACCGGAGCTGTCGATGATCTTCTGCAGGTCGCCGCCCTTGCCGCGGAGCGCGTCGCCGAGCTCCTTGACCGTGGTCCGCAGGCTGTCCTTGTCGACCGAGTTCACCAGCTGGTCGAGGTTGAGCAGCAGCTCGGTGGTGTCGATCGGTACCGCGGTGTCGGCCCGGGCGATGGTGGAGTTGTCCTTCAGGTACGGCCCCTCGTCGCGGCGCGGCTGCAGGTCGACGTACTGCTCGCCGATCGCGGACCGGTTCGCGACCACGGCGACCAGGTCGTTCGGGACCTTCACGTTCTTCTCGATGTCCAGGTCGACCTCGACGCCGTCGTCGAGCAGCTTCAGCTCGCCGACCCGGCCGACCGGCTGGCCGCGGTACGTCACCTCGGCGCCGGAGAAGATGCCGCCGGACTCGGCGAAGCTGGCCCGCACGGTGTAGTCGTCGTCGAAGAACAGCTGGTCGACCTGGGCGTACTTGCCGCCGACGTAGGCGATCCCGACGACGGTGATCAGCAGGAACACCATCAGCTGGATCCGGACCGTTCTGGTGATCACTTGGCCACCCCCGGCATCAGCACCTTCGCCAGTTCCGGGTCGAAGCCGGACCGGTTCAGCGTGGGCGTACAGACGGGCAGGCCGAGCCCGGTGACACAGCTGGTCGCCGTCCCCGTCGGCAGCGGCAGCGGCGGCAGTCCGGAACTCTGCGGGAACTGCGGGGTGTTGTGCAGCGGCAGGCTGATCTTCCCGGTCGGCAGCGCCGTCGGGCCGACCGTCGGCAGGTTCAGCTTGAGCAGACCCTGCAGCGCCTTCTGGGTGTTCACGTCGAGGGTGATGTTCAGGTTGGTGAAGTCACCCTGGACGGCGTCCGCGGCGGCGTCCGGGAACGGGTACGTGAGCAGCAACTCGAGCGACTTCGGCAGGTTCTCCCCCGCCTCGGCCAGCTTGGTCAGCACCGGGTAGAGCGACTGCAGGTTGGCCACCAGGTCCTTCTGCGAGGCGGTGATCACCCGGGTCGCGGTGTTGCCGAGCTTGGCCAGCGCCTGCAGCGTCTTCACCAGGGCGGCGCGCTGCTTGTCCAGGGTGGAGATCGACTTCGGCAGCGAGTCGATCGCGGTCGCCAGCGTGGTCTTCTGCGCGTTGAGCTTCTTCGCCAGCGCGTCGACGGCCTTGATCGCCTCGACGATCCGCTGCTTGTTCGCGTCCAGCGTGCCGACGAAGGTGTTCAGCTGGGTGAGCACGCTGCGGATGGCCGGCTCGTTGCCGGTCAGGGCCTTGTTCAGCTCCTGGGTGATGATCTGCAACTGGGCCACGCCGCCGCCGTTGAGCAGCAACGACAACGCCGCCAGCACTTCCTCGACCTCGACGTTGCTGGTGGTCCGCGAGAGCGGGATCAGCTCGCCGTTGTCCAGCTTGCCGTGCGGCTTCTCGCTCCCGGTCGGGGGTGCCAGCGAGACGAACTTCTCGCCGAGCAGGCTGGTCTGCCGGATCGTCGCCCGGGCGTTGTCGGGCAGGTCCACGCTCTTCGGCAGCCGGAGCCGGACCTTGGCGGTGAACCCTTCCAGCCAGACCTTCTCGACCGTGCCGACGGTGACGTCGTCGACCTTGACCGAGGACTTCGGCACCAGGTCGAGTACGTCGGTGAACTCGGCCGTCACGGTGTACGACGGGCCCTTGATCTTCGCGCCGCCCGGCAGCGGCAGGGAGTACACGCTGAAGTCGCAGCCGGCCACGAAGGTGGCCGTCGCTACCACGCCCGCGACCACGGCGGTCCGGCGGAAGCGGTTCATCGGGCACCTCCGGGGACCAGGCCGCCGAGGGTGTCGTCGACGGGATCCGGGCTGGGCAGCTTGGGTTCCGGCGCCGGGGCCCACGGCGTACCGGCCGGGCCGCCCGATCCGGTCAGCGAACCGGTGAGCTGGCTCAGCAGCGGCAGCTTCGGCAGGGCGTCGAGGACGGGCCGCAACGCCGAGCAGGTGGACAGCGGCTGGTTCGCCTGCAGCAGCAGCGAGCAGATGAAGTCGGCCGGGTCGTCCAGCTGGGCCAGGTTGATCCGCTGGTCGAGGGTGCCGTACTGCGGGTTGTAGACGCGGGCCAGGTTGCCCAGGCCGAGCGGCGCGGTGTCGATGATCTCGGCCAGCGCGGCCTTCTCCTTGACCAGGAGCTGGGAGATGTCGGTCGCCCCGGACACCGTGGTCCGGACCAGCGCGCGGTTGTCCTTGACGAACGTGGCGACCTCGCCGAGCGCGGTGGCCAGCAGGTTCAGTGCGGCGGCCAGGTCCTTGCGTTCCCCGGCCAGCGTCGCCGAGGTGGCGGCGAAGTTGCTGTTGAACTGCTTGACCAGCTGGTCGTTCGCGGCCAGCGCGGACACGAACGTCTGCAGCTGCCGGACCGTGCTGAACAGGCTCTTCGAGTTGCCCGACAACGTCTGGGTCAGCTTCGACACGTCGGTGATGGTCTGGTTCAGCTTGGCGCCCTGGCCGTTCAGGTTCGCGGCCGAGACGTCCAGCAACCGCGACAACGCGCCCTGGTCGTTGGCGCCCTTCGGGCCGAGCGCGACGGACAGGTCGTTCAGGCTCTGGTAGATCTGGTCCAGCTCCAGCGGGACCGCGGTCCGGTCCAGCGGGATCTCGGCGCCGTCGGCCATCACGTCGCCCTTGGCGTACGCCGGGGTCAGCTGGATGTACCGGTCGGCGACGATCGACGGCGACGCGATCACCGCCTTGGCGTTGGCCGGCACCTTGTGCTTGGCCTCCCACCAGAATTTCACCCGGACCGCGCGACCGGCCGGCGTGACGCTCTCGATCTCGCCGACCTTGATGCCGAGGATCCGGACGTCGGAGCCGGGGTACACGCTGACCGCGCGCGGGAAGTACGCGGTCGCGCTGACGCGTTCGGGGTTGGGCCAGAGCGTGACCACACTGACGGCGAGGACCACCAGGACCACGCCGACCGCGATCAGCCGGGACACCGAGGCGAGCTTCATCGGCCGGTCCCTCCCAGCAGCGGGGGCAGCCCGGGGATCGGGACCTGCGGCAACGGGATCTCCGGGACGGGGACCAGGTTCTGCACGTAGGTGTCGAACCACGGCCCGGTCCCGAGCGTGTTGGTGAACACCCGCGCGTACGGCGCGAGGCCGCGGATGCTGGCGTCCAGGGCGGTCTGGTTCTTCAGCAGGACCGCGAGCACCGCGTTCACCTTCTGCAGGGTGGGCTGCAGATCCTTGCGGTTCTCCCGGACCAGCGCGGTCACCTGGGCGGACAGCTTCTGCGTCGAGACCAGCAGCTGGTGGATCAGGGCTCGCCGGGCCTGCACCGCCTGGAACACGGTGTTGCCGTCCTTGAGCAGCTTGACCAGCTCCTGGTTCCGGTCGGCGAGGACCTTGGTGACCGTGTCGGAGTGCTGGAGCAGCTTCTTCAGCTCCTCGTCCCGCTTGGCCACGCTGCGGGACAACCGGGACAGCCCGGTGAGCGACGCCTGCACCTCGTCCGGGGTGTTCTTGAACGTGCTCGACAGCGTGTCCAGGGCGCGGGCCAGCTGGGCGGTGTCGATCCGCTCGGTGGTGTTGGCGAGATCGGTGAACGCGTCGACCACGTCGTACGCCGAGACCGTGCGGTCCAGCGGGATCTCGGAACCCGCCTTCAGCGATCCCTCGCCGGCCGGGTTGAGCTTGAGGTACTTCTGCCCGAGCAGGGTCTTGATCTTCATCTCGGCACCGGTCCGGTCGCCCAGCTTGACGCCGCGGTCGACGACGAAGTCCACCCGGACGTGGGTGCCCTCCAGCTCGACCGCGCGGACCTGGCCGACCCGGACGCCGGCGATCCGGATCTCGTCGTTCGGCTTCAGCCCGCCGGCCTCGGAGAACTGCGCCGAGTACTTCGTGCCGCCGCCGATCAACGGCAGGTCCTGCGCCTTGAACGCGGCCAGCATGATCAACCCCAGCACCGTCAGCCCGACCACCCCGATGGTCAGCTGGTTCTGCTCCCGGAAGGGCTTCACCGTTCCTTGCACCTCGCCGAGTTGTTGTCGTAACTCACCGGCACCCTCGTACCGAGCGGGAGGGTGACGTTGCCGTCGAAGCCGCACAGGTAGAAGTTGAACCAGGAGCCGTACGACGCGGTCCGGGTCATCGTGTTGAGCTTGCCGGGCATGTTCTGCAGGGTCTTCACCCAGATCCCCTGGGTCTCGTCCAGCGTGGTGGCCACCTGGCGGAGCCGGTCCAGGTCCGCCTTCAGCGGGACCCGGGTCTGCTGCAGCAGG
Source organism: Kribbella amoyensis (assembly GCF_007828865.1). Taxonomy (NCBI): domain Bacteria; kingdom Bacillati; phylum Actinomycetota; class Actinomycetes; order Propionibacteriales; family Kribbellaceae; genus Kribbella; species Kribbella amoyensis. The sequence continues at coordinate 592,354 of NZ_VIVK01000001.1, forward strand.
CCGGCCGTCTTGGTGTTCAGCGAGTTGATCGAGCCGAGCGAGCCGAGGATCGGGTTGATGTCCTTGCTCAGTCCGGTGATGAACCTCTGCAGGTTCACCAGCAGGGTGGAGAAGTTCTGCTGGCGTTGCGAGACGATCTGCAGCGTCGAGGTCAGGTTGGTGATCAGGTCGCCGATCACCTGGTCGGCGTCGGCCAGTGTGGTGGTCAGCGACGCGGTCCGGGCCAGCAGGCTCTCGATCGTGCCGCCCTCGCCCTGCAGCACCTTGATCACCTCGAAGGCGAACTGGTTCACGTCGGCCGGGGTGAGCGCGGTGAACAACGGCTTGAACCCGTTGAACAGCACCGACAGGTCCAGGGCCGGCTGGGTCCGGTCCTTGTCGATGACGTCGTTCTTCTGCATCCGCTCGCCGCCGCCGACGCCCTCGGTGAGCGCGATGTACCGGTTGCCGACCAGGTTGCGGTACCGCAGGGTGGCGCGGGTCGAGGTGTCGAGCACCTGGTCGGAGTCGACCTTGAAGGTCACCAGCGCCAGCGTGTCCTGGTACAGCTCGATCTTGTCCACCTGGCCGACCCGGACCCCGGCGATCCGGATGTCGTCGCCCTGGTTCAGCCCGACCGCGTCGGTGAAGACGGCCTTGTACTTGGTGGTCGGCGTGAAGCTCAGGTTCCCGATCGTGACCGCCAGCAACGCGGTCGCGACCGTGGTCACGACGACGAAGATCGCCAGCCGCACGGTGTCGAACGAGGTCTTCCGGTCCAGCAGCTTCATCGAAGATTCACCTGGCCTCCGCGGAGCAGGGGGCCCACCATCAGGGTGGTCAGGTCGGGGACTTCACCGGCCGCGACACCCATTACGGGGCCGACGACCGAGTCGACCACCTGCTGCTCGGCCGGGCCGCCGGCGCTGCCCGCGTCGACACCGGCACCCGGGGCGACGCGGTTGAGCTGCAGGTTCAGCGGGAAGCGCTCGTTCTTGTTGTGGTCGCCGATCACGCCGTCCTCGCCGGTGATGTACGGGGCCGGGTTGTCCTGGGTGTACGGACCCGGCTTCGCGCCCGGGTGGCTGTAGTTCTTGCCGACACAGGTGGGGCCGCGCTTGTCCAGGTACTTGGGCAGCTCGTTCGGCTGGTACGGCGTCGGCTGGTTGGTGATCAGCTCGAGGTTGATGTTCAGGGCGCCGCCGCGGAAGGTGTCGTTCAGGATCGGCGCGGTGTCGGTGAGCACCTTGAGGAAGCAGGGGAACTCCGGCGAGTACCGCTCCAGCAGGTCCAGGATCGGCCGGGTCACCTCGCCGAGCCGGATCACCCGGTCCTCGTTCTCGCGGAGGAACCCGTCCGCCGTGCCCGACAGCGCCGACACGTCGGTGAAGAACTTCTGCAGCTGCTGCTCCTTCTCCACCACCGTGTTGCCGGTGACGGTCAGGTTGCGCAGCGCGCGGGCCAGGTCGGGCGTGACGTCGCCGTACAACTGGGAGACCTGGGTCAGCTTGGTCAGCGCGGCGACCAGCTTCGGCACGCTCGGGTTCAGCTTCTTCAGATACGCGTCCAGCTGGGTCAGTGTCTGGGCGATCTCGGTGCCGCGGCCCTCGAGCGCGGTGGCCAGCGTGTTCAGGGTCGCGTTCAGGTCGGCCGGGTCGACCGCCTGCAGCAACGGCAGCGCGTCGTTCAGGACCTTCTCGATCTCGATCCCGACGGCCGTCTTGTCGCGCGAGATCACGTCGCCGCCCTTGATGTGCCGGCCGGCCTGACCCGTCGGCGGCACCAGCGCGACGTACTTCTCGCCGAACAGCGTCTTCGGCAGGATCCGGGCGCTGACCGTACTGGCGATCTGGCTGACCTGGTCCGGCTTCAGCGCCAGCTCGACCGTCGCCTCGTCGCCGTCGGTACTCACCTCGCGGACCTCGCCGACGATGATGCCGCGCAGCTTCACGTCGGCGTGCCGGTTCAGCTGCAGGCCGATGTGGCTGGTCTTCAGCTGGACCGTCACCGTCTCGGTGAAGACCTTGGCGTAGAACGCGTAGGTCAGCCAGAGCAGGAAACACAGCACGCCGATGAAGGCGACTCCGAGCACACGTCTGGTCATCAGCTCATCCCGCCAGCCGGACGGTCGTGGTCGTACCCCAGATCGCCATCGACAGCAGCAGGTCGACGACGTTGATCACCACGATCGAGGTCCGGACCGCGCGGCCGACGGCGACGCCGACCCCCGCCGGACCACCGGTCGCGTGGTAGCCGTGGTAGCAGTGCACGAGGATCACCAGCACCGCGAACACCAGCACCTTGCCGAAGGACCACAGCACGTCCCCCGGTGGCAGGAACAGATGGAAGTAATGGTCGTACGTCCCGGTGCTCTGGCCGTAGAACGTGGTCACGGTCAGCCGGGTGGCGAAGTACGACGAGAGCAGGCCGACGACGTACAACGGGACCACCGCGATCAGGCCGGCGATGATCCGGGTGGTGACCAGGAACGGCAGCGACGGGATCGCCATCACCTCGAGGGCGTCGATCTCCTCGCTGATCCGCATCGCGCCGAGCTGGGCGGTGAAGCCGCAGCCGACCGTCGCGGCGAGCGCGATCCCGGCGATCAGCGGGCCGATCTCGCGGGTGTTGATGTACGCGCTGACGAAGCCGGCGAACGCGGAGGTACCGATCTGGTTCAGCGCCGAGTACCCCTGCAGGCCGACCTCGGTGCCGGTGAAGAAGGCCAGGAAGGTGATCACGCCGACGGTGCCGCCGATCACCGCGAGCGCGCCGGTGCCCAGGGTGACCTCGGCGAGCAGCCGGAGGATCTCCTTGCGGTACCGGGTGACCGACTTGCCCGACCAGGCCAGCGCCTTCAGGTAGAAGGTCAGCTGCTCGCCGAGCCGGTCCAGCGAGTTCAGCGGCTTCTTCACCAGGGTGTCCATCAGGGCCGACACGTCAGGCCCCCTTCGGCGGGACGAGCTGGAAGTAGATCGCCGTCATCGCGAAGTTCGCGACGAACAGCAGCATGAAGGTGATCACCACGGACTGGTTCACCGCGTCGCCGACGCCCTTCGGCCCGCCACCGGCGTTGACACCCTTGTACGACGCGACCACGGCGGCGATGAACCCGAAGACGAGCGCCTTCGCCTGGCCCTGCCACAGGTCGGGCAGGTGCGCGAGCGCGGTGAACGAGGCCAGGTAACTGCCCGGGGTGCCGTCCTGCAGGACCACGTTGAAGACGTAGCCGCCCATCACGCCGACGACGCTGACGAAGCCGTTCAGGAAGAACGCGACCAGCATCGTGGCCAGCACCCGCGGGACCACCAGGCGCTGGATCGGGTCGATGCCGAGCACCATCATCGCGTCCAGTTCCTCGCGGATCTTCCGGGCGCCGAGGTCCGCGCAGATGGCGGAGCCGCCGGCCCCGGCGATCAGCAGCGCGGTCGCGATCGGCGACGCCTCCCGGACCACGGCCAGCACGGCCGCCGACCCGGTGAACGCCTGCGCGCCGAACTGCTTGATCAGGCCGCCGACCTGGAGCGCGATGACGGCGCCGAACGGGATCGCGACCAGCGCGGTCGGGATGATCGTCACGCTGGCCACGAACCAGGCCTGCTGGAGGAACTCGCGCAGCTGGAACGGCCGCCGCACGGAGGCGCGGGCGGTGTCGAGGGCGAAGGAGAACAGAGAGCCGGCGTGTTTCAGCGGGGCGGTCGCGGAAACCGTCACGTGGCCCCCACGACGTCGGAGGCGAACGAACCGGGGGGCGGGGTGACGCCGTTGTCCCGGCACCAGGCGCCGGGGTCGCGCTGGGTCGGCCGGATCATCCCGCTGCTCGGCAATTGCTGGAGCGGGATCGGCGGCAGCGGCGGCAGCTCCTGGTCGGCCTCCCGGGCCAGCTCGTCGGCGTCCTTCTCCTCGGACATGCCGATCGGGCCGACCCGCTGCGCGTTCAGGAACTGCCGGACCACCGGCTCCTCGCTGGACAGCAGCATCTCCCGCGGGCCGAACATCGCCAGGTGCCGGTGGTACAGCAGGCCGATGTTGTCCGGCACGGTGCGCGCGGTGTTGATGTCGTGGGTGACGATCAGGCAGGTCGCCTGGGTCATCTCGTTCAGGTCGATGATGAGCTGGTTCAGGAACGCGGTCCGGACCGGGTCGAGACCGGAGTCGGGCTCGTCGAAGAGCAGGATCTCCGGTTCCAGTACCAGCGCGCGGGCCAGCCCGGCCCGCTTCCGCATCCCGCCGGAGATCTCGCCCGGCAGCTTCTTCTCCGCACCGACGAGACCGACCATCTCCATCTTCTCCATCACGATGGAGCGGATCTCGGACTCGGACTTGCGGGTGTGCTCGCGGAGCGGGAAGGCGACGTTGTCGTAGAGGTTCATCGAGCCGAACATCGCGCCGTCCTGGAACAGCACACCGAACAGCTTGCGCACCTCGTAGAGCTGCCGCTCCGAACAGGTGGCGATGTCGGTGCCCTCGATGTGGACGTGACCGCGGTCCGGTTTGAGCAGCCCGATCAGCGTCTTGAGGAAGACGGACTTGCCGGTACCGGACGGGCCGAGCATCACGCAGATCTCGCCGGCCGGCAGCGTCAGGGACACGTCACCCCAGATGAGCTGCTTGCCGAAGGACTTGGTGAGTCCCTCGACGCGGACTTCTACGCCCACCTGGCCCTCCTCATCGGCCTGCCTCACGGGTCTTGTCGTACAGCCCCGACCGACGACACGTCATCAGTCCAACGAGGGCGCGGTGCCCTAGGTTACGCACGAGTCACTTATTCCGTAACCCCTGCGTGTCAAGTAGTGATGACCGAAGAGTCACGCTCTGATCACGCCCGGTGCGGTCGTCACGCTGAGCGGCGACCACGGCCCGTACCGGCCGGACCACCCTGGTCGGGTACAGTCCTGCGAGTCGCCCTTCGAGGGTGGCGAAGAGCCCCAGTCGCCGGAGGAACAGTGCCGCGGTCAGCTACCTGGTTGCACCGGCTGCGCACCCGGCCGCCGCAGGGTATCGCCTCGCCGCAGCACGGGGACCAGCTGCCGCACCCGCGTTCGGAGATCCTAGCCCTGACCGGTGTCAGGGCCGCCGCGGCACTCGCCGTGGTGCTGCACCACATCGGCCTGCCGGACTCGGCGCCGGTGCCACTGCGCAACCTGGTCGCATCCGGATACATCGGGGTGCCGCTGTTCTTCATGTTGTCCGGGCTCGTGCTGGCCTGGAACTACTCCACCCTGACCGCGGTCGAGGGCCGCCGGCTGTGGCGGTTCTACCTGGCCCGGATCGCGCGGGTGATGCCGCTGTACTGGGTGGTGCTGTTCTTCCTGGTCCTGCAACGCGCGGCGAACGGTGTACCGCAGGAGGCGTTGTGGCGGCACGTGCTCGCGATCCAGACCTGGTCGGGCGACTACTCGATCGGCCAGGGCAGCTACAACCCACCCGGCTGGTCGATCTGCGTCGAGATCTTCCTGTACGCCGTGTTCCCGCTGGCGGTGCCGGTGATCGCCTGGCTGGCCAAGCGGTACGGCGGCGCCGGGCTGGTGGCCGTGATCGCGGTCGCGTTCGCCGTCCAGGTCGCGCTGGTCGCGTGGTTCACGGTCGAGGGCTGGGCGTTCATCTCGGTGAAGGACCCGGGCTCGGGGCATCGCTGGCTCTACCGGAATCCGTTGCCCCGGCTGGCCGAGTTCGTCATCGGGATCTCGCTCGCGTTCTTCCTGCTCCGCGGGTTCCAGTTGCGGGCCCGGGTCGCCGGGTGGATCCAGGCGGCCTGTGTGGTCGTGGTGCTCGCGATCGCGGCCACCGGTCCGACCCTGGCCCGCTGGGAGCTGCCCGCGTTCTACGGCGCGATGTGGACGGTGCCGTTCGCGGTGTTGCTGCTGTCGTTGGCGGCCTGCCCGTCGGCCTGGTTGTCGCGGTTCTTCGCGACCCGGATCCTGGTCACCCTCGGCACGGCCAGCTACGCCGTGTACCTCACGCACCGGCCGTTGCTGCCCTTCCTGGTCAAGGATCGCGGCAGCATGATCACCGACCCGTCCGGCTGGGCACCGTACGCCGGGATCGTGGTCGTCGTCGGGGTGTGCCTGCTGATCGGTGAGGGCGCGCACCGGCTGATCGAGGTCCCCGCCCGCCGCGCGATCCTGCGGTACGCCGGCCAGCCGAAACGACGGCCGCCGGTGACGGAGCGTGCACCGACGGAGGTCTCGGCGTGAGCGGACTCACATCGGTCGACGAGGGTGCCGCACTCTCCCACCCGCGGCCGGAGCTGCTGTCCCTGACCGGGCTACGGGGCCTGGCCGCGCTAGGCGTCACCGCGTCGACCGTCGGGGTCTGGCGGACCGCCCCGACGGAACTGCGCGACCTGGTCGAGGCCGGGGCACTCGCGGTCCCACTGTTCTTACTGCTCTCCGGGTTCGTCCTGGCCTACAACTACCCAGGACTCGGGTACTCCTCCGGCCGGCGCGCCCTCGGTCGGTACGCGATGGCCCGGTTCGCCCGGCTCGCGCCGTTGTTCGCGGTCGTCGGGGTGTGCGTCCTCCTGGAGGGCGCGCTGAACGGTACCGACTGGGTCCGCACGGTTTTCACCGATCAGGCCTGGTTCGTCGGGACGATCGCGCTCTGTTACGCGGCTTATCCCTTACTGGCTCGCGTGGTCAGCTCGGCGCCGTTGGTGGCCGCGGCCTGCGCGTTCGGGCTCGACGCGATCGTGCTGGCGGTGCACCTGGCCACGGACGCGGGGCTCCACCGGGTACCGCTGGTGTGGTTGCCGTCGTTCGTGCTCGGGATGGCCCTGGTCGGGTTCCTCGGGACCCGGGTGCCGTTCGCGATCGTGCCCGTCGTCGCGGCGTACACGGTGGCGGTGGTGCTGTTGCTCGGGTCGCGCGACGAGGTCAGGTACGGGCTCGTCTGGTCCGTCCCGCTCGCGTTGGTCGTCCTGGCTGCCGCGACGTCCGCACCACGGTGGTTGGCGTCGCCGCTGCTCGTCCGGCTCGGTGTGATCGGGTACGCCCTGTTTCTCGTGCACGCGGTGGTGGTCCACGGCTTCGGCCCGGTTCGCGCCGGCACGCTCGCGAGCGCGTTGCTCGCCCTCGGCTGGATCGCGCTGGCCGTCCTGGTGGCCGAAGGCGCGCACCGCTATCTCGGCGTACCGGCCCGGCGCCGGCTGATGGACCTCGCCCGCCGGGTCGACCGGCGGTCCGCTCCCGTGGAGAGCTGAGCACCGGATCGTCGGCAGACGTGACGAAGGGCGGCCCCTGACGGGACCGCCCTTCGGCGTACTGCTGGTGTGCGGCTCACGCCGCACAGGTCACTTCAGCGAGACGGTGGCGCCGGCGCCCTCGAGGGCCTCCTTGGCCTTCTCCGCGGCAGCCTTGTCGACCTTCTCCAGGATCGGCTTCGGGGCCGACTCGACGAGGTCCTTCGCCTCCTTCAGGCCGAGGGAGGTGAGACCGCGCACCTCCTTGATGACCTGGATCTTCTTGTCGCCGGCCGACTCGAGGACGACGTCGAACTCGTCCTGCTCGACGGCCTCCTCGCCGCCACCGGCCGCCGGGGCGCCCGGGGCAGCGGCGACGGCGACGGGAGCGGCGGCGGTCACGCCGAACTCCTCCTCGAACGCCTTCACGAACTCGGAGAGCTCCAGCAGGGTCAGTTCCTTGAACTGGCCGAGCAGCTCTTCGGTGCTGAGCTTCGCCATTTTGGCGGTCCTTCCTAACTGTGGTGCTTGATGATCACTGATGGGGTGTTGCGGGTGAGATGCGCTTCAGCTCTCGGCCGAAGCGGTCTCCTCGGTGCTCGCCTCGGCAGGTGCGTCGACCGTGTCCTGCACGGTCTCCTCCGCCGCGGCCTCGGGGGCAGCCCCGTCGGCCGGCAGCTTCTCCTGCAGCGCCGCGAACAGGCGCGCGGCCTGCGACAGCGGAGCAGCGAACAGCGACACCGCCTGCTGCGGCGCCGCCTTCATCGCACCTGCGAGCTTCGCGAGGAGGACCTCACGCGACTCCAGGTCAGCGAGCTTGTTGATCTCGTCAGAGTCGAGTGCCTTACCGTCCAGCACACCACCCTTGATGACGAGCATCGGGTTGGCCTTGGCGAAGTCACGCAGCCCCTTGGCCGCGACCACCGGGTCGCCCTTGATGAAGGCGATGGCCGACGGACCCTGCAGCAGCGAGTCGAACGACTCCACTCCCGCGTCCTTGGCCGCGATCTTGGTCAGCGTGTTCTTCACCACGGCGTAGTTCACGTCGTCACCGAGCGTAGTGCGCAGTTGGCGCAGCTGCGCCACGGTGAGTCCGCGGTACTCGGTCAGCACGGCGCCGTTGGAGCTCTTGAACTCGTCCGAGAGCTCTGCGACGGCGGCTGCCTTGTCCGGCCTCGCCATGGTTCTCCTTCCGCCCCGCCTCCCGGCAGGGTTGGACTTGACTGCCACCGCTCGCCGGACCCCAGTCACGAAAAAACGCCCCTGCGCAGGCGCAAGGGCGTGAACATAAGTACAGTCACACTTCCAAGTCACCTACGCGGGCCGCCCATTCGAGAATGGGACCTTCAGTCACTCAGGGAGCGACGACCAGCGGTCTTCGGCAGAGTCGATTGTTGCATCCGGAGCAACCCGGAACCAAATCGGTTCCGCCGACGGGTCAGCCCGGGGCCGGTTCGGGCTCGGGCCGGGGCGGGATCCAGCGCTGCATGGCGGTCGCGGCGAGGCAGCCGGTGAGGCCCATGAACAGGATCGCCGGCCCGAGTCCGGACAGCGCGGTGACCGCGGCCACCAGGAACGGCCCGCCGGCGTTGCCGGTGTCGGCGAACAACCGGAACGCCCCGAGGAACTGGGCCCGGCCGACCGGTGGGGAAGCGTCCGCGCCGAGCGTCATGATGATGCCCGCGCCCAGGCCGTTGCCGAGTCCCATCAACAGCGCGACCGCGGTGAGCGCCGGGGCCGAGTGGGTCAGCGGGAGCAGCAGGTGCGCGGCCGCGAGGACCAGCATCGACGGGACGGCGACCCACTTCCGGCCGAAGCGGTCCATCACCGAACCGGCCGGATAGAACAGCAGCATGTCCACGGCCCCGGACAACCCGAAGATCAGGCTGGTGGTCTGCGCATCCAGGCCGAGGTGTTCGGCCCAGAGCGGGACCACGACCTGCCGGGACGCGCGGACCGCACCGACGAGCAGGGCGCCGACGCCCAGCGTCCGCAGGACCGGGAGGTGGTCGCGGATGACGGCCCGGGTGGACTGGAGCTCGACCGGCCGGCCGAGCCGCTTGCGCCGGACGGACTCGAGGTCGGGCAGGCTCAGCAGCGCCAAGCAGGCGAGCACCGCGGCGACGAGGTGCACCCAGTACGCCCCGTCGGTGCCGAGGAAGCGCATCGCCAGCGCGCCGATGAACGGGCCGATGAACGAGCCGATCCGCTGCACGCCGCCGAGCGTGGACAGCGCCCGGGCCCGCAGCTGCAGCGGGATGGCCTCACTCAGGTACGCCTGCCGGGCCAGCCCCCAGACCGCGCCGGCGACCCCGGTCGCGCCGATCGCGAGGGCGAGTCCCCAGACGTTCGGCACCACCAGACAGGCGGCGAGGGCGACGGCGACCAGACCGGTGGCGAGCAGCATCGCGCGGCGTTCGCCGATCCGGGTGGTGAGCGTGCCGGCCGGGATGTCGCCGATCACCTGGCCGAGTCCGGCCGCCGCGACCACCAGGCTCGCCAGCGCCACCGAGGCGCCGAGATCGCGGGCGGACAACGCGACGACCGGAGCGATCGCCCCCTGGCCGATGCCGTACAGCAGGGCCGGCAGATAGACCGAGGGAGCGATCTTCCACAGACTCAGCGAGTGCTCACCGGCGTCGACGGCAGGACCTCCAGGACGAAGGGGATCAGCCGCAGCAGGCTAACCCCGCGTCCTACATCGTGGAAATCGGTTCCACTCCGTGGAAAGGTGCCGTCAGGGTCAGGAGAGCACCGCGAGCGCGTCGATCTCGACCAGCATCTGCTCCAGCGGCAGCCCGGTGAACACCGTCGTCCGGGACGGCAGCACGCCGCTCGGGGTCCGGGCGCCGACGAACTCCGCGTACGCCTCGTTCATCGGGCCGAAGTCGTCCCGGGTGGTCAGGTAGACGCGCAGCATCACCACGTCGTCGAAGGTCGCGCCGCCGGCGGTGAGGATCGCCTCGATGTTCTGCAGGACCCGGGTGGTCTGCGCCTTCACGTCGCCCTCGAAGACGAACGAGCCGCCGGCCGGATCGACCGAGCCCTGGCCGGACACCTGCAGGATGTTGCCCTTGCGGACGCCCTGCGAGAAGACGGGCATCGGCGGGGGCGCGTCGGGGGTGGAGACGACGGTCTTGTCGGACATCGGTACGAGCCTCTCGATCGAAGGTGCTGACGTACTAGTTGTAGTCGACGGCGATCGCGGCGGTGGTGGCGAGGAGCTCGGGGAGCAGGTCGAGGACCTGGTCGTAGCTGAGCAGGAGGTCGGGGACGGAGACCGAGACGGCGCCGAGGACCCGGCCGGAGCGTTCGGTGATCGGGGCGCCGATGCAGTTGATGAACGACTCGTGCTCGGCCCGGTCCTGCGCCCAGCCCTGAGCGCGGACCCGGTCCAGCTCGGCGCGCAGTTCGTCCGGCCCGGCGATCGTGTTCGGCGTGAACCGCCGGTACTCGATCGACGCGAGCAACGCTTCCCGCTGCCGCTCGGGCTGCGCGGCCAGCAGGACCTTGCCGACCGCGGTGCAGTGCAACGCGGCCGGGACGCCGACCTGCGAGTACATCCGTACCGACTGCACGCTGTCGAGCTTGTCGATGTAGACGACCTGCCCGTTCTCGTACGTCGCCAGGTGCACCGTCTGTCCGGTCCGCTGGTTCAACCGCTGCAAGTGGGGCGCGGCCACCGCCCGTACGACGTGTTGCTCGCGGGCCGTGTCGGCCAGGGCGAACAACCGCGAGCCCAGCCGGTACCGGTGGGCCTCGTCGCGGCGGACGAAGCGCTCCGCCTCCATCGTGCGCAGCAACCGCAGCACCGTCGTCTTGTGCACGTCCAGCTCGGTCGCGAGCTGGTCCAGCGACCGGTCTCCCTCACCCAGGCTGACCAGGATCTGCAGCGCCCGGCCGAGGCTCTGGCTCACACCGCACCGCCGACCAGTGCCGGGGAGGTGACCCCCTCGGGACCGACTCGGGTCGCCGCCCACTGACCGTCGTCGCAGGCCAGCAGCGCCTCGCGCAGCGTGGACTCGAGCGGAGTCGCGTGGTCGTTCGGTACGGCGAGCACCGTGGCCGCGTTGAGGTGCCCGAGCCGCAACCGCTGCTCCATCGGCAACCCCTGCAACGTCCCGGCGAGGAAGCCGGCGGCGAACGCATCCCCGGCACCGACCGGCTCCACCACGTCGACGGTCAACGCCGGCACCGCGGTACTGCGGCCGTCCGGCTCGAGCGAGACGGCGACGTGGGCGTCGGACTTCACCACAATCGTTGCCCTGGGCCCCAACAGTTCACGCAGCGCGGCCGGCTCGCCGGTGCCGGCGAACACCTCGGCCTCGTCGGCCCCGATCAGCACGAAGTCGGCCGCCCGCAGCAACCGCCACAACGGCGCCGGGTCCTGGTCCCGCCAGAGCACCGGCCGCCAGTTCAGGTCGACGCTCAGAGCGAAGCCGTACGTGTCGCGCAGCTCGGCCAGCCGGTCCAGCATCGCCGCCGAGGTCGCCGAGATGGCCGCCGTGATCCCGGTGGTGTGCACGACGTCCGCCGCGGCCAGCCGATCGCGGACCGCGGGCCGGTCGAGGAACGACGGGTCCATCGCGGCGGCGGCGGACCCGGACCGGTAGTAGTGCATCCGGCTGCGGCCGTTCATCGTGTGCTTCACGTAGAGCCCGGTCGGCCGGTCCGGGTCGTCCTCGACCGCGCCGACCTCGACGCCGCGGGCAAGCAGATCGCGCCGGACGTGCCGGCCGAACCCGTCGTCGCCCACCCGCGAGATCCAGCCCGTCGGGATGCCCAGCCCGGCCAGGCCACCGGCCACGTTGCACTCGGCGCCACCGACCGATCGGCGGAACGACTCCACGTCCTCGAGCGGAGCCCCGGTGTCGCCGGACAGCACCACCATGGCCTCCCCCAGACAGACCGCACGGGGCAGCAGCTCGACCATGAGGGGGTCCTCTCGGAGACCGTCGACGGGAATTCTGGCGCGATGCTACAAGCGTGTGCCAGAATGCGCAACGGACGTTGCGTTACATGCAATCAAGCCGCCCACCGGCCCCTCGGGAGGACCGCCGCCATGTCAGCAGCCGAGTCAGCCAACGGGTCAGCGACCGAGCCAGGGATCACGTCGGCAGCCGCGCGGACCACCTACGATGCCGCCGCCGTCGCCGCGTTGGCCGAGCAGTCGGTGAGCTGGCAGGACAAGGCGGTACCGCCGGCCTGGTGGGGTCGCCGGATCACCGACATCCTCGCCGAGAAGCCGCGGTTGTCCGCCCTGCCGACCCCGCTGCTCACCCTCTCCGCGACCGGGATGCGGCACAACCTCACGACCATGGCCGGCTGGTGCGCCGAGCACGGGGTCGAGCTCGCGCCGCACGGCAAGACGACGATGGCGCCCGCGCTCTGGGCCGCTCAGCTCGACGCTGGTTGCTGGGCGATCACGCTGGCCAACGGATTCCAGCTCGGCGTCGCCCGGGCGTACGGCGTGGCCCGGGTGATCGTCGCGAACGAAGTGATCTCGCCGCTGCAGCTGCGCTGGATCGCCGACGAGCTGGCCGCGGATCCGGCGTTCGAGGTGTTCGTCTGGGCCGACTCGGTCCGCACCGTCGAGCTGATGGAGGCCGCCCGCTCGGCGTACGTGGGGCCGGACGCTCGTCCGTTGGACGTGCTGGTGGAGGTCGGCGGCGCGAACGGCCGGACCGGGGTCCGCGACACCGGGACCGGGGTGGCCGTGGCGAAGGCGATCGCGGATTCGTCGACGCTTCGGCTCGCCGGGGTCGCCGGGTACGAAGGCGCGATCGCCCGGGGTGCCGACGAGGCCGGGCTCGAACACGTCCGCGCGTACCTGCGGGACCTGGCCGCGATCCACCTCCGTGCCCAGGAGGACGGCCTGTACGACGAGGGCGTGGTCCCCGTCGTCAGCGCGGGCGGCAGCGCGTACTTCGAGCAGGTCGCGAAGGTGCTTGCCCCACTCGGCGAGACGGGTGCGCGCGTGGTCCTGCGGTCCGGCGCGTACATCGCCCACGACGACGGGTACTACCGGGAGATCTCCCCGCTCGGCTCGCATCCGCGGACCGACGGCGACCGGCTCGTCCCGGCGATGCACGGCTGGGTCCGGATCACCTCGCAGCCCGAACCGGGACTCGCGATCTTCGACGCCGGCAAGCGGGACCTGCCCTTCGACGAGGGCCTGCCCGAACCCCAGCTGCTCCGGCCCCGCAGTCCCGGCGAGGCGCCCGCGCGACTGGACGGGATGACCGTGGTGAAGGTGAACGACCAGCACGGGTTCCTCCGGTTCGACGAGGCCGGGCCGGCTCCGCTGGTGATCGGCGACGAACTGCGGGTCGGGCTCTCGCACCCGTGTACGGCGTTCGACAAGTGGGGCCTGATCCCGGTGGTCGACGATCCCGACGCCGAGGACCCGGTCGTGGTCGACCTCGTCCGGACCTTCTTCTGACCCGGCGGCCGCGATGACCGACCTGCTGATCTCCGGCGCGACCGTGCTGGACGGGACCGGCGCGCCCGCGTTCCGGGCCGACGTGACGGTCGACGCCGGCCGCATCACCGCCGTCGATCCACCGGGTCGCCCGGTCGAAGCCGGCCAGGTGATCGACGCGACCGGGCTGACCCTGTGTCCCGGCTTCATCGACATGCACGCGCACTCCGACCTGCAGATCCTGGCGAACCCGGACCACACCGCCAAGGTCAGCCAGGGCGTCACCCTCGAGGTCCTCGGCCAGGACGGGCTGTCGTTCGCGCCGGTCGACGACACCACCCGGTCCGTCCTGCGCCGGCAGATCGCGGGCTGGAACGGCGAGCCCGCCGACTTCGAGTTCACCTGGTCCACCGTCGCGGGGTACCTGGACCGGCTCGACCAGGGCATCGCCTGCCACGCGGCGTACCTGGTCCCGCAGGGCACGCTGCGGATGCTGGTGGTCGGCACCGAGAACCGGCGAGCCACCCCGGCCGAGCTGGCCGAGATGAAGCGGCTGCTCGCCGAGGGCCTGGACCAAGGGGCCGTCGGGATGAGCAGCGGGCTCACGTACACCCCGGGCATGTTCGCCGACACCGACGAGCTGGTCGCGTTGTGCGACGTGGTGGCCGCGTACGGCGGGTACTACAGCCCGCACCAGCGCTCGTACGGGCTGGGCGCGCTGGCCGCGTACGAGGAGATGGTCGAGGTGGCCCGCCGGTCCGGGTGTGCGTTGCACCTGACCCACGCGACGATGAACTTCGAGCCGAACCGCGGCCGCGGCGGGGACCTGGTCGCGCTGATGGACGCGGCCCTCGCGGCCGGGGTGGACCTGACCACCGACACCTACCCGTACTTGCCGGGGGCAACCACCTTGGCGGCGATCCTGCCCAGCTGGACCGCCGAGGGTGGCCCGGACGCGCAACTGGCCCGGCTCCGGGACCCGGCCGACCGGGAGCGGATCACGTACGAGCTCGAGCAGGTCGGCAGCGACGGGTGCCACGGCTGCGTCACCGACTGGGCCACGATCGAGATCGGCGGCGTCCGGAATCCCGCGCTGGAAGGGGCCGTCGGCAACACGGTGGCCGAGATCGCGGCCGGGATCGGCAAGCCGCCGGCCTGGGTGTTCTTCGACCTGCTGGTCCGCGACGAGCTGGGCACCACGATCCTGCAGCACGTCGGCCACGAGGAGAACGTGCGCGCGATCATGCGGCACCCGACCCACACCGGCGGCTCGGACGGGATCCTGGTCGGCGGCAAACCGCACCCGCGTGCCTGGGGCACCTTCCCGCGGTACCTCGGCCACTACACCCGCGACCTCGGGGTGCTGGAGCTGGCCGACTGCGTGCACCACCTGACCGGGCGGCCCGCGGCCCGGCTGGGACTGACCGACCGCGGCCTGGTCCGGACCGGGTACCACGCGGACCTCGTGCTGTTCGACCCCGCAACGGTGCGGGACACCGCCACCTTCGACGATCCCTGCCGGCCGGCCGAGGGCATTCCCTGGGTCCTGGTCGGCGGGACCGCCGTGATCGAGAACGGACGCCGGACCGACGCCCTGCCGGGCCGCGCGATCCGTCGTCCCCCTGGGAAAGGACCGACCCGATGACCACCCTGGACCTGCTCCGCGAAGACAAGGTGCTGAGCGTCGTCCGCGCGCCGGCGATCGACGACGCGCGCGACCTGTGCGCCGCCCTCGTGGCCGGCGGCATCCGCGTGATCGAGCTGACCTTCACCACCCCGGACCTGCCCCGGCACCTGGAGCGGGCCGCGTCCGGTGACACCGGGGCCGTGGTCGGCGCCGGCACGGTCCAGACCGCGGCGCAGGCCAAGACCGCGGTCGACGCCGGCGCGCAGTTCCTGGTCACGCCCGGCCAGGGTCCGGAGGCGGCCGAGGTGGTCGCCGCCGCGCACGCCGCCGGGGTACCGATCGTGCTCGGCGCGCTCACCCCGTCGGAGGTGATGACCGCGGTCGCGCTCGGCGCCGAGGCGGTGAAGATCTTCCCGGCCCACCAGTTCGGCCCGAAGTACTTCAAGGACCTGAACGGCCCGTTCCCCGGGGTCCCGCTGGTGCCGTCCGGTGGGGTGAACGCGGGCAACGCCAAGCAGTTCCTGGACGCCGGCGCCCTGGCCGTCAGCGCCGGGACCGACGTCGTCTCCCCCGCCGACGTGGCCGCCGCGAACTGGTCCACCATCACCAGCAAGGCCAAGGCCTTCTGCGCCACCCTGAGCTGACAAGCTGTCGGCCATGGGCAGAGTGAGCGTGGTCAACTTCCAGTCCCTCGACGGGGTGATCCAGTCCGTGCTGTCGGCGGACGAGGACCGTGACGGCGGGTTCGCGCACGGCGGCTGGGTGCTGCCGTACACCGACGAGGTCGTGGCCGCGTTCATGCAGCGGCACACGACCGCCGCCGGTGGGTTGCTGCTCGGCCGCCGGACGTACGAGGCGTTCGCCGCGACCTGGCCGTACGCCGACCAGGCGGAGCCGGCCGTCGCCGCGATGAACCGGATCCCCAAGTACGTCGCCTCGACCACGCTGACCGAAGGCTCATGGGTGAACACCACCGTCCTCGGCGCCGACCTCCCCACGGAGATCGGCGCCCTGCCGGAGGACCTCGTCGTGTTCGGCAGCAGCGTCCTCCTGCGGACCCTGCTCGAGCACGGCCTGGTCGACGAGCTGCACCTGCTGACGTTCCCGGTGGTGCTCGGTGCCGGCAAGAAGATGTTCGGTGACTTGCCGGCACCGCTGCCGCTGACCCTGACCGGGACGACGACGTCACCGTCCGGCGTGGTGATCGCGAGCTACACCGCCTGACCGATGAGCTCCTGGACGAGGCCCTCGTGCAGTTCGCGGTAGACCTGGTCGCGGAGCACGTTGGCCTCGGTGTCGGTGAGCGTCCGGTCCAGCGGGCGGAGGATCAACCGGATCAGCGCGTTCCGCTGTCCCGGGACCAGCTGGAGCCTCTTCCTGGCCGGCTCGGGCAACTCGTCGTACGCCGTCTCGCTGATCAGCTCGACCGTCTCGGCGGCGTCCGCGTCGGGTCCCAGGGCCCGGCGGACCCGGTCGCCGAGGACCTCCAGGGACAGGTCCGCGTCCGGTCCCACCACGACGGACAGATCCCGGCGGACCGGCGGCATCGCGGACACCGGCTGGTACGGCAGCAGGTCGAGCATCTGCCCGGCGATCCGGGGATCCGTCGACCGGAGCAACCGGATGTCCGGGATCCCCTTGCGCAGCATGAGCAACCGGTCGAGCCCCGGTCCCATCGCGAGGCCGGTCCACGACTCGTCCAGGCCGGCGCGGCGCAGGACCTGGGGTGCGGCGACCCCGCATTCGCCGATCTCGATCCACTCGCCGTCGAGCCGGACGTCGATCTGCCGGCCGTGGATCGTGTACGGGTGCACCGCGGGGACCGTGCGGTACGTCCGGCCGGGCAGGACGGTCTCGACCAACCGGGCGATCATCTCTTCCAACTCGGGCTCCCCCAGCTCGACGTTGCGGCTGAGTCGCCACAGGTCAAGCTGGTGCGGGGTCCCGGTGTGCTGCCAGTCCACCGAGTCCCGCCGGTAACAGATACCGGCGCAGATCATCAGCACGTCGGTCGCGTCGGAGCTCGCGAGTTCGCGCAGCGCCGGCGGGATCATCGCGGACGTGTGCGACCGCAGCACCTCGCCGTCCGACGCGTACCGGGTGTACCGCGCCTCCCGGGTCACCGCGCCCGCGGCGTACCCGAGGTTGTCGTAGTTGTCGGCCAGCGGGACGACCGGGTGATCGCGCCGGGTCCAGATCTCCGTGTACGGCCAGGCCTGGCCGAGCGCGGTCCGGAGCGAGTCGACGATCAGCTGGATCGCGTGCGGACCCCCGGCCGGATCGGCGAGGTCGCGCAGACCCAGGGCGGCGTACAGTTCTTCCAAGGACAGGACAGCCATGAGGTGTTCTCCAAGCGGTGAGCGGTACGAGGGACGAAGACACCCCGACCGGCCGCGGTCACCTCAGGAGAGAGCGCAGCTACGGCTCACCCCGTCGGCACCACTGTGCCGGCCGGGGCGCGGAAATCGCTGCCCGTGCTGCTTCACGGTCTCCACTCTACCGGGACGCGCCAATCTCCCGCCCGCCCTTTTCGGATGCGAGGATCGACGGCATGCGATGGATCGACAGCCTGGAAGCGGCCGCGGCCGAGAAGCTGCCCGAGCCGGTGCACCGGTACTTCCGGCAGGGCTCGGCGGGCGGAGTCAGCGTGAGCGAGGCGGTGGCGGCGTGGAACGCGTACCGCTTCCGGCCGCACATCCTCACCGACGTGAGCACCGTCGACCTGCGGACCACGGTGCTCGGTACACCGGTCGACGTCCCGGTCCTGGTGGCTCCGTCGACGCTCCAGCTGCAGGCCGATCCGGGCGGCGAGGTGGCGATGGCGGCCGGCGTCGCGGCGGCCGGGTCGGTCGTCGGGGTGTCGAGCAACGCGGGCAGTACGTTCGCCGACATCGCCGCGGCCGGGGCGCCGTGGTGGCTGCAGATCTACGTCGTCCGCAACCGCGAGGTGACGGTACGGATGCTCGACGCGGCCGTGGAAGCCGGAGCGCGGGCGATCGTCCTCACCGCGGACACCCCGGTGGTCGGCCGCAAGGAGGACGACGGGCCGACGGTCTGGGAGACGGTCCAGGCGACCCACGGCCTGGCCAACGTGAACGAGGACGACTACACCGACGACGACCTCGGCAAGGCCGACGACCTCGGGCCGGACGTGATCGGCTGGCTGGCCGAGCGGACCGGGCTGCCGGTCGTGGTGAAGGGCGTACTCCGCGGCGACGACGCGAAGCGCTGCGCGGACGCGGGGGCGGCCGGCGTGATCGTGTCGAACCACGGCGGCCGGCAGCTGGACGGCTCGATCGCGACCGCCCGGGCCCTTCCCGAGGTCGCCGAGGCCCTCACCGGGACCGGCACCGAGGTGTACGTCGACGGCGGCATCCGACGTGGCGAACACGTGCTGGCCGCGTTGGCGCTGGGTGCGCGGGCCGTCTTCGTCGGGCGGCCGGCGTTGTGGGCGCTCACCGTCGGCGGGAGCGCCGGGGTGACCCGGATGCTCACCGACCTCGGCGACGAGCTCGACCACGCCCTCCGCCTCGTCGGTGTCCCCCGTGCCGAGGACCTGACGCCCGACCTGCTCGTACCGTGATCCGGCCGCGGCCGGCGCTGACGACGCCGCCCTGACAACGCACAAGGCCCCGGTCTGCCGACCGGGGCCTTGTGGTTGACCAGAGTGACCGAGCCTCAGGCGTCGGCGTTCTCCTCGAGCAGGTTGCGGGTCGCGTTGGGGTCCACCTGGACACCCGGACCCATCGTGGTCGAGAAGACGGTCTTCTTGATGTAGCGGCCCTTGGAGCTGGCCGGCTTGAGCCGGAGGATCTCCTCGAGCGCGGCGCTGTAGTTCTCCACCAGCTGCTGCTCGTCGAACGAGGCCTTGCCGATGATGAAGTGCAGGTTCGCGTGCCGGTCGACCCGGAACTCGATCTTGCCGCCCTTGATGTCGTTCACGGCCTTGGTCACGTCGGGGGTGACGGTGCCGGTCTTCGGGTTCGGCATCAGACCACGCGGGCCGAGCACGCGACCCAGCCGGCCGACCTTGCCCATCAGGTCGGGGGTGGCGACGACGGCGTCGAAGTCGAGCCAGCCGTCGGTGACCTTCTTGATCAGGTCGTCGTCGCCGACGAAGTCGGCGCCGGCGGCCTTGGCGGCCTCGGCCTTCTCACCGGTGGCGAAGACGAGGACCCGTGCCGTCTTGCCGGTACCGTGCGGAAGGTTGACGGTGCCGCGCACCATCTGGTCGGCCTTGCGGGGGTCGACCCCGAGCCGCATCGCCACGTCGACCGTGGAGTTGAACTTCTTGCCGCCGGCCGCTTCCTTGGCGAGCTTGATCGCCTCGAGCGGGCTGTACAGCTTGTCGAAGTCGATCTTCTCCGCGATCGTGCGGTAGGCCTTGCTGCGCTGTGCCATTGCTGTTCCTCTCTGGGGTGTGGTCTCCGGGCGGCGCTTCGCCCTGCCACAACTGCTGTCCTGCGGGTACTGCGAGAGCCGGTCAGGCCTCGACGGTGACACCCATCGAACGGGCGGTGCCCTCGATGATCTTCATCGCGGCGTCGATGTCGCGGGCGTTCAGGTCCGGCATCTTGGTGGTGGCGATCTCGCGGACCTGGTCCTTGGTGATCTTGCCGACCTTGTCCTTGTGCGGGACCGACGAGCCCTTCTGCAGACCGGCGGCCTTCTTGATCATCTCCGGCGCCGGCGGCGTCTTGGTGATGAAGGTGAAGGAGCGGTCTTCGTAGATGGTGATCTCGACCGGGACGACGTTTCCACGCATGGACTCCGTCTGGGCGTTGTACGCCTTGCAGAACTCCATGATGTTGACGCCGTGCGGACCGAGCGCGGTACCGACAGGCGGTGCCGGCGTCGCGGCGCCGGCCTGCAGCTGCACCTTGACCAGGGCAGCGATCTTCTTCTTCGGAGGCATTCTTTCGGGTCCTTAGACTTTCTGGATCTGGTTGAAGCTGAGTTCGACCGGGGTCTCCCGGCCGAAGATCTCCACCAGCGCCTTGATCCGCTGGGCGTCGGCGTTGATCTCCGTGATCGTGGCGTGCAGGGTCGCGAACGGCCCGTCGACCACCATGACCGAGTCACCCACGCCGAAGTCGGCGACCTCGACCTTCTTCTTGGCCGGGGCCTTCGCGGGTGCGCCACCGGTCTCGGCAGCCGCCGCCTCGGCCGCCGCCACGACGGCCGGTGCGAGCATCTTCTCCACCTCTTCGAGGCTGAGCGGGACGGGCTTCTGGCTGTTCCCGACGAAGCCGGTCACCGACGGCGTGTGCCGCACGGTCGACCAGGACTCGTCCGTGAGGTCCATCCGGACCAGCACGTAGCCGGGGAGCACGGTGCGCTTCACCATCCGGCGCTGCCCGTTCTTGATCTCGGCGACCTCTTCGGTCGGCACGACGATCTCGAAGATGTAGTCCTCCATGTTCAGGGAGTTGATCCGGTTCTCCAGGTTGCCCTTGACCCGGTTCTCCATCCCTGAGTACGTGTGCACCACGTACCAGTCGCCGATCTGGGACCGCAGCCGGCTGCGCAGCTCCTCGAGCGGGTCGCCCGGCTCCTCCGGCTCGGCCTCGTCCTCGTCGGCGGCGGCGGCCACCGCGGCAGCGGCACCGGCGGCACCGACGGCGGCCGCCGCCACCGCCAGGGCGTCCTCGTCGGCGTCGTCGTCCGCCTCGTCGTCCTCGTCCTCGTCGGCGTCGTCCTCGTCAGCGGCCTCGGCGGTCGCGGCGACGGGCTCGTCGTCGGAGTCGTCGTCCGCGTCGGCGGCGGCCGTCACGGTCGCGGCGTCGTCCTCGGAGTCGCCCGCGTCGTCGCCGTCCTCGTCACCTTCGGCGTCGTCGCCGGAGTCGGTGGCGACCACGACGACCGGCTCGGCGTCGGAGTCGTCGTCGTCCTCGTCGCCGTCCTCGGCCTCGTCGTCGGCGGCGTACTCGTCGTCGTTCTCGGAGTCGAGATCCGCGAACGGGTCGTCGCCGTCGTCGTCACCGTCGTCGAACAGGTCGTCGTCGTTGCCGTCGTAGTCGAGGTCGTCGTCGGAGTCAGCGGACATGTCGAAGTCGTCCTCGAACTCGAGGACCTCGTCGTCACGCTCGGACACGTTGTACTCCGTCATCTCTGCATCGGGTGTTGTCTACAGCGGGTCGGGCCGGGCCGTCCCGGGAGACCGCGACCGGTACGCCGGCGCGGTCGGGGGGCTCAGCCGAAGATCTTGAACATCGCCCAGCCGAAGGCCAGGTCGAGGACCGACACGATCGCGATGACGAACACCACGAAGGTCAGCACGACCACGAAGTAGGTGGAGAGCTGCTTCCGGGTCGGCCAGACGACCTTGCGAAGCTCGGCGACCACCTGGCGGTAGAAGCGCAGCAGGCGGTTGCCCGACTTGCCTTCCGCAGGCTTGCCGGCGCCGGAGGGTGCCGGGGTGCGCGTCTCCGTCACGACCTACCTCTTTCGCTAGCGGCGGCCTGACCAGCCCTGCGCCGGTCAGGATTTGCAGGGCACGAGGGACTTGAACCCCCAACCTTCGGTTTTGGAGACCGATGCTCTGCCAGTTGAGCTAGTGCCCTCTGCAACATCCCGGACGCCGCTGATCCTGATCTCGGGCATGCCGGATCAGGGCCATCTACGCCCGGACTAGAAGAGTGTACGGGGTCGGAGCTTCCTGGTCGAACTGAGGCCCTACCCGTTCCACGACTCCCACCGGGCGCCGTACCGCGAGCAGAACCATACCGTCCCCACAGCCCAAGAACGCCACACACCCCCCACTTCGTTCCCAACCCCGGGCCCAGTGTTCGTCCCCACCACCCGACAAGCCCCACCAACCCCCGCCAAAGCCGGGGGTGGGGACAGGTGGGCGGGGCTGGGGCAGGGGGCGGGGGTGGGGTGGGGGTCAGTCGGTGATACCGGGATGTGGGCCGGTATCGGGTGGTGCCAGGATGGGGCCATGGCTTCCCGCATCTCCGCACGTATCGGTGCTATCAGTGAATCGGCCACGCTCGCGGTCGACGCCAAGGCGAAGGCGCTCAAGGCGGCCGGGCGCCCGGTGATCGGCTTCGGCGCCGGCGAACCGGACTTCCCGACCCCGGACTACATCGTCGAGGCCGCCGTCGAGGCCGCCCGCGATCCGAAGAACCACCGCTACAGCCCGGCCGGTGGTCTGCCGGAGCTGAAGCAGGCGATCGTCGCGAAGACCAAGCGGGACTCCGGGTACGAGATCGAGGCCGCGCAGGTACTGGTCACCAACGGCGGCAAGCACGCGGTGTACAACGCGTTCGCCACCCTGCTCGACCCGGGCGACGAGGTGCTGCTGCCGGCACCGTTCTGGACCACGTACCCGGAGGCGATCCAGCTGGCCGGCGGGGTTCCGGTCGAGGTGCTCGCCGACGAGACGCAGAACTACCTGGTCACCGTCGAGCAGCTGGAGGCGGCCCGGACCGAGAAGACGAAGGCACTGCTGTTCTGCTCGCCGTCGAACCCGACCGGCGCGGTGGACAGCCCCGAGGCCGTCGAGGCGATCGGCCGCTGGGCGCTCGAGCACGGCATCTGGGTGATCACCGACGAGATCTACGAGCACCTCACCTACGGCGACACCAAGGCGACGTCGCTGCCGGTCGCGGTGCCGGAGCTCGCCGACACCACCATCGTGCTGAACGGCGTCGCCAAGACGTACGCGATGACCGGCTGGCGGGTCGGCTGGATGATCGGCCCGAAGGACGTCGTCAAGGCGGCCACCAACCTGCAGTCGCACCAGACCTCGAACGTCTGCAACATCGCCCAGCGGGCCGCGATCGCCGCGCTCGAGGGTGACCTGAGCGCCGTGGACGAGATGAAGGCCGCGTTCGACCGGCGCCGCCGCACGATGGTGTCGATGCTGAACGAGATCCCCGGCGTCGAGTGCCCCGAGCCGACCGGCGCGTTCTACGCGTACCCGTCGGTCAAGGGCGTGCTCGGCAAGGAGATCAACGGCCGCACCCCGACCACGTCCGCGGAGCTGGCCGAGATCATCCTCGACGACGCCGAGGTCGCCGTGGTCCCGGGTGAGGCGTTCGGCGCCCCGGGGTACCTGCGGCTGTCGTACGCGCTCGGCGACGACGACCTGGCCGAGGGCGTCTCCCGCATCGCCAAGCTCCTCAGCTGACCCCGCACCCCTCTTCCGGGCCGTCCACCCACCGGTGGGCGGCCCGGTTCGTGCGTTTCGACAGGAGGTGGTGCTCGTTCCGCCTCACGCTCCGGCGCACGTGACCGGGCCGGCGGGCGTGATCGTGGACCAGGTCCTGTCGAAATGCACATGTGCGGCCCCGATTTCTTTCTCTGGGCAGGCCGTCGGTAACCTTCGGTAATGGCGCCTCGCGACCTGCGGCTGTTGCCGAAGACGCACCTGCATCTGCACTTCTCCGGGTCGATGCGGCATCTCACCCTGGTCGAGTTGGCCGACACGCACGGGGTCCGGTTGCCGGACGCGCTGCGGACCGACTGGCCGCCGGAGCTGTCGGCGGCCGACGAGCGCGGCTGGTTCCGGTTCCAGCGGCTGTACGACATCGCCCGCTCGGTGCTGCGGACCGAGGACGACGTCCGCCGGCTGGTCCGCGAGGCCGCCGAGGACGACAAGGCCGACGGGTCCCGCTGGCTGGAGATCCAGGTCGACCCGTCCGGGTACGCGAATCGCTTCCACGGCATCACCGCGTTCACCGACCTGGTCCTGGACGCCGCCCGGGACGCCGCAGCCGGTACCGGGATCGCGGTCCAGGTGATCATCGCGGCGAACCGCACCCGGCATCCCCTCGACGCCCGGACCCTGGCCCGGCTGGCCGCGCAGTACGTCGGCCGTGGCGTCGTCGGGTTCGGGCTGTCCAACGACGAGCGGCGCGGCACCACGTCGGAGTTCGCGCCCGCGTTCCGGATCGCGCGGAACGCGGGTCTGCTCGCGGCTCCGCACGGCGGCGAGCTCTGCGGTCCGGCCACGGTGCGGACGTGTCTCGACGAGCTCGGCGCCGGCCGGGTCGGTCACGGGGTTCGCACGATCGAGGACCCCGACCTGCTCAAGCGCGTCGTCGACGCCCAGGTCGCGCTCGAGGTCTGCCCCGCCTCCAACGTGTCGCTCGGTGTCTACCGCCGTCCCGAGGACGTGCCGCTCCGCCAGTTGTACGAGGCCGGTGCGCGCATCGCCCTCGGCGCCGATGACCCGCTGCTGTTCGGATCCCGCCTCGCGGAGCAGTACGAGACGGCTCGCGCGGTGCACCACTTCACCGACGAGGAACTGGCCGACCTGGCCCGCGGTTCGGTGCTCGCGTCCACCGCCCCGGACGAGGTCCGCAAGACCCTGCTGACCGACATCGACGACTGGCTCGGCGCCGACCAGACCACCGCCGCGCCGGCGCCTGCGGCGACCTACTGACGGCGACCGTTTCCTCACCGATCAGGGACCGTTGCGGGAGCGGGGCTCCGGGCTTACGTTGCGGGCATGAGGACGCCGACGAAGATCCTTCTGCCAGAGGATGAGCTGCCCACGCGGTGGTACAACGTGTTGCACGATCTGCCCACCCCGCCGCCGCCGGTGCTGCATCCGGGGACCGGGCAGCCGGTGGGGCCGGACGACCTGGCGCCGCTGTTCCCGATGGACCTGATCCTGCAGGAGGTCTCGCAGGAGCAGTACGTCGACATCCCCGGCGAAGTGCTCGACGTGTACCGGTTGTGGCGGCCGAGTCCGCTGTACCGGGCGCATCGGCTGGAGCGGGCGCTCGATACGCCGGCGCGGATCTACTACAAGTACGAGGGGGTCTCGCCGGCCGGGTCGCACAAGCCGAACACCGCCGTCCCGCAGGCGTTCTACAACGCGAAGGCGGGCGTCCGGAAGCTCACCACCGAGACCGGCGCCGGCCAGTGGGGTACCGCGCTGGCGTTCGCGTGTGCGCAGTACGGGCTGGAGTGCGAGGTCTGGCAGGTGCGGGCGTCGTACGACCAGAAGCCGTACCGGCGGACGATGATGGAGGTCTTCGGCGCGACCGTGCACCCGAGCCCGTCGGAGCTGACCGAGGCGGGCCGCAAGATCCTCGCCCAGGACCCCGACTCCAGCGGGTCGCTGGGGATCGCGATCAGCGAGGCCGTCGAGATGGCGGTCCAGGATCCCGACGTGCACTACGCGCTCGGCAGCGTGCTGAACCACGTCCTGCTGCACCAGACGATCATCGGCGAGGAAGCCCTGCTGCAGCTCGCGATGGCCGGGGAGCAGGCGGACCTGATCGTCGGCTGTACCGGCGGCGGGTCGAACTTCGGCGGTCTCGCGTTCCCGTTCCTGCGGGAGAAGTGGGCCGGCCGGCAGGCACCGGTGATCCGCGCGGTCGAGCCGGCCGCGTGTCCGTCGCTGACCCAGGGCACGTACGCGTACGACTTCGGCGACACCCTCGGGATGACGCCGCTGATGAAGATGCACACCCTCGGCCACGACTTCGTGCCGGACCCGATCCACGCCGGCGGCCTGCGGTACCACGGGATGAGCCCGCTGATCAGCCACCTGTACGAGACCGGTGAGCTCGAGGCGATCGCGAAACCGCAGTCCGAGTGCTTCGCGGCCGGGGTGCTGTTCGCCCGGACCGAGGGCATCGTGCCGGCTCCCGAACCGACGCACGCGCTCGCCGCCGCGATCGAGGAAGCCCAACGTTGCAAGGAGTCCGGCGAGGAGAAGGTCATCCTCACCGCGCTCTGCGGCCACGGCCACCTCGACCTGGCCGCGTACGACGCCTACCTGTCCGACAAGATGACCGACCGGTCCTGGGACGACGCCGACATCCAGGCCGCCGTCGCGCAGGCGCTGGAGCGACTGCCCGCGGTCGACTGAGGAACCGCGGGCGGCTTCACATCCGCCCGCGCTTCCACCACGGCTTCGGCTTCTTCGGCACCGCGGCCAGCCAGTCCTCGGGGATCATCCACCCGTGTGCCGCGAGCCGGTCGAAGTACTGCGCCTTGAGGCTGTCCGGCAACCAGTACGTCGCCCGCTCGCGGTCGGCCACCTCGAAGTACGTCGTCCGCCTCCCCCGGCTCCAGACGGCCGCGTGCGTCGAGCAGTAGGCCAACCGGGTGTAGTCCCAGCGGGCCTGGTCGTCGGCCAGGTCGAACGGGCGCTCGTGCAGCGTGAACGGCCCCTGCTTGCGGACCGGCTCCGTGCCGAGCTCCTCGATCAGCCCCTGCACGACGGCCCGGTCGTCGGTCATCCGATCCGGCAGCAACAACCGGCGCGGGTCGATGATCGCCTCACCCAGCCACGGCCCGACGACGTCGAGGAACGTCTCCAGCAGCGCGAACCCGACCTCGGCCCGCTCGAACCGGCCGAGCTCCGCCCGCAACGTCGTGATCGCTTCCTCCGCCACCCGGACCCTCCTCGCCAGCCGCCGTTGCCGTGGACCCTAGCGGGAGCGGCCAAAACCGGCCCGGACCGCGCGCGGATCCGGGGCATCCCGGGGCATCTCGGGGCATCGTGGGGCAGGTCGTCCACAGGCGGGGTTTTCGTGGTCGCGGAGGGTGTCCGGACACCTACAGTTACCGCCATGCCAGTGCCCAACGAGTTGCTGCGTGCGGCGCGGGAGCGGACGCCGTCCCTGCGCGCACCGGGCGAGCACATGTCCCGCAGCGAGCTGGCGGAGGCCGTCTGCGCCTGGCTCTGGGAGACCACCGAGGTCCGCTACGACCTGGACGGCCACTACGTCGCCAAGCTCGAACGCGGCGCGGTCCGCTGGCCGGGCCCGGCGTACCGGTCCGGTCTGCGGCACGTCCTGAACGTTGCCACAGACAACGAACTCGGTTTCGGCGTGAGCGGCGAGCCGCTCGCCCCGGCCGAGCCGGACATCACGCCGGTACTGACGCACGGGCTGGCCGACGACCTGGTCGACGCCGGTGACGAGTCGGTCGCGCTGCTCGCCCTCGCCGAGGAGTCGAACGTCGGCGGCCTGACCGTCGAGCAGTTGCACGCCGACATCCAGCGGATCGCGCAGAGCTATCTCAAGGTGCCGACGAAGCCGTTGTTCCTGCGCAGCCGGGCGATCCGTGACCGGGCGTTCAAGCTGCTGGCCGGCCGCCAGCCACCCCGGCAGAGCCGCGAGTTGTACGCCGCGGCCGGCTGGGCGCTGACCACGCTCGCCTGGATGTCGGTGGACCTCGGTCGCCCGGACGTTGCCGAGAGCCACACCCGGACGGCCTGGGCGTGCGCCGAAGCGGCCGACCACGACGAACTCCGCGCCTGGATCCGTGCCACCCAGCACACGGCCGCCTTCTGGCAGGACGACTTCGCCCGCGCCGCGGAGTACGCCCGCGACGGCCTGCGGTACGCCGGCGGCACGTCCGCCGTCTTCCTCGCCGGAGTGCTCGCGGTCGACCTGGCCCGGACCGGCCGCGAGTCCGAGGCCCGCGAGGCGCTCGCCGTCGCCAAGCGCACCAGGACGTCGCCGGGTGTCGCCGAGGTGGGCGGCCCGTTCCTCTGCCCGCCGGAACGCGCCGAGGGGCTGTGGTCCGACGCGCACCTGGCTCTCGGCGAAGCGCGGTACACCTTGGACCACGCGGACCACAGTCTGGCCTTGTACGCCGCCGATCCCCCGGCCCAGCGCAACCACGGCTCCGAGCGCATGGTCCACCTGCAGCAAGCCAAGGCGAGACTGGAACTGGGCCAGCTCGACGGCGCTCGTGCTTCCATCGCCCCACTCCTCGCCGTCCCGTTGGAGTACAGGGTCCGCCCGCTGCTGCACCGCATCAGCGAGCTGGCGGCCCAGCTGCGTACGCACCACTCACTCACCGACCCGGCCGCGCTCGATCTGCACACGACCCTCCGCGATTACCTCAACCGGCCCACCCGGCCTCGTCGGCTGCTCCCGCGCTGAGGTTCAGCCGGCTTTGACGGTGACGTCGCAGCCGTAGAACTCACCGAGGTACACCTGCTTGCTGCCTTGCGCGGCCAGGCGGACCACGCGATTCGCCGGTTGGGCGGTACCGAAGGCGAGGTCGCGGCCGTCGGCGGCATCGCGGAGGACGAACTCGCAGCGGCCGTAGCTGTGGAAGTCGGTGACCTCGACGAGGGCGCCCTTGTCGTTCGGCAGCGTGAACGCCTCGGTGTCGCCGGTGCCGGGATGCTGGGCGAACGGCAGCGCCTTCTGACCGCTGCCGGACGTGTGCGTCGCCGCGCAGACCGAGGCGCTGGTGTCCACGCGGAAGGTCCCGGACTGGGCGATCTGGAAGGTCCGCTCCTCGAAGACCTGCTGGTACTCCTTCGTCTTCGCGCCCGTCTCCACGTCCGTCACGGTGAACGTGCAACCACCGTCGACGGCGTTGGTTCCGCGCAGTTGGACCCGCCAGGGCCCCGACTCGCTGAACTCCCCGGCCACCGAGTTGCCTGTCGACGAGCGCCCGTCCCCGTTCGTCAGCAGCACAACGGCAATCACCCCCGCCGCAACCACCACCATGGCGCCGACGATGGACGCGATCCGCCGACGCGGAGACCACCCCCACCAACCACGACGCCAAGCCTCACTCCCCGGCGGCTCCCCCGGGGGTTCAGCCTGCTCCGAGTCCGCACTCGCCTCCGCGCTGTCCTGTTCGCGCGCTGCAGACTCAGGCAGGTCCGCAGACGCGGTGCCTGACGGCGCTTGGTCTGAGGACGCCGTACGTGACGGCGCTGCTTCGGCAGACGCGGTACCTGAGGACGCGGTACCTGAAGGCGCAGCACTCCTACCCGAAGGCGCCTCAGCTTCAGCAATCGCGACAGCGGGTGCCTCAGGAGCAGCGCTCGGGACGGCGGGCGGCTCGGGCGTGACGGTGGTGAGGGCGGCGGTGGCTGCGGCGGCTACTGAGCGGCTGTCGTCTTCGGTGAGGCGTTGGAGGGTTGCTTTTGCTGCCAGGCGGAGGCCGGCGTTGCGGCCTTGGAGGAGGCCGGTGAGTTCGGCGACCGCGCCGACCCTGAGAGTGGCGAGCGGGCTGTCGATCATCTGCAACAACTCGGCCGGCAGCGGCGCGGGATCGGTGACCGGGTGGCTTCGGCGGGCGAGGTAGAGCTCGCCCTGCATCTCCACGTCCCGGCTCGGGGTCTGTTGCGGATTCTGCTCCCGGACCCGGTCGAAGACGTACTCGTAGAGCTCGTTCAGCGACACCCAGCCGTCCTGGTCGAGGTCCGCGTCTCCACTCGCCAGGCCGTCCACCAACGCCGCGGTGAACACCGACGGCGAGGTGTGGTCGTCCGCGAGCCGGTCCCCCTCGAACGCGTATTCCGTCGCACTCGACGCCGTGATGACCGCCCGGCCGCGACCACCGCCCAACCGCCCACCGCCGAAGCTGTCCAGCACATGCGCGTCTCCAGCAGCGCGGACGGTAACGCCTTTGCTGAAAGCGCCTCCGTAGCAACAGTCGAGCAGCAGCACGACGCTCCGCGACCGGCTCATCCGCAGGCACCGCTGGACGAACTCGGCCGGTACCGCGGTGGAGCCGAGCCGGTTCGGCCGGGTGTTGGTGGCGGCGAAGAACAACTCGCCGGACTCGCTCTTCAGCCCGTGGCAGGAGAAGTGCAGCAGCAACACGTCGTCCGGCCGGCTGTCGGAGAACAGATCCTCGATCCGGCCCTCGATCACGTGCGCCGCCTCGTTCCGCACCACGTGCACGTCGAACCCACCGATCGCGGGATCGCCGAGGACCTCGGCCAGCGCCCGCGCGTCGGCCGCGGGCGCCCGGAGCTGCCCCAGCCCCTCGTGCTCGTAGACGTCGTTGGCAACGATCAACGCCGTGCGTCGCCCAGCCATCCAGCCGCCCTCCCCTGGCGCGGAATGCCCGCTCTCCCCTCAGTGTGGGTCGCGGGCCGCCGACCGGCCAGACCTCAGGGCCGATAGGCGCGGACGGAGACCACGTGGGCCCGCGGCGCTCCGTTCGTGGCGCGAGCGGTCAGCCGCAGAGCGCTGACCGATCGCGGCTCGTCGAGGACGTGGTTGATCCGCCGCCGCCGATTCGCCCGGACCGACCCGACCGGCGCCCAGTTCCCGGACGCATCACGCGCCTCCAGGTCGTAGTCGCGAAGCAGGGTCGGGAGGATCTCGTTCGGCGACCGGTGGTGGTGCAGGTTGATCAGGTCCTCCTCCACGTCGTCGTCGAGGATCACCACGACCTCGCCGAGCTCGACCGGGTCCGGCCAGGTCAGGTCGAGGGTCGGCTCGGGATCCCAGGCCAGGTCCTCGGACATCCACATCTGCGGTCCGCCGTACGGGCGCGCATGGCCGCCGATCGCCTTCTCCGCGGAGTACACCGACGATTCACCGGTGACGCGCACGCACAGGCCGGCGCGCCGCAGGACGTGCTTCCACTCGCGAAACTGTTCGGTGTACTGCTCGTCCGGGGCCGGGTCACGATGGGCCAGGTAGATCATGCCGGGCAGCGCCGTCTCCGCCGTGTGGACGGAAACCGAGGGGTTTGCCTTCAGCACGATCACCGCGTTCGCCGGGACCTCCGGACGCCAGCTGAGCGGCACCTGGATCCAGCGCTTCTCCCCGGCCGGCACGTCCACGGAGCACGAGTCCACCAGCTCCACCGGCAGGTAGTTCTGCGGCTTCAGCGGATCGTGCAACTCCACCGTCAGCGACGTCGCCTCCCTCACGTCCACCAGGAATTCCAGACCGTCGAGCGCCGGGTCCACCGGCAGCACCATCGCCAGGTCCGTTGCCAGCGGCATCGTTCCCGCCGACACCTCGACGGCCGGCCGCCGGTACGTCGAGGACGCGGTGACCGTCGCCGCCAGGGCCAGGTTGTCCGGATCGTCGTCGACCACGCCGAGCACCGACGCGTCGGCCCGGCGCAGCGCGTTCCGCATCAGCTCGAACCGCTCGGTGGCCAGCTGGCGCGGCGTGAGTCCGTTGCGTGCGGCAACCGCCGACGCGATCCCGACCGCCTCGCCGAGAACCGCGCAGGTCGCCATCACCCGGGTCGTCCCGAACGCCACGTGGCTCGCGCTGATGTTCCGGCCGGCCACCCACAGGTTCGGCACGTTCCGCGAGTACAGCGAGCGCAACGGGATGTGGTAGTTCCCGTCCGGGTGCCAGTGCTTCGAACCGCGCTCGCTCGCGTACACCCCGCCGGGCGGGTGCAGGTCGATCGACCAGCCGCCGAACGCGACCCGGTCCTCGAACTCGGCCTGCCCGAGCACGTCGTGCTGGGTGAGCACGTGGTCCCCGACGAACCGCCGGTACTCGCGCTTGCCCGGGACCGCGCCGATCCACTCCAGCGTCAGGTTGTCGGCGTCGAAGCGGCCGGAGTTCTTCAGGTAGTCCCAGATCCCGTAGACGACGGCCTGCAGCTCGTCCCGGATCCGCTCGTTGTCGCCGACGACGTCGAGCTCGCCGCCCCACTCGATCCACCAGTACGAGCACCCGTTCGCCTCGGTCCGGATCACCCGGCGGTCCGGGATCGCGGTCTCGGTGATGTCCTTGGCGAACGACGGCGGCACGAACCGGACCGGCTCGCCGGCGTCCTTGGTGTAGAAGAGGATCGTGCTGCCGAGGGTGTTCTGGTCCGGGATCTCCGGCGCCCACGACTCGTCGTACTCCGAGCGCGGTTCCCGCCCGGTCCGGTACTCCGCGCCGGCGAGGTGGCCGACCAGGCCGTCGCCGCTGCAGTCGGCGAAGACCGGGCTGTGGAAGGTGATCTCCTTCTCCGACCCCATCTGCCAGCCGGTGACCGAGGTGATCTCGCCGTCGGCGGTGGCGAGGGTGCGGACGTCGGTGTTGAGGAACAGGGTGATGTTCGGCTCGGCGCGGACCGCTTCGAGCAGTACCAGGTCCCAGTAGTACGGGTTGCCCTCCGGGTTGCGGTACTGGTTCTCGACGAACAGCTCGCCCATGATGCCGGTCTCCCGGGCGAAGTGCTGGACCCCGTGCGCGGTGGCGCCGCACACCCAGACCCGGACCTCGCTGGAGGAGTTGCCGCCGAGCACCGGGCGGTTCTGCACCAGGGCGACCGTACTGCCTTGCCGGGCGGCGCCGATCGCGGCGCAGATCCCGGCCAGGCCGCCGCCGACGACGGTCAGATCGGAGTGGACGTCGAGCTGCTGCATGCAGGCACCTTTCAGAGGTGTGGTCAGGTGTCGGGGTGCCGGACGACCGGTTGGCCGGGTCCGTTCGGGTGGTTCGCGGTCAGGTGGTCCGGGACGCGCTGCGCGACCAGGACGAACAGCAGGCCGGCCGTGAGCGTGTCGCTGGCCCGGCCGGCGAAGAACTCGGTCCAGGTGCCGCCGACCTGGGTCCCGGTGTCCAGCGAGATGTCGGCGAGTTCCCCGATCGGCGAGCTCGGGACGCCGGTGATCGCGACCGTCAGCGCGCCCTCGTCGTGCGACCGGCGGACGAACTCCAGCCCGGTCTGGTCGATCCCGGACCGGGTGACCAGCAGGGCGACGTCGCCCGGTCCGAGCAGGCCGCCCGCGATCTGCGACGACTGCGGGCCGTCGAAGAACCAGACCGGGATGCCGATCCGGAGCAACCGGATGTACAGCTCCCGGGCCGGGATCGCGTCGCCCCACTCGCCGTAGATGTGGGTCCGCCGGGCTCCCGCGATCGCGTCCGCGACCCGGGTGGCGGCGGCCAGGTCGATCGACGCGAGCGCGTTCCGGAGCGCGTTCGCCTGGGTGCTGGCGAGGACGTTCAGCACCTGGTCGGGCGGATCCGCGGGCCCGATCGCCAGACCGATGTCGCCGGCCCAGCCGGCCTCCAGGCCGCGGCCGATCTCCATCGCCACCGCGGCCCGCAACGCCGGGTACCCGGCGAAGCCGAGGTGCGCGGACAACCGGGTGACCGTGGCCGCGGACGTGCCCGCGGCCTCGGCCAGCTTGGTGATCGAGCCGCGGGCGACCTCGTCCGGGTGGGCGAGGACGTGTTCGGCGACCCGTTGCATCGCGCCGTTCAGGTCGGGCAGGGCCCGCTTGACCAGCTGCAACGGGCTCGGGCTGCCGGCCCTCGACTCGGTACTGTCCATCTCGTCTCCCATCCGGCGATCATCACGTATAGACGAACTGGGCGCTCGCCACACCGTCGGTGTCGCTGACCAGCCGGACCCAGTGCGCGCTGAACCCGGGCGGGAAGACGTGCGTGACGATCCGGCCCGGCTCGACCGTGAACTGCTCCACCGCGCCGAACCGGCCGTGGCCGTGGAAGTCCAGCTCGAGCGTGATCCGCAGGGGGGTGTCGCCGAAGTTCTCCAGGTGCAGGCACTTGTTGTCGAACCCGGTCATCAGGTACGGGTCGGACGGCACGCCCGCCTCGACCGGGCTCTCCCACCACGGGCCGCCCCAGCCGGCCGGCTTGCCGAAGTTCCACAGGTCGTCGGTCTTGCCGAACCACAGCCCGGACTGCGGCTCGGCCGTGGTCGGGTTGAGCCCGTGGCTGGGCGAGGCGTTGTCGGCGCCGGCGACGAACATCCCGCGCCAGGAGCAGAAGTCGCCGAGTACCCACAGGTGCGTGGAGATCGGCCGGACGCCCCAGACCCGGCCGCCGTACGCCCACGGGGACAGCTCGTAGAACATCCCGTGGTGGTCGACCAGCAGCCGCTCGTGCTCGACCTCGCGGATCCGCGGCCACTCGGTCTGCCACTTGTGGTCGAAGCAGTGCGACGCCTTCGGCAGCCGGTACCGGGTCCACTGCCCGTCGGACTCGGTGAACACCTCCAGGATCGCGGACGCCTGGTCCCAGCCGGTCGCGAAGATGGTGCCGCCGAACTCGTGCCGGCCGCCGATCGCGGTGAACGGCTTGCGGGCCAGGATCCGCCAGGACGTCCCGTCGTACTCCGCGAGCCGGCCGCGGGCCTGCCGGTTGTCCCAGTCGGCCTCCTCGTACTCGTTCGAGCAGACCACCAACCGGCCGAAGGACGTGTAGCAGTCCTTGTAGTGCACCTTCATCTCGCCGTCGGTCTCGAGCTCGGTGTTGAGGTCGAAGACCTGGACGCACTCGTACGTGGTGAGGTCGAGCTCGAACACCTCGCCCTCCATGCACAGCACGTACACGTGGGTGTCCGGCTTGGTCAGGTGCCGCGACGTGCCGCACACCCGCAGCGGCTGGAGCTCGGGGATGGTGGTGATCTTGTGGTTCTCGTCGATCACGTGCGGACCGAGCACCAGCTGTGAGGTCGGGAAGTGCACGAACCGGTTGGTGTACGTACCGTCCACGCCGAGCGTCTCCGGCACGATCTCCATCGTGAAGTCCGGCTCGATCCGGCGCAGGCTCACCCCGCCGCCGCTGTGGGCCTTGTGCGAGTTGTAGTTCTGGACGTAGAGCTTCCCGTTCCACGGCATCAGCGAACCGATGCCGAGCTCGCTGCGCGGCGGACCGAAGTCCCCGATCTGCGCGAGCGACGGGAAGACACCTGAGACGTTCACGGACAACTCCTCCTACTTGATCCCGGTATGGGTCATGGCGGCGATGAAGCGGCGTTGCAGCAGGACGAAGACGAGCAGTACCGGCACGATCGAGACCACCGAGGCGGCCATCGTCAGTCCGGGCGCGATCTGGCCCTGCTCGTCGACGAAGTTGGTCAGGCTGAGCGGCAGCGTGTAGTTGTCCGGGCTGCTGATCAGGACCAGCGGGGTCTCGTAGTCGTTCCAGGACCAGACGAAGGCGAGGATCCCGAGCGCGCTCAGGACCGGGGTCGCCAGCGGCAGGTAGATCCGGCTGAAGATCTGCCACTCGTTCGCGCCGTCCATCCGGGCCGCCTCGGCGAACTCGGCCGGCTGGCTGACGAAGAACTGCCGCATCAGGAAGGTCCCGAGCACGGTGAACATGCCGGGCAGGATCAGCGCCCACAACGTGTCGTACAGCCCGAGCTTCTGGAAGTAGATGAACCGCGGCACCAGCAGCAGCTGGGCCGGGATGATCGCGGTCGCCAGGTACAGCAGGAACAGCTTGTCCCGGCCCTTGAACGTCATCCGGGCGAACGCGTACCCGGCCATCGTGGCGGTGAGCAACTCGCCCGCGACCCGGAGGGCGGCGACGAAGACGGACCGCCCGAACGACGCCAGCACCGAGGTCTCACCGACCAGCACGGTCTTGAAGTTGTCCCACTGGAACGGATCCGGGATCCACTGCATCGGGATCTTGTACGCGTCCACGTCCGCCTTCAACGCGGTCGACAGCATCCACGCGAACGGCGCGAGGAAGGCGATCGCCAGGATCCACAACGGGATCCCCCAGTACCATTTCGCGGCCTTGTCAGTCATTGAGCGCCCTTCCTCGCTGCGCCCGCCAGGTCAGTAGGGTCAGCGCCAGCACCCCGACGAACGTCACCAGGCCGATCGCGGAGGCGTAGCCGAACCGGTAGAACTGGAAGCCGGTCTGGTACATGTA
Source organism: Kribbella amoyensis (assembly GCF_007828865.1). Classification (NCBI taxonomy): domain Bacteria; kingdom Bacillati; phylum Actinomycetota; class Actinomycetes; order Propionibacteriales; family Kribbellaceae; genus Kribbella; species Kribbella amoyensis. The sequence goes on from NZ_VIVK01000001.1 coordinate 627,897, forward strand.
GTACGAGATGGTGGTGGTCGCATCGCCCGGGCCACCGGCGGTGATCAGTGCGATCAGGCCGAACCCCTGGGACGCCCCGATGATCAGCGTGACCATCAGGAAGACCGTTGTCGGCAGCAACGAAGGCCAGGTGATGGTACGGAACTTGGCCCACACCCCGGCGCCGTCGATGTCGGCCGCCTCGTACAGCTGCCGCGGCGCGTCCTGCAACGCGGACAGGTAGATCAGCGAGCAGTACCCGACCCCGCCCCAGACCGCCATCACGATCAGCGCCGGCAGCGCCCAGTGCGACGAGGCGAACCAGCCCGGCTGGATCCCGAACACGTCCAGCACCTGGTTGACCAGGCCGGCCTTCGGGTTCATCAGCATCAGCCAGGTCATCCCGACCGCGACCACGTTGACGATGTACGGCAGGAAGAAGATCGCCCGCAGCACGGCCCGGCCCGGCAACGGCCGGTTCAGCGCGATTCCGAGCGCGAGGCCGAGGATCACGGTCAGCGGAACGCTCACCCCGACGTACACCAGGGTCAGGCCGACCGCGCTCCAGAAGCCGGGGTCGCGGGCGATCGCGGCGAAGTTGTCCAGCCCGTTGAAGGTGATCCCGCCGAGCCCGGAGACCAGGTTCCAGTCGGTGAAGGCGAGCACGATCACACTGACCAGCGGGATCAGCGTGAAGGCGAGCACGCCGAGCAGGTTCGGGGCGATGAAGAGGAACCCGATCCAGCCGCGCGGCTTGATCCCGGGCGCCTTCTCGGCCCGGACGGCGGGGGCCGCGGCGACGGTGGCCGTCGTGGTCATCACGAGCTCCTCTCGTTGCGGGCGATCGCGGCGTCGGCGACCCGGCGGACCTCGCGGATCGCCGGACCGGGGTCCTTCTCGCCGAGCCAGCACAGGTCCCGCTGCTGGCCGAAGGTGAGGTTGATCTCGGGGAACCCGGTCAGCCGGGTGTCGGTGGCGAGCTTGACCTTGTCGTCGAGCACGACCCGGCGGAACGAGTCGACGTCGAAGTACTTGTCCGGCTCCTTGCCGAGCATCCCGGTGACCACCTGGTCGTCGGTGACGTTGCCGAGGGTGGGCAGCTTGCCGCCCTTGAGCATCGGCGCCGAGCCCTCGGTCAGCCAGAACTTCACGAACTCCCAGGCCGCCTCGGTCTTCGGCGACTTCGGGTTCACCATCACGAAGTTGCCGTAGGTACCGCCGTTCCAGTTCGCGCCGTCCACGGTCGGGGCCGGGGCGAAGGCGACCTTGAAGTCGTGCGGGTACTTCTTCGCGTCGTTCAGGAACCGCAGGTTGAACGGTGCGGTGGACCAGAGGTGGAACTCCTGCTGCAGGAACGCGTTCTGCTGGTACGCGTCCAGGTGCCGCGCCAGGACCTCGCTCCACGGGAACATCGAGCCGTCGGCGATCATCTCCTGGCCGAGCCGCAGCCCGCGTTCGAAGGCGGGGTGGCCGAAGTTCGACCGGTCGCCGTCGTACCAGTAGTTCGGCCCGAGCGAGATCCGGGCGACGTCGGGGATGGTGTACGCGCCGATCGTGCTCGCCGTGGTCAGCCGCTTCGCGGTCGCCCGGTAGTCGTCGATCGTCCACGCCGTCGGCAGGTCCAACCCGGCCTGCTCGCGGAGCTTCTCGTTGAACAGCACGAAGTACGGCTCACGGGTGGTCGCGAGCGCCTTGATCCTGCCGTCCTCGGCGTACGCCCGCGGCTCCTCGGTGTCGAGGAACACGGCCAGCTCCGGATCGGCCTTCACCCGGTCGGTCAGGTCCGCGGTCAGCCCGGACCCGGCCCGGAGCGCGAGATTCTGCTGCGCGTAGGTGAAGTACACATCGATGTCGAGGCCACCCTGCAACGCGGTGTCCAGCTTCAGGTTGCCGCGCTCGTCGTTGACGAACCGGGTGTAGTTCACCTTGTACTGCGGGAACTTCTGCTCGAACGCGTCCACGACCGCCTGCGGCCCGGACGCCGCGGGGACTCCGCCCCACACCTGCAAGACACTCGACTTGGCCCCGGTCCCGGACGAACACCCAGGTACCGCGGCCGCGGCCCCCACCGCACCGATGCCCGCCAGAAATCCCCGGCGGGACAATCTGCTTTCCCTCACACCAGCCCCCTTACATGGCTAGCCGGCTCGAATTCGGCAAAACATTATCGGCCACTCTGGCATGGGACAAGGGTCCCTGCAAAACTTTTTCAGAGGTGCAGATCGACAGGAGGTGTTCCTGGACAAGGACAAGCTGGTCGACGAATCACGCCTGAGGGCGGCGAGAGGCGACACCCACATCCTGTCGATCTGCACGGTTCTGCCCGACTACCCGCCGCACAGTGCACCTGCGGTTCGAATCCGCTGATCTGCTCGGTGATCAACAGAGCGCGCAGCATCGACTCCAGGAAGCTGCCCGCCAGCCCGGTTGCGCTCCTGGCGACCAGGCTAGCGTTCGGCCGGCCAGGGCCACGCATCGCCTCGGTAGCAGAGATCAACTCCTCCTGGCCACAGCGACCGTCAGCCAGTGCGGCGTCGGCGACCGCGAGCGCCTCGCCGAACGGCAGGACCCGAGCACAGTCGACGACCGTTCGAGCCAAACCGGTCAGCCTGGCTCGGCGTTCCTCCGCAGTCGTCTCCGCCCAGTGCAGAACCGCCGGCCGGCCCGGTCGTGGATGGCGCTTCGGCGGCAGGATCAGATGCGGCTTCGGCGGCGTCACGAGCAACGGCAGCCCCCACCTGGCTGCAGCGCTCTGATGGGAAAGGACCCCGTCGTAGGCCAACGCCGTCAGCCAGTCCGACGACAGGCCCGGAAGTATGTAGATACCGTGCGCGAGCCGCTCGATCTCACCCCGTTCGACCGCCGTCGCCACCGCGCGCCGGGAGGTCGCAGCCACCAACTGCCGAAAGGTCGCGTACCCGTGGCCGTGGGCTAACACCTCGGCCACGGATCCCATCCCGAGATGGTGCCTGAAAGCGGCCTACCGACGTCCGGCGTTGTCCACAGGTGCATTTGGACAGGAGGTAGTTCCCCAAGGCGGGACCTAGGCAGCCGGCCGCGGAGGCTCCTCAGCCCACCGCGGCGGCTACCTCCTGTCCGGATGCACGCGTCAGAGGCTGCAGTTCACCAGGACGGGTTCGTTGACCAGGGTGATGCCGAAGGCCTGCTGGACCTGGGCGCGGACGTGGGCGGCGAGGGCGAGCAGTTCTTTGGTGGTCGCCTGGCCGCGGTTGGTCAGGGCCAGGGTGTGCTTGGAGGAGACCGCGGCGTCGCCGATCGCGAAGCCCTTGTCGACGCCGGCGTGCTGGATCAGCCAGGCCGCGCTGCTCTTCACCCGGCCGTCCGGCTGCGGCCACTGCGGGGCGCCCGCGGGGACCTCGGCCGCGGTGTCGAGGATCGGGTTGGTGAAGAACGATCCCGCCGACCAGGTGTCGTGGTCGGCCGGGTCGAGCACCATCCCCTTGCCCCGGCGCAACCCGAGCACGGCGTCGCGGACCGCGGTCATCGGCGCGCGTTCACCTGGCTCGACGTCGAGGGTGCGCGCCAGTTCGGCGTACTCGACCGGGGCGGACAGGTCGCCCAGCGGCAACTGGTAGGCGACCTCGAGCACCACGTACCGGCTCGGGTCCTGCTTGAAGCGAGAGGTGCGGTACGCGAATCCGCAGTCGGCGGCGAACACCGTCCGGACCGCGTTGCCGACGCGGTCCCAGACGCGGACCGACGCGATCGTCTCGGCCACCTCGTGCCCGTAGGCGCCGACGTTCTGGACCGGGGTCGAGCCGGTCAGCCCGGGGATCCCGGACATCGACTCCAGGCCGACCCACTCCTCCGCGATCGCGCGCTGGACCAGCTGGTCCCAGTCCTCGCCCGCCTGGACGTGGATCATCGCGCCGGAACACGCGTCGGCGTCCACCCGGATCCCGGTGGTGCGTACCTTGATCACGGTGCCGCGGAAGCCCTCGTCACCGATCACCACGTTGCTGCCGCCGCTCAGCAGCAGCACCGGTTCGCCGGCGGCGTCGGCCTCGCGGACCGCGTCGATCAGGTCCTGCTCGGTGGTCACCTCGACCAGCTTGTCGGCCGGCCCGCCCAGGCGCAGCGTGGTCAGCCCGGCCAGCGGGACCCCGGTCGCGACCGCGCTCTGCGGAGTACTCATGCGACGCGCACGACCGCTCTGGACCGGCCGAGGACCTTCTCCTCGCCGGCGACCGCGGTGATGTCGATCTCGGCCAGCCCGTCGGCGACCTTGTCCACCTTCGCGGCGAACGTCACGGTGGTGCCCTTGTCGTCGTCCGGGACCACGACCGGCTTGGTGAAGCGGACGCCGTACTCGACCAGGTCGGCCGGGTCGTCGAGCCAGTCGGTGACCACCCGGACCGCCGAGGCCATCGTCAGCATCCCGTGCGCGATCACGCCCGGCAATCCGAGCGACGCGGCCATCCGGTCGCTCCAGTGGATCGGGTTGAAGTCGCCGCTGGCGCCGGCGTAGCGGACCAGGTCGTCGCGGCGGAAGGTGACGGTCAACGGCGGCAGCTCAGTGCCGGCTTCCACGGTCTTCACGAGTCCGCCCGGTTGTGCGAGATGGTCGAGGTGGAGGTGGCGATCGGCTCGCCGGCCGCCGTGGTCAGGGCGGTCTCGTACATGATCACCTCGACGGCACCGGCCTTGCGGACGGTGGTGATGGTGGCGGTCGCGGCGATCTCGTCGCCGGCCTTGATCGGGCGGGTGTAGGTGAACTTCTGCGCGCCGTGCACGATCCGGTCCAGCCGCAGGCCGAGCTCGTCGTCGCCGAGCAACTGCTCGAGAGCCCGGCTGCCGAGCAGGAAGGCGAAGGTCGGCGGTGCGACCGCGGCGTCCCCGCGGTACGCCGGGTTCGGGTCGCCGATCGCGTCGGCGAACTCGCGGATCTTCTCCCGGCCGACCTGGTAGGACTCGGCGGCCGTGTAGGTCCGGCCCACCATCGTGGCGTCGATCGTCATGTCGTCCAACCCTACTGGCAGACTGGGCGGGCGTGGCCGCCACCCACTGCCCTTGAGACCACTGGGGAAAGGCGGAAAGTCGTGACGGCAGGACGCGCGGGTGTCGCCGCGCTGGCGAGGTACGCGCCGCGGTACGGGCTGGAGCTCGGTGAACCGGCGGGCTCGGAGTGGTTACGGGTCGACCACATCCTCGAACCGGACAGCCCGGAGCTGACCGAACTGCTCAAACGCGACCACGAAGCCGCCGGGCACGTCTCGAACCACGCGGCCGCCCTCAGCCTGATGTCCTTCTACGCCGGCCGCGCGACCGCGACCGCCTTGCTGCTGTGGGCCCTCGAAGGCCGCGTCCTCGACGTCCGCCCCGAGAACCTCTGGCTCAAACCGCACGACGGCCACGGCATCGCCGCGGTCGCCCTCCGGTCCGCCCGTTTCCTTCCCGGCGGGCTGCGTACCCTGCACGATGTCGTGCTCACGCAGCACCTGCTCCCCCTGGCCACCGAGCTCCACCGCCGGACCAGGGCGGGCCTGCGCCAGCTCCACGGCGGGGTCGCGGCCGGCTGCGCGATGGGCTTCTGCGCCGCCACCCGTGAACAGGAGGCCGTCGACCCGTCGTACTTGCTCGACCGCTGGCAGACCTTCGTCGCCACGGCCCCCGCCGGTCTGGCCAGGCTGGGTGACGTCACCGAGGCCGCCGGCAAGCTCGTCTATCTCCGCAACACCTGCTGCCTCTACTACACCAGCGAGAAATCCACCGGCACCCTCTGCGGCAGCTGCTGCCTCACGTCCCGGGAAGCCCGCCTCACCGCCTACGAGGGCGGCCGCCCCATCCTCACCGTCTGACCCAGCCAGGAACCCCTGCCCGGATACGGTGCGGCATGCCGATACGGACGTTGAAGACCGGAACCGCCTTCATCGCCGTTGGACCTGGACCAGCAGGACTACCGAGACCCCGCCGCCCGCCCGCGGGTAGCGGCGGGCACAGCGAAAGGCCGCTTCGCCTAGCGCGAAGCGGCCTTTCGAACGACTGAGCGAGAGTCAGCGGGTCTCGCGGTGGTCGGTGTGGTCGTTGCAGCGGGCGCAGTACTTCTTCATCTCCAGACGATCCGGGTTGTTCCGCCGGTTCTTCTTGGTGATGTAGTTGCGCTCCTTGCACACCGTGCACGCCAGCGTGATCTTCGGGCGAATGTCGGTTGACTTGGCCACTGCTGCCTCTTCTGATCAGGAGCGCGCCTGCCAGTCACGCGCTCTCGTGTTGCCGGTCGGTGGGTAGCGGGGGCGGGAGTCGAACCCGCGACACCACGATTATGAGCCGTGTGCTCTAACCACCTGAGCTACCCCGCCAGAGAGTCCGTCGCCCCACCCGGCGGACCGGGTGGGACAGCGATTCTCAGAGCCCCTTTACGGAATCGAACCGTAGACCTTCTCCTTACCATGGAGACGCTCTGCCGACTGAGCTAAAGGGGCGAGCCGAGGAGAGAGATTACACGGTCTGTCGCCTCGATGTGAAATCGAGGCCCGAGCACCCTGTGCCCCCTCTGTCCGACCCGAGAAGCATACCGGTTCCCAGAGGTGCTTCCGACCACTTTTCGGAACTCGCCGGCTACTCCCACAGTCACGTCCTCGGCAACGAGCGCGACCTCAGCTCGAACACCTCCTGGCACCGCCTCCGGGCGACCAGTGGATCGGACCGGAACTCCCAGATGTAGCCTCAGGCAACGACCTGGGGCACCGAACTGCCGGCGCCGCGAGGCCGCCCAGGACGGAGAGGGTTCGCAAGGGAAGCGAGCTGGTCGATCGGCCCCTCCCTCCATCACCCCTATAGCGGCTTTCGAGGCTACCGGCCGACCAGGACGCGCGTGATCCCAGTCACGCCCACATTCAACTACCCGCCGGTGTGCTTCAGGCGGGGACGGCCACGAGCCGCCAAACGGCGATCACCCAGCGCCACCGAAATCCGTGAACCGATCGCAAAGAGCGTTTGAGGGCTTCGTGACCTCGTCGTTATGGTCGATAGGCCGCTGCGCACTCGTGGCGGTGCCTCGATCCCCTCTGGAAGGCTCTCGTGTCCCCTCACCATGACGTGCCGGAAGCAGATCGGCCGACGTCCAGTCGCCCGGCTGATTCCCGTCGGGTGGCCAAGCACCGCCCTCGTCGGCGAAGTTCCCGGCGCGGCGTGCAGCTGGTCGGCCTGACCGCTGCCCTCGCCGCGGCCGCCGGTACCGCTGCCGCTGGTTTGACCTCCCCCTCCTCCCCCACCTCCGCCGGAACCTCCCTCGATCCGGCCCAGGCGCAGGCCCTCACTGCCGCCCGGGTCGACCGGCGCGACCTCGGCTCGCGGGACCAGTCCCGCCTCGACTTGTCGCTGGCGTCGGCCCAGAAGGCCGCCGCCGCGAAGGCCGCGAAGGAGCGCGCCGCCAAGGCGGCCGCCCAGGCCACCCTGAACCAGCGCCGGGCGCTCGCGCTCGCCGCTGCCAAGGCCGCCGCTGCCGCGAAGGCGAAGGCGGCCGCCCAGGCCGCCGCGGCGAAGGCCCAGGCCCTCGCGAAGGCGAAGGCCGAAGCCGAAGCGAAGGCCAAGGCGAGGGCCAAGGCCCAGGCCCGGGCCGCCGCCCAGGCCGCCGCGAAGGCTGCCGCCGTCGCGAAGGCGCGCGCTTCCACCCGGATCGTGCTGCCGACCACCGGGTACCACCTGACCGCGCACTTCGGTCAGGCCGGCGGCCGCTGGTCCCGCGACCACACCGGGCTCGACTTCGCCGCCCCGACCGGTACGCCGGTCCGCTCGGTCCTGGCTGGTGAGGTGATCCAGGCCGAGTTCGCGGGTGCGTACGGTCGGCAGGTCAAGGTCCGGCACTCCAACGGCACGGTGACGTCGTACAGCCACATGTCGAAGTTCAGCGTCTCGGTCGGCGAGCGCGTCCCGGCCGGCGGCCAGGTCGGCGCGATCGGGATGACCGGGAACACCACCGGTCCGCACGTGCACTTCGAGGTGCTGCTCGGTGGCAGTGACCAGATCGACCCGGAGCCGTGGCTCCGCGCCCGCGGGGTGAACCCGTAACTAGAGGAACTTGGCCAGGGTGAGACTGTCGACCTCTTCACCGTCGATCAGGAACTCTCTCGGGTGGGTCCCCTCGACCTGATAGCCGTGGCGCTCGTACAGGCGCCTTGCCACCGTGTTCGAACTGTGCACGTGCAAGGTGATCTTGCGGGCGCCACGGCGTTCTGCTTCCTCGGTGACCGCGGTCAGCAGGGCCGAGCCGATCCCGTGGCCCCGTGCATCGACCGCGACCGCCAGCCCGTTCACCGCCAGCACCCCGGCGCCCTCGCGGAACCGGTACTTGTCCTGTAGCCGGATGTACCCGACCACGCGGTCGTCGAGTACCGCGACCAGGTGGGCGTCCGGGCCGCTGCGGTCGGAGAAGAACCCGGCCCGTTCGCCCTCGGTCATCGACGGGAACCCCGAACTCGCGTCCCACGCGGTCAGCTCGATGTCGAGCAGGGCTGGTTCGTCGGACTCCACCGCCCGGCGGATGGTCACGCGGTTGTCGGTCACGCCCTCCATCCTGACCCACGCCCCAGGTCAGTCCCGGAGGTATCGAAAACATCTCCGAAAATGCCGACGTCCTGGCAACATCGGCGTTGACAGCCTGCTGGTATGACCGCAGGGGAACTCGTTGCCACGCACAAGAAGAAGCGCCGGCTCACCGCGCTGACCGCTGTCGCGGCCGTGGTGGCTTCGGTCGCACTCACCGCCTGTGCGACCGCGACGGACGCCGTGCCGCCGCCGGGTCCCGGCACCAGCAGCACCGGTACCGGGTCGGGCGGGAAGACGTCGGTGGAGTCGGAGCACCCCGAGTTGCGGGACGGGCCGGCGACCGCGGCCGACGGTGTCCTGCCGGATCGCGCGTCGCCGTTCGACAAGTCTCTGCCCGGGATCTCGAAGCTCGACCCGGCGCTGCTGCGGGCCGTTCAGCGGGCGGCGAAGGCGATGGCGATGGACGGCATCACCCTGCACGTGAACACCGGCTGGCGAAGCACCACCTACCAGGAACAGCTGCTGAAGAAGGCGATCCGCAAGTACGGCAGCGAGGAGGAGGCGCGCAAGTTCGTCGCCACGCCGGAGGAGTCGAAGCACGTCACCGGCGACGCGGTCGACCTCGGCCCGACCGCTGCCGACGACTGGCTGATCCGGCGCGGCGCGCGGTTCGGCCTGTGCCAGACCCTGGCGAACGAGCGGTGGCACTTCGAACTGAAGACCGAGCCCGGTGGCAAGTGCCCGCCACCGGTCGCCGACGCCCGGGGCTGAGCCGGGGTCAGTACGGTTCGGCCGGCGGGTCCTCGCCGGTGGCCAGGGTTCGCTGGGCCCAGGCGACGTCGTGCCACCGGTCGTGCTTCCAGCCGATCCGGCGATAGGTGCCGATGGGTTCGAAGCCGAGCGCGGTGTGCAGGCCGACGCTGGCCTCGTTCGGCAGCGTCATCCCGGCGATCGCGGTACGGAAACCCCGCTCGGTCAGCCGGGCGAACAGTGCCTCGTACAACGCCCGCCCGCCCCCGGTCCGGCGCCGGCCGCCTTCCAGGTAGACGCTCACCTCGCAGGACCACCGGTACGCCGCCCGCGGTTTCATCGGTCCGCCGTACGCGTACCCGACCACGCGGCCCTCGTCCTCCAGCACGAGCCAGGCGTGCGTTCGCTGCGCGGCCGCGATCCGGTCGGCCATCTCGGCCGGCGTCGGCGGTGCCAACTCGAAGCTGATCGCGGTGTCGCGGACGTACGGCGCGTAGATCGCCGCGCAGGCCTCGGCGTCCCGCTCCGGGGCGGCGGCTCGGATTATCGACATGTCATGATAGTAGCCATATTGGTCGCTATAGTGGCAACTATGACCGATCCGCTTTCCGCTTCGCTCGCCGCCACCCTGCAGGCTGCCCGGGTCGGCCGGGACCTGTCCGTGAACGCGCTGGCCGAGCGGTCCGGCGTCTCCCGGGCGATGATCGGCAAGATCGAGCGCGGTGAGGCCCAGCCGACCGCGGTCCTGCTCGGCCGGCTGTCAGGCGCCCTCGGGATGACCTTGTCCGAGCTGGTCGCCCGCGCCGAGGGATCCGGCGACCTGCTCCGCCGCGAGGCCGACCAGCCGGTCTGGACCGACCCGGCCACCGGGTACCGCCGGCGTGCCGTCTCGCCGGTCACCGACGGGCCGCTCGAACTGGTCGAGGTGGAGCTCCCGCCCGGCGCGTCCGTGGCGTACCCGGCGGACGCGTACATCTTCAAGTACCAGCAGCTGTGGATCCTCGACGGGCGGCTGCGGTTCCACGAGGGCGACACCGTGCACGAGCTCGGCCCCGGCGACTGCCTCCAGCTCGGTGCTCCGACGGCGACCACGTTCCACAACCCGACCGACTCGCCGTGCCGGTACCTGGTCGCGCTGGTCAAGGGCCGGGCCTGATTCGGCGGAATCGCGCGACACCCGCCGGTGGTTGGTGGTTGAGTAGTCGGGGCCGCCCGCCGCCGACGCACCGGTCGAGGGGATTCGCATGGACGTATCGCCGCTGGTCTGGACGCTGACCGTCCTCGGGATCCTCGGCCTGCTCGCCTTCGACTACTTCTTCCACGTCCGCCGGGCGCACGTTCCGACGCTGCGCGAGGCCGCGATCTGGTCCAGCCTGTACGTCGGGATCGCGCTGCTGTTCGGCGTCGGCACCCTGGTGCTGGGCGGCACCGCGATGGGCTCGGAGTACTTCGCCGGGTACATCACCGAGAAGGCGCTGTCGGTCGACAACCTGTTCGTCTTCCTGATCATCATGACCAGCTTCCGGGTGCCGCGGGAGGACCAGCAGAAGGTGCTGCTGGTCGGGATCGTGTTCTCGCTGATCGCCCGGACCGGGTTCATCCTGCTCGGCTCGGCGCTGATCAACACGTTCAGCTGGGTGTTCTACCTGTTCGGGCTGGCCCTGCTGATCACCGCCGGGAACATGTTCAAGCCGCAGACCGAGGAGTCGCACTCGGCGCAGAACGTGGTGGTCCGGATCAGCCGGCGGTTGTTCCGCACCACCGACCACTACGACGGCGACAAGCTGTTCACGGTCCAGGACGGCCGCCGGGTGATGACCCCGATGCTGCTGGTGATGGTGGCGATCGGCGGCACCGACCTGATGTTCGCGCTGGACTCGATCCCGGCGATCTTCGGGCTGACCCAGAACGTGTACATCGTGTTCACCGCGACCGCGTTCAGCCTGCTCGGGCTGCGCCAGCTGTACTTCCTGCTGGACGGGCTGCTCGACCGGCTGATCTACCTGTCGTACGGTCTGGCGGTGATCCTCGGCTTCATCGGGGTGAAGCTGGTGCTGCACGCCCTGCACGAGAACAACGTCCCGTTCATCAACAACGGTGAGCACGTCGAAGTCGGCGAGATCGGTACCGGGTTGTCGCTCGCCGTCATCCTCGTCGTGCTGGTGATCACCGTGTTCGCCTCGTTGTTCAGTACCCGCGGCCGGACCCAGACCGCGATGGCCAACGCCCGCCGGGACGCGACGGCGTACCTGGACTCGGAGTACACCCGGGACCCGGACGAGCGCGAGCGGATCTTCAAGCGGCTGGTCGAGTCGCGGGATCACATCGTCGCGCTCGGCCCGAAGGCCAAGCAGATCGTCAAGAACGAGCCCGAGCTGCTCGAGCTGTGCCGGCTGGCCGCCGCGAGCCACGAGCGGGCGATGGCGGACGGGCAGCATCCGGTGGCGTCCTTCCACGACGGCGGACCGTCGCCGCTGGACAGCTCCAAGTACCCCCGGCCGCCGTCATCCCTTGACGGCTCCGGAAGCCAGACCTGACACGTGGAACCGCTGCAGGCCGACATACAGCAGCACCGAGCCGCAACCCGGGACGGCCGCCCGCGGCGACCGCCCCGAGAGCTTCCTGCGGATCAGCCGCGCGGGAGCCAGACGCGCATCGCGCCGATCTCGCGGTTGGCCCAGGCGTAGTACGGGATCGCGGTGACCTCGACCTCGTCCCCGGTCGCGTCCGTGCTGTCCGGCGCGAACGGCCAGCCGTCCCGGTGACCGGCCCCGGCCCGGCCCCGCGCGGTGAGCACGGTGACCCCGTCGAGCAGATCCGGCCGGTGCGTCGCCGAAATTGTTGCTGAGGGCACCAGATGGAGGTCGTCGACCGAGGCGGTGTTGTCGATCTGCTCGACCGCGTAGACGAGCGGTCCGCGTTCCACGGCGACACTGTCCCGGACCGCGTCGACCCGTGGGTCGGCGCCGACGACGCGGGGATCCAGCGGGAGCTGCAGCTCGACGGTGTCGCCCGCCGACCAGGTCCGCTCGATCCGGGCGTACTCGCCCTCCTTCACCCGCTCGCCGTCCACGGTCGCGCCTTCTGCCCAGGCGGGGATCCGCAGTTCCAGGGTCCACGGCTGGTCGGTGGTCTGCTGGATCGTGACGCGGACCGCGCCCTGCCACGGGTACTCCGTGTCCACCTTGAGCTCGACGGTGCCGTTGTCGAGTTCCGCGGCGACCTCGCCCTCGGCGTACTGGTGGAGCTGGATCTCGGTGGCGGAGGAGCTGGCGAGGTACCCGTCCAGGCTGGCGAAGGTGCGCATGATGTTGGGCGGGCAGCAGGCGCATTCGAACCAGCCGCGCCGTCCTCTCGCCGGGCTGCGGCCGTTGTCGGGTTGGGCCGATCCGCGCAGCTGCAGCGCGTTCACGTAGAAGTACTCGGCGCCGCTGAGCGAGACCCCGGCCAGGAAGCCGTTGTAGAGCATCCGCTCGATCGCGTCGGCGTAGAACGCGTCCCCGGTCGCCAGCAGCATCCGCCAGGCCCACTGGATCCCGCCGATGGCAGCGCAGGTCTCGGCGTACGCGCGGTCCGGCGGGAGCTCGTACTCGTCGCCGAACGCCTCGCCCTCCCAGCGGGCGCCGAGTCCGCCGGTGACGTAGGTCTTGGTGGACCACATGTGCGCGAACTGGTTCTTCAGCGCGTCGAGCAGGTCGGTGTCGCCGGTCTCCAGCGCGACGTCGGCGGCACCGGCGGCGAGGTAGACGGCGCGGACCGAGTGGCCCTCGACGGTGGTCTGCTCGCGGACCGGCAGCCGGTCGGAGAAGTACGCCGGCTCGTGGCCGTGTTCCTTGATGATCCCGTGGCCGCGCGCCTCGACGAACCAGCGGGCCAGGTCGAGGTACGCCTCGGTGCCGGTCTCGCGGTACAGCTCGACCAGCGCCATCTCGATCACCGGGTGACCGTCGACGTCGCGGATCTTGCCGTCCTCGACCTCGCCGAAACTGGCGACCAGGTGGTCGGCGAGCTTGGTGGCGACGTCGAGCAGCCCGCGGTCACCGGTACACCGGACCTGGGCGACGGCGGCCTGGATCAGGTGGCCGGCGCAGTAGTGCTCGTGGCTCCAGACCAGCTGCTGGTACCGGCCCTCGTCGCCGTAGCGGAGCTGGACGACCGAGTCGAGGTAGCCGTCGTCGCGCTGGGCGGCGGCGACGACCGCGGTCAGCTCGCGCTGCCGCTTCAGCAGGTCGTCGGAGGGGTGCCGGGCGTACTCCCAGGCGACCGCCTCGAGCCACTTGTAGACGTCCGAGTCGGCGAACACCGGGCCGATCGCCTCGCCCTCGCCGATCCCGGCGGCGAGCCGGAGGTTCTGCAGGTTGCCGGCCGACTCCAGCTGGTCCTGGCCGGACGGGATCGCCCGCTCACCGTTGCGCTGCTGGCGCGGCGCCCAGAAGCCGCCGGTGATCCGGGCCTGGTTCAGGCCGGCCGGGCGCCAGCGGCCGCGGGTGCTGTCGGCGGCAGTGCGGGAGGTGGTGGGAGCTTGCGGGGCAGCGCTCATGTCGGCGACTCCATCAGGTGTGTGGCGGAAAATCCGGAACACGTTTTCCTCCCGAACGTACGAGGGCCGTGGCGTACGGGTCAACCCCTTGACCACCGTGAATCAGCGAGCTCGCGGTGCGCGTGCGGTACCGTGTGGAAACTTCGTCCGGAAACGCCGGAAAACCCAGGGAGGGCGCGCCGATGACGACACGGGGACCTTCGCTGCCGCGGATCACCGACGTGGCGGCGCTGGCCGGGGTCTCGGCCAGTACCGCGTCGAAGGCGCTGAACGACACCGGCCAGCTGCGCGAGGAGACACGTCAGCGGGTCCGCCGCGCGGCCGAGCAGCTCGGGTTCACGCCGGACAGCCGGGGCCGGGCGCTGTCGTCCGGGCGCAGCTACACGGTCGGGCTGATCACCACCGACAGCTCGGGGCGGTTCAGCATCCCGATCATGCTCGGCGCCGAGGACACGTTGAGCGCCGGCGAGATGGCGTTGGTGCTGTGCGACACCCGCGACGACCCGCTGCGCGAATCGCACTACCTGCGATCCCTGGTATCCCGGCGCGTCGACGGCATCATCGTCACCGGCCGCCGGACCGAGCCCCGCGCACCCGTCGACGTGCCGATCCCGGTCGTTTACGCGTTCAGCCCGTCGACCGATCCCGCCGACCTGTCCGTGGTGATGGACGATCGCGGCGGCGCGGCGTCCGCCGTACGCCACCTGCAGAGCCTCGGTCGCCGGCGGATCGCCCATGTGACGGGACCCTCGACGCACCACAGCGCGTTGGTCCGAGCGGCGTCCGTGGTGGAGACCGCCGGCGACGCGATGGTGGGCGAGCCACTGCACGGCGAATGGAGCGAGCGCTGGGGCCGGCACGCGGTCGACGTCCTGCTCCGGACCGAGCCCGGCCTCGACGCGATCACCTGCGGCAGCGACCAGATCGCCCGCGGCGTCTGCGACCGCCTCCGCGAACTGGGTCGCGCCGTCCCCGACGACATCGCGGTCACCGGCTACGACAACTGGTCCGTGATGGCCCTGGCCAGCCGCCCACCCCTGACCACGGTCGACCTCGAACTCGAAGAACTGGGCCGCCGGACCGCCCAACTCCTCCTCGAAGCCATCGCCGGCCACCCCGACCCAGGCCTCCACCAACTCCCCACCCGCCTGGTCCCCCGCGAGTCCACCCTCGGCACCTGACCCGCCGGCCGCGACGGGGCTCAGTCCGTGGGGGACTTGAGTTTTTCGTGGTGGCGGCGAGCTTTGAGGCGGTTGCCGCAGGTCTTCATCGAGCACCAGCGCCGGGTGTTGGGTTTGCTGCGGTCGATCAGGAAGAGCCGGCATTCCTGGTCGTTCTCGCACGCGCGGAGCCGGTCGCCCAGGGCTGCCCAGGCGAGTACCGCCCGGGCGCCGATGCCACCGCCGATGGTCTTCCACTGGACGCCCTCTTCGGTGAGGACCGGGATCTGCCGGACCGCGTGCAGGTAGTGCTGCAGGGTCGTGGGCCGCGCTTCCCCCCGGACAACGGCCGCGATCGCGTCGCGGAGTTCGCGGGACGTGCGGGGCGTGCCGGGGATCTCGTGGGTCCGGAGCCAGGCTCCCGCACCGGGTCCGCGGAGTTCGTCGCGCGGTTCGCCGTCGAGCAGCGGGCTCGAGTTGAGCAGGGTCAGGAGGAGGTCTTCGTCGGATCTAACCACCTTGGACATGTTGACAGGTTACATGGTCGCGGTGTTAGCTGACGGCTATAACCGGCTAAAACGTTCAAAGGGGTTAGGTACGATGACGATCCACTACCGCACCGTCGAGGTCGAGGGGTACGAGATCTTCTACCGGGAGGGCGGGCCGGCCGATGCGCCGGTCCTGCTGCTCCTGCACGGGTTCCCGACCAGCTCGCACATGTTCCGGGACCTGCTGCCGCGGCTGGCCGAGCGGTACCGGGTGATCGCGCCGGACCACCTCGGCTTCGGGTACTCCGCGATGCCGGGCGCCGACGAGTACGAGTACAGCTTCGCCAACCTGGCCGCGCTGACCACCGCGTTCACCGAGCGGCTCGGGCTGACCGAGTTCGCGCTGTACGTACAGGACTACGGCGCCCCGATCGGCTGGCGGATGGCGCTCGCGCATCCCGAGCGGGTCCGCGCGATCGTCACGCAGAACGGCAACGCGTACGAGGACGGGATCGTCGAGGAGATGTGGGCACCGGTGATCGCGTACGACGCCGCGCCCTCGCCGGAGACCGCCGCGGCCGCCCTGGAGATGCAGAGCGAGCAGCTGGTGAAGTGGCAGTACCTGCACGGGGTTCCGGACCCGACGCTGGTGAGCCCGGACAGCTGGCAGCACGATCTGAGCCTGCTCGCCCGGCCCGGCGCCGACCGGGTCCAGCTCGACCTGGTGCGCACCTACGTCACGAACTTCGCGCTGTATCCGCAGTTCCAGGAGTACTTCCGGACCAGCCAGGTCCCGGTGCTCGCGGCGTGGGGCGGGAACGACGAGATCTTCCCGCCGGCCGGGGCGAAGGCGTTCCAGCGCGACCTGCCCGACGCCGAGGTGCACCTGCTCCCGACCGGCCACTTCGCCCTGGAGACCCACGCCGCCGAGATCGCCGGCCTGATCGACGATTTCCTCACCCGGGTCCTGGCCAGGCGCTGAACCGGAAACCGCCGCGCGAGTCGAAACCGGACGGCCACCAGCTCGGCATGCTGGAGATGCTCGGATGACCTCGGTTGGCCGCCCGGTGGCCGTACGCTGACCCGGGTGTGGCGACGGATCCTGATCGGGCTGGCGGTGATCGCCGTCCTGGTCGCCGGGGTGGGGACCGCGCGGCTGGTGCTGCCGCGGAGCGATCCGGCGAAGGGTGCCGTGAAGCAGCTGGCCTTCCTCCGCGAGGAGATCGAGGGCGGCGCCGACCACGAGGCCCAGCAGCTGTTCCCCGAGGGATACTTCTTCCTCAACGTGCTCTACGGCCTGACCTGGGTCCAGGTCGGCCTCGATCACCCCGAGCGTGCTTCCGAGGCGGCCCGGCAGGCCCGGTGGGCGCTCGACCGAGTCCGCTCCCCCGACGGCACGGCCCCGTTCGACCCCACGCTGAAACCCCGGTACGGCGTGTTCCACGCGGGCTGGACCAACTGGTTGCGGGGCGGCCTGGTCGCGTTGCAGCAGTCCGACGCCCGCGAGATCGACGAGTACACCAGCGCCTCGGCCGAGATCGCGGCCGCGTTCCGGACGTCGAAGTCGCCGTTCCTGGCCGCGTACCCGGGTCAGGCCTGGCCGGTCGACTCCACGGTCGCGATGGCCTCTCTCAGCCTGTACGACAAGCTCGTGGCGCCGCGATTCGTCCGGACCACGGCCGGCTGGATCACCGCGGTCAAGGGCGAGCTGGATCCGGCGACCGGGCTGCTTCCGCACCAGGTGACCCCGGCGACGACCGGGGCGCGGGCGACGTCGCAGAGCATGATCCAGCGGTTCCTGGTGGAGATCGACCCGGCGTTCGCACGGTCCCAGTACCAGCTCTTCCGGGACGCGTTCGTCGGCGGGCTCGGCGTACTCGAGTACCCGAAGGGCGTGGCCGGGTCCGGGGACGTGGACTCGGGGCCGCTGGTGTTCGGGGTCAGCCTGTCCGCGACCGCGGTGACGATGGGGGCCGCGAGGATCCAGCAGGACCCGCTCGCCGATCGGCTGGCCCGCGAAGGCGATCTGCTCGGCGTACCGATCTCGGGGTGGAAGACGAAGCGGTACGCGTTCGGGTTGCTGCCGATCGGCGACGCGTTCGTGGTGTGGTCGGGGACGGCGCGCCCGTTCGCCGCGGACCGGCAGCCCGAGTTCGCCGGCGGCTCCCCGTGGTGGCGGGTGCCGTGGCTGGTCGTGCTCTGGCTGCCGGTCCTCGTCCTGCTCGGTGCGATCCGCCTGACTAGCCGGCCGCCTCAGAAGACCCGAAGACGGACTCGAGCGCACTGAGCTTGCGCGGGAGGTCGTACTCCGCGCCGCCCTCGTGCCCGTTGTACGGGAAGATCTCCAGCTGCGCGGGCCCGGCGTACTGGTGGTACGCGGCGAACACGGTCGACGGTGGGCAGACGTTGTCCATCAGTGCGACCGAGAACCAGGCCGGGCAGTCGGCGCGGGCGGCGAAGTTCACCGCGTCGAAGTAGGACAGCGTCGAGATGGCCGTCTCCACCTCGAACCGGTGCCCCTTCAACCAGCGCCCGATCTCCGCGTACGGCCCGTTGTCGGTGATCTGCGACGCGCGTCGGTAATGGCACAGGAACGGTACGTCCGCGATCGCCGCGGCCAGGTCGTCCCGCAACCCGGCCACCGCCAACGCGAGACCGCCGCCCTGACTCCCGCCAACGACGGCGACCCGCGACGGATCCACGTCAGGGCTGGCCTTCACCGCGTCGACGGCGCGGACCGCGTCCGTGATCAGCCGCCGGTAGTAGTGCCGGTACGGGTCCTCGATCCCGCGGGTCAGGAAGCCCGGCGAGGACGACCCGTGTCCGTCGGGCGCGACGTCCACGGTGTCCGCGACCGTCTTGCCGCCGCCACCCTGACCACGGTTGTCCATCACCAGGTGCGCGTACCCCGCGGCGCTCCAGGTCAGCCACTCGTACGGGATCCCCCGGCCGCCGTTGTAGCCGATGTACTGCACGACCGCGGGCAACGGGCCACGGCGATGACGCGGCAGCAGCAGCCAGGCCTTCACTGGTTGACCACCCCAGCCGGCGAACGTCACGTCCTGCACGTCCACCGTCGCCAGCCGCGCGGCGTACGGCTCGAACCGGGCGTCGATCGGACTGGCCGCGTCGTCGAGCGTCTGCTTCCAGAACGCGTCGAAGTCCGCGGGCTCCTCCGGGTCCGGCCGGTAGTCCCGCAACCGGTCCAGGGGCATGTCGACGAGCATCAGGTTTCTCCTCAGTGGAAGGTGACAGCGGCCGTACCGCCGTGCCGGTTCGTGACATCGACGACCAGGCGCCAGCCGGACCCGCGGCGAGTGACCTGTACGCCCTCGTCGGCGGACACCAGCCGGCGGCCGGGCCCGGTCAGGTCGACGGTCACCGACGTCCGGGCCTGCGTCGGGTCGGACACGGCGACCGATCCGCCCGCGACGACCACCGACGCGGGGCCGTCGACGGTGATCTCGTCGACCGACCCGGCCGTCCAGAAGTTCGCGGCCAGGACGTTGCGGAGCCGGACGGCGTGTACGGTCGCGTCGGCGCGCAACCGCCGGACCGGGCGGGTCCGGGCGAACGCCTCGGTCGCGGCCAGGCTCGCCGTCGGCAGCTGGACGTAGTAGTAGCCCTGGGCAACGGGCGCGGCGCCGTGGTCGATCCAGACCGTCTGGTACGGCCGGGTCACCGGAACGTCGGTGCCGTACTTGAGGTTGATCTCCCGCCAGGTCGCGGTCCGGTTCTCCCGCAGCACGCGGACCGAGGTCTGGTCGGGGAACACGTACCCGCCGGTCCCGGCCAGGTGGCAGTACCCGGGTGCCTCGGTGAAGGTCTCCTGGCCGGTCCGGAGCTTCCGGTTCTCCACGATCGTCTCGACCGCTCCGGGGCCGCTGATGTCCGAGCCGAGGCAGACCATCACGTCGTCGATCAGGAACCAGCTCTTCAACGCCCGCAGCTCGGTCCCGTGCCCGCGCAGATCCATGCCGTAGGCACCGATCGTTGTCCCGGGCACCGCCGCACCACCGACCCAGTCGGCCGCACTCGTACTGCGGAACCCGTACGAGTCCGCCAGCCGCCGGGTGTCGACCGTGGTCCCGGGCAACCGGTACGGGTCGACGGTCGGCCAGTAGTCGCCGGAGTAGTGGCCGAGGTCGTCGTCGTAGACCAGCACCATGCCGTCGGACAGGTGCCAGCCGTGCAGGTGCTCGGTCTGGATCGACTCGTAGTTGTAGATCCGGGACGAGTACGCGCTGAGCCCGATCGTGAACCCGGGCCGGTGGTGCGCCGCCTTGTCCATCCGCGGGTACTGCTTGTGCAGCACGAGCGGACCGCGGGCCGGCGTCCCGGACGCGAGCACGGCCCGGGCCGCCACCAGCGAGGCCGGGTCGGTGACGGTCAGGAAGTCGCGGAACGTGTCCTCGGTGATCCACTGCTTGACCAGCGCGGTGAGCTGCTCGGCCCGGTCCGCCGGTGCTGCCGGGATCAGCCGGAGCGCGCCCTCGATCACCGTCTGGGTCGGGGCGTGGTTCTGCTTGCTCGGCCGGGCGATCTCGCGGCCGCAGACCGAGCCCATCAGGTCACCGCGGGCGATCAGCGGATCGAACGCGTCGTCGATCCAGTGGTAGATGTTGTCCAGGTCCGGATCGGTGACGGTCCACGGGGTCCCGCCGAGGAGGTACAGCAGCGACGACAGCGTGCCGAGCAACTCCTTGCCGTAGCCACCGTTGTACGGGTGCTTCCAGTGCTGGAGGAACGCGCCGTCGCTGTAGAAGCCCTCGCCCGTCCCGTCGGTACGCCCCGGTGCGTCGTTGAAGGCGAGCACGCTGTTCGCACCGTTGCCCTCGACATCGCTGATCGCGTCGCGGACCCGGACGAGCGCCGCGGTGTCCCCGTCCAGGACCGCGCGGACGGCGACGACGGTCGCGATCCAGACCCGGTTCGCGCCGGTCGCGATCTGCCGGTCCGCCCGCCACAGGTTCGGGTCGTTCGTGTAGTGGTTGATGGCGGCCGTGTACTTGGCCCGCAACGCCGGGTCGATCACGTCGTACAGCAGCACGAGCGTGTCCGCGAACGCGCCCGCGCCGCCGATCTCCCAGTCGTAGTCGTTGTCGTACCGCGGCAACGTCGGGCTGTACCGGTTCGCGTACATCCAGTCGAGCGCGCCGAGCACGTCCTCGGCGACCTGGGCGTTCCCCGCGTACGCCGAACCGGTGGTCCCCCAGGCGACCGCGAGCTGCTTGATCCGGCGCAGGTTCGAGGCGACGTGGTTCGACAAGGTGGTGCTGGCGAGGTCGGGCCACAACGTCGTCCGGTTCGCGGAGCGGTCGAGCGTGGTGAGGGCGGACTTCGCGAGCTTGTCGATCCGCGCGATCGCCACCGCGAGGTCGGGGTCGGACGGGTCCACGGTGGGCCCGCCGGTGAGCAGGGTGTGCCAGCGCTGCCGGAGTTCGTCGGTGGACGCGTCGGCCCACGCCGGCAGGGTGAGCGGGCCGGCCGTCAACGCGGCCGCGCCGAGCATGCCGCCGAGGACGGTCCGGCGGCGGAGGATGAGGTCAGACATGGGGTTCCTCTCAGGACAGGAGGTCGGGGTCGACGGCGGTCGCGATCGCGCGAGCCCCGGCGGCATTCGGGTGCAGTCCGTCGCCGCTGCTGAAGTCGGGGCGCAGGCGGGCCGGGTCGGCCGGGTCACGCAGGGCCGCGTCGACGTCCACGAGCGCGTCGAAGATCGGGCCGGTCCGGAGTCCGGCGTTCACCTGCTGCCGGATCCCCTCCAGTTGGTCGGTGTAGCGGATCCAGCCCTTGAACGGGCCGATAGTGGCTCCGAGCACCTTCAGCCCGTGGTCCCGGCCCCGGCGCGCGAGCTGGTCGTACGCCGTGAGCAGGGCGGCGGGGTCGAGCTGGCTCGGGGGTTGCTGGAGATCGTTGATCCCGAGGAAGACCAGGACGGCGTCGAGCCCCGGCAGCGCGAGCACGTCCCGGTCGAAGCGCGCCTGCCCACCCGGACCGAACCGGCCGTCGTCGAGCAGCAGCCGGTTCCCGCTGATCCCGAGATTCGCGACCGCGGGACGCCGCCGGAACCGTGCCGCGAACTGGTCGGGCCAGCGCAGGTTCACGTCGTCCGGCGTCCCGACGCCTTCCGTGATCGAGTCACCCAGTACCGCGAGCGCCCGTTGCCCGCGCCGGTTCACGTCGACCCCGGCCAGCAGGAACACGGACTTGGTCTGCCGCCCGTACGCCGAGTCGGCGGCGCCGGTCAGCTCACCGGATCCGATCAGCCCGTTCGCGTGGACATTGCGGTGGAAACTGATCGGTCCGGTCGGCCCAGGCAGGTACAGGCTGACGACGAGGTCGCCGCCGTCCGGCACAGCCACCGGGACCGGATCGCTGATCACGGTCGCCCCGGCAGCGAGTACGACCGTCTTCTCCCCACCGAAGCCGACCGCCTGACCACCAGCCACGACGGGCCCAAGGACCAGCGGACTCGTACCGAACGGATTCGCGAAGCGCAGGCGGATCGAGCTCGCGCATGCCGACAACCGGAGTACGTGCCGGAGGGTCGTGTCGGTGAAGCCGCCGGTCGCGTCCGCATCGGTGGCCGTCGGCGCCGTCTGCGCGGTCGCCCAGCTGGTGACCCACTGAGTACGGGAGCTGCTCGCCTCGGCCATGGTCGAGGTGGCGAAGACGGCAGCACTACCCGCCGCCGCACCCAGCAGGGTGCGGCGGGACATCGGGGGCATCAGCAGGTACCGGTCGGGTTGAAGTCGGCGCCGTAGGTACCGACCGAGTTGCCGCCGGTGTTGCCCGACATGGTGTTGCCGCAGACCTGGCCCTGCGGCGTGCGCATGAACTTGATGCCGCCCGCGGCGTTGTTCTTGATGGTGTTGCCGTAGACGTTCGTGTTCGTGCCGTCGGTCGCGGTGTCACCGCCGAGCCGTACGCCGGCGCCGGTGTTGTCGTGGATCGTGTTGTAGCGGAAGGTGTTGCCGCTGCCGCGCGCGTCCAGGCCGCCGGAGCTGGCGTCCTTCTGCTGGCTGCAGTCGTTGTACTCGATCACGTTCGCGGTCGAGTTCTCCTTCACGTCCACGCACTCGTTGCCCGCGGTCGCGATCGTGTTGTGGTGGATCCGGTTGTTCCGGCTGCGGTCCGGCTGGTCGTCGGGCGCGCCGTTCTGGCCCTGCTGCTCCGGCGCGGTGCCGAGGTAGATGCCCTCGCCGTTCTTGCCGCCGCCGGCGAACTTGAAGTCGTACACCCCGCACGGGCCGATGGTGTTGTCGTGCACGTCGGCGTTGGTCACCAGGTACCGGAGCCGCACGCACTCACCGCCGGCGTTCTTCAGCGTCATGTCGCTGATCGTCAGGGTCCCGACCCCGTCGCCGGGGCTGGTGCTCATCACGTAGATCAGCTTGTCGCGATAGCCGGACGCGCTCGTCGACGAACCGTGCAGCCCGTCGACGGTGAAGCCGTCCAGCGTGACGCCGTCGTGCAGCACCTGGAAGATCCGCGAGTTGCCGGCACCCTTCACCACGGCGGTCGACGGACCCGTGACGGTGACACCGGAGCGCACTGTCACCGCGTCCTGGCGATAGGTGCCCGGGGCAAGGTGAACAGTGGCGTCCCGCGGCGCGGTGTCGAGGGCTTTCTGGATGGTCGCGAACGGGGTCCCGGACGAGGTGCCGGAGTTCGCGTCGCTCCCGGACGTGGAGACGTAGTAGTCGGTCGCGGCGTAGGCCGGGACGGCGGGCAGGACGAGGCCGGTACCGATGATCAGGACGGGAAGAGCTCGGAACAGTCTTCTGGACATGACGGTCCTCCTGGGGGCGGTCGGACTATGACGTTGCTTGGTCGGCCACCAGCAGGCCGACCAGAACCGGGACGGTGCTGCCGAGCAGCAGCGGGCCCGCCGGAACTACGAGCGAGAAGATGGGCGCCGCGATCGCGGCGCCGAGCAGCGCCGTCCCGCGGGGTACCGAGGTGAAGGCGAGCCCGAAGGCCGCCCGGCGCCAGGCCGTCGCGGTCCCGGACGGATCGCGTCCGGCGACGACGGCGAGCGCCAGATGGTAGGTGATCCCGGCGGCGATCAGGCCGACGTGGATCATGAACAGGACCAGCGGAGCCGGTCCGGAGCGACCGGCCAGGAACACAAAGTTGCTAGCAGCAACAACCGCTGCGAAGGTCGCGAGGATCGAGTGCGGCAGCAGCGGGCGCCAGTACCTTCGCCAGCCGGCCAACACCCCGGTGAACACGCGCGTGTCCCCGTCGGTCCGCCAGCGATGCAGGGCGTACCCGACCGCGGCCAGCGCCGGCAACCAGGTCACCACCCCGACACACAACAGGGTGAACGCGGCCCCGGCCATCACCGGGCTCGCCAGCCACCCGAGCCAGTCCAGCGCCCGACGCATCAGGAACCCACCACCACGGGGAGCTCCATGTTCGCCAGGGTCTCGGCCTGCTCGCTCGTGAACACGACCCGCCCGTCCACCTCGACGTGCGTCGCGTCCACCAGTGACAACCCGGCTCGCTCGGACAGGATCACCGCGGTCGCCCGGGCGCTGAAGCCGTCGCCCTCGACCAGACCGTCGTCGTCACCGAGCAGGACGGTCTCACCCTCGAAGGCGATCCCGAACCCACGATCCAGCGCGATCCGGCGACCGGTCGCCGGCTCGGGACGCAGCGACGAGGCCGGCTCGATCGTGGTCAGGAAGGTCGCGGCCGCGGTACGTTCCGAGGTCGCTCGCAGCGTGTGCATCGTCCGGGTGAGCCGCAGACTCGGCGTACTCGAGGTCGGGTTCGCCTCCACTTCGGTGACAGCGGCCGAGATCCCGACTGGCGTGTGCGTCCGGACAAACGCCTGAGCCGAGCCCGACCGCAGCACGATCTCCTCGCCGTCGAACTCCAGCGGCCAGTCCGCGTGCAGCAACATCGTCCACTCCCGAGGCGAGCGCGCCGCACACCGGTCGAGCAGCACCAACCGGCCGGACGGGGTGAACACCAGAGTGCGATCCAGCCGATCGATCTCCAGGTCGGCCGGGTACATCGCCGCGATCCGGGCAGTCGCATGCGCCACCCCGTCGGCGGCCAGCACGTCCACCATCTCGGCCCGCCGCTCGACCGGCGCGCCCTTGTAGACGTGGTACCGGTCCTCGTCGGCGAAACCCTGCCCGTCGACCAGGATCAGGTTGTGGTCACCGGCTCGTTTGCGGTTGCTGTACCCCTCGTCCACGGCCAGGAACGCACCGCGGGACGTGAGCACGAACGACCCCGCGTCAGGGTGGTGGTGCCCGGCGCTCAGCGTGTCCCAACCCCGCTCGGCATCCAGCCGGTGCGAGGTTTCCCAGGCCTGGTGCCCACCACCGGGAGCGGCCTTGAACGACACCAGGGTCGCCTGGTCGTCCCATCCGGTCCGCGCGGTCACCAGGCCGAGGTCCGGGAAGTACGCCGACAACGGCGCCGCGTCGGCCGGCGCGACCGGGACCACCGACTCGTCGTACCAGAGCAGCTCGAGGTACGCCTCCGGCATCACGCCCGGCTTCACGCCACTCGCGTACGCCTCTCGCCAGAAGAACCGCTCGGCCACCTGGTCCGCGAGCCACTGCGCCTCGCCGATCCGGTACGCGGAGGCGAGCTTGTAATACAGGGAGACGCTGTGCCCGCTCCGCCGATCGTGGCAGTCACCGTGGTCGATGTTCTCCTCGAAACCGGGTGCGCACTGCTGCAATCGGTACGAGAACGTGTTCGCGAGGAAGCGGCACCGGTCCCACCAGTCCAGCCCTTCCCGGTCCTGCAGAAGGTCCAGGTACGTCGCGAGCCACGGCACGCCGTACCGCCAGTAGACGACACCCTCCATGTCAGAGCCGTCGGCCGGGAGCAGGTCGATCACGGTCGCGAAGTTGGTCTTCGCCCGCTCGGTCCACTCCGACTTGCCGAGTGCGTACCCGGCGGCGGCGAGGCCGGTGTAGCAGATCCAGTTGTGGTTCTGCCAGTACGACGAACTCCACCAGGAGCCCTCGGACTCGACGGCGAACTCGTACAAGCGGGTGCCCTGCAACTCCAGCTTCGCGCGCAGCTCGTCGGCCAGGACGAAGTCGTCCCCGAGCCACGAGTACGCGAGCGACAACCCGTGCAGCAGCCAGCCCGCGTCCAGGTCGTGGTCGGGCAGGTGCGCCTTACCCCAGTGCGGGAACCCGATCGCCGCCGAGATCCAGCGCACGGCCTCGGTCCGGTAGTGCTCGTGCCCGGTCAGCCGGTACGCGAGCGCGAGGTTGGCGGCGGCCGGGCCGAAGTACGTGATGCTGGCCGACGGGTGCTCGGTCGGCGGGGTCTGGCCGCGGTACCAGTCGCACTGCTCCACCAGCCGGCGCCAGCGAGCCGCATACCTGCCGTCCAGGCCGGACCGCAGTTCGTCGAGTCGGGAGTCGATCAGCATCGTCATCCTCCGATCCGGTGAACGGTGTCGCTGACCCGCACGCCACCGTCGACGAGTCGCACCGACGTGAGCGCGTCCGCGTCGCGGTGGTACACGGAGCAGTAGAAGGCGGAGGCGCCGACGACCGTCCAGTCCAGCGCTGTCCTGGTCCGTTGCGGGTCGTCCGCCGGACCGGGGGCAGGGCGGGTCACCGGTACGGCGTTGTCCGCGGCCAGGTGGAGACCGTGAAGCACCTCGACGCCCGACCAGGTCGTCCGGACGAACTCAGGCGCGACCTGGACCGCCAACTCGACGTCGGGGCGGAACTGCAGCACGATCTCGCGGTCCCGGTCGGCCTCGACGCTCACCAGGTCGACGAGATACCCGTCACCGGCCGCGACGTGCCGGACCGCGCGCACCCCCTCGTACCAGCCACTCACCTCGGCAGTCACCGAAGTGGGGCCGTGGTGAAGGAGAACCCCGGTGGCCTCTTCGGGCTCGGCGTTGTCGATGCGGATCGTCGGATGCGCGGCGGCGGACTGGTAGTACCGGCGCCACTCGGCATGCCCGTACGGGACCTGGCCCGCATCGGGCTGCCACGGGGTGTCCGCGCCGTACAGGTAGAGCGCGAGCTTGTCGTGGTGGCCGTGGCTTCCACCGTGCGCACCGTGGTCCAGCAGCGCGTGGATCCCGTCGACCCGGAGCACGGCGTACGAGTTCGTCACCTCGACCGTGGGGCGGTCGACCGGTTCGGTCTGCCGAGGCGGTCCGGCGAACCAGCCATCGAGCTGGTCCTCCAGCCCGTCGTACCCCGGTCCAACTTCCGCGCGAGCCCGGTTGCCGACGGCATCGAGTCCGTGGTGCTCGGTGAACTGACGCGCCAGGACCACGATCTCCAGCCACTCGATCGCCAGCGGCACCCGGCGGTACGGGCCGTCGTGCAGCGCGGGCAGGATCCCGCCGTCGGTCGCGATCCCGGCCAGCGCGGAGATCATCGCCTCGAGCCGATCCGGTACGGACGTGGGGTCCTGGCCGCGGAGGCTCAGCAGGTACGCCCGCAGCACGAAGCCGTGGTAGTACGTGCTGTTCTCCCACTCCCAGCCGTCCTCGGCCGTCGAGACCGCGAGGTGCGCGTACTGCCCGTGCTCGCCGGTCAGCCACTCCGTCGCGCCGTCCCAGGCTTCACCGCGAATCGCGGCCGCGGCCTGCCCGGCGACGGTACCGAGCGCGTTGAACCAAGCCGTGTAGTTGGAGGAGAACTTGTCCTGGGCCACCATCGCGTCACGGGCCAGCCGAGCCCCGGCGACCATGTCGTCCAGCATCGGCAGGCATTCGGCCAGCTCGACCCCGCGGTCGGCCAGGTTCTTCGCCGAGTGCGCGATCGGTACGCCCCAGACCGCGTCGGTCAGCGCCTGGTGGAACAACCGGCCGCGCTGCATCCAGCCCTGCGCCTCCTCATGCTCCCCCTCCTTGGTCAGCTCCAGGTACAGCCGCGCGTACCGGATGAGCAACTCGCCGCCCTCGCCGGTGTGGGACAGCAGACGGATCCGGCGTCCCCACCAGTGGTGCGCGAGGACCCGCCAGGCCCCGCGCACCGCCTCGGTGTCCACCCGGCATCCGTACGAGCAGGGCACGCCGCCGGCCGGAAACTCACCGGTTTCGTAGCCGGCGGGTTCCAGCTCGACCCCGTGCGCCGGGCACACGTACTGATGCCACCAGCCACCGCGCTCGGTCGGCGGGTTGCCGCTGGGCTGATCCGGGGTCAGCGAGGCCACGTGCCACCGTCGATGTCGATGGTGATCCCGGTCAGGTAGCCCGACGCGGGCAACGCCAGGAACTTGACCGCGTTCGCCACGTCCTCGACCGAGCCGGCCCGGCCGATCGGGGTCCCGGCGACCATCGCCGCCTGCGCCTGCTCGGTGGAGAAGGTCTGGTGGAACGCGGTCTCGGCGATGTACCCGGGCGCGACCGCGTTGACCGTGATGCCCTGCGACCCGAGCTCCTTGGCCAGGCCCTTGGTGAAGCCGCGGATCCCGGCCTTCGCGGCCGCGTAGACGACCGAGCCGGGTCCGCCGCCGTTGTGCGCAGCCAGCGACGCCATGGTGATGATGCGCGGGTTGACCGACTGGGCCAGGTGACCGATCGCGGCCCGGGTGGTCCGGAAGGTGGCGCCGAGGTTCACGTCGACCACCTGCTGGAAATGCTCGTCCGACATCTCCTCGACCTTGACCCGGCCGATCAGGTGGCCGGCGTTGCAGACCAGGATGTCCAGCCCGCCGAGAAACCCGACGGTTTCGTCCAGCAGCCGGTTCACGTCCGCCGTACTGGTCACGTCCGCGCAGACGGCGATCGCCTTCCGGCCGAGGGCCTCGATGTCGGCGACCGTCCGGGCCGCCGCGTCCGCGGACTTGCCGTAGTGGACCACGACGTCCGCCCCGGCCGCGGCCAGGCCGAGCGCGACCGCCCGGCCGATCCCGTGTCCGGCCCCGGTGACGAGCGCGCGCGATCCCTGCAGTTCCTCCGACATACCTTGCTCTCCTTCGATCAGTGTCATTTGATGCCCGCGGTCGCGAAACCTTGGACGAAGTAGCGCTGCCCGATCAGGAACAGCACCACCATCGGGACGGTGGCCAGCGTGGTGCCGGCCATCAGGAAGGCCCACTGGGTGTCGTTCTCGGTCCGGAACACCGACAACCCGACCTGGATCACCCGCAGACTGTCGCTCTTGGTCACCAGCAGTGGCCAGAGGAAGTTGTTCCACGACCCCTCGAAGGTCAGCAGCGCCACCGTGATGAACGCGGGCTTGACCAGCGGCGTCATGATCCGGGCGTAGATGCCCAGCTCCCCCAGCCCGTCCAGCCGGGCCGCCTCCTCCAGCTCCACCGGCAGGTCCAGGTAGAACTGCCGGAACAGGAACACCGAGAACGGGCTGACCGCGCCCGGGATGATCAGCGCCCACCAGGTGTCCAGCCAGCCGGTCCCGCCCTGGCCGGTGATGTCGTTGCCCCCGAACAGCGGCATGAACCGCACGATCAGGAACTCCGGCAGGATCTTGGTGTACGTCGGGATCATCAGCGCGCCGACGAAGCCGAGGAAGATCAGCGAGCTGCCCCGGAACTTCAGCCGGGCCAGCGCGTACCCGGCCATCGACGCGATCACCACGTTCAGGATCGTGTGACTGACCGCGATCACGAAGCTGTTCCGCGCGTACGTCGCGAACGGCGCCGCCTTCAGCGCGTCCACGTAGTTGCCGAAGGCCCATTCCGTCGGGAGCAGCCGGGGCGGTGCGGCGGCGATGTCGGCCGGTGTCTTCACCGAGGTGAGCAGCATCCAGACGAACGGGACGATCATCACCACCGAGATCGCGGCCAGCGTCACGTACAGCGCGATCCGGCCCGGCCGGATCCGCCGGTTCTCAACGAGTGCCACGATCGCCTCCGGTGATCCGCCGGTTCACCAGGGTCAGGACGAGCAGCAGCGCGAACAGCACCAGACTCTGCGCGCAGGCGTACCCCATCCGGAACTCCCGGAACGCGGACTTGTAGATCTCGTACGTCATCATCGTGGTGCTGTTGGCCGGACCGCCGTCGGTCAGGATGTAGACCTGGTCGAAGGACTGGAACGCGCCGATCACCGAGGTGACGAAGACGAAGAACGTGGCCGGCTTCAGCAGCGGCACGGTCAGGCTGAAGAACTGCCGGACCTTGGACGCGCCGTCCACCGACGCCGCCTCGTACAGGTCGGTCGGCAGGCTCTGCAGCGCGGCCAGGTAGATCAGCATCTTCAGCCCGATGCCCTGCCAGATCCCGACCACGATCACGGCCGGCATCGCCCAGTCCGTCGACGACAGCCAGTTCGGCCCGGACAGGCCGAGGAACGACAGCACCGCGTTGGCCAGGCCGCTGCGCGGGTCGTAGATCCACAGCCAGACCAGCGCCACCGCGATCGTCGCGGTCACCTGCGGGATGAAGATCGCGGTCCGGAAGATCGCCCGGCCCCTCAGTTTCGCGTTCAGCATCAGCGCGATCAGCAACGCGATCGTCATCGCCACCGGCACCGTGAAGAACGTGTACACGCTGGTGTTCAGCACCGCGCGCCGGAACACGTCGTCACCGAGCAGGTCGCGGAAGTTCTCCAGCCCGACGAACCGCGGCGGCGTCAGCACGTCGTACGAGGTGAAGCTCAGCACCACCGCGGCCACCAGCGGCACGCCGATCCACAGGATCGAGTGCAGCAGGGCCGGCGCCACCATCAACAGGCCGGCCCGGCGCCGACTGCGCATCAGCCGGCGGCTCGGTGGGGTGGTGGCCGGACCGGGTGCGACCTCGCGCACCCGTTCCGGCAGGGACATCACTGCCATGGCGGCACCTTTCCGCGAACGGTCCCGCTCACAGCCGGGAGATCGCTTGCTTGCTCAGGTTCGCCAGCTCGTCGATGGCCTCCTTGGCGGTCCGCTGGCCGACCACCGCGGTCTCCAGGGTGACCTTGATCTTCTCCCGGATCTCCATCCAGGCCGCCGTCCCGCCTTCGGACCGGGCCTTGCTCATGTTGTCCAGGGCAAGCTTCACGAAGTCGTTGTTCTGCACGTACTCGGACGTCCGCAGGTCCTGCACGCCCGGGACCGAACCGCGCTGCTCGGCGGTCGGCAGGATCGACTCCGGCGTCCCGAGGAACTCCACCAGCGCCTGCGCCGCCGACGCGTGCTTGGACGAGGCCGAGCGGGCCACCAGGGTCCCGCCCTGCAACATCGCGGGCACCTTGTTGGCCAGCACGAACGCGCCGACCTTGTCCTCCTTGAGCAACTCCGGGTTCTGCTGCTTCAGCTGCACCCACAGGGAGTTGTTCGCCATCATCATCGCGGACCGGCCCTGCGCCAGCGTGCTCGGCTGACCGGTCGAGGTCTTGAAGGAGAAGTCGGCGGACTTGTCCTTCACCACGTCGAGGAACAGCTGCAACGCCTCGACGCCACGGTCGTCGTTGAAGCGGACCTCCTTGCCCGCCTCGTCGAACAGGTTGCCGTCGTTGGCGAACAGGAAGGTCTCCCAGCACTGCCGCAGGTCGATCGAGAACGGGTCGAAGCCGACCCGGGTCAGCTTGCCGGACCCGTCGGACCGGGCCAGCTCCTTGGACATCTCCCGCAGCTCGGCCCAGTCCTTCGGCGGTGCCTTGATGCCGGCCTCGGCGAACATGTCCTTGCGATACGTGACGATCCGGGTGTCCAGCACGAGCGGCAGCGCGTACAGCTTGCCGTCGTACCGGGACGGCTCGAGGACCCGGTCCTCGTAGTCGAAGCGGCTGGCCAGCGAGTCCGGCAGCGGTGCGAGCACCTTCTTGTGCGCGAACGGCGGGATCCAGCCGACCCCGAGCATCACCACGTCGGGCATCAGGCCGCTGGCCAAGCCGGTGGTGAGCTTCTCGTTCAGCGCGTTGTAGGTCGTGTAGTCGACCTTGACCTTGACGTTCGGGTTCTTCTGCAGGAAGGCCGGCAGCAGCTTGCCCTCCAGCAGCTGCTTGCCCGTGCTGCCCTCGAAGATCGGGGTCAGCAACGTGATCTCCCCCTCGGCCGGCCCGTCGGCGGCCGCCTGCGCGTCCCCGGACGGCGACGCCGCGCACCCGGTGGCGGCGGCGAACGCGCCGAGGCCGAGGGCCGTCAGGACAGATCTGCGGGTGTACTCCATGGCGCGCCTTTCGTGGTGCTGCGAGCAGGGTTGAGTGCATGCGTTGGTGCAACGATCTACCACCGAGAGCGGCGCTGGTGGTGTCGACTGGTGCAACGATGCACCGATGCTAGGGAGCAGAAATCGAAAGCGTCAAGAGGTCGGGTCGCCCAACCTTCCCGTAGACTTTTCGGCACGTTCTGTTGCATCGTTGCACTGGACGAAGGGGACACGGGTGGATCTACCGGGAAGAATGCGCGGGTGGCCATGGGAGAGGTGACGATCCAGCAGGTGGCGACGGCGGCCGGCGTCTCGCCGAGTACGGTGTCGAACCTGCTGAACGGGCGGAGTCACCGGATGCTGCCGGAGACCCGGCAACGGATCGAGACGGCGATCGACAAGCTGGGCTACCGGCCGAACCGGGCCGCCCGGCAGCTGCGGACCGGCCGCAACCAGACCATCGGGCTCGTCGTCCCGTCGGTGGGCAACCCGTTCTGGGGCGCGCTGGCCCGGCACCTGGAGTCGGCCGCACTGGCCGAGGGGTACCACGTGCTGCTCTGCAATTCCGAGCGTGATCCGCGCCGCGAGCGGGACTACATCGACGAGCTCTGGGCCGACGGCGTGCACGGCGTGGTGCTGTGTTCGTCGCTGCCGTCGCTCGAGCACGTGATGCCGCTGGTCGAGCGAGGACTGCAACTGGTCGCGTTCGACCGGACGGCGCAGGCCGGCGATCCCGCGTCGCTGGTCAGCATCAGCGTCGACAACGCGGTCGGCAGCGAGCTCGCCACCCGGCACCTCACCGAGCTCGGCCACGAGCGGCTCGCGTTCGTCTCCGGCGCGCTGGCCAGCGTCAACCGCAAGGAGCGGCACCGCGGCTTCGTCGCCGCGCTCGAACGCGCCGGAATCGACCCGGCCACGGCCATGCTGGCCCCCAGCGGCAGCGGCGCCGACGCCTTCGGGGACGTCGAGGCGTCGGAGCTGGGCCGGGCCGCGGCCGCCGAGTTGCTGGCCCGGGACGAGCCGCCGACCGCGATCGTGGCGATCAACGACATGTGCGCGCTCGGGATCTGCCGCGGCATCCGGGAAGGCGGACTCGAGGTCGCCAAGGACGTGTCCGTGGTCGGGTTCGACGACATCGTGCTCGCCGAGCTGTACGCGCCCACGCTGACCACGGTCCGGCAGCCGATGCGGGACATGGCCGCGTCCGCGTTCAGCCTGCTCCGCGCCCGGCTGGAGGACTCGGGCCCGAGCCAGGGCCAGTCGCTGCTGTTCCGGCCCGAGCTGATCGTCCGCGAATCCACCGCGCCGCCGCTGTCCTGACTACGACCGCCTCGTAGTGTGGACGAGGTCGGACGGTTCCAGGTGGAGGGTTGATGGCGACGCGGATCGGTAACCGGAACGCACGGTTCCAGGTGTGGCAGGCGTTGCTGACGAACCGGACCAAGCGGCAACGCGCGGGTGAGTTCCTGGTCCAGGGCGTCCGGCCGATCAGCCTCGCGGCCGAGCACGGCTGGACGATCACCGCGTTGCTCCACGACGCGAGCCGGCCGTTGTCCCACTGGGCGCAGGACCTGCTCCGGGCCCATCGCGACGCGGAGCGGGTGACGATGGCGCCCGACCTGCTCGCCGAGCTGAGCGAGAAGGACGAGGCCGAACTGGTCGCCGTCGTCGAGCTGCCGCCGGACGACCTGCACCGCATCCCGGTCCACCACCAGCCGCTCGGCCCGGGCGACGACTGGCACGAGCCGCTCACCCCGGCCGCGGGCGCGCGGACCGGCGGGCGCGAGTTCCTCGGCGTCCTGTTCGACCGGCCGACGAACCCGGGCAACATCGGCTCGATCATCCGGTCGGCGGACGCGTTCGGGGCGGACGGCCTGATCGTCACCGGGCACGCCGCCGACGTGTACGACCCACGGTCGGTGCGAGCGAGTACGGGCTCGTTGTTCGCGCTGCCCGCGGTCCGGGTGCCGTCGCAGCGCGAGGTGATGGCGTGGGTCGAGGAGCATCGCTCGGCCGGGGTGCCGATCGTTGTCGTGGGCACCGACGAGCACGGGACGGCGGACGTGTACGACGTCGACCTGACCCGGCCGACGCTGCTGCTGGTCGGCAACGAGACCACCGGGCTGAGCGCGGCGTGGAAGGAACTGGCCGACGAGCTGGTCCGGATCCCGATGACCGGTGCGGCCAGCTCGCTCAACGCGGCGAACGCGGCAACCGCGGTGCTTTACGAGGTGTCCCGGCAGCGCGCCCAAAAGTTCAAGACCGATGCGGGGGACGCCTCGTAACTTCGGCGGTATGAGCACTCGCGTACAACCTCAACCCCTGCTCGCGGTTCACGACGTGGAGCAGAGCAGCGCCTGGTACTGCGCGGTCCTGGACGCGACGAGCGGCCACGGCGGACCGGAGTACGAACGGGTCGTCGTCGGTGACGAATTCGTCCTGCAGTTGCACCGACTGGAGATCGGGCACCACCACGGCCTGTTCGCGGATCCCGCGCTGCCGTTGGGCAACGGGGTCGCGGTCTGGTTCGCGGTGGACGACCTGGACGCGGCGCTGTCCCGAGCACGGCGTACGGGCGCGATCGTGCAGAAGGAGATCCACCACAACCCGAACGCGCACCACGACGAGCTCTGGTTGCGCGATCCCGACAACTATCTCGTGGTCCTCGCCGATCGCGACTGACCGGCCCGGAGTGAGCCGGACCGGCCAGCCGGGTCTGCTGGGATCAGGTGGTGACCTGGTAGCGGATGTACCAGGTGCCGTTGGACGGGCGCCAGACGGTGTGGTCGGTGACCGGGTCGCCGAGGTAGTCGCCGGGCAGCGGGACGTCGCCGTTCACGCCCCATGTGACGGTGGTGCCACCACGGACGAACCACTGGCCAGTGGACGGCCGGAAGACGACCAGGTCCGCCTTGCCGCGGCCGGTGAAGTACGCCGGGGCCGGGAGGTCACCTGGTTCGCCCCAGACGATCCCGCCCGACGTACCGCGGACGAACCACTGCCCGCTGGACGGCCGGTACACCGCGATGTCGGCGTGCGCGTCGGCCAGGTAGTCACCCGGGACCGCCTTGTCCCCCACCGTTCCCCAGGTGATCGGCTCCAACGAGCCCTGGACGTGGAAGAAGCCTGCCGACGGACGGAAGATGGCCGCCTCGTACGACGCGCCGCCGAGGTAGTTCGCCGGGGCGGGCACGTCGCCGTTCTGGCCCCAGAGGAACTGGCCGATGCCGCGGATGTACCAGAACCCGTTCGACGGGCGGAACAGGGCCAGCTCGGCCTTGCCGTCGCCGTTGTAGTCGGCCGGGACCGGGATGTCGCCGTTCTGGCCGAACTGGATCGGATTCGCGCCGCGGATGTACCAGGTGCCGTTGCTCGGCCGGAAGACGGCGAGATCGGCGCGGCCGTCACCGACATAGTTCGCCGGGACCGGAATATCACCGTCGCGGCCCCAAACAATCGATTGGGTGAGAATTCTGGTGTCGGTGGTCGCGGCCGGCGCGGTCGGCGCCAGCCCGACGGCGGTGGTCACGAGCACGGACAGGCCCGCAAGGACACGTTTGTAGTGCAAGGCAGTTCCCCCTTGAGAGACAGGCGGCATTGACAGCCGGCGTCTCCCACCCGGCCCCCTGACCGGCCCACCGCCCACGATTGTTTGTCGTTCCGCAGGGCCTGCCGCGATCGTCACAAATCATTTATCCGATCGCAAGGCGCAAGAATGGGGAAATCCGGAAATACCAGAATCGCTTGCACGTTCAACCGAAAAACAACCGGCCCCCGACCTGCTACCTCGGGGGCCGGCGGCTCTCTCAGCTCTCGCAACCGATCCCGTCGTTGTCACTGTCGAAACGATGCGGGTCGGCACCGATCACCCGGAAGTTGCGGTACGGGATGTCGCCGCAGTCGAGATCCGGCGGCGGGGGCTTGATGCAGGCCGTCGGATAGGACGGGTCGCAGTTCGGCGTCGTCGGCGGCGGGGTCGGCGGCGTCGTCTGGACTACGTAGCGGAGGTACCAGGTGCCGTTGGTGGGGCGGAAGACTGTGTGGTCGGTGGCGGTGGTGCCGGCGTAGTTGCCGGGTTGGGGGCGGTCGCCGCTTCGGCCCCAGGTGGTGGTGCTGCCGCCGCGGACGTGCCAGGCGCCGGTCGACGGGCGGAAGACGGTGAGGTCCGCCTTGCCGTTGCCGACGAAGTTCGCGGGCGCCGGGACGTCGCCGCGCACACCCCACGGCAGCTGCGAGGCACCGCGGATGAACCAGCGGCCGGTGGACGGACGGAAGACGGCCAGGTCGGCGTGGCTGTCGCCGACGTAGTCCGCCGGGGCTACCACGTCGCCGTTGACGCCCCACGCGATCTGCGCCGCGCCCCGGATGAACCAGCGGCCCGTCGATGGACGGAACACCGCCGCCTCGGCCCGGCTGTCGCCCACGTAGTTCGCCGGCGCCGGGACGTCGCCCCGCTGACCCCACACGAACTGGCCGACGTTGCGGACGTACCAGTACCCGTTGGACGGACGGAACACCGCGAGCTCGGCGCGGCCGTCACCGGTGAAGTCCGCCGGGACCGGGATGTCGCCGGCCTGGCCGAACTTGATCGTGCTGCCGCCGCGGAGGTACCAGGTCCCGTTGCTCGGACGGAACACGGCGAGCTCGTACCTGCTGTCCCCCACGTAGTTGCGCGCAACCGGGATGTCGCCGTTCTGGCCCCACCGGATCGCCGAGCTGACCACCTTCGTCGCGGCGGCAGCGGTGGATGCGGTGGATGCGGTGGTGGTCGACGGACCGGCTTCGGCCGGCGCGGTCAGGCCGACGGCAGCGGTCGCCACCACCGCCAGCCCCAGGGCTGCGGATCTGAAACGCATGCGGATGTGTCCCCCTCGGACGTCAGGCGGTGAACTCCGCCGATGTCCTCCCCAGGACCCCCAGCCGACGGACCGCCAGCCCGTCTATCGCCGCGTACCCCCTGCCCGTTACGCCGTCGCCAGGATCTCCCCGTGCAGGACGCAGAGGAAACCGTCCGGTGCCTCGGCCCACTTCTTCCACGCGGCCGAGATTCGCTCCAACGTCTGCTCCGGTACGCCGGCCGCGCGGGCCTGGTCGGCGAGCGCGGACTGCAGGACGCGGTCCGCCCACATCCCGCCCCACCATGCCCGGTCCTCCGGGTTCGCGAACGTCCACGTACTCGTCGTCGCGTCGACCCTCTCGAACCCGGCCTCCTGCGCCCACCACAACAACCGGCGCCCCGCGTCCGGCTCGCCCTGGTTCGCCCGCGCCATCCGCTGGTACAGGTCCATCCACTCGTCGAGCTCGGGCAGCTCCGGGTACCAGGTGAAGGCGTGGTAGTCCGAGTCCCGGGCGGCGACGATCCCGCCGGGCTTGCAGACCCGCCGCATCTCGCGCAACGCCTGGACCGGATCGGCCACGTGCTGCAGCACCTGGTGCGCGTGCACGACGTCGTACTTGTCGTCCGGCAGGTCGAGGTGATGCACGTCGCCGACGGCGAAGTCGACCGTGCCCGCCTTCCGTTCGGCGATGGTCGCGCGGGTAATGGCGAGGGCCGACGTGCTCGCCTCCAACGCGGTGGTCCGGCCCGGTTCGACCAGGGCCGCGAGGTCCGCCGTGATCGTGCCCGGCCCGGCGCCGACGTCGAGCAGCGACATCCCCGGACGCAGTTGCGGCAGCAGGTACCCGGCCGAGTTCTCCGCGGTCCGCCAGCGGTGCGACCGCAGTACCGACTCGTGGTGGCCGTGCGTGTAGACGTTGCTCATCGTGGACCCCTTCGTCCGTTGTCTCCCAGTCTGCACGCTACCGCGTTGTCTCTATTTTTGAGACCATTCATCTCTTTATTTGAGACATTAAAATAGTTGCTCTAAGCATCAAAAGCGTCCAGGGCGGACGAGTTCGCGGAAACGTCTGGGCAGTTCCGGTGAAGACCGCTAGGGTGCGGCGGTGCGTTCGAAGCCGATGCTCATCGTGATCAGTGGCCCGCCCGGCAGTGGTAAGACGACGTTGGCCCACCAGGTGGCGCAGGCGGTCGGGTGCCCGGCGATCTGCCGGGACGAGATCAAGGAGGGGATGGCGCACGCGACACCCGGGTTCGTGCCCGGGCCCGGTGACCCGTTGACGATGCGGACGCTGGCCACGTTCTTCGACGTGCTCGGGCTGTTCGCCGGCCGCGGTACCACCGTGGTCGCGGAGGCCGCGTTCCAGGACCGGGTCTGGCGGCCCGGCCTCGAACCGCTCGCGAGTCAGGCCGAGATCCGGATCGTGCACTGCGAGGTCGATCCCGAGGTCGCGTACCAGCGGATCACGGCGCGCTCGGCCAGTACGCCGTCCCGGTCGGTCCACGAGGACGCGTACCACGACAAGGAGCGCTGGGTCCGCAACCACCAGGTGTTCGACCGGATCGCGCTCGACGTGCCGACGCTGATCGTCGACACGACCGACGGGTACCACCCGGGCCTGCCGGAGATCGCCGCGTTCCTGCGCCGGTAGACACAGCCGCGGGTCTCTGGTGAGGTGAGGGACTGTGGATGCGCCGCGGACCGTCGCTCGGTTGCTTCCGATGGAGCCAGGGGTCTATCGGTTCCGCGACGAGGCCGGGAAGGTGCTGTACATCGGCCGCGCGCGGAACCTGCGGCGCCGGGTCCAGTCGTACTGGACGAACCTCGGCGACCGGCCCCGGCTCGCGACGATGGTGCGCCGGATCGCCCGGGTCGAAGGGGTCTGGTGCGACTCCGAGCACGAGGCCGCGATGCTCGAACGCAACCTCCTCGAGCAGTCCAAACCACGCTGGAACCGGGTGGAGGGCGGCGCCGAGGTCGTCGGGTACATCCGGTTCGACGCCGGCCCGGCCCGGCCAGGACTCCGGTTCACCCACACGGTCACCCCGAACGCGCCGCACTTCGGCCCGTACCTCGGCGGCCTCCGGATCCGGCAGGCCATCGCCGCGGTGCATCGCGTGCTGCCGTTGACGTACTCGGGTGCCGCGGACGGATCGGTCCGCGAGTTCGCCCAGCTCTTCGGGATCGGCCCCGATGATCGTAAAACCCTGGCCCGGACAGCGATCGCGGTCCTCGAACGCGACCCGGAGGCCGTCACCGCACTCCGGACCGAGCTGATCCGCCGTCGCGATCGCGCGGCCGCCGAACTCCGGTTCGAGTTCGCGGCGAAACTCCAGGACGAGCTCACCGCGTTCGACTGGATCGTCGCCGACCAGAAGGCGTCCTGGCTCGAACCGCACACCCTCGACGTCTACGGCTGGTCCCAGGGCATCCTGGTCCGCTTCCACCTCGAAGCGGGCCGCGTCCGGACCTGGACCCAACGTCCAGCCA
Source organism: Kribbella amoyensis (assembly GCF_007828865.1). Lineage (NCBI taxonomy): Bacteria > Bacillati > Actinomycetota > Actinomycetes > Propionibacteriales > Kribbellaceae > Kribbella > Kribbella amoyensis. The sequence continues at coordinate 666,703 of NZ_VIVK01000001.1, forward strand.
CGGAAGTCACGGCCCGCACCCGAGTCGCCGAGACCCCAGCGTTGTGGCGCCCTTTCGCCCAACGCAACGCCGACCTGGCCGCCCGCCTCCTCCAGATCTGAGGACGCGGGCGCGACCGGAGAACGTCAGGACTTGGCGGCGAGGTGGAGGCGGAGGACGGTGTCGTAGTCGAGGATCTCCGCGCCGGTCGGGGCGACCTGGGTCAGGTCCTCCGCGGTCACGATGTCCTGGGTGCCGACGATCAGGAGTTTGCGCGGGTCCTGCACGTCCACGCCGTACTTGGTCTGGACGAAGGCGCGGTTCTCGGCGACCTTGAAGTACTCCTCGTACTCGGCCAGACGCCCTGCTCCGTCGTGGACCGGCCGGGTGACCGAGCGGCGATGCTTCTTGCCGTTGGCACCTGATTCGAGCAGCGGGAGCGCGAGGTCGCCGACGACGTGCGTACCGTCCGCGCGTTCCAGCAGGAAGTCGGGTGTGAGGGCCTCGCCGGCGCCGTCGTGGCGTTCGAGGTGGGGCCGGCTGATCAGCCGGGTCGCGTCGAACGCGGACAGCAGGATGCCCTCGTGGTTGCTGAGGAACTCGTCCACGGTCACGTCCTGCAGACCGTGCGCGAGATAGGTACTGGTGAACGCGTCGTCGCGCAGGGCGGCCGGGTCCACCGGGACGCTCACGGTGCCGACCGGGTCGAGGTGGGGCGCGGCGTTGATGTAGTTCTGCAGGAAGTCGAGGTACTTGCCGGCCGGTTCCGAGCGGTGGATCGCGACCGCGAAGAAGGTCCAGCGCACCCGGACCGCGGATCCGGCCGTGTGCGCGAGCAGCACCCGGTCGAACACCGAGTAGTTCCCCGGGGCGAACCCGAACAGCTGCTCCCCCGCGCCGACGTACTCGTCACCGAGGATCTTCACCGCACCCGGCCACCGGGCCGCCAGCTCGCGCCGGCCCACCTCGGTCGCCACGGTCGCGTCCTTGAACACGTTCTCGCCCGGCAGCGTGACCACCGGCGCGCCCGCCCCGAGACCGAAGTACTCCTCGACGCTCGCCGCCTTCTGCCGGCGGACCTCCAGCGACCGGTACTCCCGGCTCACCCCGACCAGCTCGAGGATGTTCCAGTCCGGCGTCTCGGTCAGCACCATCAACCGCGGGTACAGCAGCTGACCCGCCAACTCGGTCCGGTGACTCCCGGGCAGATGCTCGCTCACACCTCCCAGGTGCTCGCCCCAGAACCGCCCGTTCACCTTCACGAACTCGGTGGGTTTCACCACCCGCTCCCTTCCCTGCCGGAGGACTCCTGTCAGCACCAACTCCCAGCCGTCCGGTCCGTATTCCCACCGGGTCCCCGCCGGCGCCGTGGCAAAATCTGCCGGGTGCAGATCGGGATACTGGGACCCTTCGAGGTTCGCACGGACGGCGGCGCCCTCGTCGAGGTACCGGGTGCCCGGCTGCGCGCGCTGCTGACCGCGCTCGCGCTCGAACCGGGCCGGGTGGTCGCGAAGGCGACGCTGGTGGACTGGATCTGGGGCGAACAACCGCCCGCCGACGCCACCAACGCCCTGCAGCGCCTGGTCTCCCGGCTGCGCAAGATCCTGCCGGAGGGGTCGATCGAGGGCCTGACCGACGGCTATCGGCTGAAGCTCGCGCCGGATGCCGTGGACGCGGTCGAGTTCGAGCGACTCGTCGGCGAGGCCCGGACGGACGAGGAGGCGCACCGGATCCGGCTGTTGCGCGAGGCGCTCGGCCTGTGGCGCGGTGCGGCCCTGCAGGACGTCGGTCTGGAGGAGAGCGAAGCCTTCGACGCCGCGGTCACCCGGCTCGAGCGGTTGCGGCTGACCGCGGTGGAGGACCGGTTCGAGGCCGAGACCGCCCACGGCGGCGGTGCGGATGCGGTCCCCGAACTGACCGATCTGGTGGCCGCGTACCCGGTCCGGGAGCGGCTGGTCGGCGCGCTGATGCGGGCCCTCGTCGCGAGCGGCCGTGACAGCGAGGCACTGCTCGTGTACGAGCGGACGCGGGAGGCGCTGGCCGACGAGCTCGGCGTCGATCCGTCCCCCGAGTTGTCCGCACTGCACGTCGCGTTGCTGCGGGGTGAGCTGGTCCGGCGGGAGGAGAAGCGGCCGACGAACCTGCGGGCCGAGCTGACCACGTACGTCGGCAAGGACACCGAGGTCACCGCGGTCCGCGAGCTGATCGCCGGGCATCGGCTCACCACGTTGATCGGGCCGGGTGGTTCGGGCAAGACCAGGATGGCGACCGAGACCGCCCGGACGCTGCTCGACGAACTGCCGGACGGGGCCTGGCTGGTCGAGCTCGCGGCGATCGGCGCCGACGCCGACGTGGCCCAGGCCGCGCTCGACGCGCTCCGGCTGCGGGACGCCTTGGTCGGTGAGGTCCCGGACGCGGAGCCGACGGACCGGTTCATCGCCGCGGTCCGCGAGCGGGAGATGCTGCTGGTCCTGGACAACTGCGAGCACGTGATCGAGTCGGCGGCGGCGTTCGCCCATCGCGCGCTCGGCGAGTGCCGGCGGCTGCGGATCCTCGCGACCAGCCGCGAACCGCTCGGGATCACGGGTGAGGCCCTGTGGCCGGTGGCCCCGCTGGTCCTGCCCGCGGAGACCGCCGACGCCGCCGAGGTCGAGGCGTCGCCGGCCGTCCGGCTGCTGCAGGACCGAGCCAGTGCCGTACGCAACGATCTCGGGACCGACGCCGCGACGATGGCCACGATGGCGCGGATCTGCCGGGCCCTGGACGGGATGCCGTTGGCCATCGAGCTCGCCGCGGCCAGGCTGCGCACGATGACGCTGGACCAGCTCGCGAACCGCCTCGACGACCGGTTCCGCCTGCTGACCGGGGGCAGCCGGACGGCGTTGCCGCGGCACCGGACCCTGCGCGCGGTGGTCGACTGGAGCTGGGAGCTGCTCAGCGACGCCGAGCGGATGGTGTTGCGCCGGCTCGCCGTGTTCGCGGGTGGGGCGAGCCTGGAGGCGGCCGAGCGGGTCTGCGCGGGCGACGCGGTCGAGAGCTGGGAGGTCCTCGAGCTGCTGACCGCGTTGACCGAGAAGTCGCTGGTGGTCGTCACCGGCGAGGACAACCCGCGGTACCGGATGCTCGGCACGATCAAGGAGTACGCCGAGCAGCGGCTCGCCGAGGCCGGGGAGGCCGAGCTGACCCGGCGGACACACCTGGCGTACTTCACCGAGCTCGCCGAGACCGCGGAACCGCATCTGCGCCGCGCCGAGCAGCTCGAGTGGCTGGCCGCGGTCGAGGCCGAGCACGACAACGTCGCCGCCGCGATGCGCGGTGCCATCGCCGCCGGTGACGCCGACGGCGCGATGCGGCTCGCGGCGTACGCGGGCTGGTACTGGTGGCTCGGCGGGCACAAGGCGGAGGGCGACGAGCTGTTGCTCGCGGCAACCGCGGTCCCTGGTGAGGTGGCCGAGGACGTCCAGGCGCTGGTGTACTCGTTCGTCACCGGGTTCCTGACGTCGGGGCGCGGGCGGGACCAGTACCAGGCGGCGGACTGGATCCGGAAGGCGTACGAGCTCAGCCTGCGGGTCGAGAGCCCGCATCCGGCGGTGAAGTTCGCGGCGCCGCTGGAGCGGTTGCTGCACGGGCCGGACGCCTTCCTGACCGCGTTCGAACCGTTGCTCGACGACGACGATCCGTGGGTCCGCGCGCTGGCCCGGCTCCAGCTCGGCAAGATGCGGATCATGCTCGGCGAGGGTGGCAAAGAGGCGGACGAGTACCTGGAGACCGCGCTCGCCGAGTTCCGCGCGATCGGCGAACGCTGGGGCATGTCGTTCGCGCTGACCGAGCTGGCGGACCGGATCGCCGTCCGCGGTGACTTCGCCCGCGCCTGCGAGTACTACGGCCAGGCAGTCGCCGTCGTGACCGAGGCCGGCGCGATCGAGGACGTCGTCCGGATGCGGACGCGGCAGGCGCAGCTGTACTGGCTGGCCGGGGAGAAGGACGCGAGCGCGGCGGCGATGGCGGAGGCGCAGCGGTTCGCGGAGCGGGTCGCGTGGCCGGAGGCGCTGGTCGAACTGGCCCTGGGCAAGGCCGAGCTCGCGCGGTGGAGCGGCGACGCCGAGCAGGCCCGCCGGCAGCTCGGGACCGCGACCACCTTGCTGGGCAGCGAGGCCGAGAAGGCGAACCTCCGCGCGACGCGGCACGACCTGCTCGGGTATCTCGCGGTGGACACGGCCGAGTCCCGCGAGCACCGGATCGCCGCCTTCGAGGCCGCGTCCGAGGCGGCGTACGCACCGGCGATCGCGCAGGTCCTGGTCGGCGTCGCGGACCTTGCCCTGCGCAACGAACAGTACGAGCAGGCGGCCAGGTTGCTGGGCGCGAGTGCCGGGGTCCGCGGACTGCCGGACCGGTCCAACCCCGAGCTGACCCGGATCGAGGCCGAGACGCGCCGTCGCCTCGGTGATCCGGAGTTCACCGAGGCGACGCGACAGGGTACGGAGGCGAGCTGGCCGGAACTGGCCCAGGTCACGCTCGCTTCGTGAACGTGGACGACGCCCACAGGTAGCCGACGAGCGCGATCCCCAGGCACCAGGCGAGCGCCTGGATCGCGTCCCCGGCCGCCGGGGTGCCGTTGAGCAGGCCGCGCAGGGTCTCGATGATCGGCGTGAACGGCTGGTACTCCGCGAACTGCCGGACGCCGGCGCCCATCTTGTCCGCCGGCACGATCGCGCTGCTGAAGAACGGCAGCATGACCAGCGGGACGGACGCCAGACCCGCCGTCTCCGGGGACTTCGCGAACAGGCCGAGCGCGACCGTGAGCCAGGCGGTGGCGAACCCGAGCAGGGCCACCATCCCGATCACGCCGAGCCAGTCGAGGAAGCTCGCCGACGGGCTGAAGCCGAGCAGGAACGCGACGCCGAGCAGGGCCGCGACGGCGATCAGGTTGGTCAGCAGGCTGGCCACCACGTGACCGGTCAGTACCGCGCTGCGCGGGACGTCCATCACCTTGAACCGGTTGATGATGCCCTTGGTCATGTCCGAGTTCACCGCGGTCGCCACCGCGCCGAGGCCGTAGCAGACAGCCAGCAGGAGCAGGCCCGGCGTCGCGTAGTCGACGTAGTCCACGCCGACGTTGAAGGCGTCGCCGAGGATGTACACGAACATGAACATCATCACGACCGGCATCAGGATCGCGTTGAACACCGAGGTGGGGTTGCGGGCGATGTGCTTGAAGTTGCGGCGCAGCATCACGATCGAGGGGTTCTTCATTTCGCCAGGACCTCCGTGGTGTGGCCCGTCAGGGCGAGGAAGACGTCATCCAGGTCAGGGGTGTGCACGGAGAACTCCTCCGCGCTGATCGAGTACTCGTCGAGCCGGTCCAGCAACGTCCGCAGCGTCCTGGTCCCACCGTCGCCGGGGACGCGGAGGACCAGCGCCTCCTCGTCCCGGGTGGCCTCGGTGATGATCCGGGCGGCCGCGTCGAGCTCGGCCGCGGTCCCGAACCGGAGCCGGACGTGGGTGCCGGGGATCATCCGCTTCAGCTCGGCGGGCGTACCCTCCGCGACCAGGCGGCCCTGGTCGAGAACGGCGACCTTGTCGGCGAGCTGGTCGGCCTCCTCGAGGTACTGGGTGGTGAGGAAGATGGTCACTCCGTCGGCGATCAGGTCCCGGATGATCGCCCACATGGTCCGCCGGCTGCGCGGGTCCAGACCGGTCGTCGGCTCGTCCAGGAAGATGATCCGCGGATTGCCGACCAGGGTCATCGCCAGGTCCAGCTTGCGCCGCATCCCGCCGGAGTACGTCGAGGCCGGCTTGTCCGCGGACTCGGCCAGGTCGAAGCGCTCCAGGAGTTCCTTGACGACGCGGGGACCGTCGTTCGTGGGGACCTGGTTCAGGTCGACCATCAGTTGCAGGTTCTCCCGGCCGGTCAGCAGTTCGTCCACGGCCGCGAACTGACCGGTCACCCCGATCGCCGCGCGGACCGCCTTGGTCCCGGTCGCGAGATCGTGGCCGGCCACCCGGGCGGTACCGCCGTCGGCCTGCAGCAGCGTGGTGAGTACGTTCACCGTCGTGGTCTTGCCCGCGCCGTTCGGGCCGAGCAGGGAGAAGATCGTCCCGGCCGGGACCGCCAGATCGATGCCGTCGAGCACGACCTTGTCCTGATAGGCCTTCCGGAGTCCGGAAGCCGTGATTGCCAGCTCTGTCATGGCTCCACTCTCAGCGGCCGCCCTGACACCCTCCTGACACGCGTCTGACACCGGCCGGGACCGCGTCAGCGCCGTGACTGCCCGGTGTCAGCCCGGCCCGGAATGGTTGCTCCTGTCAGCAGGACCGCACATCACCAGTACTTACAAGGAGCACACCATGCAGACCTTCGAAACCCCCGCCGCGATCTCCACCGTGCTCGACATCCCGGCCGGCACCGTCCGGTTCGTCGCCGCCGACCGCACCGAGACCACGGTCGAGGTCCGGCCCGCCAACCCGGCCAAGAGCCGCGACGTGAAGGCCACGGAGGAGACCAAGGTCGAGTACGCCGAGGGCGTGCTGCGGATCGAGGCCCCCACCAAGACCCAGATCCTCGGCAGCTCCGGCACCGTCGAGGTCACGGTCCAGCTACCCGCCGGGTCCCAGGTCGCGGCGAAGGCGGCCAGCGCCGAGCTCACCGCGGCCGGCCGATTCGGCGACTTCACCGTCGAGAGCTCGCACGGCGCGATCGAGATCGAGGAGGCCGCGAACGTCCGGCTCACCACCCAGGCCGGGGACATCACGGTCGGCCGCCTGACCGGGGCCGGCGAGCTCAGCACCGCCAAGGGTGACCTGCGGATCACCGAGGCGGTCAGCGGCAAGATCGTCCTGACCACCCAGGCCGGCGACATCACGGTCGGCGCCGCGACCGGGGTCTCCGCCTCGCTGGACGCCGGGACCACCCTGGGCCGGATCCAGAACTCGCTCAAGAACGCCGACGGGGTGGCCGCCCTGCAGATCCACGCGACCACCTCGCACGGTGACATCTCGGCCCACTCGCTCTGAGCATGAGGGCCGGCACCGGCCGCCTCTGGCCCTTCCAGGTCAGAGGCGGCCCTGCCCGGTTCTCAGCCGGTGCCGGTGACGTCGAGGATGAAGCGTTGCGCGGGACTCAGCCGCTTGTACGTCTCCACCCGCAGGTACGCCTGCTGGTCGAGCTGCTGCGGGAGATGGCGCAACGCGAAGTACGAGTGCATCGCCCGGCGCGGCTTGTCGGTGGTGTTCCGCGTCCCGCCGTGCCAGAGGTGGCTGTTGAACACCACGACGGTGCCGGCCTTGCCGGTGAGCTGGACCTGGTCCGGGTGTTCGTCGGCCGGATCCGCCATCTCGTCACCGGGCATCGTGCCGCGCCGATGCGAGCCCGGGACGACCCGGGTCGCGCCGTTCTCCGGGGTGAAGTCGTCGAGCAACCAGATCGAGTTGCACACCTCGTACTCGCCGGGCTCGACCGGATGACCGAAGTCGGCGTGCAGAGCCTGGTGCCCCTGACCAGGATGCGCCGCCCGGCTGTTCAGCGACGACAGCCGGAACTCTCCGAGGACGTGCCGCATCGCCCCCAGTACGCGCGGGTGGCTGAAGCACACCTCGAACCGCGGGTCCTTGTTCACCAGGTCGGCGAGCCGATCGGTGCCTCGTTCCTGGTGCACCTCCAACCCGGCGCGGTCACCCTCGCCCGCGGTCAACTCGGCCATCCGCTCGTTGAACGCGGCTACCTCCTCGGCGGTCAGGATCCCCGCCAGCGGCAGGTACCCGTCCCGGTCCAGCTGGTCCTTCTCGTCCTGCGTGAGCACGTCGCCGGCGACACCGAGCTCGCGCAAAGCGGTCGTCATATCCATCCAGGCGCTCCCTTCTCAGCTGCACGAATCGATGCCAGCATCATCGGGACCCGCCCACCGGACAATGCAGAAGGCGACTGCGCTGATGCACAAATCGCTTCGGCTCCTCGGCGCCGGCATCCACACCGCCGGCCCCGGCAAGGACTATCCGTCCCACGCCCACACCTCGTGGGAGCTGGTGTACTACGTGCGCGGGCGGATCACCTGCCCGATCGGCGACGACACGTATGCGGCGACCCCCGGTACCGTCCTGCTCACCCCACCCCGCACCTGGCACGCCGAGCTCAGCCGCTCCGGGTACACCAACCGCTTCCTCCAGGTCGACGCCACGAGTACCTGGCCCTGGCCCCGCATCTGCTACGACGACGGCAGCCGCAGCCTCGGCCGGATCTTCGACGCCCTGGTCCAGGAGAGCGCCCAACCCCGAGCCGACACCGACCGCCTCTGCACCCTGCTCCTCGGCGAACTCGACATCCACCTCCGCCGCGCAGCCGCCGCCACCGAACCGACCACCGCCGAGAAGCTGGTCGCGCAAGCCGAGCGCATCTTCGAGGAACGCTTCGCCACCGGCCTCCGAGTCAGCCAGGTCGCCGCCGAACTCGGCCTCTCCCCCTCGAACCTCCGCGCCACCTACGCCACCCTCCGCGGCACCAGCCCCAGCGCGGCCCTCCAACAGGTCCGCCTCCGCCACGCCCTCGGCCTGATCCGCAACTCGAACCTCCCCCTCCAAGCCATCGCCAGCCTCACCGGCTACCACTCGGCAAGCCACCTCAGCCGCCACGTCAAAGCAGCCACCGGCAAACCCCCAGGCACCCTCCGCACCACCGCCTGAACGAACTTGGTGAACGTTCCCCGCTCGAGCTCAGGAGTCGCGACCCGGGCCGGCGGTAGTTTGGCGGGCGTGGACGAACCGCTGATCGCAAGGGGATTCTGGGGACCGCGACAGGAGGGGCCGGATCGGATCGCCGACAAGTTGCTTGCGTTCCTCGAAGGGCTGGATGAGGTCGTCGGGGACAGTATTCGGTGGTCGTCTCCCGAGCTTCCGGGGCAGTCACTCGCCGAGCCGCCGAATGCTCGGCGCGTGATCGCTGACGCGTTCCGGGCGAACACCGATGCTCCCCACCTCGGGATCAACCAGGCGTACGGCGGGCGCGGGCAGCAGATCCCGAAGATCCGGATCGCGATGGGTGTGGGGCGGTACGCCGAATCCCCGCAGGTGCGGAACACCTTCGTGCTGCGGTGGTACGGGAGCGACGCGCTCGCCGAGCAGATCCTGCGGCGGCTCGTGTCGGTGTGGGATCCGGACTGGGGCGATGACATCGAGGTCTCTCACCGACGCTCTGGCCGGGCTGCAGGGTGCCGGCAAGCCAGGCCCGGACATCGGGTACCTGAGCTACCTCTCCGAGGGACGGGCGCAGGCCTTGCCCGGTGGCCTGGACCAGCACCTGGTGAAGCTCGACCACGGCGGCGTCATCATCGGTTCGGGTCAGGGCAGCGGCTTCCTGACAGTGGAGCAGGCCGCCGATCTCGCCGAGGCTCTCAGGCCCGGCGAAGCCTTCTCGCCGACGCCGACCTCGCGCAGCAAGCTCTGAGGCTTCGAATGCCTGGGGCACAACAAGAACCGCCCCTGACCGCGTTTCCGCAGGTCAGGGGCGGTTCTACTCCCTGTGGCAGGTGCAGGGTTCGAACCTGCGTAGGCTAACGCCGACAGATTTACAGTCTGCTCCCTTTGGCCGCTCGGGCAACCTGCCAGGGTGGTGCCGGTCCGAGGACCGGCGGGAGAGACGATACAACAGACTGCACCCCTGACAGCAAATCGGAAAGGAAGTGCCCATGGCTTCGGAGTCCTCCTTCGACATCGTGAACAAGGTCGACCGTCAGGAGGTGGACAACGCCGTGAACCAGGCGGGGAAGGAGATCAGCCAGCGGTTCGACTTCAAGAACGTCGACGCGGGCATCAAGTGGTCCGGGGAGAACATCGACCTGCAGGCGAACACCGAGGAGCGGGTGAACGCCGTGCTGGACGTGTTCAAGGACAAGCTGGTGAAGCGGCAGATCTCGCTGAAGGGGCTGGACGCCGACGAGCCGAAGCTGTCCGGGAAGATCTACAAGATCACCGCGTCGATCAGCGCCGGCATTACCCAGGAGAACGCGAAGAAGCTGTCCAAGCTGATCCGCGACGAGGGCCCCAAGGGCGTCAAGGCGCAGATCCAGGGCGAGGAGCTCCGGGTCTCCAGCAAGAGCCGCGACGACCTGCAGGCGGTCCAGTCGCTGATCAAGGGCCAGGACCTGGACTTCGCCGTCCAGTTCGTGAACTACCGCTGATCCCAGGCCCGGCCAATTCGGTCGCCAGCCGCCGGTTGGCCGGGCATCCTGGGGTCCGTGGACGACAGACTGCGGGACTGGATCCGCGCCGACTTCGGGCTGAACGTGGCCGAGATCACGTCCGTCGGGCACGGTGCCGACATCGCGGCGCAGGTCTGGGAGGCGGTCGCCGCCGAGGGCCGGTACGCCGTGAAGTGGAGTGCGGCTGGTTCGGATACGGGACACGAGGTGGCTGCGTTTCTGGCGGACTCCGGTGTCGCCGGGATCCCGCAGCTCGTGCGTACCGTCGCGGGTGGCTGTGGGGCTACCACGAGGGCAAGCGGCTCACCGTGACTCCGTGGATCGACGGGACGCGCGCTGCCGATGACGGGCTGTCGCTGGAGGAGTGGGGCGAGTACGGCGCGCTCCTTGCTCAGGTGCACGCCGCTGAGCCGCCCGCCGTACTACGGGACGCGCTCCCCCGGTTCAGTCCGGTCAGTGAAAGCACACCGGCTCTCGCCGAGGAGATCCGTACCCGGCTCGCCATCGAGCCCGTGGACGAGGTGGAGGCCGAGTTGGCCGCCGTGTGGACGCAGTACGACGAGGTCATCACCACGTTGGTGGGGACCGCGCCGCCGGAGCCGAGTGGGCCGAAGGTGGTTTGTCATGCGGATCCGCATCTCGGCAACGTGCTGGTCGACGGGCGGGTGCACCTGATCGACTGGGACGACGTGGTGCTCGCGCCGCGGGAGCAGGACCTGATGTTCATGCTCGGCGGGATGGGCGCGGTCGGCCCCACCGCGCCCGAACACCTGAGCGCCTTCCTTACCGGGTACGGCGACGTCGGCATCGACCAGGACGCCGTCCGGTACTACCGCCACCTCCGCGCTCGCGAGGACGTCGTCGGCTGGTCGCACCAGGTGATCACCGGCCCCGACCGCGAGGAAGCCCTCACCATCACCCGCGGCATCCTCGAACACGGCCTCGCCCCACTCGCCCTCAGCTGAACCAAGGCCCCCGCAAACTATCGGCCGACAGCCGCGCAGACGCAGGCCTTGTTGCCGTCCACGTCGGCGAGCACGGTGTACGACGGGGCCTCGCTGTCGTCGACCACGGTCCCGCCCGCGGCGACGGCGGCCGCGATCCGTTCCTCGGCGAACTCGGCCGGGACCCACATATCGAGGTGGAACCGCTGCCGCGGGGTCTCGTGCTCGTCGGTCCCCTGGAACCACAGGATCGGTACCCGCTCGGTCAGGTCGCGCACGTCGTCGGAGATCGTCCCGCGGCCCGCGGCGTCGGTACTCCCGGTCAGCAGCGCGGCCCACATCGGCGCGATCTTGGCCGCGTTCGCGGTGTCCAGGGCGAGCTCGATCGTGAGGATCCCGGCCGGGTCGGCGGTCAGTCCCTGCTCAGCGGCGAGCTCGGTGATCCGGCCGGCCAGGTCGACGTCCTTCTGGGTCACCCATTCGACGACGTGCTCCTGACCGGCATCATCGCGGTAGATCGCGTCCCGGCTGATCAGCTTGAAGTCGACGAACCCGTCCCCGAGCGTCGTCCGCGGATGATGCCCCGCCGCGTCCCCCGCCGAAGCCACCGCCGCGACGAACCGCGCCCCGGCCCCGAAGTCCTCGACCAGGTACCGAGCGTGCAGCCCCTGACCCAGCTTCCGCCAGTCAGCCAGCCCAAGCTCGGCGATCTGCGCATCCCTCAACATGTCCATACCGGCGACGATAATCCCGATTCCGGACGATCCACTTCCGCAAAAGACCGCGCTTCAGGACGGACTTCCCAGCACCGTGGTGCGGATCGCTCTCGGGGAGCCGCCGAGTTCGCGGTGGCAGGCTTTGTTGAAGGCTTGCAGGTCCGGGATGCCGACCGAGGCCGCGATCGCCGGGATCGACAAGGTGGACGCCATCAGCAGGTGGCGGGCCCGGGTGAGGCGGCGCTGCCGGAGGTACGCGATCACCGTCGTCCCCGTCTCGGTGTGGAACAGGCGGGTCAGGTGGTTGTGCGAGACCCCGGCGACGCGGGCGAGCGCGGGGACCGTCAACGGGCGGGCCAGGTTCGCCTCGATGTACGCGATCGCGGCCGCCACCGCCGGGTGCGTGGTCTGCCCGCCGCTCTCCCCCGCGGACCCGAGCTGGACGACCCGCCACAACGCGGTCCACACCTCGGCCACCACCCGGGGCGAACCACTGGGTGACACCTCGAGCGCCGAGCGGAGCAGGTCGCTCAGTACCGGTGCAGCTGCCCCCGCGTCCTGGACCACGGGGAGGCGCAGTTCCTCACCACCGGGCCGTGGACGGAAGTGGACGTACAGGTGCTCCGAGCGGCCGCGGTACCGGAACTCGGCCTCGACGCCGGCCGGGGTCACGCTGACGTACCCCGGGGCGACCGCGTACGTCGTGCCGTCCACGGTGAGCTCGGCGGAGTAGTTGTACAGGTGGAGCTGCCAGAGGTCGGGCAGCAGGTACACGTCGCGCAGACTGCGGACGCCGTGGATCCCCGCGCCGACGTTCAGCACCTCGGGCGGCTCAGCCAAGGCTAACCGAAGCGATCGGGGCGAGGACGTGGACACGGTGAAAATTTACCACCAGTGGTGATCACAGCCCACGCGAAACAAGGGCATCGAAACCTAGCCTGGACGAGTAGGAACCACCAAGGACCTCGCCCACCAGGGAGAGACATGACCCACCCGCATCGCAAGAACCTCCTCACCTCGGTCCAGATGGCGCACTTCGTCGCGACCGGCGCGCTCCGGATGGACGCCGTCGTGCCCGACGAGATGAACCAGCAGGCGATCGACGTCCTGCAGGCCGGCATCCCCGGCGTCCCGTACGGCACCCCGCTGTCGGAGGCGTTCGCCGGCAGCGAGTTCGTGCAGCGGCTGGTCCAGCTGCCCGAGGTCGCCGGGGCGATCCACAGCCTGGTCGGCCCGGAGCCGACCGTCGACCACCACGCGGTGCACATCCGTAAGGCGAACGAGGGCGAGGCGCAGAACCTGCACGGGGACGCGATCATCGACGTCCGCGAGGACGCCTTCGACGTGCAGCTGATGTACTACCCGCAGGAGGTGACGCTCGAGATGGGCGGCACCCTGAGCGTGCCCGGCAGCCACCTGCGCCGGACCAACGAGTCCGACACCGGCCGGTACCAGAACCTGCTCGGCCAGACCCGGCTCACCTGCCCGGCCGGCACCGTGGTCTTCCTGCACCACGGCATCTGGCACGGCGGCCGCCGCAACGACAGCGCGATCGACCGGTACATGTTCAAGATCCGGTTCAACCCGACCGTCCGCCAGGTCCGGCTGTGGAACACCGAGGACCTGTACGACGACGCGGTCGCGACCGAGCTGAAGCAGACGTTCCCCTGGTACGAGAACGCCACCGGCCGGCTGGAGATCTACAACCGGGTCAAGCTCTGGCAGGCCATCACCGGCGACGACACGTTCGACCCGGACTACTGGGTGACCCGGGTGTCGAACCGCCCGCAGCGCGTCGTCGCCCAGCGCAGCCTGAACCCGCACGCCGCGAAGAAGGAGATGGTATGACCGCCACTGCCCAAGACACCGGCGCTGCCACCGGCGCCGGCACCCCGCAGACGACGGTGCGCCAGCAGGTCCTGGTGCTCTACCTGGCCTCGTCGGCGCTGGACTCCCGGACCGTCGGCTGGTCCACCTACGACGGCACCGGCGGCACCTCGCCGACGACCGGTGACAGCGACGTCCCGCCGTACGCGAGCGGGCTGGACGCGCTGAAGGACGGCTGGCGGCTGTTCCAGGCCGCGCAGCTGCTGCCGCCGCAGCACGGGCACGAGTACGACGTGTCGTTCCTGAAGCACGAGTTCTTCTTCGAGAAGCTGGTCGACACCGCTTCCTGATCGGCACCGCTTTCTGGTTCCACCACCGACGCCGTCGGACACCGCGAAACCGAGCGGTGTCCGGCGGCGTTCGGTCAGGTCCAGATCGAGCCGAGCCGGTGCACGGCGAGGTCGGTCAGGACCACCGGGCCGTCGGCGACCAGCTCGATCCCGTCACCCCCTGACCCGCTGTCGAAGTCGACGTTGAGGCACTCGTAGAACAGGCCGTCCTGGGCGAAGATCTCGAGCTGCCCCCGATCCACCAGCAGCCGCACCGTCAGTACCCCGTTCGGTGCGGTCGGCAACGAGTGACCGTCCAGCGTGACCGCCGCGACGTCGTACGTCACGTCCCGGCCGGAGGTACCGTCGGCAACGACCCGCAGCCGGAAGGTGATCGAGCCCGCCTCGGTCGCGCCAAGATCAATGGTCGCCGCGAGTTCGTACGTCTCGGCCGCCTCGCCCGCGAGCAGGGCGCAAGCTTCCTCGGGAGTGAGCCGGCCAGGCTGCCAGGTCGACGACGAGTGCCGCAGAGTACGGAGCTCGTCCACCGGTTCGCTGGCCAACCGCGGCCCCTCCGGTGTGGACACCAGCCGCTGTTCCACCGCGAGGCTCAGGTTGCCGGTCCAGACGGACCCGCTGTTCTTGCCCTGCCACGCCACCGTGACCACGCGGCCGTCGGGCAGGTTGTCGAACGACTGGGCCGCGTAGTAGTCGCTCGCCGCCGGACCCGGGTTCCTCGTGATCGTCTGCGGCTCGGTCCAGTCCGTGTGGAACTCACGTCCGTCGAAGTCGCCGACCAGGTACGAGCCGCGGCCGTCGCGGAGTACCCAGTGAAGGTCGGTGAGGTCGCCGTCGAGCGGCATCAGGGTGAAGTCCGGGCACTCGAACGCCCAACCGGCGGTGATCCGGCTGGTGCGTTCCCAGCTGAGCAGGTCGGCCGAGACGAAGAAGTCCAGCCCGTTGCCGTCGTTGTCGGACCAGACCACCATCACCCAACGCTCGGTCGGCGGATGCCAGACCACCTTCGGGTCCCGGCTCTCCCGGCCGCTCGGCTGCGCGATCACCCGGCCCTCGTCGTACGCGGTGAACGTGAAGCCACCGTCCAGGCTGTAGAACGTCCGCACCCCCTGGGTCCCGGTGAACACCAGGATCGGATCGTGGTCGCCGTCCTTCAGACCGGACGTGTTCCGCACGTCGACCACGCCGCCACCGGACCACAGCTCACCGACGTGCTGCTCCGGGTTGAGCGCGATCGGCTGCTGCTCCCAGCGGACCAGGTCGGTACTGGTCGCGTGGCCCCAGTGCATCGTGTCCCACACCAGGCTGTTCGGTGCGTGCTGGTAGTACAGGTGGTACGTCCCGCGGTAGTGCAGCAGCCCGTTCGGGTCGTTCATCCACCCACCGCGGGTACTGAAGTGGTACTGGCCGCGGTTGGCCTCCTGGTAGTCGGTCGCGGGGTAGGGCATCGTCTCTGCGGTCATCGAGCACCTTCCGTACTAGCGGGGGCGACGGAGTTCGCGGGGCGGCAGGGAACCGAGTTCGTTCGCGCCGCCCGGGGTCTGGTACCAGTACGCGACGCTGCTGATGTCGTCGCTGCGTTCGAAGTGGCCGTGGTCCCACGCGCCGATCTGCTGCAGCGTGATCCGCAACCGCTCGTGGAAGATCACCGGATCGGGCAGGTGCCAGCGGTACATGCCGTGGGACTGCAGCGTGCTCGTGGCGAACGGCGAAGCGCGGGTGGTGTCCTCGGCGGAGTAGAACGGGTACCCGCAGTACGGCGCCGAGAAGGTGAGCGGGACGGGCGGTGGATCGTTCCGCAGCGCGTCCTGGAACGCCCACGCACCCCCGGCGTAGTCCTCGAGCCCGGTGCTGCACTGGGTCGGATAGGCGTCGTCGTCATCGACGTAGAACTTCACCTCGCCCTCACCCCACCAGTACCGCTCGAGCGCGGTCAGGCCGATGTACGTCCCGACGTAGTGGCCGCTGCCGGTCACGCCGTCGAGGATCACGTGGTCCTCACCCAGCGCCGTGGACGCGTTGCTGCGCCGCCAGTGCGCGTGGAAGTGCGCGGTGTCGGTCGGCAGCTCGTCGTCCACGGTGTAGTCGACCTGGTAGTAGATCCCGCCGACCGGGCCGGGGTGCTCGCTGGTGAGCTCGATCCGGGCCCGCCGGCGGAACGGCATCGGGAAGTAGCAGTTCAGCCCACCGGTCGGCGCGACCACGATCGGCACGGAGGTGACCAGCGCGCGCTGGCCGAATCCGTTGCAGAAGAAGTCGCCGAGCGGCACCTCGACGGCGGGCCGTTCCTCGCCGTCCCACCACATCCGCAGCACGAGGTCACGCAGTACCCACGGGCCGGCCTCGGTCTTGTCCGGCACGGTCATCCAGAGATGCCGGATCTCCCCGGGACCGTGGATCTCCGCCAGCGTCGCCGTCTCGCCCGGCTCCAGCGCGATCGCCGGCCGGCCTTTGCGGGACGGGCCGAGCGCGGACGCGGTCATCGCCGCGCGGCCCGGCTCGCCGGTCGGGTTCTCGGCGTTGATCGACCGGCTCCGGCTGCGGCCGGGCGCTCGGGTCAGGGCGGACCAGTCTGCGTGGGTCATCGGGTCTTCCTCCGGGGACGAGGACGGATGCGACTGCCGGGTGACTCGGTCGAGGGCTTCACCTAACAGGTGTTAGGCGTGCAGTGTCAAGAGTCCGATCGGGCGACGAAGTCAGCTGGAAGGGCTGGAAACGGTGTCACGCACAACCGGGAGACAGGGCAGTTTCTCCGTCCCACCGCCGGAGTTGTCGCCGGTCGCGATCCGGCGCAGCAGGTCGGTCGTGGCCCGCCGGCCCATCTCCCTGTGCGGCAGCGCGATCGTGGTGATGCCCGGCGGAATCTCGGCCGCGAAGACCTGCTCGTCGTCGTACCCGACCACGGACAGGTCACCCGGGACCGACAACCCGAGCGACGCTGCCGCGAGCATCACGCCGACGGCGCCCCGGTCGTTCGCCGCCAGGATCGCGGTCGGCCGATCGGGCCGGCGCAGCAGCTCCAGCGCGGCCGCGTGGTTCGAGCCGACCGAGTACCGCGCGGGAATGATGCTGTCGGCAACGGTCACGCCGGCGGCGGTGAGCGCCGAGCTGACGCCCTGGACCCGCCATGCGGTCGCGGGCGCGCCGGGATCCCCGGTCAGGAAGGCGATCCGCCGATGCCCGGCCGCGAGTACCAGCTCGGCCGCGGCCCGGCCACCGCCCTCGTCGTCGGGGATGTAGGCGGGCAGCGAGTCGTCGGCGGTGAACGCGTTCGCCAGCACGATCGGCAGGTCGTCCGGCACCGTCGGCAGGGCCACCTCGCGCAACCCGGCGTCCGCGTAGATCAGGCCGTCGACGTCCCGGGCCCGCAACGTGGCCATCGCCCCGTCGACGTAGGCCGGGTGCTGCCAGGTGTCGATGGTCAGGATCATGTACCCGGACTCGATCGCGACGTCGCTGGCGCCGGACAGCAGCGGCCCGGCGAACGGGGCACTCGCGATCGCGTCGGTCACCAGCCCGATCGTCGCGGTGCTCTGCCGGCGCAGGTTCACCGCGGACGCGTTCGGCACGTACCCCATCTCGCGGGCGACGGCGCGGATCCGCTCCTGCTTCTCCGCGTCGACCATGCCGGCGGCGCGGCCGTTCAGCACGAGCGACACCGACGACCGGGACACACCGCTCGCCTTGGCGATGTCGGCCGACGTCACCCGCCGCTTGCGCATCGATCACTTCCGTCCGGTCACTGCTGGGACCGTGCCAGCATCTCACGGGCGGTTCGACCGGACCGGGCTTCGCCGTCAGGGCGTGAACAGCCCGTTCCGCAACGCGAACAGGGCGGCCCCCGCGCGGGTGGAGACGCCGATCTTCCCGTAGATGTGCTGCACGTGGTGCTCCGCGGTCCGCGGCGAAACGACCAGCTCGCGAGCGATCTCCGCGTTCGCCCGGCCCCGGGCCAGCAGCCGGAGTACCTCGACCTCCCGCTCACTCAACCCGGCCGGACGACTCGTCAGGTGACCGGGGACCTGGTGTCCGGCCACACCGAGTACGGCCTTCGCACAGTCGCCGTCCAATCGACCCGCGGCCACCTCGGCGAGTACGACCAACGCCGCCGCGTCCGGCTCGTACGCGGGTCGGTGGGGACGTTCCTGGGTGAGCGCTTGGTAGACGTCCGCGACCGCGAGCAATCGTGCCGGGACGGGCAAGTCCCCTGCCTTCGCATGTCGCGGGTAGCCGCTCCCGTCGAGCCGTTCGTGGTGCAGCGCGACCAGGTCGGCCACCGGTTCGAGTACTGCGGAGCGGGCGAGGATCCGCTCGGACTGGTACGGGTGCAGCCGGACCTGCTCCCAGTCCGTCCTCCGGAGTTCACGCGGTCGCTCCCACACCCCAGTGGGTACCGCGACCCGGCCGAGGTCGTGCAGCAAAGCCGCTCGCCGTACGGTCCGCGGGTCGTCGATCCCCACCGATACGGCGGCCGCGTCGACCAACTCGGCGACGCCGGTCGAATGGCCCAGCAAGTACGGCGACTTGAGATCGACGAAGTGCGCGAACGTCTCGGCCACGGCATCGATCCGGTCGTCGGGGATCCGCCGGACCGGCCCTGGTTCGGCCTCGAGGATCTCCTGCCATACGTCGATCGTGTCCAGGTCCTCGGTCAGTTGCTCGTCGTAGGCGGCGACCACGTCCGGATCGAGCCAGCCGCCGGCTCGTCGGCCGAGGACGGTGACGACCGCGTCGGGACCACCGAGGTACTGGTAGATCACCGCCTGAGTGGCGACCTCGGCGATCCGGGTGGCGACGGCGATCTCGTCCGCGGCCAGCCCTCGCGGCGTTCCGGCTCCGTCGAAGCGTTCCAGGTTCTGGTAGAGCGCGGTACTGACCTCGGGGCCCAGGCCGAGGCCGTCCGCGAGTATGCTGCCGACCTCGCAGACCGCCAGCAGGATCTGGGCTTCCCCGGATCCCACCACCGCGCGTCCGACGTACTGCAGCCGGTGGAGCCCGGTGCCCCGACCGACTTGCCGCAGTACCGGCAACGCCTCGCGCTTCCTGGCCGGGTCGATGCGCTCCAGGAGTGGACGGAGCTCGGCCGCGCCCGGACCGAACAGGCGGGCCTCTTCGTGCGTGGTCGCGGTACAGCCGAGGTGGCGCAGCAGCGTCGCGTAGTACGTCGTCTGCTGAGTGGGCGGCGGCAGTCCGAGGCGCTGGGCGAGCCGGAGAGCCACGAGGCAGGAGCGGATCGACTTCTCCAGCGGTTGCGCCATCGCGAGGTCGAGGGACACGGAGAGCGCACAGAGGAGTTCGGCGAGCCTCAGGTCGTCGCGTGCCATCGCAGCCCTCCCCCGGCGCCCGGTGCCGTGGATGGGCAGATCTACCGATGCCCCGGCGGGCGCCGTACGGCCATTGTGAACCTGCTGGAGCGGAGGAATCACCATGACCGAGACTCGCCTCATCACCCCACGGTTCGCCCTGCTCGGCAGCGCGGGTCTCGCGTACTTCTTCGCCGACGGCCTGCTGGTCCCGAGCGTGCCGCTGTACGTCACCGGTCCGCTGGCCGGTGGGGACGCGGCGGTGGGGCTCGCGGTCGGCGCGTTCAGCTTGTCGGCGTTGCTGCTGCGACCGTGGGCCGGACGGTTGGCGGACCGGCGTGGGCGGGTGATCTCGATGCTCGTCGGGGCGACCGTGTTCGCGGTGTCGGTCGCTTGTTACGGGCTGGCCCAGTCGGTCGAACTGCTCGTTGCGCTCCGGCTGCTGACCGGCGTGGGCGAGGCGTTCTTCTTCGTCGGCTGCGTCACCGCGATGAGCGATCTCGCCCCGGCCGCCCGACGTGGCGAAGCGATCAGCCTGTTCTCGCTCTCCCTGTACGCCGGGTTGGCGGTGGGACCGCCGATCGGCGAACGGGTGATCACGGTTCTCGGGTTCGGCGTGGTGTGGATCGTGTCGACGGGCGCGGCCGGGTTGGCGGTTCTGCTGGCCTGGCGGGTCGGCGAGACCCGGGTGCCGTCGCCGGTGGATCCCCGCGGGCGGCTGGTCCATCCGGCCGGGGTACTGCCTGCCTTGTTGTTGCTCGCGTTGGTGTGGGGGATGGCGGGGTTCCTGGCCTTCGTCCCGCTGTATGCGGTGGACGTCGGGCTGTCCGGCGCTGGGTACCTGCTGTTCCTCTTCGCGGGGATCGTGATCGTGATCCGCAGCGCGGGGGCCCGCTTACCGGATCGGCTGGGCGCGGTCCGGGCGGTTCGGCTCGCGTTGGCGTGTACCAGTGCGGGGTTGCTGGTGATCGGGTTGTGGCGGACTGCGCCCGGGTTGGTCGGTGGGACCGTGGTGCTGGCGATCGGGGTGGCGCTCGGGACGCCGTCGATCATGGTGCTCGCCTTGCAGAACGCGCCGGCCGCCGAACGCGGTGCGGTCCTGGGTACGGTCACGATGAGCCTCGACGTCGCCCTCGGACTGGGGCCGGCCAGCTTCGGCGTCGTCGCGGTGACGTCCGGCCGCGGCACCGGCTTCCTCACCGCCGCCCTGGTCGCCGCCACCGGCCTCGCCCTGGCCGGCCGAACCCTGACCAGGACGAGCCAACCCGCAACTGTCTAAGGCATGGCGGGCAGGACACAGACCGGTTTCGGCCAGGTCAGCTGCGTCCCCGTTGCGGTGAGGACGCCGGTGGCCTGGTCGACGTCGAAGAGGGCGATCACGTCGGAGCGCTCGTTCGACGCGTACAGCTGGGTCCCGTCGTTGCTGAGGGCAAGGTGTCGCGGCCAGGCGCCGCCGGACCCGATCGTCTGGACCAGCTCGACGCTCGCCCCGTCCGCGGCGACCGCGAACACGGCGATGCTGTCGTCACCGCGGTTCGACCCGTAGAGGAACCGCCCGTCGGCCGAGATCAGCAGCTCCGCCGGGAAGTTGTCACCCTCGGCGCCGTCCGGTCGCGTCGACACGGTCTGCACGATCGAGAGCTTCCCGTCGGCGAACCCGCAAACCACCAACGTCGAGTCCAACTCGTTCAGCACGTACGCCGCGCCGCCGCCCGGGTGGAAGACGAGGTGCCGCGGTCCCGCACCGGCGTGGACCTGGACCTGGCCGACGTCCCGCAGTACGCCGTCGGTGGTCAGCGTGGAGACGTAGACGGTGTCCGACCCGAGGTCCACGTCGAACACGAACTCACCGGCCGGGTCGAACGCCACCTGGTGCGCGTGCGGCCCCTCCTGCCGTTCGGCGTTGGGACCGCTGCCCTCGCGCTGCAGGATCTGCGTCGCTGTCCCCAGCGAACCGTCCGCCGCGATCGGGTGCACGGCGACCGAACCGGAGCTGTAGTTCGCGCTCAGCACGAACCGTCCACTCGGGTCGATCGCCAGGTGACACGGGTGCGCGCCCCCGGTCGGCTGGTCGTCGAGGAACTCCAGCCGGCCGTCGGCCCCGACCGCGAACGCGCTGACCCGGCCGGCCTCCTCCTCGTTCACCAGGTACAGGAACCGCCCGTCACCCGACCAGGTCAGGAAGGACGGGTCGACCGTCTCGGCGGCGACCTCCAGCCCCGCCACGGTCCCGAACCCGACACCGGTTCCCCCGCCGGTGGCGCTGGTGTAACTGCCGACATAAATCCGCTCCGAAGCCATGCCGCCTACCCTGCCATCCCCCGGCCACTCCCAGCACCCTCCGATCCACACCCTGGAGAGCGGCCCTCGTGCAGCTTTGGTCAGGCCGGTTGGTGGGTCCGGGTGAGGGCTGCGGCGTCCTCGGTGCTGATCAGGAATGCGTCGTAGCCGGTGAGGTCGGCGCCTTCCGGGGTGAGGCCGAAGCGGACCGCCGGGATCCAGCGACGGGCGCTGACGAAGAGCCGCGTCCTGGTGCCGACACCCCACCGGCCGACCTTCAGAACCCCGGTCACGATGATCCCCGAGCGACCGCCCGGAGTGGCCTGCCAGCGGGTCGGGTGCTCGACGAAGTCGGTCGAGGCGATCGCCTCGCGCGGCAGGACGAAGCGAGCCCGGCCGCCGGCGAAGAGGCGCTCCCAGCGGGTGAGTTCGATCGTCACCTGGCGGTCGTCCATCCGTACTGTCGCCATCTCGGTCGCTCCCTTCCTAGTTTGCTTTCATCGATGCAAACATTATCAAATTGAGAATGATTGGCCAAGTGAGGCGTCCCGGCCTGATCGCGGGGCGCTAGGTCAGAAGTGGCCGGCTCAGCCGATCAGGGTGAACAGGGTGCTGGGCAGGATCGACAGCACGACTGCCGCGCCCGCGCAGGCGCTGAGGACGGTGACCGCGGGGGTCTCGATGTCGACCGAGAACGGATCGTCGGCCGGCAACCGGAACAACTCGGCGATCCAGCGCAGGTACACCGCGAGCCCGATCATCACGTTGACCGCCATCACCAGGGCCAGCCAGAGCAGGTCGGCGTCGATCACGGCCTGGAACGCGGCGAACTTGGTGAACAGCCCGGCCAGGCCCGGCGGCAACCCGGCGAGGATGACCAGGAACAGGATCAGCGCCGCCGCGAGCCCCGGCTCGGAGCGGATCATTCCCCGGTAGTCGGCGAGCAGACCACTCGGCCGATGCCGCTGGACCACGGCCACCGCGCCGAACGCGCCGAGCGTGACGACGACGTACGCGGCCAAGTACCCGACAACTGCCTGGGCGTCGCCGACCGCCAACGGCGCGAGCAGGAACCCGACCTGACCGATCGACGACCAGGCGAGCAGCCGGACCGCCTCGCGCTGGCGGAGGGCGGCGAGGTTGCCGACGGTCATCGTGACCGCGGCCAGGATCGCCACCACGGTCCGCAGCTCGGACCCGCTCGGCGCCACCCCGAACGTCACCAGCACGAGCAACCCGGCCACACCCGCGGACTTGGACACCACGGCCAGGAACGCGGCCACCTCGACCGGCGCCCCGGCGTACGTGTCCGGCAGCCAGCCGTGGAACGGGACGGCCGCGATCTTGAACCCGAACCCGACCAGCACGAACAAGCCGGCCGCGAACGCCACCCGGCGCAGGTCCGGGTCCAGTCCGGGCAGCCGGGTGACGATGGTCTGCAGGTACAGCGAACCGGTCACGCCGTAGAGGTACGAGATCCCGAACAACATCACCGCGGTCGACAGCACCGAGACCAGGAACGCCTTCATCGCCGCCTCGGAACCGCGGCGGTCCCGGCGCAGGGCGACCATCGCGAAGCTCGGCAGCGAGACCACCTCGAGCGCGATCACCACGGTGGCCAGGTCCCGCGCGGCCGCGAGCACCGTGGCACCGGTGAGCGCGCTGAGCAGGAGGAAGTGGTACTCGCCGACCGGGATCGCGTGGTCGAGCAACTGGTACGTCGAGAGCCCGACGACCCCGAGTCCGGCAATCAGCAGGACGGCCCAGAGTCCGACGGTGAGTGGCTCGTAGACCAGGCTGCACTCGGCCGGACCCTCGACGGCCGCGCGGCAGAACCCGGGCCGGTACGAGTTGTGCTGGGCGATCAGGAAGACCAGGCCGAACACGATCGCGGCGCCGCTGACCAGGCTCACCGTGACGTGCTTGAGCTCGCGGTTCGTGTCGGCCCAGAAGGCGTCCACCAGCAACGCGGCGACGGCGCCGAGTGCGAGCACCAGTGGGACCGCGATCGCCTGCCAGTCCATCCAGGTCATCGTCATAGGAAGGTCCAGTGGTTGAGCAGCAGCCAGGGGCAGAGGCCGAGCACGACCGTCAACACGATCAACGGCGCCCAGGTGACCAGCTCGATCCGGCTCAGGTCGACGGCGAACGCGGTCGCCGGATGCTCGGCCGGATCACCCTGGCAGAGGGTGCGGATCAGGCGGAGGAAGTACGCCGCGGTGAGCACCGTGCCGAGGCCGGCGATCACCATCAGCACCAGGAACGTTGTCCGCGGCAACGAGTCGCCCGGGCGGTAAGCACCGAGCAGGACCAGCATCTCGCCCCAGAACCCGGCCAGCCCGGGCAGCCCGAGCGAGGCGAGACAGGCGAAGGTGAGCAGCCCGCCGATCCGCGGCAGCCGGGCGTACAGGGCACGGCCGATCGTCCGCAGGTCGCTGGTGTCGTGCCGGTCCTTGATCGCGCCGGCCAGGAAGAACAGCAGGCCGGTGATCACGCCGTGCGCGATGTTGGCGAACAACGCGCCGGTCAACCCCTCGGGTGACAGGGTCGCGATGCCGAGACCGATGAAGCCCATGTGGCCGACACTCGAGTACGCGATCAGCCGCTTGACGTCGGTCTGGGCCAGGCAGGCCAGCGAGCCGGCCACGATCGCGACGGTGGAGAAACCGGCCAGGTACGGCGCGATGGTGGCGGTTGCGTCCGGCAGCACCGGGACCAGGATCCGGATCATGCCGTAGCTGCCGAGCTTGAGCAGGACCCCGGCGAGCAGGACCGAGCCGACCGTCGGCGCCTTGGCATGGGCGTCCGGCAGCCAGATGTGCAAGGGCCACAGCGGCATCTTCACCGCGAGCCCGAGCGCGATCAGGATCGCCGCGGCCAGCGGCACGCCGGATCCGCCAGTCACCGGGAGCTGCGCGAGCACGGCCAGGTCGAACGTGCCGGCCTCGCGGTACACGAGCAGGAAGCCGAGCAGCATCACCGCCGAACCGAGCACGGTCATCAGCACGAACGTCGTCGCGGCCCGACGTCGCCCGGCTCGGTCGTGCTCGTCGCCCCAGATGTCGATGACCAGCCACATCGGGATCAGCACGACCTCGAAGAACAGGAAGAACAGCACCAGGTCGACGGCCGAGAACGTGCCGATCACACCGGTCTCGATCACCAGCAGCAGCGCGATCAGCGAGCGGGTCCGGCCGACCTTCGGGGTGATGCGCAGGGAGTACACACAGCAGAGGAGGACCAGCAACGCGGTCAGCATGATCAGCGGCAGCGAGATCTTGTCGACCGCCACGTGGAAGCGCACGTCGAGCGGCGGGATCCACGGCACGTCGGTGTTGGCGTAGGTCGTGATCGTCCCGGGCAGCTCACGCCGAGGTGGCGTGCCTGCCGTGAAGGTCACTTCGCCCACACCGCTCCGAGGGCGGATCAGGTCCCACCACAGCACCGCGGACCCGATCAGGACCAGGCCGGACACGACCGTGCCGACCAGCGCCGCGATCCGGTCGCCGATCGAGAACGGCAGGCACCACAGCACGATCGCGGTCAGCGCCGGGACAGCGAGGAGGACGAGCAGCAACGTACTCACGACGCGATCACCCCCGCGAGGACGGCGAGCGCGACCACACCGACCACGGCCGCGGTCAGGTACGTCTGCACGTTCCCGGTCTGCAGCTTCCGGAAGCCGGCCGAGGCGAGCGTCCCGGCGCGCCCGGCGGCCCGGACGTACGCACCGATGACGTCCCGGTCACCCAGCACCGTCAGCTTCGCGAACCACTCCACCGGCACCACGACACCCCGCTGGTACGCCGCGTCGAAGCCGAACTCGTGCTCCAGCACCACCGGCCGCGGATCCGCCCCACGCCGCCACAGCGAGTACGCCGGGAGCGCGCCGAGGATCGCGAGGACCGTCGTCAGCAGGGCGATCCCCCAGGCGAGGTGGACGCCGTCGAGGTACCCGATCACGAACACGGCGAGCGCGAGCACGATCAGCGGCGCGAGCATCACCCAGGGAGCGTCCTTCAGCTTGGACGTGTCCGGCTCGTCGAGGTCGGCCATCGCGTCGTCGTCCTCGAACGCGCCGAGCGCCCCGGCCAGCGCGGGCGTCCGGAAGAACGTCCAGAGCCACAGGCGCACGCAGTAGAAGGCGGTCAGCGCGGCCGTGAGACAGACCGACACCAGCACGATCCAGCCGACGGTCGAACCGTCCCGCGCGACGTGCCAGGCCGCCTCGATCACGGAGTCCTTGGAGAAGAAACCCGCCAGCCCTGGCACCCCGGCCAGGGCGGCAAGGCCGATCGTCATCGTCACGAAGGTGACCCGCAACTGTTTGCGGAGTGCACCCTTGCGCGTGTACCGCCGGAGCACGATGAAGGCCGCGCTGCCGACCTGGTGCAGCAGCACCCCGGCGCAGAGGAACAGCAGACCCTTGAACGCGGCGTGGGTGGCGAGGTGGAACAGAGCCGCGTGCCGACCGTCCTCGGTCCCGAGCGCCAGGCCGGAGAACATGATCGCCAGCTGGCTCACCGTCGACCAGGCGAGCACCCGCTTCACCTCGACCGCGGCCATCGCGCACAACGCGGCGAACAGCATCGTCACGCAGGCCACGATCGCCAGGATGGTCAGCGTCGTCCGCGCCTCGACGAAGAGGTCGAACAGCCGCGCGATCAGGAACACCCCGGCCGCCACCATCGTGGCCGCGTGGATCAGCGCGCTGACCGGACTCGGACCGGGCATCGCGTCCGGCAACCAGGTCTGCAGCGGGACCTGGGCGGACTTGCCGATCACCCCGACCAGGAGCAGCACCGTCCCGGTGGTCAGCACCGCCGGCGAGATCGAGCCGGCCCCGAGGTCCGAGATCCGGAAGGTGCCGTAGCCGATGCCGAGCACGAAGATGCCGAACAGGAAGCCGACGTCGCCCAGCCGGGTCATCAGGAACGCCTTCATCGCGCCGGAGCGGGCGTCGCGGCGTTCCCAGTAGTGGCCGATCAGCAGGTACGAGCAGGCACCCATCACCTCCCAGCCGATCAGCAGCAGGAACAGGCTGTCCGCGACGACCACGGTGACCATCGCCGCGGTGAACAAGGTGACCAGGGCCGTGTACGAGGCGACGCGCTCGTGCACGTAGCCGATCGAGTACACCTGGACGCAGGTCGACACGACCCCGACGACGGCGAGCATGAGCACGGTCAGGTTGTCGGTACGCAGGTCGTAGGTCCAGAAGACGACCTGGTCGACCCCCGTCCCGCGGAAGTCGGTGACACCCGGGTCGACACCCCAGAGCAGGATCGCGGCCAGGACCACCACGAGCGAGAAGCCGACCCCGATGACCCGCCAGGTGGTGGCGATCACTGCTCGGCCCCCCGCTCGGCCGGGGCGGCGTCCTGCTCGACCAGGTCGCGGGCCGCGTCGGCATCGACGTGCCCGTGGCCGCGGAACAGCAGCAGCACGATCGCCAGGCCGAGCCCGATCTCGGCCGCGGCCAGCGTGATCACGAAGACGGCCAGGGTCTGGCCGGTGGCGAGACCGTCCAGGCGCCACGCGTCGAAGGCGACCAGGTTGAGGTTGACCGCGTTCAGCATCAGTTCGAACGACATCAGGATCGTGATCGCGTTGCGCCGGGCGAGCACGCCGTACACGCCGAGGCAGAAGAGCACGACCGCCAGCAGGAGCGGGAGAACCAGCGGCACGTCAGTCCTCCTCGCCCGCGGCGGCGGACTCGTCGGACCGCTTGCGCTGCGACAGCGCGATCGCGCCGACCAGCGCGGCCAGCAGCAGCACGGACAGGACCTCGAACGGCAGCACCCAGATCTTGAACACCGAGGTGCCGACGTCGGCGGCCGAGCCGGCCGGCACCGGGTCGATCTTCTCGTTGCCAAAGGCAATCACCACGCCAGTACCGAGCAGCACGGCGAGGACCCCGGCGACCACCGCGGCGAACGGGCTACGGCCGGAGGTGAGTGAGGGCAACGGATTCGTCGGGGCCTTGGTGAGCATCAGCGCGAACAGCACCAGGACGACGATCGCGCCGACGTAGACCAGGATCTGCACCAGCGCGACGAACTCCGCGTGCAGCGCGCCGAAGCACCCGGCGACGGCGCCGAGCGCGACGACGAGCCAAAGGGCGGCGTGCACGATCCGGCGTGAGGTGACGACGACCACGGCCGCCACGATCGCCACCGCTGCCGCGATGGAGAAGAGCGCAGTGGTCACTCGCCGCCCCCGGCAGGTCGGTCCCCACCACCGGACGACCCGGTCGCACCGGGAGACCCGTTCGCATCGGACGAACCGTTCGCATCGGACGGCCCGTCCGTCCCCGCGGGCGGTCCGCCGCTGTCGGCGGGCTCGGCCTCGATCACCGACGGCCCTGGGTCGATCGGCTGCGGTGGTGGGACCGTCCACATCCAGTCCCGCAGCCGGTCCTTCTCGTGCGTGAGGTTGCGGATGTCGGTCTCGGCGTACTCGAACTCCGGCGACCAGAACAGCGCGTCGAACGGGCACGCCTCGATGCAGATCCCGCAGTACATGCAGAGCGAGAAGTCGATCGCGAACCGGTCCAGCACGTTCCGGCTGCGCTCGCGGGCCTGCTCACCGACCGACGGCGCGGTCTCGGTGTGCGAGTCGATGTAGATGCACCAGCTCGGGCACTCGCGGGCACAGAGCATGCAGGAGGTGCAGTTCTCCTCCATCAGCGCGATCACCCCGCGCGTCCGCGGCGGCAGCTCGGGCTGGACGTCCGGGTACTGCTCGGTGACGGCACGACGCGACAACGTCTTCGCGGTCACCCGCAACCCGTCGATCAAGCCCTTCCCGGGAAACCCCACCTCGTCACCTCCCCGTCCAACCGTTCCGGAAACCGAACTCCCTGCACGCTGACACTAACGGTTCCCAGCCCCAACCGGAGCCACCCAGCCCCCGAAGTTCCCACCCAGTGCACGAAGAGTGCGCGAGGAGGTCCACCTCAGAGTTCGGTGAGGCGGCGGTGGAGGTGGGTTTGTTCGGGTTTGCTGGCGGTGAGGGTGAGGGCTTTCTTGTACGCGGTCGCGGCTTCTTCGGGGCGGTCGAGGCGGCGGAGGAGGTCGGCTCGGATGGCGTGGAAGAGGTAGTAGGTGTCGAGGTCGAGGGCTTCGACCAGGGTGAGGGCTTCCGCGGGGCCGGTGGTTTCGGCGACCGCTACGGCCCGGTTGAGGGCGACGACCGGGGTCGGGGTCATCGTCATCAGGTGGTCGTACAGCTGGACGATCTGGCGCCAGTCGGTTTCCTCGGCGCTCGCGGCGTCGCTGTGGACGGCGTTGATGGCGGCTTGGAGCTGGTACGGGCCGGGCTGGTCGCGGCGGAGGCAGCGGCGGACCAGGGCTTGGCCTTCGGCGACGAGGTGCTGGTCCCACTTCGTGCGGTCCTGCTCGGGGAGCGGGATGAGGGTGCCGTCCTCGGCGGTCCGGGCGGCGGCGCGGGATTCCTGCAGGAGCATCAGGGCGAGCAGGCCGGCGGCTTCGGGTTCGTCGGGCATCAGGTCGACCAGGACGCGGCCCAGGCGGATCGCCTCGGCGCACAGCTCGGTCCGGATCAGGTCGTCGCCGGACGACGCGGCGTACCCCTCGCCGAAGATCAGGTAGACCACGGCGAGGACACCGCGGAGCCGGTCGGGCAGATCGGCGTCGGCCGGGATCCGGTACGGGATGCCGGCCGCGCGGATCTTGGTCTTCGCGCGGACCAGGCGTTGCGCCATCGTCGGCTCGGGGACCAGGAAGGCGCGGGCGATCTCGGTCGTGGTGAGGCCGCCGAGCAGGCGCAGGGTGAGGGCGACCCGGACGTTCAGCGCGAGCGCGGGGTGGCAGCAGGTGAAGATCAGCCGCAGTCGGTCGTCGTGCACGGGTCCCTCCTCCACTGGTGTGTCCTCGGCGTGCAGCAGCGCTGCCTGGGCGTACTTGTCCGCGCGGGCGGCCTCGCGACGGAGGCGGTCGATCCCGCGGTTGCGGGCGGTGGTGATGATCCAGCCGGCCGGGCTCGGCGGCAGGCCCTGCTCCGGCCACTTCTCGAGGGCGGCCGCGAACGCTTCCTGGACCGTGTCCTCGGCCAGGTCGAGATCGCCGAAGACCCTGGTCAGGACGGCTACCGCGCGGCCGTGCTCCTGCCGGAACACGGCCGCCACGTCGTCGGCGGAGACGGTCACGTCAGTCCGCGAACGGCCGGACCTCGACCGAGAGGGGTTCGAGGATGCGGGTCATCCGCTGGGCCCAGGGCATCGCCTCGTCCAGATCGGCGACCTCGATCACGGTGAACCCGCCGAGGTGCTCCTTGCCCTCGGTGAACGGCCCGTCCGTGACCAGCATCTCGTCTCCGCGGGCGCGGAGTACGGTCGCGGTCTCCGGCGGGTGCAGACCGGCGGTGAAGACCCAGGCGCCGGCGGCCCGGAGATCGTCGTTGAGCGCAGCCAGGTCCGCCATGATCCGCCCCAGGACTTCCGGCTCCGGCACGGGACCGTCGGGCTGGTAGATGCTGAGCAGATACTTCGTCATCACGACCTCCTCGCGAGTGTTGCTGTCGTCCCTTACACGAACGGGCTCAGCCCAGATCGACAGGGAGCGCGACAAGAGCCGACAAACCGCCACCGACTCGTGGAACCGCCTGCGCCGTCCCACCGTGAGCCTCCGCCACGGACCGTACGATCGACAACCCCAGTCCCGCTCCCCTGGTCCCGACCACGCGGTCCTCGCCGAGCCGCCGGAACGGCTTGAACAGCCCCTCCACCTCGTACGGCGGGACGTCCGGACCGCTGTTCGTCACCTCGACCTCCACGTGGTCACCCGTGGTCCGGGAAGTCACCCGCACCCAGCCGCCCCCGCCTTCCACGTTGTGCCGGATGCCGTTCTCGACCAGGTTGTGCACCAGGCGTTCCAGCAGCAGCGCGTCGCCCCTCGTCGGAGCGTCGCCCGCGTCGGTCTTAACCTCGACCCCGGCGTCGGCCGCCTCCCGGGACAACTGGGCGACCACGTGCATCGTGACGTCGGCCAGGTTGACCGGGTACCGCGTGCCGAGCTCCTTCTCCGAGTCGGCCAGCGCGAGCAGACCGTTGATGAGGTGTTCGTGCCGCGCGTTGATCTCGAGCAGCGTCTCGCCGAGGTGCCGGACGTCGTCGGAGGCCGTCTTGCGGTGCATGGCGACCTCCACCAACGCACGGCCCAGGGTGAGCGGGGTCCGCAGTTCGTGGGACGCGTTCGCGACGAACCGGCGCTGTCCGTCGAACGAGTGGTCCAGCCGCTCGACCATGGTGTCGAACGCGTCGGCCAGGTTCTTCACCTCGTCGTCCGGGCCGCGCAGCGCGATCCGCTCGTGCAGCCCGCGACCGGCGGCGGGTGCGGCCGCGATCCGCCGGGCCGTGTCGGTGACGCGGTGCAGGGGCGCGAGGACCCGGCCAGCGACGATCCAGCCGAAGCCGGCCGCCAGGGTGCCGACCAGGACGAGCGCGATGCTGCCCTGGACGAGCAGGCTCTGGGTCGCCGCGGACCGGACCTGGCTCTGCTGCGCGTCGAGGATCTGCCGGGCGTCCGGGCCGGTCAGTACGTCCCCGTCCCGGTTGAGGACGTACAGCTCCTTCGCCATCGGCTGCGGCTTCCCGGACGGGCCGGGCGACGCGGCCGGCGTCTGCTGGAAGATCCCGCGTACGATCACGCGGTCCTTGCCGATCTGCTGGCTGAACAGGGCGTACGTCAGGCCGAGCAGGAGCACCCCGGCGATCATGAACAGCCCGCCGTAGATCAGGGTGAGCCGGGCTCGGAGGGTGAGGCGACGCGGCAACAGCTTCACGGAATCCGGTACCCCACTCCCGTCACGGTCTCCACGATCCCTGGTTCGCCGAGCTTGCGGCGCAGCTTGAGGATGGTCAGCCGGACCACCCCGGTGAACGGGTCCACGTGCTCGTCCCACGCCTTCTCCAGCAGCTGTTCCGCCGACACGGTCGCGCCGTGCGCGCGGAGCAACTCGGCGAGCACGGCGAACTCTTTCTTCGACAGCGGCACGTACCGCCCGTCG
This sequence comes from Kribbella amoyensis, assembly GCF_007828865.1. Taxonomy (NCBI): domain Bacteria; kingdom Bacillati; phylum Actinomycetota; class Actinomycetes; order Propionibacteriales; family Kribbellaceae; genus Kribbella; species Kribbella amoyensis. Next base: position 698,318 of record NZ_VIVK01000001.1, read on the forward strand.
CGGAACACCTCGTGCCGGGCGGGATCCAGAGCGAGCCCCGCGCGCCGCAGGACGGGCGGATCGGCGGGACGACTGCGGCGCCCCAGGGCGAGGACGCGGGCCGCCAGCTCGGGGAACGCGAACGGCTTGGTCAGGTAGTCGTCCGCGCCGAGTCCAAGGCCGTCCACGCGATCGGTGACGGCAGCGGCCGCGGTGAGCATCAGGACGCGCGTCGGCGAACCGGACGCGACCAGCTCGCGACACACCTCGTCACCGTGCACCTTCGGGAGATCGCGGTCCAGCACCAGCACGTCGTACGCGTTGACGTCCAGGCGTTCCTGGGCCGCGGCACCGTCGTACGCCACGTCGACCGCGTGCGCCTCGTCCCGCAACCACTCCGCGATCGCTGCCGCCAGCAACGGTTCGTCCTCGACCACCAGCACCCGCACGCCACCACCCGCTCTCCGCCCGTCGCTCCCATGATCCCCGACGGCCTGTTTCCCCCGCGTTAGCAAGCACGGAAACGGTACCGAAACGGGCCACGGCGTTGGCTGAACCGGACCAGATCGGCGAACGAGGAGACGACATGAAACGACTGCAGCTGCTGGCCGCGGTGGCACTGGCGGCGAGCGTGGCCCTGACCGGGTGCGGTGCCGAGCCGGACGACAACCAGGTCGCGTCGGCCGGCGGCGCACAACCACAAGCCGACGGCAGTACCTCAGCCGCGCCGGACAACCTCAGCAAGGAGGAGAAGGGCGTGAAGTTCGCCCAGTGCCTGCGGGAGCACGGCCTGAACGTGCCCGATCCCGAGCCCGGCCAGGGGATCCAGCTGAAGGTCGGCCCGGAGTCCGGGATGAGCCGGGAGGACGTGGACAAGGCGATGGAGGCGTGCAAGCAGTACAGCCCGCAGGGTGACGCCGCGAACCCGGAGATGGAGGCGCGCGGCCGGGAGTACGCGAAGTGCATGCGGGACAACGGGGTGGAGAAGTTCCAGGACCCGAAGCCGGGGCAGCGCGGGATCATGGTCGACAAGAACACGGCCGAGGATCCCGACTTCGAGAAGGCGCAGCAGGCCTGCCAGAGCGTCCTGGCGGCCAAGTGAGCCGCGGCCGGACAGCGCTCACCGCAGTCGCCGTCCTGGCCGTGGGCGGCGCGCTCACCGCGGTCCTCCTGACCCGGACGGACAGCAGCCAGGCCGCCGACGCAGGAGGACCCACGCTGCCGCCGAACACGGCCAAGGTGACCCAGCAGACCTTGAAGGACACGGAGACCGCCGACGGCGAACTCGGGTACGGCACCACCAGTACCGCGGTCAGCCGCAGCGCAGGTACCGTCACGGCTGTCCCCGAGAGCGGGCAACTGTTCCACCGCGGACAGACGGTGTTCTCCGTGAACGACAAGCCGACCGTCCTCCTGTACGGCGCGCTGCCCGCGTACCGGAGGCTCGCGGTCGGCAGTGAGGGCCAGGACGTACTCCAGCTCGAACAGAACCTGGCCGCGTCGGGCTACACCGGCTTCACGGTCGACGACGAGTACACCGCGAACACGGCCGAAGCGGTCGAGCAGTGGCAGGAGGACAAGGGGTTCGAGGAGACCGGGTCGGTCGAACTCGGGCAGGTCCTGTTCGCGGCCGGCCCGGTCCGGGTGGACAACCTGGCCGCGCAGGAGGGCGCCCCGATCGGTCCGGGCCAGAACGTGCTCGGGTACACCGCGACCACCAAGGCGGTCACGGTCGAGCTCGAGGCCGCGGACCAGCGGCTGGCCAAGAAGGGCGCGAAGGTGACGGTCACGTTGCCCGACGACAAGACGGCCGAGGGCGTCGTGGACAAGGTGTCGACGGTGGTCGTGCCGGCCACCGGGCAGGACCAGGATCCGACCACGAAGATCGAGGTCATCGTTGCTATCAGCAACCAGAAGGCGCTGGCCGGGTACACCAGCGCCTCGGTCGACGTCACCTTCACCGCGTCGGAACGGAAGAACGTGCTGACCGTCCCGGTAGCGGCGCTGCTCGCGTTGAGCGAGGGCGGGTTCGGCGTCGAGGTGACGGACGGGACGTCGTCGCGGTACGTGCCGGTGAAGACCGGGTTGTTCGCGAACGGCCGGGTCGAGGTCAGCGGCAGCGGGATCGCGGCCGGGGTGTCCGTGGGGGTACCGAAGTGATCGAACTGACCGACGTGACGAAGGTGTACCCGGGTGGCGTGACCGCGCTCGGCGGCGTCTCGCTGCGGATCGGCCGGGGCGAACTGGTCGCGATCGTCGGGCCGTCGGGATCCGGGAAGTCGACCATGCTCAACGTGCTCGGCACCCTGGACCGGCCGACGGCGGGACAGGTCCGGATCGACGAGTACGACGTGGCGCGGCTGTCCGACACCGGGTTGTCCGCGCTGCGAGCGACGCGGATCGGCTTCGTCTTCCAGCACTTCCACCTGGCCGCCGGAGTCCGCGCGGTCGACAACGTGGCCGACGGACTCCTGTACTCCGGGCTGCGGGCCGGCCAGCGTCGGCGGCGGGCGGCGGCCGCGTTGGCGAAGGTCGGGCTGAGCCATCGGCTGGACCACGAGCCGCACGAGCTGTCGGGTGGTGAGAAGCAACGGGTCGCCGTGGCGCGAGCGGTCGCGGGTGATCCGGTCCTGCTGCTCGCGGACGAACCGACCGGGGCGCTGGACTCGCAGTCGGGTGCCGGGGTGATGCAGTTGTTCCGCGATCTGCACGCGGCCGGGACGACGGTCGTGATCATCACCCACGACCGCGACATCGCCGCCTCCTTGCCGCGCCAGGTTCAGATGCGCGACGGCCGGATCGTCGCGGAGGTGCACTGATGCGCGGCCAGGCGCCACCTCTGCAGCCGGCGAAGTTGTGGCCCGGCGACGTGGTGAAGGTCGGCGCGGTCGGGTTGCGGACGCGGCCGTTGCGCGCGTTCCTGTCCGCGCTGGGGATCGCGATCGGGATCGCCGCGATGGTCGCCGTGGTCGGGATCTCGTCGTCGTCACGGGCCGACCTGGACGCCACCCTCGACTCCCTCGGCACCAATCTCCTCACCGTCGAACCCGGCAACCGGCTGACCGGCGAACAGGCCCAGCTGCCGCTCGCCGCGGAGGCGATGGTCCGCCGGATCACCCCGGTCCAGGCGCTCTCCTCGATCGGCCGGGTGGACGACGCGAACGTGTACCGCACGGACCGGATCCCCACCGTCGAGACCAACGGCATCGTCCCGTACGCGGCCCGGACCGACCTGCTCGACACCATCGGCGGCGTGCTCCGCAGCGGCAAATGGCTCGACGCCGCCACCAGCCGGTACCCCGCGACCGTGCTCGGTGCGGCGGCCGCGGAACGTCTCGGGATCAGCCGGTCCGGGCCCGACACCCAGGTCCTGATCGGGGACGAGTGGTTCACGGTGCTCGGCATCCTGGCCCCGGCCGAGCTGGCGCCCGAGCTGGACAGCGCGGCGCTGATCGGCTGGCCGGCCGCCGACAGCACGCTCGGCTTCGACGGGCACCCGACGAAGATCTACACCCGGTCCGCCGACGCCCAGGTCGAGGCGGTCCGGTCGGTGCTCGGGGCAACGGCCAACCCGGAGGCGCCGAACGAGGTCAACGTGTCCCGGCCGTCGGACGCACTGGCGGCGAAGCAGGCCGCGGGCGAGGCGTTCACCGGGCTGCTACTCGGACTCGGCGCGGTCGCCCTGCTGGTCGGCGGGGTCGGGGTCGCGAACATCATGGTGATCTCCGTGCTCGAACGGCGCGCGGAGATCGGGCTGCGGCGATCCCTCGGCGCCACCCGCGGGCAGATCCGGACACAGTTCCTGACCGAGTCGCTGCTGCTCTCCGCACTCGGCGGACTCGGGGGTGCCGCCCTGGGCGGCAGCGTGACGGCGGCGTACGCGGCATACCAGGGCTGGCTGACGGTGATCCCGGTCTGGGCGGTCACCGGTGGGGTCGCGGCAACGCTCGTGATCGGCGGGCTGGCCGGGCTCTATCCCGCGATCCGGGCGTCCCGGCTGTCCCCGACCGAGGCGCTCGCGACGCCTTGACGGCCTGGCGAGATCAGTAGAAGACGACGACGCCGATGCCGGTGAGCGCGAGCTGCAGCAGCGCCACCGGCACCAGGCCCTGCCAGGCCAGCTTCTGCAGCTGGTCGGCGCGCAGCCGTGGGAACGCGACCCGGACCCAGATCACCACCAGCGAGACGACCGCGACCTTGAGCAGGGTCCAGATCCAGCCGATCGAATCCGGTCCCGGCCCGCTCCAGCCACCGAGGAACAGCACCGTGGTCAGGCCGGCCAGCACCACGATCCCGGCGTACTCGGCGAGCAGGAACAGCGCGAACCGGAGCCCGGTGTACTCGGTGTACGGGCCGAAGATGACCTCCGAGTCGGCCACCGGCATGTCGAACGGCGGCCGCTGCAACTCGGCCAGACCGGCGACGAAGAACACCACCAGGCCGGGCAGCTGCCAGAGCAACCACCACGGGTTCCACTGATCGACGATGCCGCTGAGGCTCAGCGTCCCGGCGGCGACCGCGACGCTGGCGGCGGAGAGGACGAACGGCAGCTCGTAGCTCATCAGCTGCGCCGCGACCCGGAGTCCGCCGAGCAGGCTGTACTTGTTGCCGCTGGCCCAGCCCGCCATCAGCGAGCCGAGGACGCCGACGCTCATCACCGCGAGGACGTAGAACAGGCCCGCGTCGAGGTCGGCCCCGACGATGCCCGGCGCCAGCGGGATCGCGGCCAGCGCCGCCATGTACGGCAGGATCGCGACCACCGGGGCCCACTCGAAGACCCGCTTGTCGGCGGCCGCCGGGGTCACGCTCTCCTTCTGGACGAACTTCACCCCGTCGGCGACGAGCTGGGCCCAGCCGTGGAACGCGCCCGCGTACATCGGCCCGAGCCGGGACTGCATGTGCGCCATCACCTTGTGCTCGGCCTGACCGACCAGCAGCGGCGCGACCAGGAACGCGGCCAGCACCCCGACGACCCGCAGTACGAACTCGAGCATGACGGCACCTTACCGAGTCGGGCTTGACCTCAACCATGGTTCAGGTCAAAGGCTGGGGGCATGTCGCAGAAGAAGATGCTGGTCACCGGCGCCACCGGCAAGGTCGGGAAGTACTTGGTCGCGGGCTTGCTCGCCGAGGACGTCGCCGTGCGCGCGCTGGTACGCCGTCCCGAACTCGCCGAACTCCCGCCGGAGGTCGAGGTGGTCGCGGGCGACATCACCGACGCGGAGGCGGTTGGCCGGGCGGCCGACGGGGTGGACGCCGCGTTCCTGCTCTGGCCGTACTTCACAGCGGACGCGGCCGGACCCGTGGTCGACGCGCTGGTGGACCGGGTACGCCGGGTCGTCTACCTCTCCGCGTTGAACCCGGCCGGCGTCTGGGGCGAGGTCGAGCAACTCCTGATCGGAGCAGGCGCCGACGCCACGTTCCTCCGCGCGGGCGGGTTCGCCGGGAACACGCTGGGCTGGGCCGACCAGTTCCGTACGAGTGACGTGATCCACCTCCCGTCCCCGAAGGCCGCCCGCTCCCTCATCCACGAAGCCGACATCGCCGACGTCGCCGCCCTCACCCTGCTGACCGACGGCCACACCGGCCGCGCATACGACCTGACCGGCCCCGAAGTCCTCACCCAGGAGGACCAGGTCGCCACCATCGCCGCCGTCCTCGGCCAACCGATGCGGGTCGAGGAACAGTCCCCCGAAGAAGCCCGAGCCGCCCTGCTGGCCCAAGGCGCCGACGAGTCCTTCGCCACCAACGCCCTCGCCTACTGGGCCAACCTCGTCGACAACCCCGAACCAACCACCACCACAGTCCAAACCCTCACCGGCAACCCACCCCGAACCTTCCAAACCTGGGCCCAAGACCACGCCCCCACCTTCCGGGCGAGCTGATCAGGACTGATCTGGTGCGGCGGGTGGGGCCTCGGCCTGTTTGCGGGCTCGACGTTCGCCTGGAGCTCGGCGGGGGCGGGCCGGGGTCGAGGCTGCTGCTGCCGGGGCCAGGGGGTCGGGGTCGGGTGAACCTGGTGGGCGGGGACCCCAGGAATCGGGGTCGGGGACGCCTGGGGGCAGAGTGCGGCGGCGGGACGGGGCGCCACCCTTGGGCGCGTGGTCGGACTCGCCCGGCTCCTTGGCGCCCGGCCAAGGTTTGGCGACACGGCTGGCGAGGACGAACTCCTTGCGCAGCGGGTGGCCCTCGAAGCCGTCCGGGAGCAGCAGCGGGACCAGGTTCGGGTGGTCGTCGAAGCTGATGCCGAACATCTCGAACGTCTCGCGCTCGTGCCAGTTCGCCCCCGCGTAGACGGAGCTGAGGGTCGGCAGCCGCGGGGTGTCGCGCGGGATCCTGGTCCGCACGATGACGTGCTCGACGTGCGCCCCGCCCCAGAAGTCGGCGAGGTGCGTCACCACCCGGAACCCGTCGGTCAGCTCGTCGCTCGCCGAGAGGAAGTCGAAGAACGTCATCCCGACGTCGTCCCGGAGGATCTCGTGCGCCGCGACCCACGCCTCCGCCGGCACGTCGATCGCGGCCGGGCCGAAGCTGTCGGCGGCCGTCGCGGCGATCCCCGCGTCGGTCAGCGCGGCCAGCAGGTCCTCGCTCACCGCGGCTCCACCAGCCCGCGGGTCAGCGCCTGCGCGGACGACTCGTACCGGGTGCTCACGTCCTCGCCGGCGATCTTCTCCTGCAGCTTGAGGATGCCCTGCAGCAACGCCTCCGGCCGCGGCGGGCAGCCCGGGACGTACACGTCCACGGGGATGATCTGGTCGACGCCCTTGGTCACGCAGTACGAGTCCCAGTACGGACCGCCGGAGTTGGAGCAGGAGCCGAACGAGATCACGTACTTCGGCTCCGGCATCTGCTCGTAGAGCCGCTTGATCGCCGGCGCCATCTTGTCGGTCACGGTGCCGGACACCACCATCAGGTCGGCCTGCCGCGGCCCGGGCGCGAACGGGATCACCCCGAGCCGGATGAAGTCGTGCCGGCCCATCGACGCCGCGATGAACTCGATCGCGCAGCAGGCCAGGCCGAAGTTGAAGACCCAGAGCGAGTACTTGCGGCCCCAGTTCAGCAGGTACCGGACCGGCTCGGGCGCGAGCTTGGCCAGCCCACCGACAGCCGGCCGCACCGTCGGCGTCGGCAGGTGCACCGCGTGATCAGCCATAGGCCCAGCCTAGTGCCGCGCGTCGGAAGTTGTGTGAGCAAGAGCGGTGTCCGGGTACCGGACTCAGCCGATCAGGTGCCCTGGCCCGGTGGTCAGCCCACCTTCGACCGGCAGCGTGATCCCGGTGATCCAAGCGGCGTCGGCCGAGGCCAGGAACGCCACCGCGGCAGCGACGTCCTCGGGTTGACCGACCCGGCGCAGCGGGTAGATGGCCTTGAGTTCCTCGAGCACCCGCGGGTCCTTGAACGCCCGCGTCGCGACCGTCGCCGGCGCGACGACGTTGAAACGCACCCCGCTCGGCCCGTGATCGGCGGCCAGGTTGCGCACCAGGCTGCTCAGCGCGGCCTTCGCCGCGGCGTACGGATTGGTGCCCAAGGCAACGACTCCGCTGATCGACCCGACCAGGACGACGGCACCCCCGGTCGCCACCAGGTGCGGCAGCGCCGCCTCGACGCAACGCACCGCTCCCGTGAAGGTGAAGTCGTACTGCCGCGCCCACTGCCCGTCGCCGGCCTCGACAGGTTCGCGATTGGCAAGGTTGTGCCCAGCCACCTGAGCCAGTACGTCGAGCCGCCCGAACCGCTCGACCGTCGCCGCGACCGCCGCGTCCACCGAGGCCCGGCTGGTGATGTCGCACTCGACGGCGATCCCCTGGCCACCCAACTCCGCGACCACCTGCTCGGCAGCCGCCAGCTCGACGTCCGCCACCGCGACCGCGGCTCCTTCCGCCGCCAGCCGCAGCGCCGTCGCCCGCCCGATCCCGTGCGCGGCACCGCTGACGAACGCGACCTTGCCCTCGAACCGATTCACCACTACTCCTCTCAGCGTCGGACCGCCGAGACTAGGAGCTAGATCGCACTCTAGGTCAAGCCGTCGCGCCGTCCGGCCGAAGCGCAAGCTCCTTGACCGTGCAATCACCCCCACCTAGCTTGAGTGGGCAGGTCTGACAGGTTCCTTCGCCGGGGTTGGAGACGGCCATGGCCGAGCAGTTCGAGGTGGGGGCACAGGAGTCGCGGGCGCTCGCGGTGGAGAGCAACGGGCTGAACGTCATCTCCGACGCCGAGCGGAAGGGCCGGCCGAGCCAGCTGTTCTGGCCGTGGTTCGGGGCGAACGTCTCGGTGCTCGGGCTGAGCTACGGCGCGTTCACCCTCGGGTTCGGGGTCTCGTTCTGGCAGGCGGTGATCGCCGGGCTGATCGGGATCGTGTTCTCGTTCCTGCTCTGCGGCCTGGTCTCGCTGGCCGGCAAACGCGGATCGGCCCCGACGATGGTGCTCAGCCGGGCCGCGTTCGGGGTCCGCGGCAACAAGCTGCCCGCACTCGTCTCCTGGTTGCTGACCGTCGGCTGGGAGACCGTGCTGACCATCCTCGCCACGCTGGCCACGGCCACGGTGTTCGAGCGGCTCGGCTGGGGCGGCGGCGAGATCACCAAGGTGGTCGCGCTGGTCGTCGTCGGCACGTTGATCGTCGCCGGCGGGGTGCTCGGGTTCGACCTGATCATGCGGATGCAGACCGTCATCACGATCGTCACCGCGGTCCTCACGATCGTGTACATCGTGCTGGTCGCCGACCAGATCAGCTGGACCGCCGTGTCCGCGTTGCCGGGCGGATCGACCGAGCAACTGATCGGTGCCCTGGTCTTCCTGATGACCGGCTTCGGCCTCGGCTGGGTGAACGCCGCCGCCGACTACTCCCGCTACCTGCCCCGCTCCGCGTCCAGTCCCGGAGTGGTCGGCTGGACCACGTTCGGGTCGTCGCTCGCGCCGGTCGTGCTGCTGATCTTCGGTCTGCTGCTCGCCGGGTCGTCGCAGGACCTGAGCGCCGCGATCGCCGCCGACCCGATCGGCGCACTCGCCGAAGCGCTACCGACCTGGTTCCTGGTCCCGTTCGTGATCGTCGCGGTGCTCGGCCTGGTCGGCGGGGCCGTGCTGGACATCTACTCGTCCGGGCTCGCGCTGCTGTCGATCGGCCTGCCCGCCCCGCGGTACGTCGCCGCCTTCCTGGACGGGCTGGTGATGATCGCCGGCACCGTCTACGTGGTGTTCTTCGGCGACGAGTTCCTCGGTGAGTTCCAGGGCTTCCTGATCACACTCGGCGTCCCGATCGCGGCCTGGTGCGGGATCATGCTGGCTGACATCGCCCGCCGCCGGCGCGACTACGCCGACGCCGACCTGTTCGACCCACGCGGCCGGTACGGCGACGTCCGCTGGTTGCCCGTGCTCACCATGATCGTTGCTACCGGCATCGGGTGGGGCCTGGTCACGAACAGCGCGGCCGGCTGGCTGGACTGGCAGGGGTACCTGCTCGCGCCGCTGGGCCTCGGCGGCAAGGAGGGCGCGTGGGCGTTCGCCAACCTGGGCGTACTGGTCGCGCTGGTCGCGTCGTTCCTGGTCCAGTACTTCGGCGGTCGGCGCGCGGTCGAGATCCAGGAGCGCCGGACCGCGGTGACCCGGGAGACGGTGGGCCGATGACGCTCGTCCTGATCGACCTGCAGCGGATCTTCGCCGAACCCGAGAGCGCCTGGGCCGCGCCCGACTTCCAGCGCGTCGTGAAGCCGGTCCAGGAACTGGTCGAGCGGTTCGCCCCGGACGTGGTGTTCACCCGCTTCGTCGCACCGACGGACGAGCCGCGGGGATCCTGGGCGGCGTACTACGAGCAGTACCCGTTCGCGCTGCAGCCGCCGGACTCGTACGCGTACCAGCTGGTCGACGAGTTCCGCGGAGTACCGACGCTGGACAAACCGGCTTTCGGCAAGTGGGGCCCGGAGCTCGCCGAGGCGGTCGGCCCAGGTGGCCGGCTGGTACTGGCCGGCGTCTCCACGGACTGCTGCGTCATCAGTACCGCACTGGCCGCGGTCGACGCCGGGATGTACGTCCAGGTGGTCGAGGACGCCTGCGCCGGCGCCGACGAGGAGAGCCATCGCAAGGCCATCGACATCATGCGGCTGTACTCGCCGATGCTGGAGATCGTCACCGCCGACGTAGCGGGTCTCTAAGTGTCCTCACGCCTCGTCCGAGGTGCCTAAGGGTCCGGTCGTGCGGGGACTAGGGAGTTGTGCCGATGTGGCGCTCCTCCTCAGCCGGGGACAGTCGAGCCATCGACCACCCCGGAGGGCAGCACGATGTTGTTCCACACCACCGAGTCAGTACAGGCGGAGATCGCGTACCGGCAGGAGCGGCTGAAGCGGGACTACCAGCGGCCGCTCTGGTTCCGCCGGACGCCGGCGCCGCAGCCTGAGCAGACGACGCATCGACTGCGTCTGGTGCACTCGCGGCACGCAGTGTGAGTGCCCGTCCACCACCCGTCCCCCTATCCGCCCCGAGCGCGGCCGAGGTTCCGTCCGGAACCCGGCCGCGCTCCTGCGTTTCCGGCCCGATCGGCGCGGTCCCCGGGAGTACCTAGGGGTGGCGATCGGTGTCCCTAGGGGCGGGTAAGGACCGGCGGCCCGCTGGATAGGGAGGAGTTCCGATGTGCCGGGGCTCCTCAGCCGAGGAGATTAAGGCCATCGACAGAACGTCGAGACCACAACAGCCCAGGAGGCACCCGAAATGTTCACCACCGAGTCCGCTCGCGCCGAGGCCGACTACCGCAGAGAGCGCCTCGCCCGGGACTTCCGCCGCTCGACCCGCAGGACCGGGTCCCGCCGGCACCTCACCCGCCTGTTCACCCGGAACGCCTGAGAGGAGGGACACCATGTTCACCACGACGTTGATGCTCGAGGCGGAGACCGCCTACCGGCAGGAACGGATCAAGCGCGACTTCCGGGCTTCCGCCCGTGAGCGGCGCCGGGCGCGGGCCACGAAGCCCGAAGCCCGGCACCCGCGCCGGTCCCTGCGACCCACTCCGGCCGCATGACGGCCACGGACGCCGTCCCTGACTCTCGAGAGACAGTCAGGGACGGCGTTTCTCGTTCCACGACCCTGCGGCGAGCGGCTGCCGAACCGGCTTCGGGCCCCGTGGAAGTGGACGTTTTGCTGGCCGCCGGCGGGCGGCGGGCGGGATGTCGTCGAATTGTGTCGGCGCCAGGGGCGAAAATGGACGACGTGCCCTGGATCTCGACACCACTCGTCGGCCGCTCGACCGAGATGGCCGCCCTGCTCAGCGCCGTGGACGAAGCCCGGACGCGCCGAGCCGGCGCGATCCTGCTGTCCGGTGACGCCGGCGTCGGCAAGACCCGGTTGCTGGACGAGGTCGCGACCGGGGCCCAGGAGCGTGGCTTCGGCGTCCTGGTCGGGCACTGCACCGACTTCGGCGACGCCGGCCTGCCGTACCTGCCCTTCACCGAGATCTTCGGCCGGCTGGCCGGGGAACGGCCGGAGCTGGTCGACAGCGTCCTGACGAACTTCCCCGCGATCGGCCGGCTGCTGCCGACGCACCGGCTGATCGGCGCCCAGCCGGTCCCGCAGGAGGGCCAGCTGGACCGGGCCGCGTTGTTCGACGCCGTCCTCGGCGCGTTCACGGCGCTGTCGACCAGCGAGCCGCTGCTGGTGATCGTCGAGGACGCGCACTGGGCCGACGACTCGACCCGGGACCTGATCGGTTTCCTGCTCACCCGGCTGACCTCGCAACGGCTCGCCCTGCTCGTCTCGTACCGCAGCGACGACCTGCACCGGCGGCACCCGCTCCGCCGCCCGATCGCCGAGTGGTCCCGGAATCCGCGCGTCCGCCGGGTCAGCCTCAACCCGCTCGACGCCGACGAGTCCCGCACCCTGCTGACCTCGCTGCTGACCGAGCCGCTGCCCGAGACCGAGGTCCGCCGCATCCTCGACCGGGCCGGCGGCAACGCCTTCTTCACCGAGGAGCTGGTCGCGGCCGCGTCGATGGGCGACGCCGACGCGGTCCCGCCGGACCTGGCCGACCTGCTGCTGGTCCGGCTCGACCCGCTGTCCGACGACGCCCGCCAGGTGGCTCGGGTGATCGCGGTGGCGGGCCGGCGGGTGCCGCACACGCTGCTGACCGCGGTCGCCGGGTTGCCGGACCGCGAGCTCGACGCCGCGCTGCGCGAGCTGATCGACGCGCACATCCTCGAGCACCCGGGCAACGCGAGCTACTACTTCCGGCACGCGCTGCTGTCCGAGGCGGTGTACGACGACCTGCTCCCAGGCGAGCGGGTCCGCCAGCACGCGGCGTACGCGAAGGCTCTGAAGGATCAGACGGTCGCCGGGACCGCGGCCGAGCTGGCCGGGCACGCGACCCGCTCGCACGACCTGGCGACCGCGTTCCTCGCTCGGGTCCGGGCCGGCCAGGAGGCGATCACGGTCGCCGCGCCGCAGGACGCGCTGAAGCACTTCGAGCTGGCGCTGGAGCTGTTCCCCAACGCGGCCGAGGACAGCCCGATCGGCAAGACCTGGTTGGTCGTCCAGACGGCGACGGCGGCGACCCTGTCGTCCCAGCACCTGCGCGCGGTGAAGCTGCTTCGCAAGACGCTGGCCGACCTGCCGCCGGACGCGCCGAAGGTGGAGCGGTCCGAGCTGCTGCTGCCGCTGGCCGACATCGCGCTGATCATCGACAACGACAACGAGGCGCACGAGGCGATCTCGCAGGCGTTCCGGCTGATGTCGGACGAGCCCGCGAGCGTGTTCAAGGCCCAGGTGATCGCGCTGTACGCCCGGGTCTCGGATGCGCTCGGCCGGCCGATGGAGGCGGAGCGGTGGGCACACGAGGCACTGCAGATCGCCCGCGAGATCGGTCAGGAGGCGGCCGCCGGGGACGCCGGGATCACGCTGGCCCAGCTGCGGAAGCGGGCCGGCGATCCGGTCGAGGCCGCGCGCCAGCTGGAGGAGGCCGCGGTCCGGGCCCAGCTCTCCGGCGACGCGGCGGCCGAGGTCCGCAGCCGGTACCTGCTCGGCTCGAACCACTACGACCTGGGCCAGCTCACCGAGGCGAAGCGGTCCCTGCAGCACGCGGACCGGCGGGCGAACGAGCTCGGCCGGCAGTGGGCGGCGTATGGGTTCGACGCCCGGCGGATGCTCGCGCTGACCCAGTTCGTGCTGGGTGAGTGGGACGACGCGGCGCTCACCGCGCGGACCGACGCGCGCACACCGGCCGCGATCGAGGCGGCGCTGCGCTCGGTCGGGATGGCGGTCCGCAGCGGACGCGGTGACACCTCGGTCGCCGAGGAGCTGCGCCGGCTGCGGAAGTGGTGGAACCTCGACGTGATGCTGCCGATCGTCGGCCTGCAGCCGGCCGTGGACGCGTACCGCGCGCTGGACCAGGTCGCCGAGGCCGAGAAGCTGATCGCCGACGTGTCCGCGCTGCTCACCGACGTCTTCCAGACCGAGTGGTTCATGGCCCGGATCCGCTTCTCGGCGCTCGGGCTGCAGCTGCTCTGCCACCGGGTGGTGAGCGAGCCGACCAACGCCGCCGAGCTGGTCGCGCGTGGGGCCGAGCTGGTGAGCGAGGGGCAGTCGACCGCGGAGAAGGGGTTGCCCCCCGGACGGGTCCTGGGGGTTGAGGGCGTCGCGTGGCTGGCGCGGTTGGAGGCGGAGTGGGAGCGGCTGCGCTGGCTCGCCGCGATCGACGCGCCGACGGCCGAGGAGCACGTCGCGACCTGGCAGCGGACCGTGGACGCGTTCGGCTACGGGTACGTGTTCGAGCAGGCGTGGTCGCGGCTGCGGCTGTCGGCGGCGCTCCGGGCGGCCGGGCGGGTCGCCGACGCGAACGAACAGGCTCAGCTCGCGGCCGAGGTCGCGCGGGAGCTCGGGGCCAAGCCGTTGCTCGACGAGCTGGGTGGTGCGGCCGATCCGGGTGGTGCGGCCGCGTTGACGGCGCGGGAGACGGAGGTCCTTCGGTTGCTGGCCGAAGGCCGGACGAACCGGCAGTTGGCGCGCGAGCTGTACATCAGCGAGAAGACGGTCAGCGTGCACGTCTCGAACATCCTGGCCAAGCTCGGCGTTCGCTCCCGCACGGAAGCGGCGGCCGTGGCCCGGCGCGACGGCCTGCTCGACTGAACGGTCCGCTCGGCGGATCCGTAGGTGGTCAGCGGCGGCAAGGGTTGGCACTGCCGCCGTTGCTGGTCAGCGGCGGTGAGGGTTGGTGCGGCGCTGGCGCTGGCGCTCGTGGCTGGGGACGTAGGTCGGGTGGTTGGTGTGCCGGCGGCGTTGGCGGGCGACCTCGTCCAGCTGCCGGGCGCGTTCGTCGTCGTTCACCGCCGGGGCGCCGGACTCTGACTCCAGCTCGACCGCGGCGGCCCGCCGGTCGGCCTTGCGCCGGTCCCCGGTCCGCCGATCGCCGATCCGCCGGTCGACGGGCTCGGGACTGCTACTGGGTCCGGCGACTTCGCTCCGGGCATCGTCGAACTGGTCGAGGATGTCGTCGAAGACCCGCTGGGCCCGCTGGACGCGCAGTACAAGCAGGACCAGCAGACCAACCGCCACGGTCGCGAGCACTACCCAGAGTTGCCATCCCATGCCTCATCACCCCGTATTCGCCCCGTTCCCCCCAGTAATCACCTTAACCGCGTCTTGACGAAATTGCGATAGGTCCATCGCACTCCGTTACAGACAGGCGAATCCGGTCACGATAGTTGACGACCGCAACAACTCAGGGTGATGAGGCAACGACCTCGCTCGACGCTCAGTCACCCCGGGGAATCAGCCGGCCGCCGCGGAACAGGTACGCCGCCCGCCCGTCCGCGCCCGGCTGCCGGAACGCGAGCACCTGGTACTCCCCGCGGTCCGGCTCGGCGGTGATCAGCCGATCGGCGTCGAGCGGGACCATCCGCCGCCGCTCGACCTCGGGCATCAGCGCCCGCGCCTCGTCGGTCCGCGGTGTCTCCTCGGCCCAGATCTCGCTGTCCTCGGTCGCGGTGATCTCGGTCGACGTCAGCACCGCGTCGTACCGGCCGAGGTACAGCTCCGGCGCGATCCGCGGCGCCTGCTCGGGCGGGACCGGGCGCGCCGGGTGGCGGTACCCGGCCAGTTCGCCGAGCAGGTGGCCGACCAGGTCGTGGTACAGCGCCTGGCTGGTCCCGTTGGTGAGCAGGGCGATCACGACGCCCTGGTCCGGGATCACCCGGAAGTACGCCGACTGGCCGATCGTGCCGCCGTCGTGGCCGTACATCCGGCCGCCCTCGACGTCGAAGATCATCCAGCCGAGTCCCCAGTGCTGGGCGAATCCGCCGAGGTCCGGGACGTCGACCTCGGGTGTCCACAGCAGTTCCCGGGTCTCCGCCGAGACGAGCTTGTTCTCCAGGTACGCCTGGCCGAACGTGACCAGGTCGCGCGCGCTCATCGCGAGCAGGGACCCGGCCGGGCCCATCGCGGGGATGAGGCTCCACACCGGCGCCGGCTCGTGCGGGCCCCCCGGCTTCGACGTGACGTGACCGAGCGCGGCGCGATGGAGCAGCGCCTCCTCCGGGACCGTGGCGAGGTGCTCGAGACCGAGCGGTTCCCCGATCCGCTCGCGGACCAGGACGTGGAACGGCTTGCCCCGCAGAACCTCGGTGATCCGGCCGAGAACCACGAAGCCGCTGTTGTTGTACGAGAAGCCCGCGCCCGGCGGGATCTCCTGCGGAAGTCCCGGCAGCACGTCGGTGAGGAACAGCTCGACCGCGTCGTCCCCGCGCGAGGTCGAGATGAACGCGTCCCCGGCGAATCCGCTGGTGTGGGTGAGCAGGTGCCGCGCGGTGACGACCTTCGCGGCCGCGCTGTCGGACAGGCCGAACTCGGGCAGGTACTCGCGGACCGGCCGGTCGAGGTCGACCAGGCCCTCCTCCTCGACCAATCCATCGTGCCCCGCGCCGGCGACCTGGGCCTACGGTTGGCCGATGAGGATCTTCACTGCCGAGGACGTGCGGCGGACCGTCCCGATGCCGGCCGCGATCGACGCGGTCCGCGAGGCGTTCCGCGAACTCCGGGCCGGGGCGTTCGTCCTGCCGCCGCGCCAGGTGTTCGGCGACGGGGCCGTCCTGGTCATGTCGGCGTACCACGCACCCACGAGGACGGCCGTGGTGAAGAAGATCGGCATCGACCTGAGCCGGGACCCGGCGATCCGGGCGACCCTGATCTGGACCGGCAGCGAGCAGATAGTTGCCGACGGCACCTCGATCACCACGCTGCGAACCGGCGCCGTCGTCGGTGTGGCGACCGACCTGCTGGCGCCCCGCGACGCCGCCCGGCTCACCCTCATCGGCACCGGCGCCCAGGCCGCGGACCAGGTGCGCGCCGTCCTCGCCGTACGCCCGATCGCGGAGACCACCGTCTGCGGCCGCGATCCCGACCGGGCGAAGAGGCTCGCCGGTTCGCTGGCGGAGGAGTTCCCCGAGGTGAAGTTCGCGGTGTCGGCCGACCTGCCCGAAGCGATTGCGACCCCGGACATCGTGTGCTGCGCGACGTCGACCTCGACCCCGTTGTTCGCCGCCGAAGACCTCCCCGAACGAGTCCACGTGAACGCCATCGGCTCGTTCCGCCCCATCATGCGCGAACTCCCCCACGACCTCCTCACCACCGCCTCGGTGGTCCTGGTCGACCAGGTCGAAGCCGCCCTGGAGGAATCAGGCGAAGTCATCGAAGCTGTCGACTCCGGCGCACTCCCCCGCGAATCCCTGGTCGAACTAGGCGAAGCACTCGAAACCCCACCGCAGCCGACCGGCCGAACAGTCTTCAAATCAGTAGGAGTAGGCCCTCAGGACTGGTCCGTAGCCAACCTCCTCAGCCAGAGCTAGTCCTCGTACACGCGGTCCCACCGCAGGTACCCGTCCTCCTCAACAGTCGGCAGATACGGTCTCGGCTTGCTCCAGGCGGTGGTCGTGGCGGTCGCGTACTCCTGGCAGGCCGGACGGCGGTTCACCATCGCCTCGGCGAGGTCTTCCAGCATCACTCCGACACTCGGCCACCAGGGGACCGAGTGGAAGCCGCCGTCCTCCGGCGAGTACTCACCGACGCACCCGTGCAGGTCACCCGGGCGGAGGTCGACGAACAGCTTGACCGACGTGCCCGACTCCCCGATCGGGAGGAATGCACCCAGCCATTCGGTGCTCAGGGTGCCGGCAGGGTCGGCGTCACCGAGGTGCGGACCTCGGCCCGAAATCTTGATCCACATCTTGTGGATGTCCAGCATGTCCTCGCACGGGACGAGGTTGTAGAGAGTCGGGACGAGGCGGCCCTGCACCCAGCGGTGTCGCGTGCCGTCCGCCTGCCGCAGGTACTCGCTGAGGTCCGGCGGGAGTGAGTACCCGATCGCCGTCTCCAGCCAGCGGATCGTCTTGGGGTCGGCCGGAGGGTTGATGAGGGCGGCCGTGGCCGGGGCGTTCTGTTCCAGCCAAGTGACGATCTGGCTCCAGGATTGCGTGACCGTGCTCATGTGTTTCCGCCCCCAGGTTCGTGGATGAGCGGAGCCTAGAGGCGGGGATCGACAGTGCGGTCAGGTCCAGCTGAGGACGTTCTTGCGCCAGGCGTAGAGGAGGCCGATGGTGACGAAGGCGAGGAAGACGAACATCTCGATCAGGGAGGCGACGCCGACGGCTGCGAAGACGGTGGCCCAGGGGAAGAGGTAGACGGCGTCGACCGCGAAGATCACGTACAGGTAGGCGTAGAGGTAGTACCGGATGTGCAGCTGGGCCCAGCCCTCGCCGACCGGGTCCACGCCGGACTCGTACGTCTTGAGCTTGTCCGCGGTCGGGTTCGTGATCGTGAGCGCGCGGTTCAACGCGAAAGCACCGATCAACCCGAGCACGCCGAGCACCACGATCGCGGCGACGACCCCGTACGTCTCGGACATGCCCGGAAGTCTAGTGCTCACCCCGCACCCCGAACCGCATCGCCGAACCGTCACCACCCACGCGATACCGGACCACTAACGCGTTATGTGACCACAACCAGCCCCACAACCCGCCATCCACCACATTCCCCCGCCACCGAGCTCCCCCGCCCCCGTCACCCGTCACCAGCGTCTTTGTGCACATGCCGGTCGCCACCGGGCCCCAGCGGCAGCCGCTGCGTGCACAAACTCGCCTCGCCGAAGCTGGAGCAAGCGCGGCACAGGTACCAGCAGCGTCTTTGTGCACGCATCGCTCGTGCCCAGACCCCAGCGGCGGCTGGTGGGTGCACAAAGTCGCCTCGCCGAAGCTGGAGCAAGCGCGGCCGGGGTACCAGCAGCCTCTTTGTGCACGCACCGGTCGTGCCCAGACCCCAGCCGCGGCTGGTGGATGCACAAAGTCGCCTCGCTCAAGCGGAGCTAAGCGCGGCACGGGTACCAGCAGCCTCTTTGTGCACATGCCGGCCACGACGAGGCCCCAGCGGCGGCCGCTGCGTGCACAAAGTCGCTTCGCCGAAGCGGGAGCAAGCGCGGCACAGGTACCAACAGCGCCTTTGTGCACGCATCGCTCGTGCCCAGACCCCAGCCGCGGCTGGTGGGTGCACAAAGTCGCCTCGCCGAAGCTGGAGCAACCGGGGCACAGGTACCAGCAGCGTCTTTGTGCACGCATCGCTAGTGCTCACACCCCGGCCGCGGCTGGTGGGTGCACAAAGTCGCCTCGCCGAAGCGGGCAGGGGTGAGCGCGGGGTGCGGGGTGCGCGGGTGCGGCGTGCGCGGGTGCGGCGTGCGCGGGTGCGGCGTGCGCGGGTGCGCGGGTGCGGCGTGCGCGGCAGCGGGTGGGGGGTGAGGTGCAGCAGGTGGGTCAGTTGGTGCAGAGGAGCATGGCGTCGAGGGCTACTTGGGGGCCGTAGCCGGAGCGGATGTCGGCTACCTGGAGGCGGAGGCGGTTGGTGCCGAGGATCTTGCGGTTGAGCCAGGTCTCGGTTTCCTGTGCCTGGTCGACGGTGCCGAGGACCGTGGTGCCGTTCAGCAGTGACACCCGGACCGTGCCGTCGGTGATGTTGCCGAGCCAGTTCTTCACCCAGGAGCAGCCGGCCGTGTTCACGTCGCCCCAGACCACGCCGCCCTTGTCGGCGAGCAGTTCGGCCTCCGCGCGCCGGGGTGCGTCGGCCGGCGGGGACACGGTGAATGTCGGGCGGCCCTTCCCACCCGAGGCGAGCAGCGGCTTCTTGAACATCCCGCGCCACACGTAGTGATGGAAACCGGTCGGTGCCGAGGCGGCCGCGGCGTACGGCGCTTGCGGGCCGATCGCCAGCCGGTACGTGCGGATCGAGCCGGGCTGGTTCGAGGAGACGGTGACCGTGCTTCCGGTCGACGCGGCGTGACCGATCTCCTGCCAGCCGGCGGTCGCGGACCAGCGCTGCAAGGCGATCCTGGATCCGGGGGCCGGGGCCGGGGTCAGTGTGCCGGTGACGGTGAGCGTGCCCTTGGTGTACTCCGTGGTGCGGATGCTGGTGATCTTCACCGCGCGGGACGCCGCCGCGTCACCGCTCTGCTGACTGCCGGTCAGACTCAGTGCGCTCTCCGCCGGTGCGACCGTGGCGGCGCAGCCGGTGAGCAGCAGGGTGGTGGACGCGACAAGACCGAGCAGAGGGCGCAGGCCCATGGTGAAAACTCCCTCGAGACCGGGGCGAATCCCGGGTTGATCACAACTTGATGAAGACACCATGCCGGGTCTCGCTGCGGAAGGCAAGCGAGCGACTCCGGACCGTCACACTGGAAGGTTGACCCGCCTGGTTCCACGTCCCCGTCCCAGGCTGTGGACCTCCAGGGCTTCCGCATGGTTCCGTACTAAGGGCGAACTAATATTGGGGTTATCGCCCTGACTGGGGGGATCGGCCTGACGTCCACCCGACGCCCGGCCGGCCCAAGCTCGACTTGGAGATGAACAGAACAGTGACCATCGAGGTCAAGCAGCTCGACCGCGTGGTGATCCGCTTCGCCGGCGACTCCGGCGACGGGATGCAGCTCACGGGGGACAGGTTCACAGCGGAAACGGCATCGTTCGGCAACGATCTGTCGACGCTGCCCAACTTTCCGGCCGAGATCCGGGCACCAGCCGGAACCCTGCCGGGGGTCTCTTCCTTCCAGCTCCACTTCGCCGATCACGACATCCTCACGCCGGGTGACGCGCCCGACGTGCTGATCGCGATGAACCCGGCCGCGCTCAAGGCGAACCTGCGCGACGTCCCGCGCGGCGCGACCCTGATCGTCGACACCGCCGACTTCACCGCGCGCAACCTGAAGCGGATCGGGTACGACGAGAACCCGCTGGAGACCGGCGAACTCGACGGGTACCACGTCGTCGGGCTGAACCTGACCGGGATGACGGTGGAGTCGGTCAAGGAGTTCGGGCTGTCCCGCAAGGACGCGTCCCGGGCGAAGAACATGTACGCGCTCGGCCTGGTGTCCTGGCTGTTCCAGCGGCCGGTCGACTCGACGATCACGTTCTTGGAGACCAAGTTCGCCGGCAAGCCGGACATCCGGGACGCGAACATCGCGGCGTTCCGGGCCGGCTACAACTTCGGCGAGACCGCGGAGGAGTTCTCGGTCCGGTACGAGGTGAAGCCGGCCGCGATGGCCACCGGTACGTACCGCAACATCTCCGGCAACCTCGCGCTGGCGTACGGCCTGGTGGCGGGCGCCCAGCGGTCGGGGCTGCCGCTGGTACTGGGCGCGTACCCGATCACGCCGGCCTCCGACGTCCTGCACGAGCTGTCCAAGCTCAAGCGGTTCGACGTCACCACGATCCAGGCCGAGGACGAGATCGCCGGCGTCGGGGCGGCGCTGGGCGCGTCGTTCGGCGGCGCCCTCGGCGTGACCACCTCGTCCGGGCCGGGGATCAGCCTGAAGTCCGAGACGATCGGCCTCGGCGTGATGCTCGAGCTGCCGCTGGTGGTCTGCGACATCCAGCGGGCCGGCCCGTCCACCGGGATGCCGACCAAGACCGAGCAGGCCGACCTGTTGCAGGTGATGTTCGGCCGCAACGGCGAGGCCCCGCTGCCGGTGCTCGCGGCCCAGTCCCCCGCGGACTGTTTCGCGATCGCGGTCGAGGCGACCCGGATCGCGGTCACGTACCGCACCCCGGTGATCGTGCTCTCCGACGGGTACCTGGCGAACGGGTCCGAGCCGTGGCAGATCCCGGTGATCGAGGACCTGCCGACCATCGACCCGAACTTCACCACCGAGCCGAACGCGGTCGGCGACGACGGACAGCCGAAGTACCTCCCGTACCTGCGCGACCCGGAGACGCTGGCCCGCGCCTGGGCGATTCCGGGCACGGCCGGGCTGGACCACCGGATCGGTGGGCTGGAGAAGGAGGACAAGACCGGGAACATCTCCTACGACCCGGCCAACCACGACCTGATGATCCGGACCCGGCAGGCCAAGGTCGACGGGATCGCGCGCAGCATCGACCCGGTCGTCGTGGACGACCCGGACGGCGAGGCGAAGGTCCTGGTCCTCGGCTGGGGTTCGACGTACGGGCCGATCGGGGCCGGCGTCCGCCGGGTCCGGAAGGTCGGCGGCAAGGTGGCACAGGCGCACCTGCGGCACCTGAACCCGTTCCCGCCGAACCTCGGCGACGTCCTGAAGCGCTACGACAAGGTCCTGGTCCCGGAGATGAACCTGGGCCAGCTGGCGATGCTGCTGCGCTCGAAGTACCTGGTCGACGTCGTCTCGTACGCCCAGGTTCGCGGCATGCCGCTGGGCGCCGCGGAGCTCGCCGAGGTGATCGGCAACCTGGTCGAGGAGACCGCCGGGATCGACGACGACGCCCGCGGGCTCGGGTCCGCCGCCGCCAACCTGAAGCACGGCGAGGCCCTCGCCGCTGACCTGAACGGCCACCAGCACCAGTCGGAGGGAGCACGATGAGCACGGTCGATCTCGGCCTGCCGAGCCTGCCGGGCGGACTGCGCGGCGTCCCGGCCGCGGCCGAACCGCAGAACCGCAAGGAGTACGTGTCGGACCAGGAGGTCCGGTGGTGCCCCGGCTGCGGCGACTACGCCGTGCTGGCGGCGTTCCAGGGGTTCCTGCCCGAGCTCGGGATCAAGCGCGAGAACGTGGCGATGGTCTCCGGGATCGGCTGCTCGTCCCGGTTCCCGTACTACCTGTCGACGTACGGCATGCACTCGATCCACGGCCGCGCGCCGGCGATCGCGACCGGGCTCGCGGTGGCGCGGCCGGACCTGAGCGTCTGGGTGGTCACCGGTGACGGCGACGCGCTGTCGATCGGCGGCAACCACCTGATCCACACGCTCCGCCGCAACGTGAACCTGAAGATCCTGCTGTTCAACAACCGGATCTACGGCCTGACCAAGGGCCAGTACTCGCCGACGTCGGAGCCGGGCAAGGTGACCAAGTCCACCCCGATGGGCTCGGTCGACAACCCGTTCAACCCGGTCTCGCTGGCGCTCGGCGCGGAGGCGACCTTCGTGGCCCGCACCGTCGACTCCGACCGCAAGCACCTGACCGAGGTGCTGCGGCAGGCGGCGGCGCACCGCGGCACCTCGTTCGTGGAGATCTACCAGAACTGCCCGATCTTCAACGACAACGCGTTCGACGCCTTCAAGAACCCCGAGACCCGGGACGACGCGATCATCCCGCTCACCCACGGGGAGCCGATCCGGTTCGGGACCGACGGCCGGCTCGGCGTGGTCCGGGACGGGTTCGCCTCGCTCGCGGTCC
The DNA here is from genome assembly GCF_007828865.1 of Kribbella amoyensis. Taxonomy (NCBI): domain Bacteria; kingdom Bacillati; phylum Actinomycetota; class Actinomycetes; order Propionibacteriales; family Kribbellaceae; genus Kribbella; species Kribbella amoyensis. The sequence goes on from NZ_VIVK01000001.1 coordinate 720,948, forward strand.
GCGAGGTGGCCGACCTGCCGAACGGCGAGGCCGACCTGGTCGTGCACGACGCGCACGCCGACGACCCGGCGTACGCGTTCGCGCTGTCCCGGCTGACCGACGGCGGCGTCCTGCACCGGGCCCCGATCGGGATCTTCCGCTCGGTGGAGCGGCCGGCGTACGACGACCTGGTCCGCCAGCAGGTGGAGACCTCGCGTGAGGCCCAGGGCGAGGGCGACCTGCAGCAGCTGGTCACCGGCGCCGACACCTGGACGATCGACTAGTCAGAGCAGCACCGGGAGGAGGAGCCGCGCACTCGCGTGGCTCCTCCTTTCGCGTTTCCGGGGGCCGAACGCGATCGATCAGGAATCGAGAAGCACGGGCCGGTACGCCCCGCATAGCTTGAAGTCATCGAGCCCGCCGACCGCGGCGGGCCCCAGCTTCAGGAGTAAGACCATGACCGAAACCCTGGGTATCCAGACCGTCCTGCACCCCGTCTCCGACCTGGCCAAGGCCAAGGCGACGTACACCGCGCTGCTCGGCATCGAGCCGCAGGCGGACAGCGAGTACTACGTCGGCTACCAGACCGGCGGCCAGCAGATCGGCCTGGTCCCGAACGGCGGGCCGCAGGAGATGGCCTCGCCGGTGGCGTACTGGCACGTCACCGACATCGAGGCGAAGATCGCCGAGGTGACCGCCGCGGGCGCGACCCTGAAGGACTCCCCGCGTGACGTCGGCGGCGGCCGGCTGGTCGCCACCGTGACCGACGCCGACGGCAACGTCCTCGGGCTGCTGCAGGACAGCTGAGGAAGGACCCGGCACGGTTAGATTGAGCCAGGCAGGACCGATGGGGATCGCACTCGCGACCCAGTGTGAACAGATGGGGACGGGATGAGCATGGCCAGGAAGACGGACACGCAGGCGCGGGGGCAGCACGTCGCCGACAGCCACGACCTGATCCGCGTGCAGGGCGCGCGCGTGAACAATCTCAAGGATGTCAGCGTCGACCTGCCGAAGCGCCGGCTGACCGTCTTCACCGGCGTCTCCGGCTCCGGCAAGAGTTCGCTCGTGTTCGCGACGATCGCCGCGGAGTCGCAGCGGATGATCAACGAGACGTACAGCGCGTTCGTGCAGGGCTTCATGCCGACGCTGGCCCGGCCCGAGGTGGACCTGCTGGACGGGTTGACCACCGCGATCATCGTGGACCAGGAGCGGATGGGGTCGAACCCGCGCTCCACCGTCGGCACCGCGACCGACGCGAACGCGATGCTGCGGATCCTGTTCAGCCGGCTCGGCAAGCCGCACATCGGCTCCCCGAACGCGTACTCGTTCAACGTCCCGTCGGTGAAGGCCAGCGGCGCGATCACGGTCGAGCGCGGCGGCAAGACGAAGGCGGAGAAGGCGACCTTCCACCGGCTCGGCGGGATGTGCCCGCGGTGCGAGGGGATGGGCTCGGTCACCGATTTCGACCTGACCGCGCTGTACGACGACAGCCTGTCCCTGAACGAGGACGCGCTGACCATCCCCGGGTACAGCATGGAGGGCTGGTACGGCCGGATCTTCCGCGGCGCCGGGTACTTCGACCCGGACAAGCCGATCCGCAAGTACACCAAGAAGGAGATGCACGACCTGCTCTACCGGGAGCCGACCAAGATCAAGGTCGAGGGCATCAACCTGACGTACTCGGGGCTGATCCCGCAGATCCAGAAGTCCTTCCTGAGCAAGGACGTCGACGCGATGCAGCCGCACATCCGGGCGTTCGTGGAGCGGGCGGTGACGTTCACGAGCTGCCCCGAGTGCGGCGGGACCAGGCTCAGCCAGGAAGCGTTGTCGTCGAAGATCAACGGCAAGAACATCGCCGAGGTCTGCACGATGCAGATCAGCGACCTGGCCGAGTGGGTCCGCGACCTGGACGAGCCGTCGGTGGCGCCGTTGCTCGCGGGGCTGCAGCACCTGCTCGACTCGTTCGCCGAGATAGGCCTCGGGTACCTCTCGCTGGACCGGCCAGCCGGCACGCTGTCCGGTGGTGAGGCGCAGCGGACGAAGATGATCCGGCACCTGGGATCGTCGCTCACCGACGTCACGTACGTCTTTGACGAGCCCACGATCGGGCTGCACCCGCACGACATCGAGCGGATGAACAACCTGCTGCTGCAGCTGCGGGACAAGGGCAACACCGTGCTCGTGGTCGAGCACAAGCCCGAGACGATCGCGATCGGCGACCACGTCGTCGACCTCGGTCCGGGCGCGGGATCGGGCGGTGGCACGGTCTGTTTCGAGGGCACCGTGGACGGGCTGCGCAAGAGCGACACCATCACCGGCCGGCACCTGGACGACCGGGCCGAGCTGAAGGACGAGGTACGGACGCCCGCCGGCGCGCTCGAGGTCCGCGGCGCGACCACGCACAACCTGCAGGGCGTCGACGTGGACATCCCGCTCGGCGTGCTCTGCGTCCTGACCGGGGTCGCCGGTTCGGGGAAGAGCTCGCTGATCCACGGCTCGGTGGCCGGGCGCGAAGGCGTCGTGGTCATCGACCAGGGCGCGATCCGCGGTTCGCGGCGGAGCAACCCGGCGACGTACACCGGGCTGCTGGACCCGATCCGGAAGGCGTTCGCGAAGGCCAACGGGGTGAAGCCGGCCCTGTTCAGCTCGAACTCCGAGGGCGCCTGCCCGACCTGCAACGGCGCCGGGGTGATCTACACCGACCTGGGCGTGATGGCGACCGTCGAGTCCACCTGTGAGGAGTGCGACGGCAAGCGGTTCCAGGCCTCGGTCCTGGAGTACACGCTCGGCGGCCGGAACATCGCCGAGGTGCTGGCGATGTCGGTGACCGAGGCGGAGGTGTTCTTCGAAGAAGGCGAGGCGCGGACGCCGGCGGCACACAAGATCCTGGACCGGCTGGAGGACGTCGGTCTCGGGTACCTGTCGCTGGGGCAGCCGCTGACCACGCTGTCCGGCGGTGAGCGGCAGCGGCTGAAGCTGGCCACCCAGATGGCCGAGAAGGGCGACGTCTACATCCTCGACGAGCCGACGACCGGTCTGCACCTGGCCGACGTCGAGCAACTCCTCGGTCTCCTCGACCGCCTCGTCGACGCCGGCAGGTCGGTCATCGTGATCGAGCACCACCAGGCCGTGATGGCCCACGCCGACTGGCTGATCGACCTCGGCCCGGGTGCCGGCCACGACGGCGGCCGCATCGTCTTCGAAGGCACCCCCACCGACCTGGTCAAGTCCCGCGCGACCCTCACCGGCCAACACCTCGCCGACTACGTCGGCCAGTAAGGCAGGTCGCCGTCCGAGCTCTCGCCGGGCTCAGACGGCGATGACCTCCAGGTAGTCCTGGAGGCCTTGGAAATCCTTGGGGTTACGGGTGTAGAGCGCGGCCTCGTGGGTGGCGGCGGTCGCCGCGATCAACAGGTCGAACGCCCGTGCGCGCGGCTGCCGACCGGCCGCGCTCACGGTCGCCGCGATACTGCCGTACGTCCGGGCGACCGCGTCGGTGACGGGCAGCGCCTCGAACGCGCGCTCGATGGCGGACAGCCGGCGCAACCGGGCCGCGCGGATCTCCGTCGACTTCGCGACCAGGACCCCGAAGTGCAACTCGGCCAGGCTGACCGTGCTGATCGCGAGCTCGGCATCGACGGGCTCGTCCAGGCCCTCGATCAGGATGCCGGTATCGAGCAGTGCCCTCACCGGCGCTCCCAGGGATCGGCCAGATCCTGGTCGACCAGTTCACGATCGGTCTCCCACTCCGCGTCCGGCCGTGGGCTGAGGACGTCGGCGACCTCCTCGTACCGGCGCCACTGGTCCCGTTCCGGCGGTCCGAGCACGGCGGCCGGACGGCCGGACACGGTGATCACCAGGTGCTCGCCGGCCTCGGCACGGCGGACCAGATCACTCGCGTTCTGCCGCAGTTCCCGTAGTCCCAGGGCGTCCATGGCTCCGAAAGTAGCACATGTGCTACCTGGACTCCAGGGATCGTCGAGCGGGGTCAGAGGAGTTGGCTGAGGGTGTGGATGACGAGGCCTACCAGGGCGCCGACGACGGTGCCGTTGATGCGGATGAACTGGAGGTCGCGGCCGACGTGGAGTTCGATCCTGGCGGCGGCTTCGCGGCCGTCCCAGCGTTCGATGGTGTCGGAGATGACCGAGACGATCTCGCGGCCGTAGGTACGGATGACGTAGCCGACGGCCTCGGCGGCGCGGGCGTCCACCTTGGCCCTGAGGTCGTCGTCGGTCTGCAGGCGCTTGCCGAGGTCCTTGATGGCCTGGGCGACCCGGGTCTGCAGGGTGCTCCGCGGGTCGGCGATCGCGTCGATCAGGGCGATCCGGACGGCGTCCCAGACCGCGGTGAGGCTGGGGGCCAGGTCGGGGTGGGCGAGCATCCGGCGCTTGAAGGCCTCGAAGCGCTCCATCATCGCCGGGTCGTGCTGCAGGTCGTCGGCGAACTGGGCGAGCAGCCGGTCCACAGCCTGACGGGCCGAGTGCTCCTGGTTGTCGCGGACGTCGGTCAGCCAGGTGAACATCTCGCGGTGGATCCGGTCGATCACCAGCGAGTCCACCCAGCGCGGGGACCAGCGCGGCGCGCGCGGTCCGATCACGTCGGCGAGGGTGTCGCGGTTGTCCCGGACCCAGTCGTGCGCCTCGACCACGACCAGGTCGAACAGCGCGTGGTGGGCGCCGTCGTCGACCACGGACTGGAGGAAGTGACCGGCGATCGGGCTCAGCGGTTCCTCGGCGAACCGGGGCAGCAGCGAGCCGCCCACGAACGCGGTCACGTCCGCGTCACCGACCTTCGGCAGGACGGCACCGACGGTCCGGGCGCCCTCCGCGACGATCCGCTCGGCGTGGGTGCCGGCGGCGAGCCACTCACCGGCCCGGCGGCTCACCTCGGCGGACCGCATCTTCGTCGCGACCACCTCCTCGGAGAGGAAGTTCTCGGTGACGAACTGCTCCAGGCTCTCGGCCAGGCTGTCCTTGCGGGTCGGCACGATCGCGGTGTGCGGGATCGGCAGTCCGAGCGGGTGCCGGAACAACGCCGTCACCGCGAACCAGTCCGCCAGCGCACCTACCATCGCCGCCTCCGCGGCCGCGTTCACGTACCCCCAGCCGCCGTCGCGGTGCAACGTGATCACATAGATGACCGCCGCGAGCAGCAGCAGCGAAAGCGCCACTCCTCGCATCTGCCGCAGCCCTCGACGCCGGACCACGTCCGCCGCGCTCAACGTCATCGTCGCCATGGTCCGATTCAACCAACTCCCTGGTGACGACGCCCGGTACCGCGGGCCGCGCGCCCCGTGGTCCGGCGGAGTTCAGGCGTTGGTGGCGACGAGGCGTTCGGTCCGGCGGTCCATCAGCCCGGAGACGACGGCGAGGACGAGCCCGGCGACCGCGAGCGCGGCCCCGACCCGGCTCGGCCACTGGTACCCGTACCCCGCGGCGAGGACGACGCTGCCGAGCCAGGCGCCGAGCGCGTTCGCCACGTTCAGCGTGGAGTGGTTCAGCGAGGCGGCGAGTGCCTGGCCCTCGTGCGCGACGTCCATCAGCCGGGTCTGCAGGGCCGGGATCAGGATGCTCGCCGAGAAGCCCATCGCGAACACCCCGATCAGCGCCCCCGGCTTGCTCTGCGCCAGCCAGCCGAACACCCCGAGGACGAGGGTGACGGCCACCAGCCCGCCGTACAGGCTGGGCATCAACGCGCGGTCGGCGAGGCGGCCGCCGACCAGGGTGCCGCCGGTCATGCCGACGCCGTAGACGGCCAGCACGATCGTCACCGCGGCCGGGCTGAAGCCGGCCAGCTCGGTCATCGTCGGGGTGATGTAGGAGTAGGTGGCGAACATGCCGCCGAAGCCGACCATGCCGACCAGCAGCGCCATCCAGACCTGCGGCCGGGCCAGCGCGCTGAGCTCGCTGCGGGCGTTCACCTCGCTGCCGACCGGCTGCGGGGCGACCCAGAAGTACACCGCGACCAGGGTGAGCAGGCCGAGTCCGCCGACCAGCAGGAACGGCAGCTGCCAGCCGAGTTGCTGGCCGAGCAGGGTGGTCGCCGGGACACCGACGATGTTCGCGATCGGCAGGCCGACCATGATCATCGAGACCGCCCAGGCCCGCCGGTTCGCCGGCACCAGCGAGGCGCCGACGACGGCGCCGATCCCGAAGAACGCGCCGTGCGGCAGGCCGGAGACGAATCGGGCCGCCATCAGCAGTTCGTAGCTGTTGGCAACGGCCGACAGCACGTTGCCGAGCACGAAGACGCCCATCAACCCGAGCAGCAACCGCTTCCGCCCGGTCCGCGCCCCGAGCGCCGCGATCACCGGCGCCCCGACCACGACACCGATCGCGTACGCCGAGACGATGTGTCCCGCGGTCGGGATGGAGATGCCGACCCCGTCGGCGATCTCCGGCAGCAGGCCCATCGTGACGAACTCGGTGGTCCCGATCGCGAATCCGCCGGTCGCCAGCGCCAGCAGGGCCAGCCCGACGTGCCGCGAGGCGGTCCGTTTGTCAGGAGTCATCGAAGATGTCACGCCTGATTGTCACATCAACTACAGGCCGGCTCCGAATCCGCGGCGCAAGGTCGCGGCTGGTGCGGTCGCGGGCCGCGTGAAAGCATCCGGCATGGCCAACTTCGGGGATCACCAGCTCGGGATCTACGTGCAGGGCATGTTCCAGGACGTGCGGCCGGAGATCACCACGGACCTGTCCCGGCTCGAGGTGCAGGCGGCGGCGAGTCTCAGCGCCGAGGCGATGGGGTACATCGTGCCCAGTGCGGGCAGCGGGGCGACGGCGCGCGCGAACCTGGCCGCCTTCGACCGCTGGCGGCTGGTGCCGCGGATGTTGCGCGGCTCCACCGAGCGCGATCTGTCCTGCACCGTGCTCGGGACGAAGATGCCGGCCCCCGTCCTGGTCGCGCCGGTCGGTGTCCAGACGCTCGCGCATCCCGAGGGCGAGCTGGCGACCGCGCGGGCGGCGGACGCGCTCGGCCTGACGTACACGCACTCGACCCAGGCGAGCCACGCGTTCGAGCAGATCGAGGCCGGCAGCAAGTGGTACCAGCTGTACTGGCCGACCGACCGGGACGTCTGCCTGAGCTTCCTGCAACGGGCCAAGGACAACGGGTACTCCACCCTCGTGCTCACCCTCGACACCGGCACGATCGGCTGGCGGCCGGCCGACCTGGACCGCGGCTTCCTGCCGTTCCTCAAGGGCGAAGGGCTGGCGAACTACCTCACCGACCCGGCCTTCCAGGCGAAGCTGGCCAAGCCGATCGCCGAAGATCCGACCGCGGCCGTGATGCACTGGGCGCAGATGTTCCCGAACGTCGGGCTGAGCTGGGACGACCTGTCGTTCCTGCGGGACAACTGGACCGGCCCGATCGCGCTGAAGGGGATCACCTCCGTCGACGACGCCAAGCTCGCCGCCGAGCACGGGGTCGACGGAATCGTCGTCTCCAACCACGGCGGCCGCCAGGTCGACGGCGCGGTCGCCGCCCTGGACGCGCTGCCGGCGATCGCGGACGCCGTCGGTGAGCAGCTCACGGTGCTCTTCGACTCCGGGGTCCGGACCGGCGCCGACGCCGCGAAGGCGCTCGCGCTCGGCGCGAAGGCGGTCCTGCTCGGCCGGCCGTTCCTGTACGGGCTCGCGCTCGCGGGTCAGGCCGGCGTCGAGCACGTGTTGCGGTGTTTCCTGGCCGAGCTGGATCTCACCCTGGCGCTGGCCGGGCACGCGAACCATCGCGAGCTCAACCGGGACTCGGTGGTGCCGGCGTGAAGGCGATCGTCTTCGACCTCGACGACACACTCTTCGACCACACCGCCTCCGCGAGCAGGGCGCTCCGTTCCTGGGTTCCTACCCTCGGGGTGACCTGGTCGGACGACCTGCTCGGCCGCTGGTTCGCGATCGAGGACGCCGTCTACCCCGAGTGGCTGGCGGGCCGGCTCACCCATCAGGGCCAGCGCCGGCAGCGGTTGCGCGAGTTCCTGCCGTTCCTCGAGTTGCCGGTCCCCGCGACCGAGGCGGGGCTGGACGAGGTCTTCACCGGGTACCTCGACCGGTACCGGGCCTGCTGGATCGCGTTCGAGGACGCCCGGCCCGCGTTGGAGGTTGCCCGGAGCAACGGTTGGCGGATCGGCGTGCTGACCAACGGGAGTACGGTCCAGCAGCACGCGAAGCTGACCGCGATCGGTCTGGCCGAGCTGGTGGACGTGGTCTGCACGACCGAGACGCTCGGCTGCAGCAAGCCGGATCCGCGGGCCTACCTGGACACCTGCGAGGCGCTCGGCGTGGACCCGGTCGACACGCTGATGATCGGCGACAACCTGGACCTCGACGTGCTCGGCGCCAGGGCCGCGGGTCTCTCGGCCGAACACCTCGACCGGGCCGCGGGAGTCACGCTGGCCCAGCTGGTCCGTAGTACCAGCTGAGCGCAGCGCGACGAGGGGTCAGATCCCGCAGGACGGGGCCGACCAGTAGTTGTTGGTCCGGATGTCGAGGTGGGTGTGGTCGTTGTGGCCCGGGAAGCCGGGGCCGAGGATGCCGCCGAAGCCGTGGTTGCGGGCCTGCTTGGCCAGCGTGCAGAACGAGTGCACCCCGACCAGGTCGGCCGAGCGTCCGTACAGGTGCTGGCTGTCGCTGGCGCCGCCGACCGCCTCGTTGCACGGATAGCTGCGGAATCCGCTGGAGACGGTGATCGGCTGGTCGCCGAGTGCGTGCCGCATCGCTTCGAGCTGCCACATGGTCTGCAGGGCGTTGGCGCGGGTCGCTGCCTCGGACAACGGTCCGCCGTCGTACCCGGATCCGCCGCAGCCGTCGTCGAGTTCGGCGTAGGTGAAGTGGATCGGCGTGCAGTCGTTGTCCTGCAACGCGTAGATCTTGGTGAACGTGGCGTCGCTCGCGATGCCGTTGGCGGCGATTCCGTAAGCCTGCTGGAACCGGGTCACCGCGGCCTTGGTCGCGGGCCCGAAGATGCCGTCCTTGGCCAGGTGCGCGCCGTAGCCGGGATAGCCGGCGACGCGGATCTGCAACTGCCGGACGTCTTCACCGCTGGTGCCCTCGCTGAGGGTGCGGTTCCAGGTGTAACAGCCGTCGGCGTGCGCCTTCGTGGCGGTGACGACCTGGGTGGTGACCGTGGTGCCGAGGATGGCCGCGAACACGGCCAGGACGGCCAGCAGACGGGGCCAGGGTTTGGACAGTGCTGTGCGAAGGGACATCGGAGGACCTCCGGTGGGACGCGGTCGGGGCGGTACGCGCTTTCCTCACCCAGGATCGCGCCAATATCTGCCGTTTGGCCAGGGATCAGCAGAAACTTTTCGCCCAACAGGCAACCAACTCCGTACCCGAGCCGGTCGGCCATGATGTGACCATCGACGACAGCACGCTCACTCTGCGTGCCGGCGGAACGGGGCGAGCGGTGCCGGATGCGGAGACCTTCGACGCGTTCGTGCAGGCGCGGTCCCGCAAACTGCTGCGCACGGCGTACCTGCTCACCCAGGACCACGCGCTGGCCGAGGACCTGGTGCAGACCGCCCTCGCGAAGGCCTGGTTCGCCTGGTCCCGGATCGAGGGCGGCGACCCCGAACCGTACGTCCGCAAGATCATGGTCAACACGTACGCGAGCTGGTGGCGCCGCCGCTGGAACGGTGAGCGCCCGACCGAGGAGCTGCCCGAGTCCGCCGAGGACGAGGCGCCGGACCGCGTCGACCTGTGGGACGCCCTCCAGCGGCTCCCCCGCCGGCAGCGGGCGGTCGTCGTCCTGCGCTACTACGAGGACCTGACCGAGGCGGAAACCGCTCGGTTGCTCGGCTGCACGGTCGGCACCGTGAAGAGCCAGACCAGCAAGGCGTTCGCCAAACTCCGCCTCGACCCCGCCCTCCTCGTGGACCAGGAGACGCCGCGATGAACCTCACCGACCTCCGCGAGGAACTGCACACCCGCGCCACCTCGACCGAGGAGCGCCCGATCGACCTGCTCCCCGCCGTCCGGCGAAAGATCCGTCGCACCAAACAACGCCGAGTCGCAGCCCTGGCCGCCGGTACCGTCGCCGCCGTCGCGCTCGCCCTCAGCCTGATCCCCGGCCTCACCACCACCACAGAGCCCGCACCGGCCGAGACACCACCGGCCGACCTGACGAAGGACGGCATCACACTCCGCAGGACGGAGAGCTCGGACCGGTTGGAGAAAGGCTGGATCGGCGACCTCGGCCAGAACCAGCTGGACGTCGCCTGGACTCCCACGCAGCCGAAGGCCGCCTTCTACGTGATCTGCAGGTCGGCCGCGAGCAGCCCCCGGTCGTACTGGGTGCGGGTGAACGCCCACAAGGTGGCGGAAGGCACCTGTCAGGGCGCGGGCGACTGGATCCGGACCGGCTCGTACGCGATGGCGGACGACCCGCTGTGGCTCGACACGCCGGTCGGCGAACAGGCCCAGGTCACCGCGCAGTTGGTCGACGGAGCCGGCCAGCCGCTCCGGGACGCGACCGCGCAACTTGCCCTGGGCATCTACCAGGTCGACGGCAGGGACCCCGCCCCGCTGCCGACCGGCCCGGCCGACCACATCCGGGACGGATTCCGGTTCCGCGACCGGATCGCCGGCGACCGGCTGGCGACAGCCGTGATCGGTGACCGCGGGCAGAGTCAGGTGACGACCAGCTTCACCGCGACCGGCAAACCGATCTCACTCCGCGGCTTCTGCACGGGGAACGACTTCGGCTTCGATCCCCGGTACGACCTGCGCATCAGCGTGGACGGGGTCGAACGGATCAGTGGCTGCTCGGCCACGACCACGGATGCCGGCGGATCGGGTGGGGCCACCCTGCCCGACGTGGCGACCGCGGGCCGGGTCGTCGAGGTCACCGCGAAGCTCACCGATCGCACCGGCCGGGACATCTCCGTTCCGCAGGCGCGGATCGGCGTAGGGGTGTACGAGAAGGGAGCACAGCGGACGGTCGACGAGGCCGCGGTCGACGAGGTGGTCGAGTACGAGGGGCGCACCTACCGTCTCCAGCAGCTCCGCACCGCACCAGCCGCAACCGCACGCAAGGTGACGATCGAGACGCCGGCCGACACGGAGTACCTGCTGCTGTCCGGCAGCTCCGCCCTGGGCACGGACAAGACCGTCAGCGCGAACGTCGTCTCGGAGGACGTCGAGACCACCCACACCACCCAGGGTGGACCGGACAGCTTCGGCCTGACGAACGACAAGCGGCCGGCGGCCCCGGAGAGCACCACCGTCCGACTGGAACTCGTCCTGGGTAAGCCCACCAGGGGCCACTTGGTGCTCGCGGTCTACCTGCCGGAGTGATTACAGCCAGGCGTGCAGGTCGGCGGCGTCCTTGGTGAGCTGGTCGACCGAGTCGTCGACCACGAACTCCAGCAGGGCGTTGATCTCGCGGGGTTCGGCGGCCAGCCGGGCCAGGACCGGGCGCCAGAGTGACTCGCGACCGGTCAGCGGGAGCCGGTGGTTGGACGGCCACCAGGAGAAGACGTGGACCGTGCTCAGCCACGGCATCAGCGCTTCCAGTTGATCCAGACAGGTCGCGTCGTCGGCGTCGACCGGGGGCTGCCAGTACGTCTTCAGGTTCGGGGCGCCGACGTCGAGCAGCAACGTGATGGTCGAGTCGACCTCGTCGGTCAGGGTGCCGCGGTGGAACTCCATCGCGATCTCGATGTCCGCCCCGGCCGCGACGTCGGCCAGCTCGCCGAGACCCCGGGTCACCGCCATCCGGTCGCCGACGCCCGCCTCGGCGGTCCCGACCGTCCCGGCCCAGACCCGGATCCGGGGCGCCCCGAGCTCGGCCGCCGTGGTGACCGCGGCACGGATCTCCTCGCGGTCCACACTGCCGGCCCGCAGGTACGAGCCGTACGCCGCGATCGCGATCCCGCGGTCCTCGCAGAGCGCGCGGACCTTGCGAGCGGCCGGCAGGTCACCGAGCGGTACGTGCACGTCACCGCCCCACTCGATCGCGGACAGCCCGGTCCGCACGGCGGTGTCGACGACCTCCTCGACAGCCAGTTGCCGGAACGTCACCGAGACCAGGCCGGTCCTCACACCCACGGATTCCTCCTTGTGTCCCCTCCATCCAACCGCATCGGACCAAAGCGGAACCGCGGCCCCACGCGCCGATCTCACGTCATGAGCAAACGGATTGGACGGCACTGACTCAAGACTTACACTGCCAGATGTGCCAGAGCAGCGGAGAGGGTTCGTCTACGGATTCAGCGCCTACCTTCTCTGGGGGCTCTTCCCGCTGTACTGGAAGCTCATCGACCAGTCCGGCGCCTTCGAACTGCTGGCCCACCGGATCCTCTGGTCCCTGGTCACGGTCGCCCTGCTCACCGTGGCCCTCAGCCGCTTGAGCTACCTCCGGGCGCTGCTGAAGGATCCCCGTCGCCGCTGGTCGCTGATGGCCGCCTCGGTCCTCATCTCGGTGAACTGGGGTACCTACATCTGGGCCGTCAACCACAACCGGATCGTCGAGACCTCGCTCGGGTACTTCATCACGCCGCTGTTCACCGTGCTGCTCGGCGTGTTCGTGCTGAAGGAACGGCTCCGGGCGGCCCAGTGGACCGCGCTCGGCATCGCCTTCGTCGCGGTCGTCGGTCTCACCATCGAGAACGGCCGGCCGCCGTGGGTGGCGATCCTGCTGACCTTCTCGTTCGGGTTCTACGGGCTGGCCAAGAAGAAGGCCGGGGCCGGCGCGATCGAGGGAATGGCGATCGAGTCGGCCACCGTCGCGCCGATCGCGCTCGGCGTGATCGTTGCGCTCGGCATCCAAGGCCAGACGACGGTCACCCAGCACGGCACCGGGTACCTGGTGCTGGTGCTGCTGACCGGTCCGATCACCGCGGTCCCGCTGTTGCTGTTCGGCGCCGCGGCGACCCGGGTGTCGATGACCACGCTCGGCCTGCTCAACTACATCGCGCCGATCATGCAGTTCGCGACCGGGGTCCTGGTCTTCCACGAGGCCATGTCCCCGATGCGCTGGGCCGGGTTCGGGCTGGTCTGGATCGCGCTGGTGATCTTCACCCTGAACGGGATGCGGCAGCGCCGGCGGACGATGGCGCTCGAGGTCGCCGCCTCCGCTGTGTGACCGGCCCGGCGCGACCGGCTACTGAGGTCAACCTAAGCCTTGTGACGTTCACCTGACCTTCACTCCGTCCCAACTTCGGCTCCCTAGCCTCGCGGCGACTGCTGACCGTCCACCGCGAGAACCGGAGTACCGCGAAGTGAGCCCCAAGTTCCTGCCGCTGATCAGCCAGCTCGGCACCCGCCACGGATCCCGCACCTACCGGACCTGTGCGCTGAAGTGCGCCAACCAGTGCGACCACGCGGAGCCCAACTCCTCGGGCAACGAGCACATCCAGACCGTCATGCGCTCGGCGTTCTCCCGCCGCGGCATGCTGAAGGTCGGGGCCGCCGGCGTCGCCGCGGCCGGTGTCGCCACCCTGGCCACCAACGTGCCCGCCGCCGCCGACCTCGTCACCTCGGGCGGTGACCGCGGCAACGGTGCGTTCCCCGGCTTCGCCGGACCGCGCGGCGAGCTCACCCACAGCGTGGTGCCGCCGAACCGCAAGGACGACCTCGTCGTGCCGAAGGGCTACGAGCAGGCCGTCATCATCGGCTGGGGCGACCCGGTCGAGTACGGCGCGCCGCGGTTCGACGTGCACCGGCAGACGCCGGAGGCGCAGGCCAAGCAGTTCGGGTACAACAACGACTACACGATGATCGTGCCGCTCAAGGACGAGCGGAAGGCGTTGCTGGTCTGCAACCACGAGTACACCGACGAGTACCTGATGTTCCCGACCGGCAAGTACGACGCCAGGACGATCGCCAAGATCGGCCTGGCCGCGCACGGCATGTCGGTGGTCCAGATCGAGCGCGTCGGCAAGAGCGGGCACTGGCGCCGGGACAAGAACGGCAGCCGGTACAACCGCCGGATCACCGCCACCACCAAGTTCGAGGTGACCGGCCCGGCCGCGGCCGACCAGCGCGTCGGAAAGGTTGCCTACGGCACCTTCGGGAACTGCGCCGGCGGCGTCACCCCGTGGGGCACGATCCTGTCCGGCGAGGAGAACTTCAACGGGTACTTCGACGTCACCGGCACCGTGCCCGCGGAGTACGTCGACAGCTACAAGCGGTACGGCGTGCCGACGACGGTGACCAAGTCGGAGCGCGAGTGGAGCACCGTCGAGCCGCGGTTCGACCTGACCAGGACGCCGACCGAGGTGTTCCGGGCCGGCTGGGTGGTCGAGGTCGACCCGTACGACCCGAAGGCGGCGCCGAAGAAGCGGACCATGCTCGGCCGGATGAAGCACGAGGGCGCGACCACCACGCTCACCGCCGACGGGCGGATCGCGGTGTACCTCGGCGACGACGAGAAGGGCGAGTACATCTACAAGTTCGTCTCGGCCGGCCAGTACGACCAGGACAACCGCAGGAACAACTTCGGCCTGCTCGACGAGGGCACCCTGTACGTCGCGAAGTTCACCGGTGACGGCGCCGAGGACGGCCTGTACGACGGCACCGGCCAGTGGATCCCGCTGACCTCGCACACGAAGTCGTTCGTCGACGGCATGTCGGTCGCCGACGTCCTGATCAACGTCCGGAGCGCCGCCGACAAGGTCGGCCCGACCCGGATGGACCGGCCCGAGGACGTCGAGCGCAACCCGATCAACGGCCGCGTCTACGCCGCGCTGACGAACAACTCCGACCGCGGTGGCAAGTTCGCCGTCGACGAGGCGAACCCGCTGGCCAGGTCGCACGTCCGCGACTCCCTCGGCAGCCCGCTGACCGAGAAGGCCGGCAACCGCAACGGGTACGTCCTCGAACTCACCGAGGAGGGCGACGACGCGGCCAAGACCGGCTTCTTCTGGACCCTCTTCCTGGTCTGCGGCGACCCGGCCGGCCAGGAGACGTACTTCGGCGGCTACGACAAGTCCAAGGTGAGCCCGATCTCCTGCCCGGACAACGTCGCCTTCGACGGCTCGGGCAACCTGTGGATCTCCACCGACGGCAACGTCCTCGGCTCGAACGACGGCATCTTCACCGTCCCGGTCGCCGGCCCGCACCGCGGCCAGGTCAAGCAGTTCCTCTCTGTCCCCTTCGGCGCCGAAGCCTGCGGGCCGCTGGTCTCGGAGGACGACAAGACCGCCTTCGTCGCCGTCCAGCACCCGGGCGAGACCGACGACGCCACCTTCGAGAAGCCGGCCTCGACGTGGCCGCACACCGACAAGTACCCGCGCCCGGCGATCGCCTGCGTATGGCGCAAGGACGGCGGTCGGGTCGGCAGCTGATCGAGTACTTCGGAGGAGCCGCCCACGCGGCTCCTCCGTCGCACCTCCGCTGCCTGTGCCGGAACCGGACGGCACTGGTACCCACACCGCTCCCTCGGCGACTGGCGGCTTATCTGCTCGATAGCGCCCTACAACACGCCAGCGAGCCAACAAGCCACCAGTCAGCAGGTGGTACTACCGGTTCAGTGCGGCGTGCCTCAGTCGGCTCGACGTTCCCGGGCGATCTTCGTGTGGTCCTTGCCCGCAAGCCGCAGTACGCCGACCACCGCGATCGAGTAGATCAACCAGGCAACGCAAACCCCGATCCCCACCCCCGCCCCTTTCCAGAACGCGTCGGGATCTTCAGTGCCCGCGACCAGCGCCCAGATCCCACCGCCGGCACCTGCCGCCCCCGCCCCGATCAGCAGCGCCGGGTACGGAACGCTGCCGCCCGCCGAAGCCATCGACCGGTACGTGCGACACGGGCCGACAACGAAGATCCTCCGCATCTTGCTCAGCGGTTCGGGCGTTGGTTTTCGATTTCCTGGACCAGGTCGGTGACCAGGGTTTGCAGGGGGATCGGGTCGGGGTCGCCGAGTGATTCGACGTGGTCGAAGTCGGCTTCCAGGACGAGGTTGTCGATGCGGACCACGAGGGAGACGCCGCGGGTGTCCTCGGAGTCGATCGAGCCGTCGAAGCCATGGCGGATGGCCTGGTCGCCGAGATCGACCGTGGCCACGGTCTCGTCGTCCTTCTCCGCCGACGACTTCGCCCCACCGATCCGGCGAGCCGCCGAGCGCGAGCTGTCGTACATCCGGAGGTACGCTCCGACTCCCGCGGCACTGTCGCCACTCCGCTCCCACTCGCACCTGGAGGAGCCCTCGCCCTTGTATCCGTCCTGTGAGCGCTGGTCCGGGATGAGCTCGGCGATGCGCTTGGTGGTCAGGACCTTCGACTCACAGAGGTTGGGCACGGTGGTGAAGTCGTCGCGGCCCTCGATGTAGCGCACGATGGTCAGGCCTCCGACCAGGGCCGGGATCACCAGCGCGGCGGCTGTCGTCGTCACCGGGGCCCAGGGCTTGCGGGGTTCGCCTGGGCCGCCGGAGGTCGCGAGCCAGATGGCGATGATGCCGCGCAGAGCGGCCAGCAGGACGATGAGGCCGGCGCCGACGAGGGCCACCATGACGTAGTTGCCGTCGAAGAACTCCCGACCGTTCTCCTCCACGCCCCAGCAGACGAGGACACCGATCGCGAGGCCGACCACGAACCCCGCGGCCCCGGCCCCTCGGACGGCCGTGGTCGCCCGGCCGAGGCGGTCCGCCGGTACCAGGCGCCGACGCGTCGCCCGGGCCGTCCGGCTCCACACCATGTACGACACCAGCGCGACGCCCGCGAGAATCGCGGCGCCGATCGGCCGGGCCGGCTCCACGGTGAGACCGGCCGCGACAAGCGACTCGCCCATCAGCAGCACACTGATGCCGAGCGTTCTGGACCAGCCGAGCCAGCGCCCCAGGACGGGAGCCAGGAGCGAACCGATCCCGCCCCCGAGAACGATCGCCAGTACCAAGACCACGGCGATCCATGGCGGCATCCCGTCGGCCAGGCTGAAGGAGATCAGCCCGCACAACACCCCGAATGCCCCGATCAACGCGGCGCCCTGCCAAAGCAGCGCACGCAGTACCGGGTGGCGCGGGTCGTACGGCCCGTCTGGCGGCGGCGCGTGCTCAGCCGCCTTCGGCCCGGGCGGGGTGGCTCCGGGCGGGGTGGCTCCGGGTGGCATCACCCGGGTGGAGCCGCCTCGGCCGAAACGCTCGGTCGGCTGGTCCGGGCCGGCCATCCGCGCAGTGGGCTGCTCGAAAGTCGGGTAGCCCCCGGCAACGTTCTGCAATTGCTGCAGGGCCGTGTCCGCATCCCAACGCTGCGCCGGGTCGCGTTCCATCAGGCCCGCGATGATCGGCGCCAGCGGACCGGCTTGCCTCGGCGGCGCCGGATCCCGGGTCAGAACCGCAGCGATCATCGCCGGCAGATCCTCGTAGTCGTAGGCGTTGTGGCCCTCCACCGCGAAGTACAGCGTCGCGCCCACCGCCCACAGATCCGCCGCCGGGCCGGGGTCAGCGCCGGAGAGTCGCTCGGGCGCGACGTACCCAAGGGTGCCGGTGACGATGCCGGTACCGGTCAGGGTGCGGGTGGCGCCGGCGACAGACGCGATCCCGAAGTCGGTGAGCATCCAGCGGTGGTCGCCACCGAGCATCACGTTCTGCGGTTTCACGTCCCGATGCAGGACGCCGCTGGCGTGCGCGACCTTCAGCGCCTCGAGCAACCGGACCCCGAGTTCGGCGGCGCGCCGCGGACTCATCGGCCCGTCGGCGCGGATCGTCTGGTCGAGCGACCGCCCCGGCAGCAGCCGCATCACGATCCATGGCGAACCGGCCTCGTCCACCACGTCGTGAATCGTGACGATCCCGGGGTGGTCGAGACCGGCGGCGGCCCGCGCCTCGCGCAACGCCCGCTCGCGCATCCGATTGGTCTCCGCCGGATTCAAGCCGGCCGGGATCCGCAGTTCCTTCACCGCGACCTCGCGGTGCAGCACGGTGTCGAAGGCCCGCCAGACGGTTCCCATCCCGCCGATCCCCAACGGTGGCTCATTGAGGACGTACCGGCCGTTCGCCACCGTGCGCTCGTTCACCAGACGACCCTAGTGGCGCACGGTTCCACTTCGGCTCGAACGCGTGTCGTCACGCCACCGTCGTCCTCGGTCTCAGCGCTTGATCTCCTCGACCAGGTCGGCGGCCAGCGCCTGCAACGCGTCCGGAGCGGGCGCGCCGAGTGATTCCGCCCGCTCGTACCCGACTTCCAGGACGAGGTTGTCGACGCGGACGGTGACGGAGGTACCGCGAGTGTCCACGGAGTCGATCGAATCGTCGAAGCTGCAACGGATGGCTTCGTCGCCGAGGTCGAGCCCGACGACCGACTCGTTCTCGCTTTCCGCCGACGACCTCTCCCTGCTGAGGCTGGAATGGGCATCGCGGGAGTCGTCGTACTGGCTGAGGGAGACGTCCAGCCTGGCGGCGTCGTCGCCCGTCTTCGACCAGCGACAACCGATGTTCGAGGGGTCAAGAGTCCTGTCCACGCTGGGCGGATCCGGCATGACCTTGGCGATGCGCTCCTTCGTCACGATGTTCGGGGTGCAGATGTCGGGGGCCGTGGTGAAGTCGTCCCGGCTGTCGAGGGATCGAGCGGCAACCACAGCCCCGACGAGCACCGGGACCAGGAGTGCGCAGGCGGTGGTGGCGGCCGCCGCCCACCGCCTCCGCGGTTCGGTCGCCGACGCTTTCCGGAGGGCGCGAATTCCCCAGAGCGCGACCAACGTCACGGCGACGCCGGCCCCCACCAGTACCGTGCCGATGTAGTTGCCGTCGAGCTCCTGCGGGTACCTCGCCTGGTACCAACAGACGGCGCCGCTCAGCCCGAAGCCGACGACCGCCCCCACGAACCCGGTCCAGATTGCGGTCGTGGAAGCGCGAGCAACACCCATCCGCCGATGTTGTGCATAAGCCAGCGGATGCCACATCATGAACGCCGCGATGGACAGGCAGGAGAAGACGCCGAGGACGAGGAGGCTGCCCGGTGCCGTCATGAGACCGGCAGCGAGGAGCGATTCGCCCATCAGCAGTGCGCTCGCACCAAGCGTCCTCCACGTGCCCAGCCGGCCCGCCACGAAAGGCGCCAGTGCCACGCCGATACCACCGCTGACCACGAGCGCCACTACCGCGCCGCCGGAGAGCCGGACGATCGGCAGCCCGTCGAGATGGCTGGCGACGATCAGCGCCAGCATCGCCCCGACCGCCGCGTTCAGCACAAACCCTTGCCAGAGCAGCACACGACGGTTTCGGCCGTACTCCCCGACCGGCTCGGCCGCAGGATCACCCGGGGTGGCACCGGGCGAGTTGGCGCCTGGTGGGGTAGTCCCGGACGAGTTGGCGCCAGGTGGGGTAGCGCCGGGTGGCATCACTCGGGTGGAGCCGTCGCCGGCGAAGCGCTCGGTCGGCTGGTCGGGGCCCGCCATCCGCGCGGTGGGCTGCTCGAAGGTCGGGTAGCCGCCGGCAACGTTCTGCAGGTGCCGTAAGGCCGTGTCGGTATCCCAGCGTCGGGCCGGGTCGCGCTCCATCAGCCCCGCGATGATCGGCGCCAGCGGACCGGCGTGCTTCGGCGGGGCCGGATCGCGGGTCAGCACCGCGGCGATCATGGCCGGCATGTCGTCATGGTCGAAGGCGCCCCGGCCCTCCACCGCGTAGTACAGCGTTGCGCCCACCGCCCACAGGTCCGCCGCCGGGCCGAACTCAGCGCCGGACAGCCGCTCGGGCGCGACGTACCCGAGCGTGCCGGTCACCATGCCGGTACCGGTCAGCGTCCGGGTGGCGCCGGCGATCGACGCGATCCCGAAGTCGGTGAGCATCCAGCGGTCGTCGCCACCGAGCATCACGTTCTGCGGCTTCACGTCCCGGTGCAGCACGCCTTTCGCATGGGCCGCGGTCAGGGCCTCGAGCAACCGGATGCCGAGCTCCGCGGCGCGTCGCGGACTCAACGGCCCGTCCGCTGCAACCGCCTGGTCCAGCGACCGGCCGGGCAGCAGCCGCATCACGATCCACGGCTGGCCCGCTTCGTCCACCACGTCATAGATCGTGACGATCCCGGGGTGATCGAGACCGGCGGCGGCCCGCGCCTCGCGCAACGCCCGCTCGCGCAACCGATCGCGCTCGGCCGGGTTCAGGCCGTCCGGGATCCGTAGCTCCTTCACGGCGACCTCGCGGTGCAGGACCGTGTCGAACGCCTTCCAGACCGTGCCCATCCCGCCGATCCCCAATGGTGGCTCGCTGAGGACGTACCGGCCGTTCGCCACCGTGCGCTCGTTCACCCGATGACCCTAGTGGCGCACGGTTCCACCCCGACCGGACGCGGGTGTCGCCCCCGGTCTTGCTTTTCCTATTCTGGATGTCTAATATCCAGGTTATGAAGATGAACGAGGGCGTCGAGTGGGCGATGCACAGCTGCGTGAACCTCAACTGGATCCCCGATGAGGCCGTCACCGCGAAGCGCCTCGCCGCCTTCTACGACCTTCCCACGGCCTACCTGAACAAGCAGCTCCAGGCTCTCACGCGGGCCGGCATCCTCTCCTCCACCTCCGGGCCGAAGGGCGGGTTCCAGCTCGCGCGGCCGATCGAGCGGATCAGCCTGCTCGACATCGTCGTCGCGATCGATGGCCCGGACGAGGCCTTCCGCTGTACCGAGATCCTGCGCTCCGGGCCGAACGGCGACCCGAAACAGGACTACGTGAAGACCTGCGTGATCTCGCAGGCGATGCGGCAGGCCGAGCTCGGCTACCGGCGCGAGCTGGCCGGCCGGACGATCGCCGACATCGTCGCCGAGGTCGAGCGGACCTACCCGAACGCGGCGGAGTCCACCCGGACCTGGTTCGCCAACTTGAAGTCCTAGCTCTTTCGTCCTCACCACGACTTCCCCTCCCCCAGGAGTTGATTCTGGATGTTGAATGTCCGAAACAAGGGTGCGATCCTCGCCCTGCTCGCGTTCGCGCAGTTGATCATCGCGATCGACTACACGATCGTCTTCGTCGCCGTCCCCGAGATCGGCCGTGAGCTCGGCTTCTCCGCGCAGACCCTGCAATGGGTGGTCAGTGGGTACGCCGTCGCGTTCGGCGGGTTCCTGCTGCTCGGTGGCCGGATGTCCGACCTGCTCGGCCGGCGCCGGATGTTCGTCGGCGGCCTGTTCCTGTACGGCGCGTCGTCGCTGGCCGGTGGGCTCGCGAACTCCCCCGAGCTCCTGGTCGCGGCCCGCGCGGTCCAGGGCCTCGGCGGCGCCCTCCTCGCCCCCGCCACCCTCTCGCTCATCGGTGTGCTCTTCGCCGAAGGACGGGAACGCAACCGCGCCTTCTCGATCTGGGGCGGCGCCGGCGGCAGCGGGATGGCACTCGGTTCGCTGCTCGGCGGAGTACTGACCCAGGCCTTCGGTTGGGAGTCCGTGTTCTACGTCAACGTCCCGCTCGCCGCGATCGCCGGTACCGCAGCCTTCGTGCTCATCCCGCGGGACCCGCCGAACCGGACCCGGCAGACCTTCGACGTACCGGGCGCCGTCACCGCCACCGCAGGGATCACGGCGATCGTCTTCGCGCTCGTCCAAGGTCCCGAATCCGGCTGGACCGCGCCCGCCGTCCTCGGCGCGCTCGTCGTCGGGGCGATCCTGCTGGCCGTGTTCGTCCTGGTCGAGCTGCGGTCACCTGATCCGCTGATGCCGCTGCACCTGCTCGGCGATCGCGGGCTGCGGAACGGGATCACGGTGATCCTGCTCTTCGCCGCGACGTTCGGCCCGCTGCTGTACTTCGAAACCGTCTACTTCCAGCTCGTCCACGGGTACTCGGCGCTCGAGACCGGGCTCGCGTACCTCGTCCCGACGGTCGCGATCCTGATCGGCGCGAACCTCGGTGGCCGGCTGGCGACCCGGTTCGGGCTGCACCGTACGCTCGCGGCCAGCCTGGCCCTCGGCGCGCTCGGGACCGCGCTGCTGGGTCTCACGCTCTCGCAGACCGCGTCGTACGCCGTGCTCGTACCCGGCCTGGTGATCCTCGGACTCGGCCAGGGCAGCGCGTTCACCACGATGTACGCCGCCGCGTCGACCGGCGTCGCCCCGGAGTACCAGGGCATCGGCTCGGGCATGGCGTCCACGGGCCAGCAGGTCGGGAACGCGGTCGGGCTGGCGATCTTGGTTGCCGTGGCCAACCACGGGACCGAGGGCCGGACCGGCGAGGTCCTGCGTACCACGACCACGGACGGCCTGCGGACCGCGGTACTGCTCAGCGCCGTCGGGATCGCGATCACGGCCGTACTCGCGATCCGTACCCCCAGAATCCCCGCGGCACAGCCTGTCCTGGCCGATGCCGTCAGCAACTGACTCAAGGAGACCAGCATGATTCTCGTCCGCAGCACCGAAGCCGAAGTCCTCAGCGCGAGCGGCGTCACCCTGTTCGCCGACACGACCGCGACGAACGGGCACCTGACCAGCCACCGCTCGATCTTCCAGCCCGGCAAGGCCGGCGCCCCACCGCACCAGCACAAGGAAGCCTCCGAACTCTTCTACCTGCTGTCCGGCAAGCTGCGCGTCCTGGTCGGCGAGGAACTCGTCACCCTGGAAACCGGCGACTTCCTGGTCGTCCCGCCGAACACCCCGCACGCCTTCGAGGCGGACGGTGACTCCGAGGCCGAGGTCCTCTTCGTCCTCACCCACGCGAAGCCGCGGTTCGACTACTACCGCCTGCTCGAAGGCGTGTACCGCGGCGAGACCGACCCGGCCGAACTGGCGGCCACCTCCGACCTCTACGACAGCCACTACGTCGAAAGCCCGGCCTGGACCAACCGCTGACCGCAGTACGGCGCCGCTCGCGAGACCTCGAGTCCCGCGAGCGGCGCCGTATCGTGTCCAGCCATGAGCGCGCAGCCGTTGACCCTCCCCCAACGACTCACCGCCTTCACCTGTACCACGGACCCGGCCGGCCGCATCCTCCTGATCCGCCACGAACGCCTCGGCCTCACCCGCTGGGAACTCCCCGGCGGCCACATCGAACCAGGCGAATCCACCGTCCAGGCAGCGATCCGCGAAACCCAGGAAGAGACCGGCCTCCACGTCGTACCCGGCCGCCTCCTGGCCGAATGCCGCCACCAGTGGGACGGCCGTACCGTCGGCATCCTCTACTTCCAGGCCACGCACCCCGGCATCCAACAGGCGGAGGCGACCGAGTCCGGTATCGAAGCCGTCGACTGGATCGACCCACGAACCCTCGACCCCGCCGAAACCTCACCCCTGGCCTGGCCGGTCATCGACCACGTCGCCCATGGCCGCAGCGGGAAGCTCTACTTCAACGCCACCCACCACAAGACCTCAGCAGGCTGGGAACCTCAGGTCATCGGGACCTGGCGAACCCTCAAGTCCTGCACGTAGTTACTTGAGGTGGGCCGCGATGGTCTGCGCGCAGGCGAGGGACTCCTGGTGGGTGGAGTCGACCTCGAGGTCGTAGTACACGCCTTCGTGAACGAGTTCGGCCTGCGACGCGGCCATGCCCACGTTGCGGTCGCCGCGGGCGAGTTCGCGACCGGCGGCCACCTCGGGAGTACAGCGAACACCGACCCAGAGAACTTCGAGACCACCGAGCGCTTCTTTCCAGCGGTTCTGCGAGGACGGCCCACCGAGGAACACGTCGTCGACGATCACCCGGGCACCGGCTTCCACCATGGCCACAATCCCGGCCGTCCACGCCTTCTCGAGCTGCCGGAACTGCGGCCCGACGCTCACCTCACCGTTCGGCCCGAAGTCGATCCCGTCGTCCGACGCCTGCATCGCGGCCGGCATCGACGCGACGAAGTCGTCCACCCCGAAGGCCAGCCATGGCTCCGGCAGAATCGCCTGCAAACAACGCACGATCCCCGTCTTCCCCGAACTCGAACCACCGTTGACGATCACCAGTCGAGTACTCACCGCGCCACGGTAACCACGCCCAGGCCGACCGTCGAAACAATTCCGCTGCCGCCACTAAGCTGCCGACCATGATTCGTGAGGCTCGGCCGGCGGACTACGCCGCGATCATGCGGCTGTACCAGGAACTGCATCCCAACGACCCGGTACCGCGGGACGCCGCCGACGTCTTCACGCGGATCCTCAACTCACCCGGGCTCCACCTGTTCGTCCTCGAACTCGACGGTGACGTCGTCGCCTCGACGTACCTGAACGTGATCCCCAACCTCACCCGCGCAGCCGCCCCGTACGCCGTCGTCGAGAACGTCATCGTCACCACGGCTCGTCGCGGCACCGGCCTCGGCAAGCAACTCATGGCCGCCACCCTCCAAGCAGCCTGGGACGCCGGCTGCTACAAGGTCATGCTCGCGACGGGATCCCAAAAGCCCTCAACCCACGCCTTCTACCGCGCCTGCGGCTTCTCCCCCCACGAGAAAACCGCCTACCTCGCCAAAACCCACCCCTAACCGGCCTCCCCGGCCCTCCCCTCCCCTACCCGACCCCACTTTGAGCACCCACCAGCCACATCCGTCCGCCATCCCCGACCACCCCGCGCCCACGACCTTGAGCACACACCAGCCACCGACCGCCCGTAGCCCCACCTGGTACATGCACAAAGTCGCCCGCAACCCCAACCCAGCACCCGCTCACCCCCCCCAGCACTCGCGCATCCCCCTGCCACCCCCGGACTTTGAGCACCCACCAGCCACACCAGCTCCTCGGTGACGACCGCTCCGCGCACAAGGTCCGAACCACCGCCGACCTTGTGCACCACCCAGTCGAACTCCCCACGCCGAACTGACCAACCGGCGCACAAAGTCGCCCCCACCCCAGCACCCGGTCGGACCTCGTCCGCTCGCGCTTCCTCCCCCGGCAACGCCGCGACCACCGAGACCCAGGGGGCCGACCGGCCACCCCGGACTTTGAGCACCCACCAGCCACACCAGCTCGTTCGTAGCGACCGCTCCGTGCACAAGGAACTGAGCACCGCCGACCTTGTGCACCAACCGGCCGAACTCCCCCACGCCGAACTGACCAACCGGCGCACAAAGTCGCCCCCACCCCCAGCCCAACACCCGCCCCCCAGCTACTCACGCCTCCCCTGCCACCCCCGGACTTTGAGCACCCACCAGCCACACCAGCTCCTCGGTGACGACCGCTCCGCGCACAAGGTCCGAACCACCGTCAACCTTGTGCACCACCCAGTCGAACTCCCCACGCCGAACTGACCAACCGGCGCACAAAGTCGCCGGTACCCCGCGACGGCGCGGCGGCGCTGGCGCGGCGGCGCTGGCGCGGCGCGGCGGCGCTGGCGCGGCTCGGCGGCCTGGCGCGGCTGGGGCGGCTGGGGCGGCTGGGGCTTGGCGCGGTGACGCGAGGGCGATGGGCGAGGTACGCAGCAGGTTCGCGCGGCAGGGGTAGGTGCGGCGGCTGGTGTAGCGCGGGGCGGGGCGGCGTAGCCGGATGGGGAAGGTCGCAGCAGGTCGGCGCGGCGGAGGTAGGTGCCGCGGCCGGCGGTTCGTGGCGTGGTACTCCGCGCGGGGTGCCGGCGTGGGCTTCCGGCTACGAAGCGAGTACGCCGACGGCATGTACCTTCGGCGTACTCAGTTCAGACGGAGCGGGTGACGACCAGGTCGCAGAGGGATTCGAGGGCTGTTCTTGCGATGCTCTCGGGGAGGTCGGCGAGGAGTTTGCGGGCGTCGTTGGCGCGGCGGCGGACGTCGTCCTCGGCTTGCTGGAGGGACGGGTGGCCCCTGAGCAGGCCCAGCGTCTCGGCCAGCTTGGCGTCGTCGGTCAGGTCGGAGTCGAGCAGCTCCAGCAACCGGGCGTCCTCGGGCTTCGACGGGTCGGCCTGGGCGCGGAAGATCAGGACCGGCAGGGTGGGGACGCCTTCGCGCAGGTCCGTGCCCGGGGTCTTGCCGGACTGGACGGACTCGGAGGTGACGTCGAGGATGTCGTCGGCGAGCTGGAAGGCGGCGCCGATCTCCTCGCCGAAGGCCCGCAGCGCTTCCTGGACCTCCGGGGACGCACCGGCGAACCGGGCACCGAAGAGGGCCGAGGTGGCGATCAGCGAGCCGGTCTTGTCGGCGACCACGGACAGGTAGTGGTCCAGCGGGTCGTGGCCCTCGGTGACGCCGAGGGTCTCCCGGATCTGGCCCTCGACCAGCCGGCCGAAGGTGCGGGCCTGGATCCGGACCGCCTCCGGGCCGAGTCCGGCGACCAGGTCGGACGCCTTCGCGAACAACCAGTCGCCGGCCAGGATCGCGACCGAGTTGTCCCAGGCCGCGTTCGCGGTGGACGCGCCCCGGCGGAGCGCGGCCTCGTCCATCACGTCGTCGTGGTGCAGGGTCGCCACGTGGGTCAGCTCGACCACGACGGCGGCCTCGACCACCTCGTCGGAATCCGGCCGCGGGCCGAACTCCGCGGCCAGCAGCACCAGCAGCGGCCGGAACCGCTTACCGCCCGCCACCATGACGTGCTGGGCGGCCTCGGTGACGAACGGCGCCTCGGACTGCGTGGAGTCGCGCAGCGCCTGTTCGACCCGTTCCAGACCGGCACGAACCCGGGATTCGAGCGCCTCGTCGGCGATCGCGAATCCCAGGCTCTCGGCCGGCAGCGGGGAAGGGCTCAACGGATGAACTCACCCGCTCGGGCCGCCAGGTCCAGCACCGGTCCGGGAACCAGACCGAGCACGACGGTGGCGGCGAGACCCAGCGCGACGGCCGCGGTGGTCTGCCACCCGGGCAGCGCGACGTCCGGCGCGTCGGCCGGCAGGTCGGAGAAGAACATCAGCACGATCACCCGGATGTAGAAGAAAGCGGCGACAAGGCTGCACAGTACCGCGACCACGACCAGCGGCCACGCACCCCCGGTCCACGCGGCGGTGAACACGGCCCACTTGCCGGTGAAACCCGAGGTCAGCGGGATCCCGGCGAAGGCGAGCAGGAAGAACGCGAAGATACCGGCCAGCAGCGGCGACTTCTTGCCCAGCCCGGCCCAGCGGGACAGGTGGGTGGCCTCGCCGCCCGCGTCCCGGACCAGCGTGACCAGGGCGAAGGCGCCGACGGTCGCGAAACCGTAGGTGACCAGGTAGAACAGCACCGCCTGGGTCGAGGTGATCCCGGTGGTGACGCCGTTGCCGGTCTGCGCGAGCCCGACGAACGCGGTCAGCAGGAAGCCGGCGTGCGCGATCGAGGAGTACGCGAGCATCCGCTTCACGTCGGTCTGGGTCAGCGCCACGATCGAGCCGACCACCATGGTCAGGATCGCGACCACCCACATCATCGGTGCCCAGTCCCAGCGGCTGCCGCCGAGGGCGACATAGAACACCCGCATCAGGCCGATGAACGCGGCGATCTTGGTGCAGGCCGCCATGAACCCGGTGACCGGCGTCGGCGCGCCCTGGTAGACGTCCGGCGTCCAGGAGTGGAACGGCACCGCGCCGACCTTGAACAGCAGGCCGACGCCGACCATGCCGGTCCCGACCAGCAGGATCACGTCGCCGCCGGTCTGGGTGGCGAGCGCGTCCGCGATGCCGCCGAGCGACATCGTGCCGGCGTAGCCGTACAGCATCGCGATGCCGAACAGCAGGAACGCCGAGGCGAAGGCGCCGAGCAGGAAGTACTTCATCGCGGCTTCCTGCGAGATCAGCCGACGCCGGCGGGCCAGGCCGCAGAGCAGGTAGAGCGGCAGCGAGAAGACCTCGAGCGCGACGAACAGCACGAGCAGGTCGTTCGCCGAGGCGAACAGCATCATCCCGACGACCGCGAACAGGGTGAGCGGGAAGATCTCCGAGTGCTCGATCTTCGCCGCGGTGCCCTCGCGCTCCGCCTCGCTGCCCGGGACCGCGGCCGCCTGGCCGGCGAACGCGGACAGGCCACCGTCGACCGACCGCTCGGCGAACAGCAGCACGCTGATCAGGCTCAGCGCGAGCAGCGTGATCCAGGTGAACAACGCCGGGCCGTCCACCGCGATCGCGCCCTGGGCCGCGATCAGTTCCTTCTGGTCGATCATCAGCAGGACCGTCAGGACCCCGGCGACCGCCAGAGCGACGACGGTCAGGGCCACCTGGACCAGGTGCCGGATCGTCCGCGGCAGGAACGCCTCGACGATGACGCCGACACAGGCCGCCCCGAAGATGACGAGCAACGGCATCAGCTCGTTGTACTCGATCTTCGGCGCGGTGAAGTCCGCCAGCGGCAGGGCCTGCGCCGTCAGCAGTGCACTCACTTCTGTCCCTCCGTCACGGGGATCTCCGGGGCCGGGTCGGTGACGCCGACGCGCTGCATCGTGGACTCGACCGCGGGCTTGATGATGTCGACCACCGGCTTCGGGTAGATGCCGAGACCGACGATGAGGAGCACTAGCGGGGCGATCGCGAACACCTCGCGGAAGTTCAGGTCCTTCAGCTTCTCCACCCCGTCACGCACCGGCCCGGTCATCAGGCGTTGGTACATGATCAGGATGTAGAGCGCGGCCAGCACGATGCCGACGACCGCGATCACCGCGATCACCTTGTGCCGGCTGAAGGTCCCGGCCAGCACCATGAACTCGCTGATGAACGGCGACAGACCGGGCAGCGCGAGGCTGGACAGACCGGCGAACAGGAACATGCCGGCCAGGACCGGAGCCACCTTCTCGACCCCGCCGTAGTCGGCGATCCGGGTGGATCCGCGCCGCGACATCAGGTACCCGGCGACCAGGAACAGCGCCGCCGTCGAGAGGCCGTGGTTGAACATGTAGAGCGTCGACCCGGTCAGACCCTGCGAGGTCAGCGCGAAGATACCCATCACGATGAACCCGAAGTGCGAGATCGAGGTGTACGCGATCAGCCGCTTGATGTCGGTCTGCCCGATCGCCAGCAACGCGCCGTACAGCACGCTGATCAGCGCCAGCACCAGGACCACCGGGGTGGCCCACTCGGACGCGTTCGGGAACAGGCCCAGGCAGAACCGGATCATCCCGAAGGTGCCGATCTTGTCCAGGATGCCGACCAGCAGCACCGACGTGCCCGGCGTCGCCTCGGCGGCGGCGTCCGGCAGCCAGGTGTGGAACGGCACCATCGGCGCCTTCACCGCGAACGCGAACAGGAAGCCGAGGAACAGCCAGCGTTCGGTGTTCTGGCTCATGTCCAGCTTCATCAGGTCGGTCAGCAGGTACGAAGGCTCGCCGGCCTGCGACGAGACCACGTACAGGCCGATCACCGACGCCAGCATCAGCAGACCGCCGAGCAGCGAGTAGAGCAGGAACTTCACCGCGGCGTACGAGCGCTGCGCCCCGCCGAAGCCACCGATCAGGAAGTACATCGGGATCAGCGTGGCCTCGAACAGCACGTAGAACAGGAACACGTCGGTGGCGGCGAACACGCCGAGCGACAGCGCCTCCAGGAACAGGATCCATGCGAAGAAGGACTTCTCCGACCAGCGGCCCTCGCGGGCGTCGTTCCAGGACGCGATCTGGACGACCGGGGTGAGCAGCGCCGTCAGCACGATCAGCACCAGGCCGACCCCGTCGAGGCCGAGCGCCCAGTGCGCGCCGAAGGCTTCGATCCAGGTGTGCGTCTCGGTGTACTCCTCGGCACCGTTGCGGTGGTACCCGATCGCGATGACGGCGGTCAGTACCAGCGTCGCCAGCGAGAACACCAGCGAGAGCTGCTTCGCCAGGGTCCCGTTCGACTTCGGCACCGCCATCGTCGCCAGCGAACCGACGAACGGCAGGAGCAGGAGAATGGTCAGCCAACCGATGTTCACGACAACCTCACCGCGAGGAGAGCGACGACCACGAGCGCGGCGCCGAAGACCATGCTGAGTGCGTAGGAACGGACGAAGCCCGTCTGGACCCGGCGGAGCCGGCCGGACAGCCCGCCGAAGAGTGCGGCCAGCCCGTTGACCAGGCCGTCGACGCCCCGGTTGTCGAGCCAGACCAGCGTCCGGGTCAGGTACTGCCCGGGCCGCATGAAGACCGCCTCGTTCAGCGCGTCACCGTAGAGGTCCTTGCGCGCGAACGTGGTGACCGGGGAGACCTGGACCGGCGCCTCGCGCGGGATCTCGCCGCGGTACCGGAGGAACCCGACGACGACACCGACGGCGACCACGGCGACCGTGATCAGCGTCATCACCAGCGCGCTGACCGGCGGGTGGTGCTCCTCGTGACCGACCACCGGCTCCAGCCAGTGCACGATCCAGTCGCCGGCGAAGTACAGCGCGCCGCCGCCGATCGAGAGCACCGCGAGGATGATCAGCGGCACCGTCATCACCGCGGGCGACTCGTGCGGGTGCACGTCCTTCGCCCAGCGCTTCTTGCCGAAGAACGTCATCATCATCAACCGCGTCATGTAGAACGCGGTGATGCCGGCCGCCAGCAGCGCGCACAACCCGACCACCGGGTTGTCGGCGAACGCGGCCTCGATGATCTTGTCCTTGCTCCAGAAGCCGGCGAAGCCCGGGAAGCCGATGATCGCCAGGTAGCCCATCAGGAAGGTGGCGAAGGTGATCTTCATCGCCGTCCGCAGGGCGCCGTAGTGCCGCATGTTCACGTCGTCGTTCATGCCGTGCATCACCGAGCCGGCCCCGAGGAACATGTTGGCCTTGAAGAAGCCGTGGGTGATGAGGTGGAAGATCGCGAACACGTACCCCGCCGGGCCGAGGCCGGCCGCGAGCATCATGTAGCCGATCTGGCTCATCGTCGAACCGGCCAGCGCCTTCTTGATGTCGTCCTTGGCGCACCCGATGATCGCACCGGCCAGGACGGTCACCGTACCGACCACGACGACCGCGGTGGAGGCCACCTCGGCCTGCTCGTAGATCGCGTGCGACCGGGTGACCAGGTAGACGCCGGCGGTGACCATGGTGGCAGCGTGGATCAGCGCCGACACCGGGGTCGGGCCCTCCATCGCGTCCAGCAGCCAGGACTGCAGCGGGACCTGGGCCGACTTGCCGCAGGCGGCGAGCAGCAGCATCAGGCCGAGCAGGTTCGCCCAGGTGGTGGTGAGGTTCTCGGCGCCGGCGTTCACGTTCTCGAAGGCCGACGAGCCGAACAGGAACCACATGCTCATCACCGCGAGCGACAGGCCGATGTCACCGACCCGGTTCACCACGAACGCCTTCTTCGCGGCGGTCGCGGCGCTGTTCTTGTGCTGCCAGAACCCGATCAGCAGGTACGACGCCAGACCGACGCCTTCCCAGCCGACGAACAGCACCAGGTAGTCGGCGGCCAGCACCAGCAGCAGCATCGCCGCGATGAACAGGTTCAGGTAGGCGAAGAAGCGGCGCCGGCGCGGGTCGTGCGCCATGTAGCCGATCGAGTAGATGTGGATCAGCGATCCCACACCGGTGATCAGCAGCACGAACAGGACCGACAGCTGGTCGATCAGGAACGACACGTTGACCGTGACGTCACCGACCGAGAACCACTGGAACAGCTGGATCGTCTCGGACCGCTCCTCGGCCGGCAGGCCCTGCATCTGGAAGAAGAGCAGGACACCGCAGACGAAGGAGGCCAGCGACGCCGCGGTACCGAGCAGGTGACCCCACGCGTTGGTGGCCTTGCCACCAAGCAGCAGGATCGCCGCCGACACCGCCGGGATCGCGACCAGCAGCCACGTCAGCTCATGACTCATCGGTTTCAGACCTCAGTACTTGAGCAGGTTGGCGTCGTCGACCGAGGCCGAGCGACGGGTGCGGAAGATGGCCATGATGATCGCCAGACCGATCACGACCTCGGCCGCGGCCACCACCATCACGAAGAAGGCGGCGATCTGGCCGTCGAGGTTGCCGTGCTGGCGGGCGAAGCTGACGAACGCCAGGTTGCACGCGTTCAGCATCAGCTCGACACACATGAAGACGACGATGGCGTTACGGCGCACCAGGACGCCGAGCGCGCCGATGCTGAACAGAATCGCCGAGAGCACGATGTACGGCTCGACACTCACAGCTTTTCTCCTTCACCGAATCCGGTCAGGTCCGTGCCCGTGGGTTCGGACGGGACCTCGTCGCCGGCGTCGCCGTCGCTGATCTTGCGGACCCGGTCGAGCTCCTCGCGCTCCTCCGACTCGGGGAACACGGTGCCACGGGCCTGCAGCACCCGCGAAACCGAGGTCGGCGCGATCGAGCCGTCGGGCAACAGCGCCGGGGTGTCGACCGCGTTGTGCCGGGCCAGCACACCCGGCGTCGGCAGCGGACCGGGGTGCACGCCGCTGTCGGCGTACTTGCGGATCCGCTCCTCGGACAGGTCGCGTTGCGTCTTCTTGCGGGTCAGCCGCTCCCGGTGCGCCAGCATCATCGCGCCGAGCGCCGCGGTGATCAGCAGCGCCGAGGTGACCTCGAAGGTCCACACGTACTTGCCGAACAGCAGTTGCGCGATCCCGACCGGGTTGCCGTCCGGCTGCGCCTGGGCCAGGCCGACCGGGTCGCCGTACACGGCGTTGCCGACGGCGAAGACCAGCAGGACACCGAAGCCGAGGAAGGCCAGGCCGGCCAGCAGGCGCTGACCGCGGATCGTCTCCACCAGCGAGTCGGACGCGTCGACGCCGACCAGCATCAGCACGAACAGGAACAGCATCAGGATCGCGCCGGTGTAGACGATGATCTGCACCGCGAACAGGAACGGCGCGTCCTGGGCCGCGTACTGCACGGCCAGGCAGACCATCACCGTTGCCAGCAGCAACGCGGAGTGCACCGCCTTGCGGACCAGCACCATCGCGATCGCGGCGAGCACCATGATCGGGGCGAGCAGCCAGAAGGCGACCTCGGTCCCCGTCACGAGTGGCATCACTGGTCGCCACCACCCTCGACGGCCCGCTCGCCCGTCGTGGCCGCACCGGTCAGCCCGAGGTAGTAGTCCTTCTCGGTGCTGCCGAGCTGCATGTCGTGCGGCGGCTCCTGCATGCCCGGGAGCAGCGGCGCCAGCAGGTCCTTCTTCTCGTAGATGAGGGACTCGCGGCTGCGATCGGCCAGCTCGTACTCGTTGGTCATCGTGAGCGCCCGGGTCGGGCACGCCTCGATGCACAGCCCGCAGAGGATGCAGCGCAGGTAGTTGATCTGGTACACCCGGCCGTAGCGCTCACCCGGCGAGAAGCGGCCGCCGTCGGTGTTGTCGGCGCCCTCGACGTAGATGGCGTCCGCCGGACAGGCCCACGCGCACAGCTCACAGCCGACGCACTTCTCCAGGCCGTCGGGCCAGCGGTTCAGCTGGTGCCTGCCGTGGAACCGCGGGGCGGTCGGCTTCTTGTCGAACGGGTACTCCTCGGTGAACACCTTCCGGAACATCGTCCGGAAGGTGACGCCGAATCCCGCTACCGGGTCCCAGAGGGACTCTTTCACACTAGCCACGGCTGCCTTCCTTGCTACGACTGTCCGTCTCACTGCTGCTCGGAGTGCCGACGAGCGGTGGGGGGACCGGGTACCCGCCGGCGAACGGGTCGAAGTCCTCCCCGGTCTCGACGGCCTCCGGCTCCGGGGTCTTCTTCTGCGGCAGGAACATCGTGATCACCGCGATCAGCGCGACGATGCCCGCGGCCACCAGCAGGTAGTTGCGCTGGAACTCGACCTCGCGGCCGACGGCGCGGACGGTGGCGACCAGCAGGATCCAGCCCAGCGAGACCGGGATCAGGATCTTCCAGCCCAGCTTCATGAACTGGTCGTAGCGCAGTCGCGGCAGCGTTCCGCGCAGCCAGATGTAGAAGAAGATGAAGCACATCATCTTGCCGACGAACCACAACACCGGCCAGTACCCCGAGTTGGCGCCGTCCCAGATGGAGATCGGCCAGGGGGCCCGCCAGCCGCCGAGGAACAGCGTGGTCGCCAGCGCGGACACGGTCGCCATGTTGATGTACTCGGCCAGGAAGAACATCGCGTACTTCATCGACGAGTACTCGGTCAGGAAGCCGGCCACCAGCTCGCCCTCGGCCTCGGGCAGGTCGAATGGCGCCCGGTTCGTCTCGCCGACCATCGAGATCACGTAGATCACGAAGGACGGGAAGAGCAGGAACGCGTACCAGCCCGGGATCGGGATGTCGAACGCCCCGAAGAAGCTGATCGACTGGTTCGAGCCCTGCGCGGCGACGATCTCCGAGGTGGACATCGAGCCGGCGAACAGGAACACGGTGACCAGCGCCAGGCCCATCGCGACCTCGTACGAGATCATCTGGGCGCTCGAGCGCAGACCGCCGAGCAGCGAGTACGTCGAGTTCGACGACCAGCCACCGAGCACGATGCCGTAGATGCCGATCGAGGCGACCGCCATCACGTACAGCACCGAGACCGGCAGGTCGGTGATCTGCAGCCGGGTGTAGGTGTCGGTGAAGGGGATCTTCACCGTCGGCCCGAACGGGATCACCGCGAAGGTCAGGAAGGCCGGGATCGACACGATCACCGGGGCCAGGACGTAGAGGAACTTGTCCACGCCCTTCGGCATCAGGTCTTCCTTGAACATCAGCTTCATACCGTCGGCGAGCGACTGCAGCAGACCCTGCGGGCCGTGCACGTTCGGGCCGATCCGGTGCTGCATCCGGGCCACGACCCGGCGCTCCCACCAGATGTTGAACAGCGTCAGCACGACGAGGAAGACGAAGACCAGCAGTACCTTCAGGCCGACGACCCACCAGGGGTCCTGGCCGAAGCCGGCATCCGGCGTCGCGAGCGGGATGGACAGCGTGCTCATGCGTTCCCTCCGGCGATCGTGACGATCGAGCCATGGTCGGCGTGCAGGGACCGGCGGACGTGCGAGTCGGCCGAGTTCGTCGGCAGCCAGACGACGTTGTCGGTCATCGGCGTGACCACCACCGGGAGCCGGATGGTGCCCGCATCGGTGCTGACCACCAGCTCGTCGCCGTCGGTCACGCCGACCCGGTGCGCCGTGGTCAGCGAGATCCGCGCCACCGGCTTGCGCGCGGTGGCCACCAGGTGCGGCTCACCGTCGTTGCCGCGGCTCTCGTCGATCAGCATCCGCCAGGTCGCCAGCCGGGTGGAGTCGAACGCGCCGAGCGAGGGACCCGCCTGGTACGTCGGCTCCTGCGCGCGGTCGCCGTCCCAGCGGCCGAGCTCGTCGAACTCCTTCTTCGCCCCGGCCGGCGTGCTGAAGCCGAGCGACAGACCCATCTCCTGGGTCAGCGCGGCCAGAGCGCGGACGTCCGGCATCGCGGTCGGCACCTTGAGCACCACCGGGAACGTCCGCTCGCGACCCTCCCAGTTCACGAAGGTGCCGTCCTTCTCGGCCGGCGGCACCACCGGGAAGACGACGTCGGCGTGCTCGGTCACCTGCGAGCTGCGGACCTCGAAGCTGACCACGAACGGGGCCGCCTCGAGCGCGGCCAGCGCGGCCGCCGGATCCGGTAGGTCGTCGATCTCGACCCCGGCCACCACCAGCGCGCCGAGCTCGGCGGCCGAGGCGACGATCTGGTCGGCGTCGCGGCCGACCGTGGCCGGCAGGTGCTCCACGTCCCAGGCGGCCTGCAGGTCGACCCGCGCGGCCGGGTCGGTGACCAGGCGGCCACCGGGCAGCAGGCCCGGCAGACAGCCGGCCTCGAGCGCGCCCCGGTCACCCGCACGACGCGGGATCCAGGCCAGCTGGGCGCCGGTGTCGAGCGCGAGCCGCAGCGCCGCGGAGTACCCGCCCGCGACGCTCGCCAGCCGTTCGCCGACGATGATCACCGAGTCGGGGCCGAGCGAGTCCAGCGCGGCCGCGCCGGCCTCACCGGTGCTCCGCAGGTCGGTCAGGACGGCGGCCTCGGTCCCCGGTGCGCTCTGCACCACGACACCGGACAGCTTCTCGACCCCGCGGGACGCGAACGGCGCGACGGTGAAGACCTTGGTGCCGTTCTTCCGGACGCCCTTGCGGAGCCGGAGGAACACCGTCGGCGCCTCCTCCTCGGGCTCGAACCCGGCCAGCAGCACGGATCCGGCCCGCTCCAGGTCGGCGAAGGTCGTGCCCAGGCCGGTCCCGGCGACCGCGGCGGCCAGGAAGTCGGCCTCCTCGGGCGAGTGCGGGCGGGCCCGGAAGTCGATGTCGTTCGTACCCAGCGTGACCCGGGCGAACTTCGAGTACGCGTAGGCGTCCTCGAGGGTCAGCCGGCCACCGGTCAGGACGGCGGCGTTGCCGCGGGCCGCGGTGAGCTTCTCGGCGGCGAAGGCCAGCGCCTCCGGCCAGGACGCGGGCCGCAGCTCGCCGTCCTCCCGGATCTGCGGGTGGGTCAGCCGGTCACCGGTGGTCGCGTAGTTGAACGCGAACCGGTCCCGGTCGGAGATCCACTCCTCGTTGACCGCCGGGTCGTCACCGGACAGCCGGCGCATCACCTTGCCGCGCCGGTAGTCGACCCGGATCGCCGCGCCGGACGAGTCGTGCTCGGCCACCGACGGCACCGACACCAGGTCGAACGGCCGGGACCGGAACCGGTACGCCGCGCTGGTGAGCGCGCCGACCGGGCAGATCTGGATCGTGTTGCCGGAGAAGTAGCTCTCGAACGGCTCCTTCTCGTAGATGCCGACCTGCTGCAGCGCGCCGCGCTCGATCAGCGCGATGAACGGGTCACCGGCGATCTGCTCGGAGAACCGGGTGCAGCGGGCGCAGAGGACGCAGCGCTCGCGGTCGAGCAGCACCTCGGCGGAGATGTTGATCGGCTTCGGGAAGGTCCGCTTCACCTCGTGGAAGCGGCTCTCGCCGGACCCGTTGGTCATCGCCTGGTTCTGCAGCGGGCACTCGCCGCCCTTGTCGCAGACCGGGCAGTCCAGCGGGTGGTTGATCAGCAGGAACTCCATGTTCCCGTGCTGGGCCTTGTCGGCGACCGGCGAGGTCACCTGGGTCCGGATCACCATGCCGTCGGCAACCGTCAGCGTGCACGACGCCTGCGGCTTCGGCATCCCCCGGCCGTTGCCGGCGTCGGGCACCTCGACCAGACACTGCCGACAGGCGCCGACCGGGTCCAGCAGCGGGTGGTCGCAGAACCGCGGGATCTGGATCCCGATCTGCTCCGCGGCCCGGATCGCCAGGC
The DNA here is from genome assembly GCF_007828865.1 of Kribbella amoyensis. Classification (NCBI taxonomy): domain Bacteria; kingdom Bacillati; phylum Actinomycetota; class Actinomycetes; order Propionibacteriales; family Kribbellaceae; genus Kribbella; species Kribbella amoyensis. The sequence goes on from NZ_VIVK01000001.1 coordinate 757,757, forward strand.
TGTTCTTCGGGACCTTGACCTCGATGTCGTCGATGGTCACGGTGACCAGGTCGACCTTCTCGACCTCGGCACCCGAAGGCGGGTTGGCTTGGATCGTCATGCGCTTGCTCCAGCGGTCGCGAAGACAGTGCTTGCCATCGGGTCGAACGGGCAGCCGCCGTGGCTGAAGTGCGCCAGGTACTCGTCCTTGAAGTACTGGATCGAGCTGGTGATCGGCGCGGTCGCACCGTCGCCCAGGGCACAGAACGACCGGCCCAGGATGTTCTCGCTCAGGTCGAGCAGGGTGTCGAGGTCGGCCTCGGTGCCCTTGCCGGCCTCCAGCCGCTCCAGGATCTGGACCAGCCACCAGGTGCCCTCACGGCACGGCGTGCACTTGCCGCAGGACTCGTGCTTGTAGAACTCGGTCCAGCGCAGCACCGAACGGACCACGCAGACCGTCTCGTCGAAGATCTGCAGCGCCTTCGTGCCGAGCATCGAGCCGACCGACCCGACGCCCTCGTAGTCCAGCGGGACGTCGAGGTGCTCGGCGGTCAGCAGCGGCGTGGACGAACCACCCGGGGTCCAGAACTTCAGCTCGTGGCCCTCGCGGATCCCGCCGGCCAGGTCGATCAGCTCGCGCAGCGTGATGCCGAGCGGCGCCTCGTACTGGCCCGGGCGGGTGACGTGCCCGGACAGCGAGTACAGCGTCATGCCCTTGGACTTCTCGGTGCCCATCGAGGCGAACCAGTCCACACCGTTGCGGATGATCGCGGGAACGGAAGCGATCGACTCGACGTTGTTGATCACCGTGGGGCAGCCGTACAGACCGGCCACGGCCGGGAAGGGAGGACGCAGCCGGGGTTGACCGCGACGGCCTTCCAGCGAGTCGAGCAGCGCCGTCTCCTCGCCGCAGATGTACGCACCGGCGCCGGCGTGCACGACCACGTCCAGGTCGTAGCCGGTGCCGAGGATGTCCGTGCCGATGAAGCCGGCCTGCTTGGCCTCCTCGACCGCCTGCTGGAGCCGGCGGATCACGTGCAGGACTTCACCGCGGACATAGATGAACGCCACCGACGCGCGGATCGCGTAGGAGGCGATGATGACGCCCTCGACCAGCGTGTGCGGCGAGGCCATCATCAGCGGGATGTCCTTGCAGGTACCCGGCTCGGACTCGTCGGCGTTGACGACGAGATACTTCGGCTTCGGGTTGTCCTGCGGGATGAAGGACCACTTCATGCCGGTCGGGAAGCCCGCACCGCCACGGCCGCGCAGGCCGGAGTCCTTCACCGCGGTGACCACGTCGGCCGGCTGCATCCGCAGCGCGGTACGCAGTGCGTCGTAGCCGCCGGACCGCTGGTACGAGGCCAGCTGCCAGGAACGGATCTGGTCCCAGTTGTCGGACAGCACCGGGGTCAGCATGGGTCAGTCCTCCTTCCGGGTGTCGTCGGAGTGGACCGCCTGCGACTCCTTGCCGGGCTGGTCCTCCGGCCGCGGACCGGCCGCGGCCTCCGGGCTGACGGTCTGCTCGGCCGCCGCGCCACCGCCGCCGTGCTGGCCGGCCGGCGCGGTCCAGTTGCGCTCGCGGGCGAGCCGCAGCCCGGCCAGCGTCGCCTTGCCGCCGGTCGGGCCCTCGTCGGCCCGCCCGTCCGGGAAGCCGGCCAGGACCCGCTCGGCCTCGCGCCAGGTGCAGATGGTGGCACCGCGCGGCGACTTCACCTCGGTGCCCTCGCGCAGGTCGTCGACCAGCTGGGTGGCCGTCTCCGGCGTCATGTCGTCGAAGAACTCCCAGTTCACCATCATCACCGGTGCGTAGTCGCAGGCGGCGTTGCACTCGAGGTGCTCGAGGGTGATCTTGCCGTCCTCGGTGGTCTCGTCGTTGCCGACGTCGAGGTGCTGCTTGAGCCGCTCGAAGATCAGGTCGCCGCCCATCACCGCGCAGAGCGTGTTGGTGCAGACCCCGACGTGGTACTCGCCGACCGGGCGGCGCTTGTACATCGTGTAGAAGGTCGCCACCGCCGACACCTCGGCACCGGTCAGCCCGAGCACCTCGGCGCACGCCTCGATGCCCTCCGGGGTGACCCGGCCCTCGACCGACTGCACCAGGTGCAGCATCGGCAGCAGGGCCGAGCGGCCGACCGGGTACCGGGCCGCCAGCTCGCGCATCTCCGCGATCGTGGTCTCGGTGATCTTCGAGTCACCGGTGCTGTACGGCACCGGCTTGTCGGTAGCAGTCGTGTGGTTCTCGGCCATCTATCGGTCCACTCCACCCATCACCGGGTCAAGGCTGGCGACGGCGACGATCACGTCGGCGACCTGTGCGCCCTCGCACATGATCGGCATCGCCTGCAGGTTTGCGAAGGACGGGTCACGGAAGTGCGCCCGGAACGGCTTGGTGCCGCCGTCGGAGACCAGGTGGCAGCCCAGTTCGCCGCGCGGCGACTCCAGTGCCACGTACGCCTGGCCGGCCGGTACCCGGAAGCCCTCGGTGACCAGCTTGAAGTGATGGATCAGCGCTTCCATCGACTCGCCCATGATGTGCTTGATGTGGTCGAGCGAGTTGCCCATCCCGTCGTTGCCGACGGCGAGCTGGCTCGGCCAGCCGATCTTCTTGTCGGCCACCATCACCGGCGCGCCCTCGAGCTTCTCCAGCCGGTCGGCGCATTGCGCGACGATCTTCAGCGACTCGTGCATCTCCTGCAGCCGGATCCGGAACCGCCCGTAGGAGTCCGCGCTGTCCCAGGTGGGGACGTCGAAGTCGTAGGTCTCGTAACCGCAGTACGGCTGGGTCTTGCGCAGGTCCCAGGCGTACCCGGTGGACCGCAGCGGCGGGCCGGAGATGCCGAGCGCCATGCACCCGGTCAGGTCCAGGTAGCCGACGTCCTGCAGCCGGGCCTTGAAGATCGGGTTCGCGTTGCAGAGCTCCGCGTACTCCGGCAGGTGCTTGTCCATCCAGGTGATGTACTCGCGGATCTTGTCGAGCGCACCCGGCGGCAGGTCCTGCGCGACACCGCCCGGCCGGATGAACGCGTGGTTCATCCGCAGGCCGGTGATCAGCTCGAACAGGTCGAGCGTCATCTCCCGCTCGCGGAAGCCGATCGTCATCACGGTCAGCGCGCCGATCTCCATCCCACCGGTGGCGATACAGACCAGGTGGCTGCTGATCCGGTTCAGCTCCATCAGGAGCACCCGCATCACGTTGGCCTTCTCCGGGATCTGGTCCTCGATCCCGAGCAGCCGCTCGACCGCGAGGCAGTACGCCGCCTCGTTGTAGAACGGCGACAGGTAGTCCATCCGGGTGCAGAACGTGACGCCCTGCGTCCAGGAGCGGAACTCCATGTTCTTCTCGATGCCGGTGTGCAGGTAGCCGATGCCGCAGCGGGCCTCGGTCACCGTCTCGCCCTCGATCTCGAGGATGAGCCGGAGCACGCCGTGCGTGGACGGGTGCTGCGGGCCCATGTTGACGACGATGCGCTCTTCCGGCTCCTCGCCGAGGCCGGCCACGACCGAGTCCCAGTCCTGACCGGTGACGGTGAAGACCTTGCCCTCGGTGGTGTCGCGTGTGGTCGCGTACGGATCTGTCGTGGTCATCAGTTGTAAGACCTCCGCGTGTCGGGCGGCGGGATGACGGCGCCCTTGTACTCGACGTCGATGCCGCCGAGCGGGTAGTCCTTGCGCTGCGGGTGGCCCGGCCAGTCGTCGGGCATCTGGATCCGGGTCAGCGCCGGGTGTCCGTCGAAGATGATGCCGAAGAAGTCCCAGGTCTCCCGCTCGTGCCAGTCGTTGGCCGGGTACACCGAGACGATCGACGGGATGTGCGGGTCCGCGTCCGGGCAGGACACCTCGAGCCGGATCCGCCGGTTGTGCGTGATCGAGAGCAGGTGGTACACCGCGTGCAGTTCGCGGCCGGTCTCGTTCGGGTAGTGCACCCCGGAGACGCCGGAGCAGAACTCGAACCGCAGGCTCTCGTCGTCACGCAGGTGCTGGGCCACCTCGACCAGCTGCTCGCGCTGGACGTGCAGGGTCAGCTCGCCCCGGTCCACCACGACCTTCTCGATCGCGCCCTCGCCGACCAGGCCCTCGAGCCGGTCGGTGGCGCCGTCGAACCAGCCGCCGTACGGCTTCGGCGATCCGCCCGGCAGCGCGACCTGGCGGCGCAGGCCGCCGAAGCCGGAGGTGTCACCGGTGCCGCGGACACCGAACATGCCCTGGCGCTGGTCGACCACCTCCGCCGCCGGCGTCTGAGCGTCGCCGGCCGGCGACGTTGCCGGAAGGTTCTCGGGCTGAGTATCACTCACCGGAGCAGCCCCTTCATCTCGATCGTCGGGGCCGCGGTCAGCGCCGCGGCCTCCTGCTCGGCCTGCAGCGCCTTCTTGTGCGCGCCGAGCTTGCCGTGCTGGATGTCGTCGTGCAGCTTGAGGAACGCGTCCAGCAGCATCTCCGGCCGCGGCGGGCAGCCGGGCAGGTACATGTCGACCGGGACGACGTGGTCCACGCCCTGCACGATCGCGTAGTTGTTGAACATGCCACCGGACGACGCGCACACGCCCATCGCCAGCACCCACTTCGGGTTCGGCATCTGGTCGTAGATCTGGCGCAGCACCGGAGCCATCTTCTGGCTCACCCGGCCGGCCACGATCATCAGATCGGCCTGCCGCGGCGAGGCCCGGAAGACCTCCATGCCGAACCGGGCCGCGTCGTAGCGCGGTGCGCCGGTGGTCATCATCTCGATCGCGCAGCAGGCCAGCCCGAAGGTTGCCGGCCACAACGATGCTTTGCGCATGTAGCCGGACAGGCCCTCGATCGTGGTCAGCAGCACGCCGGCCGGAAGCTGTTCCTCAACACCCATAGCTCAGTCCCACTCCAGTCCGCCGCGCCGCCACACGTAGGCGTACGCGACGAAGACGGTGACGATGAAGATGACCATCTCGATCAGCCCGAACAGCGCCATCTGGTCGAAGGCCACCGCCCACGGGTAGAGGAAGATGATCTCGATGTCGAAGACGATGAACAGCATCGCGGTGATGTAGTACTTCACCGGGAACCGTCCACCGCCGACAGGTTGCGGGGTCGGCTCGATCCCGCACTCGTACGAGTCGAGCTTGGCCCGGTTGTACCGCTTCGGGCCGACCAGCGCGCTCGTCACCAAGGTGCCGGCCACGAAGATCGCCGCCAGCACACCGAGAACGAGGATCGGTACGTAAGGGTGCATCTTGTCGGTGCTCCCTCCTTCTGCGTCGTACTGCCGCCTGATTTACCTGTTTCGAGTCAGCACTGTGTTATCAGTACCGCTGTGGCTCACGTCACTCGCCCCCGGCAACTTATGCCGCGGGAGCGACCTTCGTGAGTCCGTTGATGATCTTGTCCATCACGTCGCCGTCGCGCGGATCGGTCAGGTTCGCCAGCAACTTCAGGGTGAACTTCATCAGCGTGGTGCGCGGCAGACCGTACTTCGTGCAGAGCCGCATCACCTCCGGGTTTCCGATCAGCTTCACGAAGACCCGGCCGAGCGTGTAGTAACCGCCGTACTCCTGCTTCAGCGCCTTCGGGTACGCCGACAACGCGCGCTCCCGCTGGTTCGGCTGCCGGCGCAGCGCCTGGGACGCGACCTCCGCCGCGAACGCCCCGGACTCCATCGCGTACGGGATGCCCTCGCCGTTGAACGGGTTCACCATGCCGCCGGCGTCGCCGAGCAGCATCAGGCCGCGGGTGTAGTGCGGCTGCCGGTTGAACCCCATCGGCAGTGCCGCGCCCCGGATCGGGATGGTCTGGAACTCGTCGCGGAACTGCCACTCCTCCGGCGTGTTCTTCAGCCACTGCTTGAGCAGGTCCGAGTAGTCCACCTTGCCGAACGCCTCGGAGGTGTTCAGGATGCCGAGACCGACGTTGACCGTGCCGTCGCCCATCCCGAAGATCCAGCCGTACCCGGGCAGCAGGTTGCGCTGACCGGGATTCTGCGGGTCGTCCGCCCACAGCTCCAGCCACGACTCGAGGTAGTCGTCGTCGTGGCGCGGGCTGGTGAAGTAGGTGCGCACCGCGACGCCCATCGGCCGGTCGTCGCGCTTGTGCAGGCCCATCGCGACGCTCAGCCGCGAGGAGTTCCCGTCGGCCGCCATCACCAGCGGCGCCCGGAACTCGACGTCGGCGCCGGCCCGGCGGCCGTTGTCGTCGACCGGCTTCGCGGTGACGCCGACGATGAAGCCCTTGTCGTCCAGGATCGGGGCGGTGACGTTGGTCCGCTCGTGCAACCGGGCGCCGGCCTTCACGGCCTGCCGGGCGAGCATGTCGTCGAAGTCCATCCGGTTCCGGGTCAGCCCGTAGTTCGGGTGGCTCGACAGGTCCGGCCAGTCCAGCTGCAGCTGGTGCCCGGCACCCTGGATCCGGAGGCCGTAGTTCTTGATCCAGCCGGCCTCGGGCGAGATGTCGATGCCCATGTTGATCAGCTGCTTGGTACCGCGCGGGGTGAGGCCGTCGCCGCACACCTTCTCGCGCGGGAACGCGGTCTTCTCCAGCAGCAGCACGTCCACACCGGCGTTCGCCAGGTGGTACGCGGCCGCCGAGCCCGCGGGCCCGGCACCGACGACGATCACATCCGCGGTCTCGGCCTGCTGCCGACCCGTGGTCGACGCGATCTGGCTCATCTCATCCCGGCCTGGAGGTTGGGGCAGTCTGGTCACCCGGTGGCTTCTCGTGAAGCGATTCACGAGCCCCGGTCATCCGACAGTCTAGGACTGCCTGACGAGGACGCGAAACCGGCCCGGATTCCCTTGCCTGCAGGCGATTTACGCACGATTCACCTTGCGTAAATCGAGGCCCTGCTGAGGCCGGACCAGTGGCACCGCTGGTCTGTCAGCCCGGCTTCACCGCGCGGTGGATCGCGATCAGCCCGCCGGTCAGGTTCTTCCACTGCACCCGGGACCAGCCGGCCCCGGCGATCGTGTCGGCGAGCGGCGCCTGCCCGGGCCAGGCCCGGACCGACTCGGCCAGGTACTCGTACGCCTCCGGGTTGGTCGACACCACCTTCGCCACCACCGGGACCGCCCGCATCATGTACTCCAGGTACCCCACCCGGAACGGCTTCCAGGTCGGGTGCGAGTTCTCCAGGATCACCAGCCGGCCACCCGGCTTGGTCACCCGGAGCATGTCCCGCAGCGCCAGCGTGACGTCGTTCACGTTCCGCAGCGCCCAGGAGATCGTCACCACGTCGAAGGAATCGTCCGCGAACGGCAGCCGGAGCGCGTCCCCGGCGACCAGGTCGAGCTGGGGGTTGCGCCGCTTGCCGACCCGGAGCATGCCGACCGAGAAGTCGCACGACACCACCTCGGCGCCGGCCTCGCGCAGCTTCACGCTGGACGCGCCGGTCCCGGCCGCCAGGTCGAGGATCCGCAGCCCCCGGCGGGGAGCGATCTCGGCCAGCGCCTGCGGGCGCCAGTACAACTTCTCCAGGCCCATCGTCGCCACCGCGTTCGTGCGGTCGTAGCCCTCGGCCACGTTGTCGAACATCGCCGCGACGGCTTCGGGCTGTTTGCTGAGGTCGGCTCGGGTCACCGGTCCAGTGTCCTGCACCGCGGTCCCGGCGGGACGAGCGGGCTGTCTGGTTGGTCACGGCTCGGACCGGCACCGATAACGCGCCGGCGCGGAGCAGGCATACGCTATTGATCCGTGAGTGCACCACGATGGAGCCCGTCGGCCACCGTGACCCGGGGCCAGAGCGCGAGCGAGGAGTGTTGCCGTGAGCTTGTCTGACCCGGTCCGCCCCGGCCACCGGCCGGCACCGAGTCTGGTCGTCCGCAGCCGGCCTGCCGACGACGTGTCAGAAGCTCTGATGGACCACCTGCCCGACGGCACCGGGCTGGCCTGGGTCCGGCGCGGCGAGGGTCACGTCGGCTGGGGTGCCGCCGCCAAGCTCGAGGTTGCTGGGAGCAACCGGTTCGCCGAGGCGCAGGCCTGGTGGAAGGACCTGGTCGCCGGCGCGGTCGTCCGCGACGAGGTCGGCGTGCCGGGGTCGGGCCTGGTCTGCTTCGGCTCGTTCGGCTTCACCGACGCCGATCCGAGCGAACTGGTCGTGCCCGAGGTGATCGTCGGCCGCCGCGGCGGGACCGCCTGGGTGACCACGATCTCACCGGCCAGCGCGCTGCCGCCCCCGCCCGAGCTGACCCGGTACGAGCCCGAGCCGGTCGGCCAGGTGGCGTTCGCGGACGGCTCCCGGTCCGGGACGGATTGGTCCGGCATCGTCGCCGACGCGGTCCGCCGGATCACCGCCGGCGAGCTGGACAAGGTGGTGCTGGCCCGCGACCTGATCGCGCTGGCGCCCGAGCCGATCGACCTCCGCTGGCCGCTGCGGCAGCTGGCCGCGGCGTACCCGAACTGCTGGACCTTCTCGGTCGACGGGCTGATCGGCGCGACGCCCGAACTGCTGGTCCGCAGGGAGAAGGGGCTGATCACCTCGCGGGTGCTGGCCGGCACGATCCGGCGGACCGGCGACGACGCGCACGACCTGGCATTGGCCGCGTCGCTGGCCCGGTCCAGCAAGGACCTGGAGGAGCACGAGTTCGCCGTCCGGTCCGTCGCGGACGCGCTGGAGCCGCACTGCAAGTCGATGAACGTGCCGGAGACGCCGTTCGTCCTGCACCTGCCGAATGTGATGCATCTCGCCTCCGACGTCGCCGGCGTCGCCGCGAACGGCGCGTCCGCGCTCGGCCTGGCCGCCGCTCTGCACCCGTCCGCCGCCGTCTGCGGGACGCCGACCGACGTGGCCCGCGACCTGATCGGCGAGATCGAGGGGATGTCGCGCGGCCGGTTCAGCGGCCCGGTCGGCTGGATGGACGCGGCCGGCGACGGCGAGTGGTGCATCGCCCTGCGCTGCGGCCAGGCGGACCCGGCCGACCCGACCCGGATGCGGCTCTTCGCCGGCGCGGGCATCGTGGCCGGCTCCGACCCGGAGGCCGAGCTCGCCGAGACGAACGCCAAGCTGGTACCGATGAGAGACGCGTTGGGAGACTGACTGTGCAGCTCACGAAGTTCACGCATGCCTGTGTCCGGCTGGACAAGGACGGGAAGGCGCTGCTGATCGATCCTGGGTCGTTCAGCGAGGACGCCGCCTTCGAGCGGGCCGACGCGATCCTGGTCACCCACGAGCACCCGGACCACCTGGACGTCGACCGGATCAAGAACCTCGACGCCCCCGTTTACACCAACGCCGCCGTCGCCGCCCAGCTGACCGAGCTCGGTGACCGGGTCCACGTCGTGGAAGACGGCCAGGCGTTCGACGCGGCCGGCTTCGCGATCCGCGCCTACGGCAAGGACCACGCGGTGATCCTGCCCGAGCTCGGCGTCCCCTGCCAGAACGTCGGCTTCCTGGTCGAGGACGCGGTGTACCACCCGGGCGACTCCTTCACCCAGCCGGACCGCGCCGTCCACACCAACCTGGTCCCGGTCTCCGGCCCGTGGTTCTCCCTGGCCCCAGCCGTCGAGTACGCCCGCGCCGTCGACTCCCAGCAGACCCTCGGCATCCACGACGCCCTACTCAGCCCCATCGGCCAGGGAATGTTCCAGCGCTGGCTGGACGGAGAGTCCGGCCCGTACCACCTGGCCAACCCCGGCGACACCTTCGAAATCGGCTGACCGCACCGCCACCACTCACCAAGCTGCTGCTCGCGACCGACCGGACGGCTGCGTGAGGCGGGCGGTGACGCTCGGCGCGTGGGTTGGTCAGTGGTGGAGGCCCGCCGGTCAGGGTTTAGCGCTCGAAGTTGGTGACTCAGCACGTCGATCGGTGATGCCGAGCCATCGCGAGGTTCAACGGGCGCCCCGGCTCGAACTGCCAAACCCGTCAAGTCGGCGAACCGCTGGCGACCGAAGACCGCCTCTCAAATCGCGCTGCACGCCTTCCCAGCGAGCGTCGAGCCTTACCTCTTCGCTCGCAGCCATCGCCCTGTCCGCTGGCGCTCATCTGGCGACCTGTTTGGTAGTAGATCAGAAGATGGACCTCCCACAGCCGCGACCAAGATCAGCTTTTCATTAACGAGCGATCATTCGCCCGCTAAGCGCCACTCAGCTACCAGATCAGCGCTCACAATCCGAATTACTCCACCGGTGAAGGCAATTTCATGAGCGCATCCAGATTCATGAGGAAGGATTTCATCGAGCTGCACGTCTCCGAGGCGAACGGTTTCCGATCGAACGCCGCTGCCCCCAGCTTCCGGCGACACCTCGACCATCAAATTCACCAAGCCCCAGTACCGGACCGATAGACCAGATTCGTGCTTGAACTTGTTCGGCGCGAATTCCACCTCAGCAGAAAGAGAACCGTTTCCACCCGAAATACTCACGCTGGACAGCGTTAGATCCTTGACGCACTTCGATGCGGCGAAATCGTAATGATCCGCATCTTGAGCGAACCGACGAGCCCCCGGTGGGAGATCGGGCCCAATGAGTTTCAGTTCCTGGAGATATTTTCGCGGATCCAGGAAGTACCCGCCATCTATCTCCTCGATCTCTATGAATTTCACCTAGCACTCCCCTTTGAGGCGCGGCAACTTCCACCCCTCACCCTTGATGTCCTGCGTTCCCAGCGGTCCAATTCGGCCGGACCGTCGCATCTCCTCCACCGCTTTCCCTTTGAGGCGATTGCAGACGTCTCCCCTGGGACCTCTACATCCACAGCAGCGTTGCTGTGGATGTCGAAGAATCCATTGCTCCCGAAGGGCCCCTTTTCTTGCCCTCGATAATAACGTGGATCTCGAAGTCCGTACCGTGACCCATCGGGAACCTATCCAGGCGGCCTGTATAGCCACCCCCCCCAGCCCGATCGGGCCTGAGTATCCACTCCGCTGATTGTGGACCAACACCGGCGTGCCGCCAGCGACCACGTAGTGCGTATGAGAACCATCGGTCGTAAGATTGTATGCACGCCTGTCTGCGATCAAAGGCGTCGCCTTAAGGACACGGGTAAACGCAGTACCGAGCGCCTTGAGTTCGTCTCCGACGAAGGAGATCTCCGGCTTCGACCCGTCGCCCAGTCACCGGTGTGTAGAACGGATGCCCCTCGGTCGCTGTCAGCATGTACCGTCGGCCTTCTCCATTCGAATTCCTAGCGGCTACTGCCCCTCAACTACGCTGCCATGGGTGTTCATGAAGTCGCTGAATTCGCGGGCCTTCCTCTTCGCAGCACGGCCGAGCCAACGTTCGGCATCACCACGGGCCCTACTCACCCTTTCGGCCCCGCTTCCGATCTTGTCCAGAGGAGTCGTCCTCGTCGGCGGGTCCGGGGTCGGCGGCGGCTGGTTGCCGTTGCGATCCGGTGCCGTTTCGCCGTAACTCGGCTCATACGTCTCCATCAGACCGTCCGGGTCCGAGGCCGTGACTGGGTTGTTCCCGGCGTATGCGTAGGCGTTGAGCTGCTGCGGGTTGGCCACATCGGCCAGTGGGTCGACCGAGATGAACCGGCCCCGTCGTTCTCGCTCCCACCGCCGTCGAGTACGCCCGCGCCGTCGACTCCCAGCAGACCCTCGGCATCCACGACGCCCTACTCAGCCCCATCGGCCAGGGAATGTTCCAGCGCTGGCTGGACGGCGAGTCCGGCCCCTACATCCTCGCCACCCCCGGCGACACCCTCGAAATCAGCTGACCGTAACCTCCCACCCGGTGTCTTCCGTCTACCAAGGAGAGGAACGACGAAGGGGGCCGGATGAAGGCGGGGGATCAGGACGCGTTCCGGGAGTACGTGGTCGCTCGGAATGCGGCGCTGCTCCGGACGGCGTACTTGCTGTCGGGTGATTGGCATCGCGCCGAGGACGTTGTTTCGACGGCGTTGGTGAAGCTCTACACCGCGTGGCCGAAGATCCGCGAGGTCGAGCACCTGGACGCCTATGTCCGTCGCATCGTGGTCCGCGTCTGGCTGGACGAACGACGCCGCCCCTGGCGCCGCGAAGCCCCGGCCGACCCGCTCCCCGACCCGGACGCCGGCCGCGACGGTTTCGGCGTACCGGCCGACGCCGCCGACCCGGACCGGTCCGTGGCCGGCCTCACGGCGCGCCGGGCCGATCTGCATCGTCTCCTCGCCCGGATGCCGGCGCGGCAGCGTGCGGTGCTCGTGCTCAGGTTCTACGACGACCTGTCCGTCGAGCAGACCGCCGGCATCCTGGGCTGCAGCGAAGGCGCGGTGAAGACGTTGACCAACCGCGCGCTGGACTCGATCCGCCGGTTGCTGCCGGCCGGTGTCACCACTCGCACGCAGTACGAGGAGGCACCATGACCGACAAGGATTCCGTCCACCTGCTGCTCGCCGACCTGGTCGAGGAACCGCCACCGGTCGCCATCGACGTGGACGAGCAGATCCGCCGGGGCCAACGACGCCGCCTCCGCCACCTGGTGACCGTCGGCGTCGCGGCCGCCTCCGTTCCGGTCGTCCTGCTCGGCGCGTTCCTCGCGATCCGGCCGACGGACGAGCAGCCGGTGACCGCAGCGACCCCCACCGCATCGGCATCGTCACCCCGGGAGAACTCCGCCACGTCCACCGAGAGTTCCCGGGCTCTGTTGGCCGAAATGCAGCAGCTGATCCCGGAGATCCGCCAGTTGGACAAGCCGACGCTGTACGACTACGAATTCCGCCAGGGCCCGGCGGAACGGGAGATCGTCGCCGGGGCGGACCGGATCTACGAGGGCATCGGCCAGATCACCGTGGACATCAGAGTCTCCTCGAAGAGCGCGACCCGGCAGCCATGCTCCGTCCGGCCCAACTTCGAGCCTTGCACGCGGATCACGTCGTTCCCGGACGGCACCACCGCGTACCTGTGGACCTACACCGTCCCAGCCACGGTCGGGCGCGCGTACGAGGTGCAACTGATCAAGGCAGACGGCACCGGCGTCTCGGTCTCGAGCGCGGCCCAACGCCCGAAGAACGCAGCAATGCCCGACGCACCACTGTCCCTCGACCGAGTCCTCGAGATCGCCCGCCAGATCAAGACGACACCGTGATGGCCGGACCGCCAGCACTCATGAAGGCGCGACCCCGACCGGCGTGACGGCGGCGCAGGTCGGGACGGCGGCGTTCGGCGTGGGTGCGGCTCGGGTTGGTGAGTGGTGGAGGTCCGTCATGGCCACCGCTTCGGTATGCCGGTCAGGGTGAAGCGGCCGACGTGGATCGGATCGTCATGAGGTGAACTCGAGGTCGACGAAGTCGGTGATCGGGCGGTATCCGATGGCGTGGTAGATCTTGTTCGAGGTCGGGTTCGCGAGGTCGGTGTAGAGGCAGGCCTGGTTGCCTTGGGCAAGAATGGTCGCGGTGACGTGGGTGGTGAGCGCGCCGGCGTAGCCGTTGCGGCGGTACTCCGTCGGCGTGTAGACGGGACCGACTCGGCAGACGCCGAAGATCGGTAGGTGGTGTCCGGCCATGCTCACCGTGGTCCCGTCGACGTCCCAGAACCAGAGGGTCTTGTCCGCGATCCGGCCGCGAGCCCAGTCGAGCGTGTCGCCGATCTCGTCGCCGAAATCGTGCACGACCCACTCGGCGGCGAGGTCGACGTCCGCGTCGGCAGCGAGGCGGGGTACGCCGTTTGCCTGGAGTGGGGTGAGGTCGATGAGTTTGTGGAGGCGGGTGCCTCTGGTCGCGGTCGCCGTGGTGTGGCGGAGCTCGGCCCAGGTCTGCGCGAACGCCTCGGCGGCGGCCGGCCGACCGGCGACGCCGCGGAGGTCGGTCAGGTGGTCGGCGAACGCGGTGGCGACCTCGGAGGCGTACTCCGGTGCCAGCCCGCCCAGGTACACGCGCTGCCCCGGAGTCCGCATCGCCGCTCCGACGACGTCGTCGTTGCCGTCGACCACGGCGACGAAAATCGACGAGCCGACCTCGGTGCGATAGGTACCGCGTGCTCGCGCATCCACGTTGCTGAGGATGACGGTGTGCAGGACGGGATCCCTTTCCAGGAAGGCGAAAACCCTCGCCCGGAAGTCGCCGGCATCACCAGTAACCCACGTCACCATCCCCCAAGCTAACCACCGGACGGGCCGAAGCACCTCCAAATAACCAGCGTGCAGGTGGACAGGAGGTAGTCGCCCTTACAGCAGCCGGCACTGCGGATGACGACCGCAGTCAGCCCGCAGAGCCCGACTACCTCCTGTCCACCGGTACGCGAATCAGCTCTTCGGGGGGTCTGGGATCTCCTGCCAGTGGGTCGTCATGTCCGGGTGGGGCGTCCAGTCCGGGGGTTCGCCGGCGAAGGAGTACGCGCCTTCCTGGACTCTGGCGTGGAAGGACTTGGTCCAGTCGAGTTCGCCCTGGTCTCTCGCTGTGGTGATGCGGAACATCTCCAGCACGTGGTTCGGGACGCCTGGGTCCTCCAGGATCTGGCGTTCGGCGAAGGGCGCGGACTTGGCGCGTTGTTCGAGCTGGACCATGCGGGACTCCAACGCCGCGAGGACCTCGTCCCGGCGCAGCGACCAGAGGAAGCTCAGCGCGGCCTGCATCTGGTCGGGCTGGAAGCCGTCCACGCTCCACAGGGCTTTGCGGAGCAGGGTGAAGTACTCGCTCTCGCCGTCGACGGTCAGCTTGTACGAGGTGCGGCCCGGTTTGTGGCCGGGGCCTTCCTCGAGTTCCTGGAGGTAGCCGTGTTTGGCCAGGGTGCGGAGGCCGGTGTAGATCGAGCCGGGGTTGATGTTGGCCCAGTCCTGCACCTTCCAGGTCAGCAGCTCGCGCCGCAACTGGTACCCGTAGGCCGGCTGGAAGATCCGCACGACCCCGAGCAGCAGCAACCGCGTGGTGGACATGCCCGCATCCTAAATCCGCTGGTCAGGGGTGCGGCGAGCCCCCGCGCCGGGCTGGTACCGGATTTAATCAACGTTGACTATTCAAAGTTGATCACTCACACTCGTCGGCATGATGATCGAGGCACGCGGGTTGGTCCGCACCTTCAAGACGAGGAAAGGGACGGTCGAAGCTGTCCAGGGGGTCGATCTGCAGGTGACCGACGGGGAGATCGTCGGCTTCCTGGGCCCGAACGGGGCCGGTAAGACCACGACGATGCGGATGCTGGCGACGTTGATCCAGCCGACCAGCGGCAGTGCGACGGTGGCCGGGTGCGACCTGGCCAAGGACCCGGTCGGGGTCCGGCGGCGGATCGGGTACGTGCCGCAGGGCGGGTCCACGTTGCCCGAGGCGATCGCCGGGGACGAGGTGGTCGACCACGCCCGGCTGTACGGGGTGGACAAGCGGAAAGCGACGGCCGATGGGCAGCGGCTGTTCGAGGAGCTGGACCTGCCCGGGCTGTGGCGGCGGCAGTGCAAGACGCTGTCGGGCGGGCAGCGGCGGCGGCTCGACATCGTGATGGGGCTGGTCCACGATCCGAAGCTGATCTTCCTGGACGAGCCGACCACCGGCCTCGACCCGCAGGCGCGGGCGAACCTGTGGGAGCACATCCGCGGGCTCCGCCGGCGCGGCGCGACGATCTTCCTGACCACGCACTACCTGGACGAGGCAGACGCGCTCTGCGACCGGATCCTGGTCATCGACCACGGCAAGATCGTTGCCTCCGGCACCCCGGAGGAGCTGAAGCAGCAGGTGTCCGGCGACGGCGTCCGGCTCCGGCTCGCCGATCCGGCCCAGGCGCCGACCGTGACGAAGGTGGTCGAGGAACTGCCCGGCGCGGTCGAGGTGGAGACCGACGGTGACGTGGTCGGCTTCCGGATCCCGAAGGGTGGCGCGATCCTGCCCGGCCTGCTCCGTCAGATCGATGCCCAGGGCATCGAGCTCGAGGGGGTCGAGGTGCATCGCCCGACGCTGGACGACGTGTTCCTGACCATGACCGGCCGCTCGCTGCGGGACGACAGCGACGCCAAGCCCCAGAACGAGACCGAGAAGGAGACCGTGGCATGAGCGAGCGAAGCGAGGTCATCGTCGAACACAGCCCAGGTCGTGCCTCATCGACGCCCGGAGCGAAGCGAGGACGTCGATGAGCACTCTGCGGGAGACGTGGATCGTGTTCAACCGGGCGATGCGGCTGTCGCTGCGCAACCCGATGTGGTCGATCCTGATGCTCAGCCAGCCGTTGCTGTACCTGTTCCTGTTCGGCCCGTTGCTGAAGCCGATCACGGCCCAGATCAGCGAGGGCGCGACCACCAACGCGTACCAGGTGTTCATCCCCGGCCTGATCGTCCAGCTCGGCATGTTCGGCGCGATGTTCGTCGGCTTCGGCCTGATCGCGGAGTACCGGGCCGGCGTGATCGAGGCGGACCGGGTCACGCCGGCCAGCCGGATCGCGCTGATGGCCGGCCGGGTCCTGCGGGACGTCGTGGTGCTCGTGGTCCAGTCGGTCCTGCTCCTCGTGGTGTCGATCCCGATGGGCCTGCGCGCCCCGGTCGGCGGGGTGCTGTTGTCGCTGGTGATCGTGGCCCTGCTCGGTGCGACGTTCGCCTCGCTGTCGTACTCGGTGGCCCTGATCACCAAGAGCGAGGACGCCCTGGCCCCGCTGCTGAACGGGATCGCGATGCCGTTGCTGCTGCTGTCCGGGATCCTGCTGCCGATGCAGATCGGTCCAACCTGGTTGCAGCGGCTGTCCGACATCAGCCCGCTCAAGCACGTCGTCACCGGGGTGCGTGCCCTGTTCCGTGGGGACATCGGGAGCAGTTCGTCGCTGTGGGGGCTGTTCTGGGTGGTGCTGCTGACCGTGATCGGTCTGGCCGTCGGAGCTCGCACCTTCCGCAAGGAATCCGCCTAGCCGTCCGCCGCGTCCGGAGAGCCCACAGGGTTCTCCGGACGCAAGGCTGTGTTCATCGGGTGGTCGCCTGGCCTGGTTAGCGTGCCCGGCATGCGAGTGCCTTCGCCGATGGTGCGTGGGGTGGTGGGGGCGTTCGTCGTCGCGGCCGCCTCACTGGTGACGTCCGTGGTACCCGCGTCGTCGTGGGTGGCATCGCTGCCGATCGCGAGCGACCTGCGGCACTCGTTGCCGGGCCGGATGATCGGGCTCGCGTTCATGGTGTTCGGACTCGGCCTGCTCGGCTGGGCCTGGCTGTCGGTCGGCCGGGACGTCCTCGCCGGAGTACAGCACCGCCTCCTCCCCCTCGTTGCGGCATGGTGCGCGCCGTTGCTGTTCACGCCGCCGCTGTTCAGCCGGGACGCGTGGAGCTACGCGGCCCAGGGCGCCCTGGTCTCGCACGGCCTCGACCCGTACGCCCTGGGCCCGGGTGCCCTCTCCGGCCGGGTGATCGAGGCCGTCGACCCGATGTGGATGAACACGCCGGCGCCGTACGGGCCACTCCCCCTCGCGTACGGCGGACTGGCGGCACAGGTCACCCTCGATCCGTACCTGTTGATGCTCGCGCATCGGGCGCTCGCGCTGCTCGGCATCGTCCTGATCGCGTGGGCAATCCCCAAACTCGCCGTGGCCTGCCGCGTGGATCCCACGATCGCGACCTGGCTCGTCGTCGCGAACCCGATGCTGATCACGCACGGACTCGGTGCCGCGCACAACGACGTACTGATGCTCGGCCTGGCTTGTTCGGCGTTCGCGATCGCGCTGACCGGCCAGTGGGGAACAGCTGCCGTGATCGCCGGGACGGCCGCCGCGGTGAAGGCGCCGGGTGGACTCGTCGTGATCGCGATCGCCGCCGTGATGAGCCCGTTGGCGGGCCGCGCCCTCCGGCTCGCGAGCCTGGCGATCGCGGGTGTCGTCTCAGTCCTCACCCTGGTGACGATCGGCGAACTCACCGGCGTCGGCTCCGGCTGGCTCGGCGCCCTCGACGTCCCCGGCCTGGTCCGGTCCCCGTTCTCGATCGCGAACCTGCTCGGCATGGGCACCTCGGGCGTCCTGGAATGGTTGGGCGCCGACACGGCCGCTCAGGAAGCGCTACAGGTCATCCGCCTGCTCGGCATCCTGACCGCGCTCACCTTGATCGCCGTCCTCGGCCTGCGCTCGCACATCCACCAAGCCGCCCGCGCGGTCGGCGTCGCCCTGCTCGCCGTCATCCTCCTCGGCCCGACCGCCCACGACTGGTACTTCCTCTGGTGCCTCCCGTTCCTGGCCGTCGCCCGCCCCGGCCGCCGCCTCACCACCGCCGTCGTCGGTGTCAGCCTCATCCTCACCATCGCGGCCCCCCTCAACTCCTCCCTCCGCGGAGCCGTCATCCCCATCCTCGTCACCACGGCCCTCGTCCTGGTAGTAGCCGGAGCCCTCCTAGGCCACCTCCGAACCCTCCTGCCGGCCCCTCAGGCCGCGACTGGCGGGCGCGAGCCGAGAATCGTCGGCACCCGGCTGGTCAGTTCGATCCGGGAGCGCAGGAACGGCGAGATCCGGTCCGCCACGTCCACCAGTCGTTCGTAGGCCATGCCGAGGTCGCGGCTTGAATCGGCTCGTGGTGAGCGATCCGATTCCGCAGCAGGCGCAGCCCGTTCAGCTCGGAGTGGAGGCGCAGCCGGCGCACCGGACCGTCGAAGGCGTACCGAAGGCAGGGCTGCCAGAGTCGTCGGTTGTACTCGTCCCCGAGCAAGGACCACCAGAAGCCGAACGGCAGCTCGGCGACCACCTTGCCCGGAACTTCGGCCCGGTCATCACGAGTCGCATTGTGCCGCGCGACGGCGATCTTCGCGCGGGTGGGCGGCGACAGCGGCACCACCTCGTCGACGTACCAAGCCTTCCGAGCACCGCAGGACGCCGCCCAGCCGGTCAACTGGCGGTCCATGGCGTTCCGTAGGCCGACCTCCAGGTAGTGGAGTGATTCGAAGAAGGCGCCACTGACCTCGGAATTCCAGCCGTAGAGGATCAGGGCATCAGGGATTCGGCCCGAGCAGGTGGTGAGGTAAGGGGCGAGGCGGGCCCGGGACAGGAGGTCCTCGAGGGTCCAGGGTGAGCGGGGCAACGGTAGAGCCTTCCCTGAGGGGTTCGGGTTTGCTTGGCTGGTGCGGATGCTCTACCGTCGAAGGCATTGGGAGCCCCGGGAATCACGGCGTACCGGCTTCGGCCAGGGAAACCCCCCGGGGCCTTTTCTTTTGTTCAGCAAGGTCGTTGAGCGCACTACGAGCGTAGTGCGCTCAACGTCTGTTCTGCTCAGTCTCCCGCTGATCCTGTGGACAACCGTCAGATCTGCTTGAGGGCTTGGGTGGTGGCGGTGGTGAGGGCTTGGGGGAGGGTGGTGGGGCGGGGGATGCGGGCTTCAATCAGGTCGATGCCGGCGACTGTTGTGGTCAGGGCTGCTTGGAGGGCTTCGGGGGTTCTGGCTTGGGTGTAGGGGATTCGGTGGGCGGCGGCCAGGGCTTCGAGGTTGGTGTCGTGGGGGGTGCCGAAGACTCGCTCGAAGTGGGTGGTGCCGGCTTGTTCGAGGGTGGAGAAGATGCCGCCGCCGTTGTCGTTGACGACCACGATGCGCAGGTCGGGGCGGGGTTCGCCGGGGCCGATGACGAGCGCGTTGGTGTCGTGCAGGAAGGCGAGGTCGCCGACCAGGGCGTACGTCGGGCCCGCGTTCGCCAGGGCCGCGCCGATCGCGGTGGAGAGGGTGCCGTCGATACCGGCCAGGCCGCGGTTCGCGATCGTGCGGATCGGGACGACCGGGGCCAGGTCGAGGTCGCGGATCGGGTTCGAGGACGCGACCACGAGCATGCCGTCGGCGCCGACCGCGGATCCGACCAGTGCCGCGATCGAGGGACCGGTCAACGCTCCCGGGGACGTGGAGTTGGCAAGCACCTTGTCGATCGCCGGGCGGGCCAGTTCGTCGGCGTGGAGCCAGCGGGCCAGCCAGTCGGTCTCGTCGGTACCGATCACCTCGGCGCCGGTGATGACCGAGGTCGCCCGGCGGGCCGCGTCGGGCCAGCGGCCGGTCGGGGCGACCACGACGACCTCGACGTCGGGACGCGACAGCAGGCGGGTGATCGGGCGGGACAGGGTCGGGTGGCCGAAGACGATCACCCGCTCGATCTCGTCCGCCAAGCTCGTTGCGCCTAGCAACAACCGGTACGTCGGGACGACGGCCGACCCCGTTCGCGCCCGGCTCGACGGCTCAGCGAACAAGGGCCAGTTCCCGGCCTCGGCCACCAGGCGTGCGGCCTGCGACGCCCCGTCCCCGGCGACGACCACGGTCTTCGGTCCCACCGCGAGCGCCGACGGTTGAGCCGAGGTCGCGTGGATCGCGGTCCACGGTCCCGTGGTTCGGCCGTCCAGCGGTTCGGGCCAGTCCGGTCCCTCGGTCGGTACCAGCGGTTCGACCAGCGGACAGTTGAGCTGCACGGGACCCGGATCCGCCGTGCGAGCACCGACCGCGGTCGAGACGGCCCGGGCGACCTGCGAGCGCCAGTACGCGACCTGGCCCGCCTCGCGTCGCGGTACGCCCATCTCGTGGAACAACCGGACCGCGTCGCCGAACACCTTCAGCTGGTCGGTGGTCTGGTTCGCCCCACTCCCCCGCAGCTCCGGCGGCCGGTCCGCGCTCAGCACGATCAACGGGAGCCCGCTGTGCGACGCCTCCAGGACGGCGGGATGCAGGTTCGCCACCGCGGTACCGGACGTCGTCACGACCGGCACGGGCAGCCCTGTTCCGCGGATAAGGCCGAGGGCAAGGAATCCCGCAGTACGCTCGTCGATCCGGACGTGCAGGCGCAGTCGCCCGTCCCGGTCGGCCTCAGCGAGCGCCATCGCGAGAGGGGCGCTGCGTGAGCCCGGTGCGAGGACGGCTTCGCGGACGCCGCAGCGGATCAGCTCGTCGACGACCACTGTCGCGAACGCCGTGGACGGGTTCATCCCGTACTTCCCTTCAGCTCCTGCACTCTGGCCAACCGTGCTTCCCACACCGCTCTGGTCTCCGCCGAAGCAGTGGCTGCCTCCAACCGCGACGGGTCAGGTGAGATCCGCCGTACCGGCAGCATCCCGTGCACCGGCAGCAGCGGTTCGGCGACCACCTCGCTGGTGAACATCGAGACAGTGCCCAACCCGCACGCGTACGGGAGTTCCGGTAACGCGGCGGCGAGCGCAACCCCGGCGGCGATCCCCACCGACGTCTCCAGCGCGGACGACACCACCACGGGCAGCCCGATCTGCTCGGCGATCTCCAGACACGCCCGCACTCCGCCGATGGGCTGCACCTTCAGTACGGCGATGTCGGCGGCTTCCAGCTCGCGGACACGCAACGGATCCTCGGCCCGCCGGATCGACTCGTCCGCGGCGACCAGTACGTCGGTCCGCCGGCGTACCGCGGCCAGGTCCTCCACCGAGGCGCACGGCTGCTCCACGTACTCCAGGTCGAAGCGGTCGAGCTCCTTCAACGCGGCAACGGCTTCGTCGACGGACCACGCGCCGTTCGCGTCGATCCGCACCCGACCGTCCGGACCGAGGACGTCCCGTACCGCCTCCACGCGATTCAGGTCGTCCGCCAACGTCTGTCCAGGCTCGGCGACCTTCACCTTCGCAGTACGGCACCCGGATCGCTCCACGAGTTGCCGTGCGATCTCCGGACCAACGGCGGGCACCGTGCAATTCACCGGTACCGCTGTCCGTACCGCCTCCGGCCAGCCCTCGTACGCCGCCTCGTGCGCCGCGCGCAACCAGGAGACGCAGGTGGCGTCGTCGTAGTCCAGGAACGGGCTCCACTCGGCCCAACCGGCGGGACCCTCGAACAGCATGCCCTCGCGCACCGTGATCCCACGGAACCTGTTCCGCAGTCCCAGCGAGTACGTGATCACCGCACACCGTCCAGCAGCGACTGGCGATCCACCTTGCCGGAAGCAAGCATCGGCAACGCGTCCAGCTGGACGACCGTCCGCGGCGCCCACGCTCGCGGCAGGGTCTCGGCCACGAAGTCGCGCAGGGCCTGGCGCCGGGGCTGCCCGACCACGAACGCGACCACTCGCGTCCCCCATTCCACGTCGGGCACGCCCAGCACGACGGCGTCCTTCACCTCGGGATGCTCGAGCAGCCGCGCCTGGACCGCGGGCAGGGTGACGTTGACCCCGCCGGAGATCACCACGTCGTCCAGCCGCCCGATCACCCGCAGCCGCCCGTCGACGAACTCACCGCGGTCCTGGGTCCGGAACCACCCGTCGCGGAGCACCTCGGCCGTCAACTCGGGCCGCAGCCGGTACCCGGAGAACAGGGTCGGCCCCTTGATCAGGATCCGTCCGTCATCGAGGTCCAGCGATGTCCCGGCCAGCGGCACCCCGGCGTACACGCACCCGCTGCCGGTCTCGGTCATCCCGTACGCCGGGATCGCGGTGACGCCCGCGGTCGCGGCCCGGGCCTTCAGGTCGGCGGGCATGGCGGCTCCGCCGATCACGATCGCGTCGAAACAGCGGAGCGCGTCGGCGGCGGATTCGAGGTACCGCGCGAGCTGGGTCGGGACCATCGCGGTGTAGCGGCGGGACCCGGTCATGCGGGCCGCGGCGGCGCTGAAGTCGTCCCCGGCGAGCACGGGCGTCGTCCCGGCGAGAACCGAGCGCGTGAGGATCTGCAGGCCACCGACGAAGTACGGCTTCATCGGGAGCAACCACTGCCCTGGTCCGCCGAGCCGGTCGTGCGTCGCACTCGCGGAGGCAATCAGCGCGTCGCGGGAGAGCAGTACGCCCTTCGGTTCGCCGGAGGAGCCCGACGTGGAGAGGACGACCGCGCAGCCGTCCTCCACCGGCTCGTCCGGCACCGCTGCCTGCCGGACCCGCGCGGCACCGGCCGGGTCGGACGGCAACGGGGCGAACGGCGAACCGGATCCGGCCAGGACTTCCGTCAATGCCGACAGCACCGCGTCGGGGGTGCCGGGGATCAGCCGCAACGTAGACATGTCCCTCTGAGAGTACGTCCCGGCCCCGGCGGTCCCGCAGCCCGTGCCGCCTGCGCGCCGTCGGCAGCGGGCTGACAGAATCGTCGGTCATGGCCACCCCTGCCCAGTGGATCGAAGGTGCTCGTCCGCGCACACTGCCCGCGGCCGTGGCGCCCGTCCTCGTCGGAACCGGTGCCGCCGCCTACCTGGACGGGTTCGTCTGGTGGAAGGCGCTGCTGGCCCTCGGTGTCGCCCTCGCGCTGCAGATCGGCGTGAACTACGCGAACGACTACAGCGACGGCATCCGCGGCACGGACGAGAACAGGGTCGGCCCGCTCCGGTTGGTCGGGTCCAAGGTCGCCAGTCCGGGTGCGGTGAAAGCGGCCGCGTTCTCCTGCTTCGGCGTGGGCGCTGTGCTCGGCATCGTGCTCTGCGCGACCTCCAACTGGTGGTTGCTGGTCGCCGGTGCCGCGTCGCTGGTCGGTGCGTGGTTCTACACGGGCGGGAAGAAGCCGTACGGGTACCGCGCGCTCGGCGAGGTCAGCGTGTTCGTGTTCTTCGGCCTGGTCGCGGTGCTCGGCACGACCTACGTCCAGGCGGAGACACTGCACTGGACCGCGGTCGCCGGAGCGGTCGGCATCGGCGCGATCGCGTGCGCACTGCTCGTCGCGAACAACCTGCGGGACATCCCGACCGACAGCGTGACCGGCAAACGCACCCTGGCCGTCGTCCTCGGCGCGAAGCGGTCACGGCAGCTGTACGCGGCCCTGGTCGGGCTGGCGTTCGTCCTCGCCGCCGTGTCGGCCATCGCGACCCCGTGGGCGCTGCTCGGACTGATCGCGGTACCGCTGGGCGTCCGCTCGATCCGCGTGGTGCTGAGCGACGCCGTCGGGCCCGCGCTGATCCCCGTCCTCAAGGGCACCGGGCTGACCGAGCTGGTGTACGCGATCGGCCTGGCGATCGGCCTCGCCCTCGGCGGCTGAACCCGTCACCCGGCCGATCTGGTCAGCTGCTCCAACCGCTCAGCGCAGCGGCTCGCGCCACCGGCCGGTCCGGGCGAACCCGTCCAGCGTCTCGGCGTACGGCGTGATGTCGATGTTGTTGGTCCGCAGCCAGGCGTCGTCGTAGTACGTCTTGCCGTACCGCTCGCCGCTGTCGCAGAGCAGCGTGACGATGCTCCCCTCCACCCCGTTCCGCCGCATCTCGGCCGCGAGCCGGAGCGAGCCCCACAGGTTGGTTCCGGTGGAACCGCCGACCAGCCGGCCGGTGACCTGGGAGCAGAACCGCATCGCCGCGATCGACGCCGCGTCCGGGACCGAGATCATCCGGTCCACCACGCCGGGGACGAACGACGGCTCCACCCGCGGCCGGCCGATCCCCTCGATCCGGGACGGGCGGCCGGTCGAGAAGTCGTGGTCGCCGGCCTCGAAGCCGGGGAAGAACGCCGAGTTCTCCGGGTCGACCACGGCGACCGACGTGTCGTGGCGCTGGTACCGGACGTACCGGCCGATCGTGGCCGAGGTGCCGCCGGTGCCCGCGCCGACCACGATCCACGTCGGCACCGGGTGCTGCTCGAGGGCGAGCTGGCCGAAGATCGACTCGGCGATGTTGTTGTTGCCGCGCCAGTCGGTCGCCCGCTCGGCGTAGGTGAACTGGTCCATGTAGTGGCCGCCGGTCTCCTCGGCCAGCCGCTTCGCCTCGCCGTAGATCTGGCCGGACCGCTCGACGAAGTGGCAGCGGCCGCCGTAGAACTCGATCAGGCCGATCTTCTCCGGCGAGGTCGAGGCCGGCATCACGGCCACGAACGGCAGCCCGAGCAGCCGCGCGAAGTACGCCTCACTGACCGCGGTCGACCCGCTCGACGCCTCGATCACGGTGGTGCCCTCGTGGATCCACCCGTTGCAGAGCGCGTAGAGGAACAGCGAGCGCGCCAGCCGGTGCTTGAGCGAGCCGGTCGGGTGCACGGACTCGTCCTTCAGGTACAGGTCGACGCCGGTCGCCTCGGGCATCGGGAACACGTGCAGATGGGTGTCCGCACTCCGGTTCGCGTCCGCGTCGACGATCCGGATCGCCTCCGCGACCCAGGCGCGCTGCTTGTCGTCCCGCCGATCGACCTCTCGGCACACCACCGGCCGGCTCCGGTCCCCGTACACCTCGCTCATGCGGGACAGGCTAGATCTGAATGCCCGTCCTCGCACATCCCCGGGACCGGCCGATTACGCGCGGTCACGGCCGAGCTGAGTAGTCCTACTCTCCCGACCGCGGTTCGCCACCGCGAGGATCACTTCCATGGTGCCGATGGGATTCGAGCTGGAGCTCTCGCCGACCGCACAGCTGGTCCTGCTACTGATCCTGATCACGACGGGTCTGGCCGTGGCCGTGCCGGTGACCCTGCCGTTGGCGCTCGTCGGAACGTCCCGGGGTACGGCGCATCCCGGCTGGAACGGGTTCTGGTACTGGCTGTGGGGTTCGGCGCTGACGCTGGCGATCACGTACGGGCTGTTCCAGCTGGGGCTCAGGTTCTGGGCGATTCCGATCGCGTGGGTCCCGGGGTGGCTGCTCGCCTGGTTGCTCAGGGTCAAGCAGCACCCCGGGACCGCCGATCAGCAGTCGTGGGCGCGGCTGTAGGTGGCCGGACCCGGGTACGACGCCCAGGTGGACTGGCCGAAGCGGGCCTGGACGACCACGTTGTCGCGGATCTGTTCGTAGTGCAGGTGCGGGCCGGTGACGTTGCCGGTCCCGCCGACGCGGCCGATCTGCTGGCTGTCCGAGACGCGAGCGCCGACGCCGACCGCGCGGCTCTGCAGGTGCGCGTACAGCGTGTGCCAGCCCTCGCCGTGCGCGATCTCGATGTAGTTGCCGTAGCCGCCGGCGTCGAAGGCCGACCGGACCACGGTGCCGGACCTGCTCGCCTTCACCGGCTTGCCGAGGTCGTCGGACCCGGCGCCCCAGTTGAAGTCCAGCGACCAGTACGACGGGCTGTGGCCGCTGCGGCTGGCCCCGGACCAGTTCTCGCCGCACCGGAACGGCACCCGCAGGACCGGGCGGGTCCCGGCCATCGTCTCGAAGTTGGCGGCGGCCTCGGCGGCGGCCTTCTGGTTCGCGGGGATCGCGGCGCGCTGGGCCAGGTAGCTCTGCGGCGCCGGGGCCGGTTCGGACCTCGGTGCGGCACTCGCCGGTCCGGCGAGGCCGGCCGCGACCGCGAGGGCGGCCACCAGGCCACCGGTCAGTACGTGCTTCATGCTGTTTCC
Organism: Kribbella amoyensis; assembly: GCF_007828865.1. Lineage (NCBI taxonomy): Bacteria > Bacillati > Actinomycetota > Actinomycetes > Propionibacteriales > Kribbellaceae > Kribbella > Kribbella amoyensis. The sequence continues at coordinate 783,706 of NZ_VIVK01000001.1, forward strand.
TCCTGGGCGGTGGAGTTGACGCCACCAGCCTCGGAGCCGCGGTCCGCACCGGCAACCACCTCGACCAATCTCGATCAGCCGGGCCGGTCGCCCCACGGCGAGCTAGGTTGGTCGGACCGAACCGCGACCGCAGGGGGAACGATGACCGAGGAACGGCCGACGCGGCAGCGGGTGACGCTGACCGACATCAGTTCGCGCGCCTGGGAGCACCCGGCCGACCGGGGTGCGCTGGTCGCGCTGCGGCAGCTGAAGGGGTTCGACTTCGTGCTCCGGAAGATGTCCGGGATGATCAACGAGCGCGCCTTCCGGCTGCAGTACCTGGGCGGCGCGATCCGGGTCGACGAGCGCCAGTTCCCCCGCGTCCACCGGCTGTACACCGAGGCCGGCACCACCCTCGACGTCCGCACCCTGCCCGAGCTGTACGTCACCAACAGCCCGGTCTGGAACGCGGTCACCATCGGCATGGACAAGCCGTTCATCGTCGTCAACAGCGCGCTGCTGCAGGGCCTGGACGACGAGGAGACCCGCTTCGTCCTCGGCCACGAGCTCGGACACGCGCAGAGCGGCCACGCCCTGTACCAGTCGCTGCTGCTCTGGCTGATGCGGCTGACCGGCGCCGTGAACTGGATGCCGATCGGCGCCCTCGGTCTGCGCGCCATCATCGCCGCCCTGCACGAGTGGTCGCGGAAGGCGGAGCTGTCCGGCGACCGGGCCGGGCTGCTCGCCGTCCAGGACCCGGCCGTCGCGCTGCGGGTACAGATGAAGATGGCCAGCGGCGGCCAGCTCGCCGAGCTCGACACCACCGCGTTCCTTGCCCAGGGCACGGAGTACGAGAGCGCCGGCGACCTGCGCGACAGCGTGCTCAAGCTGCTGTTGCTGGAGGCCACCACACACCCGCTCGCCGTGGTCCGCGCGCACGAGCTGCGCCGCTGGATGGACGAGGGCGAGTACACCGCGATCGTCAGCGGCACGTACCCGAAGCGCCAGGACGACAAGGACGCCTCGATGTCGCAAGAGGCGAAGAACGCGGCCAAGTCCTACACCGAGGCCTTCAACCGCTCGCAGGACCCACTGGCCAAGCTGCTCCGCGACATGGGCGACGGCCTCGGCGGCGTCCGCGACTGGGTCTCCGGCAAGTTCACCTCCCGCTGAGACTTCAAGCCGGCCCGATACCCGACGGCTCGTCCTGCGAAGTGCTCCTGACGGTCAGCCCTGGTCGTACAGGCCCAGGTCGATCAGGACTTCGAGGGCGGGGCGGCCGGGGGTGGCGGTGTCGGTGAGGCCTCGGATGCAGGCCGTCATCACCATCCGGAAGTAGTCCTCCTCGGTGATGTTCGGCAGACCACCGTGCGCGGTCGCGAGTACGGCGTCGGACTCCAGGACCTCCTCCGCGTTCTCCAGTTCGCGGCTGAGCGGGCCGTTGTCGTCTGCCGGCAGGTGCCGCTGCTCGGCCGCGGTCAGACTGATCGCGAGTTGTGCGACGGTCCCGGACAACATCGCGCCGACGGCGGGGTCGTAGCCGCGCCGGCCGAGTGACTCGATCGCCTCCCGCTGCAGCCTGGCGCCGGACTCGCCGCGCGGGAAGAACGTCTGCAGGTACGCCGTGATACCCGGCTCCGCGAGCGCGAAGGCGCGGAGCTGGTGCGCCAGCGAGAGCAGGTACCGCGGGGCGTCCTGGCCCGGATCGTCGACGAGCACGAACTCCGCGAGCACGGACTCCCCCACCAGCCGTTCGAGGCCGAGTTTGCCGTCGACATGCCGGTACAACGCGGTCGGGGTCACGCCGAGCGCGCTCGCCACCCCGCCGACCGTGAGTGCCGTGAGACCCATCCGGCGACCCTCCCGCTCGATGTCGGCGAGGGTGATCTGGGCGGGGCGGCCGCCCGTGGTCGACCGCGATCGTTCCTTGGCCACAACACCTTCCCTGACTCGGTGAACCCTTAGTTATGGTAGTAACTAATCGCACGGTAACCAGCCGAACACATTCCGATCAGGAGGTCCTGACCTTGACCGATCACCGCCCCTCACGCCGCACCGTCCTGAAAGCCGCCGGCGGACTGACCGCCGCGCTGGGACTGAGTGGCGGGACCATTCTCGCCACTTCGGCCGCTGCCAGTGCGGCCGACGACGGCTTCGGGCTGCACATCGTCGACCGTAACGAAGACAACGCCCGGATGAAGTACTACCGGTTCGCCACCGACGCCATCGAGTGGGACCCGGCGGTCAACGTCCTGCTCCCCGACGACTACAACAGCGGCCGCCGGTACCCGGTGCTCTACCTGTTGCACGGCGGCGGCACCGACCAGGACTTCATGACGTTCGACAAGATGCGGATCCGCGAACTGACCGCGGGCAAGCCGATCATCGTCGTGATGCCCGACGGCGGCCACGCCGGCTGGTACTCCAACCCGGTCAACTCCAACACCGGGCCGCGGAACTGGGAGACGTTCCACCTCAACCAGCTGATCCCGTGGATCGACGCGAACTTCCGCACCTTCGCCGAGTTCGACGGCCGCGCGGTGGCCGGCTTCTCGATGGGCGGCTTCGGCGCGCTCAAGTACGCGGCCAAGTACTACGGCCACTTCGCCTCGGTGAGCTCCCACTCGGGTCCGGCCAGCATCCGCCGGGACGCCGGCCTGGTCGCGCACTGGGCGAACGTGTCCTCGGCCGCGCTCGACCTCGGCGGCGGCTCGATCTACGGCGTCCCGCTGTGGGACGAGGCCCGCGTCACCGCGGACAACCCGATGGAGAACCTCGAGCGGTACCGGGGCAAGCGCGTCTTCCTGGTCGCCGGGACCAGCCCGGACCCGATCAACTTCTTCGACATGGCCAACGAACGCCAGGTCCTGGCCGGGCACCAGGAGTTCCGCGCCGCGCTCCGGGCCGCGGGCATCCAGCACGAGGGGCTCGAGCAGCCGGGTGGCCACGTCTTCCGCGGTGACATGTTCACCCACGACCTGGAGGGGATCCTCGGCCGCCTCCGCAAGGCCTAGCACTCCCCAGCGCTCCAGCACTCCCAGCCGCCGGTGCTGCCGTCCCATGGCAGTACCGGCGGTGGAGGCGCCCGGGTGAGCCGCGAGGTACGGTGCCTTGATCCCGTGCGGGCAGGGAGGTGGACCGTTGGCGGCGAACGTGGTGAGGTCCGTCGCCGACCGCCTGTACCGCGTGCTCGGCACCGATCTCCTCCAAGTCCGCCCCGCCCCTGCCGCACATCGGGTCGCGGCCCGTGCGGCGCTGTCCATGCTGATCGCGCTGCTGACGCTGTGGTGGTTCGACCGGGTGGAGTGGGCGCTCTACGCGACCTTCGGCGCGTTCACGTCCGTCTTCGGCGGCGGTCTGCGCTCACCCGGTCGCTGGAAGCTGCAGATCGCGGTCGGCCTGACCCTGACCGCCGCGGTCGCGTGCGGCGTACTGATCGCCCTGCATCCCGAACGCACCTGGCTGGCCGTACCCGCGGCCGCCGCGTGGGCCGCACTCGCCGCCGCGCTGTCCGACCACTTCCACTGGAAACCGCCCGGTGCCCTGTTCCCCGTGTTCGCGGTGGCGGCTTGTTCCTCCGTACCGATCACCGCCGCCAACGTCCTGCCCGCGATCGCCGTCACCGCGAGTACCGCGGCCCTCGCCATTCTGTTGGGCGTCCTCGAAGACCGCCTGGCCCCACCGCCACCGCAAGCCACTCCACCGCCCGCACCACCGCCGGCGCCGTTACCGCGCATCGTGAATCCAACCGCCAACGCCGCCGCTGTCCTGATCGCCGGCGGGATCGCCACCGCGAGCGGGATCAGCCACCCGTACTGGGCGATGATCGCCGCCGTCGCCCCGTTGGCCGCGGTCGGCTTCCGCAAGCAGTTCGTCCGCGGAGTACACCGCGCGGCCGGGACGCTCATCGGGATCTTCCTCGCCGTCCCGTTGCTCGCGCTCGACCTACCGGTCCTCGCGATCCTGGTCGCGGTCCCCGCGCTGCAAGGGACCGCGGAGCTGCTCATCGCGCGCAACTACGGCGCGGCCCTGATCGTCATCACCCCGCTGGCCCTGCTCCTGGTCGACATGGCGCACGCCGAACCGATCTCCACCCTCGTCACCGACCGCCTGGTCGAGACGGTCATCGGGGTCACCGTGGGGCTCACGATCGCGCTGCTGATCCGGCCGCGCCGATCCCCCACGACTGAGACCTGAGCGGGCAAAGAAGAAGGGCCGCACCCCCGCCCCGGGATGCGACCCTTCGGTCCTTTGGCCGGATCAGCCCATGTGCACGGCGCCCGACTGGCCGTCGGTGGCCAGGTCCTTCGCCTTGACGCTCAGGCCGACCAGGGTGATCAGCGCGGCGCCGAGGATGATGAAGGCCGAGACCAGGAAGGCCTGGGTGAAGCCGTGCGTCGTGGCGACCGCGGTGAACTGGCCCTCCAGCTGCTTGATCTGCTGCGGCGACTGACCCGCCTCCGCAGCCTTCTGCAACCCCGGAGCCAGTTCGGTGAACCTGTCCTTGATGGCGTTGGTGGACACAGTACCCAGCAACGCAAGCCCGATCGCACCACCGATCTGCTGGACCGTGTTCAGCACCGCCGAACCGACGCCGGAGTCCTCCTTCGCCACGCCGCTGACCGCGGTCAGGGTGAGCGGGACGAAGATCAGCCCCATGCCGAACGACAGCAGCATGATGAACGGCAGCAGGTGGGTCAGGTACGACGAGTCCACCTCGAGCCGGGAGAACCCGAACATGCCCACCGCGGCGAACACGGCACCGGTCCCGGCGATCCAGCGCGGGTCGATCCGGGAGATCAGCGCCGAGCCGACCTGGGCCGCGATCACGATGCCGACGCTGAACGGCAGGAACGCGAACCCGGTCTTCAGCGCGCTGTAGCCCATGATGTTCTGGATGAAGATGCCCAGGAAGTAGAACATCGAGAACATCGCCGCACCGACGATCAGCATCACGAAGAAGCTGACCCCGCGGGTCCGGTTCGCGAGGATCCGGAACGGCATCAGGGCGTGCCGCGACCGGGCCTCGATCAGCAGGAAGGCCCCGATCAGGGCGAGGCCGCCGAGGATGAAGGCCAGCGTGACCGGGTCGCCCCAGCCCTTCTCGGCCGCGTGCGTCAGGCCGTACACCAGGCCGGTCAGACCGACGGTGCCGGTGACCGCGCCGGGCAGGTCGAACTTGCCGCTCTGCCGCGCCGACTCACCGAGGAAGCGGATCGCCAGGAACGCCACGATCAGGCCGATCGGCGTGTTGATGAAGAAGGTCCAGCGCCAGGACGCCTCGGTCAGCAGACCACCGAGGATCAGGCCGACCGCGGCCCCGGCGCCCGACATCGCCGCGTACACGGCCATCGCGCGGTTGCGCTCCTTGCCGGCCGGGAACGTGGTGGTGATCAGGGCCAGCGCGTTCGGCGAGGCGGCGGCGGCCGCGACACCCTGCAGGATCCGGCTGGCGAGCAGGACCTCTTCGCTCTGGGCGATACCACCGATGAACGAAGCGAGGCCGAACAGCACCACGCCGAACATGAACACCTTGCGGCGGCCGAGGATGTCCCCGATCCGGCCGCCGAGCAGCAGCAGACCACCGAAGGCCAGCGCGTACGCGTTGACCACCCACGGCAGCGACCCGTTGCTGAACCCGAGATCGGTCTGGATGTGCGGCAACGCGATGTTGACGATGGTGCCGTCCAGCACCACCATCAGCTGCGCCATGCTGATCAGCGCGAGCGCGATGCCGAGATTGCGGTGGCCGTGGCCCGACTCGGGCGCTGCCACCGTGTCGACCGGCCGCCGTTCGTCCGGCGGATCGGCCTTGATGACGTCTTCGGACATGCTGAGTTAATCCCCTCTGGAAAACTTGGTATCGGTTCGCCGGCCCCTCACCGGTCAGCGCACCTGCGACCCCCGCGCCGCAGGCAGAATCACGTGGTCGATCACCCGGAGGATCAGGTCCTCCGTCGGCTCGATCCCGAGGACGAACGCCCGGTGGACGACGACCGCGGGCAAAGTTTGCGCGAGCAGCTCGACATCGGTACCCGGAGCCAGCTCGCCCCGCTCGGCGGCGCGCTCGTACACCCGGCTCATCACCTCGAGCCGCGGTGCCAGGAACCGCTCCCGGAACGCCTCCTGCAGATCGGCGTCCCGGTGCAGCGCGGTCAACAGCCCCGCCATCACCGACATCGGCAACTCGTCGAACCCGCCCTGGTCGCACGACAGCGCGATCAGGTCGCCCCGCAGACTCCCGGTGTCGACGTCGTCCGGCACCGGGCACCCCTTCGCCCGGCTGATCGAGTCGACCACCAGCTCGGCCTTGCTCGACCACCGCCGGTACAACGTCGCCTTGCTGGCCTTGGCGGCCGTCGCCACCGCGTCCATCGTCAGCCGGTCGTACCCCAGCTCCACCAGCACGTCGACGGTCGCCGCGAGGATCTCCTCCTCCCGGCCCCCCTCGACCCGCGGGCGCTGGCGGTGGACGGCATCGGCAACGTCGGTCATGATCACCCTGAGTCAGCATTCACGCGCAGATAGAACGAAACGGTTTCGTTTCATCCACCACGATACGACTCATGTGAAGGAATGCACAAACACTTTTCCGCCGATCGTCGACGTGGGCTGTGTCACTCTGAGTACCAGTCACCGCACTGGTACTCACCCGCCTACTCCGGCCGCACATTGTGGTTTCCCGCGAACAGGTTGCCGGGGTCGTACTTCGTCTTCACCGCCGCCAACCGTGCGTACGTCTCGGCCGGGTAGACCGCCGCGACATCCGCCTCGGTCGCCGTCGCCAGGAAGTTCGCGTACGCCCCAGCCACCTGCGGCCGCAACCTCGCCCACACCGCATCCAATCCCGGCCCCGCGGCCTCGACCACCGGCGCCGGACCCGCGATCGTCGTCACGAACATCAACTCCGCCTGCCGATGCGCGTACGCCGTCGCATCGGCCGCCACCTTCGACACCGCACCGCCGACGCTGCGCACCGAGATCAACGGCGACCGCTCCGAAGCCCCCACCTCGGCCAGGATCCGCAGTACCTCACCCGCGGATTCCTTGGAAACAAAGGCACTCCGAGCCACGATCCGAATCCCGGGCGGCGGCACCAGCCCTTCCACCAGGACCTCCCCGTACGGCTTCGGCGTGACCTCGTCGTCGATCACCGAACCGAGCCGGCGGATCGGGTCGATGGCCGCGGCCGCCGACTCGGGGTCGTCGCCGTCGAAGGCGACCGTGATCTCGACCGGCGCGTTCGGTCCACCGGCGAACGGGTTCGCGAGGTTCACGATCGAGGTGAGCTCCTCGGGCGCGGTCCGCAGGTAGTCCGCCCACCCCTGCAACACGGTGGCCGCCTCGGCCGCCGGGAACGTGATGCGGCCGAAGAAGACGTCCGTCGTCGGATGCGCCGCGAACTCGAACGCGGTGACGATGCCGAAGTTGCCGCCGCCACCGCGCAGCGCCCAGAACAGCTCCGGGTTCTCCTCGGAGGACGCCCGCACCACCTCCCCGGCCGCGGTCACCACCTCCGCCGCGACCAGGCTGTCCAGCGCCAGGCCGTACTTCCGGACCTTCCAGCCGATGCCGCCGCTCAACGTCAGTCCGCCGACGCCGACGCTTCTGGTGTCGCCCGACGAGATCGCCAGGCCGTGCGGAGCGAGCGCGTCGGCGACCGTTCCCCATGTGGCTCCGCCGCCGACGCGTACCAGGTGGCGCTGGTCGTCGACGAGCTCGACGGTCGCCAGCTGGCTCAGGTCGATCACGACGCCGCCGTCGTTGGTACCGAATCCGGGGAAGCTGTGCCCGCCGCCGCGAACCGACAACGCGAGCCCCGCGTCCACGGCGTACCGGACGCCGGCGCGCACGTCCTCGACGGTCTTGGGCCGCAGGACGCGAGCCGGGCTGCCGGTCACCAGGATCGACCGGCTGGCCGCCTCGTACTCCGCGCCGCCCGGCTCGATGATGTCGCCGCCGAAGTCGCGGCGAAGAACTTCCAGGGGTGTACTCATGACTTTCCCTCCACAGGGGATTCCGCTGCACTGACCGATCACGAGATGCCGGTGCGGCAGTTCCTGTGACATCGCCCGATTGTGACGCAGGCCACAATGGCTCCGATGTCACAAACCGGCAGCCAGCGGCGTCGGGTGATTGTCATGGCGGAGAGCTGAGAGGAGCCACGCATGGACGGCACGTCGCCGGGCTCGACCGAGGATCGCACCGAACCGCAGGGCGCGCCGGATCCCGCGACCGACGCCTTCGTTGCTCACCGCAACCTGTTGTTCACGGTCGCGTACGAGATGCTCGGCTCGGCCGCGGACGCCGAGGACGTTCTGCAGGAGACCTGGCTGCGCTGGGCCGGCGTCGACCTCGCCACCGTCCAGAACCAGCGCGCGTACCTGGTCCGCATCACCACCCGTCAGGCCCTCACCCGGCTGCGTACCCTCGGCCGGCGCAAGGAGTCGTACGTCGGCCCGTGGCTCCCCGAGCCCCTGCTTACGACGCCCGACATCGCCGAGGACGTCGAGCTCGCCGACAGCGTCTCGATGGCGATGCTGCTGGTCCTGGAGACGCTCACCCCGACCGAGCGGGCGGTGTTCGTCCTCCGCGACGTGTTCGACGTGCCGTACAACGAGATCGCGGCCGCCGTCGACAAGAACGCGGCCGCGGTTCGCCAGATCGCCCATCGGGCCCGGAACCACGTCGCCGCCCGCCGGCCCCGCGGTACTGTCTCCGCCGCCGAGACCCGCGACGCCCTGAACGCCTTCCAGCGCGCGGTCCAGACCGGCGACCTGCAGAACCTGCTCGACATCCTCGCCCCGGACGTCGTCCTGGTCGGCGACGGCGGCGGCAAGGTCGAAGCGTTCCCGGTCCCGCTGGTCGGCGCCGACAAGGTCGCCGGCCTGCTCTCGTCCGGCCGCAGACTCCTCGCCGACGCCACCTTCCAGCCGGCCCACGTCAACGGCTACCCGGCCCTCATCGTCCGCCGCGAGGACCGCATCGAAGCTGTCATCGCGCTCCGCATCGACGAAGGCCTCATTACCGGCCTCTACACGGTCCGCAACCCGGAGAAACTCTCGAACCTCACCGAGCAGACAACCCTGCGCCGCTGAGCCCCGGTCCGCCGCGTCCACCTTCCGCGATGCCTCCGGATCGCAGAAGGTAGACGCGGCCGATCGTTGCCTTTCCGATCACCGCGACCCGTCTGGGCCTCCCGGCAGCCGGAGTACGCACGATGCGGCCGAGTCGACGGCCGTGCGGATCTGGTCGAGCGCGGGAGAATCGCCGTCCGCCCTGGCGAGGTGCAGTTGCAGAGCTCGGATCGCGGCAACCTTCTGACCGTGGTTCTTGGCCTTGGCGGCCCGGTCGAGCGCGGCACCGAGATCGCTGCGCAGCTTGGCGGGCAGCGCCTTGCCCGCCTCACTCTCGATGGCCTGCCAGGCGATCTCCAGCTCACCGAGGAGCGGATCGGTCGTGCTGGTGGTGTACGGCCGGTTCGTGAGGCAGGTCCGGGCGCCCGAGTTCAGCACCCGCGTCAGGAAGGTGTGCGCGGCGATCTGCGCTGTGCGTTCCTCCCGCAGCCGGTAGTTGCTTTCCGTGGTGTTGAGGTAGGTGTGACCGTCAGGAAAGCGATTCTGCAGGTCGACGGCGGCCCGTAGGTGCCGCGCCGCCCACTCGCTCGGCGGCGCGCTGAGCTCGCCGCCGATGCCGTAGCTGTCCGCGATCACGTCGGCCTGCGCGAAGTACAACGGGAACGTGGTGCCCCAGTCGTTGCCGTCGGGGTAGTAGATGGTCGATTCACCCGGGACATAGATCGTGCCTCCCGGCGACAGCCAGGGTGGCGAGGGGAAGTCCTTGTCCACCAGCGCTTCGTAGGTCAGACCGACATTGCGGAGGTAGGCCGAGGCCGGCAGCTGCCCGGTCAGCTGCTGCGCGAGGGCGTTGTTGACGTTCTGGTCGAACGCGAGCATGTAGATCGGGTGCATCAGGTTGTGGTTCTCGACCGTTCCGTCCGGCTCGACGTTGGATCCGTCGAGGAGCGCGTCGAGGCGGCGGCCGTTGACGACCTCCGTCGCCGTCACGTCCCCGGGCGTCGCCCAAGCCGCCAGCGCCAAGTCGAGAGCGTCGCCGCGCCACCGCGAGCTGTCCGCCGCGCCAGGCATCATGAGGGCGGCCAGGCCGGACAGGGAGCTGCGCCACGCGTTCTCCTCGGCCTGCGTGTTGCCTGGCCGGATGATCGTCCCGGCGGCATCGCGGTAGTAGGCCGGATCGGGCATCGCGTCCGCTTCCAGCGCCACCATGTTCGTCACGCACGCCTGCTGCGCCGGGCTGAGGTCGTCCCACACCAACCAAGCGGCGAAGCCGTTGTAGTAGGCCCACAGCGACGCTTGCCACAGGCTCGACTCGGTACCCCAGCCGCCCGGGTCGTTCGCGCGGTGCTCGGCGGCCGCCGAGCTCACCAGCCGCACGACCCGCGAGCGCGCCTCGGTTTCGCTGACCCCGGTGTCGGCGGGGTCGTACGCCCCGGTGGCGATCATGATCGCGGAGCTGACCGCCGCCATCGCCGGGCCACGCAGGGCGTACTCGGTGTTGCCGAGGCGCTGGGCGAGGTTGATCCGCTCGCCTTGCTCGCCGGCGAACTGCTCGTTCCAGTAGGTGGTGGAGATGTGGCGGTTGGCGTTCCGCGCCGCTTCCAGCGCAAGCCGGCTGACCTCGTCGGTCGGGATCTGACGGCGCAGGATCGCCGGGTCGGGCGGAGTGACGACCGCGGGCGTCGTGGCGTTCGCCTCGCACCGCGACCAGGGGTTGGCGCGGGCCGTGGCCGACAGCGAGACGCCGCCGATCGACCCGTTGTAGAAGAACTCGGTACCGCGGTCGCCTCCGTTGCCGAGGCGGATCGGGTTGCTGCCGTCGTTGATGACCGGCATCGCCATGGAGAAGGTCCGCTCCGCCGTCGCACCACCGGCGATCCGAACGGTCACCGTCCCCGGCTCCCACCGGACGGTCACGTCGTAGCTCGTCCCAGGTCGTGCGATCACGCCGGTGGCGAACTGCGACCAAGCGGCCTGACCCACGACGCGGGACCAGAAGCGGAACTCGCCGTTGGGCATGATGTAGAAGGCCCAGCCCTGATTGGTGGTCGACCTGCTGGTCGCGATCGCCTGGTGCGAGCGGGTCAGGGTGCCGGGCACGACATCCGACAGCGACAGACTCCAGCTCTCCTCGCCGGGCTCGAGGACCCGGGCGTACGGAAGCCGGATCTCGGAGTCGTCACGACCCGAGAAGCGTGCGCTGCTCTCTGAGAACGTGACGCCGGCCAGTGCCTCGCCATGGCGATCGGCGACCGAGTCGCGGGCGTCGCCGGCGAGCTCCCAGGTCGAGGTCGAGGTCGCCGCCTCGGGGGATTCTGCTCCTGCCGTCGGTGGGTTTGCCCCCAGGCCGACGATGAGCGCCAGTCCGAGGGCGACGGCGACCCCACGGACGAATAGTGGGCCACCGAAAGGCGACCGGGCTTGTCTGGCTACGGACCGAACAGGCAACGACATCCGTGCACCCCAACTCGTCGGGGCCGCCCTGGTTGGCGGGTGCCGTTAGAAATATCACCGACCCACCAGTTACACAAGGTCTATTCGTAAACCTCGCTATGAAACTCGCCGGTAGCCCTGTGAGGCAGCGCCTCGGGTCGAGTACGCCTCAGTCGTCGTCCTCGGCGCGGCGGGCCGCGTCGAGGCGCTCGGACATCTTCGCGGCCCGGCCTTCGATCTTCCCGGCCAGCCGATCACGCGCCGCCCGGAGCACGAAGATCGACAGAATCGAAGAAGCGATCAACGCCAGCAGCAACAACGGGAAGACGGTCAGCCAGCTGTTCAGGGCGAACCACAACACAGCAAAACAGGCAGCGAAAAGCACCAGGCGCAACCCGGTGTAGATCGCGAACTCTTTCACGCCGGCTCCTTGGTTCTCGTTCTCAGCAAATCACAGGCCGGAGTAGGCGTGGAAGCCGGAGAGCAGCAGGTTGACGCCGATGAAGTTGAAGAGGAAGACGACCCAGCCGGCGATGGCTACCCAGGCGGCGCGGCGGCCTCGCCAGCCGGCGGTGGCGCGGGCGTGCAGGTAGGCGGCGTAGACGACCCAGGTGACCAGGGACCAGACTTCCTTGGGGTCCCAGCCCCAGGCGCGGCCCCAGGCGTAGTACGCCCAGATCGGGCCCGCTACCAGGACGCCGAAGGTCCACAGCGGGAACGCGAACGCGTGCACCTTGTACGCCACGCCGTCGATCACGCCGGCGGTCGGGATCCGGCGGAGGGCGGCCGGCATCGGCTTGCCCTCGGTCTCGCGGCGCTCGGCGCGGTTCTTGATCAGGTACAGCACTGACGCGAGGCCGCCGACCGTGAACGCCCCACCGGCGATCGCCGCGGCGGACACGTGGATCACCAGCCAGTACGAGTGCAGTGCGGGCAGCAGGTCGGCGGCCGGCACGTACAGCGCGAGGACCGCGATCCCGAGCGTCGCCGCGAGCACGAACGTGACGCCGAGCCCCATCCACTGCAGGCGGTACCGCTTCAGCAGGGCGATGTACACCGCGGCCACCGCGAGCGACGCGGTGATCGCGAACTCGTACATGTTGCCCCACGGCACCCGGGTCACGGCGAGGCCGCGGGTCAGGACGCCGCCGGCGTGCAGCACGAACGCGAAGATGGTGAGCACGACGCCGATGCGGCTGGCCAGCTCGGTCCGGAACGACGACACCGGCGGCTCGTCGACGTCGGTGGAGCCGGGCTCCTCGATCTCGCTGCCGTCGGCGGTGACAAGGACCTTCTTCTCGGTCTTCTTCACCACCCGCAGACCGCTCGACCACTCGACGGTGTGCGCCAGCAGAGCGAGCGCGTAGATCACTGTCGCGGTGGGGACCAACAGGTTCGACACCGAGGCGAGGGTCGCCGAGTTCATGACTGCTCCTGCTTCTTCAGGATGGTCGAGACGGCGTCGATCTCGTCACCGAGACCACGCTCCGGCCCCCGGTCCAGACCGGCGACCTCCACAACGGTACGCCCGTCCTGCGTGCGCACCCGCACCCAGGTCCGGCGCGGGTGGACGAACAGGGACCCCATCAGGCCGAGGATGGCGAGCAGGATCCCGGCCAGCGCCAGGTTCAGCCCCGGGGTGTGGCTGATCTGCAGTTTCACCCACGGCTCGAACGAGTCGAAGGTGAGCGACCCGCGCCCGTCCGGCAACGTCACGGTCTGGCCGGGGGCGAGCTGGAACCGCAGCTTGTCCCCCTTGCCGTCGTCGAACTGGGTCAGCTTCGTCTTGTCCAGCTGGTACACCGACTGCGGCTTGCCGGTCTCGTCACCCGGGCGGCCGTAGTACGCCGTGAGCACGAGCGCCGGGTTGACGGTGTCGGGGAAGACCGAGATCGGGCCGCGCTGGTCGATCACCGCGGTCGGCAGGAAGAACCCCTCGAACCCGAGCTGCGTGGGCCGGGCGTCCGGGGCCTTGATCACGCCGAACGACGAGAGGTTGGCGTCCTGCGGCAGGAACGGCGCCGGCCCGGAGAACGCGATCTGGCCCTGCCCGTCGCGGACCGTCACCTTCGGGGCGTACCCGTTGCCGAGCAGGTGGACCTTGGTGCCCTCGACCGACAGCGGGTGGTTGACCCGCAGGTCGTACCGCTCCTCCGGGGACTCCGGGGTGAGCTGGTAGGTGATGTCCGCGTTGAAGCTGCGCGCGGATCCCCGTTGCGGGCCCTGCGTCTCGTACGTCGCCTTGAAGTCGTTCACGGTGAGCGAGAACGGCGGCAGCTCGTCCGGGCTGAACACCCGGCCCGGGGTGAAGTCGTCGTACTGGGCCACCGAGTTCGAGAAACCGTTGCCCTTGACCACCAGGACGGTGCCGCGGTAGCCGAGCAGCGAGCCCCAGGCGACCCCGACCAGGCAGAGGATCAGCGAGAAGTGGAAGAGCAGGTTGCCCGCTTCGCGCAGGTACCCGCGTTCCGCGCCGACCGCGCCGTCGTACGCCTCGACCCGGAACCGGCGGCGGCGCAGTTCCTTGGTGGCGGCGGCGAGGACCTCGGTCTCGCCGCCGTCCAGCTCGAACTTCTGGTACCCGGGCAGACGGTGCAGGTTGCGCGGCGGCTTCGGCGGCCGGGCCCGTAACGCCTTCAGGTACACCTGCAGCCGCGGCACCACGCAGCCGATCAGCGAGATGAACAGCAGCAGGTAGATCGCGGAGAACCAGACCGACTTGTAGACGTCGAACAGGCCGAGCTTGTCGTACACCGGCGCCAGGTCGGGATGCGCGTCGTAGAAGTCCGAGACCTTGATCGGGTCGACCGGGATCTGCGGGACGAGCGAGCCCGGGACGGCGCCGAGGGCGAGGAGGAAGAGGAGGACCAGGGCGGTCTTCATCGAGGTGAGCTGGCGCCAGGACCAGCGGAGCCAGCCGACCAGGCCGAGGGCCGGTGGGTCGGTGCTCGGGGGTTTGCCGCCCGGCATCGGGGTGGCGACGCGGTCCTTGACGTCGGTCATGTCACACCGCCGACCCGAAGTTGCTGACCCATTGACGCAGATCGGCGGTCATCGAATCCCATACCCCTGTCAGCAGCAGTAGCCCGACGGCGATCATCAGCACGCCGCCGATCCGGATCACCAGCAACTGGTGCTTGCGGACCCACGCGACGGCGCCGAGCATCCGGCGGAACGCGAGCGCGGCCACCACGAACGGGATGCCCAGTCCGAGGCTGAAGACCAGGGCCAGTGCGGCACCCCGGCCGGTACTGCCCTCGGTGGCGGCCAGGTTCATCACGGTACCGAGTGTCGGCCCGATGCACGGGGTCCAGCCGAAGCCGAACAGCACCCCGAGCAGTGGCGCGGCCGCGATCCCGACCGCGGGGACCCGGTGCACCCGCAGGTCGCGTTGCAGAAAGCCGAAGCCGCCGAGGAAGATCAGCCCGAGCAAGACGGTGATCCCGCCGAGTACGCGGGTGATCGCCACCTGGTGCTCGAGCAGGGCGTTGCCGATGGCCCCGAACAGCACGCCGGTGAGGATGAACACCGCCGAGAACCCGGCCACGAACAGGCTCGTCCCGGCCAGCATCCGGCCCCGCCGCTCCGAGCCGAGCTCGGCCGCCGACAACCCCGTGACGTACGAAAGATAGCCGGGCAGCAGCGGGACGACGCACGGCGAGAAGAACGAGATCGCGCCGGCGAGCACCGCGATCGGCAGGGCGACCAGCATCGACCCCGTCATCGTCTCGGCGAACCACTGCCCCATCAGAACTGCTCCATCAGCCGGCGTCTTTCACCATGCCGACCAGCGTCTGGGTCGTCACCTCACCGATCACCCGGGAGGCGACCCGGCCCTGCTTGTCGATCACCAGCGTGCTCGGGATCGAGGTCGGCGAGATCTGGCCGCGGAACCCGAGCAACTGCTTGCCGCTGGGGTCGAACAGGCTCGGGAAGGTGACCCCGAACTCCTGGACGAACTTCTTCGCCGGCGCCTTGTCGAGGTCCCGGGTGTTCAGCCCGATGAACTCCACCTCCGGGCCGACCTGCTTGGCGGCCTCGATCAGCGCGGGCGCCTCCTTGCGGCACGGCGGGCACCAGGAGCCCCAGACGTTGAGCACCACGACCTTGCCCTTGTGGTCGGCGAACTTCCACTCCTTGCCGTCCAGCGTCTCGCCACCGAAGGCGGGGGCCGGCTTGCGTTCGTTGGGCGCGAACACAGACATCTGGCCGTTGCCGCTGACGAAACCGGTCTGACCGCTGCGGTTCTCGTTCGTCTGCTGACCCGAGCTACAGGCCGCGGTCAGCAGCAGGACGGCACCGGCCAGCACGATCGCGGTACGGCGCATCAGGCACCTCCCGCGAACTTCTTCGGGTTCTTGACCGGCAGCAGGTCCTTGGCGGGCTCGGCGTACCCGACCGAGACGATCGCGTCGCCGTGGAAGGTGAACGAGGTCAGGCTGGCCAGGCTGCACTGCCGCTTGCGCGGGTCGTGCAGCATCCGGCGGCCCTCGATCGCGGACCGGACGATCCAGATCGGCAACTGGTGCGACACGATCAGCGCCTCGTGCCCGGCGGCCTTCTCCCGGGCGGTCTCGATCGCGTCCCGCATCCGGCGGACCAGCTGGCTGTACGGCTCGCCCCAGGACGGCTTCCACGGGTTGCGCAGCAGCCACCAGGCGCTCGGCTGCCGGAGCGCGCCGTCGCCGACGCCGAACTTCTTGCCCTCGAACTGATTCGCCGCCTCGATCACCCGCTCGTCGAGGTCCGGGGTCAGCCCGAACGTCTTGGCGATCGGCTCCATCGTCTCCTGGGCCCGCTCCAGCGGCGAGCTGACCAGGTGCACGATGTCGCGGCCGGCGACGTGCTCGGCGACCCGTTCGGCCATCCGGCGGCCCAGGTCGGACAGGTGGAAGTCGGGGATCCGGCCGTAGAGCACGCCGGTCGGGTTGTGCACCTCGCCGTGACGCATCAGGTGCACGACCGTCGTTTCGGTCACCGCTGCCGATCCCTTCAGTGTTGTCCGGCCGCCGCGGCGACCGCCGCCGAGCCGAGTGCCTTCTCGAGCCGTTCCAGTGCCGCGTCGTCGATCGCGGCACTGACGAACCAGGCCTCGAACGCGCTCGGCGGCAGGTAGACGCCGGACTTCAGCATGGCATGGAAGAACGCGGCGAACCGGGGCAGCACCTGGGCGCTCGCCCCGGCGAAGTCCCGGATCGGGCGCGGTCCCTCCGTGGAGTCCACGAAGAAGACGCTGAAGAGGTTCCCGGCGGCCTGGATGACGTACGGCACACCTTCCTTGTCCAGCGCGGTCCCGACCAGCCGCTGGATGGTGGCCGAGGTCTCGTCGAGCTTGGCGTACACCTCGTCGGTGGCCAGCCGCAGCGTGGTCAGGCCGGCCGTGGTGGCGACCGGGTTCCCGGACAGGGTGCCGGCCTGGTAGACCGAGCCCTCCGGGGCCAGGTGCGCCATGATCTCGGCCCGGCCGCCGAACGCCGCCGCCGGGAACCCGCCGCCCATCACCTTGCCGAACGTCATCAGGTCGGGCGCGACCCCGTCCACGCCGTACCAGCCGGACCGGGTGATCCGGAAGCCGGTCATCACCTCGTCGGAGATGAACAGCGCGCCGTTGGCCCGGCAGATCCCGGCCAGGAACGCGTTGAAGCCGTCCTGCGGCGGAACGACGCCCATGTTCCCGGGCGAGGCCTCGGTGATCACGGCCGCGATCTGGTGGCCGTACCGGGCGAACGCGTCGGTGACGGCGGCCTGGTCGTTGTACGGCAGCACGATCGTGTCGGCGGTGGTCGCCTCGGTGACTCCCGGCGTGCCCGGGATCCCGAGGGTGACGACACCGGAGCCGGCCTGGGCCAGCAGCGCGTCCACGTGACCGTGGTAGCAGCCGGCGAACTTCACGATCTTGGCCCGGCCGGTGAAGCCGCGGGCCAGCCGGAGCGCGGACATCGTCGCCTCGGTCCCGGACGACACCAGCCGCACCTTCTCGACCGGGGTCCGGGCCACGATCTCCTCGGCCAGCAACACCTCGGCCTCGGTCGGCGTCCCGTACGACGTGCCGCGGGCGACCGCGGCCTGGACGGCGGCCGTCACCTCGGGATGGGCGTGGCCGAGCAACATCGGTCCCCACGAACAGACGAGGTCGAGATAGGTGTTGCCGTCGACATCGGTGATGTGACATCCGTCACCGGAGGCCATGAAGCGCGGTACCCCGCCGACGGCGCGGAACGCGCGGACCGGCGAATTCACCCCGCCAGGCGTGACTGCGGTGGCCTGATCGAACAGAGCGGCGGAACGAGCGGTGTGGTCGGACACGGCCGCCATTCTCCCCGACCGCCCCCGTGAACCGGTGGGCGGGCAGCCCCCTGGGGGTTCCGTTCCGGGATGTTACGCGCCAGTATGGGTACTCGGTGACCGCTCGTACAGCAGTCGCGCCCGCCCGTAACCCACGTACGGGCCAGGCGTTGTACCAGGTACGACGGGAGCCGGGACCGACGAGGACGTGTCCGCGACGTGGGGCGGGACAGGTCGATGAGTCACGGAGGGATCATCGATGGCGAAGGGCAGACGCCGAGCGGCGGGGAGCGGGTGGCGTCAGGTGGCGCCGCTGGTTCCGCTGGCGTTGTTCGCGAGCGCGTTCACCGTGAGCGCGACGGACGACCCGGCGGTCGCGACGGCCGCGCTGGAGCAGACGGGTGGGAACACCCCCGTCGTGGTCCCCAAGCAGCAGATCAAGGACCCGGCCAACATTCCCGTCCCCGGTGTCGTCGGCAACGGCGTGGACCGCGGCGAGGAGCCGACCCAGGTGGTGTCCGGGCTCTCCCGCGACGGCATCCCGACCGCGGCGCTGAAGGCGTACTCGCGGGCCCAGCAGGTGATGGCCAAGGTGGATCCGGCCTGTCAGCTGCCGTGGACCCTGGTCGCGGCGATCGGCCGCGTCGAGTCGAACCACGGTCGCTTCGGCGGCAACGCGCTGACCACCGACGGCGTCGCGCGACCGGGGATCTTCGGGCCCCGGCTGGACGGGTCGAGCACGGCTCGGATCACCGACTCGGACGCCGGCCGGCTGGACGGTGACGGCGCGTTCGACCGTGCGGTCGGCCCGATGCAGTTCATCCCGGCCACCTGGCAGGCGATGGGCGTCGACGGCGACGGTGACGGCGTCCGGAACCCGCAGGACATCGACGACGCGGCGATGTCGGCCGCCGTCTACCTGTGCTCCGGCAAGACCGACCTCTCCCAGGCCGGCGACCTCACCCAGGCCGTGCTGCGGTACAACCACTCCCAGCAGTACGTCGACCTGGTGCTGAGCATCGCCAAGGCGTACGCGGGTGGCAGCTGGATCGCGGTCGGCAACGAGACCGAGAGCGACGACCAGGGCATCGACCGGGCCGACGGCAAGATCGACGACCCGACCATCGACGCCCCCGCCGATCAGAACCTGCCGCAGGCCGTCGACCTGCCGGTCCGCCCGCCGGGCCAGACCCGGCCGACGCAGACGCCGGGTGAGAGCAGGCCGACCACGACGCCGACGCGGAAGCCGGGCGACAGCAAGCCGACGACCAAGCCGTCCACACCGGGCAAGCCGGGGACGACGAAGCCGCCGACGAGCAAGCCCCCGACCAGCAAGCCGTCGACGCCGCCGAGCACCCCGACCACCGTGGTGGCGAGATTGCAGACCGCGGCCGGCGTGGTCGTCGGGACGGTCGGCAGCACGCTCGCCGAGCTCACCAAGGCCGCGCAGTACTGCCAGGGCGAGCTGACCAAGGTCACCATCACGCACCCGACGCAGGAGCAGCTGCAGAAGTGCGTGACCGCCTTCCAGACCGGCGGGACCGCCGCGGTCGACCAGGTGATCCGCGGCCTGCTGTCCGCGCTCGGCCTGCTCGGCGTTCTCGGTGGAGGCATCCTCGGGAGCTGATTCCCCCTAGACAGGCGCGCCTGCCCCCACCCCTCCCCCCCTTGGCGCGCCCCTGGCGACGCCACGGAGCACCTCCCCCCAGCTCCGTGGCGTCGCCCTTTTCTTCTAGGTCAAGCGCTTACTTGCCCTCAGCGCACCGGCCACGGGTTCTCGATCGTCTGCACGATCTTGTTGCCGATGGCATCGGTCGAGGCGACCCGGAGGTGGACGGCGGTCGCTCCGGCCGGGGCCGTCGGCACCGTCGCGGTGACCGGACCGAACAGGCCCCACGTCGGCAGCCGGTGCCACGTCTTGCCGTCGTAGCTCAGCTCCGCGGTGGTCCGGAAGAGACCGACACCGCGAGCCCCCGGCTGGTACCCGGGTCGCAGCTCCAGCCGGTTGCCGGTGAGCCGGTAGTCCACCTGGACGAGCGGGAGGACGTCCCGCGACTTCGCCGTCCCCGAGCGGAACCGCCACTCGGTGTGCGACGCGGTCGAGGTCTTCGCCCAGGTGTCCGGTGCGCGCCGGACGTCCAGGCTGAGGTCGTACCACGCCGTCCCGGCCGGGACCGGGAACTGGGCGACGGACCAGTCCTTGCGGCCCAACTCCTTGCCGTTGCTCGACAGCTTGAGGTCGGTGACGTCGCCCCGGCTGTCACTCCAGCCGTACACCGACCGGTCACCGCTCACGTGCTGCGGGATCGCCACCCGGATCGCGTTCTCGAACCGGGCCACCGGCAGTCCCTCGGTCTCACCGCCGGTGAGGTCGGGGATCGCCGGCCGCGTGATCGGCGCCCACCAGTCCCGGGTGACCCGCTCGTTCGGGCGGTAGCCACGGCCCACGGAGTACTCGAAGCCGGACTCGTTCCACTCCCCGGCGGCCGTCTTCTCATTCCAGGTCACCCCGGACACGTCGCTGGCCAGGTAGTCGGTCCGCGCCACCGGACCGGTCACGTCCCGGGTGGAGGTGAGCCCGGTCGAGAGCCCGGGCAGGTACGCGGACCGCTGGTCGACGTGCAGGAACCACGCGTCGTTGCCGTGGTAGTTGGTGGTCACCGCGGCCGGCCGCATCCGGGCGAAGTCGTACGTGAGCCCGCCCTTGACCTGCTGCGGACCAGCGGCCAGCTCGTACCGGTAGGTGCTGTCCTGCAACCCGGTCAGTTGCAGCGTCACCGGTCGTTGCTCGAGCAGGCCGAGCAGCTTGGCGCCTTCGGTCTGGCGGAGCAGGTACACCGGGATCCCGGTCTCGGCCGCGTCGCTCCAGAAGCCCGGCTGGTCGTTGTGCAGCAGGACCACCTTCGCGCCGGCGTTCTTGGCGGCTTCCACCTGGCCGAAGGTCTGGTCGTAGTCCCGCCAGCGGATCAGCGCGATCTTGCCGGCGACACCCTTCAGCTCCTCCGCGGTCCCGTCCCCGGCGTCGACCAGCTCGAGCTTCTCGTTGCCCACGTACGTCTTGCGGAACGTGCCGCCACGCGGAGTCGGCAGCCGGAATCCGCCCGGTCCGGTCACGTCGACGGTGATCATCGGCTGAGCCAGGTCCCACCGCTGCACCAGCTGGAACGTGCCGTCCTTCACCTTGCCGAAGTCCTGCACGAACACGCCGTTCGCGACGTCGCCGCTGAAGCCGAACCCGGACACCGCCTGCCGATCACCGGCCTTGCGATGCCACGCGATCCCGATACTCGCGGCGTCCGCGCGTTGCGGGGTCCGGACGGTCACCGGGTGCGCCTTCCGGGCGTCGAAGGTGATCGTCCGGTCCGCCTCGATCCGGGTCTCCGGGTCGCCGAGCAGGCTCACCTTGTTCGTCCAGCCGGCCTCGTCGCCGCCCATCACGTACGCCATCACGCTGTACCGCCCGGTGGGCACGTCGAGGACCCGGCTGCCGTTCGGGTCGAAGGTCACCGCGGTGACGTCACCGGTGTCGAGGTTCCACAGCTGCACCCCGCTGTTGGTGAGCGGGGTCGCCGCCGCGGGCCGGCCGTCCCGGCCGATCGCCTTGACGGTGACCTGGTTCAGCCGTCCGCCGGCCGCGAAACCGAGTCCGGTCCGGTACTCCGTGCCGCCGGCGCGGGCGACCAGCTCCCCGGCGTACCTGGCCGGCTTGGTCTTCGCGACGTCGAGGTGGACGATCGCGGTCGCGGTCCCGCCCGGCGGGACGGTCAGCTTCTTCGGGGTGACCGTGACGGCCGCGTCCACGGCGCCCGGCGAGGTGGCGCGGACGGACAGGTCGAGGGTCTGTGCGGTCCGCGAGTTGTTGCGATAGGCAACCTTACGGCTGACCGGGGCGGGCGCTTCCGAGCCGGTCCAGGACAGGTCGCCGAAGAACAGGTTCGCGGTGTCGGGCAGGATCTTCGGGTCGAGCGCGCGCGGGATGTCGATCCGGCCGAGTCCTTGCTGCGAAGTGGTCGCCGTCTTGCTCGGGATCGCGGTTGCGGCGAGCGCGGCCTTCAGCTGTGACCCGGACCAGTCCGGGTGCCGCTGGGCGAGGATCGCGGCCGCCCCGGCGACGTGCGGCGTCGCCATCGACGTGCCGCTCATCGAGGTGTAGTACTCGCCGAGCTTGAACCCCTCCTCGGTCCCGGCTGCCCGGGCTGCCGCGATGTCGACGCCGGGCGCGGTCACCTCGGGCTTCAGCGCACCGTCACCTTGGCGGGGGCCGCGGCTGGAGAACGCGGCCAGCTTGTCGTCGCGATCCACGGCGCCGACGGTCAGCGCCTCGGTGGCCGCGCCGGGCGTCCCGATGCCTTCCTCGACCCCGAAGTTGCCGGCGGCGATGACGAACAGGGCACCGCTGGACTGCGACAGCCGGTTGACGGCCTCGCTCATCGGGTCGGTGCCGTCGGTCGGAAACCCGCCGAGGCTCAGGTTGACCACCTTGGCGCCCTGCTCGACGGCCCACTCCATCCCGGCGATCGCCTCGGAGTCCATACCGATTCCGTTGTCGTCGAGGACCTTGCCGACCAGCAGGTCCGCGCCCGGGGCGACGCCCTTGCGCTGACCACCGGACGCCGTGCCGAGACCGGCCACGATCGACGCGGTGTGGGTGCCGTGACCGTGCCGGTCCTGGACCTCCTGCTCCGGGACGAAGCTCTTCGCCGCGCTCACCCGCTGCTTCAGGTCCGGGTGGTTCGCGTCGTACCCGGTGTCGAGCACAGCCACCTTGACGCCGCGGCCGTCGTACCCGGACTTCCACGCCGTCGGGGCGCCGATCTGCCGGGTGGAGCGGTCCAAGGTGGCGCGGGTCCGGCCGTCCAGCCAGATCTTGTCGGCGCCCGTACTGCGCAACGTCGGCGCGGAGCGGATGCCCTCCCAGAACTGCTTCGCCTGGGACTTCTCGACCGCGATCGCGGTGGTCCCGACCTTGCTCAGCGTGCTCCGGGTGGTCGCGTTCGCCGGGGTCCGCGGCGCGGCCTGGCCGGTCAGCAGCAACGGCAGCTTCGCGGTCCGGGCATCGTCGTAGCCCTGGGCAACCAAATCGGTGAGGTTGAACAGCCGCCGGTCGAGCCGGCCCTCGGTGAACAGCTGGTACGCCGCGGTCGGGACGACGGTCAGTTCGCCGTCAAAGTCCCCGAAGTAGTAACTGCCGCCGCCGACCAGCCGGGCAGACCGTTGGCCGTTCGCGGTACTGGTGAGTTCGGCGACGTCGCCGGTGATCAGCGTGATCCGGTGCGTCGAACCGCCCGGGGTATCCGCTGCCCCGCCCGGCCCGGTGGTGCCGGACGGGGAGCCGGCACCACCGGACGGGGGGACCGCCAGCGCTTGCGTGGCGGTCAGAACCGCGGCGGCGATCACCGCGGAGAACATGCTGGTCGCGCGTCGTGACAAAGGCATCGGCGGCCTACCTCCCTGGCCCCGACGGGCGCGAAGCCAACGCCGTGAGCCTGGCAGTTGCCTTCAGCCACAGTCCATCGATGACCCTGACCGACATCCGCCATGACCACTTCTGGTCAGCCGGGCCGCCGTGGGGTGGCGGCCCGGGTCCGATCGGTTGGGTACCGGCCGGCGATCTTGACCTAGTTCTGCTCCACCAGCCAGGCCTTCTCGATCTGCTGGCCGACCCGGTTGCCGGCCAGGTCGGTGGCGGTCACCCGAAGGTGCACGGCGCCGGTCCCGGCCGGAACCGCGGGCAGCCGGGCGCCGACCGAGCCGCGCAGGTCCACCGGCAGCAGGAACAACCGGTGCCACGACGACCCGTCGTACGAGATCTCAGCCGTGGTCCGGAAGAACCCGGGCCCGGACGCACCCGGCTGGTACCCGGGTGTCAGCACGAGCCGGCTACCGCCCTTGGCCGGGACGGCGTTGTCGCGGCCGGTCTCCAGCGAGTAGTCCACCTGGACCAACGGCAGCACCGCCCGGGTCTTCGTCGTCCCGGACCGGAACCTCCACTCGGTGTGCGTCGCGATGGACGTGGTCGCCCAGGTGTTCGGCGCGCGCCGGACGTCGAGGCTGAGGTCGTACCAAGCGGTCTGCTTCGGCACCGGGAACGCGGCGGTCGACCAGTCCCGCCGGCCGAGCTCGCGGCCGTTGCTGCGCAGGACCAGCGTCGACCGGTCGAGCTTGTTGTCGCTCCAGCCGTACACCGAGCGGTTTCCGTTCACGTGCTGCGGGACGGCGACGCGGAGCGCGTCCTCGAACCGGGCCGCCGGCAGGCCGTCCGCCTCGCCACCCGCGATCGCGGGGACCGCGGGCCGGGTGATCGCGACCCACCAGTCCTTGCCGACGCGCTCACCGGCCCGGTAGGCCCGGGGGACGGTCAGCTCGCGGCCGCTCAGACCTTCCGCTCCACCCATCGCCTCCTCGGACCACTGGATGCCCGCGCTGTCGGCGTAGACGTAGTCGGTGCGGACGTGGTCCTCGTTCACCGTGCGGATCGACTCCAGGCTGAACGGGATGCCGTCCAGGTACGCCTTCCGGCTCTCGACATGGGTCGGCCAGCTCGCGTTCCGGTGGAAGGTGGTGGTGAGCTCCGCCGGCCGCAGCTTCGCCAGGTCGTAGGTCAGCCCGTTCCGGACCACCTCCGGCGCCATCGCCAGGTCGTACCGGTAGGTGCTGTTCCGCAGTCCGGTCACCTGCAGCGTCGCCGGCTTCAGCCCGAGCAGCCGATGCGCGTCCTGGCGGCTGATCATGTACGCCGGGAGCCCGACCTCGGTGGCGTCGGCGGACCACAGTTCAGGTGTCTCGTTGTAGAGCAGCACCAGCCTGGCCCCGGCGTCGCGGGCGGCGCGGACCTGGTTGACGGTCTCGAAGATGCCCTTCCACCGCAGCAGCGCGACCTTGCCGTCCGCGCCGTCCAGCTCACCCGGCTCCCCGGTACCGCCATCGTGGAACCCGAGCGCCCCGGATCCGACGTACGGGAGGTGGTACGCCGCGGGCTCGGGCGTCCGGAGCCGGAAGCCACCGGAGCCGTTCACGTCGACGGTGACCATCGGCTCGACCAGGTCCCAGCGCTGCAGGATCTGGAACTTGCCGGTCCTGGGCTTGCCGAAGTTCTGGACGTACACATCGGTCACGCTGGTCCCGAGCCGCCAGCCCGCCGTCGCGAACCGGTCCCCGTTGTGCCGGCTCCAGGCGAGCCCGACAGTGGCGAGATCGGCACGACGCGGGGTCCGGATGTCGATCCGGTGGGCCTGCCGGGCGTCGAAGGACAGCGCGCGGTCCGAGTTCACGGTGAGTTCCGGCTGACCGAGCAGAGTCTCGGTCGCGATCGTCCCGTCGGGGCCGAGGCCGATCACGAACACCATCAGGCTGTACCGGCCGGTCGGTACCTCGAACACGTGCCGGCCGTCCCGATCGAACGTGGTCAGCTCGGCCCGGCCGGTATCCAGGTTCCACAGGTGCGCCCCGCTGGGGATGCCCGTCGTCGAGGGAGCGGGCCTGCCGTCCCGGCCGACGGCGTCGACCGTGATCCGGTGCAGCTTGCCGCCCGCGGTGAAGCCGACCCCGGTCCGGTACGTCGACCCGGCGGACCGCGCGGTGATCGCGCCGGAGTACTTGCCCGGCGGGGTGGCGGCCTGGTCGAGGGTGACGGTGGCCGTCGCGGAGCCGCCCGGCGCGATCCGGAGGCCGGCCGGGGTCACCTTGAGCTTCGGCCGGACACCGGCCGGGGTGCGGACGTCGGCGGTCAGGTCGAGGGTGAGCGGCTTCGTCCCTGGGTTGCGGTAGGTCAGGGTCCGGGTGACGGGCGGCGGCGCCGTACCGGTCCAGGAGAGGTCGCCGAAGAGCACGGTCGCGTCGTCGGCGACCACCTTGGCAGCCAGGGCCTTCGCCACGTCGACGCGGCCGAGCCCTTGGGCCAGCGGTGAGGTGCCCGGCGTCGAGAGGGCCGAGCCGACGAGGGCCGCCTTGAGCTGGCGGCCGGTCCAGTCCGGGTGCCGTTGCGCGAGGATCGCGGCCGCCCCGGACACGTGCGGGGCGGCCATCGACGTACCGCTCATCGTCGTGTAGTACTCGCTGAGGTTGCGCCCCGTGTTCGTCCCGGCGGCCCGTGCGGCGGCGATGTCCACGCCGGGGGCGGTGACCTCGGGCTTCATCGCGCCGTCGCCGTACCGCGGTCCGCGACTGGAGAAGGCCGCGAGCTTGTCGTTCCGGTCGACGGCGCCGACGGTGAGCGCATGCGACGCCGCGGCCGGGCTGCCGATGAATTCCTCCAGGCCGGTGTTGCCCGCGGCAACGACGAAGAGGGCTCCGGTCCGCTCGGACAGCCGCTCGACGGTCTGGCTCATCGGGTCCGACGCATCCGACGGCAGGTCGGTCCCGAGGCTCATGCTGACCACCTTGGCGCCCTGCTCGACGGCCCACTCCATCCCGGCGATCGCCTCGGAGTCGAGGCCGGCCCCGTTGTCGTTCAGGACCTTGCCGATCAGCAGGTCCGCACCCGGCGCGACCCCCTTGCGCTTGCCCTGCGAGGCGGCGCCGAGGCCCGCGACCGTGGATGCCGTGTGGGTACCGTGGCCGTGCTTGTCCTGGACGTCGGGATCCGGGACGAAACTCTTCGCCGCGATCACCTGGTCCTTGAGATCCGGGTGATTCCGGTCGTAGCCGGTGTCGAGGACGGCCACCTTGACGCCGCGGCCGTCGTACCCGGACCGCCAGGCCGTCGGGGCCCCGATCTGCTGGGTGGACCGGTCGAGGGTGGCGTGGGTCCGGCCGTCGAGCCAGACCTTCTCGGTGCCCGTACTCCGCAGGTTGCCGCCCTGCAGCCCCTGCCAGAACCGCGTCGCCTCGGACTTCTGGACCGACACCGCCGTCGCGCCGGCGGCGGCCAGGGTCCGGCGGGTCGTCGCCGCCTGAGGAGCCCGCGGAGCCGTGTCGCCGGTGAGCAGCAGCGGCAGGGTGGCCGTCCTGGCGTCGTCGTAGCCCTGGGCAACGAGATCGGTGAGGTTGAAGAGCCGCTGGTCCAACCGGCCGGACGCGACCAGGCCGTACGCCGCCGGCGGCACGATCGTCAGCTTGCCGTCGGTCCGGCTGAGGAACCAGTTCTCGCCGGTCAGCAACCGGGCGGAGTGCTGCCCGCCGGGTTCGCTGGTGTACTCCGCGACGTCACCGGTGATCAGGGTGACCCGGTGTGTCTCGGCCCCCGGCGTACGGTGGGCCGGGTTCGCCGTGGGCGGGTTCGGTGGGGGCGGTGGTGCCGCCGCGGTCACGGGGACCGCGGCCAGGGACGCCAGCAGAGCGCCCACGGCCACGACCGGGACCAGGCCGGCGACGCGACGTGATGTTCGCACGTAGAGAGACCTCCCGATGCTCCGACGGTCGCGGAGCCATCGGATCCGAGCGTGACCGTTGCTCCTGGCCACGGTCCACGGTCCGGCCTGGCGGACACCTGCCATGACTTGATCCGGTCAGCCCGGAACGCACGACACCGCCGGTGGTCGGTACCACCGGCGGCGTCGGGAGTGCTGCGGCAGGGCGCGCGGACGGGCGCGCCGGCCGGGTCAGGCGAAGCGCTTGGCGATCTGCTCGGCCCGGTCGACCAGGTCGAGGTCGTAGGCGACACCCGGAACGTAGAAGATGACGTAGTCGGCGCCGGCCTCCAGCGCGGCCTCCACCTTGTCGGCGATCTCGTCCTCGGTGGCGATCAGGTTGTCCCGGTCGAACCGCTCCCGGTTCATCGGGCCGAGCGCCTTCTCGGTCGCCTTCTGCGGGTCGTCGCCCTTGTCGATCGGGAAGATGTTGAAGTTGGTCGACTTGATGATCTCGTCGTAGTCCCGGCCGACCTTGCGGCAGTGCTCCCGGAGGATGTCGCATTTCTCCTTGATCACCTCGGGGTTGCCACCGCCGATATTCGCGGCGTCACCGTACTGCGCGACCAGCTTCAGCGTGACCTTCGGGCCACCGCCGCCGATCCAGAAGCTCGGGTGCGGCTTGCGGACGCCCTTGGGCTCGTTGATCGGCGCGTCGATCGAGTAGTGCTTGCCGTTGTAGACCGGCTTGTCCTCGGTCCACATCTTGTGGATGATCTCGGTGGCCTCCCGGAAGGCGGCCATCCGCTCCGGGATGTCGGTCCACTCGTAGCCGTACGCCTTCCACTCGTGCTCGTACCAGCCGGCGCCGATCCCGGCGTACAGGCGGCCGTGGCTGGCGACGTCGACGGTGGAGGCGATCTTCGCGTACAGCGCGGGGTTGCGGTACCCGTTGCAGCCGACCATCTGGCCGATGTTCACCCGCTCGGTGTCGCGGGCCAGCGCCGCCGTGGCGGACCAGCACTCGAACGTGGTGTTGTCGCTCGGCTCCGGCACCGTGTGGAAGTGGTCGAACAGCCAGATCGAGTCCCAGGACCCCTCGTCCGCGCGCTTGGCGACGTCCGTCATCGCCTCCCACTGCTCGACCGGGTCGGCGATCCCGGCGAGGTCCATCTTCCAGCCCTGCGGCACAAAAATCCCGAAACGTGTGGTCATGGTCTCCATCCTTTCCCGGCTCGGCTGAACCGGTCCACCATCCGGCGGACGGGAATCCTTCTCAGTCCGAGCACCCGGATTTCTCAATCCCGCGCCGAACCCGGCTCGCCCGGGTGGCGTCGTACGGGGCGGAACGGAGGCGAGAACCATCGACAAGTTCGACCTGCTCTTCACCGAGGCCGCGCCGCGCATCGCCGCAGGTACCCACAACCGCGACACCCCACCCGTCGAAGGCGGCCGCTGGCCGGTGAGCGTGATCCTTCGGCCACCCGCCGACGACCCGGTCGGCCGGCGCCTGGACGAACTGACCGAGACGGCCGCCGACCTGGCCGGCCCGGACCACTGGCAGACCGGGCAGACCGGGTCCGCCCACTTCACGGTGCGCGCGCTGGAGCGGTACAGGGACGAGGTACCGGCCGACGACCCGGCGGTCGAGCGTTATCGGACGGCGCTGGAGGTGGCCGCGGCGAAGGTGGGTGCGCTGCGGTTTGAGATCACCGGTCTCACGCTGACGCCGGCCACCGTGATGGCCGCCGCCCGCCCGCTCGACGACGCGGCCGGCCGCTTCGCCGACCTCTTCGCCTCCGCGCTCGGCGAGGACGCCTGGCTGGAGCGGGATCACTTCACGCGCGACATCTGGTACGTGAATCTCGTGCACTTCACCGCCGACATCGACCGGCCCGAGGACCTGGTCAGCTGGGTCCGATCGCACCGCGCGACCCCGGTCGGTACCGTCGAGCTCCCCGTGGCCGAGCTGGCCCGCTTCCGGCTCCGGCTCGGCGCGCGTCCGGCGATGTGGCCGACCGTGCTCGGCGTTGGCGGCTTCGGCGGCGGTGGCGGTGGCCCGGCGGCGAGGCATCCTGGTGCGCGTGAATGACCGCCCGACCGTGCGCACGCTGGACGAGTTCCTCGCGCGCCAGGCCGAGACCGCGGTACGGCTGTCCGGCGCCCACCACTCGTCGTGGAACGGCCAGGTGGTGGACAACCCGCACCGCGATACCGAGGCGGTCGCCGATTGGGACGGATCCCTCGCCCTCGGTCCGGCGGTCCGCGAGCCGCTGGACCGTCTCTTCGCCGAGCCGGGGCGGCAGCACTCCGCCGAGCAGCTGACCGAGTTCCGCCGCGCGTTGCAGATCGTGCTGCACGAGAACACCCACCTGCTCGCGACCGAGGGCACCGAACACGGTCACGCCGAGCAGGCGTTCACCGACCCCGCGATCCAGGCGCTGGACGAGGGCGCCACCGAAGCCTGGGCGCACCAGCACCTGGACGACTTCATCACCGACCTCGGCCTCGACGAAGTGGCCCCGGGGATCGACCAGGTGCGGACGGACGAGGGGTACGCCCGGTTCGCGCCGGCGGTCACCGTCCTCGCCGAAGGCCTCGGCGAACGCACCGGCCTGGACCGCGACGAGGTCCTCCGCCTCCTCGCCGGACAGAACGCGATCGGCAAGGTCAACGTGGTCACCGACATGGTGGTCCGCACGAGCGACATCGGCCAGGAACTCACCAACCTCGGCGGAAATCTCACCCCCGAACTCCACCAGGCCGTCTACCAGAGAACCTGGGAAGCCATCAGCCCCGACCTCTCCGCCCTCCACCGCATCACCGGCCCACCGGAAGATCGCCGCACCACCTCGGCCAGGTCGGGTGAGCGAATGCTTCAGAAGATCGAGCAAGCCACCCAGCAGCTCCCGGAACTCATCCGCACCCACGCGGCCCAGCACCAAAGAGCAGCAGCCTGGCACGAAACCAACCAAGCCCTGACCCACTCAACCACCGGCCTAGCCCGCCCAGGATCCCCTTCCCCCACAAGCGCAGCCACGACCAGTTCCACCGCCAAGACCCCCACCAAGTCCGAGGGCCTCACCCTCTGAGGCAGCAGGCCTCAACCCCGCGACGGGTGCCAGACAGGCAGCAGCTCGGCGTCCCGCGGCCAAGACTCCTGATCCGCAATCAAAAGCTCAGCATCAGCATCCCCGTCGAACGGCGGCCGCTCGTAGTCGAACTCCACCGAAACCTCCCCCGAAGGCACCAACACGACCCGCGCGTTGTACCAACTCCCCTTCCCCACCTCGTACATCCGCTCCCGCAACTCGTACGCGGCAACCCGGCCCTCCCGGTCGAGCCCAGCCGAGGTGTCGACCGACCCATCAGCCAACTGCACATCAACCTCGGTCTCGGTCATCCCACCCGCAGCCGTGATCCGCAACTCGGCCCGCGTCCAGCCCGCCGACGCCGCCCGAGCGAGCGCCTTCGCCACAGCGGTCAGAGACTCCTGCGCTTCGTCCTTCATGGTGTGCTGTCACCCTTCTGCCGTGGAGAATTGACGATCGAGACCCACCTCAGCCGGCCGTCGTGACGGTATCCGACGTCGATGATGTCCGGGCGGACGCTCGCCTCGGGGTAATTGAGTTCGATGAACACTTCCACGGTGCCGCCAGCTTCGATGATCTTCCGCCACCGATTCTCCAGGACCTTGTACTGCCCGAGGTTGACCTTGATGGCCTCCATCGGGACCAGGTTCATCGTGCCCCCGGGACCACGGAAGATCCGGGCGAACAGGTGCCCGGCGTGGTCGCCCGGGAGTTTCCCGATCAGCCGTCGCTGGGCACCGGCGTCCCGCGGATGGTCCAGATCCAGCTCGTCGAGCGTGGTCCGGGCCGAGACGACTCTGCCTTGCTCATCCGTGCGGTAGGTGAATTTCCGATCCACCCGAACGGTCGAGTCCGCCGGCGGCTGATCAAGGAGACGCTTGTGCTCTTCGCGCGCGGTGTCGAGCTCGACAACGCCCGGGTCGGCTGCGCCCGGACGATGCAGGCGATCGTTGACCGGCCGCTCGGCTCCGGAGCGAACCATCTGCTGCGCCCACGCCCCTGCCTTGACGGGTGCCTCAGCAGCGAGCTGGGCTGCCTCTTCGCAGCGCCGGGCCGCCTCATCGAGTTGAAGTGCCGCCGTCCGAGCTGCTGGATTGCTGCTGGCGAAACCGCCGAGGAACGCGGCGCTCTCCCGACACTGGCGGGCGAGCCGGTGGAGGTACTGCACCACCTGAGGCACTTGGTTCAAGCAGGCGACGAGTCCCGCCGCGACTCGCTCGAGATCGGACGGCATCGGCCTGAGTCAGATCTGATCCGCATAGCGACTGCATCCATCGGCCGCGATCTGCAGCGACTCGACGGCCTGACCGAGCGAACGGGCGGCAGCGTCCAGCAGCTGCGCGATATCTCGGTCGGCGCCCGTCGTGGTTCCGGCGATGAGGCTCTGCACCTGAGCGATGTGCTGTCCGAACTTCTGGCCGAAGCCGCCCAGGCTGCCTGCGGCCTGCTTGGCCTCCGTGGTGATCTGGTAGAGCTGGCCCTTGAGAACCTGAATGTCCGACATGAAAGTGCCTCACTTCCGGGAGGGTGACGTACTCCCAGAACACCCGGACCGGCACCGCTGCGGCAGTAGCTGGCCAGTCGAAGAGCAGATATTCCGGATCCGACTATTCGCCCGGCGCATATGCCGATCGGGCCGCCGCCAGGGCATCCCCCAGGATCTGTTCGAGCCCCGAGCGGTGAGCCGACCAACCGGTGGCCCGCTGGAAAGAACGGGGATCCGCGATCAACTCGGGTGGTTCGGCGGCGCCGGCCTGATGCCGGACGGGCAACGGCTTGCCGGTCAGACGCTCGGTGGTGGCAATGACATCGACGATCCGGGTCCGGCCACCGCCCCCCACGTTGTAGGCCTGCCATTGCCCCGGTTCGCACACACCAACAGCAGCGAGGAATGCGTCCGCCATGTCGAGCACGTGGACATAGTCGCGGACCGTTGTACCGTCTCCGTTGACCACCAACTCCGTGGCCCGGCCCTGCGCCACCGCGACGACCTTGGGGATCAGCCGTGACTCGTCCCGGTCCGGATGCTCTGGAAGACCACCGGCGACGTTGAAGGAGCGCAGACTGACGGCGCCGATGGCTCCGGTGGCTGCCAGATCCGCAGCCGCCCGATCAGCGGCGAGTTTCCCGGCACCGTACGGGTTGCTCGGTGCCGGCTCGGCGTTCTCGCCGATGGGTTGCCGCTCGGGTTCGCCGTACACCGCGCAGGTCGACGCGAGGATCAGCTTCGCCGACCCCGAACCGGTCTCGGCCAGCGCGTCCAGCACGGCCAGGGTTCCGCCGACGTTTGTCCGCCAGTACCGCACTGGATCGGTCCGTGACTCGCGGACGCGCACAGCAGCAGCCAGGTGGCACACCACCTCGGGCGCCACCTGCGCGACAGCCTTCCGGACCGAATCCTCGGCAAGCAGGTCGCCGTGGACGGGCTCGACGCCGGAGGGCAGCCCGGCACCACTGCGTGTGAATCCGTGCACTTCGCAGCCCGCTTCCACGAAGCGACTGGCAACGGCGTATCCGACGAAACCGGCCGCGCCGGTGACCAAGACTCTCATCGGCCCAGGAGTGTATGCCGGTGCGCCCAGACCTGGCTGACGCAGGCCCGTGCGATGGGTGAGAGCGGCTCCTCGTCCAGTCGGTGCAGGGTGTCCGAGGTAAACGGGATGCCGACCGTCGGCCGAGCGGCGTCGGTGGTCACAGCGACACCTTCCTCGTTGACTGCCACCATGTCCGCGAACAGCTGGTCGAAGACCGGGGCCTCGATGACCGACACCGTCAGCAGCTCCACCCACAGGGTCAGCGGCTCGAGCACGAGGGCGAGCGCCGAGGTCCGGAAGTCGCCGGCGAGACGGGCCTGCTCGAACGACGCGAACGGCTCATCGGTGAGGTAGTCGATCGGATCGACCGCGTTGCCGTCGTGCTCGGCATTGCCCAGGAGTTCCTCGGAGAACTCGCGCTGGATGTTGCGCCACAGAGAGAAATCGTTGGCCTGATGGGCCGGCGCCAGCGCGGCCGGTTGGAAGACACCAGCCGGGACGACGTGGTACATCCCGCCGGCCGCGGCGACCGACTGCGAGTCCCGCTTGTGCAGGTACATCCTGTGCCCGTCGATCGGATCTCGCCGGATCGTGAGCGTGTTGATGCTGGGCAGCATCGGGCGGGCGGTGAGATCGAAGGGATCCTCGACGAGCCGCCGGAACGGGAGATCGGCGAGGCTCGGACGGCGGTTGCCGGCGTCCAGCCAAGCGGACGCGAACTCGTGGGCGACGGCCTCGCCGACATCGAGCACATCGAAGTAGCTGGTGTAGTTGAACGCCAGCCGGGCGCTGTCGGCCAGATCGGCCGCGAGCAACCGGTAGCTGACCCGGTTGTCGAGCAGCTTCGGGCGGGCCAGGTCTCGCAACGCTCTCGAGTAGCGGTCGTACGAGGTCCCATCGGCCCGCAGCGCCCGCGCCGCGGCGGCTGCCTCGGCCCGGCCGGTGATCGGCGGCGCCGGCGACTCGGGAAGCCACGTCAACTCGATGTCGGCCAGATCGACCGGGCCGTCGGGGATCCAGCCAGGCGCCGACAGTACGGTCGTCCCGGGCAACCGCTGGGACTCCGGGTAAAGCTCGGCGGCGAGATCCCCGAGCACGGCCCGGTTCCGGTTGAGCTCGGCCCGGACTGCCCGCCAGCGGTCCTGACTGTCCCGCACCGGACCCGGTGAGCCAGCCACCGAGTTCGACCGAGGCCGGGCATCAGCGGAGCGATCGGGCAGCACGCCCAGCCGTTCGGACGGGATCCCGAGCCGAGCTGCGATGAACCTCAGCTCGTCGATGTCCCGGAGCGCCTGGGCACCCTTCTCCAGTTTCGAGAGCCGCGACTGCGTCGTGTTGAGCAGTACCGCGGCCTGCTCCTGGGTCAGACCCTCCCTGAGGCGGTACCACCGGATCACCTCGCCGACGTCCGAGCCGTCGGGCGGCGACTGGGTGCCATTGGCCGGATAGAGCCACGGTTCGGGGGACGCCATGGACTCATGATCCCAGCCGATGGCCGCATTCGAGGGAACGCGGCGCGGCCGCCGGTTCAGCACTGCGTACAAACAGCGGCAGGCAAGGCGAAGGCCCCCGGGTCGGCGGGGGCCTTCGGGTTTGGGTCAGGCGGTGACCAGTTCTCTTTCTTTTGTGGGGGTTGGGGTGGGGGTGGGGAGTTTGTTGGGCCACCAGGCCTTGCGGCCGAGGAGGACGAGGATCGAGGGGAGCATGACGATGCGGACCAGGGTTGCGTCGATCAGGACTGCTACGGCCAGGCCTACGCCCATCTGCTTCATTTCGATCATGCCGAGGGTGGCGAAGACGGCGAAGACCGAGACCATGACGGCGGCCGCGCTGGTGACGACGCCGGCGGAGTCGACCACGCCTTGACGGACTGCTTCCCTCGGGTTCAGGCCGGCTCGGACGCCTTCGCGGATGCGGCCCAGGACGAAGACGTGGTAGTCCATCGACAGGCCGATCAGGATCACGAAGAGGAACACCGGGATCCACGACACCACGAAGCCGGGTGAGGTGAAGTGCAGCAGTCCTTCGGCCCAGGTGTGCTGGAAGATCAGCGCCAGGACGCCGAAGCACGCTGCCACCGAGGCCAGGTTGAGCAGGGTCGTGACCAGCGCGATCGCCACGCTGCGGAAGGTGAACGCCATCATCACCAGGGTCAGCGCGAGGACGAACGCGATCACGTACGGCAGCTTGTCCCGCTGGTGCTCGCCGTAGTCGACCGACGAGGCGGACTCGCCGCCGACGGCCCAGGTTGCTTGGGGCAACGAGCTGAACGCCTTCGGGACCAGGTCGCCGCGCAGTTGGTCCAGCGCGACCTTCGCGTCCGCGGTGGTGTCCGGGAGGACCGAGACGAGTCGCAGCATCGCCGTGTCACCCGAGGTCCGGACGGCCTGGCCGGGGACGAACTTCCCGCTCTCCACGGCCGCCTGCTGCAACCGGTTCAGGGCTGCCACGGCTGCCGTCTTGTCGTCCGCCTTGGCGACCACGTCGTACGCCATGCCCTCGGACGGGAAGTTCTGCTGCAGCGTCTTCATCGTCTTCACTTCGGGGATGCTCTGCGGCAGCGTGTCCAGACCACCGGGCTCGGTCTTCATCCCGAGCGCGGGGACGGCCAACGCGATCACGGCGACGGTGGAGACGACCAGGGCGACCCGCGGGAAGCGCAGTACCGGGGCCAGCAGGCGGCGGCTGATCCCGCCCGGGCCGATCCGCCGGTTGAGCCGCCACAGCAGCGGGACCCGCGGCCGGTCCACCCGGTGACCGAGCTTCGCCAGCAGCGCCGGCAGCACGGTCAGCGAACCGATCACAGCCACCGCGACCACCACGATCGTCGCCGCCGCCATCGAGGAGAAGGTCGGATCCTGGGCGACGAACAACCCGGCCATCGACACGATCACGGCCAGGCCGGAGACCACCACCGAGTGTCCCGACGTGGCGGCCGCGATCTCGACCGCGTCGACCGTACTGCGGCCACGGCGGCGTTCCTCGCGTTCACGCTTGAGGTAGAAGAGGGAGTAGTCGACGCCGACCGCCATCCCGATCAGCAGCACGACGTTCGCCACCGAGCCGCCGTCGGGGAACAGGTACGACAGCGGGGCGTAGAACCCGAGCGCCGCACCGACCGCCGAGAACGCCAGCAGGACCGGGATCCCGGCCGCGATCAGCGCCCCGAACGCGAGCAGCATCAATGCGAACGTGATCGGCAGGCTGAGCTTCTCGGCCCGGGCGAGATCCGAGCCGACCTGGGTCCAGATCCCCGCGTCGAGCGAGGTACCGCCGGTCTCCGCGATGGTCAGGCCGGGATGCGCCTTCTGTACGTCCGCGGTGGCCGTGACCAACTGGTCGATGTTCTCGGCCGCGTCGTCGGCACTGCCCTTCAGCTCGATCGGGAGCAGCGCGGCCTTGCCGTTCTCGGCCCAGACCGGCTGACCGACGGCGCCGACCGCGTCGATCGCGGTCATCTTCTGCCGCAGCTGGGTCAGCGCCGAGGTGGCGGCGGCCCGGTCGAGTGGGCCGTCCGGGTCGGTGATCAGGACGGTCTCGCTCGGCTTGTCCTCGAGACCGGCCCGCTGGATCAGCTCGGCGGCCTGGCCGGACTGGCCGACCCAGTTGTCGGCCTCCTTGGTCTGCTGCTTCGGAATCGCGATCGACAGCCCCACCGCGACGACGACGAGCACCAGCCACAAACCGATCGCCCGCCATGGGTGTGTCGCACTCCACCGCGCGATCCGCACGGTCACCGCTCCCCTGCTGTTCATCAGCCTCTCCCCGGCCCAGAACCGGGCGCCCTGCCCGGCCATCTCCGAGCCTGACGGGCGGACGGCCGGATCTCAGGAGACGCAAACCCCCAGCCGAGGTAGACCTAGGCCCACCTCGCGCCGTCCAGGGTCGTCGCGAGCCCGCCGAAGTCAGTGCACGACGACCGGCTCGGGCGCGCGGGAGCGGAGCCGGCGCAACATCCGCGCATCCTCGAAGCCGACTGCGCGAGCCGCGGCCTCGACGGTGGCGCCGTGCCCGATCAGGTGCTCGGCTCGCTCCAGCCGGAGCAACTGCTGGTACCGCAACGGGGTCAGCCCGGTCGCGCTGGTGAAGACGCGGGTCAGGGTCCGTTCGCTGACACCGGCGCCGCGGGCCAGGTCGGTCAGCGGCAACCGATCGGTGTACCGGCCGTCGATGACGTCCTGGATCCGATGGGCGAGATCGCTGAGGTGATCCCGGTGCCGCAGCATCGCGCTCTCCTGCAACTCGTCCCCGTTGCGGCGCGCGTACACGACCATCTCCCGCGCCACCTTCGCGGCCGCCTCGGCCCCGCACTCGACCGCGACCAGGTGCAGCGCCAGGTCGATCCCGCTCGCGATCCCGGCCGATGTGATCACCCGGTCGTCCACCACGTACAGCACGTCCCGCACGATCGACGCGCGTGGATACCGAGCGGCCAGCTCTTCGGTGAGGTCGTGGTGCGTGGTGTACCGGCGGCCGTCGAGCAGTCCGGCCGCCCCGAGCGCGTCGGCGCCCGAGCACACGCTGGCCACCGAGCCGCCGCCCGCGTGGTGGTCGCGCAGGACCCGCTTGGTCTCGGCGGAGATCGGCGGGACCGGTGCGAGCCGCGGCGACCGCCAACCCGGAACGACGATGAGGTCGGCCGGCCCGAGCTCGGGCCAGTCCCGGCGCGCCTTCACCGGGACGCCCTGCGCGGTACCGATCTCGTCCGTCTCGCCCACGTAGTACAGGTCGTGCCGGTAGCCGAGGTCGTTCGCGGTGGAGAAGACCTGGGCCGGACCGGCCAGGTCGAGCAGGTGCAGCCTGGGGACCAGGAAGAAGACGACCTTGCGCATGATCCGGTCAGGATGCCACGGCGAGCCCGGTCAGGTCGTCGAGCGTCCGGATGGTGGCGAACCGGCCGGCCAGCGCGTACTCGGTGCGTTCGGTGACGACCTCGGGGCTGAGCGTCCGCGGATCCGCGAGCACCTCCTCCAGCGACGCGTCGGCCGGCAGCGTCCAGTGCGGCAGCGGCGTGGTCGCGGTCGCCTCGGTCACGAAGACGACGTCGTACCCGAGATCGGAGCCGACCCGAGCTGTCGTCTCGCAGCACTGTTCGGTCCGGATGCCGCTGATGATCACCTCGCGGATGCCGTACTGGGTGAGGAGTTGCTGGAGATGCGTGGTGGTGAAGGCGTTGTGCGAGGTCTTGGTGAGGACCGGCTCGCCGTCGGCCGGCTGGAGCCCCTCGATCAGCCGGACGTGACCGTTGACCGGGTCGAACGCGCCACCGGTGCCCGGCTCGGTGTGCAGCACCCAGACGACCAGGTCGCCGCGCGCCCGGGACGCGGTCACCAGCCGATTGACGCGGTCGGCGATGTCGGGGTGGTTCACGGCCTGCCAGTTCGGCCGGACCCGGAAGGATTCCTGGACGTCGATCACGATCAGAGCTGTCTGCGTCATGCCCTCATCGTGCTCGCCGGGACGGCCCGGGCAGAAGACCGCATCCCGCCCCGGACCGGACCGATCTGGTCAACGCTGAGAGAGCCGGTCACCAACCAACGCTCGGAGTCATCGGACGAATTCAAACGGTTACGAACTGTTCCAAACGCCGGACACCCGTGCCTACAGTGCCCGGGACGTCGGCGTGGAAGCGCTCTCGCCGACCCCACCCGCCTACGAAGAGGGGATGCCATGCCTGACAATCTGCCCCGTCGCCAGGTGCTGCGTACCGCGGGCGCGCTCGGTCTAGGCGCCGCCACCGCCGGTGCGCTGGCGAGCACGGCCGCCGCGAACCCAACGACTACAGTCGCCGCCATGGGTTCACACCACGGCCGCCTGTCCATCCGCAAGGATCCGTTCGGTACCACCCCGGAAGGAGTGAAGGTCGACGTCTACACCTTCACCAACGGCCGGGTCACCGTCTCGATGCTCACCTGGGGAGCGACCATCCAGCGGGTGGAGACCCCGGACCGCAAGGGCCGGACGAAGAACATCAGCCTCGGCTTCGACAACCTGCCCGACTACGCGGCCCTCAGCCCGTACTTCGGGTCGACCGTCGGCCGGTACGGCAACCGGATCGCCAAGGGCCGGTTCACCCTGGACGGCCAGACCTACCAGATCCCGGTCAACAACGGCGAGAACGCGTTGCACGGCGGCACCATCGGCTTCGACAAGAAGGTCTGGAAGGCCAAGGTCGTGCAGTCCGACAAGGCCGTCGGCGTCGCCTTCACCTATGTCAGCCCGGACGGCGAGATGGGCTTCCCCGGCGAGCTGACCAGCACGGTCACGTACACGCTGGACCGGCACGACAACCTGCGGATCGACTACCAGGCGAAGGTGGCCGGCAAGGCCACCGTGCAGAACCTGACCAACCACGTGTACTTCAACCTGGCCGGCGAGGGCAGCGGCTCGATCGAGGGTCACGTGCTCGAACTGAACGCGCCCGGGTACACCCCGGTCGACGAGGGCCTGATCCCGACCGGCGAGATCGCCAAGACCGCGGGCACGCCGTTCGACTTCAGCCGGCCGACCCCGATCGGCCGGCGGCTGCGGGACGACCACCCCCAACTGGTGATCGGGCGTGGCTACGACCACAACTTCGTGCTCGGTGAGAAGACCGACGAGGACGGCCTGCGGTTCGCGGCCCGTTTCTGGGAGCCCGAGGACGGCCGCACGGTGACCGTGCACACCAGCCAGCCGGGCGCCCAGTTCTACAGCGGCAACTTCCTCGACGGCACCTTCCAGGGCATCGGCGGCAAGACCTACCGGCAGGGCGACGCGTTCGCGTTCGAGACCCAGCACTTCCCCGATTCGCCCAACCAGCCGGCCTTCCCGTCCACCACCCTCCGCCCGGGCGAGACGTTCCGCAGCACCACCGTCTACACCTTCGGCACCAAGTAGCGGCGTCGCGCGCCCGGAGTACGGCGGTACTTCGGGCGCGCCCGAAGACCAGCGTCCGTGCGTCAGCGCCGCCAGACCGTGCCTTGGCGGTCGCGGCCGATCCACTGTTCCAGGGCGACGATCTCCGGGTTCGCGCCGAGTTCGCGTTCGAGCAGCCAGCAGGCGAGGTCCACGCCGGCGAACCAGCCGGATCCGCAGGTGACCAGGTCGCCGTCGTCGACCACGCGGGCGTCGACGACCTCGGCCCATTCCTTCAACCGGTCCAGGTCGACGCGATGGGTGGTGGCCGGGCGACCCTGGAGCAGGCCGGCCGCCCCGAGCAGCAAGGTGCCCGAGTCGATCCCGGCGAGGATCAGGTTGTCGCCGCCGATCGCTTTCGCCTCGGCCAGCTGGCGCGGAATCACCCCGCGCTCGATCTCCTCCAGGATCCAGCCGCCGGACACCGCGAGCACCCGGGCCGTCTCCGGGGACCACCGCTCCAGTCCGCCGAACCGGGTCCCGTAGCACCCGGTCACTTCGGTCGCCCCGTCGGCGGTGACCAGGTGCGGCTCCACCGCCAGTCCACGGCGCGCGGCGTTCGCGAACACCGCGTAGGTCGTCAACGCGTCCACCTCGGCGACGCCGTCGTACATGTGTATGTCGATCCGCATCCATCCACCCTCGGTTCTCCCCGACCGGACAAGTGAGTGGCTGGAAAGACCCTGTTCGCTAGATTCGAGCCATGAAGACGGTGGCTGTCCTCGCGGTCGACGGCGTGATCGGGCTGGAGTTCGCCGGCGCGTGCCAGGTGTTCGCCGCGGCCGTGGACCCGGTCGACGGCCGGCCGCTGTACGACGTGCGGGTCTGCGGCACCGACGCCGGTACGCAGGTGATGGCCGTGGATCGGGAGATCTTCCGCGCGGTCACGCCGTACGGTCTGGCCGACGTGCTGACCGCGGACACGCTGATCGTGCCGGCGTCGTTCGACCCGTCGGACGAGGTGATCGACGTCGTCCGGCTCGCGCATCGGCGGGGAGTCCGGGTCGCGTCGATCTGTACGGGCGCCTTCGTCCTGGCCGCGGCCGGGCTGCTCGACGGGCGGCAGGCGGCGACGCACTGGAACCACGCGGCGGAACTGTCCCGGCGATGGCCGGCGGTCGAGGTGGTCACCGACGTGCTGTACCTCGACGACGGCGACGTCCTCACCTCGGCCGGGGTGACGGCCGGGCTGGATCTCTGCCTGCACCTGGTCCGGCGCGATCACGGTTCCGCGGTGGCGGCCGATGTCGCCCGGCGGTTGGTGATGGCGCCGCATCGTGGTGGCGGCCAGGCCCAGTTCATCGCCGCACCAGTTGTCGAGAGCAACGAATCCCTGGAGCCGGTGCTGACCTGGATGACCGAGCACCTGACCGCACCGCTCACGCTGGCCGCGATCGCGGCCCAGGCCGCCATGAGTACCCGGACCCTCAGCCGCCGGTTCCGCGACCAGACCGGGACGACGCCGTTGCAGTGGCTGATCCGGCTCCGCCTCGCCCGAGCCCAGGAACTCCTGGAGACCACCGACCTGTCCGTGGCCCAGGTCGCGACCGCCGCCGGATTCGGCTCCGCCCTCCTGCTCCGGCAGCACTTCGCCCGTGCTTTCGGGACCACCCCGACCAGCTATCGACGCGCGTTCAACCCGCCGACGAGGTGAGCGAAGGGTTACCTAACCTCTTAGGGTCGAACCATGACCGAGCCCGTGCTGAACATCCCCTTCGACGACGCCTTCCGGTTCGATCCCTCGCCGACCTTCGCGGAGTTACGGGAGCACCGGCCGGTCGCCCGGGTCCGGACGTTGGCCGGTGCCGAGGTCTGGTTGGTGACGCGGTACGAGGACGTCCGGATGGTGCTCGCGGATCCGCGGTTCTCCCGGGCCGCGGTGGTGAAGCAGGGAGCGCCGCGGGTCGCGCTGGCCAAGCCGATGCCGAACAGTCTGACCACGACGGATCCGCCCGAGCACTCGCGGCTGCGCAAGCTGGTGTCGTCGACGTTCGCGCACCGGCGGATCGAGCGGACCCGTCCGTGGGTGGCGGACCTGTCCAAGCAGCTCGCCGACGACGTCGCGCGGGCCGGGGACGGCGCGGACCTCCGGCAGCTGGTCGCGTTGCCTCTGCCGATCCAGGTGATCTGCCAGCTGCTCGGGGTGCCGTACGAGGACCGGGAGCAGTTCCGCGAGTGGACCGAGCTCGGGTACAGCATGCGGATGGCGGAGAAGGACCTCGTCGAGGACGCGATGACCCAGCTGACCGCGTACATCGAGGCGCTGGTGACGCGGAAGCTGGCGACCGCCGACCAACCGGCCGAGGATCTGCTGGACGAGCTGGTCCGCGCCCGGGAGGAAGGCGATCGGCTCAGCCAGGACGAGCTGATCGCGTTCGGGGTGAACCTGCTGGTCGCCGGACACGAGACCTCGGCGAACCAGATCTCCAGCTGTGTGGCGACCCTGCTGCGCTGGCCGGAGAACTGGGCGAGGCTGGTCGCGGACCACTCACTGGTGCCGTCGGCCGTGGAGGAGCTGCTGCGCTTCAACCGCTTCAGCGAGGTCGGCCAGCTCCGGGTCGCGAGCGAGGACCTCGAACTCCACGGGGTACGGATCAAGGCGGGCGACGGCGTGATGGCCGCGCTCAACTCCGCGAACCGCGACCCCCGTGCGTACGAGGCTCCGGACGAACTGCGGCTGGATCGGCAGGAGAACAAGCATCTGTCGTTCGGCTTCGGACCGCACTTCTGCCTGGGCGCGCAGCTCGCGCGGATCGAGCTGCAGGAGTCGTCGCTCGCCCTGCTGCGCCGCTTCCCGAACCTCAGCCTGGCCAAGCCGGCCGAGGACCTGGAATGGCGCCGGGTCCTGGTCAGCGGTCTCGCCGAGCTTCCGGTGAACCTCGGCGAGACCGCTTAGGACGCAGACCTACTGGGCCGAGACGAGGCCGTGTTCGACGTCGTACTGGGCGATGAACGTGGCCGCGTCCTTCTCGCTGGACGCGATCGCGGCGGCCAGCGTGGCGGCGTCGCGGGTCCGGTCCTCGGGCCAGTCGGACAGCAAGGCCCAGGCGCGCATCCGCTTCTTGTCCAGGTTTCCCCCGGCACTGCGGGGCGTGCCGGCCGCCGGCTTGGTCCGGGTCGAGCTCGCCGTGCTCCGGGCGGCCGGCTCGGCCGGCTCGTCGACCCGGACCGACTCGGTGATCGCCGGGGTGGCGACGACCGCCTCCTCGACGACGGGCCGGGACGGACTGACCGAGCTGATCGGCGTCGGCGTGATCACCGGCTCGACCACGGGGGTCCGCTGCACAGTGGAAGAAGCGCCCGGGGAAGCCGCCGGCGTGGAGACCGGCGGCGTCGTGGTCGCGGCGGCGGGCCGGGGGGAAGGCCGGCTGGCCGGCTGGTCGGCCGGGAGCAGGCCGGGCGTGATCCCGGTCTCGGCCGGCGCGAACGGCGACGGTGGCTGCGGCTTCTGCACCACCGGCGACGCCTTCTCGGCCTCGTCCTCGACCACCTCGGCCTCGGCGACCGCCTCCGCGGACCGGTCGGGCTTCGGCTCGACGATGGCCATCAGCTCGCCGGTCATCGCCTCCTCCCAGGCGTCCTCGTCCCGGATCGAGACACCGCCGTCGGCCGGCCGGAGCTGCTGCGGCTTGCGGGTGGTGCCCTCGACCACCCAGACCGCGGCGCGCAGGTCGTCGCGGTCCTGCTCGTCGGCGGGCTCCGGCGGCGGCGAGATCGCCCGGGTCAGTTTGTTCGTGATGACGTCGTAGTTGATCCGCTCCTCGAGCATGCCGGCCAGCCGGTCCGGGTCGTACGTCGTCTCGGCGATCTTGGCCAGCCGCTCGTCCTGGTGCTCGGAGCGGATGTACTCCGCGACCGTGCCGGCGATCGCGTTCCGCCGGGCGGCGTTGCGCATCTGCTCGCGGGCCGCGCGGATACTCTCGAACATGCCGAGGCCGTGCTCGATCGCCAGCGACCGGGCCAGCCAGGTGATCCGCGGCTCGCGCAGCCACTGCACCACGCCGTACACCGGGCCGGTGTTCGCCATCTGGCCGGACCGGCGGAGCGCGTCGCGGCGCCGGGCCGAGCTGTGGATCAGCCAGAGCACGTAGGCGAACGCGGACAGGCCGCCGAAGCCGAAGGCCAGGAACCGCTCCTCCGGCCGCCAGTGGCCGACCACGTTGAAGACGAGCGCGACGATCGCGGCGAACAGCGACATCGCTCGGTAGGCGTAGGCCTGCTCGCCCTTGCGGCGGCGCAGGTCCGCGAGCGCCGCGGTGGCGACACCGCCGAGCTCGATGACGGCGACGGCCGGAGTGACCAGGGCGATCTTGAGGAAGGTCGAGAAGCCTTCCTCGGGCCAGGGGATGTGGGTGACGCCGGCCCAGACCTGGCCGACGAGCGCGGCCGTGGCCGCGGTGGCGTAGAAGGCGTAGGCGACCTTGTCCGCACCTGTGAGGGGTACGTTGTTCAGCTCGCCGGTACTGGTGCTGGTGGTGTTCTCCTGCAAGACGTGGTCTCCTGACCGGTTTGGGCTCTCCGGCAGTTCGTCGGTGATGGTCATGCACTGCCTCCCCAGGTGGCTGGACGAGGCTACCGGTTTCCGGGCCGTCCAGGGGAGGCGATTCGGGCAACGATTCCGTTCCTGCTCGGAGAACACAAATCCACCCGCGTGGTGCGCTGATCCCATCCGGCGCCGGCGACGATTCTCGGATGCCCTCGGGACCGTGCCGCGCGTAGGGTCGGCCGGGTGATTCCGACGCTCCGGTCACTCCCCGATCCGCAGGCGCTCCGCGACCGTCTCAGGACCGTCTACGGCCTCGCGTTCGACTCCTGCACGTTGCTGCGTTCGCTGGTGAACGACGTGTACGAGCTGACCGGACCCGACGGCCGGTACGTGCTCAAGCTGTACCGCGCGAACCGGTGGGAACCGGACGAGATCCGTTGGGAGACAGGGCTTTCGGCGCATCT
Organism: Kribbella amoyensis; assembly: GCF_007828865.1. Lineage (NCBI taxonomy): Bacteria > Bacillati > Actinomycetota > Actinomycetes > Propionibacteriales > Kribbellaceae > Kribbella > Kribbella amoyensis. The sequence goes on from NZ_VIVK01000001.1 coordinate 828,240, forward strand.
GGCCGCGGCCGGTCTAGGGGTTCCGGCGGTCCGGCCGTTGCTCGACGGGACCGACGTCGGGCTGCTCGCGACGGCCGAGGGTGAGCGCCCGTTCGTGCTGTCCGGGTTCGTCATCGGAACCAAACCGAAACCACCCTTCAGCGACGAGTTGTACCTCGGCTTCGGCAGGTTGCTGGCATCCTTCCACGACGCCGGCGACCGCTATCGGCCGCAGTTTCCGCGCCGTGCGTCCGACCTGGTCCGGCAGCTCGAGATTCCGCTGGAACAGATAAGGCCGTTGCTGCCGTCCGCGGAGGAAAACCTGCTGCTCGCGTTGGCGGCCGCAGTACGGAATCACCTCGCGCAGTACTCCGATGCCTTGAGCCACGGTCTCTGCCACGGCGATGTCAGTCTCGACAACGTGCTGATCACCGATCGCGGCCTCGCTCTGCACGACTTCGACCTGTCCGCGCCGGGGTATCAGGCCGCCGACTTCTGCGGGGTCGCGTCGACGCCGCACTGGCCCGCGTTCCTCGACGGCTACTGCGAACGGCGGAGCGTCGCCGAGGCCGACCTCGCCGCGATCCCCTACCTGACCGTCGTCGGCTCGATCTCGAACCTGCGGTTCCACCTGGTCGACAAGCCGTTGATCGGCGGCACCGAGTCCCGGTCCGAAGGCTGGGCGGCCGGCGAGCTCACCACACTGCACCGAGCCGCCGAGCAACTGCTCTGACCGTCACGCCCCGCTCGCGCTGCCGAGGAGCGAGTCGGCGACGGCCAACGCGGTACCGATCGGGATCGCGTACCCGGAGATGTCAGGCGTCCCGCTGGAAGCGGCCGTGGTCATGCCGACCACCTCGCCGTCCGCGTCGAGCAACGCGCCGCCCGAGTCGCCGGAGATGACGTCCGCATCCACCTCGATCAGCCCGCCGAGCGATTCGGTGGCGCCGTCCTCGCCGTTCACGGTGATGGCCTGACCGGTCGCGGTCACGGTCCCGGGCGACGCGGTGAGCGAGCCGCCGTCGCCCCCGGCGTCCCCGACCGCGGTGACCTCGTCGCCGGTGGCAACGGTCGGGTCGGTGGTGACCACGTCAAGGTCGTCGGCGCCGACGAGCTGGAGTACGGCGACGTCGTGGGCCGAGTCGGTCCCGACGACGCGGGCCGTGTACGTCGCGTCGGTGGTGGCGACGGTGACCTCGATCGAGCCGGCGCCCTCGATCACATGGTTGTTGGTGAGCACGATCCCGTCCTCGTCGATCACCATCCCGGTGCCGGCCGCGGTCCCGGATCCGTCCGCCAGCGTGCTCGCGACCAGGACGAGCCCGTTCTCCTGGTCCTCGGGCGCCGTGGTGGTGTCGAGGGCCTGCGTACCCAGTGAGTACCAGCCGGGGCCGCGGCCGTACCCGGGAACGCCCCAAGGGCCCTGTGGGTACTGGGGAAAGCTCGGGTCGGTCGCCGTCCGGCCCGGCGCGTACGCGGTCACCGCGGGAAGCGCCGCGGCCGGGAGGACGGTGGCGAAGGAGAGCGCCAGCGTCGCGGCGGTGACGGCCGCGACTCGGCGGCGGGCGGGACCCGGGCTCCACAGGCTGGTCCGGGTGGTCGGTCGGCTGGTGTGGGAGTTCATCGGTCTACCTCCGGGTCGGCTCGTTGTACTTCGACCCTGCGGCCCGAACCTGGGAGAACCCTGGGCACCGGCCGGGAGCACGGTGGGAGCCCGCATTCACAGCTTTCCCCCAGCTTGCGGCCAGGAAGTCCCAGGCATCGCCGCCCACGCTGGAACCATGGACCAGCAGGCGATCAGCCGGCTCGAGTCCGTCCCGGCCGGGACCGCGAACCGGACCGTGGACCTGCCCGGGCTCGGTGCGTACCGGGTCAGCGCCTCGACCGTCGGCACCACCACGGTCATCACCGGCCTGCCGACCCGGGATCTCGACAACACCCTGGCGAGCCTGGTCGGATGGAAGGTGACGTTCAGCGCGCTGGGAGTCGCCGCGGCAGGTGGGGTCGCCGTTCTCGTCGTTCGTCGTCAGCTGCGGCCGCTGCGGCAGGTCGCGCAGACCGCTCGTTCGGTGGCCGGGCTGCCGTTGGCCACGGGCCGGATCGGCCGGACCGCGCGCGTGCCCGACAACCTCGCCGACGAACGATCCGAGGTCGGTCAGGTCGCGCTCGCCCTGAACACGTTGCTCGGCCACAGGGAACAAGCCCTGGACGCGCGGCACCGCAGCGAGACCCAGGTCCGCCAGTTCGTCGCGGACGCCTCGCACGAGCTGCGGACCCCGCTCACCACCATCCACGGGTACGCCGAGCTCAGTCTCCGGCAGCCGGACCAGCTTCCGCCGGCGATGGGCAAGGTGTTGTCGGAGGCCACCAGGATGGCGTCACTCGTCGAGGACCTGCTCCTGCTGGCCCGCCTCGACGCCGGTCGGCCGCTGGACCGTCGCGCCGTCGACCTGACCCGGCTGGCGACCGACTCGGTGGCCGACGCGCGGATCGTCGGCCCCGAGCACCGCTGGGCGTTGACCGTCCCGGCCGAACCGATCCTCGTCCTCGGCGACGAACAACGGCTCCACCAGGTCGTCACCAATCTGCTGACCAACGCCCGCCGGCACACCCCACCCGGGACCACCGTGACGGCCGTACCCGCGACTCCGGCGGCTCCGGCCTCGGGCTCTCGCTGGCCCAGTCGATCACCGAGGCCCACGGCGGTGCCATCGTCGTCAGCTCCCACCCCGGCGACACCCGCTTCACCCTCGCCCTACCGCGCTGACCTCCAGCAAAGGGGCCGCTGGCAACCACCAGCGGCCCCTTCCGACGTCGGTCAGACGGTCAGCGCCTTCTCGGCCTGGGCGGCGAGGGCAGTGGCGCGGTCGTCGTCCGAGGCGCCGTCGGCGATCAGGACGGCGTACCGGAACGTCAGGGTGGCGCCTGGCTCGAACGGCAGTTCCTCGGAGAAGAACGGGGCCGGGCAGACGGCCGCGAAGTTCTCCGAGCGGACGAACCACTGCGGCGGATGCCGTGGGTTGTCACCGGCATCGACGATGAGCACGGTGGACGCGCGGTCGGTCGAGTCGTGCTTGCCGGAGAACCCCATCCACGGCGCCTTCTGGCCCCGCAACTCGTCACCACCACTGCCTTGTGGAGCGAGGATCGTGCCGCCGGTGAAGGACCGCGGACCCCGCCAGAAGAACCCGCCGTACCCCGCGTTCTCCCGGCCCGCCGTCGTCGGGCTGCCGATCTGCACGGTCTCGGGCGACACGTTCCGCGTCGTGGTGCGGTAGACCAGCACCCACCCGTCCTCGACCAGCCGCGCCTCGAGGACGCGCTCCTCGTCGGCCACGTGCGCTCCGGCCTGGGTGTGCCAGGCCAGCTCGTGCCCGAACCGGACCACGTCGTCGGCGACGTCGAGCTGAGTGATCCGCTCGTGGTCCATCGAGCCGTTGTTGTCGAGCTGGCGGTACCCCGTCTCCAGCGAGAAGGTCCGGCCACCCCAGAAGTTGTCGTGACCGAAGTGCGGCAACGACCAGGCGAGACCCTTGTGCCAGACGTGGTCGTGCGGCCGGAACACCGTGACCAGGTCCCCGCTCACCGTGCGCATCGGGTGCAGGTACGGCCGGGGTGCCTCCAGCTGCGCGTCGGTCGGTTCGTAGACGTAGGTGAACAGCTCGGTCTCACCGGCGGTGACCTGGATCGACTTGCCGACGGCGTGGTTGCAGCCGAGGGACAACGTCATGACGGGGAGTTCCTCTCGTTGGTGGCCCACGGTGCGCCGATCTCGCCGAACAGGGCCAGGTCCTCCGTCGCCTGGCTGACCCACTTGCTGACGTCCTGCACCATCGGGTGCCGATCCAGGCCCTCGCCCTCCCAGCGGACCAGGGCCGGATCGATCGCGGCCGGTGGCGGTGAGGTCCGGATCGCTTCGAGGATCCCGGTGAACCCGCCCGTCTCGGCCAGCGGCGCGAGGAGGGGTACGGACGGGTCCGCCCGGTGATCGAGGAGGTTCCCGAGCAGGTCCTCGCGGTCGTACTGCGTGATCGTGGTGTCGCCGTCGACGGTGAGCTCGATCTGGTCCAGCCGGTACCGCAGGACCGCTCGACCCTGCGAACCGTGCACGATCACCGCCGGCTCGAAGTCGGGCACCTCCGCACAGAGCGAGACCGCGGTGAGCAGCGTCGTCCCCCGGCTGGTCCGGATCCGCACCGTGGACGTGTCGTCGGACTCGACCGGGTTCGCGCGGTAGAGCTCGGTCTCCACCGACACGATCTGGTCGGACCGGCCGGATCCGTCCACCAGCAAGGCGGTCGCGGACGCGTGCGCGAACGCGTTGGTGACCGCGCCGTCGACGACCGCGATGCCGTCGAGCATCCGCTTCCCGGCCCAGCGGGACCGCTGCCAGTACCGGTCGGTCCGGATCCAGGCGCCGACGGCACCGATGCCGCGGACCTCGCCGAGCCGGCCGTCCGCGACCCAGCTCGCCAGCGTGTGCGCGGCCGCGGATCCGTGGCTCTGGAAGCCGACCTGGCAGATCCGGCCGGTCTCGGTCACGACCGCGGACAGCTGCTCGAACTCGGCCAGCGAAGCAGCCGGCGGCTTCTCCAGCAGCACGTCGGCCCCGGCCCGCAACGCGAGCTCGGCCAACGGGACATGGGTGTGAATCGGCGTGCTGATCACGGCCACGTCGATCACCTGGGCCGCGAGCAACGCGCTCAGGTCGTCGTACGTCGGGGTGCCGGGCGGCAGGTCGTCGGCCGCCGGCGGATTCGGGTCCGCGATGGCGACCAGCTGGACCCGGCCGTCGGCGGCGTACTCGGTGACGCGGCGCAGGTGGTTCGCGCCGTAGCCGTGGACGCCGATCAGGGCGACCCGCGGTACGCCGGTGGGAGTGGAGGTGGACGCGGAGGAGGCCGCGGCCTCCGGCTGGACGCCGGAAGCCGCGGCTCGGGACCCGGTGCCGCTCACCGGGAATCAGTTGCCAGAAGCAACGTCACGGTCTACTTCAGCTCCCCGTTGAGTTCGTCGATGAACGCCTGCGCCGCCTGGTCTGGCTTCATCCGGCCGAACATCACCTCGGTGGTGTAGCGCTGGATGATCTTCTCGACCTGGCCACCACCGACCGGCGGTGGCGGGGACGGCTTGCCGAGCTCCTTCGCGATGCCCTGGACGAAGGTCTGCGAGGCGGCGTCGGCCGGCTGCAGCTTGCTCGCCACGGCGGCGCGGATCTCGGTGTTCGGCGGGACGCCCCGCTCGGCCAGCAGCAGGTTGCCCGCGGCCGGGCTGTTCGCCAGATAGCTGACGAACTCCGCCGCCTCCTTCTGGTGCTTGCTCCGCGACGAGATCGACCAGAACATCGAGCCCTTGTAGTAGGCGCCGTTCTCGGTCGCCTTACCGGTGACGCTGGGCAGCCGGAGCAGCTTGAGCTGCTGGCCGGCCGCCTTGCTCAGCGCGTTGAGCTGGTTGCTCCAGGCGTACGACATGGCCAGCTTGCCGGTCGCCATCCCGGACTGGTCCAGCGGCGCGTTCATGTCCTGCGAGGTGAACTCCGCCGACGGCGTCGCCTTCATGTCCCGCAGCTTGAGCAGGTTGGTGTAGAACTCGGTGACGCCCTCCTTGGTGACGCCGAGCTTGCCGTCCTGGGTGAACAGCGACTCGCCGTGCTGGCGGGACCACATGTTCAGGCTGGCGTCGTTGGTGCCGTACGCCGCGGTGCCCCAGCCCTTGCCGTTGAGCTTCTGGCTGATCTCGGCCGAGATCTTCGCGTAGTCGTCCCAGGTCCAGGTGGTGTCGTCCGGGATCGCCACCCCGGCGGCCTTGAAGACGGCCGGGTTCGCCACGATCGTGAACGCGTTGATGCCTGCGTTCAGCCCGTACAGGCCGCCGTCGAACTCGCCGGCGCCCAACGTGTCCGGCTCGAACTTGCCGGTGTCCAGGCCCTCGGCCTTCTTCAGGTCCAGCAGCGCGCCGCGGTCGGCGTACTCGCGCAGGTACTTCTCGTCCATCTGGATGATGTCCGGCGCGTCGTTCGCGGCGACCGTGGTGGCCAGCTTGTCCCAGTACCCGGACCACTCGCCGAACTCGCCCTTGATGTCGACGTTCGGGTGGTCCTTCTCGTACTGGTCGATCACCTGCTGGGTGATCTTGTGCCGCGTGTCGGACCCCCACCAGTTGAACCGGAGGGTGACCTTGCCGTCCGCGGACGCGCCGCCGCCGGAGTCACCCCCACAGGCGCTGGTGGCCAGCAGGGTGGTGGCGACCGCCACCGCGGCGAGGGCCCGCAACGCCTTGCCGGGCGGTGCGGAGATTCGGATCGGCCTCATGGTGAACCTTTCTTGTGGCAGGGGGCCTGCACTACTTGATGCCGGTGGTGGCGATGCCCTTGATCAGGAACCGCTGTCCGAGCAGGAACGCGAGGAAGACCGGCACCAGGGACACGACGGACATCGCGAACAGCGATCCCCAGGACGTGCTCGCGGTGGCGTCGACGAACGACCGCAACGCGACCGGGACGGTGTACATCTTCGGATCGGTCAGGTAGATCAGCTGGCTGAAGAAGTCGTTCCAGGTCCAGATGAACGTGAAGATCGTCGTGGTGGCCAGCGCCGGCACCATCAGCGGCAGGATCACCCGCAGGAAGATGCCGGCCTTGCCGCAGCCGTCGATCCGCGCCGCCTCGTCCAGCTCCCGCGGGATCCCCCGGATGAACTGCACCATCAGGAAGACGAAGAACGCGTCGGTGGCGAGCAGCTTCGGCACCACCAGCGGCAGGAACGTGTTGATCCAGCCCGCCTGCGAGAACAGGATGTACTGCGGCACGATCACCACGTGGATCGGCAGCATGATGGTGACCAGCATGATCGAGAACCAGAACTTCTTCCCGGTGAACTCCAGCCGGGCGAACGCGTAGGCCGCCATCGAGCAGGACACCAGGTTGCCCAGGATCGCGCCGAACACCACCGCCGCCGAGTTCAGCAGGTACCGGGTGAACGGCTCGGTCAGTGCGTTCCAGCCGACCCGGTAGTTGCTGATCTCCAGATCGCGGACCAGCAGCCCTGGTTCGCGGAAGATCTCGTCGCCCGGCCGCAGCGAGCTGACGACCATCCAGATCACCGGGTACAGCATCACCAGCGCGGACGCGGCCAGCAGGAGATGGATCAGTACCGGGCGGATCCGCCGCCACCCGACCGACAGGCTGCCGCCCGACGTCAACGGCCGGCTCATGGTCTCAGTCGTCATAGAACACCCAGTACTTCGAGGCGACGAAGTTCGCCGCGGTGAAGACCCCGATGATCACGAGCAGGAACCACGCCATCGCCGACGCGTATCCCATGTCGAAATTGCCGAAGCCACGGTCGTAGAGGTAGAGCGTGTAGAACATCGTCGAGTCGGATGGCCCGCCCGTTCCGCCGGAGACCACGAAGGCCTGCGTGAACGACTGGAACGCGTGGATGATCTGCAGCACCAGGTTGAAGAAGATGATCGGGGTGAGCAGCGGCATCGTGATGCTGAAGAACCGGCGCAGCACCCCGGCCCCGTCCACCGACGCGGCCTCGTAGTACATCGCCGGGATCTGCCGCAGCCCGGCCAGGAAGATCACCATCGGCGCCCCGAACGTCCAGACGTTCAGCACCACCAGGGTGCCGAGCGCCGTACTCGGGTCCGAGATCCAGCCCTTGCCGGCGATGCCGAAGGTGCCGAGCACCTGGTTCAGCAGCCCCTCGGTCCCGAACACCTGCTTCCACAGGATCGCGATCGCGACACTCGAGCCGAGCAGCGACGGCAGGTAGAAGACCGAACGGTAGAACGCCATCCCGCGGACCCCGCGGTCCAGCACGACCGCCAGCAGCAGCGCCACCGCCAGCTGCAACGGGACCGACACGAACACGTAGGTGAAGGTGACCCGGAGCGAGTTGTGCAGCCGCTCGTCGGACAGCATCCGGGTGAAGTTCTCCAGCCCGATCCACTGCGGCGCCTGGATCAGGTTGTAGTCCGTGAACGCGAGGTACAGCGACGCGATCATCGGCCCGATCGTGATCAGGAACAACCCGAGCAGCCACGGCGACAGGAACAGGTACGCGGCGAGATTGTCCTTTTTCTTCTTGCCTGGCGGTCGGCCCCGCCCGAGCGTGCCCAGGGCACCCAGCGCACTCATACTTACTTGCCTCCGGAAAGCTCGGAACCTCTGGGAAAGCGTTTACCCAGAGCGGTCAAGTTAGCCGAGCCGGCGGGCTCCGGCAAGAGTTCGCCGGCCGATTCGATGACCGAATCCGGACAGCTGCGAAGTCTTGACAGGACAAAGTCGCAACAGGACAGTACTGCACATTTGGCAACCGCTTTCCCTTGCCTGGAGGGTCCATGCACCGTCGTACGTTCCTGACCGGATCGCTGACCACACTCACCGCGAGCACGCTGGTGCCGGGCACCGCGGCCGCGGTCGCCACCGAGTCACCGGTGGACGAGGACTTCCTGAAACTCCTCACCAGCGCGAACGAAGCGCAGATCGCGCTCGTGCTCGGCAACTACCAGAACGCTTCCGACAGCGTCCGAACCGTTGCCCGCAAGGGCCGCCGGCTGATCGCGGGGTACACGTGGGGCCGGTCGAAGTACCACCACGACGCGGCGTTGCTCGAACCGCTGCGGTTCCTGGTGGAGAAGCTGCGAACGATGCAGCACGACGACGGCACGTACGACTCCGGCAACCTGCACTCGCCGCCCGACAGCGCGTTCGCGATCCAGGACCTCTGCATGATGTGGGCCCTGCTCGACACCGACGACCAGGCCGCCACCCAACCGCACCGCACGACGCTGGAAGCCGTTCTGCGCAAGGCGGGCCCGGCGTTGGCGGGCGGTGGTGTGCACACTCCCAACCACCGTTGGGAAGTTTCCGCCGCACTCGCCCGGACGCATCATCTGTTCCCCGATCGCCGGTACGCCGCGCGGATCGACGACTGGCTGGACGAGGGCATCGACGCGCTGCCCGACGGCATCTACAGCGAGCGCAGTTCGACCTACGCCTCCGAGGTCACGAACCCTTGCCTGCTGACGATCGCGTGGTTGCGGAACAAGCCCGACCTGCTCGGGTACGTCCGCCGCAACCTCGCGTCGACGCTGTACCTGCTGGAGCCCAACGGCGAGGTCGACACCACGGCGTCCCGGCGACAGGACCAGACCCGGATCCGGGACGTCTGGTGGTACCTGACCCAGTTCCGCGAACTCGCGCTGCTGGACCGCAACGGCAGGTTCGCGACCGTTGCCAAGGACATCGAACGGCGTGGGACCGGCGAACTCGGTGACTTCCTGGCCGAGGTGCTCGAACGGCCCGAACTCGCGGCCGAACTGCCGAAGCCGGTCGCGGTGCCGGACGACTTCGTCCAGGAGTTCCCCGCGCAGGCGCTGGCCCGGGTCCGGCGTGGCACGCGGACGGCGACGTTGTTCGGCGGGACGGACTTCCACGACATCCCGGTGATCGCGTCCGGGCTGTCGACGAACCCGACGTTCTTCAAGCTTCGCCAGGGTGCCGCGATCCTCGACTCGGTCCGGTTGTCGCCCCAGTTCTTCAGTACCGGCCATTTCCGGAGCGACGGGTTGCGCCGGATCGGGCCACGGACGTTCCAGCTCGCCGACGAGGTGAAGGTTCCGTACCACCTGCCGCTGCCGAAGCGGTACCGGCGCAACGACGGCCTGTACGCCCTCACCCTGGACGGCCGCTTCTACGCCTCGATGGACTTCCCGCACCGGCCGAAGCAGTACCGCACGCTGCGGACCACGGTCACCGTGGCCGAGGTGGCGAGCGGGTTCGACCTCACCTTCGATCTCACCGAGTCCGAGGTGCCGTTCGCGATCGAGCTCTGCTTCCGGCCCGGTGGCACGTTGTCGGGCGTCGACCAGCTCGATGCAGGAGGCAACTACCAGCTGGCCGCCGGGACCGGGGCATACACGGTCGGCGCGGACCGGATCGAGTTCGGTCCGGGCAACGGCGCGACCCGGGTGAGCGCTACACCCAGCTCAACGGCAGCCTGGTCCCGGACGGGCTGCGCGTCTACCTGACCGGCCGCGCGCCGAGCCGGTACACCCTGCGGCTGCGGACCGCCTGAACCAGGGAACCGGCGGCCGCCACGACGACGGCCGCCGGTTCGTTCAGCTCAGTCCATCCGGACGGTCGTCTCCAGCGATCCGCCGTGCGGAATCCGCAGGACGTGCACCCGGCGGCGCTGGTCGCGCAGGTAGGTGCGGCTCGACGTGCTGAGCGACGCGGCGAGCTCGGTGGACCAGGTGATCGTGATCGTCGTACTGCCGCGGCGGATCTTCAGCCCGGACGCGGTGGCGGTGCGGGACTCGTTGTACGGGACCGCGGTGCCGTCGGAGAAGGTGACCTCGTCGCCCGGCTGGAGGACCAGCGGGATCTGCTCGGTCGCGGCCGACGTGGCCCGGACCCGACGGGTGACGGACGCCCGACCGATCACCAGCTCGGTCGCGACGGAGTTGTCGGCGGTCCGGTAGCGGACCAGGTCCGCCGCCGGGTACTCCGCGATCAAGTTGCCCTCGGCATCGGACTTGCCGGACAGAACGGTGGCCCAGGCGCCGGTGGCGGTCTGCTGCGCGTGGATCACGGTGCCCGCCTTCGGGTGCCAGAGGAACCCGGTGCCCGCCTTCACCACGCTGCCGGGGCGGGTGCCGAAGAACGCGCCGAGGTACAGCCCCGGCCGGCGGACGTAGAGGTAGTCCTGGTTCTCCACGTCGTCGCGGCGCAGCTCGGTGAAGGTGTCCTTGCGCAGGTACGGAACACGGGCGATCGCGGCCTGCTTGTCCTGCCGGCTCGGCATCGCCTCCCCGAACGGCGCGTGCGCGATGATCCGCGGCGACGTGTCCTGCTTCGCCAACGCCGGGACCGGGGCGGGATCCGCGGCCCAGGCCGCCCTGGTCGCCGCCCGGTCCTCGCGAGACGTGAAGAACGCACCGAGGTCGGGGACCTGCGGGACGAAGAAGCTGCCGAGATTGGTCCGGTCCGGATCGGGGACCACGTCGTCGTAGTACGCGGTCGCGGTCCGGTCGGAGACCGCGTAGTACGTGAGCCAGCCGGAGCCGTCGGGTTCGCGGAGCAGGTTGTACCCGAACCACTCGGTGAAGCGCCGCGTCATCGTGACCAGCGCCGGGTTCTTCGTGTGCAGGTACAGCTCGGCCATCTCCGGGAGCATCACCTCGAAGTTGTAGTTGATGTCCATGCCGCGCGGATCGTAGAAGAAGCCGACCGGGCTCTGCGCCCAGCGCGCGACGAACCGGATCCGCTCCTGCAGCCGGAGCTGGAGCGCGTGGTCGGGCAGCAACTTCAGTGCGAGCGCGGCACCGGCGACGCCCGCGACGGCCTGGTTCGTGTACTTGAACGGCTCGTCCCAGACGACGGTGTTCGCGGGATCGAGGTACCAGCGGACGCCCTTGCGCAGCGCGGCCTCCAGCTCGGTCCGGCGCTGCGGCAGAGCGTTCGCCTGACGGAGGTTCGCGAGGGTCTTGGCCAGGTAGCCGAGGCCGAAGCCGCTGGACGCCTTGCCCCGCTCCCCCGGTGAGTACTCCGGCCAGGAACCGTCCGCGTTCTGCAGCCGGAGGTAGTGCTGCAGCGCCGCGTCCAGGCGGGCCAGCAGTGCGGCGTCGCGGTGGTACGGGTTCCACGCTCGCTGGTTGGCGTAGAACCAGCTCAGCGTGAACACGTGCTCCTGGATGCGGGAGTTGTACGGCTGCGCGGGCGTCCGCCACCAGCCGCCGGCCATGAAGCCGTACGTCGCGGGATCGGTGTCGACGATGTCGTTCGCCATCGGGGCGAGGATCCGGAGGTACCCGGCGAAGCGCTGCTCGAGCGGGGCGAACAGGTGGCGGTCCGGGGCGCCGGCGGGCAGCGGGGTGAGCAGAGGCAACGGGCCTCCTGACTGGGCTCCGGTCTCCGCCGCGGTGCTCGCGAGGGCCGGCAGGGACGGGGTGAGGGCGGCAGCTGCGGCTGTGGTCAACAGGGTACGGCGAGTCAGGGACATGTTCGGAACTTTCGGCCCGGCGAACCGGGACCGTCAAGAGGATGCGTTAGCTAATTCGTATTACTTGAGCACTTCGGTCTTGACGTGCTTCGATCGGCGCCCTTACGGTTCCGGGCAATACGTATTATCAAAGGAGGGTGTGACGATGCGGTTGACCCAGCGGGACATCGCCCGGCTGGCTCGGGTGAGCCAGACGACGGTGTCGCTGGTGCTGAACAACCGCACCACCGCGTCCGCCCGGATCCCCGCCGAGACCCGCGAGCGGGTGCTGAAGGTGATCCGCGAGACCGGGTACGTCGCCGATCCGCTGGCCCGCCGGCTGCTCCAGCAGCGCAACCAGATCCTCGGCGTGTTCACCTACGAGTCGGTGTTCCCGAGTGCGAGCGCGGACTTCTACCACCCGTTCCTCAACGGCATCGAGGAGAGCGCCGAGGAGCTCGGCTGCGACCTGCTGCTGTTCACCAGCGCACCGGTCACCGCCGACGGCCGGCGCCGCGTCTTCCACGACAACAACCGGCTCCGGATCGCCGACGGCGCGCTACTCCTCGGCCGCTGGATCCCCGGCGAGGAGCTGAGCCGCCTGGTGACGGAGAAGTACCCGTTCGTGTCCGTCGGCCGCCGCGACGATCCCGACGACGGCACCACCGTGCCGTACGTCGGCGCCGACTACACCAGCGCGACCGCGACGCTGACGGCCCGTGCCTTCGAGCTGGGGCACGAGCGGGTCGCGTTCGTCGGTCCGGGTGAGGGCGCCGAGTCGTCCGCCGATCGGCTGCGCGGGTTCCGGTCGGTCTCGCCGCGTGGTGCCCATGTTCCGTCGGCCGGCCGCGAGCTGACCGACGTGCTGCACGAGCTGCTCGGCCAGGACGTCACCGCGGTCTTCGTGGAGGACCTGGCCGACGCGGACGCGCTCGCCGACGCGGCGCGGTGCCGGGGGCTGTCGGTCCCGGGCGACCTGTCGGTGATCGCGCTCGGTGACGCCAGCCGGCCGGTGCCGAGCGACGCCGACTACTCGGGGTTCCACATCCCCCGCAAGGAGATGGGCCGGCAGGCGGTCGGGTTGCTCGAGGCGATCCTGTCCGGCGACCCGGCCGAGCCCCAGCAACTGTTGTCCTGCGAACTCGTCGAGGGAAGCACCCTCGCAGAACCGAGAGGTCTCTAGATGGAAGCGGATGTCCTGGTCATCGGCGGCGGGCTCGGCGGGGTCGCCGCCGCCCTCTCCGCCCTGCGGGCCGGCCGACGGGTGGTGATGACCGAGGAGTTCGACTGGATCGGCGGCCAGCTGACCAGTCAGGCCGTCCCACCCGACGAGCACACCTGGGTCGAGCGGTTCGGCGTCACGGCGTCGTACCGCGAACTGCGGGACGGCATCCGCGACTACTACCGGCGGTACTACCCGCTGACCGAGGCGTCCCGGGCGGCCGCCGAGCTCAACCCGGGCGCCGGATACGTGTCGAAGCTGTGCCACGAGCCGCGGGTCGCGCTCGCCGTACTCGAGGGCATGCTCGCGCCGTACCGGGCGTCGCGCCGGCTCCAGGTGCTGCAGCCGTACAAGCCGGTGTCGGCCTCGACCGACGGCGACCGGGTCACCTCGGTGGTGGTGCGGCACCGTGACACCGGCGAGGACCTGACCCTGACCGCGCCGTACGTGCTGGACGCGACCGAGACCGGCGAGCTGCTGCCGCTGACCGGCACGGAGTACGTGACCGGGTTCGAGGCGCAGGGCACGACCGGGGAGCCGAGCGCACCGGCCGAGGCGCAGCCGCTGAACATGCAGGCGGTGTCGTACTGCTTCGCGGTGGACCACGTGGACGGCGACCAGGTCGGGGACAAACCGCCGAACTACTCGTTCTGGCGGAACTACCAGCCCGCGTTCTGGGGCGACCGGATGCTGTCCTGGAACGCGCCCGACCCGCGCACGCTGGCGACCTCGCGCCGGACCTTCACACCGAACCCGGACGACGACCCGCTGGCCGTGGTCGCGGACCAGCGCCGGACCGGTGGCGACACGAACCTGTGGACCTTCCGCCGGATCGCGGCCCGCCGGCACTTCCTGCCCGGGGCTTACGCGAGCGACATCTGCCTGGTGAACTGGCCGATGGTCGACTACCTGGAGGGTCCGGTGATCGACGTGCTGGACGCCGAGACGCACCTGCAGGGCGCGAAGGAGCTGTCCCAGGCGGTGTTCTACTGGCTGCAGACCGAGGCGCCCCGGCCCGACGGTGGGACCGGGTTCCCCGGGCTGCGGCTGCGCGCGGACGTGGTCGGCTCGGCCGACGGGCTCGCGCAGGCGCCGTACATCCGGGAGTCGCGCCGGATCGCGGCGGAGTACACGATCGTCGAGCAGGACCTGGCCGTCGCGGTCCGCGGCGACCGGGGCGCGGTCGAGTACGAGGACAGCGTCGGGGTCGGGATGTACCGGATCGACCTGCACCCGTCGACCGGCGGCGACAACTACATCGACGTGGCCAGCAGCCCGTTCCGGATCCCGCTCGGGGCGCTGATCCCGCAACGGGTGGACAACCTGCTGCCCGCGAGCAAGAACCTCGGCACCACCCACATCACCAACGGCTGTTACCGGCTGCACCCGGTCGAGTGGAACATCGGCGAAGCCGCCGGTCTGCTCGCCGCTTTCTGCCTGGACCGGGGCGTGAGCCCACGCGCGGTCCGCAACACCCCCGCGCTGCTCGGCGACTTCCAGGCCCGCCTGGTCGCCCAGGGCGTCGAACTGAGCTGGCCGGACGTCACCGGCTACTGATGGAGGACTGACCGATGAAACTCCCCAAGCTGAAGCTGTCCGGCCTGACCGCGGCCGGGGTGGCCGCGGCGCTGCTCGCCCTGGCCGGCTGCGGGGGCGGCTCCGGCGACGAAGCCGCTTCCGGACCGATCGACCTGCGGATGACGATCTGGAGCGCGAACGCCAAGCACACCGCGCTGTTCGACCAGATCGCCGCCGCGTACAAGAAGGACCATCCCGAGATCGGCAAGATCACCTTCGAGTCGATCCCGTACGAGAACTACACCACCACGCTCACCACCCAGATCGGCGGCGGCAACGTGCCCGACCTGGCCTGGATCCTGGAGAGCACGGCACCGGACTTCGTCACCTCGGGCGCGCTGGCGCCGATCGACAAGGACGCCGATCTGTTGCCGACCACAACGACCAACTGGGAGCAGGACGGTCAGCTGTACGCGTACCCGTTCTCGACCTCACCGCTGGGCGTCTTCGTCAACACCGACCTGGTGACGGCGGCCGGACGACCGACGCCGGCCCAGCAGGTCGCGGCCGGGACCTGGACCTGGGACCAGGCGATCGCGACCGGCGCCGCGGTGCAGAAGAGCGGCAAGGGCGGCGTCGTGGTCGGCGACTTCGACTTCAAGGGCTGGGACGCGCTGAACTCGATCTGGGCCGGCTGGGGCGCGCGGCCGTGGAGCGAGGACGGCAGGACCTGCGGGTTCGACCAGCCCGAGATGGTCGCCGCGATGACCGCGATCCACAAAATGGTGTTCACCGACAAGGCGATGCCGGGTCCGGGCGTGACCAAGGACTTCTTCGCCGGTGACGCCGCGATGGTGCTGACCCAGATCAGCCGGGCGGCGCTGCTGGAGAAGGCGAAGTTCAAGTGGGACCTGGTCCCGCTGCCGAAGGGACCCGCCGGGGAGTACTCGGTCGTCGGGCAGGCCGGGATCGGGGTGCTCAAGCGCGGCAAGCATGTGGACGCGGCGAAGGAGTTCCTCGCCTACTTCACCAACCAGGAGAACTCCGCCAAGCTGGCCCAGTTCTTCCCGCCGCCGCGCAAGTCCCAGCTCACCACCGACGTGCTGGCCAAGGCGAACCCGTTGCTCAAGCCGGCCCAGCTGCAGAGCGTCGTGATCGACGGCATCGAGCGCGGTGACATCAAGACCAGCCACGTCGGGTACGCCGAGCTCCAGCAGACCGTGCGGGCCGAGCTCGACCCGCTGTGGAAGCCGGACGCCGACGTCAAGGCGGTCATGTCCGGCGTCTGCGCCAAGATCAACCCGTTGCTGGCGAAATGACCCTGCTCGCCGACAAGCCCGCCGCGGTGGCCGACACCGGGCCGCGGCGGGCGCCGTACTGGACGATGCGGCGGCGCGACGAGCTGGCCGGCTGGCTGATGGTCGCGCCGCAGCTCGCCGGGATCGTTGCCTTCGTCATCGTTCCGCTCGGGCTGGTGGTCTGGTACAGCCTGCACGAGTGGAACGTGCTGGCCGGCACCTTCGACTTCGTCGGCGGCGCGAACTACGAGCAGCTCGCGTCCGATCCGCGGCTCGGTCCGGCGCTCCGGGCGACCGGGATCTTCTCGGCCGGCCTGGTGGTGCTGAACCTCAGCCTGGCGTTGTTCCTCGCGGTGCTGCTGAACCAGAAGCTCCGCGGCACCGTGGTGTTCCGGACGCTGTTCTTCTCACCGGTGGTGGTGACACTGGTCGCCTGGACGATCGTGTGGGGCTTCCTGCTGCAGGACAACGGTGGCGTCAACGCCTTCCTCGACCTGCTCGGGATCGACGGGCCGAACTGGTTGCGCGGTTCGACCACGGCGATGATCTCGGTGATCGTCGTGCAGTTGTTCAAGGGCGTCGGCCTGAACATGGTGCTCTTCCTGGCCGCGCTGCAGGGCGTACCGGCCGAGCTGTACGAGGCGGCCCGGATCGACGGCGCGTCCGCGTGGGCGCGGTTCCGGCAGGTCACGCTGCCGCTGATCAGCCCGACGATCCTGCTCACCTCGATCCTCACGATCGTGGGGTCGCTGCAGGTGTTCGCGCAGATCGCCGTGCTGACCCAGGGCGGGCCGGGGACGTCGACGACGGTGCTCGTGTACTACCTGTACCAGCAGGCCTTCCAGTTCCATCACTTCGGCTACGGGGCGACGCTCTCGCTGCTGTTGTTCGTCATCGTGCTCGCTCTGACCGTCCTGCAGTGGCGGATGCGCAAGAGGTGGGTCTTCCATGAGTCGTAGGTCGAAGCTGGTCGTCTATGCGGTCCTGCTGGTCTGCTGCGTGCCGTTCGTGTTCCCGACCTGGTGGATGGCGACCACGTCGCTGAAGCCGGTGAGCGAGATCTTCGCGTTCCCGCCATCGCTGTGGCCGAAGGATGCGACCCTGGACGCGTACCGGCAGGTGTTCGAGCTGCAGCCGTTCGGCCAGCAGTACCTGAACAGCCTGTACATCGCGGTCGTGGTGACGGCCGGGACGCTGGTGGTGTCCTCACTGGCCGGGTACGCCTTCGCCCGGATCCCGTTCCGCGGCGCCGGCGTGGTGTTCGTGGTCGTCCTGGCCGGCCTGCTGGTGCCGAACGAGGTGACGATCATCCCGCTGTACCGGATGTTCGACGGCCTCGGCCTGGTGAACACACACTGGCCGCTGATCCTCATCCCGGTCCTCGGCGCGCCCAGCGTGCTCGCGACGTTCATCATGCGGCAGTTCTTCATCACCCTGCCGCGCGAGCTGGAGGAGGCGGGCCGGGTGGACGGGCTGGGCCGGCTCGGGCTGTTCTGGCGGGTGGCGCTGCCGCTGGCGAAACCGGCGATCGGGGCGGTCTCGATCTTCACCTTCCTGCACAGCTGGAACCTGTTCCTCGAGCCGATCGTGTTCCTGTCCAGCAAGGACAAGTTCACCATCCCGCAGGCGCTGACCCAGTACGTCGACGCGTACGGCGGCGCGATGTGGAACGTCCAGCTCGCGGCCGCCACCCTGTCGGCCCTGCCGGTGCTGATCGTCTTCGTGCTCGCCCAGCGGCAGTTCGTCGAAGGCCTCGCCCAGACCGGCCTGAAGGGTTAGAGGTCGCGGCCCTGGGCGCGGCCGGTTCCCTGGGACCGGTCGCGCCGGACCTCCTCGGAGGTCGTGCCGGACGCGGCCTGGCCTGTCCTCGGGGTGGGGTTGGAGGCAGCGCGCACCGCGTTCGCCAGCTCGATGGCGTCGGCCGTCGACCGGTCCGCCTGGACGTGGGCGGCAGAGATCGTCCCGACACCGGCCTGAATCCCGGGAAGGGTCTGTCTGATGCTCGCGGCCCGCCCGGCCCGCGCTCCGGCCTGGCCTGGCCCCCAGTAGTTCACTTCACCGACCTCGTAGACCAACGGCTGGATGCTGGTCCGTGCGGCGTCCAGCCGCTGGGTTGTTCTCTCGGCTCCCCGGCCGGCGACCTCGATCGCGGCTTCCAGCCCCGCCAGCCGCTCCCGTAGCCCGGCCGTCGGTTGCGCGGACCCGTCGCCGGGCAGCTTCTCGAGCTGGTCGAGGTACGTGGTGGCCTGGTCGAGAGCCGCCGCACCGGAGGTCAGTTCCTCGCGCAGCGTGTCGACCCCCCTTTGCGCGTCGGCCAACGCGCTGTGGATGATGCCTGCTTGGTACTGCGCATGGGAGTAGGTTTGCCGATCCATCTGCGGGGGCGACGCCTCGGAGCCGGCGGCCGACCGATCGGTTTCCGCGGCCGTCGGCAGTGCCGGCAGTTCGACCAGTGCTTTCTCGGCCTCCCACAGCCGCCCGTCGCTCTCCTCGGCAGCCGCCACGGCGCGGCCCAACCGGGTCCGCACCGAGGCCACCGCGTTCAGGGTCTTCTCGGCCAGGTCGGTGGCCCGCTCACCGGGCTGCGCGGTGGTCTGCTCCTGGGGGCTCATCGGCCGGCCTCCGTCGGGTCGGCGGTGATCGCCTGATCGTCGGCGGCCAGGGCCGCACGGAGGCCGTCGGCCACGGTGCGGATCTCCTCGCGCGCGGCGCGGAGTTCGGGGTCCGGGGCGGCCTCGTCCAACGGCGGATTCTGCACGGATTGGGTTCCTCTCCAGCGATCGACGTCTGCGCGAGGCTAGGTCACCGATGCGGCTGGTTCGTGCCCTTTGCGTGAACATCTCCGGAGAGTTTCGTGAAAGGGCCCGCCCGGCACCGAGCGTGACGATTCGGTCCCCATCCGTGCACAGCGGGATATCGGCGGGGCGTCGGCGGTTGCTCCGGACAGCGGGCGGGTGATACTCCTGGCTGCGAACGATGGTTCTGCCAGCAGCCATCTGCCTCCGCGCTCACAGGCGGCGGCGCCCGCGGCAGCCTGCCCAGCTTCTCCAGGCGGCCGACAACTGAAGGAGCCCCCAGATCGTGGCTGACGAAGGCACAGATCTGTCCGTTCACATCGACCGTCCTGGCCCGTACGCGCTGGTCCGCCTCGCCGGAGACGTCGACATCGAATCCAGCGGTGAGCTGACCGAGACGTTGAAGGCGGTGCTCGCCACCCTCGGGACCGCGCCGCTCGTCATCGACCTGGCCGAGGTGGAGTTCATGGACTCCAGCGGCCTCGGGGTCCTGGTCGGCGCGCACAAGGAAGCCGAAGCCCAGGGCGGCTCGCTGGAGCTGGTGAACCCGCATCCCCGGGTCACGAAGATCCTGCGGATCACCAAGCTGCACAAGGTCCTGACCGTCCGCGAGTCCCTGGCCGACGCGACGGCGGCCAACAGTGACGTCTGAGCTGTCGTCCGAGACCACACCGGACCTGCCCAGGACCGAACGTCCCCGCAGCGAACGCTCCCGCAGCGAAACCGCTGTTGCCGAGCGAGCTCGAGCCGAAGCAACCTTGGGCACAGAGGTCGCCTCGGGTACCGAGGTCGCCTCGGGTGCCGCGGCTGCCTTGGGTGAGGCGGCGCGGGTCGAGGGTGCGCTGGCCGAGGCGGGGTCGGCCATGACGGCTCCGGCGCGGGTGCGGCCGGAGCTGGTCGACGAGATCGCCCAGACCGTCGCCGGGTCGCTGAACCTGCGCCGGATGGTCCTGCAACTGCTCACCGCGGTCCGGCCGGAGCTCGCCGACTGGGCGATCGTCGTCCTGGCCGATCTGCGCGGCGGCGCCATCCGGGTGTACGGCGGCGACGACGTCGGGACGAAGACTCGGGTCACCCGGCGCGCGCTCAGCGGTACAGGCCTGGAACGCATCCTGCGCAGCGGCCGGAGCGAGCTGCTGCACGTCGCACTGGAGCTGGCCGACGACGAGAGTCTCAGCACCCTGATCCCCGACGGCGAGCTCCGCCGGCAGGCCGCGTCGCTGCGGCCCGTCGACGTCCTCGGTCTCGGGCTCACCGCCCGCGGTACCACGCTCGGCGCACTCATCGTCGTCCGCGGCCAGGGCAGGGGGTACGACGAGACCGACGTCGCCACCGCCGAGCAGCTGGCGAGCCGGGCCGCGCTCGCGCTGGATTCGGCCCGGCTCTACGAGGAACGCAGCCAGGTCGCGCGGGCCCTGCAGTCCAGCCTGGTCCCGCCGCCGCTGCCCGTCGTCCCCGGGATCGACTTCGCTTCCCGGTACCGCGCCGCGGCGGAGCATCTCGACATCGGCGGGGACTTCTTCGACGTGTACGGCGCCGGGGACGACTGGCTGGTCGCCCTCGGCGACGTCGCCGGCAAGGGCGTGCACGCGGCGGTTCTCACCGGCCGCGCGCGGCAGAGCATCCGGACCGCGGCGTACTTCGAGCGCCGGCCCGGACCGTTGCTCTCAGCCCTCAACGCGGTGGTCTACGAGGATCGGTCCGACCGCTTCATCACCGTCGTCTGTGCCCGGGTCCGGATCGTGCCGGCCGGGCTGGAGGTCGACGTCGCGGTCGCCGGGCACTCGGCACCGCTGGTCCTCCGTGCCGGTGGGTCGATCGAGCAGGTCGACGTCGAGGGCACCGTCGCCGGAGTCCTGGCCGAGGTCGAGTACGAGTCCACCACGGTGCTGCTGCGGCCGGGCGAGACGATGCTGATGTTCACCGACGGCGTCGAGGAGGCCCGCGGTGCGCGCGGCTTCTACGGGCTGGAGCGCGTGATCGAGCTACTGACCGAGTACGCGGGCGCCGGCTCCGAGGCGATCGTGTCCGCGCTGGAGCAGGACGTGGTCGAGCACCTGGACGGACGGCCGCACGACGACATCGCGCTGCTGGCGATCACCTGCCCGGGTGAAGCGTGACCGGGGGTACGCCGGTCGTCGCGGCGTCCGGTGACGCCGGGGTCCGGCTGGGCGAGTTGCGCGCGGAGTTCGAGGGCGCGCTGGCGGCGACCGACACGGTCGCGGCCGTCGCGTTGATGGAGCGGGCGTTGGCCGACCAGGTGGATCCGGTCCGGCTGCTGGTCGACGTGATCGCGCCCGCGCAACGGCAGGTCGGCGTCCGCTGGCAGCAGGGTGAGTGGTCGGTCGCGGAGGAGCACGCCGCCACCGCGATCGCCGTCGCCGCTACCGAAGCCGTTGCCCGCGTGGTTCGCGCGACCCCGGTCACGCACGGACGCGTCGTCGTCGCCTGCGCGGAGCGGGAGTGGCACGCGCTGCCCGCGATGATCGTGGACTGCGCGCTCCGGGCGAACGGCTGGAACACCACGTTGCTCGGTGCCTCGACGTCACCGGTCCGGCTCAGCCAGTACCTGCAGGACCTCGGTCCCGACGCGCTCGCGGTGAGCTGCTCGATGCTCGGCGCCCTGCCGACCACGCGTCGCTTCGTCGAGGCGGCCACCTCCGCGGGTATCCCGGCGGTGGTCGGTGGGGCCGCGTTCGGGCCGGATCCGGACCGCGCACTGGCCCTCGGCGCGACCGCCTGGGCCCCCGACGCGGAGTCCGCGGTACGGGCCATCGGCAACCTTCCCGCGGTCGTCCCGGCCGTCGAACCGCTCCCCGCCGAACCCGCCGCCGAGCAGGCCGCGCTCGAACTGGACCACCGCGCCCTGGTCGCCGAGATCGGTACTCAGTGGCGGGCGGATCCCGAGCTCGACATCCGTGACGACGCGGTGCAGCAGACCCTGCACTCGGTGTGGGCAGCCCTGCTGACCGGGGACACCCGGCCGGTGCCGGAGACCGCCGAGTGGATCAGGATCCTGCTCACCGCCCGGGCCGCCGATCCCACCCTGGCCGCGGACCTGGGTGCCGCGACGGCCGCGGTACTGCGGGACTATCCGTTGGCGCACCGATTGGTCAGTACTACCTGGCCGACCAGCTGAGCGACTGTCCGCGGTCCGTGGCAGAGTTGAAGGTCCACGGAGAGACAGGAGCAGGGTGAGCTTTCACGCGGCGGTTTTCATCGCGGTCAGCCTGGACGGGTTCATCGCCCGCGAGGACGGGTCCATCGACTGGCTGACCGAGCGCGGCGAGCAGGCCGGCGACACGGGGTACGACGAGTTCGTCGCGACCGTCGACACGATGGTGATGGGGCGCGCCACGTACGAGAAGGTGCTGACGTTCGGCACCTGGCCGTACGAGGGCAAGCAGGTCGAGGTCCTGAGTACGACGTTGCCGGCCGACGTGGACGAGCGGATCATCGTCCACCGCACCCTCGACGGGCTGGTCGAGACGTTGAACGACCGTGGCGCGCAGCGGATCTACGTGGACGGCGGCCGGCTGATCCAGACGTTCCTGCGGGCCGGTCTGCTGAACGAACTGACCATCACCACGGCACCGGTACTGCTCGGCCGCGGCCTGCCGCTCTTCGGCGACCTGGACGGCGAGATCGAGCTCAACCACAACGCCACCCGCACCCTGAAGGCCGGCTTCGTCCAGTCGGACTACACGGTCCGACGCTGACTCGACCGACCGGCCGGCCGGTACTGGCCGGCCGGTGGTCAGCGTTCGAGGGAGTTGTCCTGCGACTCGCCGGACAGCCGACTGGCCAGCTTGTCGGCGGATCCGGGCTCGACCTGCTGATCGACCGGCGTCGGGTTCATCGCGGCCTGGGCCGTGCGCGCCAGGTCCTCACCGCGGGCGGCCGCGGCCGAGAACTGCGAGGTCGAGTCC
The DNA here is from genome assembly GCF_007828865.1 of Kribbella amoyensis. Classification (NCBI taxonomy): domain Bacteria; kingdom Bacillati; phylum Actinomycetota; class Actinomycetes; order Propionibacteriales; family Kribbellaceae; genus Kribbella; species Kribbella amoyensis. The sequence continues at coordinate 850,971 of NZ_VIVK01000001.1, forward strand.
TCCAGCCGTTCGGCCATGTCCCCGAGCGTTCTCCGGCCCGCCTGGGCCTGCTCGGACACATCGCGATGGGTGTCGGTGATCAGGGCCTCGGCGGCACCCCGGCTGGCCTGCGTGACAGGAGCGCGGAGCGTTTCGAGCTCGGACTGCGCCCGGACCAGCCGGCTGTCCACCTCGGTCAGCTGGTCCTGTGCCGCCACGACCGCTCCTTGGAGCCCGCCTAGCCGCTGGTACAGCTCGTTGACCTCGTCGGTCTGCCCTTGCGGGAGCTGGCCGAGCTCCTCGAGCGCGTCGCGGCCTTCCCGTACCGCCAGACCGGCCCTGTTCAGGTAGTCGCCGATCTCCTCGACCTGGGTCCGGGCGCCCTGCAGGCGCTTGTTGATGTCGTCACCGACCTCCGACGCATACCGCAGGAAAGTCTCAGGCTCGACCTCGACGATCTCGCGCACCTTGGCCGCGTGCCCGGTGAGTTCGTCGATGTCGTTCTCGCTCCGGATCAGCAGCTTGCCCAGCTCGGCGGAGTCCTCCGCCGCGATCCCGACCATCGACCGCGCCCGGATCAGCGCCGTCGCGGCGTGATCCGTCAGATCGACCGCCCGCTCCTCGGGCGTCATCGTCATGCCCCGGCCTCCGGTGCCTTCTCGTCCTGGCCGGCCAGCCGGTCGTCCTCGGCGAGGGCCCGGCGCAGGATCGCCTCGACCTCGCCGAGATGGTTGCGCGCGGCCCGCAGCTGCTCGAGCGAGGCCCGGCTCGCCGCGTCGGCGGGCGGCTCAGGGGACTGACCCGGCTGGGACGCCCGGGGTCCAGGTGGTGGTGCTGCCACGGCGGTACTTCCTCTCGGCCGGCCGATCGGTTCGCCGAGCGTAACCCGGGGCCGGTCCACCTGCTCCGGCCGCCTTTCCACCGCAGCCGGTCGTTGCCGCCGGCCACTGGCTGGAAATTCGCTGGCGACCACTCAGGGCGGGCAGCGTCGTCCATGCACAGGTGGCCCGCACCGACACCTTTGTGAAGGGATGCAACCGCAGTAAGTACTCGACGTACGTGCAGGTAGCGTATTCGATCATGGCGAACTACCAGTACTACCCCAGCCCCGTTGAGTCCAACCAGACGGAGATTAAATGCGGGTTCTGACATGACCTGGTCCTGAGCCAGACGCAGCCGCGCATCGAGGTGTGGCCGATCGTCGTTCCGGACAGGCCCGATGAGTACAACCTCAAAGCTCGGATCCTCCTGGAAGGAACCCACCAGGCTGGGCTGGATGCCACTGGAGATCCGTGGGGAGTAGAGGTCTGGCTCGAGGACGGGACACCACTCTCAGGGCGGGGCAGTTCCGCCGGCTACGGGAACGACGACATCGACATCACCGCGGGGTTCGACCCCCTTCCCGCGGGCAGCCGGGTCGGCCGGGTCTCGGTCCGCAACAAATCTGTAGGGGAGTGGAGCATCACGCTTCCTACGGCCGAGAGCAAAGCCGGCCCAACTCGCAGCTAGCGCCACCTGGTCCGGGCCGGCGACACTCATCGTCACCGGCCCGGGCCGGCCTCATCGCTCCAAACCGGACCCGGTCCAAAACGCTCCCTTCCGACGGAATACTGATCCTCACCTGACCAAGCGACCGGCCCGCAGCATCCGTTCTGCTTCGGCCATCAGCTCATCCCAGGTGGTGCTGCGCCGTGGCGCCGGCCAGTCGCCGCTGTAGACGTGACGGGGTTGCGGCGGCTGAATCGCGGATCCGAGCCGGGCTTCGGCAACGATTCTCGCCGCGGGCAGCAAGGTTCTGCCGTCAACGGGCCGGGGATCGCTGGTGACGACCGATCGAGAAGGAGATTCGTGCGGCGACATGGATGGGACTGCTGAGGCGTTGCGCTGGGCGCAGAACCATGCCGATGTCAGTCCACCAATTCCCAGGACCGGTTCTCAGGCACCCAGCGTCCAGCCACCGGCCCCGCGAGCAACGGATCGACGAACGGCTTCACCAACTTCAGCGCATCCTCGAGCTCCACGGCCTGCAGACCAACAGTCCGCCGTGCCTCGGATCGGTAGCCTCGAGTCCAAAGCTCAACGTCGGGAACGTCGAAAGACTTCGGGAGCGTCAGCGTTCGGCGCCTGGCCTCCTTCACGAATGCCCGCCGCTGGAGGTCGGCAGGCACGCTGCTCTGCTGCGTGATTGCCACAAGATCGATCAGATCCTTGTACCGCGTGGACGGCCGGCCGCCATGCGTCTCCAGGATCGCGCAGACCTTGTCCGCAACGTGATCCACCAGCGGATACGCCCGCCAGAGTGTGTGCTCGCGATCACCGACGTTCAGCGCCGTCAGCGGGTGTACCTCGTCCGGCTCGCCGATCATGACCACGCCGTCGGCCACGAGATCCACCTGGAAGGCGGCCCACAGCTTCGTCCCGATGAACGACCGCAGACCGACCCGGGCCGCCTCGGCCCCGGCAGCCTGCACCGGCCTCGACTGCGCGACCTCGAACCGCATCCAGTCAGCGATGTCGAGCGCAGCCGCCTCTCGGACCATGCGCTCGACATCCACGATCTGACCCGGTCGGTAGATGTCGATGTCGATCGTGTGACGCACCGAGACCCGCCGCGCGAGCAGAGCGGTCGCCCCCTTGATGACCCATTTGCTGTCGAGTCGGTACAGCCGCTCGACGAGTTGGTCGTAGGCGTACTGACGCTGGAGATCGCCGAGCCGCCAGCGTCCGTCCTGCGCCAGCATGCGCAGCTGATCGGTCACGGCGGCACGCGCTGAGTCCGGCGTCTTGTACCGGCGCCTAACCTCGCTCATGCGTCACCACGACCGACTGGTCGAGCTGCCTGGGCAATCCAGGTCGCCTGGTCGGGATCGCCGCTCAGTTCGAGGAGCCAGCGCAGCAGACCCAGCCCGTCGCCGGATCGGAAGCCGTGGGAGAGGGCATATGGCGCGACGGCCGCAGCGACATCGGCCGAAGACTCCAGGCCGGCTCGCAGTGCGTCGGCGATGATCTGACCGACAGCGCCGGGATCCTCCCGCTCGGCCAGCAGATCTGCGGCGATCCGTCGCGGCCTGGTCACCGGCAGACCGCCGCGCCTGGTCCAGTCGGCGTCGTCGAGACGGGCCCGGTGCAGCCGCACATCTGACCGTCGAAGCTGCTTTCGCTGGGGCAGCGTGAACTCGTGAATGTCGGCCGGCAGCTGGCCGAGCCCGAACAGCTCGGCGGCCGAACGATGGGAAACCACGCCCTGCGCCGCCGATCGTTCCCACGCCGGCGTCGCGGGATCGAGCTGGATCCACGCCGCACGAAGCTCCAGATGCTCCACGGCGCCGCTGCCTTTCAGGCGGTAGACGCCGGTCCCGGCCCGCTCGAAGACCCCGTTGCGCACCTGCCGCGCCAGTGTCGATTTGGCAATCCCCGTCGCCTCGACCTGCTGGCTGGTCACGAGACCCCACTGCTCATCGGCTAGCGAGAGCACCGCTGACCACGTCGTCGATCTGAGCACTACTTCACTTTATAGCGTTATCGCGACCAAATGAAGTAGCGAACAGGCCCGACGCTTCAAAATGTAGCGATAACGCTATATTTTGAAGTAGCAGCCGGGTGCGCGCCGCTGATCGACGAACGTGCCGTGCCCGGCTAGGCACCTAGCGAGAACCGCCGAGTCAGGCCAGCCGAAACCCGCTGATGCGGGCCAGCGGACGGCCAACTCCGCTGAGCCCCTGAGTCACGTTGCGTTTGTTGCGTTTGTTGCGGTACTGCAGTTGTGGTCGCTGATGAGCGCCGGCGATCCACGAGGAGGAGACCACATGAGTAACGCAGCAGAATCTGTTCCCGTCCCCCGGACGCTTCCGAGGTACAGACGGCTGATCTCGCGCTGCGACGCGTCCAGCGCTACCTGTCCACCCATGCCGACGAGCGTGCGATTCGCGTGGTGGTCGGCGGGGATCCTGACGACACCCTCTCTCTGCCGCGAGGAGCTGTTGAGCTTCTTGCAAGCGTCCTTGCGCACATGGCCGCCGGTCGAGGCGTGTCGGTGGTTCCGGCTCATGCCGAGCTCACAACCCAGAAGGCCGCCGATCTCCTGAACGTGTCCAGGCCGTACCTGATCGGTCTGCTGGACGCCGGGGAGATCGAGTACCGCAAGGTCGGGAAGCACCGCCGGGTCCGTGTCGACTCCCTGCTGGACTACAAGCGCAAGGACGACCAGAAGCGGCGCGAGGTCGCCGACGAGCTGGCCGATCTCAACCAGGACATGGGTCTGTACTGACGTGCCGTTCATCGTCTTGTACCACGCCAACGTTCTCTCTCCGAACCACGTAAGGGACATGCTCATCCGGGTCGCCCATGCCGGTTTGGTCCAGGCCAAGTGGACCGACCGGATCCTCGATGAGACCTTTCGCAACCTCAGAGCGAATCGCCCCGACCTCGATCCGGACAAGCTCGATCGCACCCGCAAACTGATGAACGACGCGATCGACGACATCCTCAAGGCCCTTGATCACTGTGGGCTGGTCGGAAGCGTCGCTGCATTGCGGGAGTGACTGTCTCAGCGTTCCAGCTAGCAATCAATCACCCGGCACGCACGCCCACCCCTTCAACAAGTGGCGGCGGAGGTGCGACGGAGGAGCGCCGGTAGCTGGGGGTGGGGAGCTGCGACGGAGGAGCCGCGGAGGCGGGCCTTTCCCCCGCCTCACTCAGCGGTGGCGGAGGAGGTTGCCGACCTCGGTGGCCCAGTAGGTGAGGATCGTGTCGGCGCCTGCCCGGCGGATGCTGGTCAGCGTTTCCAGGATGGCTTTCTCGCGGTCGATCCAGCCGTTGGCGGCGGCGGCCTCGACCATGGCGTACTCGCCGGAGATGTTGTACGCCGCGACGGGGACGTTCACGTGGTCGCGGACCTGGCGGATGATGTCCAGGTACGCCAGGGCCGGCTTCACCATCACGATGTCGGCGCCTTCGGCCACGTCGAGGTCGACCTCGCGGAGGGCGTCGCGGGCGTTGCCCGGGTCCTGCTGGTACGTCTTGCGGTCGCCCTGCAAGGACGAGTCGACGGCCTCGCGGAACGGGCCGAAGAAGGCGGAGGCGTACTTCACCGCGTACGCCAGGATCACCGTGTCCTGGAAGCCGGCACCGTCCAGCGCCGTACGGATCGCGCCGACCTGGCCGTCCATCATCCCGGACGGGCCGACCACGTGCGCACCGGCGGACGCCTGCGCGATGCCCATCTCGGCGTAGAGCTCGAGGGTGGCGTCGTTGTCCACCCGGCCGGCCTCGTCGAGGACGCCGCAGTGGCCGTGCGAGGTGAACTCGTCCAGGCACAGGTCGCCCATCACGAGCAGGTCGTCACCGGCCTCGTGGACGGCGTCCTGGATCGCGACGTTGAGGATCCCGTTCGGGTCGATGGCGCCGGAGCCGCGCTCGTCCTTCTCCAGCGGGACGCCGAACAGCATGACGCCGCCGAGTCCGGCCTGGGCCGCCTCGGCGACGGCCTTGCGGGCGGTGTCGCGGGTGTGCTGGTACACGCCTGGCATCGAGCTGATCGCGATCGGCTCGCGGGCGCCTTCCCGGACGAACATCGGCAGGATCAGCTGCCGCGGTTCCAGGGTGGTCTCGGAGACCAGCCTGCGGATCGCCGACGACGACCGTAGCCGCCGCGGCCGGACCTCCGGGAAACCAGACACGACTCAGCTCTTCCTGCGCGAACCCGAGCGGCGCTCGGACGGACGGGTGACCGGTTCACCGGCCTCGATCATGGTGTCACGCCGATCCGCACCGAAGCGAGCGAGCGCGTCCGCCAGTTCCTCGGCCGACGGGGACTCGGCCATCGCGTCGACGCGCAGGCCGTGCTCCTCGGCGGTCTTCAGGGTGGCCGGGCCGATCACCGCGATGACCGTGGAGGCGTGCGGCTTGCCGGCGATGCCGACCAGGTTCCGGACCGTGGACGACGAGGTGAACACGACCGCGTCGAACTTGCCGGACTTGATCGCCTCACGGGTCGGCGCGGGCGGCGGGGCGGCCCGGACGGTCCGGTACGCCGTGACGTCGTCGACCTCCCAGCCCAGCTCGGTCAGGCCGGCCACCAGCGTCTCGGTGGCGATGTCGGCGCGGGGCAGGAACACCCGGTTGATCGGGTCCAGCACCTCGTCGAACGGCGGCCAGTCCTCGACCAGGCCGGCGGCGGACTGCTCACCCGAGGGCAGTAGGTCCGGCCGGATTCCCCAGGCGGCGATCGCCTCGGCGGTCTTCTCCCCGACCGCGGCGATCTTCAGCCCGGAGAACGCGCGCGCGTCCAGGCCGTACTCGTCGAACTTCTCCCGGACCGCCTTCACCGCGTTGACCGAGGTGAACGCGACCCACTCGTACCGGCCCTCGACCAGGCCGCGGATCGCCTTGTCCATCTGCTGCGGGTTCCGCGGCGGCTCGACCGAGATCGTCGGGACCTCCTCCGGCATCGCGCCGTAGCGGCGGAGCCGGTCCATCAGCGGGCCGGCCTGGTCCTTGGTCCGCGGGACCAGGATCCGCCAGCCGAACAGCGGCTTGGTCTCGAACCAGCTGAGCGCCTCGCGCTGCTCGACCACCGAGCCGACCACGATGACGGCGTCACCGGTCTGCTTGGCGGCGCGCAGGTCGGCCACGATCGTGCCGAGGGTGCCGACCACGCTGGTCTGTGCGGTGGTGGTCCCGCCGACGGTCGCGCAGACCGGGGTCGCGGCGTCGAAGCCGGCCTCGATCAGGCCGGCGGTGGTGTCCTTGAGCACGTCGGTCGCGTTCAGCAGGACCAGGGTCTGCTTCGGGTGCAGCCGGGCGAAGTCGAGCTTGGCCTCGGCCAGGTCGAGCACGGTCACCTCGCGCTCGTTCTTCACCGTCAGCGGGATGCCCGCGTACGCCGGGACGGCGCTGACCTCGCTGACACCGGGGATCACGTTGAAGCCGATCCCGGCCTTGCGGCAGGCGGCGGCCTCCTCGGCCCCGCTGGAGAAGGTGAACGGGTCACCGGACAGCAGCCGGACCACGGTCGCCGCGGACTTGGCCGTCTTCACCACCAGCCGGGCCCGGGCCGCGATCCGCAGCGCGCGGCTGCCCTCGGCGCCGGAGCCGTCGATCACCTCGACGCCCGGCTTGCAGTACGCCAGGAAGGCGTCGTGCTCGGGCCCCTCGACGACCACGGCGTCCGCGTTCGCGAGGACGTCGCGGCCGGCCAGCGTCAGCAGCGCCGGGTCACCCGGGCCGACGCCGACGAAGGTGACGTGGCCGAGCGGCCGGGTCTGCTTGACCGTGCTGGTGTTCGCCGCGATCTTCGCCGGCACCTTCTGCGGTGCCTTGGCGGCCGCCGTCTTCGCGCTGCTCACGTCTGCCGTCGCCTTCGCCCTCGTCTTGCTCGTCTTCTTGGCCGTCGTCGTGCTGCCCCGTGCCGGTGTCATGTCCGCTCCAGCAGTTCGTTCGCCAGTGCCCGGCCCACCGCCGCCGGGTCGTCCACCGACCCGTTCGCGGACAGCCGCTGGACGCCGCCGTCCGTACCGAGCGCGCCCCGCAGCCACAGCTCCGGGCCGTCCTCACCCTCGACCACCTCGGCGAGGGCGCCGACCGGTGCCGTGCACCCCGCCTCCAGCGTGGCCAGCAGCTGCCGTTCGGCGGTCACGGCCGCCCGGGTGGCCGGGTCCTCCAGTGCCGCCAGCGCATCCCGTACCGCGGTGTCGCCGGTCCGGCACTCGATGCCCAGGGCACCTTGTCCGGGGGCCGGCAGGACCTGGATCGGATCCAGTGTCTCGGTCACCTCGGCGAGCCGGCCCAACCTGGCCAACCCTGCCCGGGCGAGCACCACCGCGTCCAGTTTGCCGTCCGTGACCATCCCGATCCGGGTGTCCACGTTGCCGCGGATACCGGTCAGTTCGAGGCCGAGGCCGAGCGAGTCCAGCTGGGCCTGCCGGCGGGGCGACCCGGTGCCCACCAGCGCACCGGTCGGCAGCTCGCCCAGGGTCAGTCCGTCGCGGGCGATCAGGACGTCGCGCGGGTCCTCCCGGACCGGGACGGCGCCGATCACCAGCCCGTCGACCGGTGCGGTCGGCAGGTCCTTGAGCGAGTGCACCGCGATGTCGATCTCGTCGGCCAGCAAGGCGTCGCGGAGCGCGCTGACGAAGACGCCGGTGCCGCCGATCTGCTCCAGTGGCGCGCGGTTGAGGTCCCCCGTCGTCACGATCGGGACCAGCTCGACCTCGTGTCCGAGGCCCCTCAGGGTGTCGGCGACGTGGGTCGCCTGGGCCGTGGCCAACGCGGACCGGCGGGTTCCGAGCCTGATCATGCGGACTCACCTCCGGGGGTGGTCTTGGGGGCGGTGACCGCGTCCACGGTCGCCGGGTCGAGCGCGAACAGCTCCCGCAGCGCGTCGGCGTAGGTCGGCCCGCCGGGGTCGGCGGCGAGCTCCTTCACCCGGACCGTCGGGGTGTGCAGCACCTTGTCGACCACCCGGCGGATCGTCCGGGCGACCTCCTGCCGCTGGGTCTCGTCGAGCCCCGGCAGCCGGCGTTCGAGCCGGGCCAGTTCGGAGTCGACCAGTTGCGAGGCCATCGCCCGGAGCGCGACCACGGTCGGTGCGACCGAGGCGGCCCGGCGGGTGGCGTCGAAGGCCCCGGTCTCGTCGTGGACGATCCGGCGGACCTCTTCGATGTCGTCCTCTGTACCGCCCGCGGTGCCGGCCAGGTCGGCCAGCGTGACCAGGGTGACCCCGGGGACCCGGGCCGCACCCGCCTCGACGTCCCGCGGCAACGCCACGTCCAGTACGCCGAACGGGCGGCCGTCGCTCGCGTTGCGGATCATCTCCTCGGTGAGGACGACGCCCCGCGCACCGGTGCAGCTGACCACCAGGTCGGCCTCGGCGAGCGCTTCGGGAACCTGGGCCAGCGGGATCGCGATGCCGCCGATCCGGTCGGCCAGGGCGACCGCGCGGTCGTAGTTCCGGTTCGCGATGGTGACACTGGTCGCGCCACCCGCGAGCAAGGTCTGCGCGGCGAGCGAGGCCATCGAGCCGGCGCCGACGATCAGGGCGCGCCGGCCCTCGTACCCGCCGACGGCGTCCAGGCCGGCCGAGACCACCGAGCGGCCGGCCGAGTCGATCCCCGTTTCGGCGCGGGCCCGCTTGCCGGTCCGCAGCGCGTGCTGGAACAGGGCGTTCAGGTCGGTACCGATCGTCTCCAGGTCCTGGCCGATCCGCAGCGACTCCTTCACCTGGCCGAGGATCTGGCTCTCGCCGACGACCATCGAGTCCAGCCCGACCGCGACCTGGAACAGGTGCGCGACGGCGCCTTCCTCGAAGTGCACGTAGAGGTGCTCGGCCAGGTCCAGCAGCGGGACCCCGGTGATGTCGGACAGGATCGCGGTGACCTCGTCCATGCCCGCGTGGAAGCGGTCGACGTTCGCGTACACCTCGGTGCGGTTGCAGGTCGCGAGCACGGCCGACTCGGCCACCGCCGGGCTGTGCTGAACGGCGAGCGCGAGCTTGGTCGCCGCGTCCGGGTCCAGCGCGACCCGCTCCAGGACCGAGATGTCCCCACTGCGGTGCGAGATCCCCACCACCAAATAGCTCATGCGCCGACACCCCCACCCACGCTGGGCAGGTCGGTCGCGAGGCCGTTCATCGGGGGTAGCTCGGGCACCGGGGGGAGCGCCGCCTCTCCAGACTTGCGTTGTTCGTGGTACGCCAGGATCTGCAACTCGATCGAGAGGTCCACCTTGCGGATGTCGACGCCGTCGGGCACGGACAGCACCACCGGCGCGAAGTTCAGGATGCTGGTCACGCCCGCCGCGACCAGCCGGTCGCAGACCTCCTGGGCCGGGCCCGCGGGCGTGGTGATCACGCCGATCGAGACCCGGTCGGCGGCGACGATGTCCTCCAGCTCGGCGAAGTCGCGGACCACCATGTCGCCGATCCGCTCGCCGACCAGCTGCGGGTCGGCGTCCAGCAGGGCGACGATCCGGAAGCCGCGGGTACCGAAGCCGGAGTAGTTCGCCAGCGCGTGGCCGAGGTTTCCGATCCCGACGATGACGACGGCCCAGTCCTGGGTGACGCCGATCTCGCGGGCGATCTGGTAGCGCAGGTACTCGACGTCGTAGCCGACGCCGCGGGTGCCGTACGACCCGAGGTAGGACAGGTCCTTGCGGAGCTTGGCCGAGTTCACCCCGGCCGCGGTCGCGAGGTCCTCGCTCGACGCGGTGGCGATGCCGCTGTCCGACAAGGCGGTCAGGGCCCGCAGGTACACCGGCAAGCGCGCGACAGTGGCCTCGGGAATGCCGCGTTCGGTTCTCGTCGGCGCGCCGGGGCGACGGCTGCGGGCAGGCGTCACGATTCTCCTGGAGGACGTGGTTCTCTGCCGCCGCCTCGCGGTCGGCGACTACCCCACTCTAGGAGTTTGTGAACGTGAGAACAAAATCGAGAACGCCCGTCGTGACGGACAGCACTACTTTGTCAAGGCCTTCCTGAGCCGCGCGGGGTCCACCCGCCAGAAGTCGTGCTGGCGGCCGTCGACGAACGTCACCGGGATCTGCTCGCCGTACTCGGCCATCAGCGCGGCGTCGGTGGTGATGTCCACCTCGGTCCAGCCGACCCCGAGCTCGGCGCAGACCGCGTCGACGATCGCGCGGGCGTCCTCGCACAGATGACAGCCCGGTTTGCCGTACAGGGTGACGCGCGGCGCGCTCATCGGTCCGCCTCCCGCAGCCGGCCCTTCGCGACCTTGCCGGTGACCGAGTGCGGCAGGTGGTCCACCACCTCGATGTCGACCGGGCACTTGAACCGCGCCAGCCGGGTCTCCGCGTACGCCCGGACCGCGCCGGCGTCAACGCTGTCCCCCGCCTTCGGGACCACGAACGCCTTCACGGCCTCACCGGTCTCCTCGGACGGTACGCCGATCACGGCGGCCTCGCGGACCCCGGGCGCCCCGACCAGGACCTCCTCCACCTCGCTCGGGAAGACGTTGAACCCGCTGACGATGATCAGCTCGCGCAATCGGTCGACCAGATAGAGGTCCCCGTCCCCGTCGAGGAAGCCGACGTCCCCGGTCCGGTACCAGCCGTCGTCGGCCGGTCCGTCCACGCCGTCCGGCCAGTACCCGGAGAAGAGGTTGTCGCCGCGGACCAGGATCTCGCCGGGGTCGTCGCCTTCGACGTCCTCGCCCTGCTCGTCGGCGATCCGCACCTCCACGTTCGGTACCGCGCGGCCGACCGACCCGGGCTTCGGGTCCTGTTCGCCGAGCGTGGTGGTGACACCTGGCGCGGCCTCGGTGAGTCCGTAGCCCTGGTGGACGAACAAGCCGGTGGCCTGCTCGAACCGGTCCGCCATCCCGCGATCGAGGGTGGACGCGCCGGTCAGGACCACCTTGACCGTGCCGAGCTGGTCCTTCAGGTCGGGCCGGGTCAGCAACGCGTTCAGGGCCGGCGGGGCCAGCGGCAGCCGGGTGACGCCGTACCGGACGACGAGGTCGAGCGTGCCGGCCGGGTCGAACCGGCGGTCGATGACGAGGGCGGCGCCGGTCGCGACGGTCCAGCCGAGCACGGCGTTCAGGCCGAACGCGTGGAACATCGGCAGCACCCCGAGCACGACGTCCTCGGGCCCCATCCGGTCCTCGCCGAGCTCGGAGAGGTTCTTCACGTTCGCGGCCAGGGCGCGGTGGGTCAGCATCGCGGCGCGCGGTTCGCCACTCGTACCGGAGGTGTAGAGCAGGACCGCGAGGCTCTCCGGGTCGGTCTGCGGTGACAACGGAGCGTGACCGGTGAGCTCGCCGGCCCAGACCGTCCGGACCCCCTCGACCTTGTCCGCGAGGTCGGCGTCGACGACCGCGAGCCGGGCCCCGGAATGGGCCACGACGTGCCCGATCTCGGTCGCCGTCAGGCCGGTGTTCAGCGGTACGGCGACCAGGCCGGCGCGAAGACTTCCCAGGTAGGAGGTGACGAACTCCACGCTGTTCGCGAGCAGCAGGACCACCCGGTACCCGGGCACCAGACCGGCCGCGGAGTACCCCTGCGCGGCCGCGTCGACGGCCTCCTCGAGCTCGCGCCAGGTCAGCCGCCGGTCCCCGTCGACCAGCGCGAGACGTTCGCCGTGACGTTGCGCTGTGTCACGAAGAATGTCCGCGAAGTTGAAGTTCACCAGGCGAGTCTTTCATGCCCCCACTAGGGTGCGGACATGACTCGGTCCTCACCGCGGGATCTTCGGGCGCGGTCGGTTCTTGCCGGTGAGGCCAGTGCGGCCGCTGCCGAGCTCGAGGCCGCCTTGACGACTCCTCCGGCCAGCCATGCCGCCGCGTTCTTCGACGTCGACAACACGATGCTCCAGGGCGCTTCGGTGTTCCACCTCGCCCGGGGTCTGTACCGGCGGAAGTTCTTCACGACCAGGGAGATCTCCGGCAAGGCGTGGCAGCAGCTGCGGTTCCGGCTGCAGGGCGAGACGCCCGAGTCGGTCGCCGACGCGCGCGCCGCGGCGCTGTCGTTCATCGCCGGCCACCGGGTCTCCGAGGTGCGGATCCTGGTCGAGGAGATCTTCGACGAGCTGATGGCCGACCGGATCTGGCCCGGCACCCGGGCCCTCGCGCAGCAGCACCTGGACGCCGGTGAGCGGGTCTGGCTGGTCACCGCGGCCCCGGTCGAGGTGGCCCAACTGCTGGCCCGGCGGCTCGGACTCACCGGCGCGCTGGGAACGGTTGCAGCGGAGAGTGACGGGGTCTATACAGGTGAACTCGTGGGCGATATTCTGCACGGCCCGGCCAAGGCGGAAGCCGTCCGGGCGCTGGCCGACCGCGAAGACCTGGACCTGGCCGCGTGTTCGGCGTACTCGGATTCGGTGAACGACTTGCCGATGCTGGAAATGGTGGGGAATCCATGTGCTGTCAATCCCGACGGCAGGCTGCGCCGGCACGCCGAAGTGGCCGGTTGGCGCGTCCGTGATTACCGGACCGGACGGAAGGCGACGCGCCTTGCCCTGTTGACAGCCGGTGCTTCAGGCGTAACGCTCGGTGCTGTCTCAGCCGCTGTGGCCGTGCGCCGTTGTCTCAACCGCGGGTGTGTCAGTCGTAGACGTGTCAGTTGAAACGGGGAGAGAACTTGACGACGCCGGAGCCGAGCCCGGACGGGATGAGACGTGCAGAACTCGTCGATCGCGCCCAGGCTGGAGACGTCGGTGCCTTCGGTGAGCTGTACGACGAGTACTCGCTCACCGTCTACCGCTACATCTACGCGCGAGTGTCGTCCGCGGCACTCGCCGAGGACCTGACCAGCGAGACGTTCGTCCGGGCGCTGCGCGCGCTGGACTCGTTCCGCTGGCAGGGCCGGGACTTCGGCGCCTGGCTGGTGACGATCGCCCGGAACCTGATCACCGACCACTACAAGTCGGGCCGGGTCCGGCTCGAGGTGGTCACCGACGAGATCGAGACGCACGACCGGCAGACCGAGGGCCCGGAGATCGACGTGCTCGCCGCCGCCACCGCGGAAGTCCTCCGGGACGCGGTCGCGGCGCTGCCCGACGAGCAACGGGACTGCCTGACGATGCGCTTCTTCGCCGGCCTGTCCATCGCCGAGACCGCCCGGGCGCTGGAGAAATCAGAGGGCGCCGTGAAGCAACTTCAGCTGAGAGCCGTGCGGCACTTGGCGAAGGTTATCCCCAAGGATTTGAGGTGAGGAGGATGACAACGAATGTCTTTCGTAACCCGTCAGGGAGTTTCCTCGTTTGCCTGGTGAGGACCTGTCGGTGACCCCGGCTTGTCATTGAGGAGAACGAGTATCCATGAGTGACCTAACCAGGGCTCGAGCGCGCGCGGAGACTTTCGCGCACGCCGTCGATCACGGGCCCCGTCACTCTTCGCGATTGAGCGACGACCCTGAGCTGTTGGAAGCTGTGGAGCTGGCCGGGCGACTGAGGACCGCCGGGGCAGTGGCACCGCGACCGGAGTTCTCTGCCGAGCTGAGGCATCGCCTCCTCGAGCAGGCCGCGGCCCGTGCCGCAACGACTCCGACCGTGGTGCGCAGCGCTCCGGACAGCGAGGACGAGGAGCCACGCGAGGACGACGCGTCCGTGACAGAGATCCGCCCCCGTCGTCCCGGCCGGCGCATCCGGCTGGTCGCCAGCACCGCGGCACTGGTGCTGCTCGGTGGTGGCGTCGGTTCGGCGGCGGCCGCCCAGCAGGCGATGCCGGGCGACACGCTGTACGGGATGAAGCGCAGCATCGAGAACGTCTCGACCAACGTGAGCGTCGGTGACGACTCCCGGGGCCGGCGCGATCTCGAGCACGCGATGAACCGTCTGTCCGAAGTCCGTTCGCTGGTCGACAACGGTGGCGACGTGGCCACCATCGACAGCACGCTCGACGATTTCTCGAGGCAGGCCCGCAAGGGCGTGTCACGGCTCGTCGCGTCGTACCAGCAAGACGAAGACCCGACCTCGATCACGGTGGTCACGGAGTTCATCACCAGCGCCCGCCAGGCCATCGGTGAGTTGGCTCCGCAACTGCCGCCCGAGTCGCTGAAGTCCGCCGTCGAGGCACTGGCGACGATCGAGCAACTGGCCCAGCACACCACGGTGGCCTGCCCCACGTGCGACAAGCCGAAGCCGGCGAAGAACGCGGGACAGCCCACCCAGGACACCCGGGCCACCGATCCGGCCGAGTCGACCGACCCGGCCGGCCCGACCACCGCGAAGCCGACGGCCCCGTCCGCGAAGCCGACGCCCGGTACCAAGCCGAGCGCGACGCCGACCCGGCAGGGCCCCGACCCGACGATCGTCGAGGAGCGGAACACCAGCAAGCCGCCTCCGACCCTCGCGACGCCACCCACGGCGCGACCGTCGAGCACGCCGAGCAGTACTCCCTCGGGTCCGCTGACGCCGAGCCTGCCCACCCCGGGTGGACAGACCTGGCCGTGGCCGTTCCCGACGCTGAGCCTGCCGTTGCCGACGATCGACCTTCCCGGCGTGATCCAGACTCTGCTGCCACCCTGGAAGTAGCCAGACACCGGAACGGGCCCCGAGCAACGAAGCTCGGGGCCCTTTGCGTTGCCCGGATCAGCCGGACCGGGGGAACGTGATGGGTCAGAAGAAGACGGAGCGGCGCTGCATCAGCAGGGAGTACAGGGTCTGCTGGATGGTTTCGCGGACCTGGTCGGTGACGTTGAAGACCAGCATCGGATCGTCGGCGGCGCCGTCCGGGAAGTCGTCGGTGCGGATCGGCTCGCCGAACTCGATCAGCCACTTCGACGGCAGCGGGATCAGGCCGAGCGGACCGAGCAACGGGAAGAACGGCGTCACCGGGATGTACGGCACGCCGAGCAGCCGGGCCAGCGAGGCGATGTTGCCGACCAGCGGATAGATCTCCTCGGCGCCGACGATCGAGCACGGCACGATCGGTACGCCGGTCCGCATCGCCGCGCTGACGAACCCGCCCCGGCCGAACCGCTGCAGCTTGTACCGCTCGCTGAACGGCTTGCCGATGCCCTTGAACCCCTCCGGCCAGACGCCGACGAGGTTGCCCTGGCGGAGCAGGCGTTCGGCATCGTCGTTGCTCGCCAGCGTCGCCCCGCCCTTGCGTGCGAGCTCCCCGACGAACGGCGTCCGGAACACCAGGTCGGCCGCGAGGGTCCGCAACGGCCGGTGCGCGTGGTCGGCGACGATCAGCTGGGTGACGAGCCCGTCCAGCGGCATCGTGCCGGAGTGGTTCGCGACGATCAGCGCGCCCTCGTCGGCCGGGATGTTCTCGACCCCGCGGACCTCGACCCGGAACCACTTCTCCGCCAGCGGCCGCAGCCCGGACAGCAGCACCTGGTCGGTGAGCTCGGCGTCGTAGCCGAACTCGTCCACCTCGTACTCCCCGGTCAGCCGCCGTCGCAGGAACGCGAGCCACTCGGCGACCCTGCGCTCCCCCTCGGCCCCGAGCGTCTCCCGCACCATCCGCTCGAACCCGGCGAAGTCCGGCACCCCCGGTCCACCCGCAGGTACGGCGTCGAGGGGACGGTCGTCGGTCGGCTCCTCGATCCGCAGCCGGGCCGACTCGGCCGGGGCGGAGGCCTTCCGCTTGGTGCGCTTGGTGCGCTTGGCCGGACCGGCAGGAGCAGCCGCGGTCGATCCCGAGTCGGGCTCTGCCGTCTCGGTGCGGCGTTTGCGGGAGTTGCCCGCGAGGGCTCGTGCCGCCGCGGAAGGAGTCGTCCGGCTGCCTCGGCCGGGGCGGCCGCCGGAGCCGATCGGGATGATGTCGGCGTCAGCCACGGAGTGCTCCCAGGCCGGCCGTCATCAGCCTGGCGGCCGCGGTCATCGCGCCGGTCCCGAGCGAGGCGCGGAAGTCGTCGAAGGCGGACGCGGTCGTGTACGCCGGCTCGAAGCCGAACTCGGTCCGCATCCGGGTCGTGTCGACGGCGCGGCCGTAGGTCAGGAAGGTGATCTGGTCCGGCGAGAAGTCGGCCAGCCGGGCCCGGCGGACCGCGGCCGCCGTCCCCGACGCGGTGAACGAGGGCAACCGGACGACGGGACGGCCGAGCCGGCGGATCGCCTGGGACAGCACCAGGATCCCGTCACCGGCGAGGTTGAAGGTACCGGGAAGGTCGTGCACGGTGGCATGGTGGACGGCCGCGACGCCGTCGTCCTCGTGCAGGAACTGCAGCCGCGCGTCGTACCCGAGCACGGTCGGGATCACCGGCAGGCCGAAGTACCGGGTCATTGGTGAGTCGGTCTGCGGGCCGATCCAGTTCGCCATCCGCAACGTGGACACGCAGACATCGGGCCGGCGCCGGGCGAAGCCACGCACGTACCCTTCCACCTCGACCGCGTCCTTGCTCAGGCCGGTCTGATGGATCGCCCGCGGCGCCATCTCCTCGGTGAACAGGGCCGGATCCCGGGGACCCGCGCCGTACACCGTGGTCGACGACTTCACCACCAGCTTGCGGACACCGGGCGCCTTCTGGCACGCGGCGAGCAGCTGCATGGTGCCGATGACGTTGATCTCCTTCATCGACGACCGGCCGCCGGCGCTGCCCGGGGTCGCCACCACGCCGGTGTGGACGACCGTGTCGACGTCCGCCCCGGCGATCACCTTGGCGACCACCGGGTTCCGGATGTCCGCGCGGACGAACCGGACCCGGCCGAGCTCGGCCCGGGGTGGGACCACGTCGATCCCGATCACCGTGTCGATGGCGGGGTCGGCGGCCAGCTTCC
Source organism: Kribbella amoyensis (assembly GCF_007828865.1). Lineage (NCBI taxonomy): Bacteria > Bacillati > Actinomycetota > Actinomycetes > Propionibacteriales > Kribbellaceae > Kribbella > Kribbella amoyensis. Next base: position 868,126 of record NZ_VIVK01000001.1, read on the forward strand.
GGGCACACCGAGCACCGGCGTCCCGGGAGACGCCGGTCACCATCACCACCTGCGCCACGAGTCAACCCCCAGCCAGACAGCAACCCCGTACGTCGCCGCCCCGCGCGAGCGCGCCGGAGCGGCGGAAGTGCTTACTTGCCGAGCTTGCGGCGCTGCACCCGCGTCTTCTTGAGCAGCTTGCGGTGCTTCTTCTTCGCCATCCGCTTACGGCGCTTCTTGATAACCGAACCCACTGTGGACCTTCCAAACATTAAGAGAGCGTCGGCAAAGCCTACCCGTTCACCCGCTGACCCGCCTAAAGCGGTCTGGTCAGGGGTAGGAAGGACAGCATGACAGCCCGGTACAACGGAGTCGCCGACTGGTACGCCGCCCGCACCACCGACTGGGCCGAGCACAACCGGACCGAGGTGGTGGACCTGCTCGGCCCGGGCGACGGCCGGCTGACCCTCGACCTCGGTTGCGGCAACGGCAACTACTTCGACATCGTCCGCGGCACCGGCCGCCGGGTGATCGGGCTCGACCGGTCCGCCGACCAGCTCCGGATCGCCCGCGACCGCCGGCTCGGCCGGACCGACCCGGTGCCGCTGGTGGAGGGCGACTCGGCGCGGTTGCCGTTCGCCGATGCGAGCTTCGACGACGTTCTCACGCTGTGGATCTCCACCGACCTGGACGACATCCTCGGCACGTTGCGCGAGATCGCCCGGTTGCTCAAGCCCGGCGGGGCCTTCTACTTCTACGGCGTCCACCCGTGCTTCAACGGACCACACAGCGAGTACCTCGAGGACGGGAGCCGGGTCGTGCACCCGACGTACTCGATCGCGGACTGGCACCAACCGCAGCCGTGGTGGGCCGACGACGGCATCCGCGTCACGGTCGGGATGCGGCACACCCCGCTCGCCGTCCTGCTGAACGGATTCGTCGACGCCGGCCTGACCCTCGAACACTTCGCCGAGCCCTCGACGATGCCGGTCCCGCACACCCTCGCGATCCGCGCCCGCCGCTGATCGGCACCACCTCGGCAGAGCTACCCGAGGTGCTCCCAGGTCAGCAGGGTCAACTCGCGCCCCTTGTCGGTGACCTGCGTCGCCGGCACGTCGGCCGGCCGGTAGCCGCTGCGCCGTGCGACCGACGAGCTGGCGTCGTTGTCCGGCTCGATCTCCAGGATCACCCGCGGTAACCCGAGCACCTCGTGTGCGTACTTCGTCAGCACCCCCAACGCGCGGACGGCCAGGCCCTGACCCCGGTACGCCGGGCCGACCGCGTACCCGAGAGCGGCGGTCTTGCCGTTCAGCATGACCTCACCGAGCGGGCGGCCGCCGTCGGTCGTGATCGCGAGGTGGATCCGGCCGTTGTCGGTGTGCGCGGCGTCGTAGTACGCCTGCGCCGCGTCCAGGTCGAACGGTGACCGCAACGGCGTCCAGTACGCGACCTCGGGGTTGTCGAACAGGTCGCTCATCGCCACCAGGTCGCCACGCTCCCACTCCCGCAGGACCAGTCCGTCGCCCTCCAGCCGCAGCGGCGGCTCGCCGTACTTGATCACCATGCTCCCCAGTCTCCACCACCCCACCGACAACCGGGGGCCGCACGTCACCCCAGCTCCGCCAGCCGATCCGCGACCGGACCGAACGTGACCAGCCCGCTCCCCGCCCCGGCGAGCTCCCCGGCCGCCGGAGTCAGCGCGTCCCGGCACGTCCGCATCACCGCTTGGTTGCCCAGGGCAATCGCTGCCCCGGCGGTCAGGGACCACATCGCCTCTTGCAACAGATCCCGCGGCGGCGCTGGGATCCGGTCCAGCGCATCGGCCGCCGCCGGCCGACGACCTTCGCCCAGCAAGACCAACGGCGTCACCCACGGAAGGTACGGACCATAGTCGTCGGCAACGGCAGGAAGCCCCGATCGCAACCGCACAGAGAGCAACGCCAACGGCAGCAAACCCCCTTGCAGGCCAGGCATTCCGGCTCCCGCGAGCTTTCCAGCGGCAGCGCGGTACGCGGTCTCGACCTCGTCGCGCGGAGCGCTGGAAGCGGCGAGTCGCAGCCCGCGGTACCACTCGGTGAAGACCCCGACCAACGGCAACTCGTGCCGCGCGGCCAACCGATCGACGGCCTCGGCCTGCGCGTCGGCCGAGGAGAAATCCGCCAACGCGCTCAGCGCCTGGACTCGGATCAGCCGGCCGAGCACCTCGAACGTGACCAGCCCGTGCCGCGTCGAGAGGTCGATCAACTCCACGCCGAGTGCATCGCGTTCCGGTGCGAGCCCGGTGCGCTGGAACGTTTGCATGAACACCCCGTTCAGGACGAACGCGCGCAGCCCTGGTTCGTCCAGGTCCCGGGTCAGCTCCTCGGCCTCGCGCGCCGCCTCCGGACCACGGGACGCCCTGGTACCGCGCGACTCCAGCGCGATCGTGGTCAGCAACCGCGCCCGCGTCGCCGGACTCGCCGAGGTCGGCAACGCGGCCAGGGCGCGTTCGGCCGCAGCCACCACGCCGGCCGCCTGCTCCTCGTCGTCCGACCGCGTCCAGATCGCCGGGACGTCGTACGCCCCGATCACCCGCGCGGTCAGCTCCGTGTCGCCCAGTTCCTCGGCCGCGGAGATCGCCGCGAGCCGCTGCTGCCGAGCCGCTTCGAGTCCGCCACCACCGGTGACCGCGAGGCTGCGCAGCAGACCGACCGACGACTCCAGCCGCGCCCGGGCTCCCACCGTCCGGTCGTACGCGGCGACCGCGCGGGCCCACACCTCGTCGGCCGGGTCCAGCTGCTCGGTCTGCCGGAGGATGTCCGTCTCGAGCCGGCGAAGCCCCGGACCCGGATCCACGCCCAACTGCTCGACCAGCAACGTGCGGGCGCGCCGCAGTACGGCAAGTGCGTCGCCCTGCCGATCGGAGCGGTACAGCGCGAGCGCGAGCAGACGCCAGGCATCCTCACGCCACGGGTGTTCGATGACGTGCGCATCCAGATCCGCGACCACCTCGGCGGTCCGGCCGAGCGCGAGCCGCGCCTCCGCCCTCTGCTCGACCGCGCGCAACCGGAGCTCCGACAACCGTGACCGCTCGGCCATCGCCCAATCGGCCTCACCGAGCTCCGCGTACGCCGGACCGCGCCACCACCCGAGCGCCTCGGTCAGCCGCTCATCCGTCTGCGCCGGCGGCAGCGTGGCAACGGCATCCACGACTCGCTCGAACCGCCAGGCGTCCACGTCGTCGGGTCCGGCGTGCAGGGCGTACCCGGGTCCTTCCGTGACCAGCACCTGCGCCTTCTTCCGGGCCTCGCGGTCCGGCTCCAGGCCACGGCGCAACGCGGCGACGAACGTCCGGACCGCGCTCACTCCCCCGGCCGGCGGGTCGCTCCACAGGTCGTCCACCAGCAGGCCGACCGGGACCACCCGGCCGCGGGCGACGATCAGCCGGGCCAGCACCGCGCGATGCCGGGGACCCTTCAGCCCGACCACGTACCCATTGTTGTCCCAGGCAACCACCGGGCCGAGGACCCCGAAGCGCACCCGCATGGCGCCACCGTAGCGCTCATCGAATGCTCATCGGCGCACGGCACCGTGAGGGCCGACGGAATCTCCAGAAGTTCTGCCCGAAAGGACGACGATGAACCTCCCAGGATTCGAGCTGCGCCGGCTGCCCGGGGCGGACGGGATCACGATGACGGCAGCGGTCGGCGGCGAGGGCAGCCCGATCGTGCTGCTGCACGGGTTCCCGCAGACGCACCTGATGTGGCGGCACGTCGCGGCCGACCTGGCCGCGGACCACACGGTGATCTGCCCCGACCTGCGCGGGTACGGCGCGAGCGACAAGCCTGCCGAGAACGGTCCTACGACATACTCGAAGCGGACGATGGCGAACGACGTGGTCGCGCTGGCGGCCTCCCTCGGGTACGACCGGTTCGCGCTGGCCGGGCACGACCGGGGCGCGTTGGTCGCGATCCGCACCGGACTGGACCACCCCGACAAGGTCACTCACCTGGCCAGCCTGGACGTGCTTCCCACGCTCGACATGTGGTCGGTGATGCACGGGACCAGCGCCGCGGTCGGCTTCCACCTGTACCTGATGGCGCAGGCACCCGGCCTGCCCGAGCAGCTGATCGGGGCGAGCGCGGACGCGTTCTTCGGGTACTTCCTCGACCTGTGGACCAACGACCCGGCCGCGATCCCGGCCGACGTCCGCGCCGAGTACCTGGCCGCATGCCGGGCCGCCGTACCGTCGATCGTCGCCGACTATCGGGCGTCGGCCGGGATCGATGTCGAGCACGACCAGGCCGACCGGGACGCGGGGAACCGGCTGCGGATGCCGGTCACCGTGATTCAGCAGGACTGGGGCGCCGCCCTCGGATTCGACGCGGCCGCGCTCTGGTCCAGGTGGGCCGCGGACCTCGACCACCGGACCGCCACCGCGGGCCACTTCCTGGCCGAAGAGGCGCCGGAACTGGTCACCAAGGCGCTCCGGGACCTGCTGGCCCGATAACAATGGCTTGATAGTTGCCGCGTCAGGAATATCCCTGCCGGACAAGGCGAAGCGGCCGGTCCCGAAGGATCCGGCCGCTTGACCTTCTCGTGGTTATCCGGCCTGGAAGAAGGCGCCCTTGAGGTAGTCGTGCACGGCGTCCTCCGAAACCCGGAACGACCGACCCACCCGCACCGCGGGCAGCTCTCCGGAGTGCACCAACCGGTACACCGTCATCTTGGACACGCGCATGGCCGTGGCGACTTCCGCCACGGTCAGGAACTTCACCTCGGCGAGCGGCTGCTCACCACCGGACTTCTTTGATGCCATTGCGCACCGCACTTCCAGCACGGATCGTGCGCCGGCTTCCCCTCCGGCACCTCCGTCCGCGCATACCACGAGCGTAGTGGCTGTTGGTACGAATGGGAAAGAGGGTGTCTGGTGTGACTCAGTACGACGGGTCGAGGCCGAGCAGCGGGAAGCTGGCGTCCCGGGTCGCCTTGATCGAGCGGTCCAGCCAGGTATCGGGGTTGTAGCCGGTGGACCAGTCCACATAGGCCGCGTCCCGGCCGTCGGTCATCCGCAGCGGCGCGACCCGCGCGTACCGGATCCGCACGTCCTCGCGCCACCCCGCGGGCACCTCCGTCTCGGGGGCGAGCGGATGCCCGGCGACGATCGCGAGCAGGTGCGTCCAGGCCCGCGGCACCACGTCGACGACCGCGTAACCACCGCCGCCCGTCGCCACCCACTTGCCGCCGCACACCTCGTGCGCGAGATCGTGCAGTGCCGAGTACGCCGCGCGCTGGCCGTCGACCGTCTTCGTCAGGTGCGCGAGCGGATCCTCCACGTGCGAGTCGCACCCGTGTTGCGTCACCAGGACGTCCGGCCGGAACGCCTTCACCACGTCCGGCACGATCGCGTGGAACGCGCGCAACCACCCGGCGTCCCCGGTCCCCGGCGGGAGTGGGACGTTCACGGCGGTCCCTTCGGCGCCGGGTCCACCGGTCTCGCCGGCGGTCCCCGTCCCCGGGAACAGCGTCGTCGGCGACTCGTGCAGGCTCACGGTCAGTACCCGCGGGTCGTTGTAGAAGACGGTCTGGACGCCGTCACCGTGGTGCACGTCGACATCGACGTACGCGACCCGCTCCGCGCCGTGGTCGAGCAGCCACTGGATCGCGATCGCGGGGTCGTTGTAGACGCAGAATCCGCTGGCCAGCGAGGGCATCGCGTGGTGCAGCCCGCCGGAGATGTTGGCGGCGTGCAGCACGTCGCCCTCCCACACGGCCCGCGCGGCCTCGACCGACGCGCCGACCACGTGCGCGGAGGCCTCGTGCATCTGGCGGAAGCAGTACGTGTCGTCGGTCCCGAGCCCGTGCTCCAGATCGGGGACGTCCGGGTCGTCGCCGGCCCGCTTCACGGCGGCGATGTACTCGGCGGTGTGTACGGTCCCGAGCAACGCGTCGTCGGCGACCGGGGCCGGCACGATCTTCAGCTGGTCCAGCACCCCGAGCTCCCGGGCGAGGCGAACGGTCAGCTCGACCCGGACCGGACTCATCGGGTGCCCGTGGCCGAAGTCGTAAGCCGTCAATCCCTCGTCGAAGACCAGCATCGCCTCACCACTCATGCCCCGACCATAGCCCGCACCACCCGAACCCGCCCCGCCCAGACGGCCGCCCTGGACACCCGGACCACCCTCGTCAACAACCGTTGACCGAGAAGACAAAAGGCCGGTCGAGGGGATTCCTCGCCGGCCTTTGGGGGTGAACAGGGTCAGACTTCGGCCTCGTCGTCGTCGGCTTCCTCGGCGTCCGCCAGGCTCCACTTCAGCTGGAACTCGACCTCTTCCTCGGAGTCGCCGCGCTCGTGCTCCACACTGATCTGCGCGTTCCGCGGCACGGTGAACCGCTCGCCCGCGATCTGGATCCGGAACGGCTTGCCCGACTCCAGCGCGTCCGCGAGCCGCCGCAGCTTGGCCGCGAACTCGGGAACCGAATAGTTGCGCTCGACATCTCGCTCACTCATGCGCCCGATCCTCCCAGCCACCGGGGTCGCACCCCGTACTGGCGCCCCCCGGCCGGCGCCAGGTACCGTGGCAGCGTGAACCAGCAGACCTTGCAGCTGTGGTGGGCCGCCTGACGGCGGACCCGCAGCGTTCACACGCACCCCAGGCCGCCTTGCCGAGGCGGCCTTTTTGTTTGTCCTCGGTGGGGCCCGACACCGACAAGGACCACTGCCATGACCACCCTCTCGGGCATCACCCCGTCCGGCCGGCTGACGCTCGGCAACCACCTCGGCGCGCTCCGGCGGTTCACCGATCCGGACGGCTTCTACTTCGTCGCGAACCTGCACGCGATGACCACGAAACACGACCCGCGAAGACTCGCCGCCCTCACCCGGGAGACCGCGACCCTGATGCTCGCGGCCGGCCTCCCACCGGGCACGGTCTTCGTCCAGTCCGACGTCCCGGCGCACGCGCAACTGGCGTACCTGCTGGAGTGCACCTCGTACGTCGGTGAGCTGTCCCGGATGATCCAGTACAAGGAGAAGGGCCGGGGCCGGCCGATGACCCGGGCGTCGTTGTTCACGTATCCGTGTCTGATGGCGGCCGACATCCTGTTGTACGGCACGGATCGCGTCCCGGTCGGCGGTGACCAGGACCAGCACGTCGAACTGGCCCGCGACGTGGCGATCCGGTTCAACCGCGAGTACGGCGAGACGTTCGTCGTGCCGCGGCTGGACAAGGCGGCGCTGGCGATGCGAGTCAAGGACCTGGCGAATCCGCGGACCAAGATGAGCAAGTCGGACGAGGACAACGCGGTCGGCACGATCCGGCTGCTCGACCCGGCCGACGTGATCCGCCGGCAGATCATGCGGGCGGTGACCGATTCGGGGTCCGAGGTCCGGCACGACGACGTGATGAAGCCCGGTGTGACGAATCTGCTGGAGATCCTCGCAGCGTGTACGGACGGGGACCCGGTAGCGCTCGCGGACGCGTACACGACGTACGGCGCGCTGAAGAAGGACGTGGCAGACGCGGTGCTGGCCGTCATCGAGCCACTGCAGAAGCAGTACGCCGTCCTGGCCGGGGAGCCCGGCGCCGTGGACGCGATGTTGGCGCAAGGACGGGACCGCGCGATCGAGGCGAGTGCTCCGCGTCTGCGGGCCGCGGTCGAGGCGATGGGGCTGGCCGGAAGCCGGGGCGACGTGGTCGCGCTGGAGCCCGTGGCCGGTTGAAGAGGCCTGGTTGACCGGGGAGTCTCGGCCGACGAGACGGTAGGGCGGGGTGGTTTGGCGGGGGCGCGGGTTTGGCAGGATCGAGCGGGTGAGTCTTCAGCTGCGTGTCGCCACGTTCAACATCCGCAACTCGTCCGCCCCCGACGGCGAGAACGCCTGGCCGGTCCGCCGGGAAGCCACGGCCGACGCGATCGCCGCCCTGGACGCCGAGGTGGTCGGGCTGCAGGAAGTGCTGCCCGACCAGCTCGAGTACCTGCGCGAGCGGTTCGCCGGGTGGGAGATCGTCGGCGCCGGCCGGGACGACGGCGTGAGCGCGGGTGAGCACTCGGCGGTGATGGTGAAGTCGGGTGCCTGGCGCATCGAGTCGCACGAGACGCGCTGGTTGTCGGCGGAACCGGCCGTCCCCGGATCGGTCGGCTGGGACGCGGACCTGACCCGGATCGCCACCCTGGTACGCCTCGTCCACCGCGACGGTGTCCGGATCGGCGTGGCGAACGCGCACTACGACCACGTCGGTGAGCAGGCCCGGGTGGAGTCGTCGCGCCTGCTGGACCGGTGGATGTCGGCCGAGCCGGACCTGCACTGGATCGCGATGGGCGACCTGAACTCCGAACCAGGCTCAGCCCCGCTGCGAGCCCTGACCGAAGCAGGCTGGATCGACGCGATCCCGGCCGAGGCGGGCGGGACCGAGCACGAGTTCACGGGTGCGACGGACCACCACCGGATCGACCACATCCTGCTGAGCAAAACCTGGGAGATCCTGGAAGCAGCCGTCTCCCACCACCGCCCAGGAGGCCGCCTCCCCAGCGACCACTGGCCGGTCGCCGCAACCCTCCAACTTCCCTGAAAACCTTTGGGAACAAGGGAGAATCAGTACTGCGCCGCTCACCCGCCGCCCAGTCCACCGCAATCCTCGGGCTGGGTACGCGAGCACGCTCGCGGGTGTGGTTGAGCCTGCGGCTCAGAAGCTGAGCAGACCGGTCAGGACCGCGCCGGCGTCCGGCGTCGACGGGTCCGGGATCTGGTGCTTCCTGTCTGATGCACGCTGTGGATCGGATCAGGCGGAGTGGTTGCGGCCTAGGGCTGACATAGGTTCTCGGCCTGGGGGTTGGGTCGGTCGGGGCAGCAGGGGTTTGCGTTTCTTGATCGGGCGGGTGACCGGGTTGCCGGCTGTGACGGTGACTTCTTCGCCGTCGTGGCTCAAGGTGATGGCAGCATCCGGGCCGTCGTGGACGGTGTACGTCGCGTGCCGGTGGTGGATCTCGACGCGGAGCCGTACTCCCCGCCAGCGCAGGGAGAACGCCAGCTGGGTCATGCCGTCCGGGAGTGCCGGCTGGAAGCAGAGGTGGCCGCTTCGTTCGCGGAGACCGCCGAATCCGGCCACCAGGGCTGTCCACGCTCCCGCGAGGGACGCCATGTGGAGGCCGTCGCCGGTGTTGTGGTGCAGGTCGAGCAGGTCGATCAACGCGGCTTCGTACGCGTAGTCGTAGGCCAGGTCGAGGTGACCGACCTCGGCCGCCATCACCGCCTGGACGCAGGCCGACAGGGACGAGTCGCGGACCGTCAGGCGTTCGTAGTAGTCGAAGTTGCGGGCCTTCTCCTCCGGGGTGAACGCCTCGCTGCACCAGTACGTGGCCAGCATCAGGTCGGCCTGCTTGATCACCTGCTTGCGGTACAGCTCGAAGTACGGCGCGTGCAGCATCAGCGGGTACCGGTCGCGCCAGGCCTCGAAGTCCCATTCGGCGTACCCGGTGAAGCCCTCGGACTGCGGGTGGACTCCGAGCTCCTTGTCGTACGGGATGTGGACCGCGCCGGCCGCGTCCCGCCAGGTGGCCTCCTCCTCCATGTCCACGCCCAGCGCCCGCGCCTTCGCCATGTGCCGCGAGGTGGCGTCGGCGGCGGCGCGGAGGTTGCGCGCGGCCATCAGATTGGTGAAGACGTTGTCGTCGGCAACCGCGCTGTACTCGTCCGGGCCGGTCACGCCGGGCAGGTGCCAGCGGCCGTACCGGTCGTGATGGCCGAGCGAGATCCACAGCCGGGCCGTCTCGACCAGGAGTTCGAGGCCGACCTCCTCCATGAAGTCGGTGTCGTCCGTGGCCAGGTAGTACCGGACCACCGCGTCGGCGATGTCGGCGTTCAGGTGGAACGCCGCGGTCCCGGCCGGCCAGTACCCCGAGCACTCCGGACCGCGGATCGTCCGCCACGGGAACGCGGCCCCGCGGAGGCCGAGCACGGCCGCGCGTTCCTTCGCCTCGGGCAGGATCGAGTGCCGCCAGCGCAGCGCGTCGGCCGCCGCGTCCGGCATCGTGTACGTGAGCACCGGCAGGACGAAGCCCTCGGTGTCCCAGAAGGTGTGGCCGTCGTACCCGGCGCCGGTCAGCCCCTTCGACGGGATCGCCCGCCGCTCGGCCCGTGCTCCCGCCTGCAGCACGTGGAACAACGCGAACCGGACCGCCTGCTGCAACTCGGGATGCCCGTGCACCTCGACGTCGGCGGCGTCCCAGAAGTCGGCGAGGAACGTCTGCTGCTGCTTGACCAGCCCGTCCCACCCGGAGAACTTCGCGCTCGCCAGCGCGGCCGCGACCTGGTCGCTGATCGCCGTCTCCGAGCGCAGACTGGACCACCCGTACGCGACCAGCTTCGTCACCCGCAGCTTCTCGCCGGGCTGGAGCTCGCAGATCACCGTGGTCCGGGCCCAGTCGTCGCGGACATCGACGTCCAGCTCGTACCGGGTCGTCGTGTCCACCTGGTGCGTCATCCCCGCGGCCATCAGCAACTCGCTGGCCCGGGTCTTGTGGAGCAGCACCACCTCTTCGTGGTCGCTGTCGTGCGAGACGGCCTGGAGCGGGTTCTGCAGGACGGCGGCGACGCGGGGATCGTCGGACAACCGCGGCTGGGTCTCGTTCGCGACCAGCTCGGACTGGACCACGAACCGGGCCGGCTGGTCGACCGCCTCGACCACGTACTCGATCGCGGCGACGGCTCGCTGGGTCAGCGAGACGAGCCGGCGGGACCGGACCTTGACCCGTTTGCCGCCCGGCGAGGTCCACTCGACGTCGCGCTGCAGGATGCCCTCGCGGAAGTCGATCGACCGTTCGTGGGTGTGCAGCTGCCCGTACCGGACGTCGAACGGCGAGTCGTCCACGAGCAGCCGGATCAGCTTGCCGTTGGTGACGTCGACGAGGGTCTGGCCGGATTCGGGGTACCCGTAGCCCGCCTCGGCGTACGGCAGCGGGCGGCGTTCGTAGAAGGAGTTCAGGTAGCTGCCCGGGATGCCGAACGGCTCGCCCTCGTCCAGGTTGCCGCGCAGGCCGATGTGCCCGTTCGCCAACGCGAACAGGGATTCCGACTGGGCCAGCTTGTCCAGGTCGAGCTCGGTCTCGCGGAGCCGCCAGGGGTCGATCGGGTGGTGTCCGCGGTCGATCATCGGCCCGCCTCCGCGTCCTCGTCGAGCAGTTCGGCCAGGTCCTGCACGACGACGTCGGCGCCGTGTTCCTTCAGTTCGGCGGCCTGACCGACCCGGTCGACACCGACGACGTACCCGAACTCGCCGCTCCGGCCCGCCTCGACCCCGGCCAGCGCGTCCTCGAACACGACCGCCTCCGCGGGCTCCAGCCCGAACCGGCGAGCCGCGGCCAGGAACGTGTCGGGCGCCGGCTTGCCGTGCAGGTGCTCCTGCTGGATCGTCACGCCGTCCACCCGCTCCTCGACGTACTGCGCGAGACCGGTGACCTCGAGGACCTCCTGGGTGTTCGCGCTGGACGACACCACGGCACGGCGGAGTCCGGCGCGTCGGGCGGCCTCCAGGTACCGCCGGGATCCCTCGAACACCTTGACGCCGTCGGTCCGGATCCGGCGGAGAACGACCTCGTTCTTGCGGTTGCCGAGACCGTTGACGGTCAGATGTGCGGGTGGATCGCCCGGTTCGCCCTCGGGGAGCTCGATGTGCCGGCTGGCGAGGAAGTCGCGCACACCGTCCATCCGGGGTTTGCCGTCGACGTACCGGTCGTACTCGTCCCGGGCGTCGAACGGGACGAACGGCTCACCGTGCTGGTCGGCCCAGGTCCGCAGGAAGTCGTCGAACATCTCCTTCCACGCGGCCGCGTGCACAGCAGCGGTGTCGGTCAGAACCCCGTCCAGGTCGAACAGACAGGCCCTGATCCGCTCGGGCAGTCCCAGCATTGCTCACCTTCCCCGATCGGCACTGTTTCCGGTTGGGCGGTGATTCAGCCTAGGGCATGTCTCCTTGCCCCGCGCAGTCGCGAGCAGGTGCTCGGTGCGGTAGCTCGGCGTGCGGGAGGGAAGGCGTCGATGCTGGTGCATCGTCGTCTTTGCTCCCGTGCGGCGAGGTGCCGTGCCGAGTGCCGCGCAGCACGCGCGGGGCAAGGAGACATGCCCTACGGTCATGCCTGGTTACATCAGACGAGGTGCCACTTCCAGGCGAAGGCGCCGACGGAGAGGACCAGGTAGAGCAGGACCAGGAGGACCCCGAGCCCCGGGCGCGGGCGGGCGCGGCGTACGGGCTGGTCGGCGGCGGCTCTGCGGGCGGCCTCGATCACGCCTGCGACGTACGGCGAGCGGTCCTTGGTGATGCCGTTGATCTCGTTCTCGTCCTGGCCGGTGGTCAGCACGACGAACCCCTCACCGGCCTCGACCCGGTCCACGTCCTGCCAAGCCAGGCTGCGCACCAGCAGACTCGTCCGGGCCTTCAAGGCGGTCGCGGTCACCTCGACCCGGTACAACACGACCCCACCGGCCACCCGCACGACGGAAGCCCCGATGATCGTGAACAACGCGACGGCGAGCAGATCCCGCCCACCCATCCACAACCACGTGTTCAGCAGCGGCACCGCCACGAAAGGCACCAAGAACAAACCCCAAGCCCACCAAGGCGCCCGATCCAACGGCACCCGCCAAGGCAATCCGGGCAGTTGCTCAGCAGGCACGTCCTCGACCGCCCGCGGTACAGCGGCACCAGACGCACCCGATCGATTACCCATGGGCGGGACCATAGTTCGACTCATCCCTTGTCCGAGCAGGAAACGGCGGCGACCACCATAGCGCTTGGACCGCCGCCGCGGTTACCCGGCCGTATCGCGTAGTTACTCGGCGGCGAGGGCTCGGGAGCGGTTTCGGGCTGCTTCTATGGCGCTGAGGAAGGCTGCTCGGACTTTGTGGTCCTCGAGTTCGCGGATGGCGGCTGCTGTGGTGCCGCCCGGGGAGGTGACTCTTTCGCGGAGGACGGTGGGGTGCTCGCCGGTTTCGCGGAGGAGTTTGGCGGAGCCGACGACGGTCTGGACGACCAGGTCGGTGGCGGTCGAGCGGGGCAGGCCCATGTGGACGCCGGCCTCGATCATCGACTCGACCACGAAGAACAGGTACGCCGGACCGGAGCCGGAGATCGCGGTCACCGCGTCCTGCTGCTTCTCCGGGACGCGGACGACCCGGCCGGTCGCGGCGAGCAGGCTCTCGGCCAGTACCAGGTGGCTCTCGTCGCAGTGCGCGCCGCGGGAGATCGCGGCCATGCCCTCGTCGACCAGGGCCGGGGTGTTCGGCATCACCCGGACCACGGCGACGCCCTCGGGCAGCCGGGACTCGACGAACCCGGTGGTGATGCCGGCCGCGAGCGACACCACGGTCTGCTCCGGCCGGACCGCCGGGGTGATCTCGGCGAGCAGCTCCGGCATGTCCTGCGGCTTCACGACGAGCATCAACGTGTCCGCGCGCTTGGCCGCTTCGAGATTCGTCACCACGTCCACGCCGTACCGCTCGCGCAGTTCCGTGGCGCGTTCCTCCCGGCGCTCGGTGATGAGCAGCTCGTCCGGACGCCGCCCGGCCCGTAACAGCCCGGACAGCAGGGTCTCGCCCATCACACCGGCTCCGAGGATGGCCACCTGACTAGTCATGGCCTCAGGTTATCGGGGTGACCACCAGGTGCTGATCGAGATTGGTCGATATCCGGGACGGCAGCGGCCCGCCGGGCGCACCTTGGTGGTCCGATCATCGCTACCAGCGAAAGGACACCGCCCATGTCCAGACTCACCCGCACCCTCGGCGCGCTCGCCGGGGCCGCAGTGCTCGTCGCCGGGACCGCCACGCTCGCCAGCGCGGCGCCGACCGGGTCCGTCGGCGACGGCAGCCCCACGGCGCCGGTGGCCGCGGTACCGGTCGCCAAGGCGTCCTCGTCGATGACCACGCTCGCCTCGCCGCCGGCCGCCTGCCGCCCGTACGTCGAGTCGGCGTACGCGCAGTCCTGCTACGAGTACGACGGCGACGACCAGTGGATCCGCGACCTGAACGCGAACGGCTGGCAGGCCGTCGTGCACGTCCAGACCAACTACGGCAAGAACCGGTACTGCGGGGCACTCCCGGCCGCGCAGGGCTGGGGCGAGTGCACGTACGACCACCGCGAGGACGGTTGTGTGCGGTTCCGGTTCTACGAACTGAAGGACGGCGTGACCCGGAACTGGACGGTGTTCAGCCCGTACTTCCACGCCTCCACCGGCACCCGCTGCTGACGTCAGTCCCGTCGGCGCCCTTTCGCGGGGGCGCCGGCGGTACGACGGCCCTCCGGCGTCCCCATCTCCACGAACAAGGCACTCGCCAGTCGCACGTGCTCGGCCCCGTCCTCGCCCCTCCGGTCCAGCGCCTCGGCCAGGCCACGGTGCGCCCGTGCGATCTCGTAGCGGTCCTCCAGCGAATCGGCTACCACCAGGGCGAGCCGGTGCTCCTCCAGTGCCTCGCCGAACCGCCCTGCCGCGCACAGCGACGCACCGAGGTCGTTGCGGATCTCGACCCCGAGCGAACGGTTGCCGGTGTCGATGGTGAGCTCGAGCGCCCTCTGCTGGTACTCGACGGCCGCCGACGGGTCGAACTCGGCGAGCCGGATCCGGCCGAGCAGGTTGAGGCTGTCGCTCTCCCCCGACCGGAACCCGAGCCGCCGTGACAACGCCAGCGCGGCCACCCCGTACTCCGTGGCCTTCGGCAAGCAGCCGAGGTGCTCGTGCGCGATGCCCACGTTGGTCAGCGCGTACGCCTCCTCGAACGTGTTCTCGCCGAGCAACCGCGCGGTCTCCAGGCCCTGCGCGAACTCGGCCAGCGCCTCGGCGTACCGGCCGATCCTCAGCAGGCCCCAGCCGAGTCCGCCGCGGGTCGTGCTCGCGCTGGAGATCAGCGTCTCGCCCTCCTCCTCGAGGATCGCGAGCGCCTGCCGGTAGCAGTCGATCGCCTCCGGGTAGCGGCCGAGCCGAAAGTGGCCGAGGGCAACGTTGCCGAGGCACTTGCCGGTTCCGACCCGGTTGCCGGTCCGGCGGGTCAGTTCGAGCGCCCGCTGGTAGCAGTCCCGGCCGTCGGCGTACCGGCCGAGTCGCCAGTACACGCAGCCGAGGTTGTTCCAGGCGCGGCTCAACGCGGTGTCGTCGTCCGCCACGGCGACCGCGCAGTCGTGCATCAGCTCGGCCTCGCGGAAGTACCCCGACGTGTCCAGGTAGTAGTGCACGACCGTGGAGATGTCGGTGACCGGACCGGGGCGTCCGCTGTCGGCCGCGGCGCGCACCACGGCGACCAGGTTGGCGCGTTCGGCGTCCAGCCACGCCTTCGCCTCTTCCCTGGTCTCGACAGGCGGGTAGCCGGTCCCGGGGTTCACCACCATGACCCGATGGCTTCCCTCGTGCGGCGCGTACCCGGCGGCCGCCTGCGCCGCGGTCCAGCGGTAGTGGTCGAGCAACCTCGTCAACGCCTCCCGGCGCAGGCTGCCCGGATCCTCGTCGCGGGACCGGTCGGCGGCGAACACGCGGACCAGGTCGTGCAGGACGAACCGCCCGGGCGCCCCCGGCTGGACCAGGCTCGCCCGCACCAGCTCGGCGAGATCGTGCAGCACCTCCTCGCGGGACTGCGCGGACAAGGCGGCAGCGGCGTACGAGTCGAAGTCGCGGCCGGGATGGAGGGCGAGCAGACGAAGGAGTTGCCGGCGTTCGGACGGCAGCGCCTCGTACGACAACGCGAGCGCGGGCTCGACACCACCGTCGAGGCGGAGCCGTTCGCGGTGTTCGGTGAGGCGCTCCAGGTGGTCGCGCAGGGACCAGTCGGCCGACTCGGTCACCCGGCCGGCCACCACGGCGAGGGCGAGCGGCAGGTGACCGACGAGCCGGGCGATGCGGGCCGCGGTCACCGGGTCGTCGGCGATCGCCCGCTCACCGACGACGCCGCTCAGCAACTCCAGCGACTCCCCCGGACTGAACACGTCGAGCGCGAGTGACCGGACGTCCGGCGGGCCGCACAGCTGGTACCGGCTCGTCACCAGCGTGACGCAGTGCGGGCTCGCGGAGAGCAGCGGCCAGACCTGGTCCTCGGTCGCCGCGTTGTCGAGCAGGACGATCGCCTTCCGGTCGGCCATCAGCTGCCGGAACCGGCGAACCCGGCCGGCGAGATCGAGGCAGTGCACCTGACTCCCCGGAACACCCAGCCGGCGCAGGAATCCGTCCAGCACAGCGGCGGGATCGGCGGGCGGCCGCTGCGGATCGAAGCCGCGCAGGTCCACCGCCAACTGCAGTTCGTTGCCCAGTCCCGCGTCGAGCAGCCGATGCGCGACGTACCGCGCGAGCTGGGTCTTGCCGACCCCGGCCATCCCGCCGAGCACGAACTGCGTCGTCCCCGATTCGCAGGCCGCGAGCAGGTCGGCGACCTCGGCGGACCGGCCGACGAACAACGCCGGTGCGGCCGGGATGCTGTCGGTCACGCTGACGATCGCGGCGTCCGCGGCCCGGCCGACGACCACCTGATGAGCCTGCCGCCACGGCGCGACGAGGGACTCGTCCTGCAGCAACACGGCCGCGATGTCGACCACGAGCTCGACGTCCAGCCGACTGCGCTGCGGCTGCAGACAGCGGTACACGGTGTTGTACGCGGGCAGTTCCGCCGTACCGCGCTGCCGCCGCGCCGCGAGCACGCGACGGTGGATCTCGCGGTACGACACACCGGACCAGTTGTGCAGCGCTCGGAGCCGCGCGGCCAACTCGTCGACGGTGCGCGCTCCGCCTGGTTCCGGTGGTGCTGTTCTCCCCGTTCGCCCCACTGCCCCTCCCCTGACACGACCGACGCCGTCGCACGTGCCTGATCGAGTTTGGTCGAGATCGGCGACACCGGCAACGCGAACCAGCAGGGTCGTGGTCGTACCAAGCTCGGAAACGAGGAGCCGGCACCCGCGGATTGGGGTGCTCTCGACTCACACGTCGCCGTCCCGTCCGACGCGCGGGGGAACGTGTGCGACCGGCCGGTCCGGACCCACCCCCATGGGCCCGGCCCGGCCGGTCTTCGGTTCAGGCCAGGCCCCGCGTCGGATCAGGAGTTGCCGCGGTCGCAGGCGACGCCGTCGCCGTTCCGGTCGAGGTCTCTGGAGTACCCCGGCTCGCCGCGCCGCAGCGGCGCCTTGCCCGCGGCCCGCGCCTCGGCACAGCTCCTGAACGCCACCGCCTCCGTCACCCGGACCGGCGTCGCGGTCGGCGCGGTTGACAGCGTCGGGGTCGGCGTCAACGCCTCGCGTCTGCGCGGCGTGGGCGTCGGCGTCGGACTGATCGAGGTCCGCGTCGGCGTAGGCGTGACGGTGACCGTCTCGGCGGGCGTCGGCGCCACCGAGCTGTCCTCCTCGACCGGTACGTCAGCGCCGATCCCCGGCGGCGCGGCGTCGAGCGTCGGCCGCGAACCGGCGACCGGATCGCCGGCCCCGAACGGCGTGGTGATCACCAGCACGGCCAGCAGCACCGCCGCCGCGGCCACGACGCCGATCGGCCAGACCCGCGGACCGCCGTACCGGCCGATCGGTCCACGGACCGGATATCTGTTCTCGTCCACCCAGAACGCCCACGCGACCGGCGCCGCCGGCCAGCTCGGATCGGGTGCCCAACCCTTCGGCGGTCGCCACCGAACACTCGGCGGCTCCGGCCAGCCAGGCGGCGTGTGAAAACGCCTCACGACCTCTTCCCCCCTTGGAAGTTGCTCACCGGGGAGCTTAGGTCACGACCGCCTCGGCCGGGACCTTCAGGCGGCGGTTTGCAGCTTCCTGCCCCGGGGCTACTTCTTGCTGACCAGGGACCGGGCGAAGAACTGCAGGTTGGCGGGCCGCTCGGCGAGGCGGCGCACCAGGTAGCCGTACCAGTCCTCGCCGTACGGGATGTAGACGCGGACGGTGTTGCCCTCGCGGGCCAGCCGGAGCTGCTCCTCGGGGCGGATGCCGAACAGCATCTGGTACTCGTAGCTGTCGTGGGCGCGGCGGGCCCGGTCCGCGAGCGAACCGGCGATCGCGATCAGCCGCGGGTCGTGCGACGCGATCATCGGGTACCCGTCGCCGTTCATCAGGACCTTCAGGGCCCGCACGTACGCCTTGTCGACGGCGCGCTTGTCCTGGTACGCGACCGACTCGGGCTCCTTGTACGCGCCCTTGCACAGCCGCACCCGCGACCCGGCGTACGCGAGATCGACGCAGTCGGCCTCGGTACGGCGCAGGTACGCCTGCAGCACGGCCCCGGTCTCCGGGAAGTCCTGCCGTAGTTCGCGCAGGATGCCCAGGGTGGAGTCGGTGGTGGTGTGGTCCTCCATGTCCAGGGTGACCGTGGTGCCGGCGTTACGGGCGGCCAGGCAGATGGTGCGGGCGTTCTCCAGGGCGATCTTCTCGCCGTCGCCGGGCAGCGCCTGGCCGACCGCGGAGAGCTTGACCGAGACCTCGGCGTTCGCGGTCAGACCGGCCTCGGCGAGCTGCTTGAGCAGTTCCAGGTACGCATCGGCGGTGGCGGTCGCCGCGGCCAGGTCGGTGGTGTCCTCACCGAGATGGTCGAGGGTGACCTGCAGCCCGTTGCTGACCAGCTTCTCGGTGGCCAGCACGGCCTCCGGCGCGGTCTCGCCGGCCACGAACCGCGCGACGATGCCACTGGACACCGGCAGGGACGAGACGGCCTTCTTGATCTGGGGACTGCGGGACACGCCCAGCAGGATTCGCCGAAGCACTACGCGTTCCTCCTCCTCGCCACCCGGCCGCACTGCCAGGGGTGTCAGCAGGCTACGCGCCTGGACGCGACCGCCCTAATCGTGTGGCCCGGACCACACCAGTCGCCCCACTGGTCCGCGCCAGCCCAGCATCGGACACCCACCCCGGCCACCACAAGCGACCGGCCGGATCCGAGTGTCGGGACGCACTCGGCCAGGCGTGCACCGATGACGGGAGAGGATGCGGGGATGCGCAGCCTGCGACGGTGGCGGGGACGGGGATCGGGGGATCCGATCGAGGCTTTCTGGCAGTGGTGGGCCAACGACGGCGGGACCGCGTTGGCCGAGTCGATCGCCCGGCAGGATCCGCACGCGATCAGCGCCGTGCTCGCCGACCACGTGCACCGGATCGACAAGGCGCTGGACTGGGAACTCGGCCCGGGACTGCACGCCCAGCACGCCCTCGTCGTCACCGCGGCCGGCGATCCCGCGGTCCGTGCGGTCGCCCGGCGGTGGCTGCGCGCGGCACCGCCGTCCGACTGGCTCTGGGAGTACGCCGACCTGCGACGCCCGGCGCCCACCTTCACGCTGCGGTTCACGGGACTGCCGGCGGTCGAGATCGACGCGGCCTGGGTGACCGCCGTCCCGGACGACTCGGCCGCGGCCGTCCATGTCGGGGTGCACCACCCGGTGTTCCTGGACCTGCCCGAGGACGCGCGTCGCCGGATCACGTTCCTGCTGCTCGACCTCACCCTCGGCGAGGAGATGGTGGAGACCTGGGTCGGTGCCGTCGAGGTACTCCCCGACCGGCCGGCCGACGCCGTCCCGATCCGCGACCTGCTCCCCGCCGTCGCCGCCTTCGCCGCGCAGTTCACGACCGAGGACGGGGATCCCACCTGGCGGCTGCTGGAGGGCGAGCAGGACGGGCAACGACTGATCGCGAGTACGGAGGTACCGCTGCGGTCGATCCGGTTGCCGCATCTCGACACCCATGTCGGCATCGCGGTCGGGTACCGGTCGGTCCGCGACGACGGGCTGCCCGAGACCGACATGCTCGACCACCTGCGCGCGCTCGAGGACCACCTCACCAACCGGCTGGGCGATTCCGGCCGGCTGCTCGCGCACGAGACGTTCGGTGGCACCCGGACCCTGCACTTCTACGTCGACGGCACCACGCCCGCCGCCTCGCAGTTGCGGGCCGCACTCGGCGGTTGGTCGCACGGCCCGATCGAGGTCCGCTCGTCCAGCGATCCGGCCTGGCGCAACGTGCGCCACCTGGCCGGCTGAGACGAGGGCTCAGGCGGTCCGTCGTCTGAGGGTCGCCGCTCCCAGTGCCAAGGCGGCGACGACGAACGCGACCACGACCAACGCGTCCACCCCGGCCCCCTGGCCGAAACCGTTGCCCGCAGCAACACCGACCACCGCGTCCACGGCGTACGAGAGTGGCAGCACGTCCGAGATCGCGTGCAGGACGCCGGGCAGCTGGTCGCGTGGGAGGAACAGCCCGCAGAGCAGCAGCTGCGGGATCATCACGGCCGGCATCAGCTGGACCGCCTGGAACTCGGTCGCCGCGAACGCGCTCGCGAACAACCCGAGCGCGGTCCCGAGGACGCCGTCGAGCACCGCGACAACGCCCAGCTGCCAAGCGGGTCCGCGGATGTCGAGGTCGAGCGCGTACAGCGAGATCGACACGACCACGGCCGCCTGGACCACGGCGATCACCGCGAACGCGAGCGCGTACCCGAGCAGGAAGTCCAGCTTCGCCATCGGCAACGTGAACAGCCGCGACAGCGTCCCGCTGGACCGTTCGCGCAGGGTGGCGACCGAGGTGACGATGAACATGATGATCGCCGGGAACACCGCGAGCAGCGGACCGCCGATCCGGTCGAAGGTGGCCGGCGAGTCGGTGAACATCCACCACATCAGGCTGACCAGCAGGGCCGGCAACACGATCAGCATCGCGACGGTCCGGTGGTCGCGGCGCAACTGCGCGACCACCCGGGCCGCGACGGCGAAGGTGACGCGGAGAGTCATCGGGTCCTCGCCTTCCGCTCGATCAGGGTGAGGAACGCCTGCTCGATGTCCACCGCACCGGCCGCGTCGAGCAACGCGTCCGGGGTGTCGTCGGCGAGCAGGTCGCCGTCCCGCAACAACAACAGGCGATCGCATCGGCTCGCCTCGTCCATCACGTGGCTGGAGACGAGCAAGGTCGCGCCGTCGTCGGCGAGCCGGTGGAACAGGTCCCACAGGTCGCGCCGGAGGACGGGATCGAGGCCGACCGTCGGTTCGTCCAGCACCAGCAACTCGGGGCTCCCGAGCAACGCGGCCGCGAGCGAGGCCCTGGATCGTTGCCCACCCGACAACCGGTCGACCCGGGCATCGGCGTGACTGCGCAGGTCCACCGCGTCGATCACGCGGTCCACGTCGGCGGCGCCGACCCCGAGGACGGCCGCGAAGAAGCGCAGGTTCTCGGTCACCGTCAGATCGCCGTACACGCTGGGCTCCTGCGTCACGTACCCGATCCGGCCGCGCAGCCCGGGCGTACCGGCCGGGGACCCGAGGACCTGGACGTCCCCGGTCACCTTCGCCTGCAGCCCCGCGATCGCGCGGATCAGCGTCGTCTTGCCGCAGCCCGACGGCCCGAGCAACCCGGTCACGGACCCGGTCCGCAGCCCGAAGGTGATCCCGTGCAGGACCTCCCGGTCACCGCGGACCACGACGACGTCCCGGCACTCGACGGCGTTTTTCACCACGTGATGAATTTAGCCGCCAGGACACCGACCAGCATCGCCGTCAGCCGCGGCCGGCCGTCCGGCGACTCCGGGAAGGTGGCCGCGCCGCTTGGTGGTCACGGGTTGAGCTCCGACACCTCGCCGTCGCTGGTCACCGCGAAGGCCGAGCGGCGGGGTGCGTCGTCGGTCCGGGCGAAGTGCTTGCGGGTGAACTCGAGCGACTCGATCAGGTCCACCTCGCGCTCGGACCGGCTGGCGGCTCGGCGGGTGTTGATCTCGATGATGATGTGGCCGCGGAAGTCTCCTGCGGCCAGGCCCTGCAGCAGGTCGGCGGCGCGCTGGGTCCCCCGCCCCGGGACCAGGTGCTCGTCCTTGGCCGAACCGGTGCCGTCGGTGAGGTGGATGTGGGTCAGGCTGGCGCCCATCGTCGCGGCCAGCTCGACGCAGTCCTGCTCGGCGGTGGACGAGTGGGACAGGTCCAGCGTGGTGTGCGCGTAGGTCTGCTCGGTCGGGTCCCAGCTCGGCGCGTACGCCTGCAGGCCCTTGCCCGGCGCGCGCCACGGGTACATGTTCTCGACCGCGAAGATCACCCCGGTCTCGGCCTCCAGCCGGGCGATCCCCTCGACGAAACCGCGGGCGTAGTCACGCTGCCAGCGGAACGGCGGGTGCACCACGACGACGTCGGCGCCGAGCTCCTTGGCGGCCTCCGCGCTGCGCTCGAGCTTGCCCCACGGATCGGTCCCCCAGACCCGCTGGGTGATCAGCAGGCAGGGCGCGTGGATCGCCAGCACCGGCAGCTGGTGGTACTCGACCAGCCGCTTGATCGCGTCGATCTGGGTACTCAGCGGGTCGATCCCGACCATCACCTCGACCCCGTCGTAGCCGAGCCGGGACGCGAGTTCGAACCCGCTGGCCGTCGACTCGGGGTAGACGGACGCGGTGGACAGGCCGATCTTCGCGGCCGTGCTGCTGGTCATCGGGGCTTGCCTTCGCGCTGGTTCATCGGGGTTGCAACTGGTCCAGCCGGGACAGGATGACGCCTTCGCGCAGCGCCCACGGGCAGACCTCGAGCGACCCGAGGTCGAACAGGTCCATCACGGCGTCCGCGACCAGGGCCCCCGCGACCAACTGGCTGGACCGGCCGACCGAGACGCCGGGCAGGTCGGCGCGCTCGGCGGCGGTCATCTTGATCAGCTTCGGCAGCCACTCGGCCAGGTCCTCGCGCCGCAGCCCTCGCGGGACATACGGGCCGTCGTCGGACGGCGCCGCACCGCAGATCCGGGCGAGCGAGCGGAACGTCTTGCTGGTCGCCACCGCGCGCTGCGGCCGGCCCGCGCGCAGGACGTCGCCCGCGACCGCGGCCATCTCCTGACGGATCCGCTTCCGCAGGGCGCGGACCTCGTCCTTGTCGGGCGGGTCGGTGGTGAGCCCCTCCCGGGTCAGCCGGCCGGCGCCCAGCGGGACCGAGACGGCCACCGTCGGCTCCTCGTCCGACCCGGCCGCGATCTCCAGCGAGCCGCCGCCGATGTCGAACACCGCGAGCCGGCCCGACGACCAGCCGAACCACCGCCGGACGGCGAGGAACGTCAGCCGCGCCTCGTCCTGCCCGGTCAGCACGGTCAGGTCGATCACGGTCTCCTTGCCGACCCGCTCCAGCACCTGCTCGCCGTTCGGCGCCTCGCGCAGCGCGGAGGTGGCGAACGCGAGCACCGACTCGCAGCCCTTGTCCTCGGCCAGGTCGGCCGCCTCCTGGACGAACTCGACCAGCCCGTCGGCCCCGGACCGGTCGATGTTGCCGTCCTGGTCCAGGTGCTCGGCCAGCCGCAACTCGGTCTTGTGCGAGTACGCCGGCAGCGGCGCGGCACCACGGTGCGCGTCCACCACGAGCAGGTGGACGGTGTTGGATCCCACGTCGAGTACGCCGAGCCGCATACCCTCACGCTACTGGACGACGGTGCATGCCTCGTCCGGCGCGGTTCCGTCTTCCCGGGGATTTGAGGCGTCACCTACCGCCCGGCAGGCAAACTCGTTCCGCTCTCCGGGGCCCGCCGCGGTTCGGAAGGCGGCAGGGGGCGCGTACGCTTTTCGGGTGCCTGAGGTTTCTCTCGATTTCCCCCGTGCCTGGGTCGAGTTCGTCGACCCCGACGATCCCGACCAGGTGTTCCGCTGCGACCTGACCTGGCTGACGTCGAACTGGACCTGCATCTTCGGCGGCGGCTGCCGCGGGATCTACAAGGGCCGCCCGAACGACGGCTGCTGCACGCTCGGCGCGCACTTCTCCGACGAAGACGACGAGAAGCGCGTGAAGGGGTACGTCAAGCAGCTCGGCAAGGAGGACTGGCAGTTCCGCAAGGAGGGCAGGTCCAACGGCTGGGTGGAGACCGACGAGGACGGTGACCGCAAGACCCGGGTCTGGGAGGGCGCCTGCATCTTCCTGAACCGGCCCGGGTTCTCCGGCGGCGCCGGGTGTGCGCTGCACGGGCTCGCGCTGAAGCGGGGCGTGCACTTCGTCGAGACCAAGCCGGACGTGTGCTGGCAGCTGCCGATCCGCCGCACCTTCCGCGAGGTCGAGCGGCCGGACGGCACGTCGTACACCGAGGTGGGGATCGGCGAGTACGACCGGCGCGGCTGGGGTCCGGGTGGGCACGACCTGGACTGGTACTGCACCGGGAACACCGAGGCCCACATCGGCGTCGAGGCGGTCTTCGAGTCGAGCAAGGTCGAGCTGCAGACGCTGATGGGCCTCAAGGCGTACGACGTCCTCGCCGAGTACTGCCGCCGCCACCTGGAAGCGGCCCGCCCGTTGCTGCCGCACCCCGCCTCGAAGCAGTAGCCCGTTGCCCTGAGCAAGTTTCAGGGCTCGACCAGGCCGTCCCAGGACCAGCGCGGGATCGTCATGCCTTGCGGGACCTGGTCGCGGGAGCCGTGGTACTTCGCCATCGTGACCGTGGTGGCCCAGCTGAAGTAGTCGTGGAGTACCGCGCGGAGCCGGTCGTCGGTGCCCAAGCCGGTGTCGGTGAGAGCCTGGTCGAAGCAGGCGATCGCGAGCCGGTCCATCTCCTCGTGCGGCCCGTTGCCGCTGTGGATGCGGACCACCGAGGTCTCGTCGCCGTACACCTCCGAGTACGCCGCGGGCCCGCCGAGCGCCTCGGTCCAGTACGCGGCCAGCCGTTCGGTGTGGTCCGGCCGGAATCCGTGACTGAACGCGTGGCTGACCACCTCGTCGGCCATCACCCGCTCGTGCCAGGCGTGCGCCAGCCGCAGCATTCCGTCCGCCCCACCCGCCGCTTCGTAAACCGTCGCCATCTCCTCAGGCTGGCAGAACCGCGCGACGGCGCCAAGACCGCCGGGACGACACCCTGAGGCAGCGCGTCCGGATCGTTGGTACCACAATGGCTGACATGCGCTTGGATCATCTTTCGTACGCGGCCGGGCCCGACGGCTACCGCGCCACCGTCGACCGGTTGTCCGCGCTGCTGGGGGCGGACTTCGTCGACGGCGGCGTGCACCCCCGCTTCGGCACGGTGAACCACATCCTGCCGCTGGAGAACGACCGCTACATCGAGGTCGTCGACGTGCTCGACCACCCGGCGTCCGACAAGGCCCCGTTCGGCCAGGCGGTCCGGGCGCGCAAGGAGCTCGGTGGCGGCTGGCTCGGCTGGGTGGTCGCGGTCCGGGACATGGAGCGGATGGAGCGGCGCCTCGGCCGGGAGGCGGTCCCCGGTAACCGGCACCGCCCCGACGGCGTCAACCTGACCTGGCGCCAGATCGGCGTCAAGGGCCTGATCTCCGACCCCCAGCTGCCCTTCTTCGTGCACTGGGACGACCTCGGCCAGCACCCGTCCGTCGGTGGCAAGGGGCTGCGCCTGACCGCCCTCGAGATCGCCGGCGACCCGACCCGGGTCAGCGACTGGCTCGGCCACCCGGCCGATCACCTCCTCGACGACCTCGAGGTCGACTGGGTCGGCCCCAACGGCCAGCCCGGCCTGGTCGCCGCCGTCTTCGAAACCCCGAACGGCACCGTCCGGCTGTGATTTTCCGTTGCTGTTGACAACTAGTACTTAGAGTTGTTCGAGGTCCACGAGCGCGGTCTCCAGGTCTTGGAGGAGGCGTTGGAGATGCGGGACCGTGCGGCGGCAGCCGGTCAGGCCGAAGTGGACCTGACGGTCGTAGGTGGTGACGCTGATGTTGAGGGCCTGGCCGTTGAGGACGACCGAGGCCGGGTACATGCCGAGAACGCGGGCGCCGTTCCAGTACAGCGGGCCGTTGCCTGGGCCGGGGACGTTGGAGATGACCACGTTGTACGGCGGGGGTGTGCGGCCGGCCAGCGCCGGTACGACGGCCGCGGGTCCGGCGGCGCCGAGGCCGAGGGCGCCGATCATCAGGTTCTGCAGCGGGGTCAGTTGGGAGAGCACCCGCTTGCCGTAGGCGGTCGAGTCCGTGATGCGGCGGATGCGCTGCTCCGGATCGGACTCGTCAGTGGCCAGGTCGGCGATCAGGGTCGCCAGCGCATTGCCACCGCCGGGCGCGTCCTGATCGCCCGTCCGCAGCGAGACCGGCACCATCGCGGTCATCGGCTGGTCCGGCAGGGCGCCGAGGTCCAGCAGGTAGTTGCGCAAGGCACCTGAACACATCGCCAGCAGCACGTCGTTGAGCGTCGCACCGGTGGACGCGCGGACCTTCTCCAGCCGCTCTTTCGGCCAGGACTGGGCCGCAAACCGCCGGGCGCCGGTGATCGGCCCGTTCAGGATCGTCATCGGCGCCTGGAACGCGACCGGCGAATGCTCGGACCGGACCGCGTGCCACGCGCTCTTCAACCCGACCGGGGTCAGCCCGACCAGATCGGACAGCACCCGCCAGGTCCCGCCGGCCGCGCGACCACCCGTGCGGGCCAGTTCGGACCACACGGCCGCCTTCTCCTCGGCGACCACGTCCGCGGGTGCGTCGAGCGGCGGCAGGGCGTACGTCGGGGGCATGCCGGTCCGGTTCGGGTCGTCGGTCAGCGTGGCCTGCATCCAGCGCAGCGCGGTCACGCCGTCGATCATCGAGTGGTGCACCTTGTGGTAGATCGCGAACCGGCGGCCCTCGATCCCGTCGATCAGGTGCATCTCCCACAGCGGCCGATGCCGGTCGAGCAGGGTCCCGTGCAACCGCGAGGTCAGTTCGAACAGCTCCCGGTACCGTCCCGGCCGGGCCAGTCCGGACAGCCGCACGTGGTACTCGAGGTCGATCTCCTCGTCCGGCTCCCACGACCAGTACCCGAGCTCGCGGACCCGGTTGCGGACGCGTTGCGCGAAGAGCGGGTTCACCTGCTGCTGCTCGACGATCTCGCGGTAGAGCGTGGCCACGTAGTCGCGGTCGGTGCCGTCGGGGAACACGTGATCGCGGCCGGCGCTGTCGGGGACCTCGAGCAGCATCAAGCCACCGACGTGCATCGGCTGCTCCCGCGTCTCACCGAGCAGGAACATCGCGTCCAACGGCCCCACCGCGGTCATCCGGCCTCCCTGGCTCGCCGCCCATCCTCACAAGCCCGCGGTACCTGACGAAAGGGGGTGGCGGCACTGACGATCGGCAGTGACCGCGGACAGTGGTCGATTCCTAGGTTCACAGGTATGAAGCTCATCGCCTGTACTACAGCTCTCGTGCTGACCGCCGCACTCGGCGTCACCGCAGCAGCTCTGCCGTCCACCGCCGCTCCGGCGACCACGGCCTCCATCCGAACCGAGGCCGCGGTCAGCCTGCCCGTGCCGTCCGGCCGATTGCCCGTCGGCCTCGACCGGTTCGAGCTGGTCGACCGCTCCCGCACCGATCCGTGGGTGCCCGCGTCCGGATCACGCCGGTTGATGGTGTCGGTCTGGTATCCGGCCCTGCCCACGCCCGGCGAGCCCGCGCCGTACCTGACCGAGGCCGAGGCCAAGGGTCTGGTGGACTTCCGGCAACTCCCGCTGGACCCGAAGGCGATCGCCGGTGTCCGCGGCGTCGCGAAGACCGGCACCCCGATCCGGCCGGCACTGCACCGGTACCCGCTGGTCGTGCTCTCCCCCGGCTTCACCCTGCCGGTCGCGACCCTGACGAGCCTCGCGCAGGACCTGGCGAGCAAGGGGTACGTCGTCGCCGGGATCGACCACGCGTACGAGTCCAGCGGTACCGAATTCCCGGACGGCACCGTGAAGAGTTGCGTGGCCTGCGAGGTCGGCGAGGCGGAACAGGTCCCGCCGATCCGGGCCGCCGATGTGTCGTTCGTGCTGGACCACCTGGTCGGTCCGAAGCCGGGGTGGCGCGGCAGCCGGTGGATCGACGCCCGCCGGATCGGGATGGCGGGTCACTCGATCGGCGGGAACTCGGCCGCGGACGCGATGGTCGCGGATCCGCGGATCGACGCCGGGGTGAACCTGGACGGCACCTTCTTCACGCCGCTCCCCTCGACCGGAGTGCGGAAGCCGTTCCTCCTGGTCGGCGCACCGGGCACGCACACTCCGGGCGACGAGGTGGACCGGTCGTGGGACGACAGCTGGAACCTGCTGACCGGGTACCGGCGGTGGTTCGTGCTGCCGGAGACAGGGCATCTGTCGTTCACCGACTTCGCCCCGCTGGCCAAGCGCTTCGGGCTCCCGGCCGACCCGGAGGCGCCGCTCGACGGTGACCGCACGGACGAGGTCACCCGCGCGCTGGTCACCGGGTTCCTCGACCACCACCTCCGGGGCCTGCCGTCAGCGCCGATCCTCGACGGCGCCGACCCGCGGTACCCGGAGGCGGTGCGGCAGACGCCTTAGTCGAGCGGGCGGTAGTCGAGGCCGAGCTTCTCGATCCGGCCGAGGTGGGGGCGCAGCCGGTCGAGGAACTCGGGGTACGACGTCCGCGGCGAGCCCCAGGCGCGCTCGGCGAACGCGGACAGCCGCGGCAGCAGCATGTACGCGACCTGCTCCGGGCCCTCCATGTACTCGGTCCAGATCTGGCACTGGGTCCCGACGATGCGGGCCTGCTCCTCCTCGGTCAGGCCCGCCGGGACCACCTCGAAGTCGTACACCTTCTCCAGCGGGATGAAGCCGCCGATCGCCAGCGGCTCGGTCGCCGGATCGCCCTGGTAGTAGTCGAAGTAGACCGACTCGCAGGGCGCCATCACCACGTCGTGGCCGGCCTTCGCCGCGATCTCGCCGCGGTCGGCGCCGCGCCAGGCCATGATCACCGCGTCCTTCGGGCAGTCGGTCTCGACCATCTCGTCCCAGCCGACCAGCCGGCGGCCGTCCTCGGCGAGCACGGACGCGACCTGCGCGGTGAACCAGCCCTGCAGCTGGCTCGCCTCGGTCAGGCCGAGCTCGGCCTGCCGCTTCTGCGCCTCGTCGGACTCGCGCCACTGCTTGGCCGGGCACTCGTCGCCGCCGAGGTGGATGTACGGGCCGGGGAAGATCTCCAGCACCTCACGCAGCACGGTCCGGACGAAGTCCACGGTCGCGTCGTTCACGTTCAGCACGTCGTCGCTGATGCCCCAGATCTGCCGGACGCCGATCGGCTCGTCCGGGTGGTTGCCCAGCTCCGGGTACGCCGCGACGGCCGCCTGCATGTGCCCGGGCAGGTCGATCTCGGGCACGATCGTGATCCCGCGCTCGGCCGCGTACGCGACGATCTCGCGCAGGTCGTCCTTGGTGTAGAAGCCGCCGTGCCGCTGTCCGTCGAAGCTGAACTCGGTCTGCTCGTGCGACATCTTGCCGACCATCGTCTGGTCCCGCCACGCACCGATCTCGGTGAGCTTCGGGTACGCGTCGATCTCGACCCGCCAGCCCTGGTCGTCGGTGAGGTGCAGGTGCAGCACGTTCAGCCGGTGCAGGGCGGCCACGTCGACGATCCGGAGCACGAACTCCTTCGGCAGGAAGTGCCGCGCGACGTCGAGCATCAGCCCGCGCCAGCCGAACCGCGGCGCGTCGGCGATCCGGACCGCGGGCACCGCGACGGCACCGTCCTCGGCCGGCTCCGCCGCGTCGAGCAGCTGCAGGAACGTCTGGTCGGCCCACAGCAGCGCCTCCGCCGACCCGGCCGACAGCCGCGCACCCTCCGCGGTCACGTCGATCCGGTACTCGGTCTCGGCGAGGTTCTCCACCACCGTCCGGACGGCCTCGGTGCCCGGGTCGGCGGTGACCCAGCGGCCTTCCTCGACGACGAGCTCACGGGGTGCGGGGACGATCGCGATTTCGGGCATCCGGACTCCAAGGGGGTCGATGAGAGCGCAGCCACAGTCGGAGTGACCTTACAAGCGGTGGCCGAGCGGGGAACAGGTCTGGTCCACGCTCCGAACTGTTCGCAATCCGCACTGTGGAAACACTGCCGCGCAGTCTGACCGCTCACAAAGCGGCTGCCGGGGAAGGGATCCAATGAGAAGGTGAGCGGGTGACGACCGAACCCACCGACCGCCGGCCCCAGGACACGACCGCCGATCCGTCCACCCCCGGTTCGCCGGCCACCGGCTCGTCGGCGCGGGCGGTGCAGCGGACGACGTTGCGGGTGCTGGTGCTCAGCAACGTCGTCGGTGGGGTCGCGGTGGCCAGTGGGTTCGCGGTCGCGGGCTTGCTGGCGGAGAGCATCTCCGGATCCACCTCGCTGGCCGGCCTGGTCGCCACTTCGACGACGCTGGGCGCGGCGATCCTCGCGGTCCCGCTGGCTCGGCTGGCCCGGAGTCACGGCCGCCGGATCTCGCTCACCACCGGGTACCTGATCGCGGTCGCGGGCGCGTTACTCAGCATCGTCGCCGCGCAGCTCGACTCGATGGCGTTGCTGCTCGTCGCGGGTTGTCTGTTCGGCAGCGGCTCGGCCGCGAACCTGCAGTCCCGGTACGCCGCCACCGACGCGGCCGACCCGCAACACGTCGCCCGGGCGCTGTCGATCGTGGTCTGGGCGACCACCATCGGCGTCGTGGTCGGCCCGAACCTCACCGGGATCGGCGGCACCGTCGGCACGAACCTCGGCGTCCCGGCGCTGGCCGGGCCGTACGTGTTCTCGGTGGTCGCGTTCGGGTTGAGCCTGGTCACGGTGTGGTTCGGGCTGCGCCGGCTGCACCAGGAGACGCCGCGGGCCAAGGTCGAACGGCAACCGCTGGCCGCGACGTTCCGCCGGGTGATGGCGATCCCGCAGGCCCGGCTGGGACTGGTGGCGATCGCGACCGCGCACTCGGTGATGGTCGGGGTGATGTCGATGACGTCGGTGCACCTGCGCCACCACGGTGCCTCGCTGACGATCGTGGGCTTCGTGATCAGCGGACACGTCGCCGGGATGTACGCGCTGTCGCCGGTGATGGGCTGGCTGGCCGACCGGATCGGCCGGATCCCCACCATCGGGATCGGGCTGGCGATCCTGGCGTCCGCGATGACGGTCGCGGCTGTCGCCCCCGACGAGGCGCACAGCCTGACCGGCCTGGCGTTGTTCCTGCTCGGACTCGGCTGGTCGGCGTGCCTGGTGGCCGGCTCGACGCTGCTGTCCCGGAGCGTTCCCGACGACATCCGCACCTCGGCCCAGGGACTGTCCGACCTCACCATGGGCGCGTTCGCCTCGGTCGCCGGAACCGCGGCCGGCCCGGTCCTCGCGTACCTCGGCTTTCACTGGCTGGCCGTCCTCTGCGGCCTCCTGCTCATCCCCGTCGCGTTGCTCGCGGCAACAACCCCTCAACGCACGTAACCGACCGTCCGCGGTCGCCCGCGAGTACGCTGGCGGGGTTGTCCGGGCCGGGTGGTTCGCGAGCTGGAGGTGCCGGTGGTGAGGACGGCCAGGAAGCTGACGCCGAAGGGGGTCGCGACGCGGGAGCGGATCGTCCAGGGCGCGGCCGAGTTGCTGCGGGAGCGGGGGATCGAGGGGACGACGCTGGACGACGTCGGGCGGGTCACGCGGACGAGCCGGAGCCAGTTGTTCCACTACTTCCCCGACGGCCGGAACGCGTTGCTGCTCGCGGTCGCCGAGCACGAGGCCGATCGGGTGATCGAGGACCAGCAGCCGTATCTCGGCCAGTTGTCGACCTTCCGGTCCTGGCTGGACTGGCGGGACGTGGTCGTCGAGCGGTACCGCGCACTCGGCGACACCTGCCCGCTCGGTGCGCTCCTGCAGCAGCTCGGCCGGGACGATCCGGCCAGCCGCCCGATGGTGCGCACGATGATGGCGAACTGGGCGGCCGCACTCGCCGACGGCATCCGGCGGACCCAGGCCCTCGGTGAAGCGCCGGCCGATCTCGACGCCGACCAGGCGGCCACCGCGTTGCTGGCCGGCCTGCAGGGCGGGGTCGTGCTGATGCTGTCCACCGGTGAGACCAAGCACCTCGAAGCCGCCCTCGACCTCGGCCTCCGCCAGCTCCGCCCTCCCGACTGACCGCGGCGGCCGATCCACCGGACCGGCCGCCGCGCTCGGCGCTGATCCGCCGCGCCGGGACAGGATCGCGATCAGGCCGCCGGGGCGTCGTACCAGCCGCCGTCGACCCGCAGCGTCGCGCCGGTGATGTAGGCGGAGACCGGGCTGGCCAGGTACGCCACGGCGGCCGCGACCTCGTGCAGCCGGGCGATCCGGCCGGTGTCGTTCGGCGCGAGGTGCTGGACCAGGGTCGGCTCGATCTCGTCCCAGGTGTCGCCCCAGCCCTGGGACCGGCCGAGCGCGGTGAGGTTCTTCTCGCCGGTCTCGGTCAGCATGCCGCCGGGGGCGATCAGGTTCGAGGTGATGCCGGTGCCCTTGAGCTCGCGGGCCAGCGACGCGGCGAGGTTCTGCCGGGCCGCGTTGGTCGCCGCGTAGTGCGGCTGGGACGCCTGCGGCAGCAGCCCGGTCACACTGCCGATCTGGATCACCCGGCCCCAGTCGCGGTTCCGCATGCCGGGGAGCAGCCGCTCGATCAGCCGGACACTGGACAGCACGTTGAGGTTGTAGAGACCGGCCCAGTCGTCGGCCGTGAGATCCGACCAGGAGCGGCTGACGTCGTACGCGCCGGCATTGTTGACCAGTACGTCCACCGGGCCGCCCTCGAGCGCCAGCTTCGCCACCGCGGCCGCGCCCTCGTCCGTGGTCAGGTCGCCGACCACGCCGTCCGCGCTACCGCCCGCGGCGACGATCTCCGCGGTCACCTTGCCGACCCTGGCCTCGTCGCGGCCGTGCACCACGACCGCTGCGCCCTCCTCGGCGAGCAGCTTGGCCACCGCCGCACCCAGGCCCGCACTCGACCCCGTCACCAGGGCCCGCCGGCCAGTCAACCCGAGATCCATCTCGTCACTTCCTTGTCGTCTGTTTTTTGGACCGTCGGGTTCAGTTTGCGCCGGAGAAAATGGACTTCCAAGTCCACTTTTTCCCCACCGCCGGACCGGTCGCTACCCTCGGCCCGTGAGCATCGCCGAGGGCGGGATCCCCAGCCCGAACATCTGGCACCACCCGCAGACCTACGAGCTGGAGAACCGCGCGGTCGACCCCGGCGGCGTGATCGAGCCGGCCCTGCGGGCGATCCGGGACTGGGCCGGCAGCACCGTGCTCGACCTCGGCTGCGGCACCGGGTACCACCTGCCGATGTTCGCGGCGACCGCGGCGCGGGTGATCGGGGTCGAGCCGCACGGCACCCTGGCCGAGGCGGCCCGGCGGCGGACGCGGAACCTGCCGGCCGTCGACGTCCGCCAGGGCACGGCGCAGCAGATCCCCGTGCCGGACGCCTCGATCGACGTGATGCACGCGCGCTGGGCGTACTTCTTCGGCCCCGGCTGCGAACCAGGGCTGGCCGAGCTGGACCGGGTGATGCGGCGCGGCGGGACCGCCTTCGTGATCGACAACGATGCCGGCCGGTCGACGTTCGGGGGCTGGTTCGCCGCGGCGTACCCGATGATCAAGCCGGCCGAGGTGGAACGCTTCTGGTCGTCGCGCGGGTGGCACCGGACCCAGCTGGACATGGGCTGGCGGTTCGAGGCGCGCGAGGACTTCGAGGCGGTGGTGCGGATCGAGTTCAAGCCGGCCGACGCCGAGCGGATCATCGCCTCGCATCCGGGCACCGAGGTCGACTACGCGATCAACCTGTGGTCCCGGACGTACTGACACGCTGTCACGCTGCGACGACCCCGCGCGCCTCCTAAGGTAAGACGCCAACGACCTGGGAGGCGCCTGGCCGGCATGGACGGACTGCTGCTCGAACGGCTGCTGCCCGCGTACCCCGAGTCCCTCCGTCTCGACATCGGCGTCCAGCGGTCCCTGCTGACCGGCAGCGTGGACGAGGCCCGGTACTGCGCGGACGTGATCGTCGGCCAGGAGGATCCGCCCGAGGGCGCCGTGGTGAAGGCGTCCCAGCCGGTCCGTCTGGTCCCGGCCGAAGGCGGGCTGCTCCCCCATCTCACCGTGCTCGGCAACATCGTCCACGGCCACACGGTCACCCACCGCGTCACCCGGCGAGCGGCCGAGGGCGTCTGCCGGATGACGGCGTCCTCGTGTGGCCTGGAGGACGTGCTCGACCGCTATCCGCACGAGCTGACCCCGGGACGGCGACGCCTGGCCGGAGTGGCGCGCGCCTTGCGTGCGGTCCCCGCGGTGATCGTGCTGGAGGACGCGGCCGGCCTGCCGACCTGGGGATCGCTGCTGCGCTTCGACAAGACGAACCCGGAGCTGTTCTCGGCCGCGTTCCTGCTGATCACCACGGACGCCGATCGGACGACGGGATTCGGTGCGTGATCGGTCGCCGTCTCTTCCTCGGTGCCGTCGGTGCCGCCGCTCTGTCCGGGTGCGCACCGGACGTCCTCGGGTTGCGCCGCAGTGTCCGGGTCGCGGTGAGCTGGAGCGGCGCGGAGCTGCGCGAGTTCCACCGGGTGCTCGACGGACTCGGTGACCTGGAGTTCCCGGTCGAGGTGATCCCGCTCGGCGACGACATCCCGACCGCGTTCGGTCCGCGCTCGACCCGGCGGCCCGATGTGGTGATGCTGCCGCGGCCCGGACTGGTTCCCCAACAGCTGGAGAACCTGCAGCCCGTCCCCGCCGAGCTGGCCGACCGCGGCCGGACCCGGTTGTGGGACGAGTTGCTGGTGCAGGAAGGCGAGACGTACGGCGTCCCGTTCAAGACCGCGCACAAGTCGGCGATCTGGTACCGCCCGTCCGTCTTCAAGCAGGTGGGCGTGGAGCCGCCGAAGGTGTGGAGCGACTGGCTCCAGGTGAATCGGCAACTCTCCCTGGCGGGGATCCGGCCGCTGGCGCTCGCGGCGGGCGACGGCTGGGTACTGACCGACTTCCTGGAGAACGTCCTGCTCGGGTCCGCACCCTCGGCGTACCGGTCGCTGGCATCGTCCGCGGAGCCCCGTCCTTCCCAGGAGCCCGCTTTCGCTGCTGCGCTGCGGTTGCTCGGTACTTTGTGGGCGGCACCCGGGACCCTCGCGGGTGGCGTCGACCGGTCGCTGGTCCAGCAGTTCCCGGACGCGATCGTCGAGGTGTTCGGGCATCGGCGCGCGGCGATGGTGCTCGCGTCCGACTTCGCCGAACCGGTGGTCCGCTCGTTCGCCGCGGACCCGGACGACATCGGCCTGTTCACGTTCCCCTCGATGACCCGGGGTACGGCAGCGCCGGTGGTCGTCGGCGGTGACGTGATGGTGCTGCCGAGACCGGCCTCCGAGGACGCGCAGAAGCTGGTCCGCCGGCTCGCCGTCCCGGCCGCCGCGGATCCGTGGATCGCGACCGGCGGTTTCCTCGCCGACGGCCGCACCACCGGGTACTCGCCCGAACTCACGCGGCTCGCCGAGCAACTGGTGGCCCCGGGGAGGTCGTTGCAGTTCGACCTGTCCGACCGGCTGTACCAGCTGGACGACGGATTGCAGCGCGTGCTGAACGACTTCCTGGTCCGCGTCGGTGACCAGGGCACCGAGGTGGTTCGGGAAGCGGTGGACGTGGCGCTGACCGAGCTGGCGAAGGTGGAGAGCTGATGGTGCTGCGGACCAACAACCTGTCCATCGAGCTCGTCGGGCGGGAGATCTCGGGCCGCCCGGTGCCTGGCCGTCCACGCCGGCCGGCGGGTCCGTACCTGCTCGGCCTGCCGGCCTTGCTGCTCAGCAGTCTGCTGCTGATCCCGGTCGGCGTGACCGTGGTGGCGGCGTTCCGGTTGCCGGACGGGTCGTTCGGGTTCGGCAACTTCGCGGTGATGGCCGACCCTGCGGCCTTGCATGCCGTGGGCAACA
Source organism: Kribbella amoyensis (assembly GCF_007828865.1). Lineage (NCBI taxonomy): Bacteria > Bacillati > Actinomycetota > Actinomycetes > Propionibacteriales > Kribbellaceae > Kribbella > Kribbella amoyensis. Next base: position 903,663 of record NZ_VIVK01000001.1, read on the forward strand.
GTTTGGCCTGGGTCGCGGTCGCTTTCGGGCTCGTCGTGCTCGGGTTCCTGCTCGCGTTGGTGAGCTACCGGCTGCCCGCCGTGTCGTCGTTCCTCCAACCGGCGTTGGTGATCCCGTTCGCGGTCTCGGTCCTGGTCTCCGGTGCGACGTTCCGGCTGATCTTCGATCCGACCCCCGAACGCGGCACGGTCACGGCGGTCTGGACGAAGCTGTTCGGTACCAGCCCGGTCTGGCTCGGGCCGGGCATGTTCTGGCTGGTGCTCGTGTCGGCGTTCGGCTGGACCTGGCTCGGGTACGTCGTGTCGTTGTTCCGGGCCGGCCTGGACGCCATCCCCGACGACGTGAGCCGCACGATCCAGACCGAGGGCGTCACCGGATGGCGGCGGTTGCGGGTGCTCGAACTGCCGCTGCTGCGCCCGATCACGGGAGTGGTCACGCTGACCCTGGTGATCGCCGCGGTCCGGGTGTTCGACCTGGTGCTCATCCTCGTTCCCGGTTCGCTGCAACAGGACGCGGACGTGCTGGGGATCAACTGGTGGCGCTCGTCGGCAGGCGGTACGTCCGGGCGGACCGCGGCCCTTGGGGTCGTCCTGTTCGCGATCGTCGCGGCCGTCGGCGTGATCGGGGTTCGCGGGTTGCGGCGCCGGCGCTGGGCGATGCCGGTGAGCGTGGTGACCGCGGAGCGTTCGGTCCGACGGCCCCGGCCGAGCCGGCGAACCAGGCGGGTCGGGTCGACCGTGGGGTTCGCGGTGGCGTTGTTCTGGATCCTGCCCGCGATCGTCCTGGTGGCCACGGCCCTGCACTCGCCGACCGCGGCCGGGCTGGACGGGTGGTGGTCGGCGCGCGGGTTCGGGTTCGAGTCGTTCGCGGCCGCGGCGAACGTGGGGTTGCTCCGGGCTCTCCTTTCCACGTTGCTGATCTCGTCGATCGCGACGGTGGTACTGCTCGTCATCGCGGTCCCGACCGCGTACCTGGTCGCGTGGGGTGGGCTGCCGCCGTGGCTGGGTCGCGTGGTGACCAGCGTGTTCGTCGTCCTCGCGGTGACGCCTGTGCAGATGTACGCGGCTCCGTTGCGGGATGCGATCGGCGCGGCCGGGCTCGCGGGGTCTCGCGTTGCGTTGGCTCTGGTCCACGCCGCGGCTGGGTTGCCGTTCGCCGTACTGCTGCTGCGGTCCGCGTTCGCTTCTGCCCCTCCTGTGTTGGTTGCCGAAGCGCTGCAGGGGCCGGCCCGGCAGAGCGCGGTCCTGGCGACCGTGCGACGGACGTACCGCCCTGCGTTGGTGGCGGTCGCGGTACTGGAGTTCGTGCTGGTGTGGAACGACTTCATCGTCGGCTTCCTGATCAGCGGGCCCGGGAGTACCCCGTTGTCGTTGGTGTTGTGGGGCGAGGCGCGGCAGTTCTCGGCGTCCGCGGGGACCGTTGCCGCGGCGGCCGTGGTCGCGTCGATCGTGCCCGTGGTCCTGCTGCTGTCGTTCTGGCGTACCGTCGTGCGCGGCCTGACCGTGGGGAGCCGGCCGTGACCGATGAGGGACAGCCCGAGCCGGCCGAGGACAAGGCGAGCGAGAAACGCGATCGGCGGCGCGGTGACATCTTCGGGATCAGCGCGCTGGCGTCCGCGTTGTTGTCCGGCCTGGCGGGCGACAAGCTCTCGCAGAGCCTCGACAGCGGTGGCTGGATCAGCGTTGCCGGGTTCAGCGTCACCGTGGTGTTCGCGCTGGTGTGGGCGATCTACAACGCGCCCATCGGCCTGCGGAGATACCGTCGCTGGCGAGCCGGTACCGCGGCCACAGTTGCTGAAGGCAACAAGCTGCGGACCGCCGCGGAGGAGGCCGAGCAGTGGTTGGTGTCGCTCGGCTCGGACTCCGGCGGGATGGCGGCCGCCGAGTGGTTCGAGCAGAACGAACCACGGCTGCGCACCCTGTTGCTCACCGAGAAAGCGACCCCCGGGACCGCGGACGACGTCGCCCGGATCTGCGACGCGTTGGACTCCTGGTACGTGGTGCGTCGTGATCCCGAGGAACTGTTGACGCTGAGCGAGTTCCTGGGCGCGGTGGCCGACGGATGTGGACGCCGTGACCTCGCCGAACTCGCGGCGGCGCGGGCGGCCACGGCGTACCGGATGCTGGGCGACCTGGACCTGGCGAACACCCGGCTCGGCCAGTCCGGCAACGTGGCACCGGCAAGGAGGGCACGCAGCCGGACAGCGGCCGCGCTGGAGACCCGGCGTCAGGTGGAGCACGCCCTGGTCCACCTGGCCCACGCGGCATCGGCACCGGTCGGCAACGATCGCGACGAGGTCGTCCTGAACGCGCGGGACCGACTGGACGACGCACGGCTGAGCCGGCCTGGTCCGGACTTCGCGGCCGAGGTGGCGATCCACATCAACCTCGCGATCGTCCACCTCTACCAGCAGGATCCCGAGGGTGCGTTGGACCAACTCCGCCCGGCCGCTGCTCGCGCAACCGCCGCGGGAGACGCGAGTGGCCTCGCCCACGCGGTGGAGCTGACCGGTGTGGCCGCGTGGATGCTGCGCAGCAACCACGAAGCCCGCAAGTGGTGGCAGCACGCGGAACACCTCTACGCCGAGATCAACGAAACCGAGGGCCAGGCACGATGCCTGCAACACCTCGGCTCCGCGGAGGTGTCGGCCGGTCGGCTGGACGAGGCGGTCCTCCTGCTGGAACAGAGCGCCCTTCTGCGTGGCTACAAGAGCCCGACGCTGACGACGTACCTGGAAGCCGCCAAGCAGACCGCGGAACCACCGGAGTTCCCCGAGGAGCCGGAACGCCGGACGACGGCGAGCCGCCTCCGCCAGGCCATCACCCGGTGGCGCCTGCACTGACGGCCACGACTCACCCTTCGGGTGGTTGCGGGTTTTGTCGGCGGGGTCGCCTAGGTTGTCGGGCATGGCGAAGGCTGCGGGGCAGACCAGATCGAAGGCGGGCAAGTCGCCGTTCGCTTGCTCGGAGTGCGGGTGGACGACGGCGCGCTGGGCCGGCCGCTGCGGCGAGTGCCAGGCCTGGGGGACGGTCGCCGAGGTGGGCGCACCGAAGGCCGCCCGAATCACCGCCGGGCCGGTGTCGTCGCCCGCGATGCCGATCGCCAAGGTGTCCGCGATCGAGGCCGAGTCCCGGCCGACCGGTCTCGGTGAGCTCGACCGGGTGCTCGGTGGCGGCGTCGTCCCCGGCGCGGTCATCCTGCTCGCGGGTGAGCCCGGGGTCGGCAAGTCGACGCTGCTGCTGGAGGTCGCGGCGCAGTCCGCCCGGCACGGTCAGCGCACGCTCTACGTCTCCGGTGAGGAGTCGGCCGCCCAGGTCCGGTTGCGCGCGGGTCGTACGGACGCGCTGGTCGACGAGCTGTACCTGGCCGCCGAGACGGACATGTCCGCGGTGATCGGCCAGGTGGACGCGGTCGAGCCGTCGTTCCTGGTGATCGACTCGGTGCAGACGATGGCGCACCCCGACGTCGACGGCGCGCCGGGCGGTGTCACCCAGGTCCGCGAGGTCACCGGCGCCCTGGTCCGGCTGGCGAAGGAGCGCAACATCGCCGTCGTCCTGGTCGGCCACGTCACCAAGGAGGGCGCGATCGCCGGGCCGCGGATGCTCGAGCACCTGGTCGACGTGGTGCTCGCGTTCGACGGCGACAAGCACTCCGGGTTCCGGATGGTGCGGGCGACGAAGAACAGGTTCGGCCCGTCCGACGAGGTCGGCTGCTTCGACATGGTCGACACCGGCATCGTCGAGGTCAGCGACCCGACCGGCCTGTTCGTCTCCGAGCACGCCGAGCCGGTTGCCGGGACGTGCGTCACTGTGATGATGGAGGGCCGCCGCCCGTTGCTCGCGGAGGTGCAGGCCCTGGTCGGGCCGTCGGCGGCGCCGCAGCCCCGGCGGACCACGTCCGGGCTGGAGTCGTCCCGGGTCGCGATGGTGCTGGCCGTCCTCGGCAACCGGGCCGGCCTGAAGCTGACCGACCAGGAGGTGTACGTCGCGACCGTCGGCGGCGTGAAGATCAGCGAGCCGGTCGCCGATCTGTCGGTCGCGATCGCGGTCGCCTCCTCGGTCACCGACAAACCGATCCACCCCGGCCTGATCGCGATCGGCGAGGTCGGCCTGGCCGGCGAGGTCCGGCGCGTCGGCGGGCTGGAGAAGCGGCTGGCCGAAGCGGCCCGGCTCGGGTTCACGAAAGCGATCGTGCCCGCCGACGTCCCGAACCGGAGCAAGGACCTCAAACCGCTGGACATGCAGGCCAAGTACGGCCTGCGCGTCTTCGCCGCCGGCGACATCCGCGCCGCCATGCACGCCGCCGGCATCCTCTGACCTCGATCCGCCGGGTCGCGGCTCAGCTCGCGGCCGGGCGGTGGACCATCAGGGTGGTCCGGCCGTCGAAGACGCGGGACTCCTGCAGCTCCAGCGGGCGACGGGACCGGCCCTCGGGGAAGAGGCGCTTGCCGCCGCCGAGCAGGACCGGGTGGATCACGACGTGGTACTCGTCGATCAGGCCCTGCTCCGTCAGCGCCGACGCCAACGCGGAACCGCCGCTGAGCAGGAGGTCGCTGCCGGTCCCTTCCTTCAGCGCGGCCAGCTCTTCGATGCTGTGGACGACGGTGGTGTCCCAGTCGGCCGACTCCAGGGTCGTGGAGACGACCACCTTCGGCGTCTTCCGCCAGACCGGGGCGAACTCCAGGTCGTGCGGGTGGTCGGAGATCGACTCCACCTCCGGCCAGTAGCCGGACATCATGTCCCACACCACCCGGCCGTACAGGAAGGTTCCGGTCCGCTCGTTCAGCGTCATCGCGTACGCCGACAGCTCCGGCCCCATCACCGGCCAGTCGAACTCTCCGTTCGGGCCCTCGATGTAGCCGTCGACGGAGGTGTGCACGTAGAAGACGATCTTTCGCATGGTCCTGCTCCTTGCCGCTCAGGGGGTGTACTCGCCCGGTGGTCGGAGCGGTCCCGGCGCCCTTGACATCGCTGCGGACAAATCCCACCTGTGGCTCCGCTCACATCGTGTCGGCCGGTGTTCACCGGGTGGTGAGACGCCCGTCCACCCCATGACTGGGCGGAACGTACTCTGGTGGGCGGCCCCCACCGCGGTACGCCCGCGAGCCCCGACCCGCCGCCGGTCACGCCCCAGGCCGCGGTACCCCTCTCGGAGGAGCACTCATGACCGGATCCAGAGTTGTCGCGCTCGGCCACTACCAGCCGGAGCGGGTGCTCACCAACGACGAGCTCGCGACCATGGTGGAGACGAGCGACGAGTGGATCCAGAGCCGGGTCGGCATCCGCGAACGCCGGGTCGCCGCGCCCGACGAGCAGGTCGACGAGATGGCCTGGCGGGCCGCCGAGAAGGCCGTCGCGAACGCCGGCATCGACAAGGCCGAGATCGACTTCGTCGTGGTCGCGACCTGTACGGCGATCGACCGCTCACCGAACATCGCGGCCCGGGTCGCGCAGCGTCTCGGCCTGGGCAGCCCGGCCGCGCTCGACGTGAACACCGCGTGCTCCGGGTTCACCCACGCGATGGCGACCGCGGACCACGCGATCCGGGCCGGCGCCGCGTCGAAGGCGCTCGTCATCGGGGTGGAGAAGCTGACCGACTTCACCGACTGGACCGACCGCACCACCTGCGTCCTGGTCGGCGACGGCGCCGGCGCGGCCGTACTGGTCGCGAGCGAGGAGCCGGAGATCGGCCCGGTCGTCTGGGGCTCGGTTCCGGAGATGTCCGACGCGGTCCGGATCGAGGGCCGGGACGCCAAGTTCGCGCAGGAGGGGCAGAGCGTCTTCCGCTGGACGACGACCCAGCTGCCCGCGATCGCGCGGCAGATCTGCGAGAAGAGCGGTCTGCGGCCCGAGGACCTCGGCGGCGTGGTCCTGCATCAGGCGAACCTGCGCATCATCGAGCCACTGGCCAAACGCCTCGGCGCCGTCAACGCGGTCGTCGCCCGCGACGTGGTCGAGTCCGGCAACACCTCGGCCGCCAGCATCCCGCTCGCGCTGTCCAAGCTGGTCGAGCGCCGGGAGATCCCCAAGGGTGCCCCGGTCCTGCTCTTCGGCTTCGGCGGCGGCCTCTCCTACGCCGGCCAGATCATCCGCTGTCCCTGACCTCAGGACGTCGCCCCGGCAGCGTCCGGCGACGCGACGCGCCGAAGTGATCTGGTTGAAATGCGGCCGGGTCCCGAGCTTCGGCGCGGACGCGGCGGACGGCGTACCGGCTTTGTTTTCTGGGGTTTGCGGCGGGGATCGGCCGTGCACGGAACCGGTGCACGCCCGGATGCACGAGCGTTCGCACCGGCCCGGCCGTCACGCCGCCCGGATCGGCCGCTCCCGGGGCACTTCGCTCACACCCGGCGGCCGCGCCGCATAGACTCAGGTGCCGTGGCGGCGAATACCGACAAGAACAGCACCGACGCGCGGATGCGCGCGACCCTGGCAGCGGTGGCGCCCGGCACCGAACTGCGCGAAGGGCTGGAGCGGATCCTGCGCGGGCGGACCGGCGCGCTGATCGTGCTCGGTCACGACAAGACCGTCGACGCGATCTCCACCGGCGGCTTCGAGATCAACGTCGAGTTCACCGCGACCGGACTGCGCGAGCTGAGCAAGATGGACGGCGCGATCATCGTCGACCGGGACGCGGTCCGGATGATCCGGGCCGCCGTGCACCTGATGCCGGACCCGGCGATCGTGACCCAGGAGACCGGGACCCGGCACCGGACCGCCGACCGGGTCGCGCGGCAGACCGGGTTCCCGGTGATCTCGGTGTCGCAGTCGATGCACATCATCGCGCTGTACGTCGACGACCAGCGGTACGTGCTGGAGGACTCCGGCGCGATCCTGTCCCGCGCGAACCAGGCCCTGGCCACCCTGGAGCGGTACAAGCTCCGCCTCGACGAGGTCTCCGGGACGCTGTCCGCGCTGGAGATCGAGGACCTGGTCACCGTTCGCGACGTCGCCGCGGTCGCGCAGCGGCTGGAGATGGTGCGCCGGATCGCGACCGAGATCGACGGCTACGTGGTCGAGCTCGGCACCGACGGCCGGCTGCTCACCCTGCAGCTGAACGAGCTGGTCGCCGGGGTCGCGGGCGAGCGCGAGCTGGTCGTCCGCGACTACCTGCCGCCGGCCACCGGACGCCGCCCGAAGACGGCCGACGACGTGCTGGTCGAGCTCGACGCGGTCAGCCCGACGGACCTGCTCGACATCGGCCAGGTCGCCCGGGCCCTGCAGCTGGGCGGGGCCGAGCAGCTGGACGCGGCGGTGACCCCGCGCGGGTACAGGTTGCTCGCGAAGGTGCCGCGGTTGCCAGGCGCCGTGATCGACCGGCTGATCGACCACTTCGGCCACCTGCAGAAGCTGCTCGCGGCGAGTATCGACGACCTGCAGACCGTCGACGGTGTCGGCGAGAACCGCGCCCGCACCGTCCGCGAGGGCCTGTCCCGGCTGGCCGAGTCCAGCATCCTCGAACGCTACGTCTGAGCCTGCCGCCCGATCCCGGGCCTTGATCGGTGCGGCGTGAGCGCGTAATACTCCACGTGGAATAGTTCGTACGGATCAATCCGGGTGGAGTGGTTGGTGGCTGCCGAGCTGACGCCGTTGGGGATCGCCGTGCTGGCGTTGCTGAACGAGCGCCCGATGCACGCCTACGAGATGTACCAGCTGCTGATCAAGCGGCGGAACGACCAGCTCGTCAAGGTCCGGCCCGGCTCGCTGTACCACACGGTCGAGCGGCTCGCCGGGCACGAACTCGTCGAGGCGACCGGGACCGAGCGGTCCGGGAACCGGCCCGAGCGGACCACCTACGCGATCACCCCGGCCGGCCAGGCCGCGCTGATCGGCCGGGTGCAGGCCGGGATCGAGACGTTCCGGTACGAATACCCGCTGTTCCCGGTGGTACTGGGTGAAGCGCACAACCTCGACCGCGAGGACGCGCTGGAGCGGTTCCGGCGGCGGGTCCGCGAACTGGATCGCCGGCTCGCGGACGCCGAGACGAGCATCGCCGACGCCACCGAGCGGCAGGTGCCCGAGGCGTTCTGGATGGCCGGGGACTACATCCGCACCCAGCTGGCCGCCGAACGCGACTGGCTCGTCGGGATCGTCGACAGGATCGAGAACGAGGACTTGGCATGGTCACACCGCACGAGCAGGTGAAGCCCGAACTCCGGCCGTGGCCCGCACTCTGGGCCCTGGTGCTGGGCTTCTTCATGATCCTGGTCGACTCGACGATCGTGTCGGTGGCGACGCCCGCGATCCTGGCCGACCTGGGATCCGACGTCGGCACGGTGGTCTGGGTGACCAGTGCCTACCTGCTCGCGTACGCGGTGCCGCTGCTGATCACCGGGCGGCTCGGCGACCGGGTCGGGCCGAAGAAGCTGTACCTGACCGGGCTGGCGGTGTTCACGGTCGCGTCGGTGTGGTGCGGGCTGACCACGTCGATCGAGATGCTGATCGTGGCCCGGGTCTTCCAGGGGCTGGGCGCGTCGATGATGACGCCGCAGACGATGGCAGTGATCACCCGGATCTTCCCGCCGAACCAGCGTGGCCGGGCGATGAGCCTGTGGGGCGCCACCGCCGGAGTGGCCACCCTGGTCGGGCCGATCCTCGGCGGCGTCCTGGTCGACGGACTCGGCTGGCAGTGGATCTTCTTCGTGAACGCGCCGGTCGGCGTGGTCGGGTTCGTGCTGGCGCTGCGGCTGGTCCCGGACCTGCCGACGCACCCGCACAAGTTCGACCTGCTCGGGGTCGCGCTGAGCACGATCGGCCTGTTCTGCCTGGTGTTCGGGATCCAGGAGGGGCAGAAGTACGACTGGGGCCAGATCAAGGGACCGCTCTCGGTCTGGTCGCTGATCATCACCGGGATCGTCGTGCTCGCGGTGTTCCTGGTCTGGCAGTCCCGGAACCGCGGGGAGCCACTGCTGCCGCTGACGCTGTTCAAGGACCGCAACTTCTCGCTGGCCAACACCGCGATCACCACGGTCGGGTTCGCGATCACCGCGATGGCGTTCCCGCTGATGCTGTACGCGCAGGCGGTCCGCGGACTCAGCCCGACCCGGGCGGCGTTGCTGCTCGTTCCGATGGCGGTGATCTCCGGGGTACTGGCGCCGTTCGTCGGCCGGCTGACCGATCGGGCCCACCCACGGTACATCGCCGGGTTCGGGCTGTTCTGCTGCTCGGTCGCGCTGTTCTGGCTCAGCCAGGTGATCGAGCCGACCGTGCCGATCTGGGAGCTGCTGCTGCCGATCGCGTTGCTGGGCGTCGCGAACGGCTTCATGTGGGCACCGATCGGCAGCACGGCGACCCGGAACCTGCCGATGCACCAGGCGGGTGCGGGAGCCGGGGTCTACAACACGACGCGTCAGGTGGGTGCGGTCCTCGGCAGCGCGGGCATCGCCGTCCTGATGGAGTCACGGCTGGCCGCGAACCTGCCGGCGATGCCAGGGGGTGTCGCACCGGCCGGTGAGGGGTTCAGTGGGGGGAAGTTGCCTGAGGCCCTGAGCCAGGGGTTCAGCGACTCGATGGCGCAGTCGTTGATGCTGCCCGCCGCGGTCCTGCTGATCGGGCTGGTCGCCGCGCTGATGTTCAGCAAGCCGACGTACCTCGAGGCGCGGCCCGCCGACACCGCCGCGGCGGATGCGGGTCAGACGACGTAGAACGCTTGCAGGCTTGACACCTGGCCGTCGTACACGGCCTTGGCGACGTACGTCCCGGCCTTCGCCTGCGGCTGGCCGGGAAGGCAACCTGGGCCGGACCGGCGGCCGTTCCAGAGCACCGTACTGGTGGAGTCCTTGCCCTTGGCAACCACCAGGGTGGCCCGCGGGATCGCCTGCTCGCACTGCGTGGTGGTCCAGATCTGGTCCTGGCCGGAGGTGATCGTGACCGACAGCAGGGTCGGGTCGATCACCGCCTTGCACTCGTCCCGGACCGCGCTGAGCTGGACCGCGAAGTTCAGCGAGCCACCCGCGGTCACGGTACGGACGGCGGGCAGGACGTCGATCCGGACGTCCCGGCCGGTGCACTGGACGTCCTTCGGCGTCGCGGGCGGGGTCGAGCTGGGCTTGACCGGCGTCGACGGTTTGCCGGAGGCGGTGGTCCTGCCGTCACCGGGCCTGTCGGGCGACGGCGTCGATCCGGTCGACGGGGTCGTGCTCGGGACCGGTGGCTGGCTGGAGGGCGGAATCTGCTCGGGGCCGCCGGCCGCCGCGTTCTGCTGGTCGTCGCCGCTGCCGCCGAAAAGCCGGGCCATCAACACCACCAGGACCACCAGCACGACGAGCAGCAGCGCCCGCCGGAACCAGTACACACTGGCGGGCAGGTGCCCGATCGGTCGGAGCAGGCTGCTCATGGTCGCACCTTAATGTCAGGATTGACCCTGCCATGTCAGACTCGCCGCTCCCCCTCGCATCAGCCCTGCACGCTCCGGTCCTCGACTGGTACGCCGGGAACGCCCGCACACTCCCCTGGCGGGAGCCGGACGCCGGTCCGTGGGCGGTGATGGTCAGCGAGTTCATGCTGCAGCAGACACCGGTCAACCGGGTACTCCCTGCCTACGCCACCTGGCTGCGACGGTGGCCGAAGCCGGTGGACCTGGCCGCGGAGGCGCCAGGTGAGGCTGTGCGGGCCTGGGACCGGCTGGGGTACCCCCGGCGCGCTCTCCGGCTGCACGCCGCCGCACAGGCGATCGTGGCCGAGCACGGCGGCAAAGTACCGGACAGCCACGAGGCGCTGCTCGCGTTGCCGGGCGTGGGGACGTACACGGCGGCCGCGATCGCGTCGTTCGCCTTCGGACAGCGGCACGCGGTGGTGGACACGAACGTGCGGCGCGTCTTCGCCCGTGCTCTCACGGGGACCGCGCAGCCGACCATCTCGCCGACCGCGGCCGACCAGCGGCTCGCCGTCTCCGCTCTGCCCGAGGACGAGGCCACCGCGGCTCGATGGGCGGTCGCGACGATGGAGCTGGGCGCGCTGGTCTGTACGGCGAGGACGCCGCGCTGTGCCGACTGCCCGATCCGGGCGCGCTGTGCGTGGGTACTGGCCGGCAGTCCGCCGTACGACGGGCCGCCGCGGCGGGGGCAGACGTACGAGGGCACCGACCGGCAGGTCCGCGGCCGGCTGCTCGCCGTCCTGCGGGCCGCGCACGGTCCGGTCGCGAAGCCGTCGCTGGACGCGTGCTGGCCGGATGACGTCCAGCGCGAACGAGCCCTGGACGGCCTGGTCGCCGACGGCCTGGTCGAGCCACTCGACAACCACCGCTTCAGACTGCCCGCCTGACGACGAAGGCCGGCGCTCGGACGGTGGGTCCGGGCGCCGGCCTGCGAAGGACTGGGCTGGTTGCGGTCGCTCAGTTCTTCTTGCTGCTGCTCGCGGCGGTGTCGTCGGTCTCGTCGCCGAGCAGGTCGAGCGGCATCGCCGGGCTGCCGGACAGCGTCGCCAGCATCTGGCGGACGTTGGTCAGCTGCGCGTTGATGCTGTCCCGGCGCTGCGTGGCGGCGGCAAGCTCACGCTCGGACTCGGCCCGGATCCGCTCGGACTTGTCCTTGGCGGCCGCGACGATCTCCTGCGCCTGCCGGTTGGCGTCGGCCAGCTGCTGCTGGGCCAGCCGCTCGGCCTCGGACCGGGCCCGGTCGGCCTCGCGCTGCACCTGGGCGGCGCGGTCGGTGACCGCGGCCAGCTGCTGCTCGGCCAGCGCCGTCCGGGCGGCGAACTCCTGCTCGACCTTGCCCCGGCGCTCGGCCAGGGTGGTCTCGAAGGCGGCCGCGGCCTGGGCGGACTTGGCCCGCTCCTGCTCGTACAGGGCCTGGGCCTCGCTGCGGCGCGCGTTCGCGTCCCGCTCGGCCTCGTCCCGCATGTCGTCGGCCTGGGTGCGCGCTTCCTCGAGGATGCGGGCGGCTTCGGCGTCGACCTCGCTCTTCCAGTCCAGGGAGTACTGCTCGGCCTCCTTGCGGACCTTCTTCGCGTGCGCCTCGGCGTCGGCGACGATCGCCTCCGCGTCGGCCCGGGCGCGGGTGACCAGATCGCGCGCCTCGTCGTCGGCGAGGGACAGGATCTTGGCGACGCGCTCACCGAACTCGGTGAACGTCGGCGTCCGGTCTCCCCGGTCCTCCTGGGCGGTGACGACAGCGGCCTCCGCCGCGTCGGTCCGTGACTGCAGCTCCTGGACGTGGCGCTGGAGCTGCTCCGACTGCTGTTGCAGTGCGGTCAGCGAGGTGGTCAGCTCCCGGACGTGCTGGTCCACCTGGGCCGGCTCGTAGCCACGCAGAACGGTGCGGAACGGAGTTGGTGCTTCACTGCTCATGTCTTCAGATGCTCACTTCGGTGGGTGGGTGGATCACACATTGTCACTGACAAGGATCTGACTGTCACGTCCTCATCCTGATTCCCCCGTGGAACCCTCGCCGGAGGACATTCCACCACCTGCGCGGATGCCCGGTACAGCGAGTGCCTCGATCACACCCGAAAGCTGGGTGAGCTCCTTGGTGATCTCATCACGGCGCTGGTTCAGCGCGGCGACCCTCGCCTCGGCGTCGGCGAGAAGTTTGCGGGCCTGGGCACGCAGCTGATCGGCGTGCTCGCGAGCCTGGGCCTCCAGCTGCTGCGCCTCGGCGCGGGACTTGCGGATGACCTCGTGGGACTGCCGTTGCGCGTCGGCGAGATCCTTGGCGGCCCGCTCGCGGAGCAGCTGCGTACTCGCCTCGGCCTCGGCCTCGCGGCGATGGGCCCGGTCGATGATTTCCTTGGCCTCCGCGTCAGCGATCGCGCGGACCCGCTCGGCCTTGGCCTGCGCCTGGACGGTGAGCCGGTCGGCCTGCTTGCTCGCGGTGTCCAGCGCCGTCTCGGCCTGCGCGGTGGCGGACTTGAGCGCGGCCTCGGCCTGCGTGGTCTGCTCGGCGTTGAGCCGGGTGATCTCTTCCTGGGTGGCCTTCAGCCGGCTGGTCGAGCGGCTGATCACGCGGCGCAGGTGCGCCCGCTTCTGCCGCAGCAGCTCGGTCGCGTCGGCACTCGCCTGCTCCCGGATCGTCTGCGCCTCGGCCTCGGCGGCGGCGACCAGTTCGTCGACCGTCCGCTTGCTCCACGCGGTCTGCTTCTCCGCCTCGGCCAGGGCCAGCTCGGCGGCCGCGTTGGCCTCCTCGACGATCCGCTCGGCCTCCGCGGTGGCGGTCCGCCGGTCGGCCTCGATGCTGTCGACGACCAGCTTCGCCTGGGCCCGGGCGTCGGCCATCAGCCGCTCGTTGGTCTCCTCGGCCGCGGCCTTCTGGGTGGCGAGCTCCTCGATCGCCTCGGTCCGGAGCTTGTCGATCTCCAGCGAGATCGCGGCCAGCTTGGCCCGCTCGGTCTCCTCCAGCTGGGCGGTCCGGCGGTCCAGCTCGGCCCGGTTCTCGCCGCGCAGCCGCTCGATCTCGGCGTGCGCCTCGGCGATCTCGGACCGGGACCGCTCGCGGGCGGCCTCCACCTCGCGCTCGACCGCGGTGCGCAGCTCCGTCGCCTCGGCCTCGGCGTTCGCGATCAGCTCGGCCTCGTTGCGGACAGCGGCCTGGGACACCAGGGCAGCCTGGTCACCAGCGTCCGCGACCAGCTGCTGTGCCTCGCGACTGGCTCGCTCGACGGTCTGCTGTGCGAGCTCGCGGGTCTGCCGCGCGTCGTCGAGCAGTTCTTCGGCTTCTTCCTTGAGCACCGCGGCCTCGGCCTCGGCGTCGGCCACCCGGCGGGCGGCGGCTGCCTGCGACTCCGCGCGCAGCTCGTCCGCGGCGGCCTGGGTCTCGTCCCGGAGCCGGTCGGCGGCGACCTCGGACTCCTCGCGGCGGTTGGCCACCTCGGCGGCCACGTCCGTCCGCAGCTTCGCCGCCGCGGCCTCGGAGTCCGCCTTGAGCTTCTCGGCGGTGGCGGTCGACTCCCGCCGGATCCGCTCGGCCTCCGCGGTCGACTCTTCCCGCAGCCTCTTGACCTCGGCCGCGGTTTCCTCGGTCAGCCGCCGGGCTTCGGCCTCGGCCTCCGACCTGACTCGCTCGGCTTCGGCGGCGGCTTCGGCACGGACTCGCTCAGCCTCGGCGAGGGCGTCGGTGCGGAGCCGGTCGGCCTGCGCCTCGGACTCGGACCGCAGCTGCTCGGCGGCCCGCTCGGTGTCGTTGAGCAGCCGCTGCGCCGACGACGACGCGTCGGCGCGGAGCTTCTGGGCGGCCGCCTCGGCGTCGGCGCGGAGCCGGCCGGAGTCGATCCGGATCCGCTCGGCCTCCTCGAGCGCGGTGTCGTTCTCGAGCTCGGCCTGCTCCCGGAGGGTGTCCGCGATCCGCTGCGCTCGCTCCAGCACGCCGCCCGCTTGCCGCACGCCAAAGGAACCGGCGTCGGCGACCGGTTCCTGGGTCAGGAGCAGACGCGGGGCGTCCATGCGAGGAGATGATTCCATCTCCGGCCCCCTCTCCAACAGTCCGGGTCCACTTGCGGTTGTCACGCTCTTACAACGAGCCACCAGGGTGGCGGGTAGCTTCTTTTCATGCCGCTGCGCGATCTTCCCACCGAATCGAAGGCCGCGGCGGCCCTGCTCCGGACTGAGGAGTTACAGCACCGCAGGACCATACGACGAACTCGGTGGCAGGGTGTGACTCTGGCGTGTCTCGCCGTAGGGGCCACGGTGTTCGTGCTATTGCCGGGTCCGGCGGGCACAGGCTGTTACCTCTGGCGTGCGACCTCCCAACCGGTCAGCGGCCGCGGCTGGGCCCTGGTGCTGCCGGTGACGCTGGTCGCGCTGGTGTTCGCGGATCGCTTGTCTGCGGACAGATTCGTGCTTCGTCAACAGGTTCGCGGATGGGGTGCGCTGACGGTCGCGGTGGTCACCGGGGCGACCTGGACCGGACTGGTCGTCCAGGGCCGTGCGGGCTGCTCCACTTCACCGGCTGTGATCGGCACACTCTGCTGCGGACTGCTCGGCGCGGCCGTCGCGGCGTCCTGGGCGACCCGGGTCCGGGACGTCCCGCCGCTGCTCGCCGGGCCGGTGGAAGATTCTTCGGCGGAACCGCTGAATCAGTCCGAATTGCGAGAAACGTTTGTCCGACTGGTGTCAGCGATCGAGACGAGGACGGTTCGGGCCGGTCGTCCGGCCGTGCTCGCGGGCGTCGCCGCGGCCCTGCTTCTGGTCAGCACGGTGCTGCCGTGGCGCGAGCTGATCGACCCGGTGGCGACAGGACCGACGGGCGCCGAGGCCGGGGTCATCCGATCGCAGTTATGGGAGCTCCCGTACGCCGCGGGCTGGGCGGTGCTGGTCGTCGCGGCAGCGGTGACCACCCTCGCCGCTGCCGTCGCCACCCCGGCTCTGCGTTCGGCCGACCGCGTGCTCCGGCCGGCCGCCGTTGCCACCGGCACCTTGGTCGTCGTCGGGATCCTGGCCGCGCCCGTCCACCTTCCACCTCGGCTCGGCGACGGTGTCGGGTACCGCGTCGGGGTCGGGGTGTGGGTCGCCCTCGGTCTCGGCGCGTTCCTGCTCGTCCTCGGCCTGGTCACTTCGCTCCGCCGGACCCCGTGGGAGCTCGCGATCGTCGTCGTCGCGGGCACGGCCGGGATCGCGGCCGGCCTGTTCGCGCCCGCGCCCGCCGGCCCGCAGTACGAGCCGGACGTGGTCGCGGGAGTTCCGTACCGGCTGTTCGACCTGGAAGGCGGACAGCTCGAGGACCGGTACGGGATGCGCGTCGCCGTTGGTACTGCGGACCCGCTGGACTCGTTGGCGGAGACGCTCGACGGTACGCCGGGCCAGTGGTTGCTGGGGCGTACCGGGTCCGAGGGGTCCACGCTGTTCGAGTACCGGGACGGCGTCGCCCTTCCCCGGGTCTCGCTCAGCCACGGCACCACCCCGCCCGCGTTGATCGGAGTGACCGACAACCGGATGCTACTGCTCGCCGGTGGATCGTCCGGGCGACCGTGGGCCCTCCTGTCGGTCCCACTCGACCTGGTCGCCGCGGATCTCACCCTCACCCACAAGAACCCGGACGGCTCGTACTACGTGACGCCGGGCGTGAACGTCCTCGCCAGCGGGACAGGGGCGGCCTTGCTCCAACGGAACGCGGACCGCTCGATCGCCCTCCGGGACGGCACCACCACCTGGCAGATCCCCGCGAACCAGCTGCGGGTGGGGATGCGGCTCACGGACTTCGTCGTCGATCCCGGACCAGGTGCACCGGGCAACGAAGTCTCCACCGGGCCGGACGGAACCACGGCCTGGCGGACCAGCCGGACCGGTCTCGCAGTACTCCGTCCAGGTGGTCGGACGCGGCAGCTCACCGGGATCGCGCCGGCCGGGTGTGCGCTGAGCAGTGACGTGGCCAGCTCGTCGATGTCGGTGGAGGCATTCGCCGTGGACCTCCGCGGCAACCTGTGGCTCGGTGGGAGCTTCCCGACCTCGGTGGTCACGCCCGACGGGGTCCAGCGGGTCGTACCGGGGAACACGGCCGCCGTGGAAACCATCGAGGCACGGCCTGACGGATCGGTGGTGCTGGGCTCGTCCCCGGGTGGTGGGGACCAGGTGATCCGCGTGGACGACGCCGCAGCCGCTGCACCTTCGTACCCGGCTGCGCCTGTACCGACGGCCCGCTGCGATCGGCGGACGCCCGCCAACGGCACCACGGCATACCGGGCGACCGTGATGGACGCGGCTCGCGTGGATCCGCCCGTCAACGCCGAGGGGCGACCGGGGAAGGCGGTGAGCGGTGCGAGTACGCAGCTCGCCCTGGATCCGCGGGGACGCGTTGCCCGGGTAAGGATGCCGAGTGCCGCGCAGGCGTGGGCACCGGACGGGCTCGGTGGTGTGTGGTGGACGGTGCCGTCGGCGGCTCGCCCGGTTGCCGTCCATCTGCAGCGGAGTACGGCGGCCGTCGTACGGGATCCACAGCAGGCGTCCGTAGGTCAGCGCGGCGAATCCGCGGCGGCGTCGGGCGATCGGCTCGTCACCGGTATCGGCTCCGCGACGTACAACCTGTACGGACCGGGGCAGCAGGTGCGCCGCCTCCCGGTGACCGGGGAACTCCGGCAGGACAGCCTTGTCCAGTTGCCCTCGGGCGCGATCGCGATGGTCCTCGGTGAACGACTCGTCGAGGTCAGCCCGGACGGACGCAGTACGGCGCTGCTCGGCGGGGTGAGCACCGGCTGGCCGCTCTCCACGACGAAGGTGCCCGTGACCCAGCGGACCGCGGACGGCCTGTGGTTCACCGGACCCGATGGCAGGGCGTGGGGGTACGACGGAAGTCACCTGGTCCGCGTGGACGGACCGGGCCGCGTCACCGTGGTCGCGGGACCGGCGCAGGGCGTACCGCAGGCCGCCGACCAGGTCACCGTGATCGGTGACGACCTGTACTTCGAGCTCGGCAACGACGTCGTGCGGCTGGAGCCGGTGCGATGACCGAGCTCCCGGACGAGGTCCTCCCCGAGAAGCTGGACGCGGCGGAGCGGTTGCTGGCCAGGGCCGAGCACCGGTGGTTCGCCCTGGCCGTCGTACTCGCCGCGTTGGCGAGTGGGGCCGCGCTGTTGTTGCCGTGGGCATTCAGCCGCCGGCTCGGCCAGTCGGTCTGGCAGTTGGGCGTCGAGGTGTCGCCGGAACTGTCGCTCGCGTGGGTGGCCGGGCTGGTGACAGCCGTGATCGCGCTGTGGGTGCGGCCGGGGATCTGGGCCCGGACCGCGGCCTCGATCAGCGGGGTGGTCGCGTTGGTCTATGCCGCGGGTGGCTGGCAGGCGCGCGACCTGGGTCCGTCGAGTGACAGCTGGGCCGGTCCCGGTCCGGCGATCGCGGTGGTGGCCGGGGTCTGCTGGATCCTCGCGGCCACCGCCCTGCTGGTCGCGGACCGGCCGCGGTCCCGGGCCGATGACCCCGACGCCCTCACCGACGCCGTCACCCGCCTCCGCGCGAACCGCTGATTTCACCCCGCTGCGCGAACCGCCGACCTGGCGAACGGCCTCATTTCACCCGCCGGAGGGAACGGGACCACCCGGCGGACCGAGGTGAGCGGGTCGCCGCCGGTCGCACTGTGAGACCACACAGATGCGGCTGGAGGAACGATGAGCGACACGATCATCCGGGCAACCACGAAGACCCGGCTCCCGGCGATGGTGGCCGGCCTGTCCCTGCTGTACGGGATCTTCGGGCTGCTGTGGCTGGGAGACGGGTTCGGGTACCCGTTCGGGCCGGTGCCGCCGGATGGGGACAGGTTGTCGCCGCTCGCGTTCCTGCCCGACCACGCCGGCGCCGGGCTGATCGCGGTCCTCGGGTTCCTCGGCGTACCGGCGGCGCTCGCGCATACCCGGACGGAGTGGACCGCCTCGGCGTACCGGCCGTTGCTCGCGTTCTCGGGGCTCCAGGCGGTCGTGTTCGGGTTGCTCGCGCCGAGCATCACGGTCGTCATCGTGGCCGGGTACCTGCTCGTCCTGCTGGGCCTGCCGACCGCGCTCGGATTCGTCATCGCGGGCGCCTGGCGGCAACGGACCACGCGGATCGTGCTGGCCGGGATCGCGCTGCTCGTCGTCGTCCTCGAGCTGACGACCGGGCTGTTCGACTGGGACGCGTTCCGCGAACTCGGGAAGGGGCTGGCCGAGGTACCCGGCCGGGTGGGGACGCGGCCGCTGTTCGTCGTCGGCGCGTTCCTGCTCGGCGCCGGCTGGGCCGTACTCGGGGTGCGCGGACTGCGGAGTGCGCGGGGTCGCTGTTTGAGGTGTGGGCGGCCGGGAGCGCGGTGGACGCGGCCCGAGGTGGCTCGGCGCTGGGGGTTCTGGGCGACCGTCGTCGCCGTTCTGTGCCCGCTCCCCTACGGCCTGCTGCGGATGACGTGGTTGCTGCCGAACCCGATCGGTTTCGACGCGGCCGAGCTCGACGCCGAACCAGGGATCAAGCTCTTCGGTCTCGGCCTCGGCCTGATCTCGCTGGCGGCCGGTGTCGCCACCCTCGGCCTGATCCGGCCCTGGGGTGAGATCTGGCCGCGCTGGATCCCGTTCCTCGCGGGTCGCCCGGTACCGATCAAGGCGGCCGTCGTCCCCGGCACGATCGCGGCCACCTTGCTCGTGGTCAGCAGCGTTTCCCTGCTCCAGGTCAGCTGGCAGAACCAGGCCTCGCTCTGGATCAACCTCCGCGACCTGATCCTCTTCCCGTTCCCCCTCTGGGGCACGGCGGTCGCCCTCGCCACCGCCGCGTACTACTACCGCCGCCGCACCATCTGCACGACCTGCGGACTCGCATAGGTACCCCGGCCGGACCGTCCCTCCACGGTCCGGCCGGGGTTCGGGTCAGCCGCCGTTCGTCGTCGGAGCCACCGGCCGGTCGTTCGTCCAGCCGATGGAGAGCACCGAGGTGTCCCCGTTCTTCCCGCCCGATCGCCGGCTGGTCAGCAACTTGCCGGTGGCCGGGTCGATGATCAGCTCGAGGCCGAGCTGGTACTGCGAGAAGGAGAACCGCACCGCCGTGCCCCGCCGGCCGATCGGATCGGTCACTCGCTCGGTGACCTCGGCACCCGGGAGACCGGCGAGCAGCCGCAACGCCGCGCCGCGGACCTCAGGCCGAGCCGGGGTACTGCTGATCAGGCCCGCGGCCATCTCGGCCAGGTACGAGGTGGTGTCGGCGGCGGCCGCCCGAGCTGCCTTGTCTCGCAGCAGGCGGCTGCGCAAGCCCTCCACCGTCCTCGGCAGGGCCAGGATCTCCGCCAGCGGAACGGCATCGGTACCGAGCGCGTGGTACCGGTCCGCGTCCTGCTTCGCCTCCCGCAGCGTGCCCGGGCCGCCCTTGGCCGAGAGGATCAGATCGTGTCCGTCGGCGGTGTCCGTCGGCCCGAGATTCCAGGTCGACGGAGAACCGGCCCGTTCCCACGCCGCCGCATCCGCCGGGGTGGCCGGCTTGACGCTGATGGACCGCTCGCCGACCCACGCCGTCCCACCCTTGCGGCCGGTCCAGGTCTCGGTGAGCTTGTCCTGCCGGACCTTGTACGTCTCCGGGCCGCGGATCACGTAGTCACGGCTCGACACCGACCGGACCAGGAAGTACCGCCCGGTGGTGGCCGGCGTGCGCTCCTCCGCGGCAGCGGCGACCAGCAGCAGCTGGCCGGCCGTCATGGTCCGGGCCGGGGTCCTGTCGACACCGGCGCCGTCCGGCGAGGTGATACTCGGGGAGGCGACGTCCGGCTCGCCGCCGGGGGCCATCGCCAGCGGTACCGCGAGTGCCGCGACCGTGATCGCCGCGACGCCGGCGGTCATCCCGGCCTGGGCGAACCGCCGCCGGCGCGCGGCCTTCCGGGCCCGGCCGAGGTCCGCGGCCACGTCGTCGTCCGTCACGGCCGGAACCGGTCCGGCGGCCGTCTCGAGAAAGTCCTTCAGGTCGGTCATCGCGCAGTCTCCAAGGTGTCCAGGGGTCGGTCGACGAGGTCGCGCAACTTGTCCAGGCCGCGAGCCGACTGGCTCTTCACCGTGCCCTGGCTGCAATTCATCAGCTCGGCGACGGTCGCCACGTCGAAGTCGCAGAAGAACCGCAACACCACCGCTGCCCGCTGCCGACGCGGCAACTGCTCCAACACGGCGAGCATCGCCAGCCGGTCGTCGGTCCCCGCGTCGCTGCTGCCCGCCGACGCGCCGGCCCGGCCGGACTCGGCCAGGTTGTCGGTCAACGTCTCCCGGTGCCGCCAGAACCGGCGCCGCTCGTCCAGGAACACGTTGACCAGGATCCGGTCGGCGTACCGGGCGGCCCCGGGATCCCGGCCGATCCTGCGCCAGTGCAGGTACAGCTTGGTGAGAGCTGTCTGGACCAGGTCCTCGGCCCAGTACCCGTCACCGGTCGTCAGCAGGCGTGCGGTCCGCAGCATCCGCCCTCGATGAACGTGGACGAAGTTCGAGAACTCCGTGTCGCGGTCGGTGGCCACGTATCTCCTCCGGTCTTCGTTCGGCGCTTCCTCACCGTGAAAAACCGGCTGGTCCCACCCCTGGGTTGCATCCTGCCCGGGGATGGGGCCGGCCACCTCGTCCGCGGAGACGCCGAAGAGCCCCGCGGACGGATCCGCGAGGCCCTTCGGGTGCTACTGGGTGTTGCCGGGTGCTACTGGCTCAGCTGTCCTGGACGCCCGTACCGGTACCGCCGCCGGCGATCTCGGTGAGCTCCAGGTCCGGGCTGGCCTTCTCGGTGCCGGTGAAGGTGAAGTACTCCGGCACGCCGTCGGCGCTGGTCGTGCCCTCCGGGGCGACGTCGACGAGGACGATCTGGCCGGGGCGCAGTTCCCCGAACAGGATCTTCTCGGCGAGCACGTCCTCCACGTCACGCTGCAGCGCGCGACGCAGCGGGCGAGCACCGAGGACCGGGTCGAAGCCACGCTTCGCGACCAGTTCCTTGGCCGCGGACGTGAGCTCGATGCCCATGTCCTTGTCCTTCAGCCGCTCCTCCACCTGGTTCACCATCAGGTCGACGATCTTGACGATCTCGTCCATGCCGTGCTGGTGGAAGACCACGATCTCGTCGACGCGGTTCAGGAACTCGGGGCGGAAGTGCTGCTTGAGCTCCTCCGTCACCTTCGCCTTCATCTTCTCGTACGAACCGGAGGCGTCGTTGACCTGGGAGAAGCCGAGGCTGACGGCCTTGGCGATGTCCCGGGTGCCCAGGTTCGTGGTCATGATGATGACGGTGTTCTTGAAGTCGACCACGCGGCCCTGGGCGTCGGTCAGGCGACCTTCGTCCAGGATCTGCAGCAGCGAGTTGAAGATGTCCGGGTGGGCCTTCTCCACCTCGTCGAACAGCACCACGCTGAACGGCTTGCGGCGCACCTTCTCGGTCAGCTGGCCACCCTCTTCGTACCCGACGTAACCGGGCGGGGAGCCGAACAGCCGGGAGGCGGTGTGCTTCTCGGAGTACTCCGACATGTCGAGGCTGATCAGCGCGCTCTCGTCGCCGAACAGGAACTCGGTCAGCGCCTTCGACAGCTCGGTCTTACCGACACCGGACGGACCGGCGAAGATGAACGAGCCGCTCGGCCGGCGCGGGTCCTTCAGACCCGCACGGGTCCGCCGGATCGACCGGGACAGCGCCTTCACGGCGTCGGTCTGGCCGATGTACCGCTTGGCCAGCTCCTCCTCCATCTTCAGCAGCCGCGAGGACTCCTCCTCGGTCAGCTTGAAGACCGGGATCCCGGTCGCGGTGCTGAGCACCTCCGCGATCAGTTCCTCGTCGACCTCGGCGACGACGTCCATGTCGCCGGCCTTCCACTGCTTCTCGCGCTCGGCCTTCGCGTTGATGAGCTTCTTCTCGTCGTCGCGCAGTCCGGCCGCCCGCTCGAAGTCCTGGGCGTCGATCGCCGACTCCTTCTCCCGGCGCACGTTCGCGATCTTCTCGTCGAACTCGCGCAGGTCCGGCGGCGCCGTCATCCGGCGGATCCGCAACCGGGAACCGGCCTCGTCGATCAGGTCGATCGCCTTGTCCGGCAGGAACCGGTCGGAGATGTACCGGTCGGCCATCTGCGCCGACGCGACCAGGGCCGGGTCGGTGATGGTCACCCGGTGGTGTGCCTCGTACCGGTCGCGCAGACCCTTGAGGATCTCGATGGTGTGCGCGATCGACGGCTCGGCCACCTGGATCGGCTGGAACCGGCGCTCCAGCGCGGCGTCCTTCTCGACGTACTTGCGGTACTCGTCGAGGGTGGTCGCGCCGATGGTCTGCAGCTCACCGCGGGCCAGCATCGGCTTCAGGATGCTGGCGGCGTCGATCGCGCCCTCGGCGGCACCCGCACCGACCAGGGTGTGGATCTCGTCGATGAACAGCACGATGTCACCGCGGGTGCGGATCTCCTTCAGCACCTTCTTCAGGCGCTCCTCGAAGTCACCGCGGTACCGCGACCCGGCGACCAGGGCGCCGAGGTCGAGGGTGTAGATCTGCTTGTCCTTCAGTGTCTCCGGCACGTCGCCCCGCACGATCGCCTGGGCCAGGCCCTCCACGATCGCGGTCTTGCCGACGCCCGGTTCACCGATCAGGACCGGGTTGTTCTTGGTCCGCCGGGACAGCACCTGCATGACCCGCTCGATCTCCTTCTCGCGCCCGATCACCGGGTCGAGCTTGGACTCGCGGGCGGCCTGGGTGAGGTTCCGGCCGAACTGGTCGAGCACCAACGAGCTGCTGGGCGCCCCCTCGGTGGCACCGGCTCCGGCGGTGGCGGTCTCCTTGCCCTGGTAACCGCTCAGCAGCTGGATGACCTGCTGACGGACCTTGTTGAGGTCCGCTCCGAGCTTGACCAGGACCTGCGCGGCGACACCCTCACCCTCGCGGATGAGGCCGAGCAGGATGTGCTCGGTGCCGATGTAGTTGTGGCCCAACTGGAGGGCCTCACGCAGGGAGAGCTCCAACACCTTCTTGGCGCGAGGGGTGAACGGGATGTGCCCGCTCGGAGCCTGCTGTCCCTGGCCGATGATCTCCTCGACCTGGGAACGGACGGCCTCGAGCGAGATACCCAGGCTCTCGAGAGCCTTGGCGGCGACACCCTCACCCTCGTGGATCAGGCCGAGCAGAATGTGCTCGGTCCCGATGTAGTTGTGGCTGAGCATCCTGGCCTCTTCCTGGGCCAGGACGACAACGCGACGGGCGCGGTCCGTAAATCGTTCAAACATCGCCAAAGCGCTCCTTGCCTCAGAGGAGTCGGACGTGCCGTGTAGGCCGACCCCCGTACATGCATGCTAGTCCCCGGCACCGACAGGCTCGCTCTCAGCGAACAAGCGACGACCTCTCGTCCGGCCGCCTACTGGGGATCACAAGGGAACAACCACCGGGGGCGGCCAGGTGTTCCCGGCACGCCACCTGTTCGCCACCAGCGAATATCTCCCGGTCCCTGCCGGATCAACGACCTGTCGGGGATCCGGAGCCGACGGCGGCGAGGCTGTGTCCACAGTGTGAAACAACCGGAATGCGGACGGTCCCGGCGCCCTCATCGGCACCGGGACCGCGGATCTCGAAAGAAACTACTTGGCTTCGTTGTACGCCGCGCGCACCTCGGCGGAGATCCGGCCCCGCTCACTCACCTCGTACCCGTTCTCCTTGGCCCACGCGCGGATGTCGGCGGAGTCGGTCGCCGACCGGCCCCGGCCCCGCGCCCGGGCGGCGCCACCACGGCTCCGGGAGACCTTGCGTGCCGCACCGACATACCCGGAGAGGGCGTCGCGCAGCTTGGCGGCATTCTTCTTGGACAGGTCGATCTCGTACGTCGTGCCGTCCAACCCGAAGCTGACGGTCTCGTCGGCCTTACCGCCGTCGAGATCGTCCTCGAGAACCACCTGAACCCTTTGCGCCATCGATGACAGTCCTTTCCGCGCCCGCCACCGGGCACAATCCCCCTTAGCCGTTTAGGTTTGCACCTGATTTGTACCGCACAAACCCGGGCGCTGTCATTCAACAGGCGGAATGCGCCGGAAAAATGTGACTGAAAACTCCGGCCGGACCGGCAGCCCGCATCCGTGGTGACCTTGGGTATTCATCTCGCTCCGCCGACGGTGGTCCGGAGAAAACGGACCCGGGAATGGATATCGGCATTGGTTGTGCTATGCAACGACTCCCCGGGCCCGTTTTCCGGATCACTCCGGACGCAGCAGCGGGAACAGAATCGTCTCCCGGATCCCGACCCCGGTGAACAGCATGATCAACCGGTCCAGGCCCATCCCGAGACCACCGGCCGGCGGCATCCCGAACTCCATCGCGCGGAGGAAGTCCTCGTCCAGGTCCATCGCCTCCGGGTCCCCGGCCGCGGCCAGCAACGACTGTGCCACCAGGCGTTCACGCTGGATCACCGGGTCGTTCAGCTCCGAGTACGCCGGTGCCAGCTCGACCCCGTTGACGATCAGGTCGAACGCCTCGACCAGGCCGGCCGTCTCACGATGCGGCTTGGCCAGCGGCCGGACGGATTCGGGGTAGTCCTGCACGAAGGTGGGCTGGATCAGGGTGTGCTCGACCAGCTTCTCGTACAGTTCCAGCGCGATCTCGCCGGCATTCCAGCCCGGCTGCAGCTCGACCTGGTGCTGTTCGGCCAGCTTGATCAGCCGGGGCGCCTCGGTGGTCACGTCGACCTCCTCACCGACCGCCTCGGAGATCAGCTCGAAAACGCTCACCGAACGCCACGGCAGGGTCAGGTCGATCTCCGAACCGTCGCGGCCGGTGACGGTGGTGCGACCGACCGCCTCGCCCGCATTGAGGACCAGATCGCGCAGCAAAGTCTTCATCGAGTCGTAATCGCCGTAGGCCTGGTAGGCCTCGATCATCGAGAATTCCGCGGCGTGGGTGGAATCCAGC
Source organism: Kribbella amoyensis (assembly GCF_007828865.1). Lineage (NCBI taxonomy): Bacteria > Bacillati > Actinomycetota > Actinomycetes > Propionibacteriales > Kribbellaceae > Kribbella > Kribbella amoyensis. The sequence goes on from NZ_VIVK01000001.1 coordinate 928,911, forward strand.
CCCTCGTTCCGGAACGTGCGGCCGATCTCGTAGACCCGGTCGACGCCGCCGATCATCGCCCGCTTGAGGTCCAGCTCGAGCGCGATCCGGAGCAGCATCTGCTGGTCGAACGCGTTCAGGTGGGTCCGGAACGGCCGGGCCGCGGCACCGCCGTTGGTCAGCTGCAGGGTCGGCGTCTCCACCTCGACGAACCCCTGGTCGTCGAACGTCTGCCGCAGCGACTTCAGCACCGCCGCCTTGGTCCGGACCATGTCCCGCGCCTCCGGCCGGACGATGAGGTCCACGTACCGCATCCGGACGCGGGCCTCCTCGCTCAGCGGGTTGTGCTCGTTCGGCAACGGGCGGAGCGTCTTGGCAGCCATCTGCCAGGCCGTCGCCTGCACGGACAGCTCACCGCGACGGCTGGTGATCACCTCGCCCTGGACCGAGAGCAGGTCGCCGATGTCGACCAGCGCCTTGAACCGGGCCAGCTCCTCCTCACCGAGGTCGGCGAGCGACAGCATCACCTGGAGCTCCGTCCCGTCACCCTCGCGCAGCCGGACGAAGCAGAGCTTGCCGGTATTGCGCAGGAAGATCACCCGGCCGGCGACCGCGACCTGCTCCCCGGTCCGGGTGTCCGGCGCGAGCTCCTGGGCGTCGTAGGTGTCCCGCAGGTCCTTCAGCAGGTGCGTCCGCGGCACCGAGATCGGATAGGGCTGCACCCCCTCGGCCAGCAACCGGTCACGCTTCTCCCGGCGAACCCGCAGCTGCTCGGGCAGGTCGTCCTGCCCGCTGTCGGGGGTCACCGGGTGCTCACGTGAATCAGTCATGACCAAAGGCTAGTGAGTCAGGGTCGCCAGGTACGAATCGGTTTCCGGACGCCCACCACTCGTCAACCTCGCGCCGAGCCCGATTCGGCCCTCACTTCACGCGGGAGCGGCTCCCTCGGGACCGACTTGGTGAGTGCTGCCTGACCGCACCACACCAGCACGCCCGCCACCATCGCCGTCACAGCTCCGGCCGCGCCGCCGGCCACGAAGGTGAGCCGGGGTCCCAGCAGGCTGCCGACCGCGCCTCCAAGGAGCAGCGCGAGCAGACTGCTGGCTCGCGCCGTCCCCGTCAGCGCCGCGATCACGCGACCTCGGACAGCCTCCGGGGACCTCGTCACCACCAGGGTGCTCGTCGCCGCGTTGAGTAGTCCGCCGCCCGCTCCCATCACGACCGCGCCGAGGACCAGGAGCACCACACCGGGCGCGACCCCCATCACCACGGCCGCCAGTCCCAGCGACCCGGTGCCGAGCAGTACCGCGCGGGCGCGGCCGGGATCCGAGGTCAGCCGCCCGCACGACCACGCGCCCACCACCGCGCCGGCTCCTTGCGCGGCGAGCACGGCCCCATATCCGTCGGGTCCCAGGCCGAGCTCGTCCCGGATCAGGAAGACCTCGACCACGTTCAGCGCCTCCCCGACCAGGATGAACACCCACAGCGCCGGGACCAGGATCTTCAGCAGGTCGTCGGCGAACAGCGTCCGCAGTCCCACCGACAGCCCACCCCGCTCGACCTCACCCGAGGACGGCACCGGCCGGCGCCGCGTCTTCACCAAGCACGCCACCACGGCCAGCATCGCGAACGTGCCGGCGTCCACGAGCAACGCACCCGTCTCGCCCTTCCACGCCACCAGGACGCCACCGGCCGCCGAGCCGGCCAGCATCGCCACCCCGGTCAGCGCCTGACTCACCCCCGTGGCCCGGCCGACCAGCTCCTCGCCCACGATCCGCGGGATCAACGCGGCCCAGGCCGGACCCGCCACCGCCTGGCCTACCTGCAGTACGCAGACCAGGGCGAGCGTCGCGGCCAGGCCATCCACCAAGGCCAGGCAGACCCCGGCCGCGGCCTGGAGCAGGGATGCCGACACCAGCACGGTCCGGGAGTCGTGACTGTCCACCAGCTTCCCGGCGAACGGGATCATCGCGACGGTCGGCAGCGCGAACGCCAGCAACAGCGCGGTGGTCGCGGCCGGTCCGCCGGTGTCGGAGACACGCAGCATCAGCGCGATCAGGGCGATCGAGTCACCGGCGTACGAGAGCGCCCGGGCCGGCAGGACCAGCCGCAGGTCGGGGCTGGACCAGAGCGAACTCTGAAGTGGTTGCTTCACAGTTATGAAGTTAATGCTTCACGATTTGGATCGTCAAGGGCGCGTTACGCTGTGCTCGTGGCGAAGAAGAAGCGGGTGGTGCTGACCGATCCGCGGGCGATCCGGGCGCTCGCGCATCCGGCCCGGCAGCGGATCATCGACGAGCTCTACAACGGCCGGGTGCTGACCGCGACCGACTGCGCCGAGCTGGCCGGGCTGACGCCGTCGGCGACCAGCTACCACCTGCGGGCGCTGGAGAAGTGGGGCATCGTCGAGCGGTCGGACGCCTCGGCCGACGGCCGCGAGCGGCCCTGGCGGGCGCCGGCGACCAGCCTCGAGATCGCCTCCGAGCCGAGTACCAGCGGGCGGCTGGCGAGCCAGGCGATCATGCGGACCGCGGTGGACCGGCTGCTGGAGCAGTTCAGCGAGCTGCCGCCCACCGACGAGTGGGAGGGCCTCAGCATGATGCGCCGGAGCCGGCTGTGGCTGACCCAGGAGGAGGCCGAGCAGTTCAGCCAGGAGCTCACCGCGGTCGTCGAGAAGTACCGCAAGGGCCGGACGGCGGCCAGCCACCCGGCCGGGACGCGGGACGTCTCGACGTTGCTCGCGGTCGTCCCACTGGGGAAGCCGCCGGCCGCCGGCTGAGCCGTAAGGGACCTGATAGCCGAACTGTTAGGGACGGATCCACCAGGGCGGGAGTACCTTCGGAAGAGAGGAACTTCCGCTGCGGGTGATCGTTCATGCAGTCCTGGCTGATCTGGTTGTGCATCGCCGCCGTACTCGGCGCCGCGGAACTGCTCACGGCCACTTTCGACCTGCTGATGCTGGCCGTGGCCGCGCTGGCCGCCGCCGGAGTGGCCGCGCTCGGGCTCGGGGCCGGACTGCAGTTCGCCGCGTTCCTGCTGACCGCGGCCGCGATGATCACCCTGGTCCGGCCGGTCGCGCGCCGGCGCCTGACCCAGGCCCCGCAGTTACGCAGCGGCGTCGCCGGGCTGATCGGCCGGGAGGCCGTCGTGCTCAGCCAGGTCGGCCGGGAACCGGGCCGGGTCCGGATCGGCGGCGAGGAGTGGACCGCGCGGTCCTACGACCCGGACCTGTCGATCCCGGCCGGCACGCTGGTCGACGTCTTCGCGATCGAGGGCGCGACCGCCCTCGTGCACCCTCGGGAGGAACCATGGCCGAACTCATCGTCGGGCTGATCGCCGCGCTGCTGGCCGTCGTGCTCGTGCTGCGGACGATCCGGATCGTCCCGCAGGCCCGGGCGAGCAACGTCGAGCGCCTCGGCCGGTACCTGCGCACGCTGGAACCAGGACTGAACGTGGTGATCCCGTTCGTCGACCGGCCGCGGGCGCTGATCGACCTGCGCGAACAGGTGGTGTCGTTCGAACCGCGCTCGGTGATCACCGAGGACAACCTGGTCGTCCACATCGACACGGTGCTGTACTTCCAGGTCACCGACCCGCGCGCCGCGGCGTACGAGATCGCCAACTACATCCAGGCGATCGAGCAGCTCACCGTCACCACCCTGCGCAACGTCATCGGCAGCCTGGACCTGGAGAAGGTGCTGACGTCCCGCGAGCACATCAACTCCACCCTGCGCGGCGTCCTCGACGAGGCGTCCGGCAAGTGGGGCATCCGGGTGAACCGGGTCGAGCTGAAGGGCATCGAGCCGCCGACGTCGATCAAGGAGTCGATGGAGAAGCAGATGCGCGCCGAGCGGGAGAAGCGGGCCACCATCCTGGCCGCCGAGGGGCTGCGGCAGTCCCGGATCCTCACCGCCGAGGGCGACCGGCAGGCCGCGATCCTGCGGGCCGAGGGGCAGGCGAAGGCGATCGACACGGTGTTCGAGGCGGTCCATCGCAACGACCCGGACCCGAAGCTGCTCGCGTACCAGTACCTGCAGATGCTGCCCGAGCTGGCCAAGGCGCCGGGCAACACGTTCTGGGTGATCCCGTCCGAGGTGACCAACGCCCTGCAGCAGGTCAGCAAGGCGTTCGCACCGGAGGGGTCGACGGCGCCGGCACCGCCGATCGCCCCGCCGTCGAACAACGGGCTCACGGCCGATATTCCCAAGGCGGAGAAGCTCACAGATCAGTAATCCGTTTGCCTGACAGTGCCAGGATGGGGCCTATGGGGGAATCCTTGCACGCGTTGGCCATCGCCGTACCGACCGGCGGGATCGCCGCCCTCGCCTACCTCGTCGTGGGCCTCGTCATCGGGGTCGAGAGCATGGGCATTCCGTTGCCTGGGGAAACGACCTTGATCGCGGCCGCGCTGCTGGCCTCCCAGGGCGACCTGAACCTGTGGTACGTGATCGGTGCCGCCGCGGTCGGTGCGATCGTCGGCGACTCGATCGGGTACATGATCGGCCGCCGGGCCGGGCGCGGGCTGTTCCAGCGACTCGGCCGCCGGTCCAGGCACTTCTCCGCCGAGCGGATCGAGCGGGCCGAGCGGTACTTCCACAAGTACGGGGTCTGGACCGTGTTCTTCGGCCGGTTCGTCGCGTTGCTGCGGATCTTCGCCGGTCCGATGGCGGGCACGCTGCGGATGCCGTACCCCCAGTTCCTCGCCGCCAACGCGGCCGGCGGGATCGCCTGGTCGACCACGATCGGGCTGGTCGCGTACAAGGTCGGCGACAACGCGGACCGGATCTTCGGCGAACTCTCGATCTGGGCGTTGGTCGCGATCGCGGTGGTGGCGGTCGGGGCGTACGTGTTCTTCAAACTGCGGCACCGCCGGACCCGGACCGAGATCGTGGCCCCGGTCGCGGCTCCCGCTGTGGTCGAGGAGTCAGCGGACGCGTAGCACCAGGCTGGGCGTCGCCGTCCCGAAGACGGGCGAGCCCTGGTACGTCGTCCCGGGGACCAGGAAGCGGTACGCGAAGATCCCCGGTTTGGTCGCCTTGAACGAGATCGTGGCCCGGCCGTTGCGCAGCGGGGTCGCCTTGACGTTGCCCCAGGCCCGGCCGTTCCAGAACTGCAGGGTCGCGGTGCCGTTGTACACCGGGCGAACCACGACCGCCGCGGTGATCACCTCGTTGCGGTTGTGCAGGTTGCCGCCCTGGTATCCGGCGCCCTGGATCAGCAGCCGGCTCCGGGTCAGGTACGCCTTGCTGCTGGACGCGGTCGACAGCGAACCGGTCCGGCTGGTCAGCGGGACGTAGGCCCGGTACGACCGGGTGGTGCCGGTGTTCACCCGGACCTCGAAGTGCCCGCCGCCCTGCGTGGTCGCGCGGCCGACCTCGACCCACGGCGCGCCGGCCCGGGTCTGCGCCAGCATCACCACCGGCAGCCCGGCCGAGGTGGTCTGTTGCACCGAGCAACGAGTCTCCGCACAGCTGATCTGCTGCTGGATGGTCCGGCCGCGGATCAGCATCTGCTTGCCGAAGGTCCACAGCGTCGGCACCGCGATCGACGTCGAGCTGACCCGGCCGGCGATCTCGGCCCCGGTCAGCGAGGCCCACTCGTTCTTGGCCCGCAACTGGAAGAAGTACGGCGGCTTGACGTTCTTGAGGACCAGCTGGGTCTTCGTGGTCGGCGCGGCGACGGCGCGGAACGGCTGGCCGTTGCTGCCGATGACGGGTGTGTACTGCTGCGAGCCGGTCGGCACGTCGAGCGGGTCACCCGGGGTGAAGTCCTGGGTCGGCGGCGGGACCCGCCAGCTCACCACCACGTCCTTCCCGCGCGGGGTCGCGACCGCGTCGGTCGGCCGGAGCGGGCCGTCGGTGTCGAACATCGGCGACCGGGCCGGCTTGCTGGTCACCCCGCCCTGGGACGTCCCGGTGGCGACCGCGATCCGGTAGTTCCCGTCGGGCGGGAACGCCGAGGTCGGGATCGCCCAGGTGTTCGGGTCGGAGGCGGCGACGTACTTCACGTACGACGGGCTCGCGGACACCACACCCTCGATCGAGATCCGGTTCGGGGCGCCGTTGTCCTTCCAGCTCACCTGGACCGCGGACCGGCCCTTGTCCGCCCAGGCGATCGTCACGTCGGTCGGCGTCGGATCGGACGAACAGGCGGTCAGCGTGACCCCGAGAACGAGCAGCACGATGGCAAGCGGCAGCCGCACCCCGCCCATCGCGCCTCACCTGCCCTCGGGAAACCGGAACCGCGTAGACGATACATAGTGAGGACATGCGACACACCAGCAGGAGGGCCGAATCGTGATACTTCCGCCCGGCCGCTGCCGGGAACTCTTCGCGGCCGCCGACCGCGTCGTCCTCGCCACCACCGGCGCCGACCTCCGCCCCCATCTGGTCCCCGTCACCTTCGTCCTGACCGGTGACCGGGTCCTGATCGCGATCGACCACAAGCCCAAGACGACGAAGAACCTCCGCCGGCTCCGCAACCTCACCGAGAACCCGCGGGTAGCCCTCCTCGCCGACCACTACACCCCCGACTGGACCCAACTCTGGTGGACCCGAGCCGACGGCACCGCCACCGTCCTCCCCAGTGTCCCCACCGAACCCCTCGCCGCGAAGTACCCCCAGTACGCCGAGACCCCACCGACCGGCCCCTTCATCGAGATCCAGATCGAGAAATGGACCGGCTGGTCGGCGAGTTGAGCGGCCTCAGCGGGTCGTAGTGAGGACGAACGTGGTGGAGTACGCGGCCGCGAACCACTGGCCGTTCAGGGTGCCGGCGGGGATGTAGTACCGGTAGGCGACCCGGCCGGGTGTTGCGCCACGGATGTAGCCGAATCCGAGGCCGTTCGCGATCGGGACCGGGCCGACGAGCGTCCAGGTCTTGCCGTTCCAGCGCTCCAGGCGAGCATGGCCGACGAGGTACGGCCTCATGTACACGGCGGCCCGCGAGGTCTGGCCGACCCGGATGGTGGGATTCCAGAAGTTCGCCCCGACGCTGGTCTGCACCGTCGTCGACACCACCGGGCTGTAACCGCCGAAGAAGGCCCGCTCACCCTTCACGGTGTTGGGCAGTTGCACCCGGTACTGGCGTGAGCCGGCCGCCCGCATGTCGAAGGCGTACTGGTTGTTGGTGAAGTTCTGCCAACCCACCGTGTACCAGGGGCTGGTGGCGCTGTTGCGAGCCTGCAGGATGACCTTGTCGTGCCCGGATCCGGTGAAGGTTCCGCGGACCGTGTTCTGCGAGGTGTCGGCCCGCACCCAGGCGGGAATCGAGGCCGTCGGGTGGTAGGACGCCACGGAGATCGTCGCACCGGCATGGTCAGAGCCGATCCACTCGTTCGTCCCGGCCAACTCGACCGTGAATGGAGGCCGCGGCCCGGTGAACGTGAGGGCCGTGCTCCTGGTGGGTTCGCCCAGCGGCACCGTTCGCCCGTCCTTGACGTACTGCGGCTGGTACAGGTCGGTACCGGTGACGTCCAGCGGATCGTTCGGCGTCTTGTCCTCGGCCTGCACCGACGCCCGCTTCCACTTGACGCTCAGTGTGCTCCCGCCTGCCAGGGAGTAGCTGTCCAGCTCCATGAAAACCGGACCGAGCATGTCGAACGCCGGCGACAACTCGGCCGCACTCGTCTCGCCGGCCTCGGTGCCGGCCGCGACGCCGATCTGGAAGACCGCGTCCGTCCCAGTCTTGGGGGCGATGGAACTCGCCGGAATGTCCAGCTCGTCAGGCGCATCGCTCGCGACGTAGAACGTCCGTAGCGCCGTCGGACTCGCCTGGCTCCGCACGCTGATCCGGTTGGGCCGCGTCCCCTCCTCGGTCCACGTGACACGCACCTCCTGGTGGGTGCTGTCCTTCCAGGCGATCCGGACGTTGGTCGGCGCGGTGTCGGCGGCGTGGGCTTGGGTGGGGGCGAGGGCGGAGGCGAGCAGGGCTCCGGCCAGCGTGGCGGCGGGCCACTTCTTCACGGGTGTTGCCTTTCAGACGACGACGTTGACGAAGTTCTGGGTGTACGCGGCGGCGAAGTAGACGCCGGCGTACGTGGTCGCGGGGACGTAGTAGCGGTAGGCGGTGCGGCCCTTGGCCGTGGTACGGATGTAGCCGACGCCGTAGCCGTTCTTCACCTTGACCGGGCCGACGGTGGTCCAGGTCTTGCCGTTCCAGCGCTGCAGGGTCGCGGTGGTGTTGACCTTCGGGGCGACGTACAGGCGCGCCTCGTTCGTCCAGCCAGCGAGGATCTGCGTGTACCAGAAGGCGCCCAGCACCCGGAGCTGAGTGGTCGACGCGGCCGGCGCGGTGGAGGCGGCGTTGTACACGAGCGCCCCGTTGTAGTACTGGCTGGTCGGAGCGGTCACGCGGTACTGGCGACTGCCACCGGTCCCCAGCGGGAACTCGAACCTCCCGCCCCTGGCAGTGATCGAGCGGACCGTGTACCAGGGGCTGGTGGAGCTGTTACGGGCCTGCAGCACGACCTGACGCTGCTGGTCCGCGGGCGTGTAGGTCCCGGTCACCACCGAATCGCTGTCGTAGACCGCCCAGGACGGTACGTGCGCGGTGATCCGGGTCGCGTTCGCCGTCACCATCGTGGTGGGGAACTGCCCACCCCACTCGTTGTGGGCAACGACCTGGAGCTTGTACTCCGAGCGGAGCGTGTACGTGACCTGGGTCGCCGTGGTCCGGCCGCCGATCGGGACCTGGCGGCCGGTACTCGCCGGGATGTAGGAGACCTGGTACGTCAGCGGCAGGTTCCGGTCCAGCGGGTCGTTCGGGGTCAGGTCGGTCCCGGTCGGCGGCTGCCAGCGCACCGTGGTCGCGCCGGCCGCCGACCTGGTCGCGGCGATCAGGTGCGCCTGGTTCGGAGCGAAGGCGTCGAAGCCGGGCGAGACCGCCGAGGAGGGGCCACCGGCGACGACGAACTCGAGCGGCTTGCCCGGCGAGTACCAGGAGTAGTCGCGGATCCGGGCGGCCTCGACCTCGATCGCGTTCGGCTGGTCCGCGGTCGTGGTCACCGAGAAGTAGTTGCGATCGCCCCGCGTCCGCAGGGTCACCAGGTTGGCGACCGGCTCCGTCTCGTCCCAGCTGACCACCACGCGTTGGTACGTGCTGTCCTTCCAGGCGATGCGGACGTTGGTCGGCGCGGTCTCGGCGGCTGCGGCCGGGGTCGCCGGGGTGGTGAGGGTGGTGACGAGGGCAGCCGTCAATGCGGCCGCGATGGCGGTTCTCAAGGTGTTCCCCACGGTGAAGAGGCCATGTCCCCCACGGCCTGGCCAGGGCATTCTGCAGGAGCAGGGGGCGGTCGGCAACACGGTTGCAGGTTGTTGCAGGCTTTCCGGGTCGACCCGGGTGGGTCAGACTGGGGGCACGACTTCCGGGGGGAACTCATGACCTTCATCCGTACGCCCTCGACCGACGAGGACTTCTTCGAGCAGAACCGGGTCGCGGCCGGGTACGTGCCGAACTATGTGGGGACGTTCGCGGCGCGGCCTGCTGTCTACGAGGCCTGGAAACAGCTCAACACGGCGATCCGGTCCTCGATGGATCTGCGCCGGTACGAGCTGGCCACGCTCGCCGCCGCGGCCGCGTTGCGGTCCAGCTACTGCAGCTTGGCGCACGGGAAGGTGCTGGCCGAGAAGTTCTACAGTCCGGACGAGGTCGCCGCGTTGGTGAGTACGCCGCCCGCTGATCCGGTCGATCGTGCGGTGATGGCGTTCGCCCGCAAGGTGGCCCTGGCCGCGGACCGGGTCACCCAGGCCGACGTGGACGAGCTCCGGGGCGTCGGCCTGTCGGATGACGACGTGCTCGACGTCGCGCTCGCGGCCGCGGCTCGGTGCTTCTTCTCGAAGACACTGGACGCCACCGGGACGGCACCCGACGCCGCGTTCCACTCACTGCCGACCCAGCTACGCGAGGCTCTCACCGTCGGACGGGCCGTGGACGCGCCTGGCTGAGCTCACTCGGGTTCGTTGTCGTACGTGCCGCCGATCTTGTAGGGCGTATTCACACCCACGTACATCAGGTGCGTGACCAGGCCCTGGGCGGCGTGGTCCAGGTTGTGGCAGTGGTCCATCCAGACGCCCGGGTTGTCGGCCTTGAACGCGATCTCGAACGTCTCGCCGTCCTCCACGTTGAGCGAGTCGGTCCACCAGGGACTCCCGGACGCCTTGACCCCGTCGCGGCTCAGCACGAGCACGTGATGGCCGTGCAGGTGCATCGGGTGGACCTGGCCGGAGGTGTTCTTGATCGTCATCACGACCACGTCCCCGTCCGCCACCATGAACATCGGCCCGTCCGGGTACAGGTGGCCGTTGATCGTCCACCAGAGCCCCGGCCGTCCGTCGAGGAACCCGGGCCGCCGGCCGATCCGGTACTCGAACCGCCGATCCGGCGACGACGCGTCCAGGCCCGTCGGGGCAGGGGTGCCGTAGCTGAGCAGGTCCACCCGGTCGGCCGGTTCGGTCCCCGTCGGCGCATCGCCCGCGCCGAGGACCAGCGTGGTCGGGCCGCCGCCCAGGCCTAGTCGGACCGCCGAGCCGGACGGGATCCGGATCCGCAGGTCGATCCGGCCGCCCGCGGTGACCAGGACCGACTTGCCGTTCACCTGGCCCGGCTCGTGCACGTCGGTCCCGTCCACCGAGACCACGGCGTACGGCGCCCCGTCGACCCACGTCGCCATCGGCCCGTTGTCGGTGTTGATCAGCCGCACCCGCACGACCGAACCGGGGGCCGCGTCGACGCGGTGTTCGCCGTACTGGCCGTTGACGGTGCGGATCTTGTCGTACGTGTGGACGGCCGCCACCACGTCGGCAGGACCAGGCGAGATCACCAGGGGGCCGAACAACCCCTTCTTCACCTGCTCGTGCGACACCTGGTGGGAGTGGTACCAGTACGTCCCCGCGTCGCGCGCGATGAACCGGTACACGAAGCTCTGCCCGGGCCGGACCGCGTCCTGGGTGACCCCGGCGACGCCGTCCGCAGCGGCTGGGACGTCGACGCCGTGCCAGTGCAACGTGATCCCGTCCGGGACCGACTCGTTGCGCAAGGTCACCTGGATCAGTTGCCCTTGTTTCGCGGTGATCCGGGGGCCTGGCGAGCTGTGGTTCAAGGTGTAGCCCTCGGTCGGACCACGGCCCGCGATGTCGAACCGCTCCGCCCGCGCGACCAGCTCGACGACGACGTCCGCGGGCCGGTTGGTGGGTACGTCGAAGGTCTTGATGTCGCGCTCGTGACCGGCGTGACCCGCGGCCGTGGCCGGGCCGCCGCCGTAGTCGGCGTACCCCATCGTCATCGGGGACAGCTCGCCCGGAACCAGGCTGCGCTGCCAGAAGAAGGCGAGCGGGGCGAGCACGACGACGGCCGCGGCCAGGCCGATCAGGAGCCGCCGGCGGCGCCCGGTCATCGGGCCCGCCGGTCGCTCCTTGTTGCCCTAGACATCTACAGCTTGGCCTCGCTCGGCGCCGGCGTCTCGGTTCTCGGCCCCGCCGCCCGGCGGCCGGCCATCCCGGCGACAGCCATCACCGCCAGCGCGTTCGCCCCGTGCAGCGCGCCGATGGCCGGAACGCCGAACGACACGAAGGCGAGGGCCACCTGCAGGACCACCAGGCCGAACACGATCAGCGCCCACTTCACCCCGCCGTCGACGCCGGCGAAGAATGACACGATCAGCAGCAGCAACGCGAGCGCCGGGATCACCGTCATCCCGAGGATGCCGTGCGCCATCTGCCCGAAGTTGGCGTCCGAGTTCTTGTCGAACACCAGGCCGTCGTCCACGTCCTTCAACGTGGTGAACCAGCCGAGCGCGATGGTCATGGCCTGGGCGAGCACCCCGATCGCGACCAGCGACGCGAGGACACGGTAAACGGACCTCATCTGATTCCCCCCTTGTGCCCGGGCCTCCCCAGTCCGGGCGTAGCTCATCTCATGTTGAGCCTCGGCGGGCCGGGCGACAAGAGCATTTCATCGTGATCGAACGACCACGCAGAGCGGTCACCGGTTCCGGGTGAAGGCCTGGTGCAGTCCGAGCAGGGGCAGGAAGGGTTCGTGCTGGGTGATCAGGCCGGACTCCGCGACGATCAGCGGAGCGAGCGCTCCGGTCGCGATCACCGGGACCTCGCCCGGCGTGAGCGACTGCTCGACGAGGGCGCGGGTGACCAGGCCGTCGACCAGCGCGGTGAAGCCGAAGATCGCGCCGGACTGCAACGCCTCGACGGTGTTGCGGGCGACCACCGAACGCGGCCGGGTGAGCTCGACCCGGCGGAGCTGGGCGGCCGACTCACCGAGGGCGTCGGTCGCCGTTTCGATGCCGGGGGCAATGATTCCGCCGACGAAGGCGCCGGCCGGGTTGATCAGGTCGACGGTGGTCGCCGTGCCGAGGTCGACCACCACACAGGGAGCGCCGTACCGGTTGACTGCGGCCAGCGCGTTCGCGATGCGATCGGTACCGACCTCGCGCGGGTTGTCGACCAGGACGGGCAACCCGGTCTTCACCCCCGGCTCGACGACCACGCTCGGGACGTCCTGGTAGTACCGGCCGACGACGTCGCGCAGCTCGTGCAGGACGTGCGGGACCGCGGAACAGACGGCGACCCCGGAGACCGGCGACTCCCCGGCCAGCAGCCCGTCGAGCAACACGGCCCACTCGTCCGCGGTACGCCGGGGGTCGGTGCCCACCCACCAGTGCCGTTTGACCGTGCCCTCGAAGACCAGACCGACCAGGGTCCTGGTGTTCTCGACGGCGACGGCCAGCAGCATCAGACGGCTCGCAGATCCATCGCGATGTCGAGGACCGGGGCCGAGTGGGTCAGGGCGCCGACCGCGAGGAAGTCCACCCCGGTCTCGGCGACGGCGCGGGCGGTGTCCAGGGTGAGCCCGCCGGACGCCTCCAGCCGGGCCCGGCCGGCCACCTTCTCGACGGCCTCGCGGAGCTGCCCGACCGGCATGTTGTCCAGCAGGATCAGGTCCGCGCCCGACTCCAGCGCGATCAGCGCGTCCTCGACCGAGTCCACCTCGACCTCGACGGCGATGTCCGGGTACGCCTTGCGGACCAGCCGGAACGCCTCGGCGACCCCGCCCGCCGCGATCACGTGGTTGTCCTTGATCAGGGCCGCGTCGGACAGGCCCATCCGGTGGTTCCGGCCGCCGCCGCAGCGGACCGCGTACTTCTCCAGCGAGCGCAGCAGCGGCATCGTCTTGCGGGTGTCGCGGATGACCGCGCCGGTGCCCTCGACCGCGTCCACCCAGCGCCGGGTCAGCGTGGCCACGCCGGACAGGTGCCCGATCAGGTTGAGCGCGGTGCGCTCGGCGGTCAGCAGCTGCCTGGTCTTGCCGCGCACCGTGAGCAGCACGTCGCCGGCCCGGACCGCGGTGCCGTCGGTGACCGAGTGCTCGATCTCGACCGGATCGGACCCCGCGACCAGCCGAATCACCAGTTCGGCGATCTCGAGGCCGGCGACCACGCCGTCGACCCGGGCGACCAGCTCCGCGACCGAGACCTGGTCGGGGTCCACGGTGGCGGTGGTGGTGACGTCGACGCCACCGGCCAGGTCCTCCTCCAGGGTGGCCCGGACGAGATCCTCGACCCACTGCTTGTCGAGCGTGTCATCCATGCTGGTCACTTTCCCTCCGACGATTCCTTCAGCGCCACGAACGCCGTGGCCGGCCGGGCCGCGGTCCCGTCGGCCGGCAGTGTGAGGTCCACACTGCCCGACCACCGGGTGTCGTCGCGATCCGGGTGGTCCTCCCGCCAGTGCGAGCCCCGGCTCTCCTCGCGCTCGGTCGCGGCCGCGACCAGCGCGGAGGCTACCGTGGCCAGGTTCGTCGCCTCCCAGTGCGGGGTCCCCGGCTCGCCCGCCGGCTGCTCGATCAGCTTGCCGAGCCGCTCCCCGGCGTCCGCGAGCCCGGTCGCGCTGCGGATCACGCCGGCCCCGACCGTCATCGTCCGCTGCAGCTCGGCGACCACGTCGGCGTCGACCAGACCGGCCACCCGGCTGTCGACGGCCGGCTCCCGCAGCGGCGGCAGGCCGTCGTTCGCGAGGGCGGTGACGATCCGGCCGGCGAAGACGAGGCCTTCGAGCAGCGAGTTCGAGGCCAGCCGGTTCGCGCCGTGCACGCCGGTACAGGCGACCTCGCCGCACGCGTACAGGCCGGGGACGGACGTCTGCCCGTCCAGGTCGGTCCAGACGCCGCCGGAGGAGTAGTGGCACGCGGGCGCGACCGGGATCAGCTCGCGGACCGGGTCGATGCCGTGCGAGCGGCAGGACGCCAGGATGGTGGGGAACCGGACCCGCCAGAGCTCGTCGCCGAAGTGCCGGGCGTCGAGCAGCATGTGATCCTTGCCGGTGGCAAGCATCTGCCGCATGATCGCCTTCGCCACGATGTCGCGCGGCGCCAGGTCGGCCAGCTCGTGCTGACCCTGCAGGAACCGGTTGCCGTCGTGGTCGACCAGGAACGCGCCCTCACCGCGGACGGCCTCGGACACCAACGGCTGCTGGCCTTTCGCGCCCTTGCCCAGCCAGAGCACGGTCGGGTGGAACTGGACGAACTCCAGGTCGCGCACCTTCGCGCCGGCTCGCAGCGCCAGGGCCACGCCGTCGCCGGTGGACACGCTCGGGTTGGTGGTCGCGGCGTACAGCTGGCCGAGACCGCCGGACGCGAGGATCACCACCCGGCTGCGGATCGCGCCGATGCCGTCGAGCTGGCCCTCGCCCATCACGTGCAGGGTGACGCCCGCGACGGCGCCGTCGTCCGCGCGCAGCAGGTCGAGGACCAGGGCGTGCTCGATGATCCGGATGTCGTCGGCCCGTTTCACCGCGGCGACCAGGGCGCGCTCGATCTCCATCCCGGTCGCGTCGCCGCCGGCGTGGGCGATCCGGTTCCGGTGGTGGCCGCCTTCGCGGGTCAGCGACAGGTCCCCACCGGCCGCGGTGTCGAACCGGGCCCCGAGGTCGATCAGTTCGCGGACGGCGTCCGGCCCTTCGGTGACGAGCGCGCGGACCGCGGCCGGGTCACACAGCCCTGCTCCGGCGACCAGGGTGTCCTCGAGGTGGTCCTCGGGCGAGTCACCCGGTCCGAGCGCGGCCGCGATCCCACCCTGCGCCCACTGCGTCGACCCGGACGCGACCACGTCCTTGGTTACCACCAGGACCGAACCGAGCGCACGAGCCTTGAGAGCCGCGGTGAGTCCGGCGATCCCGGACCCGATCACGACCACGTCGACGGTGTCGGTCCAACCAGGTGCGGGCGCGGCAAGCCGCTGCGGCACGGCGGGAGCAGTCATCCCGCGACCGTATCAAGCTGTTTCACCGCAGCGTGATGGAAATGTTGTCAATGAGACGGGTCGTTCCCACCCGGGCCGCGACCAGCATTCTGGCCTCGCCGGGGCCGATCACGGGGCCGAGATCGGGTGCTCGGAGGGCGAGGTAGTCGATCTTCACCGACGGGACCGCCTCCAGCTCGGCGTGGGCGGCCGCGAGGACGGCGTCGGGTCCGTTCATCCCCGCCTTCGCGCCGGCCGTCAGGGCCCGGTACAGGACGAGCGCCTCGTCCCGCTCGGTCTCGTCGAGGTACCGGTTCCTGGAGGACAGCGCGAGTCCGTCGGCCTCGCGGACCGTGGGGACCGGGACGATGTCGACGTCCCAGTCCAGGTCGCACGTCATCTCCCGGATTAGCGTCAGCTGCTGGTAGTCCTTCTCACCGAACAGCGCCAGGTCGGGCGCGGTCAGGTGCAGCATCTTCGCCACCACCGTGAGCACCCCGGCGAAGTGGCCCGGCCGGACCATGCCCTCCAGCTCGTCGGCCAGTGGGCCGGGATGCACGGTGATCGACGGCTCGTTCGGATAGAGCTCGTCGCGGGACGGGTTGAAGACCAGGTCGACGCCCTCGGCCTTCGCGATCGCCAGGTCGTTGGCCAGCGTCCGCGGGTACCGGTCGAAGTCCTCGGACGGCCCGAACTGCAACGGGTTCACGAAGATCGTCAGGACCACGCTGCCGTCCGGCCCGACCCGTTCCCGCGCCTCCGCGAGCAACGCCGCGTGTCCCTCGTGCAGCGCGCCCATCGTCATCACGACCGCGCGGGGCCGCACCGCGGCAGCCGCTCGCAACTCGGCCTTCGTCTGGGTGAGTCTCACCGCGGTGCCTCCCCTGCTCGATCCCGCTCCAGCACCTGTTCGTCCGGCGCCCGGTTCCCCGCCAGTACCTCGCCGAAGCGGGCGACGGTCGCCTGGTCCAGCCTGCCGTCGGCCGCGGCCAGCTCCACCGTGGCCCGGGCCAGCTCGGCGTACGTGCTTGCCGTGCGGTCCCGGAGGACGGCGAGGTGGGCTGCGACCGTGTCGACGTCGCCGCGGGCGATCGGCCCGGTCAGCGCATCATGACCGGACCGCAGCGTGTTGTCGAGAGTTGCCGTGACCAGCGGCCGCAGTGTGGCCGCCGGATCCTGGACGCCCGCTGCCCGCAGTACGTCGAACGCCTGCGCGAGCAACGTGGTCAGGTGGTTCGCCCCGTGCACGATGCCCGCGTGGTACCGGGCCCGCTGCTCCTCCGCGACCCACTGCACGTCGGCGCCGAGGTCCTTGGCCAGTCGCTCGACGAACGTCCTCGCCGCCTCCGGCGCGGTCGCGGTGAGCACCACATCGGTGAGGTCCGCCGGGCCACCGGTGAACGTCATCGGCGCGTGCAGCGCGATCGGGACCGCGTCCACTCCCGCCAGTACCGCGAGTCCGTGGGCGCCGGAGAGGTGGACGACGTACTGGCCCGCCGTCAACGGCAGCGCGGCCGCGGTGGTGGCGATGTGGTCGTCCGGGACCGCGACCAGCACCACGTCGGCGCGGGCGGTCACCTCGTCCGGGGTGAGGACGGGGACGTCCGGGAGCAGCCGTGCGGCCCGCTCCCGGGAGACCGGGGTGCGTGCGGTCAGGCCCGTGACGGGGTACCCGGCGGACGCCAAGGCTGCTCCCAGGGCGCTCCCGGCCCGCCCGGCTCCGATGATGCCGATGCGTTCCATATCCACTCTCTACGTTCCAGTCCCGACGGGCGGGTACCAGACGATTCGGTGCGGTTGTCTTCCAGCGTAGGGGCAGGAGTACCGGGCCGGACAGGTACGAGTCCTTCCTCACAGGTGGCACGATGAGCCGATGGGAGGACAACAGCTCGACCCCGGCCGTGCGTCCGCACACCGGCCGGACACGGGGAGTACGCAGCGGACCTGGACCGAACGGGCGGGACTGACCGCTCTGCTGATCGCGGTGCCCGAGCTCGCCCGGTACACGGACCGGTGGCGCACCGGCTCGTACTCGTCCGTGCGCCCGGATCTCCCGCTGAGCGCGCTGATCCCACCGCACGTGACCGTCCTGGTGCCGTGGGTGGCCGACCCGCGGCCGGAGCACGTCCAACGGCTCACCGACGCGCTCGCCGACGTCCCGCCGTTCCAGCTCGGCTTCGACGGCGTCGGCCGGTTCCCGAACGGGACCGTGTACCTGCGGCCGGAGCCGTTCGACGAGGTGCTGGACGTGATCCAGCGGGTGCTGAAGGCGTTCCCGGAGTGCCCGCCGTACGGCGGTGAGCACCCGGATCCGTACCCGCACCTGACCATCGCGTCCTCCGGGCAGGGCACCGACGAGCTGGTCGCGGAGGCGGAGACCGCGCTGGAGCTGGCGGCACCGCCGACCGTGCTCCTCGACGACCTGACCATCTGGCGGGAGGGCGGCGACCAGATCTGGCGGCTCGTCGGCTCGGTCCCGCTGGGCACCGGGTAGATGGCCGCGGCGACCTTCCGCGACGCCTGGCAGACCGCGTTGTACGGCCCCGACGGGTTCTACCGCCGGGAGCGGCCGGCCGCCCATTTCCGGACCTCGGTGCACGTGTCGCCGCTGTTCGCGGCGGCGCTGGTCCGGCTGGCCCGGGCGATCGGGGCCGACCGGATCACCGATCTCGGCGCCGGTTCGGGCGAACTCGGCCGGGCGGTGCGCTCGCTGGATCCGGACCTGGAGGTGGCCGGGATCGAGCTGGACGACGAGCTGCCCGCGCGGATCCCGGGCCTGCTCGTCGCGAACGAATGGCTGGACAACGTCCCCTGCGAACTGGCCGAGCTCGACCCGGACGGCGTCCCGCGGTACCTGCTGCCCGACCTGACCCCGGGTCCGGTGGTGGAGGGCGAGGACCTGGCCTGGCTGACGAAGTGGTGGCCGCTCGCGGAACCAGGTGACCGGGCCGAGATCGGTACCAGCCGGGACGACGCGTGGTCCGGCGTCCTCGGCCGGCTCGACGGTGGGGTCGCGCTCGCCATCGACTACGGGCACGTGCGCGCCGGGCGGCCGGCGTACGGGACACTGACCGGTTTCCGGCAGGGGCGGGAGTGTGATCCGGTCCCGGACGGCAGCTGCGACATCACGGCTCACGTCGCCCTGGACTCGCTCGGCGGGACCATTACGAGTCAGCGCGACGCGCTCCGCGCTCTCGGGATCTCCGCGAGCCGTCCCAGCCAGGACCTGGCCCGCACCGACCCCCTGCGCTACGTGGCCGAGCTGTCGTCCGCCGGAGAGGCGTCGGAGCTGCTGGACCCGTCCGGGCTCGGCGGATTCGGCTGGGTCTGGACGGGGACCGGGGAGGACGCCGTACGCCGTGCCTCGCGGGCCCTGGCGGTCTGAGCTTCGAGGAGCTCGGCGGCGTCGCCCAGGTCGCGGTGCAGGGCAACCGCGTCGGTGGGGCCCTGCGGGGTGTCCACGTGGACATTGGCGAGCCCCAGGCGCCGCTGCAGCGGTCCTTGCTGGACCCGGACCGACTGGGTCTTGTGGTGCAGCACGATCGACGTCCGCCGGCTGATCCAGCCACGGGTGGTCACCAGGACCTGCTCGTCGGCGCCGTAGGCCAGGTACCGCCAGCCGATCGGCCGCAGCCACTTCGCCCGCTCCGGCGCGCGGTGCAGCTCGATGCGGGACAGGTCCAGACCGGGCAGCACCCGAGCCAGTACGCCGGCCACCTCGTCGCGCTGTCCGACCGGGAGCAGCTGTGCGCCGTCCCGCTCGTCACCGTCGTCGCCCTGGACGCCGCCGACCACGCCAGCGATGTCCAGGTCGACGCGGGACCAGCCGATCAGCCGCCAGATCAGCGGCTCGGTGATCAGCAGGCCCTGCACGCGTCCCGGCGGCACCGTCTGCCGCTGGATGTCGAAGAGGCCGCGCTTGGTCCGCAGTCCGTCGTGCGTCTCCGCGAGCGTGAACTTGTGGTTGCCGACGACCTGCTTCCAGATCGGCTGCACCACGCCGAGCAACAGCGGCAGACCGGCGAACAGACCGATGTGGAACTCCAGCACCGTGGTCGCCACGATCAGCCAGATCAGACCGGCCAGGCTGCCGAGCACGGTGGAGGAGAGCAACGTCGCCCCGAGCAGCCGCCCGGTCGGGACCACCAGCAGCGGCGGCGGTTCGTACCGCGGCTCCTCCGGCCGCTCGGTGGCCTGCTCGCCCTTCGCCCGGACCAGCAGCGTGGTCCGCAGGTTCGCGGCGTCGTCGTACGTGAAGTAGCTCAGCCGGCCGTCGCTGCGGCTGCCACCGGCCACGTCCATCCGCAGCTCGGCCATGTTGAACAAGCGAGCCACCAGCGGCTGCGCGACGTCGATCGTCTGGATCCGGTCGAACCGGATGATCCTGGTCCGGCGGAACAGGAACCCGCTGTCCACCCGGATCGCGTCGTCGGTCAGCTGCCACTTGGTGAACCACCAGGACAACGCGCCGAGCAGGATGCCGCCGACCAGCACGGCGCCGAGCACGATCCCGGCGATGGTCAGGTTGGTGCGCAGACTCTCGTTGTTCGCCATCGCGAACGCGGCGACGACGAAGTACCCCCAGCCCTTCACGAACGGGGTCAGCGGATGCAGCCGCTCCCCTGTCTGCTCGGCCCGCGGCTGGGACGTCTGGGAGGGTGCGACGGGCTCGGTCACAGGCCCCACGCCTGCGCCTGGCCGAGCGCGGACAGCCGATCCCGCAACCGGCTCGCCTCGTCCGGATGCAACCCGGGGATCTTCGCGTCCGTCGCGGGGGTGGCCGTGTGCAGCTCCACGGTCGCGATCCCGAAGGCCCGCTCCAACGGCCCGGCGGCCACGTCGACGAACTGCATCCGCCCGTACGGCACCACGACCAGCTGGCGGAACAGGATGCCGTGACTGACCAGCAGCTCGTCCTCGCGCTCGGCGTACTTCCAGGACCGCTGGTTCCGCCCGACCAGGACCCAGGACCAGGCCAGCCCGCCGAGGCAGACGACCAGCCACAGCCCGCCGTACAGCCAGTCCAGCGTCAGCCCGAGCACCACCAACCCGGCGATCCCGAGCAGCCCGAACGTGATCGCCGCGTTCACCCGGCGGACCGAGGCGAGCTTCGGCGAGACCGGCGTCCAGCTGACATCCGACGGTACGAAGAGGTCATCCACGGGACAAGCCTGTCACGATAGGGGGCATGAGTACCGAAAGAGTGGTCGGAATCGGTGCCGGGGCGGCCGGGCTGGACCCCGCGTACGAGCGCGGCGGCACCGGAACCGGCTCCGAATTGGCCACCACCGACATGGTGCTCAACATCGGCCCGCAACACCCCGCCACCCACGGCGTCCTGCGGCTGCGGCTGACCCTCGACGGCGAACGCATCCTCGGCTGCGAACCGATCATCGGCTACATGCACCGCGGCGCCGAGAAGCTGTTCGAGGTCCGCGACTACCGCCAGATCATCGTGCTCGCGAACCGGCACGACTGGCTGTCCGCCTTCGCGAACGAGCTCGGCGTCGTGCTCGCCGTCGAGCGGATGATGGGTCTCGAGGTCCCGGTCCGCGCGGTCTGGCTGCGGACCCTGCTGGCCGAGCTGAACCGGATCCTGAACCACCTGATGTTCCTCGGCTCGTACCCGCTCGAACTGGGCGCGATCACGCCCGTGTTCTACGCCTTCCGCGAGCGCGAGACCCTGCAGTCGGTGATGGAGGAACTCTCCGGCGGCCGCATGCACTACATGTTCAACCGCGTCGGCGGGCTGAAGGAGGACCTCCCGTACGGCTGGCTGGATCGCGCCGCCGCCGCGTCGAAGGCCGTCCGCGGCCGCCTCCCCGACATCGAGAACCTTGTCCTCGGCAACGAGATCTTCCACGCCCGGACCAAGGGCGTCGGCCGGCTGAGCCCCGAGCTGATCACGTCCTACGGCGTCTCCGGCCCGATCGCGCGAGCCGCCGGCGTCGACGCCGACCTCCGCCGCGACGAGCCGTACCTCGCGTACGAGGAGCTGGCCCGCGACGGCGTCCTGCGGGTAGTCACGCGATCCGACGGCGACTGCTACGCGCGTTTCGCGGTGCTGCTGGACCAGGTGAAGGTTTCCCTGGACCTCGTCGACGCCTGCATCGACAAGCTCGCCTCGATGCCGGCCGGGCCGGTGAACGTCCGGCTGCCGAAGATCCTCAAGGTGCCCGAGGGACAGACGTACGCCTGGACCGAGAACCCGCTCGGCATCAACGGGTACTACCTGGTCTCCCGCGGCGACAAGACCCCGTGGCGGCTCAAGCTCCGATCCGCCAGCTTCAACAACATCTCGGTGCTGCCGGAGATGCTGCCGGGCACGGTGGTCGCGGACATGATCGCGATTCTCGGCTCGATGTTCTTCGTGGTCGGAGACATCGACAAGTAGCCGGTCCGGCCGGGCCGGGCGGTGGGATCAGCGGGGCGTGATGCCGAAGCGCTGGCGGACTTCGCCCACGTTCGGCACGCCGGCCTTGAATCCCACGTCACCCGCACTGACGAGAACCGACCGGTCCGCGGTCGCGTACTCCTGCGGCGTTCCCCAGCTGTCCTCGAGGTCGGGAGACGCGGCCATCGCCCGCAGGATCTTGTCCACCATCACGATGGCCTTGGCCTCGGTGGTCGGCTCGAAGACCACCTTCGCGCGCTGCCAGCCGCCGCCGAACTGGAAGCTGCACTCGAACTCGGCGGAGGCCACGCCGTCGACCGAGGTGGTCGCCGCCTTGTACGCGTTCTCGCACTTGGAGACCCTGCCGGGCGAGCACGCCGGCACGGACAACACCAGCACCGACGCCACGACCATCGACATCCACCGAGTTCTCATGGACCGGGATCGTACCCGGCCCCCGCGACCGGATCGGTCACGACGGATGCCAATGGCAACCGACTGCCGAGGAAACGACCGGGTACGGGGGAAGTACGGGCAGTGCCGCGACGATGGTCAGCTCTACGCTCGGACGGCGGTTCGGCTGCCTGTTGTTTACAGCAACTAGTTGTGCGCCGGACCCGCTCGACTCGACCTCCCCTGAAGGAACTTCTCTGATGCGTAAATCTCTCGT
This sequence comes from Kribbella amoyensis, assembly GCF_007828865.1. NCBI lineage: Bacteria > Bacillati > Actinomycetota > Actinomycetes > Propionibacteriales > Kribbellaceae > Kribbella > Kribbella amoyensis. The sequence continues at coordinate 951,201 of NZ_VIVK01000001.1, forward strand.
GGCCGCGGCCACGACACTGGCCGTCGTCGCGACCGGTCTGGCCGTGGCCGGCATCGTCGGTAGCGCCGGTCCGGCCGACGCGGCCCTCAGCGACGTACCGGCCGACTGCCAGGCCAGGACCTCGGCGTACCGGGCGGACGGACAGCGTCTCAGCTACAAGTACGCCGCCAAGAAGACCAGCGTCGAGGCGATCGAGAACGACAACCTCGGCTGGGTGCCGACCGCGATGGCGGAGGGCGCCGCGTCCGGTGGCGAGGACGTGCAGATGGCGCAGAACCTGGTCACCCATCCCACCGACGGGAAGCTCTATCTGCTGAAGCGCGTCATCCGCCGGACCGACGGCGTCTGGCGGGTCACCGAGCAGACCACCACGCCGCTGGCGTCCGGGTTCGCCGGCACCCGGATCCTCGTCGGCGGACCTGGGTCCTACTACTACCGGGTGGCGGGCAAGTCGCTGTACCGCTTCCAGACGGTCTTCGGCGACGGTGCGCCCCGGATCACGACGCCGGTGTTGATGCCCGGCACCGCCTGGAACACGGTCAAGACCCTGAAGTACCAGCGCACCGGCGGTACGGCCGCCGCCCCGATCCACGTCCTGTTCGGGGGCAAGACCACCGGCGAGCTCAAGGAGTGGCAGGTCTCCGAGAAGGACCCGGCCAAGATCACGTCGAAGGTCGTCCGCCCCAGCGGCTTCAACCAGTTCACCAGCATCAACGCGGGCTTCTGCTCCTCACGCCCCAACGGCCGCAGCCTGCTCGGCATCACCGCCACCGGCAGCGCCTCGATCTACTTCGACGCCAACGAGAAGGACGGCCTCGGCTCCGACATCAAGGGCGGCTCCCTCGGCGCCCTCAACTGGACCGAAAAGGCCTACTGACAACTGATCGGCCGCTGTCGGCCCTCCGTCGTCGCGCCCACCTACCCTGGGGCGATGACGGGCGGGCGGCAGCGGCCGATTCTTTTCCTGGACGTGGACGGACCTCTGATCCCGTTCGGAGGCCAAGGTACGCACCCGATCTATGAGCCGGTACCGACCGGCGCCGGGATCAATCCGCTCGTCGCTCGCATCAACCCTGCTCTCGGCCCGGAGCTGGCCGCACTCGGCTGCGAGATCGTCTGGGCCTCCACCTGGGCTCAGGATGCGAACGAGGCGGTGGCGCCACGGATCGGTCTGCCGGAGCTGGCGTTCGTCGAATGGCCGCCCGATGATGCGCCTCTCCCGAACGGGCTGCACTGGAAACCTCGGCGATCGTCGCCTCTCCACCTTGGACTTCGCTGCGGTCCGACGCTGGATCGCCGGTCTCTGAGCCTGAACCCGTACCGCGGGTTCAGGCTCGTGTTGCTTGGTGGATGAGGGGGATGAGGGCTTCGGAGAGGGCGGGGGTTACGGCGACTGTGGCGGTGGAGGCCACGGTGTGGTTGTTGCCTTCGGCGTCGAGGACGAGGGCGCCGGCTTCGCGGGCGATGACGACGCCGCCGCTGGTGTCCCAGGGTTTGTTGCTGAACATGATCGAGGCGTCCAGGCTGCCGTCCGCGACCAGGGCGAGGTGGAGCGCCGCCGTACCGAGCATCCGCACCCGCTGGACCCGCGGGACCAGCAGGTCGAGCAGGGCAAAGCGGGCGCGGTTCTTCTCGGCGGCGTCCTCGCCCACCGCGAAGTCGCCCGCCATGACAAGGGCCTCGGGCAACTGATCGACCGTGCTGACGTGGATGCGTTCGCCGTCGCGGTACGCCCCATGGCCCTGCGCGGCCTTGTACCGGCGGCCGAGGTCCGGGAAGTCGATGACGCCGAGCAGCGACGTGGTGCCGTCGATCAGGCCGAGCGAGATCCCCCACAGCGGCACGCCGTGGATGTAGTTCACGGTGCCGTCGATCGGGTCGAGCACCCACGACAGCTCGCCCTCCCCCGCACGAACGCCTTCCTCCTCGCCGAGGAACCCGATTTCCGGCGTCACCTTCGCCAGGTACTCGCGCACCGCCTGCTCCACCGCGATGTCCGTCTCGGAAGCCATGTCCCGATCGCCCTTGAAATGCAGCGCGCCAGGCGTCCGCGCCCCCACCACCCCAGCAGCAACATCGACCGCCGCCTCAGCAATCTCCAACAGGCGACCCAGTTCCGTCACAGCGTTCTCCTCCGTCGAGTGGAAACAATCTTGCACAGAGCGACCAAAAGTTTCCGGGCTACTGCTCGACGGCACATCCCGCAGGATCGTCCTTGCGAAGACCAAGTCGCTCGGCCGCCGTGTGGTGGCTCCAGCGCGCAGCCGGACCGGCGTACAGGAGAGCCGCGAGCGACCGTCCCTCGTGACTGACCGGGGCTCAGGAGGCGGCGAGGCCGCGGAGTTTGAGGTCTACGACGGTGGGGGCCTCGGACTGGGAGTGTTTGTCGCCGGCGGCAACGACCGTGGCGACCTCCTCGTCGATCTTGTCGAGGCGCTCGTCGATACGGTCCAGCCGGCGCTGCATCAGGTCGACGAACTCGGCGTTCTCGACGACGCGGGCGCTGGTGATCCGGGAGTACTCCTGCGCCACGTGGGCGCGTTCGTCGCTGTGGGCCAGGCGTTCGACCAGGAGCTGGTGGCGGAACAGCAGAGAGGCACCTATCGCCACCAGGACGGCACCGACGGCGGCGGCCCGCAGGATCCATGCGTTCTGCGAGAACAGGGCGATACTCACGCCCAGGCAGACGACGATCAGCAGACCGTTGGCGACGGTGAGAATTGTGGTCCTGGTACGGCGGCGGTTACCCCTTGACCCCATGGACCGACATGTTAGGGGTTCTCGTCGGGGTCTTCGGGGATGCGACACGCACGTTCGAGCAGCAATCCGGCCGTGACGACCAGCACAGAGATCACGGCCGCGACACCGGCTGCGATCACGCGGTTGCGGGGTCCGGAGGAACTCACCGCGTCCACGAAGGATAACGCGAACCCTGCGTAAACACCGGTGCACAACGCGCCGACGAAAGCGCTGGCTTTTCCGATCAGCAACAGGAACACCGCGCGGGCCGGTTCGATCCGTTCGCGCTTGACCTGGATCCGCTGATGGGTGTTCCGGGCCGCGGCGAACAGCAGCGCGGCCAGGAACGCCCAGGCGACCAGGGACAGCCAGGAGACCGTCGGCGCGACCCCGCCGCCGGACTCCACGACCTGGACGATGGTGACGCCGATCGCCGCCCCGAGGACGGCGATCGCCACCAGCAGCCGCTTCGAGGTCGGCCGGACCGACCCCGGAGGTGGCTCCTTGCCGGCCCCGGGCGCCCGCCCGGCATCGGGACCGCCGGACACCACTACTGCAACTCGATGGTCGGGTCGTCGAGCTTCTTCACGCCCTCGGTCCCGACCTGGGCGAGCAGATCGGCGACCAGGCCGACGCCGGGCAGCTCCGCGTCCGGCTCGATGTCGAGCCAGGGCGCCAGCACGAACGCGCGCTCGTGCGCCCGCGGGTGCGGAACGGTCAGCTCGTCGGACTCGATCGTCTTCTTGCCGTACGTGATCAGGTCGACGTCCAGCGTGCGCGGCGCACCGGGCACACTGCGCTCCCGGCCGAACGCCTGCTCGACGGCGTGCGCGCGGTCCAGCAGGGTGTCCACGGACAGCGTGGTGTCGGCGAGCAGCACGATGTTCAGGTACGGACCGGACTCGTCCGGACCGCCCACCGGGTCGGTCTCGTAGACCGGCGAGACATCGACGACCACGACGTCGGGGGTGTCCCGCAGCGCGTCGACCGCGCCCTGCAGGTTCGCCTCACGGTCGCCGAGATTGCTGCCGAGGGACAGGATCACCTGCCGGATCGGCTTGAGGCCACCGCTGAGGGTGTCCGCGTCGATCACGTGGGGACTAGGGGTCTCAGTCACGGGGTTCTCTCCGTTTGCGCTGCACGGTCAGGACAACATCGTCGAACGGCACGCTGATCGGCGCCGAAGGCTTGTGGATCGTCACGGCGGTCCCGGTGACGCGGGGATCGTCCAGGCACAGGTCCGCGATCCGCTGCGCCAGGGTCTCGATCAGGTCGACTGGATCGTTCTCGATCGCCTTGTGCACCCGCTCGGCGACCTCGCCGTAGTTCACGGTGTCGGCCAGGTCGTCCGAGGCCGCGGCGGGCCGGGTGTCCAGCTCGAGCCGGACGTCCACGACGAACTCCTGCCCGTCGGCCCGCTCGTGCGCGAACACCCCGTGCCGTCCGTACGCACGGATGCCACGGATCTCGATCACGTCCGGAGGCGCCTCGGGACCGCTCATTCCGCCTCCTCCTGTCGACCCCCAGACGACAGTACCGGTGAGGCATGGTGGATCCACAACCGCCAGCCACCGGAAGTTCGCCGGAAAACGTTGGTGGCGAGCGCCTTGCCGCCCGCGAAGCCCTCCTCGGGCGCCCCGTCACCGGACGACAGCACGTTCTCGGTGCACGTGACGTACGCCACGTCGCCGTCCACCTGGACCTGGACGTCGGTGAGGAAGAACTGGATGTACGGGGTGTTGGCGAAGATCATCGCCCAGGCCCGCATCATCTCCTGGTACCCGGAGATGGCCGCGTTGCCGGGATGGATGCAGACCGGTTCCGGTTCGGGCAGCCAGACCGCGGCCATCAGGTCCAGGTCGCCGGCCTCGAACGCGTTGTAGAACGCGGTGTTCGCGGTCAGCACCGTGGTCTCGGCCGACGCCTCGGTACCGCGTCGCGGGCCGTCCGGCCGCTCGTCCGTCATACCGCTCCCCACCTGCGCGCCACCCGGACCGCGTCCGCACTCGGTGCCACCGCGTGGGCCCGGACGCACCAGGCGCCGTTCGCGGCGGCGAGGGCGGAAACGGCCGCGCTCGCGTCGTCTCGTCGTACCGCCGGTCTGGGCTCACCGGTCTCCTCGTCGGCGAGCAGCCTACCGAGGAACGCCTTGCGGGAGGCAGCGATCAGCAAGGGTCGCTCCAGGACGGCGAACTCGCGCATCCGGCGGAGTACCTCCCAGTTGTGCTCCGCGTTCTTGGCGAAGCCGAGTCCGGGGTCCACGGCGACCTTGTTCAGGTCCACGCCGGCCGCCCGCACCGCCTCGATCCGCTCGGCCAGTTCGGCGATCACCTCGGCCACCACGTCGTCGTACTCCGCGCGGCTCTGCATGTCGGCGGAGTGCCCGCGCCAGTGCATGCAGATGTACGCCGCGCCGCGGTCCGCGACCAGCGGCAGCATGTCCGGATCGGCGAGGCCGCCGGACACGTCGTTCACCATCACCGCACCCGCGTCCAGGGCGAGCTCGGCGACGTCGGAGCGCATCGTGTCGATCGAGATCAGCGCGCCCTCGGCCGTCAGCGTCTCGATCACCGGCAGCACCCGGCGGATCTCCTCGTCCTGGCTGGGCCGCTCCGCTCCCGGCCGGGTCGATTCCCCACCGACGTCGAGCAGGTCGGCGCCCTCGGCCATCAACTCCCGCCCGTGCCGGATCGCGGCGGCCGGTTCGAACCACTTCCCACCGTCCGAGAACGAGTCAGGGGTCACGTTGACGACACCCATCACCAGACAACGATCCGGAGTGGGCAGTCCCTGCACATGAGTCGGTGGGGCAGTTCGCACCCGACCACCGTAGTGGTCCGGCCCGAACCGCCCCACCCAGGTCCTGGGCCCCCATCGATCCTCGGGCGCCGCCGGGGATCGCTAACCCAGGACCAGGGAGGCGCCTGTGGCTGACAGGACCTCGCCGATCGGTTGGGAGTACGACTCGTTGGTCTGTCCCTTCTTCCCCATGCACTGGCCGTCCATGAGAGCCGCGCCGCTGGTGATGCCGAGGGCGTAGTTCCCGGTCAGGTTGGCCCCGCCGGAGTCGCCGGACTCGACACACGCGGTGTGCTGGTACAGCCCCTTCACCACCTTGTTGGGGCCGTAGTTCACCGTCACGTTCTTGGCCACCACGCGCCCGCAGGTCCACTTGGTGGTCTTGCCCGACTTGCAGACGCTCGCGCCGACAGTGACGCCGGAGCGGCCCTGGATCGCGACGTGCTCGCCGTTCCAGCGTTCGACCGAGCCCTGCGGGTCCCAGCCGTCGATCACGCTGACACTGCCGTAGTCGTTGCCCGGGAAACTCGACGAACGGGTCTCGCCGAGCACGTACCCGTTGCGGGAGAACGACGGCTTGCCGGACGTGCAGTGCCCCGCGGTCAGGAAGATCCGGCTGCCGTTCTCGGTCCGGGCGTTGAAGCCCAGCGAGCAGGTGTAGCCGGTGTTCTTGTCCACCTGGACGCCGCCGCGCAGGCCGAAGTCGTCGGTCGGGGTGACCACACCGGCGGACCGCCGGATCGTCACCTTCGCGCCGTTCTCCTTGGCCTTGGCCAGGAAGCGCTGGGTGATCTTGTCCCGCGCGGTCGGCGGCACGGTGACCACCACGGTGCCGGTCCGTGGATCGACGAACCAGGCCCGCACCTTGCCGGCGCTCGACCCGGTCGCCAGGCGATCCAGCTCGGCCTGCACCGACTGCAGCGCCTCGGCCGTGTACGGGACCAACTGGGGGATCGCGCCGGCCGCCCGGACCAGGGCCGCGGTCGTCTCGTCGGACACCGCGACGACGAGCTCACCGGCCTCGTCGAGATAACTGCCGATCGCCCGGGTCCCCAGCTGGGTCTCCACGGTGTCGGCCTTCAGCACCTGCTCCTGGAGCAACTGCTCCGGGTCGGCCACCGGGGAATCCGCTGCTGCGCCCCGTGCCGCGATCAGACCGGCCGCCGTCAGGGCGACGATTCCGGTGAGAGCGGCGCCGACCCGAAAACGCCGTGCCATACGTTCCTCCTCACGCGGCGCCCTGCCACCCGAGCCAAGGCGCCACTACGGACCGTAGGCGTTCGGACACGGAATGTCCATGGGTCACCGCCCTGAATCTTCAACGATTCCAGGGCGGCGGGGCTACGGCCGGAGCGGGAAGCTCGTCCGCGGGACGGCGGATCAGCCGACGATCAGGCTCATCGCCTCGGCCCGGGTGACCGGGTCACGAAGCTGGCCGCGCACGGCCGACGTGATCGTCTTGGCGCCCGGTTTGCGGACGCCGCGCATCGTCATACAGAGGTGCTCGCACTCGACCACGACGATCACGCCCCGCGGTCCGAGCAGCTCGACCAGCGAGTCGGCGACCTGCGTCGTCAACCGCTCCTGCACCTGCGGCCGCTTCGCGTACACGTCCACCAGCCGCGCCAACTTCGACAGCCCGGTGATCCGCCCCTCCGCACTCGGGATGTACCCCACATGCGCCACCCCGGTGAACGGCACCAGATGATGCTCGCAGAGACTCCACACCTCGATGTCTTTGACCAGGACCATCTCGTCGTGGCCAAGGTCGAAAGTGGTGGTGAGGACGTCCGCGGCACTCTGCCCCAGCCCGCCGGCAATCTCCGCGTACGAGCGGGCCACCCGGGCCGGGGTCTCCTTCAGTCCTTCGCGGTCGGGGTCCTCACCGATGGCGATCAGCAGTTCGCGGATCGCCCGTTCGGCCCGGTCGTGGTCGAACTTCGGTGAGGTCACCCGGTCACTCCGCCGGAGGGGTCGGGCCGCCGCCGTAGTTCGGTCCGTGCGCGGCCTCGTCCGGTCCGACCGATCCGCCCGGGATCACGTCGGACAGCGAGCCGTTCTGGTCGCCGCGGGTCGGGATCGGCATCACCGGCGGCTGGTCCGACGGCACCCGGGTGGACGAACCGGTCCAGGCCGGCCGCCGGTCCCGCTTGATCACCGGCGCGAAGACGCGGGCGATGTCGCCCTTGTCCAGCGTCTCCTTCTCCAGCAGCTCCTCGACCAGGCTGTCCAGGACGGCCCGGTTCTCGACCAGGATGTCGAACGCCTCCTGGTGCGCGTTCAGGATCAGCTTGCCGACCTCCTCGTCGACCGCCGCGGCGATCTCCTCGGAGTAGTTGCGCTGGCTGCCCAGGTCGCGACCCAGGAACGGCTCGGACGAGTCCTGGCCGAACTTGATCGCGCCCAGCCGCTCGGTCATGCCGTACTGGGTGACCATCGCGCGCGCCAGGCCGGTCGCCTTCTCGATGTCGTTGCTGGCCCCGGTGGTCGGGTCGTGGAAGACCATCTCCTCGGCGGCGCGGCCACCGAGCATGTAGGCCAGCTTGTCGAGCATCTCGGACCGGGTGGTCGAGTACTTGTCCTCGTCCGGCAGCACCATCGTGTACCCGAGCGCGCGACCGCGCGGCAGGATCGTCACCTTGTGCACCGGGTCGGAGTGCGGCAGCGCCGCGGCGACCAGGGCGTGCCCGCCCTCGTGGTACGCGGTGAGCACCTTCTCCTTGTCGGACATCAGCCGGGTCCGGCGCTGCGGGCCGGCGATGACGCGGTCGATCGCCTCGTCCAGCGCGAACTTGTCGATCTGCTGCTTGTTCAGCCGGGCGGTCAGCAGGGCCGCCTCGTTCAGCACGTTGGCCAGGTCGGCACCGGTGAAGCCCGGGGTCCGCCGCGCGACCGCCTCGAGGTCGGCGTTCTCCGCCATCGGCTTGCCGCGGGCGTGCACCTTCAGGATCTTCTCCCGGCCCGGCAGGTCGGGGGCGTCGACGGCGATCTGCCGGTCGAACCGGCCGGGGCGCAGCAGCGCCGGGTCCAGCACGTCGGGCCGGTTGGTGGCCGCGATCAGGATCACGCCGCCGCGGACGTCGAAGCCGTCCATCTCGACCAGCAGCTGGTTCAGGGTCTGCTCGCGCTCGTCGTGGCCGCCGCCGAGGCCCGCGCCACGGTGCCGGCCGACGGCGTCGATCTCGTCGATGAAGACGATCGCCGGCGCGTTGGTCTTGGCCTGCTCGAACAGGTCGCGCACCCGGGAGGCACCGACACCGACGAACATCTCGACGAAGTCCGAACCGGAGATGGAGTAGAACGGGACGCCCGCCTCACCCGCGACCGCCCGCGCCAGCAGGGTCTTACCGGTACCCGGCTGGCCGTACAGCAGGACGCCCTTGGGGATCTTGGCGCCGACCGCCTGGAACTTGCCCGGCTCCTGCAGGAACTCCTTGATCTCGCCGAGCTCCTCGATCGCCTCGTCGCACCCGGCCACGTCGGAGAACGTGGTCTTCGGGGTGTCCTTGGTGATCAGCTTGGCCTTCGACTTGGCGAAGCTCATCACCCGGGAGCCGCCACCCTGCATCGAGTTCATCAGGAAGATGAAGACGACCGCGATCAGCAGGAACGGGATCAGCGTGGAGAACACCTGGCCGATGAAGCTCGGCTTCGGGTTCTCGACGTCGTACCGCTCGACCTTCTTGTCGTCGTACAGCTTCTGCAGCGACTGGCCGAGGCTGTTCGCCTGGCCGTCCACCCAGTGCGCCCGGATCTTGGTGCCGTCGGTCTTCTCGACCCGGATCTCCTGATCGGGATCGATCAGCGTGACCGACTTGATGACCTTGTCGTTCGACGTCGTGGCCTGCTGGATCACCTGGACGACCTGGCCGGTGGGCTCGGTCTTGTACCCGGACGAGCCGGTCAGGAGCTGCCCGATCACCAGGACGCCCAGGAAGGCGACGACGATCCAGAACAGGGGTCCGCGGAAGATGCGCTTCACGTCCATGATCGAGGCTTACGCCCCGTCCCTCCTAGCTCAGCAGGCCCGGGTGAGAGGGCCTTTGACGGTAACACCAGTCCAAGTGTCTCGTGTCGGGCAAGCCTGCCCATCACGAGGGTCACCTGAAACGACGGTACGGTCCGTTGTACAGGCTGTCACCAAGTACCGCTCCCGGCCAGGCCCCCGCCGCCGGTGTGATCCCGGAGTCAGGAGTAGACGTGCGGGGCCAGCGTGGCCACGCAGCGCAGGTTCCGGTACTTCTCGGCGTAGTCGAGGCCGTACCCGACCACGAACTCGTCCGGGATGTCGAAGCCCACGTACTTGACCGGTACCGCCATCTTGGCCGCGTCCGGCTTGCGGAACGCGGTGCAGATCTCGACCGAGGCCGGCTGCCGGGACTGCAGGTTGCTGACCAGCCAGGTCAGGGTCAGACCGGTGTCGATGATGTCCTCGACGATCAGCACGTGCCGGTTGGTGATGTCGGTGTCCAGGTCCTTGAGGATCCGGACCACCCCGGACGACTTGGTCCCGGAGCCGTAGGACGAGATCGCCATCCAGTCCATCTCGACGTGCCGGCTGAACGACCGGGCCAGGTCGGCCATCACCATCACGGCGCCCTTGAGGACACCGATCACCAGCAGGTCCTTGCCCTCGTAGTCCGCCTCGATCCGGGCCGCCAGCTCCTTGAGCTTGGCCAGGATCTCCTCCTCGGAATGGAGGATCTCGGTCAGGTCCTTCTCGATGTCCGCCGCATCCACCCGCTCAGCCTGTCACACCCGTGGCCAGGACGATGAACCCGCCCCGGCGGATCGCCCGGACGCCTTGTGGGAGGTCGATCCAGCGCTGCCCGCGCCACCCGGTGATCAGGGTGTCGACGGCCGCGACGTGGCCCGCGGTGAGGTCGTTCGCGCGGCACCCGGCCTCCAGCGCGGCCTGCCGCAGCACCCGGGTCCGCAGGGCCGGCGGCTCCACCTCGAGCATGCCGATGTCGCAGACCACCTGGTCCTCGGCACGGCGGACCGCGGTCTCGGCCAGGTCGGCGGCGAGGGCGTCCAGCGCGTCGGCGTCGGCGCGCAGCAGTCCCGCGGTCCGGGCGAGCGCCTCGACCACGCCGGGACCGAGCGCCTCCTCCAGGACCGGGAGCACCTCGTGCCGTACCCGGACCCGGGTGTACTGCGGGTCGTCGTTGTGCGGGTCGTGCCAGGGGCGCAGGCCGGACGCGATACAAGCGGCGGCCGTGGTCGCGCGGGGTACCTCCAGCAGCGGCCGGCGGAGCAACCCGGCGACCGGGGCCATCCCCGCGAGCGACCGTGCCCCGGATCCACGGGCCAGCCCGAGCAGTACGGTCTCGGCCTGGTCGTCGCGGGTATGGCCGAGCAGGACCACGTCCGCCTGGACCTCGTCCGCGATCTCCCGCAGAGCGTCGTACCGTGCGGTCCGGGCTGCCGCCTCGGGTCCACCTTCGACGCCGACCTCGACAGCGCGTACCCGGACCGGGTCGAGGCCCAACGACCGGCACTGCTCGGCCGCGGTCTCCGCGACCCGCGCCGAATCGGCCTGCAATCCGTGATCCACGACGACGGCCCCGGCGCGCAGCCCCAGCTTGGGAGCCTCGAACGCGGTCGCCGCCGCCAGCGCGAGCGAGTCCGCCCCACCGGAACACGCGACCAGTACCGTCGTCCCGCGCGGCAGGTCGGCCAGCGCGATCCGCACCGCCTCGCGGGTCCGGGCGACGGCAGGATGCAGCTTGCCCCGCCGCTCCTCGACCACGTCCTCCGCGCTGGTCCGCGACTCCCCCGACCCGGAGCCAGGGTCCGGGTCGGCGTCAGCCGTGGAGCCGGGTGACCCAGGCATCGGGGTTGGCGATCTCGTGCTTGGTCGGCAGCGTGTTCGGCCCCGTCCAGACCCGGTTGAAGCCCTCCATGCCGACGCGGTCCACCACCCGGCGGACGAACGCGGCGCCGTCCTGGTACTGCCGCAGCTTGGCGTCCAGCCCGAGCAGGCGCTTGAGCAGCTGGTCCACCGGGTTCCCGCCTTGCCGGCGCGAGGTGAACTTGGACCGGATCGTGTCCACGGTCGGGATGACCGACGGGCCGACCCCGTCCATCACGAAGTCCGCGTGGCCCTCGAGCAGCGACATCACCGCGGTCAGCCGGTCCAGCACGGCGCGCTGCTCGGGCGACTGCATCAGGTCGACCAGGCTCAACTCGCCGTCACCCTTCACCGACCGGCCCAGCCGCTGCACGGCCTCGCGGAACATCGCCGCGTACGCCGAGGCGTCCAGCTCGGCCTGGTCGAGGAACAGCGCGATCTCGGAGCGGAGGTGGTCCCGCAGCCACGGGACCGCGGTGAACTGGACCCGGTGCGTCTCCTCGTGCAGGCAGACCCAGAGCCGGAAGTCGCGCGGGACGACCTTGAGCTCGGACTCCACGTGCATCACGTTCGGCGCGACCAGCAGCAGCCGTCCGGTCAGGCCGGGGCGGTCCGGGTCGGGCTCGGACGGGTAGAACGGGTCGAACTGGCCGAGTACCCGCGACGACAGGAACGCGAGCAGCGCGCCCGCCTCGATCGCGGTGACCCGGGAGCCGACCGCGGACGAGATGCCGCCGTTCGCGCTCTCCTGCTTCTCCCGCAGCTTGTCGGCCAGCGGCTGGAGCACGGTCCGGAAGCCGTCCGCGTTCGCCTGCACCCAGCCCGGCCGGTCCACGATCACCACCGGCGCGGTCGCCGAGGTCGCCTCCAGCCCGGTGAACTCGCGGACGTGGTGCTCGGAGTCCGCGGCGAACTGCCGCAGCTCGGCCACCACTTGATCCGCCTCCGCCCGGCTCACCGCCGGCCCGGGCCGCAGCAACCTCCGCGCCACCCCGGTCGCCAGCTGCCAGTCGACCATCTCAGCCGCGGTCCCGCCTTCCGCCGTACTCATGTTTTGACTTTAGTAGCTGGTGCAAACACGCGCTCGATCAGCCGGTGCAACCGCAACTGGCGAGCGCCGCGGAGGCTCGGTCCAGGGCGGCGCGGGCCTGGAGTGGTTTGTCGGCCGGGACACTGTCGGTCGCGACCGCGAAGACCAGGACGGTGCCGGTCCTCGTGCGGACCAGCCCGGACAGCGAGTGGACGCCGGTCAGCGTGCCCGTCTTGGCGCGGACGAAGCCCGTACCGGCCGACGTCCCCGGGGAGGCGAACCGCTCGGCCAGGCTGCCGGTGAACCCGGCCACGGGGAGTCCGCTGATCAGGTGCCGCAACTCCGGCTGGGCCACGGCGACCCGGACCGCTCCGGCGAGGACGTCCAGCGGGACCTGGTTCGTCCGGGACAGCCCGCTGCCGTCCTCGATGCGCGCCTTGCTCACGTCCAGGCCCAGCTTGGTCAGCGTCGCCCGCAATCCCTTGATGCCGCCCGCGTACGAGCCGCCGTTGCCGGTCGCGACCCCGACCTGGCGGAGCAGGACCTCGGCGCCGTCGTTGTCGCTGTGCAGGTTCACGTACTCGACCAGGTCACCGAGCGGCGCGGACCGGACGGTGGCCACCTCGGTCGCGGCCGCCGGGGCCTTCGCCGGCTTGACCGACGCGGCCACGGTGATCCCGGCCGCGCGGAGCAGCTTGGCGAACGACGTGGCTGCCGCCTGCGCCGGGGAGGGCGCCCGCTTGGCCATCCCCGGGGACAGCCGCCCCTCGTTCACCCAGAGCGCCGAGGTCGGGGCCGCGATGCCCTCGGTGACGTAGTTCGGCTGCCACTTCGCGTTGACGGCCGGACCGGAGAACAGGGTCGCGTCGTACGACAGGGTGACGCTCGCAACCCCGTCCGCCTTGAGCGCCTTCGCCGTCCTGGTGGCCAGGTCCTGAAGTGTCGCCCTGACCGGGAAGTCCAGCGGGTCCTTGGATCGCTGCACGGTCAGCAACGGGTCCCCGCCACCGACCAGTACCAGCGAACCGCCGCTGCGGACCGTCTTGGTGGTGAACAGGTGGTCCGGCCCGATCGCCTCCAGCGCCGCCACCGTGGTCAGCAGCTTCAGCGTGGACGCCGGGACGAACGGCTTCGTGGTCCCGACCGAGTACAGCGTCTTGTTGCGCGACGCGTCGTACACGTACGCCCCGTAGTGCTTGCCGAGCGACGGGTCCCGCAACGCGGCCAGCAGCGCCTTCTGGACCCCGGCCGTGGCCGGGGCCGCGCCCTCCGGTTTCGCCGGTGCGAGCACCGGTGGAGCAGCCGTCGCACCGGTGGCGGACTGCGACGAGCCGGGTACGGCCTGCGCTCCGCCGGCGAGTCCGGTGAGGACGGCCCCCGCCAGCAGCGTGACGAAGACCGCACGAGGACTACGGGTCACCGGGCTGCTCCCTGTCAATCGGTCGGTCGGAACCGTGACAGTATCTGCCGTATGGAGTTCGACGTCTTCATCGAGATCCCCAAGGGCACCCGCAACAAGTACGAGCTGGACCACAAGACCAATCGGCTCCGGCTGGACCGGACGCTGTTCACGGCCACCCAGTATCCGTCCGACTACGGATTCATCGAGGAGACGCTCGGGCAGGACGGCGACCCGCTGGACGCCCTCGTCCTGCTCCCCGAACCGACCTTCCCGGGCTGCCTGATCCGCGCCCGGGCGATCGGGATGTTCCGGATGACCGACGAGAAGGGCCCGGACGACAAGGTCGTCTGCGTCCCGGCCGGTGACCCGCGGCAGGAGCACCTGCGCGACATCCACCACCTGCCGGAGTTCGACCGGCTGGAGATCCAGCACTTCTTCGAGGTCTACAAGGACCTCGAGCCGGGCAAGTCCGTCGAGGGTGCGACCTGGGTCGGCCGGACCGACGCCGAGGCCGAGATCACCGCCTCGTTCGAGCGGCTCAAGACCGACCACCACTGACCGAAGGGTTGCAGCTTCCTGCAAGTCCTTCGGCCCCCGCCCTCCGCCCGGTACCACCCGGCGGAGGGCGTACTGATTTCCGGGGCCCGGACGGTCAGGGCCGGCCGAAGAAGTCCGGCGTCTCCCAGTAGTAGACGCTGTCGATGGTGACCGGGCGGCCGGTGCGCGGCGCGTGCACCATCCGGCCGTCGCCGAGGTACAGCGCGACGTGGAAGATCGTGCCCGGGTCGCCGGCGGTCTCGGCCCAGAAGATCAGGTCACCCGGGCGCAGCTCGTCCTCGGAGATGTGCCGGACCTGCTCGTACTGCGCGACGCTGTAGTGCGGCAGCCGAACCCCGGCCTTCGCCCAGGCCTTCATCGTCAGGCCTGAGCAGTCCCACGAGTCCGGACCGGCCGCGGCCCACACGTACGGGTCGCCCAGCTGCGACAGCGCGAAGTCGAGTACCGCGGACACGCCGCCGCGCGTCGACGAACCACCGCCGCCGCCCGGCCGATGCGGCTTCGGCTTCTTCTTCTTGGGCGGCTTGGTCCCGGTCTGCTGGTTCTTCGCCGCTTCCTCGCGTCGTTCCCGCTCCTCGCGGGCCCGCTCGGCGGCGGCTTCGCGGGCGCGTTCGGCGGCCTCCCGGGCGGCGATCCGCTTGCGCAGTTCCTCCGCCTTCTTCTTCGCCAGGGCGGCGGCTCGCTGGCGCGCACGCTCCTCGAGTCCCCGCTGACGCTGCTCGGCCACCTGGTACGACGTGTTGCGCAACGCCGCCAGCTGGTTGATCTGGGTCTTGCGCTCGGCGCCGATCGCGGCCACGGCGGCGGCCTGGTTGGCCTGCGCCGCCTCGGCCGCGGCCTTCGCCTTGGCGGCCTCGTCGGCGGCCGCCTTCACCTTCACCACGGACTGGTCCGCCTGCGCCTTGAACGCATTGCTGACCACCTGGGTCGCGGTGAAGCGCAGGTACGAGCCCTGCATCGCCTGGGACACCGACCGGGCCGCACCGGCCGAGTCGAGCACCTGCTGCGGGCCGTTCGCGGAGAACAGCGGCCCGAGCGTGGCCAGGTCACCACCGCCCTGGTACGACGCGGCCGCGAACCGGCCGATCTGGCGGCGCTGCTCGGCGAGCGTCACCGCCGCCTTCTGGGCCCGGGCGGCCGCGGCGGCCGCCTCGGTCTTTGCCTGCTGCAACCGGTACACCGCGCCGTTGTACCGCTCGGCCGCGATCCCGGCCGACCGGCCGAGCTGCTGGAGCCGGGTGTTGGCCGCGGCCAACCGGCCTTCGATCGCCGCCACCTGCGCTGCCTTGCCGGCGGCCGCCCGCTTCGCCGCGTCCACCTGGGACTGCGAGGGGATGACCGGTGGCTTCGGATCGGCCTGGGCCGGAACAGTGATCAGGGCCGTAGAACCGGCCAGCGAGACGGCGAGCACACCGGAGAGCAGCGCTCTGCCGGTCTTCCCAGTGCTCACGTCCCGACTGCCGGACCGGGCCCCCGAGGGCGTCCGCATCGGGGTCCTTCCTTCCGCCGGTCACGAATCCCTTCCCCGGATTCGTGAACTTTTGGTCCCGGAGGACCTCATAGGTGACACTAGTTGCCTTCAGCCCCATTGGGAACACTGTTCACACGAATAACTTCATTTCACCTGCGTGTCGGCTTGACAAACTACAAGCTTGTAATTCGCGCGCGTGAAAGTCGGGCGCACGAAAAACCGGCGCCGCCCCGGGGAAACGGGACGACGCCGGTACGGGATCGGCGTGGGTCAGCGCAGCGTGTAGGTGGCCGTCACCGGCAGGTGGTCGGAGGCCAGGGTGGAGAGCACCTCGGCCGAGCGCGGCCGCAGCGTCGCCGAGTGCAGCAGGTAGTCGATCCGGGCGGTCGGGTTGCTCGCGGGGCTCGTGTAGCCCGGGCCGCCGACCTCGGTCCAGCTGTCCTGCCAGACCGCGGTCAGGATCTTGATCTCCGGCGTGGTCGGCACCGCGTTCAGGTCGCCCACGACCAGCGTCGGCTTCCGCGAGTCGCTCAGCAGGTCGACCACCTTGGTGGCCTGCTCCTGCCGCTCGGCGTTGTTGTTGTGGGTCAGGTGGGTGTTCGCGAACCGCAGTTCCTGGCCCCGGACCTTGATCGAGGCAACGGCCAGGCCGCGCTGCTCACCACCGGGGTAGAGCGGCAGCAGGGTGTTCTCGAACTCCCTGATCGGGAACCGGGACAGGATCGCGGTGCCGTACTGCCGGCGCGGCTCGCCCGCGGTGGCCGGCGGCAGGTCGAGGTTCGGCGCGTACCGGTAGTGCATGTCGAGCCGGCGGGCGAGCCAGGCGGCCTGGTCCACCCAGTTGCTGCGCTCACCCCAGTGCTTGTCCACCTCCTGCAGGCCGACCACGTCCGCGTCGGAGGACTCGATCACGGCGGCGATCCGCTCGAGGTCGAGGACGCCGTCGACCCCGGCGCCGTGATGGATGTTGTAGGTGATGGCCTTGACGGTGGGGCCATGACCGGCGGGAGCCGCGGCGGCCGCGGTCGGAGCCAGCATCAGCAGGCCCGCGAAGGCGACCAGCAGGCGGCGGGGAAGTCTACGCATGGGCTCCATCCTGGCCCGATCACGGCGACCCCCGCACGACGTACGGGTGTCGCCGAAACCGCTGGTCCTAGCGCTGGACCGCGAGTCGCGCGACCGCGCCCTTGGCTCCGGAGGCCCAGCAGGCCGCCTTCGGACCGTGGCCCGCGCACTCGACGCTGTCGAAGCTGCCGTCGGAGAACTGGGTCCAGCTCCGGCCTCCGTCGACGCTGTAGTCGCTCCCCGACGGACCGACCGCGATCACGCTCGCCAGTGTCCCCGGGACGAACGCCGAGCCGCTGCGGTACCCCTTCGGCGCCTTGTCGGCCGGGACCAGCTGCCAGGACCGGCCGCCGTCGTACGTGACCGACGCGGCCTTCACCGCCTCGGTCGGCTTCTCGAAGTCACCGCCGACCGCGACGCCGAACAGCGGCCCGCGGAACGCCAGGCTGAAGATCCCCGCCGCTGCCCCACTGGCCATCGGCGAGTCGGTCACCTTCCACGTCCGCCCACCGTCGATCGTCCGGAACACCCGCGGCCGGTCACCGCCACCGGTCGCGAACCATGCGGTCCGGCCGGGCCCGGCGACCAGGCAGGTCCCGCTCGCGGCGAAGGCGAACTCCCCCGGCAACGCGGCCGGCATCCCGGCCGACGGCTGGATCTGCCACGACTTGCCGCCGTCCGCGGTCGCCGCGATCCGGAACCTGCCGTCCACCGGGTCGCTCAGCGCGAGCCCGTGCCGCTGGTCGTTGAAGTCGAGGCAGTCGTAAAACGCGTTCGGGTCGGTGTTGCGGAACGACTCGGCCCAGCTCCTGCCGCCGTCGGTGGTCCGGTACACCCGCGAGTCCTCGCCCGGCCCGATCGCCAGGATCACCGCCCGCTGGGCATCGAACGCCTCCACGTCGCGGAACTGCAGCGCCTCCGCACCGGCCGGGCTGACGTTCTGCCAACTCGCCCCGCCGTCCACGGTCCGCAGTACCTGCCCGGCACTCCCCGCGACCCAGGCGACGTCCTTGCTCACCGCGGCGAGCCCGCGGAACTGGGAAGCACTCCCGGTGGGCTTGAGCTCCCACTGGTACGAAGGCTGGGGCCGGCCGGCGGCCGAGGGACCGGCAGCCTGGGCAGACGTCAACGGGGACAGGGCGATCAGGACTCCGGCCGCGAGGGCGGCGCTGCGCAGCGTCTTCATGGGCGGCAACGTAGTACACCCGGCAGACCTTTCGACAGACGCTGCACGAGGTCTTGAACCCACCTCGTCCTGCTGTCACCCTGAGCCATCTCCCCGGCCGGGTGCGGGGGCCTTCGTGAAGGAGCCGGAGATGGACGACTCCGTACTGACCTCGGTCCTGCTGCCGGTGGCGCTGGCGATCATCATGCTCGGGCTCGGCTTGTCCCTGACCGTCGCGGACTTCGCCCGGGTGCTGAAGATGCCGCGGGCCGTGCTGGTGGCGCTCGCGGTCCAGGTCGTGCTGCTGCCGGTGATCTGCTTCGGCCTGGTCAAGGCGTTCGGGCTGGCCCCGGCGCTCGCGGTCGGGATGATGCTGTTGGTCGCGTCACCGGGCGGCACCACCGCGAACCTGTTCAGCCATCTGGCCGGCGGCGACGTCGCGCTGAACGTGACGCTGACCGCGGTGAACTCCGTCCTCGCCGTCGTCACCCTGCCGATCGTGGTGAACCTGTCGCTCGCGCACTTCCTCGGCGACGGCCAGATCGGGCTGCAACCGGCCAAGATGCTGCAGGTGTTCGCGATCGTGCTCGTCCCGGTCGCGCTGGGGATGCTGCTGCGGTCCCGGCGGCCGGTGTTCGCCGAGCGGATGGCGCGGCCGGTCAAACTGGGCTCGATCGTCGTGCTCGCGCTGGTGATCTTCGCCGCCGTCTGGACCGAACGCGACGACGTCCTCGGCTATCTCGCCGAGGTGGGCCTGATCGCCCTGCTGCTCAACGTCCTCAGCCTCGCCTTCGGGTACGTCGTGCCGCGGCTGACCGGTTTGCCGGACCGGCAGGCCGTCGCGTGCTCGATGGAGATCGGCATCCACAACGCCACCCTCGCCCTCACCATCGCGCTCAGCCCGGCCCTGCTCGGCAACAGCGAGATGTCCATTCCGGTCGCGGTGTACGGCATCGTGATGTTCTTCCCGACCGGCCTGTTCGCGTACTGGCTGAGCCGGCGGCCGGCCCGGGTGGTCGCGCGAGGTTAGTTGCTCAGAGCTACTGATTTCGATCGGCGTCCTGACCGACCACGCGGAGCAGGTCCGACGACCAGCGGGTCTCGATGTCGGTCACCTCGATCTCCAGCACCTCGACCCCCCAGGCCGCGGTCACCTCGCTGATCCGGCCGGGCAGCACGTTCTCCGCCTCGGCCCGGGCGGCGAGCAGATCGGCCAGCGTCGTCTGCCCGACCTGCCGGGTGAGCGCGTCCTCCACCGTCGCGGCCGTCGTCCCGAACGGGTCGGACGAGCGGGCCGGGTCGGCGATCCGGCAGACCACCGTGGCGATCAGGCGGACGGGGAGACCGTCCCGGCTCAGCGTCGACACCACCAGCGGCAGCCGCACCGGAAGCCGCGGGACCGTGGTCACCCTGTCGATCCCCGGCACCCGGAAGACCAGACCGGGGCCCGCGACCCGGACCACCCGGCCGAACCGCCGAACCACGGCCTGCTGGTCGGCCGCGACACTGCGGACGCTCGCGAACAGGACCGCCACCACCCCGAGTCCGGCGACGACCAGCCAGAGCGCGGGCCCGGTCAGGCCCGTGTCGGTGATCGTCGACAGCGGCACGGGCGCCTCCCTCGGATCGCGTGGCTGGTGCGGCCGGTCGCCGATCCACCCCGTTGGGAGGGAGGCGGCCCGGGTCCCGGCCGCACAACCAGTGTTTCCCGGGCCGAGGTCGCGCGGTATGAGTGCTACCACCCACTTTTGCCCGGAACCGCCGGAGCCTCGTGGACAACCGGTACGGCGATGGGCCAGGCTGAAACGGTGAAGGCCGGGACTGGATTGCCGCTGTACTGGAGGGTCTGCCTGATCAACGGGGTGGTGTTCCTGCTGGGCACCGTCGCGTTGGCGTTGTCACCGGCAACGGTTTCGGCGCGGGTGCTGGTGTCCGAGGCGATCGTCCTGGTGTTCGGCCTGGCCATCATCGTGACGCTCAACTCGTTGCTGCTACGGAACTCGCTGGCCCCGCTGGACAAGCTGATCCGGATGATGGAGAAGGTCGACCTGCAGCATCCGGGGCAGCGCATCCCGGAGCACGACAACGGCGCCGTCGGTCACCTGGTGAAGAGCTTCAACGAGATGCTGACCCGGCTGGAGACCGAGCGCCGGATGAGCAACGCCAAGGCGCTGGCCGCGCAGGAGGCCGAGCGGCACCGGATCGCGCAGGAGCTGCACGACGAGATCGGCCAGAGCTTCACCGCGGTCCTGCTCGGCCTCAAGCAGGTCGCCGACCGGGCCTCGGCCGACGTCCTGCCGGAGGTCCAGCTGGTCCAGGAGCAGACCCGGGCCGGGCTGGAGGAGGTCCGGCAGGTGGCGCGCCGGCTCCGCCCCGGCGTACTGGAGGACCTCGGCCTGCACAACGCCCTGGTCGCGCTGAGCAACGACTTCGCCCCGGCCGGCCTGCGGATCCGCCGGACCTTCACCCCGGGCCTGCCCGAGCTCGACTCGGACGCCGAACTGGTCGTGTACCGGATCGCGCAGGAGGCCCTCACCAACGTGGCCCGGCACGCCCAGGCCAACTCCGTCGAACTGTCCCTCACCCGGAAGGGGAACGACGTGGTGCTCTCGGTCAAGGACAACGGGCGCGGCCTGCGCGGTCAGCCCGAGGGCGCCGGTATCGGCGGGATGCGCGAGCGGGCGCTGATCGTCGGCGGTGACCTCGAACTGACGTCCGGGCCGACCGGCGGGACCGAGGTCCGGCTGACGCTGCCGACGGAGGGATCGCGGTGATCCGGATCCTGCTCGCCGACGACCACGCCCTGGTCCGCCGTGGCGTCCGGCTGATCCTGGACAGCGAACCCGGACTCACCGTCGTCGCCGAGGCGAGTGACGGCGCCGAGGCGGTCGAGCTGGCCCGGGAGACCGAGATCGACCTGGCCGTGCTGGACGTGGCGATGCCGCGGATGACCGGCCTGCAGGCGGCCCGCGAACTGTCCCGGCGCCGCGATCCCCCGAAGATGCTGATGCTGTCGATGTACGACAACGAGCAGTACTTCTTCGCCGCGTTGAAAGCCGGCGCCTCCGGGTACGTGCTCAAGTCGGTCGCCGACCAGGACCTGGTGGACGCCTGCCACGCGGCCGCCCGCGGCGAGTCGTTCCTGTACCCCGGGGTGATGAGCGCGCTGGTCCGCGACTACCTGGACCGGGTCCGGCGCGGTGAGCGGGTCCCGGGTCAGGTGCTCACGCCGCGGGAGGACGAGGTGGTCAAGCTGATCGCCGAGGGCCACTCGTCCAAGGAGATCGCGGGCGCGCTCACCATCAGCCTGAAGACGGTCGAGCGGCACCGCGCGAACATCCTGCAGAAGCTGGGCATGCGCGACCGGACCGAGCTCACCCGGTACGCGATCCGGGCCGGCCTGATCGAGCCCTGACGGTCAGCCGGCCGGGTCGAGGGACTGGCGGTCAGCCGGCCGGGTCGAGGGACTGGCGGCCCAGGACCGCCAGCAGTTCGAGCCGCTCGGCACTCTCGGAGCCCGGGGTCGCGGTGAAGACGATGAGCCGCTGCTGCTGGTCGCGGTTGTCGATCACCTCGCAGTACAGCTCCAGCTCGCCCACCACCGGATGCCGGAAGTGCTTCGTCCGGTTGTGCGCGATGCCGACCTCGTGAGCGGCCCAGATCTCCGCGAACTCGGGGCTGAGCTGCTGCAACGTCCGGGCCATGGTGGCGGCGGCCGACTTCGGTCCGTCCACGGTGACGACCGACCGGAGCATCGAGGCGAGCAACCGGCTGTGCCGCGACAGCTCGGGTTCGCGGTAGAGCACGCGGGACTCCGGATCGGCGAACCAGCGGTAGATCTCGCTGCGCTCCGGACCGCGGAGGTTGGTCTGCTCACCGGCGAACGCGACATGGGCCGGGGTCTGCGCGAGCGTCTCGCCGAGCCGGTTCAGCAGCATCGCCGGGGTGTCGTGCAACCGGTCGAGGATCCGCAGCATGCCGGGATCGACGTGGTCGGGCCGCGTGGTCCGCGGTGGCGTCCCGTGCCCGGCGAGCAGGAAGAGGTGGTCGCGTTCCTCCAGGGTCAGCCGCAGCGCGCGGGCGATCGCGGCCAGCATCTCCACCGACGGCTGCGGGCCTCGGCCGCCTTCGAGCCGGCTGTAGTAGTCGGTGGACATGGCGGCGAGGGTGGCGACCTCCTCGCGCCGCAGGCCCGGCGTACGGCGTCGCCGGCCGCGCGGCAGCCCGACGTCCTCGGGTTGCAGTGCCTCCCGGCGCCGGCGCAGGAAGTCGGACAGATCGGCGTACTCCATGCCACCAGTGTCGCGAACCTCGGCGAGTCAACCACTGCCTGCCGAGCAGAGGCTGAGCCGAGCCTGGTTGCCGCCGGGCTCCGGTCACAGGCTGGAGCCATGAAAACGACTGGCAGAACGATCTTCCTCACCGGCGGCACCTCGGGCATCGGCCTCGAACTGGCCCGCCGGCTCCGCGACCTCGGCAACACCGTGATCGTCAGCGGCCGCCGCCAGGACCTGCTGGCCAGGATCGCCGCCGAGGACGGGATCGACGGCCTCGTCCTGGACGTCGCCGACCCGGCCTCGATCGCGGCCGCCTTCGAGACCGTCACCACCCGGTACCCGGACCTCGACGTCCTGGTCACGATGGCCGGGATCATGCGTGCCGAGGACCTACGCGACCTCGGTCACCTGGCCACGGCCGAGGCGATCGTCGAGACCAACCTGCTCGGCACGATCCGTACCGTGACCGCGTTCACGCCGTACCTGCTGGCGAAATCGGACGCGGTGATCATGACCGTGACGTCCGGGCTGGCGTTCGTCCCGCTGGTGGACACCCCGACGTACAACGCGACCAAGGCGGCCGTCCACAGCTACACGCAGAGCCTGCGGATCCAGCTCGCCGGTACGCCGGTCCAGGTGATCGAGCTGGTCCCGCCGGCGGTCCGGACCGAGCTGATGGGCGGGGCCACGAACCCGGAGTACATGCCGCTGGACGAGTTCGTCGACGAGTCGGTCCGCCGGCTCCAGCAGGAACCGGACGCCGACGAGATCCTGGTCGACCGGGTCCGCTTCCTCCGCGACGCCGAGCGCGAGAACCGGTACGACGCCACGGTCGCCGCCCTCAACCCCGGGCACCCGGTCGCGGCTGGGGTCTAGTCGGCGAGGGCCTGCTCGATCCGCTCCACCTTGGCGGTCAGCTGACCGGTGTACCCGGGCCGGATGTCGGCCTTCAGGACCAGGCCGACCCGCGGCGAGACCGCGGCGACGGCGTCCACCGCCTGCTTCACGACGGCCATCACCTCGTCCCACTCGCCTTCGAGGTTGGTGAACATCGCGTTGGTCTCGTTCGGCAGGCCGGAGGCGCGGACCACCCGGATCGCCTCCGCCACCGCCTCGGCGACGCCGCCGGTCTCGTCACCGGCGGCCGGACTGATACTGAAGGCAACGATCATGGCCTCCAGCTTGCCAGTCCGGCCGCCGGGTCGGAGCCGGGGTCAGACGGTGTCCTGCACCTTGGTCTCGCCGGCCGGCTCCTCGGCCGCCATCCGCTCCGAGGCGGAGGTGGTGAGCAGCGCCTTCTCCTTGACGAACAGGATCGCGACCAGCGCCAGCACGGCGATCGGGGCCGAGATCAGGAACAGGTCCGCGGTCGCGTTGCCGTACGCCTCCTGGACCGCGATCCGGGCCGGCTCCGGCAGCTTGCTGATGTCGGGCACGGCGCCCTCGCCGCCACCGGAAGCGCCGCCCATTCCGAGCGAGCTCGCCACCCGGCTCGCCAGGACCGCACCGAGGGCACTGACGCCGATGGTGCCGCCCATGCTGCGGAAGAAGCTGACGACGGAGGTGGCTGCACCCAGTTCGCGGGCCGGGACGTCGTTCTGCGCGGCGAGCACCAGGTTCTGCATCACCAGGCCGACGCCGACACCGAGGATCGCCATGTAGACCGAGATCTCCAGCCCACCGGTGTGCGCGTCGATGGTGCCGAGCAGCCCCAGGCCGACCGGCAGCAGCACACCACCGGAGACCAGGTAGATCTTCCACTTGCCGTACTTGGTGATCAGCGCACCGGCCACCGTGGACGAGATCAGCATGCCGAAGACCATCGGCAGGCTCATCAGGCCGGCCGAGGTCGGCGAGTGCCCCTGCGCGATCTGGAAGTACTGCGACAGGAACACCGAGCCGCCGAACAGCGCCACGCCGACCAGCATGCTGGCCACCACGGACAGCGTCACCGTGCGGTTGCGGAACAGGTCGAGCGGGATGATCGGCTCCGGGTGCCGCGACTCGACGAAGACTGCCACCCCGAGCAGGACGAGGGCACCGCCGGCCATCAGGAAGCTCCAGCCGGAGACCCAGTCGAACTTGTTCCCGGCGAACGTCGACCAGACCAGGATCGTGCTCACGCCGGCCGTGATCAGCAGTGCGCCGAGCCAGTCGATCCGGACCTCGCGGCGGATCGTCGGCAGCTTCAGCGTCCGCTGCAGCAGGAAGATCGCCAGCAGGCTGAACGGCACGCCGACCAGGAAGCAGGCCCGCCAGCCGAGCGGGGAGTCGACCAGGAAGCCGCCGAGCAGCGGGCCGCCGACGGTCGCGCCGGCGAAGATCGCGCCGAAGATGCCGGAGTACCGGCCGAGCTCCCGCGGCGGGATGATCGCGGCCATCACGATCTGCACCAGCGCGGTCAGACCGCCGGCGCCGATGCCCTGAACGACCCGGCTGGTCAGCAGCAGTTCGATGTTCGGGGTGAAGCCGGCCACCAGCGAGCCGGCCACGAAGAACGCCAGCGACAGCTGGACCAGCAGCTTGTTGTTGTAGAGGTCCGCGAGCTTGCCCCACAGCGGCACGGTCGCCGTCATCGCGAGCAGCTCGATGGTGACCACCCAGGTGTAGGCGGACTGGCTGGCGCCGAGGTCGGCGATGATCCGCGGCAGCGCGGTCGACACCACGGTGCCGGCCAGCACCGCGACGAGCATGCCGATCATCAGGCCGGAGATCGCCTGCACGGTCTGCCGCGGGGTCAGCGCGGCGACGGCGGTCGCGGCGGCCTCCGGCGGGGTGGTGGGGTCGTTGACCTCGCCCGCCGCGTCCGGCGGTGTGGGCGATGAGGTCGTAGTCATGACTGACCTTCCTGGTGCGTACTGGGCATGGTGGTGGTGCGGTAGGCCGGGTCGAGGCCGCCGGCGACGAGCGCGAACGCCTCGTCGACGAGCGCGCCGAGCGACCGGCCCGGGCTCTTCTTCTGGTGCTCGATCGCGACCCGGACCGCGGTCGAGGTCGCGCCGACGATCAGCGTCGGCCGGAGCGAGTCGGACTCGCCCATCCGCTCGGCCAGCGCGGCCGCGAGCACCCGCTCGTCCTCGGCGCCGAGCAGGACGAACTGGGACAGCAGAGTCGGTGAACGCATGACCAGCGCGAACCGCTGCGTGGTGTCGCCGGCCGGGTCCTCCAGGTCGGCGAGCACCTCGTGGACGAGCGTCCGCATCGTCGTCACCGGCGACTGGTCGGCCGGGGCCTCGCGGAGCCGCTCGAGCGCGCGCTCGAGGTCCTCGGGGTCGCGGCCGAGCATCGCGTGTTCCTTGTGCGGGAAGTAGTTGAAGAAGGTGCGCACCGAGACGTCGGCCGCCTCGGCGATCTCCTCCACGGTGACCGCGTCGGCGCCCTTCTCCACGGCCAGCCGCAGCGCGGCCGACGCGAGGGCCTCCCGCGTCTCCCGCTTCTTCCGCTCACGCCGGCCCTCGGAAGCGGCCTCGTCGACCTTGATCACCCGACTACGGTAAGGACGAACTTGCAGTCAGTGCAAATTGTTATTCCGCGCAACTTTGCACCGCCTGAACCGCGGCCACCACGCCGGGACCGCCGCCCGGTACGCGTCGTACCGGGGGCCGTACCGCCGGCGGAGTTCGGGCTCCTCGTAGAACCGGACGAAGGCGGCCATCACCGACCAGGCGACCACCGCGTACAGCAGGAGCCACGGGTCGAGAAAGAGCAGGGCCTGCCCGAGAACGGCCGCCACCACGCCGACGTACATCGGGTTGCGGACGCACCGGTACTCCCCGCCGACGACGAGCTCCTCGGTCGGCGCGATCGGCGCCGGCGTCCCACGGCCCTCCCGGACGAAACGGGCGAACGCGCGCAGGACGACGAGCACTCCGGCGGCGACCAGGACGACCGCGGGCCAGAACCGCGGGGCCGGCCAGCCGCTGATCCACCACGGCACCACCCCGGCGACGACTCCGGGCGCGGCGAAGAAGAACGCCGTACTGCCGAGCGCCGCCCTAAGCATCGTCGAGTCGTTTCAGGACGCGATCGGCCAACGTACAAAAGGTTTTCAGCTCGTCCTCGGTCAGCTCGGCGAACCAGTCGTCGACCGCGGCGAAGTCGCCCTCGTCACGCCGGCGCCAGTACGCCGCGTTCGTCTTGGTTGTCGAGAGCAACTTCCTGCGCCGGTCGGCCGGATCGGGTTCGACCCGGAGTAGGTCCTTGCGGACCAGGGCCGCGACGATCTGCGCGACGTTCTGGTGCGTACTGCCGAGCGCGGCCGCCGCCTCCATCACCGACGGGTTGCCGAGCGCCTCGACCACGGTGATCAACGCCGCCTGTTGTGTGGTCAGCCCGTCCTCGCGGAGCCGGTTGTCCATCGCGGACCGGAGTCGCTGCGCGAGCGTCAGCACGGTCCGGAACGCCCGCACCGACGAGGGCAGTCCGGAGTCCGGTCCGAGCCCGAGCAGGTCCTGGGTCTTGTGCTCACGCGACGACATGCGCAATATATTACCTATCTGCACCGAGGAGGCAATGATGATCTGCCTGCTGCCGCACTGCGCGTATCTGTCCGAGACATCGCGGATGCTGGAGATCCACCGCGCCCTCACCGCACTCGGCCTACCGGTCCGGGTCGCCACCCACGGCGGTCCGCACGAACGCCGGCTCGCCGAGGCGGGCGTCCCGTACGACGTGCTCGGGCCCGGCCTCTCCCCGGCCCGGTCGGCCGCGTTCGTGGCGTCGGCGATCGGGCTCGGCGATCCGCGTCAGAGCATGTACGACGACGCCGAGATCCGCGCCTACGTCCAGCGCGAGGCGGAGTACTTCCGGGCACACGGCATCACCGTCGCGGTCACCGGATTCACCCTCACCACCTTGCTCTCGACCCGGCTGACCGGCGTCCAGGTGGTCACCGAGCACGCGGGCGGCTTCGTCCCACCGGTGTTCGAGCGCCACCTGATCCCGACCCCGAGCCGCCCGCTGGATCCCCGGCTGCGGCACGCTCCGAAGTGGCTCAGCCGGTACCTCGCGAACCACAACCCGAACCGCATCCCGGCGTACTGCGCGGGCTTCAACCGGGTGGCCGAATCCCTCGGCGTGGAACGGATTCCGAGCCTGGCCGCGTTGCTGCTCGGCGATCTCAGCCTGGTCCCGGAACTGCCCGAGGTCCTCGGCGTCCCGAGCGCCGACCTGGAAGCGTGGACCCCGGCCGGGAAGAAGGGGTACCGCGCGAGCACCCGCCTCACCTCGATCGGCCCCCTCTTCGCCCACCTGGACGTCCCGCTGCCCGGCCACGTCCAGCGCTTCCTGGACCGACCGGGCCCGGTCGTCTACGTCGCGATGACCTCGACCTCGGCCGACCTGGTCCGCAGTACGGTCCGGTCCCTCGCCACCGTCGACGCCCGCCTCCTGGTCGCGGGCACCATCCACGACCTCACCGACCTGGCCACCGACCAGGTCATGGTCGAAGGCGTCCTGCCCAGCCACCTGGTCATGCCCCAGGTCGACCTGGCCGTCACCACCGCCGGCCAGGGCAGCACCCAGACCGCCCTCGCCTCCGGCACACCCCTCCTCGGCCTCCCCCTCCACCTCGAACAAGACCTCAACATCGCCGTCGTCGAACGCATCGGCGCGGCCCGCCACACCGCCCCCGACCAACTCCACAACCTCGCCCCACTAGCCACCCACATGCTCACCACCCCCACCTACCGAGCCCAAGCCGACCACTACAAAACCCTCTACGCCACCACAGACGCCCCGACCGAAGCCGCCAAAAAACTCGCCGCCCTCACCGAGTAGGTGACCCGTTTCACCGGGTGTGGCGGGGTTTGCACCTGGAGATGCATAGCATTGCTATGTAATGTGGGTGGATGTGATCGCGACCGATCTTTCGAAGTTGGGCGTCGAGGTGGTGGTGTCCGCGGCGCGGGTGACCAGGTTGGCCAGCCGGGACGTGAGTGCTCTGCCGCATGCCGCCATGCGGCTGCTCGGGCGGTTGGACGAGTTGGGGCCGACGCGGATCAGTGAGCTGGCGAAGGCCGATCGGTGTTCGCAGCCGACCATGTCGACGTTGGTGCAGCGGCAGGAGGAGAGCGGGTGGGTCCGGCGGGAGCCTGATCCGGCCGACTCGCGGGCCAGCCTGATCAGCCTGACCGACGCCGGGCGCGCCGAGCTCGACCGCGCCCGGTCCGAGGCCGGTACCGCCCTGGCCGCCCGGTTGCGTCAGCTGCCCGCGGAAGACATCGCCACGCTCGAGGCCGCGGTCACCGTCATGCGCACGATCCTCACCCTCGAACCAGTGGAGGCCGACCCCCGGTGAGCAGCAGCAACTCGTTCCTCAAACAACCCAAGTCCGTCTGGGCCGTCGCGTTCGCCTGTGTGATCGCGTTCATGGGCATCGGCCTGGTCGACCCGATCCTGAAGCCGATCGCGGAGCAGTTGCACGCCGGCCCGTCGCAGGTGTCGTTGCTGTTCACCAGCTACATGGCGGTGATCGGCGTCGCGATGCTGATCACCGGCGCCGTCTCCAGCCGGATCGGCGCGAAGCGCACGTTGCTGATCGGCCTGGCGATCATCGTCGTGTTCAGCGCGCTGGCCGGTTTGTCGAACTCGATCGGCGCGATCGTCGCGTTCCGGGCCGGCTGGGGTCTCGGCAACGCGCTGTTCATCGCGACCGCGCTGGCCACCATCGTGAACTCGGCCAGCGGCTCGGTCGCGCAGGCGATCATCCTGTACGAGGCGGCGCTCGGCGTCGGGATCGCGGCCGGCCCGCTGGTCGGTGGTGAGCTCGGCACGATCTCCTGGCGCGGACCGTTCTTCGGCGTCGCGGTGCTGATGACGATCGCGCTCGCCGCCACCGCGTTCCTGCTCCCCGCCGCCCCGCCCGCGGCCCGGCGGACCTCGATCCTCGAACCGTTGAAGGCCTTGCGGCACCGGTCGCTCGCCACGGTCGCGGTGACCGCGCTGCTGTACAACTTCGGCTTCTTCACCCTGCTCGCGTTCACCCCGTTCCCGCTGGCGATGTCGGCCCGGCAGATCGGGCTGATCTTCTTCGGCTGGGGCATCGGGCTGGCACTGGCCTCGGTGTTCGTCGCGCCGGTGCTGCAGCGCAGGTTCGGCACGTTGCCGGTCGTGATGACGGCGCTGCTGCTGTTCGGCGCGGACCTGGCCGTGATGGGGATCTACGCCCACCACAAGCCGGTCCTCGCAGTCGGCGTGATCGTGGCCGGGTTGTTCCTCGGCGTGAACAACACCCTGATCACCGAGGCCGTGATGGGCGCGGCTCCGGTCGAGCGCGGGACCGCGTCCGCGGCGTACAGCTTCGTCCGGTTCTCCGGTGGTGCGGTCGCGCCGTGGCTCGCGGGCAAGCTCGGCGAGGAGGTCAACGTGCAGCTGCCGTTCTACGTCGGCGCGTTCGCGGTCCTGCTCGCGGTCGCGGCCCTGGCGACCGGGTGGAAGCCGCTGGCCCACCTGCGGGCCCCGTCGGCGCACTCGAAGGTGGAGGCCGAGGCCCTCACCGCGGCCGACGCCTGATCCCGGACCTTCGCGGCGGACGATCCACCAGGGTCGCCCGCCGCGGTCGTACCTGAGGGTATGGTCCCGGCATGGCGACGAGGACGACCTGGCTGGACGCGGGCCTGGAGGTACTGGCGAGCGACGGCGCCCCGGCGGTGACGATCGAGCGGCTGACCACCGAGCTGGGCCTGAGCAAGGGCTCGTACTACCACCACTTCAAGGGCGCTCCCGACTTCCGGACCGCCCTGCTGGCGCACTTCGAGGCACGGCACACCACCCGGCTCGTCGACACCGTCGAGCAGGACCCGGACGCCCCCGCGGCCACCAAGTTGGTCCGGCTGCTCGACCTGGTCCTGGCCGACCACGACAGCGTCCGGCTGGAGATCGGGGTCCGGGCCTGGGCGCTGCAGGACGCGGAGGCCCAGGCGGTCCAGGAACGCGTCGACCGCACCCGGACCGAGTACCTCCGGGAGCTGTGCCACGGTCTCGGCGTCGACCAGCCGGACCACCTGGCCCGGTTGCTCTACCTGATCCTGATCGGCGCCGAGCAGGTCCTGCCGCCACTGCGGGCCGACGAGCTGCGCGAGGTGTACGCGATGACGCTGCGCCAGGCGACCGGCAAACCTCTGCTCGACTGACCAGTCCCGGCCGCTCTCGTCAGCCCGCCGTCAGTCCCGGCCGCTCTCGTCAGTCCCGGCCGCCGAGCAAGGCGATCGGCGGCTGCCGAGTCGCCGACCACGCGGTCAGCGCGGCCGTCGAGCAGACCACGACGAGCGAGGCCGCGAGGATCGCGCCGAGCAACTTCCACGGGATCGCGAGCACCACGACCCCGAACATGCTCGCCGTCCCCGCACCGATCCCGGCTAGCGCCGCCCCCGCGACCACGGACCCGAGCAGCACCCCGATCACCACGACCGTGATCGACTCGATCGCGGCGACCCCGATCACCTGCCCCCGGGTGAGGCCGGCCATCCGGGCGAGCGCGAACTCCCGCCGCCGATCCGTCGCCGCCATCACCACCGCGTTGACCACGGCCACCGCCACGTAGACCCCGGCGAGCCCCATCAGTACCGCGAACAGGCCGGTGTTGCCGCGCTGTTGCTCCTCGCCCTTCGCCTCGGCCCAGTCCTGGACGGTCCGCACCTCCGAGTACCGTGCCGCGACCGCTCGCGGATCCTTGCCGGGGACAACCTTCACCAGGGACTCGGTGGTCCCGATCCCCGGCGGAATCAACGCCCGTGGGACGTAGAAGTTCTCGCTCACGTCCAAGGTCTCCGGCATCACCGCGACCACCTTCAACGGCAGCCGACGCGCCCCGATCGCCACCGTGACGGTCGAGCCGAGCTTGTACCCCTCCATCGCCATCCCGGGCCCGATCGCAAGAGTGGCCCCGGACAACTTGTCCAGCGAACCCTTGCGGGGCCGGAGCTTGTGTGTCCGCTGGAACGCGGGCGGGTCGATCCCGATCGCCTCCGAGTACTCGGTCCGCTTCTTCCTGCCGACAGTCCGCGTCACCTTGACCGGTACCGTCGTCTGCACCGAGACCGCGGCGAAGTCCGGGCCCGGGGCAACCTTCTCGCCGATCACCAGATCGGCCGTGACGAGTTGCCGTTGCTCCTCGCCGACCGCCTTCGCCATCGAGCCGAACGTCCCCCACAACCCGACGAGCAACGCGACCAGCACGATCAACGGGGCCGCGGTCGCCGCGCTCCGGCGTACCGCGTGCAGGACGTTCGCCCGGGCCAGGTCGGCCACCAGGTGGCCCCGCAGGACCAGTGCGGGGAGTCGGCCGGCCAGCGGAACCACGACCGGACTGAGCTGGCTGAGAGCGACCGAGCCGCAGACCATCACGCCGAGCGCGAGCACCAACCCGGCGAGGAACTCCCGCGCTGCCTGGCCGGCGATCACCATCAGGACCGTGACCGCGGCGGCCGAGATCCCCCACAACCAGCGGAACCCGGTCATCACCGGACGGGTGTGCGGCAGATCGGCCAGGGCTTCAAGGGCACTGACCCGAGAAGCCCGCCAGGCCGCAGCGAGTACCCCGGCCAGCGCCGTCGACAGACCCACGATCGCAGCCACCCACAACGCCCCTTGTTCCCATGGCGCCTCGAACCAGGGCGGCAGGATGCCCACGTGGATCAGCAGCTTCGACTGGATCCACGTCCCGAGTACGCCGATCGGCAGACCGGCCGCGGTCCCGGCGATCCCGAGCACCAGCGCCTCGCCCAGCAGCATCAGTCCGACCCCGCTCCGGTGCGCACCGACGAGGCGGAGCAGCCCGAGTTCGCGGCGGCGCTGGGCGACGGCGAATCCGAAGGTCGTGCTGACCACGAACACGGTGAGGAAGACGGCCAGCATCACGCACATCCCGAGCAGCGTCCCGGCCCCGGCGTACCCCTCCCGGATCTGGGCCCGCTCGAAGTCGGACACCCCGGGCGGCACCTGCGGCCGATCGGTGGCGGCCAGCACCTGCAACGCCGACTGGACCAGCCCGACACCCAACGCCACCGCGACCACGGCACCCGCGAACAGGTGCCACCGATCCCGCACCGACCCCAGAGACATCCTCAGCATGCTCTCCAGCCAACCGGGCGGAGCCGTTCGATGCAGGAGCCGAGACGCCCGACCCGAGGTAGTGCGCGCGCTACCTCCAGCGAGCCTTATCGGAGGTGCGAGAGCAACGCAGCGACGTCGGCCTGGTCGAACGGGCGCGCGCCGATCAAGGACTGCAGCAGCAACCCGTCGAGCGCGGCGACGAGCAGGCTCGCCTTCTGCGGGTTCGTGGTGAACGTCCGGGCGATCTCGGTCAGCGGCTGCAACCAGGCCGCGGCCGCCTCGCGGAGCGCGGGCCGCCGGGCGGCGAGGAGATACAACTCGTACTCCGCGAGCGTGCGGCCCCGGCGGTACACCAGCAGATGCTCGACCAACCGGGCCAGCTCGTCGGCCGGTCGCGCCCCGAGCTCGGTCACGCGCTCGTGCAGTTCGGCGGTGAGGTCGTCCGCGGCCCAGGTGAGCGCCTCGACCAGGAGGTCGTCGAGAGTGGCGAAGTGGTACGTGGTCGAGGCCAGCGAGACGCCCGCCTCGGCCGCCACCGCGCGGTGACTCACCGCAGCCGCGCCATCGCGTTCGAGCACCGACAAAGTTGCCTTGAGCAACTCTGTTCGCCGGAGCGCCCCGCGGGCCCGCCGGCCGTCCACGATCCCCCGTCCGACCTGCACGAACGGCAAAGTATCAGGACGTTCGTACCACTTGTTTTTCGGGGCCGATTTCGCGGGATCCACACCGAATCTGCGCTTAGGCTCGGATCCCGTGACTACTGCAGACGGCATCAGCACGGCGATGCGGCGGGCGCTGCGGCGCGCCGACGACGGCAAGACCCTGGACGTCGCCGAGGCGGAGGTGCTGCTGGCCGCGACCGGCCCGGCGCTGGAGACGTTGATGGCGACCGCGGCCCGGGTCCGGGACCAGGGTCTCGACGACGCCGGCCGGAGCGGGATCGTCACCTACTCGAAGAAGGTGTTCATCCCGCTCACCCGGTTGTGCCGGGACCGGTGCCACTACTGCACGTTCGCGACCACCCCGGGCCGCGTGCACTCGCCGTACCTGAGCCCGGACGAGGTGCTCGAGATCGCGCGGCAGGGTGCGGCGCTCGGTTGCAAGGAGACACTGTTCACCCTCGGCGACGCCCCCGAGGACCGCTGGGACGCGGCGAAGACGTGGCTGGAGGAGGCGGGCTACGACTCCACCCTCGACTACGTCCGGGCGATGGCGATCCGGGTGCTCGAGGAGACCGGGCTGCTCCCGCACCTGAACCCGGGCGTGATGTCGTGGCAGGACCTGCAGCGACTCAAGCCGGTCGCGCCGAGCATGGGCACGATGCTGGAGACCACCTCGCGCCGGCTGTTCGAGGAGAAGGGCCAGCCGCACTTCGGGTCACCGGACAAGGACCCGGCGATCCGGCTCCGGGTGCTGGAGGACGCCGGCCGGTCGAACGTGCCGTTCACCACCGGCCTGCTGATCGGGATCGGCGAGAACCTGACCGAGCGGGCCGACTCGATCTTCGCGCTGCGCCGGATCGCCCGGCAGTACGGCGGGATCCAGGAGGTGATCGTGCAGGGGTTCCGGGTGAAGCCGGACACCGCGATGCGCAACGACGCCGACGTTCCGCTGGACGAGTGGCTGGCCGCGATCGCGGTCACCCGGATCGTGCTCGGCCCCCGGATGCGGGTGCAGGCCCCGCCGAACCTGGTCGACCTGGCCGAGGCGCGGCTGCTGCTCGACGCCGGCGTGGACGACTTCGGCGGCGTCTCCCCGCTCACCCCGGACCACGTGAACCCCGAACGCCCGTGGCCGCAGATCGACGACCTGGCCAAGGTCACCGCCGAGGCCGGCTTCACCCTGCGGGAACGGCTCACCACGCACCCGGAGTACCTGCGTGAACCGTGGCTCGACCCGCGGCTGATCAGCCACGTCGAGGCCCTTGTCGATCCCGAGACCGGGCTGGCGAACGAGGCCGCGATGCCGAAGGGGCTGCCCTGGCAGGAGCCGGACGGCGGCTGGGACAGTGTCGGCCGGACCGATCTGCACACCGCGATCGACACCGAGGGCCGACGGACCGAGACCCGGTCCGACTTCGACGCGGCCTACGGCGACTGGGACGTACTCCGCGAGGACGTGGCGGCCCGGCGCGCCGCCGAGGTACCCGCGCGGTCGAGTGGGGCGCCGGAGCGGATCGAGGCCGAGGTGATGAGCGCGCTGGCGGCGGCCGAGCGTGATCCCGCGGGTCTGTCGGACGCGCAGGCGCTGACCCTGATGACGGCGACCGGGGCGGCTCTGGACCAGCTCGCCACCATCGCCGATGAGTTGCGTAAGGCAACGGTCGGGGACGACGTCACCTACGTGGTGAACCGGAACATCAACTTCACCAACGTCTGCTACACCGGTTGCCGGTTCTGCGCGTTCGCCCAGCGGCGGACCGACGCGGACGCGTACTCGCTGTCGATGGACGAGGTCGCCCAGCGCGCCGAGGAGGCCTGGGTGGTCGGCGCCACCGAGGTCTGCATGCAGGGCGGGATCCACCCCGACCTGCCCGGCACGGCCTACGCGGACCTGGTGCGCGCGGTGAAGGAACGGGTCCCGCAGATGCACGTCCACGCGTACTCGCCGATGGAGATCGTCAACGGGTCGGTGCGGACCGGGCTGTCGATCGAGGAGTTCCTGGTCTCGGTCAAGGAGGCCGGGCTGGACAGCGTTCCGGGGACGGCCGCCGAGATCCTCGACGACGACGTGCGCTGGATCCTGACCAAGGGAAAGTTGCCGACGGCCACCTGGATCGAGGTGATCAGCACCGCGCACAAGGTCGGCCTGCCGTCCAGCTCGACGATGATGTACGGCCACGTGGACGCGCCGCACCACTGGGTCCAGCACCTGCGCACGATCGCCGCGGTTCAGGACGAGACCGGCGGGTTCACCGAGTTCGTGCTGCTCCCGTTCATCCACACCAACTCGCCGATCTACCTGGCCGGCGTGGCCCGCCCGGGTCCGACGTACGACGAGAACCGGGCCGTGCACGCGATGGCGCGGATCATGCTGCACGGGCGGATCGACAACATCCAGTGCTCCTGGGTCAAGCTCGGCGTCGACGGCTGCGTGGCTGTGCTGAACGGCGGCGTCAACGACATCGGCGGCACCCTGATGGAGGAGACGATCTCGCGGATGGCCGGCTCCAAGCACGGCTCCCGCAAGTCGATCGAGGAGCTCACCGCGATGGCGACGGCCGCGAACCGGCCGGCCCGGCAGCGGACCACCACGTACGGCGAGGTCCCGCAGCGGCCGCACAGCGAGCTCGAACTGGCCTGAGACAAGGAAATTCCCCCGAGTACTGGTCCCCAGCAGCACCAGTACTCGGGGGAACGAAAACGCCGGCCGTGCCGGGCGTCGGTCACCACCTCACTGGCGACCGGCGGCCCTGACGACACGGCCGGCGTCCTGCTTGCCCCGAGAGGGCGGTCGGCCCGAAGGATGGCGGTCCTTCGTACTCGTTCCGAGACCGGCAGGGGAGGTACAGTCCGGTCCAGGACGGGAGTACCGCGGTAACCACCAGGAGCCTTTGTCAGCGACCCGTCCGTCGCCGACAACTGAACGTTGGCACGCCGCCGCGATCGACCGCCACGGTCGGCATCAAACATTTGCATTGGCTTTTCAGAAGGCCACGCTCCGTGGTCGGTCCTTCACAGAAGGTGTTGACGTTGCCTGCCGCAACGAGTACCCAGCCGTCCGGAACCGGAGCTCCGATCACGCCGTCAGACCAGCCGGACAACCGATCCGGCGGACCTCGCCGGGCCGGAACGACGGACGGAAGGACACGCTGTGAGCACCCAGAAGAGCGGTGGCCAGGAGAACGGCGGGTACAACAAGTACGATGCCGAGGCGATCCGCAAGGCGTTGGACGGGGTCGCCGAGCCCGGGACCAAAGGCTCCGGCGCAGCGCAGGGTGAGGCTCCGCGAACCGGTGCGCAGCGGGATATCGGCGCCGCTCTCGACGGTCGCGACTGAACCTCCCTGGCCGTACCGGTTGGTCCGGTACGGCCAGGCTCAGTACGGGTAGGTGTCGTCGCGGCGGATCGGGTCCATGTCCCACAGCGAGAACTCGACCACCTTGTGCGACTCCTCGCCGCCGGCCGGGCTGAGTCCCATCGCCTCGTAGTCCTTCGACCCCAGCCCGTCCAGGTACCCGAGCAGCTCGAACGCCGACCGGGCGTCCTCGATGTCGTCGATCACCTCGTCGTTCTGGGCCTCGTCGGCGCGGCCGCGGACGTAGGCGACGAACGCGTCCGGGTCGGTCACCACGAAGTCGTAGCGGGCCTGGTAGCTGAGCCGCATCCCGTTCTCCGGGAGCGAGGTCTCGTCCAGCTCGTCCAGACCGGCGCCCTCGACCAGCTCGCGGTAGTCGGCCGGGTCGTCGAAGTCGTCCGGGCCGAGCGGCAGGTCGTCCAGCTCGTCGGGGTCGTAGGAGTCGATGCCGAGGAAGATGTCGCCCCAGCCGCGCTCGTGCACCGCGTCGGCGAGCATCCGGGCCTGGACCCGGACGTTCTCGATCGCCGCGGTCGCCCGCAGATCGTGCAGGTCCAGCGCGTCGGCTTGCTCCAGCAGCACCTTCGCCAGTTCGCGGGCGGCCTCGGCGGCCGACGCGGGCTCAATCGGCTCACTCATGCTGCGACGGTACAACCATCGGTACCTCGACCGCCGCGCCCGGTACGCCGAACGCCTCCGTGAGCGCCACCGCGTGCGGCCGGACCTGCCCGCACAGCTCGTTCACCAGCGCCGTGATCGCCTTCGACCGCGGCCCGGACAACCGGCCGTGTTCGAGGTACCAGGCCCGGTCCGCCTCGATCGTGGCGAGCGCGTGCAGGTCGTACAGCTCCTTCAGCCGGTCCCGGACCGCACCGGCCGGCGCCGCCTGGACGGCGGTCTGGAACGCCTCCAGCACGACCCGGTCGACGTGCGCCCGGCCGGCCGCGATGACGTGGTCCTGGCACCGGTTGAACACCTCGAACGGCTCGTCGCCGGCGTCGATCCCGCCCTTCAGCCGGCGGGCCACCCCGGCCAGCATGTGCTCCTCGCGGAACCGGAGCAGGCCCGCGTGATACGCGTCGTCGCGCAGCCCGGCGTCCGGGTCGGTGACGTCCGCGCGGTTCGGGACGGCGTCGCGGAGCCGCTCGACCATGGTCCGCAGGGCGGTCTTCTCGACCGCGATCTCGACCGCCTGGGCCGCGATGAACCGGGCCGTGCCGAGCGGGTCCAGCTTGCCGAAGGACTCCCGGTACCCGGTCAGCAGGCCTTTGGCGACCAGCTGCAGCAGCACGGTGTTGTCGCCCTCGAACGTGGTGAAGACGTCCGTGTCGGACTTCAGCGCGGCCAGCCGGTTCTCGGCGAGGTACCCGGCGCCACCGCACGCCTCCCGGCACTGCTGGATCGTCTCGGTGGCGTGCCAGGTGCCGACCGCCTTGGTGCCGGCCGCCTGGGCCTCCAGCGCCCGGCGGTCGTGGTCACCGGCCTCGGCGTCACCGCCGAAGATCCGGACGAACTCGGCCACCAGGTCCGCCTGGGCGAAGTGCAGGGCGTACGTCCGGGCCAGCAACGGCAGCAGCCGGCGCTGGTGCATCCGGTAGTCGAGCAGCAACGTCTCCTCGGCACTGCCCGGCGCCCCGAACTGCCGCCGCCCGTCGGCGTACCGGATCGCGATCGCCAGCGCGACCTTGCTCGCGTTGATCGCGGCACCGCCGACCGAGACCCGGCCCTGGACCAGGGTGCCGAGCATGGTGAAGAACCGCCGGTCCGGGTTCTCGATGTCGCTCTGGTAGTTGCCATCGGCATCCACTTGGGCGTACCGGTCGAGCAACGCCTCGCGCGGGACCCGGACCTGGTCGAAGACGATCCGGCCGTTGTCGACGCCGTTCAGGCCGAGCTTGGGCCCGCAGTCGGTCAGCGTCACCCCGGGCAGCGGCTCGCCGTCCTCGTCGCGGATCGGGACCAGCAGGCAGTGCACACCGTGCGACTCACCACCGACCACGAGCTGAGCGAACACCGCTGCCATCCGCCCGTGCCGGGCCGCGTTGCCGATGTAGTCCTTGCGGGCCGCCGGCGTCGGCGTGTGCACGACGAACTCGCCGGTCGCCGGGTCGTACGTCGCGGTGGTGCCGAGCGCCTGGACGTTCGAGCCGTGCCCGGTCTCGGTCATCGCGAAGCAGCCGAGCAGCCGGCCCTCGACCGCGTCGGCCAGGTACGCCTCGTGGTGCCGGGTGGTGCCCAGGTGCAGGATCGCGCCGGCGAACAGGCCGAACTGCACGCCGGCCTTCACCATCAGCGACAGGTCACCGAACGCGAGCGTCTCGAACCCGGCCAGGAAGCCGCCCAGGTCGCCCTGGCCGCCGTACTCCTTCGGGAACCCGCGGGCCGCCTCGGCCGACATCTCCCGCAGCAGCGCGAGCACCTCGTCCCGGTACTCGTCGCGCGGCAGCCGCAGTCCCGCGTCCAGCAGCTCCGTGTGCGCCGCCAGTCCTTCCCGGACTACGTCGCGTGCAGCCTTGTGTGGTCCGTCCAGGTACTCCCGCAGGCCCGTCATAGGCCCAACCTATGTGGTCGGCCCAGGACACACCGTGAAGACTCTCGGCGTGCGCGATCCGTCACCCGGAATCCCGGTCCCGAACCGCAGAATCGGCTCTAGGATGGATTCCGTGCCGAATTTGCGGATCAGTGAGGCCGCCACGCTACTCGGAGTCAGTGACGACACGGTCCGTCGCTGGGTCGAGCAGGGCCGGTTGCCGGCCACCCAGGAAGGCGGGCGGATGGCCGTCGACGGGCGCGAGCTCGCGGCGTTCGCCCAGCAGCTCGCGGAGACGCCCGAGCCGGGGACCACCACGGCCGCGTCCGCCCGGAACAGGATGCGCGGCATCGTCACCCGGGTCGTCAAGGACGGGGTGATGGCCCAGGTCGAGCTGCAGGCCGGGCCGTTCCGGGTGGTCTCGCTGATGAGCCGCGAGGCCGCCGACGAGCTCGGCCTGGAGCCCGGGGTCGTCGCGGTCGCCTCGATCAAGTCCACCCACGTCGTCGTCGAGATCCCGGAGGCGCCCTGATGTTCCGCCGTACCGTCGCCGCTGCGCTCACCGCGGTCGCCGCGCTCGCCCTGGCCGCCTGTGGCTCCGACGACTCCCCGGCCGCGTCCTCGCCGACGTCCGCGGGCAGCGGTTCGGCCGCGGTCTCCGGCACCGTGAACGTGTTCGCCGCCGCGTCGCTGACCGGGACGTTCACCGAGCTCGGCAAGCAGTTCGAGGCCGCGCACCCGGGCGTCGAGGTGGTCTTCAACTTCGCCGGCAGCTCGGCGCTGGCCCAGCAGATCAACCAGGGCGCGCCCGCCGACGTCTTCGCCTCCGCCGCGCCGAAGAACATGGACCAGGTGACCGACAAGGGCACCCCGACCGTGTTCGTGAAGAACAAGCTGGAGATCGCGGTGCCGAAGGGCAACCCGGGCAAGGTCACCGGCCTGACCGACTTCACCGACCAGGCCAAGAAGATCGCGCTGTGCGCCGAGCAGGTGCCGTGTGGCGCGGCCGCGAAGAAGGTGTTCGAGGCGGCGAAGCTGACCCCGCAGCCGGACAGCCTGGAGCAGGACGTCAAGGCGGCGCTCACCAAGGTCGGTCTCGGCGAGGTGGACGCGGCGCTGGTGTACAGGACCGATGTGCTGTCCGCTCAGGAGAAGGTCGACGGGATCGAGTTCCCCGAGGCCGCGCAGGCGGTCAACGAGTACCCGATCGCCACCCTGACCAAGGCGCCGAACGCGGACGGCGGCAAGGCCTTCGTCGACTACGTGCTGTCCGCGGACGGCAAGAAGGTACTCACCGAGGCAGGCTTCGAAGCTCCGTGACGAAACCAGGCGAGCCCCGGACGGTGCCGCGGCCACGGGGCGACGGCACCGAACCGGCAAGCCCTGTGACGCGCTCCCGGCGACGTACGCCGGTCAGCGGGCGCGTCCCGCTCGTCCTGCTGGTGCCCGCGGTGCTCGGGCTCGCCTTTCTGCTCGTCCCGCTGATCGGGCTGCTGGCCGAGGCGCCGTGGTCGTCGCTGCCGTCCCGGTTGTTCAGTGCCGAGGTCGGCGAGGCCCTGCGGCTCTCCTTGATCTGCGCGACCGCGGCCACGGTGATCTGCCTGCTCCTGGGCATCCCGCTCGCCTGGCTGCTGGCCCGGGCCGAGATCCCCGGTCGCGGGCTCATCCGGGCCCTGGTCACCGTGCCGCTGGTGCTCCCGCCCGTCGTCGGTGGGGTCGCCCTGTTGCTCGTCCTCGGGCGGCGCGGGCTGATCGGTGAGCGGCTCGACCTGTGGTTCGGGTTCTCGCTGCCGTTCACCACCGCAGGCGTCGTCGTCGCGGAGGCGTTCGTGGCGATGCCGTTCCTGGTGATCTCGGTGGAGGGCGCCCTCCGTGCGGCCGACCCCCGGTACGAGGAGGCGGCCGCGACGCTGGGAGCCGGGCGGTGGCTCACGTTCCGCCGGGTCACGCTGCCGTCGATCGCGCCGGGCATCGTGGCGGGGGCCGTCCTGTGCTGGGCCCGGGCGCTCGGCGAGTTCGGCGCCACCATCACCTTCGCCGGGAACCTGCCGGGCCGGACGACGACGATGCCGCTGGCCGTCTACCTCGCGCTGGAGACCGACCCGGACGTCGCCGTCGTCCTCAGCCTGGTGCTGCTGCTCGTTTCCGTCGTGGTGCTCGCGTGCCTGCGGGAACGCTGGATCAGTGGTCTGCGATGACCCTGTCCGCGAATCTGCGGGTCACCCGCGCCGCCTTCGAGCTCGAGCTGAGCCTGGCCGTCGCGCCCGGTGAGGTGGTCGCGCTGCTCGGTCCCAACGGTGCCGGGAAGAGTACGGCGCTGCGCGCGATCGCGGGCCTGCTGCCGGTCGACGCGGGCCGGATCCGGCTGGACGGCGAGACCTGGGACGAGCCGCCGGGGATCTTCCGGCCGGCGGACCGGCGGCCGATCGGGGTCGTGTTCCAGGACTACCTGCTGTTCAACCACCTGAGCGCGCTGGAGAACGTCGCCTTCGGTCTGCGGGCCCGGGGTGTCGACAAACGGGCGGCCCGGGCCACCGCAGCCGGCTGGCTCGACGCGGTCGGCCTGGCCGAGTACACCCGGACGAAGCCCCGCGCACTGTCCGGCGGTCAGGCCCAGCGGGTGGCCCTGGTCCGCGCCCTGGCGACCGAGCCGGAGGTGCTGCTGCTGGACGAGCCGCTGGCCGCCTTGGACGCGGGCACCACGCTGCACGTCCGGGCCGAGCTCGGGCGGCACCTGGCGCGGTACGAGGGCCGGACGCTGCTGGTCACGCACGATCCGCTGGACGCGATGGTGCTGGCGGACCGGCTGGTCATCCTGGAGGGCGGCCAGGTGGTCCAGGAGGGCTCGCCGACCGAGATCGCCCGCCGGCCGCGCACCGACTACGTCGCCCAGCTCGTCGGCCTCAATCTGTACCGCGGTACCGCCGACGGCACCAGCGTCACGCTCACCGGCGGCGGGACGGTCACGATCGCCGATCCCGCGACGGGACCGGTCCATGTGGCCTTTCCGCCCACCGCCGTCAGCCTCTACCCCGAGCGCCCGGCCGGCAGTCCACGCAACAGCTGGCCGGTGCGGGTGACCGGGATCGAGCAGCACGCCCACACCGTCCGCGTCCGCCTCGCCCCGGCCGACCACGCCGTCGGCCATCCCGTCGACCACTCCGTCGATCGCGCCGTCGACCACCCGGACGGCGGGCCGGGCGCGCCGCCGAGTCTGCTGACCGACGTCACCCCGGCCGCCGTGGCCGAGCTGCGGCTCGCGCCCGGCCGGCAGCTGTGGGCCACACTCAAGGCGACCGAGGTCCAGACCTACCCGGGCTGACCTTCCCGGGCGACCCCCGGGCCGAATTCCGCGAGTTGCCAGCTCGTTGCCTGGTGCAACGAAGATTTCGGCGGATACTGGAGGGGTCCGCCGCCAGCACCACGAGAGTGGGGAGTCGCCGTGGCCGAACCGAGCGTGGAGTGGCGTGAAGTGGTCCAGCCGGACGAGGCCGAGCGGCATCGCCGGCAAGCCGAGCGGTTCGCCGAGCTGCAGGCGCGCAAGTCCGAGGAGTACGGAACGGGGCGGGCGCTGCACCGCCGGCAGGTGGCCGCGCTCCGAGCGACCTTGACGGTGCCGGCCGACCTGCCCGAGTACGCCCGGCAGGGACTGTTCCGGGTGCCGGACAAGTACGACGCGTGGGTGCGGCTGTCGAGCGGCGGCTTCCACCGGGCGCCGGACCACGTCCCGGACATCCGCGGCTTCGCGATCAAGGTGCTCGGGGTGAGCGGGGCCGCGGCGCTCGGTGGGGAGGCGCTGACGCAAGACTTCGCGCTGATCAACCACGACCGGTTCAGCTCCGCGACCAGCACCGAGTTCGCCGAGGTGGTCGCCGCCGGGTCCCAGCCGCGCGGCCGGATGCTGTGGACGCTGCTCCGGACGCCCGCCCTGATCACGCCGGCCCGGACGCTGACCGCGGCGCTCCGGGCACCGTTCAGCGGGTTCGCCACCCAGGACTTCTTCAGCGCCGCCCCGATCGCCTTCGGCCCGTACGCGGTCCGGGTGCGGCTGGTCGCGGCCTCCGACCGGGTGAACCCGCACGCCCGGGACGACTGGGCCGCCGACGTCTACGACCGGCTGATCGACACCCCGCTCGGCTACGACCTGCAGGTCCAGTTCTTCACCGACGACCGGCACACCCCGATCGAGGATGCGTCGGTGCCCTGGGACGCGCCGTTCGCCACCGTCGGCCGGCTCACCGTCGGGCGGCAGAAGCCCGACGACGCCTTCGGCCAGGAGGTCGAGGGGGCGAGCTTCGACCCGTGGAACGCGCTCGTCCAGCACCGACCGCTCGGCGAGGTGATGCGGGCCCGCAAGGTCGCGTACCTGGCGAGCCAGCAGCAGCGCGGCGCCGTCTGATCCGGCAACAAAGCTCAGCACGACCCAAAGTGGGCGAAGTTACGAGCTGTTACGAGGTCGCCACGCAGTGACATGTTGTTACAGCACTTTCACC
Organism: Kribbella amoyensis; assembly: GCF_007828865.1. Lineage (NCBI taxonomy): Bacteria > Bacillati > Actinomycetota > Actinomycetes > Propionibacteriales > Kribbellaceae > Kribbella > Kribbella amoyensis. The sequence continues at coordinate 994,654 of NZ_VIVK01000001.1, forward strand.
GCTCAGAGTGATTCGTTCGTAACGAAGAGTGTTTACTTACTCACTCGTAGCGTGTGAGTTCTTCACGGCCGAGTCGTGACGTCGGGCACTACGCCGGCCCCCTCCGGACTGCCCAAGATGTGCCGGGCACCAACGAGAGGGGGACGAACCGCCATGGAAAGTTACGAGCTGTACTGCCTGTCCGACCGGCGGTTCTACGACACCCCGGGCCGCCGGGAGACCGGCCACCCCGACTTCGCGCTGGCCACCCGCCCGGTGCCGGCCGGTTGGGACCACGTCGCCGGCGAGCTGTGGATGCACTACGCGCCGACCGGTCTGCGGCTGCCCGAGCAGGGCTGGAAGATTCACGTCTCGGCCGGCCTCGCGGACGCCGAGCGCGCGCTCGAGGCGATCTGGGAGTACTGCGTGCCGCGCGGGATCGCGTTCAAGTTCCTGCGCAGCGAACCGGTCCTGGTGATGGTGAACTCGAAGTCCGCGCCGCGTGGTTCGAGCGGCAAGCTGGTCACTGTCTACCCGGCCGACGAGGCGCAGCTCGAGCTTGTCCTCAAGGAGCTCGACCTGCTGCTGGACGGGATCCGCGGCCCGTACATCCTGAGCGACCTCCGCTACGGCGAGGGCCCGTTGTTCGTCCGGTACGGCGCGTTCGTCAGCCGGTACACCCTGAACGAGGCCGGTGAGCGCGTCCTGGCCCTCACCGACGACCGCGGCCGGCTGGTTCCGGACCACCGCGGCCCGACGTTCGCGGTGCCGCCGTGGATCGAGCTGCCGTCGTTCCTCGAGTCGCACCTGGCGGCGCGGAACGCGGTCACCACCGACGAGCTCGCGTACACGATCGAGGGCGTCATCCAGTTCTCCAACGGCGGCGGCGTGTACGTCGGCCACCACAACGGCACCGGCGACCGGGTCGTGCTCAAGGAGGGCCGGCCGTACGCCGGGCTGGACGTGAGCGGGCGCGACGCGGTCGCCCGGATCGGCCACGAGCGGGACATCCTGGCCCGGCTCGACGGTCTCGCCGTGGTCCCGAAGGTGCACGACCACCTCGTCCTCGGCGACCACCACTTCCTGGTCCAGGAGTTCGTCGACGCGAATCCGTTGCAGCGCGAGCTGGTCCGGCGGTACCCGTTGACGCACCCGGACGCCACCGAGGCCGAGCTCGCCGAGTACGCGACCTGGGCCACCGAGATGGTCGCGCGGGTCGAGCAGGAGGTCGGCGAGTTGCACGGTCGCGGGGTCGTGTTCTGCGACCTGCATCCGGACAACGTGCTGCTCGCGACCGACGGCCGGCTGGTCCTGATCGACTTCGAGGTCGCCACCTTGGCCGAGGAGCAGGCGCGGTCCGCGCTCGCGCACCCGGGCTACGCGGCGCCCGGCGATCGACAGGGCCCGGACGTCGACCTGTACGCGCTGGCCTGTGTGACGCTCGGCCTGTTCGCCCCGCAGGCCACGATGTTGCTGCACCTGCATCCGGGCAAGGCGTTCCAGCTGGCCGACCTGGTCGCGGAGACCTTCGGGGTACCGCGGGTCGCCCTCGACGGCGCGGTCCGCACGATCGTCGGCCCGGACGTCACGTCCGACCCGGAGATGGACACCCTGCCGTTGCCGGGTCGCGCCGACTGGACCGATGTCCGGGCAGCCTTGACCAAGGCGATCGTGGCGAGCGCGACCCCCGAGCGGGACGACCGGTTGTTCCCCGGCGACATCGCGCAGTTCCAGCCGGGTGGCGGGATCAACCTGGCCACCGGCGCCGCGGGTGTGCTGTACGCGCTGGCGCAGACCGATGCGGGCCGCTTCCCGGAGTACGAGCAGTGGCTGCGCGACCAGGCCCGGACCACCGAGAGCGGCCCCGGTCTGTACGACGGGTTGCACGGGGTCGCGCATGTGCTCGCCGAGCTCGGCCACCGGCAGGACGCGCTGGACACGATCGAGCGGACCCTGGCCGACGAGTTCGGGGCGCGTGAGCTCGGGATGCACTCGGGGCTGTCCGGGATCGGGCTCAACCTGCTGCACTTCGCCGCCACCGAGCCAGGGCTGCGCGGCCCGGCGACGCGGGTGCTCGACCTGGTCGCGGACCGGCTCGGCGACGTCACCGACGTACCGGAGCTGAGCGGCGAGGGGAAGCCACGGGCCGGCCTGATGTTCGGGTCGTCCGGTCCCGCGTTGCTCTTCCTCACCGCGTACGAGCAGACCGGCGACACCGGGTTGCTGGACCTCGCCGAGATCGCGGTACGTCAGGATCTCCGGCGGTGTGTGCGCACCCCCGACGGCATGCTCCAGGTGAACCAGGGCTGGCGGACACTCCCTTATCTGGAAGAGGGTTCGGCCGGAATCGCCCTGGTCCTGGACCGGCTGCTGCGGCATCGCCCGGACGACGAGCTGCGCGCCGACCTCGACGCTCTCCGGCTCGTCACGAGGTGCGGGTACTACGTGCAGCCCGGTCTCTTCATGGGTCGCGCCGGCCTGCTCCTGGCGGCCGCCGCGCTCGGCGACGACACCGCCGAACTGGTCCGCGGTCTCGGCTGGCACGCGCTGCCGTTCGCGGGTGGCCTCGCCTTCCCCGGGAACCAGTTGCTCCGGCTGTCGACCGACCTGGCCACCGGATCCGCCGGCGTCCTGCTGGCCCTGGGAACCGCGCTGCACGAGCGGCCGGTGTCCCTCCCGTTCCTCGGACCTCCCCAGTGGTCCGAGTCCGTATCCCGACGACACCTTTCCGAGGAGGTGTAAACACCATGGCACTTCTCGACCTTCAGGGTCTGGAGACCCCCGGTTACGGCGGTCACCACGGCCACCACCACGGCGGCTCCACGCTGACCGTGCTGGGCTGCGGTTCGCAGCGTCCGAGCAACCTGAGCCTCGTGCTCTGCCACTGATCGGACACTCTGGATCCGAGGCCCTGGGCGGGCGACACCCTGCCCAGGGCCGTCCCCGTACCACCGGGAGGAGGCGACGATGAAGCACCCGAACGCCGACCGGCTGCCGTTGCTGGAGCAGCTGCACGGTCACCCGGTCGCCGATCCCTACCGCTGGCTCGAGGACGCTTCGAGCCCCGAAACGCGAAGCTGGCAAGCGATCCAGGACGATCTCTGGCTCGACCACGCCGCCGGCCTGCGGAGCCGCTACCGCTTCCGCAACCGCGTCCGCGCGCTGTCCGCTGTCGGTTCCGTGTCCACTCCGGTCCGGCGGGGAGACCACACCTTCGTCCTGCGCCGCACGGCCAAGCAGGAGCACGCCGTCCTCGCTGTCGACGACGCGCCGTTCCTCGATCCACGTCAGCTCGATCCGAGCGGCCGCAGCACGATCGACGGGTGGCAGCCGTCTCCCGACGGTTCTCTGGTGGCCGTCCAGGTCTCTCGGGGCGGCGACGAACAGTCCGTCCTGCACGTGCTCGACGTGACCACGGGACAACCTGTCGACGGACCACTCGACGGCTGCCGCTACTCGCCTGTCGCCTGGCTCCCGGACGGAACGTCCTTCTTCACCGTCCGTTTCCGCCGCGTCGTGCGGCATCGTCTGGGCTCTCCCGTCGAGGAGCCCGTCCTGCCCGGCGAGGCGTCGTACGGGCTGGATCTCAGCGTGGACGGGCGATGGCTGACGATCTCCGCGGTCCGTGGCGCAGGCAACGACCTGTGGCTCGTGGATCTCGAGAGCGGTGCACCGCCGTTGCCCGTGCAGACCGGTGGCGACGTGATCACGGTGATGTCCGTGGGCCACGACGGCTGGCTGTACGTCGTGACGACGCGCGATGCGCCGACCGGGCGGATCTGCGTCGGCGATCCCGAGAATCCCCTGCGGTGGCACGACTTCGTCCCCGCCGACCCGGATGCCCCGATCAGCAGCCTGGCGATCCTGGACAAGGTGGTCCTGGTCGGCCGGACCCGCGGCACCATCAGCGAGGTCGCCGTCCACGACCTGGTCACCGGGCGGCCGCTGGGCGAGGTACCGCTGCCCGGCAACGGTTCGGTCGGATCGTTGACCGCGCATCCGGCCGGCGGCTCCGAGGCGTACTTCAGCTACACCGACAGCGTGACCCCGGCCGGGATCCACCGGTACGACGCGAGTACGGCGACCACCAGCTTGTGGTCCCAACCGCCGGGCGTGGCCGACGTCCCCGAGGCCGAGTCGCTACGGGTCGACTTCACCTCCGGCGACGGGACACCGTTGCGGATGCTCGTGATCGCGAAGCCGGGCGAGTCCGGTCCACGTCCCACGATCCTCTACGGCTACGGGGGTTTCGGGCAGTCGCTCACCCCGGCGTACTCCGCGTTCGCGCTCGCCTGGGTCGAAGCGGGCGGCGTGTTCGTCACCGCGAACCTGCGGGGCGGCGGTGAGTACGGAGAAGGCTGGCACCAGGCCGGGACACGCGCGAACAAGCAGCGTGTGTTCGACGACTTCCTGGCCGCGGCCGAGCACCTGGTCGCGCAAGGTTGGACGACACCGGAGCAACTCGGGGTGTGCGGTGAGTCGAACGGTGGTCTCCTCGTCGGTGCGGCGATCACGCAACGACCGGAACTGTTCGCCGCTGCGGTGTGCTCGGCGCCATTGCTCGACATGGTGCGGTACGAGTCGAGCGGACTCGGGCCGAGCTGGGTGGCCGAGTTCGGTTCGGCGTCGGACCCGGATGCCTTCGCGGATCTGCTGGCCTATTCGCCGTACCACCGGGTGACGCCGGGCACGAAGTACCCGGCTGTGTTGTTCACCGTTTTCGGTGGCGATACGCGCGTGGATCCCTTGCACGCAAGGAAGATGTGCGCGGCCTTGCAGAACGCGACCGACAGCGACCGACCGGTTGTGCTGCGGTTCGAGCCGGATGCCGGGCACGCGGGTGGGACGGCGAGTCAGGGCATCGGGCTGGCGGCGGACATGCTCGCCTTCCTCGCCGAGCACACCGGGCTCCGGCGATGACGTTGACGTTCCGCGCGGTCGCTCGGCACGGCCGGGGCTGGTTGCCGGTGATCGGCGCGACCGCGCTCATCGGCAGCGGCGTCACCCTGGCGCTGCCGACCGTGCTCGGGCGCGCCGTGGACACCGCCGTCGCCGGCCACGGGTACGGCGGCTGGCTGTGGCTCGCGTGCGGATTGGTTGCCGCGGGCATCGTAGCTTCCTTGGCGGAGGTGTTTGCCGGGACGGCCTGTGTCGCCGGGACGACCGCCTGGCTGCGGCACGGCCTGGTCCGTCAAGTGGTAAGAGGTGGTCCGGAGGGGACGCGGGACTTCGCGACCGGCGACCTGGTCAGCCGCGTGTCCGGCAACGCGGTGGATGCGGCGCAGGCCGGTCCCGCGGCCGTGACCGCGGTCGCCGCCGTCCTGCCACCGGTCGGCAGCCTGGTGTTGCTGGCGCTCATCGACCCGTGGCTCGCCGCCGCGTTCTTCGGCGGCGTCGTCCTGGTGATCGGCGTGCTCTGGGTCTTCGCCCGGCGGACCGCGCAGATCAGCCTGGCGTACCAGGAGACGCAGGGGCGGATCGCGGCCCGGCTGACCGAGTCCCTCACCGGACTCCGGACGATCCTGGCCGCCGGGACGGCGAAGCGCGAGGAACAACGCATCCTCGGCCTGCTCCCGGAACTGCACCAGCACGGCCTGCTCACCTGGCGCGTGCTGGCTCGTTCGGGCGCGCAGGCCGCGATCGTCGGTCCGCTCGTCCTGGTCGCCGTGCTCACGGTCGGCGGGCTCCAGCTCGTCGCCGGCCGGATCACCGCCGGCGACCTGTTCGCGGCCGGCCAGTACGCCGTGCTCGGGGCCGGCCTCGGCAGTCTCACCGGGGTCATCGGCGAGATCGCGCGGGCCCGTGCCGGGATCCAGCGCGCGGCCGAGGTGTTCGCGGTCCGGCCGGTCCCGCACGGGACCCTGCCGCTGCCGGTCGGGCCGGGCCGGTTGACGTTCGACCAGGTCGGCGTGACCGTCGGCGAGACCGTCCTGCTCGCAGACCTGTCACTCGAGATCCCGGGTGGCACGACGGTCGCCGTGGTCGGGCCGAGCGGCGCCGGTAAGTCCGTACTGGCCGCCCTCGCCGCCCGGCTGCGCGACCCCTCGACCGGACAGGTGCTGCTGGACGGGATCCCCTTGCCCGCGGTGCATCGGCGGTCCCTCCGGATGGCGGTCGGCTGCGCCTTCGAACGGCCGCTGCTGGTCGGCACGACGATCGGTGACTCGATCTCGTCGCAGGCGGTCAGTACGGTCCGTACGCTCGCCGCGGCCCGCGCCACCCACGCGCACGACTTCGTCAGCCGGTTGCCGCACGGGTACCGGACTCCGTTGCCGATGGCACCGATGTCGGGCGGTGAACGGCAGCGCCTCGGGCTGGCCCGGGCCTGGCCCGCGAGCCGGTTGCTGGTCCTCGACGACGCCACCTCCAGTCTCGACACGGCGACCGAACTGCAGATCAGCAAGACCCTGACCGAGGATCGGCACCACCGGACCCGGTTGATCGTCACGCACCGCTCCGCGACGGCGGCCCGCGCCGACCTGGTGATCTGGCTCGACCAGGGCCGGGTCCGCGCGGTCGGGCCGCACGACACCCTGTGGGACGAGCCGTCCTACCGCGAGGTCTTCGGATGAGGCGCGAACTGCGGTACGGCGCGGCCGCGGTCCGGAACCGGTCAGCCGTGCAGCTCACACTGTGGTCCGTACCGGAGATCCTGCCGACCGCCCTGTACGGGATCGCGGTCGCCCGGGCCACGGACAGCTTCCTCGCCGGGAACGCCGGTCAGGGCATCGCCTGGCTGGGTGGACTCGTCGCGACCGCGTGCCTCGGGTCGGCGGGATCGCACCAGGTGTACGGCCGGCTCGGCGAACTCGTCGAACCGGTCCGCGACGACCTGGTCCGCCGGGTCGTCCGCGGCGCACTCCGCACCGGGGACGAGGCGTCGGTCGCCCGGGTGAACCGGCAGGTCGAGATCGTCCGCGACACGTTCGCCGGCCTGGTCCTGGTGATCCGGAACTTCGCGGTCACCCTGGTCGGCGTCCTGGCCGGGTTGTTGTCGCTGGCACCGGTGATCGCGGCGTTCGTCGTTCCCCCGTTCCTGCTCGGGTTCGCCGCCTCGCTCGCGGTCCTCGGGCTCGCGGCCGACCGGGTCCGGGCCTCGTTGCGCGCCGACGAGGAGCTGGCGACCGCGGCCACGATGACCTTCGGCGGGGTCCGGGACATCACGGCGACCGGGGCGGAGGAGTTCTCCGAACGCCTGGTCGCCCGGCCGATCGAGGCCCAGGCAACGGCCGAACGCGAACTCGCCAAGATCGCCGCTCTGCGCACCCTGTGCTTCGCCGTCGGCGGCTGGGCCCCGCTCCTGATCCTGCTCGCCGTCGGTCCCTGGTTACTCGGTCGCGGCGTCACCACGGGCACCCTGCTCGGCGGCCTCACCTACGTCCTGATCGGACTCCAGCCGGCCCTCAGCACGATCATGAGCGCCCTCGGCGACAGCGGCCTGCGGTACGTGGTCACACTCGGCCGCATCCTCGACACCGATCTCCCCGACGAGGCGAAGCGCGCACCCACCAACCGCCGGCGGAGCGGGTACGAGGTGCAACTGCGCGGACTCACCTTCGCGTACGGGCCGGGAGCCGAGCCCGTCCTCGACCGGCTAGACCTCACCGTTGCCGAAGGCGAGCACCTCGCCGTGGTCGGACCGAGCGGGATCGGCAAGTCCACCCTCGCCGGTCTGGTCTGCGGGCTGCTGCGGCCGACGAGCGGTCGCGTACTGCTCGGTGGTGCGGCACCTGCCGACCTGACGACCGACGTCCTGGCGGACACGCGCGTCCTGATCCCGCAGGAGGCGTACGTCTTCACCGGGACCGTGCTCGACAACCTCGTCTATCTGTTGCCCGACGCCACCGTCGGCGAGGTGGAGAGCGCGGTACGGGCCGTCGGCATCGAGCGCCTCGTGGATCGCCTGGGCGGGCTACGGGCCGAGGTGAAGCCGGACGAGCTGTCCGCGGGCGAACGGCAACAACTCGCCCTCGTTCGCGCGTACCTGTCCCCGGCGCCGCTGGTCGTCCTCGACGAGGCGACCTGCTTCCTCGACCCCGAGGCCGAACGCCGGGCCGAAGAGGCGTTCGCGGCCCGCGGTGGAACGCTGATCGTCATCGCCCACCGGATCAGCTCCGCCCTGCGCGCCCGACAGGTCCTCGTGCTCGACGGCAACCAAGCCACCCTCGGTACGCATCCGACGCTGCAGCACACGTCCCCGCTCTACCGCGAACTGCTCGGCCACTGGCAACCGCAGAAGCCGCAGACCCCGATCCCACCCCGCCGCCCGAGCCGCCCCCAACCAGCGTCCTGGCGCCGCCCGGCGGACCGTGTCTAGATCCAGCCGGCGTCCTGGGCCTTGCGGATGGCTTCGATCCGGCTGCGGGCCCCCGTCTTCGCGAGGATGCGGGACAGGTAGTTGCGTACGGTCCCGGCGCTCAGGCTGAGGGTCCGCGCGACCTCTTGCGCGGTGGCACCCGTCGTCACCTGGCGGAGCACTTCGCACTCCCGCTCGGTCAGCGGGTTGTCGCCGGCCCGGAGCGCGGCGACGGCCAGCCGGACATCCACCACCGGAAGGCCTTTCGCGACATCACGGACCGCTTCGACGAACTGCTGCGGCGTCGCGTCGGTCGCGATCAGCCCGATCCGCGGCGCCTGCTTGACCAGCGCGAGGCTGGTCGCCGCGAGCGCCTCGTGATCGACGAGCACGAGCACGCCGCGTCCGGTCAGCTTGCGGCACAGGTCCTCGACGCCGACCTTGCCGGGCAGCTGCGGATCGAGGACCACCACGTGCGGACGCAGCCGCACCGCGGTCAGGACCTCGTCCGCGCGCTCCAGCTCGGCCATCACGTCCAGATCGGACTCGCGCGCCAGTACCGCGGCCAGTGCGCCTCGCACCAACGTGCCGCGGTGGCCGAGCACCACTCGGATCACCGCTCGCCCCCATCGCCTCTCTCGCCCGGTCGCTGCCGAGGCAGCCACTCCCGCGCTATCAACGAGCGAACCGGGCCGAAGGCACGCACGAATACCGGTGCTCGACAGCGACCTCCGACGGCGAGCGGACGGCTCCGGGACGCGGTACGGCCACGCTCGAAGTACGCCTCGGCGAAGTGCGGAAACCGTTCTGTTGTTGAGGTTTCGCGATCCCGGCGCGACAGCGAACTTTGACCGAAATTCGGCAAAGGTCTTGCGCTCGGCCCCTCGGTCCCGCACGATGTCCGGGTTGCGTCGTTACCGACGCGTGACCGTTCGGTCGCTGGCTCGTGACACACAGCGGCGGACGCCTGTCCCCTGGACCCTCGAAGGGAGTGGTACCTCACCCAGACTGCGGAGCCCGGCGCGGCCACCCATCGGCGGCCGTCGATCCGAGCCTCACGCACCCAGGTGACGACCACCATCACCTCGCTGTGGCCTGCCCGAACGCGGCGGCCGGCGAGGACTCTCGGGGTAGTGCGCACGCGGCTGAATCAGCCGGGCAGAAGAGTTCACCATGCCCAGCTCATGAGGAGCAGAACACTGATGTCCAAAGCACGACACGCCCGCCCCCGGCGCCGTAGCCGCCGAATCGTCCGGACTCTGTCCATCGCCGGTCTCGGGGCCGGCATCACGGCCGTCGGAGCGAGCGCGGCCAACGCCGCGGACTACACGGTCAAGCACGGCGACACCCTCAGCGAGATCGCCCAGGCGCACGGGACCAACTGGCACCGCCTGGCCGAGCTCAACAACCTCAACAACCCTGACCTGATCCTGGTCGGCCAGCAGCTCGAGCTGAATGGCGGTCACAAGGTCACCGCTCGCGACTCCGAGCGACGCAGCACCTGGAAGTCCGAACGGAAGGTGCGCAAGACCGAGCGGTCCTCGGAGCGCAAGCGCGAGCGGTCGACGGAACGCAAGAGCACCCGGACCGAGGAACGCCAGACCAGGAAGCGCGATCGTGGAACGCGCACCGAGTCCAACCGCGGCAGCAGCCGGGCCAACCTGAGCGGCGCCTGGGCCAAGGTGGCCCACTGCGAGTCGAGCGGGAACCCGCGCGCGGTCAGCCCGGCCGGCTACTACGGCCTGTTCCAGTTCGACCACCAGACCTGGCGCAGCGTCGGCGGCTCCGGCAACCCGGCGAGCGCGTCGGCGGGCGAGCAGCTGATGCGGGCCAAGAAGCTGTACTCGCAGCGCGGCGCCTCCCCGTGGCCGAACTGCGGTCGTTACCTGCGCTGACCCCTCGAGCGCGGCGACGGTCCGGCCGGACGGTGGCGAACCTTCCGCCGACCGGCCGGACCTTGACCCATCGGTGGCCACCGGCCACCACTTCGTTGCCTACAGCATCAACGTGAGAGCACGAGCATCTCGTTGGCGCCGGCCTGGAACTCGTACGGCACCTTGCGGATCTCGGACCGGACGTCGGTCAGCTGGTCGAGCAGCTCGCTCAGGTACGGCACCGACTCGCCGCCCCCTTGCCGCACCAGCGGGAACACCCGCACCTCGTTCCGGGCGACCCGGACCAGCTCCCGCAACGCCGCCAGGTGCCAGGCCTGGTCGTACTTGTCGCTCCAGGTGAACAGCAGGTGCGAGCACAGCACCAGGTCGAACCGCTGATCACCGAACGGCAACTCCGGCAGGCTGCCCGGGACGTACCGCTCGGGGGCGATCGACACGTCCTGGAGGAACCGGTCGGCCGCCTCGATCCGCAACTCGTCCTTGCGCTCGGGACTGCCGTACCAGTGCCAGACGAAACTGCCCGTGTGTTCGTCCACGATCCCCGCGGTGGCCGGCAGACTCCGCCGCACCGTGTCGACCAGCTCGGCCGCCGGCAGCTCGTACGCCGGGTCGACGGCGATCGCGTCCACCCCCCGGGCGGCCGCCTCGGCGGTGAACCCGGCCCCGCCGGCACAGCAGTCCAGCACGGAGTCGGGGAGTTCGGACAGGTCGAACATCGCCTCGTACTCCAGGTACGAGCGAGATGTCACCAACACTTTTCTACTGCCTCTCGACGGTGGTCCTCAGGCGCAGCCGGCGATCGAGCAAGGTCGCCCCGGCCGCCAAAGCCAGGAACAGTACCGCGACCAGCAGACAGTTCAGCAACACCCTCGCGTACCCGTGCTCGGCCACGTTCACGAACGGGTACGGATAGAACCCGGTGCCCTCGCCGCGGATCAGCGTGAATCCCAGCCAGAGCAGCGGAAACACCAGCGACCAGGCGACCACCCGCGGATCGCTCTGACCGCGCGGACCGAAGAGCAGCCAGCCGAGAAGACCGAGCACCGGAGTCGCCGTGTGCAACAGGAAGTTGGCCAGCGCGGCCGCCCCGGTCAGGGCGTCCAGACCGGCCAGCGCCACGTGGTACACGATGCCGGTCACCGCGATACAGAGCACGCCGTTCAACCGCAGGGTGCGGAACAGCATCGACTCGGGCACCGGGCCGGCCGCGAGCACCGCGACGGTCGCGCCGAGCAGCAGGTTGGACTGGATGGTGAAGTAGGCGAACACGTTGAGGACGCGCTCCGGGTTGTCCGGGTAGAACCCGCCGGTGCCGGTCGCCGTGACGACGAGCTGCACCCCGATCCCGGCCAGTACGGCCGCCGCCGTGATCCCGGACCAGACCCGCCCTGCCTCGGACTTCGTCATGGACGCAATGTACGACGCGGACGCGGGCCCGGCCGGGATCTCGGGGCACCGTCGACCGGGTGGCGGTCCGGCCGGCTCAGGTGGTGAGCTTCTCGCGCTGCTCCCGTTCGGCGTCCTCGTCGACCTCACCGGTGTAGCTGAACGAGACGAAGCCGTCGATCACCAGCACGATCGTCCAGGTCCAGGCGGGTCCGAGCAGCGCGTCGAAACCACGGTCGGACAGCAGGCCGAGCCCGATCATCACGGCACACCCGACGGAGTACGCGAGCAGGTGCCGGTACCAGCCCTGGCGCTCCTTGCGAGCCTTCTCCCGGGTGCCCTTGCGCGGCTTGACCGGACGCGGCGCGCCGGCGAACCGGTACGCGGCCCAGCTGTCCGCCCACTTCAGCGTGCTGTGCCCGAAGCCGACGCTGACCCCGATGAAGATCGCGGCCAGCGAGTGCTTGAACGACGGCTCCCCGCCCTGCCGGATGTCGATCACACTGGCGACCAGCATGACCACGTCCACCAGCGGAACCGCGGCCAGCAGCACCAGGCCGAGCCGCGGCAGCCGGAGCAGGTACCGGGTCGCCAGGCCGCCGGCCAGCAGGACCCAGAAGCCGACCTCACACGCGGCGATCACAGCGAGCAGCACGAGAGTTCTCCGTCCGTCTTTTTTGACACGACTGTGTTGACAAGAGCGACGATAACACAGCTGTGCTAAAAAGGGCACATGCCGAAGATCGTCGACCACGAAGCCCGCCGCGAGGAGATCGCCCAGGCCCTCTGGCGAGTGGTCCGCCGGGACGGCATCCGGGCCGCCTCGGTCCGGACCGTCGCGGCCGAGGCCGGCTGGTCCGCCGGCGCTGTCCGCTACTACTTCCCCGACCAGGACGGCCTGGTCAGCTTCGCCATGCAGCTGGTCGGCCGCCGGGTGCGCGAACGGCTCAGCGCGCTCGAGGCGAAGGGCTCGCTGACCGAGATCGCGCTGCGCTACCTGGAGGAGGTCGTGCCGCTCGACGACGAGCGCCGGGCCGAGTTCGACATCTGGCTGGCGTTCACCGCGCAGGCCCAGGCCGAGACCGGTGCCGGCGGTCTGCGCGAGCAGGTCGGCCCGATGCACGACGGCCTGCGCAGCCTGTGCGAATCGGTGATCGCCCTGCTGTCGGAGAACGGCGCGCTACGGGACGGACTCGACGCCGAGGTGGAGACCGACCGGTTGCACGCACTGATCGACGGGCTGTCGACGCACGTCGCCGTCGTCCCCAGCCGGACGAGTCCGGAACGGGTCCGCCAGGTGCTCACCGCGCACCTCGCGTCCTTGCAGCCGTGACGTCCTGAGAGTCCGCAAAGAAGTTGCACGAACCCTCACCGAAGCCGGTCTCCGCGTGGCACGATCCACCCCATGGAGTCGGAGGGGGTCATCGTCGTCACCGGCATCACGGCGGCGGGGAAGTCGACCGTCTCCCAACTGCTCGCCGAGCGGTTCCAGTACGGCGTCCATCTGCGCGGTGAGGTGTTCCGCCGGATGATCGTCAGCGGCCAGGCCGCGGCGGACGCCGATGACGGTGCCGAGGCGATGAAGCAGCTCCGGCTCCGGTACCGGCTGGTCTGCCAGGCCGCCGACGGGTACGCCCAGGCCGGGTTCACGGTGGTCCTGCAGGACGTGGTGATCGGCGAACTGGCGCGCGAGTTCCTGGACGCGATCGAGAGCCGGCCGCGGTACCTGGTCGTCCTGACCCCACGGCCGGACGTGATCTCGTCCCGGCTCGGCGGCCTGTCCGTGGACGAGCTGGACTACGAGTTGCACGCCTTCACGCCCCGTCGCGGACTCTGGCTGGACAACTCCGACCTGACCCCGAACGAGACCGTCGACGCCATCCTCGGCCGCCTCGACGAGGCCGGCTTCGACTGACCACGGACCCGGCCGGAACGACTGGCCGCGGTGACTACCCAGGGGTAGTTTGGCCGGATGACGGCCACCGTGCGGAGGACCTCGTGCAACCTGTGTGAAGCGATCTGCGGAGTACTGGTCACCGTCGCGGACGGGCGCGTGACCGACATCCGCGGGGATGCCTCCGACCCGTTGTCGCGCGGGCACATCTGCCCGAAGGCGGTCGCGCTGAAGGACCTGCAGGAGGATCCCGATCGGCTCACCCGGCCGGTCCGGCGGACCGCGGACGGCTGGCTCGAGCTGGAGTGGGACGAGGCGTACGAGTACGTCGTCGAGCGGCTGACCGCGATCCAGCGGGAGCACGGGAAGAATGCGGTCGGCGTGTACCTCGGCAACCCGAACGTGCACAGCCTGGGCGCGATGACGCACCTGCCGCCGACGGTCAAGCTGCTGCGGACCAGGAACAGGTTCAGCGCGACCTCGGTCGACCAGTTGCCGCACATGCTCGCCTGTCACCTGCTCTACGGGCACCAGTTGATGGTCCCCGTGGCCGACATCGACCGGACCGGGTACCTGCTCGTCCTCGGCGCGAACCCGCTCGCGTCCAACGGCAGCATGATGACGGCACCCGGCTTCGGCCGGCGGTTGAAGGAGGTCCGCGCGCGCGGCGGCAAGGTGGTCGTGGTCGATCCACGCCGGACCGAGACGGCGGCCGTCGCCGACGAGCACCACTTCGTCCGGCCGGGAACGGACGCCGCGTTCCTGCTGGCCCTGATCCACCAGGTGATCGCCGACGGCGACGCCCGGCCGGCGCGGTACGTCGACGGGCTCGAAGCCGTCGCCGAGGCGGTCCGGGACTGGACGCCGGAGCTGGCCGCGGAGGTGACCGGGATCGACGCCGAGACGGTCCGGCGGATCGCGGCCGAGTTCGCCCAGGCGGAGCGCGCCGCCTGTTACGGCCGGGTCGGGGTCTCCACCCAGCAGTTCGGGGCCGTCTGCCACTGGGCGATCCAGGTCCTCAACATCATCACCGGCAACCTCGATAGGCCCGGGGGCGTGATGATCCCGCGGCCCGCGGTCGACACCCTGCGCGGGATCGGCAAGGGCCACCTGGGGAGCTGGCGGAGCCGGGTGCGCGGGCTGCCCGAGTTCGGCGGGGAGCTGCCGGCCGCGGCGCTCGCGGAGGAGATCCTGACCCCCGGCGAGGGCCAGATCCGGGCGATGGTGACGGTCGCGGGCAACCCGGTGCTCTCGCTCCCGACCGGCGGCCGGCTGGACGAGGCCCTCGGCAGCTTGGAGTTCATGGTCGCCGTCGATCCGTACATCAACGAGACCACCCGGCACGCCGACGTGATCCTGCCACCGACCCCGCCACTCGAACGCGACCACTACGACCTCGCGTTCCACCAGCTCGCCGTCCGCAACACCGCCCGCTGGAACGACGCGGTCCTCCCCCGCCCGGCCGGATCCCGGCACGACTGGGAGATCTTCCGCGGCCTCGGCCTGGCCCTGCTCCGGCGTACTCCGCGCAGCCGGCGCAAGCTGATCGCGACCGCCCGGCTGCGGCTCCATCCTCGCCGGATCGTGGACGCCGGGCTGCGGGTCGGCCCGTACCGGCTGTCGGTGGCCCAGCTGCGGAAGTCGGCCGGCGGCATCGACCTCGGCCCGTTGCAGCCCGCACTCCCGCAGGCCCTGCGGACCCCGGAGCGCCGGATCGACCTGGCCCAGCCGTTGATCCTCGCCGACCTGCCCGGAGTCCGCGCGACTTTGTTTGCTCCCAGCAACGGTGACGAGCTGCTCCTGATCGGCCGGCGGCACCTGCGCAGCAACAACTCGTGGATGCACAACTCGGCCCGGCTGGTGAAGGGCAAGCCACGGCACCAGCTGCTGATGAACCCGGCCGACCTGGATCGGCGCGAACTGTCCGACGGCCAGCTCGTCGAGGTCACCTCGGCGGCCGGCTCGGTCGTCGTCGAAGTTGCCGCGAGCAACGACATGATGCCGGGCGTGGTCAGCCTGCCGCACGGTTTCGGGCACGGCCGGCCGGGCGCGCGGCTCTCGGTGGCGAACGGCGTCGCCGGGCCGAGCGCCAACGACGTCACCGACGCCGGCCGGACCGATCCGGTGGCCGGGACGGCCGCGCTGAACGGCGTCCCGGTGACCGTCAGTTCAGCGCCGGATCCGGTGCCGGCGGCCCCGAGCTCTCCCTGACCATCAGCACCGGCGTCGAGAACAGGTGCGCCTCCGGTCGTGCCCCGGCCCGCAAAGCGAACAACCGCTCGGCCACTTCGGCGCCGTAGGCAACGATGTTGTGGCTCATCGCTGTCAGCCTCGGATGCACCAGCCGGCACAGCGCCGAGTCGTCCCAGGCGACCAGGGTGACGTCGTCCGGCGACCTCAGGCCCAGCCCGCTCAGTACCGACAACCCGGCGACCGCCATCAGGTCGTTGTCGTAGACAAGCGCCGTCGGGCGGTCGGTCGCCGTCATCAGCTCGCGGGTCGCCTCAGCGCCTTGCTCACCGGAGAAGTCGGTGTGCACGACCTTCAGGTCGAGGCCCAGTCTGCGGCCCACCGCGGTGAACGCCTGGTCCCGGATCCACACGTGGCCGTGCTCCGGCGGCCCGGCGATCCGCCCGACCCTGCGGTGCCCGAGCGACGCGACGTGCTCGACCGCGGCGTACATCGCGGAGGTGCCGTCGGTCCAGACGCAGGTCAGGTCGTCCGCCAGTGCCGGGTCGCCGACCAGGACCGCGGGCAGCTCCAGCCTGCGCAGCAAGGGGATCCGGGGATCGTCGACCCGCAGGTCGACCACGATCACGCCGTCCACCCGGCGCTCGGCGGCCCACTTCCGGTACGTCGCCATCTCCTCGTCGAGGTCCGCCACCACCTGCAGGGCGAGCGCGTACGACTTCTCGCTCAGGACGGACTGGACGCCACCGACGAAGCCCATGTAGAAGGGCTCCTCGCTGAGCGTCTTCGCGGACCTGGCCAGGACCAGGCCGAACGTCTCGCTGCGCGCGGCCGACAACTGGCGGGCGGCCCGGTTCGGTACCCACTCCAGTTCCTCGGCGACCTTGAGCACCCGGGCCCGGGTGGCCTCCGACACCCCCGGCTGGTTGTTCAGCGCGTACGAGACGGCTCCTTTGGAGACTCCCGCCCGTAAGGCGATCTCCCTGATCGTCACTCTGGCCACGACGGCCTCCTTCACCCCCGACCCCAGCGCCGGGACGGCCGGCGCGGTCATCACTCATTGTGCGCCCCGGTGGACGGACTGTCTGCGGGTAAGCGCTTGCCATCACCGTCCGCGACTGATTTGATCAAAGGCCCACCAGGTGAATCGGGTCTGGTCGGCGCGGGGCGGGCTGGGATAGGCTCACCGCGGCACTTAACCGGTTCGGCAATGTCAGTTCGGTGCACCCCCAGGGCAGCGGGGGCACGCCGGGACGAGGAGAGAAAACCATGGTCGCAGTGGACAATCTGTCCCTCCAGCTCTACACCGTCCGGCACAAGCTGGAAGAGGACTTCGACGCCACCCTGGCCCGGATCGCGGAGATCGGCTACCGCAAGGTGGAGCCGTTCGGCGTGGTCGGGATGGCCGACAAGCTGGCGGAGGCGCTGCCCAAGTACGGTCTGTCGGCGCCCACCACGCACGCCGGCCTGCTTCGTGAGGAGAGCCTGGCGCCCACCTTCGAGGTGGCGAAGAAGCTCGGCATCGGCACCGTCATCGACCCGTTCGTGGACCCGGCCAAGTGGCAGTCGGCGGACGACATCAAGGCCACCGCGGACGCACTGAACCAGGCCGCCGCCGAGGCCGCGGAGCACGGCATCACCATCGGCTACCACAACCACCACTTCGAGCTGGAGTCGAAGGTGGACGGTGTGCACGGCTTGGAGATCCTGGCCGCGAACCTGTCCGACAACGTCATCCTCGAGGTCGACACGTACTGGGCCGCCGTCGGTGGCGCCGACGTCCCCGCGCTGCTCGGCCGGCTTGGTGACCGGGTGAAGGCGCTGCACGTCAAGGACGGCGACGGCACCCTGGACAACAAGGCCCAGGTCGCGGTCGGCGACGGCACCATCGCGGTGACCGACATCCTGGCCGCGTCGCCGGGCGCCCTGCGGGTGGTCGAGCTGGACGACTTCAGCGGCGAGATCTTCGACGCCGTCGAGGGCAGCTTCCGCTACCTGTCCGGGCTGGCCGACGCATGAGCGCCGTCGGGGTCGGCGTCATCGGCGCCGGGGTGATCTCGGACGCCTACATCAAGAGCATGCAGAGCTTCCCCGACCTGCAGGTCGTCGCGATCGGCGACCTGCGACCGGAGGCGGCCAAGGACAAGGCCGAGCAGTACGGGATCGCCACCCACGGCGGGCCCGAGGCCGTCCTGAACAACCCGGACGTCGAGATCGTGGTCAACCTGACCATCCCGATCGCGCACGTCGAGGTGGCGCTGGCCGCGATCGCCGCGGGCAAGCACGTGTGGAGCGAGAAGCCGTTCTCGCTCGACCAGGAGAGCGGGCTGAAGCTGCTCGCCACCGCGCAGGACGCGGGGCTGCGGCTGGGCTGCGCACCGGACACCATCCTCGGCCCGGGGCTGCAGGAGTCGCGGCGGATCATCGAGCGCGGTGACATCGGGCAGCCGCTGACCGCGTTGACCCTGATGCAGTCGCCCGGCCCGGAGTCCTGGCACCCGAACCCGGCCTTCCTGTTCCAGCAGGGCGCCGGGCCGCTGTGGGACATCGGCCCGTACTACCTGACCACGCTGGTGCAGTTGTTCGGTCCGGTCGCCGCGGTCGCGGGTCTCGGCTCGAAGTCGCGGGAGCAGCGCACGATCGGCTCGGGTCCGCTGGCGGGCACCGACTTCGACGTGACCGTCCCGACGCACGTCAGCGCGATCGCGCGGTTCGAGTCGGGGCAGTCGTCGCAGAGCATCTTCAGCTTCGACTCGCCGCTGCCGCGCGGTGGCTTCGTCGAGATCACCGGTGCGGACGCGACGCTCGCCGTCCCGGACCCGAACCGGTTCGACGGTGAGATCAAGATCCGCCGCCGCGACGGTGAGGACTGGGAGACCGTCGCGACCACCGAGGCGTCGGCCGAGCGCGGTACCGGGGTGCTGGAGATGGCGCGGGCGATCCGGGCCGACCGGCCGCACCGGGCGACCGGGGCGCTGGCGTTCCACGTCGTCGACATCATGGCCTCGGTGACCGACTCGATCGACACCGGCGCGTTCGTCGACGTGACCAGCACGGTCGAGGTCCCGCCGGTACTGCCGGACGACTGGGACGTCCACGCGGCGACCCTCTGAGATGACCGAACCCCTCCTGGATCCCCGGCGGACCATCGTGTTCGCCGGGGATTCCGTCACCGACTGCGGCCGGCGGACCGACCCGGCCGGACTCGGTGACGGCTATGTGAAACTGCTGGCCGACCACCTCGGGTCGACGGGTCCGCGGGTCGTCAACGCCGGGATCAGCGGGCACCGGGCCAAGGACCTGGTGGCCCGCTGGCAGACCGACGTGCTGGCCGAGCGGCCGGACCTGGTGTCGATCCTGATCGGGATCAACGACACCTGGCGCCGGTACGACAAGGACGACCTGACCTCGGCGGAGGAGTTCGAGGCCTCGTACCGGCTGTTGCTGGAGCCGTTGCGGGAGGTCCGGCTGGTCCTGGTCGAGCCGTTCCTGCTGCCGGTGAAGGAGGAGCAGCACAGCTGGCGGGAGGACCTCGACCCCAAGCTCGAGGTGGTCCGCCGGCTGGCCGCCGAGTACGGCGCGCTGCTCGTCCGCACCGACACCGAGTTCACCGCGCGGGCCGTCGAGGCCGGCGCGATCACGCTGGCCGACGACGGGGTGCACCCGACGGCGGCCGGGCATCGCCTGATCGCCGATCTGTGGTTCCGGACCGTCCTGGAGGACTGATGACCACGCTGCGCTGGGAAGGACCGGACGTCGCGCTGACGTTCCGGCTCGACGACGGTCCGGTCCGGGTGGAGTCGATCCACCCGGCCGCGGCCACGATCGCGGCGCAGACCCTGGTGGAGGTGTCGGCGATCGGTCACGGCCGATCGCCCGGCACCTACCGCCATGTCGGCACCGACCTCGGCAAGGCCCTGCGGTACGTCTCACACGAACAGACCGCGACGACGCTGCGGATCGTGCAGGCGGATCCGGCCACCGGGCTGCAGGTCACCACCTTCTTCGAGGCCTCACCGGGTGTCACCGGGTTCCGGACCTGGACCGAGGCGCGGCTGACCGGACCGGGCGAACTGGTCCTCGACTTCCTCTCCGCCGCGGTGCTCGGTACCCCGGACGTGGACGCGGTCGATCTGGTGGCCGGGGACAACAACTGGATGGCGGAGAGCCGCTGGTCCCGGCGGCCGCTGCGCTCCGCGGGCGTCCCCGAGATCCGGTCGGCCGAGCACCGGCCGACCTCGCACGCCCGGTGCGCGGTCACGTCGCACGGCTCCTGGTCGACGGGTGAGCGCCTGCCCACCGGCGTCCTGGTCGACCGGACGGCCGCGTTCGCGCTCGGCTGGCAGATCGAGCACAACGGGCAGTGGCACTACGAGCTCGGTGAGACCCGCGCGGGTGGCTACGTCCTGCTCAGCGGTCCCACCGACCAGGAGCACCAGTGGACGGCGCGGATCTCGGCCGAGTCGGGCTTCCGGACCGTCCCCGTGTCGGTCGTGGTCGCGACCGGCCAGGACGAGGCGTTCGGCGCGTTGACCGCGCAGCGCCGGGCGATCCGGCAGCGGCGGCCGATCGACGACCGGCTGCCGGTGATCTTCAACGACTACATGAACACGCTGATGGGCGACCCGACCACCGAGAAGCTGCTGCCGCTGATCGACGCGGCGGCCGAGGCGGGCGCGGAGTACTTCTGTATCGACGCCGGCTGGTACGCCGAGGGCGACTGGTGGAGCACGGTCGGCGCCTGGCAGCCGTCGACGACACGGTTCCCGAACGGGCTCGGCGAGGTGATCGACCGGATCCGCGCCCGCGGCATGGTGCCCGGCGTCTGGCTGGAGCCCGAGGTCGTCGGCGTCGACTCCCCGCTCGCCACCGAGCTGCCGGCGGACGCGTTCATCAGCCGCGGCGGCGTCCGCGTCGCGGAGCACGGCCGGCACCTGCTCGACCTGCGCAGCCCGGCCGCACGTGCGCACCTCGACTCGACCGTGGACCGGTTGATCGCCGAGTTCGGGATCGGCTTCTTCAAGCTGGACTACAACACGATGACCGGGCCCGGGACCGACCTCGACGGGAAGTCCGCGGGACAAGGGCTGCTGGAGCACAACCGGGCCCAGCTCGCCTGGATCGACGGTGTGCAGGAGCGGCATCCCGAGCTGCTGCTGGAGAACTGCGGGTCCGGCGCCCTGCGGATGGACTACGCGATGCTGTCCCGGTTCCATCTGCAGTCCACCTCCGACCAGGAGGACCCCGGTCTGTACGCCCCGATCGCGGCAGCCGCTCCGGCGTCCGTCCTCCCGGAACAGGCCGGCAACTGGGCGTACCCGCAGCCCGGGATGACCGACGAGCAGCGCACGTTCGCACTGGTGAACGGGATGCTCGGCCGGATGTACCTGTCCGGCCACCTGAACCGGATGACCGCCGAGGAGCTCGGTGCCGTCGCCGAGGCCGTGACCGCGCACAAGAAGCTGCTCACCGAGCTCCCCCACCTCACCCCGTTCTGGCCGCTCGGGCTGCCCGGGTGGACCGACGAGTGGATCGCGCTCGGCCTGGCCGGGCCCAACCGGTCGTACCTCGCGCTGTGGCACCGCGGATCGGAGGCGGCCGAGGTCGTCCTGCCGGTGGCGGCGACCACGGTGACGGACTACTTCCCGGCGGCCGCTGACGGCTGGGCGTACCGCGCCGGTGCCGACGGCCTGACCGTGTCGGCCCCGGCCGGGGAGCCGTCCGCGCGGGTTATCGAACTCACCGATTGACCCTAGACTTACTGAACCTGATCAAGTAACCCGCAGAGAGAGTTCCCGCCTGTGACTTCCGTACCGACCGCTGCCGGCTCGCTCCGCGCGGTTCCGCTCAGCACCGACGCCGGCGTCGACTGGACCGTCCAGGCGGTCGAAGGCCCGGTTCCCGAGGGCAACGGCGCGCTGCTGACCACGCCGGTCGCGGCCACCGTGCCCGGCGAGGTGCACACCGACCTGCTCGCCGCCGGCGCGATCCCGGATCCGTTCGACGGCGCGAACGAGGGCCTGCTGGCCTGGATCGGCCGGACCAGCTGGACGTACCGGGCCGCCTTCGACTGGGCCGCGGACGGTCAGGCGGTGCAGGAACTCGTCGCCGACGGACTCGACACCGCCGCCACGGTCACCCTGAACGGGACCGAGCTCGGCCGGACCTGGAACCAGCACCGCGGCTACCGGTTCGACGTGACCGAACTCCTCGTTGCTGAGGGCAATGAGCTGGTGATCACCTTCGCGGCGCCGGTGCAGACCGCGAACGCGCTCGCCGAGCAGCTCGGGTTGTGGCCGCACACCAACCACCACCCGTACAACGCGATCCGGAAGATGGCCAGCAACTTCGGCTGGGACTGGGGACCGGACGTCGCCACCGTCGGGGTTTGGCGGCCGCTGCGGATCGAGTCCTGGACCGGCGCCCGGATCGACTCGGTCCGGCCGCTGGCCACCCTGGACGGCGATCGTGGCGTCCTCGACACGCACGTCGCGCTGGCCTGGTCGGACGGGTTCGCGGGCGATGCGACCGTCACCGTCGAGGTGGCCGGCACGACGTCCGCGGTGACCGTTGCCGCGGGCACCGATGAGGTGAGCCTGACGCAGACCGTGGACCAGGTCGATCAGTGGTGGCCGCGGGGTCATGGCGAGCAGCCGCTGTACGACGTGGCGGTGGCACTGACGGCACGCGAGTACGGCGACGGCTGGCAGGGGCGGGTCGGGTTCCGGACGATCACGATCGACGTGGCGCCGGACGACGACGGCGGCCCGTTCGTGATCCTGGTCAACGGCAAGCCGCTCTACGTCCGCGGCGCGAACTGGATCCCGGACGACGCGTTCGTCACCCGGCTGAACCGGGACACCTACGCCGGCAGTCTGCAGGACGCCGTCGACGCCGGGATGAACCTGCTCCGCGTCTGGGGCGGCGGCATCTACGAGAGCGAAGATTTCTACGACCTCTGCGACGAGCTCGGCCTGCTGGTCTGGCAGGACTTCCTGTTCGCCTGCGCCGCGTACTCCGAGGAGGAGCCGCTGCGCAGCGAGGTCGAGGCCGAGGCGCGGCAGGCCGTCACCCGGCTGAGCCGGCATGCCAGTCTGGCGATCTGGAACGGCAACAACGAGAACATCTGGGGCTACGTCGAGTGGGGCTGGCGCAAGCCGCTCGGCGGACGGACCTGGGGTGAGGGGTACTACTTCGACCTGCTGCCCGGGATCGTCGCCGAGCTGGACCCGCGGACGCCGTACTCCGAGGGCTCGCCGTACTCCTACGACCGGTTCATCCACCCGAACGACGAGCGGAACGGCACCATGCACATCTGGGACGTGTGGAACCAGGTGGACTACTCGACGTACCGCAAGTACATGCCGCGGTTCGTCTCGGAGTTCGGCTTCCAGGGTCCGCCGGCCTGGTCGACGCTCACCTCGGTGGTGCACGACGAGCCGCTCGATCCGTACGGCGAGCAGATGCTCGTGCACCAGAAGGCGTTCGAGGGCAACCTCAAACTGGAGCGGGGACTCGGTGAGCACCTGCCGAAGTGGGACGCCGTCCGGGGCGGTGGGGCGGGGCAGGAATCCAAGATGGCTGACTGGCACTGGATCACGCAGCTCAACCAGGCGCGCGCGGTCGGGTACGGGATCGAGCACTTCCGCAGCCTGTTCCCGCTGAACACCGGCGCGATCGTCTGGCAGCTGAACGACAACTGGCCGGTGATCTCCTGGGCCGCCGTCGACGGGCACGGCATCCGCAAGCCGCTGTGGTTCACACTGCGCAGGGTGTACGCCGATCGCCTGCTCACCGTGCAGCCGCGGGAGGACGGCCCGGCCGTTGTCGCGCACAACGACACGGACGAGCCCTGGACGACCTCGGTCACCGTGGCGCGGCGGAGTACGGCCGACGGTGGTGCCGTGCTCGCGCAGGAGACGTTCGCGCTGGACGTCGCGCCGCGGTCGGCGGTGACGAGTTCGCTGCCCGAGTCGGTGGCCAAGCCGGCCGACGCGGCCGCCGAGTACGTCGAGGTGCGTGCGGAAGACGGCAGCACGGCGTACTGGTACTTCGTCGAGGACACCGCTCTGCGGTTGGCGGCGGACGCGTACACCGCGACCGTGACGGCGACCGACGGCGGGTACGACGTCACCGTGACGGCGACCGCGTTGGCGAAGGACCTCGCCCTGTTCCCGGACCGGCTGGACGCCGAGGCCCGGGTGGACTCCTGCCTGATCACCTTGTCCGCGGGCGACTCGCACACCTTCCACGTCACCGGTGCCACGGCGCCGACGGGCGAGCTCGGCGTCCCGGTCCTGCGATCGGTCAACGATCTGGTGGGTTGAGTCTCCCCCGGCAGGAGACGGCACAGTGGGCGGTATGAGCTACTCGATCGGCGACCTGGCGAAGCGGACCGGATTGACGGTGAAGACGATCCGGTTCTACTCCGACCGCGGGCTGCTGCCGCCCACTTCGCGGACGACGGCCGGTTATCGGCAGTACGACGGGGCCGCGGTCGCCCGGCTGGAGCTGATCCGGACCCTGCGTGACCTCGGCCTCGACCTGGCCACGATCGAGCGCGTGCTGGCTCGGGAGGTCTCGGTCGCCGAGGTCGCGGCGGCGCATGTGGCGGCGTTGGACGCGCAGGTGCGGACCCTGCGGCTCCGGCGGTCGGTACTCGCGTCCGTCGTGCGGCGCGGAGCTGACGTGGACGAGGTGGCGGCGATGCACCGGTTCGTGGCTCTGTCGGAGGCGGAGCGGGTCGCGGTGGTCGACGAGTTCCTGGCGGCGGTGTTCGAGTCCGCCGGGGAGTCGTTCGCGGCGGCTCGGCGGACGATGCGGCCGGAACTGCCCGACGACCCCACGACCGAGCAGGTCGAGGCGTGGATCGAGCTGCTCGATCTGTTGGCGGACGACGACTTCCGGGCGCTGTTGCGCCGGCTGGTCGAACACCACACGGCGGAGCAACCTGGGTTACGCCCTGACGTGGTGGCGCGCATCCAGCAGCAAATTACTCCCGCCCTGGCTCTCGGCGTCGCCCCTGATTCCGGCGAAGCGGCGTCGTACCTCGCGGCCCTCGGCGACCTGCCGATCGACCACCTCGAACTCGCCGCCGACGCCCGCCGCGAGCGCTACTTCGAACTCCTCGCCATCCTCAACGGCTGGCCGCCCCCACAATCCCTGGCCCCAGCCCTCCACTGGACCCTCACCGCGCTGGCCTCAAGTAGGCCAGGTGAGTATCGAGCAGGTTGAGGAGGCGCTTGCGGGGGAAGGCCCGGGGATCGAACAGGGTCTGCACGACCAGCCCATGGGTGAAGGCGGCCAGGCTCGCGGCCAGGTCGGCCGGGTCGCCTGCGGGGAGTTCGCCGGCTTCCTGCGCCACCACGACGAGCTTCTCCAGCTTCGTGCGCCAGCGGCGGTAGCGGGCTTTCTCCAGCGCGCCCAGCTCCGGTTCGGCGAGCGCTGGATCCCATGAGCTGACCCAGACCCGGCTGATCTCGGTCGTCCCCGCGGCGATCGGGAGCACCGCGATCAGAGCCGTCCGCAGATCGCCGGACTCGGGGATCGACGTGCGGGTACGTTCCTCGGCCAGTTCGAGCGCGTGCTTGATCAGCGCCTGCTTGGACGGGAAGTAGTGCGTCACCATCCCGGTCGATCCACCCAGCGCCGCCGCGACGGCGCGCAACGTGAGTCCGCCGAACCCCTCCGCGGCCACCACCTTCCACACCGCGGCGGAGACATCGCGTCGTCTGGCTTCGTGATCCGTCCTGGCCGGCATGCCGCTATAGTACGTACCGAACGTTTGTTATGTACCGGGAGGGGTGCCGATGTTCGCCAGGACCATCACCGAGAACGCCGAGCTGCGACCGCTGGAGCCGTGGCAGGCGGCCGAGTTCCTCGCCCACGTGGACAAGGCCCGGGCGAACATCGAGCCGTACATCCCGTGGGCCGAGCTGGTCGTCGACGAGGAGTCGGCCCGGGCCTTCCTGCAGCGCTACGCGGTCCGGCAGGCCGAGGACGCGGGCCGCCTCTATGGGATCTGGCTGGACGGCGAACTGGTCGGCGGGCTGCTGTTCCGGACCTTCGAGCCGCGCTGGGGCAGTAGTGAGATCGGCGTCTGGCTGGACGGTCACGCCGAGGGCCACGGCCTGGTCACCCGGTCCGCGCAGGTGCTGATCGACTGGGCCCTCGGAGACCGCGGGATGAACCGGGTCGAGTGGCGTTGCGTCCCCGCCAACGCCCGCAGCGTCGCCGTCGCGCAGCGCCTCGGCATGACGCTGGAGGGCACGCTGCGGCAGGCGTTCCCGTACCGCGACCAGATCCACGACCTGCAGATCTGGTCGCTGCTCCGGTCCGAGTGGGAGGCCCGCGCCGAGCGCTGAGCCCGGTCCACGGCATACTCGGGGGCCGTGACGGTCGGACGGGGAATCAGGCTCACGGCTGTGCTCGTGGCCGCGGCGGCCGCTTTCGCGGGGTGCACCGACGCTCCATCCACAGCACCACCACCGACGCCATCGACCTTGGCGCCGGGCGCGCCTACGCTGACCCCGCGGTCCCCTTCGGCGACACCGAGCGGTACGCCGACGCCAAGCAGTACGCCGACCCCGAGCCCGGCTCGTACCGACCGGCCGGGTGCGTCCCGCGCGACCAACCTGATGCCGGTGATCCAGCACGGACCGCGGGGCCCGCAGCGGATCGCGCTCACCTTCGACGCGGATCTCACGGCCTCGATGCGGCGACGACTCCAGGCCGGCACCGTGAAGTCGTACTACAACGACCAGCTCATCGCCGAGCTGCGCGCACTCCGGGTCCCGGCGACCCTGTTCCTCACCGGGCTGTGGATGGAGCAGTACCCGGACCGGACCCGCGAGCTCGCCAAGGACCCGCTGTTCGAGCTGGGCACGCACACGTACGACCACCGTGCCTTCACCAAGCACTGCTACACCCTCGGTACCGTCCCCCGGGCCGAGATGCTCACCGACGTCCGCCGGGCCGTGGTGCAGCTGGACCGGCTCGTCCCGAACGCGACCAGGTGGTTCCGCTTCCCCGGCGGCTGCTACGACGGCACGGCACTGCACGAGCTCGCGCCGGCCGGGCTCACCGCGGTCGGCCTGGACGTACCGGGGGCCGACGGGTTCGCCAAGTCGCCGGACCCGATCGTCAAGCAGGTGCTGTCGAACGCGCGGGACGGCTCGATCGTGGTGCTGCACATGCACGGCGGCGACAACGCGCCGTACACCGACGAGGCGATCGGCCCGATCGTGCGTGGACTGCGCGCCCGTGGGTACGAATTGGTCACCGTCACCGAGCTGATGCGGGGCCGCTGAAAATCGGGGGAACCGCGGCGGCAGGCGCTGCGTCGAGGGGTGAGGGCATGACCGCCGGACGGTCCGGCGGCGCGCAACGCCTGCATGGTGGACCGATCCGCCACGACGGCGTGGCACCCTGGGGGACGATGACGACCGAGTGCAGTGACACCACCGACGATGACGACCAGCGCTGACTCGCGGTCGCGCGGCCGGAGCCTGCGACAGGACGCGCTCGGTGTAGGCGCCTCCACCGCGATCGGTATCGCCTCCACCGCCCCGGCGTACTCACTGGCCGTGTCGGTAGGGCTGCTCACCGCGTACGTCGGCGCGGCCGCTCCGGTGGTGCTCGCGATCAGCGCGGTCCCGGTGATCCTGGTCGCGCTCTGCTTCCGCGAGCTGAACCGGGCCGAGCCGGACTGCGGCACCACGTTCCCGTGGACCGAGAAGGCGTTCGGGCTCGGGATCGGCCGGATGGTCGGCTGGACCACGGTGATGGCCTGCGTCCTGGTGATGAGCAACCTCGCCCAGGTCGCCGCGGTGTACACCTATGCCTTGCTCGGTCTCGACAGCGCCGCGGAGTCCCGGCTCGCGCAGGCCGGTCTGGGGACCGCGTTCATCCTCGCGATGGCCCTGCTCGCCTATCGCGGCATCCGGATCGCCGCGGGGACGCAGATCCTGTTGCTGACCGTCGAGCTGGTCGCGCTGTGCTGGTTCGCGATCGGCGCGTTCCGGGAGGCCGGGACCGCGAGCATCCCGCTGTCCACCGACACGGGCGAGGGCGCCTGGGCGGCCGCGGTGCTGGTGGCCGTGTTCCTGTACTGGGGCTGGGACTCGTCGTTCAGCGTCAACGAGGAGTCCCGCGATCCGCGCCGGACCCCTGCGATCGCGGCCCTCGTGGCAAACGGTGTCCTGGTCGTCCTGTACGTCGTGGTCGCGTGGGCCGCGGTCGCGTACGCCGGGACCGACCCGCTGGGCGAGATCGCGGACGACGACTTCTTCGCGATCCTCGGTGCGGACCTGCTCGGTACGACCGGCGGCAAGGTGCTGACCGCGGCCGTGCTGGTGTCCGCGCTCGCCTCCACCCAGACCACCATCCTGCCGACGGCGCGGACGATGTTGTCGATGGCCCGGCGGGACGCGTTCCCGGGGCAGTTCGCGCGGATCTCCGCGAAGTACCGGACGCCGAGTGTGTCCACCTGGGTGTTCGCCGCCGCGAGCGTGCTGATCTACGTGACGCTGGTGCTCACGTCGGACGCGGTGCTGGCCGACTCGGTCGCCGCGGTGTCCATCCTGGTCTCGCTGTACTACCTGGCCACGGCGATCGCGGTCCCGGTGTACTTCACCGGCGAGCTGCGGGAGCGCGTCGTGCAACGGGTCGTGGTCCCGCTGCTGGCGACGATCTGCTTCGTCCTGGTGCTGGTGCTCGCGGTGTCCGACGTGGGCCGCGGGCCGCTGATCGTGGTGGCCGTGTCGACGGCGGTGGGCGCGGCGATCATGTTCTCGATGAAACCGCCGGCCGAGGGGGAAGGCAGGTCATGACCGAACGACGGATGCGCAGCGCCGGGATCACCCTCGGCCTGACCGCGCTGATGGCCGCGTCGCTGACCGGCTGTTCGAGCGGCGACCAGCCCGACTACGCGGCGATCTGCGTGGACCCGCAGACCCAGACCCGGACCGATGACGACGAGTGCAAGGACGAACGCGAGTACCACGGCTCGGGCGCCGGCTTCTTCTGGTTCTACATGGCCACCCGGGGCAACGGGTACGTCCCGGCGGTCGGCAGCCGGTACAACGCCGGCCAGGGCACGTACACGATCCCGCGGACCGGGTCCGGCGGGAGCGGGTCGCCGACGATCAGGCGCGGCGGCCTGGACAGGAAGGGTGGCGACATCGGCACCATCACCCGGGGCGGGTTCGGCAAGTCCGGCAAGGGGAGCTCTGGCGGCTGATGTGGCGGCACTCGATCAAACCCCGGCCGCGCTGGCGGGACAAGGTCGTCGAGCAGGGCCTGGTCTTCCCGATGACCGATCTGCCCGACGGCACCGAACGCCCGTACTGGAACGAGAGCGCGTGGTACGAGGTGACGATGGACGAGGTGCTGCACCTCGAACGCGTCACCGAGGAGCTGTACGCGATGTGCCGGCACGCCGCGTCGGTGATGGCGTCGGGTGACCGGTTCACCGACGAGCAGCTCGGGCTCGCGTCCGGCACGCTGCCGCTGGTCCGGGAGTCGCTGAAGCGGGACGACCTGTCCGTGTACGCGCGGTTCGACCTGGCCTGGTCCGGGGCGGAGCCGAAGATGCTGGAGATCAACGGCGACACCCCGACCGGGCTGCTGGAGTCCGCGGTGATCCAGTGGAACTGGCTGGAGGACGTGTTCCCCGACGCCGACCAGTGGAACTCGGTGCACGACCGGCTGGTGAAGTGGTGGAGCGAGCGACTCGCCGAGGGCCGGTTCCCGGGCAACGAGGCGCACTTCTTCAACTCCGCCGCGGAGACCACCGGCGAGGAGGCGATGACGGTCGCCTACCTGCGGGACACGGCCGCGATGGCCGGGCTGGCGACGTACGGGCACGAGCTGGAGGACCTCGGCTGGGAGTCGGCGCAGCGCGCGTTCGTCGACTGGGGCGGCCGGCGGATCCGGACCGCGTTCAAGCTGTACCCGTGGGAGGACATGCTGGACGACGAGTTCGGCCGGTACGTCCTGGCCGGGGTCGAACGCGAACCGGTGCAGTGGATCGAGCCGATCTGGAAGACGATGCTGTCCACCAAGGCGATCCTCCCGGTCCTGTGGGAGCTGTACCCGAACCACCCGAACCTGCTCCCGGCGTACTTCGGCGACCCGGGCGACCTGCTCGAGTGGGTGGCCAAACCGCTGCACGGGCGGGAGGGCAGCAACATCGTGATCCACACCGTCGCCGACCCCGAGGACCACGTCCACGAAGGCCCGTACGACACCTCGACGATGGTGTACCAGGAATGGCACCCGCTCCCGTCGTACGAGGGCAACCGGGCCGTCATCGGCAGCTGGATCGTCGACGGTGTCGCCGCCGGCATGATGGTCCGCGAGTCCGACGGCCCGATCACCGACTACTACGCCCGCTTCGTCCCGCACGCCATCGGCACCAGCCCGCGCCCCGACGCCGACACCATCCAGACCTGGCTGAACGAGTGATCAACCGATATTGGTGGCGATGTACTTGATCTCTAGGTACTCGTCGATGCCGGGGGCGCCGCCCTCGCGGCCGAGGCCGGACTGTTTGACGCCGCCGAACGGGGCCGCCGGGTTGGAGACGATGCCCTGGTTGAGGCCGACCATGCCGGACTCGAGCCGCTCGCTGACCCGCAACGCGCGGTCGACGTTCTTGGTGAACAGGTAGGAGACCAGGCCGAACTCGGTGTCGTTGGCCATCGCGACCGCCTCGTCCTCGGTCTCGAACGCGGTCAGTGGGGCGACCGGGCCGAAGATCTCCTCCTTCTGCAGCCGGGCCGACTTCGGCACGTCGGCGAGCACGGTCGGCGGGTAGAAGTACCCCTTGCCGTCGGCAACTTCTCCGCCGGTGAGGGGGCGGGCACCCCGCTCGACGGCGTCGTCGACCAGGTCCTTCACCTTGTCCCGCTGGACGGCGTCGATCAACGGGCCGAGGTCGACCCCGTCCTCGGTGCCGCGGCCGACCTTGAGCGCGCTCATCCGCTCGGTCAGCCGGGTCGCGAACTCGTCCATCACCGAGGCCTGCACGTAGATCCGGTTCGCCGCGGTACAGGCCTCGCCGCCGTTGCGCATCTTGGCCAGCAGGGCACCCTCGACCGCCTGGTCCAGGTCGGCGTCCTCGAACACCAGCAGTGGCGCGTTGCCACCCAACTCCATGCTGGTCCGCAGTACCTGTTCGGCGGACTGCTCGATCAGCTTGCGGCCGACCGCGGTGGACCCGGTGAACGACAGCTTCCGCGCTCGGGGGTCGCGGATCAGCGGCTCCATCACACCGCCCGAGTCGCTGGTCGTGATCACGTTGAGCACACCCGGCGGCAGGCCCGCCTCGGTCAGCAACTCGGCCAGCTTCAGCATCGACAGCGGCGTCTGCGCGGCCGGCTTCATCACCATCGTGCACCCCGCGGCGACCGCCGGACCGATCTTGCGGGCGCCCATCGCGGCCGGGAAGTTCCACGGGGTGATCAGCAGACACGGCCCGACCGGCTGCCGCAGCACCAGGAACCGGCCCGCGCCGTTCGGGGCGACCTGATACCCACCGTCGATCCGGACCGCCTCCTCGGCGAACCAGCGGAAGAACTCCGCGGCGTACGCGATCTCGCCCTTCGACTCGGCGACCGGCTTGCCCATCTCCAGCGTCATCAGCAACGCCAGCTCGTCGGCCCGCGCGGTCATCAGCTCGTACGTCCGGCGCAGGATCTCGCCGCGCTCCCGGGGCGGGGTCGCGGCCCACTCTGCTTGCGCGGCAACGGCAGCGTCGAGCGCGGCCACACCGTCCGCGGGACTCGCGTCCGCCACCTCGCACAAGGTGGCACCGGTGGCCGGGTCCTCGACGGGGAGGGTCTTACCGCCCTCGGCCGCTCGCCACTTCCCACCGACGAACAGTTCGGTCGGACACGCCTGGACGACTTCCTGCTCCCGCGCCATCAGCTTCGCCTTTCCCCTGGGTGGATCCAGTACCCACCATAGGTCGCGGCGGCGGCCCGGTTCAGGCAGTGGCGACGAAGTGCGGCGCGGGTCGCGGGACGGTCCGGATGGCCCTGGTCAGCGCCGCGGCCACGGTTCGCAGGATCGACGCGCGGACCAGCCCGTCGTACGCCAGGGGGGCGAGCATGATCTCGTCGGCGCTCGTCTTCGCGGCCAGCGAGGCGAGTCCCGCGGCCACGGTCGCGCGGGAGCCGATGATGTGCCCCGGGTCGTCCACCAACCGCTCGGCCCGGCCCCGCTCTCTCCCGGTCAGCGGTGGCTCCAGCAGCTCCATCAGCTCGGCCGGCGTGGCGCGGACGGACGCCATACCGAGCCGATGCTTCACCCGCACGTACTCCGCGAGCCGGGCGAGCGCGTCCTCGTCCGTGTCCCCGGCGACCACCCCGACCGACACCCCGAGGTACGGGCGGACCGTGGGCCCGGTGGGTTCGAAGTTGTCCTTGTACGTCGAGGCCGCGGCGACCGTGGTCTCCGACGCGGTCAGGAAGATCGGCAACCCACGAACCGCGGCCAGCTGCGCAGTGGCGGGCCGGTTCGCCAGTACGAAGACGGGTGGCGGCAAACCTGCCAACGCGAGCCGTACGTCGCCCACCGGAGCACGGCCAGGCAGTCCGTCTCGGAGGAAGCGACACAGCTCGTCCAGGCGTTGTGGGAACAGGTCCCTTGCCTCGTCACCCCAGCCGAGGGCGGCGGCGGTCGACGGGTGCGCCACTGATCCTTCCGACACACCCAGGTCCACACGGCTCGGGTACGCGGCCGCGAGTGCGGCGAACTGTTCGGCGACCAGCAGCGGCCGGTGGTTCGCGAGCAGGACGCCTCCTGATCCGAGCCGGATCCGGTCGGTCCGGGCGGCGAGAACCGCGGCCAGTACAGCCGGGGACGCGCTGCCGATGCCGCGGACACCGTGTTGCTCGGCCAGCCAGAATCGGCGGTACCCGAGGTCGTCGGCGACCTGGGCGACCTCCATCGTCTCGCGCAGCGCCGCGGCCGCCGACTGGCCGGCCGGCTGCGGCACCATGTCGAGCACGGAGTGCGCGGAGACCGGGAGTCCGGGAGCGTGGCTGAACACTCGCCCACCGTGACAGCTCGGCCCCGGCCCGCACATGGGGGATCGGCCCCCATGTTCCGCACCGGCGGGCGGCGAAGAATTTGGGGGTGGACGGCTCTTGTTCGCGCCTCCGGGCCTCGGGCATCGTTCACGGCGTTCGTTCCACCACATCACGAACCCCAGCGGGAGGCCGGCCACGAGGACTTCGATCAGCGCGGGCCGGTGACGGTCCCGCACTTCCGACACCTGGCCCGGATGCCCTTCCACCAGAGGACAACCGGTTCGGGCGCTGCTGCCCGCGGGGTGGTCAACCCCCAGTCATCATCCCGCGGACAGCAGCACAAACGTTTGCTTTCGCTGCTTCCGCCCCCAGCGAGCGCTTGCGGAAATATGGGGGCGCGATACCCATGTCTGCGGCAGCGGCCGATGCCACGCTGTCCGCGTGCTCGACTCCGCCGCCACCGGGGCTCCCCCGGCCGACCATCGCCAGGACTGGTGGTCCGCCGGGATGCGCGCCCACGAACATGGGCAGCCCAAGCCCGCGTGGGCCCGGTACGTCGAGCGCGGTACCACCCCGATCCCGCCCCGATCGATCGCCCGGCCCGCCCCGGCCGCCGGCGACTGGCAACAGGCCCTGGTCCGGTGTCTCGAACCGCTGCTCGCCTCGGCGCGGTCCGACCTGGTCGCGGCCGGTCACACCGGTGCGGTGGCCGAGCAGGCCCTGCACCGGCTGGGCCGCCGGCTGGTCCGCCTCACCGCCCGGACGTTCGTGCTCGAGCTCGCGCGAGCCCGGGCCCGGGGCGAGCTGGCCGGCGCCACCCCGGCGGAGCGGTTCCTGGCCTTCACCCACCGGCTCGAAGGAGGGAGCGAGCTGGCGGAGTTCCTGGCCGGGTACCCGGTCCTGGCCCGGGTCCTGGGTGAGGCGTGCCGGCAGGCGGTCGAGGGGCACCTCGAACTCCTGGCGCGCCTCACCGAGGACCGTGAGCTGCTGGTCACCGAATTGCTGGCCGGCCAGGACCCGGGCGCGCTGACCGCCGTCGACCCGGGCGGCGACCCGCATCGCGGCGGCCGGAGTACGGCGACGCTCACGTTCGCGAACGGCGCCCGGGTGGTTTACAAGCCGCGCCCGCTCGACCTGCACGAGCACTTCAACGAGCTGGTCGGCTGGCTGAACACCAAGACCACGTTGGGGATCCGGACGGTCCACGTGCTCCGGCGCGGCGAGTACGGCTGGCTCGAGTACGTCGCGGCCGAGGACTGTGCCGACCTGCCCGGTGTCCGGCGGTTCTACCAACGGCAGGGCGCGTTGCTGGCACTGCTGTACGTGCTGGACGGCACCGACATGCACTACGAGAACCTGATCGCGGCCGGGGACCAGCCGGTACTCGTGGACGTGGAGACGCTGTTCCACCCGAGCATCACGCCGGCCGGTGTCGCCGCCGACCCGGCGCAGACCGCTCTCCTCAGCTCGGTGTCCCGGACGGCCCTGCTGCCGTTGCTCGTCTCCGGTGAGCACGGGGTCGCGGACCTGTCCGGGCTGGGCGGCGACGCGGGCGGGACGACACCGAACAACGTGGTCGACTGGGCCGACGCGGGCCTGGACACCATGCACCTCGTCCGGCGCCCGGGGACGACCAGGGGTGGCTCCAACCGCCCCCGGCTCGACGGCGTCGTGATGGAGCCGCGGGACCACGAGATCGCTGTACTCACAGGGTTCCGGGCCGCGTATGAGGCGATCGCCCGGCAGGGCGGGGACCTGCTCGGCCCGGGCGGTCTACCGGCTCGCTGCGCGCGGGACCGGATCCGCTACATCGCCCGGCCGAGCAACATCTACGCCACCTTGCTGGACGAGAGCACGCACCCGGACGCCCTGCGCAGCGCCGACGGTCACGCCGAACTGCTGGACCTGCTGTGGGACTCCGACGAGAGCCTGCGCCGGCTGGTCCCGTACGAACTGGCCGAGCTGTGGGCGGGCGACATCCCGCTGTTCACCACCCGGCCGGACAGCCGGGACGTGTGGGCGTCGGACGGGACCCGGATCCCCGATGTGCTCGCGGCCGACGGACTCTCCGCGGTCGAGGCGAAGATCGCGGCGATGACCGAGGTGGACCTGCACCGGCAGCAGTGGATCATCTCGGCCTGCCTGGCCACCCGGCCCGAACCGGTCCGGCACAGCAGCCCGGCGAACCGGCCCGGCCTGGGCGCCGTCGAGCCCGATCCCGAGCACGTGATCGCGGCCGCGACCGACCTGGCCGACGAGATCATGGCCCAGGTCCTCGGCCGCAGTGGCGACAGTGCGAACTGGCTCGGCCTAGAACTCCTGGACGACCATCACTGGGCCGTACTGCCGATGGGGGCGGGGCTCTCCAACGGGTACACCGGGACCGCGCTCTTCCTGGCCCAGATCGGCGCCCTCACCGGCGCGGGGAAGTACTGCGAGCTCGCCCGCGACGCGATCCGCCCGATCCCCGCCTTGCTGGAGTTGCTGGCCGCGAACCCGGCCGCCGCCCAGGCCGTGGGACCAGGGCTGCACGGGCTCGGCGGAATCACCTACGGGTTGAGCCGGCTACGCGCCCTGCTCGACGACAGCGCCCTCACCGACTCGGTCGCGGCAGCACTCGCCCTGATGGAGTCACTCGAACCCGACGACTCCCCTGGCTACGCGGAAGGCGCCGCCGGTGGACTCACCGCGGTACTGGGTGTGCCCGGCGGTGAACGGCTCGCTCATCGGTACGCCGAGGAGCTGGTCGCGGCGTCCCGTAGTACTGGGGGATTCGCTCGTGGGGACGGGGGAATCGCCTGGGCGCTGGCGCGGTACGGCGTACCGGGTGACCGTTTCCACCAGGTGGCGCGGGACGCGGCGTCGGCCGACGGAGCCGCGGACGCCGGGTGGTGCGGCGGTACGACGGGCACGGTGCTGGCCCGGCTCGTGTCGGGGGCGCCCGTCGACGTGGACGCCTACCTGCGCGCCACCAACGAACGTCCGGTGCTCGCCGACCTGAGTCTGTGTCACGGCGAGCTCGGCACGGTCGAACCACTCCTGTGGCTCACCGAGAGCGGGAACCAGCAAGCGGAGACGGTCCGGCGCCGC
This sequence comes from Kribbella amoyensis, assembly GCF_007828865.1. Lineage (NCBI taxonomy): Bacteria > Bacillati > Actinomycetota > Actinomycetes > Propionibacteriales > Kribbellaceae > Kribbella > Kribbella amoyensis. The sequence goes on from NZ_VIVK01000001.1 coordinate 1,030,420, forward strand.
CGGACCGGGTTGGTGCTTGCCGCGGTCAAGCAGTACGGCGCGCGGTGCGGTACGCCGCGGGCCGTGCCGTCACCGGGGCTGCTCACCGGACTGGCCGGGATCGGCTACGGCCTGCTCCGGCTCGGCTTCCCGCACCAGGTCCCGTCCGCACTACTCATGCAACCGACCGCCGGCCGGCACACCGCACCGACGCGTGGTACCGGCCCGACCGACAGGGGAACACCATGACCGCCCAGCCCGAAGACCCGCGTACGGCGCAGGCCGACGCCGCCGCCCCGGACCCGCTCGGTCCGGTCTCGCTGCCGAAGCGCGGCCGGATCGGTGCCCGGGCGATGGCCCTGGTCGGGACCGCGAGCGTGGCGGCGATGGCTGTCCACTTCGTCGTCGACAACTGCACCACCCATACCTCGATCCAGGACCCGCACTGATCCGCCGCGCTGCCGCCCATCACAGCGGCGCGCGGACCAACCACTCCGAACAGGAGCATCTTGTGAACCAGCACCACGAGCAGTCCCCCGCCCGGTCCGCCACCGACACCACCCCGGACCCGATCGGTCCCGTCACGCTGCCGAAGCGCAGCCCGGTCGGCCGGCGCGCGCTCGCCCTGGTCGGCACGGCCAGCGTGGCCGCGCTCGCCGTGCACGCGGTCGTGGACGGCACCACGCTGACCACGATCAACGAGCACCACGTCTGACGAACCGGGTCCGGCCCTCCCCAGCAAGCGTTCGACGCCCTGAGCTCAAACGCTTGCTGGGACCTGCCGGACCCGCTGCGATGGCACCACGGCGCGGTTAAAGTTTGCAGGCATGCAGACCCATGCGCCTGGAGTGGTCGGCAGGGACGGGGAGATCGACCACCTCGGCCGCCTGCTGACGTCCGCGCGCGTGAGTCGCGGCGGTGCGGTCTTCCTGGTCGGCGAACCGGGGATCGGCAAGAGCCGGCTTGCCGCGGTCGCCACCACCGACGCGCTCGACCACTCGATGGTGACCCTGCGCGGCCGGGTCGGCGCGCTCGGGACGACGGTCGCGTTCCGCCCGTTCGCGGAGGCGTTGCTGTCGCTGATCCGGCGCGGCGAGATGCCGGCGCCGGACAGCCTCGGCCCGTACCGGCGGGTGCTCGCGCGGCTGGTCCCGGACTGGGAGGACGGCGTGGGTCCGGAAACGGCCACCTCGGCCGTGGTCCTGGGCGAGGCCGTGCTGCGGTTGCTCGGCCTGGTCGGTCGCGGCCGCGGCTGCCTGCTGGTGCTGGAGGACCTGCACGCCGCCGACCCCGAGACGCTGGCCGTGATCGAGTACCTGCTCGACAACCTGGAGGATCAGCCGATCGCGCTGGTCGCCACCACCCGGTCGGACCGTTGCCGCGCCACCGAGCTCGCCCAGCTGGCCGACCGGCGCGGCACCGCCGAGATCCTCGAACTTCCGCCGCTCGGGCCCGACGACGTCCGCGCCCTGGCCGCGGACCGGCTCGATGTCGCGGCCGCCGAGGTGCCGGACCAACTGGCCGAGCGGCTGTGGTCGGACAGTGCCGGGATCCCCTTCATCGTCGAGGAACTGCTGCAGGAGGCGAGCCGGTCGGGTCAGTTGCTGGCCGGGGCCGACGGCAAGCTCCAGGTCGTCGACGACCTGCGGATGGCGGTCCCGGATGCCGTTGTCCGCAGCATCAGCAGCCGGACCGAACAGCTCAGCCCCGAGTCGCGGGAGTTGCTGATCCTGGCCGCCGTGATCGGTCACCGGTTTCCGCTCAGCGTGGTCCGGCAGGCGAGCGCGATCGACGAACGGCAACTGCTCGCCACCTTGCGCGCCGGCCTCGCGGCCCAGCTGGTCGGGCCCGACGAGCCGGTGCCGGACTGGTACGCGTTCCGGCATCCGCTGACCGCCGAGGCGTTGCTGGCCGGGCTCAACCCGACCGAACGGGCCGCGCTCGCCCGCCGGTGCGCGGACGCGATCGAGACCCTGCACCCGGGTCTGCCGGGCGACTGGAAGCCGATGATGGCCGAGCTGGCCCAGGCCGGCGGCGACTGCGTCCGGGCCGGGACGTTGTTCGCCGAGACGGGCCGCCGGTCGTTCGACGAGGGCTCGATGGGGTCCGCGGTCGAACTGCTCGACCGCGCGTACACCTTGCTCACCGAGCACCAGGACGTCACCTACCGGGCCGGTGTCCTGGACTCGCTCTACCTCGCGCTCGGTGAGACCGGGCAGTTCGACCACCCGCTGGCCCGGCCGGAGACGATCGACGACCTGGCCGGGCGCGGACTCGAGATCCGCCGGGTGGCCGCGTTGCACGTCCAGCTGGCCGGTGTCGAGCACATGGCCGGCCGCTGGTCCTCGGCCGCGACCCACGTCGCCACCGCGCGCTCGCTGCTCGGCCACGACGCGGCCGACGAGGACCTGGCCCCTCTGGACGCGATGGCGGCCGCGCTCGAACTCACCCGGACCAGCCCGGGCCGGTTGAAGTCGGCGGCCGCGCTGGCCACCCGGGCCGCCGAGGCCGCCGAACGCGCCCGGCTGCCGAAGGTCGCGGTGGACGCCTGGCAGTTGCTCGGCATCCTGTCCCGCGAGCACGACCTGGACCGCTCGATCGAGTACTTCCGGCGCGCCCGCCAGGTCGCCGCCGAGCACAACCTCGGCCTGCAACGGGTCACCTCGCACATCTTCCAGGCCGGCTCGATGTGCCTGGCCGACGGTGGCGTCGAGGAGCTGGAACGCGCCCGCAAGCAGGCCCTGCGGATCGGCGCCATCCCGAGCGCGTACGAGGTCGACGGGGTGCTCGCCCAGCAGGCGATCTTCCGGTCCGAGTACGCCGAGGCGGCGACCATGATCGAGGAGTGCCTCGAGGTCACCCGGCGGCTCAAGCTCAGCCGCGGCGCGCCGTACGTACTGGTGACGAAGGCGATCCTGGCCGGGCACCAGGGCCGGCGGACCGCGATGGAGCAGACCCTCACGGAGCTGGCCGCGTACGGCGAACGCGCGTCGCACGAGCTGCCGTTGTCGTACGGGCTGGCCCGCACGTTCTGCGCGTTGCTGGAGGACAACCGGGAGCTGGCCGAGTCCGAGATGGCCCAGGCACTCGCGTACGACGCGCAGAACCCGACCACGTTCCACATGTCCGGCAAGCACGGACTCGGGCTGCTGCTCGGCGTCCTGGCCGGGCGGAACGGCTGGGCCCACTTCGAGGTGGTCACCGCGACGGCGGCCAGCGGGATGCGATGGAACCGGCAGTTCGTCCAATGGGCGCACGCGATCCTGCTCGGCCGCGACGGCCGGCTGGGCGAGGCGGCCGCGATGGTCGAGCTCGCGCTGGAGACGTCGTCGCTGTACCCGATGGCCCGGCACCTCGGGCTGCGGCTGGTCGCCGAGCCCGCGGCCGCGGACGGCTGGGGCGACCCGATCGCCTGGTTGCGGCAGGCCGAGGACTGGTTCCACCACGCCGAGGTACCCGCGGTCGCGAGTTCGTGCCGTGGCCTGCTCCGCCAGCTCGGTGCCACGGTCTCGCAGCGCCGCACCGGATCGGACCAGGTGCCCGCCCATCTCCGCCAGCTCGGCATCACCTCCCGCGAGTACGAGGTCTGCCTGCTGCTGGTGGACCGGATCGGGAACAAGTCGATCGCGTCGCGCCTGCACATCTCGCCCCGGACCGTGGAGAAACACGTGGCGAGTCTGATGACCAAGACCCGGCAGCCGGACCGCGAGGCGCTCAGCAGCTTCGCCAGGACGGTATTGCAGGACTGATTCCGGTGGCCACGCGTGTACGGGGAGCGAGGACGGCCGGACAGTGATAGTTGTCGACTCACGAATACTTCCGGGGACCGCCCGTTCCGGTGTCGGGTGACGCGCGGAGCGATCGAGGTCGCGGCGCACGGGACCGGTTAATTTATGAACGCTCGCTTTCTATATAGACTGCGCAGTGGCAAGCGAGTGGCAAGGGGTCGGACATGGGCAAGGGAACGGTCGGCGGCGGCGGAACGACGATGCTGCGGCGGATCAACGTCGCGGCGGTGCTGGACGCGGTCCGGCGATCCGCCCCTGCGCCGCTGCGGGTCGCCGAACTGGTCGAGCGGACCGGCCTGGCCAGGCCGACCGTCGCGCAGGCCGTCGACGAGCTGCTCGACGCGGGCTGGCTGCAGCAGCACGGCCCGGACTCCGCGGACCGCTCGCTCGGCCGTCCGGCCATCCGGGTCTCGCTGCGCGGCCGGGCCGCGCCGGTGCTCGGTCTCGACGTCGGCCCGCACCGGGTCACCGTCGGCGTCTCCGACCTGGCCGGCCGCAAGCTCTCGCTGGTCCGCCGGTCCGGGCCGGGCTGGAGCGCGCAGGAACTGCTCGGCGTCATCAGCGAGGTGATCACCGAGGCGCTGGCCGAGGCCGAGGTCCCGGCCGAGGACGTCGCTGCCGCGGTCGCCGCCAGTCCCGGCATCGTGGACGAGCACACCGGCCGGGTCCAGCTGGTCCCCAGCGTGCCGGGCTGGTCATCGATCGACCTGGTCAAGCACGTCCGCAGCCTGCTCGACTGCCCGGTGATGCTGGACAACGACGCCAACCTGGCCGCCCTCGCGATCGCGGCCGCCCGCGGTGGGACCGGCACGCTGCTCGCGGTCCAGTGGGGTGAACGCCTCGGCGCCGGCATCGTGATCGACGGCCGGCTGCACCGCGGCACCGGCGCGGCCGGCGAGATCGGCTTCATCGCGACCGCACCCGACGACGTGATCAACCCCGAGGACAGCCGCGGCCCGCTGGAGCGCGCGGTCGGCTCCGAGGCGATCGCGGCGCTCGGCCGGCAGGCGGTCATCGACCACCCGGACTCCCGGCTGGCCGAGCTCGGCCGGGACCAGCTCGACACCGCCGACGTCTTCGCCGCGGCCGCCGAGCGCGACCCGGTCGCCCAGGCCGTGGTCCAGCAGGTGGCCGCCGCCTTCGCCCGTGCGCTCGCTCCGGCGGTGCTGGTGCTCGACCCGACGGCCGTGGTCATCGGTGGTGGCGTGGCCCGGGCCGGCGCGGTCCTGCTCGACGCGATCTCCGACCAGCTCCGGCTGCTCACGCTGAACCACCCGAAGCTCGAGCTGTCCGCGCTCGCCGAGGACGCCGTCGTCACGGGTGCGATGCGGATGGCGCTCGACGAGGTCTGGCAGCGCAAGCTCCCGACGCCCGCGTTGACCACCTCGGCCTGATCCCGAGGCTCCTGACCGCGAGTGCGCCCCGAGCACCCGGTGCGTCCGGACAACGGTGCGCCGGAACAGGCCCCTCATCCCATTCCGGCGCTGCTCGCCCCACCGTCGGGCATGGACCTTGCGGCCCAACCTCCCCAGGGCGCCCCGGTGTCCCGCGTTCCACGGAGTGAAACCCCTCGGTTTCTGGCTGCATAACTTGTGCAACGGTTTGCTCGCAGCCGCCGCGGGCACCTCTGAGTCATGACCACGTGGACAGAGAGTCGCCCCGTCCGCAGTGCCGGTGTCCTGGTGTTGCTCGTCGGCGCGGTCGCCGTGGCCGCGTTGATCGGCGTCGTCGGCGTCTCCGGCACCGCCGAGCGGTACCAGAGCCTGGCGCAACCCGGCTGGGCACCGCCGAGCTGGGTCTTCGGCCCGGTCTGGACCGTGCTCTACGGCATGATCGCGGTCAGCGGCTGGCTGGTCTGGCGGCAGGTCGGCTGGGGCCGCGAGCTCGTACCGTTCGCCGTGCAACTGGTCCTCAACGCGGCCTGGACCCCGTTGTTCTTCGGCGCCGGGGCGATGGGGATCGCGCTGATCGAGATCGTCGTGCTCTGGTTCGCGATCGGGTGGACCGTGCTGACCTTCTGGCGGGTTCGCCGCGCGGCCGCGGTCCTCCTGCTGCCTTACTGGGCGTGGACCACGTTCGCCACCGCGCTCAATGCGGCTGTGTGGTGGCTGAATCGGTAACCGCCGCGGCGATCGCGTCCGGCCGGTCCAGGTGCACCAGATGCGCGGAATCCGCCAGGACCCGGAGCTCGGCGCCGAGCGCGTCCGCCAACCGTCGCTGCGCCGCCAGCCAGCGGGCGGCCGTGAACCGTGACGATCCCCCGGTCGCGACCAGCACGACGACCGGCACCACCGGGGTGAGCGCGAGCTTGCCGACCTCGCGGGCCAGCACCCAGCTCTCGGTCAGCTCCCGCCAGAACAGCAGCCACGAGGACGCCGTCCCGTACCGTGCCCGGGCGGTTGCTTTGGGCAAGAGATCGCGATCGGCCACGCTGAGCAGACGGACCAGCAGCCGGCGCGCCGCCGGACCCGCCAGCGTCGGCAGCCCGAACCGGCCCGCGGTCGTGAGCATCCACCGCATCACCTGGTCACCCCGCGTCCCCGGATGGAACCAGGGCAGCCCGGTCTCGGTGGTCAGGCTGGTGTCGACCAGGATCAAGCGTTCGACCTGATCCGGGTGCAGCAACGCCCAGCGCAGCGCCGCCAGACCACCGATCGAGTGGCCGATCAGCCCGATCCGGCCGGCCGGTGAACCCGTTGCCGCCAGCAACTCGGCCGGGGCCGAGGTGACCGGGGTCCGCCACGGATCCAGCACCCGGACGTCCTCGGTGGGCAACAGCGTGGCGAGCTGGGAGAACTCCTCAGGCGTCTCCCCGAGTCCGGGCAGGACGATCCAGGGCAACCGGGCGGCGGTCATGTCAGCCAGGGTCGCACAGCCTGCCAAGCCCGCGCCCGGGCGTCGAGAGTGGGATGATCACACCGTGTCAGCGGAACGGGTGATCCCGAAGTGGCAGCAGCACGCGGCCGGTTGGGTGGCCCGGGCCGTCGTGTTCGCGGCGGTCTGGTCGTTCGTCGCGGTCCCGCTGCACCTGATCGCGCCGGAGCTGGTCCGGCACGTCGAGACCGCGATCAACTTCCTCGGCGTCCCGGCCGGCCACACCTTCCTCTCCGCGGTCTATCTCGCCGTCGTCGGCAGCGCGCTGCTCCGGGGCAAGCGGGCCGCGTTGCTGTGGGTGCTCTGGGTGTTCGAGGGCCTGGCGGTGGTCACGCAGCTGGCCACGCTCGGCTTCATCAGCGTGCAGATCGCCTACCCGAACGACCCCGACCTGATCGCCGAGGTCGGCCACGCCTCGGTCGGCGACCTCGAGGTCGGGATCGCCCGCGTGGTCGTGCCGTTGCTGCTGATCGTGCTGCTGTGGAAGATCCGCGGCAGCTTCCCGGCCCGGCTCGCGCCCGGAACCCGGCGGCTCGCGATCGGCACCCTGGTCACCGGCCTGCTGATCTCGGTCGCGGTGAGCATCATGCTGACCCAGCTCTTCCCGCACACCCTGCAGGGCCAGCGGGAGAAGATCGGCTGGGCGGTCATCGCCGCGCTCGGCCAGAGCCGGGCCCGGATGGGGTCCGGGCACGAGGGCCACAACTGGGTCGGGCTGGCGGTCGGCTTCCTGTCCGCCGCCTCGCTGGTACTGGCGTTCTGGATCTTCCTCCGCTCGGTCCGCCGGGTCCGGTACCTGAGCCAGACCGAGGAACTGCAGGTCCGCCGGCTGCTGCTCCGGGCCGGCGAACGCGACAGCCTCGGGTACTTCGCCACCCGGCGCGACAAGGCGGTCGTCTTCTCCCCCGACAACAACGCCGCGATCGCGTACCGGGTGGTCAACGGGGTCAGCCTGGCCAGCGGGGACCCGCTCGGTGATCCCGCGGCCTGGCCCGGCGCGATCAACCGCTGGCTGACCGAGGCACGGACGTACGGCTGGTCCCCGGCGGTGCTGTCGGCCGGTGAGGAGGCGGCGCACGCGTACGTCGACGCCGGGTTGCGCGCGCTCGCGATGGGGGACGAGGCGATCATCGACGTCGCCGACTTCACCCTCGAGGGCCGGACGATGCGCCCGGTCCGGCAGGCGGTCACCCGGGCCCAGCGCGCCGGGTACCACGCCGAGGTGGTCCGGCACGGCGACCTGTCCCCGGCGACGCTCGCGGAGTACGTCCGGCTGGCCGAGCAGTGGCGGGGTGCCCGGACGGAACGCGGGTTCTCGATGGCGCTCGGGCGGCTCGGCGACCCGGCCGACGCGCGATGCGTGATGGTGATCGCGCGGGACACCGACGGTACGGTGCGCGGGCTGCTCTCGTTCGTCCCGTGGGGTGTGCGCGGGGTCTCGCTGGACCTGATGCGGCGCGACCCGGACTCGGTGAACGGGTTGATGGAGTTCATGGTGACCGCGCTGGTGGACGCGTGCGGCGATCTCGGCGTACACCGGATCTCGCTGAACTTCGCGATGTTCCGGGAGATCTTCAGCGACGCCGAGCGGGTCGGCGCCGGGCCGTTCCTACGGCTGACGAACGCCCTGCTGACCGCGGCCTCGCGGTTCTGGCAATTGGAGAGCCTCTACCTGTCGAACGAGAAGTACCTGCCGCGCTGGTCGCCCCGGCTGGTCTGCTACTCCCGCGGCGCGTCGCTGGCCCACGTACTGCTGGCCGCCGGGACCGCGGAGGGCTTCCTGCCGGCGCCGCGACCGTGGACCCGCGTGGACAGTACGGCGACCGCCGACCGGCACGCGATCACGGTCGGCGACGGCGCCCAGTTCGCGGCGGCCGTGCACGAGCAGGAGAACGAGCTGCTCCGGCCGGCGCTCCCCGATCGCCATCTCACCGAGCAAGAACGGATCCGCCGCGGCAAGCTCACCGAATTGGTTGCTGCTGGCATCGACCCGTACCCGGTCACGGTGCCGCGGACCGAGACGCTGGAGCGGATCCGCGAGCTGTACCCGAACCTCCCCGCGGACCATCGGACCGGGCACGAGGTGTCGGTGACCGGCCGGGTGCTGCGGCTGCGGGATCACGGCGGCCTCGCGTTCGCGTCGTTGCAGGACGGCCTGGCCGAGTTGCAGGTGATGCTGTCCGCGCGGACCTGCGGCGAGCAGCAGCTGGCCGACTGGCGGCACTTCGTCGACATCGGCGACCACGTCAGCGTCACCGGCGAGGTGGTCACCAGCCGCCGGGGTGAGTTGTCCGTCGACGCGACCGGCTGGCTGATCGCGGCCAAATGCCTGCATCCCCTGCCGGACAAGCGGAAAGGGTTCACCGATCCCGAGTCCCGGGTCCGGCAACGGCACCTGGACCTGGTGATGAACCCGGACTCGCTCCGGATGATGCGGCAGCGCAGTACCGCGGTACGGGCCCTGCGCAACGGATTCGAGAGCCGCGGCTTCATCGAGGTGGAGACCCCGATGCTGCAGGCCGTCCACGGCGGCGCGAACGCCCGGCCGTTCGTCACCCACATCAACGCCTACGACACCGACCTGTTCCTGCGGATCGCGCCGGAGCTGTTCCTCAAGCGGCTCGGGGTCGGCGGGCTGGGCAAGATCTTCGAGCTGAACCGGAACTTCCGCAACGAGGGCGCCGACGCGACCCACAACCCGGAGTTCACCTCGGTCGAGGCGTACCAGCCGTACGCCGACTACCACGCGATGCGCGAGCTCACCCGGGACCTGCTGATCGAGACCGCGACCGCCGTCTTCGGCAAGCCGGTGGTGCAGCGGCCGGACGGCGAGCTGGACATCTCCGGCGACTGGCCCGTCGTCACCGTGCACGACGCGGTCAGCCGGGCGACCGGCGTACCGGTGGACTCGGCGACCTCGGTCGAACGAGTTCGCGAGATCTGCGCGGAGCACAACGTCCACGCGGGCTTCGAGCTGTCGGCCGGCGAGCTGGTCCTCGAGCTGTACGACGAGCTGGTCGAACCGCGGACCACGCTGCCGACCTTCTACACCGACTTCCCGCTGGAGACGTCCCCGCTCACCCGGGTCCACCGGACCGATCCGCGACTGGCGGAGAGATGGGACCTGGTGGCGTTCGGCGCGGAGATCGGCACGGCGTACTCCGAGCTGGTGGACCCGGTCGAGCAACGCCGCCGCCTGACCGAGCAGTCGTTGAAGGCGGCCGCGGGCGACCCCGAGGCGATGTCGCTCGACGAGGACTTCCTCAGCGCCCTGGAGTACGCCCTGCCCCCGACCGGCGGCCTCGGCATCGGCGTCGACCGGGTGATGATGATGCTCACCGGCCAGAACATCCGCGCCACCCTCGCCTTCCCCTTCGTCCGCCCCCGCCCCTGATCGTCAGCTGCCGGTGGGCACCTGGAGACTGCCGTAGCGTTCGACGCGTTGCCAGCGCAGCCGGGACCCGGCGACCGCGGTGACGAGCGACTGGATCACCACCAGGTACATCAGCTGGCGGTAGACGAACTGCTGGAACGGCAGGCTCCACAGCGCTCTGACAGACTCCCGGTCCAGCCGGAACGCGTAGACGCTGGTCAAGGTCTGCAGGCCGACGAAGAGCAGCCACAGCGTCGCGACATGCCGCCGGTCGAGAAAGATCAGCCCGTACAGCGCGAAGACGTCGACGACCGGCGCGAGCAGCGGCAGCACCACCTGGAACCCGAACACGAACCCGAGACTCCGCCGGCCGAACCGGCCCTCTTCCCCGGACTGCGCCAGGGCACCCCGGTGCTTCCACATCGCCTGCAGGGTGCCGTAGCACCAGCGGTAGCGCTGCCGCCAGAGCGCGCCGAGGGTCGAGGGCGCCTCCGTCCACGCCTTCGCCCGCTCCTCGTAGACGACCCGCCAGCCGTCCCGGCAGAGCGCCATCGTCAGGTCGGTGTCCTCGGCGAGCGTGTCCTCGCTGACCCCGCCGACCCGCAGCAGCGCCGTCCGCCGGAACGCCCCGATCGCGCCCGGGACCGTCGGCATACAGCGGGCCAGGTCGAACAGCCGCCGGTCCAGGTTGAACCCGACGACGTACTCGGTGTGCTGCCACCGGCCGAGGAGGCCGCCACGGTTGCCGACCTTCGCGTTGCCCGACACCGCCCCGACAGCCGGGTCGGCGAACGGCTGCGCGAGCCGGCGAACAGCGTCCGGCTCGAACACGGTGTCGCCGTCGACCATCACGATCAGCTCGTACGACGCCGCCTGGATCCCCGCGTTCAGGGCGGCCGGCTTGCCGGCATTCGGCTGCCGGATCACCCGGACCCCGGGCAGGCCGAGCGACTCGACCAGGTCCGCCGTCCCGTCGGTCGACCCGTCGTCCACCACGATCACCTCGACGGGGTGATCGGAGCCGACCAGCGAGCGGACCGCGGCCTCGATCCCGGCCCGCTCGTTGTACGCGGGCACCACCACCGTCACCGGATCGGTCACCACCTCCCGCCACGCGTCGGCCCGGGACCGGGCATGCCGCCGGGCCACCAGAACCGTGATCACGGCCCGGAGCAGACTCAGGGCGCCGGCCGCGGCGAGGAGTGCGGTGAGGACGGCGAGCACGATCTCGCTGGCCTTCAGGGCCCCGATCATCCCGAGCCCCCGCAGCCGCTCGCTCGGGGTCGCGGGCCGGACCGGCTCGGGCAGACCGACCGTCTCGCTGACGGTCGCGAACCGGTAGCCCCTGGCCTTGAGCTCGGGAATCAGCACGGACAGCGCCGCGACGGTCTGCGCACGATCTCCGCCGGCGTCGTGCATCAGCAGGATCTCGCCCTCGTCGTCCGTGGGCCGGGAGCCCGCCAGGATCCGGGCGACCCCCGGCCGGCGCCAGTCCTCGCTGTCGCGGGTGTTCAGCACGGTGAGGTACCCGAGCCGGCGGGCGTCCTCGATCGCGGACCAGTCCTCGTCGGCGACCGCCTCGGCCTTCGACGAGTACGGCGGCCGCAGCAGCGGCGTACTGATCCCGGCGGCCCCGGCGAGGATCAGCTGGCTCTGCCGCAGCTCGAAGGACCGCCGCCACCCGGGGACCGTCGCGAGGTCGGCGTGGGTGAACGTGTGCAGCCCGAGCTGGTGGCCCTCGGCCACCATCCGGCGGGTCAGCTCCTGGTGCTCGGCGACCTCGGTGCCGACCACGAAGAAGGTCCCCTTGGCGCTGTGCTCCCGCAGCAGATCCAGGATCCGTGGCGTCCAGACCGGGTCCGGCCCGTCGTCGAAGGTGAGCGCGATCGTGAGCGGTCGAGGCGACGCCGTCCGGCCGTCCGTCCCGCGTGCGTCGATCACCGGCCCGCCACCACTGATGTCGGCCGGCACGTGCTGGTACGACGTCCGCGGCGGTGGCTCGGCGTCCGGCGCGTTGCCGAACAGATGGCTGGCGTACCCGTTCAGCATCAGGGCGGACACCAGCCCGGCCAGCGCGACGGTGAGCACCAGCCAGTGGGTCCGGAGTGGGACGTCCCGAGTACTCCGGCCGGCGCTCCGGCGCAGGCGGAGGTTCACGACCGGGCGGAGGTTCATGGCTGCGCGGCGGTCAGTGGTTGGTGCCCAGCAGGCCACCCAGGCCGATGCCGTTGACGATGCCGATCACCGGATCGGTGACGGGCGGCGCGACGGACGTCAGCGGCTCCACCACGGCCGGCGGGAGCAGACCCCGCTGCGGCTCGGTCGTCGCGGGTGGCGACTCGGGCTCGCCGGTGGACGGTTCGTCGACGTCCGGCTCGTCGGTCGCCGGTTTGCCGGTGGACGGCTTGGTCTCGGTCGGCTTCTCGGTGATCGGCTTCGTCGGCACCGGCTTGGTGGTTGGTTTGGTGGTCGGCTTGGTGGTGGCCGGCTTCTCGGTGACCGGCTTGTCCGCGGCCGGTTTGGCGGTCACCGGTTTCGCTGGGGTCCGGGCGTCGGCCGGTTCCGCGACCTTCCGGCCGGCCGAGCCCGCGGCCCCGTCAGCCTCCTCGGTCGCGGCGGGCGCCGACTTGCGCGGGGCCGGTACGACCTCCCGCGCAGCTCTGCCGGGGTCCGCGTCCTCGGTGGGCTTGCTCGTCGGCTTCGCGCCCGGCTTGATCGGATTCTCCGGGCCGACCACGGCGACCCGCTCCGGAACGGCTACCTGGTCCCGGCCGGCTCCGGCGGCCGGGGCCAACGGCAACAAGGGTGTGTCGATGGTCGGCCCACCGAGCACGCTGCTCACCATCAACGCCAGATAGGCCGACGTCGGCGCGACGACCAGTACACCGGTCCGGCGCAGTCGGCGCCCCCGCCGGCCGGACGGATCGACGAAGACGGGCTCGCCGAAAATCTTCTTCATGCATTCCCCCCAGTCCGCACTGAATTTCGCCAGACTAACCGCGAGCGGCGCACCGCAGAAGACCCAGCACCGAATTCCTCCAGCCACCGGGGAGAACTGTCGCGTTCCGTTTTTCCTGGCCAGCGGGCCGCGACCGGACCGCCCCGGCCCGTAGTCGTCGTTGCTACCGACAACGACCGGCAGTCCCGGCGAAACGCCTTTATTTGAACGCCGACGTCTCGAAATCAGGTCAGGGACTGCAGGCCGACGACCGACAGGAGCTTGAGCTTCTCGGCGGCTTCGGTGTTCGGGGGTGCTGTGTAGACGACCAGGCGGAGGTCGTTGCCGGGGGCGGTGAGGATGTCGCAGTCGAGGACCAGCGGGCCGAGGGACGGGTGGTCGAAGGTCTTGCGGTCGGACTCGTGGAAGCCGGTGCGGTGCTCGTTCCAGAGGGCGGCGAACCGGGGACTGGTGGCGCGGAGGTCGCGGATCAGGGCGCGGAGTTCCTGGTCGTGCGGGTACCGGGCGGTGGCGGCGCGCAGGTCGGTGACCATCGCCACGCCGAACCGCTCGGCCTGTTCCGGGGTCTGCAGGACGCGGCCGAAGTCGGCGTTCTCGGCCTCGTCGGGGACGAAGTGCCGCCAGATGATGTTGCGCCGCCTACCGCGGAGCGCGGACGGATCACCGAGCAGCGCGGCCCACAACGGGTTCCAGGTGACGACGGTCCACGCCGCGTCGTACACGCTGAGCGGGGCGCCCTGGAACTGATCCACCAGCCGCTGCACCCCGGGCGGGATGTACGCCGAGATCTGTCCGGGCGCGGGCGGTAGTTGGCCGGCCAGGGCGAACAGGTGGTCGCGTTCGTCGTCGCTGAGCCGGAGCGCCCGGGCGAGTGCGGTGAGCACCTGGACCGACGGCGCCGACGACCGGCCCTGCTCCAACCGGACCACGTAGTCCACCGACAGCCCGGCGAGCTGGGCCAGCTCCTCCCGGCGGAGCCCCGGTGCCCGGCGTACCCCACCGACCGGGAGCCCGACGTCGGCCGGGGTGACGCGATCACGCCACGCGTGCAGGGTGCTGCCGAGTTCGCCCACCTCCCCAGTATCGCGGTCTCCGGCCGGCCCAACCTGGTACTGCGAGTCCCCAGGCTGGTCCGGGTACTCCCTGCCGATCCGTGCCGCCGCGAAGCTCGAAGCATGACGACAACCCTCATCACCGGAGCCAACAAAGGGCTCGGCTACGAAGCAGCCCGCCAATTGGTTGCCCTAGGCCACACCGTCTACCTCGGCACCCGCGACCCGGCCCGCGGTCAGCGGGCCGCCACCGAACTCGGCGCGCGGTACGTCCACCTCGACGTCACCGACGTCCCGTCGATCCGCGCCGCCGCCGAGCAGGTCCAGGCGGAAGGTGGGCTCGACGTGCTGATCAACAACGCGGGCATCCCGGGGGCCGGGCGGACCGCGGAAGAGGTGACGGCGGAGGTGGTGCGGGCCGTGTACGAGGTGAACGTGTACGGGCCGGTCAGCGTGCTGAACGAGTTCCTGCCGGTTCTGCGCAAGAGCAGCAACCCGGTCGTGGTCAACGTGAGCAGCGGGCTCGGTTCGCTGACGGTCGCGGCGGATCCCGAGGCGAACGCGGGAGCCGTCCCGGTCTGGATTCCGGCGCCGGTCTACGCCTCGTCGAAGGCGGCGCTCAACATGCTCACCCTCCAGTTCGCCCGCCTCCACCCGGAGCTGCGGATCAACACGGTCGACCCGGGCTTCACCGCCACAGACTTCAACGGTCACCGAGGCAACCAGACGGTGGAAGAAGGAGCCGAGATCATCGTCCGCCTCGCCCAAACACCCCCCGAAGGCCCCACCGGCCAATACCTCAGCCTGACCGGCACCGTCCCGTGGTGAACGCCCGGCCCGCTGGTGCTGCTGGTGCCTGGCCGGAAACACGAGCTCGCAGTTGTCGAAGCAGGCGTTACGGCGGGGGCGGCGGTCGTGGGTGAGCACGGACCTGCACCACTCACTAACCTCCCAGGCAGCCGGCCGCCCGACGCCCTCCACGCCTGATCCAGTCCGACACCCGGCCGGCCGCACTGGTTGGTGAGTGCTGCCGGTCCGCCGCCGCGTGGCTTCTGAGTGCTACGGGGTGAGGGCGTCGAGGAGGGCTAGGAGTGCGTCACCCAACGTCGGGTGGTCAGGGTCTTCGGGAGGTGGGGTCTGGGTGGTCGGGGGCTCGGTCGGTTCTGGTGGGTCGGACGGGGTGACCGTCGGGGTCCGCGTCGGCTCCGGGGTCCGCGTCGGCTCCGGGACCTCGGGGGTTCGGGTCGCCGCTGTCGTCGGCTCACCTGTCCGTTCCTCGACCGGGATCGGCGTCGGCTTGACCTCGCGCGGCTGCCGAGTTGCCGCGTCCGACGGGCGGTCGACGGGGCGCGCGACCGTCGCGGGCGGATCCCAGGACGGTAGGGCGGACGGTGTCGGGACCGGGGTGGTGGTCGGTGCGGCCGTCTTGTCCGGTGGGATCGGGGGGTAGGCGCGTTCGGATGCTCTGGTCGACGGGGGGCCGGTGACCGGGTTCAGGGCGTCCTGGGTTCCCGGGCCGGGGATCAACGGGAGCTGGGGGCCGCCGAGCAGGCTGACTGCGGTCAGGGCGGCGTAGATTCCCAGCAGGGTGGCGGTGGCGGCGGCGATCCGGCGGCCTTTCGGGCTCCTCAGCAAAGGCCGGCGACGTGCTGCCTGTTCTTCCTCGGAGAACGGCTTCACAAGTCCGGCACAGTAACGAAGCCGGGTCGTTTCAAACAGACCCTGGAACGATCTTCACCATTTCGCGGCCGAATCCGGCAGCCACAACCTGCCGGCTCAGCGAACTCGCCCACGCGACGAGCAGGACCGATCACGCTGTGCCAGCCTGCTGCGATGACAACAACTTTGCTGCTGCACGGACTCGGGGCCACGAGCCGCGTGTGGGACCGGTGGCACCTCGACGGCGCGATCGCGCCCGACCTCCCCGGCCACGGCACCGCCGACCCGCTGCCCGGCTACTCCTTCGAAACGATGACCGCCGCTCTCGCGCCCACCGTCCCGGCCGGCGTGACGATCATCGGCCACTCCCTCGGCGGCGTCCTCGCCCTCGAGCTCGCGTCCGGCCGGTACGGCGTGCGCGTGGATCGCGTGATCGCGCTCGGGGTCAAGGTGACCTGGTCCGACGAGGACCTCGCCAGGTCGGCGGCGTTGGCGGCCCGCCCGATCGCGTACTACGGCACCCGCGACGAGGCGGCAGCGCGGTACCTCCGGGTCGCCGGTCTCGACGGCATCGTGGATCCGCGTGATCCCGCGGTCGACCACGGCCTCGTCCAGGACGACCAGGGCTGGCGGCTCGCCCTGGATCCACGGGCCTTCGGCGTCGGCGCCCCGAATCTCCCGAGGCTGCTGCGTGACGCCCAGGCCGACGTGGTGCTGGCCCGGGGCGAGCTGGATCCGATGAACACCGACGCCGAGCTCGCCGCGCTGCACGACCAGGTGGTCACGCTGCCCGGGCTCGGCCACAACGCGCACGTGGAGGATCCGTCAGCACTCGATCACGTTCACGGCGAGCCCGCCGCGTGACGTCTCCTTGTACTTGATCTTCATGTCGGCGCCGGTCTCGCGCATCGTCTTGATCACCTTGTCCAGCGTGACCACGTGCACCCCGTCCCCGTGCATCGCCATCCGGGCCGCGTTGATCGCCTTCACCGAGGCCATCGCGTTCCGCTCGATGCACGGGATCTGGACCAGCCCGCCGACCGGGTCGCAGGTCAGGCCGAGGTTGTGCTCCATCGCGATCTCGGCCGCGTTCTCGACCTGCTCCGGGGTGCCGCCGAGGACCTCGCAGAGTCCGGCCGCCGCCATCGAACAGGCCGAGCCGACCTCGCCCTGACAGCCGACCTCGGCCCCGGAGATCGACGCGTTCTCCTTGTACAGCACGCCGATCGCGGCGGCCGCGAGCAGGAACCGGATCACGCCCTCTTCGGTGGATCCGGGCACGAACCGGCGGTAGTAGTGCAGCACCGCGGGGATGATGCCGGCGGCGCCGTTCGTCGGGGCGGTGACGATCCGGCCGCCGGACGCGTTCTGCTCGTTCACCGCGAGCGCGAACAGGTTCACCCAGTCCATCACCTTGAGCGGGTCCATCGACCACGGGTCCCGGCTGAGCTTCTGGTGCAGGGCGTACGCGCGCCGCGGCACCTTCAGACCGCCGGGCAGGACGCCCTCGGTCTCGCAGCCCTCCTGGACGCAGTCCTGCATCACCTGCCAGATGTGCAGCAGGCCGGCCCGGATCTCCGGCTCGGTCCGCCAGGCCAGCTCGTTCGCGAGCATCACCTCGCTGATCGGCAGGTGCGACTCGCGGCACCGGTCGAGCAGTTCGGCGCCGGAGCGGAACGGGTACTTCAGCGGCGTCCGGTCCGGCACGATCCGGTCCCCGGCCGCTGCGGTCTCGTCGACCACGAAGCCGCCGCCGACGGAGTAGTACGTGCGCTCGCGCAGCACCTCGCCACCGGCATCGCGGGCCAGGAACCGCATCCCGTTCGGGTGGTACGGCAATGCCTTGCGCCGGTGCATCACCAGCTGGCTGTTCTCGTCGAAGGCGACCTCGTGCGTCCCGGCGAGCCGGAGCCGGCCGTGGGACCGGATCACCTCGACCCGGCCGTTCACCGAGCGCGTGTCGACGGTCTCCGGGTCCTCGCCCTCGAGGCCGAGCAGGACGGCCTTGTCACTGCCGTGGCCGTGCCCGGTCGCGCCGAGTGAGCCGAACAGCTGCGACTCGACGGCCGTGGTCCGGGTGAGCAGACCGTCGTCGGCGAGGCCGAGGGCGAACGTCCGGGCGGCTCTCATCGGGCCCACGGTGTGTGAGCTGGACGGGCCGATCCCGATGCTGAAGAGATCGAAGACGCTGATCGCCATCTGGAGGATTCCTTCCGGTCACCGTTGACCGTTTGGTTGCCTCCCCACTCTGTCAGGCTTGCTGCCTTCCAGAGGTGCCTCGCCCGTGCGGTGAAGGTGCCTGAGAGATTCTTGGGGAGAGTTGCTCCTACGGCGCCCGGGTCGAGCCCAGGTCTCTCCCGCACGGGTTCATGCGGCTGCTGTGCACTTGAGTGGTCGGACGCCGCGACGGTACGGCGGACCCGGTGCGCGCGTCAATCCGCCCGGCCGGTCGCGCCGAGCCGCCCGGTCCGGGACGCCCAGAGCTCGAAGAACCAGGTGAACAGCGGCGGAACACTCGCCGCCAGCGCCAGCAGCGTGGTCGGCCAGGTCCAGCCCAGCGGCTTACGGACCACGGCGACGGTGAGCAAGTACAGCACGAAGATGCCGCCGTGGATGGGGCCGAAGATCTGCACCCCGAGCTCCTGTTCGGTCAGCACGTGCTTGAACAGCATGCCGATCAGCAGGCCGGTCCAGGACACGGCTTCGGCGACGGCCACGATGCGGAACCACATCGCGTGCTTCTGGGCGGCGGGGGCCTCGGCGGCGATCTCGGTCATCGATCTGGACCCTAACAAGGCGCGCCAACTCCCCATCGGGCGATGGAGCCCGCTCCCCCGCCGGAGTGATCCGCGGACCGCGGGCGCCGACCAGGCTGAGGTCATGACCACGATCGCGCGGACCTCGACCGCCCCGGCCTGGGCCGCCTCAGTACCGCGGGCCGCGCTGCTCTGGTCCGCGGTCTACGGCGGTGTGCGGCTCTGGTTCGCCACCGGACACGGGCCGGACTGGAAGCTCCCGGGGAACGACCTGCTCGTACCGGACTGGGTCGCCGTGGCCGGGTGTGCGCTGAGCGCCGCCGGGCTGGTCACGCTGGCTAAGCGCCCCCGTAGTCGCGTGCTGATCGGCCTGGTGTGGGCGATGGCGGCCGGGTGGGTCGCCGTGTCCGCGTTGGCGTTGCTGGACGTGGTCGGCGGAATCCTCCCCGGCCTGGGCATCCCCTTCGACCTCGCCGGACTGCTCAGCCGCTTCGGTGCACTGACCGGCGCAGCGCTGCTCGGCCTCACCGCGCTCACCCGGCAACGCGCGCTCGACCCCACCTGCCTCCGCTGTAGCGGACAACCTCACCTCACCTCGACTCCACGGTGGGCCTTCGCCGCTGCGTGGCTCGCCGTCGCGGGCTGCCTTACTCGTCTGGCCGCCCAGGCCGTGGTCGGCTTCGACTTCGTGCCGTACGACGCGGGCCTGTCGATTCTGTTGTTCGAGGGCGGCTTCCTGCTCGCGGGGATCCTGCTGCCGCTCCTGCTGGTGTACCGAGCCGGTCGCGTCTTTCCCCGCTGGATGCTGCTCCTTCCCGGGGCCGGCCTGGGCGCGGGCATTACGGCGTACTTCGGTGTCGGGTTGCTGCAGATGATCGCGGCCGCTTTGCAGGGCAAGGCGGTGTACGGGGACGTGGGGTTGCCGGACAGCTTCTTCTGGGTCGCCGTGCCCGCGTACTTCGCGTGGGGCGTGGGGCTCGCGGTCGCGGCGTACGGGTATCACCTGCGGACCCGCAGACCCTGCAAGGGCTGCGGTCGCTGACCCCCAGCCGTCCCCCACCGGCGACGGGGGTCTGGTCCGGGGACAGACCTGATGCCGCCGGACAGCGATTGCCGAAGGATCGGGGACGTTTCCCAGACGACAGGAGATGTCCACGTGCGCACTGCAACAAGACGGCTCAGGACCACCGCGTGGGGTGTGGTCCTGGGCGTCGCCGCAACCGGCGTCGGCGCCCTGCCGACATCCGCCCAGGCCGCCCCCTCGGAGGTGCGCCCGTCGAAGGTGGAGTGGTCCGACTGCACGCCGGTCGGGGACGAGGATCCCCAACTGGTGAAGGGATCGCAGTGTGCGACCCTGCAGGTCCCCGTGGACTGGCAGCGGCCGGACGGACCCACCTTCGGCCTCGCGATCGCCCGGCGGCCGGCGAAGGACCCGGCCCGGCGCGTCGGGGTGCTGGTCTTCGGGCCCGGCGGTCCCGGCGACTCGGGCGTGTCCCGGATCAAGACCGGGATGACCCGCTTCAGCGAGAACCTGCAGGACCGGTTCGACATCGTCAGCCTCGATCCACGGGGTATCGGCGGCAGCAACCCGGTGAAGTGCTCGGCGGCGTTGCTGGCCCGGCAGCCCTCACCCTTGATCGGTAGTCAGGCGGAGTTCGACCGGACGATCCGCTACAACCGGGAGCTGTCCGCCGACTGCCGCGCGAACACGGGACCGGTGTACGACCACATCGACAGCCTGCAGAGCGTCCGGGACGTCGACGCGATCCGCTCGGCACTCGGCGAGCAGCAACTCACCTTCCACGGCAGCTCGTACGGGACGTTGCTGGGTGAGCAGTACGCCGAGGTGTTCCCGCGGCGTGTCCGGGCGATCGTGCTGGAGAGCTCGGTCGACCACAGCCTCGGCACGTCCGCGTTCCTCGACACGCAGGCCGCGACCGCGCAGGACTCCTTCGACGAGTTCGTCCGCTGGTGCGAACGCAGTACGGACTGTGTGCTGCACGGGCGAGACGTGCGCGCGCTGTGGGCCGACCTGCTCGCCCGGGCCGGCCGTGGTGAGCTGCCCGATCCGAGGGACCCGCACACCGCGCTGACGCCGTTCACGCTCAGCTATGCGGCGTTCCGGACCTTCTACGACGCGGAGTGGCCGAAGCTGGCCGGCATCCTGCAGCAGCTGGAGAAGAGCGAGCCCCCGGTAGTTACTGAGCCGCCCGCGCCGACAGGGTTGCGGTCGAACCCGTTCGCGGTGTTCTGCCAGGACTGGCGACTTCCGGTGCACAGCTACCAGCAGTACGCCGCGCAGCTGCGCACGCTGGGCCGCAAGTACCCGGAGATGCGATACCCCGGTGCGTTGCTTGCGACCGCGTCCTGCCTCGGCGCACCGACCGAGGTGGACAACCCACAGCACCGTCTGCGGGTGCGCGACCTGGACCGGCCGATCCTGCTGGCCGCGACCGTCCACGATCCCGCGTCGGGCTACAACTGGGCGACGAACGTGGCCCGGCAACTCGGGCACTCGGGCGTCCTGCTCACGTACGAGGGCTGGGGACACGGCAGCTACTCGACGAGCCCGTGCATGCAGGCCGCGATCGATACGTACCTGGTCGAGCTGACGGTCCCACGGCGCGGCAACAGCTGTCCCGCCGTACCCGCGGGCTGAGTGGAAGCCGGAGCCCCCGACGCCGTACTGCCGTCGGGGGCTCCGGTCGTTCAGGCGTCCTCGAGGACTCGCGGCAGCCAATCGCCGCGGACCACCCGGTCGGACAGCGCGAGCAACTCACCACAGGCCGTTTCCAGCGCCTGGGTCTGGGTCGCGCAACCGTCGACGAACCAGAACGGATCGTCCGGTTGTGGATCGTCGGCGTCGTCGATGTCGGCGTACCAGTGCCGGCCGCCGGCGCACGCGCAGTGCACCACCCGCACACGCAGGTTCATAGGAATCCCCAATTCCTGATACCTGGGTCCCCCAGTGCCGAGCTCCAGCGCTGACGGGAAACGAAGTCCCGGTCAGGGTCGTCCCGGCGGGCGTATGGCTCGCGGCCCCCCACTCCCATACGCTCCGCCGGGTCGACCCTCCCCCCGCCCCCTACATCGTTGCCGACCGCCCCGGTGTTACCGGTTGTGACCAGAATTCTTTCCGCTCCGGCCGCGTCACTCTCGGTGTACTACACCGGAGCGGCTAATCCTGCTGGGCCTTGACCCACTGCTCCAGCCCGTCGGCCGTGATCGGCAGCGGCTCGGTCAGGATCTCCAGCTGGTCCTCGTGCACGACCACGTTGTCCTCGATCCGGATGCCGACGCCGCGCAGCTCGGGCGGCACGGTCTCGTCGTGCGGGTGGAAGTACAGCCCCGGCTCGACGGCCAGCGCCATCCCCACCTCGATGTCCCCGGCCAGGTACTTCTCCGGCCGCGCCGCATCGCAGTCGTGCACGTCCAGGCCGATGTAGTGCCCGAGCCCGCAGACCACGTACCGGCGGTGCTGCTGGCCGTCCGGCCCGAGCGCCTCGTCCAGCGACACGTCCAGGATCCCCCAGTCCCGCAGCCCCTCGACCAGCGTCCGCATCGCCTCGTACTGGAAGGCCCGGTACGGCGCACCCGGGCGGACCGCCGCCAGCGCCGCGAGCTGGGCCTGGTGGACCAGGTCGTACACCTGGCGCTGCGCGGCCGTGTACTCCCCGGTGGCCGGGAAGGTCCGGGTGACGTCCGCGGTGTACAGCGTCCGGGTCTCGACCCCGGCGTCCAGCAGGATCACGTCGCCCTCCCGGACCGCGCCGTCGTTGCGGACCCAGTGCAGCACCGGAGCGTGGTTGCCAGCAGCAACGATCGAGGCGTACCCGACGCCGTTGCCAGCGGTCCGGGCGCGCCGGTCGAAGGTGCCCTCCAGCCAGCGCTCGCCGCCCCCTCGGATCGCCTCCGGCAGCTCGCGGGCCACGTCGGCGAAGCCCTGCACGCTGGCCTCGACCGCCTCCCGGAGCTGGTCGAGCTCCCAGTCGTCCTTGATCCGGCGCAGCTCGGAGATGCTCTGCCGGAGGATGTCGCCGTCGGTCGGCGAGGTCCGGACCAGCGCGTCCAGCATCGGCTCGACGCCGGGCACGGACAGCATGTACGGGACGGCGCCGCGGACCGCGGTCGGCAGCTCCTCGATCGGGCGGCAGGCGATCTGCAGCGCCTCGGACCAGTCCTTCAGCCCCGGCACCGGGCCGATCCACAGCTCACCGTCACGCGCGTTCGCGAAGTAGTCCGCCTCCGCCGGGCCGGCCGCCTCGCGCAGGTACAGCGTGGCGTCGCCGTCGGCGGAGAGGACCAGGACCGCGCCCTCGGCCTGGCAACCGGTCAGCCAGACGAAGTCGCTGTCGGCACGGAACCGGTAGTCGGTGTCGTTCGAGCGGACCGGCGCCCGGCCGGCCCCGAGCGCGATCCGCCTTCCCGGCAGCGCCGCGCTCAGCTTCCGGCGGTGCTCGGCGGCCGCCTCGGCCAGGCCGTCCGGCAGCACCACCGACCGGTCCACCGGGCCCCAGTTCCGGCCGATCCCGTCCCGGAACCCCTTCGCGTCGATCGGCCGGTAGGACTTGCGCTGCTCTTCGGTCCGGTCCTGGGTCACGTCGATCCCCCTACAGTTGTCGGTACTCCTGGTCCGGCACGTCGGTCACGAACATGTGCCCGGGAGCATGGGTGATCGCGAACGGGGGCCGTGAGCCCATCAACGCAGCTTGGGGCGTCACTCCGCAAGCCCAAAAGACCGGAACGTCTCCCGGCGCGAACTCGACCGGGTCGCCGAAGTCCGGCCGGTCCAGCGCATCGATGCCCAGCGAGGCCGGGTCACCCACGTGGACGGGCGCCCCGTGCACCTGCGGCATCCGGCCGGTGACCTGGACCGCGGCCGGGACCAGGGCCGCCGGGATCGGGCGCATCGAGACCACCAACGGCCCGGCCAGCCGGCCCGCGGGACGGCAGTCCACCGACGTCCGGTACATGGACACGTTCCGGCCCTGCTCCAGGTTGCGGACCGGGACACCGGCCTCCAGCAGTGCCGTCTCGAAGCTGAAGCTGCACCCGATCAGGAAGCTGACCAGGTCGTCCCGCCACAGCCCGGTCACGTCGGCCGGCTCGTCGACCAGCTCACCGTCCCGCCAGACCCGGTACTTCGGCAGGTCGGTGCGCAGGTCCGCGTCCGGCGCCAGCACGGTCCGGTACGACCCGGCGTCGGTGACGTCGAGCAGCGGGACCGGCCGGGGATTGCGCTGGCCGAACAGCAGCATGTCGTACGCCCAGTCGCGCGGCAGGACCACCAGGTTCGCCTGGGTGAATCCGGGGGCGTGGCCGGTGGACGGCACGACCAGCCCGTCCCGGTACCGGCTGCGGGCCGCGGTCGGCGTGGCGGTGTCGGCAGGGGTCATGCGGCGCTCCTCAGGCTCCGGCGGTGGACAGGCCGGCCGCACGCAGGGCCGGTCCGATGGTGCTGCCGAACGCGTCCACCTCGGCGCGCGGCAGCTCGTACGTGGTGTCCCAGCTGTGCGCCGGGAACAGGAAGACCCGGGTCGTCCCGAGCTCCTCGTGCGCTCGCAGCAGCCGGTCGGCGCACTGCTCGGGCGTACCGAACAACCCGTACGCGTCCAGGATCCGATCGGTCAGGTCGTCGGACAGCTCCTCCGGCGGACCGTCCGGGACGTCGATCCCGGCGTACCGCAGCCAGGTGAGGTTGGACGCGCTCGGGTACCGCAGCCAGGGCTGGCCCGGGCGGAACCAGCCGCGCGGCCAGGCCCGGACCGTCGCGGTGTCCCCCAGCCCGAACGGGACGATCAGGATCTCCTCCAGTTCGGCGGGATCCCGGCCGGCTCGTTCGGCCCCGATCCGGACGTGCTTGCGGGCCGCCTCGACCCCCGCCGGATCCAGACCGACCAGCATCATCACGCCGTCGGCGACCTCACCCGCGAGCTCCAGCAATTTGGGGCCAGAGGCAAGTACCACGACGCGGGACCCGGTCGCGGGCCGGTGGAACAACTCCAGCTCGTGCCCGTCCAGGCTCGCGTGGCCCTCGCCGAGCAGCCCGCGCAATGCGAGCACGATCTCGCGGAGCCGGGCTCGTCTGGCTTGGGGTTCCCCGGCCTTCTCGACCGACAGGAATCCGGGGGCGACGGTGAGCATCGCGCGTCCCGGCGCGAGCTCGTCCAGCGAGTTCGCGAGGGCGGCCGAGACGAGCGGATGCCGGGTCACCACGTTCGAGGTCGCGGGGAACAGCGACAGCCGCTCGGTCCGCGACGCCATCGCGGCGAGCACGAGGTACGCGTCCCGCCCGGTGTGGTGGTGATCCGGGACACCGATCCCGTCCAGCCCGGCCGCCTCGGCCCGGGCGGCGAACTCGGCCAGCTCCGGCAACGGCCGCCCGACCGGTACCCGCAGATCGACCCGCAGCCCGCTCATCGGCCGACCCCCAGCCGGGACGACGGATCAGCCGCGGGCGCGGAAGGCGGCGAGCAAGCGGGCCTCGGAGTCGAGCATGTACTGGTGGAGCTCGTCCGCGGCGCGCTCGCACTCCCCCGCTTCGAGCAGTTCGAGCAGGGCCTGGTTGCGCGCGATGTACGGCTCGTGCAGGGCTTGCGGGGTCGCGATGACGTGGAACAGCAGCCGGAGCTCGGCGAGCAGGCGGCCGATGATCTCGTCGATCCTGGTGCTGCCGGCGAGACCGACCAGGTGCCGGTGGAAGCGCATGTTCGCCGTACCGACGGCGATCCAGTCACCGGACCCGGCCGCCGCTCGGCTCGCCTCCAGATCGGCGCGGAGTGGATCCAGCCGATCCGGCTCGAGATCGGTGAGCCCGCGGACCACGTCGCATTCGAGGACGCGGCGCAGCCGGTAGAGGTCGACCAGGTCGTCCTCGGTGAGGTCGGGAACGAAGACGCCGCGGTGCATCCGGTGCACCAGCAGTCCTTCGTGGGTGAGCAACCGGAAGGCCTCGCGGAGGGTGTTCCGGCTGACCTGGAGCGCTTCCTTGAGGAGTTCCTCCGACAGCTGAGTCCCTGGTCGGAGCTGTCCCTCGGTGATCCGGCGGCGCAGTACGTCGGCCACCCGCTCGGCCGAACTGCTCCGGTCGAAGAGCGCGGCGTCGTCGGCGACGGCCCGCAGCCAGGACGTGTCGGTGCCCGGGACGGCCGGTGGTCGGATCTCGCTGGAGCTGGACACCCTCGCATCATCACCCAATCGCTGTGCCGGAGTGAAACCGCGTTGGATGGGAGTCTTGCAGGATTGTTGAACAATATCTACCCTCGGGAATCACGAGACGCGTTCGACCGCCCACTGAACGCATCGCCTGACCCCTTGGGAGATCCCGGATGATCCACCAGAGGCTTTTCCCGTCCGCGCTGCTCGCCCTCAACGTCGTCACGGTGGCAGCCCTGGCCAGTACCGGAGGCGGCAGCCCGATGGCCCCATCCTCGACCGCGGCCGCGCCCTCGTCCGCCTGCGTCGCCCCCGGCACCGTGCTCACGGTCGAGGAGCAGCGGACCACGCTGAGCCTGCCGGGCCGGACCACCCCGGTCGCCCGGGACTTCATCGAGGCCGCCGGATTCGAGCGGATCGTGGACGACTTCGCCGCCCGGCTCTGCGGTTACACGAGCGTCGGCGAGGCCAGTACCGCCATCAAGGCCGCCGGCGCCGCACTCTGGCGGACCGCGGTCGACCGGGCACAGGGCCGGCTGACCTCCGGCACCATCGACCGGTACGACGACCGCCCGCTGTACTGGGCGCGGACGTCGATGAGCCGCGCGGTCCGGGAGTGGCAGGCGCCGTTCGCGCTGACCAGCCTGCAGCGACAGGCGATCCTGCGGCAGTTCAGCTACGCCTCCCGCGGGATCGACCAGGTCGAGTTCGGAAAGAACACCACCAAGCTGCTGGTCAGCGGGTTCGACACCTACAGCCTGGACGCCAGCCTGCGGAACTCGAACCCGTCCGGCGCCTCCGCGCTCCAACTCGACGGCCGCACCGTCAAGACCAAGCACGGCACCGTCACCGTCCAGGCGGTGATGTTCCCGGTGAACTGGACCGACTTCGACCAGGGCATCGTCGAGGACGCGTTCGGCCCGTGGCTGGTGCACCGCAAGGACCCGCGGTACCAGGGCGCGATCGACGCGCTGATGACGATCAGCCAGACCGGTCGCGGCCAGACGAACATCGAGAAGTGGGCCGGCGGGTTCCGCGGCGGCTCGCCGGACAACAACCGATCGATCAACTACGGCCCGATCTCGGCCGCCGCGCTCTGGCCGCAACCGCAGCCGTCGCCGCAGTTCATCCACACCACGCTGCCGTACCAGGCGATGATCGCCGCCGGCACCGGGCCGTGGCCGGTCAAGCTCAACCCGGGCATCACCGAGTGGCCGGCCGGCACCTTCCCCGACCCGACCGCGCTGCGGACCGCACCCGACCCGTCGCCGGGCTCCCGCGCGGCCAGTGCGCCGGGCGGCAACTACCTGTCCAACGAGTCCATGTACCGCACCAACCGGCTCCGGCTCGGCACCGGTCACCCGACCCTGCCGGGCGGGCACCTGCACATCTCCGCCCTGGAGTACCCGGCCGACCCGGGCGCGCTCACCAGTCCCGCGTTCGAGGCGGACCGCCAGGCCGTCGTGGATCAGACCGTCGCCCTCGTCGAGGCCGCCGGTAAGGCCGTCCGGCGCTGACGCCGCGGTCCCTGCGCACCCCTCACCGCCAGCGGAAACAGGAGAGCACCATGGCCAAGCCGCCGTCCAAACCGACCAGCCCCCGCCCCGTCCGCCGGACCGGACAGCCCAGCTCGGAGGGCACGGCCACCACCTCGATGAAGGCCAGTACCCGGTCGACGCTGATCGGGGCGATGTTCCTGATGGCCACCTCGGCCATCGGGCCCGGCTTCATCACCCAGACCACGACGTTCACGGTGCAGCTCGGCGCCGCGTTCGCCTTCGCCATCGCCGCGTCGATCCTGGTCGACATCGCCCTCCAGCTGAACGTCTGGCGGGTGATCGGGGTGTCCGGCCGGCGGGCTCAGGAACTCGGCAACCTGGTCGCTCCCGGTCTCGGCTGGGTGATGGCCGGGCTACTGTTCGTCGGCGGCCTGGTCTTCAACATCGGCAACGTGTCCGGCTCCGGGCTCGGCACCGACGCGATGCTCGGCCTGGACCCGAAGCTGGGTGGCGCACTGTCGGCGTTGATTGCCATCGGCATCTTCTTGTCCAAGCGGGCCGGGCTGGCGGTGGACCGGATCGTCTTCGTGCTCGGCGCGCTGATGATCGTGCTCACCACCTACATCGCGATCACCTCCGGACCACCCGTCGGCCAGGCCCTGAAGAACGTGGTGCTGCCCGAGCAGGTCAGCTTCCTGGCCATCACCACGCTGATCGGCGGCACCATCGGCGGGTACATCGTGTACGCCGGGGCGCACCGGCTGCTCGACTCCGGGGTGAGCGGGCCGGAGCATCTCAAGGACATCACCCGCGGTTCGGTCACCGGCATCCTGATCACCGGCGTGATGCGGGTCGTGCTGTTCCTGGCGATCTTCGGCGTCGTCGCCGGGGGCGCCAAGCTGGACCCGGCGAACCCGGCCGCGTCCGCGTTCGAGCAGGCCGCCGGCGAGGTCGGGCTGCGGGTCTTCGGCATCGTGCTGTGGGCCGCGGCGATCACCAGCGTCATCGGCGCCTCGTACACCACGGTCTCGTTCATCACCTCGCGGACGCGGACCAGCGACCGGGTCCGGACCGGCCTGGTGGTCGCCTTCATCGTCGTGACCACGCTGCTCTTCCTGGTGATCGGGACCGCGCCGACCACGCTGCTGGTGTTCGCCGGCGCGTTCAACGGGCTGCTGCTGCCGGTGGGGATCGGTGTGCTTCTCTGGGTGGCATGGCGGCGCAAGGACCTGCTGAACGGCTACCACTACCCGGCCTGGCTGCTCGGGATCGGCGGGCTGGCCTGGCTGCTGACCATCTACCTGGCGGTGCGCTCGGTCCGTCCCGTCATCGACCTGTTCGGCTGACCGGCCGCTGAAGGAGGAGATCCGATGAACACCGTCGATCTGAACGCCGACCTCGGTGAGGGCTTCGGCAGCTGGAAGATGGGCGACGACAACGCCTTGCTCGACGTGGTGACCAGCGCCAACGTGGCCTGCGGCTTCCACGCCGGCGACCCGTCGATCATGCGCGCGGTCTGCCGTCGCGCCGCCGATCGGGACGTGGCGATCGGGGCCCACGTCGGGTACAACGACAAGCCCGGATTCGGCCGCCGGTTCGTCGACGTCGAGCCGGCCGTCCTGCGCGACGAGGTGCTGTACCAGATCGCCGCGCTGGACGCGTTCGCCCGGATCGCGGGGTCCGAGGTCCGCTACGTCAAGCCGCACGGCGCGCTGTACAACACGATCGGCAGCCACGAGGACCAGGCCGCGGCCGTGGTCGCGGCGGTCGCCGACTACGACCGCGCGCTGCCGGTGCTCGGGTTGCCGGGTGCGTTGTGGCTCAAGCTGGCCGAGGAGGCCGGGCTGACCGTGGTACACGAGGCGTTCGCCGACCGCGCGTACACCCCGGAGGGCACGCTGGTCTCCCGGCGGGTCGAGGGATCCGTCCTGCACGACGGGCGCGAGATCGCCAAGCGCTGTGTGGCGATGGCGACCGGCAGCGCGATCAAGGACGTGGAGGGTGGCGAGCTGAAGCTGCACCCCGGGTCGATCTGCGTACACGGGGACACCCCGGGCGCGGTCCAGATCGCCCAACAGGTCCGCAAGTCGCTCGGGGACGCGGGTGTCGAGCTGACCCCGTTCGCGGCCTGATGCGCCTGCTGCCCTGCGGCGGTACCGCGCTGCTGGTGGAGCTCGCCGATCTCGACGAGGTCCTCGGGTACTACGCGGCGCTGCTCGCCGAGCCGCCGGCCGGTGTCGTCGACATCGTGCCGGCGGCCCGGACGGTGATGGTGGTGACCGACCCGGCCGTCACCGACCTCGCCGCGCTCGAACGCTCCCTGCGCGCGACGGTGCCGACCGCCGATCGCCGGGCCGCCGGCGACCTGGTCGAGATCCCGGTCGTGTACGACGGCGCGGACCTCGACGACCTGGCCGGGATCCTCGGCTGCGACGTCGCCGAGGTGGTCCGCCGGCACACCGCCGACGAGTGGACGGTGGCGTTCTGCGGCTTCGCGCCGGGCTTCGGATATCTCACCGGCCGCTCGGACTGGAACATCCCGCGCCGCGAGTCGCCGCGGACGAAGGTGCCCGCCGGTTCGGTCGCGCTCGCGGGCGAGTTCAGCGGGGTGTACCCGCGCGAGTCGCCCGGCGGCTGGCAGCTGCTCGGCCGGACCGACGTGGCCGTCTTCGACCTCGACCGCGATCCCGCGGCCCTGCTGCAACCCGGCCGGCGAATTCGCTTCGTGGATGCGGGTCGAGCGTGACGGTGCGCTGCGAAGTACTGGAGACCGGTCCGCTGACGACCGTGCAGGACACCGGCCGGACCGGCCAGGCCGCGTTGGGCATCGGCCGATCCGGGGCCTGCGACCGGACCGCGTACCGGCTGGCCAACCGGCTCGTCGGCAACAGCGAGGACGCGGCCGCGTTGGAGGTGACCTTCGGCGGCCTCGCACTGCTCGCCGAGGCGGACCTCGTGTACGCGATCACCGGCGCCCCCTGTTCCGGCGTACCACTGAACGCACCCGCGATCCTCCGCAAGGGCGAGGTCCTACGTCTCGGCGTACCGCGGACCGGCCTGCGCACGTACGTGGCGATCCGCGGCGGCGTGGACGTGGAACCGGTGCTCGGTTCCCGTTCGACCGACCTGCTGGCCGGGCTCGGTCCCGCTCCGCTGAAGGCCGGCGATGTGGTTGCTGCTGGTAAGGACCACGGTCCGATGCCAGGCGTCGACCTGGCGCCCGTCGCCGAACCGGCCGGCGGACTGGTGACGGTACGCCTCCTGCCTGGTCCCCGGCGCGACTGGTTCACGGATGCGGGCTGGGCCTCGTTGCTCGGCCAGACGTACAAGGTCAGCAGCAACAGCAACCGCATCGGGGTACGCCTCGAAGGTGAGCCCCTGGAAAGAGCCCGCAACGGCGAACTCCCCAGCGAAGGCATGGAACTGGGCGCCCTCCAAATCCCCCCATCCGGCCTCCCCGTCCTCTTCCTGGCCGACCACCCAGTCACCGGCGGCTACCCCGTCATCGCGTACGTAGCCCCCGAAAACCTAGACCCCTGCGCCCAACTCCGCCCCGGCCAACCCCTCCGCTTCACCCCCTGAGGCCGTAACCCCGCACCACCCCACCACCTGCCCCGCCCCCATCGCCCACTCACCAACCCAACCCAAGCACCCGCCCCAGCCGAGCACCCCACCGCTCGCCCGCCCAGCACCCCACCACTCGCCCCACCCAGCACCCGCCCCTGCACCCCGCCGCTCGCCCCTCCCCAGCACCCCCCCGCTCGCCCCGCCTCATTACCCACCCCTCGCCCCACCCCACTTTGTGCACCCACCAGCCACCGCCCGTCGCACTTTGTGCACCAACCGGTCGCCACAGCCGGCGCAGTATGACCAACCCGCACACAAAGTCGGCTCGACTGCGGGCCGGCGGTGGTGGCCGGGGGCGGTGGGCCTAGGCCTGGTGGCCAGGGGCCGGGTGGCCAGGGGCCGGGTGGCCAGGGGCCGCGGGCCGGAGGGCCGGCGCGGCGATGGCGGAGCGGCGGTGGCGGGGCGGCGGTGGCGGGGCGGACGCGGTGGGCGGGCTCGCCGGTGAGGTAGTCGGCTAGCGGGTTGTTGGACGCTTGGCGGGTTGTTTGACCGATGGAGTGTTGTAGCAGGGGTGGTGATCACAAAGGGCGCCATCAGAGAACCAACCCACGCCCCGCCAGCCGCAGCCACGACGTGCCGCCCGCCAACCACCCGCACCCACTTCGTGCACCCACCACCCACCCGCACCCACTTCGTGCACCCACCAGCCACCGCCCGTCGCACTTTGTGCACCCACCGGTCACCACGGACGCCGCGACACGACCAATCCGCGCACAAAGTCGCGACCTCGGGACGGCGACAGCGGCGGGGCGGCGGCGGGGCGTGTGTCTCGGCGGGACGGCGGTGGTCGCGGGGCGGACGTGGCAGCGAGCTCCGTGGGTTAGGCGTGCCGCTGCCGGCAGTTGGGTGGCCGCCGGGTCGTTGGGTGGCCGCCAAGGTGTCGGACAACTGGCGGGTTGTTGGACGACTGGCGGGTTGTTGGACGGCCGCTGGGTCGTTCGACGACTGGCGGGCTGTCAGGTGGTTGGCGGGTTGTTTGGCCGATGGCGTGTTGTAGCGGGGGTAGTGGTCAAACTGAGCGTCATCGGGCACGCGTACCGGCGGGAACCTGCGGATGGGTCAGAGGATGAAGCCGGTGGGGAAGGGGTCGGTGGGGTCGAGGAGGTAGTTGGCCATGCCGGTGATCCAGGCTCGGCCTGTGACGGTCGGGATGACGGCTGGGCGGTCGCCGACCTGGGTTTCCTCCAGGAGGCGGCCGATGAAGCGGGTGCCGATGAAGGACTCGTTCACGTAGTCCTTCAGGAGTTCGAGCTCACCACGCGCGTGCAGCTGCGCCATCCGCGCGCACGTCCCGGTACCGCACGGGGAACGGTCGAACCAGCCGGGGTGGATCGCCATCGCGTTGCGCGAGTCCGACCCGTCCCGGCCGGGTGCCGTGAACTGGACGTGCTTGCAGCCGTTGATGCCCGGGTCCAGCGGGTGGACCGGGCGGTCGGTCGCGTTGATCGCGTCCATGATGTCCAGCCCGGCCTGCAGGATGCGTTCCTTCTCGGCCCGGTCGAACGGGATGCCGAGCTGGTCCAGCGGCAGGATCGCGTAGAAGTTCCCGCCGTACGCCAGGTCGTAGGTGACCTCGCCGAGTCCCTTCACCTCGACGGTGGTGTCCAGCGCGTGTGAGTACGCCGGCACGTTCTGGATCGTCACGTGCTCGGCCTTGCCGTTGCTCACCGCAACCTTCGCGACGACCAGGCCGGCCGGGGTGTCCAGCCGGACCTCGGTGACCGGCTCGGTCACCTTCACCATGCCGGACTCGACCAGGACCGTGGCCACGCCGATGGTGCCGTGGCCGCACATCGGCAGGCAGCCGGACACCTCGATGTAGAGCACGCCCCAGTCCGCGTCCGGCCGGGTCGGCGGCTGCAGGATCGCGCCGCTCATCGCCGAGTGGCCGCGCGGCTCGTTCATCAGGAACAGCCGCAGGTCGTCGTCGTGCGCCAGGAAGTACTCCCGGCGCTCGGCCATCGTCGCGCCCGGGATCACGCCGACGCCACCGGTGACCACGCGGGTCGGCATGCCCTCGGTGTGCGAGTCGATCGCGGTCAGGGTGCGGACGGATCTCATCGCAACGACTCCACGGCCTTCTTCATGTCCTGCTCCAGCTGGGCGAGGTGTTCCGGTACCAGTGGACCACGCGGCGGGCGGCACGGTCCCCCGAACCGGCCGACGTAGTCCATCCCGTACTTGATCGCCTGCACGAACTCGACCCGCGAGTCCCACCGGAACGCGGCCACCAGCGGCTCGTACATCGCCCGCGCCGCGTCCAGCTCGCCGGCCAGCGCGAGCTCGTACAGCCGGACCGACTCCTTCGGGAAGACGTTCGGGAACCCGGCGAACCAGCCGGTCGCCCCCATCAGCAGCGCCTCCAGGGTGAGGTCGTCGGCGCCCGCGATCACGGCCAGGTCCGGGGCCTGCTCGCGGATCTCCAGGATCCGCCGGACGTCACCGGTGAACTCCTTCACCGCGACCACGTTCTCGATCTGGGCCAGCTCGGCGAGCAGGTCCGGGGTCAGGTCGACCTTGGTGTCGTGCGGGTTGTTGTAGACCATCACCGGCAGCCCGGCCTTGGCGACCTCGGTGTAGTGGTGGATCACCTCGCCGCGGTTCGCGCGGTACATCGTCGGCGGCAGGCACAGTACCCCGTCGGCGCCGTCCTCGGCCGCCTTCTCGGCCCAGCTCCGGGCCTGGTGCGCGCCGGCGCCGTGGACGCCGACCACCACGACACCGTCGTCGCCGACCGCCTCGATCGCGGTCCGGGCGACCTGCCGGCGCTCGTCGTCGGTGAGCGACGAGTACTCCCCGAGCGACCCGTTCGGGCCGACACCGCGGCAGCCGTTCTCGATCAGCCAGCGGCAGTGCTCGGCGTACTTGTCGAAGTCTGGCCGCAACCCGGCCGGCGCGGCCGCGTCCTCGGCGTAGGGCAGCGCGGTGGCGACGATGACGCCTTCCAGCTTCTCGGTCACAGGTCCTCCTGGAGGTTGGCAAGATCAGCGAGCCGGACCGGCACGGCGATCGGACGATGGTGTTCAGCCCGTACCCCGGGCTGGTGGGCGGCCGCGAGATCGGCCACGGTGCGGGCACAGACCCGGCCCTGGCAGAGCCCGAGCCCGGCCCGGCTGGTCAGCTTGAGCGGGCGCGACCCGGCGACGTCGCGCTCGGCGAGAGCGGACTCCAGCGCACCCCGGGTCACGCCTTCACACCGGCAGACCAAGGTGCCGTCGTCGCTCCACGACCGCCACCCGTCCCGGACCGGATAGGCCCGAGCCAGCGCAGCCGCAAACCGCTTGCCCTCGACAACCTTCCGCCGAGCCGTCGTCGGGGGCACGGAGCTATCGGTTCGTACTGCGTGGGCCGCGGCCTGGCCGGCGACGCGACCTTCGGCAGCGGCCAGGTCGGCACCACCGATGCCGGTGAGTTCGCCGGCGGCCCAGACCGCGGGGTCGCTGGTCCGCTGGGAGTCGTCGACCACGACCGCCGGTCCACCGTCGGGCCCGGTACCGAGCTCGCAGCGGGCCGAGACGGCGAGTTCGAGCTGAGCGGTGAAGCCGTAGCCGATGCAGACCGCGTCCACCTCGACCTGCCGCTCGGTCCCGGGAATCGGCCGCCAGTCCGGAGTCAGCCGCGCGACGGTCACCGCCTCGACCCGGTCCGTACCGTGCGCGGCGATCACCGCCCGCCCGTGCTGCAACCGAAGCCGGTGCCGCGCCAGCAGCCCGGCGTACCCGGCCGCCTCGCGAAGCTTGCTGCGGGCAACCAGCGGATCGGTCCGCCAGCCCTGCGCGATCGTGCTCAGGTGGTTCGCCTCGAGCAGTCCGGCGACCTCGGCCCCGACGCCCAGCAAGGACTCGGCGACCGGCAACAGGAACGGCCCCGTCCCGCCGACCAGGACGCGTTGCCCGATCGCGATCCGCTGCCCCTTCGCCAACGCCTGCGCGGCCCCGGCGCTGTACACCCCGGGCAGATCCCAACCAGGGAACGGCAACACCCGGTCGTACGCCCCGGGCGCGAGCACGAGCGCCTCCGCCTCGACAGACGACATCCGCCGCCCTGGCGCGTCCGCGGCCCCCGTCTGCAGCCACAGGCGCCGCCCGGTCCGTCCCGTCAGCGGCTCGATCGCCCACACCGAGGTCTCGGCCAGGTACTCGATCCGCTCGTGCCGCGCGATCCGATCCCGCACCCGCGCGAAGGAGGTCCACCCGTGGTGCACCCGACCAGGACGCCGCGCGTTGAACTCCGCGGGCAACTGCCGGTGGTACTGCCCGCCGACGGCCCGCCCGGCGTCGACCAGCAGCACGTCGACCCCCGCGTCGGCCGCCGCCAACGCCGCGTTCATCCCTGCGGGTCCCGCGCCCACAACGACGACGCTCCACTGGCTCCGTGGTGCCGCGGCCGTGCTGCCGTTGACCGCAGCAGGGAGTACCGCGCCGTGTTGGGTGGAGATGCTGTCGCCCGGCGCGATCGTGCGCTGGCAGGCGCGGACATCCGGTACCCCGTTGACGACGACCAGGCAGTCGAAGCAGGCGCCGATCCCGCAGAAGACGCCGCGCGGTTTCGCCTCGGCACCACGCGTGGTCCGCCACGAATCACGCCCGGCCGCCATCAACGCGGCCGCGACCGTCTGGCCAGGCAACGCCTGCACGGGTTGTCCATCAACGCTGATCTGCATGGACGCCTGGGGACGCGGCTCGGCCGGGTCACCGCCGGCCGGCTGGAGGTACGGGCTCACGACGACTCCCCCGTACCGACGACGGCCGGCCGATCGACGCGGAACGGCTCCTGGTCCACGTGCGGCCGCAGTCCGATGAACAACTCGGTCAGCAGCCGCCCTGTCGACGCGGCCAGCCCGATCCCGGCGCCCTCGTGCCCGGTCGCGTGCCACAACCCGGGGACGCGCGGATCCGGCCCGATCACCGGCAGATGGTCCGGGGCGTACGGACGGAAGCCCCCGTACGCCCGCATCACGGGGACCGCGCCGAGGAACGGGAACAGGCCGACCGCCTTCGCGGCCAGCTCACGTAGCACCCGGACCCGGATCGTGTCGTCGAATCCGATCCGCTCCCGGCTCGACCCGATCAGGATGGTGCCCGCCTTCGTCGACTCGACCACGGTGGACGTCTGGAGATCCGCGTCCCCGCTCCCGACGGCGCCGACGTAGTCCGCGTCGTACACCTTGTGCCGGACGGACTCGGGCAGCGGTGCCGTCACCAGGATCATGCCGCGCCTCGGGAGTACCTCGATGGGCGCGCCGGCCGCCGTACCGAAGGCGCCGGCCCAGGGCCCGCAGGCGTTCACCACCGCGGTACACGGGATCGTCTCCGCATCCGTCTCCACACCGATCACGCGGCCTTCGGCGGACCGGAGTACGGAGCGAACGGTGACGCCGGAACGGACCTCACCGCCACGCGCCCGGACCGCAGCGAGGAGCGCCGTGGTCGCGAGGACGGGCTGTACCTGTGCGTCGTCGGGGTAGTAGACCGCCGTGGTCACCTTGCGGGTGAGCAGCGGTTCGAGCTCGAAGGCATCGGCCGGGGTGATCAGCTGAGCGTCGACACCGGCGTCGCGCTGGGTGGCGGCGAACTTCTCCAGCGGTGCGGGATCGGTCGTCGCGACGACCAGGCCACCCTTGTCCTCCCACTCGACATCGGCCACCTGCTCGGGCAGCCGGTCGAGGACGGCGGGCCACTCGCGGCGGGAGGCGATCGCCAGGTCGAGCTCCGGACCCGGCTCCTTGTCGGACACCAGGACGTTGCCCTCACCGGCGGCCGTGGTCCCGCCCGCCGGGGCACCGCGGTCGAGCACCAGGACGCGGACACCGGCCGCCGACAACGCCTCGGCGCAGGCGGCACCCACCATGCCCGCTCCGACCACGACGACGTCCGGCATCCAGCACTCCCAGCAGATCGTTCAGTTTAATGAACGATTCCGAGCGTACGACCGGGATCGCGCCGAGGTCAACCGGTGTGCAGCGAGTCCAGCCCGGCCGGATGGACGTCGGGCGGGTACTCCAGCAGCAGGACCGACTTCACCTCGTCGGTCAGCGCCGCGTACTCGTGCGGCCCGTTCGCGCGGAAGGCCAAGTAGTCGCCGGGGCCGAGCTCCTGGGTCTGGTCGCGGGCCGTGATCAGCAGCCGGCCGGTCAGGATCACGTGGTGTTCGGTGCCCGGATGCCCGGCCGAGTGCTGCACCTTGCCGGCGTGGATCCGCTGGTCGTAGATCTCGAACAGGCTGCCCGGCGACTCCAGCCGGCGCAGCATCCGCAGATCGACGGCGTCACCGCTCAGCACGTCGGTGTCGGCGGACCGGACCACGACCAGGTCGGAGGCCGGTGGCTCGCTCAGCAGGGCCGAGACCGGGACCCCGAGAGCGTTCGACAGACTGAACACCGTCTCGATCGTCGGGTTGCCCGCACCGGACTCCAGCTGGGACAGCGTGCCCTTCGCGATCCCGGACCGCCGCGCCAGTTCCGACAAGGAGATGCCCAGCTCGTCCCGGCGCAGGCGCAGGTTCACCCCCAGTACCCGCCCCGCTCCCTGACCAGCCACAGCCCGGAGCATGTCACAAACCCCGGACCGGTGACGGACGGCGCCGGATCAGGGGATCATCCGGCGGCGCCGCAGGTCGGCGAAGATGCCGTAGAACATCGCCTCGGTGTCGACGTAGGTGTGGAACCCGGCGCGGCGGGCCTTCGAGCCGTCGGCGAAGAAGTCGTAGTCCCAGCCGAAGACGAAGTCGGCGAACGGCCAGGACGACACCTCGGCGAACGGCGTACCGGCGAGCCCGTGGGCGGCCTGGAGCTGTTTCCACACCGGCTCCTTGTCGGCCATCACGTCGGTCAGCGCCATCTGCAACGGCGGCGCCGCCTCCATCCCGAACCAGCCGGCCAGCTTCGGCCAGAGCTCGTTCCAGCGGAACAGATCGCCGTTCGTGATGTTGAACGCCTGGTTCGCCGCAGCCGGCTCGGTGGCCGCCCAGACAGTTGCCTCGGCCAACAGACCGGCGTCGGTCAGCTCCAGCAGACTGTCGTACGCGCCGGGCTTGCCCGGGAATCGCAGCGGGACGCCGAGTTCCTTCGACAACGACGCGTACACCGCGATCGCGACGGCCAGGTTCATCGGGTTGCCGAGCGCGGATCCGCCGACCACCGACGGCCGCAACGCCGACCACGTCCACGCCTTGCCGGCCTGCCGGTCCTCGAGGAATCGCTGCTGGTCCACGTTGAACTCCGGCGGCAGGTGCGGCGGATCGTCCTCGCGCGCGGGCGTCTTGAACGGGCCGAGATGCGCGCCGTACACCTTGTACCCCTGCATCAGGCTGACGTGCCGCAGGTTGCGGGCGACCGGCTCGATCGCCTCGACCACGTTCACCAGCATGGCGAGATTGGGCGCGACCAGCTCGGCCCAGGTCGGGCGGTCCTGGTACGCGACGTAGAAGACGTGGGTCACGCCGGTCAGGCCGGACAGCTTCGCGCGGGTGTCGTCCGGGTCCAGCAGGTCGACCGCGACATGGCGGACGCGGCTGTTGTCCACACCCCCGCGCCGGGACAGACCGATCACGTCCCAGTCCGGGAGGCCCGCCAGATGCTCCACGAGGTTGGTGCCGATGACTCCGCGGGCCCCGACGACCAGGGCCACGTTCCGCCGTTCTGTGCTCATGTCCCCAGCCTGTGGCTGAACCTGTGGATAAGTCCAACTCATTGCATTCACAGTGTGGATAAACTCCGTGCATGGCCACGCTGCGGCAGCTGGAGTACCTGGTGACCGTGGTCGACCAGGGCTCCTTCACCCGCGCGGCCGAGCTGCTGCACGTCACCCAGCCCGCGTTGTCGCACCAGATCCGCGCGCTCGAGCGGTCGGCCGGCAGCCAGTTGCTGGAGCGGCTGCCGAAGAACATCCGGCTCACCCCGAGCGGGCGCGCGATGCTGCCGCACGCCCGGGCCGCGCTCGCCGACGCCGAACGCGCCCGCTGCGCGGCCCGGCAGACGGCGGGGCTGGAGGCCGGTGAGCTGCAGATCGCGACGCTGTACTCGCTCAGCCTCGGCGTCCTGCCCGCGGCG
Source organism: Kribbella amoyensis (assembly GCF_007828865.1). Classification (NCBI taxonomy): domain Bacteria; kingdom Bacillati; phylum Actinomycetota; class Actinomycetes; order Propionibacteriales; family Kribbellaceae; genus Kribbella; species Kribbella amoyensis. Next base: position 1,069,191 of record NZ_VIVK01000001.1, read on the forward strand.
TTACGGGCCTGGCGGCGGGAGCACCCCGACGTGGGCATCCGGCTGTACGAGCACCGGCACACCGACGAGCTGGTCGAGGCGATGAGGACCGGCCAGGCCGACCTCGCCGTCGGTCCCGATCCCACCGGCTGGTCCGGGGTCAAGCACCTTCTCGGCGAGGAGGAGCTGGTCGTGGTCGTCGCGGCCGACGACCCGCTCCTCACTCCTCGACGGAGGCGTCGCCGGCAGCACACGGTCGAGTTGACCGAGCTCGCCGAGCGGGCCTGGGTGCACTACGTACCCGGGCACGGATTGGGCGACATGCTCGATCTCGCTTGTGCACAGGCAGGATTCGAGCCGCGGATCGCGGTACGCACCGAGCAGACGGCCGCGGCTCCCGCGCTGGCCGCGGCGGGACTTGGGCCGGCCCTGGTCCCGGCGAACATCCTGCCGCCCGGATTCGACGGTCACGTCCTCCACCCGGAGCCGCGGGTCTGCCGCACGCTCGCGGCGTACACGCGGGGTACACCGGACCCTCTCGCGGCCGCTTTCGTCGACGTGTTGCGCACCGTTTGGGCCGAGGGGAACCAGGGCACTCGGCACGGTTGATGGCTGAGGAATCCCAAGGCACCGTCCTGCTCGCCGGCGCGGCGAACCTCGCGATCGCGGCGGCCAAGTGCGTCGCCGGGCTGCTGTCCGGTTCGACCGCACTACTCGCCGAGGCCGCGCACTCCGTCGCGGACACGCTCAACCAGGTTTTCCTGCTCACCGCGCTCCGTCGCAGCCGCAAACCCGCCGACGACCGGCACCCGTTCGGGTACGGGATGGAGCGGTACTTCTGGTCGTTGCTGGCCGCGGTCGGCATCTTCGTCCTCGGCGCCGGGTTCTCGATCGCCGAGGGCCTGCGCGCCGTGGTGGACCCCGAACCGGTGGAGCGGCTCGCGATCGTCTACCCGGTGCTCGTCATCTCGTTCGTCTTCGAGGGGATCTCCTGGCTGCGCGCGGTACGCCAGGTCCGCCGGGAGGCACGGGCCGCCGGGATCTCAGCGCTTTCCCATCTTCGCGAGGCCGAGCCGGCCGTGAAGACGGTCGCGTTCGAGGACTCGGCCGCCTTGATCGGGCTGGTCATCGCCGCGGCCGGGATCACGGCGAGCGCGCTGACCGGTGAGGAGGTCTGGGACGGGATCGCGTCGATCGCGATCGGGGTCCTGCTGATCGGCGTCGCGTTCACCCTTGGCCGGGACAACAAGGCGATGCTGATCGGCCAGGCGCTGCCGCCGGAGACCGAGCGGGAGATCCGCGCGATCATCGGGCGCGCACCCGGCATCGTCGGGGTGATCGAGCTGATGACGCTGCGGCTGGCGGCCGACGAGGTCCTCGTCGTCGCCCGGGTCGATCTGGACGACCGTGAGACCACGGGCGCCGCTGTCGAGCAACTGGCCGACCGCGTCGATCGGGAGGTCCGCGCCGAGTTCCCGACGGTCCGCCACCTCTACCTCGACCCGACCCCCGATCCCCACGGATCCTCCGACTGACGGCATCGGGCCCGGGACTGGGGCGCCGCTCGCTGGGTACCTTGGAAGGGTGGCGGATCGGAAGTGGCGGATGACCGGGCGCCCGGGTAACGAGAAGGCGTACCTGTGGCTGATGGGGACGTGTCTGACCCTGATCGGTCTGGCCTGGTTCGTGGTCCGGCTGTTCTCCGTGCCGCTCGCGATCGGGATGAGCGCGGTCGCCGCTGTGATCCCACCGATCGCCGTCATCGTCGCGAACAACCGGCAGGACTGAGCCTGAAGATGCGCTGAAGATGCGCGCGGGGTCGTCGCCAGGTCCGTGGATCCACCGGGACGCAGTGCGAGGATGGCCCGATGGCGCGGGTACTGCTGGTCGAGGACGCGGAGGCGATTCGTACCGCGGTCGGTATCGCGCTCCAGGAGGCCGGGTCCGAGGTGCTCACCCGCGCCGACGGGACGTCGTACGAGCGTGATCTGGCCGCGTTTCGTCCGGATCTGGTGCTGCTCGACGTGATGGTGCCTGGCCGGGACGGGTTCGAGCTGCTCAAGATCACGCGGGACACGTCGAACGCGGGCATCGTCCTGCTCACCGCGCGCGACGGCGTCGAGGACCGGTTGCACGGACTGCGGACCGGCGCCGACGACTACGTGGTGAAGCCGTTCGTCCTGGCCGAGCTGATCGCCCGCGTCGAGGCCGTCCTCCGCCGCCTCGGCCGGTTGCGAACCGTGCTGGAGATCGGCGACCTGGTGATCGACGCGGAGGCCGGGTCCGTGGTCCGGGCCGGGCAGCCGCTGGAGCTGACCGCGACCGAGCTCAAGCTGCTCACGTTCCTGGCCGGGCGAAAGGAGAAGGTGGTCGGCAAGGCTCAGCTCCTCGCCGCGGTGTGGGGATACGACGACTACGCCGCCAACCTGGTCGAGGTGCACGTGAGCGCCTTGCGCCGCAAGCTCGAGGCGCACGGTCCGCGGCTGCTGCACACGGTCCGCGGATCCGGCTACGTCCTCCGTCCGGGCGCCTCGTGACCGAGTTCGGCCTGCGCACGGTCTCGCTCCGTCGCCGGGTCACGTTGACCGCGCTCGCGGTGCTGATCGTCGTCCTGCCGATCACCGGGTTCGCCGTGAAGGCCGTCTTCGACGCGCAGGCCGAGCGTAACCTCAACACGTTGCTCAACGGCCGCGCCCAACTCGCCCAGCAACTCGCCCGGCAGAACGTAGCGCCCGCCGCCCTGGTCCGCCGGATCGACGCGGACGGTGTGCGGGTGACCCTCATCCTCCGCGGCGGCCAGCAGTTCGGCGCTCCGCCGGTCGAGGCGGCCGGTGAGATCCGCCAGGTCCGGGCCACATTGCAGGCAGGCCAGCGGACCCGCGGTGCGACGTTGCTGCTGTCGGCGGACACGTCGTTGCTCGACGAGGCCAGCAGTACTCTGCGGGTCGTCCTGCTGATTTCGGGCGCGGCCGCGATCGGGATCACCGCTCTGCTGCTGGTGGCGGGGATGCGGTTCGCGCTCGAACCGCTGGACAGGATGACCGGGCTGGCTCGCTCGATCGCGGCCGGGGTCCGGGGTGGGCGGTTGCAGCCGACGCGGCACGACACCGAGCTCGGCCGGACGGCGGCCGCGTTCGACGAGATGCTCGACTCGCTAGAAGGCGCCGAACGGTCCGCGCGGAACTCGGAAGAGCGGATGCGCGAGTTCGTCGCGGACGCCGCGCACGAGCTGCGCACCCCGGTCGCCGGACTGCAGTCGGCGGCGGAAACCCTGCTCCAGTTGGGACCTGACGCGCCCGCTGAGCGTCGTGCGGACCTCGAACTGCTGCTGGTCCGCGAATCCCGCCGGGCCGGCACCCTGGTCTCCGACCTGCTCGAACTGGCCCGGATCGACGCCGGCATCGAACTGCGCCGACGCCCCGTCCACCTGCTCGAACTCGCCGAGAACCAGGCCGAGCGCCTCCGTCTGGTCGCGCCGGAGTTGACCGTGCGCACCGAGGGCGAACCGGTCCAGGTGATCGCAGATCCGGACCGGCTCGCCCAGATCCTCGCCAACCTGCTGGACAACGCGCGGCAGGCTGGTGGGACGGATCTGCGCATCCTGGTCGGGGCGGGTGAGCGGTTCGCCGAGGTCGTGGTCGAGGACAACGGCCCCGGCGTCCCTCCGGCCGACCGGGAGCGGATCTTCCAGCGGCTGGTCCACGGTGAGCGCAGCCGCGGCTCGGGTCTCGGCCTGCCGATCGCCCGCGGATTCGCCGAAGCCCACCGCGGCCAGCTCATCTGCCTGGACCGCGCCGACAACCACCCCGGCGCCGCCTTCCGCCTCACCCTGCCCCGCACCTCCCCACCCAGCTGAACTCCAACCACGGCAAGCCCCTCCGTCCCTGACCGGCACCACCGCTGAAGATCAAGCACAGCAGGGGTTTCAGGTCTTGATGAGGTTGTCGATCGTGCCTCGGTGACCGTCGAGGATCTGCTCTGGATCGGCGTCCAGGACGCCGCGGAGGACGCTGGCGTACACGTCGCGGAAGTCCGTGGTCGCTTTCAGGTCGCCATTGGACAGGTCGGTCAGGCTCGGCTGCTCGCCGTGGAATCCGCCTTGCACCTTCTCCCCGATGACGAACAGCGGACCGGCCGTCCCGTGATCGGTACCGTCGCTCCCGTTGGCGTGCACGCGGCGCCCGAACTCGGAGTACACCAGCACGACGACGTTGCGCCCGCGATCGGTCTTGCGCATCCGCTGGACGAAGGGCGTCAGCGCCTTGTCCAGCTCGGTGAGCAGCCGTTGCTGGGTGCCGCGCTCGTCCGCGTGGGTGTCGAATCCGCCGAGCGACACGGAGTACGCCCGAGTCGGGACGCCGGCCTCGACCAGTCCGGCGACCAGGTCGAGCTGAGCGCCGAGCTGCGACCCACCACCGGCGGAGGCACCCTTCGTCCGCTCCTCGTCCTCGTCCTCTTCACGCTCGGCGGCATCGTGGACGGCACCGCCCAGCACGCGCACCGCGTTCTGCAGGTCGCCTACCGACTTCGCCGCAGCGGCGTGCCAGTGCTCCTCGCCCGGACTCGGCTTGCCCAGCGCGGCGAACGCCGTCCCGAGCTTTCCCTCCGGCAGCTTCAGCCCGCGGACCGGAAGGGAGGCGGCGGCGGTCGTTGCCCCGGCCAACAAAGGCGGCAACGTCGGCTCCACCGAGACGGCGCGCAGCGGATCGGCGCCGGCTGCGTCCAGCCACCGGCCGAGCCACCCGGTCGGGACCGGGGTCTTCGGAGCGCCGGTCTGCCAGATCGCCATCGATCGGAAGTGGCTCCGGTCGGGCTCTGGATACCCGACGCCGCGCACCACGGCCAGCAGGTCCTCGTCCCACAACCCCTTCAACCCCTTGAGGCCGGGACTGAGGCCGAGCCCTTCACCGAGGTCGAGCACCTCGTCGGCCTGGTACGCGAGCTCCGGCCGCGCCTTCTGGTACTCGGGGTCGCCGGCGGGGACGACGGTGTTCAGCCCGTCGTTGCCGCCGTACAGGGTGACCACGACGAGTACGGAATCCCCGCTGGGCAAGGGATCCCGCACCGCCGCGGTCATCAGGTCCGACCAGTTCACCTGGGTGGCGCCCACTGCGAGCGCACCCGCGGCGGTCACCCCGCTCATGGTCAGGAACCGGCGCCGGGTCAGGTTGTCCATCGGTCCTCCTCAACCGCTCACGACGTACTCGGGGGCGCAGGCCGCGATCGCGGTCAGCTGCGCGGGATCGCTCAGGCCGGTGAACGCGGACCTGGTCCGGTCCGACCATCCGTCCACCCCGAGCACGGTCTGGACGGCGGCCGCCTTGTCCTTCGCGTCCTCGATCGCGGCCAGGTCGGCCTTCCTGGCCAGCAGTTGCGCAACCTGCAGGCGGGCCACGCCGGCCGAGGTGGTCAGCCAGCTCGCGCCGGCCGGCCAGCCACCCACACTCGGTGGCCGGAACGGCACCTGGCCCAGTCCGCGCAGCCCCGCGATCAGCCGGACCCGTGTCTTCTCGTCGAGCCGTGCCGGCTGGATCTTCAGCGCGCGCAGGAGCCCGACAGCCCACTCCACCGGCTGCTTCACCAAGGCGGACGCGCTGTCGGTGAAGGCAGGCTCGGCCACCATCGCCCGCAGGACGGCGCGCACATCGCGCTCGGCTCCGTACGTTGCGACCAGGCGGCGCAGTGTCTCCGCTGACGGTGGAGTCGGCGAGACCAGCCGGAACCACAGCCGCCCGATCACGAACGGCGCGGACGCGGACTGCGCGAGCGCCTGACCGACGAACCCGTGCGCGTCGAAGGCACCGGCCTTCCCGAACAACGTCTTGGTCTCCGCGTCGTACCGCGCCTTGACGAACCGCGCCTCGGCCGCGTCCCGGCGGACCACCCAGCCGGTCAGGCAGCGGGCGCCCTGGAACACGTCGACCTCGGTGTAGTGGCCGATGCCGAGCGTGAACAGCTCGAGGAACTCGCGGGCGAGGTTCTCGTTCGGGGAGCCTTTGCGGTTGTCGTTGCCGTCGAGCCAGCGGATCATCGCCGGATCGACCACCACGGCCTGGGCCAGGTCGCCGAACTTCCCGAGCGCGTGCGTGCGGAACGTCTCGTTCTGCCGCCACATCAGCTGGGCGCTGCGGACCTTCTGGCCGCTGGTGGCGAAGTGCCCGTGCCAGAACCAGGTCAGCCGCTCGGTCGCGGACTGGCCGGTCACCATCCGGTCCAGCCACCAGGCGGTGAGCCGCAACTCCTGCGCGGCCCGCTGCTTGGCGGCGGCCTTCTTGCCGGCCTGGTCGTCCTTCTTCGGCTGCTCGGGTGGTGTCAGGCCAGGTGGCGGCGGAACCTTCGGATCCGCCCCGGTGAGCAGTCGCTCGACCGTGGTGTCGAACCCCTGGTCCGCCGCGCCCGCGACCGGCCCGAAGCCGAGCCGGTCGTGCAGGCGCCGGACGGCGGCACGTTCGCTGATCTCACCCATGCCCCGATCCTGACCAGTCCCGGCCCAGGAGCCCAGCAGAATCGACCCTTCTTCAGCCAACCCACAGGAAGCCGCCACGGACCAGCGAGGCGGAGCGCCCGCTTACTCGAGCAGCGCCTGCAAACAGTCTCGCGCCGCAGCCCGCCGAGCAGCTTGCCACTCGGCGCTCTTCTGCCAGTAGTAGTGGGTCTCCGTCTCAGGAGCCAGCGCAGCGATGTCGAACATGGTCAGCGCCAGGTGTACCTGGTCCCAGGTCGGCAGCGGCGCCGATCTGTGGTCCGCGTACGCCGTCCAGAGATACCGGCGAAGCTCGCCGTAGGAGCGTTCGGCGGCCCAGCTCGCGCTGTCCCATTGGCTGCACGTGAAGTCGACCAGTGGAGACAGCACACCTCCGAACCCCCAGTCGAGAATCCCGGTCAGGGTGCCGGATTCGTCGAGCAGCAGATGGTTCTCGTAGAGGTCGCCGTGGGCAAGGACCGGGTCCATCGCGTCGACAGCTTCGAGGGCATCGAGCAGCGTCGTTCGCGCCGCCGGACCGATGGACGGAGCAGCTGACTTGACGAGTTGCTCGGCACCGCCCAGCTCGCGCAGAGGGGTGTAGCAATCGCCCGCTGTCGGGGGCGCCATCGGCGGCTCCGACCAGGCGTTCGCCCAGAGCGGCCGCGGGACTCGCTCGAGACTGAGGTCGTGGCAGGCCGCCAGCGCCGCGCCGAGCTGGCGCGCCAGTACTCGCAGGTGTTCGGACGACAGGTCACCGGGCGTAGAACCCGGGAGCCGGGTCACGGCGAAGAACGGATACGGCGAGATCGCCGGTTCGTTCCACCGTCCGAGCAGCTTGGGGACGGTCGGGTGGTCGCTGGTCGCGTAGACGTCGCATTCGCGCTCGAGCTGCGTGACGATCGTGTGGTTGCGGGGGAACAGGAAGGCGCGGTCGCCGGCGAGGAGAACATGCTTCGTGGAGCCGTCGAATCGAGGCTCGATCGGCCCGTCCACCTCGCAGATCTCCCTGAACCGCTTGAGTTGCGGCGCGACGAGGACGGCGGCGACGGCCTGTTCGTCATCCATGGCGAGCCACCGACAGCCACGCTCCAGGCGGGAGTACGGGCAACTGTCGCCTCCTCTCGACTGCGGTCCACCATGTCGGCGTCGGCTCCGAGCACTTGGCCGCGTCCCTCAGAGGCGACCAGTATGTCAGTCGACCCGCTCCGGAGGGACTCACGCTGAGTCGATCCTGGTAGTTGCCTCTAGCTACGACGTGTCGATTCTGCGGCCTCGGCTGCTCACAGGATGGGACGCGTGAGTCACTGCTGGGGCTGCCGTCTGCGGTGCCGTAGGGTTCGGGTCGTGCCTGACACCGACCTGCTCGTCCTGCGGCCGGCTGCGGGCCCGCGCCGCAAGGTCTTCCTGATCGCCGCCATCGTCGCCGTCGCCCTCTTGATCGGCGGCGTCAACGCCGGCGGCAGGCCCGCCCTGATCACCTCCATCGGCCTCGCCCTGCTACTGGCCGCCACCCTCGCCGTCTACCTGCGGCGCTCCCGGATCGTCGTCACCCCGGCCGAGATCTCGGCGCGCGGGCTGACCTTCCACCACCGTCGCGACCGCGCCCTCGCAGCCTCGGTGATCCGGGCTACGGTGGTCCATCCCGGCGCTTCCGCCGAGACCATCGTCGTCCTCGGCGCCGGCGGACACGCCCTGCTGACGATCAACGGCGCCCTCTACTCGCCCACCGATCTCGACCGGCTGGTCTTCCACCTCGGACTGCCCATCGGCGGGCCGGGCCGGCCGATCACCACGACACAGCTGGCCCGCGAGCAGCCAGGCTCCGTGGGCTGGGCCGGGCGGCACCCGATCGCCTTCACGCTCCTCTGCGCCCTCGGCTTCGCTGTCGCCGCGGTGGTTCTCGGAGCCGTGATCGCGGCCCTGACGGGCTGACCCGCCTCGCCCCAGAGTGGACGAGCCGGAGGTGCAGCGCCCGAGCTGCCGGCCTGAGGTCAGACCGTCGCGGGCAGTGAGAGGCGGGCGAGCGCGTCCACCAGCGGCGCCAGCTCGGGGAGTTCGGCGGCCCTTTCCAGGGCGGACGTCAGGACCGCGTCGTGGGTCGGCTGGGCCTCGTCGAGCAGGTCGCGACCGGCCTTGGTGACCTCTGTGTAGATGCCGCGCCGGTCGTCCGGGCACAGGTACCGTTCGAGCAGTTTGCGGTCCTCCAGCCGGTTCACCAGCCGGGTGGTCGCGGACTGGCTGAGCACCACCGCGTTGGAGAGCTGGTTCATCCGCAGGTGGTAGTCGTCCTGGCGGGCCAGCACGTCGAGCACGCTGTACTCACTGACCGACAGGCCGTGATTCTTCTGCAGCGACCGCTCCAGCTCGTCCTCGATCCGGGCATGCAGAGCGGCCAGGGTGCGCCAGCCCTGGGCGCGGGCCTCGGCGGCGTCGTCCGGTAGTCCCACAGCTCCTCCTGCGTAGTCCGCGCCTGCAACTATCGCGCACGCGGGTAATCACCAGGGTACCTTCAGGGACCCGAAACGCCATCCCCCACCGAGGCCCGGCCGGATTCACCTGGTCCGATAGGTCTCGGCCACGGCGTGGAATGACTTCTTCGGCTCCCAACGGTACGGCGAGGCCGGGTCCCAGCTGTCCTTCCGGATCACCTTGCACAGCCCGTACCCCGCGATGTCCTCGTCGTGCTTGGGATCGCGGAGGCGGTGCGGGGCGTCGGGCGAGATGAACGTGTACGGCGACGCACCCAGGAAGCCCTCCTCCCGGAACACCGTGAGCATGGTCCGCAGGTGGTCCGCCTGAGCCTGCTCGTCGCGGACGAAGCCGTCCTTGATCTCCGGCGGATCGACGGTGTAGTCGACGATGTCCCAGCCCATCCCGCCCGCCTCGGGCGCCCCGGTGAACGTGCAGCAGCCGAACTCCAGGATCAGGATCGGCTTGCCCCAGCGCCGGAACCGGGCCAGTTCGGCGGTGTGCCCGGCGCGGTCCTCGTGGTACGAGTAGTAGTCCAGCCCGACCAGGTCGAACAGGGACCAGTCGATCTGCTCGAGGTCCGACGCGGCACCGTACGTGATCCGGCCATGGAAGTTGCTCCGAGCAACGGCCACCGCGCGCGCCGTGAACGCGCGTAGCTTGCGTTGCAGCTCGGCCATGTCGGGGTTGCCGGTGGTGAGGTACTCGACCCGTTCGAAGAAGTTCGCGCCCGGCACGATCCCCGGGGTGAACAGCATGAACTCGCACCCGATCACCAGGATCACCTCGGGCCCGTACCGGCAGCGCAGCCGCTCGGCCTCGCGGGCGGTCCGGGCGAGCTTGGCCAGCGCGTCCTCCTGCGGCTCGTCGAAGGACCGCGGCTGGATCGACACCTTCAGGCCGAGCCGGAGCGCGTCGGTCGCGGTGTCGGTGAGCCGTTCGACGTCGCTGCCGTAGATGCTCACCCAGTTCGCGTGCAGGCGGTCGCGGATCGCGCGCAGCTCGCCGCGGACCAGGTCGCGCTCCCACAGCACCCGGCTCTCGTCACCGATGAAGCCGGTCCCGGTGTCGTAGGCGACGCCCTGGAACTCCAGTCTCCGCCGAGGCGCCGAGCTCGGTCCGTTCGTCGTGGTCGCGCTCGCCGGGAGGGCGGTGCCGGCGGCGGCCAGCACTCCCAGGACGGCGGCTCGGTGCATGAACTGGGCTCGGTTCAGCTGTCTGGTCATGGCCCCGAGTCTTCGCGGCCGGGGCGCGGAGTACGTCCGTCCGAGGTCGCCGGTCCGCCGACTTTGGTCGCCCGTCGTCCTTGACCCCGTCCTCGTGCACCAACCAGCCACGCCCTGTCCTCTCTGTGCACTCATCAGCCACCGTTCGCCTCGGCAAACGGCCACCCCGTGCACAAAGCCGCGCGGCGGCAGCACCAACGCGCGGGGCGCCAGCGCGGACCCGCCCCGCGCATCGCCCCCCTCCCAGCCAGCCGCACCTCGTGCACCAACCAGCCACGCTCTGTCCTCTCTGTGCACTCATCAGCCACCGTTCGCCTCGGCAAACGGCCACCCCGTGCACAAAGCCGCGCGGCGGCAGCACCAACGCGCGGGGCGGCGGCGCGGACCCGCCCCGCGCATCGCCCCCTCCCAGCCAGCCGCACCTTGGGCACCCACCAGCCACGCCCCGCGTTCCTTGTGCATCAACCAGCCGCCGCCGACCCGGACAAACGGCTGCCCCGCGCACAAGGTGGGGCGGGCGCTCGTGGGCAGGTGACGTGGGGTGTGGGTTCCGGTGAGGTGGTCGAGCGGTGGGGTTGTCGAGCGGTGGCGGTTGTCGAGCGGTGGCGGTTGTCGAGCGGTGGCGGTGGTCGAGCGGTGGCGGTGGGTGAGCGGTGGTGGTGGGTGAGCGGTGGTGGTGGGTGAGCGGGAGACAATGTGCCAGGGAATGACACGGTGTATTGTCCCTGCTCATGACGCGGGTGGCGGACGAGAAGTCGGTACTGGGGTCGGTGTGGTTGCGGGCCGAGACGGCCGAGCCGAGGACGACGCTGAGCCGGGACGACGTGGTCGCGGCCGCGGTGGCGATCCTCGATCGCGAGGGCCTGGAGAAACTTTCGATGCGCCGGATGGCGGCCGAGCTCGGGACCGCGGCGACGTCCGCGCTGTACTGGCGGGTGGCGACCAAGAACGACCTGCTCGAGCTGGCCGTGGACGCGGTCCTCGCGGAGGCGTTGGTCGACGCGGAGGACGGTGACTGGCGCGATCAGCTGACCGAGCTGGCGACCTCGGCGTACGACGCGCTGGCCCGGCATGCGTGGGCGCCGCAGTTGCTCGCGTCGCACGCGGGGCTGGGACCGAACTACCAGGCGTTCACCGAGAAGGTGGTCGGCGTACTGCGGTCCGCCGGCTTCCGTGGGATACACCTGGACGCCGCGGTCACGGCAGTACTGCACTACATCGTCGGGTCGGCCGTGACGGATGCGGCATGGACGTCGATGGTGCGGCGCAGCGGGATGCGTGAGAAGACGTGGGCGGAGGCGGCCGGCGAGCGGCTCGGCGTGGAGGCGTCCGCGCTCGACGGCTATCTTTCCGGCCCGGAAACCCGCTTCGCCGCGGGCCTCCGGGTCATCCTGGTCGGTCTACGCCCTCGCCAGTTGCGCTAGTCCCCCCGCGTACTCAGAGGTCGGCGAAAGCGGAGGCCGGGTTCTCGAAGGCGTCGGCGACGAAGCGGAGGAAGCCGGCCGCGGTCCCGCCGTCGCAGACCCGGTGGTCGAACACTAGCGAGAGCTGGGTGAGCTTGCGGATCGCCAGTTCGCCGTCGACGACCCACGGGCGGTCGATGATCCGGCCGACCCCCAGGATCGCGACCTGCGGGTGGTTGATGATCGCCGCGCTCCCGTCGACGCCGAAGCTGCCGTAGTTGTTCAGCGTGAACGTGCCGCAGGTGAGCTCGTGGGTGCTGAGCTTTCCCTCCCTGGCCGAGGTGGTGAGGCGGCGGATCTCGGCGTCCAGGCCGCGGGTGGTGAGGGTGTGCGCGTTCGGTACCGCCGGGACGACGAGGCCGCGGTCGGTCTGCGCGGCCAGGCCGAGGTTCACGCCGTCGTACTGGACCAGCTCGTCGCCGTCGACGTAGCCGTTGAGCTCGGGGTACTTCTGCAGGCCCGCGACGACGAAGCGGGCCATCAGGGCGAGCAGGCCGGGGCCGTTGTCGGTTGCTGTGCGCAACGAGCTGCGGAGGTCGACGAGGGCGGTGGCGTCGACGTCGACCCAGGTGGTCGCCTCGGGGATCTCGGCGCGGCTGCGGGTGAGGGTGGCGGTGACCGTCTTGCGGAAGGCGGTCATGGGGGTGCGGCGGAGTTCTGGGAGGCCGGTGTGGTTGGTGGCCGGTTGCTGGGGTTCGTGGCGGGCGGCTATCTCTTGCTCTACGTCCCTGCGGACGATGAGACCGTCGGGGCCGGAGCCGGTGAGCTGCTTGAGGTCGATCTCGGCGTCGCGGGCGAGGCGGCGGACCAGGGGTGAGATCACCAGAGGTACCCGGGGGCGGGTGGTTGCGGAGGTCGCTCGGCTTTCCCCGGAGTGCCTGGCTGGGGTAGCCGGCTTCGCCGGCGGGTGCGGGGTGGGGGTGGTGGGTGAGGTGTCCGCCCGGTGGGTGGCTGGGGTAGCCGGCTTCGCCGGCGGGTTGGGGGTAAGGGAGGCGTCGGACCCCGGGCCGAGCGCCGGCCGATGGGAGGCCGGAATGGCGGTTCTGGGGCGGCGGGTTCGGTGGGTCGTGGTTGATTCTGGGGTGCCGTAGCCGACCAGGACGTTGCCGGAGCCGGCTTCTTCTTCTTGGCGGTAGGTTTCGGCTTCTGCTGTCGCCGGGGTGGCGATGGTGATGAGGGGTTGGCCTACCGCGATGGTTGTGCCTTCTTGGCCGTGCAGGGTTTCGACCAGGCCGGCGTACGGGGACGGGACCTCGACCAGGGACTTGGCGGTCTCCACCTCGGCGACGGGAGCGTCGACGGTGACGACGTCGCCGACCGCGACCAGCCAGCGGACCACCTCGGCTTCGGTGAGGCCTTCGCCGAGGTCGGGGAGACGGAAGGTCTTCGTCGTGGTCACGCGTCCTCCCACTGCAGGTCGTCGACGGCGTCGAGGATGCGGTTGACCGAGGGCAGCTGGTGACGTTCCAGGTGCGGCGGCGGGTACGGGATGTCGAAGCCGGTGACGCGGCGGATCGGGGCCGCGAGCGAGTGGAAGCAGCGTTCGGTGACGCGGGCGACGATCTCCGACGACACGCTCGCGAAGCCGCTCGCCTCCGCGACCACGACCGCCCGGCCGGTACTGCGGACCGCGGCGCACACCGTCTCGTCGTCGAACGGCACGATCGACCGCAGATCCACCACCTGGAGCTGCCGTCCTTCGGCCGCGGCGACCTCGGCCGCCTCCAGCGCGATCGGCACCGCCGGCCCGTACGCGATCAGCGTCGCGTCCGTCCCCTCCCGGCGGACCACGGCCGTACCGATGCCGGGCTGGTCCTCGGTGAGATCGACCTCGTCCTTGGCCCAGTACAGCTTCTTCGGCTCCAGGAAGATCACCGGATCCGGGTACTCGATCGCGCGGCGCAGCAACGTGTACGCGTCGGCGACGGTGGCCGGGGCGACCACGGTGAGGCCCGGGGTGTGGGCGTAGTAGCTCTCCGAGGAGTCGCAGTGGTGCTCGACCCCGCCGATCCCGCCCGCGTACGGCATCCGGATCACCAACGGCAGCGTGACCCGGCCGCGGGTGCGGTTGCGCATCTTCGCGACGTGGCTGACCACCTGCTCGAACGCCGGGTACCCGAACGCGTCGAACTGCATCTCGACGACCGGGCGCATCCCGTTCATCGCCAGCCCGACCGCCATCCCGACGATGCCGGACTCGGCCAGCGGGGTGTCGAAGCACCGGTCCTCGCCGAACTCCGCGGTCAGCCCGTCGGTGATCCGGAACACGCCACCGAGCGCGCCGACGTCCTCGCCGAACATCAGCACGGTGTCGTCGGCCCGCATCGCGTCGCGGAGCGCCTGGTTCAGCGCCTGGCCCATGCTGAGTTTCGCGTGCGTCATGTCAGGCCTCCTCACGGTCCAGCTCGTCCTGCAGGAACGCGGCCTGCTCCCGCAACTGCGGCGTCGGCGTCGCGTAGAGATGCCGGAACAACTCGGCCGGATCCGGTGACACGTCGGCCATCAACCCGACCCGCAACTCCTCGGCCACCCGACCGGCCGCTTCGGCGACCTCCTGCTTCCGCTGGTCGTCGAGCAGCCCTTCCGCGGTGAGGTACGCGTCCAGCCGCTTGATCGGGTCCCGCTCGAGCCACGGCTTCACCTCCGCCTCGTCCCGGTACCGCGCGGCGTCGTCGGCGTTGGTGTGCGCCTGGACCCGGTACGTGTGCGCCTCGACCAACTGCGGCCCCTCACCGGCCCGGGCCCGCCGGACCGCCTCGCCGAGCACGGCCAGCAGCCCGGCGAGGTCGTTGCCGTCGGCCCGTTCCCCGGGGACGCCGTACCCGATGCCCTTGTGCGCGAGCGACGGCGCGACCGTCTGCCGGGCCAGCGGGACCGAGATGGCGTACTCGTTGTTCTGGATGAAGAAGACGACCGGCGCCTTGAACACGGCGGCGAAGTTGACCGCCTCGTGGAAGTCGCCCTCGCTGGTCGCGCCGTCACCGCACAGCGCCATCACCACGGTGTCCTCGCCCTTCAGCCGGGCCGCGTGCGCGACCCCGACCGCGTGGATGAGCTGGGTCGCCAGCGGCGTCGCCTGCGGAGCCACCTTGTGCGCGTACGGGTCGTAGCCGGAGTGCCAGTCGCCGCGGAGCAGGGTGAGCGTCTCGACCGGGTCGACGCCCCGGCTGACGATCGACACCGTGTCGCGGTACGTCGGGAACAGCCAGTCGTCCTCGGCCAGCACCATCGTGGCCGCGAGCTGGCAGGCCTCCTGGCCGTGCGACGACGGGTAGACGGCGAGCCGGCCCTGGCGGACGAGCGCACCGGCCTGGTCGTTGATCCGGCGGCCGGTCACCAACTGTGCGTAACCGTCGACGAGGACGTCGGCGGCCGGCATCGGGTACCGCGGATGCACGTGCCGGACGCCGTGCTCGTCGAGCAGCCGGACCGGCTCGGCGGAGGGGAGCAAGTGCTCCTCGACGGTGGTCATGACACCCTCCTGCGCAGGAGACGGACGGATGCCTCATCGTCATACTTCTGGCCATTCGGATCCATACCCTGGAAAATTGCGAGACGATCGGCCGAACCGCACGCCGACGAGAGGAGCAGGATGTCCGACGAGGCGATGCTCGGCGAGTCCCCGGCTGGACGGATGGCCCACGCCCCCGCCCTGGACGAGGTCGACCGGCAGATCGTGGCCGCGCTGAGCCAGGACGGCCGGCTGTCGATCCGGGCCCTGGCCGACCAGGTGCACATCTCCCGCGCGAACGCCTACGCCCGGGTCGAACGGCTCACCGCGACCGGCGTGATCACCGGGTTCACCGCGACCGTGGACCCGCTGAAACTGGGCCTGGCCACTTCGGCGTACGTCACGCTGAGTCTGCGGCAGAGCTCCTGGCGGACCCTGCGCGAACAGCTCCAGGCGATTCCCGAGGTCCACCACATCGCCCTGGTCGGCGGTGATTTCGACGCGATCCTGCTGGTCCGGGCGGCCGACAACGAGGGCCTGCGCCGGGTCGTGCTGGAGAAGCTGCAAGCCATCCCGGAGGTACTCGGAACCCGCACCGCGCTGATCTTCGAGGACCTCGGCACGCTCTGACCCGAGCGATCTACACGTATTGACGCCCTCTGGCCGGGTTGCTACGTTCCTCGGGATCTACACGAGTAGCTTCCTGGGTTCCGAGGAGGACCGATGGGACGACGACTGGCGGGAACGAGGTGGCTGGCGGCAGCGCTCGGAGCGGCGCTCGTGCTGGCCGGATGCGGCGGTGGCGACGAGGCCGCGGGCGGCAAGGTGACACTCCGGTTCACCTGGTGGGGATCGGACGGCCGGCACACGATCACGCAGAAGGTGATCGACGCGTTCGAGGCCGAGCACCCGAACATCGAGATCAAGGGCGAGTACGGCGACTGGACCGGGTACTGGGACAAGCTGTCCACCCAGGTCGCCGCGAACGACGCGCCCGACATCATCCAGATGGACGAGCAGTACATCCGCGAGTACGCCGGCCGCGGCGCGTTGCTCGACCTGGCGAAGTACGACGTGAACCTGGACGGGTTCGACGCGTCGGTCGCGAAGGCGGGCGAGTTCGACGGCGGACTGTACGGCGTGGTGAACGGGGTGAACGCGCCGGTCGTACTGGCGAACCCGCAGCTGTTCCAGAAGGCGGGCGTCAAGCTGCCCGACGACAAGACCTGGACCTGGGACGACTACACCCGGATCGCGACCGAGCTGACCGCGAAGTCGGCCAAGGGCGTGTGGGGATCGCAGAGCTTCGGCAGCGACCCGGCCGCGCTGAAGATCTGGTTGCGCCAGCGCGGCGCCGACCTCTACACCGCGGACGGCAAGCTCGGATTCAGCGCTGAGCAGCTGGCCGAGTTCTTCGACCAGGTCAAGCAGCTCCGCGACGCGAAGGCGATCCCGACCGCCGAGCTGATCGAGGAGAACGCCGGCGCGACCGTGAACCAGAGCGGCTCGGCCACCGGCAAGTACGCGATGGGCTTCTGGAACAGCAACCAGCTCGCCCAGGTCTCCGAGGCGGCGGGGCAGGAGTTCAAGCTGCTGCGCTTCCCCAGCCTGACCGGCAAACCGAAGGACGCGCAGGAGTACTACAAGGCGTCCCAGTTCTGGTCCGCCTCGGCCCGGACCAAGCACCCCGAAGAGGTCGGCCAGTTCATCGACTTCCTGGCGAACTCGGACAAGGCAGCGCAACTGCTGCTGTCCGAGCGGGGTACGCAGCCGAACAAGAAGTTGCGTGAGGCGACGGCGTCGAAGCTGTCGCCCACCGACCAGGTGATCAACCGCTTCATCTCCGACCTGGCTCCGGATCTCGGTGCCCCGACGCCGCCGGTCCCGGTCGGTCTGGGCGGCGCCGGCTTCCCGCTCGGCGAATCCACCGGTGAGGTGTTGTTCGGGCGGCTGTCGTCCCTCGACGCGGCGCGCAAGCTCATCGACGAAGCCAACAACAACATGGAATAGGCGGACATGGCCTACACCCGACGGAACGCCAAGGCGGGCTACCTGTTCCTGGCCCCCTGGCTGATCGGGCTGGTGGTGATCACCATCGGCCCGATGCTCGCCTCGCTCTACCTGTCCTTCACCGACTACAACCTGATCCAGGCGCCGCAGTGGATCGGCCTGGCGAACTTCACCGAGATGCTGCACGACGAGAAGCTGCACAACTCGCTGAAGGTCACCTTCGTCTACGTGGCCGTCTCCGTTCCGCTGCAGCTCGTGGTCGCGCTGGCGACCGCGCTGCTGCTCGACCGCGGGATGCGCGGTCTGGCGTTCTACCGCTCGATCTTCTACCTGCCGTCGCTGCTCGGCTCGTCGGTCGCGATCGCGGTGCTGTGGAAGCAGATCTTCGGTACCGCCGGCCTGGTCAACCAGCTGCTCGAACTGGTCGGCATCGAGGGACCGGGCTGGGTGTCGAACCCGGACACCGCGCTCGGCACGATCATCCTTTTGCACGTCTGGACGTTCGGCTCCCCGATGATCATCTTCCTGGCCGGCCTGCGGCAGATCCCGCGCACGTACTACGAGGCGGCGCAGGTGGACGGGGCCGGCAAGGTCCGGCAGTTCTTCTCGATCACGCTGCCGCTGCTCAGCTCGATCGTGTTCTTCAACCTGATCCTGCAGCTGATCGGCGCCTTCCAGAGCTTCACCCAGGCGTTCATCGTCTCCGGCGGCAGCGGTGGCCCGGCCGGCTCGACGACGTTCTTCACGCTGTACCTGTACCAGGAGGGTTTCGGCAAGTTCGACATGGGCTACGCCTCGGCGATGGCCTGGCTGCTGATGATCATCATCGGCCTCTTCACCGCGATCAACTTCCTCGGCGCGAAGTACTGGGTGTTCCATGAGAACTAAGGCGATCCTCAAGCACACCGCACTGATCCTGGTCGCGCTGGTGATGCTCTATCCGTTGCTCTGGATGATCGTGTCGTCGTTGCGGCCGGACGACCTGATCTTCCGCGCGCCCGGACTGTGGCTGCGGGACCTGCACGTGGCCAACTACACCGACGGCTGGAACGCGCTGTCGCAGCCGTTCGGGCGGTACCTGCTGAACTCCGCGGTGGTGGTGCTCGGCGCGATCATCGGCAACCTGGTGTCCTGCTCGCTCGCGGCGTACTCGTTCGCGCGGCTGGAGTACCGCGGCCGGCGGATCTTCTTCGGGATCATGCTGGCCACGCTGATGCTGCCGTTCCACGTCGTCGTGGTGCCGCAGTACGTGCTGTTCTCGGAGCTCGGCTGGACGAACACCTTCCTGCCGCTGATCGTGCCGAAGTTCCTGGCCACCGACGCGTTCTTCGTCTTCCTGATGGTCCAGTTCATCCGCGGCCTGCCGCGCGAACTCGACGAGGCCGCGGTGATGGACGGGGCCGGACACGTCCGGATCTTCGGCCAGATCCTGCTGCCGTTGATGGTGCCGGCGCTGGCGACCACCGCGATCTTCACCTTCATCTGGACCTGGAACGACTTCTTCAGCGCGCTGATCTACCTCACCTCACCGGACCTCTACACGGTTCCGGTGGCGTTGCGCGCCTTCATCGACGCGCAGGGCAGCAGCTCGTGGGGCTCGCTGTTCGCGATGTCGATCGTCTCCCTCCTGCCGGTCTTCGTGGCGTTCCTGTTCGGGCAGCGGTACCTGCTCCGCGGCATCGCCACCACCGGCCTCAAGTGAAAGGACCCCATGACCATCCCGCAGCGCTACGCCGTCGCCGGTACCGGCAGCCGGGCCCGCGACTACGTCCGCGCCCTGCTCCGTGACCACGCCGATGTCGCCGACCTGGTCGCCCTGCTCGACCCGAACCCGGGCCGGCTGGCGTACCACGACAGGCTCGCAGGCGAGTTCGGCCGCCCCGGGCTCCCGCAGTACGACGTCGCGGGGCTCGAGCGGATGATCCAGGAGCAGTCCGTGGACCGTGTTCTGGTCGCGAGCCCGGACCACACCCACGCGGACGTCGTCGCCCGGATCCTGCGCGCCGGTGCCGACGTGATCGTGGAGAAGCCGCTCACCATCGACCCGGCCGGGACCCGGCGGATCGTCGAGGCGATGACGGACAGCGGCCGATCGGTCGTCGTCACGTTCAACTACCGGTACTCCCCGCGGAACAGCGCGTTGCGCGAGCTGATCGCCGACGGGGCGGTCGGCCAGGTGACGAGTGTGGAGTTCCAGTGGGTCCTCGACACCCGGCACGGTGCCGACTACTTCCGCCGCTGGCATCGCGAGAAACGGAACTCCGGCGGTCTCCTGGTGCACAAGGCGTCGCACCACTTCGACCTGGTGAACTGGTGGATCGGCGGCGTGCCGACCCGGGTCTTCGCGTCCGGCGACCTGTCCTTCTACGGCGCCGAGAACGCGGCCGCAAGGGGCCTCGGGCAACGACCTGCGCGTGGTTCGGTGGACGGTGCGGCCGGCGACCCGTTCCTGCTCGACCTGCGGGCCGACGAGGACAACCGGCAGCTGTACTACGAGGCCGAGAAGTACGACGGGTACCTGCGGGACCAGGACGTGTTCGGTCCGGGGATCACGATCGAGGACAACCTCGCCGTGGTCGCGGAGTACGCGAACGGAGCGCGGTTGACGTACTCGCTGAACGCGCACTCGCCGTGGGAGGGGTACCGGGTCGCCGTCAACGGGACCGAGGGACGGGCCGAGCTGGAGGTGGTGGAGCGGGCCGAAGTGCTGGCGTCGTCGGCGCACCTGGACCCGAGCTACCCGACCACGTCCGCGGGTGGCGGTGCGGTACGGGTGAACGGCGAAAGGCTTGTCCTGCAACGGCATTGGTCGCCCGCGGTCGAGGTGGAGATCCCGGCCGGAGTCGGTGGGCACGGTGGTGGGGATCGGCTGTTGTTCGAGCACCTTTATCGCGGGGCGGTCGAGGATCGGCTCGGGCGCGCGGCCGACTTCTACGACGGGTTGCGGGCCGTTGCCGTCGGCATCGCGGGGAACGCCTCGCTGGCGTCGGGTGCACCGGTCGTGGTCGGCGACCTCGACCTCGGCGGCTGGCCCGAAGCCTCCGCCCAGACTTCAGCTCCGATCGCCGGCTGAGACTCACCCCGGCTCAGGCTCAGCCTTCGCCGCAGCCGCAGGAGCGGCGGAGGATCAGCTCGGTCGGGTAGGTGACCTGCTCGATCCCGGTCTGCCCGTCGACCAGGCGGGCGACCGTGTCCTTCGCGATCCGCTCGATCGGCTGCCGGATCACGCTCAACGGCGGCCAGCTGAACTCCGACTCGGCCGTCCCGTCGAAGGACAGCACGGCGACATCACCAGGAACGTCGAGGCGTGCTTCGTGCAACGCGCGGAGCACGCCGACGGCCTGCAGGTCCGAGCTGACGAACACCGCGGGCGGCCGGTCCGCCTTCAACAACCGCCGGCCCGCCTCGTACCCGCCTTGCCGGGTGAACGTCCCGCGCGCGATCGGCCCCTCCGGCAACCCCGCCTGCTCCAGGGCGTCCCGCCAGCCGAGTTCGCGTTCGGGCCGCCAGCCGGTCAGGTCGAGGCCCATCACCAGGCCGACGCGCTCGTGCCCGTGCCCGATCAGGTGCTCGACGCCGATCCGCGCACCCTCCCGGTACTCCGGGATGAGCGAGGTCGCACCGGTCACCGGCCTGTTCAGGGCGATCACCGGAACGTCGGTCTCGCTGAGCTCCGGCTCCTCGGTCGGGGTGGCGAGGATGATCGCGCTGACCCGGCGGGCCACCAGTTCGGCGATCTTGGTGCGCTCGACCGTCGGATCACCGCCCGCGTTGGTCTGCAGCACGACATACCCGCGCGCCGACGCCTCCTTTTCGATCGCGCGAGCAAGCTCGGCGTACAAGGGGTTTCCGCTGTCGGGGACGATCAGGCCGAACGTCTGCGTGGTCCCCATCCGGAGTGCGCGGGCCGTCGCGTTCGGCCGGTAGCCGAGGACGCGAATCGCTTCCAGGACGCGCTCGCGGGTCTCCGGGGCCACCCGGCGCGGTCCGTCGTTCACCACGTAGCTGACGACCGCCGAACTCACCCCGGCGTACTCCGCAACGTCGTTGCGGGTAACGGGGGACGCCTTGGCCATGCGGTGAGTTTACGACGCGGTCTTGCGGTCGGCGTACGAGCGGAGGGCGCGGAGGAAGTCGATCTCGCGGAAGGCCGGCCAGTACGCGTCGCAGAACCAGAGCTCGGAGTGGGCGCTCTGCCAGAGCAGGAAGTTCGACATGCGCTGTTCGCCGCTGGTCCGGATGATCAGGTCG
This sequence comes from Kribbella amoyensis, assembly GCF_007828865.1. NCBI lineage: Bacteria > Bacillati > Actinomycetota > Actinomycetes > Propionibacteriales > Kribbellaceae > Kribbella > Kribbella amoyensis. Next base: position 1,090,506 of record NZ_VIVK01000001.1, read on the forward strand.
GGATCCGGCTGGCCCGCGGTGAACAGGTGCCGGGCGATGTCCTCGGCCTGCAGGCTGTCGGCGACCGTGTCCAGGTCCTTACCGGCCCCGGCCTCGGTCTCCAGCAGTGCGCGCACCGCCTCGACCACCTCCTGCCGGCCGCCGTACCCGATCGCCAGCGTGAGGTGGTTGCCGGTGCTGACCGTCTCGGTCGCCTCGACGGCCGCCTTCAACGCGGTGGACGTGGTGTCCGGGAGAAGGTCGAGCTGTCCGGCCACGTGGACCTGCCAGCGCGCGTCGGGCCGGTTCAGCCGTTCGGTGACGATCTCCTCGGTGACCTGCATCAGGTACGCAACCTCGGCGCTGCCGCGCTTGACCAGGTTCTCGGTCGAGCAGAGGTAGACGGTGACGTGCTGGACGCCGGCCGCCTCGCACCAGCCGAGCACCTTCTCCACGTGCATCGCGCCGTACCGGTGGCCGACGCTGGGGTTGCTGTGCCCCTGTCCGCGAGCCCAGCGGCGGTTCCCGTCCATCACCAGACCGACATGCCCCGGCCGCGGCTTCCCCACCAACTGCCGACGCAACCGCCGCCGGTACACCCCGTAGACCAACCCCTTGACCGCCATGCCGAGCAACCTACCCCGCTCCCAGCCCCGTCGCGCCGAGGATGCGCCGGACCGTCTCGTCGAGCGAGCTGGTGTGGTCGATGACGGTCTCCACCGGATCCGCGAGCAGATCGCGTTCCCGGTACCAGGCGCGCAGATCGTCCGCGGGGAACAGCTTCGCCTTCTCCCGCGTCCCGTGCCGGCGGATCGTCTCCTCCAACGGCACCTCGAGGTGGAAGAAGTACGCGTCGTACTCGCGGGCCAGCCGCGCCAGCATCTCGCCGTACCAGACGGTGTGGAAGACCCCGTCGAGGACCGCGTGGTAGCGCTGTCCGATCGCGGTCCTGGTGATCTGCTCGACCAACGCGACGTTGCCGAGCTCGGGCGGCTCGAGCTCGTTCAGCAGGATCCGGCGGACGTAGTCCTGCTCGATCCACGCGACTCCCGGGCCGTGGGCTCGCCGGATCGCCTGGGCGACCGAGCTCTTGCCGGCGCCGGAGTTGCCACGGACGACGATCAGGCGGGGGTCCATCCGGGCAGGCTAGGGCATGTCTGAGGTCCGGGCCCGGTTGCGGGCGGGCCCGGACTTCTGGTTCTACCAGGTGGTGGGTTGGCCGGGGATGTGGGTGCCGAAGGTCCATTCGTAGCCTTCGGGGTCGGCGACGCGGCAGCGGTAGTTGCCCCACTCGGTGGTGTCCGGGGTCCACACCGACTCGGCTCCGGCGGCGATGGCCTGGGCGTGGATCTCGTCGACGGCCGCTTCGGTCGCGAGGCCGATGTACGCCCCGTGGCCGACGGTGTCCCCCTTGCGGGCCGGGCGGTCGTAGCCCTGCTCGTCGGTGAACAGCGTGAACGCGACGTCGCCGAAGCGCATCTCGGCGTGCATGATCCCGCCCTTGTCGTCGGGAACCTCCATGGTCGTCTCGAAGCCGAACGCCTTCTCCAGCCACCGCAGGGCGCCCACCGCGTCCCGGTAGGCGAAGTACGCGTGCAAGGAAGCCGGCCTGGTGCTGTTGCTGTTCTCGGTCATGCGTCCAGCTTGGCGAAGGTAGCGGCCAGATTATGACCGCTACCCGAAGAGATTCAGCGCCGGAACTGACCCGGGCCGAGAATCTGCCAGCCCTGCGGGTCCGGGTCGGTGATCGAGCCCAGCGGGACGGTGAAGGTCCGGACCTGCCGAGCCGGGCGGCTGATCGCCCACAGCGTCGGGTTGCGCGGGTTCGATCGGTCCCAGGCGATGCCCTGGCCCTGGACGTCGGCCAGGTGCACGGTCGCGATCCAGCGCAGCTCGGAGCCGGCCTTCGGCAACTCCAGCACGTACGCCTCGCCGAGGTCGTGCCCGGTCAGCCAGAGCCGGCCGTCCGGGCCCCATGATCCCCCCGAGTTGCTCATCGGCTTGAACCGGTCGAGGATCGGCTTCGGGATCGTCCAGGACGCGACCGGCTCGAACCGGTCGTTCAGCTTCACCACCTGGGTGTTGTAGGTCTGCCCGTACGGCTCGGTCATGCCGTCCTGGATCTCGTCGTAGTTCGCGAACCCGGCCCACCAGGCGCCGTCGTGCCGGTCGAGCCAGGTGAGCGAGCCGCGGTAGATCCCGAACGAGTACGTGTCGACGTGCCGCATCGTCCTGGTGTCGAAGACCTCGATCGAGCTCTCCATCGGCCACTCCGGGTAGTTGGAGTGCACCGCGTACAGCTTGCCGCCGACGACCACGCCGCTGTCCATGTGCTTGAACGGCCCGTCGGTGTCGCCCGCGAACTGCAGCAACGGTTCGCCGGTAACGCGGTCGTGCTTGGTGACGGTCCGGTTGTTCACGGCGTAGAAGTACTTCGCGTCCACCGCGACCGCCTGGTTGGCGTCGAACGCGGGGTACGACCTCAACGGCGCCGCCGGGAACGCGGGCGGCTCGTCGGCCTGCACAGCAGCCGGTACGGCGGCCGCCTGCGCCGCGGTGGTGGGGGTCTGCGCCGCGGTGGTCCGGCGGGCGGCGGTGGCGGGCAGCGCGATCGCGGCGAGGGTGGCCGTCACGGCGATCAGGGCGGGGAGCTTCTTCATCACAACCTCCGGGGGAAGGGATCCCCGGCAGCCTCGGCCGCCCGCCCGAACGGCGATCGTCGCCGACCTGAATCGGGCGGGTCAGGTAGGTTGCCGCGCGGTCCGGTGCTGGTGCCGGAACCAGGCGAGCAGCGCGACGCACGGCACCACCAGGCCGCCGAGCCCGAGGACGACGAAGTCCCAGCCGGTCCCGACATGGTCGACCAGCCAGCCGAAGTTCTGGCCGAAGAAGCCGGTGACGAAGGTCAACGGCAGGAACACCGTGGCCAGGACGGTGAGCTGCTGGATCGTCGCGTTCTGGCGGACACTCACCTTGGTCTGCTCGACCGAGATCACCGCCATGTTCGCCTCCAGCACGGTGGCCAGCAGGTCCCGCTGGGCGGCGACCTCCTCGTTCACCAGCACCAGGTGGTCGTGCACGTCGCGGAAGTACGGCAGCAGGCCGGTACTGCGGGCCGCGCGTTCGATCGTCGCGAGCACGGCGATCAGCGGGTGCACGGCGCGATAGAAGTCGGTCACCTCGCGGCGGAGGAAGTAGATCCGCTCGGTCGGCGCGACCGCCCCGGCGAAGACGGTGTGCTCGACCTGCTCGATGTCGCGCTCCAGCTCCGCGACCACCGGGCTGTAGGTGTCGACCACCTGGTCCAGGATCGCCCAGAGCACCGAGTTCGTGCCGTTCTCCAGCAGCTCGGGGCGTTGCTCCAGCCGGGTCCGGGCCCCGTGCAACTCGCTCGCGACCCCCTGCCGGACGGTGATCACGAACGACGGCGCGACGAACACGCTGACCTCGCCGAAGTCCACCTCCTCCCGCTCGTCGTCGTACCGGGCGGTGCGCAGGATGACGAGCCGGATGTCGCCCTCGTACGGCTCGACCTTGGGGCGCAGGTGGAACGTCTGGGCGTCCTCGACGGCCAGTTCGTGCAGGCCGAAGCTCTCGCTCGCCTCGCGGAGCTCCTCCGGGCTCGGCTCGAACAGGCCCAGCCAGACGAACCCGCCCTGCCAGCACTGCTCGGCGGCCTCGGCGACCGACATCGTGCCGACATGCTGGCGGCGCCCGTCGCGGTAGTACGCGCAGTCGATGATCATGACTCCTCCTCGGGCCTCTCCCCCGATCGTCACCCCGTCGGCCGCCGGGAAATAGGCTTGGCCGGACAAAGCCCCGCACCGAGACCCTGGGAGCACCCATGACCCGCCCGCTCGTGTTGATGCCCGGCCCGATGAACCCCCGCGTCGCCGAAGGCCTCGGTGATCGGTTCGAGGTGCTGCGGCTGTGGGAGGCGGCGGACCCGGACGCGGTGCTCGCCGAGCGCGGCAAGGAGGTCGTTGCCGTCGCCAACGGCGGGGCCCGGATCGACGCCGCGTTCCTGGACCGGTTCCCGTCGTTGCAGCTGGTCGCCAGCTTCGGCGTCGGGTACGACCAGATCGACGCGGCCGCCGCGGCCGAGCGGGGCGTCGTGGTGACGAACACGCCGGGCGTCCTGGACGACGAGGTCGCCGACACCGCAATGGGGCTGCTGCTGATGGCGGCCCGCTGGCTGCCGCAGGCCGAGCGGTACCTGCGGGCCGGGAAGTGGGAGGAGCGCTCGTACCCGCTGACCCCGGCGACGTTGAAGGGCCGGACGATGGGCATCCTCGGCCTGGGCCGGATCGGCGAGGCGATCGCCCAGCGCGCGGAGGCGTTCGGGATCTCGATCGCGTACCACAACCGCAGTCGCAAAGACGTTGCCTACAGCTACTACCCGACGCTGCGCGAACTGGCCGAGGCGGTCGACATCCTGACGATCGTGGTCCCCGGCGGCGGTGGGACGAAGCACCTGGTCGACGCCGAGGTACTCCGCGCGCTTGGACCGGACGGCATCCTGATCAACGTCGCCCGCGGCACCGTCGTCGACGAGGCGGCCCTGGCCGAAGCCCTGGCCACCAAGACGATCCTGGCCGCCGGCCTCGACGTGTTCGAGCACGAGCCCAAAGTCCACCCCGGCCTCCTCGAGGTCGACAACGCGGTCCTGCTCCCGCACGTCGGCTCGGGCACTGTCCCGACTCGCGACGCCATGGGCCGCCTGGTGGTCGAGAACCTGACCAGCTGGTTCGACTCCGGTGTCCCGGTCACGCCGGTCGCCGAGTCCAAGGGCCTGGTCACCAAGGCACGCGGCTGATCAGCGCCGGGGGCCCGACCGACCTCCGAATGCACACCGAACGTCGTAGGCATCGTTCCTCCCCCCTGACAGACCTCCTAGGTCGGGACCACCTGGGTCCCGGCGGTCCCGGCCACGATCGCCTCGATCTCGGCCAGGCTGCCGATCGCGGCCCGCCGGCCGGTCGCGGTCACGAACCGCCTGGCCGCCTCGACCTTCGGCCCCATCGAGCCGGCCGCGAGGGCCGGCTTCCGCAGCTCGCTCGCGGGGACCACGTCGAGCCGGCGTTGCCGCGGTGTCCCCCAGTCGAGGTAGACACCGTCGACGTCGGTCGCCAGCACCAGCAGATCGGCGCCGACCTCGGCCGCCAGCAACTGGCTGGCGAGGTCCTTGTCGATCACCGCCTCGACCCCGACGAGGGCCTTGCCATTGCCCGGCGCGAACATCGTCGGCACCCCGCCACCGCCGGCGCAGATCACGATCACGCCTCGGTCCAGCAGCCACCGGATCGGCCGGATCTCGAAGATCCGCCGCGGCTCCGGCGACGGCACCACCCGGCGCCAGTACTCGCCGTCCGGCTTGACCGTCCAGCCCTGGTCCGCGGCGAGCTTCTCGGCCTGGTCCTGCGGATAGACCGGTCCCACGAACTTGGCCGGGTCGCCGAACGCGGGGTCGTCCGGGTCGACCTCGATCATGGTGAGCACGGTGGCCAGCGGGATGTCGGGCGGGAGTTCGTTGCCCAGCTCCTGCTCGATGACGTAGCCGATCATCCCCTCGGTCTGGGCGCTGAGGATGTCCAGCGGATACGGCTCGACGTCGGGGTACGCGGCGGCCTGCAGCGCCAGCAGGCCGACCTGCGGGCCGTTGCCGTGGGACAGCACCAACTGGTGGCTCATGGCAATCGCCGCCAGAGCCGGCGCGGCCGCTTTCACGTTGGCGCGCTGCCGTTCCGCCGTCATCGGCTCGCCCCGCTTCAGCAGCGCGTTACCGCCCAGCGCCACCACCACCCGCATCGCGATCCCCCCTCGGTCCTCCCTTGCTCAGTGCGCCGATGCGACGGCCGGCGTGATCGGCTGGACCGCTGGTTCGGGCTCGCGGCGGCGGAGGAAGACCTTGATCACTTCCTCCAGCACGAGCAGGGCCAGCGACAGGCCGGCGCAGATCACCCACTGGTTGAAGCTGAGTGAGGTGGTGTCGAAGATCCGTTGCAGGATGTCGAGGGCGGTGATGGCGATGATGGCCAGCAGCGCCACCCCGTACCGGCGCAGCTGGGCGACGCCGGGGATCACGTCGCGGGAGAAGATCGTGTTGCGCTGATCGCGCGACATCAGCCCGGCGACGATGTGGAACAGGGACAGCGTGGTCAGCAGCATCGTGGCGGCCAGGATCGCGTCGCCCTGCGCCTCGCCGATCTGGTAGGCGACCAGGGCACCGGCGGTCATCACCGCGCCCTGGGCACACAGCCGGATCCAGTCGCCACGGGACAGCACCGGAGCGCCGACCGGACGAGGGGCCCGTTCCATCAGACCGGGGGTGGCCCGGTCGAAGCCGAGCGCGATCGCGATCGGGATGTCGATCACCATGTTCAGCCAGAGGATCTGCAGCGGGTTCAGCGGGACGCCGCCGGCGATGCCGAAGATGCCGGCGCAGATGAAGATCGCGATGTACGCGACCAGGGTGGACATCTGGAACCGCAGGTACTTGACCAGGTTGTCGTAGAGCGTGCGGCCGTACGAGACCGCGTTGACGATGGTGGCGAAGTTGTCGTCGGTCAGAATCATCACCGCGGCCTCCTTGGAGACCTCGGTGCCGGTGATGCCCATCGCGACCCCGATGTCGGCGGCCTTCAGCGCGGGCGCGTCGTTCACGCCGTCACCGGTCATCGCGACCACGTTGCCGGTCCGCTTCAGCGTCTGGACCAGCCGGATCTTGTCCTCCGGCGCCACTCGCGCGACCACCCCGATGTCGTCCAACTGGGCCAGCAGTTCCTCGTCGCTCATCGCGGCGAACTCGGTCCCGGTGATCGCCCGGCCCTCGATCCCCAGCTCGCCGGCGATCGCGCCGGCGGTGGTGGCGTGGTCGCCGGTGATCATCCGGACCCGGATACCGGCCGCGTGGCACTCCGCGATCGCCACCTTCGCCTCCGGCCGGGGCGGGTCGACGATGCCGACCATCGCGAGCAGGGTGAGGTCCTCGATCATCCGCAGCAGGGTGGAGCCGTCACCGGACGCCGCCTCGAACACGGCCGGGTCGAAGTCCCGTTGCGCGACCACCATCACCCGCTGCCCGGCCTCGGCCATCCGGTCGTTCGCCTCCAGCGCGAGATGCCGGTTCGCCTCGGTGATCGAGACCAGGGTGCCGTCCGGTTCCCGGTACGAGCCGCCCCGGGAGACCAGGACGTCGGGCGCGCCCTTCACGTACGCCCGGACCACGGGCCGCCCGTCGGTCCCGGTCATGGCGTGGAAGGTGGCCATGAACTTGTACTCGGAGTCGAACGGCACCTCGCCGATCCGCGGGTGGCTGCGCCGGGTCTCGTCGAGGTCCAGGCCGCCCTTGGCCGCGAGCACGATCAGCGCGCCCTCGGTCGGGTCGCCGATGAGGGCCTCCCCGTCCAGCACAGCGTCGGCGCACAGGGCCATCGGCAACAGGTACGGGTCCAGGTCCATCCGGGATCCGCCGACGTGCTTGATCTCGCCCTCGGTCCGGTAGCCCTCACCGGTGACCAGGAACCGGTTCTGGCCCGGGATCGCGAGTTCGCGGGCGGTCATCTTGTTCAGGGTCAGGGTGCCGGTCTTGTCCGAGCAGATCGCCGAGGTGGAGCCGAGCGTCTCCACGGCGGGCAGCCGTTTGACGATCGCGTTCCGGTTCGCGATCTCCCGGGTTCCCATCGACAGCAGTGCCGTGACGACCGCGGGCAGTCCGGTCGGGATCGCGGCGACCGCCAGCGCGACCCCGGTGACGAACAGGGTGTCGAACGAGTCGCCGCGGATCAGGCCGAGAACGACGACGAGGATCAGCGCGATCCCGGCGATCGTCGCGATCACCTTCGACAGCCCGTCCAGCTGCTTCTGCAACGGCGTCTTGTCCGCCTCGGTGTTCGCGAGCATGTCGGCGATGTGGCCGATCTCGGTCTTCATCCCGGTCGCGGTGACGATCATCTCGCCGCGGCCCCGGGTGACCGAGGTGTTCATGTACGCCATGCAGATCCGGTCGCCCAGCGGGACGTCCTCGCCGGGGACCGGGTCGCTCGACTTGCCGACCGGCAGACTCTCGCCGGTCAGCGCGGCCTCCTCGATCTCCAGCGTGGCCGCCAGCCAGATCCGGCCGTCGGCGGGGACCAGGTTGCCGGCCTCCATCAGCACCACGTCGCCGGGGACCAGCTCGCCGGCGTCGATCTCCACCGCCTGGCCGTCCCGGCGGACCCGGGCGATCGTCTTCATCATCTGGGCCAGCGCCTTGACGCTCTCCTCCGCCTTGGCCTCCTGGCGCAGCCCGATCACCGCGTTGAACACGGTCAGCCCGGCCAGCACGACCGTCGTGCCGACCTCCTGGGTGGCGAGCAGGTTCACCACGGCCGCGACCAGCAGGACGATCTGCATGAAGTCCTGGTACTGCCGCACGAACGCCTGGAACCCGGACTCCTTCTTGCCGCCGGCCAGCTGGTTCGGCCCGTACTCCGCGAGCCGTGAGCGCACCTCGTCGGCGCCGAGTCCGCGCTCCGGGTCCACGCCGAACTGCTCGGCGACCGCGCGGGCTTCCTGTCCGACCGGCGAAGGCTGCCGGCGGTTCTCCACCGTGCCGGGCGCGGTCATCGTCCGGCCTGTTCGAGCGTGTCCATCTGACCGACCCCCTAGGTCGGCGACCGCCAGCGCCGCGCGGCGGTCACCTCGCCCATCGTGGTCGGGCGGGCCCCGGCGCCACCTCCCCCACACCGGGTGACCCGGCCGGGAGAACCGGTTCACCAGGTGGTCAGCGGTCCCAGATGCGGTGCGTGTGCCAGGCGTACTCCCAGGCCTGGATGTCCGGCGGCTCGAGGCCGAAGCCGGTGAGGACGGCGCAGACCTGCTCGCGGTGGTGGTTGGCGTGGTTGAGGCTCTGCGCGATGAAGATGCCGGCCCGGGTCTCGCGGGTCTCGTCGTCGATCACGATCACCCGCTCGGTGTCGATCGGTTTCGCCAGGGTCTCCTCCCACAGCACCCGGGTCTGCTCGGTCCACTCCGCGAGCCGGGCGAGATCAGCCTGTTCGTCGCTGTCCACGAAGTCGAGCTCGGTCTGGGCGAGCCGGCGCAGGTAGCTGCCGTCGCACCGGACGATGTGGTCGAGGGTGGCGAGGATCCCGCCGTACGTCCCGACGCCCGTCACCTCCAGCTGCTCGGCCGTGAAGTCCTGGTCCTGGCAGAACCGGATCAGGTGCGCGGTCGCCCAGCAGTTGTGCCGGACGGAGTCCAGCAGCACCTCGTTCACAGGTCGCTCCCCTCGTCGAGTCCTTCGACGCTAACCCGGGTGCCGCGACGCGCGGTACTTATTTAGCTCCGGCCGGTGAGCTCGTCCAGGAACTGCGGCCAGTGCTCGTGCAGTGTGGTGAGGTGCGCGGTCGGGTGGAAGGTCGCGGTCGCGCCGGGGATGTGCGCGGCGAGCCAATGCGCGTTGCGGATGGACGGATTCGGGTCCTCGACACCGTGGTGCACGGTGACCGGGCAGATGACCGCCTCGGGCCGGAACGACCAGGTCCGGAAGGTGATCGCGGCGTCGCGGAGATAGCCGGCCGGGTTCGCCAGCGCCTCGCGGACCGACGCCGCGACGGCCGACGGCGGCAGGTGGGCCAGGTACGCCGCGTCGAGAGGCGGGTGACCTTTGATCCAGCGGGCCGCGAGCGCCTCGTCGTCCGGGTCGTCGAGCGCGAGGCTCGCGCGGTACTTCTCGAAGCCGGGCCGCAGCGCCTCGATCGCCTCGTCGACGGTGCCATGGGCGAGGTCGGTGAAGAACTTCTGCTGGTCGGGTCCGAGGTCGTCGCGGTGGTACGGCGGATCGAGCTCGAACGGGATCGCCGGCGACTCGACCAGCGCGACCGCGGTGACCCGGCCGGGATGCCGGACCGCGCAGGCGAGCGCGTACGGACCGCCGAGGGACATCCCGAGCACGGCGTACCGCTCGATGCCGAGCTGGTCCGCCACGGCCGCGACGTCGTCGGCCACGGTCAGGTGGTCCGAGTCGCACGGGTCGGACAGCCCGTACCCCGGCCGGTTCACTGCGATCAGGCGGACGCCGGCGTCGGTGGCCGCCTCCGCTCCCGGGTACGCGGCATGTCTCGTGTCCGGGCAGCCGTGCAGGAAGAAGACCACCGGGTCAGGCTGGGACCTCCCGCGTCCGGGTCCGAAGCGCCGGAACAGGCCGGATCGTGTGGGCGGGGCCGCGCTCCAGTACTGCGCCTGCCGCCCATCCGGCAGGCGCAGTAGCTCTGGAGACACTCAGCCCTGCGGCTGGGCGATGTTCACCATCCAGCCGATGCCGAACCGGTCCACGCACATGCCGAACTCGTCGCCCCACATCTGCTTCTCCAGCGGGACGGCCACGGTGCCGCCGTCGGACAGCTTCCCCCAGTACCCGCGGAGCTCGTCGCCGTCGTCGCCGCTGAGGCTGATCGTGATGTTGCTGCCCGGGTTGTACGGCATGTCGGGCGGTGTGTCCGACGCCATCAGGGTGAACCCGTTGTCCGCCTCGAGCTGGCTGTGCATCAGCCCTTCCGGGGCGTTCTCCATCCCGAACTCGGCGAACGTGCTCACGTCCAGCTGCCCGCCGAAGACCCCCTGGTAGAACTCCATCGCCGAGCGCGCGTCGCCGTTGAACTGGAGATACGGATTGAGTCGAGACGCCATCACACACTCCCCTTGCCGAGACGACCTCTGTTCTCTCGCACACTAACGCCGGGTCCGGACGGTCCGCGATGCCTCGGCACCAGGCAATTGCGGCAACCTCGCGCCGTGACCGGTCCCGCGCCGTCCGTGATCGTTGACCATGACAACTTTCAACGAGAACGCCATGCCCTAGGGTGTGCGGATGATCCTGCGCCACATCACTATCGACGCCGCGAATCCCTACCAGTTGGGGACTTTCTGGAGCCAGGCGACCGGCTGGCCGGTCTCCGCGGACGACGCGCCGGGCGACAACGAGGTCCTGGTCGAGGCACCGTCGCCGGTCCCCGCGCTGCTGTTCATCGCAGTGCCCGAGGGAAAGACGGCGAAGAACCGCGTCCACATCGACTGGCAGCCCGACGAGCGCACCCGCGACGAGGAGGTCGACCGCCTGGTCGGACTCGGCGCGACCATCCACGAGGACCACCGCAAGCCCAACGGCCGCGGCTGGGTGACGATGCACGACCCCGAGGGCAACGAGTTCTGCATCGAGGTGAGCGCCTCGGAGCGAGCCGCCCTGACCGCGACCGACTGACCGCGCCTCGCGACCAACTAGCCCCGCCGGCGAGCGACCTGCAGTACGGCGTCCGCCAGCTCGGCCATGCTCTCGGTCACGACGTCCGCGGCCGAGAGCCGGTCATGGTGCCGCGGGGTCTTGGCGTACCCGATCGCCGCACCGGCCCCGATCCGCCGGGCGAACTCGACGTCGCTCGCCGAGTCCCCGATCATCACCCAGCCGGCCGGGTCGACGGCGAGGTGCTCGATCATCCGGGGACTCGGCTTCATCGACTCCGGCCGCGCGAACGGCCGCCCGACCACCTCGCCGACCTTCGCCACGAACCCGTGTCGCTGGAGGAAGAGGTCAATCGCGGGTGCCGCGTTGTTGCTGACAACGGTGATGGGCAGGCGCGCGGTGGTACAGGCGTCCAGGAACTCGGCGGCCCCGGCCGTGACGGGCGCAGTACGAGCCGCCTCGACCTCGGCCTCGACGGCGATCCGCTCGGCCTCCTCCAGCTGATCACGGGCCTGCGCGGCGGCGAACCGCAGCACCACGAGGTGGTCGACCGAGGTGGCGACCGGCTCCGGCAGCTCGACCCCGGCTCGGACCAGAGGTTCCCGGACCGCGTCCCCGATCCTCCCGGTGTATCCGCTCGGAAAGAGATCGGCCACCGGCCCGTCGAAGTCGAGCAACACGCCCTTGGCCCGCTCGAAGAACCCGATCATCCGCTCAACCTACCGATGCGGCTCCGGGGGATGTCCGTGAGAGTGTCGGCTTATGTACGAGTGGCACGGCTGGGCGACTGTTGTGGCTGATCCTGGGATTGCGTACGGCGGTCCGGTCGAGTTGTTCCGGTCGATCGCGGAGCTGGCGCCCGGGTCGTACGGGGTGTTGTACGCGATCGACTTCGACCGGGAGAGCGACTGGCGTCGGTGGGTCCTGCGGCGGGGAACGGTCAGCGCGGAGGTGGATGCGAGCCTGTCGCCGCACGTCGGCCGGGTGGAGGATCCCGCGGTCCCGGAGTGAGGACTCGTATTCTGGCCCGATGGAGCTGAAGTTCAGCGGCGAGATCTGGTTCTGGCGCGGCCCGGCACCCTGGTACTTCGTGACCGTGCCCGAGGACCTCGGCGCCGATCTGCAGGCGGAGTCGTCGTTCGTCAGCTACGGGTGGGGAATGATCCCGGTGACCGCGCGGATCGGCGGGACCGAGTGGACCACGTCGCTGTACCCCAAGGACGGCAGCTATATCGTCCCGGTGAAGGCCGTCGTCCGCCGCGCCGAATCCCTCGACGAGGGCGACACGGTCGACCTGCACCTCACCGTCACCGACTGACGCCGGAATAACCCGGTTGCTGCACTCCGGTCCGGCTGCGAAGCTCACCAGATGCCCACCTTCACCACCTCCGACGGGACCACGCTCGCCTATCACCTCCTCGGACAAGGGGAACCGCTGATCTGCCTCCCCGGCGGCCCGATGCGCGACTCCGCGTACCTCGGCGACCTCGGTGGTCTCGGCGAACACCGGCAGCTCGACCTCCTCGATCTCCGCGGCACCGGGCAGTCCGCCGTACCGGAGGACGCCACCTCGTACCGTTGCGACCGCCTCGTCGACGACGTGGAAGCGCTCCGCGAGCACCTCGGCCTGGACCAGCTGGACCTGCTCGCGCACTCGGCCGGCGCCAACCTGGCCGCGCTGTACCTCACCCGTCATCCGGACCGCGTCCGCAAGCTCGCCCTGATCACGCCGAGCGTCTTCGCCGTCGACCTCCAGGTCACCGGCGACCACCGTCTCGAAGTCGCCCGCCTCCGCGAGGGCGAGCCGTGGTACCCGGCCGCGTTCGCCGCCCTCGAACGCATCACCCAGGGCCAGGCGACCGACGACGACTGGCAGGCCATCGACCCGTTCCGCTGGGGCCGCTGGGACGAGGCCGCCCAGGCCCACGAGGCCGCCAACGCGACCCAGCGCAACAACGAGGCCGCCGCGATCTTCGGCTCCGCGGGCGCCTACGACCCACCGACGACCCGAGCCGCCCTCGCCGCCTTCACCAACCCGGTACTCCTCCTCGCGGGCGAAGTGGATCTCGCCGCACCCCCAGCCGTCGTGGACGAGTACGCGGCCCTCTTCCCCTCAGCCACCCGCACCACCCAACCTCAGGCCGGCCACTGCCCGTGGCTGGACGACCCGCAGGCCTTCACGAAAACCACCGCGACCTTCCTCGCCTGACGATGACGATCATCCACCTGGAGATGACGTCCCCCGATCAACTCGTCCCGGGCAACCCACCGCCGTCCTCGCTGGAGCTCACCGAGGTCGGTCCCGAGGCAGCGGCCGAGATCGGCGACCTCTACCGGCAGACCTGGGAGCCGCTGGCAACCGGCGGTCGCCTGACCTGGTCGGACGGACAATGGGCCGATGAGCTCGCCCCTCCGACCATCCACACCTGGGTCGCCACTGTGCACGGTGACGCGGCCGGGTTCGCGGAACTCTCGGTGGAACCCGAAGGCGTCGTGGGCATCGTCGTCTTCGGCCTCGTCCCCACCTACCAGGGCCGCGGCTTCGGCGCCGCCTTCCTCACTGAGGTGATCCGCACCGCGTGGACCCTCGCCGACCCGACCACCCGGGTCTGGTTGCAGACCTCCAGTACCGACCACCCGCACGCCCTGCCGAACTACCGCCGCCGCGGATTCCAGATCCTCAAGAGGACTTCATGACTGCTGAGATCGTGTCTGCCGACTTCGACCACCTGACCGTTGCGACCAAGAAGTTCATGAACACCGACGCCAACCGCGCGTATCTCGAGGCGCCGGGCTCGCTGGCCTACGTGGCGGTCGACGAGGGCGAGGTCGTCGGGTGGGTGTGGGGTTACCAGCTGATCCGGCCGGACGGTCCGCCGATGATCTACGTGCACCAACTGAAAGTCGCCGAATCGCATCGCCGTCAGGGTCTTGGCCGAGGGCTCATGTGCGCGTTCATGGACGCCGGCCGCGCAGCTGGTGCGACGAAGATGTTCCTCACCACGGGCGCGGACCGAGCCCCCGCGCGAGCGCTGTACGAATCGCTCGGTGGAGGACTCGCAGCCCAAGGGCCGACCGCCAACTACTGGTTCCTCCTCGACCGCTGACCGTTTGGCGGGACCAGGAGCAGCAGGTCGCTGTCGTACGCGGGATCGCGATCGTCGCGGGCAGAAGCGAACCTGCACCACTCACCAACCTCCCACCGGCCCTGCCACCCCAGGGCGTCCACGCCTACTCCCGCCCGACCGCACCGCCGTTGGCACACTTTGTGAGTGCTGCAGCTCCACCTCTCCAGTCGACCTCCTGTCCACTTGCACGCGGCGTGTGATGATCGGGGCATGGCTCAGGTTTCCGACCGGCTGGAGCGCCGGATTCGTGCGGACTTCTCGCCCGACCAGGCGCCGCGGGTGCTGGCTCGGCTTGCCGACATCCCCGAGAAGCTTGCCCAGGGCGCGTCCCAGAATCCCGAGCGCATGCAGGCCGCGCTCGTCCTCCCCGCGAAGGGCGACTTCACCGCCTTCCGCCGGCAGTTGGAGCTTGCCGAGCTCGACTGGCGGGACGCTCTGATGAACTCCCACTTCGCCCACGCCGACTGGCCGGACCGGCTCGACGCCGCGCTCGGCGTAGCTTGAGACCATCACCGACCTGAGGAGTGACCGATGGCCGAGATCCGGCACAAGATGATCGTGCTCGACGCGGCGGATCTCGAGGCGGAGAGCGCGTTCTGGGCCGGGTTCCTCGGCGGGACGGTCGAGAAGTCGAACCGCTGGCACAACATCTGGGTCGACGGCGACTGGCAGCTCGGCATCCAGCTGGCTCCGAACCACGTCCCGCCCGACTGGCCCGACGGGACCCCGCAACAGCTGCACCTCGACTTCTACGTCGACGACCTCGACGCCGCCCACGCCGAGGTCGTCGCACTCGGCGCCCGCCTGCTCAAGGCCGCCGAGGACCGTAGTACTCCGTCCGGGTTCCAGGTGTACGCGGATCCGGCCGGTCACCCCTTCTGCTTGTGCTGGCTCCCGCCGCGCTCCTGATCAGCCGCAGATCGCCTTGTCCAGGAAGGCGTCGACAGCCGGGTCCACGTCGCCGGTGAAGTTCGGGGTCAGGGCGAGCGCGGCGCGATGGCGGCCGTCCTCGGTGGTGAAGGACCACGTCTGGTACGAGACCGCGTCGCCGTCGTTGCCGTACACCTTGCGACCACAGGTCGTGTCCCGCCAGGCCAGGCCGAGCCCGTATGCCTTGCCCTCGACGGCCGGCTTCTTCATCTCGTCGAGCAGGTGCGGCGGGAGCAGCCGACCACCGAGCAGGGCGGCGACGAAGCGGTTCAGGTCCGCCATCGTGGAGATCATCTCGCCACCGGCGCCGAACAACGACGGGTTCATCTCGGTGAAGTCGACCAGCTCAGGCTTGCCTGGTTCCCACTCGGTCGGCACGTACCCGTGCGGATGCGGACCCGCGATCCGCCGGCCCGTCCCCGGCAGGACCGTGTTGCGCAGGTGCAGGGGCCGGAGTACGCGGCGCTCGATCTCCTCCGCGTACGAACGTCCGGTCGCCTTCTCGACGATCTGGCCGAGCAGCAGGTACCCGGTGTTCGTGTACGAGTAGGCCTTCCCCGGCTCCTCGGAGGTCGGCGGGAGAGTCAGGGCCCGCTGGATCTGCTCGTCCGCGGTCCACGTGCGCCACCGGTACTCCAGGAACTTCGGGCTGTTGGGCCGCTCCAGCGTAAACCGGTAGTCCGGCAATCCGCTGGTGTGGTTGAGCAAATGGCGCAAGGTGATCCGCTCGCCGTTCGGCACGACGCCGGGCAACCACTTCTCGACCGAGTCGTCCAGCCCCATCCGCCCTTCGCCGACGAGCTGCAGCACGACGGTCGCGAGGAACGTCTTCGTGATCGAACCGACCCGGACCCGCCCCTCCACCGGTACCGGCCGCGAAGTACCCACCTCGGCGACCCCACTGGCACCTCGCCAGACCCGCCGGCCGTCCCGTACCTCCGCCAAAGTGCCAACGGAGCCGTCGGCAACAACCGCATCAAGTCGCTCCTGCAACCCCGAGCGATCCCCGTTCCCCGGCGCTGCGAGAGCAACCCCAGGCACCACCATCAAACCCATGCCGGCAACAACACCGACGATTCCGCGAGCAACGCGCCGCATCCCAGCCTCCAGTCAAAAGTCCGTCACCCCCACCCTCACGGACCAGACCCGAAAGAACCCTCCGGAACCACCCCCACCCCACCCCCAAGCCCCCGTGGGGGTTCCACCAGTTGTTGCCTCCGGAGCCTGCCTGAATCTAGCCGCGCCAAGCGTCTGCGCAGAGGTCTATCCAGGTGGGGAGGTCTGGTGCTGCGTCGATGGTGAGGAGGGAGTAGGGCGGGCAGGCTGGGTGGTCGGTGACGCCTTCGAAGGAGTGGTCGGGGGCGAAGAGGAGGAGGTCGCCTTTGGTGCGGTGGGCGAGGGTGAGGTTGCCGTTGGCTTCGACCGCGACCACGGAGTACTCGGCCGGGTCGATCGGCAGGTCCAGTCCGCTGTCTTCCCACAGCCAGGAGTACGCGTCGAGCACGTCCGCGGCGCGTACCTCGGCCGCGGCGACCGTGAGGACCTCGTTCTGGTTGCTCCACCAGCTCGGTGGTTCGCCGAAGCGTTCGACGATGCCGCCGCAGACCTTCCAGAACTCGCGATGGATCGGGTGCACCGCGTCGTTCCAGGCCGCGACCGGTGGATGACAGAGCCAGCCGCGCCGCCCCTCGGACGGGCCCCAGGCAACCACCTCGTACGCCCTGCCGCCCACCGACACGGGCGTCACCGTCGCCGACGCGAGGAGGTCGGACAGTACGGGCAACCCGTCGACCCCACCCCGGGTCCACGGCAGCGCGGTACCGACGTCCACCTTCTCCCCCGGCTGGACGAACCACGAGACCTCTGCGACGAACCGCTCCCAGTCACTCATCGTCGGCGATGCTAACCAAGTCTCCAGCTTCTTGGGAGAGGACTCGGAACCCAGCTCGACCGAGTTCTGCACGCAGGGCCTCGGGGCGAAGGTGACGCCGATGCGGTTGGTACCACTGCAGGCAATAGCTGTCCACGATGAGGTCGTACTCCTTGCGCGCCGGCTCGTCCGCCATCGCGCAGACGTCCTGCACGCTGAAGGCAACCTCCACACCGCGTTCCCGCGCGAACCGCCGAGCGAGTTCGATCGCGTCCGGGATCAGGTCGATCCCGTCGACCCGGAAGCCTCGTTCCGCAAGGAAACGTACCTCACGCGCACCTCCACAGTCACGAGCACAATCGCACCCGCCTCTCCCGCCCCGCACCTGGATTACCAGCCGATACGGTCAGGCGATGAGCGATCTCAAGGCGGACCTCTCGGCAGCGCTGCACCAAGCCCGTACGGTGATGCTCACCAAGCTGGACGGATTGCCCGAGTACGACCGCCGTCGCCCGATGACGCCGACGGGGACGAATCTGCTCGGCCTGGTCAAACACCTGGCGGGGCTGGAGTACGGGTACCTCGGCGAGGCGTTCGGACGCCCGCCGATCGAACGACCGTCGTGGTTCCGCGACGACCCGTCCACCGAGATCGACCTGTGGGCCACACCGGACGAGTCGAGCGAGTACATCACCGCTGTGTACCGGCAGGCGTGCGCGCACTCCGACCGGACCATCGCCGAGCTCGATCTGGACAGCCCCGGCCAGGTCGCGCATTGGGTGGAAGGGGCAACGACCTTGGGCGCGCTGGTCCGGATGACCGCCGAGACCTCGCAGCACGCCGGCCATGCCGACATTCTTCGTGAGCTGATCGACGGCCGGACCACGGCGGACGCCGACGCCGCGTTCCTGAAGGGCAAGGTCCAGCAGGCCGCCGATCATTTCCGTGCCTTCGACAACGATGTCTGAGCTGCCTGTTGATCGGCGGTGTTCTGTCGGCGGTCTAAGAGCAGCTTCGACGGCTTCGTCAAGGCGACCGGTGCCCCCCGGGGTCCTGCCGGCAGTGGTTCGGGGTCAGTTCCGTCTACAACACCTCGACGGTGAAGCAGCGCCTGTACATCAGCAGAACCTGCACCGGCACACCCGCGCGCAGCTTCGCCCCCGGTCAGTACATCTCCGACCTCGGCTACGACTACTACTCGCTGGGCGGCTAGCTGATCGACCGGCCCGACAGAAGATCTCCGGCGAGGATGTCGAACGGGGCCGGACCCGTTCGTAGCCAGGGTGAGAGATCGGCACCGGGCCGGTCGGTTCAGTACCGGAGGTCACCATGTACGCGACCAGCAGCACTCCCCGCGAAGCCCTCGCGCGCCGCCTGTGCCAGGAGCTGCTGGTACCGATCCACGAGGTCGCCTACATGGCCGACGAGCCGACCGAGGCGCTCCAGGCCCTCGGTTACGAGGGCTACTGGCCCGGTTACTTCGCCGCCCGCTCCGCGCCGCTGGGCAAGGTACCGGCCGAGGTCGTGGACGCGCTCTTCTACAACTTCGCGCCCGGCGAGGTCGCCGCCTGCATCCCCGAGGTCTGGGACGTCGCCACCCCCGACGCCGTACTCGCCGCCCGCGAGCAGGGCTGTGTCGCCGCCCTGCGCCGGATGGTGGGTGACCTCGCCGACGGCCCCGCGGTCGCCCGATCCGCCGATCTCGTGCTCCGCGCCGCTTTCAACGCCCCAGGCGAAGGACGGATCCTGTACTCCGCGCTCCGGTCGCTCCCGGTGCCCGACGAGCCGGTCGCCCGTCTCTGGCACGCGGCGACGCTCCTGCGTGAGCACCGCGGCGACGGCCACCTCACCGCCTTGGTCGCCGCCGGGATCAACGGCCAGGAGTCCCATGTGCTTCACGCCCTCGCGCACGGCATGACACCGCGCGAGTTCGGCCGCCTCGACCCGCTCTCGCCGGACCAGCTCGCCGCCGTCGTCGAAGGGTTGCAGGTCCGTGGACTCGTCGACGACGACACGCGGCTCACCCCGGCCGGCCGTGCGACCAAGGACCGGATCGAGGCCCTCACCGACACGCTGGCCGCGCCCGCGTACGACGTCCTGACGCCGGCGGAGGCCGACCAGCTCACCGCCGACCTGGGCCCCCTCGCCGAGAAGATCACCCCCGCCGGCCACTAGTGCGGTGGTCTGAGCTCATCGGAGGTGCAAGGCCGTCACTCGCCATCGGCCCGAGCAGTAGCGAGAAGTCGCCTGTTTGCTTGCGATAGGTTGCGCGCCGTGAGCGAGCTGGGAGCTGTTGGTTGGCCGCCCGGTCGGATCAGGACCGCGCGGCTGGTGCTTCGGGAGCCTGAGGGGCGGGATCGGGCTGGGGTCATCGACCTGCTCGCGTCGCCGGAGGTGGGTACGTACATCGGTGGGGCGCAGTCGCGGGATGCTCTGGAGCGGGCTGTTCCTGAGGTGCCCAACCGGCGGCCCGGGTTGTTCGTGGTCGAGCTCGACGGGGAGATGATCGGCACCGTCTCGCTCGATCGACGCGAGCCTGAGCGCCCTCGGCACGACGGGCTGAGTACCGAGGTCGCGCTCGGCTACCTGTTCCTGCCCGCGGCTTGGGGACACGGGTACGCCGCCGAGGCGTCCGCGGCGGCGCTCGACTGGTTCAGTACCGCGCTGCCCGGCGAGCCGGTCGTGCTCTACACCCAGACCGCCAACAGCCGCTCACTGCGGGTCGCGGCGAAATTGGGGTTCGCCGAGGTGGACCGGTTCGAGGCGTACGGCGCTGAACAGTGGTGCGGCCGGTGGCCCTCCCCCACCTCGACCGATTGAGCTGGTCTCGCGCGCCACAGGTGTCATCCCATCCGGGTGATGTGTGGGTAGCTGGTGGTTGGTGCCATCGAGGTGGGAGTGGACGACCACGGGAGGCGAGTCGGATGACCGGGACCAGGCGGGTCGCGCACCCCGACGTCACGGAACGGCGGGCTCGGGGCAAAGAGGCGAGGATCCGGACACCGCTGGCCAGCCATGGTGCCTGGGAACCGGCCGCGGACCGGCCCGACCCGGTCAAGCTGCTCACGGATCAGGACGCCGATCGGGAGGCCGATCTCGTCCCGGTGCGGCACGGGCGGATGCTGGCTTCTCCGTTCACCTTCTACCGCGGCGCCGCCAAGATCATGGCGTCCGACCTCGACGGGACCCCGGTGGCCGGGCTCACCGTCCAGCTCTGCGGTGACGCGCACCTGTCGAACTTCGGGGCGTTCGCCTCCCCCGAACGGCGGTTGCTGTTCGACCTGAACGACTTCGACGAGACCCTGCCCGGTCCGTTCGAGTACGACGTCAAACGGATGGCGGCCAGCTTCACCATCGCCGCCCGGAACAACGGCTTCTCCAAGGCCGACGCCCGGGCGGCGACGGTGGAGTCCGTGGCGGCGTACCGGAAGGCGATGGCCGACTTCGCGAAGATGGGCACGATGGCGATCTGGTACTCGCATCTGGACGAGGAGGAGCTGCTGGCCGGGATCCGCCAGGCCCGGACCGCCGCCAGTACCGGGAAGGACAAGAAGAACGCGAAGAAGCTCAAGCGGGCCGAGGCGACCGCCGTGAAGGCCGTCGAGAAGGCCCACACCCGGGACAGCCTGCAGGCGTTGTCGAAGCTGGGTGAGCTGGTCGACGGACGGTACCGGATCATCAGCCAGCCGCCGATCGTGGTCCCGATGCGGGAGCTGGAGAGCGAGTACAACCTGTCCGCGGACGAGATCGAGCATGCGCTGCACGAGCAGTTCCGGGCGTACCGGGCGACCTTGCGCGACGATCAGCGTCAGCTGCTGGAGCGGTTCGAGCTGATCGACATCGCCCGGAAGGTGGTCGGGGTCGGCAGCGTCGGGACCCGGGCGTTCATCGGGCTGCTGCAGGGCCGCGACCAGAAGGATCCGCTGTTCCTGCAGGTCAAGGAGGCCACCAGGTCCGTGCTGGAGGACCACCTGCCCAGGAGCCGGTACAAGCAGCACGGCGAGCGGGTCGTGTACGGCCAGCGGATGATGCAAGCCGCCAGCGACATCTACCTGGGCTGGACCAAGGGGCTGGACAACAACCGGCACTTCTACTGGCGGCAGCTGCGCGACATGAAGGGCTCGGCCGACGTCGAGACGATGCTCCCGACCGGCCTCGTCTTCTACGCCCGGGTCTGCGGCTGGACCCTGGCCCGGGCGCACGCCCGCTCCGGTGATCCGATCGCGATCCACGCCTACCTGGGGAAGCGGGACCACTTCGACGAGGCGATCGCCGACTTCTCCAAGCACTACGCCGACCAGAACGAGCGCGACTACCAGGCCTTCGCCGAGGCGGTCCGCTCCGGACAGCTGACAGCACTCGAAGGCGTCTGAAGGCCGCTGACCGGCCCCCGCACCGAGCGCGCCGACCGCGGGAGGTCCACGATGGCGGAGGAGCCCGACCACCGGGTTCGGCCCCGACGGCGGCCGAGGCGGGTCCGCGAGCTCATCGCCTCACCCGACAGCTACGGCCTGGTGCTGGTGCTCATCCTGGTCACCTACGTCGTGACCGCGATGGCCACGTCGGCCTGGACGGCGTCGCTGGGCCTGGTCCTGCAGATCACGACGATCTGGATGACGCTCCGGGCTTCCCAGGCGCGCCGGCGACTTCGCGCGGTGGCCAGTGTCCTCCTGGTCGCCTCGGCCGGGATCGCGGTCCTGCACCTGTTCGTCCCGAACGAGGCCGCGAGTTCCGGGATCATCGCCGTGACCAGCGGACTGCTGTACCTGGCCGCGCCGGTCGTCATCGTGCGCCACCTGGTCCTGCGTCCGGCCGTCGACGGCGAGACGCTGCTGGGTGCGATCGCGGCGTACTTGATGGTCGGGATGGCGTTCGCCTTCCTGTACCGGGCCCTGGGGGTGATCCAGGACGGTCCGTTCTTCGGGCCGCAGGGCGAGGGCGACTCCGCCCAGGACCTGTTCTTCTCGTTCACGACCCTGACCACCACGGGGTACGGCAATCTGGTCCCCGCCGAGAATCCGGGTCAGAGCCTCGCCGTCGGGGAGATGCTGATCGGCCAGCTGTTCCTGGTGACGGCGGTGGCCAAGGTCGTCAACGCCGTACGCCCTGCGCGCAGGCGCCCGCCGTCCGACGACGGCTGAACCGCGGCCTACTGGCGCGGCTGGGTCCCCGTTCGCCAGTCCACGCCGAGCGTGCCTTGCGCGGCCGACATCCCACTCCGTCCCCCGCCGACCCCGCGCAGGATCATGGCGAAGCCGACGGCGACGACGGCGCCACCCACCGGGCCGACCAGGTAGGCCCACCAGGCGCTCCAGTCGTTGAGTACCAGGGCCGGTCCGAGCGATCGCGCGGGGTTCATCGACGCGCCGCTGACCGGCGATCCCCACAACCCGGCCAGCGCGATGTAGCTGCCGACCCCGAGGGCGGCGAACGGCCCGATCTGCTGGGCGCCGGAGGCGGTCCCGAGAATCACGCTCACGAGTCCGGTGGTCAGCACGATCTCCCACAGCATCGCCGTGGTGGCCGAGATCCCGTTGCCTGGCAGGGTCAGCCCGGCACTGCCTTGCTTGTCGATCAGCGCGGCCAGCAGCAGCGTGGCCAGTACGGCGCCCAGCAGCTGCGCGACGATATAGGCCGGCACCCGCTTCCACGGGAAGTCACCCCTCAGCGCGAACGCGATGCTCACCGCCGGATTCAGGTGCGCACCGGACACCGCGCCCATGAACAGGATGATGGCCGCCACCATCAACGCCGGTGACACGACCAAGGCGCCGTACGGGACCGCGTCGCCGCCGAAACGCGCGTTCACCATCCCGCCACCGACGGCGACGAGGACCAGGAAGAACGTGCCGAGCAGTTCGGAGAACAGCCGCCGCGCCTCGTAACTGCCGTCCCAGAAGTCGAACTCGTGGGCGACCGAGTTCGGCACCCCGAAGGACCGCAGCGCTACCTCGACATGCGCGGGAGTAGTCCTACCGTCGGGCGCGGCCGGTCGGACCTGTCCCTCTTGCTTGCTGGTCATCTGGACGCCCCTCTCCGGTCGGCCCCCTCCTCCCAGGGTGAGAATCGAGCGTCCTAGACGGCATCACCCTGCGCGGATGACGCTCCCCCGGACCTGACGCGTGAGAGGCTCCGACCCTCGAAGGAGGGGCCATGAGACACGTCTATCTCGTCACGCATCCCGAGGCACAGGATCACGTCGACGGCCTCGTCGGAGGCTGGTACGACTCGGAGCTGACAGCCCGTGGGCACCTGCAGGCGGAGCGCATCGCCGACGTGCTGGCGAGCAGGATCGGACCTCAGCCGGTCGAGGTGTACTCCTCCGACCTCCGCCGAGCCGGCCAGGCGGCAGCGCGCATCGCCCAGAGGTTCTCCGTCGACGTCCGGACCGACCCGCGACTCCGCGAGCGGTCCAACGGCGAGGCGGACGGGCGTCCCCAGGCGTGGCTGGCCGAGCGCCGCATCCCGATGCCGGAATTCGGCGACCGCCTCGGCCACCACGACGGACCAGCCGGCGCCGAAACCCGGCTGGCCCTGGTCGAACGCCTCTACCCGGCCCTCGAAGACATCCTCAGCCGCGACGCCGAGTACCAGATCGTCGTGTCCCACGGCTCCGCCACCAGCTACCTGATCACCGCCTGGCTGGGCATGCCGATGAAGTCCACAGACCGAGCCTTCTTCCCCCTGACCTCAGGCAGCATCACCACCCTCCTCCACAACGACACCCACCACAGCCACCAGGTCATCACCCTCAACGAAACAACCCACCTACAGGGTCTGTAAAAGCGTCGGTTGAGGTGGCGGGGCAGAATCGGCTTGTGAAGAAGCCCCAGACGGATCCCGTGATCGCGCGTAACCGGAAGGCTGCTCACGACTACGAGTTGGGGGAGTCGTGGGAGGCGGGGATCGTGTTGCAGGGGATGGAGGTGAAGGCGCTCCGGGCTGGGCGGGCTTCTTTGGTGGGTGGATTCGCGCAGGTCGAGAACGGGGAGATCTGGCTGCACGGCGTCCACATCCCGCAGTACATGCAAGCTCGCTGGTTCAACGACGGGTCGCGCCGGAAGCGGAAGTTGCTGCTGCACCGGGCTGAGATCGACAAGATCGAGCGCAAGGTGAACGAGAGCGGGCTGACGATCGTCCCGACACTCCTGTACTTCAAGGACGGCCGCGCGAAGGTCGAGATCGCCCTCGGCCGCGGCAAGAAGACGTGGGACAAGCGGCAGGCACTCGCCGAGCGGGAGGCGAGCCGGGAGGCCCAGCGCGCGCTCAGCCGGCGGCTCAAGGGCCGCTCGGCCTGAGGGTCTACCTGCGGTCTGGCCAGGCGATTGTCACCAGGCGTGCCTTGTCGATACCCCAGGTGACCGAGACCTAGTAATGTGTCGTCAGCCGGCGTTCCGCTCGGCAAAGCTCGGAACTTGGGGAAGGTATGCAGCCTGAGACGCCAATGACGACGGTCAACGAATCCATTCCGACAGCCGCGCGCATGTACGACTTCTATCTCGGGGGCAAGGACAACTTCGCCGCCGACCGCGCGGCCGTAGCGGAGCTGGACAAGGTCGTACCCAGCACCCGCGCCCTGGCCGTGAACAACCGGCAGTTCCTCGCGCGGGCCGTGAAGGTCCTCGCCGAGGAGCACGGGATCAGGCAGTTCCTCGACCACGGCTCCGGTCTGCCCTCGCAGAACAACGTGCACCAGGTCGCCCAGCGCACCGCCCCGGACTCCCACGTCGTCTACGTCGACAACGACCCGGTGGTCCTCGCGCACGGCCGCGCCCTGCTGGTCGAGGACGAGCGCACCACGGTCATCCAGGCCGACATGCGCGACACGGACACGATCTTCTCCCACCCGGACACCGAGCGGCTGCTCGACTTCTCCAAGCCGGTGGCGGTCCTGTTCAACTCGGTCTTCCACTGCATCCCGGACAGCGAGACCGACGGTCCGCCGGCCGTGGTCCGCCGCGTCACCGAGAAACTGGTCCCGGGCAGCTTCGTGGTGCTGTGCCAGCTGGTCAGCGAGGACGCCTCGATCCGCGAGTCGGTCACCAAGTTCATGGACCAGGCGACCCAGGGACACTGGGGCCGCGTCCGCGAGGAGAAGGACGTCGCCGGCTGGTTCGAGGGCATGGACATCCTCGAGCCGGGTCTGGTCGAGGTCTCCACCTGGCGTCCCGACGAGGCCCAGACCCCGGCCAAGCAGCTGACCCGGGAGTGGATCGAGTTCGGCGGCGTCGCCCGCCTGCGCTGACCCGAAGCTCCAGCGCCGGGCGACTTCGTCCGGCGCCTCGACCGGGCGTCCGGTCGGCCACGCGCTGAAGTCCGGCAAACTATTTCGGGCATCGGCACGTCTTCACCAACGGACACCGTGCTGCCGGCGAGTCGCGACAGCACGTGGATCGTTGCTGCCGGCCGACCGAAGGAGCGCTTGGTGCCGAAGACCGATTACGACGAGTTCGCCGAGGCGTACGCCGCGGACAACGAGGTCAATCTGCTCAACGGCCACTACGAGCGGCCCGCGATGCTGAGCCTCGCCGGCGACGTGACCGGCCGGCGGATCCTCGATGTCGGCTGTGGCGCCGGTCCGTTGTCGGCGGCGCTCCGCGACCGTGGCGCGATCGTCTCCGGCTTCGACCTGAGCTCGGCGATGATCGACCTGGCTCGCCGACGGCTGGGCGAGGACGCCGACCTGACCGTCGCCGACCTGGCCAAGCCGCTCCCGTACGACGACGCCGCGTTCGACGACGTCATGGCGTCCCTCGTCCTGCACTACCTGGAGGACTGGACCGAGCCGCTCGCGGAGCTCCGCCGGGTACTGAAGCCGGGCGGGCGCCTCATCCTGTCGCTGAACCACCCGATCGTCCACCAGGCGCTGAACCCCGACGCCGACTACTTCGGGGTCACCGAGTTCTCCTTCGACGCCGAGCACGCCGGCCGTACCGTCGTCTACACGCTCTGGCACCGGCCTCTGCAGGCGATGAGCGACGCCTTCACAGCGGCCGGATTCCGGATCTCGGCCATCAGCGAGCCGCCGATCGACCCGGACACGCCCACCGAACTGCGTCCGGAGGGTCTGCCACACCCGGCAAGGTTCATCAGCTTCATCTTCTTCGTCCTCGAGGCGTGCTGACCCGACCGATGACGTTGACCGACGCAGAGGTTGCGCTCAAGGCAGCCAAGGCCGGAGCGCGTGTCGTCGCCGGGGCGTACGGCCGGGAGACCACCCGATACGCCAAGTCGTCGACGGATTTCGCGACCCAGACCGATCTGGACGGCGAGAAGGCCATCGTGGCCGTGCTCTCGGCCCACCGACCGGACGACGCCCGGGAAGGAGAGGAGTTCGGTCGATCCGGTCCCGCCTCAACGGCTCGGCGGTGGTTGATCGACCCCTTGTGCGGGACCCTCAACTTCGCCGCCACCACTCCCCTGATGGTCGTGAATGTCGCCCTGCTCGACGACGATCGGACAGTAGCCGCAGCCTCTGCCGACCCGATGGCGGACGAGATCTTCTGGACCGACGGCGGGTCGGCGTGGGTGCGACGCGGGGACACCGACGATCCACTGGTCCCAACGCCGGCCACGGGACTGGTGGAGATCAACGTCGACCGACCCAGCGGCAGCAGATCGGTCAGCGCGCAACTCGTGGCTGACGTCGCGTTCCGCTCGCAGTACTCGCCACGCGTTCTTTCCTCGACTCTGGGCGTCGCCTGGGTCGCGGCCGGCCGACGCGCCGCGTACGTCTCCGACGGAACCTTCCGCAACGACCTCCACTTCGCCGCCGGCCTGGCAATCACCGAAGCTGCCGGCTGCGTCGTCACGAATCTTTCCGGAGGCCCGTTGCACGCAGGCGACGGCCTGGTGGTCAGCGCCTCCGAGCAAGTCCAGGCAGACCTTCTCGAGCACCTTGAGCGACTCCGCTAGTCGCCTCGGAGAAGCTCTGTTCCAGCGTCATCCGAACGGCCAGGAAGGCTGAATGGTATGCGGGCACTTCTCCTGAGCGGCTTTCTGGCCACGGTCTGCTCGCTGCTGGGGACGCGGGTCGCGGTCGGGTGGTTCGCCCGGCGCGGCTTCGGCCAGCCGATCAGGCAGGACGGACCGAGGACCCACCACGTCAAGCGGGGTACGCCGACGATGGGCGGCCTCGTGATCCTGCTGAGTGCCACCGCGGCGTACTTGGCGGCAACGATCCTGACCGGCCGGTGGCCGAGTGCCAGCGCTTGGCTGCTGATGCTGCTGTTCCTCGGCTGCGGGGTGGTGGGGTTCCTCGACGACTTCATCAAGGTCTACACCCAGAACAACCAGGGCCTGAGCAGCCGGGCCAAGATGGCGGGCCAGACGCTGGTCGCGCTCGTCTTCGGGGTCCTGGCCACGCAGTTCTTCGCCGACGAGCGCGGTGTCCGGCCGGCGTCGCAGTACCTCTCGACCACACACGACTGGGGGATCAAGCTGCCCCTGGTCGTGGTCCTGCTGGTGATCTGGTTCCTCGTCACCGCGACGTCCAACGGCGCCAACCTCACCGACGGTGCCGACGGGCTGCTCGCCGGTTCGTCGGCGCTGATCTTCGGCGCGTACACGATCGTGAACATCTGGCAGAACAACCAGCTGTGCGACTCCACGCGGCCGAACGTGGTGGAGTCACAGTGCTACCAGGTCCGCGACCCGCTCGACCTGGCGATCTTCGCGGCCGCCATCGCCGCTGCCTGTGTCGGCTTCCTCTGGTGGAACGCCAAGCCCGCCCGCATCATCATGGGCGACGTCGGTTCACTCGCCCTCGGCGGCGCCCTGGCAGGCCTGGCCATCATGTCCCGCACCGAACTCCTGATGGCCGTGATCGCCGGACTGTTCGTCCTCGAGACCCTGTCCGTGCTGCTGCAGATGATCAGCTTCAAGGTCACCAAGCGACTCACGGGTACCGGCCGTCGCATCTTCCGCATCGCTCCCATCCACCACCATTTCGAACACCTCGGATGGGACGAAGTCAACGTAGTGATCCGCTTCTGGGTCATCGCCGGCGTCTTCGTCGCGCTCGGCCTCGGCATCTTCTACGCCACCTGGCTGACCTGACCCTCACGTACAGAACTGGTGGGTTCAGGGGGTGATGGTGATCTGTCGAGCGATCTCCAGGACCCGGTCCAGGGACAGTGGGGCGTCAGGCATGTCTGCGTGTTCGGGGCGGTAGGCGGCGCTGGAGACGGAGATGCCGGTGCCGTCGGGCTTGACCAGGGTGACGTCGTAGGCATGGCCAACGGTGCCAGGGACGGTATAGGTCCGCAGATAAGCCGTCGATCCGTCCGCGAAATCCTCGATCCGGGTGCACGGATCGCCGGTACTCCCAGGGGTACAGGGCAACCGCCACCTGCCCGGGGAGCTGACCGCGATGTGCACAGTGATTTGACCGAGCCCCGGGTAGGTTCGGTCCGCGCCGGCGATCACCTGACGCTTCCTCGGTTCGTGCGCGAACTCGAAGTCGAACAACCGGGGACGGTCCATCTCATCGATCTCGGGGACCAGCCGCACAACCTCGTCCAGCAGGGCCTTCGACCGCTCGGTGGACCGATCGGCGATCACCTTCTGCGTGACGCCGACACGCAGCGACGACATCGGCGACGTACCCGCCACGAATTCGACGATCCGGCCGGCGGCAAGGCGATAGAGCGCCAGGCCAGTGAAACGGACAGGCCGTTCGGTCACTGGAAGGCCCGGCGAGTCCTCCAAGTGCGTGCCCTCCAATGACCAGGACACCGCGACCTTGTCCGCCTCCGCGATCAGCTCCACGATCGCGACCCGCAGATCGGGGACGCCGACGAGGGCGGAAGCCCAGCTCTGCTTGGTTCCTTCCAGACCGCCTGGCTGCGGCAGGACACCAGGGTCGAGGTAGTTCGCAGCGTAGAACTCGTCAGCGCGGTGTAGCTCGTGCCGGGTGAAGACCGCGTCGTACGCGTCCCGCAGGATCGCCTTGTTCCCCTCCGCGGACATGGTGATCGCCCCCTCAACGATGCTGGTCCCCCAGCTTTTGACGCCGGCCAAGGTGCGGTGGTTGGCCGGCGGGCTGGTCTGGTTGGAGCTGGAGTTGGCTCCAGGTGGGCTGTTACGTTCGGGTGATGACGACCTACTCGCCGGCCGAGGCGGCCGCGGAATCCGGGTTCAGCATCGATACGCTGCGGTACTACGAGCGCGAAGGCATTCTGCCGCGGATCGAGCGCAACGCTGGTGGGCGGCGCGTATACAGCGACGGCGATCTCTGGATGCTCGGATTCCTGCGGTGCCTGCGCGACACCGGGATGTCGATCGAGCAGCTGCGCCGGTACGGCGAGCTGAGCCGTGACGAGACCACGATGCCGGAGCGAGTCGCGTTGCTGGAGGAGCACGCCGCCTCGATCCGGGCGAGGATCGCCGAGCTCGACGCGACCCTCACCCGGGTCGAGGAGAAGGCGGAGTGGTACCGCGGGGAGCTCCGCCGGACCGGGGATGCGGCGTCCTGAGCCACTCCGGTATCGGGCTGTCCTAGGCGCCGTCCAGCTCCGCCAGTTCGTCCTCGGTGAGGACGGTGGACGCGCCTTCCACGGCCTGCTCGACCTGTTCGACGCTGCTGACCCCGACGATCGGGGTCAGCGCCGGGCTCCCGGAGGCCAACCACGCGAGCACCACCTGGCCCGGTCGGAGTCCGCGTGCAGTGGCGACCCGGGTCAGCGCCGCCAGCCGTCGTTCGGTGCCCGGGTGGCGGTACTCGGTCTCGAGTGGGCGGTCGTCGCGGTCGTACCGGCCCAGGAGGGTGGCGGTGTAGACCCAGCCCTCGAACGACGGGTTGCGCCGCAGGAAGTCGAGGCCGTCCGGCGACAGCATTCCCAGCGGGATCGGCTGGCCCTCCACGGCCATGCCACCGGCGGGCTGAAGGTAGGAGTAGCGCTCCTGGTACGCGACCGGTTCCGGTTGGCCGGCGCGTTCGGCGGTGGCCCGGATCCGCTCGAGCAGCCAGGACGGGTGGTTCGACAAGCCCCAGCGAGCGGTCAGTCCGTCACGGACCAGGCCGCCGAACGTCTCGACCAGGTCTTCCACCGGAACGGTCGGGTCTTCGACATGCGCCCAGTACAGGTCCACCCCGTCCACGCCCAGCCGCTCCAGGCTCTTGTCCATGGCGGTGCGGACCACGTCCTTGCCCAGCCCTTCGAGATGGTCGGGGAATCCGCCGACCCGCGTCGGCTGGGCGCCGACCTTGGTACTGAGGCGGACGCGGACTCCGGGGTTGGACGCCAGCCAGCGGCCCAACAAAGCCTCGCTCTGGCCACCGAAGCCGGTCTCGGAGGTCCAGAAGCTGTAGTTGTTGGAGGTATCGACGAAGGCGCCGCCCAATTCGGCGTACCGGTCGAGGATCGAGAATGCGGTCGGTTCGTCCACCCTGGTGCCGAAGTACATCGTCCCGAGGGCCATCGTGGGTGTGTTCATGACCCCACCCTCATAGCTGGAGCGCGCTCCAGGTCAAGCCGCCACCGGAGTAGTCCGGCGTTTCTGGGCGCCCCGGAACGCGATCGCGGCACCAACGGTGATCGCGAGGACGTAGAGCCGGTAGGGATCGGTCGCCCCAAGACTGACCGAAGCGCTCCACGTGATCATGAGTCCGCCGGCGAAGAGAGCAGCCTGAAGCGACGTCGATTCGACGACGTCCAGGATGGTCAGGGTCCGCACCGACGTGCGCCGGTCCACGGCGCGATGGACCAGTTCGAGCATTGCCAGTAGCGCGACATCGCGGCAGGCGACCGCCACGGCGAAAAGCGCGAGGGTTGCCATCCCGGCGATGCCCGAGCCCTCGGGCGAGGGAAGTCCGACGAAGCAGAGGGCGACGACCACAAGGGCGGCCACCGAGACCCGAGCGCGGCCGAAGAGGTTGCCTGCTGTCGGTCGCCAGAGGGCGGCAACAGCGATCGTGACGCCGATCTCGACCGCGCCGATGACGCCAAGGTCGGCCGACGGCCAGAACACCTTGGCAGCGTAGACGGGAAACAAGGGCCACGCGGACGCCACCGCGAAGCCGGTAAAGACCAACAGGGGAACGACGTCCCGGGGCACACCGCCTCGGCCAGCGAGGGGTCTCAGGGTGCTTTCGCCGACGGTCACCGGGGCGTCGTTGCCGGGTCCAGGCATCGGCAACTTCCGCAGCATCAGCATGATGGCGCAGGCGGTGATCATGACACCGACGAGGATGGCGACACGGACGGCACTGTCCCCTGCGCCAAAGAGCAGCAGCACCGCCACCAGTACCGCGCTGCCGGCTGCGCGCCCCCGCGAGTTGACGTTCTGGCGCTGGGTGGACGTCAGCGTCAAGGACAGCAACGGCTGCCACGAAGTCGCGAACAGCACCGACACCGCCAGCTCCGCGACCACCGTCACGCTCAGCCCGACAACCACGATGGCCGTGGCGACGGTCCCAGACCGTGCAAGGAACACCATCACGGCGAGTAGCCCGGCTGCGGCAGCTACAACCCCGAAGAAGGCGATCAGGTTGCGCTGCGAGACAGAGATCGGCATGCGGGCGGCCCAGATCTGGATCGGCACGGAGACCACTCCGAGTCCCAGCGCAGTGCCGATCGCCGCTGGTGATGCGCCGAGATCCTCGACAGCGAGGATCTGGAACACCGCTCCACCGTCCACGCCCAAAGCTGACTTGAGGGTGGGCAGCGCCAGCATGGCCAGCAGGAAGCGCCCGAACCAGACAGAGGTCATCGACGGGGCCTGCCGACAAGCAACGTGGCGATGAACCCGGCCGCGCAGAGGGCGCAGGCAACCACCACAAGTGCGTCGGTACCACGGGCCAGTGCGGCGCCTCCCGCAACGGCGCCAAGCGCGATGCCGGCGTTCGCGGCCGACGCTCCCAGGGTCGCCGCAAGATCCGTGGCCGGCGCAGCCAGGCTCATCAGACGGAGCTGAAAAGCCGGAATGTAGGCGAACGCGGAGAGCCCGCATACGACCAGACAGACCGTAACCACGACCGGAGAGGACCCCACAACGGCCAGCGCGCCCAATGCCACGGTCGCGATACCCGCTCCGATGGTCATCGTCGCCACCGCGGACCTGTCGGCGAGACGACCCCCAAGGATTGTGCCCACCGCGCTGGCCAGGCCGAACGCCAGCAGAACGGCACTGACCCCGGCGCCGGTCGTGCCGGTGCGGTGCTCCAGGAACTCTGTGACATACGTGTAGAGGCTGAACACCCCGCCCATCACCAGCAGGATCAAGCCGAGGAACGCCACCACCCGTGGGGACATCGCGGCCCGCAGCGTCCCGGTCACCTCCGCGCCGACGGCTTCCCGCACCGAGGGTACGACCCCGGCGACCACGATCAGCGCGACCGCGGACACGGCAGCGACCACCCAGAACGCGGCGCGCCAACCGAGTGCCTCACCGAAGAGCCTGCCCAGCGGGGCACCGAGTACCGTCGCCACCGCGATGCCGCCGAAGACCAACGCCACGGCGCCACCTCGTCGATGCGGGGCCGCCAGCGCCGCGGCGTGCGAGGTCGCAAAGCCGACGTAGAGCCCATGGATGGAACCGGCTACCAACCGCAGCACGACAAGGAAGGCGAGGCTGGGCGCCACGGCGGTGGCCACGTTGGCCACCACGAAGGCAGACAAGGCAGCCAACAGGACGCTCCGTCGATCCATCCGGGCGGTCGCGACGGCCAGGAGCGGCCCCCCGACGCAGACACCGAGGGCATAGGCGGTGACGATGTATCCGGTGGCGGCCACGCTGCTGCGGAGGTCATCACCGACCAAGCCGAGAACGCCGATCGCGGCGAGCTCGCAGAAGCCGATCGCGCACGCGCCGAAGCCCAACGCGAGCACAGCGCGTCGATCCGTACCAGGGATGATCTGCGCCGGATCCGGTTTCACTGGTTGTCTCGCCATGCCAAGGAGTCTGGCCAGGAGCCGTCAGGGCCAACAATGCCCAGACCGGCATGGTTCAATGTGTGACAGGTATCGATCCTGGTCGGGGATCAGACATCGCGCCACCCGGGGGGTCACCGTGGACCTGCGCAAAGCCTCGTTCAGCGACGTCAACGCCCGCGAACTGCACGTCTTCCTGGTACTCGCCGAGGAACTGCACTTCGCGAGAGCCGCCGAACGCCTGTATCTCTCGCAGCCGCACGTCAGCCGCACCCTGGCCGCCCTCGAGCATCGCGTCGGCGGTCCACTCCTGGCACGGACCAGCCGCACCGTCAGTCTTACGCCGCTGGGAATGACGTTCCTGGCCGAACTGCGGCCCGCCTACACCAGCGTGGTCGACGCGATCACGCACGCTCGCGCGATCGCGGGTGGCCTCTCCGGCGAACTGGTCGTCGGCTGCACCGCGACCACCGCCCTCGCAGCGCTGACCCGCCTCGTCGAGCGGTTCACTCACGACCATCCGGAGTGCAACGTCACCCTGAGGGAACTGCCACTGGTCGAACCGTTCACGCCGTTGACCAACGGTGAGATCGACATCCTCGCCTGGTGGCACATCGTCGCGGACCCCCAGCTCACCTTGGGACCTGTCATCGACCGGCGACAAAGGTTCGTGGTGATGCGCTCCGGCCACCCCATCGCCGCGCGGGACTTCGTGTCCCTCGAAGACCTGGCCGAGTACGGCTTCCCGAACTTCGTCCGCAACCCCGGCCTGTCGGACGCCACCTACGACATGATCATCCCGGCCCGTACGCCCTCGGGCCGACCGATCCCCAAGGTCGGCGCCTTGTGCCACACGCTCAGCGAGGCCGCAGACCTGATCGCCCGCACCGATGTCGTCCACCTCACCACGGACGGCGCGGCCCAGGGCAACGTGATCCGCGGCGACCTCGTGTTCCGCCCGATCGAGGACCTCCCGCCCCTCCCCCTGGGCCTGATCTGGCGAACCGGCCGCGAAGACCCCCGAATCCTCGCCTTCGCCGCCACCGCCGGATGAACGGCACAACCATCGGCGCGGGCGTCCCGACGGTACCGAGAGATGCGCGAGCCAACCGAGATGCCGACCTGCCCGTCAGAGGAGAACCAGCCTCTGCCTGCCGTCGATGAGTTCGCGCACGGCGTCCAAGTGGCCGGCGTGGGTGGCGGTCTCGGTGATCACGTGCAGGACGACCTCGCGCAGGTTGTCGAGGCGCCAGTTACCGAAGAAGTCCGGCCACCAGCTCGGGGCCGCCTCCAGGTCGGCCCCGGCGAGGAAGGTGTCGGCGAGCTCCCCTTCCTTGCGGTAGAGAGCGAAGACCTCCTCAGCTGTCTTCTCCGGAGCGGGCTGCCACGCGTTCTCCCCGGACCCGAGGATCTCGTCGATCGCTGCTTGCTCCCCGGCAGCAACCGCGCGGAACCAGAACTTCTCGTCGTCCAGCGCAAGATGGTGCACCAGCCCAAGACATGTCCAGCCGGACGGTAGAACCGGGCGCCGCAGCGCCTCCTCGTCCAGCCCCTCCAAGATCCCCAGGACATGCTCACGCTTGCTGTTCAAGACGCCGAGCAGCGTCGTCAGTTCAGTGTCAGCCATGGGCGAAACCCTATTTCGCCCCACTGACCACGGCTCAAGGCGGCTTGGGATGTTGGTGTCCGAGTGATCGTTGGGTGCTTGGGCCGCTCCTGCTGTGGCAGCGTATGGCTGTGGAATCGAGCGGTTGGGTCGCGGTTCGGTGTGTCTTTCGGCTGACGATCGAAGGCAGCCAGGTCTACGAGGAACGCGTGACTCTCTGGCACGCCCGCGATGCCGACACGGCCATCGTCCGCGCCGAGGCGGAGGCCGAGGAGTACGCCGCCGGCATCGATGCCGAGTACGTCGGCCTGGCGCAGGGCTACGTCCTATCCGATGCAGTGGCGGATGGCGCGGAGGTGTTCAGCCTCTTACGAACAAGTCCGCTCGACGCCGAGTCGTACCTGGACCGGTACTTCGCTACAGGGGCTGAGCGCCAGAGTCAGCTGGAGTGAATGTGCCGGCGGACACGGCGTTCCCGGATTCTCGGGCCGCGAAGAACTCGGAGCTTGGCAGGCGCGGGTGACGAGAGGCAGCCAGACGACCGGACCTGCTATTGAGCGATGGATACGCCAGGAGTCGACCGTAACGCTTTGCTGTAGGAGAACAACGGGTATCTGGGTGGACGTGGCGTGACATGGCTGTGGTGAGCGGCGGGCCGTCGCCGTACGCGCCCCGGCGGCTGGTCGGCAGCCACCGCCCGAGCCTCAGTGCGGAAGTGCCACCACCAAGAACCCCCAAAGTGTCACCGATGTCCTGACACAGAACCGTCACCGGTGTCCTGCGACATCACACGATCATGGCCGCTACGGTCCGCCGGGACGTCATCTCGTCGGTGGATCGATGGTTGCGCCGGTTCGTGTCTGCGTGGGGATAGTTGCTGGACTGCTTCTCAGTGGTTTCTCGCCGGCCTGCTCGGTGCCTGGGCTGGGCGTGGTGGTGGCGAGGTGGGCTGGTGCGAGCCCGGCGCTGATGAACCTCGCTGTTGATGCCGGCTTCGGTGCTGCCGGCGTGGACCCTTTGGTGTGCTTGACGGCGTGCGGCGTGCTGCGAGTGCGTTGATCGGGCGTCGGGGTGTTGGCCAGATCGATTCCGAGTGGGCGGGCCAGCGCGGCGATCTGAGGCAGTTGTGCGCGGAGGTTTGGTGGTAGGGAGCGGCTGAGGGCGTTGAACTGTTCGGTGAACCAGGTGGCGTCGGCCGCAGTCAGCTCGCGGTTTCGCTCGGTCTCCAGCACAGCGCGGGCGGCCGTGGGGTCCTGCCACTCACCGTTGGCGTCAAGCCGATCAGCGTAGATGGTCTCGCCGCCCCAGCGGTGCAGCCGCACCTGTGGAATGAACTTGCGATGGTCGTTGTCGGCCAGGATCCGCGGCAGGCTTTCGAACACGCGATCGTGGGTCCCGGTTCGTACCAGTCGGCCGAAACCCAGCTCGTCGCGCATCAGCTGATAGCGCAGCAGCACGCTCAGCCTGCTGATCGCCGCCGGAACAGCCATCACGTCGGCCTCAACGGTGTACCCGGCGGCGGCGAAACGCGTCGCCTCGTTCCGGGGCGCGTAGCTGCCCTCACGGATGAGGTGTACGCGGTGCCGCTCGGCCAGATCGATCGCCATCCTCGTCCAGGCATTGGAGGCTCGCGCGACCACGAGCGCCGCGGTCTGGTCGTCCTTGACCAACAGGTCGGCGTATCCGGGGTGATAGGACTTGAGCGAGTCGGTGTCCGCGATCACCGCACCGACCGGCCCGATCCGCTCGAGGACCTGACGCTGAGCCGTCGTCTTGCCGGAACCGGGCTGACCGAACACGAACAGCAGCCAGGGCTGTTCAGGGCGACCGACCCCGGCCATCAGCCGCGGCGCGATCTCCCGATCGAAGATCTGTTGGATATCGCGCTCCGACAGCCGCGAGCGCAGGAACGACATCACCGGCCACCTCGTTCCCCCCAACCTCACCCGGTGACCCCCGCCCACCCGCCAAGCCGGCCAGCCACCGGTCTCGGTGTCACCGCGCCTGCTGGGTCAGGGTACGGACCAGGTCACGACACTCCGCGACCAACGCCTCCACCGCCTGGACATCGCCGGGGTCGAGCTCACGCCACCGACGATCGCAGTCCGCGGCGATGCCACGCCAATGCTCGATCACCCGCGGATCGGACACCTCGGACATCCGCGCCGTGCACAGCGCCGACAGCGCATGAACAACATCACCGGCCACCTCGTATCTCACAACCTCCGCCGGTGACCACCGCCCGATCTCCACGAACGGCAGCCTACAAGCGGCGAGAGGCACAACACCGTTGCCCGGAACCACTTCAGGCGAACCGCAACGCCGCAGTTCGGGACTGTAAAAAGTTCGGTGTAACTCCCAATCGTGGGAGTAGATCTGATGACCGAGATGATGGCTGACGTGGAGCATGCTGAGGAGCCGGGGCCTGGGTCGGGGCTGGATGGTCTGGATGAGCAACTGGTCGAGCAGTTGGTGGGACAGGCCCGGGCCGGCGGGCTGCAGTTGACCGGTGAGGGCGGGCTGTTGCAGCAGCTGACCAAGCGGGTGCTGGAATCCGCGCTCGAGGGCGAGATCACCGATCACCTGGGCTATGACAAGCACGATCCGGCCGGCCGCGGGACGGGCAATTCGCGCAATGGTGTGCGTTCGAAGACGGTGCTGACCGATGTTGGCGAGGTCGAGATCGATGTGCCGCGTGATCGTGAGGCGTCGTTCGAGCCGAGGATCGTGGCGAAGCGGCAGAAGCGGTTGTCGGGGGTGGACGAGATGGTGATCTCGTTGTCGGCCAAAGGTCTGACTACCGGTGAGATCTCGGCGCATCTGGGCGAGGTGTATGGGGCGCGGGTGTCGCGGCAGACGATCTCCACGATCACCGACAAGGTGGTCGAGGGCATGGTCGAGTGGCAGAACCGGCCCCTGGACCCGGTGTATCCGGTGGTGTTCATCGACGCGATCCACGTCAAGGTCCGCGATGGGCAGGTGTCGAACCGGCCGATCTATGTGGCGTTGGCGGTGACTTGTGAGGGTCACCGCGACATTCTCGGGTTGTGGGCAGGTGACGGCGGCGAGGGCGCGAAGTACTGGCTGCATGTGCTGACCGAGCTCAAGAACCGCGGCGTCGCGGATGTTTTGATGGTGGTGTGTGACGGGCTGGCCGGGTTGCCGGACGCGATCGGCACCGTGTGGCCGCGGGCGATCACCCAGACCTGCATCGTGCACCTGCTCCGCAACAGTTTCCGCTACGCCGGCCGGCAGCACTGGGCCGCGATCGCAAAGGCGCTCAAGCCGGTCTACACAGCACCGACCGAGGCCGGCGCCAAGGAACGGTTCGCCGAGTTCACCGAGGCCTGGGGCGGGCGCTACCCGGCGATCGTCAGGTTGTGGGACAACGCCTGGGCCGAGTTCGTTCCATTCCTGGCCTTCGATCCCGAGATCCGCCGGGTGATCTGCTCGACCAACGCGATCGAGTCCGTGAACGCCCGGATCCGACGCGCGGTCAAGGCCCGCGGCCACTTCCCCAACGAGCAAGCCGCACTCAAGTGCGTCTACCTCGCGATCATGAGCCTGGACCCGACCGGCAACGGCCGCAAACGCTGGACCATGCGCTGGAAACCCGCACTCAACGCCTTCGATATCGCCTTCGAGGGCCGGCTCACCACTGGCCGTAACTAACCTTCTTCAACCCGAGTTACACCGTTCTTTTGACAGACCCCGCAGTTCCGAGTAGCAGGAGTCTGCGACGTCGGCATCGACTGCGCGCGCCTTCTGTTGACCGATGCAGGGGATGATGTGCTTGTCGGTTTGGCTGCGGTAGTTGATGCATGGTTGATGCCGAGCTTTGCGTCGGTGAGATGGCGATCGATGAACTGTCGCACCGTGGCGTGCGGTCAGGTGGAACAGAAAGCCCAGGTCGAAGCGACATACGCTCTGACCTGGGCTTTCTTGCGGAGCCGCCTGTCGGAATCGAACCGACGACCTTCTCATTACGAGTGAGACGCTCTGCCGACTGAGCTAAGGCGGCGTGGCTCTGGAGCCGAGGCAAGAGTGTAGCGGGAAGGGTGGGTGGATTCCGAATCGGATTCGGGGGTCGGGTGGTGCAGGTCACCTCGGGGAGCCTGGATGAGCGGGTGGACCGGCTCGGCAGGTCTGGTTCTACGGGGTCCAGACGCCGGTCTTCGCGGCGGCCGCGGCGTACTCGGCGAAGGGGATGGCGCGGCGGCCGGTGAGGCGTTCGACGGTGTCGGTGGGGGTCGAGTCGCCGAGGGTCAGCTGGTTGGTGAAGTAGTTGAGCATGGCCTGGTCGGCGCCCGGAGTGGCCAGGTATGCCTCTGGTGTCCCCTGGTAGCTGATGTCACGGTCCGTCACCTTGGCGATGATGGCGACCGCCTCTCCAAAGGTGAGGGCGTCGGGGCCGGTCACCTCGTACGTCGCGCCGTGGTGGCCGTCGCCGGTGAGGGCTTCGACGGCGACGGCGGCGATGTCTTCGGCGTCGACGAAGGCCTGGCGTTGGTCGGCGAGGGGGATGACGAGCTCGCCGGCCTGGATCGCGGGCTGGAAGAAGCCCTCGTCGAAGTTCTGGTCGAACCAGTGCGCGCGGACGACGGTCCAGCTCGTACCGGCGGCGCGGACCGCGGACTCGGCGGCGACGAGGCGGTGGTCGCCGATCTCCTCGGGGTGCATCGTCGAGAGCAGGACGAGCCGTTCGACGCCCGCGGCGACCGCCTGGTCCAGGAACGCGGGTTTGACCGGGACACCGTCGGGCGCCATCACGTAGATCGCGGAGACGCCCTCGACGGCCGCGGCCCAGCTCTCCGGGCGGGTCCAGTCGAACGCGACGTCGCCGTGCCGGGACGCGGCGCGGACCGTGAGGCCACGATCGCGCAGTTGACGGGTGACGCGTCGTCCGGTCGATCCGGTGGAACCGAGTACGAGAACAGTCATCGGTCCATCCCAGCACAGCCCACCGACAATCCGTGGAACCAGCGCCGCCGGCACCCCGTCGCACCTCGCGTCCGGCACCGGGAATTTCGCCGGAATAAGACGACCCAGGAAATTCGTTGACTTCTACTGTGCTTTCGGGTCAAACTATTGCCCGCAAGACACTCAGACCAAGGAGAACGATCGTGACCGGCAAGCAGAACTGGCGGAAAGCGTGGCGCATCGAGCGTCTCGTCGTGCCGGCCTGCCTGCGACCCGGACACCAGCACTTGTTCGGCTACCAGCTTGAGGCCGAACTGAGCCCGAGGTACGGCGGTCCCCCTGTGTGATCTGCGCGATCGCACCAGGAGCCGCCCGTCGGGACACCCCGATCCGGGCGGTTTTTCTTTTCTCACCCCACGTCGGTGCGCATTGGTTGCGGACCGGATTCCAAACCCGCGTCATGAGGGTTCGACTCCTTCCACCGATGCTTTTTCGCCTTTTACGGACGGCGAATCGAAGAATTGACAACTGGATATGCCATTGCAATTCCCGGGTGCCGTCGAGGCACCCGGGAGCGACGAGCTGTAGGCCAGCGGCCAGGCCACCTCATTTGGGATGAGGACATCGGGAGTTCGAATCTCTCCAGCTCGACCAGGCGCCCGCGGGAAGTCAGCTACCGGCCGAGCGGGCGCCACGAAGCTGCCCTGCGCCGGAAATCCGCAGTCCATCCGGCGCGGGGTACGAACGCCCGTGGCTCAACCGGAGAGAGCACCTGTCTACGAAGCAGGGGGTTGCAGGTTCAAGTCCTGCCGGGCGTGCTGTGTCCGAAGCAGAAGTGGGCGATGCACCGGGACGTGGCCCCGGCGGAAGCGGGTTCGAGTCCCGCCGGACACCCCACGCCGGCCGTTCTTCGCGGCCGGTTCAGCGGCTCTGGCCCAACGGTAGAGGCGGCCGGTTCAGAACCGGCAGGTTCGGGGTTCGAATCCCTGGAGCCGCACCACCAGCAGCAACCACCGGTCCGCCGTACGGACGCACCGGACGACCCGCCCCGACCAGTACCGGTCGGGGCACACTGGAGGAGAGGAGGAACCACCATGAGCGGTGTGATCGTGCTCAACGCCTCGTACGAACAGCTGCATGTCGTGTCGATCCAGCACGCCATCCGGATGCTCGTCCGCGAGGTCGCCGTCGTCGAGGAAGCGCACGACGGCGCCCACATCGGTCCGTTTCCTCTGCCCCGGGTACTCCGCCTGGTCCGCTACGTCGTGACCAAGTGGCGGTACGCCACCGGCCGCCTGCAGTACACGCGGGCCGGTGTCCTGAAGCGGGACAAGTACACCTGCGCGTACTGCGGCCGGCGCGGCGCGACCACCATGGACCACGTCGTACCGCGGTCCCGTGGCGGACGCGGCGAGTGGCTGAACGCGGTGGCGGCGCACGCCTCCTGCAACGAGAAGAAGGGCTGCCGTACGCCCGAAGAGGCGGGGATGCCGCTGCTGTGGCAGCCGTGGATCCCCTCCCGTGCGGAGATAGCACTCTGACGCGACGCCCACCGGTGCCGCGTCGGAGCGGTGCCAGGTGGGCGACGGTGTCCCACCCTCGGTTCTGACCCGAGGTCCCGCAGGTTCGAGCCCTGCCCTGGCAGCTCTGCCATCACAACCAATGACGAAGGAGTGGGGAGATGAACGTTCAGTACCCGGTCGCGCTGAGTGGGGCGAAGAGCTCCACTCTGATGTGGTCGCAGGAGCACGAGGTTGGTGCGCAGGCGCTGCAGCAGCTCCGGAACATCGCCGCGCTGCCGTGGGTGCACGGCGTCCGCGTGATGCCGGACGTGCACCTGGGCAAGGGCGCGACCGTAGGGTCCGTGATCGCGATGAAGCAGGCGGTGTCGCCGGCCGCGGTCGGGGTCGACATCGGGTGTGGCATGGAAGGCGTCCTGACGTCGCTGACCGCGGCGGACCTGCCGGAGGACCTGTCGGCGATCCGCTCCCGGATCGAGGCGGCGGTACCGGTCG
This sequence comes from Kribbella amoyensis, assembly GCF_007828865.1. Classification (NCBI taxonomy): domain Bacteria; kingdom Bacillati; phylum Actinomycetota; class Actinomycetes; order Propionibacteriales; family Kribbellaceae; genus Kribbella; species Kribbella amoyensis. The sequence continues at coordinate 1,132,047 of NZ_VIVK01000001.1, forward strand.
GCTTCCGGGCGCACGAGTACCCGGTGAGCATCCGGCGGCTCGGGCTCGACCCGCGGGCGTGGGACCGGCTGTGGGGTGCGTTCACGAGCCTGCACGACGGCGTGCAGGACCGAGAGAAGAAGGCGCATCAGCAGATGGGGTCGCTCGGCGGCGGCAATCACTTCATCGAGGTCTGCCTGGACGACGAGGACCGGGTCTGGCTGATGCTGCACTCGGGCAGCCGGAACATCGGCAAGGAGCTCGCGGAGCGGCACATGCGGATCGCGCGGGACCTCCCGCACAACGCGGACCTGCCGGACCGTGACCTCGCCGTCTTCCTCGCGGGGACGCCACAGATGGACGCGTACCGTCGCGACCTCGGCTGGGCGCAGGAGTACGCCTCGCGGAACCGCGCGGTGATGCTCGCCCTGGTGATGCAGGCGGTGCGGGAGTCGTTCGAGCACGAGATCACGTTCGAGCGGCCGATCTCCTGCCACCACAACTACGTGGCGGAGGAGACCATCGACGGCCACGACCTGCTCGTCACCCGCAAGGGCGCGATCCGGGCGGGGTCCGGCGACCTGGGCCTGATCCCGGGGTCGATGGGCACCGGCTCGTACGTCGTCCGCGGGCTCGGCTCGGAGCGCTCGTTCTACTCGGCCTCGCACGGGGCAGGCCGGCGGATGAGCCGCAACGAGGCGAAGCGGCGGTACACCGTGGACGACCTGGTCGCGCAGACGGCCGGGGTCGAGTCGCGGAAGGACGCCGGTGTGCTGGACGAGATCCCGGCGGCGTACAAGGACATCGAGTCCGTCATCGCGGCGCAGTCCGACCTCGTCGAGGTCGTCGCCCACCTGAAGCAGATCATCTGCGTCAAGGGCTGAACCGCCCGCCCGTCGTCCTCAGGGGAGACGACGGGCGGCCGGTCTGGGTGAGATCCGCCTGCTGGCAAGGGCAGCGGTTTGCTAAACCGTCGATCGGCCCCGGCCGGTCCGCGAGTTCGAATCTCGCTCTCACCGCAAACTCCCTTGTTGACAAGCTCTCTCAGGCTGATGAGCTTGCGATGGTCACTCGTCGTCGAGCCATTCCGCGCCGGACACGTCACGGTGATAGCCCTTGTGGTGCCCGTTCACACAGGCGCTCCCGGTCATCGGATTCTCGCCGTCACAGCGGTCGGTCGGCCGCATCGCGGGCCAGCCGGTGTCGTTCGGTTCGCCACCCCACTCCACCGTGAGGTGAGAAGCAGCTCCTGATGCCATGTTCGAACCGTAGAAGCGCTTCGCGATCAGCAGCTACAGAGTTGCTATTGGTTGCTCCCCGAGAGTTCGTTCTGGAGACCGACGATGATTCTTCGGGCGTCTCGTCCGTAGAGTGCCGGCCGTCGCAGATGATCGAACATCCGCGCATAGAGCGAGACCTCTTGAGGTTGGGTGACCTCGATACTCGCTGTCGGGGTCTCCAGACTGACGAGCTTGTCGTCGAAGATCCAGAAGCCCGCCTGCCCGATCACGTCGCGCTCGGCGTTCCTCGGCACGATGCCGATGGACACGTTCGGCAGACTCATCACCGACAGCAGCCGGTCCAGCTGCCCAGCAAGCGTCTCGGAACCGCCGAAGCGGGTAGAGAGCGCTGCCTCCTCGAGTACGACCGAGAAGGTCTTGCTGCTCTGGTAGAGGACCCCCTGGCGGACCATGCGCGCCTCGACTGCCTCGTCCATGTCGTTTCGTGTGTCGAGGAAGCCGAACCAGAACTTGAGCATCGCCCGCATGTACTCCGCGGTCTGGAAGAGACCCGGGACGGCGTGGTGTTCGTAGATGCGGAATCGCTCGGTTCGCTCGTACAACGGCACCGGCGCGAGCATGAACTGCTTCAAGCCTGCGCGAGCCTGCCGCTTGAACTCCAGGTACATCGACTCGACCGCCCGCGCCTGAGCGATGAGGTCCGGCACCTGCTCCTCGGCAGCACAGAAGCCGCACCACGTGCGAAGGTCCTGGTCGGTGGGGCTCTGCGCCCCGTTCTCTATCTTCGAGATGCGCGTGAAGTGCCAACCGGTCGCGGCTGCCAGCGCACGACCGGTCAGCCCGGCGTCCTTCCGTATCTCCCGCAGGCGCAAGCCGAGGGCTTCTCGCGCCTTTCTGGCAGCGTCAGACGGGCTTGTAGTCACGGTGCGGGACTGACAGTGCCCAGACCTTCTTGAAGGCCACAGAACACATCTCGACAACGGCCACATCGGTGGTCGTCGTGAACGAAGTGTTCACGCCGGATCCGGCGTAATGGAGGAAGACCACTCGCTCGTCGTCGAACAGGTAGTAGTCGTTGCCGGGGATGCAGATCGGTGAGGTCAGCCTGCGAGGCACCCACCGAATGTCCTCGCCTGCGTCCACCATCGGGCCGATGATCGCCTGGGTCCACCGCTGGTAGTCGCTCAGCGGTTCCGAGACGATCTTCGCCCTTCGTACAGTCCGACCGGCATCAACATGGCTCCGCATCTTCCGGCACCACTCCTGCATCCACTCGAGGTCGTCAGGTTCACCTGCCGCCCACTTGGCCATGTACGGCAGTTCGACCTCGGTGCCGTAAGCATCCCGAGTCTCAAGATGAACGGCACTGCGCTGGAAGCTGCCGGTCAGTTCCGTCAACTCCTGCTCGGTGATCTGTTCCACGAACGTCCTACGGCTGCGTGAAGAGCGGAATCATGCGGTCCGGGATCTCGACTGCCGTCTCGCCCTCCGGGAGGTTCAGCGCTGCGAGTGCGTCAGGGTCGGTCACCACCCATCCCTGGACGACCCAGCTTCCCCGGTCGGTCTTGTAGAGCGTCGGCGAGTTCTGCGGGACAGACTCCGGGTCACCGGCTACGTACGTGAGTCTCATGCTGCTCCCTTGTCTGTTGCGTTGCTCGAACTTGCTGACACCGAGTCTGAGGTTCCCAACTGTTGCGGTCCAAGGTTGTTGCTAGTTGTTGCTGGGCCGAGTCTCCCATGACGCGGCCTCTGCCACGCAGAAGCGCCACCGGTGGGGAGGTGGGGCGGGCTGTAAACCCGTTGCCTTCGGGCTGGGCAGGTTCGAGTCCTGTCTTCTGCACGCGACCGGTCCAGGACGGGCCGGTGCCGACACCATTCGAGACGAGAGGGGGACCGGCCATGGCCGACCTCAGATTGCAGCAGGGGAAGAGGATTCCGGGCGGGCGGACCGGTGCTCCGGTGCAGCAGGGGCACGCGATGCGCCGCGTGACGCTGGCCTGTGGGCATGTGCAGCGGGACCGGATCGCGCATGCCGGGGACCACGTCTGGTGTGAGGCCGACTGCTCCGACTGGGTGCGGGTGGTCTCGGTCGACGAGTAGGACCGGTCACCCACCACTCACCAACCCCGCCCGGCGCCGCAACGGCCGGCTCAAGCAACGGTTGGCTCCCAACCAACGAACGCGTTGGTGAGTGGTGGGAGTCCGCGCTCCCTGGTGACGGATGCACGCCTGGCCCTCCGAAGGCCGGGTCCCTGGTTCGACTCCAGGCAGGGAGACCCAACGACTAGAGGAAGAGCTTGTCCGGGTTCAGCAGGTTGTCCGGGTCGAAGACCGCCTTCACCTCGCGCTGCAGGCGCAGGCCGACCGGACCGAGCTCCTGGGCGAGCCACTGACGTTTGAGCTTGCCGACGCCGTGTTCGCCGGTGATGGTTCCGCCGAGGGAGAGGCCGAGGTCCATCACCGCGCCGAACGCTTCCAGGGCACGCGCCTCGGCGGCCGGGTCGTCGCGGTCGAAGACGACGGTGGGATGCATGTTGCCGTCACCTACGTGCCCTGGGCAACAAATCAGCACGTCGTACTGTTTGCCGATCGCACCCACTCCGGTGAGCAGGTCGACCAGGCGACTCCGCGGCACCGCGACGTCGTCGATCAGCGTCGTGCCGAGGGGTTCGAGCGCGTGGTGGACCAGTCGGCGGGCCTCGAGCAACATCGCCGACTCCGCCGCGTCGGACGCCTCGGCCACGTCCACCGCACCATGGGAGGCGCAGATCGCGGCGATCGCGGCCACGTCCTCGGCAGCTCGCGGACCGCGATCGGACTGGGCCAGCAGCAACGATCCGACGTTCGCCGGAAGACCCATGTCGCGGTAGTTCTGGATCGCCTGGGCGGTCGGACCGTCCAGGAACTCCAGCAACGACGGCCGCAACCCAGAAGCCATCACCGCGGCCGCTGCAGCGATGCCGTCCTCGATCGAGAGGAAGGTCGCCGCCGCGGTCAACGCCGCCTCCGGGGCCGGACGCAGAGCGAGCGTCGCCTCCGTGACGACGCCGAGCGTCCCCTCGGAACCGACGATCAGCCGGGTCAGGTCGTACCCGGCCACGCCCTTCACCGTACGCCGCCCGGTCCGGACCACCTCGCCGGACGCCAGGACCACTTCCAGCCCGCGGACGAAGTCACCGGTGACGCCGTACTTCACGCAGCACAGCCCGCCCGCGTTGGTGGCGATGTTGCCGCCGACCGTGGACATCTCCCACGACGACGGATCCGGCGGGTAGAACAACCCCTCGGCCAGGACCGCGCGGGACAGGTCCGCGTTCACCACGCCCGGCTGGACCACGGCGACCTGGTCCGCCACGGACACCTCGAGCACCTGGTTCAACCGGGCCGTCGACAGCACGATGCACCCGTCGATCGCGTTCGCGGCACCCGACAACCCGGTCCGGGCGCCCTGCGTGACCACGGGGACGCCGTACTCCGTGGCCGCGCGCATCACCTCCTGCACCTCGGCCGTCGAGCCGGGGCGGACCAGTACGGCCGGTACGCCGGCGGCGCAGAAGGTCGCTTCGTCGTTGCGATGGCTGTCCAGTACGTCGGGGTCGGTGACGACCGCGTTCACCCCGAGCGCGGCCGTCAGCCGGGCAACGAGCGAGCTCATCCCTCGTCCTGCTCCGCCAGCAACCGGAGAATGAGCTCGGCCCGGCGGACCCGTTCCCGGCCGAGCGCCTCGGCGGTCCCGGCGAGGTGCTGACCGACCGGGTAGATGTTCGGCGCGTTCCGCAGCCCCATCTTCAGGTACACCGGCGCCGCGACCCGGACCACCTCGGGCACGTCGTAGAACCGGACGTGGCCGCCCTGGTCGTCCGGGACCTCGATGTACATGTCGATCGGTACCGTCGTCGCGGCCCGGATCTCGGCCAGTACCGGCAGCGGCAGGTCGGTGGAGACGTTCAGCGACGTCGCTCCCAGCCGCTCGTACAGCGCGCCGGTGGTGGCGTTCGGCAACGGCATCAGCACGGACGTCTTCAGGACCAGGTCGGACGGCAGCGAACCGTCCTTCTTCAGCAGCCCGAGCAGTTCGAGTACCCCGAGGTCGCCGACCAGCAGGGACCGGACGCCGAGCTCGACGGCCCGGAACGCGTCGCAGAGCGAGGCCGCGACCATCTCGTTGCCGCGTGCAACGTTGCCGACGGCGGCGGACACCTTGGCCTGGCCACCGATGTCCCAGGCGCCGCGCGGCCCGAGGAACAGGCAGACCTCGACGTCGTGAGCGGCGCCGAGCTCGAGCATCTCCTCGATCTCGCCGTCGGTCAGCATCATCACGCCGCTGCCCTGGGACACCCGGTGCACCGTGACCCCGCGCGCCTTCGCCTCCTCCAGTACGGCCCGCATCACGCCGGGGCCCTCGCAGCTCGGGATCTCCACCTTGTACGGCGCCCCGTCGGCGAACCGCTTCTCGGACTCACCGCCCGCGGCGAATCCCCGATCGGCCAGCAACGCGCGCGCTTCCCGCAGATTCATGCCTCTCCCCAGCTTCTCAGTGAGCCCGACGCGTCGGTCAGGTCGTGGGCCGTCCCGGTGATCTCCAGGTCGAACCGCTCGGCCGCCTCGGCCAGCAGTGCCGGCGACACCAGCAGTTCGTGCGGCGACAGCGTGTCCCGGATCCGGGCCAGCCGCAGCCCGGCCCAGTCCCGGCGTCCACTCATCGCCGCGGCCGCGGTCACCGCGGCCAGGTCGTCGGCCAGCACCATCGGCAGCCGGGACCGCCGCGCTCCCCCGGCTCCCGAGGTCAGCGCGTTCACGTAACTCGCCCGCAGGTCGATCTGCTCCAGGATCCGAGCCGGGACCACGTCGGCCAGGCCGAGCCCGGACGCGTTCCCGTGCGACTCCGCGGACAACCGGTGCACCGTGATCGCGGCGATCGACGGCGACTCGAACTCCTCGATCCCGTGCACCCAGCACCGGCCGATCACATTCGTGTCCATCCCGGTACCGGACTTGTTCTTGCCCATCTCGTCGACGACGAGCACATCCAGTTCGTCGAACGGCAGCCGGCCCAGCAAGCTGCCGGCCCTTTGCAGCAAGGCGTTCTCGGCCACCCCGGCGATCCCGTCGGCGGTGACGAGCTCGACCGCGGCCGTCTTCTCCAGCGCGTTCTCCAGGATCGCCAGCCCGCCCAGGATCTTGCCCTGGGCCACCACCATCCGGGCCGCCGCCTCGATCGCGGCTCCCAGTGCGGGGATCCCGCCGGCGTGCAACGCGGCCGCGCCGGCGTGGTTGCCGAGCCCGATCGCGAGGATCTTGGCCAGCCCGCTCTCGACCGGCCCGTGGAAGTCGGTGTGCGGCTTGATCCGGTTGACCAGCAGCACGCCGTCGGCCTTCGCCGCCAGCGCGTCGTGGTGGACCGGCGTCCCGTCCTCCAGGTGGCCGACGACCACGGTCTCCATCGTCGCCTCGACCGGGCAGCCGACGGACTCGGGCGTGACCCCGAGGCCGGCCAGCATGTCCCGTTGGCCGTCCGCGGTCGCGCCGCCGTGCGACCCCATCGCCGGGACCACGAACGGCTCCGCGCCGACCGACTTCACCCAGTCCACGGCCGCCTTGACCACCGGTACCAGGTCGTGGATGCCGCGGCTCCCGGCCGTGACCGCGATCCGCTGCCCGGGCCGGACGGCCGCCGCCAACGGAGCGAGGGCGGCCAGTCCGGCGGCGTACGGGTCGGGCTCGGACGGCAGGTCGGGGAGCAGCCGGCGGATCGGGGTGACCTGCGGCAGGACACCGTCCGGCCGCAGGTCACGGATCGCCTCGAACGGCCCCCAGGACATCAGTGACTCTGCCGCGCCACGGCCGACCCGGTGCGCCCGACCAGGAAGTCGAGATCGCAGCCCTGGCTGGCCTGGGTGACATGGTCGACATAGAGCTTGGCCCAGCCACGGTCGTTCGGGACCACCGGTGGCTGCCAGTCGGCCCGGCGCTTCTCCAGTTCCTCCTCGGACACGTCCAGGTGCAACCGGCGGGCCGGCACGTCCAGCTCGATCCAGTCGCCGGTCCGGACCAGGGCGAGCGGACCACCGACGGCGGCCTCCGGCGCGACGTGCAGCACCACGGTGCCGTACGCCGTGCCGCTCATCCGCGCGTCGGAGATGCGGACCATGTCGTCGACGCCCTGCTCGGCGAGCTTGCGCGGGATCGTCATGTTGCCGACCTCGGGCATGCCCGGGTAGCCACGCGGGCCCGCGTTCTGCAGGACGAGCACGGTGTCCTCGTCGACGTCGAGGTCCGGGTCGTCGACGGCCTTGTCGTACTCCTCGATGCTGCTGAACACCAGCGCCTTGCCCCGGTGCTGCAGCAACCGCTCCGACGCCGCGGACTGCTTGACCACAGCACCGTCGGGAGCCAGGTTGCCCTTCAGTACCGCGGTACCGGCGCCGCTGCCGAGCGGGTTGCCGACCGGGCGGATCACCTGATTCGGCGGCTCACCTTCCCGGCCGATCCAGTCGGTGCGCTCGGCGCGGGCGACGTTCTCGCCGATCGACTTGCCGGTGACCGTGATCGCGTCGGCCTTGAGCAGCGGCAAGATCTCCTTCATCACCGCGGGCAGGCCGCCGGCGTAGTAGAAGTCCTCCATCAGGTACTTGCCGGACGGCTGCAGGTCGACCAGCCACGGTACGCCGCGGGCCCACTCGTCCATGTCGTCCAGGGTCAGGTCGACGCCGACCCGGCCGGCGATCGCGAGCAGGTGGATCACCGCGTTGGTGGAACCGCCGATCGCGGCGTTCGCGCGGACCGCGTTGGCGAACGCGTCCCGGGTCAGGATGTCGCTCGGCTTGAGGTCCTCCTCGACCATCTTCACGATCCGCTGACCGGCCTGCTGGGCGATCGCGTACCGCCGGGAGTCGACCGCGGGGATCGCCGCCGACCCGGTCAGCTGCAGCCCGAGCGCCTCGGCCATACAGGCCATCGTGGACGCGGTGCCCATCGTCATGCAGTGCCCGTTGCTGCGGGACATGCCCGACTCGGCCGCGGCGTAGTCCTCGGCCGACATCCGGCCCGCGTTCATGTCCTGGGTGAACCGCCAGACGGCCGTCCCGGAGCCGATGTCGCAGCCGCGGAACTTGCCGTTCAGCATCGGGCCGCCGGTGACCACCAGGGTCGGCAGGTCGACCGACGCGGCGCCCATGATCGACCCGGGCGTGGTCTTGTCGCAGCCGGTCAGCAGCACGGCGCCGTCGATCGGGTTGCCGCGCAGCGACTCCTCGACGTCCATGCTGAGCAGGTTCCGGAAGAGCATCGCGGTCGGCCGCAGCATCGTCTCGCCGAGCGACATCACCGGGAACTCCAGCGGGAAGCCGCCGGCCTGCCAGACACCGCGCTTGACCGACTCGGCGAGCCGGCGCAGGTGCGCGTTGCACGGGGTCAGCTCGGACCAGGTGTTGCAGATCCCGATCACCGGGCGGCCGTCGAACACCTCGTCGGAGAAGCCCTGCGAGCGCATCCAGGACCGGTGGATGAACCCGTTGCGGTCCTTCTCGCCGAACCAGTGGTCGAAGCTGCGGCGGCCCGTGCCCGGCGTACCGGTGGCCGCGCTCGGTGCCTCGCCGCTCGGGCGCCCGGTCTTCTCCGGGGTCGGCTCGCCGTCGGGCCCTGGGCCGAAACCGGCCGCTGTCGGGTCGATCGGTTCGTTCGGGTCGTTGGTCGGGGGCAGATCGCTCATCGAGACACCTCCGCGGTGGTCACGGTCCCGTTCACCCGGCGGCTGATCCCGGCGGGGTTGGCATCCTGCAGTACTGCGGGCAACAGCGCGTCCGGCGTGTCCTGGTACGCCACCGGCCGCTGGAACCGGCGCGCCGCGGTGACGCCGACGCTGGTGTGGATCGAGCCGACGGTCGACGGGAACGGGCCACCGTGGTGCTGGGCCCAGGACACGGCCACACCGGTGGGCCAGCCGTTCCACAACACGCGGCCGGCGCGCTCGGTGAGCAGCGGGAGCACCTTGCTCGCGAGCTCGGCGTCCGCGCTCTCCTCGGCGTGCAGGGTCGCGGTGAGGTTGCCCTCGAACGCCGCGACGGCCGCGAGCAGCTCGTCGGTGGAGGCGTACTCGACCACGATCGAGACCGGGCCGAAGCACTCCTCGAGGATCTCCTCGCGACGCGCCAGCAACTCGGTCACCGTCGTCCCGAGCAGGGTGGCGCCGCCACCCTCGCCGAGGACGCGAACGCCTTCGACCTTGCGCAGCCGGTCGAGCCCCGAGGAGAACCCGTCCGCGATCCGGTCGTTCAGCATCTTCGCCGCGGCCACGCCGCCGGTCGCCTCGACCAGCTGGTCCGTCAGACCGTGCCCGGCCGGCAGGAAGAGCAGCCCGGGCTTGGTGCAGAACTGGCCCACGCCGAGCGTGAACGACCCGACGTACCCGGTCGCAATGTCATTGCCCCGGGCATCGACCGCGGCCTGGGTGACGAACACCGGGTTGAGGCTGCCGAGCTCGCCGTAGAACGGGATGGGCTCCGGCCGGGTCACCGCGATCTCGTGCAGCGCCTTGCCGGCCGGGACGGAGCCGGTGAACCCGGCGGCGGTGATCCGCGGGTCCTTCAGCGCGGCCACGCCCACGTCGTACCCCTGGACCAGGCCGAACGTCCCGGCCGGGGCGCCTGCCGCGCGGAGCGCCTCGATCATCACCTCGGCGGTCTTGACCGACAGCTCGGGGTGACCCGGGTGCGCCTTGACGACGACCGGGCAGCCCGCGGCCAGCGCGGAGGCGGTGTCGCCGCCGCAGACGCTGAACGCGAACGGGAAGTTGCTGGCGGCAAACACCAGGACCGGGCCGAGCGGCACCAGGACGCGGCGCAGGTCGGGGATCGGGACCGGCTTGCCCTCCGGGTTCGCGGTGTCGATGACGACCTCGAGCAGGGATCCCTCCTCGAGCACGTCCGCGAACAGCCGCAGCTGCCCGGTACTGCGGGCGACCTCGCCGCGCAACCGGGGCTCCGGCAACGACGTCTCCCGCTGCGCGATCGGGACCAGCTCGTCGACGGCCGCGTCGAGCGCGTCGGCGACGGCGCGGATCCAGCCGGCCCGGACCGACGGCGCGGAGGCGGCCAGCGCGGCCGCGGCCCCGCCGGCGTCGGCGAGTGCCTGCTCCAGCTCGGCCGGCGTGGTGTCCGGAATCATCGGTTCTCCTCCAGGCTCTCGGCGGCGAGGAACGCGAACGGTTCGCGGCCGACCGCCACCGTGTTGGTCAGGGTGCCGATCTCCGCGATCGCGATCTCGACCACGTCACCGGCCTGCAGCGCGAAGTCGAGCTCGGGCACGATGCCGGTCCCGGTCGCCAGGATCACGCCGTCGGGGAAGTCGTTCGGCACGAACAGCACGTCGATCAGGTCCTGCAGCCCGCGGACCAGTTTGGCCGTCGAGGTGGTGCCGGTGAAGACCTCGTCGGCGCCGCGCCGGATCACCAGGTCGATGGTCAGGTCCTTCGGGTCCGCGACCTCCCAGGCCGGCCGGATCCCGGCGGCCAGCGCGCAGCCACCGGCGAACACCTTGGCCTGCGGGATGTACAGCGGGTTCTCGCCCTCGATCGAGCGCGAGCTCAGGTCGTTGCAGATGGTGAAGCCGACGATCTCGCCGTGCGCGTTCGCGACGATCGCGAGCTCGGGCTCGGGCACGTCGTGACCGGAGTCGGAGCGGATCCCGATCGGCTCGCCCTCGGTGACGAGCCGCCAGGCCGGCGACTTCAGGAAGAGCTCGGGGCGCTTCGCGGAGTACACCTTGTCGTAGACGTCCTGCTGGCTGCTCTCCTCCATCCGGGCACCGCGGGACCGCTCGTAGGTGACCCCGGCGCACCAGACCTCGCCGCGGCCGTCGAGCGGCGGCAGCAGCCGGACGTCGGAGACCGGCACCTCGTCGCCGAGCTTGCCGACCGCCGCCCGCAGGTCGTCGGCGGTCAGCCGCAGCAGCTCGGCCAGCTCGGTGAACCCGAGCACCGGCGCCACGGTGTCACCGGTACGGACGCCGGCCTGAGGCCGGCCTCCGGGGAGCTGGTATCGGACCAGGTGCATGTGTTCGCCTTTCACATCGAGGTGCCGAGCAGGCCACGGGTGATCTGGAAACCGATGTTGCCAGAGGCAACAGCCTTGGGGACCTGCCGGCGGCTCGCCACCGCGGCGATCGTGTCCAGGCCGGTCCGGGCCTGGTCGGCCGCGGCGCCGGCGGCCACCGCGTCGAGGTCGTCGCCGTACTTCGCGACCGTCTCCGGGTCGCTGCTGAACTGGACCACCGGGACGAACCGCTGGGCCGACAGCGTGCCGCCGCCGACGTGGGCGAGGATCTGCTGGACCCCGCCCGCGCCGAAGCCGGTCGCCGTCTCCATCCAGTCGGTGCCCGGCATCCGCATCACGTGCCAGCCCGGCTCGGCGAACCGCTGGCCGTGCGCGATCGTCGGCCCGACCTCGTCCGCCGTCCCGAACGCCGCGGTCCGGAAGCCCTCGTGACCGAGCAGGGCGCCACGCGAGGACAGGACGACCGAGCCGCCCGCGCCGACGATCTCCCGACCGATCAGGGCCAGCGCCTCGGCGGTCTCACCGGTGAGGGCGCCGCGGGCTTCGAGGGCGACCGTGAGGTCGCCGACGGTCCCGTCGATCTCGGCCGGTGCGGGCAGGTCGAATCCGGCGTACCAGTCGCGGACCCGGGCGGTGACGGCTTCGAGGCCGCCGTCGCCCTGGATGCTCGCCCAGCCGAACCGGGACGGGTCTTTGCCGGCCTCGACCAGGCGGGACCGGAAGTAGTCGTTGTGCGTCTTCTCGCAGCCGTGCTCGAGGAGCAGCGCCATCCGGGTGTTCGGGTGCAGCAGGTAGCCGAGCATGGTGCGCGCGAACGTCTCCTCCGACGCGCCGCCACTGCTCCCGCACCCCTCGGTGTGCGGCAGGGCGACCATCCGCGAGACGGCGTCGCCGGCCCACTTCTCCAGCTCGGCCTGGGCCGCGATCCGCAGCGAGATCTGCCCGGAGCACAGGCTGGTCGGGAGAATCAGGCCGACCTGCTCGGGGGCTTGCTTGCCGTCCGCGGCCAGCAGCTTCACCGGGGTCGGCTCGGCCGGGGCCGGCGTCCGGACCGGGAGCGGGAGCCCGTCGAGCGGGGCGTCCCGGTCCTCGGCCGGCAGGTCGGTGAGCTCGCGCTTGGTGCGGCCGTCGGTACTGATCGAGATGCCCTCGACCGGTCCGCTCTGCCGCCAGTTCCGCCAGATCGACACCTGGCTGTGCCCGGCCTTCTCGCCCGCGCTGCGCTCCCCCGACGCGACCCGGACGGTCAGGTCGAAGGTGCTCGCGGTCAGGTCGTCCATCGACGTCCCGGTCAGGTACGGCCCGGCGTTCACGTCCATCTCGGCTTCGAGCTGCTCGAACCGGGCGGTGGTGGTGACGAACTTCAGCGTCGGCACGAACGGGAAGTTGGTGATCGACCCGTTGCCGGTGGTGAAGAAGATCAGGTTGCAGCCGCTGCCGATCTGGCCGGCCACCGACTCCAGGTCGTTGCCGGGGCTGTCCATGAAGATGTACCCGTCGCCCGGCAGTGGTTCGGCGTAGTCGATCACGTGGTCCAGCCGGACCTCGCGGGGCAGCTTGCGGGCCGCGCCGATCGACTTCAGCACGATGTTGTAGAGGCCGCGGTACACGTTGCCGCCGGACGGGTTGCCCTCCGCGGTGTGCCCGTGCCAGCCGACCCGGTCCTTGAAGGAGCGGACCGTGTCGAGGAAGCGCCGCGCGGTGGCGAGGTCGCGGACGTTCTTCAGCACGTACCGCTCGGCGCCGATCAGCTCGTCGGTCTCGGCGAGGACCGCGGTACCGCCGTGCCGGATCACCTCGCGGCCGACGGCACCGGCGAGCGGGTTCGCCGAGATCCCGGAGAACGCGTCCGATCCGCCGCACTGCAGCGCGATCTTCAGGTCGGCCAGCGGGACCTCCTGGCGCTGCTGACCGTCGACCACCGGCAGCCACGGCTCGACCAGCGCGCCGGCCGTGGTCAGGTCGGTCTCGAACCCGGCGCTGCGGGTGAAGAACGCGTGCGGGACCTGGAGGTCCGGGTATCCCTGCTCGGCCATGAAGTCGCGGATCGCCTGGCCGGAGACCTGGTCCTCCTCGGTGTCGACGACGAGGACGGCGCCGACGTTCGGGTTCAGGGTGAAGCCGGCCAGGGTGGCGAGCAGGAAGTGCAGATTGTTCGGGGTGCCGGACTCGCCGCCCTCGGTGTGCGCGACCGGGACGACGCCGTCACCGGCCGCGGCGCCCTCGAACCGGCGGGCCAGCTCGGTGACGAAGCCGCTGCTGCGCGAGCTGGTCGCCATCAGCACGACGTGGTTCCGGGTCCCGGCCGGGCCCTGGGCGCGCGGGTACCCGAGGAAGGTGCCGGGCTGCTCGACCGAGGTGACCTGCCGGCCGAGGTTGAGCGCGTTCTCGTCCAGCTCGTACGGGTCGAGGGCGGCGTTGTCCGCGGACGGCTCGGTGGGCAGGCCCTCCACGCCGCGGGCCGTGACGGCGGCCAGGCTGGTCGGCGTACAGACGTAGTCGCCGATCACCAGGTCGCGCCGGGCCCGGGCGAACGGGGTCTGCCAGGACGTGATCACCTCGCCGGCCCGCACCGGGCGGACCACGATGCGGTGTCCCTCGAGCACGGTGTGCGGCAGGGTCACCGCGGTACCGTCGAAGTCGACGACCGTCCCGGCGGCGAGACGGCGCGAACAGATCGCGGCGTTGTCCTCGGGTTCGGGAAGGACCCCGATGTCTTCGAACCTCAGCATCCGTCAGCGCCCTCTCCTGGGCCGGTCGCCAGCCGCCGAACGGGCGGACTGCTGGCTGGACGGCCACAAATCGTGCATGATGCATGATTACGAGTGCCACCCTGCCTAATCCGGCGGGCTGGGTCAAGGCCGCGCCCGCTGGGTGGAAGTGGCCGGAAACGGTCAGGGGAACCCCTGCCGACGTCAGTAGGAGACGCCGATGACGGAGACCGTGGAGCCGCAGGACCGGCGGCTGCTCCGGCGGCAGATGCTCGCCGACGACGTGTACGAGGCGATCAAGACGATGCTGATGGACCACGCGATCCGGCCCGGCGCGCGGATCTCCATCGACGGCCTGGCGCGGGACTTCCAGGTCTCGTCGACGCCGGTCCGGGAGGCGCTGGCGCGGCTGGAGTCCGAGGGTCTGGCGGTGAAGGAGCCGCTGAAGGGGTACCGCGCGACGCCGCTGCTCAGCAAGGACGAGTTCGACGACCTGTACCGCTTCCGCCGGCTGCTCGAACCGTGGGCCGCCCGGCGTGCCGCCGAGCTGATCGACGACGAAGGGCGCGACCGGCTCACCGCCGAGCTCGCGACCGCGGCCGAACCGACCTCGGTGGACTACGCGGGGTACAAGTCACTCACCGCGCACGACAACCGCTTCCACCTGCTCATCGCGGCTCTCTCGGGCAGCGAGCAGGTCCGCTCCGCGTTCGAGCGCACCCACTGCCACCTGCACATCTTCCGCCTGCACTTCGACCGCGACATCGGCCCCGAGGTCCTGCTCGAACACCGCCAGCTCGTCGCCGCCATCACCTCGGGCGACCCCGACGCAGCCGAAGCGGCGATGACCCAGCACCTGATCAACTCGATGTCCATCCGCCTCCGCAAGGTCTACGACTGACGGACCTGCCGGGCGGCTACTCCTTGGCTTTGGCTGATTTGGGGGTCGGGGGGACCTGGAGGACCTCGACGATGTCGATGCCGAGCATGTCGAGGTGGTTGAGGATGCCGGCCAGGGCGGCCTGGTCGTCGAGGTGGCCGTGCAGGACCGTTTGGGGCGGTTCTTTGTCGGCTTTGAGGGTCGGGAACGCGTCAGTCAGTTCCCGGGACAAGTTGCCCTTCACCCGAATGACGTAGTGACCCATCGGATCCCCTTTCACAGCCCCTCGCGAACGACTGTGCTGCTCCGGATCGCGCCGGGCATCACCCTTCCTGGGGGACCGGGGCCGCGGCCGGTCGCGTGACAATGCGATGAGCGGGGTCCGATGGCGGTGGGAGACGCGATGGCGGAAGCAGCGGAACGGCACTCGCGGCCCGGCGAGGTTCGTTCTTCGGACACCGCCGGCGCGATCTACGGCACGATCGCGTCGATGGCCGTGATCGCCGCCGGAGCCCGGGACGTCGCGGTCGACAAGTTGCTGTGGGTCACGCTGGCCACGCTCGGTGTCTTCTGGGTGGCGCACGTGTACGCCGACACCCTCGCCCACCACCTGCGCGGGGCCAAACACATCGACCTCAGCGCGATCCGCCGGGCGATGGCCGAGGAGTGGCCGCTGGTCACAGGACCCTTGCCTGGCTTGGTTTTCCTGGCCCTCGGTGCGACCGGGCTGTTCGCCGACGACGTCGCGATCCGGCTCGCGCTGTGGTGCGGCGTGGTCCAGTTGTTCGGCTGGGGGATCTCGCTCGCGCGCCGGCAGAACTGGTCCTGGCAGATCGCCCTCACGGCCGGTGCGCTGAACGCCTTGCTGGGGATCGCGATCGTCGTGCTCGAGGTGGTCATCCACTGATCGGCGGCTCACCCGCATCGGGGGAGGCCCGTCCCTGGGCGCGGCGAAAGGCTGGCACGGACCGGAGGAGGAGGGGGTTGTCGTGGACCAGGAGAAGATCATGACGATGCTCGAGGACCTGCGCGGGGTCCCGAGTGTCGAGCTCAAGATGAACGTGCCCGCGGATCAGCGAATGTCGTTACGGGGCTTGCGTCTCGATCCGCTGCAGGGCCAGATCCGCGAGGTCTTCTTCTTCGACACCCCGGATCTCACGCTCTACCACAACGGCGTCGTGCTGCGGGCCCGGCGAACCCAGGGCAAGGTCGACGACACCGTGGTCAAGCTGCGTCCCGCGGTCCCGGCCGAGTTGCCGGAGGAACTGCGGTTGTCGAAGAACCTCAAGGTCGAGATGGACGTCGTGAAGGGCGCGTACGTGGTCTCGGCGTCGCTGAAGGGCAAGCGGCCGCCGGGATCGGTCCGCGAAGCGATCGGCGACGGCGGTTCGATCGAGCGGTTGTTCACCAAGGAGCAGCGCAGGTTCTTCGCCGACCACAAGCCGGCCGGCGCGGACTGGAACGACGTCCTCCCGCTCGGCCCGATCATCGTCGTGCTGCTGAAGTCGTTCCCGGAGGGCTTCGACTGGCGGACCACGATCGAGCAGTGGAACTACCCGGGCGAAATGCCGCTGCTGGAGATGTCGATCAAGACCGAGCCACAGGGCCTGATCGACGCGGTGGTGGACTGGCGGGCCTTCGTCCGCAAGCACGGGCTGACCGCGACCGGCCCGCAGGAGCCGAAGACCCGGCGGGCACTGGAGTACTTCGTCAAGTACGTGCCGAAGCCGGAACCGGTCGGTTGAGATGGCGGGCTATCCACCGATCGCCGACCACGGGCTGATCGGAGACCTGCAGACCGCTGCCCTCGTGACGACCGACGGCACCATCGACTGGTACTGCTGCCCGCGGTTCGACTCGCCGAGCGTGTTCGGCGCGTTGCTGGACCAGGAACGTGGCGGCCGGTTCAGCATTGCCCCGGTCGGCGACTGCACGACGAAGCAGCTGTACTTCCCGGACACCGCGGTGCTGATCACCCGGTTCATGACGCCCGACGG
Organism: Kribbella amoyensis; assembly: GCF_007828865.1. Lineage (NCBI taxonomy): Bacteria > Bacillati > Actinomycetota > Actinomycetes > Propionibacteriales > Kribbellaceae > Kribbella > Kribbella amoyensis. The sequence goes on from NZ_VIVK01000001.1 coordinate 1,148,907, forward strand.
TGTCGGTGAGCTGATCGACCTGATGCCGGTCGACAACCCCGGCGAGGTGACCGACCGGCACCGGATCGTCCGCGGCATCAGGTGTGTCCGCGGCACGATGCGGTTCACCCTCGACTGCGCGCCACGGTTCGGCTACGGCCGGCAGGACCACGAGGTCGAGGTCACCGACCAGGGCGCCGTGTTCCGGACGCACGGACTCGAGTTGACCCTGCACGGCCCCTCCGGTCTGGAGCAGCGTGGCAAGGACGTGCACGGCGACCTCACCCTCCAGGCCGGCCAGCTGGTCGGGGTGATCCTCGAGTCCGCCGCCGACGGACCGCCCAGGACCCCGACGGCGACGGAGCTGACCGTCCTGGCCGAGGACACCGCGCGGTACTGGCGGGAATGGCTCGCCACCTCCAGGTACCGGGGTCGCTGGCGGGAGATGGTCAACCGGTCGGCGATCACGCTCAAGCTGATGACGTACGCCCCGAGTGGCGCGCTGGTCGCGGCGCCGACGACGGGGTTGCCCGAACAGGTCGGCGGCGAACGCAACTGGGACTACCGCTACACCTGGATCCGGGACGCGTCGATGTCCGTGCACGCGCTGCTCGGTCTCGGGTTCACCGACGAGGCGGCGGCGTTCCTGCGCTGGATCAGCGGCCGGGCCGCCGAGCAGGTCGGCAAGACGTCCGGGCCGTTGAAGATCATGTACCGGATCGACGGGTCCTCGGACCTGGACGAGGACGTGCTCGACCACCTGAACGGGTACGCCGGGTCACGGCCGGTCCGGGTCGGCAACGGCGCCGCCGACCAGCTGCAGCTGGACATCTACGGCGAGATGCTGGACGCGGTCTGGGCGGCCGACCAGCACGGGCTCCGGATCGGCCACCCGGCCTGGACCAAGCTCAGCGAGGTGACGGACTGGCTCTGTCAGCACTGGGACCAGCCGGACGAAGGTGTCTGGGAGACCCGGGGTGGCCGGCAGAACTTCACCTACGGACGGCTGATGTGCTGGGTCGCGCTGGACCGGATGGTCCGGCTGGCCCGCGAGCACGGCCGGCCCGCGGACCTGGAGCGCTGGGAGCAGGAGCGGGACCGGATCTACCACCGGATCATGGAGCGGGGCTGGAACGCGGAGCGGAAGGCGTTCACCCAGCACGACCGGACCGACGTGCTGGACGCGTCGCTGCTGATGATGCCGCTGGTCGGTTTCGTCGTCCCGCACGACCCGTTGTGGCTGTCGACGCTGGACGCGATGAACGACGAGCTGGTGTCGGACAGCCTGGTCTACCGGTACAACCCGAGCGCGTCGCCCGACGGGTTGCGGGGCGGCGAGGGGACGTTCTCGATCTGCACCTTCTGGTACGTCGAGGCGCTGGCCCGGTCCGGCCGGCTCGAAATGGCCCGGTACGCCTTCGAGAAGATGTTCACCTACGCCAACCACGTCGGGTTGTACGCCGAGGAGGTCGGGCTGACCGGTGAGCAGCTCGGGAACTTCCCGCAGGCTTTCACCCACCTGTCGCTGATCAACGCCGCGCTCGCCCTGGACGCGGCGCTCGACCGGACCGGCGGTCAGCTCGAGGTCCGGCCGGAGATGGAGGCGCGGCTGCGCGGCGCTTCGAGATAGCTCGGGGAGGGGTCGTCACGGCGGGGACGGCGGCGCTTGGCCGTCGTCCCCGCCGGACTTCCTGCGGACGCGTTGTTCGACCCGGCCGCGGAGCGTGGCGGTGAGGATCGAGACCAGCGCACCGACGAACACGACGTTGAAGAACAACTGGACGAGCACGACGACGCGGGCGACCTGACCGGCCGCATGGATGTCGCCGTACCCGACCGTGGTCATCGTGGTCAGGGTGAAGTACAGCGAATCGGTCCGGGTGTCCAGGCCGGCGATCTCGCCGGGCCGGGCCTGCTCGAGCAGGTAGAACCCGTAGGCGAACACCACCACGACCATCTCGACCAGCAGCACCAGGCTCTGTACCGCGACCTCGGTCCCGCCGAACATCTGCTTGCGGACCTGGCTGGTGATCGCCCAGGCCAGCAGCACCAGCGCGGCGATCGTCGTGGCCAGTCCGACGAAGAACCGGCCGTTGGTGGTGAACCCGCTCGGGATCGTGTAGTAGATGACCATCAGGCCGACGAGGGCCGCGATCGGCCGACGCCAGCGAACGGCGATCACGGCCGGTCCCCCGTGCAGCCTGGTCCCCGGCGTCGAGTCACGGTTTCAGGATCGGGTCCGGGGCCGCGGTCCACCCTCACCCGCCCTGGATGAGTCCGCGGCCCGGCGGCTCGCCTAGTGTCCTGACAGCGCGTACCCCGGGGAGGACTCCGATGGGCGAGGTCTGGGCCGGTACCGAGAGCGCGGGATGAACCGCGGCTGGGCCGAGCGGCCCTGGATCCGGCGGATCGAGTCCCGGCTGCGGACCAGTCTGGTCTGGCGGATCATGGTCGCGACGGTCGAGATCCGGGTCTACGACCGCGCGTTGACGATCGCCGGCAAGGCCTTCATCGCCCTGGTCCCGTTGATGATCGTGGTCGCCACGGTGGTCAGCAACTCGGACGCGCAGGCCGTCGCCGATTTCCTGATCAGCCGCTTCTCGTTGACGGGCGCGTCGGCGGACGCGGTCCGTTCGTTGTTCGGCCGGCCGCCCTCGGTGTCCGGTGGGCTGACCCTGCTGAGCGTGCTCACCGTGCTGGTGTCGGCGAGCAGCTTCGCCCGGTCGGTCCAGCGGACGTACGAGGTCGCCTGGGAGCTGCCCGCGCGCGGAATCCGCCGGACCCTCGACGGTATCCAGGGCGCGCTGCTGCTCCTGGCCGCGCTGGTCGCGCTCGCGTACGTGGCGAGCCTCGCCGACGAGTTGCCGGGCGGCCTGATCGTCTCGTTGGTGGTGCAGACGTGTGTCGCCGTTCCGGGCTGGTGGCTGGGGACGCGGTTGCTGCTGAGTCGCCGGGTCGCCTGGCGGCTGTTGCTTCCGGGTGCCGTCATCAGTGCGTTGGCGCAGGTCCTCGTCAGTGCGGCCGGTGCCGTCTACGTCCCGCACCTGATCGAGCGGAACGCCAACCGGTACGGCGTGATCGGTGTCGCGATCGCGTTGATCTCCTGGCTCGTCGTGCTCTCGCTGCTCGTGGTCGCCTCGGCCGTGGTCGGTGCGCAGCTCGGCGCCGCCCTCGCTCGGCGGAACGAGGCACAGACCGAAGCAGAGCCGCCGGAACCGGCAGAGGACCAGCAGGATCCGCAACCGTCGGTCGACGACTGAGCGCGCGGGTCAGGTCGTACAGGCCGGGATGCCGCCGGTCACGCCGGTGCGGAACGCGGAGATCCGTTCCTGGACGTCGCCGTGGTCGCTCTGCTTGGTCCACGGGTAGTCGTCCGCGACGGCCGCCAGGGTCTTCGCCAGCTCCTCGGGATCACCGGGCTCGATCGTGATCAGGCCTTGTTTCGCGGCGCCTTCGAGGGACGCGCCGGCCAGGCAGTCGGCCTGCAGTTCGGCCTGGACCGACACCAGGTCGTCGTTCAGCCGGGCCTGGATCGCGTGTCCCCACTCGTGCGCGATGATCAGGTACACCCAGGCGTCGCCGATCTGGTTGTACCCGGCGGCCATCAGGTCCTCGTCCCAGGCGAGGTAGTCGCCGGGCTGGCAGTAGTAGGCGTTGAAGGGGACCGACGGCTCTCCACCGCACGGCGGTCCATCCGTGCCGGTGTACCCGCCGGCCACCCGCGGCGGCCGGTACGCCTGGTTGAAGGCCTCGGGGAAGTTCGTCCGCCAGTAGGCGCCGATCGCCTGGACGGCCTCCTTGGCGTCCTGGTTCATCGCCGCCCGATCCACCTGGCCGACCGTGCCCGGCGTCGACGGTTCGGACGGCGGGGACGTGGTGGTCGTCGTGGTCGGCGGTGCGGTCCCGCCGCTGGATTCGGTGCCGGTGGAGTCGCAGCCGAACAGGAGCAGCAGGACGAACGGACAGGCGAGCGCGGCCAGCTTCCTCATGAGGGTCCTCCGGACGGCGGTGGTTCGGCGGGCGCGTTGGCGCGCTGGAGGAAGTCCGACAGCGGGCCGGGCAGTTCGGCCGGCCGCTCCCCCCAGTCGTAGACCACCGCGGTCCCCGCGATCAGGTCGTGCAGGGCGCGGTGCTCCTTCTGGAAGATGATCGGCAGGAAGCCGATGAAGAAGAACACCACGCTGAGCGGAAACACACACACCCGCAGGAACAACCGCCCGGTCCGCGCCGTCCGCCCGTCGGCGCGGACCACCCGCAGCCCGACGACCCCTTTGCCCGGGGTCCGCGCGGTGATCGCGAGCGAGGTGAACGCGTAGACGAAACTCCACACCACCAGGCCGACGGTGGCCAGCGGCGCCGACGGGTCCCGCCGGAACGACTTGTCGAAGAACGCGGTCGTCAACAGGTCGAGCCCGGCCAGTCCGAGGGTGAACGTGACGAAGATGAGCAGGAGGTCGACCACCCCGGCCGCCGCCCGGCTGACCGCGCCGGCGTAGTGACCGGTGACGGTGACCCGGCCGGTCATGCCTCCTCCAGTTCGTGCAGGTACTCGGGGGCGTCCGGCTGTTTCCTCGGGTCCCGGCGGAGCAGCTTGTTGACCACCCGGTCCAGGACCGTGTCCAGGCCGGCCAGCTGGCGGCGGGCCAGGTCCAGCGCCGAGCCGGCCATCCGGCTGGTGCTCTCGGCAACTATCTCGGGGACGCCGGAGCGCCGGACCACGGCCTCCAGGTCGACCTCGCGGACGACCGCGTCCACGTCGACCCGGCCGATGATCCGGTTCACGTCGATCCGGTCCGCGACCCGGTTCACGTCGACGCGGACCAGCACCCGTTCCAGGTCGATCCGGTCGATCAGCCGGTTCACGTCGACCCGGGCGAGCACCCGGTCGAGATCCACCCGGGCCAGCAGCCGGTTCAGGTCGATCCGCTCGACCAGGGCGTCGACGTCGACCTGTTCGAGGATGAGGTCGACCGGGACGGTCTCGACCACCCGGCCGGTGACCTTGCCGGCGATCCGGCCGATCAGCCGGCCCGCGCCGCCCGTCGTGTCGACCTCGGTACTCATCGCGGTCGCCCGGTCCGGACGCAGCGGAAGCCGAGGTGGCTCATCCCGGTGTCGACCATCTGCGGCCGCCGCGCCGCCGGCCGGTACCGCAGGCAGTAGCTGTCGGCACACAGGAACGAGCCGCCCTTGATCACCTTGCGCGGGATCCGGAACTGCGGCTGATCCGGATCGAGACTCGCGGTCGCTCCGTCGATGGACGTACAGCAGGAGTGATCGTGGTCCGCCTCGGTCTGGTACCAGTCGCTGGTCCACTCCCAGACGTTGCCGGCCATGTCGTACAACCCGTACCCGTTCGGCGGATACGAGCCGACCGGCGCCGTGGTCCCGTACCCCGCCTCCGGCCGCCAGGGGAAGTCGCCGTGCCAGTAGTTGGCCAACCGCTGCCCGGGTCGTTCGGGATCGTCGCCCCACACGTATGTCGCGGAGTCCAGACCCCCGCGTGCCGCGACCTCCCACTGCGCCTCGGTCGGCAACACCGCGCCGGCCCAGTCGCAGTACGCGAGCGCGTCGTCGTAGGCGATGTGGACGACCGGGTGGTCGGCCCGGTGGTGGACGTCGGACCCGGGTCCCTCCGGCCGTCGCCAGGACGCGCCCGGGGTCCAGGCCCACCACTGACTCAGGTGCCGCAGGTCGACCGGTCCGGGGGTGCCGGTGAACACCATCGATCCCGGGACCAGGTTCTCCTTCGGTGCGCCCGGGAAGTCGGCCGGGTTCAACGGCCGCTCGGCCACCGTGACGTACCGGGAGTCGGCCACGAACTCGGCGTACTGGCGGTTGGTCACGGTGTACGGGTCGATCGCGAACGCCTCGACCCGGACCTTGCGGAGCGGGCGTTCCTCGGCATAGTGCTGGTCCGAGCCCAGCGCGTAGATCCCACTGGGAACGTGGACAGCGGGCTGAGCTGGAGCGCGCGCCGGCGACATCGCGGATTCCGCTTCAGTGGCCGGTGGTGAGGACGGCCTCGAGTTTCTCCAGCGCCTGGTCGATGGTGAAGGTCGCGGCCCGCTGCCGAGGGGGAAACTCCTGGAACGAGGCCAGGAAGTCGGCGATCACGGCCTGGGCGGCCAGCACCAGGTAGGCGTTGTCGACGAACCAGTCGTAGTAGCTGTTCGACGTGATGTCGGCCCGTTCGTACGGGTCGGTGCGTAGGTTGAACAACTTCGGCAACCGCAGCGGGACGAACGGCTCGGCCCAGACCTGCAGGGTGCCCTCGACCCGCTGTTCCATGAAGACCAGCTTCCAGTTGTCGAACCGCAACGCGACCAGGTCGCCGTCGTCGGAGAAGTACACCATCCCCTGCCGCGGCCCCTTCTGCTCCGCGCCGGTCAGGTACGGGAGCAGGTTGTACCCGTCGATGTGGACCCGGAACGTGTGCCCGTTCGCCGCGTGGCCGTCCTTCAGTTCGCTCACCACGTCCGGATCACCGGCGGCGGCCAGGAGGGTGGGCAGCCAGTCGTGGTGCTGGACGATCTCGTTGGACACCGTGCCGGCCTTGATCCTTCCCGGCCAACGGACCACCTCCGGGACCCGGAACGCGCCCTCCCAGTTGGTGTTCTTCTCGCTCCGGAACGGGGTCATCCCGCCGTCCGGCCAGGTGTTCATGTGCGGGCCGTTGTCGGTGCTGTAGACGACGATCGTGTCTTCGGCGATGCCGAGTTCGTCGAGCTGGTCGAGCAACCGGCCGACCAGCAGGTCGTGGTCGATCATCGTGTCGTGGTACGGCGACTGCCAGCGGCCCGCCTGCCCGACACTCTCCGGTTTCGGGTGTGTCCGCAGATGCATGTGCGTCGTGTTCACCCAGGTGAAGAACGGTGTCCCGCTCTGGTGGGCGCGCCGGTTGAAGTCGAGCGCGGCCTCGACGATCTCGTCGTCGATCGTCTCCATCCGCTTCTTGGTCAGCGGACCGGTGTCCTCGATCCGCTGCCGGCCGACCCGGCCCCACCGCTCCTCCTCGGTCTCGTCGTCCTTGTCGGTGGCCCAGCAGTGCAGTACCCCGCGGGGGCCGAACCGGTCCTTGAACCGCGGGAAGTCGGCCGCCGGTGGATAGTTCGGCAGCTCCGGTTCCTCCTCGGCGTTGAGGTGGTAGAGGTTGCCGAAGAACTCGTCGAAGCCGTGCACGGTCGGCAGGAACTCGTTGCGGTCGCCGAGATGGTTCTTGCCGAACTGCCCGGTGGCGTACCCGAGCGGCTTGAGCAGGTCCGCGATCGTCGGGTCCTCCGCCTGCAGCCCGACGGTGGCGCCCGGGATGCCGACCTTGCTCAGCCCGGTCCGGTACACGCTCTGCCCGGTGATGAAGGACGCGCGGCCGGCCGTACACGACTGCTCGCCGTACGAGTCGGTGAACCGCATCCCCTCGTCGGCGATCCGGTCGATGTTCGGCGTGCGGTAACCCATCAGGCCGCCGGTGTAACAGCTGAGATTCGCGATCCCGATGTCGTCGCCCCAGATCACCAGGATGTTCGGCTGCCGCGGGTCGGCCATGGTCGGCTCCTCTGGGTGTCCGGTCCGTCTGCCGACCACCTTCGTGGGCCGCGGACCGCGCCGGATCACCCGCAGCGGGGGATGAAGCGGCCGGTCCAGCTGGTCAGGCTCGATCTGTCGGTTGGGTGGGGCCGAAACGGGTTGGAGGCGGCTCATGAGCGACGCACTCGAGAACCAGGTCGGAAAGCCGACCCCGGACGGGGCCGTCACCGACAACGAGGCGGTCAAGGACGAGAGCGGGCTGCGGGACGACGAGCGGGCCGAGCTCGACCGGCTGCGCGCCGAGGTGTCCGAGTACCGGCAGGGCGGCGGTGACGACGGATCGGCCGCACCACCGCAGCCACGGCGCCGCCGGATCACCTGGCGGTCGGTGGTGTCGTTCCTGCTGATCCTGATCGGCTGTGTCCTGATGCCGTTGTCGGTGGTCGGGGTGTGGGCCAAGAACCAGGTGACCAACACCGACCGGTACATCGCGACCGTCACGCCGCTCGCCTCGGACCCGGGCGTCCAGGACGCCGTCGCGGACCGGATCACGGCGGAGATCTTCAACTACGTGGACGTGGCCGCGCTGACCAACCAGGCCGTCACCGTGCTGGCCAATCAAGGGTTGCCACCCGCGGTCGCGACGCAGCTCCGCGGACTGGCCGGGCCGGTGACGAACGCCGTGCAGGGCTTCGTCCGGGGCAAGGTCGGCGACGTGGTCGCCAGCGACGCGTTCAAGGACGCCTGGGTCACCGCGAACCGGGTCGCGCACGAGCAGATGGTCGCCGCGCTGAGCGGTGAGGGCCAGGGCGCGGTCAAGGTCAGCGAGGGCACCGTCAGCATCGATCTCGGGCCGTTCGTGGCCGCCGCGAAACAGAGTCTGGTGCAGGCCGGATTCAACGCCGCGCAACGGATTCCGGACATCCATCCGAGTTTCACGTTGTTCGCGTCGAGCGACCTGGCCAAGGCGCAGACCGGGTACAAGCTGCTGGAGAAGGTCGGTACCTATCTGCCGTTCATCGCGCTGGGCCTGATCGCGCTCGGCGTGTACGTCGCCAGCGGCCATCGGCGCGCGCTGATCGGCGCCGGACTCGGGATCGCGGTCTCGATGGTACTGCTCGGGGCGGCGATCGCGCTGGCCCGGTCCGCGTACCTGGACCGGATCCCGGAGAACGTGCTGTCGACGACCACTGCGGCCTCGGTGTTCGACATCCTGGTCAGATTCGCCCGGGCCGGGCTCCGGATGGTGCTGGTGGTCGGCCTGGTGATCGCGGCCGCGGCGTTCTTCTCCGGTCCGTCGGTGACCGCTGTCCGGACCCGTGAGGGCGTGAAGTCCGCGACCCGCTGGCTGCGCGAACGCGGCGACAAGGCCGGCCTGCGGACCGGTCCGGTCGGCAGCTGGGTGCACCACAACCTGACCGTCCTGCGGATCGCCGTGGTCGCCATCGCCGCGTTGTGGTTCGTGTTCCTGGATCGCCCGACCGGCAAGGACGTCCTGATCATCTCCGGGGTCGCCGTGCTGGTCCTGCTGATCCTCGAGTTCCTCGCCCGCCCACCCCATCCGGAAGCGGCCGGCACGTCCGGCGCCGCTTGACCGACCGACAGGAGAGTCCGCCGATGACCTACCCAGCCAGAAGTGGTGAACCAAGTACCGAGGTGGTCGTCAACGCGGGCCGGTTGTGGGCGGGCGGAGCCGCGACCGCGGTGGTGGCCGCGCTGATCGCGATCGCGGGCATCCTGCTCGCCCGGGGCGTCCTCGACGTCAACGTGCTGGCGCCCGAGGGCGAGGGGACGTGGGGCGACGCGGACACCACCCTGTACGCGCTGTACTGCGCGTTGGCGGCGCTGATCGCGACCGGGCTGATGCACCTGCTGCTGGTGTCGACACCGCGGCCGCGCAGCTTCTTCGGCTGGATCATGGGGCTCGCGACGGTGGTCGCGGCCATCCTGCCGTTCGTCACCGACGCCTCCACCGAGTCGCAGATCGTCACCGCGCTGATCAACCTGGCGGTCGGTCTGGCGATCACGACCCTGCTCAACGGCGTCGCCCGCAGCGCCGTCCAGCTCCGCCGCACCGCGGCCTAGTGCCCCGCGTCGGAAGTTGTGTCAGCGACAGCGGTGTCCGGGTGCACTCGCGGGAGTCACCCGAACCGGTCGGGTCTCACCCGCAGCAGATGAGGTGACGGGCCTTCCCCGCGAGCACACTCCGCCTTGATGGACAGGCGTTGCCTGACCTGACCCGGAGGAGGAATCCGATCATGTCGTTCTGGGATGTCGTGTGGTTCATCTGCATCAGCTTCTTGTTCGTGGCGTATCTGATGATGCTGTTCTGGATCCTCGCCGACCTGTTCCGCGACCACGAGACGTCGGGCTGGGTGAAGGCGGTGTGGATCGTGGCGCTGTTCATCGTGCCGTTGCTGACCGCGTTGGTGTACATGATCGCCCGCGGCCACGGGATGGCCGAGCGGTCGGCGCGGGAGTCCGAGGTGGTGCGGCAGCGGCAGGAGGCGTACATCCGCGACGTCGCGTCGCAGTCGACGGCGTCGCCGGTCGATCAGATCAACCAGGCGAAGGCACTGCTGGACGCCGGCACCATCTCGCAGGCGGAGTTCGACACGCTGAAGGCGAACGCCCTCGGCAGTGGCGGCACCACCAGCACCGGAAACGGTCAGCGGGTGTCCTGACACCGCACCGGACCGATCACCCGTGAGGGGTGAGGAAAGGGCCTGTCCGCCGGTTCAGGCTGGCACTGAGTCGCCGGCGGCGGGCCGCGACCGATCACTCATCGAGAGGTCATCATGACCGACACCAACATCGGGGCCAACGGTCCCGCGGACGCGCCCGGGAGCGATGGATCGACCCGGACGGAGTCCACTCCGCCCCCGTCGACGTCCTCGTCCGCCAACGGGTACGTGGAGGACCGGGACCGGCCGGAGCCGACCGGCTGGACCGGCTGGCTGATCTTCGGCGGCCTGGTCGGGCTGATGCTCGGGATCTTCCACTTCTTCCAGGGCTTCATCGCGTTGCTGCACGACGACTACTACCTGGTCGCCAAGAGCGGGCTCGCGATCGAGTTCAGCTACACCACCTGGGGCTGGATCCAGATCGTCATCGGCGTACTGATGATCGCCAGCGGCGCGGGCCTGATGGTCGGACAGACCTGGGCGCGGGTGACCACCTCGATCTTCGTGGTGGTGAGCGCGATCATCAGCGCCGCGTTCCTGAAGGCGTTCCCGATCTGGTCGGCGTTGATGATCGGGCTGTGTGTGCTGGTGCTGTGGGCGACCATCGTGCACGGTCGCGAGATGAAGACCTACGCCGATCGCTGGTAGCGCCGGGATGACCACTTCAGACCAGGGCGACCGGGACCTCGACCCGGACACCGCCCAGGGCATCGACCCCTACACCGCCCAGGACTCGGCGGCGGACTCCGCGGAGTCCTGGGCGGAGGACGCCGCGGAGGAGACCCTGCAGGAGCCTGCGGAGGAGACCGTCCAGGAGCCTGCGCCGGAGTCCGCGCAGGAGACGTCGCCGCAGGAGTCCGCGCAGGAGTCGCCGGCGGAGGAGCACGCCGCGCCGTTCGACGTGCTCGTCGGTGCCACCTCGCTGGCCGGGGGTGTGGTCGTCGGCGCGGTCCGGCTGACCCGCCCGGTGGTCCGGCCCGTCGTCCGACCGGTCGTCCGGATCCTGCTCCTGCCGCCACTCGTGCCCAAGCCACTGAAGGCCGGGTACTGGCTCGACCGGCTGGGGGCCCGCGGTGCGGCCGTGCGGCTGTCGTACGAACAACGGGTGGTGCGGTTGTACGAACGCGCCCGCACCGAGGAGCCGAACGGGCATCACGAGGAGCACCGCTCGCACCGGCCCCGGCCGGACCGCCCGTACTACCACCGTCCGCGCGCCCGCCGGACCGAGCCGACGTCGGCTCCGTCGTCGAACTCGTCCGGATCAGGCGGGACACAACAGTTCTGATCGCGCCACAGAGAAGGGCCGGCTCGGATGAACCGGCCCTTCGCGTGCGGCCTGGACGTGGAGCGGTCAGCGGCCGAGGATCTTCGCCTTCTGGGCGGCGAACTCCTCCTCGGTGAGGATGCCCTGCGACTTCAGGTCGGCGAGATCCTTCAGCTGCTGGATCGGGTCCGCGGCCGGCGGGGCCTCCTGGTACGTCTGCTGTGGTGGCTGCTCGTAGCCCTGCTGGGGCGCGGTCTGTTCCTGGTACGCCTGCTCGCGGTCGGCGTAGATCTGCGCGTCCCGGTCGGCGAACTTCTCGGCCTGGCGGCGCTGGACGCGGCCGGCGACGGCGGTCGCGGTGCCGGCCACGACGGCGGTTCTGGCGATTCCTCGCAGCAGTCCGGGCATGGTGGTTCTCCTCAGTTCGCGGGTTCGAGGGCGTCGAGGGCGGCCATCACGTCGGTGGCCGGGATCCGGGCACTGGCGATCAGCTCGCCGCCGCTGTTGCGGACGCCGGAGACGAAGGGAATGGCCCAGGCGTTCTCGTAGACGATCAGCGCGGCCACCGTGCCGGGCTCCATCGCCGCGGCCGCTTCCTGGGCGTCCTCGTCACCGAGCAGCCCGGAGCGGGCGCCGGCGAAGTACTGGAAGCCACCGGCGCTGTCCTCGCTGATCTCCAGCGCCTGGATGGTGCCGTCCTCGCCCTTGCTGAGCACGATCAGGTCGTACAGCCGGATGATGCCGCGTTCGACCAGATCCACCAGGGCCGGGCCGGCCTCGCCGGTCAGCTTGTCGCCCGGGAACTCGATCAGGACGAAGTCGATGGGGCCGTGCACGTCGTTGGTCACCGTCATGGGTACTCACTCCTGGCAGCTGGGATCGGGACCCCCTCGGTCTCCGTTCGGCTCCACCCTCCGGCATCCCGGCGGCCGGTACCTCCTACGCGGCGGATGATCCAGCGGTCACCCGGCACGGGTGAGTCCGGCGACGGCCGGGCCCGGCCACCATCAGGAGTGCTGATCCGGTGGGTGGGTGCCCCGCCCACCGGATCGCTCGGCCTGCGTCGACTGACGGGCACATCGGACCGGCCGGTGGGCCACGGGGGTGGAGGAGACGATCGTGAACGAGCCGCAGCGCGAGGTACTGCCGATCCCGGACCGGCCCGCGACCGGCCCGGTGACCTTCGACGCGAAGGACCCGGACGCCTCCTTCCCACCGATCGAGCCGTTGTACCCGCCCGCGGGGGCGCCGAACGTCCTGGTGGTGCTGATCGACGACTGTGGATTCGGCGCCGCCAGTACGTTCGGTGGACCGGTGCGGACGCCGGCGTTCGACCGGCTGGCCGCGGGTGGTCTGCGGTACACCCGGTTCCACACCACGGCGCTGTGTTCGCCGACCCGGGCCGCGCTGTTGTCCGGCCGGAACCACCACACCGTCGGGATGGGCGGGATCACCGAGATCGCGACGTCCGCACCCGGGTACAACTCGCTGCGCCCGAACACCTGTGCCCCGCTGGCCGAGACGCTCAAGCTGAACGGGTACTCGACCGCGCAGTTCGGCAAGTGTCACGAGGTTCCGGTCTGGCAGACCAGTCCGCTGGGCCCGTTCGACAACTGGCCGAGCGGGGGCGGCGGATTCGGGCACTTCTACGGATTCATCGGCGGCGAGACGAACCAGTACGCGCCGGCGCTCTATCGCGACACGGTGCCGGTGGAGCCGGACCGGACCCCCGAGGAGGGGTACCACTTCACCGAGGACATGACCGATCACGCGATCGCCTGGGTCCGCCAGCAGAAGGCGCTGATGCCGGCCCGGCCGTTCTTCGTGTACTACGCGCCCGGGGCGACCCACGCGCCGCATCACGTACCGCGCGAGTGGTCGGAGCGGTACCGCGGCCAGTTCGACCAGGGGTGGGACGCGCTGCGTGAGGAGACGATCGCGCGGCAGAAGAAGCTCGGCGTGATCCCACCGGAGGCGGAGCTCACGGCCCGGCCGGCCGAGATCCCCAGCTGGGAAGAGATGCCGGTCGACCTCAGACCGGTGCTCGCCCGGCAGATGGAGGTGTACGCCGGGTTCCTCGAACACACCGACCACCACGTCGGCCGGTTGATCGACGCGCTCACCGAGCTCGAGGTCCTCGACGACACGCTGGTCTACCTGATCATCGGCGACAACGGCGCCTCGGCCGAGGGCGACGTGCACGGGTCGTTCAACGAGCTGATGAACCTGAACGGCGTCGGCGGACTGCAGACCACCGAGTTCATGGCCGACCGGATCGGCGACTTCGGCACCCCGGCCGCGTACAACCACTACGCGGTCGGCTGGGCGCACGCGATGGACACGCCGTACCAGTGGACCAAGCAGGTCGCGTCGCACTGGGGTGGGACCCGCACCGGCACGGTGGTGCACTGGCCGGCCGGGATCACCGCGCGCGGCGAGGTACGACACCAGTTCCACCATGTCATCGACGTCGCGCCGACCGTTCTCGAAGCAGCCGGCCTGCCCGAGCCGGCGGTCGTTCACGGCGTGCAGCAGCTCCCGCTGGAGGGCGTCAGCATGGCGTACACGTTCGCCGACGCGGACGCGGCCGAGCGGCACACAACGCAGTACTTCGAGATGTTCTGCAACCGCGGGATCTACCACCTGGGCTGGACCGCGGTGACCCGGCATTCCACGCCCTGGGTGGTCGGCGAGCTCCCACCGTTGGCGGACGACGTGTGGGAGTTGTACGGCCCGGACGACTGGACCCAGGCGCACGACCTGGCCGCCGAACACCCCGAACGACTGGCACGACTGCAACAGCTGTTCCTGCTGGAAGCCTCGCGCTACAACGCGTTTCCGCTGGACGATCGCCGGGTGGAACGGTTCGACCCTGCCATGGCCGGGCGGCCGACCCTGATCCAGGGCTCCAGCCAGCTGCTGTTCGGCGGGATGGGCCGGCTCAGTGAGAACACGGTGCTCAACCTGAAGAACAAGTCGCACGCGATCACCGCCGACTTCACCGTCCCGAACGGCGGCGCGTCGGGGGTGATCGTGGCCCAGGGCGGCGCCTTCGGCGGCTGGGCGTTGTACCTGGACGACGGCCGTCCGGCGTACTGCTACAACCTGTTCGGCCTGCAGCGGTTCAAGGTGTACGGCGAGGTGGTGGTCCCGGCGGGCGACCACCAGGTACGCCTGGAGTTCAGCTATGACGGCGGCGGGTTGGGCAAGGGCGGGACCGCGGATCTGTACCTGGACGGCGAGCACACCGGCAGCGGGCGGATCGACGGCACGGTCCCGCTGGTGTTCTCCGCCGACGAGACCACCGACGTCGGCAGCGACAGCGCCACCCCGGTCAGCGACGACTACGGTCCCCGGGACAGCGGGTTCACCGGCCGGATCCACCGGGTCCAGCTCGATCTCGGCGACGACGCCGGCGCCGTCGACCACCTGATCGCCGCCGACGACTGGATGCGGATCGTCACCACCCGGCAGTAGCGGCGTCCTGGCTTCACCCGCTGTGGGTGATTACGGGCCCGGTGCCCACGGACTTCACTGCAGGAGTCCGGACGTTGAGCTGGTCGATCCCAGATGGAAGGAGTTCCTCGTGGCCACGTTGACGGTATGGAAGTTCCCCACCGCGCAGGGGGCGGAGGAGGCGAAGGAGACGCTGCAGCGGCTGCAGAAGGAGGAACTGATCCAGATCCACGACGCCGCGATCGTGTACTGGCAGGAGGGCGCGAAGAAGCCGAAGACCCGGCAGCTGCACAACATGGCCGGTGCCGGTGCGCTCGGCGGTGCGTTCTGGGGCATGCTGTTCGGCCTGATCTTCTTCGTGCCGTTGCTGGGGGCGGCGATCGGGGCCGCGGCCGGCGCGCTCGCCGGTTCGCTCAGCGACGTCGGGATCGACGACGACTTCATCGCGTCGGTCCGGTCCAAGGTGACTCCGGGCACGTCGGCGCTGTTCGTGATGACCAGCGGCGCCGTGATGGACAAGGTCGAGGAAGCGTTCAAGGGCCACCACGCCGAACTGCTCAAGACCAACCTGTCCGGCGAGCAGGAAGCCAAGCTGCGCGAGGTGTTCACCGGGGACGAGTGAGTTTCCGGAATCCCGGGTGACCGTTCCGGCCTCACCGCCGGGACGGTCCTCGGTCCGAGGGGGGAGCTGGCATGAGTGACGTCACCGACGACCGGCCGGCACTGCCCGCCGCACTCCCGGCCGGCCCGGCCGCCGACCTGGTCTCGCCGGTCGCGGATCCGCCGGCGCTGGCCGCGGCGGGGATGGTCTGGATTCCCGGTGGGACCTTCCGGATGGGGTCCGACGACCACTACCCGGAGGAGGCGCCGGTCCGTCCGGTCGCCGTCGACGGGTTCTGGATCGACCGGTACCAGGTCCGTAACCGGGACTTCGCCCGCTTCGTGCACGCGACCGGGTACGTGACCGTCGCCGAACGGCGCCCCCGGCTCGCCGACTCCGCGGACGCCGCGGCTGAGTTGTTGGTGCCCGGGTCCAGCGTGTTCGTCCAGCCGGCCCAGCGGGTCGATCTGCGGAATCCCTTGCTGTGGTGGAAGTACGTCCCCGGCGCGAGCTGGCGGCGACCACGGGGACCGCACAGTTCGATCTGGCGGATCCCGGACCATCCCGTCGTCCACCTGGCCTGGGCCGACGCGGTTGCTTACGCGCGCTGGGCCGGCCGGGAGATCCCGACCGAGGCGGAGTGGGAGTACGCGGCCCGAGGTGGGCTGGACGGTGCGCCGTACGCCTGGGGGACCGAGTTCGCGCCGGGCGGGCGGATGATGGCGAACACCTGGCAGGGCGAGTTCCCGATCGAGAACACCCGCGCCGACGGGTACGCGGGGACGTCACCGGTCGGCCGGTACCCGGCGAACGGGTACGGCCTGTACGACATGATCGGCAACGTCTGGGAGTGGACCGCCGACTGGTACGCCGCGCACCCGGATCCCCGGCATGCGTGCTGCAGCGGCGATCCGCGGACCCGTGACCCGCTGGCCGACGGCGGCCCGGTACCGACGAAGGTGCTCAAGGGCGGCTCGCATCTGTGCGCGCCCAACTACTGCCGGCGGTACCGTCCGGCCGCGCGGATCTCGCAGGCGGTCGACATCTCCACGTCCCACCTGGGACTACGGTGCATCGTGCGGGCTCCTGGCCCCACTGAGTGAACCGCCCTCGCCTGGCGTCTTCCCGTCCTGGTCCGCTGTCTCGGCCTCTTCGGTTTCCGGCTCGCCCGCTTCGACTTCGGGTGGCGTGGTGTCGCCGTTGTCCCGGTTCGAGAGCAACGGCGTCAGCCAGGCCGACTGTGGATCGACGTCCACCAGCAGCGCCCGGACCAGCAGGCTCAGCGGGATCGCGAGCAACGCGCCCAGACCGCCGATCACCCACGACCAGAACACCAGCGACAGGAACGTCAGCGTGGTCGACAACCCGACCGCGTCGCCGACGATCTTCGGCTGGATCACGCTCTGGATGATGAAGTTGATCACGCTGTAGACCACGACGACGGTGAGCGCCAGGCTCCAACCGCCCTCGAGCAGGCCGAGCACCGCGGGCGGGATCACGCCGATCACGAAGCCGATGTTCGGGATGTAGTTGGTGATGAACGCGAGCAGTCCCCACAGCACCGGGACCGGGATCCCGAGGATGGCCAGCGCGACCGTGTCGATCACGGCGACGATGAACCCGAACACGGTCGACACCACCAGGTACCGCCGGGTGCCGTGCGCGAACGACAGCAATGCGGCGACCAGGGACGACCGGGACGCCTCCGCGCGGCTCAGCAGGGCCGGGAACGTACCCGCGTCCATGGTCAGGAACAGCAGCAGCGCGAGGATGAAGACCAGACTGGACACCGCGTCCACCACGCTGCCGAGCAACGCCTGGATGACGCCCGCGATCCGGCCGAAGTCGGCGGTGCCGAGGACCTGGGTGATCTGGTCCTGCCCGATCCCGAGTTCGGCCAGTTTGGCGGCCACGTCGTCGACCAGATCGTCGAACTCCGTCGCGTACGACGGGAGCAGGGTGGCGAACCGCGCGGTCGCGATCACCAGCGCGACGGCCAGGCCGAGCAGCAGCCCGTACACGGTGATCACGCAGATCAGCGAGGCGGCCCAGTTCGGCAGTTTCAGCCGACGCAGCCAGCCGCGGACCGGGTGGACGACGATCGTCAGGACCAACGCGAGGAACACCGGACCGACCAGGCCCGCCGCGGACCGCAGCCCGGCGATCACGACCACCGCCGCCGCGAACGTTCCCAGTACGACCAGTCCCCGCGGCACAATCGGCCGGTCGTCCAGCGTTGGTGCCATCCGGGTCCCCTCGGGTCCGACGACGACTGCCCTCAGTGTTCGTCCCCGCCCCGGCGGCTGGCTCACCCGTCTCAGGTGAGCCCGCGCTACATCAGGTCCACGCTGCGCGCCACCCGCAGCGCCGCCGAGCGTTTCTCCACGCCCAGCTTCCGGTACAGCGACATCAGGTGCGTCTTCACCGTGTTCTCGGTGATGAACAACGCCTGCGCGATCTCGGTGTACGAGCTGCCGAGCGCGAGCTGGTCGAGCACGTCGGCCTCCCGGGCGGTCAGCTTGATCCGGGCCCCGTTGATCACCGCTTCCAGCCGGCGCGGTGGAGCCGTCTTCACCCCGAGCGGCGTCCTGGTCAGCAGGGCGACACCGCCCGCGTCGCTCCACGACGACTCGTACCCGGACAGCTTCTCCAGCACGACCTCGGCGTACGGATGCGGGCTCGGGCCGGCGACGTACCGGCGGAGCAGGTCGAGGAACGCGGGCTCCTGACCAGCGGAGGCGACGGCGTACAGCATGCGTTGCGGGGCGACCCGGTTCAGGGTGTCGATCAGCGCTGTCTCGGCCGCTCGGTCATCGCCGAGCCGGAGCAGCAGTACGGTCCGGAACGCGGCTGCCGAGGCGGCCAGTACCGGGTGGACGTCACCCTTCGCGAGGGCGGCTTCGATCGCCTCCAAGGTGGCCCGCAGGTCACCGTCGAAGACCAGGTCGAGGGCACGGACCAGGTCCGCCTCGGCCTGGCTACCGGTGCGCTCCAGTACCTCCAGCTGACTCTCGACACCGGACCGGTCACCGACCAGCACCGACACCCAGAACCGCAGCAGGGCCAGGTCTCTCGCCAGGAACGACGGCAGCGGGCCCGCCGAGGTGGGATCCGTGGTGAGCTCGGTCCGGGCCTCGTCCAGGTTCCCCTTCTCGATCAGCAGGACCACCCGCAGCATCGTCCGGAGCGCCGCGACCACGGTGTCCGACTTGGCCACGTCGGTGGTGGCGACCTTCTGCTCCCACCGTTGCGCGGCCTCCAGGTCGAGCTGGTTGAGCGCCGCGAACCCCAGGACCACGTGCGCTCGTACCTTGTAGTCCTCGGCGAGGTGCTCCCCCGCGATGTCCAGCGCGGACTGGGCCGAGCGGGCCGCCGTCTGCATCTGGCCACGGACGTACTGCACGACGGCCCGGTGCGCGAGGCCCCCCGCGATCAGCTGGCGATGACCGGCCATCCGTGCGGTCACCAGGGCCTCGTCGAGATGGCCGAACGCCTCGTCGAGCCCGTCCGCCCAGGTCTCCGCGGCGGCGAGCTCGATCAGCAGCCAGGCCAGCCGTTCCGGACCGAGGACGGCGCGATGCCGGCCGTTCTCGGCGGCGTGGTTCGGGAGCAGGAAGGACCCGGTCCGGTTGATCGCGTCCCGGACGTCGTACCAGCCGTACCGCGACTCCCACAGCTGCAGCAGCAACGCGTCGGCCTCGAGCGCGTCGTCGTCCGGCGTGGTCGAGTCGGTGTCCTCCGCCGCGGCCTCGGCGGCGTCGGCGGCCGAGGCGGCGTCCATCATCGCCCCCATCACGTCACCGGTGAGCCGGCGCATCAGGCCGCGGACCCCGAGCAGCTGCGGGTGCGCGTCCACGTACCCGTCGGGCAGCGCCTCGAACCCGGCCCCGACCAGCCCGAGGTTGCCACCGGCCAGGACCGTCGGGCCATGGCCGAGCAGGACCCGGGCGAGCAGGCCGGGATCGTCTGCCCCGAGCGCGTTGCGCAGTGCGGCGCCGGCCTCGCCCCGGTTCTCGTAGTACAACGCGGCTCGGTGGTGAGCGGCGACGATCAACCTGGCGTCCTCGGGACGACCGACGACCCGGCGCCGCAACAACTCCACCAACAGCGGGTGGTAGTGGTAGATCGGCTCCGCACCGGGCTCGTCGGCGTACGCCGTGACGAGCAACCCGCTGCCGGCCAGGTCCGCGAGCATCGGGCCCGCGTCCGGGTCACCGCTGAGTACCGCGGCCAGCCGCCCGGTCACGGTGGTCGCGCCGAACGTACTCAGCAACATCGTCTGGACGCGTTCGTCCAGGGTGCTGAACGTCTCGCCCAGCAACAGGTCCAGGACCGGGCGCTCGGTGACGATCGGGGCGGCCGCATCCCCGGACGAGGCGATCGCGCGCGCCGCGAGCACGAGCGCGGCGGCCCAGCCGGCCGTCTTCTGCTGCAGGATCTGCACGTCCTCCGCGGTGGCGCGCTCGGCGTGAGCGTGGACCAGAGCGGCCGCCTCACTGTCGGTGAACCGCAGATCGCGCGAACGCAACGTGGAACCGAGACCACGCAGTTCGAGCTCGGCGACCGGCAGCGGCAGGTCGTACCGGCCGGCCAGGACCAACCGGACCGCGTGCGGCTCGTCGGTGAGCACCTTCGCGAGCGCCGCGAACGTCGACGGCGGCAACAGGTGCGCGTCGTCGACCACGACCGGTGCGGGCATCACGGTCGCGTCCGCCCCGTCGGCCTCGGCGAGGATCTGCTCCAGGATCTCCGGCTCCTGCGCGGGCACCCACAGCACGTCCTGGCCGGTGTCCCGGCGGCGCGCGGCCCAGTCGGACAGCAGGACGGTCTTCCCCGTCCCGGCCGGCGCGACCAGCATCGTCAGCGGCGACCGGGCGCCACGATCCAACGCAGCGTGCAGCCGCCCACGAGTCACCAGCGTCAGCGGCGGCCGCGGTGTACGTGCTGCCGCCGGACGCCGGACACCCTCGTGCGCATCCCCAGGCCCCCGAATAGCCACGCTTCGCCCCTCCCGGCCGGCGTGCTCCTGCGTTGAGCCTCACTGCTGCCCTTGTGTGCTCTTACCGCGTCCCCTTGCGCGAGTCGTTATCGAGAATAACCGGTCCGTGCCGCGCCCGGGAGGCCACTGACTGTCCCGCATCTGTAGGCCTAAAGTCCTGCGCTGCCGTGGTTCGCGGCTTACGGGTGCCGAGGTCTTCCAGGTAACCGACCAACACATGGTGCAGTGCGTCCGCCCCGACGATCCGCTCGTCCGGCAGCCGCAGGTCGGGCGGAGCGAGCACCATCGCCCGGTCCTGCCAGCCTCCGAGCCCACCGTGACAACCGACCAGCCCCTCGAACGCGGCCACCTCGCCGGTCTCCGGATCGACCGCGCTGTTGACGTACAGATCCGGTGCCTCGGGCATCCTCACCACCCGCAGGACGTCGAGCCGCGCGCGCTCGCCGAACGGAGCCAGCGGGTCGTCGCCGGTGACGGTGCCGGTCTCGAGCACGTGCACCCCTCTCGCGCCGACGACCAGCGGCCCGTGTTCGGCGCTGAGGACGGCGACGAACCCGATCCCGCCGTGCTCGGCCAGCCCGGGGATCAGGGCCGGCCAGCGCCTGCTGATCTCCTCGAACGTGAGCCGCCGATCACCCGGTACGCAGATCAGGCCCAGGTTTCCCGAGCCCAGCACGATCAGCTCGGACCCGGTGGCGACGTCGGGCAAATCGGTCTGGTGGTGCACGCGTTCGGCCACGTTCCGCGCGATCCGCGGGCCGGTGCCCTTCGAGCCGGACAGGTCGTCGAGCAGCCCCTCCAACCGGCCCCAGCCCTCGACGGGCTTCTCCACGGCCTCCACGTTCGCCTCGGTCAGCCGGGCACAGAGGCCGGCGAGGTCGAGGCCGTACCGATCGGCGAACGTCTCCCCCTGCGACTGACCATGATCGGACAGCACCACGATCCGGTACGGCCGGGGTGCCTCGGCGGCCAGTTCCTCCAGGCAAGCAAGCGTTCGGTCGAGTTTGTCCAACGTGGCCAGGGATTCCGGCCGGAGGACGCCGGCGTGGTGCGCGACCTCGTCGTAGTCCACGTAGTCGACGTAGATCGCCTTCGTCCCGCGCAGCATCTCCTCGGCGACGAGTGCGGTGTTGAGATCCCGCAGCACGACATTGGTCACCGCGCGCAGTCCCGCGAACACCCAGCCCCGATGAACGCGCGGCCGGATGTCGTTCCGCCGCTGGCGCCGGGCCTGGAACCGCTCCCGCGCGACCTCCGCGATCGCGCCCGACAGACTGCCCGCGAACCCGTCCGGCCGAGCCAGGTACCACGCGACGCGGCGGCGGGTGTCCGCCGATCCGCGGCTCAGCTCCATCCGGCTCATCGTCAGCAACGACCGCTCCGCATCCCCGCTGAACAGGTTGGACACACTGACCCCGCCACCGGCCAGCAAGCCCTGACCGTCCGATGCGCGCTCCTCGATCACCGTGGCGTCCGCGACCCGGTTGGCCACCAGGACCTTGCCCGTCCCCCGGTCGTACCAGCGGAACGCCGGGATCCCGTCGATCGTGCCGTGCAGGATGCCGAGCTGACTGGCCGGAGTGGTCGCCGGTAGCCGTGGCGTCCACTCGACCAGGTGGTACCCGCGATCACGGACCCATCGGCTCACCGTCGGCAGGGTCGAGGCCAGCAGACACCAGCGGAGCATGGGATACGGAACCCCGTCGAGCTGCACGAACACGACCCCGGGAACGTCCGGATCCTCGACCGCCTGACGCCGCCGACGGGCCCGCCGGACCAACGCGGCGGTGAAGGCCTCCGGCGTACCGGAGGTGAGCAGCCAGGCGAGGACGGTGCAGACGATGGACGCGATCCACGCGGCCGCGAGTACGACACCGAACGAGCTCGCCTCGATCCCCGGGATCACCCAGAGCGCCGCGGCGAGGATGAGAGCCTGCCCGAAGATCGCGAGCAGCAACACGGCCAGCCAGCCGATCGCGGCACTCGCGACCACGAGCAGTGGACGCACCACCGCGCCCACCACCAAGGTGGCCGCCGAGGCGAGGAGAATCTGGCCGATCGAACTGAACCGCAGACCACTCAGCACCGCGTCCGCGAACCCGAGCGCCAGGGCGGCCCCGATCCAGGTGACCAGGACACGCCCCAGGTCGCCCAGGCGGAACGCCGGCCGGGCGCCGCCCAGGCGAGCCACCGGTCCCGCGCTCTCAGGTGCGGATCACGCCCGGCCTGGTCAACGCCCAGATCACCCAGACATCCAGGGCGATCACCAGCAACGACCAGAACGGGTAGTAGGGGATGAAGAAGAAGTTGTCGATCGCACTCAGCACGGCGAGGAACAGGGCGGTGATCCCTGCCCAGGTCTGCCGGGAGTACAGCCCCCACGCGACCACCAGCAGCAGGGCGCCGAGGATCAGGTGGATCCAGCCCCAGGCGGTCGTGTCGAGATTGAACGTGTACCCGCGTGCGACGACGTAGAACTCGTCGTCGATGACCGCCACCAGGCCCGCGATCACCTGGAAGACGCCGACCAGCACGAGCATCGTCGCCGCGAAGGTGACTCCGCCGGTCGCCCAACCGGACACCGGTTGCTGCGACCTGTCGGTTTCCTGGACCATCGTTGCCTCCCCAATCGTCAGTCCTGCTCCGACGCTAGGACCGCCACCCCACCCCCGAATCACCCCGAACGGGTGAGACAACAGCTCACCCCGGGTGACCGGTCCGCCGCGAGACCTGGATACGGCGGCCGGTTCCCCCGGAAATCTGGTGACGACGAGTTGGAGACAGAGCGAACTCTGGTGGAGACAGTTGGTGGCGACAGTCAGCGGTCAGGGGCGGCGTTCAGCCTCAGGAGACGCGCTCAGTGGTGAGGCGACTGGTTCAGCGGTGGTTCAGCGGTGGTTCAGCGGATGGGGGTGATGGTGAGGGCGTCGCCGACCGGGCGTTCGCCGGCGGCGTCGGAGGGGGTGTTGAGGACTTTGCCCTCGGCAACCATCGTGGTCGAGCCGCCACCGTCGAGGTTGATGGCCTCGCGCAGCCCGAACGACTTGGCGACCGCGGCCGCTTCGCCGATGCCGAGGCCGAGGCTGTTCACCGAGCGGCCGTCGGCGGTGATCAGGACGGTCCGGCCCTGCTGGTCGACGCCGGCGATGGTGCGCGGATTCCGCTTGTGGACCCAGCCGTAGTAGAAGCTCCGGTTCTCGGCCGGCGCCATCCCGTCCGCCTTCGGGGTGGTGTCGAACCGCCCGTCGGTCAGCAGGTTGGGTCCGCCGTTGACGATCGTGGCCCGCGGCGACAACCCCACCTCGCGGCCCCGCTCGTCGGTCAGCGCGGCGCGGATCTCCAGCCGCCGCCCCACCTTCGCCGCGGCCAGCAATGCATCGACCTGCGTCCCGGTCGCCTGCACGGTCCGCCCGCCCTCGGGAATCGCCCCGCCCCGCGTCGCCCGGATCGCGGTCACGACTCCCCGCCGATCCACGATCGCCTCCGCACCCGGCCCACTCGGCGTCGCGACCCCGTACGCCGCGTCGAACGCGATCAGCTCGTCCGCGTCGGTACACGTGACGTCGTGCAACGGCTTCGCGGTCGGCAGGTCGTCCGCGGTGCCACCACAGTTCCGGATCAGACCGGGCACCCTGTTCAGCCCGTCGAGCGGCAACGGCCGACCGATCCCGCGGACCTCACCGCGCCAGCCGAACCGCTCGACCGACGTACCGCGCGCGTTGTCCGCGATCACCAGCGCCGGTCGTCCCGCGGTCGGCTCGCTGACCAGCCGCCCGTCGTACACGGCGACGCCGGCCGGATCACCAGGCGCACCCGCCTTCGGGTCCAGCACGAAGAAGCCCGCGTTCACGGCCGCGGTCGCACCCGTCAACGTCGCGAGCGTGCTCGTCGTCTCCCGCTGCTCAAGGTCCAGCCCGTACGACGCGTCGAGCGTGCCGCGGAACTTCTTCGGATCGACCGTGAGCACCTGGACATGCCACGGCCCGGTGGAACCGCTGACGTCGTCGGGCTCGCCGTCCCACCCCGTGTACAGGCTCGATCCGCTCAGTCCGGCCGCGATCACCTTGGTCCGCACCGCGTCGGCCTCGGCCTTCGTCGGCAGCGAACCGACCCGCACCCGCCACCCCAGGCTGCCGCCACCCGCGTCGGTCAGCTGTGGCGTCGGCACCGACTCGACCCGCGCGTCCAGCCCGGCAGCCCTCAGCTTGGCCGCCGTGGCGTCCGCGGTGGGTTGGTCCGACAACGCCGTCGCGGGCGCGTCCGGATCGGGCGAACTGGACGGGATCGCGACCTCGACCGTCCAGCGCGAGACCGCTGGATCGGTCTGGCCGCGGACGATCGTGGTCAGGGTGACACCGGGCTGCAGGGCCCGCGTGGTCCGGGTCTCCTGGAGACCGGCTGGCCCCAACGGCAGAGCGACCGTGGCGCTCGCGGTGTCGGTGAACGGCTGGGCGACCGCCGTGCCGGTCAGGACCGAGCCCACGGAGAGAACCGCGAGCAGGCCCACGGCGGGGCGGGACGAGTGGCGGAAGGTCATGCCCTCATTCCTATGTCAGCGATCTACCGCCCGCAAAGACCTCACAGTGAACTGGCAACGACCTCTCCATGACCTCATGGGTCCGATCGGCCATGACGAAGGGCCCGGGTGGTCACCCGGGCCCTGCTGTCAGCTCTGACCGGATCAGGCCGGCGCGTCACCGTGGTCCGGGATCTCCAGCTGCACGCCGCCCTGCTGGGCCGACTTGTGCGCGAAGATGCCGGGCAGGGTGTACCGGGCCGCGACCCAGGCGTTGACCGGCGGGACCGCCTTGTCGACGACCGCGCGAACGAAGTCGTCGGCAAGGAAGTGGTGCGAACCCTCGTGCCCGTTGTGCAGGCCGGCGAACTCCTTCGGCAGCCGGTCCCGGTCGTGCACCGGGGACAGCCCGGACAGGAACGCGTCCCGCAGCGCCGGGTCGACGTTCGCGAGGTCCTCGTCCTCCAGGTCGCCGCTCGGCTTCGTCTCCATCAGCTGGCTGATGTCCTCGACGCCCTCCTTGGTCTGCCAGACCGTGGTGGTCGCGAGCTGCTCGAAGCTGCCCTCGGTGCCGAACACGCGCAGCCGGGACTCGCGGATGTGCGACGGGTACCCGACCCGGCGCATCTCGTTGGTCCGCATCACGCCGCCGTCGGCCAGCTTGAACAGCGCGGTCGCGTTGCTGAAGTCGTTGCCGAACTGGCTGACGTCCTTGTCGAAGACACCGTCACCGCGGTCGTCCTGGACGCCGATGCAGGACACGTGCGTCGCGTGCTGCCCGGTCACCGAGAGAACGTTGCCCACGGCATGCGTCGGGTAGAGCATGGGCGGGAAGGACGCCGTCTTCTTCCACTCCTCGCCACCGCTGTACTGGTACGCGGCGTAGAAGCCCAGGTCCATGTCGTGGACGTAGTCGCCCTCGCAGTAGAAGACCCGGCCGAACTCGCCCTTGTCCAGCTTCTCCCGGCAGTACACCGAGGACGGGTAGTAGAAGCTGGTCTCCCCCATCATGTAGGTCAGGCCGGTCTCCTTGACCAGCTCGATGATCCGGGCGATCTGGTCCGCCTCGATCGCCATCGGCACCGTCGAGTACACGTGCTTGCCGGCCTGCAGGGCCTGGATCGCCATCTCGCCGTGCAGCCAGCGCTGGGTGAAGATCGCCACCGCGTCGACGTCCGAGGCGAGCATGTCCTCGAACGAGGAGTAGGTGACCTTCACCCCCAGCCGCTCGGCCATCTCGGCCAGCCGGTCCGGCAGCACATCGGTCAGCCGGACCTCCGTGACGTCGGGGTGCGCGGTCCACAACCGCAGGAACGAGGGGGCGAACTGGCCGGCGCCGACCACACCGATGCTGATGCTCATGGATCAAGGCAATCACACATTTTTGTTCCACGAAAGAACAAATCCGCACGTTGAAATATGTGACGCCCACCACGCCGCCCATCACCTCCGCCCCGCCCCGCCTCTCCCCCACCCCGCACTTTGTGCACGGACCGGTCAGCCAGCGACCACCGAGACGACTGGCCGGCGCACAAAGAGCCAGCAAGCGGCTGGTGGGCGCACAAAATGCGAGCTGGGGGCGGGGCCCGACGAGCCAGCTCAGCGCCTCGGCCGGGGTGCGAGGTGCGAGGTGCGCCGCAGTCACCCTCCCGGCATCTCCCCCCACCTTGTGCATAGGCCGGTCAGCCAGCGTCCACCGAGACGGCTGGCCGGCGCACAAAGAGCCAGCGACCCCGCCGCTGTGTGCACAAAGTCCGAGGTGAGGCGGAGGCGGATACGCGGTGCGGAGTGCGCCGCCGTCGCCTCCACCCTTCCCCCACCCCCACTTTGTGCACCGGCCAGTCAGCCAGCGACCACCAAGACGGCTGGACGGCGCACAAAGAGCCAGCGACCCCGCCGCTGTGTGCACAAAGTCCGAGGTGAGGCGGAGGCGGCGTACACAGTACGAGGTGCGACCGCCGTCGCCCCCACCCTTCCCCCACCCCCACTTTGCGCACCGGCCAGTCAGCCAGCGACCACCAAGACGACTGGACGATGCACAAAGAGCCAGCAGACGGCCGGTGGGCGCACAAAGTGCGAGCTGGCGGCGGGGGGACGCGGGCCGAGGTGCGCCACCGTCGCCCCCACCCCTCCACCACCCCCACTTTGCGCACCGGCCAGCCAGCCAGCGACCACCAACACGACTGGACGATGCACAAAGAGCCAGCCGGCGGCTGGTGGGCGCACAAAGTGCAAGCTGTGGGCGCGGGACACGGGCCGAGGTGCGCCACCGTCGCCCCCCACCCCTCCACCACCCCCACTTTGCGCACCGGCCAGCCAGCCAGCGACCACCAAGACGACTGGACGATGCACAACGAGCCAGCAGACGGCTGGTGGGCGCACAAAGTGCGAGGTGGCGGCGGAAGGCGCGGAGGTGCGGGGCGCGGGTGTGCGGGGCGTGGGGGTGGAGGGGGCTAATGGGTCGGGGTGAGGAGGAGGTTGGGGTGGTCGGTGGTGATGCCGTCGACGCCGAGGGTGGTTGCTTCGGCCAGGGTTTCGGGGTCGGGGACCGGCCAGGCCGTGACCGAGAGGCCTTCGGCGTGCAGTTTGGCCACGCCGTCGGCGGTCAGGCCGGCGATGCCGCACAGGGCCCACTCGGCCTCGGCGGCCCGGGTCAAGGCGAGCACGTCGGCGACGTCCGGGGTACGACCGAAGATCAGGCCGGTCGTCGCGGTCGGCAGGGCCCGGCGGACGGCGAGCAGGATGTCGGCGTGCGAGGACGTCACCATCGTCCGCGCGGCCAGCTCCGGGTCCGCCTCGAGGGACGCGACCAGCAGCGGTACCGCGCGCGCCGCCTTCACCTCGGCCTGGAACCGGACGTCGACCGCCTCGATGGTCTCCTCCCAGGTCGGGACCTGCTCACCCCGACCGGCGTCGAGGGCCCGCAGCTCGTCGAAGGTGAGGTCCTCGACCGCGCCCGAGCCGTTGGTGGTGCGGTCGACGGTCGCGTCGTGCAGCACCACCAGCCGGTCGTCGGCGGTGACCCGCAGGTCGAGCTCGATCTCGTCGCACCCGGCCTCGACGCCTCGGCGGAACGAGCGCAGCGTGTTCTCCGGTTCGGATCCCATCGCGCCGCGATGGCCGGTGATGATCAAAGCACCTTCTCCTCGTAGAGTCGTCGAACCTCGTCACCGATGGCCTCCAGGCGATCGGCGACCGCACCGAAGACCTTCTTCGGCGCCGCGTTGTCGGCGTAGATCTGCTGCAGGCCGGTGTAGATGGCCACGTTCGCGTTCCGCCCGTAGAGCCGGATCGCGTCCTGCTGGCGGGCGTTCGCGAGCTGGGCGATCGCGACCCCGTAGTTCGGTTCGTCGGCGACCAGCTTCTGCAGCGCCGGGTCCTCGCGCGCCTTGTCGACCACCGGGAGGTACCCGGTCTGTGTGGTCCACCAGGCCGAGTTCTCCGGCAGCGCGAGGAAGGCGAGGAACGCGGCCGCCGCCTGCTTGCGTTCGGCCGAGGCGTTCCGGAACATCCCGATCCCACCGCCACCGGTGGCGATCCCGGCCGCCACCTCGGCCGGGATGAACCCGGCGCCGACCTTGAACTTCGCCTTGCTCATAGCGCTTTTCAGGCCACCGGTGGAGTCCTGGCACATCGCGACCAGGCCGCCGGCGAAGTCCGTCATCGGGCTGCTGGCCATGTACCCGTGCCCGTCGGAGTGGATCAGCTGCCGCTGGAACTCGCCGGCCGCGACCGCGCCGTCCTGGTCGATCGCGACGTCCAGCCCGTTCGAGTACGCGCCGCCGAACTGCCAGACGTTGCCCTGGAACTGCCAGTCGCCGTCCACCTTGGCCAGTGCCAGCGTCCGCATCGGCCGGCCCTTGGCGTCGACCTTGGCGAGCGTGTCACCCCAGGACCGCATCTCGCTCCAGGTCCGCGGCGCCCGGTCCGGCAGCCCGGCCTTCGCGAAGACGTCCCGGTTGTAATAGAGGATCGGCGTACTGCGCGCGAACGGCACGCACCAGCTCTGCCCCTTCACGACGTACTCGTTGAACAGCTTCTGGTGGAACACCGCGGGCCCGAACCCGTCGGTGAAGTACCCGTTCAGCGGCTCCAGCGCGTCGTTCAGGAAGAACCGTTCCCAGGTCACGTCGGACAGCACCGCGATGTCGGGTGCCTGCCGGGCGATCAGCCCGGCCGCGACCTTCTGCGCGACGTCGTCGTAGCTGCCCTGGAACTGCGCCTCGACGTAGACGTCGGTCTGCGATTCGTTGAACTTGGCAACGAGCTTGTCGACCGCCTTGCCGTTCGCGCCGCCGTAGGAGGACCAGAACACCACCCGGGTCCGGTGCGCGTACCGCTTCGGCACCGTCCCGGCCGGCTGCTCGTACTCGGCGTCCAGCGAGCGGTACCCGCAGCCGGCCAGGGTCGCCGCCAGGCCGAGCCCCAAGAACGCTCTGCGCTTCATGCTCATCCCTTCAACGCTCCTTGGGTGATGCCGCCGACGATGTAGCGCTGGGCGACGAGGAAGATCAGCAGCATCGGCGCGAGCACGAGCAGCGTGCCGGCCATGATCGTGCCCCAGTTCGCCAGCCCTTCCTCGTCCTTGAGGATCAGCAGCCCGACCGGCAGGGTCCGCATCTCGGCCGTGTTCGTGACGATCAGCGGCCAGACGAAGTTGTTCCACTCCTCCACCGCGGTGATCACCACGACCGTGATCAGCATCGGCCGCGACATCGGCAGCACGACCCGCCACAGCGTCCGCAGGTGCCCGGCCCCGTCGACGGCGGCGGCGTCGGTGACCTCCGTCGGCAAGGTGAGGAAGTGCTGCCGCATCAGGAAGGTGGCGAACGCCGAGCCGATACCGGGGATGATCAGGCCCGCGTAGGTGTTGATCCAGCCGAGCGACGCGACGGTCAGGTAGTTCGGCAGCAGCGTGACGTGCCCGGGCACCATCATCGCGCCGAGGATCAGCAGGAACAGCGGCTTCTTGAACGGGAACCGCAGATAGGCGAAGGCGTACGCCGTCAGCACGGCGTTGGCCACCTTCAGCGCGGTCCCGGCGACCGTGATCACGGTCGAGTTCAGGAAGAACCGGTCGAACGGCGCCGCGTTCCACGCCAGCGAGAAGTTCTCCCAGCTGAACGTGTCCGGCCACCAGTCCGGCGGCCACTGGTAGATGTCGGCCGGCTGCTTCACCGCGGTGCTGATCAGCCAGTACAGCGGGCCGAGGAAGATCGCGGCGACGCCGAGCAGGACGACGTACTGGAGCGCTCGTACCTTCACTTGTAGTGCACCCGCCTCTCCATCACCCGGGCCTGCACGGTGGTGACGACGAGCAGGATGACGAACATGATGATCGACAGCGTCGCCGCGCGGCCCGCGTTGAACGCCTGGAAGCCCTCGTTGTAGATCGACCAGCTCAGCGTGGTGGTCGCGTCACCCGGACCGCCGCCGGTCATCACCGCGATCACGTCGAAGGCCTGGAACGTGCCGATCACCGTGGTGATCAGCAGGAAGAACGTGATCGGTGTGAGCAACGGCAGCTTGATCGCCCGGAACCGGGTCCAGGTGCTCGCGCCGTCGATCGCGGCCGCCTCGTCGAGCTCCTTCGGCAGCCCCTGCAGACCGGCCAGGTAGATCAGCGCGGTGAAGCCGACGTTCTTCCACAGGTAGACGATGACCAGACCCGGCAGCGCCCAGTCGGAGTTGTTCATCCAGTCCGGCGGTTCGGCGCCGAGCGGTTCGATCAGCGCCCGCATCAGGCCGTAGCCGGGGTCGAAGATGAACAGCCAGATCGTCGCGACCGCGGCACCGGACAGGATGTGCGGCGCGAACGACATCGTCCGGACCAGGCCGCGGCCCTTCAGCGGCTGGTTGAACAGCAGCGCCAGCGCGAGCCCGATCACCAGGCTGCCGAGCACGATCAGACCGGTGAACGCGACGGTGATCCCGAGCGTCTTGTGGAACGCGGGGTCGGTCAGCGTGTTCGCGTAGTTGGTCAGCCCGACGAACTCCGGCCGGGCCGCGATCATGTTCCAGTCGGTCAGGCTGAGGAACGCGTTGTATACGATCGGCCAGTACGCGAACACCGCGATCACCAGCAGGTTCGGCGCCACCAGGAGCGCGAACAGGCCGTACTCGCGGCGCCGCTGCCTGCGCCGTTGGTTGCTGTGGGCAATTTGCCGGTGCTGGTCGGGATGCGACCGGGCCGGCAGGTCGAGAACTGTCACGCCACCCTCTTCCTGGACGGGTCGAGCAACCCCAGCAACGCCTCGGCGAGGCCGGCCGGCGCGGCGAGCAGGCCACCCGGCAAGGGCGTACCCGGTCCACCGACCGTCGTGGCTCCGGCCTCCCGCGCGATCAACGCGCCGGCGGCGACGTCCCAGGGCTGGATCACGTGTTCGTAGTACGCGTCGGCCGTCCCGTCGGCCACCGAGCACAGGTCGAGCGCCGCGGATCCCCCACGGCGCAGGTCGCGGACTCCGGGGAGTACGCGACCGAGGTACTCCGCCTGCTCCGCCCGGCGATCGGCCAGGTAGGAGAAGCCGGTGGCCACCAGCGCCTCCGCGAGTCCGCGGGAGGTCCGGAGCTGGAGCGGACGGCCGTCCCGGGTGGCACCGGCGCCACGGACCGCGGACCAGGTGATCCCGGTCGTCGGCTGGTGCACCACTCCGGCCAGGGCGCCCTCGCCGTCCTCGACCGCGATGCTCACACACCAGTCGGGCCGGCCGTACAGGTAGTTCACGGTGCCGTCGAGCGGGTCGATCACCCAGGTGAGCCCGCTGACGGACGCCGTCCGGGCGCCTTCCTCACCGAGCACCCCGTCCTTCGGCCGCTCGGCGGCCAGCCCGGTGACGATCAGACGCTCGGAGGCGCGGTCCGCGGCACTGACGGGATCGGTGCCGGAACTCTTCGTCTGTGCCTGCTCCACCGAGAGCCCGGCCTGCCGCCCGAGCAACTCGACGCCGGCCTCGAGGGCGAGCCGAGTGGCGAGGGCGAGCAGGTCGCGGGGAGCGTCTGTGAGCGGCACGCGTGTGAAATTATCATCGAATCATGGTTTCAAACAGCCCACGGATGTGAATTTCTCACTGAATTCACATCAGTCGTCGTCATCGCGCAGCCGGACGCCCGTGACACCCTCCAACGAGCCCAGCGCGAGGACAAGGTCCTGCAGCGGCGGCCGGCCCCGGAACCGCATCGCGGCGCGGACCTGCGGCGTCCCGCTGTCCCGGTACGCCTCGGTCCCGACGACGGAGGCCTCGAAACCCATCGACGTCGCCGTGGACAGGATGGTGCGCAGCACGCCGTTGCCGTCCAGGTACCGCACCGTAACGATGCGGCGGCGGTCCGGTGACGGCAGGAACTGCGCCAGCCGCCCGAACGCGCCGACCGCGATCAGGTGCAGCACGGTGGCGGCCGCGGCCAGGATCGGCATCCCGGCCCCGCAGGCCATGCCGATCGCGGCCGTCATCCAGATCGTGGCGGCAGTGGTCAGCCCGCGAACCACGTCGCGGCGCATGAAGATCACCCCGGCGCCGAGGAACCCGACGCCGGAGACGATCTGGGCGGCGATCCGGGACGGGTCCAGGTTCACGTCCGTCCCGAGCACCCCGGCGAAGCCGAAGCCGGAGACGAGGGTGAACAGAGCCGATCCGGTGCCGACCAGGGTGTGTGTACGCAACCCGGCACTCTTCTGCTGCAGCTGACGCTCCACCCCGATGAGCATGGACAGCCCGAAGGCCATCAGCAGGAGCAGCAATTCGGTCCAGGTCGTCGAGGTGACCAAGTCCATAGCCTGACCAGTTCCCCTTTCCTCAGCGTTGCACGCCTACCGGCTCGCGGCCGACGAGGTAAGCGGCCACCGCCTCGGCGGCGATCGACCCGGCCCGCAGTGCGGTCTGCTGGGTGGCGCCTGCGAGGTGTGGCGTCATGACCACGTTCGGTGCCGTCAGCAGGCGCGATCCGGGCGGGACCGGTTCGGCCGCGAACACGTCGAACGCCGCGGCACCAAGGTGCCCGGACTCCAGCGCGTCCACGGTCGCGTCGTAGTCGAGCAGACCACCACGCGCTGTGTTGACCAGGACGCTCCCCCGGCGCATCCGGGCGAGCTGGTCGGCGCCGATCATGCCGCGCGTCGTGTCGGTCAGCCGGGCGTGCAGGCTGACCACGTCCGACTGCCGCAACAGGTCGTTCAGCTCGACCACCTCGACCCCGTCCGGCGGCGCGGCCCGGTCCAGGATCGGATCCACGACGAGCACCCGTGCTCCGAAGGCGAGCATGACCCGGGCGACCCGTCTGCCGATCGCGCCATACCCGATCAGGCCGACGGTCGCACCGTCCAGCTCGGTACCGCACTCGTCGTACGCATAGAGGTCGCTACGCCACTCCCCCTGTTCGAGCGTGCGCTGCAACTGGGGGAGCCGGCGCATCGCGCCCATCATCAGGGCGACCGCGTGCTCGGCGGCGGCGACCGCGTTCCGGCCGGGGGTGGACGCGACCGTGATCCCGCGCTTGATCGCGGCCGGGACGTTCACGTTGACCGGGCCGCCGCGGCAGCAGACCAGGAAGCGCAGGTCGGGAGCAGCATCCAGGACGCGTTCGGTGAACGGGCCCATCTGGGTGACCGCCAACTCGACCCCGGGCAGGGCCCCGATCAGCTGGTCCTCCGCGTCACTGGCCTCGTCCACCTCGGCGACCGGACCGAACGGCGTGAGCGGCCACGGCAGCGTGACCTCCCGGAACTCGAACCGCACGTCGGGCAGGGCGGTCAGCGCGGCGGCGAGCAGCTCGTTGCGGACGAAGTGGTCGCCGGCCAGCAGGGCCTTGACGGTTCTCATCGAACTCCTGGTGTCGTTGTCGTCGGTTGCGGCGTCGTCGGGTACGGAGCAGGATCGGCCCAGCGCGGCCGGGCGGCCTCGATCCTGCGCAGGTAGTGCGCGTAGCCCTCGGCGTAGAAGGCGGCGCGGGCCGGGTCGGGATCGACCTGCCGGGTCTCGGCGATCCACTCGTCGCCGACCGGGCCGAGCCCCCGCTTCGCAGCGACGACGGCACCCCGGGCGGCGACCTGGGACGCCTCGGTCGTGTGCAGCGGGCTGTTCAGGACGTCCGCGAGGATCTGTGTCCACTCACCGCTGCGGGCACCGCCACCGCAGACGGTCACCTTGCCGGTCCAGCCGGCCGCGTCCAGGCAGTGCCGCGCGGCGTACGCGATGCCCTCGCAGGTGGCACGGACCAGGTCCGCCTGGGACGTGGCGAGCGAGATCCCGTCGAAGCTGCCGCGGGCCCTGGTGTCGACGAACGGCGCCCGCTCGCCCGCCTCGGACAGGTACGGGAGGACGGTGACGCCGTTGGCACCAGGTGGACTTTCCGCGAGCAACCCGGCGAGCTTGTCGGTCCCCAGGCCGACCAGGGCGAGTACCCGGTCGAGCGCCGCGGTCCCCACCATCGCGGGCATCGCGCGGAGCCAGACACCGGGCGTCCAGGTCCCGAGGAAGAGCCCGGCCGGTTCGCCGTCGACGGGCAGATCCCGGGTGACCACCTGGCACGCGAGCGTCGTACCGACCGTGAGCAGAGCGTCGCCGACCTCGGTCACGCCGGCGCCGATCGCGGCCGCGGGCAGGTCGTAAGGTCCGGCGGAAACCCTTGTCCCCAAGGGCAAACCGGTCCCTGGATCGGTCAGCTCGCCGATCGGTCCCTTCGGCTCGACCGGGGCGAGGATGTGCCGCCAATCGGTCAGACCGCACGCGGCGAGCGCCTCGTCGTTGTACTCACCGGTGCGTGGATCGAGGAACGGCGCCGACGCGTCGGACACGTCGGTCGCGCGAACTCCGGTCAGCCGCTGCATCACGACGTCCTTGCAGTACGCCGCGGTGGCCGCTGCCCGCAGGACGTCCGGCTCCTCGGCGAGTACGGCGGCCAGCAGCGGGCCGGACGCGCCGGGGAACATCCGGTTCCCGGATCGGCGGAAGACCTGGTCGGCCACGCCGTCGGTCGTCCACTGCTCCAGGATCGAACTGCTCCGCGCGTCCAGCCACGAGATCGCCGGCCGGACCGCGTGCCCGGTGGCGTCCACCAGCCAGAGCCCGTCGCCCTGGCCCGTGATCGCCAGCACCCCGACCTCGGTGGCAGTCGTACGCTCGGCCAGCTCGGCGACCACCTCGTTGACCGAGGCAACGATCTCGGCGGTGTCGTGCTCGAACCGGCCCGGTCCCGGCCGGACCAGCCGGGTCGGGCGGGACGCCTCGGCCAGCTGGCGGCCGTGCTCGTCGAAGGCGACGGCCTTCGTGACGGTGGTGCCGACATCTACTCCGACGTCCACCCCGGACTCCTCTCTAGAGTTGCGCGACCTCCACGGAGGCGCCGTGGTCGCGCA
Organism: Kribbella amoyensis; assembly: GCF_007828865.1. Lineage (NCBI taxonomy): Bacteria > Bacillati > Actinomycetota > Actinomycetes > Propionibacteriales > Kribbellaceae > Kribbella > Kribbella amoyensis. Next base: position 1,184,287 of record NZ_VIVK01000001.1, read on the forward strand.
GGGTCTTGACCAGGTCGGCCGGTGTCTTCTCGTCCACCACGACCGCGTCGAAGTCGGTCAGCGGGGCCAGCCGGTGCAGCGCGGTCCGCTGCAGCTTGCCGTGGTCGACGAGCAGCACCTTGGTCGCCGCGGACCGCAGCATCGCCTGCTTGACCAGGACGATCTCCTGCTCCTGGTGGAACGCGTGCGTCGGCGACACTGCCGACACGCTGCAGAACAGCAGGTCCGTGTGCAGGGCCTGGACCGCCTCGGCGCACGGCATCCCGCCGAACGAGTCGTGCGTGGCCGAGTAGATCCCGCCGAGCGCGAGCAGCGTGACGTCGCGGTACCCGGCCAGCTTGCTGATCGCGGGCAGGAAGTTCGTCGCCACGGTCAACGGGGTGATGTCCTCGAGCAGGTCGACCAGGGCGAGCGCGCTGGTCGAGTCGTCCAGCATCACCGACATGCCCGGCTCGATCATCGCCCGGGCGTGCCGCGCGATCGCCGCCTTCTCCGCGTGCGCCGCGGTCATCCGGTACGCCACGTTCGACTCGAACACGCTGGTCGGCTGGGCGGTGACGCCACCGCGGTACTTACGGACGACGCCGCGGCGTTCGAGTTCGTCGAGGTCGCGGTGCACTGTCATCACGCTGACGCCGAACGCCTCGACCAGGTCGTTGGCGGAGACGGAGCCGTGTTGCACGACGTACTCGGCGATCTCGGCCTGGCGGCGGGCCGGGCGGCTCAGTTCGGTGGTGTCACCGTCGGCATCGGTCATGCGGGGATCTCCGTTCGGACTGCGGGGATGTTGTAGGCCTCGAGTCCAACTCTGCCGTCCTGCCACCGCAGCCGCACCAACGCCGCCGGTCCGAGCATCGGCAACAACCGCCGGTACTCGGTCAGCTCGATGCCGAGAACGCGGCAGACCAGTAACCGGATCAGGGTGTTGTGCGCGACCAGGAGCACCTTCTGACCCTGGTGCCGCGCGGCGATCTCGTGGAACGCCTCGGTGACCCGATCGGCCGCGGCCGCTGGATCTTCGCCACCGGGGAAGTGCGAGCCGACCGGGTCCAGCTCGAACGCCTTCGCGACCGCGGGCGGCAGTTCGCTGAGCATCTTGCCCTCGGCCGACCCGAAGTCGACCTCGCGGAGCCGGGCGTCGACCGTCGGGGTCAGCCCCAACGCGGCCGCCGTCGGCTCGACGGTCTGCCGGGCCCGCAGCATCGGCGACGACCAGAGCGCGTCCGGCGCGAAGTCGGCCGCCCAGTCCCGGAGCACCAACGCCTGCTGCCGGCCGACGTCGTCGATCGGCAGGTCCGACGACCCGGTGTACCGGTTGCCGTGGTGCCACTCGGTCCGGCCGTGCCTGGCCAGGACGATCGTCGTTCTCATCGCAGGTACCCCCTGGTCTCGAGTTCGGCCACGAACGCGGAGTACAGCTCGTCCAGTCGCGGGCGCGAGCGCGGCTCGATCACCCGGGCGACCCGCACCATCCGGCCCGCGGTCTCCGTCACCGAGGTCCCGGCCGACGCCGCAAGAACCGCCATCCCGAACGCCGGATCAGGGGCCGCCGGCAACTCCACCGGTACGCCGAGGACGTCGGCGCGGAGCTGGTTCCAGTGGTCGCTGCGGACCGCGCCACCGGTGAGGGACACGGACCGCAGCGGTTCGGCGCCGAGACGGACCAGGTGGTCGAACGCCAGCCGCTCGACGAACGCGACGCCCTGCTGGACCGCGATGTACCGGTGCAGGTCGTCCTGGATCTCGCCGAGCTCGAAGCCCTCCGCATCGGGGGCGACGAACGGAAACCGCTCACCGCGCTTGGTCAAGGGATAGATCGTGGCGCCGATCGGCCCGTCGGTGTCGGTGAGCTCGGTGGCGGCCCGGTCGAGCGCCTCCAGGTCGGCGCCGGGGAGCATCGTGGTCAGCGCGCCGGCGCCCGTGTTCGACGCGCCGCCGGGGAGCCAGCCGCCGTCGGGATGACGGTGACTGTAGACGGCGCCGGTCGGGTCCTCGATCAGGTCCTTGGTGACGCCCTTGAGGACGAGGGTGGTGCCGAGGACCGAGTTCCACGCGCCCGGGCTGAGTGCGCCCGCCGCGAGTTGGGCGGCGCACCCGTCGGTCATCCCGGCCAGGATCGGCGTCCCCTCGGGGAGCCCGGTGACCTTGGCCTTCGCCGCGGACACCCGGCCGATCTCGGTCCCCGGCAGGACCACCTCGGGGAGGAGATCCGGGGCGAGACCGAGCCGTTCGTAAGCCTCGACGGGCCAGGCGCCGATCGGTCCGACAGTGAGGTCGTACCCGGTCTTGAGCGCGTGGCTGGTGTCGGTGGCGACCGGGTGACCGGCAAGGTCGGCGGCGACCACGTCCGCGCTGTGGGCGACGAGGTGGTCGCCCCGTGCGAGCCAGAGGATCTTCGGCAGCGCCCAGGTCGGCTGCATCGAGGTGGCCCAGCGCCCGGGATCGGCGGCGACCACCTTCGGCAGGATGGCGGCGGCCCGGGCGTCGTCGTACATCAGGGCCGGGCCGGCCGGACGACCCGCGCGGTCGGTGAGCAGGACGGTGCCGGAGGTCGAGCAGATCGCGAGGCCGCGGACTTCCGGCGTCGCGACCTCGGCGAGCACGTTCTCGACCGCGGTGATCCACTCGTGCGGATCCTGCTCGTGCCGATCACCGGTCCGCGTACTGGTCAGTGGCCGCGCTGTATGGGCCAGGACGGTCCCGTCGTCCCCGGCCAGGACGGCCCGGACGCTCTGGGTGCCGAGGTCCACGCCGATCCAGGCCACCACGCTCTCCCCTCACCGATGTTAGCTAGATTGATAACATAACATCGGATCGCGATAAGAGTTGTGCCGGTTCCATACTGCGCAACAGACGGGGGCAACGGAAAGCCCCGCGTTCCACGGTGGGGAACGCGGGGCTGTCCGCAGTACATGTCAGGAGTGCATCAACAGCAACGACCGATCGGCCGTCGCGACCCCGATCCGGCCGCCGTCGAGAGCGCCGTACGCCCCGATCGGGCCGGTCGCCGGTCGGCCGTGCCGGTTCACCCAGAAGCCCCAGCCGGCCGGTGCGTCCGGCCAAGCAGGGTCGGGCTCCCAGCCGGGCGGCGGCCGCCAGCTGTCACTCGGCGGTTCCGGCCAGCTGGGTGGCGGATTGAATCTGTGCACGGGCGGCCCTTCCGGATTCCCCAGGAGACCCGGGATCAACAAGTCACTGACTCGTCAACGACCAGGTCGTCCGAACGTCACGCCTAAATCTTCGTAAAGTTTATGGCGAAACCCCGTGTCGCGCGCAAGGAACAGACAGTAGTCGTCTATCACTCTCCGCACTGTTGCCGAGAGCAATCGCCTGCTCACGATCCGCGATCCTGGCTACTCGCAGGCGACCCCGTCGTCGTCCCGGTCGAGATGCGACGCATAGCCCGGATCCCCGCGATACAAGGGAGTCACACCCGCGGCCCGCGCTTCCGAGCAGTTCGCGTAGGAGACGTTCACCCGCTCCGTCGTGCGCGTACTGGTTGCCTTCGGCGCCGCCGTCCTGGTCTGCCTGACCAAGGGCGCCGGCTGCGTCGCCGTCCTCGTTTGCGTCGGCTTGACCGTGACGGTCCGCGGTGGCGGCGCGGGCTGCGTGACGGTTGCCGTCGGCCCCGGCACGGTCTCCCGAACCGTCACAGTGGTCTCCGGCCCAGGCACCGTCCGAGTGACAGTCGGCTTGTCCACCGCCTGCGAAGCCTGCCCGGTTCCTCCGCTGAGCGCGCTCAGCACCAGGATGAGCAGCACCCCACCAGCCCCACCCACGGCCGCCAGTCGACCTCGGCCGACCGAGCCGTACAGACCTCGCGGGCCGAGGCTGCGGCCGCCGCGCTCGTTGACCCAGAACCGCCAGCGCGGCGGTGGCGCCGGCCAGGACGGGTCGGGACGCCAGCCCGGCGGAGGTCGCCAGTCGGGCGTCGGTGGAGCCGGCCAGCCCGGCGGTGAATTGAAGTGATCCATGGAAGTTCCCCCCTCCGGCGGCTACATCCTGTGACGGGGGTGCCGCGTTACAGGAAATTGCCGAGGCGGCAGGTCGGGGCTTGACATCGACGGTGGGTGGGCGGACCTTGAATTCAGTCGATCGGCGTCGTGGGGGGACCATGGATACTGATCAGGGCTCTGTCGTGCTGCGCCGGTTCAGCGGCTGTCTGCACGGAGCCACACTGCTCACTCTGCACTGCGATTCGCGCCGGCCCGGGGAGCCTTTCGGGACCGACGTCGTCAAGCAACTGGCCGCCGACGGGCTGCTCGGCCACGTCCTGTGGAGTACCGCGTGTACGCCACGGGACGTGCTCGCCGGAGGTTTCCAGGTACTCCGGGAGAACGGGCTGTTCCTCGCCCGGGTGGATCTCAGTGGAGTCCCCGGGGACCCAGGCCGCCTGCGGGAGCTGATCGCGGCCGTCCAGCTGCTCCGGCGACTCGGGATCCTGGTCGAGTACGAGCTGGACCTGTTCGCCGGGGCGCCGCGGTTCTCCGGCGTCCGGGACAAGATCGCGATGATGCGGTACGTGGTCGCGGACGGGACCGTGCCGGCGATGTTCACGACCGGGCCGATCGAGGGTCCGTGCTCACCCTGGCTGGACGGCTACCGGCGCCAGCTCGCGATCGCGGTCGAACCGTGGATCGGGCCCGGTGGACTCGCCGGTCAGCTCGCGCAGGCGTGGGCCGAGATCGTCGTCGCGGAGCGGCTCATGCTCGCGCTCAGCGGGGTCGCCGCACACCGGATCGCCTTGCAGCGCTTGACTCTGCGGACCAACACCGTGCTGCTCGACCTGGTCAGCGCCGGCGCCCGGGAGTACGAGACGACCGGCGGCACCCGGCTGCTGGACGACGACCTGATCCTGCCCGTGGCCGAACCGCTCGCCGCCCGCATGATTGCCCTGCGCAACAACTTCCTCCAGGTCAACGGCCCCGCTCTGCGGGCTGACGGATCGATCCGCTGACCCGGACCAGCTGGGTGCCCATGGCAACGGCACCAGCGGCCGCGAGCGCCTCGGCGGGACTACGGCCGCCGTCGGTTCCGCCTTTCGATCTCGGTGATAGGGCCTTCCGATCCTCGCTTTAACGTTGTAATAATGGCGCAGGGATCCGTACCGTCCGCCCACGAAGGGGTCCGCCATGAGGCTCGTCCGCCCGCTCCTCACCGCCTTGTTCGCCACCCTGCTCGCCACCGGGACCGCCGCGGCGGCCGAACCGGTGCCGCCTGAACCCGCCGCCCCGGAGACCGTGATGGCCCAGACCTTCCGCAACCCGGTGAACGCCGGGGCCGACCCGTCGCTGCTGTACCACAACGGCCGGTACTACGTGGCGACGACGACCGGGAACCGGATCGGGATCTGGTCCTCCCCCAGCCTGGCCACGTTGCTGGTCGCCCCGGAGACCGTGGTCTACCGGGAGTCCGACCCGAGCCGCAACACCCAGATGTGGGCGCCCGCGTTCCGGCACGTCGGCAACCGCTGGTACGTGTACTACACCGCCTCCGACGGGGTCGACGCGAACCACCGGATGTACGTGCTCGAGTCGGCCGGCGACGACCCGCTCGGCCCGTACACGTTCAAGGCCAAGATCGCCGACTTCGGGGAGTACGCGATCGACGGCGAACCGATCACGCACAACGGGCAGCAGTACTTCGTCTGGGCCGGCCCGGGTCGCGGGATGGGCGGTCCGGCGCAGCTGTACATCGTCCGGATGAGCAACCCGTGGACGGCGACCGGCGCCCGCGTCGCGATCCCGGCCAGCGGTGGCTGCAACGAGGTCCGGGAGGGTCCGACGCCGCTGTACCGCAACGGCCGCACGTTCCTCACGTACTCCAGTTGCGACACCGGCAAACCGGACTACCAGCTGTGGATGAAGAGCATCGCCAACGGCGCCGACCCGATGGTCGCGGCGAACTGGGTCCAGCATCCGGGCCCGATCTTCTCCCGCAACGACGCGACCGGCGTCTGGGGACCGGGGCACCACTCGTTCTTCACCTCGCCCGACGGCACCGAGGACTGGATCGCGTACCACGGCAAGAACACCAGCCAGTACACGTACTCGTTCCGCACCAGCCGGGTGCAGAAGATCGGCTGGAACGCCGACGGCACCCCGAACCTCGGCCGCCCGCTGGCCGCCGGCGCCACCCAGACCCTGCCGTCCGGCGACCCGGGCGCGGCCACCTCGGTGATCAACGACACCGACGTCGGGACCGGCCTCAACCAGGTCCAGTACTCCGGGGTCTGGAACTCCGGGTCCGGTTGCGGCGTGCAGTGCTTCTGGGGCAACGACCACTGGAGCGGGGCGGCCGGCAACACGGCGACGATCCGGTTCAGCGGGACCAAGGTGGCGTTGCTCAGCGTGCGCGACGTCGGCAACGGGATCGCCGCGATCTCGATCGACGGCGGGCCCGAGCAACGGGTCGACTACTACAGCTCGATCCGGGTCGGGGAGCAGCTGAACTACGTCAGCCCGACCCTGCCGGCGGGCGAGCACACGCTCAGGGTCCGGGTCACCGGGGAGAAGAACCCGGCCTCCACCAGTACCCAGGTCAGCATCGATCGGATCGAGGTGTACTGATCCGGTCGCGGGCCGGTGTCACCGCCGGATGACAGAATGGCCGGGTGCCTGAGACCTCGTCGTTGCTGCTCGCCGGGCAGGAGTCTGCCTGGAAGCGGATCCTCACGCACCCGTTCGTCACCCGGACCTCTGCCGGCACACTGCCCCGGGCCAGGTTCGACCGGTGGCTGACCGAGGACTACTTCTTCGTGCTGGCGTTCCGCGCGTTCCTGCGGGAGCTGAGCACGATCGCGCCGGACGACGCGGCGCGGGAGGTACTGGCCGGTGGTCTCGCGGCGCTGGAGCCCGAGCTGGCGCTGTTCGAGGCCGAGGCCGCCGAGCGCGGGCTCGACCTGGCCGTCGAGCCGTCGCTGCTGAACCTCGGGTACTCGTCCTACCTGCTCGCGTCGGTGCACGCGGGCTGGCCGGTCGGGATCACGGTGCTGTACGCGGTGGAGAAGGCGTACTACGACGCGTGGGCCTCGGTCCGGGACACGACCGGCCCGGACACGCCGTACGCCGGGTTCGTCGCGAACTGGTCGTCGCCGGAGTTCGCGGCGTACGTCGAGCAACTGGCCGGCCTGGTCGACCGCGAGCAGCCGGCCGCGGAACTGACGCTCGCCTTCGACCGGGTGGTGCGGTTCGAACTGGCGTTCTGGGATCTGGTGCAGGGGTGAAGACAGCGGTTCTCGCGAGTGGCCTGGTGCTGCTCGGGCTCCTCGGTGGTGCCGCCGGGTACGAGATTGGCCGGCGCACCGAGTCGGCCGCGGCGGGCGGGACCGGGCCGGGCGAAGCCACGACCGAGCCGACTCCGCCGCCGGCGTTCGCCCTGAAGACCCCGGTTCCGAACTCGCTGCCCGGTCTCAAGGTGAAGGGGATGCGGTTCCAGGACCACACCTTCTCGGTCCGGCAGGAGCCGCAGCCGTCGGTCCGGGTGTCGCTCGCGACCCCGCGCGGCTGGCGGCTCACCACCTCGCCCGACACCCCGGGCGAGGTGAAGTTCCTGGATCCGCTGCGCGAGCGCGCGGTGCGGGTGGAGTCCGGCTTTCCCGCCGACCTGACGCCGGCCCAGTTGCTGGACAAGCTGATCGGCGACCTCCGGTCCAGCCAGCCGCCGGAGAACGACCTGCGCATCCTGGAGCAAGGCGCCGACACCGTGACCGACGAGGAAGGCACCCGGCGGGACATCGCGACGCTGATCTACACCTACATCCCGAAGGAGACCCGACGGTACGTGATCGTCCGCTGGGTAGCGGCCGGCGGTGACGACAAGGCCACCGTCGAGATGAGCATCACCGGTCTGCCACAGGACGCCGACGGGCTCGGCGCGGTGCTGTTCGAGGCGACCAAGACGGTCGGCCAGAAGGACTGAGCCCGCGCTCCGGACGAACCTTCCGGCGGTGATTTTGGCCGCCCGGGCCAACCAAGAGGGCCGCTGCGTCGTCTCAGTCGTAGGCCCGCGAACGCGGGCGAGCCTGATTCGGTGGAGGAGGCATGCGCGTGGTCAGCAGAGTCGCGGGCACCATGCTGCTCGCCTCCGGCCTGCTCGGCATCGCCGCCCTCGGTACCGCCGGTGGGTACGGCGTCGGCCTGCTCACCTCGGCCGACGCGCAGACCTCGGGATCACCCGCACCGATCGGCTCGACGACGCCCACGCCCACGGAACCGGTGAAGACCGGGTTGCCCGACAACACCCCGGCGCTGGACAAGGGCGACCTGCGGTACAAGACCCGCTCGTTCGTGGCGGACTGGGCCGTGCGCTCGAACGTGACGGTGAAGGTGCCCTCCAACTGGTGGATGACCCAGCCGGATCCGAAGAAGGAAGCCCGGTTCACCGATCCGACGGGCAAGCGCTTCGTCCGGATCGAGGCCGGTTTCACCATCACCCGGCCGCCGACCGCCTCCCTCGAGGCCAAGATTCAGGCGCTCAGGGGAGTCCCGCCGAGCCAGGCCCTGAAGATCCTCTCGCGCGACGTCGCCGACGACGGCCGCACAGCCACCCTGGTCTACACCTACATCCCGCAGGAATCGGTCCGCCACGTGGTGGTCCGGTGGGTCGCCCTGGACGACTCCGGCAACTGCGCCGTCGAGATCAGCGCGGGTGGTCTGCCGCAGGACGAGCAGGCGGTCCGGGACGTGCTCGAACACGCCACCGACACGGTGACGCGGACGGACCAGGCCACATAGTTGCCTAGGGCAAGCTAGGGCGCTACTCCGCCGGCCAGATGGTGCGGAAGACCGCGGACCGGAGCCGGTAGAACCTGCGCCGGCTCGACTGGCGGAACGCGGGGGACAACCGGAACCGTTCGACGACGTCTCTCACAATGATCCTCACCCCCGGATCAGGTGACCGTGGCGGTCACGTTCTCTCATGCTGCGGCAGCGTAGACCCGCCCCGGCATTCCGCCGAAATCTCGCTGACGCCGACACCACTCGGCTTCACCACGGCACAGGCCCGCAACCCCGGCAGAGCCCGATCCTCGAAGTACCGCTGCGCCGCGAACCCGGCCCCACCACCGACCAGGAAGACCACCACGGCAGCGGCGATCCACCGGCCCTTCCGCCGCCCCACCTTCTCCGGCGCCCGCTCGACAACAGCAGTCTCGGCATCCGGGCCACCCACCGACACCCGCGCAGCACCGGCCTGCGCGGCGAAAGGCCCGCTGCCAGCCTGCGCACCACCGGACGCCGCGCCACCCTGCGGGCTCCCGGACGCCGCGCCACCGTGAGCAGTGCCGGGAGCTGCGCCGCCCTTGGTGGTGGTGCTGGAGTGCGCCGTGCCGGATGTGGCGCCGATCCGCGCTGTGTCAGCCGCAGGATCCACCGGTGCGGCGCCAGCCGCACCTCCCGGCTGGGAGGCGCCGGGAGCGACACCTGTTTGAGCGCTGCCGGGCTGGGCGGTGCCTGTTCCGGCGGCTGGTGGGGTGCTCGGAGCGGCTTGGGCTGGGGTGGCTTCGCCGGGGTCGGGTTCGGGTTTGATGGGGCTGAGGGTGCGGTGGGAGGCGGGGCCGGCGCCGGCGGTGTCGGCGGGGTCCCACCACTCGACGGTGACGGACTTCTCCACCGAGGGCTTGAAGACGGTGGGCGCGTTGGCGTCGCTGAGCGTGGTGACTCCGGGGTCTTTGCCGCCCGCATCCTTCGGTTCAGCCGGTACCACGATCGTGGCGAGCGCCGCGCCGGGGACGAAGTCGTGGGTAGTCTCGTCGAGGGCGCCGACGAGTTCGCGGGTGAAGGCGGCCACGTCGGGCCAGCGGTTCTCGCGGTTCGGGTCGAGGGCGCGGACGATCGCCGCGTCCACCTTGTCCGGGACCGCGAATCCGAGCGCGCTCGGCGGTTCCGGCGCCTTGACGCGACCGGCCGCGCCCAGGCCGTCCACCTGGTGCGGCGACCGCCCGGTCAGCGCCGCGTAGGCGACCGCGCCCAGCGAGTACTGGTCGGCGCGCTGGTCCAGCCGCTCCCCCATCGCCTGCTCGGGTGCCACGTAGGACGGCGTACCGCCCGGCATGGTGATCCGGGAGACCTCGTCCAGCGACTTGCCCAGCCCCAGGTCGGACAGGACGGCGCGCTCGCCCTCGTCCGTCCCGCGGAACAGCACGTTCGCCGGTTTCACGTCACGGTGCAGCAGCCCGCGCCGGTGCAGCGCCTGGAGACCCCGGCCGACCTGGACCACCACGCCGATCGCGGTCGACAGGTCCAGCGGCTCCTTCTTCAACCGGTCCGCGAGCGTGCCGCGGTCGGCGTACGTCAGCACCAGGAACGGGCGGCCGTCCTCGAGCTCGCCGACGTCGTGCACCTGGACGACGTGCTCGGACTCGACCCGGCGCAGGAACCGGCCCTCCTCGAGGAACCGCCGCCGGACGGAGTCGTCGTGGGCCCAGTTCTCGGCCAGCACCTTGACCGCGACCTCGGCGTCGAGCTGCTCGTCGTAGCCGAGCCACACGGTCGCGAACCCGCCTGAGCCCAGGCGACGGCGCACGACGTACCGCCCGAGTCTGGTTGGGACCCCCATACAAGGCATTATGGATCACTGGGAGTCCCCCGCCCCGGGGACCGGCGACAGCGAAGGCGGAGATGAGCGAGACCAGCAGCCCGACCGACGACCTCGGCGTCCTGGCCGAGCGGGCCCAGGGCGGTGACAAGAACGCCCTGGACGACCTGCTCCGGCTGGTCCACCCGCGGGTCCTGCGGATCTGCCGCAGCGTGCTGCCGTACTCCGCGGACGCCGAGGACGCGGCCCAGGAGGCGCTGCTCAACATCGCCACCAAGATCAACACCTACTCCGGCCGCAGCAGCTTCTCCACCTGGGTCCACTCCGTCGCGGCGAATTCGGCCCGCTCGACGTACCGCAAGCTCAAGCGGTCCGCCCAGGCCGCGCACAACCCGGAGACGATGGACCGACCGGACCCGCGCACCACCAGCGTCATCGCCGGCACCCGGCTGGACCTGCTGGAGGCGCTGGAGACGCTGGAGCGGGACCGGCCGCAGATGGTCACCCCGCTCGTCCTGCGGGACGTGTACGGGCTCTCCTACGAGGAGATCGCGGCCGAGGTCGGCGCCCCGCTGGGCACGGTGAAGTCCCGGATCCACGACGCCCGCGAGGTCGTCCGGCCGCTGCTGCGCCCCAAGGACTGATCCGCGGACTTTGCCCGGCACCGGGCAGGTAGTCGGCTTGTGACTTTGTGATGCCGTTCGGCCGCGTCCGGTCGCGGCCCGGTTTTCGCCCCTCTACCTCTTCGGTGTCCGGTGTGCTCAGATGGGCTTATGAAGAAGCTCATCAACGACCCTGCCGATGTTGTGAGTGAAGCGTTGCGTGGGCTGGTGGCCGCGCATCCCGAGCAGGTCCGGGTGGATCTCGAGAACCGGATCGTCTACCGCAAGGACGCCCCCCGGGCCGGCAAGGTCGGGCTGATCTCGGGCGGTGGCTCCGGGCACGAGCCGATGCACGGCGGGTTCGTCGGGCTGGGCATGCTGGACGCCGCCTGTGCGGGCGAGGTGTTCACCTCGCCGGTGCCGGACCAGATGATGGCCGCGACCAAGGAGGTCGACGCCGGCGCCGGGGTCCTGCACATCGTGAAGAACTACACCGGCGACGTGATGAACTTCGAGATGGCCGCCGAGATGGCCGCCGCCGAGGCCGGGACCGAGGTGCAGTCGGTCGTCACCAACGACGACGTCGCCGTCCAGGACAGCCTCTACACGGCCGGCCGCCGCGGTGTCGGCGTGACCGTGCTGCTGGAGAAGCTGGTCGGCGCCGCCGCCGAGGAGGGCCGCCCGCTGCAGGAGATCGCCGACCTGGCCCGCCGGGTCAACGACAACGGCCGCAGCATGGGGATGGCGCTCACCTCGTGCACCGTGCCGGCCGCGGGCAAGCCGACGTTCGAGCTGGCCGAGAACGAGATGGAGGTCGGCATCGGCATCCACGGCGAGCCCGGCCGCCAGCGCCTGCCGATGGCGCCGGCCAAGGAGATCGCGGCGCTGCTGGTCGACCCGGTGGTCTCCGACCTCCCGTACCGGCAGGGCGACTCGGTGATTGCCTTCGTCAACGGCATGGGCGGGACCCCGCTGATCGAGCTGTACCTGATGTACAACGAGGTCCGGCAGTTGCTGGACAGCGCCGGGATCACGGTGGCCCGGTCGCTGGTCGGCAACTACATCACCTCGCTGGAGATGGCCGGCTGCTCGGTCACGCTGCTCAAGGTGGACGACGACCTGGTACGGCTCTGGGACGCGCCCGTGAACACCCCCGGCCTACGCTGGGGCGCGTGAGCATGGGAGTCGACACCTTCGAGAGCTGGCTGCGCGACCTGGCGAGCACGCTGCACGACAACGCGGCGTACCTGACCGAGCTCGACTCGGCGATCGGCGACGCGGACCACGGCAGCAACATGGACCGTGGCTTCCAGGCGGTGGTCGCGGTGCTCGACGAGACCACCTTCGCGGCGCCCGACGAGATGCTGAAGAAGGCCGGGATGACGCTGGTCAGCAAGGTCGGCGGGGCGAGCGGGCCGCTGTACGGCACGTTCTTCCTCCGCTTTGGGACCGCGCTGACCGGCGCCGAGATCACCCCGGCCTCGCTCGGCGAGGCGCTGAAGGCGGGGGTCGGCGGCATCCTCCAGCGCGGCAAGCCGGAGCTCGGCGACAAGACGATGTACGACGCGTGGGCGCCGGCGCTGGCGGCGTACGACGAGGCGGTCGCGGGTGGTTCCGACGTGCACGGCGCCCTGGTCGCGGCGGCCGAGGCGGCCGCCAAGGGCCGGGACGCGACGGTACCGCTGGTCGCGCGCAAGGGTCGCGCGAGCTACCTCGGCGAACGCAGCGCCGGCCACCAGGACCCGGGCGCGACCAGCACGACCCTGGTACTGGAGTCCGCTGCCCGCACGCTCGGATGACACCAGCCCGCGAGTGCCCGGAGGCGGCGGCATGATCGGCATCGTGGTGGTGTCGCACAGCCGCGCGTTGGCGGATGCGGCGGTGGGGCTCGCTGCGGAGATGGTTGCCGAAGACAACCGGCCGGTGATCGCGGTGGCGGCCGGGTTGGACGCGAGCACGTTCGGGACCGACGCGGCCGCTGTCGCGGAGGCGATCGCCGAGGCGGACAGCCCGGACGGGGTGCTCGTGCTGCTCGATCTCGGGAGCGCGATTCTCAGTGCGGAGATGGCGCTGGAGTTCGTCGATCCTGAGGTGGCTGGGCGGGTGGTGCTGTCGAGTGCGCCGTTGGTCGAGGGGTTGGTCGCGGCGGCGGTGACCGCGTCGACGGGGGCGTCGCTCGAGGCGGTTGTCGCGGAGGCTGGGCGGGGGTTGGCGGGGAAGCAGGATCACCTTGGTGATGTGGTGGCCGAGGTTGGTGCGGAGGTTGCTGCCGGCGACGAGCTGGAGATCGAGGTGCTGGTGGGGAACGAGCATGGGTTGCATGCTCGGCCGGCGGCTCGGTTGGTGGGGTTGGTGGGGTCGTTCGAGGCGGTCGTGACGGTGACGGATCTCGATACCGGGCGGGGGCCGGTCGATGCGGGGAGTTTGAGTCTTGTTGCGACGTTGAACGCGCAGCAGGGGCATCGGTTGCGGGTGGGGGCTGCTGGGGAGCAGGCGGCTGAGGCGCTCGAGGCGGTTCGGTCGTTGGCTGAGCGGAACTTTGATGATGAACCTGTTTCCGGCGCCGCGGTGGTTGACGGAGCTGGTGGAGCCGGCGTTGCTGGAGGTGCTGTCGGCGCGGTCGCGCCAGCTGGAATTGAGGTGGGTGCTGGCGGGGAGGGCGCTGCTGGGGCTGGTGACGCTGGTGGAGCGGGCGTTGCTGGAGGTGCTGTCGGCGCGGTCGCGCCAGCTGGAATTGAGGTGGGTGCTGGCGGGGAGGGCGCTGCTGGGGCTGGTGACGCTGGTGGAGCGGGCGTTGCTGGAGGTGCTGTCGGCGCGGTCGTGCCAGCTCGGTCTGGGGTAGGTGGGTCTGGGCTTGATGTTGCTTTGGGGGCGGCTGTTGTTTGGGTTTCTGAGGTTGATCTGAGTCGGTACGTGGCTGGGAGTACTGCTGAGGAGCGGGGGCGGTCTGCGGAGGCTCGGGGGGTTGCTGGGCGGGCGTTGGAGGGGTTGCGGGCCGAGACCGAGGTGCGGGTCGGGGTTGCTGAGGCGGGGATCTTCGAGGCTCAGGCTGCTTTGCTCGGTGATCCTGCGCAGTTGCGGACGATCGAGCGGGCGATCGACCGCGGCTCCAGTGCTCCCGATGCCTGGCGGGCGACGCTCACCGAATTGGCTGAGGCTTTCGAGCAGCTTGATGATGCTTATCAGCGGGAGCGGGCCCAGGACGTTCGCAGTGTGCGCGACCGGGTACTCCGCGCGCTGACCGGCGTCGAGGAGGTCGAGCCGCCCGCGGACGGAGTACTCGTGGTTCGCGAGCTGGATGCCGCGACCGCGGCGACGATCGACGCGGAGCAAGTGGCCGGGATCGCGATCCGGGCTGCGGGAACCACCGGGCACGGGGTGATCGTGGCTCGGTCGCGCGGGATTCCGTTGATCACCGGGATCGGTGACGTCGAGGTGCGCGACGGTGTGCGGGTCGGGTTCGACGCGCGGACCGGGGTCTTCGTGGTCGATCCCGACGAGGACGCGTTCCGGGCGACGATCCGGGAGCGTGCCGCCGAGCGTGAGGTCGCCCTCGCCGAGGCCGATCAGCCCGCGACCACGACGGACGGGCGGACGATCCCGGTCTTCGCGAACGTCGGCTCGGTCCAGGACGCGCGGGACGCCCGGGGCGCGGACGGCTCCGGGCTCGTACGGACCGAGGTGTTGTTCGGGGATCGGCGGACCGCCCCGACGACCGCCGAGCAGGCCGAGGTGTTCCGGGCGATCGCGGCCGCGCTGGACGGCCGGCCGATCACGATCCGCACCTGGGACATCGGCGGCGACAAGCCGTTGCCGTTCCTCCCCCAGCCGCCCGAGGCGAACCCGTTCCTCGGCGAACGCGGGCTGCGGGTCTTCCGCCGTCGCCCGGACCTGCTCCGCGACCAACTGCGGGCGGTCCGCGAGGTCGCCGCGGAGACACCGGTACTGGTGATGTTCCCGATGGTGACCACTGTCGAGGAAGTTGCCTGGGGCATCGAACAGCTGGACGCGCTCGGATCCCGGCCGGACGGGCTGAAGATCGGCATCATGGTCGAGGTCCCGGCCGCCGCGCTCCGGGTCGGGCGGCTCGCCGAGCGACTCGACTTCGTCAGCATCGGCACCAACGACCTGACCCAGTACACGACGGCCGCCGACCGGACGAACACGGCCGTCGCCGCTCTCGCCGACGGCCTCGACCCCGCGGTACTGCAGCTCATCGCGACCGTGGTCAGCTCAGTACCGGCCGGCGTCGAGGTGGCCGTCTGCGGTGACCTCGCCAGCGACCCGGCCGCCGCGTCGCTGCTGGTCGGGCTGGGCGTCCAGGAGCTGAGCGCGGTCGGCCCACAAGTCCCGCTGGTGAAGGCGAAACTGCGCCGCCTCGCCTACGCCGACGCGGCCGCCCTCGCCACCGAAGCCCTCGACTGCGCGAGCGCCACCGAGGTCCGCGAGCTCCTCAAACGCACCAGCTAGCTCAGCGGGCGTAGTAGAGCAGCTCGACGATGTTGTACCCCGAGGTCTGCTCGGCCTTGACCGGCAGGGCGTACGACTCTCCCGGCTCCACGTACCGCACGCCGGTGAGCGGCTCGGTCGACAGATCCAGGTCGACCACGAGCGACGGGTACGCCCCGGTCCGCCAGGTGTACGCCGCGCCCGCGTCCGGGGTGACGTGGCGGACCCGGACATCGTCGTCCTCCAGCACCACCTTCGCCGGAATTTCGCCCGCCTCCGCGAACCCGGCCTCGGCCACGCCGGCGGGCGCGTCGTACGGCGTACCCGACGCCTCCTCGCCGAGATCGAGCACCTCGATCAGCCGGTTCCGGTACGGCGCGTCGCCGTCGTTGGTGAGCATGTGCACCGGGGACACCGCCCGGTACACCGAGCCGCCGACGGTCTCGCTCAGCTGCCGCGCCGGGCTGCCGTCGAGCCAGTCCATGTGACACGGCGAGGTCGACAGGCAGAGCACGACGTAAGGGTTGTGGTGCAGGTGCCAGCCCTGCGCCTCGCCCGGGTCGAGGGCGACCTCCCAGACCCGGACGCGGCCGTTCTCGAACACCACCCGGGTGCCGATCTCACCGAGCACGACCTCGGTACCGTCCGGGGCGGTGGCTGTGGTGCCTGCGGTCATGGTCTGTCTCTCCGATCAGTCGACGGCGCGTTCCATCGCGACCCCACCCAGCACGACTCCGTCAGGCATGGTCAGGTCGGTGTGCTCCACCTCGGTGAAGCCGAAGGCCTGGTACAGCGGGACGCCGGGCAGCGTCGCCATCAGCGCGAGCGTGCCGAACCCCTCGACCCGGGCGGCGTCGACGCACGCGGTGAGGATCGCCCGGCCGAGACCGCGCCGGGTCCAGTCGCCGCGGACGAACATCGCCCGGATCCGGGCCGGCTCGGTCGCCGGGTCGAGCAGCCGCGCGTCGGCGCCGGCGTCGGTCCCGTTGTAGAGCTTGTTCCGCCGGCTCCAGCCGCCGCAGGCCACGATCTCGCCGGCCGCCTCGTGCACGTAGTACGTGCCGTCCTCGATCAGCGCGAGGTCCAGGACGGCGATGTGGGTCGCCGCGCTCGCGGTCTGCCGCTCGTCGTAGTACGCCGGGAACAGCGCGCGCACCGAGGAGCGTGCCAGCTCCGCGATCGCGGGCGCGTCGGCGGGGACGGCCAGGCGTTGCACGGCGGTCGGGGCATCGGTCACGACGCCAGGCTATTTCAGGACCTGGGCGCGTACATGATCAGGCCCACCCCGGCGAGACAGACCGCCGCCCCGATCAGGTCCCACCGGTCCGGGCGGAACCCGTCCAGCACCATTCCCCAGAGCAACGACCCGGCCACGAAGACCCCGCCGTACGCGGCGAGGATCCGGCCGAAGTGGGCGTCCGGCTGCAACGTCGCGACGAACCCGTAGGCGCCGAGGGCAAGGATCCCGCCCAGGACCCAGAGCACGCCCCGGTGCTCGCGGACGCCCTGCCAGACCAGCCAGGCCCCGCCGATCTCCGCCAGCGCGGCCAGCCCGAACAACGCGATCGATCGCAGCGCGGTCATGTCCGCAGCCTACGAGGCGGGGCCCGCGGACGGTCATCGGACTGTGCGGCCGAGCAGGCCCCGGGTGCAACCTTCGTCGGGTGAAATGGGACGCGGGGTGCCGGACATGTGGGAGGTATGACGCAGACACCGATCAGGGCCCGCCCCGGCCCAGTGAGCGAGGCGGGTGTGCCCGATCCCCGGCGGGAGCGGTTCGAGGAGCTGTTCGCGGCGCACCGCGAGGCCGTGCTCGGATACCTGCGGCGCCGGACCGGGAACGGGCACGACGCGGCCGACCTGCTGGCGGACACGTTCCTGGTCGTCTGGCGCCGTCTCGACGACGTCCCGGCCGGCGATCAGACCCGGCCCTGGCTGTACGGCGTGGCGCGGCGTGCGCTGGCGAACCACCGGCGCGGCGAGGGCCGCCGGACGGCGCTGGCCGACCGGCTCCGGTCCGAGCTGACCGAGACGACGCCACCCGAACCCGCACCGGACACGTCCACCGCCGGTCGGGCCTTCCGGGCGCTCCCCGACGCCGACCGCGAGTTGCTCTCGCTGGTCGCGTGGGAGGAGCTGGACTCCGCGCAGATCGCCACCGCCCTGGGGTGTTCGCGCAACGCCGTCCGGATCCGGTTGCACAGGGCAAGGAAACGCTTCGCGAAACTGCTGGCGGCGAGCCCGCCGGCACTCGCCAGAGATGAGGTCAGCCATGAAGACGCCTGACGTCGACGCGGTCACCCGCGCCCTCGAACCCGTCACCAGCTCCCCGTCCGTCACACCGGAGACCTGGCAGCGGCTGGCGGACGACATCACCGCGACCGACCCGGCAGCGCGCACCGCCACCGAGAGCCCCGCTCCCGTCGAGCCTCCGCGACGCCGGGCCACGACCGGACGCCGGCTCGTCCTGGTCGCGGCCACGCTCCTGCTGATCGGCGGCGTGGTCGGCGCCACGCTGCACAGCCGGCCGGGCCAGGATCAGCCGAAGGCGCTCTCGTTCACCGAGCAGGGCGGCAACCTGATCGTCCGGGTCATCGACCCGACCGCCGACACCGCGCAGTACAACGCCGACTTCAAGGCGATGGGCCTGGACATCAGGGTCGACGCCATGCCGGTCAGCCCGCCCAACGTCGGCAAGTTCAGCGACTACGCGGCCCGCACCTCCGAGGACCTCGACAAGATGCAGATCCTGAAGCCGGGCGAGAAGTGCAGCGGTACGCTGACCGCCGCCGACCCGGGCTGCCAGGAAGGGCTGGAGATCCAGCAGGGCTTCCGTGGCTGGGCCAGGATCAACTTCGGCCGGGCGGCACGACCGGGCGAGATCTACCACCACTTCGGCAACATCGACGACCCGGGCGAGGCCCTGCACGGGGTGAAGTTCCGCAACCTCACCCTCGCCGAGGTGAAGCCGCTGGTGGCCGCTCACGGGTTGAAGATCCAGGCGTACCAGGCTGCGGGCAAGGACGAGGTCCAGTGGGGTATCCCCGAGCCGCCGTCCACCTGGTACGTGCGCGACGCGGCCTCGTACTCCCCGGGCGACGTCGTCCTCTTCGTGGCCTCGACGCCCGGCAAATAGCCTGCCGAGTAGCCCACCCCGTCCCGCCGTCGCAGCCCAGCGACGGCGGGACCGTTGCGTCAGCCGAACGCCAGGTGCAGCAGCCCACCCGAGTACGTCGGCCGCAGGACCGCTTCCACTCGCACGTGCTGCGCCCGGATCGGCGTGAACCTCGTCGTGTTCACGCGATCCACCGCCACCTCGTACGGCGTGGTGTTCTCCACCGCACGCCAGGTCTCACCGTCGAGCCACAGCACCCGCCGCGACTCCGGTACGCGGCACTGCCCGGTCCCCGTGTCGTCGAACCAGTACGCCGCGACCTCGGACAACTCCCGCGCCTCGCGCAGGTCGTACTCGATCCACTCGGTCGTCCCGCGCCGGTCCCACCAGGTGAAGCGCGGAATCGACTGGTCCGCGGACGACTTCGGCAACCGCCCGTCGTCGGCCGCCTCGAGCGAGTCGCCCTCGTAGACGTGCGATGCGGTGATCCTGGTCCGGTAGATCCAGTCGTGGCCGTCTTCGGCGACCTGCGGGAACGCGGTGATCCGTAAGCGCGCCGCGCCCATCGGGATCAGGGTGACGGTCTCGACCGGCTCGGCCGACCGTGCGGGACCCGGTTGGAGCAGGCCGACCACGTCCTCGGAATCGGTCTCCCACTGCGGAATCCGCCGAGCCTTCGTGGTCAGGGCCAGCGGTACCCCTTGGTGCGTGAACGGGTCCGCGTCGGCCGCGACGTCCCGGCGTACGAGGTCGAACTTCGCACCGGGGACTAGGCCGTAGTTCCACGCGGACTCGGGGTGGACCGCGAGTTCGGGCCACTCCTCGGTGCCGCCGATCCGCTCGTACCGTTCGGCGATCTCCAGCGAGTACGTGAGCGGGCCACGATCGACCGAGACGGAGTGCTGGTTGTCCTTCCAGGTCCGCGTCGTGGTCCGCATCGGCAGCACCAGTTCGACCCGATCACCTGGTCGCCAGGTCCGGTCGAGCTTGACCCACCCACCGTCGGCCTTGGCGTGGACCCGTTCGGCGTTCACCTCGACCGTGAAGCTGTGCGCCCAGCCAGGAACCCTCAGGTAGAAGGGGAATCGCGTGTCCCGGGTTGCCTGGACGGTGAACTTGATCGACTCACCGAACGGGTACTCCGTGTCCTGCACGACGCTGACCACCTCGCCGGTACCGTCCCCGACGCGCGCGGTGACCTTGCTCGCGGCGTACATCGACGCGGCCAGGCCGTGGTCGGACGTCGCCAGCCACAGCTCCTGCGCGTAGTACGGCCAGGCCATGCCGTAGTTGTGCGGGCAGCAGCGGTACTGGTGGACGCCGTACTTGTAGGCGAGCATCGCAAACGGGTTCTGGAACTGGCCGTGCTTCGGGCGATCGTCGAGCTGCACGCTGTTGGCGCAGGTGATGTAGTGCATGACCTGCTGGAGCGGATCGTAGGAGGCCGGCAACGAGTTGAAGGCGAGCTCCTCGCACCGATCCGTCCACACCGGGTCGCCGGTGAACCGGGTGAGCAGCTCGCAGCTGTGCATGAGCTCGGCGATCCCACAGGTCTCGAACCCCTGCCGCGGATCGCCGAACCCGGGCCGCGAGTTCTCGTCTCCCGCGAACCCACCACCGGGGAACTGCCCGTACATCCCCAGGACGGTCGCGTAGTTCCGGTACGTCGCATCCCGGTACTTCGGGTCGTCGGCCAACAGCCAGTACTGCAGGGGTTCGCGGAATCCTTGGGCCAGGTTGACGTTGTGCCAGTTCGGGATCCCGGTGGTGTAGTCGGCCGAGCCGGCGTGCATCTTGCCGACGAGGTCGAGCAGCCACGCGTCACCGGTGCGGTTGTAGAGCCAGTACGCGCTGTCGATGTTGTCGCCCCAGCGGAACGCACCCCACGACCGGTTGAACACCTCCGGCGGCTGGGTGTTCTGGAACCGCAGGTACTTGGTCATGAACGGGATCACCCGCTCGTCGCCCGAGTACTCGAACCACGACCGGAACGCGGCCAGCAACGGCATCCCCGGCCAGAAGTCGGGCCCGTTCTCCAACGAGGTGCGCAGCCGTTCGGGTCCGAACCAGCCGTCGTCGGCCTGAGTACCGAGGATGCCGTTGATCCAGCGTTCGGCCCGGGTCAGGACGCCCGGGTCCCCGGTGACGTAGCCGAGATCACCGAAGCCACGCAGCCAGTACGGAAGTTCCTCCCAGGCGCCCCGGGCCGGATCAACCCAGCCGTTCGTCTCGTAGCCGAGGAAGTCGGAGATCTCGTCGTACCGGCCGCACAAACCGCGCACCTGTAAGTCGAGTTGTTGTGCCAACCAGCCGCGCGGCTCGATCGCACCCGGTGGCAGCTTCTGGAACGGTACCGGCCGAAGCGGCGCACGTTGCGGGACGTAGTGCCCGCCTCGGGTAGCCGGCGGTCCGGCCGGGTCGGAAGCGGCGTGGGCCGCGTCGTTCGCGTGCGCATCCGGAATTGCGGGCATGGCGGAGCCTTTCGCGGTGATGGGTGGGCGGGCATCACAGTGACGTACTGACAACGTAGGCCAGAGGGGCGGGGTCTGCTCGCTGAAAGCCAGGCTCCGGAGGAGACCAGCGTGGGGGACCTAAGTCCCCCGCCCCTCCCGCTTCGGCCGCGACGCCCACCGGTACGCGAAGATCACCCACACCACCGCCGGCACCCCGAAGATCGCGGCCGCCACCTCGCGCCCGAACACCAGGAACGCCAACCCGGTCAGGAAGAACGGCAACGCCAACCACACCGCGCCCGCGAACGCGGCCCACCTCCACCGCCCAGGTCGCCGGTTCTCCACGGGCCGGTACAGCGACGGCGCGGGCAGTCCGGCGAAGGCGGGCTGTAGATCGCGATGGGTCACGGCTTCGTTCGCCAGGTCGACGCGGCGATGGAGTTCGTCCTCATCGAGGCGCCCGATCGCGAACTGTTCGGACAGCTCGTCGATGCAGAGGCGCCGCTCCTCGTCGGTCAGCCGGACCGGGGCCAGCCGTCGTTGCGCCGCCGCCACCCTGGCTTCCTGGCCGGCCGCGGCCGCCATGCCTGCCAGGTTCGCCAACTGCGCGCTCGGCTTGGACCTGCCGTCCCGCTCACTCATCGCAAACTCCCCACTAGCCCTCCTCCGAGTGTGCCAGGTCGACGCGAGCTCACCAGGATCGCTCTCGCCTCCACCTCCGCCGCCAGCCGGGCGACCGGAAACCTTCAGCCGCGATGACGAGTCATGAGAACCTCGTCCGCGAACTCCTGCAGACCCTCCGGTTCGATTCCGCCCCACGCGGCCAGCGGAAGATGCCACGGCCCGTCCGCGAACGCTTGACCGATCAGCCCAGCAGCCAGCCGCGAGTACACCGCCGGTACGCAGCGGAGCCGCGTCACGGATCTCACCTCCGCCTCGCGGATCTGGCCGACCAGGTCGAGCGCCCGACCGACCCACAGCCGCGCCCGCTCGTCGGCGGGATCTCCGACAGCGCCGGCCAGGTCCGCCCAGGAGCCGGCGACGTCCGCCGCCCAGAACGGGGTGGTACCGAAGGGCGCCTGATTGGTCAGCGCGATCAGTAGCCTCTCGGCCTCGTCCAGGTCGTCCCGCGACCACGCCGAGCGAGCAGCAGCCTGGAGGACACCGGCAACACGTTGGTAGCCCCCGGTCCAGCCGTCGCTCTCGACGATGATGCAACGGCTGAGCTCTTCAGCTCGCCGATGGTCGCCGCTGTCCGCGACCGCTGTGCCGACATCAGCCCACGCGTCCTGCCGCCACTCTTCCGTCGGGAGGCTGTTGACCGCCGCCTCGGCACGGACCAGGTCGTTCGCGATCGCCGCGGCCTTGGCGATCGGGACGAACGCTTCACGACGTTCGTACTCGTCGCCGACCAGGTCCGCCGTCGCTGCCGCTGTGTCGAACTCGGCGACGCCGACGAACCACTTGACGACGTCGAGGAGCGCACGATCCCGGTCCTCGGGATCCGCGATCGCCGCGGCGAGTGACCGAGCCGCGGTTGCTTGTTCCATCGCCGGGTCCCGCAGTTCCGAAGCCTCGAAGGCGGACGCGATCGACAAGTGCGCTTGTCGCCGCTGCTCCGGATCCTCCAGTTCCGGCAGCGTCGCGACTGCTCGCGCTACCAGATCCACGCGATCCGCACCGCTGCCCGACTCCGCTCGCGCCGTCAGGACCTGAATCCGGCGGAACGGCCGGTGAACCTGATCAGCCAGTCGCTCAGCTGCTTGGTCGTCGCCGGCCTCGGCCGCCGTGACCGCGAGCAGCACGAAGGCCCACTCGCGCCAATCGACGTCATCGTCAACCGCAATCGTCTCCGCGAGCCTGGCCGCGGCGTCGTAGCCGCAGCCGGCACCCAGTTCCACAACCGCCGATACCCGGGCCTGGGCCTCGTAGTAGGGCGCAGCACCACCCGTACCGAGAGGCTCGCAAACCTTGCTCGCCAACTCCGACCCATCGCAACCGCGACGACGGACGACAGCCGCCAAACTCTTGAGCCGACCCTCCTCCGACAGCATGCGATCGGCGACAGCCTCGGCCTGAACATCGTCACCGCGGCTCAGCAGGCGATCCACCAGATCGGCCTGGAGGCGGCGCTGCGCCATCGGATCGATCACCGCGATCACCCGCTCCGCCCGGACCGCGTCGTCGATACCGATCAGCGCGTCGGCGAGCCCCACCAGCTCGGCAGTCGCCGGATGGTCGACCCGGCCCGCGCGTCGGGTCTCCACCCAGTCGGCCAGCTCGGCGGCGCGGTCCGGGAGCCCGGTGTCCGCCAGCGCGTGCGCGAGATCGACCATCGCACCGTAGACGGTCATCTCCGGCGTGAGGTAGTTGTCCATGTCGACGTCCGGGACGGCGTCGGCGAGCCCTATCGCTTCGTCCGCGACCGCAGCCACCGCCGAACCGTCCCCGGCCTTGGCCAGCGCCTGCGCGAGCTCCGCCAGCGGCTGCAGCCGATCGGGCCCTGGCGCCATCCGGGCGATCATCGACCGGGCGCGGTCGGTCGAGCCACGGCCCGCCTCAGCCTGCGCCAGCCGCCCCCAGGAAACCTCGCGAGCATCCCCCGGCCACCCCTCGAGCACCTGATCAGCCGCCGAATGGTGACCGGCCTCCGTCAGACCCAGAGCCAACTCGGTGAGCAGCGCCTGCTGACCGCGCCCATCGGTCCGGTAGCGCTCTCGGGCCGCGCCGATCAGGACATGAGCCTGCGCGCTGTCCCCGGCCAGGCCCAGCAGCCGGCACAGGCCGTCGAGTGCGGTGCGGGCTTCCGCACCGGTGGGCAGCGCTCGGTACGCCGACAGGACCTCGTCCGTCAGCTCGCCGGCGATCGAGGACCATCCCGCACGCCAGTACCGGGCGGCCGCCTCTGTCAGGACGGCGACCTTCGCGGCCGGTGCGAGATCCTGGTCGGGCTCCGGGACGGTCTTGCGCCGAAGGGCCTCACGGGACGGCTCGTCGGCCACCACCGAGGGTGCGGCAGCGAGCTCGGACAGGACGATGAAGCGGCGTGCGTCGGGCAAGTCGTCGGACAGCGCCTCGGCGCGCCTGGACAGCCGAGCAGCCAGCGCGTGATCACCGCGCTCCCCCGCCGCCTTCGCCCGCGTCACCAGGACCAGGGCAGCGAAGTACCCCTTGCCCTCCAACCGCGCTTGCAGGCGTTCGGCCCGCTGATCGTCGCTTTCCGCCAGAGCGGTGACCACGAGCATCAACGCCGGCAGGTCACTGGCCGAGGACGCCTCCTCGAGAACCCGATCGGTCAACTGGTCCACGCGGAGCCAGTCAGCGTCCGCGGTGGCTGCTTCGATGAGAGCCGCGAGAGCGCACAGCCGGTGATCCGGGTCCTCGGACGAGCTGAGCAGGCGCTCGAGCCTCGGCACATCGCGCTGCTCGGCGATCTCCCAGACCACACCTCCGACGGCCCCTTCGCGCCCGAACTCGGTGGCGAACGCGTGGGCCATCGCCTCGGCTCGGTCGTACTGGCCGAGCTTCGCCCACAGGGACGGCAGATTCATCGGCAGCAGGCTGTTCCGGACTTCGAGGTGCCGGCGATGGAATCCGAGCCGGGCCAGCGCCGGCAGATCGGGCCGATCCTGGAACACGAGTTCAGTGACGAGGCTGCTGATCTCGCTCAAGGCGTACTGGTCGCCACCGGTGACTTCGAGCATTCTGGACTGCCGCTTCTGGTCGGACGCCAGCGCCACCGCGAGCTCGAAACGCTCCGCATCACGCAGGAAGCCCGGGTAGCCGCGAAGCAGGTACTCCGGGGTGTCCGCCGGCCAACCGTCGGCCTCGAAGCGCGCGGCCCACGACAGCAGCGCTTGGCGGTACCTCTCCAGTTCCGAATCGTCGAGGGACCACAGGGTCTCCAGCCGAAGCTCCTCATGGGCCAGACCGAACGTCTCGTACTCCGGACCGGTCCGCCAGCGACCTGGCCGGCTGACGAACGTCCGGCCCGTCGACGACCGGAGGAGCTGCCGCGCCTCGTACTTCTCCGCCCCGGACAGCTGGGCCAGGTCGGCCGCGGTCAGGTGCCCGGCGGCGACCGTCAGCAGGCCCAGCATCGAGCGACCCAACGGGTCACCGAGCAACCTTCGCAGCTCGAGTTCCGCGGCCAGCCGGAGATCCTTGGCCCGGCCCGAGGGTGTCAGTACGTGGATGTTGGTGGCCGACCGCAGCGGATGATCCGCCGCGAGCTCCGGCGGCAGCGGTGGATTCGGCCGGCCGGCGACGATCACCTTCAGACCGGGTACCGCCTCCTGCGGCAGCAACCCGGCGATCGACTGACCGACGGCAGCGGCGCTGTCTTCGTCCAGTCCGTCGACCACCAGGACCAACCGCCGACCGTCGCGCCGGCGGGTCGCCGCGACGTTTCTCAGCTGGTGCCGGAGATGCCTGGCGCGGGCCGACACCGGAAGCGGCGCCGATTCGACACCGGCCAGCGCGTCGAGTTGCTCGGTCACCGCGTCGATGAACGCGTCCCGGTTGTCGTGCTGGTCGAAGCGGGTGCTGATGAAGAACGACACCACGTCCACGCGCTCGGGCGGATGGAGGACGAACCATGCCAGCAGAGCCGACTTGCCCGACCACGCCTCGGCGACCCATCGCCAGTGGCTCGGGCCGTCGGCGGTGCAGAACGTGGCCAGCTGGGCGAGCTCGGCTTCCCGGCCGAGAAGTTGTGGCGGCGCCAGCATCCGAACGTCTTCGAGGTACGCCGTCCTGGGCGGCTCGCTCAGCGGTTCGGGCTTCTGCGCGTCTTCCACCTCGGCCCGCGGCGACTGGCTTGCCCGCAGGGAGAGGAACAGTCCGGCCACCGCGACCAACAGGCCCAGCGCGCTCGCCAGCTTGTCGGCCTGATCGAGCCCGACCACGTACAGATAGGTGCCCAGGGCAGCGAGCACGAGGACCGCGAGACCGCGCAGCAGCCAGCGCCAGACTCGACGTCGAGCGGCCAACCCGCCTCCCCAGGTCACGGAGCCGACCGACGTCACGGTTGGTGAGTTGGCTGTGACGTCGCGTTTGCCCTGGCAGACTAGCTCAGCGCGCGGTGGACCGCGGCCCGGGCGCCGGCGTCGATCAGCCCTTGGACGCTGATCTTCGTCATCGCGTGCAGGTCGGTCAGGATCTGTTCGGCGCAGTCCGGTGCGGCGTCGGCCAGGAGTTCGCCCAGCGTTCTCGGGACGACATGCCACGTCACGCCGAAGCGATCGGTCAACGAACCGCCCGGGCCTTCCGTCCCACCGTCGGTCAGCCCGGACCAGGCGGTGTCGATGTCGTGCTGGCTGTCGCACTCGACGTACAGCGCGATCGCCGGGGTGAAGGTCAGCGGGACACTCCCGTTGTAGGCGACCAGGCGTTGCCCGGCGACCTCGAACGTGACCGTGCTGACCTGGCCGTTCGCCGCACGTTGCCGGTGCAGGATCCGCGAAGCCGGGAACAGCTTCGTGTAGTACTCGGCCGCCTGCTCCGCCTGGTTATCGAACCACAGGAGCGTGCTCGTCCTCATGATCTGGCTCCTTCGGGGAGGGCTCGGCGATCGGCGACCAGTCGGCGGAGTTCGCGGAGATCGCGCGGTGGGCAGTTCCAGCCGAGGACGCCGACCACGACGCCGTCCTCGACCGCGGCGACCACGAACCGGCCGGCCGCGATCTCCCCGTGCACCAAGGTCATCGGCGCCCCCTGCGGGAAGATCCCGTACGCCTGCAGACGCACGTCGTACTGGTCACTCCAGAAGTACGGGATCGGCGCGAACGGCCGGTCCGCACCGAGCAGGTTCGCGGCGACCGCCATCCCCTGCTCGGTCGCGTTGAGCCGGTGTTCCACGCGCATCCGCTGGTCGAACAACGGGTGGTACCAGGACGCCACGTCACCCGCCGCATAGATCCCGGGAGCCGCACGGCACTGCGCATCGCACTCCACGCCATCACGAACCGTGA
Source organism: Kribbella amoyensis (assembly GCF_007828865.1). Taxonomy (NCBI): domain Bacteria; kingdom Bacillati; phylum Actinomycetota; class Actinomycetes; order Propionibacteriales; family Kribbellaceae; genus Kribbella; species Kribbella amoyensis. The sequence continues at coordinate 1,211,414 of NZ_VIVK01000001.1, forward strand.
GACCCGAATCCGCGAGCCATCCAGTGGCCGGGCTCGCACCGATAGCCACCACGACCACGTCCGCATCGAGCACCGTGCCGTCGGTCAGCTCGACGCCGACCACCCTGCTTTCGTCGGCCACGAACCGCGTCACTCCCGTGGTCATCCGCAGCCGGACACCGTGATCCCGATGGAGCTCGCCGACCAGGGCCGCGATGCCCGCCCCGAACTGCCGGTACAGCGGCGCCGGCTGCGGGCCGACCAGGGTGACGTCGAGGTTGAGACCACGAGCGGTCGCCGCGACCTCGGACCCGAGGAATCCGGCTCCGATGACGACCACCCTCGTACCGCCAAGCAGCGCCGTACGCAGGGCAAGGGCATCGTCCAGGGTCCGCACCGTGTACACGCCGGCCAGCTCGTCGCCCGGCAGACGACGCGGACTGACCCCGGTGGCGATCACCAGGCCGTCGTACGCGAGGCGGTCGCCGTCGAGCCGGAGTTCGCGCCGGGATACGTCCAGCCCGAGAGCGCGCCGGCCGAGGCGGAGGTCGGCGTCCAGCTTGCCGATCGCCGGCTCGTCGCGCAGCGCCACCTTCTCCGGTTCCCACACCCCGGCGAGGACCTGCTTCGACAGGGGCGGCCGGTCGTACGGCAGCCGCCGCTCTTCCCCGACCAGGGTCAGCTTCCCGTCGTACCCCTTGGCGCGCAGGGCTTCCGCGGTCGACAGTCCCGCGGCCGAGGCACCCACGACGACAACGTTGCGCAGCACGATCGTCAGCCCTCGACCAGGATCGCCGACGCCGGGCAACCCGCTTCGGCTTCTCGTACGTCGTCCAGCCGGTCGTCGGGCGGGTTGCCGTCGAGCACGACAGCGATGCCGTCGTCGTCGCGCTGGTCGAACACGCCCTCCGCGGCGAACACACACTGCCCGGAGGCGACACAGCGGTCCTGGTCCACGAATACCTTCATCAGTCGTCTCCTCGATCGTCGTGGGTGGTGATCACCGGGCGGCCGCGGGCGCCTGACGACCCGCGGGACGGCGGGCGCCGTACTTGCGGCGGTCCAGCAGGTAGTCCGCGAACATCAGCAGGAGCAGTGGACTGAGCCAGACGCCGATACTCGTCGCGGTCTGCCGCATCAGTTCCTCGTTGCCGCCGAAGGTGCTGTCCACCCTCGGGGTGAGCGCGATCATGCTGGCGATGTTGATGACCCGGCTGAACGCGATCGACATCGCCAGCGCGAAGCTGCGCGACATCCACCGGCGGTGCTCGTCGTACCGGCGTTGGCGGGCCATCCGCAGGCCGGCGACCGTGACGATCAGCCACAGCGCCGAGCCGGCCAGGTTCGCCACCCGGACGGACGGGCCGGCCGCGGTGTACCAGCCGATGTAGAGCCCGAGCACGCCGGCCGGGAGGACGCCGGCGAAGACGTAGATCCGGCCGGTGATCCGATGCCCGCGCCGGTACTTCGCGCGGAACGCGGGCCAGACCTGGAAGCAGGCCGTCGTCATCGCGACGGTGCCGAACAGGACGTGCGCGACCAGCAGCGGGTAGTACAGGTCGTTGCCCGGCGGCGGCTCCAGCCGCGAGTTCGCCGGGTCGAAGGTCAGGTACGGCGGCACCGAGAACGCCAGGAACGCCGCGGCCGCCAGCATCAGCGGGGCGATCCAGGGGCGGCGCCACCAGACCCGCTGTGGGCGGGACCTGGTCGGCGGGGGCGGTGCGTCGAGAGTCGAGGTCATAACGGTCCATTCGTCCGTGATGGGCTGCCAACAGAAACTATGTATAACATACGTTTGGTGTATGGCGTACATAGATTTAGGATGGCCACGGACCGAGAACCTCTGCGGGATGGCGGATGACGAGCAAAGACGGGAAGACCCGGGACCCCCAGCGCAGCCTGAAGCTGCTGTGGTCGGGGCAGCGGCAGGGACAGCGCGGCCCCCGGGCTCAGCTCAGCGTGGAGCGGATCGCCCAGGCGGCGATCCGGATCGCGGACACCGACGGGCTCGAAGCGCTGTCGATGCAACGGATCGCGGCCGACCTCGGCTACTCGACGATGTCGCTCTACAACCACATTCCGAGCAAGGAACTGTTACTGGAGGTGGCCGCGGACATCGGGGCGGGAGTGCCGCCCGACCTCGACGGCACCGAGGAGCTCCGGCCGGCGGTCCGGGCCTGGGTCGCCGCACTGTGGAACGGGCTTCGGCAGCGGCCGTGGATGCTGCGGGTCCCGCTCGACAACGCTTCGATGGGACCGCACCAGCTCGCCTGGCTCGAGCGCCTGCTCCGCCCGCTGCTCGCCGCCGGTCTGCCCGGCGGCGAGGCGCGAGTGGCGGCGCTGCACCTGACCGCGGTGGTGCGCGGGACGGCGCAGATCAGCCTGAACATGACCGGCGCCGAGGACACGGCCGACGGGATCCCTCGCAACGCCGCGGACGCGGCACAGACCGTTGCCGAGTTCATCGATCCCGAGGACTACCCGGCGGTGACCGCGGTGTACGCCGCCGAAGATCCGCATCCCGACCGCGAGCGGCCCGACCAGGACGCCCTGCCGTTCGAGCTCAGCTTCGGCGTCGACCGGTTCCTGGACGGCATCGAGTCCTGGGTCGCGGCGTCACAACGGCCGAGCTGACAGCAGCCTGCTCCGGAGCCGGTCCAACTGCTCGAAGGTGAGACCGGTGGCGGTCAGGTAGCCGGCGATGTCGGTCGAGTTGAGGAAGGCCAGGAGCTCCAGGCAGGCGTTCGCGCACTGGGATTCGAGGGCCGCCTCGGAGAGCGGGCTCGCGCCGGCCTCGGGGTTCTCGGCGTAGTACGCGTTGATCGTGCGGGCGGCGAGTTCGTAGTCGTCGAGGATGTCGGCGACCGGGGTCTCGACCAGGGCCAGCAGCATGGCGACGATCAGGCCGGTGCGATCGCGGCCCGCCTTGCAGTGGACCAGGATGCCGCCGTCGGGAGCGTCGGCGAGGCGGGCGAAGACGCCGGTGATCTGGGCCGGCCAGCGACGGAGTGCCTCGCTGTAGTACGCCGGGCTGTCGAGCCGGTCGCCCCAGGCGGCCATGAAGACCTGGTCGCCCTGGTCCTCGATCGGGTGATGGTGCACGTCGAGCGTGTCGAAGACGCGCACCTCCAGGCGTTCGTCGTCGTTGCGGAGGTCGACGATCGTGCTGACGCCGGCGGCCGCGAGCTGCTGCGCGCCGACGTCGGTGAGTCCGTCCGGCCGGGCCGACCGGAACAGCCGGCCCGGCTGGATCCGCCCGGAGCCCGCGGGCAGGCCGCCGAGGTCGCGCGCGTTGATCGCGCCCTCCCACTCCTGCTCGCGGGTCATCCGGTGACGACTCAGCCCAGGACGGCCGGCAGCGTGGCCGTCCAGGCCTCGCGCAGCTCCGTCAGCGGGATCTCGAACTGGTCCTGGACGTCGAGGGACTCGCCGGTGACAACGCCGATCTTGGTGTGCGGGAAGCGGCGCGCCGTGCACATGTCGGTGAACCGGACCTCCTCGGTCCGCGGCACCGCGACGACCGCACGACCGGCCGACTCCGCGAACAGGAAGAGGAACGTGTCGAGCCCGTCCGGCGCCCAGACCCGGGCCCCGACCCCGCCCCTCAGCGCCGACTCCACCAGCACCTGGGCCACGCCGCCGTCGCTGACGTCGTGCGCCGCGTCGATCAGGCCGTCCCGGCTGGCGTTGATCAGGATGTCGGCCAGCTGGGCCTCCTTGGCCAGGTCGACCGCGGGCGGCCGGCCGCCGAGGTGACCGTGCACGACGTGCGCCCACTCGGAGCCGGACAGCTCCTCGTCGGTGTCGCCGAGCAGGTACAGCTGGTGACCCTCCATCTCGGCCGTGAACCCGATCGGGGTCCGCCGGGTCACGTCGTCGATCACGCCGAGCACACCGACCACCGGGGTCGGCAGGATCGGGGTCTCGCCGGTCTGGTTGTAGAACGACACGTTGCCGCCGGTGACCGGGATCCCGAGCTCCTTGCAGCCGTCGACCAGGCCGCGGATCGCCTCCGCGAACTGCCACATCACGGCCGGGTCCTCGGGCGAGCCGAAGTTCAGGCAGTCGGTCACCGCGGCCGGGCGGGCGCCGGTGGTCGCGACGTTGCGGTACGACTCGGCCAGCGCCAGCTTGGCCCCGGTGTACGGGTCCAGCTTGGCGAACCGGCCGTTGCAGTCGGTGGACACCGCGACGCCGAGGCCGCTGGTCTCGTCGACCCGGATCATCCCGCTGTCCTCGGGCTGCGCGAGCACCGAGTTGCCGAGCACGTACCGGTCGTACTGGTCGGTGACCCAGGACTTGTCGCACAGGTTCGGCGAGGCGACCAGCCGCAGCAGGGTGTCCCGCAGCTCCGCACCGGTGCTTGCCCGGGGCAACTTCTCGGCGCCGTCGGCCTGCAGGTCGTCCTGCCAGGACGGGCGCTCGTACGGCCGCTCGTACACCGGGCCCTCGTGCGCGACCGTGCGCGGCGGGACGTCGACCACCCGCTCGCCGTGCCAGTCGATCTCCAGCCGGCCGGTGTCGGTGACCTCGCCGATCACGTCGGCCTGCACGTCCCACTTGGCGCAGATCTTCAGGAACGCCTCGACGTTGGCCGGCGTGACCACCGCCATCATCCGCTCCTGCGACTCGCTCATCAGGATCTCCTCCGGCGCCAGCGAGGCGTCCCGGAGCGGCACCTTGTCGAGCTCGACGTACATCCCGCCGTCGCCGGCGCTGGCCAGCTCGGAGGTCGCGCAGGACAGGCCCGCGCCACCGAGGTCCTGGATGCCCTCGACCAGCCGCGCCTGGAACAGCTCCAGCGTGCACTCGATCAGCAGCTTCTCCATGAACGGGTCGCCGACCTGGACCGCGGGCCGCTTGGTCGGGCCGCCCTCGGCGAAGGTCTCGCTGGCCAGCACCGAGACGCCGCCGATGCCGTCGCCGCCGGTCTTCGCGCCGTACAGGATGATCTGGTTGCCGACGCCGGTCGCGTTCGCCAGGTGCAGGTCCTCGTGCCGCATCACCCCGACACAGAGCGCGTTGACCAGCGGGTTGCCCAGGTACGTCGGGTCGAAGACGACCTCGCCGCCGACGTTGGGCAGGCCGAGGCTGTTGCCGTACCCGCCGACGCCGGACACGATCCCGGGCAGCACCCGCTTGGTGTCGGGGGCGTCCAGCGGGCCGAACCGCAGCGGGTCCATCACCGCGACCGGCCGGGCGCCCATCGCCAGGATGTCGCGGACGATGCCGCCGACCCCGGTCGCGGCGCCCTGGTACGGCTCGACGTACGACGGGTGGTTGTGCGACTCGACCTTGAACGTGACGGCGTAGCCCTCACCGATGTCGATCACGCCGGCGTTCTCGCCGATCCCGGCCAGCATCTTGCCGGCCGGCGTCTCCTGCGGAATCTCGCCGAAGCGCTTCAGGTGCACCTTGGACGACTTGTACGAGCAGTGCTCGCTCCACATCACCGAGTACATCGCCAGCTCGCAGCTGGTCGGCCGCCGGTCCAGGATGTCGCGGATCCGCTGGTACTCGTCCGGCTTCAGCCCGAGCTCGGCCCACGGCTGCTCGACCTCCGGGGTACTGCTCGCATTGGTCACGGTGTCCGTCGACACGATTCACTGCTCCTGGACTAGGTGGGACTCAGGTGAAACGGTAGCCGTCCGCTCGGAGGCCACCAGATGCGCCACCAGCAGGGGCAGCGCGAAACCGGTCATGATCGCGGGCAGGGCGACACCCGCGTCGTTCAGCACCATGCCGACCAGACCGCACGTCGACAGGGCGAGCAGCGTCGGCCGGGCCAGCGGCTGCTCGTGGTAGAAGGCCCGGTACGCCGCGGACGGCACCCGGTCGGGCAGCACGGTGGCCGCCATGCACAGCAGGACGCCGAGCAGCATGCCCCAGCCGCCCGGGTTCTGGAACATCGCCAGCGCCATGTCCAGCTTGCGGATCAGCACGTCGGACACGTCACCGTCCAGCAGCCGGGCCACGAAGGCGCCGAAGTGGCTGCGCTCGGCCGGCGGCCGCTGGTAGTCGAGCCAGGCCACGGCCGACACGGCGACCAGACCGGTCAGGCCGATCCCGACCAACGCCCGCCAGGAGACCCGGTCCCGCCAGACCAGCCAGGCCATCAGCAGGACGGCCGGGGTGAGCGCGATGATGCCGCCGAAGTCGGTCCCCCAGCCCGGCTTGCCGTCGACCACGATCGCGGCCCCGCCGATCGCGAGCACGGCGAGCGCGGCCTGCGTCCGGCTCCGGTCGATCAGCTTGTGCGCGGCCCATCCGGCGGTCACGAGTGCCCCGACCGCGAGGGCCGCGAAGGTGGAGTTGCCGAACCCGTAGAACCGGCCGCCGATCACCGGCCCGTCGGCGAACATGCTGCCCACCTGCAACGGTGTCCCGAGCACCCCGTCGACGAGCAGCAGCAGGTACGTCCCGAGCGCGATCGGCAGGAACGCGTAGTTCTTCGCGACCAGCTTCGCCAGCACCGCGACCAACGCGCTGAGGCCCAGAACCACGCAGTACAAGGAGAACGCGGGCTCCGGCCACCGCCACCAACTGGTCACCGTGGACAGGAAGACGGCGCTGAAGAACCCGGCCTGGCACAGCAAGGTGAAGACGAACGTACTGCGGGACCGCGGGCTGCGCCGGATCACGAACCAGGCCAGCGCACCCAACTGGACGACGAGCAGGGTGATCCCGACCGCGACCAGGACGGGCCGGGGATGTTCGAACCGTTCGTTCGCGTCCAGCCGGTCCTCGATCACCGCGGCCGCGTCGGTGTGGACGTCACCGGTGGCGTGGATCTCGGAGCCGTCGAGCGGGCCTGGTTGCGCGGGACCGGCCGGGTCGATCGGCTTGGCCTCGCCGCGGAGCACGGTCGCGGTGACGTCGGACAGCTGGATCAGGCCGGGACGCCGGGTGGAGTCGCTGGTGAGCCAGCGGGCGCCGTCCTCGGGCGGGAGCTGCATCGCGACCAGCGGCTCCTGGTGAGCGTTCTCGAGCTCCTCGCTCACCCCGACCAGCAGGACCCACGCGCCGGGCGAGCTGTTCCGGGCCTGGGTGACCAGCTCGGCGACCTGGCGCCGGGCTTCGTCGCGACCGCGCAGCGGCATCGGTCCGGCGTCGACGATCGCGTCGCCGCAGTTCGGGCTCGCCAGCTTGCCGAGGTCGAACTCGGACTGCCAGCCGGTCACGGTGCCGTCGGTCCGGGCCAGCGCGACCCCGGCGCCGGGGCCGAACCCGCAGATCCGGGGCCGGCTCTCCGCGAGCCGCCCGAGCGGGGCGCCGGTGTGGTGCTCGGCCTGGCGGTCGACGTACTCGGACCAGTTCTGGACCTTGCCGTCGACCACGGGCGGCAGCTCGCCGCAGGGTTTGCCGGGCACGCTGCCCCAGGCCCGGGCTCCGGCGTTGATCGTCAGCCAGCCGTCGATCGGGCAGGTGTGCGGGCCGGCCGTCTTCACGGACATCGAGCCCACGTTGGCCTGGTTCACCAGCGCGGTGAGCTCGGGCGACGCCTCGACGTCGTACCAGCGCAGGCCGGGGACGCCGATCACGATGACCTTGGCGTCGCCGGGCTGGGCGTTCGCCGGAACGGTCCCGGCCAGGACGGCCGTCACCGCGGCGAGGAGTGCGAACAGGGTGCGGATCAGGGTCCTCCGCACCGCCGGCAGCTTCATCAGGAGGCGACGACGGCCTTCAGCACCGAGGTGAAGAAGCCCAGTCCGTCCGTGCTCGGACCCGTCAGGGTCTCGACGCAGTGCTCCGGGTGCGGCATCAGGCCGACCACGTTGCCCCGCTCGTTGGTGATCCCGGCGATGTCCCGGTAGGAGCCGTTCGGGTTGTCGCCGAGGTACCGGGCGACGACGCGACCCTCTCCCTCGAGCCGGTCCAGGGTGGCCTCGTCGGCGACGAAGGAACCGTCCTGGTTCTTCAGCACGATGCTGATCTCGTGGTTCGCGTCGTAGTCGCTGGTCCAGGCGGTGCGGTTGTTCTCGATCCGCAGCGGCTGGGCCTTGCAGATGAACTTGCGGTGGTGGTTCTTGATCAGGGCGCCCGGCAGCAGGTGCGACTCGCAGAGCACCTGGAAGCCGTTGCAGATCCCCAGCACCGGCAGACCCTCACCGGCCTTCTTGATCACGGTCTCCATCACCGGCGCGAACCGGGAGATCGCCCCGGCCCGCAGGTAGTCGCCGTACGAGAAGCCGCCCGGCAGCACCACCGCGTCGACGCCGTGCAGGTCGGCGTCACCGTGCCAGAGCGCGACCGTCTCGGCACCGGCGACCGAAGCCGCCCGGCGGGCGTCCACGTCGTCCAGCGAGCCGGGAAAGGTGACGACGCCGATCTTCATCGGTCCGCCTCGACGTGCAGCGTGTAGTCCTCGATCACCGGATTGGCGAGCAGCGTGTCGGCCGCCTTCCGGATCTCGGCGACCCGCTCCTCGGTCGCCTCCCCGTCGAGGGTGATCTCGAAGCGCTTGCCCTGGCGGACGTCGGCCACGCCGTCGAAGCCGAGCCGGCCGAACGCGCCGTGCACCGCCTTGCCCTGCGGGTCGAGGATCTCGGGCTTGAGCATGACGTCGACGACAACGCGAGCCACTGACTACTCCTGGTTCCGGTCCGGGATGACGCCTAGATCCTACCGAGCGTCCGGTGAAACCCCTCATCCGCCGGACTATTCACTGAGTATATACACACTGTGTATAGTCGCCGCATGGCCACCGCGGAGCTGATCCTGGGACTGTTGTCCGGTGGCCCCGCGCACGGGTACGACGTCAAGCGCGGCCACGACGCCTGGTTCCCGGACAGCCGGCCGCTCGCCTTCGGGCAGGTCTACACGACGCTGGGGCGACTGGAGCGGGACGGACTCGTCGAGGTGGTCGAGAAGACCTCCGCCGGCGGCCCGGACCGGACCGTGTACGCGATCACCACGAAGGGCCGTCAGCACCTGCGCGACTGGCTCCACGACGCGGTCCCACCGGCCTGGGGCAGTGCGGACGAGATGCTGCGCAAGCTGGTCACCGCGGTCCGGACCGGGGGTGATGCGGCCGGCTTCCTGGCCCGCCAACGCGCCGGCCACCTGCGCCGGATCCGCGAGCTGCAGGAGAGCCCGCCCGGCGAGGACCCCACCGCCGGGCTGGTCCGGTCGTACATCGTCGCCCACCTCGACGCCGATCTGCGCTGGCTCGACACTGCCCTCGAGCGACTCACCGACGACAAGGAGACCCGCCGATGACGTCCACGCTCGAGCTCACCGCGGTGGAGTACTCCTACCGGCGCGACGTCGCCCTGCGCGGGGTCTCGCTGAAGGTCGCTCCCGGCGAGGTGGTCGCGGTGACCGGGGCCAGCGGCTGCGGGAAGTCGACCCTGCTGCACTGCGCGGCCGGGATCCTCACTCCGCACACCGGCACCGTGGCCCTGGAGGGGCAGGACCTCGCCGCCCTCACCGACGAGCAGCGCAGCCGGTTGCGGCGGACCCGGATCGGCGTCGTCCTGCAGTTCGGGCAGCTCGTCCCGGACCTGCCCCTCGCCGACAACGTGGCGCTCCCACTCCTCCTGGACGGTGCGGACCGGCTGACGGCGAACAAGGCCGCGCTGGACTGGCTCGACCGGGTCGGGATCGCGGACGAGGCGGACGCCGTACCGGCCGAGCTGTCCGGCGGCCAGAACCAGCGGGCCGCGATCGCGCGGGCCCTGATCACCGATCCCGCGCTGGTCCTGGCCGACGAGCCGACCGGCAGCGTGGACAGCCAGGCCGGACACGACCTGCTGCGGGTACTGCTCGGCGCGACCCGCGATCGGGGCGCCGCCCTCGTCATGGTCACCCACGACAACGTGCTGGCCGCCTCGGCCGACCGGGAGATCCGTTTGCGGGACGGCGTGATCCAGCACGAGGTGGAGCTGCGATGAGCCTCCCCCTCGGTACGGCGGTCCACCTGGCCCGCTCGCGGACCCCGGCCGACCGCAGCCGGATCCGCCTCACCGTGGCCGCCTTCGCGTTCAGCGGCGCCCTGCTGATCGGTGCGGGCCGGGTCCTGCAGTTCTCCGGCGAGCTGGACTACAGCAAGTACAGCAATTACCTCGCCGAGAGCGGTCTGCGTCCGGGCCTGGTCACCATCCTGGTGCTGCTCGCCGTGCTGTCCGGCAGCCTGGCCGTGCAGGCTCTGCGGATCGGGACGGCCGCGCGGGAACGCCGGCTCGTCGCTCTCCGGCTGGCCGGGGCATCGGAGGGTCAGGTCCGCCGGCTCGCGACGATCGACGCGGCGCTGGCCGGGCTCGCCGGGGCGCTCTGGGCCGGACCGGTGTACCTCGTGCTGACGTTCGCGATGAGCGGGCTCCCACGGATGATGCGTCTGTTGCCCGGAGCAACAGTTCGGGACGTCCTCGCCTGGGTCGGCGTGATCGCGGTCCTCACCCTCGGCGCGGCCGGACTCGGCCACTTCCTGCACCGCGGTACACCTGAGGTCCAGCCGGTCCCCGCGCAACGGATGACGAATTGGGGTGCCGCGGCGGTCGGCGCGGTGCTGGTCCTGATCGGCACCGTGGCGACCACTCGGATCGGGTTGTCCGCGCTGAGCTTCACGGCGCTCGGCGTGGCCTTCTTCGGCGCGGCGATCGTACGCCGGATCCTGGTTCTCGTGGCCCGGTGGATGCGCCGGTCGCCCGATCCGGTCGACCTGCTGACGGCGAGCCGGCTGGTGGCCGACCTGCGGCCCGCCTCACGGCTGGGCATCCTGTTGTTCTGCTGCGGCTTCCTGGTCGGGAGCATCACGATCACGGCCGTGTTCATCGTCGACGACCGCGGCATCCAGCGCGGCGGTGGGACCGAGTTCTACCTCACCGGCTTCGGGCTCGCCGCGTTCGGGCTGGTGTTGATCGGCGTGATCGCGCTGGCCGCGCTGACCGTCGGGGTCGCCGACCAGCTGGTCGACCAGCGTCGGCAACTCGCCTGCCTCACCGCGCTCGGCGTCGGCACCGGATTCCTCGGCCAGGTCGTCCGGCGCCAGCTCGTCGTGGTCGCCGCGCCGTCGACCGGCATCGGCCTGTTCGTGGGAGCGTTCAGCGGGACGTTCCCGCTGATCGGGTTCCACACCGACCGCCCCGACTTCGCGATCGTCACCATCACCGCGATCGTGCTGCTGTTCCTCGGCCTGGCCTTCGGCGTCCTCGGGGCCGCCGTCGCGGGTCACCTGCTGCGCAACCAACTCCGGGACGCACTCGATCCCGAGAATCTGAGGGCCGCTTGATGAGCACGACCCACCTCCCCCGGCCGGTCTCCGTCGAGCTCCTGCTCGGCTGGCCGAACCGGATCACGCTGGTCCGCACGGTCATCGCGATGGCGGTCGCCACGGCCGCCTTCCTCACCGGTGACTTCGTCTGGCTGGTGGCCGGCTACCTGACGTACTGGCTGGGTGACTCGCTCGACGGTGGCGTCGCCCGGTACCTGAAGCAGGAGACCGTGGTCGGCGCCGTGTTCGACATCGTCTGCGACCGGGCCTGCTGCTCGTTGCTGGCGGCCGCGTTCATGGCCACCTATCCCGAGGTGGTTGGTCCGCTGGCGATCTTCCTGTTCCAGTTCGGCGTGCTGGACACGATGCTGTCGCTGGCGTTCCTGCTCTGGCCGGACACGCTCAGCCCGAACTACTTCTACAAGGTCGACCAGAAGATCTACATCTGGAACTGGTCCCGGATCGCCAAGGGCCTCAACACCGGCGCCGTCGTGGTGTCGCTGGTGATCGGCCAGCTGACCGGCTTCATGGAGCTGCCGTACGCCGTGGCGCTGGCCGCCGTGGTGGTCAAGTCGGCCTCGCTGTACCGGCTGCTGCTGATCATCACCGGCCGCCGTCCCGCGGTCCCGGCGGTGCGGTGATCGGTCCCGCGCATACCCTCGATGTCATGTGGGTGTGGCAACTGGTGCTGGCGGTGGGCTTCGGGATCGGGTCCGCCGTCGTTCCGGTGCTGAACGCGGAGGCCTACATCCTCGGCGCCGGGGTGTCCGGCCGGTTGGACCCGCTGGCCGCCGCGATCGGGGTGTCGGTCGGCCAGACCATCGGCAAGCTCGCGATGTTCCTCGCGGTCCGCTACCGGCCGGGGTACGCCGCGCGCCGCACCAAGGAGCCGAAGCCGGTCGACCTGGACACCCGGTGGGGCCGTTTCGTGCAGTGGAACCGCGATCTCAGCAAGCGTCTGCTGGACGCGCTGAGCGACCGGCGCTGGGGGATCCCGGTGACGTTGCTCAGCGCATCGGTCGGCATCCCGCCGTTGTACGGCGTCGCGCTGATCGCCGGCGCGAGCCGGATGAGCGTGGTCACGTTCACCCTGTCCGTCCTGGCCGGGCGGCTCGCGCGCTTCGTACTCCTTGCCTTGGGCATCGGCCTGTTCTGAGCCGGTGCGCCCTGGGTCAGCCGGTGAAGGTGCGGCCGGTGAGGCGTTCGTACGCGTCGATGTAGGCCGAGCGGGTGCGCTCGATCACCGTGTCGGACAGCGGCGGCGGGGCCTCGCCCGAGGAACGGTCCCAGCCGGACTCGAACTCCAGCCAGTCGCGCACGATCTGCTTGTCGAACGACGGCTGCTGCCGGCCGGGCTTCCACTGGTCGGCGGGCCAGAAGCGGCTCGAGTCCGGGGTGAGCACCTCGTCCGCGAGCACCATCGTGCCGTCGGCCCGGGCGCCGAACTCGAACTTCGTGTCGGCCAGGATGATGCCGCGCTGCTCGGCCATCGCGTGCGCGCGGCCGTAGATGTCCAGGGTGAGGTCGCGCAGCTTCGCGGCCGTCTCCGCGCCGACCGTGGCGGCCACCGCGTCGTAGGAGACGTTCTCGTCGTGCTCGCCGAGCTCGGCCTTGGTGGCCGGGGTGAAGATCGGCTCGTCCAGCCGGGACCCCTCGACCAGGCCGGCCCGCAGCGGGATCCCGCAGACCTCGCCGGTGGCCTTGTAGTCGACCAGGCCGGAGCCGCTCAGGTACCCGCGGGCGACGCACTCGACCGGGTACATCGCGAGCTTCTCGCAGACCACGGCGCGACCGGCGACCTCGGCCGGGACGTCGGTGGAGACGATGTGGTTCGGCACGTCCAGCTGCTCGAACCACCACAGGCTCATCGCGGTGAGGATCTTGCCCTTGTCCGGGATCGGCGTCGACAGGATCCAGTCGAACGCGCTCATCCGGTCGCTCGCCACCATCAGCAGGTCGCCGGACTCCAGCTCGTACAGGTCCCGGACCTTGCCGGAGTGCAGGTGCTTGGCGCCAGGAATCTCGGCCGGCTGCGGAGAAGTCGTCACGCCGCGATTCTTCCATGCGCACCTGCACCACTCACCAAGCTCCCACCTCCCTGGTGCGTGAGCGGCGGCTGAGTCGGCAGGCGAGACCGACTCGATGGGTTGGGGCGGCTTGGTGAGTGGTGGGGGTCCGGGTCAGTGTTTGCGGAGGGCTGCGACTTTGCCGCCGAGGACGAGGAGGCTGTCGCGGATCGCGCCGGCGAGGGGGTTCTGCATTTGTCCGACGCGGCCGATCGCGCGGGAGCGCTGGACCAGCTTCGCCGTCACCGGGCGCCGCTCCGCGTCGTACCGCGCCAGCGCCTCCGCCAACTCACCCGCCGACGGGGTAGCGGCCGGCAGCGGGGTGAGGTGGCGGGCCAGGGCGCCGGCGTCTTCGATGGCGGAGCAGGCGCCGCGGCCGAGGTTGGGGGTCATCGCGTGCGCCGCGTCGCCGAGAAGGGCGATGCGGCCGGTGACGAACGGGACCAGCGGCGCCGCCAAGTCGTACAGGTCGTTCTGCAGCACCTGGTCCTCGGGCGTCGCGGCGAGCAGTGACGGGATCGGCTCGTGCCAGTCACCGAACAGCTTCAGCGCGTCCGCCTTCCGCCCGTCGGGTCCTGGCGGTGTCCCGGCCGGCTGGTTCGCCGTGGCGTACCAGTAGATCCGCCCGTCGATCAGCCGCGCGTACCCGAACCGCCGCCCACGTCCCCACGTCTCCCCACCACCATCGTCCCCGTCGACCTCGGCGATGCCCCGGTACGCCGTGTACCCCGCGTACCGCGGACCCTCGTACGCCGGGTGCAGCGTGCTCCGGACGACGCTGCGGATCCCGTCGGCCGCGACGACCAGGTCCGCCCGGAACTCCTCGTCCCCGGCGACCACCGTGACCTCGTCGGCGGTCTGGCTGATCCCGGTGATCGTGGTCCCGGTCCGCACCGTCACGCCCGCGCCGAAGCGAGCCGTGATCAAGTCGTGCAACTGGGCCCGGTGGATCATCACCGGGATCTCCACGCCGAGCGCGGACGCCTCCACCACCCAGCCGCCGCCGGGCCAGCGCATCCCGGCCATCCCAGCGGGGACGCTCGACTTCTCCACGCCGGTGACCCCGAGCTCCTCGAGCACGGCGACCGCGGACGGCCAGACCGAGAGACCCGCGCCGACCTCGCCCAACTCGGGGGCCCGCTCGAGCACCGTGACCTGCCACCCGCACCGCTCCAGCGCGACGGCCGCCGTCACCCCACCGATCCCCGCCCCCACCACGATCGCAGTCTTCATGATCCTGACTCTACATCTGTAGAGGATCGATCGGTAGAGTGGTCCCGTGCCGAAGAAAGTCCCGCTCGGACCGGACCGCCGGGCCGCGATCGCCGATGCCGCCATCCACCTCGTCGCCACCCGCGGCCTGCGCGGACTCACCCACCGGGCCGTCGACGCGGAAGCCGGTCTGCCCCCGGGCTCGACCTCGTACTACCTGCGCACCCGCAGCGCGTTGCTCACCGCCTGCGTCAACCGGATGCTCGAACGCGATCTCGCCGCCCAGCCAGCGACGACGGCGACCGTGGTTCCGTCCGCGGCCGCGATCGAGGAACTGCTCGCGTCGATGGTCATTCACCTGGTCCGCGATCGCCCGGACGACCAGGTCGCGCGGTACGAGTTGTCGTTGGAAGCCGGCCGGCAGCCGGAACTCCTGGACACGCTCGTCCAGGGCGGCCGGGTCCTGCGGGAAGGGCTGGCGCAGATGCTCGGCACTCTCGGCGTTCCGGATCCCGAGGAGGTCGCCTGGCCGTTGGCGGCGATGCTCGACGGGCTGCTGTGGGACCGCGTCGCCGGCGCCGGCCGGACGATGTCGCCCGAGGCCTTCGAGTCCGGCGTCCGCCGCGCCGTGAAGGCGGTCCTCGACGGACTGATCAAGACGGACTGATCGGCCGATTCAGAGGCGCTCGGTGACGGTGACGAAGGTGAAGTAGCAGACGCCGATGACCATGCCGAGGTGACCGAGCAGGGAGAGGCCGGCGCCGGATCCCCAGGCGTCGGCGACCTTGCCCTCGGAGTGCCGGCCGCCGCTCGGCAGCCAACGGGCCAGCAGTAACAACCCGACGGCGGCCAGCAGCCACCAGCCCGCCAGCGCGCCGTAGGCGATCAGCTCCTGGGTGGTGACGAGCGCGACGACCCAGACGATCAGGGTGAGCACGCCGACGGTCGTGTGGACGCGAACCAGCGCGCCGGAGTACCCCGCGACGCCGCTCGTCCGGGTGGTCTCGCCGGCGGCGGCAGCGGTCGCCGCACCGAGGCGGACGCGCGTCAGCAGGACGACGACAGCGCCGAGGGCGGTCAGGAACCAGGTGACGTTCGACCATTCCACGTCCGTTCCATACCCCGCTCGTCCCCGGCCCGAACGCCGGAACGCGTCGGTCCAGTCAGCTCGGACTGGACCGATACGCTCCGTCGCCGGATGATACCGGTGGGTCAGGTGGTCTGACCTTGGCCGGCCCCGCTCCCCTGCCCGGATCCGGGCAGGCTTCCCGAGTCCTGCGCGTTCGGGTCTTGTTGCTGAGCGCCCGGGTTCTGCTGGGTTCCGGGATTCTGCTGCAGATTCGGATCCTGCTGATTTCCTGGCAGCTGTTGCTGATTGGGGTCCTGCTGACTGCCGGGATTCTGCTGAGTGCCCGGATTCTGCTGAGTGGCCGGGTTCTGCTGGGTGCCCTGGCCGGGGAACTGGCGGAACCGGCCGCCTCCGGGTCCGTTGAACTGGGTCTGCTCGGTGCCGCCCGAGGAACTCCCCCAGGCATGTCCGACCGCGGTCCCGCCGAGGAAGGCGAGCACGGCCAGCAGCGATCCGGCGCCGGCGAGGATCAGCCCGCTCGGCCGCGATCCCTTGCCGCCGGCATCCACCGTCGCCGGCGCCTGCTCGGCTCCGGCCTCCGCCGGACCACCGCTCGGCGCTTCCCCAGACGCATGCCCAGACGCCTGCCCAGCAGGCGGTCCGGACGGCGGCCCCGAGGTCGGTGGCTTCGTGTCGTGGGCGGCCTGGAACTGCTGCTCGGGGGTCGGCGGGTTGGTGGTGCCGGCGACCCAGTGCGGGATCTGTTGCGGGGTGATTTTCTGGTTCATCTCGTGGCTCCGGGTCATGAGTTCGTGGTGAGGTCGTAGACGGTGGTGCTGCCGACGGTCCGGGACTGGAAGTTCTCCTGCACCCAGGTGGCGATCTCGCTGGTGGTCCCGACCCGGCCCATGCCGCCGCCCATGCCGCCCATGCCACCACCGCTGCCGACGAAGTAGTGGATCTTGCCCTGGGCCACCAGTTGCTGGAACTCGGCCAGCGTCGGCGCCGGATCCGTCCCGTTGAAGCCGCCGATCGCCATCACCGGGACCTCGGCGGCGATCTGCAACGGCGCCGCGCCGTTCGCGGTGACGGCCGCCGCGGCCCAGGTGTACCCACTCGCGCCCTGCTGCAGCAGCGCGACCAGGTCGCTCGACACCCCGTTCGTCCCGTTGCCGCCGAGGAAGCCACCCATCCCGCCGCCCGGCGTCCCGGTGGTCGTTCCAGGTCCACCGTTGGTGGTCGTTCCGGGCCCGTTGGTCGTACCGCCGGGCCCGCCGTTGGTCGCACCCGGGCCACCGGTCGTCCCGTTCTGGCTCGGCGGGGCGCCCATCCGCCCGCCGGGTCCGCCGCCGAGGCCGCCCGACCCGGCCGGTCCGGCCGACGGAAGGGCGCCGGCGTGCGCGGTGCCGATGGTCTCGACCGAGTACGCCGCGGGCCCGGCCAACGCGCTCAGCGCCAGCAGTACTCCGGCCAGGACGCTCGCCCGGCGGACCGTGGTCCGCCGGCCCGGCAGCTCCGGCACGATGATCACCAGCGCGGCGGCCACGATCCCCGCCACCAGGACCGTCCAGCGCAGCCACGGCAGCCAGTCGGGAGTCGACGACAGCAGCCGGAAACTCCACCCGGCGGTCAGCAAAGCGCCACCGGCAAGAGTTGCCCTGGGCAACCAGCCTGACCGGCGCCGCCACAGGACCGAGGCCGCCGCACCGATCAACGCGGCCACGGCCGGCGCCAGCGCGATCATGTAGTAGCTGTGGATGATGCCCTGCATGTAGCTGAACACCAGCCCGGTGACGACCAGCCAGCCGCCCCAGAGAAGCGCGAACGCGCGGGTCTTGTCGGTCCGCGGCGCCCGCCAGGTGACGGCCGCGAGGACCACCGTGGCCAGCAGGGCCGCCGGCAACAACCAGGCGATCTGGCTCGCGAACTCCCCGCCGAACAGCCGCTGCAGTCCGGTCGCTCCACCCCAGCCCGGGTTGCCGACGCCGCCGCCGACCGAGCCCGCCTCGTTGCCGGTGAGCCGGCCGAGTCCGTTGTAGCCGAGGGTCAGTTCGAGGATGCTGTTCGTCTGTGAGCCGCCGATGTACGGCCGGGCCGAGGCGGGCATCAGTTCCACGATGGCGATCCACCAGCCGGCTCCGACGATCATCGCGCCGAGAGCGGCCAGGCTGTGCAGTACCCGCTTCCCGAGCGCGGGCCGGCCGGCCACCAGGTACGCGAGCCCGAAGGCCGGCAGCACCAGGAACGCCTGCAGCATCTTGGTCAGGAAGCCGAACCCGACCAGCACCCCGGCCAGCGCCATCCATCGCCACGCGTACTTCTCGGAGTCGATCGCCCGGGTCACCGCCCAGGCACCCATCACCAGCAGCAGGACGAGCAGCGCGTCCGGATTGTTGAACCGGAACATCAGCACCGCGACCGGCGTCAGCGCGAGCACCGCCCCGGCGAGCAGCGCCGCGTTCGCGGAGAACCAGCGCCGCACCGCCGCGTACAGGAAGCCGACGCTCGCGACCCCCATCAGGGCCTGCGGGATCAGCATGCTCCAGACACCGAACCCGAAGATCCGGCCGGACAATCCCATCACCCACAGAGAAGCGGGCGTCTTGTCCACGGTGATGAAACCGGCTGCGTCGAACGAGCCGAAGAACCAGGCCTTCCAGCTCGTCGAGCCGGCCTGGACCGCGGCCGCGTAGTACTCGTTGGCGTAGCCGTTCTTCGCCAGGCCCCACAGGTACGCGATCGCCGTCAGGACCAACAGCCCGCCGAGCAGGACCTTCTCCCGGCTCAGCGAGTGCGTCCGGGCGAGTGCGCGGGGTCTGGCCCGGCGGCCTTCGGTGCGGGGTGCGCCGGAGACGGTGGTCGGTTCGGTCAGGGTGCTCATCAGTTGCTCCGGGTCTGGTCGAGAACCGCCGGGGGTTCGAAGGCGGGCAGTGTGGGCGCCTCGTCGTCGAAGACCCAGCTCTGGTAGAGGCTGAAGCGGACCACCGTGGCGGCCAGGTTCGCGATCGTCAGCACGGTGATCTCGAGGGCCTGCGCCGGGACGGCGATCGCCGCGTGCAGCAGCCACAGCGAGGACGCGGTGACGCTCCAGCCGATGAAGAAGGTGACGAGTCCGCGGAGCTGGTGCCGGCCGCGGTTCTCCACGCCGCGGACGCCGAAGGTGATGCGGCGGTTCAGCGCGGTGTTGGCGACCGCGGTGATCAACAGCGCGGCGAAGTTGGCGACCTGGGCCGGCATCGCCTGCCGGAGCGCGAGGTACAGCAGGGCGTACGCGATCGTGCTGAGGACGCCGACGAACGCGAACCGCGCGATCCGGGCCGCGAGCGCGGTGCGTGGATCCGCGATCGCCGGGCGGCCGAAGGTCTGCCGGACCGGCTCCAGCGGCAGGCGGCCGACGGTCCGGTTGAGCCGGGCGATGCCCTTGAGGTCGTCGATCACGGTCTGCGCGATCTTCACCCGGGAGTCCAGGTCGTCGATCCAGTCCACCGGGACCTCGTGGATCCGCAGCCCGGCCCGTTCGGCGAGGACGAGCAGCTCGGTGTCGAAGAACCAGCCGGTGTCCTCGACCAACGGCAGCAGCTCGTGGGCCACGTCGGCGCGGATCGCCTTGAACCCGCACTGCGCGTCCGAGAAGCCGGCACTCAAGGTTGCCCTGAGCAACAGGTTGTAGCCGCGCGAGATCACCTCCCGCTTCGGCCGCCGGACCACCCGCGAGCCCCGGGCCAGCCGGGTCCCGATCGCCACGTCACTGTGGCCGGCGACGAGCGGTGCGACCAACGGCAGCAGGGCGTTCAGATTCGTCGACAGGTCCACGTCCATGTAGGCGAGGACGTCGGCGTCGCTGTCCGACCAGACCTGCTTCAGCGCCCGGCCACGACCCGGCTGCTCGATCCGGACGATCCGGACCCCGGGCAGCTCGGTCGCCAGCAACGCGCCGATCTCGTACGTCGCGTCGGTACTGCCGTTGTCGGCGATGCAGACCTCGGCCGGGAACGGGAAGGCGGTGTCCAGGAACGCCCGCAGCCTGCGGATGTTCGGGCCGAGATCGTACTCCTCATTGCGAACGGGTACGACGATCTCGACCGCCGTGTGCCGCCGCGGTGCACTGGGACCTCCTGAGTTCTGCATGCCACCCAGGCTGTCGGGTCAAGCTGAGTCCACCCCTGCGCGCGGCTGGGAATTCGCTGGCAGTCAGTCGGACGCGGTCCGGCGGAGCCAGAGCAGGCCGAGCACCGGCAGCACGACCGGGATGAACAGGTACCCCTGGCCGAAGTGGGACCACACCGTGGCGTCCGGGAAGTCCTCGGGCACGGCGTAGCTGAACGCGCCGATCGCGAGCACCCCGACCAGTTCGACGACGATCGCGGCGGTGGCCACCTTGCGGGAGACCCGGGTCGCGCGGGCCAGGGCGAAGGTGGCCGCGCAATAGATGACCGCGGCAACGGCCGACAGGACGTAGGCGACCGGCGCGGCCGAGAAGTCGGTGGCGATCTGGACCGCGGCACGCGACGTCGCGGCGAGGGCGAAGAGGCCGTACACCGCGATCAGGACCCGGCCCGGTCCCTGTCTCGTCGCGGTCGCGTCGACCATCGTCAGACCGCCCAGATCTCGTACATGCGCAGCTCGAGGATCGGGACCACCACACAGGCGACCGCGAGAACGCCGGCGCCCCAGCGGCTGCGCTCGGCGAGCGCCCAGAAGGCGCCGATCGGCAGGATGATGAGCGACCCGATCAGGTACGCGCAGAAGAGGACCGCGGACACGTCCCGGTCGGTGCCGGTCAGCTGGACGATGCCGACGACGAGCTGCGCGAGCAGCAGGACCTCGACGACACCGAGCAGGCCGAGCAACCACCAGTCGATCCGGCGATCGCGCGCGGCCAGGACGATGGCGTACACCATGGCGACGAGCGAGAGCGCGACCAGCGCCCAGGTGAGCGGTTCGAACACAGGTCAGAGGATGTCACCCCGGCCAAACCAGGTGGCGACAGGGTCAGGCGGCGTCCGATTCCGATCGCGCGTCGGCCCGGTACTCGCCCGGGCGGACGCCGTAGTACCGGGTGAAGGCGGCGCTCAACGCGTACGCGTTCGCGTAGCCGACCTTCCGGGCGATGGTGGCGAGCGTGTCGTGGGACTGGCGCAGCTGGTCGGCGGCGAGGCACAGCCGCCAGCAGGTCAGGTACGACATCGGCGGCTCGCCGACCAGGTCGCGGAACCGCCGGGAGAACGCGGCCCGCGACATCGCACTCCGCCGCGCGAGATCCTCGACGGTCCACCGGTACGCGGGCTCGGCGTGCATGAGCGCGAGCGCCGCACCGACGGCGGGATCGTTCTGCGCGGTGTACCACTGGGGTGCGCCCGAGTCGGGCCGGTCGAGCCACTCGCGCAACGCGGTGAGCAGGACGAGGTCGAGCAGCCGGTCCAGGAGTGCCCGTCGCCCGGCGCGGTCACCGTCGAGCTCGCGGCTCAGCAGGGCCACCGCGCTGCCGACCTCGGTCCCGGACTCGACGAACAGCACGGCCGGCAGGCCACCGAGTACGCGGTCGCACACTCCCCCGCCGACGCCGACGTCGTACGCCCCGGTCACCAGGACCGCGTCGTCCGTGTCCCCGTCGACGCCCGAGAGCGAGTACGCGGACGGACCGACGACGAGGGCAACGTCACCGGGCGCGAGGACCTGAGGCGGCCGGCCGTCAACGGCGAGGGCCGCTGAACCGCGGATCATCGTCACCACCGTGAGCGCGGAACCATTGGGGCAGCCCACCTGCCAGGGCGCCTCCAGCCGGGCACTCTCGACCAGGACCCCCAGCGGCCGGACGTCGTCGAGGAGTCGCGAGAGGGTATCGGTCATGGTGAGCAGCGTAGACGATTTCGTATCAGGCTGGGCTGTCCAGATATTTCGATGTGACCTAAGGGCCGCTTGACTCTTCCGCATGAGTCAACGAGTAGCTGTCCTCGGCGCCGGTTCGCTCGGCGCGGTCATCGCCCGCGCCTTCGCCGCCGCCGGTCACCCCACCACCGTCTGGAACCGCACCCCCGACCGGCTGAGCGCCCTGGTCGCCGACACCCCGGCGCTGCGGCCGGCCCTGTCCGTCCCCGAGGCGATCGCCGACGCCGACCTGATCACGCTCGTGGTCGCCGACGCCGCGGCCGCCCGGGCTGTCCTCGACTCCGCCGGCGACGCGATCGCCGGCAAGATCGTCGTCAATTTCACCTCCACCACCCCGGAGCAGACCCAGGTGCTCGCCGGACGGGTCGGCGCCGGCTACCTCGACGGCGCCGCGATGAGCGGGACCCGGCTCGTCGGCGATCCCACCGGCCTGTTCCTGTACGCCGGGGACGCCACCACGTTCGCCGATGCCGAGCCGACCCTGCGAGCATTGGGGATCGCCCGCGCGGTCGGCACCGATCCGGGCGACGCATCGCTCTGGGACACCGCGTTGCTCGGCCTGAATCTCGGCGTGCTCGGCGCGTTCTACCAGGCCGTCGCGCTGATCGGCGGCTCGGCGGAGAAGGTCGCCGCCATCTCCGCGGAGTACCTGCCCTTCGCGACCGGACTGCTCGCCGACCACGCCCGGCAGATCGACGCCAAGCAGTACCCGGACGACGACGGCTCCCTCGCCGTGTACGCGGCCGCAGTGGACCACCTCATCGCGACCGCCGCCGACCGCGGCGTCGGTACCGACGTCGCCGTCCCGGTGCGGTCGGTCATCAACCGGGCCATCGAAGCCGGCCACGGCGACGACGGGCTCGCGAGCGTGACGGAGGTGCTGCGATGACGACCAAGGTTCCCTATGCCAAGTTGCGCGACGACCTCGCCGCGGTGCTGTCCCGGGTCCGCTACACGACCATGACCACGGTCGATCTTCGAGGCCGACCACGGTCGCGCGTCCTCATCGCGGTCTGGGAGCTGGACCGCGACCAGCCGCTCGGCTGGCTGGCGACCTTCCGGACACCGGTGAAGGCCCGGCACCTGGCGGCGAACCCGCACACCACGTTCTCGTACTGGGACCGCAGCCAGGAGACCGCGAGTATCGACGCGATCGCCCGGTGGACCGACAACGACGACGAACGCCGGCACGTGTGGGACCTGTACGAACAGGGCTCGCCGCGTGGGGTCGGGTACCCGCCTGCGCCGTTCTGGCCGGGCGGGCCGGACAGCGAGGCGTTCCAGGTCCTGCGGCTCGAGCCGTACCGCATCCAGGTACTCCGCGCGGCCGAGCTGGCCCGCGGCGGACCGGACGCGGCTCGGCTGTGGACGCCGGCTGCCGAGCTCGTCCCGGCTGGGTCAGAGGATGTCGGCCGGTGAGTACGACGCGGCTTCCGGGTACCGCTTGGCGAGCTGGTCGATCTTGCCGACGACCGCGTTCACCTGGGCCACGGCCGCGCCGGTGAACGAGAGCGGCTCGCCGACGATGCCGGTGATCTGCTCCTCGGTCAGGCCCAGCCGGCCGTCCTCGCCGAGCCGGTGGAACAGGTCGTTCGCGGCCAGGCCCTGGCGCAGGTCGAGTGCCGTGGCTACCGCGTGCTCCTTGATCACCTCGTGCGCGGTCTCCCGGCCGACGCCGTTCTTCACCGCCGCCATCAGGATCTTGGTGGTGGTGAGGAAGGGCAGGTACCGCTCCAGCTCGCGCCCGACGACGGCCGGGTACACGCCGAACTCGGCCAGGACGGTCAGGAACGTCTCGAACAACCCGTCCAGCGCGAAGAACGCGTCCGGCAGCGCGACCCGGCGGACCACGGAGCAGAAGACGTCGCCCTCGTTCCACTGGTTGCCGGCCAGTTCACCGGCCATCGACGCGTAGCCGCGCAGGATCACGGCGAGCCCGTTCACCCGCTCGCAGGACCGGGTGTTCATCTTGTGCGGCATCGCGGAAGAACCGACCTGGCCCTCCTTGAACCCCTCGGTGACCAGCTCGTGCCCGGCCATCAGCCGGATCGTGGTCGCCAGGCTGGACGGACCCGCCGCCAGCTGCACCAATGCGGTGACGACCTCGTAGTCCAGCGAGCGCGGGTACACCTGGCCGACGCTGGTCAGGACCCGCCGGAAGCCCAGGTGCTGCGCGACCTCGGACTCCAGGCCGGCGAGCAGCTTGTCCTGGCCGCCGAACAGGTCCAGCATGTCCTGCGACGTCCCGACCGGCCCCTTGATCCCGCGCAACGGGAACCGGTCGATCAGCTCCTCCAGCCGCGCGATCGCGACCAGCAACTCGTCCGCCGCCGACGCGAACCGCTTGCCCAACGTGGTCGCCTGCGCCGCCACGTTGTGCGACCGCCCGGTCATCACCAGCGCCGCGTGCTCGGCCGCCTTCTGGCCAAGCTGCACCGCGGTCGCGACGGCCCGGTCCCGGACCAGCTCGAGCCCGGCCCGGATCTGCAGCTGCTCGACGTTCTCGGTCAGGTCACGGCTCGTCATCCCCTTGTGGATGTGCTCGTGCCCCGCCAGCGCGTTGAACTCCTCGATCCGCGCCTTCACGTCGTGCCGCGTCACCCGCTCCCGCGCGGCGATCGACTCCAGGTCGACCTGCTCCAGCACCCGCCGGTAGTCCTCGACCACGCCGTCCGGTACGTCGACCCCGAAGTCCTTCTGCGCACTCAGCACCGCCAGCCACAGCTGCCGCTCGAGCACGATCTTGTACTCCGGCGACCACAACTGAGCCATCGAAAGACTGGCGTAGCGCGAGGCGAGAACGTTGGGGATCCGGGGCTTGCTGGAGTTCGACACGCCCCCATTCTCGCTGGTCCCCGGAAACCCGAAGTACCACGGTCCCCGAACGTGGACAGTTCACCTGACGTCCCCAGGCTCACCCGGTCCGCAGCCTCCGCCGGATCTCACCAGGTGGCGGGTTCACCATCGCGTCGCCCGCGATCACCACCGTCGGTACCGTCTCGTTCCCGTCCGCGACTGCCCGTACTGCTGCCGCGGCCTCGGGATCGCGCCAGATGTTCACCCAGCTCGCCCGCTCCGCGACGCCCAGCAACGCCAGCCGCAACCGCAGGCAGTACGGGCAGCCCGGCCGCCAGTAGACCACCACGCCACCCGCCTCGCGTGCCGAACCAGAGCGCGGAAACCCCAACGGGGAAAGGAGAATCGCCAATCCCAGGAACAGCAGCCCCTCGACGACTGCTACCACCGGCGAACCTCCGGAGAAGGTCGTCGCGGTCACGAACACACCGAACAGCAGCACAGCACCCGGTACACCCCAGCTCTTCACCACCCGGAAACCGTAACCAACGACGACCGGGAACGCTCAAGCCCGAAACGCGCGGTAGTAGCCAGGCAACGGCGAGGTCGCATCGGGCCACCGCTCACTCATCGCCTCGGCCAGCTCCACCGCCCAGCCGGCCAGATCCCGCAGGCAGTCGGCGTCCTCCGCCAACCGGGCGAACACCCCCAACTGGTGCACCAACTGCGCCCGCCGACGCCAGCTGTCGTACTCGCTCTGGTCGGTCCGGGCCATCAACGGCAGCCGGGGAACCCTGGTCGCCAGCGCCGCCGCCGCGCCCACCGCGAGCATCTCCTCGTACCCGCGGACCGTCGTCACCTCGGCGAGGGTCCCGCGGTACGCCTCGCCGGCCGCGGCCGTGATCCGGTCGGGCAGGATCGACCAGTTCGCGCTGTGGTGCGGGAACGGGTAGTACAGGAACGACGTGTCGAAGCCGACATGCCCGAATCCGCTGCCCTCGAAGTCGACCAGCCGCACTCCGCGATCAGTGACCAGCGCGTTGGTCGGATTGAGGTCACCGTGCACCAACGCGGCGTACGGACCTGGCTCGGCCAGCCGCGAACAGAGGTACGCGAGGTCGTCCCGCGCGACCTGGGCATCGGGAAACCCCAGATCAGCGCACGCCTCCTCGACGACGTTCCACCGCCTTGTACCCCAGATCCCGACGTTGCCGCCCGTCGTCACGTCAGCCGCACCGAACTCCGCCAGCGCCCCCGCGTACTCCGTCCGCCGGCCGAGCGTGTCCGCGTGGAGCCGCCCGACGGTCCGCCCGTACTCGACCATCGCCGAGGCGGCCCGCTCCGCGTCGTGGCCGAGCAAGATCTGCTCCAGCGTCGGCCACACCCCGAGATCCGACTGAACGACCAACCCGGCCTCGTCATCGACCAGGAGGACCCGCGCAGCCACGTCCTCGGCCGCGATCGTCCGCAACCCGGCCACCTCCCGCCGCAGGTACGCCGGGCCGCCGTGGCCCTCGCCGTCCACCCGGCGGGTCTTGACGATGACCGATCGGCCGCCGTCACCGTCGAGACCCAACCCGGGCAGCTCGTCGTCGAACACCAACCGCGTGACCGGCGCCCACTCGTGCCCAACCCCCTCAGCCTCGACGACCACGGGCCGCCGCCCACAGACCGTACTGAGCCCGTCCAAGACCACGTCCAACCGCGCCCGCGTCAACGGAAAATGCACCCGAGTCTCCCGTCAGTGTCAGGGAACGCGAGTCTTGCCGATCGCCGGTTCACCCTGCGGCAGCGCCTTCCCGGACGCGTCGTACGCGCGGTACGTGGCGGGGAACTCGCTGTTCGCGCCGCCGGCCCAGAGCAGGGCGAACCAGCCGTCGTTCACCGGGACGGTGGTCCTGTGGCCGTTGCCCGCGTCCACCTCGATGCGGACCGCGTTCACCGGGACCCGGCCGGCCTCGACGAAGAGCCAGCCGCGGCACAGCGACCTGGGGCAGGCCGCGCCGGTCCCCATCAGGTTCGGGTCGATCGCCTGCGGGGCGGGTCCGACCACGTGGGACTCGCTTCTCGAGTTCGCGACGAGGTCGGCCGACGCCCCGTAGACGTCGCACGTCGCGACCGACTTGCCGTCCGGGGAGACCGCGACGAAGGCTGTCCCCACCTTCGGCTGGGTGGACCGGGCCTTCACCTGCCATCCCACGATGGTGTCGGGCCCGGTCAGACCGCCGCCGTTGAGTTGCCGAGTACATGCCTCCAGCAACGTTTCGTCGGTCACCGCGGGATCGTCCACCGGCCGCGCGGGGATCGACGTGGCCGGACGCGGCGAGGCCGGGACCGAGGGGGACGGCGTCGCGATCGGCGGTACGCCCTGGTCGAAGGCCGATCCGGGCAGCAAGGCGACCGAGGCCGCGACCGCCGTGACCACGACAGCGCCGGCCACCGCCAGTACCCGTCGCCGGCGCACTCCTCGACGGCCACGCACCAGCAGGGCTTCGGGATCGAGCGGCGCCAGCGGATCACGCTCCGCCAGGCGGTGGAGTTCGGCGCCGATCTCCTGGTCCTCGGGCATCTCGGTCTCCTTCACGAGCGGCGCTCGCGCGCCTGGTCGATGGCGTTCCGGAGAGTTGCGAGACCACGAGCCGCCTGGCTCTTCACCGTGCCCGGCGAGACGCCGAGGAGCTCGGCCGTCTGGTCGACCGACAGGTCCTCGTAGTACCGCAGCACCACGCAGGCCCGTTGCCGCGGCGGCAGGCCGACCAGGACCGCCTGGATCTCGTCCCGGTCGGCATGGGCCGCCGACGAGTCGGACTGCTGGGCACGGTCGGGTGGACGGTCGGTCGGCACTTCCCGGCGCCAGGGGCGCCGACCGCTGTCCAGGGCCGCGTTGACGACGACGCGCCGCGCGTACGCGAACGGGTGGGAACTCCGGACCACCTTCGGCCAGGACACGTACAGCTTGTACAGCGCGTCCTGGACGACGTCGTCGGCCCGGTGCCAGTCCCCGCACACCAGGTACGCCGTCCGCCGCAGCGCCGTACCGGCCGACGCGACGAACTCCGCGTACTCCTGGTCCCGCTCCACCATCAGCCCTCCCGCTGCTCTCCTGTCCTCAAGACGGAACCGGAGGCTCGCGGGGTTGCAGGGTCAGACGGTGATCTCGCCGCGGGCCGCCTTGAGGGCGATGTCGGTGCGGTGCTGGGAGCCCTTGATCCGGATCTGGCCGACCCCGGCGTACGCGCGCTGGCGGGCGTCGTCGAGGTCCTTGCCGGTCGCGGTGACGGCCAGGACGCGGCCGCCCGCGGTGACGACCTCGTCGACCTCGCTCGCGGTGCCGGCGTGGAAGACGCGGACGCCACCGGCCTCGGCCTGGTCGATGCCGGTGATCACGTCGCCGCTGCGGGGCTTCTCCGGGTACTTCTTCGCCGCGACCACCACGGCCACCGAGGCGCCGTTCTTCCAGCTCAGCGGCTCGGCGTCGGCCAGCTTGCCGGTCGCCGCCCTGAGCAGGAGCCCACCGAGCGGGGTCTTCAGCAACGGCAGCAGCGCCTGCGTCTCCGGGTCACCGAAGCGGCAGTTGAACTCGATCACCCGGACGCCCCGGCCGGTCAGCGCCAGCCCGGCGTACAGCAGCCCGACGAACGGGGTACCGCGGTGCCGGAGCTCGTCGACGGTCGGCTGGACCACCTTCTCGACGATCTCCTCGACCAGCTTCTCCGGGGCCCACGGCAACGGGGTGTACGCGCCCATGCCACCGGTGTTCGGGCCTTCGTCGTTGTCGCCGAGCCGCTTGAAGTCCTGGGCCGGCTGCATCGGCAGCACGGTGGTGCCGTCGGAGATCGCGAACAGCGATACCTCCGGGCCGTCCAGGAACTCCTCGATCAGCACCTGCTCGCAGGCCGCGGCGTGCGCCAGCGCCTCCTCGCGGTCGGACGTCACCACGACGCCCTTGCCGGCGGCGAGCCCGTCGTCCTTCACCACGTACGGCGGGCCGAACGCGTCGATCGCCTCGGCGGCCTGCTCGGGGGTCTTGCAGACGTACGCGCGGCCGGTCGGCACGCTCGCGGCGGCCATCACGTCCTTCGCGAACGCCTTCGACCCCTCGATCTCGGCGGCCGCCCTGGACGGGCCGAAGACCGGGATCCCGGCCTCACGGAGCGGGTCCGCGACCCCGGCGACGAGCGGCGCCTCGGGGCCGACGACGACCAGGTCGGCGGCCAGTTCGGTGGCCAGCGCGACCACCGCGGCATGGTCCGAGATGTCCACCGCGCGGCAAGCGACCGTTTGCCCGTCGTACGCCGGGCGCAACGCCGCGATGCCAGGGTTGCCCGGGGCGGCGACGACCTGCTCGACCTCGGGGTCCTGGGTGAGTGCCCAGACGAGTGCGTGTTCACGGCCTCCGGAGCCGATGACCAATACCTTCACGTCGCCTGAGCCTAAGGCATCCGGTCCCCGGCCGCGCAGGCGCGGAGGGAAAGGACCGCCAGGTGCCCCCTGCGTGTGCTTGGTTTGTCCGGCCCTGGGCGGTGTAAGACTGCGCCTTACTGGAGGTGTTCGCTTGACTACGGAATCAGTGCCCGCGGTGGCCACCCGCTCGGAACCAGCGGTGGCCGCTCGCCGCCCCACTCCCGCCTCGCTGCTGTCGTGGCTGATGCTGCTGCCCTGCATCGTGGTGTTCGCGCTGTTCATCGTCTGGCCGCTCGGCAAGTCGGTGTCGCTGTCGCTGCACGGGTCGGACCTGTTCGGCCGGCCGGACGCGTTCGTCGGCTTGCAGCACTACCGGGACATGCTCGGCTCGGCGGAGTTCCGGCACATCCTCTGGGTCACCTTCGCGTTCGTCCTGCTGACCGTGATCCCCGGCGTGCTCGGCGCGCTGGTCGTGGTGCTCCTGCTCGAGCAGCACATCCGCGGCATCCGGATCTTCCGGACCGCGTTCGCGCTGCCGTTCGCGTTCTCGGTGGCCAGTGCCTCGGTCATCTTCGCCACCATCTACAACCCGGCGATCGGGCTGGCCAACGGGCTGCTCGGCCGGATCGGGATCGACCGGATCGGCTGGCTGACCGACCCCGACTGGGCGCTGATCAGCGTCGCGATCACCACGGTCTGGATGAGCATCGGCTACAACGTACTGGTGCTGTCCGCCGGGATCGGCGCGATCCCCACCGAGATCAACGAGGCCGCCACCCTCGACGGCGCCGGCGGCTGGCGGATCTCCCGGTACATCACCTTCCCGCTGCTCGGGCCGCAGCTGTTCTTCCTGGTGGTGATCTCGACGATCCAGTCGCTGCAGGGCTTCGGCCAGATCAAGATCCTCACCCCCGAGGGCGGGCCGGAGCAGTCCACCAAGACGCTCGTCTACTCGATCTACCACACCGCGTTCGCGAACAACGCGAGCGACTTCGGCGCCGCCTCGGCGCAGGCGATCGTGCTGCTGGTCATCCTGCTGGCCTGTACCGCGATCCAGTTCGGCGTCCTGGAGAGGCGGGTGCACTACAAGTGAGGCAACCACTGACCGCCGGACGGATCGTCACGTACGCCGTCCTGATCCTCTCCGCGCTGGCGGTGATCTTCCCGGTGTACTACGTGATCGCCGGCTCGATCATGTCCCCCGGGCAGATCTCCTCGTATCCCCCGGACCTCTTCCCGCACGGCATCTTCACCGGCAACTACGAGGGCGCGTCCTCGTCCGGGACCCCGATCGGCCGCCAGTACCTGAACTCGGTCCTGCAGACCTCGATCATCACCTTGTCCCAGCTGATCACCAGCGTGCTCGCGGCGTACGCGTTCGTCTTCATGAAGATGTGGGGCCGGACCGTGCTGTTCGGGTTGTTCCTCGCGACGCTGATGGTGCCGTGGGAGTCGATCGTGCTGCCGAACTACCTGACCATCACCGGCTGGGAGCTCGGCGGCGAGCGGCTGACCGCGTCGTACGCGGGCACGATGATCGCGTTGGTGCTGCCGTTCCTGGCGAACGCGTTCGGGGTGTTCCTGCTCCGGCAGTCGTTCCTGCAGTTCCCGACCGAACTGCGCGACGCGGCCACGATCGACGGCTGCGGGCACTGGCGGTTCCTGCGCCGGATCCTGATCCCGCTGAACAAGCCGGCCCTGGCCGCGGTCGGGCTGTACGTCTTCCTGGCCGCGTGGAACCAGTTCTTCTGGCCGCTGCTGATCGGTGACTCCGCGGACAAGCGGACCCTGCAGATCGGGATCAGCCAGCTGAACGACGCCGAGGCGGCCGACCCCGGCCTGATCCTGGCCGGCGTCACCCTGTCCATCCTGCCCACCCTGGCCATCGTCGTCTTCGGCCAGCGCTTCATCGTCCGCGGGCTGACCGCGGGCGCCATCCGGTAGTACAGAAAGGCGAGTACATGCGATCAGTCCGACAACGGCGTACGGTGACCGCGGCGTCCCTGCTGGCCGTCCTCACCCTGGTCGCCGCCGGCTGCGGTGGCGGTGACTCCGAGAACGCCGAGAGCAGTGGCCAGGAGGCGCCCGACGCGAGCGCGCTGGACACCGCGAGCGGCGTCACCAAGGTGACCTTCTGGCACGGGATGAAGGGCGCGAACGGCGAGGCCGTCGACCAGCTGGTGAAGGCGTTCAACGCCAAGAACACCGGCAAGATCGAGGTCCAGGCCGTCTACCAGGGCGACTACGACGAGACGATCACCAAGTACAAGACGTCGGTGCAGCAGGGCAACACGCCCTCCGTCGTGCAGATCTACGACATCGGCTCGCGGTTCATGATCGACTCCAAGCAGACCGTGCCGATCCAGAGCTTCGCCGACAAGGACGGCTACACGCTGGACTCGATCGAGCCGAACATCGCGAACTACTACTCGATCGACAACAAGCTCAACTCGATGCCGTTCAACACCTCGATGCCGTTGCTCTACATCAA
This sequence comes from Kribbella amoyensis, assembly GCF_007828865.1. Classification (NCBI taxonomy): domain Bacteria; kingdom Bacillati; phylum Actinomycetota; class Actinomycetes; order Propionibacteriales; family Kribbellaceae; genus Kribbella; species Kribbella amoyensis. Next base: position 1,242,532 of record NZ_VIVK01000001.1, read on the forward strand.
CAAAGAGGCGTTCGTGAAGGCCGGGCTGGACCCGGAGAAGCCGCCGTCGAACCTCGACGAGATCATGGCCGCCGCGAAGAAGCTGACCGTCAAGCAGGGCGGCAAGACCGTCCAGTACGGCTTCAACGCCGCGATCTACGGCTGGTTCGTCGAGCAGCTGATCGCCCAGTCCGGGACGACGTACTGCGACAACGAGAACGGCCGCAAGGACCTCGCCACCCAGGTGAACTTCGCCGACGAGCAGGGCGTCAAGATCGCCACCTGGTACCAGCAGATGGTCAAGCAGGGCCTGATGCCGAACACCGGCAAGAAGACCGACGACGCCCAGGCCGTCTTCAAGTCCGGCACCTCCGCGATGCACCTGGAGTCCACCGGCTCCCTGCGCGGCTACCTGGACGCGGCCAAGGGCAAGTTCACCGTCCTCACCGCCCCGTTCCCGAAGCTCACCGCGGCCGACACCGGCGGCCCCATCATCGGCGGCGCCTCGATGTGGATCGACGGCCCGGGCCACTCCGACGCCGAGAAGCGCGCCTCCTGGGAGTTCGTGAAGTTCGCCTCCTCCCCCGAGCAGCAGGCGGCCTGGCACACCGGCACGGGGTACTTCCCGATCAACAAGAAGGCCCTGGACCTCCCCGAGGACAAGGCGTGGGTGGCGAAGTACCCGCAGTTCACCACGGCCATCACCCAGCTCCACAACACCAAGCCGACCAACCCGTCCTCCGGCTGCATCCTCGGCGTCATGCCGCAGGCCCGCAAAGCCGCCGAGGACGGCCTGGAGAAAGCGGTCCTCGGCACCGACCCGGCCCAAGCGATGAAGGCCGCAGCCGACTCCATCAAGCCCCAGATCGACCAGTACAACAAGACCGTCAAGAAGTAACAGGTCTTCGCTGAACAATCGGCGCCCGGCGAACCCACCCAGGGTTCACCGGGCGCCGTTCGCGTGTCAGCCGAGGTAAGGCCGGTCGTCCTTCGCGAGGAATGCTCGATGCGTTGTCTCATCGAGGCCTGCATCGTGAGTTCGTCGATATCACCCGGCGATACCCAAACCACCTCGGAAGACTCCGAACTCGGCGTCGGTACCCCGTCGAGCAGCTCGGCCGTGAAGACGATCGAAAACTCCTGCCGCACCTCACCGTCGCTGGTGTACTCCAGCACGTGGTTCGGATTGGTGTAGATCCCGACGAGACCATTCACCCGGCAACGGATCCCGGTCTCCTCCAAGACCTCCCGCTCTCCCGCCCGCACGATCGTCTCGCCAAGATCCATAGCACCACCGGGCAGCGCCCAGTTGCCGTTGTCACTTCGCCGGATCAGCAGGATCCGCCCATGCTCGTCCGTCACGACAACATTCGCCGAAGGCACCAAACTGTTCGCCTCCGGCGCACCAGGGTCGTCGAGATAATCGATCCTGCCCATACCCCGCACGATCCCACGCCGACGGATCAGCTTGGTGGGAAGGCGAGGACGTGCAGGAGGCCGGCTAGGGAGGCTGCACCGGGGATCTCTCCTGATCGGATGCGGGTGGGGATGGTGTCGAGGGGGAGCCAGGCGACGCGGTCGGCTTCGTTGATGTCTGTCGGAGTACCGATGTGGTCGGCGCCGATCGAGAGGTACAAGAGGTTCTCGGCATCGGTTGTACCGACTGACGGTTGGAGGGTGAGCAGGTGGCTGGCGTTGCGGGGGCGCCAGCCGGTCTCTTCCTCGACCTCGCGAGCGGCCGTGGCAGCCGGGTCCTCTGCCGGGTCGACGTAGCCGCCGGGGAGTTCCCAGACCCAGCGGTCGATGATGAAGCGGTGGCGCCAGATCATCAGCACCTGCTCCTGATCGTTGTCGAGGACAACCATCATGGCCGCCTTCGGCATGCGCAGGACGTACTGCTCGAACTGCACGCCGTCGGGGAGTTCGACCGCGGCGATGCTCAGCTTGAGGCGGCGGGTGTCGTCGACGACTCGTTCAGCTTGGATCTTCCAGCGGGTCACGGGGGTGACTCTAGGCCTAGGCGGTGTTGTTCGGCTTGGACTACTCGGTCTTGGATGGGGCTTCTTTCGTTGGTCAGGTGGTTGAGGGTGTCGACGGCTCGGGGGTCGAGGTTCTTGGCTTCGCTCTGGCGGGCGTATTCGTCGAAGAGGAGGCGCTTCTTGGCCTGGACCTCGCGGAGGCGTTCGTCGACGCTGGCCTTGGCCAGGAGGCGGTGGACCTGGACGGTACGGATCTGGCCCATCCGGTGGGCTCGCGCGATCGCCTGTTCTTCGGTACTCGGTTTCCACTGCGGCTCGGCGAGGACGACGACCGAGGCGGCCTGGATGTTGAGACCGACACCGCCGACGTCGATCTGGCTGAGGATGACGGCGTGGCCTGGGGTGGCCGCGAAGGTGTCGAGGAGGCGCTGGCGTTCGGCGGGTGGGACGGAGCCGCGGATCGGGCCGACGACATCCCCCCGCAGGCCGGCGCCGATCCGGTCCAGGACGCCCAGGAAGAAGGAGAAGACGATCACCTTGCGACCGTCCTCGCGTGCTTCCTCGACGATCTCCAGGATGCGTTCGAGCTTGGCCGAGTCGTCGGACTCGAAGGCCGCCTGACGCATCCGCATCAGGTTGCCCGAGCGGACGGCCGCGACGTACGCGCGCTGGTCCTTCTCGGTCAGCAGCACCCAGTCGTCGATCTCGATCTTGTCCGGGAGCTCGGTGAGGACGTCCTCGGTGTTACGGCGCAGGTACACCGGGGCGACAGCACGCCGGAACCTGCGGGCACCCGTCACCGCAGCCGTTGCCTTGAGCCCCTTAGCTGTGGCCGGTTGCAAGTAACCGACCAGGGTCCGGAACTCCTCGACGCGGTTCTCCATCGGCGTACCGGTCAGGAAGACCACCCGGTGCGCCGACGCGACAGCTTCACCGACCAGGCGAGACCGCTCGGCCTTCGGATTCTTCACGTAGTGCGCCTCGTCCACGATCAGCAGCGCGACCTCGTGCCCCGTCAGGACGTCGAGGCTGCCCAACGTCCCGAACGTCGTCACCGCGACTCCGCCCTCCCGCAACCACCGCTGCGCCGCCCCGTCGCGGGCGGGGCCGTGCAGGTTGTGAGCGTTCAGCTTGGTGTGCTTCTCGATCTCGTTCAGCCAGTTCATCTGGACACTCGCCGGACACACCACCAGGAACCGCTGCTGCCCGCCGGCCGCCAGATGCGCCGCCGCGGCCAGCGCCTGGATCGTCTTGCCGAGCCCCATCTCGTCCCCGAGGATCGACCGCTCCTGGTGGATCAGGTACTGCGCCCCGAACACCTGGTACCCGCGCAACGTCGACCGGACCAAGCTCGTGTCCAGCGGTACCGCCGTGATCCGCCGCCTCAGCTCGTCCGGGACGAACCCCTGCGCCGCCTCGCCCTGGACCTCGACGCCACCGATCGTCGACAGCGTCGCGTTGTACGCCGCGGCGTTGCCGGCGTAGTCGCCCCACAACCGGTCGTCGACGGGACCATCCACCCGAGCATGCCGAGCCAGTTCGCCTTCCAGCCAGGCTGTCCGCGGATGCCCGTCGAGCACCTCGAGCCGGCTGAGCGCCTCCAACGCGGCCCGCTTCTTCTCCCGTCCCGCGAAGAGCAGCCGAATCCCCCACCGCGCGGGTGCCGCGGCGTCCAGCAAGGTCCGCGCCGTACTGGCCATCTCCCGGGCCGGCCCGACCAACTCGGCCGCGGCAGCGTCAGCACGCCGTACCGCGGCCAGCGTCGCGAGCAGGTCCCGCTGCTGCGGATCCGGCCGATCCGGGTCGAACCTGAACCGCGTCGACCGGGCGACGTCGTGCACCACGGTCGCCACCGCGGCGGTGATCTTCTCGGCGGTCTTCGCCCCGATACCAGGCAGGGCGATGAGCTCTTCTTCGGACACCCCGGCCAGCCGCCCGATCGTGGCGTACCGGGCCCGCTCGAGCACGTCGACGAATCGGGCCCCCACCACGTCCTGCAACGAGGTCACCGGCAAGGTGTCCAGCTCGCTCTGCACCTGTCGCTGGGTCAGGGCGCCCAACTGCTGCCGCGCGTGGCCCCGGAGGACGTCCGGCCGCTCGACCAGCTCCTGCGAACGGCGTTGCAGAGCGTCGATCCGGCGGATCAGCCGGCGAGCCTCCCGGCCGACGCTCGGCCGCCTCCGGCCGGCGTCCGGCGACTCCCCCTGATCGCTCATCCCGCCATTGTGCCGACCGGGCCGCGCCGAGCTCAACGGCTCGGGGTCAGTAGTGCCAGTAGTACTTGGCTTCGGCGTTCCAGGCGACCGGGACCGTGGTGCGGTTGGTGAAGGCCGGTCCCTTGCCCTTGGCAATCTCCAGGCTGCGGCTGAGCTGCAGGGAGTACGGGTGCTGGTTGTCGTCCCACCACTGCTCGAACTGGGTGATGCAGACCTGATCCTTGAAGGTGGCGTTGGCGCACGCGTGCGGCGGGGACCACTTCTGCAGGTGGCGGAAGTTCACCGTGGTCGAGCCGTTCGGGGGCTTGATCGTGCCGGTGGCGTCCAGGCAGTACCCGGTCGCCGGGATCATCCACCTGACGTAGTGCTGGCGGCCGCCGGACGACGGGATCGGCTGCATCCCGGTGCAGTCCGCGGCGCCGATCTTCTCCGAGGTGACGCGCTGGACCTGGGTCAACGGGCGACCGGCGCCGTCGGAGTAGCCGTCGAGCAGGACCCAGTCGCCTTCCTTGACGAAGTGTTCGGCCGACTTCGGCGGCCAGGCCTTCGGGTCGCCCCAGGAGATGTCGGAGCTGGTCGCGGACTGCGGCGTCCAGGCCCACTGGCCCGCGGCCGTACCACCCGCCCAGTACTGGCCCGCGGAGCGCTCGAACATCAACGAGTACTGGCCGTAGTTCTCCGCCACCGGACCGGCCGTGCTCGCGTCGGAGTCGCGCTGAACGGTGAGGGCGGTCGCCGCGGCGAGAAGCACGGCAACGGTGGACAGGACGGCGAGTTTCTTCCGCATGTATCCCGACCCTAGTGCCGATCCGGTCCAGGCCGGAGCCGCGCGGGTGCTGTCCAGAACCGGCCGGTCGTTCTAGGCTCGCGATCTGAGGAGGGGACCGCTCGGTCCACGAGCACATGAAGGAGTTGTCATGCCGGATCCTGTCACCCGCACTCTCGGCGTCCCGGGGGCGACGCTGACGTACGACGTCCGCGGCGACCTCGCGGATCGGGAGCAGCCGGTGCTGCTGATGATCGGTTCGCCGATGGGCGCCAGCGGGTTCCCGACGCTGGCCTCGCACTTCGAGGACCGCACCGTCGTCACGTACGACCCGCGCGGGGTGGAGCGCAGCGTACGCAGCGACGGCGCCGGGGAACTGTCGCCGGAGCAGCACGCCGACGACCTGGTCGCGGTGATCGAGGCACTCGACGCCGGACCCGTCGACCTCTTCGCGAGCAGCGGTGGTGCCGTGAACGCGCTCGCCCTGATGGCGAAGCGGCCGGACCTGGTTCGCCGGCTGGTCGCGCACGAACCCCCGCTGGCCGGACTGCTGCCCGACAGCGCGGGCGCGCTCGCCGCGTGCGAGGACATCTACCAGACGTACCAGCGGGACGGGATGGGCGCGGGGATGGCGAAGTTCATCGCGATCACCAGCTTCGAGGGCGAGTTCACCGACGAGTACGTGAAGCAGCCGGCCCCGGATCCGGCGATGTTCGGGCTGCCGACCGAGGACGACGGCTCCCGCGACGACGCGCTGCTCGGGCAGAACCTGCGCGGCTGCACGTCGTACCAGCCGGACGTGGAGGCACTCGGCAAGTCGGCGGACCGGATCGTCGTCGCGGTCGGCGAGGAGTCGAACACGCAGCTCGCCCGGCGCGGCGGCGAGGCGATCGCCGGCCGGCTCGGTCTCACCCCGGTGGTGTTCCCGAGCAACCACGGCGGGTTCCTCGGCAACGAGTACGGGATGCCGGGGAAGCCGGCCGAGTTCGCGGCCAAGCTGCGCGAGGTACTGGCAGTTCCCTGACCCGGCGGACCTGCACCACTCACCAACTCCCCTCCCCGCATCCGGTCGTCGGGGCATCACGCGGTGACGACGGCGTGGGACGGAGGTTGGTGAGTGGTGGGCGTCCGGGATCTGCTTAGCTGGTGACATGACTGACAAGCCTGAGATCGACTTTCCGGACGGGCCGCCGCCGGCGGATCTGGAGATCACCGACATCACCGAGGGCGACGGCGCGGAAGCGAAGGCCGGCTCCCGGGTGAACGTGCACTACGTGGGCGTGGCCCACTCCACCGGCGAGGAGTTCGACGCGTCGTACAACCGGGGCGCGCCGCTGGCCTTCCAGCTCGGCGTCGGCCAGGTCATCCAGGGCTGGGACACCGGCGTCCAGGGCATGAAGGTCGGCGGCCGGCGCAAGCTGGTCATCCCGCCGCACCTGGCCTACGGCGACCGCGGCGCGGGCGGCGCGATCAAGCCCGGCGAGACGCTCATCTTCGTGGTCGACCTGGTCAGCGTCAGCTGAGCTCACCTCCAACCGCCAAGCCCCCGGGTGCGTCACAATGACGCGACCGGGGGCTTTCGCGTAGTTGTACTCAGGCGCGCCGGTCCGCGACCGGCTTGACTGGAGGTATGACCACGATGGTTGCCACCACCGTCCCCGTACGGCGCGCCTCGAACCTGACCAGGTACGCCGCCCTGGCCGCGAAGCTCGCCCTCTCCGCCTTGTTGCTCTCGGCCCTCATCTGGCCGGACCTCAGCGGTATCAAGGGCAAGGCCTCCACGGCACGGCTCGTCGTCTACCCACTCGGCGCGATGGTGCTCCCGCTGTGGTGGTGGGCCTACGGCCGGACGCGGAGCAAGCTGCACCGTGGTTTCCCATGGGCCGCCGACCTGCTGATGACGCTGCCGTGGCTGGTCGACCTGATCGGCAACCGCCTGAACCTCTTCGACACCGTCACCTGGTGGGACGACGCGATGCACTTCCTCCTCTGGGGCCTCCTCACCGCAGGCGTCCTCCTGGCCTTCGCGACCCCGACGCTGTCCCGCGGCCTGACCACCTTCGCCGCCCTCGGCTTCGGCGCCACCGCGGCCGTGGTCTGGGAAGTCGGCGAGTACTACGCCTTCATCCGCCACTCCGCAGAGCTCCAAACCGCCTACACGGACACCCTCGGCGACCTGACCCTAGGAACCCTCGGCGCGCTCCTGGCCGGCCTCACCGTCCACCAGGCCCGCCACCGCAAGGCGGCGTGAGCCACTAGGAGTACTCAGCGGTCGGTGGGGCGGCAGACTCCGTTGGCGGCTGCGCTGGCTGCGAGGGCTTTGGCTGCCGGGTTCGCCACCGGCGACGGGGTTTCGTCCTGGCGGGTGGTGTGGCGGCCGATGGGGACGACCATCGGGGAGCCCGCGACCGGGTCGGGGATGACCTTGACGGCGAGGCCGAAGACGTCCTGGACGACGGCTTCGGTGATCACCTCGGAGGGTTTGCCCTCGCAGACGATGTCGCCGTTCTTCATCGCGATCAGGTGGTCGCCGAACCGGCAGGCCTGGTTCAGGTCGTGCAGGACCAGCACGATGGTGCGGTCGTCGCGCTGGTTCAGGTCGACCAGCAGGTCCAGCACCTCGAACTGGTGGGTCAGGTCGAGGAAGGTGGTCGGCTCGTCGAGCAGCAGGATGTCGGTCTCCTGCGCCAGCGCCATCGCGATCCAGACCCGCTGCCGCTGACCGCCGGACAGTTCGTCGATCGGCCGGTCGGCGATCTCCAGCACGTCGGTGGACTCCATCGCGCCCGCGACCGCCTCGTCGTCGGCCTTGGTCCACTGCCGGATCCAGCCCTGGTGCGGGTACCGGCCGCGGCCGACCAGGTCGGCGACGGTGATGCCCTCCGGCGCGGTCGGGGACTGCGGCAACAACCCGAGCTTGGTCGCGACCTCCCGCGTGGACACCTGCTGGATGCTCTTGCCGTCCAGCGTCACCGTGCCCTTCGACGGCTTCAGCAACCGCGCCAGCGTCTTCAGCAAGGTGGACTTGCCGCACGCGTTCGCGCCCACGATCACGGTGATCTTCCCGGTCGGGATCCGCACCGACAGGTCGTGGATGATCTCCCGCTGGTCGTAGCCGACGGCAAGGTTCTGCGCGGACAGACTGTGTTCCACCAAGGCCTCCACCAGGTTCTCCATCTCAGCCACCACTCCCGACCCGGTTGGCACGGGCCAGCAGGAACATCAGGTACGGCGCGCCGACGACGCCGGTGACGACGCCGACCGGCAGTTGGGTGTCACCGAATGCGTGCTGCGCGATCAGGTCGGACAAGCTCACCACGAGCGCCCCGACCAGCGCGGAAGCGATCATCGCGGGACCCGGCGACCGGCTCAGCCAGCGCGCGATCGGCGGCGCCACGAACGCGACGAACCCGATCGGTCCCGCGGCCGCCGTCGCCACCGCGGCCAGCAGGACCGCGAGCACGATCAGCCCGAGCCGCGATCCCTCCACCCGCAGACCGAGCCCGGACGCCGTGTCGTCGCCGAGCTGCAGGATCCGCAGCCGGTGGACGAGGACCACCAGGATCGGCGCGAGCACCACGATCGTGATCGCGAGGGAGCGCACGTGTGACCAGTCCCGCCCGTTCAGGCTGCCGGTCAGCCAGATCAGTGCCTGCTGGGCGATCTCCACCCGCGCCTTGGTCAGCAGGTACGAGGTGATGCTGGTGGCGATCGCGCCGATCCCGATCCCGACCAGGATCAGCCGGTACGACGACACCCCGCGGCGCCAGGCCAGCAGGTACATCACGAACGCGGTCAGCAACGCCCCCGCGATCGCGAGCGCGGACACGGCGGGCCCGGTCAGGCCGAGCGTGATGATCGCGAACACCGCGAACGCGCTGGCGCCGTACGTGACCCCGATGATGTCCGGGCTGGCCAGCGGGTTCCGGGCGATGCTCTGGAAGATCGCGCCGGACATCCCGAGCGCGGCGCCGACCAGCAAACCGGTCAGGGCGCGCGGCAGCCGGAGCCGGTTCACGATGAACTCGGTGGCCCGGTCGCCCGCGCCGAACAACGTCTTCACCACGTCGAGGACGGGGATCTTGAAGTCACCGAGCGAGAGCGAGACGCAGAACGCGGCGAACACCGCGACCGCGAGGACGCCGATCACCAGCACGGACCGGGCCTGCCGGATCGCGCGGGCGTGCGCGATCACCTCGGCGGGCGACAGGTCCTGCGGCCGCTGCGGGGCTTTCGTCAGCCCGGCCATCAGAGGTCCGCCAGCTTCCGGCGGCGGACCAGCGCGATGAAGAACGGCGCCCCGATCACGGCGGTGACGATGCCGACCTGCAGCTCACCCGGCTGGGCGACCACGCGGCCGATGACGTCCGAGCCGAGCAGCAGGATCGGGGCCAGCAGCATCGAGTACGGCAGGATCCAGCGGTAGTCGGGACCGGTGAAGAGCCGGGCGATGTGCGGGATCGTCAGTCCGACGAAACCGATCGGTCCCGCGGCCGCCGTCGCCGCGCCGCAGAGCAGGACGACCGTGACCGCGGTGAACAGCCGGGCCAGCCCGACCCGCTGACCGAGCGAGCGGGCCACGTCGTCACCGAGCGACAGCGCGTTCAGGATCCGGCCGGAGACCAGCGCGAGCACGATCCCGATCAGGATGAACGGCGCGACCTGGCTGGCGATCTCCGAACCGCGGCCGGCCAGCGAACCGACCGACCAGAACCGGTACTGGTCGAAGGTGTCCACGTCGCCGATCAGCAGCGCCGTGGTCAGCGAACCGAGCATCGCCGTCATCGCGGCCCCCGCGAGCGCGAGCTTGACCGGCGTCGCCCCCTCCCGCCCGAGCGAGCCGAGCGCGTACACCGCGACCGAGGCGGCCGCGGCACCGAGGAACGCGAGCCAGACGTACGCGGTCAGGCTGTTCAGGCCGAACCAGTAGATGCCCCCGACAACGAAGAGGGCGGCACCGCCGTTGACGCCGAGGATGCCCGGGTCGGCGAGCGGGTTCCGGGTGACGCCCTGCATCAACGCGCCGGACAGGCCGAGTGCGGCACCGACGAGGAGGCCGATCAGCGTCCGCGGGATACGCAGCGAGTGCACGATCACGTGATCGGTGTTCGCCTCGTCGTAGTGCCGCAGGGCGTCGAGCACGGTCGCGAGCGGGATCTGCTTGGACCCGACCGCGATACTGAGCAGGCTCACCACGACCAGCAGCGCGAGACACACCAGCAGCCCCACGACGAGGGTGGCTCGGCGCGTGCGCGGCCGACGGGTCGGAACAGCGTCGGCGGAGGGGGAAGCCGGCCGGGTGGCGGCGGCAGGCAGCGGGGGCATTGGACTTTGGGATCCTCTTAGGTAAGGCTAACCTCTAGACGCCTCAGGATAGCCCGCTCGCCACCGGGACGCATCCGGGGTCCCCTGCTTTGTCACTACTTACCCGGAGAACCGGCATGACCACAGTGCTCGAACGTCCCATCACGTTCGACTCCGTCCTCGCCACCGTGGCGGCGATCGAGGACCTCAGCCCGCACCTGCGCCGGGTGACTTTCGTCGCACCTCGGATCGCGGCGGCAGTGACCGCGGGCCCGGACCAGCGGATCAAGGTCCTGCTGGATCCGCCGAGCGGCGCCGAGCTGCGGTTGCCGGTCGGCCCGGACTGGTACACCCAGTGGTGCGCGATGCCCGAGGACGAGCGGTTCGTCCTGCGGACGTACACCGTGCGCGCGCTCCGGCCGGAGGTGGCCGAGCTCGACATCGAGTTCGTCCTGCACGGCGTGAACGGGCCGGCGTCGGCCTGGGTCAGCGCGGCCGTCCCGGGCGACGAGGTCGGCCTGATCATCCCGTTCGCGGTCGACACCACCAGCACCAAGGGCCTGCTTCACTCCGGAGTCGACTACGTGCCCCCGGCAACGAGTACTCGGCGGCTGCTGGTCGCGGACGAGACCGCGCTGCCCGCGTTGGCGGGGATTCTCGAGCAGCTGCCGGCGTCGGTGCACGCGACCGTGTTCGCCGAGGTCCCGGACATCCGCGACATCCGCCCGCTGCCGACCCCCGGTACCGCCGACATCACCTGGATCGCGCACGCGGGCGCGCCCGCCGACGGCCCGCAGTCGTTGCTCGAGGCCCTCAAGGCGGCCGCGTTGCCGTTCGACCTCGACTACGCCTGGGTGGCCGGCGAGTCCGGCATGATCAAGCAGGTCCGCCGCCACCTGGTCACCACGGCCGGACTGCCAAAGTCCGCGATCTCCTTCCAGGGCTACTGGAAACGCGGCCAAGCCCAGATCTGACCTTCGAGACGTGACGCGCCCCGGAGGGCCGGGCAGTGGCCTCCGGGGCGCGGACCGGCGGACGGGTCGGCAGTCACCCGCCCGCCGGTGGCTCAGCTGGGGTTCTCGGCGTGGGTGAGGGTCTCCCAGGCGACGAAGAGGTTGTTCGAGCCGGCCGGACGACGGGACTCGGTCAGCGCCTGGGTGTTGCTCATCGCGATCCCGAGCCGGGTGTGCAGCGCGTTGTAGCCGACCTCGGTGATCGGGCCGAGCCCACGCTCGACGCTGCCCTTGCACAGCCAGGACGGGACCGGCTCCTGGTTGCGTTCCCAGCGAGCCTGGAAGCCGAGGGCGTGCTGCAACCGGGCGCCGAACTCGGGGTACAGGTCGATGCCCTGGATCCGGGACGTCTCCAGCACGTGCGAGATCGCCGAGATGCCGTACCCGGTATGGACGAAGTCGCGGCAGGTCTCCTGGGTCAGCCCGTTCACGAAGGTGGACTGCCCCTGCCAGTACGCGACGATCTTGTCCCGGGTGTCGAGGTTCTGGGCCGGCTTCGTCTTCGGCAACGCGCCGTCGGACTCCAGGTACACGAAGGCGGGCGTCCGGACCCGGAACAGCGAGATCGCCCGGTCGTAGATGCCACGGTCCTCCAGGAACACGCCGATGCCCTGCAGGGCCTCGGTCATGCTCAATTCCCAGTTCCCGTTGGAGTTCGAGCCGTTGTAGATCTCGGGGACGTAGACATTGCGCAGCATGGTCGCGAACCGGCCCGCGTTCGGCCAGTCGCCGTACACGTGCTTGATGATCTCGGCCGCCTTCGGCCAGGAGGACGCGGCCCACGCGGTCTGCAGCGGCGCGTTGCTGTTGGTGTGGTCGCGGATCGTCGCCGACCACGCGTCCATCAGCTGGATCGCCTTCTGCGCATAGCGATCGTCGCGGGTGACGTACCAGATCAGCGCGTCCGTGTACGCCGCGATCGCGTCCTCGCGTTCGTCGGTACAGCCGTAGTTCGGGTTCGAGTACGAGCCGCATTCGACCACGGCACGCGGCTTCGGAGTCCGGCTCAGGGAGGCGTACGCGCTGTTCTTCGCCTGGTTGAAGGCGTTCGTCCACGGCTGCGCACCGGCCTGCACCTTCGCCCGGACGAAGTCGAGCTGGGGCCGGCTGACCCCGACTCCGGGATGGGTGAAGGTCGCGGGCGCCTGCGGGGCGTTGACGGCGGCGGTCCGGTCGGGTGCGGCCGGGCTCGCGAGGGCCGGGGTGCTCAGGGTCCCGGCGATCAGTGCCGCGGACAGCACGGCAAGGAGCACTGCTTTCTTTCGCATGGGCGGATGTCCTGTTCTACGGGGCGGTAGAACCCTGCGATTCCCCCACTACCGCAGGATCTTTTCGAAAGTTTGACGACGCACCGTAAACACGTCAAGACCAGAAGTGAGATTACTTCACTGTGGAACAAAACTCGGATCCGTCCCACGATCGCTGGAACAACCAGCGATCTCGTCCCACCGAGGCCGCCCTCAGACCCCGCGGACAGAGCCACCGGTACTACGTTGCGTAACCGGCGACCTGGTACCTAGCGGCGGTGGCCCGCCAGCTCCTCGTCCCGGATCCCGGCGGCGTCGAGCATCGTCGCAGCCAGCCGGATCCCGACTCCGTTGAGCGCCTGCGCGCGAACCACGGCCCGGGCACTCGCGCCGTCGAACGCCAGCGTCAGCTGGATCGCGAGGCCGTCCGGGTCCTCGGCCCCGGCCGCGGCCAGCTCGGAGCGGAAGAAGTCGGTGAGCTGCTGCTTGAAGTGCCGGGCGACCACGCTGCCGGGGTGCTCCGGATTCTTCAGCTCGACCGCCGTACTGACGAACGGGCAGCCGAGGTAGTTGCCTCCGGCAGCCAACTCGTCCTGGCGCTCGAACACGGCCAGGATCCTGGCTCGGGCCGGCCGCTCGTCGTCCGGGCTGGGCAGCAGCATCGCCTGGTAGTACGGACCGCGGCTGGCCAGGCTCTCCGCGATCACCTCGTCCTTGGAGCGGAACAGCTGGTACATCGACTTCTTCGACACCCCGGCCGCCTTGCACAACGCGTCCACGCCGATGCTCACGCCGTCGCGGTGGAAGAGGTCGGCCGCGGCGTCCAGGAGCCGCTCGCGGGGTGTCGGCGAGGTCGTCATGCACCGAGCGTACCGGCTCGGTTTGGCTGAGGAAACCGAACTGTTTATAGTCGAGGGAAACAGATCGGTTCCCACCTGTCAGGAGCACATTCCATGACCACTCTCGAAGGCGCCGTCGTCCTGGTCACCGGCGGCAACCGCGGTATCGGCAAGGCCATCGTCGACGAGCTGCTCGACCGCGGCGTCCGCAAGGTGTACGCGACCGCGCGGGCGCCGAAGCCGAGCGACGACCCGCGCGTCGTGACCCTGCCGCTGGAGGTCACCAACCAGGCCTCGATCGATGCCCTGGTCGCGGCGGCGCCCGACGTCACCGTGCTCGTGAACAACGCCGGCGCGAGCTCGCCGGACACCTACCTGGACGCCCCGGAGGCCGCCGTCCGGCAGGTCTTCGACGTCAACTTCTTCGGCCCGCTGAACCTGACCCGCGCGTTCGTCCCGGTCATCGAGCGGAACGGCGGCGGCCATCTGCTGAACATGCACTCGGCCCTGTCCTGGGTCGCGTGGCACGGTGCGTACGCCGCGACCAAGGCCGCGTTCTGGCAGCTGACCAACGCGATCCGGCTGGAACTGCTGGACCGCGGCATCGGCGTGACCGGCCTGCACATGGGCTACGTCGACACCGAGATGGTCGCCGCCGTCACCGCCCCGAAGGAGAACCCGGCCGACATCGCCAAGGCCGCCCTGGACGGGGTCGAGGCGGGAGCTTACGAGGTGCTCGCCGACGAGACCTCGCGGCAGACCAAGGCCGGGCTGTCGGGCGACCTCACCCTGCTCTACCCGCAGCTGGCCGGCTGAGCGGGTTCACCGGATCGTCGTCTCCCCTTCTCCGGCGGAGGGGGAGACCGACACGCTCCGGCCAGCTTTTTGCAGGGAATTTGCATAAACTAGTCCGGGATGATCGATGTGATCGCCGTACTCCGCCCGGAAGATGTTGTCGTCGATTTCCTGTCCGTCCTCGATCCCGACCGCGGCCGTGCGGCGCATCTGCTGATCGCCGGGCGTGGTGCCTATCTCGAACTCCCAGCCGGCGGATCCCTGTCCGGCCGGCTCGCCGCGGTGGCCGAATTCCTGCACTCCTCGGACGACGGCGTGAAGCCGTTCTCGCCGGAGACCGCCGCCGACACGATCACGCTGGAGACCGGTGGCGTCAGCGCGACCGTCTGGACCCACAACCCCGCCGACAACCGCGAACGCCGCGGCCGCTGGGGGTACGAGCTGGCCGGGCTGATCCGGCAGGCGCGGGTCCTGCACGCGGTCGGCGACGCGCCCTGGTTCCAGTGGCTCACCGAGGCCGACGAACGGCTGCCGCCACCGTTGGTCGAGGCCAAGCTGGACTTCGTCAACACCCACGCGGCCGCGTTGCTCGCGTTGCCGGCCGACGACGAGGACGCGCTCACCACCAACCGGGTGCCCGCGGTCGAGCGGTTCTTCGCCGCCGACACGGATCAGCGGACCCGGATGTTCGCGGCAATGCGTGGTCTCGGCGAGGACGCCGCGCTCGTCAGCGATCCGTGGGACTTCGCCACCTCGCCGTACGAGCGGGAACGGCTGGACGCGACGGTCTCGTGGGTGAAGCGGCACCTCGATCCCGCGGCCGGCCGGGTGATCGAGGTCGGTGCGTGTGAGGGCGCGTTGACCCGGCGGCTGCTGGCCGAGGGGTTCACGGTCGACGCCACCGAACCGAACCAGGCCTTCCTCACCCGGCTCCGCGAGACCACCGGCGGCGACGTCCGGATCCTCCCGCACAGCTTCGAGGACCTGGCGACCACGCGACGCCTCACCGGTTCGGCGTACCTGCTGATCGAGCTTCTGTACTACGAGCAGGAGCTGGCCATGGTCGGGCGGTTCCCGACGGACCGGTTGTTCGTCTCGATGGAGCCCGACAAGCTGGCCGCGCAGACCTGGCCGGCCGGCTGGATCGTCGAGGACCAGGTGGACCTGGTCGGACCACGGCTCGAGCCGGTCGCGAACGGCCGCGCGTACCTGCGTAAACGCGGCAGCCGAGGGGTACTGCTCCGAAGGCGGTGAGGTCAGCCGCCGTGGACGTCGCGGTTTCGGGTGTACTCCATCGACGCCGCGACCCCGTCGGCGAGCTCGGCCGAGAGCTCGCGTTCGACGATGTGCAGGGCGAGGTCGATCCCGGACGTGATGCCGCCCGCCGTGACGAGCGTGCCGTCGTCGACCACCCGGTTCTGCTTCAGCCGCGGGCCGAACTCCTCGAACTCGGCCCACGCGTTGCGGTTCGTGGTGGCCGCCCGGCCCTTCACCAGACCGGCCTCGGCCAGCAGCATCGAGCCGGTGCAGACCGCGCCGATCCAGTCGAGTCGTGGCGCCAGCTCGGCCAGCCGTGCCGGGAGTACGCCCCGTCGCGCTTCTGCCCAGGAGCCCCGCTCCGCCCGGTTGAGCCAGCCGCCGCCGGGAACGAAGACGGCGCTGGGTTCGCCCAGCCCGGCCGGAGCCTTGAACTGCAGGCCGTGATGACCGGTCACCTCGACCGGGCCGTCCAGCCCGACCAGGGCGACCTCCAGCTCGGAGCGGCCGGCGGCCAGGCTCCAGACCTCGAACGGTCCCAGCACGTCCAGTTCGTCGACGCCGTCGAACACCACGATCTCGATCCGCATGCCGTCAACCCAAGCCGCTGGACGGCATGATCGCGAGTGGCCGGATGGTCGCTGTTCGTCAGGATCCGGCCACGCGGCCTGGGCCTACCAAGTGCCGCTGAGCGCAGGGTTCGAACCGCTCGGCGCAGAAGGCTCGCACCGGATGTGAGCGATCGATTACCCCTGGTGGAGACATCACGCCCATCGGAGGTCCGCCATGCCTCGTCCTGCGCCCGTCCGCGCGAATCCCGGCTCGATCGTCACCGCCCTCACCACCGTCCTGGCCACAGCCCTCGCGGGTACGGCCGTCATCGCTCCCGCTTCGGCGGCGCCGGCCGCGGCCGCGACCGCGTGCGACGCCGCGGCGGCCGGATTCACCCCGGTCCTGCAACTCGACGTGCCGGCCCGGGCCAACTACCTCAACCAGGCCCCGCCGTACGCGATCGACCGCACCGGTGAGGTCCCCACCTTCGACCGGGTCGGGTACTGCGTGGAGCTCAACGGTCCCGACGGTCCGCAGTGGGTCTGGACCGCGATGGAACCGTTCACCACCGACGCCCGCCGGATCGGTCTGCCGACCCGGCCCGGTGAGCTCGTCCGGCAACGCGTCGGCGATCTCGAGGTCCGCTCGAACGTGCCGTCGGTGAGCACCGGGACCGGCAAGACCGGGTACCTGGAGATGTGGCCGAACCAGTACCAGTCCAGCGCCAGCACCCAGGTCGCGAACGGTTCCCCGCAGACGTACGACGCCGATGACAACCCGACCTCGCCACTCGGGTACGGCTCGTTCCAGGTCGCCCAGATCGGTGCCACCCGGCCGTCGACGGTCGCGGCCCAGCAGGTGTTCTCGATCAACACGTTCACCGAGTCGGACAACGGTCAGCTCTCCCTCGGCATCGGGACGAACCTCGCCGGCCAGCCCGACTGGACCTTCGCGAACAACGCGGAGCGCTATTCGCAGCGGCGGTTCACGGCGTACGTCCGCACCTCCCCGGTGAAGGTGACGGAGTCGCCGCAGGACCGGCAGCTCGTCCCCCGGGACCGGCAGAACGGCGCGGTCGTCCCGGTCGCGGGCGAGGTGGTGGACCAGCGGGTCAGGCGGGTCCAGTTGCGAGTGACCGGCAACGGCAGGACCGAGACGTTCACCTCGTCGGCGAGGACGTTCCGCTTCACGCCGAGGATCAAGGCCGGCCTGCACGAGTACACCTTCGAGCTGCGCGCGACCGGGCCCGGGATCGACCGGGTGGTCGCGCACCGCGAGGGTGTCGTCGCCGGTGACGTGGTCGTCGTCCAGGGTCAGTCGAACGCGGAGGCGGCGAAGTTCAACGGCAACGCGAACGGCGAGGAATCCCCTTATCTGCGGAGCTTCGGATCACCGACGTCGGACGGCTCGATCTCGGGCGCGGACCGGGTCTGGCACTACGCGACCGGGGACGTGACGAACCAGTCCGGCTCCGTCGGGCAGTGGGCGATCCGGATGGGCCGGCGGCTCGTGGACACGTACAAGGTCCCGATCGCGATGTTCAACGGGGCGCACGGTGGCCGGCCGATCGACTTCTTCCAGCGCAACGACGCGAACCCGGACGACCCGGCCACGAACTACGGGCGGCTGCGGCAACGGCTCGAGGCGGCGGGCGTCATCGACCAGGTGAAGGCCGTGCTCTGGTACCAGGGCGAGTCGGACAACAACAACGCGTCCGTCCACATCAACGGGTTCACATCCTTGCTGGCGGACTGGCGGGCGGATCTCGGTACGGCGGTCCCTGGTGGTGCGCGGTACTACGTCCACCAGGTCCGTACGTCGCCCTGTGGGAACACGACGAGCGTCGACCTCCGCGAGGCACAGCGGCAACTCGGTGACACCGCGGGAGTCATCGTGCTCTCGACGAACGGGCTGTCCGGGCACGACGGCTGCCACTACGCGTACCTCGGCGGCTATCGCGACTTGGGCGACCACGCGTTCGCCGTGCTAGCCCGTGATCTGTACGGGGGCGCGTCGGCCGGTGTGGCCGCGCCGAACCCGTCTGCGGTAACCGCGAACGGTACGCAACTCGTCGTCCAGCTCCGTTCGACCGATCCGCTCACGGTGGAGTCCGGTGTCGCCGCGGACTTCGTGGTCGAGGGTGCGGCTGTCACGGTCTCGTCGGTCGCGTACGAGGCGGGCGGGAAGCTCGTGCTCACGCTGTCCGGCCCGGCCGACGGGGTGACGGGCCTGACGTACCAGGGCCACCTGCGCGCGGGTCCGTGGATCACCAACGCGACCGGCGTCGGCCTGCTCGCCTTCAAGCTCCCCGTGACCCCCTGACCGTGACGCGGCCGACGCCCCACCGCTCCGGGGCGCCGGCCGCGTCGATCGGGGTCAGCACGGCGCTGCTCAGGTGGTCGTCTTCAGGACGTCGGTGGCGACGTGGTCGCGGTCGACGCCCTCGACGAGCATCGTGACGCTGTCGGAGTTGTCGGTACGGAGCGGGAGGATCTCCTGGTATGCCGGGGAGTCGTACCAGGAGTGGGCGTGCTCGGCCGAGGGGAACTCGATCACCACGAGGTGGCCGTCCCACTCGCCCTCGATCGACTGCTGCGGCAGGCCGTGGATGATGAAGTGGCCGTCTTAGGGCGCGAGGGTGGCGTCGATCTTCTCGAGGTACTCGACGATTCCGGCGCCCATCCGGACGTCGCGGAGGTTGGCGATCGCGTAGTGCGTCACGGTGGTCTCTCCCTGTCGTACTGGTTGGTGCGACCAGGCTCGCGGAGATCGTTCGTTCGGACGATTACGTCGGAGGTCATCACTGTGCCGACCAGGGATGGGCCGTTGCCGACGTACCGTAGAGGGCATGGCAGTGACAGGGGGACCTCCTTCGACCGAGGTGGAGGAGGAGCGGATCGGGCCGTACCGGCTGGTCCGGCGACTCGGTCAGGGCGGCATGGGCGTCGTGTACCTGGCCGAGGGACCCGACCAGGACGAGGTCGCACTGAAGGTCCTGCGGCCGCACGTGGCGCACGACGCGACCGCGCGGGCCCGGCTGGAGCGCGAGGTCACCACCCTGACGAAGGTGAACCACCCCGGTGTCGCGGGCATCATCGATCACGACCTGGGCGCCGACCGGCCGTACCTGGTCACCCGCTTCGTCCCCGGCCGGCCGCTGGACGAGCAGGTCGACGAACGCGGCCCACTGACTCCGCGACGCTGGCTGCCGCTGGCCGGGTGCCTGGCCGAGTCACTGCAGGCGATTCACGCCGCCGGGGTCATCCACCGGGACCTCAAGCCCGGCAACGTGATGATGTTCAACGGCAAGCCGGTGATGATCGACTTCGGCATCGCCCAGGCGGCCGACGACCTGCGGCTCACCCAGACCGGCCTGGTGATCGGCACCCCGGGGTACCTCGCGCCCGAGCTGATCGAAGGCGAGCTGGTGTCCGAGTCGGCCGACTGGTGGGGCTGGGCGGCGACCGTGACGTTCGCGGCGACCGGGCGCCGGCCGTTCGGCAAGGGCCCGTTCGAGGTCGTGCTGCACCGCGTCCACAGCGGCCAGGCCGACCTCGAAGGCATGGATCCGCGGCTGAAGCCCCTGCTCGCCGCGGCCCTCTCGCCGGATCGACGGGACCGTCCGACCCAGACCGAGATCATGGCCGCCCTCAACCGGTACGCCGAGGGCCGGGACGCGCTGGTGCCGCGGGACCCGCCGACCGAGGTGGTCGCCGAGCAGCCGAATCCGCCGACCGTGCTGATGACGCGGGTGATGCCGGACAGCGAGGCGGCCGCGTTGGCGGCGGGCGCCCTCGCTGCCGGCTCGGTCGCCGGTGACCCAGATCCGGCCGAGGTGGCGCAGTTGGTGCCGCCGGTGATCCCGCCGTGGTCCACGTTCGCCCCGTTGCGCGACAAGCTGCGGGAGAAAGCGGCGAACCAGCGAGCCGCTCAGCAGGCGAAGGCGGACGGCGTGCCGGTCCACCCGGCCACCTACAGTCCGAACCCGACGGCCGCCGCGCCTGCCGCGATGCCGCTCCCGTACCAGGCCCCGGGGTACGCGGCGCCCACGACGTACCAGCCGGACAACTATCCGGGGGCGTACACGCCGAACGGGAACTACCCGGCGCCGTACCAGGGCCCGTCCAACTCCGCCCCGTCGAACTACGGCCCGTCGAATCAGGTGGTGGCCAAGCCGCAGTACCAGCCGAAGCCGGTCGAGAAGCTGCCGCCGCATCTGCAGCCGAACCGCGGCGGCATGGTGTTCGCGCTGATGCTGGCCCTGGCCGCGTTGATCGCGTTGCTGCCGATCGCCGGTGTCCTGGTCGCGGCCGCACTCGCCGTCCTCGCCCGCATGGTCGACAAGTCCAGCACCGCTCTGCTGCGGCGCCGGGAGACCCGTGGGTACCGCGGCCGTTCGGACGGCTTCGTCGCGGTCGCCGCGAGCCCCGTCCACCTTTTGTCCGCGGCACTCATCACGCTGCCGTGCGCGCTGCTGCCGATCCTGACCGGCTTCGTGTTCGGCGGCCTGGTCACCCTGGTCCTCGGCCTGGCCCAAGGCTTCGACTGGGTCTCGCTGAGCCCGATCAGCGTCGCCGCGGGTGCCATCGCCGGCCTCTTCACCGCCTGGGTCGGCCCGGGCGGTGCCTCCCTCCGCCGCGGCACCCGAGCCGGCCTCCGCACCGCCTTCCGGCCCACCTGGCTCAGTGCCCTCGCAACAGCAGCCCTCCTGGCCACGGCAGGCTTCCTCACCTACGGAGCCCTCACCGCCGGCACCGACTGGACCCCGTTGGGCGACGTCTTCAAACTCCCCGACCTCCCCGCCCGTCCCACCATGGAGAACCTCCGCGATCTCCCCATCCTCCGAGACCTCCCGATCATCGGCCGCTGAACGCCGCGACCCCGCTGCCCTTGGTGGGCGCGGGGTCGGGTGGGTGGTTCGGTCAGACGCGGTTGTCGAGGATGACCATCTGGGTGCGCTCGGGGCCGACGCCGACCGCGGAGATGGGGGCGCCGCTGAGGGACTCGACCGCGCGGACGTAGGTCTGGGCGTTCTTCGGCAGGTCGTCGAAGTTGCGGCAGCCGGTGATGTCCTCGTCCCAGCCGTCGAATTCCTCGTACACCGGGACCGCGTGGTGGAACTCGGTCTGGGTCATCGGCATCTCGTCGTGCCGGACGCCGTGCACGTCGTACGCGACGCAGACCGGGATCTTCTCGCGGCCGGTCAGGGTGTCCAGCTTGGTCAGGACGAAGTCGGTGACACCGTTCACGCGGGCCGCGTACCGGGCGATCACCGCGTCGTACCAGCCGCAGCGCCGCGGCCGGCCCGTGGTGGTGCCGAACTCGAAGCCCTGCTGCCGCAGCCACTCACCGTCGGCATCCAGCAGCTCGGTCGGGAACGGGCCCTCGCCGACGCGGGTCGTGTACGCCTTGACGACCGCCATCACCCGGTCGATCCGGGTCGGCGGGATCCCCGACCCGGTACAGGCACCGGCCGAGATCGCGTTCGACGACGTGACGAACGGGTACGTCCCGTGGTCCACGTCGAGCAGGGTCGCCTGGCCCGCCTCCATCAGCACGGTCTTGCCCTGGTCCAGCGCCTGGCCGAGCAGCAGGCTGGTGTCGGCCACCATCGGGCGCAGCCGGTCGGCGTACCCGAGCAGCTCGTCCATCACCTCGTCCAGCTCGACCGCGCGCCGGTTGTACACCTTCACCAGCAGGTGGTTCTTGAGCTCCAGCGCGCCGGTCACCTTGGCGGCGAGGATCTTCTCGTCGTAGAGGTCCTGGACCCGGATACCGATCCGGTTCATCTTGTCCGCGTAGGTCGGGCCGATCCCGCGTCCGGTGGTACCGATCTTCCGGCTGCCGAGGAACCGCTCGGTCACCTTGTCCAGGGTCCGGTTGTACGGCGGGATCAGGTGCGCGTTGGCGCTGATCACCAGCCGGGACGTGTCCACGCCGCGTTCCTGCAGGGCGTCGAGCTCGGTGAACAACACGTTCAGGTCGACCACCACGCCGTTGCCGATCACGGGGGTCACGCCAGGGGTCAGGATTCCGCTCGGCAGCAGGTGCAGCGCGTACTTCTCGCTGCCGATGACCACGGTGTGGCCGGCGTTGTTGCCGCCGTTGAACTTCACCACGTAGTCGATCACGGCCCCGGTGTTGCCGAGCAGATCGGTCGCCTTGCCCTTGCCCTCATCGCCCCACTGGGCGCCGACGAGCACGATTGCGGG
Source organism: Kribbella amoyensis (assembly GCF_007828865.1). Taxonomy (NCBI): domain Bacteria; kingdom Bacillati; phylum Actinomycetota; class Actinomycetes; order Propionibacteriales; family Kribbellaceae; genus Kribbella; species Kribbella amoyensis. Next base: position 1,264,691 of record NZ_VIVK01000001.1, read on the forward strand.
CATCTCAGCCCTCCTCTTCACGCGTCGGCTGACGGCACCCTCGCCGTGGACAGCCGGCCGCTGGAAACGGTGAAGCCCGGACACGTTCACCGGACATTCATCCGGCGGCGCGGTCCAGGCTCTTGCGACCAAAGCCTACCGGACCTGCGTATTACCACGTCCAGAGCCGTCCGTGCGGGCAACACGTGACAGCGCGCGCGCAATTCATGACACCGGGTTGCTATTTCCCGTGATCGCGTGCACACTCTTAGTCAGCGGCCCGCCGAAACTGCCGCAGGGGACGGTTCCGGCGGGCCGCTTCCTCGTTCCCGCGGCCGTTTCGTTTCAGTTGGCGTGATCGGTCAGGCGTCCAGGCCTTCCGGGTTCGACGCCAGCCACTCCTTCACCCGGCGGTCCGCCTCCTCGGCCGACACGTCCTCCACCTTCGTCAGGATCGCCCAGCGGTGCCCGAACGGGTCGATCACCGTGCCGTACCGGTCGCCGGTCATGAAGGTCTGCACCTGCTCGACCGGCGTCGCGCCCGCCTCGATCGCGGCCGCGAACGTCTTGTCCACGTCCGGCACGTAGTGCACCAGCGACGAGTGCACCCACTCGCCGTTCGGCGCCCGCAGCCCGATCTGCGGCATCTGGTCGCTGAGCTGCAGCATCGAGTTCCCGAACTTCAGCTCCGCCTGGCCGACCCGCCCGTCCGGCAGGTCCTGCCGGCTGATCACCTCGGCCCCGAACACCCGCTGGTAGAACTCGATCGCCTTCGGGCCGTCCGCCACGGCCAGGTACGGGGTGAGCGAGTGATAACCGTCGGGGACAGGGTTTACCGTGTTCGTCGTCATACCCCGCAGTCTTCGCGACCGCGGGCCTCGGGGTCTTGGAAGAAAGCGACAGCCACGGTGACGCAACCGCCCGACAGCGAGAAGGGCATCCTGCACCCGCAGGAGCAGGCCCGGCACCGCAGCCTGAGCAGGCTCGCGCCCGGCCCGGAGGTGGGCCGCTTCGTCGAGTGGTACTGGATCGTCGAGTGGGACCTGGCCACGCCGTACACCGCCGAGGTGCTGCCGTACCCGAGCGTGAACGTGACCTTCGAGCAGCCGGGCGGCGCGTTCGTGAACGGGGTGTGCACGCGGAAGTTCGAGCGGGAGCTGGCCGGTCGCGGACGCGCCTTCGGGGTGAAGTTCTGGGCCGGCGGATTCGGTGCGGTGACCGGGCGGGACGTGGCGACGTTCCGGGACCAGGTGCTGCCGCTGGCCGAGGTGTTCCCGGCCGCGGACCGGCTGACCGATCTGATGTTCGCCGCGGAGTCCGACGAGCGCCGCCGCGCCGTCTTCGAGGCGTACCTGACCGACCATCTGGTCCCGGTCGACGCGCAGTACGAGCTGGTCCGGGAGATCGTCGCGGCGATGTCGGACGACCGCTCGGTGACCCGGGTCGACCAGATCACCGAGCGCTTCGGCGTCCCGATCCGCACCCTGCAACGGCTGTTCCGGCGCTACGTCGGCGTCGGCCCGAAGTGGGTGCTGCGCCGGTACCGCCTGCACGACGGCGCCGAACTGCTCGCCCGCGGCCGCGCCGCCGAACTGTCCGACCTGGCCGTTGCCCTCGGCTACTTCGACCAGGCCCACTTCACCCGCGAGTTCAAGGACCAGATCGGCCTCACTCCCACCGAATACGCCACCCGAACCCAAGCCGAACGCCAGATCACCTACCGCTAGGCGACCGCTCGCACCCTGGTACTGCGGACCACGATGGCCATGGTGGTTGCGACCAGGGTGGCCAGGAGGGCGAGGGCGAAGCCGTATTGGGCTGCGTGGGTGTCCACTACTCGGCCGGCGAATGCTGCGCCTAGAGCGATGCCGGCTGCGCTGCCTGAGTTGAGCCAGGTGAAGGCTTGGGTGAGGACGGCGGGCTCCACCTCGGATTCGGCCAGTAGTGCGGACAACACCTGGAACGGTGCGAGGGCGAGGCCGGGGAGGGCTAGTGCGAGGCCCAGTGCCCACGGGGATTCCACGAGGAGCAACGGGACTGTGGTGATCGCGAGTGCGGTCAGTACCAGGACGAACTGGGTCGGGGCCGGGAGCCGCCAACGCCTTGCTCCGTAGACGAATCCGGCGAAGAGGCTGACCAGGCTGGTGATCGCGTACAGGGGTCCGGCGAGGGACGGTGAGCCACGGTCGACGGCGTACGCGGTGACCGAGACCTGCATGGTGCCGAAGAACAGACCGATGCCGAGGTTCGTCGCGACCAGGGCGAGGAATCCCTTGTGCAGAAGGCGTGCCGAGCTCTGCTGCTGACCACGCTCGATCGGTGGAGGTGCTGTTCGGCGTTGCAGGGCAAGGGAGAAGCCGCCGAGGAGGACGAGTGCGGTGGCGAGGACTGTGCCGGCTACCGGACTACCGAGCGAGCTGACGGTACCGATGAGGGCGGGGCCGACCATGAAGGCGACACCGGTACTCAGGGACTCCAACGCGAACGCCGTGGAGAGCAACGGGTTCCCGCGGAGCGCGAGGGACCAGCGGGCCGCGGTCTGGGCGCCGATCTGTGGGAGCGAGCCGCCTGCGAGAACTCCCGCGGCGACGAGCGACCACAACGGTCTGTCGCTGACCGTCAGTCCGATCAGGAGCGCGACCGACAACGCATGTGCGAGCAGGGTGATCGGCAGCATCCTGGTCTGCCCGAATCGGTCGATCAGGCGCGCTACTTGCGGACCGGCGAGCGCTTCGGCGACCGCGAAGCCACCCGTCACGCTGCCGGCCGCGGCGTACGAGCCGGTCGATCCGTGCACGAGCCAGACGATGCCGAGGCCCGTCATCGCGATCCCGATACGAGCTGGTGCTGCCGCCAGGTAGAACTTCCACGCTCCCGGAGTGCGGAGAACGGCGTGATAGCCGGTACGGGGCGTGCGGATCCGTCCGGTGAGAGCCGGCACGGTGAACCTTCCGCTGCCCGGCGGGGCGGTGATCTGACCGTGGGCGTCCAGCTCGTTCGGTCCGTCGATGCCGCCTACAACCGTCCATGTTCGGCAGGAAGCGGGGACGCACGCCACCTACCGGTTATGTCACCGGGCAGAACCTCTAGAGGTGTCTGGTGATGCGGTCAGTCTACTGCGAACACGCCGTCCCGCAGCACCGGCACCGACGTACTGCGGTCCACCTCCGCCGCGATCTCCACGTCCTGCGCGAACCCGTACTCCGTCAACTCGCGCCCACTCGCGCAGTCACGCAACAGCCGCGGCAGCTCGTCAGCGACCTCCCGGTACGCCGCGATGGCCGCTCGCGCTTCCGGTGAGATCGGGCCGACGCCACGGTCACTCAGCGCGGCCAGGAATCCGCCGGCACCCCACATATCCTCCACGGCCGGGCGTAGTGACCCGTCCTTCCACCGTTCACCTGCCGCGATCGCGACGACGGTACGGTCCGGGTCGTTCGCCAGCTCGGCCTGGACCCAGTCGGCAGCGGCCTGCCGGTTGCGGAGCGACACGGCCAGTACCGTGGCGCCGCTGTCGCCGAGCTGCTGGGAGATCGTCGAACCGTTGGGCGACGGGAGTACCAGACGCTCGACCCCTTCGGCCGCGCGGATCGTCACCGGCGACAAGGTGATCCCTGGTTGCGAGCGGCCGGCGGCCAGGACCGCGTTCTGCTGCTCGGCGAACGTCACCGCGGACTCGTCACGCCAGCGGTAAGGCAGCACGTCGATGCCCTCGTCCGCGGCGACGGTGACCGTGGTGGTGAACGAGAGCACGTCCACGACCGCGACCAAGTTGCCCGGCACGGCCAGGGCGCCGGTCGGGCCCCAGTCGAAGCCGAGGCGGTATGCGGACTGCGCGTAGGGGCTGGTCACCGGCCGATCATTCCCGCCGGGGACCAGCCCCCACAACCACGTTTCGCTCGGTCAGGCGAGGGCGTCGGCCCCGGTCGGCGAGGAGTCGCGCAGGAACGTGAGGCAGCGTTCCGCCTCGTCCTTCTCCTCGATGATCGCCGCGGCCTTGCCCAGGGCAGCGAGGCAGCGCAGGAAGCCGCGGTTCGGCTCGTGCTCCCACGGGACCGGGCCGTGACCCTTCCAGCCGTTGCGGCGAAGCAGGTCGAGGCCGCGGTGGTACCCGGTCCGGGCGAACGCGTACGCCTCGATCGTGCGGCCGTCCGCCAGGGCCGCCTCGGCCAGTTCGGCCCAGGCCAGCGACGAGGCCGGATACTTCGCCGCGGCGTCGGCCGGGGTGGTACCGGCGGCGAGTTCCGCAGCCGCCGGGTCCACAGGGAGTAGTGTCTCGGGTGGACCGCTCAGCAGATTGTTCAATTCCATAAGCACATCTTCGCCGATCACGCAGCCGAACCGGCACGTGACCGTCTGGCGAAATCCGTTGACCGTTCACCGACCGGCCACGGATGCTTGAGACCCTGCGATAGCCGCCGTGGTTCCCAGCTACGGCCGGAAGGAGGCACCGGATGAGCGTCATCGTTCTGAACGCGTCGTACGAACCGCTGCACACCGTCTCGATCCAGCACGCCATCCGGATGCTGGTCCGGGAGGTCGCGGTCGTCGAAGAGGCGCACGGCGAACGGACCATCGGGCCCTTTCCGGTTCCACGGGTGCTCCGCCTCGTCCGCTACGTGGTGACCCACTGGCGGTACGCGGCCGGCCGGATGAAGTACAGCAAGCACGGCGTCCTCCGGCGGGACAGGTTCCGCTGTGCGTACTGCGGCCTGGAGAACGCCGACACGATGGACCACGTCCAACCCAGGTCCAGAGGCGGCCGCACCGAATGGCTGAACGCGGTCGCCGCCCACGCCGCCTGCAACGAGCGGAAGGGCAACCGGACCCCGGGCGAGGCCGACATGCCCCTCCTCTGGCAACCCTGGATCCCCACTCGGGCCGAGCTCGTCATCTGACATGACGGGCATTTTTTATGCCCTTTTCCACCTGTCCACAGGTTCCGGAGAGACCGGCTCGCGGGTGGGCTGATCGCGGCATCTTCTGAGTGTGAACCCACAACTCAGCGTGATGACCACGATCCGCGGCGGCGTCTTCACCCGGGCCGACGCCCGCGCCTGCGGCTATCCCGATCCCGACATCGACACCCTGCTGGAGTCCGGCGGCTGGCGCCGGATCCGGCCGGGCACGTACGCCCCGTACCGCGACTTCGCCGTCGTCGGCGAGCACATGCAGCACCTGCGCCGGACGTACCGGGTGCTCCGGGACGGAGACCGCGGCCAGGTCGCGAGTCACCAGTCGGCGGCGGCCCTGCATGCCCTGCCGGTGTGGGGCCTCGACCTGGCCGACGTCCAAGTCACCGCCCGGACGCCGGCACCGATGAGTCCGGGTGTGTGCCGTCATGTCCGCGATCCACTCGGCCCGGGCGTCCAGGTGTGGAACAACCTGCGCCTGACGTCGGCTCCGCGCGCTGTCGCCGAAGTCGCCGCGACCTCGCCGTTCGAGGCCGCGGTCGCGGTGGCCGAGGCCGCACTCGCCGCCGGACTGGCGACCCCGGGCACGCTGCGTAAGGCCGCCGCCGAGCTGGTGGCCGGAGCCGATCAGGCGAATCTCGTCGCCAGCCGCGCCCAGCCGAAGTCGGCGTCGGTGGCCGAGTCCCGCCTGCGCCTGATCCTCGCCGAAGCCGGGCTGCCGTTGCCGTCGTCATCCTCACCACCGGCCGACGAGCTCGACCTCAGCGGGTGCACACTCTGGTTCCCCGACGAGCGAACCGTGGTGGAGTTCGAGCCCCGCTACCCCTACTGGTGCGAAGTGGACGCCGATGCTGTCGAGGAAGCCGCGGCCCGGTTCTTCGACGCCGGGGAGTCGGCTGAGTCCGGGGACCCGGCACCTCTTGAGTACTGCTGGATCTCGTGGGCCGACCTCGACAACCCACAGCTCGTCGTCCATCGCGTCCAGGCGACCTTCTCCCGGGCGATGCGGCGGACCGGAGTTCGCGCGTTCGACCCGAACCGGCCGCGGCGCAGACGGCGGCGCCCGGAGATCACGCTGCTGCCGGCCCACGACCTCAGCAGCTGATCCGGCCTGGCCGTGGCCGGTGTGGCCGGCGTGGTTGCCGAGTCGGCCAGGGTGCGGTCACTCGGTGGGGGCAGACGGTTCCACCGTGCGAGGGATCTGTGGCAGGTGTACGGCGGGCGACGGTAGTGACGTGACCGGGCAACCACCCTGGTCGAGGTCCCGGCGAACGCCTGGACGAAGGACGATCAGCGGCCGGACCACGGCCGCCTGTGAGAGGAGACGACGTTGCGGACCAGGCTTCGAACGCGAAGGATGCGCGCCCTGGCTGTCGCCGTGGTGGCCCTGACCACCGCTGCTGTGCTGCCCGGGAGCCCAGCCCAGGCGGCCGACCCCGACGTGATGCGCGTGACCGGCAAGGGTGGCGGCATCCTGGGCAGCGAGTTCGGTGAGTACGCCGGCGACCCGGTCAGCTTCGAGCTCGACGCCTCGGCCGCCAACCCGCTCGAGCCGACCGGCACCTTCCACGTCGTCCACCGCAAACCCGACGGGGGGTTGCGCGCGGAGTTCAGCGGCCGGGCGACCAGCGTGGCCGCCGTGGACGAGGTCGGCATCGTGACCGGCGTGATCGAGCAGGCCGCCCACCCAGGGCTCCCCGTCGAGTTCGTCGGCAAGCAGGTCAGCTTCACCGTGTACGACGGCGGCCCACAGCACGGCAAGTCCGGGAAGAGCGGCGGCGCCGGCCGGACCGGCAAGTCCGGGAAGGCTCGGCAGGATCGCCTCGGGTGGGTGTGGGGCTTCTTCGGCGCCCCGGTCAGCCGGCTCCAGGGCACCGCGCCGCACTTCCCGCTCTCCTGGGGCGACCTGACGGTGCAGGGAAGCGCTGGACCGGAGGCAGCCGAAACGGCCCAACAACAGGTGGCGATCAAGTCGGGCAGTACCGGGACCAGCGTCCTGGCCTTGCTCGGCGGCAAGAGCGACTCCCCCGCCTTCAAGGACGATCCGCTGCGGTTCTCCGTGGCCGCTCGGATCGCGCCCGGTGACAACGCGCTGCAGGTGCGCGGCCGGTTTCACGTCACCCATCTGAAGCCGGACGGGCAGGTGGTCGCCGATTTCACCGGCAAGATCACCTGTCTCGCGGTCGGCGGGCCCGTCGGTGTCGCGACCGGGGTGGTGACGAGTTCGGTCGCTCCGGAGCTGGTCGGCAAGCCGGTCTCGTTCTCGTTCAAGGACGGCCGGGTCGACCGGATCGGCTGGATCTGGGGCTTCGCCGACGAGCCCATCAACGACTGCCAGGCCACCGTCCCGTTCTTCGCGCCCGACTGGGGCAAGGTGATCGTCGGAGCCAAGTGATCGTCGGGACAGGTGATCGTCGGGACAGGCGATCGTCCGGGCAAGGCGACAGTCGGCTGACGAGAACGAGAAGGACCCGCCGCGATCACCGCGGCGGGCCCATCCGTTGGTACGTACCTGACTCCGCAGGCGGGGTGGGTCAGGCGTTCAGGCTGGTGCCGGTGCTGCGCAGGCTCTCGCAGGCTTCGGCGACGCGCTCGGCCATGCCGGCCTCGGCCAGCTTGCCCCAGGCGCGCGGGTCGTAGGCCTTCTTGTTGCCGACCTCGCCGTCGACCTTCAGCACACCGTCGTAGTTGCTGAACATGTGCGCGGCGGCCGGCCGGGTGAAGGCGTACTGGGTGTCGGTGTCGACGTTCATCTTGATCACACCGTGGTCGACCGCGGCCCGGATCTCCTCCAGGGTCGAGCCGGAACCACCGTGGAAGACCAGGTCGAACGGGCGCTCCTTGCCGATCTTGGCGCCGACCTGGTCCTGGATCTCCTTGAGGATCTCCGGACGCAGCTTGACCGCACCCGGCTTGTAGACGCCGTGCACGTTGCCGAAGGTGAGCGCGGTCAGGTAGCGGCCGTTCTCCCCGGCACCGAGCGCCTCGACCGTGGCCAGGCCGTCCTCGACGGTGGTGTAGAGCTTGTCGTTGATCTCGTTGGCGACACCGTCCTCCTCGCCGCCGACGACCCCGACCTCGATCTCCAGCACGATCTTGGCGGCCGCCGCCTTGGCGAGCAGGTCCTTGGCGATCTCCAGGTTCTCCTCCAGCGGCACTGCGGAACCGTCCCACATGTGCGACTGGAACAGCGGGTTCTCGCCCCGGGCGACACGCTCGGCGGAGATCTCCAGCAGCGGCCGGACGAAGCCGTCCAGCTTGTCCTTCGGGCAGTGGTCGGTGTGCAGCGCGATGTTCACGCCGAAGCCCTTGGCGACCTCGTGCGCGTAGGCGGCCAGCGCGACCGACCCGGTGATCATGTTCTTCACGGTCGAGCCGGACAGGTACTCGGCACCGCCGGTGGAGACCTGGACGATGCCGTCCGAGCCGGCCTCGGCGAAACCACGGATCGCGGCGATCAGCGTCTGGGAGGAGCTGACGTTGATGGCCGGGTAGGCGAAGCGGTTCTGCTTGGCCTTGTCCAGCATCTCGGCGTAGACCTCAGGGGTGGCAATAGGCATGTCTCGCGGTACTCCTCACAACGAAGTTCGTGTGGTTCTGGCTTCAGTATCACCGCAACGCACCTCGTCGTACGTAGCGGCCTGCCTGCTGGACCGGCTCGGAGCCGGCGTCCGGCGAGGCAGGAGAACAGACCAGTTGATGAACAGGACCGGTCCAGTTCGGGTCAGGTGGACGAACCGGTGCGCGGCCCCCGCGGGGTGAGGGCCATGTGCAGCCGGTACCGATCGGCCCGGTAGGCCGACCAGGACAGCTCGACGACCTTGCGGCCGGCGAAGGTGGTGCGCTCGAGGACCAGCAGGGGTGCCCGCCGGGCCACCCCGAGCACGCGGGCGACATGTCCGTCGGCGTTGTCCGCCCGGACCGTCTGCTCGCCGGAGGTGACGACCACGTCGTACTCGCTGGCGAACACGTCGTACAGGGTGCCGAGCTCGCGGCCGAGCAGGCCGGGGAAGAGCGCGGACGGGTAGTAGCCGACCTCGTAGGCCATCGGGGAGGCGTCCGCGGTACGCAGCCGCTCGACCCGGATCACCTTCGTGCCCTTCGCGACCCGGAGTCCCTTGGCGGTCTCGTCGGAGGCCTCGATCTCGGTGGCCGACAGCACGACGGTGCCCGGCTCCAGGCCCCGGGCCCGCATCTCCCGGGAGAACGAGGTGAGGTGCAACTGGGAGTCGACCTGCGGGCCGGTGACGAAGGTGCCCTTGCCGTGCACGCGTTCCAGCGCACCGGACTCGACCAGGTCGCTGATCGCCTGCCGGACGGTCACCCGGGACACGTTCAGCTTGTCCACCAGTGCCCGCTCGGACGGGATCGGATCACCCGGGTGCAGTTCGACGTCGATCAGCCGTTCCAGCACGGACCGGACCTGCGCCCGCTTCGTCGCAACCATCGGAACCTGCTCCTCCAGACCGGGCGGGGCCGCCGGGGGTGTCCCGGGGCGCCACTCACTGCTATCGTGCGCAGCATACCTGTTAAGACCAGATAGGACCAGTGATCCCAGTGGTGTCTGTCCCCGCTCCGGCCACCCAGATGGCGCGCGAGATCGCCGAGCAGCCGGCCGCCCTGGCGGCGACCTTCGAGCACGTCCTGCCGCTGCGGCACGACATCACCCGGCTGGCGGCGGGCCGCCGGCACATCATCTTCGTGGCCCGCGGATCGTCGGACAACGCCGGCGTCTACGGCCGCTACCTGACCGAGATCCACGCCGGCCGGCAGGCATCGCTGGCGGCCCCGTCGGTCGCCACCCTGTACGGCGCGAACCTCGACCTGTCGAACTCGCTGGTCGTCGCGGTCAGCCAGTCCGGCGCGACCCAGGAGATCGTCGACACCGCCGAGTGGGCCAAGCGCAACGGCGCCGCGATCGTCGGCATCACCAACGACGGCGACAGCCCGCTGGCCTCGACCGCCGACGTGGCCCTGATCACCCAGGCGGGCAAGGAGCTGGCCGTCCCCGCCACCAAGACGTACACCACGCAGCTGGCCGCGATCACCGTCACGGTCGACGCGCTGGCGCAGCGGCCGGGCACGCTGGACGCCGACATCGCCCGGGTACCGGATGCGGCGGCGAAGATGCTGGAAGGTTCCGTCGACGCGGCCGCCGAGCTGCTCGCCGGGGCCCACGACGTCCTGGCGAGCGGGCGCGGGCTCACCTTCGGGACCACGCTCGAGGTCGCGCTGAAGCTGGAGGAGACCTGCCTGCAGCCGGTCCGCGGCCTGTCGTACGCCGATCTGAAGCACGGGCCGATCGCGGTCGTCGACGCCGACCTGGTCACCATCCTGGTCGCCGCCGCCGACGGGCCGGCGCTGCCCGGGATGACCGAGCTGGCCTCCGTCGTGCGGGAGAAGGGCAGCAAGATCCTCGGGATCGGCGGCGACGCGACGTTCGCCTCGCGCTGCGACGTGAACCTGGCCGGCCCGGACCTGCCCGAGACGCTCGCCCCGCTGGCCCTGGTGATCCCGGCTCAGCGCGCGATCGAGGCACTCGCCCGCAAGCTCGGCCTCGACCCCGACGCTCCCCGCGGCCTCCGCAAGGTCACCCAGACCGACTGACCCAGGACTCGGTCAGCAAGTCTCAGCAAGCAGCTGCCGCTCCCGGCACGGCACCGGGAGCGGCAGCTGTTTTCCCCAACCGGACGGATCAGGCGCCAGCAGGATCAGTCGACGGAACGGGGTACCGAGTGAGACTCACGACGGCACCACCTGGTTCGACTGCGCGGAGAAGTTGCTGGTCCCCTGCGCGTTCACCGCGGCCACCGAGAACCGGTGCGGCCGCCCGGCGATCAGGGCCGTGTTGACCACGCTCGACGCGCTCCCCGACACCGTCTTGGTGTTGATCAGCACCCCGGACCGGTACGTCCGGACCAGGTAGCTCGTGATCGGCGAGCCACCGTTGTTCGTCGGCGCGGACCAGCGGATCGTCGCCGCCGCCCGGCCCGCGGTCGCCGTCCCGATCGCCGGGGCGTACGAGACCCCCTTCGGCGTCACCGTGTTCGACAGCGCCGAGAACGCCCCCGTCCCCGTCGCGTTCACCGCGGCCACCGAGAACCGATGCGGCTGACCGTTGATGAGTCCCGTCATCACCAGACTGCGCGCACTCGCCGAGGCGGACAGCGTGTTGATCAGCGTCCCGGACCGGTAGACCCGGACGCGGTACCCGGTGATCGCCGAGCCACCGGTGTTCGACGGCGCCGCCCAGTACGCCGTCGCGGTCGCGTTCCCCGCGGTCGGCGTACCGATCGGCGGTGCCCCCGGTACCGTCCCTGCCGCGGCGGGAGTCACGGTGCTCGACATCGCCGAGTACGCGCTGGTCCCGGCCGAGTTGACCGCCGCCACCGAGAACTGGTGCGGCTGACCGTTGATGAGTCCCGTCATCGCCAGACTGCGCGCACTCGCCGCAGCGGACAGCGTGTTGATCAGCGCCCCGGCACGGTAGACGCGCACCCGGTACCCGGTGATCGCCGAGCCGCCCGTGTTCGCCGGCGCCGCCCAGGTGGCCGTGGCGGTAGCGTTCCCGGCGGTCGGCGTACCGATCGTCGGCGCGCCCGGCACGGTCACCGGCGACGGGTACCCGGCCCCCGCCGGCAGCCGATACCGCTGGGTCTGCTGACCCGTGAACGCCACCTGGCTCGACCGCTCACCGCTGTACGCCTCGCCGAACGCGGGTCCCGTCGCACCCGACGAGGTCAGCGTCAGCGTGCCGTTCGGCATCGTCACCGGCACCGTGATCGCGCTGCCGGACGTGTTCTGCACGGTCACGGTGTCCCCGATCGCGTACGCCGTGACGTTGTTGCGCGCCGTCTTCCACAGAGCGGCCTGCCGCAGGATCGTGCCGCTCTCCTTTAGCGTCGGGTGCAACAGGTCCGTGTTCGCGGCGAACGCGGTGGCGTACTTGGCCAGGATGCCGTTCAGCACCGGGTAGAGGATCCGGTCCTCGGTCAGGTTCGACTGGTGCGCGTAGTGCGGGCGCGGGTCGTTGCCGAGCAGGTGCCGGGTCGCGTTCTGGACCTCGATCGGCACGATGTACGAGTCGAACCCGGTGGTCAGGCTGAGCGGCGGGATGCAGGTCGAGGTCTGCGGGTTGTCCTCGCAGATCCCGCTGCCGCCGTCGGCCCGGGAGTTGTAGATCCAGTTGTACTCGTCGACCTCCTCGGCCTTGGTGGCGACGTTGTAGAAGATGTTCATCGGGTACCGCGGCACGGTCAGCGCCGGCCCGATCGCCCGCTGCTCCGCCTCCCGGGACGCGTCCGAGGCGATCCAGCGGATCCCGGTGTCCTGCAAGGCGCCGGCCAGGTTCGGGTTGTCCACGGTCATCTGCGGCAGCGACTTCAGGCCGGAGTGCTCACCGGTGACGAGTTCGGTCCGGTCGATCGTGACCGCGTTGGACGTCGCCCAGGTCTGGTTCTTGCCGATCTCCCCGTTGATCAGCGCGCGCGACTCGTACTGGATCGCGCCGCCCGAGGTCTTGCAGGTCCACGGGATCACGGTGAAGTTCTGCTGGCAGCCCAGGTACAGGTGCGACCAGGTGTGGTTGAGCCAGCGGAGCGAGGACTTGTTCGCCAGCAACGAGGTGGTCAGCGCGTCGTTGGCCACCGCGCCTTCCGCGTTGAACGCCATGTCCAGTGGCATCCCGTTCGTGGTCTGCCAGGCCTTCAGCGTGGTCACGTCGGCCGGGACCATCCGGATCGGCTCGTTCATCGGCGTCCCCGGCGGGCAGACGTCACCCGGCGTACAGTTCGCCGTCGTGCTCCAGCGCAGGTCCTCGACGAACACGTCGTCCACCTGGACCGCGAAGTAGTTCCGGTTGTAGCCGAGGTGCATGCCGCGGGTCATCCAGGAAACGATGCCGGGGGCAAGCAACTGGAACTGCTGCTGGTACTGGTTGTAGGTGAAGGTGATGACGAGTTCCTCACGGCCCTCATGGGTGTAAACGCCGACCAGCGAGCCCTGCTCGGTGACACCGGTCATCGGCGCCGAGACGAGGATCCGGAACGACGACTTGGCCACCGGGTCGTCGGGCAGCGGCCGGGCCACGAACCCGTCGCTCTCCAGCACCGCGGTGTCGATGTCCTCGAACCCGACCGGGCCCTTCAGGTACCGGAAGGCGTCCGCGCGGCCGGCCGTGGTCGCGGTCGCGGTGATGCCGTCCAGCTTGCCGATGTACCCCGGGTTGGCCGCGTAGTTGAGGCCGACGCCCGGGTGCGCCCACGTCGAGGCGTCGACCTGGCGGATCCCGAACGCGGCCTCGAACGTGTGCAGGGCGGTCAGTTCGGCCGCGGTCAGTTGCCCCGGCGCCTCGTTCGGCAGCACGACGGCCTGGAACTTGGCCCGCGGCACCGAGGCCACCGTGTCGGACAGATAAGCGGCGTTGATCGTCGGCCGGGTGCCGCTGCGCAGGTCGACCAGGGTGTACGGCACCCCCTCGGCGTCGAGCTCGGTGGCGATCGCGCCGACCCACTCGCTGCCGTCGGTCACGACCAGTACGCGGAGGTCGATCCGCGGTTCGCCGGCGGCGGCCGCCGGTGCCGAGGCCGCCACCAGGAACGCGGTCAGCAGCGTCAGAACCGCGACGACCGCGGTCAAAGGTCTGCGGAAGGCGGAAGGCAAAAACTGCCGGGTCATCGTCATATCCCCCACGGTCGACGGCACGTGAGGGTCCATCCTCACGCGAGCCGACCGGCTCCGGATCCGACCGCTGGATGAGGGCCCCTAGTGCATCTGCACAATGTGCGGAACAGCCTTGGACCTGGCCGTCTGCATTACGAAACCGCGCGGTGGCACAAATGCGGCGACGCCCGAGGTTCGCCGAATGGTCAATTCCGGTGAGCCTTCAAGTAATTGACAGCCGCAATCAGGTCCACCTACCTTTCATGCAGGGACGGGTGCACGCAAGGGGTGGGGGGTGGGCACCCGACCGTCGACGGTGGGGGGCACCGTGACCGTAGATGTGCTGTCGCACATTCCTTTGCAGCGCTTCTCCAAATCTGGGGCGAAGCTCGTTCCGGCCGATATCTGGCACGACCTGGTGCACGAATTCGCGACCATCCAGGCGTTGACCGCGGCCGCATTGCTGATGCCGGAGGGGAAATCCCAGCACCGGCTGATCCGGTTGATCGAAGCCGAGACGGTACAGATCTCGGACCTGCTCAGCTCGCTCGGCGCCCAACCGGCCGAGCCCGAGCCGGCCCGGGCGGTCGCACCCAAGCCTCGGCCGTCGGTCGTCGCCGAGCCGGCGCCGGTCGTGCCGCTCGAGCACGCCGACGTGGTCGAGGTCGTTCGTGATGTCGTCGAGCCGCTCGAGCCGACGACGCCGATCGTGCTCGAGTTCCACGCCCGGCGGCGGCCCGCGACGGCCGCGGGCGGGTACCGGGTGGGGATGAGCCGGGTCGCACTGCGGCGAGTGGTGCGCAACCTGGTGGGAAATGCGCTTCGGGCGGCGCCGGACGGCCGAGTGGAGGTCCGCGTGGGTCCGGGAACGGACCCAACGGGGGTGGCGATCGAGGTGGCCGATTCCGGCCCGGGCTTCGGGCAGGCGCCCCGGGGCCTGGCCGGGCACGGACTCTCGATCGTCGCGGGCCTCACCTCGGCCGCCGGTGGCGATCTCGAGATCGGCCGGTCGGATCTGGGCGGCGCTCGCGTCACCGTGACGCTGCCGTTGACCCGCGCAGGATGAGCGGCGAGACCGCGGTCCGGCTGATCGTCTGCGACGACCACCAGGTCTTCGCCGAGGCGCTCGCGGCGGTGCTGTCGGCCCACGGGTACTACATCGCCGCGGTCGTCAACGACCCCGCCCAGCTGCTGGAGTTGTTGCGCCAGGACCTGGCTGACCTCTGTGTCCTGGACCTGAGCTTCCCCGACGCCGACGGGCTCGAGGTGGCCGCGCAGATCGCCGCGCTCGATCCGGAGATCCGCATCTTCGTCCTGACCGCCCGGACCGGTTCCGAGGTCCTGCGCAAGGCGGTCTCGGCCGGAGCCCGCGGGGTCGCGTCGAAGGAGCGCGGGATCGACGACATCCTGACCGCGATCGGCCGGGTGGCCGGCGGCGAGATCTACTGCGACGACAACCTGCTCCGGGACGCGCTCGGCCTGTCCGCGACCCGGCAGAGCCAGGCCCAGTTCCTGGCGTCGTACGTGACCCCGCGCGAGCACGAGGTGCTCACGTACCTGGTCGCCGGGATGACGACCGAGGGGATCAGCCGCCGGATGGGCATCTCGAAGACCACCGTCCGGGCCCACGTGCAGTCGATCCTGAGCAAGTTCGGCGTGCACTCCCGGCTCGAGGCGGTCAGCTACGCGATCGCCAACAAGGTGATCGAACCGCCGGGCCATCGCGGCTGACCCCGCACTGATCAACACGGCTGACGGGCCGGTCCGAGATCGTGTGGTTTGCGCATCGAGCTGAACCCGAACACCCTGGTCTGCGCGCAGAACTTGCCCGGCGCCAGCTCGTACTCGACGTGCAGTACCGCCTTGCCTGCTTGGACGAACGGGACGAGCTTCGCGCATTCGCCGTACTGCGCGCACTGCTCGTTCACCGCGAAGTCGAAGGACGGCTCGAGCTCCGCGACCTGGGCGAGGTCGTTCTTCAGCCCGACCGACATCCCGTGCTGGTGGACCACGTCCGCGATCCACCGGTTGAACCTCAGCTGGTCCGCGGCGGTCAGGGCGAACCCGCTCTCGTTGGCGTACCCGTCCACGTTGTCCGGCTCCACCGCGTCGAATCCCTTGCGCCGGCAGACCGCGATCTGCCGGGTGAGCACCGGCTTGATCGCGTCGAGGCGGCGGATGTCGAGCCAGCGTTCGTCCGGCCAGTCCTTCAATGCCTTGCCCATAAGGGATTCCTGGTACCCGTCGCCCTGCCGCGCGGCGCCCGCGTTGACGTAGCAGATGACCCGGCGTCCTTGCTTGTGGAGCTCCGCGACCTGCGCGGCTGTGGTGGTCGCGCCGTCGACGTTGTAGATCGGCACGTCCACCGACAGGTCCAGCGGCCCGCTGAGCTGCCACTGCCACGCCGTCGAACGTCTGGGGATCCACCGGTCCCCTGTCTTCGGCAGCGCAGGCGTCGGCGTGACGGCGGGCGGATTCGCCCCCGGCGGTTTCACCTTCGACGAGGACGTCGGCGCCGGCACGGCAGGACTTGACTCGGCAGTGCTTGATTGCACAGGGCCAGGTGGTACGGAGGTCGGTGACTTGGGAGTGGCCGACGGCTGCTGTGTCGCGGCGGGGCCGGTCTTCGCAACCGGGGTCGACGCCCCGGCCGCTGTCGGTCCCACCGGCCCCGCCGGCACCTCAACCTGAGCAGCGCCACATCCCGACAACGCTAGCGCCACCAGGGAGATCCACAGCTTCCTCCTCATGCGCGCGTGCTGTGCCGCGCGCCGATACCGAGACGGTCCATCTCGTGCAGTAGTTCGGCCGACAGTCCGCACCAGGGATTGGCGCCGCCTCGGTCCGTCGCGAACACCAGCGCCGCGCCTTGCGACGCCGTCCGCTCCAGCACGGATTCGAAGCCGCCCGGCGGAACGTCGTACACCAGGTGCCACAGTCGCTCCGGCGGAATGTCCCCGGGCCGCCGCATCGTGGTCAGCCGGCGGTGCACCGTGTCCACGTTCTCGAACACGCAGCACACGTCGAACGTCTCCAGGTAGTCCTGGTGCGGGATCACGCCCGGATTGCCGACCAGGACCTCGACCCCGATCTGCCGGGCGAAGGCGGCGATCGGCTTGTAGTAGCCGAGGTTCGCCGGGTCCGCCGAGACGCGGTCGAACATCACGCCCTCGACGTCGTACCGCTCCTTCCACACGGAGATGTCCTCGAGCACCTGCGCCGACGGCCGGGCCCCGTAGTCGGTGTCGACGTACCCGTGCAGTGGGACGCCGCCCTGCCGGAGCGCGTCGAGGCCGCCCGGGTAGTACGGGTCGTCGGCCAGGCCTGGTCCGTTCGCCACGTTCACCACGGCGAAGGCGATCCGGCCGGCCTGTGCCTGCCGCATCAGCTCGGCCCACTGCTCCGGGTTCTCGGCCGGGTGCAGGTACCACGGGACAGCGAGGCGGAGGTCCGCGGGACGGACGGCGGGCAGTGGTTCGGCGGGCTGCCGCCGGGAGAACCTGAGCTTCATGTGACCAGTCCTCGTCTATCGGTGGAGTTCCGGGCGGACCAGCAGCCGCAGGGCGATGACCGTCAGCGCGACGGCCAGCGCGAGAGCGACCAGCAGGTACTCCAGGGCCAGTTGCGCGGCCAGGGGCTCGACCGGCAGGGCCGGCAGCAGTTCCCGGGCAGCAAGCAGGTACAGCGCCGCGGCACTCGCCACCAGCACGGGCAGCAACTGCTGGAAGGCGACCAACATCAACGCGGCCAGGAACGCCCACCCGAGCGCCCCCGCCCCGGCGAACCGCAGCAGCGTCGCCAAGTCGCTGCTCCGGGCCAGCAGCACGATCGCGACGGCCGTCAGCACGGTCAGCCCGAGCAGGTAGCCGCCCAGGCACCGCCGGAGCGCGCGTCGCAGTGCGGCCGTCGCGTCGGCCCGTGATTCCGCTGTCCGCAAGGCGATCTCGGCACTCCGCCGGTACCGCGCGAGCTGGAACTCGGCGACCAGGACGCCACACATCAACGGAGCCATCGTGACCGCGATCGCCACCGACGTCGGGGCGCGGACGCTGTCCACCAGCGCGATGCTGAGCAGCAACGCCAGCGACAACCCGTACCCGACGTACGGCATCGCGCCCGCGGTCGCGGCACGGGCCAGCTCGGCGGACGGCGCCGTGGCCCCGCGCAGCAGCAGGCCCACCCAGCCGACCGCGATCACCAGCGTGCAGCAGATCGCGGCCAGCACGAGCCACCGCGGGACCAGGCTCGGCTGGATCAGCGCCGGGATGCTCACGCACAACCCCGGGACCAGCGCGATCCCGATCACGGCCGGCCGGCCGAGGACCAGCGCGATACTGGACGACAGTACGAACGCGATCTGCCCGACCGCGAGCACGACGGCGGGCCAGGTCACCCAGCCCAGCAGCCCGACCACGACCCCGGCGACCAGCGAGCCGGCCACCGTGACCAGGGCGAGCTTCATCATCTGGAACCGCGCCCCGGTGGCCGAGCCGGCCCCGAGGACGCGGTAGCCCACGTACGCGATGCCCTGGCCGGCCGCCCAGCCGACGATCACGGCGGCCAGCACCATCGCGACCAACGGCAGCGACGGGTGCCGGCCGAGCGCCGCGCCCGTCAGCAGGGCCGGGAGGACGAACACGAAGCCGCGCAGCAAGGTGTCCCGGACGTCGACCTTCGGCGGCGCGACCTGGGCCGGCGTCACCGGCTCCCCGGCCGTGATGGCCTCGTACCGCTGCCGCGCCAGCGCGAACACGTCGGTGTGGCCGTACCGCTGCCGGGCCAGCCGGTCGCTCACCCCGCTCGCCTCCAGGGTGGCCGCGACCTCGAACGCGTCCACCGGAACCACCTCGCCGCCGGGGCGGACCGCGAGCTCACCCGGCCGTTCGGGGACGGCCGGCAACAGGACGGAATCAGCACTCATGAAACCCCTCCGCTCAGAAGCTGCAGCTCTCCCGGTACCGCGGCGTCGTAGAGCTCGCGGTAACAGTCCAGCGACTGCTGCAGGGTGAAGGTCGACAGCGCCCGCTTCCGGCCCGCGGCGCCCAGGTCACGGCGCAGGTCGTCGTCCGTCAGCAGGGTCAGGCACGCCTCGGCGAACGCCTCCGGGTCCCGCGGCGGCACGATCAGCCCGGTGGTGTCGACGGCGTCGGCGGTCCCGCCGACGTCGGTGGAGACCGTCGCCCGGCCGCACATCATCGCCTCGATCACGGTGTACGGCATGCCTTCGGAGATGCTCGACAGCGCGACCACGTGCCCGGCCGCGAACGCGATCCGGGAGGACGCCACCGGTCCCTCCAGCCGGATCCCGTCCCGGACGCCGAGCTCCTCGGCCAGTCGCAGACAGCGGTCCCGGTAGGCCTCGTTGCCGGCCGGGGTCGGCCCGAACAGCCGCAGCATCGTGGCCGGCAGCTTGGACCGGACCAGGGCGAACGCGCTGATCAGCGTCTCCAGGTCCTTCAGCGGGTCGATCCGGCCGACCCAGCTGATCGTCGGCACCCGCGGTTCGTCGGTGAGCTCCTGGTACGCCTGCGGGTCGACCCCGTTGTAGACCGGCAGGATGATCTCCGGGTCGGCGCCGAGCCGTTCGGCCCAGCGCGCGTTGAACTCCGCGACCGGCGCGACGAAGTCGGCGTTGCGGTAGCCGACCGCGGTCAGCATCCGGAGGAACCCGAGCACCACGAACCGCACGCTCTGCGGCAGCTCGAGATCCTGGAAGGCGAGGTACCGCTCACGCAGGTAGACACCGTGCTCGGACATCACGAACGGTGTCCCGTGCCGCCACTTCTCGGCCAGCGCGACCATCGTCGGCAGCCCGTTCGACACCGCGTGGCACAGATCGGGCTGCGTCTCCAGCCGCACCGTCAACGGCAGCAGGGACCGCTCCAGCAGGGTCACCGCTGTCAGCGCGTCGTGGACCGACAGGTTGTCCTGCCGATCCGCGGCCGGCCAGACGGTCAGCAGCTCGGTGAGCAGGTCCGCGGAGCGCAGCGCGGGCCCCAGGTCCATCTCCGCGGCCAGCAGCGCCAGCTTGAACAGGCCGATCTCGAACATGTCCAGCTCGTCCCGGACGATCCCGCCGAGCAACGCCCGGACGGCGCGGATCACCCGCGGCTGGTAGTCCCGCCGGCGGCGAGTCGAGGCCGGTCCCCACAACGGCACGGCCCGGAGCGAGCGGACGTTCGCCGGCAGCTCCCACTGCGGCCGCTCGTTGCCCGAGGCCACCAGCGTGACCAGGTCGAACGTGTGCTCTCCCAGCCCGTTGACCAGCTTGTCGCACCAGGTGCTCACGCCTCCCGGTACGTACGGGTAGGTGCCCTCGTTGATGAGCACGACGTCCATCCCACTCCCCCCGTCGGTCGTCTGCCGGACCCAGCCTGCCCCGGCCCGTGGACGCGGTGATCCGGCAACTGAGGGGACCAGGGGTATCCGCCTGCACTAGT
Organism: Kribbella amoyensis; assembly: GCF_007828865.1. NCBI lineage: Bacteria > Bacillati > Actinomycetota > Actinomycetes > Propionibacteriales > Kribbellaceae > Kribbella > Kribbella amoyensis. Next base: position 1,284,684 of record NZ_VIVK01000001.1, read on the forward strand.
GCAGGTGACGGAGAGAGGATGCGCCGGACTGGGCCGGACGGAGGAGCTGTGGTCCGCCAGCTGCACGTTCCGGGGTCCCGGCCGGCGCCCGACGCTGACTGGCATGAACCGACAGATCTGGTTGCTCACCGGCGGCGCCGGGTACATCGGCGCGCACGTGGCCGCCGCGATGCGCCGGGCCGACCGTGAGGTCCTGGTGGTGGACGACCTGAGTACAGGCGATCCCGCCCGGGTCCCGGCGGACGTGGAGCTCGTCGCCGCCTCGGTCCTCGACACCACCGAGCTGGCGGACGTGATGAAGAGCCACCGGATCGCCGGGGTCATCCACCTGGCCGCGAAGAAGGCGGTGGCCGAGTCGGTCGACCGTCCGCTGCACTACTACCAGCAGAACGTGCACGGGACGGCGAGTGTGCTGCAGGCGATGAGTATCGCGGGGGTTCGCCGCCTCGTCCTCTCCTCCAGTGCGGCCGTGTACGGCGTCCCGCCGCCGGGGCCGGTGACCGAGTCGACGCCGACGACACCGATCAACCCGTACGGCGTGACCAAGCTGATCTGCGAGTGGCTCGTCCGGGACGCCGCGTCGTCCCTGGGGCTGTCCTGGATCGGGCTGCGGTACTTCAACGTCGCCGGTGCCGGGGATCCGTCCCTGGGAGATCCCGGCGTCGCCAACCTGATGCAGCTCACCCTGCAGGCGCTGAGCCGTGGATCCCGGCCCCAGGTGTACGGCCGCGGCCACGACACCCAGGACGGCAGCTGCGTCCGCGACTACGTCCACGTCGCCGATCTCGCCGATGCGCACCTGGCCGCCGTGGACCACCTGCACAGCCGGGACACGACCCGCGCCGTGTACAACGTCGGGTGCGGCCGTGGGTACAGCGTGCTCGAGGTGCTCGCCGCCGCCCAGCGCGTCACTGGGATCCGCCGCCCGTACGAGGTCGTCGCGGCCCGGCCCGTCGACCCGCCCTCGGTGGTCGCCGACCCGGCCCGGATCCGTGCCGACCTCGGCTGGTCCGCCCGGTACGACCTCGACGCCATGGTCCGGTCCGCCTGGGACGCCTGGCAGTACGCGCACACGCCGGCGTTGACGGCCCGCTGATTCCCACCCGGGAAGGTCCCCGCTTCCAGACTCCCCACACCCGTCGAGGGAGCGGGGACACCCGGGTGGGCCGGAAGTCGCCAGAAAAGTGCTCGCTCGATGAGCACTTATCAGTGCGATCGTTGATTTCGTCAGCAGGGCAAGGGAATCGACGAAAGGACCAGCATCATGTTGCGAGGCTTTGCGACCGTCAGCTTCTACGTCACCGACCTGGCGGCGGCCCGCGCCTGGTACTCCGAACTCCTCGGCATCGAGCCGTACTTCGCGGTGCCGACCCCGGACAACCCGAGCTACCTGGAGTACCGCTTCGGCGACTTCCAGTGCGAGCTCGGCCTGATCGACGCGAAGTACGCCCCGCACCAGGTCGGTACCCCGGCCGGCGCGATCGTCTACTGGCACGTCAACGACCTCGAAACCACCTTCGAGCGGCTGCAGAAGCTCGGCGCCACCGTCAACGAACCGATCACCGCCCGCGGCGACACCGGGTTCCGCACCGCCTCCGTCGTCGACCCGTTCGGCAACGTCCTCGGCGTGATGTACAACCCGCACTACGTGGAGATCTTCGAGTCGCTGCGGAAGTGACCGGCGAGCACCCTTGCGCGGTGCGGCCGCAGCGGTGACGGTGTGTTCGACGGGGTTCTCGGGTTCGAGGGGTGATGGCGATGGCCGAGTCGTTCGTGCACGTCGAGCCGGGGGGCCGGATCGTGTTCGGGCCCGGGACGCTGGACCGGGTCCCGGACGAGGTCGACCTGCTCGGGATCGGGATCGGCCGGGTGCTGCTGATCGCCACCGCCTCGGCCCGCGACGACGCCGACCTGCTCGAGGTCGGTCTCGGTGATCGCTTCGCCGGCCGGATCGACGGGGTCCGTCAGCACGTCCCGATCGAGCAGGCCGAGGTGGCCCGGGCGAAGGCGGCCGAGGTCGACGCCCGCGGCCTGGTCGCACTCGGCGGCGGCTCCGCGGTCGGCCTGGCCAAGGCGATCGCCCTGACCACCGGCCTGCCGATCATCGCGATCCCGACCACGTACGCCGGATCGGAGCGGACCCCGGTCTGGGGACTGACCGTGGACGGCCGGAAGTCCACCGGTACCGATCCGGTGGTGCTGCCGAGGACCGTGGTCTACGACCCGCTCCTGAGCCGGCGGCTCCCGGTCACCGTGACCGCGGCCAGTGTCGCGAACGCGATCGCGCACTGTGTGGAGGCGATCTGGACCCCCAAGGCCGACCCGCTCACCGAGGTGGTCGCGATCGAGGGCGCCCGGACCCTCCGGGCCGGCCTGCTCGGAGTACTTGCCGAGCGCACCGATCTGGAGGCCCGGAGCAACCTTCTTCTCGGGGCCTGCCTGGCCGGATCCGCGCTGGCCCAGGCCGGGACCGGCTTGCACCACCAGCTCTGCCATCTCCTCGGCGGCCAGTTCGGCCTGCCCCATGCGGAGACCCATGCCGCGGTGCTTCCCCAGGTCACCCGGCTGCTGGCCGGGAACGTCCCGCGCGCCAAGGCGAGAATGGAAGCGGCCCTGGAGACCGAGGACCTCGCCACCGGACTCTTCGACCTCTTCCAGGCAGCGGGCGTACCGACGAGCCTCGGTGAGCTGGGGCTGACCGAGGAGCAGGCCGTTGCTGCGGCGAAGTCGTTCGACGGCCAGGTCTCCGTGGACCAGCTGACCGATCTCCTCGTCCGGGCCTGGTCCGGCCGACGACCTGAAGGGACCGGACGATGAGCGGAACGAACCTGGCCGGCGACGAGCTGACCTCGGCCGTGGTGGCGAGCTTCGACGGCAGTCCCGACCCGCGGCTGCGGGAGGTACTGGGCGCGCTCGTCCGGCATCTGCACGCGTTCGCCCGGGAGGTCGACCTGACCGAGGAGGAGTACTTCGCCGGGATCGACTTCCTGACCAGGACCGGGCAGATCTCGACCGGCACCCGGCAGGAGTTCGTGCTACTCGCGGATGTCCTCGGCCTGTCCATGCTGACCGTCGGCCTGGGCAACCCGAAACCACCCGCCGCCACCGCTTCGACCGTCTTCGGGCCGTTCTTCGTCGAGGGATCACCGGCGGTCGAGCTCGGCGGCGACGTCGCGAACGGCGCACCCGGGCAGCCGTGTCTGGTCAGCGGCCGGGTGCTCGCCACGTCGGGCGAGCCGATCGCCGGGGCGTTGGTGGAGACCTGGCAGTCCGACGAGGACGGCTTCTACGACGTGCAGAAGGACCTGGCGGAACCGCAGAACCGCGGCCACCTGACAACCGATGCCGAGGGCAACTACTCGTTCTGGGCGGTCCGGCCGGTGGCGTACCCGATCCCGGCGGACGGCCCGGTCGGCGAACTGCTCCGGGCCGGCGGCCGGGGTCCGATGCGGCCGGCCCACATCCACTTCATGGTCACCGCGCCCGGGTACGCACGGCTGATCACGCACGTGTTCGCGGCCGGGGACGAGCATCTCGGCGACGACGCGGTGTTCGGGGTGAAGGACTCGCTGGTCGCCGAGTTCACCGAGCACCCGGCCGGCTCAGCCGCACCCGATGGACGCGAGCTGGACCGGCCGTGGTTCAGCGTGGAGTACGACCTGGTCCTCGCCCCGGTCGAGGAGACCCGACCTCAGCAGGGTTGACGGTCCGGGCCGAGGTCGAGCGGTTTGCGCATCGAGCTCATCCCGAGCTTGCGGGCCTCGGCGCAGAAGTCCTTCGGATCCAGCTCGTACTCGACGTGCAGGACCGCCTTGCCCGCCCGCAGGAACGGCTCCAGCTCGTCGCACTCGGAGTACCGCATGCACTCCTCGTTGACGGCGAAGTCGAAGTCCGGTTCGAGGGCGGCCACCTGGTCCAGGTCGTTCTTCAGCGCGACCGACAGGCCCCGGGCGTGCGCGAGGTCCGCGATCCGGCGGTTGAAGGTGAGCTGGTCGTCGGCGGTCAAACCGAAGCCGCTGTCGTTGGCGTACGCGTCCACGTTGTCCGGCTCGATCGCGTCGAACCCCTTGTCCCGGCACTGGTCGAACCGGGCCGCGAGAATCGGTTCCAGCTGGTCCCATCGGCGGATGTCGAGCCAGCGTTCGTCCGACCAGTCCTCGAGCTGCTTGCCGAGCACGTCCGCCGGGAACCGGTCCTTGTCCGGCCGGAAGTCCTCGTACGTGCCGACGCTGACGTAGCAGATCACGTGGCGGCCCTTCTCGTGGAGCTCGGCGACCTGCTCGGCGGAAGTGGTCTGCCCGTCCACGTCGTACACCGGGACGTCGACGTCGAGGTCCAGGTCGCCGCGCAGCTGCCACTGCCAGGGCGCTCCCTGCTGCGGGGACCAGCGATCGCCGGCCGGTGCGGTGGTCCTCGGTGGCGGCTCCGCGGAGCTGTCCGCGCACCCGGCGAGTACGGCCAGGCACAGTGCCGCGACCACGAGCCGTCTCATCGCCGGTCCCTAGGTCCGCTGACCGAAGGTGTGCCGGCGGATCCAGGCGTGCATCGCGATCGCGGCCGCCGCGCTCGCGTTGATGGACCGGGTCGACCCGTACTGGGCGATGTTCAGCACGTCCGTACAGATCTCGTGCGCCGCCTCGGTCAGACCCGGGCCCTCTTGTCCGAACAACAGCACGCAGGCCTCCGGGAGCTCGTAGGTCTCCAACGGTACGGACCCGGGCAGGTTGTCGATCCCGATCACCGGCAGCCCGTGCTCCCGCGCATACCCGGCGAGGTCGGCCAGTTGCGGATGGTGCCGCACGTGCTGGTAGCGGTCCGTCACCATCGCGCCGCGACGGTTCCACTTCCGGTTGCCGACGATGTGCACCTCGCGGGCCAGGAACGCGTTGGCCGTCCGGACCACCGAACCGATGTTCAGGTCGTGCTGCCAGTTCTCGATCGCGACGTGGAACGGGTGCCGCTGCCGGTCCAGGTCCTCGACGATCGCCTCGAGCCGCCAGTACCGGTACTTGTCGACCACGTTGCGCCGGTCACCGTGCGCGAGCAGTTCCGGATCGAGCCGGGGGTCGTCGGGTGGATCCCCGGGCCACGGCCCGACCCCTACTTCGGCCGGGCCGACCAGATCGGCACCGACCAGGTCAGCCGTCCCACCACGATTCATCTCCCGCACAGGTTGGGACGCTACCCTGTTGCCCGTGCTACCTCTCATCGCGATGCTGATGCCGAACTGGATGGACCCGGAGTTCCTGCTGAACTGGCTGGGCGACTGGGCTCTGTGGGGGACCGCCGCGGTCATCTTCATCGAGTGCGGGCTGCTGTTCCCGATCCTGCCCGGTGACTCGCTGCTGTTCGCGGTCGGCCTGTTCATCGCGCTGGGCACGATCGGCGTGCCGCTCTGGCTGGCGTGTGTGGTGCTGACCGCGGCCGCGTTCCTGGGCAACGTGTCCGGGTACTACATCGGCCGCGCGCTGGGGACCACGCTGTTCAAGAACCCGGACGCGAAGTTCCTCAAACCGAAGTACCTCGACCAGACGCACGCGTTCTTCGACAAGTACGGTCCGCGCGCGCTGGTGCTGGCCCGGTTCGTGCCGATCGTGCGGACCTTCATCACCGTGACCGCCGGCGCCGGCAAGATGGACCCGCGGAAGTTCTTCTTCTGGACCGGCATCGGCGCGGTGCTGTGGGGTACCGGCGTCACCCTGCTCGGGCACGCGCTCGGCCGGATCGACTTCATCCACGAGCACCTGGAGTCGGCGCTGATCCTGCTGGTCTTCATCTCGATCATCCCGATGATCGTCGAGTTCGTCCTGGCCAAGCGCCGCGAACGCCGCAACGACCACAACGGCGACGGCCGCGACGACCGGTACGACACCGCCGCCGAGCGCGCCGCGGTGATGGAGAAGATCAACGAGTGAACTGAGCGGCGTACCGGGGGCTCGCGGGCCCTCAGTACGCCGCGCAGCGTGTCCGGGACTCCAGGGCCCCGAACGCCCAGTGGCCGAACGGTCTCAGTGGCCGAACGGGAAGTGCGGGTCGGACCAGAGGTAGTCGGTGCTGAGCTGGTCGAGTACGCCGATGCCGATCCGGCCCGACGGCAGTGGCCCGACCAGCCGGCCGGACCCGAGTGAGCAACCCACCCGAACCCGGTCAGCCGCCTGGTACCAGACCAGCGCCCCCCGTGGCGCCGCCCCTTCGTGCAACAGGGCGTGGTGGTCGAGCCACTGCAACGCGTCGGCCGGATCGTGCCAGCCGCTGTCGTTCGCGTAACCGAACGCCATCCGCTGGAACTTCAACGACCACTCCTGCCAAGCCGCGGACCCGATCCGAGCCAGCTGCCACTCCAGAGCCGACTCCGTGTCCCGCGGATTCACCACCCGCATCGCGATCCGCCGTCCCACTCACAACACCCCCCGGCCGCCAAACCCCCATCCTCGGCAAACCGCCGCGACAGCAAAATTCTCACCACCCGACATACACGGCCGATACATTCCCCCCAAGCCGGTGTGCGGTTGGACAGGAGGTCATCACCGTCGCCGGAGGCTGCTCACCGGACCTGAGCGGCCGGCCCAGCCAGCACCGCGAACCACGTCCTGTCCGGATGCACGCGGCCGGTCAGCTGACAGCGAGGTCTGTGGTCAGTTGGGTGAGGTCTTTCTTGGCTTGGGTGACTTTGGTGTCGTTGGCTATCTGTTGCCAGGCCCGGATGGCTCGGTTCAGGTAGCGGCGGGCGAAGTCGGGGTTGCCGGTGGACCGGTGGAGGCGGCCCAGGTTGTGGGCCGCGTCGCCTTCCACGCTGCGATCGCCGAGGCGGTGGCCTACTTCGATCGCCTCGAGGAGCATCTTGCGGGCGGCCGCGTCCTCGCCCAGCACCATCAGGACCTCGCCCAGTTCGGCTCTCGCGTACGCCGCGCAGTGGTCGTCGCCGATGCCTTTGAAGATCGCCAGGGACGCCCGCAGTTGCCTGGCCGCCTGGTCGGGCCTGCCTTGGCGGAGGCGGAGGGTGGCGATGCGGCGGCGGACCTTGGCTTCGCGGTGCCGGTCGCCGAGCCGGACACCGAGCAGGAACGCCTCGGCCAGGTACCGCCCGGCGGTGACCGTGTCCTCGCGGGCCAGCCAGATCGAGGCGGCCGCGCTCCGCGCCACCGCTTCGCCGTTGCGGTCGCCGACCTCGACGAACGCGTTCACCGCCTTCTCGTACTGCGGGAGCGCCTCGTCCGGCCGGCCGCGTTCGCGCAACCACGTCCCCAGGCCGACCGCGGCCACGCCCTCGCCCAACCGGTCGCCCACTTCGGCGAACAGCGAGGCCGCCGCGGTCAGGTGTTCCCAGGCCGGTTCCCAGTCGTCGCGGTACAAGGCGAGCTGGCCGAGGTTCCGGTGCAGGATCGCGCTGCCCCGGCGATCACCGCACGCGATCGCGCTGAGCAGCCCGGGCCGGTGGGATTCGTTCCAGTCGTCGAAGCCGGCCCGCATGTCCAGGTACGGTCCCCAGGCCGCCGCCAGTCGCCAGGCCTGCTCGTGCAACTCGTTCTGCGCGGCGGCCCGGATCGCGGGGACGAACGTGCTCCGCTCACTGTCGAACCACGCGATCGCGTCCGCGTCGGTGAACGGCTCCGGATCCGGCGCCCGCAGGGGTCCCTCGTAGTCCAGGCTGCCGAAGTACTCGAACGGCAGCGCGGCCGCGGCTCGGCGGACCTTGTGCAGCAACGCGTCCAGGACGGTCGCCAGGTCCTCGAGCGCCTGCGCCTTCTGGGCCTCGTCGCCGACGCCGATCGCGTGCAGCCGCAGCAGATCGTGCACCCGGTACCGCGCTTTGCCGGTCGCGTCCACCGAGCTGATCTGGACCAGGTTCACCTCGATCAGCCGGTCCAGCGCACGTCGTACCGCGGCCGGGCTCGCCACCGGTTCGAGCACGCGGGCCGAGAACACCCCGACGGCGAAGTGGCCGATCAGCCGGTACAGCCGGGCCTCTTCCGCGCTGAGCGAGTCGTAGCTGAGGTCGGCGCTGGTCCGGACCGCGAGCTCGCCGATGCTGAGCTCGTCGAGGCGGTTCGTCTCGTCGCGCAGCCGGCGGGCCAGCTCGGCCGGGCTGAGGTCGGGGCGCTGGGCGAGCCGGCTGGCCACGATCCGGATCGCCAGCGGCAGGTTCCCGCAGGCCGCGAGGATCTCCTCGGCCGCCGCGGACCCACCGTCCACCCGGCCCGAACCGGCGACCCGCTGGAACAACTCGGCCGCCTCGGTGTTCTCGAACGTGTCCAGCGGAACGCTGTCGGCGCCGGCCAGGTCCATCAACCGGTTCCTACTGGTGATGACGACCGCGGACGCGCCCGTCCCCGGCATCAGCGGGAGCACCTGGGCCGCGGACGCGACGTCGTCGAGGATGATCAGCACCCGCCGGCTGGCCAGCTCGGACCGGAGCATCGCGGACCGCCGTTCCGGATCGGCGGGGACGGCGAAGTCGGGCACGTTCAGGCTGAGCAGCAGGTCGGTGAGCGCGCCGCCGGGATCGCGGGCCTCGGTCGCGCCGCGCATGTCGAGGTAGATCTGCCCGTCCGGGAACGACTCCCGCACCTGGTGCCCGAGCCGGACCGCGAGCGAGGTCTTGCCGGTCCCCGGCGCACCGGAGATCACCGCGATCGGCGGCCGGACCGGGTCCCGGCCACAGACCAGGTCGCGGAGCCGGTCCAGGTGGTCCTGGCGGCCGGCGAAGTCGGCGAGGTCCAGCGGCAGCTGGCTCGGGGGCCGGCGCGGATCGGTCAACGCGGGCGCCGCCATCAGGCCGGGCGGCTCGGCGGTCGGCTCCGGCCTCCGGATCGGCGCCGGGATGCCCGGATCGGGCCAGTTCGCGGAGCGGCCGTGTTCGGCGCGGGCACCGGCGGCGGCGAGTTCGTCGCCCGGTTCGACGCCGAGCTCGTCGGCCAGCGTCCGGACCGCCTTCTGGTACGCCGTGCGCGCCTCGGCCGTCCGGCCCGCGGCGGTCAGGGTGTCGACCAACCGCCGCCACAGCTGCTCGTCGTACGGATCTTCGGTGAGCCGGGCGCTGAGCAGGACGGCGGCGCCGGCGGCGTCACCGTGGTCGAGCCGGAGATCGAGCAACGTGTCGACCAGGCCGCGGTACTGGGTCTCCAACCGGGCGATCGACCCCTCCCAGGCGGCTGAGATGCCCAGGTCGATCAGCGGGCGGTCACGCCACAGCGAGTACGCGCGGGACAGCACCTGCATCGCCTGCCGGCCCTCGCCGGCGTCCCGGAGGTGGCCGCCTTCGGCCAGTAGCGACTCGAACAGGCTGGAGTCGAGCTCGTCGACGCCGACCTCGATGCTGTACCCGGAGGCGGAGGTGTCGATCGGCGCCGGCAGCCCGGCCTCCTGCAGCACCCCGCGCAGCGCCCGGACGTACGTGCGGATGTTCGCGGTCGCGGAGCGGGGCGGGTTGCCTTCCCAGAGCGCGTCCACGATCAGGTCGGTGGAGACGAACCTGTTCGGGTGCAGCAGCAGGGTGGCGAGGAGCTGGCGCGGTTTGACCGCGCGGAGGGGCTGTCCCTGGACGTGACCGAGCCGCAGAGGTCCGAGGATTTCGTACCTCAGACTGTCCACTTGGTCGCCCTCTCAACTAAGTCGGCCCCCATGGTGGCATCCCGCCGGGCCACCGGGAAGGCTCCGGAGCTCCGATGTACGCCGCGATGTATGCCGGATGTATGCGTCCCGGGCATCGTGGTGGCCGTACCGGGGGGAGGGCAGGAACGGGGTGACGGACTGACCGCCGTCGCGACCGGGCCTGCGATCGGGACTCGTTCCCGACCCGGGACGAACGCGGGCGCTGGGCAACGGTCGTCGGGGGGCGGCCGGGGGGAGGCTCAGCGCCCACCGGGCCACCGGTCCGGGTGCCTGTGCGGGCACCCGGTCCGCGAAGCCTGCCGTGTCACCGCATCAGGGGAGCCGGGTGACGCGGCGGAGGGAGCGTCTCCGGGCTGCGGGGAGCCGGGTGACGCGCCCTACTGGCCACCGGTGAACGGCGGTTGACCGTCCTGCGGAGCGGGGGTTCCCGCGGGCGGCCCGCCCACCGGTGGCCGCCCCTGGTCCGGCGCCGGCGGCTGGCCCGGCTGCCCCTGGTACGGCTGGTTCTGCTGGTACTGCGGGTTCTGGTACTGCTGGCCCTGGTACGGCTGCTGGCCCTGGTACGGCTGCTGGCCCGGCTGGAGCTGGGAGTAGCCGGCCTGGTCGTTGCCCGGCATCTGCGGGTGGATCTGCCCCGAGGACTGCTGGCCCGGCTGCATCTGCGGCGGCGCCTGCTCACCGGCGACCGAGCCGATCGTGCCGAACGAGACCTGCGGGACCGACCGGACGGCCTCGTCGTTGACCTCGAAGTAGCCGGCCTTCTCGAACTTGAAGCTGCCCGCGATCAGGTTCGACGGGAACGCCTCGATCCGGGTGTTGTAGTCCCCCACGTTGGCGTTGTAGAACCGGCGGCCGGCCGCGATCCGGTCCTCGGTGTCGGTCAGTTCGCGCTGCAGGTTGAGGAAGTTCTGGTTCGACTGCAGCTGCGGGTACGCCTCGACGGAGATCATCATCTGGCGCAGCGCACCGGACAGCTCACCCTCCGCGGCCGCGCGTTGCTCCGGCGTCGCGCCCTGCACGTTCACCGCCTGGGTGCGCAGCCGGGCGACCTCCTCGAACACATGCCGCTCGTGCGCGGCGAACGCCCGGACCGTCTCGACCAGGTTCGGGATCAGGTCGTACCGGCGGTGGAGCTCGACGTCGATCTGCCGCCACGACTCCTGGATCAGGTTCCGTTGCTTGACGAACCGGTTGTACGAGACGATCAGCGCGATCGCCAGGATCACGACGAGCGCCACGATCACGATGATGACTGCGGTCATTCCCTGCTCCCGAGTGTCGGTGACTACCCCGCGACTCTAGCCCTCCGCGGGTCCCTGGCCGCGGTCACTCATCGTGAGGACCAGCCGGCCGGCGGTCTCGCCGGCCGATTGACGCTGCCAGGCCGCGGCGACGTCGGCCAGTCCGGCAATCTCGTGGGCGACCCTGATCCGACCGGTCCCGGCGTGCGGCAGGACCGCGGTCAGCGCGTCCCGGCGTTGCTCCGGGGTGATCGCGTTGTTGGTGTAGCCGAGGATCTCCGCGGACCGGCTGCGCAGGATCGCTGACGAGAAAGTTGCCTCATCACCCGAAGCGCCGCCGAGATTCACCAGCCGGCCACGCTCGGCGAGGACCCGGGCGGCCGCAGTCGCCGCGGTCCCGAACACCGGGTCGATCACCACGTCCACCGCACCACCCGTCGCCGCCGCGAGTCGGGCCGTGAGTTCGTCGACGTCGGGTGACGGGGTGACCACGTCGTTCGCTCCGGCCGCGAGTGCGCGTCGTCGTGCCTCGTCGGACCGGCACACCGCGATCACCTGGGCGGCCCCGAGGACTCCGGCCGCGCCGATCGCCGCCTGACCGACCGCGCCGCCACCACCGAGGACGAGTACGCGCTCCCCCGGCTGGAGCCGCGCCCGCCAGGTCAACGTCATCCACGCGGCCACCGCGGACAGACCGAGCGCGGCGACGACGGTGTCGGGAACCGGCGAGTCCAGCGGGATCAGGTCCGTATCTGGGACGGCGCACCGCTCGGCCAGGCTGCCGTCACCGGCCGCCATTCCCGCCGACGTCGCGAAGAACACCCTGGTCCCCGGCGACATCACCGCCGACTCCTCGACCACGCCCACCCCTTGGACCCCGGGCACATACGGCACCGCCGGCGGCCCGAAGTACGACGTACCCGACGCGCAGAGCAGGTCGAGCGGTACGACGGGGGCCGCGGTGACCCGGACCACCGACTGGCCCTCGCCGGCGACGGGATCCGGGTGATCCGCGTGCGCGGGCGGTTCGCCATGGGTACGCAGGACGGCAGCTCGCACGGGTTCTCCTCGGCTCAGGTGGCGATGTCGGGGTACGGCGGGTGCAGGTGCGCCATCGCCCGACCGTACGCCTTCTGGTACTCGAGCGGACCGTGGTCGCGCTCGAACATCGCGATGAACAGCGTCAACGTGAGGAACGGATGCGCGCCCAGCTCGAACAACGCCACGTGGTCGTACTCGCGAAGCGCGCGCCGCTCCTCGTCGGTGAACGCGAGCCAGGTGGACCGTTCGTCGCTGGTGCAGTTGAGCAGCTTGTTCGCGTACTCCTGCTCCCACCAGGTCACCGTGCCGGCCGCGTCCGCGCGGTACCGCTCGACCAGCTCGGGATCGCGGTCGACCGTGAAGAGGAACTTGTCCAGCAGGTACTTGCTCATGCCGGCACTCCGTTCGGGTACCAGGTGAAGTACGCCTCCCTCGTGTGGAAGAGGTCCAGCGAGTCGACGTGATCGGCCTTCGCGCCGGCCCCGGCCACGCCCATCATCAGCAGGAAGTCCATGAACCCGTGCGTCGCGTTGCCCGGGAGATGCAGGCTGTCCAGCGTCACCTCGGCCAGGCATCCGTCCAGGTCGCCGCTCGCGATCCAGTCGATCGCCTTCCGGTCGAACACCGGATCGGGCCCGTGCTCGCCGAACTGCCGGGGACCACCGAGTTCCAGCGACAGGTGCCCGGTCCCGATGATCGCCACCCGCTGGTCGCCCGGCCAGGACTCGACCAGCCGCCGGATCGTCCGGCCGAGCTCGACGAATCGCCGCGGCCGGGGCAGCGGCGGCGCGAAGATGTTGGTGTAGATCGGCACGATCGGCAGGTCCGCCTGCGGCCGCAGCGTGATGATCGGGCAGGTGATGCTGTGGTCGATCCGCAGTTCGTTGCTGAAGGCAAGGTCGAAGCCGGCGTCCAGGCCGTTCCGGAGGATGTGCGCGGCCAGCTGCTCCTCACCGGGCAGCGTCATCCGGGGCAGGCCGAACTCGCGTTCCTCGTTGTAGAAGTTGCCGTCGAAGAACGGCGCCTTGCCGACCAGGAACTGCGGCATGTTGTCCAGCCAGAGCTGGTGGAAGTGGTCGCTGCCGACCATCACCAGCACGTCCGGCCGGGCCTTGGTCAGGGTCTCCCGGAACGCCTCGATCTTGGCGACCCACGCGTCCGCGAACGGCGGCCGGTCGTCCCCGGTGGCCGTGCTCGCCCGGTAGTAGAAGGGATGGTGGGTGGAGGCGATGACCGCGGCGACTGTGGCCATGACGTGGCTCCCTCAGGTCGGATCGACGTAGACCGCGTGCCGGTCGACAGTCAGGTAGGTGTCCATACCGATCGGCCGGCGCCGCTCCTCCGCGAGCTGACCGAGCAGGCCGGCGGCCCTTGCCAGCAAGGCGAATCCGCGCAACAGCTCGACCGGCAACCCGAGATCGGCGAGCGCTGCACCGCACACCCCGGCGCCGTTGAGCGGGAGGCGCCGGCCGAGTACCTGCTCGTGGACGCGGCCGATCGCCTCGAACAACCGCAGATGTGGTCCGCGCAGCCCCTCCTCCGCCGCGATGCCGATCAGTACCGGGGTCCGCGGATCCTGGACCTTGTGGACCGGGTGGCCCAGGCCAGGGACGTACCGCTTCGCCGCCTTCGCTTCGGCAACGACCTCCAGCGCCAGCGCATCCCAGCCGGCGTCGTCGGTCGGCAGGTCGCCCTCGTGGCGTTGCAGGGCTTCGTGGAGGAAGGCGCCGCAGTCCTCGGTGACGCCGAGGAAACGGGACCCGCCTCCGAGCAGGCCGGCCGCGAGCGCGCCTTGCAGCGAGTCGGGCGCGGACAGGTACGTCAGCCGGGCCGCGATCGCCGTCGGGGTGAAGCCGTGGTCCGCCAAGGCAACCAGGACCGCCTCGAAGACCCGCGTCTCCCCCGGGGTCGGCCGGCGCAACGCGACCAGCCAGAAGGCGAGTTCGCCGAATCCGACCTGGCCCATCAGGTCGGCCGTCAGGTCCTGCCCGAGCAGCCGGATCTCGTCCGCGGTCGACGTACCGAGCGAGGTCGGGAAGGACAGCCCGTGATCGGGTTCGGTCATGCGGAACGCTCCTCGTCGCCGGGTCCGCGGCCGTCCCGTGGGCCCGCCAGCCAGCGGCGGAGTTCGGCGCCGTGCTCGTCCAGGTCCGGCGGCGGCAGGCGGTACCCGGCCTTGGTCTCGGAGAACGTGATCGGGTTGCGCACCGTCGGGATCGAGCCGACCGTGACGACCGGGTCCAGGCCGATGTCCTCGGCGAACGCGACGCCGCCGTCGACCGTGTTGATCGGCCCGCACGGGACGCCCGCGGCGATGATGGCGCGGAACCACTCCAGCTTCGTCCGGGTCTGCAGTCGCTCGACCAGCAAGGGCCGCAGCTCGTCCCGGTTCGCGGTCCGCTTCTCGTTCCGGTCGAACCGCGGGTCGTCGGCGAGCTCCGGGATCCCGAGAACGTCCACCAGCTTGCGGAACTGGCCGTTGTTCCCCGCGGTGATGATCAGCTCGCCGTCGGAACACGGGAGCGGCTCGTACGGGAACAGGCTCGGGTGGCTGTTCCCCATCCGGAGTGGGACGACCCCGCCCGCGACGTACGCGCTGGACTGGTTCACCAAGCCGGACAGCGCGGAGGACAGCAGGTTCACCTCGACGTGCTGACCGCGGTTGCTGGCGTGACGGGCGTTCAGCGCGGACAGGATGCCGATCGTCGCGTGCAGTCCCGCGATCACGTCGAACACCGAGATCCCGGCCCGGTACGGTTCGCCGTCCGGGTCGCCGGTCAGGCTCATCAACCCGGAGATGGCCTGCACGATCAGGTCGTACCCGGGAAGCGCGGCGCCCTTCGGTCCACTACCGAACCCGCTGATCGACGCGTACACGATGCCGGGATTCCGGGCGGCGACCGCGGCGTAGTCCAGGCCGTACCGGGCCAGGCCGCCGGGTTTGAAGTTCTCCAGCAGCACGTCGGCCCGGCCGGCCAGCTCCTGCGCGGCCGCGAGGTCGGCCGGGTCCTTCAGGTCGAGCGCGATCGACCGCTTGTTGCGATTCACGGCCAGGTAGTACGTCGAGACGCCGTCGCGCACCGGCGGCTGCCAGGACCGGGTGTCGTCGCCGCCGGGGGCCTCGACCTTGACCACCTCGGCGCCCAGGTCGGCCAGCAGCATCGTCGCGTACGGCCCGGCCAGAATCCGGGAGAAGTCGGCCACCAGCAATCCCGCGAGCGGTCCCTGCGGCAGGTCGTCAGGCACGGGTCCCTCCCGTCGTCCAACAAAACGGACACTTGTCCGCACTGAGCGTCAACGGCAGTCTCGATCGCCCCGAGCACCGCTGTCAAGGCGTCGCAGCACGACCTCTTGACAGACCTCCGTAGCGATTCAATAGTGAACTTATCGCCCTCTGACCGACATACGGACGTATGTCCGACCGCTGCGCGACGACAGTTTCAGGAGGAGACCATGTCCACTGCGGAGGCGCCGGCGACCGGCCGGCCGGTGGTCCTGCGGGGCGGCACCGTGCTCACCATGGACGACCGCCACACCGTGCTCACCGACGCGGACGTCCTGGTCGAGGGCGACCGGATCGCCGCGGTCGGGCCCGCGCTCGCGGTCCCGGACGGGACGGCGGAGATCGACGCCCGCGGCGGGATCGTGATGCCCGGGATGATCGACACCCACCGGCACATGTGGCAGACCGCGATGCGCGCGTACGGCGCCGACTGGACGCTGACGCAGTACTTCGTCTGGTACTACCTCGAGCACGGCAAGGTGTTCCGGCCCGAGGACGTGCACGCCGGCAACCTGGTCTCGGCCTGGGAGTCGCTCGAGGCCGGGGTGACCACGACGGTGGACTGGTCGCACGGTCTGCAGAGCGTCGACCACGCCGAGGCGGCCGTCGACGCGCTGCAGTCCGTCCCCGGCCGGTTCGTGCTTGCCTATGGCAACATCCAGGCCGGGCCGTGGGAGTGGACCGCGGATCCGGCCGTCCGGTCCTTCCTGGAACGCCGCCGCGCCGCCGCCGACGACCTGCTCGGCCTGCAGCTGGCGTTCGACGTCACGGGCGATCCCGCATTCCCCGAGCGGGCCGCGTTCGAGGTGGCGCGGGACCTCGACCTCACCGTCACCACGCACGCCGGGGTCTGGGGCGCGACGAACGACGACGGGATCCGGCTGATGTACGAGCACGGGTTCATGACGCCGCGGACCATCTACGTGCACGCCGCCACGCTGACCGAGGACTCGTACCAGCGGATCGCGGCGACCGGCGGTTCGGTCTCGGTGTCGACGGAGTCCGAGCAGAGCGCCGGCCAGGGGTACCCACCGACCTGGCAGGTCCGCCGGTACGGGATCGACGTCTCGCTCTCGCAGGACACCAGCGTGTGGTGGAGCGGCGACCTGTTCTCGGCGATGCGGACGACGCTGGGCGCGGACCGGTCCCGCGAACACCTGGAGGCCCACGTCAAGGGCGAGACCGTCACGCACTCCCACCTGCGCGCCGAGCACGTGGTCGACTGGGCCACCCGGGGCGGCGCGAAGGCGCTCGGCCGCGACGACCTGGGCAGCCTCGAACCGGGCAAGAAGGCGGACGTCGTGCTGATCAAGAACGACGCGTCACCGGTGTCGTTCCCGCTGGTGAACCCGTACGGTCAGGTCGCCTTCCAGTCCCAGCGTGGCGACGTCCACACCGTGCTGGTCGACGGCCGGGTGGTGAAGTACGAGCACCGGCTGGTCGACGCCGATCTGCCCGCGGTCCGGCGGAGCGTGGAGGCGACCATCGACCACCTGCGCACGGCCCTCGGCGAGCAGGCCTGGCTCAACGGGATGAACCCGGACCTGCCGCAGGACGAGGTGCTGGACAACCCGTACCAGTACACGGAGTACAAGTCCGAGTCGACCCGGGAGGCGCGCGGCAGCATGTTCGGCGATCCCGGCTCGGGCGGCGACGCCGACGGCTGACGGTACCGGCCGGGTCGTAGGCTCGGGCGGAACCGGTGAGCGGAGGCAGGCACAGATGGCAGGACGAGGCGCGGGACCCGATTTCGTCGAGTCGCTGGCGCGGGGTCTCGACGTACTCGCCTGCTTCGACGCCGACCACCCGAGCATGTCCCTCAGCGAGGTGGCGGCCGCGGCCGGCCTGGCCCGTCCCACCGCTCGCCGGCTCCTGCTGACGCTGGCGGAGCTGGGGTTCGTCCGGTCCAGCGGCGGCGCGTACCAGCTGACGCCGAAGGTGCTGACGCTCGGCATGGCGTACGTCGGCGCGCTCGGTCTGTGGGACATCGCCCGCCCGCACCTGGAGGCCCTGGTCGCCCGGACCGGGGAGTCGTCGTCGATGGCGCAGCTGGACGGCTCCGACATCGTCTACGTCGCCCGGGTGTCGGTGCCCAAGCTGATCGCGCTCCGGGTCGAGATCGGGACCAGGTTCCCGGCCGTGCAGACGTCCCAGGGCAAGGTACTGCTGGCCGGGCTGTCCGCCGACGAGCTCGCGGAGACCCTGGACCAGCCGAGCCGGGCCGGGCTCCCGCCGTACATCGGCCGCTCCGCCGAGCAGTTGCGCGAGGAGCTCACCGAGATCCGCGCGCGCGGCTGGGCCCTGGCCGACGAGGAGCTGGCGCCCGGCGTACGGTCGGTGGCTGCCCCGGTTCGCGACGGCACCGGCACGATCCGCGCCGCGATGAACGTCACCGTCCATGCCGCCGAGACGACCACCGAGCAACTCCTGAAGGACCACCTGCCGCTGCTCCTACGGACAGCGGGCGATGTCAGCGCCGAATGGGCCCGGTGGCAATCTCGGCCCCACGTGGAGGTGGATCAGCCCTCGCGCGGATCCACCCCGGCGTAGTCCCGCCAGACGTACGGCGGGACCTGGCTGACGACCTGCTCGAGCAGGTGCAGGCGGTTCATCACCTCGGGCGGGCTGTGCGGGCCCTTGTCCCAGCCGACCAGCGAGTTGCCCTCGACCCGCCAGCCGATCTCGCCGCGGGCCAGCAGCAGCTCCATCATCCGTGGGTGGATCACCGCGTGACCGAAGCGCTCGTCGTCCGCCTTCACCCGGAACGCGCGGTTGAACTGGTCGCTCTCGAACTGCAGGTCGGCGAACCCGAACGCGTTCGCGACCGCGCCGCCGAAGATGCCCTCGTGGGTCACCTCGAGGTGCGGCAACGGGCCGGGCAGCTGCAGCACGACGACGCCGTACTTGTGCGTCGTCGTCCGCCGCCGGCCCTTCGAGTCGGTCGAGTGCGTCTGGTAGCTGTAGTCGAAGGCAACCATCTGGCGACCCTGCACCGCCCCGGTCAGCACGTTGCGGACCCGCCGGTGGTCACCGGTCTGGAACGGCTCGCCGCCCCACTGCCCGGCCAGGCCGTGGTTCTCCTCCTGGTACGTGAACCCCTGCTGGGCGGCGAAGGTGGCGAACTCCTCGCGACGCTTCTTCGCGGCGTAGTAGTTGAAGTACGCGATCGCGCCCGCGATCGCGAGCCCCACCACGATGAGGAGGGCGACCTCCATCAGCTCAGGCCCAGGTCGGTCAGCCCGAACGCGGCCCGGTACTCCAGGCCCTCGGACTCCACCTTCTCCTTCGCACCGGTGGCCCGGTCCACGATCACCGCGACGGCGACCACCTCGGCCCCGGCCTCGCGCAACGCCTCGACGGCGGTGAGGACCGAACCGCCGGTGGTGGAGGTGTCCTCGACCGCGAGCACCCGCCGGCCCTTGACGTCCGGACCCTCGATCCGGCGCTGCATCCCGTGCGTCTTCTCCGCCTTGCGCACCACGAACGCGTCCAGCTTGCGGCCCTGCTGTGCGGCGGCGTGCAGCATCGACAGCGCGACCGGGTCGGCGCCCAGCGTCAGTCCGCCGACGGCCTCGTAGTCCAGGTCCGCGGTCAGCTCGAGCATCGCCGGGCCGATCAGCGGCGCGGCCTCGGCGTCCAGCGTGACCCGGCGCAGGTCGACGTAGTAGTCGGCCTCCTTCCCGGACGCCAGCGTCACCCGGCCGTGCACGACGGCCTTGCCCTTGACCTGCTCCAGCAACGCCTCACGATCAGCACTCATAAGCACCCACCCTAAGCGACCCCCCGGCCACCCCTTCTCCCCACCGAACCCCGCACCCCCAGTACGCCCGCCCACCCCGGCCCCGCACGCCCGCCCCCACTTTGAGCACCCACCCGCCACGCCCACCCCCACCGAACCCCCAGTACGCCGCACACCCCGACCCGCGCCCCCGCGCGCCCGTCCCCACTTTGAGCACGCACCCGCCACGCCCACCCCCACCGAACCCCGCACCCCCAGTGCGCCCGCCACTTCGTGCACCGACCAGCCACCCAGAGCCGCCCATTTCGACCAGCCCGCGCACAAAGTGGTACTCGGCAACCACCTTGAGCACAGACCGGTCACCGGGGCCCGCCGAAGGTGGCCGGGCCGTGCACAAGGTCAGGGGTGACGGCTTGGGGCGGGGCGCTGGGTGACGCGGGGCGGGTGGCGTGGCATGGCGGGTGCGTGCTCAAAGTGGGGTTGGGCGCGCGGACGCGCGGGGTGCGAGGTCGGGGTAGCGCGGGGTGCTGGGTGACGGGGTGGCGCGGGATGGGGCGGGGTGCTGGGTGACGGGGTGGCGCGGGATGGGGCGGGGTGCGCGGGATGGGGCGGGGTGCTGGGTGACGGGGTGCTGGGTGACGGGGTGGGGGCGGGGTGGCGCGGGGTGCTGGGCGTGGGGTGGGCGGGGGCGGGGGCGGGGGCGGGTCAGCGCTTCTTGGTTTGGGTGACCAGGTGGCCGAAGGCGATGGAGCGGTCCGGGGAGTGGAAGAGGTCCTGGCAGGTGGTCAGGGTGATGGTCGGCCGGGTCGGTGCCTGGCCCGGGTGGCCCGGGACCGGGTCGAGGACCCAGGTGTCGGCCGGTTTCAAGGTGAGGTCGCGGGGCGAGGTGTCCAGCTCGTACGTGTAGACCGCGTCCCGGGTCTCGACGACGACCTGGTCCCCCTTGTCCAGGTCGAGCAGCCGGCGGAACGGCGACCCGTGGGTGACCCGGTGACCGGCGATGGCGAAGTTGCCGGGCTGACCGGGCAGTGCGGTCTGCGGGTAGTGGCCGATCCCGCGGGCCAGGTCGTCGGCGGTGACGCCCTCGACCACTGGCTTCTCCCAGTCCGCGCCGAACTTCGGGATCCGCAGCAGCGTGATCGGCGTCCCGGCCGCCGGTTTCGCGGTCGTCGGCTCGGTGGTCGGCGGCTTCGGGGTCTGCCACTGGTCCCGCAGGTCGCGTTCGAGCTGGTCCATCGTCCGGTTGGAGGTGACCCCGGTCCCGAAGTACTGCCAGCTCACCCAGCCGATCAGGCCGAGTCCGACGACGAGCAGCACGACACCGAGCCCCCGGAGTACGCGCCGTGCCATGGCGACAAGTATGCAGATCGGCTGTAAAGCCTGTGTACGACGTGTCGATGGACGCGGCCCACGCCCCGGGACGACGATGTGGACGGCAGACATCCGAGGAGGTACGGACGTGAAGGCGCTGGTCAAGGCCGCGAGCGAACCAGGGCTGTGGCTGCAGGACGTGCCCGAGCCCGAGATCGCTCCGGACGAGGTGCTGATCAAGGTACTGCGGACCGGGTTGTGCGGGACCGACCTGCACATCCAGGCCTGGGACCACTGGGCCCAGCGCAACGTCCCGGTCCCGATGGTCGTCGGACACGAGTTCGCCGGCGAGGTGGTCGAGATCGGCGCCGGGGTCCGCGACGTCGCGGTCGGTGACGTCGTCAGCGGCGAGGGTCACCTGGTCTGCGGCCGCTGCCGCAACTGCCGGGCCGGCCGCCGGCACCTCTGCATCAAGACCCGCGGCCTCGGCGTGCACGTCCCGGGCGGCTTCGCGGAGTACGTCGCGCTGCCGGCGAGCAACGTCTGGGTGCATCGCGACCAGGTCGACCTGGACGTCGCCGCGATCTTCGACCCGTTCGGCAACGCGGTGCACACGGCGCTGTCGTTCCCGGTGGTCGGCGAGGACGTGCTGATCACCGGCGCCGGCCCGATCGGGATCATGGCCGCCGCCGTCGCGCTGCACGCCGGCGCCCGGAACGTGGTGATCACCGACCTGTCCGAGTACCGGCTGGAGCTGGCCCGCAAGATCGGCGTCACGCACGCCGTCAACGTCGGTGAGCAGCCGATCGCGGCGGCGCAGCGCGAGCTCGGGATGCGCGAGGGCTTCGACGTCGGGATGGAGATGTCCGGGCAGCCGGCCGCGTTGCGGGACATGCTGGCCAACATGAACCACGGCGGCAAGATCGCGATGCTCGGCCTGCCCGCCGACGAGATCGCGATCGACTGGAGCACGGTGGTGCTCAACATGCTGACGATCAAGGGGATCTACGGCCGGGAGATGTTCGAGACCTGGTACTCGATGTCGGTGATGCTGGAACGCGGCCTCGACCTCGCCCCGGTGATCACCCACCGGTTCGGGTACGCCGACTTCGCCCAGGGCTTCGACGTCGCCCGGGAAGGACACTGCGGCAAGGTCATCCTGGACTGGACGACCCCGAGTTACGAGGAGAGCAACTGATGTTCGGCCGGATGCGGGACGACCTGACCACGACGATCGGTGAGATCCGGGACGCCGGGCTGTACAAGTCCGAGCGGGTGATCACCTCGCCGCAGAACGCCGGGATCTCGGTGGCCGGTGGCAACGAGGTGCTGAACTTCTGTGCGAACAACTACCTCGGCCTGGCCGACCACCCGGACGTGATCGCGGCCGCCAAGGGTGCCCTGGACGAGTGGGGCTTCGGGATGGCGTCGGTGCGCTTCATCTGCGGGACCCAGCAGATCCACAAGGACCTGGAAGGGGCCCTGAGCACCTTCCTCGGGACCGACGACACGATCCTGTACAGCTCCTGCTTCGACGCCAACGGCGGGTTGTTCGAGACCCTGCTCGGCGCCGAGGACGCGGTCATCTCGGACGAGCTCAACCACGCCAGCATCATCGACGGGATCCGGCTGTCGAAGGCGAAGCGGTACCGGTACAAGAACCGCGACATGGCGGATCTGGAGGCGCAGCTGAAGGACGCCGCCGACGCGCGGTACCGGCTGATCGCCACCGACGGCGTGTTCTCGATGGACGGGTACCTGGCTCCGCTGGACGAGATCTGCGACCTGGCCGAGCGGTACGACGCGCTGGTGATGGTGGACGACTCGCACGCGGTCGGGTTCGTCGGCCCCGACGGCGCCGGGACGCCCTCGCTGTTCGGCGTGAAGGACCGCGTCGACGTCGTCACCGGTACCCTCGGCAAGGCGCTCGGCGGCGCCTCCGGTGGGTACGTCTCCGGCCGCGCCGAGATCGTCGAGCTGCTCCGCCAGCGGTCCCGCCCGTACCTGTTCTCCAACTCGCTGGCCCCGTCGGTGACCGCCGCGTCGCTGAAGGCGCTGGAGCTGATCGGCGGCTCCTCCGACCTGCGCGACAAGCTCGCCGCCAACACGACGCTGTTCCGCACGAAGATGACCGAGGCCGGCTTCGACGTGCTCCCCGGCGACCACCCGATCGCCCCGGTGATGATCGGCGACGCCGCCGAAGCGGGTCGCCTCGCCGACAAGCTCCTCGACCTCGGCATCTACGTCATCGGCTTCTCGTACCCGGTGGTCCCGCACGGCAAGGCCCGCATCCGCACCCAGATGTCGGCGGCCCATTCGACCGAAGACGTCGAACGTGCCATCGCCGCCTTCGTCGAGGCCCGCGCCGCCCTCGGCTGACCACTTTGTCGGCCGGGTCCGGCAGGATGCGGTTATGACGGTCTTGGGTGCGGATGCTGTCAATCGGGCGACTCTGGCTCGGCAGTTGTTGCTGGAGCGGGCCGAGATTTCGCCGGTGGAGGCGGTTGCGCGGCTGGCCGGGATGCAGGGGCAGGAGCCGAAGCATCCGTACGTCGGGTTGTGGACGCGGCTGGCCGGGTTCGCGGACGCCGATCTGACCGCGGCGGTGGGGCGGCGCGAGGTGGTCCGGGCGACCATGTTCCGGGGGACGCTGCATCTCGTCACCGCGGCGGACTACCTGCGGTTCCGGACGACGTTGAGCCCGGTACTGGAGGCCGGGTTGCGGATGCTGAAGGACCGGGCCGACGGGCTGGAGCCGGCGAAGGTGGTCGCGGCGGCGACGCGGTTGCTCAAGAAGGAGCCGCTCACCTTCACCCAGGTCCGGGACGCGCTGGTCGAGGAGTTCCCGGACGTGAACGACCGCGCCCTCGGGTTCTGTACCCGGATGATGGTGCCGCTGGTGATGGACCCGGCCGACACGCGGTGGGGCTGGCCCGCGAACGCCCGGTTCACCCCGGCCGAGGACTGGCTCGGCGCGAAGCTGCATCGGAAGGCCGAACCCGCCGAGCTGGTCGTCCGGTACCTGGCCGCGTTCGGACCGGCCACACCCGCCGACTTCCAGACCTGGTCGGGGATCCCGAAGGCGAAGGCGTCCTTCGAGGCCGCCGAGCTGATGGAGTTCACCGACGAGGCGGGCAAGCCGTTGTACGACCTGCCCGACGCACCGCGGCCGGACCCGGACGTCCCGGCGCCGGTGCGGTTCCTGCCCGAGTTCGACAACCTGTTGCTCGCGCACGCCAATCGGGAGCGGGTGATCGCCGACGATCATCGGCCGGCCGTCTTCACCAAGAACCTGCGGGTGAAGTCGACCTATCTGGTGGACGGCCGGGTGGCCGGACTGTGGACAGCGGAGAGGAAGCGTGGTGTGGCCACTCTCACCCTGACCCCGTTCGGCAAGCTGCTGAAGAAGCATCTGACCGCGTTGGAGCGGGAGGGGACGGCGTTACTGCGCTTCCTCGAGCCGGACGCCACCTCGTCCGCGGTGGTTACGGCCGGTTAATGAGGTTGTTGTCACACGTCCGATGACTGGGCTGGAACCCGCTTGCCGAGTGGAATAGACAGATGAGCACAGTCCCCATGATCACTCTGGACAACGGCGTCGAGATCCCGCAGCTGGGCCTGGGGGTCTGGCAGATCGAGGACGACCTCGTCACCGACGTCGTCGCCGCGGCCCTCGACGCCGGCTACCGGCACATCGACACCGCGGCCATCTACGGCAACGAGGAGGGCGTCGGCCGCGCGATCGCCGCGAGCGACCTGGCCCGCGACGACCTCTTCGTCACCACCAAGGTGTGGAACAACGACCAGGGCTACGACAGCACCCTGCGCGCCTTCGACAAGAGCGTCGGCAAGCTCGGCCTGGAGACGGTCGACCTGTACCTGATCCACTGGCAGTCGCTGCAGCAGGACAAGTACGTCGACACCTGGAAGGCGTTCGAGCAGCTGTACGCCGACAAGCGGGTCCGCGCGATCGGGGTGTCGAACTTCCACATCCCGGCCTTGCAGCGGCTCTTCGACGAGACCGAGATCCGCCCGGCGGTGAACCAGATCGAGCTGCACCCGGCGCTGCCGCAGGACGAGCTGCGCGCCTTCCACGCCGAGAACGACATCGTCACCGAGGCCTGGAGCCCGCTCGCGTCCGGTCAGCTGATCAACGACAAGACGCTGGCGAAGCTGGCCGAGAAGCACGGCCGGACGCCGGCCCAGGTGATGATCCGCTGGCACCTGCAGCTCGGCAACGTGGTGATCCCGAAGTCGAAGACGCCGGCCCGGGTGGCGGAGAACATCGCCGTCTTCGACTTCAGCCTCGACAACGAGGACATGGCCGCGATCGCCGACCTGGAGACCGGCGTCCGCACCGGCGGCGACCCGGACGTCTTCGGCTGACCGACTCCAGCCACAGGAAGTAACACCTCTTCACAGGAACCCGTCCAGCACCGGCGAGCGGTCCGCCCAGGCGGCTACTCGCCGGTCAGGGTCTTTCGGCCCTGTCCCGTCGCGGGCGGGGATGGCTCAATCGAAGGACTCGGCGGTCGATGGACCGGACCGGCCGCAGTCTTCTGCGGGCCGGGCCTGGGGGCGGGGGGAACTGTCACCTGTGAGCGTGGAGTTGTGGATGCCCAGACATCATGAGCCGGCTGTCGAGACGTACTACCGGGAGGGCGCGTGGCACACCGGCCGAGCCGACTGTCCCGGCCCGTTCGCCTCCGGGCCCGACCGTGAGGACCTGATCACGGTCGGGTACGAAGTGGCCCGGTGGAACGCGATGCCGCACGTCATCCGGGCCGCCGACGGCACGATCGCCGAGATCAACACCTACGTCACGGCATAACCAGCTCGTACTCCGCGGTGAAACCCAGCACCCGTTCGGCCGAGGTGAGGTCGAGCGGAGTCGTCCGGCCGGGCAACTCGGCGCGGATCCGGGTCGCCGGGTGGAAGCGCCGTAAGAGGTCCAGGGTGGGGTACGGCGCCAGCGTGTTCGCGGCAGCGACGTGGAAGACGTGCGTCCCGGTGGCCTGGAGCGCCAGTACCGCGGCCCGCGCGGCATCCCGCGTGTCCAGGTAGGCCCACAGATCGGCAGCGCCCGTCGCCGGGTCTGCCGCGATCTGCTCGGCCCGCGGCAGCAGGCGATCCTCGAGATCACCGACGAACGGGTACCGCAACGCGACGACGTTCATGCCGTGACGACGCGCCATCATCGCCGCCGTCAGCTCGTCGGCCTGCTTGGACAGCGCGTACGGATCCGCGGCCTGACTCGGCAGGTGCTCGTCGACCGGCACGTACTCCGGACTCAGCGGCCGGTCGGCGAACGGCAACCCGTTCGCCGCGTAGCTACTGGCCAGCACCGCGTTCCGTACCCCGGCGACCCCGGCCTCCTCGAGCAAGGTGAACGTCGCCAACGTGTTGCCGCCGAACACCTCGTACGGCGTGCCCCGGTGCGGCGCCGGCCGAGCGGCGAGATGAACCACGCCATCCACGCCGGCCAGCGCCTCCCGGCAGCTCACGGGATCGGCCGCATCGCCCTCGACCCACCGCACCCGTTTCACCGGGGCCGCGGTGCCGGGGAGTACCAGGGCCGTCACCTCGACTCCTCGGCCCAGCAACTCCGCGACCACCGCACTCCCGATCCGGCCGGCGGCCCCGGTGACGAGCACTCGCTTCATCCGCGGCGTACCAACTGCTCCGGGCGAGCCGACAGACCGTGGTAGATCCGGGGCGCGCCGTCGACCTGGAAGGTGACGCGACCGTTCTTGCCGTCCAGCACCCGGCTCCGGCCGACGCAGTCGGTCTCGGTGATCCGGGCACGCGGGATCACCAGCGTCGTCTTGCTCGGCCAGTCGTCCTGCCAGGCCTCCGGGTGCGGGTAGTACGGCTGGTTCGGCGCGTGATCGGCGTTCAGCAGGTATCCGTCCTTGCGGCTCCACAGGATCGACACCGGGCCGTCCGGGGTCTCGAAGAGCAGGCCGTGCAGGTCCCGGTCGACCGCGGAGAAGTCCAGCCAGCGGACGAACTCGGCTTCTTCGAGCAGACGGGTCCCGGTGGCGAAGGCGAGCAACGACGGCTTGGCCGACAGGTCGCGGTTCGTCAGGCCGAAGTGGTACTCGGTATTGCTCGGCACCGCCTCCTGCGGGTGGTGGATGGTGCTGTCGTGCAACTGGTACCAGTTCACGCCGTCGACGCCCTCGGCCTTGCAGAGCGCCATCGTCAGCAGCACGTTCTCCGCGGCCTGCCGCATCGTGTCGTTCCACCAGTAGTTGGGCCGCGTACAGGCGTAGGCCTCGGTCAGCCACAGTTCCTTGCCGCCGCCGTACTCGCTGATCCGGCGCTTGGCCTCGCGGACCGACCCGAGGAAGTTCCAGTACGTGCCGTTGTCGCCGGTCACCCACTCGGCCGGCGTGGGCGCGTAGTCCGGGGTGAAGTTGCCGCGGCCGGGATGGAACGCGAACACGTCGATCAGGTCCCAGCCACCGGCGGCGTGGAAGTTGTCGGTCCAGTTGACGTCCATGCCACCGAGACCGTTGTTCATCACCTTCACGTCGGACCCGACCTCGGCCAGCCGCTCGACCACCGGGCGCAGGCCGTCGCGGATGTACTTGTCGGCGTACAGCCCGGACATCCACGGCTGGTTCCGCTCGTTGTCCACCTCGAAGTACCGCGCGCCGGCGTCGACCACGACGTCGACCAGTTCGGCGGCCCAGGCCTTCGCCTGTTCGGGGGTCGAGTCGAAGACGACGTCACCGTGCTGGATGTTCGTCATGATGCCCATCGCCCGCAGCTCGGCCGGCGCGATCCCGGGAGCGCCTTCGTAGGCGATCCGCACCAACGCGACCCCGATCCGCTGCATCAGCGCGGCCACGTCGTCCTTGCTCGGCTCCAGCAACCACGGGTAGTTCGCGATGCCGAAGATGCCACCACCCTGGTACTCGTACGGCGGCAGCGTGGCCAGGGTCGTCCGCGCGAACGCCTCGGCCCCGTTGGCCGACGCCTTCACCTCGACGAAGGCGATGCCCTGTTGGTCGAGAGCGGGCACGGTCAGCGTCCGGTCGGTGCTCTCCCCCGCTGCCAGCGTGAGCGTGCTGGACCCACCCGCGAGCTTCCGGCCGTCGAAGTCGCGGGCGAACCAGCTCAGCTGGATCGACGCGGCGGACGGGCCACCGTTGACCACCTGGGCCCGGACCGGCATCGCCGCGCCCACCTCGTACAGGTTGAACGGCTGGTCGGTCCAGAGGTCGACGCCCACCGGCCGGGCGACCGCGGCGGCATTGGCGGCGGCCGGTCGCAGGTTGCCCAGGACCAGGTCGGCCTCGTGCCTCAGCACCCCGAGCGCGTCGTACGTGCCGACGATGTGCATCCAGGCCGGTGTCGTCCAGGCCGGGCGGCTGGACTCGAGCCGGAAGTAGGCGGTGAGGTCCGGCCAGGCCGAGGCGTAGACGATGCCGTCGTTGGTCTCGTACGGCACGCCGCCGCCCGGGTCACGGTTCCACCGGGTCATCGCGGTCGGCCGCTCCGGCTCGCTCGCGTTCACCACGGTCCGGTGGAACTGGGAGTTCAGGTACATCGTGTTCGAGCTGGTCGCGTCCCAGCGCACGTGCAGGCGACGCGCGGTGACGTCGAAGGTCCCGGTGACGGTGATCCCTGGGGCCGCCGCGCCCATCCGGTACTCGACCCGGATCGCCTGGCGGCCGTCCGCGAGGGTGACCACCGACGGGGTGCCGCCGAACGTCCGCTGGTTGCCGAGCACGGTGTCCTTCACCTGGAAGTGCGCGATCCGGACCCGCTCGGTCCCGGCCCCGTCGCTGACCACCAAGGTCCCGTCGGTCTGGGCGACGATCGCGATCCCGTCCGCGCTGAGCGTGTACGCCGTCGCGGCCCGGGCGGTCCCGCTCGGGAGCAGCCCGCCGGCCACTCCGGCGGCCGCGAGCGATCCGGCCACGAAGAGACGGCGGGTCGGTTTCGCTACTGGTTCTGTCATGGCGTTCCTCCGGTGGTCTGCAGGGGCAGGCTGAGGCCGATGAAGATGCGGGGTGCGCCGTCGAGCGTGACGGTCACCTGTGAGTTGGTCGCCTGGTGGACGGCGACGTCCATACCGAGGCAGTTCAGCTCGCGGACCGAGGTGGTCGCGGCCGGCGTCGCCAGCGTCACGCTGGTCTTCGTCGGCCACAGGTCCTCCCACGGTTCGGGACTGCGGTAGTACTCGGTGCTGCTGGGGATCCTGCGGTTCGGGTCGGTGTTGAGCACGTACCCGTCCTTGCGGGACCAGAGGATGTTCACCTTGCCGCCCGGACCGTCGAAGACGAGACCGAACAGCTCCGGATCGGCCAGCGCGGCCCAGCCCAGCCAGGTCGACTGGTCGAGCCAGCGGGCGACGGTCGCGAACGCCAGCAGCGAGGGCTTGAGGCTGAGATCACGGTTCAGCAGACCGTAGTGGTATTCCTGGTCACCGGGTTCGGCCTCCATCGGCTGGAACTGGATCGAGTCGTTCAGCGTGTACCAGTTCACGCACCGCACGCCGTACACCTTCGCCAGCGCGAGCTGCAGCAGCACGTTCTCGGCCGCGTGCCGGTACGTGTCGGTCCACCACCGGTTCGGCCGGGTCACGGCGTACGCCTCGGTGAGCCAGAGCTCCTTGTTGCCATTGGCAACGGCAGCCGCCTTGGCCTTGCGCAACGTGCCGAGGAAGTTCCAGCGGGTCTCGTTCGACCACGGCTCCGGCGGATCGTAGTCGGCCACGAAGTTGCCGCGCCCCGGGTGGTACGCGAGGACGTCGACCTGGCCCCACCCGCCGGCGGCGCCGAAGTCGGCGACCCACTGTTCCGGCCATCCGGCCAGCCCGCAGTGCATCACCTTGAAGCCGGCGCTCCTCAAGGTCATTGCCTCGCGCAACGGCAGGAGGACGTCGTTCACGTACTCCGCGGGCGTGTGGTCCGCCGCCGTGAGGTTCAGCTCGTTCCCGCACTCGTAGTAGCCGGCCCCCGAGTACATCGCGCGACCGACCATGTCGTCGGCCCACGTCTGAGCCGCACTGCCACCTCCCCACGGAAGCTCACCGGCCAGTTGCAGGTTGTGCGCGAAACCCGCCGCGTCCAGGGCGTCGACGGTCGGACCAGGTGAGGCACCGAAGTTGTTGTAGTTCCGGTAGGCGGTCCGCACCCAGCGCATCCCGATGAGCTTCATCAGGTCGAGGACGGCGGTGGTCGACGGCCGCTCGAGATACGCGAAGTTCGCCATCCCGAACATGCTGTCCGCGCCGTCGCCGTAGGTGTAGCTCGACAGCACGCCGACGGTGGTCCGCGCGAACGCCACCTCGACGGCCGGCGCGGCGACGTCGTACACGACCGCCTCGACGAAGCGGACGTCGCGGCCACCGAGGACGAGCTGGAAGTCCGCGTTCCAGACTGCCCGAGCCCCGACCGTGCCGCTGGTGGTCCCGGTCGTGCTGTTGCCGTTCCAGTCGCGAACCACCCAGTCCACCCGGACCGTCCGGGCGGCCAGGCCCGCGTTCACCACCTGGAGGTTGACGGTCTTCGACCCGCCCGTGGTCCAGAGGTTGAAGGGCTGGTCGGTCCACAGGTCGATCCCCAGGTCACCGTCGCGGGCGATCACCCCGGCCGAGTGCGACCGCATCACCCCGAGGACCAGGTTGCTCTCGACGTAGCCGCTGGAACTGCCGATCGCCGTCCCGACCGCGTGCAGGTAGCCGCCGTTGCTGAATCCCTTGGTGCTCTGCGGGACCCGGACGAAGGCCCGGTTGTCGGACCAGACGGAGAAGTAGCCGACCCCGTTGGTCGTCTCGAACGGAACACCGCCCCGCGGGTCACCGGTGGACGGGTTCAGGTCGCGATTCCACAGCGCGACCGGATCGTACGTCTCGACCGCGCCCGAGCCGATCACGGTCCGGGCGAAGCGGAAGCTGTCCACGCGGAGATTGGGGACCTCGGTGACGTCCCAGCGCACCCGGGCCTTGCGCAGTCCGACCGAGAACGTCCCGATCACCTCGCCGATCTGCGCGGCGTACGTGATCGTGAACTGCTGCGGGCTGTTCGCCACGATCGAGGTGATGCCGGTCGTCCGCCGCACCACCTTGACCCCGTCCACCAGGTGCGCGTACTCGAACGCCGTCAGGTCGAACCGGTGGATGCCGCCGCCGTCGAGGACCTTCACGTACCCCGGCACTCCGGCTGCGTCGGGGACGGCGATCAGGGTGACCGTCCCCGCCGAGTCGGTGATCTGTACGTCAGCGGCGTACGCGGGACCCGCCGTACCGCCGAGAACCGTGGCGGCGACCGTGCCGCCGAGTACGACCCGCCTGCGGATGGGTGGTGTGTCCACAGCCGATCACCCCTTCACACCGGTGAAGCCGAGGCCCGCGACGACGTAGCGCTGCAGGACCAGGAAGACGAGGACGGGAGGTGCGAGCGCCATCGCCATCGCGGCGATCAGTTCGTCGAGCGGAGCGGCGTCGACGAGATTGACCAGGGCGACGCTGATCGGTTGCAGGGTGGGATCGGAAATCACCACGAGCGGCCAGATGAACTCCTTCCAGGAGTGCATGATCGCGAGCAGGCTGATCACCGCGATCACCGGCCGGCTCATCGGCAGCACGATCCGGGTGAGCAACTGCCAGGTACTCGCGCCGTCCACCTTCGCGGCGTCGTACAACTCCTGCGGCAGCGCCTCGAAGAACCGGGTCGCGAGCAGCACGTTGAACGCGTTGGCCCCGGCCGGCAACCAGATCGCCCAGTAGGTGTCGAGCAGGTTGAGCCGGAGCAGCGGCACGTCCAGCATGGTCAGGAACAGGCTGACCAGGGAGACCGTGTACGGCACGAACATGGTGGCCAGGATCGCCGCGTACACGTACCGCCCGATCCGCGGCCGGATCACCGCGAACGCGAAGCCCGCGGTCATCGCCACGAACAGCTGGACGAACCAGGACCCGATCACGATCTGCACGGTGTTCGCCAGGTACCGGCCGACCCGGAGCTCGGTGAACGCGGTCGTGAAGTTGCCGAAGTCGGGCTCGATCGGCCACCACCGCAGTGGGTGCGCGACCAGCTCGGCCGGTGGCGAGACGGCGCCCTTGAGCGTCCAGTACAACGGGCCGACCCCGATCACCAGGAGCAGGATCAAGGTCAGTACCTGGGTGGTCCGCAGCGCGACCGCGACCCAGGGCCGGCGAAGGTCGTTGCTGGAGGCAAATGTCGTCGGGTGCTCGGTCACGTCTTGCTCCAGCTTCTCGTCAACCGCAGGTAGACCGCCGACAACGCCGCCAGGACGATCGCGAGGACGACGGACAGCGCGGCCGCCTGGCCGTACTCACCGTCCTGGAAGCCGTAGCGGAAGATCAGCAGCAGGATCGTCAGCGTCGCGTTGTCCGGCCCGCCCTGGGTGAAGATGTACGGCTCGGTGAACACCTGGATGGTGCCGATCAGCTGCAACAGCAACAGCAGCCCGATGACCGGCCGGAGCTGCGGCAGCATCACGTGCCAGATCCGCCGCCAGATCCCGGCGCCGTCGCTCTCCGCCGCTTCGTACAGCTCGGCCGGGATGCCGGTCATCGCGGCCAGGTAGATCAGCGCGGCGCCGCCCATCCCGGCCCAGGTCGCTTCCAGGACCAGGCTGAGCATCGCCGACTGCGGCGACTGCAGCCACGGGTACGGGCCGAGACCGATCAGCCCGAGCGCCTGGTTGAACAGCCCACTGCCCGGGTCGTAGAACCACTTCCACAGCAGGATCGCCACCACCGGAGGCACCACGACCGGGAGGTACACCAGCACCCGGTACACCGCGCCACCGCGCCGGATCGTCGACATCAGGGCAGCCAGCAGGATCGGCGCCGGGAACCCGATCACCACACCGAGCGCGACGAACAGCAGCGTGTTCCCCACGGCCGTGCCGACCAGCGGGTCGGTCAGCACGGCCCGGAAGTTCTCCAGCCCGACCCAGACGGCCGGATCGACCAGGTTGGTGCGCTGGAACGAGATCAGCAGACCCCGCAGGATCGGCCACCAGGAGAACAACCCGAAGACCAGCAGGGCCGGCGCCAGGAAGACCAGCCCGATGAGCTCACGGCGCAGCGAGGCCCGCCTGCGGGACGCCGGCGCCGGTTGGACGGCGACGGTGTCCCGCTGTGGCGCAGGCGCCAGGAGTGTGGTCACTTCTGCTCCGCGGCGAGCATCTTGTTCGCGTCCGCCTCGGCCTTGGCCAGCAGGGCGGAGATGTCCGCCTCCCGCTTGGTGAGCACGGACTGCACCACCGGGTCGAGGATCGTGTAGAGCTTCTGCGCCGCTACCGGCGGTTCGGGGCGCAGCTCGAGCTTGGGCGTCCCGTCCAGCCAGGGCTGGAAGTGCTCGAGCTCGACGTTGACGTGCGGCTTGATCGCCGCGTCGATCTTGGCCTGCTGCTCGACGCTGAACA
The DNA here is from genome assembly GCF_007828865.1 of Kribbella amoyensis. Classification (NCBI taxonomy): domain Bacteria; kingdom Bacillati; phylum Actinomycetota; class Actinomycetes; order Propionibacteriales; family Kribbellaceae; genus Kribbella; species Kribbella amoyensis. Next base: position 1,317,325 of record NZ_VIVK01000001.1, read on the forward strand.
TCGGCAGCGTCGGGACGCCGACGGCGGCCTCCGGGTCCTTGGCGAGCGCCTGCGCCCGCTCGGCCGCGATCGCCGGGTCGTACTGCGGCTCGGCGTTGGCGAACAGCAGCCACTTCGCGGCGGCCTCGGCCTTCTCCTTCGACACCGACGCCGGGACCATGAACACCTCGGCGCCACCGAGGGTGGCGTTCCCGCCGGCCTGCGGGAGGGCGGTGATGCCGTAGTCCGCGGTGTTCTTCAGGCCGAACTTCATCTTGGCCAGCCGGTACGTGCCCGGGGTGCCCATGAACATGCCGATCTGGCCGGCGGCGAACTGCTTGACCACGTCGTCCTGGTCCATCAGCTGGTTCTGGCCCATCGAGTTGTCGGTCCAGCGCATCGCCTTGAGCAGCTCGAGCGCCGTCTTCGTCGGCGCACTGTTGAACCCGGCCACGAACTTGCCGTCCTGCTCGGTCTCCATCGAGCCGCCGTGCGTGTAGGTCAGCATGGTCAGCTGCCAGCCGCCCGTGTTGCCCTTGGCCTCGTGCACGAACCCGGCCTTCCCGGTCTTCGCGCTGATCTGCTTCGCGAAGGCGCGGACCTCGTCCCAGTTCGTGGGCGGCTTGTCCGGGTCGAGGCCGGCCTTGGTGAACAGGGCCCGGTTGTACACCAGTCCTTGCGCGAACGGTGCCAGCGGAACGCCGTACACCTCGCCCGCGCTGTCGCTCAGCGGTTGCAGGACCTGCGGGTTGAACTCGGTGTAGTGGTTCCACGCCTTCAGCGACCCGGTGATCGGCTGCACGTGCTTGCGCGCGATCAGGCCCTGCGGCTCGGTGAGCGGGACCTGGATGACGTCCTCGACCGTCTTGCCGGCCAGTTTCGCCGAGAACGTCAGCGGGTCCCAGCGGTTCTCGGTGCCCTCGATCGTGATGCCGGGGTTCTTCGCCTCGAAGTCGTCGGCCAGCCGGTTGAACTGCTCCAGCGCGGCCTTGTCGGTCGCGGCCGGCATGCCCTGGACCCGCAGCACGATCGCGGATCCGGTACCGCTGTCGTCGCTCTTGCTGGGGGCGAGCCCCGAGCAGCCGGTCAGCGCGAGGGCAGCGACCCCCGCCACCGCCAGGTAACCCACACGGGCACACGTCGATCTAGCCATGGTTGTTCTCCAGGGGAGTGCGTACGACGAGCCGCCGGCCCGTCGCCGTGGATGAGGTGCGCGCCGTGGGACACCTCGGCGCATCAGTCGCGCCGTCCGGCGCGCTGCGTGGTGGTGCGGTGAGTGGTGTTGCGGTGAGACGTGCTGCGGTGAGACGTGCTGCGGTGAGAGGTCAGGCGCGGTGGGGGGCGGGGCCGGTCGACGCGCGCGGGATGAGGCGCGAGCCGACCTCCACCAGGTGCTGGGCAGTGGCGGAGCCGGTGATCGTCTCGACGATCAGGTCGGTGGCATGGGTGGCCACGGCCTGCGGGGAGATCCTGATCGTGGTCAGCGCCGGGATCGACAGCCCGGCGAGCAGCGTGTCGTCGATCCCGATCACGCTCACCTCCCCGGGGACGTCGACGCCGGCCGCGGTCAGGCCGTGCAGGACGCCGACCGCGACGAGGTCGTTGTGCGCGAGGATGGCGGTGGCACCGTTCGCGATCGCGAGCGTCGCGGCGTGCAGGCCGGTCTCGAACCGGGGGTCGTACGGGCCGAGCTCGACCAGGCCGAGGCCCTGCGCGTCGAAGGTTTCTCTTATCGCCTTGCCCCGCAGGTGTTCCGGCCGCGAGCAGTTGACGAAGACACAGCTGGTGTGGCCGAGCGCCCGCAGGTGCTCGGCGGCCTGGGTGACCCCGGGAGCGAGCGAGACGTGCAGCTCCGGGATGCCTGGCACGTGCCGGTTCACCAGCACGAGCGGGATCTCCTCGGCCAGCTCCCGCAGCCGCCCGTCGGACAGCGTCGAGGCCCAGAGCACCAGACCGTCGACCTTCTTGACGATCGCCTCGATGGTCTCCAGCTCGTCGGCCTCCCGCTCGTCGCAGTCCGCGACCAGCAGGGTGTGACCGTGGGTGCGGGCCCGGGTCTGCATCGCCTTGACGATCGGCGGGAAGAACGGGTTGGCGATGTCGGGGATCACCAGACCCAGCGACTCCGTCCGCCCGCTGCGCAGGGACCGGGCCGTCGGGTCAGGCCGGTAGCCGAGCCGGCTCGCCACCTCGATCACCTTGTCCCGGGTGCTGGTCTGCACCTGCTCCGGGGCGGTGAAGACCCGCGAGACGGTCGACGGCGACACCCCGGCCGCCTTCGCCACGTCCCTGACCGTCACTGCCATCCGGACCACCTCTTCTGTCATTCGGTTGCAACATGCTTGCAATCGATCCCGAAACATGTCAACAGCTCGATTCACCCTATTTTCCTGCTGCCTTCCCTCTTGCCGTGCGGCGATCTGGGATGAATGATGACGCCGTCCCGCAACGTTTCTGAAACATGGATGAGGCTCGATGAAGATCACCGGCTGGGAAGTTCTCACCCTCCCCGATCGCGGCGACGCGATGATGCTCGTCGTCGTCGACACCGACGAGGGCATCCACGGCATCGGCGAGGTCGGCGTCCGCTCCCGGCAGCGTGCGGTCGCCGGCGGTCTCGACCACCTGGGCGAGCTGATCACCGGCGAGGACCCGCTGCGGACCGAGCACCTCTGGCAGCTGATGTTCCGGAGCGGCTTCTACCCCGCCGACCGCGTGCTCAGCTCGGCGATCGCGGCCCTCGACGTCGCGTTGTGGGACATCCGCGGCAAGGCGCTCGGCGTCCCGGTGCACCAGCTCCTCGGTGGGCCGGTGCGCGACCACGTGCCCTGCTACGTCCACGTCGGCGACGGGATGAACGACCGGCCCCGCTTCCTCGAACGGTGCCGCACACTCGTCACCGAAGGCTGGCAGCACCTGCGGTTCTCCGTACCGCACGACGACGCCGTCCTCGACGAACGCCGGACACTCCGGCAGGGCATCGAGTTGTTCCACCAGGTCCGCGAAGTGGTCGGTGACGACGTCGAGCTCATCCTCGACGTGCACACCCGGCTCGATCCCCCCGAGGCGGTGACGTTGTGCCGGGAGATCGAGAGTGCCCGGCCGTACTTCGTCGAGGACCCGCTCCGGGCCGAGCGTCCGGAGACGTACCGCGGGTTGCGGGCGCGCACCGGCGTACCGCTGGCCGCCGGTGAGCAGTTCGCCTCGAAGTGGGAGTTCGCCCGGTTGGTCGAGGCCGAGCTGATCGACTACGCCCGGGTCGACGTGGCGATCGCGGGCGGCCTGACCGAGGCGTGGAAGATCGCGGCCGGCTGCGAGACCCACTACGTCAAGGTGGCGACCCACAACCCGCTCGGCCCGGTCACCGCGGCCTCTTCCCTGCAGCTCAACCTGGCCAGCTCCAGTGCCGCGATCCAGGAGCATCAGGCCGAACCAGAGCCGGAGCTGGCCGCCTTGTTCACGGCTCGCCCGACGGTCGTCCCCGGCCGGGTGCTGCGCTCGGACCTGCCCGGTCTCGGGGTCGACATCGACCGCGAACGCGCCCGCGCGTACCGCGCCGCGTCCCGGGAGCTCCCGCGGTTGCGCAAGCCCGACGGGTCGTTCACGAACTGGTGAGACCGCTGAACCGCCCGCCGCGCGCCGGTGTGCGAAGCTGAGGCACGTGATCGAAGTCCGAAGGTTGCGGGTCCTGCGGGCCCTGGCTGATCACGGCACCGTGACCGCGGCCGCCGAGGTGCTGCACCTGACCCCCTCGGCCGTCTCCCAGCAACTCGCGGCGCTGGAGACCGAGGTCGGCCAGGAGCTGCTCGAACGCCGCGGCCGCCGGGTCGCGATCACGTCGGCCGGCCGGCTGCTGCTCACCCACGCGGACGCGATCCTCGCCGAGGTCGAACGCGCCGAGGAGGCGATGCGGCTGCACGCGGACGGGGTCACCGGCGAGGTCCGGGTGGCCGCGTTCGCGACCGCGATCAGCCTGCTGGTCGCGCCGTCGCTGGCCGAGCTCCGCGAGACCACGCCCGGCCTGCGGCTCGTCGTCCGCGATGCCGAGGGACACCAGGCCGTCACCCAGCTGCTCGACGGCGATGTCGATCTCGCCGTCACCGTCGAGCACCGCGGTTCGCCCCGCGCCGACGACGAACGGCTCACCGTCATCCCGCTGTACGCCGAGCCGTTCGTGGCCGTGCTCCCTCCGACCCATCCGGCGGCCCGGTCCGAAGCGGTCGACCTGACCGACCTCGCCGACGACGACTGGGTGATGACGTCGGTCGGCAACCCGATCCGGGACGTCGTCCTGCTCGCGTGTGAGCAGGCCGGGTTCCAGCCGAGGATCGTTCACACCAGCGACGACTTCCGCTCGGTCGCCGCCCTCGTCTCGGCCGACGCCGGGGTCTCCCTGGTCCCCCAGCTCGCCCTGCCGCAGCGGACCTCGGCCGCGATCCTGCCGCTGGCCGCGCCGACACCCACCCGCCGGGTCTTCGCGGCCACCCGTCGCAGCCGGACCGATCACCCGCTCATCGCGGCCACGCTCAAGACCCTCGCCGCGACCGCCGCGGACCTACCCCTCGCCCGCTGACCCGAGCAGGGCCAGGACCTCCTCGGCTGCTCCGACGAGGTGAGTTCAGCCGAGGTGGGCGGCGGCGGCTCGGGTGAGGCGTTCGAAGTTGGCGGGCTTGACACCCTTGCCCATCTCGCGGAACGCCAGCACCGAGACGACGGCGCCCTGACGGGTGACGGCGTACGGGAAGCCGCCGTCCTCGCTGCCCGGGTCGGACGGGAGCGGGTAGTCGTACCAGCGCAGGATCGTGGTCGCCTGGCCCACCGGGAGGGTCCGGTTCTCGGTCAGCTTGCGCGCGTGGGTCGGCGCCGGCCGCGCCGCCTTGCAGGACTTGATCGTGGCGACGATCCGGTTGTACGCCGTTGTCGCGGTCGCCGCGTCCTTGTACCGGGTGAGCCATTGGCCTCCGGACGCGTCCAGTCCGGTGGTGAAGTTCCGGCTCAACGCGCCGGCCACGTCCTCGCCACGGGTCGACGACCGACCGCAGATCGGCGTACTCGCGCTGCCCTCGGTCGCCGCCCAGCCCCGCTTCGGGTCGGCCTTGGAGACCTCTCCACCGGTGAGCAGCATCGACGTGACCAGGCGGACCGGCTTGGCCGGCGTCGGCGTCTCGACCGGTGGCCGCGTCGGCTTCCCCGTCGGCGTCGTACTCGGCTTCGCGCTCGGCGTCCCGGTCGGCGTCCCGGACGGACCGGCAGTCGGCGTGCTCACCGGCGGCGTCGTCGGCGAATCACCGGCCGTCGCACTCGGCGACGTCGAGGCGTCCCCCGAGCCCGATCCCGACCCAGCTCCCGCGTCGTTGCCGCAGGCCACCAGCAGCATCGTCGCCGCGGCCACTCCGGCGACCGCCGTCGTCCGGCGCGTCCGCCATCCCCGTCCCGCCATCGGTCCCACCTCTCCGTCTTCGTCGCGTCGATGAAGTGGACGCTAGCGAGCACGGATTGGTTGGCTCGGGATTTGCTCCGGGCCGCCGTGTCTCAGTTGCCGCTCACCGGCGCGGGATCCACGACCACCGGGGCGGGATCTAACACCGGGGCGAGGTCCACGACCACCGCCGCGTGGTCCGACGGCCAGACCCCGTCGACCGCCTCGGCTCCGGCCCGGCGTACCGCGGTGACGTGCCCGCCTCCGTCCGGCCGCGGGACACCGACATGGACGTAGTCGACCCGCGCACTCGGGGTGAACGTGCGCCGGACGTACGGATTGGCGGCGTCCCAGGTCGCACCGGGCTCGCCGGGAGCCGCGTACTCCCAAGCGTCGATCAGGACCTGACCCGGTACCGGCGGCGCGGTCCGTAGTCCGCTGAAGAGGCGCAGCTCGTCGGAGTCCGGGACGGCGTTGAAGTCCCCGGTGACGACCGGCGGATGGCCGCCCGGGTGCTCCGCGACGAACTCCGCCAACGCACGCACCTGATCACAGCGCACCGCGGAAGCATCCAGCGGCGCCTCCAGATGCGCGGTGAAGAACGGCACCCCACCGGTCGAGGCGTACAGCGCGAACCGTCCCTCCGCGCCGGGCAATCGGCGGACCTCCCGCTCGTCGATCGGCGGCCGGCTGAGGATCGCGTTGCCGACAGCAACCGTCGGGTCGCCGATCCGACGCTGCCAGGACTCCGGCGCGAGCGACGGCTCGAACGTCCAGTGCAGCCCGAGCTCGGCGGCGAGCAGCTCGGCCTGGTTCTCGTGGCCCTGAGCCCATACCTCCTGGAGGCCGATCAGGTCGGCGTCGGCGGCCCGCAGCACCGTCAGGATCGCGGCCTCACGCTGCTCCCAGGGACCGAACCGCCACCACAGGTTCCAGCTGAGGACGCGCACCGATCAGCCGCGCCGACGGCCGTCGAGACCGAGCGTGGAGACCCGGGCGACCAGCGAGCGCGGGACGGTCCGGGCGCCGAACGCGATCAGCTTGTACCGCCAGGTCGGGATCGAGATCGCCTTGCCGCGCATCAGGTCGGCCCAGGCGGCGTCGGCCAGGTCGTTCGCGTCCAGCCAGAGGAACGACGGGATGATCGTCTTGTCCACGCCCATCCGGCGGTGGAACTCGGTCCGCACGAACCCGGGGCACACCGCCATCACCGCGACGCCCTTCGCGTGCAGCTCGACCGCGAGCCCGGAGGAGAAGTTCGTCACCCAGGACTTGTGCGCGCTGTACGTCCCGCGGGGTACGAACCCGGCCACCGACGACACGTTCACCACCGCACCGGAGCCGCGCTCGATCATCGGCAGCACGGCCGCGTGGGTGAGCCGGAGGACGACCCGGACGAGCAGGTCGAGCTGGCGTTCCTCGGCCTCGACCGGGTTCGCCCAGAACGGCCGCTTGTGACCGAAGCCGGCGTTGTTCACCAGCACCTCGACCGGCCCGGTGCGGAACCGCTGCTCGACCACCGCCAGCTGCTCCGGATCGGTCAGGTCGGCCGCCAGCACCTCACAGGAGACACCGTGCAACCGCGAGATCTCCCCCGCGATCTCCTTCAGCCGCGCCTCGTCGCGCGCCACCAGCACCAGGTCGTACCCCTCGCGGGCCAGCTTGTCCGCGAACGCCCGCCCGATGCCGGCACTGGCCCCAGTGATCACCGCCGTCGCCACGCCCCGCACCCTTCCGTCGACTCCCGCCCAGTCTGTCACCTGGGCGCGGTCGCCCGCAGGCGCCGTCGCAGGGTTTCTACTCCTTGACGGCGCCCGCGGTCAGACCTTCGACGATGTACCGGCTGGCGAAAGCGAACAGGATCATCGTGGGGATGATGGACAGCGCCGCCGCGGCGGACATCGAGCCCCAGTCGATGTTGTAGCTGCTGATGAACCCGTTCAGCGCGGCCGGCACGGTCTTGTTCTCGTCGCTGTTCAGCAACGTGACCGACAGGAACAGCTCGTTCCAGCAGTTCACGAAGTTGAAGATGAACGACGCCGCGATCCCCGGCGTCATCACCGGCACCAGTACCCGGAACAACGCCGACAACCGGGAGCAGCCGTCCACCATCGCGGCCTCCTCGAGCGAGGCGGGCACGTTCTCGAAGAAGCCGCGCAGCATCACCGTGCAGAGCGGGATCGAGATCGCGACGTACACCAGGACCAGGCCCCAGCGGCTGTCCACCAGGTACATCCTGGTCATCAGGATGTACAGCGACCCGAGCGCGATGAAGCCCGGGATCATCTGGGTGACCAGGAACGCGCCCATCACCGCGCCCTTGGAGACGAACTCGAACCGCGCCAGCACGTACGCCGCGAGCAACGACACCACCGTCGCCAGCGCGGCCGCGACCAGCGACACGATCAGGCTGTTGCCGATGAAGACGCCGAAGTTCGACTGGTCGAACAGGCCGCGGTAGTTCTCCAGCGAGAACTGCGACGGCCAGTACTTCAGCGGGTAGGCGAAGATCGACCCCGGGTCCTTGAACGACGTGACCAGGATCCAGTACAGCGGGAACACCGTGAACAGCAGGCAGATCCCGAGCCCGGTGAACTTGGCGATCCGGCCGGCCAGGGTCTCGTGGAGGATCATCGGGCCACCTTCCGGCGCGGCGTACGGGGTTTGATCGCGAGCAGGTAGAACACCGCGAACAGCAGCAGCACGAAGACCACCATCACGCCCATCGCCGAGGCGCGGCCGTAGTCGCCCTCCTGGGTCACCTGGATCATGTACGAGGTGACGATGTGGGTCTCGTTCGCGGGACCACCGCCGGTCATCCCGAAGATCAGCTCGGGCGAGTTGAAGATCCAGATCACCCGGAGCAGCACGGTCAGCGCGAGCGTGGTCCGGATCGACGGGATCGTGATGCTGAACAGCGTCCGCACCTTGCCGGCGCCGTCGATCGCGGACGCCTCGTACAGCTCGTCCGGTACCGACTGCAGCGCGGCCAGGATCATGATCGCGAAGAAGGTGACGCCGTACCAGACGTTCGCCACGATCACCGCGACCATCGCGTACTTCGCGTCCGCCAGCCACGGCACCGGGGTGTCGATCAGGTGCGTCTTCATCAGCAGGTCGTTGACCACACCGAACTCGCCGTTGAACATCCAGCGGAAGAGGATCCCGATCAGGAACCCCGACACCGCCCACGGGAAGAACACCAGCGCCTGGTACGCCCCGCGGAACCGGAACCGGCGGCGCAGCCAGAGCGCCATCGTGAACCCGATCAGGAACTGCGGGATCAGCGAGCCGGCCACCCAGACCAGCGAGTTCCGTACCGTGCCGCGGAACATCTCGTCGCCGACCAGGGTGCGGAAGTTGTCCAGCCCGACCCAGGAGGTGTCCGACAGGTCGTTCAGGTTGTAGTTGCGGAACGCCATCTGGATGCCGCTCAGCAACGGGTAGTAGGTGAACAGCCCGACGAAGACGATCGCGGGCAGCATGAACAGGAACAGCACGAGCGCGGTCCGCCCGGTGAACCTGCGCCGGTTGCCGACCGGCCGCCGCGGTACCCCCTTGCCAGGAGTACCTCCGGCGGCCGGCCGCTCAGTCTCGGTCAGGGCCATGCGCTCAGTTCCCGGCCCACTTCTTCGTCCAGTACTCGTCCCAGCTCTTCAGGATCTCGGCCGGCTGGGCCTTCCCGGTGATCAGCTTCTGGACGTCGGCGTCGGCCTTGTTGCCCCACTCGGTCGACCACGGCACGCCGCGCGGCTGGGTGACCACGACGTAGGTGTCCGGCGACGAGTTCATCGCGACGTACGACGCCCACGGGCCGTCCTTGAAGAACGGGTCCTCGGCGGCCGACTTGAGGATCGGGACCAGGCTGTTCTCCTTCGAGAACGTCATCGCGGCGTCGCCGGAGGTGAGGAACTTGACCAGCTTGACCGCGGCCTCCTTCTGCTCACTGCCCTGCGCGACCCCCCAGCCCGCGTTCGCCAGCGGCTGCGCGGCCTTGCCGGTCGGGCCGACGGGCAACGGCGCCGTACCCCACTGGTCCTCCTTGATCGTCTTGGACTCGCGGACCGTGGCGATCACCTCGGGGTCCTGCAGCAGGAACCCGGTGGTCCCGGACGTGAAGCCCTGCACCATCTCCGGGTAGCCCCAGCTCACCGACGACGGCGGCGACGCGTTCTTGAACAGGTCGACGTACAGGTTCAGCGCGTCCACGGCCTTCGGCGACGAGAAGATCGTCTTGCCGTCGGTCAGCTTGAACGCGTTGTCCTTGTTGATGTCGTCGATCACGTACCCCGAGATCACCGCGATCGCGTTGCCGCCACCGCCGAGACCGCCGCGGAACGAGTAGCCGTACCGGTTCTTCGACGGGTCGTTGATCTTCTTCGCCTGCTCGACCATCTCGGTCCAGCTCTTCGGCGGTCCGCTGAACCCGGCCTGCTGGACCAGGTCCTTGCGGTAGAACAGCGACAACCCGTAGAAGCCGTACGGGACCATGTACGACTTGCCGCCCTGCTGGGTGACCTGCAACGCGTTCGGGGTGAGCGCGTCCAGGCCGTCCCAGCCCTTCAGGTCGGGGGCCATGTCGTAGATCCACTTGTTCGTGGAGAACGGGCCGACGGTGGTGTCGCGGACCTCCAGCACGTCCACGCCCTTGCCGGACTGGAGCATCTGCTGGATCTTCTGGTCCGCCTGGTTCGTCGGCGGCGAGATGAGCTGCACCTTGATGCCGTCGTTCTTCGCCTCGAAGTCGGCGATGAGCTTCTTGAGCAGCTGGGTCCGGGTCGGGTTGGTCAGGCTCTCGACCATCTGCAGCCGGACCTCGCCGCCTTCCTGCGCCTTCTCGGCCGGGCCGGGGCCACAGGCGGTGACGACGAGTGTGGCCGCAGCCAGCGCGGCGGTGAGGGGTGCAAACATCTGTCGGTGACGCACGGCACTTCTCCTCAGGGGATGTGGGCCAGGGGGTGGCTCAGTCGATGGCAGTGGATGTTTGCCCTGACATCTGATGAATTGGTCGACCGTTGACCAGACATTAGCGAGGATTGCGCTGTGACGACAAGGACTTGATGATGATGTGACCGTAAGTGGTCTGAGGACTTGAGGAGGTCTCATGGCAGCCACCGACAAGGCACTGGCCGGCCTGCGACAGATGATCGCGTCCGGGGAACTCGGGCCGGGAGCGAAGTTCCCGCCCGAGCCGGAGCTCTGCGACCACCTCGGCGTGTCCCGCAGCTCACTGCGCGAAGCGGTCCGCTCACTCGCCGCGCTCGGTGTGATCGAATCCCGGCACGGCTCCGGCACGTACGTCTCCGCGCTCGACCCCGCCGAGATCATCAGCCGTTTCTCGCTGTCCGTCGAGCTGATCCCGCTGGAAGGCGTCCTGCAACTGCTCGAGGTCCGCCGCGTCCTCGAATCCCACGCGACCGCGGCCGCCGCCGCCCGCCAGGATCCGGGGCTGGAAGCGAAGCTGGCCGCGATCCTGGACCAGTTGGAAGCGACCACGGACGCGGGCGAGATCCAGTCCCTCGACGCGGAGTTCCACGGCGCGATCTGCGCGGCCGGCGGAAACCCGACCGTGACGGCGCTGACCGGGGTGATCCGCGGCCGCGGCGGGCACTACCGGATCTTCGACCCAGGCGCGGACTTCAACGCGATCAAGGAAACCAGCGACCGCGGCCACCGCGCGATCCTCGCCGCCATCACCAACCGCGACCCGGCAGCGGCCGCAACCGCGGCGTCGGCCCACATAGCCCAAACCGAACTGTGGTTACGCGCCCTACGCCCAGATCCGCAGGTTGCCCTTCCCAGTCCGTGACAGGGCGGAGCTGCAGCACTCATCAACCCGCCTTGCCGGCCGGTCAGCGGAGGTGACCAGGCGTGGAAGGCGTCGGATGGCGGTGTGGTCGGGAGGTTGATGAGTGATGCCGGTGCGCACACTCACGTGGTTTGGGTGAGGTGGTGGGGTTTTCCCGCCCGCAGGATGTGAGGGTCTGGTCTCGCGAAGGGGTGAACGCGGATGAGGTCTCCCGTGGTCGGTGGTTTGACGACAGCGCTTCTCGCCCTCTCCCTCACCAGTTGTTCGGGTGATCGGCCCATCTGCTACGCCGTGGACACGCTCAAGTCGTCCGTCCAGGCGATCCAGCAGATCGACTTCGGTTCGCCCAGTGCGCGCACCGAGCTGAAGGACGGGCTGAACGCCGTCGAGGACGATCTCGCGCAGGTGAAGACCGATGCCGAGGCCGAGTACCCGTTCCAGATCGAGGCGGTCGAGAGGACCTACGGCACCCTGCAGACCGCGCTGTCCACCGCCATCGCCGGGCCGACCGCCGCGACGCTCGCCGCGGTGGTCGCGGGATACCGGGATTTCATCGCGGCCGTGGACACCATGCTCACCACCGTGAAGGCCGACTGCTGACATCACCCCGGGTGCTTTGGTTAGGGTCAGGGTCATGCGCGATCACGCTCAGCGGTTGAACGGACTCGGGACCACCATCTTCGCCGAGATGTCCGCCCTCGCGGTGGCGACGAACTCGGTGAATCTCGGGCAGGGGTTCCCCGACACCGACGGGCCCGAGTCGCTGCTCGAGGACGCGGTCGCCGCGATCCGGTCCGGGGCGAACCAGTACCCGCCCGGCCGGGGGATCCCCGCGTTGCGCCAAGCGGTCGTGGATCACCAGAAGCGGTTCTACGGGCTGGAGTACGACCCCGACACCCAGGTCCTCGTCACCACCGGCGCCACCGAGGCGATCGCGGCCGCGTTGCTCGCTTATGTCGAGCCCGGGGACGAAGTGATCGCGCTCGAGCCGTACTACGACTCCTACGCCGCCGGGATCGCGATGGCGGGTGGGCACCGGGTTCCGGTCACGCTGCGTGCTCCTGAGTTCCGCCTGGACCTGGACGAGTTGCGGGCCGCCGTGACTCCGCGGACGAAGGTGCTGCTGATCAACTCGCCGCACAACCCGACCGGGACCGTGCTCACCGACGAGGAGCTGCGCGGGATCGCGGCGGTCGCGGTCGAGCACGATCTCGTCGTCATCACCGACGAGGTGTACGAGCACCTCGTGTACGACGGGGGCGAGCACCGGCCACTCACCGCGTACGACGGGATGGCCGAGCGGACCGTGTCGATCGGAAGCGCGGGCAAGACGTTCTCGGTCACCGGGTGGAAGGTCGGGTGGGTCACCGGCACGCCCGAGGTGGTCACCGCGGTGAACACGTCGAAGCAGTTCCTCACCTACGTGTCCGGGGCGCCGTTCCAGCCGGCCGTGGCCGGAGCGCTTGCTTTAGGCAACGAGTACTTCGACGACTTCCGGGCCGGGATGCAGGCCCGCCGCGATCTGCTCTGCGACGGGCTGGAATCGCTCGGCTTCGGCGTGCACCGGCCGCAGGGGACGTACTTCGTCACCACCGACGTGCGGCCGCTCGGGTACGACGACGGGGTCGAGTTCTGCCGGATGCTGCCGGAGAAGACCGGCGTGGTGGCGATTCCGCACCAGGTCTTCTACGACAACGTCGACGCCGGGCGCCCGCTGGTCCGCTGGGCGTTCTGCAAGCAGCAGCACGTCCTGGAGGAAGCGCTGAACCGGCTCACCAAGCTCTGATCAGAGCTCGGTGACGGCTTCCGCGAGTCGTTCGGCCGAGCCGGCGGCGAACGGGCCCGGGAGCCCGTAGTACCGGTGCGCCTCGGCGACCTCGTACCCGCCGTAATGGTACTCGCAGGTCGTCGGCAGGTAGCCGGGGCACCCGTCGGTGTACCCGGCGACGATGGTGATGCCGGGATCCCGGTCGAAGGTGGCGCGGAGGTCCAACCCTGTCTGGGTGAACGGCTCGCCGGGCAACGTGACGATCCGGACGCCGCCCCAGCGCAGCAGACCGACCCGCGCTTGCCAGGTACTCGGCTCGATCGACGCGAACTTGTCGGCCCACTCGACCCAGCACTGCATCAAGGCCGTTGTCGCCGTGTCCGCCTCGGGATCCGCCGCCACCGCCCGCCACTCCGCCGCCGCATCGCTGAACTGCGGGTCGACGTCGATGGTCAGGGTGACCTCGGCAACCGCTGCGGTGACGTTCCCGTCGACCGGGTGGAGCTCGGCGGCGATCACCGCGTCGGCGAGTTCGGTACCGGCGGCTTCGGCGTCGGCGAAGGTCCGGTTGGCTCCCGATTGGAGGGAGACCGAGGCGCTGGCGGCGTGGCCGGTGTTGGCGTCGCCGGCGCATCCGGTGAGGAAGAGGGCCACGGCTCCGGCGTACTGCGCTTCGACGACCCGCCGGACGACGCCGGGGTAGTCGGCGGTGAGCAGGGTGTTGTCGGCGCCGAGGACGACCGGGTGGCAGGCGTACGAGACCACGATCGCGATCGGGTCGCCCGCTTCGTCGACCAGGTGCACGACCGGGACCGACCGATCGACCGGGCCGTCCGTCCGTCGCCGGTTGTGGGCCACGTCGACCTCGGCCGCGTACCCGGCGAGTACGCGGGCTGGCCGGCTGGTCCGGCGCGCCTCCTCCACCGCGGCCACGCAGGCCTGCTCCAGCGATTCGAGCCAGGCCGGGTCCGCGTTGCCGCCGAGCCGGTCCACCACGCTGGCCGGGCTGCCGTGGGTATGCGTCGCGTGCACCCGGACGTTTGCGCTAGGCAACGACGTACCGCGGGCGACCGCCGCGCAGAAGTCCTCGTGCAGGCCGACCACGTCCACCGCCACGATCGCGGTGTCGTCGACGCACACCGCGCGGACCGTGATCGGGTCGTGCGCACCCGTCGACGGACCCGTTCTCGCCACGAACCCGGACATCCACGTGCCGACCGCCGGGGTCACGTCGATCACCGCGACACCCGCCTGCACCCTGCTCACCGACCGACCTCCTGACCCGCTTGGACGACCTTCCGCAACCGCAACACCTTGTCACCCGGAGCCCAGTCGAACTCGATCAGGTCCGCCGGTTCACCCGGTCGCAGTTCCCCACGACCACCCACGAACCGCCCGGGATTCGCCGTCGCCAGCCGGATCGCGTCGGCCAGCCGGATCCGGCCCAGCTCGGTCGCGGTCGCCACGCAGTCCGCCAACGACCGTGCGGCCCCCGCGAGGTACGGCGTCCCCGCGTACGAAAGCCGGCCGGACTCGGTGAGCTGGACCGTGCCGCCGACCGGGGTCCGGTAGTCGCCTGGCGGGGATCCGGCCAGCGCGACCGAGTCGGAGACCAGGATGCTGCGGTCGAGACCCTTGGCGCGGAGCATCGCGGTGAGCGTGTCGCCGGGCAAGTGGTGGCCGTCGGCAATGAATCCCGCCGTGAGGCGGTCGTCGGCCAGCTGGGTCCACAGGTAGTTCGGGTGCCGCGGGAGTACCGCGTCGGCGCCGTTGCCGAGATGGGTCGAGAGGGTCGCGCCCGCATCGACAGCGGCAATGATCTCGTCAGGTGTCGCCGCCGTGTGACCGACCGCGACCAGGACGCCGGCGCTGCTCAGAGCGCGCACGTACTCGGCGGACGCCGGGTGGTGCGGCGACAGCGTGACCATGCCGACCAACCCGCCGGAAGCCTCCTGCCACCGGGTGAACTCCGCCACGTCCGGCGGCCGGATGTGCTCGACCGGATGGACCCCACGGGGACCGTCGTCGGGCGACAGGTGCGGTCCTTCCACGTGCGCGAACGGGATCGCCGACCGGGTCGCGGGATCCACCGAACGCGCGGCCGCGATCGCCTGCAGAGACCGGACGATGTCGGCCTCGGAGGCCGTGATCACGGTCGGGACGAAGGTCGTCGTCCCGGCGACGGCGAGGGCGCGGACGAGCTCGATCACGGTGTCCGCCGTGACCTCCGGCCCGTTCACGTCGAACCCGCCGAACCCGTTCACCTGCAGATCCACCAGCCCCGGCGCCAGCCACCCGGCCCCCGCCAGGTCGCCCGAGCTTTCTGCCACGGACAAGATCCGCCCGTCCCCGACCTCCACCGCCAGCAGGCGGCCGGTGGCCGGGTCCAGGCCGGTGTACGTCGTCACAGCGTGGGCACCCGATGCCGGAACCGGCCGACGAACCGGTTGTTCGCCTCGTCGCCGCCCGGCGCGTTGCCGCTCCGCCAGACCGGCGGTTCGATGCCCCGGGCCACCAGTTCGGTGACGGTGCACAGCGTCAGCGAGTTGAGTACGAACGCGTTGGCGAACGTCGACACCGCGGCGATCCGCTCCGGCGCGCCGGGGACGTCCATGATCGCGTCGCCGATCGGCACCTTCGAGTCGATCGCCACGTCGACCAGGTCGTGCAGGTTCTGCCGGGTCGGGTGCCGCGCCGGGTGCTCCGGTGCCGTCTGCTCGGCATGCGACCGCGAGCTGATCCCGATCAGCTTGACCCCGCGTTCCCGGGCTTCCAGCGCCGCGTCGATCAGGGCGGCGTTGATGCCGTACGCGTTCACCAGGATTAGCAGATCGCCCTCGCCCAGCTCGCGATCCCGGACCACGATGCGCCCGTACCCCGGGGTCCGCTCGATCGCCATCGACCGCAGCGCGCCGTTGGACAGCAGCGTCCCCTCGTCCAGGATCGCGGCGATGTGCATCAGCCCGCCGGCCCGGAAGAACACCTCCTGGGCCGCCAGGTTCGAGTGGCCGCCGGGCCCGAAGATGTGCACCAGCCGGTCGGCCGCGATCTGGTCCGCGAGCAGCCCCGCCGCGGCCGCGATGGACTTCGACTCCTCGGTCTGGATCCGTTGCAGCAGCTCGTGGACGTTGTCCAGGTAGCCGCGGCACAGCTCGTCCGCTGTCATGCTGTCATCGGACATGAGCGGCCGACTCCTTGTCGAGGTACAGCGTGCAGTCGGCGTGGCGTCGCAGGACCGTCGCCGGGCACGCGGGGCCGATCGGATCCGTCAGCGCAGCGCGGACCGCGTTCGCCTTCAGGGCTCCGGGGACGACGCAGAACAGGCGCTCCGCGTCGAGCAGCCGCGGCACCGTCAAGGTGATCGCCGTGGTCGGCACGTCCTCGATCCGGTCGAAGCACTCGTCGTCGACCTGCTGCCGGCGGCTCGCCTCGGCGAGCTCGACCACCCGGACCGGCTCCGGGTCGTCCAGGTCCGCGTCCGGCGGGTCGTTGAACGCGATGTGCCCGTTCACCCCGATGCCGAGCACCACCAGGTCGATCGGCGCCGAGGCCAGCTCGTCGGCGTACTGCCGGACGTCCGCGGCCAGGTCCTCGGTGGGGTCCAGCAGGTGGACCTTGCCGAACGGGACGTGGTCGAAGAGGGCCTTGTTCAGCCACGCGGCGAACCGCTGCGGCGCATCGGCCGGCAGGCCGACGTACTCGTCCATGTGGAACGCGGTCACCCGGCTCCAGTCGATGCCCTCGGCAACCCGCAACCGGGCCAGCGTCTCCTGCTGGCTCGGTGCGGCCGCGAAGATCATCCGCACGCCGTCCTGCTGGGCCAGCCGGCGGCGCAGTTCTGCCGCGATGTCGTCGCCCGCCTTCCGGCCGAGCGCCTCCCGGTCGGGAAACACCTGGACCGTGGGCTGTTCCGTCCCCGTCGTACTCACTGGACCTCCGTGTCTCGGTTGGTGTGCAACAGCTCGACCAGCAACAGCAGTGACCTGGCGATGTGGAACGGATCCTTCACCGGCAGCGCGACCGTGGCTTCCAGCGGACTCCCGTCCCGCTGCCGGATCTGGACCCACTCCCGCCCTGGCCCGGCCGGGAACGTCCGCAGCGTGTAGCGGGACAGCTCCTCGTGCCACTCGGCGACGTCGGCTCGTCCGGTGAGCCGGCTCAGCAAGGCCGTCGTGTACAGCGCTTCCGCGTGCGGCCACCACAGCTTCGTGTCCCAGGTGCCGACGACCAGCGCCTCGTACGGGTCGTCCGTCCGGCGTCCCGTCGGCTCGCCGCCCTCGCGATCGACGAAGCGCAGCAGACCGCCGTACTCGTCGTCCCAGTCCAGCCGGCAGGCATGCACCGCGATGCCGGCCAGGCGATCGGGGTCGTCGGCGAGCGAACCGGGGACCAGGTCGGCCGCGTGCTGCAGGAACCACAGCGCCTCGAGCGTGTGCCCCGGAGCCCGATGCCGGCTGAGCAGCAGGTCGCCGCGGTCGGCGGTCCGCGGCGGCATCTCGACCACCTCGGTCCCGCGGACGAACGTCCCCTCGATCGCGGCCACGGCGGCCCGGACGATCTCGGCGGACGCGGCCGACTTGGTGGCCCGGTGCACCTGTTCGCCGACTCCGAGCAGGATCATCGGCAACGCGAACGAGTCGTGGCCCGACGGCACCGGGTACGGCTCCGACCGGTACGTCCCGGCCTCGATCCGGCGGGCCGCGGACAGCAGGATCTCCTCGGCGGGCTCGCCCCACTCCGGATCGAGCTGGGCCAGTCCGGCGAATCCGAGCGCCGCGAACAGGTCCGCGAACACGCTCACGCTCACCCCGTCCCCGACAACCGGCTCCTTCGGCGACCCGGCCCGATCGGTCACGTACGCCGTGGAGCCGTCCGCGAGCACAGCGTGATCCCGGAGGAACGCGGCCGTGGTCCGCGCCTGCTCCAGGTACGGCGCGGGATCGAGGTCGAGCATGCCGTTCCGGACCGCGGTGACGACGCGGGCCATCAGCCAGACCCAGCGGCCCTGGGACCAGGTGTACTTGTCCGTGGACACCAGGGTCGTGCCCGCGTTGTCCCAGCAGGTCAGGACCCCGCCGTACTCGCGGTCCGGGCCGTTCTCCATCCACCAGCCCAGGACGTCGTCCACCAGGTGCCGTGCGTACGGATCAGGCATGCCCGGCCTTCACCTCGAGGTCGCCGGCGCCGTCCGGGTCGTTGCTGAGGGCATCCACCAGCTCGTCGGAGGCGGCGTTGTGCCACGGCCGGAGCAGGCCGATCAGGACGAACACGATCAGCGAGCAGACCACCGGGCCGCCGACCTGGATCGCGGTGACCTTGTCCTTGGCCAGTTCGGCGATCCGCTCGTCGAAGACGTACCGGGTGACGAAGAAGACCAGCAGACCGGTCGCCCAGGAGACGATCGCCGCGGCCGGGCCACAGCGCCGGAACGCGGGCAGCAGACCGAGCAGCATCGGGATCGCGATCGGCCCGACCAGGCCGCCGAACCAGAGGATCAGCAGGCCGAGCACGCCGCCGAAGCTGTCCGCGGTGAGCGCGATCGCCATGCTCAGCGCGATGAACGCGAAGGTGCTGATCCGGCCGAGGAGCAGCTCGGTCCTGCCGGTCATCCGGTGCGCGCCCCGCCAGAGGGCCGGCACGATGTCGCGGGTGACAACGGCCGAGATCGCGTTCGCGTCCGAACCGGTCATCGCCATCGTGTGCGAGAACAGCCCGGCCAGCACCAGCCCGATCAGGCCCATCGGCAGCAGCTCCTGGGTCAGCAGCGCGTACGACTGGTCCGGCTTGGCCAGGTCGGGCAGCAGGATCGGCGCGGCCCACATCGGGAAGAACATCACCAGCGGCCAGACCAGGTACAGCCCACCGGAGAACAGCGCCGCCCGGCGAGCCTCACTGCCGCTGGGCGAGGCGATGAACCGCTGCGCCAGGTTCCAGGTACCGCCGTTGTAGGACAGCGTGTTGATCAGCAGGTACACCATCACGAACAGCACCGTGTACTGGCCGTTGAACGGCTTCGCGTTGCCCTCCGGCAGGTCGCCCCACATCGTCCAGATCGAGGAGACCCCGCCCAGCTTGCCGAGCACCGCGACGAACAGCACGATCCCGGCGACCAGCTGGATGACGAACTGGCCGAGGTCGGTGAGCGCGTCGGCCCACAGCCCGCCGATCGTCGAGTAGATCAGCGTGACCCCACCGGTGATCAGCACGCCCCACGCGATCGGGACGCCGGCGAAAACGTTGAGCAGCAAGGCCGTCGCGGTCCACTTCGCACCGACGTCGAACACCTTCAGCGCCGTCCCGCTCCAGGCCAGCAGCTGCTGGGTCGGGAGGTTGTACCGGATCTTCAGGTACTCCAGTGGTGAGATCACGCCGAGCCGTTGCCGCAGTCGTGGCCAGCGGGGCGCGAAGACGAACGCGCCGACCACCATCGCGAAGGTGATGCCGAGCGCCCACCAGACGTAGAGCACGAAGCCCTCGGTGTACGCGATCGCCGCGTACCCGACGAACACGGCCGAGCTGTACCCGGACATGTGGTGTGAGATGCCCGACAGCCACCACGGCATCCGGCCGCCGGCGGTGAAGAAGTCGGCGGCGTCGTGCACCCGCGCCTTCGCCCACAGGCCGATCGCCACCATCACGAAGAAGTAGCCGCCGACCACCAGCCAGTCCAGAGCTGCCACCGGAATCTCCCTTGCTGCGGAACCGTCGCGGAACGCGGACCGCTCGGACCGCGTTCCCGCAACCATGCCGTGCAACCGGTTGCACGTCAAGCGATCAAGCGAAATCGGTCCGGTCGCCCCGTACAGTGAGCGCGTGACCCAGCAGCGCGGATCCGGCGGCCGGCCGACCATCAACCAGGTGGCCGAGGCGGCCGGAGTCTCGAAGTCCACGGTGTCCCGGGCGTTCTCCCGGCCGGAGATGATCACCGCCGAGACGGTCGCGCACGTGATGGAGGTCGCCACCCGGCTCGGCTACGTCCCGAACCACACCGCCCGCGCGCTCAGTACCGGCCGGGCCGGCACCGTCGCTATCGTCGTCCCGGACATCGCGAACCCGTTCTTCCCGCCGCTGATCCGCGGAGCCCAGGCGGCCGCGGACCAGGCCGGGTTCAGCCTGCTGCTCGGCGACTCGGACGAGGACCCGACCCGCGAGGACGTGCTGGTCGGCAAGCTCGGCCCGCAGACCGACGGGATCGTGCTGGCCTCGTCCCGGATGACCGAGGAGCAGATCCTCGCGCACGCCGAACGCCGCCCGCTGGTCCTGATCAACCGGGACGTGCCCGGCCTGCCCCGGGTCCTGATCGACACCGCGACCGGGATCGAGGCCGCCGTCGAGCACCTGGCCGGGCTGGGCCACCGGCACCTGGTCTACGTCAGCGGCCCCGCCTCGTCCTGGTCCAACGCCCAACGCCGGCACGCGGTCCGGGCGGCCGGGCGCCGGTTGGGGGTGAAGGTGACCGCGGTCGCGGCCCGCCGGTCCACGTACGACGCGGGCGTGCAGCGGACCGAGGCGATCCTGGCCTCCGGGGCGTCGGCGGCGATCGCGTTCGACGACCTGCTGGCCCAGGGCGTCCTGGCCGGGCTGGCCGAGCGCGGGATGCGGGTCCCGGACGAGTTCAGCGTGATCGGCTGCGACGACGTGCTCGCAGCGACCATGTACCCGCCCCTGACCACGGTGTCCGCCCACGGTGGGGACGCGGGTCGCGCGGCCGTCGACCTGCTGCTCTCCTCGCTCGACGGGGCTCGGGCTGATGTCCGCCGCGAACTGGACACCTCGCTGGTCCTCCGTTCGACCACCGCACCACCGGCCGGCTGACTTACTCGCGCATCGCCCTCAGCAGCAGGACCACGCCGCGAATCACGTCGAGGTTGGCGGCCACCGCCACCGCGATCAGGCCCCACAGCGGCATCCCGATCACGGCCGCGATCGCGAAGATCAGCAACCGGAACTCCCGACGGAACAGCAGCCGGACGTCGGTGTCCCGGCCGACCGCGTGGATGTACGAGACCAGCAGGCATCCGGCGGCCGCGGCGAACCCCCACGTCCACGCGGTCCGGGTCCCGCCGTCCGCGAGCACCAGGGCGAGCACGACCGCGAGATCGGCGTACCGGTCGAGCAGGGTGTCCAGGGTGGCGCCGCGCCGGGACGCCGTACCGCTGACCCGGGCGAGCTCGCCGTCCACGCCGTCGAGGGCCGAGCCGAGTACCACACCGATGCCCCCGGCAACCATCAGCCAGGTGTTGCCGGTGGCCACCAGGCCGGCGGCGAGCAGGGTCGCGGCGAAGGCGAGGGCGGTCGCGGCGTCGGGTTTGAGGCCGGTCCGCAGCAGCATCCGGGTGAGCGGCCCCGAGATGCGCCGGTTCACCGTCCGGGCGATGACGCCGTCGGTCGGCTTCGGACCGTAGCGCCGCCACATGAACCGCTCCAGCGCGCGCACCGCTTCCGGGGTGTCGACGTCCGCCCAGAGCCCTTGGACTTCACGGGTCTGCACGGGGCATCCACGCAAGAGCATGCGTTGCCGGAGTTCGAGCCAGGTCCGGGATCCCGAGTCGGCGACGGACAGGACGTCGCTCACCTGGACCACCGCCAGCCCGGCGTCCACCGCGTCGTAGCAGTCCAGTTCGGTCCCCATCGCGGCGACCTGGCCGTCCTCGCGCAGCCGGACCCGGTTCGGTGGATCGCCGTTCAGGCCGCCGACCTGGCGATCCGGGTCCCGGTCGACCGCGATCACGTTGCGGCCGTCGGCGGTGAGCAGGCGGCGCAGGTCGGCCGCCTCGAAGACGTGGTCGCCCATCACCACCAGACAGCGGCAGTCCCCGACCGCGCGCAGACCGGCCAGCACCGACGACGCCGTCCCGAGTTCCCAGTCCGGATTCGTCACCACCTCGACCGGCAGGTTCCTGGCCCGGACCGCCGCGACGACGTCCTCGGCCCGATAGCCGGCCACAACGACGACCCGTCGTACCCCGGCCTGGCGCAGCACCTGGCTGCAGCGTTCCAGCAGGCTGATCCCCCCGACCCGGCACAACGCCTTCGGACGCGCCGACCGCATCCGGAGCCCTCGCCCCGCGGCCAGCACCAGCGCGACTCCGATCGCCCCTTGTTCGATCACTGGCGGCCTCCCCTCGCTCTCTCATGATGCGCGGGAGCGAGCGGAGCGGAAGAGGGTTCAGCGATCGAGCAGGCGGCTCAGCGCCTCGGGATCACGAGCGACGGCCGTGCTGCCGTCGTCGGCGGTGAGGATCGGCCGCTGGATCAGGATCGGACCGGCGCACAGAGCCGCGATCCACTCGTCCCGGTGCTCTGCGTCGCGCGGCAGATCGCGGAGGGTGGCGTACGCCTGCTCGCCGGTACGGGTGATGTGCCACGGCTCCAGGTCGAGCCGGGCCAGGACCTCTGCCAGCTCCGCCGGCGTCGGCGGGTCGTCGAGGTAACGCCGGGTCGTGTAGGCGATCCCGGCCTCGTCCAGGGCGGCGGTGGCAGCCCGGCACTTGGAACAGGCCGGGTTGATCCAGATCTCCATCAGCGGTGCTGGAACCAGAGCTTCGTGGGCTGCTGCAGCATCAGGATCAGCAGTGCGGCGTGCAACCCGAGCCCGATCAGGCTGCCGGGCAGGGCGCCGACGCCGCCGGCGATCCCGATCGCGGCGACCACGATGAGCATGATCCGGGCCCACTGCTTGCGCTTGCGGACGAAGATCGCCGGCAGGAGGTAGAGCACGCTGGACAGCAGGATCGCGGCCACCACGACGCCCTGCATATCGCTCGACCCGGCCAGCGTCTCGGCGATCTCTCCACCGGCCGCGGTCAGCGAGAACAACCCGAGCAGGACACACAGACCACCCAGCCCGAACGCGATCACCGAGGCGATCACGACCTGCTTCGGCGGTGCGACCGGTGCCTGCTGGTAGGCGTACGGGCTCTGCGGCTGACCCCACGGATTCGGCGGCTGCTGACCGTACTGCCCGTAGCCGCCCCGCTGGCCGAATCCACCTTGCGGACCGGGACCACCCGGCTGGCCGAAGGCACCCTGGTACGGACCGGGCCGCTCGACACCGGTGGCCGGATCGTACTGCGGGGGCGGTGGCTGCTGTCCGCTCGCGCCGAACACGCCCTGGTACGGACCGGGCCGCGGGTCGTCACCACCCGGCACAGCGGGCTGACCACTCGGCGGGGTGGACCCACCACTCGGTGGAGTCGCAGCGCCCGGTGGGGTCGCGTCGCTCGGCCGGCTGGTGTCGCCGGCCGGCGGGGCTTGCTCGGCGGGCTTCGGCCGGTCAGGGTCGGCGGGGTCGCCGTGCTGGTCGCTCATCGGAACTCCTCCACACTCTCCTTCGATCCTCCCAGATCAGGCCCCGGAAACCACGAAGCCCCGGACGGATCACCGTGATCCACCCGGGGCTTCCCGGCCCGTGGTCAGAGCGTGCTGACCTCGAGGGCGTCCTTCGCCTCGTTCAGCCGGACGTACACGGTGTCGCCGTCGCGGACGTCACCGGCCAGCAGCGCCCGGGCGAGCTCGTCGCCGATCGCCGACTGGACCAGCCGGCGCAACGGGCGGGCGCCGTACACCGGGTCGTACCCGGTCATCGCCAGCCACTCCATCGCGTCGTCGCCGACGTCGAGCGTGATCCGCCGGTCGCCCAGCCGCTTCTGCAGGGCCTCGATCTGCAGCCCGACGATCTGGGTCAGCTCCTCGCTGCCGAGCGCGTCGAACAGCACGATCTCGTCCAGCCGGTTGATGAACTCGGGCTTGAACGACTGCCGCACCACCGCCATCACCTGGTCCCGCTTGGCCTGGTCGTCCAGCCCCAGATCGGCCAGGTACGCCGAGCCCAGGTTGCTGGTCAGGATCAGGATCACGTTGCGGAAGTCGACCGTGCGGCCCTGGCCGTCGGTCAGCCGGCCGTCGTCCAGCACCTGCAGCAGGATGTCGAAGACCTCGGGATGCGCCTTCTCCACCTCGTCGAGCAGGATCACCGAGTAAGGACGCCGCCGGACCGCTTCGGTCAGCTGACCGCCCTCCTCGTAGCCGACGTACCCGGGCGGTGCGCCGACGAGCCGGGAGACGCTGTGCTTCTCGCCGTACTCGGACATGTCGATCCGCACCATCGCGCGCTCGTCGTCGAACAGGAAGTCCGCCAGCGCCTTGGCCAGCTCGGTCTTGCCGACACCGGTCGGGCCGAGGAACAGGAACGAACCGGTCGGCCGGTCCGGGTCGGAGATGCCCGCACGGGCCCGGCGAACCGCGTCGCTGACGGCCTTGACCGCCTCGCGCTGACCGATCAGCCGATGCCCCAGCTCGTCCTCCATCCGGAGCAGCTTGCCGGTCTCGCCCTCGAGCAGCCGGCCGGTCGGGATGCCGGTCCACATCGCGATCACCTCGGCAATCTCGGTCGGGCCGACCTCCTCGTTGACCATCGCGTCCGGGCCGTCGGTGACCTCGGGCTCGGCCGAGGCCTCCTCGAGCTCCTTGTCCAGCTGCGGAATCTCGCCGTAGAGGATCCGGGACGCGGTCTCGAAGTCGCCCTCGCGCTGGGCCCGCTCGGCCTGGCCGCGCAGCTCGTCGATCCGCTCCTTGATCTCACCGACCCGGTTCAGGCCGGACTTCTCCTTCTCCCACCGCGACTCCAGCGCGCGCAGTTCCTCCTCGCGGTCGGCGAGGTCGGCGCGCAGCCGCTCGAGCCGCTCCTGGCTGGACGCGTCCTCCTCGCGGCCGAGGGCGAGCTCCTCCATCTTCAGCCGGTCGACCGTCCGCCGCAGCGAGTCGATCTCGACCGGGGAGGAGTCGATCTCCATCCGCAGCCGGGACGCGGCCTCGTCGACCAGGTCGATCGCCTTGTCGGGCAACTGCCGGCCGGTGATGTAGCGGTTGGACAGCGTCGCGGCCGCGACGAGCGCGCTGTCGGAGATCGCGACCTTGTGGTGCGCCTCGTAGCGCTCCTTCAGGCCACGCAGGATCGCGATCGAGTCCTCGACCGACGGCTCCCCGACGAACACCTGCTGGAACCGGCGCTCCAGCGCCGGGTCCTTCTCGATCCGGGTCCGGTACTCGTCCAGCGTGGTGGCGCCGATCATCCGCAGCTCACCACGGGCCAGCATCGGCTTCAGCATGTTGCCGGCGTCCATCGCGCCCTCGCCGGACGCGCCGGCGCCGACGACGGTGTGCAGCTCGTCGATGAAGGTGATGATCTGGCCGTCCGACTCCTTGATCTCGGTCAGCACCGCCTTCAGCCGCTCCTCGAACTCACCGCGGTACTTGGCGCCCGCGACCATCGCGCCGAGGTCCAGGCTGATCAGCCGGCGGCCGCGCAGCGACTCGGGCACGTCACCGGCCACGATCCGCTGGGCCAGCCCCTCGACGACGGCGGTCTTGCCGACGCCGGGCTCACCGATCAGGACGGGGTTGTTCTTGGTCCGGCGGGACAGCACCTGCACGACGCGGCGGATCTCGGAGTCACGGCCGATCACCGGGTCGAGCTTGCCGTCGCGAGCCCGCTCGGTCAGGTCGATGCCGTACTTCTCCAGCGACTTCGTCGTGCCCTCGGCCTCCGGCGAGGTGATCCGGCGGTTGCCACGCATCTGGTCGAACGCCTGCAGCAGCGCGTCGGTCGTCACCCCGAGCGCGGTCTGCGCGACGCCCTCGACGGTCGCCAGCGCGATCAGCAGGTGCTCGGTCGAGACGTACTCGTCGCCGAGCCCGAGCGCCCGCTGCTCCGCCTGGTTCAGCACGTCGCTGGTCTTCGGGGACAGGCTCGGCGCCTGCACACTGCCACCACTCGCCTTCGGCAGCCGGGCGAGCTGCTCGGCGGTCCGGCGGCGGACCGCGTCGACCTCGGCGCCGGCGGCCTCGAGCAGACCGACGGTGGTCCCCTCGGGCTGCGCGAGCAGTGCCGACAACAGGTGAATCGGTTCCACGGTCGGGTTGCCCGCCGCGGAGGTCTGACGGATCGCCACCGACAGCGTTTCGCGCGCCAGCGTCGTCAACCGCTGAACATCCATCTGGTTCCAGCCTTTCACTTCTCACGTCAAGTCTTCGCTAGATACAACCTAGCGAAAGTTGAGTCCATTCCACTCAAGTCTGCCAAATCCCCGGGAAGAGTCAGGGTCACGCCCGGGTCCAGACGCTTTGACGCTCAGTGATGCGGCGGTCACAGACCCGGCCGGACCTACAGGCTGCGACGGTCGAACGGCCGCGGTGCGACGAGGCCGGTGTCGTAGGCGAGGATGACCGCCTGCACGCGGTCGCGCAGCCCGGTCTTGGTCAGCATCCGGCTGACGTGCGTCTTGACCGTGTGCTCGGTCAGGTGCAACGCGGCCGCGATCTCCGCGTTCGAGTTGCCCTCGGCCACCAGCCGGAGTACTTCGCGTTCGCGCGCGGTCAGCTCGTCGAGCCGGCCGCACTCGTCGGGGGCCGGCCGGCCGGCGGCGAACCGGTCGAGCAGCCGCCGGGTCACCGGCGGCGCCAGCAGCGCGTCACCGGCGGCGATCACCCGGACCGCGTTGATCAGTTCGTCCCGCGACGACCTCTTCAGCAGGAACCCGCTCGCGCCCGCCCGCAGTGCGTCGTACACGTACTCGTCGAGATCGAAGGTCGTCAGGATCAGCACCCGCGGCGCGTCCGGCCGCTGGACCAGCCGGCGGGTCGCCTCGATCCCGTCCAGCACGGGCATCCGGACGTCCATCAGCACGACCCGCAGGTCGAGCAGCCCGGCCGCCCGGCGGATCGCGTCGGCGCCGTCGACCGCCTGCGCGGCCACCTCGATGTCCGGCTGCCCGTCCAGGATCATCGAGATCCCGTCCCGGACCAGGTCCTGGTCGTCGACCACCATCACCTTGATCACCGGGCCACCTTCGCCGTCAGCGGGATCAGGGCCGCGATCGTCGTGCCCCGCCCCGGCACCGAGTCGATCGCCAGCGTGCCGTGGTGGATCCGTACCCGCTCCCGCATCCCGGCCAGTCCGTGCCGCCCAGCGGCCCGCGCCGCCTCCGGGTCGAAACCGTGCCCGTTGTCGCTGATCTCCACCCGTAACTCCTCGGCGTCCACCCGCAGCGTCACCATCACCTCCGTTGCCGCTGCATGCCGCACCACGTTGGTCAACGCCTCCTGCACCAACCGGTACGCCGCCAACTGGTGCCCCGTCGGCGCCAGCTCGGTCTCTCCCTGGACGGACAGCTCCACCGCGAGCCCGTCGTGCGCCACGTCCGCCACCAACCACCGCAGCTCGGCCAGCCCGGGCTGTGGGGTCAGCTCAGGGTCCGGTACGCCGTCCGCGTCGCGCAGTGCCGACAGCATCCGGTCCAGCTCTCCCAGCGCCCGCCGGCCGGCGTCACCGATCCGCTGGAAGCCGGCCAGCACGTCCTGGTCACCCCGCGCGACCAGGTCCGGGCCGGTCTCGGCCTGGATGACCATCAGATTCACCGCGTGCGCCACCACGTCGTGCAGGTCCCTGGCGATGTGCGACCGCTCGGTCAGTACGACCTGTGCCGCGTCCTGCTCGGCCGCGGCGCGTTCCAATGCGGCCTCGCGCTCCGACGCCTCCCGATTGCGACGGTAGAGCCTGGCCAGGAAGCCGACGGACAACGGCAGCAACAGGAGCAAGGAGAGGGACACCGGCCATTTCCGGTCGACCACTGCCTCGTAGGCAAGGTTGTGCAGTTGGCCGTCCCCGGAAGTCCCGAAGTCGAACGGTTGCCGGTCCAGCTCGGGGAAGACCAGGGTCAGCTGCGGGTAGCGGACGACCCGGGCGATCAGCGGCAACGCGCCGAGCACGCCGATCGCGGTCACCAGGATCCATCGGAACTTGAGCCGCCCGGCCGCCAGCGAGTACACGGCCAGGCCGAGAGCGCCCAGCACCGACCAGCTGTCCCAGGTCTGCCAGTACGTCAGCAGAGCGGCGATCCCCAGCACGACCACGGGGATCGCCGGCCGGCGACGTCGTACGACGAGGGTGAGGGCCGAGTACGCGATGGCGTACGGCATCCAGCCCGGGGCAGTCCACCAGTTGCTGTCCTTGGCGACGTCGCGGACCAGGTCCAGCAGGATGAGCGCGCTCATGACCGAGCCCAGCAAGGTGTCCAGCACCAGCGCCCGGTCCGGTCGGCGGAGGAACGCGGCCAGGTCTTGCCGCCGCTGCCACTCGGGCTTCACCTCGCCCCGCTCGCTGTGCAGTGACCACCACAGCCAGGAGCCGGCTCCGACGAGCAGGAAGAGCGCTGAGAACCACCACGGCCAGGACAGGTTGTAGATCCGCTCGTACCGCTCCCAGGCGATCCCGCGCGACATCGCGATCAGCGCGCCGCCCTCGCCGTTGATCGCCTCGCGGACGTTCGGCAAGGCGACCGCGACCAGTTCGAGGCGGACGAGGCCGAGCAAGAACGGGAGCCCCGTGACCGCAGCGACCGTCACCAGAACGGTCCGCCAGTCGCACCGCGCCGGCAACCACCACAGCGCGAGGCAGCAGCCGGCCACCACGACCCAGTTGACGTTGCCGATCAGCAGGGACCCGAACGCACCGGCAGCCAGCCCCATCGCGGCGACCATCGGCTCGATCCGGCAGAGCGCGATCAGTACCGGCACGACCGCTACCAGAAGCGGAAAGCCGAGCCGGGCGTAGACCCAGTCGTCGGTGCACCGCAGGAACCACAGCTGGGTCAGCCCGACGGCCAGCACAGCCAGCACGACGTCACCTGCCGGGTCGGCGAACAGGTCGCGCACCCGCCGGACCAGGCTCATCGGCCCTGCCTCTGCGGCCACCTGGCAACTATCCGCGCGACTCTGCCCTCGACCACGAGCAGGCGGACCGTCCGGCGACCCGGCGGCGCGGCGAGCACGGCGTCTGCGGTCACCCGACCATTCTGCGGGCGAGCGGGTCCCGGGCCGTCACTCTTTGGAGTGATCCTGCGGCGTGGCGAGTCACTCCGACCGGCGACCCGGGGTGGCTCCTCGCGGCGATGTGGCCCAGGGGGTCGCGCGGCGAGGGTCGAGCGCATGACGATCAGTCCTCCCGTACGTCCGGCCGGCCGCGGCTCGGTCCCGGCCCGGCAGCCAGTCCTCCTGCTCGTTGCCACGGCCATCCTTTTCCTGACGGTCTGCCTGTGGCTCTGGCCACCAACCTCCTTGCAGTACGACCTGCGGGTTTACGTGGTGTCCGCCCAGGCGTTCCTCGACGGCCAGGACATCTACACCGCCCACCTGGCCTACCCGAAGGACATGGTGCTCGGCTTCACCTACCCACCGTTCGCCGCCGTGGTCTTCGCACCGGTCGCGATGCTCGGGACAGCGGGCGGCCGCGCCCTGATGACACTGGTCAACGCCTCGGCCCTACTGGTGATCGGCATGGTCACCGTGCGTGCGCTCAGGCCGCGGTGGTCGCGTTGGAGGGTCGCCGCGATCGGTCTGGCGGTCGGGGCCGCCGGCGTCGCGCTGGAGCCGGTCCGGTCCACCTTCGACCTCGGCCAGGTGAACCTCGTGCTCACGGCGCTGCTCCTGGTCGACCTGCTCGGCCACCTGCCGCCTCGGTTCCGCGGCGTGCTGGTCGGCGTGGCGACCGGGATCAAGCTGACGCCCGGGATCTTCATCGTCTACCTGCTCGTCACCCGGCGCTACCGCGAGGCGGCGACGGCGGCCGCGGCGACGATCGGCACGATGCTGGCCGGTGCGCTCGTGCTCCCGGACGCTTCCCGGCAGTTCTGGGGCCACCACCTCTTCGACCCGAGCCGGCCGGGCGCGACACACTTCATCAGCAACCAGGCGTGGCGCGGGGTGTTCGCCCGGATCAACGGCGGGATCGACGGCATCGCACCGTACTGGCTGCTGGCGGTCGCGGTAACGCTGGTCCTCGGCTTCCTGGCGGTACGACGAGCGTACGAGCAGGGCTACGTGCTGGAGTCCGTGCTCCTCACCTCACTGGTCGGTGTGCTGGTGTCACCGATCTCCTGGACCGGTCACTGGGTCTGGGCTCTCCCGATCACCGCCGTCTTGGTGTACCGCGCGCTGCAGGCCCGCAGTTCTGCGCTGGGCGGGCTGGCGCTCTGCTGGCTGGTTGCGACCGGCATCGGCCTGCCGTGGCACACGCCGTACCTGGGTGACAAGGAGTACACGCACCACGGACTCCAACTCCTGGCCGGCAACTCCTACACACTGTGCGCGTTCGCGACCATCGGAATGGCTCTCTACGGGACGCGCCGCCGCACTGCGTGACTGCGAATCGGGGGCGAAACAGAACCGTCGGCACGCCAGGTG
The DNA here is from genome assembly GCF_007828865.1 of Kribbella amoyensis. Classification (NCBI taxonomy): domain Bacteria; kingdom Bacillati; phylum Actinomycetota; class Actinomycetes; order Propionibacteriales; family Kribbellaceae; genus Kribbella; species Kribbella amoyensis. The sequence continues at coordinate 1,347,541 of NZ_VIVK01000001.1, forward strand.
ACGTCTTCCGGGCGAACCGTTTCCGTCTACTGGAGGATCACTTGCATCCCCGATGGATCACCCCCTTGGTCGTCGGCGCGCTCCTCGCGAGCACCGCGGCGGCCTCGCCCGCTCAGGCGGCACCACCACCGCCGTCCGAGCGGGCCACAGTCCAGCCGAAGACGATCACGCTGATCACCGGTGACCGGGTCCGCGTGACCCCGCGGCCGGGCAAGCCCGAAGAGGTCGTCTTCGAACCCACCCCGACGAGCCGATCCACGTCCGCCATCACCACGTACTCGGGCGGCCACACGTACGTCGTACCGTCCGCCGCGCGGGCCGACGTTCTCTCCGGCCGGCTCGACCGCACCCTGTTCGACGTCACCACGCTGATCGCCGAAGGCCGTGACGACGCGAGCTCGAAGACCCTGCCCGTCATCGTCCGGTACGCCGGGACGCCGGCCGCGGCCACCACGCGAGCCCGGCAGGCCCAACTCCCGGGGACCAAGAGCTCGCGGGTCCTGACCAGCATCGGCGCCCGCGCGGCGGCTGTGGACAAGAGCTCGACGGACGACTTCTGGGCCACCCTGGCTCCCGGCAGTACGGCCCGGGTGAACGCGGCCGTCCAGCGCGTGTCCCTCGACCGGCAGGTCCGAGCCGGCCTGGACCAGAGCGTTCCGCAGATCGGTGGGCCGGCCGCCTGGCAGCGTGGCTTCACCGGCAAGGGCACGAAGATCGCCGTCCTCGACACCGGCCTCGACCCCACCCATCCGGACCTGGCCGGCCGGATCGCGCAGTCGGAGAACTTCTCCGAGGCCGCGGACGCCGTCGACCACTTCGGCCACGGGACCCACGTCGCCAGTATCGCCGCCGGCTCCGGTGCGGCGTCGGGCGGCAAGTACAAGGGGGTCGCCCACGAAGCGACGCTGCTGAACGCCAAGGTGCTCGACGACTTCGGCTCCGGCTACTTCTCCGGGATCATCGCCGGCATGGAGTGGGCCGCTGCCCAGGGCGCAGACGTGGCGAACCTGAGCCTCGGCAGCGCGGACCCGAGCGACGGCACCGACGACCTGTCGCTGGCCGTCAACCGGCTCACCCAGGACACCGGCACCCTCTTCGTCGTTGCTGCTGGCAACTGTTTCTTCCCGCAGCCGGCCACCGTCACCTCGCCGGCGGCCGCGGACGACGCCTTGGCCGTCGGAAACCTGCAACGGGACGGCTCGCTCAACGACAGCTCGTGCCGTGGTCCGCGCAAGGGCGACGGCGCCCTGAAGCCGGAGATCTCCGCTCCCGGGACCGACATCGTCGCCGCCCGGGCCGCCGGGACGTCCATCGGTGACCCGGTCGGCGACAGCTACACGACCCTGACCGGTACGTCGATGGCCACGCCGCACGTCGCCGGGACCGCGGCCCTGGTCGCGCAGGCCCACCCGGACTGGAAGGCCACCCAGCTCAAGGCGCGGCTGATCTCCACGGCCGACCCGCAGCAGGCTCGGGTCGACGAAGAAGGCGCCGGCCGTGTCGACGCCGACCAGGCCACCGAGCCGGCCGTCACGGTCGACCTCGGCGAACTGGAACTCGGCACGCTGCTCTGGCCTTACCCGGCCAAGGACGAGGTCAGCCGCGACCTCACCTACCGCAACCCCACCGGTACGCCGGTGACGCTGCAACTGGCGGCATCCCTCGACCCGGCGCAGGCGACCCCGAAGCTGAGTGCCACCCAGCTCGTCGTCCCCGCCAATGGCGAGGCCAAGGTCACCGTCACGGCCGACCGGGCCGCCGCCGGGACCGGGACCTTCTCCGGCCGCATCACCGCGACGGCCGCCGGCGCGGACCCGATCGTCACCACGATCGGCTGGTTCGCCGAAGCCGAGATGTACGACCTCACCCTCAAGGGCATCACCAGGGCCGGCGGGCCGGCGAACGCGGATATCACCATCGCCCGGCTCGACGGTGCGCCGCTGGACCTCGGTCCGTTCGGCCTGCCGATGCGGGACGGTGTGGCCAAGGTCCGCGTTCCTCCGGGCCGCTATGTCGCGTCCACCTTCTTCGGTACGCCTGCGACGGATACCGCGCTCGAGCAGTTCGACCTCGTGGCCGGAGACGAGGTGAACGTGACCCAGGACAGCACGGTCACCCTGGACGCGCGGAAGGCCGAGCCGGTCGACCTCACGGCGGAGGGTACGCAGGACCTGACGTCGCGGCAGCGCTCGATGGTCTACGTGCTGCGGGACAAGGACGGCAGGCAGGCTGGTGGCATCGGACTCGATCTGACCGGGAGCGCTCGCGTCACCCGGGCCACGCCGACCAGCAAGGTGAGCACCGGCAATGCGGAGTTCGCGCTCGGCACGCGGCTGGAGGTCCCGCCGTACCGGGCGAAGGTCCAGGGCGGCAGTGCGTTCACGGTGCTCGACTACTACTTCGGGCCGCGCTTCACCGGGACGAAGAAGCTCGCGCTGTACGACGCGGGCGCGGGTTCGGCCGAGGAGCTGAAGGGGACGAAGGGCAAGCTGGCCCTGATTCGCCGCGGCACCAGCGACCCGCGGTACAACGGTGAGATCGTCAAGGCGGCCGAGGACGCCGGCGCGGCCGCGGTCCTGCTGTACAACCCGGAGATCGCGGGTGACGGCGGGGTCAACCCGTACTGGGCGACCGGCGATTCCGGTGCGGCCACGATCCCGGCGATGCGAACCTCGCGGGCGGCCGCGCAGCTGCTGCTGGACCGGCCGAAGCCGGTCACCGTCGAGCTGACGGGCCAGGCGACCACGCCGTACGTGTACGACCTGATGCAGCCGTGGACGGGTCAGGTGCCCGCTGTCGGCAAGGTCGTGGTGCCCCGGAAGCAGCTTGCGACGGTGACGGAGTCGTTCGGAAGCCACAAGGCGAACGTGCCGACCTCGGAGGTTCGGCACGGCTCCACCCCGGGCGGGGGCAGTTTCGGTAGTTGGCTTGTCCCGACCTTCAGCGCGCCTTCGCACCGGACCAGCTATGTCCAGGCGGGCCCCGCGGCATGGTCGAGTTCGCTGATCTACAACAACGGGGACGCCAACTTCGGGTCGAACACGACCGAGCGCAGCTACCGACCCGGAGAGCGCGCTTCGCTCCGGTTCCTGGCCCCCGTTCAGAACAGCGGCCTTCCCGTGGCCCGTACCAACGAGGGCAGCATCAGATATGTCGAAGGCGGACTGCTGTTCCAGGTGAGTCCGTTCCAGAGCGGCGTGGAGTTCGCGGACACCTACCGCAACACGGCACAGCTGACCGTGGAGCGCGACGGCGAACTGCTCGCGTCCGCGGAGGACACCGGCCTGTGGGTCGAGACGCCGACCGAGCCCGCGACGTACCGGGCGACGCTGCTGGCCGAACGGAACCATGAAACCTGGCTGTACTCGACGAAGGTGCGCTCGGTCTGGTCGTGGAAGGCGAAGGGCGGTGAGGACGAGGTGATGCCGGTGGTGTTCGCCGACCTCGACGTACCGTCCGCCGACCAGCTCAGCCGGGTCCGGACCGGCGTACCGACGCAGCTCACGCTCGGGCTGCGGCACCAGGCGGAATCGGGTTCGACGGCGAAGTTCACCTCCGCCAAGCTCGAGCTGTCGTACGACGGCAAGAAGTGGACGGAGCTCAAGCTGGCCAAGCACGCCGACGGCCGCTACAGCACGACCGTCACGCATCCGGCGGCGCAGGCGGGGAAGAAGCCGTCGCTGCGGCTCACCGCGGTCGATGCTGACGGCAACAAGTTGGAGCAGGAGGTGACCAGCGCCTACGGGCTGATCAGCTGATGCCCGGCGGACCGGGTCGTGGGCGTCGACCGCCCGCGGCTCCGGTCCGTCGTCAGCCGGTCAGCCGGTCAGTCGTCGCCGGGCGCCGGTGGGTGCTCCTTGGCGTCCTCGGCCTTGAAGTCGCCGGCCCGGATCCGGTACACCTGCAGGTTCAGGCCGTAGTACTTGTCGGTCTCGCCGACCCACTCCATCCCGAGCCGGCCGGCGGTCGCCAGCGCGCGCTCGTTGTGCGGACGGGCCACCGCGAACAACTCGTCGATCCCGCCCTCGGTGAACGCCCAGCGCATTAGCGTCCGGCTCGCCTCGGTCGCGTACCCGTACCCCCAGGCGGACGGCTTCAGCTGCCAGCCGATCTCCAGGTCCTCCTCGTACGGCGGCAGCAGCCGGATCAGCAGCCCGCCGACGAGTTCGTTGGTGTCCTTGCGCAGCACCGCCCAGCGGCCGGCCGGCAGGACGAAGTTGGGCTGGGCCTCGACCCAGGCAGCGAGTACCCGCTTCATCGTGGCCACCTCGTCGATCCGTTCGATCGCCGGCGACAACCACTGCGCCACGTCCGCCGAGCCGTAGATCTCCACCGCGGCTTCGGCGTCGGCCTCTTCCCAGTCCCGGATCAGCAGCCGGTCACTCTCGAGTGTCAGCGTCACCTCTTCAGCGTAGGCACGCACCGGGTGGCGGCAAGAGGTTCGCGGTGAACACCTGGTGCCCGAGGGGACCGGCCAGAGGCTCCGGGGGGAGGGAGACCTCTGGCCGGCGACCGCGGCCTTCGGGGGGGGGAAGGCGCGCGGCCAGGGCCGGGGACTTCCGGGGGGTGGAAGATCGCCGGCCCAGCCGGAACGACCGAGGGGGGATTCGGTCCGTTCCGGCGACATCGGAGCCTCCTCGAGGGGGAGGAGTTACTCCGGTGGTCGCCGGGATCACCCTGACAGGGTCGATCCCGGCCGGATCCGGCGGCCCCCGGTTTCCCGGGAACCGCCGGTGGTCTCAGCTCAGCGCGAGCCCAGCTCGAGCGGCTGGGTGCGGATCCAGCGCGTACTGGTCTGCTGCCGGCCCATCGCGATCACGTCCCCGGCGGGACCGGCCGAGAAGACCCGGCTGGCCGAACTCCGCCGGGACACCCCGACACCCCGCTGGACCTCGGCGAGCAGCTGGTTGACCCGCTTGCGCAGGTCCTCCACCTCCGACTGCAGGTCCAGGATGTGCCGGATCCCGGCCAGGTTCACGCCCTCCACCTGGGACAGGTGCTGGACGTACCTGAGCCGGGCCACGTCGTACGCCGAGTAGCGCCGGCCGCGGCCGCTGGCCCGGCTCGGCACCACCAAACCGAGCCGGTCGTACTGGCGCAGCGTCTGCGGGTGCATGCCGGCCAGTTGGGCCGCCACCGAGATCACGTAGATCGGGGTGCGGTCGTCCCAGGTCGGCACCTGGCTGAACGGGATGCCCATCAGGAACTCCCGAACAACCCGGCCCGCAGATCAGGCTGGTCCGACGCGGTGCTGAACTCCTGCAGCTTGGCGCGCTGCTCGTCGCTCAGCTCGTGCGGGACCTGCACCTCGATGGTCAGCAGCAGGTCGCCCTTGCTGCCGTCCCGCCGGACCGAACCCTTGCCGCGGACGCGCAGCTTGCTGCCGTTCGCGGTGCCGGCCGGGATCCGGACGGTGACCGGAAGACCGTCGAGGGTGGGCACCTTGATCTCCGCGCCGAGCGCGGCCTCGGTGAAGCTGACCGGGACGGTCAACGTCAGGTGCTCCGCCTGCCGGCCGAAGATCCGGTGCGGGTTGACATGCACGGTGACGTAGAGGTCGCCCGCTGGGCCACCCCGTTCGCCGGCCGCGCCCTTGCCCTTCAGCCGGATCCGCTGACCGTCCTGCACGCCCGCGGGGATGCGGACCTGCATGGTCTTGCTCGACTGGCCGCGGCCGGAGCCGTGGCAGGTCTCGCACGGTTCGTCGACGACCAGGCCGCGACCCTTGCACTCGGTGCACGGCTCGGTCATCGCGAAGACGCCACCCTGGACCGAGGTCTGCATCCCGGTGCCCTCGCACTTGAGGCAGACCTTCGGCACGGTGCCGTACTTCGCACCGGTCCCGCGACACGTCTTGCACGGCTCGTCGCTGGTCATCCGCAGGGCCACCGTGACCCCGTTGACGGCCTCGCCGAACTCGATCGTCGCCTCGGTCTCGATGTCGGCGCCGCGCCGCGGCCGGGCGGTGGACGACGTGGTGGTCGTCCCCCGTCCGCCGCCGAACACGCCGCCCAGGATGTCGCCGAGTCCGCCGCCGGCACCCGACCCGGCCCGGTTGAACAGGTCGCCGACGTCGAAGCCGAACCCACCCTGCCCACCGGTCGAGCCGCCGCCACCCGGCATCCGGAAGCCACCGCTGCCGAACAGCCGGCGCGCCTCGTCGTACTCCTTGCGCTTCTTCGGGTCGCCGACGACGTCGTACGCCTCGGAGACCTCCTTGAACTTCGCCTCCGCCGACGCGTCCCCGGCGTTGGAGTCCGGGTGGTACTTGCGCGCCAGCTTGCGGTAGGCCTTCTTGATCTCGTCGGCCTCGGCGTTCTTGGCGACACCGAGAACCTTGTAGAAGTCCTTCTCCAGCCAGTCCTTCGTGCTCATCGGCGTGTCACCTCCTGAACGCGCTCGCCGCTACTCCGCAGACTTCTCTGCGGACCGGTCGCTGTCATCTGTGCCCTCTGCCGTCGGGGCGGGCAGCTGCTCGGTCGGTTCCGAGACCGCCACCCTGGCCGCCCGCAGGATCCGCTCGCCGAGGCGGTACCCCGGCTGCATCACCACCGTCGCGGTCGGGCCGTCCACCTCGTCGGAATAGTTGTGCAGCAACGCCTCATGGATCCGCGGGTCGAACGGGTCACCGACCTCGCCGTACCGCACCAGGCCCAGCTTCTCGGTGACCCGCTCGAGCGACTCGGAGACAGCCTTGAAGGCCCCCTCCAGCTCGCCGGCCTCGCGGGCCCGGCCGATGTCGTCGAGCGTCTGCAGCAGCTCGGTCAGCACCGAACCGATCACCAGCTCGCGATTCGCCTCGCGGTCCCGGTCCACCCGGCGCTTGTAGTTCACGTACTCGGCCTGCAGTCGCTGCAGGTCCGCCGTACGCTCCGCGAGCGCTTCGGTGAGCAGGGCTTCCTGGGCCGACGGACCGATCAGGTCCGACGGGTCCTTCGGCGGCTGGGCTCCAGGGGTCCCGGGCATACCGGGCGCGGCACCCGGAGCGGGAGCCGCGGACGACTCCCGCACCTGGCCCGTCTCCGGGTCGATCCGGCGCTTGTCGCGGACGACGGGCTCGCCGTCGCCGAACTCGCTGCCAGGCTCGTTCGGACGATCCGTCACTTGGTGTCGCCCTCCGGCTTGGTGTCCTGCGGACGGTCCTCGTCCACGATCTCGGCGTCGACCACGTCGTCGTCGTTGCTGGAAGCACCGGCCTGGTCGCCGTCGGCGGACGCGCCCGACTCGGAGCCACCACCGGCGGCCTGGGCGTTCGCGTACATCGCGGCACCCATCTTCTGGCTGGACTGGGCGAGCTTTTCCGACGCGGCCTTGACCTCGTCGGCGTCGTCACCCTCGAGCGCCTTCTTCAGCTCGGCGACGTTGTCCTTGACCTCGGTCTTCACGTCGTCCGGGATCTTGTCCTCGTTCTCGGACAGGAACTTCTCGGTCTGGTAGACGAGGCCCTCGGCCTGGTTGCGGTTCTCGACCGCCTCCCGGCGCTTGCGGTCCTCCTCGGCGTACTGCTCGGCGTCGCGGACCATCTGGTCGATGTCGGTCTTCGGCAGCGCCGACCCACCGGTCACGGTCATCCGCTGCTCCTTGCCGGTGGCAAGGTCCTTCGCGTTGACGTGCACGATGCCGTTGGCGTCGATGTCGAAGGTGACCTCGATCTGCGGCACGTTCCGCGGCGCCGGCGGCAGGCCGGTCAGCTCGAAGTTGCCGAGCGACTTGTTGTCGCGGGCCATCTCGCGCTCGCCCTGGTACACCTGGATCATCACCGACGGCTGGTTGTCCTCGGCGGTGGTGAAGATCTCCGAGCCCTTGGTCGGGATCGTGGTGTTGCGCTCGATGATCTTGGTGAACACGCCGCCCTTGGTCTCGATGCCCAGGCTCAGCGGGGTCACGTCGAGCAGCAGGACGTCCTTGACCTCACCCTTCAGCACCCCGGCCTGCAGGGACGCGCCGACGGCGACGACCTCGTCCGGGTTCACACCCTTGTTCGGGTCCTTGCCACCGGTCAGCTCCTTGACCAGGTCCGCGACCGCGGGCATCCGGGTCGACCCGCCGACCAGGATCACGTGGTCGATCTTGGCCACGTCGATGCCGGCGTCCTTGATGACGGCCTTGAACGGGGCGCGGGCGCGCTCCAGCAGGTCGTTGCTCATCTTCTGGAACTCGGCCCGGGAGAGCTTCTCCTCCAGGTGCAGCGGACCGGAGTCGGTGAGGCTCAGGTACGGCAGGTGGATGGTCGTCTCGGCCGCGGCGGACAGCTCGATCTTGGCCTTCTCGGCGGCCTCGGTGAGCCGCTGCATGGCCATCTTGTCGCCGGACAGGTCGGTGCCGTTCTTGTTCTTGAACTGGGTCACCAGCCACTGCACGATCCGCTGGTCCCAGTCGTCACCACCGAGGTGGTTGTCACCGCTGGTCGCCTTCACCTCGAAGACGCCGTCGCCGATCTCCAGCAGCGACACGTCGAAGGTGCCGCCACCGAGGTCGAAGACCAGGATGGTCTGCTCGGTGCCCTTGTCCAGGCCGTACGCGAGCGCGGCCGCGGTCGGCTCGTTGACGATCCGGTGCACGTTCAGGCCGGCGATCTCGCCGGCCTCCTTGGTCGCCTGGCGCTGCGCGTCGGAGAAGTACGCCGGCACGGTGATGACCGCGTCGGTGACCTGCTCCCCGAGGTACGCCTCGGCGTCCCGCTTCAGCTTCTGCAGCACGAACGCGCTGATCTGCTGCGGCGTGAACTTCTTGCCGTCGATGTCCACGCTCCAGTCCTCGCCCATGTGGCGCTTGACGGAGCGGATCGTCCGGTCGACGTTCGTGGTGGCCTGGCGCTTGGCCACCTCGCCGACCAGGACCTCGCCGTTCTTGGCGAAAGCCACCACCGAGGGCGTCGTGCGCGCTCCCTCGGCGTTGGGGATGACGGTGGGCTCGCCACCTTCCAGTACGGCGATGACGGAGTTCGTCGTACCGAGATCGATACCGACCGCGCGGGCCATGCTGTTACCTCCACGAAGTTGAGTGATGCAGACTCAATGTTGCCGATCCGAGACCGGTTGTTCAAATCGCCGCCCGAATCCGATCCGGCAGACTTGAGTACACCTGGCTCAACATTGCACGACGCAGGGTTCATTCCCAACCCCGGGTCCGGGTTTTCGGGGTCCGGTCCGGCCCTCCCCTGACCTGACCCCTGCCGCGGAAAGCGATTGCCATGGGATGGTGGACGGGTGAAGCTCCGCCCGATGACCACCGCTGACGAAGGTGCGGTGCTCGCGCTCAACGCCGCCGCCGAACGGCACGTCGATCCGCTCGGCGCCGACCGGCTGGACTGGCTCCGGCTGATCGCCGCGCACGCCGCTGTCGTCGACCTGGACGGCGAGGTGGCCGCGTTCGTGCTGACCTTCGCGCCGGGCTCGGCCCAGGACAGCCTGGACTTCCAGTGGTTCACCGAAACCTACGCGGACCGTTTCCTGCACCTGGACCGGATCGTGGTCGCGGAGCAGCACCGCCGCCAGGGCATCGGTACCGCGGTGTACCGGGCGGTCGAACGCGCCGCCAAACCGTTCGACCGGCTGGTCTGCCAGATCCGCTCGGATCCCCCGGACGCGCCGGCGCTCGCCTTCCACGCGGTCCGCGGCTTCTTCGAGGTGGGCAAACTCCTCCGCCCCGACGGCCTGACCATGGCCCTGTGCTCCAAGGAGCTCGCGGACGCCTGAGCTCCTGGGCCCGGCCCGCGTCATCGCTCGTGCCTGTTGTCCGTCGGCCGACGCGGAGTTCCTCACCGTGCAGCGGATCCGGCGGCCGCGGTGAGGCGACGGCCGCCGGATCGGGCTCTCAGCCGTTTCCGTAGTAGAAGTAGTAACCCTTCGGGCACCCGCCACCCGGGCACGTCCCGGTGCCGGACGTGTAGTAGATCGCGCTCACCGGCCAGCCGAGGCGCGAGTACAGCCGCCGGTCCTCCGCGCAGTTGTCGTAGCTGAGGCCGCAGTTGTGCCGGTACTTCCAGACGGTCGCCGCTTGGCTTCCAGTCACGCTCTCGGCCGCCGCCGGGGCCGTCTGTACCGCGTGGCTCGCCGGCTGCACCGCGACGCCCAGCGCCAGAATCGCCGCCGCCGCGACGCCTGACAGGACTCTCATGAATTTCCCTTCGTTCGGGCCTGACTGACCAGGTCATCGTTCCGCTCCGGCCTGTCGCGTAGCTGCCTCGCGACTGCCGGGGTCGGGAGCCCGTCCGGGTGGTCAGAAGCGGCGGATGTCGAGCAGGCAGCGGAGCGGGAGGTCCCGGCGGAGACGCGGGTCGGCGAGGGCGTCGACGATGCAGGCAGCGCCGATCCAGTGCGCTTCGCAGTCGTCGACGAGGGCGCGGACGACCCGGGCGGTGGCGCCGGTGTCGGCCCAGTCGTCGACCATCAGGACGCGGTCGCTCGGCCGGATCAACCCGCGCCGGAAGCCGAACACGACGTGCCGGTCCTGGTAGTCCGGTCCGCTCGTCCGCTGAACCCAGCGATCGCTGTCGGTCGCCTGGGTGACCACCTTCCGCGCCTCGACCAGGCCGACCCCGAGCGCGGCCGCCGTCAAGGCGCCGACCAGGGTGCCGCGCGACTGCGGACCGATCACCACGGTGGGCGTCTCGTCGTACAGGGTGCCCAGGGCGGGCCCGAGATCGCGCAGCAGGGACGCGTCCCGCCACCACCCGGTGATGTCGGCGTACCCCCATCGGTCCGTCCGGTCCTGCCGCGCGACGTAGGCGTCCGCCAGCCGCCGACGGAGGTCACCGTCGGCCCGTCGGCGTACCGCGGTCCTGGCCATGGACCCAGCGTGACGGCCTCCCGCCGACCGCGCACCGCATTTATCGGGTCAGGTGCTACCCGAGAGCGGTACGGGGCAGGATCTCGCCGACGATCTCGCGGGTGAAGATGTCGTAGCTGATCACCAGCAGCTCGTCCCCGGGGAGCTCGACGACAGCTGGGTTCGCCTGGTCCATCGTGTCCTGGCCCGCGTCGATGACCAGGTGCTGCGGGTCCTTGTCCCAGCGCCCCCGCGGTTCGCGGATCACCGTCGCGACCGTCGGCCGGCCCGGGTTGAACCGCCGCGACACGTCCCCGAACGCCAGCAGCACCGCGCCGTCCGACAACGTCAGCGTGTCCGACGACGACGCGTACAACCCGCTCGGCTCCGGCTCGGACCAGGTCACCCCGTTGTCGTCCGAGCGGACCAGGTCGGCCTCCTGGTCGGTCCGCAGCAACGCGACCACCTGGCCGTCGGGGAGCAACGTCAGGACCGGCTCGGTGTACTCGCGGTCCGGCTGCCGCCCGAGGACGATCTCGTTCTCCGCCGGCCAGGTCAGCCCGCCGTCGGTCGACCGGACCACGGCCGCCGAGTGCCGGTGGTCCCCCGGGAACACCCCGTACACCGGGGCCAGCAGGTCGCCGTCCGGCAACTCGAGGATCTGCCCGTGCGCGACGACGTGCCCGGCCCGGAACGAGTGCCACACCTCCGCGGTCTCGTGGTCCACCATCCCCGACCCCACCGCGACCGGCGAGTCCCAACTGGCCCCGCCGTCCGTCGACCGTGCCACCTGGACCCCGGGACACACGTACGGCCGCACCGACCAGTCGATCTGGAACCAGCTCAGCAACAGGTCCCCGTTGGCCAGCTGCACCACCATCGGATCCCGGTCGTCCTGGATCGTGTCCACCACCACCCGCGGCTCCGACCAGTTCCGCCCCTCGTCCGAACTCTCCGCGGCCACGATCCGCCCATTGCTCCGGACGTGCCCCAACCCCTCCCGCCAAACCACGAAAACCCGCCCGTCCCCCAACCGGACAGCACTGGGAAAGTACGGCAACTGCCCGGCAATGGTCCTGGCGATCACAACACGAGACATGACGGCCAAGCTAGTGCGGACACCCACCACTCACCAACCTCCCCCGCCACCGGACGTCATGGCGGGGGCGACCCGGGAACCGGCGGGCCGGCGGTGGTTGATGAGTGCTGCAGGTCCGCTGTGGACAACCGAGACCGCGTCTCGGCGAGATCGGTCAGGCTTGGTCCGTGGCAACAGTCGTGGAAGTGCTGGCGACCAGCGGCGGTAGTGCGCGGTTCGCCGAGTTGCGGGCCGTCGTGTCGGGACGAGCCATCCGCACGGCGCTTTCCAGCGGGGAGATCCGGCGAGTTGCCAAGGGCGTCTATGCGCTACCCAAGGCACCCGAGGCGTTGACCGCCGCGCGGAGCCACGGCGGCTTGGTGTCGCACGCCAGCGCCGCCCAGCACTGGGGCATGCGGACGATCAACGCGCCCCTCCTTCCACATGTCACCCTGCCGCGCGGACGGTTGCGGCGACAGGCCGGTCTCTCGTGCGTCCTGCATTGGGCCGACGTGCCGGCCATCGGCGACGTCGTCACCCCGGTGCGAACCGTGCTCGACTGCGTCCGGACCTTGCCATTCGCCGAAGCTCTGGCGATCGCCGACTCGGCACTCCACCAACGGATCGTCGATCTGGAAGACCTGCTGGCGGCGGCCGAGCAACTCGTCGGTCCGCATCGCCGCCGGATCCAGCGGGTGGTCGGACTCGCCGACGGCCGGGCCGAGTCTGTGCTCGAGTCGGCTCTGCGGGCGCTGCTGATCGAGGCAGGTCTCGACGGGTTCGAGCCCCAGGTCGCCGTCGTGGACCCGGAGTTCTCCGCTCGGCTGGATCTCGGTCACCGCGGCCTGCGGCTCGGCGTCGAAGCGGACGGCTTCGAGCACCACGGCACCCGCACCGCGTTGGTCCGGGACTGCCGCCGGCACGTGAACCTCAGCCTGCGGGGCTGGCGGGTCTTGCGGTTCAGCTGGGAGGACGTGATGTACGACGGGGAGTGGGTGGTGGCCGCGGTTGGTCGGGCGGCCGGACTCGCACCACTCACCAACGGCCTCCGCATCGCCGCCTGAGAGCGGCGCTGAGCGTGAGCCGACCGGCGCGGACGAGGTTGGATGCTCCTATGGATGGTCAAGTAGTGGCTGGTTGCTTGTTGGTGGTGGGTTGTGTTTGGCGGAGTGTGTAGTAGATCTCGCGGGCGATGAGTCGTTTGAGGCAGCGGATGGTGTCTTTTTTGGACAGGCCGTCGGCGGTGCGTTTGGCGAGGTAGGTGTGGGTGCGTGGGTCCCAGCGGAGTCGGTTGATGACGATGAGGTAGAGGGCTTTGTTGGCTTGGCGGTCGCCGCCGCGGTTGAGGCGGTGGCGTTGTGTTTGGCCTGAGGATGCGGGGATGGGGGCGGCGCCGCAGAGCATCGCGAAGGCGGCTTCGGAGTGGATCCGTTCGGGGTTGGGGCCGGCGGTGACCAGGAGCTGCCCGGCGATGTCGGGGCCGACTCCGGTGAGCTGGAGAAGGGCCGGGTTGATCGTTTCGATCAGGGCTGTGATGAGGGTGTCGAGCTCGGCGATCTCTTGTTGGGCGGTGGCGTAGCGGCGTGCCAGTGAACGCAGCGCGGTTTTGACGGCTTGTTCGGGGACGCCGATCTGGGTGGTATCGGGTCGCAGGTTGCGGCAGGTGTGGATCAGGCGGGCGGTGGTGAGGCCTCGTAGCTGGTCGCGCAGACCATGGGGTGCGGTCACGATCAGGGCTTTGATCTGGCGCATGCAGCCGGCGCGTTGGTCGACGGCGCTGGTGCGGGCGACCCGCAGGTTCCGCAGCGCCTCGACCTGGCTGTCGCGGTTTTTGGGGGTGCCGGTGCGGACTTTGCCCAGGGCGGCGCGGGCGGCGGCTTCGGCATCGATCGGGTCGGATTTCCCGGCCCGGCGGCGGGTCTTACGGTTCGGCCGGTCGATCTCGACGACCGTGATGCCTTGCTCGCTCAGATAGGTCGTCAGACCGGCCCCGTAGGCGCCGGTGCCCTCCACTCCGGCCAGGACCAGCCGCCCGAACGACCGCAGCCAGGCCAGCAGCGCGGCATAGCCGGCCCGGGTGGTGGGAAACGTGGCATGGCCGAGCATCCGGCCGGTCTGATCGATCGCGGCCGCGGTGTGAGTGTCTCGGTGGGTGTCGACACCACCGGTGATCTCGACCTGGGACCGGGCCTCTGCTCGTGGCATGGTGGGTACTGCCGTCCTTCCACTGGCTAGGGATGAGGGCGGCACGCACCAGCCGAGGCGAGCGGACAAGACAGTGATGGGTGCCTGCTGGCACAGGCTCCTATGAGGTCACAAACCCCTCGTCCGGTGAGTGCACGTGACCCCCGCAGTGGTCGACCGACATATCCAATTCAAGACCCGAAGTCAGTGAGTGCTTGAGTCAGGACGACCACCGCGGGGGACCACACCCATCATCCTCACTGTGAGTGGTGCAGGTCCGCGGCCCTACCCGGGACGCCCACCGACGAGGGTTTGCGTCACCAGCGGGACGCCGGGGCGGTAGGCGAGGTGGACGTAGGAGGGGGCGTCGAGGACGGCGAGGTCGGCTCGGGCTCCTACTCGGAGGTGGCCGATGTCTTCGCGGCGGAGTGAGGCGGCGCCGCCGGCCGTGGCGGACCAGAGGGCTTCGGCCGGGGACATGCGCATCTCGCGGACGGCCAGGGCGATGCAGAACGGCATCGAGGACGAGTAGCCGGAGCCCGGGTTGCAGTCGGTGGCCAGGGCGACCGTGACGCCGGCTTCGAGGAGACGACGGGCGTCCGGGTACGGCGACCGGGTGGAGAACTCGATCGCGGGCAGCAGGCCGGCCACGACCCCGGTGGAGGCCAGCGCGTCCACGTCGGCGTCGGTCAGGTAAGTGCAGTGGTCGGCGGCGGCCGCGCCCACTTCGCAGGCGACCTGGACGCCCGGGCCTTCGCCGAGCTGATTCGCGTGCACCCTGGCCTGCAGACCCTTCGCCTGACCCGCTCGCAGGATCGCGCGCGCCTGGTCCGCGTCGAAGGCCCCGCGTTCCACGAACACGTCGACCCACTTGCTGTGCGGGGCCGCCTGGTCCAGCATCGGCCCGGTCACCAGGTCCACGTACCCCGCGGGGTCGTCCTGGTACTCGGCCGGGACCACGTGCGCGCCCAGGTACGTCGTCTCGTCGGTGAAGCCGGCCGCGATCGCGAGCGAGCGCGCCTCGTCGGCGACGGTCAGGCCGTACCCGGACTTGATCTCGACCGTGGTCGTACCCTGGCGGCGCATCTCGGTCACCAACCGGGCCACGGTCGCGGTGAGCTGCTGGTCGGCCGCTCCGCGGGTCGCGGTCACCGTGGTCCGGATCCCGCCCGCGCTGTACGGCTGTCCGGTCATCCTGGCCGCGAACTCCTCGGCCCGGTCCCCCGCGAAGACCAGGTGCGCGTGCGAGTCCACGAATCCCGGGATCACCGCGCGGTCGCCGAGGTCCATCGAGGTGTCCGCGGCCGGGGCCTCGCGGCGGCCGCCGACCCAGGCGATCCTGCCGCCCTCGATCACCAGCGCCGCGTCCCGCAGTTCGCCGAGCGGGCCGCCGTGGGCCGGGTCGTTGGTCACCAGCGAACCGATCGACGTCAACAGCAGCGAGCTCATGTCACCTCCGCGATCGAGGCCGCCAGCTCGGCCGCCACGTCCATCCCTGCATGCTTGCCTTCAACAACAACCTGGCGCCCCGACACGACCACGTCGGTGACGTCGGCCGCCGACGCCGCGAACACCGCGGTCTCCACCGACCCGCCCGTCCCCGCGGTCCGTACGCTGTCCAGCCGGACCGCGACCAGGTCCGCCCGGGCCCCGATCTCGATCCGGCCCGCGTCCGCGAATCCGAGCGACTGGTGTCCGGCGGACGTCGCGGCGGTGAGCAGCTCGGAGGCGGACCAGTTCCCGCGTTCCTGGGACGCCAGCCGCTCGTCCAGCTCGACGGCCCGCGCCTCCTCGAACAGGTCGATCACCGCGTGACTGTCCGACCCGAGCGTCAACGGCGAACCGGCGTCCCGCAGCGCGACCGACGGCCCGATCCCGTCGGCGAGATCGCGCTCGGTCGTCGGGCAGAAACACGAGTACGTCGCCGAACTCCCGAGCAGGCCGACGTCCACCGGGGTCAGGTGGGTCGCGTGCACCGCGCTCGTCCGCGCACTCAGGAACCCGGCCTCGTCCAGCACCTGCGCCGGCGTCCGCCCGTACGTCGCCAGGCAGGCCTCGTTCTCGGCGACCTGCTCGGACAGGTGGACGTGCAAAGGGGCCTCCGGCAACAACGAGGCGACCGGGCCGAGCTGATCCTTCGGGACGCCACGGACCGAGTGCGCCGCGGCCCCGATCACCACGTCGTCGTCACCGCGCAACTCCTGGACCCGGCGGACCCATCCGGTCACGTCGCCGTCGCTGAACCGCTGCTGTACCTCGTTCAGCGGTTGGTCGAAACCGCCCGCGACGTAACAGGTGTCGAGCAACGTGATCCGCAGTCCGGCGTCCTTCGCGGCCGCGATCAGGGCCGCGCCCATCGCGTTCGGGTCGTCGTACCTGCGGCCGCCAGGAGCGTGGTGGAGATAGTGGAACTCGCCGACCGCGGTGATCCCGGCGAGCACCATCTCGCCGTACACGGCCCGCGCGAGCCGGTAGTACGTGTCCGGCGTGAGCACCGACGCCACTGCGTACATCTGCTCGCGCCACGTCCAGAAGGTGCCGCGCCCGGTCTGGGTCCGGCCCCGGAGAGCTCGGTGGAAGGCGTGGCTGTGACAGTTCGCGAGGCCCGGCAGAACCAGCCCGTCCAGCCGCACCGCGTCACCCGGCACGACGCCGGTCTCGACCGAGATGACGCGCCCCTCGGAAACCCCGATGAGAACGCCGTCCGCCACTCCGGTCGGCAGGACGGCCCGAGCACACCAGTACGACGTCACCGGGCGAGATCCTTCAGTACCGCGGTCAGCGCGTCCACCCCGGCCAGGCAGTCGTCCATCTCGGCGTACTCCGCGGGCGAGTGCGAGACGCCGGTCGGATTCCGGACGAAGAGCATCGCGGTCGGGATCCCCGCGTCGGAGAACACCCCGGCGTCGTGACCCGCGCCGGTCGGCAGCACCGGGGCCCCGTCGAGGACCCCGACCAGGCGGTCCCGCAGCCCGGCCTCGAAGTCGACGATCGGCGTGACCGACTCGGGCACCAGCTCGACCGTCGTCCCGTCCCGCTCGGCCCGCTCGGTGGCGAGCCTGGTGATTGCTCCAAGCAACGATTGCAGCGCGTCCTCGGTCGCGGCCCGCGCGTCCAGCCAGGCGATGACCCGCGACGGGATCGCGTTGGTCCCGTTCGGCTCGACGGACAACCGGCCGAAGGTGGCCCGCGCACCGGCGAGGCGGGCCTGCTTGTTCGCCGCGAGCGCGGTCATCGCGTACGTGAGCATCGGGTCGTGCCGGTCCTCCATCAGCGTGGTACCGGCGTGGTTCGCCTCACCGGTGAAGGTGAACCGGAACCGCCCGTGCGGCCAGATCGAGCTCGCGACCCCCACCGGCGCCGTCAACGCCCGGCCCTGCTCGACGTGCAGCTCGACGAACGCGCCCATCTTGGCCGGCAACGGCGACGGCCCCACACCGGCCGGATCGATGCCGGAGCGGCCGAGCGCCTCGGCCAGGGTCAGCCCGGTCCGGTCGGTCAGCGCGAGCGCCTTCTCCCGCGGGATCACGCCGGCCGCGACCCGTGAGCCGAGACAGGGCATCCCGAACCGGGACCCCTCCTCCTCCACGAACGCCCCGACCCCGATCGGTACCGACGGGACGAATCCCTCGGCCCGGAGCAGGTCGATCGCCGACAGCGCGGAGACGACGCCCAACGGACCGTCGAACGCACCCCCGTCGATGACGGAGTCGAGGTGCGACCCGGTCACCACCCCCGGGCGGTCCCCGGCTGCCTGCGCGGGGTCCCACCAGGCGATGGTGTTGCCGATCCCGTCGGTCTCGACGGTCAGGTCACGGGCGGCGCACTGGTCCAGGAACCAGTCGGTGGCGGCCCGTTCGGACGGCGTCCAGCCGCCGCGGCGGTAACCCCCGGTGTCGGGGTCCCGGCCCACGGCGGCCAGCGCCGCCCACAGGTTCTCGAACGACTCGGACAAGATCAGGTCAGCGGGTTCTGCGCCAGCCAGTCCTTGGCGATCGCGGCGGGCTGCTCCTTGCCGACGTCGGCGCGCTTGACCAGCTCGGTCAGCGAGTCGGTGGTCAGCTTCGCCGAGACGGCGTTCAGCGTCGCCGCGATGTCGTCCGACTTGTGGTCGGTCCGGATCAGCGGAACGATGTTGTTCGGCGGCAGGATGTTCTCCGGGTCCTCCAGCTGGACCAGGTTGTTGTCCTTGATCACCGACTGGGTGGTGAAGAAGTTCGACACCTGGATCTGGTTGTCCAGCAGCGCCTTGGTGCTCAGCGGACCACCGGCGTCCAGCGTCTTGTACTCCTTGAATTCGACGCCGTACTTCTCCTTCAGCCCCTTCAGCCCGGCCTCGCGGACCTTGAACTCGGAGCTGCCGCCCGCGACCATGTCCTTCGACACGGCCTTCAGGTCGGCCAGCGACTTCAGGTTGTACTTGTCGGCGGTCGCCTTGGTCACCACGATGGTGTCCTCGTCGGCGGCCGGCGACTTGTCCGTCACCTCGAGCCCGGACGGCAGCGCACCCTTGAGCGCGTCGTACGCCGCGTTCTCGTCGGTCTCGGTCGCGCCCTTCTTGAAGTAGTCGAGCGCCGCACCGGTGTACTCCGGCAGCAGGTGCACCGAGCCGTCCTTGATGGCGGCCATGTAGGTCTCGCGGTTGCCGATGTTCGACTGCTGCTTGACCTCGACGCCCTTGCTCGCCAGTGCCTGACCGTAGATCTCGGCCAGGATCTGGCTCTCGGAGAAGTCGGCCGAACCGACCGTGATGCTGGTGACCTTGTCCGGTGCCGGGGAGGAGCCCGCGTCGCTGTCACCCGACAACGGATCGCCTCCACCCCCACAGGCGGCCAGGCCGAGCACCGCGACTCCGGCGAGCGCGGTGCGGACGAGCGTGGATCTCAACACGGGAACCTCCAGTATTCCGCTCGACGCCGGCCGGCGCCGATCGAGTTTCTTCATGCGTTCCGCCGCAGTCCGGGCGAGACCGTGATCCGGCCGGCCAGGGCGAACAACAGGTCCAGCAGGATCGCCAGCAGCGCGACCAGCAGGGCCCCGGCGAACATCTGCGGGAAGTCCCGCAGTTTGAGCCCGTCCACGACATACCGGCCGAGCCCGCCGAGCGAGACCAGGGCCGCGATGGTCGCGGTCGAGACGATCTGCAGCGTCGCGCCGCGCAACCCGGAGATGATCAGCGGCATCGCGATCGGGATCTCCACCTTGGTGAGGATCTCGCGGCCGGTCATGCCCATCCCGCGGGCCGCGTCGACGGTCGCCGCGTCCACGCCGGACAGCCCGGCGTACGTCGAGGTGAGGATCGGTGGGATGCCCAGCGCCACCAGCGCGATCAGCACCGGCAGGAAGCCGATCTGGTCGGTCAGCAGCACCGCGAGCATCAGCAGCCCGAGGCTCGGCAGCGCCCGGGCCGCGTTGCCCAGGTTGATGGCCAGGAACGCGCCGCGCCGGGTGTGCCCGATGTACAGGCCGACCGGTAGCGCTATCACCGCGGACAGCCCGAGCGCGGCCAGCGTGTACCAGATGTGCTGGATGATCCGGGCGCCGATGCCTTCCGGACCGGACCAGTTGAACGAGTCGAAGAGGTACTCGAACATGTCAGGCCGCCTTCACCGGAGAGTTCACCCGGGCCCACGGAGTGAGGACCCGCTGCAGGACCACGAGCACCAGGTCGGCGAGCAGCGCGAGCAGCAGCGACAGCACGACACCGACGACGACCGGGGTGAGGAAGTCCTTCTGGAACCCCTGGGTGAACAGCTCGCCGAGTCCGCCGATCCCGATCACCGCGCCCACGCTGACCATCGAGATGTTGGCGACCGTGGCCACCCGCAGGCCGGCGAAGATCACCGGGACCGCGATCGGCAGGTCGATGGTGAGCACCCGGCGCAGCGACCCGAAGCCGACCGCGATCGCGGCCTGCCGGACATCCGGTGGGACCGAGCGCAGCCCGTCGATGACGTTGCGGATCAGCAGCGAGACCGTGTAGATGGTCAGTGCGATGACGATGTTCACCGGGGACAGCACCTGGGTGCCGAGGATCACCGGCAGCACGATGAACAAGGCGATCGAGGGCAGCGAGTACAGCACGCCGCCGAACGCGATCAACGGATTCGCCAGCCAGTTGTACCGGGTCGCCAGGTAGCCCAGCGGGACCGCGATCAGCAGGCCGAGCAGGACCGGCACGATCGCCAGGTACAGGTGCTCGCGCAGTTGCTCCCAGATCAGGCCGAGGTTGTCGCCGATCCAGGTCATGAGCGCAGCGCCCCCGCGAGGATCGCCTGGTCGACGGCGCCGACCGCCTTGCCGTCGTCGTCCACGCAGACACCCTGGCCGACCGGCGACGTGAGCACCGCGTCCAGGGCCGCGCGCAGCGAGTCGCCGCGGTGGAACACGGCACCGACCGGCAGCAGTTCGTCGCCGCCCTTGCTCCAGCCGACCGGCTTGCCCGCCTCGTCGACGATCAGCTCGTCCGGCAACGGTCCGAGCTCGACGCCCTCGGCCTGCCGGAACGTCAGCGCCCGGTAGCCGCGGTCCTGGCCGACGAAACTCTCGACGAACTCGTCGGCCGGGTTCGCCAGCAGTTCGGCCGGCGGCGCGAACTGGGCCAGCTTGCCGCCGACCCGCAGCACCGCGACGTTGTCGCCGAGCTTGATCGCCTCGTCGATGTCGTGGGTGACGAACACGATGGTCTTGCCGATGTCGCGTTGCAGCCGGAGCAGTTCCTCCTGCAGCTGGTGCCGCACGATCGGGTCGACCGCGCTGAACGGCTCGTCCATCAGCATGATCTCGGGATCCGCCGCGAGCGCCCGGGCGACACCGACTCGTTGCTGCTGGCCCCCGGACAGCTGGGCCGGGTACCGCTGGGCGAGCTTGGGATCGAGGCCGACCCGCTCGAGCAGCTCCATCGCCACGTCACGGGTCCGCTTCTTGTCCCAGCCGAGCAGCTTCGGCACGGTCGCGACGTTGTCCACCACGGTCCGGTGCGGGAACAACCCGGCGTGCTGGATGACGTACCCGATGCCGCGGCGGAGGACGACCGGATCCTTGGCGTTGATGTCCTCACCGTCGATCGTGATCCGGCCGCCGGTGCGCTCGATGGTGCGGTTGATCATCCGCAGCGAGGTCGTCTTGCCGCAGCCCGAAGGCCCGACGAACACGGTGATCTCGTTGCTCGGGATCCGCAGCGACAACCGGTCCACGGCGACGGTGCCGTCCGGGTATCGCTTGGTGACGTCTTCGAACTCGATCATGGCGCCCCTTCGCGCTCGTCGGAGATCGCCCGAACGATCCTAGGTGACGGATAGTCCGGAGCCACGTGATCGGCACCTTTCTCATCCCTCGGGAAAGTGCACTGTAGCGCTAGGGATTGCCATCGTCGCAGAGCGTCAGGATTCCTGCATCGGAATCCGCACCCCCTGGACGGTGGCGACCTCGGCCGCCTTCTCGTACCCCGCGTCGACGTGCCGAATCACCCCCATCGCCGGATCGTTGGTCAGCACCCGTTCGAGTTTGGCCGCCGCCAGCTCGGTGCCATCGGCAACGGATACCTGGCCGGCGTGGATCGACCGGCCCATCCCGACGCCGCCGCCGTGGTGGATCGACACCCAGGACGCGCCGCTGGCCACGTTCACCATCGCGTTCAGCAACGGCCAGTCCGCGATCGCGTCCGAGCCGTCCAGCATGCCCTCGGTCTCCCGGTACGGCGAGGCCACGCTGCCGGTGTCGAGGTGGTCCCGGCCGATCACGATCGGCGCCTCCAGCTCACCGGACGCGACCAGCTCGTTGAACCGCAGGCCGGCCTTGTCCCGCTCGCCCTGACCGAGCCAGCAGATCCGGGCCGGCAGCCCCTGGTACGCGACCCGTTCGCCGGCCATCTTGATCCACCGGGCCAGGTGGTCGTTGTCCGGGAACAGGTCGAGGATCGCCTGGTCGGTGCGGGCGATGTCGGCCGGGTTCCCGGACAGCGCGGCCCAGCGGAACGGGCCCTTGCCCTCGCAGAACAACGGCCGGATGTAGGCCGGCACGAACCCGGGGAAGTCGAAGGCCCGCCCGTACCCCGCCTTGCGCGCCTCGTCCCGGATCGAGTTGCCGTAGTCGAACACCTCGGCGCCCGCGTCCTGGAACCCCACCATCGCGGCCACGTGCCGCGCCATCGACGCCTGCGCCCGCTCGGTGAAGCCGGCCGGGTCCTTCTCCCGCGCGGTGGTCCAGTCGTCGAACTCGATCCCGACCGGCAGGTACATCAGCGGGTCGTGCGCCGAGGTCTGGTCGGTCACGATGTCGATCGGCGCACCGCGTTCCAGCAGCTCCGGGACGATCACCGCGGCGTTGCCGAGGACACCGATCGACAACGGCCGCCGGGCCGCCTTCGCCTCCTCGGCCAGCCGCAGCGCCTCGTCCAGCGAATCGGCCCGGACGTCGAGGTAGCGGTGCTCGATCCGGCGCCGGATCCGGGTGTCGTCGACGTCGACGCAGATCGCCACGCCGTCGTTCATCGTCACCGCGAGCGGCTGCGCGCCACCCATCCCGCCGAGCCCGGCGGTCAGCGTGATGGTGCCGGCCAGGGTGCCGCCGAACTTCTTCGCCGCGACCGCCGCGAACGTCTCGTACGTGCCCTGCAGGATGCCCTGGGTACCGATGTAGATCCACGACCCGGCCGTCATCTGGCCGTACATCGTCAGGCCCATCGCCTCGAGCTTGCGGAACTCCTCCCAGTTCGCCCAGTCGCCGACCAGGTTGGAGTTCGCGATCAGTACCCGCGGCGCCCACTCGTGCGTGCGCATCACGCCGACCGGCCGGCCCGACTGGACCAGCATCGTCTCGTCGTCCCGCAGCGTGGTCAGGGTGCGGACCATCGCGTCGAACGAGGCCCAGTCCCGGGCCGCCTTGCCGGAGCCGCCGTAGACGACCAGCTCGTCGGGGTGTTCGGCCACCTCGGGGTCCAGGTTGTTCTGCAGCATCCGCAGCGCGGCCTCCTGCGGCCAGCCCTGGGCGGTACGGGTGGCGCCTCGGGGCGCGCGGACAGGACGAGGTCCGGACATGGGTGATCCAGCCTTTCAGTTCAGCGGGCCGGTGACGGCCTCGGCAGCGGACAAGTAGGTGCCATCGGCAACCAGTACGACGGAGTGTTCGAGCTCGGGGGCGAGGTGCCGGTCGGTGCCCGGTCCCTCGACGTGCTGCCGCAGCACGTGCACGACGGCGGCGGTGGCGGGTGCGGGAGTCAGCGGGGCGCGCAGGTCGAGCGCCCGGGCGGCGGTGAGGATCTCGATCGCCAGGACGCGCTGCAGACCGTCGATCGCGCGGCGCAGCTTGCGGGCCGCGGACCAGCCCATCGACACGTGGTCCTCCTGCATCGCGCTGCTCGGGATCGAGTCGACGCTGGCCGGAGCCGCGAGCCGCTTCAGCTCGGAGACGATCGCGGCCTGGGTGTACTGCGCGATCATGTGGCCGGAGTCGACCCCGGGATCGTCGGCCAGGAAGGCGTTCAGCCCGTGGTTGCGGGCGACGTCGAGGAACCGGTCGGTCCGGCGTTCGCTGATACTCGCGACGTCGGCGACCGCGATCGCGAGGAAGTCGAGCACGTACCCGACCGGGGCGCCGTGGAAGTTGCCGTTCGACTCGACCCGCCCGTCGGGCAGGACGACCGGGTTGTCGATCGCGGCCGCGAGTTCCCGCTCGGCCACGGTCGCGGCGTGCACGGCGGTGTCCCGTGCGGCCCCGTGGACCTGCGGCGAGCAGCGCAGTGAGTACGCGTCCTGGACCCGGTTGCACTCGGGCCCGCGATGGCTCGCCACGATCGCGCTGTCGGCGAGGACGGCGCGCAGGTTGGCGGCCGCCGCGGCCTGGCCTGGATGCGGGCGCAACGCCTGCAGTTCGGCGGCGAACACGCGGTCCGTCCCGAGCTGCGCCTCGACGCTCATCGCGGCCGCGAGATCGGCAGTCTTCAGCAGGCGCTCGAGATCCGCGAGGGCCAGGACGAGCATGCCGAGCATCCCGTCGGTCCCGTTGATCAGCGCGAGCCCCTCCTTCTCGGCCAGCACGATCGGGGTCAGCCCGTGCGCGGCCAGCGCCTCGCCGGCCGGGACCAGCTCACCGTCGACGGTCCGCACGTACCCCTCGCCCATCACCGCCAGGGCGACGTGCGACAGCGGAGCGAGGTCACCCGAACACCCGAGACTGCCGTACTCGTGCACGACCGGAGTCAGGCCCGCGTTCAGCAGTCCGGCGTAGGCCTGGGCCGTCTCCACCTTCACCCCGGTCCGCCCGGTCGCGAGCGTCGACAACCGCAACAACGCCAGTGCGCGGACCACTTCGGCCTCGACCTCGGGCCCGGATCCGGCCGCGTGCGAACGGACCAGGCTGCGCTGCAACTGCGCCCGCAATTCCGGCGCGATGTGCCTCGTCGCCAGCGCGCCGAACCCGGTCGACACCCCGTAGTGCGGTGTCTCCGCGTGCGCGAGCGCCTCCACGGCGGCCCGCGACTTCGCGATCTCCTCCAGCGCCCGGTCGTCGATCCGTACCCGTGCGCCGTACCGTGCGACCGCGACCACGTCGCCGGCGGTCAGCGGACCGACCCCGACCACAACCTCAACTGTCTCCACCCGCCCATTGCACCGCGCCGCACCGGCACCCCGACAGCACCGCCGCCGCCTTTCTGTCTCAGATCCGAGATGCCCGGGCGCGACCCTCGCGCCGCATAGGGTCAAGGGATGGGGTTCGAGGTGCGGCCAGCGGTGCCGGCGGATGCGGGCGGGATCGCGGGCGTCTGGGCCGCCGCGATGCCGCAGTTGGTGAAGACGGCCCGGGGCATCGAGGCCGAACTGCGGGTCAGCGGCTCACGGATCGTGCTCGTCGCCGCCGAGGGTGACCGGATCGTCGGGATGGGCAACGTCTACCGCCCCGAGGCCGGCGAGCAGGCGCCCCGGGTGCGGATCGCGGTCCAGGTGCCACCGAACGACCGCGGCCGCGGGATCGGCACGGCACTGGCCGACGCGGTGATCGCCAAGGCCGTCGAACTTCGCGCGGGTTCGTTGCTGGTGGTGGTGAACGAGGACCCCGCGGCGAAGGCGTTCGCGGAACATCGCGGCTTCACCCTCGGCCGGGAGATGAGCCACTCGCGGGCCGCCCTGGCGAGCCTGCCGAAGCCGGCCGACGTCCCGGACGGACTTCAGCTGGTCAGCTACGAACAGCTCACGCCGCGTCAGGTCTGGACCGCCACGATCGCGGTGGCCGACGGTGACCCGAGCGGGCTGTCCCACGTCCCGCCGTACGACGACTGGTACGCGACGGACTGGAACCACCCGGACCTGCGCCGCGATCTCAGCTTCGCCGTCCTGGACGCCGAGCGGGTGGTGTCGTTCGTGACTACCACCGCCGATCCGGGCCGCGGGGTGATCTGGTCGAACCTGACCGGCACCGTCCCGGCGTACCGGGGCCGCGGGCTGGCCAAGGTGGTGAAGTCGCACGCGCTGGCGCGGAGCCGCGAGGCCGGACTGACCGCGGCTTATACCGGGAACGACGCGGGCAACCGGCCGATGCTCGCGGTGAACCACTGGCTCGGCTACCGGGTGTCCGGATCGGCCTGGACCGCGGAGAAGACGCTCTGAGATGACCAGGATCATTCTTTCCCTGACCATGTTCGCCGTGCTGTCGATCGGCGTCGGGTTCCTGCTGGCCGGGGACGACGAGACGTTCGACTGGCGGGTGGGCGGCGGGCTGTTCGCGATCGCGCTGGCCGGCGAGGCGATCCGGTACCGGATCCGCCGCAGCCGCGCCCGGAGCGGTCAATCGTCCGGAATCTGAGACGGGCCCGCTACCCTCGCAGGTGTGAGCGGCAACGTTCCCGCCTCCACCCGTACCCTGCGGGTCCTGACCTTCCTGGCCACCCAGCCCGGTCCGGTGCCGATGGAGCGCATCGCGGCCGCGGTCGGACTACCGCGCTCCTCGACGTATCACTTGCTCAAGGCAATGATCGCCGAGGGCTTCGTGGTGCACCTGCCGGAGGAGAAGCGGTACGGCCTGGGCGTCGCGGCGTTCGAGATCGGTTCGGCGTACCTGCGGCACGATCCGCTGGAGCGGCTGGCCCGGCCACTGCTGGCCCAGCTCGTCACCGACGTCGGCCAGACCGCGCATCTCGGCGTCCTGCACGGCCGTGAACTCGTCTACCTGCTGAAGGAACAGCCACCGCGTCCGGTCACCCTCGTCACCGATGTCGGTGTCCGGTTGCCCGCCACCTTGACGGCGTCCGGCCGTGCCCTGCTCGCCGCGCTTCCGGCGGCCCAGGTGCGCGCGTTGTTCCCCGCACCGGAGAGCTTCGTCCGCCGGACCGACCAGGGCCCGCAGTCCCTCCCCCAGTTGCGCCGGTTGCTCACGGACGAACGCCGTCAGGGCTTCGCCGTCGAGGACTCGCACATCACCCCAGGCGTCACCTCGGTCGCCAGCGCCGCCCTCGACCACGCCGGCCATCCAGCGGCCGCGATCAGCGTCTCCTTCCGCAGCGAGTCGATCCCACCGCCCGAACGAGCCCTGCTGGCCCGCCGCGTCCGCCAGACCGCCGACGCCCTCACCCGCCGCCTCGGCGGATAGTAGGCCTACCCCTACCCAGGGCGTGGGCCTGACGCCAGTGTCCGGGGCGGCCGCCGCTCGAAGGATTGGACCCACACCGATCCTCAGAGAGGCCCTCCCTTGCGACTCCGCTCCGCTGCCGCCCTGATCGCCGCGTCTTCTCTCCTGCTCGCCACGACGCCCCTCGCCCTCGCCTTCGCCGGGACCGAGGACTCCGTGGTGACCACCGAACAAGGAAAGGTACGCGGCCTGACCGGCGAGACCACCCGGACCTTCCGTGGCATCCCGTACGCCGCCCCGCCGACCGGCGATGCTCGTTGGCGATCACCAGGTCCCGCCCAGCGATGGACGGGGATTCGCGACGCGACGCAGTACGCCGACCCCTGTGCGCAAGGCGAGCACCCGATCGGGATCGCCGGCACCAGCGAGGACTGCCTCTACCTGGACGTGACCACGCCGAAGACCCCGGGACGTGATCGGCCCGTCGTGGTGTGGATCCACGGCGGCAGCTTCACCAACGGAGCCACCCAGGTGTACGACGCCGAGCGGTTCGCGGCCAAAGGCGATGTGGTCGTCGTCCAGATCCAGTACCGGCTGGGCGCGCTCGGCTTCCTGGCGAGCCCGCTGCTCGGTGGGGACCGCTCGGGCAACTTCGGCCTGGAGGATCAGCAAGCCGCATTGCGCTGGGTCCAGCGGAACGCCGCGGCCTTCGGCGGGAGTCCGCGAACGGTCGCGATCATGGGCGAGTCGGCCGGCGCGTACAGCGTCTGCGACCACCTGGTCTCCCCTGGTTCGGCCGGGTTGTTCCAGCGCGCGATCGTCCAGAGCGGCCCGTGCGCGCAGGACCACGCGACCAACTACGCGGCTCCCAGACCCCGCGCGGACGCCGAGAAGTACGGCCGCGACCTTGCCGCGTCACTGGGCTGCACGACCGCGGAGTGCCTGCGGAAGGTCACCCCGGCCAGGCTGCTGGAGGCCACGAAGGACGACGAGTTCGGTCCCGTCCTCGGCGGACCGGTGCTGCCGCTCCACCCGGCGAAGGCGCTGCTCACCAGCCGGGTCAACCGGGTCCCGGTCCTGCACGGCGTGAACCACGACGAGGTGCACGGACAGATCGGTGCCCAGGAATCCGCGACCGGGACGCCGACCACGACCGCGGCGTACGAGGACGAGGTGCGTCGGACGTTCGGGGCGGACGCGGACCGGATCCTCGCCGAGTACGCCGATGTGCGGCCGGCCGGACTCGCCCTGGCCACGGTGCTGAGCGACGCGCAGTGGGCGTATCCGGCCTTCCGGTCGAACGCGTTGCTCGCACTCCGGATGCCGACTTACTCGTTCGAGTTCGCCGGGGACGCCCCCTGGTACCGCGGGCTGGACCGGCCGACGTGGCCCGTCGGGTCGCACCACCTGAGCGACGTCGCGTACTTCCTGGACACGAACGTCTTCGAGCCGCTCACTCCCGCGCAGAACCGGCTCGCCGACGAGCTGATCACCCGGTGGAGCACCTTTGCCAGGACCGGGAACCCGAACACCAGCGGCACTCAGTACTGGCCGAGGGCGACGCCGGTGGATCGCCAGGTGCAGTCGCTGGATCCGGCGGGCGTGACCCGGACCGACTTCGTCCGCGACCACCGGATCGCGTTCTGGGCCTCGCTGTAGCCGCCCTCGTCGGGAGGACATGACGACGGCCCGGTGCGGGACCACCTGACCCCGCGCCGGGCCGTCGTTCGCCTGCTACCAGGAGGACTTGGTGATCCCCGGAAGCTCACCGCGGTGCGCCATCGCGCGGAACCGCACGCGCGAGATGCCGGCCTTGCGGAGGTACCCACGCGGGCGGCCGTCGGCGACGTCGCGGTTGCGGACCCGGATCGGGCTCGCGTCGCGCGGGAGCTTCTGCAGCCGCAACTGGGCGTCGCCGCGCGCCGCGAAGGACGTCCGCGGGTCGGCGATGATCCGCTTCAGCTCCGCGCGGCGCTCGGCGTACCGGGCGACGGTCAGCTTGCGCTGTTCGTTCCGGACGATCTTGCTCGTCTTCGCCACGAGGCCTACCGCTCCTCGCGGAAGTCCACGTGCTGCCGGACCTTCGGGTCGTACTTGCGGATCGTCAGCCGGTCAGGGTCGTTGCGCCGGTTCTTCCGGGTCACGTAGGTGAACCCGGTGCCCGCGGTGCTCCGGAGCTGGACGATCGGGCGGATGTCGTTGCGCTTGGCCATCGAACCAACCTTTCCGGGCGCTGTCGCGCGCGCGCCCTGGCCGAGGCGATCGTGCGGCAGCTCGAGTACGCCGACGCGGTGGTCCTGACCCGGCCCGACGAGACCGTGGCCGCGCTGGTTCAGGCGATCAACCCGCAGGCTCT
This sequence comes from Kribbella amoyensis, assembly GCF_007828865.1. Classification (NCBI taxonomy): domain Bacteria; kingdom Bacillati; phylum Actinomycetota; class Actinomycetes; order Propionibacteriales; family Kribbellaceae; genus Kribbella; species Kribbella amoyensis. The sequence goes on from NZ_VIVK01000001.1 coordinate 1,376,490, forward strand.
GGTCCGGACCACGGTCGACGGACTGACCGGGGTTCAGCTGCACGATCCGGACGCGGCCGAGACGCGCGTCGAGCCCGGGACGATCACGGCGCCGGTGTGGGAAGAATCCGGGGGTGTCCGGACGTTGGTGTGGCAGTCGACCCGTCCGTTCCACCCGGAGAGGCTGTACGACGCACTCGAGGACCTGGTCGCCGGGACCGCGCGCGGCAAGGGCACCGTCTGGCTGGCGACCCAGTCGCACGCCCGGCTCGGGTGGGACAGCTTCGGCACGAACATCTCGATCGGCGTCCTCGGCCGCTGGCTCGCCGACCTGCCGGTGGACCGTTGGTCCGAGGTCAGCCAGAGCCACCGAGCCCGGTCGGCCCTGGAATGGCACCCCGACCACGGCGACCGCTCGTCGTACCTGTCGCTGACCGGGGCCGGGTTGGACGTCTGGGAATTAGCGCGCCGCCTGGACGGTTGTGTCTTGCGTGCGGACGAGGAGGTCAGCGCACTGACCGACCCGTTCGCCCCTTATCTGGAAGGAAGTACCGCAGCATGAAGAAGGACATCCACCCCGACTACCGCAGCGTCGTCTTCCGGGACAAGTCCGCCGGCTTCAGCTTCCTGACCGGCTCCACCCGGGCGAGCACCGAGACGGTGCAGTGGGAGGACGGCAACACCTACCCGGTGGTCGACGTCGAGATCTCGTCGGCCAGCCACCCCTTCTACACCGGCCAGCAGCGGGTCATGGACACCCAGGGCCGCGTGGAGAAGTTCAAGAAGCGCTACGGCCAGAGCTGACCCCAGCCCAAGCCGACGACGGCCCGCCGATCACCTGATCGGCGGGCCGTTCGCATGTCCGGGGTGCTGGCGTTACTCCGGCGACTTCCGCGACGCCCGGAAAGCGGTCAGGGCGACCGCCAGGAAGGCGACCGCGACGGACGCTACGGCGACCATCATCGCGACCCCCGGCTCGAAAGCCGCCACCACGGCCGTTGCGATGCCCGCGATCACGAGGAAGCCGCCGGCCCCGCGGTACAGCTTGCTCTGCGCGGCCCTGAACCGCTCGAGCCGCCCGGTCACACGCCCGCCGGGCGCGACCAACGGCGTCGCCACACCGAGACAGGCAAGGAGGATGCCGACGGCGGCCGCGACGGCCTGCTCCAATGGGAACGCGGTTCCGGTGTGCAGGGAGAGCAACCCGAGGTGGAGCGCGACCAGGACCACGGACAGGCCCATCAGCGTCCAGCTGAACATCCGTCGTGCTCGTTCGGGTGAACGGTCGAGTCCCACGGGCGTGCGCTTGAGCAGCTCGTGATCCGCTCGGAGTACCACGGAGAGCAGGACCGTGAGCCCGAGCAGGACGGCCGGCATGGCGGCAGCCGTGACTCCACGGTTCGCCACGCTCTCCCCGTGCCGTCCACCGGCCTCGCGGGTGACGACCTCGACCGCCATCTCCGGCCACGCGGCAATCGACGCCACGACCATGATCCCGACAGCGGCCACCGCCACCATGGCACCCGGCCAGGGGACGAGGACCCACGGAGGCGGTGCGTTCTCGGTACCGAACACTTCCGTGGAGCCGGTCGCGGTCATGAAGTGCCCTTCTGGTCGGCGGCCTCGCGTGCCGCGGTCTCGTGCTCGGTGGTTTTGCGTGCCGTGGTTTCGCTGGTTTCGGCCGCTTCGGGATCGGCCCGCGACGGTTGCGGGCGACGTAACCCGGCCAGGGCGGCGATCGCCTCGTCCAGCAAACTCATCTGCAGCCGGTACTGAACCTCGGTCGCGCGACGCCGGGTCTCGACCAGACCCGCCTGCCGCAGGACCTTGAGATGCCCGGACAGGGTCGACGGACCGATGCCCAACGCGGCACCGATGTCACCGGCCCGAACGAAGTCCTTGTCGCGCAGATAGCGCAGGATCTCCCGCCGCCCACCGTGAGCCAGGGCGGCGAAGAGCCCGTCTCCCGGTTCTTCGCTATTTCGCGACATACCGAAATAGTAGTCCGGCGGCCTGGCCCTACACAAACCTCCCTCGAGCCAGCCGCCTTCCGCTGGGAAACCGGGATCCCACCGGGTGCCGCTGCGGACGAATCCGCAGCCCTGAACCTCAAGCCGGATCCAGAGTCACCCAAAGCCGGGACCACGGGCACCAACCAGCGACCTCGAACACCGACCAGGCGTACAGCGGGAACAACCCGGACCTGGAACACCACCCGGGTACCTGGAGCACCACCCGGGTACCTGGAGCACCAACCTGGTACCTGGAACACCGACCGGGTGCCTGGAACACCAACCGGCTACGTGGAACAAGTCCTGCAGTGTCCGAGGTCCCGATGACATGTCCGAGGCCCCGGCTGATCCGAGTTCCCAGTACGTGCGCCAGTACGTGCACCAAGTGCCAGCGGCGTTCGGGGGCTCGGTTCGGGGGTGTCTCGGGTACGAGACGGCGGCTGGGTGAAGTTGTTTCGCGGGGTGGGTGGGGTGGTCGCACACTGGGCGGGTGGAGCCGGTGGAGCTTTCGGGGAGTGGGTTGACGCCTTTGGGCGCGGTGGCGCTCGGGCAGCGGCGGACGGCTGTGCGGTTGGGGGAGACCGCGCGGAAGCGGATGGCCGAGTCGGCGGTCGCGGTGGCCGAGATCGCGCAGCGGCAACCGGTGTACGGGCGGACGACCGGGGTCGGCGCGAACCGGGACGTGCTGACCGCGGATCCCGAGCACGGGGCGCGGTTGCTCGCTTCGCACTCGACGACCGGGACCACGGCGTACCCGGCCGACGTCGTCCGGCTCGGGCTGCTGATCCGGGTGAACCAGCTCGCCACCGGTGGATCCGGGCTCGCTCCCGAGGTCGCTGACGCGATCGTCGGCCTGCTCAACGAGGGGACGTTGCCCGAGCTCCATCGGGGCGGCGCGATCGGGACCGGGGACCTCGGGCCGCTCGCCGAACTCGGGCTCGCCCTCGGCGACGTCGTCGACGGGACCAGCGCGCTTCCGTTGCTGTCGAGCAACGCGCTCACCCTCGCCGAGTGCTGTCTCGCGTACGTCGAGGCCGCGACCCTCGTCGACGTCGTACCGCTGGTCGGCGCGCTCTCGCACGTCGCGCTGCGCGGCAACGCGGAGGTGTACGACGAGCGGGTCCACCAGGCGCGGCCGCAGCCTGGTCAGGTCCGGGTGGCGGAGCGGATGCGCGGGTTGCTCGACGGGTTGCCGCTGCGACCGGCGCGGGTGCAGGACCCGTTCGGGTTGCGCGCGTTCGCCCAGGTACTGGGGCCGGCCGTCGACCATGTCGATGCCCTCGGCAACACGCTGACCATCGACGTCAACGCGGCCGCGGAGAACCCGTTGGTCGCCGGCGACACCGTGCTGCACAACGGGAACTGGCACGCGATGCCGATCGCGCTCGCGCTGGACTCGCTCCGGTTGAGCCTGCACAGTGTGGCGACGCTGTCCACGTCCCGGGTGGCGAACCTGGTCGACCCGGACTTCAGCAGTCTCAGCCGGTTCCTTGCCAGCGGGGCGGAGGCGAGTTCGGGCGTGATGATGATCGAGTACGTCGCCCACGACGCGCTCGCCGCCGTACGGTCGACGGCGCAACCCGCGACCCTTGGTACGGCGACGTTGTCCCGTGGCGCCGAGCACCACGCGAGCTTCGCGCCGCAGGCCGCGGTGCTCACCACCCAGCTCCTGGACGCATTACGCGAGGTCCTCGCCTGCGAACTCGTGACCGCGGTGCGCGCGATCCGGCTCGCCGGTCTCGAGCCCGAGGATCTGGCCCCGTCGGCCGTCGGGCCGTGGCTCGCCGACGCGATCGCCGCCCTGCCCGACGACCTCGAGGACCGGTCGTTGCGCGACGACCTGGAGATCGCCCGCGGTCTGCTCACGCAGTGGGGCGATCGCCAGGTCGAGCACCCGGCCGAAACAGCCGACCCGAGCTGATCAGTTGAGGGCGTGGAGGTCGAGGGCGGCGGCCATCGCCTTGAAGCCTTCGGCGTTCGGGTGCAGGTGGTCGCCGACGTCGTACGCGGGCAGCATCTTGCCCGGGTTCTGCGGATCCCGCACCGCCTTGTCGAAGTCGACCACACCGTCGTACTCACCGGACGTCCGGATCCACTGGTTCAGCGCCTGCCGGTCCGCCTCACCCTCGGGCGTGTAGTACCCGGCGCCCTCGAACGGCGTGAGGGTCGCGCCGATCACCTTGAGCCCGGCCTGGTGCGCCCGCGCGATGAACTGCCGGTGGACGGCGATCAGGTCCGCCGGGTCGGTCGCGCCGCGGCTGTTGCCGATGTCGTTGATGCCTTCCAGCAGCACGACGGTCCGGGCGCCGGCCTGGCCGACGACGTCCCGGTCGAAGCGGGACAGCGCCGAGTCGCCCGCGGTACCGGCGTCGTTGAGCAGCCGGTTCCCGCTGATGCCCGCGTTCAGGACGCCGAGTTCGCGCGACGGCGGTTCGGCCAGCAGCCGATCGGCGAGCTGGTCGGGGTAGCGCAGGTTCTTGTCGACCGGCGACACCACGCCGTCGGTGATCGAGTCGCCGAACAGCACGACCGAGCCGCGGACCCGGCTCTTCACGTCGACGCCCTCGATGATGTACCGCGCCGCCCCCGGCAGCGTCTGGTACTGCGACCCGTCGCCGCCGGTCTGGTCGCCGGTGGCGGAGAAGCTGGTCGCGTACCCGGCCGGGTGCTGGGTCAGCGGGCCGGTCGGGCCCGGGAAGTACGTGCTGATCACCAGGTCGGTGTCGTCGGGCAGCGTCGTCCGGACCGGGTCGGACACCCATTCGGCGCCGACCGGGATGGTGACGGACGCACGGCCGTCGAACGTCACAGGGGCCAGCTTGGCCGGGTCGACGGTCGGCGTCCCGGTGAGGTTGTCGGCGCGCGGGCTGACGGTGACCTTGCCGACGACGAGCGGGGTACTGCCGTAGACGTTGGACAGCCGGAGCCGGAGTTCGGGACCGCCCACCGAGACGTGGGCGACCTGGCGCAGGGTGGTGTCGGTGACGCCGGTCGCGGACAGCCCGGAGGTACCGGGTGGGGTGACCGCGACGGCCCAGGTACCGACCCAGTCGGCGGGTGGGGCGGCGGTGGCCGGGACGGCCTGGGTGACGGGGAGGGCGAGAAGCGCGAGCGTGGCGACAACGCGGAACGGTCGCATGGAACCACCTTCGTCTGGACGGATACGGAGTGGTACCCCGATTCCACGGACCGTGACGAAGGATCGCAACCCCGCGCTCGGTGAACGGTCGGTCTGCTGCGACGACCGGTCAGCTGGTGAGCATCAGCAGGTCGACGGCGCGGGCCATCGCGGTGAACCCCTTGGCGTTCGGATGCAGGTGGTCGCCGCTGTCGTAGGCCGGCAGCAACCGCAACGGCTGCTTCGGATCCCGGACCGCGTGCTCGAAGTCCACGTACCCGTCGTACTCGCCGGACGTCCGGATCCACTGGTTCAGCGCCTGCCGGGCGATCTCGCCGCCGACCGTGTAGTGCTCGGTCGCCCAGTACGGCGTCAGGGTCGCGCCGTACGCCTTCAGCCCGGCCGCGTGCGCCTTGGCGATCATCACCTTGTGCGCGTTGATCAGCTGGGTCGCCGAGATGCCGCCCCGGGTCGCCCGGATGTCGTTGATGCCTTCCAGCACCAGCACGCTCTTCACCCCGGGCCGCCGGATCACGTCCCGTTCGAACCGCGCGATCGCGGCCTCGCCGGAGACGCCGCCGTTGGCCAGCAGCCGGTTCCCGCCGATCCCCGCGTTGACCGCTCCGTACCGGCGCAGCGCGAGCAGGTCGGCGAGCTGGTCCGGGTACCGCAGGTTGCCGTTGATCGGTGACGAGGCGCCGTCGGTGATCGAGTCGCCGAACAGCACCACCGAGCCCCGCGCGTCGGACCGGACGTCCACCCCGTCGACGACGAACCGCGCCATCCCCGGGATCCGCCGGTACGCCGCACCACCCGCGCCGGTCTGGTTCCCCGGCGCGGCGAACGCGGTCGCGTACCCGGCCGGGTGCTGCGTCAACGGGCCGGTCGAGCCCGGGAAGTACGTGCTGATCACCAGGTCGCTGTCGTCGGGCGCCTCGACGTCGATCGGGTCGGACACGGCCTCGCGACCGACCGGGATCGTCACCGCGGCACTCCCGCGGAAGGTGACCGGGATGAGCCGGAGCAGCTCGACGTTCGGCGTCCCGGCGGCCGAGCTCTTGCGCGGCGCGACCGTGGCTCGGCCGACCACGAGCGGGCGCTTGCCGAACCGGTTGGACAGCCGGATCCGCAGCGTGCTGCCGCCGACGGACAGGTGCGCGACCTGCCGGATCGTCTGGTTGCGGACGCCCTTCGCGGCCGGGCCCGCGGGACCCGCCTCGGTCATCGCGGCACCCCAGCTCGCCACCCAGTCGCCGGACGACGCAACCTGGGCGGGCATTTCCGGGGCGCTGGTGGTCCCCGGGAGGGAGGAGGCGATCACCGCGACCGCGGTGACAAGCGACTGCAACCAGCTCTCAGCGAGCATCACGGGTTGTCGGCCACCTCCTCACCCGGGGCATTCTTCCACAGGGTGAAGGGCAGAAACCCCGGTCTTACAGGCGGCCCCAGGCCTTGAGCTTGGTGAGGGCTGCGACGGTCACGGCGCCGCGGTACTCGAGGGTCGCGGCCTGGCCCGGGGGCTCCCAGGTGAGCGCCCAGCCGCCGTCGGGCTGCTGGTCCGCGAGCAGCCGGTCGAGGTGGGCCTGAAGCTGCGCGTCGTCGAAGAGCTGCCGCCAGAAGCTGTCCGGCGTCGGCGCGAACTGCAGCGGCGTCACACCGTACGACGGGTCCGCCGCGTCGGCGCGGTAGTGGCTCAGCTTGGGCAGCCAGTCCCGGACCCGGTCGATGTCGACGTCCGGCTCGTGTTCGAGGAACTCCATCGACTCGTGCATCGCGTGCGCGTCCTCGGGAAACCCCTCGGCCAGTTGCGCCCGGCACCATTGCGCGGCCCGGTCCCGCCACGGGTGCTCGACGCCGAGCGTGTGCAGCCGCCCGACGAGCCCGGCCGTCGGGTTGAGGCCCGGCTGGTACGCCCAGGCAGCCCAGTGATCGGCGTGCGGGTACCCCTCGATCGCCGCGGTCCCCAGCGACACGGCACCCTCCGGCGTCGCCACCGAGGCGAGCCAGTCGCAGGCTCCGCGGACCAGTTCGTCGTCCCGGGCGCCGGCCGCGATCAGGACGTTGAACGCGGTCTCCACGTCGAGCCCCTGGCTGTCCGGGACCCGCTTGTCCGGTTCCAGACCGTGCCCGAAGCCCCCGTCGGCGTTGCGGTACCCCCGCAACGCGTCCACCACCCCGATCGGGTCAGCGCCCTCGAAGACGGTCGCGAACAACCGCCGCTCCACCAGCCGGCCTTCCCGCCGGACGAACTCACGCGCTGCTTCGAAGATGTCCATGGACCTACCTTGGCGCAGATCCGCTCACCGGGTCTTGAACGAATCGGACACTCGGCCCGCGCTGGTTCACCGGCCGGATCCCATGCACCGGATCGTTGCCCTCGGCATCACGGCTCGAAGCGGTAGCCCATTCCCGGTTCGGTGAGCAGGTGCTTCGGGCGGGCCGGGTCGGCCTCGAGCTTGCGGCGGAGCTGGCCCATGTAGAAGCGCAGGTTCCCGCCCGCGTTCTCGTACCCGGGCCCCCACACCTCGGTCAGCAGCTGGCGCTGGGCCATCAGCTTGCCCGGGTGCCGGACCAGGACCTCCAGCAGGTGCCACTCGGTCGGGGTGAGCCGGATGTCCTCGCCACCGGCCGCGGTGACCCGCTTGGCGGACAGGTCCACCTGGATGTCGCCGACCTGGACCACCGGCTCGTCCTGGGCCAGGTTGCTGCGGCGCAGGACGGCCCGCATCCGGGCGAGTAGCTCGTCGATACCGAACGGCTTGGTGACGTAGTCGTCGGCACCCGCGTCGAGCGCCTCCACCTTGTCCGTACTGTCGATCCGCCCGGACAGCACCAGGATCGGCGCCTCGGTCCAGCCGCGCAGCCCGCGGATCACTTCGACGCCGTCGAAGTCCGGCAGCCCGAGGTCGAGGATGACCAGGTCCGGCGGATACTGCGCGGCCACCTTGAGCGCCGCCGCCCCGGTCGCGGCCACGTGCACCTCGTACCGGCGGGCGCGGAGGTTGATCTGCAGCGCGCGGACGATCTGTGGTTCGTCGTCGACCACCAGCACTCTGGTCATCGGTCCTCTCCCCGTTCGAGCCGGCCCGGTACCGGCGCGTCCGCCGGCCTCATTGTTGCTGACGGCATCGACACCACCATGGTCAGGCCCCCGCCGGGCGTGTCCTCGGGCTGGACGGCGCCGCCCATCGCCTCGGTCAGGCCCCGGGCCAGCGCCAGCCCCAGCCCGACCCCGGTCGTGTTGTCGGTGTCACCGAGCCGCTGGAACGGGGCGAACACCTTGGTCCGGTCGGCCGCCGGGATCCCGGGGCCACGGTCGATCACCCGGATCTCCACCACGTCGCCGAGCGCGCTGCCGGTGAGCAACGGCGGCGCGTCGGCCGGTGAGTGCCGGAGCGCGTTGGCCAGCAGGTTCGCGAGGACCCGTTCGAGCAGGGCGGGGTCGGCCTCGACCATCGGCAGGGTGTGCGGGACGTCGACCCGGATCTCGTCGGCCGGCTCCCCGAGTTCGGCCAGCACCACCGGCAGTACCTCGTCGAGCGCCATCGGCCGCGGGAAGACCGGGAGGACCCCGGCCTGGAGGCGGCTCAGGTCGAGCAGGTTGTCGACCAGCCGGGTCAGCCGGTCCAGCGACTCATCGGCCGTTTCGAGCAGTTCTTCCCGCTCCGACGGGGTCCAGTCCACGTCGGAACTGCGCAGGCTGGTGACCGACGCCTTCGCGGACGCCAACGGGGAGCGGAGATCGTGGCCGACCGCCCGCAGCAGCGCGGTCCGCAGCTTGTCGGCCTCGGCGAGCGGCTTGGCCTCGGCGGCCGCTTCGCTGAGCCGGGTCCGGTCGACGAGCGCCGCGGCGTGCGCGGCGAAGGCGCCGACCAGCCGGCGTTCGTCGGCTTCGAGCGGTCGGCCCTGCAGGACCAGGACCAGGTCCTCCCGGCCGGGGATTTCGGCGTCACCGTCTTCCGGCCGGCGGCAGGTCGGCGTCCCGGCCGAGGCGAGCGGCTGCCACGTCTCGGTGAGCTCGTCGGTGTCCACCCGCTCCATCAGGCAGGCCGAGGTCATCCCGAACGCCTCGCGGACCCGTTCGAGCAGGGCTGGCAACGCCGTCTCCCCGCGCAGGACGTTGCCCGCCAATGTCGCCAGCGTCTCGGACTCCGCCGCCGACCGGGCGGCCTGCCGGGTCCGCCGGGCCGCCCGGTCCACCACCGACGAGACCAGCGCGGCCACCAGGACGAAGATGCCCAGCGCCAGCGCGTTGTTCGGCTCGGTGATCGTGAACGACTTGGTCGGCGGGGTGAAGAACCAGTTCAGCACGATCGTCCCGGCCACCGCCATCAGCAGGGCGGGCCACAGTCCGCCGACGAGCGAGACCACCACGACCGCGAACAGGAAGGCCAGCACGTTGCTGGTCAGGTTGAGCGTGTCACCGCCGAACCCGAGCAGTACGGCGAGCAAGGGCGGCAGCAGGATCGCCAGGACGAACCCGTACACCAGGCGCCGCCGCGACAACGCCCCCTGGACGCTCGGCAACCGGCCGCGGCCCATCTCCGAGTGCGTGACGATGTGGACGTCGATGTCCCCCGAGTCCCGGATCGAGGTCAACCCGATCCCCGGCCCGGTGAGCAACGTGGACAGCCAGCGCCGGCGGCTCGCACCGATGACCAGCTGGGTCGCGTTCTCGGCCCGGGCGAACGAGAGCAGCGAGGCCGAGACGTCGTCGCCGACCACCTGGTGGTACGTCCCGCCCAGGCTCTCCACCAGCTGCCGCTGCTGGGCCAGCCGGGACGGGTCGGCCCCGGTCAGCCCGTCGGACCGGGTGACGTGCACAGCGAGCAGGTCCCCACCCGCCGAGCGGGCCGCGATCCGGGCGGCGCGGCGGATCAGGGTCTCCCCCTCCGGTCCGCCGGTGAGCGCGACGACGACCCGCTCGCGGGCCTCCCAGGTGGAGTCGATGCCGTGCTGTTCGCGGTACGCCTGCAGTCCGGCGTCGACCCGGTCGGCCAGCCAGAGCAGGGCGAGCTCGCGCAACGCGGACAGGTTGCCGACCCGGAAGTAGTTGCCCAGGGCAGCGTCCACCTTGTCGGCCGCGTAGACGTTGCCGTGCGCCATCCGCCGGCGCAGCGCCTCCGGGGTCATGTCGACCAGCTCGATCTGGTCGGCGGCCCGGACCACCCGGTCCGGGACCGTCTCCCGCTGCGGCACGCCGGTGATCTTCTCGACCACGTCGTTGATCGACTCCAGGTGCTGGATGTTCACCGTCGAGATGACGTCGATCCCGGCGCCGAGCAGCTCGTCCACGTCCTGCCAGCGCTTCGCGTTCCGGCTGCCCGGAACGTTGCTGTGGGCAAGCTCGTCGACGAGGACCACGTCCGGCCGGCGGGCCAGTACGGCCGGGACGTCCAGCTCGGTGAAGCTGGCGCCGCGGTGGTCGATGATCCGCCGCGGCACCACCTCGAGTCCTTCGAGCATCGCGGCCGTCTGGGCCCGGTCGTGGGTCTCCACGAACCCGGCCACCACGTCCGTGCCGCGGTCACGCCGGCGGTGTGCCTCACCCAGCATCTTGTAGGTCTTGCCCACACCGGGTGCGGCACCGAGGTAGATCCGCAGGTGCCCCCTCGCCTGCCCGCCGGCTGTCACAGCTCCCATAGTGTCAGTTCAGCTCCGCCAAGGCCTGGTTCAGCGTGACCACGTTGACCCGCGGCTCGCCGAGGAAGCCGAGCGAGCGGCCCTTGGTGTTCTGCTCGACCAGCTGCTTGACCTGGTCGACGCCGATCCCGCGCTCCCGGGCGACCCGGTTGACCTGCAGCGCGGCGTACTCGGGACTGATGTCGGGGTCGAGGCCGCTGCCACTAGCGGTCACCGCGTCCGGCAGAACCTGTGACGGGTCCACGCCCTCCAGCTTCGCCACCTCGGCCCGGCGCTGCGCGACGAGGTCCTTCAACTCGGCGTTGTTCGGTCCGTACTGCGAGGCCGCGCTGCCGGCTCCGTCGTAGTTCACGGCCGACGGGCGGGTCTGGAACCACCGCGGGTCCGGCTCGGTGATCGCGTTCCCGTCGGCGTCCACCTTGCCGGTGTCGCGGGTGTAGGCCTGGCCGATCAAGGACGAGCCGACGTCCTTGCCGTCGACCTGGACGATCGACCCGTTCGCGTTCTTGGGGAACAGCGCCTGCGCCGCCCCGGTCATCGCCAGCGGGTACAACACCCCGAGCAGTACGGTCAGCACGAGCACCGCGCGGACCCCGACACCCAACTGGGCGAGCATTCCTCTTCTGGTCATCTCCGGTACTTCCTTCACCTGATCCCGGGGATGACCGAGATCAGTAGATCGATGAGTTTGATGCCGACGAACGGGGCGACGAGACCGCCCACGCCGTACACGAGCAGGTTGCGGCGCAGCATCGCGGACGCCGAGGACGGCTTGTACCGGACGCCGCGCAGGGCCAGCGGGACCAGGGCGACGATGACCAGCGCGTTGAAGATCACCGCGGACAGGATCGCCGACTCGGCCGAGTGCAGGCCCATCACGTTGAGCTTGTCCAGGCTCGGGTACGCCGCGGTGAACAGGGCCGGCAGGATCGCGAAGTACTTCGCCACGTCGTTCGCGATCGAGAACGTGGTCAGCGATCCGCGGGTGATCAGCAGCTGCTTGCCGATCTCGACGATCTCGATCAGCTTGGTCGGGTTGGAGTCGAGGTCGACCATGTTGCCGGCCTCCTTCGCCGCCGACGTGCCCGAGTTCATCGCCACCCCGACGTCGGCCTGGGCCAGCGCCGGCGCGTCGTTGGTCCCGTCGCCGGTCATCGCGACCAGCCGGCCGCCCTCCTGCTCCTTCCGGATCAGCGCCATCTTGTCCTCGGGTGTCGCCTCGGCCAGGAAGTCGTCCACCCCGGCCTCCTCGGCGATCGCCTGCGCGGTCAGCCGGTTGTCGCCGGTGATCATCACGGTCCGGATGCCCATCGCGCGCATCTGGTCGAACCGCGCCCGCATCCCCGGCTTCACCACGTCCTTCAGGTGGATCACGCCGAGCGGCCGGGCCACCTCCTCCTTGCTGACCGCCACCACCAGCGGCGTACCACCGGAGGCCGAGATCCCGTCCACGATCTCGCCGAGCTGGGCGACCACGGTGCCGCCCTGGTCGTGGATCCACTGGGTCACCGCACCCGCGGCGCCCTTGCGGATCTGCCGGCCGTCCACGTCGACGCCGCTCATCCGGGTCTGCGCGGTGAACTCGACGAAGTGCGCGTGCGGCAACTCGCCCGTGGTCCGCTCGCGCAGTCCGTACCGTTCCTTGGCCAGCACCACGATCGACCGGCCCTCCGGTGTCTCGTCGGCCAGGCTGGACAGCTGCGCCGCATCCGCCAATTCGGCCTCGCCGACTCCACCGAGCGGGATGAACTCGGCCGCCTGCCGGTTGCCCAAGGTGATGGTGCCGGTCTTGTCGAGCAGCAGCGTGTTCACGTCACCGGCGGCCTCGACCGCGCGGCCCGACATCGCCAGCACGTTGCGCTGGACCAGCCGGTCCATCCCGGCGATCCCGATCGCGGACAGCAGGGCCCCGATCGTGGTCGGGATCAGGCAGACCAGCAGGGCCACCAGGACGACGAGGTTGAGGTCGATCCCGGCGTACCGCGCGAACGGGGGCAGCGTCACGGTCGCCAGCAGCAGCACGATCGTCAGACTGGCGAGCAGGATGTTCAGCGCGATCTCGTTCGGCGTCTTCTGCCGGGCGGCGCCCTCGACGAGCGCGATCATCCGGTCGATGAAGCTCTCACCGGGCCGGGTGGTGATCCGGACGACGATCCGGTCCGACAGCACCTTGGTCCCACCCGTGACCGCGCTCCGGTCGCCGCCGGACTCGCGGATGACCGGCGCCGACTCACCGGTGATCGCCGACTCGTCGACACTCGCGACCCCCTCGACCACGTCACCGTCGCCCGGGATGATCTGGCCCGCCTCGACCACGACCCGGTCGCCCAGTTGCAACGCGGTGGCCGGGATCTCCTCCTCGGTCCCGGACCCGGTCAGCCGGCGCGCGGTGGTCTCGGTCTTGGCCCGGCGCAGCGTCTCGGCCTGGGCTTTGCCACGACCCTCGGCGACGGCCTCGGCCAGGTTGGCGAACACGACGGTCAGCCAGAGCCAGCCGACGATCCACCAGACGAAGCCGCTGGGTTCGGCGACGGCGAGCACCGTCGACGCGACCGCGCCGATCTCGACCACGAACATCACCGGGTTGCGCACCATCACCCGCGGGTCCAGCTTGCGCAGAGCGTCCGGCAACGAGGTGAGCAGCAGCTTGGGATCGAACAGCCCCGAGGCGAGCTTCTTCGGGGGCGTTGCCGCGGCCTCGACGGCCGGCGGCTTCATCAGGGTGGTCACAGTCCCTCCGCGAGGGGTCCGAGAGTGAGTGCGGGGAAGTAGGTGAGGCCGGTGACGATCAGCACGACGCCGACGAGCATCGTGACGAACAAGGCCTTGTGGGTGGGCAGCGTTCCGGGGGTCACCGGGACCGGCCGCTGACGGGCGAACGACCCGCCGAGGGCGAGGACCAGCACGATCGGGACGAACCGGCCGAGCAGCATCACCACACCGAGCGCGGTGTTGTAGAAGGTCGTGTTCGCGCTCAGTCCGCCGAACGCGCTGCCGTTGTTGTTCGCCGCCGAGGTGAACGCGTAGAGCACCTCGGAGAACCCGTGCGGGCTGTCCACGTTGAAGATCGAGGCCCGCGCACTCGCCAGCCCCATCGCGACCGCGGTCCCGATCAGGACCAGCGAGGGCGTGGTCAGGATGTACAGCGAGACCAGCTTCATCTCCCGGGCGGTGATCTTCTTGCCCAGGTACTCCGGGGTCCGGCCGACCATCAGCCCGGCCACGAACACGGCCAGGACGGCGAGCACGAGCATGCCGTACAACCCGGAGCCGGTACCGCCCGGACTGACCTCGCCGAGCATCATGTGGAACAACGCGGCCCCACCGCCGAGCGGAGTGAACGAGTCGTGCGCGGAGTTCACCGCGCCCGTGGAAGTCCCGGTCGTCGACGACGCGAACAACGCGGACGCCCAGATCCCGAACCGGGTCTCCTTTCCCTCCATCGCGGCCCCGGCGGCCTGCGTCGCCGTACCGCCGCCGGCCGACTCGAACGCGGTCGCGGCGATGGTGAACCCGATCCACAGCGTGCTCATCACCGCGAGCACGGCGTACCCCTGCCGCTTGTCCTTGACGAGCACGCCGAACGTCCGGGTCAGGCAGACCGGAATGACCAGCAGCAGGAAGATCTCGAACAGGTTGGACAGCGGGTTCGGGTTCTCGAACGGGTGCGCCGAGTTGGCGTTGAAGAAGCCGCCACCGTTGGTCCCGAGCTCCTTGATCACCTCCTGGCTGGCCGTCGGCCCGCCAGGAATGGTCTGGGTCTGCCCCACGACCGAGGTGACCTCGTGGCCGCCGGCGAAGTTCTGGATGACGCCGGTCGCGACCAGGATCAGGCCGCCCACGATCGCCATCGGCAGCAGGATCCGCCAGACCGTCCGGGTCAGGTCGACCCAGAAGTTGCCGAGCCGGTCCGTCGCCGACCGGGACAGGCCGCGGACCAGCGCGACCAGGACCGCGATCCCGACAGCCGCCGAGACGAAGTTCTGCACCGCGAGTCCGAGGAACTGGACCAGGTGGCCCATCGTCGCCTCGGGCGAGTACGACTGCCAGTTGGTGTTGGCGACGAACGACGCGGCAGTGTCGAACGCGAGCGACGGCTCGACGCCCGGGAGACCGCGGGACAGCGGCAGCTGCGACTGCAGGCGCTGGAGCAGGTAGAGCAGGATCAGCCCGACGGCCGAGAAGGCGAGCACCGACCGGGCGTACACGGCCCAGGTCTGGTCGGCCTTCGCGTCGACGCCGAGGAGCTTGTAGATCCCGCGTTCCACCCGGCCGTCCCGCTCGGAGGTGTAGACGCGCGCCATGTACCCGCCGAGCGGGCGGTAGACGATCGCGAGGAGCGCGACGAGAAGGCCGGCCTGGAGCAGGCCGGCGGAGGTGTCGGACATCAGAACCTCTCGGGGAAGACCAGGGCGGCGACGAGGTAGACGACCAGGGCGGCGGCGATCACCAGACCGGCGATGTTCTCGGCACTCACAGCTTCTCCACCCCTCGCAGCACCAGCCACACGGTCGCGAAGACGGCAACACAGACGACGAGGAAGACCAGATCCGTCATGGCCGGACCCACCCCTCGGACGAAGTACTCATGTCTCTACTGGACCTCGGCCGCTGCGCTGTCAGGAGTCTTCTCGCAGCACTCTCACGAGTGCCGGCGCAGCTCTCACGGGGATCTCACAGTCCCCTTTCCGGACCCGACTTCGCGCTGACGGCCGCAGCCCTGATACTTACGCCTGGCAATCAGCGATCCTCACAGAGTTAGGGAAGACCGCAGTGACTGAAGTGGACAATCGGCAGTTCCCCGCCCAGGGTTCCGAGCAGTTCTTCACCGAGGAGACGCGCAAGGCGCTGGCCGAGGCGAGCCGGCTGCTCGCCGAGCGCCTGCTGGCCCACACCGAGGCCCTGCTGGCGATGACCGGCAGCGAGGAGCAGACCGCCCTTTTCGAGCAGAACGCGGCGCTGGAGGAAGTGGTCGACGGCTGGAACGACGCGGTCTTCGAGCACACCGGGACCGCCCCGCTGCTGCTCGACGACGAGGTCGAGGAGGTCGAGGAAGAGGACGAGGCCGACCAGGACCACCTGATCAGCGTGGTGTCCCGGTTCGACCTGAAGGTGGTCGACCTGGACGCGCTGCTCGAGGCCGGCCGCGCGGCGCAGCAGCGGCACCCGGTCGAGGTGGACGACCCGTCCGACCCCGACCCGGTCGACACCGCCGAGCAGGCGATCTACGAGATCAGCCGGGAGACCGGTGAGGCGTGGTTCGAGTTGCCCGGCGTCGACCTGGTCGCCGGAGCGCGCGCGTACGTCGTCCCGGAGTACCCGTTCGAGCCGCTCGAGGCGGACGCCGACGACGTGATCACCGAGATCAGCGCACCCAACGGAACCGTCACCCACGCCGAGACCTGGGCGTAGTCACCCCAGCAGTTCTCCGTCCAGGACGGTGACCGCGCGGCCGATCAGGTGGACGCGGTCACCGGCCAGGACGACGCGGACGACGCCGCCGCGCGGGGACGCCTGGTACCCGGTCAGGTGGTCTCCGCCGAGCCGAGCGGCCCAGAACGGCGCGAGCGCGGTGTGCGCACTCCCGGTCACCGGGTCCTCCGGGATCCCCGACGCCGGCGCGAAGAACCGCGACACGAAGTCGTACTCCGCGGTCGGCTCGGGTGTGGCCGCCGTCGGCGCCGATGCCGCGGCCGGTTTCGCGGCCGCGGCAGTGATGATGGTGCCGCGGACGGCGTCGGTGCGGTTGAGGCGTTCGAGGAGACCGAGGTCGGGGGTGAGGGCGCGGACCTGGGCCTCGTCCGCGAGCTCGACCAGCAGGTCGCCGAGCGCGCCGGTGCCGTACACGCCGACCGGCTCGACGCCGAGCGCCTCGGCGAGACCGGCCGGCGTCGTCAGCGGGACCGGCGGCGAGACCGGGAAGTCCAGCGTCACCTCGCCGTCCTCGCCCACCGACGCCGCGAGCACCCCGCTCAACGTCCCGAACCGCACCTCGCGCTCGATCAGCTTGTCGTCCACCAGCGCCTGCGTGGTCGCCAGCGTCGCGTGCCCGCACATCCGGACCTCGACCGCGGGCGTGAACCAGCGCAGCTCCCAGTCCGCCTCCGCCGGCCCGACCGGCCGGGCGAACGCGGTCTCGGCCAGGTTCAGCTCGGCCGCGACCCGCTGCATCCAGTCCGTGTCCGGCCACGGCCCGAGCGGCAGCAGGCAGACCCCGGCCTGGTTGCCCGCGAACGGACGGTCGGTGAACGCGTCGATGATCCGGATTCGCATACGCCCGAACCTAGTGCCCCGCGTGCCCCGCGGGCAGGATCCGGACCAGATCCAGTTCCCGGCGAGTGGCCCGGTCAGGCGATCGCGACCGCCTCGATCTCGAGCAGCCATTCCTCGGCGTAGATGTCGCAGATGATGATCGTCAGCGCGGGCGTGTGCTCGCCGAGCACCTCCTCGCGGATCTTCGAGTTCGCGGCCCGGTACTGCCGGTCGGACAGGTACATGGTCACCTTCACCAGGTTCCGCGCATCCATCCCGGCCTCACCGAGCACCGCGAGCAGGTTGCGCCAGACCATCCGGCACTGCTCCTCGAACTCCTCCGGGATCCGGCCCTGGTCGTCACCCCACGGAACCTGACCGCTGACGAACACCATGCGCCGCCCGCCGTCCACCTGGACCCCGTGCGTGTAGTTCCCGGTCGCGGCCGGCAACACCGCCGGGTTCAGCGGCGTGATCGCGAGCTCTGTCATCTGGTCTCCCCACCTCGTCGTCGACTCGGGACTGTTTATCTCGCGAAGGGGTGAACCGGCCACCGGATTCCCTCGTGTGGAAGGTGTTCCAGTCCCTACTCGAAGGAAAGTGCCATGTCGCTACGCCTGAAGGGCCGTCCGGTCGCCCTGGCCACCGCTTTGCTCGGTGGCCTCGCGTTGATGGCGCCCGGCACCGCCGTTGCCCATCGGTCGCATCCGCCCCGCACCGACCTCGCAGTACAGCAGGTGAACCTGGTCTCCGATCTCCCGGGCAAGGCCGCGTTGACCGATCCCGATCTGGTCAATCCGTGGGGTCTGTCGCTCGGTGCGACGACGCCGTTGTGGGTTTCCAACAACGGCACCGCGTCCTCGACGCTCTACACCTCGCCCCCCGGCGCGACCACCGCCACCAAGGTGCCGACCGTCCGCGTCGACGTCCCGCCGCTGCCGACCGGGCAGGTCAACAACCCGACCACCGGCTTCGTCCTCACCAAGGGCCAGGTCAGCGCGCCGGCCCGGTTCATCTTCGCGACCCAGAACGGCAAGATCGCCGCCTGGGGTCCGCCGGTCAGTCCGCTGATCGGCGCCGCCCAGATCAAGGCCTCGGTCCGGGGCGCGGTGTACACCGGTCTCGCGATCGCGACCGACCGGCACGTCACCCGGCTGTACGCGGCGAACTTCGCGCAGCGCCGGATCGACGTGTTCAACCACAAGTTCCACCTGGTGAAGCAGCCGCGGTGGGCGTTCCAGGACCGGCACCTGCCGAAGGGGTACGCACCCTTCAACGTGCAGACGCTGCAGGGCCGGATCTTCGTCGCGTACGCCAAGGTCGACCCGGCCACCGGCGAGCAGCAGGCCGGCCGCGGTCTCGGCTTCGTCGACGAGTACACCCCGACCGGCCGGCTCGTCGACCGTGTCGTCGCCCGCGGTTCGCTGAACGCGCCGTGGGGACTCGCGATCGCGCCGTCGTCCTGGGGCAAACTGGCCGGCGCCCTGCTGGTCGGCAACTTCGGTGACGGCCGGATCAACGTGGTACTGCCGAAGCCGCACCACCGCTTCGACCACCGGATCTTCGGTCAGCTGACGAACGGCCACGGTCACACCCTGGTCATCCCCGGTCTGTGGGCCCTGCTCCAGGGCACCGCGACCACCGGCGGTACGGACTCGATCTTCTTCTCCGCCGGGATCGACGACGAGAACCACGGCCTGCTCGGCGTACTTCGCCACCCGTAGGACCGCACCGCTGCCCAGGACCTGGGGCTCCCCAGATCCTGGGCAGGGCGGCGTCAGAACAGCACCAGGTCGAACGGATCGCGCCGGCGGTACGGACGCCAGTCGGTCAGATGCGGATGCACCAGCCAGCGGATCCGGCCGCTGCCCTCGACCAACGTCCCCGGCGCCGCCACCCAGTCCTCGACCCCGGTATGCAGCACGCCACCGGCCGCGGCGATCCGCTCCGCCTCGATCGACCCCGGCTCGACGAAGAACCACCACCGCCGCCGAGCCGGTGCCATCGCGGTCGGGCAGGCCGCCTTCAGTTGGTGGTTGAGCAACGCGCCGTACTCCGGCGGCAGGTCGACGACGTCGAAGTCCGCGGTCACCAGCGCGATGTCCCACGGGTACGCCTTCCAGACCCCGGCGGCGACGAACCCGTTCCGGATCGGCTCCCCGACGGGATGCGGCTCCACGCAGTCCCCGAGGTCACACGGGCAAACGCCGTGCCACGGTACCGCCAACGCGGCGACCGGCCACCCGTTGGCGGCGTACCGGACGGCGCGCTCGTACAACCGACGGGCCTTCCGGCTCCGGCTCCACGTCTCAAGCACGCTGACCAACTGCGAACAGCAACGAGCTCGCGGGGACCAGCTCGGGGCAGCGGTCCGCGAGCCGCGAACACGCGAGCGCAGTCTCCAACGGGTCCGGCTGGTTGAGGCTGTCGGGCAGCCCCTGATCGCGGAAGTGCGCGTCGATCGCCACCGTCAGCCAACCACCCGGCCCCGTCAGCCCGTGCACGGTGACGCCTCGCAGACCCGAGTTCACCAACTCGGACCGCAGCTGGGTCACCGTGTGGTACGTCGTGTGCGCCATCCGCTCGTTGTCCGGGCTGAACCCGGTCTCCAGGATCTCGGTCACGACCTGCTGCCGCTCGAGCAACCGATTGGCCAGTGCGGACCCGATCAGGTTCGCCGCCCGGTTGATCGCGATCACCGCCACGAACCCACCAGGCCGCAGGACCCGAATCGCCTCCCGCAGCGCCAACCGCCGATCCGCGGCCTCGGGCAGGTGGTACATCGGCCCGGCGAGCAGGACCGCGTCGAAGTCCTCGTTGTCCCACGGCAACCGCCGGGCATCCCCTTGTACGGAAGCGATCCCGGCGGCCGTGGCCTGGTCGACATGCCGCCGTACCGGGTCGAGCAGCTCCACGTCGTACCCGGCCGCCTGCAACCAACTGGCATGTACCCCAGGCCCACCCCCGACATCCGCAACCCGGGCCGGCGGAGGCGGAAGATACCGCCCCAGAAGCTCCCCGACCCGAACCCGCTCGAGCCGCCCCTTCAAAGTCCCACTGAGCCGAACAGCCTCGTCATGCCGCGTGGTGTAGTGAACCTCGATCTCAGCATCAACCGTCATCCCCCAACCCTGCGAACCGAACCCCGATCCCCAGAGGCCAGATCCCAGGGCAACCCGGGGCATCCCAGGGCACCTACCCTCCGTTGCCCGACACACGGAGTGCGGACGTGCAGCACTCATCAAGTACTGCTGATCGACAGCAGCGCGCCGTGGTCAGCCGGGGTGATGGGCTGGAGAGGGGGTTCGTGAGTGGTGGCGGTCCGGACGACCCTCAGTCCAGGGGGCGGAGTTCGTCGGCGTAGGAGACCGAGATGCGGCGGAGGACTCCGTCGCGGACCGAGTACTGGCCCATGCGCCACAGGGGTGGGCTGTAGGCGTGGACGGTGACCGAGCCCTTGTCGAGACCGGTCAGGCGGTGGATGTGGTCGGGGCCGAAGCCGTAGACGTCGCCTGCTTCTACTTCGGTTTCGACGGAGCCGGAGGCGTTGCCGATGGAGAGGTTGTGCTCGACCAGTTTGCCGCGCGCTACCGCTACCGCTCCGGAGCTGACGTCGTGGTCGTGCCAGCCGGTGTCGTTGACCGGGGTCCAGCAGATCAGCCAGACGTCCACGTTGGCGTCGCGGTGCAGGGAGGCGAAGACGCGCTCCTCGTCGCTGTACGCGACCTGGTCCTCCCACAGGTGCGGCTGGGCGGCGATCGAGGCGGCCAGTTCGGCGAGCTCGGTCTTGTCCAGGTCGCGGCCCGGGAGGCTTTCCAGCGACAAACAGTCGTTGAGCTCCACGAGCCGGCCGGCTTGGCGCGCTGGTACGACGGGTAGGTCGGTCACGGGCTGAGCAGTCACTGCACTCCCCTCTCGGGATCTCGCCGGGCTGGTGGCCCGGCTCTGGATGGTCGCCCGATCACGCTTCCTGCGATCGGGCCGGCGTACCGACGGCTGCCGGTACGAAACTCAGGGCGGGGACGTACCGGTCGGCGCCGGCCAACTCGCGCCGGGCGGTGCCGCGCTCCCGAAGAGCAGGCGGTGCGGGTTGTCCTGCCGGATGACCGCGGTGGCCGCCGCTCCTTGCCGAAGCTCGGTGATCCCCGCGTACGGGCGGTCGGTGCCGTGGACCACCTGGTCGATGCCGAGCACCCGGGCGACCGCGTCGACACCTTGTGGTCCGTAGCTCGACGTGTCGACGTAGAGGTTCGGGTCGATCGTGCCGAGGCGCCCTCCACGGGCAGCGAGCCGTTCGTGCTGGACGGGAGCCAGACCGGCCGCAGCCACGAAGCACACCCGCAAGTTCGGGTACTCCCTGCGTCCGCCGTAGGCGTGCCACGCCCACCAAGCCGCCTGCAGCTGGTTCGTGTAGTCGACCACCGGCGCCCACCAACCTGGCACCTCACCAGCAGGCGGTACGGCGGGGCCCGGGTGCACCAGGATCGGCTTGTTCGCGCGCTCCGCAGCGGTCAGCAGCTCACCGGCACCAGCCCACGCGGACGGCGTACCGAGCACCTGCGCCGGCAACTGCAAACCCAGGAATCCCTTGGAAAACAAGGCCTCCAGGCCCGCCACGTCCGGGTCGAGCAGATCTACCGACGCCCAGGCCCGGAACGGCTCCGGCAACGTCAGCGCACCGTCGTGCCAAGCGTCGAGCAGCGCCTGATCGCCGACTTGCTCGACCCCCAACGGACTCGACAGCGACACCGCCGCCAATGACGTCCCCGCGTCCTGTTCGAGGGCGACCCGCTTGTCCACGGCGTGCGCGGCCGGGTCCACCTCGTACGGCGCCTCGCCGGCGGTGTGCAACGTCCAGCCGTCCAGGTACGGCGGCTCGGGCCGGGCCCGCAGCCGGTCGACGAACTCGGCCGGCCAGAGGTGCTGGTGGACGTCGATCATCCGCGCCCTCCCTTCACCGAGCCGACCTTTTGAAGCGCTTCAAGACCCTTAGAGTGAAGCGCTTCAAAGCCGTGTTTGTCAACCGAGTGTCCGGGCCGCGGTCTAGGCTCGTCCCCATGTCCGGACGCAGGCCCACCCTCAAGGACATCGCGGCGGAGACCGGCCTCTCGATGGCGGCGGTGTCCTACGCGCTCCGCGGTCTGCACGGGACCCCGGAGACCCGGCAGCGGGTCCAGGAGGCCGCGGACCGGCTCGGGTACCAGGCGGATCCGGTCGCCCGCGCGCTCGCGTCCGGCCGGAGTGGTTCCGTCGGCGTGCTCTGCGCCTCGCTCGAGGACCTCTGGCAGCAGCGACTCGCGGCCGCGCTCGGCCGGGAGCTGCTCGCCCCGGACCGGAACGCCTGGATCATCGACTCGGCCGGCGACGGCGACCGCCAGCTGGAACTGGCCCAGCACCTCGTCGACCATCGCGCCGACGCGATCGTGGTGATCCCGATCGACCCGGCCGCGCCGGGCTGGGCCGCCATCGCGCGGCAGGCCCCGGTGATCGCGATCGGCGACGAGCTGCCCGCCGCGAAGGCGAAGTCGGAGGTCCTGTTCGACAACGAGACCGGCATCAGTACGGCGCTGCGCCGGCTGGCCGACGCGGGTCACCGGACCGTCGCCGTGCTCAGCCCACAACGCCGCTTCGGCAGCGAGCGCCCCTCGGAGGAGATCGCCCAGCGGGTCGCGTTCGAGCTCGGCCTGAAGATCCTGATCGCGCCGTGCACGCACGACCTGACCGGCGCGGCCGAGGTGGCCCGCACCCTGCTGACCGGCAACCCGCGGCCGACCGGCGTGCTCGCGCTCGCCGACTCGATGGCCTTCGGGGTGTACGCCGCGTGCGCCGAGCTCGGCATCCGGCTGCCGCAGGACCTGTCCCTGCTCGGCTACGACGACCAGCCGATGTCCCAGCTGCTCACGCCGCCGCTGACCACGCTGCACTGGCCGCTCGACGACCTGGTCGCCGATGTGGTCGCCCGCGTCACCTCGGCCGTCGACACCAACCGCCGGGTCCGGCGGACCACCGTGACGCCCATCCTGATCGAGCGCGGCTCGGTCGCCGCCCCGCCCGCGAAGGCGTGACGGCGAGCCGGATGCACCCACGACGGTCACACCGTCGAAATTAGACCAATCAAGTGGACTTAAATTTCACCGTCCAGCATGTGAACAATCTGCTCAGTCAGTGAGGCGCCGCAGCCGGGCCGTGACCGCGGCGCGGCGGGGGTCGTCGGCGGGCAGCCAGTGCGCCAGGGACTCGAAGACCTCCAGGTCCTCGGCGCCGACCGAGGTGTCCGCGTACCGCCAGAGCAGGTCGGAGTCGCCGGAGTCCAGCACCGCCCCGCGCAGGGTGACGTCGAGCTCGTCCCGTTCGGCGCGCAGGGCCGGGGCGTCGGAGCGGCCGAGCAGCGGTCCGCTGTACTGGTCGAGGGCGCGGGCCAGATCGCCGGTACGGACGGCGCGCTGGACGTCGGTCACGTCACCGCTGACGTCGGCCACGATCCGGTACGGCTTGGTGTCCAGGACGCCGTCGCCGAGCAGGTTGCGCAGCCGGTGCATCTCCGCGCGGACCGTCGTCGGATTGCCCTCGTCGCCGTACAGCTGCAGCATCAGCTGCTCGGCGGTGAGTCCGGCCGGGTGCAGCAGCAACAGCGCGAGGACCTCGGCCCGGCGCAGCGTCAACGCGATCTCACGACCACCGACCACGGCGATCGGTTGCCCCGAGCCCAGAAGCTTGAGCCGGAGCGAGGCGCGTCGGCGGCGGGCCGCGCCCGGGATGCGCAGCAGGAAGCCCTCGTCGAGCTGCTCGACGACCCCCTCCCGGCCATCGCCGAGATCGATGCGATCGGTACCGGGCGGGACGTTCAGCCGGTCCGGCAACCAGGCCAGCGGCTGGACCGCGAGGACCCGGCCGGTCGGCGTCAGCAAGGCGCCCGGGGCGTCTCCCAACGCGATCAGGTGCCGCATGTTGCGGGCCCGCAGCACCTCGTCGGCCGCGGCCATCCGGACCCGGAGCTGACCCTCGGCGAGCTTGGCCGCCGCGGTCACCAGCGCCATCATCGCCGGATGCACGGTCCGCAGCGGGCCGGAGACGTCGACGGCGCCGAGCAGCTTGCCGGTGTCCGGGTCGTGGACAGGCGCGGCCGCACACGTCCACGCGTGGATCCGGCGGACCAGGTGCTCGGCCGAGTGGATCTGGACCGGCTGGTCGGCCGCCAGCGCGGTCCCCATCCCGTTGGTCCCGATCGCGTCCTCGGCCCAGACCGCGCCCTCGGACAGGGCGATCCGGTCGGCCTGCCGGCGGACCTCGGCGGCACCCTCGCGCCAGAGGATCAGCCCCTGCGCGTCGGTGACGATCATGATGTGCGACGCCTCGTCGGCGATCGTGGTCAGCGTCTGCCGCAGGATCGGCAACACGGCGTACAGCGGGTGGCCGGACCGCAGCTCCTCCAGCCGATCGCCGGACACCACCACCGGCGGCGCGTCCAGCTCGGGATCGACCAGCGCCGCGAGGGACCGTTGCCAGGACTCCGCGACGAGTGGGCGTGGCACGCCGGGCACCCGGCCACCGCCGAGCACCTCGTCGTACAGCTCACTGAGCCGGCGGGCCTGCTCCGGTGGGTCCACGCTTCAGCCTCGCTTGGAATCGGCGGCTGTTCAAGACCACAACCCTATGCAACGTCCGTGCAACGTCGCGCGCTCTAGCTTGTCGGGCACCAGCACCGCAGGAGGACCAATGACGATCTATGCGGCTCCCGGCCAGGCAGGCAGCCCGGCCGACTTCAAGTCCCGGTACGACCACTACATCGGCGGCGAGTGGGTACCGCCGGCCAAGGGCGGGTACTTCGAGAACCCGACCCCGGTCACCGGCGAGAACTTCACCGAGATCGCGCGCGGCACGTCCGACGACGTCGAGCGCGCCCTCGACGCGGCCCACGGCGCCGCCCCCGCGTGGGGCCGGACCTCGGCGGCCGAACGCGCGAACATCCTGAACAAGATCGCCGACCGGATCGAGCAGAACCTCGAACTGCTCGCCGTGGCGGAGACCTGGGACAACGGCAAGGCCGTCCGCGAGACGCTGGCGGCCGACCTGCCGCTCGCGGTCGACCACTTCCGGTACTTCGCCGGCGCGCTGCGGGCCCAGGAGGGCTCGATCTCGGCCGTCGACGACGACACCGTGGCGTACCACTTCCACGAACCGCTCGGCGTGGTCGCCCAGATCATCCCGTGGAACTTCCCGATCCTGATGGCGACCTGGAAGCTGGCGCCCGCGCTCGCGGCCGGGAACGCGGTCGTGCTCAAGCCGGCCGAGCAGACCCCGGCGTCGATCCACGTCCTGCTCGAACTCATCCACGACCTGCTGCCCCCGGGCGTGCTGAACGTGGTCAACGGGTTCGGCGTCGAGGCCGGCAAACCGCTTGCCTCCAGCAACAGAGTAGCCAAGGTCGCGTTCACCGGTGAGACCACGACCGGCCGGCTGATCATGCAGTACGCGTCGGAGAACATCATCCCGGTGACGCTCGAGCTCGGTGGCAAGAGCCCGAACATCTTCTTCGCCGACGTGGCGAGCGAGCGGGACGCGTTCTACGACAAGGCGCTGGAGGGGTTCACCCTGTTCGCGCTGAACCAGGGCGAGGTGTGTACCTGCCCGTCCCGCGCGCTGATCCAGTCGTCGATCTACGACAGCTTCCTCGGCGACGCGGTGGCGCGGACCCAGGCGATCAAGCAGGGCGACCCGCTCGACACCGACACGATGATGGGCGCGCAGGCCAGCAACGACCAGTTCGAGAAGATCCTGTCGTACATCGACATCGGCAAGGCCGAGGGCGCGAAGGTGCTCACCGGCGGCGAGAAGGCCGATCTCGGCGGCGCGCTGAGCGGCGGGTACTACATCACCCCGACGATCTTCGAGGGCGACAACAAGATGCGGATCTTCCAGGAGGAGATCTTCGGCCCGGTCGTCTCGGTGACCCGGTTCGACGACTACGCCGACGCGCTGAAGATCGCCAACGACACCCTGTACGGGCTCGGTGCCGGGGTCTGGTCGCGTGACATCAACACCGCCTACCGGGCCGGCCGGGAGATCCAGGCCGGCCGGGTCTGGACGAACTGCTACCACGCCTACCCCGCGCACGCGGCGTTCGGCGGGTACAAGAACTCCGGCATCGGCCGGGAGAACCACAAGATGATGCTCGACCACTACCAGCAGACCAAGAACCTGCTGGTCAGCTACTCGCCCGACAAGCTCGGCTTCTTCTGAGCGAGCCGGCGATGGTCGACAGGGTGTCCCTCACGGACGAGGCGGCGGAGCTGCTCCGCCGGCTCACCGAGATGCACGGTCCGCTGATGTTCCACCAGTCCGGCGGGTGCTGCGACGGCAGTTCCCCGATGTGTTACCCGGACGGGGAGTTCAGAACGGGGTCGGCGGACGTGCATCTGGGCAACTTGACCGTCGACGGACTGGCGCAGCCGATCGGCTTCTGGATGTCGGCGAGCCAGTACGAGTACTGGAAGCACACCCACCTCACCGTCGACGTGGTCAAAGGTCGTGGCAGCGGGTTCTCCGTCGAAGCCCCCGAAGGCGTCCGCTTCCTGATCCGGTCCCGCTTGTTCAGTGATGAAGAGTCCCGAGAACTGGGCATGCTCTGACCCAAGCTCCCGGTGGTGGTGCCGCAGCGCCACGCGGCACCACCCCGGGCCAAGAACGAGTGCCGACCGTCCGGTGGCGTTGCCGGGCGGCCGGCGCTCTCTTTCGTCTCAGGTCAGACGCACGACCAGAGGGCTGCCGGGGACGACTGCTGCCGAGTCGGTCGGGATCGCTGCGCCGTCGACCTGGATGGTCTTCAGGTCGAGCTGGCCGGAGTGGCATTCGATGGTCAGCTCGTCGGCCGTTCGGTGGGCAACACCCCAGCCGGTACCCGCGACGAACGGGAGCCGCCAGCCGTCCTCCGAGCGCGCCAGCTCCATCGGGGCGAAGGCGACGGTCCCGGTGAGAGCGTTGTAGCGGAAGCCGGCCAGCGCTTCCAGGACAGACCAGCCGGCCGCGTTGCGGATGTAGTGGTCACCGCACTCGATCGGGTTGAACGGGTTGCGCCGCGTTCCGTCGTACCGGTCCCACAGGCCACGCAGGATCGCCTGGCCCTCGTCGACCAGGCCCTCGTACAGGCAGTGCGCGGCGACCTGGTGCTCGGATCCGGTCCACACCTCGTCGCAGTACCGGGTCGGTACCGCGGGACGCCCGCCGTGCGGCCACGTGCACATCAGCAGCCCCGTGTCGTCCCCGTCGGCGAACACGCGGTACGGGTGGTCGAACCCGTCGAACCCGGTCCGCAGGTTGTGCCGTACTACGTTGCGCAGCGCGGTGCGGACGTGGTCGGCGGGGAGGATGTACCCGAGGTCGAGCTGGTGCGCCCACCACTGGCCGATCAGCTGGTCCGCGAGGCAGCCGTCGCCCCACTGGAAGTCCTGGTTCTCCTCCGGCGACAGCACCTGCCGGTAGTACTCACCGGTGAACAGCAGCTCGTCGTACGCCTTGCTGCCCGCCTCGAACAACGCCCGGTACGGCTTCGCGTCGTCCCCGACCAGCAGCGCCATCTCCTCGGCAGCCCGCAACGCGGCGAGCCAGTACGTCCCCATGAACGAGTTGACCCCGCACAGGTCGATGTCGTGCGTACTCGGCTGGATCCCGCGCAGCACCCCGGTACCGTCCGGGTCCCACTTGTCCCGGATGTGCTGGAGCAACCGGACGACGTTGGGCCACCGCTCACCCAGCCACTCCAGCCCGGCTCCCTGGCGGACCTCGCGGTACGTCTTCAGCACGTTCCCGAGCATGCCGTCGAGCGCCGGCTCCTCGGGCCCACCGATCACCACGTCCCACAGCTGCCGGTGGTACGTCGGGGCGATCACGCGGTGCGGGATGTACCCCTCGGGCGCCTGCATCACGTCGTACTCCGTGTCCCGCATGTTCCGCTCCAACGCGGGGAAGAGCCGGGACAAGGTCTGTTCGTAGTTCCACACGTGGGTGCAGTTCAGCGGGCACGAACCGCCGTACCGGCCGCCCCACATCGCCGTGGACGCACCGAGCACTCCCTCGAACCCGAACACTGTGCCGTCGGCCGTCCGGAACACAGTGGGGCTCCGCACGTCGGCGACCAGCGCGGCGAGCCGTGCACCGGCCTCCCCAGGCAACGTGCTCTTGGTGAACGCGTCCGCCCAGTCCTGACCCGCGGCGGCCAGGTCGTTCCACTGTGCGGTCAACGCCTCGGCGGCGGCGACCGCGTCGGGCTGTGCCTGCGTGTACGCGTTGCCGAGCCAGAAGCGGGTGTGCCCGTAGTCCATCCGGCGCGCACCGAACTGCGGGAAGTCGACATACCGATTCGGGAAGTGCCACGCGATCAGGAACCGCAGCCGCACCGTCTCCCCCGCGCCCAGCTTGAACGGCGCCGCGAGTCCGCCGTTCCACGTGGTCCCCGGAGCACTGGGGCCGTCCGCGACGACGGGGCGCTTCGACGGCCGCCCGACCAGGAAGGAGGCGAACTGCTCGGGCGAGGCCCACTGCGCGTACGCCTGTGTGCCGGCGGCATCCGCGCTAAGTACTAGTTGGCCCGCGCCCGCGTGGTCGGCCGGGAGCGTGCTGTTCTCCATCACGAGCGAGGTCCAGCCGTCCCGCTCGCGGGCGCGGTTCGTGTTGCCGCCGTACAGGCCGCACGCGACACCGTCGATCGGAGTGACGCCGTCCCAGCCGACCGAGTTCTGCAGGGCGCCGCCGAGCCAACCGTGCAGCTCGACGTCACCCGGGTTGTGCAGCGTGAAGGTGAACGCGGCCACAGGTTGCGAACTCGCGGCCGCGTCCAACGGGACCAGCGGGTTGAACGCCTCCAGGCTCACGTCCACCGGCAGGTCGGTGTCGAAGTCGATCCTCGCGTTCGGGTACACCGCGGTCACTGTGGCCGCGCCGATCGACGGCAGCACCTCGTGCAACCTGCGCTCCCCGGCCGGGATCACGTCGTCGGTGACCAGCGGGGTGTTCGTTGCCTCCAGCAAAGGCCCTTGCAGCAGCCGGACCTCGTCCACGGGCGGCTCGATCCGGGACAGCCGAAGCGCGAAGAAGCTGTCCGGGACGTAACCCTCGTGGTTGCCGATGTTGTGCAGCTGCCACTGCCGCAGGGCGCCGTTGCCCGCCAGCGCGACGGTGCCGGTCCCCAGTCCACCGAGCGGCAGGGCGAAATGCCGCAGGTGCTCACCGGTGTAGTGCATGCAGGTTCTCCGTCCGATAGACAGTCCAGGTCCCGGCCGAGGCGAGCAACGCCACCGGACCGGGCGCGAGCAACAACAGGGACGCGGCAACCGATACGCCGAGCAGCATCGCGACCACGACGACCGACACGACACCGAGCGGGATCCACGGGCTCCGAGCCACCAGGGTGAGCGCGGTCAACCACAGCTCCTTGCCGCGCAGCCCCGCGGTCACCCGCAGACTGAAGGCACTGAAGGACGCGAGTACGGCGAGCACCGACGCGCATCCGCTGATCCCCAGCGGCACAAGCATCACGGTGCTCCCCGCGAGCGACCAGTTGACCAGAGCAACGGCAGCCAGGACGCCCGGCACGATGCCGACCGCGAGGCCGTGACGCCAGTAACGCCTGATGTTCCGGAACAACAACGCGACCCCACCGGCGTCACGGAGTACGACCGAGTCCGTGGACGCGACCAGGCCCGCCCACACCGGGGATACGAGCAGGACGCTCAGCAGGATCGCGAACGGGCCCATCCCTGGAAGGACGGCGACGACGGCGGCGAACGCCGTACAGACGAGGACACCGGAGACCGCCAGCAACGGCAGCTCGTGCCAGAGCGCGCGGAGTGCGGCCGGAAGGCGATCGGTCATGCGCGCAACCCGGTGGTCGCGATGGACGCGATGAACGACCGCTGGAAGATCAGGAACAGCACCAGGATCGGCAGCACCACCAGGGTGATCGCGGCGAACAGCACCACCGCCGGGCCACCGCCCATCGCGCCCTGCAGCGACACCAGGCCGACCGGCAGGGTCATCTTCTCCGGCGACGACAGGAAGATGTACGGCCAGAAGAAGTTGTTCCAGGACGCCTCGAAGACGAAGATCCCGAGCGCGGTCAGGCCGGGCCGGGCGAGCGGCAGGATGACCCGGAACAGGATCCAGAAGTGCCCGGCGCCGTCCATGATCGCGGCCTCGTCCAGCTCCCGCGGGATCGACGCGATGTACTGGCGCAGGAAGAAGATGCCGAACACGTTCACCAACGCCGGCAGCCAGATCGCCACCGTGGTGTCCACCAGGTGCAGCCAGCGCATCAGCACGAACACCGGGACGACGGTCAGCTGCACCGGGACCACCAACGCGGCGAGCAGCACCATGAAGATCTGATCGCGCCCCGGGAACCGCAACCGGGAGAACGCGTACGCGGCCAGGGCGCTGGTCAGCAACGAGCCGGCCGTCGTGATCACCGCGATCTGCAGGCTGTTCCAGGCCATCTGCGCGAACGGGATCAGGTCCGGGACCTGGCGGAAGTTCTCCAGCGTCGGCGGACTCGGGATCCACTGCGGCGGCAGCTGGAAGGCGTCGATCGGCTGCGACAGCGCGGTGACGACCAGCCAGACCAGCGGCGCGATCATCAGCAACCCGCCGAGCACGAGGACGAGGTCGAGCAGCTTGCCCTTCACTGGTGCACCCACTTCCGGCTCAACCGGAACTGCAGGCCGGTGACGATCATGATCACCACGAACAGCACCAGCGACAGCGCCGCGGCGTACCCGACCTCGAAGGACTGGAAGCCCTTCTCGTAGGTGTACTGCACGATGCTGCGGGTGGCGCCGTCCGGACCGCCGTTGGTCATGATCACCATCGGGTCGAAGATCTGGAACGCGCCGATGAAGGTGATCACGGTCGCGAAGAAGATCGTCGGCGACATCACCGGCAGCGTCACACTCCAGAACCGCCACCACGCGTTCGCGCCGTCCACCCGGGCCGCCTCGTGCAACTGGGCCGGCACCGTCTGCAGCCCGGCCAGCAGGATGATGAAGGTGTACCCGATGGTGTGCCACCAGTCGACCACGATCAGCGTCGGCAGCGCCCAGGTCGGCGAGGCCAGCCAGTTCGTCGTCGGCAGGCCGAGCTCCGACAGATAGTGGGTGGCCAGCCCGAAGGTCGGATCGAGCACGTACTTCCAGACCAGCGCGACCGCCGCCCACGACACCAGGAACGGGAAGAAGTACGCGGTCCGGACGAAGTACTTCGTGCCGCGCGTCATCGTCCGGTGCACCCCGAGCGCGAGCAGCATGCCGATCCCGATGTGCGTCACCACCGAGGCGATCGCGAACACGAACGTGTTCAGCACGGCCCGGATCGTCGCCTCGTCGGTGACCAGCTGGCGGAAGTTGTCCAGCCCGGCGAACTCCGGCGTACTGAGCAGGTCCCAGTGGAACAGGCTCAGCCCGAACGCGGCCACCAGCGGCGCGGCGACGAAGACCAGGAACAACAGCACCGCGGGACTGATGAACAGGTAGCCCGGCAACCAGTCCCGGCGTTGCTTGGGGGTCGGCTTCTCGGTTCTGGTCAGCTCCGCGACCGCGGTGGCCATCGGTTCAGACCAGCCCCTCGAGTGCCGTCTGGGCCTTGCCGAGCGCGTCGGCCGGGGCGGCGTTGCCGGTCAGCACCTGCTTCCAGCCGTCCTCGATCGCCTTCTGGATCGCGGCGCCCTTGTCCGGCGACGGGATCGGGGTCGCGTAGCTCAGCGCCTGGTACAGCGACTCGGTGCCCTTCGGCGCGTCGGTCAGGAACGACTGGCTGTTCGCGATCGACTTGCGGGCCGGGACGATCGTGCCGCCGAGCTGGGCGAAGAACGACGAGCCCTCCTTGGAGATCAGGAACTTGATGAAGGTCCAGGCATCGTCCTTCTGCTTGGACGCCTTCATGATCGGGTAGCCGTTCCAGCCGACCGGCGAGCCCTGCTCGACCTTGGTCGGCCACGGCACGATCCCCATCTTCGACTGGAACTTGAGGTTCCGGATGCTGATGATCGGCCAGCGGCCGCCGCCGAACATGGCCAGCTTGCCCTGCGCGGCCGCGGTGGTCGCGTCGAACGTCCCACCCGGCGGCGGCGACAGCTTGTCCGCGACCAGGGCCCGGTTGAACTCGGCCGCCTCGATCACCTTCTGATCGTTGAACGTCGGCTTGGACCAGTCGTCGGTGAAGCTGCTCGTCCCGTTGGTGAGCAGCCACGGCATGATCGCCGCGAAGTACTCCGGACCCGCGGCGTACCCGAACGCGCCGGTCTTCGCCTTGATCTGCTCGCACGCCTTGCGGAAGTCGTCCCAGGTCCACTTCGCGGTCGGCTCGGCAACGCCGGCCTTGGCGAAAAGGTCCTTGGAGTACCACATGCACATGGTGTTGAACTCGCCCGGCAGGTAGTACGTCTTCCCGTCGGTGGAGCTGTACTTCTTGTTCCACTCGACCAGGTTCGGGTCCATGTCGGTGTAGTAGTCGTCGATCACCGCCTGGTCCTTGGCGATGTAGTCGTCGAGCGGGGCCAGCAGGCCCTTGGACGCGAACAGCCGCTGGCCCTCGGTGGCCACCTGGATCACGTCCGGGACCTGGCCGCCGGCCAACCGGGTGGACAGCTTGTTGAAGAAGTCGCCCCAGTTGGACAGCGGGATGCCCTCGGCCTTGAGCTTGATCTCCGGGTGCTGCTCGGTGAACTTCGCGAACAGCTTGTTCCAGGTCGCCTGCTGCTCGGCGGTGCCCATGTAGACGAAGGACAACTCCTTCGACGACGAGCCGCCGGCACCGTCGTCACCACCGCAGGCGGACAGCGTCCCACCCGCGGCGGCGGCGATCGCGGTACCGCCGGCGGCGCGCAGGAAGCCACGGCGGCTGAGATTCGGCAGAGATCGATCGGTGGCAGGGCTCATCGCGCTCGCTCCTCGAGACCGGCGCGACGACTCGTCACCAGCGGGTCCGCGCCTCGGCGGGAAATCGATTTCTCGCCAGCATAGAGCCCGCCGCATCACCTCTGTCAAGGGTGTTCGATCAAATGGTTCAGACCACAACACCCAAGGTGAGCAGGATGTTGGCGTACAGACGTTGCTCGCCGGTGGCCACCGCGACGGCCAGCTCGGGGCCGCGGGCGGTGGCGTAGAAGTCGGCGCGCGCCAACGGTTGGAGGGCGATGCCGGGCAGCAGTTCGCGGAAGCGGCCGTACACGTCCGGTTCAGTACCGTCGTCGGTCGCCATCACCCGGGCCGCCTCGATCGGGACCACGCCGAGCAGGGTCTCGAGGACGTCGTCGACCGGGATCTGGCCGGGCCGCAGGTTCAGCCAGACCGTCTCGGCCGCCGGCGCCACCGCGGTCGCGTACGGATAGTTGCCGTCGGCCAGCAGGACGACGGAGCCGTGCCCGGCCCGGGCCAGCGCGTTCAGCAACGGCGGGTGGATCAACGGTTGACGCAGCACCAGGGACCTCCGGGAGCTCGGCGGGAAATCGAAATCAGGGTGTTCTCAGGGTAGGTCCAGCTCCACCTCGCGTGCGGGGCTCAACGCTCCTGTGGACACCGCCCGCGGTCCCGAGGATCGAGCCATGACCACGACCGTCTCGCCGTCCACCGCCCGCTCGGTCCTGCCGATCGGGCCGCACCGCCTCCATCGCCCACTGCTCGTCGTCGCCGCCGCGCTCGCCGTTCTGACCCTCGTCGGCATCGGCGGCGCCCTGTTCGACGACCGCGACCTGCTCGGCCATCCGCTCTGGATGAAGCCGCTGAAGTTCATGATCAGCTTCGCCGTGTACTGCGCGACGCTGGCGTGGATGTTGTCCCTGCAGACCAAGCGCCGCCGGCTGGGCTGGTGGATGGGCACCGTGGTCGCCGTCGGGGTCGCGGCCGAGATGGTGCTGATCGTCGGCCAGGTCGTGGTCCGCGGCCGGCAACTGCACTTCAACATGTCGACGCCGACGGACCAGCTGATCCACGACATCATGGCCGGCACGGTGTACGCGATCTGGGCCGCCGTCCTGGTGGTCGCGATCCAACTGCTGTTCGACCGGCCCGGTGACCGTGCGTTGCGATGGAGCATCCGACTCGCCCTCAGTACCACGCTGGCCGGCATGCTGCTCGGCAACCTGATGTTCCGGGCGACGCCGGCCCAGCAGCGGGCGATGGACGAGACCGGCCGGGAGGACTTCTTCGGCGCCCACTCGGTCGGCGTCGAGGACGGCGGACCGGGCCTGCCGGTCACCGGGTGGAGCACCGAGGCCGGCGACCTGCGGATCGGCCACTTCCTCGGCGTGCACGCGCTGCAGGCGATCCCGTTGCTTGCCTTGGGCCTCCTTCTGCTGGCCCGCCGGTACCCCGCGCTCCGGCCGGAGGCCCCGCGGACGGCCCTGGTCGCGATCGGCGCCGCGGCGTACGGAGGGCTGGTCTGGCTGGTGACCTGGCAGGCCGAGCGCGGCGAGTCGATCGTGCACCCTGGACAGGCGACACTCCTCGCGTCCGCTTCGTTGCTCGGAGCGACCATCTTCTCGTCGCTCTTCGTGGTGTTGCGCGCACGAAGGAAGTCCCTCGTCTCACCCTGATTCCGCCGATTTCCCTTCCCCGGGCCCACCCACAGGCTTAGGGTCGGGCCCGGACGGGTCGTGGAGGGCGACCCGCGCGACACAACTCCATGGAGCGTTGCTGTGAAAGTTTCAGGCAAAGGACGGGGATTGCTCGCAGTCTCCGCCGTGTCTGCCACCGCCCTGCTGGCGGTAGCCGCCGGCGGCGGCGCCTCGGCCGCCACCACCGCGACCCCGGACCAGGCCCCCGGCGAGACCGGCGCGAAGTCGATCGCCAAGAAGGAGCGCAAGGGCAACTACGACGCCCGGACGCCGGACGCCCGCGCGACCTACGCCCGCGCCGCCAAGGTGGTCGGCAAGGAGACCGCGAGCTCGGCGAAGTTCCGTGACTCGCTCGGCACCCAGGGCATCGTGGACGTCGACGCGAACACCGGCACCCCCGCCCAGGTGACCAAGCTGAACGGCTTCCTCACCGCCGCGAGCAGCAAGAAGGCCAGCCAGATCGCGCTCGACTACGTGAAGGCCCACCCGGAGGTCTTCAAGCTCTCCGCGGCCGACCTCGGCACGCTCAAGCTGCGCCGCGACTACGTCGACGACCTGGGCACGCACCACATCTCCTGGGTCCAGGAGGTCGACGGGATCGAGGTTTTCGGCAACGGCCTGAAGGCGAACGTCACCAAGGACGGCAAGCTGATCTCGCTGCAGGGCGCCCCGATCGCCGGGCTCACCGCGCAGGCGAGGTCCCGCTCGGCCGCCCCGTCGGTCAGCGCCGACGGCGCCCGCTCGGCCGCGGCCGAGGACATCGGCGGCAAGGCGAAGGCGGCCAAGGCGAGCAAGTCCGGCGCGACCACCAAGTGGGCGAACGGCGACACCGCCAAGCCGGTCTGGTTCCACACCGCGAACGGCCTGCGCAAGGCCTGGACGACCTACGTCAACGCCGGCGGCTCGCTGATCTACAGCCACGTGATCGACGCCCAGACCGGCGGCCTGCTGTACCGCCGGGACCTGGTGGCCGAGGGCAACGGTGACGCGCTGGTCCAGGACAACTACCCGGGCGCGGCCAAGGGCGGCACCCAGCGGGTCGAGAACCTGATCTACAACAAGTGGCTGCCGAAGAACGCCAAGACGCTGCTCGAGGGCACCTCGGTGGCGGCCTGGGCCGACATCAACGACGACAACCAGCCGAACGCCGACGAGACCGTCAAGGTCCCGGGCACCAAGACCGGCGCGGAGTACAAGCTCACCAGCTTCCCGGACGCGTCGTCGTTCTGCTCGGCGGAGTTCATCTGCACCTGGGACCCGGCCAAGCCGAACTCCTGGCGCACCAACCTGAACCAGGACGTCACCAACGCGTTCTACCTGGCCAGCAACTTCCACGACTGGCTGGCCAAGCCGCCGATCAGCTTCACCAAGGCGGCCGGCTCGTTCGACGCCGACGGCGGCGACCCGGTGCTGCTGAACGCGCTCGACGGCGCGAACACCGCGAACGGTCTGCCGGACGCGAACCATGTCGACAACGCGAACATGTCCACCCCGCCGGACGGCACCCCGCCGACCATGCAGATGTACCTGTTCCACCAGCCCGGTGCGTCGGACGAGCAGGACCCGTTCGTGCCGAGCAGCTCGGGCAACGACGCCAGCGTGCTCTACCACGAGTACACCCACGGCCTGTCGAACCGCCTGGTCGTCGACGCCACCGGCAACTCGACGCTGAACAGCATCCAGGCCGGCTCGATGGGTGAGGCGTGGAGCGACTTCTACGCGATGGACTACCTGGTCTCGCACGGCCTGGAGAAGGACACCGTCGCCCCGGGCGAGGTGCTCGAGGGCAAGTACGTCGCGCACGGCGAGCTGTTCCGGACCCAGGCGATCGACTGCCGGGTGAAGGCCAAGGCGCCGACCTGTGTCGGCATCGACGGCTCGCAGGGCGGTTACACCTACGGCGACTTCCCGACCATCGGCGGGACGCCGGAGGTGCACTCCTCCGGTGAGGTCTGGGCGCAGGCCCTGTGGGACCTGCGCGAGCGGTTCGGCCGGGCGTACGCGCTCAGCCTGATCACCCGGGCGATGGAGCTGTCCGCCGCGGACCCGACCATGCTGGACATGCGGAACGCGATCGTGCAGGCCGACCTGGTCGCCTCCGGCGGCAAGAACGCGGGCATCATCTGGCAGGTCTTCGCGAACCGTGGCATGGGCTGGTTCGCCGGTGTGCTGGACGGCGGCGACGCGAACCCGGTCGAGGACTTCCACGTCCCGCCAACGGGCAAGACCACCAGCATCACCGGCCAGGTGACCGACAAGGACACCGGCGCCCCGGTCCCCGGCGCGCTCGTCTTCATCGGCGGCCACGCCTCCGGCTACGCGGGCGACTACTCCGCCGTGACCGGTGCCGACGGCAAGTACAAGATCGACGGCGTGCTGCCGGGCACCTACGGCAAGTTCGTCGTCTCCGGCGCCGGGTACGAGGTGCTGGGTGCTCCGCTCGCGGTCAAGTCCAACGGCACCACGGCGAACTTCTCGCCGCGGCGCAACTGGGCCGCGGCCTCCGGCGGCGGCACCGTGGCCAAGTTCAACGGGCCGGACTTCAGCCCGTCCTGCGGCCCGGACTACGCCATCGACTCCAGCCAGGGCACCGGCTGGGGCAGCACCACCGGTGACGACAACGGCACCCCGACGAACGTGATGGTCCCGAAGCACATCGACATCAAGCTGCCGTCGAAAGTGACCGTGACCAAGTTCTCGGTCGACCCGTCGAACACCTGTGGCGACCCGGGCTCGGCCTCGACCGGCAAGTACCGGATCGAGACCTCGGCCGACGGCACCACCTGGGCCCCGGCCCAGGAGGGCGAGTTCACCGCCGCCAACCGCGGCAAGTACACCGAGCTCACCCCGAGCGCCAACGCCACGAACGTCCAGTACGTCCGGTTCTGGATGCTCAGCCCGCAGGTCCCCGACTTCGCGACGAACTGCCCGGCCGGCGCCTACGGCGGCTGCCAGTTCACCGACATGACGGAACTGCAGGTCTTCGGCACCAAGTAACTCCGAACCACCCCGCGAGGGCCGGCCGAGCACCCGCTCGACCGGCCCTCGGCTTTGTCAGCGCAGGAATTCTGTCAGCGCAGGAAGCGCGCGACGAACGTCCGACCGGCTGACCCGGTCATGTCCACGGTCACGACCGCCGACCGTTCCCGGCGAGCCGCCCGGACCTCCGGATCACCGCCGAGGTACCGGCTGACCGGGACCGCGATCTCCACGGTGACGTCCCCGGTCAGCAACTGCGTCGGATCACAGACGCCGACGGTGAGGACGCCCCGCTGGGTGGTCACGACGACCGAGGCGGTGCGGTCGACGCGGATCCCGCCCACCTCGGGCGTACCGGGCTTCCAGACGTTGGCCATCGTCAGCCCGAGATCGCGTCGCGCCACCGCGTGCACATCCGGAGTGTTGGCCAGCACCTCGATCGCGCCGCGGCGCGCGAAGCGCTGCGTCTCCGCGGCCGATGCCCCCGGCAACTGCACGTACGCGTACCGGGCGTCGGTGGGATCTGTGCCGTGGTCGACCCACAGGGTCACGAACCGGCGGGTGTACAGCGCATCGTCCTCGTACACGCCGCGACGATCGATGTCCGTCCAGCGCCCGGAGCGGTCCTCGCGAAGGATGTCGACCGGCGTGCGTTCCGGGAACACGTATCCCCCGACCCGGTCGAGATGGGCCCAGCTCGCCGCGCGCCGGATCGGAGTACCGCCGGCCCCGAACGCGATCGGGCGGCCGTCGACCGTCAGCTGTGCTGCCCCGTTCTCGCCGATGGCGCGATTGTCGACGACGGTCTCGACGCCGAACCCGTCGGTACTCGAGATCGCCGACCCCAGGCACACCACTGCGTCGTCGACACAGAACCAGGACTTGTTCCCGCGCAGCGTCTGACCCTTCGGATCGAGCTGCATGCCAAGGGCGGCCCTGTTGTCGAGGACGGCACCGCCGGCCCAGTCGTTGAAGGTGTATCGCTTGACCCCAGCGGGAAGCGTTCGGCGATCTCGCGTGACCCCGGGGATCCGGTACCGATCCACGGTCGGCCAGTACCTGTCGGCCCACTGGCCCACCTGGCCAGGCACGTACACGTAGACCGCGCCCTCGCCGGTGTACCAGCCCTCGACGTTCTCCTTGTTCGCGGTCTCGAACGAGTAGATCGCGTGCCGGTCCATCGCGACGCTGTAGGCGAAGCCGGGCCGGCGATGCACCGCGCGAGCCATCGACGTCGCGACGCGGGTCGTCACCAGGGCGCCCGCCGCCGGGATCGAGGGGTCGGCCAGCACCGCGCGTCCCTGGGCGATCGAAGGCAGGCGCACCTGCTCGATCGGAACCGGGTCGTACTCGAAGAACGGGAGGAAGCTGTCCTCTCTCAGATGGCTCTTGACCTGCGACCGAACCTGCCGGGCCTGCTCCGCGGGAAGAGCGTCGGCCAACTGCAACAGCGTCGCGGACGTGAGCCGGCCGATGCGCTGGTCTGTTTCGTAGAAGCGGGACAACGCTCGCCCGCGGGTCATGTCCATGAACGCGCCCCGGTAGATCCACGGCAGGTAGTTGTCCTGCACCCAGGTGGCGATCCGCTCGACGGCGCCGGCGGTGAAGGCCCAGGGTGTGTTGCGGGCCGCGACCACACCGTAGGTCAGGTACTGCAGCAGGGAGACGCCGTAGCTGCCGTTGTAGGAGTAGTTGACGTGCTGGATGAAGCCGCCGTCGGTGTAGAAGCCGTCGCCGCTGGTGGAGTAGGTCAGCACCCCGGCCCAGGCGGACTTGGCGGCCCTGATCGTGCTCGCGTCCCGGCTCAGTGCGCCGCGCAGCAGGGTCACCGCCGAGGTCCAGTTCAGGTTCGCTCCGGTCGACGGTCCGGAGCCGATGTGGCGAGGATCCGGCAGGTACCGCCGAATGGCATTCATCGCCGTCGAGAGCTGGGCGGCGGACAGCTCGTCGTACAGGAGTACGCAGAAGTCGTTGAGGGCCAGCGGGATCCCGATCTGCCAGTCCCACCAGCCGCCGTACAGCTCGCTGACGCCGTACTTCTTCGCGAGGAACCAGTCCAGCGCGGACAGCAGGTCCGCCGCGAGCTTCGGATCACCGGCCATCGACGAGCCCGGGGACTTGAGCGCCAACGCCAGTTGCCGCAGCCGGCCGATGTTGTTGCGCTGCACGGCGGGAATGGTGGTGCTGTCGAGATCAGCCCACAGGTAGGTGCGATCGGGCGCGGTGTTCATCGACCGCCAGAGCTCCTCCGCGACCGCCGCGGAGTCACGCACGTACTTGGCCACCACAGGATCGCCGGGCTCCGAGACGACCAGCGTCGCCAGCCATTGCAGTCGCAGCGTGTCGAAGTCGCTGCTCGCGGCGGCCACCCCCGCTTGCCCTGGTTGCGCCGGTTCGGCCCGGGCGACCGCCGACGCGCTGAGGTACGCGGGGATGACCGCCGCGGTGCCGAGCAGCACCTTCCGTCGGGAAACACCGGATTCTGAGTCGGACACGAGTGCACCTCACTGGTGGTCGTCGATGCTGGGTAAGGCCCCATCGAATCCGGCTGCGCTGGCAGCAGTCAAGAAGCTAATACGGATTAGCTAACGCTTCGCTAGATCGAGTACGCCGAGCATGATCTTGTTGCCATCCGGCCGGACGTTGGCCATCGTGGTCACCAGCCGGCGGGGTCCGGCCAACTCGATCGACCCCCAGAACCCGGTACCCGGCAGGAACGTCACGGGGTCACCGAACTCGCGAGCCTCCCGGTCGCCGAGCCGGAGGTACTGCCGGGAACCCTGGTTGTAGGCGAGCACCGATTCACCGGACGGGAAGCGGGCCAGATACGGACCCGCCCCCAGGAACAGGTTGTCCTGGCGATCCGCGGGCCCGGGTTCGTTCATGGCCAGCTTGTCGGGCCAGTTCCTCGCGGTGTACGCCAACGAGATCATGTACTTCCCGTTGGCGAGGTGGGACTCCATCGCCAACGCGATCCGCCCGTGCGGCCGGATCTGCAGCGCGCTGGGCATCTGGTCGGTGAACATCCGCACGCCGGTGTCGGTGGTGCGGGTGTACTGCTGCGCCACCCGATCGGCGGCGTACGGGTACTCGCGGACGTGTGGAGTCCACGTCCGTCCCCGGTCGCGGGACCGGATGATCCCGACACCGGTCGAGCCCTTGGTCTTCTCGACGGCCATCTTCGGCGCGCTGTGGGTGAAGTAGACCTGGACCTCACCGCTGTCGGTCTGGTGGACGAACGGCTCCCAGTTCGCGCCGGTGTAGATCACCTGCTCCGCTTGCCAGGTACGGCCGTGATCGACACTGCGGCGCAGGACCAGCCCGTCGAGGTCCATGGCGGTACTGAAGTGGAGGTTGGACCGGAACGAACACACGGCCAGGACGTCGCCGTTGTCCAGGACACAGCCGTCGGCGGTGGCGAAGCAAAGGTCGTCCGCGCCGTCGAGGATCTTGCGCGTCGCGAACAACAACCGCGGCTTGTCCCAGGTCTTCAGATCACGACTGGTCGTCCAGTAGACGCTCCAGGAGTGCTGAGAGCTCTGGTAGAAGAGGACGAACCGGCCGTCCCGCATCTTCTTGATCCGGGGGTAGTGCGCGGTCTGGGTGCCGAGGAAGTCGGCATCGAGTTCGAGATAGCTCGTCGGGTCCAGGTCCAGCGCTGGTGCGCGGTGGAGGGACCGTGGTCCGGCTGCTTGCGCCGAGGTACCGGCGCCGGCGACGACGGTCGCGCCGACGGCGGCGACCGAGCCTGCGAGCAAGTGACGTCGAGCGATCCTGCGTTCGGGTGACAGCATTCCTGGCCTCCTGTCAGAGGTGGTCCACGGGAGTGGGCGAGCTGTTCGGGCGACGTGGGCCCATCGCGTCCGCATCTTATCAAGCGCGTATTAAAAATATGCCCTTGACAAATTATTGGCTGCGATGCAAATCTCGTCCTGGCTGTCCGGACCGGGAGCCCGTAGCGA
The DNA here is from genome assembly GCF_007828865.1 of Kribbella amoyensis. Taxonomy (NCBI): domain Bacteria; kingdom Bacillati; phylum Actinomycetota; class Actinomycetes; order Propionibacteriales; family Kribbellaceae; genus Kribbella; species Kribbella amoyensis. The sequence continues at coordinate 1,418,033 of NZ_VIVK01000001.1, forward strand.
GGGCTCCAGCAGCGACCAACCGACCTTTTCCCCTGTACACACAGGGGTTTCACACGATGGGTTTGTCCATGGAGCACACAGCGAGCGAACGGCCTGCCGCGCGCGGGGCCCGACGGCGGCGATCGTTGTCGTTCGGTGCGCGACTGCTGCGCGACTATCCGGTGCTGGTGCTGGCGATCCCGGGGATGCTGATCATCCTCGCGTTCCAGTACTACCCGCTCTACGGCAACGTCATCGCCTTCCAGGACTTCCAGCCCTACCTCGGGATCGGCAAGAGTCTCTGGAACGGCGTGCAGAACTTCGCGGTCGTCGGCAACGGCGATCCGGAGTTCCTGAACGCGGTCAAGAACACGCTGATCCTGACCCTGATCCAGACCGTGATCGTGTTCCCGGCGCCGATCGTGGTCGCGATCACGCTGCACACCCTGCTGTCGAACCGGCTCCGGCAGCTGGTGCAGTCGATCCTCTACCTGCCGCACTTCATGTCCTGGGTGATCGTGGTCGCGATCTTCCAGCAGGTGCTCGGCGGCACCGGCATGATCAACAACTGGCTCCGCAGCCACGGCCTGGACCCGGTGCACATCATCGGCAACGCCGAGGCGTTCCGGGCCCTGCTCACCTCGCAGGTGATGTGGAAGGACACCGGCTGGGCGACGATCCTCTTCCTGGCGGTGCTGTCCCAGATCGACCGCTCGCTCTACGAGGCCTCCGCCGTCGACGGGTCGAGCCGCTGGCAGCAGATCCTGCACGTCACCCTGCCGGGCCTGCGGCCGATCATCATCCTGCTGCTGATCCTCAAGCTCGGTGACTCGCTGTCGGTCGGCTTCGAGCAGATCATCCTGCAGCAACCAGCGGTCGGTACCGAGGCCAGCGAGGTGCTGGACACCTACGTCTACAACAACGGCATCCTCGGCGGCGCCTGGGGAGTCTCGGCGGCGGTCGGGCTCGTGAAGGGGCTGATCGGCCTCGCGCTGGTCCTGGCCGCCAACAAGCTCGCCCATCGGCTCGGCGAGGAAGGGATCTACCGCGGATGACAACCCTGGCACCGGTCAAGCCCTCGACCGCTCCTCCCACCGGACCACGCCGGCAGGCCGTGATCGACGGTATGCCCCGGCCGGGGATGCCGGAGCGGATCGTCAAGGGGATCTTCCTGACCGTGATCAGCGCGCTGGTCGTGGTCCCGTTCGTCGCGGTGATCTCGACCAGTCTGGCGACGCCCGAGGAAGTGAACCGGGCCGGCGGGTTCGTGCTGTTCCCGAAGCACGGCATCGACCTGTCGGCGTACCGCTCCATCTTCGCCGGCGGGACCGTCACTCAGGCGCTCCTGGTCAGCGGCTTCGTCACCGTCGTCGGGACCACGATCTCGCTCGTGTTGACCTGCACACTGGGCTGGGCGCTCAGCCGGCGCGGCACACTCGGCAACAAGCCGCTGCTGATGCTGGTCCTGGTCAGCCTGCTCTTCAACCCGGGCCTGATCCCGACCTATCTCGTCGTGCAGCAGTTCGGCCTGCTGGACAGCCTGTGGTCGGTGATCGTCCCGACCTGTGTCAGCGCGTTCAACGTCATCGTGGTGCGCTCGTTCTTCACCGGTCTGCCGGCCGAGATCCTCGACGCCGCCCGGGTCGACGGGGCGTCGGAGTGGAAGATGTTCCGCCACATCGGGCTCCCGCTGTCCAAGGCCGTCGTGGCCGTGGTCGGCCTGTTCTACGGCGTCGGCTACTGGAACAGCTTCTTCAGCGCGCTGCTCTACCTGAACGACTCCGCCAAGTGGCCGCTGCAGCTGGTGCTGCGGACCTACGTCGTGAACGGCGTCGAACTCGGCGGCCAGGACCTCGGCATCGGATCCGAGTCGCTCCCGCCGCAGACGACGATCCAGATGGCGATCCTGATGATCTCGGTCGTCCCGATCCTCTGCGTCTATCCCTTCATCCAGCGGCACTTCGCCAAGGGCGTCCTGACCGGCGCCGTGAAGGGCTGACGAAACTCCGCAGCACCCTGTCCCGCTCCTTCACCGTGGAAGGTCTGACCATCATGCCGAAGTTCGATTCACAGCCGTTGTCCCGCCGGACGGTGCTCGGAGCCGGCGCGGCGCTCGCGGTGTCGGCGACCGTGACCGGTTGCTCCAACGCCGGCCGCGGCGGTACGTCCGGATCCAACGACTCCGCCGCGAAGGCGAAGGTCCGGCCGGCCTACGTGCGGTACGACGGCGTCAAGGCCGACCTGCCGGGCGAGCCGTACGGCATCCCCGACGGGTTCCTCCGCTACCCGGCCGACCCCGTGCAGGCGATCACCGAGCCGCCGGGTGACGGCAAGCCGATCGAGGTGATGACCAGTACGAACACGCCGATCCCGCCGAGCCTGCCACAGAACGCGTTCTGGCAGCAGTTCAACGAGCGGGTCGGGTCCCCGGTGCGGCTGAATCTCACGCCGTCGGTGGACTACAGCCAGAAGTTCGCCACGGCCGTGGCCGGCGGCACCCTCGGCGACCTCTTCTCGATCGGCAACATCCCGCAGAAGCCGCAGATGCTCGCGGCCAAGGCCGTTGACCTGACCCCGCACCTGTCCGGCGACAACATCAAGAAGTACCCGTACCTGGCCAACCTGCCCGAGACCAGCTGGAACGCGGCGATCTTCGATGGCAAGATCTACGGCGTCCCGATCCCGCGCGGCGCGATCAGTTCCGAGGTGCTGTACGCGCGCAAGGACATCCTGGACGCGCAGGGTCTCCCCGCCGAGCTGAAGAGCGCCGACGACTTCGTGCAGCTCTGCAAGGCCCTCACCGACAAGCGGAAGAACCGGTTCGCCCTGGCCGATCTGCCCACCGGGTTCGTCCGGAACATGTTCGGGATCGCGAACTCCTGGAAGGAGGCCGACGGCAAACTGGTCAGCGGCTTCGAGGATCCGGCCCAGCAGGAAGCCCTCGCGCTGGTTCAGCAGCTGTGGAAGTCGGGCTACGTTCATCCCGAGGCGTTCACCAGCCAGAACCAGGACCGCAAGACGCGGTTCGGCAACGGCACCGGCCCGTTGGTGGTGGCGACCTTCAGCGGGTGGCCGACGTACCTGCAGACGATGGACGAGGAGGCGGAGATCGCGATCATCCCCCCACCGGCGCACGACGGATCCGGCGACGGCCACACCTGGCTGGGCGCCCCGACGCTCTCGGTCACGGCCGTCAGCAAGTCGGCCGAGGACCGGGTGGAGACGATGCTGGCGTACCTGAACTACCTGGCCGCTCCGTTCGGGACGAGCGAGTACCTGTTCCGCAAGTACGGCATCAAGGGCATCGACTACCAGGTGCGCGACGGCGACCCGGTGCTGACGAAGAAGGGCTTCAGCGAGACGCAGCTCGCCCTGCAGTACCAGGCGGACGGGCCGTGGGCGATCTTCCTGCCTGAGCGGAAGGGCAGTACGGAGGCCTGCTTCAACGCGATGAAGGAGATCTGTCCCAAGGCGCTGGCCAACCCGGTCGACGGTCTGTACTCCGAGACCAGCAGCCGGAAGGGTGCGCAGATCAACCGCGACATCACCACGGTGTCCGAAGACATCATCCAGGGCCGCAAAAAGGTGTCCGACTGGGCGCCGGCGGTCAAGAAGTGGAAGAGCGCAGGCGGCGACAAGATCGCCGAAGAGCTGAACGCGGAACTCAAGTCGTCCCGCTGACCGGCGGGTCCGTCCAGGAGGAGCAGCCCGAAGATGAGCCGACCGAACATCGTCTACTTCCACACGCACGACACCGGGAGATACATCGAGCCCTACGGTGCGCCGATCCGGACACCGCGGTTGCAGGCGTTCGCCGAGGAGTCGGTGGTGTTCCGGAACGCGCACTCGGTCGCGCCGACCTGCTCGCCCAGCCGGGCCGGACTGCTCACCGGACAGTGGGCGCACAGCGCGGGAATGCTGGGCCTCTCCCATCGCGGGCATGAGCTGAACGACTACGACCAGCACCTGGTCCACACGCTGCACCGGCACGGGTACACGTCCGCGCTGATCGGCGTCCAGCACGAAGCCAGTGGCCCGGAGGCGGCGACGCGGACCATCGGGTACCACGAGGAGCTGCCGACGGCGGACAGGCTGGCACCGGCCCGTCGTGAGGCCGCGGTGAGTTATCTGCGGCGGCCTCACGACCAGCCGTTCTTCCTCTCGGTCGGCCTGCTGGAGACGCACACCATGCGGGACACCGAGTGGCTCTTCGGGCACCCCGCCGGTGACGAACGATGGACCGCTCCGGCGCCGACGATGCCGAACGCAACGGCCACGCGGCGCGACATGGCGTCGTTCCACGCGGCCGCCGACCAGGTGGACCGGACGCTCGGCGCGGTGCTGGACACGTTGCAGGAGCAGGGCCTGGCCGACAACACCATCGTCCTGGTGACGACCGACCACGGCCTGGCGATGCCGGGGATGAAGTGCACGCTTGGCGCGACCGGCACCGGGGTGATGATGATGCTGCGCGGGCCCGGTCTGCCGAGTGGTCTCGCTGTCGACTCGTTGGTCAGCCAGGTCGACGTGTTCCCGACCCTGTGCGAGCTGCTCGACATCGAGCCGCCGTCGTGGCTGCAGGGGCGTTCGCTGCTGCCGACGCTGGAGGGCCGATCCGTGCGGGACGAGACGTTTGCCGAGATCACCTACCACGCCGCCTACCAACCCCAGCGGGCGATCCGTACCGACCGGTGGCTGTACATCCGGTCGTTCGACGACCAGAGCCGGCCGAACCTCGAGAACGTGGACGCCTCGGGCAGCAAGACCCTGTGGGTGGAGGCCGGCTGGGCAGAGCAGACGGTACCAGGCGTCCGGCTGCACGACCTGATGTTCGACCCGCACGAACTCCGCAACCTGGCCGGCGACCCGACGGTGGCGACGGTTCAGGCCGACCTCGCCGAACGACTCGACCGCTGGATGCTCGAGACCGGCGACCCGCTGCTGCGCGGCCCGGTCCCGCCGCCGGTGCCGGACGGGCAACCGGCCTGAGCCGGCCGACGGCGTCGTTTCTCCCCGCCAGCACCTAGGATTGAACGGTGGCTTCCGGCACGGTGCGGACTGAGCTCATGGTGCGTCAGCGGAACGCGACGGCCTCAGCGATCATGCGTGCGATCGTCCGCGAGGGCCCGGTCGGCCGGAAGGAGCTCGCGTCGGCCACCGGCGTCACCTTCACCACGATCACGAAGACCGTGACCGAGTTGATCGAGCTCGGCGCCCTGACAGAGGCGGCGCCGTTGACGCCCCGAGGCGCCGGACGTCCCGTCGTACCGCTGGACGTCCCGGACAAGCAGCGGCTGGTGGTCGGCGCCCACCTGCACCCGGAAAGTACGTCGTGCGGGGCGTTCACCTTGCGGGGCGAGCGGATCGCGTGGCGGACCGCGCCGGCGAGTGGGCGCGACCAGCACGAGCGGATCGAGGAAGCGGCGCGGCTGATCGACGACGTGGTGACCGAGGCCGGTGCCGCGGCCGTGCTCGGTGTCGGGGTGACCACGCCCTGGGCCGAGGTTCACCACGCGCAGCCGCCCCCGCTGGTGGCGGACGTCGATCGCGACGAGCTGCGGGACCGTCTTCGGGAGCGGCTCCGGCTTCCGGTGCGGGTGGAGCCCAACGTTCGCGCGCTGGCCCTGGAGCACTACTGGTGGGACGGCGCCGGCGACGACGTCCTCACGGTGCTGGTCGGACGCTCGATCCGAGTCGCCCAGCTGCGCGGCGGCGAGCTGGTCGGCGACGGGCCGGATGCCGGTGGTCTGGTGTCCCACCTCGTCGTCCCGGGATCCGAGTACCCCTGTGACTGCGGACAGATCGGCTGCGTCAAGGCGACCTGTACCGACGACGCGTTGCTGCGGCGCGCCGTCGAGGCCGGCCTGCTCCCGGCCGGTGCCTTGCAGCGCGACCTCTACCCAGACGAGGACACGGAGCCGTTGCGGCAACTCCGGACGGCCCGGGCGCAGGATCTCGGTCGCGTGATCCCGTTGATCATCAGCCTGGTCGCCCCGGCCGAGACCACCATCCACGGCCGGCTGGGCACGCCCGAAGAGATCTCGACCTGCGTCGACGCGATTCGCGTACGGCACCGCGAGCTGGTCGGGCGGGACGCGAGCGTCCGGTACTACGAGAGCCGCTCCTTCAACTGGGCCCACGCCTCCGCGGCCCTCGCCCTGGACCGGTACCTCGCGTCCCCCCTCGAGCACGAGACGGACAGGGCCTCGCGACAGACCGGGTGAGGCCGTCGCGGGCCTAGGCTCGCGTCATGAGTGAGCGCGTACCGCGGGCGGAGACTCAGGCGCGGACCCGGGAGCGGTTGCTGTCGGCGGCGGCCGGGTTGTTCGCCGATCGTGGGGTGAACGGCACGTCGATCGAGCAGATCGCGGAGCGGGCCGGGTACACCCGGGGCGCCTTCTACGGACACTTCGCCGGGAAGCCCGAAGTGGTCGCCGCGTTGCTCGCCGAGCGGACGCGGCACGAGTACGACGAACTGCGTGAGCTGCCGGCGGATCGCCTGCGGGCGTGGCATCAGGAGAGGTCCGCGCACACCCCCGAATGGCTCGCGCTCCGGCTGGAACTCCTGCTGTACGCCGCGCGCGAGGGCACCGAGGTTCGGACGGAACTTCGGGACCGGGAACGGTTCGCCCGACAGGCCCACGAAGGCTGGCTGGCCGAACTCTTCGCCGACGGATCCGCTCCCGCCGACCTCGACCAGCTCGCGCTCATCGTGCATGCGCTGGAGGACGGCCTGCTGATCCAGCGCGCCCTCGATCCCGACGCCGTCCCGCCGGAGGCCGTCGTCGACGCGGTGACCCTGCTCGCGCGGGCGTGGGTCGCGCTGGCCCGAAATCCGCAGGACTGAGGCGGCTCACTCAGATACAGTCCTGGATATGAATTCCGAGGTACGCACCTTCCGGGTCATCGTGCGCGGCGAGTTCCGTGATCTGAGCGAGGCGCAACGCGACCGGCTGCGGGCGGAGCTGGACCAGCACGACCTGCTGACGTCGGGCTATCCCGAGAGCGGCAGCCTCAGCTACGACGCCGAACTGCGGCCCTTCACCGTGCGATGCCAGGTGGTGCAGCCAGCGGATCGGCCGGACCAGGAGGCGACCGACACCGGCACACTCGTCGCGATCGAGCTGCTCGAGCGGGCGGAACTCGGGTACGACCGGCTGCGGACCAGCGCGACCTGCCTCGAGGACGTCAAGGTGAACCGGCCGAAGGCGCGCCGCTGACCCGTGGTACCCGGAGAAGTGAGACGGAACACGCGGGCGTGATGAGGCCGACACCGACATGACTCACCGGTAACCAACCAATACCATCGCTGGTATGCAGATCCTCGCCATCGTCGTCTCGCTGGCCGTCGCGGCAGTCGGGATCGCGCTGTTCGGCAAGACGATCGGGCACATGGTGTCCGTGGTCAAGCTGGGTCAGCCGGTCAGCCGGACGGACAACCCCGGGCAGCGTACCGCCACCCTGGCCAAGGAGACCCTCGGCCACACCCGGATGTTGCAGTGGAGCCACATCGGTGTGCTGCACTGGTTCGTCGCGTTCGGCTTCATCGGGTTGTTCCTCAGCCTGGTGACGGCGTTCGGCCAGCTCTTCGACGCGCACTTCGCGTTGCCGGTGATCGGGCACTGGTTCGTCTTCGAGTGGGTCAGCGAGTTCCTCACCTGGACCGGGCTGCTGTCGATCATCGGGCTGATCGCGATCCGGCTGACCCAGCTGCCGAAGGGCGAGAACGCGCGGTACAGCCGGTTCTTCGGGTCGCGGGCCTGGCAGGCGTACTACGTCGAGTACACGATCCTCGGCGTGCTGGTCTGCATCCTGTTGCTGCGCGGCCTGGAGTACGAGCTCGGCGCCGGGTCGAAGTTCCACTTCCCGACCACGTTCTTCGTCGGCGAGGCGCTGTTCGGCGGGCTGAGCGAGTCGGGCCTGGAGACCGCGGTCTACCTGGTCGCGATGGTGAAGATCCTGATCTCGTTCGCCTGGATGATCACCATCTCGCTGAACGCGACGATGGGCGTGGCCTGGCACCGCTTCACCGCCTGGCCGAACATCTGGTTCAAGCGCAGGGCCGACGGCGGGACCGCGCTCGGCGGGCTGCAGCCGATCATGGTGAACGGCGCCCCGATCGACTTCGAGAACATCGAGGAGCTGGACGAGGACGCCGCGCTCGGGGTCGGCAAGGTCGAGGACTTCACCTGGAAGGGCCTGCTCGACTTCACCACCTGTACCGAGTGCGGCCGCTGCCAGTCGCAGTGCCCGGCCTGGAACACCGAGAAGCCGTTGTCGCCGAAGCTGGTGATGATGAACCTGCGCGAGCACGCGTACGCCAAGGCGCCGTACCTGCTGGCGAGTGACGACGACGAGCGCAAGTCGCTGCCCGAGCTGGTGCTCGCCGAGCAGGACAAGCCGCTGGTCGGTCCGGCCGATGCCGCCGTGATCGACGAGGAGGCGCTGTGGGCGTGTACGTCCTGCGGCGCGTGCGTGCAGCAGTGCCCGGTCGACATCGAGCACGTGGACGCGATCATGGACATGCGCCGGTACCAGGTGCTGATCGAGTCGTCGTTCCCGTCCGAGCTGAACGGGCTGTTCAAGGGCCTGGAGAACAAGGGCAACCCGTGGAACATGAACCAGTCCGGCCGGATGGACTGGGCCAAGGACCTGCCGTTCGAGGTCAAGCAGGTCGGTACCGACGTGGAGACGCTGGCCGAGGTCGAGTACCTGTTCTGGGTCGGCTGCGCGGGCGCGTTCGAGGACCGGGCGAAGAAGACCACCCAGGCGGTCGCGGAACTGCTCAACATCGCCGGCGTCAGCTTCGCCGTCCTCGGTGACGGCGAGACCTGTACCGGCGACCCGGCCCGGCGGGCGGGCAACGAGTTCGTCTTCCAGCAGCTGGCGATGCAGAACGCCGAGGTGTTCCAGGAGACCGGCGCGAAGAAGGTCGTCTCGACCTGCGCGCACTGCTTCAACACGCTGAAGAACGAGTACTCCCAGCTCGGCGTGGAGCTCGACGTCATCCACCACACCCAGTTGCTGAACCGGCTGGTCCGGGAGAAAAAGCTCACCCCGGTCGCGCCGGCCGACAGCACGCTGAACGGCCAGAAGATCACGTACCACGACCCGTGCTACCTGGGCCGGCACAACCAGGTGTACGACGCCCCGCGCGAACTGCTCGACATCATCCCGGGCGCGGAGTACGCCGAGATGCCGCGCAACCAGACCAAGTCGTTCTGCTGCGGGGCGGGCGGCGCGCGGATGTGGATGGAGGAGAAGCTCGGCAGCCGGATCAACCTGAACCGGACCACCGAGGCGGTCGAGACCGGCGCCGACAAGATCGCCACCGGCTGCCCGTTCTGCCGGGTGATGCTGTCCGACGGGCTGACCGCCAAGCAGGCCGACGGCTCGGCCCGCGAGTCGGTCGAGGTCGCCGACGTCGCGCAGCTGCTGCTCGCCTCGGTGAAGCGCGGCGAGAGCTGACCTACCACCAACGCTGCAACTAGCTGCAAGTCTCTTCCCTGGCAGGGGTTCCGGGCCGTAGGATCCGACGGCTCGGTTCACCTGGGGAGGATGAAGTCGTGAGGTTCCGTCGTCGGGCGACAGCTGCCGTCGCCCTCCTGCCGCTCGCACTCGGACTGGCCGCCTGTGGCGGCGAGCCCAAGCCGACCGGTTATCTGCCGTCCGCACCGGTCGAGTCGTCGACCCCGTCGAAGCCCGCGGTCGCGAAGCAGCAGGCCCTCCAGCCGGCCACGCAGCTCAACCGGGTCACCTTCCTGCCGGCGATGAAGGGGGCGTTCGCCCGGCAGAAGGCCTGGCGGACCACCGGCACGATGACCGCCGGCGGCGAGACGCTGATGACGATGAACGGGTTCCAGCAGGCCGAGCCGCTGGCGATGTCGATGGAGATGAGCGGTGCCGCGTTCGACGGCGCGAAGGCCAAGGTGGTGATGGCCGGCGGCAAGCTCTACCTGTCGATGCCCGGTGTCACCCCGGCCGGCAAGTACGTCGCGCTCGACCTGGACGACGCGTCGCTGGCCAAGTTCACCGAATTGGCCGCCGGCGCGGACCCGACCAAGACGTTCGCCGCGTTCGACAAGTCGCTGATCAACGCGAAGTTCGTCCGCACCGAGACGATCGCCGGCCGCAAGCTGGACCGGTACGCGGTCACCGTCGACACCGCGGGCGCCCTGAAGGCCCAGGGCAAGGCGGTACCGGCCGGGGTGCCGAAGACGCTCACCTACGACCTCTGGCTGGACTCGTCCCGGCTGGTCCGGAGGCTGTCGTTCGACCTGCAGGGCGTGAGCATGGTGATGACGATGGACGAGTTCAACAAGCCGGTCACGATCAAGGCCCCGCCGGCGAGCAAGATCGTCACCCGCTGACCTACCTGAGGTACGAGGCGCCGTTGAAGTCGAGGACGGCGCCGGAGGACCACCCGGATCCGGGCGCGGCCAGCCAGTGGATCGCCGCGGCCACCTCGTCGGCGGTCGCGACCCGGCCGAACGGGCTCTGCGCCCGGATCGCGTCGCCGCCCGGACCGTCCAGCCCCTGCGCGACCATGTCGGTGGCGATGAACCCGGGCGCGATTGACGTCACCGTGATGTCATGCGGCGCCAGCGAGACCGCCATCGACTGACCGAACGCGTGCAGCCCCGCCTTCGAGGCCCCGTACGCCGAGACGTCGGGCTCACCGCGATACGCCCCGCGGGACCCGACGTTGACGATGGCGCCGCGGCGCACCCCCTCGGCCGGGTCCGTGTCGAGCATCTGCCGGGCGACACACCAGGTCAGATGGGCCGCACCCTCGAGGTTCACCGCGAGCGTCCGGCGCCACGCGGCCACCCAGTCCTCGTACGACGTCTCGGCGAGCGGGTGCCCGATCCGGCGGGATCCGGCGACCGGGTCGTCGACGAACAGCGCCGCGTTGTTCACCAGGACGTCGATCCGGCCGAGCGCGGCCACCGATTCCTCAACCAGGGAAGGGATCGCGTCCGCGTCACCGAGGTCGGCGGCGACCACGGCATGCCCCTCACCAGGGAGCTCGCGCCGGACCGCCTCGGCCTTGTCGACGGCGCCGCGGCAGTGCAGGACGACCCGGTCGCCGCCGGCGGCGAACACCTTGGCCACCTCGGCGCCGACACCTCGCGAGGCACCCGTGACGAGTACTCCTCTGGACACGCTGATCCCCTCTCCTCGACTGCCCCCATTCTGCCCGTGACGGCACCACGACAACGCGATGACATCAGAAGGGGTTGACAGTGACGTCATCATGACGTCATGCTTGCTGTCATGGAACTTGACCACTACCTCGAGTCGGTCCGCCGCAGCGTGCAGAACGCCACGGCCCTGGCCGACGACCAAACTCGCTCCGTGGCCGAACGCCTCGGAGCCACGCTGGATGACGCGGGCCGGCTGGCCCTCATCTCAGCCCTGTCCGACGCCGCCGGGGAGATCAGCCGTGAGCTGTCGCCCGGATCGGTGGAGCTCCGGATGGCCGGCGGCCGTCCCGAGTTCGTGGTGACGCCGGCCCCGAGCCAGCTCACCGGTGCGGACGACGACGTGGAAGACGACACCGACGAAGAGCCGGCCGCGGAGGACCTCGCGCCGGACGCCGACGAGCCCACCGCCCGGGTCACCCTGCGGCTGCCGCTGTCGGTGAAGAACAAGGTCGACGAGGCCGCCGCGGCCGAGGGCATCTCCTCGAACGCGTGGCTGATGCGCACCGTGATGACCGCCCTGTCCGGCGGCCGCGGTCGCCCGCCCCGGCCGCCCCGCCCGCCGCGCGGACCACGAGGTGGCGTGTTCGGCCCGGAGGGCGCACTCGGCCCGGACGGACCGTTCGGCCCCGAAGGTGTGTTCGGCCCGGACGGCGTGTTCGGTCCCGACGGACCGTTCGGCCCCGAAGGCGTGTTCGGTGACCGGGATCGGGACCGCGGTCGCGGCCGGGACCGGGGACACGGCCGGGACCACCGCCGCGGTGGCCGCGGCCCGGGTCAGCGGATGACGGGGTGGGCCCAGTGAGCGGCTACGCGACGCACCTGGCCGACGAGTTCGACCGGGTCCGGATCGAGATCGGCTCCGGCCTGGTCGAGATCGTGCCCGGCGACGAGAGTCGCGCCGAGCTGGAGGTCGACAGCGGCGAGGACGGCGACGTCCGTTTCGAGGTGGTCGACGGCGAACTGATCGTCGACGGCCCGCGCAACGTCCGTCGCGGCCCGGAGATCCAGGTCCGGATCCAGACCCCGAAGACGCTGGACGCCCGGGTCAAGACCGGTTCGGGCGACATCACCGGCCGATCCGCACTGGGCGAGGTCCGACTGTCGACCGGGTCCGGCGACATCCAGCTCGATCGGGTCGAGGGCAGCCTCGGCGTGGGCACGGGCAGCGGTGACGTCAGGATCGGCCACGCGGCCGGTGACGTCCGGGCCAGGACCGGCTCCGGCGGGGTGAACATCGGCGAGGCCACGGGAGCGGCCGCATTGTCCACCGGCTCCGGTGACGTCCGGGTCGGCGACGCACACGGCCGGACGACGATCAAGGTGGGTTCCGGTGACATCACCATCGACCGGGTGCTCGACCACCTGATCGCCACCGCCGGCTCCGGCGACGTCCGGGCCGGACTGGCCGACGGGCCGAGCGTGCAGGTCATGACCGGTCGGGGCGACGTCCATGTCGGTGTACCGGACGGGCTGCCGGCCTACCTCGATCTGAAGACCGTCACCGGACAGATCCGGTGCGACCTGGAGCCGGCCGACAAGCCGGCCGAGGACGAGCGCTCGATCTTGCTGCGGGCACGGACGACCTCGGGCGACATCACCGTCATCCGGGCCTGAGGCAACGAATTCGGCGGGTGCGGGGCTTGTGCCCGCCACGGGATACACCGACACGGTGAACGACCAGAGGGGAGAGCACGATGATCACGGAACACCAGGAGATCGCGCGGTACCAGGTCGCCGAGCAGCTGCGCGCGGCGGAGGCCCGCGCACTGCGCAAGGCGGATCGGGCGAGCCGGCCGGAGGAGGCGCGGGTGAGCGCGCCGCGACGGGAAATCGCCGGCGCCCTGCGCCGGCTCGCCGACCGCCTCGAACCCCAGCCCCGGCACCGCCGGGCCGGCCTCTCCCTCGTCCGCTGAGGGCGTGGGCATGACCGGCCAGTCGCTGCTGAGCGTGCTGTACCGCCTCGGCCTGGTCACCAGGAAGTGACGCACCGGGCCGAGGCGGACGGCTCCCGCCCGATCAGATGTCGGTGCGGTGGAAGCTCCGGTACGAGCGCGACGGCGTCGGGCCACGCTGGCCCTGGTAGCGGGACCCGTACTTCTCCGAGCCGTACGGGTGCTCGGCCGGCGAGGACAACCGGAAGAAACACAACTGGCCGATCTTCATCCCCGGCCAGAGCTTGATCGGCAGGGTGGCCACGTTCGACAGCTCCAGCGTGACGTGGCCGGAGAAGCCGGGGTCGATGAATCCCGCGGTGGAGTGGGTGAGCAGGCCGAGCCGGCCGAGCGAGGACTTGCCCTCCAACCGGGCCGCGACGTCGTCGGGCAGCGTGACCTGCTCGTACGTCGAGCCCAGCACGAACTCGCCGGGGTGCAGGATGAACGGTTCCTCGCCCTCCGGTTCGACCATCCGGGTCAGGTCGGGCTGTTCCTCGGCCGGATCGATGTGCGGGTACTTGTGGTTCTCGAACACCCGGAAGTACCGGTCCAGCCGTACGTCGACGCTCGACGGCTGCACCATCGCAGCGTCGAAGGGATCCAGCTGGACCCGCTTCGCGTCGAGCTCGGCCAGGATGTCACGGTCGGAGAGCAGCACGGACGCACGTTACCGCAGCACACCGCTTCCGGCGCACTCCCTGCCTACCACGTGCTACCCGTACCGCTTCCGCTGCCACGCCGCTCGGGACACCGGCCGGCGGTTCCGGGGTGGTCCCCGGCCCGCGGCCGATCAGCCCGGCGGCCCGTCCCAGTCGCCCCCAGCGACTCGGTGTCGTCGTCCGGACCCCTCAGCCATCCGGAACACGCCACACCTACGGGCCGTCGGCAACAGCCTCTCCTCCCAGGCGCCACCGGCCACGTCGCGGCCGGCCGCCCGCCGGCCTAACCGGCCAGCTTGTTGAACTTCGAGACCTGCGTCGCGAAGGTCTTCACCTGCGTCGGGGACCAATCCTTGAGCAGGTCCTCGATCACCTTGTGCCGCTTCTTCCGGGCCGCCGCCAGCTTGCGCCGGCCACTCGCCGTCAACGTCAGCAACGTCGCCCGGGCGTCGGACTTGTCCGCCGCCCGCTTGAGCAGACCCTCTTCCTCCAGTCGCGCGCAGGCCCGGCTGACCGGACCCTTGTCCACCTCGAGAGCCGCCACCAGATCGGCCATCCGGACCGGTGCCAGTTCCTCGACGTGGTTCAGCAACGCGTACTGCGCCGGCTCCAGGTCCGGGTGCGCCTCGTCGGACAGCGTCCGCTGCAGACCACGCAGCCGGCGCGCCATCGTGACGAGCTCCCGTTCCAGGTTGTCCAGCGCGTCGTTCGTGTCAGTTGCCACCTCTACACCCCTTCTTTGCAGTTGCCCCGCAACCATCTTGTCCGGTCCTGGCAAGGACCGCATCCTCACGTTGCGTCGAATGTTGCCCCCGGCAACGCGTTCTAATCTGCCAGAGTTCGGGCGCTGTGCCCAGCCCTCGGGCAGGCTTTGTGGAAAACTGCCCATTCACCCCCTGTGCAAACAACCCCGGGGACCGGGTATGATCCAACGCGTCGCTGTTCCGCGGGTGTAGTTCAATGGCAGAACATCAGCTTCCCAAGCTGACAGTGCGGGTTCGATTCCCGTCACCCGCTCCACTTGTCCGAACATGTGGTGCGGACCGGTTCGAGGGCGCCTTCCCGATGGAAGGCGCCTTTTCACTTTGGTCACTGTGCGCCGACCCGCCGGCGCTTTCTGCGAACCTCGACTGGTCCCGGCCGTTTGATCAAATCCCGCCCGGGGTACGCACCGCCGCCAACTGCATGCCTTAGGCAAACGATCGTTCGATCGGGCCGGCGCTCGGGCGACCCTGGGGCCTCGCCGCGGTGCCGATGAAGCCGATGAAATCTGTCAACTCGGCAATCAACCTGTGGCAAACGGTTGCCGACAGATAGTTTCGACTGATTGACTCGGGTGGTGAGGTTCTTCCCTTTCGCCCGGGAGTTGTCGTGGAGCTCAGTCGCCGCCGCCTGCTGTCCTTCGTCCCCGCCGCCGCGCTGCTGACCGCAGTGCGACCGGCTGTCGCCCAAGCCGGACCCGCCGACGTGGTCCGGCAAGCCGCGGAGAGTTCGCGGCTGCTGGACAACCTGATCGCGATCTTCGCCGGGACGCCCGAGGTGAACGCGCGTCCCGAGGTCGCCGCCAAGCTGACCGCGCTGGACAAGACCGCGCGGACCTGGCTCGCCGCCCTGGAAGGTGCCGGGAGCACCGAGGTGTTCGCCGGCCTGCCCCTCGGCACCAGCGACCCCAACCTCAGCGCGACGTACCAGCACCTCTACGAGATCGCGCTCGCGTACCGGCGGCCCGGACCGGCGTCCGAGTTGCAGGGCGCGGCCGAGGTCCGGACGAAGGTGCTCGACAAGCTGGCGTGGTTGCACGCGAACTACTACGGCGACCAGGCGAAGGGGTACTACGGCAACTGGTTCACCTGGGAGATCGGCATCTCCACCTACGCCGGCCGGACCCTGGCGCTGCTGGACGCGCCCACCGACCTGGTCACGCCGTACGTCGCCTCGATGGACGCGTACCTGCGCAACGGCACGAACGGCGACGTGAACCTCGACTCGCGGTTCCACACCGGCGCGAACCTCGCGGACATCACCACCAACCGGGTCGTCCAGGGCGCCCTGCTCGGCGACGACGCGCGCGTCCGCAAGGCGCTGCAGGACCAGTTCACCGTGTTCGCGACGGTCGACCCGTACAACCTCCAGCACGGCGTCACCGACGGGTACTACGCGGACGGTTCGTTCATCCAGCACAGCTCGGTCGCGTACACCGGGTCGTACGGCAAGGCCCTGCTCAGCCGGGTCGTGCAGACGATCAAGGTGCTCGACGGCACCGAGTACGCACGCAACGACGACCTGGTGAAGGTCGTGCAGGGCTGGGTGGAGACCGGGTTCGCACCGTTGATCTTCGAGGGCTGGATGCTGGAGATCGTCAAGGGCCGGGCGATCTCCCGGACCGCGACCGGGTACGACGACGTGGCGGTCGTGGTCGAGGCGATCGTCGACCTGTCCGACTACGCCACCGGGACCGACGCGGACCGGCTCCGCTCGTACGTGAAGTTCACCGCCCGTCCCACCCTGAACCCGGCCGGCTTCGTCTCGCCGGTGAGCGTGGCCCGGTTCGCCGACATCGTCGCGGACGCCTCGGTCGAACCGGCGGACCTCAACCCGGCCGCGACCAGCGTCGCCTTCAACGCGATGGACAAGACGGTGCACCGCCGGCCCGGGTACGCGTTCGCGCTGGCCCGGAACTCGAGCCGGATCAGCAAGTACGAGTACATGAGCAACGAGAACCTGTTGCCGTGGTTCCAGGGCGACGGCGCGTACTACCTGTACCTGTCCGGCCTGGACCAGTCCCTGTCGTACGGCGTCGACTACCTCACCACGGTCTCGCCGTATGGGCTGGCCGGGGTCACCGCGCCGGTCGAGCAGCGCAAGTCGATCCCCGAGTTGTACGGGAAGGCCTTCTACGACAACGCGGACCACCCGCTGAACTTCACCGCGTCGTCCGAGTCGCAGAACACGTACGTCTACTTCCCGCGCGGCACCAACCAGTACTCCGGCGGTGCGACCCTCGACGCGTACGGCGCGGCCGGGTGGGTGCAGTCGGACGACTACGCGTACGCGAACCGCAAGAAGCTGCCCGAGGACTTCGTGGTCTACCGGAACGCGTCGGCCACCAAGTCCTGGTTCCTGCTCGACGACGAGATCGTGGTCCTCGCGGCCGGCGTCGGCGACTCGGCCCGCGCCGTGACCACCACGATCGACGCCCGCCCGTCCCTCCCGGCCGACACGGTCACCCTGGAAGGCGTACTCCGCGACGGCCGCCCGTGGTCCCGCGGTACCGGACCGTCCGACCTCAAGTGGCTCCGCTACACCCGGAACGACACGTCACTCGGCTACTACTTCCTCCAACCGGCGAGCCCCACGGTCGACCTGACCCTGGTGACCAGGAGCCGCCGGGTCGTCCGGGTGAGCAACCCCGACACCCAGGTCACGCGCAACGTCTTCAGCCTCACCCTGGCCCAGCAGGCCGGCCGCCAGACCTCCCACGCGTACGTCCTGGTCCCCCACGCCACGACCGCCCAACTCGCCGGCTACCGCGCGGTCCGGGTCCTCACCAACACCACCCGCGCCCAAGCCGTCCACCACACCACCCTCGGCCTGACCGCGGCCAACACCTTCGCCCCCGGCCCGCACGTGATCCCGGGCCTCATCATCAACGGACCCGCCTCGGTCATCCACCAGGCCGAAGGCCGCCACGTCAAGGTCGCCGTCTCCGATCCCACCTTCACCCGCCGGGACATCACCGTCTTCGTCCCGGCTCGCCGCCTGACCCTCGTCACCCCGACCCCCGGCATCCGAGTCACCCCGACCCCGGTAGGCACCCACATCACCTTCACCACCCACCAGACCCACGGCCGCACCCTCACCGCGGACCTGCGCGGCTGATCGTCAGCTGCCGCCGGCGCCGACGAGTTGGCTGTCGAGGGAGAGGATGCGGATCTTGCCCTTGCCCTTCGGGGGGATGACCAGAGCGGCCTGGTGGAGGTGGTCGCGGGTGAGGTTCTGGGTGTACTTCACGTAGCTGCTGAAGGCGGTGACGGCGCCGCTGGTCCAGTAGGCGTTGGAGCCGGGCTCGACGTTCTGCAGGTACTGCTCGGTGAGGGCCAGGAAGACCAGGGCGCTGCCGTCGGTGGTGATGAAGGTGAGCGGGTCACCCGAGGTCCGGAAGGTGTCGACGACCGTGGAGATGTAGGTCTCCTTGGTGTCGGCCGCCTTGCTCTTGGCCCGGGCGTTGAGCAGGTTGATCGTGCCCGGGGACGGGGTGAACAGCGCGGCCTTCGGTGAACGGGCGCCCTCGGAGAGGTACGTGGCGAGGTTGTCGGCGGCGGACTTCGGCAGGCTGGCGAGCTTGGCCCAGTCCGCCTTGACCGGTTGCCGCAGCCCTTCGACCGACGGCACCTTCACCGTCGTCGCCGGGTAGACCGAGTACGTCACGACCCAGGGGGCGCCCGCGTTCTCGCGCTCCCAGACGCCGAGCTGACGGGTGTCCGCCGCACCGGAGACGCCGGAGCTGACCACGAACCGCATCGGGTACTTGCCGTACCGCGGCGCGCCGATCTTCGGCTCGGTGAACGTGAACGGCTTGGACTTCTCCTTGCCGGCCGCGTCCAGTTTGCGGCCGATCTTGAACCCGGCCCGGCTCATCGACAGCGTCGGCTCCGCCTCGACCGTCTCGGAGAGCTTCGCGTCGCGGGCCTGGTTCGCCTTGTTGTTGACGTCGGTGTACCGCTTGACCGCCGCCTGGCCGTCGGCCACCGTGACGGCGGGCCGGGTGGCCGCCTTCGGGCTCACGTTCTTCTCCGGGACCGCCGCACAACCAGTTGCCACGAGCAACAAGGAGACCCCGGTCGCGGCCAGCGCGGTCCGCCGCATCGGGCCACCCTGGTGCTGCTGCGGGGCCTGGTACGCCGGCGCCTGGAACTGCTGATTCGCGTACTGCTGCTCGTACTGCGGGACGGTGGGCACCGGCACCGGCGTACTCGGACGGCGGCGGCGCAGGAAGATCAGCAGCAGCCCGACCACCAGCAGCACCAGCCCGGCGAGGAACACCAGCAGGCAGGTCACGAACAACCCCTCCAGCTCCACGCCGAGGGTCACCCGCGCATCCGTGCCGGGCGTACCGTCCGCGTTCATCACGACCACGCTGTACGCACCGTCGGCCATCGGCCAGGCGATCGACTGCTCGCCGGCGCCGGTCGCCTTCGCGCTCCACCAGTCCAGCCCGGCCGGCGGGTTGAGCTTGGCCGCGTCGCCCTTCATCTCCTGCGTCTCCAGCTTCGGCGGCACCTCGAGCCGCACCACCCGCGTGTATGCCGAGCCTTCGAGGTAGCTGGACACGTCGAGTTCCTGGCCGATCCCGACGAACACCGGCTTCGCGCTGTCGGTCGCGGTGACATGCAGGGTCGGACCGTGCCGGTCGAGCAGATCGGGCGCGGTCGCGATGGCGGCACCCTTGCTCACCAGGTGCTGCGCACCGGTGTCGACGGTGTTGTCAGGGCCGACCAGCCAGAACGCGGCGACGGCTCCGGCGAGCGTCACCGCCAGTCCGGCGAGGGCGAGCAGCAGGCCGAGAAGGACGCGGACGAATCGCATTGGAAGGTCTCCCGTTGGTACGTCGGGCCGACCCAGGGCGGAGGGCCGACCGGCACAGACCCTAGCGAGCCTGAGGTGTCATCCCGCCGGCCGCCCGTCGTTTCGTTAACTGACCCGACAGCGAATCTGTTATGGTCTCCGGCGTTAGTGAACGGCCATTCATAAACCTGGAAAGGGCGCTGACGCCATGGCCAGACCCCGCCTGATCAGCGACGACGCGATCCTGGACGCGACCCGCCAGGTGCTCGCCGAGCTCGGTCCGGTCAAGCTCACGCTGGCCGCCGTCGGCGCCCGGGTCGGGCTGGCACCGCCGACCCTGGTGCAGCGGTTCGGCTCGAAACGCGGGCTGCTGCTCGCCTCGGCCGCGCGGTCCCCCGAGATGGTGCTGCGCGAGGCGGCCGCCGCCGAGGCGCGCAACACCTCACCGCTGGCGACGCTGCGGGACTTCGCGCTGACCAGCGTTGCCCACATCAAGCATCGGGAGGAGCTCGGCAACGGACTCGGGTTCGTCCAGCTGGACGTCGCCGACCCCGAGTTCCGGGCGTACGCGCTGGCGCACTCGGCCGCGATCGTCGACAGCACGGCCCGGCTGCTCCGAGCGGCACAGGAGGCCGGGGGGCTGAGGCCCGACGTGGACGTCCCGGCGCTGGCCCGACTCACCCTCGTCTGTTTCAACGGCGCGCTCCAGGTCTGGGCCGTGAACGGCTGGGGTGCGCTCACCGACTTCCTGCGGGACCAGCTCGACCTGCTGCTCTCGCCGTACGTGATCCCGAGTGGGGAGTGAGATGTTCCTGCGCGTCACCGTCTTCTACCTGACCACCTTCCTGTTCTCGGGCGCCCTGAACGCACTGCAGAACGCCACCGGGCCGGATCCTGGACTGCTCCAGCTGGTCCAGTTCGCCCCCGCGTCGGCGGTCGGCGTGATGCTGCTGGTCTTCCGCCGGACCACCCGGGTCAAGGTCGGCCGGACGTCCACGACCGACGTGGTCCGTAGATCCGCGCTGGCCGTCGGTCTCGTTGTCGCGGCGCTGCTGACCACCGTCGTCGTACACCTCCTCGCGGGCCGGTCAATCCACTTCGGCGACCTGGAGTTCCCGTTCTGGGCGTTGGTGCTGACGATGATCGTCGGCGCGATCGGTGAGGAGCTCGGCTGGCGTTCCTACCTCCAGCCGTACCTGCAGACCCGGTACTCCGTGCTCCGCTCGTCGCTCACCGTCGGCGCGCTCTGGGGGTTGTGGCACATCGGCGGCTTCGCCAACGGCCTCGCGTACATGGTGGCCTTCGTCGTGATGACGACCGCGTTGTCGGTGATCCTCGGCGCGATCCTGCGGTCGGCGCCGCGCACCAGTCTCCCGGTCGCCACCGCCGCCCATGCCGCGGTGAACCTCGGCCTCCTGCTCCTGTTCGACGAGGAGACCGACCTCTTCCCGATGGCGGCCTTCGCGACGGTCGGCGTCGTGATCGCGATCGCGACCCACCTCGCTCTCCGGCCGAAGTCCCGCCCGGTCACCACCGCCGCGCGACCAGCAGCAGAAGTCCCGCAAGGGCGGTAGCGGCCGCGCAGACGGTCAGGGCCAGCGGTACCGAGTGACCGGCCAGGACTCCGAGCAGGTTCGTCGTCAGCAGCAACGGGATCGTCTGCGCGAGGCTGAGGATCGACTGCAGCCGGGTGAGGTGGGACGCCGGTGTCGC
Source organism: Kribbella amoyensis (assembly GCF_007828865.1). NCBI lineage: Bacteria > Bacillati > Actinomycetota > Actinomycetes > Propionibacteriales > Kribbellaceae > Kribbella > Kribbella amoyensis. The sequence goes on from NZ_VIVK01000001.1 coordinate 1,439,090, forward strand.
GGCCACGAAGAGCGGCTGCAGATGCGACGTGAAGAGCCCGACCCCGAACCCCTGGACGAAGGCGGCCGGGACCGCGAGCCAAGGAACGAACGCCAGCCCCGCGATACCGAGCGCGGCGACAACGCAACCAACGGCAGCCGTGAACCCTGGTCGTCGGAAGGTCCCGAACCGCGCCACGGCCAGCGTCACGAGCAACCCGGCGGCCGCCGTGGCCCCGACCAGCAGGCCCGTGGTGGACGCGCTCCACCCACGCGAGCGGGCCAGCAACGGCAAGCACAGCGACGTCACCGGCAACACGAACCCAGCCACCAGCGCGACGGTGAGCAGCAGCGGCCGCAGTACGGCGTCGGAGGCGGCCAGGCGCAAACCGTCGACGGCCTGGTGGAGCGCGGACTGCCGGGGCGGCGCCGACACCCGGTACGGCGGATGGGTGACGAGCAGGATCAGCGCGGCCACGGCGAAGGTGGTCGCGTCGACGAACAGCGCACCGACAAGTCCCGCGGCCGCGACCAGGACGCCGTTGATCGGTCCGGCGGTCAGCGTGATCACCTGGTTCGTCGAGGCCCGCAACGCCATCAGCTTCGCGAGTTCGCCATCCCGTGCGAACAACCGGGGAAACGCCCCCGCCGCCGGCAACGTGAACGCGTCCACCACCCCGATCGTCAACGCGGTCGCCAGCAGGACGGCGGTCGTCGTACCGAGAACGTGGATGACGACGGCAAGTACCGCGGTCGCGACGGCAAGCGCCGTGTACCCGCTCAGCAGCACGCGCCGTGGACCCCACCGGTCACCCAGTACGCCGCCCGCGAGCAACAGGACGGCCCGTGGCACCGTGAACGCGGTGAGCACCAACCCGGCCACGTGCGGACCGATCCCCGTCGCCGCCCAGCCGAGTGCGAAGAAGACGGCCGCGTCCCCGAAGGACGACAGCGACGCACCCGCGAGCCAGCGGTAGTACGCGGTCACCCGTCGAGGCGGACCGGCATCACCAACGTGGTGAACGTGCCCTGGTCCGCCGACCGGACCACGACCGGCCGATCCGGCGCCCCGATCTCCAGCAACACGTCCGGCCCGACACTCGCGTCCAGCGCGGCCACCAGCAACGAGGCCGTGAACCCGACCCGGACCGGCTGCCCGGACACGGCGGCTTCCAACTCACCCCGGTCCCCGGCCACGACGCGTCCGGACTCGATGCTCAAGACAACCACGTCGTCACCGAGCAGCTCGCGCAACCGCAGCCGGTCCACGACGACCCGGGACGACGGCGCGGGCAGCCCGTCGAGAATCCCCTGGTACGCCGGGAACTCCGCCTCCACCGACTCCAGCTCCCGGACCTCCCCGTCCCGGTGCAGCCGCACGACCGTACTCCCGGTCTCGATCCGCACCTCGGCCGTCGCCGCGACCCACCTCGCCACCGCGGCAAGTTCACCGGCCCGGACCAGTACGCTCCCGGGCGTCCCGGTGAACGACTGCGGCTGCAGCTTCCGGACGGCGAGCCGGTACCGGTCCGTCGCGACCAGGGTGACCTCGTCCTCGGTCAGCTCGACCTGGACGCATTCGAGCGCCGGGAACTCGCCCTCGACGGCCGCGGACGGGGTGACCTGGCGGATCGCGCTGGCGAGTTCCGCGCCGCCGAGGACGACCCCGGTCCCCGCGGATCCCAGCGTGCCGAGGATCCGCGCCGCCGCTCGCCGAGCCGCTTCCGCCTTGCCCTCGACGGTCCGCAGGTGCGCACGAACCACGGCCGCCGCCTCGTCCGGTCCCGCGTCCAGCACCTGCCGGACCTCGGCCAGCGGCAGGTCGATCTCGCGGAGGTCCCGGAGCAACCGGGCCCGTGGTTCCTGGCCGGGCGCGTAGTACCGGTAGCCGTTGCCGTCGTCGACGAAGGCCGGCCGGAGCAGCCCGCAGTCGTCGTAGAACCGGAGCGCGCTCGGGGTCAGGCCGACCCGGCGCGCGAACCCGCTGATCGTCAGCAACCCGTCCGCCATACCCGTGATCCTCGCCCTTCAAGTGGGTCGAAGGTCAAAACCGGGTGCCGCGCCGGCCCGGCCTGGTGAGAATGGGGAGGTGTCGAGGTTGTTCGTGGTGACGGGTGCACCGGGTGCCGGGAAGTCGACGGTCGTCCCGGAGCTGGTCCGCCTCGGCCCGGACGGGCTCGTCGTGATGGACATGGACGAGCTGCTCGACGACGACGGCCGGCTGCTCGGGATCGCCGTCGCCGATCCCGAGGCGGCGCCGATCTGGCCGGCCTACAACGCGCTCTGGCTCCGGATCACCGCGCTGGTCCGGCGCTCCGGCTCCCCGGTGCTGCTGCTGACACCGGCCCTTCCGCAGGAGCTGCCGGAGGGTCGCTGGCTGCACCTGGACTGCCCGGACGACCTGCGCCGCGACCGCCTCGCCGCCCGCGGCTGGTCCACCGCCGCCGTCGAGGACGCGCTCCAGGACGCGGTGGAACTCCGCAAGATGGTCCCCCGCTCGGTCTCCAACCAGGGCACGCCGGAGGACGCCGCGCAGCAGATCCTCACCTGGATCAAGGAGTAGCCCCCGCGATCTCCAGCGCGACCGGGAACGACCCAGCCACCCCGACCGGCAACGGTCCACGGCCCGGCGTGATCGAGCCGAGGACGCTCGCGTGCCGCGCCCCGGTACAGCTCGGAACCGTCCCGGCGAGCCCGTTCGCGGTCAGGAAGCCCAGGACGGCGAACGCGTACGCCTCCTTCGCGACCGCGGGCAGCCCGAGCTCGTCGGTACTGCGGATCGGGATCCCGGCCAGCTCCTGCTCGAGCAGGTGCAGCAGGACCGGGTTCCGGATCCCGCCGCCGGCCGCGATCACCTCGGTCCCGGCGTACTTGCGGACCGCGTCGGCCACGGTCCGGGCAGTGAGAGCGGTGACGGTGGCGACCACGTCGTCGGGCGGGATCTCCGGCAGGCCCGCCATCATCGAGGCCAGGTACCCGAGGTGGAACAGCTCCTTGCCCGTACTCTTCGGCGCCGGCCGCTGATAGTACGGCTCGGCCAGCAGCCGGTCGAAGAGCTCGGGATGGACCCGGCCGCGCGCCGCCATCACGCCGTCCGCGTCGAACGTGGCCCGGCCCGCCGTGAGTTCGTGGACGACCGCGTCGATCAGCGCGTTCGCGGGACCGGTGTCGAACGCGAGCGGGTCACCGACCGGCGGGACCACGGTGATGTTCGCGATCCCGCCCAGGTTGAGCGCGACCGGCGTCCCCGGACGGCCCCGCAACCAGAGCACGTCGAAGATGCTGACCAGCGGCGCCCCCTGGCCCCCGGCGGCGACGTCGCGTGAACGTAGGTCCGACACGACCGCGGTCCCGGTGGCCTCCGCGATCCAGGCCGGCTGACCGAGCTGCAGGGTGCCGCGCACGACACCGTCCTCGACCCAGTGGAACACCGTCTGCCCGTGCGACACGATCAGATCCGCGTGACCACCGCACAACTGCTCGACCGCCTGCTCCGCCGCCTCCGCGAACGCCTGGCCGATCCCGGTGTCGAGCCGGCACACGGTCCGGACCGAGGTGCTTGCTGGCGGCAACGAGGTGGTCAGCTCGGCGCGCAGTTCCTCGGAGTACGACCGGCTGAGCAGGCCGAGCGGTTGGAGGACCAGCCGATCACCGTCGAGCCAGAGATCCGCGGCCGCCGCGTCGATCGCGTCGTACGAGGTGCCGGACATGAGGCCGATGACCCGCATCAGTCGCGCAACTCCCGTCGGTGGTCGTCGCCGCGCAACGTCAGCAGCGCCAGCACGCTGACCGCGCAGGTGATCATCACGTACCAGGCGGGGATGTCGACGTTCTTGGTCCGCTTGATCAACTCGGTGATGATCAGGCCCGCACAGCCCGAGAAGACCGCGTTCGACAGCGAGTACGCCAGCCCGAGCCCGGTGTAGCGCGCCCGGGTCGGGAACATCTCGGCCAGCATCGCCGGACCGGGACCCGCCATCAACCCGACCACCAGACCGGCAACGAAGACCGCGATCCCCTTGGCGGCGGTCGAGCTCTCCTTGTCCTGCAACAGGTTCATCAGCGGAAACGCCAGCACCACAACCAGCGCCGCTCCGGTCACCATCACCGGGCGCCGGCCGATCCGGTCACTGAGCCAGCCCGCCGGCATGATCGACACCGCGAACCCGAAGTTCGCCAGCACCGTCGCGACCAGCGCCTGCTGGAACGTCGCGTTCAACGTCGCCTGCAGGTACGACGGCATCACGACGAGGAACGTGTACCCGGCGGCCGACCAGCCCATCAACCGGCCGATCCCGAGCGCGATCGCCTTGGCCACCTCGGCCTTGTCCGCCGGCTGTTGCGGCTCCTGCTGGACCCGCGCGAAGTTCGGTGTCTCGTCCAGCCGCAGCCGCAACCACAACGCGACCAGGCCGAGCGGGAGCGCGAGCAGGAACGGCACCCGCCAGCCCCAGTCGTACAGCGCCTCCTTGCTCAGCGCCGTCCCCAGGATCGCGGCCAGCCCGGCCCCGACGAGCAGGCCGAGCGCGACGGTCAGCGACTGCCACGCCCCGTACAACCCGCGCTTCGTCTTCGGCGCGAACTCGGTCATGATCGCGACCGCGCCCCCGAACTCGCCACCGGCCGACAACCCCTGCAACGCCCGCACCAGCGTGAGCAACCAGGGCGCCGCCGCACCGACGGTCGCGTACGTCGGGAGCAGACCGATCAGGGTGGTCGACAACGTCATCAGCAGCAGCACGAGGATCAACGTCGGCCGCCGCCCGATCCGGTCCCCGACCCGGCCGAACACGGCCGCCCCGATCGGCCGGAAGAAGAAGGCCAGCGCGAACGACGCGTACGTCTTGATCAGGCTCTCGGCGTCACTGGTCGAGGTGGCGCTGAAGAAGTTCGCCGCGATTACGGTGGCGAAGAAGCCGTACGCGCCGAACTCGTACCACTCGACGAAGTTGCCGACCGTGCCCGCCACCAGCGACCGGCGATGCCGCCGGACGTCCAGGGTCGCCGTACCGGGTGCAGTGCTCATCGGGTTCCTCTCGTCCGGCCCCGTAAGTTTCCTCCCACCCTCAGCCCCATCTTGGTCCATCAGTTCCCACCTGGCGAGTCGCCCGGCCTGGCAACCTCTCCGACCGGCCCGGTGTCGTAGCGCGTAACAGCGAGAAGGGGGACGGATGGTCACCAGAGGTGACGATTTCGACGACTTCGTCCGTGGCAGTTCGACCAGGCTGCTCAGGACCGCGGTCCTGCTCACCGGCGATCAGCAGGCCGCCGAGGACCTGGTGCAGGAAGTCTACGAGCGGATGTACGTGCACTGGGGCCGGGTCACCGGTGCCCCCGAGCCGTACGCCCGCAAGGCACTGACGAACCTGGTCGCGAATCGCTGGCGCCGCAAGGGCCGGAAACCGGAGGTGGCGCTCGGACCGGGCCATGACCGGCCGACCGGGGACCGCTCCGACGCCTTCGCTGTCCGGGACCAGTTGCTCAGCGCGCTGCAGGAGCTGCCACCGCGGCAACGCGCCGTGATCGTGCTCCGGTACTACGAGGACCTGACCGAGGCGCAGACCGCCGAGGCGCTCGGCTGCTCGGTCGGGACCGTCAAGAGCCAGACCTCCCGCGGCCTGGACCGGCTCCGCCAGCTCACCGAACCCGCGATCATGGAAGGACTGCGATGACCGACACCGAACTGAAGGACCGGCTGAGCGCAACCGTCGTCGACGTCGAGGCGCCGCCGGACCTGCTCGACCGGGCCCGATCGGGCGGCCGGACCCGGCTCCGTCGCCGGCGGTTCCTCGCCTTGGGCGCCTCGCTCGCCGCCGTGGCCGCGGCGGGCGGAGTGGCCGCCACGACGTCCACCCTGCGCGGCCGGTCCGACGACCTGGCCGCGACTCCGGCCCCCGGAGCCACCGACCCGTACGGCTTCCTGATGACGTCGCCGACCCGCGGCGATCTGGCCGGCGACGAGGAGTACCTCGATCAGGTCCTGGCCGCATGGCGTGGCAGCCACCGCAAGTCCGCCAACCACTACCGCGGGATCTTCGACCGGCTGCAAGGCCGGCCCAAGGTCGTCTGGGCCGGCACCACGCCGGCCGGTCGAGCCGCGATCGTGGCGCAGTACTCGGACTTACGGCACCACGAAGACATCCAACTGGATCGCGAGGGCGTGCAGACGCTCGTCGGGTTCGTCGGCGAGGGCAAAGACGGGCGCCCCACCGTCGTGGCCGACAGCTATCCCGCCCCGGGCGTCTCCCTGGACGCCGGATTCGTCACCACCCAGGGCGAGAACCAGGCACTCGTCGTGCTCGACACCGGGAAGCGCACCGGCTGGTCGCCGGGCCGGCACTACAACGCGCAGGGCGGCAGCGGTCGCGAGTACACCCCGCTCCGCTTCGAGAACGGCGTGAGCGTCGTCGCGCTTCCGCCCGGTACCGACCTGGCCGACCTCGCACTGAGCGTGCTGCCCACCAGCAAGGACTCGTCGAGCCTGTCGATCGCCAACGGCGGCGTCAACCGGGCTCCGATAGAACAGGGCAAGGACGAGCGGCTCTGGACCGACTTCCCCGAGTTCGCCTTGTGGCCGATGACCGAGAGCGCCGACAGCCTGCGCGGCACCGCCGCCGACCAGTTCGACGGTCCGGTGTCCGCCGCGCGGGATCCCGACACGTACGCGTTCGCGATGTCGCTGTGGACCGGCTACGGCGTCACCGCCGACAAGTCCCACCTCTTCCTCGGCGAGATTCGGCTCGACAACGACCCCACCCGGACCTATGCCGTCCTGAAGTCGCGCTCCGGCCGGATCACCATTACCCCGGGTGGTGTCCCGGACCGCGACGCCGCCCTGCCGGTGTCGATCAAGCTCCCCGGCGGTCAAGGCTGGGCGGTCGCACAACGGGACGCCGACCTCTCTTACCGCTTCGGCGCCGGGTCCTGGAGCAAGCCCCGCCAGAACGCGTTGCTCGTTCCGGCCGGCCCGGCCGCCGAGGTCAAGGTCGTCCAGGGCGACAAGGAGACGGTCGTCACCCTGCGCTGACTCAGACCCGGTAGGTCCAGCCGGGTTGCCAGGTGAAGGGTGCGTCTACGAGGTCTTCCAGGGGGACGTGGTCGAGGAGGTGTTGCAGGGACCAGCGGTTGGCCGAGTGGGCGACGACGAGGACTCGGCGGCCGTCGTACCAGCGTTTGAGGTCCTCGAGCAGTGACCTGGTGAGTTCGAGCACGTCCCAGTAGCTCTGGCCGCCGCCGGGGTACGGCTGGTCGATCCAGCGCAGCCGCGGCCGGAGCTCCTCGACGGGGGCACCGTTGAGCTCGCCGTAGTCGCACTCCCGCAGCCGCCAGTCCTGGAAGTGCGGGACCGGGAGCGCGGCCAGCTCGACTGTCCGGACCGCGCGGTGCAGGTCGGAGCTGAACACCACGTCCACGTCGCCGCGCCGCTTGCCCAGGTCGACGGCCTGCCGGCACCCGGCCGCGGACAACTCCCCCGGCAACCACCCGGTCGCGATGCCGCGTTCGTTGTCCACCGTGGTCGCGTGCGTCTCGTAGATCAGCTCCACTGCTCCAGGGTCCCCGATCCAGCTCACACCGGAGAACGCTTTGCCCTCGTTACCCGCGGGTATATACTTAAGTTACTCGTGAGTATAGTCAGCGAAGAGGCAGGGGTAGGCGCGTGAGCCACTACAAGTCGAATCTGCGGGACATCGAGTTCAACCTGCTCGAGGTCCTGGGCCGCACCGAGGTACTGGGACAGGGCCCGTACGCCGACATGGACGTGGACACCGCCCGCGAGGTGCTGTCCGAGATCGACCGGCTGGCCCGGACCGAGCTGGCCGCCTCGTTCGAGGAGTCCGACCGGACGCCGCCGGTGTTCGACCCGGCCACCCACGAGGTGGCGATGCCGGCGGCGTTCAAGAAGAGCTACCACGCCTACATGGACGCCGAGTGGTGGAAGCTCGAGCTGCCCGCCGAGCTCGGCGGCCAGCCGACCCCGCCGTCGCTGCGCTGGGCCGCCGCCGAGATGGTGCTCGGCGCCAACCCGGCCGTGCACATCTATGCGGCCGGCCCGAACTTCGCCCACGTCGTCTGGCGCAACGGCATCGAGCGGGACCAGAAGATCGCCCGGCACATGATCGACCGCGGCTGGGGCGCGACGATGGTGCTGACCGAGCCGGACGCCGGCTCCGACGTCGGCGCCGGCCGGACCAAGGCCACCCTGCAGGAGGACGGCAGCTGGCACCTCGAAGGCGTCAAGCGGTTCATCACCTCCGGCGAGCACGACATGACCGAGAACATCGTGCACCTGGTGCTGGCCCGGCCGCAGGGTGTCGAGGGTGCGGGCGGCCCGGGCACCAAGGGCCTCAGCCTGTTCGTGGTGCCGAAGTACGACTTCGACCTGGAGACCGGCGAGCTGACCGGTGAGCGCAACGGCGCCTACGTCACCAACGTCGAGAAGAAGATGGGCATCAAGGTGTCCACCACCTGCGAGATCACCTTCGGCGAGACCACGCCGGCCAAGGGCTGGCTGCTCGGCGAGGTGCACGACGGCATCGCGCAGATGTTCCAGGTGATCGAGTACGCCCGGATGATGGTCGGCACCAAGGCGATCGCCACCCTCTCCACCGGGTACCTGAACGCACTCGAGTACGCCAAGGAACGGGTCCAGGGCGCCGACCTGACCAACCCGGCCAAGACCGCGCCGCGGGTCACGATCACCCACCACCCCGACGTGCGCCGCTCGCTGATGACGCAGAAGGCGTACTCCGAGGCGCTGCGCGCGCTGGTGCTGTTCACCGCGACGTACCAGGACCGCGCCGAGCAGGCCCGGTACGCAGGGGAGCAGGACGAGGTCGCCGAGGGTGTGAACGACCTGCTGCTCCCGCTGGTCAAGGGGTACGGCTCGGAGAAGTCGTGGACGCTGCTCGGCACCGAGTCGCTGCAGACGTTCGGCGGCTCCGGGTTCCTGCAGGACTACCCGATCGAGCAGTACGTCCGGGACGCCAAGATCGACACCCTGTACGAGGGCACCACCGCGATCCAGGGCCAGGACCTGTTCTTCCGCAAGATCATCAAGGACCAGGGCCGCGCCCTCGGTCACCTGGCCGAGCAGATCCAGGGCTTCGTCGCCTCCGAGGCGGGCAACGGCCGGCTGAAGGAGGAGCGCGGGCTGCTGGCCAAGGGCCTGGAGGACGCGCAGAAGATCCTCGGCGTGATGGGCCAGGCGCTGATGGCGAGCAACCCGCAGGCGGAGAACGGTGACCCGCGCAACGTCTACAAGGTCGGCCTGAACACGTCCCGGCTGCTCTTCGTGCTCGGCGACGTGGTCTGCTCCTGGCTGATGCTGCGGCAGGCCGAGATCGCGCTGGACCGGCTGGGCGGCGAGCTGTCCCCGGCCGACCAGGACTTCTACACCGGCAAGGTGGCGGCGGCGCAATGGTTCGTCCGGTCCACGATGCCGTCGGTCCGGGCCGAGCGGGTCAAGGCGGAGCTCACCGACCTGGACGTGATGGACCTGCCCGAGTCCGCGTTCTGACCCCGCGAGCCGTCGCGCCCCCGACGGCTCCGGCCGATCTGCCCCGGGATGCCCCGCCGGATGGCCTGGTAGAACCGTCCCGGCGGAGGCAACGTTTGCGCCCGTGGCACCGCGACCCTGGCCCGGCTTCCCCTGTCCGCGCCAGGGCCGCGGCCCCACTTCAGGCGGCCCCACTTCAGGCGGCCCCACTTCAGGCGGCCCCATTTCAGGCGGCCCCATTTCAGGCGGCCCCACTTCGGGCGGCCGCATTTCAGGCGTTGACCCACGAGAGCAGGGGCTGGCCCACCAGATTTCGGTGGGCCAACCCGCAACCTCGTGGGTTAACCCCTGAGTTGAATCTGGGGCCGGTCGCCGTGGTTCCGGGTCAGTGGGGTGAGCTCCGACCCGGAACCGCCGCCGTCCGTCCAGCGTCTGTGCAGGCGTGTCCACCGCCGCCCGTCGTACGCTGTGCGCGATGTTCGCCCACTTGCGTCGCCTCGCCGTCCTGCTGGCCGTGCTGGCGTTCCTGCCGACGAGTCCCGCGCACGCCGCGCCTCCGGAGCTGCCGGACCGGATCGCCGCCGCGTGGAAGAAGGACCCGCTGTACATCGACGAGGGGCTGCGGGTCGCGTTCCCGAAGGCCGAGCTGGACCGGATCCGCGCGGCCGCCAAGACCGTCGACTTCCCCGTGTACATCGCGCTGGTGCCCCGGACCCCGGAGTTCCGCGAGGACCAGGTCGACCTGGTGACGTTGCTGTACGCCCGGATCGGCAAGCCCGCGCTGTACACGGTGTGGTCCGTCTCGGACGACTACTGGGCCGGGTCGTCGAAGCTGACCCGGCCGGCCGGGCTGAAGGGCCGCGAGCTCGTCGGCGTGCAGCTCGACGACAAGCAGGACAACGACCTGGTCAAGGACCGGCCCGCCCCGGGGATCGCGCGGACCGTCCAGCAGGCCGCGACCGCGTACGACGGCCGCCCGCTGCCGCAGATCCCGGCGAGTGACCTGCAGCCGCCGAGGAAGCGGCGGGAAGGTCCGTCGGTCACGGACCAGGAGGACAAGGCCGCGTTCACCGGGATGGGGATCGGCGGAGGTATCGGGTTCCTGCTCACCCTGATCCTCACCCTGCTGCACCGGCGTTCCACGGCCCGCCGGCGGGACGGGATCCGGCCCCGCTCCGCCACGGCGAAGGCGACCGCGAAGGCGAGGGCGAAGGCGGCAGCGGCCGCGAAGGCCCGGGGCGAGGCGCCGAGCACGGTGTCGGCCGTCCAGGACCAGGCGGATCGCTGGCTCACCAAGGCCGGCCGGTCGGTCAAGTCCCTGGAGGCCCGGAAGAACAAGTCCTCCGAGCAGCTGGACCGGCGCGACGACGCGGTCCGGCGGCTCGACGCGGCCCGGACCCTGCGCGAGGCGAAGGCGGACGACCTGCTCACGACGGCCGGCGCCCTCGTCCTCGCCCGGCAGGCGCACCAGGCCGCGACAGCGACCAAGGTCCAGCCGCCCTGCTTCTTCGACCCGACCCATCCGTCCGGCACGCACCAGGCCACCTGGTCGGACGACACGGACGTACCGGCCTGCCGGAACTGCGCCCGCACCGTCGAACGCGGCGGTACGCCCCGCGGTCTGCGGGTGCCCGGCCGCTCCGGTCTGCTCGGGTTGGACCGGTCGGAGGTGCCGTACTGGACCCTCGACCCGGAGGACAGCCCGTTGGTGGCGAGTGGGTTCGGCGCGTTGACCGACGACCTGCCGGAGCGGGTCGAGCGAGCCTTCGGAGGGGTCCGATGACGCGCGCCAAGGCGGTTCTCGGGTTGTTGCTGATCGCCCTCTTCTCGGTGGTGTCGCCGTCGGTCGCGTCGGCCGCGGTCCCGACCGACCCGCGAATCAAGGCCGCCGTGGCCGCCTGGAAGACCAGCGAGCTGTACGTCGATCCGGCGTACGCGCCGCTGGTCGGTGAGGACGAGGCGAAGCTGGTCGAGCGGATCCGCGGGGCGAGCGTGCCGGTGTACGTCGCGGTGCTGCCGTCCGGTGCGTGGTACCAGGAGAAGGGCGACACCGCGCTGCTGGCCGGCTGGCTCGCGACGGCGAACGAACGGCCCGGGATCTACCTGGTGATGGACGGCATCACGACGACCGGGGTCGATCACCTGATCGCCGCGTCGGGCCCGCGGCGGACGTACATGTCGGACTCCGAGGACGGCCTGGTCCCCCAGCTCGAGGAGTACCTGGGTGAGATCAAAACGGGTGAGCGGTACGAGCCGGAGCCGGCCCGGACCACGCCGTTGCCGCCGCCGGTGGAGCGGTCGTACCCGGAGGAGAAGTTCACCCCCAAGAAGGCGATCGGCAACGGCGTCGGCGGGGGCGTGATCGGACTGATCGGCGGCGCGGTGCTCGCCGGGATCGTGCTGGGAGTGGCCTCGCTGGTCGCTCGACGAGGAGGACGGTAGTGAAGGCCAGGTACGCGCTGACAGTTCTGGTGACGCTGCTGGTGTCGCTGACCGCCCTACCGGCCGGCGCGGTGCCGCGGGCCGATCCGCCGACTCCGGCCGAACGGGCCACGGAGATCGCGACCGCGCTGACGAAGGACCCGCTGTACATCGACCCGGCGTACGGGGCGGCGGTGCCGGCGAACCTGCGGGCCGACGTCAAGACCAAGGCCACGGCGCTCGGGTACCCGGTCTTCACGATCGTGCTGCCGCTGACGCCGAGCGACGCGTTCGAGGGCAAGGAGCGCAACGTCCTCACCCTGGTGATGGACGCGCTGCGCAAGCCCGGCCTGTACGTCGTGGTCGACGGCGGCAGCCGGTTCCCGTGGTTCGAGGCCAAGGACCTCCCACAGGTGGACGAGAAGCAGCTCCGCCAACTCCGGGAGCGCGCCCTCGACGACACCTCCTACGACGCGGGGCCGACCGAGGTGATCAGCCGGTTCTACGCGTTGCTCGCGAACCCGAAGCTGCCGGCGCTGAACCCGGACGGGAAGCGGAAGGCGAGCCGGTCCGGTGACGACTACGGCGTGGACGCCGGTTCCGGCGGGAAGGTGGCCTTGGGCATCGGTGGGGGCGTGCTCCTGCTGATCCTGCTCGGCCTGGTGATCGGGCTGCGCCGCCGCGGCGAGCGCCCCCGACGGGGCGAGCGGCCGCGCCGGGAGAAGGCGTTCAGCATTCCGCCGCACGTCGCCGCGACGGTGGCCGCCGAACGGCGCCGCAAGCTGACCAAGGAGACCACCACCGAGCTGACCGAGCTCGGATCCCAGCTCGCCGCGCTGCCGGCCGCGTCCGGCGACGGCCTGCGGCACCAGCAGTCCGCGCTCGACGCGCACCACGCGGCCGGCCGCGTGCTCGACTCGTCCGAGGATCTCGTCGACCTGGTCGGTGCGATGGTCCTGCTGGACAAGGCCCGGCGCGAGTACGACCTCGCCGTCGCGGCCGCCAACGGACGCAAGGTGGACGACGTCGCACCGCTGTGCGCGTTCAATCCGTTGCACGGCCGCTCGTCCGGACGCCCGACGCAGGTGAAGGACGACGGCACGACCTTGACGTTGCCGCTGTGCGCGGAGTGCCGGCAGGCCTTGAAGCGTGGGACCGCGCCCGGGTCGCTGCCCGGCGACGACGGGCCTTACTGGCACGGCGACGACCTCTGGGCGCGGACGTTCTTCGGTAGCCTCGGCGAGGACCTCGCGACCGCGGTCGGTCGCGGCGAGCACCGGTCCTGAGTACGACGGGCCGACGGCTCCCCCTGAGTACGCCGGCGGACGGCTCCCCCTGAGGACCTGGTCAGGGACGAGCCGGGGTCCCCGCCGAGCCGATCAGGGGTGGCTGGGGGTCGCTGCCTGATCCGGCGTCCGGCGCCGCCCGCCTACGGTCGTACCACGATCGGGTGGTGGGACGGAGAGGACGGACGATGGCCGAGGTCAGGCAGGTCGGCGCACTGCTGCTGGCGACCGGGGTGGGGTTGACGATCTGGTCGTTCGCGGATCGCGAATCGAACGACCGGCACGAGGTGAGCGAGCGGATCTCCGAGGTCCGGCTGGCCTCGTCGAGCGCCGATGTCACCATCCGGACCGACGACGTGGACAAGACCGTCGTCGAGGAGCAGCGGACGTACTGGTTCCTGAAGCGCGGCAAGGGCTACGAGGTGAACGGGTCGACGCTGAAGCTGGACGGCGACTGCGGTTGGCAGTGCCGCGCCGACTACGTCATCACCGTCCCGCGCGGGACCAAGGTGACCGGCGAGAACGGCAGCGGGGACCTGGAGTTCTACGGCGTCGGGAGTGTGGACGCCAGGTCGCAGTCCGGCGACGTACTGGTCGAGGACGTGACCGGCGACGTGAAGGTCGAGCTCACGTCCGGGGACCTGAGCATCGACCGGGTGACCGGCAAGGTGGAGCTGGAGAGTACTTCCGGCGACGTCGAGGCGACCCGGCTGAAGGGCGGCCCGGTCACCGCGAAGACGACCTCAGGTGACGTGAAGGTGGAGCTGGACGAGGCCGCCGACGTGACCGCCGAGGGGCGCAGCGGCGATGTCGAGATCACCGCGCCGGCCGGCAGCTACCGGACCGAGACCTCGACCCGCAGCGGTGACGTCGAGAACGCGTTCGGCCAGACGAGCGACGGTACCCGGCTGCTCAAGGCAACCACCGTGAGCGGGGACGTCGAACTGCACTCCCGCTGAGCTCGTTTCGGCGACACGTTGGACGGCCCGGCGGCGCCACCGCCGGGCCGGTTCCGTTTACCGGCCGGGTACCAGGACAACGGGCCGGTTCCGTCCTGCGTTCGGGACCGGAAGTGTCGAACGACTTCACGAGGAGGCTCGCGATGAGCATCGGTGTGGGGATCTTCTTGATGGTGGTGGGCGCCATCCTCGCGTTCGCCGTCCGGGACTCGTGGGAGGCCGTCGACCTGACCGTGGTCGGCTACATCCTGATGCTCGCCGGACTGGCCGGGATCGTGCTCTCCTTCTACATCACCAACCGCCGCCGGCGAGTCCCGTCCGAGGCCATCGACCCGGCGGTCGAGGAGGAGTACCGCGTCGTCGAGGAGCACCACCGCGACGTGCGGGAGTAGCCCTCAGCCGGCCGACGCCCCGGACAGCACCAGTTCGAGCCGGGGACCGCCGTCGGCGGTGACGCGGACCGGTACGCCCCAGTCCTGCCGGTGCATGTGGCACGCGGGGAACTCGACCTCGGCCGAGTCGTCGCACGAGGCGGCCTGGACGGCGACGTGCAGGACGCCGTCGCCGACCCGCTCGTCCACCACCAACGTCCGGGTGAGGTCGGTGGAGTCGCCGGCGCCTTCGCGCAGCAGGCTCTCCGGGGTCGCCGACACGAGCAGCCGCGTGGACGGGCCGTACCGGTCGTCCAGCTTCTGACCCGGTGGCGGCGTGAACACCACCTCCAGGGTCACCTCGCCGGCCGCGATCTCGGTCGGCGGTCGCTGGGTCCGGGTGCTGAACTCGTCCACCTGGGCGGACGCGCCGAGCGGGATCCGGGTGAGCCGGTGCGCCGCCGACTCGACCACGAACAGTTCGTTGCCTACCACAACGGCACCGCTCGGCTCGGCCAGGCCGGTCGCCATCGTCTCCACGGTCGCCTGCCGCGGGTCGTACCGGCGGACGGCGCCGTTGTAGGTGTCGGCGACCGCGATCGAGCCGTCCGGCAGCACGGTCACGCCCAACGGGTGCTGGAGCAGGGCCTCGTCCGCCTTGCCGTCGCGCAGACCGAAGTCGAACAGTCCGGTCCCGACGGCCGTGTGTACCTCGGTGTCGATCCAGCGCAGCGCGGAGATCTCCGAGTCCGCGAGCCAGAGCCGGTCGCCGTCGGCCGCGAGCCCGCTGGTCTGCGCGAACCACGCCTGCTCGGGCTCGCCGTCACGGAGGCCCTCGTTCGTCGTCCCCGCGGCCACCTCGGTCACCCGGGTGAGCGGGTCGTACGTCCACAGCTGGTGCACGCCCGCCATCGCGATCCACACCTTGCCCTGCCACCACGCCGCGTCCCAGGGCGAGCTGAGGACGTCGGTCCCGTCGCCGTCCATCCACTGCTTGCCCGTCCCGGCCAGGGTGCTGGTGATCCCGGTGGTCAGGTTGATCCCGCGGAGCGCGTGGTTGACGGTGTCCGCCACGACCACGTCGTACCCGGCCCGCTCGGCCACCTCGGCCGGGAGCAGGGTGAGGCCGTTCGGCTCGGAGAAGGTGGCCTGGTCCGGCGGGCCGTCGACGAACCCACGTTCGCGGGTGCCGAACCGGCGGACCACGGTGGTCGCGTCCTCGGCCAGCTCGACGACGCTGTGGTTCCCCGCGTCGGCGACCAGGAAACCATTGTCCAAAGCAACCACCTTGGCCGGGAACCGCAGTTCCCCCGGGACCGGCTCGGGCGCGACGTACGGCGACCGGCCGCGCGTCAACGTCCCGGCCTGCTCGTGCTCGGCGATCAACTCGGCCAGCTGGGCATCCAACGCGTGCGCGTGCCCCTCCCCGGAGTACTGCGCGACGATGTACCCGTTCGGGTCGACCAGCACCAACGTCGGCCAGGCCCGGGCGGTGTAGTTCTGCCAGGTCACCAGCTCCGGGTCGTCCAGTACCGGGTGCCCCACCTCGTACCGTTCGACGGCGGCCCGGACCGCGGCCTCCTCCCCCTCGTGCGCGAACTTCGGCGAATGCACCCCGACGATCACCAGCGCGTCGCCGTACTTCTCCTCCAACGGCCGCAACTCGTCCAGTACGTGCAGGCAGTTGATACAGCAGAACGTCCAGAAGTCCAGCAACAGGAACCGCCCCCGGAAGTCCGCGAGCCGCAGCTCCCGCCCTCCGGTGTTCAGCCAGCCACGACCCTTGAGCTCCGGCGCACGCACATGCATGCCCCCATTGTCCGCGCCACCCCAAGCGAGGTGCCGCCGGGCGTACTACCTCGGTAGGACCAGGGTGTCGGTGAGGAGTTTGGCGGTTTTGCGGAGGGTGGGGGCCGACGACGCCAGGTCGGCGGCCAGGGTGAGGGGGGTGAGCTGCTCGCCCGGGCCGACCAGGCGGTGGCGATGGGCCAGGTGCCAGACGATGGCGCGTGGCCAGGTGGAGAGGCGGGCCTTGGTGAGTAGGTCGGGGGCGTCGCGAACCAGCCGCTCGGCGATGACGAACGCCTCCTCGGCGAAGTCCAGGCCGAGCGTCTCGCCGGCCAGCAGCCAGGCGTGCGGGGCGAGCACCGAGACCGTGGCGGACTGGTTCTTGTCCAGGCCGGTGAGGTCGGGCTTCGGCGGCGAGCCGAGGCCGGCCAGGCTCCGGTACGCCTCCTCCAGGTCGGTACCGGTCTCGTCCAGGAAGACGCGCTCGCCGGATCGTGGGCCCATCGGCTCGTCCAGTGCCGCGGCCTCCAGCGCCGGGGTCCAGACGTCGACCGCGTCGGTCGCCTCGGCGATCGCGTCCAGGTCGAGGTGGGTCCGGTCGCCGGCGAACTCCAGCCAGGCCTTGACCACCCGCGGGACCGCGCCGAAGTAGGTGCTGTCGGCAAGCACCTTGCGGGGCAGCCAGGACGCCAGGAAAAGCTCGACCAGGACGGCGCTGACCCGCATCGGCCCGCCCACGGTGCGATCCAGCGCGTGGTCGACCCACAGCCGGGCGATGTCGGGCGCGTCCTCGGGCAGGCCGGCCCCGAACTCCGACGCGAGGAACTCGTCGACCAGCTCCTGCCGGTGCCGCGGCGACAGCATCGCCCGGATCGGCGGCCGGATCGGGCGCTCGGGCAACTGGGTCAGCCGGTTCACCAGCAGGCCGGAGAAGAACTCGAAGTCCTCGGTCACCGGTGGGTCGTCGTGGTCGCCGGTCTCGCCGAGCGCCTGCAGGATGATCCCCGCGGCCGCGGCCGGCCGGATCGACCGGACCGTCACCCGGCCACCCCGCTGGTACGCCTCGACCACGCGGTCCACCGGCGGTCCGACGAACACGTCCTTCACGATCGCGCCGACGTTGTTGTCGACGAACACCACCAGGGTATGGCCGTACTCGTCGTCGTCGTAGTCGAGCACGACGCTCAGCCCGTCGCCGGTGACGTCCTCGGAGACCACCGCGCTGGTCAGCCGGAAGCCGGCGATCCGGGACACCCACTCGGGCACGCCCAACTGCGTGCGCGCCCGGGACAGATGGGCCCGCTGCAGCGGCAACCGCCCGGCCGGTCCGACCGTACGGGCCAGACTCGTCAGCAGGACGAAGGAATCCGGGTCCCGGCGCTCACCGAGGACCCGGGCCGCGTCGGCCCAGAAGAACCGCTCCACCTCGCCGATCTCGTCGGGTCGCCCGGCCGGCCAGAGCTGGTCGGCGAGCAGCGCGGCGGACCGGGCCACCGAGGCCTCGGCGATCACCGGGTGCAGCGCGGACGGCGCCGCGGCCAGATCCAGCAGCAACGTCTCCTGCAGGGTCTCCAGCACGGCGGCGCTCGGCGTGGTGTCGACGTCGGTGACACCCGCCGGTGGCTGGGGAGTGGGCTCGGGGGAGGAGCCGACCAGCCTCAGGTGGCTGCCGCGTCCGTCCCTGCCTCGTGACTTGGTCACCCTGGCGAGATTACCGCCGAACCCCACCCGGCCGCAGACCGGTGCGCGCGTCCTGTGGACAACCCCCACCACCCAAAGTCACCGCCCCCGTTTGATGGGTTAACCCCGCACGTGGTGGGTTGGCCCACCGAATTTCGGTGGGCCAACCCACCACCTCAGGGGTTAACCCATCAAACGCGCAACGGGGGCGGGGCGGGGTGGGCGGGGTGGGCGGGGGGGGCGGGTGGGGTGGTCAGCCTTTGAGGGCTCCGGCCATGAGGCCGCCGATGAACCAGCGGCCGAGCACGATGTAGACCAGGAGCGTCGGCAGCGAGGTGATCAGCGCCCCCGCCATGCTCGCCGCGTAGTCCACCTTCTGCCCACCGGCCAGCGCGGCCAGGCCGAGGGTGACCGGGCCGTTGTTCTGCTGGGTCAGGAACAGCGCGAACAGGAAGTCGTTCCAGACCGAGGTGAACTGCCAGATCAGCGTCACCACGAACCCGGAGATCGAGATCGGCAGGATGATCCGCAGATAGGTCTGGATCAGCCCGGCGCCGTCCACCCGGGCCGCCTCGATCACCTCGTGCGGGACGACCGTGGCGTAGTAGTTGCGGAAGATCAGCGTACAGATCGGGATGCCGTAGATGACGTGCGCGATGATCAGCGTCGGGACCCCGCGGGTCACGTCCAGCTCCTGGAATGTGGTCCGCAGCGGCAGCATCACCGCCTGGTACGGGATGAACATGCCGAACAGGATGAAGGCGAACACGATGTTCGCGCCCGGGAACCGCCAGCGGGCCAGCACGAACCCGTTCGCGGAGCCGATCAGCGACGAGATGATCGCGGCCGGGACCGCCAGCAGCAGCGAGCGGACCATGTACGGCTGCAGGACGTCCCACGCCTTCCGCCACGGCTCGATCGTCCAGGTCTCCGGCAGGTTCCACTGCGCGGCGGCGGTGGTGTCGCTGGCGGTCTTGAAGCTGCCGATCACCACGACGTAGACGGGGATCAGGACGAACAGCAGGAACAACAGCAGGAGCACGTACCGGACCGTACGGCTGACCCGGGTGGTGCCGTCGTTGCTCGCACCGCGGCGCGGTTTGCGGGAGATGGCGGCGGCGGCCTTGCCGGTCGCCGCGTCCGCCGGGACTTCGGCCGCGGTCATTTTTCGCTCTCCTGCCGGACGGTGTAGGCCACGTACGGGATGACGAGGACGGCGACGACGGCGAGCAGCACGATCGCGATCGCGGCCGCCTTGGCCATGTCACTGCGCAACAAGGTGTTCCACATGTAGATCGACGGCACCTCGGTACGGAACTGGTTCGGCCCGGTGATCGCGTAGATCAGGTCGAACAGCTTCAGCGACATGTGGCCGAGGATGATCAGCGCGGACAGCGCGATCGGCGACAGCTGCGGGAACAGCACGTGCCGGTACAGCTTGAACTCGCTGGCGCCGTCCACCCGGGCCGCCTCGCGCAGCTCCGGCGGGATGCCGCGGAAGCCGGCCAGGAACAGCGCCATGATGTAGCCGGACAACTGCCAGACCGCGGGCAGTGCGATGGCCGCCATCGTCGTCCATCTACTGCCCGCGGTCCACCAGGGATTCTCCAGGAAATTCAGGCCGACGATCGAGAACAACCGGTTCAGGCCGCGGGCTTCCTCGCCCTGGGACGGGTTCAGCAACCAGCCCCAGACGACACCGGAGGCAATCATCGAGATCGCCATCGGGAACAGGAAGATCGACCGGAACACGCCCTCGCCGGTGACGCCCTTCTCGAGCAGCAGCGCCCACAGCACGCCGAACACCAGCGTGCCCACGATGAACGACACCGTGAGCACGCCGAGGTTCTTCAGCGAGTTGAGGAACCGCTCCTCACCGAACAGGTTGACGTAGTTCTCGAGGCCTACGTACTCCGCCGGACCTTTCCGGGCCGTGTGCCGGTCGGTCAACGAGGTGTTGAACGTCCAGGCGATCAGCCCGTAGACGAAGTACCCGAGCAGCAGCACCGTGGGCAGCAGTACCAGCGCCCCCGGCCCCCAGGTACGGATTCTTCCGTGCATGGTTATCGGGCCTCCGAATCTCGGTCAGGCGGTCGGCGGTCAGTTCGGCTTGGCCGCGGCGGCCAGGGCCTGCTGGAACGTCTGCACGTTCTGACCGCTGCTGAACTGGCCGATCGCGGACAGGATGCTGTCGTTCTGGCCGAGCGTGCAGGCGGCACCGTGGGCGCAGGACGGGACGATCTTGTCCTTCTTCCAGTCGGCCATCGCGGCCTGCTGGTACTTCGGGTAGTCGGCCGGGACCGCGTCGGACCGGGCCGGGATCGAACCCTTCTTGGTGTTGAACGCCTTCTGGCCCTCGGCGCTGCCGACGACCTTCAGCCAGCACTTCGCGCCGTCCGGGTCCTTGCCGTTGGTCGGCAGCGTGAACGAGTCGGCCAGGTACTGGAAGTTGCCCGCCGTCCCCGGAGCCGGCCAGTACGTGTAAGCGCTGTCCGGCACCTTGTCGGACAACTGCTGCGCGGCGACCCAGTCACCCATCAGCGTGTAGCCGGCCTGGCCCTTGTTCACGTACTGCAGCGCGTCCGGCCAGTCGATCGCCTCGCGGTCGGCGTTGGTGAACGACAGCAGCTTCTTGTACTTCTCCAGTGCCGCGGTCACGTCGGCCCCGTTGAAGTCGGTCTCGCCCTTCCACAGGCCGGTGAACTTCTCCGGACCCAGCTCGGCCAGCAGCACGGCCTCCATCACCATCTCCTGGGCGAAACCCTTGGAGGTGGCCAGCGGCGCCTTCACCCCGGCGGCCTTCAGCTTCTCCAGGTCCGCGATCCACGCGTCCACACTGGCCGGCGCGGTGTTCGCGTCGATCCCGGCCTTCTTCAGCACGGCCGGGTTGGTCCAGACGACGTTCGCGCGGTGCACGTTCGCCGGGATCGAGTAGATCTTGCCGTCGACGGTCAGGTTGTCGATCAGGTTCTGCGGGAACGCCTTGTCCAGACCGAACTCGGTGTACAGCGAGCTGACGTCGTCGACCTGGCCGTTCTTGATGTAGTCGCCCAGCTCGGCCCCGGCGTGCGCCTGGAACGTCGACGGCGGGTTGCCGGCGGCCAGGTCGTTCGCGAGCACCTGCTTGGCGTTCGAGCCGGCGCCACCGGCGACGGCGGAGTTGACGAACTTGTAGTCCTTGCAGTCGGTGCCGAACACCGACACGAGCCCGTCCAGGCCGGCCTTCTCGCCACCGTCCGCCCACCAGGTGAAGACGGTGACATCCTTGCTGGCCGACGACGAGTCACCACTGCCACTGTCGTTGCTGTTTCCGCAGGCACTGACCGCGAGAAGACCTACGGCACCGATGGCCGCGAAGGTCTTGCTCCAACCACCACGCATGATTTCACTCTCCGATCGGGTAACGGAGCTGTCTGACAACGAATGCCCCCTTGACGGCCCAACTCTGGGCACGCCCGCGGGCGGGTGTCAACGCTCCGCGCAGGCGCGTTGCGCAGACGTGATGCCGTGCGCACGTCCGGTATGAGAGCGCACACATTCTGCTCCCGCAGGCCAGTTCGGCACTGGTCCGGTACCGTCGTCGGTGCTGTCAGGGACGCAGCAGCGTCTTGATCGCGCGTCGTTCGTGCATGGATTTGTAGCCGTCGGCCACATCCGCCAGCGGCAGTTCCTGGTCGAACACCAGGCCCGGTTCGATCGCGCCCGTCAGCACGTCCTTCATCAGCTCCGGCAGGTACGCCCGGGTCGGAGCGACTCCGCCGGCCAGGCCGATGTTGCGGCTGAACATGGTCCGGGCCGGGACCTCGACGCCGTGCGGGATCCCGACGAAGCCGACGGTCGCACCGGCCCGCGCGATCGCGAACGCGGTCCGGAACGACTGGTCGGTGCCGACACACTCCAGCACCGCGTCCGCGCCCACGCCGTCGGTGAGTTCGAGGATCGCGTCCCGGGCGGCGTCACCACGTTCGGCAACGATGTGCGTGGCACCGAAGTCGCGCGCAATCTTCTGACGGGGTTCGTGCCTGGACAGCGCGACGACCCGCTCGGCGCCCATCCGGACGGCCGCGAGGACGCCGCACAACCCGACCGCGCCGTCACCGACCACCACGACGGTGTCGCCCGCCCGGACCCGAGCGGACCGGGCCGCGTGCCACCCGGTCCCCATCACGTCGGACAGGGTCAGCAGGGACGGCACCAGTTCGTCGTCCGGTACCTCGGGCGTGGCGACCAGCGTGCCGTCGGCCCACGGGATTCGCGCGTACTCACCCTGGCCGCCGTCGTGCTGGCCACCGCCGATCCCGACGATGTTCTGGCAGACGGACTGGTACCCGGCCAGGCAGTTCGGGCAGGTGCCGTCGCTGGCCACGAACGGCACCACGACGAAGTCGCCCGGCCGGACCGTGCGGACGTCGGCACCGATCTCCTCGACCAGGCCGACCATCTCGTGGCCGATCCGGCTGCCCGGGGTGATCGCGTTCTCGCCGCGGTACGGCCACAGGTCGGAGCCGCAGATGCAGCCGGCGACGATCTTCACCACCGCGTCCGTCGGCTTCTCGATCACCGGGTCCGGGACCTCGCTGAGCCGGACGTCGAACGGGGCATGGATCGTCGCGGCACGCATGCTTCGGAGTGTAGAACCAGCGCACCGCGGCGCGTTCCGCGGCCACCCTGGTTGCCACTGGCAAGGAACTGACCCCCGCCGCTCCCGCACGCCCTGGCCCCGGACGCCCTGGCCCGCACGCCGCACCCCCGCGCGCCCCGGAACCAGCTCGCCGCACTTTGTGCGCGCGTCAGCCATCCCAGCCCCGCCCAGCCGACTGACCCACGCACAAGGTCAGAGCGACGTAGCCGGTACGCGCACAAGGCGCGGCACCAGCCCAGTCCGGCACGGCGTACGGCGCAATGCCCCACCTCACGCCGCCGCAGCGCCGCACTTTGTGCGCGCATCAGCCATCCCAGCCGCGGCCAGCCGACTGACCCGCGCACAAGGTCGGCGCGCCCCAACCAGTACGTACACAAACTGCGGACCGCTCCACCCCGGCACCGCCCGGCGGCAAAACCCCTTCCCTCACACCGCGCCGGGCCGCACTTTGTGCACGCAGCAGACGTCCCAGCCGCCCCCAGACAACTGACCCACGCACAAGGTCAGAGCGACGTAGCCGGTACGCGCACAAGGTGCGGCACCAGCCCAGCCCGGCACGGCGTACGGCGCAACGCCCCACCTCACGCCAGCACAGCGCCGGACTTGTGCGCGCGTCAGCCATCCCAACCAGGAACTAGACGGGGTAGTACCGGCCGCGGCGATGGGCGAGCGACGGCCGCTCCTCGGCGGTGAGCTCCACGTGCGCGATCTCGAGCTGGACCTGCAGGGACCAGCCGACCTCGGCCGGGTCCTCGGTGACCAGGCGGCAGCCGGCCCAGGTGGTGACGCCGACCGGCGCCGGGCCCCACTCGGTGTCGGTCCAGTCGGCCAGCTTGAACGGGCCACCGGGCGCCGGAGCCACGTACCCGAAGGCGTCGGCGAACTGGCGATGCCGGTCGTCGAGCAGGCTGACCACGGCGGTCTTTGCCTGGCGCAACGTTTCCCAGAGGTCCGAGTCCGGGTCGATCAACCCGACCACGGCCCCCGGTTCGCCATCGGCCACCAGGATCGACGACACGGTCAGCCCGGCCCGTTTCCCGGCGTACTGCGTGGTCCACAGGCTGACCGGGGACGGCAGCCGGCCACGGAACCGGCGGACCGGGCTCCGTTCGGACTCGGGCGGCAGGAACGGGTGGTCCCCGTGAATCGTCATGCGAGTCACGCTACCCGGCCGGTCGTCACCGGGTCAGTCGGTGACGCGGACCCGGTCCGGCAGGGTGAATCGGTCCAGCGGACGGCTGATCAGGCCACCGGCACCGCGGACGGTCTCCACCTGGCCGTCGGCGTCGAAGGTGTAACGGTACGTCTCGCCGTACGCGCCGTACCCGCTGCCACCGGTGACCCGCAGGACGTCGTCGCCGTCGGGCTCCAGCAGGACGGGCTCGGCGGTCGGATCGGAGCCGGCCGGGTCGAGGCCGTACAGACGGCCGCCGAGCAGGGCGACGTCGCTCACGCCCCACAGATTCGCGAACCGGCCGGTGAACCGGGCCAGGTCGCCCTCGCCGCGCTCCTTCGAGGTCGCGAGGTCGACCAGCTTGAGCAGGCCCTCGGTGAGCTGCGTGGCCGGGCCGTCGATCGCGTTGGTCAGCACGGCCACCACGATCCGGCGTTCCGGGTCGACCATCGAGCGGGTGATGTGGCCCGGGTACCCGCCGCCGTGACCGAAGACGTCGCGGTCGCCGACCTTGGTGATCTGCAGGCCGAGCCCGTACCGCGGGCCGGTCTCCTTGCCGGTCTGCCAGTGCGGGTGCTGCATCTGCCGCTTGGACGCGTCGGTGAGCAGCCGGTCGTCGCCGGGCAGATGGGCGGAGAAGTACCCGACCAGGTCTCGCGCGGTGCCGTAGAACCCGGTCGCCGCCGCGAGTGCGCGGGTGTCCACGTGGTCGATCCGGACCCGCTCGTCCGCGTACGCGTGCGCGCTGTACCCGGCCGCGTAGTCGGCGGCGCGGTCTGGCTCGTACTCGGGACCGAGGTCGGTCAGGCCCAGCTTGCCGACGATGGCGGACCGGACGTGCTCGTTGTACGTGGTGCCGGTGGCGGCCTCGATCACCAGGCCGAGCAGGCCGTACCCGATGTTCGAGTACTTGAAGCGCTCGTTCTCGACCAGCACGGCCGAGGTGTCCCGGCGGAGCACGTCGAGCAGCTGGTCCCGGTCCGGGAACGGCCGGTCGAGCTGCCAGAAGTCGGCCTCCAGGCTGTCCCGGGTCACGCCGCCGCCGTGGCTGAGGAGGTCCCGCAGGGTGAGCTCGCCCAGCGGGCCGCCGACCAGCTCCGTGACGTGCATGCCGGCCTTGTCGTCGAGCCGCAGCTTG
The DNA here is from genome assembly GCF_007828865.1 of Kribbella amoyensis. Classification (NCBI taxonomy): domain Bacteria; kingdom Bacillati; phylum Actinomycetota; class Actinomycetes; order Propionibacteriales; family Kribbellaceae; genus Kribbella; species Kribbella amoyensis. The sequence continues at coordinate 1,464,023 of NZ_VIVK01000001.1, forward strand.
CCCTGCTCGACCAGCTGCAGCACGGCCGTCGCGGTGAACGTCTTCGAGTGCGACGCGATCCGGAACAGGTGGTGCTCGGTCAGCGCGGCCTCACCCGCGACATCGGCCCGCCCGTACGCCGCCGAGAACGCAACCTGGTCCCCCGCGTACACCGCGGCCTGCACCCCGGGAATCCGCTGGTACCGCTGGTAGAACCCCAGCCAGCTGTCGTAGTACGCGAGCACTTCGCTCAGAGTCTGCGGATTCGGCGCGTCGGTCACGGGTGTACTCCCTGGACGGTGGGAATGGACACCTCAGACTACGTGTCGGCGGGACTGGATCACCCTGAATCGAGAGGCCACGTAAGCACCGTCGGTGTACGTGGCGTTGGAGGCCGGGTTGGCGCCGGTGCCGTGGAAGTCGCTGAAGGCGGCGGACTGATTGACGAAGACCTGGCCGGTGAGGTTCTCCGACAGGGCGACGCCGACGTCGAGGGCCGCGTCCCGGGCCTGGTCGAGCACGTCCGCGCTGGTCGAGTACACCCCGGCCGTCATCGCGCCACCCTCGGCCACGGTCCGGCGGAACAGGTCGAGCGACTCGGCCGTGTCCGCGGTCCGGATCAGGAACGACACCGGGCCGAAGCACTCCCGCCCGAAGACCTCTTCGTCCTTGGCGTCCAGGGCGACCACCAACGGTGTCCGGACCACCGCGTCCTCGTACTGCGGGTGCTTGACCGCGCGCGACGCCAGCACGACGTCGCCGTACTCGGGGGCCAGTTCGAGCCGGCTGATCACGGCCGGGTTGACGATGCCGCCGAGCAGCTCGACCGCGCGGGCGTCGTCGCCGGTGAGCTTGCCGATCGAGGCCGCGATCCCGGCCCCGACCTCGTCGAACGACTTGTGCCCCTCGTCGGTCTCGATCCCGCCGGCCGGGACGAAGATGTTCTGCGTCGTGGTGCACATCTGGCCGGAGTACAGCGACAGGGTGAAGCCGAGGTTGTTGCAGAGCGCCTTGAACGAGTCGGTGGAGTCGACCACGACCGCGTTCACGCCGGCCTTCTCGGTGAACACCTCCGCCTGCGTCGCGTGCTGCTCCAGCCATTCGCCGAACTCGCTGCCGCCGGTGAAGTCGATCACCTTCACCTCGGGGCGTTCGGCCAGCGGCTTGGCCAGGCCGTCGCCGGGCCGCTCGGCGGCCAGGGTGACCAGGTTCGGGTCGAGACCGGCCTCGGCGAGCACCTCGCGGCACACCTCGACCGTCATCGCCAGCGGCAGGACGGCGAGCGGGTGCGGCTTGACCACGACCGCGTTGCCGGTGACCAGCGACGCGAACAGGCCAGGCCAGGAGTTCCAGGTCGGGAAGGTGTTGCAGCCGATCACCAGGGCCACGCCACGGCCGACGACGGTGAAGTTCTTCGTCATCCGGATCGGGTCGCCCTTGGCCGGCTTCTCCCAGGTCGCCTCCGCCGGGTACCGGCTCATCTCCTCGTACGCGTACGCGACCGCCTCGAGCGCGCGGTCGAGGGCGTGCGCCCCGCCGGCCTGGAACGCCATCACGAACGCCTGGCCGCTGGTGTGCTGGACCGCGTTCGCCAACTCGAAGACCCGCTGGTGCAGCCGGTCGAGAATCTCCAGGGCGACCCCGACGCGGCCGTCCGGCCCGGCGTTGCGCCAGCCGGTCAGGCCCTGCTGCGCGGCCGCGAGCAGCTCGTCGAGCCCGCTCTCGGTGGTCCGCGGGTACTGCACGTTGAGCTCGAGCCCGTACGGCGACTGCTCGCTGCTGACCGTGCCGTTGGCGCCCGGCGTCTCGACCGGGTACGTCGTGCCGAGGTGCGCCTCGAACGCGGTCTTGCCGTCCGCGGCGGCGGTCTCGCCGTACACCCGCGGACTGGGCGACTCGGGGAACGCGGAGTAGTAGCCCCGGGTCCGGATCGCTGCCAGGGCGCCGTCGAGGCGCTCGCGGTGGGCGGCAAGCCAGTCGGTCGATGTCATGGGTGCGCTCCAAGCTCGGGTCGACAACAGAGCTGATGTTACAGTCATTGACCAGATCGGGGATAGAGTGTCACAACCAGTCAGTCCCAACTTCCCGGGTGGACGCATGGGTGATGAACTGGCGGCCCGGGTGGCCGCCGCGATGTGGGCCGACGACACCGCCAGCGCCGGCCTCGGGATGCGCCTGGTCGAGGTGACCGAGGGCAGCGCGCGACTGGAGATGACGGTGCGCGACGACATGGTCAACGGGCACGGCATCGCGCATGGTGGATTCGTGTTCACCCTGGCCGACTCCGCGTTCGCGTTCGCCTGCAACTCGCGCAACCAGGTCACCGTCGCGCAGGCGTGCGACATCGTCTTCGTCGCCCCGGCGCAGCGCGGCGACCGGCTGATCGCCGAGGCCCGGGAGCGCACCGCGTTCGGCCGAAACGGCATCTACGACGTGACGGTCCGCCGTGGCGACGAGGTGATCGCCGAGTTCCGCGGCCGCAGCCGGCAGCTGTCCGGCACCGTCGTCAAGGAGGAGTCATGACCCGCGTCGCCTATCTGGTCGACGGCATCCGCACCCCGATCGGCCGGTACGGCGGCGCCCTCGCCGCGGTCCGTCCGGACGATCTCGCGGCCCACGCACTGTCCGCCTTGCTCGCCCGGCACCCCGAGCTGGATCCGGCGACGATCGACGACGTGGTGCTGGGCTGCGCCAACCAGGCCGGCGAGGACAACCGCAACGTGGCCAGGATGGCGGCGCTGCTGGCCGGGCTGCCCGCCACGGTGCCCGGCTCGACGATCAACCGGCTCTGCGGCTCCGGCCTGGACGCGGTCGCCTCGGCCGCCCGGTCCATCGTTGCCGGTGACCACGAGATCGTGCTGGCCGGTGGTGTCGAGTCGATGTCGCGCGCGCCCTTCGTGATGCCCAAGGCAACCACTGCGTACGACCGGACGGCCGAGGTGTTCGACACCACGATCGGCTGGCGGTTCGTGAACCCGGTACTGAAGCGGCAGTACGGGATCGACTCGATGCCCGAGACCGCGGAGAACGTCGCCGCCGACTTCGGCATCGCCCGCGCGGACCAGGACCTGTTCGCCCTGCGCAGCCAGCAACGTGCGGCCAAGGCGATCGCGAACGGGCGGCTGGCCGAGGAGATCGCGCCGGTGTCCGTCCCCGGCAAGCGCTGTGCCGTCACGGTCGTCGAGGTGGACGAGCATCCCCGGGAGACCTCGCTGGAGGCGCTCGCCGGACTGCGGACGCCGTTCCGCGATCCCGGGACCGTCACCGCGGGCAACGCGTCCGGTGTCAACGACGGTGCCGCCGCGCTGCTGGTGATGAGCGGCGAGGCGGTCGAGCGCCTCGGGGTGACCCCGCTGGCTCGCGTGGTCGGGACGGCCGCGGCCGGCGTACCGCCCCGGATCATGGGGATCGGCCCGGCCCCGGCGACGCGCAAGCTGCTGGACCGGACCGGGGTGGCCCTGACCGACGTCGGCGTGGTCGAGCTGAACGAGGCGTTCGCCTCCCAGTCCCTCGCCGTCCTGCGTGACCTCGGCCTCCCCGACGACGCCGACCACGTCAACCCGAACGGCGGCGCCATCGCCCTCGGCCACCCGCTGGGGATGTCCGGCGCCCGTCTCACCCTCACCGCCGCCCTCGAGCTTCGCCACCGCGACGCCGGGTATGCGCTCACCACCATGTGCATCGGCGTGGGCCAGGGCATCGCGACCCTGCTGGCCCGCCCCTGAGTCCCCGGAGGTCTCGATGACCGACCGCTTCCTCGGTGAACCCTGTCCGCCCGACCTGCAGGACGCCGGTGAACGGCTGTCCGTCGACGAGCTACGAGCGCGGCAACTCGAGCGGCTGCGGACGACCGTGCGCACGGCGTACGAGAACGTGCCGCACTACCGGAAGGCGCTGGACGCCGTCGGCTTCGTGCCGGACGACCTGAGGGAGCTGTCGGACCTGGGCCGGTTGCCGTTCACGACCAAGCACGACCTGCGGGAGAACTACCCGTTCGGCATGTTCGCGGTGCCCCGGGAGCAGGTCGTCCGCGTGCACGCCTCCTCCGGTACGACGGGGCGGCCGACCGTGGTCGGGTACACCCGCGGCGACATCGACCGCTGGGCCGACCTGATCGCCCGGTCGATCCGCGCGGCCGGTGGACGGGCCGGCGACGTGTGCCACGTGGCGTACGGGTACGGGCTGTTCACGGGTGGGCTCGGCGCGCACTACGGGGCCGAGCGGCTCGGGTGCACGGTGGTTCCGGTGTCCGGCGGGATGACCGAGCGGCAGGTCGACCTGATCCGGGACTTCGGCGCGAACATCGTGATGGTGACGCCGTCGTACTTCCTGTCCATCCTCGACGAGATGGACGCCCGCGGCCTGGATCCGCGGGACACCGCGCTCCGGGTCGGGATCTTCGGCGCCGAACCGTGGACCGAGCAGATGCGGACCGAGGTCGAGGGCCGGACCGGGATGCACGCGGTCGACATCTACGGGCTGTCCGAGGTGATGGGGCCGGGTGTCGCGCAGGAGTGCGTCGAGAGCAAGGACGGCCTGCACATCTGGGAGGACCACTTCTACCCGGAGATCATCGACCCGGTCACCGGCGACGTACTGCCCGACGGTTCCGAGGGTGAGCTGGTGTTCACCACGCTCACGAAGGAGGCGTTCCCGGTGCTGCGGTACCGGACCCGCGACCTGACCAGGTTGCTGCCCGGGACCGCGCGGCCGGGGATGCGCCGGATGGAGAAGATCACCGGCCGGACCGACGACATGATGATCGTCCGTGGCGTCAACGTCTTCCCCACCCAGATCGAGGAACAGCTCCTGCTGATCGAGGGCCTGACCCCGCACTACCTGTGCGTGCTGACCCGTCCGGACCGGCTCGACGAGCTGACCGTCCAGGTCGAGGCGGCGCCCGGACTGACCGATCACCAGAGCCCGGCCGCCGAACTCTCGCACCGGATCAAGACCCACATCGGGATCAGCGCGAAGGTCGAGGTGCTGCCGCCGCACGCCCTGGAACGCTCACTGGGCAAGGCGAAACGCATCAGCGATCTACGGCGCCGCTAGCAGTCTGGGAAGAGTCTGGACGACCGAGTCGCGCAGGTTGTCCAGCGCAGCCGGGTCCGCGGCCAGATGACGGAGCAGGGCCTGCTGGAAGAGCCCGTCGAGCAACCCGTACGCCGTGGCCGGGGTGACCGCGAGCGGCCGGCCGGCGAGGTCGGCGTACGTACTGGCGATCCGCCAGATCATCTGCTCGAGGGACCTGTCGATCTCCAGCACGTCGGCGCGGAACGCCTCCTCGAACAACGCCTGGTTGCGCAGGTCGTACCAGAGCCGGTGCATCGTGGCGTCGTCGCGACAGGTCCCGGTGAGCGCCTCGGCGAAGTCCTGACGGAGCGGCTCGGCGGCCGCCGCCGTCGCCACGATCTGGTCGTACCTGGTGACGCACTCGGCCTTGTACTGCTGGACGCAGTACGTGATCAGGTCGACCTTGTCGCGGAAGTAGTAGTGCAGCACGCCGTGGGAGAAGTCCGAGTTCTGCGCGATCTCCCGCAGGCTGGTCCGGGCGTACCCGAGCTCGGACAGGGTGCGCAGTGCGGACGTCGCCAGCTGCGCCCGGCGCTCGGCGAACTTGTCCACCGGCCGGCGCGGGTTCCGGTCCGACACGTCGGTCATGGGGCGCTGCCTCCTGGCGGCAGTGTAACGCCGGATCTTGTTGTCTTGACAGGTGTCCAGAAAAGTCTTGACGACCGTCCAGAAGTCGGAAACGCTGGTGCCATCGCCCGGTCGCCGCCTCACCGGCGACCGCGGCGTCAACGTGATTCCGTTGCTCCCGGCAAGGGCTGGGTGCAGCGGGCGGCGGCCTGGACTCCGGGTCGGCTAGAGTGCTCGGCGAGACGAGAAGGAGGTGAGCGCGATGTTCGACCGAATCGTGCTGCCTGCCCGTCGCGCCCGCGGCTGACAGGTGGCTTCGTCACCACCTTTGGAGAGCTGCAATGACCGCAGTAGCAACCAAGCGTCCCGCCGGTGATGCCGACGAGCGCACCCAGCTGGTCGGTTGGCTGGACGTCCAGCGTTCGATCGTCCGGGTGAAGTGCGAGGGCCTGAGCGAGGCCGACGCCCACCGCAAGGTCCTCCCCACCTCACCGCTGATGACCGTGGCCGGCCTGGTCGCCCACCTGCGCTGGAACGAGTACTCCTGGTTCCAGCTGAACCTGGCCGGCGTCCCCGACACCGGCCAGACCCCGTGGACCGACGACGGCCACGTCGACGCCGAGATGTTCGTCGACGACGTCCCGCTCGCCCAGCTCCTCGACGAGTACGACGAGGAGTGCGCCCGCTCCAACGCCCTGGTGGCCACGCTGCCGCTGGACGCCCTGGAGCAGGGCACCTACCGCGACGACAACCCGGGCTCCACCCGCTTCATCCTCTGCCACCTGATCGAGGAAACCGCCCGCCACCTGGGCCACCTCGACATCATCCGAGAACTCCTCGACGGCAGAACCGGCTACACCAAGTAGGGCAGGTTCCGATCTGCCCGGGGCATCCCCGGGCAGATCGGCCGGTTGTCCACAAACTGTCCGGCGGCACCTCGGCTCTCGGTCTACCATCGTGAGCATTCGAAGAGAGTCGAGGTGGGGAAATGGCCTACCGGCCGCAACTGGCTGCCGCGCTGTCCGGCGCCTCCGTCGGCCAACTCGCGTACTGGCGGCGGGCGGACGGCCCGGCCGGCGCGCTGCTCGTCCCCGAGACCTCTTCCAGCCCGTTGCTCTACTCGTTCCGGGACGTGGTTGCCCTCCGGACAGCGGTCTACCTTCGCGAACGCCTGTCCCTGCAGCGGATTCGCCGTGCGCTGGGCAGTTTGCGTGACCTGGGCGAGGTCGATCACCTGTCGAGCTACCAACTTCTGGCCCAGGGCCACAGCGTGGTGCTGGTACCACAGGACGGCCCCTCCGTAGACCTCGTGGAGCGGCCCGGACAGCAGGTGACCACCGTCGTCCTGGCCGAGGTGCTCCGGCCCTTCACCACCTCCGGCGACATCACGGTGCCCGACCTTCTGCACCCGAGGCGGAGTCTGCGAGTGGATCCGGACGTTCGAGGCGGCCATCCGACGATCTCCGGCAGTCGTGTCCCGTTCGACCTCGTCGCCGCCCTCGTTCGGGACGGCGTGCCGGTCGACGAGGTCGGGGAGTACTACCCCGGCGTCACCGCCGACGCCGCCGACGACGCACTGGACTTCGCGAACTACGTCGAGCGGTACAACCGCGCCCCTGCCGCGGCCTGATGCGGGTACTCCTCGACGAGGACGTAGCAGTCCAAGCCGTCACAGCGCTACAGCACGTCCTCCGCAGCCATCAAGCGGAGTGGGCTGCGCCACGTCCGGTTCCGCCAACGGTACGACCTGGGCCTGGCCGGTCTGGCCTTGGCACTCGGCGCGCTCCTGTCGGCCATGCCGTTCGTGATGGCAGAGCTCGGCCGGGTCAGCAGTCAGCGGCTCATCCGGATCAACGGTCTCGATCCGGGCAGCCGGTATCAGTCGATTGATCCAGTCCTTCATCCCCCGAAGTACTGGCCGCGCTGAAGCTCAGAGGTGCTGGCCGAAGGCGAGGGGTTGGCGGGTGCAGAGGTAGGTGGCCCAGTGGAGTTTTTCGGGGGTGCCTTCGGGGGTTCGGGTGATGCGGAGGAGTTCGCCGGTCTCGCGGCCGGAGATGGTGCGGTACAGGTCTTCGCCGATGCGCTCGAAGACGGCGGGGGCCTGGTGGTCGGGGGCGGCCGGGGACCTGGCTTCGAGGTGGCCTTCGCGGACCGAGAAGACGAACGGGGCGCCTTCGGTGAACCAGGTCCCGAGGACGTCGGCGAGTTCGGGCGGGACCGTGGTGCCGGGAGTCCAGGCCGGGGCGAGGACCGGGTCCTCGTCGAGCACCTTGACGGCCAGGTCGGTGGCGAGGGCGGCCGGCGAGGGGGCCGAGGTGGTGTTCATCAGCGCGATCCCCGCGGTCCCGGAGGCGCGGTGCAGGAAGGTCCCGGTGATGTGGCCGGGCATCCCGCCGGTGTGACCGATGAAGACGCGCTCGCCGACCCGGAGCAGCATGAACCCGAGTCCGAAGCCGAGCTGCCAGCGGTCCAGGTCGGCCATGATCTGCGGCTGGCACATCTCGTCCAGGGTGTCCGCGGACAGCACCTCGTCGGTCGGGTCGGCAAGGAACATCGCCCACTTCGCCAGGTCCTCGGCCGTACTCGCCAGTCCCCCACACGCGTCCATCGCACCGAGGTCGAGCAGCGGTTCGGCGACCGGGACATCGGTGAACGGCGGGACGTAGTACCCCTTCGCGGCCGGGCCGCCGTCCATCCCGACCGTGGTCCGGCGCATCTCCAGCGGGTCCAGGATCCGGGCCCGGATCGACTCGTACCAGGACCGGCCGTCGAGCCGGGCGACGATCTCGCCGAGCAGGGAGTACACCAGGTTGGAGTAGTGGAACCGGTGGTGCGGCTTGCCGATCCGCTCGGCCTCGTTCCAGCCGGCGACCAGCTCGGCCCGGTCCGGGAAGCGCATCTGGTCCCAGACGTCGCCGACGGGTTCGCGCTGCATCCCGGTGACGTGGCTGAGCATCTGCCGCACGGTGATGCCCTCGTGCTTGCTCTCCGGGATCAGCCGGTCGGCCGTGTCGTCCAGGCTCAGCCTGCCTTCGTCCCGCAGCGCCATGATCGCGACCGCGGTCAGCGTCTTGCTCTGGGACGCGATCAGGAACTGCGAGTCCGCGGTCGGCGGTACTCCCGGCTCGTCGAGCGAGGCGGAGCCCACCCCGGCCGACCAGGCCAGCTTGCCGTCGCGGGCGAGGCCACCGAGGAGCCCTGGTACCCGGCCCTTCGTCTGACGGTCCGTGACGATCCGGGTGAGAGCGGTCTGGGTGGGCGCGGCGATGTCGGTCACGACTGCCGACCTTAGGTCATCCCCGGTCGCCGCGGACAGAGATTTCGCCGGGCGAAGGGCGTGACAAAAGACAGGGGATTTGGTCTTGGCCGTGTGGGAGGCTGGACGGGTGCGCATAGCGGTGCTCGGACCACTCGCGATGTGGGCGGCCGACGGTTCTCCGCTCGACGTCCGCGGTGTCCGCCTGCGCGGATTGCTCGCCCGGCTGGCGTTGAGCGCGGGGCGGCCGGTCGGGGTGGAGACGCTGGTGGACGGGCTCTGGGGCAGCGAGGCCCCGAGCGCGAACGCCCTGCAGTCCCTGGTCTCCCGGCTGCGCTCCGGGCTGCCCGCGACCGAGTCGAGCGTGTCGGTCCGATCCGGTCCGGCCGGGTACACGCTGACCATCGGCACCGACTGCGTCGACGCGCTCCAGTTCGAGGACCTGGTCCGCCGCGGTCGCCAGTTGCTCGGGTCCGACCCGGAGAAGGCGCGCTCCGTCCTCACCCAGGCCGAGCGGCTCTGGCGGGGCGACGCACTCGCCGATCTGCGGGACCTGCCCTTCGCGCGGATCGAGGCCGACCGGCTGGCCGAGCTACGGCTGAGCGCGACCGAGGACCTGGCCCAGGCCTCGATCGCGACGGGCCACGCGCGCGACCTGATCACCGAGCTCGAGCGGCTCGCCCTCTCCCATCCGTTGCGCGAGCGCCTGCACGAACTGCTGATCCGCTCCCTGTACGCCGACGGCCGCCAAGCCGAGGCGCTGGCGGCCTACGAGCGGATCCGCGAGACCCTGGCCGACGAGCTCGGCGCGGACCCCGGGACCAAGCTGCGCGATCTCCACGTCGCAGTACTCCGGGGTGACGCGATCGACCCGGCCCCGGTCACCCAGGAGACGTTGGTACCGGCTGCCGCGACGCCGCCGAGGAACAACCTGCGCGCCCCGCTGACCAGCTTCGTCGGGCGATCCGAGGACGTGACGGAGCTGACCCGGTTGCTCAGCGACGGGACCCGGTTGGTGACGATGGTGGGTCCGGGTGGCGCCGGCAAGACCCGGCTCGCCACCGAGACCGGGCGCTCGCTGGTCGGTGCGAGCGGCGACGGGATCTGGTTCGTCGAGCTCGCCCCGCTGGGTGACGCGGCCGACGTCGCGCCCGCCCTGCTCAGTGCGCTCGGCGCGAGCGAGTACGTCGACAACCTGCGGACCACCCTGACCCCACAGCGCTTCCCGACCAGCCGGGCGGCGACCGAGCGCCTGGTCGAGGTGATCGCGGATCGCCGGGTGCTGATCGTCCTGGACAACTGCGAGCACCTGGTCCAGGAGGTCGCGTCCCTGGTCGACTCGTTGTTGGCCGAGTGCCCGCGACTCCGGGTGCTGACGACGAGCCGGGAGCCGTTGAGTATCCCGGGTGAGCACCTGCATCAGGTCGGCCCGCTCGGTCTGCCGCCGGCCGACAGTACGGACGACGGGTACCCGGCCGTCCAGCTCTTCGTCGATCGGGCCCGCGCGGTGCGGCCCGACTTCGCCGTCACCGCGGCCAACCGCGAGGCGATCAACGAGATCTGCCGCCGGCTGGACGGGATGCCACTGGCGATCGAGCTGGCCGCGGCGCGGTTGCGGGCGCTGACCCCGGTCCAGATCGTCGAGCGGCTCGAGGACCGGTTCCGCCTGCTCACCAGCGGCAGCCGGACCGCGCTCCCCCGCCACCAGACGCTCCGCGCGGTGGTCGAGTGGAGCTGGGACCTGCTCGACCCGGACGAGCAAGCGGTTGCCCGGCGGCTCTCCGTCTTCTCGGGTGGCGCGACCCTGGAGGCTGCGGAGCAGGTCTGCAGCGGACCGGGGCTGCCGCCCGAAGCAGTACTGGGTGTGCTCGCCTCGCTGGTCGACAAGTCGCTCGTGGAGGCAGCCGCCGACGATCGGTCCGTGCGCTACCGCATGCTCGAGACGGTCAAGGCGTACGGCGCGGAGCAGCTCGCCGCGTCGGGTGAGGTCGATCGGGTCCAGGCCGCGCACCAGGTGTACTTCGCCGAGCTGATCGCGGTGGGCAGCACGTTCCTGCGGACCCGGGACCAGTTGCAGTGGATCGCCCGGTTCGACGCCGACAACGAGAACCTGCTCGGCGCGCTCCGGACCGCGATCGACCTGGGCGAGGCGGACACGGCGCTGCGGATGGTGTCCGTGCTCGGCGAGTACTGGAACATGCGCGGCCGCCCGGCCGAGGCGGTCGGCTGGTTCGACGCCGCGCTCGCCGCGCCGGGCTCGACCGAGGTGCAGGCCCGGGCCACGTCGTTGATGATGCACGCGTTCGGCACTCTCTCCTACGGCGACGACCCGTCCGGATCGTTCGTCGCCGCGATCCGCTCGCTGGCCAAGGTCCGGCTGCTCAGCCGGCAGTACGCCGAGGTCCGGGAGTCCGGGGTCGGCCGGTTCACCAACGCGGTCTGGGCCGCGGTCCGCCGGGACCGGGCGGCCTGCTTCCGCGAACTGGACGAGGCCCGGAGCCACCCCGACCCGTGGACCCGGAACATGGCCCTGATGATGTCGGCGATGCTGCGCGAGAACGAGGGCGACGTCGACAGCATGGCCGCCGACCTGTACCTCGCGCTGGACGGCTTCCGGGCCTTGGGCGAACGCTGGGGCACGTCGCTCGCGCTGCGCGGGCTGGCCACCTATGCAGGGGCCCGAGGCAACCATCAGGAGTCGCTGGAGCGGATCGAGGAGGCCCGCCGGCTGATCGGCGAGCTCGGCACCACCGAGGGCGTGTCCCAGCTGCTGGGTCAGTCCGCCCTGAACCGGTCCGAGCTCGGCGACCTGGACGGCGCCCGGGCCGACCTGCAGTACGCGCTGCGGCTGGCCGAGGAGACCGGCAGCCGGAGCAGCGAGAGCATGGCGTTCATCGGCCTGTCCAACCTGGCCCGCCGGACCGGCCGGCTGGACGAGGCCCGCGAGCTCGCCGAGCAGGCGTACGCGCGGCTCGACCTGGAGACGGAGCGGGTCGCGCCGCACGGCCAGGCGATGATCCTGGCCCAGCTCAGCCGGGTCGACGTTGCCCGCGGCGACCTCGGGAAGGCCCGGGAGCGCAGCCAGGAATCACTGGAACTGGCCCTGAAGACCGAGGACATGCCGCTACTCGCCGCGGTCGTCGAGATGGCCGCCGACATCGAGCTGCTCGCCGGCGACGCCGAGCTGGCCGCTCGGACCCTCGGCCTCGCCGCGGCCCTGCGCGGGATGCGTACCGTCCCGGACTCCGACGTCCGCGGCAGTATCGACCGGGCCCGGCAGGCACTCGGCGACGAGCAGTACGACGCCGCCTACCTGTCCGGCGCGAGTTCCACCCGCGAGGACGCGACCGCGGAGATCCGCAAGCGCTTCAGTCCGTGAGCAGGTCCACCGCCAGGTCGCGCAGCGCGGACTGGACGGTCTCCTCCGGCGGCCGCGGATCGGCCAGCATCCAGTCGTAGACGACAGTGTTGACCGCGCCGATGAAGCTCAGCCCGAGGAAGCGGAAGTCCTTGCGACTGGTCTCGCCCCGCTCGACCGCGGCCTCCCCGAGCCCGACCACGCTGGACACCAGCAGCTCGCGGAACGCGATCCGTTGCTCCTCGACCGCCGGGCTGGCACCGACCACCTCGACGAAGGACACCCGGGCCCGGCGCAGGTCCGTCATGATCGTGCGCAGGTACCCGTCGACGGCGGCGCCGATCCGGTCCCGGACCGGCGCGTCCGCGGTGCGCTCCAACGCCTCCCCGGTACTGCGCACGGCCAGCTCGATCACCTGCGCGTGGACGGCGAGGAGCACGGCTTCCTTGTTCTGGAACTCGTGGTAGAAGTGCCGGGTCGACACTTTCGCCTGTGCACACAGGCGTTCCACCGAGGTCGCTGGGTACCCGTCGGTCCCGAACAGCTCCAGCGCGGCGTCCAGCAGACGCTCCCGTCGCGCCGCCTTCCACTCGTCGACCGAGCGCCCGGAATAACGGCGTACGGAGGGTTCGCTCATTGCACCTCTTGTTGATGTGCGTGTTGCCGAAACCCCGTGCGTGACGGACATCTTAGCCACGTCCGCACCCCGTTCTCACCGCCTGGTGCACCTCCGACGAACCGGTGGGCGCCAACGGGCTCCCACCGGTTCTCGCCGGGTGTCCGGATCAGGTGCGCCGGCGGTACGCGCGGATGGCCAGCGGGGCGAACACCGCGACCAGTCCGACCATCCAGGCCAGCGTGATCAGGAACGGCTTCTGGATGTCGCCGCCGAGCATCATGCCGCGCATCGTGTCGACCAGGTACTTGACCGGGTTGACGTTCACGAACGCCTGCAGGAAGCCGGGCAGGGTGTCGGTCTGGACGAACACGTTGCTGCCGAAGGTGAGCGGGAACATCACCAGGAAGGCAATCCCCTGGACGCCCTGGGCCGTCCGCAGGGTGAGGCCCAGCCAGACCCAGATCCAGCACATCGCCAGCGCGAACGCGAGCATCACGGCGCAGGCGAGCAGGCCGTACCCGATCCCGTTCTGGAACCGGAAGCCGAGCACGAAGCCGGTGCCCATCAGGATCACGATCGAGATCATGTACCGGACCGCGTCGCCGAGGACCGCGCCGACCAGCGGGGAGATCCGCGCGATCGGCAGACTGCGGAACCGGTCGAACACGCCCTTCGCGAAGTCGTCGTTGAGCGCGACCCCGGTGCCCATCGTGGAGAACACGACCGTCTGCACCAGCAACCCGGGCAGCAGGTACGGCAGGTAGTCCCGCCAGGTGCCGCCGCCGGAGATCGCGCCGCCGAAGACGAACAGGAACAGCACCAGGAAGATGATCGGCTGGAACGTCACGTCCGCCAGGGCTTCGGGGTTCTGCCGGATCCGGACCAGGTTCCGCCAGGCGAGCGTCAGGCTCTGCTCCACCCAGGCGAACGGGCGGCTCCGGCGGGCCGCGTGAGTGGCCTTCGGCGCTGTGTCGATCGTGGCGGTGCTCATCGGCCCGCTCCTTCCAGGACTGCGGTGGCTTCGGCTTCGGCGGCGTGACCGGTGAGGGCGAGGAAGACCTCGTCCAGGCTCGGCAGCCGCAGGGACAGTTCGGTGACGGCGATCCCGGCCTCGTCGAGGCGGCGGACCACCACCGGCATCGCGGAGCCGTCGGTCACCGGGGCGCTCACGAGTGCGTTGACCACGTCGACGGTGGGCCGGACGCCGACCGACTCGGCGACGATCGCGGCGACCCGTTCGAGGTGACCGGGCTCGGCCGGGCGGACATCGAGGGACTGCTTGCCGGCCTGCGCCTTCAGCTCGGCCGGGCGGCCCGAGGCGACCACCGCGCCCTTGTCGATGACGATGATCGAGTCGGCCAGCGCGTCCGCCTCCTCCAGGTACTGCGTGGTCAGCAGCACCGTGGTCCCGTCCAGGACGAGCTCGCGGACGGTGTCCCAGACGCCGTTGCGGGCGTGCGGGTCGAGCCCGGTGGTGGGCTCGTCGAGATAGAGGATGCTCGGGTCGCCGACCAGGCTCGCGGCCAGGTCGAGGCGGCGGCGCATCCCGCCCGAGTACGTCTTGGCGATCCGGTCGGCGGCGTCGGTGAGCTCGAACCGCTCCAGCAGCTCGTCGGCGCGGGTCTTCGCGGCCGACCGGTTCATCCCGAGCAGCCGGCCGATCATGACCAGGTTGCGGTGCCCGGACATGTCCTCGTCGACGGAGGCGTACTGCCCGGTGAGACCGATGATCTCCCGGACCTTGCCGGCCTCGCGGACCACGTCGTACCCGCCGACGGTCGCATGCCCGCCGTCGGGTTGCAGCAACGTGCCGAGGATCCGGACGGCGGTGGTCTTGCCGGCCCCGTTCGGACCGAGGACGCCGAGCACACTGCCGGCCGGCACGCTCAGGTCGACGCCGGCCAGGGCGGTGGTGGTGCCGAATCGCTTGACCAGACCCTCGGCCTGGATGGCGACCTGGTTCGTGGTGGACATCGGGGTTCCTTCCAGCGGACTTCTCTGACTGGAACCACCGTCCACCGCACCGCTGGCACCGCCCTGGCACTCGGCTGAGAGCCCCGCCTCACCCCATGCCAGCCGGTACCAGCCGGCGCCAGCCGACGCCCACCAGTACCAGCCGGTGCCAGCCGGTGCCAGCCGGTGCCAGCCCACACCAGCCGACGCCCACCGCGCGAACCCCGCACCACCCGGCTCCCACCCGCGAACCCGCACCACAGCCAGCGCCCACCCCGCGCGCGGCGTTTGGTGGGTTAACCCCCGAGTTGGAGGGTTGGCCAACGGAAATACGGTGGGCCAACCCTGCAGCCGATGGGTTAACCCACGAAACGGCGCGCGCCACCGGCCGGGGGCAGGCGCCCGGCGGGCAGGCGGAAGCGGGCCAGTTGGCGGGCAGACCGTGCTGGCCGGCGCCACCGACCGGGCCCGTACCACCCGGCGCTCACCCGCGGGCGACCCCGCACCACCGCCTCGCGGATGTGCTGGCCCGCACCCAGCCAGCTCCCACCCGCGGTGCGGCGTTTGGTGGGTTAACCCCCGAAGTGGAGGGTTGGCCAACGGAAATACGGTGGGCCAACCCTGCAACCGAGGGGTTAACCCACGAAACGGCGCGCGCCACCGGCCGGGCGAGGGGGTGGGGTGGGTGGGGTGGGTGGGGTGGGTGGGGTGGGTGGGGTGGGTGGGGTGGGTGGGGTGGGTGGGGTGGGTGGGGTGGGGTGGGGTGGGGTGGGTGGGTCAGGTCTGGATCGGGACGATCCGGTTGGCGCGGAGGGCTTCGTAGATCTCCGGGTTGTACCGGGCCAGGGTGGCCCGGGCGCGGCGCCGGTACTTCAGGATCTGCACCGTGCCGATCGTCCACAGCACGTACTGGAACATCAGCGCCCACTTGAAGTCGGTGATCGTCTGCGGCGCACCGCCGGACGACGCGTCCAGCAGGATGCCGACCATCCCGATGCAGATCAGGGTGGCGATGAAGCCACCGGTGTTGACCATCCCGTTGGCGGCGCCGAACCGGGTCGCCGGGTTGAATGTCCGGGCGTAGTCCAGGCCCAGCATCGACCCGGGACCACCGGCGGCCTGCACCACGATCAGCAGCAGCAGGACCGGCATCGGCGCCTGTCCCGGCCAGGCCAGCACGACGGTCCACATCAGCACGGATCCGGCGATCACGGCCAGCACGATCCAGGACCGGTAGAACGGGAACCGCGCGGCGTACCGGCCGACCAGCGGGCCGTAGAACAATCCCGCGAGGACCGGCACGATCAGCATCGCGGCCGCCGTCGTCGGGGCGACCCCTTCACCGCGGACGAGGAACGGGTACCCCCAGAGCAGGCCGAAGGTGGAGCCGGAGAAGCTGGTGGTGAAGTGGGTCCACAGACCGAGCCGGGTCCCGGGCTCCTGCCAGGCGCGGCGCAGATTCCGCCGGACCTCCGCTAGCGGCTGCTTGGCCCGGTGCAGCGCCTCGTCGTACGGGGTGTCCCGGATCAGGAACAGCACGGCGACCCCGGTCACCAGGCTGAGCACGCTCGCGGTCGCGAACGTGGTGGTCCAGCCGAACGCGTGGAACGCGGCCGCCATCGGCACCGTCGACACGATCGCGCCGATCCCGCCGAGCATCCCGGTGGCCTGCGACATCACCGGCTGCCGGAGCGCCGGGAACCAGGACATCACCACCCGCAGCACGCTGATGAAGACCAACGCGTCGCCGACCCCGAGGACGGCGCGGGCCGCCAGCGCCGCCGGGTACGACTCGACCAGGCTGAACGCGGACTGGGCCACGAAGAGCAGCCCGGACGCGAGGATCAGCAGCCGCTTCGACCCGTACCGGTCGAGCAGGACGCCGACGGGCACCTGCATCGCGGCGTACACGGTCAGCTGGACCACGGTGAAGCTCGCCAGCGCGGACGCGGAGATGTCGAACCGCTCGGCGGCCTGCAGACCGGCCACGCTCATCGAGCCACGGTGCAACACGGTGACGAGGTAGGTGAGGACAGCCGTCATCCACACCGCCCAGGCTCGCCGACCGCCCAGGGGGAAGAGGAGCTCGGTCACTGCACCCCTCGCAGATCCGCCGCGGCGGTCTCGATGTGGGCCACGACCAGCTCGCGGAACCGCTTCACGCTGTTGCCGCCGAGCGCGTCGATCATCTCCTGGTGGGCGACGATCGACTTGTCCATCCGGGCCGGCTGGACCTCGATCCCGGGCACACCCATCCGGACCTGGCGGTCCCGCAGGCTGTTGTAGAGCTTGGCGAGAATCTGGTTGCCGGCGGCATCGACAATGGCCTCGTGGAAGGCCCGGTCGGCCTCCAGGAAGCTCTTCGCGTCCCCGGCCCGGCGATGCGTCCGCATCTCGTCGACCTTCTCGGTCAGTACCGCGATCAGCTGCTTGCGCCGCGGCCAGACCTTGGCGGCCGCGTGCGTCTCGATCAGCTCGCGCGCCTCGACGACGTCGTTGATCTCCTGCGGAAGCACCGGCAGGACCAGGGCGCCGCGCTTCGGGTACAGCTTGACCAGGCCGGACTCCTCCAGCCGCAGCAGCGCCTCGCGGACCGGGGTCCGGGACACGCCTACCGCGGTCGCCAGCTCGCCCTCGGTGAGCAGCTCGCCGCCGGGGTACGTCCGGTCCAGGATCGCGGCCTTCACGTACGCGTAGACGCGCTCGGCCGCGGGGATCTTCTCCGCCTCGGGCGCGGACTCCACCACCACCCGGGCGATCTCCGCCGTCTCGTCCCCCAACGTCAACCCGTTCGCCGGCTCGTCTCCGGCTGTCCCGCTACCCACTGCACTCCCTAACCCATACATCTCGTATACCTGTTGTATCTATCGTAACGGGTGCACAGCCTTCACCGCTCCGACCCACACCTGTGGACCAACCTGTGGATAACTTCGGATATTCCAGGCACCCTTCTCGCTCTCTGTGATCGCCGGGACGTTCTGTAGTGACGAGTGCAGGGTTTCCCGTGCTTTCCGGCGGAACCGGGACGGGGGCCGACCCGCGACCCTAGAGTCGCGGGCAGCGTCACCGTCCCCCGTGACGCCTCACGCCCCGAGGAGAGCTCGTGTCCCTGACCTCCCGAACCCGCCGGCTCACCGCCGGCCTCGCCGTGGCAGCCCTCACCCTGACCACGGCCGGTGCCGCTTCCGCCGCGTACGCCATGCCGTACGCCCCGGCCGGATCCACCGTGACCGCGGCCGAGCCCGGTCCGCTGATGAACTACGTGGTGAACACCAAGGCCAGTCCAGGCCACGTCCGCAAGGCCGAGAACGCGGTCAAGGCCGCGGGCGGCACCGTGGTCGAGTCGTACGCCCGGATCGGCGTCGTCGTCGCCCAGTCCACCAACCCGGACTTCCGTACCGACGTCCGCGCGGGCCGCGACGGTCGCGAGGTCCAGTCCGTCGGCGCCACCCGGACCGCGGCCGTCTCGGAGGGTCCCGTCGGGTCCGCCGCGAAGGCCTCCGCCCAAGCTCCCACCAAGGGTCTTGCCGCCGGGGAGGCGACCATGGCCGCGGACCCGGACGAGGCCAAGCAGTGGGACATGGTCCAGATCAAGGCGGACCAGGCGCACAAGGTCACCGACGGTTCCCGGCAAGTCCTGGTCGGGATCAACGACAGCGGCGTGGACGACACCCACCCGGACCTGGCCCCGAACTTCGACGCGCGCAACTCGGTCAACTGCACCGGCAACGGCGTCCCGGACACCACCCCGGGCGGCTGGCGGCCGACCACGAGCGCGCACGGTACGCACGTCGCCGGTACGGTCGCCGCGGCCCGCAACGGGGTCGGCATCGTCGGCGTCGCGCCCGGGGTCCGGATCGCGTCGGTCAAGGTGGTGAACGACGACGGGTACATCTACCCGGAGTACGCGATCTGCGGGTTCGTGTGGGCCGCCGAGCACGGCATGGACGTGACGAACCACAGCTACTTCATCGACCCGTGGCAGTTCTGGTGCGACGACAACGCCGACCAGGGCGCCGTCCAGGAAGCGGTCCGCCGGGCCGTCGCGTACGCGACCGACCGGGGCGTCCTGTCCGTCGCGGCCGCGGGCAACTCGAACTACGACCTGTCCAACAAGACCACGGACTCGTCCAGCCCGAACGACAGCACCGCGGTGACCCGGCAGATCGACAACGACTGCCTGGACCTGCCGACCGAGCTGCCCGGGGTGATCACGGTCGCCAGCACCACGCAGGCGAAGGCGAAGAGCGGCTTCTCCAACTTCGGGCTGCACACCATCGACGTCGCGGCGCCGGGCAGCAGCATCCTGTCCACGCTCCCCGGCGGCGGCTACGGCACGATGAGCGGTACCTCGATGGCGTCCCCGCACGTCGCCGGGGTCGCCGCCCTGATGAAGTCGGTGCACCCGTGGTGGGGTCCGCGGGACCTGGAGCGAGGGCTGCGCAAGCAGGCTGACGACACCGCTTGCCCGGCCACGCCGGACCCGCGCTGCACCGGGACCACGGCCGACAACGCCTTCTACGGCGAGGGCATCGCCGACGCGCTGGACGCCGTCCGGCGCGGCTGGTGATCCACTGACCGGATGAGGGGGTCCTCCGCCCAGGACCCCCTCATTCTTTCTGTTCGGGTCGGCCGCTGCTCAGAGAGCAATCAACACGATGCCGGCGACGACGACCCCCGCGGCCGCCGCCCGGGCCGGTCCGAACCGCTCGCCGAAGAAGACCCGGCCGATCACCGCGCCGAAGATGATGCTGGTCTCCCGCAGCGCCGCGATCGATGCCAGCGCGCCCCGCGTCTGCGCCCACAGCACCAGCCCGTACGCCACCATCGAGACCACGCCGCCACCGAGCCCCGCGATCAGGGCGCCGCGCTCCTGGCGGAGGAAACCGGGCCCGCGCCACCACCAGGTCAGCAACGGCACACTGAATCCCTGGATCATGAACACCCACCCCATGTACTGCAGTACCGGCATCCGGTGCACCGCGAGCCCGTCGACCACCGTGTACGCCGCGATGGCGAGGCCGGTCCCGCACGCGGCGAGGAGAGCGGGCCGCTGACTCCGGGTCGGGCGGCCGCCGATGAAGACGAGCGCGATCAGCCCGGCCGAGATGAGCAGGATGCCGCCGAGTTCGACCGGGGCGACCTGCTGCCCCAGCACCAGGACCGCCACCACGGCCACGACCCACGGTGACGTCCCCCGGGCCAGCGGATAGACCTGGCTGAACTGGCCAAGCTGGTAGGACGCGAGCAGCCCCGCGTAGTACGTGAGGTGCAGCAGCACCGACGCGGCGATGAACGGCCAGGTCGATGCCGGTGGCAACCCGGTGACGACGGCGGCCACCGCACCCACGGTGCCGGAGGAGATCCCGAGCAGCGCGAACCCGGCCGCGCGGTCCGGTACCCCGTGGGCGATCGCGTTCCAGATCGAGTGCAGGACCGCAGCCCCGAGTACCGCCAGCAAGACGCCCACCAGGTCAGCCTCTCCCAGCTGTGGCGCTCACGACACACCGGGGGTGAAACATCCTGGCCCTCGGCACCGATAGAGCGATTGGGAGGAGGAGCAAGGACCGGTGACAGGAACAGACGTCGCGCGACGGCTCATCGCGCTGCTGAGGTTGGTGGAGCGCACCGCTGGTGACCACGGGGACGTGGCCACCGACGACGCCCTGCTCGACGCCTGGTTCGGGATCCGGTCCCCCTCCCAGCCGTCGCCCTGAGCAACAATCGCTTGAACCACCACAGCGCGAACGGCCGGCGCCGGGTGGGTACCCGGCGCCGGCGCCGGGTGGGTACCCGGTACCGGCCGTCCGCAGGCTGGATCAGAACATCGGCTGGATCAGAACATCAGCGCCCTGGACGGGTCCTCGAGCAGCCCGGCCACGTCGGCGAGGAAGACCGAACCCTTCTCGCCGTCGATCAGCCGGTGGTCGAACGACAACGCCAGCGTGGTCACCCAGCGCGGCACGATCTCGTCGTCGACGACCCAGGGCTGCTTGCGGATCGCGCCGACGGCGAGGATGGCGGCCTCCCCCGGGTTGATGATCGGCGTTCCCGCGTCGACGCCGAAGACGCCCACGTTGGTGATCGTGAACGACCCACCCGCCTGGTCGGCCGGCTGCGTCCTGCCGTCCCGCGCGGTGGCGACCAGGTCGTTGAGCGCGCGGCACAGGTCCGGCAGGGTGAGCTGGTCGGCGTTCTTGATGTTCGGCACGATCAGGCCGCGGGGGGTGGCCGCGGCGATGCCGAGGTTGACCGCGCCCTTGAGCACGATCTCCTGGTTCGCCTCGTCCCAGGCGGCGTTGACGATCGGGGTCCGCCGGGTCGCCAGCGTGACCGCCTTCGCGATCACCAGCAGCGGGGAGACCTTGAGGTCGCGGAACGCCTTGTCGGTCTTCAGTCGCTCGACCAGGTCCATCGTGGCGGTGACGTCGACGGTGATCCACTCGGTCACGTGCGGCGCGGTGAAGGCGCTGGCGACCATCGCCTGGGCCATCACCTTCTGCACTCCCTTGATCGGGATCCGGGTGTCGCCGCGGCCGCTCACCACCTGCACCGGCTCGGCGACCTCGGCCGGAGCCGCTTGTGCCCCTTGAGCCGGGACAGCGGCGACGTGGTTCTCGACGTCGGCCCGGGTGATGATCCCACCCGGCCCGGTCGCCGTCACCGCGCCGAGGTCCACCCCGAGATCCTTCGCCAACTTCCGCACCGGCGGCTTCGCCAACACCTGCACCCCGTTGCCCTCAGCAACAGGCGGTGCGGGCGCCGTCTCCACCACTGGTACGGGTGCGGCGACCGGAACCGGAGGTGCGCTGGCGACCGGAGCCGGGGTGCCCTTGCGGGGGCGGCGTTTGGCTTCGGTGGTGCGGGGGCCGTAGCCGACCAGGACTGCAGTGCGGCCGCCCGGGGCGGTGCCGCCGATCTTGCCGGCCTCGACCTCGTCGCCTTCGGGGACGGACGGGACCAGGTCCTCCTTCGGCGTCCCCTCCGTGACCGGCGGGGTCAGGTCGCCCGGCGCCGCGTCACCGGTGACGACCGCGATGATCGGCGTACCGACCGGGATCGTCTCGCCCTCGGGGACCAGCAACTCGGTGACCGTCCCGGCGAACGGGACCGGCAGCTCGACCAGCGACTTGGCGGTCTCGATCTCGACGATGGTGTCGTTCAACTTCACCGTGTCGCCGGGCTTGACCTTCCAGCTGACGATCTCGGCCTCGACCAGGCCCTCGCCCACATCGGGCAAGCGGAACTGCTGTACGCCCATCAGAACTCCATCACGCGGTCGACGCCGTCGAGTACCCGGTCCAGGTCGGGAAGGTACTCCTCCTCCATCCGCGACGGCGGATAGGGGGTGTCGAACCCGGCGACCCGCAACACCGGGGCCTCCAGGTGGTAGAAGCACTCCTCGGTCACCCGGGCCGCGATCTCCGAGCCGGGACCGAGCGAGTACGGCGCCTCGTGCACGACGACGGCGCGCCGGGTCTTCTTCACCGAGTCGAAGATCGTCGGCAGGTCCAGCGGGGAGATCGTCCGCAGGTCGACCACCTCGAGGTTGCGGCCGTCCTCCAGCGACGCCTCGGCCGCCTGCAGACAGGTCTTCACCATCGGGCCGTAGCAGAACAGCGTCGCGTCGGTGCCCTCGCGGACCACCTTGGCCTTGTGCAGCGGCAGCGCCGGCGGGACCGACTCGTCCAGCTCGGCCTTCTCGTGGTACCGGCGCTTCGGCTCGAAGAACACCACCGGGTCGTCCGAGGCGATCGCCTGCTGGATCATCCAGTACGCGTCCACCGGGTCCCCGCAGGCGACCACCTTGAGGCCGGCGACGTGCGCGAACAGCGTCTCCGGCGACTCCGAGTGGTGCTCGACCGCGCCGATGCCGCCGCCGAACGGGATCCGGATCACCACCGGCATCCGGAGCTTGCCCATCGACCGGTAGTGCATCTTGGCGACCTGGTTGATGATCTGGTCGTACGCCGGGAAGACGAACCCGTCGAACTGGATCTCGCAGACCGGCCGGTACCCGCGCAGCGCCAGGCCGACCGCGGTCCCGATGATGCCGGACTCGGCCAGCGGGGTGTCGATCACCCGGTCCTCGCCGAAGTCCTTCTGCAGGCCCTCGGTGACCCGGAAGACACCGCCGAGCTTGCCGATGTCCTCGCCCATCACGACGACCTTGGGGTCGTTCTCCATCGCGGCCCGCAGGCCGGCGTTGATGCCCTTGCCGAGGCTGATCTTCGTCATCAGTGGGCCTCGCCTTCGAACGAAGCGGCGTACGCGGCGAACTGTTCCTGCTGCTCGGCCAGCTGGGCCGTCTGCTCGACGTACACGTGGTCGAAGAAGTCGGTCAGCGACGGGTCGGGCAGCGACAGGCAGCCCTCGCGGAGCCTGGCCGCGATCGTGTCGGCCTCGGCGTCCACCTCGTCGAAGAAGTCGGTGCCCACCTCGGCGGTCCGGGTCAGGTACGCCCGGACCCGCTCGATCGGGTCCTTCAGCTTCCAGTGCTCCAGGTCCTCCGAGAGCCGGTACTTGGTCGGGTCGTCGGAAGTGGTGTGGGCGCCCATCCGGTAGGTGTACGCCTCGACCAGGGTGGGGCCGCTGCCTTCGCGGGCCCGCTTCATCGCCTGCTGGGTGACCGCGTACGTCGCGAGCACGTCGTTGCCGTCGACGCGGACGCCGGGGAAGCCGAAGCCGGCGGCGCGCTGGAACAGCGGGATCCGGGTCTGCCGGTCGATCGGCTCCGAGATGGCCCACTGGTTGTTCTGGCAGAAGAACACGATCGGCGCGTTGAAGACCGAGGCGTAGATGAAGGCCTCGTTCACGTCGCCCTGGCTGGACGCGCCGTCACCGAAGTACGCGATGGTGGCCTCACCCTGCTCGGCGTCGCCGATCGCGTGGTCGCGCTGCTGGCCCATCGCGTACCCGGTCGCGTGCAGCGTCTGCGCGCCGATCACGATCGTGTACAGGTGGAAGTTGTTGTCGCGCGGGTCCCAGGAGCCCTGGTCGACGCCGCGGAACAGGCCGAGCAGCTTCAGCGGGTCCACGCCCTGGCACCACGCGACGCCGTGCTCGCGGTAGGTCGGGAAGACCATGTCCTTGCTGTTCAGCGCGCGGCCGGAGCCGATCTGAGCGGCCTCCTGGCCGAGCAGCGAGGCCCAGATCCCGAGCTCACCCTGCCGCTGCAGCGCGGTCGCCTCGGTGTCGATCCGGCGGACCAGCGTCATGTCCCGGTAGAAACCCTTGATCGCCTCGTCGTCGAGGTCGAAGGAGTACTCCGGGTGCTCGCGGCGCTCACCCTCGGGGGTCAGCAGCTGGACGAACTCGACCTCCTCGGAGGTCTGCGGGGGACTGACCGGCGCCTCCACGGGCGCGAACACTTCCGGGGCAATCCCCGGCACCGACTCACTCATCAGGCACTCCTCGGGTTCGAGCGCGGGATCGCCGCGACCGCAACTTGCACGCAGCCCGGCCTGACCAGCCGGGTGAGGCTTCGCAGGCAGGACCCCGTGGATCCAGGGTTGATGCACTGTCCGGCAGTGAACCTCCTCACTGGTATCACTGCCCATCTTGCCGGACACCGTACCGACCGGATTGCTTCTCCGCTAACTGTCTGGACGCGGACTCGTACGCCGGTACCGAAAGGCGTTCAGGCCTGAGACACCAGTCCATCCACTGGTCGTATCGAGGGGTGTCCGGGAGCGCGAATCGCCCCGGTGTGACACCACCGGCGCGATCCGTGCGGCATGTGTCACAGCTCGGTACCGATTACGGCACCAGCTCGAGCCGGACCAGCTTGAAGTTGGTTCCCTCCCGGCCGCCGTCACCCGGCGTGTTCTCACCGTCATGCACAGCGAGCAGCCCGTGCGGGAACCGCGGCCCCAACGGCTGCGTGGTGACGGCCGCACCGTCACTGTGCTGGACGCCGTCGGTCGCCGGGCCGTCGACGACCTGGAAGCCGGCCCGGTACGTCAGTCCGCGCCCGTCGATCCGGTACACCGCGAAGGTCGAGTCGCCCTGGCCGGACGCGTAGAGGGTCCGGACACCGTCGCGGGTCGCGATCGTGAGACCTTCGGCATCCGCGCTGAGGTGCTTCCCGCCGTCCGGGACGACCGGGCCGGTCGGGACGCACTCCTCGCTCGCCTCGTCGTACGCCGCGGGCTGACCGAACTCGCGGACCTTCTCGACCAGGGCCGGCCGGCCACCGGCGAGCGGGATCCGCCAGATGCCGACGTCCTCCTGGGCCGCGTACAGGGTCCGGGTGTCCTGGTCGAACACCATGCCCTCGAACTGCGGCCGGTCACCCGGGTCCTCGCACGGCGACCAGGTGCTGCCGGAGCGGAGTTCGAAGCTCGCCGGGAAGTCCCAGTGCGTCACCGGCCGGTACGTCACCCTCGCTCCGTCGGCGACCAGGCGGTACAGGCCGATCCGGGTCTCGCTGCGCCGGCTGACGGCGACCAGCGGGCCGGCCGGATCGGCGATCACCGCCACGCCGTACGCGGTCCGCTGCTCCTGGACGTCGTCGGTGTCCTTGCTGAACACGAGCGGGGCGTCCGGGCTGGTGACGTCGGTGAGCACCTTGTTCCCCGCGTCGGCGCCGCGGCGGTCCACGGCGTACACACGGAGCTGGTCGAGTCCACGATCGGTGACGACGGCCAGATCGCGGACGCGGCCGCCGAGGCGTACGCCGGTGACGAGGTCGACGTTGTTGAACCGGCCCGCCTCCTGGTCCGGCTCCGGCGCCGGCGGGGTCGGGACGTGCTGAAGTTGACGACCGGCCAGGTCGACGGCGGTGAGGCCGCCGTTCTTGAGGGTGCCGAGCACGACACTGCGGTCCGGCCGGGTCGGGTGGACCCAGATCGCCGGGTCGTCGGCGTTCGCGTCACTGCCCGCCTCGTCGTCCCAGTTCGGCCCGGTCTCGGCGGCCGCGACCACCGGCGTCGGTCCCGGGTCGGCCCGCACCGCCATCGCCGGACCACTCACAGCAACCACGGCCAGACCGCCGGCCAGCAGAACCCGCGTGATGCCCATGCCTCACTCCTCGAGCTCGGTCCACCCCACCGGCGGACGCTGCCGGACACCCTCGCCCGGCGCCATGACCAACACCTGACCCGGACGTGAACTCGGCGCCCTCGACGCCTGGCGGCGAGCTGGCAGGAAACCGGCGCGGGGTGGCAGGAAGTGGCTTGCCCGGACGTCGAACCAGGTCTTACTGTCAGGATCGTCTCTGCATTACACCCATGACATGGAATTCGAGGGGTTGATCGATGGCCACCACGTCCGCGCCCGCGGTCCGGCCCGACCTGGCGGCGCACCAGCCGTCGGCGGCGATGATCTGGACGGCGCTCGCCGTCGTCTACGTGGTCTGGGGGTCGACGTACCTGGCGATCCGGATCGTCGTCGAGGCACAGATCCCGCCGATGCTCGGGATGGCGGCCCGGTTCCTGATCGCGGCGACGCTGCTGGCGACGTTCCTCGTGGTCCGGTCCGGCGGGCGCCGGCTCCGGGTGACCCGGAGCGAGTTGCTGGGCGCGGGGACGGTCGGGCTGCTGCTGCTTGCCCTTGGCAACGGTGCGGTCGCGGTCGCCGAACAGACGGTGCCGTCCGGTCTGGCCGCCCTGCTGGTCGCCGCGGTCCCGCTGTGGCTGATGCTGCTGCGCGTCGGCGGCGGTGAACGGCCGCGACTGCTGACCTGGGCCGGCGTGCTGATCGGGTTCGGCGGCGCGGCCCTGTTGTCCGTCTCCGGCGGCGACACCAGCGCGAAGCCGCTGTCGGTCGGGATCCTGGTGCTCGGCACCATCTGCTGGGCGATCGGGTCCCGGTTCTCGCCCCGGCTCGGCCTGCCGAAGGACCCGCTGGTGGCGACCGTCTACGAGATGGCGATCGGCGGCGCCGCGATGGTGCTGATCGGCGTCCTCCGCGGCGAGCCCGGCCGGCTCCACCTCGGCGCGGTGGACACGAAGGGCTGGTTCGCGCTCGCGTACCTGGTCGGCTTCGGCTCGCTGATCGCGTACTCCGCCTACACGTACCTGCTGGCGAACGCGCCGATCTCGCTGATCGGCACCTACGCGTACGTGAATCCGGCGGTCGCCGTCTTCCTCGGCTGGCTGATCCTGGACGAGCACGTCACCGCGAAGATCCTGCTCGGCGGCGCGGTCGTCGTCCTCGGCGTCGCGCTGGTCGTCAGCGCGGAACGCCGGCCTCGCGCGGCCGCGGTCCCGGCTGACCCGGCCCCACCGGATCCCGCCGTCCCCCCGGCGCCACCTGCTGCCGACCGCTGATCCGGTCCGGCCGAGCATCCTCCGACGCCGGTGACCACCGGGCGGGCAGGTGAACAACCACGAGGCCGGGCCCTGCGGTGCGCCGGCCTCCGGGGAACGCGAAACGGCATCGGGAAGGAGTGAGGCGTACTTCCCGATGCCGCTTCAATGGTGCTACCGAGTCAATCGCCCCACCGAGGCGACATCTCCGGGTCCTGCATCACTGACCAAGGGAGGAGGTCAGCGAGCATCGAACCGACCTGAAGGTCAGTTGTTCTCGGACTCCAGCTCGCAGGTCTCCAGCGAGTTGACCGCGTTGGCGTTCTGGTCCAGACCCAGCAGGCCGGTCAGGTTGCTGATCGGCACCTGGCCACCGACACCGTTCACCGGGATGGTGTTGTGGCAGGCCTGGAACGGGCCGACCGAGTTGCCGGAGACGGAGACGAGGCCGTCCTCGCCGATCCGGTGCCACTTGGCGCCGTTGTTCTCCGAGTCGGTCTCGCAGGTCTTGACCGCGGTGGCCTCGTTGCCGTTCTGGTCGATCCCGACGATCGCGGTGATGTCGTTGATCGGCACCTGGCCGCCGACGCCGTTGACCGGAACGAAGTTGTGGCAGGCCTGGAACGGGCCGATGGCGTTGTCGTCAACGGCAACGAGCGAGCCGTTGTCGCGGACCCAGTACCAGTCCTTGCCACCCATGTTGTAGGCCTTGCTGGCCACGGACGCCGCGTCGGCCAGGCCGGCCTGGGACGTGGTGTCGTCGATCATGTTCGCGCTGACGACGGTGGCCAGGCCCAGCGTCGCGACGGTCGCCACGGCCGCGGCAGCGGCGATCTTGCGAGTTACCTGCATTATGCGAGGTTTCCTTTCGGGTTTGACGGATTCGTCTTAGGGGCTAACGACAGGTGCGGTAGCGGGTTACAAAATTCGTCGGCGATTTTTTCTGGCCGGGATGATTCCCGCTCACGGCCGAGGTGACGCCCACCGAGTTCGCTGACTCGGCAGCAACATGCCTCTGACCAGGCAACTTCTCGGTGGCTGAGACCGCAGGAAGGCCAGCCGCCCGCGCGGGAAAGTGTTTTCAGGCAAGCCGTAACTCGTCCGCGACTTCCTCGTTGTCTGATCGCAGGAGACGGATGGTCCGATGATTCGGTGATATTTCGGTGGGCTCGGTGGCCGCCGAATCGGTAATATGAAGATGAGTCGGAATGTCATTGCAACACAACCGGGATATTCGCGCCGTGTTTTTTCGGGGCACGGCGCGTGACCGGTCACTCAAGACCCGCTGCCGCGCGCATCGGCAGCGGTGGGAGACCCGGGCACCCCATGGGAGCCCGGGTCTTTCCTTTGCCCGGACCGGGTGATTGCCCGGACCGGTGGCCGCGCGGACCGGTGGCCGCGCGGACCGGCGGCCGCGCGAACCGGCGGTCAGAAGTCGCGCAGGTCGATCGTGCTGCCGGAGTCCAGGTCGCGGTCCAGCAGGGACCACAGCCCGCGGGCGGCCTGGCCGGGACTGACCAGGCGGCCGGACCGGTCGAGGTCGCGGAATCGCTCGACGGCCGGAAAGGCGCGCTCGTCGACCTTGCGGATCTCGGCCTGCATGGCGGTGTCCACGACGCCGGGCGCCACCGAGAGCACCCGGCAGCCGTTCGGCTCGGCACCGACGGTGCGCACCCACTGCTCCACGGCCGCCTTGCCGCCGTTGTACGCCGACCAGCCCGGGTACGGGTTCTTCGCGGCGCCGGACGACAGCAGGATCAGGTGCTTCTCGCAGTCCAGCCCCGCGGTCGCGCGGAGGAAGGCGGCGCCGAGGACCTGGGGCGCGGCCGAGTTCAGCAGGATCGCCCGGGCGTACTCCGCGCTGTCGACCTGGTCGGCCGGGCCGATCGGGACGATGGTGCCCGCGTTGTGCACGAACACCACCCGCTCCCCCGCGAACCCGGCCAGGGCCTCACCGAAGTGCCGCTCCACCCGAGCCCATTCGGCCGGGTCCGCCAGGTCGGCGGCGAAGTGCTCCACCGAACTTCCGGCTGGGGTCGGCCGGCGGGAGATGCCGATGATCCGGGTGTCCTCGGCCGGGATCGCGGCGGCCAGCGCGGCGCCGATCCCGGCCGAGGCGCCCGAGATCCAGACCAGCGACTTCACCGGCGCCAGGACCGGGCGACGCCGAGGAACAGGTCGTTCGCCTCGGGCTCGCCGATCGTGACGCGGGCGCCGTCCCCGGGGAACGGCCGGATCGAGACCCCTTCGGCCTGGGCCGCCTCGGCGAACGCCACGGTGTCGTCCCCGAGCGGCATCCAGACGAAGTTCGCGTGCGTCTCCGGTACGTCCCAGCCGGCCGCGCGGAGTTCGCCGACGACCCGGGTCCGCTCGGCGACCAGCGCCTCGACCCGCTCGAGCAGCTCGGCCTCCGCCTTCAGCGACGCGACGGCCGCCGTCTGCGCGATCTCACTGACCCCGAACGGCAGCGCACACTTGCGGATCGCGGTGATCACCGGCGCGTGGCCGACCGCGTACCCGACCCGGAACCCGGCCAGCCCGTACGCCTTGGAGAACGTCCGCAGCACCACCACGTTCGGGCGGTCGCGGTACAGCTCGACGCCGTCGACGGTCGCCGGTTCGCGGACGAACTCGCGGTACGCCTCGTCGATCACGACCAGCACGTTCCGCGGTACGGCGTCCAGGAACGACACCAGCTCGTCCCGGTGGACCACGGGCCCGGTCGGGTTGTTCGGCGTACACACCAGCACCACCCGGGTACGGTCGGTGAGCGCGGCCGCCATCGCCTTGAAGTCGTGCCGGGCGTCGTCGGTCAGCGGCACCTGGACCGACGTCGCGCCGGTCAGCTGCACCGCGATCGGGTACGCCTCGAACGAACGCCACGCGTAGACGACCTCGTCGCCCTCGGCGCAGGAGGCCTGCAGCAGGTGGTAAAGCAGCGCGACCGACCCGGTCGCGACCGCGAGGTCACTGACCGGGACGTCGAACCGGGCGGACAGCGTCTCGAGCAGTTCGAGCGCGCCCATGTCGGGATAGCGGTTCATCGAGGCGGCCGCCTCGGTCGCCGCGGCCAGGACGCCGGGCAGCGGCGGGTACGGGTTCTCGTTGGAGGACAACTTGTAGGTCGGCCGTCCGTCGGCGCGCTCCGGTGGCTTGCCCGGCTTGTAAGCCGCGACATCGTCCAGGCAGGAGCGGAAGCGGACCTCGTCGTGAGCGGTCATGGCCGCAGGCTAAGCCCTGCGCGTCGCCAGCAGAACCCCACACCCCGCGGCCCGCACCCGCCCCCTGGAGCGAGGCCCGTCAGGCCGGCAGCACGACCTCGCCACCGGCCACCGTCGCCGGGGTGAGGTCGAAGTCGAGCGGGTTGGTCAGGCACCGCGCCGAGCCACCGCCCTTGTGGAACTCGGTCAGGTCGAGCACCACCACCCGCAGTCCCAGCCCGGTCAGGATCGCCCGCAACCGGTCCGAGCAGGCCGGCATGATGATCGTCTCGCCCACCACCACCGAGTTGCCGCTGAACGCGAACGCCTCGTCGTCGGTGAGCACGATCGGCTCGGGCACGATCCCGGCCAGCTCGGCCTGGCTCGCGGCGTCGAAGGCCGGCGGGTAGACCAGCGCGTGGGTGCTGTCGACCGGGCAGAACGGCAGGTCCAGGTGGTACATGCCCTCGTGCGCGATCCGCAGGCCGCGGACCCGGATCCCCCACTCGGTGGCCAGGTGCTTGAGCGCGTCCGCCTCGGTCCGCGGCCCGTACCCGACGACCAGGCTGTCGCCGAAGACGAAGGCGTCACCGGACTCGAAGTGCGGGCCGACCCCGTCGGACCCGGTCCGGCGCAGGTCGAACCCGTGCTCGGTGAACCAGGGCGCCGCGGTCAGCGACTCGTTGCGGCGCGGCGCGAACCGCATGTGCGAGAGCATCGCGCGGCCGTCCACGGTGGCCAGGCCGAGGTTCATCGCGTACACCATGTCCGGCGAGTCGGGGCGCTGGTCGAGCACCTCCACCTCGCCGCCGGCGTCGACGATCGCCTGGCCGAGCGCGTCCCACTGCTTGCGGGTCAGCTCCGGGTCCGGCTGGTCCTGGGTCGACATGTACGGGTTGATCACGTAGTCGATCCGGAAGTGGTCCGGACGGACCATCAGATAACGGCGACCCCACCCCAACGGCTGACCCATGATCCACCTCGCTGCACTCGGGACCGGCATTGACTGATCCCCTGATTGTCCGACAATCCGTCAGTGTGCAGATCAACCCGGCCGGAGTCAACACGAGGTGGTGGAGCGGTTGATCAGCCGGTGAAGCCGGGCGCGTTCTGGTAGACGATCTCGAGCTTGCTCGGGTCGTACCCGTGACCGACCAGCCACTCCTGGGACTTCTTCCGGCCCTCGGAGTCGCTGAGCTTGATGATGAACGCGAGCGTCTCGGGATCGTCCTTGGACTTGCGTGACGCGCCGTAGTTCACCGTGAAGCCAGGCCCGACGTACGGCAACTCCTGCAGGATCGGGTACTTCCGCTGGATCCGCTTGTTCTGCTCGTCGAACTTGCGGCCGCCCTCGGCCTCGGTCTCCAGCACCTGGTCCGGGTGGTTCTTCTCCCACTCCCGGCCGGCTGGTCCGTTCGAGAACAGGAACATCTTCACGGCGACGTCACCTCGCACGTTCACGGTCTGGGTATGGGTCTCGAACCCGTCCCGCTCGCCGACCAGGGTGTGCTCGCCGGACTTGAGCTTGAGGTCGCCGTTCGGGTCGACCTTGACGCCGTCGACGGTGAGGGTGAGGTCGTTCGGGATCGAGCGCACCCGCACGGTGTGCTCGCCACCGCCGCGGAAGACCAGGTAGCCGCCGACGAGGACGACCAGGATCACCACGACCACGCCACTGAGCATCCACAGCCGGGGATTCTCATCCATCCTGCTCGCCGCCTCCTGACTGCTTGATCCGAGCGACCGTGAAGCCGTCGAAGTAGACGTTCGTTGCCTCCGGCACGTGTCCGTGCAGCGACGCCGAGGCCGCGTTGTACGTCTTGCCGTCACCGCCCTTGTAGTTGCCGGTGTAGAGGTAGGTGTGGCCGACCTCACCCCCTTCACTGCCCTTCACCAGGATGTCTCCCGGTCTGAGCTGGTCGACGTCGGTGATGTTGTCGAAGGTCTCGTACTTCGACGAGGCCCGGACGTACTTGAGCTGCTCGCCGGTGCTGCGCCTCTGGTAGTCCTTGTCCACCCCGCTCATCACCATCACCGTTGCGACGAAGACCCCGCAGTCGCTGTACGGATCGATGTCGGTGGCGCCGTTGTACTTCGGCATTGCTTCCTGGTACGACGGTCTGGCGTCGGACCGGTTCTTGCCGTGGCCCGGGGTGTCCCAGGCCAGCCCGAGCGCGGTCTGCACGATGTCGCCGTTGCCCGCGCCGCAGCCGCCACCACCGGCACCGCCCTCGCCACCGCCGAAGATCTCCAGCAGCGCACGGGCGGCGGTTTTGCGCTGGATGTACCGCGGGTTGCTCAGGTCCTCCGACCCGGCGAACCGCTCGAACCACCGGCCGAAGGCGACCGCCGCGTCCTCAACCGTTTTGGTCGCTCTGAGCTTGGTCCCCGCGTCGGCCTCCGGGAGGGGGCCCTCACCGGCGAGCTGCTTCTTGAGGAACTCGAGCTGCCACTCCAGCGACTCGACCTTCTTCTCGTCGTCGTTGGTCGCGGCCAGCGACGGCCGGATCATCTTGCCGGCCGGGGTCCACTGGACGATGCCCCAGCCGAGCGGGGAGTCGATCGCGGCCTTCGCCTTCGTGACCGTCCCGGGCGCGGTGTTCTGCAGCCGGGCCGGCTCGACGCTCGACTCGTGGATCATGTTGCCGACGATGCCGGCCGCCTGCTCCTTGCTGTAGCCGTTCGAGGCGAAGTAGTTGAACGCCTTCTGCTGGTTGTTGGAACCGACCAGCGCGCCCTCGCAGCTGCAGCCGGCACTCGCGCTCTCGCTCGCTTCCTCGCCGATCTGGTCGGTCGGGTCCTCCGGCTCGAGGTCGCCGTCGTCGTCCTTGCGCACCCGCATCTCGAAGTGCAGGTGCTCGCCGTCCAGGCCGGGGCCGTCCTCGGTCCCCGATCCGGACTTGCCGATCTCGGTGCCGCGCCCGACCTTGTCGCCGACGCGGACCGACTTGGACTCGAAGAACTGGTACCAGGTCTCCAGGCCCTCGCCGTGCCGGATCTTGATCCAGTCGCCGTCGGTGGAGACGACCTCGCCCTCCTCGGCGGCGCGGACGGTGCTGCCCTTGCTCACCCGGTAGTCGAGGCCGGTGTGCCTGGCCGTTCCCAGCGGGAGGTAGCCCAAGGCCGGTTCATGCTCGTCGGTCGGCCAGCCGAACGCCTTGCCGGTCGTTTCCGAGGTGTCACACGCCTCCTCGGCACCAGCTGACCCCATCGTGGCGAACAGCATCACGACGACGACGATGAACGGCAACAGGAACCCCAGACCGAGTCCACCGAGGAGCGTCACTGACTTGCCTTGCACGGCTTCCTCCTCCTGCTGTCGGCGGCTCTCCCCGGGCGGGTCAGGGAGACGGGCGGCCGTCGACCTGCTGGGAACAGATTGCCCGAAAACCGGCTCACCAGGTCGAAAGTTATCCACAGGTTGGCCGCCGACCGGGCGAACTCCGGGTGCCGCACGCGACAACGGGGTCCGGCTGGACGAGAATCACCACCATGTACGAACGGCTGCGGGTGGACCGCTCGACCACGGTGGACCGGGTGGTCGACGCCCTCCGCGACGCCCTCTTCGCCGGGGACCTGGAGCCCGGGACGCCGTTGCGTGAGCAGCCGCTGGCCGAGGCGCTCGGGGTGGCCCGGAGCACCGTGCGCGAGGCGATGACGATGCTGGTCACCGAGGGGCTCGCGATCCGGGAGCCGAACAAGGGGGTCAGCGTCGCGATCCTGCACCCGTCCGCGGTCGCCGACATCTGCCGGGCCCGGTTCGTGCTGGAGTCGGCCGGGATCCGGGCCTGGTACGACGCCGACGAGGTGGCCCGGGAGCGGGTCCGGCAGGCGATGCGGGAGTTCGCCGCGACCGCCAAGGAGGGCGCCGACCCGGAGGCGATGACCGAGACGCACCTGGCGATCCACCGCAGCCTGGTCGCGCTGACCGGCAGCGCCCGGCTGATCGCGACCCAGGACTCGATCACCGCCGAGGCCCGGCTGGCGCTGGCCCGGGTCGACCAGCTCCGCCAGGACGCCAAGCTCCAGGTCGCGTCGCACCGCAAGCTGATCCGGCTGCTCGAGAAGGGCGACCTGGACGAGGCCGTGGCCGAGCTGGACCGGCACCTGGCCGGCGCCCAGGAGTCCTTGCTCGAAGCCATCACGACGCCGCCGGCCTGATCCCCGGTCACCCAGGGACCAGGCCGAACCGATCAGCCGCGCTGGTCAGCCGGCCGCGGTCACACCGACCTCGATCGCGCCGGCCGCCGTGACGTCGTACGTGGTGCCGCCGACCCGGAGACCGCGGAGCCGGGCGTCGGGATCGAGGGTCGCCAGTTGCGGGTTCGCGCTGACGCTGCCGTCGAGCCCGATCTCCAGGCCGAACACGCCTTCCAGGATCAGGCTCACCCACGAGCCGGACGACGAGCAGGACCAGTCGATCAGGTACGGGAACTGTGGCGGCGACTTCCGGGCCCCGCCCGCCATCGCCGGTACCGCTTCCTCGACGAAGTGCGCTTGACCACACGGGCCCTGGTTCGCGGTCTTCGCCAGCCCCGGCAGCCAGTCCAGCGCGACGTCACCCCGGCCGAGCGCGAACAGAGCGCGCCCCGCGTCCGCCGGCCAGGCCGGGTACGCGCCGTTCCACTGGTGATCGGGCCGCAGGCTGAAGGCGGCGTCCGCGTCGTACGGGGAGAGTGCGCGCATCCAGGTCGGTGTCTGCAGTTCGCGCTGGAAGAACTCGACCATTTCGGCGCGTTGTGTCTCCGACAGGTCGTCCGCCATCGTCGTGCCGACCAGGTTGAAGTCGTAGCAGTGTCGGACCGGGAGCAGCGTGCCGTCGGGCTGCCGCGCGTGCCAGAAGCCGGCGCCCTCGATGTACAGCTCGTTGACGTGCCCTGCCTGCTCGGTGGCCTCCTTGCGCAGCAGCTCCGCACGGTCGGTGTCCCCGTCCCGGTCGGCCAGCTCGGCGGCGACGCGCAGGCACCAGACGTTCGCCGCGTTGAAGCTGGCGACCTCGTGGATGTAGCTGCTGACGCACTCCATCAGGTTGTCGATGCCGCCGTAGTCGGCGAGCGCGTGGTCCTTGCGCAGCCCCCGCCACGCGGTCGCCCAGTCGTGCAGGTGCTCACCGACCGGCTTGCGGACGGCGTCCTGCCCGACCGG
This sequence comes from Kribbella amoyensis, assembly GCF_007828865.1. Taxonomy (NCBI): domain Bacteria; kingdom Bacillati; phylum Actinomycetota; class Actinomycetes; order Propionibacteriales; family Kribbellaceae; genus Kribbella; species Kribbella amoyensis. Next base: position 1,499,427 of record NZ_VIVK01000001.1, read on the forward strand.
CGTCGCCAGGAACTCGCCGTCCCCGCTGAACCGGACGTAGTCCCGCACCAGTCGCGTCATCGCGAAGTCGTTGACCGAGTACCAGTAGCCGACCGGTCCACCGGTGAGCCACTCGGTCCCGAAGTGCGCGTGCGTGTCGAGGTCGATCCAGTGCTCGATGTGCTTGCGCATCGGGACCGGGTCCAGCAGCGCGTGCGTCAGCGAGGAGAGGCTGTAGTCCCAGATGAACGTCGTCGTCTGCCAGTACCGCGGCATCAACGTGTCGTACGTCCGCCCGATCACGCTGGCCGGGTTGTCCCGGCGGAACCAGATCACCCCGAGGACGCCCCACCAGTACAGCTTGCGCAGTACGTCGCTCGACGTCTCCAGGATCGGCAGCGCCCCACTGAACCCGTCCCCGGCCGGGTCGAACGCATCCGCCAACGCCTTGTCCCAGTGCTGCTCCGCTGCGGTCAGCACAGCCGGTACGTCGGTCGCGCAGGCGTCGTAGTGCTCGCCGCACTCCTCCACCGTCTCGGCGAGGACATGGACGTACTCGAGTCGCCCGCGTCCCGCCTCGTCCAGCGTGACCGTCGTCTCCACCATCGACTGCCCGCGGATCTCACCCTGCCCGGCGAATCCCTGCAGGCTCACCGCGGACCCCGATTCACCGGTCCCCAGCAACGCCACCCGCCCGTCGGACGCGGTGAGCGTGTTCGGTTCGGACGGCGGCTCCGGACGCAACCAGCCACTCGGCGAGCGGGTCGCCGTACTGGCCAGCGCGAACCCGATCCGTACCTCGCGGCCCGGCAGCCCTTCCAGGTCGAGCTGGATTACGACCGCGGGCCGGCCCGGAGCGCAGGCCGTTGTACTACGCAACGACAGCCCGTCGATCGTGGTCGACCGGACCACGTGATCCGGCCGCCAGACGACCTCGACCTCGCCACCGTACGAGCGGGCTAGCCGGCCGTCGAGGTACAGCTGGCCGGTGATCGTGTCGCCGTGCGAGTACGGCGGGAAGTTCACACTCCGGATCGCGAACACGTCGAGGTCGACCTGCGCGGTGCCGAGGAAGTTGGTCAGTCCCGGCGGGTTGAACATGTCGTCGTAGGAGTGGGTGAGGACGTCACTGGCCAGGTCGGCACTGCGCGGGATGGTCATCGGATTCCTTCGGCGGAGGGATCGGCCCAGTCGGTGTTCGGGAGCAGCGGGTACCACCCGGGCCGGGCCGGGTCGCGGTCGTACGGGTAGGGACCGAGCTCGCGGAACAGCTCGGCGTACTCGGCCAGCTTGTCCCGGTCCAGCTCGACCCCGAGGCCGGGCCCGTCCGGGACCGCGATCGCGCCGTCCTCGTACCGGAGCTTGCCCCCGGCAACGATGTCGTCGCGGAGATGGTGGTAGTGCGCGTCGGCCGCGAAGGACAGGTTCGGCACCACGGCGCCGAGGTGCAGCATGGTGGCGAGCTGGATACCGAGCTCACCGGACGAGTGCACGGCCACGCCGAGCTGGAACGTCTCGCACACCCCGGCGGCCTTGATACACGGCCGGATCCCGCCCCAGAAGGTGGTGTCGAGCAGGATCACGTCGACCGCGGGATCGCGGACGTTCGCGGCCAGCTGTTCGAAGTTCACCACCACGGTGTTGGTGGCCAGCGGGATCGAGGTCTTCTCGCGGACCCGGCGCATCCCGTTCAGACCCCAGGCCGGGTCCTCCAGGTAGTCGTTGTCGAGGTCCTCGATCCCGCGGGCGAACCGGATCGCCTCCTCGACCGAGAAGGCGCCGTTCGGGTCGAACCGGACGCGATGCCCGGGGAACGCCTCGGCCAGCGCGCGGAAACACTCCCGCTCGTAGTCGGGCGGGAAGACGCCGCCCTTGAGCTTGTGCACGCCGAACCCGTGCTCGTCGACCAAGGCGCGAGCGTGCTCGACCAGCTGTTCCGGCGTCCGGATCTCGCCGGTTCCGTCGTCGGCCGGGTGCCGGAAGAACAGGTAGCTCGCGAACGGTACCCGCTCCCGCACCTTGCCACCGAGCAACTCGTGCACGGGGATCCCGAGGGCGCGGCCCTGCAGGTCCAGGCAGGCGAACTCGATCGCGGCGAGCAGTTGGGTGCGGTTGTTGTAGAGACTCGCGGTCGGGTTCGCCAGCATCCACCGCAGCGCCTCGGTCCGGGCCGGGTCGTGCCCGACCAGGTACTGCTTGAGCCCGGCGACGGCGTCCTCGGCGCTCTGCCCGCCCCCGCCCATCTCGCCCAGTCCGATCAGGCCGTTGTCGGCCTCGACCTCGACGACGGTACGGACGAACCGGCCCCAGTGCGCGCCGTTGCTGTGCCGCAGCGGTGCTTCGAGCGGCATCGTCACGGTGGTCGCCCGGACGTCGACGATCTTCATCCCGGTCACCGCTCGTCCTCCGGCAGCAGCACGGCCAGGCCGGCGGTCAGTCCGCCGTCGACCTTGAGGTCCGCCCCGGTCACGAACGCGGCCGCGGGCGAAGTGAGGAAATGGATGACGTCGGCAACTTCCGCCGGAGTCGCCACCCGGCCGAGCGGATGCGAGCGGCCCCATTCGGCGACCACCTCGTCGGTCGACCGGTCGCCGGCGAACTCGGCCGCCGAGGTCCGCAGCATCGGCGTGTCCACCGACCCCGGGCAGACCGCGTTGACCCGGATCCCGTCCGCCGCGTGATCCACGGCCATCGCCCGGACCAGCGACAGCAACGCGCCCTTGCCCATCGAGTACGCCGCGACCCCGTGTTGCGCGGCGTACGCCTGGACCGACGAGACCACGACGACGCTGCCGCCGCGGGGGAGCAACGGTACGAACGCCTGGCAGGCGAAGAACACGCCACCGACGTTGACGGCCATCACCTCGTCGTAGACCGAGTACCGGGTGTCGACGACGGTGCCGTACCGCTGGACGCCGGCCGCGCAGACCAGCGCGGACAGACCGCCACCCGCGAGCGCCTCCGAGACCTGGCCGGCCACTACCGCGAGAGCCTCCCGGTCACCGACGTCGACGCGCAGGCCGGTGACCTGGTCGCCGAGCTCGGCGGTCAGGGCGGCCAGGGCGTCGGCGTCCCGGTCCAGGACGAACACCCGGGCGCCGGCCCGGACGAAGCGCTCGACCGCGCCCCGGCCGATCCCGGCGGCGCCGCCGGTCACCACCACTGCGCCGGGTCCGTCCTCCACCACGCCGCCACCAGGGGTGGCGTGCGGTTGCTGTGCCATAGAGATCCTCCGAGACCAGAACTGCCCGAGGGCGAGGCCCCGGGAGAAGAAGCGTTGGGCGGCGAGGAAGAGCACGACGGTCGGCAGCGACACCAGTAGGCCGCCCGCCAGGACGGTCGGCAGCGCGGCGCCGCCGTACGTGCTCTGCAGTCCGGTCAGTGCCGGCATGATCGGCCGGACCGAGTCGGACTGGCTCAGCGTCAGGCCGAGCAGCAGGTCGTTCCATACGAACGTCGCCTGCAGGATGAAGATCGCGGCCAGCGCGCTGCCGGCCATCGGCAGGTAGATGCTGCGGAAGATCCGGAACAACCCGCCGCCGTCGACGATCGCCGCCTCGAACACACTGCGGGCGATGCCGGTGAAGAAGTTCCGCATCACGAACGCCGAGAAGGGCACGCTGATCGCCGTGTACACGATCACCATGCCGAGCTTGGTGTCGTACAGGCCGGAGCTGGCGTAGCCGGAGAACAGCGGCATCAGCACCATCTGCATGGGAAAGATCGTGCCGCCGAAGATGAACACGAACCACAGGAACCCACGGCGCAACCGCAGCACCACGATCGCGTACCCGGCCGCCGCCCCGATCAGGACGGCGAGCACCGGCGCGACCACGGAGTACAGGGTGGTGGCCAGCAGGGTCCCACCGAGCGCGGCCTTGTCCCAGGCGTCGGCGAAGTTCGCCAGCAGCGCGAACCCTTCCGGCTTCCAGACGGTGCCCGCGTCGTACCCGTCGACAGGCTTGGCCGCGTTCACGATCAGCAGGTAGACCGGGGCGAGCCAGATCAGTCCGAGGACGACGAGGACAGCCGTCCGGATCGGTCCGGAGGAGGTGTTCTTCATCGGGTGTCCCCGTCCGCGAGCTGGTAGCGCAGGTAGAGCACCGACGCGGCGAACGTGACCAGGCTGAGGAACAACGCGATCGCCGCGCCCTGGCCGTAGTCGTTCAGCACGAAGGTCTCCTTGTACATCGACAGTGCGAGCGTCTCGGACGACGTCCCGGGGCCGCCCTGGGTCATCACCCAGACCACGTCGAAGGTCTTCAGGCTGCCGACGATCGACAGCCCGATCACCACGGTCGTGATCGGCCGGAGCTGCGGCCACAGGTGGTACCGGAACAACCGGAACCCCTCGGCACCGTCCAGCCGGGCCGCCTCCAGCGGTTCGGCCGGGATGGACTGCAGGCCGACCACGAACAGCAGCGCGTTCACGCCGGCCGCCTGCCAGGTCACCGCGACGATCATCATCAGCGTGTTACCCGGCCCGGCCTGCAACCAGCCGGTACTCGCGCCGGGCAGGCCGAAGAACCCGAGCGCCTGCCCGAGCGCGCCGTCCGGCTGCAGCACGAACCCCCAGATCACGCCCACCGCGACCCCGGAAATCGCGTACGGCAGCAGGAACGGCAGCCGCAGCCACGTACCCCAGCGGTGCCCGTACGTGAGCACCGCGACCAGCAGGCCGAGCACGACCGGCAGTGTCACCATGCCGACGACCCACAGCAGCGTGTTGGTCAGCGCCCCCACCAGGTCCGGGTCACTGAACATCGCCTTGTAGTTGGTCAGCCCCACCCAGATCGGCGAACCGAGTCCGTTGTACTCGGTGAAGCTGATGTAGGTGGTCCACAGGAACGGCAGGTACAGCAGCAGCGCGACGATCCCGGTGGCCGGCAGACCGAACAGCGGCGCGACCCGGGATCCGGTCCGCGCGCCCTGCGCGTTCCGGACCGGCCACTGCGGCTTGCTGGTCCGTCGGACCGGACTCTGGACGGTAGAAGTCACTTCTGCTTGGCCCAGTACTTGTCCGCCTCGTCCTGGATCTTCTGCAGGCCCGGCATCGGGTCACCCGGCTTGGTGACGAACGCGCCGAACACCTCCAGCGCCTTGGTCGCGACCGGCACCGGCGTCGCCTCGAACCAGCGGTTGATCAGCCGGTACCCGTCGCCGCCGACGTCCTTGTTCAGCGTGGCCAGGCCCGGGTCCTTCACCTCGGCCTTCGGGTTGAAGGACAGGTCGCCGCGCGAGTTCGCCCACGCGGTCTGCGCCTGCGGGGTGACCCACCAGTCCGTCCACTTCGTCACCGTCGAGGCGTGGTCGCTCTGCGCGGCGGAGCAGACCGGGCCGGTCTCGAAGATCATCGAGGTCTTCGGCAGCGCCGGGTTCACGTTCGGGATCACGAAGAAGTCGTAGTCGGTGCCGGCCTTCATCTTCAGCGTGTTCAGATTGCCGCTGAACCAGGTGCCGAAGTTGATCATCGCCACGTCGCCGCTCTTCAGCTGGGCCTGCGGCTCGGTCTTCGAGCCCGGGTCGCTGAACAGGCCGGCGTCGAGCATCTTCTTCCAGTCGTTCATCACCTCGACCACGCCCGGGTCGGTGTACTTCGCCTTGCCGGCCGCGAGCGCGTCGTACAGGTCCGGGTCCTTGCCGGCCAGCAGCGTCTCGAACCAGACGAAGCTGAACAGAATGTTGGTCTGGTAGAACGGCTTCACCCCGGCCGCCTTCACCTTGTCGGCGACCGCGAGCAGCTCGGTCCAGGTCTTCGGCGTGGCGGTGATCCCGGCCTTCTTGAAGACGGCCTTGTTGTAGTACATCACCCAGTAGCCGGCGTTCAGCGGCACGCAGTACTGCTTGCCGTCGAAGGTGAAGTACTGCTTGAGCTGCTCCGGGATGTTGCCATCCGCAACGGCCTTGGTCCACTGGTCGGTGGTCTCGGCGACCAGCTTCTGGTCGACCAGGTCCTCCAGCTCCTTGCCGGTGTGCCAGCTGAACAGGTCCGCCTTCTCCTTGGTCCGGAACGACGACCGGACGAACGCGGTGTAGGCGTTGGAGTCGGAGTAGCCGACCGGCTCCATCCCGACCCCGATGTCCTTCTTGCTCGCCGCGCCCACCTGGACGAAGGCTTCCTTCCAGCCGCCCTTGTCGTTGTAGAACTTCAGCGAGTCGACGGGCTTGTCCTCGCCCTTCGCCGCCGGGGATCCGCCGCCGCCGCCGCAGGCGGACAGCGCGAGCGCCCCGGCCACCGCGAGGGCGGTGAGGGCGGTCGTTCGGTTGGCGATGCGTGCCATGGGTGTACCTCTCAGCTCAGGGGTGCCGTACGCGGTCGTTGATGACGGCGAGCACGCCGTCCAGATGTTCTCGGGTGAGCCGTTCGGCCAGCTCCGCGTCGCCGGCCGCGACGGCCGCGTGGATGGCCCGGTGCTCGTCCAGGTCGGTCTGCGCCTCACCGTGGATGTGCAGGATCTCCAGCTGTTCGCGCACGTTGACGACGGTGACCGACTCGACCACCTCGGCCAGCGTCGCGTTGCCGGACGCCTGCGCGAGGTTGCGGTGGAAGTCCATGTTCACCTCGGCCAGCCGGGCGTGGTCGCCGCCGGCGATCAGCTCCTCGGCCGCGGCCAGGTCGCCCGCCATCCGCGTCAGCGCCGCGTCGTCACGGACCCGGGCGGCCAGCGCGGCCACCGGCGGCTCGATCAGGGCGCGGGCCTGGAGCAGCTCGACCAGCCGATCGGCCGACGGGGTCGGGGCCAGCGGATTGGCCAGCACGAGCCGGCCGATGTGCGGACCCACGTACACCCCGGACCCGTGCCGCAGCTCCACGGCACCGGTGGCCTCCAACCGGCGCAACGCCTCCCGGACCGTCGGCACCGCCACCTTGAACCGATCGGCCAGCGACCGGACCGACTCGAACTGGTCACCGGAGACCAGCTTCCGGTCCGCGATCAGGGACAGCATCGACGTGGCCAGATCGTCGAGCAGACTGCGCCGGGCGACGCCGGGCGTACTCACCGCGGTCCGTCCGGGACCAGGGTGACGCCGACGAACCGCGGCCGGTAGATGCTCACGTCGGCGTACAGGTCGTTGTTCGAGTCCAGGCTGTTCACGTTGTAGCTCACCAGCAAGGTCGTCCCCCGGCGCAATTGCGGGTGCTCGTGCGAGTTGTACGTGATGATGTCCGCGTCGCCGTAGCTGCCGGACGCACCCGTCTCGGGGGTCTTGTAGAGCTCGACCTGGTTCACGAACGGGCCGGTCGGCGAGCAGGAGAAGTACCCGACGACCTTGTCGCTGAACAGCTCGGTGGTGTCGTGCGTGACCAGGAGGTACCCGTCACCCCACCGGGTCACGCTGTGCTCGTTGGCGACCCCCTCGAGGATCCGCGTCGACGCCTTCTCGTCCGCGGACCAGCCGGACCCGGTCCAGTACTGCCAGGGAGCCGCGGTCAGGTCGTCACCACGGACCCGCGCGACATGCTGGTACTTCGACGAGCCGAGGTCCTCGACGCCGTAGACGTAGGTGTACGCGCCCTCGCGGAGCAACCAGGCGGACCACTGGATGTTGGCCGACGACGGCAACGGGATGAGCTTCTGCAGCTTGAGGGTCTTGCTGTCGAACCTGGCCAGCGAGTTGCTCGCCCAGCGCCAGTCCCACTGGCCCGTCCCGGTCCGCTCGAACCGCAGCGCGACCACGTCGAGATTGCGGCCCGCCTTGCTCGTCCCGGCCGCGCCGAACCAGTACCAGCCGTTGTCGGGCGGCGGTACGAGCCCGGTCGGCTTGTCTGCGGTCCCGCCGGTGACGGTCTCCAGGGTGTTGCCGCGCTGGACCATGAACGAGTTGTTGATGAACGGCGTCGTGGTCGGGCGGGAGCCGTCGGGGTTGACCGGGCCGAGGAACGTGTCGGAGAAGATCCACGCCGTCCGGCCACCCCGCAGCGGTACCGAGTACGTGCTGTCGGCGCCGGTCCAGCCCTTGCCGGTGTCGCTGTACGCGTTGAAGAGGCTCTCGGGGGCGGCGTTCGGCTGGGCGCTCGCCTTCCAGGAGGTGCGGACGGTCGCGCAGTCCTGCCCGGCGGCGGGGGCGGCGAAGGGGTGCACCCGGCCCGCCGCCTCGGTGGTCGGGCGCGGGAACGTGGCAGCGGTCGCCGTCGACAGACCGGTGACGGCGGTCAGCGCCGTGACACTCAGGGTGACGGCGGCCCAGCGGCGTCGTGACTTGTTGTCTCTCACCATGATCCTCTTCGGCAGCGGGTGACCTGTAGGAAAATGATCTGATCACTTGGTCATTAGCCTGTCAAGAGTCAGGGTCGCGTCAGGGCCGGGTGCGGCGGGGCGATGAACCCCGGGGTGGCAGGATCGAGGGCATGAAGAACTTGATCATCAAGTTGCTGGCGAACGCGGTGGCGTTGGCGGTCGCGACCTGGGTCGTCGGCGGGATCACGCTCGAGGGCGCGACCACCGGCCGGCGGATCCTGACCCTGCTGATCGTCGCCGCGATCTTCGGCGTCGTGAACGCGGTGGTGAAGCCGATCACCAAGCTGATCTCGCTGCCGTTCATCATCCTCACGCTGGGCCTGCTGATCTTCGTGATCAACGCCCTGATGCTGCTGCTCACCTCGTGGATCACCGGACAGCTCGACGTCCAGTTCCACGTCGCGGGCTTCGGCTCGGCGCTGCTCGGCTCCCTGGTGATCACCCTGGTCAGCATCCTGCTGAACACCCTGCTCCCGGACAAAGCGGAGATCCGCTGACATGCCCGGCCCCGTCCGCCACGTCGAGGTCGTCTGCACCGGCAACATCTGCCGCTCCCCGATCGGCGAAGTCGTCCTCCGCGCCAAACTGGCCGAAGCCGGCGTCGACGACGTCATCGTCACCAGCTCGGGCACCGGCGGCTGGCACGCGGGCGACCCGATGGACCCGAGAGCCGCGGCGGTACTCCGCAACCGCGGCTACGACGGATCAGCCCACCGCGCCCAGGAGTTCCGCACCTCCTGGCTCCCCGACCGCGACCTGATCCTGGCGATGGACGAAACCCACCTCACCACCCTCCGCCGCAAAGCCGGCCCGCAAGCACCCCTCCACCTCTACGCCGACCAAGAAGTTCCCGACCCCTACTACGGCGAAGACGCAGGCTTCGAAGAAGTCCTCGACCAGATCGAGAAGGCCGCCGACACCTGGGTAGAAACCCTCAAGCACCACTGAAAGATGAGTGCGCCCCAAACCAGTTGCCCACCTCAAGCAACCCAAAGGCTAGGCAGGCGAGCGAGCTCGCAGCTGGAGTGAAGGCAGCTTGCCAGGCGCGGGAAACTACGGGCGCGTGGTGCTGGTGTTGGTCGCGTGCCGCAACTGCCGGGCTGAGCACGCGAGCTCGCAGGTGTAGAACAGGCTGCCAGGCCCGGGGTCAGTACGGCGGATGGTGCTGGGGGTTGGTCGGGTGCCGCGGGTTGCCTGGCTGGGTGCGCGAGCGAGCTCGCGGCTGGAGGTCGGGGCTGCGATCAACTATCAGGCCGCCGCTCGCTCAGCACTCCCGCAAGCTGCTCACTCGACTTGTAGCAGCCCAGCGGATAGCGGGTTGTTCACCCACGGCGGGTTGTAACGCGTCGGTGGGTGAAACTAGGCGCCAGTGGCCGAGCACCCGTGACTTGGCGACCGGCCAGAGGCCGCGTTCTTTGACCGCTGGCAGGGTTGCAACGCGTCAGACGTCAAACTACGCGCCATCGACGAAACACCTCGGCACGGGCCCACCACCGGCGGCGATCACGCACCACGTGCCGCTCTGGCATACACACCGACCCTCACCACAGCTGCGAGCTTGCTCGCGTGCTCAGCGGGGCAGGACGTGAGGTCGACCGGACGCCGTCAGGGGCGCCCGGTCACTCAAGACTTTCTCTGAAGCTGTTACGGCTGGCCGATCTTCGACTTGAGGTCGGTGAACCAGGCCGTGGTCGGGTCGAATTCCTTGCCGCCGGCGATGCGCGGGAACTCGATGGCGCGGAGCTTGTCGCCCTGCTCCTCGTCATGACCCACCACGCCGGACTCGCCGCGCAGGGCTGCTTCGACGGCGTAGTCGGTGCACTGCTTGATGAGTTCCAGGTCGCGGTCGTTGGCCGCGGCGGACCGGCTGAAGTACCCGCTCTTCTGGACCATCGTCTTCTCGGCGCCGATCCGCTCGGCGAACTGCTTGGCGAACCAGGCACCCGGGTTGATCGTGTCCAGCTTGACGTGGCCGAAGGGGTCGCGCGCCACCGTCTCACCGCGGGCTTCGAGCTCCGCCACGATCGCGGGCACGCCGGCGCCTTCGGAGAGGAAGATGTTGACGCAGTCGTTCTCCGCCATCACCGCCTTGAGCCGCTCGGCCTCCGCGTCCAGGTCGATCGCGGCCTCCGGCACGTACACCGCGTGCACGTCCCAGCCGCCGGCGGTGAGGCCGATGCCCGGGTTCCAGTCCTGCTGCTCGAACCACTCCCGGTACGCCAGGGCCGTTGCCGCGGTCAACCATCCGCAGTTGCGGCCCATCACCTCGTGGACGACGAGCATGCGCGGGTTCGAGGTGTGCTCGGCGAGGATGTTCCGGGCGAAGATGGCGCCCTGTTCGGCCGCGGTCCAGGCGCCCAGGCTCTGCCGGATCGGCACCACGTCGTTGTCGATCGTCTTCGGCAGGCCGACCACGGTCAGGTCGTAGTCGTGCTCGTGCAGGTACGCCGCGAGGTCGGCGGCGGTGGTGTTGGTGTCGTCACCACCGATGGTGTGCAGGACGTCGACGCCGTCGGCCACCAGTCGCTCAGCCGCGACCTGGAGGGCGTTCTGGCCGTCGGCGATCAGGCCGCGCTTGACCAGGTCCGCGGTATTGGTCAGCTTCACCCGGCTGTTCCCGATCGGGCTGCCACCGAACTTGTGCAGCAGGCCGGCCTTGGCCCGCACCTCGGGCGTCACCTCGATGTGCCGACCGCTGAGCAGACCGTGGTAGCCGTTCAGGTATCCGATGATCTCCACGTCGGGCGCCACCTCGGTGTAGCGCTCGATCAGCCCGCCGACGGCGGACGACAGGCAGGGCGCGAGCCCGCCCGCGGTGAGAAGGGCAACTCTGCGGACAGACTTGTCGGCAGCCATGGGTCAGGGTCCTTCCAGACGTCACTGAAGTCCCCTCCAGCGTAGTGATGTAGACCACCCTGAGGACTGGTTGGGCCACTACCCGGACATCCACCACTCACCAATCTCCGGCGCCCACAGAAGCTCCACAGGGCCTCCGCGACGAGCGGCGCCGAGCCGGCGGTTGGATGCTCCTATGGATGGTCAAGTAGTGGCTGGTTGCTTGTTGGTGGTGGGTTGTGTTTGGCGGAGTGTGTAGTAGATCTCGCGGGCGATGAGTCGTTTGAGGCAGCGGATGGTGTCTTTTTTGGACAGGCCGTCGGCGGTGCGTTTGGCGAGGTAGGTGTGGGTGCGTGGGTCCCAGCGGAGTCGGTTGATGACGATGAGGTAGAGGGCTTTGTTGGCTTGGCGGTCGCCGCCGCGGTTGAGGCGGTGGCGTTGTGTTTGGCCTGAGGATGCGGGGATGGGGGCGGCGCCGCAGAGCATCGCGAAGGCGGCTTCGGAGTGGATCCGTTCGGGGTTGGGGCCGGCGGTGACCAGGAGCTGCCCGGCGATGTCGGGGCCGACTCCGGTGAGCTGGAGAAGGGCCGGGTTGATCGTTTCGATCAGGGCTGTGATGAGGGTGTCGAGCTCGGCGATCTCTTGTTGGGCGGTGGCGTAGCGGCGTGCCAGTGAACGCAGCGCGGTTTTGACGGCTTGTTCCGGGACGCCGATCTGGGTGGTATCGGGTCGCAGGTTGCGGCAGGTGTGGATCAGGCGGGCGGTGGTGAGGCCTCGTAGCTGGTCGCGCAGACCATGGGGTGCGGTCACGATCAGGGCTTTGATCTGGCGCATGCAGCCGGCGCGTTGGTCGACGGCGCTGGTGCGGGCGACCCGCAGGTTCCGCAGCGCCTCGACCTGGCTGTCGCGGTTTTTGGGGGTGCCGGTGCGGACTTTGCCCAGGGCGGCGCGGGCGGCGGCTTCGGCATCGATCGGGTCGGATTTCCCGGCCCGGCGGCGGGTCTTACGGTTCGGCCGGTCGATCTCGACGACCGTGATGCCTTGCTCGCTCAGATAGGTCGTCAGACCGGCCCCGTAGGCGCCGGTGCCCTCCACTCCGGCCAGGACCAGCCGCCCGAACGACCGCAGCCAGGCCAGCAGCGCGGCATAGCCGGCCCGGGTGGTGGGAAACGTGGCATGGCCGAGCATCCGGCCGGTCTGATCGATCGCGGCCGCGGTGTGAGTGTCTCGGTGGGTGTCGACACCACCGGTGATCTCGACCTGGGACCGGGCCTCTGCTCGTGGCATGGTGGGTACTGCCGTCCTTCCACTGGCTAGGGATGAGGGCGGCACGCACCAGCCGAGGCGAGCGGACAAGACAGTGATGGGTGCCTGCTGGCACAGGCTCCTATGAGGTCACAGACCCCTCGTCCGGTGAGTGCACGTGACCCCCGCAGTGGTCGACCGACATATCCAATTCAAGACCCGAAGTCAGTGAGTGCTTGAGTCAGGACGACCACCGCGGGGGACCACACCCATCATCCTCACTGTGAGTGCTGCGCGTCCGCTGTCAGTCGAGCGGGACGCCGCGCGGCGGGACCGGGGTGGAGACGACGAACGAGCTGTTCGTGGAGCCGTGCACGTTCAGCCGGTCCAGGATCCCTTCCAGCGCGTCGATCGCGGGGACCTGGACGCGGAGCAGGAAGCAGTCCTCGCCCGAGATCCGGTGGCACTCGACCACCTCGGGGATCCGCTCGGCGAGCTCCGCGATCCGGCCGACCTGACCCGGACCGGGCCGCAGCCGGACCCACGCGGCCACGGGCAGACCGAGCGCGGCGGGATCGACGTCCAGCCGGTACCCGCGAATCACCCCGGCCTCCTCCAACCGGGCGACCCGCTCGCGCACGGTCGGCGTGGACACGCCCAGCCGGCGGGCCAGCTCGGTCGTCCGGGCCCGCGGGTCGTCGGTCAGCTCGCGGAGCAACCGCCGGTTCAGCTCGTCGAGCAGATCGGCCGGGAAGACCGGCGCCCGGTACGCCTTCGTTTCGGCAACCATCACGGCCTCCAAGGCTCCGTTTCGGCATGGTTCTCCGCCAGCGTACTTCCTACCGTTGAGACCGTGAGAGATCAGAGAGGGCTGGCCGTCGCGGCGGCCGGGGTGACCGTGCTGTTGTGGGCGTCCGCGTTCGTCGCCATCCGCCACGTGGGGACCGAGCTGTCCGCGGGACCGCTGTCGCTGGCACGCCTGCTGGTCGGCAGTGTGCTGCTCGGCCTGCTGTTGCTCACCAAGGAGTGGCGTCGCCCTACTCTGCGCGACTGGGTACCGCTGATCGCGTGCGGGCTGCTCTGGTTCGGCGTCTACAACGTCGCGCTCAACGAGGCCGAGCGGCGCCTGGACGCAGGGACCGCGGCCATGCTGGTCCACATCGCCCCACTGCTGATCGCGCTACTGGCCGGCCTGACCCTCGGCGAAGGGTTCCCGCGGCAGCTCGTACTCGGCAGCGTCGTCGCGTTCGGCGGGGTCCTCCTGATCGGCACAGCCACCTCGACCGGGCACGCGGAGACGTGGGGCGTGGTGCTCTGTGTCGTGGCCGCCATCTCGTACGCCGTGGGCGTGGTCTCCCAGAAGCCCTTGCTGCGCAGGCTTCCCGCCGCACAGGTCACCTGGATCGCCTGCACGATCGGCGCGATCGCCTGCCTCCCGTACGCCCCGGCGCTGGTGGACGAGGTCTCCACCGCGAAGACGTCCACGCTGTGGTGGGTGGTGTACCTAGGCGCGTTCCCGACCGCGCTCGGCTTCACCACGTGGGCGTTCGCCCTGTCCCGGACCAGCGCGGGCCGGATGGGCGCCACGACGTACCTCGTGCCCGTGGTGGCCGTACTGCTCGCCTGGTTGCTGCTGGGTGAGACGCCCGCTCTGCTCGCGCTCGGTGGTGGCGTCCTCTGCCTGCTCGGGGTCGCCCTCTCCCGCCGTACTCCGAAGGTTCGCGTGGAGAGCTCAGTACCCGTCGACGCTCGGCGGTAGCCGCCCTGCGGAAGTGGTGTGGGTGGTTCTGCGCGGGTTCTCAGCCGTTTCTCAATGAGACCGCCTAGTCTCGACAGACGGAGGCCCGGGAACTGCCGGGTCACGACTTCAGGCGAGCGGGAGCACGAATGCGGGTACTGGTGGTGGACGACGACCGGGCGGTCCGGGACTCGCTGCGCCGTTCGCTGGAGTTCAACGACTTCGAGGTGGTCACCGCCTCCGACGGCGCCGAGGCCCTCGCCGTGATCGGCAACGTCGAGCCCGACGTGGTCGTGATGGACGTGATGATGCCGCGGCTGGACGGCCTGGAGACCACCAAGGCACTACGCGCCGCGGGCAACAATGTGCCGATCCTCGTGCTCACCGCGCGGGACGCCGTCGCCGACCGGGTGGACGGCCTGGACGCGGGCGGTGACGACTACCTCACCAAACCGTTCGCGCTGGAGGAGCTGCTGGCCCGGCTGCGCGCACTGCTCCGCCGCAGTACCGCGCCGGGTGAGGGTGGTCCGCGCGGCGAGGTGCTGCAGTACGCCGACCTCGTGGTGGACGTGGATGCGCACGAGGTCCACCGTGGCGACGTCCCGATCCCGTTGACCCGGACCGAGTTCTCCCTGCTCGAGCTGCTGATCCGCAATCCGCGGCGGGTGCTCGAGCGCGCGGTGATCCTGGACGCGGTCTGGGGCTACGACTTCCCGACCACGGCCAACTCGCTCGAGGTCTACATCGGGTACCTGCGCCGCAAGACCGAGGTGAACGGACTGCCCCGGCTGATCCATACCGTCCGCGGCATCGGCTACGTCCTGAGGGACACCCCGCCGTGAGTTCCGACCCCAGCAACTTCCCGGAGTACGCCGCGCGCCGCGGCGACCCGGCTCGGCGGGGCGACGGCTCCCCGAACGGTCCCGACGGGGCCCAGCAGCCGACCACCGGCCCGCGTCCGGAACGCCCCGGCAACAGCACCAACCCGTTCACGGCCACCGCGGCCCGGACGCAGAGCTGGTGGCGCGACAAGCTGCACCACCTGAGCCTGCACGCTCGCGTGACCCTGCTCGCCGCCGTCGCGGTGGGCCTGGCGGTCGCGCTCGTCAGCGTGTCCGCGTACCTCACCGTGCGCCAGCAGATGTACCGCAACCTGGACAACAGCCTGGTCGACCGGGCCAGCCAGGCCGCCAAGAAGGGCGTACTGACCAACCTGGAGAACCTCCAGGAGATCCCGCCGGACGCGCTCGGCCTGAGCGACATCCAGCTCGGCCTGTACACCGCGGACGGCAAGAGCCTCGGCGCGGCGGACAGCTACCTGCCGCCGATGGGACCGACCGAGCTGCAGGTGGCCCGGTCCCAGGGCAGTGAGTACAGCGTCCGCACTGTCGGGGTCGCGAACGGGCCGCACTTCCGGGTGGTCGCGGTGCCCGCGCAGTACTGCCCGTACCGGACCAGGTGCAGCCAGGACGATCTGCAGCCGGCCGCGCTCGTGGTGGCCCAGTCGCTGCGGCCGATCGACCAGACGCTGCACAACCTGGGCATCGTGCTGTGGGCCGTCGGCCTGCTCGGCGTGATCGGCGCGGCCTTGGCCGGCAACGCGATCGCCCAGTCGGGGTTGCGTCCGCTGGCCCGGTTGACCGGGGCGGCCGAGCACATCGCCCGGACCGAGGAGCTGAAACCGATCCCGGTGACCGGATCGGACGAGATCTCCCGGCTCGCGCAGGCGTTCAACGCGATGCTGGCCGCGCTGGCCCGGTCCCAGGACCGGCAACGAAGACTCGTCGGCGACGCCGGGCACGAGCTGCGGACGCCGCTGACCAGCATCCGGACGAACCTCGACCTGCTCGCCCAGGCGGACAAGCGAGGCGGCCTGCGCCCGGAGGACCGGCAGCAACTGCTGGACGACGTCCGCGCGCAGATGGACGAGCTGACCACGCTGATCGGCGACCTGACCGAGCTCGCCCGGGACACCCCGCAGGTCCGTGACGCCGAGCTGATCGAGCTGTCGAACGTGGTCGAGGACGCCGTGATCAAGGTCCGCCGGCGCGCCCCGCAGCTGGACTGGGAGGTGGAGATCACCCCGTTCCCGGTCTGGGGCGACGAGCGGTTGCTCGGCCGCGCCGTGACGAACCTGCTCGACAACGCCGCGAAGTACAGCCTGCCGGAGGGTCCGGCCGAGGAAGGGGCGCCGAAGCCGAAGGTGACGGTGCGCCTGCTCGACGGCGTGCTCACGGTGACCGACAGCGGGCCGGGGATCGCCGAGGCGGACCTGCCGCACGTGTTCGAGCGGTTCTACCGGTCCAGCGAGGCGCGCAGCCTGCCCGGTTCCGGGTTGGGTCTGGCGATCGTGAAGCACGCGGCCGAGCAGCACGGCGGCATGATCTACGCGCGCAACGCGCCGGGCGGCGGGGCCCAGTTCACGCTGTGGCTGCCGCACGCGGCCACGGCCGGCCGCTGATCCTCACAGGTCTTTCAGGGGATCTTCACAGAGTTCTTCGGCAGCTCCCAAACGATCTTCAGGGCCCTCTCAGGTCCGGCGGTCAAGGTAGGTCCATGACCGAGAACCAGCCGCACCAGCCGCAGAACCCGACCGGGAACGACACCCCGGGCCGGGGTTCGACGTTCGGGAACAACCCCGCGCAGGGGGCGTCGCCGTCGTACGGCTCGAGTTCGCAGGAGCGTACTCAGCAGCTGCCGACGACCGGCTACGGCCAGCACACGCAGCAGCAGTACGCGCCGGCAGGACAGGCGCGGCCGGGTCAGCACTCCTCAGGTGGGAGCGCTTATCCGCAGGGGCAGTTCGGACCGACCGGGGCGCATCAGGGGACGCCGCCGGGGTCGAACTGGCCGTTCGGACCGCAGCCGGCCCAGCCGGAGCCCCCGAAGCCGAAGCGGCGCGGGCTGGCTCTGGTCGCGGCCACCGCGCTGCTGGTCGGTACCGCCGGCGGTGTGGGCGGTGCGGCTGTGTACTCGGCGACCAACGACTCCGGCTCGACGCCGTCGGTCACCGCCCCGCTGAACGGCAGCCAGGCCGCCCCGGTGTCGGCACCGGACGGCTCGGTGCAGAACGCCGCCGCGAAGGTCCTGCCGAGCGTGGTGAAGATCGCCTTCGCCTCCAACCAGGGCTCCGGCACCGGATCCGGCATCGTGATCAGCAAGGACGGCCTGATCGTCACCAACAACCACGTGGTGGCGGGCGCCGAGAACGGCGGCAAGCTGTCGGTGATCCTGAACGACGGCAAGACCGTCCAGGCCACCATCGTCGGGACGGACCCGCTGACCGACCTCGCGGTGATCCGCGCGGACGCCAACGACCTGACCCCGGCCGCGCTCGGCCAGAGCGGCAAGCTGCAGGTCGGCCAGGGTGTGGTCGCGATCGGCTCGCCGTTCGGCCTGGACGCGACCGTCACCAGCGGCATCGTCTCCGCGCTGAACCGGCCGGTGACGTCCGGCGGTGAGCAGCAGAACAGCAGCACCACGGTCTTCCCAGCAATCCAGACAGACGCCGCCATCAACCCGGGGAACTCCGGCGGCGCCCTGATCGACCTCGCCGGCCAGGTGGTCGGAATCAACAGCGCGATCAAGACCGCCGGCGGATCGGGACAATCCGAAGGCGGGAACATCGGCCTGGGCTTCGCAATCCCGATCGACCAGGCCAAGCCGATCATCGACGAGCTGGTGGCCAAGGGCAAGGCCACACATGCGCGGCTCGGAGTGACGGTCGGCGACGCGCAGTCCTCCGACGGGCTCACGCAGGGAGCGACCCTCGGCGAGGTGACGTCCGGCGGTGCGGCGGACAAGGCCGGTCTGCGGCAAGGTGACGTGGTCACCGCTGTGGACGGCAAGGCGATCGCGTCAGGGGACGCGTTGGTCGCCACTGTCCGTTCGCACCGCCCGGACGACCAGGTGACCATCACCTACATCCGCGGCGGCAAGACCGAGACCGCCAAGACCACCCTCGGCTCCGACAACGGCAACCCCACCGGCTGACCGAAGCCCGCCACCCCCAACGGCGACTGCGACCGCCCACCGAGCGGCCGCAGTCGCGCATTTTCGGCCCTTAGCTGAGCGTGAAACGGGGGGCAGCAGACCTGCTGCCCCCCGCAGGGTCTCAACGAGGGTCTCAACGGACCCTCTGATTAGGCCGGCACGAGCTGTCCGGCGCTCCCGTCTTCGTCTTCATCGTGGCCCTTTTCCACCGCTGGCGTAGCCCACAGGAGCCCGCCGACGCGGGATGCGATGTCGCGTCGTACCGGTGCGGTGATGTGCTGATAGCGCTTGGCCATGGCCGTAGTTGCCCAGCCCATCGCATCCATCACGGCACGCTCCGGTATCCCGAGCAGCAGCATCACTGTCGCGGCGGTGTGCCTGGCATCGTGCAACCGACCCTCGCGGATCTTGGCCGCCTTCAGTAGGTCTTTCCATTCCTGGTGATCCGTGCGTGCGTTCAGTGGCTTGCCCGTGCGACTCGCGAACAACCACCCCTCGTCAATCCATAGCTGCCGGGCAGCTTCCTTCTCCGCCGTCTGCTGCACCTGGTGGGTGCGCAGAATCAACACCAGCTCGTCGGGGAGCCCGATTGTGCGCCGTCCAGCTCGGGACTTTGTGGGTGCGGCGTCTGGCCGCGTAGACACTCGCCCTGGGCAGTGGCCCGGAATCTTGCGCCCGCATGGCTTGTCGACACAGCCATGCACATAGTGCGGCTTGTTCCGGCTACGCCGGACTTGAAGGATCCCGCCTTCGAGATCGATGTCCGACCACTTGAGGCCGAGGGCCTCCCCCTGGCGAAGACCGAGCGCAAGAGCGATCGCCCACCGAGCACTGTTTCGCCCCTTACCAGCCTCGTGAAGGATGGCCCGAATCTCCGTCACCGTGTAGGGCTCGATCTCTTCCTCTTGCTCGATATCGGATCGGGGCGATTTCGCCTTGGTGGCCGGATTGCTCTTGATATGGCCTCGTGCCTCCGCCACACCGAGAGCGGTTCGGATCGTTCGGTGAACCTGGTGCGCGGTGCCGGGCCGTGCTCCGGCGTTCTGCATTCGCGTGTACAGCCGTTCGAGATGCTCTGGCTGCAGCTTGTCTAGCTTGTGCTTCCCAATGCCTGGAATGAGATGAATTCGTGCGGCGCTTTCATATGCCCTGTACGCACCGAATCGAAGGTTCGGTTGGACAATCGTCAGCCAATGCAGCAGCCACGTTTCCACTGTCCACTTCTTCTCACCGACCGGCCTGACCTTGCCGGTATCCCGTTCCGTCTCCAGCTCCCTGACGCGCTCCACCACGGCATCCTTGTTCTTTCGCTTGACGTGGCGCCGGTCCGGCGAGCCGTCATCCTTCAATCCCATTGTGACGCGGCCATGCCACTTGCCGTCAGCGCCGAGATAGATGGTCGATCGGCCGTCAGGGTTCTTGTGTCGCTTCTCCACTTGGATCCCCTTCCTAGGCTGCTTGGTTGGTGGTGCGGGCGGCTGCTCGGAGGCGGTTGACGTACTCGGAGATGCACTCGGCGGGAATGCGGCGGAGGCGGCCCACCGGCACGGATTCGATCTCCCCTGAGCTCACAAGCGCGTAGCAGGTGGTCCGGCCGATGCCGAGGCGCTTAGCGGCTTGCTCGACCGTGAGCAGTAGCAGCGGAGTAGCTGCGACTTCTTCTGTCGTTGACACTTGGCGCGAACTCCCGTCGTGAGGCTGGTGCTGCGGACTGCGGTCGTCAGTGGCGTAGTCAGTGCTGGCAGTCACTGCTCGTGTCTCCTTCGCGTGGCGAGGAAGGCCGGAGCAAAAGGTGCAAAAGGTGCAGAAGTGGGGTTCTGCTCCTTTTGCTGCTTTTGCTACGGGGTCTGGAGGGCTGCGGGGTGGACGTCGTAGGCGACGGAGGGGCGGCCGCCAGTGGACTTGGATTCGGCCGGACGGATGTGGCCGTGCTCGGTGAGGACTTCCAGTGCCGGTTTGAGATCGGCGACGGTGGCGAACCGGGTTCGTCCGTTCAGGCCGTTGAGGGCATCGCGGCGTGTGAAGGTGGGTCGGCCGGTCCGGTTGCAGTGGTTGGTGATCCAGGTGAGGACTTCGCGGGCGTCGTCGAGGTCTGGATGGGATCGACCCATGAGGTCGTAGACGGCCAGGGCGTGGTCGAGGTAGTAGCGGCCGATGCGTTCGGCGGCGTGCATGGTGTCGGCGGTGATGGGTGTGGCGTAGCCGGTGGTGAAGGTGTGGGCGAGGTGGAGTAGTGCGGCGATCCGGACGACGGCTCCGGCGAGCTTGGATGCCCAGTCGGTGATGGGTGCGAGCTGCCCGGTTTGGGGGTGGAGCCGGGGCTCAATCCAGTCCTGGAAGTCGAGCAGGATCTGGCGGGCGTCGGGGGTGAGGTCGAGGTGGTGGGGGGTGTCGTGGTCGGCCAGGAGGAGGACGAGGGTGCGGAGGGCGTCGCGGTAGGTGGTTTCGGTGGGTTCGGGGACGGGTTCGGCTTGGTTGTTTCGGGTGCCGACGGTGTTGGTGGGCAGGCTGTAGAGGATGCGGGCGAGGACGCCCCGGTCACGGAAGCCGGGTTGGGCGGCGAGGCCTTGCAGGGTGCCGGGTTGGGTGGTGACTCCGAGGGTGAGCGCGGGCCGTTCGATCGACTCGGACTCGCGGCCCTTGCGGTCGACCTGGATTGGGTCGCCGGCGTGGCCTTTGAGGAACACTCCAAGGTTGGGGGCTGCGGAGTAGCGGGTGCCGGTGAGGGTGGCGAACACGTCGCCTTCAGCGGACAGGACAGCGATCCGGCCGTCGTGGGCGGCCATGAGGGAGACGCAGGCCTCCGGGGTCACGTCGTCGGTCATGAGTTGTGGCAGGGCGGGAACCACGATCCCCGCGGCTTCCTTCGCTGCTGCGGTCGCGTCGGCGAGCGCCTCTTGCGGGTTGACGGTGAGCGCTTCGGCCTTCTTGGCGAGCTGTTCGGCGCGTGCGTGGGCGATCCGTGCTGCCAGCTCGGCCTCCACCCGCCGCTCCCCGGTGGCCTCGCGGAGTGCCTGTTCGGCGCTGGTCAGCGCCCCAGTCATTGCCCGGAAGACCGGCGACTTGCGCGACCCGGGCGGCAGGGCGGTCACGGTGTAGAGGTTGACCTGTTCCAGCCAGGACCGATCGACCTGCACGAGCACCTTGCCCCCGGCTGCCGTGGACAGGCAGGCCAGCGCCACCGATCCGGCCAGGTCGGCCGGGGTCTGGGTCGCCTCCGCGACGGCGCTCACCTGGTCGGCCAGCCAACCGGGGAACACATCGACCGGGAACGGCCTGAGCAACCGGTCGGTCTTCAGCGGCACCGGAGCGCCGTCCCACACCGGACCGGCGGTGGTCGCCTGCGACGTGGCGGGCGGCGCCATCGGCTCGTGATGCATGGGTGTGTGCTGAGTTTTGATCGGTGTCGGCGGGGTCGGTTCCCATGGGTCTTCGGGCGGTTCGCTGAGGGGCGGTAGCCAGTCGGGGATGTGTTCGGCGCTCATGCTGCGGCGATCCCTTCGTCGCGGAAGCCTCCGTTGATGGCGGCTCGGATCTCGCGGTCGCTTTGCTGGGCAAGGTGGCCTACGTCGGTCAGTACAGCGATGGCGTCGGTGCGGTCGATCGCGCCTGCCGCGACGAGTCGTGCGACGCCTCTGGCGGCTCCGTAGAGGGTGGTTCGGCGCTTGCCCTCTGGGGCGTCGCGTACGGCGGCCAGGTGGGCGGTGAGGAGCTTGTCGGGGTGGGAGATGCCCCCGCTGCCGGTTCGGGTGGTCGGCAGGCCGGCGGGCGGGGTCTGGGCGGCCTCGGGTGGCTGGCAGGCGGCGAGCAGTCCGGGCGGGGGCATCTCCACGTCGGTGGCGGTCTGGCCCCACTGGTAGGGGCGGTGGGTGCGGTGGTGGATCGAGGGCGGCAGGACGACGTAGCCGCCGTCTGCCTTGATGTCGATGCCGGGTCGGCCGGGCATGGGGCGGGAGGCGATGTGGTGGCCGGGGTGGCGGTAGTACAGGTGCAGTCCGCCGGAGCCGGTGTGGACGTGCAGGGTTCGCGGGACGAGTTCCTCGTCCATCAGGTGCATCAGGCTGCGGTCGCCGCCGTGGGCGGGGTCCACGTCAACCAGGAGCAGCCCGGACACGGCGCCGGTGCGGACGGCGAGCTGCCCGTACGGGATGGCGGCGACGATGGCCGCAACGCGGTCGGGATCGGTGGTCGCGGCGTAGAACCCGTGACAGGTCAGGTGACCGCACGTCGCGGGGTCGTGCGCGTCTTTGGGGCAGGCATCGCAGTTGGCCACGGGGCGCTTGGAGCGTCCGAGCACGAACACCGGCCAGCCACGGTTGGCGGCGTCCAGGGCGGCGGTCAGCAGCTCTGTCACGGGAAGGGTCCTTTCGGGTGGCACGTCACGGTTTTGGGGCTTGGATCGCTGGCAGGTGGAGGCGGTCGGGCGTAAAATGCACGGTGTTCTCGAGCCACCCACTGGTCCCCGCCCTCCCCCCCGGCGGGGACCGCCTCGTGTACGGGGTTGGGCGGCGGTCAGCAGGTCATTCATGGGTGACTCAGCTCAACGTTGTGCTCGTGTATTCAGCGGTGGAAATTGCGCGTACAGTCCGCAGCAAGCGGCCGGTGTTTCTGCAGGAGCCTCAGTCGCCAGGTGCCGGTGCCAAATAGGGGGGCGTACCGGGACTCTCCGTGGCGGCTGGTCATCGGTCGTACGACCGCTCAGGCCGTGTCGGCAGGTACAGATGGCGAAGGTGCGCCGCACCAGCCCTGTCCTCTGGCTGTGGGAGGGAACTGGCCAGGGGATGGGGTGCTCGGGGCTGGTGTCATGCAGTCGATGCAGCGGCCGTCAGAGGTGGGGATGCAGTAGTCCGCGACCAGGCCGCACAGCTTGCAGCGGCGCCGCGCTTCCATGGCCTTGTCGAGGGCGTTGAGCTGTGCCGGGGACGCGACCCGCGACGGCCGGGCGAGGTCGAGGCGGTACAGCCAGGCCCATCGCTGACCGCCTCGCCACACCAGCAGCGCGTAGGGTTCCTGCCCGCCGGGGCACATCCGCATCGCGCGGAGCTGGCGGCGGGTGGCCAGGCCGGCGGGTGCCCAGCGGAACTTGGACACCGGGGTTCCTTCGTGGTCCCAGCCGAGTGCCTGTTGGCCGTTCCACAGCTCGATCCAGCGCGAGCAGGCCGGGTGCAGGCTCGCCTTGTCCATCAGCGTCGCGGCCATCAGAAGTGCCACCAGCGGCGGCGCCGTTCGGCGGTGTCGAGCCGGTCGCGGGCGGCCAGCGCTTCGGACGTCTCGTTCTCGCTGGAGTAGCTGCTGAAGTCGGCCAGCGCGGCCCGGTACTCCTCAGCCGGGCTCAGCGCGTCGTCGGTGGTGGCGGCGTTGCGGGTGGTCTTGCGGGGGGTGCGGGCCATGACGGTTCGGGTCTCCCTGGGTAGCGGTCAGCGGGTGCGGTTGCGGTGGGCATCGATCAGGCGGCGCCCGATCCGGGTCCGGCGGCCGGTGCCTTTGCAGCGGCGGCAGTTGCGGAACGACTTGCCTCGTGGGGCGCGAGACTTGCCCGAGCCTGCGCACTTGGTGCAGTTGGCGAAGGGGAAGATCAGGCAGCCGAGCAGGTAGAGCGCGACGGCGGCCAGGCCGGTGCCGATCCACACCGCGACGCGTTGGGTCTGGGTCAGCGACTGGGTCTCGGTGACGACGCTGGCGGGCAGGACGGTCGAGGCGTAGAGCCACAGGAGGTGATTCGCGGGGACCACGATCAGTCACTTTCTGTAGTCGAGTGTGGGTGTGGCGGGTGGAGGCGGCGACCCGCTGCGGGTCGTCGGCCGGGGGTTTCGGGTTGGGGTTAGCTGGCGGTGATCGGGTTAGGTTCCTCACTTGGCGAGTGAGGTGGGGTGAATGTTGCTCTGACCTGCGGTTAGTTACCGAGTGGGCCGAGTTAACCGGGGCCGGGAACGGGCTGGTCAGGCCGCTCGCGGCGGGGTTTCCGGCCCCGGTGCTCGGAGCTAACTGGCGAGCGGTTCGGCGCCCGGTGCGGTGTCGTCGGCCGGGCCGGCGTCACGCTCCCGCAGCACGATCGCGTTACGGACGGTAGTGGGGTCGAGGGGGTAGCGGTTCCCGGTCGAGGGGACCTTGATGCCGTGGTCGGCGGCCAGGGTCTCCCGCAGCGCCTTGCCGGACAGGTTCTGGTACGGGGTCCAGTCCGGTGCGAGATCCCGCAGCAGGGCGGGCACGTCGGCGATGTTGACCGGGTCGGTGTTGAGGACTTCGTCCAGGTCGGCGAGCAGGTCGCGGGTCTCGATCTCGGGCCGGGCGTTGTCGGTCGGGGCGGGCATGTTGCGCTTCTTGATCGCGGCCAGCGACCGCTCGATCAGCGGCGTGACCTGGTCGTTGTCCTTGGCAACGGACAGGAAGTACCACTGGATGAACTCGAAGCGGGCGGCGGTGAAGCCCTTCGTGGCCGAGGTTCCCCGGTCCTTGCCGGGGATCAGGTCGGTCGCCTTGATCCCGGCCTTGTAGGCGCCCTGGCCGAGCAGGGCGTCGTTGGCGGTGTGGTCGGCGACGTAGAACGCGATCCCGTTGGTGCAGTTGCGGGTGATGTCACGCGGGATCGACGTCGCGGTCGGCGCCTGGGTGGAGGTGATCAGGTGAATGCCGCGCTTGCGGCCGAGCTGCACGATCTGGGTGGCGTAGTAGCTGATCTCCTTGCCGTACTCGGCGTGGTTGTAGGCGACGTGTGCCTCTTCGAGCAGCGCCACGATCGGGTGCAGGCCGACGTTCTTGTCGGCGATCTGCCGGTTCACCTCGGGGATCTCGAACTTGTCGAGCAGGTCGCCGCGCGACTGCATCTCCTCGAACAGTTCCTTGAGGTCGTCGCGGATTTGGCGCATCGAGTCGTCGTCGGCGCCGCGCACGTAGCGCGAGCAGCGCGGCCGGAACCGCTCGAAGTCGAAGTTCATGTCCGGCACCCAGATCCGCAGCTCTGCGGTCGGGTCGAGCGCGACTCCCATCATCGTGATCCGGGCGGCGCTGGACTTGCCCTGCTCCGGTGCGCCACCGACGATCGTGTTCCGTCCGGTGATCGGCATGTAGATCGCGTCGCCGCGCAGCGTGCGGCCTGCCGGGACGCCCTTGAACACGTCCACCAGGCCCTCTTCGAGCAGCGGGTACGGTCCGGCGCCGTCGGCCAGCGCGCCCTTGTCGGCGACCCACAGGTCCAGGATTCCGGCCTCGTCGCCGACAGTCGGCCACACCTCGGAGGCGGCCCGGTGAAGACCGGTGGCCAGGTCGGTGCGGCGGCGACCGATCTCAGCAGCGGGCACACCGGCAGGCAGCCGCACCACGGCGTGAGTACCGCGCCCCAACTGGCGCGCCGGCGTGATGAACTGCAGCTTGTAGCCCTCCTTCAGGTAGCGGGTGATGTTGCCGATCCGCAGCGCGTCCAGCGCCAGCGCGATCGTGGACTCATCCACCGTCGCCTCGTAGGTGTTGTCGCTGGTGGTGACGAGCCAGTTCGGCGGCTCCGCGCGGCGCTTGCCCTCGCGGTAGCAGGCCAGCACCAGCAGGAACGGCAGCGCTATCACGAACAGGCCCCACACCAGCGACACGGCGGCGATCACGAACCCGATCACGGCGAAGAACCCAAGCCACACGCCGGTGAACGATCCGTTGCCGGTGAGCTTGGTCAGCACGGCGATCACGAACACCGCCAGCGGGATACCGATCAGCGTGGCGGCGAACACCTTCACCAGACCGATGAACAGCCGGGGCAGGTCCATCAGGCGCTTGTGGCGGCGCTCGGTGGCCATCTCCTTGCGGTCGGCCCACTCCTTCAGCGCCTCCCGGTCCCCGACCGCTTCGGCGGCCTTGATCTGGCGCCGGTAGACGCCCATCGTGGACGCGTCGTAGGCGCGCTTGGCGAACGACTCCACGCCCTGCACCACCGTCCAGGAGTGGCGCAGAACAGTCTTGCCCGCGGTCATGGTCGGCTCGTGGCCTTTGACCGCCACCGCCGCAGACTTCACCACGCGCACGGGTGCGGTCGCCCGTCGCACCACCAGCGCACCGCGCGTCTCCAACCGGCGGTCCAGTTCGGCCGACTCCTCGTCGGTCAGCACCTCGCCCTCGATCACCTCGGCGTCGCTGTGAACGTCGTCGGTGTCGTTCACGGTGACCCGCTCGGCGTCGGCGTGAACGATGCCCTGAACGTCCTCCTGAACGTTCTCGTGAACGGCGTCCTGAACGGTCTCATGATCGGTCCCGTGAAGCCGGTGAACGTTGTTCGTGGTGGTGTCACGGTTGGTGTTCTGGTTGGTGTCACGGTCGTTCACGGCGTTCTCCTCCGGATCGTGGTTCATGCCGCCACCGCCTGCGCGCCGGCCAGGTCGCCTACGGAGTGCCCGAGCGATTCGGCCACGGCGGCGACTAGGTCACGGGCGGCGGGCGGGGTGACGGCGTTGCCGAGCTGGCGGACCTTCTCGCGCTTGTTCCCGAGCACGACGTAGCCGGGCGTGAACGCCATCCCGGCGCCGATCTCGTGCGGCTCCAGCATCCGGAACAGGCAGTCGTCCACGGCTGGGGTCGAGTACTCCAGCAGCGACTGGTGCCCGGCGGTCGTCAGTGTCCGCAGCGATTCACCGACCGGTGTGGACATCTCGGCACCGTCACCGGTGCTGGTGTTGTTGCGCATCACCAGCGCGAACCGGTCGTGGGAGGTGAATGTGCCGTGCGGGTCGTCGGTGGTGCGGGCGGTGGCGTTGCCGTAGTAGGGCATCAACAGGCCGTGGTGGTTGCCAGCGGCGGCGAAGGTGTCGAAGACCTGCCCGACACCCTTGGCGGTGTTGTTGGCCCGCAGCGGCACCACCAGCGCTTCGGTCTCGTTCGCGGTCCGGGTCCGCATCACGTCCAGGACCCCGGTCGCGGCGTCGTTCCACGTCCCGCCCGCAGGTACCAGCAGCGCGGATTCGTTGCGGGTCGTCTGGGTCCGCAGCACCGCCGTCACCGGCGCGGCCTGCTTGCCGTCGCGGCCCTCCATCGGCACCACCAGCGGCGCACCCTGCTTGGCCTGGCGCTCCAGCGCGGCAGCGATCCGGGCCATGGTCTTGTCGGCCAGCGGGCGCGCCTTGTCGCCGATCCGTTGACCGGGGATGGTCCAGTCGATCGCCGAGCTGGCGGGCAGCCAACCCGGCTCGAGCACCTGGTTGCGGCAGGTGACGCGCGGGCATCGCCACACGTACTGCGCCCGGTAGCGGCCCCATGCCTTGTCGGGCTTCTTCCACGCCTGCATCGCCCGCACGATCTCGTCACAGCCGGGGCAGTACGCGGCGGGCCGGGTCCACTGGTTCAGGTCCGGGCAGCGCGTCGCCTTCAGGTGCGCCACCGCGTAGAGCCGGTCGCGTGACTGAGGCGCGGGGCGCCCGCCGGCCTGGGCGTGCATCGAGTTCAGGTAGACCACGTGCAGGCAGTAGCCCAGCGCGTCCCACCCAGCCCGCCACGCGGGCCACATCACCCACTTGGCCGCGTCCACGACGTTCTCGATCACCACAGCGGCGTAGCGGTGGTACTCAGCGAACCGCAGCGGGTCGAACATCGACACCCGCGACCGTTCGGCCGCCTCCAGCGGCAACACCTGCCCGTACAGGTCCGGAGTCGAATCGACGTTGCGCTTGCGGCCCTTGGCCTGGGAGTGGTTCGTGCACTCCGGCGAGGCCCACAGCAGGTCCGTGCGCGGGTAGCGCGACGGGTCGACCTGCGACAGGTCGGCACAGTCGTGGTCGGCGCCGGGGTGGTTGGTGTTGTGGCTGTCCACCGCCAGCCGCCAGTGATTCGCCGCCATCCGCACCGTCACACCAGGCACCATCGCCGCACCGGTCGACGAGCCACCGGCACCACAGAACAGGTCGGTCATCGTCAGCCCACTCATCAGGCCACCGCCTTCTCGATCGAAGTGACCGCAGGAACAGCAACCAGCTGGTCGCGGACACCGGCGGCCACCTTGGCCGACAGCCCCGCAGAACAACCCGTCGTCTTGCGCGCCCACGCCGGGCTCACCTCATCGGCGGTGATCTCCGGGTCGGCCTTGGCCAGGCCCTCGGCCACGTAGTCGGCCAGCAACATCCGGCCCGCCTTGGCACCCTTGCCCGGCTTCTTGCGCGGCTGTGACGGCTTGCGCGGCGGCCGGGGAGCTGCGGTCTTGGTGATCGCCTCGGGAGATGCCCCCGCCTCCGGGTCAGGCGCCGATTCGAGCGCGACCGGCGCGGGGGGCATCTCCTGGGTCACCACCGGCACCGGCACCGTCAGCGGCTCAGCGGCCTTGTGCGGGTCGGCCAGCGCGGCGGCCTGCTCGGCCCGAAGCACCGCTTCGGTCAGCCGGTCCCGCAGCACCGGAGCAGTCTCGGCCGCGCAGAACACCAGCAGCGGCGGCACCGAGTGCAACACGATCCCGGCCAGGTCGCCCTTGCCGAACGAGGCCCACGTGTTCATCACGTAGGTCGCGGCGAAGGCGAACCGCTTCGTACGGCGGATCCACGGACCGGCGTCGCTGACCTGGTACCGGGCGGTGATCTGCTCGGCCCGAAGGACAGCGATCAGCACCAGCGACACCATCGGGTCCAGCAGCCAGGCCGCGATCCACGGCAGCGATCCCACCGGGGGCGCATGCTGGGGAGGATAATCGAAGACGCGTCTCAGAGTCTAAACGGCGACACCCCGCCGGACGAAGTCATGGCTCGCGTTAGATTCACCGTCAAGGCGACGGGGGGACGCACATATTCGAGTGACACGTCGTCAGCACTTCTTGCTCCAGATGGGGTGCTAAGCCGAGCGTGGGTCAGCGAATTTGAGGCGGACATGTCGAACTATTCGACCAATGCGCGCATTTCCGTCACTATCCAGCATGGCGATTCTAGTTACTCGAATGAAGCGCAGGTATCCGGCAATGATCGAGCATGGGTCGCCTCGACGATGGCGCGGATCGAAGAATGGGTGGCCGATCTTAAGCGGCAGTACGTGCCGTCTCGATGGCTACTGATTGGTGCCGCCGTCAGTGTCTTCGTGTCTTTCGCAGGATTTGCCGCTGTGTTCGGCTGGCGCTTGTTGCAGATATTCGACTACCCTCCGGGTTCAACTGGGCGGACGGTGACAGGACTCGCGGTCGGAGTAGTCGGGGCTCTCGGGCTCGGCGCGGGACTCTGGATGGCAACCAATGCTCCAGATAAGCTGAGAGAGATATGGCCCGCAGTTGAGATGCGCACGGGAAGGGATTCGGAAAGCCCCGAGGAGTCGGGTCGCAGGAAGCTCAGATTTCTAGCGGTCGAAATCGCCATCCCTTTTGCGCTTATGATACTGGGATTGGCTATTCCTCCATTGCTCAAATAGCGAGGCCGCCTGAATATGGCCAGGCGCCTAGGTTCACGTCGAGCGGCCGCTGCACGCTCGCATTGAGGAGCACCGGTCCCGCGATGCGGAGACGAAGAAGCTCTCGAATCGACCGTGCTCCACTACACAACTGGGCTGTAGGGGTGTGCTCATCATCTAGAAGCGGGTCCAACAACCCGAAGGACCCGCCTCTGGTCCCCCATCGGCGGCTAGCCATCACCCATACGCCTCGTGAACCTGCTGGAACGCCCTGGCCGCCGACTGCAGAGGAGCTGGGTCTCAAAACGGGTCTCATCCACCTCCGTCCGTAGCCGTTCATTGGGGTCCACTCCTTCCTTCCATCAGGCCTGGCGAGCCACAGTTGAATCCGCCCGAACGACTGTGCGACGACCCACCGAGCGGCCGCAGTCGCTCTCTTCTGCGCGGTAATTACCGTGCGGCCCGGCCCGTCGAGGCGCTAGCGTGCGCGGGCATGACGCTATCTCGGGAACGACCGCCCTTCGTCGCGGACGAACGGACCCAGCTGGTCGGCTGGCTGGACATGCAGCGGGCCCTGGTCCGATGGAAGTGCGAAGGGCTGAAGCCGGAGGACGAGCGGCGGGTGGTCCTGCCGACGTCGCCGTTGATGACGGCGAGCGGCCTGGTCTCGCACATGCGATGGACCGAGCACTGCTGGTTCGAGGTGTTGTTCCTCGGCGGGTCTTCGGAGGGAAATCCGCAGTTCCAGGAGGAGCCCGAGGACGCGGACATGATGGTGGACGCGCCACTCGCGCAGCTGCTGGACGAGTTCGAGGCCCAGTGCGCGCGGTCCAACGAGATCATCGCCGCGCACTCCCTCGACGAGACCGGCAAGCACCCGGACTTCGCCTCGGGGCAGTCGACCCTGCGGTGGATGGTGCTGCACATGCTCGAGGAGACCGCGCGGCACGTCGGCCACCTGGACACGATCCGCGAACTCCTCGACGGTGAGACGGGGTACTTCTAGGCCGCGCCGACGCGGGACACTGGTCGGGTGACTGCCGACATCCGCCGGGCCGGTGACCGGTTCCGGACGACGTACGATTGGCTCGACGCGCGGCACTCGTTCTCGTTCGGCCGGTACTACGATCCCGCGAACGTCGGCTTCGGCGCGTTGCTGGTGCACAACGACGAGGTGGTTGCGCCCGGCACCGGGTACGACCCGCATCCGCACCAGGACCTCGAGATCGTCACCTGGGTCCTGAGCGGGGCCCTGGTGCACGAGGACTCCGAGGGGAACAGCGGCATCGTCCGGCCCGGGCTCGCGCAGCGGATGAGCGCGGGATCCGGGGTCCGGCACTCGGAGAAGAACGACGCGGGCGAACCCGTCCACTACGTGCAGATGTGGGTCCGCCCGGACGAGGTCGACCTGGTCCCGTCGTACCAGCAGGCCGAGGTGGACGACGTCCTCGCGACCGGCGAGCTGGTCCCGATCGCGTCCGGGTTGCCGCGGCACCGGGACACGACCGCGATCCGGATCAACCAGCGCGACGCCGGGATGTCGGTGGCCCGGTTGCGGCCGGACTCCTCGATCCAGCTGCCGGTGGCGCCGTACGTCCATCTCTTTGTTGCTGTGGGCACCATTGAGCTGGAGGGCGCCGGGCAGCTGCGGGACGGGGACGCCGCCCGGGTGGTCGCCGCCGACGGTCAGCGGGTCACGGCCGGTCCGGACGGCGCCGAGGTCCTGGTCTGGGAGATGCGCTAGCTGCCCAGCTGGTCCTGCTCGGACATCGTCCAGACGTGCCGCAGGGCCTGTCCGGCCGCGCCGTCCGGGTTCGCCGCGAAGCCCTCGACGAACTGGCTCATGTGCTGCTGCCAGCGCTGGTCGACCGGGTCGGTGGCGAGGACCGCGACGGCGGCCTCGAAGTCGTCGCAGTCGACCAGGTGGAACAGGTCGCGACCGCTGCGCCAGATGCTCCAGTCCCGGATCCCGGCGGCGCGCATCACCGCGATCAGTTCGGGCCAGACGCGGGCGTGCTCGCGTTCGTACGACTCTTCGGTCCCGGGCAGCAGCCGGCTGTGCAGGGCTAGGCGATTCACACCGCCGCACCCTACCCCCGCAGTGATCGAACCGTTACGCGATCCTGCTGTGATCGTCTCGACGCGGACGGTATCCGGCTGGCAGGTTTGGGGAGCTGTTCTGGCAACCGGATTCCAGGAGCGTGGATGGTCGAGCGGAACACCCCGTGGCCGGCGGGAACGCCGAACTGGGTCGACCTGGCCGCGGACAACGCCGAGGCGGCCGCGGTGTTCTACGCCGGACTGTTCGGCTGGGACTGCGAGTACCAGGGCTCCCGGGACTACTGGGTCTGCAAGCTCGCCGGTGAGGACGTCGGCGGGATCGGTCCGAAGCACCCCGGGACCGAGGACCGGCCGAGCCGCTGGACCACGTACCTGGCCGCGCCGCACGTCGACCGGACCGCGGCCAGGATCGTCGACCGGGGCGGCGAGCTCCTGGTCCCGCCGACCGACGTCGCCGTGCACGGCCGGATGGCGATCGCCGCCGACCCGAACGGCGCGATCTTCGGGATCTGGCAGGCCGGCGAGCACATCGGTTCGACCCAGCGCGCGGTGCCCGGCACGCTGGTCTGGAGCGAGGCGCTGAGCGACGGGTACGACGCCGCGAAGGCGTTCTACCCGGCCGTCTTCGGCTACCGGGTCGAGGAGATCGGCTCGAACTACTCCCCCGGCGAACAGTTCGACGACGCCCGGTACGCCGCCTTCTACGTCACCGACCACCCGGTCGCGGGGGCCGGCGAGCTGCATCCCGGGATGCCGGCCGGGACCGCGCCGCACTGGCTGCCCTACTTCGCGGTGGCCGGCACCGACGCGATCGCGGATCAGGTCCAGCGGATGGGCGGCAAGCTGATCGGCGATCCGCTGGACACCGACTTCGGCCGGATGGCGGTGCTCCAGGATCCCGAGTCGGCCGTCTTCGCGGTGATCGAGCTCGGCTGACCAAGAACCCTAGATCGAGGTCAACTCCTGGGGCCCGGCAGGCGTCGTAGTAGTCGTGCCCGGTCGCGGACCTTGGCCCGCATGGCAGGCTGGGCACGCCGAAGACCGGTTCGGAACTGCCAACTGCCGCCGTGCGAGAGTGGAGCCCGTGAAGCGAACTGCTGCGATCGTCAGTCTGAGTGCCCTGCTGATCACCGCGGGTTGTTCCGACAGCAAGTCGGACGGCGGGAAGGCCGACCCCAACGACGAGAAGCAGGCGTCCGCCGAAGTCGTCAAGGCGTTCGCGGCCGGGTGGGTGAAGGCGTGGGCCCCGGAGGGGAAACCGACCGAGGCCGCCGCGCTCACCGACTCGCCGACCACCTTCGGCAAGCGGCTCGACGACGTGGACAGCGCCCTGGTCGCGCAGTCCGCGAAGGTCACGCCGCAGGGTGAGCCGGACTGCGCCGACGACAGCAACTGCACCCAGAACCTCGAGGTCGAGACCGTGCTGCGCGGGATCGGCACGATGAAGTGGACCAGTACGGCAGCGGTGGTGAAGACCGACGGCGGGTGGAAGATCAAGGCCTCCGGCGACACCATCTACCCGGGACTCGGCGAGGCGAACTACCTCAAGCGGGTCCGTACCCTGCCGGCGCGCGCGTCGATCCAGGACCGCACCGGCAAGCCGCTGACCTCGAACCGGCCGGTCGTGATCGTCGGTGTCGCCTCCGGGAACACGGCGACCGCGGCCACCTACTCGGCGTTCACCAAGTTCCTCGAGGTCGACGGCACCAAGCTGTGGAACCGGGCCAAGTCGTCGCCGGCCGGCCAGTTCGTCGACGCGATCACGCTGCGGGCCGAGGAGTGGGACAAGCTCCGGCCGAAGTTCGCCAACCTGCCCGGTGTGCTCACGATGGGCGGCACCCAGTCGCTGCCGGAGAGCTCGTCGTTCGCCCGGTCGGTGATCGGCACGATGAAGACCGCGACCGCGGAGACGCTGAAGAACGCGGGCCCGACCGCATCCAGCCAGGACCAGGTCGGTACCACCGGACTGCAGTACTCGTTCCAGCAGCAGCTCGCCGGGACGCCCGGCGGCACCGTGACGCTGCGGGACGGCAAGACCAAGATGGCGATCAAGGAGGTGTTCAAGCAGGAGGGCAAGGCCGGCGCACCGGTCCGGACCACGCTGGACACCAGCCTGCAGCGGGCCGCCGAGGCCGCGCTCGCCACCAGCAAGCTGCCCGCGTCGCTGGTCGCCGTGCAGGCGTCCACCGGGCAGATCCTGGCCGCCGCGAACGGTCCGACCGCGACCAACTACAACCGCGCGTTCCAGGGTCACTACGCGCCCGGCTCGACCTTCAAGGTGGTCACGTCGGCCGCGCTGATGGGCATCGGCGAGACCGCGAACACGCCGCTGACCTGCTCGAACACCATCAACGTCTTCGGCAAGTCGTTCAAGAACTACGACGGCCTGGCCCCGTACGGCGCCGGCACCATGCAGAAGGCGTTCAACGAGTCCTGCAACACCGCGTTCATCTCCCAGCACGGCCGGCTGCCCGCCGACGGGATGACCAAGGCGGCCGCGCTGTTCGGCTTCGGCCGCGACCTGAACCTGTCCATCCCGGCGTACGGCGGGCAGGTGCCGGCGCCCAAGGACGCCGTCGCCGAGGCCGCGTCGATGATCGGCCAGGGCACCGTCACCGCGAGTCCGCTGCAGGTCGCGATGATCGGCGCCACCGTGAAGCACGGCACCGCGCTGAAGCCGGTCCTGGTGCCGGCCAAGGACCAGGCCGGCCCGGCCGCGTCGCCGTTGCCCCCAGCAACGACCAACGCGCTCCGGACGATGATGCGGACCACCGTCACCGGCGGAACCGCGCACATCCTCGCGGCCAACGGCGCGGTGTCCGCCAAGACCGGCACCGCCGAGGTCGTGTCCAACGGCAAGGTCATCACCAACGGCTGGATGGTCGGCTTCCGCGGTGACGTCGCCTTCGCGGCGATCGTCGAGGGCGGCGAGTCCGGCGGCAAGGCGGCCGGCCCGATCCTGAAGAACTTCCTCGGCCGGTTCCAGTGAGCCGGGCCACCCGGCCGCGGGTCAGAAGCTGAGGATCTCCTCGATCGCGGTGCGCAGGTCCGGGCCGTCCAGGGTGACCAGGTCGAGGTCGCTCGGGAAGCCCGGGGAGTTGAACAGTCGCAGGTCGCGGTGCTTGCCGGCCGACTCCAGCACGGTCCGGATGAAGCGGGCGTTGCCGAGCTCGTCGATCCGGCCGTTGGAGCAGACCTGGTCCAGGACCGCGGTCAGGCTGGCCATCGCGGAGTCGGTCATGTGGTCGCCACGGCTCTCCACGAGCCGGGTCGCGATCTCGCGAAGCTGGTCGGCGGTGTAGCGGGGGAAGTCGATCCGGCTGGAGAACCGGCTGCGCAGCCCCGGGTTCGCCTCCAGGAACTCGGCCATCGGCTCCTGATACCCGGCCACGATCACCACCAGCCGGTCCCGGTCGTCCTCCATCCGCTTCAGCAGCGTGTCGATCGCCTCGGTACCGAAGTCGTTGCCGCTCTGCTTCTTGCGCAGGGCGTACGCCTCGTCGATGAACAGCACGCCGTCGAGCGCGGAGTCGACCACCTCGTTGGTCTTCACCGCGGTCTGGCCGATCCACTCGGCGACCAGTCCGGACCGGTCCGTCTCGATCACGGTGTCGGCGGCGAGCAGCCCCAGCGCGCAGTACAGCCGGGCGACGACGCGGGCGACCGTCGTCTTGCCGGTCCCGGGGGGTCCGGCGAAGATCAGGTGGCCGCCGAGCTTGGCCGTCGGCAGCCCGCGTTCGGCCCGCATCAGGCCGGCCCGGACCTGGGCCGCGACGGCGGAGACCTGACGCTTGACGTCCTCCATGCCGACGTTGCGGTCGAGCTCGTTCAGGATGCCCTGCACCGCGCCCCAGTCCGGCTGCCGGTGCAGGGTCGGCTTCGACGGTGCGCCGCGACGGATCGCCGGGGCCGTGTTCGGCCGGCGCTCGGACGGGCGGGTTTCCAGCTTGAGGTCGGGGTTGGCCAGCGCCTCGGCGACCTGGCGGTGCGAGTTGTCCCGGTTGTAGACCCACTCGAACTGGCGGATCGCGTTCTCCTCGCGGCCGGTGCCGCGGTACACGAAACCGAGGTAGTACTCCGCGTCGACGGCGACGAAGCCGTTCTGCTGCTGGCCGGCCGCCTGCCGCAGGATCGTCTCCGCCTCGCCCCACTGCTCGACCGTGGCGAGCAGCATGCCGAGCCGAAGCACCGACTCGGTGCCTAGGTGGCCGTCGGCGGGAATCCGGCGGAGCTCGCCGATCGCACGGTCGTAGTCGCGGCGGACCATCGCGACCGCGGCCCGGAGGAAGCGGCCGCGGACGTCCTCGATCACCTGCTCGACGGCCTCGGCCGCACCGTCGGGGTCGCCCGCGTCTAGGCGGCGCAGGGTCTCGGCGTGCCAGACGTGGTCGGTGGTCTCCAGCGGGTGGGTGAACCACCAGCCGGCCCGGAAGTTCGAGCTGAGCCGGCGCTTGTCCGCGTCCCGTTCCTCGCCGAACCGGCCGATCCCGCCGACCAGCTTGTCCAGCGCCGTGTCTGAGTCGCCGCCGGCCGCGTGGAACCCGAGCCAGGCGTCGGCCATCCCGGGATCCAGTTCCAGTGCCTTGGTGAAGGTCTCCAGCGCCGCCGGTTTGTCCGGGGTCGCCGCCTCCTCGCCGGTCTTGGCGAACCCGAGCTGCTTGGCACCGCGGACCCACAGGCCCCGGGCCCGGCGCCGCGCCAGCAACCCTGCGGACTGCTCAGCCATCTCCACTCCCTCCACGACCGTCGAGCATCCTCTCATCACAGGATGTCGGTCCGGCGGTCTACGGTCGGTTTCATGGCAGACACCGAGCAGACCCGCGCCCTGGCCGGCCGGTACTTCGCGACGATGGCGGCCCGGGACTGGGACGCCTTCGCCGCCCTGGTCGCCGAGGACGTGGTCTACGAGCTCCCGCAGACCAGCGAGCGAATCACCGGCCGGGACGACTACGTCCGGTTCAACCGGGAGTACCCGGGCGACTGGCGGCTGGAGGTGACCCGGTTGCTGGTCGACGGCGACACCGCGGCCGCGTCGATGAACTTCACCGTCGGGGCCGAGCAGCTGGTCGGGCTGGTGTTCCTCGAGGTCGGCGACGGGCTGGTCCGCCGGGTGACCGACTTCTGGCCGGAGCCGTACGAGCCGCCCACGGGCCGCGAGCACCTGGTCGAGCGGCTGCCGGGGACAACTGACCGGTTCGGGGCTTCCTGATTCAGGGCTCCCTGAGAGTTCCCTGAACTCCCGCCGTTCCGGGGATTCGGTCACTTAGGGTGGTGCGATGGAGACCTTGACCTGTCCCAAGTGCCGGGGCGCGATGCGCACCTACGAGCGCAGCGGCATCACCGTCGACCAGTGCACCGAGTGCCGTGGCATCTTCCTGGACCGCGGCGAGCTGGAACGCCTGGTCGACGCCGAGCAGCAGTTCAACGGGGGTGGGCAGCGCCGCGAGGAGAAGCGGTACGACGACCGCCGCTACGACAACGACAAGCGGTACGAGGACAAGCGCTACGACGACCGCCGGTACGAGGGCGACCGCAAGTACGAGGGCGACCGTCGCTACGACAACCAGTACCACCACAAAAAGAAGAAGAAGTCGTTCCTCGAGGAGCTGTTCGACTGATCAGCCACGCTGGGCGATGACGGTGCCCTGGGCGATTGCGCACAGCGTCGCCTCGCCGTTCTCGTCCAGCGTGCTCAGCTCGCACGTGCAAGTCGCCTGGCGGCCGCCGGCGTGGGCGACCTTGGCCTGCGCGCGCAAGAGCCGGCCCACCGCGGGGCGGAGGTAGCTGATCGTGAAGCCACCGGTCAGCACGGCCGGACCGAGCGCGGCGCCGCCGGCGAAGGTGATCGCGTTGTCGGCCGCGTAGCTCAGCACGCCGCCGTGGACGAAGCCGTTCTGCTGCAGCAGGTCCGGGCGGATATCGAGCTCGAGCGTCGCGGCCCCGTCACCGAACGTCGTGACCCGGGTGCCGAGCAGGACGCTGAACGGCTGCGACGCGAGGATCTTCTCGGCCAGTTCGAGGGTCAGCTCCACCCGGTCAAGTTAACTCAGTGCGTCCGGGCGTGCAGCGCCGGTTCGCGTTCCTCCTCGGTGGTGCCGCCCCAGACGCCGTACGACTCGCCGACGACGAGGGCGTGCTGCCGGCACTCGCGCCGGACCGGGCAGGTGCCGCACAAGGACTTGGCCAGCACCTCGCGGGCGTGCTTGCGCAGCCCGCGTTCGGACTCGCCGGAGAAGAAGAGTTCCGGGTTCACGTCCCGGCAGGCAGCCCGGTCCTGCCAGGCCCAGTTGTCGAACAACGGAGCGGGCAGACCGTCGGGCGCCTTGGTGACCGCCCCGGCGGGCGGTTTGCGCCGGCTCATGAGCGGATCCTGCACAGGAGAGCCATCCCAGACACCTCGGAGTGGTCGGTTTCCGGCACGGCTGTCTGCATAACCGCGGCATCGATCCCAGTACCCCGGCGCAAACGTCCCCACACCTGGTTCACCCTGCGTCACGACCACGGCGAGCGACTGCGCCGAACCCCTCCAAAAAGGAGCCCGGGGCAACCACTTGCCCCGGGCCCTGTCGGTCGAACGGCTACGTCCCGATCAGCACCCGGATCGCGGTCCCGCGCTGGGTGAGCACCTGGATCCGGACCCCGACGTGAGGAACCTTCACCCCGTACGACGGCACCTCCTTCGACCAGTACTCGCGCCGGTCGTCGAACACCGGGACCGCGGCCGCGCCGGGAACCGGGTTCTTCTTCCCGTTCACGGTCAGGTCGAACGAGTCGGACCGCTCCAGGCCGAAGGTGGAGTCGTAGCTCTGCACCGAGGTCCCCCAGTACACGCCGGCCTGGTTCTTCCGCAGCTCCGGGTTCGCGTCGATCGGCAGCCACTGGCCCTCACCGGGGTGCACGGCCGTCTCGTTGTCCTTCTGCGAGGTGTCCCAGTACGAGACCAGCAGGCCGTTCTGGTACGGGTAGTGCTCGACCCAGTTCGGCCGGGACGTCCCGACGAACTTGTACGGCCCGTACTGCAGGTACCGGTTGAACGACGAGTACGTGTAGTGCGACGCGAGGTAGTAGTGGTCGTGCTCGGTGGTGACCGAGTCCCCGGCCGCCTGGAACCCGGACGCCGTCCAGCCGTTCGCCCCGGCCTCGGCGCCGTCGTCGACCAGGGTCGCCCCGCCGGCCGTGATCCGGATCTGGTCGGCGAAGAACCCGAGCTCGTGGGTGGCGGCGTCGGTGGCGTACCGGAACCGCAGGTCGATCGCCCGGCCGGCGTACCCGGTCAGGTCGAACGTGGCCGGCTTCCACCCGCCGCTGTCGCCGTCGATCCCGTTCGCCTCGCCGGCCTTGGTGATGGTGCCCGGGATCGCCTTCCAGCCGGACCCGTCGTTCACCTCGACGTACGCGTAGTCGCACGCGTCGGGACCGCAGTCCTCGATCCTCCAGTTCGCCTGGAACTCCAGCTTCGCCGAGCCGGCCGGCAGTGTGACCTTCCGGGTCAGCGTGTTGGCGAGCTCGTCCCCGGTCCCGCTCCACCACGACTTCGCCCCGGCCGCCGGTTTCACCAGTTCGGTGGTGACCTTCTTCTTCGGGAGCACGACCACGACTCCCTGCGGCCGTTTCGAGTTGTACTCGTGCGGGCCGAGCTCGATCGTCTTGGTCTTCCCGGCCTGCACGGTGACGTGGTCGAGCCAGCCGAGCTGCAGCTTGTCCCAGGTGCCGAGGTCCTGTGGTTTCAGCCCGATCCCGAGCGCACCCTTCGCGCCGGACCGGGACTGCGCCATCACCGACCACCAGTTCACCGGGTTCTGACTCGGCTGACCGGAGGTGTCGTAGTGGTCCGGCAGCCCGAGGTCGTGGCCGTACTCGTGCGCGAAGACGCTCAGCCCCCCGTTCTCCGGCTGAATCGTGTAGTCGCCGATCCACAGCCCGGTGGTCCCGATCTGGGTGCCGCCGAGCTTGTTCTTGGCCGGTCCGGTGCTGGTGTTCTGGAACGCGTACCAGCGGTGCGACCAGATCGCGTCCTCGCCCTGGTGCGGATCACCGTCGGCCTGGTCGCCCCCGGCGTGCACGATCTGGAAGTGGTCGATGTACCCGTCCGGCTCGTTGAAATTGCCATCGGCATCGAAGTCGTAGCGGTCCCACTGGTCGTAGCCGCGCAGCGTCTGCTGGATCTGCGGGTCGGTCCGGCCGGCCCGGCGCTGGTCGGCGACCCAGCGCTCGACCGCGTCGGAGATCAGGTTCCAGGTGTTCTTGCAGATGTTGTCGGGGCACGGCGTCCCGTTCGACCGGCCGTACCGGGCCTCGTTGTACGGCACCTTGACCCAGTCCGAGACCAGGCCGTCGACGCTGTACCGGCCGGACGACTGCTTCTCGTAGTACGTCTTCACCGACTCGCCGCTGCCGAAGTAGAGGTCGCGGTAGTGGGCCGGGGAATAGTCGGCCTGCCAGACGGTCGCGTTGTCCACCTTGCGGTCCGGCTGCGGGATCTTGTTGTGCAGCGGCCCGTCGTACGTGCTGGGCCCGGCCGTGTCCGCGTTGGTGTCCACGTCCGGGAAGTCGGGATGCCGCTGGTTGCCGAACTCGGCCAGGATGACGAAGATCTTGTCGGTCTTCTCCCGGGCCAGCTCGACGTACTGGTCCTTCCGCTTCCCCGCGTCGGTCGAGCGGCCGAGCGCGTCCCGGGTGGCCGGGCCGGCGATCCCCTGGCCGACCTTCACCACCTTGCTCGCGCCGCGCTGCTCCACCTTCGCGGAACCGCTGAGCACGTCGGACAACGCCTGCCGGCGCAGGTCGCGGCGCTTGTCCTCCAGCGGGTTCGCGAGTTCGTCGGCCTGGGCCTGGTGCGCGGCCGGCTGCGGCTCGACGGGCACCGGGCTGGCGGTCGACGGCGGTAGCTGGCCGACGCCGGCGGCCACGGCCACCACCAGGACGCCGACTGCGGTCGTACGTGCGGACTTCAAGCGCACGGTTCCTCCTCCTGAGGTCCGCCGGCGAGCCCCGGCGCGGCAGCATCCCGGACAGTGGCCATCGGCAACTATCCGGGCCCGACCCTAAGCGAGCCGGCGCGACCACCGGAAGCGTCGTGCACCGGCTGCGACCCCTCTGCAACACGATCGCCATCTGCGCGCGACGCACCTATCCTCGAGCCATGACCACCGCGTCCGCCCTGACCCTGAACCCGTTGACCGACGCCGAGTTCGAGGTCTTCCTGGCCCACAGCATCACGAGCTTCGCCGCCTCGATCGGCCCGGCGCGCGACCTCACCCCCGAGGACGCCGCGCGCGCCGCCAAGGAGGACTTCGCAAGGATCCTGCCCGACGGCCGCCGGACCGCGGGCCACTTGTTCTGGGCCGCCCAGGACGGCTCGGCCACGATCGGTCACCTGTGGATCAACACCGATCCCAAGCCGTTCGTGTTCGGCGTCGAGGTCGACGAGCAGCACCGTGGCAAGGGATACGGCCGGGCGATCATGCTGGCCTGCGAGGACGAGTGCCGGCGACTCGGCCACCGGACCATCGATCTCAACGTCTTCGGCTTGAACACCACCGCGATCAACCTCTACACCTCGCTCGGCTACACCGTGACCTCGCAGCAGATGCGGAAGATCCTGTGAGCGCGAGCCGCCGATGACCGAGCCTGGCTGGTGGATCCTGCACGTCGACATGGACCAGTTCATCGCCGCGGTGGAGATCCGCCGACGGCCCGAGCTGCGCGGACTGCCGGTCGTGGTCGGCGGGTCCGGTGACCCCCAGCAGGCGCGCCAGGTGGTCGCGACCGCGTCGTACGAGGCCCGGGAGTACGGGGTGCGCTCGGGGATGCCGCTGCGGACGGCGTACCGGAAGCTCCCGGACGCGGTGTACCTGCCGTCGGACCCGGCGACGTACGAGGCGGCGTCGGCCGAGGTGATGGACACGCTCCGGACGTTCCCGGTGATCGTCGAGGTGTGGGGCTGGGACGAGTGTTTCGTCGGCGCCCGGACCGACGACCCGGAGCGGCTCGCCGCCGACCTGCGGGCCGCCGTCCTCGCCGCGACCGGGCTGACCTGCTCGATCGGGATCGGCGACAACAAGACCCGGGCGAAGTTGGCCACCGGGTTCGCCAAGCCGGGTCCCTCCCAACGCGCGGGCGACGGCGGTACGTACCGGCTCACCGCGGCGAACTGGGCCGAGGTGATGGACCACCGCCCGGTCCGCGATCTCTGGGGCATCGGCGCCCGCATGTCGCAGAACCTGGAGGAGCTAGGCCTCCGGACCGTGGCCGACCTCGCCGCGGCCGACCTGGAGACACTGCAGCAGCGGTTCGGCCCGAGGATGGGGACCTGGTACCTCGCTCTCGGCCGCGGGCTCGGCGACACCGAGGTGACCGACGTCCCGCGCGAACCGGTCTCCCGCAGCCACGAGATGACGTACCCCGAGGACCTGTCCGACCCGGCCGAGATCCAGGCCAAGGTCCGGGCGATGGCGGTCGCGCTGACCGACGAGGTGGTCGCGGACGACCGATGGATCCAGCGGGTGCACGTGAAGGTCCGGTTCACCTCCTTCTACACTCCGATCAAGAGCCGCAAGCTGCCCGCGCCGACCCAGGATCCCGAGGTCGTCGCGGATGCGGCGCTGACCGTGCTGGCGAAGTTCGAGTTCCGCCGGCCGGTCCGGCTGCTCGGAGTACGCGCGGAATTCGCTCCCCCACCGGACTGACAACTTTCCGGGGCCGGCCGTCGTCAAAGCAGGCACCCCTCACTTGTGGAAGGCCACACCTCGATGAAGCTCACCCGTACCGCCGTCATCGCCCTGCTCGTCGCCGGACTGGCTGGGACCGCGGCGACCGCGACCGCCGTCGTCTCGCGTCGCGACAGCGAGGCGACCGGCCAAGGGACCACCGCTACCACTCCCACCGCTCCCGCCACTACCACCGCTACTCAGACGCCTTCGGTCGCGGCCGCGGATCAGCAGCCGGCGGTCGCGCCGTTGACGCCCGGCCAGGTGAAGTACGAGCACCGGGTCTGGGGCGATCCGAAGACCGAGGCCGGCATCCGGATCTGGGCGCCGAAGGACTGGCAGCTGGCGAAGGTGTCGACGTTCGAGGCGCGGCTCACCAGCCCGAACAAGCTGTGGAACCTGCGCGTCAACGGTGCCGTGTCGGGCGGGCGAACCACGCAGGCGGCCGCCGACGCCAAGATCGCCGGGCTGCGGGCGACGCCGGGGATCCGGATCCTCGCCCGCGTCGACGGCACCACCCGCTTCGCCAACCCGCACTTCCCGGCCGCGACGTACCACCACACCACGATCACCTACTCGTACGACGATCCGGCCCGTGGTCCCCGCCTTGTCGTGGACCGCTTCGTCGCCGTCTACGAACCGACCAGCACGAACCTCGAGATCAGCGCCGGCGGCCGCCCCGAGGACCGAGCCGCCCTGACCGCGATCACCGACAAGGCCACCGAGGACTACATCCGCCTGCCCTGATCCGGCCGCGCTAGAGGTGGTAGATCCGGCGGGCGGTCTCGCCGAAGACCTGGTCGCGTTCGGCGGCGGCCAGGCCGGCCGTCAGCTGCTCGGCGGCCTCCACCACCTCGGCGTAGGTCGCGGCGAGCAGGCAGACCGGCCAGTCGGAGCCGAACATCACCCGGTCCGGGCCGAACGCGTCCAGCACCACGTCCGCGTACGGCTTCAGGTCGTCGGTCTTCCAGTCGGTCCAGGGCGCTTCGGTGACCATGCCGGACAGCTTGCAGGACACGTTCGGCAGCTCGGCGAGCGACCGGATCCCGCTCGCCCAGGGCTCCAGGTCACCGCCGATGGCCGGCTTGGAGATGTGGTCGACCACGAACGACAGCTCCGGCAACGCCCGGGCGCTCTCGATCGCGGCCGGCAGGTGCGGCGTCCTCGTCAGCAGGTCGTACACCAGCCCCGCCTCGGCCACCGCCGCCAGCCCACGCCGTACGTCGGGACGCAGCAGCCACTCCGGGTCCGGCTCGTCGTGGACCTGGTGCCGGATGCCCTTCAACCACTGGCCGTCGGGGCGCTCCCGGAGTCCGGTGAGGGCGGCCTCGACGTCGGGAGCGGTCAGGTCCACCCAACCGACCACCCCGGCGACCAGGTCGTTGCTCTCGGCAATGGCGAGGAACTCGGGTGTCTCGGCGGCCAGCCCGACCGTCTGCACCAGCACGGTCCGACCGATGTCGGCCGCGGCCGCCAGTGGCGCCAGATCGTCGATGCCGAAGTCGCGCCGGATCGGGTCCAGCTCCGGGCCGACCATCCAGGACTGCTCCCGGACGGACAGGTCCCAGACGTGGTGGTGTGCGTCGACTCTGCTCATGCGGCCGTCGTCCCTTCCGCGTGGATCAGCCGGATCACCTGCTGGCTCATCCGGTCGTAGTCGTGGTCGTTCGGTACCTCGCCGCAGACCCGGTGGTCGCGCATCACCACCACCCGGTCGGCCAGGGTGATCATCTCCGGCAGGTCCGAGGTGATCAACAGGATCGCCAGCCCGTGCGCGGCCAGGTCCCAGATCAGGGTGTGGAAGGCGTCCTTGGTCCGGACGTCGATGCCGACCGTGGGCTCGTCGATGATCAGGATCTCGGTCTTCGCCGCCAGCCACTTCGCCAGCGACACCTTCTGCTGGTTCCCACCGGACAACGTCCCGGCGTACTGCGC
Organism: Kribbella amoyensis; assembly: GCF_007828865.1. Lineage (NCBI taxonomy): Bacteria > Bacillati > Actinomycetota > Actinomycetes > Propionibacteriales > Kribbellaceae > Kribbella > Kribbella amoyensis. The sequence goes on from NZ_VIVK01000001.1 coordinate 1,543,493, forward strand.
GGGCGAGGCGATCCGGATCCCGAGCTGCTCCACGTACTCGGCGACCAGCGCGGCCTCTGCCTTGGCCGGGACGTACCCGAGCGCCTTGCGGAGCCGGTCCCACACCGTGACGGCGATGTTCCGGCTGACCGGCTGGTCGAGGAAGACGCCCTCTTCCTTGCGGTTCTCGGTGACGTAGCCGATCCGGTGGTTCCGCAGGGCGTCGCGGACGTTGCGGATCCGGACCGCCTGGCCGCGGACCCGGACCTCGCCGGCGGTGATCCGGTCCAGCCCGAGCAGCGCCTTCGCCAGTTCGCTCCGGCCGGCGCCGACCAGCCCGTACAACCCGACGATCTCGCCCGGCCGGACCTGGAGATCCACGTCCGCATGCCCGGTCGCCGTCCCGACCCCGCACAGCTCGAGCAAGGGCGCCGCCTCGGTGTCGACGGTCCGCGGTGGCAGGGTGAGTGCCTCGTGCACCCGGCCGACCATCAGGTCGACCACCTCGTCCCGGGTCAGCTCGGTCAGGTCACCGGACTCCAGCACCGACGTGCCGTCGCGGAGGACCGTGACGGTGTCGCAGATCTGGAAGACCTCCTCCAGCTTGTGACTGACGAAGAGCACCGCGCAGCCGGCGTCCTTCAGCTTGCCGACCACGTGGAACAGCCGGTCGGCTTCGTTCGGCGTGATGGAGGCGGTGGGCTCGTCGAGCAGCAGCACCCGGCTCTGGACCGACAGCGCCTTGGCGATCTCGACCAGCTGAGCCTGGGCCACCGACAGCTCGGTGACCGGCTGGTCCGGATCGAGGTCGAGGTCGAGCTCGGCCAGCCAGCGCTTCGCCTCGGCCCGGATCGCGGCCCGGTCCACCAGCCCGCGCGCGGTGGGCAACGCCTGGAGCAGGATGTTCTCGCCGACGGTGAAGCCGGGGATCAGGTTGCGTTCCTGGTGGACGACGCCGATCCCCGCCGACGCGGACTCGTGCGGCGAGCCGAACCGCACCTCGTCGCCGTCGAGCAGCAGCCGGCCACCGTCGGGGCGGTACAGCCCGGTGATGACCTTGATCAGGGTCGACTTGCCCGCGCCGTTCTCGCCGAGCAGCGCGTGCACCGACCCGGCCTCCAGGCTCAGCGTCACCCCGTCGAGAGCGCGGACGCCGGGGAACAGCTTGTCCACCTGGTCCGCCCGGAACAGCGTCACGAGACACCTCCCGCCACCACCGCGTCCGGTGATTTCACGACCGTCCGGCGTTGCTGCCGCCGGGTACGGACCTGGCCGAGCACCACCGAGCCGAGCACGACGGCGCCGACCACGAAGTTCACCCAGCTCGGCTCGAGCGAGAACTCGGCCCGGGCGGTGTCGACGAAGCGCACCACGAACGCGGCCAGGACCGTCCCGAGCACGACCGCGGATCCACCGGTGAGCAGGGCGCCGCCGATGATCGGGGCCGCGAAGCTCGGCAGCAGCCAGTCCCCGCCGATGCTCTTGTTCACCCCCGGCGACGACGCGACGGTGAGGATCGCGGCCACGCCGAGGATCGCCCCCGAGGTGGTGTGCGCGATGATCACCGACCGGTCCGTGGAGATCCCGGACAACTTGGCGGCCACCGGATTCCCACCGGAGGCGAGCAACTGCCGACCGGGGACGGTCCGGCGCAGCATCACCGCGAGCAACCCGGCCACGGCCAGCGCCACCAGGAAGATCAACGGCAGCACCCCGAACAGCGCGTACGACCCGAACGTCTTCAACGCCGCCGGATACGCGTCGACGGTCCGCGTCCCGACCAGCCTGTACTGCACGCCGAGCAGCACCGTCATCGTCGCCAGGGTCACGATGAACCCGTTGATCCGGGTCAGCACCACGAGCAGTCCGTTCGCCGCGCCGGCCGCACTCGCCAGCAGGAACCCGCTCAGCAACGCGAGCGGCGCCGGTACTCCGTGATCGGCCATCAGCACGCCCATCGCGACCGCGGCGAATCCACCGATCGCGCCCACGGCCAAGTTCAGCTGTCCCACTGCGAGAACCACCATCTGAGCCAATCCGATCAGGACCGGCACCGCCAGGAACTGAAGGAGCACTCGCAGGGAATTCGCTGTGAGCAGGTCACCGCCGGAAGCGATCACCAGACCGACGAAGAACACCCCGCAGATGACCAGCAACGTCATCTCGGTCGTCTTCACGAACCGCTTCATCGGCGCCGCCCTCCTCGTCCCGGCGACAACGCCCGCCGATCCGACAACACGGTCCTGATCCGGTCGGTGGACAGCGCGAGCAGCAGGATCAGGCCGAGGTAGATGTTCAGGCTCTCCAGGCCGACCCCGAGCAGGTCGAGGCCCTTGCGGATCACCGACGTGAGCGCGGTCCCGAGCAGGGTGCCCCAGACCGAGATGAACCCGCCGGCCAGCAACGTGCCGCCGAGGATCGGGCCGAGGAAGGACGGCAGCATGAACTCCTCGCCGATCGTCGCCTTGATCGACCCGGTGCTGACCGCGAGCATGAACCCGGCCAGCGCTGCCAGGCAGCCCGACATCGCGTGTGCCGTGATCACCCGGCGCGCGGTCGGGATCCCGGACAGCTCGGCCGCCTTGACCGAGGTGCCGGTCAGCAGCAGCTCACGCCCGAGCCGGGTCCGGCTGTAGATCCAGCCGACCACGGCCATCGCGATCACCGCGAACATTGCCAGCTGCGGAATCGCCGGTGAGCCGCAGACGTTCCCGACGCACACGTCCGCGAGCGAGTAGTTGCGCAGCTCCCGCATCCCGGCCGGCTTGGTGACGAAGGCGGCGTTCTCGGTCAGCGCGGTGTAGACCAGCGGGATCAGGCCCAGCAGCAGGAAGTCCAGGGCGAGCGTGACCACGAACGAGTTCACCCCGGTCCGCGCGATCACCCAGCCCGCCAGCGCGCCGATCGCGGTGCCGGCGATCAGGCCGACCAGCAGCCCGGCGTACAGGCCGAAGTGCCACAGGTCGTACGAGATGCCGGTGAGCATCATCGAGAACGCCGCCATCCGGCCGACGGCGAGGTTCATGTGGCCGATCGACAGCACGCACAGCTGGGCCAGCCCGACCACGGTGAACATGGCGATGTCCCGGAGCAACGGGAAGATCACCAGCTGCTGGTTGAAGAACGCGGGCCGCAGCAGTCCGAACACGGTGGCCAGGGCGACCACCAGGATCAGCAGGCCGATCCGCTGGTTCGCCCACCACGGGGTCCGGCTGCCGCGCGGTGGTTCGGTGGGGGTCTCCGGTTCCTGCAGCGCGGCGGTGGCCGTCTCCGAAACCGGAGCGCTCACGAGACCCGCCGGTCGTCGATCGCGTCGCGGTTCCAGTCGATCCCGAGCCCCGGCGCGTCCGGCGCGACCGCGTGCCCGTCGGCGATCTCCATCTCGGTGTGCGTGATCGCCCGCAACTGCGGGATGTGCTCCACGTACCGCCCGTTCGGCACCGCCGCGGTCAGGCTGACGTGCAGCTCCATCAGGAAGTGCGGGCAGACCTCGAGATTGAACGTCTCGGCCAGGTGCGCCACCTTGAGCCACGGCGTGATCCCGCCGATCCGGGCCACGTCCACCTGGACGATCCCGGCCGCACCGGCGGCGACGTACTCGCGGAACTGCGACACCGAGTACATCGACTCGCCGACCGCGATCGGGATCGCCGTGGACTCGGCCAGCCGGACGTGGCCGGTCAGGTCGTCGGCGGGCAACGGTTCCTCGAACCAGCTCAGGTCGATCGGTTCGAACGCCCTGGCCCGGCGCTTCGCCTCGGCGTACGTCATCGACTGGTTCGCGTCGACCATGATGTCGAGCCCGGGTCCGACCGCGTCCCGGACTGCCTGCAGGCGTTCGAGGTCCTCGTGCACCCGGGGTTTGCCGACCTTCAGCTTGACCCCGGGCCAGCCCGCCTTCTGCGACGCGAGTGCGCCCGCGACCAGCTGGTCCGTTGTCAGGTGCAACCAACCGCCCTCGGTGTCGTACAGCGGGACGCGCTGCCGGAAGCCACCGGCCAGCCGCCACAACGGTTCACCGGCCCGGCGGCAGCGCAGGTCCCACAACGCGGTGTCGACCGCGGCCAGCGCCAACGAGGTGATCGCGCCGACCGTGGTCGCCCGGGTGGAGGCGAACAGGTCGAACCACAACCCCTCCACGTTCCGCGCGTCCGCCCCGATCAACCGCGGCAGCAGGTGATCGCGCAACATCGCCAGCACCGAGGTCCCCCCGGTACCGATCGTGTACGAGTAGCCCAGCCCGGTCCGGCCGTCGGAGGTCTCCAGCTCGACGAAGAGCGTCTCCTGCTTGAGGAAGGCCTGGACCGCGTCGGTCCGGACGGTCTCGACCTCGAGGTCGACCAGGAACGCCTCGGCCCTGGTGATCGCCGGCGTACTCACTGGCAGCTCAGCTGGGACGCGAACTCGGTCTGCAACGCCTTGGTCTTGGCCTTGCGTTCCTCGTCGTAGCTGTCCACGGTGTCCTTGGTCACCACGAACGACCCGGAGTCGACGATGACGCCCGGCTGCTTCATCGTGCACTGCTTCGACCCGAGCAGGGCGAGCAGCCAGCCGCCGACGTACGCCTGGCCGACCGGGTTCTGCGCCACGGTCGCGGCGACCCCGCCGGACTTGATCCCGGTCAGGATCTTGGCGTCGTCGTCGATCGCGACCACCTTGATCGGGAGCTTGCTGCTGATCACACCGTCCGCGGCCGCCACCGCCGGGTTGTACGCGGTGGTGACGATGCCCTTGATGTCCTGGCCCTTCGAGGCGAGCAGGTCGGCGACCGCCTTCTGCGCGGTCTGCAGGTCCTTGTCGATGTCGGTGATCACCGGCAACTCGGTGACCTTGCCGTTGGTCTCCCCGACCGCCTTCTTCACCCCGGCGATCCGGCGCTGGGTGTTGGAGTCGACGTTGTTCCCGGTCAGGTGCACGATCGTGCCCTCGCCGCCGATCGCGTCGATGGTCGCCTTCGCCGCCTTGTACGCCGCGGCCTCGACGTCGGTGGACAGGCAGAAGTCGGCCGAGTTGGTGTCCCCGGCCGGGCAGGACGCCAGCGAGCCGACCGCGAACCCCTTCGCCTTCAGGTCCTCGAAGGTGGTGTTGATGTCGGTCGGCGAGACCCCGAAGATGCCGAACGCGTTGTACCCCTGCGCGGCCAGCGAGTTGACCACGTTGTTCTGCTTGCCCTGGTCCCACTCGCCGGTCTCGTTGAAGGTGACGTCACCGAGCTTGAAGTCCGCCTTGTCCTGCTCGGCGGTCGTCTTCCAGGGCTGGAAGTACGGGTGTGCGCCGCCGGGGATCAGCGCCAGCTTCACGCCGGAGCCGTCCTTCAGCTCGACCGGTCCGCCCGACGTCCCGGTGGAGGCGTCGTCACCAGCGGTGCCTCCGGCGGTGTCGGTCCCGCTCTTGGTGGTGCAGCCCGTCGCTGCCAGCGCGACGACGGCCAGCCCGGCGGCGGTCCTGCGGTACCAGGACGAGTTCATCGGCACGCCTCCTCAAAGATCCTATAGGATATTGCGAACCTGATGCTGCCGCCTCACACTGGTGGCGTCAAGACTTGCTCCGGTAACGGCCACGTCGATGGCCGGACCTGGGCAGTATGGTGCTTCAGAGGAGGCGACGTGACCGATGCGCATGTGGGCCTGGCGGGGCAGCTCACACGTCTGCCCCAGCGTCAGGTCCTGAGCGACGACGTCTACGAGACGGTCAAGGGCCTGATCATGGACAGCGTGGTCGAGCCTGGCACCCGGCTGAACATCGACGCGCTGACCCGGGAACTCGGCATCTCCCAGACCCCGATCCGCGAGTCGCTGGCCCGGCTCGAGTCCGACGGCCTGGTGATCAAGGAGCCGCTGCGCGGGTACCGGGTGTCCTCGACGCTGACCCGGTCCGAGTTCGAGGACCTGTTCGAGTACCGGCTGCTGATCGAACCGTGGGCGGCCGGCCGCGCCGCCGAGCGGACCGCGCCGCCGGACCTGGCCCGGCTCAAGGACGAGATGCTCAGCTACACCGACGTCCCGGACCGGCCGGACTACGACAGCTACAAGGCGATGGCCGCGCACGACCAGCGCTTCCACGACCTGGTCCTGAAGCTCTCCGGCAACGAGACGGCCCGGCTGTCCTTCGCCCGGACCCACTGTCACCTGCACCTCTTCCGGCTGTACTACGGGGGCGGCATCGCGACCAAGGCCCTGCGCGAGCACAAGGCGATCGTGGCCGCCGTCCGCAAGGGCGACCCGGACGAGGCCGCCGCCGCGATGCGTTCCCACATCGAAGCGTCCCGGGCCCGCCTGCGTCCGGTGTTCGACAAGGAATGACCTCTCGCCGCTAGGAGAAAATCTGTGGAACTGCTCCGCCTCGGGGCGGTCGGTGCCGAGCGCCCGTACGTGCGCGCCGCCGACGGCACCGTCTTCGACCTCAGCTCCGTCACCGCCGACATCGACGGCGCCTTCCTCGGTTCGGACGGGATCGCCCGGGCCCGGGCCGCGCTCGACGCCGGGTCACTGCCGGCCGCCGACGTCGAGGGTCTGCGGGTGGGAGCGCCGATTGCGAAGCCGGCCGCCGTGGTCTGCATCGGGCAGAACTACGCGGCCCACGCCGCCGAGTCCGGGGCCGAGCCGCCGAAGGACCCGATCGTCTTCTTCAAGCACCCGAACACCGTCGTCGGCCCGTACGACGACGTGCTGGTCCCGCGCGGCTCCACCAAGACCGACTGGGAGGTCGAGCTCGCCGTCGTGATCGGCAAGCAGGCGCGCTACCTGTCCTCGGACGAGGAGGCGCTCGCCTGCATCGCGGGGTACGCGGTGTCCAACGACGTGTCGGAGCGGGCGTTCCAGCTCGAGGTGTCCGGCGGCCAATGGTCCAAGGGCAAGTGCTGCGAGACCTTCAACCCGCTCGGCCCGGCGCTGGTCCCGGCCGACGAGGTGGGCGACCCGCAGAACCTCGACCTGAAGTCCTGGGTCAACGGCGAGCCCCGGCAGGCCTCGAACACCCGGGACATGATCTTCAGCGTGGCTGCGCTCGTCCGCGACCTCTCGCAGTACCTGACCCTCGACCCGGGCGACCTGGTCAACACCGGTACCCCGGAAGGTGTGGCCCTGTCCGGCCGTTTCCCGTACCTCGCCGCGGGCGACACCATGGAGTGCGAGATCCAGGGTCTCGGCCGCCAGCGGCAGACCCTCACCCAGGCCTGATATCGGGCCATGACCGACCCTTCCCTCCTGCAGGACATCCGCACCTCCTACGACACCGTCGCGGCCTCGTACGCCGAACTCGTGCGCGGCGGTGACGCCTGGGAGCTGCCGGTTCTCGGCATCTTCGCGAACCTCGTACCGCCGGGCGCCCGGGTACTCGACGTGGGCTGCGGGCCCGGCCGGGTGACGGCGATCCTGCGGTCGCTCGGCCTCGACGCGTCCGGCGTCGACCTGTCGCCGGGGATGATCGAGATCGCCCGGCGCGACCACCCGCACGTCCCGTTCGAGGTCGGCACGATGACCGCACTCGACTGCCCGGACGGCGACCTCGGCGGCCTCGTCGCCTGGTGGTCGATCGTGCACCTCCCGCGCGAGGTGCTCCCGCAGGTGCTGGCCGAGTTCCACCGGGTACTGGCCCCGGGCGGACGGTTGCTGATCGGCTTCCACGTCGGCGACACCCAGCGGCACAAGGACTCCGGGTACGGCGGACACGCGATGTCGGTCGACGTCTACCGCTGGCTCCCGGACCGCCTCACCGCCTTGGCGACCGCGGCCGGGTTCACCGTCGAGGCCCAGCTCGTCACCGACCCGGCCGGCGAAGTCCCCGGCGGGCGGCTGCTCTTCCACAAATCCGGTGGCGGCGACGGGACCACCTGCGCCACCCTCGGCGCATGACCTCGCTCGTCCGCACCGTGACCTTCGACGCCCGTGATCCCTACCAACTGGCCGGCTTCTGGCTCCAGGTATTCGGGGTGGAGCGGCCCGACGACGACCACCCCGGGGAGCCGTACGCCGCGGTGCCGACCCCGACGGTCAAGCTGCTGTTCGAGCAGAACGACGACGCCCGGGTGGTCAAGAACCGGGTCCACCTCGACCTCGAACCAGACATCCCCCGGGACCAGGAGATCGAGCGCCTACTCGCCCTCGGCGCCACCCTCGCCGAAGACCGCCGCGAACCCGACGGCAAAGGCTGGGCCGTCCTGCGAGACCCCGAAGGCAACGAGTTCTGCGTCCTCCGCTCCCTCCCCGAACGAGCCACCAACCCCTGATCCCCCACCACCCCACGCGCGCCCCACCACCCTCGCGCGGCCCCACCCCGTCGCGCGCCCCCTCGCCCTCGCGCGCCCCCTCGCGCCTCGCCCTGGCGTCTCGCCCTCGCGCCTCGCCCCCGCTCGCTACCTCGCCGCTCGCCGCTCACGTCACCGCGACTTTGTGCACGCACCAGCCACCAAGCGCACCCCAAAACGGCTGATCCGCGCACAAGGACGCTGCGCGACGGCCAGTACCCGCACAAAGACGGCGATGGCTAGGCGGGAGCTGAAGTGCTGGCACCCGCAGCTCTAGCCCCTCGCCCCCGCTCCCCCGGCGCTCGCCCCTCACCGCCACCGCGACTTTGTGCACACACCAGCCACCAAGCGCACCCCAAAACGGCTGACCCACGCACAAGGACGACGCGCGACGGCCAGTACGCGCACAAAGACGGCGATGGCTAGGCGGGAGCTGACGTGCTGGCACCCGCAGCTCACGCCCCTCGCTCCCACTCGCTCTCCCGCCGCCCGCCTCTCGCCGCCACCGCGACTTTGTGCACGCACCAGCCACCAAGAGCACCCCAGAACGGCTGACCCACGCACAAGGACGCTGCGCGACGCCTGGTACGCGCACAAAGACGCGACGGCCAGGCGGGAAGCAGAGGTGCTGATGCCCGGAGCTCTCCCCCCTCGCCCGCGCTCGCTCCCCCGCCGCCCACCCCTCACCGCCACCGCGACTTTATGCACACACCAGCCACCAAGAGCACCCCAAAACGGCTGACCCACGCACAAAGACGACGCGCGACGGCTGGTCTGCGCACAAAGACGCGATGGCTAGGCGGGAGCTGAGGCGGTGATGCCGGCGGCGCTCGTCGTGCTCGTACCCGGCGGCGGGCGCTCGTCGTGCTCGTACCCGGCGGCGGGCGCTCGTCGTGCTCGTACCCGGCGGCGGGCGCTCGTCGTGCTCGTACCCGGCGGCGGGCGCTCGTCGTGCTCGTACCCGGCGGCGGGCGCTCGTCGTGCTCGTACCCGGCGGTGGTGCTGGTGGTGGGGTCAGAGTGGGGTTTCGCCGACCAGGGTGATGCGCCAATCGGTCGTCCAGGCGTGGACTGCGACGTCGTAGCCGTCGCGTCTCGCGATGGCTCGGTGGTGGCCGTTCTCCTCCGGGGGGACCTCGGCCGTCCAGCCGCGGGAGCTGAAGGCTTCGGCGGCGGATCGGACGGCGGCCGCCGGGTCCGGGGCAGCTGGGTTGCCGGTCTGGACCGTGATGCTGCAGACCGTCTCGGCGCCGCGGCCGTCGAACAGGACGCCCGGGGTGATCGGCCCCGAGTCCCGGGTCACGACCGGGTCCTGGTCCGGGACGACCGCGGCGGCGACGGCGAGCAGCTCGGCCCGGAGGAAGTCGTGGGCCTGGCGAAGGTCGGTGCGAGCGTTGTTCATCGGGCCGGTCCTTCCGGTCGGCGGGAGTGCGCGGGCGCGACCGGCCGCGACGGAGTACGAGCGGCCGCTCCGTCGGTACCGGCGGAGCGCCCGGCGGGTACGTCCTTGGCAGCGGCGCGGGCGGACTCGCGGGACGGTTTGTGCAAGGACACGACCCCGTCGTACACCTTCGCCGCGGTCCCCACGACCGCGTTCATCCCTGGCCCCCAGGACGCACCGAGGACCAGCTTGGTCTCCTCCGCGCGGGTGGTCGCCGTGGTGGTGATGGCCGACAGGTCCCCGCGGACCACCCGGCCGATGTTGCGCAGGGCCTCGCTGTTCGGGCGGTAGTACTCGTTGTGCCAATGCACCGAGACCGCCTCGTCGTTGGCCAGTGGGTCGTTGGTGGCCATCCGGATCGCGTCCGGGAAGGTCGCCGGGTCCGGCCCGTGCCACTCGGTGTACGCGACGTAGTCACCGGGCGCGCGTTCGACGTACAGCCGGGTCGGTTGGTCGACCAGGTCGGCGGCCTCGTCCACGTGCTTGGCGATCCCCGGGGACCCGGTCATGACGACCCGGTCGGCGTGCGCACCTGCGAGCAGCGCCTGCCCGGCCACTTCCGTACCGTAGCTGTGCGCGACCAGTGTGGTATTTGCGTCGGGCAACTTCATCTCGTCGAGCTCGGTCAGGAACCCGGCCAGCCGCGGTCCGCCTTCCAATGCGGGCGCCTTGCTGATCGCCTGCGGGAAGCCCCGCGGCGAGTCGTAGTCGAGCCACACGACGGTCGCCGTCCCGGGCCCGGCCTCGGTCCGGATCAGGTCACCCCGGTCCGACTGGCCGCGGAAGGTTTCCAGGCTGTTGCCCATTCCCGGGACGAGGACGGCGACGTTCCGCGCGCCGGCCAGGTCGCCGTGCACCTCGACCGCCCGGCCCTGGCCCTCGGGATCGACCGAGAGGAACTGGCGGTTCCGCTTGACCTCGACAACCTTGCCGTCGGCACCGACCTCGGTGGAGACGACAGGAGTGAGCAGTTCGCTGATCGTGGCCAGCCGGGTCCGGTCGGCCTCGGTCGCGGTCCCCTCGTCGGTCGCGGCCTGCAACCGGTCGCGAGCCGCGAGCAGGCGCGCGTGGTTGGCGCGGTAACGCTCTTCGAGCTGCTCGGCATCCGGCATCGCGACTCCCCGTGACAGTCGGTCACCCGGGCATCACACCGGGCTTCCGGCAGTCTGGCACCGGAAACGGCTGACGGGAAGTAGTAACTCAGTGGAAGGCGAGTGACCAGTTGCCGGCGCGCAGGGAAAGCTCCACCGCCGCAAGTGGCCGGACGTCCACGTGCCGCAGCGACTCGGCCGGCGCTTCCAACACGTACAGCACTGCCGCCCGGACCACGGCCGGATGCACCACGGCGACGACCGTACTGCGCTCGTCGTGCCGCTGACCGAGATCGCCGAGCCAGTCGGCGACCCGGGTGATCAGGTCGTTCTCGGTCTCGCCGTTCGGCGGGGCGGTGTGCGGGCGGTCGAGCCATGCGGCGACCCGGTCCGGCTCGGCCGCGAGCAACTCCTCGAGGTTCCGCCCGGACCAGTCGCCGTACTGCCGATCGCGGAGCGCGGCGTCCACGGTCGGGGTCAGGCCGAGCACCTCGGCGGTCCGGACCGCGGCCGGTTCGGGACCGCAGTACGCGTGATCGGCGGACACCTTGAGCTCGCGGGCAGCGTCGAGCCCGGCCGCATCGGGCGCGGGCTCACCGCCGAGAACGAGGCCGCGGAGGCCTGGGGTCAGGGCATGCGCCAGCAGCCGAAGGGCGGTCACGCGGCCACCACCTCAGACTCGGACTTCGACGGAACGCGACGATCCACGAGCGCAGCGTAACCGAATCCGATCAGGGTCCAGAGCACCGCCTGAGTACCGAGCGAGGCGAACCGGAACTGCCAGAGCAGCGTGGCCGGGAACGACCCCGGCACCTCGTTGATCGCGGGCAGCACCAGGTACGCCGCGACCACGGTCGCCAGGAGCGCCGCACCGCCGACGCCGAGCCGGATCCACGGCGCCTCGCCGAACCGCGCCGCCCAGCGGGACGCGGCCACGCCGGCCCAGATCGCGAGCAACCCGATCACCAGGGTGAGCAGGTAGCTGACCGTGCGTTTGGTAATCGTCTCCGGGTCACCGACCGCGGGCGGGTTCGGCGGGTACTTCAGGAACGGCACCAGCACGATCCCGACGAACCCGGCTGCCGCCAGACCGAGCGCGGCGTACGAGTCGTTGGTGGTCCGCAGTCGCCGGCGCAGCAGCGTGAATCCGACGGCGAAGATGCCGCCGAGCGCGACGCCGTACAGGGCCGTGGCGAGGAAGAGGCCGGCCCGCTGACCGCTCCGGCTGACGAGTGGCTCCTCCTCGTCGGCGGGTGCCGCCTCCGTGCTGGTGTCGTGCGAATCGCCGTGGGTGTGCGCGGCGCCGCCAGCCTCTTCGATCGCGATCGCGGCGTCGATGTGCGGTTCGCCCGTCACGTACGCGAAGGCGCCGGCCAGCAGACCGGCGAAGAGCCCGACGAGGAGTCCGCGCACGACAAGGTTGCCGAAAGTGCGCATGACAGAGTCCTGTCCGTGAGGTTCAGCCCGGAACCCGGGCCGGTGAGGGGTGGAGCAGGACGTCAGTGGCAGGGCACGCCGAGCAGGTGCCGGCCGTCGTGCATCAGCTCGTGCAGGAACATCCCGGAACGGGAGACGGCGCCCTGGTCGAACGCGACCAGGTAAGCCAGCGTCAGCAGCAGACCGACGGTGAGCAGGGCGGTCGCGAGCAGACGCGGCGAGACAGCCGGTACGGCGACCGAGCGAGCAGGAGCGGGCATCGTGAATACCTCCTGGGGAAGTGCGCGTCCCCTTCGAAAGGTCTGCTGGTGCCCGAGCGTCCTGACTCACGAGCAAGCTCGCTCACAGTGGCGCGGCCGTACCGGACTCTCACCGGTTTCCCTCATGGCATCGCAGGTTGTCCTGCGAACCGTAGCGGCCACGTTCGGCAAGGGTCAACGGACGAGACGAGCCGGGTGATGTTTCCCACCGGGTCGCGGACCCACCTACGCTGAGCAGATGCCGTCTGCCCATCACCTGGTCGCGTTCGCCGTCACCGCCTTGGTGATCATCGTCGTCCCCGGACCGAGCGTGCTGTTCATCGTCGGTCGCGCGCTCGCCGTCGGCCGCCGGGAAGCGTTGCTCACGATGGTCGGCAACACGCTCGGCGCCACCGTGATGCTGCTCGCCGTCGCCTTCGGCCTCGGCGCCCTGATCGCGGCCAGCGCCGTCGCCCTGACCGTGGTGAAGCTGGCCGGCGCGGCGTACCTCGTGTATCTCGGCGTGCACGCGTTCCGCACCCGCAAGTCGCTGGCCGAGGCGCTCGCGACCGGGGTGAAGCCGGGCAGCACGCGGCGCGTTCTGCGGCAAGGGTTCCTGGTCGGCGTCACGAACGCGAAGACGGCCGTGTTCTTCGCCGTGGTGTTGCCGCAGTTCGTCGACGCGAAGGCGGGACCGGCGACGGCGCAGATCCTGGTCCTCGGCCTGGTGTTCCTGCTCATCGCCCTGTGCACCGACAGCCTGTGGGCCCTGGTCGCCGGGACGGCGCGGGAGTGGTTCGCCCGATCGCCACGGCGGCTCGAACTGGTCGGTGGGACCGGCGGGCTGATGATCATCGGCCTCGGCGCGAGCATCGCGGTCAGCGGGTCCAAGGAGTAGGCCGGCTCAGGCTCGCGTCCGCCGGGCCGCGACGACACCGAGCAGGGCGAGGGCCGCGGGCAGACCGAACGCGGTCAGGTACGCCGTCGTCGCGGAGTGCGGCTCGAGCGCGGCGAACAGCGAGCCGCCGACCGCCAGTACGGTTGCCGTCAGCAACGAGTCGCTCAGCTGCAAGGCCGAGCTGTTCGCGCCCTGCTGTTCCGGACTCGAGTACTCCAGCACCAGCACCGAGACGGTCGGGAACACGGTCCCCATCCCGAGCCCGGCCAAACCCCAGCCGAGGATCCCGATCACGACCGGGACGTGCTCGTTCAGGGTCGCGGCCGCGATCACGATGCCGAGCAGCAGCGACACCATGCCCGCCTGCAGGAAGACGTGCGGCTCGAACGGCTGGTTCGGCCGGCCGCGGTACCAGGAGGCTGCGGTCCAGCTCAGCGCGCTCACGGTGAGCACGAGCCCCGCGAACGCCGGCGACAGCCCGCGTTCACGGGTCAGCATCAGCGGCAGGAAGACCTCGGCCACGAACCCGGCTGCCGCGACCAGGCCGCGCAACGCGATCACCGCGGGCAGCCCGGCCCCGATCGCGAACGTGCCCTTCGGCAGCAGCCTGGGCGCGAACGAAGCGACCGCGGCCAGACCGACGACGATCAGCGCGAGCTGGAGTACGCCCCGCTGCTGGCCACCGTAGTGGAGCAGCCCGACGCCGACGGCGGCCGCGAGCGCCCACCACGCCTGCCTGTTCCAGAGCTTGCCACTGGTTGTCGCCCGGACGTCACCGCGAGCCAGACCGGGCCGCATGATCAGCGCGGCCGGGATCGCCATCACCGGTACGGCGAGGAAGACGATGCGCCAGTTGGTGTGCTCCACGATCAACCCGGCGATCGCGGGCCCGACCAACGACGGCACCACCCAGCCGGTCGCGAACGCCGCGAAGATCCGCGGTCGCAGCGCCGCCGGGTACAGGTGGCCGACGACCACGTACAACGCGACCGTCAGCAGGCCCGCGCCGAAGCCCTGGATGACGCGGCCGACGACCAGGACCTCCATCGTGGGAGCCAGCCCGGCGATCAGCAGTCCGGCGAGGAACCACGCGGTGCCGTACCAGAGCGGGCGGGTCGGCCCTTTCAGGTCGGACCAGGTGCCCGAGACGACCATCGCGACGACGCCGGAAGCCAGCGGCCCGCCGAACGCGAGGGCATACAGCGACAACCCGTCGAGCGCCTGCGCCACGGTCGGCATCGCGGTGGTGACCGCCAGCGACTCGAACGCGACCAGGGTGATCAGCGCGACCATCCCGACGGTCAGGGCGCGGTACTCCGGCGCGAGCACGCCGGGGGTTCGGGCCGGAGCGCGGGTCGGTTCGTCGGTCGCGGTGGTGGTCATGTCGAAACCTTCAGGCCTCAAGTGCGCTTGAAGTCAACTGGCGACGTCGAGCGATCCTGAATCAGAGCACGGCGGCGAACACCAGCGCGAGGATCGGCGGCACGGCCTGCAACGCGGCGGACCGGACCATCCGCCGGTCCGAGGCAACCAGGACGAGACCGGCCCCGGCCATACAGGCACACGCGAACAGCGCGATCGCGTGACCCCGGTCGCCGCCCGCGACCAGACCGCCGAGCGCCCCGATCGCCAGGAAGAGGTTGTAGAAGCCCTGGTTGAACGCCCACGGCCGCGCCACCTCGGCCTCCTCCGGCGTCCTGATCAGGAACCGCCGGTAGGTGCTCGGCTTGCGGAACAGCACGCTCTCCAGCGCGAAGACGGCGAGGTGGAACACACCGGCCAGGCCGACGAAGATCTGCGCGACGATGCTCACTCCCGCACCGTACCGGCCTGGGTCCGTCACCAGGAGGAGGCGCAGTGGCCCCCGACAAGAGACCACGCCCGCCCTTCCCGGCGCGGGCGTGGTCTCTACGGGATGTTGTCAGCGGGAGCGGCGGCTGCCGGCTCGGGTGCCGGCGGAGAAGGCTGCTGCTCCTGCCGGGCGGCTGGTGGCTCCCGGGGTGGTCGTCGTGTAGCTCTTGGGTGCCGCGGCCGACTTGGACGCGCCGCCCCGCGGGTTGCCGGCTCGCGCGTTGGTGCCTCGCGAGTTGGCGCCTCGCGGGTTGCCGCCTGCGCGACCCCGGCGACGGCGTCCGCGCGACCCCGCCGAGCCGCGGGCCGACTCACCGTCCGTGGCGCGGTCCCGCTCCGACGTACCTTCCGCGGTGCGCCCGGCGGCCCGGCGTACCGGCTGGGTCTTGGCGGGCGGCTCCACGAAGGTCCGCTCGCCCGGTGCGAGCTCGGTGAGCAGCGGATCACCCGGGATCAGCTTGGTGACGGTCGGCGCGATCCCCGCCTTGCGGGTGAGGTCGCGGACGTCGCGGACCTGGTCGTCCGTCATCAGCGTGACCACGGTGCCCTCCGCACCGGCCCGAGCGGTCCGGCCGGAGCGGTGCAGGTACGCCTTGTGCTCGATCGGCGGGTCGGCGTGGATGACCAGGGTGACGTCGTCCACGTGGATCCCGCGAGCCGCGATGTCGGTCGCGACCAGCGTGTTCGCCGAGCCGTCCGAGAACGCCTCCAGGTTCCGTGTGCGGGCGCCCTGGGACAGGTTGCCGTGCAGCTCCACCGCGGGGACGCCTTGCGCGATCAGCTTCTTGGTCAGCGCCTTCGCGCCGTACTTGGTCCGGGTGAACACCAGCGTCCGCCCCGGCGCCGCGGTCAGGTCGACCAGGACGGGCAGCCGGGTGTCGGCCTTCACGTGCAGCACGTGGTGCGTCATCTTCGCCACCGGCGACTGCGCGGAGTCCACACTGTGCGTCACCGGGTTGTGCATGAACCGCTGCACCAGCACGTCCACCCCGGCGTCCAGCGTCGCGGAGAACAGCAGCCGCTGCGCCTTCTCCGGCGTCGCCGCGAGCAGCCGGCGAACCGCCGGCAGGAAGCCGAGGTCGGCCATGTGGTCCGCCTCGTCGAGCACGGTGATCTCCACCGCGTCGAGCTGGGCATGACCGGCGTTCACGTGGTCCTCGAGGCGGCCCGGGCAGGCGACCACGATGTCGACGCCGCGGCGCAGCCCGGTGATCTGCGGACCGTGGCCGACACCGCCGAAGATCGTCATCGTGCGCAGGTCGAGCGCGTCGGTCAACGGCGTGATGGAGGCCTGGATCTGGGTCGCCAGCTCGCGGGTCGGCGCCAGGATCAGCGCCCGCGGCCGGTTCGGCCGGCGCTTGGCCTGGCTCGCGGCCAGCCGGGCGAGGACGGGCAGCACGAAGGCGTACGTCTTCCCGGATCCGGTCCGGCCGCGGCCGAGCACGTCCTTGCCGGCCAGCGAGTCCGGCAGCGTCGCGGCCTGGATCGGGAACGGCTTGGTCACCCCGGTCGCGGCGAGCGCGCCGGCGAGGGCGGCGGGGACGCCGAGGTCGGCGAACGTCAGGTCGTCCGGGACCGGCGTCACCGCGATCTGCTCGTACGACTCCGCCTCGGGCCGGGAGGGCGCCTGAGTCTGGGTCTTGCTCTGGTTCTGGGTCTGGTTGCCCGCGGCACCGGTACGGCGCCGGCGACGGCGCGGCCGGGAGGCGCGGGAGCTGGGTTGGTGTTCGGAAGTGGGCGTGGGGCGGCTGGCCGCCATGGGTACTCCAAAGAAAGTCGAGGGGGTCGTCCTGCCCGGCGCGGCATCGCGGCCGCGGCGCGTGGGGGTCGACTGCCACATGGTCCGCGGCAGAACGGAGCGGACCGTCGAGAACGATTATAGGTGACGCGACGACCTTTCCGGAGCGTGATCTCGATCGCGGGTAGTTTCGCGGATGTGACGACGACCGATGACTCCGCGTTCCGGGCCGAACCGCCCCAGGTCGCCGGGGAACGCGAACTGCTGCAGGGCTTCCTCGACTTCCACCGCGGCACGCTCCGCTGGAAGATCAGCGGGCTGACCAGTGCGCAACTGGTCCGGCCGACCGTCGACCCGTCCCCGATGAGCCTGCTCGGCCTGGTCCGGCACCTCACCGAGGTGGAACGGCAGTGGTTCGAGATCTGCCTGGCGGAACGCCCGATCAAGCCGGTGCTGTGGACCGACGAGCACCCCGACGGCGACTTCGACCTGGTCGAGGCCGCAGCGGCGGAGCGGGATCTGGCCGCCTACGACGCGATGGTCGCGACGTCGGACAAGATCGTCGCCGGGTACGACCTCGACCACACCTTCCGCCGGCCGGGACGTGGCGACGCCGAGTACTCGGTGCGCTGGCTCTACCTGCACATGATCGAGGAGTACGCCCGGCACAACGGCCACGCGGACCTGCTGCGGGAGCGGATCGACGGTCTCGTCGGCGAGTGAGCCAGGTTGTCCACAGGCTCCGAAGTCGGCGGAGATTCCCGCGGTCCGCGCGCCTATCTTCCCCGGTGACGGCGAAGTACCATCAGGAGCAGGCGCTCAGGGCGCCACCGGTCCGCGGGAAGGGCTCAGCCCACCTGGTCACGAGTTGTGCGGTAGTAGGCCCACCTCCTTTCTCGCCTGACGATGCGGACAGCAGGCACCCGGAGAGGAGGTCGCGATGCCGACCCGAAAACTGCCCGACGATCCCAACCTCGACCACTTGCGCCAGCAGGCGAAGACGCTGCTCAAGCAGGTCCGTGCCGACGATCCCGGCGCCCTGGCCCTGGCCGAGGAGTTCCACCCGGTCGCCACCCTGGCCGACGCCCAGCTGGTGATCGCCCGGAGCTACGGATTCCCCAGCTGGCCAAGGCTTGTCCGGCACCTCGAGCTGGTCGACCGGTACAGCCGCTCACCGCATCGGCAGACGATCGGCGGCCCGCTCGACACCCCGGCCCAACGCGCGGACGAGTTCCTCCGCCTGGCCACGTTGCACTACGGCCAGGACGACCCGGCGCGCCAGCATGCGGCCCGCAAGTTGCTGGACGATCACCCTGACGTTGCTCTGAGCAACATCTATACGCTGGTCGTGGCCGGCCGGGTGGAGGCTGTCCGCGCCGAACTGCAGCGCTCTCCTGGTCTCGCGGTGCGCGAAGGTGGTCCGTACCGGTGGCAACCCTTGCTCTACCTCACCTATTCCCGGCTCGACGTGGGTCGTACCGCCGCGGTGGAGGTCGCGAAGTTGTTGCTGGAGCATGGCGCGGATCCCAACGCGGGGTACCTCTGGCAGGGCTTGCCGTCACCGTTCACCGCGGTGACCGGGGTGTTCGGTCGGGGCGAAGGCGACCAGCCACCGCATCCGAATCGGGGTGAGCTGGCCCAGTTGCTGCTCGAAGCGGGCGCCGATCCGAACGACAGCCAGACCATGTACAACTGCGGGCCCGGCTGCCCACCGCCGTACGACGACGAGCATCTCGAGCTCTTGCTGGAGTTCGGTCTCGGACACGGTGACGGCGGACCGTGGCACGAGCGGCTGACCGTGGCCCATCCGACGCCGCGGCAGCTGGTGGAGGACGAACTGGTCTTCGCCTCGTCGGAGGGCCTGCTCCACCGGGTCGAGCTCGTCCTCGCGGCCGGCGTGGATCCGGAGGGACGCGGGACGGAGCACCCGATCTTCTGCGGCCACCGCGCGTACGAACTGGCCGCCGTGCTCGGTCATGAGGAGGTCGCGGCCCTCTTGCTGGAGAAGGGTGCGGCACCGCTGGACGACGTCCACGAGCTCTTCGCCGCGGTGATGCGCGGGGAGTCCGTCGACGGGGTGGACCCCGATCTCGCCCGGCGCGCCGTCCAGCGGAACCCGTATCTGCCGATCCGCGCGGCCCAGAAGGGACGTACGTCGGCTTTGCGCCTGCTTCAGCAGCTCGGGTTCGACCTCAACGTCCAGGCGTTGACGACACCGCTGCACGACGCGGCGTTCCACGGGCACCTGGACACCGTCCGGGAACTGGTTGCCCTAGGCGCCGATCCGGCGCGGCGCGATCCGATGTACAACGGCACGCCGCGCAACTGGGCGGAGCACAACCACCAGCAGGAGGTGGTCGACTACCTGAGCACTCTCGACCCCGTCACCTGAGGCGGCCGGCTGGGGGCCAGGGAAGGTCAGGGGCTGACGGCCAGGAAGATGAACGCGCTGAAGACCATCAGGTGGACGGTCCCCTGCAACAGGGTCGCCCGCCCGGTGGCCAGCGTGAGCATGCTGATCACCACGGTCAGGAAGAACAGCACCATCTCCTTGGCGTCCAGCCCGAGCACCAGCGGCCCGGTGAGCCAGATCGAGGCGACCGCGATGGCGGGAATGGTGAGGCCGATGCTGGCGAGCGCGGAGCCGAGCGCCAGGTTGAGGCTGGTCTGCAGCCGGTTCCGCAGCGCGGCCCGGACGGCGGCCACCGTCTCGGGCAGCAGGACGAGCAGCGCGATGATGACACCGACGACACCGAGCGGCGCACCGGCGGACTCGACCGCGGCCTCCAGCTGCGGCGACACCGTCTTGGCGAGGCCGACGACCGCGATCAGGCAGACGAACAGGAGGGCCAGGCTGATCAGCGCGATCTTGCCGCTCGGCGCGGCCGCGTGCGTCTCCCCGTCCTCGTCGACGCTGTCCCCGTTCTCGTCGATGGTCTCGCCGGTCCCGCCGGTGGCGACCTGGCCGTCGGCACTGCGCTGACCGTTCACCCCGGGGGCTACAGCCGCATCAGCTGTCTCCACCGGGGTCGCGGTGGTCGTCGCAGCGGTGCCCGAGGCAGCCGGCGACGTGGCTCGCGCAGCGGTGCCCGAGGCGGCCGACGACGGGGTTCCCGTGGTGGCGGTCTTCGTCGCGTGGGCGGGGGCGTCGGTCACCGGGAGGAAGTAGTCGCGGTGCCGGATCGTCTGGACGAAGACGAACATGCCGTACATCACCAGCGAGACCACGCCGGCGAAGGCGAGCTGCGCTCCGCTGAAGGTCGGACCCGGGGTGCTCGTGGTGAAGGTCGGGACCACCAGGCTGAGCGTGACCAGGGCCGTCATCACGGCGAGCGCGCTGGTCGAGGCGTGCACCCGGAAGTTCTGGGTGCGGTGCCGCAGCGAACCGACCACGAGAGCAAGACCGACGATGCCGTTACAGGTGATCATCACCGCGGCGAACACGGTGTCCCGGGCGAGCGACGCCGCCTTGTCACCGCCGGACGCCATCAGCGTCACGATGAGTGCGACCTCGATCACCGTCACCGCGAGCGCGAGGATCAGCGTGCCGAACGGCTCACCGACCTTGTGCGCGACCACCTCGGCGTGGTGGACCGCGGCAATGACGGCCGAACCGAGCCCGGCGCAGACGAGGAGGACCAGCAGGGTGCCGAGGTCGCGTCCCCACGACAGCACGAGGACGACGAGAGCGAGCGGGGGCACGGCCAGAGTCCAGCGCGGCATCCCATGGACCACCGTTTTTGTCATCCCCACAGATTCTATGGCCGCGGAGCACAATCCAGTTGGCATCTCGCGCTCCGGAGGTGATGCTTTTCGCACCGACCAGCGGCAACGGTCCGGACTCCGGCCGATTCCCGCCGCCGATCACCGAGAAACGGAGAACTTGTGCAGATCCGGGACGCACGCGACGACGACTGGGCGGAGATCTGGCCGTTCTTCCACGAGATCGTCACGGCCGGCGAGACGTACGCCTATGACCCGACCCTGACCTCCGAGCAGGCCGCGGCCGGCTGGATGATGCCCGCCACCGCAAAGCTCAGCCGCACCACCGTCGCGGTAGATGCCAACGGCACCGTTCTCGGCAGCGCCAATATGTACCCGAATCGGCCCGGTCCCGGCTCCCACGTGGCCAGCGGCAGCTTCATGGTCGCCGGCGCCGCCCGTGGCCAGGGCATCGGCCGCGCCCTGTGCGAGGACCTGATCGCCTGGGCGACACGCGAGGGCTTCCGCTCGATCCAGTTCAACGCGGTCGTCGAAACCAATGCACCGGCGGTCCACCTCTGGCAGAAACTCGGTTTCCAGATCATCGGCACCGTCCCGGAGGCCTTCCAGCACCCGGCCCACGGGTACGTCGGACTCCACGTGATGCACCGCCCGCTCTGAACGACTACCGCTGCTTCGGTCCGCGAATCGTGACGTAGAGCAAGGACACACCCATCGCCGCGACGATCGGACCGACAATCGCCCAGAAGCTGCTACCGGTCATCGAGCTGCCCTCGAGATAGCCCAGCCCCTGCAACGTCCAGATCGCCCCGGCGACGCTCAGCAGGACCCCCAGCGCGATCAGCACAACCTTCTTCATCCACCCTCCTCCCTCAAGACCCCCGAGCCTAGCCAGTCCCGCACGTCGGTCCGCCGACGCACTGCGGAGCCGGACGGGTTCAGGGGCTGTGGAGACCGGCGCGGGCGGCTTGGAGAACGGCCTCGGTGAGGGTTTCGAGCACAGGCGAGTCCAGCTTCCAGTGCTGCCAGTAGAGCGGGACGTCGACGTACTTGCCCTTGGCAACCTCGACCAGCCGGCCGGCGGCCAGGTCCGCCTCGACGAACTCCTCCTCGATCATCCCCCAGCCCAACCCCAGCCGGATCGCCCGGACGAACGGGCCGGGCGCGGGGATCGAGTGCACCGGCGGATCGAGCCGACGCCGGGTGACCTTGCGAACCAGCCGGTGCTGCAGCCGGTCCTTCGGGTTGAACACCATCATCGGCGCCACCGCCAGCGCCTCGGCCAGCGGACGCCCCGCCAGCCAGCGCTCGGCGTACTCGGGGGACGCGATCGACAGGTACCGCATCCGCCCGAGCGACCGCACCTTGCAACCCTGGACCGGCCGGGGATCCGCGGTCACGGCGGCGAGTACGGTGCCGTCGCGGAGCAGCTCGGCCGAGTGGTCCTGGTCCTCCTGCCGCAGGTCGAACGCGGTGACCAGCTCCGGCGGTACGGCCAGCAGGGCGGGGAGGAACCAGCCGTTGAGCGAGTCCGCGTTCACCGCGATGGGCAGCCGCAGACCTTCCACCTTGCCCTTGACCGCCGCGATCGCCTCGACCTCCAGCAGCGACACCTGCCGCGCCAACCGCAGCACCGCCTCGCCCGCCTCGGTACACCGCGTCGGCTTCCCGCGTTGCACCAGGACCTGGCCGAGCCGGCTCTCGAGCGCCTTGATCCGCTGGCTCACCGCGGACGGCGTCACGCTCAACCGCCGCGCGGCCGCGTCGAAGCTGCCCTCGTCGATGATCGCGGCGAACGTCTCCAGCTGCGCCGAGTCGATCTGCATGCCACGAGTGTAGATCTGCTAATCAGGCTGAAGAATCTTTAGCTGGATTCGGCAGCCCAGGATTCCTACCGTCGATCCCATGCCCCTGCTCGCCGGCTTCGCCACCTCCCTCTCGCTGATCGTCGCGATCGGTGCACAGAACGCTTTCGTCCTCCGCCAGGGCCTACGCCGCGAGTACGTCCTGCCCGTGGTCCTCACCTGCGCTCTCTCCGACGCACTCCTGATCAGCGGCGGCATCGCGGGTCTCGGCGCACTCCTGACCAGCAGCCAGCTCGCGCTGGACCTGGCGAAGTACGGCGGCGCCGCCTTCCTCTTCGCGTACGCCGCCATCGCCGCGAAGCGCGCGTTCAACCTCGGCACGATGAGCCCGGCCGATCACGCCCCGGCCGCACTCCGCACCGTCGTCCTGACCTGCCTGGGCTTCACGTACCTCAACCCGCACGTGTACCTCGACACGGTCGTCCTGCTCGGCTCGCTCGCCAACCAGCGGGGTACGGAAGGCCGCTGGCTCTACGGTCTCGGCGCGGTCTCCGCCAGCTTCGCCTGGTTCTTCGCCCTCGGCTTCCTGGCCCGTCGCCTCGGCCCGATCTTCGCCCGCCCGCGCGCCTGGCAGTTCCTCGACGGCGCCATCGCCCTCCTGATGACCACCCTCGCCACCTGGATGCTGCTCGCCTGATCACGGCCTCGGCTGCACTGACCACGCCCCCGCTGCTCCCCCGAGGGCGGACGATGGGCCGATGGACGTGACGGTGCTCTGCGACGCGGTGGCGGTCTTCCCCGAGCCGATCGAGGACGCGCTCCCCGGCTGGTCCGCCGAGCACCAGGCCTGGACGGCGGCCAACCTCCCCGGCAACGTCGCCCCCGACGGCGGCTGGCTCCTGCACTTCCACAGCTACCTGGTCACCACCGACGGCCACGCGATCCTGGTCGACACGGGGATCGGGCCGGCGGGTGGTGAGGCGGCCGAGTGGCTCGGTACGCCGGGCCGGCTGCCGCAGCTCCTGACGACGGCGGGCGTCGAACCAGAGGAGATCGACACCGTGATCCTCACCCACATCCACCTCGACCACGCCGGCTGGACCACGTCCGACGACCGGCCCCGCTTCCCCCGCGCGACCTACGTCGTCCAGCAGGCCGAAGCCGACCACGCCCGGCCCGGGACGACGTACCGCAACCTGATCGCCCCGATCGCCGAAGCCGGCCAGCTCCGTACGGTCGATGGCGAAACCACCGTCGCCGGCCTGAAGCTCCTCCCGACGCCGGGCCACACCCCCGGACACCAGGCGGTCCTCACAGACCAGGCGATCCTGGCCGGCGACACCCTGGTCCACCCGGCCCAAGCCCGCCGGCCGGAGCTCCCGTACGTCTATGAACGAGATGTCCCGGTCGCCATCACCTCACGCCGTACTCTCCTCACCCTCGCCCGGACCACCGGCCTCCCCCTGGCTGCCGCTCATCCCCATGTCCCCCTCGCAGCCCAGCCGGACGGCACCATCACCGCTCAACGGCACTCGACGACCCGCGCGACCGCGTGCCCACCTCACCGCCTTTGAACAAAGCGACCCGCGTGGGTCACCGGTACCCGGTGGTGTCGGCCGGCTTGTCGGGGTCCTGGACCTCGACCAGGTAGCGCCAGGCGTCCGGCTGGCTGCCGTCGAGATCGGTGAAGTCGTAGACCTTGGCCAGCTGGCCACTCGACAAGGACTGCCCGTTCCAGCGCGCGCGGTCCGGGTCCGTCGCGAGGGCGGTCACGGCGCGACCGACGAACGCGGGTGACTCGGCGATCGCGAAGTGCGGGATGCGCTCGACGGCGTCCCGCCAGTTGTCCTCGCTCACGCCGAACTCGTCCAGCATCGCCTCGGACCGGAGCCACCCCGGAGTCAGGGACAGCGCCGTCGCGCCGCGGGGTCCGAGCTCGTGCGACAGCGAGAAGCCCATCCGGTTCACGGACGCCTTGGCGAGGTCGTAGAAGAACGAGACCCGATAGTTGGTCGCGTTGTACTCGTCGGTGCCGTCGGTCATCTCGATCACCAGGCCGCCCGGCTCCTTGAGCAGCAGCGGCAGCGCGAAGTGGCTGGTGATCGCGTGCGTCTCGACCGCGAGCCGGAACATCTTCAGTCCCACGTCCAGCGACGACTCCCAGACCGTCGCGTCCCACTCGATCGTGGTCGCCCCGAAGATGTCGTTCACCAGGATGTGCAGCGCGCCCTGCTCGCGATCGATCCGGGCCACCAACTCGCGGACCTGGTCGGGGTCCAGGTGGTCGACCTGGACCGGGATCCCCTTCCCGCCGGCGCGGTCGATCAGCTCGGCGGTCTCCTCGATCGTCTCGGGCCGGTCCATCTCCGACCGCTGCGCCCGCGTCGTCCGCCCGGTCACGTACACCGTCGCGCCGGCCGCCCCGAGCTGCACCGCGGTCCCCCGGCCCGCCGCCCGCGACCCACCGGTCACCAACGCCACCTTGCCCGCGAGCGGCTTCTCCCCTGCCCACGGCACCCGCCCGGCCAGCGGATCCACGCCGACCTGTGCGTGCTGTCCGGCGAACGCCGGTCGCCCCTCCTGCGCGCCCTCACCCCGCGGGTTCTCGCCCACCTGCGGCAGCTCGGTCATGATCGTCCTCCCGTTGTAGCCATACGCTGTATGATTTTTGTACCATACGGCGTATGAATAGTGCTGGCAAGCCACATCGGTCCGGCCGGCCGCGGACGGGGGAGGAGCGGCTCAGCCGGGACGCGATTCTGCGGGCGGCCCTGCGGATCGTGGACGACGAGGGCGTCGAGGCGATGACGATGCGCCGGCTCGCCGCCACTCTCGGCGTGAACCCGATGTCGATCTACCACCACCTGCCGAACAAGGCGGCCGTGTTCGCCGGGCTGGCCGAGCTCGTGTTCGCCGACCTGGAGGCCACCGCGGCCCGCGACGACGTGTCCTGGCAGGACGAACTGAAGGACGCCGCCCGGACCTACCGCGACGCGCTCCGGTCGCACCCGAACCTCGCCCTGCAGATCCTGTCCGACACCTCGACCGTCTCGGACGTGGTGGTGGTCACCGTCGAGCCGTTCTACCGGGCCCTGGACCGGGCCGGGCTCGCCCCGCGGCAGATCTTCGAGGCCGTCAACACGTTGATCGACTTCGTCCACGGCTTCCTGCTCGGCGAGACGACGGTCCGCGCCGCCACCTTCGAGCTGGCACCCGACCTGCTCGACCGGGTCGGCAAGCTACCGCCCGAGAAGGCCCCGACCCTGGCCCGGGTGACCCAGGAACTCGGCCACGACGGTCTGGCCTACGACTTCGACTCCGGCTTCGAGTCGGCCCTCACCGTCTTCGTCAACGGCATCGAGACCACCTGGACCTGACGCCGCGGCTCGAACCGGAAGGCGGCCACCCGAGCCCCTGAGCACGCCCTCGGCGGACACCGAATAGCCTGCTGCTTCCCGATCACGGAGTCCTCGATGCGCGCGAAGATCCTCTACGTCACCGACCTGACGTACCCGGCCCGCGGCCGCCGGTACGGGGACGAGGACGCGTTCCTGACCCGCCGGCTCCGGGACCACTTCGACCTGGCGCTCTGCCATCCGCTGGACGCCGTCGCCCTGCTCGACGCGTTCGACGCGGTCGTGGTCCGGAACTGCGGCCCGGTCCTGCACTTCCAGACCGAGTACGACGAGTTCCGGACCGCGGCAACCGCTCGGGGGACGCGCGTGTTCAACGAGCTGACCGGCCGGGCCGACATGGTCGGCAAGCAGTACCTGATCGACCTCACCAGCTCGGACCTGCCGGTCATCCCGACCACCGACAGCGACCCGAGCTCATTGCCCGAAGCAACCAAGTACATCGTCAAGCCGAAGCTGGGCTCCGACTCGATCGGACTGCGCACCGTCACCCGCGACGACTTCACCCACCTCTCGCTGGACGGGCAGACCCTCGTCCAGCCGTTGATCGACCTGCGCTACGAGGTCTCCTTCTACTTCGTCGGTCGCGCCTTCCAGTACGCGCTGTACACCCCGGACCCGGCCCATCGCTGGGAGCTCGCGCCGTACGAACCCACCGAGGACGATCTCGCGTTCGCGCAGCGGTTCGTCGACTGGAACGCGATCGAGTACGGCATCCAGCGCGTCGACGCGGCCCGTACCGCCTCGGGCGAACTCCTGCTCGTCGAACTCGAAGACCTCAACCCCTTCCTCTCCCTCGAGCACACCGACGACGCCAAGCGGGACCGGTTCGTCCAGGCGATGACCTCGTCACTGAGCGCTCTCCTCGACCGCTAGCTCGTCACCGGAGGCGGCCGGCGGCGGCAGGGCCGACGAGGTGATCAGCGCGGCGAGCAGCACCGGCACGGTCAGGCCGACCATCAACACGGGCAGGCTGAACCAGACCGACCCGAGCGCGAACCCGGCGTACACCGCGACCGCGAACACCTCGGCGAAGAACCCGGACACCGAGGTGACCGTCGCTCGCGCCGGCCCGGTGATCGAGTCCTGCAGCCGCGCGTCGGCCACGATGATGACGAGTTGCATCACCCCGTAGCCGACCGCGATCGGCAGGAACCCGAGCATCGTCCCGCTCAGCGATCCCCACGCGATCAACCCGGCCGTCACCGCGAGCCCGATCCCGAACACCCCACCACGCCACCGGTACGCCGGGCCACCGAGCGCCCCGCCGATCGCCTGGGCCGCCACGGTCCCCGCGATCAGCAACGGCACCGCCGCCGTCGATGCGCCGAACTCCCTCGCCAGCAACGGGAAGTACTCGTCGAACGACAGGAACCCACCCAGCAACGCGACCAGGGCCACTGCCTTCCGGACGGTCCGGCTGGTCACCACTTCGCCCAACCCGGCCCGCAGCATCGCCCGGTACCGCCTGAGCACACCTTGCTGGGACGAATCGCCGGTCTCGTCGGCCGTGGCCACCCGGGCCGCCTCCGGCAGGGATCTCGCGATCACCACCTGCAGCAAACAGCTGGCCACACTCACCGCACCGGCCAACTGGTAGCCACCGAGCTGGTACAGCGGGGCCGCCAGCAACGTCGCCGCCAGGTTCAGCACCAACGCGGACGACCGCGCACGACCCAGCAACCCCGCGTACTTCGCGGTCGCACCTCGCGCAGCCAACTCGTCGTACACGAAGGCCTCGTACGTCCCCGAGATCAGCGCGGAGCCCGTCCCCCAGAGGACGAAGCCGAGCGCGAACCCGGCGTACGAGGGCAGCATGATCCAGCCGGCGTACCCGACGCCGACCAGGAACGGGCCGAGCATGAGCAGTTTGCGACGGGAGAACACGTCCGCCCAGGCACCCGAAGGCACCTCGAGCAGGAAGGACGTCGTCGACCAGATGATGAACAGCGTCGAGACCTCGGTGGCCGACAGCCCGTGATCCGTGAACAGCAACTGGTACAGCGGATACAGCGGGATGAAGTCCTGCAGCGCCTCGAAGGCGATGATGCGCGCTGGCAGGCTCGACGGAACGGTGGATGAACGGTCAGGGCGTCAAAGGTGTGGACTGGGAAATCTCATGCCTAGAAGGTAACCGCGGAATCACTCGGCCAACAGCTCTTTTGTCCCGGGTGTGGACAAGTGCAGCACCTGGTACCGCGTCCCCGGCACGATCCCCGGCTCCCCACTCCACAACGTGAAGTGCACGAGCTCCCACCGAGCCGGATCCACCGCGACCGCCGAAGTGTGAACCCCGGCCAGCCGCACCCGATCCCTCAAGACCTCCAGCGCCTCACCCACCGGCCCGGCCGGATCCACGTCCGGCGCCAGCTGCTCGGTGTGCTTGGTCGCCGCCACGGCCAGCCGATCGCGATCCGGCCCCGGCAACACGTCGACACCGGTCCAATGCCGCACGATCGGCCGACCGAAGGACTGGCAGATCCCGCTGAAGAAGCCACCACCCCAGAGGAACCGCCCCATCGCCGCCGCCTCGTTCCACAGGTAGAACGGCGCGTACTGGTTCACCGCGGCGCCGTTCACCAGATCCTGCACCAGGTACGCCTTCAGCCCCAGCCCGTCGAAGTCGTCGGTCGCACTCGCCTTCGTCTCCACCCGCCGCCGGATGATCCCCAGGTCGTAGTCCGCCGGCAACGTCACCTCGTACTGCATCGCGTACACACGCCACGCCCTCTCCGTCGACCGATCGCCATGTGCATACTAGTAGGTACAGAGCATCAATTGGGGAGCGCCGAGAAACCCGGACCGGGCAGGCTTGGGGGATGAGTGGTGCGAGTGAGCGGGTCTGGGGGAAGTTGCCGGCGGGGTGTCGGGACGGGCTGGTCGACGGGCTGAGTCCGTCGGATCTGCAGACCGTTCTGCTGGAAGTCAGCCGACGACGGGCCGAGAAGGTGACGCCGTCCCGCGTGCTCGATCGGTGGCGGGGCGACCGGTTCGTGCAGCCGTCGACCGCGGATCCGCGGGACCTCGTCCGGACCCAGGCACGACTGTGGGAACTACTCCCTGAGCGCTTCGCCGGAGTCGAGCTGTCCCCGGTCACACCGCTCGGTACGTGCTCGGCTGTCGCCACGGTCAATCAGAACAAGGTGGTCAGCACGATGCGGGGCACCGAGGTCGCCAGCGACCCGACCAACGTGCTCACCCTGGAGGCCGCGGTCCGCCGACGCGCGGGACAGGCTCGCGTGGATCTTGCCGCGTGTCAGCGAGTCGTCCGGGCGCAGGCCATGGACGGGCCGGGGATGTTCCCGCACTTCCAGCTGTTCGCGCTGGTGTCGAGTGCGCGGGACACGGGCTCGGGACGGGTCGAGGCGGAGATGTTGCTCGACCACCTCAACTACTGGCACGACGTACTCGGTGACGACGCCCGGTTCACCTTCACCACGTTCTCGGCCGACGCGGTCCGCGAGCGCATCGACGACACGGTCCGGCCGGCGTTGAATGTGGAGTTGCACGAGGATCCCCAACGCCAACAGGGATCGCAGTACTACGTGGGGACGGCGATCGGCCTCGGGATCGGTGATGCCGGGTTGGGCGACGGCGGGTTCACGCGGTGGACGGCGGACCTGCTCGGTGATGCCAAGGAGCGGTGCCTGATCTCGTGTGTCTCCACCGAGCGGCTCACCGGGATCAGTCGCGGAGCCTGAGCAACGCCGCGTCGGTCGGCCGGAATCCGCACGCCTTGACGTAGAAATCGACCAGGTGGGGTTCGTAGTCCACGTGCAGCCACTCGCAACCGGCCGCGCGAGCCTCCTCGGCGGCGGCTGTGACCAGTTGCTGCCCGATCCCTTGGCGGCCGTGGTCCGGGTGCACGGCGGTGTCCAGCACGAACGCGTGCGAGCCGCCGTCCCAGCAGACCTGGACGAAACCGATCAGCTCATCGTTGCTGAAGGCCCCTACCCAGGTGAGGGCGTGCCGATTCAGCCGCTCCGACCACGGCAGAAGTGTCACCGGCGATCCGAAGGCGACCCCGTGCAACGTCGACAGGATCACGTCGTCGACGGGGAATCGGACTCGCAGCTCCACTAGTTGGCCTCCGTGCTGATCAGTACGACAGTGCTGTCCCGGTCCAGGTCCAGCGACGTACGGGCCGCCCGCAACCCGGCCAGGGTCGCCGCTCCGCTCGGACCAGAGGAGATGCTAACCGCGGCAAGGTCCGCCACCGCCTGGATCGCCTCCGCCTCCTCGACCGTGACGGCCGCGTCCAGGCCGGAGCGGAGTACGGGCCAGGCGAGGCTGGAGGGCGTACCGCAGTTGAGGCCGGCCATCACGGTCGTACTGGTCGGGACCGTCACGGCCTCACCCGCGAGCAAGCTGGTCGTGATGCACGCGGCACGCGCAGGCTCCACCCCGAGGACGGACGCGGACGCGGTACTGCGGTAGTGGGTGACCGTGGCTTGGGCGACCGAGCCGACCCCCATCGGTACGACGACCAGGTCCGGCTCCTCGCCGATCTCGCGGAACAACGTCGAGTACCCGTCCACGATGTACCGCGGGATCAGCTCGTACCCGGGCCACGCGGAGTCCTGGATCAGCAACCGCGACCCCGTCGCCGAGGTAGCGGCGGCCACCACGGCAGCGTCGTACGAGTCGGAGAGCACCGTGAGCTGTGCGCCCTCACCGCGGATCGCCTCGATCGACGCGGCGCTGACGACGTCGGGGACGAACACGTGGGACCGCAGTCCGAGCATCGCGGCACGGCGGGCTACGGCGCGACCGTGGTTGCCGTCGGTGGCGGTGACCAGGACCTGCGTGTCCGGATGGTCCTGCAGAGCGCGGTGGATCGCCCACCATGCACCGAGCGCCTTGAACGCGGGCAGGCCGAGTCGCCGTGATTCGTCCTTGACCAGCACGCGGCCGACGCCCAACTCCTCCGCCAGCGCAGGCACCTCGTGCAGCGGAGTGGGCCGGTAGTCGGCCAGGCCCTGGTGGAAGGCGAGGACATCAGCGGGCGCGGCCGTGGCCCGCCACGACCTCGCGGCCGGATTGCCGTACCAGAGCACTTAGGCGACGAGGGCGAACGCCTGGGCCGAGGTGGAGTACGACTGCGGCGACGACGCGACGCGCCGCGGGGCCGGCTCGGCCACCCGGATCGACGCGGTCTGCAGGCGTACCGGGAGCGTGGCGCGGACCGCGGTGGTGAGGTCGAACTGCACCTCCGCCAGCAGGTCGGTCAGCTCGAGGTCGAGCGCGCGGCAGATCGCGGCGAGGATCTCCGACGACGGCTCCTTGCGGCCGCGCTCGATCTCGGACAGGTACGGCACCGAGACCTGAGCCAGCTCGGCCAGCTCGCGCAGGGTGATACCCCGCTCCCGGCGCAGCCGGCGGAAGACGTTCCCGATCACCTGGCGAAGCAACACGTGCGGCCCTCCTCGGCTCCCGATGTCCTGTACCGAGTGTGCCATTCGATCCGGGTCTGCGGTGGGCAGATCTGCCACGGGCAGATTCCCGGGCGGACGCCGCGGTCGCGGACCACCCTGGACGACATGAGCGAGACCACCCAGCCGAATGCCCTCGACACCCACATCTACCAGCGCCTGCTCTGGCAGCGCATCCTCGTCCTCGGCGACGAGATCAAGGACGAGAACGCGAACGCCCTGTGCGCCCAGCTGATCCTGCTGAACGCGGAGGACCCGCACGCGGACATCTCGCTCTACATCAACTCGCCCGGCGGCTCGGTGTCGGCCGGGCTGGCGATCTACGACACGATGAACTTCATCAGCAACGACGTCGCGACGTACGCGATGGGCCTGGTCGCGTCGATGGGCCAGGTGCTGCTGACCTGCGGGACGCCGGGCAAGCGGTACGCGCTCCCGCACTCGCGGATCATGATGCACCAGCCGCTCGGCGGGATGGGCGGCACGGCCAGCGACATCAAGACCCAGGCCGAGCAGGCACTGCTGGCGAAGAAGGACCTGGCCGAGCTGCTCAGCGCGCGGACCGGCCAGCCGCTGGAGCGGATCAGGACCGACTTCGACCGGGACCACTGGTTCACGCCCCCGCAGGCCAAGGACTACGGCATCGTCGACGAGGTCCTCAGCCGCCCCGCTCCGGTGCCGGCCGCCTGAGGTTCCAGGTCAGCCGAGGGCCTGGGCGAGGTCGCGGACGAGGTCGTCCGGGTCCTCCAGACCGATGCTGAGGCGGAGCAGGTCCCGGCTGGGCTTCACCTCGTCGGCGACCAGGCGGTGGGTCAGCCCGGCCGGGTGCTGGATCAGCGTGTCCACACCGCCCAGCGAGACCGCGTGCGTGATCAGCTTCAACCGGGTCAGTACCCGCTCCGCGTCGGGCGTGGTGAAGGCCAGTACCGCGCCAGGCCCGCGCTGCTGACGTCCGACCAGACCGAGCGGGTCGCACTCGGGCAGACCCGGGTAGTGCACCTTGTCCACAGCCGGATGCGAGCACAGCCACTCCGCGACCTTTGCCGCACCCGCCTGCTGCGCACGGACGCGCGTCGGCAACGTCTGCAGGCCACGGTGCAACTCGTACGCCGCCAGCGGGTGCAGCAGAGCGCCCGTGATCGCGCGTACCTGACGCAACCGCGCGACCCATTCGGTCGTCCCCGCGACCAGGCCACCCATCACGTCGCCGTGGCCACCCAGGTACTTGGTTGCCGAGTGCAACATCATGGTCGCGCCCTGGAGTCGTGGCTGCTGCAGCACCGGGGTCGCGAAGGTGTTGTCCACCAAGACCGGGACGTCGCCGGCCTGACGGACCACGGCGGCGATGTCCACAAGGTCAACCGTCGGGTTGGCCGGGGTCTCCACCAGCACCAACCCGGTTTCTGCACAGATCGACTCGCCGATTGTGGACAACTCCGTAAAAGTCGAAGTTGTCCCCAGGATGCCTGTGGACAGCAGATGGTCCGATCCGCCGTACAACGGCCGGACGGCGACCACGTGCGGGCGCCCGGCGGCCACGGTCGCGAGCAGACAGGCCGACAACGCGGCCATCCCGGTACTGAACGCGACGGCTCCCTCGCTGGCCTCCAATGCGGCCAGCGCGGTCTCGAGCCGCGCCACCGTCGGGTTCCAAAGCCGCTGGTAGACGCGGGATTCCGCCTGCTCCGGCGCGTTTCCCTGTGCCAACCGGTCGTACGCAGCGCCGCCGCTGGCCACGTCGGCGAGCGGGTAGGTGGTGCTCAGGTCGATCGGCGGAACGTGCACGCCGAGGCCGGCGAGGTCGTCGCGGCCGGCGTGCACGGCGCGGGTGTCCAGCTGGGTCATCGGGCTCTCCCTTCGGCTCGAGGCTGTGGACAGAGTGGAATATTCTGCGAGTTATCCACAAGAGTTCCGAAGAAAGTTCGTCCACAGGCTCATCCACACGCTGTGGATTCTGTGGACGGGTCTTACAGTGGAGTCATGCCGAAGGATCGTCGGACGCCCGGCCCGGCCCCTCGGGCGCTGCCGGGTGCGCTCGACGACGTCGACCTGGAACTGGTCCGGCTGCTCACGGCGGACGGCCGGATGCCGAACAACGCGCTCGCGGAGGCGACCGGGATCGCGCCGTCCACGTGTCTGGCCCGGGTCCGGGCACTGCGGGACCGGGGCGTGATTCGCGGGTTCCACGCGGACGTGGATCTGGCGGCGCTGGGCCGGCCGCTGCAGGCGATGATCGCGGTCCGGCTGGGCGTGCACTCGCGCGACGAGGCGGAGCGGTTCCGCGCGCAGGCGCCGAGCCTGCCGGGCGTACTCGCGCTCTTCCACGTCAGCGGCGCGAACGACTATCTGCTGCACGTCGCGGCCGAGTCGCCCGACGCGTTACGGGATTTCGTGCTCGATCACCTGACGGCGGATCCGGCGGTCAGCCATGCCGAGACCAGCCTGATCTTCGAGCATCTCCGCGGCAGCTGACGCACTGCCGCGGCAACGGCCCCCGCGGTCGGCGAGGGCGCGGCGGTACTCAGCGGGGCTTGAGGCCCCACTCCTTCGCGAGCAGGTCGAACGAGTGCCGGCGCTCGGCCGGGTCGTGGATGTTCGTGGTGATGATCAGCTCGTCGGCCGCGGCCGCCTCGGCCCGGCGGGCGAGATCGGCGGCGACCCGGTCCGGGGTCCCGACCGAGACCAGGCCGGTCCACTCCTCGACGGCGGCCAGCTCGCCTTCGGACCACGGGTACTCCGCGGCCTCCTCGGGCGACGGCAGCGGGCCGGGACGACCCGAGCGGAGGCGGAGCATGGACAGGGCGTTCGCGCGGGCCAGCTGCGCGGCGCGTTCCTCGGTCTCGGCGACGATCGCGGCCAGCGCGAGGATCGCGTGCGGCTCGGCCTGGTGGGACGAAGGGCGGAAGTTGTCCCGGTAGGCGTGCATCACCTGCGCCGGATCCAAGGTGCCGAAGTGCCCGGCGTAGGCGAACCCGGTACCGAGCGCGGCGGCCGCCTGCCCGCCGTACTCGCTGGAGCCGAGGATCCACACCGGCGGCAGCGGGACGTCGTCGGGTTGCGCGGTGATCGGGGCGAACGGGTGCCCGGCCGGGAACCCCTCCGCGTACGCGCGCAGCTCCGCGTACTCGTCGGGGAAGTCGTCGGCGCTGAGGGCCTCGCGGCTGCGGCGGAGGGCGAGAGCGGTCCGCCGGTCGGTACCGGGCGCGCGGCCGAGGCCGAGGTCGATCCGGTCCGGGTGCAGACCGGCCAGGACGCGGAACGTCTCGGCGACCTTCAGCGGCGAGTGGTTCGGCAGCATGATGCCGCCGGAGCCGACCCGGATCGCCGAGGTGGCGGCCGCGACCGCCCCGATCATCACCTCGGGGCTCGAGCTGGCCACGCTCGGGATGTTGTGGTGCTCGGCGAGCCAGTACCGGTGGTAGCCGGCCGCCTCGGCGGTCCGGGCCAGCTCGATCGTCGCGTGCAGCGCCTGCGACGGCCGGGTCCCCGACGGCACCGGCGAGAGGTCGAGCACGGACAGGGGCATGGGTTCACCAGTCACGTTCAACTGCCAACAGCCCGGCCGCGCGACCTATTCCTCCGCTTCGTGCTCAGGCGGGATACGGCGCCGCGGCCCGGGCGTCGCGGAGCGCGCGGGACCACCAGGCGAGGTGGGTGAGCAACTGGTCCGCGGCCTCGGTCGTCCCCGGCTCGGTCGGTTCACCGGCCGCCGTGAACGTGTCCGGCAACTGGTGGAAGCTGAGCGTCTCGCGCAGGGTCACGGCATGCAGTTCGCCGAAGACCAGGCGGAGCTGTTCGGCCGCGCGCAGTCCACGGGACCGGCCGCCGTACACGATGAACCCGACCGGCTTGCCGTACCAGGGCCGGCGGACCGCGTCGATCGCGCTCTTCAGCTCGCCGGGGTACGCGTGGTTGTACTCGGGGGTGAGCACGATCACGGCATCCGCCTCGGCGATCCGGCCGGGCAACTCGGCATGCGGGGTGACCGCCAGGTCGACGACGTCGAGCTTGAAGTCGTCGCGACGCTCCACCCGCCCGCCGAACCAGTCGGCCACGGTGGTCGCGAAGCGCCCGGGCTCGGTACTGCGGACCAGCAGGGCCAGCCGGAGAGGATGAACGGTCACATCGAGCGACCGTATTACCTCAACAACACTTGAGGTCAACTCAGTCCGTACTGCGGTCCGCGGCGTCCCCTTCCTCGGGGGCGTCGTCCCCGTCGGGCGGCGGGGGCGGCGTGTGGTGGTCGAGGGTGGTCTGCGCGGCCCGCATCAGGTTGGACTCCTCCTCGTCGGCCGGCCCCTCGTGCTGGCCGAGGACGCCGACCTGCCGCCAGGCCGCCTGGACCGCGCCGACCTCCGCCGACTCGTCGCCGGCCAGCGCCTTCGCGGCCGCGATCGTCGCGTCCGCGAACTGGGTGAAGGTGCTCGTCGTCGGCAACGTGCCCGAGGTCAGCGCCTGGTACCAGATCCGGCCGGGCAGGTCGTACGCGGCGCCGCCGAGGGTCGTCGCGACCAGGTAGAACGCGTGGTTCGGGATGCCCGAGTTGAGGTGGACGCCGCCGTTGTCGTCCTCGGTCTCGACGTATCCGGACATGTGCGCCGGCTGTGGGTCCTTGCCGAGCCGCGGGTCGTCGTACGCCGTGCCGGGGCGGGCCAGCGAGCGCAGGCCGACGCCGGCCACGTCCGGGGTGAAGATCCCGGCGCCGATGATCCAGTCGGCCTTGGCGCTGGTCTGGCCGAGCTGCCGCTGCTTGACGAGCGAGCCGAAGACGTCCGCCAGGCTCTCGTTCAGCGCGCCGGACTGACCGCGGTACGCGAGGCCGGCGGTGAACTGGACGACGCCGTGGCTGATCTCGTGACCGGTGATGTCGAGGGAGCTGGTGAAGGACCGGAAGATCACCCCGTCCCCGTCGCCGAACACCATCTGTGCGCCGTCCCAGAATGCGTTCGCGTAACCACGGCCGTAGTGCACGGTCGACACCAGCGGCAATCCGGCGCCGTCGACGGAATCGCGCCCGAAAACCTCCTGGAACAAGGCCCAGGTCGCACCAAGCCCTTCGTACGACTCGTTCACCGCGAGATCGGCCACGCCCGGGTCGCCCTCGGACCGGACCAGCCGGCCCGGCAAGGTGGTCTCGCGCTCCGCGTCATGGACCGTGCGTTGCGGACCGGGCGCCGGCGTCGCACCCTGGTCGGAGGTACCTGGTGCGGCTTCCCCGCGCGGGGTGGCGGCGGGGCGGGTCCGCAGGACCGCGTCGCGTTCCAGCGACTGGCGGTAGCGCGCCCGCAGGTTCGGGTCGTCCACGGTCCGCTCGAGGTGATCGAGCAGGTACGGCGGGACGATGTGATGGACCGTCATGGTCTCCGATGGTGCCCCGTCGGCCAGAAGGTGCAAAGGGCGAAATGCGGTAAGCTAAGGAATTTGTGGCTACAACCAGAGAATCGAAGGAATTTCTCTCTGGGAACCTGCGATGCATAGTTTATCACAAGGGGTTTGGAATTGCTGAATCCGGTCGAGGCCGAACAGGTTCACCTGACGACTTTCTACGCCGCGCTCGACCACGAGCGGGAGCTGGCCGAGCGACGCCGGCAGGACGAGCAGGTGGCCGGGACGCGGAACGCCCAGGCGCTGCACCAGCGCGACGGCCGGGTCCGTGACCTGAACACCCGGCTCGCGCGGCTGAACGCGGCCGAGGAGGGGCTGTGCTTCGGCCGCCTCGACAGCGCCGACGGCGAAGTCCTGCACATCGGCAGGCTCGGCCTGCACGACCGCGAGTACGAACCGTTGCTGGTCGACTGGCGGGCTCCGGCCGCGCGGCCGTTCTACATCGCCACCGCCGTCCACAACCAGGGCGTCGTCCGGCGGCGGCACATCCAGAGCCGGCTCCGCAAGGTGGTCGACGTCCAGGACGAGCAGCTCGACCTGGACCGGACCGCGGACGGCGAGTCGCGGCTCGGGACCGGGGTGATGGGTGAGGCGGTCCTGCTCAAGGCGCTCGAAGCGCGGCGGACCGGCACGATGGAGTCGATCGTGCAGACGATCCAGGCGGACCAGGACCGGATCATCCGCTCCGACCTGCCCGGCGTCCTGGTCGTCCAGGGCGGTCCGGGCACCGGGAAGACCGCGATCGCGCTGCACCGGGCGGCGTACCTGCTGTACACCCACCGCGAGCAGTTGGAGAAGCGCGGCATCCTCGTCGTCGGGCCGAACCCGACCTTCTTGCGGTTCATCGGCCAGGTGCTGCCGTCGCTGGGCGAGGACGGCGTCCGCCTGGTCACGATCGCCGAGCTGTACCCGGAGCTGACGGCGACCCGGCCCGAACCGGCCGAGGTGACCGAGGTGAAGGGCCGGGCCGTCCTGGCCGAGGTGATCGCCAAGGCGGTCGCGGATCGGGAGTGGGTGCCGAGAACGCCGCTGAAGCTCGTCGTCGACGGCACCGAACTGACCGTGGACCCGGCGGTCTGCGCGGACGCCCGGGACCGGGCGCGGGCCCGCCGGCTCACCCACAACCAGGCGCGCCCGTACTTCCTGACCGACATCATCGACGCGCTGACCGCGCAGTACGCGGACATCATCGGCGCGGATCCGCTCGGCGGGGAGAACCTGCTCGACGACTACGACCTGGAGGAACTGCGCAACGAGGTGGTCGCGGAGCCGGCCGTCCAGGCGCTGCTCGACCAACTCTGGCCGAACCTCAGCCCGCAGCAACTGCTCGTCGACCTGTACGGGGACGAGGACCGGCTCGCCCTGGCCGCGCCGCAGTTGAGCGCGCTGGACCGCGAGCACCTGCTCCGGTACGGCGACGACTGGAGTCCGGCCGACGTGCCGTTGCTCGACGAGGCGGCCGAGTTGCTCGGCGACGACGGGCGGGAGGCGGCCCGGTTGCGGGCGGAGAGGGCGCGCGCGATCGCGTACGCGCAGGGGTCGCTCGACGTGTTGAGCGGCTCGGGTTCGACCGACTTCGACGACGAGGACGAGTCGGAGATCCTGACCGCGAAGGACATCCTGGACGCCGAGGCGCTGGCCGCGCGGTACGAGGCGGACGACGACCGGACCCTGGCCGAGCGGGCCGGCGCGGATCGGCGCTGGACGTACGGGCACGTGATCGTCGACGAGGCGCAGGAGTTGTCGCCGATGGCGTGGCGTGCGATCGCGCGGCGTTGCCCGCTGCGGTCGATGACGCTGGTCGGTGACGTCGCCCAGACCGGTGCGGCCGGCGGCGGGACGAGCTGGCGGCAGGCGCTGGAGTCGACCTTCGGCGACCGCTGGCGGCTGGCCGAGCTGACGATGAACTACCGGACCCCGGCCGAGGTGATGGAGCTCGCCGGACACGTCCTGGCCCAGGTCGACCCGACGGCGAAGGCGCCCGAGTCGGTCCGGTCCACGGGGGTGAAGCCGTGGCACGTGGACGTGGTTCCGGCCGACCAGGCGGCGTACGTGAGCAAGGTCGCCGCCGAGGAGCAGCAGCACGGGCAGGTCGGCGTGATCACGTCACGGACCCGGCTCGAGCTGGTCCAGGAGGCGGTCGGCGACCTGCGCGACGTCACGGTCCTGACGGTGGCGGGCGCGAAGGGGCTGGAGTTCGACTCTGTCCTGGTGGTCGACCCCGAGGGCATCCTGCTCGAGTCACCCCGAGGTCTCCGCGACCTCTACGTAGCCCTCACCCGCTGCACCCAACGCCTGGGCGTCATCGGCGACCTCCCCGAAGTCCTCCGCAACTCCGACGCCTGGGACGTCCGCCACTGAGTGGTCAGTGGTCGGTGCAGCACTTCTGCTGGTGCTCGGCCTCGAAGGGGATGAGGAGGCCTTCGGCTGCCGGCTGGACCTGGAGGACGGTGCGGCCGGTCCGGCGGATCGGCCGGAGGTAGTCGCGGGTGTCGACGCGGGTGCTGTCGTCGATCGAGAGTCCGCCGAGAGCTTCCACTTCGTCGATTCCGCAGTCGGCGCGGAGGTCCGCCACGGTGAGGATGCCGTGGGCGTTGTCCTGACCGGGCCAGCGGACCAGCCGGCCCGCGGTACCGAGGGCGCACTCGATCGCGGCCACGTACGCGCCGCGGACCAGGGTGCTCGGACCAGCCAGTTCCGGCCCGGACGCACCCGGCCGGGTGATCGCGAATCCGGCCGCGCGCCCTTCGCACCAGGTCCGGACGAGCTCGCTCAGGTCCGCCGTACTGCTGACCGAGACGGCCAGGTGCGGCCGGTCGCCGCCGCGGACCACGTGGGTCCCGGCGACGACCGGCGTACGCACCGGGCCGAGCAGCTCGTGCAGGAGGTGCTCGGCCTCGACGGCGTCGCGGCTGTCCGCGTCGATCGCGACGATCACTTCTTCGGCAGCACCCAGATCGGGTTCGTGTAGAACCACAGGTCGACCCACGGGTCCGCGTCACCGACCACGTCCAGCTGCGGACCGGCCGGGTCCACCGCGGCGCCGAGGTACCCGGGCTGGCTGCGGTTGCCGTCGGTCCCACGGACGCGGACGTAGAACGGCTCCTCCGCGGCACCGAGCGGCAGCACCAGCTCGTACGTGCCGCGCCGGCCCGACGTGTCCCACTGCCGGATCACCTTGGTGTCGGGCGCGGTGAACGTGTCCCGATCGGCCACGGCGCCCTTGACCGCGCCGCGGATCGCGTCGACCCGGTTCAGCGCGGGGACGAAGTTCGCCCAGTTCGGCATCGTCTGCGCGGTGATCCGGACGACCAACTCGACCGGACGGCCGCGACGGACCACGAGCGCGCCGCCGAGCGACTCGCCGTACCGGTGGCCGGACTCGCGGACCTCGACCTCGACGCCGCCGGCCAGCATGCCGTGGTCGACCCACATCCGGCCGGCCCGCAGCCCCGCCATCAGGGCGCCGTAGTCCCGCCGGTCGGCACCGACGTGGGTGCGGCTGTAGTACCCGGGCCAGAAGTCGCCCGCGGTCCGGTTGATCGCGTTGCCGTGGACGGGGTCCATGTACCGGCCGTCACGGTCGAACTGCTGCTGACTGGATCCGTCCGGGCGCCGCGAGGTCTCGTTCCAGTTCACGTGCGAGTCGGAGTTCGCGCTGATCCACCACGGTTTGCCCTCGGCGAGCAGGCTGTCCCACAGACCACCGACCGTCGAGGTCATCCAGTCGAACCCGCCCCAGGTCCGGTAGGACTCGGCCGGGTACCCCGGGAACGAGTTCGCGCCCGGCGCGTTGCCGTAGTACCCCCGGGCCGACGCGCCGCCGATCGGGGCCGGCAGCCCGGCTGCCTGGTGCCCGGGGGCGCCCTCGAAGCCGACCGCGATCCGCGGGTCCGCGTCGCGCCAGTTGCGGATCTCGTGCGGGCTGTCGATGCCGTTGCGGGCCGGGTGGTTCGCGAGGAACAGCGCGTCCTGGACGCGGCGCCGGTCCACCTGCCGGCCGAGCCACTGGATCCCGGACACCGCCAGCGCCTCGTTCGCCGGGGAGTTCCCGGAGGCGTTCCGGACCGAGCCGTCGTAGCTGTTCTCGAACTGCTTCAGCACCTCGACCTCGCGGCTGCCCGGGGCGACGAAGACGGTGCCGTGCTCGGCGGCCGGGATGTTCCACTCCAGGCCCTGGAAGATCAGCGTGTCCTTCAGCTCGGCCCGGGCCGCCTTGATCTGCGGGTTCACCAGGTCGACGCCGATCCGGGCGTGGGTGGCGCCGCCGTGGTCGGTGATGACGAGCCAGTCCAGCCCGTACGCCGCGGCGTGCCGGGCCTGGTCGATCACCCGGTACATGCCGTCGGAGCTGAGCTGGGTGTGAATGTGGTGGTCGCCGGCCAGCCAGACGTTCGGCCGCTTGCCCTGCTGGAACAGCCGGCCCGCCCCCGGTCCGCTCGGCGCCGTCGGGGTCGCGGCGGCGACCTGCGTACCGGTGACGGCGAGCGCGGCCGTTCCACCGAGGATGCCGGCCGAGCGCAGCAGCGAGCGACGGCTCACCTCGGCCGGTGAGAGGTCCGTGTCCGGGATCGACTCGTCCAGCGCGGCCAGCGTCGCGGCGTCCAGCTCGGTGTTCGGGTGGTGGTGATCGTGGTCGTGACCGTGACCATGTCCGTGCCCGTGGCCGTGCCCGTGGCCGTGCTCAGGGCCGTGGTCGTGGGAGTGTCCCATCGTGCGTCCTCTCGGCTGGCGGAAACGCCGGGATCATCGCGAATCCCGATGGCCGTGAGGTGTTCTCCCGGTGAACCGTTGCCGCCGCCGCGGCACCCCATTTACACGCCGCCACGGCGGAGTTTGAATGAAGGTGGGGGGAAATCGTCATGGACCGACGACGGCAGCGTGTTCGGGGGCCTCGGCAGCCGGCCGGAGCCGCGGTGGCCCTGGTCTCCGGGATGGCGGTGGGTGTCGTCATCGTGCTGCTGGCCTGGCTGATCAACCTCAATCTGGAGCAGGCGCACAACGCCGATCGGATGACGACCGCCCCGAAGACCGCGCCGATCGCCCCGGTCCGGACGGTGACCGTGGCGCCGCGGAGTACGCCGCCGGCCGCGCAGGCCAAACCCAAAGCGACCGGGGACGTCCGGTTGTTGCCGGACGGGCTGTACTGCAAGGACCTGCAGGTAGGTGGGTACGGCTACGCCGCCGCGGTCAACTACTGGCGGCTGCACGGTCAGTCCAACCGAATGGATGCCGACCGCAACGGTATTCCGTGCGAGACCGTGTACCCGCGCAGCGAGGTAGGCGCGTACTGGAACGGCCGCGAACCGACCGCGGCGAGCGGCGTCCCGGCGGGCCTCTTCTGCCGTGACCTCCTCGACCGCGGCGCACCGTACGGCGAGGCGGTCGCGTACTGGTGGTCGTTCGGGATGCCGGGCCGTATGGATGCCGACGGCA
The DNA here is from genome assembly GCF_007828865.1 of Kribbella amoyensis. NCBI lineage: Bacteria > Bacillati > Actinomycetota > Actinomycetes > Propionibacteriales > Kribbellaceae > Kribbella > Kribbella amoyensis. The sequence goes on from NZ_VIVK01000001.1 coordinate 1,585,605, forward strand.
ACGGGATCCCCTGCGAGACCGTCTATCCGGAGGCCGCGATCCGCGCCTTCTGGTCCCAGTGAGGACACCTCATCGCAGCGGCCGGAAGAACGCGCGGACGTCGTCGACCAGGAGCTCGGGTGCTTCGAGGGTCGCGAAATGGCCGCCTCGGTCGTACTCGGCCCAGTGCGTGATCGTGTGCTCCCGTTCGAGCAGGTGACGCATCGCCGGGTCGGTCGGGAACACGGCGACCCCGGTCGGCACGGTCGACGGGCCCGGGAACTCGGACGCGTGCCGGTTCTCGTAGTACAGGTTGGCCGAGGTGGCGGCCGTGTTCGTGAACCAGTACAGACTCACGTCGGTGAGCAGGTGGTCCAGCGGTACCGCGTCCTCGGGGAGCGGGCGGGCCGGATCGGTCCAGTCGTGGAACTTCTCCAGGATCCAGGCGAGCTGGCCGATCGGCGAATCGGCCAGCGCGTACGAGACCGTCTGCGGCTTGGTCGCCTGCAGTTCGGCGTAGCCCGTGCCGGTCGCGCGGACGGTCCGGGCGAAGTCGAGCTTGGCCTGGTCCCGCTGATCGAGGTCGTCCAGGTCGCCCGGTCGCGCGTCCGGGAACGCGAGCCCACCGTTGAGATGGACGCCGACGACCCGGTCCGGCACGATCCGGCCGACCAACGGCGACACCACGGATCCGGTGTCACCGCCCTGGGCGCCGTACCGGGGATACCCGAGACGGCGCATCAGCTCGATCCAGGCGCGGGCGATGCGAACGTGGTCCCAGCCGGACTCGGTGAGCGGGACCGAGTACCCGTGGCCGGGGACCGAGGGGGCCACGACGTGGAAGGCGTCGGCCGGGTCCGCGCCGTACGCCCGTGGGTCGGTGAGCGGGCCGAGGACGTCGAGGAACTCCGCGACCGACCCCGGCCAGCCGTGGGTGAGGACGAGTGGGAGCGCGTCCGGCTCGGGTGACCGGGCGTGCACGAAATGGATCCGCTGACGGTCGATCACGGTCGTGTACTGCGGGAACGCGTTCAGCCGGGCCTCCCAGACGCGCCAGTCGTACTGGTCGAGCCAGTACCGGACCACGCGCTGGAGGTACCCGACCGGGACGCCGCGATCCCAGTCGGCGCCGGCTCTGGGGTCGCCGATCCGCTGGGCCGTCTCGGGGAGGACACGCGGCAACCGGGCCCGGACGAGCCGGTCCCGCAGGTCGTCCAGGTCGGCCTGCGGCACGTCGATGTGGAACTCCTCGATCACCTTGGACCTCCTCGACCGCGCTCTGGATTCCAGCCTCCCCGATCCGACCGACAACCGGGCCCGGTCAGCGGTTGGCGTAGTACTCCGGTTTCATCTGGATCAGCTGGACGTAGTTGCCGTCCGGGTCGAGCAGGGTCGCGAAGACGCCGATGCCGCGGTCCTCCGGTTCGACCAGCCAGGTGACGTCGAAGGTCCGCAGGTGGCCGGCGGCAGCGTGGATGTCGTCGACGGCGAAGTTCACGATGAACCGGCCGGGCTCGACGGCCCGCGCGGCGACGTCGTCCCGGTGCTCGATCACCAGACCGAAACCGCCGAGGTCGAGATTGCCGTACCCGTCGACCTTGGCCTGGAACGCGTCGCGGTACCAGGTCTTGAGCCGGTCCGGGTCGGTGCTGCCGAGCAACATGCTGTTCAGAACGGGTCGGGTCATCGCGATCCACCTCCGGGTCAGGAGCCGCTGCTCGGCTCACGCCCGCTACGTCGGAAGCGTCCGGCCGCTCTCGACATCACCGGAAGATCAGCCGGAAGGTCCGGCGAAGGAAAGCGTCCGCACCGGGGGCCGAGGAAGGCAGAACCGGCGCGGACGCTCCATTCACGGCGCTGCGGCACCAGGGAATCCGCAGACCCGAGAATTTCTCAGTTTCGCTGGGGACAGAAATCAGGCGCATTCAGGGAGAGAAGTTGGCGGCAGGCAGGGGGCAGAATGCCGGCGCCTGCCTGCCGCCGACCAGTTGTGCACTGGCCTGGTGCCTCGATGGAGGCGACCGGGTGGTCAGCGGGGTGCTACGTCCCACATGCGCTCGCCGGGCAGGGGGTCGGGGAGTCGGTCGGTCACCGGCATCGGGTCGTTGGTGACCCGGAGCCCGGCGAACCGGCGGCTCATGGCGTGTGCGTACCGCTCGGCCAACGCCGGCTCGGCGTTGTAGTCGGCGATCACGTGCTCACCGAACCAGACTCGGACGCGTCGGCGCTCGGACGTCTGGGTCGCGGTGGCGGTTGTCACTGGTCCTCCTGGCAGTTCGCGGTAAGGGTCGGCGTCAAGGACGCGGAGCGAGCGCGGTGACGATGCGCCGTGTGTTCACCGTCACGTCAGAAGCAACGGAAGAACCGGACGCGAGGTCACGGTTTTCGTGCCGATTAATTCTTTGGAAACAGAGGTTTTACAGCCGGCCGGTCCGAACACCTGTTCCCTTCTCGATTCACAGGGTTTCCTCAGGAACGACACGCCGATTCGCCAGGCGAACTCCGTAGGCTGGACGCGTGACCATCGAAGACGCTGGAACCAGGGCCCTCGCCGTCCCCGAGCGGATCACGCCACCGACCGGGATCGCGACGGTCCAGACCGAGCACCTGATCGGTGACATCAGCGACGCGCTCCGGCTCCTCGACGCGGTCGAGCGGGTCCGCGGCCACGCCCACCCGCTCATCCTCGGCCTCCAGGACGCGGTCGGGATCAAGATGCCGGCCGCGCTGGTGCTGAGCGCGATCTCCAACGGCCGGGACACGGCGATCGGGGTCGCCGAGCAGGTCGGCACCACGCCCGGCGAGGCGGAGCTCGCGATCGCCGAGCTGGCCGGCCTCGGCCTGGTCCGGACCGAGCCGGCGCTGGCCGTCACCTCGCTCGGCCAGGCCCGGCTGTCCCAGCTCGACGGACTCACCGTCCGCGTGCTCGACGTCATCACCGGCATCCTCGGCCCGGCCGACGCCGCCCAGCTCGTCCGCCTGCTGCACACCGTCGCCGACGGCCTGGAGACCGCGGCCGTCAGCGCGGCCGTGACCGACGTGGTCCCGCAGGCGATCCTGCACAACTGACTGTCGAAGCGGGCGAGCCGGTCCCGACGTCCCGGGTGACAACACCTGCGAGACAGAGGAGATCACCATGTTCACCAAGACGAGAGCCTTCAGCGGCTTCTCCGTGAACGACATCGCGGCAGCCCGTACCTTCTACGCCGACCAGCTCGGGCTGGACGTGTCCGAGGAGCACGGGATGCTCAGCCTGAACATCGCCGGCGGTATCCCGGTGCTCGTCTACCCGAAGACCGATCACGTCCCCGCCGAGTTCACCATCCTGAACTTCCCGGTGTCCGACATCGACGCGGCCGTCAGTGAACTGACCGCTCGCGGCATCACCTTCGAGAACTACGGTCTCGAGCAGGACGCCACCGGGGTCCACCGGGGCGAGGGGCCGCCGATCGCCTGGTTCAAGGACCCGGCCGGCAACGTCCTGTCCGTGATCCAGCAGTAGGGACCGCGGTCAGCTCGTCGGTACGGAGTCGTCGTACTTGCCGAGGCGGCCTTCGTACCGCCGGCCGGAGCGGTACGGCCAGGCGTTGGCGGTGCAGCCGTGCAGGCCGAGGGTCTGTTGCTGCATCACCGGCGCCGGCCGGCCCGGGCCGGGGCAGAGTTCGTGGGCTTCGCCGAGGCGATGGCCGGTCTCGTGGCTCACCATGTACTGCCGGTAGACCGCGAGCGGAGCCCCGTACCCGGGAACGCCTTGGACCCAGCGGGCGATGTTGAGCACCACCCGCTTACCGATGCGGCAGCTCGTGTAGTGGTCGTAGCCCCCGCCGCACAACCGATCGCGCGTGCCCGGCGTGACGAACATCAGCTGGAATGCGGCCGCCTGACCCGGTCCCACCTGCCGGAACCGCCATCGTCCACCCGCGGTCCAGCCGTCCGGGGCGGCATAGGTCTCCCGGACGAAGCGGGCGACGGCCGATCGGTCGAGTCCGGTGATGCCGCCTTCCACCACGAACTGGTACGTCATCATTCGTCCACTCCGGCCGAGTGTCGCCGGATCACCCGGAAGGACGGCGTACGTTCCAGGCCCGCGATCGGGGTAGGCGATCCGCGGCTCGGTCGGGACGGAGGCCGACGTCCGCGCGGTCGGTTCGCCGGTGGCTTCACCCTGGACGGCCTGCGGAGGCTCAGCCAGTGCGGGCGCCTGCGCGATCGGGCGCTCGGGGAACTCGCGGTGGGCGAACGGCCCGGCCGGGAGCTGGTACAGCGCCCCCGTCGCGATCACCGCCACGAGTACCACGGCAGTAATCCTCAGCTTGCGCATCAGTCAGGCTCCTCACCGCACTCCCGCTGAGCGCGTCCTCACCTGCTACTTGCCTGCACACCCCGTATCCCTTCTCGGCGATCCGAATCCGCCCACGGGTGGAGATCGCGGCTCCGCCTGCCGGATTTGGTACGACCGTGTTAGTTTGACGAAACAGCACAGGCGTATCAAAAAGGAGACGACGATGAGACGGTGGACCGCGGGGCTGGGGGTGCTCACGTTGCTCGCCTCGTCCACACCGGCGCTGGTCGCGTGGAGCAGTGGGGTACAGGCCGGAGTGCAGGCGGATCTGCTCGCGGACGTGAACCGGGACGGGGTGCTCACATCTGCGGACGCATCAGGCGAGGACCGCTGGGACGCCAAGCGCGGCGCGATCTTCCTCGCGAACCTGGACGACGACGAACGGCGGTGCGAGGTCGCCCCGGCGGACCTGGACGCGATCGGGGCCGAGGTCGACCGCAAGCTCGCCGCCTGCAACGACGCTGCCGACGAACGGATCAACGGGGGCCGTGACCTGGCTGATCTCGCACCTCTGAAGATCGTTGCCCAGCGCAACCTCAGCGACCGGGCGACCGGGTCGGTCACGGTGAGCCCGGCCGACAAGGCACGCGTGTTCGCCGGTGGGAAACCGGTGACGACGTTGGGCAGCGACGAACTGCGGCGCGGAGCACGGCTCGGGCTGGAAGGACGGGACGTCGTTCGCGATCCGGCGAAGTGGGACGGGCAGATCACGGTCACGTTGACGGTCGCGGACCACGGGCGGACCAGTACCGACGTCGTCCGGCTCCGGGTCGCGCCGTTGATGCTGCAGAACGACCTGCAGCGAGCGGAGACGGTACTGGCCGGGCAGCCGAACGACGGTCCCGGGTGGTCAGGTGGTTCGTTGCCGTATCCCGACGGGGTCCCGGGTGAGTGGGAGGCGTTCGCGCGGACGTTGGGCCAGGCCACGCGATCCGCGGGCGCCCGGACGAAGTACCTGCGCGGCACAGAGCTGGACTGGAAGGACATGTGGGTGCAGGACACGTTCGAACCGGCGACCGCGAGCATGCCCGCTCTCGGAGGCAGCCAGACCATGCGCGTCCTGATCCGCTCGGGGAACGTGTGGGAGTTCCCAGGCCCCGACGGAAAGCCGGTGGCGACGCCGCGACCCGCGGGCCGGCTGATCTTCCGCGATCTGCGCGGACCCGACGTCGGGGCGGAAGCCGGATCCCGGGTTCCTCAAGCTGGTCAGCGAGCAGGGATACCAGCCGCCGGTCCGGATCGACACGTCCTGGCTCCTGGTCGGGCACGTCGACGAGACGGTCCACGTGGTCCGCGCCGACAACGAGCGCGGCTGGACCTTGGCGGTGGCCGACCCGCGATCCGCCGTCCGGTTGCTCGAGGACGCGCATCGCAAGGGAGCCGGGAGCGTGCGGCTGTTCGCGGACACCAATGCGCCGCGCAAGCCGACGGTCGACGAGATCCTTGCCGACAGCAAGCGCCTCACGGCCAACGCGGAGGCGGCCCGGCACATCGACGACCAGGTCAGGATTTTGCTGCGGGCAACCGGCCTCCGATCGTCGGACCTGGTCCGGCTGCCGGTGTTCTTCGAGAAGCAGGAGCAGCTCGGCGGACTCCGCGCACTCACCCCCGATGTCGTGAACGGCGTCTCCTTAACCGAGCGCCAGTTCGCCGCCCCGGACCCGCACGGCCCAACGGTCCACGGCCAGGACATCTTCCGCGCGGCCACCGAGATCGCCCTCGCCAAGGCCGGCGTGCGCGTCCACTGGGTCGAGGACTTCTTCTGGGCCCACCTGGGCGGCGGCGAGGTCCACTGCGCGACCAACGCCCTCCGCGATACCCGGACCACGAACCGCTGGTGGTCCTGACCGAGATCAGCGCGGGACGTGGAGGCGTTGGGTCGAGTACCGGCTGTCGACGAAGCCGAGGGAGTGATACAGCTCGGCGCCCTCTTCGGTGGCGTGGAGTTCGACCTGGCCGACGCCGGTCTCGTCGCGGTACCAGTCGAGCAGGGCGGTGACGCAGGCGCGGGCCAGGCCGCGGCGGCGGAAGGCCGGCTCGGTGCTGACGTTGTACAGGGCGCCGCGCAGGGTGGTCGGGTCCTTCGGACCAGGTGGGTGGACGGTGACGTGGCCGGCCGCGTTCGCGACCACGCCGGCTTCCGGGTCGTCGGCGACGAAGGCCGCGAAGGAGGCGGGCGAGCTCAGCTGGTCGGTGAAGTACCGCAGTGCCACGTCGCGCCACGGTGCGTCCGGTCCGCCGAGGTCCTGGCCCATCGCCTCGAGCATCAGCCCGCGGAGCCGGACCAGGGCCGGCGCGTCGTCCGGTCCAGCGCGGCGTACCTCGATCTCGGTCACCGCGACATTCTGCCGAACTTTCTGCCCGGTCAAGGAATCGAACCCGGTGGACGTCGACAGGGGAGACGTCCGCCCGCCTCGCTTCGACCCAGAGGGAGTCATGTCCCCGACCGCGCGCAGAGCCCGACGAGCCCGGCCCCGCACCGACGGGACCACGCGGCGCCGGACGACTCTCGGCGCGTTGGGTCTCGCGATCGCCGGCGCCCTGCTCCCCGGTACGGCGTACCTGGTGGCGGGGCGCCGGCGACTGGGCACACTCGTCCTGGTCACCTGGCTGGGCCTGCTCGGCAGCGCGGCGTACGTCGGTCTCGTCCGGCGCGAGGACCTGATCAGCTGGGCCCTCGATCCGGACGTGCTGCTCGGGATGATCCTCGGCCTGATCGGGCTCGGTCTCGCCTGGGTCACCGTTCTCGTCACGTCGTACAAGCTGCTCCGCCCGGTCCCGAGCGGCATCGGGCCACGGCTGTTCGGCTCGGCGGTGATCGGGCTGGTCTGTTTCGCGATCGCGGCCGGCTCGGCGGTCGGTACACAGAACCTGGTCGCCCAGCGCAACCTGGTCACCAAGGTTTTCGCGGACGGCGACTCGAAGAGCGGGACCAAGCCGCAGCTCGACCGCAAGGACCCGTGGGCCGACCTCCCGCGCCTCAACCTGCTCCTGCTCGGCGCCGACGACGCGGAGGGCCGCCCCGGGACCAGGACCGACACGGTGATCGTGGCCAGCATCGACACCCGGACCGGCGACACGGCCCTGATCTCGCTCACCCGCAACTTCATGCGGATGCCGTTCCCGAAGGGCACCCCGCTGCACGACAAGTTCCCCACCGGCTTCTGGAACCCGGCCGTCCCGGCGGACAAGGAGCAGTCCGAGTTCTACCTGGACGCGATGTACAAGAACGTCCCGCGCGACTACGGCAACCTGCTGGAGCCCTCCGACAACCCCGGCGCCGACGTCCTCAAACTCTCGGTCGGCGAAGCTCTCGGGCTCAAGCTGCACTACTACCTGCAGATCAACCTCTCCGGCTTCGAGAAGATGGTCGCCGCCCTCGGCGGCATCACGGTGAACATCAACTACCCGGTCCCGGTCGGCGGTGACGACGACAAGAACATCCCGCCCGGCCGGTACCTCCAACCAGGCCCCAACCGCAAACTCCAAGGCTTCGACGCCCTCTGGTTCGCCCGAGGCCGCTACCGCGTACCGGGCGCCGACCTCGCCCGCCAAGCCCGCCAGCGCTGCACGATCAAGGCCATCGTCGAACGAGCGACTCCGCAGAACGTGCTAACGAACTACCAGGAGATCGCGGCGGCGGGTGAGCAGCTGATCCGCACGGACGTACCGCAGGAGCAGCTGGCGAACTTCGTCGCCCTGGGCCAGAAGGTGAAGTCGGCGAAGATCAAGAACGTCGATCTCGACAAGAAGAAGAACTTCCCCAACGGCCGCAACCCGAACTACGCAGGCATGAGAGCGATCGTGAAGACCGCGCTGAACCCACCCACCGCGGTCAAGCCAACAGTCCAACCGACTTTGAGACCGACGCCGACCGAGGAACCGGCCGACCTGACCGCCTCCTGCGCCTACAACCCCAGCTGAGCACGAGGCGCCGCTGATCCGACGCGGCAGGCCATCTTTGAGCACGGCCCAGTTATTTGCGGGGTCGGAATCCGGCTGGGTCGCGCACAAGGTGGGCCAGCCGTTCGACCTTGTGCGCCGTCCAGCTACTTCTCCGGCCCGAAACTGACTGAGCCGCACACAAAGACGCGGGAGCCGGTGGCTTGGGGTGGGGTGGGGGTGGGGTGGGGTGGGGTGGGCGTTTCTACGCGTACCGGACGCCCAGGCCGCCGTCGACGGACCAGTTGGCGCCCGTTACGTACGACGCGGCCTCCGAGGCGAGGAAGCACACGACCTCTGCCACGTTCTCCGGCGTCCCGATGCGCCCCAGCGGATGGACGCTCAGGGCCTTCTCGCGTTCGCCCGGAATCGTGTCGAAGAACTCTTCCAGCAGGTCGGTGCCGATGTAGCCGGGGCTGACCGCGTTCACGCGGACGTTGTGGGGTGCCACGTCGAGGGCCAGGGAGCGGGTCATGCCGACCAGGCCGGACTTCGCCGCGGCGTACGGGAACATGCCGGCGGTGGTCAGGCTGGAGTGGATGGAGGCGATGTTGACGATCGCGCCGTGCCGGTCGGCGATCATCGACGGCAACACCTGGCGGGCCATCAGCCAGGCGCCCTTCAGGTCGACGTCGAAGACGCTGTCCCATTCCTCGACGGTCATCTTGGTCGCGTCGGCGTACGCGTTCTTGCCGGCGTTGTTGACCAGGACGGTGACCGGGCCGAGGTCGGCGACGATCGCGTCGACGGCGGTACGGACGGCGGACTCGTCGGTGATGTCGCCGACGGCGGCGTGGACCCGGGCGCCGGTGGCTTTCAGGTCGGCGGTCGTGGTGGCGAGTTCGTCTTCGAGGACGTCGAGCAGGGCCACGGCGGCACCCTCCTCGGCGGCCTTGAGGGCGACCGCGCGGCCGATTCCGCGGGCTGCTCCGGTGACCAGTACGACCTCGTCCGTCAGACGTCCAGACACTGCTCCTCCTTCAACGGTGTAGAGGCAGACTAGTGCCGCAACAACCCCGCGATGGCGGCAGCGGCGGAATCTCTCGCGTACTGGTCAGCCTCCGCCCGGCTCATCCGCGATCGTCGGAGGACCAGCTGGTGGTACAGCGGTGACGTCGCCGCCATCACCACCCGCGCGGCCGCGGTATCGCCCGGTACCTCGCCTCGCGTGATCGCCCGCTCGACCACGACGGCGCTGCGCTCGTACCGGTCGTCCCAGAACCGGGTGAGCGCCTCGGCGGCCTCCGGAGTACGGAACGACGCCGCGATCACGGCCAGGGTGACCGACGAATCGCCCGACAACGCCTCCCGGACCTCGCGGTTCAGCGCCACCAGATCTGCCTCCAGCGAACCCGTGTCCGCCGGCGCCCAGGTGTCGTCCACGCCCGCCTCCAGCAGGTCGACGAGCAACCCGGCGACCGTCTTCCAGCGCCGGTAGATCGTGGTCCGGTGCACCCCCGACCGGGCGGCGACCCCGTCGATCGTCAGCCCGTCGTACCCCGTGTCGGCGAGCTCCGCCTGCACGGCCTCCAGCACCTGGTCACGGACCCGCGCACTACGGCCGCCAGGACGACTCGTGGCATTCCGGGTTGCCCTCGACGCAGTGGTCATGCAATCATCTTAACGCAACATTCGTCGCATTAAGGGAGAAGCTCAGTGATCCTCTGACCCGCCGCCGTTCCGGTGGTCCACCAGCCACCGTCCGAACAGACCCCGCGTGTCAGGAGGTACACCCATGTCTGCCCAGCTCTCCCTGCACCACGTCACCAAGTCGTACGACCACCGCCTCGTCCTCGACGACGTCTACTGCGCGTTCCCGCCCGGCCGGATCAGCGGCCTGATCGGTGAGAACGGTTCGGGCAAGTCGACGTTGCTCCGGTTGCTCGCCGGCGTCGAAGCACCCGACGACGGCACCGTCACGGTCGCCGGCGCGGGGATCGGGTTCCTGGCCCAGGACAACCCGTTGCCCCTGCACCTCGACGTCGCCGCGGTCGCCGATCACGCGCTCGCCGAGCTCCGGCAGCTCGAACGGCGGTTGCGCGAGCTCGAACTACTCCTTGCCGAGGGCAACCTCGGCGTGCTCGACGAGTACGGCGACCTGCAGAACGCCTTCGAGGCCCGCGAGGGGTACGACGCGGACGCGCGGCTCGCCCGGGCGACGTACGGGCTCGGGCTGAACCGGATCCCGTCGACCCGGCGGCTGGCCGAGTTGTCCGGCGGCGAACTCGCCCGGCTGCACCTGGCCGCGGTGCTGGCCGCCTCGCCCGAGGTGCTGTTGCTCGACGAACCCACCAACCACCTCGACGTCGCCGCGTCCACCTGGCTGGAGAACCACCTCCGCTCCCGGCGCGGGACGACGGTCGTGGTATCGCACGATCGCGCGTTCCTGGAGCGCACGGCGTCCACGTTGTTCGAGGTGGACGGTGACACGCATCGCGTCACCCGGTACGGCACCGGGTACGAGGGCTATCTGGTCGAGAAGGCGGCCGAGCGGGCCCGGATCGCGCAGACCCGGCAGACCTGGGAGGACGACGTCACCGCGATGCGGGCCACGGTCCGGACCACCGCGGACCGGGTCGCGTACGGGAAGCCCATGAAGGACAACAACAAGGTCGCGTACGACCGGGCGACCGGCCGGGTGAACGAGGCCGAGCGGAGCAAGATCCGCAACGCCAAGGAGCGCCTCCGCCGGTTGGAGGCCGACCCGCCTCCCGTCCCGGCGAAGCCGCTGGAGTTCCGGGCCTCGCTCCGGACCGGGACCCGGCAGGCGGGCGTGATCCTCGACGCCGTCGGGGTCTCCGTCGGGCACAGGCTGCACCCCCAGTCCCTGGAGATCGACGCGAGCAGCCGGATCCTGATCACCGGACCCAACGGCATCGGTAAGTCCACGCTGCTCGACGTCCTCGCGGGCGACCTCGCACCGGACACCGGGTACGTCGACCGCCGCGGCGCCGTCGGGTACCTGCCCCAGGAAGTGACCGAGACCAAGCCGGACGAGACCCTACGATCGGCGCTCGCGAGGCATCCCGGGGCGGCCGGGCTCGGCTTGTTCCGGCAGGAGCAGTTGCCGACCCGGATCGGCCAGTTGTCGACCGGGCAACGGCGCCGGCTCGCCCTCGCCAGGTTGCTGACGGCAAGGTACGACGCGTTGCTGCTCGACGAGCCGACGAACCACCTGTCCCTGGTCCTCGTCGAGGAACTCGAGGCCGCCCTGGACACGTACGACGGCGCGCTCGTCGTGGTCAGTCACGATCGCAGGTTCGTCTCCCGCTGGCGCGGCGAGATCCACGAGATCAAGGAGGAAGCCCTTGTCAGCCACTGAGTTCACCCTCACCACGGCCGGAGAGGGACCGTACGGCGTGGTGGTGCGCGGCGACGAGGTGTGGACGACCCTGGTCCACGCCGGCGCCGTCGCCCGCCTCGTCGACGGCGACGCGCACCGCTTCGACCTGGGCGCGCCCGAGTGCCGGCCGAGTGTGCTCGCCGTCGGACCGGACGACGCGATCTGGTTCACCCGCAGCGGCGACAACAAGCTCGGCCGGATCGCCGGCGACGAGGTCACCACGATCGCGGTCGAAGGCGGCTCGCCGTACGGCGTTTCAGCGGGACCGGGCGGGGTCTGGTTCACCGTGATGGACGCGGACCTGATCGGCAAGGTGGATGCGGCCGGCGCGGTCACGCAGTACGAGATCGGGACGACGGGCGGATTCCCGGCGATGATCACCAGCGACGGCGAGGAGCTGTGGTTCACCCTCAACGCCGCGAACGCGATCGGCCGGTTGACCACCGACGGCGTGGCGACGACGTACCCCTTGCCGACCGAGGCCGCTGGTCCGGTCGGGATCAGCGCCGGTCCGGACGCTGTCTGGTTCGTGGAGATCCTCGCCGGGCAGGTCGGGCGGATCGACCGGGACGGCAAGATCGAGGAGTTCCCGTTGCCGGACCGGGCGTCCAAGCCGCACGCGGTCGCGGCGACACCGGACGGCGGTTGCTGGGTGACGTTGTGGGGATCGGGCGAACTGGTCCGCCTGGACGCGACCGGCACGGTCGTCCGCACCGTTGCCCTGGGCGACGGGTCCGAACCGCACGGGCTCGCGCTCGCCGCGGACGGGTCGGTCTGGGTCGCGCTGGAGCGGGGTTCCGTTGCTCACATTCCGCCTGCGGGGTGAGCTGATTCACCCGCTGGAGTGAAGCCCGGCCCGCCGCCGAGGAGGAGTGTGGAGCCGTGACCACACTGGTGGCGGTTCGGGCTCGTCCCAAGCTGAGGGACGTGCTCGCGGTAGGGCGGCCGGCGTTCTGGATCGTCTCGGTCGTCCCGTACTCGGTGGGCATCCTGCTGGCGACGCGCAGCCTGGTGCCCCCGGCGGACCTCTGGCCGCGGCTCCTGCTCGGTGCCGTCGTGATGGGTCCTCTGCTCTGGCTCGCCGTGCTCGCGATCAACGACGCGTACGACCTGCCCGGCGACCTGCTCAATCCGCGGAAGTCGAAGTCGCCGTTGCTCGACGGGCGGGTGACGCTGACCGCGGCCAAGCAGCTGTCCGTCGCCGCGGGCGCCACGGCGATCGTGGTGGGCCTGCTGGTCGGCTGGGTGTTCACGCTCGGCGTCGTCCTCGCGTTGGTGCTCGGCTGGGCGTACAGCGTGCCGCCGGTCCGGCTGAAGACGCGGGCCGGGTTCGACGTCGCGGTGAACTCGCTGGCGCTCGGTGCGTTCGGGCCGTTGGCGGGCTGGGCCGCGGTGACTCCGGATCTCAGCGACTTCCCGTGGGTGATGGCGTTGCAGGGCACCCTGGCCGCGGCCGCGCTCTACCTGCCGACCACGCTCGCCGACGTGACCGCGGATCGCGCCGCGGGGTACCGGACGATCGCGGTCCGGCTCGGTGAGCGGGCGACGTACCGGCTCGGGTTCGCGGCCTGGATCGCGGCGGCCGGGTTGTCGGTCCTGCTCGCGGCGCTCGACCACGTGATCCCGCGGGGCATGCTGGTACTGGAGGTCGTGATGGTGCCCGTCCTCGTGCTGGCGTACCACCGGCTGATCACGCCGCGGATGACGTTCGGCCCGGTGATCGTTCTCGCCGGCCTCTTCCTGATCCCGTGCGGCACCTTCGCGCTGACGTACACCGGCGTCCTCACACTCTGAGCCGCCGGACCGTTCCACCGGTATGACCTTCGACTGGAACGCGTTGACGGCAGAGCTCGACGCGGTCGGATGCGCGCTCACCCCTCGCGTCCTGACCGCTGAACAATGCCAGGAGATCTCCGGCCTGTACGACCAGGTGGACCGGTTCCGGAGCACGGTCGACATGCAGCGGCACCGCTTCGGCTCGGGACAGTACCGGTACTTCGCCCATCCACTGCCCGAGGTGGTCGGCAAGCTGCGGGAGTGGTTCTACCCGCACCTGCTGCCGGTCGCCCGCGACTGGGCCGAGCGACTCGGGCAGCCGGCACCGTGGCCGGACACGCTGGCCGAGTGGCTGGAGATGTGTCATCAGGCCGGGCAGACGCGGCCGACCCCGATCCTGCTCCGGTACCGCGGCGGCGACTGGAACGCGTTGCACCGTGACTTGTACGGCGACCTGGTGTTCCCGCTGCAGGTGGTGATCGGGTTGGACCGGCCGGGCGTGGACCACGAGGGCGGCGAGTTCCTGCTGGTCGAGCAGCGGCCGCGGGCCCAGTCGCGGGGCACCGTGACGTCGTTGCCGCAGGGACACGGGCTGATCTTCACCACGCGGGACCGGCCGGTGGAATCGGCGCGCGGCTGGTCGGCGGCGCCGGTCCGGCACGGCGTGAGCACCGTACGGTCGGGGATCCGGCACACGCTCGGCCTCGTCTTCCACGACGCGGCCTGACGGATCCCGCAGGCCTCACTCAGGCTGGGGCTAACGGCAGCCTCAGCTCGGCGGCAGTCCGAGCGATTCACCGGCCTGGTCGGCGATCCGCTCGCGGAACGGTCGGCGGCCGACTGCCTCGACGATCTCGGCCAGCACCTTCCCGAGCGGCGCCGACAACTCCGCGTCCAGTCCGGCCATCGCCGCGCTGGTCGCCTTCCACTCGGCCTCGATCACCGGCAGGAGTTCGCGCGCCTTGCCGGTGAGGTGCACGACGCGTTGACGGGCATCCCGCTCACCGGGCTGCTGCGTGACCAGGCCCGCCTTCGTCAGCTGGGCGACGGTCTGGCTCGCGGCCGAGTGCGTGACCCCGACCGCGGTCGCCAGCTCACGGACCGACAACGGGCCACCGGCAACGAGGGCCCGGACGATCGGCGAGAACCGCGGCCGGTACCCGGGCAGCCCGAGGTCGACGTACACCTTGGCCACGTCACCGTCGAGCAGCTCCAGCACGTGCCGTAACCGGGTGCCGATCGCGTCGTCCATGCGTACACTCTAACAGCGCTGTTACATTTACCTCGTTGCTGGAGGCATCGCATGGGCCAGGAGACCGAGCCGTACGACCGCGGGCACCTCGACGTCGGCGACGGGCAGCTCGTCCACTGGGAGACCTGCGGCAATCCGAACGGGAAACCGGCGGTCGTCGTGCACGGCGGACCCGGGTCCGGCGCGGGCCCGTTCTGGGTGCGGTACTTCGACCTGACCAAGTACCGAGTGGTCCTGCTCGACCAGCGCGGCTGTGGGCGAAGCCTGCCGGACGCCGCCGAGCCGGACGCGGATCTCAGGACGAACACCACGGCCCACCTGATCGCGGACCTGGAGAAGCTGCGGATCCACCTCGGCATCGAGAAGTGGCTGCTGCTCGGTGGATCGTGGGGTGCGACGCTCGGTCTCGCGTACGCAGAACGGCATCCGGGTTCGGTGTCCGAGATCGTCCTGTTCAGCATCACCAACACGACGCGGCGCGAGGTCGAGTGGGTGACGCGGGAGATGGGCCGCGTGTTCCCGGAGGAGTGGGAGCGATTCCGGGACGGCGTACCGGAGTCGGAGCGGGACGGGAACCTGGCCCTTGCGTACAGCAAGCTCCTGCACGACCCGGATCCCGCGATCCGCGAGAAGGCGGCGCGGGACTGGTGTACGTGGGAGGACGTGCACGTCTCCACTTACGGCGGGCACAAGCCGGACCCGCGGTACGACGACCCCGTGTTCCGGCTGCGATTCGCGCGGCTGGTCACCCACTACTGGGGGCACGCGGCCTGGTTGGAAGAGGGGCAACTGGTCCGGGACGCGGGCAAGCTGGCAGGGATCCCGGGCGTGCTGGTCCACGGCCGGCTCGACGTCAGCAGCCCGGTCGAGACGGCCTGGCGGATGGCGCGGGCCTGGCCGGAAGCCGAGCTCCACCTGGTCGAACAGGAGGGTCACGGTCTCGGCGGAGCCTCCACGGGCGAGCTGGTGCGGGCCGCGCTGGAGCGGTTCTCGGATCGCTGAAAGTTGATCGCTCACTGATCTTTACAGCGCTGGACATCACCGGGACCCTGGTGTGATGACTCTGGCCGGCAGTGACCTCGAGACCGACTACGCCCTCGACGGCGCGGCGATCGCGCACTTCACGGAGCACGGGTTCGTCAAGCTGAAGAACGTGCTCAGCCCGGCGACCGTGGCGGCGTACGAACCGGAGATCACCGGCAAGGTGATCGAGCTGAACACCCAGCACCTGCCGATGGCCGAGCGGGACACCTACGGCAAGGCGTTCCTGCAGGTGACGAACCTGTGGCAGGACAGCGAGCGGGTACTGGAGTTCGTGTCGTCACCGCGGCTGGCGCGGATCGCGGCGCAGTTGCTCGGCGTCCGCTCGGTCCGGCTGTACCACGACCAGGCGCTGTACAAGGAGTCCGGCGGCGGGGTCACGCCGTGGCACGCGGACCAGTACTACTGGCCGTTCTCGACCGACCGCTGCGTGACGGTGTGGATCCCCCTGCAGGAGACACCGATGGAGATGGGCCCGCTCGCGTTCGCGGCCGGCAGCCATACCTTCGAGCACGGCCGCGACCTGCCGATCAGCGACGAGTCCGAGGCGGTCCTGCAGCAGGCGCTCGCCGACCAGGACTTCCCCGAGCACGTCGGCCCGTACGAGCTCGGCGAGGTCAGCTACCACCTCGGCTGGACCTTCCACCACGCCCACGAGAACCGGACCGGGACCCCGCGCCGGGTGATGACGGTCATCTACGTCGACGCCGACATGGTCGTCTCCGAGCCGGTCAACAGCGAGCAGAAGGCCGACCTCGCCGCCTGGCTCCCCGGCAACCAACCCGGTGACACCGTCTCGTCGCCGCTCAACCCGATCCTGTACTGACCGTCAGGAGGCCGCCGCGGTGTAGCGGGCGGCCAGGTGGTGCGCGGCTTCGAGCAGCTCGGGTGGGCCGACGAACTCCAGGTCGGACTCGAACATGCCGAAGGTCGCGGCCAGGCCGGTCCAGGACCAGGCGGACAGGATCAGCCGGCAACTCGTCGGGGTGAGCTCCTCGACGATCGCCTCGCGGCCGGCCCAGCGGACGATGTCGGACGCCTTCGCCTGCAGGATCGCCTCACCGCGGCACGGGAACTGGGTCTGGCCGGCGAACCGGGACGAGATGTACGTCGCGACGTCGGGTGCGGGCAGTTCGCGCGGGGTGAACCGCGGCCCGGTCGGCGTCTTCGGCAGCATCCGGTCCACCCGGAAGGTCCGCCAGTCGTCCCGCTCCAGGTCCCAGCCGACCAGGTACCACCGGCCGCCCCAGGTGACCAGGTGGTGCGGCTCGACCCGGCGCGGTGGCCGCCACTCGTCCGCGTCGGCACCGGGTGAGGCGTAGTCGAACCGCAGCACCTCGTGGGCCCGGACCGCGGTACCGATCGCGATCAGGTGCTCGGAGTTCACCTTGGCCCGGCGGGACCCGGCGTACCGGTCGACCGTGGTGACCTGGAGGGCGTCGACGCGTTGCCGCAGCCGGGCCGGCATCACCTGGCGCACGGTGGCGAGCGCCCGGAGCGCACCCTCCTCGATCCCGGTGACCGTGGTGGTCGCGGTCTGCAGCGCGACCGCGACGGCGATCGCCTGGTCGTCGTCGAAGAGCAGCGGTGGCAGGTCGGCCCCGGCGTCCAGCCGGTACCCACCGTCCGGGCCCTTCGTCGCGCGGACCGGATAGCCGAGGTCGCGGAGCCGGTCCACGTCCCGGCGGACCGTTCGCGGGCTCACTTCGAGCCGATCGGCGAGCAGGGCACCCGGCCAGTCGCGGCGGGCCTGCAGCAGGGACAACAGCGCCAGGAGTCGAGCCGAGGTTTCGGACATGGCTCCAGATTGGCAGAGATAGAGGCCAGAACCTGTCCTGTTCTGCTGGAAATGTCGGACCCGACAGCCCGACAGCAGAAGGAGAGATCCCCGTGATCAGCACCCGAGCGCTCACCAAGGACTTCGTGGTGAGCCGTACCGAGACCGTGCACGCGGTCCGCGGCATCAGCCTGGACGTGCAACCCGGCGAACTCGTCGCCGTGCTCGGTCCGAACGGCGCCGGCAAGACCACGACCCTGCGGATGCTCACCACCCTGATCGCCCCGACCGCCGGCACCGCCACGGTCGCGGGGTACGACGTGACCGCGGACCCGGCCGAGGTCCGCCGCCGGATCGGGTACGTCGGCCAGGGCAACGGGGCCGGGCACGCCCAGCGGGTCGGCGACGAGCTGGCCGGCCAGGGCGTCATCTACGGTCTCGACCGGCGGGCCGCCAAGCGCCGGGCCGCCGATCTGCTGGACAACCTCGAACTGACCGACCTCGCCCAGCGCAAGGTGTCCGACCTGTCCGGCGGTCAGCGCCGCCGCCTCGACGTGGCGATGGGTCTGGTGCACGCGCCCGGGCTGCTCTTCCTGGACGAGCCGTCGACCGGCCTCGACCCGCAGAACCGGGCGAACCTGTGGGACCACATCCTGCGGATGCGGGCCGAGTACGAGATGACGATCGTGCTCACCACGCACTACCTGGACGAGGCCGACTCGATGGCCGAGCGGGTGGTCGTGGTGGACCACGGCGAGGTGATCGCCGACGACACCGCGGACGCGCTGAAGTCCAAGCTGGCCGGTGACAAGCTCCGGCTGACCGTCGCACCCGCCGACCAGCCGAGGCTCCGGGTCCTGGCCGAGAAGTTGCCCGGTGCAACGGATATCGCGGCGGACCACGACACGCTCACGCTCCGGGTGGCCGACGGGCCGGCCGCGTTGCCGGCGTTGATCGTCGCCGCCCAGCAGTCCGGCGTACCGGTGGCGGCGGCGCAGGTGCACCGCCCGACCCTCGACGACGTCTTCCTCAACCTCACCGGCCGCAGCCTGCGCGAGGCCGACGCGAACGGAAAGGCCGCAGCATGACCACCCTGACAGTCCCCGCCGTGACCCAGCGGACCACCGAGCCGGTCCGCCGCAACCTGCTCCGCGACATCCGGATCGTGATGGTGCGCGAGCTCAAGCCGGTCGTCCGCGATCCGTTCTCGCTGTTGTTCGGCATGGTCCAGCCGCTGATCTTCCTGGCCCTGTTCGGTCCGCTGTTGTCCGGGTCGCTGGGCGGCTCGCTCGACGGCGGGGTGTGGCAGTGGTTCGTCCCCGCGATCCTGGTGATGACGACCTTGTTCGGGACTTCGGCGACCGGCGCGAACCTGTTGTTCGAGTTCCAGACCGGCGCGCACGAGCGGATGCTGGTGACGCCGCTGTCCCGGTCGTCGCTGCTGATCGGGCGCGCGCTGAAGGAGATGGTGCCGCTGTTCGGCCAGGCGGTGATCGTGATCGCGGTGATGGTGCCGTTCGGCTTCGACCTGCACCTGGACGGAGCCGTCGTGGGACTGGCGTTGCTGGCCGTCTTCGGGATCGGGCTGGGCTCGTTCAGCTACGCGCTGGCGATCGCGGTGCGCAAGCAGGACTGGATGTTCTGGATGGTGCAGCAGACCTTCCTGTTCCCGCTGATGATCCTGTCCGGGATGCTGCTCCCGCTGGAGACGGGGCCGGGCTGGATGCGGGCCGCGTCGAAGTTCAACCCGCTGTCGTACCTGGTCGACGCGGAGCGGACGCTGTTCTCCGGCGACGTGTTCTCGACGACGGTGCTGTGGGGTTGGGTCGCCGCCCTCGTCACCGCGGCCGTCGGTCTGACGGTCGGCATCCGGACGATGCTCCGCTCGGCCGACTGACCACGAAGGGTGCCCGCCGTCGCCGGCGGGCACCCTTTGTCGTTCAGCGGAGACGGGCCGCGCTGACCTCGTTGAGGTGGATGAGCAGGTCGTACGAGTCGCCGAGTGCGACCTGGCTGTCCGGCCAGGGGTACGCGGTGCCGATGTCACGCGTGGGCCGGGCCACCTCGAGCCAGGACTTCGTTGCGTGCGGCAAGTTTCTGAGGTCGAGCAGGTAGTCGTCGTGGCGGACCCGGTCGAGGGTGTGCTCGGTGTTGCCGGCCGGGGCGCTCGGGACGGTGAACGTCCGCATCTTGCCGTCGGCCGTGTCGATCGCGTTGAACGACCCGTGGTCGAAGCTGAGCCCGACGTTCACGTAGCCACGACCGAGCGTCTCGCGCAGGAACTCGCCCTGCAGCTTCGGGTACTCGGCCGGCACCGACGACTTGTACGCGATGTGGCCGTTGTGCGCGGACAGGACGACCTTGCCGCCCGTGGTCCGGGTCCACCAGGCGACGTTCGCCGCCATCGTCTCGTCGCGGAACCGCATCGCCTGCGGCAGTACGGCCGGGTCCTCGACGTCGAACGAGAAGAACTTCGCCACCTGCCACACCACCTGCGCGTGCTGCTCGGCCCAGACCCGCTCGGGACCAGCCGGCAACGTCCTCACCAGGTCCGCGGCGCGCGCGGCGTCGGTCGCGATCCGCTGCCGCTCGGCCTGCGACTTCGCCCAGTACTGCGCGGTCCAGCGAGCGACCTCCGCGTCGGCGGGGATCCCCGCGTACAGGCGCTCGAGCTCTGGGACGACAGCCGGGCGGGTCTTTGCCGCGTACGCGGTGACGCGGTCGATCGTGGCCGGGCCGACGTAGCCGAGGTCGTCGCCGACGAAACGGAGTTTGCGGGTGTGGGTGCGGTTGTACGAGCGCATCCACTCGATCAGGTCCAGGTACTCCTCGACGTTCCAGAACCGGTACGCGTCCTGGAACTCGCGGCGCATGATCTCGCGCGGATCACCGGTCCCGGTCACCACGTACCGGTCGAGCAGCAGCCCGGTGCTCCAGCTGGCCTCGAGAGCGAAGGTGGTGAACCCCTTCTGCTCGACCAGCGCGCGGAACACCCGGTGCTTGAGCGTGAAGAACTCGTGCGAACTGTGGGTCGCCTCGCCCACCCCGACGACCCGCGCACCACCGACCATCGCGCTCAACGGACGCAGGTCGCGCAGGCTCCCACCCGGCTCGGTCGTCCTGAGCGGGACCGCGGCCCGGTTCAGGACCGGCACCGGATCGGGTGGCGCCTTCGTCGGGGCGGCGGTCGCGGTTGCGGTTGCCGTTGCGGTTGCCGTTGCCGTTGTGATGGGCAACAACGCGGCGACCAGCAGGGCGGACAACAGACGCTTCATCGGGGAACCTCCGGTACGGGTGACGTAGTCCCTCAACCCTTTCCGGAGCGGCCATCCCGGACCATCCCGCCCAGGCCCGGCCTGGTGGTGGAGCCAGCTCTACCTACAACTTGCCGAGGTTCTCCTTCAGGCCCTGCTCGGCCTCGTCACCGAGCTTGGTGAACTGCCCCTTGAACAGCGGCTCCACCAAGCGGGCCACGCCCTTGAACTGGAACTCGGCGCGATAGGTGACCTCAGTGCCGCCCTCGACCTGCCGGAACGTCATCGTGTCGAGCGCGACGACGGTCTTGTTGGACCCGCGGACCTGGAACACCCGGCCCGGCTCCAGCTGCTGGACGACGTACTCCAGCTCGGTCTCCCGGCCGTTGAACGACGAGACGTTCCGGTACCGGGTCCCGGGTCCGCCGTCGCCCTCCAGCCGGGCCATCGACACGGTACCGGGGTCCCACTCGACCGCGGTCTCGAAGTCGGACAGATAGCGGAAGACGGTGTCGACCGGCCGGTCCACGGTGACTGCTCGCTCGATGGTGATCACGCTCTCGACGGTACCCGGCGCACAAGTTTTGTATCAGTTCCGTGTGTGCTCCAGGATCGCCGGAACCGCCACGTCCCAGACCGGCCGGGGCAGTTCGTGCCCGGCGCTTTCGAGCAGGACCAGCCGAGCCCCGGGGATCTCCCGGGCCAGCGCCTCGCCGTGGGCCGGCGGGAGCAGCGGGTCCTCGGTGCCGTGCAGGACCAGCGTCGGCACGGTGATCCCGGGGAGCTGCGGACGGAGCGGGGCGCTGTCGTCCTCGAGGATCCAGTGGTTCGTCATCGCCGCCTCGACGTCGTGGGTGCGGTCCAGCATGTGCTGGAGCAACACGCGGCGGGCGGGTTCGTCGTACGGGTGGGTGCCACCGTAGAGCCGTTCTTCCGCGACGAGCGCATCCAACGCCGCCGCCGGGTCGGACCAGTCGGTGGGCGGCGCATCCGCGGCGAAGGCTGCCCGGATCCGGTCGGCCGGTGCCGGCAGGTCGTCGCCGAGCGGGCTGGTGGCGATCAGGGTGACGGTCCGGAGCCGGTCGGCGTGGTCGGCCGCGAGCCGCTGGGCGATCCCGCCGCCCATCGACAGACCGACCACGTGCGCCTTCTCGATCCCGAGCGCGTCCAGGATCCCGAGCGGATCGTGGACCAGGTCCGGGCCGGTGTACCCGGGTTGGCCAGCGGGATAGTGCACCGAGCGCCCCGTGTCGCGGTGGTCGTAACGGACCACGTACCGCGGACCGGCGGCGAGGCGCTCGCAGAACTCGGTCTCCCAGAAGTCCATCGCGGCGGACGCCCCGTGGATCAGCAGGATCGGCGGGGCGTCCGGCGCACCGAACGTTTCGAGGCAGAGGTCGATGTGACCCACCTTCAGGAGTTGTTCCATGGCGTCGCTCCACCGGTCGGAAGAGCACCACCGTAGTGGTTCCCCTGCGGCGGCGGCACCGCTTCGACCGAACCGCCGGACAGCAACCCCAGCCCGAAGGCGACCACGCCCAGCGTGCAGGCGATCGCGCGGAGGTTGTTGGCCGGGTTCCACTTGGCCAGGTAGTTCGACCACTCGGTGGCCCCCGCCGCCGTGGCCGGGTCCACGGCGGCGAGCTGGTCGTTCAGGGGGATGTTGACGGCGAAGCTGAGCACGATCACGCCGACCAGGTACAGCGCCGAGCCCGCGACCAGCCACCATTTGCCCGGGGTGTCCTGGACCAGGGCGACGATCCCGAGCACCAGGCAGACCAGCGCGGTGCCCATGAAGATCAGCAGGAACAGCGGGTTCTGGATCCGGACGTTGATCAGGTTCATCGCGGTCGCGCCCTGACCGGCCGGGAGGCGTTCGAGCGAGCTCATCACCGAGGTACCGAAGGCGAAGAACAGGCCGCCCATCAACGCCGTCCCGGTCAGCCCGGCGAAGGTGAGGATCCGGGTGAGCGTCACGCCCACACCCCCGCCGCGGCCGTGGTCCGGAGCCAGTCGCCGAAGTTACGGGGCGCCCGGCCGAGGACCTGCTCGACTCCGTCGGAGAGGTACTCGGACCGGTGGTTGCGGATCACCGCGAACAGGTCGCGGACCGACTCCGCGTCCTCCTGCGGAAGGCCGAACTGGACCAGCTCGGCGACGTGCTCCTCCGGGTCGAGGTCGACGTAGCTGATCGGCCGGTCGAGCACGGTGGACAGCTCGGCCGCGATGTCGGCCATGGTGAGCAGGGCCGGGCCGGACAGCGAGTACGTCTCGCCGGTGTGACGCTCGTCCAGCAACGTGGCGACCACCACGTCGCCGATGTCGTCGGTGTCGATCCACGCCTCCGAGCCGGTGCCCGCGGAGACCCGGAGCTCGCCCGCCGCCACGTAGTCGTACATGAAGTCCTCGCTGAAGTTCTGCATGAACCAGGCCGGCCGCACGATCGTCCAGTCGACGCCGCTGCTCTGCACGGCCTGCTCCAGTTCGAGGCCGCTGTCGTAGACCGCGAACTCGCGGCCCGGGCTGCCGACGCCGCGGCCGGACAGCAGCACCAGGCGCCGCAGTCCCTCGGTCGCCGCCTGCTTCACGAAGCGGCCGGCCTGCTCCAACCCGGTCGGACCGACCGGCGGCGCGAGATACGCCGTGTCGATCCCGGCGACGGCGCCGGACCAAGTGCTCTCGTCGTACCAGTCGAAGCGCTGCTCGCTCGATCGCGAAGCCAGCCGGACCGCGACGTCACGGGCCTGAAGCTGCTCGGCCACGCGGCGCCCGGTCTTGCCCTTACCACCCAGGATGAGAATCTCTGTGTTCGTCATGGCTTCAGTTCATCGCGGACGGGTGAGACTAACCATGGTTGTACGGCACACCTTCATGTTTCTCCGTCTCAGCGTAGGATCAGGGTCATGGACGTGCTCGACGATCTGCTGGCCGGCACCCGGGCCCGCGGCGGGGTGTTCAACCTGACCATCCTGGACCCGCCCTGGGGGCTGGAGATCGTCGACGAATCGCCGCTCGCGCTGGCCACGCTGGTCCGTGGTTCGGGCTGGATCATGCAGGCCGGCGCCGAGCCGGTCCGGCTGGCGGAGCGGGACGTCGCTGTCTTCCGCGGCCCCCAGCCGTACGTCGTCGCGGACACGCCGGAGACCGTGCCGAACCTGCGGATCCACCCCGGCGGCCTGTGCGAACCGTTGCCCGGGGCCCCTGTCGACTACAGCGCCCGGCTCGGCGTCCGGACCCACGGCGGGCGGCCCGAGGGCGAGGTGATGGTGGTCAGCGGCACCTATCAGCTCGCCGGCGACGTCAGCCGCCGGTTGCTGGCCGCGCTCCCGCCCGTCCTCGTCGTCCCCGCGGCCGACGTCGCCGGACACGTGATGGACCTGGTCCTCGGGGAGATCCAGCGCGACCAGCCAGGGCAGCAGAGCGTGCTCGACCGCTGGCTCGACCTGGCCCTGATCACCACGTTGCGGGCGTGGTTCGCCCGGCCGGAGTCGCACGCGCCCGGGTGGTACCAGGCACAGAGCGACCCGGTCGTGGGGCCCGCCCTGCGGATGCTGCACGACGAACCGGCGTACCCGTGGAGCGTCGTTGAGCTGGCGAACAGGACCGGCATCTCGCGGGCGAGCCTGGCCCGCCGGTTCACCGCGCTCGTCGGCGAGGCCCCGATGGCGTACCTGACCGGCTGGCGG
The DNA here is from genome assembly GCF_007828865.1 of Kribbella amoyensis. Taxonomy (NCBI): domain Bacteria; kingdom Bacillati; phylum Actinomycetota; class Actinomycetes; order Propionibacteriales; family Kribbellaceae; genus Kribbella; species Kribbella amoyensis. The sequence goes on from NZ_VIVK01000001.1 coordinate 1,609,997, forward strand.
ATCACGCTGGCCGCCGACCTGCTGCGGGAGACCAACGACACGGTCGAGACGATCGCGCACAAGGTCGGGTACGCGAACTCCTTCGCGCTCTCGGTCGCCTTCAAGCGGATCCGCGGTCTCAGTCCCACCGCACACCGGCGGACGTCAGCCGCCTGACGCCTCGACGAACGCGAGCGCGACCGGCCAGGACAACCGGAACGCGTCCGCGTTGACCTCCTTGTCGTGCCGCGACCGGTCCGAGAACCCGTGGTCCGCGCCGGGGAAGAACTGGCTGATCGTGGCCCCCGTCGGCCGGGACTGCAGCGACGTCTGCAACGCCTCGAAGTCCGCCACCGGGACGACCGTGTCGGCACTCGGGTAGACCACCATCACCGGCGCCGTGATCGCGGCCGCGTCGGCGATCGCGTCGTACGAGTGGTTGGCGGCGAGCCGGGACGGCACCGTCGGGTGGAACGCGGTGACGCTCGCGAGCCGGTGCTCCCTTGCCGCGAGCAACAAGGCGAACCGGCCACCGAGACACCAGCCGATCACGCCCGCGCTGCCGCACTCGAGCTCGCCGAACAGGTGGTCGAGCAGCGTCGTCTGGTCCCGCAACACCTCGTCGTCGTCGAGCCCGCGCAGCAGCTCGGACAGCTCCTCGCGGGACGAGTTGTCCGTACTGCGCCCGTCGAACGGGTCCCACACCAGCGCGGTGATCCCCCGCTCAGCCAGCTCGTCGGCCCAGGCCCGCAGTTGCTCGCCGATCCCGGTGATCATCGGCAGCAGCAACATCCCGTGCCCGCCCCGGCCGGTAGTGGGTCGCGCCTGGTACGTCCGCAGTCCGCCCACCGTCACAAAGGTCATGCCCGCACGCTATCCGGCGGTGTTCGCGCGGACCATGCGGACTCCGGCCACGTTCACCAGGACCAGGATCAGCGCGGAGAAGATCAGCAGCGCCACCTCGGCCGGCAACAACGCGATCCCCAGACCGATCAGCAGGACCGGGATCACCAGCCCGGCGTACGCGATCAGGAACAGCGCGGCCAGGACCTCGCCGCGGGACCCCGGGTCGGCGAGCTGAGCCGCGGTCGCGACGGCGGCCCGGAAGACGAGGCCCACGCCGGCCCCGGCCACGACACCACCGGCGACGAACAGCGGCAGGCTCGGGATCAGTCCGCCGACCGCGATCCCGGCCAGGCCGAGCGACATCGCGGCCAGGCCGATCCGGAGCTGGTGCCGCCGGGTGAGCCGGACGAAGACGGCCTGGCTGAGCGCGCCCGCGACGAACACCGCGAAGGTGACGACACCGGCCAGCAACCGGGACGAGTGGTGCAGGACCCCGGCCAGGAAGGTCGGGGCGAGCGACGTGAACAGCCCGAAGATCGCGAACGCCGCGAACGCGCCGATCGCCGAGGCGAAGAACAACGGCTTCGCGTCGGCCGGCAACGCCACCCGCTGCGGCCGGTACGCCGGACGCGTCTCCCACCGCTCCACGGTCTCCGGCACCAGCGCGATCCCGACGGCACTGAGCAGCAACAACACCAGGAACACCTCGTACGGCCGTTCGAGCGGCCGCGTCCCGTACTCGGCGAGCAGCCCGCCGATCAGCGGACCGAAGGCGAGACCGCCGAGGTTGACCATGCTGGAGATCAACGCCGACCGGCTGCCGTCCTCCTCGGGCCGGGCGATCTGCCGCAGCTCGGACAGATGCGCGGTCGCGGTCGCGGTGAGCACGCCGACACCGACACCGCAGATGAACCGCGCGAGCAGCAGCCCGGGGACCGCGGACCAGAGCAGGAAGATCACGGCGGCAAGGACCTCGGCCAGGACGGCGAGCAGCGCGACCCGGCGCCGCCCGAGCCAGTCGCTGACGTGACCGGCCAGGTACAGACTCGCCATCACCCCGACCGCGTACGCCGCGAAGATCACCGTGATGAGGAAGGTCGGGAACCCGTCGCGCCGCTGGTACAGCGCGTAGAGCGGGGTCGGCACGGTGGAGAACGCCATCGTGATCAGGAACGCGGCGGCGATCACCCAGAAGCCGGTGCCGTGGGCGAACCGCATCCTTCTCCCGGTCACGGTCGCCTCACCGGGGTCGGTCAGTGTTGTCATAAGGCCAGGGTGACCCCGGAGATCTATCGAGTCCAACGAATCTTCTTGCACGCTCTGATCGCCGATCGCGATAATTCGTCCCGTGGACTCGAGACAGCTGGAGTACTTCGTCGCGGTCGCCGAGGAGCTGAGCTTCACCCGCGCGGCCCAGCGGCTCGTCACGGTCCAGTCCACCGTCTCGGCCGCGATCCGCACGCTGGAGGCGGACCTGAAGACGACGTTGTTCGACCGGTCGACCCGGCGGGTCACGCTGACCGCGGCCGGACAGGCGTTGCTCCCAGAGGCCAAGGCGGCCCTGGAGGCGCTGGACCGAGCTCGGTCCGTCGTCGAGGAGGCGTCGACCGGTCTGCGCGGCAGTCTGCGGATCGGGACGATGACCCGGCTCGGCCTGGTCGACCTGGCCGCCCTGCTCGGCGCGTTCCACCAGCGGTATCCGCTCGTCGACGTCCAGGTCACCACCTCGCCGACCGGGTCCAGCGGGCTCGCCGACGACGTCCGGCACGGCCGCCTGGACGTCGCGCTGGTCGGGCTCGGCCGGGCGGAGATGGCCGGCCTCACCGCGCGCGAGCTGGCGACGGTACCGTTCGTCGCCCTGGTGCCGTCGACGCATCGGCTCGCGACCCGGGAGTCGGTCGAGCTGGCTGAGCTGGCGGGTGAGCGGTTCGTCGACATGCTGCACGGATTCGGCAACCGGACCACGGTGGACCGGGCGTTCGACCTGGCCGGTCATCCCCGGCGGGTCCAGGTCGAGGTGCCGGACCTGACCACGGTGCCCGAGTACGTCCGGGCCGGGCTGGGCGTCGCCGTCGTCCCGGAGCTGGAGCGGCAGTCCGTCGCCGGCGTGACCAGGCTGCCGCTGGCCGACGGGAACCTGAGCTGGACGTTGTCGACGGTGACGTCGAGCGGACGGCCGCCGAGCCGCGCCGTCGCCGCACTGCTCGACCTGGTCGCGGACGCGATCCGCCCGGGTGGGACGTACTTCTAAGTTCTCGCCCGGAATCTCGCGCCGGAATGCGGGAGGGGTCGGCGGCGTTGTGTCGGTCGGCTTTGGTGATGGATCACCAAAACTCGCAGACACCCACATCCCTGGGGGCCTTTGCTACGGATCGTCCGGCACGTACCTGCCGGCGAAGGACGGAAGGACGCGAGATGGCGACTGTTTCCTACAAGGGCGCGACCCGGATCTACCCCGGGACCGAGCTCCCCGCTGTGGACCGGCTGGACCTGGACATCGAGGACGGCGAGTTCATGGTGCTCGTCGGCCCGTCCGGCTCCGGCAAGTCCACCGCGTTGCGCATGCTGGCCGGCCTCGAGGAGGTCAACGACGGCGCGATCTTCATCGGCGACCGGGACGTGACCGACCGGCCGCCGAAGGACCGCGACATCGCGATGGTGTTCCAGAACTACGCGCTCTACCCGCACATGTCGGTCGCCGACAACATGGGCTTCGCGCTGAAGATGCAGGGCCTGTCCAAGGACGAGCGGAACCAGCGCGTCCAGGAAGCGGCCAAGCTGCTCGGCCTGGAGGAGTATCTCGAACGCAAGCCGAAGGCCTTGTCCGGCGGTCAGCGCCAGCGCGTCGCGATGGGCCGCGCGATCGTCCGCAACCCGCACGTGTTCCTGATGGACGAACCGCTGTCGAACCTCGACGCCAAGCTCCGGGTCCAGACCCGCACCCAGATCGCCGAACTGCAGCACCGGCTCGGCGTGACCACGGTGTACGTCACCCACGACCAGATCGAGGCAATGACGATGGGCGACCGGGTCGCGGTCCTCAAGGACGGGCAGCTCCAGCAGGTCGACACCCCGCTGAACCTCTACGACGCCCCACGGAACAAGTTCGTCGCCGGGTTCATCGGCTCCCCCGCGATGAACCTGATCGAGGCGCGGATCGTCGACGGCGGCGCCAAGATCGGCGACTACCTGGTCCCGATCGAGCGCAGCCTGCTGGCGAAGGCGGGTGACGACGAGACCCTGACGCTCGGCATCCGCCCGGAGGCGTTCCACCTCGCCGACGACGGCCTGCCGGTCCGGGTCTCCGTGATCGAGGAACTCGGCTCCGACGCATACCTCTACGGCACGGCGGACCACACCGACGACCAGGTGATCGCCCGGATCACCACCCGCACCCACGGCGACAAGGGCGAGATCCTGCACCTCGCTCCCCAGCCCGACAAGCTGCACGTCTTCTCCTCCTCGACCGAGGAGCGGCTGAACCCGTAGTACGGCCACTCGGCTCGACACGTACTACGCACCCGGCCCCGGACGGATCCCTCTGTCCGGGGCCTTAGGGTGATCCGGGTGACGTGGAGTTCCGGGGATCCCGGCGTACTGGAGTTGCCGTCGGGCCGGCGGATCCGGGGGCGAGGCCTGCGCAATCCGCTGCCGACGGGACCGGATCCGGAGTACGGGGTCTATCTGCTCGGTAAGGAACCACCCGCGGTCAGCTGGGAGAGTACGTGGGTGCGGTGGCCCGACTTCCGGTTGCCCGCTGACGGTTCGGCGGCGCGCGTGGTCTTCGCGGAGGCGCTGGAGCGGGCGGGGTCCGAGCGGGTCGAGTTCGCCTGCGGTGGTGGGCGCGGGCGGACCGGTACGGCGTTGGCGTGCTTGGCGGTGCTCGACGGCGTACCGGCTGAGCGGGCTGTCGCATACGTTCGCGAGCACTACGACCGGCACGCGGTGGAGACGCCCTGGCAGAAACGGTTCGTGCGGCGGTTCAAATCCGATTGACCGGCGGTGGCGTTGTGCCGTTGGCTCAGGGTGTGACGATCGAACGGAGCAATCCGGCCGGGCTGCACGCGACGCCGGGCTACCACCACGTGACCAAGGTCGAAGCCGGGCAGCTCGTCTTCCTGGCCGGCCAGTGCCCGCTGCAGGAATCGGGCGAGCTCGCGCCCGGCGGGCTCTCCGGGCAGACCGCGCAGGTGATCGACAACATCCTGCTCGCCCTCGCCTCGGTGAACGCGAAACCCGACGACGTCGTGCGGACGGTGATCTACGTGGCGAGCGCCGACCGCGACGACCTGGCCGCGGTCTGGACCCAGCTGAACGACTCGTCGCTCGGCCTGGCCTTCAGCACCGCCAGTACCTTGCTCGGGGTCGCCCAGCTCGGCTTCCCGGGCCAGCTCGTCGAGATCGACGTCACCGTCGCACTCTGATCACGCGGACCTGCCCTCTGGTTCGGCGCGCCGGCGGCCTCGCGGTACGAGGGTCGGGTTCACGTTCTCGCGGACGGTGGGCTCGTCGATCACCACGCGGCTCACGTCGTCGCGACTCGGGACCTCGTACATCAGCGTCTGCAGGATCTCCTCGAGGATCGCCCGCAGACCCCGGGCACCGGTCTGCCGCATCAGCGCCAGCTCCGCGATCGCGGCGACCGCGTCGTCGGTGAACTCCAGCTCGACTCCGTCCAGTTCGAGCAGTTTTCTGTACTGCTTGACGAGGGCGTTCCGCGGCTCGGTCAGAATGCTGATCAACGCGTCCCGGTCCAGCGGAGCCACCGTGGTGAGCACCGGGAGCCGCCCGACGAACTCGGGGATCAATCCGTACTTCACCAGGTCCGGCGGCGTCACCTCGGGCGGCCGGACCTCGCCAGGGCGCGCGCCGAACCCGACACTGCTCGGCCGGGTCCGCTGCTCGACGATCCGGTCCAGCCCGTCGAAGGCACCGCTAAGGATGAAGAGCACGTTGGTGGTGTCGAGCTGGATGAACTCCTGCTGCGGATGCTTGCGGCCACCCTGCGGCGGGACCGACGCGACGGTCCCTTCGAGGATCTTGAGCAGCGCCTGCTGGACGCCCTCGCCGGAGACGTCCCGGGTGATCGACGGGTTCTCGCTCTTGCGGGCGACCTTGTCGATCTCGTCGATGTAGACGATGCCGCGCTCGGCCTTCTTCACGTCGTGGTCGGCCGCCTGGATCAGCTTGAGCAGGATGTTCTCGACGTCCTCGCCGACATACCCGGCCTCGGTCAGCGCGGTTGCGTCCGCAAGTGCGAACGGGACGTCGAGCATCCGGGCCATGGTCTGCGCGAGATACGTCTTGCCGGACCCGGTCGGGCCGATGAGCAGCACGTTCGACTTGCCGACCTCGACCGGCTCGGAGCGCGGCCGCCGGTCCGGGATGCGCTTGTAGTGGTTGTAGACGGCCACGGCCAGCGACTTCTTCGCCTGCTCCTGGCCGACCACGTACTGGTCCAGGAAGGCGTGGATCTCCCGCGGCTTCCGCAGCTTCGGCGCCCCCTCGTCGAGGTCGTCCAGGTCGTCGGCCAGGTCCTCGTCCGCGATCAGCTCGTTGCACAGCTCGACGCAGCCGTCGCAGATGCACAGCGGGGTGGGACCGGCGATCAGCTTGTTGACCTGCTGCTGACTCTTGCCGCAGAACGTGCACTTCAACTGCCCCACGGATCCACCTTTCAGATGATGTGATCATTTGGATGATAGCAACATCTGAAATACGCTGGGCCTGTGCGAGGCCACCGATGCCGCTGACCCGGGCCGAGGCCCAGGCGCTCACTCGTGCCCGCCTTCTGAGCGCGGCCCAGGCGGAGTTCACCGAGCATGGGTACGACACCGCCAAGATCGACCGCATCGCCGCCCGCGCCGACCTCACCAGGGGTGCGGTGTACTCGAACTTCCCGAGCAAACGAGCCTTGTACTACGCCGCGCTCGCGGAAGCCGCCGACAGCCCTGGACGGGCCCGACGAGCCTCGCCGGTGGGAGGCGGGCCGGCCGAGGTGGTGCGCGGCTTTGCGACGGCCTGGTTGGATCGGCCGATCTCACGGTGGGACAGGTTGTCGGCCGACCTGGTCCCGCAGCTTGTCGGCGACGGGGACACGCGCACGCAGTACGCCCAACTCCTGGAGCTGAGCGCGATCCTGCTCGCCCTCGCATTGGAGGACGCGGGCGCGTCCGGCCGCCGGGTACGCCTCGCGAAGCTCGTCCTCGCCACGCTTCACGGCGCCGACCAGCTCGTCACCGCGGCCCCAGGGTTTGTCCAGCCACTCGACGTCATCCGATCTTGCGAGGAGCTGGCCGACCTGGATCTGCCCGACCAGTGGCAGCCGCCTCCGGCGACTCCCCCGGTCCGGCCGGCCAACGAGGTGTTTGTGCCACCTCCAGGCGTCATGCCGGACGGGCTGTTCGTCGTCCTCGGGCTCAATCGCCTGACCGCCGTCGAGGATGCGGTGCGCTCGGCTCCCCCGGGGACGCCGGTGACCATCGCCCTGGTCTCCGAGCGCCCCGCCGAACTCGGCCCGCTCACTCGCCTCGTCGTCCAGCGGACTGCCAGTTGCCTCCAGCAAGCAGTTTGCGGGCCACGTCTCCCCCACCTGATCCACGACGGAGGAGGTGTTCTCGCCGACGCCCTCAGCATCGAGGTGATCGCGAACAACCTCGAGTACGCGGCCCACGCGGTCGACGGCCGGATCGTGATCCGCGCCGAAGGCTTCGGCGCCACCTACGCGATCACCCGGTCCGCCGACGCGGTCCCTGAGCGTCCGTTGGGCCCGACGCTCAGGCGGTGATGAGGCCGATGCCGAGGGTCAGGACGCCGACGGCGAGGGCGGCGGCGCCGAGCCAGAGGATCCAGAGGAACTGGTTCGGCCGAGTACGGTCCTTCCCGGCCGACGAGGCGAAGAATCCGCCGGACATCAGGATCGCCGCGACCGGCAACGCGAGGCGGCCGACCCACACCCAGAATCCGCTCAGCCCGGTCGAGTCGACGTACAACAGCCCGACCAGACTCAGGATCACCAGGACGCCGGCATGTGCGTGCCCGGCTCGAGCGAACGACTTCTGGAAGTCCGTCATCGGCACCTGACCCCGGACGATCTTGGTCATGAAGTACCCGCCGGCCTGGATCGTCACGATGGTCAACAGGATGACGCCCGCGATGATCCGGGACGGGTCGCTCAATGCGGTCATGGAGTTTCTTGCTCCTTCAGGAGTGGTCGGCGGGGTGGGGAACATCGGTCGGTCGCGCCGGGACGCGGGGACGGAGCGCAGTACGGTCGGCCGATCGGGCGACCCAGACGGCCACCGCGATGTAGAGGACCTGCTCGGGAATTCGCTGCCACAACGGTGTCGCCTGTGCTCCGTTGGCGAACTCGATGTGCTCGACCGCCTCGTACACGTTGGCCGGCAGCAACGCCACGAACAGCGCGGCCAGCGACCACCCGGCCGCCCATCGCGTCGCGGACACGACCAGGCCGATCGCGCCGAGCAGTTCGAGGACCCCGGTCAGGTAGACGACCGCATCGGCGTACGGCACGAACAGCGGCACGATCCGGACCATGTCCGCGTGGTTCGGCATCACGGTGACGCCGGCCGGGACGAAGTGCGCGCTCGCCGTGAGCACGAGCATCAACGCCAACCCGTGCGCCGCGCTCACCGGCCAACTCGCGAACCGCCGGACGCCGAGCGCACCGAGCCCTCGCAGTATCACCGTGCCGAGCACCAGGACGGCGACGATCATGACAACCCCTCCTTCGAGTGGATAGTGAAGCTATCCGTTAATGGATAGTGCTACTGTCCACCCGAAGTCAAGGAAGGGCAAGGGCCGATGCGCATCGCTGAACTGAGCCGGCAGTCGGGCGTCCCCGTCCCGACGATCAAGTACTACCTCCGGGAGAACCTGCTCCCACCGGGCGAACGGACCAGCCCGAACCAGGCCAGCTACGGCGACCAGCACCTCCGCCGACTGCGGCTCATCCGTGCCCTGGTCGACCTCGGCAAGGTCCCGATCGCCCAGGTCAAGGACGTGATCGCCGGCCTGGATTCCGAAGACCTCCCCCTGCACGACCAGATCGGCCGCGCCCACCGCGCGATCACCCGCACCCCACCGGCATCCCCGGCGCCGAGCTCAGCGGCAACCGCCCGCGTCCAGGCCCTGCTCGAATCCCGCGGCTGGACCGTCGAACCCGACGCGCCCGCCCTCACGACCCTGGCCGACACGGTCGCCGCCTTCGAAGCACTGGGCCAGGACCACCTGATCCCCCTGCTCGACGCCTACGCGGAAGCCGTCGAGAAGTTCACCGCCCTCGAGATCCAGGCCGTCACCACCCGCCGAACCCCCGACCAGATCGCCGAAAGCGTCGTCATCGGCACCATCCTCGGCGAAACCCTGATCACCAGCCTCCGCCTCCTCGCCCAAGAATCCCTCTCCGCCACCGAGTGGAAGAAGGCCTGACCCCTGGGCCGGGACGTCAGCCGTCGTGGGCCATGTCGACGAAGCGCGAGTAGTGGCCCTGGAAGGCGACGACCACGTCCGCGGTCGGGCCGTTACGGTGCTTGGCCACGATGAAGTCCGCCTCACCCGGCCGCGTCGACTCCCGCTCGTACGCATCCTCCCGATGCAACAGGAGAACAACGTCGGCGTCCTGTTCGAGGGAGTTGTGGGTTGCGATGCCCTCGGCAACGAAGTTGTGGGTGCCGAGGACAGTGGCGTCGTAGACCTCTTGCTCGCCGAGGCTCTCGATACCGGTGATGGTGTCCCAGAAGATGTCGTTGGTCGCGAGCACTTCGAGGTCGGCGTGGTCGAGCACGTCGGCGACCTTCGCGAGCCGCTGGCGACTCGGCGAGTGCTTCCACAGCGTGGAGCCGCAGAACTGCGTCCCCATCGCCGCGGCGAACTCGCGGTGGGTCGTCTTCCGCTCGGTCAGCACCGCGCGAACCTGTGACCACACTTCCCTCGGGATCGTGTCGGCGTTCGTGTTCGCCCGGACGCCGCGCAGCGCGGTCGCCACCTCGACCACCTTGAGGCCACGGAGGCCGTGGACGCCGATCTCGTCGCAGAAGCGGAGCTGGTTCTCCACGCCGTAGATGTGGAGGTGGTACGAGTCGCGGTAGCCGGTCTTCTTCGCGACCTTGATCCGGCTGAAGATGTTGAACCGCAGCAACAACCTGGCCAGGTCGTCGACAAGTCGGCGGCTGGTGGACGCGTAGTAGATCCGGCCCTGACCGTTCGCCTCGTCCCAGCACACCGATCCGTCCGTCGCCCACAGGTGCCGGATGAAGGTGCCGACCTGCTCCTTCGGCAGTCCGAAGACGCCGGCGGGCACGAACTTCTCGTGGCTGCGCAGACCGAACAACCCGAGCCCGTCCAGCCAGGCGGCGACCGGATTCCGCTTGCCGCGCGCCAGTCGGTACGGCGCGGGGAGGCGCAGGGTGGTGACCCGAGCGGCGTCGTCGTCGTCCCGGACGCCGGTGATCCCGAACCGGCGACGGGCCGCCTCGGTCACCGCCGCCAGGTTGTGCTCTTCGATGCTCGCGTACCGGATCGGCTGGCGCTTCACGAACGAGCCGTCACCGAGGAGATGGGCCAGCAGGACGACCTCGTCCTCGTCCCAGGGCTTCAGGTCCAGCGGGGGCGGGACATGCCGGAGCGAGCCCAGCCGTGCGCCCGGCCGGAGCTCACCGAGAGGCTTCCAGCCGTCGTACGTGAGGAACGGGTGGTTCGCGGTCGCCTTGATCTCGCGGCCGGAGGCCAGCTTGAGCCGGAACACCTCCTTCACCCCGCTCGGAAAGGCGTGCGTGAGAGTCCGCGGTACGAGCTTCAGGCGGTCGTCGAGGGACCAGACCGGAATGTCCCGGGCGTCTTCGGCCAGCAACTCCCCCAGCGAGACTTCGGCGCCGGTGTCGGCCCGCATCAGCCGGGTGTCCGCGGTCAGGCAGCCCGACTCGCGGAGGTCGGAGGCCATCGGGCGTTTGTCGGAGCGTTGCTCGGAGCCTCGGTTCAGCTGGCAGATCGCGACGACGGGGAGCTCGAGCTCCTTGGCGAGGAGCTTGATGGAGCGGGAGAACTCGGAGACTTCGAGCTGCCGGGACTCGACCTTCTTGCCCGAGGTCATCAGCTGGAGGTAGTCGATCACGATCAGCCGGAGATCGTGACGCTGCTTGAGCCGGCGGGCCTTGGCGCGGATCTCCATCATGGTGAGGTTCGGCGAGTCGTCGATGAACAGCGGCGCCTCCGACACCTCGCCCATCTTCCGGGCCAGCCGGGCCCAGTCCTCGTCAGTCATCTTGCCGTTGCGCATGTGGTGCAACGGCACCTTCGCCTCGGCCGACAACAACCGCATGGTGATCTCGTTCCGGCTCATCTCCAGCGAGAAGATGCAGGAAGTCAACCCATGCCGAATCGAAGCCGACCGCGCAAAATCCAATCCCAGCGTCGATTTTCCCATCGCGGGGCGGGCGGCGACGATGATCATCTGGCCGGGGTGGAGGCCGTTGGTGAGTTCGTCGAGGTCGGTGAAGCCGGTGGGGACGCCGACCATGGCGTCGCCGCGGGAGTCGATCGCCTCGATCTCGTCGAGGGCGCCCTCCATGATGTCTTTCAGGGGGGCGTAGTCCTCGGTGGTGCGCTTCTCGGTGACCTGGTAGATCTCGGCCTGGGCGTGGTCGACGACGTCGTCCACCTCGCCCTCGCCGGCGTAGCCGAGCTGGACGATCTTGGTGCCGGCCTCGACCAGGCGGCGCAGGATCGCCTTCTCGCGGACGATGTTCGCGTAGTAGCCGGCGTTCGCGGCGAGCGGGACGGAGGCGACCAGGGTGTGCAGGTACGGCGCGCCGCCGAGGCGGGCGATCTCGCCGCGGCGGGTGAGCTCGGCGGCGACGGTGATCGCGTCGGCCGGCTCACCGCGGGCGTACAGGTCGGTGATGGCGTCGTAGACGACCTCGTGGGCGGGCCGGTAGAAGTCGGTACCGCGCACCGTCTCGATGCAGTCGGCGATGGCGTCCTTGCTGAGCAGCATCGCGCCGAGCACGCACTGCTCGGCCGCCAGGTCCTGCGGTGGCGTGCGGTCGAACCCCATCTGCGGGTCGCGCTCTTCCTGCCCGCCGCCCGATCCGCCGCGGAACTCCGCCACGCTCACTCGTCCGACCTCCTCGTCCGCCGCGACCCCTGCGCCCCCGCCTCCCGACGTGGCCCACCATTCGAACACCTGATCGAATGATACCCGGGGCTGCCGACAGTTTCCCGACCCCGTCCGCAGGCGGACTCGCCCCCGAGACTGCGGGCGGACGACATCGGTCCCGCGACCGTACGCCGGTCACCCCGGTTGCCGGAAGCCAGCCGTCCACAGGGGCTGTGGATCGCCTGTGGGAAACTCCGCGATCTGGTGTGCACAGGTTGGGTACATCCCTGTGGACAACTGGGGAGAAGTTTCCCCGACCACGCTCTGACCTGCGGTTTCTCGTGTTCACAACTGTGGAGAAGAAAAACATTCGAGACGGTTCGGTCCGGTGCGCTGTGCACAGCCGATGCCAGGCACAATGAGCGTCATGCCCATTACCACCCCGTCGACAGCCTGCCGCACCGACAGGCCGGACGGTTTTCCACCGGCCAGCGGACACCGAGCGGTTTCCCCAGTATCGACCGGGCTGTGGAAAACCCTGGGGACAAACCCGGGGACGAACCCGGCGGCCGGGAGGGCGGCCACCGCGTGAAGGACCAGGACCGGGAGATCCTCCGGCTGGCGGTGCCCGCGTTCTTCGCACTCGTCTCCGAACCGCTGATGCTGCTCGCCGACTCCGCCATCGTCGGCCACCTCGGTACCCCGCAGCTCGCCGCGCTCGGCGTCGCCGGGACGATCCTGCAGACCCTCGTCGGCGTCTGCGTCTTCCTGGCGTACGGCACCACCTCGGCCGTGGCCCGGCGGATCGGGGCCGGCGACCACCGCGGAGCGCTTGCCCAGGGCATCGACGGACTGTGGCTCGCCCTGCTGCTCGGTCTCGTCCTCGCCCTGGCCGGTCTCGCCCTCGCGCCGGCCGCGATCGGCGCGTTCGACCCGTCCCCCGATGTCGCCGGCCACGCGACCACGTATCTGCGGATCAGCTGCCTGGGCATCCCGTCGATGCTGCTGCTGCTCGCGGCGACCGGCGTACTGCGCGGCCTGCAGGACACCCGGACCCCGATGGTCGTCGCGATCGCGGCCAACCTGCTCAACATCGCGCTCAACCTGCTCCTGGTCTACGGGCTCGACCTCGACATCGCCGGCTCGGCCATGGGGACCGTCCTCGCCCAGACCGCGGCCGGGGTCGCCCTGGTCGTCGTGGTGGTCCGCGGGGCGCGCCGGGACGGGGCCAAGCTCCGCCCGGACCGGCCCGGGATCCTCGCCTCCGCGCAGTCCGGCGTACCGCTCTTCGTCCGCACGTTGACGCTCCGGGTCGGCATCGTGCTCACCACCTTCGTCGCGACGTCGATCGGTACGACGTCGGTCGCGGCGCACCAGGTCGCGTTCACGCTCTGGTCGTTGCTCGCGCTGGCGCTGGACGCGATCGCGATCGCAGCGCAGGCGTTGACCGGGCGGGCGCTGGGCGCGGGTGACGTCGAGGGCACCCGGACGATCACCCGGCGGATGATGTGGTGGGGACTGTGGTCCGGGCTCGTCGGTGGGATCGCGCTGTGGGGTCTGCACTGGATCTACGTGCCGTGGTTCACCGAGGACCCGGCGGTCCGGGAGACGCTGGCCGCGATCCTGCTCGTCGCGGCGCTCTGGCAGCCGGTCAACGGGGTCGTGTTCGTGCTCGACGGCGTCCTGATCGGCGCGGGCGACGGACCGTACCTCGCGGTGGCCGGGATCATCGCGCTGATCCTGTTCGTACCGCTCGCGCTGAGCGTGCTCTGGCTCGACGGGGGCGTGGTCGCGTTGTGGTGGGCCTTCGGTGGGTACATGCTCGCCCGGCTCCTCACCCTGCTGGTCCGCGAACGCCGGGACGCCTGGATGGTCACCGGCGCCGTCCGCTGACCACCAGCCGGGCCAGGGCTGTCCGGCTGACCTGCTGGTACGGCATGGTGGGCTCGACGGAAGGAGCCGGATGGCCGACACGGACGACGACGAGCAGGTTGCCGACCTCGGGCCGGACGAGCGCGCGGAAGGCGACGACGCGCTCGGTGACCGCGGTGCCGGCGAGGACAGCCGGGCGAAGGAGTGGGTGGCCCAGGCCGCCCTGACCGACACCCGCGAGCTGGCCGTCGACGACGAGGACGAGGCGGACGCGGAGTACGACCGGGACCGGCAGCGTCATCGTGAGGACCTCGAGCAGGACTCGCGGTCCGCGCGGGAGCGGCAGGATACCCGTCATCGCCACGACGTGAACCGGGCCGAGGCCGAGGTCACCGAGGCGCTCCGGCTCGCGCACAGCTACGAGCTGTCCCGCGACAACTTCCGTCGGCACGCGGACGCCGAACGCGGACTCGCCCGCGAGGACCGTAGCCGGGCCGCGTCGCTGGACGCCGGTGCCGCCGGTCGCGACGACCCGCAGGCGAACACCGACCGGGCCGACGCCGATCGGTACCGGGCCTCGGCGCGACGCGAGACCAGCCGCGCGAACTACGACGACGCCACCGCCGACTCGTTCGGGGCGGACGCGCGCGAGCAGCGCCAGGAGGCGGCCCAGGTCCAGGTACCGGAGCAGCCGCCGGCCGCGGAGGCGGTCCGCAACCCACCGCAGCCGGCCCCGAAGGCTCGCAAGAACCTCAAGAACATCAAGCAGCGCAAGCCCAAGACGAAGGCGCTCCGCGACTGGGGCATCGGCGAGTAGAACCCGGCGACCCCCCCCCCCCCCCGGGATCAGGCCTCGGCGACGTGGTGCTGCGCCGGGTCCGGAGCCAGCTGTCCGGTGTGGATGATCGCCAGGTTGATCGCGACCACCGCGACGAACGCGACGCCGAGGACCCGGTGGTCGACGCTCCACAACGCCAGCCCGGCCAGGCCGAAGAAGGCGACCTTCACGACCGCGGTCAGGACCGGGTTGCCGTGCGTCGCGGTCGGCGCGGCGAAGAATCCCCAGATCACCGCGGCCACGAGCGGCAGCCCGACAGCGAGCAACAGCTTCGCCGGCAGACCGTCCACCACCCGCCAGCCCCAGAACGCGAAAATGCTGAGCCCGGCCAGTTCCAGCAGGAACGCCAGCCCGAGGTTGCTCCAGCGCCACAGCTCGTACATCCGCCTCACTCCTCCGAATTTGCGAGAGCACTGCTCTCTCTTGCTGCCAGTATGCGCAGATCACCACGGCAAAGCAAGAGCACTGCTCTCTGAATCAGTTAGAGTGATCCGTATGGCACCGACTCCGCGGCAGCTCGCGCACGAGCAGACGATGGCCGAGATCCTCCGGCTCGCCCACGAGCAGCTGGTGACCGAGGGCAGTGCGGGCCTGTCGCTCCGGGCGATCGCCCGCGACCTCGGCCTGGTGTCGTCCGCGATCTACCGGTACGTGCCGAGTCGCGACGAGCTGCTGACCCTGCTGATCGCCGAGTCCTACAACGCCTTCGCGGACGCCGTGGAGGCGGCCGAGGCCCGGTGCCCGCGCGACGACTACCGACGACGCTGGCTCAGCTTCGGTCGCGCGGTCCGCCGCTGGGCCGTCGCGAACCCGGCCGAGTGGACGTTGTTGTACGGCAGCCCCGTCCCCGGGTACCACGCGCCGCCGGAGCGCACCACGGCGGCGGGGAGCCGGGTACCGCTGCTTCTGCTCCGCCTGCTCGCCGACGCCGGACTGAAGCCGTCACCGGACGATCCACCGATGACGGCCGCCTTGCACCGCGAGCTGGCCCGGCTCCGTGGATCGCTCCCCGGCGAGCTCCCGCCCGAGGTCCTCGCCCGCGGGCTGCTCGCGTACTCGTCGCTGTGCGGCCTGGTGAGCCTGGAGTTGTTCGGCCAGTTCACCAACACGGTGACCCAGTTCGCGGGCCACCTCGATCACCAGCTCCACCGCCTCGCGGCCGTGCTGGAGCTGCCCTAGATCCCGCGCAGGTTCGGTTGGCGCTGGTCGAAGAACAGCCCGGCGGGCGGCTCCTCCACCGGCAGCGGCGGGATCGGGTAGTCGGTGTGCTGACCGCGGCAGGCGGCGAACGGGCCGTCCGGGTCGAGCAACGCCATCATGTGCGGATCCGCGTGGTCGCGCCACCAGACCGACATCCCGGTCGCCGGGTCGAGCCGGAGGTGCTCCCAGGCCCGCCAGATCGAGTCGAGCCGGCTCAGCGCCTCGGCGTGCCGGTACCACTCCGGGCACCAGACGAACTGCTGGCCGAGCCGGCGGGAGTACAGGTACACGAGCCGGTCCTCGACGAACGCGGCGACGTGCGGGTAGAACAGCTCCTGCTCACCATCCACGACGCTGCTCCTCCGTCTGCTCCCACACCGGCACCTGCGACCGCGGCTGCTCCGGGGCCGGGGCCTGCCCGCGACCCGCGGCCACCCAGGCGTTCGCACCGGCCGGTGTCGTGGACTGGGTCATCGCGCCGGGATCGTACCGCGCGAACGACGCCTTCACCGCGGCCGCGTCCGGACGGGCCATCCACGGCACCGTCTTGATCATGGTCGCGGGGATCCCGGACGGGAACACGACAGCACGGCCGGCCGGCATCGAGGCCAGGTCGGAGACCTCCATGATGTGGTGCCGCTGGGTCTGCCTGCTGGTCCCGCGCTCGCCTTTGTTGTAGGAGACCGAGTTGGACATGATGTCGTAGTCGCCGATCAGCTTGCTCAGCCGCTCGAGGAAGTTCGCGTCGGAGACACCGCCGCCGTACACGCGGATGTTGGCCGCGGACCACAGCTTCTCCATGCCGCGCTCGCCCCAGCACTCCATCCCCTGCGCCCAGGACTGCAGGATCGTCATCAGGATGATGCCGCGGGAGCCGAAGTGGCTGTAGAGGTCCGGCAGGTCCTTCCAGCGGCAGACGTTCGCCGCCTCGTCCAGTACTCCGACGAGCGGGCTGGGCATCCGGCCGAGCGGGCAGGTCTTGGCGTAGTCCTCGGCCGCCTCGACGACGGACACGGTCAGCGCGGTGACCAGCGGGCCCGCCGTACCGGCGCCTTCCTTCGACAGGCTGTACAGCGTGCCGCCGTCGCGGACGAACTGGTGCGGGTTGAACTGCGGGCGGGTGTCGTTCTGCCCCTGCGGGGTGACCCAGCGGGTGACCTTGCGGTTGATCAGGAACTGCGCGCTCTGCTGCGCGGTGCCGTACACACCAGCGCGCTGCTTGTCCGGCGCGTTGATGACACCGGCCAGCGCGTCCGCGGACAGCTGCAGCCCCGGGGTGTTGCGCAGGATCCGCTCGGGCTCGTCGTTCCGCTGGTCGGCGAGCCAGGTGTACACCTGGGTGATCGGCCGCTTGGCGACCGCCGCGGCGAGCAGCAGGCCGGCCAGCAGGTCGGTACCGGCCGAGTCGAAGAACGCGTCGGTCCGGGCGTTCTCGGACCGCTGCGAGGCGACGAAGTGCTCGGCGAGCTGGCGGGCCTTCACCTCGTCGGTGATGTAGGTGAGCGGGTTCCACCACCAGTTCGGCTCCTCGGAGCAGACCTCCTGCGGGTCGAACACCCAGACCGGCCCGTACTTCGAACGCGGCTCCCGGGTCGCGTCGACGATGTCGCGCTTGTTCGAGGTGGCGATCACGGCGCCCGGGGCGTCCAGGATGGCCGGGACGGCGCGCGAGGTGGTCTTACCGGTTCGCGGGCCCCAGATGTCGACGTGCATGTCCTCCCAGGACCCGAACACCTCGAGGTTGTCCCGGACGGTGCGGCCGATCAGCACCCCCGGACCGGCCTGGCCGGCGCCGAGCCGGTTGGCGATCTGCTGGGCCCCGTCGCGGGTCAGCTTGTAGATGTCGTCGCGCTTCGACATCAACAGGGCGGACTTGTCCACCCGGCTGCCCTTGCCGCGCAGCTTGCGGACCAGGAAGAACCCGAGCGCGACCAGGCCGCCGACGATCAGCAGCTCCAGGATCAGCATGCCGGTGGCGGCGCCGGACCAGGAGGTCGTGCCCTCGATCAGGTCGATCAGCGCGGTGACCGGGTTGCCGGAGATCGGCCGGGTGTCGTTGATGCCGGCGGCGACCGTCATCGACGACCAGACCCCGCCGAGTACGACGACGATCAGCCCGATGCCGGCGAACACCAGCACGGCCTCGGCGGACAAGCCGCCCGGACCGGTGCTCTTCCTGCCTTGTGCCATTACTGTCCTCCGTTCGGAGTCGGTGCCTCGGCCCCGGTGTGCACTTAGTCCTCAACTCCGGTGCGGGCCACGACTCGCGTGGTCGGGTCGGGCGGCGGGAGCATGGCCGGGTCGTCGAAGGAGTACTCCGCGACGACCTCCTCGGTCCCGTCGGCGGCGACCTCGACCTTGAGCGGCTGGCCGTCGGCGCCGGTCTTCCAGAGCTTGTTGGTGTCGTTGATCTCGCGCTCGACCGTGGTCAGCCCGACGTGCACCGGGATCCCCGGCCGGCCGCCGACCTTGACCAGGAAGTTGCCTCGGCCGGGTGGCGCGGCCTCCTCGCCGGTGGCCGGGTCCCAGGCCGGCGGGTCCTGCCAGCCGATGAGCATGTTCTGCTCCTCACCGGACAGCGGCACGACGGCGGTCAGGTTCTCCATCTCGGCGCGCGGCAGACCACCGCAGATCACCATCCCGGACCGCTCGACGAAACCCTTCGCCTTCATCCGGTCCTCGGGATGTTCGAGCGCCAGCAGGTCGGACATGGTGTGCGAGATCATCGCCATCCCGACACCGCGTTGCCGGTTCAGCCGGGTCAGCGCGTCGACCCGGTCGACCAGGCCGCGGCCGGCCCGGAGGACCCGCCAGAGCTCGTCGAGGATGACGAAGTAGTGCCGCCGGGGCTCCAGGCCCGCGTCGGCGAGCGCCTGCGAGACCGCGACCGCGCCGAACCCGTACGACCAGCAGGCGAGCAGGACGGCGGCCTGCAGGTTCGTCTCGGAGTCGTCGATGTTGGACACGTCGAAGACGACCGGGCGGTCCATCTTCATCGGCTGGTCGGTCTGCTCGGAGAAGATCTCACCGAGCCGGCCGCCGCCGACCAGACCGATCAGCGAGGCCTCCAGGCCCTCGGTGATCTGCCGGTACCGCTCCAGGCTGCCGCGGTCGAGGGCGACGTCGCGGACCCGGTCCGGCGCGTCCTGGATCACCTTGAGCAGGTCACGCAGGACCGGCGTCCCGTCGTGCCGCTCGTCGAGGACCTTGAGGGCCTCGTCGATGATCGTCTCCTCGCGGTCCGTCGGCGGCGCGGAGCGCATGATCGAGATCAGCGCCGACACCATCGTCTGCCGACGGCCGTGCGCGTCGGCCTGGATCGCCTGCCGGGCCGACCCGGTCAGCCGCAGCGCGGCCTCGCGGGACTCGCCGGGGTCGAGCACGTTCAGGTGCCCACGGCCACGACCGAGCTGGATCACCTGGCCGCCGAGGGCCTCGATCAGGTCCTTGTAGTCGGGCTTGAGGTCGCCGAGGACGAGCGGCTGGATGCCGTACCCGGCCAGGCCGAGCGCCATCCGCCGGGTGATCGTCGACTTGCCCAGACCCGGCTTGCCGAGCACGAACATGGACGGGTTCGAGATCAGCTTGGCCCGCATGAACCAGCTGATCGGGTCGCAGCACATGGTCGCGCCGGAGAGGATGTTCCGGCCGATCGGGACGCCCACCATCGGGCTGCCGGTCCCGGCCGCGAACGGCCACATGCCGCACACCTGGACCGTCGTACCGCGCCACTCGGCGGGGGCCTGCAGGTAGGTGTTGTACCCGCCGGCCGGACCCGGCCAGCCGCGCGGCATCGGCCGCTTGCCGCCCCGCTTCGTGTCGACCGGCTTCTTCTGCTTCTTGCTCATCGCGGCTCCCTCCGGCTCACAGCGCCTCCCTGAGCCCGGCCGGAACCGACAGGTGGCTCTGCACCACGATGCCGAGCGGCAGCGCGGCGGCGAAGGCCGAGTCCTGGGATCCGTAGGCCGGGCGGAGCAGTACGCGGGCGGTGGCGCCCAGGTTGTCGATCGCGGCGACCATGTCGGGCAGCTGCTCGGCGGTCATCACCGTGCCGGTGACCACCATGCCGAAGTTCACCAGACCGGCGCCGCGGGCCTCCTCCTGCGCGGTCCGGTCGGCCGCGCGGGCCTCGGCCATCGAGCGCGCCGACGGCCGGGTCGAGGCGGTCGCGCGGAACGACGCGTTGCGCTTGTCGGACTCCACCATCCGGGCCGCGGTGGCCGCGTCCAGCGGGCGGTACAGCAGCGTGACCCGCTTCCGGTCGATGTCCGGGTGCGGGCCGACCAGCTGGGACAGCACCGACGAGAACACCTCACCGCGCGGCGCCTGGGTCATCTGCCAGGTCATCGACCACGCGCTGTCGTGCCGGTACTTGTCCCAGAACGCCTGGGCCGCGGACGGGCCGACGTCGGTCCACTGCAGCTCGGGCGGCATGCCCTGGCCCCGGGCCTCGTCGATCAGCACCGCGGCGGCCGGGTCGTACGCGATCCGGACCGACTCGCACAGCTCCTGCGCGGTGACCGGCCGGGCGGCGCCCGCACCGGTGGAGTTCAGGCTCTGGGTCAGCGCCGGCAGCCGGGAGGCGAGCTCGCGGCCCATGTCCTCCTCCTTGCGCCGCTTGCCGTTCCGGTCGACGCCGCGGAAGGTGAGCGCGACCCGGGCGGACACCAGCGCCGAGCCCTCCGGGTACGTCTGGATCACCTCGGACAGCATCGCCCGGGCGATCGGCGGGGTCCCGTCCTGCATGTTCTGGCCGACCTCGCGGCGAAGCCGGATGCCGGTGTCGGGCGCGGTCTCGACCGTCACCGAGGCGGCGATGATGCCGGGCTCGTGGCCGAGCGAGGCGAGCCACTGACCCCAGTGCGCCACCCACACGTCCACCTGGTCCTCGTCGACCAGCGAGGCGCCGTCCGGCTCCGCGTTGATGACGACGGTGAAGTGCCGGGTGCTCGGGTAGAACAACAGCGCGAACGGCCGGCCGTACGAGTCCTGGAACTCGCTCAGCTGCGACGCGGCCAGCATGCCGGGCAGCTGGAACTTGCCCCACGCCGTGCGTCCGAGCGGGCCGGACCGATAGATGTTGTGCTTGGCCATCTTCGCTCGCTGCCATCCAATCCGGGTCGAGAGCCTCTGCAGGGACGAGTGTCCGTGCTTGTCCTTGGTCATCAGCAGCAACAGGCAGCCACCGACGATGAGCAGCGACACGAGCGCGCCCAGCGGTCCGCTGACCAGCGTCGCGATCAGGGTGATCACGAGACCACCCATCATGATGGCGGTCCCCAGCGTCCCCATCCCGGCGATGCCGGCCGACGCCGGGGCCCGCCAGTTGCCGTAGGTCCTGGGTGCGCTCCGTACCCCGTCAGTTGCTGCCACTTGGTCCCTTATCCATCTCGTCGTTGTCGACCGTCTCGGAGGCGCCGGCGGCCGCGGCGTCCTTGGTCAGGTCGACACCCTTCTTGATGGCCATGGCGGTGCCCACCACGGCGAGTCCGACCGGTCCCGCAGCGGAACCAGCGGCCACGGCACCACCACCGGCCGCCGCACCACCACCGGCCGCCGCACCGCCAGCTGCGGCTCCGCCGCCCGCGGCAGCTCCACCACCGGCCGCCGCACCACCGGCCGCAGCTCCGCCTCCACCAGCGCCTGCTCCGGCTCCTGCGCCGGCACCGCCACCAGCGCCACCACCGGCACCGCCGCCAGCTCCACCGCCGGCGCCGCCACTGCCTCCGCCACCTCCTGCGGGGCCGCTACCGGTGGGCTGGTTGCTGCCTTGGGAGCCACTCGGGCTGGAGCTCTGCGAGGGTCTGGGGACGTTGCGGGAGCCGGACGGGCCGTCGCTCTGGCTCTCGGCCGAGTCGCTCACCTTGTCCGCGATCTTGTCCGCGCCGACCATCTTGGCGGCGAGCGCACCGGCGCCGGCCGACCCGGCGGTCGCTGCGACCAGCGGCGTGATGAACCGCATCAACGCCGGCATCGCGAACAACGCGAGGACGAGCAGGGTGATCCCGGTGACCATGTTCATGATCTGCCAGCCCGGCTCCTCCGACCCGCCGGTCCAGTTCAGCGGGACGTCCCTCTGGTCGTCCTCCCAGGCCGCGCCGGTGAGCCGGATCCCGGTCGCGTAGATCAGCGCGGCGACCGGTTTGTACAGGATGAAGGCGACCAGCCAGCCGACGACCCGCTTGAACCAGTCCTTGCCCATCTCGGTGTTGGTCGCCGAGGCGGCGATCGGCAGCACGCCCATCAACAGGATGAGCATGGCCGTCCGCACCACCATCAGGACCACTTGGATCACCCCGGCCAGCAGCGCCAGGATCGCGATGGTGATCATCAGCCCGATGCCCATCGGTCCCGCGCTGGCGGACAGGGCCAGCATCGCGAGCATGGCCCGGCCGAAAGCTTCGGAGTTGGCGTTCTGCGCGCCCGTGATGTTCTGGCAGCCGTCCGTCCAGCCACTTCCGCTGTCCTGGTCCATCGCCGTGATGACGATGCAGGACGAGAAGATGTCGCCGACCGAGATCAGCACCTGGGCGACCGCGATCCCCAGGGTGGCGGCGACGGCCAGGGTGAGCAGCGAGCGGAGCAGGTCCCGGGCGGATTCGCCGCGCTGCGACCAGGCCATGTTCGCGCCGGCCACGATCACGCCGATGGTCGCGGCGAAGACCGCGATCCAGCTGGTGTGCTGCCAGATCCAGCCGACCGTGTCGCTGGCCGGCTGACCGTTCTCGTCACCGATGGCCTGGGTCGGAATGAAGACCCAGAAGGAGCCGATCACGCCCATCACGGAGCCGACCGCGTCGGCGAGTGCATCGAAGATCGGGTCGAAGATCAAGGCAATCAACGCCTCCACTGCTGGGGTCAGGGCGGCCAGGAGGAAGTCCTTGATGCAGTCCAGCCAACCGTCGTCGCACAGGAACGGAACCACGTCAGCCTCCCGTCTTGGGTGACACGAAGCGC
The DNA here is from genome assembly GCF_007828865.1 of Kribbella amoyensis. NCBI lineage: Bacteria > Bacillati > Actinomycetota > Actinomycetes > Propionibacteriales > Kribbellaceae > Kribbella > Kribbella amoyensis. The sequence continues at coordinate 1,632,805 of NZ_VIVK01000001.1, forward strand.
AGGATCGCCGGCAACGCGACCAGTGAGAGCAGCATCATCGCCACACCGGTGATGACCGCGAGCGTCGCGCCCTCGGCGCTTTCCGGCGTGCCGATCATCTTGATCGCGGTGGCCCAGATCAGCGCCGCCACGGGTTTGTAGAGGATGAACCCGGCCAGCCAGGCCACCGCCCGCTTGAACCAGGTCATCCCGGCCTCGGTGTTGGTCGCGGCCGCGGTCAGCGGCAGCACGCCCACCAGCAGGATGAGCATGGAGTACCGGATCACCATCAGCGCCAGCTGGACCAGCGAACTGATCACGATCAGGATGCCGATGACGATCACCAGCATCAGACCGACGCCCTCGGTGCGCAGCGGGTTGACCAGGATCGAGCCGATCCGATCGCTGAAGTTCGACTCACCGATGGCGGCGTCGATGATCCATTCCGAGAAGATGTCGGCGATCTCGATCAAGGTGGACGCGAAGGCGACGGCCATACCGCTCACCACGACCATCGTGATCAGGCTCCGCAGCAGGTCGCGCGCGGGCTCGCCACGCTGCGAGATGGCCATCCGGATGCCGCCGATGATCACCGAGATGGTGCCGACGAAGATCAGGATCCAGAGGGTGTGCTGCTGGATGAACATCACCCCGCTGTTGGCGCCGAACCCCGGGGTGTCGACGTCGATCCAGAGCGTGCCGACCGCCTTCATCACCGCCTCGACGGCCGCGATCACGACCGACTTGATGGCGTCGAAGATGAAGCCGAAGATGCCGCCCGTCACGGCGTTGAGCGCCTTGCCCAGGAACTCGGTGATGCAGTCGCCCCAGTCCCACGGGGCCCAGGAACAGCCGAGGACGATCATCACGCGCCCCCGAACCGGACGTAGCCCTCGAGCGACTGCAGGATGTCCGGGGCGACCTCGCCGTTGAAGCTGCCGTCGCTCTGCAGGACAAGCTTCCAGTCACCGCCGGTCCACAGCAGCGTGATCGGCAGCGCGGCCACCTTGATGCCGCTGTCGATCTTGACGGCGACCGAGACGATCGCGCGGTTCGGCAGATAGTCGATCACCTTGAATCCGGTGAACTGCGAGCTCTCCTGGCTGTTACGGGGGGTCGGCGACGACCGCGTCTCCGCCAGCGCTCTGGTCCGGCCGGGGCCCGGGACGATCCGGTTCCGCAGCACGGTCTCGGTCAGGTCGGGGTTGCGGATCTGACCGAGCGTGACCATCGCGGCCAGCACGGCGCCGGTCGGCGAGTGCGCGAAACAGTGCCGCAGCCCGCTGCCGTCGGTGATCGCCGGGCCGCCGACGGCCTGGCGCGGGATCATCATGTCGGTCTCGAAGTCCCAGCTGACGGCCGGCGGCGCGACCCGCGGGATCCGCTGGTCCGGGTTCTTCGCCTTGCAGCCGCCGGCGCTGTTGTTGCTGGGTGGCCGGGTGGACGGCGGCGTGGTCGGCTGGTCCGGCGTGGCCGGTGGTTCAGTGGGGTCGTCGGAGGGAGGGTCGGTCGGTTCGACGACGCTGGGGCTCGCCGACGGCCGGGTGGACGGATCGTTCCCGTCCCCCCGCCCGATCGCGAACCAGATCGCCAGGCAGGCGACCACGGCGCCGACGATGATCGCCGACGCCACGAAGCCGCGGCTCTGCCACGGCGATTCTGCCGAGTCGTCACCGCCCTCGTCGGCGGAGGAGTCCCGGCCACTGAACCAGGCCACGGGGCATCAGACCAGCGCGTTGACGACGGCCGAGGCGGTACCGATGACGATGCAGCCCGCCATCACCCAGCCGAGCCGGGCAGCGTGCTCGCCACCCTCACCGCGGCGCTGGCCGATCGCCATCATGGCGCCGGCGATGATGACGCCGAGGATGCAGATGGAGATCGCGATGAGCGTCACCCAGTCGACCACGGTGCTGATCTTGCGGTCCACCTCGGGTGGCAAGGAGGCCAGCGGGACCATCAGGTGGGTGAGTTTTGCGGTCATGAACACTTTCGTGCCTTTCAGTATGGGGCGGGGTGATCCGCGGGGTTTGACGCGCGCAGGGCGTAGATGGATTCAAGTACTTCGAACACCTCGTCGGGCGTGTTCTCGGGCGTGGGGTCCTCCCCCCTTCGCCACTCCTCGATCCACGGGATGTCCCAGACCCGGGGCACCCCACCGCCGACGATGTCGGCGAAGTCGTCGAGCACCCGGGGCAGCCGGCCCGGAGCGTCCGCGATCAGGACGAGACCCAGCACCGCGACGCCCTGGACGACACCGGAGGCCCACTCGATCGCGGCCCGTTGCGCCGCCCGCAGTCCGGACCCGTGGGTCCTGGCGACCAGCACGATCGGCGTCGGCACCGGCGGTGGCGGGATCGGCCACCGGTGGTTGGCCGCCCTGGTCCCGGGCAGCAACTGCGACATCGTCGTCTCGCCGGCCCCGCCGTGCACGCCCACCCACCAGAGGGTGTCGGCCGCGGGAATGGCGAACTTGGGCAGTCGCTGGTCCTCGGCCGGAGCCGGGACGCCGTGCTGTGGGGCCGACGGACCGCGCGGCGGGCCGTCGGGCGGCCCAGGAGGGCCCGCCTGCGGCTGCTGCGGTGTCTGTCCGGAACTCTGCGGCTGCTGCTGCCGGGTCCACGGATTCTGCTGCGGTTGCGTCATCGGCCCTCCTCTCGCGGCGTGTCACGGGCGGTCGCCCTCAGTATTCTCTCGCTATCCGGGTGTACTGGCGTGACCCATCCACAGGCGAGGATGTTTCTACCCCCTTGTCGGGGTCAGACGAGCCGTGCCCGGCTCGCGGACTGGCATGCATCCGGGCGGCAGCATGGCTTCGGGCGAGGACATGCTAGAACGAGAGGCCGACCGGCCGTCGATCGAGGGAGTTCCGTGGCAGGGATGAGGGGCTGACCGTGGCTGACAAAAGCATCCCGTCCTGGCCGAAGGTCACGATCCGGCTCTACGACGACCACAACGCCGAAGTGAAGATCGCCGGGCGCAGTCACCCGGTGAACCACCACGACCCCCGGCAGGCGGCGATCGCGCTGGTTGCCGAGCGCGCGGGCCAGCTGGGCCGCGCGGTGAAGGCGACCGCGGTCGAGGAGGACGGCAGCTCCTGGCCGCTGGTGATCCACCCGGACGGGCAGGTCGAGGCCGTCGAGGTCAGGGCCAAGGAGCAGAAGCCGATCTGGCCGATCATCGTGGCGGCCGGGGTGGCGATCGTGCTGGTGTTCGGCACCGGGCTGTATCTGCTGGTCCTGCGCGACACCGGTCCCAAGGACCCGCCCAAGACGACCGTCCGGAAGTTGCCGGAACTGCCCGCGCCGAAGATCGGGCCGGACCAGTTCGTCGCCCGGCCGGTCCCGCCGGGCTGGTCGGCGAACGCGACCTGGACCGTCGACATCAAGGAGGACACCGCCCCCGCGGTCTCCCCGGACGGCAGCGAGGTCGCGGCCATCACGCCGGACGACAAGCTGGTGGTGCTGGACAGCGAGGGCAAGGTGCGTTGGCAGGACAAGGTGCCGAGGGACTCGCTGTCACCGGTCTACACCACCATCGATTCGAAGCCGGTGCTCGCGATCGCCGCGCCGAAGAGCCTGTACTACTGGCCGGGCGACGGCGTCGAGCCGACCGAGCTGGAGCTGCCGGACGGCTCGGAGGTCCAGTTCTTCGGCGGCTCCCCGCTGATCCTGCTCAACGGTGGTGAGGCCGGCGCCAGCGTGATCAGCGGCGGCGTGCTGCACACCGTCACGGACCAGCCGCGGCTGTCCACGCTGCTGCTGGCCGAGGGCGACCGGACGCTGCTGGCCCGGTACGCCGGCCCGCTGTACTGGAGCCAGAAGGACAAGAAGCTCGCCGTCCTGTCGCCGAAGCCGCCGGCGGGTGGGACCAGCATCAACCACATCGCGCTGGCCAGCCGTGGCCGCGCCGTGGTCCTCTGGAACACCAAGACGGCCGACCAGGTGATCCCCGCCGTGACGTCCACGGCCGACGGGACCGTGGTGGCCGCCTGCCCGGCGGTCGAGGGCCGGCTGGCGCAGAACTACAAATGGCTGCCCGACCAGGCCGGCAAGGTCGCGGCGTACGGCGAGTGCCTGATCGACTTCACCGGCCGGAAGACCTCGTCGCTGAAGGACTTCTCGCCGTTGTCGATCACCGGAACGACGATCTTCGGCACGCTCAACGATCGCCTGGCGGCCGTGGTACCGGGCGGCAAGCCGACCGCTCTGGCCGAGCAGACCGCCCGGCCGTGGGGCGTCGCCGGCAACCACGCGATCGTCGTGCACGGCTCGGTCCTCTACGCCTTGGACAAGAAGTGACCAGTACTGGACGGCGCCACCAGGCAGCGCGGGGCGTACTCGCCGCGCCGGTCGCTCGGTGGGTGGTGGCCGGCGTGCTGGCCGTCGGGCTCGCCCTGGCGCCGGCGGTGGCGGTCGCCGGTGGTCTGGAGGACGACCCGACGCCTTCGGACTGGCCGACCATCGCTGCGCCCGTCGACGACCGTGGTGGGGCGTCGGACCCGATGCCCGAGGCCCAACCGACCGTCGCGAAACCCAACGAGGGCAGCAGCAACGATCCCCAGCCGTCCGACTGGCCGACCCCCGTCCAGCAGTAGCCCGCGGCACCCAGGCAACAACGCGGAAGGCCCGCTCCCCAAGGGGAACGGGCCTTCGGTGTCTTGCGGGAGGTGCCGTCAGGCGGCGACGACCTCGAGCTTGACGGTCGCGGCGACCTCCGGGTGCAGCTGCACGGAGACCTGGTGCTTGCCGGTGGACTTGATCGGCGTCGCGATCGCGATCGCGCGCTTCTCCACCAGCGGGCCACCCGCGGACTTGATCGCCGCGGCGACGTCCGCCGGGGTGACCGCGCCGAACAGGCGGCCGGTGTCGCCGGCCTTGACGTCCAGCTTGACGGCGAGCTGCTCGAGCTGGTTCTTGACCTCGCTCGCGTGCTCCTTGCCCTGGATCGCCCGGGCGTCGCGCGCCCGCTTGATCGTCAGGATCTGCTTCTCGGCACCCCGGGTCCAGCCGATGGCCAGGCCGCGCGGCACCAGGTAGTTACGGCCGTAGCCGTCCTTGACCTCGACGATGTCGCCGGGGGCTCCGAGGCCCTCGACCTCCTGCGCCAGGATGAGCTTCATGGTCCGGACCTCCCTCAGCGAGCGGTGCTCGTGTACGGCAGCAGGGCCACCTCACGAGCGTTCTTGATAGCGGTCGCGACGTCGCGCTGGTGCTGCACGCAGTTCCCGGTCACCCGGCGGGCGCGGATCTTGCCGCGGTCCGAGATGAACTTGCGCAGCAGCGCGGTGTCCTTGTAGTCGACGTAGGTCGCCTTGTCCTTGCAGAAGCCGCAGACCTTCTTCTTCGGCTTCCGAATGATCTTGGCCATTGTGGTGCTCTCCTCCTACTAGAGCCCGGCACGGGTGCCGGAATGGTCACTCTGACTGGTTGGTCCCGGGACGGGTCAGAACGGAGGCTCTTCCATCGAGCCGCCGCCACCCTGACTCGCCCAGGGGTCGTTCTGCGGGGCGGACTGGCCGCCACCGCCCTGCGGGGTCGCCCAGGGGTCGTTCTGCTGCGGCGCGGACTGACCGCCACCACCGCCGTACCCACCCTGGTTGCCGCCACCGCCACCACCGAAGCCGCCTCCGCCGCCCTCGCCGCCGGGGCCCGAGCGCATCGCCCGGGTCACCTTGGCGGTGGCGCTGCGCAGGCTCGGCCCGACCTCGTCCACGTCGATCTCGAAGACCGTGCGCTTGTTGCCCTCACGGTCGTCGTACGAGCGGGACTTCAGCCGGCCCTGCACGATCACGCGCATGCCGCGCTGGAGCGACTCGGCCACGTTCTCCGCGGCCTGCCGCCAGACGGAGCAGCTCAGGAACAGCGACTCGCCGTCCTTCCATTCACCTGACTGCCGGTCGTACGTCCGGGGCGTCGACGCGACCCGGAAGTTCGCGACGGCGGCACCCGACGGGGTGAACCGGAGCTCAGGGTCGTCGACCAGGTTGCCGACCAGTGTGACGACGGTTTCGCCTGCCATTGCCGTTCCTCCTGCTTTCGGGTGTGGCTGTGTCTACAGCTATTGGTAGCGGCTGGTGCCGACAGTACCGATGGCTGCTGACGACCCCAGGGATCAGTGCTGGTCCGGCCGGATGACCTTGGTCCGGAGGATCGACTCGTTCAGCGTGAGCTGACGGTCGAGCTCCTTCACGACCGCCGGCTCGGCGGTCAGGTCGATGACGGCGTAAATGCCTTCGGCCTTCTTCTTGACGTCGTAGGCGAGCTTGCGACGACCCCAGATGTCGAGCTTCTCGACCGACCCACCTTCCTTGCGGACGATGTTCAGGTACTGGTCGATGGACGGCTCCACGGTGCGCTCATCGAGCTCCGGGTCGAGGATCACCATGACTTCGTAACGACGCATGCGCGAACTCCACCTCCTTCGGACTTGGCGGCCACGGTCTCTCCGTGGCAGGAGGGCGATGCGGGGTGCCCGGCGCCGACAATCGCCGTCGGCTCCAAGCAAGCAGCCCGGTCGATGGACCGGGCCACGCTCACAGAATACCAGCGTGTGGACGTCGACTTGACCATATCCACAGGCCTGTTCCGAGCCCGTCCGCCGCGGCCGTTTGTCCACAGGCGGTGGACGACTGTGGACAAAGAGTCGCGATCCGGTCGCTTCTCGTGGTCAACGTGCCGCGGCAGCCTTGCGCTCCGCGTCGACAGATCGCCGCACCGTCGGACGGTACGCCGCGACCACCACGAGCAGCGGCGCTGCCAGCACCGTGGAAACGCCTGCCAGCAGCGGGAATCCGCCCTCGGCGAAGAGCCAGGTGGACGCCGCGGTGGCGATCGCCGAGACGCCCCAGACCCACGCCTCGACCCGGCTCTCCCGCTTCGCTCGCGCGGCCGCTGTCCCCACCCCGGTCCGGCTGAGCAGTGCGCTGCCCCCGAGATAGCAGAGGTTCCAGCCGTACCCGAGGACGAACAGCGCCGGCGTGAAGGCGGCTCCGACCGGGCCCGAGATGGCGACTGCGGAACCGGCGACGGTGACGAGCCCGGCCAGCATGACGGGCCGCGGTCCGTACCGGTCGATCAGCCACCCGGTCACCGGCGCGAGCGCGAACATGCCGAACGTGTGCACCGACAGCATCACCCCCAACGCGCTCATCCCCTGCCCGTGCTGGTGAACGTGGACCGGCACCGACGTCATCATCGCCACCATCACCAGGTGCCCGACCAGCATCACCGCCCCCGCGACGACAGCGGTACCGCGGACGCCCACCACACCCCGGTACGCCGGGCCGTCGACCGCAACCGCGTCGGTAGAGATACGACCCGGCCTGATCCGTGCAGCCGCGACCAGCGCAGCGAACGCGGCCATCACGGCGAGCAGGAACGCCCCCGCGATCGCGGGGAACCCTGCCGCGGACACCACCTGCTGCGACGGCTCCAGGAGGAATGGCCCGCCAACCGCTCCAGCAGTACTGGCCCACACGACCGTGCTCATCGCAGCGGCTTGCCGTGATGGGGTGACGACATCGGCGGCCGCGTACCGGGACAACAGGGCGGCCGCGTTGCCCGCACCGAGTAGGAGCATTCCCAGGAAGAGCAGCGCGATCGGTGCCCCCACAGCGGCCAGCACGGTGAGAGCGGCACCCGCCACGGAGACGGCGTACCCGATCCGCAGGGCCTGAGGGCGTCCGAGTCGGGCGGTCAGGCGGCCCACCATCACGGCGCCGGCGGCGGTGCCGAGGACGCCCGCGGTGTTGGGCAGACCGGCCACCGAAGGGCCGAGGTGACCGGCGACGAGGATCGTGCTCACCGCACTGGCGGCGACCATCGCGGCGTTCATCAGGGCGGCCGCGAGAACGACAGGAATCAGCATGCCGTCAACGCTAGAAAGCGGGATCGCGCCCTAGAAGGCAAAACGAACGGCGTTCTCCCTTGCGCACCGGCGATGTCGAAGGTGTTGTGGAGAGATGACCTTGCAGTCGCGCGAACCGGACTCCACCGACTGGCAGATCCTGGCCGAACTCCAGGCCGACGGACGCCTGTCGTTCAACCAGCTGGGCAAACGGGTCAACCTCTCCCCGCCCGCGGTCGCCGAGCGCGTCCGGCGGTTGGAGGAGGCGGGCGTGATCACCGGGTACCGGGCCGACGTCGACGCGGCCCGCGCCGGTCAACCGCTGTCGGCGTTCGTGCAGATGCGGTGTACGACCGGCCGTTGTCTGCTGAAGACGACCCGGGCCGAGGACTTCCCGGAGGTGGTCGAGATCCACAAGCTGAGCGGCAACTCGTGCTCGATGCTCCGGGTCCGGGTGACGTCGATGCGTCACCTGGAAGGGCTGTTCGAACGGCTCGGCGAGCACGGCGAGATGAACACCCACGTCGTGCTCTCGACCGAGTTCGAGGGGCGTCCGGTGCAGCCGCCCGCCGAGGAGACCCGCCCGGTCACCCGCTCCGAAGGCTGGAACCGCTGACGGCGTTTCCGGACTGTCGGCGGCCAGTCCTAGGGTGGGTCCATGAGTCTGAAGCTTGGCGCGCATGTCGATCAGGAGGACCCGCTCGCGGAGGCCGCGGACCGCGGGGCCGACCTGGTGCAGTTCTTCCTCGGTGACCCGCAGGGGTGGAAGGGGCCGAAGGTCTCCTACGCCGACGGGGCCGAGGCGCTGCGGGAGCGGGCCGAGGCGGCCGGCGTCGACCTGTACGTGCACGCGCCGTACGTGCTGAACGTGGCGACTCTGAACAACCGGATCCGGATCCCGAGCCGCAAGCTGCTCCAGCAGACGCTGGACAAGGCCGCCGAGATCGGGGTCAAGGGCGTGATCGTGCACGGCGGCCACGTCGGCAAGGGCGACGACCCGGAGACCGGCTTCGACAACTGGCGCAAGTGCATCGAGCGCGCCGAGCTGCCCGTCCCGCTGCTGATCGAGAACACGGCCGGCGGCGACAACGCGATGGCGCGGCAACTGGACCGGATCGGGCAGCTGTGGGAGGCGGTCCAGGCGTCCGGCAACGACAACCTCGACAACGTCGGGTTCTGCCTGGACACCTGCCACTTCCACGCAGGCGGCGAGGAGCTGGCGACCGTGGTGGACAAGGTGCGGGCGATCACCGGCCGGATCGACCTGGTGCACGCGAACGGGTCACGGGACGCGTTCGGGTCCGGCGCGGACCGGCACAGCAACTTCGAGGAAGGCGAGATCGACCCGGCCGAGATCGTCGCCGTGGTCCGCGCGGCCGGGGCGCCGGTCGTGGTGGAGACGCCGAACGCCGACCACGGGCAGAAGGCCGACATCGACTACCTGCGTGCCCACCTGTGAGCTGACCGCGGCAGGTCAGGTGTCCTTTGCCTTGAGGTTGTGCAGCCAGTAGGTGATCCCCCACGGCAGCAACAGCGCGAGGGCACCGGTGTCGCGATCCGGGATCAGGATGTCGGCGCCGACCGCGGCCACCACCGCCAGCGTGGTCACGTGGAAGACGGTCAGCGAGCCCACCACGATCCGGCTCAGCTTCAGCCGCCCGGTCGCGCAGGCCGCGTAGACCACGGCGAGACCGAGGACGATCGCCGCCGCGACCACGACACCGACCCAGGCGAGACCGCCGTACCGCTGGTGCGAGCCGGCGATGTCGGACGCCAGGAACAAGGCGATCAGCAGGCACAGCACCGAGCAGGTCCAGAGCAGACCGGTGAAGGTGCGCTGGGCCTTGTCGGGATCAGGAGCGGCGGACGCCATGGGCGGGACGGTACAGCAGCATCGGAGAATCGAGCGTATGCAGAGTTGGGCTGAGCGTTTTCCCGAGTTGTACGCACCCGGGTACTGGGCGTGGGGCGAGCTGGACGTCCAGTTCGGTACCGAGCAGCCGCCGGACGAGCTGATCAGCAACGTCCACGTGGTCGCACGGAGCGAGGGCGGCGTGGTCGTCTGCCGCAACGACCTCGGCTGGCGCTTCCTGCCCGGCGGCACCCGCGAACCGGACGAGCCGATCCTGCAGACGGCCCGGCGCGAACTCCTCGAAGAAGCCGGCGCCACCCTGCTCAGCGACCCGATCTGGTTGGGCGCGCACCGGGCCGACCACCGGCGCCCCGAGCCGTACCGTCCGCATCTGCCGCATCCGGTCTCCTACTGGGCGACCGTCGTCGCGGACGTCGCCGTCGACGCGGAACCGGGCAACCCCGAGGACGGCGAGCAGGTCGTCGAGGTCCTCGTCCTGCCGCCGGACGAGGCGGTCACGTACCTCGCGGCGCACCCCGACGGCGTGATGGCGGAGACACTCAGGCTCGCTCAGGCGATGGGGCTGGTGTAGCGACACGCCACGGCAGCGCGCAAACACTGAGCAGACAACAGCACCCGGCGACCAGCAACGCCCCGCGCATCCCGATCAGCCCGGCCAGCGCACCACCCAGCGCCATGAACGCCGGCTGCACGGACCGCGAGGTGATCGACCACGAGGCGAGGACCCGGGCCAGGTGACCGTCCTCGGTCTGCTCCATCCGGTAAGTGGCGAACGACGGGTTGAACGCGCCGGCGGCAACCAGCATCCCGGTCTGCGCGACCAGGATCAGGACGAACCCGCCTACCCCGGGCGTTGCCAAAGGCAACAACAGCAGCCAGGGCGCGCGGAGTACGCCGAAGACGAGCAGCATCCGGTGCAGGGACCAGCGGCGTGTCAACCGAGGAGCCAGCCAGGCTCCGACGACGCCACCGAGACAAGGTGCACCGAGGGCGAGGCCGTACTGCCAGGGCGCCAGCTGCAGATCGCGGAGCATGAAGATGACGAGCAGCGGCGACACCATCATCACCGGACCACCGAACAACTGCGTGTTCCAGAACAGCGCCCGCAGACCGCGATGGCCGAGGAGGTACCGCCAGCCCGCGCGGAAGTCCGGCTTGCCCTTCCCGGCGACCGGCTCGGGCTCAGGCTGCCGGATCCGCCGGATGCCCAGCGCGGACAGCAGGAACGACGCCGCGTCGACGGCCAGCGTCAGGGTCGCCCCGATCAGCCCGACCAGCGCGCCGCCGATCGGTGGGCCGACACTCAGCGCGATCCAGCTCGTCGACTCGAACCGGCTGTTCGCCTCGGCCCGTCCGTCGGCCGGCACCAGCGCCTTCAGATGCGCGCCGCTCGCCGCGGTGAACGCGATCATCGCTGCCGACTGCAGGACCCCGACAACACACAACTGCGCGTACGTCAGCACTCCGAACGCGGCCGCGATCGGCACGCTCGCCAACGCCGCGAACCGGACCAGATCAGCACCGATCATCACCGGGCGCTTGTGCCGGCGCTCGATGAAGGACCCGGACGGCAACGCGATCGCGGCCCCCGCGATGGCGGACACCGCGGCGAGCATGGACACCTGGAAGGTGCTGACGTCGAGCACGAGCACCGCAACCAACGGCAGCGCGCCAGCACCGATCGCGCTGCCCGCGGCGCTCACCGCGAACGCCGTCCACAACCGCCGGAAGTCCGGCCCCAGCGAACTCCCCAGCACCGACGGCATCCGCCGATCGTAAGGAAGCCGGCCGACAGAACAGGCCACCGCCACTGACAGCTTGAGGCCAGCGCAGCTTGAGGCCAGCGCGGCCAAGGTCAGCGTAGGTTGAGGCCTCCGTCGAGGAGGATCACCTCGCCGGTGAGGTACTGGTTCGCGATGATCGCGGCGATCAGGTCTGCCACGTCGGACGGCTGAGCGGCTCGGCCCATCGGGCTCGCGGTCCGCCACAGCTCCTGGGCTGCGGTCCAGTCGGCGGTGAGTGGGGTGTCGACCAGGCCGGGTGCGACCGCGTTCACCCGGATGTCCGGACCGAGTGCGGCCGCCAGCAACTTGGTCGTGTGGTTGAGGGCGGCCTTGCTCGCGGCGTACGCGACCGAACTCCCCTTCGGCCGGACGCCGGCGTGGCTGGTGACGTTGACGATCGACCCACCCGTCTCGCGCAGCGCGGGCACGGCCGCGGTACACAGCAGCCACGGGGCGACCAGGTTGACGTCGAGCAGCTTGCGCCAGTCGGTCGCGCTCAGTCCGGCCAGGTCGTCGTGCGGTACCGGCCAACTGATCCCGCATTGTTCACCAGGACGTCGAGCCGCCCGTACTCGGCCAGCACGCGCGGGACCAGGCCGGCCGCCTCCTCGTCGTCGCCGAGGTCGGCCTGCAGATACGTCCCACCCAGCTCGGCCGCCAACGCGAGGCCCTCGTCCCGCGACGAGCGCGAGTGCACCACGACCGTCATCCCGTCGGCCGCGAGCCGCCGGACCGTCGCCGCGCCGATCCCCGAGGTCGAACCAGTTACCAGTGCCACACCCATGCCGGTCAGCAAATCAGATGGACCGACCGCGGCCCGCCTCCCTACGGTTGACGGTCATGAAGCCGTACGAGGTACTGGTCGAGGAAGCCGTGTCCGCGGGGTTCAGCGGCTGGGACTTCCGCTGGCTGGAAGGGCGCGCGTCGTCGGCCTCGCCGTCCTGGTCGTACCCCGAGGTGGCCGCCGCCGCGCTCGGCCCGGACGTCCGGTTGCTCGACATCGACACCGGGGGCGGCGAGTTGCTCGCGTCGTTCGCCCCATTGCCCAAAGCAACCATCGCCACCGAGGGGTACGCGCCGAACGTGCCGATCGCGCGGGACCGGCTCGGCCCGCTCGGCGTCGAGGTCCGTGAGCATCCTGCCGGCGAGGAGCTTCCGGTCGAGGACGGCGGCGTCGACGTCGTACTGAACCGGCACGGCCGCCTCGACGTACCCGATCTCGCCCGGGTGCTGCGATCCGGTGGACTGCTCGTCACGCAGCAGGTCGGCAGTGGGAACGACGCGGAGCTGAACGAGATCCTCGGGGCGCCGCCGCCGATCCCGCCCGGCTCGTTCACCGGCGAGGGCGCGGTCCGGGCGCTGGCCGACGCGGGGTTCGAGATCCTGGAGGCGGCCGAGGAGTTCCCGGAGTTCGTCCTGCACGACATCGGCGCGGTCGTGTTCCAGCTCCGCGCGATTCCTTGGCAGATCCCCGACTTCGACCTGGACCGGTACGACACCGCGCTGCGCCGGCTCGACCACACCCTGCGGACCGAGGGCCCGCTGGTCGTCCACGATCGCCGGTACCTCGTCCGTGCCCGCCGCCGGTAGAGCGCGGTCAAGCGGTCGGGTGGTAGCGCAGCCCGTCCATCAGCAGGTCCAGCAGCCGGCCGGCCTGTTCCCGGTTGGACCCGGCCGCGAGCCCGACGCCGGACAGGCTGACGAGGACATCGTCGGCGCGCACGTCGGCCCGGAGCTCCCCGGCGGCCGCGCCCGCCTCCAGGAGCGAGCGGACCGCACCGCCGAGCAGCTCGAAGCTGTGCGCGTACGGGTCGGCGCCCGCCGCGATCACCGCACGGAGGGCATCGGCCATCCCGATCTTGCGGGTCATGTAGTCGATGAAGCGGTCCATCCACGCCCGGGTGGCATCAACCGGGGACATGGCCTCGAGCAGTTCGGCGGCCGCGTCGCAGACCACTGCCAGCTCATTGCGGTAGGCCGCCTCGATCAGCGCGTCCCGGGTCGGAAAGTGCCGGTACAGCGTGCCGATGCCGACGCCGGCCTGCTTCGCGATCTGGTCCAGCGGGGCGTCCGGTCCGCACTCGGAGAAGACCCGGACGGCCGTCGACAGCAGCAGCTCGCGGTTCCGCTGCGCGTCCGCCCGGAGCGGACGGCCCCCCGTCGTCGTCATCCCCATCCCTCCTCGCCCGGCTGTGCCCCGAACCTAGCGGACGAGACCGCCCGGTCGATCAACGGAGGCAGCGCCGCTTAACTGGAATCCAACCGGAGAAGCCTCCGGTTAACAGTCTACGTTTCTCTTCCAGTGAGACCTCGGTCCTGCTGGCCGGTTCGCCGCTCGCCCAGGGCGTCACCGTGCGGTACTTCGAGGACACCAACGAGGCGCTGCCGAACGTCCCGAGCGAGAACACCGGCGTCGCGCCGTATGCGCTCGACCCCGAGGCGGCCACCCGGTTGTGGGAGGTCTCGCTGGAGCACGTGAAGTCCTGACCGCGGAGGACGCCCGGGGCTCGCGGCGCGATCGCGGGCGCCAGGCGTTCCGAAGTACGGGGTCCGGAACTCTTGCTCAACTGGGGTCTCGCGCTCAGGCCCGGTAACCTGACCGACCGTGAGTGACTTGAGCATCCGGACCATCTCCGCCGAGGAGCACGCCGCCTATCTGGCGAGTCAGCCGTCGGCGAGCTTCCTGCAGACCCCCGGGTGGGCGGCGGTGAAGAGTGAGTGGAAGGCCGAGTCGCTCGGATGGTTCGACCCGGCGGCACCGGACCAGCTGGTCGGCGTCGCGCTGGTGCTGTACCGGCAGATGCCGAAGGTGAAGCGCTACCTCGCGTACCTGCCCGAGGGGCCGGTGATCGACTGGGACGCGATCGACCTCGGCCGGTACCTGCGGCCGCTCGCCGAGCACGCCCAGGCGCAGGGCGCGTTCGGACTCCGGATGGGCCCGCCGGTGGCGACCCGGCGGTGGACCGCGAAGACGATCAAGGACGCGATCGCCGGCGGGCAGCAGCCCAAGCTGGGTGACGTCCGGGCGGACGTGATCGAGCCGTCCGGCGCCACCGTCACCGCGCAACTGCGGGCGCTGGGGTGGAAGGCGCCGCGCGTCGGCGAGGGGTTCGCGGCCGGACAGCCGCAGTACGTGTTCCAGGTGCCGCTGGCCGGTCGCACGCCGGACGACGTGCTCAAGGGCATGAACCAGCTCTGGCGCCGCAACATCAAGAAGGCCGACAAGCTCGGCGTCGAGGTCACCCTCGGGACCCCGGCCGACCTGAAGGCCTTCCACCAGCTGTACGTCGAGACGGCCGAGCGGGACCACTTCACCCCGCGGCCGCTGCCGTACTTCGAGAAGATGCAGGCCGCGCTGGCGAACCAGCCGGCCGAGGTCTGCGACTTCCGGCTCTACAACGCCCACCACGAAGGGGACCTGGTCGCCTCGACGATCTGGATCCGGGTGGGCGAGCACAGCTGGTACTCCTACGGGGCCAGCTCGACCGCCAAGCGGGACGTCCGCGGCTCGAACGCGATCCAGTGGCGGATGCTGTCGGACGCGCTCGAGGCGGGCGCGACCGTGTACGACCTACGGGGCATCACCGACACCTTGGACCCGAACGACTCGCACGTCGGGCTGATCCAGTTCAAGGTCGGCACCGGCGGCGAGGCCGTCGAGTACGTCGGTGAGTGGGATCTGCCGTTGAACAAGGCGCTCTACACCGCATTCGACCTCTACATGAGACGGCGTTGACACCATGCCCCTGACCCTGCACGTCGACTCCGATCGATGGCGCGAACATCTCCGTTCCACGTGGAACCCTGACGTCGTCCCGGTCGCCAAGGGCAACGGCTACGGTTTCGGCAACCTCCGGCTGCTGGCCGAGGCGCGGGCCCTCGGCGCGCAGACGGTCGCCGTCGGCACGTACAACGAGGTCCCGCAGGACTACCGCGACGACGTGGTCGTGCTGTCGCCGTGGCGGCCCTTCCTCGAGATCCCGCAGGGCAAGAACGTGATCCATACGGTCAGCCGGCTGGCCGACCTGGTCTCGATCCCGCCCGGCAGCCGGGTCCTGATCGAGGTCCAGACCTCGATGCGCCGGCACGGTATCGGCGCCCGCGAACTGCGGCACACGATGCTGCTGAACGCGCTCGACCGGATCCGGTTCGAGGGCTGGTCGCTGCACTTCCCGATGGGCGCGGGCGGTACGTCGGCGAACCTGCGGGAGGCCAACGAACTGGGCAAGGCGGCACTCGCCGTCCGGCCGGGTCCGCTCTGGGTCTCGCACGTCCCGGCGCAGAAGCTGGCCGACATCGGCGACAACGTCCGGCTCCGGATGGGCACGGGCCTGTGGCTCGGCGACCGCGGCGCGCTCTCGGTCAAGGCGACCGTGCTCGACGTGCACTCGGTCCGCCGCGGCGAACGGGTCGGGTACAGGCAGCGTCGGGTCAGCGGTGACGGGCACATCCTGGTCGTCTCGGGCGGGACGGCGCACGGCGTCGGCCTCGAGGCACCGACCGCGGCCGCGAGCGTCCGGCAGCGCGCGATCGCGATGGCGAAGGGGAGCCTGGACGCCGCCGGGATGGCGTTGTCGCCATTCACCATCGAGGGGAAGCAGCGCTGGTTCGCCGAGCCGCCGCACATGCAGGCCAGCATGCTGTTCCTGCCGTCGTCGGTCGCACCGCCGGCCGTGGGCGACGAGGTCGGGGTGGACGTCCGCTACACCACGACCACCTTCGACCGGGTTTCGATGGACTGAATCGGGTGGCTTGACTTCAGGTTCACCTGAAGTTGCAGCGTGGTCCCATGGCTGAGCTGAGCTTTCTGGATCGGATCGAGCAGACCACCGGCGCGCTGGGGCTGCGGGCGGAGTCGTACCGGCTGCTGGACCTGGCGCCCGGGGACACCTGTGTCGACGTGGCCTGCGGAGCCGGACATGCTGTCGCGGAGTTGTGCCGGGCGCAGATCAAGACGATCGGGGTCGACTCGGACCCCGATGCCGTCAGCACCGCGCGGGCCCGGACACCGGACGCGGTCATCCACATCGGCACGTCCGACCGGCTGCCGCTGGAGGACGAGTCCGTCGACGGGTACCGCGCGGCGCGGTTGTTCCACCTGCTCGCGGACCCGCTACCGACACTCGCCGAGGCGTACCGCGTGCTGCGGCCAGGTGGGCGTGCGGTCCTCGTCGGGCAGGACTACGGGTTCTTCCTGCTCGACAGCAGCGACCAGGACATGGCCGACGTCGTCCTGCTCGGCCTGGAGTCCCGGTCGGTCGCGCCGCGGGCGGCCCGGAGCTTCCGGGACTGGCTGCTCGACACCGGCTTCCACGACCCGGCCGTGGTCGTCCACAACCAGGTGATCACCGACCACCGACTGCTCGCGCGGCAGCTGGAGTCCGCCGCGTCGGCCGCCGTCGGCAAGGCGCTGATCACCCGCGACGACGCCGACACCTGGCTGGCCGAACAGGCCGACCGGGGTCACCGCGACCGCTTCCTCGCGATCCTGCCGACCGTGCTGGTCGCGGCGACCCGGTAAGTAGGCGACCCGGTGAGAATCAGCCGTCCTTGAGCCCGCCGCGCCAGCGCACGGTCGGGAGCAGGGCGGCCAGGTCGACCCGGTCCTTGTTGGCGGACACGATGTCGAACATCGACTCGATCAGCGTCTCCGACAGCAGGTGCGGCTGCAGGCCGAGGCCGACCAGGCCGGTGTGCTTGACGTTGTAGTAGTGCTCCGCCTGCTCGACCCGCGGGTTCTCCAGGTGCTCGACCTGGACCGGGCCGGGGAAGCACTCGGCCACCGTCTGCGCGATCTGGGCCACCGAGAAGCTCTCGGTCATCTGGTTGAAGACGCGGAACTCGCCGGCGTCGGCCGGGTTCTCCACGGCGAGCCGGACGCACTCGACGGTGTCCCGGATGTCCAGCACGCCCCGGGTCTGGCCGCCCTCGCCGTAGATGGTCAGCGGCTCACCGAGCACGGCCTGGATGACGAAGCGGTTGAGTACGGTGCCGAAGACGGCGTCGTAGTCGAACCGGGTCGCCAGCCGCGGGTCCTGGACCGTCTGCGGCGTCTGCTGGCCGTACACGACGCCCTGGTTGAGGTCGGTGACCCGCAGCCCCCAGATCCGGCAGCCGAACTCCAGGTTGTGCGAGTCGTGCACCTTGCTCAGGTGGTAGAACGAGCCCGGCTTCTTCGGGTAGAGCATCCGGTCCTTGCGGCCGTTGTGCTCGACCTCGAGCCAGCCCTCCTCGATGTCGATGTTCGGCGTGCCGTACTCGCCCATCGTGCCGAGCTTGACCAGGTGGATGCCCGGGTCGATCTCGGCGATCGCGTACATCAGGTTGAGCGTGCCGATCACGTTGTTCTGCTGCGTGTAGACCGCGTGCGCCCGGTCGATCATCGAGTAAGGCGCGGCTCGCTGCTCGGCGAAGTGCACGATCGCCTCGGGCCGGAACTCGCGCAGCACCTGGTACACGAAGTCGGCGTCCATCAGGTCACCCGTGTACTGGGTGAGCTGCCGGCCGGACACCTCCTGCCAGGCGGCCACCCGGGTGTCGAGGTCCTGGATCGGGACCAGACTCTGGACGCCCAGCTCGGTGTCGTAGCCGCGCCGGGCGAAGTTGTCGAGGACCGCGACCTCGTGGTCGCGATCGGAGAGATGCAGCGCTGTCGGCCACCCTAGGTAGCCATCACCACCCAGGACCAGTACCCGCACAGAGAGCCACCTTCGGAAGGGAAAAAGTTGCTGTCCTGTTCTTTTCTATCCTGTTCGGCGGTTCGGCTAACGTGATGAGTTCCACTTTGCCACCTGGGAGTTCACTGAGAATCCCGGTCCCGGAACCGCCGCGGGCGCGCCGGCAGGCGGACCAGGCACAATGGGGCGAATGCAGGAACATGCCGGTGCCTTCACCAACGCGACCGGGCGCGACCTCGAGCAGGGTGGCGCCGACCAGCCGCGATACCGCCGCTACCAGTTCGGCCTGATCGCGCCGCACTGCGGCCGCTCGGTGCTGGAGGTGGGCGCCGGGCTGGGCGAGTTCGCCGCGCAGTTCACCGAGCTGCCCGGCCAGGAGCTGGACCGGCTGGTGCTGACCGACGCCGATCCGGGCGCGGTCGAGCTGCTCGGTCAGCGGTTCGCGCACCGGCCCGAGGTCGAGGCGCGCCAGCTCGCCCTGGGCGGTGAGCTGAGCCTGGACAAGCCGGTGGACTCGGTGATCGCGATCAACGTGCTCGAGCACATCGAGGACGACGCGGGCGCGCTGCGCGGACTGGCCGGCCTGGTGGTTCCCGGCGGCACCATCGTGCTCTGGGTGCCCGGGTACCAGCAGCTGTACGGCGAGTTCGACCGCCGGGTCGGCCACGTCCGCCGGTACACGCCCTCGACCCTCGCCGACGCGATCACCCGCGCCGGACTCCAGGTCGAGCTGGCCAAACCGGTGAACCTGCTCGGCGGGATCGCCTGGTGGGCGGCCGTCCGGCGCGGCGGCAGTACCAGCCCGAACCCGCGGCTGGTGTCGATCTACGACCGCTTCGTGGTCCCGGTGACCCGGGCCGTGGAGCGCCGGGTCCGGGTGCCGTTCGGTCAGACGGTGCTCGCGGTCGCCCGGGTACCGGCGTGACCCGGCCGCGGTTCCGGGTCCTGCTCTGGGCGAAGTACTCCGCCTCGTCGGTGATCGCCGGCGTGATCAGCGAGCTGGCATTCGTGCTGTGTTACTGGCTCGGGACCCGGCCGTTGTGGGCCAGCGTGATCGCCTTCCTGGCCGGCGCGCTGCCGAACTACGTGCTCAACCGGCGCTGGGCCTGGGGCCGGACCGGCCGCGCCGACCGGACCCGCGAACTGTTGCCGTACGCAATCATCGTGGTGGTGACCGCGCTCGCGGCGGCGGCGGCCACCAGTGCCGCGGACCACTGGCTGCGGGACCGGATCGCCTCGCACACCTGGCAGACGATCCTGGTCAGCGCGACCTTCCTGGCGACCTACGGGGTGATGTTCATCCTGAAGTTCGTGCTGTTCGACCGGTACGTGTTCGCCAAGCCGGCCGCAGCACGTACTCCCGCCACCACGTCCCGGTCATGACGCGCGCGTAGTTCGCGCCGTACACCAGGCCGGGGCCCTTCTTGCTGGACCCGTCGCCGCGGCGCCGCATCGTCATCGGCAGCTCGACCACCCGGCCACCGGTCCCGAGGACGCCGAGCAGCAACTCGGACGACTGGTACTGCGGTTCGCGCAACGTCACCGAGCACGCGAGCCCGGCCCGCATCGCCCGGAAGCCGAACGACGTGTCGGTCAGCTTCTTCCGGGTCAGGATCGACGCCAGCACCGCGAAGACCCGGACCCCGACCCAGCGGAGCCGGCTGTCCGCGTCCTCCTGGCCGAGCCGGCGGGACCCGGTGACGAAGTCGGCCCGCCCTTCGAGGATCGGCTGCAGCAACACGGGCAGCTCGTCGTTGTCGTACTGCCCGTCCGCGTCCGTGGTCGCGATGTACTGCGCACCGCCCTGCGCGGCCAGGTGGTACCCGAGGCGCAGCGCGGCCCCCTGGCCACGGTTCACCGGTGCGGCACAGACGTACGCCCCGTGCGCGGCGGCCACCTCGGCCGTGTCGTCCTCGGCTCCGTCGACCACGACCAGCACGTCCACGGGGAGACCGGAGCACGTCTTCGGCATGTTCGCGAGCACGGGACCGATCCCGCCCGCCTCGTTGTAAGCGGCAATCACCACGACGAGCGGAGCGAACGCCGGGTCGCCGTGCCGGTCCTTGAAGTCGTCCAGCGCCTCGGAGTCCACCTTGTCCGGGTACGCCGCGAGTGGTGGGCGCTGCTGGCTCCGACCGAGCAGGGCCGTCAGTCCGAGCGCACCGGCGAGCGGGAACAGTACGAGGCCGGGCAGCTGGTAGCGCCAGGAGAACTCGAACGCGGCGGACCCGAGCAGCAGCACCACGGCAGCACTCACCGGCAACAACGCGGCGGCGCGGAGCCGGGACTGCTTGGCCCGGCCGACCCCGAACGCGGCGGCCAACGCGATCAGGCCTGCGATCCCGAGGACGAGGCCGGGCGTGAATCCGCCGTTCAGCTGGTAGGCACGCAGCACCGTGGCCGGGCCCTTGTTGACGTGCGGCTCCATCCCGCCGAACTTCTCGGACGCCTGCGCGGTCTTCTCGTCCTGGAGATTCGGGTAGCTGAGCTGGAACTGCCAGCGCTCCAACGGCACGTCGTCGGGCGACGTGGTCCGGGTCGGCGCGAACCCCTTGAGGAAGTCCTTGCCCGCCGCCCACGCGACGTCGAACGGCTGGTGCCGCAGGACGATGCCGCTGAACTCCTTGGCCAGTTGCGGTTTCGTGGTCCCCGGCGGCAGCTCGCCCGGCCAGTTCGGGTCGCCGTACCGGTTGTGCGCGTACCTGTCGACGCCCATCCGTTCGCCGAGCGGCTCCTTCGGGCAGAACAGCCGGGTGCCCTCGTCGAGCGGCAGCTTCGCGCAGTTCGCGACCACGGCGGTCCGGCCGTACAGGACCTGGTTCTCGGCGCCCGAGATCGCCCACCGCCCGGTCTCGGCGTGGACGTACCCGACGTACGCGCCGAACGGGATCGCGAACGCCGCGAGCATCGCCGCACTCCGGACGACCACCCGCCACACACTGGTCCGCCAGGCCGCGCCGACCACCACCAGGTACAGGAGGACGGCGACGACCAGCGTGACGCCGATCGTGCGGAGGGCGAACGCAGCCCCCAGGATCAGTCCGGCGAGAGCGGCCCGCTTCCAGTTGGGGACGCCCCAGCCGAGCAGGACCCAGAGCAGGGCGACCAGCAGGACGTCGAAGGCGGTCTCGGCCATGATGTTCTGCTCGATCTGCACCTGGTACGCGTCGAGCAGCAGCGGCGCCGCGGCCAGTGCGGCGAGCCAGCGGTACACGCCGAGCCGCCGGGCCAGCGCGTAGATCGCGACGCCGAGCAGCAGACCGACGACGTGCTGGACGATCACGACGGTGGTGAGACCGCCGATCTCCACCAGCGGGCGCAGCAGGACCGAGTAGCCGATCGGGTTGAGCTGGTCCGGCTTCAGCGACCGCATGTTCTCCAGGTAGTGCACGGAGTCCACGTAGATGATCGCCGGCCGGTACGCGATCGTCGCCAGCACTCGGAGAACCGCCCCCGCCACCAGGAGGAGCAGGAGCAGCCAGTGCCTTCTGAGCTGGGCGATCACTGGTCGCGGAAGTACTGCCAGGTGCGGGCCAGGCCGTCGGCGAGCGATACGGTCGGCCGGTACCCGAGCGTCTCCGCGCTCCGGGCCACGTCGACCACCACGGCCGGCATCTCCCCCGCGGGCGCGTCCACGTGCTCGGCCGGCACCGGGCACCCGGTCACCGCCCGCACCGTCTCGACCAGTTCGAGCACGGAGACCGACGTCCCCGAGCCGACGATCGCGCGACCGTCGAACGCCTTGTCCAGCGCGAGCAGGATCCCGGCGACCACGTCGTCGATGAAGACGAGATCGCGGCGTTGCTTGCCGTCCCCGTAGATCCGGACGCCCTCGTCCGTCAGCGCGGCCCGCATCATCCGCGGCACGAAGCTGTCCTTGTGCGACATGCCCGGCCCGTACACGTTGGTGAACCGCAGCGCCGCGGTCGCGAGCCCGTAGCTCCCCGAGTACGCCGACAGCAGCATCTCGCACGCGGCCTTGGTCGCCCCGTACGGCGTCAGCGGGCGCAACGGCAGCTCGGCGGAGATGGTCTCGGTTCCGACGTCGCCGACCACCGCGTTGGTGGAAGCGAGCACGAACCGGTCCACCCCACTGCCGCGGGACAGCTCGAGCAGGACCTGCGTGATGGTGACGTTCTCGGCGAAGGTCCGCATCGGCGCGTCCACCGACCGCAGCACCGAGGTCAGCGCGGCCAGGTGGATCACGGACCGCGGCCGCGTCTCGAACGCCGCGATGCAGACCTCCTGCTCGGCCAGGTCCCCGGTCACGACCGTGACACCGTCGTCCCACTCGGCCGCGGGCGGCTCCCGATCGACCGCGGTGACCGGTACTCCGCGGGACCGCAGCGCGGCGACCACCGCCCGGCCGATGAACCCGGACGCTCCGGTCACCAGCACTCGCTCGGTCTCTGCCAGTTCCGCAGTCGCCTCAGCCATGCCGTCAACCTACCCGCCGGACCCGCACCACTCACCATCACGCCGAGTCGCAGCGTTCCGCGCGGGGCCAACGCTCAGCCGCGCAGGAGGCGGCAAGGTTGATGAGTGCTGCAGATTCGCAGACGCAGTGCGACGACGTCTTGACCCAAAGTCACCAGAGCGGGAGGATGCCGACGACGCGGGCTGACAACCTTGTCATCGGGGCCGCGTGACCGTTGCGGTGCGCGGGGGCCGTGGATCCGGCTGCCGGGGGCCGTCCTGCCGTGCAAGGAGCCGTAGATGAAACTCCGCCGCCCACTGGGGCTCGTCACGTCTCTCGGGCTTGTTGTGACAATGTCTGCCATGACGTCAGCGAGCGCCTCCGTCCCCACCGAGACCCAGGCCGGTTCTCAGCCGGTCGCGAGTGGGGCCTCCTACTTCACCTCCTTCGAGCCGGGCCAGCCGCAGCCCGGGTACACCGACGCGGTCGAGACCGGGCCGGACGGGAAGCCGCGGGCCGACGGCGTCCGCGGCCCGACGCCGACCGGGATCGGCGGCAGCGAGATGGACAAGGTCACCAGGGTGACGGCGAACGGCGAGAACACCGGCGGCGGTGAGATCGCGTCGAACGTGGCCGACGGGGACAAGTTCACCAAGTGGCTGGTGTTCGAGCCGACCGGCTGGCTGACGTACCAGACCTCGCAGCCGGTGACGATCCGGAAGTACGCGCTGACCTCGGCCAACGACGCCGACGGCCGCGACCCGAAGAACTGGACCCTGCTCGGCTCGAACGACGGCAGCACCTGGACCACGCTGGACACCCGGACGAACGAGGACTTCGAGAACCGGTTCCAGACCAAGGAGTTCACCGTCGCCAACGAGACGGCGTACTCCTTCTACAAGCTGGACATCACCCAGAACCACGGCGAGAACATCGTCCAGCTCGCCGACTGGTACCTGTCGAACGGCGCCCCGTTGCCGCCTCCTGGTGAGACGGCCGAGTCCCGGCTCGACTCCGGTCCGACCAGTGCGTACAACGCGCGCGCCCGGGTCGGGTTCACCGGGGTGAAGTCGTTCCGGTACGCCGGGCACCAGACCGCCGAGGGCCGCGGGTACACCTGGAACAAGATCGCCGACGTGGACCTGAAGGTCGGCAAGGACACCCGGCTGTCGTACAAGATCTTCCCCGAGCACGTCGAGGGCGACCTGAGTTACCCGAGTACGTTCGCCGCGCTCGATCTCGCGTTCTCCGACGGCACGTACCTGAGTGACCTGAAGGCGAAGGACCACCACGGATTCGAGCTGAGTCCGCGGGGTCAGGGCGACGCGAAGGGCCTGTCCACGAACCAGTGGAACAACGTCGAAGCCGACCTCGGCCAGGTGGCGGCCGGCAAAACGGTGACGCGCATCCTGGTCGGGTACGACAAGCCGTCCGGGCCGTCCGACTTCCGCGGCTGGATCGACGACGTGCGGATCGCGAAGGCGGAGAACCCGGACGAGGCGGCTCGCAAGACCGCGGCCAAGCACCCGTCGGACCTGGCCGTGACGACCCGCGGGACGAACGCGACCGGCGGCTTCTCGCGGGGCAACAACATCCCGGCGAGCGCGGTGCCGCACGGGTTCAACTTCTGGACCCCGGTGACGAACGCGGGTTCGACCTCCTGGTTGTACGACTACGCCAAGGGCAACAACGCCGAGAACAAGCCGCAGCTCGAGGCGCTCTCGATCAGCCACGAGCCGAGTCCGTGGATGGGTGACCGGCAGACGTTCCAGGTGATGCCGTCGACCGCGGCGAAGCCGACCGCCGATCGCGACGCGCGGGCGTGGGCGTTCAGCCACGACAACGAGATCGCCCGGCCGTACTACTACGGCGTGACGTTCGACAACGGCAACGCGGTCGAGCTGGCCCCGACCGACCACGCGGCGATGCTGCGGTTCTCGTTCCCGGCCGGCCAGGCGTCGCTCGTGTTCGACAACGTCAACAACAACGGCGGCCTGACGCTCGACCCGGAGACCGGCGTCGTGACCGGGTACAGCGACGTGAAGAGCGGACTGTCCACCGGCGCCGGCCGGCTGTTCGTGTACGGCGTGGTCGACCAGAAGGTGGTTGCCTCGGGCAAGCTCGCGGACGGCGGCGGCGCCAACGTCGGCGGGTACTTCTCGTTCGACCCCAAGGTGACCCAGGTCCAGCTCCGGATCGCCACCTCGCTGATCGGTACGGCGCAGGCGAAGAAGAACCTGGAGCTCGAGCTCGGCGCGGACAGCAAGTTCGACAAGGTGAAGGCGGCCGCGCGGAAGCTGTGGGACGCCAAGCTCCGCACCGTCGAGGTCGAGGGCGCCAGCGCGGACCAGCTGACCACCCTCTACTCGAACCTGTACCGGCTGTTCCTCTACCCGAACAACGGCTCGGAGAACACCGGGACCGCGAAGAAGCCGGTGATCACGTACGCGTCGCCGGTCTCGCCGAAGGTGGGCACCGACACCCCGACGACCACGGGGTCCAAGATCGTCGCGGGCCAGACCTATGTGAACAACGGCTTCTGGGACACGTACCGGACCGTCTGGCCCGCGTACGCGCTGTTCTCGCAGGACACCGCGGACGACCTGGTCAACGGGTTCGTCCAGCAGTACAAGGACGGCGGCTGGATCTCCCGCTGGTCCTCACCGGGCTACGCCAACCTGATGGTCGGCACCAGCTCCGACGTCGCGTTCGCGGACGCGTACCTCAAGGGCGTCCAGGGCATCGACCTGGAGGCGACCTACGACGCGGCGCTGAAGAACGCGGCCGCCCGCCCGCCGACCGCGAACGTCGGCCGCAAGGGGCTCGACCGGTCCACCTTCAACGGGTACACCGCGAACACCACGGCCGAGGGCTTCAGCTGGTCGATGGACGGCTACATCAACGACTTCGGCATCGCGAACATGTCGAAGGCGCTGTACGACGCGGCGAAGAAGAACGACCCGCGCAAGCAGGAGTACCTGGACAACTACCAGTACTACCTGAACCGGGCCCGGAACTACGTCACCCTGTTCGACCCGGCGCTCGGGTTCTTCCAGGGCAAGGACCCGGACGGCGTCTGGGGCAACTCGCCGAGCACGTTCGACCCGCGCGACTGGGGTCACGACTACACCGAGACGAACGCGTGGAACATGGCCTTCTCGGTCCCGCAGGACGGCGCCGGCCTGGCCGCGTTGTACGGCGGACGGGACGGATTGGCGAAGAAGCTGGACGAGTTCTTCACCACCCCGGAGGACGCCACCCACGTCGGCGGGTACGGCGGCGCCATCCACGAGATGCTCGAGGCCCGGGACGTCCGGATGGGCCAGTACGGCCACTCGAACCAGCCGTCGCACCACATCGCGTACATGTACAACTTCGCGGGTCAGCCGGCCAAGACCCAGGAGAAGGTGCGCGAGGTGCTGGACCGGTTGTACCTCGGCTCGGAGATCGGCCAGGGCTACCCCGGCGACGAGGACAACGGCGAGATGTCCGCGTGGTGGCTGTTCAGCATGCTCGGCTTCTACCCGCTGCAGGTGGGCTCGCCGACGTACGCGATCGGGTCGCCGCTGTTCACCAAGGCGACGGTGAACCTGCCGAACGGCAAGAAGCTCGTCGTCAGCGCGCCGGAGAACAGCGCCGCGAACAAGTACGTGAAGGGCGTCAAAGTCAACGGCAAGAAGTGGACCTCGACCGCGCTGCCGCACGACCTGATCGGCCAGGGCGGCAAGATCGAGTTCGAGCTGACCGACCGGCCGGCCAGCTGGGGCAGCGGCCGCAACGACGCCCCGCCGTCGATCACGAAGCCGGGCGAGGACCCGATGACGTGGCGGGACTCGACCGAGGACGACGGCGCGGTGGTCGCGGCCGGCGGGGCGGACGTGTCCGCGCTGACCGACAACGACTCCACCAAGCAGGTCACGCTGACCGGGGCCACCCCGACCGTGACGGTTCAGCTGCAGCAGGGCCGCCCGGTCACGATGTACACGCTGACCAGCGGCACTACCGGCGCGGCGCCGTCGGCGTGGAAGCTGGAGGGCTCGAACGACGGGACCACCTGGACCAAGGTCGACGAACGGACCGGCCAGACCTGGGCGTTCCCGGCGTACACCCGGTCGTTCAGCGTCACCGCGCCGAAGGCGTACACCCAGTACCGGCTGGTGCTGACGCCGGCGGCCGGGGCGAGCGGGGTGACGCTGTCCGAGATCGAGCTGCTCGGCACCCTGAAGGGGATCGAGGCCGGGACGCACCCAAGCGACCAGCGGGTCGCGGAGGCCAAGCCGACCCCGACGCCGTCGCAGTCGATCGAGCGCAACTACGGCTGACGCGAAGAGCCGCGGCGACCGGTGGGTCGCCGCGGCTCGTTCGACCAGGTTCTCCGGCGGAACCTGCCCCTGAGAGGTTCCGCCGGACAACTGTGAAGAAGAGGGAGGGGTGGCGTCCCCGCCCGGACTACCACCCCTTCCACCCGTACTGACGAACAACCTCCGGGATAGGTTGCCTCGGTCCGGAAGAGTCCATATCCCGAGACGTGCGGGCGAGGGTAGCGTCCGCGCCACCCTCAGCCGGGCGGTAGAGCCAGGGTGCGGCGCCGCCGGTCTTCCTAGGGTCGAAACGACCTTGGAGGAGGACCCGATGAAGCTGTTGATCGCGCCGATCGTGGCCGGCCTGCTGGCCGTGCCGCTGACCGTTCCACTCGCCGTCCCGGCCGCGGCGGAGGAAGCGAAGATCCGCTGGCACCAGTGCCAACGCGACGCCGAGGACACCGAGGGCGCCGAGCTGGACCAGGCCGGCGCCGAGTGCGGTGAGCTGGACGTACCCCTGGACTACCGGCGACCGGACGGCCGGAAGATCACCCTCTCGATGTCGCGGCTGCCCGCGACCGGCGACCGGATCGGCACGATGCTGCTGAACGACGGTGGACCGGGCGGGCCGGGACTCGGGATGCCGCTGCGGCTCCGGCCCGCGATGCGCGAGGCGGGCACGCGGTACGACCTGATCGGCCTGGATCCGCGGTTCGTCGGGCGCAGTACGCCGCTGGATTGCAAGGTCCCGCAGGCGGGCTGGCCGTGGTCCGCCGGGTCGGACCGCGCGAGCTTCGACCGAGCCGCCCGGTTGCAGGCGTCGATGGCCGCGCGGTGTACCGAGAACGCGGCCGAGTACCTGCCGCATGCGAGTACCCGGGAGACCGCGCGCGACCTGGACCGGGTCCGGAGCGCACTCGGGGAACGGAAGATCTCGTACCTGGGCTACTCGTACGGGACGTACCTGGGCGCGGTGTACGCGGAGATGTTCCCGGCTCGGGTGGATCGGATGGTGCTGGACGGGCCGCTCGATCCGGCGACGTACGGGGCCGGCATGTTGCGGAACGCGGGACCGGTCAACGAGGCGGCGCTGCGGGCGTGGGCGACGTGGGCGGGCGCGCGGCACTCCTCGTACGGGCTCGGCAGAACGGCGGACGAGGTACTGAGGACGGTGCGCTCGATCCAGCGGGTCGCGGCGGAGCGTGGTCTGCGCGTCGGGGAGCACACGCTGGACGACGGGGTCGTACCGGTGCTGCTGTTCGCGTCCCTCGGTGACGACCGGGATCCGGCCCGGGCACACCTTGCCGGGACGGTGCGGACGTTGCTCGCGGCCACGCGCGGTCCGGTGGAGGCCGGCGAGGAGCTGGCGGGTCTGCTGGCGCTCCTGCTGACGCCGGCGCTCTCGCAAATGGTCAGTGGGCAACTGGCGATCGCCTGTGCCGACCGCGCTGTCTCCCGGGATCTGCGGACCTACTGGCGCGACATCCAGCGGCATCGGCAGGACGAGCCCGTCTTCGGCTCCCTGACCCGCGCACCGTCACCGTGTGCCTTCTGGCCGACCGCCCCGAAGGAGCAGCCGACGCGGGTCGACACCAAGGTGCCCGCCCTCATCGTCGCCGCGGACGGTGATCCCCGGACGCCGTACGCCAACGCCGCCCAACTACAGCGTGCACTCCGAGGATCCAGCGTGCTGACCGTCACCGACGCCCGCAAGCACGGCCTCTTCGGCGAGTACGGCAACGACTGCGTCGACAGTTCGGTCGTCGCGTACCTGGCCTCCGGTGACCTCCCCGCTCGACCGGTCGTCTGCGCCAGGTCCTAGCCCTCACCGGGGAGCGGCGATGATGGGCGGGTGACCGAACTTGTGGACGACCTGCCGCCCAGGGATCTCGCCGAGCTGCGGCTCCGTGCCGAGCAGTACGTACGAGCCGAGGAGGACCAGCTCCTGCTGGCCTTGGTCGGCGAGCTGCGCGGCGACGGGCAGTGGTGGACCCACCTTTGGGCTCCATCGGCTGCCCTCGCCGCGCGCCGGATCGGCGATGCCCGGGCGGTCGCGCTGTTGGTGGAGGCGATCGACGGGGGGTTCAGTCAGCCCGAGTTGTTCGACGGTGAGCTGGAGAAGGTGTTCGGGGCCGACGCGGAGTGGCCGGACTGGCAGCACCGGATGGCCGCGAACATCCCGGCGCCGACGCTCGAACTGCTCGACTGGCCGGACGCAGCACCGATCGAGCTGACCTTGTACGCGATCGACCCCGCCCGGGTGGATGCCCTGCGCAACCGTCTGCCCGAGGTGGTCCCCGGCTCCGCCTGGCAGACGGTCGTCCGGTTGCTCGAATGGGTGCACGACCGGTGGGACCACGCGAACGACCACGTCGAGGACCCGGACGCGCTGACCGTGCTCGACCGGGTCGACGCCGGTGCGCGATTCGCCTGTGTCGAGTACTCGATCGTGCTCAGTCAGGCCCTCAACGCCGTCGGGATCCCGGCCCGCCGGCTCGATCTGCGGCAGCCGAACCACCATGTCGGGGTCGGCCGCGGCCACGTGGTCAGCGAGGCGTGGATCGACGAACTGGATCGCTGGGTCCTGCTCGACGGCCAGAACGGCGCGTACTGGATCGATGCCGGCGGTACCCCGCTCGGGATCCGCGAGCTCCAGGCCCTGGCCGAGCCGCCCGCCTTCGTCCCGGCCGGATCGGTCGAGCCCCTGACCGACCAGCAGGCCGCGTCCTGGTTCACGTACTTCGCCTCGTACTCGACCACGGGCGCCGTCCCGGCCGTACCGCCGTTCGCGGCCGTGTTCCAGGGGATGCGGGTGATCCGGACACCGCGATTGACGGGCGCGTCGGTCCACCCCGACCTGGCCGCGATCTCCACCGGACTCGGCGGCACCGTCGAACGTCCCACGGTCCGGTTCGCGCATCGGCACCCGTACGGGACCGGGATCCGGGTGAGCGGTTCGCCGTACAACGACGAGTGGGCGCTCGACCTCACCCCGGGGACCCACGAACTCACGGTCGCCGTGGTCACGCCGTACGGGACGACGGCGCCGAGGCGGTTCGCGTATCGGGTACGGGACTAGCCGGCCCAGCGACCGGTGAAGAACGCGCACGACCAGATCACGGCCAGGGGGATCGCGAGGGCGAAGTAGAGCCGGCCGAGCCAGGGTCTTCGGTTCGCCAGCACCGCGAGCCCGATCCACAACGGCCACCACAGCAACGTGGCCCGGGTGAGCGAGTAGACCCAATACGACGTGACGAAGGCCGCGATGGTGCTGCCGACCCAGGCGGCCTCACCCCAGGACCGACGCCAGAGCAACCAGACGAGCAGGATCAGGCCGACGGCCAACGCGACCAGCTCGGCCCGGAACATCCAGGTCCAGTCGGTCCGATCCGCCGGGAAGTGGCCCTTGGTCGCGGCCTCGAACGTGTGCATCAGCGAGGTCCACGGCATCGTGAACTCGCGGGCCCACCCCTTCTCCTGCGCCTCCTGCCAGGCGAACCAGGACCCGTGCACCTGCTTCAGGTACGCCATGAACCCGAGCACCGGCACGGCCGGCAACGCGAGCCACGGCAGCTTCTTCCAGTCCCGGCGCTTCGACGTCGCGAACTCGACCACGAGCGCGAATGCGAGGAAGATCCCGGACACCCGCACCGTGGCCGCCAGCGCCACCAGGATCGCGGCCCGGCCCCACTTCCCCTGCCGAGCCGCCAGCCACCCGGGGAACGCGAACGCGCAGAACAGCGCCTCGGTGTACGGCGCGGCCAGGAACACCCCGACCGGTGCGGTGAACCAGATCAGCGCCGCCGTCGGCCCGAACCGCAGCGCGTGCGGGAACTCGTACTGCGCGAGCCGGGCGAGGTAGATCCCGGCGACCGCGCTCGCGATCGCGGAGATGAGCACCCCGCCACCGACGTACCCGATCCCGAGCCAGCTCGCGGCCCGCATCAGCATCGGCAACCCGGGGAAGAACGCGGCCAACGGCGCCCCGGACGGCTCCCCGTTCGCGTACCCGAACTCGGCGATCGCCTTGAAGTGCCAGACGTCCCACTGCAACCAGGCCCGCCAGACGTCCGGGTAGTCGCTCCCACGGTTGAACAACAGCGGCGCCGACACCGCGATCAGGAAGATCCCGGCCCGCGTGACCAGCCACCAGCCGAGCGACTCCCGCGCCATCCCGTCCGGCAGGAACCGCCGGAGTCCGACCGAAGTCAGGTCCCGAGCTCGCCGGGCCCGCCGGTGCGGCGGCTGCGGTTCGTCCGCCACCCGCTCAACCACGGACCCCACCCCACACCCTCAACCAGTCGCCGCCGCCCCGAGCCACCCCACCATCGTGCCTCATAGCTCCCGAGTGATCCCCTCGCTCGCCCGCCAACGCAAAGCGGCCGATCCGCAGACAGCTGCGAATCGGCCGCTCAAGGGGTCAGCCCCGGGTCGGTGGATCGTTCCCGTTGGTCGGATCCGCACCGGCCGGAGTCTCCGGAGTGTCCGGTGGCCCGGTCGGGAAGGTCGGGAACGTAGGCCGCCCAGGAGTCTTCGTCGGCTTCGTCTTCGTCGGCTCAGTCGTCGGCGGCGTCGAAGGCGGAGTAGAAGGCGGTGTACTCGGCGGCGTCGAAGGCGGCGTAGTCGGCGGAGTAGAAGGCGGCGGCGTATTCGTCGGCGTCGGCGTGAAGGTCGGAGTCGGCGTTCCGAGGCTGTCCTCGTCCGGCTGGTCGAACTCCTGGACCGGCTTGTTCTCCAGCGCAGGCTCCATGAAGTCCAGCCAGGTCTTCACCGGGTAGTTCCCACCGAAGAAGGCGGGATCGTCGCTGAACGGGTCGAGGTCGGACTCGCCCTCCTTGCCGGCCCGGTACAGCACCGCCGTCGACAGCTCCGGCGTGTAACCGACCCACCAGGACGTCAGGGTGTCGTCGCCGTCCTCGTACTTGTCGCACTTGCACTTCGCGTTCGCGCGGCGCTTCTCGACCGCGAGACCACCGGCGGTGCCGGTCTTGCCCGCTGCCGGGCGGTCCAGCTGCTTGGCCCGCGTGCCGGTGCCACCCTTGGCCTCGACCACCTGCTGCATCGCGTAGCTCGTGGCCTTCGCGATCTCCGGGTCGATCGCCGGGACGCCCTTGATCTTCGTCTTCTCCGACCAGGTCACCGCGCCCGTCTGGTCGCGGACCTCCTTGATCACGTGCACGGGCATGCGCGTCCCGTTCGCCGCGAAGGTGCCGTAGGCGCTGGCCATGTCGACCGTCGAAGCGTAGGCGTTCGGGCCCAGCACGAGCGCCGGCGCGTCCCGGTCGGCCTCGGGGATCTTCGGGATCCCGGCCGCCTCGGCCATGTCTGCGACCTTGCTCGGGCCGTTCTCCATCTCGTTGTCGACCAGGTCGTAGAAGGCGGTGTTCACCGACTTCTCGGTCGCGGTCAGCAGGCTGACCGGCCCGTAGTCCTCGCCGAGCTCGTTGTCGTACTTGCCGCCGCGGATTTCGATCGGCCCGTCACCCTGGAACCGCTGCTCGAGGTCCTTGCCGTCCTTCAACGCGGCGGCGACGGCGAACGGTTTGAACGAGGAGCCCGGCCGCGCCTTGGCCGTTGCCCAGTTCAGCTGGTTCTTGACGTAGTCGAGACCACCCACCATGGCGACCAGCTCACCGGTCTGCGGCCGGACCGAGGAGAGCCCGACGTGCAGCTCGTTCGGGCCCTTCGGCTGGTTCTTGCTGAAGACAGCCCGGACCGCGTCGATCTGGAGTTTGTAGTCGAAGGTGGTCTTGACCTTCAGGCCACCACCGACGATCTCGTCGTCGCTGTACCCGTTCTTGACCAGCTCTCGCCGGGCCATGTCGAGCAGGAAGCCCTTGGTGCCGGCGAACCGCGGGCTCTTCTTCTTCTTGTTCAGGGGCGGCAGCTTCTTGCTCCACTCCGCCGCGTTCGCCTCGGAGATCGTGCCGGACTGACGCATGCCGTCCAGGACATACCGGTAGCGGTCGAGCAGGCGCTTCTGCGTCGCCGCCGACTTGTCGTCGGGGTCGAAGACAGTGGGGTTGTTGAGGACCGTCGCGAGCAGCGCGGCCTCGTTCGGTTTCAGCTGCCGAGGATCCGGCTTGCTGAAGTACGCGTCGCCGGCCGCGGAGATGCCGTAGGCGCCCTCACCGAAGTAGATCGTGTTGAGGTAGCCCTCCATGATCTCCTTCTTGTCCGTCTGCCGGCTCAGCTTGGTGGCGATGAACAGTTCGGAGAACTTCCGGGAGAAGGTCCGCTCCTGGGTCAGGTACATGATCTTCACGTACTGCTGGGTGATCGTCGAACCACCCTGGAGCTGCTCACCCCGCGCGATGTTGAACGCCGCGCGGGCCATGCCGGACGGGGAGATGCCGGGGTTGGTCCAGAAGGTCCGGTCCTCGGCGGCTGTGACGGCGTCCTGAACGGTCTTGGGGACCTGGTTGAGCGGAACCGACTTGCGGTTCTGGTCGAAGAAGGTCCCCAGGACGTTCTTCCCGTCGGCGTAGTACACCGTCGTCGTGTTGGTCTTGAACTCCTTGTTCGGGTCCGGGATGTCGGTCATCTGGTACCCGATGAAGAAGACCGCGGCGGCGCCGATGATGCCGACGAAGAAGAGACCGAGGAGCCAGCCCAGGGTGCGCAGGGCCCAGTGTTTCTTGCGGCGCGCGCGGGACGGGGCGGCCTTCCTACGAGCTTCACTCACTGTGTGGTTCCTCGAGATCTCGCTGAAGTCATTGCGACCCAGACTAAGGGTGCTGTGGTAACGGGCCCGAATCCGCACCGGATCGTAGCGCTACCGCCGGTCATCGGCGCATGACCCTCTCACCATCGGTGATCAGCCGGTCACGTGTGGTGCCAGGAGGGTGACGGCGATCAGGGCGGTCGGGAAGCAGGCGAGGAAGAGGGTGAAGGTGTAGCCCATGATGTCGCGGGCCTTGAGGCCGAGGATGGCCAGCGTCGGCAGCATCCAGAACGGCTGTAGCAGGTTCGCGCTCGCCTCGCCCAGGTCGTACACGACGACCATCCAGCCGGCGTCCACCTTGAGCTGGTTCGCCGCCTCGAGCACGTACGGTGCCTCGATCACCCATTTGCTGCCGCCGCTCGGGACGAAGATGCCGAGGACGCACGAGTAGATCGCGACCAGCGGCGGGAAGAGCACCTGGTTGCTTGCCTGCACCAACCACCCGGCCAGCCGCGCGGAGATCCCGGTGTACGCGATCATCCCGAAGATGCCGCCGTAGAGCGGGAACTGCAGCAGGACGCCGGCCGCCGCCGGGGCGCCGTCCCGGACCGCGCGGGCCATCCGCCACGGCCGCCAGTGCAAGCAGCAGGGCGAGCAGGAAGAGGATCAGGTTGACCGTGTTCAGGTCGAGCGCGTTGAAGAAGCTCTTCCCCTCGAAGTACCGGAACAGGTAGACGACGCCGAGCAGGACGACGAGCAGACTGAACAACGGTGAGTGCTCCAGCCAGTCCCCCGGCCGGCGCTGCTCCCCGTCGGCGCGCTGCCCGTTGTACGCCGAACCGCGGCCCGTCAGCGGCCTGAGCTCGATGCCGAGGTCGTCGGCGGTTCGCGAGTTCCCCTCGCCGGGTGCGACGAACCACGCCATCGCCACGCCCACGCAGTACACGAGGAGCGTGGCGACCAGGGCCTGCCAGGTGAAGATGGTGTCGCTCAGCGGGATCACGCCACTCGCCCGGCCGCTCTCCCGGATCACGTCCTGGACCGGGGCCGGGCTGCTGGTCGCGCTCGCCACCTGGAGGGCGGCCGAGCCGGACAGCCCTTGCGCCCACACGGTGCCGAGGCCGAGGAACGCCATCGCGCCGAGCGCCCGGTAGTCCGCCTTCGGCACGTTCCGGGCGACCTCCTTGGCCAGGATCGCCGCGAAGATCAGGCTGAACGCCCAGTTCAGGTACGACGCGAGCATGGCGACCGCGGCGACGAACGCGACCGCGGACCGTGGGCTCCGCGGGATCCGGGCCAGCCGCGCGATCAGCCGGGCCACCGGACCGCTGGTCGCCACGGCGTACCCGCCGATGATGATCATCGCCATCTGCAGCGTGAACGTGATCAGGCTCCAGAACCCGAGCCCCCACGCGTCGACCAGGCCATACCCCTTCGTGGCGGCCGGGTCGTCCGGGCGTTTCAGCAGCGGTTCACCGGTGACCAGCCCGAACACCAGCACCACGAAGGTGCCGACGAGCACGAACCCGAACGCGTCGGGCAGCCACTTCTCGGTGAAGGCGGTGAAGCGCAGGGCGATCCGGGCCAGCGGCCCCTCGCCCTCCGCACCGTGCCGTGCGTGCTTTGCCTGGCTCTCGGCCATGACTCTCCGCTCCTGGACCACGACCCTGGGTGTCGACTGATTAACGCAGATCGGCGCCTGACGTAACAGGTTTCGGGCCGGAGACGGCGAGACCGCACTGACAAAGGTCGACTTTGTCATGAGTTGTGGATGGCTGACACCGCGCCTATCGTGACAGCACGATGTATCGAACCGATACATCAGGTCATGACAAACTAGACCGAGGGAGGTGGGTTGATGGGAAACCGCAGTGGGGTCCTGGAGCTCGCCGTACTCGGTTTGCTGCATGAAGCGCCGATGCACGGTTACGAGCTCCGCAAGCGCGTCAACGCCCAGTTCGGGTGGGGGCGGGTGCTGTCGTTCGGGTCGCTCTACCCGTGCCTGAAGGCCATGCTCCGCAACGGCCTGATCTCGGCCGACGCCGGTACGCCGGACGGTCGCAGGCAGAAGATCGTCTACACGATCACCGCCGACGGGAAGGACCACTTCGCGCACGCGATGCGCGACGTCGGGCCGTCGGCGTGGGAGGACGACACGTTCGGTGTCCATTTCTCGTTCTTCGGCCGGACCGACCCGGCCACCCGGTTGCGCATCCTCGAGGGCCGGCGAGCCCGGATGGAGGAGCGGCTGGCCAACTTCCGGGCGGCGATGAGCCGGACGGCGGAGCGGGTCGACGCGTACACCCTCGAGCTGCAACGGCACGGCCTGGAGTCGGCCGAGCGCGAGGTGCGCTGGCTGAACGAGCTGATCGACGGCGAACGGCGGCAGCAGCGGTCCCCTGACCATCAACCGCCCGCAACACCCCCCAACTAAGGAGTTCCAGATGACTGCGATCCGGGTAGCGATCGTCGGTGTCGGCAACTGCGCCAGCTCGCTCGTCCAGGGCGTGCACTACTACCGCGACGCGAAGGCTGAGGAGCGCGTCCCCGGTCTGATGCACGTCCAGTTCGGCGACTACCACGTTCGGGACGTGCAGTTCGTCGCCGCGTTCGACGTCGACGGGAAGAAGGTCGGGCTGGACCTCGCGGACGCCATCGGCGCCAGCGAGAACAACACGATCAAGATCTGCGACGTGCCGCCGTCCGGCGTCACGGTGCAGCGCGGTCACACCCTGGACGGGCTGGGCAAGTACTACCGCGAGACCATCACCGAGTCCGACGCCGAGCCCGTCGACGTCGTCGCCGCGCTGCGCGAGGCCGCGGTCGACGTCCTGGTCTGCTACCTGCCGGTGGGCTCGGAGCAGGCGGCCAAGTTCTACGCCCAGTGCGCGATCGACGCCGGCGTCGCCTTCGTGAACGCGCTGCCGGTGTTCATCGCGGGCACCAAGGAGTGGGCCGACAAGTTCACCGCGGCGGGCGTGCCGATCGTCGGCGACGACATCAAGTCGCAGATCGGCGCCACCATCACGCACCGGGTGCTGACCAAGCTGTTCGAGGACCGCGGTGTCACCGTCGACCGGACGTACCAGCTGAACGTCGGCGGCAACATGGACTTCAAGAACATGCTCGAGCGGGAGCGGCTGGAGTCCAAGAAGATCAGCAAGACCCAGTCGGTCACCTCGCAGCTGCGCGAGGAGATCGAGGACCGCAACGTGCACATCGGCCCGTCCGACTACGTGGCCTGGCTGGACGACCGCAAGTGGGCGTTCATCCGGCTCGAGGGCCGCAACTTCGGCGACGTCCCGCTGTCGCTGGAGTACAAGCTCGAGGTCTGGGACTCGCCGAACTCGGCCGGCATCATCATCGACGCGATCCGCGCGGCCAAGATCGCCAAGGACCGCGGCGTCGGCGGCCCGATCCTCTCGGCGTCCTCGTACTTCATGAAGTCCCCGCCCGAGCAGTACGCCGACGACGTCTGCCGCGACCTCGTCGAGAAGTTCATCAAGGGCGAAGTAGAACGCTGACCACCCGCGCCGGCCGGCCCCGACCGGCCGGCGCATCTTTCTGTACTTCCCCACCGTCCGCACTAGATTCGTCCCCGTGCGTCTTCACGTGGGTTGTGCGATGTGGTCCCACCCCGCCTGGGATCTCGGCGCCCGCGACCGCCTCCGCACGTACTCCACCTGGTGCACCGCGGTCGAAGGCAACACCACCTTCTACGCCACCCCGACCCGCGCCACCGTCGAGGGCTGGGCCGACCAGACCCCGCCCGATTTCCGCGTCGTGGTCAAGCTCCCGAAGACGATCACGCACGAACGCCGCCTCCGCAACGCCGACCCCGAGCTCACCGGCTTCCTCAGCGCTCTCGAACCCCTCGGCCCGCGCGCCCACGCGTTCTGGATCCAGCTCCCGGCGTCCTTCGCACCGAGCGATCTCGGCACCCTCGCCGCGTTCCTGCACCGCCTCCCCCGCACCCACCGGTACGCCGTGGAGGTCCGCCACCCCGCCTTCTTCGACGACGAACGGTCCGCCGCCCTCCTCGAACGCGTGCTCGCCCGAGTCGACGCGGAGTGGATCCCGTTCGACACCACGACCTTGTTCGGCCGCCCGCCGACCAGTAACGGCGAGCGCGAAGCATGGACGAACAAGCCGCGCGTCACCCGCCGCACCCGCGCCCTGACCGCGACCCCGATCGTCCGGTACATCGGCCGCGACGACCCCGAAGAGACCGCCGCGGGCTGGCAGGGCTGGGCCGACCTGGCCGCGTCCTGGCTGACCGAAGGACGGTCACCCACAGTCTTCATCCACACCCCGGACAACGTGGACGCGCTGAATCTCGCGCGCCGGTTCCACGACGACGTCCGGACCCGGGTGCCCGCCCTCGAACCGCTCCCGGAGCCCGCTCCGACCGGTCCGCCCACCCTTTTCTGACATTCTTCGCCGGCCGTTCACCGGGGCGAGGTCCGTGTCTCGCCGTCGGACCGCGTTTTGCCCTAGGTTTGTTCACTGTGAGGTACGACGAGTTCCGCTCTGCTTACGATGCGGTGCAACAGGCGTGCCTCGAGGCGCGGCTGGACGTGGACGGACTGGCCGCCGAGGTGTCCCGCTTGGCCCTGCTCGCCGATCAGGTGGAGCTGCGGTCGGAGCGGGAGGAGGCGTCCACCGACCTGGCCGCGCTGACCGACCTGCTCGCCATGGTCCGGCGGACCGCGCCGCCGCCCGCGTCCCCGGCGTACCGGCAGGCCTTCCAGGAGGTCTCCGTGCTGTCCGCCGAGGCGAAGGTGGACGAGGGATCCGTGACGGAGCGGTTGAACCGGGTCCAGCGGGCGATCAACCGGATCCGCAAGATCGCCGAACGCGTGGACGATCCGGGTGAGCGGTTCACGTTGCTGAAGATGACCGAGCCGCTGGTCGTGCTGGCCGACGGGCTCGAGCACTCGCGGTCCTGACAGTTTTCCACAGCTCGCGAATTCGTCGCTGAGCGAAGGCCCGATCTCCGTACCTTCCCTGCCGAGACACCAACTCGTCAGGGAGGTCAGGGATGGACCACGAGCAGATTCCGGGAGCTCGGCCGGAGCGGACGGAATGGCTGATCCGCCAACTCCGCGAGCGGGCGGCGAGTTGTGAGGATCCCCGGGAGCAGACCAATCTCCGCCGATCGGCCGACGCCCTCGTCCGCCTCGCCACGGCGCAGCGCCCATGAGCACGACGTACGACGCGGTGGCGGCGGCACTGCACGACCACAACTCCGGCCGAGGTGGGGTGGCCGATCCACCGCGCACGTTGACCGAGCTGCTGGCCGTGCATGCGGACGCGGCGATCGCGGTGTCCGGCGCGGGCCGGACCGCGTGGAACGGCCAGGTCGTCGAGGCCGGAGACGGCATCCTCGGCCTGGCGAACTGGGACGGCACGCTGCACCTGGATCGCGAGTGCATCCTCGAACCCTTGCGCGAGCTGTACGCCCGCACGGGTGACCAGCAGTCGCCCGAGGCGTTGCTCCGGTATCGCGAGGCGCTCCTAACCGTGTTGCACGAGCAGTCCCACTTCCTCGGTCCCGCCGGGGCGACCCAGGAGGCGGCGCGGCTCGCCTTCCGCCAACCAGGGAGCCGAGCCCTCGAGGAAGGGGTTGCCGAGGTGTGGGCGCATCGACGGCTCGACGCGTACCTGACCGAGCTCGGTATCGATCAGGTGGCGCCCGGGATCGAGCGGGTCACGGCCGAGCCGTCGTACCAGGCGTTCGTCCCAGCGGTCGAGCTGCTCACCGCGGACCTGGATCAGCGGGCCGGTCTGCCGCCGGGATCCACCCTGGATCAGCTGAACCGCGAGACCGCCGAGGGCCAGTGGCCGATGGTGAGCGACCTGGTCTACCGGTCGAGCCAGCTGCCGTCCGTGGTTCCGGCCCCGCAGGAGCACGAGGTCCGGCTGAATTTGGAGCACACCTTGCGCGCAGGGTTCGCGGCACTCGCCGACTCCGAGCCACTCCCACGCGCCGACGCCGCGACCCGGTCACGCTCCATCGCCCACCGAGTCCTGTTCCGCCTCGACGCCGAGATCACCAGCACCTACGACCGTTTCGCCCCGCCCAGCGAGCATCGCCACCGCATCACCACGCCGCCCAGCGAGCATTGCGACCGGCCCACCACTCCTTTCACACAGGCCTTCGCCGGCCTCGCCCCACCCGGCTCGCGCAAACCAACAGCCGGGCCGACGGCTGCCGCACCGTGTGCGTCGCCCGCCGCGCGGAGCCCGCGAGGGACAGGACGGGGCGGCTGATCCCGGTGGACCCCGATACTGATGACATGGACTACGACCAGTTCGACGCTGTCTACGGCCAGGTGCTCGTCAGCGCCCGGTCACTCGACGCGGCGGCCCTCGAGAGCGAGGTCGACCGGCTCCGTACGCTGGCCGACTCACTCGACTCGCCGGCCGACCAGCAGGCCGCTCACCTGTTGGTCGCCTCCCTCCAGGACGCCGTGGCCCGGTCCCAGCGGCCCGTCTCGGCGGAGATGGCCGCCGCGGTGCAGATCCAGACGCACGCCCGGACCAGCCAGGGCACGTCCGCGGAGAGGATCAAGCGGATCCGGGCCGGCATCGACCAGATCGCCACCATCGCCGAGACCGCCGACGTCTTCGAACGCGGCGCGATCCTCGACCTGAACACCTCGCTCGTCCGCCTCCTCGACACGCTCACCCTGGACGGCCCTGACGACGGAGCTGAGGGCGAAGGAACTGAGGTCGACGGCGGCCGATGACGCCGGTCTCCAGCTACGACGAGCTGATGGCGGCCCAGGCTCAGGCTGCGGTCGCGATCTCCGACGCCCATCACTCCTCGTGGAACAAGGAGGTTCACCCGCTCCCCGCGAGTCAGGACAAGAGCAAGGCCAACATCCGCGCGTACGCCAGGTGGGACGGCGCGATCGAGTACCGGGGCGACGTCACCCAGACCTTGCAGGACATGTTCGCCAAGGCCGGCCGGGCTTCGTCGGACGCCGACCTGGAGCAGTACCGGGATGCCCTCGGCGTCGTCCTGCACGAGAACGTCCACCTGCTCGCCGGGCGCGGCACGTCCCACGGGATGGCGTTCGACGCGTACCAGGAACCGGCCGTCGCCACCCTGGACGAGGGCGTGACCGAGGCGTACAAGCGGATCGCCCTCGACGCGTACATCGACGAGCTCGGCCTGGAGCAGATCGCGCCCGGACTGAAATCCGTTCGCGCGGACCGGTCGTACCCGCAGTTCGTGCCGGCGGCGGAAGTACTCGCGTCCGCCATCGGCCGTCGCGCCGATCTCCCGGGCGACGAGGTGATGCGTCGGATGGCGGTGGTCAACGCCGAGGACAAGTTCCGCGTCGCCGCCGAGCTCGTCTACGCCTCCAGCGACCTGCCCGACCTGGTCCCGGAGGGCCACCAGGCCGCGGTCGTCACGCAGATCGCCGCCACCCTGAAGGGTCCGTTCGAACAGATCTCCGACCTCGACCCGGACGACCACCTCGATCTCCGGATGTCTCCCCTGGCCGGTGCCGAAGCCGACCAGGCGGCCGCCCAGTACGTCCGTCAGCAAACCACCTTCTGGCGCGACCGCCAGGACCTTCGGAAAACCCTCGACGTCGGCCTCGGCCAGACCTCACCACGGGAGGCCACCGGCTCCGACCGCGCGAGCGGCGACACCCCGCGCCGAGGCGGCCACCTGTCCCGGCAGGACCAAACCAGCTGCCGCCCCATCGACCGCGACTGACCGGGCCCACACCTCGTGGACCTCGTCCTGCTCGGCCGTACCGAAGACCGCCGGGTCGCCGTCGGTGTCGTACGGCGAGACGTCGACCGGGCCGCCGCTCTCACCAGGAGAGCGGCGACCCGAGTCGGTCCTGCGGTCAGCCGGCGGTGACGCGGACGGAGTACGCGCCGCGGCTGCCGTACGTGCTGTAGCCGGTGGTCAGCGGATCGGCGTAGCCGACGTTGTCCACCTTCAGGTAGTAGGTGCCGGCGGCAACCTGCTGCTTGATGCTCGCGCTCAGCCCGGTCGGCGTCGCGGAGTTCGACTGACCCGAGGCCGGGTTCGCGGTCGCGATCACGGTGCCGGCGGAGTTCACCAGCTGCAGCTTGATGTCCAGGTCCGCACCGCTGGCGGCGGCGTTCGCGGCGAACGTGTACGTCCCGGCGGTCCCGATGCTCACCTTGAAGTAGTCGACGTCGGAGTCCGTGGCGTAGACGCCCTTCGTGGTGGCGCCGACGGCGACCGTGGTCGCGGTACCGGTGGTGTTGCCGTGGTCGTCGGCCCGCAGCGCGAGACCGTTCTGGCCGGCGACGGCGAAGTCGTCTTCCTTGTTGTTCGCGCCGGAGTACTCGCCCTTGCTCCATTGGCTGATCGCCTTGGAGTAGCCGACGCCCATGATCGGGGCCCACGCGCCGTGGCCGGCGT
Source organism: Kribbella amoyensis (assembly GCF_007828865.1). Lineage (NCBI taxonomy): Bacteria > Bacillati > Actinomycetota > Actinomycetes > Propionibacteriales > Kribbellaceae > Kribbella > Kribbella amoyensis. The sequence continues at coordinate 1,674,767 of NZ_VIVK01000001.1, forward strand.
AGTACCCCTGGGACGCGGTGCCGTCGTGGCTCAGGCCGATGTTGTGCCCCGCCTCGTGCGCGGCCGCTTCGGCGATGTTCTTCGCGCCGGTCCCGACGCCCTTGGTGAACACGAGCGCGGGCTGGTAGTACGCGTGCTGGCTGGTGCTGTCGTAGACGCCGACGTACGCGACGCCGCCGCAACCACAGCCGGACTGGTACCAGGTGGTCGGGTCGATCACCACGCGGGTGCCGTACTGCTGGTCGGACGAGCCCGAGCGGGTGATCGCGGATTCGGCCGGCGCCTGCGTGGTCACGTCGACGTCGAACGGCGCGTAGTCCTCCGCGACCCGGGCCCAGACGTCGCGGACCACGTCCTGCTCGGCGGTGCTCCAGTTGCTCGCGTTGCCGTCGGTGTCGTACGGCGTGACGTTGACGGTGGCCGGTTTGCCGCCGGTGTTCCAGGCGGTTCCCTTGATCGTGTGGCCGTCGAAGTCGAGGTAGATCACCCGGTTCGACCCGGGCTTGCTGTGCAACTCGAACGCCGGGCCGGTCGCACCGGCGACGGCCTGCTTCGCCCACCGGGGCGACGCGGAGGCGGCTGCCTTCTCGGCCTGGGTGGCGACGGGTTCGCGGTAGAAGAGTTTGCCGGCTTCGTCCAGCCAGCTGGTCTTGTCGGTGGCCAGGATCCGCTGCAACTGCTGCTCGGCGATCCCGTTGAGCTCGGCCACTTCCGCCAGCCGCGGCTGCAGCTTGGCGAGGGCGGCACGGCCCTGGATCTTTTCACCGAGTACCTGGTCCAGCGGGGCGGCGGTCGGACCTTCCTGGGCGTCTGCCTGGTTGCCGGCCACGACGGCCAGCGCTCCGAACAGAACGGCACCGGTGCCGACGAGGGCACCGGTTCGGCGGAACCTGCTTTGCATGGGGGTCCTCCTCAGGGACTCCATTTGTTGCCTCACTTGTCGTGCGTGGGCGCGCACTTTCGGTAGCCTGCCGCACAGGTTGCCGCCGTGTACACGGTCTGGTCACGAATTTACGTTTCCCGGACCCGCCGGTACGCGATGATGGCGGCTCGACCACGGGTGACGGAGGGGCTGTCCATGCGGTACTTGATGATGTTCAAGGCGAGCGACGAGTACGAGGCCGGCGAGATGCCCGGCGAGGACAGCATCGAGAAGATGACCACGGTGATGGCCGAGATGGCCGAGCGCGGAGTCCTGCTCGCCGGTGACGGTCTGGCGCCGAGCTCGCAGGGCTTCCGGCTGCAGAGCCAGGGCGGCAAGCCCCGGGTGATCGACGGCCCGTTCGCGGAGACCAAGGAACTGGTGGCCGGGTTCGCGCTGATCCAGGTCGCGTCCCGGGAGGAGGCGGAGGAGTGGGCCCGCCGCTGCTTCGAGGCCGACAGCGGCAACAGTTCCGGCCTGGAGCTGCGGCGGATCTTCGACGCCGACGACTTCGGCGACGAGTTCACCCCGCAGGCCCGCGAGCGCAGCGAGACGTTCCGCGAAGTGGCCGAGGGCAACCTCAAGAAGGACTAGAGCACCAGCACCTGGCGGATCGAGGCTCCCGCGGCCAGGGTGTCGAAGGCCTCGTTCAGCCCGTCCAGGGTGACGGTGGCGCTCAGCAACCGATCCACGGGGAGCCGCCCCGCGCGGTACAGGCTGATGTAGCGCGGGATGTCCCGGCCGGGCACGGCCGAGCCGAGGTACGAGCCCTTCAGCGTGCGTTCCTCGGCGACGAGTGAGACGGCCGGGATGCTCAGCTGCTGCGACGGATGCGGCAGCCCGACCGTGACAGTGGTGCCGCCCCGTCGCGTTGCCGCGTACGCCTGCGCCAGCACAGCGGCACTCCCGACGGTCTCGAACGCGTACTGCGCGCCGCCGCCCGTCGCCTCTCGGACTTGCTCTGCCACGTCGTCCGACCGGGCATCCACGACCGCTGTCGCACCCAGCGACTCGGCCAGCGCCAGCTTCTCCGGAACGACGTCCACGGCAACGATCGGATGCGCACCGACCAGAACGGCCCCGAGCAACGCCGACAACCCGACACCGCCGAGCCCAAACACCGCTGTACTACGTCCCGCCTGCACCTGGGCCGTGTTGACCACAGCACCCACTCCGGTCATCACCGCGCACCCGAACAACGCCGCGATCTCGGGTGGCAACGCGGGATCCACCGGGACCGCGGACCGGGCCGACACGACCGCGTGGTCGGCGAACCCGGACACGCCGAGGTGATGGTGGACGCCGGACAACCGCTGCGATCCACCGAGCAACGCGCCGGCCGTGTTCGCGGCGGCCCCCGGCTCGCACAATGCGGCCCGCCCCTCCGCACACGGGTCGCACCCGCCGCACGCCGGGACGAACGCGAACCCGACCGTGTCCCCCGGCGCGAATCCGGGCGCCTCGGAGATCACCACCTCGCCGGTCGCTTCGTGGCCGAGCAGCATCGGCATCACCCGCGGCCGCGATCCGTCGATCACGGACAGGTCCGAGTGGCACAACCCGGCCGCCCGGATCCGGACCAGCAGCTCCCCCGGTCCGGGTGGCGCGAGCTCGAGCTCCTCGATCCGCAGCGGCCGCGACTCGGCGTACGGGGCCGGCAGACCCATCTCCCGCAGGACGGCGCCACGGACGATCATCCGGTGATTCCTCCCAACGCGGCGCGCAGGTCGGCCGGCATCGGGACCGGCCGGCGCTGCTCGCGATCGACGAACACGTGCACGAACCGTCCGAGCGCGGCCGGCTCCGCGGCTCCGCTCCGGAACAGCCCGATCTCGTAGGTGACACTCGAGTTCCCCAGCTTGGCGACCCGCAGTCCCGCGTCCACCGTGTCCGGGAACGCGAGCGCCTGCTTGAAGGTGCACTGCGAGTCCACACACAACCCGATCACCGGGCCGCGATGGATGTCGAGCCCACCGGACCGGATCAGGAACTCGTTGATCACCGTGTCGAAGAAGCTGTAGTACTCGACGTTGTTCACGTGGCCGTAGACGTCGTTGTCCTTCCAGCGCGTCGTGATCGCCAGGAAGTGCGGAAACGAGCTTCGCCGGTCCATCGGCCCACCCTAAGGTGCAGTGCATGACCTTCGCCCTGATTCCCGGCGCCGGCTGCACGCCGTACCACTGGCACCCGCTGACCGCCGAGCTCCGCGACCGCGGGCACACCGTGATCGAGGTCGAGCTGCCCTGCGACGACGACACCGCCGGGCTCTCGGCGTACTGCGATGCCATCGTCGGCGCGGTCGGCGGCCACGAGCGGGTCACCCTGGTCGCGCACTCGCTGGGCGGGATGACGGCGCCCGTCGTGTGCGACCGGCTCGACGTGGAGCTGCTCGTCCTGGTCGCGGCGGTGGTCCCGGCACCCGGTGAGTCGGCGACGCAGTGGTGGGTGAACACGGCGTACCCGTCGGTCGAGGACGAATCGGTGGACACGTTCTTCGCGGACCTGCCCGCCGACCTCGCCGCCGAGGCGACCCGGCAGTTGCGGCCGCAGTCGGGCCGGCCGATGGACGACCCGAGTCCGATGACGGCGTGGCCGGACGTCCCGACGCGTGCGGTGATCGCTACGAACGACCTGCTCTTCCCGGCCGACTTCCTCCGCCGCGTGACGCGTGAACGGCTCGGTGCCGAGCCGGACGAGACGCCGGGCGGCCACTTCCCGATGCTCGGTCATCCTGTCGAGCTGGCCGATCGGCTGGAGGCGTACCGGCACGAGGTTCGTCAGCGGGGTTGAGTCAGTGCCGATGGCCGAAGCGTTCGGCGGAAGCGTTCTGCTGGGCGAGGCGGCGGAGGGCTAGGAGTACGGGCGCGCCCAGTGCGGTGACGATGACGGTCGACTCGACGGTCCGCGGCCGGTCCTCGCCGGAGGGGAGATGGGCGACGTCCGCCGTACCGACCTCGTCGGCCGCGGTCGCGTACACGTCGAGCAGAGCGTCGTCGAGGTGGTACCCGACCCGCTCCAACGCGTCGAGCGCCCCCGCGAGCAGGACGCGGTCGGGTGACCCGGTATCCACGTGCCAGCCGCGGTCCTTGATCAGCCGGTCCACGCGGTCGAGCGTGGTGTCCTCGGCGACCAGGTGCTCCGGGAGCAACGCCGCGTGGGCCGCGCCGAGGACCTCGTGCAGCTCGCGTTCCTCCTCGTCGACCGCCGCCAGCACACCGCGGACCCGGGCCAGGCTGAGTCCGCCGGCCTCGACCAGGGCGCGGATCAGGCGGAGCCGGCGGATGTGCTCCTCGCCGTACCGGGCCCGGGTCGCGCCGACGGATTCACCGGGCGCGAGCAGGCCTTCACGCAGGTAGTACTTGATCGTCGGCACCGGGACGTCGGTCCGGCGGGACAGTTCGGCGATCCACATCGGGTCGGTACCTCCCTTGACTTTTGGAGAGTATAACTTTCCAATATTGGGAAGGGGGAGTATCCAAATCGAGGAGGGGATCATGAGCGTGATCGAGGGCCGGCAGACCGCGGTGTACGACGGCGAGCTGGTGGTGTTCCTGATCGGCATGCGGGTCAACTCCTGGCGGGCGCTGAAGCAGTGGCTGCCGGTGGCGCGGGCGATGGGGCCGATGCTGCGCGAGCTGACCGCCGATCCGGACAGCGGGCTGCTCGGGTTCCGGAACTTCTTCGGGCTGCGGGACTCGACGATGATCCAGTACTGGGAGTCGTTCGAGAAGTTGCAGGCGTTCGCCGCCGACCCCGGCCGCGCCCACCGTCCGGCCTGGACGAACTTCTACCGGCTGTCGTACCAGGGCGCCAAGGTCGGGATCTGGCACGAGACCTACGTCGTCCCGGCCGGTCGCACCGAGACCATCTACGGCAACATGCCGCTGCACGGACTGGGCAAGGTCGCCGGCGTCGTTCCGGTGAACCGGCGCGGTGTCACCGCGGCCGAACGCCTGCACCTCACCTGACCACCGCCGCCACCGTCCAAGGCAGGCCGAAGCGTCTACAGTGCAGGCGTGCAGTTCATCCGGGATCTGGGCAGGCTGCTGCGGCGGGGTGATTTCCGGCGGTTGTTCGCCGTCCGGCTCTCGTCGCAGTTCGGTGACGGGGTGTTCCAGGTCGCGCTCGCTTCGTACGTGCTGTTCTCGCCGGAACGCGCCCCGGACGCGGCGGCGATCGCCGGCCTCTTCGCGGTCGCGTTGCTGCCGTACTCGATCCTCGGCCCGTTCACCGGCGTGCTGCTGGACCGCTGGTCCCGCCGGCAGATCCTGTTCGGCGCCAACCTGACCCGGGCCGGCCTGGTCCTGGTCGTCGGCGCGATCGTTGCTCTGGGCAACGCTGGGATCCCGTTCTACCTGGCCGTGCTGCTGACCTTGGGCGTCAACCGGTTCCTGCTCTCCGGCCTGTCCGCGGGCCTGCCGCACGTGGTCGACGCGGACGAGCTGGTGATGGCGAACGCGGTCACGCCCACCTCCGGGACCGCGGCCTTCCTCGTCGGCGGCGGGGTCGGCGCGGGGATCAAGCTGATCGTGGACTCCGACCTCGCCGTGCTCGGGACGACGTCCGCCGTCTACCTCTGCGCGGCCCTGCTCGCCCTGCGGCTCGGGCGGCACCAACTCGGCCCGGATCTGACCGGGGACGAGCCGGGCGTCCTCGAGGCGGTCCGCGGGATCGCCTCCGGGCTCGTCGACGGTGCCCGGCATCTGCGCGAACGCCGGCAGGCCGCGCTCGGACTGGCCGCGATCGGTTCGCTCCGGTTCTTCTTCGGCCTGATCACGGTCGCGATGATCCTGCTGTACCGCAACGAGTTCTACGGACCGGACCAGTTGGACCAGGCGTTCGGCGCGTTGGCATTGGCCACCGGGACGGTCGGGGCCGGGCTGTTCCTCGCCGCTCTGGTGACTCCGTGGGCGACCCGGGTGATGACGTTGCGCCGTTGGATCACCGTGCTCTTCGCCGCGGCCGCTGTCGTCACCGCGTTCCCTGGCGCGCTCTACACGCAGCCGGCGATCGTGGTGGCCGGGTTCCTCACCGGGTTCTGCTCGCAGGGCGTGAAGATCAGCGTCGACACCCTCGTCCAGACGGGTGTCGACGACGTCTACCGCGGCCGGGTCTTCTCGATCTACGACATGATCTTCAACGTCGCGCAGGTGTCGGCCGCCGCCCTCGGTGCGGTGATCCTGCCCGACACCGGCAAGTCGTACCCGGTGCTGCTCTTCATCGTGCTCGGGTTCGCCCTGACCGCGGTGCTGTACTGGCGGCTAAGTGCCCCGGAGCGCGGTGATCGGCTGGATCGCGGAGGCCTTCCAGGCCGGGTAGGTGCCGGCGATCAGCCCGATCAGAGCACCCAGTAACGGCGAACCGAGCGACAGCCGGGTGTCCAGGATCGGCGTCCAGTCGCGGATCCAGGAGACCGCGACCGTGAGCAGCACGCCGACCGCGGTACCGAGCAGTCCGCCGAGGAAGCCGACGATCACGCTCTCCACCAGGAACTGCCCGGCCACGTGTCTTCGCGCGGCTCCGAGGGCTCGGCGCAGACCGATCTCGGAGACCCGTTCCAGCACGGACAGCAGGGTGACGTTGGCGATGCCGAGACCGCCGACGAGCAACGCGACCGCGCCGAGCAACAGGAACAGCGCGTTCAGGTCCGACTCGACGCCCTTGCGGACGGCGCCCTGGACCGGCGGCGCGTCGACCTGGAGCGAGCCCGGATTGTTCGGGTCGATCGCGACCGGTGCCTGGCCCGCGATCAGCTGAGCCGCGCCGACCTGGGTCCGGATCTCCACCGCGTCCGGGGACTCCAGCCCGTACGCCTCCTGGGCGGTGCCGTTCGGCATGATCACGCCGTCGAGCAGTTCGGCCCGGCCGCTGACCGCGTCGAGGATGCCGATCACGGTGTACGCCTGGTCGCCGATGAACACGGCCGGCTGCGCGTCCACCCGGTTGATGCCGAGCTTCTCGGCCGCATGCTTGCCGAGCACAACGACCCGGTCGCCGCGGGCGTCGTGGCCGGCGTCGAAGGTCCTGCCGGTCCTCAGCTTCGAACGGATCGCGTCGAAGAGTCCGGCGGATCCGGCGAGGATCGGCAGCGCGTGACCGTTCTTCTGGCCTTCGAGCCCGGCGACGCTGTGGACCAGGTCGTCGCCGACCTCGAGAGCGCTGACGGTGCCGGCGGCGTCGACACCGTTCAACCGGCTGATCCGGTCCGGCGCGTCCCACGGCAGCTGCGTCGCTGCCTCGCCCTCCTGGCCGTTGTCGTCCGGCGCCACCACGACCCGCGTCGCCGCGGCCAGGTCGAACCGCTGCGTGATCTGCCCGGCCGCGGTCTGCCCGAGCCCGACGGTTCCGACCAACGCGGCGATCCCGAGCACGGTCCCCAACGTGGTCAGGATCAACCGAGTAGGCCGCGCCGCCACCCCGGCCAAGGCCTCGTCGAGCAGGTCCCGTACCGCGGGCCCGCGCGTCAACCGCCGCCGCGAGGAACGGCCGGAGCTGCCCCGTCCCGCCGTCAGCCGTAGCCGAGCGAAGGCCCGGCGAGCACGACCGGCGGTGGGCGGGGAAGTGGGCGGCCCGCCGGCGGGATCCGGGGGGCCGGTCTGGGGGGTCACCATCGGAGCGTCCCGTCGACGATCCGGACCTGGCGTTGGGCCCGGCGGCTGACATGGTCGTCGTGGGTGATGACGGCGAGCGTCATGCCCTCGGAATGCAGCTCGTCGAACACCTCGAGAATCGCCTCCGCGTTCGCGCTGTCCAGGTTGCCGGTCGGTTCGTCGGCGAGCAGCAGGCTCGGTTCGGCGACCAGGGCGCGCGCGATCGCGACCCGTTGCCGTTCCCCGCCCGACAACGTGGTCGGCGCGAACTCCATCCGATGCGCGAGCCCGACTCGTTCCAGCGCGGCCCGCGCCCGGGTCATCCGCTCGCGCCGCGGCACCCCGACGTACACCATCGAGAGCGCCACGTTCTCCAGCACGGTCCGGTGGTCGAGCAGGTGGAACGACTGGAAGACGAACCCGATCCGCTCGCCCCGCAGGACCGCGCGACGCCGCTCCCGCAGCTTCGACGTGTCCACGCCGTCCAGGCGATAGACGCCGCCGGACGGGTTGTCGAGCAACCCGAGCAGGTGCAACAGCGTGGACTTGCCCGAGCCGGACGGACCCACGATCGAGAGGTACTCGCCCTGGCCGATGGTGAGGTCGATCTCGCGGATCGCCTGCACCTCGGGCGGTCCGGGGAAGAACCGGCGGACGCCGATCATCTCCACCACCGGCGCCGGAATCGCCACCGCGGTCGCGCTCATCGGCCCACCACCACCTGGTCGCCCTCGGCCAGCTTGGCGTCGCCGGCCGGGGTCACCTGGGCGAACCCGTCCGCGGACAGCCCGACCTTCACCGGGACCAGCTCGACCTTGCCCTCCCGCAGTACCTCGACCCGCGACGTACCGTCGGAGCCGGCCGACAACGCGGCGACCGGGACCGCGAGCACCTTGCCGTTCGTACTCTGCACCGGGATCGTCACCCGGACGTTCGCCTCGCGGAGCCGTTCGAGCTGGGCCGCGGTCAGCGACCTGGGCGCGACCACGACGTCGTACTTGTCCGCGTTCCGGGTGATCCGGCGGACGGTGGCCTGCACGGTGGTGCCGTCGCCGAGGTCGAAGCTCGCCGCCATCCCCACCTTGAGCCGCTCCTTGGTCTCCGCGTCCACCTTGACCGTGACGACGAGCGAGGCGCCGCTGACCGACATCACCACGCCGTTGACGGTGCCGCCGCGTTCGACCTTCACCTCGTCGACCCGGCGCGGCAGCGTCTTGACGAAGACCACCTCGGACACCGGCAACGGCGTCCCGGCCTTGAACTCCGCCTCGGACAGGTCGGACTCGGCGTCGTCGAGGTTCTCCTTCGCGTCGTCGACCTGGCCCTGCTCGACACTGTGGTCCTTCTTGCCCGGCGTGGCCTTCGCCTGCTTCAACGCGGCCTGCGCCTGCCTCAGCGCGTTCTTCGCCTGGTCGACGGCCTTCTCCGCACCCTCCACGGCCTGGGTCAGCGGCTGCTCCGGTTCCGGGGCGTCGTAGCCGACCGTCTCGTAGAGTTCCTCGACCGCCCGGGCCGTCGCGCCGTCGTACTTGGTGTCGACCGTGCCCGGGTCGAACCCGAGCCGGTCCAGCGTCTGCTCCAACTGCAGCACGTCCGGTCCCCGGCTCCCAGGGCTCAGGGTTCGGTACATCGGCAGCGTCCCGGCGAGCCCGATCACCGGACGGCCAGCGATCTCGAGCAGCACCTTGCCCTCGCTGATCGTCGATCCGACGGCGGGGACCTTGCCGGTCACCACGGCCGGAGTACCCAGCCCGCTGGTCTCCACCCGGACGTTGACCGCCCCGTCGAACGACGTGTCGCCGCGGGAGACCACCTTGCTGGACAACGCCTTCTTCTCCACCGGCACGGTGATCTGCGACGCGTCCGGCGGCGCGGTCTTGGCGGCCGCGTCCTCCGGCGACTGGATCCGGCTGCCGGCGGCGACCCCGACGCCGAGCGACGCGGCCGCGACCACCGACACCCCGACCAGGACCCGCCGACGCGACTTGGGGGTCGCGGTCACCGCTCCGCCATCGCGTCGCGGAACTGCTCGAGTTCGGCCTTGTTCTGCTCGACGAACTCCTTCTCCTTCTCGTACCGCACCTGCTTGGCGGTCTCCTCGTACCCCTTCGCCTTGCAGCCCTGGTCCGCCTTGGCCAGCTCGATCTCGAACTTGCGCAGCTCGGCCAGCTTCTGCGAGTCCACCTTGTCGAACGAGGGCGGGCCGACCGTGACGCTCTTGCCGTTCGGCTGGTTCTTGGTGCCCATCAGCTCGTCGAGCTTCTGGCTCACCTTGGTCCGCGGGTCGTCCGGCTTGGCGAAGCCCGCGTGACCGGCATCGGCGAGGCAGTCGGACCAGGCCGAGGTGGCCTCGACGACGCGCTGGTCGGTCTCGACCCGCTTCCGCAACGCCTCGAGGTCCTTGAACAGCGACTCGAACTTGCTGAACGAGTCGACCTTGTCCTGCCCCTTGCCGAACACCTGCTCGGCGGCCTGGCCGCGGCAGCCGAGGTCGGTCGGCCGCTTGGCGTTGTTCGCCTTCCCGTCGGCTGGGATCGCGATCATGTTCCCGTCGCCGAGCTGGCCGTTGAGCGCCTTGTCGTAGGCCTTCTTCGCGGTCGCGGACAGGCCGTTGCGGATCTTGGTGTTCGGGTTGCTGTCGTCCTCGCCGGCCGGCTTGGACCAGTCGATGGTGCTGATGCCGTAGCCGTACTGCTCGGCGAACTTGTCCGGCGGCAGGTTGAAGGCGTCGTCGAACTTGGACTTCTCCTGCTGCTCGGGCGGCACCGCGACGTACTCGAAGCCGGCTGCCTTCATACAGCCGGCCGTGGCCTCCTCGACCTTGCGCTGCTTGGCCAGCTGTTCCTCGGACGACTCCGGCCCGCCGGCCCGGACCGCGACCCGGGTCATCCCGCCGACCGGCGCACTGGAGTAGCCCTCCCCCATGTACTCGGCGAGCGGGCTCTTGTCCTTGTTCTCTTCCTGCGGCGCCGCGCCGGGGTCGTTCGTGCCGCAGCCGGCGAGCGCGAGCACCGCGACCAGGGCGAGCGCAGTTCTGGAGGTCTTCATGGTCAGCGAGCGTGCCGCCGGGGCGGTGAAGAACCTGTGAAGGACCGATCAGCACCCGATGCTCTCAGCCGTTCTTCATCGGATTCTCATGAAAATCGGTCACTGTGAGGCCATGGGAGCGCGGATTCTTGTTGCCGAGGACGACAGGAAGCAAGCGGAGCTGATCCGGCGGTACCTCGAGCGGGAGGGGCATCTGACCGTCGTCGTGCACGACGGGCGGGCCGCCATCGACGAGGCGCGCCGGCGCAGTCCCGACCTGCTGGTGCTCGACGTGATGATGCCCAAGGTGGACGGCCTGGACGTCTGCCGGGTACTCCGCGCCGGGCAGGGCGACGACGCGGACGTACCCATCATCATGCTGACCGCGCGATCGACCGAGGACGACCTGCTGCTCGGCCTGGACCTCGGCGCCGACGACTACCTGACCAAGCCGTACAACCCGCGCGAGCTGGTGGCCCGGGTCCGGACCGTGCTCCGCCGGACCCGCAGCCGGGCCGAGGGCGAGGTGTACCGGGTCGGTGACCTGGAGATCGACCCGGTTCGGCACGAGGTCCGGCTGGACGGACGGCTGGTCGAGGTGACCCCGGCGGAGTTCAAGATCCTCGCCTGCTTGGCCGCTTCCCCGGGGCGCGCGTTCACCCGGCAGCAGTTGCTGGAGCACGCGTTCGGCTTCGACCACTACGTCTTCGACCGGACGATCGACGTGCACATGATGAACCTGCGGAAGAAGATCGAGCCGGCCCCGACCGCGCCGGCGTACCTGAAGACCGTCTACGGCGTGGGCTACAAGCTGGCCGACAAGGTGGTGCGCGATGCGTCGTAGTGTGCTGGTCCGGTTCCTCGGGTTGTCGCTCGCCGTCGCGCTCGGCGCCGTCATCGCCACCGCGGTGATCGCCACGTACAGCACGTCGGAACAGCTGCAGGGCGAGATCGACACGAACATCTCCCAGCTCCAGGTCGACGGCGAGATCTACTCCCGGCTGAGCTCGTACGCCGAGGACCACGCGTCCTGGTCCGGTGTCGGCCAGCTGGTGCACGACCTGGCCGACCAGACCGGCCGCCGGATCGCGCTGACCGGGACCGACGGCGCCGTGATCGCGGACTCGGCCCGCGTCCTCGGCGCCGCGCCCGAGCTCCCTTCGGTGCCGGCGGCAACCGTCGACGTCGCGGGCCAGAGCACCGCGGTGTTCTCCAAGGCGGCCTCGGTGAGCGCCCGGATGCAGGTTGCCAAGGCCGGCGCGGCGATGGCGATCGCCCCGACGTTCGGGCCCGGCCAGTCCTGGGGTCTCACCGACGAGGAACGCCGTGACCGCGACGCCCTCGCCGACCAGGCGGCCGCCTGTTACCGCGCCGCCGGCCGGAACGCGACCGTGACGAAGACGGGTGAAGGACCCCGGGTCGTGGTCGAGTCCGGCACGACGTCGGAGGGCGTCCCGGTCAACCAGGCGGTCCGGTCCGTGGGCACCCCGGCGAACGATCCCTGTCTCCCGCCCGGCCTGTACGAGCCGAGTGCAAAGGCGAAGGCGGTGAACGCGACCGAGGTGACGAAGGCGACCAGCTGCCTGGACCGGGCCGGCCAGCAGTACACGCTGACCAGCTTCCCGCCGGAGAACCTGAAGGTCGTGGTCCCGCCCGACGGCACGCTCGAGCCGAGCGCGGAGTTCGTCAGCTGTACGACGGCGGCGCGCTCCGAGGCGCTGGCGCCGTACGTCGCTCCGGAGGCACGGTTGTTCCTCGGGTCGAAGTCGGCGTTCAACGTGTTCTCCGCGGAAGGGCTCGCGCGTACGGCGGCCACCGCGCTCGGCGTTCTGCTGATCGCGGGCCTGGTGATGGTGTTCGCCGGGCGCCGCCTGGTCCGGCCGATCCTCGCGCTCACCGGCGCCGCGCAACGGATGGCGGGCGGCGATCACGCGGCCCGGGTCCCGGTCAACGGCCGGGACGAGGTGGCCCGGCTCGGGCACGCCTTCAACGCGATGGCCGAGTCGATCCAGCGGCACGACCACCAGCGCAAGGCGATGGTCAGCGACGTGGCCCACGAGCTGCGGACCCCGTTGGCCAACATCAAGGGCTACCTGGTCGCGTCCGAGGACGGCGTCGTCCCGCTCGACCGCGAGCTCGTCGGCTCGCTGCTCGAAGAGACCGGCTTGCTCGAACACCTGGTCGCAGACCTGCAGGAGCTCGCGCTCGCCGACGCCGGCAAGCTCCGGCTGCACCCGGCCCCGCGCGATCTCACCGACCTCGCGACCCAGGTGGTGTCCGCGCATCGCCCGGCCGCCGAACGCGCCGAAGTCACGCTCGCCACCGACACGAAGGGCCCGACCCCGGCGATCGTCGACAGCGCCCGTGTCCGGCAGGCCCTCGGAAACCTGGTCTCCAACGCCATCCGCTTCACCCCGTCGGGCGGGCGGGTCGTCGTCGGGATCCGCCGGGTCGGCGACGCGTATCACCTGACCGTCACTGACAACGGCACCGGCATCGCCCCCGAACACCTGCCCCACCTCTTCGACCGCTTCTACCGGGCCGACCACTCCCGGTCCCGGGCCACCGGCGGCAGCGGGCTCGGCCTCGCGATCACCAAACACCTGGTCGAGCTCCACGGTGGGACGGTCACGGTCACCAGCCGGCCCGGTCACGGGTCCACGTTCACGCTCCGGCTGCCGGCCAAACCGCCGACAGCCCAGGCTGGACCTGGTGGCCACGGCCGGTCAGAGTGAGCGGGTGGCTGACTTCACCCAGGAGAACCTGAGCGGATCCCGGTTCGAGGACGTGTACCTGACGGGTGCGCGGTTCCACGACGTCGACCTGAGCAACGCGCGATTCCGGCTCGTCGATCTGAGCGGTGTCGTGGTCCGCGGCGCGCTGGTCGACCTGGAGCTCGACGGCTGGATCCGCAAGCTGGTCGTCAACGGCGTCGACGTGGCTCCGCTGATCGAGGCCGAGCTGAACCGGCGGTACCCGGACCGGGCGAAGATGCGGCCGGCCGACGCCGCCGGCTACCGCGAGGCGTGGGACATCCTCGAGCGGCTGTGGGCCGGGACGGTCGAGAGGGCCCGTCGGCTGGACCCGGACCTGCTGCACGAACAGGTCGACGAGGAGTGGTCCTTCATCGAGACCCAGCGGCACCTCGTCTTCGCCACCGACGCCTGGGTCCGCCGCGCGTTCCTGGGCGACCCGAGTCCGTGGCACCCGCTGGACCTGCCGCACGACGACATGCCCGACAGCCCCGGCGTACCGCGGGACCGCACCGTCCGGCCGTCGCTCGACGAGGTCCTCGTCCTTCGCGCCGAGCGCCAGGCCACGGTCCGGGAAGTCCTGGCGAAGCTCACCGACGAGCAACTGGCCGGCACCACGACACCGGTCGAGAAACCGGGCTACCCCGAGTCCGAGAGCTTCCCCGTCAAGCGCTGCCTGGGCGCCGTCCTCAGCGAGGAGTGGGAGCACCGCCTGTACGCCGAGCGCGACCTCGCCGTCCTCGAAGCCCGGACCACCTGACCCTCACGGAGCGAGCGAGCGGGCGACTTCCACGAGACTGCCGCCCGTCGGCAGAGTGGCGATGATCGGGGTGTCGAGCCCGTGGTCGAGGTACTCGCGAATGCGGGCCCGGCAGTCTTCCGGCGAACCGTGCACGACCAGGTCGTCGATGACGGACTCGGGAACGGCGGCCATCGCGGCGTTCCGGTCCCCCGCTTTCCACGCGGCGTGCATCGGGGCGAGGGCCTCGGCGCGACCCAGCCAGTCATGGAAGGCGGCATACCCGGGCACGGTGAGATAGGTGGCGATCAGGTACCGGCCCAGGTTGCGGGCCATCTCGGTGTCCTCGGTGGCACAGACGAAGATCCGGGCCGCGAGCTCCTTGTCGTCCCCGAGTTCGGCGCGGACCTGGCGGACGTCGCCCGGGGAGAGCCAGTTGGTGATCGCGCCGTCGGCCTCGCGGGCGGCGAGCCGGAGCATCTGCGGCCGGAGCGCGGCGAGCATGATCGCCGGGGCGACGTCGGGCGCCTTCTCCAGCCGGAACCGCCGGATCGTGAAGCTGTCGAACTCGCCGTCCACCTTCTCCCCGGCGAACGCCTGCCGGAGGAACCGCAGCACGTCCCGGGTCCGGGCCAGCGGCGGGTCGTAGGCGATCCCGTTCCAGCCGGTCACGATCGTCTCGGAGGAGGCCCCGATCCCGAGCACGAACCGGCCGGACGCGAGATCCGCGAGCGTCGCCGCGCTCATCGCCAACGCGGCCGGCCCTCTGGTGTGGACGGGAACGACGGCCGTCCCGAGCCGGAGCCGCTCGTCCCACTCGGACGCGAGCACCAACGGCGTGAACGCGTCCGCACCCGCCACCTCGGCGGACCACAGGTCGGTGTACCCGAGCTCGGCCAGCTCGGCGATCAACGCGCGGTGCTCCCGCAACGGGACACCGGTCAGCGGCACGGTCAGACCCCAGCGCATCTCAGATCAGCCCCTTCAGCACCGGCAACGACGCGTACCGCATCACCTTGGACAGATTGCGTCGCATCGTCGCCCTATCGGTAGGACAGCAGGTCGGTGCCGTCGAGGTGGCCGTGCTCGTTGTGGCTGACCACGGTAAGCCCGGTGCGCCCCACGGTCAGCTTGGTGATCGCCGTGTTCACGGTGACGGGATTGAGCCGGGACCAGAGCTCGTCACCGCCCGGCCACAACCGGCTGACCACCGCCGCGATCGGGCCACCCGAGGTGAACACGACCGCGGTCTCCCCCTTGCCGACCTGCTCGGCGGTCCGGCGTACCGCCTCGTCCACGCGGTCGCGGAACCCGGCGAAGCTCTCGGAGTACCCGTCGCCGCCCTCGATCCAGCGCGCGGTCGCCTCCGCGAACATCCGCTGGAACGCGCGCCCCGGATTCCCGGTCCGGGCCAGGTCGGCGAGCAGGACAGCGCGTCGCCGGTACGCCGGCTTGTACGCCACGATCACCTCGTCGTGGTCGAACTCGTCGAACCCGCGATCCACCAGCACGTCCCCGTCGATCCCGGCCGCCGCGAGGGCCAGTTCCGCGGTCCGGGCATGCCGGCGCATCGAGCCGCGGACCACCAGCTCCGGCTTGATCCCGCGAGCGTCGAGGGCCTGCCCGAGGACCGCCGCCTGGCGTTCGCCGAGCTCCGACAGCTGGTCGTAGTCGCTCTTGCCGAACGAGGCCTGCGCGTGCCGGACCAGGTAGATCGCGCCCATGTCAGGCCCGGCCGATGATCCGGCGGCAGCGCCGTTCGAGCAGGTTGACCGGTAACCACAGGCTCTTGAACCGTGGATTCCGGGTCTGCTTGTGGTGGTAGCGGTAGTAGATCTGCTGCGCGATCACCGCCAGCCGGAACAGCCCGAACACCTCGTAGAAGGCCCAGTTCGCCGGCTCCAGCCCGGTTCGTTCGCAGTAGTACCGGACGATCTCGTCGCGACTGAGCATGCCCGGCACGTCGGACGGCTGCAGCCGGAACCGCCGGAACGCGCGATCGTCGTCGGCCTGGACCCAGTACGCGAGCGCGCCGCCCAGATCCATCAACGGGTCGCCGAGGGTCGCGAGCTCCCAGTCGAGGACACCGGCGACCCGGAGCGGATCGTCGGGCGCGAGGACGACGTTGTCCAGCCGGAAGTCGTTGTGGATCACGCACATCCGGACGTCGGCCGGCTGGTTCGCCGCGAGCCAGTCCATCACCTTCGCGTAGCTGGGCACGTTCCACGTCTTCACCTTGCGGTACCGCTCGGACCAGCCGGTCACCTGCCGTTCGACGTACCCCTCGCCACGGCCGAGCTCGGTCAGGCCGGCCGCGGCCGGATCCACCTGGTGCAGGGCGATCAACGTGTCGAACACGGTGAAGCAGAGCTGCCGGGTCTGCTCCGGAGTCAGGTCGACCCCCAGCTCTGACCGGCGCGGGATCGTCCCGGCGATCCGCTCCATCACGTAGAAGCCGGAGCCGAGCAGGTCCGTCTCGTTGCAGTGGGCAACCATAGCGGGGACGTGCGGGAAGACCGGCGCGAGGGCGGCCTGGATCCGGTACTCGCGGCCCATGTCGTGCGCGCTCTTCGCCTTCGTACCGGCCGGCGGGCGCCGCAGGATCAGGTCGCGGCCCGGATACCGCAGCAGATAGGTGAGGTTGGACGCGCCGCCGGAGAACTGCCGGACCTCGGGCAGCCCGGCCGGCAGCTCGGTGTGCGACCGCAGCCAGCCGTCCACCGCCGGGACGTCGAACGCGTCCTCGGCCCGGACCTCGCGCGCCCCTTCGACGGAACCCTGGGCCATCACTCGTCCCCGGCCGACGGCACCTGACCCTCGGCCCGGACCCGGGCCCGCTCGGCGATCCGGCGCATCTGCCGGTCGTACAACGGCCGGGCGAACCGCTTCGTCCGCCAGGCCAGCAAGGCCGGCCGGTCCGGGATGATCAGGAACTGCTTCATGCCGATCCCGATGATCACCGCCGCCGCGATCTCCTCGGCGGTCCGCGGCGACTTCTCGATCAGCTGCCGCGCGGCCGTCCACATCGCGGTGTCCTCGCCCTGGATCGAGTCCGCCAGGTTGGTCCGGAAGAACGACGGGCAGACCACCGACACGGTCACGTCGTACGGGTGCAGTTCGTGCGAGAGCGTCTCGGACAGCGCGACCACGCCGGCCTTGACGGTGTTGTACGAGCTCATCATCGGCGGATGGACCAAGCCGGCCGCGGACGCGGTGTTCACGATGTGGCCGGAGCGCTGCCGCTTGAAGACCGGGGTGAACGCCCGGCAGCCCCGGACCACGCCCATCAGGTTGATGTCGACGACCCGGTCCCACTCGTCCAGCGACTCGACGTCGATCCGTCCGCCGGTGGCGATCCCGGCGTTGTTCAGCAGCAGGTCCAGGCCGCCCCAGTTCTGCTCGCACCAGGTGACCGCTGCCGCCCAGTCCTCGGCACTGCGCACGTCCAGCCGCCGGTACTGTGCGCCCGCCGGGGCCGACGCCTCCGCGGCCACGTCGGTACTCAGCACTTCGTGGCCCTCAGCAACGAATTGCTGGACCAGCGCGAGCCCGAGCCCGCTGGCGCCCCCGGTGACCAGAACCCTGCTCACTACGCCTCCTGCTTGTACTTCGCCAGCTCGACCTTGGCGACAACTCCACGGTGCACCTCGTCCGGCCCGTCCGCCAGTCGCAGGGACCGTGCACTCGTCCAGGCGGCGGCCAGCGGGAAGTCGTCGGACAGCCCGCCGCCACCGTGCAGCTGGATCGCCATGTCGATCACGTCCTGCGCCATCCGCGGCACGGCCACCTTGATCTGGCTCACCTCGCTGAGCGCGCCCTCGAGTCCCTGGGTGTCCAGCAGCCACGCGGTCTGCAGGACCAGCAGGCGGGCCTGGTTGATCGCGATCCGGGCATCGGCGATCCGCTCCCGGTTACCGCCCAGGTTGACCAGCGGCTTGCCGAACGCGGTCCGGCTCGTGCCCCGGACCAGGGCGAGCTCGAGCGCCTTCTCCGCCAGGCCGATCAGTCGCATGCAGTGGTGCACCCGGCCCGGACCGAGCCGGCCCTGGGCGATCTCGAACGCGCGGCCCGGCCCGACCAGGATGTTCGCCGCCGGCACCCGGACGTCGGTGAACGACACTTCGCCGTGGCCGAACGGCTCGTCGTACCGGCTCATCGCGGGCAACAGCCGCTCGACCTTGACGCCGGGGGCGTTCCGCGGGACCAGGACCATCGTGTGCCGGGCGTACCGGTGGCCGTCGGGATCGGTGAGGCCCATGAAGATGAGCAACTCGCAAGCGGGGTGACCGACGCCGGTGCTCCACCACTTGCGGCCGTTCAGCACCACCTCGTCGCCGTCGACGATGGCGGTCGCCGCCATGTTGGTCGCGTCCGACGAGGCGACGTCCGGCTCGGTCATGCAGAAGGCGGACCGGATCGTGCCGTCGAGCAACGGTTCCAGCCAGCGCTGCTTCTGCTCGGGAGTCCCGTACCTGAGCAGGACCTCCATGTTGCCGGTGTCGGGCGCGTTGCAGTTGAAGACGTACGGGGCGACGAAGGACCGGCCGGTGAGCTCGGCGATCGGGGCGTAGTCCAGGTTGCTCAGGCCGTCGCCGTACTGCTCGTTGCCCGGTTCGGCGACGGGGAGGAACAGGTTCCACAGGCCGAGCTCGCGTGCTTTCGCCCGTAGGTCCTCGAGCTCGGGGCGCGGTTGCCACGGATCGTCGGCCACCCGGATCGCGGCGTGCAGCTCGGCCTCGACCGGCTCGATCTCGGTCCGGACGAACAGCTCGACCCGGCCGATCAGCTCCTGCGCGCGGGCGGACGGTTCGAAACCCATCACGACTCCTTCGGTTCTCTTGACCGTAGCGCAGCCGCTAAGCAATGCTCAACAGATGGAGCACCGCCTCACCGCAGAGGACCGCAAGAAGCAACTCGTCAAGATCGGCCTGATGATGTTGCGCACCCGGCCGATCCACGAGCTGTCGATCGACGCGATCGCGGGCGAGGCCGGAATCTCCCGCGGGCTGCTCTTCCATTACTTCCCGAGCAAGCGGGACTACTACGTCGCGGTGATCTCCGCGGCCGGTCGCCGGCTCCTCCGCGTCACCAAGCCGGACGCGTCCCTGCCGCCCGAGCAGCAGTTGCGGGAGATGCTGACCCAGTTCGTCGCGTTCATCGAGCGACGGCGGGAGGCGTACATCTCCTTCGTCCGCGGCGCCGCCGGCGGTGACGACATCGCGGTCAAGGTCTACGACGACACCCGGGCCGGCCTGACCCGGCGCGTCCTCACCTACCTCGGGACGCCCGAGGTGGCCGACCAGCCGGGGTCCCGCGAGTACCTCCGGGTGCACGCCTGGCTCGCGTACGCCGAGGACCTCGCGATCGAGTGGTCCGGCCTGCCCGAGGACGACCGCCCGACGACCGCCGAGGAGCTCGTCGACCATTCGATCGAGGCCCTGGAGCTGCTCCGCAAGCTCTAGGTTTGTTGGAGGGCCAGTTCGATCCAGCACGCCACGTCGGCTGCCTTTGCGTTGCTCTTGGCAATCACCTGGAGGCCGACGGGGAGTCCCGTGGTGGGGATCGGCAGGGTGACGGCGGGGTAGCCGGTCAGGTTGGCGAGTCGGGTGGTGCGGAGGATCTGGGCTCGTACGGTCTTCTCGTCGTTGTCCATGGCATCGATCGGCGGGGCCGTGGTGAGCACGGTCGGGGTCAGGATCGCGTCCACCTGGTCGAGGGTGCTTTGCAGGGCTGCGGTGATCACGGCAGCCTTCTCCCGAGCGGCTTCGTAGCGAGCCTGCGGGACCTCTGCTGCTTCCCGAAGGCGTTCGCGCACGTCGGGTTGGTACAGGTCGATCGAACGGCCGAGGTGGTTCGCGGCCGCTTCCGGGCCTTGGAGGTCCGCCGCGGCCGTGAAGGTCTCCGCCCAATCGGGCAACCGCACGTCGACCAAGGTCGCGCTCTCCAACCGGGCAAGCGCGGCCGACCAAGCGGCGCCGACCTCGGGGGTGTGGTCGAGGTACTCCGCGTTGACGACCACGCCTAGTCGCGGTGCCGTTTTCGTGGTTGCCGGCAGTTCCTCGCCGGTGAGGGCAGCGAGCGCGTACGCGGCGTCGGCGACTGTGGTTGTCAGCACTCCGATGTGGTCGAGGCTCTGCGCGAGCGGGAACACACCGTCCACCGGCAACGTCGCGTACGCGGGCTTGAACCCGACCACGCCGCACAGCGCAGCCGGGATGCGTACGGATCCGGCCGTGTCGGTGCCGATCGCCAGCGGTACGACACCGGCCGCCACTGCCGCGCCCGCTCCCGAACTGGAGCCACCGGTCATCCTGGTGAGGTCGTGCGGATTCCGGCACGGGCCGACGCGGTTCGACGTTCCCGTGCAGCCGTACGCGAACTCGTGGGTGTGGCTCAGCCCGATCACGATCGCCCCGGCGGCCCGGAGTTGCCGGACGACACCGGCATCGCGTTGCCCGATCCCGTCCATCGTCGCGGAACCACACCGGTACGGCAGTCCCTCGATCTCGATGATCTCCTTCACGAGCACGGGCACCCCGGCGAGTGGCCCGGTGAGCAGTTGCGCGGCCGCTCTTCGCGCGCCGTCCGCGTCGAGCTGGACGATCGCGTTCAGCTCGGTCGCCTGTTCGGCCCGGGCCAACGCCTGCTCCACCAGCTCGACCGGATCGACCCGACCGGCCCGGACTCCCTCGGCGATCTCCTTCAGCACGCGTCCATCACAGCACGGGCCGGACCGCCTCCGTCGACCTCACGCCGTGCCGATCGGGCAGAGAGAAAACAGAAACAGGAGCGTCACGGCAGATTGCTACCGTCCGGCCATGATCGATGGGGCCGAACTCCGGCCGGCCGCGGGTACCGATCCTGCCCTGCTGGCCCTGACCGCCGCACAACAAGCCGAGCTCGCTGCCCTCTACGGCGACGACCAGCCCCAGGTGGATCTCCACCCCGACATCACGTTCACCCTGCTCCTGGTCGACGACACCCCGGTCGGCTGTATCGGCCTGCAGCCCATCACGCCCGGCGTCGGCGAGATCAAACGCCTCTACGTCGACCCCGCCTTCCGCGGCTGGGGACTGTCCCGCCTCCTGCTCACCAGCCTCGAGTCAGCTGCCCGCGCCCAGGGCCTACGGACCCTCCGCCTGGAAACCGGCAGCCAACAGCAAGCCGCCATCACCCTCTACACCCACCACGGCTACACCCCCATCCCCGCCTATCCCCCGTTCGAGAACGACCCAGCCTCCCGCTGCTTCACCAAGTCCCTCAGCTAGCCCCGTACAACTCGGCCAGGCCGATCTTGCGAACCTCCGGGTCGAGGTCGTCGGCGAATCCGGCCCCGCTGTAGCAGGCGAGGACCGTCTCGCTGGTGTCGAACT
This sequence comes from Kribbella amoyensis, assembly GCF_007828865.1. Lineage (NCBI taxonomy): Bacteria > Bacillati > Actinomycetota > Actinomycetes > Propionibacteriales > Kribbellaceae > Kribbella > Kribbella amoyensis. The sequence goes on from NZ_VIVK01000001.1 coordinate 1,696,171, forward strand.
TCTCGGCCAGCAGGTCCCGCGCGCGCTCCAGGCGCTGGACGTGCCGCCGGTTCATCACCTCGCCCCACTTGGCCTCGCCGAGAGACAACAGCTTCCGGCGCTGACCGCCCTCGGCCGGACCGAGCACGACCACATCGATCTCCAGCTGGGTCCGGCGGCTTCGATCCGCCACGACGCCGGCGCCGATCTCACCGGGCAGACCACCGAACAGGTCCGCCGGCGCGGTCATGGCGAACTCGCGGCACAACTGCTCGAAGTGCGGGCCGATGACCTGTGAGGCGAACCGCGGGCGCGCCGCCGCCCAGACGTTCTCCGCGCGATCGCTCTCCAGCAGCCCCCACTGTGGCCGCATCACCACCTGGTAGAACACGACCAGCGGCTCGGCCACCCGGTAGTAGGACCGCCCGGATCTGAAGATGTCCCGGTCCCGACGCAGCAGCCCGCTGTCCTCGAGCACCGACAGATGATGTCCGATGTCGGTGGCCTTGCGACCGACGTAGCCGGCCACTCCGCCTCGAGTCCCGTTGCCGTTGGCAACCGCTGCGAGGACCGAGTGGTACAGCGCGCTGTCCCGGATCTCGGTCTCTTCCTCGAGCAGGTACCGCGCCTCCCGGAAGAGCGGACTGGCCGGGCTGAGCACGGTACGCAGGATCCAGTCGTCGAACCGCCGGACGGAGGAAGGGCCGTCGTCGTTGACGAATCGCCGGTAGGCGGGCGTTCCACCGACCACCGAGTGCAACATCACCGCGAGCCGCGGATCGTCCACCTGCCAGTACTGCGCGGCGAGGCGGTGGTCGAACGGCTTCACGACGAGTTCGAGATTCGCGCGACCACGCAGGGGCGCTGTACCGGAGAGCAGCCCGCCCATCACCGACAGGGCGGAGCCGCAGAGCAGGAGCTTCGTCCGTCGGCCCGACGACGCGGCGCGGTCGATCTCCCGTTGCAGGATCGACGGCAGCGCGGGCGACATCCGGCTCAGGTACGGGAACTCGTCGATGACCACCGGCCCGGCCGAGTCGGGCAGGGCGAAGACGTACCGGATCGCGTCGTCCCACCCGTCGAAGCGGGGCGGTGCGGGCAGGTCCAGGTGGCGCCCGACCGCGGCCGCGAAGAGACCGAGCGATTCGGCCTCGACGGCCTGGGTCGCGCCGAAGTACAACCCGCCGGCCTGCTCGGCCAGCGCCTCCACCAGATAGGTCTTGCCTTGCCGGCGGCGACCGCTGACCACGCCCAACTGCGGCCGCGGTACCGACGTCGTCGCGAACCGGGTCAGGTGGGCCCACTCCGGGTCGCGGGCGAAGATCCGCTCGGGTTTGTGCATGATGAAGAAGTGTATGTATAAGAAGTGCAGTTATCCAAGTGCGCGTCGCCGGTCAGCGGAGGTCGAGGACGAGGTCGGAGCCGTCGCGGCGGAAGCCGAGTTTGCTGAGGTAGGAGGCGGACTCGCGCATCCGGCGGGGTGCCATCACCTGCTGGAAGCCGTGGTCGGTGAAGACGTCGCTGCGGCGGTAGACGAACTCGCCGGGGGTGAAGTCGCGGTACTCGGGCAGCACGTAGTCGAGGTCGATCTGGGCGCGGCCGGCACCGGCGTCGTGGGCGAGAACGACGCCGACGGTGCGGTCGCCGTGCTGGACCAGGAACGCGTACGGCGCGGCCGGGGCGGTGAAGTCGGGGTTGAACTTGCGGATGTCGCGGCCGTGCGCGTCGATCACGTGCCGCAGGTACGCGTCGCCGGCGTTGACCTCGAGCACGGTGTACTCGTCCGGGTCGTGCCGGTGCCGCAGCAACCGGTAGAGCTGCACCACGTTGATGACGGCCAGGACCGCGTTCATCCCGACCATCGGCCAGACCCCGATCACGAGGTTGAACGCGACCAGCACCAGACAGCCGATCAGGTTCAGCACCCGCAGGCGCAGGATCCGGGTCTGCAACAACGACACGACGACCAGGGCCGACCCGCCCCAGCCGATGATGCTCCACACGTCCACGGGCTGAGGGTAGACCAGGAGTCCCGGTGGACTGGTTCGGCGAGACTGGACGGGTGACGGATCACCTGGAGCTGAACGGCGCACCGCTGACCGCGATCGATCCAGGGCTGCTGCGGGCCACCAGCTACGGGCACTTCAGCTCGCTCCAGGTCCGGGCCGGGCGGGTCCGGGGACTTCCGTTCCACGTGGAACGGATCGATCGGAGTTCGGTCGAACTGTTCGGGCGCGGGGTCACCGAGGAACGGTTGCGTACCGGGATCCGCGGCGCGCTCGACCGGGCCGGCCAGGTGGACGCCTCGGTCCGGGTCACCGCCTTCACCCGGGAACGCAGCCGGCTGGACCAGGGCCTCCCCGTCGAACCCGACCTGCTGGTCACCGTGTCCGCGCCGATCGAGCCGACCGCGCAATCACCGCGACTGCTCGCCGTCGAGCACGAACGCCCGGTGCCGCACCTCAAACACACCGGCACCTTCTCGCTCGTGTACTACGGGCGCCAGGCGCAGCAGGCCGGTCACGACGACGCGCTGTTCTTCGACCGCAACGGGCACGTGTCCGAAGCGTCGATCTGGAACGTGTGCTTCGCGCGAGCGGGCCGGATCGTCTGGCCCGAGGCGGCGGTCCTTCCCGGGATCACGCTGCAGGTACTCCAGACCGGGCTGGCCGCGATCGGGTCGCCGAGCGAGACCCGGCCGGTCCGGCTCGACGAACTCGGGTCCTTCGACGCGGCGTACCTGACCAACTCGATCGACCCGGCGCTCCCGGTCGGCGCGATCACGACGCCGGCCGGGACCACGGAGTACGAGTCGGACGGGGTGTCGGCCGACCTGATCGCGAAGGCCTACGCCGCGATGCCGCCCGACCTGATCTGACCCTCAGCCACCGTCACCACCACCGCCACCGCCACCGCCACCGCCACCGAGATCGTGGCCGCCCCCGCCGAAGTCGTGGCCTCCGCCATGTCCGCCCCCGCCGTAATCGTGGCCTCCACCATGACCGCCCCCAAGGTCGCCGCCACCTCCGTCGAAGCCGCCGTGCCCGTGCGCGCCGTGACCACCACCCGGGTGCGGCACCCACGATCCGGCGACCGCGTTGTCGAAGGAGAGCGCCGCGTACGTCGCACCCGCGCCGCTCGCGAAGTACCCCTTGCCGTACGGCGCGACCGCGGCGCCCGCCTCCCAGTACGGGACGCGGCGACCCGCGTACTGCATGTACCGCAACTCGGGCTCCTCACCCGCCTTCACCCGGGCCGCGTCCTGCGCGCAGGCGGGGACCGTGCGCGTACCGTGCTTCGGCTGCGTCCACACCACGTCGGTCACCGACGGACCGTGCTGTGGATTGAAGAAGCACGGCACCCTGCGCTCCGGGACCGGCCGGCCCGCGACCCGCGCCTGGACACAGACAATCGCGTACCGCCCGGTGGCGAGCGCGTCGGTCACAGCGCTGATCGCCTCGGGTCGGCGGATCCCGTGGACCGCCCGTTGCGCCGCCTCGTACGAATCCAGTGCGACCTGGTAATCCACCCGGGCGTCACCGTCCAGCGGATGCCCGGCCACCCGGGCGTCGAGCCGGCTCAGCTCCTCGCCCAGCAGCGTCACGTCCTCGTCGGCGAGCTTGCGGATCTGGTCCAGCTCCTCCCCGTCACTCCGCCGGGCCGCCCGCCGATCCCACAGGTAGCGACCGGACAACGCCGCTGCGCCACCACTCATCAAAGCCACCAACCACCACACCGGGCTCCACCCCCCTGGTGTCTGCGGATGCTCGGTGACTACAGAGTACGAGCGCGGAGCCGTTATGGGGCAGGCGTTGTGGAAACTGTGGACGGAGCTGTGGACAACCCGGTCAGCGCTGCGCCCACCACGCCAGCAGCTCCGCCTTGGCACGCTCCTCGCCGAGCGGTCCGTGCTCCATCCGCAGCTCCATCAGGAACTTGTACGCCTCGCCGACCTCGCGGCCCGGCCCGATCCCGAGGATCGTCATGATCTGGTTGCCGTCCAGGTCCGGCCGGATCGAGTCCAGCTCCTCCTGCTCCTGCAACCGCGCGATCCGCTCCTCCAGGTCGTCGTACGCCGAGCGCAGCGCGTCGGCCTTCCGCTTGTTCCGGGTGGTGCAGTCGGCCCGGGTCAGTACGTGCAGGCGGCTGAGCAGGGCACCGGCGTCGCGGACGTATCGGCGGACGGCGGAGTCGGTCCACTCGCCGGTGCCGTACCCGTGGAAGCGCAGGTGCAGCTCGACCAGCTTGCCGACCTGGTCGATCTGCTCGTTGCTGAACCGCAGCGCCCGCATCCGCTTCTTGGCGAGCTTGGCCCCGACCACGTCGTGGTGGTGGAACGTCACCTTGCCGGCGCCCTCGAACTTCCGGGTCCTCGGCTTGCCGATGTCGTGGATCAACGCGGCGAACCGGACCACGAAGTCGGGCAGCTCGAGCTCCGGGTCGGCGGCCTTCAACCGCGGTTCCAGGTCGATCGCCTGGTCGAGCACGGTCAGCGAGTGTTCGTACACATCCTTGTGCCGGTGGTGCTCGTCCACCTCGAGCCGGAGCGCGGGCAGTTCGGGCAGGACGTGGTCGGCGAGCCCGGTGGAGACCAGCAGGTCCAGCCCGATCCGCGGGTGGTCGGCGCAGACCAGCTTGACCAGCTCGTCGCGGACCCGCTCGGCCGACACGATCGTGATCCGGTCCGCCATCGCCCGCATCGCGGCCACCACCAGCGGGTCCGGGACGAACCCGAGCTGCGCGGCGAACCGGGCCGCCCGCATCATCCGCAGCGGGTCGTCGGAGAACGAGGCCTCCGGTGAGCCCGGGGTCCGGATCACCTGGTTCGCCACGTCCTCCAGGCCGCCGAACGGATCGACGAACTGGTGCGACGGCAGCAGCACCGCCATCGCGTTCATCGCGAAATCGCGCCGGGACAGGTCACCCTCAAGGGTGTCGCCGTACTCGACCGCCGGTTTGCGTGAGATGGGATCGTAGGACTCCGACCGATAGGTGGTGATCTCCAGAACCCAATCGCCCTTCCGGCATCCGATGGTGCCGAACGCCTTGCCGATGTCCCAGACATGGTCGGCCCAGCCGGCCAGCAAGCGTTCGACGACGTCCGGCCGGGCGGAGGTGGCGAAGTCCAGATCCTTGCTCCCCCGACCCAGCAGAATGTCTCTGACGGGTCCGCCGACCAGCGCGATCTCGTGCCCGGCCGCAGCGAAGCGGGCACCGAGCTCGTCGACCACCGGGGCAATCTGTAGCAACGTCTGGACGCCTTTCCGCTGGACCGCCGACAACGATCCGGAGGAGGCCGAGCGGTCGGGGATAGGAGACACGGGAAACTAGGTTACGGTGACGGCGTGTTGAGACGGCGACTGAGGCTCTCCGCGGCTGCGGGCGCGAGCCTGCTGATCGCTGCGTCGGGAGTGGTTTCGGCCGCTGGAGTGGCCCAGGCCGAACGGGCCGGAGCGGCGGCCGAGGACCCGGTGGTCGACGTGACCATCGACTCGTTCACCCCGGCCGCGCCGAAGCCCGGCGACCAGGTCGTCCTCACCGGCCGGATCACCAACACCAGCACCGCCACCTTCGACAACTCGCAGGCCGCTGCCTGTATCGACGACAAGCGGTTGTCCACCCGGGCCCAGCTGGCCGCGATCGCGACCGAGGCGGACGAGCCGATCGCCAAGCGCAACGACTGCGTAGGGCTGAACAACTCGGACTCCACCAGCTTCCAGGAGTTCGCCCAGCCGCTGGCCCCGAAGGCGTCGGTCCCGTTCCGCCTGGTGATCCCGTGGAAGGACTGGGGCATCACCGGTCGCAGCGGCGTGTACACGGTCGGCGTCCGGTTCCGCGGCAACACGAGTCCGAGCGACCGGGTCTCCGCGGGTCTCAGCCGCACCCTCATGCCGGTTGTCCCGGCCAGGCCGATGCCGCGCAAGGTGAACACCGCCCTGGTGGTCCCGCTCCGGCACCGGCCGACCCTGCTCGGCGGCGACCGGTTCGCGAACGAGTCGCTGGCCGACTCGATGGCGCCGAACGGTCAGCTCGGCCGGCTGCTCGCCCTCGGTCAGAAACAACGCGTCACCTGGCTGGTCGATCCGGCGATGCTCGAAGAGGCCCGGACGATGCGGGAGGGCTACCGCATCACCGGCCCGGACAACCAGACCAAGCCGGGGACCAAGAGCCCGACCGTGGCCGCCTGGCTGCGTGCCTTCGATGCGAACCGCGCCAGCAACCCGGTCGTCCTGCTGCCGTACGGGGACCCGGAGGTGGCCAGCCTGCTCGACTCCGGTGAGCCGCTCCGTGACCTGGTCGGCCAGGCCCGCTCCGCGACCGAGCAGTTCAACCTCGGGGACGCACACGGTTTCCGGTCCGGCCTCTGGCTCGAGAACGGTGCCGCCACCAGCAAGAACCTGGCCGCCGCCTCCACCGGGTACGCCGGCGCGAAGGCCGACGACATCAACCTGGTCACCAGCTCGGCGTGGTCCGCGGGCGCCCGGCCGGACCTGGCCAAGTCCCCGGTGTACGACGTCCTCACGCCCGAGGGACCGGTGAAGTCGGTCCGGACCGTGATCGCGGATTCGAGCCTGACTGCGGGCGGCCCGGATCCGGGGACGGCCACGTCGCCGATCCAGGTCCAGCAGCGGTTCGCCGCGGAGACCGCGTTGCTCGCCTCGACCGGCACGGGCGACGTCACCGTCGTCGCAGTACCGCCGCGCGGCTGGGACGACGACGGACGCAGTACGACCTCGCTGGCCCGGGATCTGGCGCTGCCGTGGATCCGGCCGGTCACCATCGACCAGGCAGCCGCCGCGCCGGGCGCGAAGCCGGCTCTCGCCAAGGCGCCCGACACCCCGCGCTCCACGCCGGGGCTGACGAACAACCAGCTGGACCAGATCAAGCAGCTCGGCAACGCGGTCACGACGTACGTCTCGCTGCTCGCCGACCCGGAGCAGGCCGACGAGAACCTCCGCCGCTCGCTGCTGCGGTCGGCCTCGTCCGGCTGGCGTGGGTTCCCCGACGAGTCGCAGCGGTTCGCCACCGTCGAGCTGACCTCGGTGAACGGCCAGGTCGGCCGGGTCCACCTGGTCACGAACCCGGCCGGTGAACGCGGCGGTCACCGCGAGATCAAGGTCAACCTGTCCGGCAGCAAGGGCACCTTCCCGCTCACCGTCGCGAACGAGCTGAACGAGTCCGTCCGGGTCGGCATCGTGGTCACCTCCGCGAACCGGTCCGACCTGCGGATCGACCCGCTGCAGACCAAGCTCATCCCGGCCGGCCAGAAGGCCACGTACCAGATCAACGCGAGCGCCGAGCAGAACGGTCTGATCCGGGCGAACGCGCAGGTCATCTCCGCGCAGCAGCTCCCGGTCGGCCGGTCCCAGGAGCTGGTGATCCAGGCCGCGCAGTACGGCAGCGTCGGCTGGATCCTGGTCGGCTCCGCGGTCGCGCTGCTGTTCGGTACCTCGCTGGTCCGGATCTACCGGCGGATCCGCTCGGAGCGCCGCAACCCGACGCCCGAGGCCGGTACCGACCCGTTGCACCCGGCACCGATCGACCCGCAGGACCTGACCGCCGACACGGGGACCGGGTCCGGCGAGGAGCAGACCGCCGGCGAACCGAACCCGCTCGACCCGGTGACCCCGGGCCGGATCGGCCCGGACCGCGCGGGCGGCGCACCGGCGGGCCAGGACGCCGACGCCGGGACGGACGCCGAATCCGGCGGGAAGCCGTCGGACTCACCGCAGCAGAGCCTGAAAGAAGGAGTCGGTACGAAGGATGGCTGACCGCACCCTGCGCTCCGCGGCGGTGATGGCAGCCGGAACGGTGCTGTCTCGCCTGCTCGGATTCGTCCGGATCGCCCTGCTCGCGGCCGCCATCGGTACGGCGCTGCGCGGCGACATCTTCACCGCGGCGAACACGATCCCGAACAGCCTGTACATCCTGCTGGCCGGGGGCGTCTTCAACACCGTCCTGGTGCCGCAACTGGTCCGGGCGATCAAGAACCACGACGACGGCGGGCAGGACTTCACCAACCGGCTGCTCACCTTCGGCTTCGTCGTGCTGGCCGTCGTCACCGTCGGCTGCGTCCTGCTGGCCCCGCAGATCGCCGAGCTCTACCTGCCGGCCAAGTTGCACGACCCGTCCTTCGCCGCCGAGAAGGCGTCGATGGTGATGTTCGTCCGGCTCTGCCTGCCACAGATCTTCTTCTACGGCGCGTTCGTGCTGGTCGGCCAGGTGCTGAACGCGCGCGGCCGGTTCGGCCCGATGATGTGGGCGCCGATCGCGAACAACATCGTCGCCTGCGCCTCGATCGTCGTCTTCCTGCTGATCTACCGGTCCGGCGCCAACCCGCCCACCTTCAGCCGGGGCGAGGAACTGCTGCTCGGCCTCGGCCACACCTTCGGGATCGCGATCCAGTTGCTCGTCCTGCTCCCGTACCTGGCCGCCAGCGGTCACCTCTACCGGCCGAAGTTCGGGCTGCGCGGGACCGGGCTCGGCCGGACCGCCAAGCTGGGGATCTGGACCATCCTGTTCGTCGCGGTCAACCAGGTCACCCTGGTCGTGGTCACCAAGCTGGCGATCGCGGGTAGTGCCGCCGACAGCGACGGCGCCAAGGCCGGCCTGGTCGCGTACAGCACGGCCATGCTGATCGTCCTGGTGCCACACGGCATCGTCACCGTCTCGCTGGCGACGGCCGCGTTGCCGCAGATGTCGTCGCTCGCGTCGGACGGCGACGTGACCGAGGTCGGCCGGCTGTCGGCCCGCTCGATCCGGCAGACGCTGGCGATCGTGGTCCCGGCGGCGGCCGCGATGGTGGCGTTCTCGCACCCGATCACGACCGTGATCACCGGCTACGGCGCCGGTGCGGACAACACCCAGCTGATGGGGTACACCCTGGTCGCGCTGGCGCTCGGCCTGATCCCGTTCACGATCCAGTACTTCCAGCTGCGCACCTTCTACGCCTTCGAGGACACCCGGACCCCGTTTTTCCTGCAGTGCGTGATCGCGGCAACCAACATCGCGGCCGCGCTGATCGGCGTCCGGCTCGTCCTGGGCCAGGAGCACCTCCGGTTCAGCGGTGTCGCCCTGGGCGCGGCGTACTCGCTGGCGTACCTGGTGGCCGTCCTGCTGTCGCGCCGGGTGCTGGCCCGCCGGGTCCCGCGGGTTCCGGGCGCCGGGATCGGGTTGCCGATGCTGGCGATGATCATCGCGGCTGCGGTCGGCGCCGGACTCGCGTGGGGCGTGCTGTTCCTGCTCGACCAGGTGACCGACTGGGACGGCCCGCTGCTGTCCGCGGTCCAGCTCGCGATCGCGGCCGTGGTGATGCTGCCGGTCTATGTCGGCGTGGCCCGGGTGTTGCGGATCCATGAGGTCACCGACATGGTGTCCATGGTCACATCGAAGCTTCCCGGCAGGTCCCGCCGGCGCTGATCCGGGTGGCTTGTGCGATCGTGCACCCCGACCTGCCGGGGCGGGGCACTAGCATGGGGGCTGCGATCGGTCCGCCAGCCAATCGCGACCGGGTTCGCGCGGAGGGATCCGGGGCGCCAGACGCAGGCCGACCAGTGCATCGAGGAGGGCGAGAGACACCGTGTCGAACCAGACCGTCAGTCCTGGTGCCCTGCTCGCCGGACGGTACCGGATCGCCGAGTTGCTCGCGGAGATCGACGGTGCGCGGGTCTGGCGAGCAGTGGACGAGGTTCTCAGCAGGGCCGTCGTGGTGGACGTCCTGCCGGTCGGCGACCCGCGGACCAACACTCTCTTCGACGCCGCCCGCCGGGCCGCGGCCGCGAACGACCCACGCTTTCTCCGCGTCCTCGACTGCGACATCTACGAAGGCGTGACGTACTGCGTCCGTGAGTGGGCCGGTGGCCGGCCGCTCGAGCGGATGCTGGGCGCCGGACCGCTGACGGGCCAGCAGGCCGGCTGGCTCGCGCGTGAGGTGTCCGAGGCGCTGGAGAACCTGCACCGCACCGGGTACTCGCACGGCTCGATCAGCCCCGCGACCGTGGTCGTCACCGACGCCGGCGCGATCAAGGTGGTCGGCCTGGCCACCGAGGCTGCGCTCCGGTCGACCGGCCCGGGTACGCCCGAGCAGGACGTCCGCGCGCTCGGCGAGCTCCTGTACTGCTCTCTTACCGGCCGCTGGCCCGGTCCGGCTCCGGCCTGGGGACTCCAGCCCGCGCCGGTCGAGCACGGCCGGCTGCTGAGCCCGCGGCAGGTCCGGGCCGGCGTACCGCGCTCGCTGGACGACATCGCCGACCGGCTGCTCAGCGACGCCCCCCGGCACCACGCGGCCCCGATCTCCAGCGCGGCCGGGTTGTCCGCCGCACTGTCCGGAGTGGTCGGCAGCTCGCACGAGCCGCCGAGCCAGATGGACGAGACGGTCGCCATCGCCCGGCAGAACGGCAGCATCGACGACGCCACCCAGGTGGTCCCGCCGACGCCGCCCGCCCTCGACCCGACCCCACCGAGCCGGCCGCAGTCGAGCAACGGCCAGACCGAGCACGCGGCGTACGCGACCGCGCCGGAGACCCGGCCGATCCGTCGGCAGGCACCGCCGAGCCAGAACGGCAACGGCCGGCGCCGCCCACCGGCGGACGAGCCGAAGCCGCGCGGCAGCTGGGGCGGCCGGATCCTGATCCTGCTCGCGATCCTGGCGTTGCTGTCGGTGGTGCTGATGGCGCAGTTCCTGGTCAAGGGCGCGATCAACAAGGACCAGGGCAACGACAACCCGGCGCCGGACCCGACGCAGAGCTCCGGCCCGCCGGCGCCGACGAACGAGGACGTCAAGATCGCCGCCGCGAAGGACTTCGACCCGCCGCCGGACGGCAACGGCGAGGAGCACCCCGAGGACGTCAAGAACACCTACGACGGCAAGCCGAGCACCACCTGGACGACGATGTCGTACAAGCGGCGCCCGGACCTCGGCGGGACCAAGGACGGCGTCGGCATCGTGTACGACCTGGGCGAGTCGACCCCGGTGTCCCAGGTGACCGTCAACCTGGTCGGCGACGACACCGACCTCGAGCTGATGGTGCCCAAGGACGACCCGAACACCTCACCGACCGCGGCCAGTGGCTGGAAGTCGGTCGCCAAGGCCGAGGGCGCCGTCGAGGCCGAGCCGGCCGTGCTGAAGCCGTCCGCCCCGGCCGAGACCCGGTACGTCCTGGTCTGGCTGACGAAGCTGCCGAAGGAAGGCAGCGGGTACCGCGGTGAGATCTCGGAGGTCAAGATCCAGCGATGACCTCCGAGATCGATTCGAGCCCCACCCCGCAGGGGTCGGGCATCCCGCGGATCGGGCCGCCCCCCGGAGCAGGTGATCCGGCCGGCCCGCGCGGGTACGACCAGATGGACGACCACGAGCTGCTGCGGCTGCATGTGGCCGGCAACCCGGAGACCTTCGGGTTCCTGGTCAAGCGGCACCGGGACCGGATGTGGGCGGTCGCGATCCGGACGCTCGGCGAGCCCGAGGAGGCGGCCGACGCGTTGCAGGAGGCGTTCATCTCGGCGTTCCGGCGGGCCGACTCGTTCCGCGGTGACGCCAAGGTGACCACCTGGATGCACCGGATCGTGGTGAACGCCTGTCTGGACCGGATCCGGCGGCGGCAGGTCCGCGCGGCCGATCCGCTGCCGGAGGACGAGGACCGCGCGGCCGAGCTGGCCGGCCCGGCCGAGGAGGACCCGGCCGAGGTCCGCGAACGCCGGCTCGACGTGCTGAACGCGCTCAAGCAGCTGAACACGGACCAGCGCAGCGCCCTCGTCCTGGTGGACATGGAGGGCTACTCGATCGAGGAGGCGGCCGCGATCCTGGGCTGCGCGCCCGGGACCGTGAAGAGCCGCTGCGCCCGGGGCCGGGCGAAGTTGCTGCCGTTGTTGCGGCACTGGCAGACGACGCGGGGTGGTTCCGCCCCGGCCGGCAAGGTGGCGAAGAAGACCGCAGGGACCGCCGCGGAATCAGTGGGAACCGAATGAACCGGGACCCCGTCGAAGCGAAGTCGCTCATTCGCGACCCCCGAGCCGTCGCCGACCGGAGCACTCCACCGATGAACTTTTCGCGCACGTCCCGTGAGGGGGCGAGTCCCCGATGACCGATTCCGGTCTGCCGACCAGTGAGCACCTCGAGCACCTGGACACGGACACCATCGCCGACCTGATCGAGAACCTGCTGCCGGCCGCCGAGGCCCATCGTGCTCGTGAGCATGTGAAGGCCTGCCCGGACTGCCAGCAGACGTACGACGCGCTGGTGCAACTGACCGAGGACCTCGCCGACGAGGGCCGGACCGACGTTCCGATGCCGGCCGACGTCGCCGAGCACCTGGACGCCGTCATCGTCTCCGAGTCGGTGCTGCGCTCGTCCACGGTCGGCGTGCACTCGCTGGTCCAGCTGCGCGAGGAGCCGCGCCGGCACCTGCCCAAGCTGCTGCTCGCCGCGGCCGCCGTGGTCGTGGTCGCCGCCGGTGGCGTTGGCGTCGTGGTCGCCACCGCGGACCACAGCAACGACGGCGCCGCGGGAATCACCCCGACCGGCGTCCCGTCCGGGGTGCCGACCATCGGTACCGAGCAGGTCGGCCCGTCGGCCCAGCGCTGGCTGGAGAACTCCAACGGCCCGGTCCTGCACGGCAGCGCCGACGAGATCGACTGCGCGAAGACCTTCGCCGCCGGCCGGCCGAACCCGCAGCTCCAGCTGGTCCAGCCGGCCCAGGTCGACGGCAAGCGGGCCACCGTGATCGGGCTGCAGGGCGGCTCACCGCGGGACATCCAGGTGTTCGCCGTCACCGGCTGTAGCTCCGGCAGCAAGGTCGCGACCCCGTTCTTCGACACCACCATCACGCTGCGCAACCGCTGATCCCGTTCGGTGAGCCGGAGGCGTCGGCTCCGGACACGGTGGGTACCGTGGGAATGGTCGGCCTCTAGGATCCGTTGAGTACGACGTCCAGTCTCGACGAGAACGAGGAACGCCTGCATGAGCGAGGCAACAGTCCGCAACGTGATCATCATCGGTTCCGGCCCCGCGGGGTACACGGCAGCCGTGTACGCCGCGCGTGCGCGCCTGGAGCCGTTGGTGTTCGAAGGCTCCGTCACCGCCGGTGGCGCGCTGATGAACACGACCGAGGTGGAGAACTTCCCGGGCTTCTCGGACGGCATCATGGGTCCGGCGCTGATGGACGAGATGCGCTCCCAGGCCGAGCGGTTCGGTGCCGAACTGGTGCCGGACGACGTCGTCAAGGTCGACCTCACCGGTGACGTCAAGGTGGTCACCGACTCCGCCGGGACCGAGCACCTGGCCAAGACCGTGATCCTGGCGATGGGTTCGGGGTACCGCAAGCTCGGCCTGCCCGACGAGGACCGGCTGTCCGGCCACGGGGTTTCCTGGTGTGCGACGTGTGACGGCTTCTTCTTCCGTGAGCAGGAGATCGCGGTCGTCGGCGGTGGCGACTCCGCCGTCGAGGAGGCGACCTTCCTGACCCGGTTCGCGAAGAAGGTCACGCTGATCCACCGGCGCGACGAGCTGCGCGCCTCGAAGATCATGGCCGACCGCGCGTTCGCCAACGAGAAGCTCGAGTTCGCCTGGAACTCGGAGACCGCGCAGATCCACGGCGACGACAAGGTGCACGCGGTGACCCTGCGCGACACCGTCACCGGGGAGACCCGCGAGCTGCCGGTCACCGGCCTGTTCATCGCGATCGGCCACGACCCGCGCTCCGCGCTGGTCAAGGGTCAGGTGCACCTGGACGACGAGGGCTACGTCCTGGTCAAGGACCGGACCACCGAGACCAACCTGCCGGGCGTGTTCGCCGCCGGCGACCTGGTCGACCACACCTACCGGCAGGCGATCACCGCCGCCGGCAGTGGCTGTTCCGCGGCCCTGGACGCCGAGCGCTACCTGGCGACGCTGGAGCACGCCGAGACCGCGGCCGAGGCGGCCGCCACCGAGCCTGTCTCCGTCTGATCACCGATCCGAGTCCCAACCGCTGGAGGAGAACGCCCGTGGGCGAGAAGATGAACGCCGTCACCGACGCCGAGTTCGAGCAGACCGTGCTGAAGAGCGACAAGCCGGTCCTGGTGGACTTCTGGGCGGAGTGGTGCGGCCCGTGCCGCCAGGTCTCGCCGATCCTGGAGGAGCTGGCCGGGGAGCACAGCGACAAGCTCACCTTCCTGAAGATGAACGTGGACGAGAACCCGGTCACCCCGAGCAACTACCGCGTCACCGGTATCCCTACCATCAACGTCTACGTGAACGGTGAGCTGGCCAAGTCCATCGTCGGCGCCAAGCCCAAGGCCGCGCTGCTGAAGGAACTGGCCGCCTTCACGGACTGACCGAGCACTGCCTGGAGCACCCCTCACCGGGTGCTGTTTCCGCCGCACCGGCAAGGAGTACTGGATGGAAGCCCCGCACGGCGCCCCGATCTACCGGATCGGTGACAGCGGTGAAGCCGTCGCCGAGATCATCGCGAAGTTGCAGCGGCTCGGCCTGCTGCAACCGGGTGAGCACTACGTGTACGACGAGGCGACGGCTCAAGCCGTTCGGGGATTCCAGCAACAACGCGGACTGATGATCGACGGGATCGTCGGCCCGCAGACCTACCGGGCGATCGACGACGCGCGTTGGCGGCTGGGCGACCGGCTGCTGACGTTCGTCGTCTCGCACCCGTTGAGCGGTGACGACGTGGTGGCGCTGCAGTCCAAGCTGCAGGAGCTGGGTTTCGCCGTCGCCCGCATCGACGGCATCTTCGGCGCCGACACCCAGCGCGCGGTGACCGAGTTCCAGCGGAACATGGGGCTGCCGGCCGACGGTACGTGTGGGCCCTCCACCTTCAAGGCGCTGCAGCGGATCCGTCCGATGGCGACCGGTGGCCGTCCGGACGCGTTGCGCGCCTCCGAGGCCGTCCGCGCCGCGGGGCCCCGGCTGTCCGGCAAGACCGTGGTGATCGATCCCGGCCACGGCGGCTTCGACTACGGCTGGGAGGGCTTCGGACTGCGGGAGTCCGACGTCGCGTACGACCTGGCCGCGCGGATCGAGGGCCGGCTCGGCGCCACCGGGGTCCGGGCGTACCTGTCCCGTGGCCGCGACCAGGGTCCGGACGAGCTGACCCGGGCCGCCTTCGCGAACGACACCGACGCGAACCTCTGCGTCTCCCTGCACACCGA
The DNA here is from genome assembly GCF_007828865.1 of Kribbella amoyensis. NCBI lineage: Bacteria > Bacillati > Actinomycetota > Actinomycetes > Propionibacteriales > Kribbellaceae > Kribbella > Kribbella amoyensis. Next base: position 1,711,291 of record NZ_VIVK01000001.1, read on the forward strand.
CGGTTCGATGAACCCGGCCGCCCAGGGCGTCGCGACGTACTACTACGGCGCCGACCTGCACGGGGCCTCGTCGAGCGTGGGCGAGCAGTTCGCCGGGCTGGTCCAGCGCGAGATCGTGGCCCGGACCGACCTGCTGAACTGCCGGACGCACGCCAAGACCTGGGACCTGCTCCGCCGGACCAAGATGCCCGCGGTCCGGCTGGAGATCGGCTACGTGACGAACCCGCACGACTCGTCCCGGCTCGCCGACCCGAACTTCCGCGACGTGATCGCCGAGGCGATCGTGGTCGCGATCCAGCGGGTGTACCTGCCGCCGGAGCAGGACGCCGCGACCGGCATGCTCCGGTTCGGCCAGCTCACCGTCTGATCCGGGCCCGTCCGGTCGGCGACGGCGAGAATTCTGGCCGGCTGATCACTTTTCTGTTCGATGCCGATCCGGCGTCGGTCGTCACTCGACGGTGACGGCGCCGTTACCTTAGGTGATTATTGGATCGACCTGAGGTGGTAGCACCGTGTTCAGAGTTCTGATCGGCGCCGCGGGCCTGCTCGCGCTCGCCGCCGGACCGGGCGTCGCACCGGCCGCGGCCCACTCGGCGGCCCGGACCATGGCACCGCCGGTGGCCCTCCCGTCCGACCTGGCGGCCGTGACCCGCGGGGCGCCCGAGCGGATGGTGGCGCTGACCGACCAGCAGTACGAGAACACCCAGGCGGCGCGGATCCGGGTGATGGACCCGGCGGTCGCCAACTGGAACACCGCGGCCGCGCAGAAGTGGGCCTGGGCCCCGACGGGCGCGAACGGGTTCGGCGGCATGTCGAGCACCTGGGGCCTGCCGTCCGACGTGAAACTGCGGAAGCGTGGCGGTGCGTACGTGGCGGTGGTGTCCGACACCCGCGGACTGGCTGCCCTGATCAGCTACCCGGCCGGGAAGCGGCTGTGGGGCGTCGACGTCGGCGGTTCGTCCGCGAGCCCGCACAGCGTCGAGCTCCTGCCGGACGGCAACGTGGCCGTGGCAGCGAGCGGCAGCGGCGGGTTCATCCGGGTGTACACCGCGTCCCAGGGCATCGCGTCGGCGAAGTACGTGAACTTCCCGCTGAACTTCGCCCACGGTGTCAGCTGGGACCCGACCCACAAGGTGCTCTGGGCCCTCGGCAACGACCAGGTGGTCGCGCTGAAGGTCACCGGGACGCCGGCCGCGCCGAAGCTGGAGAAGTCCCGGGTGATCCAGCTCCCGAACGGCGGTGGCCACGACCTCGCTCCCGCGCTGGAGAACCGCGACATCTTCTGGGTCTCCACCGCGGAGAGCATCTACCGGGTGAGCAAGTCCACCGGCAAGGTCCTGGCCAGTGACGACCAGGCCTCGATCAAGAGCGTGGGCAGCCTGCCCAACGGCCAGCTGATCAGGACCCGGCCGAAGGAAGGCTGCCGCTCGGGGTGGTGCACCGACACCGTCGAGTTCGCGGGGCCGGCGGCGAAGCGGACCTTGTCCGGTGCCCAGATCTACAAGGCCCGCCCGTGGAGCTCCCGCTACGAGTGAACCGGCGCCTTCTCCGGGTCCACCGGCGCCGGCTCGTCCCGCTCGAGCGCGATCGTCGGCAGCACCCGGTCGAGTCGGCTCGGCAACCACCACGCGTGGTTGCCGAGCAGGCGCAGGACCGCGGGGACGATGACGCAGCGAATCAGCAGCGCGTCGATCAGCACCGCGGTCGCCAGGCCCAGGCCGAACTGCTGCAGCATCCGGCCCGGGCTGAGCAGGAAGGCCCCGAACACCACGATCATGATCGCCGCCGCGGCCGTGATCACGCTGCCCGTGTTCGCCAGGCCCTCGCGGACCGCGGCCTGCGCGTCCCCGGTCCGCCGCCACTCCTCGTGGATCCGGGAGATCAGGAACACCTCGTAGTCCATCGACAACCCGAACACGATCGCGAAGATCATCACCGGTACGAACGCCTCGATCGGCCCCGGCTGCGCACCGAACCAGCCCTGCTGGAACACCAACGTGATCACGCCGAGCGAGGCACCGATGCTGAGCAGGTTGAGGATCGCCGCCTTGAGCGGGATCAGGACCGACCGGAACACGGCCAGCAGGAGCAGCGCCGAGAGCCCGACCACGACCAGCACGAAGATCGGCAACCGCTGGCTCACCGCACTCGCGAAGTCGTCCGCCGCCGCCGTCGCACCACCCACGAGGTACGTCGCCTGCGTCTGCTGGGCCAACGCCGGCAACGTGTCGTCCCGCAGCCGCTGTACCAGTTCGCTGGTCTCCGCGTCCTGGGGCGCCGACTTCGGGAACGCCATCACGGTCGCGACCTTGCCGTCCGGCATCAACTGAGGCGGTGTCACCGCGGCGATGCCCGGATCCTTGGCCAGCTGACGATTCAGCGCGTCCGCCGCGGCCGGGGTCCCCTCCGACACGACGATCAACGGCCCGTTGAAGCCGGGACCGAATCCCTGGGCCAGCAGGTCGTACGCCTTGCGCGTGGTCTGCGTCGGCGCGTCGGTGCCGGCGTCCGCGAAACCGAGGCGCATGTCGAGTGCGGGCAGGCACAACGCGACCAATGCGGCGGTACCGAGGACCAGCGGGACCCACGGGCCCTTCTGGACAAGGGTAGCCAGCTTGCGCCAGCCGTCGCCCGGCGTACGCCGTGCCTTCTCCGCGTGCTTGCGAACGCTGCGCTCGATCCGCTTGCCGAAGAGCGTCAGCAGTGCGGGCAGGAGGCTGACTGCCGCGAGCATGGTCATCAGGACGGTCAGCGTGACGCCAAGGGCGACGCCCTGGAGAGCGCCGAGTCCCAACGCCAGCAGGCCGAGCAGTGCGATGACGACCGTGCATCCTGCGAACATCACCGAGCGGCCCGCGGTGTCCAGCGCGAGTTCGGCGGCCTTGCGGCGTTCCGCATCGCGCAGGAGTTCGCTGCGATAGCGGGAGAAGATCAGTAGCGCGTAGTCGATTCCGACTCCCAGGCCGACCAGCATCATCACCGGTGCCGTGTAGTCAGGGATCGTGAAGAAGTGCGAGGCAAGGACCAGCAGGCCGAGCGTGGCGCCGACCGCGAACACCGCGGTCAGCAGCGGAAGAGTTGCTGCTAGCAACGATCCGAAGAGGAAGACCAGGATCACCAACGCGGCCAGCATGCCCGCGCCCTCGGCCGCGCCGCCTTCGCCCTCGGCCGCGGACCGGACCAGGTCACCACCGAGCTCGACCTGCAGCCCGTCGGTCGCGATCGCCTGCGCCTTGTCGATGATCGTGCGCACGTCCTCGGTCGGCATGTCCGCCGCCGCGACGTCCAGCGTCACGGTCGCGTACGCCGTCCGGCCGTCCTCGGCCACGGAACCCCTGCCCTGGAAGGGATCCGCGACCTGCGCGACGTGCGGCTGCTCGCCGAGCTCGGTGAGCATCGCGGTGATCCGGTCCTTCGTGGCCGGCTTCGCGAGCCCGGTCTCGTCGAACAGGACGATCTGGATCGACTCGGTGGATCCCTGCGGCTGGTGCTCGCGGAAGACCTCGATCACCCGCTGCGAGTCGGTGCCCGGCAGCGAGGTGTCGTTCTTGTACGTGTCGCCGACGAGCGACGAGCCCACCGTCACGGCGGCGAGGGCGATCACCCACAGGACGATGGCGAGACCGGCGTGCCGCATCGCCCAGCCGGACACGCGATGCAGCAGCCCGGGTTTGGTGGTCGCCGGCTGTCTGGCGGGGGTTGGGACGGTCATCTCCACTCCACATCGTTCGTCTACATGTAGCGTTTCTACATGTCGCCTCTCGACAGTAACACCTGTATGGGTAGACTGCCTACATGAAGGCCGACGCACTCCGTGGACACCTCGACCCGATGATCCTGGCCGTGGTCGAGCACGAACCGCTGCATGGCTACGCGATCATGGAGGCGCTGCAGGAACGCAGCGGAGGCGAGCTGGACCTGCCGACCGGCACGCTGTACCCGGCCCTGCGGCGGCTGGAGCGCGCGGGGTACCTGGCCAGCGAATGGAGCACCGTGGGCGGGCGGAAGCGCAGGACGTACCAGCTGACGTCGGCCGGTCAGAAGATGCTGTCCACCGGACGGGGCGAGTGGGAGACGTTCCGGACCGTCATCGAGGGCGTACTGCGGCCGCGGACCAGCTGAGGCCGCCGGTCAGGCGAGGCAGAGGTCCAGGCGGAGGTCAGACAGAGATCAGGCGAGGCGGAGGCAGCGGGCCGCGGAGCGACCGACGATCGTCAACGGCAGCAGCACGAAGGTACCGACCACCAGCAGGCCGCCGGGCGCGGAGCCGTGCAGTTCGTTGCTGGACAGACCGAGGCAGATCGACATCACGCTGACCGTCACACAGCTCACCAGCGCGAACAAGGCGGTCACCCGGGTCGCCTGGTCCCGCACCACGGGGTACCGCAACCCGAGCCCGGTCCCCACCAGCGCGAGGACAGAGCCGAGGATCGCCAGCGAGCCGACCACCATCACCAACTGGTTCACGATGCCGATGAACGCCGTCGGCGACTCCGGCTGCTGGGTCCAGGCCCAGACTCCCTGTTTCCACACGATCGGCTGGGCCAGCATCACCAGGCAGAGCATCAGCGCCGTCCGCCGGCCCTGCGCGATCCCGAGCTCGGCGCGGTAGCCGGGGACCACGTCGGCCAGCGTGCCGAAGTCGTCCACCGCCTGCTGCTTCGCGTTCGCCGGGCTCAGGCCGTCGGACTCGAACGCCTCGGTCGCATCGACCAGGCTGTCCCGTGCCTCGGCGAGCAGGTCTGCCTTGCGCCGACCGGGACCGCTGAGGGCACGGCTCAGGCCGTCGAGGTAGGTCTCGACCGGGTCGGCTGTGCTGATCGCGCTGGACACGGCTACCAGTATGGGATCCGCAGGTCGCCGATGACGTCGGGGTCTCCACTGAGCCGCCCCTTAGATCGAGTCGCGGAACTCAGACTCCCGTGGTCACCCGCTCGCGTTGGCGCCGGCCGGTGACGAAGAAGCCGATGTACGAGATGACGACCAGGGTGAAGCCGATCCGCTCCGCCCAGGGCGTCCCGCCGACCGGCCAGACCGGGCCGTCCAGGTAGTGCGCGATGTACCCGCCGACGTACGGCTGCTCGCCACCCTCGCGGCGGAAGAACTTCTCCAGCGCGGTCACCGGGCAGCCGAAGTCGAGCAGCACGATGACGAGGTTCCAGAACACGATGAACAGGTGGACCCAGATCAGCCACCGCCACTTCCAGGCCAGGAAGCCGCCGATCACGAAGAACACCAGCATCGCCCCGTGCAGCACCATCACCACGTCGGCGAGGAACCGGAACACCATCGCTGCCGTCCTTTCGGGCCGCTGCTCAGCGGGGGTCGTCGCGCAGAAGGGCGTCCCGGACCGTCACCGGTGCCGGTGGTGCGTGCTCCGGCCGGATCGCGCCCCAGACCTTCTCGACCGCGGCCTCCATCTCGCTCCGCCAGGTAACCGTGGAGCGGAGATCGAGCCGCAGCCGGGGATTGCGGGGATGCTCCCGGACCACGCCGAACCCGACCGCCTTGAGGAAGTCGGTCGGGAACACGCAGCCCGGTCCGTCCCAGCGGGAGTCACCGAACGCCTCGACGGCCCGGAACCCACGCTTCAGCACGTCCTTGGCGACGGCCTGGACGAGGACCTTACCCAGCCCCGTCCCGAGGTACCGCGGCAGGATCCGCCCGGTCGCGAGCACGACGGCATCAGGACTGACGGGTGCGGTCGGGAACGCCTGGATCCGCGGGAGGTACGCGGCGGGCGCGTAGATCGCGTACCCGGCGGGCTCCTCGTCGACGGTCAGCACGACGCCCGCGCTGCCCCAGTCGAGCAGCAGCTGGGAGAGCCAGGCCTCCTTCTCGAGCTCGGTGTCGCCGGCGCGGCTGGCATGCCGGCCGGCGACGGGATCGAGTTCCCAGAAGACACAGGAACGGCACGGACCCGGCACGTCACCGAGATTGGCGAGCGTCAACGGTTCCAGCCGTCGGGCCATCAGGCGTCCAGCCGTCCTCTCACCGTGCGGCGGGAGCCGGGGTCCGGACGTCGGGTGTCTCGGCCGCCTCGGGGGCGACGTAACGCTGCTGCACCTTGGCCGCCGGTTGTCGCCGGAACAGCTCCCCGGCGAACCCGGCGAGCACGCCCAGGAGTAGTCCACCGAGCGTCCAGCCGAACGCCTTGCCCACGCTCATCCGATCCTGCCTTCCGCGGTGCGCCAGGTCGTGCCGCGACGGGTGACGACCGGCCGCCGTCTCAGCTGCCAGTCCGCGGCATGGTCGAACCTGCCCCTATAAGGCATGGTAGTGAGAGGTCAAGCCGATCCACAGCCCCGGCGCGCGCCGGAGGCTCGGCGTAGCCTGGTGACTTCCCCTCGATCACCCCGTTTGGAGCCGCTCCGTGAACGACCTGCCCGATGTCCGGCAGACCCGCCTCGACAACTACGTCGACCGGTACGCAGCACGGACGAAGGGTATGACGGCTTCGGAGATCCGAGCTCTTTTCTCCGTCGCGAGCCGGCCCGAGGTGGTCTCGCTGGCCGGTGGCATGCCGAACATCGGTGGCCTCCCGCTCGACGTGGTCGGCGGCGCGGTCCGCGACCTGGTGACCGAGAGCGGTGCGGTCGCGATGCAGTACGGCTCCGGCCAGGGCGACACGGTGTTGCGCGAGCAGATCTGCGACGTGATGCGGCTGGAGGGCATCGACGCGCATCCCGACGACGTGGTCGTGACCGTCGGCAGCCAGCAGGCCGTCGACCTGGTCACCCGGGTGTTCTGCGATCCGGGCGACGTGGTGATCTGCGAGGCCCCGTCGTACGTGGGCGCGCTCGGCGTTTTCCGGGCGTACCAGTGTGAGGTCGTGCACGTCGCGATGGACGACGACGGGGTGCAGCCGGAGGCGCTGGAGCAGGCGATCGCGGCGGTCCGTGCGGCCGGCAAGAAGGTCAAGTTCTTCTACACGATCCCGAATTTCCACAACCCGGCCGGGGTCTCGCTCTCCACCGAGCGACGTCGCCGGGTGCTGGAGATCTGCCAGGCCGCCGACCTGCTGGTGCTGGAGGACAACCCGTACGGGCTGCTCGGGTTCGAGGGCGCTCCGTACCGGGCGTTGCGCGCGGACGACCGGGAGGGCGTGATCTACCTCGGCTCGTTCTCGAAGACGTTCGCGCCCGGGTTCCGGGTCGGTTGGGCGGTCGCGCCGCACGCGGTCCGGGAGAAACTGGTGCTCGCCCAGGAGTCGGCGACGCTGTGTCCGCCGGTGTTCAGCCAGCAGGCGATCTCGGCGTACCTGAGCCGGCACGACTGGCTCGGCCAGGTGAAGCAGTTCCAGGAGATGTACCGGGAACGCCGCGACGCGATGCTGGCGGCGCTGACCGAGAAGATGCCAGCAGCAACGACCTGGACGAAGCCGGGCGGTGGCTTCTACGTCTGGCTGACGTTGCCGGACGGCCTGGACGCGAAGGCGATGCTGCCGCGCGCGGTGACGGCCCGGGTGGCCTACGTCCCCGGAACGGCCTTCTTCGCCGATGGTTTCGGCTCCCAGTGCATGCGGCTGTCTTACTGTCACCCGACCCCGGAGCGGATCACCGAAGGTGTCGCGCGGCTGGCCGCGGTGATCAACGAGGAGCTCGAGCTCCGGCAGACCTTCGGCCCGCTGCCACCCGGCGCCGGCCACGACTACGACGCTCCGGGCCCGGAGCTGAGCTGATGCCCCGCGCTGCGAGAGCGCGGGATGGTCGGGCGGCCCGTGGGTCCACGAGCGGATAGCGGTACCGTTCGAATGGGCCTCGGGACCGGCGCGGAGCCGGAATCGCCCACGAGTGATCGGGAACTGTCTATGAGTGATCTGGGTCGAGTGCTGGTACTGGCCGGCGGGCTGTCGCACGAACGGGACGTCTCGCTGCGATCGGGCCGGCGGGTCGCCGACGCGCTGCGCGGAGTCGGCGTCGAGGTGGAACAACGCGACGTCGACGCGAGCCTGGTCGACCGGTTGCGCAACGATCCGCCGGATGCCGTCTTCCCGGTCCTGCACGGCGTGACCGGCGAGGACGGCGCACTCCGCCAGGTCCTCGACCTCTACAACGTGCCGTACGTGGGCGCCGCCGCGGCCGCCTGCCGGACCGCCTTCGACAAGCCGGTGGCGAGCACGATGGTCCGCGCGGCCGGCCTGAGTACGCCGGAGTCGGTGGTGCTCGGGCACGACACGTTCCGCGAGCTCGGCGCCGCCGCGTTGATGGAGGCCGTCATCCAGCAGATCGGGCTGCCGTTGGTGGTCAAGCCCGCGCGAGGTGGTTCGGCACTCGGTGCGTCGATCGTGCGCTCCGTGGACGAGCTGCCGTCGGCGATGGTGAACTGCTACGCGTACGGCCCGGTCGCGCTGATCGAGCGATACGTCGACGGCACCGAGGTCGCGGTCACGGTGCTCGACACCGGCGATGGACCCCGCGCGCTGCCGCCCGTCGAGATCCAGCCGGACTCCGGCTTCTACGACTACGAGGCCCGCTACACGGCCGGCGCCACCCAGTTCATCGTTCCGGCTCGGCTGGACAGCGAGGTCGCGGCCGCGTGTGCGAAGGCGGCCGTGACGGCGCACGAAGCGCTTGGCCTGCGGGACCTGTCGCGGTCGGACCTCGTCGTGGACGCGGCCGGGGTGCCGTGGTTCCTCGAGGTGAACGTGGCACCGGGCATGACCGAGACGTCGCTCGTCCCCCTCGCTGCCGAAGCGGCCGGGGTGGAGCTCGGAGTACTGTGCCGCGACCTGCTGGCCGCGGCCGCTGCCCGTTGAGGTCTTGATGCCTGTCGCGCCGACCGCCGATCCCGTGGAAACTCCCGCCGTTCCGCCGGCGCAGCCGTTGTGGCGGACCATCCTGACCCCGCGGTGGACCGCGCTGCTGGTGCTCGCCGTTGCGATCGCCGCGATGATGTCGGTCCTCGGCGTCTGGCAGCTGGACGTGTATCGCTCGAAGACCGCGGAGGCGACGGCGAAGCAGGCCGCGATCGCGCCGGTCCCGCTGCAGTCGCTGTTCCCGATCGACTCGGGGTTGCCGGCCAAGGCGGTGGCACGGCGGGTGACGGTTGCCGGGACTTGGGGTCCGGCGGCCGACCAGATCTTCATTGCCGACCGCTTGCACGACGGGCAGGCCGGGTTCTGGGTGGTGAGCTCGGTGATGCTTCCGGCCGGTGACTCGGGGTCTGGGTCTGGGTCTGGCTCGGGCTCGGGTGGCTCCGGCGCTGGGAGCGCGGCCGGCGCGGTCATGGTTGTGCGTGGGTGGGTGCCGTCGGTGGACGACCCAGCGGCCAAGGCGCCGCTCGGCAGCGTGTCCCTCACGGGCGCGGTCGCCGCCTCCGAAGCGCAGGACTCCTCGGGTGAAGCGGCGAAGGGCCGCGTCCTCTCGTCGCTCCGCATCCCCACGATCGTCGATCTCGTCGACTACCGGGTGTACGACGCGTTCGTCGTCCTCACCTCGGTCGACCAGAGTTCGTCCCCCGCGGCCGGACTGACCCTGGTGACTCCCCCGAGCCCGCCGACGGATCACGCCGGCCTCCGCAACGTGGCGTACGCGTTCCAGTGGTGGCTCTTCGCTGGCTTCACTCTGTGGATGTGGGGCCGCATGGTCGTCGACGCCAACCGGCCGGGTGATCCCGACCACCAGGACGAGGACGACGACGCGGTACCCGGTACCGTTTCAGAGTGACCTCCCCCGCAGACCACAGCACGTCGGCCGGCCAGAAGAAGAAGCTCTCCCGGACCACACACAGCGCCCTGATCCGGTACCAGGTGCTCGCCTACGTCGTCGGCGTGATGCTGCTCCTGCTCACCTTCGTCGCGATGCCCGTCAAGTACATCGGCGACAACGAAGCCCCGATGAACCTCATCGGCCCGCTGCACGGCTTCCTCTACGCCGTCTACCTGCTCGCGACCCTCGACCTCGCCCGCCGGGTGAAGTGGTCCTTCCGCTACCTCCTCCTGGTTGCCATCGCCGGCACCATCCCCTTCCTCTCCTTCTACGCGGAACGCAAAGTCCACCGAGACCTCACCGCCTGACCCCGGTCACCCCCGAGCCCTCGTAGCCCTCCCGGCTGCGAGGGCTCCTTCGTTTCACGTGAAACCGCACGAACCGCAAATGCCTTTGTCGACATATCGCTGAATTCTCGCCGACAGCCAGTTCTCCAGGACGCCCTGAGAGCAAAAGCCGCCCAGACCGACCGCCCCGCGAACGGCTCTCAAGCCCGCTGACAGAACCATCCTTCAGCCTCCGAGAACCGGAGTTGGGCGTCAGATGTCGACTTGGCGCTGTCCGCCCGATAGGCGCTGTGAGTCAGACTCGCGACCGAGATCGAGATCGGAGTTGGCGGGGCAGGGTGCGAGGTGGGCAAGCGCGCTGCACCCGAGGCGGCAAACGCGCTGCACCCGGCCTGGCACGTTCGAAGCCCTGACTCGCCGAACCCAACCCGCCGGCGCCGATCCGGACCTGTCCAGTCGAACGTCGCTACTCGTGCACGACGAGACCCACCACCCAGGCGCGCTTGATGCCGAGATCGTCTGCAGCATTCGAGTCGACCAATCGCGTGATCGGCGGCGTACCTGCAGCCAACGCCGCCGGCCCCGGGCGTGGTCGCTATCAAGGTGTCGACGAAGCTTGAGAGTGAGGCCATAGCGACGGTCCAGAACGAGGCCATCCAGACAGATTGGATGGGTGATCTCGGTGGAGGATTGGGCTCTGATCCGGCGGCTGGTCGCGGACGGTGTTCCGCGGCGTCAGGTTGCGCGGGATCTGGGGATTGGCAGGTCGACGGTAGCGCGGGCGTTGGCTTCGGACCGGCCGCCGAAGTACGAGCGTGCCGCAGGGCCGACGGCGTTCACGCCGTTCGAGACGCTGTACGGCAGTTGCTGGCCAGGACGCCGGACATGCCGGCCGCGGTGATCGCTGAGCGGGTCGGCTGGACCGGGTCGATCACGTGGTTTCGTGACACCGTCCGGCGTCTGCGGCCTGAGCACAGACCAAGAACCCGACGAACCGGTGGCCCCGTCGTCGAGCGTCTGATCGGCCTCATCTTCGAGCGTTGCCGACACAAGGAAGGGCGGAGTCGGCTACGCACCACGTCGACATCGCCGCAGTCGCCGTGCCGGGTTGGCGATGCGTCGCCTTGCCGACCTGTCGTGGTGCCGATGCGTCGTGGTGTGCCGATGCGTCGTGGTGCCGATGCGTCGTGGTGCCGAGCTCCAACTCCTCCTCGACCGGCTGCCCGATCGGCTGACCAGACCACGGTGGCCTTGAAGCGATCGGGTTGGTCAGGAGCCCGCCCGGTCCAGGAGCCTCTGCCAGCAACTCGTCGTCGACGCCGACGGGTTCGGCGATCCAGGCGAAATGAGCGGACGGCTTCCGCGACTCGCTAGCAAGGCCGTCGATGCGCCTCAACTCCCCCTGTATGGGGGCTGGGTGCAGTCCTGACCACGCCAACCAGTTGGCGCCCACGGACAGTCGACGACGCGACAAGTCGACATCGCCTCCCTCATCAAACCTGCGGCACTGGATGGGGCGCCATCTCCTTCCGCAAGCCCTCGACCGCCAGGTCCGTCCTCATCGCAGAGCCGGAGCTCGTCGAGGCCACCGTGACGTCGGCCGAGCGATCGCGATACCGGACGGCCGGCTCGAACCCGTCGGGGCCACCGGTGATGACCACGGAGACCTCGAGCGGTCCGGATCGGTTCCCGCGGCCTCGGCGGCTACGGCCATCGGGTTCTCGTCGGTACACACCAACAGGCCGACCAGATCGGCGCACTTCGACGCACGGCCGATTCTTCGGACCTCGGCCTACCGCGAAGCGATCGCTCCGATCCGAGAAGGCCGGCCACGCCAATAACACGCACCTCCAGCTGCGGCCCTTGCAGCCGAGTGGCGCGGCCCCGTCCACAGGCCCCCCGTCCACAGGCCCCCCGTCCGCAGGCCACCTCCGCAGGCCACCTCCGCAGGCCCACCTCCGCAGGCCCACCTCCGCAGGCCCACCTCCGCAGGCCCACCTCCGCATGCTCACGTGCGCGCGCTCACGTACGCGCGCTCACGTACGCGCGCTCACCGTCCCCACGCCGTCGTCCGCCTGCCCACGTACGCGCGCCATAGTCCCCACGCCGTCCCCACGCCATAGTCCGCACACCCACGTCCGCACGCTCCGTCCGCGCAGTCTCGGCCGCGCGCACTCGGCTGCCCCGTCGCTGGCGCTGATTCGGCCGGCGCCAAGACTTGGCCGAGGACTTGGAGGTTCTGACCGGAACGCGAGTTGACGCTCGCATCCAGTCGACGACGCGATAGGTCGACATGGCGCCATCCGTCGCGTCCCCCGCGCCGAGCTCAAGCTCCTCGCGGATGGGCTCCCCTGGCGACAGTTCAGACCACGAGCTGTAAGGCGATCGCGTCGGTCAGGAAGCTGTTCGTCTCAGTGCCGGTCCGGCCGATCGGTGGCTCGATCGTGGTTCTCCAGGACGCCCTGAGAGCAGTTTCCGGTCCAATCGCGCCGGACCGATTTTGCTCTCAGGGCCGCTCACAGAACTCTGGTGGGCCGGATTTCGGCGCTCAGCTCTGCGGCTTGTTCGGGTCCATCAGGGTCACGATGCGTTCGAGGTCGTCGATGGAGGCGAACTCGACGGTGATCTTGCCCTTGGTCTTGCCGAGGTCGACCTTGACGCGCGTCTCGAACCGGTCGGAGAGACGGTCGGCCAGGTCGACCAAGCGCGGAGCGACCGGCTTGTTGCGGCGGCGGTTCTGGGCGGGGTGTTCGTCGTTCATGTCGCCCATCGCGACGATCTCTTCGACCGACCGGACCGACAACCCCTCCGCCACGATCCGCTGCGCCAGCCGCTCGATCGCGTCGCCGCTCGGCAGGCCAAGGAGGGCACGCGCATGTCCCGCGGAGAGAACACCGGCCGCGACTCGACGCTGGACCGACGCCGGCAACTTGAGCAGGCGCAGGGTGTTCGAGATCTGCGGACGGGACCGCCCGATCCGCGTCGCCAGCACCTCCTGCGTACAGCCGAAGTCGTCGAGCATCTGCTGGTACGCCGCGGCTTCTTCCAGCGGGTTCAGCTGGCTCCGGTGCAGGTTTTCCAACAGCGCGTCGCGGAGCATGACGTCGTCGGAGGTCTCCCGGACGATCGCCGGGATCGTGGTCAGACCGGCTTCCTGGGTCGCGCGCCAGCGCCGCTCACCCATCACCAATTCGTACTGTTCGCCGGCGAGGCGGCGGACCACGATCGGCTGGAGCAGGCCGATCTCCTTCACCGAGTGGACGAGCTCCGCCATCGCGTCCTCGTCGAAGACGCTGCGCGGCTGCTTCGGGTTCGGGGTGATCTTGTCGACGTCGATCTCGGCGAACTGCGCACCGGGGACGGTGGCGAGTTCGGGCTCGGCGGGCTTGGCCGGCGGCGCTCCGGGGATCGAGCTCGACTTGCTGCCGAGGGTCGTACTACTGCCGGGAGCCGGGGTGCTCGGAATCAACGCACCGAGTCCACGTCCAAGCCTGGTGTTCATACGACTCCCTCGAGGTCTGCGACTGCGGTCCCGGCGGAGCGCCGGCCACCCTCTCCCAAACAATTAGCCTGCGCAACGGTAGCCGGTCCTTGTCGCGCCAACATCTCCGACCCCACCCATCTCGTGTCGCGTTCCACGTGAAACACCGCCGCCGCGGTTCGTCCGCATCACGGTTCCACGTGAACAGGCGCTATTCCAGCGACCCGCCAGCGTTGCCCAGACTGTCCGTTCCACGTGAAACACATCGGCGGCACACCCTTCCCCCACCCGCGGTGAGAGCCCCCGTTTCACGTGGAACCGTGGGGATCAAAGAAGGCCCGGACCAACGGCCCGGGCCTTCGCGGTGCAGCCGTCGGTCAGGGGGTGTTCCGCATCGCGATCTCCCGCGACGCCTCCAGGTACGAGAGCGCGCCGGCAGACGCCGGGTCGTACGCGAGCACCGTCTGGCCGTGGCTCGGTGCCTCGGAGATCCGGACAGAGCGCGGTACCGCGGTCCGCAGTACGGCGTCCTGGAAATGGCCACGCACCTCGGCGGCGACCTCTCCCGCAAGCTTCGTCCGGGCGTCGTACATGGTGAGCAGGATCGTCGAGACGTCGAGCTCCGGGTTCAGGTGCGACTTCACCATGTCGATGTGGCGGAGCAGCTGGGACAGACCCTCGAGCGCGTAGTACTCGCTCTGGATCGGGACCAGCACCTCGCGGGCCGCGGTCAGCGCGTTCACGGTGAGTAGACCGAGCGACGGCGGGCAGTCGATGAAGACGTAGTCGTACTTCTCACCCGCGGCGGCCGTCTCGGCCAGATGCGCGTCGAGCGCGCGCTTCAGGCGGCTCTCCCGGGCCACGATGCTGACCAGTTCGATCTCCGCGCCGGCCAGGTCGATGGTCGCCGGGATGACACTGATGCCCGGGTGCTCCTCGCAGGGCTGGATCAGCTTGGCGAGCGACTCGCCCTCGATGATCGCTTCGTAGATGCCCGGGGTCCCCTCCGCGTGCTCGATGCCGAGCGCCGTGGACGCGTTGCCCTGCGGGTCGAGGTCGATGACGAGGATCCGCGCGCCGTACAGGGCGAGGCCCGCGGCGACATTCACAGTGGTCGTGGTCTTTCCCACGCCACCCTTCTGATTGGCGACGACGAAGACCCTCGTCTCCTGGGGCAGCGGGAACTCGCGGCCCATCGTGCGTCCTTCGTTCACCAGCAGGGTCCGTTCGGTGGCGGCGGCGATCGGGGTCTCCAGCAGTCGTCGCTGTAGCTCGTCCGAAGTGGCCCGCGCGGCGATCTGTGCGGCAGTCATGGCGCCCATTCCAAGAGGTGCGGGACTTGGCCCGAAGAGGATGTCGGTGGGGGTCGGGGCGGGTTTACCCCCAGGTTCATCCACAGGCCTCTGTGGATGAATTCCCGTGTACGGGGGCGTCTCCCGGGGGTGGTCATCCACAGGGGGTGGGGACTCGGGGTACTGCTCCTCAGTATCGCGGATCGAACCCGTTTCACGTGAAACCGGAGCGTCGGAACGCACCGTCGGCAGCGTCGCGTCCAGGCCGGCCGAAGCCGCCATCCGCAGAGCCGAAGGCGCCCGCGACTCGGCCGGCGAACCCGCCGAAGGAATGTTGTCCACAGGAGCTGTGGACGCAGCAGGCCGATCACCAGTCGGCCCGAAGTCCCTACCAGGCACGCTCTCCGAAGCAGCCTCGTTCGCAGGAGTGGGCACCAGTTCGCCCGGTACCGCTTCGATCCCGGAGGACGACGGGGACGAGGACACAGACGAAGGCGTCACCTCGAACCCAGACGCAGTGGGAGATGTGAACTCAGGCGCCGGCGCCACGGAAGGCTCGGGCTCGGACTGCCCTCCAGAAAGATCGGCTCCGGTCGGCTCCGGAGTATCCACAGGCACGGGGCCTGGCGAGTTAGATGCTCTGGGCAACTCGGTATCCACAGGCGACGACTCCGCAGTGGACGGAGAGCTCACCCCAGCGGCGGACTCGGGGCTGTCGGCAACGACCGCCTCGGACCCACCATCGACGGAGGTAGGTGCTGTGGACTTCGGCGGGACGATCGGTGCCGGATCTGTGAGGACCTGGGTGACGGACTGCGGAGGTTCGACCGGCCAGCCGATGGCTTGGGACACCTGGGGGTGACCGGTGCTCTTCTCAGGCCATCCGAGGGCACGGCTCACGAACCCCTCACCTCCCGCGTCTTGTGTGCTTCGATCCCCGCGCAGCACGTCCGGCCACAATACTCACGACGGTCGTCGGCTGGGCCAGTTCGCCATCCCCGAGTTGGTGGATGTGCCATTCTTCCGCGCCGAGGGCCGTCAGCCGGCGTTCTGCTCCGGCGAGTTCCTCTTCGGCGGACGATCCCTTCATCGCCAGCATCAGGCCGCCCTCCGCACACAACGGCAGGCACCACCCGGCCAGCTTCTCCAACGGCGCCACGGCACGCGAGGCAACCACGTCGTACTCCGCGGGCGCGAGGTCCTCGGCCCGAGCCCGGACCACTTCGGCGTTGGTGAGATCGAGCTTCTCCACAGCCTCCTCGAGGAAGGTGGTGCGCCGGAGCAACGGCTCGACGAGCGACACCCGGAGATCGGGACGAACGAGAGCGAGCACGATCCCCGGCAGCCCGGCTCCGGTCCCGATATCGGCGACCGTCGACCCTTCGGGGATCAGGCGCTCCAGCACCGCGCAGTTCAGCAGGTGTCGCTCCCAGAGGCGCGGCACCTCGCGCGGACCGATCAGACCGCGCAGAGTTCCTTCGGTGGCCAGCAGGTCCGCGTACGCGGCCAGCCGGCCCGCCGCTCGGGGGTACAGCTCCTCCACCAGCGGCGGGGTTTCACGTGAAACGTCTCCGGTCACGAGCAGACCACGACGGCGTCAGGAAGGCTGGACGACGACCCGGCGACGCGGCTCCTCGCCCTCCGACTCGCTGGTCAGCCCGGCGGCCGCGACGACGTCGTGCACGACCTTCCGCTCGAACGGCGTCATCGGCTCCAGGCGGACCGGCTCACCGCTCGCCTTCGCCTCCTCGACCGCCTTCTTGCCGACCTGCTCCAGCTCGGTCTTGCGGTTCGCCCGGTAGTTCGAGACGTCCAGCATCAACCGCGACCGCTCACCGGTCTCCCGGTAGACGGCCAGCCGGGTGAGCTCCTGCAGCGCCTCGAGCACCTTGCCGTTCTCGCCGACGAGGTCGCTCAGGTCGGCACCCACGATCGACACCGCGGCCCGGTCGCCGTCGATGTCCATATCGATGTCGCCGTCCAGATCGGCGATGTCGAGCAGCTCTTCGAGGTAGTCGGCCGCGATGTCGCTCTCGTTCTCCAGCGCCTTCACGCGGTCCTCCGCGGACTTGCCGGGCTTCTCCGCCGACTCGGCGTTCTGCATGCCGTCGCTCACGGCCACTCCTTCGTGATTCGAGGTCCGCCCCACCGGGACCCAGGTCTTACAGTGCAAGGAAAACTGGGGGTACCGCCGCAGCGCTCAGTTGTCGGACTTGCGCGCGGCCGCCGACCCGCCGGACTTCTTCTGCGCCGCCTTCTGCTGCGCGGTCCGCTGCGCTCGCGACTTCGCCGCCGGCTGACGCTTGGCGTTGCCCGCCTTCTTCGCGGCCGGCGCCTTCTTGGCAGGCTGCTCGGAGGACTTCGCCGGCTGCTTCTTCGGCGTCTCGTCAGCTTGGCCATTGCTGTCGGCCGTCGACGCGCTCTGTCCGGTGGCACCGCCGGACTTCCGGTCGCTCCGGGACTGCCGCTTCGGCTGCTGCCGGGTGGCCGGCCGACGGTCCGAGCCGGTCTCGTCGTCGAGGGTGGCGGTCGCCAGACCGGTGTCCTCCGGCTTGCCCACGCGCCGGTTGTGCTCGCGCTTGCGGGCCTCCATCGCGTCGTACGCCGGGGTGCCCGGAGCCGGGTTGCGGCGGATCACGTAGAACTGCTGGCCCATCGTCCACAGGTTCGAGACGAACCAGTAGATGAGCACACCGATCGGGAAGTTGAAGCCACCGATCAGGAAGAAGACCGGGAAGACGTACAGCATGATCTTCTGCATCTGCGCCGCCTGGCCCTCGAGGGCCTCCTTCGGCATGTTCTTGCGCATCAGCTGAAGCTGGGTGATGAACATCGTGGCGGTCATCAGGATGATCAGCACGACGGCGACGATCTTGACGTTCGTCGCACCGGGGCCGCTGGCCTTCAGGAAGGTCTGCGAGATCTCCGCACCGAAGATCGTCGCGTGCTGCAGCGAGGAGACGTACGGATCCATGATGCTCGAGTGCGTCTTGCCCTTCGACGCGTAGTCGAGCACCCGGAACAGGGCCAGGAAGATCGGCGACTGCAGCAACAGCGGCAGGCACGAGGAGAACGGGTTCGTCCCGGTCTCCTTGTACAGCTTCATCATTTCCTGACCGAGCTTCTCCCGGTCATGGCCGTACTTCTTCTGCAGCTCCTTCATCTTCGGCTGCAGCAGCTGCATGTTCCGGCTGGAGCGGATCTGCCGCACGAACAGCGGGATCAGCAGGGTCCGGATGACCACGGTCAGGCCGGCGATGGACAGCGCCCAGGTCCAGCCGCCGTCCGGGTCCATGACCAGCGAGAGCAGCTGGTGCCACCCCACCAGCAAGGCCGAGACAGCCCAGTAGAGCGGGGTCATGACCGCGTTGAACAGGTCTACGATCCCGTCCCACAACGCGAGCTCAGGGATGGCCAGAAGAGTCACTCAAGCACCTCGCTGCACAGGCCCGGCGTCCGCCGACTCTCCGGGCTGGTTGGCGGAGAGGGTCTCTCCGCGCTGGTCGACATCTGTGGGTGGAACGGGGTCGTAGCCGCCGGGGTTCCACGGGTGGCAGCGGGCGAGTCTCCTCGCCGCCAGCCAGCTACCGCGCACCGCACCGTGCCGCTCGACCGCTTCCAGGGCGTACGCCGAACAACTGGGGTAGAACCTGCACACCTGGCCGTACATCGGACTGACGAACTTCCGGTACAGCTTGAGGAAACCGATGAGCCCGTACTTGACGGGCGCGATCTTCATCGTGGCTCCAGCACGCGTCGCAGCGCACCGTCCACGTCCGACTCCAGCTCGCCGTACGACGCCGTAGCGGAGGCGGGCAGAGCACGGACCACGGTGAGACTGCCCGGCGGCAGGTCGGCCAGACGCGCGGCCATCACAGCGCGTAGGCGGCGGTGGACCCGGTTCCGCAGAACCGCGTTGCCCACCGCCTTGTTCACCACGAATCCGATACGAGCAGGCCCGCCCTGGTCAGGGCCGGCCTGAGACAACAGGTGGACCACCACGGCACGCCGACCCGCCCGCCGTCCGGAACGGACGGCGCGACGGAAGTCGTCGGACCGGCGCAACCGGTGCGACGCAGGCAGCACGAGGCAGTCACCGAGACGTCCAGCCAGACGGCTCAGGCCGCGAGCCGCTGACGGCCCTTGCTGCGACGGGAGGCGAGGATCGCGCGACCCGCACGGGTGCGCATCCGAAGACGGAAGCCGTGCTTCTTGTGCCGGCGACGGTTGTTCGGCTGGAACGTCCGCTTGCTCACTGGAATGACTCCGGTTACTCGAGATCACATTTGTCGACAAATCCACTGATAGATCTGCCGCTTGGT
This sequence comes from Kribbella amoyensis, assembly GCF_007828865.1. NCBI lineage: Bacteria > Bacillati > Actinomycetota > Actinomycetes > Propionibacteriales > Kribbellaceae > Kribbella > Kribbella amoyensis. The sequence continues at coordinate 1,730,383 of NZ_VIVK01000001.1, forward strand.
GCAGTCCTGCACACCGCCCGAGAACCCGAAGCCGGCGAATGCCGACCGAGGATGGTCCCGCCTGGAGCGCAGCACGAAACGGCCGGCTCAACACCGACCGATCCACGGTACGTGGCCGCCTGTGGACAGGTCAAACCAGCCGTCCCCATAGTTTTCCACAGCCTTGTGGAGAATCCACATCTCGCACCGGCTGTCAAAGGCCGGTCACAGTCCGGCCCGATCGGTTCCGAGGGGTGGGACTCGCATCACGACTACGCTCCGGCGTCCACTCGACACGCCGCAGGTTGCCCCCAATTTGGCCTCCATAGCCTGTGGATGACGGCTTGAAGCGGCCTGCCAGGACTTGTTAGCGTCAGCCCCTCACACCACAGGTCCCGCGCCCCACAACCGGTAACCAACCCGCTCCACGCTTCGTTCACATCTGTGGACAACTTTGTGGACAATGAGGATGACCGGCTGAGGAGACCAGCGATTGCGATGTGCGGCCGACCGGCTGCACACCCAGTGGCCGGGTGCCGGGACAGAGGTCGCGCCAAGCTGGGTCTTCCCAAGGCGGCACCGGCCACCGCAGCGATGGATTCGGGGAGCAACGCGTGGTCGAGGACCAGTCCGCGAAGGCGGACGTGAGGACAGAAGTGAACGACTTGGGCGAGGCGTGGACCAGGGTCCTCGCCGGTCTTCCCCCGAACCAGCGGGCCTGGCTGACGAACTCCCGGCCGGTCACCCTGCACGAGAGCACCGCGATCGTGGCGGTGCCGGACGACTTCACCCGCGGCCAGTTGGAGACCCGCCTCCGCCCCGATCTGGAGCGGATCCTCAGCGAGAGCTTCGGCCGCGGCATCCGGATCGCGGTGACCGTCGACCCGTCCCTCGACCCTGAGCTCAACCAGCCGGCCCCGCAGCCCGCAGTCCAGCAGCAGCCGCCGGTGCAGCAGCCGCCGGTGCAGCAGCCCCCGGCGCAGCACGAGCCGCCGCGGCACATGCCGCTGCAGCAGGCGCCGCAGATGTTGTCCCCAGGTGTGTACCAGCAGCCGCAGCCGTACCAACCAGTGCAGCAGCCCGACCAGTACCAGCCGGCACCCGCGGAGCCGTACCAGCAGCCCGCGCCGACCGAGCAGTACCAGGCCCAGCAGTCGGAGCAGCAGTACCAGCCGTCGCAGCCGGAGCAGTATCAACAGCCCGAGCCGTACAAGCAGCCGCAGCAAGAGCAGCAGTACAGCCAACCCGAGCAGTACAACCAGGGCGAGCAGCAGTACACCCAGAGCCAGCCCGAGCAGTACCGCCCGGCCCCGCAGTCGGAGCAGTACAGCCAGTCTGAGCAGTACAGCCCGCCGAAACCGGCGGAGCAGTACCAGCCGAGCCAGCCTGAGCAGTACCAGCCGCCGCGGCAGTCGACCCCTGCCCCGCAGGCGCAGCCGCCGCTGCAGACGGACGGGGCGTACCAGCCGACGCTGCAGTCGTCGCTGTCCGCACCGCCGGAGGTGCTCCACCAGCAGCAGCCGCTCGGTTCACCGCTCGGCAAGCCGCTCACTCCGGGTGCGACGCTGTCCAACTCGCCGGCCACCGACGCGATGGGCGAGGCGCGACTCAACCCGAAGTACACGTTCGAGACGTTCGTCATCGGCAGCTCGAACCGGTTCGCGCACGCGGCCGCCGTCGCGGTCGCCGAGGCACCGGGCAAGGCGTACAACCCGCAGCTGATCTACGGCGACTCCGGGCTGGGCAAGACCCACCTGTTGCACGCGATCGGTCACTACGTACGCAGTCTGTACACCGGCGCCCGCGTCCGGTACGTCTCCAGCGAAGAGTTCACCAACGACTTCATCAACGCGATCCGCGACGACAAGGCGTCCCAGTTCCAGCGCCGGTACCGCGACGTCGACGTGCTGCTGATCGACGACATCCAGTTCCTGGAAGGCAAGATCCAGACCCAGGAAGAGTTCTTCCACACCTTCAACACGCTGCACAACGCGAACAAGCAGATCGTGATCAGCTCCGACCGGGCGCCGAAGCGGCTGGAGGCGCTGGAGGACCGGCTGCGGAACCGGTTCGAGTGGGGCCTGATCACCGACATCCAGCCGCCCGACCTGGAGACCCGGATCGCGATCCTGCGGAAGAAGGCGGCCACCGAGCGGCTGACCGCGCCGCCGGAGGTGCTGGAGTTCATCGCGTCGAAGGTGCAGACGAACATCCGTGAGCTCGAGGGCGCCCTGATCCGGGTCACCGCGTTCGCCAGTCTGAACCGGCAGCCGGTCGACCTGAGCCTGGCCGAGATCGTGCTCAAGGACCTGATCCCCGAGGGCAGCAAGCCCGAGGTGACGGCCAGCATGATCATGGGCCAGACCGCCTCGTACTTCGGGCTGTCGATCGACGACCTGTGCGGATCCAGCCGCAGCCGCGTCCTGGTCACCGCCCGGCAGATCGCCATGTACCTGTGCCGCGAGCTGACCGATCTCTCACTGCCGAAGATCGGCCAGCAGTTCGGCGGCCGCGACCACACCACCGTGATGCACGCGGAGCGGAAGATCCGGCAGCTGATGTCCGAGCGCCGCAGCGTCTTCAACCAGGTCACCGAGCTGACCAACCGGATCAAGCACCAGGCCAAGCAGCAATGACCCGAACCGCCTCCGACAGCGTGCTGGACAGGCGCTCGGACGCGGCCGCTCGAACCACACAGCCTGGGGACACAGCTGTGGAAAACTGTGGGTATTCCGGTGGACACACGAGGGTTCACTGTGGATTCGCTGTGGGGACACCGAGCGTCATCACCAGGCGTCCCAAGGCAAGCGGGGAATCATCCACAGCGGATCCACATGGTCATCTGTGCTCTGACCTGCGAACTCGGCGGTTTTCCACACTATCCACCGGTGCGAAGAACCCTATGGAATCTATAGAGGTTCCAAAGTCCACAAATGGTTCTGGCGGCCCAACCTGGGGAAAACTCCCGATTTCGGCCCGTTCTGGGCACTGTCGGCTCGACCTGTCAGGCTGGTCCTGGAAGTACCTACCGAAGCCCACACAGGACGACCCGAACCGCCACGTCAAGCCCGGTGGGGGCACATCACATCTGTCCGTGGCAGGATCTGCCTGGCACACAGCCGAAACAGGAGGCACCCAGCGGTGAAGTTTCGCGTCGAGCGCGACGTACTGGCCGAGTCGGTGGCCTGGGCCGCGCGTAGCTTGCCCAGTCGTCCCAGTGTCCCGATCCTCGCGGGACTCCTCGTCGAGGCCGAGGAAGGGCAGATCACCCTGTCCGGCTTCGACTACGAGACCTCCGTCCGCGTCACCGTGCCCGCACAGGTGGCCGACACCGGCAGGTGCCTGATCTCCGGCCGGCTCGTGGCCGACATCTCCAAGAGCCTGCCGAACCAGCCGGTCGACGTCGCGGTGGACGGCCCGAAGGCTCAGGTCACCTGCGGCACCTCGCGGTTCACCCTGCAGACGCTGCCCACCGAGGAGTACCCGGCCCTGCCGGACCTGCCCGCGGCCAGCGGTACCGTCCGCAGCGACGTGTTCGCCCAGGCGGTGTCCCAGGTGGTCACCGCGGCCGGCCGCGAGGACACGCTTCCGGTGCTGACCGGTGTCCGGGTCGAAATCGAGGGACCCACGATCTCCCTGCTCGCCACCGACCGGTACCGGCTGGCGATCCGCGAGCTGGAGTGGAGCCCGGAGTCCCCCGACGCGTCCGCGGCCGCCCTGGTCCCGGCGCGGGTGCTGGCCGAGACCGCCAAGGCGATGACCGGTACCGAGATCGTCGTGTCGCTCGCGGCTCCCGGTTCCGGCGACGGCATCGTAGGTTTCGAGGGCCAGGTCTCCGGTGGGAACCGGCGGGCGACCACCCGGTTGCTGGACGGCGAGTTCCCGAAGGTCCGCGGCATCATCCCGACCGACGCGGCGATCGCGACCCGGGTCCGGCTGGACACGGCGACCCTGGTCGAGGCGGTCAAGCGCGTCGCCCTCGTTGCCGAGCGCAACGCTCCGGTCCGGCTGACCTTCAGCGAGGACTCGGTCACCCTCGACGCCGGCAGCGGTGACGAGGCGCAGGCGTCCGAGTCGATCGAGGCCCGCGTCGTCGGCGACCCGGTCACGGTCGGCTTCAACCCGACGTACCTGCTGGACGGTCTCGGCGCGATCGGAACACCGGTGGCCCATCTGGCGTTCACCCAGGCGACGAAGCCCGCCGAGCTCACCGGTGTGGCGGACTTCGACGGCGAGCCGATCAGCGAGTTCCGGTACGTGCTGATGCCGGTCCGCCTGAACAGCTGACGAAGCGGAAAGCCAACAGAACAAGGGGATTCACGATGGAGCTCGGCCTTGTCGGTCTCGGCAAGATGGGCGGCAACATGCGCCAGCGGATTCGCAACGCCGGTCACACGGTGATCGGGTTCGACCACAACCCGGACATCTCCGACGCCGCCGACCTGGCCGACATGGTCGGCAAGCTCACCGCGACGGACCAGCCGCGGGTGGTCTGGGTGATGGTGCCCGTGCAGGCCATCGACCCGGTCATCACCGAGCTCGCCGACCTGCTCACCGAGGGCGACATCGTGATCGACGGCGGCAACAGCCGCTGGACCGACGACACCCGCCGCGCCGCGCAACTGGCCGAGAAGGGCATCCGGTTCGTCGACTGCGGCGTCTCCGGTGGTGTTTGGGGCCTGGAGAACGGGTACGCGCTGATGTGCGGCGGCGACGCCGACACGGTCGGTGCGGTGATGCCGATCTTTGAGGCGCTCAAGCCCGAGGGCGAGTTCGGTTTCGTGCACGCCGGCAAGGTCGGCGCGGGGCACTTCACCAAGATGGTTCACAACGGCATCGAGTACGCGATCATGCAGGCGTACGCGGAGGGTTTCGAGCTGCTCGAGGCGGCCGACGTCGTCGAGAACGTGCCCGAGGCGTTCGACTCGTGGCGTGAGGGCACCGTGATCCGGTCCTGGCTGCTCGACCTGATGGTGAACGCGCTCAAGGACGACACCCACCTGGACAAGATCCGCGGGTACGCCGACGACTCGGGCGAGGGCCGCTGGACCGTCGAGGCGGCCATCGACCACGCGGTCCCGGTGCCGGCGATCGCGGCGTCGTTGTTCGCCCGGTTCGCGTCCCGGCAGGAGGACTCCCCCGCGATGAAGGCGATCGCGGCGATGCGGAACCAGTTCGGCGGCCACGCGGTCAAGGGCGCCGAGGACCCGTCGTACGCCACGCCGCCGAAGAACTGAGACAGCGCCGAGGTGTATGTCACCGCCCTCGGTCTGGTCGACTTCCGGTCCTATCCGCAGGCGGAGGTCCGGCTCGAGCCGGGCGTGACTGCCTTCGTCGGACCGAACGGCCAGGGCAAGACCAACCTGGTCGAAGCGATCCACTACACGGCGACGCTCGGTTCGCACCGGGTGGCGACCGACGCGCCGTTGGTCCGCGCCGGGGCGCCACGCGCGATCGTGCGGACCGAGATCCGCGGCGAGTACGACCGGGACGTGGTCGTCGAGCTCGAGATCAACCCGGGCAAGTCGAACCGCGCCCGGATCAACCGCTCCCCGGTCCCCCGCCCGCGCGAGGTGCTCGGGTACCTCCGCACGGTGCTGTTCGCGCCGGAGGACCTGGCGCTGGTCAAGGGTGATCCGTCCGAGCGGCGCCGGTTCCTGGACGAGTTGCTCACTTTGCGGTCGCCCCGGATGGCCGGAGTTCGCTCGGACTACGACCGCGTCCTGAAGCAGCGGAACTCGTTGCTCCGGAGCGCGTCGATGGCCCGTCGGCAGAACAGGTCGAACGCGGCCGAGGGCCAGCTGCGGACCCTCGAGGTGTGGGACTCGCACCTCGCCCGGGCCGGCTCCGAGTTGCTCGCGACCCGGCTCGAGCTGCTGGAATCCCTGCGACCGTTGGTCTCCAGCGCGTACGACGCCGTTGCCCGAGGCAAGGGTGATGCGCGGCTGGAGTACAAGTCCTCGGTCCGGCTGGAACCGGGGATCACCTCCCGCGAGCAGCTCGCCGAGGTGCTGATGGCGGCGGTCCAGGAGAAGCGCCAGGACGAGCTCGACCGCGGCGTCTCCCTGGTCGGACCGCATCGCGACGACGTGGTTCTCGGGCTCGGGGACTTGCCGGCCAAGGGGTACGCGAGTCACGGTGAGTCCTGGTCCTTCGCGCTCGCACTGCGGCTGGCGTCGTACGAGCTGCTGAAGGCGGACGGGGGTGAGCCTGTGTTGATCCTGGACGACGTGTTCGCCGAGCTGGACTCGCAACGACGCAACCGGCTCGCCGAATTGGTGGCACCCGCGCAGCAGGTACTCGTGACCGCGGCGGTGGGCGCCGACGTACCGGAGGAGCTGTCCGGAGCGCGCTTCGACGTGGGTGAGGGCACGGTCCACCGTGCCTGAACCCCGGAATTCCTCTGAGAGCGGCTCTGAGAGCGATCTGCCCGGTGCTGAGCCGACGGAGGAAGCCGAGCACGACAAGCAGGGACTGGACCTGGCGAAGTCCCTGGCCGGCCGGCTGAAGGCGAACGCGGCCAAGAACGGTCCGACCAGGCCGTTCCGCAAGTCCCGCCGCCGGCACCCGGGCGAGCCCCAGGTCAGCGGCGCCCGCCCCGACGACCGTGACCCCCAGCGCCTCACCTCGACGATGAACCGCCTGATGCGCGACCAGGGCTGGGAGGTCGACGTCGCCGTCCACGGCGTGATGGCCCGCTGGCCGTCCATCGTCGGCCCCGAAATGGCCGAACACTGCAAGCCGGAGACCTACCAGGACACCGAGCTCACCGTCCGCACCGACTCCACCGCCTGGGCCACCCAGCTCCGCCTCCTCGCCCCGGACCTGGTCCGCCGCCTCAACGCGGAACTGGGCGAAGGCACCGTCACCCAGGTCAAGGTCCAAGGCCCCAACGTCCCCTCCTGGCGAAAAGGCCCCCGCACAGTCCGCGGCGGCCGAGGCCCCCGAGACACCTACGGCTGACCCGGCGTCTCCTACGTTCAGTCACGTTCCGCCACGCAGCGGGTTGAGTTGGTTGCCGGAGGTCACCATCTACGCCTCCGCGGGTGGTTCTGTGCAGGTCGTGGCTCCGGACGTCCAGCCGCTGGAGGGCCGTGACGACGCCGTGGTGAGAGCGGTTGTCGGGGCGACCCGGTGCTCCCCTAGGATCGGGCGCGATGCGCACGATCGTCGATGGCCTCCGAGAGATGGTCCACCTGATCGGAGACACCTTCCGGTTGTGGTGGCGCAACCTGCTGCCCCTGGCGACCTGGTTCCTGGCCGGGTACGTCGGATTCCGGGCTTCGATCAACGCGGCGATCTGGCTGAGCGAGCACCAGCACAAGAGTTTGGCCTTCGGTCTGTTCGCGGCCGGGGTGCTCGCGCAGATCGCGGCCGCGGTCGGCATGATCCGTACTTGCGCGACGTCCTTGTTCCGCTGGCGGGACGCGGCGAGCGACCAGGAGGAAGAAACCTCTGACCCGACACAGCAGAACCTGATGGAGCTGTTGTCGGTCACGTTGCTTCCGCTGGTTGCCGTCTGGTCTGCCTGGGGGTTCCTCGAGGAGCGGATCTCCGAGTTGTCGGTCAGCACGATCGTGCAACTCGGCAACGGGCCCGGAACGGGCTTCTTCGAGATCAACGACGGGAAGTGGAAGGGCTATCTGCCGGCGATCGTGGTGCTGCTGGTCATTCGCCGCGTGATCGAGGCGATCGATGATCGCTGGCCGAGCCGGCCGGCCAAGTTCCTCCAAGTCTGGAGCGAGGCGTTCTTCCTGCTGATCACCGTGGTGGTGATCCCGCCGGCGAAGAACGAGTTCACCGGCTGGCTCGCGGAGCGGAACTTCTGGTACTTCACGGTCGACTGGTGGGACAAGGCCAAGGAGTTCTTCGCCGGGATCAACATCCCGTTGCCGGCCGGACTCGAGTTCCTCTGGGCAGGCTTCTGGGAGACCCTCTGGCCGCTCTTCAAGGAGGGCGTCGGCGAACCACTGACGTGGCTGGCCATCACCACGGTCGTCTTCGGCCATCGCGTGCTGTCCAGCGGCGGTGTGCTGCGAGGAACCCGGCTCGAGCGCCGGCTCGGGGTCCAGCCGGCCGAGGAGCAGCAGCCGGTCGGCCGGATCGTCGCAATGACCAACAAGGCACCGAACCTGGTTCTCGGCGGGCTGCGGGAGAAGTTCTACCCGACCTTGAACGCATTCCGGCTGCTGGTCCGCGTCGGTCCGGTCTTCCTGGGCGTCGTCTGCCTGACCTACACGATCTGGACCTTGGCCGACAGCTGGACCTTCGTCGGCTTCCAGCGACTGATCGGTGTCCACGGTGAACGCTGGGGTCTGATGAACCACGAGATCGCGTCGCTCGGTAAGGACGTCGTCTTCGAGACCCTCCGGATCGCCCTACTGGCCGCAGCCTTCGACATGTGCATCTCGGTCGGAGCCCAGCGTCGGGCTGAAGCCGCCGCGGCCAAGGAGGCCGGCGCCACCGGGCAAGCAGTCGCTCGCGACTAGCTGACCCGCTCGATCAGCAGACGGTGCACAGAGGTGCCTGGCTGCTGATCGAGCGGCAACTCAGAAAGTGAACAGGACCCTGCGGAAGTCTCCGACCTCGGTGGACTCGACCTGGATTCCGGTCAAGTGCTGTACAGCGGAGGACGGTACGACGAACACGTGCGCGATCTTCGTCGGCTCGTTGCGCTTGATGGGGTTGTCGTTGTCCGAGCAGTAGGTCGGCAGCGGGAAGTCGCGGAAGACGGACTGGGACTTCCACACGTTGCCACGGTCGTCCCGCAACATCGCGTCGCAGGTGAACCCGCCGTCGTTGTACCGCCGCGCTTCGAGCACGGTCAGCTCGGACGTGACGACGACGACCGTGGTGCCGGCTACCTGGTTGTCGAGCTTGATCGCCTTCTTGTCTTTGTCGACGAGCGTCGTGTACGGCTGCATCGAGTCGAGTTTCCAGGTGACGTTGTCGATCGTCACAGGGCCCTTCGAGACCACCTCGGTGACCGCGCCCTCCTCGAAGACACGCTCATCGTCACCGAGGTACGTCCGCAACAGCAGGAATGCGCTCAGCCCCAGGAGCGTGACGAGCAGTGCTGCCTGCGCTGTCAGCCGGAACGCACGGTCGGAGAGTTTCACGATGCCACCCGAATCTCCGGCTTGATCAGCAGATACTCCTCGCCCGCACGCTCGATCGACCGCTGGGCGATGTCCTCACTGGGCACCCCGAGATCGATCGACAGGTCGTAAGCAAGGGTGTTGAAGAAGAGCACCGGTTCGACGTAGAACGTCAGGCCGGCGAGGTCGGACGGGTTGACCTCGAACACGAATCCGCCGGTCTGGGCGAATCCCGCGGCGGGAAAGGGTATCCCCGAATCGATGCCTTCGGTCACGGGTCGGTAGACCGAGCCCGCCTCGGTCTTGAGCGACACGTTCGTGCTCCCCGGGTCGTCGGCCCCGCGGACGACGTCGTACTCGACCGCGACGAAGACACCCTTGGTCTGAACGACCTTCGCGTCGGACGAGTCCCGCGGGATGAACGACTTGGTGAAGGCAACCCGCGTCACCGTCACCTGAGAGTCACCGTAGGCGACGTCCTCACCGATGGCGCCGTGGGTGACGATCCGGCTCGGATCCTCGAAAACGGCATCGGGGTCGCCGAGCCGCACGATGCCACCCAACAGCACGAGGACGACGCCGATGGCCACGGTCGCGGGACGATAGACCTTCATTCGTCCTCCTCCGTCTCGATCGTCGCGGGCACCCTGACCACGCTGACGGGGCGCTCTCCTTGCCAGTACTCGCCCTCAGACGCGCCGGCCAGCTGGTTCGCCGAGGTGTAGACCTCACCGAGCACTCCGATCTCGAGCTTCTTCTCGGCGAAGTCGACCGGTACGTCGAACTTCGCGAAGCAAGGCTCGGCCGGCAGACCGTAGACAGCGCGGTAATTCAGTTCGTCGTGGCAGCTCGCACCATTGGACTGGATCGGCTCAGACCCGTCGGCCGGCACCAGCTGCAGCATCTTGCCGCTGATGGAGCCGCTCTCCTTCGTCTCCTCGTCGATGTTGCGGAGGTCGAAGTACACCTGCACGCGGGTCTCGGCTTCGGAGTACTCACCCTTGGGCTTGCGGATGATCTTCGCGCTGGTGAAGCCGAACTCGAACCGGCCGGCGTCGATCGTGGTCGGGGCGTCGACGGTCGGGACCGCGCGACCCTCGTGCTTCTTCCAGCCGCCGAAGGGGATGAGGACCAGGGCGAGGACGACGACGACTGCGAGGGCTATCAGCCACTTGCGGCGGTGCCGGTGGATCACCCGGTCGGCGATCATGGCGTCGATGACGTCGTCGAGACTTTCCACGGCAGGCATCCTAGGGGCCGGTGGGTGCGGGGAGGCCGGGATGGCTCGGGTCTCGGGTCCGAGACGGGTACCAGAGGGCCGGTCGAAAGCCACTGAGAGGCCGTGAGCGCTTTTCAGGGCCCCTCGCACGATGGGGGACATGGCTGGGAGGGAGAAAAGACGCCCTGTCCACAGTTTCGGCCGCCTCATGGCCGGTTCTGCTTCGCTCGACAGGTAGACTGGGAGCACTGAGAGGGCCGCTGCTACTGATCGGGCACCGATAAACACAGTAGGGGCGGCTACTAGTGTGCATCGATGCCCCGCTCACACGGGGTCCGAGGAGGACAACAGCCGGTGACCGACGAGCCGACCGAGATCGACGCCAACCAGTCCGCCGACCCCATCGGCACCGTCGTACCCGACAGCGCGATCCCGTCCACCCTGGTGGAGCGGGAGTACGACGCCAGCGCGATCCAGGTCCTCGAGGGCCTCGACGCGGTGCGCAAGCGACCGGGCATGTACATCGGGTCGACCGGTGAACGGGGTCTGCACCACCTGGTCTACGAGGTGGTCGACAACGCGGTGGACGAGGCGCTGGCCGGGTACTGCGACAAGATCGTCGTCACCCTGCTCGCCGACGGCGGGGTCCGGGTCGTCGACAACGGCCGCGGTATCCCGGTCGGCATCGTCGAGTCCGAGGGCAAGCCGGCCGTCACGGTCGTGCTCACCGTGCTGCACGCCGGCGGCAAGTTCGGCGGCGGCGGGTACAAGGTCTCCGGTGGTCTGCATGGCGTCGGCGTCTCCGTGGTGAACGCGCTGTCCACGCGCCTCAAGGTGGACGTGCAGACGGGCGGCAAGCTCTACACGCAGTCCTTCACGGTGGGCAACCCGGACGAGGACCTGGCCGAGATCGGTACGTCCGACTCCAACGGCACCACGATCACCTTCTGGCCGAGCGCGGACGTCTTCGAGACCACCACGTACTCGTACGAGACGCTGTCCACCCGGTTCCGCGAGTACGCGTTCCTGAACAAGGGCCTCGAGCTGATCATCCGGGACGAGCGCCCGGACCACACCGAGGACGGTCAGCCGGTCGAGCAGTCGTTCAAGTACGACGACGGCCTGGTCGACTACGTGAAGTACCTGACCGGGATCCGCGAGCCCGTCCACCGGGACGTGATCGCGTTCGAGGCGGCGCAGGGCGAGGACACCCTGAGTCTCGAGGTCGCGATGCAGTGGAGCGGGTCCTTCCAGGAGTCGGTGCACACGTTCGCCAACGCGATCAACACGCACGAGGGCGGCACCCACGAAGAGGGCTTCCGGGCCGCGCTCACCTCGCTGGTCAACTCGTTCGGCGAGGACCAGGGCATGATCAAGAAGAAGGAGGACAGGCTCACCGGCGACGACATCCGGGAGGGCTTGACCGCGATCATCTCGGTCAAGCTGGGCGAGCCGCAGTTCGAGGGCCAGACCAAGACCAAGCTCGGTAACACCGAGGTCAAGGGTTTCGTCCAGAAGGTCGTCAACGACAAACTGGGCGCCTGGTTCGAGCAGAACCCGGCCGAGGGCCGCGAGATCATCCGCAAGGCGACCGCGGCCGCGAGTGCCCGGATCGCGGCCCGCAAGGCGCGTGACCTGGCCCGTAACCGCAAGGGCCTGCTCGGCGGCGGAGGCCTGCCGGGCAAGCTGTCCGACTGCCAGAGCACGAACCCGGAGGAGTGCGAGGTCTACATCGTCGAGGGTGACTCGGCGGGCGGCTCCGCGAAGGGCGGCCGGGACCCGAAGTTCCAGGCCATCCTGCCGATCCGGGGCAAGATCCTGAACGTCGAGAAGGCCCGGATCGACAAGGTCCTGCAGAACAACGAGGTGCAGGCGATCATCTCCGCCCTCGGGACCGGGATCCACGAGGACTTCGACGAGGAGAAGCTCCGCTACCACAAGATCGTGATCATGGCCGACGCCGACGTCGACGGCCAGCACATCCGGACGCTGCTGCTCACCCTGCTGTTCCGGTTCATGCGGCCGCTGATCGAGCGTGGTCACGTGTACGCCGCCCAGCCGCCGCTGTACAAGCTGCGGTGGAGCAACGCCACCCACGAGCTCGCGTACACCGAGCGGGAGAAGGACGGCCTGGTCGCGGCCGGCGCCGAGGCGGGCAAGAAGTTCCCGAAGGACAACGCGATCCAGCGGTACAAGGGTCTGGGTGAGATGAACGCCCAGGAGCTGTGGGAGACGACGATGGACCCGGCGAACCGGGTGCTGCTGCAGATCACCCTGGACGACGCGGCTCGGGCCGACGAGACCTTCGCGACGCTGATGGGCGACGACATCGAGGCGCGCCGGAACTTCATCCAGCGCAACGCCAAGGACGTCCGCTTCCTCGACATCTGACGGACCACCCCGGCCGGCCGCGGCCGGGGTTCCGCCCGCGCCCCACCACCCCGCAGTACCGAATCGAACGGGACGAGCTTTCCAATGACCGAGACCCCCACCTCACCGGGCCACGACCGGATCGAGCCTCTCGACCTGCAGACCGAGATGCAGCAGTCGTACCTCGACTACGCGATGGCGGTCATCGTCGGCCGCGCGCTGCCCGAGGTCCGCGACGGGCTGAAGCCGGTGCATCGCCGGATCCTCTACGCGATGTACGACGGCGGCTACCGGCCGGACCGCGGCTTCTCCAAGTGCTCGCGTGTCGTCGGTGACGTGATGGGTCAGTACCACCCGCACGGTGACTCGGCGATCTACGACACCCTGGTCCGGCTGGCGCAGCCGTGGGTGATGCGGGCGCCGATGATCCAGGGCCAGGGCAACTTCGGTTCGCCGGGCAACGACCCCGCGGCCGCGATGCGGTACACGGAGTGCCGGCTGGCGCCGCTGGCGATGGAGATGGTCCGCGACATCGACCAGGAGACGGTCGACTTCCGGCCCAACTACGACGGCCGTTCGCAGGAGCCGGTGATCCTGCCCAGCCGCTTCCCGAACCTGCTGGTCAACGGCTCCGCCGGGATCGCGGTCGGGATGGCGACCCAGATCCCGCCGCACAACCTGCGCGAGGTCGCGGGCGCGGCGAACTGGGTGCTGGAGAACCCGGACGCGAGCCAGGAGGAGATCCTGGCCGCGTGCATGGAGCACATCAAGGGCCCGGACTTCCCGAACGGCGCCCTGGTGGTCGGCTACAAGGGCATCGACGACGCGTACCGGACCGGCCGTGGCTCGGTCACGATGCGCGCGGTGGTGGACATCGAGGAGGACGCCAAGGGGCGGACCAGCCTCGTCGTCACCGAGCTGCCGTACATGGTCAACCCGGACAACCTGGCCCAGAAGATCGCCGAGCTGGTGAACACCGGCAAGGTCAGCGGGATCGCCGACATCCGCGACGACACCTCGTCCCGGACCGGTCAGCGGCTCGTGATCGTGCTGAAGCGGGACGCCCAGCCGCGGGTCGTGCTCAACAACCTCTACAAGCACACCCAGCTGCAGGACACCTTCGGCTGCAACATGCTGGCCCTGGTCGACGGCGTACCGCGCACCCTGAGCGTCGACCTGTTCATCACGCACTGGATCGACCACCAGATCGAGGTCATCCAGCGGCGGACCAGGTACCGCCTGCGCGAGGCCGAGAAGCAGGCGCACGTGTACCGCGGCCTGGTGAAGGCGCTGGACGCGCTGGACGAGGTCATCGCGCTGATCCGGCGCAGCCCGGACGTGGACGAGGCCCGCAGCGGCCTGATGTCGCTGCTGGAGATCGACGACGTCCAGGCGCAGGCCATCCTGGACATGCAGCTGCGCCGGCTGGCCGCCCTGGAGCGGCAGAAGATCACCGACCGGCTGAACGAGCTCGAGGCCGTCATCGCCGACCTCGAGGACATCCTGGCCAACCCGGTCCGGCAGCGCGGCATCGTCAAGGACGAGCTGGCCGAGATCGTCGACAAGTACGGCGACGACCGGCGGACCCAGATCATCGCGGCCGACGGCGACCTGTCCGTGCAGGACCTGGTCCCGGACGAGGACGTCGTCGTGACCATCACCCGCGGCGGCTACGCCAAGCGGACCAAGACCGACCTGTACCGGGTGCAGAACCGCGGCGGCAAGGGGGTCCGGGGGGCCCAGCTGCGGGCCGAGGACGAGATCGGCCACTTCTTCGCCACCACGAACCACCACTGGATGCTGTTCTTCACCACCAAGGGCCGGGTCTACCGGGCCAAGGTGTGGCAGCTGCCCGAGTCGGCGCGGGACGCGAAGGGCTCGCACGTCGCGGGGCTGCTCTCGTTCCAGCCGGACGAGGAGATCGCCCAGGTCCTCACGCTGCGGGACTACGAGCAGGCCGACTACCTGGTCCTGGCGACCAAGAAGGGCCTGGTCAAGAAGACGGCGCTGACCGACTACGACTCGGCCCGGCAGAGCGGCATCATCGCGGTCAACTTCCGCGAGGAGGACGACGAGCTGATCGGCGCCCACCTGGCCACCGCGCAGGACGACCTGCTGCTGGTGTCCCGGAAGGGCCAGTCGATCCGCTTCACCGCGAACGACGAGCAGCTGCGGCCGATGGGCCGGGCCACCTCCGGCGTCACCGGGATGAAGTTCCGGCCGGGCGACGAGCTGCTGTCGATGTCGGTGATCCGGCTGCACGCCGACGAGAACGCGCAGTACGTGTTCACGGTCACCGACGCCGGGTACGCCAAGCGCAGCCGGGTGGCGGAGTACCGCCAGCAGGGCCGTGGTGGGCTCGGGATCAAGGCGGTCAAGCTGAACGACGAGCGCGGGTCGCTGGTCGGCGCGATCATCGTCGGCGACGAGGACCAGGTGCTGGCGATCAAGTCCAGCGGCCAGGTCGTCCGCAGCCGGGTGGACACCGTGCCGGTGAAGGGCCGGGACACGATGGGTGTGAAGTTCGCCGGAGTCGGGGAGTCTGACGCTGTGGTCGCGATCGCCCGCAACACCGACCTCACCGTGAGTGAGGAGGAGCTCGAAGCCGCCGAGGCGGCGGTCGAGGCTGCCCAGGATGTGGACGGATCGACAACCGAAACCACCCCGGAGAGCGTCCAGTCAGGTGACCACCATTCGACTGACGCCGAAGGCGCGGCTACCGTCGAAGACGACGACGCCGGCCAGGAGGGCAGCTGATGACCAACCGCGCGAGGCCGACATGGCCTGATGGGGCTGCGGACAACGCGAAGACCCAGTCGCCCCAGGGCGGCAACGGGAAAGCGCCGTCCACCCCACCGGCCGCACCGACCTCCAACGGTCGTAGCAACAACGGGCGGGCGAACGGCTCTCAGCCGCGTCCCGCCCAAAACGGCCAGCAGTCCGCCGACTTCCGCCCGCAGCAGCGCCCGGCGAACCAGGGCGGCCCGTCCAAGCCGACGCGGCCGCCGCAGCAACCCCCGGTACGCCCTGCCGCGCAGCAGCCGGGCGGCGGACACCCGGGCGCCACGGCCAACCCGGGTCAGTCGAGCCCGAGTACGCCGGGGCGGCCGGAGCCACGGTTCCCGGCCGGTTCGCCGAGCCAGGGCCAGCCGGCGCAGGGGTACGGGCAGGTCGGCAAGGTGTCGGCTCCGTCCGCGGCGCCGAAGCAGGCCAAGACGGCCGACTCCTTCGGCGACCGGGTGACCGCGGCGAAGCAGGCGGTGCTCGACAAGGCGGCCGCGGTGAAGGAAGCCGCGAGCGCCGAGAAGGACAAGCCGCAGGCCGCCGCCGAGAGCGCGCCGCGTCCGACGTCGCGCGGCCAGGTCCGCAAGGCCCGGCTGCGGTTGTCGAGGCTGGATCCGTGGTCGGTGATGAAGACCTCGTTCCTGCTCTCCATCGCGTTCGGCATCGTGCTCTGGGTGGCCGTGTTCATCGTCTGGTCGGCGATCGGCGCGGCCGGCGTCTTCGACAACATCAACAACACGGTGTCCGAGGTCCTGGGCACCCCGTCGGCCGAGCCGTTCCGGATCGAGAACTACATCAACACCGGCAAGGTGATGGGCTTCACCACCCTGCTGGCGTGTGCGGACGTGTTGATCATCACCGCGCTCGCGACGCTCGGATCGTTCCTCTACAACATCGCGGCGACCCTGCTGGGCGGCCTCGAAGTCACGCTGGCATCGGAGGACTGAGGACCCCGGATCCGGTTCCGATCACCTCCCCGGTGAGGCCGATCGGAACCGGTTTGGGAACCAGGGCCAGAGTGCGGTAATCTCTCCCGGGTTCGAACCCCGCAACGCGGGCCTATAGCTCAGACGGTTAGAGCGCTGCCCTGATAAGGCAGAGGTCACTGGTTCAAGTCCAGTTAGGCCCACCCAACTCATGATCGACGCCGATCCGAGGAGTCCCGGTGCTGAAGAAGATTCTGCTGGTACTGCTGGCGAGCATCGGTGGATACTTCGCGTACAAGAAGACCCAGCAGGCCCGCGCCGAGCAGGACCTCTGGGCCGAGGCCGTCGACCCGGTCACCCCGGGCCGCTGAAACCCCCCACGGGGGCGTAGCTCAACTGGCAGAGCACTGCCTTTGCAAGGCAGGGGTTAGGGGTTCGAGTCCCCTCGTCTCCACCATGTGATCTCTCAGGACATACCGGACAGACCGGACCCCAGATTGGGGTCCGGTTTTCTGTTTTTGGGTGGTGGTCCTGGGGGTCGGCCGAGGGGTTGGTAGTCGCGGGTGGGGTCGAGTGTGAGTTCGCGGAGGAGTTCGCCGGTGGCGGCGTTGATGATGCGGATGTGGGGGTCGTCGACGAGCTTGAGGACGGGGGTTCGGGCGTGCTCGGTGCCGATGGGGATGTGGTGGAGGCGCCCGGCGCGGCGCAGGGTGAGTTTGCCGGCGGGGTCGGCGATGTCGTGGAGTACGCGGTAGTGGGTGTCGGTGGAGCGGTCGGTGCCGGGGCCGGTTTTGGGGCGGGCGTGGTAGGCGGTGGCCGGGGTCGCGCGGTGGGGCAGCGATCGGTGCGGGCGTGCGTGGTTGTAGATCTGCACGAAGGTGTCGAGGAGTGCCTGGAGCTCGTCCAGGCCGGCGGGTTGTTGAGGTTGCGCGGCCAGCCAGTTCTTCATCGTCTGCTGGAATCGTTCCACCTTGCCGCAGGTCGTGGGGTGGTTGGGGCGGGAGTTCTTCTGGACGATGTCGAGGCGGCGTAGTTCGGTCTCCAGACCGTTACGTCCACCGCGGCCGCCGGCGAAGCGGGTGGTGTAGACGAAGCCGTTGTCGGTGAGTACCGAGGCGGGAAACCCCTGCTTGGCTGCGGTTTGCCTGAAGGTGTCGAGCACGATTCGGCCGGTGATGTGCCGGTGAGCCGAGACGTGCAGGGCGTAGCGGGAGTGGTCGTCGAGCCAGGTGATGGTCTCGGTGTCGGTGCCGTCGGCGAGTGGGTAGTGGGTGAAGTCGGATTGCCAGGTTTCATTGGGTTGTTCGGCCTCGAACCGCAGGTAGGAGCTCTTCGGGCGCTTCTTCGGCTGCGGAATCACCAGCCCTTGGCGGGTCAGGGTGCGAGCGATGGTGCTGACCGAGACCGTGACCTGGTGGTGGTGCCGTAGATGCCAGGCGATCGTGTCCGGACCCGCGTCCAGACCGGACTCGATCAGCTGTTTGCGGACCGTGATGATCAGATCGACCGTCGACTGCGGTATGGCGGTCGGGCTGGTCTTGGGCCGGCGTGACCGTGGCTCGAACGCCGCTTCGCCGTCGGTGCGGTAGCGGGTCAGCAGTTCGTAGACCCACGACCGGGCAACGCCGTAGGCGGCCGCGACCTCGGCGACGCTGCGTCTTTCGATCTCGATCGCGGTAACAACCAGCCGGGCTTTGGACACAGCCGCAGCCTCGACGCCACTGCCACCAGACCCTCAGAACCAGTCCGGTATGTCTTGAGAGATCTGTCCGGTATGTCCTGACGGAGCACACCCTCGTCTCCACCATCACGTTTCCCGCACTCAAGCCTCGATTCCCGGCAAGTGCGCCCGAGGCGCCGTCCTCGCCGGAGCTTCGTCCGGCAGGTTGATCGACAAGTGTTTGCAGCGGTAGCCCTTCGTCATGGCCGCATGGTTCCACACGCCGACTCAGGGTTGAGGAGTTCGAGTTCGCTCGTCTCCACCATCACGTTGCTGCAGTTCAGCGCCTGATCTGGGTCTTCGCCCGCTGCCAGCCGCGGCCGTCGACGATGAACGTCTCGAGTTCCTTCACCGTGTCAGCATCTCCACACCCCGGCTGAACCTCAACCCGAACAAGCAGGATGCGTATCGTCGCCCGATACGCATCCTGCTGGGTTGTGGGGCTACTTCTTGTGGTCGTAGGTGGTCCAGATGGCGCCGGAGTCGGAGGTGATGACGTCGGTGAGGGTCCAGGAGGACGGGTTGAGGCCGTCCTCGAAGTAGCGGATGCCGTTGCCGACGATTTCGGGGGCTACCTGGATCTCCAGGCGGTCGATCTCGTCCTCGGCGAGGAGCTGGGCCAGCAGGTCCTTGCTGGACATGACCCAGATGTCGCCGCCTTCCTGGGTGCGCAGCTCGCGGACGGTGTCGACGAGGGACGCCGTCGCGAGGCGGGAGTTGTTCCAGGGCGTCTCCGTGAGGGTGTGGGAGAAGACGACCTTCTCCACGTCGTCGAGGTACTTGGCGAACTCGCGGTCGCGCGGGTCCGCGTCGGCCATGTCGATCACGGTCGGCCAGAAGCCGCCGAAGCCCTCGTAGTTGCCGCGGCCGAGGAGCGCGGTGCTGCTGCGCTGGGTCAACCGGATCAGCGAGTCGCGGCTCTGGTCGGTGATGGCGTGCGGCACGATCGGCGCCATGTCGCCCAGGCCACCCGGACCGGTGATCCGGCCGTCGAGGGAGACGGTCATGTTGGCGAAGACCTTGCGTTCGGACATCTGTTCCTCCTGGTTGATGGGCCGCTGACCGGCGCATTCGGTGATGACCACGAGTCTTCTCGGACGCGGACCCGGAAAGATCTGCCAGGTGGCCGATATCGGCGCCGGCAGTGGAGGATGTTGGCCATGATCGACCGCGGGGGACTGCGCTGATGCCGACCTACGGCCTGCCGAGGTTCGGTACGAGCTTCGTGGGGCGTGCCGAGGACCTGGCCGGTACACGGGCCGCGCTCCGGGCCGGCCGGATGCTGACCTTGACGGGTCCGGGTGGGAGCGGCAAGACCCGGCTGGCCGCGACGGTCGGGGACGAAGCGCCCGCCGCCTGGCCCGACGGGGTGTGGTGGGTCGGCCTGGACGAGACCCGCGACGACGCTGCCGTAGACGTCGCGGTCGCCGGCGCGCTCGGGATCAGCGTGTCGCCCGGGGCGGAGCGGATCGCCATCATCAACGCCGCCGAGGGGGTCCGGGGCCTGCTGATCCTGGACAACTGTGAACAGGTCCGCGCCGGGGTGGGCGGTCTCGTCGAGGAACTACTCGCGGCCGCACCGACGATCGCCGTACTGGGGACCAGCCGCACACCGGTCGGCGTACCGGGTGAACGTGTGCACCGCATCGGCCCGCTGACCCTGGAGGACGCGCTGCACCTGTTCGACGAGCGCGCCGACGCGATCGGGGCCTCGCGCCCTGGCCCGGGTGGGACGCGGTCGATCTGCGACCGCATCGACCGGCTGCCGCTCGCGTTGGAGCTGGCCGCCGGGTGGACGACCACCTTGTCCACCGAGGAGATCGTCGAACGTCTCGGCCGGCCGCTGGAACTGCTGGAGGATTCCGGGTCGCGTGCGCCGTATCGGCTGCGGAGTCTCGCGGGGTCGGTGCTGTGGAGCTACGAGTTGCTCGATGACGCTCATCGCGCGGTGTTCCGACGGCTCGCCGCCTTCCGGCGTGGGTTCACCGCCGACCTGGCGCAGGCCGTGTGCGCCGACGCCGATCTCGGCCCCATGGACGTACTGCGCTGTCTGCGTGAGCTGGTCGACGCGTGCCTGGTGGTCGCCGATCCGGGGACAAGTCCGGCCCGTTTCTCGATGCTCGACGTCATCGCGGCGTTCGCCCAGGAACGGCTCGCCGAGTCCGGCGAGGAGGATGCGGTACGCCGACGCCACCTGGCCGCCTATCGCGTCGTGGTCGAGCGCCATGCGGCGTTGCGAGACGGGGACAAGGACGCGTGGCGGGTCGCGCTGGCGCCGGAGTACGCGAACCTGGTCGCGGCCGTCGAATGGGGAATCGCCGGCGACGGTCTTGTCGACGCGCGCGAACTCGCGATCGGGCTGGCGTGGTTCTGGCATTTGGAATCACGGCGTCCCGAGGGGATCTCGCTGCTGGCCCAGATCGTCCGGGCCGGGGTGGACGAACGATCGGCCGCTCAGGCGCGTGCCGAAGTCGCCTTGGCCCTGGTCGCCGACACCGCGGCACCGGGTACGAATGTCCGGAGCGCCCTGGCTCGCGCGGTGGAGGTCGCCACCGAGCACGACGACGATTCCACCGCTCGCGTGGCCCGGATCCTGCTCGCCCTCAGCGTCCTGGCCGACGACCCGGAGCAAGCGCGGCAACTCGCTGTGGAGAACCGCGCCGCTGCCGCCGAGGTGGGTGACGTCTTCAACGAGTGCGCGTCACGGGTGTTGCTGGGCATCTTGCACTGCCTCGACGACGAGTACGCCGCGGGGCTCGAACACCTGACGCCGGCGGCTTCGACCTTGCGCGATCACGGGGACCGCGGGGTTGCCGCGACAGCCCTCGGGTACCAGGCCGTGGCTCACGCGCGGACCGGGTTCCTCGACCGAGGGATCGAGATCGCCCAGGAGGCGGTGGACTGCGCCCGGCCGTTGCACGACCTGCACCGGATCGGCCAGGTGTCCGTCGTTCACGCGGAACTCCTCGCGTTGCGCGGGCGGATCGCCGACGCGTACGGGGCCATCGAAGCGATCAGCTCGCTCATCGAGCGGATCGACGGTCCGACACTCGTTCCGGGATGGGAGCTGACCCGGGCCCGTATCGCCGCCTGGGAAGGGGACCACGCCACCGCGATCGACTGGTGCCGGCGCGGCATCCGTCTCGCCGAACGCGGTGCCCTCGACTCACGGGTCAGCCTCGCCGAGACCCAGCTCGAACTCGCCTCCGCACTCCGGCTCACCGGCGACGCCGAGCACGCCATGGCCGCGCTGTCCGAGGCGACGGCGGCCACCGATGGGACCAGCCGACCGCGCGTCCGGGCCGACGTGCTGGAGCAGGCCGCCTTCCTCACGTCCGACAACACCACCGCGTACTCCCGGCACCAAGAGGCGCTTCGTCTCCGGTCGGACGCCGGGTTGACGCTCGACGTGATCGACAGCCTGGAGAACATCGCGGCCCTGGCTCACTCACGGAGGACCGCCGAGTTCGCCGTCGTGCTCGCGACGGCCGCCCAGACCGCTCGCGCCGACCACGGTTACCTCGCTCGTCGGACTCCGCTCGATCCCCAACTGGAGAAGCTGATCGCGGACCCGGCCAATGACGAGGCGGTTCGTCAGGGAGCCAAGCTCGGCCTCGATGCCGTCGACCTCGCTCGCCGGATGCACGGTACGCGCGACCGCCCCGACACCGGGTGGGAAAGTCTCACCCCGACGGAGAACTCGGTTGTCGAGCTCGCCGCCGAGGGGCTGTCCAACCCGCAGATCGCCGATCGGCTGTTCATCTCGCGTGGCACCGTCAAGACGCATCTGGCGCACGCGTACCAGAAGCTCGGCATCGCCAACCGCACCGAACTGGCCGCCGCGTTCCACGCCCGGAACACGCCCGACGCCGTCGGCTGATGGAATCTAGGTCGCAGACTCCCACTCGACGTGGTCCGGTTCCGGATCGACGCTGAACCGGACCGCGTCGATCGTGGTCGAGCCGCTCAACCAGGCCTTGGAGATCCGGTGGCCGCCGTCCATCAGGCGCCCGTCCGACGACAGGATCACCGGGTACCGGAGGTCGGCCTTCTGGATCCGGTCGGCATGCTCGGCGACCATCCGGCAGGTGACCGCGCGGCCGCCGAACCAGCAGTCCTCGTCGAACTCCCGGATGCTCTCGATCGGTACCGACTCGGTCGGAAGACCTTCCGCCAACTTCCAGAGCCGCTCGGTCAGGAAGAAAGCCCGGCCGCCAGGCACAGGGCGAGAATGTCGTTCAACCATCCCAGCATGATCGCTGCCGCCGGGGTCTGTCATCACTGTTCGCTGAGCCAGCGGGCTGCTTGGTGTGGGTGGGTGAAGTGGACGACCTCGGTGGTGGGGAGGTCTGTACGGGTTGTGAGGGCTTGGGCTTCCTGGTGGCGGGCTTGGTGGGAGGTCCAGGCCCAGCGGAGTGGGTGCGTCTCGTCTCGCCAGAGGGCTGCGGGGTTCGGGTGGTGGGCGCCGCTGGGGCGGCGGAGGAGTTCGACGGCGAGGGTTCGCTTCAGGACGCGCCACATCACCAGGTGCTTCGGGTAGTCGAGGACGAGCACGGTGTCGGCGGCTCGGTAGATGAGGTCGTCCAGGTAGTACGGCGCCCCGTCCAGGATCCACCGCGACCGACCAGCCAACCCACCGAGCGCCTCCAGGTACTCGGCCGACCCCATCGGTCCGAGCCCATCCCGCTCGACCAACGGCAAGTCCGTACGAGCGGCCAACTCTCTCGCCAAGGTCGACTTCCCGCTACCAGCACACCCAACCACCACCACCCGCTTCACAGGTCGGCAGATCCGACGAGTACGCGGTGGGTCTCGTCGAGGGTATGGCGGGCGGCGGCGTCGGGGGTGTGATCGGTCAACTGCTTGTCGCCGCTGTATCGCGGCACCAGGTGGAAGTGCAGGTGAAACACCTCCTGGCCGGCCGCAGCGCCGCTAGCCAGCAGAACGCTGATGCCTTCCGCACCGAGGTTGCCGGTGAGCAGGCTCGCTGTCTCGTGGAGTGCCGGGCCTAGCGTTGCCAAGGCCTCGGCGGCGCCGTCGTCGGTCAGGTCGCGGAGGTGGCGGCGTGGGAGGACCAGGGTGTGGCCGGTGCGGAGCGGGTTGATGTCGAGAACGGCGCAGGCGTGGGCGTCCTGGTAGACGAACCTTGCCGGGGCTTCTCCGGCGGCGATGGCGCAGAAGGTACAGGTGTCGGCCATGGGGTCAGTTTGGTGGGTGGTGGGGTTTTCCACAGGGCGGTTGCTGGGGGCAACGGGGGTTGTTGCCGGGGGCTAGCAAATTGTGGTGACAGTTCGGGTACGGAATGTCACGGAGAGTGCACTATCTGTTTGCGATGTCAGGAGTTCTCTAGCGAGCGGGTGACCCGTCAGCAGATCGTCTGATCAGGAAGTCATCGGGACGAACCACTGACGTTGTGCTCACGCGGGGTCCGGTCGGTCGCGCGTGCAATCGGTCGACGACGGAGGACCCAGACGCGTGCTCGAGACCTATCGCGGTATCCCGCACTTGTTGGACACGTGGCTCGTTCTCACCGGGATGGCGCTGCCGGTCGCGCTGTCCGCGGTTCGGCGCCGTGGGGACGGGGTGGTGCCGCGGCTCGCTTCGCTGCTGGTGCCGGCTTCGTTCGCGCTGGTCCTGGCCGCGACCCTGAGCCCCACGAACAACCGGCTCAACCGTCTGGGCGAGTGCGGTACGCAGCTCGCCACGACCGGCGGGCTGACCTCGATCCAGGGGTTGCTGAACATCCTGCTGTTCGTACCGGCGGCCGGCATGCTGACCCTGGCCTGTGGACGACCGGCCGACGGGATCGCGGCCGGGATCGGGTTGTCGGCCTCGGTCGAGGCGGTCCAGGCGTTGGTGCCGCAGCTCGGCCGGTCCTGTCAGCTGCACGATCTCGTCGCGAACAGCCTGGGCGCCTTCGCCGGAGTGGGCTTCGCGGCCGGGCTCCAGGCGCTCACGCGGACGCGGACCCTGACGGCACCCGTGGACGTTGTGGATCACGGCGCCTTGGTGATCAGCCGTGGTCGCCCGCGCGCACGACATCGGCGTACGGTGGTTTCGCCGCGGCCGGTGTTCGTCCAGCGGGCCGCGCGACCCCTGGTCCGCCTCAGGTGACCGGTGGGTCAGTACGGAGAGTGGAAGGTTATCCACAGGTTGTGGACCAACCTGGGGATAGTGGATTTCAGGGCCGGACGTCGAGGCCGAGGGACTGGGTGATCACCATCGCCTGGGTGAGGTCCACGATCGCGTCCTTGAGCTCGACGGTGAGCGGATCGAGCGTGGACAGGTCCGAGCCGCGCAGATCGGTCCCGGACAGGTCGGACCGGTGCAGCATCGCGCCGGACAGGTCAACGTCCCGCAGGACCGCCTTGCTCGCCCGGACCCCGGTCAGGTCGGCCTCGCGCAACCGGACCCCGGTGAACTCCGTCCCGCGCAGATCCGCGCCCGGGAGTCCGGCGAACGACCAGTCGCCGCCATCGGCCTTCAACAGGTTGTACGTGCAGTCGTCGAAGAAGCTGCCCATCAACTTGCACCGGGTGAACGTGGTGTCGAAGAACGAGCAGCGGACGAACGTGCAGTTCACGAACGCCGCGTCGGTGTGGGTGGACGCGTTGAACCGGACCCCGCGGAACGTGCACTCCTCGAAGACGCCGCCGGTGTTCTGGATCTCGGTCAGGTCGGAGTCGACGAACAGCACCCGCGTGTACGTCTGGCCGGACGGGTCGGCGTCGTCCCAGTCGCGGATCGTGGACTCGGTCGCGGGGGCAGGGCGTCCGTGCAGCCGGTCGGCCACGGTACTCCTCTCCGGCCGGGTCGGACGCCGGCCTGCGGGTGTCTGCGTCACTGAGCATTGTGACGACCCCGACGGACAAAGTTCAGGGGATCGTCAACGTCAACGGGCAGGATGGGCGGCGTGACCGGATCAGAACGGGTGATGGTTTTCGGCGCCGGTGGGTTCGTCGGGACCCGGATCTGCGCACTGCTCGCGGAGCGCGGGATCGAGTACCGCGGGATGACCCGCAGGACGGGTGACCCGCATCGGCGCTTCGACCTGGCCACGGGGCACTGCTATGCCCTGGATGCCCAGCTCGGGATGTACAAGCCGACCGTGATCATCAACGCCGCCGCCGCGACCCACGGCGACACCCTGACCCTGACCAGGGGAAACGTGGTCGCCGTGGAGGCGCTCCTCTCCTCGATGCACCGGACCGCGAACAACGCCCGCCTCGTCCACATCGGCTCCGCCGCGGAGTACGGCGGGGCGCCGCGCGGGACGAGCCAGGACGAGCAGGCGGAGCTGCGACCGGGTGCTGCGTACGGGTTCACGAAGTTGGCCGGCTCCGAGCTGGTACTCCGGGCGCAGCGGAACGGGGCCGACGCGGTCGTGCTCAGGTCGTTCAACATCACCGGGCCGGGATCGCCGCCGAGTACGTTGCTCGGCCGGGTGATTCGCCAGCTGGGGACGACGGACACCCTGCACATGGGATCGCTGGAGGCCTGGCGGGACTACGTGGATGTCCGGGACGTCGCCGAGGCCGTGGTCGCGGTGGCGACGGCGCCGGATCAGTTGCCGCCGGTGCTCAACGTGGGATCCGGGCGGGCGACGCTGGCGCGAGACGTCGTCCAAAGGCTGGTGGAACTGAGTGGGACCGACACGAAGGTGGTCGAGGGCACGGTGCACGCGGGGCACGCCGGGTCGCCCGCCGACTCGGTCCCGTGGCAGCAGGCCGACACGAGCCTGATCGAGAAGCACCTCGGCTGGAAGTCCACGATCGACCTCGACCAGTCCCTGCACGACACCTGGTCGGCCCGTCCCGCGGTCGAACGGGCGGTCTGATCCAGCGACCGGCCCCCACCGCCGGACCCCATGATCGGACCCTGTGGATGACCCAGGGTTGAATGGCGGCGTGGAGATTCGGTCGGCTTGCGTGGCCGCGCCTGATCGGCAGGCGCCGTCGGTGAACGAGGATCTGGTGCTGGCAGGCCCGGATTTCGTGGTGGTGCTGGACGGGGCGACCGCGCCGGCCGGGGTGGAATCCGGGTGCCGGCACGACGTGGCGTGGTTGGTCGCGCAGCTCGGTGGAGCGTTGGTGGCGCCGCTGCTCGGCCGGTCCCGGGCCTCCCTGCCGGATGTCCTGGCCGAGGCGATCGCGGCGGTGGGCGCCGAGCATGCCGGGACCTGCGACCTGACCAACCCGGACAGCCCGTCGTCGACCGTCGCGATGGTGCGAGTTGGGTCCGAGGCGGTGGAGCACCTGGTACTCGCGGATTCGCCGGTACTGCTCCGCGCGCCTGACGGCCGGGTGACGGTGGTTGCCGACGACCGGATCGACTTCCTGCCGGACTACAGCCTCGCGACCGTCCGCCGGATGCGGAACCACACCGGCGGATTCTGGGTCGCGAGTACCGAACCGAAGGCGGCGTACGAGGCGGTCGGCGGTTCGACGGATCGCGTCGAGGTCGAGGTGGCCGCGTTGTTGACCGACGGCGCGGCGCGGTACTCCGAGCGGTACGGGCACAGCTGGGACGAGCTGCTCGGCGTGCTCGAAGGCGACGGTCCCCAGGCGTTGATCGATCGGGTCCGCGAGCACGAGCTCGCCGCGGACCCGGTCGGCTTCCGCGGTAAGCGCTACGACGACGCGACCGCAGTACTCTGCCGCCTCACCCCCTGATCCGTCAGTGCGGCGGCTGCCAGGGCGTCGCTCCCCCTGGCTGGTGGGGCTTCTCGCTCGGGTTGTTGGTCGACGTCGGCCCGGTCGGATGGTCGGCTCGCGGTGGCGGAGCTGACGGGTCGTCCGCCGGTGGTCGCTGGGTCGGGCTCGAGCCGGTGGTGCCGCCGTACCCGCCCGGCCCGTACGGAGCCGGGTTGGGCATCGACGGCCCGACGGAGGCACCGCTCGACGGCTGCAGGTACCCCGACGAACCGCGGTACGGGCCTGGTCCGTAGGTGTGGCCACCTGGTCCCCCGCCGTACGCCTCCGGGCCGTAGGTTTCCTGGCCGGTCTGCTGCCGTGGGCTGTAGCTGGGGAACGCGGGCCGCGGTGCGTACTGCGGTGCGCCGGTCTGCTGCGCGTGCGGATTCGGCAGGTGGGACGGGGAGTGTGCCGGCAGCGTCGGACCGAGCGGGACCCCGCCCGTCGCCGCCATCCGGTCGTCCTGCCACCGGGTGATCCGGAACAGCAGCACCGAGATCGCGACGCCGGCCGCGATCAGCAGGACGGTCGCGAGCGTGAAGCCGATGTTCACCCCGAGCGCGACCCGGACCATGAAGCTCTGCAGGTCGTAGATGTCCACGTAGTCGTCGGTCGCGTCGGCGGCGCTGACCCGGTCGGCCAGCCGGATGATCCAGCCGACGAAGCTGATCAGCGTGACCCCGCCACCGCCGACGAGCACCACCCAGAAGCCGACCCACGCGGCCCACCACGTGTACAGCAACGTACGCACCCGGCTCGTCTGCACCATGCCGGGCTGGTGCGTCGGCTCGCTCGCGGTGGCCACGTCCTCCACCACCTGCAGCGGATACCAGAACTGGACGATCGGGCAGACCCAGCCGCCGACGATCCAGCCCTGGGCATGCCGGTGCTCCGCAGGCCGGGCGCCACCTTGGTACGCGGCTGCCGGCCGCAGGATCTCGGTGTTCTCCCGGGCTTGCCACAGCCAGATCAGGAACGCGATCCCGGTCGCCAGGAACAGATAACCGGACAGGTCGAGCAGCGGACCGGCGCCCGTCATCGACTCGAGGCCGCGGTCGAGCTCGTCCTCGGAGAGCAGGCCGTAGATGAGCCGCTTCACCTCGTCGTACGACGTCCACAGGGCGGTCGACTGCAGCACGGCCGCCAGCGCTGTGAGCCCCATCAGGACGACGCTGACGATCGCGGTCCGGCGGAGCGACCGGTAGCGCGGTTGGGCGACCGGGACCGTCGGCGGTCCGCCGTGGTACGCGCCCGGATACGGCTGACTCATGTCCCACCTCCCCAGGTCGCCGGATACCGACAAAGTACAGCCCCCGGGACGATCCCCGGCAGGTTGTCCACAGTGCCAGAAGCGTCAAACCACCCAGCCCTGATCGAAGTGTGAACGTCACACCGAGGCGAAGGCGTCCCGCGCGGCCGGCAGCGCCAGCTCCCGATCGGCCGCGGACAGCCCGAGCCGCGTCCGCCGATCCAGCAGGTCGTCCTCGGTCAACGCGCCCTCGTGCCGTACCGCGAACCGGAACTCGGCCCGCGTCGTCGCCAGCCCCGGCGCCACCGGCTCCAGCAACGAGCGATCCCCCGCGATCACCTCGGGCGCCTCCACCCCGTACCGCTGGACGAACCGCGTCGGCGCCTCGACGTTCGTCAGCGTGACCCGATCGGCCGCACCGACCAGCGGGATGCGATGGGTCAGACAGGGCCGCCGCACCTCGACCGTCGACTGGGCGAGCGCCTTGTCGAGCGCGTCCTGCGCCATCCGCCGGTACGTGGTGAGCTTGCCGCCGACGATCGTCACGAGCCCGTCCTCGCCGGTGATCACCGCGTGCCGCCGGGAGATGTCCGCGGTCCGGTCCTCCCCCCGGTGATGCCCGGTATCGAGCAGCGGCCGCAGTCCGGCGTACGAGCCGAGCAGGTCCGCCCGCGTCAACGGTGTCCGGACGGCCGAGCTGATCGTGGACAGCAGGAAGTCGATCTCCGCGTCGGTCGCCTGCGGCACGTCGCTGACCGGACCAGGCGCCTCCTCGTCGGTCAGCCCCACGTACACGCGGTCGTCGGGCGCCGGAATCGCCATCACCACGCGCCGCAGCTCCCCCGGCACCGGCACCGTGAGCACGGCCGACAACCCACCGAACGCGGACTGCGGCAACACCAGGTGCGTCCCCCGGCTCGGTCGTAGCTTGATCCCCGACGCGACCTGGTCGGCCCAGATCCCGGCCGCGTTGATCACCATCCGCGCGGCCACGTCGATCCGCCGGCCGGAAACCTGGTCGACCACGACCGCCCCGGATCCGGTGACCTCCTCGGCCGCGCAGTACGTCAGCACCCGCGCGCCGTACTGCGCAGCGGTCCGCGCGATCGCCACGACCAGCCGGGCGTCGTCGTACAGCTGCCCGTCCCACGTCAGGAAGCCGCCGCGGAGTCCGTACGGTCGCAGCGTCGGCGCGTACCGCAGGATCTCCGCCGAGCTGATCCGCCGAGAGTGGGGCAGGTGGTCGTCGGAGGTGTGCGCGAAGGTCCGCAGCACGTCACCACCGAGGAACGCGGACCGCAGCATCGCAGCCTGAGCCAGCTTCGCCTCCGGTAACCACGGAGCGACCTGTGGGATCGGGTGGACCAGGTGCGGCGCCGTGGTCTTCATCAGGATGCCCCGCTCGACCGCGCTCTCGTACGCGATGCCGACGTGCCCGGAGGCGAGGTACCGCAGTCCGCCGTGGACCAGCTTCGAGCTCCACCGGCTGGTCCCGAACGCGAGGTCGTGCTTCTCCACCAGGGCAACCGTCAGACCACGGGCGGCCGCGTCCAGCGCGACCCCGACGCCGGTGACGCCGCCGCCGATCACCAGCACGTCCACCGCGCCGGCCGTGTCCAGCCAGTCGAGCTCGCGGGTCCGGCGAGCCGCGTTCAGGCTGGCGTTGCCCACGGCGATCATGGCGCCAGGTACCTGCTCAGCATCACCCGCAGCTCCTCGTCGAGGTGCGGGTACTCGTCGGCGGAAGCGAGCACCGGGCCGGACACCGCGGACGCCAGCGAGACCAGGATGATCTGCCGGGACAGCCAGTCCGGATCGCCGGCCCGGATCGAACCGTCCGCCTGGCCGGCCTTGATCCCCTCCTCGACCAGGGCGAGGTGCGCGACCGTACTGCTCCCCCGCCGCTCCAGCAGGTACGGCGTGAGGAACTCGGGATCGAGCTCGATGATCTTGCGCATCAGCGGGTGCGTCCTGGTCCGGGCCACCACCTCGACGACGCCCTCGACCAGCCGGGCCCGGCCGTCGACCGCGTCCGGCTGGAACGCCGACACCAGCGCGGTGGTCCACTCCCGCGTCATCAGCGCGGCGACCACGGCCTGTACGTTCGGCCAGCGGCGGTAGAGAGTGGCCCGGGAGACCTCGGCGTGCCGGGCGATGTCGGCCATCGTCATCCGGCGCATCCCGATCGCTAGCAGCAGCTCGTACGCCGCGTCGAGGATCCGCTCCTCGCCGATCGCGTTCGCCGGAGCCGGCCGGGTCGGCGCCGGCTCGTCGGTCGCCACAGGATCCACATCGCTGCTACGCTGAGACATCACACGTCAGAGTGTATCAGCGACACCGGCGTCCCGGAACGCCTCGCGGGAGTGGGATTCAGGGGGTTCCACTCCCGCGAGACGCTACCTCCGCAGCCGGTCGAAGAGGAGTCTTCGATGACCGAGTCCGACCTCCCGGTGGTGCACCTCACGTCCGGCCGCTGGGGCGACCCGGCGTACCGGGCCGAGTTGCCCGCCGCCGCGGTCGAGGCGCTCAAGCAACTCGGCGTCCGAGGGCCGGCCGTGGCGCCCGTCGATCCCGTGGACCGGCCGGGCCTGGCGACCGACCTCGAGCAGCTCCTGGCCGATGTCCTCGGCGCAGATCACGTGCGGACAGACCTGGAGACGCGCTGGGCACATACCCGGGGCTACTCCACGCCCGACCTGCTCCGGCATCGGGCGGGCGATACGTCGGACATGCCGGACGCCGTGGTCTTCCCGGGCTCGCACGACGAGGTGGTCGCGCTGCTCGAGGTCTGCGATCAGCGGGGAGTCGCGGTGGTCCCGTATGCCGGTGGCACCTCGGTGGTCGGTGGCCTCGCCCCGGATCGGCGGTTCGTCGCGATCGACCTCGGCCGGCTCGACCGGCTCACCGAGCTCGACGAGATCTCCCGGACCGCGCGGCTGGGTGCCGGCGTCCGCGGGACGGCGGCCGAAGCGCTGCTCGCCGAACACGGGTACACACTCGGCCACTTCCCCCAGTCGTACGAGGGCGCGAGCATCGGCGGGTACGCCGCGACCAGGTCGAGCGGGCAGTCCTCGGCCGGGTACGGGCGGTTCGACCAGATGGTGGTCGGGCTGACCGTGGCCACGCCGCGCGGCACGATCGAGGTCGGCCGGGCTCCGATGTCGGCCGCCGGTCCCGATCTGCGGCAGCTGTTCCTCGGCTCCGAGGGCGCGCTCGGGATCATCACCTCGGTGCTGGTCCGGATCCGTCCGCGGCCGGCCGAGCGGTCCTTCGAGGGCTGGAAGTTCGCGTCCTTCGACGAGGGCCTCACCGTGATCCGCCGGCTGGCCCAGGACGGTCCGTTGCCGACCGTGCTGCGGCTGTCCGACGAGGCCGAGACCGCGGTGAACCTGGCCGATCCCAACGTGCTCGGCGGCGCCGGGACCGGTGGGGTCCTCGCGATCATCGGATTCGACGGACCCGTCGATCCGGGGACGGCCGCGGCCCTGCGGGACGCGGGCGGCGAGTCGCTGGGTGAGGGCCCGGGTGAGACGTGGCGCCAAGGCCGGTACCGCGGTCCGTACCTGCGGGATCCCTTGCTCGACGAGGGTGCGCTGGTGGAGACGCTGGAGACGGCCGGGTTCTGGTCCAGCCTGCCTGCGTTGAAGGCGGCCGTCACGAATGCGCTGGTCAGCTCGCTGTCCGAGCAGGGCACGCCGCCGCTCGTCCTCTGCCACGTGTCCCATGTGTACGAGACGGGTGCATCGCTCTACTTCACCGTCGTGTCCGCGCAGACCGACGATCCGGTCGCCCAGTGGCGGACCGCGAAAGCGGCCACGAACCAGGCGATCGCGGATGCGGGCGGCACGATCACCCACCACCACGGCGTCGGTACCGATCACCGCGCCGCGTACGCGGCCGAGATCGGTCCGCTCGCGCTCGACGTCCTCCGAGCGGTCAAGCAGACCGTCGATCCGGGCGGCATCCTGAGTCCGGGGATCCTGCTGCCGTAGGACTTCGTCCACAAGGTTTTCCACAGCCTGCGGGTAACTTCCGAGCACTCTTGACCTCAAGTGCGCTTGAGCGATGAGAGTGGCGGACATGACTCCTTCACTGACCCGACCCGTCGCCCTCGTCACCGGTGCCTCGGCCGGTCTCGGTCTCGCGCTCGCGCACGGGCTGGCCGAGCGAGGCTGGACGCTGATCATCGACGCCCGGGGCGCGGACGCGCTGAAGACCGCCGCCGACGCGCTGGCGGCCAAGACCGACGTGGTGCCGCTGGCCGGCGACGTCACCGATCCCGAGCACCGGGCCGACCTGGCCGCCGCGGTCGGTGAGCTCGGTCGGCTCGACCTGCTGGTGAACAACGCGAGCTACCTCGGCCCGAGCCCGTTGCAACCACTCGCGGCCGCCGACCTGACCGAGTTGCGGCGCGTCTACGAGGTGGACGTGATCGCGCCGATCGCGTTGACGCAGGTGCTGCTGCCGGAGTTGGCCGACGCCGCTGGGCTGGTGGTCAACATCAGTTCCGACGCGGCCGTCGAGGCGTACGAGAGCTGGGGCGGGTACGGCTCGGCGAAGGCGGCGCTCGACCATGCGACCCGGGTACTCGCCGCGGAGCACCCCGAACTCGGTGTGTACGCCGTGGATCCTGGAGATCTGCGGACCGCGATGCACCAGGCGGCGTTCCCTGGTGAGGACATCTCGGACCGGCCCGAACCGGCGACCGTGGTACCGGCGTTCCTGCGGCTGCTGGACAACCGGCCGGCCAGCGGGCGGTACCGAGCGGCCGACTTCGCGACGGCGGTGACCCCGTGAGGGTGCGGCCGCACACCAGGTTCACGCTGCCGGACGAGCTGAACGCGGTCGAACCACCCGAGGCCCACGGGCTCGCCCGGGACCAGGTGAAGCTGCTGGTCGCGGAGGGGTCGACCGTCACGCACACCCGGTTCGACCGGATCGGGGACCACCTGCGCCCGGGTGACCTGCTGCTGGTGAACACCTCGGCGACGTTGGCGGCCGCGGTGGACGGCCAGTGGATCACGGGATCCGGGGTCGCACCGGTGGCGGTGCACTTCTCGACCGCGCTGGACGACGGCACCTGGGTGGTCGAACTGCGGAGCGGTGGTTCGCCGATGTTCGACGCGGCCGCCGGCGATCGGGTCGAGCTCCCCGAAGGCGTGCTCACCCTGCTCGCGCCGTACCAGCCGGGGCTGACACGGTTGTGGACAGCGCAGCCACCGGTTCCGGATGTGGTCGGCTACCTGCGACGCCACGGCCGCCCGATCACGTACCAGTACGTGGACCGGCAGTGGCCGCTCGCGCTGTACCAGACCGTGTTCGCGAACCAGCCGGGCTCGGCGGAGATGCCGAGTGCCGGTCGCCCGTTCAGCTTCGAACTGGTGAGCCACCTGCCCGCGGCCGGGGTACTGATCGCGCCGATCCTGCTGCACTGCGGAGTGTCCTCGCCCGAGTCCCATGAACCACCGCTGCCCGAGCGGTACGACGTCCCGGCGCACACCGCGCGGCTGGTCAACTGGGTGAAGGGCAACGGTGGCCGGGTGATCGCCGTGGGGACGACCGCCGTCCGCGCGATCGAGACGGCCGCTCGACCGGACGGGTCAGTGGTCGCTGCCCAGGGTTGGACCGATCTCGTCCTCGGTCCGGACCGGCCGGCCGCGATCGTGGACGGCCTGGTGACGGGCATGCACGCGCCCGAGGCGTCCCACCTGCTCCTGCTCGAATCCGTGGTCGGCGGTGACGTGGTGCAACGCGCGTACGACGCCGCGCTGGAACGCCGGTACCTGTGGCACGAGTTCGGCGACGTCTCACTGCTGCTGCGGAACTGAAAGCGGCCGGGGCGAGAACCCGGCCGCCTTTCTCAGCCTTTTTCCGCTGTGAGCGGCTCGGTGACGATCTCAGCGAACTCCACGTCCACCACTTCGGCCAGATCGGCCGCCGGCTCGACGGTCGCCAAGCTGCCTTCGTTACCGGGCCGGGCCCGTTTGTCCACCGCGCGCGGGCTCATCGAGACCACCGCCGGCCGTGCACCAGATCACGCATGCTCGAGTCCTAACCTTCTTCGAGGTCCCCCGTACGGACCTTCATCCACTGATGACGAGCGACTACTACCGGATGTCATGCGCTTTACCGGACTGCACCAAAACCGTAGTTGCTCGCGCAGGAACCCTACCCTCCGTAGTCGGCGCCGGCACGGGGAAATCTCAGTCCGTGGCGCTCTGCTCCAACCAGGCGCGAGTGGCGACCAGCGCCTCGTCGAGCGGCGGCAACTCGGCGTGCCACTTGCGCTCCCACTCGAGGGAGAGCCAGTACTCCGTGCCGGCGAGCGCGGTGAGCAACTCGGCGATCGGGTAGTCGCCGGCGCCGATCCGGACCGGCTTGAACGCCTGGGTGGAATCGCTGTCCTTGATCTGGACGAAGTCGAGCCAGGGCCGGAGCAGGTCCAGCGACTCGGCGGGGCGCTCGCCGGTCCGCCAGGTGTGCGCGGCGTCCCAGATGACCTTGGCGTTGTGGTTCGGTACCTCGCGGTCGAGCAGCTCGCAGAACGCGGCGATGCTCGCGCCCGAGCTGTGCGTGTCGTGCGTCTCCAGCAGGATGCGCGCGTCCTTCGGCGCCCGCGCGACCCGGTCCATCGCGCGCAGCTCACCGGGGGACGGCGAGTCGTGACCCTGTCCGTCGCCGGCGTCGTCGCGCATGAACACGCGGACCCCGCGAGCGCCCAGGTCGGCGGCCAGTTCGAGATGGGCGTCGAGCGGCTGCTCCTCGATCCCGCAGAGGTGGACGTAGCTGTTCACCGCGAGGATCTCCAGACCGGCGTCCTCGATCCGCTGCCGCAGCTCCCGCCGCTCGGCCGCGGTCAGCCGGACCGAGGTGAACTCGTCGTCGGCCGCTCGCAGCTCCAGCCCGCGGATGTCGTTGCTCTTGGCAAGTTCGAGGACCGCGTCGAGGGGGTCACCGGCACAACCGAGGGTGGAGAAGGCGAGGTTCATTCAGCCCACCCTAAAACATGACGGAATCCGCTTACCGATCCACCGGAGTGGCGTACGCGGTCGCGATCGCCGCGCCCAGCCGGGCGTTCGCACGGACCAGGGCGATGTTCGCGGTCAGGCTGGCGCCGCCGGTGAGCTCCACGATCCGGCCGAGCAGGTACGGCGTCGCGTCCTTGCCGCGGATCGCGAGCCGGTCCAGGTCGGCCAGCGCCCGGTCGATCACGCCGGCCATCTCCGCGGCCGGGATCTCGTCCGCGGCCGGGATCGGGTTCGCCACCACCAGGCCGCCCTCGATCCCGAGGTCCCACTTCGCCCGCATCACCCCGGCCACCTCGGCCGCGGACCCGACCCGCAGCGGCGCGCCGTACCCGCTGGAGCGCGAGTAGAACGACGGGAACTCGTCGTGGCCGACCACCAGCACCGGCACGCCGAGCGTCTCCAGCACCTCCAGGGTCAGACCGATGTCGAGGATGCTCTTCACCCCGGCGCTCACCACCGCGACGTCGGTCCGGCCGAGCTCGGTCAGGTCGGCCGACACGTCCATCGTCAGCTCGGCCCCGCGATGGACGCCGCCGATGCCGCCGGTGACGAACGTCCGGATGCCCGAGATCGCCGCGAGCCGCATGGTCGCGGCCACTGTCGTCGCCCCGTGCAGACCCCGCGCGACGACGTACGGGAGATCGCGAACGCTGACCTTGACCACGTCCGGGTCACTCGCCAGCTTCTCCAGGCCGTCCGGGCCGAGGCCGACCCGCGGTGTCCCGTCCAGGACGGCGATGGTCGCCGGGATCGCGCCGTGCTCGCGGACGATGCCCTCGACCTCGACCGCCATCGCGACGTTCTGCGGGTACGGCATGCCGTGGCTGATGATCGTGCTCTCCAGCGCGACCACCGGCCGGCCCTCGGCCAGCGCGGTCCGGACCTCGTCGGTCAGCGCGAGCGCGGGATGCGGATCGGTCATGGCACCAGCTTCCCCGGTCACGGCCGGTCGAAGAGGAAAGGCCTGACCCCGGGGGTGGGATCAGGCCTTCGGGAGGGTGCCGCTCACGGGTCAGACCCAGCGGCGGCGGGGGTGGGTCCTCGGGACGGTGGCGGACTCCGGCTCCTCCTGCTGGTGCTGCGCAGGGGGCTGGGCCGGCTCGTAGGAGTACGGCGTCTGCTGCTGGTACTGCGGAGCCGCAGGCTCCTGCGGGTAGCCGTAGTCCGTGGAGTAGTCGGCCGAGTACGACTCCGGCGTGTAGTTCGGGCTGTAGTCGCTGTAGGTCTCCGAGCCGTACCCGTTGTCGCTGTACGAGGTCGATCCGTAGGAGGCGGACGACTGGTCGTAGGTCGAGCTATACGAGTCGTACGACGGGGAGGAGCCGTACTCGGAGTACGTCTGGCCGGACTGGTATGAGGTGCCGTAGTCGGTGCCGTACGACGTGGGCTCCGCGCTCGGCGACTCCGCGGGAGCGTCGTACGCGGAGTACGTCGGCTCGGGTGTGTACGTCGGCTCCGGCTCGTACGCCGGGACCGGCGGCAGCGGCTTCGACGGGGTCAGGTAGTCGTCCGGCTCGGACTGGGCCGGCTCCTGGTAGTGCGAGGAGGTCACGGCCGGCTGGATCGTCGACGGGCTGTCCACCGCGACCCGAGCGGCCCGGCGACCAGCGCGCGCAACGGGTGCGGGCTCCGGCTCGGGTGCGGGGATCGGCGCCGACGACGTCAGGTAGTCGGACGAGCTCTGGTACGAGTACGGCTGCTCGGAGTACGACTCGGACCAGGACGGCTGGGCCGGCTCGACGAACTCGGGCGCGGCCGGCTTCGGCTGGTCGTACGCCGCCGGCTGGTCGTAGGCCGGCTGGACGAACTCCGGAGTGGTCGGGGCCGGCTGGTACGCGTACGGGTCGGGCTGGACCACGGACAGCGAGGGCGGCGTGACCGTCTCGGCCTGCCAACTCGGCAGCGGCGCGGAGAGCACGTCGTTCTCGGCCGGCTGGTACGGGCTCGACGGGGTCGACCAGCTCGGCGCGTCCAGGCCCGCGGCGGTCTGCTGGTACGACGGGGTGGCCTCCTCGACCGGGCCGCGCTCCTCCTGCCAGGTCTCGACCGCGTTGAACTGCTGGGTGTCCTGGCCGCCGTTGTCCTGCCAGGTCTCCACCACCGAGGCGAACGGGCTCCACTGCGGCGCCTCCTCCTCGGCCGGGGCCGGGGCGGGCGTGGGAGCGACGAACTCGGGCGAGCGCTCCAGCCGCAGCTGCGGCGCCGCGATCGGCTCGGAGACGGCCGGCTGCTCGGAGGTGTCGTCGTCGGCGTAGGTCGGGACGGCGGTCAGCTTCGGCTCGCGCTGGTCCCACCACGGGATCCACTCGCGGCTGGTCTGCATGTCGTTGATCTTGCGGATGATCAGCGTCGCGCCGACCGCGGAGATCACGGTCAGCAGCAGCGACGCGGTCCCGGCCAGCGCGATCCCGCGCAGGGTGCCGACCGTCGGGTCCATCCACATCAGGAACCGGCGGATCACCACGTCGAACGCGAGAGCGCCGACCCAGGTGCACCACCACACCTTGGTGAGGAGGGGCGTCCTGAGCCGGCGCAGGTCGTCGGCGTACACGGGGGTCTTCGGATCGCTGGCGAGCCAGACGTCGTCCACGATCTGCTTGGGGAACACCAGGTTCGGTCCGGGGCAGAACCAGCTGGCCAGGACCCAGCCATGGCCGCGGCGATGATCGGCCTGGCAGAACACCTCGGAGTTGACCCGGGCCCGCCAGAGCCAGATCACGAAGACCACGGCGGCGGCGACCGAGACGACGACGTTCGGGATCGAGGTGAGCCGGGAGATCGTGTCGGCGCGGTTCAGGTCCGCATCGTCGACGTTGAGTCCGCCGCCGAGGTACTGGTTGACGACCCCGTAGGTGTTCCAGTCCGACCAGGTGGCCAGCAAGTGGGTGACGGTCGAGGCGCCGAGCAGGCCGATCGCGATCTTGCCGACCGTGCCGACTTCCTGGAACTCCTCGGCGGCATGCGGCTGCCACTCGTCTTCGTTGTCCTGGACAGCGGTCAGGACCGCTGCTTGCGGGTGGCTCACGTCTCGCGTCCCTCGCGTTGCTGGAACTCCGTCTGTTCGGCGTTTCGGTCGTAACCTGCCCCCGCGTGACCGAGCCACATTGATACCACGAGGTAAGTACCCGTGGGGAGTCGGGGCCAGCACGGAGGGTGTCGACTTAACGCGTTCTTTTCCAACGGCCATCACCATTGGTAACGACCGAATGGACGGGGCGTGACGGTTTTGTTTACCGAACAGGTGGTTCCGGTGACGGCTCGAACGCCCACCACGGCGTCCACGGCCGACGCATCTGCAGGTCGTTGACGCGCTGGATCAGCAGGACCGCGAGGACCGCCGCCGCTGTCGTGCTGACCGCCGAGATGCTGGAGAGGATCCCGTTCTGCAGCAGGGTGCCGAGGTCGGTGTCCTGGTCGAGCACGGTCCGCTGGGTGACGTTGTCGAGGACCAGGCCGACCACCCAGGTGAGCCACCAGGCCCAGACCAGCCGGGTACCGGGGATGCCCCGCAGCGTCGTGACGTGCGGGGAGGTCCGCGGATCGCTGGCGGCGACGATGTCGTCGACCACCTGCTTGGGGTACCAGAGGTTCAGCACCGGGCAGATCCAGCTGCCGAGCACCCAGCCCCGGGTCAGCCGGTGCTCGCCGCGGCAGAACATCTCCGCGTTCCAGCGGACCCGCCAGAGCCAGACGATGAACACCGCGGCGGCCGCGGCGAGGGCGAGCGCGGCGACGATGCCGAACGAGCCGGCGATCAGGTCGGCCTGGTCTAGCTTGTCCTGGTCGTCCCGGACCGCCTCGACGATCCGGTACGAGTGCCAGTCCGACCAGGCGGTGGCCCAGCTCATCACGGTGACCAGCCCGATCAGGATCGAGGCGCCAAGCCCCATCGCCTGCTCCGAGGTGAACCACCGGTCGAGCGGCGGCTGCGGCGGCTTGGCCGGATCCTGGTCCCCCGGTCCCGGGACCTGCGCCGCCCCGGTCGGGGGCACGGTCGGCGGACCGTCGTACGCGTTCGGCTGGTACGAGGGGATCTGCAACGGCGGCGGCTGGTACCGGTGGGCGAGGTAGGAGTCCGGCTGGTACGACGGCAGGTCGCCGCCGCCGGCGGGCCGTTGCTCGGCGCCGGGCCGCCCCGATGGGTCCGCCGCGGTCGGTCCGGTCACGTGAACCCCTCGTTCGCCGGGCCCGGTGCCAGGGATGAGCGACCGGGCGGTTCCGCCAGGTGCGGCGGCGTATCAGACATAGCACAACCGGGTGTGATCGGGCGAGGACATTGGGTGACCCTGTGTGCAGGCTTCGCCCGGTTGCGGTGCTTGAGGCTCATTCTGCCGACTGTGGGAGGAAAGTGTCGGTGCGACGGCAGAGGATGGGTCCATGCGCTGGATCGTGATCGACTCCCCTGTCGGCGACCTGTCCCTGGCGGTGGACGAGGTCGGGTTGTGCCGGCTCCGGTTCGGCGCGGTCGAGGTGGAGCCGAGCGTGGAGCCCGACGACGTGCTGACCGCGACCCAGGAGCAGCTCAAGGCGTACTTCGCCGGCGAGCTCACCGACTTCGACCTGCCGATCTCCACCCAGGCCGGCTCCGCGTTCGAGCGCGCCGTCTGGGCCGAGCTCCGGCGGATCCCGTACGGCGAGATGCGGACGTACGGCGAGGTGGCCAAGGCGGTCGGCGACGCGGGCGCGGCCCGGGCGGTCGGCGTGGCCTGCAACCGCAACCCGCACGCCGTCGTGGTGCCCTGTCACCGGGTGGTCGGCGCAGGCGGCAAGATGGTCGGTTTCGGCGGCGGGATCCCGCGGAAACGGCACCTGCTGGAGCTCGAGGCCAGGGTCGCCCTGGAGAACTTCTGGACCTGACGAAACCCTTACTCGCAGGTACCGCCCGGCAGTGGCAGGAGTAGGCCGCGCAGGCGCTAGTGTCGCAGGCAGCGACCAGACTGACACGCTTGAAACATTCGCTTCAGCTGGCCGGGACACGCCCCGCCTCGGCCACCCCTGCCCGGAGACCAACGATGACCAAGTCCCCTGCCGATCCCCCCGCCACCGGCTCCGACCACCCGGACTTGAGTGCCCTGATGAACAAGAGCGCCGAGGAATGGTCGGCGCCCGAGATCCAGGACGCGGCCCGGTCCGCGCTCAAGTTGCACGCCCCCGACCGTGAGCCCCTGACCTGGATCAAGCGCTTCGGCGTCCTGCCCTGGCTGCACCGCAACGACGCCCACTGCCGGCACTGCGGCAGCAGCTACCCCTGCATCACTCACCGGTACGCCACCCAGTTGCTCTCGGCCGGCCGGATCTCCACCACCAGGTCGGCCGACCACGAGGCGGAGCCGGAGCGCTCCGAGGAGAAGGACGGGCGCCCCGAGCAGAGCTGACGACGGGGAACTGCTGATCAGGTGACAGCAATCTCCCGGTCCGGGACAAACGAAGGCCGCGAACCCCGAGGGGATCGCGGCCTTCGCCGTTGCGGTGCGTGGGTGGTCAGCTGTCGGACGGCTTCGCGCTGTTCGAGCCGGTCGACTTGCGCGCCGTGGTGGCCTTCTTCGCGGCGCCGTTGGCGGCGGCCTTGGCCTCCTCCTCCTCCTCCTTGGCGTCGCTCTTCGCCTCGGCGTCGGTCTTGCCGTTCGACGGCGAGGTGTCCGTCTTGGCCTCGGCCGGCTTGCTCGCGGCGGTCGGCGCGGAGGCCGCCGGCTTGTCCGCGGGGCGCGAGCTCGACCCGGCGGGTGCCGAGCTGTAGTCGCGGCCACTGGTCGGGGTCGACTGCCAGGCCGGCTCGGGCGGGGTGAGCAGCTTCTTCACCGCGGCGGCGGCCAGTGCGCCGAACCCGAGGAACAGCACCACGTTGCGCAGCTTGTGGCTCTTCTTCGGCACCTCGAGCTCACCCTTGAGCGCGGCCTTGGTGGCCTTGCCCCGGCGGCCCGCCTCCTCGACCACCGGCTCGGCGGCCGCGGCCAGCGTCGCGAGGGCCGCGGTGACCTTCGGCAGGACGTCGTCGTTGAGCCGCTCCCGCGCCTTCTCGGCGGCGTGCTCGGTGGCCGGGCCGACCTTGCTCAGCGCGTCGTCGATCACCGGGCTGGCCTTCTCCACCGCGGACTGCGCGAGGGTGGCGCCCTTCTCGACGGCCTTCTCGGCGTACGGCGACACCTTCTCCCGTGCGGTGTCCACCGCGGGGCCGATGTGGTCCCGGACCTGGCCGGCGACCGGCCCGACCTTGTGCGATGCCGACTCGGCGAGCGGCCGGACCCGGTCCTTCGCGGTCTCGACCCTGCCCTTGGACTTCAACAAACCCACGGTTCCTCCTCGGTGGTCGCCCGCGGCGCGGGCTTTCCGTCGGCCCATCGGCGGAATGGACGACCTGTACGGCTCTGGACAAATCCGGCTTCGTCTGCATCGTACGTCGTACCCAGCCGATAAACCGGGCGGCGGACCGCGCCGATCGGCTGGGAAGCGCTGTCCATCGGCCCCTCGGCCGGTCGGTGCCGGTCCTCTTGGTGCCCCGTGACAGGATCGAGGACGTCAGTCGTAACCGATGAGGAGTGACTCCCGTGGCCGAAGAACTGTTCGCGACCCTGAAGACGACGAAGGGCGACGTCGTGATCAGGCTGTTCCCCCACCACGCGCCGACGACGGTGAAGAACTTCGTGGGACTGGCGGACGGCACCAAGGAGTGGACCGACCCGGAGACCGGCCAGCCGAGCAACGCGCGGTTCTACGACGGGCTGATCTTCCACCGGGTGATCGACGGGTTCATGATCCAGGGCGGCGACCCGCTCGGGACCGGGACCGGCTCGCCGGGCTACAGCTTCGACGACGAGATCCACCCGGACCTGCAGTTCGACCGCCCGTACCTGCTGGCGATGGCGAACGCGGGCATCCAGTTCGGCCGCGGCACGAACGGCTCGCAGTTCTTCGTCACCGTGGTGCCGACCCCGCACCTGAACCGCCGGCACACGATCTTCGGCGAGGTCGCCGACGACGAGTCGAAGAAGGTCGTCGACGCGATCGCCACCACCAAGACCGACCAGAGCGACCGCCCGCTCGAGCCGGTCGTCATCAACAGCGTCGTGATCGAGACCCGGAACAGTTGATTCCCCTGGCCGGCGGGTGACCACCCGGCCGGCTGTCCGATCGGCCCGGACGCCCGAGCAGCCTGCTCGGGCGACGGGCCGCGCGTGACTCAGCCAGAGAGGACCGGCGTTGACCGAGACCGTCTGCTACCGGCACCCGGATCGGCCCGCGGGAGTGCGCTGCCAGCGGTGTGACAAGCCGATCTGCCCGGCCTGCATGAACAGCGCGGCCGTCGGCTTCCAGTGCCCGGACTGCTTCTCCGCGGGCGTGAAGTCGGTACCGCGGACCCGGACGTCCCTCGGCGGGATCGCCCGCGGCAACACCCAGGTCGTCACGATGGTGATGCTGGCGCTCAACCTGCTGGTCTTCATCGTGGTCCGGGCCGGCGAGCGCAACCTGGTCAACGACTTCGTCCTGGTCCCCGCGCTGGTGGAGACCGAGCCGTGGCGGCTGCTGACCTCCGCGTTCCTGCATGTCCAGCTGTTCCACATCTTCGCCAACCTGTTCATGCTCTACCAGGTCGGCCCGCCGTTGGAGCAGATGCTCGGCCGGCTCCGCTTCACCATCCTGTACCTGCTGTCCGCGCTCGGCGGCGGCGTCGCGGTCTGGATCCTCGGTAGCCCGCTCAGCGCGACCCTCGGCGCCTCGGGCGCGGTCCTCGGCCTGGTCGGCGCCCTGCTCGTGATCAGCCGGGCCCGGGGCATGGACGTGACCTGGATCCTGGTCTACATCGCGATCACGGCGGTCATCTCCTTCACCTTCCCGAACATCTCCTGGGAGGGTCACCTGGGCGGTTTCGTCACCGGTGCCGCCGTGGCCTGGCTCTTCCTGCAGGACACGAAACGCCGGCGCAATCGCGCGCACACCTCACAGCAGTAGCGCCTGGACCGGCCGTCCCCGCCCGCGGGAGCGGCCGGTTCCGCGTTTCAGGCGGTCGGGTCAGGCGCGATGAGGTAGCGCTGGACCACTGGTGCGATCCACGCGACGACCGTCGCCCTGGGCAGGTCGGCGACCGGGCCGATCGGCAGGACGTATCGGCAGAGCGCGAGGCCGAGCGTCTGGGTGGCGAGCAGCCCCGCGCGGACAGCGGCGGCCGGATCGCCCGCGTCGCCTGGGTGCAGGTGAGCGATGAGCGGGCCGAGCTGGCCAGCGAAGATCTGCCGCATCCGCTCGGCGGCGGCCTCGTTGGTGACGCTCGCCCGGAGCAGCGCCATCAGTGTGTCGT
This sequence comes from Kribbella amoyensis, assembly GCF_007828865.1. Classification (NCBI taxonomy): domain Bacteria; kingdom Bacillati; phylum Actinomycetota; class Actinomycetes; order Propionibacteriales; family Kribbellaceae; genus Kribbella; species Kribbella amoyensis. The sequence goes on from NZ_VIVK01000001.1 coordinate 1,773,742, forward strand.
CGCCCTCCCAGCGGTCCAGGAAGTGCTCGACCAGCCGCGCCCCCAGCTCGTCGCGCGGCAGTTCGGTGAGATCGGGCAGCCGCAGGTCGAACTCGGCCGCCGCGGCGAACAGCTTCTCCTTCGAGCCGAAGTAGCGCATCACCATCGCGGGGTCGATCGCCGCGTCGGCCGCGATCGACCGGATCGTCGCGCGCTCGTACCCGTCGGCGGCGAACCGCTCGCGGGCCGCGGTCAGGATCACCGCCCGGGTCTGGTCCGCGGTCCGCCGTCGCCCGGTCTGTTCGGTCATGTCCCCAGCCTAGGTCAACGCTTGTTGACCTCCAAGGAGTGGCGACGTACAGTCAAGTCAACAAGCGTTGGCCAACAGTTGTTGACCTGACAGGAGTGAGACCGATGACGACACTTCCGGAGCGGACCGACGTACTGGTCGTGGGCGCGGGCCCGGTTGGGCTGGCGGTCGCCGCGACCCTTGCCGGGCACGGCCACGACGTGACCGTGGTGGACCGGCAAGCGGCGGGCGCGAACACCTCACGCGCCGCCGTCGTGCATGCGCGGACGCTGGAGATGCTGGAGCGGATCGGGGTCGCCGAGCGGCTGGCCGGACTCGGGATCCAGGCCAAGCGGTTCACCATCCGCGACCGCGACCGGGATCTGGTCCCGGTGTGGTTCGACCGGCTGCCGACCAAGTATCCGTACACGCTGATGATCCCGCAGAACGTCACCGAGGACGTGCTGCTCGACCGGCTCACGGAGCTCGGTGGCCAGGTCCACCGCCCGTACACCGCGACCGGGGTGACCCAGGACGCGGAGGGTGCGGTGGTCAGCTTCGACACCGGCGACGAGGTCCGGGCCAGGTACGTCGTGGCCGCGGACGGCATGAACAGCACGATCCGCGACCTCGCCGGCCTCGGGACCGCTGCGGGGACCACGCTCGAGTTGTCGTTCAGCCTGGCCGACGTCCGGGTCGAGAGCGGGCTGCCGGCGGACCAGGTGCTGCTGTTCTTCTCGACGGCCGGGATCCTGGTGTCGGCACCGTTGCCGGACGGTTCGTTCCGCCTGGTCGCCGAGGTCGGCGACGCTCCTGAACAGCCCGACCTCGCGTACACCCAGCAGTTGCTCAACGCCCGCGGGCCGCAGCGTACGACGGTCCGGGTCACCGAGGTGATCTGGGGATCGCGGTTCCGCATCCACGAGCGCGTCGCCGATCGGTACCGCGACCGCCGCGTCCTGCTCGCCGGTGACTCGGCTCATACCCACAGCCCGGCCGGTGGTCAGGGGATGAACCTCGGTCTGCGCGACGCCGTGACTCTCGGCGATGCGTTGTCCACAGCCCTCAAGAACGGCGACGAGGCCGACCTGGACGCCTACGCGGCCGCCAGCCGGGCCGAGGCGCTCGAGGTGGTCTCCCTGGCCGGCCGCCTGACCCGTTTGGCCACCGCCCCCGCCGCCCTCCGGCCGCTCCGCAACGCCGTCCTCCGCATCCTCGCCAACGTGCCGGCGTTCCGTCGGGCCCTCGCCGGCAGACTGGCCGGCCTCGCCCAGAACTGAGGAGCGGACCGACGGCGGCAGGGTTTCAGCCGCAGGTCGACTCGCGGATCTGCAGGGTGTACGGGACGGTCAGGTCGCAGCGGGCGGCTTCGCCCGTACCGGCGATGCGGTCGAGCAGAAGAGCGACCGCGTTGTCCGCGAGCCACTCCTTGTCGGGCGAGATCGTGGTCAGCGAGGGCGAGTGGTACCGGCCGTCCTCGATGTCGTCGAACCCGACCACGGCCACGTCGTCCGGGACCTTCAACCCCGCCTCGGCCAGGGTCCGAAGGGCGCCGAGTGCGAGCAGGTCGTTGAAGCAGAACACCGCGTCCGGCGGATCGGGCAGGGTCAGCAGCTCGCGCATCGAGGCGGCGCCGTCGTCCCGGTGGTACCCGGTGCCGGCCAGCTCCAGGCTCGGATCGTGCGGCAGTCCGGCCGCCTTGAGAGCCCGGCGGTACCCCTTGCGCCGGACCGATCCGGTCCCGGCGCCACCGCCGACACCGATGGCCGCGATCCGCTGACGACCGAGCGAGATCAGGTGCGTGGTCGCGTCGAACGAGGCCTGTACCGAGTCGACCGCGACGTGGTCGAGCCCGCCACCCGCGTGCCGTTCACCCAACAGGACCAGGGGTTTCGCGGTTTCGGCCAGGTCGATCCGGGTCGGCGCCGTGGTGATCGGCGAGAAGATGATGCCGTCGATCAGCTGGCCGCGCATCCCGTCCAGGACCAGCTTCTCGGCCTCCGCCTCGCCCTCGGTCTGGTCGATCAGGACAGTGATACCCCGGCGCTTGGCCGCACGTGAGATGGCCGCGCCCAGCTCCGCGAAGTACGGCGACGCCATCTCCGGGATCGCCAGCGCGATGAAGTCCGAACGGCCCTTGCGCAGGGAGCGGGCGCTGACGTTCGGCCGGTAGCCGAGGGCCGCGATCGCCGCCTCGACCTTGGCCCGGGTCTGCTCGGTGATGTGCGGGTAGTCGTTGATGACGTTGGAGACCGTCTTCACCGAGACCCCGGCGCGCGCCGCGACATCGCTCAGCCTGATCGCCATCCGCTCTCCTCCCCTCCCGAGTTCCGCCAGCCGAGTCTGCCACGCCGTACCGCGGGACGGCGCGGGACCGGCGCGGTCCGCCGGTGATCACGCTCCAGAGTGGCCCGAGCACTCCGCGACGACCGCAGTCGATCACGATTCGGGTCTTAACCACCAGAGCCGGTGGTCACCTCTTTACAGCCGAGGTCAATCGTTGTAGAAATCCACGTCAAACGTTGTAAACGGAACCTGGAGGACCACTGGTGGCACGTCTCGCGGTCGATCCCGCGTTCGGTGTCGGCGCCTTGGACCGGCGGCTGTTCGGCTCGTTCGTCGAGCACATGGGCCGCTGCGTCTACACCGGCATCTACGAGCCCGACCACCCGACCGCCGACGCGGACGGGTTCCGCCAGGACGTGCTCGAGCTGGTCCGCGAGCTCGGCGTCAGCACGGTCCGGTACCCGGGCGGCAACTTCGTCTCGAACTACGACTGGGAGGACGGCGTCGGCCCGAAGCAGGACCGGCCGCGCAAGCTCGACCTGGCCTGGCGCGCGATCGAGCCGAACCAGTTCGGCACCGACGAGTTCGTGGCCTGGTCCCGGAAGGCGGAGGTGGCCCCGATCTGGGCGGTCAACCTCGGTACCCGCGGGATCAAGGAGGCCGTCGAGCTGCTCTCGTACTGCAACCTGCCGGCCGGCACCGAGCTGCCCGACCGCCGGATCGCGAACGGCACCAAGGAACCGCACGACATCCGGGTCTGGTGCCTCGGCAACGAGATGGACGGGCCCTGGCAGATCGGCCACAAGACCGCCGACGAGTACGCCCGGCTGGCCGAGGAGACCGCGAACGCGATGCGCCGGGTGGACCCGACGCTCGAGCTGGTGGCGTGCGGGTCCAGCAACGCGCAGATGCCGACCTTCGGCGACTGGGAGCGCACCGTCCTGGAGCGCACCTACGACCTGGTCGACCACCTCAGCCTGCACGCGTACTACGAGCCGAAGAACGGCGACCAGGCGAGCTTCCTCGCGTCGGCCGAGGAGATGGACCGCTTCATCACCTCGATCGTCGCGACCGCCGACCACGTCAAGGCGCTCAAGCGCAGCGACAAGGAGATCACCCTGTCGTTCGACGAGTGGAACGTCTGGTACCAGCAGCGTTTCCCCGGCGAGCTCGGACTCGACGTCCGCGAGGTGAGCCCGTTGATCGAGGACACCTACTCGGTCGACGACGCGGTGGTGGTCGGCAGCCTGCTGATCACCCTGCTCCGGCACGCCGACCGGGTGAAGATCGCTTGCCTTGCGCAACTGGTCAACGTGATCGGCCCGATCCGGACCGAACCCGGTGGCCGGGCCTGGCGGCAGACGATCTTCCACCCGTTCGCGCTGACCGCCCGGTACGCCGGTCCGACCGTGCTGCGGACCGAGATCGACGGACCCATGATCGAGACCGCGGCGTACGGGCGGGTCCCGGCGCTGTGGAGCACGGCGACCTACGACGAGAGCACCGGTGAGGTGGCGCTCTTCGTGGTCAACCGCAGCGAGACCGACCAGGTCGACCTGGAGGTACCGCTGCACGCCCTCGGTGACCTCGACGTGATCGAGCACCTCGGGCTGTACGACGACGACCGGGCCGCGGTGAACACCGCCGACGAGCCCGACCGGGTCGTGCCCCGGCCGGTCGACGGGACCGGCATCGACAACGGCATCTGCCGCGCCACGCTGGCTCCGGCCTCGTGGCACCTGATCAGGCTCTCCCCTGGAGGTACACGGTGAACACCATCAACCGGCGACTCGTGCTCGGTGGCATCGGCGCGCTCGGCGCCACCGGCGTCCTGGCCGGCTGTGGCGCCGGCTCGGCCGGCAAGCCCGGCGGCGCGGCGTCCGCCACCGGCGACGGCGGCGCGAAGGGCTACGAGGGCCCGAACGTCGAACTCGACTTCTGGAACGGGTTCACCGGCGGCGACGGCCCGTTCATGCGCAAGCTGGTGGACCAGTTCAACAGCGAGCACCCGAACATCAAGGTCAAGATGACCGTGATGCAGTGGTCCGACTATTACACCAAGCTGCCCACCGCGGTGAGCAGCGGCCGGGGCCCGGCGGTCGCGATCATGCACGTCGACTCGCTCGCCACCAACGCCGCCCGGAACGTGATCGAGCCGCTCGACGACGTCGCCAAGGCGCTGGAGCTCAAGCAGGAGGACTTCGCCGAGGTCGTCTGGAAGGCCGGCGAGTACAACGGCAAGCGGTACGGCATCCCGCTCGACGTGCACCCGCTCGGGTTCTTCTACAACAAGACGCTGATGGAAAAGGCCGGCCTGGACCCGGCCAAGCCGCCGGCGACCGCGGACGAGTACGCCGCCGCCCTGGAAGCGCTGAAGGGCAAGGGCATGCAGGGACACTGGGCGTCGCCGTTCCAGTTCACCGGTGTGCTCAGCGTGCAGGCACTGATCTGGCAGTTCGGCGGTGACCTGTTCAGCCCCGACTCGGCCAAGACGGTCTGGCAGGAGGAGCCGGGCGTGAAGGCGCTGTCGTGGTTCGTCGACCTGGTGAAGAACGGCCACAGCCCGAAGAACGTCGCCCAGGACGCGGACGCGATCGCCTTGCAGAACGGCAAGACCGCGTTCAACTGGAACGGCATCTGGAACATCAACACGCTGAAGGAGAAGACCAGCCTGCAGTGGGGGGTCGCCCCGATCCCGAACATCGGCGGGACCAACGCGGCGTGGGCCGGTTCGCACCAGTTCTGCCTGCCGAAGCTGAAGACGCCGGACGAGAACAAGTCCACCGCGGCCCGGGTGTTCGTCAACTACGTCAGCCAGAAGTCGCTGGAGTGGGCCAAGGGCGGCCAGGTGCCGGCCCGCAAGCAGGTCCGCGAGTCGGCCGAGTTCAAGGCGCTGCCGGAGCAGGCGTCGCTGGCCACCCAGATCGACGACCTGCACTTCCCGCCGCCGGTCCCCGGCATCGGCGACGCGCTGGCCGAGCTGAACAAGGCGGTCAACGAGGCCGTGCTGCTCAAGGCCGAGCCGGGCAAGGCGCTCGCCGACGCGGCCGCCCGGGCGGACAAGATCCTCGAGGCCAACCGCAAGAAGTACGGAGCCTGACCGGTGGCGGTTGACGCCGTCGCCGCACCCCGCACCCGCGTACGCCGGAGCAGTGGCGCCGTCCGCGGGTACGGGCGGGCCACGCCGTACCTGTTCCTGGCGCCGTACCTGGTGCTGTTCCTGTTGTTCGTGGTCGGGCCGGCGATCTTCGGCTTCTGGATGAGCCTGCACGACTGGGACTTCCAGCTGCCGGGCAAACCGTGGGTCGGGCTGCAGAACTACAAGGACCTGTTCGACCCGTTGTCGACGACGGCGGAACCGTTCTGGCACGGGATGCGGGCGACCGCGATCTTCACGGTCGCCTCGGTCCCGTTCCTGGTCACCCTGCCGCTCGGTCTCGCGGTGCTGCTGAACCGGCGGTTCCCGGGCCGGACGTTCTTCCGGGCCGTGTACTTCGCGCCGTACGTGCTCGGGGTCGCGGTGGTCGGGCTGATGTTCCGCTACATCCTCGACACCAGCTTCGGCATCCTGAACGCCTTCCTCGGGCTGTTCGGGGTGCCGGAGATCGGCTGGACCAACGACCAGCCGTGGGCGTTCGTCGCGCTGGTCGGGATGACGGTGTGGTGGACGATCGGGTTCAACGCGGTGATCTACCTGGCCGGGTTGCAGGACATCCCGGCCGAGCAGTACGAGGCGGCCGCGCTGGACGGCGCGAACACCTGGCAGCAGTTCCGGCACGTCACGTTGCCGGGGTTGCGGCCGGTGGTCGCCTTCGTCGTCACGATCACGGTGCTTGCCTCGGCCAACATGTTCGGCCAGTCGGTCCTGGTCACCCAGGGCGGACCGGGTGACACCACCCGAACCGCGTTGATGGTGATCGCCGACACCGGCCTGTCGCAGTTCCGGATGGGCCAGGCGACGGCGATGAGCTACCTGCTCGCGGCCTGTCTGGCGATCGTTTCGTTGATCAACTTCGCCTTGTTGAGGGAGCGCAAGTCATGAGGCGGCGGCAGTCCCCGGTGTTCTGGGTCCTGGTGGTCGTGCTGACGGTGGTGTTCGTCGCGCCGCTGCTGTGGATGATGATCACCTCGTTCAAGACGATCGGCGAGTCCCAGCAGGTGCCGCCGACGCTCGTCCCGCAGGAGCCGACCGGCCGCGCGTACGGCGAGGTGCTGACCGTCGGCGGCCAGAACCCGGTCCTGCGCTGGTTCCTGAACTCGCTGGTCGCGGCCTCGTTGCACGCCGGTCTGGTGGTCCTGGTCGCGTCGATGGCCGGGTACGCGCTGGCCCGGATGGAGTTCCGGTTCAAGAAGCCGATCTTCGTCGTCATCCTGGCGACGTTGTTCGTGCCCGGGTTCGTCTTCCTGATGCCGAACTACCTGCTGATGGACAAGCTGGCCTGGCTCGACACGCTCTGGGCGCTCGTCGTCCCGGGCGCGGCCGGCGCGTTCGGGGTGTTCTTCATGCGGCAGTTCTTCCTCGCCCTGCCCCGGGAGCTCGAGGAGGTCGCGATGATCGACGGGGCGAACGCGTGGACCGTGTTCACCCGGATCATCCTGCCGAACGCGAAACCCGCGATCGCCACCCTCACGGTGCTGTCGTTCCTGGCCAACTGGAACGACTTCATCTGGCCGCTCTACGTGCTGTTCTCGCCCGAGCGGCTGACCCTGCAACCCGGTCTGAAGCTGCTCCAGGGCGCCTACACGACCGACTACCCGGTGATCATGACCGGCGCCACCATCGCGTCGGTCCCGGTCCTCATCCTCTACATCTTCGTCCAGCGTTACGTGATCGAAGGTGTCGCGCGCAGCGGCATCAAAGGCTGACCCCACCCTCTGGAAGGAGACCCCGCCCGTGCCTCCTGGAAGATTCCTCGCCGTGGCCTGTGCCGTGGCCGCGATGGCCGCCGGTACCACGGCCGCCACCACCTCGACCGCAGCTCCAGATCCGCAGGTGAAGACGACGAACGCGATCTCGTCGAGCTTCGCCGACACGTTCGCCGATCCGGCCGTGATCCAGGGCCGCGACGGCTACTGGTACGCCTACGCCACCTCCGACCCGCTGGTCTCCGGCGGACCGTTCGGGCTGATGCACATGGCCCGGACCAAGGACTTCGGGTCCTGGGAGTACCTCGGGACCGTGTTCTCCGACAGCACGAAACCGAAGTGGGCCGCGCCCGGATCGTTCTTCTGGGCGCCGGACATCCGGTACTTCGGCGGCCGGTACGTCATGTACTTCACCGTCACCGACACGGCCGCCAACCCTGGTGGCGATCCCGCGATCGGCGTGGCCACGGCGCCGACGCCGGCCGGACCGTGGACGGCGACCGACGGCCCGGTCGTGACCCCGAAGCCGGACGGCAACGGCGGCTACTTCGGCACCATCGACCCGGCCCTGCTCACCGCCGCCGACGGCAAGCGCTACCTGTATTACGGCGGCTTCTACGGTGGCCTGCACGTCACCGAGGTCACCCCTGACGGCCTGCAGGCGGTCGGTGCGCCGACCCAGGTCACCGTCGGCGACCGGTACGAGGGCTCGTACGTGGTCTACCGCGACGGTTGGTACTACCTGATGGGCTCGTCCAGCAACTGCTGCGCCGGCCCGACCACCGGGTACTCCGTGTTCGCGGGCCGGTCCAAGTCGCCGAAGGGTCCGTTCGTCGACGCGAACGGCGTCCGGATGGACGAGTCCCGGGTCGGCGGCACCACCGTGATCACGCAGAACGGCAACAAGTGGATCGGTCCGGGCCACCACGCGTTCATGACCGACGCGGCCGGCCAGGACCACATCGTCTACCACGCCATCGACCGCAAGACACCGTGGCTGACCAACCCGTTCGGGATCAACCGGCGGCCGATGCTGATCGACCGGATCGACTGGATCGACGGCTGGCCGCGGACCCGCGCGGGTCTCGGTCCGTCGGACACCGCGCAGCCGGCGCCGGTGACGGGTTCGGGTGCGGGCATCGACTCGACCGACCCGGACGGCGGCCTGCTCGGCGCGACTCGGCAAGCTGGTGACTCGCTGGGCGGTGCCACCGCATCGATCCGTGGTGCCGCGTCGACCCGCAAGGACGCGCCTTCCGGTTCGGTCCGCGTCGACGCCGACGTGCGGCTCGGGAACAGCTTCACCACCGTGGTCGGTGGGTCCGTGGTCGTGTCGGTGACGGGGAACAAGGTCACCGTGGTGGCCGGTGGCAAGACGGCGTCCGCTGTCCTGCCCGCCGATTTCGACCGGTCGCAGTGGAACAGGCTGAGCGTCCAGGTCGCCGACGGCGTGGTCACGGCCCGGGTGAACGACTCGGGCGGCCTCGGTGACCTGTACGCGGAGGCTCGGCTCGCGGTCCCGGGGCTGAAGCTCAAGGCGGCCCCGGTCCGCTGGATCGGTACCGCGGAACTCGACAACCTCACCGTGCGCGCGGTCGCCAAGCCGGTCCGCGAGCTGGCACCGGGACCGAAGACCGGCAAGCTGCTCGCGGCCGACGAGTTCGACGGTGGCCTCGGGCCCGCGTGGTCCTGGCTGCGGCCGGACGCCAAGGCGGTAGTTGCTGACGGCAAGTTGTCGTGGCCGCTGCAGAACGCGGACATGGTCGGCGCGGGCAACAACGCCGGGCTGCTTTTCCACCAGGCCCCGGCCGGGGACCGGTGGATCGCGGAGACCAAGGTCCACCTGGACCTGGGTGAGGGCGACATCCGCAACTACCAGCAGGCCGGGATGATCGCGTACCGCAACGACAACGACTTCGCCCGGCTCGGCAACGTGGCGATCTGGCGGACCCGGCAGACCGAGTTCGGCCGGGAGCTCGTCGCCCGGGAGTCCGACGGCGCGACCAGCTACGGCGGCGCCGCGATCGGGCGGTCGGCCACGGACCTGTGGATGCGGCTCGCGTACCACCGCAACGCGGCCGGCGAGAACGTGTTCCGGGCCGGTACCAGCGTCGACGGGAAGTCGTGGACCTGGGGCGCGTCATGGGTGCTGCCGGCCGGCGAGACCCCGAAGCTGGGGCTCTACGCTCACGGTGAGTTCACCGGTGCGAACCCGGCACCGGTCGCCACGTTCGACTACCTGCGGTTCTACGAGAGCAAGTGATGCTGCGCCGATCGGGGTTGTCGCTGCTGTTGCTGCTGGGCCTGACCGGTCTGGCCGGCTGCGGTGGTGACAGCCCCGGCGGTGCCGCGGCCGACGGCACTCCGGAAGGGATGAGGATGGGTTTCACCAACCCGGTCTACGACAACAACTTCGCCGATCCCCACGTGATCGCGGTGGACGGCGGCTACTACGCCTTCGCCACCAACGGTTCGCTGGGCAAGATCCAGACGCTGAAGTCCACGGACCTGGTGTCCTGGGACCAGGTGGGTGACGCGCTGCCGTCGCTGCCGGACTGGTCCACGCCGGGCAAGGTGTGGGCGCCCGAGGTCGCGGTGCACGGCGCCGGCCGGTACGTCATGTACTACACGACCGCGGACGACGCGTCCGGCCGTCAGTGCGTCGGCGTCGCGGTGGCCGAGAAGCCCGAAGGTCCCTATGTCGACAAATCCACGAAGCCCCTCGTCTGCCAGCCGGACGAGGGTGGTTCGATCGACGCGAGCCCGTTCCAGGACTCGACCGGGAAGCGCTGGCTGTACTGGAAGAACGACGGCAACGCGATCGGTGTCGACACCTGGATCTACGTCTCCCAGCTCTCCGACGACGGTCTCACCCTGGTCGGCGAGACCACCCGGCTGATCAAGCAGGACCTGCCCTGGGAGGGCAACCTGGTCGAGGCGCCGTACCTGGTCGAGCGCGAGGGCAAGTTCCACCTGTTCTACTCCGCGAACGCGTTCGACAAGGCCGACTACGCCGTCGGTCACGCGCTCTGCGAGTCCCCCACCGGTCCGTGCAACAAGTCCGGCGACCCGATCCTCACCACGAGCGAGGACGCCGCCGGCCCGGGGCACAACATGGTGCTGGTGAAGGACAACCGGTACTGGTTCGTCTACCACGCGTGGGACCCGGCGAGCGTCGGCAGCGATCCGCCCGGGCGGACGATGTGGCTCTCCGAACTCACCTGGGACGGCGACAAGCCCGTCGTCCAACCGCCGCTCCGGGAGAACCCGTCACGCCCGTAGCACCTCGGTGAGGATCCCCAGGGCCCTGGTGAAGTCCTCGTCGGTCGGCGTTGCGTAGCCGATCACGAGACCAGGGCGACCGGGGATCGTCCGGCGGTACTCCGACAACGGGGCGACGACCAGCCCGGCTCGGTGAGCCCGGTCGGCCACGGCCTGGTCGTCGATCCCGTCGGGCAGCAGCAACGTGATGTGCAGCCCCGCGTCCTGGCCGATGATGCTGCCGTACGCCGCGAGCGTGGTGCAGGTGTGATTGCGGCGCTCCGCGTAGAGACGACGATGCCGGCGAACCACCTGGTCCAAGTACCCGTCACGGAGCATCGCGAGCAGCGCCGCCTGCATCGGCCAGCCGGGCCAGTCGCCGGTGGCCGCGCGAGCCACGGCGAGGCGGTCGACCGTCTCGGCGGAGGCCACGAGCCAACCGAGCCGGAGCGCCGGGCTGAGCATCTTCGACAGCGTGCCGAGGTGGACGACCCGGTCCAGGTCGAGCTGGGCGAGCGCGGGCAACGGCGCCACGTCGTACCGGAACTCGCTGTCGTAGTCGTCCTCGATCAGCGTTGCCCCGGTCCGCCTTGCCCAGCGCACGAGTTCGTTGAGTCGGGCAACAGGTAGCCGGCCGCCGAGCGGGTACTGGTGGGACGGCGTGACGTACACGGCGGCCACGTCGTCCGGCAGGGCCGAGACCCGGAGCCCGTCCGCGTCGACGGGGACGTCCACGATCTCGAGCCCGTGGTCCCGGGCCGCGACGACCGCGTTGAGATACCCGGGATCCTCGATCGCGATCCGCTGACCGCGTTGCTGGGTCACGGTGAGCAGCAGCCGGAGTCCGTGCGTGGTGCCGTTGGTGATCAGCAGGTTCTCCGGTCCGCAGGCGATCCCGCGAACCCGGCCGACGTGCTCGGCCAGGGCCGCCCGCAACGCCGGCGACCCCGCGGCCTCGTCGTACCCACGGGGCGGCGGTTGCGCGGACACCTCGCGCCAGGCGCGCCGCCAACCGGCGTCCACGCGCGGCTCGATGTACGGGATGCCCGGGCGCAGGCTGAGCAACCGCGGTCCCTCTGACTCGATCGGCCGAGGACGCTGCCGGGTCGCCGGCTGCAGCGGTACGACGTCCGCGACGTACGTGCCCGAGCCGGTCCGTCCCGCGATCCACCCCTCCGCGTGCAGCTGGTCGTACGCCGCCTGCGCGACGGACCGGGAGACGGCGAGCTGCTTCGCGAGATCCCGGGTCGACGGCAGTCGGTGACCCGCCTGGAGCCGCCCGTCCCGGACGGCCGCGCGGAACTGCTCGGCGACCTGCAGGTGCAACGACGTGCTCGCGGACCGGTCGACCGTCAACGGCAACGAGATGTCCAAGTGGACTACCTGATTCGCTCGGCAATGGACCGTGCCAGCATGCCACTGCGCTGCCAGGCTCGACCACATGACCATCACGACGCCGCTGCAGCCGACCGCCCGGACCTCCCTGCGCCGCTCCAAGGAACGCGCTGCGACCGACCGCGAGACGCTGCACGACGTCCTGCGCGACGGCATGTTCTGCCACCTCGGCGTGGTCGTCGACGACGCCCCGGTCGTCCTGCCCACGGCGTACGGCGTCGACCTGGACCTGGGGCCGGACGGCACCCTGTACCTGCACGGCTCGGTGGCTGCCCGGAGTGTGGTGGCCGCGCCGGAGCAGACGATCTGCGTCACCGTGACCCACGCCGACGGCCTGGTCCTGGCCCGGTCGGCGTTCCACCACTCGGTCAACTACCGGTCGGCCGTGATCTTCGGCGTTCCCCGGCTCGTCACCGATCCGGACGAGAAGCTGCACGGCCTCAACCGGATCGTCGACCACCTGGTCCCCGGCCGTTCCTCCGCGACCCGGCCACCGAACCGCAAGGAGCTCGCCAAGACCTCGGTGCTCGCGTTGTCCCTCACCGAGGCGTCCGTGAAGACCCGGGCGGGTGCGGCCAACGACGACGAGGAGGACCTCGACCTCCCGTACTGGACCGGCGTCATCCCGCTCCGCGTGGTCGCCGAGGAGCCCGTCACGAACCCGGACTGCGACCTGCTCGTCCCGGGCCACATCCGGACCCGCGCGAACCAGCTCGGCGCGCCCTCCTGACACCGAACCGCCGGCGACCAGGTGGTCGCCGGCGGTTCCGCGCTGCGAAGATCAGGCCGCGGTCCCCTTGTTGTAGCTCTTCTGGGCCCACGCATAGCCGACGATGCCGACGGCGACACACCAGGCCATCGCGAGCCAGCCGTTGCCGGCGGCGCTGGGCGTCCCGAGCAGCAGGTGCCGGAGCGTCTCGATCACCGGCGTGAACGGCTGGTACTCCGCGAACCAGCGCAGGCCGGCCGGCAGCGAGTCCAGCGGCACGAACGTCGAGCTCAGGAACGGGAACACCAGGTTGATCGGCAGGATGATGTTGCTCGCGCCCTCGGGCGTCTTGCTGATCAGCCCGAGCGCCACCGCGAACCAGGTCAGCGCGAAGGTCCACGCGATCAGCAAGCCGATCGCCAGGATCCAGTCCAGTACTGATCCGTTCGAGCGGAAGCCGATCAGCAGCCCGAAGCCGATCATCAGGGCGAGGCCGGCGACGGTCTGGACCACGCTGCCCAGCACGTGCCCGGCCAGCACGGCCGGCCGGAAGATCGCCATCGTCCGGAACCGGGCGACGATGCCCTCGGTCATGTCCATACAGACCCCGATCGCGGGCGACATCGTCCCGGACGCGACCGTGACCAGCAGCAGCCCGGGGACCAGGAAGTCGATGTAGTCGAACCCGTCGCCGCCGAGACCGGCCTTGAACGTCTTGCCGAACACGACCCCGAACAGCAGCAGCATGACCACCGGGGTCGCGAGCGTGCCGAGGCTGATGCCCGGGTACCGCTGGGCGTGGCGCAGGTTGCGCCGCAGCATGGTCGCGGTGTCCTGGAGTGCGTAGCTCATTTCGTCGTCCCGTCTGTGCTGAGAGCCGCTTCGTGCTGGGTGGACTGACCGGTGACGGCGAAGAACACGTCGTCCAGGTCGGGGGTGTGGACCGTGAGTTCGTCGACCTCGAGCGAGGCGTCGTCGATCCGGGCCAGCAGGTCGCGCAGCGAGTGCACGCTGCCGTCGTTCGGGACCTGCAGGACCAGGGACTCGGAGTTCGCCACCGCGGTGGGCAGCGCCTGACCGGCCAGCGCGAACTCGGCCGGCGAGGTGAACCGCAGCCGGACGTGGCCGCCGGGGACGAGCCGCTTCAGCTCCGCGGCCGTGCCGTGTGCCACCAGCCGGCCGTGGTCGAGGACGGCGATCCGGTCGGCCAGCTCGTCGGCCTCCTCCAGGTACTGGGTGGTGAGGAAGACCGTGACGCCACCGGCGACCAGGTCGCGGATCATCGTCCACATGTCGTGCCGGCTGCGCGGGTCGAGCCCGGTCGTCGGCTCGTCCAGGAAGATGATCCGGGGCCGGCCGACCAGCGTCATCGCCAGGTCGAGCCGGCGCTTCATCCCACCGGAGTACGTCATCGCCATCTTCCCGCCGGCCTCGACCAGGTCGAACCGCTCCAGCAGTTCGTCGGCCCGGCGGCGCGCCTCGCTCCGGCCGAGGTGGTACAGGTCGGCCATCAGGATCAGGTTCTCCCGGCCGGTCATCAGGCCGTCGACCGCGGAGAACTGGCCGGTGACGCCGATCGCGGCCCGGACCGCCTCCGGGTCCTGGTGCAGGTCCGTCCCGTCGACCCGGATCTCGCCGGCGTCGGCGGTGCTCAGCGTGGACAGGATCTGGACCGCGGTGGTCTTGCCGGCGCCGTTCGGGCCGAGCAGGGAGAAAATGGTGCCCTTGGCAACGGTCAGGTCGATGCCGTCGAGCACGAGTTTGTCGCCGTAGGACTTGCGCAGTCCGCGGACCTCGATCGCTGCTGACATGGTTCCTCGCTTGGTTTCGGGCAGGCTCGCGCCGGCCGGGGGTGATGGGAAGTGATTCCGGGCAGGCTCGCGCCCGGCGATGAGGTGTGGGGAGACGAGAGAGGGCGTACTCGGCTACCCGGGCGGCCGTCGGCCGCCGGTTCGGGTGGTGCTGTTCAGTGCGTGGTCAGGGGATGGGTCAGATGTCCAGGTCCTCGACCGCCGGTTGGTGGGCGGCCTCCTCGACCAGGACGTACAGGTCCGCCGGGATCAGGTCGCGCAGTTGCTCGACGGTGTCGATCACGTCCAGCGTCGCCTCGCCCTGCGCCATGCTCCAGGACTGGTCCGAGCTCCAGTCGCCGAGCCAGGCCCGCCAGCCGGTGGCGCCTTCGGGATTGGCGCTGCCGCCGGTCTGGTACTGCTGGCGCCGGTCGGCGTGCAGGACGAACTTGCCGGTCCGGCTGCGGTAGACCTTGAACGCCTCGTAGCCGGACTTGCTGGACCGGCCGCCCTCGGCGATCAGGACGCCGACGAACCGCTGTTTGCGGCCGGCGCCGCGACCCACCCGCAGGGTGATCTCGTCGTAGCCCTCCAGCCGGCCTTCCTCCACCTCGACGTAGCGCCGGAGCGCGGTCGAGATGGCCGAAGACAGGTTCCCGGCGATCTCCTGGGCGCGCTTGTAGAGGGCCAGGTCGTCGTCGGACACATAGATCGTCTTGTTCGGCATCTCTCTCCTCCTACGTAGAACTATACGCAGAAGGCTACGTAGTTGTCTACGTATATCCCTACGTAGAGACCTGACCGCCTGTCAGGATCAGGGGATGGAGACCGCCGAAGCTCGCTACGACCAGCTCGTCGACCGCGTCGAGGTCCTCTACGAGGAGGGCCGGCCGACCGACGCGCTGGCGGTACTGGACGCCGCCGACGAGGACCTCGCGCCGTGGTTCGCCGAACTCGCCCACCTCCGCGCCTGCCTGCTCGGCGCGAGCGGCCAGGCGGACGCGGCCCTCGACGCCCTGAGGCACGCTAGCGACGCGGGAGCCTGGTGGGCCGAGCAGATCCTGGTCGGTGACGACGACCTGGCCGACCTCCAGGACCGGCCGGAGTTCCAGCGGATCGTCGAGGTGTCGGAGACCCGCCGGACGGCCGACCCGACTCCGCCGCACGTCTCCCTCCCGGCCGCGAAACCGACCGGGCTGGTCGTGGCCCTGCACGGTGCGGGGCAACGCTCGATGCACGCGGCTCGCGACTGGGCCGGCGTCCTCGAGCTCGGGTACGCGCTGGTCTGCGTCGAGTCGTCGCAGCTGATGTCGCCGATGTACCGGACCTGGCCGGACCCCGAGAAGGCGCGCGAGGACATCGCCCGGGTGCTGGCCGAACTGCCGCTGGAACTCCGCGATCTGCCGACGATCGCGGCCGGCTTCTCGGCGGGCGGCCGGGTCGCCCTCGACTGGGCGCTCACCGGTACGCCGGTCCCGGTGGCCGGCGTGGTCGTGCTGGCGCCTGCGCTGCGGTCGCTGCCCGCGGAGGCGCACGGGGTACTGGCCCCGGCGGTCGTGCTGATCGGGACGGACGACGACCTGGTCGAGGTGGTGGACGAGGCGGCCGGGCAGCTGACGTCGTCCGGGTTGACGATCGAGAAGCTCACCGGCCTCGGTCACGCCTTCCCGGCGGACTTCGGTCCGCTCCGGGCCGCGTTCAGCTCGGCGAGTACAGCCACGGGTGCTTGAGGTCGAAGAAGGCCGGCTGGCCGATCGCCAGCTTGTCCATCTCGTCCATCTGCCGCTGCAGCTCGGGCGGGACCTCCTTCTTCTCGCCCGCGCGCGCCTCCGCCTCGGAGGTGAAGTACATCGCCATCGTGTACTCGCCCTGGTCGTACTGCGCGGCGACGCTGCCGATGATCTCCGGGCGGAACTCGGCCCACTCGTCGGAGTCCTCGCTCATCAGCTCGCGGGCGCGGTCCGGATCGGAGCCGCGGCCCTGCATCACCTGGACGAACCCGGCCCGGTCGGGATCACCGGGTAGATCCGTCATCACGTCGTCGGTGTTGTGGAACGTGACGTTCTCGGTGAACAACGCGGCGGCCTCGCGCCACCACGCGTCCTGGTCCGGACGGTCGCTGTTGCGTGCCGCGGCCTCGGCCGACTCGAACCGGGCCAGGGCGATGAACTCCCCGTCGTCGGTCACTCCGGCCGTCGTCCCCAGCCAGCCGCTCGCTTCCGGCGCCAGCTCCTCCACCCAGCGGTCGAGCGCGGCGTGTACCTGCTCGGCGTCCCTCACATGGCCTTGAATGACCTGAACGAACATCGCGAGACCCTCCCTTGTCTCCCGTGCGGGTGCGTCCCCCAGGCCCTTCCGACCGTACGCCGACGCCGACCGGCCGTCGATCCCGGTCCTCCCCAGCTGTGGACAAGTCGGTGATCAAACCTCAACAATCCACAGATTTCGGCGATTTCGGCCCGAATCGGTTCAAAACCCGGGGACAACCTGGGGACAAGTCGCGCCAAATCTGTGCACAGCTGGGGATACGGGTGTGGATAACTCGGCCGATCCGGCGCTCGTCCGGCCGACCACGGCTGTCCACAAGCACAGCAGCGGACCCGAACCGGCCGCGCCCGATGGCCGATTCAGGTCCGCTGTGAAAGCGCTGTCAGAGCGTCAGATCCACTGGGTGGAGACGACGAAGCCGACCGCGATCAGGCCCATGCCGATCAGCAGGTTCCAGTTGCCCAGGTCGTTCATGAACGGGATGTCCTGGCCGGCGACGTAGAAGACGACCAGCCAGATCAGGCCGAGCAGCCAGCAGCCCAGCATCACCGGCGCCACCCACGGCCGGCTGGTGGTGCGCGGCTTCTTCGGAGTCTTCTGCGGCTTCTCCGCGGTCGACTTCTTCTTGTTACGACTGCTGGACTCGGGCACGGCTTGGCTCCTTGTAGCGGACACTATGGTGAGTGGTGCCGCCTCGGTTCGCGAGGCTGTCACCAGCCACACGGACGGGGTCTGGCCTCGGTTAGCGTAGTGCAGACGGAAACGAGGGGTTCACGGGTGAGCAGGCTGCGGCGTATTTCGCTCTGGCGCGCGGGTGCGCCGGTGGCGCTGCTGTGCGCCGGCCTGCTCTTCGCGACCAGTGCAACCAACGCCCGAGGCACTGATCTCCGTCCTAGTCGTAACACTACGCTGGCCGGCCTCGTGGAAGAACAAAGCCGCCGGAGCGCCACCCTGACCCGGCAGCACGCCGCACTGAGCGGTGACATCGAGAAGCTGCAGACGCAACAAGGCTCGATCGAGCCGAAGCTGGCCAAGCAGCTCAAGGATCTCTCCGTCGCGGTCGGCACCACGCCGGTGACCGGACCAGGGCTCACCGTGACGCTGAAGGACGCCCCGCCCGAGGTGGTCAAGGACAACCCGGACGTCGACGCCGACTGGCTGGTGATCCACCAGCAGGACATCCAGGCCGTGGTGAACGCGCTCTGGACCGGCGGCGCGGACGCGATCTCGATCCAGAACCACCGGGTCATCTCCACCACCGGGATCAAGTGCGTCGGGAACTCGGTCGTCCTGCACGGCGTGCCGTACCTGCCGCCGTACAAGATCACCGCGATCGGGGACCGGCGCAAGCTGCAACGGGCGCTGAACGACTCGAAGTACATCGAGAACCTGCAGGACTACGTGGTGAAGTTCCAGCTCGGGTACGAGGTGAAGAACGAGTCCAACGTCGCGATGCCGGCCTACGAGGGCACCTTGGACCTGCAGAGCGCGACCGTGCCCGGGTTCGAGCGGACCCCGTCGGCCAGTCCGACCAGCAGCGGCCGCTGACCACGCGGTCAGCGGCCTGCCACAATGGTCCGCATGCCGCGGATCCTCGTCGTCGACAACTACGACTCCTTCGTCTACAACCTGGTCCAGTACCTGCAGCAGCTGCAGGCGGACACCACGGTGCTGCGCAACGACGAGGTGACGCCCGAGCAGGCCGCGGAGTACGACGGGGTGCTGCTCTCGCCCGGTCCCGGGACGCCCGAGGAGGCCGGCGCGTGTGTGGACATCGTCCGTGAGCAGGGCGGCCGGGTGCCGATCTTCGGGGTCTGCCTCGGCCTGCAGGCGATCGGGGTCGCGTACGGCGGGGTGGTCGGCCGCGCCGACGAGCTGCTGCACGGCAAGACCAGCCAGGTCTTCCACGAGGGCGCCGGCGTGCTCGCCGGCCTGCCGTCGCCGTTCACCGCGACCCGGTACCACTCGCTCGCGATCGCGCAGGACAGCGTGCCGGCCGAGCTCCAGGTCACCGCGCGGACCGAGGCCGGCGTGATCATGGCGGCCCGGCACAAGGATCTTCCGGTGGAGGGTGTGCAGTTCCACCCCGAGTCGGTGCTCACCGAGGGCGGGCACCGGATGCTCGCCAACTGGCTGACGATCTGCGGCGACCCCGACGCGGTCGCCCGCTCGGCCGGGATGGCGCCCGTCGTCAGCTGACGGGCCGGAACAAGCAGAAGACCGCGGATCCCGAGTCGGGGATCCGCGGTCTTCTTCGTTCGTCGATCAGAGGGTCACGGCTGGCGGCCGGTCACGGCCCCGCCACCGGGGAAGCCGATGGTCGGCGGTGACTCCGGGTTGTCCGGGGTGTCGGTCGGCGTCGGGGTCGGCGTGGGCGTCGGCTGGGTCGGCTCCACGGGCTTCTTGGCAATCGTCAGGATCACCTTCGTGCCCTTGGCGACCTTGCTCTGCGGGGCGACGCTCTGCTTCAGTACGGTGCCTTCCCGCGCGTTCGCGTCCTGCGCCTCGTCGTAGCCGACCTCGAGGCCGAGTTCCTTGAGAGTGTTGGCAGCATCGTCAGCGGTCTGCTTGGTGACGTCCGGGACCTCGACCTTCACCGAACCGCTGGAGACGGTCAGCGTGAACACGGTGCCGGGCGGCTGCGGGCTGCCCTCGGGGCTGATCTTGAGGACCTTGCCCTTGTCCTGCTCGCTGTCGGTCACCTCGGTCTTCTCGGCGACCTTGAAGTTGCCGGCCGAGTCCTCCAGTTTGTTCCGCGCCTGCGACTCGGACAGCCCGACCACGTCGGGGACCGGGAACGTGCTCGGTCCGCCGGAGACGATCAGCTTGACGGCCGTGTTCGGGTCGACCATGGTCTCGGCGGTCGGGTCCTGGGAGATGACCTGGCCCTTGGGGACCTCGGTGCTGGCCTGCGTGGTCGCCGTGGCGGTCAGGCCCTTCTCCTTGAGCAGCGCGGTCGCCGCCGCCTGGGTCTGCCCGACCACGGACGGGACGGCGACCTGCTGCGGGGTGGTCCCGCCGCCGTTGGTGTCGTCCTTGCCCATGTTCGTGATGATCAGGTACGCGGCCACGGCGACCGCGACGATCGCCAGGCCGAGCAGGAAGTACGCCAGGCCGCGGTTGCGCCGGGCCCGGGCCGCCTCGGCCTCGTCCATCCCGTCGTCCGGCGGCAGCAGGTCGTCGCCCGCACCCTGCCGGTACGCCTGGGTCGGCGCGGCGGCGACCGCCGTACCGGCCATCGCGCGGGTCTCGGCGACGGCGGCCATCGGGGCGGTGACCTGCTGGCCGGACAGCACCCGGTGGATGTCCTGGCGCATCTCGGAAGCGCTCTGGTACCGGTCCTCGCGGTTCTTCGCCAGCGCCTTCAGGACGACGGCGTCGACCTCCGGCGGGATGTCGGGGTCGAACGAGGACGGCGGAGCCGGCTGCTCCCGGACGTGCTGGTAGGCGACCGACACCGGCGACTCACCGACGAACGGCGGCCGGCCGGTGAGCAGTTCGTACAACAGGCAGCCGGTCGAGTAGAGGTCGGACCGCGCGTCCACGGTCTCGCCGCGGGCCTGCTCCGGCGAGAGGTACTGCGCGGTGCCGATGACGGCCGCGGTCTGGGTCATCGTCGACGACGTGTCGGCGACCGCACGGGCGATGCCGAAGTCCATCACCTTGACCTGGCCCTGCGGGGTCAGCATCACGTTGCCGGGCTTGATGTCGCGGTGCACGATGC
This sequence comes from Kribbella amoyensis, assembly GCF_007828865.1. Taxonomy (NCBI): domain Bacteria; kingdom Bacillati; phylum Actinomycetota; class Actinomycetes; order Propionibacteriales; family Kribbellaceae; genus Kribbella; species Kribbella amoyensis. The sequence goes on from NZ_VIVK01000001.1 coordinate 1,794,309, forward strand.
CGGCCCGGTGGCTGTAGTCGAGCGCCTCGAGCACGCCGGAGGTGATCTCCAGCGCCCGCTCCGGCATGATCTTGCGGCCCTCGCGGATCAGGTCCCGCAGGGTCTTGCCGGCCACGTACTCCATCACGATGTACGGGATGGTGACGCCGGAGCCGTTCGGGTCCGGCTCCTCGCCGGTGTCGTAGACCGAGACGATGGTCGGGTGGTTGAGCGACGCGGCGGACTGCGCCTCGCGCCGGAACCGGGCCTGGAAGGTCGCGTCGCTGGCCAGATCCACGCGGAGCCGCTTGATCGCGACCGTGCGCCCGAGCCGGTTGTCGACACCCTTGCGGACGTCGGCCATCCCACCTCGGCCCAGCGGGTCGCCCTCTTCGTAGCGCCCGCCGACGAGACGTGCCTGCGATGTCATTGCTCTGCCTTCCAAGCTGCGCGGTCAATTACTGGCCAAAACACACTCAATCTGCCCACGGTAGCCCTGGCCACCCGTGAACCCCCGCTCGCTCGACGCACTGTCACGGCATCATTCCGCATCGTCGTCATTGCCCCAGCACCGCCTCCATCACCTTCTTGGCGATCGGCGCCGCCAGCGTGCCACCGGCGATGTCGGTGCGCGGAACGTTCGCGTCCTCGATCATCACGGCGACCGCGACCTGGGGGTCGTTGGCCGGCGCGAAGGCGGTGAACCAGGCGAACGGCGGCCGCTCCGGCGACGTCTGCGCGGTCCCGGTCTTGCCGGCCACCTGGACGCCGTTGATCCGGCCTGCCTTGCCGGTGCCGTTCTCGACGACGTCGACCATCATCTGGGTCAGCTTGCTCGCGACCTCCGGCGACACCGCCTGGTGCAGCGACTCCGGCTTGGTCTCCGACACCGTCTTCAGATCGGCCGTCTTGACGTTCTGGACCAGGTACGGCTTCATCACGTCGCCGCCGTTCGCGATCCCGGCCGACACCATCGCCATCTGCAGCGGGGTCGCCTGGACGTCGAACTGACCGATCGCGGACTGCGCGGTCTGCGGCGCGTTCGGGTCGGCGGGGAACCGGCTCGCGGCCGCGCCCAGCTCGGGCAACTGCCGCTCGCCGAAACCGAACTTCTCCGCCTGCTCGCGGAGCGCGTCCGCGCCGAGATCGAGGCCGATCGTGCCGAACGCGGTGTTGCAGGAGTACCGCAGCGCCACGGTGAGCGTCGCGTTGTCGCTGCCGCCGCAGTTCTTCCGGTCCTCGTTCACCAGGCCGACCGTGGTCTGCGGCAGCTCCAGGAACGCGGGCGAGCGGACCTTGCTGTCCGGGTTGTACTTCCCGCTCGACAGCGCCGCCGCCGCGGTGACCAGCTTGAAGGTGGAACCCGGCGGGTACAGCTCCTTGATCGCCCGGTTCGACAGCGGCTTGGTCTTGTCCTCGTTGAGCTTCTTCCAGGTCGCGCCGACCTTGTCCAGGTCGTGGCTGGCCAGGTCGTTCGGGTTGTACGACGGCCGGGACGCCAGCGCGAGTACCTTGCCGGTCTTCGGCTCGATCGCGACGACCGCGCCCTTCTTGCCGGACAGCCCGGAGTACGCCGCGAGCTGGGCGGCCGCGTTCAGCGTGAGCGAGACGCTCGCGCCCTGCTGACGACGGTTCGTCAGGACGTCCACGACGCGGCGGAACGCGAGCGACGGGTCGGACCCGTTCAGCTCGGAGTTGTAGGTCAGCTCGACACCGGCCCGGCCGTACAGGTACGAGTAGAACCCGGTCACCGGCGCGTACGCCGTGGCGATCTGGTCCGGGTACGAGCGCTGGAACTCGAACCGGTCGTTCGACGGTTTGCTCTGCGCGACCGGCGTACTGCCGACCAGGATCGCGCCCCGGTCGACCGAGAACTGCGCGTCCCGGACCCGGCGGTTGTCGTTGCGGCCGTTCAGGTCGTTCGCCCGGAACGCCTGCAGGTAGGTCGAGTTCGCCATCAGCGCGAGCATCAGGATGATCGCCGCCACGGCCAGTCGTCGGATCGCTGAGTTCACTGCTTCTGCACCGCCATGGCGATCGTGTCGTCGGATACCGGCGCCGCGGGGGTCTGCGGCCGCCGGGCCTGGTCGCTGATCCGCAGCAGCAGGGCGACGATCGCCCAGTTCGCCACCAGCGAGGTCCCGCCGAGCGCCATGAACGGCGTGGCCAGACCGGTCAGCGGGATCAGTCCGGTCACCCCGCCGACGATCACGAACACCTGCACCGCGAACGACATCGCCAGACCGGTCGCGAGCAGCTTGCCGAAGATGTCCCGGCAGCCGAGCGCGGTGCGCAGGCCGCGCTCCACGATCAGCGTGAAGACCAGGATGATCGCGATCATCCCGGTCAGCCCCAGCTCCTCGGCGAACGAGGAGATGATGAAGTCGCTCTGCCCGTAGAAGCCGAGGATCTCCGGCCGGCCCTGGCCGAGCCCGCGGCCGAGCACGCCGCCCCAGGCCTGGCCCATCAGCGCGTTCGAGACCTGGCCGCCGACCTCCTGGAACGGGTCCTGCCAGTCGGCCACCCGCTTCTGCACGTGGCCGAAGGTGGAGTACGCGAACAGCGCCCCGCCGGCGAACAGCAGGCCGCCGATCAGCAGCCAGCCGGCCCGCTCGGTCGCGACGTAGAGCAGGAAGAGGAAGAGCCCGAAGAACAGCAGCGAGGAGCCGAGGTCCTTCTCGAAGATCAGCACGCCGAGGCTGACGCCCCAGGCGATCAGGATCGGGCCGAGGTCGCGGGCCCGGGGCAGGTCCAGGCCGAGGAACCGGTGCCCGGCCAGGGTCAGCACGTCCCGCTTGACCACCAGGTAGCCGGCGAAGAAGACAACCAGGCAGAGCTTGGCGAACTCACCGGGCTGGAACGACATCCCGGCCAGCCGGACCCAGATCCGGGCGCCGTTGATGTCGACGCCGAGTCCGGGGACCAGCGGCAGGATCAGCAGGACCAGACCGGCCAGGCCCGCGGTGTACGTCAGCGCCTGCAACCGACGGTGGTCCCGGATCACCAGGATCACGACCAGGAACAGGATGATGCCGACCGCGGTCCAGGTGATCTGCTGCGGCGCAGCGGGACCACGCGGCTCCCGGCCGGCGGCTTCCGCGGCCGCCTGCAGACCGAGGTCGACGCGGTGGATCATCGCGACCCCGAGGCCGTTCAGCAGCACCGCGCACGGGAGCAGCACCGGATCGGCGTACGGCGCCCGGTAGCGCAGGGCGAGGTGGGCGATCAGCGCGAGCAGGCCGATCCCGGCGGCGTAGTACCCGGTGCTGGCCGGGACCTTGTCCTGCACGGTGAGGCCGATGTTGACGTACGCGCCGACCGACACCGCGATCGCGATGATGAGCAGCATCAGCTCCACCCCGCGCCGGCTGCGCGGGATGATCTGGATCATCGAGGTGGACGCGATACTCATCGGACCCCGTCGCAGTCGTCAGGGCCGGTCGTCCCGTCGCCCGGCGTGGTGCTCGCGCCCGGCGTCGCCGCGGGCGTGGTCGCCGGAGGCTTCGGCGGGACCGAGACCGGCGGCTTGCCGGAGGCCGGCGGCGTGGACGGACGCGGTGACGGCTTCGGGTTCTGCTTGGCGGCGCACTCCTCCGCGGTCCGCTGCAGTTCGCTGACGATCTGCTTCGCCGCGCCGAGGTCGTCGGCCTGGATGTTGCCCTCCACCTGCTCCCGGCTGTACGTCGGGAGCTTGTCCACCTGCAGCGCCTGCTTCTCGTACACGTTCGACAGGGTGAGCCCGGGGATCTCCTGGTCGACGCCCTTGAAGATGGCCACGTAGTCGCCGTCGGTCCCCACGTAGTACTGCTTCTGGGTCCAGCCGTACGCGAACCAGGCGCCGCCGCCGATCAACGCGACCACCACGGCGAGAACGGCGAGCCGGCGCAGCCAGAGGAACCGCTTCGGCGCGCGCGGGGCGTACCGCAGCTCTTCCGGGTCCAGCTCCTCGGCACCGGCCGCGGAACCACCGGCGCCCTCCTCGCCGGCGCCACCGCGGACGGCGATCGTCGGCTCACCCCGGCCGGTCGACCCCTGGGCCAGCTCGGCCGCGGCGCCGACGAGCTGCGGGGTGGTCCCACTGCCCGGGTCGGTCTCCACCACGTCGGCGACGACGCAGGTGACGTTGTCGTTCGAGCCCGCCTCGAGCGCGTGGGTGATCAGCTCGACCACGACGGAGTCCGGCGTCCCGTCGGCCATCGACGCCGCGATCACCTCGTCGCTGACGTAGTCGGGCAGTCCGTCGCTGCACAGCATCAGCCGGTCGCCGGCCCGGACGTCGAGCATGCCCAGGTCCGGGTCCGAGTCCGGCCGGCCGTCGAGGACGCGGAGGATCAGGTTCCGGTGCGGGTGGGTGAAGGCCTCCTCGGCGGAGATCCGGCCCTCGTCCACCAGCGACTGGACGAACGTGTGGTCGTGGCTCAGCTGCTGCAGCTGACCGTCCCGCATCCGGTACGCCCGGGAGTCGCCGAGGTGGGCCAGGCCGAGTTGCTCGCCGTCGAACATCAGCGCGGTCACGGTCGAGCCCATGCCTTCGCGCTCGGGGTCCTCCTCGACCAGCTCGGAGAGCCGTTCGTTGGCGCGGTGCACGGCGCCGGCGAGGGCCTCGATCATGTCCTCGCCGGAGATGCCGGGCTTGTCCAGCTTGCGGATCACCTGGACGGCGGCGGAGCTGGCCACCTCACCGGCCGCGGCGCCGCCCATTCCGTCGGCGAGCAGCAGCAGGTGGGGACCGGCGTACGCGGAGTCCTCGTTGTTGCGGCGGACCCGTCCGACGTCGGAGAGGGCGGCGTAGTCGAGCGACAAGGTCATGGGGAGGGCCTACTTCGCGATGTTCAGCGTGGTCCGGCCGATCCGGATCGACCCGCCGATCTCGGCCGGTACCGGGCGGGTCACCCGCTGACCGTCCAGATAGGTGCCGTTGGTGGAGCCCAGGTCCTCGACCCACCATTGGCCCTCGGACTGGAACACCCGGGCGTGCCGGGTGGAGGAGTAGTCGTCGTCGAGCCGGATCTGGCAGTCCGAGCCGCGGCCGATCACCACCGGTTCGGCGGTCAGCGTCGCGCCGACCCCCGCCTGCGGGCCGTCCGCGATCGTGACCGACCCCGGCGTGCCCTTCTTTTTCTTGGCGGGCTTCGCCGGTTTCGGGGTGCGGCCGTTCTGCTGGACGGCCGGGGCCATCGCCCGGCTGTCCACCTTGGCGCCGAAGAGGTCCGACCGGATCACGGAGAGCACCGCGAGGACGAACATCCAGAGCAGGGCCAGGAACCCCAGTTTGATCAGGGTCAGTGTCAGTTCCGACATGGAAGGTCGATCACCACCCGCTGCTCGGCGGCTGGGCGATCGGCTCGTCCACCAAACGCAGCGTCATGGTCGTGTTCCCGATCCTCACGGTCGATCCGTCGGTCAGTTCGGCCTCGGCCGTCCGGCGGCCGTTCACCAGCGTGCCATTGGTGCTGCCGAGATCGACCAGCACCACCCGCACACCGCCAGGACCCTCCGGCATCAGCCGGATCTCGGCGTGCCGCCGGGACACCCCAGGGTCGTTGATCTGGATGTCGGCGTCCGTCCCCCGGCCGAGCACCACACCCGGCGGGTTGATCGGACGGCGCCGGCCGTTCACCTCGAGCGCGACCTGCGGGTGCCCCCGGCGGACCGGCGGCGGTCCGGGAGGCGGCGGCGGGGCACTCTGCATCACGGTCTGCCCGTCGTTCGGGTACGGAGCCGGCGCGGGCGGTTGCTGCTGCGGCGGCTGGGGGCGCCGGTTCGGCGATCCCTGGGTCGAGCTGACCACGTGGAACTTGCCGGTCGGCAGGTCGTCGCGTTGGGTGAGCTCGATCTCGACCGGACCGGAGAACGTGTACCGCTGGATGTCGGCATGATCACGCAGCTCGTTCGCCAGTTCGTGGTTCAGGGTGCGGCCGTACGCGTTCAGCCGCTCGAAGTCGTCCGGGCCGAGCTCCACCTTGAAGTGGTTCGGCACCAGCCGGCGGTCCCGGGACAGGATCCGCGCGGTGTTGTCGATCTCACGCTTGAGTGCGGCGGCGAGCTCGATCGGTTCCACGTCTCCCTTGAACGCGCGCGCGAAGACACCGCTCACGATGCCCTCGAGGCGTCGCTCGAAGCGCTGCAGCGGTCGCACGCGTCCTCCTCCACGGTCGGTCGTCGGCTGGGTCCAACGATCGTGCTTGCGGTACGGCGCCCTCCAGAGGCTCGCCGCACGCCGCACCCACCAAGGTCGGTGCGCACACAGGTACGACGATCGATCGTATCGGGAGGTTCGACCCAACCCGCAATGCAAGAGTCCACCGAAAGGCATGCTAGTGTTCTCACTCGGTTGCAGATGGCACTTCAGAAGCAACCAGCGCGCGGGTGGCGGAATAGGCAGACGCGCACGGTTCAGGTCCGTGTGCCCGAAAGGGCGTGGGGGTTCAACTCCCCCCTCGCGCACAACAGTCCCGGTCTTTGGACCGGGATTTTTGTTTTCCCGGACCTCGGCGGTGGGGCTCATCGCCACGCTCTGTTACGCTGTGGTCATCAACACCGGTCCCGCTGCTAGCCGTCAAGGCTGCAAGGGCCGGTTTTCTTTTGGAGCGTCCGACCGGTGGCAGTCCCCTACACCAAACCGCATCTCTCGTACGACCAACAGTTGGAGCTCCTGCGCAGCCGCGGACTAGAGATCGACGACGAGGCCGCCGCACTCGAACTGCTGAAGGGCGTGGGCTACTACCGCCTGTCGGCCTACGTCTACCCGTTCCGCGAGCTGCTCCCGGCCGAGCAGCGGCTGTCGCCAGTCCGGCGCACTACCGGGCGGACACGATCGCGGCCGGCACCACCTTCGACCAGGTGGCGAGCCTCTGGCGGTTCGACCGGGACCTGCGGCTCCTGGTCCTCGATGCGATCGAGACGATCGAGATCGGGTTGCGGACCAAGATCGCCTCTGTTCTCGGCGACCGGGACGCCTTCGGCCATCTGCGGATCGGTTCGCTCGACGGGTCCGCCTGCCGGGAACTGGTCGGTCGCGGCGGGCGGCGTGAGACGCGGCATCAGATCTGGCTGCGGAACTACGACCGGTCTCTTCGCGACGCGGGCCGGGAGGACTTCATCCGGCACAACCTGCACAAGTACCGCGAGCTGCCGGTCTGGATCGCCGTCGAGGTCCTCACCTTCGGAGCCCTGGTCAGGCTCTTCAACCTGATGCGGCCGGAGGACCGGACCGCGATCGCCGGAGAGTTCAGGGTCAAGGGCGGCGGCCTGGTCGGCAGTTGGCTGGAGGCGGTCAACTACCTACGCAACGTGTCCGCGCATCACGCGCGGTTGTGGAACCGCTCGATGACCTACAAGATCCGTCGGTTCAACCGCCACCAGGTCGGTCCGGGGCTGGAGCATCTTGCCGGTGCGGTGCCGACGGACAAGGTCTACTCGAGCCTGGCTGTCGCCGCCTACCTGTCCGAAGCAGTCGTCCCGGACAGCACTTGGCCTCGCGCGCTGCTTGCTCACGTCCGTACCTTTCCGGTGACCGGCAACCTCTCGCCGGTCGCCGGTATGGGCTTCCCCCGGGACTGGGAGGTCCAGCCGCTCTGGATGGCCTGACCGCACCTCCCGCTGGGTGGTGATCTGGGGTGTCCGTCTGGAGGTTGACGCTGGTGGGGGGTGGTGGGTGAGACAGTTCGGCTGCCTGGTCGTGGAGTGGAAGGAAGCCGGCTGTGGAGAGTGCGGCGTTCGAGCTGGATGGGCTGACGAAGGTTTTCGGGGCGCAGCGGGCCGTCGACTCGTTGAGCCTGGTGGTACCGCGTGGGTCGTTCTTCGGGATGCTCGGGCCGAACGGGGCCGGGAAGACCACGTCGTTGTCGATGGCGGTCGGGCTGTTGCGGCCGGACGCGGGGACGGCCCGGGTCTTCGGGGTCGACGTGTGGGCCTCGCCGGAGGAGGCGAAGGCGCTGGTCGGGGTACTCCCCGACGGGCTGGCGATGCCGGAGCGGCTGACCGGCCGGGAGGTGCTGACGTACCTCGGGTTGTTGCGCGGGCTGGACCGGGACGAGGTCGCGGCCCGGGCGGCCGAGTTGCTCGAGGTGCTGGAGCTGGACGGCGAGGACGACAAGCAGGTCATCGGGTACTCGACCGGCATGCGGAAGAAGCTCGGCCTCGCGGTCGCGCTGCTGCACGCACCGCGGTTGCTCGTCCTGGACGAACCGTTCGAGGCGGTGGACCCGGTGTCGGCCGCTACTATCCGGACCATCCTCAACCGGTTCATCGCGGGCGGTGGCTCGGTGGTGATGTCGAGTCACGTGATGGCCCTGGTCGAGCAGCTGTGTGACCGGGTCGCGGTCGTCTCCGGCGGCAAGGTCGTTGCCGCTGGCACCGTTTCCGAGGTGCAGGCGGGCGGATCGCTGGAGGACGCGTTCGTGTCCCTGGTCGGCGCGTCGACGCGCGGTGCGGAGGGGTTGACGTGGCTGTCGGCCTGACCTCGACCGCCGACACCCTGGTCCGGATGCGGCTGGCAACGCTCCAGCACGACCTGCGCGATCAGAACAGGGTCAGCTGGATCGCGAGCGGCGCCGTCGTCGGCCTGGTGCTGGCCGGGGGCACGATCTGGGTCTCCGCCGGCGGCGACAACGACCTGCTCGTCGTCGCGCTCGCGGTCTGGATGCTCGGCTGGGTGGTGGGTCCGCTCTTCGCCGGTGGCGGGGACGAGACCGTCAAACCCGAGTACTTCACCATGCTCCCGCTGCCGCCGCGCACGTTGTCGGCCGGTCTGCTGTCCGCCGCACTCGCCGGTGTCGCGCCCGCGGTGAGCCTGGTCGCGCTGCTCAGCCTGGCGGTCGCGGGTGCGAAGCTGTCGATCGGCGCCCTGCTGATCGCGATCCCGGCGATCCTGCTGCAGTTGCTGTGCTTCGTACTCCTCTCCCGCCTCGCCGTCGCGGTGTACGGCCTACTCCTGCAGGTGCGGACCGGCGCGATCTTGGCCGCGCTCGTCAACGCATTCATCCTGGCGTTCACCGCGCAGGGCTGGGCGTTGATCGCGGCGTACATCACCACCGACGTGCAGGGCGCGATGGCCAGTGGAGCCCGGATCGCCCCGTCCGGTTGGGGTTTGGTGGCCGTGGAGTCCGCCGGTCGCGGTGACTGGCTGCACAGCTTGGCGTGCCTCGCTGGCCTGGTGGTACTCGCCGGGGCCATGTTCACCGGCTGGTCCGCGTTGCTCGTCCGGCGGACCACGGCCACGCGCTCCGGCGTACGTCCTCGCCGGTTGCTCACCGCATCGAGTGCGTCGGGTGCCGCCGGGGCCAAGGAGGTGCGGTCGTGGACGCGCGATCTCCTCTACGGACACCGTGCCGTCTTCGCCATCGCGTACGGCCTGTTCTTCTGCATGATGCCGCTCGCCGTCGGCTGGAACGCGATGTTGCCGTGGGCCGGTGCGGCCGCCGTGATCATGGGCGGCTCGATGTTCGCCAACCTGTACGGCGCGGACGGCACGGCGTACTGGTCGACGCTGATGGTGCCCGGATCCTCCTTGCCGGACGTCCGGGCTCGGCAGCGAGCGTTCCTGCTCGTCTTCGGACCGCCGGTCGCCCTGATCAGCGTGCTGCTGACCTGGTGGTCCGGGACCGACACCTGGCCGATCGTGCTCACCGTGGTCCCCGCCCTCCTCGGCGGTGCCGCGGGACTGATCGTCCTCTCGTCGGTCTACGCCGCGGTGCCGACCACGGACGCGCACAAGCGGTCCGGCAACCCGTTGAACGCCGGCGAGAACGCGGGCGAGGCGACCGGCCTGGCGTACGTGATGATCGTCCTGATCGCGCTCACCGCGGCCCCCGCACTCGTCGTGGCGCTGTTCGCGTCCTGGTGGGGTGTCCCGGTCGGCCTGGCGTCCGCGGTACTCGCGTGGTGGTGGGGCGGGAAGGCCGCGGCGGAGCGGCTGGACCAGCGCGGTCCCGAGTTGGTCACCCTGCTTCGGCACGGCCGTACGACGGGCGAGCAGACGGGTAAGTCCTCCTGGACGGCCAAGCTGGACCAGCTACCGCGCGCGAAGCGGCACCTGGCGAACTTCTGCCTCGGCTTCGGCGCCATCCCGTTGTTCCCGCAGGCGATCGTGCCCGCGGTCTTCAAACTGACGGAGAACCCGGCCAAGGTCTGGTTCCTGGCCCTGTACGCGCCGTCGGTCTGGCAGTGGCCGATCATCGCCGGGATGGCGGCGCTCGGCCTCGGGATGTACGCGTACGGCGGTTTCATCTACTACCAGGCGAGCAAGCTGAAGGCCCGCCCCGACTCGACCGACCGGACGTCAGCGCAGGATCCGCTGCAGCAGGCCTCCTGACGTGGCTCGATGACGAGCGGCACCGGCCGAAGCCATCGGCTGGTGCGGTTCGTCGGTGGGCGGGGCGGAGTGGCGGGCGCTCGCTCGCGGGCCGTGGGTGCCGGTGAGCATCCAGAAGGCGACGAGGGCGGCGGCTACGAGGCCGAGGACTCCGGCGTAGTCGGTCACGGTCATGTCGTTCTCTCTCGGTGGGCTCGGGCGGTGAGCTTCTGGCCATTCACGGTGGGGACGGGCCCGGCCGGCGAACGTGATGGCACTTTGGTGCCATCCGTCAGGACGGATCGCTCGTGGCTCAGCTGTGCCGAATGCTGGACATTCCCGCTCGCCAGGGCGGCAGCGGCTGCATAGGTTGTGCTGGACCACGGGAGGTGTGCGGTGCACGAAGAGGCTCTGCTCGATCCGCACGAGGAGCAGGCGTACCGGCTGCTGGTCGGACTGTCCGTCGCCCGGGCCGCGGACCTGGCCGAGGTGGCGAAGCTGACCCAGCCGGACGCGCACGAGGTCCTCCAGCGGCTGCAGGCGAAGGGGCTGGTCGCGGTCCAGCCGGGCGACGATCCCGTCTTCCGGCCGCTGCCACCGGACGTCGCGCTCGGGACCACGCTGCTCCGCCGGCAGGAGTCGCTCGAGTCGGCCCGGCAGACCGTGGCCGCGCTGAGCGAGGAGTTCCGCGCCAGCGCCGGCCGCCGGGACGCCCACCACCTGGTCGAGGTCCTGGTCGGCGCCGAGGCCCTGCGCGAACGCCTGCGCGATCTGCAGGAGTCGGCGCGCGAGGAGATCCTCTGGTTCTGCCGGGCGAACCCGCTGGCGATGCAGGGCGCCGAGAACACCGAGGAGTACGGCGCGCTCAGCCGCGGTGTCCGGTACCGGGCGATCTACGAGCGGGCGCTGCTGGAGACGCCGGGCGAGCTGGACACCATCGCCGAGGGCGTCAGCTGGGGCGAGGAGGCGCGGACGTTGCCCACGCTCCCGGTCCGGCTCGCGATCGTGGACCGGGCGACCGCGGTGTGTCCCCTGGTCCGGGACGAGGAGCTCGGGATCGGTCAGCCGACCGCCGCTGTGATCAACCGGGGCCAGCTCCTCGACGCCCTGCTCGCGCTCTTCGAGACGCATTGGGAGGCCGCGACCCCGGTACGGCTGCAGTCCGACCAGGACGAGGTGGTCGAGGGGCTGGACGACTCGGAGCGGTTCCTGTTGTCGCTGATGGTCGCCGGGGTCCCGGACAAGTCCATCGCGTCGCAGCTCGGGATCAGCCGCCGGACCGTGCAGCGGCGGCTCGACCGGATGATGGCGCTGGCCGGCGTCGACACCCGGACCGGGCTCGCGTTCCAGGCTGCCAAACGCAAGTGGCTCTGAGCAGGCGAAAGCCCGGGCCGGCTGCTCCCGGCCCGGGCTTCCATCAACGGGGTACTACTTCAGCCCGTAGGCCCTGATCACCGTCTGGGTGACCTTGTTACCGGCGTTGTCCCCGGCAACCACTCGCAACGACACCGTGCCCTTGCCGGCCGGAATCATCGCGACGTACTGGCCGTACGCGCCGACCGTGGCGACCTTGCGCCAGGTCGTGCCCTCGTCGAACGAGACCTCGGTCCGCAGCGAGGTGGACCGCGGTGCCGGCGCCCCGGCCTGCTGGCGGACCTTCAGCCCGAGCACGTGCGGGACGAGTCCGAGCGCCTTGCCGTTCAGATCGACCGGGACGTCGTAGTCGACCTGCAGCAGCGGCAGCGCCACGGCCTGGTCCTCGGCCACCTTCTTCGACCGGAAGTCCCACGCGGTCTGGGTCTTCGTCGCCCAGTTCCACTCACCCGTGGTGTCGATCCGCTCGGTGTTCAGCTCCAGCCGGTACGCCGCGTCGCCGCTGCTGGTGACCACGTCCTCCCACGCGTCGGGGAGTTCGGCCACCACCGCGCCGTTCTGCTTCAGTACGGCCGACGCCTTGGTGGTCTCGCCGACGGTGTAGTGCCCGGCCGCGTCCACGAACGCCGGGATCCGCAGCGACAGCCGGTCGCCGGTCCGGGTGGAGACGATGCCCGGCGCCGCGGCCGGACGGACCACCGGCTCGAACCAGCTCTCCGACGACGTGCCCTTGGCGTAGCTCCGCGGCAGCGTGGTGAGTCCGCCGTTCAGCGGGTTCATCGTGTCCCAGGTGTAGAGGTGGTGGACCCGGTGCTGCCAGAGCGAGTCACCCGCGGTCACCCACTCCTCGCGCACCTTCGGGGTCTCGACGAACCGCTGGGAGTCGTTCCACGCGTACTCCTGCCACGGCCGCCAGCCGAACCGCTGCTCCTTGGCCCACGGGAAGCCGCCGTTGTCGCGGTACGAGGTGGTCACCCGCGCACTGTTCGACGGGCTGACCGTGTAGTCGATCTTGGTCGGGATCTGCCCGGCCGAGACCTGCTGGACGTCGTACAGGTACGGGCTGGACGTGGTCAGGGTCAGGTCGATGGTGGCCCGGCCGGCCCTGGCCCGGGTGACCAGCTTGGTGCCGTCCTTCGCGGTCGTCACCATCGCCGGGATCGGTTCGCGATCGCCGACCGGACGCCAGACGGTCCACGCCGACCAGTCGGCCGGACGGACCAGGATCACTGCTGCCGCCCCGGCCTGGGCCGCGGCCGCGATCTGCTGCTTCTCGCTGCCGTTGCCCCAGCCGTCCTCGCTGGAGTCGATCACGGCCACCGCGCCCTTGACGTTCTTCAGGTCCGGGGTCGCCGCGACCAGGCTGAACCGGCGCTTGCCCTCGTACGACGGCGACTGGTGCAGCAGGTTGATGTCGAGCGGACCGCTGACGCCCTGGACCGAGGCCTGGACCAGCGGCGCCACCAGTTGCCAGCGCGAGGAGAACTCGAAGCTGCCGTCACGGACCTTCGCGGTCGGCGTGACCAGGAGCTGCTGGAGGGTGCTGAAGTGCATCACGCCGTGGCTGATCCGGCGGCCGTTGGGGTACTGCCGGTGCACGTAGTAGCTCAGGATCGCCTGCTGCTCCGACGGCTTCGGCGTGTGGATCGTGATCGGGGCCGCCTTCCGGGCGTCGATGACGATCTCGGTGTCCTTGGTGACCATGACGTTCGGGTCGGTGAACAGGCTGACCTTCTCGTCCTGCGCGCCACCACTGTCGACGATGGAGTGCAGCAGGTAGTTGCCCTCCTCCACCTCGGCGGTGAACGACTGTCCGTCGGGGATCCAGGCGAGCGAGTCCGAGCGGGAGTTGTCGCCGTACAGCGAGACCACCGGGACGCCGGTCGGCTGCCCGTCCAGGTCGACGGCGCGCAGGGTGACCTTGTGCTTCGGGCCGGCCCGCAAGGCGCCGACCGCGGTCCGGGTGCTGACGCCATCGGTGCCGGTGGCAACGATCCAGCCGCTGTACAGGCCGCGGCCCAGCTTGGCCGGGTCGAGCCCGACCGGGACGTCGGCAGTGCCACCGGCCGGGATCGTCACCGTCGACGGCGCGGTGATCCCGTCGGTCACGGGCTGCTTGGTGTCGAGGTTGTCCACGTCCACGGTGACGGTCAGCGTGACGGGCGCGTCACCCGTGTTGTGGTAGGTCACCGTCCTGGTGGCGGCGGTGCCGGCGAGGCCGAAGTCGGCGACACCGGTCGCGTACACCTTCTGCTGGATCGCCCGGGCCACGTCGACGCGGCCGGCGCCCTGCGCGTACACGCTCAGGTCCGGCGTGGTCTTCGCGGTGCTGACCAGTGCGTTCTTCAGCTGGTCCGCGGTCCAGTCCGGGTGCGCCTGGGCCAGCAGGGCCGCGGCCCCGGCCACGTGCGGCGCGGCCATCGACGTACCGGAGGCGGCCGTGTAGAGGTTGTCGACCGGCGCGCCCATCGCGGTCCCCGCGGCGCGCGCGGCGACGATGTCCACACCCGGCGCGGTGATCTCCGGCTTCAGGCCGTCGTCACCGAGACGCGGGCCGCGGCTGGAGAAGTCGGCCAGCTGGTCGTTGCGGTCCACGGCGCCGACGGTCAGGGCCGAGGCGGCCGCACCCGGCGTACCGATGGACTGGTCCTGGCCCTCGTTGCCGGCCGACACGACGAACAGCGTGCCGGTCTGGGCGGTGATGTCGTCGACCGCCTGGCTGAGCGGGTCGGTGCCGTCGGTGGCGCCGCCGCCGAGGCTCATGTTGACCACCTTGGCGCCCTCGGCCGCGGCCCACTCCATCCCGGCGATGATCCAGGAGTCGTAGCCGTAGCCGTCGTCGCCGAGCACCTTGCCGACCAACAGGTCCGCCTTCGGCGCGACGCCCTTGCGAGTCCCGTTCGCGCCCGCGCCGGTCCCGGCGATGGTGGCGGCGACGTGAGTGCCGTGGCCGAAGTGGTCGACCGGGCCGGTCGGGCTGCCGGAGAAGTCCTGGGCCTGCTGGATCTTGCCGGCCAGGTCCGGGTGGGTGGAGTCGACGCCGGTGTCGAGCACCGCGACCTCGACGCCGCTGCCTTCGTACCCGGCCTGCCAGGCGGCCGGGGCGCCGATCTGCGGGACGCTCTTGTCGAGCACCGGGCGGACCCGGCCGTCGAGCCACACCTTGCTGACGCCCTGGTCGAGCGCCCGGGCGTTCTGCGCCGGCTTGAGCGAGTCCCAGAGGTTCGTCAGCTCGGACTTGGTCGCCTTGACGGCCGCCGCGTTGATCGAGTCGAGCGACCGGGTGGTCGTCGTCCCGGGCAGCGAGGACCGGGTCCGGGCGCCGCTGGTGTACCGGACGATCAGCGGCAGGTTGCCGGTCGCCGAGTCGCCGTACCCGTCGGCGAGCAGTTCCTCGACGTCGAACAGGTCGACGTCCAGGACACCGGACGAGACGTACGGGACCGCGTCGCTCGGCAGGACGCGCAGTCCGCCGTCGACCTCGACGGTGTGGAACGCGATCCGCTCACGACCGGCGGCGGGCTGGACGCTCGCCGCCTTCCGGCCGGCACCGGCGTCGGTGACCTCGACGACGTCACCGGTGATCAGGGTGACCTTCTGCGAGGTACCGCCGGACGCCGCGGCGGATGCGGGCGTCGCCGGGGTTCCCGGTGGCGCGGCGGTGGCCTGGAGCATCGTCGTACTGCCCAAGGCCAGGGCGGCCGCGAGGATGGCGGCACTTTTCACGGGGGAGGACATGGATGGGCTCCTTCGAGAGGTTGGGGGCAGGCACCTCTTCCGAAGGAGTCTGCGGGCCACGACCGCCGGTATGCCCTGTCCACAGCTGCCGTCCCTGTGACATGACGCATGCGCGCCAGCCGATTCCGTAGTCGATCTGTCACGAAGAGTTGTCGCCCACCTTGCGCCGAACGGCTGCTTTCCCGCCTTCCTGGGTGCACTATCGGTTCATGAGGGGGCCACAGGTGGTGCGTAGGTGGGCTTGGGTCGGGACGTTCGTCGTCGGGGCGGTGCTGTACCTGCTGGTGCTCGCCGTCCTCACCGACACCAGCAACCCGAATCTCTTCCCGACGATGATCCTGCTCGGTGCGCTGGTGGTACCGCTGACGTTCGTCACGTTCGCGGCCGGCCGGGGTGGG
The DNA here is from genome assembly GCF_007828865.1 of Kribbella amoyensis. Lineage (NCBI taxonomy): Bacteria > Bacillati > Actinomycetota > Actinomycetes > Propionibacteriales > Kribbellaceae > Kribbella > Kribbella amoyensis. Next base: position 1,810,092 of record NZ_VIVK01000001.1, read on the forward strand.
CAGTGGCTGATCGACGGACCGACGCTCAGCGGCTCGCTGGTGTTCGGCGGCGTCATCGGCGTGGTCGTCGCCGGGTTGCTCGAGTACGACGCGATGCGGCGGCTCGGTGCGTTGCCGATGCTCGGGGTCGGCATGATCGAGGAGGCGGCCAAGCTGATCGTGCCGATCGCGCTGGTGCTCTTCTTCGGGCATCGGTACCGGCACTCGATCGGCACCGGCATCGTGATCGGTGTCGCGGTCGGCACCGGGTTCGCGGTCCTGGAGACGATGGGCTACGCGTTCGTCGCGCTGCTGAAGTCGGGCGGCAACGTGGGGGCTGCCGAGGAGACCCTGTTCGTCCGCGGCCTGCTCTCCCCGGCCGGCCACGCGGCCTGGACCGGCCTGACCTGCTGGGGTCTGTGGCGGTTCGTGGTCGAGCCGACCGGCAAGAGGTTCCTCGCCTTCCTCGGCCTGTACGCCGTGGCCGTCGCGCTGCACACCACCTGGGACGGCATCGGCGGCCTGATCACGTACGTGGTGGTCGCCGCGATCTCGATCGGTCTGCTGCTGTTCGGTCTGAGCCGGGCCCGCCGCGACGACAGCCGTGAACCGGCCGCCGCCTGACCCGATGCTGCCCGACTTCAAGCTGGAGACGTACTTCTCGCGCTGGGAGTTCAGCGCCCGGTACCACCTGACCGCCTCGGACGCGCAGACGCTGCCGATGGCCGACCTGCTCGAGTTGGCCGACGACGACGGCCGGCGCCGCTGGGAGGCGCTCGAGCTCGGCTATACCGAGACCCGCGGGCTGCCCGCGTTGCGGGAGGAGATCGCCGCGACGTACGAGCAGGTCGCCGCCGAGGACGTGCTCTGCTTCGCCGGCGCCGAGGAGGCCATCTACCTGGCGATGCGCGTGCTGCTCGGGCCGGGCGATCACGCGGTCGTCCTCACCCCGAACTACCAGGCGGCGGAGACGATCCCGTTGTCGGTCGCCGAGGTCACCGGGGTCGCGCTGCGGTCCGAGGACGACTGGGCGCTCGACGTGGACGCGATCGAGGCCGCGCTCCGGCCGACCACCCGCCTGGTCTCGGTGAACTTCCCGAACAACCCGACCGGCGCGGTCCCCGATCCCGCCACCTGGCTGCGGCTGGTCCGGTTGTGCGACGAACGCGGGATCATCTTGTTCAGCGACGAGGTGTACCGCGGGCTGGAGCTCGACCGGCCGTCGTTGCCGCAGGCCGTCGACCTGTCCCCGGCCGCGGTGTCGCTGAACGTCATGTCCAAGGCGTACGGGCTGCCCGGTCTCCGGATCGGCTGGATCGCCTGCCGTGATCCGGCGCTGCTGGACCGGCTGGAACGAGCCAAGCACTACACCTCGATCTGCAACTCCGGGCCGAGCGAGATCCTCGCGCTGATCGCCTTGCGGGCCCGCGATCACCTGCTCGAACGCAACCGCCGGATCGTGGCCGCGAACGTCCCGAGCTTCGACGCGTTCTTCGGCCGCTTCCCGGAGTTGTTCGAGTGGAAGCCGCCGCAAGGTGGATGCGTCTGCTTCCCCCGGTACCTCGGCGCGGACGGCGTCGAGGCGATGTGCGCGAACCTGGTCACCGAAGCGGGCGTCCTGCTGCTCCCGGCGAGCATCTACCGCTCCGACCTGACCCAGGTCCCAGCAGACCGATTCCGAATCGGCGTCGGCCGACAGGGCCCCGAAGAAGCACTCGCGGTATGGACGCAGTGGCTGACCGTGCGGTGATTCCGGGCGCGGCGGTGGGGCAGCAGAGAGTATCCGCCCGCGCGTCTCATGCCGTGGGCAGTATCGATCCCTGGATCGCAGAGGACACCGGATCAAACGTCCTCCATCCAAACTCTGCGTCAGGGAGCCAGGAGTCGAGCGGCACCGTCTACGAGCGTGGTCGCGCTCCGGATCGCGTTCCTGGCCTGTTGAGGTCCGACGTAGACCATTCCGTAGTGCGCGTTGTCCTTGACGTCGAGCAGTCGCACAAGCGCCCGAGACATGGCCTTGCCTTCAGACCCTGCTTGGGCAAGCAGTTGGATGGCCTGGCGGTGATCTTGTCCTCGCGACCGTCTGCCGAGCGATGCGCAGCATGCCGCGTCCGCCGCAGCGATGCCTGCCAGCACGGCGAGGGCGGCAGCAACGTTGTCGTTGGCAAGCTCGTCGTCCTCGGCGCCGACGAGTTGGGCGACATCGAGAAACGCGCGTGCTTGGCTGAGCCTGACGCTTGCTTGGGCGCGGTTGCAGTCCTCGGTCCGGCCGCCTCGCGTCGTCACTGAGGCATCGCCCCGGAGGTGAGCTGACGTCGGAGATTTCGGAAGTCCGGTCCGAAGACGGTGACACAGTCGCGCAACCAGTCCTTGACGATCGGCTCTCCGGTCGTGATGTGGGTCAGCAGTTCGGTGCTGGTCAGCGCATAGGTCTGCAGATGATTCCCGGTCCACAGCTGGACCTGTTCAGCCAAGGAGCCGAGTTGTTCGTCCCAGTCCGGCGGCGACTGGCTGAACTCGTGAACGACTAGAAGGTCGATGTCGCTCCGCAGATCGCCATCACCTCGCGCCACCGAACCGAACAAGCTCGCGTGCAGCGGCCGGGCTGACCAGGTGGCCTCGATCTCGGTCTGGATTCGCACGATGAGCCGGCGGCGTAGGTCGGCGAGTTCCAGCACGGCCGGCGCTGCCAGGTGGTCGCGATTGAGCAGGTACGCCGTGCTGGCTCCGACCTCGGTAGCACTGACCAGACCAGTCGTCGCTAGTCGCCGGAGCGCGTTCCGGATCCCGGTTTCGCTGCCACCGCCGACCAACTGGTGGACCTTTCGCCCGGTGAGTGGCTGGGTGGTTCGCGCCAGAACGGTGAGTACGGGGCCGTCCAGCGTGGTGATGACTGTGGTGATTGGTCGAGAAAGGTCCATCTCAGCACCTCGTTCTACTGCCGATATCGGCACTAATCTACCGATATCCACACAATAATGCCGATCACACAAGGTAGTTGACCGCTTGCGGGATGAGTAACGGTTCGATGCTTTGGCGACGTGGCAGAGTCTGACGATCTGCGAAAAGTCTCAACATCAAGGTTCAACGATAAGGTTGAATCTTATGGATCGGGACATGAGTGCCTTCGTCGGTGCGGGTTGTGAGCTGTTGGGGTTCGGGGAGCCGACTCATCAGGAGCCGGCTTTCGGGTGGGTTCGGAACGAGGTTTTCGCGGGGTTGGTCGAGACCGGGTTCAGCTCGATCGCCTTGGAGACGGATCGGGTTGCCGCGTTGCTCGTGGACGACTTCGTCCGCACCGGGATCGGTGATCTCGACGCGGTGATGCGGGACGGGTTCTCGCATACTTTCGGGGAGTTGGAGACGAATCGGGCGCTGGTTCGCTGGCTGCGGGAGTACAACGCGGGGGTGCCAGTGGAGCGGCGGGTGGGGTTTCACGGGTTCGACGCGGCGACCGAGATGATGAGTGCGCCGAGTCCGCGGCGGTATCTCGAATTCGGGCGGGACTACCTGGGACTCGAGCTCGACGTCGCCGGACTTGCCGGTCCGGACGAGCGGTGGAGTTGTACCGAGGCGATCATGGATCCGGCCAGTTCGCCCGGTGACAGTGCTGAGGCGGATCGGTTGCGGGTGATCGCCGACGACCTGCTCACGGTGCTCTACACGCGGGCGCCCGAGCTGATCGCGAAGACCTCGCGCGCCGACTGGTACCGGGCGGAGACGCACCTGACCACGGGGCTCGGTCTGCTGCGCTATCACAAGCAGTCCGCGGAGCGCCTTGAACAGCAGGAGCGGATCTCCCGGCTGTCCAGTGTTCGCGATGCTCTGATGGCGCAGAACCTTCTCGACATCCGTCGGGTCGAGGCCGGTCGTGGTGGGACCCTGGTCTTCGCGAACAACCTTCATCTGCAGCGGAACACGAGTGCTTGGCGGCTGGGCGGGATGGACTACACCTGGTCCTCCGCCGGCTCCATCGTGGCGCGGTTGGTGGGCAGGCAGTACGCGTTCGTCGCCGGCAGTCTGGGGCGCAGTGAGGCTGTCGGACTCGGCGAGCCCGCGCCGGATACGTACGAGAGCTTCCTGCAAAGTCGGACCACGAGTTGGGGGCTGATCCCGGCCAAGGACGTCCCGCCCGCCCGGACGCGCACCGAAACCACCCCGGAGCAGGGGTACTTCCCACTCGACCAGGCGACCGTCGACGGCGCCGACGCGATCCTGCACATCAGCGCCGGCGCCTGACCCCGGGTACGAGATGACCAACTCTGGTGGCGGGTGGCTGCCGGGTCAGTCAAGTGTCGGCACTGTGAGACGGCTTCGGCTGAGCCATGGACTTTCTGTCCCGGACTGAGTACGGTCCGTAGCGGCGTCCGCACCACGCCCCTCAAGCCGGCCCTCGGGCCGGCTCTCACCGGACGGTGAGGTGCTGCCCGCCAGTAGCGCCTCACTGGTGGATGGGCAGAGCAGCTCAAGGCGGCCAGCCGGGAGCTGATGGGGGCCCATACACCCAGGTGGGGCGGGCCGAGCGCGGTCATCCGACCATCGCGCTCCCCGCCCCACCGGCTCAAACTCCTCCCCCAACGCACCCGACCCGTCGGTCGTCTAGCTTGGCGACAGGAACATCGAGGGACGGTGCTGTGGCTGACTGGGAAAGCACGTTCGCCGAGCTGGTCGCGGTCCGCGGCCCGGCGTTGCGCGCGCACGCCTATCTGCTCACCGGGGACCCGGCCACGGCCGGCGACCTGGTGCAGGAGGCTCTGCTGCGCGTCTTCGGCCGGTTGCGGTTGGGGACCGACATCGACCAGCTCGAGGCGTACGTGCGCCGCGTCATCCTGAACCTGTACGTCGACGAGCGCCGGCGGGCGAAACGCTGGAACGACACCCGCCACCTGCTCGCGGACGAACCGGTCCAGGGCGACGACCACCTGGTCGACGCCAACGCCGTACGCCAAGCACTGTCCGGCCTGTCACCCAAGCAGCGCGCCTGTGTGGTGTTGCGGTACTACGAGGACCTGACCGTCCTCGAGATCGCGGACCAGCTCGGGTGCGCCGAGGGCACGGTGAAACGCCACCTGGCCGACGCTCGGACCAGGCTGGCCTCGCAGCTGGGCGTGACAGAGGAGAGTGTGCGATGACGTCGAAGGACCTGCGGGACCTCCTCGAAGGTGTGGCGGCCGAGGGGCGCGACACCGTCGACCTGGGTGAGCAGCAGCTGGTCGGCCGGATCCGGGCCAAGCGGCGCCGGAGCCGGATCATCGTGGCCGCGTCGGGACTGGCGACCGCCGCCGTGATCGCGGCCGCGGCCGTGGCCGTGGTGCCCAACCTCGTCAGCGACGAGCCGCCGGTGGCGTCGGGCGAGCAGGGCCTGGGGATCGCGATCAGCGGGTGCGGTGGCGCGGTGAGTGGTGAGCCGCGGGCGGATGCGCCGTTGCGGCTCGCGGCGGTCGGAGACCTGAAGGCGGGCCCCACGCCGGAGTTGGCGACGATCGACGTCGAGGTGACCAACGCGGGGACCGCTCCGGTCGACGCGGTCGCGGGGAAGTCGGACGTCACCGTGGTGCGGCAGGGGGTGGTTGTCGCGGTACCGGTGCCGGCTCGTGGGGTGGGTGAGACCGTCAAGCTGCAGCCCGGGCAGTCGGCGAAGTACCAGGCCACCGTCAGTCTGCGCCGATGCGGTGCGGCATCGACGCAGACCGGCGAGCGGCTGGCGGCGGGGAGCTACCAGCTCTACGCCACCAAGGTGTTCAACCCGGCCGACGGCGGTGCGGCGACCGAGGTCCAGGGCGGTCCCTGGACGGTGCAGCTGAAGTGATGACCAGCTGACCCCGGGGTCCTACTTGATGGCGATCGAGGCCTTGAAGACCGACCTGATCGTCGTCCAGCGTTCGGCGTACTGCACTTCGTTCGCGTGCGCGATGTGCATGCCGCGAATCTGGACCGTGCCGTTCACGTACTGGTACATCGGGGCACCCGAGTCACCACCCTGACCGGCCGGTCCCTCGTACGAGATCAGCTCCGGCGTACAGCCCGACTCGTCGCAGAACTGCGCGTGCAGGCTGGTCACCACCTGCGAGCACTTCTCGTACGTGGTCTGGCCGCTCCGGCAGTACGCCGCACCGACCGCGGGGTCGGACGCGCCGCTGACCAGGATGGTGCGACCGGTCGAGTTGCCGACGTAGATCACCGAGCCGTAGGTGCCGCCACCGATGGCCTCGAAGTCGTAGTACGGGAAACTCGCCCGGTTCCGGACCGTGCCCCAGAGCTGCTCACCGCCGCTGGAGTACACCCGCTGCCCCTGTGCGAAGCAGTGGCCCGCCGTCACCATGTACCGCGCGGTCGAGGTGATGGTGAAGCCACTGGTGCAGACGCTGGTGCCGTTGGTGATCGAGGCGCCGCCGCGGTGCGGAGCCGGGTCGCTCTGCCGGGTGTCCCGGCCCACGTTCCCGTACTTCGCCTCCAGCAGCGCCGGGTACTTCGCCAGCAGCGGCTGCATCACCGCGGCCGGTGCGTTCGTCGTCACCGACACCTTGTCGCGCTGAGCGTCGTAGTGGAATCCGTAGCTGTACTTCTTCGCCCCGGACTTCCACTGCCGGCCCTCGAGCTCGGTACGAACCGCGGTCAGCTCGGCCTCGGTGGTGCGGCTCTGCTGGACCCCGGTCTCGGCGCCGGCGACGCGGACGGACTTCGCGGTGGCCTTCGCCGTCCGCGGCATCCGGACCACGTACTTCCCGGTCGCCTTGTCGAGGTAGACGCCCAGACCACCGGCCTTCGTGGCGTAGTCGTCGACCTGGCTGAACTTCTTCTCCAGTGCCGTCTGCGGCCCGTCGGGCGCGCTGGCGGCGGCTTCCTCCTTCATCGCTCGTGCGGCTGTCAGTGCCGGATCGGCCACCGCGACGGTCGTATCGAGCGGCTGGGCCACCGACGGCTGACCGGCGAGCACCACCCCGCCGACGCTGACCGACACCGCGGCGACCGCCAACGACAGCGATCTCCCCTTGAAACGCATTCGCTCCCACTTCCCCAGCAGTTTTTCGGGCAAGGTGCTGAAGCTGAAGTCTGACTGACCAAGGGTGCGGTCCGCGTGTCGAGACCGCATGTTGCCACTCGGACTTCGCCGGATCGTCGGACAACATTTCCGTTGCCGGGTGTTCCGGACCGGTCCAATCGGGCAGACTGACCGGCGAAGCGTTCCACACTGTCCGTGATTCCACCGCCCCGTGGGAGATCCGCCGTGAGAGCTTTCCGCCCCGATCGTCGTACGTTCCGCCCCGTCCTGGTCCTTGGTGTCCTGCTGGCACTGCTCGGCGTCGGGATCACCCCCGCGCCCGCCGCGACCACGGCCAATCTCACCGTCGCGTCCGCCCTGCAACGACAGGACGGCTCCGTCGGCACGGTCGAGGGGTACGTGGTCGGACAGCCGACCGCGACCTCCACCGTCGTCCGCAGCTCCTTCCCGAACGACTACGCCCTGGCCCTCGCCGACAGCGCGAGCCAGACGAGTACGGGAAGCATGCTGTACGTCCAGATCCCGAGCGCCTTCCGCGCGCAGTACGGGCTCAAGTCGAACCCGGGGTTGATGGGCAAGAAGCTCACCGTCACCGGCACCCTGGCGGCGTACTTCTCGCACGCCGGGCTGAAGGACGGGACGGCGTTCAGCGGTGGGACCGGAGGTGGGACGGATCCCGGCCCGGATCCCGGCGACTACTACGCGAGCGCGATCGGCAAGACCGGGCCGGCGTTGAAGTCCGCGCTGCACTCGATCATCTCGAACCAGACCAAGCTCTCGTACGACCAGGTGTGGGACGCGCTCAAGGACACCGACCAGGACCCCGCGAACGCGAACAACGTGATCCTGCTCTACTCGGGCCGCTCGCAGAGCAAGTCGACCAACGGCGGCGGCGCCAACGACTGGAACCGCGAACACGTCTGGGCCAAGTCCCACGGCGATTTCGGCACCGCGACCGGCCCTGGTACCGACGTCCACCACCTCCGCCCCGAAGACGTGTCGGTCAACTCGGCTCGCGGGAACCTCGACTTCGACAACGGTGGATCCGCGGTCTCCGAGTGCTCGGGCTGCACGGTCGACGGCGACTCGTTCGCCCCGCGGGCCGCGGTACGCGGTGACGTGGCTCGGATGATCCTGTACATGGCGGTCCGATACGAAGGCGGCGACGGCTGGCCGAACCTCGAGCCGAACGACTCGGTGAACAACGGCTCCGCGCCGTACATGGGCAAGATCTCCGTCCTGAAAGCCTGGAGCGCCGCCGACCCGCCGGACGCCTTCGAGAAGCGCCGCAACCAGGTCATCTACGACAACTGGCAGCACAACCGGAACCCCTTCATCGACCACCCCGAATGGGTCACGTCCATCTGGCCGTGAGGCCGGTCGGCACGGCAACGGAGAAGCCCACCCGCGACTCCTCCGTCGCCGTGCTCTCGTAATGCGAGGTGGTCGGCGGACCCGGCGACGGTGTCGCGCGGCTCCTTCGTCGTCGCCGTCTCCGGTTCGATCGCGCTGGTCGGGTTCGGGCTCGACTCGGTCGTCGAGGTCGCCAGTGGGCTGATCATTCTCTGGCAGTTCCGCCACCCGGTTCCGGAATCGCGCGAGCGGCAGGCGCTTCGGGCCATCGCGATCTCCTTCTTGGCCCTGGCCGCCTACATCGCCGTCGAGTCCACGCGCGCTCTCATCACCCAGGACGCCCCGGACGGTTCGCGGGTCGGGATCGGGCTCACGATCGCCTCGCTTCTGATCATGCCGGTGCTCTCAACAGCCCAACGGCGGACCGGGCGGGCGCTCAACTCGAACGCGGTCGTTGCCGATGGCACGCAAACTCCGCTCTGTACCTACCTCTCGGCGGTACTCCTGCTCGGTCTGCTGCTGAACGCGACGCTCGGCTGGTTCTGGATCGACCCCGTCGCGGCTCTGATCATCGCGGTCGTCGCCGCCCGCGAAGGCGTCCAGGCCTGGCAGGGCAAAGGCTGCTGCTCGACCCGGCGACGCCGACTGCTGCTGAGCCTGGCGGCTGTTCCAGTACTGGTGATCGGTCAGTACGACCTGCAAAGTTGTGCCGTACCTCTGTCGCCGGCCGGCCGGGCGTGCGCTGCGTCGGCGCAGCGACTCACGGTGAGGCGTGGAGTATCCGATCGATGGCGGGTTCGAGCGCCTGGATCAGCTCGTCCCCGATCGCGAGGGCATCGGCGACGTCGGCAGCACTGACGGTTTCGGCCCGATACTCGGCACCGTGGCGAACGTAGCGCAGCTGGCCTGCGTCGGTGACGATCTGACGGCCACCGAAGGTGGCCGCGATCGCTCCCGCGGCCGCGAAAGTCGCAACGTGGGCGGACTGGCCTTTCGGCCGAAGACCGGTGGCCATCACCAGCGCGAGGCAGGTCTTGCGGCATGCGTCGTAGGCCAGTTGGAACGCGCCTTCGGGATCGTCGGCGTCGGCACCTGCGGCTGCTGTACGCAGGTGGTTGCCCGCCTGCCGCAGGAGGTTTGCGACAACCTCCTGGTCGGCCAAGACGCGCTCGATCTCACCTGCACTGATCAGGCTCGCGATCGTCGCCTGGGCTGCTGCGTTCACTTTTCGGCTCCGCTGTTGTCAAGGACGGTCAGGTGAGGGCTGCTGTGCACGTTCCGGAGAAAACCGGTGGATTGCCCGGCCCAGTCCTCCGGGCTGACGACGGTCAGCTGGACCGGTACGCCGAGTTGTTCCTCCAGCCGCGCGTTGGCCCGGCGCAGTTCGCGCGGCGAGGGGGAGCCAACCACGATCACGTCCACGTCGTTCGGGGGAGGTCCGGCCTCACCCTGGTAGCGCCTTGCCCAGGAGCCGATGATCACGGCTCGCTCAATGCCGCGGATGTCCGTCAGTGTTCGCGGTACCACGACGGCCGGTCCGTAGGCCCGGCCGAGAATCTGCATCAAGGGCTCGTAGTAGGGGCTGTCAGTATTGGCGGCGACCAGCCGGGTGTTCCCGGCCCGCCGCTCGCGCAGCAGTCCTCCCTCTACGAGCCGGTTCACCTCACGCAGTGTGTTGGGCTGCGCAACACCAGCGACCGGCGCCAGCGTCGCGATGGGCTGTTCGCGGTCCGGCACGAGGAACAGCCAGGCGAGGATCCTCGCCTGGGCCTCCGAGCGGAAGATCGGCATCAACGCTGACGGCCTAGTAGCCACATCTCGTATAGTACTATACGTTGATCGTATTTCGAAATCTGGAGCTCGGCCCCAGTCGAGCTTCTACGAGAGCGCGCGTTCCTGAGCAGGGCCTTCGCGGCCCGACCATGCTGGTGCCGGCCGCGATGCTGAGTACCGATGACTCCGGCTGCTGTCAGCGATTGACCGTGAACGTCGTGTTCCCGACGGTGCGAGGCGAGGTCTTGCCCGTCTCCGCGTGACGTCCTCGGGGCTGCTCCAATACCGGCGCCTGCGATCCGGCTGCTGCGATTCCCGTTTGCGCGGCCGAAACCCCGATGCGGGTCTCGACCCAGTCGCGCATACCGGGATCGGACACGGTCACGCGATCCCCGTTCGGGCTCTCCCGGAGCAACCCTCGCGCGACGAGCTGTGCGCGAGCGGCGTCGACCGTTTGCCACCTGTCCTCGCCGGCCTTGCGCATCTCGCCCTGCATCGACACCCCACGGGAGCCGCGCAGCGAAACCTTCGCCAGGAGGTCCTTCTCCGCGGGGGAGCAGTTGTTCCACTCTGCCTGGTACACGACCCGCGACTGGGCGTACACCCGCGCGGTCGCCGTCTTCGCCACCTCGGTGGTGAGGCCGTCCGGCTGCTGGGCGAGCTGTACTGCGCTGTCCGCCAGGTCGCGGAGCCGGCTGGGGCTGCCCCCGGCTGCGTTGACGAGGTTCGTCACTGCTTCCTGCTCGTACTGGATGCCGGCCTGCCGGAGTGGTTCGACGACTGCCGGGGCGAGCTCGTCGGCGGTCAGTGGTTTGCACTCGCGGATGTCGAAGCGCCGGGCCGCTTCGGTCGCGATGCCGGACACCCCGCCGGAGGCTCTCATCAGCCGGCTCATCGTCATCTCGCCGCCGGCGCCGATCAGGTAGATCGGCCTGCCGGTGCGTTCGAGGTGCTCGGAGAGTTCGGTCACCGCGGCCAGGTCGCGGTCGCTGGCGACGTCGAGGTCGTCGATCATCAGCATCACCGGCTGGTTCTTCTGGGCGGCCAGGTCGCCCAGCCGGTCGGCGAGCTGGTTGATCGAGGTGCCGACGGAGCCCCCTGGTCCGGCGTCCCACTGGGTCTTGCCGACGAACTGGATGGCCGGCACGACGAAGGGGCTGACGCGGACCTCGGCGCCGTTCTGCCGGTTGCGGTTGCGCGGGATCAGTTCCTTCAGCATCTTCTTCAGCTGCCGGGCGGCCCGGTGCCCGAACCGCTTCCGGAGATCGCCCAGGTCCTCGTTCATCGCCCGGACGAAGCGGTCCTCCAGCGGCTCCCGCGGCGCCGCCTTCACGCGGACACAGGTCCAGCCGTTCTCCTGGGCGAGCTGCTGGGCCCGGTCGAGCTCCAGCGTCTTGCCCATCCCCGGTCCACCGGTGAACAGCACCGAATTGCCGCCCGGCGCACGCAGGTCCAGCGAGATCGGCCGGCCCTGCTCGTCCGTCCTGGTCACCGTGTACGCCGGTCGCCGCGCGGTCCCGAACACCGAGGTCATCGCACCACGATCACCCGCGGCCTCGTCGGTGAAGCGGGCTGAAGGCAACGACCAGGTGAACACTCCGTGACCGCCGACGCCCGGCCGGCGCTTTTCCCGGGTCGGTTATGGTGAGTTAGGTGAGCCTAAGTTTCCGCCCTGCCGAGAGGACCGTGGTCGCGTGAGCAGCAGACCAGCACCCGCACCCCGTAACCGTCGCGCCAAGCTGGCCGTCGTGCGCCGGACCGAGCGGGTCACGCCGCACATGATCCGGGTCGTGCTCAGCTGTGCCGACTTCACCGACAACGGGATGACCGACCGGTACGTGAAGCTGCTGTTCCCGAAGCCCGGCGTCGAGTACCCGGATCCCCTGGACATGGGCGTCGTCCGCGAGGAGTTCCCGGCCGAGCAGTGGCCGACGATGCGGACGTACACGGTCCGGTCGTGGGACGAGGCCGCGCAGGAGTTGGCGATCGACTTCGTCCACCACGGGGACGAGGGGATCGCCGGGCCGTGGGCCGCGAGCGCGCAGCCGGGCGACAAGCTGTGGTTCAACGGGCCGGGCGGGGCGTACGCGCCGGACGCCGAGGCCGGCTGGCACCTGCTGGTGGGGGACGAGAGCGCGGTGCCAGCGATCGGTTCCGCGATCGAGGCGTTGCCGGCCGGGGCGAAGGCGAAGGTGTTCCTCGAGGTCGAGGACGAGTCGGAGGAGCAGAAGTTCGGTGGCTTCGGCGAGGTCGACCTGACCTGGTACCACCGGGCCGGTGCGGGCGTGGAGCGAGGCGAGCGGCTGGTCGAGGCGGTGACGTCGCTGGAGTTCCCACCGGGGGACGTGCACGTGTTCGTCCATGGTGAGGCCGGGTTCGTGTACAAGATCCGGCGCAACCTGTTCGCCGACCGCGGCCTGGCGCGCGACCGGGTCTCGCTGTCCGGCTACTGGCGGCTCGGCAAGAACGAGGACGGCTGGCAGGCCGAGAAGGCCGAGACCGCCCGCAAGGAACGCGAGTCCGCCACGTCCTGATCCGAATTCGTCGCTGTCTGTAAGGTTCGTCGCAGTACGCAACCGGAAGCGGTGGAGCTCCGTCGTAAGGGGCAGGAACCGGCGGCGTCGGACCGCCGGAGTCGAGGAGGTGTTCGGAATGCTCACGGAGAATCCGCTCGACCTCAGCCAGCTCGCCTACTTGTGCGGCGGACCCCGCCGGGCGGCGCTGACCACGCTGCTGACGTTGATCCAGCACCGGGCGATCGCGATCAGCCCGGCCCGCCGGGTCACGGTGCTCAGCCCGACCGCTTCGAACGAGCTGGAGCGCGCCGTGCTCGACGCCGTCCCCGCGACCGGGCTCGACCTGGACGCGGTGGTCGACGCGATCGTCCGCACCCCGGCGATGACGGAACTGCGCGCCTCGCTGATCCAGCGCGGCCTGGTGAACCGGTGGCGGCTGCTCACCCTGCGCGGCCGCCGGATGCGCCGCAAGGTCCGCGACACCGAGCGGTCCGGCCTCCCGCGGGTCGCGGTCGTCGGCGCCGAGGCGATCGCGGAGGCACGAATCCGCCAGCTCTTCAGCGGCCCGACCACCGAGCCGACCAGCGATCCGTCCGCACGCCCGGCGATGCACCCGGCCGCCGATCTCCGCAACGCCGGCTGAACCGTTTCCGGCGCGGCGGCGAACGCTCGACCACCTTGCCAGCGACGTGTACCTGACCCGGGACCAGTTCCGGCAGGTCCACGACGAGGTGTTTCCCGGCGCCCGGTACGACGACCTCGGCTTCGCCCTGGCGATGAGCTGGACCGACTCGCGCGACTAGGTCGTGCCGGCGGCGATCCGACGGTTCAGCATCTCCGCCAACGTCGCCGCCTGGTCCGTCGGGAGCACCCAGTCCTGGCCGGACGCCTGCAGGATGACGGCCGGTCCGGCGGTACCGATCGGTGCGTAGGGCAACGAAATCGGGAACTTCAGCCGCTCGGCCCCGCTCAGCTCCACCTCGAAGACCCCGGTCACCTTGCTCAGCGGATACGTCCGGCCGAGGTCGTCGGAGGTGAGCCCGCTCCGCGCCGCCCGCAGGACCGGCTGCCCCTTGATCGACACGGTGGACTTCCCCAGCGTCAAGGTGGTCAGCCGCACGCCCCGCAACCGGAAGCCCAGCTCGTACGGCGTGTCCGCGAGCCCTGGCTCCAGCGGGACCAGCAGCACGCGCTCGGCGTACCGGGCGAGCGCGACGCCGATGACCATGCCGAGCCACATCCCCGGCAGGAAGAGGAACGCGAGCCAGTACACGCCAAGGGCGACCGGGAACAGCGTCAGCACCAACCCGGCGATCGCGCCGAACAACGCGCCCACCACGCCCCAGAGCTGCGGCTGGTACCGATGCCGCCTCCGCAGCACGAGCCCGGCGGCCAGCATCGCCACCGGGATCACCGCGCCCAGCCACGCCGCCGAGCCGGCCGTCGACGCCATCCACAGCACCAGGCCGAGGAACGCCAGCGGCAGCCCGACGTACACGAGTCCCACGACCAGCTGGACCTGCCGATGCCGGCGCGCCATCTCCGCATTGATCACGCGAAAACCCAAGCACACCACGGGCCCGAACCCCTACTGTGCTGACCGATGAACTCCTTCGTGATTCCGCCCACGTTGCGGGACAGCTACGGCGGCGACGAGACCACGCGGGCCTGGCTCGAGGCTCTACCCGAGCAGGCGACCGAGTACCTGGACCGCTGGGAGCTCACCCTCGACGGGCCGTCCATGCACGGCGCCGGCTCGCTCGTCCTGCCGGTCCGCCAGATCGACGGGACCTCCGCGGTCCTCAAACTCCAGCCGTTCAACGAGGAGAACGCCGAGGAGGCGCTCGCCCTGCGGACCTGGAACCCGGACGACGTGGTGCGCGTACTCAAGGACGACCGGTCGACGGCCACCCTGCTGATCGAGCGACTCCACCTGCGGACCCTCAGCGACGTCCCGGACCACGAGGAGGCGACCCGGATCCTGGCCGAGTTGCTCGCCCGGCTGACCGCGGTACCGGCTCCGGCCGTCGTCCGCCGACTCGGGGACGTCGCGGCCGAGATGCTCGCGGACGCACCCACGCTGATCCCGAAGCTGGCGGATCCGGTCGATCGCGAGCTCGCCCACCGATGCGCGGCCGCGCTGGCCGAGGTGGCGACCGAACCGGGTGATCGGCTGCTGCACTGGGACCTGCACTACGACAACGTGCTCGCCGCCGACCGGGCGCCGTGGCTGGTGATCGACCCGAAGCCGTTGGCCGGGGACCCGGGGTTCGAGGTGTTCGCGGCGCTGAAGAACCGGTGGGACGACCTGGTCGCGAGCGGCGACCTGCCGCGGGCGATCCGGCGGCGGTTCGACCTGATGACCGAGATCGTCGGGCTGGAACGGGACCGCACGATCAGCTGGACGCTCGGCCGGATCCTGCAGAACGTTCTCTGGGACGTCGAAGCCGGCGAGACGAGGATCGAGCCGGTCCAGGTGGAGATCGCGGGGGCCTTGCTCGAACCGGCCGCCTGATTACATGATTACCTCGCGGGCTTCAGGAGGGGATCAAGGTGAGCACACCGACCGTGTACGAGTGGGCCGGCGGGGCGCAGGCGTTCCGGCGGCTGACCGAGGAGTTCTACGACCGGGTCCTCGAGGATCCGCTGCTCGCGCCCGTGTTCGCGCACATGAGCCCGCAGCACCGTGAGCACGTGACGATCTGGCTCGGTGAGGTGTTCGGCGGCCCGAAGCGGTACACCGAAGAGCTCGGCGGGTACCCGGCGATGCTCTCCCACCACCTGAACCTCGGCCTCACCGAGGAGCAGCGCGCTCGCTGGGCCGCCCTGATCGCGGCCAGCGCCGACCCGGCCGGGCTGCCCGACGATCCCGAGTTCCGGTCCGCCTTCGTCGCGTACGTCGAGTGGGGGACCCGGATCGCGCTGGCGAACTCGCAGCCCGGGGTGACCCCGCCGCCGGAGGCACCGGTACCGCGCTGGGGCTGGGGCGAGGCGCCGCCGTACCAGCCCTGACCCGGGACTGGTTGACTCCGAAGACACCCGGGGGCCGACCGGGGAACCATGGTTTCGGTACAGTCGCGGTTCACGACGACCCCGGGACGCGAGGGTGAACACTGTGACCGCTCAGCTCGAGTCTCCCGAGGCCGGCGCCGACGCGCTGCTGTCGATCGAAGGTCTGTGGAAGGTCTTCGGGCCGAAGGCGGGCCGGGTTCCGCACCGCCCCGAGCTGGCCGGCCTGAGCCGCGCCGAGCTGTACCGGCGGACCGGCTGTACCGCGGCCGTCCGGGACCTGAGCTTCGACGTCGCACCCGGTGAGGTCTTCGTCGTGATGGGGCTGTCCGGCTCCGGCAAATCGACCCTGGTCCGCTGCTTGACCCGACTGATCGAGCCGACCGCGGGCCGGATCGTGTTCGAGGGCGAGGACCTGCGGGCCGCCGACGAGAAGCGGCTGCGGACGCTGCGGCGGAGCAAGTTCTCGATGGTCTTCCAGCACTTCGGCCTGCTGCCGCACCGCAAGGTGATCGACAACGTCTCGTACGGCCTGGAGATCCGCGGCGAGAGCAAGCCGGACCGCCGGCGCCGCGCGCACGAGGTGATCGACCTGGTCGGCCTGCGCGGACACGAGAACTTCTACCCCGAGCAGCTGTCCGGCGGCATGCAGCAGCGCGTCGGCCTGGCCCGCGCGCTGGCGAACGACCCGGACGTGCTGCTCTTCGACGAGCCGTTCTCCGCGCTCGACCCGCTGATCCGGCGGGAGATGCAGACCGAGGTGGTCCGGCTGCACCGCGAGGTCGGCAAGACCATGGTGTTCATCACCCACGACCTGTCCGAGGCGCTCAAGCTGGGCGACCGGATCCTGCTGCTGCGCGACGGCGCCCCCGTCCAGCTCGGGACCGGCGACGAGCTGGTCGGCGCACCGGCCGACGACTACGTCCGCGAGTTCGTCCGGGACGTCCCGCGCGCCGACGTGCTGACGCTGCGCTGGATCGTGCGGCAGCCGCGCCCGGACGAGCAGCTCGACGGGCCGGAGCTCGGTCCCGACGTGCTGGTCCGCGAGGCGACCCGGCTGGTGCTGGAGGCGGACCGCCCGGTCAAGGTGGTCGCCGACGGGCAACTGCTCGGCGTGGTCGGCGACGAAGAGATCCTCGCCGTCGTCGCCGACAAGGCACCCGAGTCCGGCCGCCGCCTCGACCTGCCGGCCGGCGCCCGGGTCGATGCCGGAGTCACTGCGCCGGTCGACGCGCGGCTCGGAACTCAGGGTGAAGCCGGCCGTCCGGTGGACCCGGTCCGCGGTCCGGACCGGCGAGACCCCGCCTGATGGCGGCGATCACCGGGTCCGTCGAGCTCGAGGTCCGGCGGCCGCGGCGTGCGGTCCTCGTCGGGATCCTGCTGGTCGGCTGGCTCGCCGCGTTCTTCCTGCTCCGCGGGATCGACACCCTCGTCCTCGGCGGCCAGGAGACCACCCGGCTGCACCGTTGGCTGACCGAACAGGCCGACGTCCTCGGCTCCGGGAACGTCGTCTTCGACACGATCCGGGTCGCCGTCGGCCAGTTCGTGGTGCTGCTGCAGGACGTGATCGCCCAGCCGTCGTACGGGCGGCCCGTGCCGGTGATCGGCTGGCTCGGCGTGGTCGCGGTCTCGGCGTATCTGGCATGGGCGTTCGGCAACTGGAAGGTCGCGGTACTGACCGCCGCGGGGCTCACGTTCGTCGGCCTGCAGGGGCTGTGGCAGCAGAGTATGGACACGCTCGCCCTGACCCTCGCCGCGGTGCTGCTCGCGCTGCTGGTCGGGATCCCGCTCGGGATCTGGGCCGGGTTGTCGCACCGGATGTTCCGGGTCACCAAGCTCGTGCTCGACCTGATGCAGACGCTGCCGACCTTCGTATACCTCGCGCCGCTGACGCTGTTCTTCGCGATCGGCCCGGCCGCGGCGACGATCGCGACCGTGATCTACGCGGCGCCGCCCGTCGTCCGGCTGACCGCGCACGCGCTGCGCTCGGTGCCGACCGAGAGCGTCGAGGCGGCCCGGTCGCTCGGCTCCACCCGCGGCCAGACCCTGACGAAGGTGCAGCTGCCGCTGTCCCGCAGCACGGTCGTGGTCGGGATCAACCAGACGATCATGGCCGCGTTGTCGATGGTCACGGTGGCCGCGCTGATCGACGCGCCCGGTCTCGGCCAGACGGTGCTGAAGGCGCTGCAGACGCTCGACGTCGGGGTCGCGTTCAACGCGGGACTCGCGATCGTCGTGCTCGCGATCGTGCTCGACCGGGTGACCACCGCCGCGGGCGACCGGCCCTGGCGAACCGCGAGCATCCGGCGCAAGGCCCTGCTCGGCGCGGGCGCGGCCGGCGTACTGGTGGCGATCTGGTTCTCCCGGACGTACGTGTGGGCGGCCGAGTTCCCGGCCACGGCGGACGTCGGCTCCCGGATCGCGGTCGTCGCGACCGACGTGACCACCTGGGTCCAGGACGTCTTCGGCGGCTTCACCTACGGCGTCCGCGACGCGGTCACCACCGGCGTACTCAATCCGCTCCAGACACTGCTCACCGATTCGCCGTGGTGGCTCGTGTCGGTCGTGGTCGTGCTGCTCGCGTTGGTGCTCGGCGGTTGGCGGGCCGCGGTTCCGGCGGCGGCGTGCCTCGGCCTGCTGGTCGGGACCGGGGTCTGGCACGACGCGATGGTGACGCTCGCGTCGACGCTGCTGGCGACCGTGGTTGTGGTTGCCGTGGGCCTCGTTCTCGGTGTGTGGGCGGGGCGGAACCAGCGGATCGACAGCTGGATCCGGCCGGTCCTGGACGCGGGACAGACGATGCCGCCGTTCGTGTACCTGGTGCCGTTCCTCGCGTTGTTCGGCACCAGCCGGTTCACCGCGATCGCGGCGGCCGTCGTGTTCGCGGTCCCGGTGACCACCAAGATCGTGGCCGACGGGATCCGCGCGGTCCCGGTCGCGACGGTCGAGGCGGCGAACTCGGTCGGCTCCAGCAGCTGGCAGGTGATCAGCAAGGTCCAGCTGCCGGTGGCCCGCCGGGCGATCACGCTGGCGGTCAACCAGGGCCTCATCTACGTGCTGTCGATGGTCGTCGTCGGCGGCCTGGTCGGCGCCGGCGCCCTCGGGTACGACGTGGCCGCCGGCTTCGCGCAGAGCGAGCTGTACGGCAAGGGACTCGCGGCCGGCCTGGCCATCGTCCTGCTCGGCGTCATGCTCGACCGCATCACGCAGGCCGCAGCCCGGCCGCGGAAGTTCAGAGGAACAGTCGGAGGAGACAAGTGGTGACCAAGAAGCTCCGCTCCGTCGGGGTACTGACGGCGCTGGCACTCAGCCTGGCCGCGTGTGGTGGTGCGAAGGTCGGCGACGCCGAGCAGCCCGAGGCCGGTGGTGGCAAGGAGTGCGGCAGCTTCAACCTCGCCGTCAGCCCGTGGGTCGGCTACGAGGCGAACGCCGCCGTCGTCGCGTACGTGGCGACCAAGGAACTCGGCTGCAAGGTGGTGAAGAAGAATCTCAAGGAGGAGATCTCCTGGCAGGGCTTCGGCACCGGTGAGGTCGACGCGGTGCTGGAGAACTGGGGCCACGAGGACCTGAAGAAGAAGTACGTCGACGAGCAGAAGGTCGCCGTCGTCGTCGGGCCGTCCGGCAACAAGGGCGTGATCGGCTGGTACCTGCCGCCGTGGCTGGCCGCCGAGCGCCCGGAACTGAAGGACTGGAAGAACCTGAACAAGTTCGCCGCGCTGTTCAAGACCACCGAGTCCGGCGGCAAGGGCCAGCTGCTCGACGGCGACCCGTCCTTCGTCACCAACGACGAGGCGCTGGTGAAGAACCTCAAGCTGGACTACAAGGTCGTCTACGCCGGCAGCGAGACCGCGCTGATCCAGGCGTTCCGGGACGCGGAGAAGAACAAGAAGCCGGTGATCGGCTACTTCTACGAGCCGCAGTGGTTCTTCAACGAGCTCAAGCTGGTCAAGGTCGACCTGCCCGCGTACACCAAGGGCTGCGACGCGGACCCGGCGAAGGTGGCCTGCGACTACCCGGCGTACGACCTGGACAAGATCGTCGCGAAGAAGTTCGCCGACTCCGGCAGCCCGGCGTACGAGCTGGTGAAGAACTTCAGCTGGACCAACGACGACCAGAACCAGGTGGCGAAGTACATCGCCGAGGACAAGCTGAGCCCGGACGCCGCGGCCGAGAAGTGGGTCAACGACAACCGGGCGAAGGTCGACGCCTGGCTCGGGAAATAACCCCGGCGATCCGATCGACGTCGAACCGCTCCGCGGGCGGCAACGGGAGACCGACCGCCCGCCGGAGCGCTTCCGCCTCGGCCAACAGAGCCTCGGCCTCGGCCAGCAGGGTTTCGGCCTCGGTGAACACCGCGGCTGAGGCGTCGTCCGGTCGGGACAGGGCCGCGGCCGCCTTCGCCCCGGCCAGGCCCTCCAGGGCGAGCGCGATCGCGCGTTCGTCGCCGAGCTCCCGCGCCGCCTGGTGGCCGCGTTCGTGGAGCTCGGCCGCCCGTTCGTGGTCGCCGCGTTGTTCGGCGATGAAGCCGAGCTGGGCCGTGACGAAGGCGACTCCCGCGATCCCGCCGACCTGGGTCAGCCAGGTCAGCCACTTCCCCAGCCGTTCCTCGGCCTCGTCCAGCCGGCCCTGGCGTCGTGCGGCCAGCCCGAGCCCGACCTCGGCGTACTCCTCGGCGGACTTGTTCGAGTGCTCGATCGCGATCCGCCGAGCCGCCTCGTGCAACTCGTCGGCGCGCGCGTAGTCCCCGGTGAGCAACGCGATCCGGCCGAGACCCGAGGTACGGAACGAGACCTCGGTCCACAGTCCCAGCGACTCCGCCAAGCGCAGCGACTCCTGCAGGTACCCGGTGGCCTTCGGGTAGTCGCCGGTGATCTCGGCCGCGACGATCAACGCGTACCCGGCCTGCAGGCGTCCCCAGCCGTCACCGATCTCGCCGAACAGTCGCAGGCTCTCCTCACCGTCCCGCCGCATCGCCGGGAGATCCGCGTGCGTGATCGCGAGCTGGGCCCGGGTACTCAACGTTGCCGCGAGCCCCCACTTGTCGCCCGCCCGGGTGAACGTCGCGATCGCCTGGTCGATCCGCCGCATCAGCAGCTCCGGATCGCCGTACGCCCATTGCGTCGCGGTGAGGAACCACAGTGCTCGTGCCTGGCCGATCGGCTCGTCGAACTCGTCGTACGAGCTGAGCGCGCTCTCGCTGGCCTCGGTGAGGTTGCTGCCGTCGGCGGCCGTGGCGGTGAAGCCGACCTGCCAGACCATCGCGGCGGCCCGGGCTGGGCTGGGATCCGGGTTCCGCTCCAACGCGGTCGCGAGGGCGCGGCGGCCCTCGCCGAGACGGCCGCGGAGGTACCAGTACCAGGCGGCCGCGTTCACCAGGCGGAGGGCTTGCTGTGGTGAGGCGTACTGCAGGGCGAGGCGGAGGTTGGCGCTCTCCTGGTCGAGGCGTTCGAGCCAGGTGCACTGGTTGTCGCCGCGAAGTTGGGGCTCGGCGCGTTCGGCGAGGGCCGCGTAGTACGCCGCGTGCCTGGTCCTGGTCCGGGCGGTCTCACCGGCTTCGGCGAGACGCTCCTGGCCGTACGCGACGACGGACTCGAGCAGGCGGTACCGGTCGCCGGTGGGGACCACGAGCGACCTGTCGACAAGTCGCCCTACCAACTCGGCCGGCTGGTCCCCGACCTCCGCGGCCGCCTCGAGGGTGAAGCCGTCGGCGTGGACCGCGAGCCGGCGCAACATCGTCCGCTCGTCCGCACCGAGCAACTCCCAGCTCCAGTCGAGCGTCGCCCGCAGGGTCCGCTGCCGCTCCGGTACGCCCCGACCGCCGGCGAGCAGGCGGAACCGGTCGTCGAGCCCGGCGGCGAGATTCGCCAGCCCGAGTCCGCGGACCCGGGTCGCGGCCAGCTCGAGCGCGAGCGGGATCCCGTCGAGCTGCCGGCAGATCGCGGTGACCGCCTCGGCGTCGTCCACGACCCCGGCGGCCGCGATCGCGCGAGCGGTGAACAACTCGGCCGCCGAGTCGTCGTCGAGTGGGACAACCTCGAACAGCCGCTCGCCCACGAGCCCGAGCGCCTCCCGGCTCGTGGCCAGCACCCGCATCTCCGGGACCTCGGCCAGCAGTTGGCGTACGGTGTCGGCCGCCGCATCGAGCAGGTGCTCACAGTTGTCGAGGACAACCAAACCGGGTCGCGATCGCAACGCCTGCCCGACCCGGGCCGGCAGGTCCGAGCTGTCGTCCCGTACCCCGACCACCGCAGCGACAGCGCCCACCACGTCAGCCGCCCCGACACCGGCCAGCTCGACCCAGTACGCCGTCGCCTTGGTCGCTAGCTCGACCGCGAGCCGCGTCTTGCCAACGCCGCCCGGACCGATCAGGGTCACCAGCCGGTTGGTCTTGAGGAATTGGGCGGCGTCCTTCATTGCCTGGTCGCGACCGATGAGGTGATCCAGGGGCATCGGCACGGTCGAACGCGGCTGAGCCGACAAACCGGGATCGTGCCGGAGGATCGCCTCGTGGATCGCGGCCAGCTCCGGACCGGGATCCGCGCCGAGCTCGTCCGCGAGGAGCTCGCGCAGCTCGGCGAAGGCCCGCAGCGCCTCGTCCTGGCGACCGGCCCGATAGAGCGCGCGCAGCTGGATCCCGCGAAGGCGCTCGCGCAACGGATGGTCCGAGACCAGCGCGACCACCTCGCCGAGGACCTCGTCCCCTTGGGTCTGACGGAGCTCCAGGTGATCCTCGAGCGTCGTCAGCCGCAGCTCCTCCAGCCGATCCCGGGCCGTCCTCGCGAACTCGGCGTCCACCACATCGGCGTACGCGGGTCCCCGCCACAGCCCGAGGGCGGCCGCGAGCTCGCCGTTTCCGCGGAGCCGCTCGAATTCGTTGCTGTCGACAACGTCCTCCGGGACGTCCAGCGTGTACCCACCGGCGCCGTGACGGACCAGCGACCGCGCACCCGGCTCGGCCCGCTCGAACGCGGTCCGCAACTGCGAGACCCGCGCCTGCAACGTCCCGATCGCGTTGCGGGGCGGCTTGGCGCCCCAGAGGTCGTCGATCAGCCGGTCCGCGGGCACCGGCCGCCCGCGGTGTACGAGCAGGTCGAGCAGCAACGTGCGGACCTTGGTGTCGGGCACGACGACGGGCTCGCCGGCGTCGGTCCGCACGACGAGCGGCCCGAGCACCTCGAAGTACACGCCGCAACAGTAGCCAGCCCGAACGACACCCGTAGGGAATCCGTAGCGCGCTCGCCGAGCATCGAGCCATGAGTACCCGAGAAGCAGTCACCGTCATCGGCCTCGGCGCCATGGGCTCGACCATGGCGGAGGTCCTGCTCGCCGCCGGCCACCCCACCACCGTCTGGAACCGCACTCCCGGTCGCGCCGACCGCCTGGTCACGGCCGGCGCCGTCGAAGCACCCACCGCGGCCGAGGCGGTCGCGGCGTCCAGCCTGATCGTGATCAGCCAGGTCGACTACAACGCCATGTTCGACTCCGTCGCCGACGCGGACCTGACCGGCAAGGTCCTCGTCAACCTCAGCTCCGACAGCCCTGAACGTCTCCGCGCGGCCAGCACCTGGGCCACGGACCACGGCGCCACCCTCGTCACCGGCGGCATCATGGTCCCGCCGCCCGGTATCGGCCAGCCCACCGCGTACTCGTTCTACAGCGGACCGCGGGACTCGCTCGACCGGCACAGCGCCACGCTGGAGGTGCTCGGCCGGGTCGAGTACGTCGGGTCTGACCCGGGCCTGGCGATGCTCTTCTACCAGGCCATGCTGAACATCTTCTGGACGACACTCACCAGCTACTTCTACTCCGCCGCGCTGATCGGTACAGCGGGCGTCGACCTCGGCAGCCTCCGCGGGTACGTCGCGACGATGCTGACCGAGGTCACCGAGGACGGCCCGATGGGTTTCCTCAACCTGATCACCACCGAGCTCGAGCGCGGCGAGTACCCGGGCGAGCAGAACAACCTGCACATGCAGGCCGTCGGCGCCGAGCACCTGGCCGACACGTTCGCGCAGAACGGTCTGGACACGACGATGCCGGGTGCGCTGGCCGCGCTCTTCGCCCGAGCGGACGCCGAAGGACACGGCCGGCAGGGCCTGACCTCGGTGGTGGAGTCGATCCGGAAGCCGGTCGCCTAGACCCGAGGACGGTGTTCGAGGCCCCCGGCAACTATCACGGGGGCCACGGGCAACGCCGACGACACGCCGGAAATCGGCCGAAACCCGGTAGCGTCGGTCCCATGATCATCGTGACAGCTGCACTGAAGGGCGGGGTCGGCAAGACAACCACGTCGGTGTACCTCGCCGCGCTGGCATCTTCCAACCGCCGCACAGCCACCCTCATCGACGCTGATCCGCAGGGCAGCGCGGCGGACTGGATCGAGGCGTCCGACGACGACAACCTGGACCGGATCGAGATCGCCGAGGCACCGACCGAGCGGCTGCTCACCAAAGCCCTGGACAAGGTCCCACCCGAGGGCATCGGCGTCGTCGACATGCCGCCGTCGCACGAAAGGCTGCTGAACAAGGCCCTGGAACGCGCCCGCATCGTGCTGATCCCGACCAGGGTCGGCGGCGTCGAAACCCCGCGAGTCAAAGCAGTCCTCGACCTGGTCCCGGACGAAACCCCAGTCGGCCTGGTCATCTGCTCGGCCCGCACCTACACCAGGGCGTACCAGGAAACCATGCAGCAGTACGCCTCCGAGAACATCCCGGTCTGGGGCACCATCCCCGAAAGAGTAAGCATCACCGCCGGCCCAGCAGGCCCCCTCGCCCCAGACGGCCTGGACTCCTACAAAAAAGTCTGGCGAAAAGTCCTGGCCGCAGCCCGAAGCTGAGGGTCGGATTCAGGAATAACCAAGGACTGGATTTCGCGGCTGGTCCTCGATGTCGGCGGCAACAAGGTTCGCAGTCTCGGGCTGGGCACGCGAGCTAGCTCGCAGCAGTTGTCGGGGCAGCAGGCCAAGCGGAGGCGCGCGGGTGGTCGATCAACCACCCGCGCACCGCCAACCTAATAGCTGCGAGCTCACTCGCGCGCCCGACCACAAGCGAGAAGCAGTCGTACGCCCAGCTGACCCCCAGGTTGTTTGATGAATGACGTGTTACAGCCCGCCACCCATCACACAACCCGCCACCCAGGCCTGTGGTGTCTCGCATCCGCCCGCCACGTTCGGGCGCGCTAAACCTCAACGCTTGCCTAAACAACTGCTGCGAGCTCACTGGTGGACCCTGGTGGTGTTGGTGGCCGTGGATGGTTACCGATGCACCCCTGGGGGCCGTCGGATCATCGCCGTGCGAGCTGGATGCTGGGGGATGTCCGGAGCAAGTTGTGCGGGGTTCGGCGGTTTCTGGGTCATGCCGACCGTCGACAGGGCTTTGCGCCGTGGAGCGCCGACAGTGAGCGATGCGGCAGTCGTGGCCTGGACCCCGCACCCAAAAGGGGTGCCTCCCCACTGGGACTAGCAGCGAGGAGGCTGACGTGGAGTCTGCCAGAAACACCCTGTCCGAGGAACCACTCAACGGTGTGACCGCCGGTCTGGACTGGGCGCGTGATGATCATGCGGTCGCGGTGGTCGATGGCCGCGGTGTCGAGTGTGAGCGCTGGACGGTTCCCAACACCGGCCCGCAGCTGCGGCGGCTGGTCGAGCGGCTGCAGAAACTGGGCGTGGCCGAGGTAGCGATCGAACGCGGTGACGGCCCGGTCGTGGCGGCACTGCTCGAGGCCGGACTCACCGTGGTGGTGATCAGCCCGAACCAGTTGAGGAACCTGCGCGGCCGGTACGGATCGGCCGGGAACAAAGACGACCGGTTCGACGCGTTCGTGCTGGCCGACACCCTGCGCACCGACCGGGCCCGGCTGCGGCCACTCACCCCTGACAGCCCCGCCACGATCACCCTGCGCCAGACCTGCCGGGCCCGCAAAGACCTGGTCGAACACCGCGTGGCCGTGGCCAACCAGCTACGCGCCCACCTGTTGATCAACTTCCCCGGCGCGGTCGGACTGTTCAACCGGATCGACGCCCCGATCAGCCTGCGGTTCCTGACCCGGTTCGACTGCCAAGACCGCGCCGACTGGCTCACCCCGACCCGGCTGGCCGCCTGGCTCCGCTCGACCGGCTACTGCGGCCGCACCAGCCCCGCCGTCCTGCACACCCGGCTAACCACCGCACCCCGCGGCACCACCGGCCCCGCCAGCACCGCCAACCGCCACATCACCCACGCCCTGGTCGCCGTCCTGACCTGTCTCAACACCCAGATCACCACCCTGAACGACCAGATCGCCACCCAACTCGCCCACCACACCGACGCGCACATCTTCACCAGCCTGCCCCGCTCCGGCACCATCCGCGCCGCCCGCCTACTCAGCGAACTCGGCGACTGCCGCGCCCGCTACCCCACCCCACAAGCCCTGACCTGCCTGGCCGGCGTCGCTCCCACCACCCGCCAATCAGGCACCCAACGCACCGTCCACTACCGCTTCGCCGCCGACAAACAACTCCGCGACGCCATCTGCGACTTCGCCGCCGACTCCCGCAAAACCAACCCCTGGGCCGCCAACCTCTACCACCAAGCCCGCAACCGCGGACACACCCACCCCCACGCCGTCCGCATCCTCGCCCGCGCCTGGCTCCACATCATCTGGCACTGCTGGCAACAACACACCCCCTACCAACCCACCCACCACCACGCACTCCAACGCCTACTCACACCCCAAACCAACCACCCACGTTGACACAGGACACTTGCTCGCGTCCCCGGCTACAGGTCGCAGAATCTCTTACTGCTTACCTCAGCGGGGCAGTTCTCGAAGGTTCTTATCTCTGAAATGGTTGTTCGCCGCGGACGTACGAGCGGATGACTGTTGCTGCTGCGCCGCGGGCCCAATCGTTGAAGGTGTGGGAGCGGAGCATGAGGCGGCAGTCTCCGGCCGCCCCGAAGGCGTGGGCTGCGAAGGCTTCTCGCATTCTTTGTTCGTACAGGTCGTAGTCGGCCACGCCTTCGCCGGCGATGACCACCAGCTCCGGGCCGACCAGATTCACCATCGCGGCGAGGGCGGACCCGATCACCTCGCCGGCTCGGTCGAAGGCTTCGCGGGCGTTCTCGTCGCCGCCGTGCGCCAGCTCGATCGCGCCGGACAGATCCAGGTCGGGCCGGCCGGTGGTTTCCCGGGTGCGGTTGAGGATCGCGTCCGAGGACGCCACCGTTTCGACGCATCCACGTCGGCCGCACGTACACACCAACTCACCAGGCGCCAGCGGCAGATGGCCGAGTTCGCCCGAGACGCCGTGCGCCCCGGACACCACCTCGCCGTTGATGTACAGCCCGCAGCCCACGCCCGACCCGATCGTCACCACCGCGAACGAGTCCGCGTTCACCCCGACGCCGAACCAGTGCTCCGACACCGTCAGCGCGCGCACGTCGTTCGTCACCACGACCGGTACGCCGAGCTTCTCGGTCAGCAGCTCGCCCACTCCGACGTCCCGCCAGCCCATGAACGGCGAGTCCCGGACGACGCCGTGCTCCGCGTCCACATCCCCCGAGACCGCGACGCCGATGCCGATCAGCGGACCTGAATCGTCGCCCAGTGTGCCGATCAGTTCGCTCGCGAGATCGGTCAGTCGCTGCAGCACTGTCTCGACCGAGTGATCCGGGAGTGGTTGCTGGCGTGCCGTGATGATGCCGGCGCTGAAGTCCGTGGTCACGCCGATCAGCGCGGTCGGTGTCACCTTCAGCCCGATCACCGAGACGCTGTTCCGGATCACGGTCAGCGGGCTCACCGGCCGGCCGATCCCCAGCTGCGCCTCCACCACTTCACCGGACCGCGCCGTGACCGGCTGATCGGTGACGAACCCGGCCTCGATCAGCGGTGCGACCGCCTTCGTCACCGCGGCCTGCGACAATCCGGCCCGGCGGGCGATCTCGACGCGCGGGATCGGGCCCTGGGTGAGGATCCTGGTCAGCACCTCGACCCCGGCCGGCGTCGCCAGCGGCAGTGCGGGATTCGGGCGCGGTGACATGGCAGCAAACTACCGGCGAACCGGGCATTCCCGTGCGCCGGGTGCGCAGGCTCGCGCAAAAACGTGCACGCCGACCCGGTCAGGGTGTGGATATGTCGATATGACCCAGCGTCGGCGAGGTCAACGCCCACCGGATGGTCCGAGTCAGCCCGTCCCCGGCCGCGCGGACCACGGTGGCCTCCGCCAACGGCAGGTACGGCAACCGCAACGGCCAACGCGTCCACCAGGGCAGCAGCCGGACCGCGGCCGCCGTCAACACCCCGTACGCCGGTCGCGCGGCCCACGGGACCGGTGGGTGGACCAGGATGAACCGCGCCGCCTGCCGTGCCTCGGTGGTCCCGCGCAGCTCCGGCTTGTACGCGTCCAGCATCTGCCGCAGGTCCACGAGCGTCGTCGGTGGATCCACGACGCCCAACGCGCGAGCCACCAGCGCCGTGTCCTCGACGTACGCGTCCTGCTCGGCCGAGTCGAGTGGGTCCGCCCCGTACTGCTGGTGCGCGGCCAGGAAGCTGTCCACCTCGGCCAGGTGCACCCACTTCAGCAGATGCGGGTCACCCGCGCGGTACGGCGTACCGTCCGGGCTGGTCCCGCGGACGCGCTGGTGGACCCCACGGACCCGGGCAACGGCCTCCTCCGCGTCGGCGGCAGCGCCGTACGTGGTGATCGCGAGGAAGTAGCTCGTACGGCGCAATCGGCCCCACGGGTCACCGCGGTAGCCGGAATGGGCGGACACGGCCGCCATCGCGAGCGGGTGGAGCGACTGGAGCAGGAGCGCGCGGAGTCCGCCGGTGAACATCGACGCGTCGCCGTGGACCCGGCGGATCGGGCGGTCGGGCGCGAACCAGCGTGGCCCCGGGGTGTTGTGCACCCGGTGCCGTTCGGCCCGCGGATCCGGGCCGGCGACCTTGGTCATGATCATCTTGGCGAGCCCGTCCCGGACCGGGTCGAGCAGGCCTTCGGTGGGTTGCGCACTGGAGGCGGCCATACGACCAGTCTCCCCAGTCGCACCAGCCCGGTCACCCGGGGGCCGGTCGGGCGGTGGTGTCAGGCGGTCGTCCACTCGGTGACGAGGATCGAGAACAGCAGCGAGTCGCGCCAGGTGCCGTTGGTGAAGACGTGGTCCCGGATCCGGCCCTCGTAGCTGAAGCCGAGCCGCTCGGCGACCTTGACGGACCCCTGGTTCTCCGGGCCGATCGCGGCGCTGACCCGGTGCAGGCCGAGCTCCTCGAAGGCGAACCGGAGCAGCGTCCGCGCCGCGTCGGTCGCGTACCCGTGGCCCCAGTGGTCGAAGGCGATCGCGTACCCGAGGTGGGCGGCCTGGACACCGGTCGGGCCGAGCCGGACGAACCCGATCATCCGGTCGTCGTCAAGGCGGGTGACGGCGAGCAGATAGTCGGGGCGGTCCTCCTGGGCCGACCGGTCGACGATGCTCGCCAGACTGGTCCGGGCCCGGTCCGGGTCGTAGCTGTCGAAGGACAGCCAGCTGGTGACCCGGTCGTCACCGACGACGGCCAGATAGGCGTCGAGGTCCTCGGACCGGACCTCGCGCAGCCTGGTGCCGTCACCGGTGAGCGGCCTCACCGCGGGAACGTCTGCATCGGCGTCCGGGTGAAGCTCTCGATCTCCTCCTGCAGTTCCCGGGCGTCCTCGGCCCGGCCGGACTGCCGCAGCGCCTGGTGGACCCGGCGGGCGGAGTGCACCACGCCGTTGATCCGGCGCTCGGTCGGCAGCGTCAGCACCGGCGCGATCGCGTCCGCGGCCCCGTCCAGCTCACCGCTGACGATCCGGGTGATCGCCATCGCGGCGTGGCTGCCGGCGGCGTCGCCGAAGGCCCACTCGGGGTGCGACTGGTCCGTGTACGCGTCGACGGCCTGGCTGGAGTACCGCTCGGCGGTGTCCACCTCGCCGGGCAACCAGGCGAGCGCGTCGGCCGCGTAGTACAGCTGCCGGTTGCGGCCGAAGGTGCACAGGCCACCCATCTCGTCGAGCTCGTCGGAGCGCACCGAGGTCCACGCCTCCTCGGCCCGCTCGAGGGCGGCCCGGGTGGCGTCGGAGTTGCCCAGCGCGGCCCACGCCCGCGCCTCGCTCACCGGGAGCCAGACGCTGGTGGTGCTGTTCGCCTGCTCGGCGTACCCGGCGCCGAGCTGGGCGTACCGGACCGAGTCGTGCGGGTTGCCGGCCCAGTACGAGACCAGGGACTGCAGACCGCGGACCCAGGCGCGCAGGCCGTTGTGGTCGGCGTTGTCGGCGCACAGGAACGCGGTCCGCGCCTGCGTCATCGCGGCGTGCGGGTTGCCGAGGTCGTGCGACGCCTTGCTGAGCAGACCACCGGTGACACCACCGAGGAAGTACAGCTGCCGCAGGTGCTCGGGGCGTTGCCGGCTCTCCAGCAGGGCGAAGACCAGATCCTGGGTCTCGACCAGCTGGCCGAGGATCTCCGGCAGCGGGCGCTGCGGGTAGGCCGTGGCGACGTGCCGGACGTCGTCGTACACCTGTTCCATGGCCTCGCTTCCGAGACCGGACTGGGCCGCGAGGGCGAACGCCCGTGCTCGGCTGGCAGCCATGTCGAGAACCTCCATCTCAGTACCTGTCGTGATCCGTCCACTCGCGGCAGGTGCCGGCACCACCTGGGCGGCCTGTTCGGCGACGTACGGCGCGAGGAGCTCCTCGACCGGCTTGCCGAACATGCGTTGCAGGGTGCGCCGGGTCTGAGGAGTGGTGCCTGCGCGCTCGCCCGATGCGAGCCGCCGCAGGTGCCGCTCGGTGATGGTTCCACCCAGCTCGACGAACTCGGCGACGATCTCGGAGTAGGTCTGGTTCCGGCGCTGGATCAGGTGCGCCAGGACCGTCTTTGGCGCGAACCTACTCGCCATCGTTCCTCCCGTTCACGTCAGAAAGAGACGTTGTCTCGACTCATGCCCCACGACAAGGTGCAGTCCTCCAGATGTCCGCCAGAGGTCCGGAAGAGGTCCGGCAAAGGTCCTCTCCAGGTCCTAGAGCGGTCACGGTCGGCTTGTGCACCATTACTGCCATGACAACCAGTAAGTCCAACTGGTTGCAAGGCCTGAGAGTTACGGGGTGAGCAAGTAGTGACAGTCGCGGAGATGACGGCCAGGCAGCAGCGCCGCAGGGTGCGGGTCTGGTTCGGCGAGCACGTGATCGCGCAGTACGTCGCGGAAGCGCCGTTGGCCGCGCGGTACGAGCAGGCCATGCGGCGCCGGTTCGCCGGTCTCCGGGTCACGAACGACCTCCTCGGTCCGCAGGACTGACAGCGGACACCTGATCGCGCCTGGGTCCCTCCTCAAGGCCCTGGCGGCTGCACCTGGAGACTCCTCACGTCCAGGAGCAGCGTCTGGAAAGGTCCGGGGCAATCCTCAGCCCTGGGCGAAACCCCAGGTGCGGTCCGGAGCACTCCTCAGCTCCGGACCGCACCGCCCACAGCCCGGCTGGGCCGGCGGCTGAGTCCCTGTCTCGCCGCCGCCCAGCCGTTCCAACCCACCACCTCCTGGCCGACACCTCGGGCCGGGCGAACCGGTGGCTCGCGAACCTCACCACGAGCCACCGCCACGGTGGTCGACTCCGCTGTGTGACCGCCGCGCCTGGGTGGTCACACAGCGGAGCCATTTCTGGGCCCTGTGGATAAGTCCCGTACTTGTGGACAACCCGCCGCCGGTCCTCCGCAGGACCGCTCAGGTCCGGTTCTGGTCCGCCAGGTAGACGGCGAACGGCGCGTCCGGGCGGAGTTCCGCGGACCCCTCGGCCAGGCCCTCGGCGGCGATCTCGCCGACTTCGGTCATGCCGAGCCGCTCCATCACCGCCCGCGAGGCCGCGTTGTGCCGCTCGGTGAAAGCGATCACCGACGCGACCCCGAGCGTCTCGAAGGCGTACGCCAGCCCGGCCCGCCCGATCTCGGTCGCCAACCCGCGTCCGCGCGCCTCGGTGACCAAGGACCACCCGACCTCGACCCGCCCAGCGGTCCACTCGGCCGCAACCGCCTCCCCACCGGTGGGCGCGGTCCGGAGCAGATCCGCGATGCGGTCGGCGACCGAGGAGCCGGCCGGGATCCGCGAGAGCCCGCCGCGCCCGACCAGGGAGCCACCGTCCCGCTCGTACGCCATCCACTTGCTCGCGCCGTCCTCTTCCCAACCACGCTGCATCGCTGCGGCACGGCGTACGGCTTGGGCGGCTGACCACGGTTCGCCGTACCACTGCGCCACCCACGGGTCCGCGAAAACCCGGACCAGGTCCTCCGCATGTCCGGTGTGGACCTCGCCTGGTCCGGTGACCGGTTCGAGGCGGAGGCGTTCGGTGAGCCTGGTCCGGACCGTGGCGGCCACTATGTCGCGGAGGCGGCGGTCCCCGTCGGTCCGGCCGACCATCAGCAGCTCCAGGTCGTCCGGCCCGACCCAGGCGTTCGCGTCGTGCTTGCCCTCCTCCAGCCAGGGCCGGGTGAGATCGCCGTCGACGGTGATCAGGTAGTCGAGTTCACGGCGGACGCGGCCCTCGTACTCCCACTCCCAGTCGGCGATCGGGGCCAGGATCTCGCGGACCTTCCACCCCGTCTCCTCCTCGACCTCGCGGGCGAGCGTCTGTTCGGGCGTCTCGCCGGCTTCGACATGGCCGCCGACGATGTCCCAGATTCCCGGCAGCAACCGCCGGGTCGCGCTCCGCCGCTGGACGTACACCCGCTGCCGGTCGTCCCGGATCAGCGCCCCGACACAATCCACCTCACGCATACGAGCAACGTAGACCGCGGCCGTGGCAGAGTGCCGACCCGTGTCCGCAGCCAAACCGTCGCCCGTCGTCTCCCGCTCCGCGCTGCTCTTCCTCGGCGTCGCCGTCGGTTGCGGAATCGGCGGCGGCTTCATCGGTGAGGACGTCGTCGGCGCCCTCGGCCGGACCGTCGGTCACCGCGAACTCCCGCTCCGCCTGCTCGGCTGGTGCTGGGGCGGCCTCCCGTTCGTCGTCGCGGCCACCGCCGTCGTACTCCGCGAACGCCTCTCCCGCGGCGCCCGGCCGGCCCTGACCTACGTCCTCGTCGTCTGGATCGCGAGCGGCGCGTTCCTGCTGCCGAGACGCCTCAGCACCATCGAGCACCGCTTCGGGACCGCGGCCGCCGACGCCAAACTCCTCGGCTACGGCTGGGCGGCCGGCATCCTGCCGATCTTCGCCACTCTCGCGCTCACCGTCATCGGCCTGCTGATCCTCCGCAAGAGCGGCCGCACCCCGAGCAAGTCCACGCTCACCAAGCTCGGCCGAACCTTCGCGGCCACCTTCTGCGTCCTCACCACGGCGGGCCTGGTGGTCGCCCTGGTCGGCAAGACGCCCTGAGCGCGGAGTCGCTCAGGTCCGCGGGTGTTCGGTGACGCGGTTCGGCATGAAGAGGACGGCCACGATGAGGAGTACCGCAGCCGCCGCGGCGCCGTAGTACACGTCGTGGATCGCCGGGGCGAGGACCGAACCCGGGAGGCTCTCCAGGTCCTCGTGGGACGAGCCGAGGCGGGACGCGACCACCGCGTTCGCGACCGCGCCGAAGACGGCGACGCCGACCGCGCTGCCGACCGACCGGGCGAACATGTTGGCCCCGGTGACCACGCCACGGCTGCGCCAGTCCACCGAGGACTGGGCCGCGACGACACCCGGTGAGGCCGAGAAGCCGAGCCCGATCCCGATCACGAAGCAGGCGAACGCGAGGTACAGCACCGAGCTGTCCGAGGTCACCGTCAACAGCAGCACCGAGCCGACGATCACGATCGCCGCGCCGAACACCATCGTGGTCCGGAACCCGAGCCGCAGGTAGATCCGCCCGGCCACCGAAGCCGCGATCGGCCAGCCCAGCGTCATCGCGGCCAGCGCGAACCCGGCCACCAGGGCACTCGTCCCGAGCACGCCCTGCGCGTACAGCGGTACGTAGGTGGACAGGCCGATCATCAGGACGCCGACCAGCAGGGCGGACGAGTTCGCCGAGTTCAGGACGCGTTGCCCGAACACCCACATCGGCAGCACCGGCTCGGCGGCCCGGCGCTCGACCAGCGCGAACGCGATCAGCAGCACCGCGGACACGGCCAGGATCGCGATACTCGTGACCGAGTCCCAGTTC
The DNA here is from genome assembly GCF_007828865.1 of Kribbella amoyensis. Classification (NCBI taxonomy): domain Bacteria; kingdom Bacillati; phylum Actinomycetota; class Actinomycetes; order Propionibacteriales; family Kribbellaceae; genus Kribbella; species Kribbella amoyensis. The sequence goes on from NZ_VIVK01000001.1 coordinate 1,843,841, forward strand.
CACATCACGCCGCCCTCGAGCAGCCCGAGCAGGAGCAGCGAACCGCCGACGGCGAGCAGGATCGTGCCCCAGTAGTCGATCTTGTGCCGCGTGGTCGACGCGACGTTCTCCTCGAACCGGCGCAGCAGCACCCACGCCGCGGCGAGCCCGAGCGGGATGTTCACGAAGAAGATCCAGCGCCAGGAGATGAAGTCGGAGAACACACCCCCGAGCGTCGGCCCGACGAACGACGAGATCCCCCACACGCTCGCGATGTACCCCTGCACCTTGGCGCGCTCGGCGACCGTGTAGATGTCGCCGACGATGGTCATTCCCATCGGCTGGATCGCGCCGGCGCCGAGGCCCTGGATCAACCGGAACGCGATCAACGCGGGCATGTTCCAGGCGAATCCGCAGAGCACCGATCCGAGCACGAACAGCGCGATCCCGAGCAACATGATCGGCTTCCGCCCGCGCAGATCGGCGAGCTTGCCGTAGATCGGTACCGAGATCGCCTGGGCGAGCAGGTAGATCGAGAACAACCAGGGGAACTGCGTGAACCCGCCAAGATCCTCGACCACCGAAGGCACCGCGGTCGCGAGGATCGTGGCGTCGATCGCGACCAGCCCGATACTCAACATCACCGCGAGCAGAATCGGACCCCGCTCCGACCGCAGCCCCACACTCGCCCGGTCGATCCGCTCAGTAGTCATGACAAACCGCAACTTAACTGAAAACCGAACGATTCCACGAACCCCGGTTCGCCGGCTGGACGCAAGCCAGGCCCAAGGGGTGAGCGCGGACGCACACCACTCACCAACTCCTGTTCCCCTGCAAGGTCGGACCGTAGGAGCACCCCCGACCTGACGTCGGAGCCGACATTGGTGAGTGGTGGCGGTCCCCCGCTCGGCTCGGCCGGGCGCCTCAGCTGCGGGCTCGCGTCGCCGTCACCTGGGCCGGAGTCGGCCCGCGGCCTAGACCATTTGGGTAAACCTTGGGGTTCAGGGGCCCGGCGGGTCGGTACGCTCCGTGGGTGAGGATGCGCGGGCTGTTGAGGTTTGCCGTCATTGTCTTCACTGTTTCGCTCACGCTCGTGCTGCTGCCGATCGCCATCAACGTCGGCACCGGTGGTACCGCCCCGGACTTCCTCGCCAGGTACGTCGACTGGACCTGGCCCGTCATCGGCCTGCTCTGGTGCGCCGCGATCGTCACCGGTGTCATCGAGTACCGGAGTCGGTTCGCGACCACTTCCGCGCGATCCGCCGATCAGCCGCGCAATCGTCCCAACGCGCTCGGCCGGGTCGATCGGTATCTCGTCGAGCGGTCGGCGGGCTCGCTTCGGTCCAAGCTGCGGCTCGCGTTGTCGGTCGAGGAACGGCCGGAGGCGGTTCGGCCGTACGACCTGCTCGTGCAGCCTCTGGAGAGTGGGTCCGGGACCGTGCGCCGGGGGACGGACGTGGCGCGGATCTTCGACGAGTTGCAGGATTCGATGCTCGTCCTGGGTGCTCCTGGGGCCGGGAAGACGACGCTGTTGATGGACCTCGCCCGGTCCCTCCTCGACCAGGCGAACGCTGATCCGTCCCGCCCCGTGCCCGTGCTCATCGATCTCGCCGGGTGGACCGGGCCCGGTACCGCGCCTGGCCGGCCGACGGACGACGATCCCGCGGACACTGCTCCGCTCGCGGCTTTCGTTCGCTGGTTGCTCGACGAGTGCAGCTCGCGGTACGGGATTCCCGCGCCGGTCGGCCGGGTGTGGCTGCGGGACGGGCGGCTCGCGTTGTTGCTGGACGGGTTGGACGAGGTCGCCGCCGGTCAGCGGGAGCGGCTGACCGCGATCCTGGAGCAGCTCCGGCAGAACTATTTGGTCAGCCAGCTCGCGATCACGTCGCGCACGAAGGAGTACGAAGATCTCGCGCGGCCGCTCGGGTTGTACGGCGCGGTGCAGATCCGGCCGTTGAGCCGCGCGCAGGTGCTCGAGTACTTCACCGCCGGCGGCGACGACCTGGCCGGTGCGCGCGCCGCCGTCGAGCGGGACGCCGAGCTGTGGGACATGGTCGACTCACCGCTGATGCTCAACGTGGTCGCCCTCGCGTACCAAGGGCGCGCCGCCGGCGAGGTGGCTTCGGGGGCGGTCGCTGACCATCGGCGCGAACTGTTCGACACGTACGTGATCGAGGTGCTGGTCCGGCATCGGTCCGGCAGCGGCCAGTACCCGTCCAGGACCGTGCTGCGGTCCCTGTGGTGCCTGGCTCGCTGGACCCGGATGGGCGAAGGCGATCGCATCATGCTGCCGCGCCGCCTGCCGCCGGGTGGTTGGTACGGGATGGTGCTGCCCGAAGTCAGCCGGCTCGCCCACCTGATCTGCCTGCCGGCGTTGTTCGCGGGATTCGTGGCCGGGTTCGCGATGACGGCGACACTGCTGTTCGGCGTACCGGCCGGGGTCGCGGCGGGCGCGGTCGCGCTCGTGCTGATCCAGCAACGCGGAACGTGGCGCGTCTTCCGGGAGGGTCCACCGGGTCCGGTCGGGACGATCGCGGCCCTCATCGTTGGTGGTGCTCTACTGACCGGACTCGCGCTGACCGCGATCGGTGCGGGAGTGGTCGCGATCCTGCCGACTTGGCTGGCGACTCTGCTCGTGGTGGGTGGGGTCGTGGCGGCGTCGTTGCGGGAAGTCTTCCTGGTCGGCGGGGACGACCGGCCGACGAAGTACCTGGTCCGGCTGCGACTGGTGATGTTGTGCGTACTGACCGGACTGGCGTTGGCCCGGGTGAGTACGCCCGAGGTGTTGCTGGAGGCGTTCCTCGTCGGCCTGGTGGGCGCGGAAGGGGTACGCCTGATCGCGAGACTGCCGATGGACCAGTTGGTCGCGCGTGATCCGAGCACCGAGTGGGTGGACGGACCGCGGTTCCGCTGGGCGATCGCGCGCTGGGTGATTCCGGTGGGCGTGGGGGCGGTCGTGGTCGCCGCGATCCTGAGCGGCAAGCTGCGAACCGGACCGGAACCACTCCTCGGGCTCTTGCTCGGCGCAACAGCCTCCCAAGGCTGGCAGGTCGTCGGCTACCGCCTGACCGAAACAGTCTCCCGAATCCTCCACGGAGCACCCCTCCGCTGGACGGGCTACCTCCCCTGGCGCCGCCGAGCCTTCCTCCGCTTCGCCGCCGACCGCCACCTCCTCGCCCCCACAGGCCAACTCGACCGCCTCGCCGGCGAGCAGTACGCCTTCATCCACCTCCTCGTCCGCGACCACCTGGCCGACTGCGACCCCGACGAACTGGCGGCGCGGGTGAACACCCGCCTGGAAGAACGCGAGGCAACCCGAACTGCGGCGGTACTGGCGGACTGAGGCGGTTGGCGGTCTTTGCTGCCGGCACCAACAACTACGTGCTTACTCACATCCCCGGCCACGTGCAGGCGGTGACTTGTACAGCTGCCTGGACCCGTCAGTTGTTTGTCGGTCGGTCGTTGCGTGGTTGGGTGCGCGAGCGAGCTCGCGGTTGTTGTTGAGGTAGGCGAGCGGCGGCACTGGGGTACTGGCGGCGGCGGCCGGCGTGGTTTGTTCGGCTGATTGTCTACCTCAACGTCTGCTGCGAGCTTGCTCGCGTCCCCGGCCACGTGCTGGCGGTTGGTTGTACGGCTGCCTCGGTCCGCCAGTTGTTTGTCGGTCGGTCGTTGCCTGGTTGGGTACGCGAGCAAGCTCGCGGTTGTGGTTGAGGTAGGCGAGCGGCGGCACTGGGGTGCTGGCGGCTGCTGTTGACAGCGACGGCGGCGGGTGCGGCTGCTCGGCTGACCGCCTGCTTCAACTACTGCTACGAGCTTGCTCGCGTCTCCAGCTATCTACCGCCTGACCGTTGTACTCATCCCTCGCCTTCGGTGGGTTATGGGGAGCCTGGGGATCGGTACGCTCGGCGGGGTGAGGATGCGTGGGGTTTTGCGGGTTGGCTTTCTTGTCTTCACGGTTTCGCTCACGCTCGTACTGCTCCCGATCGCCATCAACGTCGGCACCGGTGGGACCGCCCCCGACTTCCTCGCCGAATACGTCCGCTGGACGTGGCCCGCGGTCGGCATTCTCTGGCTCGCCGCGATCCTCACCGGCGTGATCGAGTACCGCAGTCGGCGGATCGTCACCCGCACCGCCCGGTCCGCCGACCAGCCGCGTAACCGCCCCAACGCGCTGGCCCACATCGAGCGGTACTACCGTCAGCGGTTCGCCGGATCGCTCGCTTCCCGTACCCGGTTGGCCCTCGCGTTGGACGAGAGTTCGGCTGCCGTCGTCCGCCCGTACGACCTGCTCGTGAGACCCCTGCACAGCACCGTCGCGGAGGTTCACGAAGACGCCGACATCGCCGCCGCGTTCGATGAGTTGCAGGACTCGATGGTCATCCTCGGCGCCCCTGGTTCGGGCAAGAGCACGCTGCTTCTCGACCTCGCTCGCTCTCTCGCCGACGAGGCCGACCGGGACCACGAGCAACCTCTGCCCGTGCTCGTCGATCTCGCCGGGTGGACCGGTGCGACGCCTGCCCGGCCCGAGGACGACGACGATCCTGCCGACAGTCCTCTGCTCGCGAACTTCGTTGCCTGGTTGCTCGACGAGCTGGATGCGCGGTACCAGATCCCGGCCCCGGTCGGCCGGGTCTGGCTCAGCCGGGGACGTTTGGCGCTCCTGCTCGACGGGGTCGACGAGATCACGCCCTCCTACCGCGACAAGCTCGCCCAAGTACTCGACGAACTCCGGCGGCGCTATCTGATCGGGCAGCTCGCGATCACCTGCCGGATTCAGGACTACGAGCAACTCCCCGAGCCGCTCAGCTTGTACGGCGCGGTGCGGATCCGCCCGTTGAGCCGTCGACAGGTGCTCGACTACTTCACCGCGGCCGGCGACGACCTGGCCGGTGCGCGGGCCGCCGTCGAACAGGACGACGATCTGTGGGACCTGGTCGACTCACCGCTGATGCTCAACGTCATGGCCCTCGCGTACCAGGGCCGCGACGCTCGCGAGATCGCTGCCGGTGCGGTGGCCGACCATCGGCGGGAGCTGTTCGACACGTACGTCGCGGAGGTGCTCTCCCGGCAACGCGCGGTCGGCACCCAGTACGACGCGCGGACCGCTGTTCGTTCGTTGTGGTGCCTCGCGTGGTGGACCCGGAGTCGCGCCGGCGATCGGATCGCGGTACCGCGCTGGCTCACCCCGAACGGCTGGTACGGCCTGGTCCTTCCCGCTGTCGGTTCGCTCGCCCACAAGGTGTGTCTCCCCGCGCTCTTCGCCGGGCTGGTCGGTGGTTCGGCGCTCGCCGCCTCCGCCTTGTACGGCGTGCCGGCAGGGCTGGCCGTGGGGGTGATGAGTCTGCTGCTGGTCCACATTCGGCCACGGCCGTGGCGCACGTTCCGGGAGAGATCCGAGCGACCACCGTTTCTGCTGGCGGCGGTGATGGTGATGGCCGGCGTGGTCGCAGGCTGCGCTGCGGTCCTCGGCACGATCTGGTTGCTCACCGTCCTGCCGACCTGGCTCGGTCTGGTCGTCGAAGCAGCGGCGATCGGAGCGTCGTACGGGGTCGAGCTGATCGTGTCGCACGGCGATCGGCGCAGGTGGTGGTTGCTGTTGCGGCTGGCCGTGGTCACCGCCGGGAGCTGGGTCGTGCTCGCCGTCACCGATCGCCCAGGCGCGTACGTCAGCGGTGTCGCCATCGGGTTGATCGTTGCCCAAGGCATCCGGTTGGTGAAGGCGTTGCCGATGGACCACCTGGTGTACTCCCGCGATCGCGAGGACGGCCGGGACCTGATGGACCTGTGGGTGGTCGCCGGACTCGGGGCGGCGATCGTGGTCGCGGTCGGACTCGGCGCGGAGCTCGGTGCGCCGGAGCCGGAGGGCGTGCTCGGGGTGATCGCCGGCGTGGTCGCCGCGAAGGCGTGGCGTCGGCGGCCGCCGTTGTTCGCCGGTCCGACGTCGCGGCTGCTGCACGGCTTGTTGCTGCGCTGGACCGGGTACCTGCCGTGGCGTCGCCGGGCGTTTCTCCGGTACGCCGCGGATCGCTTCGTGTTGTCGCGGACCGGACGCGGGGAGTACGCGTTCATCCACCTGCTCGTCCGCGACCACCTGGCCGAATGCGACCCCGACGCTCTCGCCGCCAAGGTGGACCACCGCATCACCACCCGCCGCGACTCTAGGCCACCTCGTACAGTACGAGCACGGTGATCAGTCAGGGGGTGGATCATGCCGATCGAGAGCGACCATCGCGGGTCGGACTCGCCCTACGTCGCACGGGTCTGGCGCGGCCGCACGTCCGGCGTGCACCGGATGACCTCGATCGCCACGTCGACCTGGGAACTGGTCTTCTGGGAGGAGCGCGGCGTCATGCACGCCGCCGTGAGCGGACCGGAGACGAGAGCGTCGAGTGCCGAGACCGGGGGCGACTCGGAGTCGTTCGGGATCACCTTCGCGCACGGCACCTCGATGCCCCATCTCCCGATCGGTGCGCTCGTCGACGGCGGCCGGGACAGTCCGCACGTGACCGCACGGACGTTCCGCCTGCGCGACGAGGAGTGGCAGATCCCCGACTTCGACGACGCGGAGTTGCTGGTGGAGAAGCTGGTACGCGCCGGCGTTCTGGTGCGTGATCCGCTCGTGGACGACGTGGTCTGGGGCGGCGCCGCACGGGTCGGATCGCGGGCAGTGCAGCGCCGCGTGGCCGCGGCCACCGGGCTCACCCAGGGCGCGATCCGTCAGATCGAACGGGCGCGCGAGGCTGCGGTGCTGCTCAGGGCGGGAGTCCCCGCGCTGGATGTCGTGCACCGGCTCGGCTACTACGACCAGCCGCACCTGGCCCGCTCCCTGCAACGGTTCATCGGCCGAACTGCCACCCAACTGCGGCAGCCGGACCCCACTGCCGATCCACTGTCGCTTCTGTACAAGCCCGAGCATCCGGACGGCTCATAGCGTCGTGTGCGTGCGGTGAACGTCACCGCGCACCCGATGAAAGGCCACTCCAATGCCAGATGGCACCGTCACCTCCGCCGACGGCACCACCATCGCCTACACGGCGTGGGGCGCCGGCGACCCGATCGTCATGATCGACGGTTCGACCGCCTATCGCGCCGCGAACCCGTTGAACCAGGAGACGGCGGAACTGCTCGCCGACGACTTCCTGGTCGTCAACTACGACCGGCGCGGTCGCGGCGAGAGCGGCGACACCCCGCCCTACGTCGTCGAGCGCGAGTTCGAGGACCTCGAGGCGATCCTCGAACAGGTCGGTCAGGGGCGCCCGGCGACCGTGTTCGGCTGGTCCTCCGGCGGCAATCTCGCGCTCAACGCCGCCCAGGACGGTGTGCCGATCGCACGTCTCGCGCTGTTCGAGCCGAACGCGGCCATCGACGACACTCGTCCCCCGCTGCCCGACGACTACGTCGAGCGCCTCGACGCGGCCGTCGCCGCCGGCCGGCCGGGCGATGCGGTCGCCCTGTTCATGACCGCCGCGGCCATGATGCCCGAGGAGATGGTCGCCGGGATGCGCGAGCAGGACTTCTGGGCCGGACTGGAGGCCGTCGCCCCCACGATCGCCTATGACGCCCGTCAGGTCGGCGACACCCTCTCCGGGAAGCCGCTGCGCCCCGAGCTGTGGATGCGGATCGCCGTCCCGGTCCTGGTGATGCACGGGATCGACACCTGGCCGGCCCTGGCCGCGGGCTCCCGCGCCATCGCCGCGCACCTGCCCACCTCCACCCTCGCGCCGGTCCCCGGTGCGGAGCACTCGACCACCGCCGACGTGCTGGCCGCCGCGCTGCGCTCGTTCATCAAGGAGAACTGAGATGGGAAAGATCGTGCTCACCGAGTTCATCTCCATCGACGGCGTCGTGGAAGCACCCGGCGGCGAGAACTTCAGGTACGAGAACTGGACCTTCGAGTTCGACCGCGGAGACGGCGAAAGATACAAGGAGGCCGAAGCGCTTGGGGCCACGGCGCTCCTGCTGGGACGGAAGACCTACGAAGGCTTCTCCGGCGCCTGGCCCCAGTACGAGGGCGAGCTTGCCGACAAGTACAACAGCATGCCCAAGTACGTCGTCTCCCGTACCCTCACCGACCCCAAGTGGGCAGGCACGACCGTGCTGTCTGGCGACCTGAAGGAGGAGGTGACCCGGCTCAAGCAAGAGGTCGACGGTGAGATCTCCGTGGCCGGGAGCATTCAGCTCGCCCAGGGACTCCTCGCCCTCGACCTCGTCGACGAGATCCACCTGATGGCCTCACCGCTCGTTCTCGGCCACGGCCGCCGGCTCTGGACCGATACGCCCGACAAGACCGCGTGGACGCTCAGCGAAGCGACGGTGTACGGCGACAGCACCCTGCTCACCGTCTACCAACGCCGCGCCGTGTAGACCAGAGGCCGAACCGGTCAGTGCGCCAGCGCCTGGTCCAGGATCTTCGACCACTGACGTACGATCCCCCGCCTCCGCGCACTGTCGTCGGTCAGCAGATCGGCAAGCCCCAACCCGCGAGCCATGTCCAGTACGCCCTGCACCGTCTCGCGGACCCCGGGCGTCCGCTCGGTCACGTCCAGCACTTCCAGCAACGCGCGGTGTGCCTGCCGCCCGACGTGCGACTCCAGCCGCACGATCTGCTGCCGCAACGGTTCCTCCGTCGACGCTGCGACCCACAGGTGGAGCGCAGCACGGAACAGCGGTCCCGTGTAGACGTCGGCGAGCATCGACACGATCGCCTCGGTGCGGCCGTCCCCCTCCGGCAGGGCGGCCGCCTGCGAGCGGATCTCGGCCAGCCGCACCTCGGTCATGTACTCCACCGCCGCCGCGAACAGGTCTGCCCGGGTCGGGAAGTGGTGCTGCGCCGCACCACGGGAGACACCGGCCCGGGCCGCGACCACGGCGACCGTGGTCGCGGCGTAGCCGACCTCGGCCAGCGACTCCAGCGACGCCTCCAGCAGCTTCTGCCGGGTGGCCCGGCTGCGGTCCTGCTGAGGCGCCCGCAACGCATCACTCACGCGCGGCCTCCCGGGTTCTGAGCTCGCGGCGCAGGATCTTGCCGGACGCCGCCTTCGGTACGGCTTCGATGAACTCCACCTGCCGCACCTTCTTGTACGGTGCCACCCGGGCCGCCACGTAGTCGATCACGTCCTGCTCGGTCAGCGTGGCGCCGGGCATCGGTACCACGAACGCCTTCGGGACCTCGTTGCCCTCGGACTGCACCCCGATCACGGCCGCGTCGGCGATCCGGTCGTCGGTGAGCAGGACGGCCTCCAGTTCGGCCGGCGGTACCTGGTACCCGTGGTACTTGATCAGCTCCTTCACCCGGTCGACCACGTACAGGTAGCCGCGCGGATCCACCCGGCCGATGTCGCCGGTGTGCAGCCAGCCGTCCGGGTCGATGGTGGCGTCGGTGTCCGCCGGCCGGCCGAGGTACCCCTTCATCACCTGCGGGCCGCGGATCCAGATCTCGCCGGTGCCGCCGTCCTCGACATCGTTGCCGTCGGCACCGACCAGCCGCATCTCGGTGGACGGGAACAGCTTGCCGACGGCCCCGGGCGGCGGGTCCTGGTCGTCCTGCGGAACGGCATGCGTCCCCGGCGAGAGCTCGGTCATCCCGTACGCCTGCAGTACCGCGTGCAGCCCGAGCCGCTTCGCGCAAGCCTCCGCCAGCTCACCGTCCAACGGTGCCGCGGCGCTGGTCACGTACTTCAGCGCGGACAGGTCGACGCCGTCGACGGCCGGGTGTTTCGCCAGCGCCAGCACGACCGGCGGGGCGACGAAGGCGCGGGTGATCTTCTGCTCGTCCAGGGTGCGGAGGAACTGCTCCAGGTCGAACTTCGGCAGCACCACCACGGTCGCGCCGAGCCGCAGCGGCAGGTTCATCAGCACGGTCAGCCCGTAGATGTGGAAGAACGGCAGGATCGCGATGATCCGCTCGTCCTCGGTCACGTTGATGGTGATCTCCGCCTGGGAGATGTTCGTCCCGATGTTGCGGTGCGTCAGCATCACGCCCTTGGCCGCACCCGTCGTCCCACTCGAGTACGGCAGCACCGCGACGTCCTCGGCCGGGTCGATCTCCACCACCGGCTCCGGCCCCGTGCTCGCAATCAGCTCCAGCACCGACCGGTACCCCTCGGCCTGGTCGCAGACGAAGATCTGCTCCACGTCGGTCCCGGCGACAGCCGCGGTCGCCACCGGCAGGAACAGCGAAATCGTCACCAGCAACTTCGCCTTCGAGTCGACCAGTTGCTTGTGCAACTCGTCCGCGGTGTACAGCGCGTTGACCGTGGTCACCGTCGCACCTGCCCGGGTCGCCCCGTAGAACACGGCCGGGTACAGGATCGTGTTGGGGCTGTAGAGCGCGATCACATCGCCGTGCCGGATCCCCAGCTCGGCGAACCCGGCCGCGATCCGCCGGCTCATCTGGTCGAGCTGGTGGTACGTGATCTCGCGGCCGGTCACGCCGTCGACCAGCGCGGGCCGGTCGCCGTACTCCGCGGCACGGCCGAGGACGGCGTCGTGGATCGGCAGGTCGAGCACTTCGACGGGCGGGAAGTCACTGGTGATGATCATCGGCGGATCCTCTCGGCGATACGCGCTCCGGTGGTGGTCAGACTGTGGCGGACATCAGTACGACTTCGGTAGACCCAGGGAGTGCTGGGCGACGAAGTTGAGGATCATCTCCCGGCTGACCGGGGCGATCCGGGTGGCCCGGGCCGCGGCGACCAGCGAGGCGACGCCGTACTCGACCGTCATCCCGTTGCCGCCCAGCGACTGCACGGCCTGGTCGGTGGACCGGACGCACGCTTCGCCGGCCGCGTACTTGGCCATGTTCGCGGCCTCCCCGGCGGCCAGGTCGTCGCCCGCGTCGTACAGCGCGGCCGCCTTCTGCATCATCAGCCGGGCCAGCTCGAGCTCGATCTTGATCTGCGCCAACGGATGCGCCAGGCCTTGGTGGGCACCGATCGGCTGCTTCCAGACCTGGCGCTCCTTCACGTACGCGACCGCCTTGTCGAGCGCGTGCCGGCCGATCCCGACGGCGAACGCGGACGCCATGATCCGCTCCGGGTTGAGCCCCGCGAACAGTTGCAGCAGCGCGGCGTCCTCCGACCCGACCAGCGCGTCGGCAGGCAACGCGACATCGTCGAGGAACAACGCGAACTGCTTGTCCGGGCTGATCAGGTCCATTTCGATCTGCCGGTACTCGACCCCGGCCGCCCTGGTCGGCACGATGAACAGCGCCGGCTTCAACCGCCCGGTCCGCGCGTCCTCGGTCCGGCCGACCACCAGGACCGCCTGGGCGACGTCGAGGCCGGAGATGTACACCTTGCGCCCGGACAACGACCAGCCGTCCGGGGTCCGCCGGGCGGTGGTGGTGATGTTGTGCGAGTTCGATCCCGCGTCCGGCTCGGTGATCGCGAACGCCATCGTGACCGACCCGTCCGCGAGCCGGGGCAACCACCGCGCCTTCTGCTCATCGGTACCGAACCGGCTGATCACCGTGCCGCAGATCGCGGGCGACACGACCATCATCAACAGCGGACACCCGGCCGCGCCGAGCTCCTCGAGCACGATGGACAGGTCCGCCATGCCGCCACCGCCCCCGCCGTACTCCTCGGGCAGGTTGACGCCGAGATAGCCGAGCTTGCCCGCCTCCTGCCAGAGCTCGGTGGTCTGCCCGCCGGTCCGCGCCTTCTCGGTGAACCAGGCATACCCGTACTTCTTCCCCAGCTCGCCGACCGCCGACCGCAGTGCGCGGCGTTCGTCTGACTCGGTGAAAGTCATCAATCCTCCCCTGGTACACGAACGACCGCGAGAACCGTGCCGATCTCGACCTGCTGACCTGCCGCGACGTCCAGCTCGGCGACCACGCCGTCGGCCGGGGCGGCGATGGTGTGCTCCATCTTCATCGCCTCCAGCCAGACCAGCGGTTCGCCCTGTTTCACCTCGTCGCCGACCGCGACCCCGACCCGGATCACCGTGCCGGGCATCGGCGCGAGCAACGATCCGGCCGCGAGCTGGTGCGCCGGATCCGGGAACCGCTCGACCGGCGTCAACGCGACGCTCCCGAGCGACGAATCCACGCAGACCAGCCCGTCGTACGCCGCGACGCCGAACCTCCGCCGAACCCCCTCGAGCTCCAGCACCACCTCGTCCGCCTCGGCCCGGATCAAGACGACGTTGCCAGAAGCAACCAGTCCGTCCCGGGTCAGCCGGTACTCGACCTCGTACGCAACGTCCCCGGCAACGTACGACTTCCGCTGCGGCTGCGACGCCAGGTTCCGCCACCCGCTCGGGAGCCGGCCCTGGACCGGCGCCGTGGTCCGCCGGTACGCCGCGTCGGCCAACGCGGCCGCGAGCGCCGACAGCTCCACGGCCGCCTTGTCCGCCAGGGGTTCCGCGAGGGCGTCGAGGCCGTGCCGGTCGAAGAACGCGGTGTCGGTCTCACCGGCGAGGAAGGCCGGATGCCGCAGGATCCGGACCAGCAGATCCCGGTTCGTCCGGACGCCGTGGATCCGGGCTCGCGCGAGCTCGGCCGCGAGCCGGTGCGCGGCCTCGGTCCGAGTGGCACCCCAGACGACCACCTTGGCGAGCATCGCGTCGTAGTACGGGGACACCTCCGACCCGCTGACCACGCCGGAGTCGACCCGGATCCACGGCGCTTCCTCCCGCGATCCGCCCGGCCCGAACTCGGCAACGCGGTCGCTCAACAAGAAGTGGTGGAGGCGTCCGGTCTGCGGCTGCCAGTCGTTCGCGGGATCCTCGGCGTACAGGCGGACCTCGATCGAGTGACCGACCGCGGCCGGTGGCTCCGGCGGCAACGCTTCTCCGGACGCGACGGCGAACTGCCAGGCGACCAGGTCCAGTCCGGTCGTCGACTCGGTGACCGGGTGTTCGACCTGGAGCCGGGTGTTCATCTCCAGGAAGGAGAAGGCACCGTTGTCGTCGGCAAGGAATTCGACCGTGCCCGCCCCGACGTACCCGATCGCCTCGGCTGCCGTCCTGGCCGCGGCGAACAACTCCGCCCGCATCGCCGGGATCCGCTCCACCAACGGCGACGGCGCCTCCTCGACGACCTTCTGGTGCCGTCGCTGGATCGAGCACTCCCGCTCACCGACGGCCCACACGGTGCCGTGTTGATCCGCGAGCACCTGCACCTCGATGTGCCGCCCGGTCGCGAGGTACCGCTCGCAGAACACGGTCCCGTCCCCGAACGCGGACAGTGCCTCCGCGGATGCGGCATCGATCTCCGCGGCGAGATCCTCGAGCCGATGGACGACCCGCATCCCGCGCCCACCGCCGCCGGCCGACGCCTTCACCAACACGGGCAGGTCGGTGGCCTCGACCGACGCGGGTGTCAGCTCGGCGAGCACCGGAACCCCGGCCGCCGCCATCAGCTTCTTCGCCTCGATCTTCGACCCCATCGACGAGATCGCCGCGACCGGCGGTCCGATCCAGGTCAGCCCGGCGTCCAGGACCGCCTGCGCGAACTCCGCGTTCTCCGACAGGAACCCGTACCCGGGATGCACCGCGTCCGCCCCCACCCGCCGAGCCGCCTCGACGACGAGCTCGGCCCGCAGGTACGTCTCACCAGGCGTGTTCCCTGGAAGGTGAACGGCCGCGTCCGCCTCCCCGACGTACGGCGCCTCCGCATCCGCGGTCGAGTGCACGGCCACGCACTCCACCCCGAGCGCCCGCGCGGTCCGGAACACCCGGCGCGCGATCTCTCCCCGATTGGCAACGAGCACTGAGCTGATCACGCGGATCACATCCGGAAGACGCCGAAGTTGGCGCCGTCGAAGCGGGTGCCTTCCACCGGGGCCGAGTGGATGGCGGAGAGGCAGAGGCCGAGCACGGTGCGGGTGTCGCGGGGGTCGATCACGCCGTCGTCGTAGAGGCGGCCGCTGAGGAACATCGGCAACGACTCCGCCTCGATCTGGCCCTCGACGTACGCGCGCATCGCGGCGTCACCGTCCTCGTCGTACGGCTGGTTCTTCGCGGCCGCGGCGGCGCGTGCCACGATCGAGAGCACCCCGGCGAGTTGCTGCGGGCCCATCACGGCCGACTTCGCCGACGGCCAGGCGAAGAGGAAGCGCGGGTCGTACGCCCGGCCGCACATGCCGTAGTGCCCGGCGCCGTAGGACGCGCCCAGCAGGATCGAGAGGTGCGGGACGCGCGAGTTCGAGACCGCGTTGATCATCTGCGCGCCGTGCTTGATGATGCCGCGTTGCTCGTACTCCTGGCCGACCATGTACCCGGTGGTGTTGTGCAGGAAGATCAGCGGCGTGCTCGACTGGTTCGCCAGCTGGATGAACTGCGCCGCCTTCTGCGACTCCTCGCTGAACAGCACACCCCGCGCGTTCGCGAGGATGCCGACCGGGTACCCGTGCAGCGATGCCCACCCGGTCGCCAGCGACGAGCCGTACAACGGCTTGAACTCGTCGAACACCGACCCGTCCACCACCCGCGCGATCACGTCCCGCGGATCGAACGGGATCTTCAGGTCCCCCGGCACGATCCCAAGCAGCTCGTCCGCGTCGTACAACGGCTCCTCGTACTGTGCGGCGGGCGCGGGACCGAGCTTCTTCCAGTTCAACCGGGACACGATCTGCCGGCCGAGCCGGATCGCGTCCGGCTCGTCGACGGCGAAGTAGTCGGCCAGGCCGGACGTCCGCGCGTGCATCGCGGCTCCACCGAGCGACTCGTCGTCAGCGTCCTCACCGGTCGCCATCTTCACCAGTGGCGGCCCGGCCAGGAACACCTTCGCACCGCCGTCGACCATCACCACGTAGTCGCTCATGCCGGGGATGTACGCGCCGCCGGCGGTGGAGTTGCCGAACACCAGCGCGATCGTCGGGATCCCCTCGGCCGACAACCGGGTCAGGTTGCGGAACATCGCGCCGCCGGGGATGAAGATCTCCTTCTGCGTCGGCAGGTCCGCGCCGCCGGACTCGACGAGGCTGATCACCGGCAACCGGTTCGCCCGGGCGATCTCGTCGGCCCGGAGCGCCTTCTTCAAGGTCCACGGGTTGCTCGCGCCACCCTTGACGGTCGGGTCGTTGGCGGTGATCAGGCACTCGACGCCCTCGACGACGCCGATTCCGGTGACCAGGCTCGCGCCGACGGTGAAGTCGGAACCCCAGCCGGCCAACGGGGACAGCTCCAGGAACGCCGAGTCCGGATCCAGCAGCAGCTCGATCCGTTCCCGGGCGAGCAGCTTGCCCCGCCGGTGATGCCGGTCGACGTACTTCTCGCCGCCACCGGCCAGCGCCTTGGCGTGCTCGGCGTCGAGTGCGGCGAGCTTCGCCAGCATGGCCTCACGGTTCTCGGTCACGGTCATCCGGTGAACCCCAGTCGTCTCGCCGCCAGCCCGGTCAGGATCTCGGTGGTGCCGCCGCCGATCGCGAGGATCTTCTGATCGCGGTACTGCCGTTCGACCTCCGCCTCGCGCATGTACCCCAGGCCGCCGTGCAACTGCAGGGCCTGGTCGCAGACCCACTGGCCGGCCTCGACGGCGGTGTTCTTCGCGAAGCAGACCTCGGCGATCACGTCGTCCCCGGCCTCGGCCCGCCGGACCACCTCGTGCACGTACACCCTGGCGACGTCGATCCGCCGGGCCATCTCGGTCAGCGTGTGCTGCACCGTCTGCCGCGAGATCAGCGGCCGCCCGAACGTCTCCCGATCACGGCACCACGCCACCGTGAGATCGAGCGCGCGCCGGGCCCCGGCGTACGCCTGCACCGCGAGCGTCAGCCGCTCGGCGACGAAGTTCTGCGCGAGCTGGACGAAGCCGGTGCCCTCGGCACCGACCAGGTTCGCCGCCGGGACCCGGACGTCGGTGAAGGACAGCTCGGCCGTGTCGGAGCAGAGCCAGCCGAGCTTGTCGAGCTTGCGAGAGACCTCGAATCCGGGCGTCCCCCGCTCGATCACCAGCAGGCTGATCCCGTGCGCACCCGGCTCGCCGGTCCGGACCGCGGTCGTGACGAAGTCGGCTCGGCACCCCGAGGTGATGTACGTCTTCGCCCCGTTCACCACGTACTCGTCGCCGTCGCGCCGGGCTGTCGTCCGTAGCGAGGCGACGTCCGATCCGCCGTCCGGCTCGGTGATCGCGAGCGCACCGATCAGTCGCCCTTCCAGCGTCGGCCGGACCCAGCGGTCGATCTGCACCTGATTGCCAGCGGCAACGATATGGGGGGCGGCGATCCCGACGGTGAGCAGCGACGCGACCAGTCCGCCCGATCCGCCGGCGTAGTGCAGCTCCTCGACCACCGCGACCGCGTCGGCAAGGGATCCACCGCCACCACCCGCGGACTCGGGGAACCCGACACCGAGCAGGCCGAGCTTGCCCGCCTTCTCGTGCAACTCCCGCGGCAGCTCACCAGCCCGCTCCCAAGCGGCCAGCTCCGGCAGAACGTCCGACGCCACGAACCGCCGGACCGTCTCCCGCAGGGCCTCCCGCTCGGCGGTCACAACAGCATCTCCGGGACGTCGACGTACCGCGACCGCAGCCACTCACCGACCGCCTTGGCCTGCGGGTCGAACCTGGCCTGCGCCGCGACCCCTTCCCCGAGCAGCCCTTCGACCACGAAGTTCACCGCCCACAGGTTCGGCAGGACGTATCGGGTCACGCGGAGCGGCCGGGTCTCGGGCAGCAGGTCCTTGAACAGGCCGATCGTCAACGTGTTCGCGAGCCAGCGCCAGGCGGTCTCGCTGCGCACCCACACCCCGACGTTCGCGTCCCCACCCTTGTCCCCGCTCCGCGCCCCCGCGATCCGGCCGAGTGGGACCTCCCGCGTCAGCGAACGCGCGGGCCGTCCGGCGGCGACCAGCATCGGCAACGGGACCGGCAACTCGGTGTCCGCCACCGGTTCGAGCTCGAGGGTCCGCGTGGCCGGCTCGATCACCCGGCGAGACCCGTCCGGCAGGACCACCACGTGCTCGACCTCGTCCACGTCCACGAACCCGGCCGTGAACACCCCGTACGGCGAACCGTCCTCGGGCGGCGCGGTCACGTGGAACCCCGGGTAGCTCGCCAGCGCCAGCTCGACCGCCGTACTGGAGAACGCGCGGCCGACCACCTTCGGATCAGGGTCCTTCACCGTGCACCGGAGCAGCACGCTCGCCTGCTCCTCGGTCTCCGCGTTCGGCCGCTCCGTCCAGGTCAGCGACCACTTCAACTCGGCCGGTTTCAGCCGCAGCCCGAGTTCGAGCTGCCGCTGGACCAGCTCGGACTTCGCCTCCAGGTCGAGCCCGGTGAGCACGAAGTCCACCTCGTTGCGGAAGCCGCCGAGACTGTTCAGCGACACCTTGTACTGCGGAGGTGGCGGCTCACCGAGGGTCCCGGTGATGCGGACCCGGTCGATCCCGTCGGCGGCGAGCTCGATCGCGTCCAGCCGGGCGGTCACGTCGGGTCCGGCGTACCGGGCGCCGGTGATCTCGTAGAGCAGCTGGGCCTTGACCGTGTCGACCGTGACCGCGCCGCCGGTGCCGTCGTGCTTGGTGATCACGCTGGACCCGTCCGCGTGGATCTCCGCGATCGGGAACCCGGGCCGGCGCAGATCGGGCAGCTCGGTGAAGAAGGCGAAGTTGCCGCCGGTCGCCTGGCAACCGCACTCGATCACGTGCCCGGCGACGACGGCGCCCGCGAGTTCGTCGTACTGGTCCCGCTTCCAGCCGTGATGCGCGGCCGCCGGTCCGACGATCACGGAGGCGTCCGTGACCCGGCCGGTGACGACGACGTCCGCGCCGGACTGCAGCGCCTCCGCGATCCCCCAGGCGCCGAGGTACGCGTTGGCGGTGAGCGGCTTGCCGAATCCGAGTTCGTCGGTGCGGCCGAGGAGGTCGTCGCCCTCGACGTACGCGATCTTGGGGTGCAGGCCGAGCTTGTCGGCGAGCGCCTGGATCGCGGCGGCCAGGCCGGACGGGTTCAGGCCGCCCGCGTTGCTGACCACCTTGACGCCGCGATCGAGCGCCTCGCCGAGTCCGGTCTCCAGTTGCTTGAGGAAGGTCCGGGCGTAGCCGAGCGACGGGTCCTTCATCCGGTCGCGGCCGAGGATGAGCATGGTCAGCTCGGCCAGATAGTCCCCGGTGACGACGTCGAGCGGTCCGCCGGTGACCATCTCCTGGAACGCGCTGAACCGGTCGCCGTAGAACCCGGACGCGTTCCCGATCCGGATCGGGTTCCCGGCATTCATCGAGTCACCCGAACTGACCGGCGGCGCGTCCCTGGCCGGGCAGCCCGGCGAAGGCCTGGATGATGCCGAGCCACTCCTCGGCGTCCGCCCCGACGGCCTGGACAGCGAGATCGTCGCGGTGCCGGCGCTGGGTGGCGAGCAGGCAGAAGTCGAGGGCCGGCCCCGTCACCCGCTGCTCGGCGTCCTCCGGCCCCCAGGTCCACACCTGGTCGTCGGGCCCGGTCAGTTCCACGTGGAACGGTGCGGCCGGCGGCTTCCGGTCGTGCACCAGGTACGCGAAGTCGCGGGTCCGCACCGCCAGATGCGAGACGTGCCGCAACCGGCTCGACGGCTGCCGGGTCACCCCGAGCCCGTCGGCCACGTCCTGCCCGTGCGCCCACGTCTCCATCAGCCGAGCGGTCGCCATCGAAGCCGGGCTCATCGGCGGCCCGAACCAGGCCAGCTTCGTCCCGGCCGGAACCTGCTTCAGCGCATCCGCCAACTCGGCCCGCGTCTCCCGCCAGTACGGCAGGAGCTGATCCGGCGGCAAAGCGGCGCCCTCCGCGGCCCCGTCGTCGACGTACCCGGCCGGATTGGCGGCGGCCTTCCGCAGCGTCTCCTGGAAAGCGTCCGGGTCGGTCGCCGCCAGCAACGCGGCCTCGTCGGTCCAAGCCAGGTGAGCGATCTGATGAGCGACCGTCCACCCCTCAGCAGGAGTCGGCGTAGCCCAACCGTCCGCAGCCAGCCCCCCGACGAGCATGTCGAGCTCAGTACTCTCAGCCCAGAGATCAGCCAGCACAGCAGCCAGTACGTCCTCAGAAGACACCAACGACTCCCTGCCTCAGCAGCCCAGTCGTCCGAGCCTCCCACCCCCACCAAAAAGAATCAAGAGCGCTTGTTTTCCTGCTGCGGGACGGGTGGGGCGGTCCAGTCGGACCAGCGGGCGGTGGCTTTGCGCCAGGCTTTCGGGGGGACCAGGCGGGCGGCGAGGGTGACGGCGAGGTGGGTCAGGGGGTTGGTGTTGGCGGTTCGCCGGACGGATTCGCGGGCTGCTGTGGCCATCGGCTGGACGCGCGCCCGGCGTTGGTCGTCGTAGCTCGCCAGGGCTGCTGTGGTGTCGGGGTCGGCGGCGAGGGCGGCGGCCAGGACGACGGCGTCCTCGATGGCTTGGCAGGCGCCTTGGCCGAGGTCCGGGGGCATCGCGTGGGCGGCGTCGCCGAGGAGGACGACGCGGTCGCGGACGAAGGACGGTACCGGGTCGATGTCGACGACGTCGTTGTGCAGCACCTGGTCCGGCGGGGTCGCGCGGACGAGCTCGGGGATCGGGTCGTGCCAGCCTTCGACGTGGCGGAGGGCGTCGGCCCGCTCGTCGGTGGAGAGCTGGTTCGGGCGATCGGCGTTCGCCATGACGAACCAGTACACCCGCTCGTCCGGCAACGGGAGCAGGCCGACCTGCTCGCCTCGGCCGAGCGACAACGACTCCTCCACCGGCCAGACCGAACCGCTCGGCGTCACCCCACGCCAGACGCTGCGCCCTTGGAAGACGGGGTCGCCGGACCACAGTGATCGGCGGATGGCGCTGTTCACGCCGTCCGCGGCGACGACGAGGTCGGCGGCGAGGTCGTGCTCCTCGCCCGAGCAGCGGCAAACCACCTTGCCGTCCTCGGCCACCGACACCACCTCGGC
The DNA here is from genome assembly GCF_007828865.1 of Kribbella amoyensis. Taxonomy (NCBI): domain Bacteria; kingdom Bacillati; phylum Actinomycetota; class Actinomycetes; order Propionibacteriales; family Kribbellaceae; genus Kribbella; species Kribbella amoyensis. The sequence goes on from NZ_VIVK01000001.1 coordinate 1,863,649, forward strand.
GTCGGTGTGCAGCGTCGACTCGGGCAACGCGCGCCGCAGTACGTCGTGGAGGGCGGCGCGGTGGATCGCCAGGACGCGGACGTCGTCGGGGTGGCTACGCCGGAGCCAGCGGCCTTTCGAGGTGCGGACGTTGCCGCGGGAGACGGTCCGGACCGCGCGATCCCGGACCGCGTCGGCGAGCCCGAGGGCGTCCAGGGCGCTCACCGCGTTCGGCCACAGGGTGAGGCCGGCCCCGACCTCGGCGATGATCGGCGCGCGCTCCAGGACGGTGACCGACCAGCCGATCCGGCGCAGGGCGACCGCGGCCGTCAGTCCGCCGATCCCGGCGCCGACGACGATGGCCGAGGAGGGGTCGTTGCCGGTGGACATGGTGCGGTGGCTACCTCCTGCCGGGCGGTCGAACCGGTCGTACGGATCAAGCTGAGCGATCACGGAAAGTAGGCGTCCCGTCACAGCGATCACTAGGGTAACCGGGTGGCTGGTTTTCTGGAGGGATTCGATGGACTTCGGTAGGCCGATCGGCACAGTGGTGCCGTCCCTCGACGGTGCTGTGCTCGAGGTCCTGGCCGGCGCCGACCACGGGCTGTCCGGGCGGCAGGTGCACGGTCTCGCCGGAGTGGGCAGCGTGGCCGGGGTCCGCCTTGTCCTGCAGCGGTTGACCTCGACCGGGCTGGTGCACGTCACCGAGGCGGGCAATTCGTTGCTCTACACCCTCAATCGCAAACACCTCGCGGCCCAGGCCGTCGAACTGCTGGCCGGGCTCCGTGGCACGTTCGTGCAGAGCCTGCGCGCCGAGCTCGCGACCTGGTCCCTCCCACCGGTCCACGCCGGCCTGTACGGCGCGGCCGCGCGCGGTGACGGTGATCTCGACAGCGACGTCGACCTGTTGCTGATCCGCCCGGAAGACGTTGCCCCCGACAACCGCCTGTGGGATCACCAGACCGCCGAGCTGTTGCAGACCGTCGTCGACATGACCGGGAACCCGGCCCAGGTCCACGACCTTTCGCTACCGGAGCTCGCGATCCACGTCAGGACCGACAATCCACTCGTCGACACCTGGCACGACGAGGCGATCCTCTTGCACGGCCCGCACCTCGGCCGCCTGCTCACCCGCCTGCACGCCCTGGTTCACTGACCGCCGATCAAGGGCGAGACCAGGCGAGCCACGACGCTCGGGCGCTTGGTCACGCGTTCCTCCAGGTCGGCGGCCGTCATCGCGCGGAGGCCGGCGTTGATACCGAGCCAGCGCAACGGTTCGGGCTCCCACTCCGGTGAGCGGTGGCCGACCCACGGCAGGTGGACCAGGTCGGAGTCGCGCTCCAGGATCAGGTCGGTGAGGGTCCGGCCGGCCAGGTTCGCCGTGGCCACGCCGTCGCCGACGTACCCGCCTGCCCAGGCCAGGCCGGAGGCGCGGTCCAGACCGACCGACGCGAACCAGTCCCGCGCGACCCCGAGCGGACCACCCCAGGCGTGCGTGAACTCGACCCCGTCCAGCCCGTCGAACAGGTCCGTCACCGCCCGCCGCAGCCCCGCGAACACGCGGTTCCGGCCGTCGAAAGAGGGCGCGATCCGCGAGCCCAGGTGGTACGGCGCGCCGCGCCCGCCGAACGCGATCCGCCCGTCGGCCGTGCGCTGTCCGTACACGATCAGGTGCCGGTAATCGCTGAACGTCGGCCGCCCGGCCAGCCCGATCCGGTCCCACGTGGCCGCGTCGAGCGGTTCGGTGGCCACCATCAACGAGTACACCGGCGCGACCGTCCGCCGATGACCGGCCAGCCGCGCCGTGAATCCCTCGGTCGCCCGGACCACCACGTCCGCCTTCACCACGCCGTACCGGGTGGTCGCCCGGCCCGGCGCGAGCTCGGTCACCGTGGTCTGCTCGTGGATCGTCACGCCGAGTCGCTCGACCGTGTCGGCCAGGCCGCGGACCAACCGGCCGGGGTGGAGCGCGGCGCAGTGCGGGGTGAACGTTGCCCCGAGCACCTGGGTGGCCCGGATCCGCTCGGCCACCTCGTCCGGTTCGAGGAAGCGCAGGTCGCCCGGACCCCACTCGGGCGCGGCGGCCACCTCGGCGCGGGCCCGGGCGAGCTGGGCCGGCGTCCGGGCCAGGACCACGGTGCCCCCCTTGTGGTACCCGCAGTCGATGCCCTCGGCCGCGGTGACCAGGCCGACCTCGTTCACCGTGGCCTGGAGCGCCCGGTGCAGCGCGATCGCGGCGTCCCGGCCGGCTCCGGGCCTGGCGGCGAGGCGTTTGGTCGAGGTCGGGAACAACGCCGAGCACCAGCCGCCGTTCCGGCCGGAGGCGCCGAAGCCGGCCACCTCGGCCTCGAGGACCACGATCCGCAGGCCCGGATCCGCCTTCGCCAGGTAGTACGCCGTCCACAGGCCCGTGTAGCCGGCGCCGATGATCACGACATCGGCCGTCCGGTCCCCCGGGAGCGCGGGCCGCGGCGGCCTCGGCTCCCCGGTGTCGGACCAGAGCGGAACGGTGATCAGCGCACTCCCCAGGAATAGGTCTGTTTGACCAGCTTGAGGTACACGAACGTCTCCGTCACCTTCACACCGTCGATCGCGCGGATCCGCTCCGACAGCACCCGGAGCAGTTGCTCGTCGCTCTCGGCCAGGACCTCGGCCAGCAGGTCGAACGAACCGGCCGTGATCACCACGTACTCGATCTCGTCCATCTCGGCCAGCTTCGCGGCGATCGGCTCCAGCGCGCCCTCGGCCTTGATCCCGACCATCGCCTGCCGGGCGAACCCGAGCTCGAGCGGGTCGGTGACCGCGACCACCTGCATCACGCCGGCCTCGGTGAGCCGCTGGACCCGTTGCCGGACCGCGGCCTCGGACAGCCCGACGGCCTTGCCGATCGCGGCGTACGAGCGGCGCCCGTCCAGCTGGAGTTGTTCGATGATGGCCTTGGAGGTGTCGTCGAGCAACGCCTGGTTCTTGTCGGGGTTCCCGGTTCGCACTGGCACGGTCGCGATCCTCTCAGCGTCACCCCGTGTAAGCAAGCCGATGCTCATGATTTCGTTGCAATAGAGGGAAGTTGCAACGGAATCACTTGTTCGTGACGGTCTCCTTTGACAGTATCGCCGGGGTCCAGCATTTTTTCCTGCTGGTTCCTTGGGGAGGTTCCGATGAGCGTCCGCCCGAACACCGTCAGCCGCCGCAGCGTGCTGACCGGCCTTTCACTCTCCGCGCTCGGCCTGTCCGGCTCGAGCCTGCTGTCCGGCTGCGGTACGCCGGCGGCCAAGCAGACCGAGGCGCAGTGTGTGAGCACGGACCTGTCCTCGTCGGAGAAGGTGCTGAACTTCAGCAACTGGCCGAGCTACATGGACGAGGCCGACGAGAAGGTGAACGGCAAGACGGTGCTGCCGACCCTGGCCGGCTTCGAGAAGCAGAGTGGCATCAAGGTCACGTACACCACCGACATCAACGACAACCAGGAGTTCTACGCGAAGGTCAAGGACCAGCTGGGCGCCTGCCAGCCCACCGGCCGCGACCTGTTCGTGCTGACCGACTGGATGGCGGGCCGGATGATCCAGCTGGGCTGGATCCAGAAGCTCGACAAGGCCAAGATCCCGAACGTCGACGCGAACCTGATCCCGACGCTGCGCCATCCGGCCTGGGACGAGAACCGCGACTTCAGCGTGCCGTGGACCACCGGCCTGACCGGGATCGCGTACAACGCCAAGCAGACCAAGGAGGTGCGCAACTTCACCGAGCTGCTCACCCGGCCCGACCTGAAGGGCAAGGTCACGCTGCTCACCGAGATGCGGGACACGATGCTGTTCATGCTCCGGATGATCGGCGCCGACCCGACCAAGTTCACCGACGAGCAGTGGACCAAGGCGCTGGAGAAGCTGCAGGGCTTCGTCGCGTCCAGCCAGATCCGCCGGTTCACCGGCAACGACTACATCCAGGACCTGAACGTGGGCAACATCCACGCCTGCGAAGCGTGGTCGGGCGACGTCATCGCGTTGCAGGCGGACAACCCGGACATCAAGTGGGTGGTGCCCGAGGAGGGCCTGTCGATCTGGTCCGACAACCTGCTGGTGCCGAACAAGGCGACCCACAAGGCGAACGCCGAAGCGCTGATGAACTACTACTACGAGCCGACGGTCGCGGCCACCCTGTCGGCCTGGATGAACTACATCTGCCCGGTCAAGGGCGCCCAGCAGGCGATGGAGAAGATCGCCCCCGACCTGGTCGACAGCCCGCTGATCTTCCCCACCGAGGCGGACCTGAAGAAGACCTACCTGTTCATGCCGCTCGACGAAGCCAAGGCCAAGCAGTACGAGTCGGACTACAACCGGGTGATCGGAGGCTGAGCGCGATGGCCGGCGATCTCGTCCTCTCCGGTGTCAGCAAACGGTTCGGGGCCTTCACCGCCGTGCACGAGCTCGACCTGACCGTTCCCGAGGGCGCGTTCTTCGCCCTGCTCGGCCCGTCCGGCTGCGGCAAGACCACCACGTTGCGGATGATCGCCGGACTGGAGGACCCGAGCGCCGGCAAGGTGGCTCTCGGCACCCAGGACATCACCGAGCTCCGGCCGTACCAGCGTCCGGTGAACACGGTCTTCCAGAACTACGCGTTGTTCCCGCACCTGGACATCTACGAGAACGTCGCCTTCGGACTGCGCCGCCGCGGCGTCAAGGAGATCCGCCCCCAGGTCGAGGAGATGCTCGAACTGGTCGAGCTCGGCAGCTTCGGCAAGCGCAAGCCGGCCCAGTTGTCCGGTGGCCAGCAGCAACGGGTCGCGCTGGCCCGGGCGCTGATCAACCGGCCGCAGGTGCTGTTGCTGGACGAGCCGCTCGGCGCCCTGGACCTCAAGCTGCGTCGGCAGATGCAGATCGAGCTGAAACGGATCCAGACCGAGGTCGGCATCACCTTCGTGCACGTCACGCACGACCAGGAAGAGGCCATGACGATGGCCGACACGATCGCGGTGATGAACGCCGGCGTGGTCGAGCAGCGCGGCGGTCCGGCCGACCTGTACGACCTGCCCGCGACGACGTTCGTGGCGAACTTCCTCGGCCAGTCGAACCTGGTCGCCGGCACCGTGCTGGAGCGGTCCGGATCCGACCAGGTGATCGAGGTGCACGGCAGCAAGCAGGTGGTCCCGGCCGGTCGGTCGCGGGTGACCGACGGCGAGGTCTGGGTCGGGATCCGGCCGGAGAAGGTGTTCCTGGCCCGCCCCGGCACCGAAGCCGATGCCAATGGCAACGAACTGCGGGGCGGCGTGGTCACCGACGTGAGCTACTGCGGCGTGAGTACGCAGTACCTGGCCCGGATGCCGTGGGGGCAGGAGCTGACCGTGTTCGAGCAGAACACCGGCGCGCGGGACACGTTCGCGGTCGGCGACCCGGTCGACCTGCACTGGAACCCGTCGCACACGTTCGTCCTGGACGCGGGGCAGGACGCGCACGCCGGGGTCGAGGATCTGGTCGACGAGATCGTGGAGAGCTGATGACCGCGCTCAGCCAGCTCGGTGGGGGCGAGCAGGCCGCGGTCACCGAGAAGTCCGGGCGGCGGTTCACGGCGTACCTGTTGCTGCTCCCGGGCGCGCTCTGGCTGATCCTGTTCTTCGTCGTTCCCCTGGTGTCGCTGCTGAGCGCGAGCCTGTACGACCCCAACGGCTCGGTCGAGACCGGGTACTCGGTGACCGGGCACTGGCAGAACTACACCGAGGCGCTGAAGGACTACGCGACCCCGTTCGGCCGGTCGTTCCTCTACGCGCTGGTGACGACGGCGTTCTGCCTGCTGCTCGGGTACCCGCTGGCGTACGCGATCGCGTTCAAGTCCGGCCGGTGGAAGAACCTGATGCTGGCGCTGGTGATCGCGCCGTTCTTCACCAGCTTCCTGATCCGCACGCTGTCGTGGAAGCTGCTGCTCGGCGACGACGGGGTCGTCGTGGACACGCTGAAATGGCTGCACATCCTCGGCCCGGACGGGCGGTTGCTGGCCACCACGACCGCGGTCGTCACCGGTCTGACGTACAACTTCCTGCCGTTCATGGTGCTGCCGCTCTATGCCAGCCTGGAACGGATCGACCCGCGGTTGATCGAGGCGGGCGGTGACCTGTTCGCGGGACCGGTGACGACGTTCCGGACCGTGACGCTGCCGCTCTCGATGCCGGGCGTCGTCGCGGGCACGCTGCTCACCTTCATCCCGGCGGCCGGCGACTACATCAACGCCCAGCTGCTCGGGACACCACGGCAACGGATGATCGGCAACGACATCCAGCAACTGTTCGCGGCCGGGGCGTACCCGACCGCGGCCGCGTTGTCGGTCACGCTGATGGCCGCGATCGTCGTGCTGGTGCTGTTCTACGTCCGCCGGGCCGGGACGGAGGACCTGGTATGACCCGGGCCGGGCGGTGGATCGGGCGGCACTTGGTGCTCTTCGTCGGGCTCCTGGTGCTGCTCTACCTGTTCACGCCGATCTTCGTCGTCGTGCTGATGTCGTTCAACGACCCGAAGAGCCGGCTCGCGTACCAGTTCGACGGGTTCACGCTGGACAACTGGCTGAACCCCTGCCAGCCGTACGGGCTCTGCGACGCCGTCTCCACCAGCCTGCGGATCGGCTTCCTCGCCACCGTGATCGCGACCGCGCTCGGCACCCTGATGGCGTTCGCGATGGTCCGGCACCGGTACCGCGGCCGGCAGGCGACCAACCTGTTCATCTTCCTGCCGATGGCCTCGCCGGAGATCGTGCTCGGCTCGTCACTGCTGGCGTTGTTCGTCTCGGCCGGTTTCGGCGGCGTGCTCGGGTTCTGGACGATCCTGATCGCGCACGTGATGTTCTGCCTGTCCTTCGTCGTGGTCACCGTGAAGGCGCGGCTGACCGGGATGGACACCCGGATGGAGGAGGCGGCGATGGACCTGTACGCGAACGAGTGGCAGACGTTCTGGCGGATCACCTTCCCGTTGGTCTTCCCGGGCATCCTGGCCGCCGCGCTGCTCAGCTTCTCGCTGTCCTTCGACGACTTCATCATCACGAACCTGAACGCCGGCCGGACGGTGACGTTCCCGATGTTCGTCTGGGGGTCGGCGCAGCGCGACATCCCGCCGCAGATCAACGTGGTCGGGACGGCGATGTTCCTGCTGGCCGTGCTGCTGGTCCTCGGCGGCGAACTCGCCCGGCGCCGGCGGGCCCGGTGACCGACCGGATCAGCCGGGCCCTGGCCGACGCCGAGCCCGTGGTCTTCTGGCTCGACGACCCAGCGGCTCCTGACCCGGAACCACCGGTGACCGGATCGCTCCGGACCGACCTGGCGATCGTCGGCGGCGGCTACACGGGGCTGTGGACGGCACTGCTGGCGAAGGAGCGGTACCCCGAGCTCGACGTGGTCCTGCTGGAGGCGAACACCTGTGGCTGGGCGGCGAGCGGCCGGAACGGCGGATTCTGCGACGCCAGCCTGACCCACGGGTTCGCGAACGGCCTGGCCCGCTGGCCCGACGAACTCGCCGACCTCGACCGCCTCGGCCGGGCGAACCACGCCGCGATCGCCGCCACGGTGACCCGGCTCGGGATCGACTGCGGCTGGGAACCGACCGGCGAACTCACCGTCGCGACCGCGCCGCACCACCTGGCCGAGCTGGCCGAGGAGGTCGACGAACGCCGCGCCTTCGGCCACGACGTCACCCTGCTCGACGGCCCCGCGATCCAGGCCGAGGTCGGATCCCCCACGTACCTCGGCGCGCTCTCCGACCCGACCGGTACCGCGTTGGTCGAGCCGGCCCGCCTCGCCTGGGGACTACGCCGCGCCTGCCTCGAGGCCGGGGTCCGGATCCACGAGGGGACGCGCGTCCTCGGGGTCCGCCGGGACGGTGCGGCGAGGTTGTTGCGTACGGCAACGGGGTCGGTCCGGGCCCAGCGGGTCGCGTTGGCGACGAACGCGTTCCCGTCGCTGGTCCGGCGGCTGCGCCGGTACACGGTCCCGGTGTACGACCTCGTCCTGATGACCGAGCCGCTCTCGCCCGACCAGCTGGCCGCGATCGGCTGGAAGGGCCGGCAGGGGATCGGCGACGCGTCGAACTTCTTCCACTACTACCGGCTGACCAGGGACCAGCGGATCCTCTGGGGCGGGTACACGCCGTTGTACTCCTTCGGCAGCCGGATCCACCCCGACCTCGAACAGCGGGCCGCGATCCACCGGATGCTGGCCGAGCACTTCTTCACCACGTTCCCGCAGCTCGACGGACTGCGGTTCACGCACAAGTGGGGCGGCGTGATCGACACAAGTACCCGGTTCTGCGCCTTCTTCGGGACCGCCTCGGCCGGGCGGATCGGGTACGCCCTCGGGTACACCGGGCTCGGCGTCGGTGCGACCCGGTTCGGCGCCGAGGTGATGCTCGACCTGCTGTACGACGAGGCGACCGAACGCACCCGGCTCCGCCTCGTCCGGGAACGCCCGCTGCCGTTCCCACCGGAACCGTTGCGGTCCGCGGGGATCCAGCTCACCCGGTACTCGATGCGGCACGCGGACACGCACGGAGGTCGCCGCAATCTGTGGCTGCGGACCCTCGACCGGTTCGGTCTCGGGTTCGACTTCTGAAGCTCAGAGCAGCGTCTCGGCCTCGGTCAGCACGCTGCGGAGGATCTGCTCCATCTCGTCGAAGTGCTCCTGGTCGCAGATCAGCGGCGGCGAGAGCTGGATCACGGGGTCGCCGCGGTCGTCGGCGCGGCAGTACAGGCCGGCCTCGAAGAGCGCCTTGGACAGGAAGCCGCGGAGCAGCCGCTCGGACTCCTCGTCGTCGAACGTCTCCTTGGTCGCCTTGTCCTTCACCAGTTCGATCCCGTAGAAGTACCCGGCGCCGCGGACGTCCCCGACCAAGGGCAGATCGAGCAGCTTCTCGAGCGTCGCCCGGAAAGACCCCTCCCGGCTCCGGACGTGCTCGGTGATGCTTTCGCGCTCGAAAATGTCCAGATTGGTCAGGGCGACCGCGGCGGACACGGGGTGGCCACCGAACGTGTAGCCATGGGCGAACGACGTGCTGCCGTGCAGGTACGGCTCCATCAACCGCTCGGACGCGATCATCGCGCCGAGCGGGGCATAGCCGGAGGTGAGACCTTTGGCGCAGGTGATGATGTCGGGCTGGTAGCCGTACCGCTGCGCGCCGAACAGGTGACCGAGCCGGCCGAACGCGCAGATCACCTCGTCGCTGACCAGCAGCACGTCGTAGGTGTCGCAGATCTCGCGGACCCGGTCGAAGTACCCGGGCGGCGGCGGGAAGCAGCCGCCCGCGTTCTGCACCGGCTCGAGGAAGACGGCGGCGACGGTGTCGGCGCCCTCGTTCTCGATCGCGACCGCGATCTGGTCGGCGGCCCAGCGGCCGAACGCGGCCAGGTCGTCACCGTGCTCGGGTGCGCGATAGAAGTTCGTGTTCGGGACCCGGAACGTACTCGGCACCAGCGGTTCGAACGGCGCCTTGAGCTCCGGCAGCCCGGTGATCGACAGCGCGCCCTGGGTGGTCCCGTGGTACGCGATCGCGCGGCTGATCACCTTGTGCTTACCGGGCTTCCCGGTCAGCTTGAAGTACTGCTTGGCCAGCTTCCAGGCGGACTCGACCGCCTCGCCGCCGCCGCTGGTGAAGAAGACCCGGTTCAGGTCGCCCGGTGCGTACCCGGCGACCCGCTCGGCCAGCTCGATCGATTTCGGGTGCGCGTACGACCAGAGCGGGAAGAACGCCAGCTCCGCGGCCTGTTTGGCGGCCGCCTCGGCGAGCTCGGTGCGACCGTGGCCGAGCTGGCTGACGAACAACCCGGCCAGCCCGTCCAGGTACCGGCGGCCCTTGGCGTCGTAGATGTAGGCGCCGTCGCCGCGCACGATCACCGGGACGTCGGCGGTGGCGTAGCTCGACATCCGGGTGAAGTGCATCCACAGGTGGTCGCGGGCCGACGCCTGCAGCCGGTCGTACCCGGCGGCGTCGAAAGTTTCGGACGGCATGATCGATTCCTCGTCTCCAGCAGGCCGATGGTCGCCATCCTGCCCGCCGCAACGGCAGCTGGCAAGGGATTTCGTGCTCCCCTGGCCGAATCGGGGAGTGAATCGGTCGTCAAAGTGGGCGAGACCCTATCGATTCCGTCGTCACACCGACTAAGCTCCGGAGCAACCGAGCGGACAAGGGACCTGCCATGGCCGACCAGCAGACGATGACGAACCTTGTGGACGGCAAGCCCACCGGCGCGCTCAGCGGCGCGACGTACGCCGTGATCGACCCTTCGACCGGCGAGGCCTACGCCCAGGCGCCGATGTCGGGCCCGGAGGACGTGGACCAGGCGATGACCGCGGCGGCGCGGGCGTTCGAGTCCTGGCGGGACAGCACCCCGAGCGACCGGCAGCGGATGCTCCTGAAGATCGCGGACGCGCTGGAGCAACGGGCCGACGAGTTCACCCGGGTGGAGAGCCGGAACACCGGCAAGCCGCTCGCGCTGACCGCCTCCGAGGAGATCCCGCCGTCGGTCGACCAGCTCCGGTTCTTCGCCGGGGCCGCGCGGCTGCTGGAGGGCCGGTCGGCCGGCGAGTACCTGGCCGGGCACACCTCGTACGTCCGGCGGGAGCCGATCGGCGTGGTCGGTCAGGTGACGCCGTGGAACTACCCGCTGATGATGGCGGTCTGGAAGATCGCGCCCGCCCTCGCCGCCGGGAACACGGTGGTGCTGAAGCCCAGCGACACCACGCCGGCCTCGACGGTCCTGCTGGCCGAGCTGGCCGCGGAGTTCCTGCCGCCAGGCGTCCTGAACGTGGTGTGCGGCGATCGGGACACCGGCCGGGCCCTCGTCGAGCACCCGGTCCCGCAGCTGGTCGCGATCACCGGTTCGGTCCGGGCCGGCCGCGAGGTGGCCGGGTCCGCGGCCCGCGACCTCAAACGCACCCACCTCGAGCTCGGCGGGAAGGCGCCGGTCGTGGTGTTCGACGACGCGGACCTCGAGAACGCGGCCGAGGCGATCGCCGGCGCCGGGTACTTCAACGCGGGCCAGGACTGCACCGCGGCGACCCGGGTCCTGGCCGGGCCGCGGATCCACGACGACTTCGTCGCGGCGCTCACCGAGCAGGCGCGGTCGACGACGACCGGTCGGCCCGAGGACGACGTGGCGTACGGCGCGCTCAACAACGCGGACCAGCTGAGCCGGGTCCGCGGGTTCGTCGACCGGCTGCCCGACCACGCCACCCTGCAGACCGGCGGATCAGCGGTCGGCGACCGTGGGTACTTCTACGCGCCGACCGTCGTGTCCGGGCTGCGGCAGACCGACGAGGCGATCCAGGACGAGATCTTCGGCCCGGTGATCACCGTGCAGCGCTTCACCGACGAGGACGAGGCGCTGCGGTGGGCGAACGGGGTCGAGTACGGCCTGGCCTCCTCGGTGTTCACCCGGGACCACGGCCGCGCCCTCCGGATGGCCCGGCGGCTCGACTTCGGCTGCGTCTGGATCAACACCCACATCCCGATCGTGGCCGAGATGCCGCACGGCGGCTTCAAGCACTCCGGCCACGGCAAGGATCTGTCCGTCTACGGGCTCGAGGACTACACCCGGCTCAAGCACGTGATGGCGAACTTCGAGGTCTAGGGCTTCGAGGTACTAGAGGGCCAGCTCCGGCTGGAGCGACTTGGCAACCCAGACGCGTTGCTTGCGGGCCGCCAGGGTGGAGGCGAGCAGGGCGACGACCAGCCAGGCCGCGAGGACGAGCAGGTCGCGGCCGAGCGAGAGCCCGGGTCCGCCGTACATCAGGTGCCGGACGCCGTCGATCGCGTAGCTCATCGGCAGCACGTGGTGGAAGAAGTACAACGGGGCCGGGATCGTCTGCCACGGGAAGGTCCCGCCCGCGCTGACCAGCTGGATCACCATCAGCACCAGGCCGAGGAACTTACCGATCGCGCCGAACCACGCGGACAGCGCGTGCAGGATCGCGACGAACGTGAGCGACGTGAAGATCAGGAAGCCGACCGTGAACCACGGGTGCGCGACCTCGATCCCGAGTCCGAGGGCAACCGCGGTGAACACCAGCGTCGCCTGGATCGCGCCGAACACCGCCGGCGGGAGCCAGCCACCCAGGGCGACGCGCAACGGCGACTGCAGCGCCGCGAGGCCCCGCGGGGACAACGGCCGGACCAGCAGGAACAGGACGTACGCCCCGATCCAGCAGGACAGGCTGAGGAAGAACGGTGCCAGCCCAGCGCCGTAGCTGTCGGCCGTCGCCTGCGACGTGTTCTGCAGGCCGACCGGCGCACCGAGGGTCTCCGCGACCGCCTTGCGGGACTCGGGGGACGGATCCGGGATCTGCTTGGCGCCGTTCGTCAGCGCGGTGTTGAGCTCGGTCGCACCGGTCTTCAGCTTGCCGACGCCGGTGGCCAGACTGTTCACCCCGGTGACCAGCTGACCCTGACCGGTGACGGCCTGCTTCTCGCCCGCGGCCAACTGCGCGGCCCCGGTCTGCAGGGTGCCGATGCCGGTCTTCAGCTGCGTGGCCCCGGTGTTCAGCTTGGTCGCCCCGGCGGCGGCGCTGTTGATCCCGGAGGTCAACGCGGGCGTCGCGTTCGCCAACGTGGCCGCGCCGTTCGAGACCTGGCGCGCTCCGGTGGCGAGCTGGTTGAGCTGCTTCGAGGCCGTCTGGATCTTGGTGTTCGCGGTGACCACGGGCGCGCGCAGCTTGGCGGTCTCGGCGAGCACCTGGTTGATCTGCGCCTGGGTGAACCCGCGCTGCCGCAGCCGTTCGGCCAGCCCGGCGTCGAGTGTGGTCAGGTCGGTCAGCAACGTACTGGACGCGGTCGCCACCTGGCGGCCGACACCGGCGACCCGCTCGTTGCCGTCAGCAACCTTGTCGGCGCCGTCGGCGAGCGACCTGGTCTGCGCGGGCAGGCCGGCGGTCTTCGTCTTCAGCGTCCCCAGCCCGGTGTTCAGCTGGCCGGCGCCGGTGGCGAGCTGGTTCGCGCCCTTGCCGGCTTCGGTGAGCCCGGTGGACAGCTTGGTGGCGCCGCTCGACAGTTGCTTCTGCGCGGTGTTCAGCTGGTTCGCACCGGTCTGCACCTGGCCCACTCCGGTCGCGGCCGAGGTCAGTCCGCTCTGCAGCTGCCCGGCCCCGGTCGCCGCCTTGCTGACCTGGCCGTGGATCGTGCTGAACCCGGCCAGCAGCTTGCTCGCCGCGGTCTCGCTGACCTGCGCGGCCACCGACTTGGTGACCTGGGCGACGACCTGGTTCGCGATCGTGTGCGCGAGATAGTTGTTCGCGTCGTTCGTGGTCAGCTCCAGCGTCGCCTGCCGGGGGTCGAACTCGGCGCTCGACGCGAGGTCCGCGGAGAACGTCCTCGGCAGGATCAGCGCGAACTCGTACCGTCCGTCGGAGACGCCCGCGTCGGCCTCGGTCCGGTCCACCCGGTGCCAGTCGAAGCTCTTCGACGCGACCAGCTCGTCGGCGACCTGCGGACCCACGGACAGCTTCTCGCCGGTCGACAGCGTCGTGCCCTGGTCCTCGACCACGACCGCCGTCGGGACCTGGCCGAGCCGCCCGTACGGATCGTGGTTCGCGTACAGGTAGAGCCCGCCGTACAACATCGGGACGCAGAGCAGCGCGACCACCGCGAGTCGCGGCAGGCGGCCCGCGGTCAGCCGGCGCAGTTCGCTCAGCGCCATCCGGATGGCGGTCATGCTTCGTCCTCGGTCTCGGTCGCTTCTTGGGGTTCAGGGTCAGCGGGGTCGCTGGGCCCGGGCGGATCGACAAGCTCGGGCTCGGGTGGATCGATGCGCTCGGGGTCGGGCTGTTCGATCGCGCCGAGCCGGGCGGCGGGGACGCCGAGCAACCGGGCCGACGCCTCGGCGCAGGTGATGATCACGCCGAAGCCCCGCCCGGCCAGGTCGCGGCCGAGCTCGTACCAGGTGTGCGGATCGCCACCGAAGCGGTCCGGCATCGTCAGGATCAGCACGCCCACGTCGGGCCGGGTCGCGGTCAGCTCGGTGAGCAGCCTGGTCCGGACATCCACGGGCAGGTGCTCGAACCGCTTGTCCGCGTGCTCGGCGGCATCGTTCTCCTCGAGCCACGCGAGTACCGCCTTGCCACCGGCCTTCCGGCCCGCGATCGCGAGCTCCTCGCCCACCACCGACTTCACCGGCAGCGCGTCGTCGGGCTCGGTGATCCCCGGCGCGTCGACCACGGCCACCCGCCGGCGCAGTACGGCGTCGTCGGTGGTGCCGTCGAGCCGGACCTCGCCACCGTCCGGGACCAGCCGGCCGGACAGCGCGAGCGCGGCCGCGACGTGACCAGGGCCCGGGTACCCGGCGAGCAGGAGGAGCTCGTGGGCGTGCAGCGTCACCGACGTCGGGGTCAGCAGCGGTGCGTGCGGACCGTTGACGCTGATCGCGTACGCCCTGAGCTGCTGGATCGGTGCCGGCATGGTCGAACCCCGTTTCAATACGGTTGTGTATCCAATACAGAACTGTATCCTATCGGTATGGACACGCCCAAGCGACGCCGCTCCGCCACGCGGGCCCGGTTGCTGGAGGGCGCGCTCGAGGTGTTCGCCGAGCGCGGTTTCCACGGTGCCTCGGTGGAGGACATCTGTGACCGTGCCGGGTTCACCCGCGGCGCGTTCTACTCGAACTTCAGTTCCAAGGACGAGTTGGCGCTGGCGCTCTTCCAGGCAACCACCGACCGGCTGCTGGAGCAGATCGGCGCGCTGCTGCCCGACCTTGCGAACCAGCCCGGCACCCTGCTCGACGCCGTCCTGGGACTGCTCGACGACGCGGCTCCGGATCAGCGGCAGTGGCACCTGATCTCGACCGAGTTCACGCTGCACGCGCTGCGCGACCCGGACGCGGCCGAGGCGCTGGTCCGGCAACGGCGGCTGTTCCGTGAGCGGCTGACCGAGTTGGTGGAGGAGATCACCAAGACCAGCGGGCTGCGGTTGAGCGTGCCGGCGGAGCAGTTCGTCCGGCTGGTGATCGCGGTGCACGAGGGCGCCCGGTCGCAGAGCCTGCTGGAGCCGGCCGAGGTCCCGGCGGGATCACTCGAGCACACCTTCCTGCCGATGGTGCTGGCGTCGGTCAGCCGATCCTGACGTCGACGCTGTGCAGGCCGGTCGACCCGTTCGGGGCCGGCGGTGCCTGCGCCTCGACCTGAGGGTTGCCCTCGGCATCGAACGCGCGGACCTGCAGGACGTGGTTCCCGCGCGGCGCGTCCCAGGTCCAGTGCCACTGCCGCCAGGTGTCGATCGAGGCGTCCGCCTGCAACGTCGCCTGCTGCCACGGTCCGCCGTCCACCCGGACCTCGACCTTGGACACCCCGACGTGCTGGTCCCACGCGACCCCGGCGACGGTGACCTGACCAGGGGAGACCTTGGACCGCGGGACGTCGATCCGCGACGACAGCTTGATCGGTCCCTGGGCGGACCAGCCCCGTGGCGTCCAGTACGCCTCGAACCGGTCGAACCGGGTGACCTCGATGTCGGTCAGCCACTTGGTCGCCGACACGTACCCGTACAGCCCGGGGACGACGATGCGGACCGGGAACCCGTGTTCGAGCGGGAGCGGCCGGCCGTTCATCGCGAAGGCGAGCATCGCCTGCCGATCGTCGAGCAGCGTGCTCAGCGGCGTCCCGGCGGTGAACCCGTCCTTCGAGGTGGACTTGATCGCGTCCGCGTCGGCGGCCGGTCCGGCCTCGCGGAGGAGATCCTTCAGCAGGACGCCGGACCAGAGCGCGTTGCCGACCAGGTCGCCGCCGACCTCGTTGCTCACACAGGTCAGCGTGACCCACTTGTGCAGGACGTTGCGGCGGAGCAGATCGTCGAAGCTCAGCTCGAGTTCGCGCTGGACCAGGCCGTGGATCCGCAGCCGCCAGTCGCTCGGCAGGATCAGTGGGACGGACAGCGCGGTGTCGATCCGGTAGAAGTCGTCGTTCGGCGTCACCCACGGCGTCGCCCCAGGAGCCTGTACTCCGGCCGGCGGGGCCAGGCTCGGCGGTACCGGCAGGGTGAGTCGCTCCCGCGCATCGGCGACCGCGGTCCGGCGACCGCCGACAACCTTGCCCAAGGCACCCAAGGCGACAGTGCCGAGCGCGACCCCGGCGGAGAGTTGGAGGAAGCCGCGTCGGCTGACGCCGTCGTCGGGATCGGTCCGGAGATCGGCGAGCCGGTTGGCGAACACCCTGAGCAGCAGCAACGCGGTGATCCCCGCGACCAGGGACGGCACGAAGCCGGTCTGGCCCGCGTCCGGCCGGGTCGAGGCGGCGAGAACGGCGAGCCCGGCGAGTACGACGACGATCGCGGCACCGGCGACGTACCGGCGGACGGCCAGGATTCCGCCGACGGCGGCGAGCGCGAGGAGTACGAGCAGGATGCCGGTCCGCAAAGCGGTCTTGTCGTGCGTCCCGAACAGGGAGATGGCCAGATCCTTCAGCCACGGCGGCACCCGGTCGATGAAGGCCGAGCCGATGGCGACGACGGGGGTCTGGCGGGAGCCGAGCACGGCGGCCGCGACACTGCCGGCGGCCAGGCCGGCCAAGGCGGCGAGGATGCCGCCGAGGGCGGCACGGACCCAGAGGCCGCGGTGCGACCGGCGGCCGCCGTCCGGTTCAGTTGGCGGACGAACGGCCTGGGACTGGGTCACGTCCCAACAATCCCGCGCTGTGGCGCCCGGCACCAGCCGGGCGCCACATCCGTTAGACGCGGGTAATACGGGTCGTGCGAGCGAATCCGGCTCCGGGCCGACGGGAAGTGGTCGGCCGGGGTCCGGATCCGTTCGGAGCGAATGCTTGGTCAGGCGACAGCGTCACAGCCGGTCGGCCGCGGGAACGATCCGATCCGCGGTCGGCGCGACCCGCTCGGTGCCCGGGGTGATCCGGTCGGTGCTCACCGGGCCGGGGGTCACCCGGTCGGTGCTCGGTGCGATCCGCTCGGTGGGTGCGTTGAGCGGACTGAGGCCCGGCCGGCCGTTCGGCCAGCGGCGGGCGTTGTCACGGACTCGGCGGAGTTTGCCGAGCACCTGGTCCCGGTCGTCGGCCAGCTGGGACATCCACAGGCTGTCGATCTCCAGGAGGTGGTCGGGCAGCGCTTCCCGCAGGCGGCGCTTCCCTTCCTCCGTGAGGACCGCGAACGAACCACGGGCGTCGTCGGGACAGGGCTCCCGACGGACCAGTCCGAGGTTCTCGGCGCGATCGACGAGCCGGGTGATGCCACCGGTGGTGACGGTCAGTTCCCGGGCGAGGGACGTAAGACGCTGCTTCTCCCCGTGACTGCGGGCAAGCCGCAGCAACAGTTCGAACATTGCCATCTGCAGACCGCTGCGCTTCAGGGAGTGGCGCATCACTTGATCGAGTTCGGCCGCTGCTTCACGCAGCAGGCCGTACGCGGTGATCACGTCGCTGTCCCAGGGTTCGGCGACGTGGGTCGGGTCTGCATCGGCGAGCGCTAGGGGCGAGCTAAGCGTAGGCGCGATGGTCATGCGCGGACTCTATTAGCTGACTAGGTCACTTCGCTACACGGGGTGACCCTTCGGCTACAGGTCGAGACATGATCGAAGGAATTCCGAGCGTGACATCCGGCCGCTGAGCGGGTCGCGCACCAGGCCCAGCCAGGGCCTGTGGATAACTTCCGCGGCGGTCGGGCGATCTTTGCCAGCCTAGTGACGTCCGCAGTTCGGCGAGTGACCGGGGGTCCGGGGAATGACCGAGAAGAAGGAAGAGAACGCAGCTTTCGGCCGGGGCTTCGTCGCGGCCGCCATCGTGGTCGGCGCCGTCCTGCTCTGCGGCGTCCTGCTCCTGATCACCGGCCTCACCTCGTCCGGCACCGCGGACGCGGCAGGCACCGCGAGCTCGGCGGGCCGTGGTCCGGGTTCCGGGTCGGGCGAGGCGGGATCGGGTGACGCCGACCCTGGTGACACCGACTCGCCGGGCGATCCCGGTGGTCCGGCGACTCCTGACGGGGATGCCGGCGACGGCGGGGATGGCGCTGCGCGGGTGTCGACGAGTGGGTGTGGGCTCGCCGACGGGGATCAGCGGGTACCGACGGAGGCGCCTGCGGTGGAGACGTGGGAGGTGAGCCGGCGGGTCGTGGTGCCGCGGTCCCGGGTGGCCGGGCCGGTGAAGGTGGATGCCGACGGGTTCCGCCGGTGCTTCGCGCACTCGCCGACGGGGGCGCTGTACGCGGCGTACAACGCGATCGCGGCGATGGGCGACCAGCGGAAGACGGTCGCGACGGCCGGCAAGCTGATGCTGCCGGGGCCGAACACGGACGCTCTGCTGACGGAACTCCGCGGCGAGACCCCGAGCGAGTACAGCGCGCCGACGCAGATCGCGGCGTACCGGGTGGTGGACGCGAGCCGGGACCGGTTCACGGTGACGCTGGCGCTGCCGGTCCAGTCCGAGTTCGTGAGTGCGACGTTGACGCTGGTCTGGCATGCGGGCGACTGGCGGCTGGTCCCACCCGTGCCCGGCGAGCCGGTCGGTGCGCCGTTCGCGCAGCACCGGGACCTGGACGGTTTCGTGGCCTGGAGTGGTGTCTGATGTGCAACAAGTTCGACGTCGCCTGCTCCATCAAAGAGGGCTTCCAGTCGATGGTGACCGGGCAGTTCGACGCGATCGCCGCCAAGATCGGTGAGACCGCGACCGCCGGGCTGAACTCGATCGCCACCTTCTGGATCAAGGCCGACAGCCCGCCCCTGGCGTACTCGGACGCGAACTGGACCCCCACGGAGCCGGTCGCCTACCTGCACGAGAAGGCGTTGCTGCTGACCGTCCCGATCTTCACGATCGCGATGCTGGTGGCCGGCATGCGCACCGCCTGGGAGCAGCGGGCCGAGCCGATCCAGCAGTTGCTCAAGTCGATCCTCACCTTCGTCGTGGTGGCCGGGATGGGGACGGCGACCCTGCACGTCCTGGTCGCCGCGTCCGACGAGTTCGCCCTGGACGTGGTCAACCACGCGACGACCGAGGACCAGCAGTTCAACCAGGCCCTCGGCGAACTCGTGATCCAGGGCGGCCTGCAGGGCGCGATGATGCAGGGGCTCCCCTGGCTGGCCGGGATGTTCTTCGCGGTCGCGGTCTTCATGGCGTCGCTGGTCCAGGTCGTGCTGCTGCTGATCCGCTCGGCCATGCTGGTCGTTCTCGCCGGCACCTTCCCGCTCGCCGCGGTCGCCACCAACACCGAGCTCGGCCGTACCTGGTTCAAGAAGTACTGCACCTGGGCGCTGGCCTTCATCGCGTACAAGCCGGCCGCCGCGCTCGTGTACGCGGCCGCGATCCGGCTGAACGAGGGCGGCTACCTGAACAAGTCCGGCGACGGGCTGGTCCAGGCGCTCACCGGTCTGATGATGATCCTGCTCGCCGTGTTCGCGATGCCGGCCCTGCTCCGCTTCACGGCCCCGATCACCGCGGCCGTCGCGGGCGGTAGCGCCGGCTCCGGCGGAAGCCTGGCCGACCCCGGCAGCCTGGCCAGCGGCGCGATCAACGTGGGTCGCTCCGCCGTCGGCCGAGGCGGCGGTGGTGGTGGCGGCGGCGGTGGTGGTGGCGGGTCGAGTGCGACCGGGGCGCTCGGGGTGGGGGCCGGGGCGGTCCTCGGCGCGGCCGGAGCCGGCATCGGTGGTGCGAAGAAGGCGGGCAACGCCTTGGCCGGCGCGGCTTCGCACTCGGCCGGGGAGGCAGGCGGCGGAGGCGGTGGCGGTGGTGGCGGCTCGGCCTCTCGCCCGGCCTGGGGCGGTCGGCGTTCCCAGTCCTCGGCCAGGAATCAGGCCCCGGTCCCGGCGCACCCCGGTCCGAGCGGGAGCAACTGACCTCGGTCCGCACCAGGCCCCGGGTACGGGTGAACCTGCCCGGGGCGGAGGATGGGGGCCATGGGGCTGGAGCGGATCGCACTGATTTCTGACGTCCACGGGAACCTGACCGCTCTGGAGGCGGTGCTGGCCGACATCGGGCAGCGGGGCATCACCCGGATCTTCAATCTCGGCGACTACGTCGGGAAGGGGCCGCGCGGCCAGGCGGTGGTCGACCGGTGCCGGGACGTCTGCGAGGTGAACATCCTCGGGAACTGGGACGACTTCCTGCCCGACCCGGAGCGCGAGTACGACAGCGAGGGCCTGCGCTGGTGGCAGGCCGAAATCCGCGAGGAGCAGGGGAAGTGGTTGCGCGATCTCCCGTTCTGCCACGACTTCGTCCTCAGCGGTCGGCGGATCCGGCTCTTCCACGCCTCCGCGACGACGGTCCATCGGCGGGTCCGGTTCGACCACGACGAGGCGGAGTTCCTCGGCATGTTCGCGAACACCCCGGCGACCGGCGACGGCCCGATCCCGGACGTCGTCGGGTACGGCGACACCCACGACGCGTTCTACGAGGTCGACCTCGAACGGCGGACCCTCTTCAACACCGGCAGCGTCGGCAACAGCATGGGCGATCCCACTCCCGTGTACACGATCCTCGAAGGCGTCCCGGACTCCCTGGACCCGGCCCCGTTCTCGATCCAGTTCGTCCGCGTCCCGTACGACGTGGAGGCCGAGCTCGAGGTGGCCCGCGAGCTCGGCATGCCCGAGTACGCCGGGTACGAGCTCGAACTGCGCGACGGCATCTACCGCGGCAACCTGGCCCCCGGTGAGTCTCCGTCGTACCACCGCCGCAGCCCGACCCCCGCGAGCACCTGAGCAACGAGACGGTGCCGGACGCGGCGCCCGGCGATCGGGCGCCGAACTCTGTGGGTCAGAAGGTGAGGAGGGCCTCCGAGCCGATCGGTCGGTAGCCGGCGGCGAGGAAGGTGCGCAGGGAGGCGGCGTTACCCGGGGTGACCTGGGCCCAGATGTGCGCATCCGTGGGAATCAGCGCCCGGGCCGCGCGGGCCAGCCGCCGCCCGGCGCCACGGCCGCGCGCCTCGTCCGGTACTTCGAGTGCGCACTCCAGCCGACCCGCGAGACCGACACCGGTCAGGACGAGCCCGCCCGACGACCCGTCGCCGTACACCCGGACCTGTTCGCGATACTGCCAGGCTCGGCGCACGCGGGGGTGGTCGTCGTGGTCAGTGAGCTCGACCAGACACGCGACGGCGGCGGAGCGTTCGGCCGGGTCGGTGAGGGCCGGGGCGAGGAGCATGGCGTCGATCGCGTTCACCTGGCGACCCGTACGTTCTTCGAGCGCGCGCAGGAACGGCGGGTTGAGCGGCGCGGACAGGTCGCCCGGCGGCAACTGCTGCGTCACCCACGCGGGATCCACGTCGGCGGCGACGACGATGTG
This sequence comes from Kribbella amoyensis, assembly GCF_007828865.1. Classification (NCBI taxonomy): domain Bacteria; kingdom Bacillati; phylum Actinomycetota; class Actinomycetes; order Propionibacteriales; family Kribbellaceae; genus Kribbella; species Kribbella amoyensis. The sequence continues at coordinate 1,884,854 of NZ_VIVK01000001.1, forward strand.
ACCGGTCAGCCCGATCACGCAGCTGTCCCGCTCGGACGGTGCCGGGACGACCTCGACGGCCAGATCCGGGGCCGGGAAGACGCCGTGCTCGATGCCGCGCAGAATGTCAGCCAGAGTTGTCATCACGGGCCATTGTGGAGGAGACCCCTCACCGGCCCGAGCCGAGGGAGGCAGAGTGCGCAAGCCGCAACGGGTACCCGCCGAAGGGCTGCCGGACCGCGTCACGATCTACGAGGTCGGACCGCGCGACGGGTTGCAGAACGAGGCCGCGATCGTCGACGTCGCGGTGAAGGCCGAGTTCGTCCACCGGCTCGCCGAGGCCGGGCTGACCACGATCGAGACGACCAGCTTCGTCCATCCGAAGTGGGTCCCGCAGCTCGCCGACGCCGCCGAACTACTCACCGCGCTGGACCTGCCGAGTACCGTCCGGGCGCCCGTCCTGGTCCCGAACGAACGCGGCCTCGACCGCGCCCTCGAGGCCGGCGTCCGGGAGATCGCGATCTTCGCCAGCGCGACCGAGACGTTCGCCAAGAAGAATCTCAACTCCACCCTCGACGACCAGTTCACGATGTTCGCGCCGACGATCCGCCGCGCCCTGGACGCCGGGCTGGCGGTCCGCGGGTACGTGTCGATGTGTTACGGCGATCCCTGGGAAGGTGACGTCGACCTCGACCAGGTGGTCCGCGTCGGCGCCCGGCTGGCCGAGCTCGGCTGCCACGAACTCTCCCTCGGCGACACCATCGGCGTCGCCACCCCGGGCCAGGTGATCGACCTGATCGGCGCCCTCGGCCAAGCCGGCGTCGGCACCGAGGTCCTCGCGGTGCACTTCCACGACACCTACGGCCAGGCGCTCGCGAACACGCTGACCGCGCTGCGCGAAGGGGTCACCACGGTCGACAGCTCCGCGGGTGGCCTCGGCGGGTGCCCGTACGCCGAATCCGCCACCGGCAACCTGGCCACCGAGGACCTGGTCTGGCAGCTCGACGGCCTCGGCATCGAGACCGGCGTCGACCTGGCCAAGCTCGTCGCCACCAGCGTCTGGATGGCCGAGCAGCTCGGCAAACCCTCCGCCAGCCGCGTCGTCCAAGCCCTGGCCGGCTGACTCAAAGGCCGGGCGGACCGCTAAGGCTCGATCGGGCGGCGGATCCGGCGGACCAGGCTCTCCTCGGCGTACTCGCCGACGCGGTACGTCGACCAGCTGTCCACGCCGGCGCCGACCGCGCCGCCGAGGAACGGCAGCCGCCGGGTCACCGTGAGGGCCATCCGCTTGCCGCCGATCCGGGCCATCAGCTCGGTCACCACCTCGGCCGCCACCAGCCGGTCCAGCTCAGGATCGAAGACCGGCGCGGTCGCGATCGCCAGCGGCGACGTCGGCAGGCTCGACTTCTTCAGCCGGTCCTGCACGCCGTCCTCGCCGAGCAGACAGGTGATCACCGCGGTCCGCACCCGCGGGTCGCCCAGGTCGTACCCGCGCAGGTGGGCGATCGCCGCGACCATCCGCGCCTGCACGATGGCCAGTCCGGTGAGGTTCGCCGGGAGGGCCACCGGCAGCGTGACGAGGCCGCCGATCCCGGTGAGGAAACCCTGCAGGCCGGCCAGCCGGATGTGCTGGTCGGTCACGCCGTCGATCGCGAGCTGCGGGTCGCCGCCCGCCTTCTCCAGGCACCGCTCGGCCACCCGCTCGGCGCCGGGGAACCGCTGGTACCCGTCGATCGCGACCTCGAGCACCTGCCGCAGGACTCCGGCGGCGGCGGTCGGGGCGAACCGCTGGGCGGCGGGCGCCAGACTGCTGGCGACGATTCTGGTCAGTCCGGCCACGGTGCTCCTCACGGCTTCGGGGGTGCGGCGCCCTGAACCGCCGGGCGCACCCACCTCAAGACTACGTGGCCCCCCGGACGGCGCCACTCGGGAGAAACCCCGGCCTGTCCCCGGCCCACGCGGACGGTAGGCGAGGATGGTGGGGTGCCTGTCGAACCACCCGCCTCCGTGTGGGACTTCCCGCCGGTCGCGGTCGCCGGAGCCAGCGACGTGGTCGCCGCCGGCGCCGATCTCGAACCAGGCACCGTGCTCGCGGCGTACCGGCGGGGGTTGTTCCCGATGCCCGACAGTCACGGCCCGTTGCTGTGGTGGTCACCGGTGGATCGCGGGGTCATCGACGTGGCCGGGTTCGCGCCGTCACGGTCGCTCCGGCGGGCCCGGAACCGCTTCGAGATCCGGGTCAACACCGCGTTCGACCAGGTGATCCGCGCCTGCGCCGATCCGCGCCGGCCGGGTTCGTGGATCGACGGCGACATCATCGCGGCGTACACCCGGCTGCACCGGATGGGCTGGGTGCACTCGGTGGAGGCGTGGGACGGCGACGAGCTGGCCGGTGGCCTGTACGGGGTGGCGATCGGCGGGCTGTTCGCGGGCGAGTCGATGTTCCATCACCGGACCGACGGGTCGAAGGCGGCCGTCGCCGGGCTGGTCGAGCTGCTCGACGACAAGTACGCGGCCGACCGGGTGTTCGACATCCAGTGGGTCACCGACCACCTGGCCACCCTCGGCGCGGTCGCGATCCCGCGGGACGTGTACGTCCGCCGGGTCGATCGCGCTCTCGAGCTCCCGCTCCCGGACGCGTTCAGCTGAGTCCGAGGGACCGGGCCTGCTGGCCGATCGCGGTCTCGAAGAACGCGTCCGCCGGATCGAAACTCCCGACCAGCTGGCCGAACAACTCGAAGCTGATCAACCCGAACAGCTGCGTCCACGCGATCCCCGTCCGCAGCAGCACCTTCCCCGGGACACCCGGCGCCAACTCGGCCAGTACGGCGACCTGCTCGACCAGGACGCCGTCCGGCTCCACGGCATCGTCCGGGACCCGCAGTAAGCCGGACTCCTGGGCACGTTCGAGGATCCCCAGCAGGGCGACCGGTACCCGGGACGCCGGTTGCACCGTGCTCTGCGGAGCCCTGTACCCCGCGACGGGTGAGCCGTAGATGAGCGCGTACTCGTGTGGGTTCGCCTTCGCCCAGCCGCGAACCGCGCGGCACACCGCGAGCCAGGCGGTCAGCGGTTCGTCCTCGGTCGCGGCAGCCTTCTCCGCGGCCTCGCCGAGCGCGTCGTACGCGTCGATGATGAGCGCGGTCAGCAGCTCGTCGCGGCTGGGGAAGTACCGGTAGAGCGCGGACGAGACCATGCCGAGCTCGCGGGAGACCGCGCGGAGCGAGAGCCGCTCGGCGCCGTCGGTGGCGAGCTGGCGGCGGGCGGTGTCCTTGATCTCCCGGGTGAGTTCGGCCCGGGCCCTGTCACGTGCGGTGCGGCCGGCGTTCATGGACCGCAGTCTGCCATGAGCGCCGCACTAAAGCGAGAGCAGTGCTCTTGACATGGTGAGGCGCACCGGTGTTCACTGATCACAACAGAGAGCACCGCTCTCGCCCAGTCGAAGAGGACACCGCCATGCAGCAGCAGTACGACAACAAGCGCCTCGTCACCGCCGGCCACCGCAGCATGCTGGTGTTCAACCGGGTGGTCGCCGCTCTCACCAAGCTCGGGATCAGCCTGATGGGCAGCAGGGTGCTGTCCGTCCGCGGCCGCAAGAGCGGCGACTGGCGCAGTACGCCGGTGAACCTGCTGGTCCTGGACGGCCAGCGGTACCTGGTCTCCCCGCGCGGTCACACCCAGTGGGTCCGCAACGCCCGGGTGAACCCCGAGGTCCGGCTCCAGCTCGGCCGGCGCACCGAGACCGTCCGGCTGGTCGAGCTGGCCGACACGGACAAGCCCGACGTCCTGCGGATGTACCTGAAGAAGTGGGCCTGGGAGGTCGGCGCCTTCTTCAGCGGCGACGTGGACGCCAAGTCCTCCACCGAAACGCTGCGCCAGGTCGCGCCGGGCGTGCCCGCCTTCCGGATCGACGCGGCATGATGGGCCGATGATCAGCCCCGAACAGTTGAACGCCGCCCCCAAGGTCCTCCTGCACGACCACCTGGACGGCGGGCTGCGACCGGCGACGGTGCTGGAGCTGGCCGGCGAGATCGGCCACCGGCTGCCGCGGACCGACGCGGGCGAGCTCGGCGAGTGGTTCGTCGAGTCGGCCGACTCGGGCTCCCTGGAGCGGTACCTGGAGACCTTCGACCACACGGTCGCGGTGATGCAGACCGCGGAAGCGATCACCCGGGTCGCGAGCGAGTGCGTCCAGGACCTGGCCGCGGACGGCGTCGTCTATGCGGAGGTCCGGTACGCGCCCGAGCAGCACCTGACCGGCGGGCTGACGCTGGAGCAGGTGGTCGACGCGGTCCGGGCCGGGTTCGAGCACGGGATGGCGCAGGCGGAGCGGCCGATCGTCGCTCGCCAGCTGCTCACCGCGATGCGGCACAAGGCCCGCTCGATGGAGATCGCCGAGCTCGCCGTCGCGTACCGGGACGCGGGCGTGGTCGGGTTCGACATCGCCGGCGCCGAGGCCGGGTACCCGCCCACCCGGCACCTGGACGCGTTCGAGTACCTGCAGCGGGAGAACGCGCACTTCACCATTCACGCCGGCGAGGCGTTCGGGTTGCCGTCGATCTGGCAGGCGATCCAGTGGTGCGGCGCCGACCGGCTCGGCCACGGGGTCCGGATCATCGACGACATCGGTTACGACCCGGCCACCCCCGACGGGCCGTTCGAGCTAGGCCGGCTGGCGGCGTACGTGCGGGACCGGCGGATCCCGCTGGAGATGTGCCCGAGCAGCAACCTGCAGACCGGGGCCGCCGAGTCGATCGCGCAGCACCCGATCGGCCTGCTCGCCAAGCTCCGGTTCCGGGTCACCGTGAACACCGACAACCGGCTGATGAGCGGGACGTCGATGAGCCGCGAGCTGGCCCTGCTGGCCGAGGCGTTCGACTACGACCTGACCGACTTCCGCTGGTTCGCGATCAACGCGATGAAGTCCGCGTTCCTGCCGTTCGACGAGCGGCTGGCGATCATCGACGACGTGATCAAACCCTGGTACCGGCAGAACATCTGAGCCGCGATGCAACCTCTGCGCCGCCTGGCCACTCTTTCCAGGCATGCAGGCGGAGGTGTCCGGGGACCGCGGCGTGTGGCTGGCGAGGCCGACCCGCCGTGGGTCCGACCTGGCCGCGGAGTTCAGCGAATACGTGGCCCTGCGCTACGACAGCCTGCTCCGGACCTCGTACCTGCTGACGCAGGACCGCGGTCTCGCCGAGGACCTGCTTCAGACCACCCTCGCGCGCTGCTGGCTGTCGTGGCACAAGATCGAGGCCGAGAACCCGCACGCGTACGTGCGCCGGGCCCTGGTGAACAGTCATCGCGCGTGGTGGCGGCTGAAGCGGGCCAAACACGAGGTACCGACCGAGACCGTGCAGCACGCCGCGGCCGACGGCGGCTTCGGAGTCCTGGACGACAACGCCGTTCTGCTGCAAGCTCTCGCCCGGCTGCCGCGGAAGATGTGTGTCGTCGTCGTGCTGCGGTACCTGGAGGACCTGACCGAGGCCGAGACGGCCGCGGCGATGGGCTGCTCCGTCGGCACCGTGAAGAGCCAGACGAGCCGGGCGCTGGCGAAGCTACGCCTAGACCCGGTGCTGATCCACGAGGAGGGGCAGCGATGACCCCCGAGCAACAGCTCCGGGAGCGAATGCGGGAGACGGCCGCCGCGGTCGGGCCGACGGGCGACCCGCTGGCCGCGATAGAACACCGGGCGACCTCCATCCAGCGCCGCCGGGCGACCGCGACGATGTGCGCGCTCCTCCTCGCCGTGACGTCGGCGACCCTGATCCACTCCAACCGAACGGGCAGCCAGGGCAGTTCCAGCGATCGCCCGATGGCGACCAGCGACGTCCGCACCGCCCAGCCGTACGCCACGTCGGACGGGGCGGCGGACGGGGCGGCGGACGACGCCGGTACGCCGTGGGTCGGTGGACTGCCGGACCGCACGGCCAACCAGTACCTCGCGTCCGGGCCGACCACGATCGCGTGGGCCACGGTCGCGGCGAGCCCGACGGCGAAACCCACCGACGTCGGCGTACTGACTCCCGGTGACTCGATCTGGCTCGTCTTCCGGTGCGCGGCGCAGTCGGCGCAGCGGATCACCTTCGTCCTCAGCACCCGCAACGGCGTCGCGCCGGCCGTGCAACGGGACGTGGCCTGCCGGGATTCGACGGCGCTCGCGACGGTGAAGGTCCCGACCGGCTGGCCGGCGACCGCGTCCGACGTGATCGTCGACACCGGAGCGGACGAGGGCAGCGTCGCGATCGGGCACTACACGATGGACACCTGCGTCCGCCGAAGCTGCCTCACCTGAACTGAACGCCGACAGTGTGTGATGCGGCCGTCGATTCAGGCTGTGGTTTGGAAGGTTCGGCGGTAGTCCTGAGGTGGGACTCCTACGACGCGGCGGAAGTGGTGCCGGAGGAGTGCCGCCGTGCCGAAGCCCGACTGGGCCGCGATCTGCTCGATGCCCAGTTTCGTCTGTTCCAGCAGGGTTCTCGCGTGCAGCACCCTTTGCGTCGTGACCCACTTCAGCGGGGTCGTGCCGGTTTCGGCGACGAAGCGGCGGGCGAAGGTTCGGTCGGACATGCGGGCTCGGCGGGCCAGCTCGGGGACGGTGTGTTCGATGGTCAGGTTGTCGACCATGTAGTCGAGGACCGGCTGCAGGCTTTCGCCCGACGACTCCGGTACCGGGACGTCCACGAACTGCCGCTGGCCCCCGTCGCGCTGTGGCGGTACCACCATCCGGCGCGCGATCCGCGTCGCCACCGCGCTGCCCAGCTCGCGGCGCACCAGGTGCAGGCAGGCGTCGATACCGGCCGCCGTGCCCGCGCTCGTGATGATGTTGCCGTCGTCGACGAAGAGGACGTCGGCGTCCAGGTTCGCGTCGGGGAACTGGTCGCGGAAGGTCTTCGCGTACCGCCAGTGGGTCGCGCAGTTGCGTCCGTCGAGCAGGCCGGCCGCGCCGAGGACGAAGGCGCCCGAGCAGACCGTGAGCAGGATCGCGCCACGCTTCTCGGCCCGGCGGAGGGCGTCCAGGATGCGTTCGTCGTACGCGTCCCGCCAGGTCGTCGCCGGGAGGGCGACCAGGTCGGCGTCCTCGAGCTCGTCCAGCCCGTACGGCGCGACCACCTGGGAGTGGCTGCTGGTCTGCAGCGGCTCGCCCGGCCGGGTCGAGCACACCTTGAAGTCGAACAGCGGCACTCCGTCGTCGGTCCGGTCGATGCCGAACACCTCGCACAGGACGCCGAACTCGAAGACGGCGACGTCCTCCATCAGTACTACGGCCACCTTCTGGAGCATTCAGCCAGTATGGCAGTAATTTGTCGAGGTATGTCAATAGTGCCAGTTGTGGCTGGATCTCAACGGTAGAATAGTTACTGCCATGACCGGAATCATTGTCCTCGCAGTTCTCGCGCTGGCCGTGATCGCGGCTCTGGAAACCAGTAACAGGCGTCACTCGACCGGGCCGGCGACAGGCCCGGACGGGTCCTGGGTTGCCGACGACCGTGACTTGGCCAGGACCAAGCTCGACCTGCTCGCCCTCGGCGGTAAGGCCGAACCCTTCACTCACAAGCCCACCGCGACGACCGGCAGCGTCGTCAGCGTCCGCCGGACCCGGCTGATCAGCCACCAGCACGGCCGGCACGCGGCTTGATCACTTCCACCCATCCACCGCACCGGCGGGCGAGTCACTCCGACTCCCCGCCGGTTCTCGTTGCTGCGACCAGGATCACGCGTCCGGCCGGGCGACAGCGCCCATACCAAAAGGTACGGTTCGGGCAGGAGGTGATCCGGATGCTGCCCTGGACCTGGGGAACGACGGCCGCCGAGGAAGCGGCCGAGTACGCGTGCGACCGGTTCGTCGAGGGCCCGAGCGTCGCGGTGTACCGGGCCGTCGACTCCGCCGGCAGCGCGGACGCCGTGTACCGGTGGTACTGCCAGCTCAAGGTCGCGCCGTACAGCTACGACTGGATCGACAACTTCGGCAAGCGCAGCCCGCGGACCCTGACGCCCGGGGCGGACGAGCTGGTCCTCGGCCAGGACTTCATGACGATCTTCGACCTGGCCGCGTTCGAACCCGGCCGCGACCTGACCCTGAAGATGAAGGGCCTGGGCGCGCGGGTGTTCGGCCGGCTCGCGATCAGCTACACCGTCCGGCCGACGGACCGTGGATCCCGGCTGGTCGCGAAGATCGCGCTGCCGGTGGACCCCGGACCGATCGGCCGGACCAAGCAGTACCTGCTGGCCTGGGGCGACCTGGTGATGATGCGCAAGCAACTGCTGCTCTTCGCCGAACTGGCTAGCTCTTCCGCCAGGTCGGACGCGTCGCGTTCGTGACGGCGCGCAGGATCCCCTCGACCGGGCCGTAGCCGAAGCGCGCCATCCACCCGTGGCTGAGCGCGACCTGGACCGCGAAGATCGCGAGCGCGATCCCGGTCGTCTCCAGCGGTGACGTCCGTCCGGCCAGGTCGAGCCCGGTGAAGACGAGCATCGTGACGACCGACTGGCCGAGGTAGTTCGACAGCGCCATCCGGCCGGCGGGAGCGAGTACGTCGCCGATCGCGCGGCCGCGTTCGCTGTGCAGGATCCGCAGCAACGTCGCGACGTACGCGGCGGTGAGGAAGGGCGCGGTCAGCACGCTTGCCAGGACGGCGGCGGTGTCACCGTTGCCGCCGGCCGCGTACACCACGCCGCCCGTGATCCCGACGACGAAGCCGACCAGCTGGATCAGCCGCAGGACGGTCTCCTGGCCGGTGACGTTCGCGAGCAGCCGCCGACGACCGGCCACCATGCCGAGCAGGAGAACGGCGAGCGTCGTCGGCCCTTGCACGGTGAGCAGGGACAGCCCGTACGTCGGCAGCGCGGCGACGTGTTCGTGGACGGCGTCGCCGAACGAGCCGGCCAGGTTCCGCGTGGTCTCCTGGGCCGCGGTGACGGCGCCGGCCGGGTCGAGGAACTGCGACGTGTCCACGAAGAGCACGGTCGCGCCGAGCGTCACCAACAGGTACAGGTAGATGCTCCCGGCAACGATCAGCGCGGTCTTGTCCTTGACGCCGCGGAGCGCCACCAGGACCAGGCCGAGCAGGGCGTACGCGGTGAGGATGTCCCCCGTGATCAGGAAGACCATGTGCAGTGCGCCGAGGACGAACAGGCCGCCGAGCCGCCGCAGCATCCGCGGCCGGAACGCGGTCCCGGCGCGTTGCGCGGCCTCGATCTGCAACTGGAAGCTGTACCCGAACAGGAACGAGAACAGCAGGTAGAACTTCATGTCCACAAACGTCGCGCTGAGCCAGTGCACGGCATGGTCGAGGGTCGACTGGTACTCCGGGTTCTCCGCGAGGTGGATCGGAAAGCCCGAGGCGGCGAAGGTGATGTTGACGATCAGGATGCCCAGCAGCGCGAATCCGCGCAGGGCGTCGACGTCCTGGATCCGGGTCCTGCGCGGGGCGAGTTGCTGGTTCATACCCTGAAGGACATCAGGGTGTCACGCTCCGCACAGTCGTCCTGAGGTGCCAGGGTGGGGTGGAGTTTTCCCTACCTGGGGAAATCGGGGAGCGGACCAGGGACCCGGTGTGCCACAGTCGGGCGCGTGGACGACTACCGGGTGGTGAACCAGGCGAACTGGGACGAGCGGGTCGCGGCGCACGCGGCGTCGCCGGACTACAAGCTGGCCGAGTACGAGCGCGACCCGCGGTACATCGGCGACGTGGTGCGCTTCGACCTGCCGCGACTTGGCGACCTTGCCGGACTGCGCGGCGTCCATCTGCAGTGCCACATCGGCACCGACACGATCTCGCTGGCCCGGCTCGGCGCCCGGATGAGTGGCCTCGACTTCTCCGGCCCGGCGATCGCGCAGGCACAGTCCTTCGCGGACCGGCTCGGCCACGAGATCGACTTCCACCAGGCCGACGTGTACGACGCGGCCGACGTGCTCGGCGACGCGGCGTACGACCTGGTCTTCACCGGCATCGGCGCGCTCGGCTGGCTCCCGAGCATCGACCGCTGGGCCGACGTGGTCGTGCGCCTGCTGAAGCCGGGCGGCCGGTTGTTCCTCCGGGAGGGGCACCCGATGCTGTGGGCGCTGGAGGGTTCGGAGCACGAGGGCCTGATCACGGTCGACTACCCGTACTTCGAGACCGAGGCGCCGATGGTGTTCGACGAGGGCGGCACGTACGTCGAGACCGAGGCCGAGTTCAGCCACAACGTCACCCACGAGTGGAACCACGGCCTCGGCGAGATCCTCACCGCCCTCCTCACCCGCGGCATGACCGTCACCGCCTTCGAGGAACACGACAGCGCCCCCTGGAACGCCCTCCCCGGCCACATGACCCGCGACCAAGCCGGCGAATGGCGCCTCACCACCAACCCCGAACGCCTCCCCTGCACCTACACGCTCCAGGCAACCAAGACCGCCTGAAACCCCGCGGGACCGCCCGTCGTCCTGGTCATCCGCCACTCTGTGCGCGAACCAGCCACCCCATCCCCCTACAACCCCACTTTGTGCGCGGACCAGCCACCCCAGCCCCCTTCAGACGACTGATCCACGCACAAAGTCGCCCCCAGGGGATGGGAGCGCACGTGGCGTTGCGGCGCGTGCCTGGGTCCGCGGGCGCTCCGAGCCCCACCTTGTGCGCGAACCAGCCACCCCATCCCCCTGCAACCCCACTCTGTGCGCGGACCAGCCAGCCCATCCCCCTGCAACCCCACTCTGTGCGCGGACCAGCCAGCCCATCCGCCTTCAGACGACCGGCCCGCGCACAAAGTCGCCCTCGCGGGGGGCGCGGGGGGTGCGGGGGGTGCGGGGGGTGCGGGGTGGAGGGTTAGCGGAGTTGGAGGGTGGGGGTGGGGAGGGGTGCCGCTGGCGCTGGCGCTGGCGGGGGTGGGGGTGGGAGCGCGGCCGGGGTGAGGTCGGTGGCAGCCGTCGCGGTCGCGGCCGGCGGCCTTGGCGGCGTACATCGCGCGGTCGGCGCGGAAGACATCCTCGCCGTCGTCGTAGCCCGTCCTGGGCATCCGCCCACCCGTCCCCAGAACCCGCGAGCTGAGTACGCAGTCAGGCTTCCCGGCCGCCGGCCAGTTGAGCCGCATGCACGGCGTCCAGCCAGGATGCGAGGGCGTTGATGTCCTTGGCGTACTCATTGCCCACGGCGATCTGCTGCTTGCGGCGCGAGCCGGTGGGAACGACGGTGACAGAGGCGAACCAGTCGCGCGTGGCGTCTGTCGGCCGACGAGGGTCGGATGCCTGTCGAGACGGCCGGTCGGGACCTTCGATCGCCTCGATGTCCTGCCACGCGAGGTGCTTCCGGCCAAGTGAGACCCCGGTGCCGTCGACCACCAGTACCGGCTGCCCGGCCAAGCACGCACGGCCGCTCGTCCAGGTCAGCAGAGCCGAGATCGGAAGAGACAGCAGAGCGAAGACGGGAAACCACAACCACCCTTGCCGGCCCGCGAGAACAGACACGAGGGTGGCCACCTGGTACGCCAGGACGGACCCGAACATCACGAACCGCAGCGCGGTCACCCGCCGCCGCGGCGCGATCCGTACTTCCCCCGCTCGCGTGAACTCACTAGCCCAATCCCACGGCGTCGTTCCGCCGACAACACCCATGCACGCCCCCAGCATCGAAGGAGTCTTGACTCCCGGGCTCACCTGGCCTAGATGCTAAACAGCGAACGGCCTCCCACGCCTGGTTGCGGTCAAGGCGAGCCGATCCCCGGATCGGCGGTCGATCTGCAGGAGGTTGCGGCTTTCGGCGTACTGGAGGGCTCGGCGGACCTGGTCCTCGGACGCGAGGGTGCGGGTGGCGAGGGAGGCGACGGTTTGCTCGGTGCCGCCCCACAACGCGACTGACACCAGGTCCGCGGCGAAGCCGGTGTACTGCACGGTCGCCCGGTGCGCATCGAGGTACGTCACCACGTCGGCCGGAAGGTCGAGCACCTGCTGGGCCGGCCGGGGTTCGGCGATGCCGGCGTAGCGGGTGCCGTCGAAGGTCAGAACGCCGAGCGCGACGAAGAGCGTCAGCATCTCGCGGCGCGAAGTCGGCTCGGGTCGGCCGACCTGGGCCGCGATCTCGGCGAGGGTGGGGTAGCCGTCGCGGGGAACCGTCGTCCGGAACGGCTGGTCCAGCCAGTCCTCTCCGCGGAAGTGGTCGATGCCCCAGGTCCGCAGGTCGTCGATGGTCAGGCCGGTGCCCTCGTGGGACCATCGCACGACGCCGGCGACCTCGTGGCGCTCGAACCCGAGCAGCGAGTTCCACCCCGGGTCTGCGGGCCGGACCGCCGACCGACGGCGCCGGTACCAGCGGGGCGGTTCGACCGGCTCGGGAACAGGCCAGAAGTCGAGCTGCCAGAGATCGGTCGGTTCCAGGTACTCGTCCTCGTCGTCCGCCACGAACTCGGCCGACGCCGGTAGCGGTCGATGGGCGACGCGGATGCGATACGCCCCCGGCTCACCGAGGTGGACGTGCACCTCGCCGGCTCGCGTCGTGAGGGACGTCAGCTCAACCGCGCCGGAAGTACTTCGGTACGGGACCTCGACCACGTCCGTCCACTCGTCGTCACCATCACGCGGCCGATCAGTGTGCCCCCGCAGCCGCACCACGCACGGTCCGTCGCCGCCGGCCGCATACAGCCAGCCATGGCCGGTACGGACGATCGTCCCGACGGGGTGCGCGTCGCTCGCGGACATCTCGTCGTCGCCGTAGACCGCCCGCTCGTCCCGGACCACCAGGATCCCGTCTTCCGGCGAGTAATCGTCGTCTTCGTATTCCCCCACCAAAGTCATGCGCGCACGGTAGTCCACAGCATCGACTACAGCGGGTTGTCCGCCAGTTGGGGGACGCTTTGTCGGTCTTGTGGTGGTGCTCGGTGGTGACTGTGCGGAAATAGCGTTCTTGGTATGAGCCAATTCGCCATCGCCCTCATTGCCAGCGCCTCGGTTCTCTCGGTCATTCTCGCGACCGACCTGGGACACCGGAAGGTGACCCGGATGCGGATCCTCCGATCGGTCCTGGCGGTGGGCGTCATCATCGCGTTGTTCGTCCGGTCGCTGCCGACCGTGGGCAACTCGCTCACGCTGCAGCTGGCCGGGGTCGGGCTCGGGGTCGTGTTCGGCTTGCTGGTGGCGGTGTTCCTGCCGACCGAGCGGGCCGGGAACGGGGAGATCTACACCCGCGCCGGGCTGGCGTACGCGGTGGCTTGGACCGTTCTGTCGGCCGGGCGGGTGGTGTTCGCCTTCGGGGCCGAGCACTGGTTCGCCGAGGAATTGATCACCTTCAGCATCAAGCACCAGATCGCCGGCGCCGACGCGTACGCCAACGCGTTCGTGTTCCTGTCACTGGCGATGGTGCTGACCCGGTCCGCCGTGTTGCTGGGCAAGGCGCGGAAGCTGCGCGCGGCTGCCCCGGCGACCGTCCAGGCGGAGACCACCTCGGTACCGGTCGCCTGACGCAAACCTACAGGCCCGGCGGCGCTTCCGAGGCTCCGCCGGGTCCGTGGTGGTGGTGCGGGTGGGTCAGTGGGCGCTGCGGCGCTGCTGCACCTTCTGGAACATTTCCTTGGCCTTCTGCTGGTTCTCCGGCTTGCTCAGTTCGCGCTGGGCGACCTGGACCAGCTTGGCGACCACGGCGCCCTTGACCAGCGTCTTCACGAAACCCATCGGGGGCCTCCTTCTCTGCTTCCTTCGAAGGTAGCGGCCCGCGCAACCGGTCCCTATGGGTGATCCACCGGAACCTTCCCCGGGTCGAACCCGTGGAACTGTCGGTGTGGTCGGGCACACTGTGGGGGTGCCCGAACTGCCTGAGGTTGAATCGTTGGCGGGGTTCCTGCGGGAGCGTGCCGTCGGACGGGCGATCGTGCGTGCGGACATCACCGCGATCAGCGCGTTGAAGACCTACGACCCGCCGATCACGGCTCTGGTGGGTCTGCTGATCGATGACGTCACCCGGCGGGGCAAGTTCCTCGACATCGAGGCGCAGGGGGTGCACCTGGTCATCCACCTCGCCCGGGCCGGCTGGTTGCGCTGGCGGGAGGAGCAGTCCACCACCCCGGTGCGGCCGGGGAAGGGCCCGATCGCCTGCCGGGTCGTGCTCGACGACAACTCCGGCTTCGACCTGACCGAGGCGGGGACGCAGAAGAAGCTCGCCGTGTACGTCGTCCGGGATCCGGCCGAGGTGCCCGGGATCGCGCGGCTCGGGCCGGATCCGTTCACGCTGACCGTCGAGCAGTTCGGCGAGATCCTGCAGCAGGCGGGCCGGGTCCAGCTCAAGGGCGTCCTGCGGAACCAGTCCGTCATCGCCGGGATCGGGAACGCGTACTCCGACGAGATCCTGCACGTGGCGAAGATGAGCCCGTTCAAGCCCGCGTCGAACCTCACCGACACCGAACTCCAGGAGCTGTACGCCGCGATGCAGGAGACGCTGCGGGACGCGGTGGACCGGTCGAAGGGGCTGGCCGCGCAGGACCTCAAGTCGGAGAAGAAGTCCGGCCTACGGGTGCACGGGCGCAAGGGCCAGAAGTGCCCGGTCTGCGGTGACGTGGTCCGCGAGGTCAGCTTCGCCGACTCCTCCCTGCAGTACTGCGCGACCTGCCAGACTGGCGGCAAGCCGCTGGCCGACCGCCGGCTGTCCAAGCTGCTCAAGTAGCCCGGCGGCTCAGGTCATCTGGTCGAACATCGCCTTCACGTCGGCCGAGTTCGGCGTCGCCAGCAGGGTCGGGGTACCGCTGGTGGTCCGGCGTGACGTCACCGCGAACACGTACCCGAGGTTGGCGTCGATGCGGTCCTTCACCCACGGTCCGCCGCTCGCGCCGCCGTTCATCGTGCAGCCGAGCGCCGCGTCGGTCGAGCCCCAGGCGTAGGTGGTTCCGTCGCAGTAGTACGGCACCTCGCCGTTGTACGGCGGTTCGGCCGGCCAGCCCCAGATCCGGGTGTTCGGCTGGCTCCGGCCGTTGCCCCAGACCAGGCCGTTGCCGCCGACCACGTCGATCAGGTTCTGGCCGTTGCGCTGGTTCAGGGTGACGAACGCCTGGTCGTGGCTGAAGTCGCTGCTGTTCATCCAGGAGTTGAAGGTGCGCGCCGTGTTCCAGTTCCACAGCCCGTACCCGGACTGGCCGTTGTAGTACGCCGGGGCGAACACGATGTTGGAGTGCCAGGCTCCACCCGCGCCGCCGTGGACGCAGTGGCCGGCTGTGATGATCAGGTTCTTGTACCCGTTGTTGATGGTGGACGCCGAGCACACGTAGTTCCGCCCGTTGTCGGTGAAGAACACCTTGCCCGCCGTACTCGGGACCACCTCGTTCACCTTGTCCGCCCCGCCGGTCCGCGGCGCGACCGGGCGCGAGGCGATCCCGCTGCTGCTCTCGATCGAAGACGGTGACGCAGTACCAGCGGAACCGGCGGGCAGGTCGGCCGGGATGGCGTTCCGCAACTTCTCGGCGGTCCAGTAGCCGGTCGGTTCCAGCGCACCGGCCTGCGCCGATCGCGGGATCGCGGGAGCTCGTACGGCGGTGGTGGCGGAGGTGGTCGAGTCGGGAACGGCGGCGGCCGCCGGGACAGCGGCGCCGGTGACCAGCAGACCGGCCGCGGCGAGTAGTCCCAGGGGTCGGCGCGTCAGGGAAGCGAGATGGGCGGAAGGACGCATGGCGGTGACTCCTCGATCGGGGCGGAAAGAAGTTCACCCGGCGACCGGCAGGACCTCACCATCACTCCCGGCGCGCGGTCAATCACCCACAGTAGAAGCGACCGTGGAGCCGAGGTCAAGCGGTAGCGAGGCCGAACGCCGCCCCGCGTCCAGCCGGACCTGCAGGACCTTAGGACCGCGCGGACCCTCCGAAGGCCCGGCCACCTCGACCGTCCGGGAGACCGTCGCACCCGCCTCCAGACCCTCGAAGGACCATGCGTCCGTGTCGGCGGACCACTCGGGCGGCATCGGCAGGAACACCTCGCCCTGAGCCGCGACCCGGCCGAAGTTGGTGACGTGCACCCGGATCCGGTCCGCGTCCACCGGGTCGATCGACGCCAGCACGGTCCCCACCGGCGCGACCAGGATCCGGCGCACGGCCGCGTTCCCGAGGGTCAACCTGACCACCCGGCCGGCCCGGACCGGGAACGGTCCGATGGTCGTCCCGATCAGCTCGCCACCCGGCACGGCGTACGACCGGTTCGCCAGCTTCACCCGGTACTGGGTGGCCGGGTCCGCGGCTCCGAACAGCCGGACGGCCACGTCGGCGGTCCGCCGGGCGACCAGGTGCGCGGTGGATCCGGCCGGTTCGAGGTCCCAGACGCCGTCCGCGTTCGCCGTACTGGTGTCCGGCGGGACGATCCGCAGCTTGCCCTGCAACGCGACCTGGACGACCTGCGCACCACCCGCGGGTGATTCCGAACCGGGTAACCGCACGACCAGGTCGTCGCCGTCGCGGCGCCAGGTCAGCGCGCGGCCGGTCCGTTCCTCGATGACGTGCCGGGGTGTGGTGGCCAGGCCGGGCAGCCTGACCTCGTGGTTCGCGGGGCGCCGGGTGACGCGGAGCAGCAGTTCGCAGCCTCGCTGGATCGCCTCACCCCAGGGCTGGGGACCGAACTCCCCGGGTATGCCCTCGATCAGTGCCACGAGATGCGTCCCTCCAGCCGCGAACTCTTTGCTCGACCCTGGTCAATCACGGTGACACTGTCAACGCCGGATCCAGTGGGCGGGCAAACGTATTCCTCCGCCCCGCAGCGCTCGGTGACCACCCGGCTGCGATGATCGGGGCATGTTCCAGAACCCCCAGATCCCCGCCGTCGTTCCCGCCCAGGTGGACGAAGCCCTGCTGGCCGAGGCGTTCGTCCTCGACGTCCGCGAGCCGGACGAGTGGGCCGGCGGCCACATCGAGGGCGCGACCCACATCCCGCTCGGCGAACTGCAGGAGCGCGTCGGCGAGGTGCCGCTGGACCAGAAGGTGCTGTGCGTCTGCGCGGTCGGCGGCCGGTCCGGGATGGCGACCCAGTTCCTCGCCGCCGAGGGCCGGGACGCGATCAACCTGGACGGCGGCATGTACGCCTGGCAGTCGTCCGGCCGCCCGGTCAGTACCGACTGACCGCACCCTGGTCGGGGTGATCAGAACCTGAGCAATCTGGACAGAAACCTTCCGGTGGCCGACTGGAGACGTTACTTTGTCACCGGTCAGTCGTCCGGCGTACACCTGCGCCTCATCGGGCGGTAGGGCACGCGGCGTCGGATGGCCGCGTCCGTCCACGCCCAGGAGGCTCCGTGTTCACGCCTGCCCCGTCCGTCTTCGGTCCGCCGAGTCCCCCGAGTTCACCAGGTTCACCCAGTCCGGCGCGGCAACGCCGGACGATCCGCCGGGCGATCGCCCTCACCCTGGTCACCAGCGGCCTCGTCAGTACCGTCGCCGTCCAGCCCGCGCTCGCCCAGCCAGCGCCCGAACCGGCCCAGCTCCGGCAGGCCGTCGAGGCGCACCGCGGTTCGTCCGCGGCCTCGGACATCCCCGATGTCGCGCTCGCCCCGCCTGGCGAAGGCATCGTCACCCGGCGCAGCGACTCCCCGGTCGCCCCGGGCGTGACGTACACCAGCTTCGACCGGCTCGACGCCCGCGGCTGGTTGCGCGGCGACATCCTGGTCGCGGACCTGGACGCCGGCGGCGTGACGGTCGACTACCTCAACCCCGGGACCGTGTCCGGCCGTGAGGTGCTGAGCCAGCAGGTCGCCCGCAAGGGGGCGATCGCCGGCGTCAACGGCGACTTCTTCGACATCAACGACACCGGTGCCCCGCTCGGCGTCGGGATCGAGCGGGACGCCGACGGCGGACCCGGGCACGTCGTCAACGGTCCGGCCACCGGGCACAACGAGACCGCGGTGATCGGCGCCGACGGACTCGGCCGGATCGCCCAGGTCTTCCTGGAGGGCGAGGCGGTCGACGACGACGCCAGCAAGGTCGCGCTCACCAACCTGAACTCGCCGACCGTGAACTCCGGCGGCATCGGCCTCTACACGCCGCGCTGGGGCCAGGCGGCCCGGACCCGGACCGTGGACGGGCTGCCGACGGTCCGCGAGGTGATCCTGCGCGACGGCGTCGTCGTTTCGACCGCGACCACGCCCGCGGCCACCCCGCTGGCGGACAACGAGCTGGCCCTGATCGGCCGCGAGGCGGGTGCATCGGCGCTGACCGCGTTCGAGCCCGGCGACAAGGTCGAGGTGAAGTACGGCCCGCGCGCCGACGCGGCCGACGTCGCGGTCGGACTGAGCGGCAACAAGCAGCTGGCCCGGGACGGCCAGGTCCTCGACGTCGACGACACCGCGTTGCACCCGCGGACCGCGATCGGCTTCTCCGCGGACGGTCGCCGGATGGTGCTGCTCACCGTCGACGGCCGGATGGTCGACTCGCGCGGCCTGACCGAGAAGGAACTCGGCAAGCTGATGCTCGACCTCGGCTCCGACGACGTCCTCAACCTGGACGGCGGCGGCTCGTCGACGATGCTGAAGCGATCGCCGGGTGAGGCGACGCCCGAGGTGGTGAACAAGCCCTCCGACGGCTCCGAGCGGCTCACCCCGAACGGCCTCGGCCTGCTCCCGGTCAAGGGCACCGGCAAGCTGAAGGGCTTCCGGGTCGAGGCGACCGGAACCGCCGACGAGCTCGCCGACACCGACGTCACCCGCAGCGCCCGCGTCCTGACCGGGCTCAGCCGCGTCCTCACCGCCCGCGGCCACGACGAGACGTACGCGCCCGTCGCCGGCACCGCGTACTGGTCGGCCGGGAGCAACGCGAAGGTCAGCCAGGGGGTCGTCACCGGCCGGAAGGCGGGTGATGTCGTCGTCACCGCGGCGAACGGCCGGGCCCGCGGGACCTTCCCGATGACCGTGCTCGGCGAGCCGGTCCGGCTCGCTCCGTCGGCCCGGCAGGTGTCGTTGCCCAACGCAACAACGAAGGGTGGCTTCGCCGTCAACGGGTACGACGCGGACGGCTTCGCCACCTGGATCGAGCCGCGGGACGTCCGGCTGACCTACGACCGGAACCTCCTCAATGTAGTGGCTCGCGGCAACGGATTCGAGGTGACCGCGGTCGGTACCGAGGCCGTCTCCACCGTCGTCACCGCGAAGGTGGGCGACCTGTCCACCCAGCTCACCGTGACGGCCGGCCTGAGCAGCGAGGTGGTCGACGAGGTCGACGACCTGACCCGCTGGCAGGCGAACGCGGTCCCGGCCGGCGCGGCCACGGCGACCCGGTCCGCGGCCGAGGGGCACGACGGTGGTCAGGCGATCGCGTTGGACTACTCCCTCACCGGCAGCACGGCCACCCGCGCGGCGTACCTGTCGATGACTCCGCAGCTCACGCTTCCTGGTCAGCCGCAGAAGCTGGGCGCCTGGGTGTACGGCGACGGCAAGGGTGCTTGGCTGCGCGCCAACGCGTACGACGGCGCCGGTGGTTCGGCGCAGACGGTGAACCTCGCGGCCGCGGTCGACTGGACCGGCTGGAAGTACGTCGAGGCCGACATCCCGGCCGGGCTGACGATGCCGCTGCGGTTCTGGCGGCTGTACGTCGTCGAGACGGTCCCGACCCGGCAGTACTCCGGGCGCATCGTCGTCGACGACCTCACCGTCCGCGGCGCGCCGCCGGTCGACGTGGCGCCGCCGGCCAAGGTCGCCGACCCGATGGTCGTCGCCGACGGCACCCTGGACGCGAAGCGGTGGAAGTTCGCCGTGCTGTCCGACGCGCAGTTCACCGCCGACGACCCCGAGTCCGACTTCGTCCAGCAGGCCCGCCGGACGATCCGGGAGGCGCTCGCGCAGCAGCCCGAGTTCCTGGTGATCAACGGTGACTTCGTCGATCGCGGCTTCGCCAACGACATCGCCCTGGCGAAGCGGATCATCGACGAGGAGGTGGCCGGGAAGGTCCCGGTGCACTACGTCCCGGGCAACCACGAGAGCTACGGTCCCGGCGATCTGTCCGAGTGGACCAAGGTGTTCGGGGCGCCGAGCAGCACGTTCGACCACAAGGGCACCCGGTTCGTGCTGCGGGACTCGTCGCTCGGATCGCTGCGGGCGGGCGGGTTCGCGCAGATCCTCGACCTGCGCAAGCAACTCGACGAGGCCGCCAAGAACAAGGCGATCCGCAACGTCGTGGTGATGGCGCACCACCCGATCGACGACCCGTCGCCGACCGCGAACTCGCAGCTCGCCGATCGCAAGGAGGCCGAGCTGCTGACCCGCTGGCTGGCCGGCTTCCGCGCGTCGACCGGCAAGGGTGCGGCGTACATGGCGGCGCACGCGGGCACGTTCGCGGCGACCCGGACGGACGGCGTCCTGCTCCCGCTGACGGGTAACTCGGGCAAGAGCCCGGCGGCGGCTCCGGACGCGGGTGGCTTCACCGGATGGGCCCTGGTCGGGATCGACCCGAACGCACGCGAGGCGGCGCCGGGTGAGCGGAACTGGTCCGCGCCCGAGCGGTCGTGGTTCCAGGTCGAGCTCCGGCCGCACGTCGACTCGCTCGAGCTGACCGCGCCCGCGATGCTGCGCCGGGGCCAGACCGGACCGGCCACGGCCACCGTGGTCCAGGACGGTCGCCGCGTACCGGTGGCGTTCCCGGTCTCGGCGGACTGGTGGGGTTCGGCCCGCCTGCACGTCGGCCCGGCCAGGACCGCGCCGTTCTGGGCCGTCGCTTCCTTCGACCCGGCCACCGGCCAGGTCACCGGGCTCCGCCCAGGCACGGCCGAGCTGGGTGTCACCGTCAACGGCGTCCGCAAGAGCCAGGAGATCCGCGTCGACTGGTGAGCCGGACCGGCAGCACTCACCAACCTCGCTCCCCGGCATGACCAGGGCGTGACCCGAGCGTGGAGGGTCGAGCCGGGCGGTGGTTGGTGAGTGCTGGGCGTCCGCTAGACAGGACGCATGCGACTGGACCGGATCAGCATCGAGGCGTACGACGACCGCTGGCCGGCGTTGTTCGAGGAACAGCGCCGGCTGGTGGAGCCGGTTCTGCGGCCGTGGCTCGCGCGACCGGTCGAGCACGTCGGCAGTACGTCGGTCCCGGGGTTGCCGGCCAAGGCAATCATCGACATGGCCGCGATCGTCCGGGACCACGACGCGGTCGCGGCGGCCTTCGACGAGCTGGCCGCGCTGGACTGGGTGACCGCGCCCGAACCGGGTGAGCGGGAGGCCCGGAAGTGGTCGCTCTGCCACCCGACCGTCGAGCGGCGCAGTCATCACCTGCACGTCGTCGAGGAGTCGTCCGACGGCTGGCGGACCTGGCTCGCCTTCCGCGACCACCTGCGGACCACGCCCGCGGACCGCGACGAGTACGCCCGGATCAAGCGCGAGCTGGCCGCGGCCGACGACCAGGACCGGCCGGCCTATCGCGCCGGGAAGGCGCCGTTCATCACCGGGGTGCTCGCGAAGCTGGAGCGCTGAGCCGCGTCGTGCGTCAGCCGGTGACGTCGGCGTAGTGCTCGACCAGCGGCGGGTTGGCGAAGTGTGGGCCGATGTGGCCACGCCAGACGCCGAACGCCTCGCTCGCGCGGAACCGCTCGTGCGCCTCGACCGAGTCCCACTCGACCAGCAGGACGAACCGGGTCGGCCGCTCGATGCCGTGCGTCATCCGGATCGACCGGGCCCCCTCGGCCTTCTCGATCTGCTCACGGGCCAGCAGGTAGGACGCCTCGAACGCTTCTTCCTGACCGGCGAGCACATCGATCAACGCCACCTCGAGCACCATGCCGGTCACTCTTTCACGGCCGCCCGCGGATCGAGCCGTCTGCCCACTGGACGGTCCGGTCGGATACCGTCACCGCGTGACTGACCTGAGGAGACCGCGGCGACTCGTACCCGGGGACGTGGTGGCCGTGGTGGCCCCGGCCGGCCCGTTGAAGGCCGAGCGGCTGGAGCTCGGCACGAAGTACCTGCGGGACTGGGGTCTCGAGGTCGAGGTGATGCCGTCCGCGCTGGCGACCGACGAGCGGCTGCCGTACCTGGCCGGATCGGACGAGGCCCGTGCCGCCGACTTCCGTGCGGCCTGGCTGGATCCGCGGTTCGCCGGGGTGTTCTGCGGGCGCGGTGGGTACGGCGTCCAGCGGATGTTGCCGTTGCTCGACCTGGACGAGCTGGCGCCGGTGGAGAAGGTGTTCGTCGGGTTCAGCGACATCACCGCGTTGCACGAGGCGTTGAACGCGCGCGGCCTGGTCACGGTCCACGGTCCGATGGCCGCGGCGGTCGAGCAGCTCGGTGCCGAGCCTGGTCGCGATCGCCTGCGCGCGTTGCTGTTCGAGCCCGAGTCCGTGACCGACCTGCTCGCCCCGGCCGGAGCGCGTACGGTCGTCGGTGGCACCGCGGAAGGCAGGCTGCTCGGGGGGAACCTCGCCCTGCTCGCCGCGAGCCTCGGGACGCCGACGTACTCGCGGCCGCGGGGCGTCGTGGTCCTGGAAGACGTGAGCGAGCACGGGTACCGGGTCGACCGGCTACTGACCCAGTTGCTCCGGTCCGGCTGGTTCGAGGAGGTGACCGGCGTCGTCGTCGGTGACTTCAGCGAGTCCGACGACGGCGGCCTGGTGGCCGACGTGGTCGCCGAACGCTTGCAGCCGCTCGGGATCCCGATGGTCCAGGGCGCCGCGATCGGCCACGAGGACCTCAACCTGGCCGTCCCGCTCGGTCTCCCGGTCCGCCTCGACGCCTCGGCCGGCACCCTGACCCCCTTGAAGCCGGCCTTCAGCTAGCCAGGTGCTCCCGCAGGAACGCGAAGGCCTGCGGGAACGCGTCCAGCCGGTTCTTCCGCTTGGACAGGCCGTGCCCTTCGTCCGGGTACACGAGCAGCCGGCACGGTACGTCCCGCTCCGCGAGCGCCGCGACGATCTGCTCGGCCTCGGACAGCGGTACCCGCGGGTCGTTGGCGCCGTGGATGACGAACAGCGGCGCCGTAATCGCGTCCACCCGGTTCAGCGGGCTCGCCGCGGTGAGGAACTCGCGGTCCGTCGCCAGGTACCCGTACTCGCGTTCGCGCACGGTCCGCCGGTACGCCGAGGTGTTCTCCAGGAACGTCACCAGCGACGCGATCCCGACGATGTCCACGCCCGCGGCCCACAGCTCCGGCTGGAACGCGAGTCCGGCGAGCACCATGTACCCGCCGTACGAGCCGCCCCACAACGCGGCCCGGCGCTGGTCGACACCGATGCTGGGCAGCCAGGCGTGGATCGCCGCCAGGTCCCGGACCGAGTCGAGCCGCAGGTCCCGGTCGTCCAGCGAGTACCACCGTTTGCCGTACCCCGAGGAGCCGCGCACGTTCGGGACGACGACGGTGTGCCCTTCCTCGACCAGACCGGCGATCAGCGGGTTCCAGATCTTGCTCGACTGCCACTCCGGTCCACCGTGCACGAGCACCACGGCCGAACCGTCACCGCCGTCGGCCGGCCGGAACACGAACACCGGCACCTCCTCCCCGTCGAACGACGGCACCCGATCGGTGACCGGGTGCCGCAGATCGTCCGGGAGTTCGGGTGCGTCGGGAGCCTTGACGGTGACGGTCTCCTGGTCGGCGACGGAGTACCGGATCACGTACTGCGGCTCGATCGGGCTGCTGTACGTGAGGACGACGTGGCCGCCGTCGGCCGACCAGCGCGGGTCGCTCTCCACCAGGATCGCGCCGCATCCACCCGGCGGAAGGTCGATCGGGGCGACGAACTCGCCGTCGATCCGATGCAGGGCGAGCGCCACCTCGCCGTCCTCGTTCGCGCTGACCAGCAGGTGCTCGCCGTCGGGACTCGCCCAGCCGGCCAGGTCTCGCTTGCCATCGGCAACCACTTCGGTCAGCGCGCGGGTGCCGAGGTCGTAGCGGAGGACGGCGAGCCGGTCCCGGTCGAAGTCGGCGGAGAGCAGCACCCCGGACGAATCGGGCAGCCACGAAACGGTCCCGATGAACACCTGGTCGTCGAACCCGGTGACCTCGGTGACAGCGCCCGTCGCGGCCTCGATCAGCAACGCCTGCTCGCTGTTCGCCGGACCACCGCCGCGGGTGACCAGGACCCAGCGGTCGTCGGGGGACGCGTCGACGGTACTGACGAAGCCGCCGCCGTCGTACAGCACCGACTCCAGGCCGTGCCCGAGATCCAGGGCGACCAGGTCGAAGTCGACCTCGTTGCGCCGGTTCGTGGTGAACAGGACGCGGCCGTGCCGGGCGGCGATCAGGTGATGGAGGTACCGGTCGTCGTGAACCAGTGGGAGGAGTTCGGGCAGGCCTTCGCCGGTCAGGTCGAGGGTGGAGAGCTGGCCGCGTTCGTCGCCGCCGGTGTCGTGCTCGACGATCACGGTCCGGCTGCCGGGGACGTACTTCGCGGCCAGGACCCGTTCGCCGAGGGCGGTGAGGGCTCGCCAGTTCCCGTCCACGTCGACCTCGTGGACCTGGCGGATTCCGCTCCCGTCGTACCCGACCAGGAGCCGCCCTTCGCTGTCGATGTCGAAGGCGATCAGGGCGGGGAGGGCCAGCAACGACTGCAGCATGAGGCCGACCCTATCTACGCCGAAGGGGCAGGCCCGCCGGGAAATCCGGTGGTCCTGCCCCTCGTCGGTCGTGGCTCAGCGGTCACCGTGCCAGGAGTGCCAGAGCGCCGCGTACGCGCCTTGGGCATCGACCAGTTCGTCGTGCCCGCCGAGCTCGACGATCCGGCCGTCCTCGACCACCGCGATCACGTCCGCGTCGTGCGCGGTGTGCAGCCGGTGCGCGATCGCGACCACGGTCCGGCCCTCCAGGACCCCGGCCAGCGAGCGCTCCAGGTGCCGAGCCGCGCGCGGGTCCATCAACGACGTGGCCTCGTCCAGGACCAGCGTGTGCGGATCGGCGAGGACCAGCCGGGCCAGCGCGACCTGCTGGGCCTGGGCCGGGGTCAGCGAGACGCCGCCGGACCCGACCTCGGTGTCCAGGCCGTGTTCGAACCCGGCCACCCAGGCGTGCGCGTCGACCGCGCGCAGGGCCGTCCACAGCTCGGCGTCCGCCGCCTCCGGCCGAGCCAGCCGCAGGTTGTCCCGGACCGACCCGACGAACACGTGGTGCTCCTGGTTGACCAGGGCCACGTGGCTGCGGACCTGCTCGGCCGACATCCTCGCCAGCGTCGCGCCGCCCAGGGTGATATCGCCCAGCCGCGGTGAGTAGATCCCCGCGAGCAACCGGC
The DNA here is from genome assembly GCF_007828865.1 of Kribbella amoyensis. Lineage (NCBI taxonomy): Bacteria > Bacillati > Actinomycetota > Actinomycetes > Propionibacteriales > Kribbellaceae > Kribbella > Kribbella amoyensis. The sequence continues at coordinate 1,909,959 of NZ_VIVK01000001.1, forward strand.
CCAGGGTCGACTTGCCCGCACCGGACGGACCGACCAGGGCGACCCGGGCGCCCGGCTCCACGGTGAGCGTGACGCCGTGCAGCACGTCGCGGCCCTCCAGGTACCCGAAGCGCACGTCGTCGGCGAGCACGGTCCGTCCTTCCGGCTCGGACTCGTCCCCGGCGTTCGACGCCTCCACCTCGCGGACCCCGACCAGCCGGGCCAGCGAAACCTGGGCCACCTGCAGCTCGTCGTACCAGCGGATCATCATGTTCACCGGCTCGACCAGCATCTGGATGTACAGCGCGCCCGTGGTCAGCGCGCCGACCGTGATCCAGTCGTTGATCGCGAGGCCGCCGCCGATCACCAGGACCGCGGCCAGCGCGACCGTGTGGGTCATGTTGATCACCGGGAACAGCACCATCCGCAGGTACAGCGTGTACCGCTCCCAGGCGACCCACTGACCGATCCGGGTGTCGCCCAGCTTGATCCGGCGGCCGCCGAGCCGGTGCGACTCCACGGTCCGGCCGGCGTCCACGGTCTCGGCCAGCGCCGACGCGACCGCGGCGTACCCGGCCGCCTCGGACCGGTAAGCCGAGGGGGCGCGGCGGAAGTACCAGCGGCCGCCGAGGATCAGGATCGGGGCCGCGATCACCACGGCCACGGCCAGCTCCGGCGCGGTGACGATCAACGCGCCGATCAGCAGCGACGCCCAGATGACCGCGATCGTCAGCTGCGGCACCGCGTCCCGCATGGCGTGCGACAGCCGGTCCACGTCGGTGGTGATCCGGGACAGCAGGTCACCGGTCCCGGCCCGCTCCAGCACGCCCGGCGGCAGCGCGACCGAGCGGACGAGGAAGTCCTCGCGCAGGTCGGCGAGCATCTCCTCGCCGAGCACCGCGCCGCGCAGCCGGGTGAGCCGGACGAAGATGGTCTGCACGGCGAGCGCGAGGGCGAAGCCGAGCACCACGTACGGGAGGTCGACGTCCTTGTCGCCGACGGACAGCTTCTCCACCACGTTGCCGAGCAGCCAGGGCCCGACCATGCCGCTCAGCGCCGCGACCGCGTTGACCAGCGTCAGCCAGCCGAACGCCCGGCGGTGCCGGCGGAACAGGGACTTCAGGTACGCCCGCACCGTCGGCGTACCGGCCACGGGCAGCCGGGCGACTTCGCGCGGGGCGGCCGGGTCGTACTCGGGGCGCTTCATGCCGACTCCTCCTCGAGGGTTGGCTCGTCTTCACGGGTGACCACCGCGCGGTACCGCGGGTTGTCGTGCACCAGGTCGTGGTGAGTGCCGACGGCATCGACCTGGCCGTCGGGCACGAACACGACCCGCTCGGCCCGGTCCAGCATCAGCGGGCTGGACGTGAACACCACCGTCGTCCGGCCGGCCCGCAACGCCCGCAGGCTGTCCGCGATCCGCGCCTCGGTGTGCGCGTCCACCGCACTCGTCGGCTCGTCCAGCACCAGCACGGTCGGGTCCACGTACAGCGACCGGGCCAGGGCGATCCGCTGCCGCTGTCCACCGGACAGGGAGCGGCCCCGCTCGGTCAGGACCGCCCGCATCGGGTCGGTCTCACCGGACGGCAGCGTCTGCCGCAGGACGTCGAGGATGTCGGCACACTGCGCCGCGTCCAGGGCGGCCTCGGGCGTCACCGCCCCGCTCGCCGGTACGTCGAACAGGTCGCTGACCGTGCCGGAGAGCAGTACCGGGTCCTTGTCCTGCACGAGCACCGCGGTCCGCGCGGACTCGAGCGGGAGCCGGTCGAGCTCGACCCCGTCGACCAGGACCGAGGCGTCGTCCGGATTCGCCTCCGGGCTGTGACCGCCGATCCGGTCGGCCAGCCGGCCACCCGCGTCGGGATCGCCGCAGACCACGGCCGTGAAGCTGCCCGCGGGCACCATCAGCCCGGAGACCGGGTCGACCACGTCGCCCGACGGGAGCTCCGCCTCACTCGCCGCGAACTCCTCGTCGGTCCGGCGCAGCGACAGCACCCGGGCCGCCCGGCGCGCGGAGACCTTGGAGAAGATGAACGCGCTCGCCGTCTCCTCGAAGGTGTGCAGCGGGACGAGCATGAAGGTGATGAAGCCGTACGTGGTGACCAGCTCGCCGACGCTGATCTTGCCGTCCAGCACCAGCCGGACGCCGAACCACACCACGACGACCAGGAACAGGCCGAACATCAGCACCTGCAACGCGGCGATCAGCGACCACATCCGGGCACTGCGGACCGCGCTGGCCCGGTACTCCTGGGAGGCCGCGCGGTAGCGGTCCAGGAACAGCTGCTCGCCACCGATGCCGCGGAGCACCCGCAGACCGGCGACGGTGTCGGCGGCCAGCTCGGTGGCCCGGCCGCCCTTCGCCCGCTGGACGTCGGCCCGGCGCTCGGCCGGACCCATCAGGGGCACGATCGAGAAGGCCAGCACCGGGACCGCGACCAGCACGACCAGGCCGAGCTGCGGTTCGTAGAAGAGCAGCCCGACGACGACGGCGAAACAGGTCAGCAGGGCCGCGGTGAAGCGGCCGAGCACCTCGACGAACCAGCCGATCTTCTCGACGTCGCCGCTGCTCACGGCGACCACCTCGCCGGCCGCGATCCGCCGGGTCAGCAACGAGCCGAGCTCGGAGGCCTTCCGGAACAGCAGTTGCTGCAGGCGCGACGCGGTACTGATCCAGTTGGTCACCACCGCGCGGTGGAAGAACGCGTCCGAGCCGGCCTTGGCCGCACCGAACGCGAGCAGCAGGACGCCGGCCAGCAGCAGCCGCGGCCAGGACTTGTCGATGACGGCCTGGACCGCCAGTCCGACCGCGACCGGGGCGGCCGCGATCCCGCTGAAGAACAGCAGGCCCCAGCCCACCGCGGCGAGCTGGCCGCGGAGCTGCTGGTGTTCGAGCCAGAGAATGAGACGAAGGCCGGACCGGGTGTCTGGCACACCGGGATCGGCGAACGGAATGAGGCGCAGCGACATGACGTCCCAAAGGAGGAATAGAGGGGTTCGGGACACCTGACCAGGTGAACGTATCCAGGTTAGAAGGGTCCGTCAGGGGCCCGTCAAACCGATTTCACCAGCCGGGCGCATCAGGCCCTGGGCCGGCGCCGCACCGGCTCGGAAACGTTCCCGGGAACGGCCCGCCAGGACGGGAGTACAGTCGCGACGGGCGAGCGGAGGAGGCACATGCGGGAGCTGACCAGGCGACGGCGACTGCTCGTGCTCGGCATCTGCTGCCTGAGCCTGTTCATCGTCGGCCTCGACTCCACGATCGTGAACCTGGCGCTCCCCTCGATCCGGTCCGACCTGGACGCCTCGGTGCCCAAGCTGCAGTGGACCATCGACGCCTACACCTTGGTGATCGCGGCGTTGCTGATGGTGTCCGGCTCGACCGCGGACCGGATCGGCCGGCGGCGGACGTTCCAGGCCGGGCTGATGCTGTTCGGCTTCGGCTCGCTGCTGTGCGGGTTCGCGCCGACGGTGGACCTGCTGATCGCGTTCCGGATGCTGCAGGCCGTCGGCGGCTCGATGCTGAACCCGGTCGCGATGTCGATCATCACCAACACCTTCACCGACCCGCGCGAACGGGCCCAGGCGATCGGCGTCTGGGGCGGTGTCGTCGGGCTGAGCATGGCGGTCGGCCCGGTCGTCGGCGGCACCCTGGTCGACGCGGCCGGCTGGCGGTACATCTTCTGGATCAACGTACCGGTGACGCTGATCGCGTTCGCGCTGACAGCGCTGTTCGTCCCGGAGTCCCGGGCCGCCGAACCACGCCGGATCGACCCGGTCGGGCAGCTGCTGGTCGTGGTCCTGCTGGTCGGGCTCACCTATGGGATCATCGAGGGCCGGGCCGCCGGCTGGACGTCGCCGCTGATCGTCGGCTGCTTCACCCTCGCCGCGCTGGCCCTGGTCGCGCTCGTCCTGTACGAACGGCGCCGCGAGCAACCGCTGCTGGATCCACGGTTCTTCCGCAGCGCGCCGTTCTCGGGCGCGACGCTGATCGCGGTCGCCGGGTTCGCCGCGTTGGCGGGCTTCCTCTTCCTGAACTCGCTCTACCTGCAGGAGGTCCGCGGGTACTCCGCCCTGCACGCGGGCCTGCTGACCCTGCCGATGGCCGCGATGACGGTGGTGTTCGCGCCGTTGTCCGGATGGCTCGTCGGGCACCGCGGTCCGCGGCTGCCGTTGGTGGTTGCCGGGTGCATGCTCTGCGCGAGCGGGCTGGTCCTGTCCGGGCTGAGTACCAGTACGTCGCTCCCGGTGCTGCTCGGTGGGTATCTGCTCTTCGGGATCGGGTTCGGCATGGTCAACGCGCCGATCACCAACGCGGCCGTCTCCGGGATGCCGCGGTCCCAGGCCGGCGTGGCCGCCGCGATCGCGTCGACCAGCCGTCAGGTGGGTGCGTCCCTCGGCGTCGCGATCGTCGGGACCGTGGTCACCGCGCGGCTGGTGGGTCCGCTCGAGACGGGGTTCGTCGAGGCCGCCCGGCCGTGCTGGATCATCATCGCCGGCTGCGGCCTGCTGGTCCTGGCCCTCGGCCTGCTCACGACCGGCCGCTGGGCCCGCGGTACGGCGGACGCGGTCGCCGCCGAGCTCGGCCGCCCCGCCGCGCAGGCCGCCTAGGGCTCGACCAAGCCGGCCCGGGCCAGTGCCTTGAGCCGGCCACGCAGGATCTTCTGCCGGCGTTCCTCCTCGGGGAAGAGGTCCACGTACTCGGTCCGGCGGGCGGCGAGCAGGTCGTCGTCGAGCCGGCGGACCGTCCCGGCCGGGAAGCGGTGCGTCATCGCCGCCTGGACCGCGGCGCTGTCGATCCCGCGCAGCAGATCGGTCAGCTGCTCCTCGGTGGTCACGCCGAGCCGGGCCAGGATGTCGAGGATCCAGGCGTAGTGGTTCGTCTTGGCGTGCGGAGCGTCCGGGTACCGCCGGGTCAGGTACGTGATCAGCGTCGCCGGGGTCAGGTCCCGCGGGGGCTCGTCGATCCCGGTCGCGGCCAGCTCGCGGTACAGCCGGTCGATCTCGGTGAACTCGTTGTCCGCCAGCTCCATCAGCGCCGCCGCGAGCAGGAACCGCCGGTCGAACTCGGGTTTGCGGTCCGCCGGGATGTCCAGCTTGTACCGGATGTCGTGCTCGAACTCGGCCCACGCGTGCTGGACCGCGGTCCGGACCTGGATCTCCATCGTCAGGTTCCGCAGCACGGCGTACTCGGGGAGCTCGCGGCGATGGGCGTTCAGCCGGACCAGGTAGTGCTTGCTCGCGTACCCGAACACGCCCTGGGCCCGGGTGTGCGCGCCCATGTCGGTGTGCTCGACGACCTCGAACTCGGCCTCGATCACCTCGCAGACCCGGTCCACCGCCTCGACCAGGAAGGTGATCACCCGGGCCGCGACGAGATCGGTGATCTGGTTCAGCGGGTCGCCGTACTTCGGTTGGCCCGGTTGCTCCGAGTCCAGCTTGGACGCCTTGGCGAGGAACGACTCCGGGTCCTTGGCCCGCGCGGTCGCGCTGAGGTAGTTGATGCCCTCTTCCTCGCCGATCAGCTCGTTGATCAGCGCTTCCAGCTTCCGGGCGCCACCGACGTACTGCTGGTGCACACGCTCGTACTCCATCGCGGCCGGCCGCGCCCATTCCCGAGCCCCACCCATGCGCCGACCATAGTGCCCCGGGCGGACCACCCCCTGACTAGACGCGTCTAGCTCTTTCTAGGACTGAAGCTAGAAAGCTGTAGACACCTCTCGACGGGCTGTTGACGCGGCAGCGACACGGATCGGGTTCGCTAGCGAAATCTAAGGAAAACACTAGACGCGCTCATACAGTGACAGCATGGATCCGATCCGGAATCCCTATGCGCCCGGCGCCGGTCAGCGGCCGCCCGAGCTGGCCGGTCGCGACACCGAGGTACGGCAGTTCGAGGTGGTGCTCGAGCGGGTCGCGGCGGGCCGGCCGGAGCGGAGCCTGGTCCTCAGCGGGCTCCGCGGCGTCGGCAAGACGGTGCTGCTGAACACGTTGCGCAGCCAGGCCATCAAGCGGGCCTGGGGCACCGGCAAGCTGGAGGCCCGGCCGGACCAGAGCATCCGGCTGCCGATCGCGCAGGCGATGCACACCGCGATGCGTGAGCTCGGTCACCGGCACCGCGACGACGACCGGGTCGACGAGTTCAGCTCGGTGCTCAAGGCGTTCGCGCTGCGGACCGCGCAGAACGACCGCAAGGGTGTGCGCTGGCATCCGCCGGTCGACGTGGTCGCCGCGAAGGGCCGCGCGGACTCCGGTGACCTGGAGATGGACCTGATCGAACTGTTCACCGACGCGGCCGACCTGGCCGGCGACCTGTCCGTCGGGGTCGGCCTGTTCATCGACGAGATGCAGGACATCTCCGCCGACGACCTGTCCGCGCTCTGCGCCGCGTGTCACGAGATCTCCCAGCAGAGCGCGCCGCTGGTCGTGGTCGGCGCCGGGCTGCCGCACCTGCCCGCCGTCCTGTCCGCGAGCAAGTCGTACTCCGAGCGCCTGTTCCGCTACGTCCGGGTCGACCGACTCGCTCGCGAGGCCTGCGACCGGGCAGTGATGATCCCGGCCGAGAGCGAGGGCGTGTACTACGAGGACGAGGCGCTGGACGAGCTGTACGCCCAGACCGACGGGTACCCGTACTTCGTCCAGGCGTTCGCGCACGCCACCTGGGACCACGCCCCGACCAGCCCGATCACGATCAAGGACGTCGCCGTGGCCGGGCCGGAGGCGTCCGCCGAGCTCACCGTCGGCTTCTTCGGCTCCCGGTACGAACGGGCCACCCCGGCCGAGCGCGAGTACATGCGCGCGATGGCCGAACTGGGCGTCGACGTCGGCGACGGCGCGGTCCCGACCGCCGAGGTCGCCGGCACCCTGAACCGCAAGCCGCAGTCCCTCTCCCCGGCCCGCGACGGCCTGATCAAGAAGGGCCTCGTCTTCTCCGCCGAACGCGGCACCGTGGCCTTCACCGTCCCGCACTTCGGCAAGTTCCTCCGCACCCGCACCGGCTGACCATCGGATCGATGGCTGCGGTGGCATGAAGTTGCACTTTCGTGATCTTGGCGGGAGTCGCTAGGGTGAATCGTCATGACCACCGGGCGGAATGGGCGGCGCAGCAGCGCGTCTGCGCGTCGTCGTGCCCGGGGCCGGCACAGCCGGAAGAAGTCGTACAAGGCGCAGTGGTTCTCGGTGACCGCGCTGGCCGTGCTCGGCACGGTGATGGTGGTGCACCCGGACGCGACCGGCCGGCAGAGTCTCGCGGCGCAGTTCGGCGGCGAGGTGATGAGTGACCGGGCCGGCGCGCCGCTGCCGACGCCGTCGGCGACCCCGGTGCCGACACCGACCGCGAAGTTCACCCAGCCGTTGCGCCCGGCGCCGACGCTGACCCGGCAGCCGAAGCAGGCGAAGCCGAACGTGACCGTCTCGACCGGCCGGCTGGCCGTCGTCCCGGGGGCGAACGCGGCCACCGGGGTGAAGGACAAGCTGACCTACCGGGTCGAGATCGAGGAAGGGCTGTCGTTCAACGGCGCGGCGGTGGCGGCCACGATCCACAAGACGCTGACCGATCCGCGCGGCTGGCAGGCGATCCACCCGGTCAACTTCGAGCGCACCGACCGCCCGGACGCCGACCTGCGGGTGATCGTCGCCACCCCGACCCTGACCGACAAGCTGTGCCTGCCGCTCGACACCGGCGGTGAGGTGTCCTGCCGGGTCGACGACCGCGTCGTGCTGAACGCCAAGCGCTGGATGTACGCCGTCCCCGCCTACGCCGGCAACGTCGACCTGTACCGCAGCTACCTGGTGAACCACGAGGTCGGACACGCCCTCGGTCACGGCCACTCGACCTGCGGCAAGGCGAAGACGCCGGCCCCGGTGATGATGCAGCAGACGAAGGGGCTCGGCGGCTGCCTCCCGAACGCGTGGCCCACGATCAAGGCGACCTGACCCGGTCGGCGCGTGAGAACCTGGCAGGAGAGCGAGCCGAGGGAGCCCTGATGTCGTCACCCCAGTTCCCCACCTACGGTCGTGGCGACGACCCGGACGAGTCGCCGCACGAGGAGCACTACGCCGCGCCCGCGCCGTACGGCCAGGGCACGTACAGTCACGGCGCCGAGCACCCCGGCTACGCAGAACCCCAGCAGCAACAACCGCAGCAACCACAGCCACCGCAGTACGCACCGCCGCCCCAGTACGCGCAGCCGCAGCAGCCGCCGAGTCCGTACGCGCAACCGCCCGCCTATCGGCCCGGCGCCCCGTACGGCGCGCCCGCGCAACCGCAGCCGCACGAGCTCCCGACGTACGGGCGTCCGCAGACGGCGGCTTCCCGTGATCCCCGAGCGGCCCGGGTTGTCCTGATCGCGGCGATCATCGCCGGGGTGTACGGACTGCTCGCGCTCAGCGTCCAGCGGGTCGCGCTCCGCGAGATCGCCCAGGCTCCCGGATCGCCGTTGAACCATCCGCTCCGCACCGACGTGATCGACACGGCCGGACAGCTCCTGCTCCTCGTCGTCGGGGGCGCCGCGCTCGGGCTGTGGCTGCGCGACCTGCTCGCCCGGCGGAAGGCCGCCCGGGCGATCGATCCGGTCGAGCTGGTCGGGCTCGGGCTGATCGGCGTCGCGCTGATCCCGCTGGTGATCTGGGCCGTGATGGTGCTGAGCACCGGCCTGGGCGCGGTCGACGACGCGGTCGACCGGCTGCCGACCGCGTACGGTTGGGGTGGCGTCGGGCTGCTCCTGCTCGCCGGCGGGTTCGCCCTCGGGTACCGCGAGCTCCGTCCCGAGGTCGCCAACCCGGTGGTACAGGCGGCCCCCGACCGGCCGCCCTGGGAATGACCGCGCCGGTCGTCCTGGTCCCGGGCCTCGGTCTCGGGCCGGAGTCGTACGCGCCGACGCTGCGCCACCTCGAGGTCGGGTACCAGGTGATCACGCTGCCCGGGTACGGCGAGAAGGCCGGGTCCGCCGACGACCTGCACACCGAGACCCTCGCGGCCAGACTCGCCGATCAGCTGGACCGGCCGGCGGTCCTGGTCGGTCACTCGGCCGCCTGCCAGATCGTCGTCGAGGCCACCTTGCGCCGGCCGGGCGCGGTCAAGGCCCTCGTCCTGATCTCGCCGAGCGGCGACCTCACCGCTTCGAGCTGGCGCACCCTGGCCGGTCGCTGGGCCCGGTCGGCGCTGTGGGACCCGCCTCGGCTGATCCCGACCCTGGCCAAGCAGTACCACCGGACCGGCTTCGGTTCGATGGCGCGCGCGATGGAGGTCGCCCGGCAGTACGACCTGGCCGCGGCCGCCGCGAAGCTCACCGTGCCGACCGTCGTCGTCCGCTCGGCCCACGACCGGTTGGCGCCGGCCCTGTGGACCCAGCAGGTCGCCGACCGTACCGGCGGGGAGGCCTGGACGCTGCCGACCGGCTCCCACCTGCCGGTCCTCACCAACGGTCGAGAGCTCGCCGCGTTCATCCAGCGAGCAGCCGGTGTATACAAAACGCCGTAGGGGCTATCGTTGACGCGGTAACAACACATTTCCGCGGGAGCTCACACCGATCTGTGGGCTGAGAGGGCGACGAGCTGGGTCGCCGACCGCCTGAACCTGACCGGGTAATGCCGGCGTAGGGAGCAGGTCACGATGACCACGACTGCTGTTCGCGCATCCGCCGAGACCGAGGCGCCGCTCACTCTCACCACCGACGCGCCCCGCACCCTCGGCTTCTTCGACCAGTTCACCCTCTGGGGGAACCTGGGCATCTCGTTGTTCGGCCCGGTCACCGGCGCCCTGGTCGCGGCGTACACGGGCTCGCTGGTGAAGGGTCTGCTCGCGGTCGTGGTCGGCTGCGGGATCGGCGCCCTGGTCCTCGGCGGCGCGGCCGTCTTCGGGTCGCACACCGGGGCGCCGGCGATGGCCTGTCTGCGCGGGTTGTTCGGCCGCCGCGGTTCGATGGCGCCGACCGTGCTGAACATCGCGCAGAACATCGGCTGGGCGACGATGGAGATCATCGTCATCTCGCAGGCCGCGGTGGCCGTGACCGGCGAACGCTGGCGCTGGCTGTTCGTCGTCCTGGCCGGCCTGATCGCCACGGCGATGGCGGTCCGGCCGCTCGGCAGTGTGAAGCTGTTGCGCAAGTTCATGGTCTGGCTGGTGCTGCTCGCGTCGGTCTACCTGTTCGTCCAGGTGCTCAGCAAGCCGGTGCACGCGCTCCCGCAGGACAGCGTGTTCGGCTTCTGGCCGGCCGTCGACCTGGCCGCGGCCGGTGTCGTCTCGTTCGCCCCGCTGGCCGCCGACTACACCCGGCACTCGCGCACGAACAAGGCCGCGTTCGCCGGGTCCTCGCTCGGGTACGGCCTGGCCGCGATCGTGTACTACGGCCTCGGCGTCATCGCCGTCGCGACGCTGCAGACCAACAGCACCGACGTCATCACGGCCCTGGTGACGCTCCCGGCCGGCGCGATCGCGTTGTTCGTGCTGCTCGTCGACGAGGTGGACGAGGCGTACGCGAACGTCTACTCGACGACGATGGCCGCGCACAACCTGGTCGGCCACCTGGACCGGCGGTGGCTCTCGGTCGCGATCGGCGTCATCGCCACGACGCTCGCGCTGTTCGTTGACCTGGGCAACTACACGCAGTTCCTGTACCTGATCGGCTCGGTCTTCATCCCGTTGTTCGCGGTGGCGATCGCGGACTTCTTCGTCGTCAACCGGATGCGCTGGAACGTCACCGACACGGCCCGCTTCCGCTGGCAGCCGGCCGCCGCCTGGCTGGTCGGCTTCGTCGCGTACCAACTGGTCAACCCCGGCACGGTCTCCGGCTGGTCCACCTTCTGGCTGGACCTGCAGCAGCGCCTCTTCAACGGCCACCCGGTCCCGGGCTGGCTGGGTGCGACGTACACCTCGATCGTCGTCTCGATGGTCGCGGCCGTCCTCTTCGGCCGGATCGGCCGTCGCGCCTGAGCGAACACCCGGTCCGTCGGACAGCGTGACCGAGCCGTTGCCGCCCGCACCTGACAAGACCCGTCGGCTCCGAAATACTGGCGCAATGCTGAACTCCGCACTGCGCAGCCGGGCCGAGTACGAGGAACTCGGGGTGGACGGGCTGGCCGGTCGCACCACGCCCGAGCGGGACGCCGCCACCGTCAAGGCCGTCGAGGAAGTGCTCGACGGCCGCGAGTCCGTGCTCGACCTGTGCTGCGGCTACGGCCGGATCGCGCTGCCGCTGCGCCGGCTCGGCAAGACCGTCCGCGCGCTCGACATCTCGCCGAACCTGGTCGAGGCCGGCAAGCAGAAGGCGGACGAGGAGGAGTTGGCGATCGACTGGGCGATCGGGTCGATGACCGACCTGCCGTACCGGTCGGACTCGTTCGACGCGGTGGTCTGCCTGTGGACCGCGTTCCACGAGCTGTTCGCCGAGGACGAGCAGCTGTCGACGATCTGGGAGATCTCCCGGGTCCTGAAGCCCGGCGGCCTGGCGGTCATCGAGGGCCCGATCTGGGGCCCGGCGACCGCGTCCGAGATCGCCAACGGCTTCCGGCAGGGACCCGAGCACCGGATCGTCACCACCGAGCACTTCGGTACCAGCAGCATCCACTTCATCCACGACGAGACCAGCTACGGCCGGCTCTGCGCGGCCGCCGGAATCAAGGACTACAAGGTGACCAAGCGGGAGTGGGACGGCCGCCGCCGGTTGATCCTGGAGATTCACCAGCCGGCCGAATGAATTCCTGACCCGTCAGATTTCCCGGTCCGGGACCGATGTCCCAGGATCCCTTGTGCACAAGGACGAACAAAGAGCAGATCCCCACTCCACATTGGGGATCTGCTCCTTTGTCCGGCCAGTCTAAATGCTTTTCCGGAATCGCGGAAAACTCAGCTTTTCGATTCCAGATTCAACAGGAAGCGTTTCGCTTCCAGGCCTCCCGCGTAGCCGGTCAGCGCACCGTTCGCGCCCACCACCCGATGGCACGGCAGGACGACGCAGACCGGGTTCGCGCCCAGTGCTGTACCGACCGCGCGGGCTGCCTTCGGCCGCTCGATCTCCCCCGCCAGCCGCCCGTACGTCGTGGTGCCGCCGTAGCTGGTGTGGCTCCGCAGGTCGGTCAGCACGAGCTGCTGGAACGGTGTCGCCAGGACCAGGTCGACCGTGACGTCGAACGTGTGCCGCCGCCCGGCCAGGTACTCGTCCAGCTGGCGACGGAGGTCGTCGAGCTGACCCGGTTGGCGCAGGACGCGCGGTGAGACCGCCCGCGCCAGCCGGTTCGTCATGGTCTCCTCGTCGGCGAAGGAGCTGGCCACGACCTTGCCGGCCGCGGTCGCCAGCAGCATCGTGCCGATCGGGGTGTCGTGCAGGGCGTAGGAGACGTCGGCCGCGGGCAGCACCGGCGGCTTCAGGTCGGGTCCGCCGAGCCGTCCGCCGGCCGGGGCGGGATCGCCGCCGGTCAGGCCGAGCCGGGCCAGCCGGTGCTCGAGATCAGTCATCGTCTACTCCGAGTCGGGTACGCAGGGCGGTCAGCGCGTCGCTGACCAGTCGGCGGGAGGCGGCCGGAGTGGTTTCCAGAGCCGCGGCCACCCCGTGGTGGTCCAGGTCGCCGACGTACTTCAAGGTGACGGCCACCCGCTGCCGTTCGGGCAACGCGTTCACCGCCTTCCACAGATCCGGGTCGGGCCAGTCGGCCGCGTCCGGACCGTCGACCTGTACCGGTGGCGCTTCGTCCAGGGGACTCTGGGGGCGGCGTGACCGGTGCAGGTCGGTGGCGCAGCGTGCGGTGATGGTCAGCAGCCAGCTGCGCAGGTTCCGCGCCGACGTCAGCTTGGGGTACGCGGCGAACGCCTTCTCCCAGGCGCGCTGGGCCACGTCGTCGCCGTCGACCGGCCCCGCCAGGGCGCGGGCCAACCGGGCCACGTCGCGCCAGTGCGTGTCCACGAGCACCTGGAACGGTGGCAGTCCGACCACCTTCTCGACCATCACGCCAGTAGAACGCACCGGCCGTGCAAGGTGTGAGGGCAACCCGCTGCCGTGTCGTCCCACGGTGTGGTCAGTTCCGGACAACCGTCCCGTATCCCGAGATTGTCTACTGATCGAGTCGACTTTGATGAGAGAGTCGTTGACATGACGACGACCGGGCCGCGCGGGACAGAGGGTGGAGTGGCGACGCGCCACGCGCACGACCACCTGCTGCCGGTGCTGACCTCCCGGTTGCTCACCCGCCGCCGGGTCATCGATCAGATGCTCACGGCCAGCGCCACCTGTCGCTGATCACCCGTACCCCGCGGCCTGCCGAGGCCGCCGGACCGGGTCCCCGCCCACCGCCGGGCGCGGACCACGCCGTACGCCGATGAGGGGCCGCTGACGGCCCGCTGAATCCCACCCACCCGGTCGCACCACCGTCGGTCGCGATCGGTTCGTCCCTGCCCCGAGGGAGTGCCATGTCCGTCCATGCGTTCAACCCTGCCCAGAACGGCCGGCCCGGGCTCACCGTCGTGCCCGACCACACCGAGGAGCGGACCGTCGACGCCGCCGTGTTCCGCTCGGTCTTCCGCCGGCACGCCGCCGGTGTCGTGGTGATCACCGCCGACGCCGGCCACGGCCCGGTCGGCTTCACCGCGACCTCGCTCGTCTCGGTCAGCCTGCTGCCGCCGCTGGTGTCGTTCTCGCTCGCCACCTCCGCGTCCAGCTGGCCGGCCATCAGCAGCACCGGCAGCCTGGTGATCAACTTCCTGGACGCCGGCCAGCGCGACCTGGCCGGCCGGTTCGCCACCAGCGGGATCGACCGGTTCGCCGAGCCGACCCGCTGGTCCCGGCTGGGCACCGGCGAACCCGTCCTGGACGACGCCCCGAGCTTCCTGCGGGCCCAGGTCGAGCACCGGTTCGCGGTCGGCGAGAACCACATCGTCGTGGCCCGGCTCGCCGGCCACGCCGAACGCCGCGAGCACAGCCCGCTGCTCTACCACGACGGCCAGTACGTCACCACCGCCTGACACCCCTGACGCACGAAGGAGGGCACTCCGCCCATGCCTAAGAAATCACTCGTCGCCCTCGCCGGAGCCCTGGCAGCCGCCACGCTGCTCGCGGGCTGCGGTGGTGACGCCAACGCGGGTGCCGGTGGCCCGAAGCTGGCCCTCGACGCCGCGCTCCCGACCGAGGTCCCGGACGGCGTGAAGATCGTCGTCGGCGACCCGACCACCGAGAAGGCGCTGAAGCTTTCCGGCCAACTCGGCAAGGTGGACAAGTTCGTCCAGTTCGCCAACCTGAGTGGCGGTCCGCAGACCACCGAGGCGTTCCGGGCCAAGGCGCTCGACGTCGGTTCGGTCGCCGAGATCCCGCCGATCCACGCCACCTGGACCGGGCTGCAGGTCAAGATCGTCGCCTCGAAGTTCCGCCAGGACGCGCTGAACCACCCGATCTACGAGCTCGGCATCGCGCCCGGGGTCCAGGTAAAGACACTGCCGGACCTGAAGGGCAAGAAGGTCGCGTTCAGCCCCGGCCAGGCCCAGGGCGCGCTGGTCCTCAAGGTGCTGAAGAAAGCCGGTCTGACCAAGGAGGACGTCAAGCTGGTCGAGCTGCCCAGTACGGGTGACGTCTACTCCAGCGCGTTGTCGGCCAAGCAGGTCGACGTCGCCCCGATCGGCGGCGTCCAGATCAAGCGGTACCTGAGCAAGTACGGCAAGGACGGCGCCGCCACCATCCGGCACGGCATCCGCGACGACGCGGGTCACCTGTACGTCGCGACCGAGTCGCTGGAGGACGCCGGCAAGGCCGCCGCGATCCGTGCGTACGTCGCTGCCTGGGGCGTCGCCCAGGACTGGACCGACAAGCACCCGAAGGAATGGATCGACGGGTACTACGTGAAGGACCAGGGCCTGACCGCGGCCGACGGGCAGTGGCTCGTCGACAACGCCGGGCACCCGGACATCAGCGGGGACTGGAGTGCCGCGATCGAGCGGCAGCAGGAAACGATCGAGTTGCTGGCACAGGAGACCGGCAACGACGTGATCCAGGCCAAGGACCTCTACGACCTGCGGTTCCAGAGCGTCGCGCCCGACGCGATCAAGGCCGCCGGAGCGGGAGCAGCGAAATGAGCGGACAGACAGCGACCTTGTCCGGGGTGCGCGCCGAGCGCGAGCGCACCGTCGTCACCCAGCCGGTCCGGGCCCGCAAGCGGCTCGGTCCCGGCCGGCCGATCCGGTTCGGCGCCGCGATCGGACCCGCTCTGCTGCTGGTGATCTGGAGTATCGGATCCGCCGTCGGCTGGCTCGATCCACGGGTGCTCTCGGCACCGTGGACCGTCGTCACCACCGCCGGCGACCTGATCGCCGACGGCCGGCTGCAGTCCAACCTGCTCACCTCGACGCAGCGGGCCGTCGTCGGGCTCGGCCTGGGCGTCCTGCTCGGCACGGTGCTGGCGTTGCTGTCCGGCCTGAGCCGGATCGGCGAGGCGATCCTGGACGGGCCGATCCAGATCAAGCGGGCGATCCCGTCGCTGGCGTTGCTGCCGCTGCTGATCCTCTGGCTCGGCATCGGTGAGTCGATGAAGATCACCACGATCACCCTCGGCGTCTTCGTCCCGATCTACATCCACACCCACAACGGCCTGCGCACCATCGACAGCCGGTACGTCGAACTCGCGCAGACCGTCGGCCTGTCCCGGTCGGAGTTCATCCGCCGGGTGGTCCTGCCGGGCGCGCTGCCCGGGTTCCTGCTCGGCCTGCGGTTCGCGGTCACCGGGGCCTGGCTCTCGCTGGTCGTGGTCGAGCAGATCAACTCGACCAGCGGCATCGGCTACATGATGGAGCTGGCCCGGACCTACGGGCAGACGGACATCATCATCGTCGGCCTGGTCCTGTACGGCATCCTCGGCCTGCTCTCCGACGGCATCGTACGACTGGTTCAGAGGAGGGCCCTGTCATGGCGACGCACCCTGGCGGACTGACGACACTGGCTCCTGCGGTCGAGGTCCGTGACCTGGTCCGCTCCTACGACGGGCGGGCGGTCCTGGACCAGCTCGACCTGACCATCGCGCCGGGCGAGTTCGTCGCCCTGCTCGGCAAGAGCGGCTCGGGCAAATCCACCTTGCTGCGCGCGCTGGCCGGACTCGACCACGACGTCACCGGTACCGGCGAGCTGGCCGTCCCGGCGAACGTGTCGGTGGTCTTCCAGGACTCCCGGTTGTTGCCCTGGGCCCGTGTTCTCGACAACGTCGTGCTCGGGCTGTCCGGTGACGCGGCCGAGAAGGGGCGGCAGAGCCTGGCCGAGGTCGGGCTCGCCGGTCGCGAGAAGGCCTGGCCGAACGAGCTGTCCGGGGGCGAGCAGCAGCGCGTCGCCCTGGCCCGCTCACTGGTCCGCGAACCGGAGCTGCTGCTCGCGGACGAGCCGTTCGGCGCCCTGGACGCGTTGACCCGGCTGAAGATGCACGTCCTGTTGCGGAAACTCTGCGAGGCGCACCAGCCCGCGGTCCTGCTGGTCACCCACGACGTGGACGAGTCGATCGTGCTCGCCGACCGGGTGATCGTGCTGGACGAGGGCCGGATCGTCGCCGAGGAGCGGATCGAGCTGGCCGCTCCGCGCAGTCCCGCCGACCCCGGGTTCGCCGCGATCCGGGCCCGCCTTCTCGACGCTCTGGGAGTTTCGCTGTGACCAGACATCTGCACCTGAACGCGTTCCTGATGAGCACCGGGCACCACGAGGCGTCCTGGCGGCTGCCGGAGAGCAACCCGTTCGCGAACACCGAGGTCGAGCACTACCGGGAGCTGGCCCGGATCGCCGAACGGGCGAAGTTCGACTCGATCTTCTTCGCCGACTCCCCGGTCCTGCTCGGCGACATCGGCCGGCGGCCCGCGGGCTCGCTCGAACCCACGGTCCTGCTCACCGCGATCGCGGCCGCCACCTCCCGGATCGGCCTGATCGCGACCGCGTCCACGACGTACAACGAGCCGTTCAACCTGGCTCGCCGGTTCGCCAGTGTGGACCACGTCAGCGGTGGCCGGGCCGGGTGGAACGTGGTCACCACCGCGGGTCCCGAGGCGGCCCGGAACTTCAACCTATCCGACCAGCCCGCGCACGCGGAACGGTACGAGCGGGCGGCCGAGTTCCTGGAGATCGCCTTCAAGCTGTGGGACTCGTGGGAGGACGGTGCCGCGATCGCCGACAAGGCGGCCGGCGTCTGGGGCGACAACGAGCGGGTCCGGCCGATCGACCACCTCGGCCGGCACTTCCAGGTCCGCGGGCCGCTCAACCTGCCGCGGGCGCCCCAGGGGTACCCGTTGATCGTCCAGGCCGGCTCGTCCGAGGACGGGAAGGGCCTGGCCGCGCGGTACGCGGAGGCCGTGTTCACCGCGCAGCAGACGCTGGCGGACGCGCAGGCGTTCTACGCCGACCTGAAGGCCCGGACGTCCGCGCTCGGCCGGGACCCGGACGGGATCAAGATCCTGCCGGGCATCGTGCCGGTGATCGGGTCGACCGAGACCGAGGCGCTCGCGCTGGAACGCGAACTGGACGAGCTGATCAAGCCCGAGTACGCGCGGGCCCAGCTGGCCAGGACGTTGCGGGTGTCCCCGGACGACCTGCCGCTGGACCAGCAACTGCCGGCCGAGTTGCCGGACGAGGACGAAATCGAGGGCGCGAAGAGCCGGTACACGCTGATCGTCTCCCTGGCTCACCGGGAGAAGCTGACCGTGCGGGAGCTGATCGGCCGGCTGGGTGGTGGCCGCGGTCACCGTACCTTCAGCGGGACGCCGGAGCAGGTGGCGGACGCGATCCAGGACTGGTTCGACCAGGGTGCGGCCGACGGGTTCAACATCATGCCCGCGGTGCTGCCGTCGGGGTTGGTCGCGTTCGCGGAGCACGTGGTGCCGTTGCTGCAGGAGCGCGGGTTGTTCCGGCGGGAGTACGAGGGGACGACGTTGCGCGAGCACTACGGTCTCGCCCGCCCGGTGGGCCGGACGTCTTCGTTGCAGGAGGCAACTGCCTGACCTGGGTGAAGGAGCCCGGGACGGTGGCGGCCGTCCCGGGCCTTCTTCTGTTGGACCTCAGACCCGGACGACGAGTTTGCCGACGGCGGCGCCGTCCTCCATCACCCGGTGCGCCGCGCCGATCTCCTCCAGCGCGAAGACCCGGTCGATCCGGATCGGCAGCCGGCCCGCGGCCACCAGGTCGACGTACCGCTGGAACGCGTCGGCGGGCAGGTCCGAGCTCTCCCCGCCGTACGCGGTGAGCCGGACGCCGTTCGGGAGATAGCCGATCGGGTAGAAGTCGGGGATCGTCCACGCGTCGCTCAGCATGCCGGTGAAACAAACGGTGCCGTGGATCGCGGTCGCGCGCAAGGTGTCCGGCAGGGTGTTGGTGCCGACAAGCTCGAGGGCCGCGTAGACGCCTTCGGGCCGGATCGCGCGGACCTGGCCGGCGACGTCGCCGTCATCGACAAGAGGGTGGTCGACGCCGAGTTTCGCCAGCAGGGCAAGGCGATCCGGGTTCCGCGTCGTCGAGAGGACGGTGAGGCCGGCCTCCTTCGCGAGTACGGCCGCCGCGACGCCGATCGAGGACGTGCCGCCACGGACGAGCAACGTCTGGCCGGCCTGGATACCGAGGCCGGTGTGCAGCGATCCGTGGGCGGTCTGCAGCATTCGGGGAGGGCGCCGAGCGTGGCCCAGTCGAGCTCGGTACGGACCGGGATCACGGAGCCGGCCGGGACGACGACGTACTCGGCGTACCCGCCGTCGTACTCGCGGCCCATCCCGCCCATCATCGCGACCACCTGCTGTCCGGGCTCGAACTCGCCGCCGGGCGCGAGGTCGATCGTGCCGGTGGCCTCGATCCCGGGGATCACCGGGAACCGGGCGTTCGTCGCCAGGCCGGCCCGGAGGTGGTACTCGGACCGGTTCAGCCCGAAGGCCTCGACCTTGATCCGGACCCAGCCGGCCGGCGGGACGGGAATGGGCACCCGGGTGACGCGGAGTTCTTCGGGCGGAACGGGGCCGGTCAGGACGACGGCGCGCATCTCATTCACCGGTCCAGTTTGCCGGGTGGTTTCGTATTCCCCGCGCGGAGGCCGGGACCGGCTTTGTCCGCGCGTGAATCTTTTTCGCCTTCCGGGTTTATCGGCGGCCCCGGCTGCAATCGTTTTCCCGCGACTCGGCGTGGCTGGGTGACGCGGCCCCGGACCGACGTGCCAGAGTTGACCTCATGGCGAAACGCCCGAGCGTCATTGCTCATCGCGGCGCGAGTGAGAACAGTCCCGAGCACACCCTGGCGGCGTACCGGCGCGCTCTGGACGCCGGCGCGGACGGGTTCGAGTGCGACGTCCGGCTCACCTCCGACGGCCACCTGGTCTGCGTCCACGACCGCCGGATCGAGCGCACCTCGAACGGGACCGGCGTGCTGTCGACGATGAGCCTGGAGGAGCTCGACGCCTTCGACTGGGGCTCCTGGAAGCACCCGTGGGCCGACCTCGACGAGGAGGCCGACCTGCCCGACCCGGACGTCACCAAGGTGCTGACCCTGGAAACCCTGCTCGCCACCGTCCGCGACGCCGGCCGCCCGATCGAGCTGGCGATCGAGACCAAGCACCCGACCCGGTACGCCGGGCTGGTCGAACGCCGCCTGATCGAGGCGCTGGACCGCTTCGGCTGGGCCCATCCCCGGATCGGGACCGAGTCCCCGGCCCGGGTGATGTCGTTCTCCTGGCTCTCGCTCCGCCGCGTCCGCACGATGGCGCCGGGGCTGCGGACGGTCCTGCTGATGGACCGGGTGCCGCTGCGCTTCCGCGACGGCTCGCTCCCGACCGGCGTCTCGTACGCGGGTCCGAGCCTGGAGATCGTCACCGCCCACCCCGAGTACGTCGACCGAGCGCACAAGCACGGCCACCAGGTCCACGTCTGGACCGTCAACGCGGACGAGGACGTCCGGCACTGCCGCGACATCGGCGTGGACGCCATCATCAGCGACCGCCCGCAGCAGGCCCTGAAGACGCTCGCCGACCCCACTCCGGCCCTCCCGCTGGCCCTCCGCCGCCCCAGGACGGCCCGCCGCCCGCTCCGCCGCACTCCCCGCAAGCTTTAGGGCGCTGCAGCTTCCTGCAAGGTTCCGGGTCGGAGGTATAGGTGGGCCCGCGCTGGGGTACATCCCTCTCGGCCGTCCGGCCGGGCGGTCGTTCAGCCGCGGCCGGAGATCCACTGGAATGAGTCCGGTTGCGTGACGAGATGAATGCGACCGGTAATTTGCACGTTCGATTTCGTCCGGTTTGTCACGGTTTCTCTGCTAAACGTGTGATGTTTCATGCCGATCTGTAACGGAATAACGGCAGGTGTTTTCAATGCCTCGATCTTGGGCAGAACTGTCAGTGCTGTTCCGATGACCGAGGAGACCCTGCTTGTCCTCTGCGACCATGCCTGCTGATGTGAGCGTTGTGGATGTCGTCCTGCCGCACGAAGTGTCCGCGGTGGCGGATGCCCGTCGCCGCCTGGCCGGCTACCTCCAGCGCCTCCGGGTCGCCGAGAACGCTCGTGACGATGCGCAACTGGTCCTCTCCGAACTGTTGTCGAACGCGATCCGCTACGCCCCCGCACTCCCCACCGGCGAGGTCCGCGCCACCTGGTGGGTCGACAAGGCCGGGATCCACCTCGAGGTCACCGACGGCCGCGGCGACACGGAGCCGCAGCGGATCGCCGACGCGCACCCCGAGTCCATCGGCGGCCGCGGCCTGGCCATCGTCGACGTCCTGACCAGCGACTGGGGCATCCGTACCGGCACCACCCATCGCACGGTCTACGCGGTCATCCCGCGCTGACTAACGACCGGGTGGGGGTAGCTGCAAGACTGCGGTCATGGGAAAGAAGTCGCGCAACCGCGCCAAGAACACCTCCACCGTCACGCTCGACCCGGCCGACCTGGTCGATGTCGGGCCGCGGGAGCCCTGCCCCTGTGGTTCGGGCAAGCGGTTCAAGCAGTGCCACGGGCGGGAGCAGGCGCAGGCCGCGGACACTTTCGTGGTGCGGCCGTTCGAGGGGCTGCCGGCCGAGTGCGACCTGATCGCGTTCCGCGAGATCGTCCCGGCCGGGTCCGCCGAGGTGACGCTGACCGGCGAGCACGCGGGCAAGAAGGTCAATCTGGTCACCCTGCTGCCGATGGCGATGCCGGGCCTGGTCCGCGACGACGAGTCGATCTGGATCGGCCTGCAGACGCACGCCTCCACCGGCGACCCGAGTCGCGACGTCGGCCACGCGATCACCGCCGCGCTGACCACCGAGCCGGGCAACCCGATCCAGCTCGGTGACCTGCTGAAGGACGGTCCGCGGCTGCAGGACCTGATCGACACCAGCGAGCCGATCACCGTGAAGGTGCACGAGGGCTTCGACTTCTGGGTCGGCGAGAACGTCGAGGACCCGACCGGCGAGGTCGCCGCCGGCCTCGAACGCGCCAACGCCGCCGCCTCCCCGACGGTCCGCCTGGACTCGGTCGACGCGGCGTACTGGACCCAGATCGGCGACCGCCGGTACCTGCGCTGGGTGATGCCGCACGCCGAGGACACCCTGCTCGACGCGTTGGCCCGGCTGCACGCGGCCGGCGGCTCGGCCCTCACCGACGGCAGCCGCCTGATCGGCTCGTTCCGGGCCCTCGGGGTCCTTGCCCCGGTCTGGGAGCTCCCCGCCGACGCCGAGGCCGCCGACCTGGAGAAGCCGGCCGCCGACTTCGCCGCCGCCCTCGACAAGGCGCTCGCCACCGAAGCCCCGCTCAGCACCGAAGAGCGAGCCGCCCGAGCCGGCCTGGCCAGCCGCCAGCTCACCATCCGCTGAAACCAGTGGTCCCCTGCTGCAGACGGGCAGCAGGGGACCAGCTCTATCCCGCAGCGCTCAGACCTGGACCACAATTCGGTCCGCGGTGTTCTCGTGGGGAAGGACGTTGGCCCCCACGCCGTTGGGACCGAACACCTCGTAGATGGGGACGTACGCAGCTTTGTCTGCGTGCCAGTTGTACAGGATGATCTTTCGGGCCCGGACGGCCCGCATCGACGAGATCTTGTCCTTGTACCCGGCGGGCAGGAGGTACCCGCCGGTCGCGCGAACCACGTAGCGGTCGCCAGTGCCGTGGTAGCCGTCCCACAGGCAGCCGTAGGCGTCCGCGGGGCAGTCCCACGCCGCAGTCGTAGCGGCCTCGGCGGGCGTAAGTACTGCCGTGGCAGCAGCGACCGTCGCGAGTGCGGCGGTAGTTCTGGTCAGCGATTTCTTCATGGAGTCCCTTCGTCGGTGTCTGCCGGCAATAGTTGCCGTCGGCACTGTCATGGAACTGCCGCGGATCTGCCGCCAGGACCGATGCCTTCCCGGGTTGTTGCGGAGGGCCCGGATTACCAGCCGGTGGCCCAGCCGGTTCGGGCTTTGCCTCGACGGACTTTGGGCAGGGGCTGGTTGGTGCCCTGGCTGGTGGGGCGGAGCAGGGCCAGCCGGGCTTGGAGACGGGTGCGGCGGGTCGGCCAGTCCTTGTCGATGATCGAGTACATCGCGGAGTCGCGGAGGCGATCTTCCTCACCCGGGACCCAGGAGCGGGACCAGCTCCGCAGGGTGCCCTCGTAGGTGGCGCCGACGCTCTCGATGGCGGCGCGGGAGTGCAGGTTGCGGGCATCGGTCTTCAGTCGACGCGGGCGACACCCCACTGCTCGAAGGCGTGACTGAAGAGCAGGAGCTTCGCCTCGGCGTTCACCCCCGTCCGCTGCGCCGACGCCGCGAGCCAGGTGAACCCGACCTCGATCGCGCTCAGCCCGGTACCGTCCGGCCAGGGCCGCGGATCCCAGTACGCCGTCGCGCCGATCGCCCGTCCGGTGGCCGGGTCCACCTGCGCGTACGGGGCCAGTCGCCCGGTATCGGCCCGAGCGAGCTGGGCCGCGAGGTAGTCGTCGATCTCCTGGGCCGTCGGTACCCAGGTGTACCGGTAACTGCTCCGATCCTCCTCGGCCGCGACCGCGAGATCGGCCGCGTGCCGGTACTCCAACGGCTCCAGCCGCACGAACTCCCCCACCAGCACGGGTGCCGTCAACACGAACTCGCCGGCCATCCGAGCACCGCGGCCGTCGTACCGGGCCGGATCCGCCGTCACGGAGTCGCCGGGATCCTGCTCGGGTCGTGCCGGTGTCGGGGGGCCCGCGGTGGAAGGCGGGGGAGGTTCGCCGGAGCGCATGAGACGCACGGTCCTTTCGGGTCGCGGCTTGCCCGGTACTCGGCGTACCGGACCAGGTCATCACCCGGGGCACCCCAC
The DNA here is from genome assembly GCF_007828865.1 of Kribbella amoyensis. NCBI lineage: Bacteria > Bacillati > Actinomycetota > Actinomycetes > Propionibacteriales > Kribbellaceae > Kribbella > Kribbella amoyensis. The sequence goes on from NZ_VIVK01000001.1 coordinate 1,933,154, forward strand.
CCGCTGCTACGAGGGTTGCCGGCCAGCGAGCCGGGGCTTCGCGCTGGCGCTCTTGACCTGTCGCGGACCTTAGCACCGGATTCGCGCCGCGGCCCGTGGATTTCCTTCCGACTTCACCACACAACCGAGCCCCGGACCAGGGCGCGGCCGGAAATGCCGAAGGGCCCGCACGAGGTGCGGGCCCTTCGGAGGCCTGGGTTGGCCCCAGGAACGTGGACGGCCCAAGTCCTGCTGACGGGGGAGCAACAGGGCCTGGGCCTAGGCATGAAGACTACTCACAAGACGGGCCGGGGACAACCCCCGATTTCACTCCGTGTGTCGCAAGGCTTACTTCACTGTGAGTGATCGCGTTCCACGGGGTGGATCGAACGACGGTCGACAGAGCGTCATCGACCCGAGTCGGCCGACCTGGTGAGCGGGTCGCGAAGGATCGGGCAGGACATGCAGCGCGGGCCGCCGCGACCGGAGCCGAGCTCGGAGCCGGAGATCCGGATGACGTCGATCCCGGACTCCTCCAGGCGGGCGTTGGTCTCGACGGTCCGCTCGTAGGCGATGCAGACCCGCGGGGCCAGGGCGAGGGTGTTGTTGCCGTCGTCCCACTGCTCGCGTTCGGCCGTGACCGGGTCGAGGCCGGTGTCGATGCGACGGAGGGTGTCGATCTCGAGCGCCTTGGCCGCCGCCACCAGGAACGGCTCCGGCTCGGCCACGTGCAGCTGGTCGCCGTCGGTCGTGACGGCGAGGGCCCGCATCTCCTCGGCCATGTTCGGGTACATCAGCACGGCGTCGACGTCGACCATCGTGCAGACGGTGTCGAGGTGCATCGTGGCCCGCTGCTGGGCGATCGGGACGGCGAGGACGGTGTGGGCCAGGTCCTTCGCGAAGACCCGGCGGGCCAGTCGTTCGACGCCGGCCGGGGTGGTCCGCTCGCCGACACCGACCGCGAGGACGCCGGGGCCGAGGGCGAGCACGTCGCCGCCTTCCACGTGCTCGAGTTGGTGGTCGTACACCTTGTCGGCGCCGGTGAAGCGCGGGTGGAACCTGTAGATCAGCTCGGTCAGCTGGGTCTCGCGGGACCGGGCCGGCATCGCCAGCGACGTCACCGCCACCGAATCGCGGATCCACACGCTGGAGTCGCGGGTGAAGAGCAGGTTCGGCAGCGGGTCGATGAGGAAGTCTTCGTGGGCGAGCAGCGAGGTGACGAGCCCACCGGCCCGGACCTCGTCGTTCCGCACGCCGGCCATCAGCGCTTCGGCCAGCCCGGCCGGGTCCAGCGAACTCATCGCGGTGCGCAGGTAGTCGCGCAGGGTGTCGCCGAGCCGGAGGTCCTCGCCGGCGCCGTCGATCGCGGTCTGCCGGGCGGCGGGGTCGGCCAGGGCCTCGGTGAGCAACTCGCCGAGGTAGAGCACCTCGACCTCGCGCTCCCGCAGGGCCTGGGCGAACGCGTCGTGCTCCTCCTGTGCCCGGCCGACCCACGGGATGCCGTCGAACAGCAGCTTGTCGTTGTTGCGTGGGGTCAGCCGGCGGAGCTCGTTGCCCGGCCGGTGCAGCATCACCGTCCGCAGCGGGCCGACCTCGCTGTCGACGCCGTAGGCCTCAGTCATGCCCGTGCCCTCTCCGTTGAGTCGCTCTCACCAAGCTACGGCAGGCTCGCTCCGAACGCGCGGACCCGCACCAATCTGTCTGATTGTCCGACAATTTCGGGCGAACGCCAAACCGGTGCCGGACGGGTCGGCCGGCGCGGCGGAGACAGATCGGCCAGCTGGCCGATGTTCCGGACCCGGGGCCGGGAACAGGATGGTGCCCACGCCGACCAGGGCGTACCGAACCGGAGGAACCAGAATGACCCAGCAGAACGCCCGCACCGTCGTCGGCAACATCACCCTCTCGCTGGACGGGCGGGTCAACGGCGCCGGCGGCGACTTCGACATGACCTGGATCGTGCCGCACGCGATCACCGAGGGCGCGCGGGACCACATGACGAAGGTGACCAGCCCGGCTACCACCGCAGTGCTCGGGCGGAAGAACTTCGAGGGCTTCGGCGGCTTCTGGCCGGCCGTGGCCGACGACGAGAACGCGGCCCCGCAGGACCGGGCCTTCTCCCGCTGGCTGAACGAGGTGGACAAGGTGGTCTTCTCCTCGACGCTGACCGAGTCGCCGTGGCAGAACTCCCGGATCGTCGACGCCGACCCGGCCACCGTGGTCCGCGAGCTCCGGCAGCAGGAGGGCGGCGACATCGTCGTGCTGGCGAGCGGCAGCGTGATCAAGGCCCTGCTGGCCGCGGACGAGCTCGACCGGCTCAGCATCACCCTGGCCCCTGAACTGGTCGGCGGCGGCGACCGCCTGTTCGAGGACGGCCTCCCGGCGACGTCGTGGCGGCTCACCCACTCGGTGCCGACCGAGTCCGGCGCGCTCTGCCTCTACTACGACCGCGTCCGCTCCTGATCTTTCGTACGAAAGGACGAGATATCCACAGCCGACGGGTGCGGAGGAGAGCGATCGGCTCGGGAGCAATTAGGCTGCGGTGCGTGTCCGGGAATGATCAGCCGTCCGTCGAGCAGCAGCGTGGAGTCGCTTGTGTGATTCCGGCGAAGGACGAGGTCGCGCGGATCGCGGCCACCGTCGACGCCGTCCGCAAGATCGTCGGGGTCGATCTCGTCGTGGTCGTCGACGACGGATCCGGTGACGGGACGGCCGAAGCCGCCGAGCGCGCGGGCGCGGTCGTGGTCCAGCACGAGCAGAACCAGGGCAAGGCCGCCGCGATGGAGACCGGAGCGGCCGAGGTCGGCCGCCGGGACGGGGCCCGGGCCCGGCACCTGCTCTTCCTGGACGCGGACCTGACCGATTCGGCCACCGGCGCGGAGCCGCTGCTGGAGCCGGTCCAGTCCGGGCGCGCCGACATGACGATCGGCACGTTGCCCGTCCAGGTCCGCGCCGACGGCAGCAAGGCCGGCGGCCACGGGTTCGTCGTGCGGCTGGCGCGGGCCGGGATCGAGGAGGCCACCGGCTGGGCGCCGGAGCAGCCGTTGTCGGGGCAGCGCTGCCTGACGCGCGCCGCGTTCGACGCCGCGCTGCCGTTGGCCGGCGGGTTCGGGGTGGAGACCGCCCTGAGCATCGACCTCGGCCGGAAGGGCTTCCGGATTCTCGAGGTCCCGATCGACGTGCGGCACCGCGCGACCGGGACCGACCTGCGCGGCCAGCTGCACCGAGGCCGGCAGTTCCTGCACGTCCGTCGTGCCCTGGCCGCCCGCAGCGCCCTGCCCGCGCGGAAGCCGGCCCGATGAGCTCCACCGAAGTCACCGCACCGACCGATCAGGCGAACCGGGACGGCCGCCGCGCCGTCGGGTTGTACCTGGCCTCCGCCGCCCTGATCGTCACGGTCGGCCTGCTCGGCCCGTCGGTCGTCGTGCTCACCCTGACCAACCGGCACGCCTGGCTGCCCTCGTACTGGTTCGACAGCAAGCCGAACGACTGGCTCGTCAGCGTGCTGATCTACGTCGCGATCCTGCTCGGCGGGTACGGCGTCTTCCTGGCCGCCCGGGCGCTGAAGAACGGCTGGGCCCCCCGGCTCGACCGATTGATTGCCCTCGGCATCGGTACGATCGCGGCCATCACCGTGGTCCCGCCGATGGCCTCCGGCGACGTGCTCATCTACGCCGCGTACGGGCGGATCATGTCGCTCGGCGGCAACCCGTACACGACGGCGCCGGCGGACACGATCCGGCTCGGCTACGACCCGGTGATCGCGGCGACCGAGCGGCCGTGGCAGGGCGCGAAGAGCGTCTACGGCCCGATCGCGACGTGGATCCAGTGGTTCTCCTCCTGGGTCGGCGGCGACTCGATGCAGCTGACCGTGTGGATGCTGCAGCTGTCGGTCGCGATCAGCCTCGTGGTCTCCGGTCTGCTCCTGATCAAGCTCGTGGGCAAGAACCCGGCCGGCCGTCGCCGGGTGGCGATGCTCGGCCTGGCCAACCCGCTGATCCTGTGGACCGTGCTCGCCGGGGCGCACAACGACGCGATCGCGGTGATGTTCGCGGTGATCGCGCTGGTGCTGTTCCGCCGGCACGTGTTCTGGGCCGGCATCATGCTCGGCGTCGCCGGGTGTACGAAGCTGTCGATCGGCCTGGTCGGTGTGGCCATGCTCTGGTCGTTGCGCGCGGACCGACGGCGTGCGGTGATGTTCTGCCTCGGCGGCGCGGTCGCGATGGTCGGCCTGTACGCCGTGGTCGGGTTGCAGGCGTTCCAGCAGGCCCGGTCGCAGACGTCGTTCATCTCCACCGGCACCCCGCACAAGGTGCTGCTGAGCCTTTTCGACCTGTTCCTGCCCGGCGCGTTGGTCCGGACGCTGCTCGCGATCGCGGCCTGGGTCGGTCTGGTCTTCGTGGCGATCCTGATCTCCCAGGTGTTCCCGAAGTCGCTGGTCCCGCAGACGCATCCCGAGGACCGCACCCCCGACGCGATCCGGTACACCGCGATCTATGCCGTCGCCTGGCTGCTCACCTCGATGTACACGCTGCCCTGGTACGACCTGATCGCGTGGATCGCGCTCGCGGCGGTGGCGTCCTCACAAGTGGACAAACTGATGGTGGTCCGGACGACGATGCTCGCGATCGCCTACGTACCGGGCCGCGATCCGAACGCGCGCCAGGTCGCCGCCTCGTTGTCGGACTCGCTGGAGTGGTTCTCCGCGCGGCTGCGGGACACGATCTGCCCCGCGATCGAGCTGGCGGTGCTGATCGGCCTGATCATCTGGGCCCGTCGGGGCGGCGCTCAGTGGTGGCCGTACGACTGGCCGAAGCGCAAAGCGAAAACTGCCCCGGAAAAGGCCTCCGCGCACTAACCGTCCGGTACTACCCTCGGGCGGATGCAGAAGCTTTCAGGGGCGGGCGTCTTCGAGCACGCGGACCCGAACAACTACGTCGAACAGCTCCGGACCTCCTCGCTGTCGGTCGGCACGTACTCCATCCCGGCCGGCGGCGTCGACGACCAGGCGCCGCACCACGAGGAGGAGATCTACGTCGTCACGACCGGGCGCGCGACCTTCGTGACGCCGGACGGGGCCGAGCCGGTCGGTCCCGGTGACGTGCTGTTCGTCGCGGCCGAGGAGGAGCACCGCTTCACCGACGTCACCGAGGACCTCGCCCTGCTCGTCTTCTTCGCGCCGCCGTACTCCGGCCGCTGACCGTCAGTCCCAGAGCTCGCGGGCCGCGGCGATCGCCTGGGCGAGTACCGACTTGACCGGCTGCTTCAGCTCGGCCGCGGCCGCCACCACGTCGTCGTACTCCGGTTGCACGTTGACCACGCGACCGGAGTACCGGGCGATCTTCACGCTGATCCGCTGGCCCCGCACCTGGACGCTCTCGAAGGACCGCTCGGCCGCGTGCTTGCTGATCGGGAACTCGCGCAACCCGATCGCGGACGTCTCGGTCAGCACCACCGCGCGCACCGCGTCGGCGTTCGCGCTGCCGACCAGCACCGACAACGTGTACGCGGGCCGGCCCTTCTTCATCAGGATCGGCGTCAGCCACGCGTCGGCGGCGCCCGCCTCCAGCAACCGGGCCAGCACCTGCGGCCAGATCCGCGGGTCCAGGTCGTCCACGTTGGTCTCGTAGACGAGCTCGGTGGCCGGCCGGTCGGCGGTCTCGCCGATGATCACCCGGACGATGTTCGGTACCTCGACCGGATCCCGGCCGCCCGCGCCGACGCCGGTCCGGACGATCCGCATCGGCGGCATCATCCCGAACTCGTCGGCCAGCGTGGCGAGCAGCGCGGCACCGGTCGGCGTGGTCATCTCGTACGGCGCGGTCCCACCGACCACCGGCGCCTCCGCCTCGGTCAGCAGGTGCAGGACCGCGGGGCCCGGGACCGGGATCCCGCCGTGCTGACCGCGGACCTGGCGGCCGCCGCCGAGCGTGATCGTGGAGACGACGATCCGGTCCAGCCCGAGCGACACGGACGCGGCCGCGACGCCGACGATGTCCGCGATCGCGTCGAGCGCGCCGACCTCGTGGAAGTGCACGGCGTCCGGCTCGACCCCGTGCGCGTTCGCCTCGGCCCGGGCCAGCCGCGCGAACGTGTCCAGCGCGCGGTCGCGGACCGCCGGATCCAGCCCGGCCGCCTCGATCACCCCGCGCACCTCGGCCCACGACCGCGTCCCGCCGCCCTCACCACCGGGCGCGTGACCGTGGCCGTGCCCATGACCAGCGTCGTCGTGACCGTGCCCATGGCCGTGCCCGTGGTTCTGCGCAGCGTCGGCGGGATCGGCGTACGCGGCCTCCGGGTCGTTCTCCGGATGCGGGCTGTCCCCGACGAACACCGAGGCCTTCGTCGCCGCGATCTGGTGCCGCAGCGCCGCCTCGGTCCGGACCGACAGGGACGGGTCCACCGAACCCACGGCCGCGTTCACGACGTCGCGATCGGCGCCCGCGTCCAGGAAGGCGCCGAGCAGCATGTCCCCGGACGCGCCCGCGGAGCAGTCGATCCAGGCGACCCTCACCGCTCCTTCACCTCCGCGGGAACCGACTGCCGCGCGACCCGGGCCGCGAACACCCCGGCGCCGAACCCGTTGTCGATGTTCACCACCGAGACCCCCGGCGCGCACGAGTTCAGCATCCCCAGCAACGCGGCCAACCCACCGAAGGACGCCCCGTACCCGACCGACGTCGGTACGGCGACCAGCGGTACCCCGACCAGTCCGCCGACGACGCTCGGCAGCGCACCCTCCATCCCGGCCACCACGATGAGGCAGTCGGCCGCGGCCAGCCGCTCGCGGACACCCATCACCCGGTGCAGCCCGGCCACCCCGACGTCGGTGATCAGGTCGACGCCCGCACCGAAGACCTGCGCGGTGGTCGCCGCCTCGGCAGCGACGGGCGCGTCGGACGTCCCCGCGGACACCACGGCGACCGTGCCGCTCGAGACCGGGGGCGTACCCAGGACCGCGGTCCGGCCGACCGGGTCGACGGTCGCGTCGGGCAGTTCGACGGCGACCAGCTCCTGCGCCTCCGCGGTCAGGCGGGTGGCGAGGACGGCGTGGCCGGGGTGGTTCGCGTGCAGGGTGCGGAGCAGTTCCACGACCTGGGCGGGCGTCTTACCGGCGCCGTAGACCACCTCGGCGTCACCGGTACGTTCCAGCCGATCGGTGTCGAGCCGGGCGTACCCGAGGTCGTGCACGCCGGGTTGCGGGCCGGGGTCAGGCAGATGAGTCACGCTGCGAATCTACGTGCCCGCACCCCGATCCGCCGATTCCGGCCCAGCCGGCGGTGCCAAGCCACGCGGCGTCGCACCCCGAGGCCCGCCCGGGCGACGCACCGCACTCGGCCGGACACGGCACCCGTTAGGCTGCAGTGCGTGTCTTCGACGTTAGCCGGTGCCTTCGGGATCGCCGCCCTCTTCGTGGCGGTGCTCGCGCTCGTGTTCGCCATCCAGGCGTTGCGAGCGCAGTCCGACCCGGCCAAGTCCGCGCCGGCACCGCCCGTACCGCGGCCCGAACCGCAGGACACCCAGCCGGAGCCCAAGCCGGGCACCGTGAAAGCCGAGCTGCGTAAGCTCACCAAGGACCTGGACAAGACCCGCGGCGAGGTCCGCGAGACGCTGCAGCACCTCGCCGTCGTCCGGTACGACGCGTTCGGCGACAGCGGCGGCCAGCTGTCCTGGTCGATGGCGCTGCTGGACGACAAGGGGGACGGTGTGGTTCTGACGTCGATCAACAGCCGCAACGACGCCAGGTCGTACGCCAAGGAGGTCAAGGGGTTCGCGAGCGACGCGAAGCTCTCCCCCGAAGAGCAGGAGGCACTCGACACCCTGCGCAAACGAGCCGCCGGCACTTCCGACGCGGGGCACTAGCGTTGTCTGGGCACTCGCACGATGAGGGTGCCCGGCTCCACCTCGGCCGTGAGTGACCGGCCGGGGCCGATCCCGTCACCGTCGAGCTGGCGCTGGACGTCCACCGACGCGGTGATCTCGACCTTCCGCCCGGTGAACCGCTCCAGGTAGAGCTCGGTCCGGGTCGTCCGGGTCATCACCCGCCAGAACACCAGCGGCCACTGGGTCACCCGGCGCGGCGCGATCACCACGACGTCGATCAGGCCGTCGTCGGGCCGGGCGTCCGGGAGCAAGGGGATGTTGGCCTGCAGCATGCCGACGTTGCCGACCACGACCGTCCGGACCCGGCGCTCCACCGGCTCCTGGTCGTCGAGCGTGATCCGGACCTTCACCGACGGGTGGTTGATGTTCTTCGCCGCCGAGACCAGGTATGCGGTCCAGCCGATCTGCGCCTTCAGGTGCGGCGGCGCGTCGGAGATGATCGCCGCGTCCAGGCCGAGCCCGGCCATCACCGCGAACCGGTCCGTGTCCAGGCCGTCCCCGTGCACCTTGACGAGGTCGATCCGCCGGTCCCGCCCGTCCAGGATCCGCTCCAGCGCGTCGTCCAGGTCGAGCGGGACGTGCAGGTTCCGGGCCAGCAGGTTGCCGGTCCCGGCCGGGATCACGCCGACCGGGATCCCGGTGGACGCGAGCGCCGCGGTGACCACCCGGACGGTACCGTCGCCGCCCGCCACCAGGACCAGGTCCGACTCGTACTCGATCGCGCGCTTGGCCATCGCGTTGCCCGCGTCGTCCTCCCGGGTCTCCAGCCACAACGGCTCCTCGAACCCGCGGACCGCGAGCGCCCGGGTCACCTTGCGCCGGAACGCGACCCCGTCACCGACTTTGATCGGGTTCACGATCACGGCGGCCCGGGGTGGCGTGGTCCCGTCGTCGTCCCCCGACGGCGTACTCCGGCGGCGCCGGCGCAGCCCTGGCCGGAGGCCGAAGCAGATCGAGGTGGTCGTCAGGATCGCCAGGCCGAGGGCCCAGCCGCCGAGGACGTCGGACACGTAGTGCACGTTCAACGCGATCCGGTCCACCGACACGAGCAGCACGATCGCGATCGTCGGCAGGGTCACCAGCAACCGGAACCGGCGTCGCCAGCCACGGACCGACGGCAGGACGACACCGAGCGCACCGGCCATCACGAACGCGGCGGTGGCGTGCCCGGACACGTAGGACCAGCTGTCGGTCTCGACCAGGAAATCGGCCGGCCGGGGCCGCTCGAAGATGTTCTTCACCACGAACACGAGGATTAGCTCGGACGCCGCCGTGACGACCAGCCAGACGGTGAGCAGCCGGGCCCGTCGATGCCAGAGGTAGATCGCGACCCCGAGGATGACGGCTCGTGAGACCCACGGGAGGATCACCGCGCCCAGCACCTGCCACAGGTCCACCCAGTCCGGCCGGGTCGCGCCGTACTCCGCGGCGCGGGCGGCGACGGACAGGTCCCAGCGGCGGAGCGGGGGCCAGTCCTCGAAGACCAGGATGGTGATCACCGCGAACGGCAGGGCCCCCAGCACCACGGTCAACGCGCGTCCGAGGTGGCTGGGTGGATGGTGGTTCATGGCCCGCCCGTGACCCCCTCGACGTTCCCCGGCAGATGGCTGGTGCAAGCTCATCATCCCGAATAAAATTCCGCGGCCCCGACACACCCCGATAACCTGACGGTGTGATCGACGCGAAACTCCTCCGTGAGAACCCCGATGCCGTCCGTTCCGCGCTGACCAAGCGCGGCGAGAATCCGGACCAGGTCGACCAGATCCTGGTGGCCGACAGTGAGCGTCGATCGTCCATCGCGTCCTTCGAATCGCTGCGGGCCGAGCAGAAGGCGCTCGGTAAGCAGGTCGCCCAGGCCAAGGGCGACGACCGCACCGCGCTGCTGGAGCGGACCAAGGCGCTGGCCGCCGAGGTGAAGGCGCACGAGAGCGCGGCGAACGACGCCGAGGCCCGGTTCGAGGAGCTGACCAAGGCGCTGCCGAACCTGGTCTCCGACGAGGCCCCGGTCGGCGGCGAGGACGACTACCGGGTGGTCGAGGAGATCGGCAAGCCGCGCGACTTCGCCGCCGAGGGCTTCGAGCCGCGGGACCACCTGGAGCTCGGCGAGCTGCTCGGCGCGATCGACATGGAGCGCGGCGCCAAGGTCTCCGGGGCCCGGTTCTACTTCCTCAAGGGCGTCGGCGCGCTGCTCCAGCTCGGCATGCTCCAGCTGGCGATCCAGCAGGCGGTGGCGAACGGCTTCACCCCGATGATCACGCCCTCGCTGGTCAAGCCGGAGGTGATGGGCGGTACCGGGTACCTGTCCGCCCACGACGACGTGTACCGGCTGGACGACCCGGAGCTCTACCTTGTCGGGACCTCGGAGGTTCCGCTGGCCGGGTTCCACATGGACGAGATCGTCGACCTGTCGGCCGGCCCGTTGCGGTACGCCGGCTGGTCGTCCTGCTACCGCAAGGAAGCCGGCTCGTACGGGAAGGACACCCGCGGGATCATCCGGGTCCACCAGTTCGACAAGGTCGAGATGTTCTCCTACTGCAGCCTGGACGAGGCGGAGGCCGAGCACCAGCGGCTGCTCGGCTGGGAGAAGGAGATGCTCGACAAGATGGAACTGGCCTACCGGGTGATCGACACCGCGACCGGCGACCTCGGCGTCTCGGCGTACCGGAAGTTCGACTGCGAGGCGTGGGTGCCGACCCAGGGCCGGTACCGCGAGCTCACCTCGACGTCGAACTGCACCGACTTCCAGGCCCGCCGGCTGAACATCCGGCACCGGGAAGCCGACGGCCGGACCCGCCCGCTCGCGACGCTGAACGGCACCCTGGCCACCACCCGCTGGATCGTCGCCATCCTGGAGACGCACCAGCAGGCGGACGGCTCGGTCCGGGTGCCGGTCGCGCTGCGCCCGTTCCTCGGCGGACGTGAGGTCCTCGAACCGGTCCGCGGATGACCGGCGGCTGGCGGCCCAAGGCCGTTGCCCTGGACATCGACGGCACGCTGATCGACCACGACGAGAACATCTCGCCGGCCGTCGTCGAGGCGGTCCGCCGGGCCGCCGCCGAGGTCCCGGTCGTGCTGGCCACCGGCCGGTCCTGGCAGGCCACCGCGCCGGTCGCCGAACTGCTCGGGCTGACCGGCGGGTTCGTTGTCTGCAGCAACGGCGCGCGTACGTTGCGTCATCCGGGCGGCGAGGTGGTGGACGAGCGGACCTTCGACCCGAGCACGGTGATCGCGTCGGTCCGCGAGCACGCCCCGAACGCCCGGATGGCGGTCGAGGAACACGACTTCGGCTACCGGGTGACCGCGCCGTTCCCGGCCGGAGACCTCGGTGACGGCACCGGGATCCGGGTGGTCTCGGACGCCGAGCTCGCGCCGGAACCGGTGACCCGGCTGATCATCCGCGACCCGGAGAAGTCCGAGGCCGACTTCGTCGAACTGGCCGAACGCCTCGGCCTGCACGGGGTCAGCTACTTCGTCGGCTGGACCGCCTGGCTGGACATCGCGCCGGAGGGCGTGGACAAGAGCACCGGCCTGAAGGTGGCGCTGGCCCAGCTCGGCGTGGACGCCGCGGACCTGGTCGCGATCGGGGACGGACGCAACGACATCGAGATGCTCGTCTACGCCGGCCTCGGCGTCTCGATGGCGTCCGCGCCGGACGAGGTCAAGGTCGCGGCCGACGAGGTGACCAAGTCGGTCCAGGACGACGGCGTCGCGGCGGTCCTGAACCGCTGGTTCTGACCTGGCGGCCCGGCGCAATAGTTAATCAAGGCAACAAAAAGGCCCGGAACTCCTGCTGGTGCAGGGTTCCGGGCCTCGTGCTTGCGGTGAGTGACAGTCCGCTGGCGGGCCGAGTGTCAGCTCAGGCAACCCGGGTGCCACCCGCGCGCGGGGGCGCGCACGGCTGGTCCACCACGGTGTCGAACGCGTCCAGGACGGCGCTGACCTCGGGGCGGGTACGCGGAGCCTTGGCCGCGGGGCTCTGCCCCCGGCGGGCCCGGCGCAGGTGACGCTTGACCGTCGACAGCGAGCATCCCAGCCGCATGGCCAGCGATTCCAAGCTGTCGTTCGGGTACTGCGTGCGCAGCCGCAGTACTTCTTCGTGGCTGACCGGCCGGCGGGTCCCGCGGGCCCCGGCGAGCTGGTCGAAATCATCGGCCTGAACCTCGACGTCGAGCAGGTTGCGCATCGAGCGTCGCTGTACCGCGGTCGTGCCGGCGACGAAGCCGCTGACATCGTGCTCGGCCACGGCGTTGAACAGGCAGTCGGTGAACATCGGGCACGAAGCGCACAACTTCTTGGCCTCACGGACCAGTTGGTCGTAACGCTCCCGGGTCCGCCGCGTCGCCGAAGCGGGCGGCGGCTCTTCCATCAGTCGGTGCTGAAAAATCTCCGGTCGTGCAGTACAGCCCGTCATGGCCCCTTCCATGATGGAAGATGTGTCGACAGCCGCTCGGGAGGTGCCGGCGCTGGGCCGTGCGAGAGTGGTGTTGACAGTCATCGTGGCTCCCCAAGTTCCAGGACCCGTGTGAACGAACGATGAACGTCGTTCGAACACGCAGGCCCGATAGCTGATGGACCGACCCGTCTGTTGCCGACCCACCCGTGTCGTCCGGCGCTAGGCGCACCGATCCATAACTGTTGACGTCGCCGGTGAGTTTTTGGTTGCACCCAAATTCCCATCGGTTTACCGACGCTTTCCTGGCGAGGGTCGCACCAGACTTGAGGGTCCGGAACAAGGCGTACGACGCGGCCGAACAGCCCCCGGTTCCCCGCCAGCCTCCGCATGAAATCATGCACAAACAGGGCAGTGCACGGGAACTTGCTGCCTTTGCAGGATCCTGCCGTAACGGTCTGATGACGTTGTTCAACGGTCAATCAGATCAAGAGGAAACCGATCTCCAAGTGCTTGCGCGATGACGGTTCGGGAGGGTAAAGGGCGCTGTCTGCCGAGCGGCTACGGTAGGGGGGTGCCGCACCGTAGAACACCCCGCCTGGTGGCTACCGATCTCGACGGAACGCTGGTCCGCAGCGACGGATCGATCGCGCCCCGGACCAAGAGAGCAGTGCTCGCTGTCCAGGATGTGGGCACCGTCTTCGTGATGGTCACCGCTCGGCCGCCGCGCTGGTTGCATGACCTGTCCGACCTGGTCGGCGCGCACGGGATCGCGATTGTTGCCAACGGCGCCATTTTGTACGACGTCGGCGCGCGCCGGCCGATCCGGACCAGCCTGATCGATCCCGCGGTCGCTCTCGAAGTGGCACAGGCGATCCGGGCCGAGATTCCCGAGGTGGAGTTCGCCATCGAGCGACCGGACCGCTACGGACAGGAGCCGCGGTACGTGAACCGCTGGCCTACGCCGGATGACACGTTGGTGGCCGAGTTGGAGATTCTGCTCGCCGAACCGACGGCGAAGTTGCTCGTCCGGCATCCGAGCTGGCACTCCGACGAACTGCTGGCGAAGATCTCGCCGGTGGTCGGCGGACGTGTCGCCGCGAGTCACAGCGGTGGGCACAGCCTGGTCGAGATCTCCGCGGACGGTGTCTCGAAGGCGACGATGCTCGCCGATTTCGCCGCAGAGCAAGGGATCGCGGCCGACGAGACGATCGCGTTCGGTGACTCGCTCAACGATTTGCCGATGCTCGCCTGGGCCGGGACGTCGTACGGCGTGGCCAACGCGCACGCGGAGGTGCTCGCGGTGGTCGACGAGGTGTGCCCCACAAACGACGAGGACGGTGTCGCCACCGTCCTCGAGCAACTCTTCGACCTCTGACCGGCTACAGGTACATGCCTCCGCTGCCGGGGCCGTCGGTCGTGCCGTTGGCCTGCGGGGCGCCGGGGAACGGAGCGCCTTCCTCGCCGTGCACCTGCTGGCCGCCGGGCAGTGCGCGCCGCATCTGCTCGAGCTGCTGACGCGCCGCCATCTGCTGGGCGAACAACGCCGTCTGGATGCCGTGGAACAGCCCCTCCAGCCAGCCGACCAGCTGGGCCTGCGCGATCCGCAGCTCGGCCTCGGTCGGGGTGCTGTCGTCGGTGAAGTCGAGGCTGAGCCGCTCCAGCTCCTCGACCAGCTCCGGTGCGAGCCCGCTCTCGAGCTCCTTGATCGACGCCTCGTGGATCGCCTTCAGGCGCTGCCGGGACGCCTCGTCCAGCGGTGCGGCCTTCACCTCCTCGAGCAGCTGGCGAATCATGTTGCCGACCCGCATCACCTTGGCCGGCTGTTCGACCAGCTCGGTGACGGAGCGTGGCTCGTCGCCCTGCTCGGTGTCGTCGTCGCCGCGCGGCGGACCCTCCACGGCCATCCCGTCCGGCCCGACGATCAGCACCTTGCCGTCCTCGGTCCGTGCGCCCGCCATCGGGGCTTCCCTGCCCTCGCTGCTGCTCTCGGTCATCTTCACATCGTACGGGCGCGGTGCCGGCGGACGGCGTCCCGGTTGGAGCAGGCGGGGCTGCAGTACCGCTGGCGTCCACCGCGCGACAGGTCGGCGTACACGTTGTCGCAACCGTCCGTGCAGCAGCGGCCGAGGCGGGTGATGCCGCGTCCGGCCAGGTGCAGCGCGGTACCGGTGCTGATCAGCGTCGCGACCAGTCGCCCGACCGGTACGTGGTCCGGCCGGTAGTGCATGTGCCAGCCGTCGCCCGCGTGGTTCGTGAGCCGGGGATGCTCGGTGTACTTGGCCAGCATCGCGTTCACCAGCTCGACCCGGGTGAGCTCGTCGCTCGCGTCGACCACGGCGAGCCACTCGTCCAGCGCGACCCGGACCGCGGCCAGGTCGGCCTCGGTCACCTCGCGCTCGCGGACCAGCCGATTCTCCACGCCGTTCTGCTCGCAGCGTTCGGCCAGCTCGACCGTACTGGTCGCGGGCTGGTTGACCAGGTTCACCGCGAGCAGGACCGCGTCGGCGCCGTAAGGGTTGAGATGCACAATGCCATTACAGCACGATGGCCGCATGCCCACCAGAGAAGAAGTACACCGGCATCGCTGGCAGGTCTCGTCCTCCCATCAGGTCAGCGAGGGGCTGCTCGTGTACCTGCGCTGCGCGTGCGGGCGATGGCGGGTGACCAGCACCCCCGCGTACCCGGTGGCGTACCCCGAGGTGGCCGGCGAGATCGGGGCCTGAGGCAACGGAATTACCGGAACAGCCGGCCGAGGTGGGCGTCCAGTGAGCGAGTCAGGAAGGCCGGCCGCTCGGCCCCCGGGAGCGTGAGCCCCTGGATCACCAGGCCGTCCAGGACCGCGAGCAACACGGCCGCCTCGGTCTCCGTGTCGTCCACCTCGGCCAGGTCGCCGTCGGCCACGGCTGCGTCGAGCAAGCGGGCGAAGGCGATCCGGAGTTCGGCGTCGGTGGCGGCCGCGATCTGCTGGAGTGCGGGCGAGGTCGCCGCGGCCGCGCTGAACGCGAGCCAGACCCGGGCGTCGCGGGCGCGGTCCTCGTCCAGGGGAAGCCAGAGTTCCAAGGCGGAGCGGAGGACCTTGCGGGGCGGTCCGGCGAGGTCGATCGTCGCGAGCTTCTCGTCGAAACGCTCCGTGACGTACTGGAACGCGGCGGCGACCAGTTCGTCCTTGCTGCGGAAGTAGTACTGGACCTGGGCCAGTGAGATGTTGGCCGCGGCCGCCACCGTACGCATCGTCGCCGCCTCGAGCCCGCGCTCGGCGATGACGTCCTGGACCGCTTCGAGGATGTGCGCGCCTCGCCGCCCGTGGTGTTCCCCAGTCACGTGCTGACGGTAACCCCGACGTCAGTCCGCGCGGACCAACCGGCGGACCAGGCGCGCCGTGATCGCGTCCACGTCGTACTCCCGGCCGATTCCCGGGGTCAGCTGGTCGAGCATCATGCCGTCGACCGCGAACCGCAGCAGCCGGACCTCCTCCGCGCCGCCGGGCAGACCGGCCTGGACGTGGAACGAGACGTCGGCGTCGAATCCCTGCCGCAGGGTGCGGGAGAGGATCTCGTGCAGTCCGGGGCGACGGGCCGCCTCGAGCCGCAGTTCGATCAGGGCGAGGGTGAGCTCGGGCTGGCCGAGCAGCCGCTCGACGATGTACCGGACATAGTCGACGACCAGGTCCACCGACGGCTCCCGCGCGGCGAGTGGGGCCAGCCGCGCCTCGTCCGGGGTGAACCGCTCGAAGATGCGCTCGCCGAGTGCGCCGAGCAGGGCGTCACGGGTGCGGAAGTAGTTCGACGCGGTCCCGGCGGGCAGGCCGGCCGCGGCGTCCACGGCGCGATGGGTGAGCCCGCGCGCACCTGCCTCGGCCAGGACGGTGAGGCCGGCGTCGGCGAGTTGGGTGCGTCGTTCCGGGTTTCTCGGCATGTTGACAAGCCTAGCAGCCATCCACTACAGATGTCGTACTCAACCACAACATCTGTAGTGCTAGTCAGGAGAATGTATGCAACCCGCGGCTTTCGGCGCCACCGTCATCACCGCCCGCCCGGCGGAGGTGGCCGCCTTCTACGAGCAGTACTTCGACCTGAAGATCACCGTCGACCTGGGCTGGTTCATCTGCCTGCGCCGGGGTGAGGCGGAATGGGAGATCGCCGTCACCGAACGAGGACACGCGTCCGTCCCGGCGGCGGTGTCCGCGACCACGGCCAGCTCGAACGTGTTCGGGTTCGTCGTCGAGGACGTCGACGAGGTGGCCCGGCGGCTGACCGAGTCGGGCGTGAAGCTGGACACCGAGGTGGTCACCGAGCCCTGGGGTCAGCGGCACTTCTTCGTCCGCGATCCGGAGGGGACCCACCTGGACGTGATCCAGCTGGTCGCGCCGGATCCCGAGTGGCTCGCCGCCAACCTGCCGTCGTGACCGGCAGCCGGCGTACCGCGGATCCGGGCGGCCGGGTCCGCGGTACCGGAAAGGCCTTGGCGGTCAGAGGGTGAGCAGGACCTTGCCGATCTGGGCGGACTGCTCGAGCGTCTCGTGCGCCCGGGCAACCTCGGCCAGGGCGAAGGTGCTGTGCACGATCGGGCGGACCTTCTTCGCCTCGATCAACGGCCAGACGTGGCCGACCACGTCGGTCAGGATCCTGCCCTTGTCCTCGACCGAGCGGAACCGCAGCCCGGTCCCGGTGATCGAACCGCGGCGCGACATCAACCGGCCGAGATCGAGCTCGCCCTTGGTGCCGCCCTGCATCCCGATCACGACCAGCCGGCCGTCGAAGGCCAGCGACTTCACGTTGTCGGTCAGGTACTTCGCGCCCATGATGTCCAGGATCACGTCGGCGCCGGCGCCCGCGGTGGCTTCCTTCACCACCGAGGCCCACTCGGCTTCCTTGTAGTTGATCGCGACGTCCGCGCCCAGCCGGGTACAGAAGTCCATCTTCTCGGTGTTCCCGACCGTGCAGAGCGCCCGCGCACCGTGGGCGACCGCGAGCTGGATCGCCATCGTGCCGATCCCGGACGAGCCGCCGTGCACCAGCAGGGTCTCGCCCTCCTTGAGCTGCGCGGTCATGAACACGTTCGACCAGACCGTGGCGACCACCTCGGGCAACGCCGCCGCGCTGACCAGGTCCACGCCCTCCGGTACCGGCATGACCTGCGCGGCCGGGACGAGCACCTTCTCCGCGTAGCCACCGCCGGCCAGCAACGCGCAGCACTCGTCGCCGACCTTCCAGCCGTCGACGTCCGGTCCGACCTCGGCGATCCGCCCCGACACCTCGAGCCCGATCGTCCCCGGAGCACCCGGCGGCGGTGGGTAGAAGCCCTGCCGCTGCAGCAGATCCGCGCGGTTCACCCCGGCGGCGACCACCTCGATGACGACCTCACCGGCCCCGGCCGCCGGATCCTCGATCTCCCCGACGGTCAGAACCTCGACGCCACCCGCACCCTCACACACGACAGCTCGCATGCGAGCCACGGTACTGCGTTCGATCGGCAGGCGCTCGCCGTCATCCACAGCGCCGGTGTCGGCCGATCGGCATCGCCTATCGAACCGAGCCGCATCCATAGATGCTGGTTGTTGCCCAAGGCACTTAGTCGTCGAGATCGGACCAGGTGTCCACGTCGTCGCCTGCTCTGGTGGGGTTCGTCCAGGTCAGGGCGAGGGGGCTCAGGAAGCGGCGGACGGACTTGTCACGGGGGTCGCCGATGGATTTCAGGGCTTCGGCGAGGGCTTCGCGGCGGTAGGCGGCAACCAGGTACTGTTCGCGGCCGTCGGTGTCGCGAAGCCCGTGGCCGTCTCCGGTGAGGTCTTGGACGAGGGTGGTCACGTCCGAGTCGGTCAGCCAGGGCAGGTCGCAGGAGAGGATCACGACGATCGGGGCGTCCCCGTGAGCGAGGCCGGCGGCGATACCGGCGACCGGGCCGCCTGACGGGGGTTGCTCGGTGGTCCACTCGACCGGGCGGACGGTGGAGCGTTGTGGGCCGACGACGACCGTGGTACCGGCGTTCTTGGTTGCCGTGAGCACTCGATCGAGCAGGCTGACGCCTTCGAGCACGAGCATCGCCTTGTCCACCCCGCCGAACCGGGTCGAGCCGCCGCCGGCCAGGACGATCGCGTCGAACGTCACGGTGGTCAGCGGGGAGTCACCGTGAAGCGGCGGTTCTGCAGCGAGGGATTGCGCTTGCGCACCTCGGTCAGACGGTCCGCGGACAGCTCGGCGGTGGCGTACCCGTCGTCCTCGCCGACCGCGGCGACTCCGACGCCCTGCGGATCGACGATCTGGCTGAGACCGCAGTACTTCTTGCCGTTCTGCGCGGCGGCGGCGACGTAGCAGGTGTTCTCGATCGCGCGCGCCGTGAGGAACGTCGACCAGTGGAACTCCTTCAGCGGGCCACGGACCCACGCCGCCGGGACGACGAGCACCTCGGCGCCCGCGTCGACCAGGGCCCGGGACAACTCGGGGAACCGCAGGTCGTAACACGTCATCAGACCGAACTTGTGCGCCCCGATCTCGACGACCACGGGTGAGACGTCACCAGGGGTCAGCTGGTCGGACTCCTTGTACCCGAACGCGTCGTACAGGTGGATCTTGCGGTACGCACCGAGCAGCTCGCCGTCGGCGCCGACCGCGAGCAGCGTGTTGTACGGGCGGTCCTCGTCGCAGCTGCGTTCGAACATGCCGGCCACGATCGCGGTCCCGTGCTCGGCGGCCGCCTTGCGCAGGACGCCGACGAACTCCCCGTCGAGCGCCTCGGCCAGTGCACCGACCGAACCACCCGCGACCGCGAAGTCCGCCATCATCGCCTCCGGCAGCACGACCAGATCGGGTCTGTCCCGCGCGGCCTCGCCGACCAGCCGCGCCACGGCCTCCCGATTGGCGGCTTTGTCGTCGGAGCTGGCGGTCTGCACCACGGCGATCTTCACCTCTCCATGGTGCCGCATCCGTCGTCGGCGCAACCCTGCCCCGTGACCAGGATTCTGCCTCGCCGACTCCGCAGGCGACCACGGGTTAGCCTGCTGCGCGTGGCTGCGGACGGGTTCGACCTGGATCATCACGGGGACGTCGAGGTGGGGGACGGCCTCGTCGATCTCGCCGTCAACGTGCGAGCGGGGACTCCACCCGCCTGGCTGGTCGACGAGATCGCCGGCAGCCTCACCGACCTCGCGGCGTACCCACGGCAGGACGCCGCGGTCGCCGCGGTCGCCGCGCGCCACGGGTGCGACCCCGACCAGGTACTGCTGACGGCGGGGGCGGCCGAGGCGTTCGTGCTGATCGCTCGCGCGTTCCGTCCGCGCCATGCCGTCGTCGTGCATCCGCAGTTCACCGAGCCGGAGGCGGCGCTGAGGTCCGCGGGGCACCTGGTCGACCGGGTCGTGCTGCGTCCCGACGAGGGGTTCGTCCTCGATCCGCGGCGGGTGCCCGACGACGCGGACCTGGTCGTCATCGGCAACCCGACCAACCCGACCTCGGTCCTGCATCGTGCCGACGACCTGCGCGAACTCGCCCGGCCGGAGCGGATCCTCGTGGTCGACGAGGCGTTCATGGACGCCGTTCCGGGCGAACCGGAGTCGCTCGCCGGCGCGTCCGTCCCGGGTCTCGTGGTGATCCGGAGCCTCACCAAGACGTGGGGACTCGCGGGTCTCCGCGTCGGGTACGTGGTCGCCGCTGCCTCGTTGATCGAGCAACTGGCCGCTGTCCAGCCGCACTGGCCGGTCTCCACACCCGCCTTGGCTGCCGCTCTCGCCTGTATGAGCCCGCGAGCACAGGCCGAATCCGACCAGGCCGCCGTGGAGCTGGACCGCCAACGCGACCACCTGGTCGAAGGCTTGACCGGCGGACCAGGTGGCGTCCGCATGTACGGCGTACCGCGCGCGCCGTTCGTACTGGTCCAGGTGCCCGAGGCCGACGTCCTCCGGGAACGCCTGCGCGAGCGCGGGTTCGCCGTACGGCGGGGGGACACGTTTCCTGGGCTGGACGGGAGCTGGCTGCGAATCGCGGTTCGTCCGGAGGCGACCACGGACGCGTTCCTCAAGGTCTGGTACGACCTGCTCGGCTGACCCATCATCGGAGGAGGGAGTGCGCTGGAGGGGGTCCGTCGATCGCGGCGGAACCGTGTACTGGCTGTAACCCGGACGGGGGTTTACCGCCGATCTACTTTGCGCACTGGGATGGCACCGAAAAGCCTCTCGAAGGGAGCAGCATCATGGGCTTGAACGACGACGACATGACCACTTCGTCCGGTGATGGCGAGGGTCTGGCGGACGGGGGCGCGACGCCCGGCGCGACCGACGGAGGCGCTGACGGTGGTGCTGACGGGGGCGCCGGCGGGTCCGGCCAGGAAGGTCCTGCGGACGGTGGGGCCGCTGCCGGGGTGAGTGACGGCGGCGCGGACGGTGGAGCGGACAGCGGTGCGGGCGGCGAGGGTCCGGCCGACGGCGGGGCGACGCCCGGCGCGACCGATGGCGGCGCCGACGGCGGCGCGGAGGGCCCCGCGGACGGCGGTGCGTCGCCCGGTGTGAGTGACGGCGGCGCCGATGGCGGCGCCGGCGGAGGCGGCTCGGAAGGGCCGGCGGACGGCGGCGCCTCGCCTGGTGTCAGCGATGGCGGCGCTGACGGAGGAGCCGACGGTGGTGCGGAAGGACCGGCCGACGGTGGCGCGAATCCACGCGGTACCGATGGCGGGGCCGACGGCGGTGCCGGCGGGAACTCCGGAAGTTGGTGACCCCGGTGCCGGAGACCGGGCCGCCGCCGGACCGGCGCCCGGCTCTCCGGCGCTGCGTCGCGGGGGACGCTGACGAGTTCGCGCGCAACTACTGGGGGTTGCGCGCGCTGTTGTCCCCTGCGGCCGAGCTGGCCGGTCCCTTCGACGACCTGTTCACGCTGGACGACGCGGACGAGCTCCTGTCGCGCCGCGGCCTGCGGACGCCGTTCCTGCGCATCGCGAAGAACGGTGCGGTCGTCGGCGACAACCAGTTCACGGGGCCGGGCGGTGTTGGAGCGGAGATCGGTGACCAGGTCCGCGACGACAAGGTCGCCGCACTGTTCGCCGACGGGCACACAGTGGTACTGCAGGCTCTCCACCGCACCTGGCCGCCGCTGGTCGACTTCGCGACGCAACTGTCGACGGATGCGGGCCACCCGGTCCAGATCAACGCGTACATCACTCCTGCGCAGTCGCAGGGCTTCTCCTCGCACTACGACGTGCACGACGTGTTCGTCCTGCAGGTAGCGGGCGAGAAGCACTGGACGGTGCACGAACCGGTGCACGTCGACCCACTGCGTAACCAGCCGTGGACAGACCACTCCGATGCGGTCGCCGAGGCTGCCCGCGATCAGCAGCCCGTCGTGGATGCCGTACTACGGCCCGGGGATGCGCTGTACGTACCGCGCGGCTTCCTGCATTCGGCGAGGGCGCTGGGTGGGGTGAGTGCCCATCTGACGGTCGGGCTGCACACGATGACGCGGTACCTGCTCGTCCAGGAGCTGGCTGCGCTTGCGGCAGAGCACGGCGAGCTTCGGACCGCGTTGCCGCTCGGCTTCGATCCAGGTGATCCGTCGCAGGTGGCGGGTGAGCTGGAGCAGGTGGCGAAGCTCTTCACCGACTACCTCGACACGGCGACCCCGGAGAAGCTGGCGAGCCGCCTCCGTCGCCGTACGTGGTCCGGCAACCGTCCCGCTCCACTTGCACCGCTTGCGCACGCAGCTGCTCTGGCGGACCTGGCTGTTGGTACGCCGGTGCGCCTGCGGGCTGGTTTGCGGGTACACCTGGTGCCGGGGGATCCGGTGCGGCTGCAGTTGTCGGATCGGACGATCACTTTTCCGTCGTCGACCGGGGCTGCTGTGGCGAGGGCGGTGTCGGGGGAACCGTTCGAGGTGGGTTCACTGCCGTCGCTGGATGAGTCTGATCAGGTCGTGTTGGTGCGGCGCTTGATGAAGGAAGGCGTCCTGGTCGCGGGGCTGTGACCGGGCCTGCTCGTGGGGTGGACGGGCGGCGAGGGGTTGTTGGAGGCGGGCGTAGGGTCGGGTGGTGTGGACCGCGGATCCGGTGATGCTCTGACGGCCGGCTTCGGGTCTTCCGACGCGGGCGATCCCGCGAGGTACCGACCGGAGACGGGCTGCGCCGCCTCCGCCGAACGCCGCGGCGATCTGCTGCTCGCCTCCGCCCCACCCGCCGAACGCTGGCTCCTCATCGAAACCAATCGGCCCTGGCCGCGCGTCGCCCTGGAAGCTCTGCAGTACTCGTCGGCTCTCGCGGACGACCAACCCGTCACCGCGCAGGGCGTACCCACGGACGGTGGTCGTCCGCGGGTACGGGCCGCTGGTCTGGGGGCCGAGGTCGCACGGTTGTGTGCGGAGCTGCGGTGCCGGCCGGTGCTGATCCGCCGGCATGGCCGCACGGACCGAGACCTTCCACGCCGTTGGGCCCTGATCGACAGCCGGCCGGGCAGCGAATCCATCCGCTGGGGCGAACTCCCCACCGACGAGCACGTCCTGAAGGTCCTCGCCGGCACCGACCCCGGGACCCCGAGCACCGAACCGATCTACCTCGTCTGCACCCACGGCCGCCACGACGCGTGCTGCGCCGTCCGCGGCCGCCCGGTCGCCTCCGCCCTCGCCGCCGCGTACCCGGAGCGCACCTGGGAAAGCAGCCACGTAGGCGGCGACCGCTTCGCCCCCAACGTGGTGCTGCTCCCCCACAGCCTCTACTACGGCCACGTCACGCCACCCGGCGCCGTCGCCATCGCGAACGCGTACGACAAAGGCGAGGTGGTCCCGAAGTCCTTCCGTGGCTCGGGCGCCCTGCCACCCCACGTCCAAGCAGCCCAGCACTTCGCCCGCGCCGCGGGTCACCCCACGACGCTCGATTCCCTCCGCCCGTCGGCCGTCGTCCCGCTGGCCGGCAGCCGCTGGTCGATCAAGCTCACCACAGACATGACAGAGCTCGAGGTCGAGGTCGAATCCCACCAGATCACCATCGACGGCCAGATGACCTGCGCGGCCCAACCCCCAGGCGTAGTCCGTCAGTTCACCCTCAACTCGCCTGTTCCCACACCCAAAAATTAGTTGCCCTCAGCCCTGAAAAGTCAGCCTGGCTGAAGGTCAGTCGATGCGGCGGTCGGATTGGTGGTGGGCGTAGAAGGCTGATTGGCGGGCCATGATTTCGCGCAGGGGAGTGCCTCGGGGGACGCCGTAGACGGTGCCTGGGAAGTCCAGGGGTTCTTGGGTTTGCCAGAGGGCTTCGTGTTGGTCGGGGGAGTAGAGGGTGGCCGGGTTGCCTGCTGCGATCCAGCCGATGGGGAGGACCGCGCCCGCGGGCAGGTGGGAGTTGACGTGGAGGACGCTGTTGATGCGCAGTTCCGCGCCCTCGCCGGCGACTGAGCCTGGGAAGAGCGAGGCGCCCGTGGCGATGAAGACTTCGTTCTCGACCGTGGCGCCGTTGACGTGGGCGTGCGGACCGACCAGGACCGCGTCGCCGATCAGGGCGGGGTGGTCTTCGCGACCGCGGACCAGGGCGTTCTCCATCACCACGCTGTTCTCACCCAGGTGGACCTCGCCGTTCTCCGCGGTGAGTACTGCTCCGTGCAGGACTCTGCTGCCCTCGCTCAGGACGACGGCGCCGCAGAGTACGGCGGACGGTGCGACGTACGCGGATTCCGGCACGACCGGTTGACGGCCGCGGTGTTCGAGCAACATCGGGCTGTTCCTTTCCCTGCTGCATCACCTCGACATTCCTGTCTGTTCTACCGGTTGGCGGTCTGCGGTACTCCACAGCCCGGGGCGCCTCACTCCCCGGGCCGGCCGTCGCCCGGTCCGCCGGCCGGCCACATCGGAGGTGGGAGGTTCGGCCGTCGGTGGTCAACGGGAGGGTGGAGCAACCGCTGGCTACACCGAAAACATTAGAACATCTGTTCGAAGAGCCGCAACAAATCCTGACGAATCAGTCACGCCGTGTCGTGGCGTGCGGGAGCTTCTGGTCCAGGACGTAGATCGTCCCCGCGGCGACCAGGGCGAGGGCCGAGATCGCGAGCCACGGGAACTCGTGCCGTACCTCGAAGAGTTGCGCGAAGAACGCCGGGACCAGGACGCTCGCGAAGGTGAACGAGTACTGCCAGTACGACAGGTACTTCCCGTGCCCGCGGACCGGCGCGACCGCGGCCGCCAGCGCGTTGGAGGTCGCCGCGTGCAGCACGTCGGCAGCTGCGAAGACCGCGGTCGCCAGCAGTAGGCCAGGGACGACCGCCCACACCGGGATGTGCAGCAGTCCGGCCATCAGGACGCCCCACACCGCCCAGAGCACGCCGGCCAGGATCAGTACGTTGGTCCGCCGCCGCTTCTCCGTGTGGCGCACCACCAGCGTCTGACCCGTCGCGAGCACGATGGAGATCGCGGCGAGCAGTACGCCGACCAGCCACTTCGGAGCGGGCAGCGCTTCCGTCACATACACGGGGAGCCCGATGCCCATCACCATCGTGCACAGGGCGAGCACCGTGTTGGCGGCGATCAGGACGAGGAACGGCTTGTCCTTGCGCAGCAGGGGGGCCGGTCCGCCGATGTTGTCCGCCGCCCGCTTGGCATGGCTGGCGCGGATCCGCATCAGGAGCAGTCCGGCGAGGAAGAAGGACACCGCGTTCAGCGCCATCGCCACGAGGAAGGGTTCGTCCCCGGGGATGGTGAGCAGCGCACCGGCGGCCAGTGCGCCCAGTCCGAAGCCGCCTGCCTGCATCATGCCGCCGAGCCCGAACCACCGGTCCCGGTCACCCTCGTCCGCGATGTCCGACAGCAGGCTGAAGATCGACGACCAGAACACGCGTTGCCCGGTCGTCATGACCAGGGCGCAGAGGAAGAGCAGCCAGGTCGCCCGGCCGACGAAGAACCCGGCGAACGCGAGCCCTTGCGCGAATTGCGCGCCGATGACCAGGTTGCGCGGGCCCACTCGGTCGATCACCACCCCGACCACCGCCGGGGCAGCCAGGGAGAACAGGGTCGCAACGGTCAGCAACAGACCCGCGGTACCGAGTGGGATGTCCCCCACGCGCACGAAGAACAACAGCAGCAGCGGTCCGGCGCAGCCGCCGCCGAAGGAGTCGATGGCGAGGCCGACGAGGAGAGGAACGCGGCCGCGCACGTTTGGCAGGCCAAGGGACATGGCTGTAGGCATGGCAGAGGGCTCCGATCGCAGCCGTCGAGCGTAACAAGGGGATCGGGAGCCCTCCACCCGTTTTCTCAGCGCTGCGGTGTCTCCGTTCGGACAGAGACATGCCGCAGCGGCCTCCACCCGACAACGGTCATCACGACCATCCCCACGAACGCGAACGTGAACGGCGCGACCAGACCGAACCGCTGCGCCAGTACGCCACCCAGCAACGATCCCAGGGCCGCACCACCGACAGAGGCCAGCAGGTACACGCTGTTCACGCGGCCCAGCAGCGCGTCCGGTGTCGCGAGCTGCCGTGCCGTCGTCGAAACGATGCCCCAGACAACAGCGTGGACACCGAAGACGGCCATCGTCACGCCGGCGATCCACGGGTTCCTGGTCAGCGCGAGGATCAGGTGCACCGCCGTCTCGATGACGAGGCCCGCGCGGAGCAGGGTCAGACTGCCGACGCGGGGCTCGAGTACGTGGTACACCGGCGTCCCCGCGATCGCACCGATCGCTCCCGCCGAGATCAGCAGCCCGTACTGCGTGTCGGTGAGGCCAAGGCGTTCCCGCGCGAACAGTACCCACGTCGCGAACGCAGCGCAGAAGGTGATGTTCATGATGAGGATCGCCCACGCCAACGTGCGTACGCCGGAGTGGTTCCACAACCAATGGATCCCCTCGCGCACGTCGTGCCAAAGCGCGGTACGGGGCTCGTCGCGGACCGCGGGTGGGCGGACAGAGACCCGGGAGATGAGTGCGGCCGCAGCGGCGAACGTGATCGCGTCGAGGAACAACGGCACACTCGCGCCAACGGCGAACAACAGCGCGCCGATTGGCGGACCACCTAGCTGGTTCAGTACGGTCGCGGCCGCGTAGAGCCGGGCGTTCGCCTTACCGAGATGCTCCTTGGGGACGGCGGTGACGAGCAACGCCCCGGCCGCGTTGTCGGCGAGTGTCTCGGCCGATCCGAGCAGGAAGAGCGCCAGGTACACCGCCCACAACGGCGAGGCGTCCAGCAGTACGGCGAGACCGAGCGCGGCCAGTACCGCGGCCCGGAAGACGTCCGCGACGACCACCATCAACCGGCGGTCCAGCCGGTCGGCCAGGGCGCCGCTGAACAACGCGAACAGCAGCCAGGGCAGTTGCTGAACGAAGACGGCCGCACCGACGGCCGCTGGCTGGTCCGTGATCGAGGCGACGAGCAGCGGACCGGCGGCGAGCAGAGCGCCGTCGCCGAGGTTCGAAATGGCCGCGGCGGGCCAGATCCGGCGGAAGTCCCGGCCCAGTTCGGGCGGCAGGACGAGGGTACGGAGGGATCGCATGCGTGAGCTCCAGAGGGCATGACGGCAAGACAGGACAGCCGGCGTACGCACACACCGGCGACTCCGGTCGACGCCCGGGATCAGGAACTGATCAGCGGGCGGACCGGAAGCTGCGGGCCACGTCCTCGAACAGCCGAGACATCGAACCCACCTCCCGTCCTCGTCAGACCAGGCGGTCCGTCCGCCTCGTCACCGCCAGACCCTAACCGCCACCCCGCCACCCCGCCACCCCGCACCACATTTCGCCCGCGGCAGACCGAGCCCGCTATCCTCGACGCCGAGTGGAAGGGCCGAAGCCCACCCACCAGGAGGGTTCGCATAGCGGCCGAGTGCGCTGGTCTTGAAAACCGGTAGGGCGGGTGACCGTCCTCGTGGGTTCGAATCCCACACCCTCCGCCTTGTGATGTCTCAAGACATAGGCGACAGCTGAACCTACGATTCGTGGGTTCGGCTGTTTTCATTTGGGGGGGTCGTTTGGGGGCTGGGCCGGGCGGTCTTCCGGTGCGTTGGTAGTCCTTGGTGGGGTCGAGGACCAGTTCGCGCAGGAGTTCGCCGGTCGCGGCGTCGACGACCCTGATTTGAAGGTCGTGGATGAGGAGCAGGACGTGGGTTCGGGCGTGGGTTCGCCCGATGCCGATGTGGTGCAGCCGACCGTTGACCCGCAGTGTGACCACGCCGGTGTCGTCGATACGGTCGGTGCGGACCCGGTGGTGGACCTCACCGGTCCGGTCCGTGGTCGGGCCGGCTTTCGGGCGGGCGTGGTAGGCGGCCGCGGGGGTGGCGCGGTGGGGCAGTGACCGGTGCGGGCGGCGCTGGTTGTACTCCTCGGTGAAGGCGTCGAGCAGCATCTGGAGTGCGGCGATCGTGGTCGGCTGGTCCGGCTGGGCGCGCAGCCATTTCTTCATCGTCTGCTGGAACCGCTCCACCTTCCCGCAGGTGGTGGGGTGGTTCGGGCGGGAGTTCTTCTGCACCACGTTCAGGTTGCGTAGTTCGGTCTCGAGGCCGTTGCGGCCGCCTTTCCCGCCCGCCAGCCTCGTGGTGTAGACCATGCCGTTGTCGGTGAGCGTGGAGGCCGGGGATCCCGTACTGGGCAACGGTTTCGCAGAAGCTGCTCAGCACGATCGGGCCGGTGATCCGCGGATGCGCGGTCACGGAGAGGGCGTAGCGGGAGTGGTCGTCCAGCCAGCTGATGACCTCCACATCGGTGCCGGCACGCCCGTCGGGGCGGGTGAGGCGGTAGTGGGTGAAGTCGGACTGCCAGCACTCGTTCGGCTGCTCGGCGGCGAACCGCAGATACGACGACCGCGGCCGCTTGCCCGGATCCGGCACCACGGCGCCCGCCCGGACCAGGATCCGGTGAATTGTGGCCCGCGACAGCCTCACCTGATGGTGGTGCAGTAGGTGCCAGCCGATCGTGTCCGCCCCGGCGTCCAGGCCCTGCTCGGTTAGTTGCTTGCGCAGCCGCAGTACCAGCTCCACCGTCTCGACCGCAGTGGCTCGCGGTGAGGTCTTCGGCCGCCGTGACCGTGGCTCGAACTCCGCCTCGCCCTCCGACTCGTAACGGGCCCTCAGCTTGTAGACCCACGCCCGGTGTACGCCGTACCGCCGGGCCACCTCAGAGGCCGATTGACCCTCCACAACCAACGCGGTGATAACCAACCGAGCCTTCGACATGCCCGAGCGTCCAGCCCGACAGCCCTGTCGCCGATCACCCGAGACACGTGTCGCCTATGTCTTGAGACATCTGTCGCCTATGTCCTGAACCACAACACCACACCCTCCGCCTTGTGATGTGGAGGGGACTGCCCCGGGTTCGGTTGACTCCTGATCTGTGAGGACTTGGGTCCTTGCTGGAAGGATGTCTGTCGTGCCGAAAGCGTTTCCGTTGGAGTTCCGTCGTGATGTGGTCGCGGTTGCCCGCAAGGGTGAGGCGCCGATCGCGCAGGTCGCGAAGGACTTCGGGATTTCCGTGTCGTGTCTGCAGCGCTGGCTGAAGCTGGCCGATATCGAGGACGGTCACCAGTCGGGCGCCACTCGGGAGGAGTCGGCTGAGCTGCGCGAGGTGAAGAAGCGCAACCGGCAGTTGGAGCAGGAGAACGAGATCTTGCGGCGCGCCGCGGCCTACTTCGCCCGCGACGTCAACCCAAAATGATGTACCCGCTGGTCCTTGACCTCGCCGCCGACGCGATCCCTGTCGCGGTGACCTGCCGGGTACTCGGCTTCACCACCCAAGCCTTCTACAAGTGGCGCAAGAATCCTGTCACGCAAAGAGATTTCGACGATGCGCACCTGATCAACGTCGCCATCGACATTCACGCCGATGACCCGACGTTCGGGTACCGGTTGATCGCCGACGAGCTCGCCGACGCCGGAGTCGCCGCGGGTGAGAACCGGGTCGCCAGGTTGTGCTCGCAGGAGCGGATCTGGTCGATCCACGCCAAGAAACGCGGCCTGACCCGCAAGGCCGGCCCACCGGTGCACGACGACCTGGTGAAACGCGGGTTCAGCGCGGCCGGACCGAACCTGATCTGGCTGACCGACATCACCGAACACGCCACAGCTGAGGGCAAGCTCTACCTCTGCGCGATCAAGGACGTCTACTCCAACCGGATCGTCGGTTACTCGATCGGGTCACGAATGAAGGCGTCCCTGGCGGTGTCAGCGCTGCGGAACGCGATCGCCTTGCGGGCACCAACTGCCAATCTGATCGTGCACTCGGATCGCGGCAGCCAGTTCCGGTCCACGAAATTCGTCCGGGTCTTGAAGGCCTACCAGCTGCGCGGATCAATGGGCCGCGTCGGAGCTTGCGGCGACAACGCCGCGATGGAGTCATTCTTCGCCCTGCTGCAGAAGAATGTTC
Organism: Kribbella amoyensis; assembly: GCF_007828865.1. Lineage (NCBI taxonomy): Bacteria > Bacillati > Actinomycetota > Actinomycetes > Propionibacteriales > Kribbellaceae > Kribbella > Kribbella amoyensis. The sequence continues at coordinate 1,962,714 of NZ_VIVK01000001.1, forward strand.
TGGACCGACGACGCTGGACCACCAGACACGAACTGCGTCTGGCGATCGTGTCCTGGATCGAGACCACCTACCACCGCCGACGCCGCCAACGCGGCCTCGGCAAACTCACACCCATCGAGTTTGAGACACTTCAACCGGTCGTACTCGCGGCCTGAACCACCACACCCCACGAGTCAACTGAACTCGGGGCAGTCCCGAGCTTGGGACGAGTCGGTGAACCGTTCGCGGTGCTCAATACGATGAGTGTGCGTGGATGGAACGAGCAGCGACGGCGAGGTGCTGCGCGCGGTCGCTCGCGGTGACCGTGCCGCCTTCGCGCTGCTGTACGAGCGGCACGCGGGCTGGCTCCTGCTCCGGTTGCGGCACCGCTGTGCCGATGCTCAACTCGTCGAGGATGTCGTCCAGGAGACCTTTCTGGCGGTCTGGCACGGCGCTGACCGGTACCGGGAGCAGTCGGGCGCCGACGTAGCCGGCTGGCTTTGGCGCATCGGTCAGCGGCGGCTGGTCGACGCGTTGCGACGTACCGGTGCCCGTGACCGGCTGTGGCGAGTACTGCGCGGACGCCCCTCCAAGGATGAGCCGTCAGCAGAGGACCAGGTACTGCTCGGTGTCGAGCACGGTGATCTCGGAGCTGCTCTGGACAGGCTGCCACCGGAGCTGCGTGCGGTGCTCCAAGCAACCGTCCTGGACGGCCTGACCACCCGTGAAGCCGCCGCTCTGCTCGGCGTGCCACCTGGAACCGTCAAAACCCGGGCCATGCGCGCCCGCCGCGAGCTTCGGAGCCGATTCTCATGAACGCGAGCGAGGACCTGTGGCACCCCAACGACGACCTGCTCGCGCTGTACGCGCGCGGAGTACCGACGGACAGCGTCCGCTGGTCCATCGAGGCGCATACTGCCAAGTGCGCCAACTGCCGCTCGGCCCTGGCCCGCTTGGTCGGTGAGCCGATGGGCCGGATCTGGGACCGCCTGGACGCGGAGATCGACGCACCGCGAGTAGGGCTGATCGAGCGCCTGTTGGGCCGTCTGGGCGTTCGGGAGTCCACAGCCCGGCTCCTCGTCGCTACTTCGACACTGCGGACCTCCTGGCTGCTGGCCGTACTCCTGACCCTGCTGGCTGCCGCGGCCGTTTCAGTCTTGGCGCCCGGCCTCGCCACCCCCTGGCCCTTCCTCGCCATCGCGCCACTCGTACCCCTCGCCGGAGTCGCCGCCGCCTTCGGACCCGGTATCGACCCCGCCTATGAACGCAGCCTGGCTACGCCGTACGACTCCTTTCGCCTGGTGCTCCTGCGCGCCACGGCCGTCCTCACCGCATCCGCTGGGCTGATCGGTCTTGTCACGCTCCTGCTGCCCGCCGCCGGGCTGGCTGCCCTCGCTTGGCTGCTTCCGGCGCTCGCGCTGACAGCGACCATGCTCGCGCTGGCCGGCTGGACAGGCCCAGTACCGGCGGCTGTCTGCGTAGGGCTCGGCTGGATTCTCACGGTCGCGGTAACCCTCGACCGGAATGCCTCGGTGCTCTTCACCCCTATCGGCCAGGTCCTGGCCGCACTTCTGGCCGTACTGGCCACCCTGGTCCTCCTAGCGACCCGCAGGCGCTTCGACGCCGGCCGTCTGCCACGTAATCCCTGGAGCCACGCATGACCTCGACAGTTGCCCTCGCCGGCATTCACGTCCGTTTCGGCCGCACCGTCGCTCTCGATGACGTGTCGGTCCAGCTGGAGCGAGGAGTGACCGGACTGCTCGGCCCGAACGGTGCGGGCAAGACCACCCTGCTGCGGGTCCTGGCCACCGCGCTCGCGCCGGACAGCGGTACCGTGCGCGCCTTCGGGACGGACGCGGGCGACTCGGCCGGCCGCCTCGCGCTGCGCCGACGCCTGGGATACGCCCCCCAGGAACCGGGGCTGCACCCACGCTTCACCGCGTTCGAGTTCGTCGACTACGTCGCGATCCTCTGCGAACAGGTCGATCGCCGCGCCAGGCATGCCGAGGTACGACGGGTTCTGCACGAGGTCGGCCTCGACGACCGCCGTTCAGCCCGGATCAAGACCTTGTCGGGCGGTATGCGGCGTCGGGTGGCCCTGGCTGCCGCACTGATCGGCAACCCCGACCTGCTGGTGCTCGACGAACCCACGGTCGGCCTCGACCCGGAGCAGCGGCTGCGCTTCCGCGAGCTCATCGCCTCACTCGGCCAGCAGCGGACCGTACTGCTGTCCACGCACCAGACCGAAGACGTCCAGGCCTTGTGCAACCGAGTGGTCGTCATGCACGGCGGCCGAGTGCGGTTCGACGGCACTCCCGCGGGGCTCGTCGAGGTCGCTCAAGGCCGCGTCTGGACCAGTACGAGACCGCCGGTGGCCGCGCTGGCGTCCTGGCAGACCGGTACCGGTGTGTTCCGCAACGTCGGCAGCGCGCCCGCAGAGGCAGACCTGGTCGAGCCCACGCTGGAAGACGGCTACCTGCTCCTGCTCGACGGTGCGCCGGCCGCGGGGGTGACCGCGTGACGACCGCTCAGCATCCTGCTCCGGTGATCGCCCCGGTAGCGCCGCAGACGGGCGGTGCCGTGTTCGCCTTGACGCGGATCGAGGCGGTCCGCCTGCTGCGTCACCCCGTGGTGCTGCTTGCTCTTGTCGCTCTGGCCGCCTGGTGGCTGCTGCCCTGGATCCTCGGAACGGCGCAGAACAGCTTTCCGGTGCTTCACGAACAGGATCAGGCCACCGCCTTTCCTGCCATGGTCGTGGGGTTCGCCGCGCTGGTGGCCGCGAACCGCGCTGTCCTGAGGGCGCACCGCCACGGTACGGAGGAGCTGTACGGAGTGCGGCTGGTCCCGCGCTGGGGACGTACCGCCGCACATCTCCTCGCGGTAGTACCGCTTGCAGTACTGGTCAGTGGCGCAGCAATTGCCCACGTCGCCGCGCTGAGCACGGTCCCCGCAGCAGTGGGCCGGGTGAACCCTGCTGAGCTGGCAACCGCACCGGCCCTGGTCCTGCTTCTCGGCGCGTCCGGGGTGCTGCTCGGCAGGCTGGTGCGCTCTCCGGCCGGGGCGCCTCTGGCGGTGGTCCTGCTGCTGTTCGGCAGCTTCGCGGGTGACATAATCCGCGCGTCCGCCGACGGGTCGGCGCGGTGGCTCGGCCTGGTCGGACTGCAACTCGGCAACGAGCAGGCATTCACCCCTGATCTACTGGCTCGCCCGGCCGGCTGGCACGCCCTGTACCTCGTCGGCCTCGCCCTGTTCGTCGCTGGCGCGGTGCTACTACGTGACCGCGGCCCGTGGGTTCCGGTAGCGGGCATGCTGGTGGTCGCGGTGTTGGGTACGGTGGTCGCCGGTTCCGCGCAGCTGCGCCCGTTGCCTGAGCAGGTTCGCCTCGCGCGAGTGGCCGCTACAGAGCAACCAGCGTCACGGCAGACCTGTGTAGTCGCCGGTGGGGTGAAGTACTGCATGTTCGCCGGGTACGAGGCGCGGGTCGCTCAGTGGCAGCCGGTCGTGGAGGGCGTGCGCAAGCTCATGCCACCTCAGGCGGCGCAGCAGCCGTTGACCGTGCGTCAACGAGTTGCTGCCACCAACCCACCGCCACAAGGCGGCAGCTGGGTAGTAGGACCCGCGCCGGTCGAGTCCTGGCGCGCCGATGACCTCGCCGCTGGTACGCCGGGTGCTGTCAGCGTGAGTACGACCTGGCGCCCAGGCAGCGAAGGCCGGGCGGACTTCCCGCTTGGTCTGGCGTACGCGGTGGCTGCCCGAGCTGTCGGCACCAGCGACGTCGAGTTCGCTCATGGAGTGCAGTGCGGCGGCCGCGCGATCGTCGCACTCTGGCTGGCCGCCAGCTCCCGCCCGGACGGTGTGGCGGCGATCAAGACACAGCTGGCGATGTCGATGGGAAGCTCGCTCGCACTCCCGGTCGTCGACGGCGGACAGTCGCTGCTCATCGACTCGCGGGACGTGACGGTGGTGCAAGGCATGCTCGGTCTGCCGACTGACCGGGTGCAGGCGCAAGTTCACAGGGACTGGGCCCAGCTGACCGGTCCTGGAGTTCGCACAGCCGACATTGCGGCCCGCTTCGGTCTCCCCGAGCCGCCTCCGCTACCGCCTGTCGGAGAGCGCTCTGTCGGTACCGAGGACTGCTGATGGCAGCGAAGGTCCGCGTGACCATCGCCTACCAGTTGGTGCGTCCGACCGCCCGTGCCGTGCGCTGGCCTCCTCTGGTCGCAGGGGCACTGCTTGGCCTGATCGCCGTCGCCCTGCCCGCCGCCCTGGTCGAGCTCAGGCCGGAGGGCTGGTCGACCGTTCTCCGCCTTGCAGCCCTGGCCGGAGCCACCGGGGCCGCCTTCATCCTCGACGACCCCTCCTATCCCTCCACGTCGGTGGTGCCGACCCCGAGCCTGCTCCGACGGACGGTCGCGGTAGCGCTGCTGCTACCCCTGGCGGCCCTCTGGTGGGTCGCTGCACTGCTCACTCTGCCTGACGACGCTGCAACTGGTCTGCCGTTGGCTGGACTCACCATCGAAGCCGCGGCCTTGTTCGCCATCGCAATCGCCGTGGCTGCCGGCCGCAAAGGTGACGGCGGCCTCGCCGGAGCCGTTGCGACGTTGGTCACCGGCCTGCTTGCCCGCCTACCGCAGCTCGATCTCGTCCTGCCGCCCGGCGATCCGCAGTGGAACCGGGCTCACCTGATCTGGGCTGTGCTCGCCGCCGCGGCGTGCTCGGCCTTCGTGGCCGGGCCGATCGTCCCTGCGCGTCGCCTGCGCTGTGAGAATTTCCGCCGACGACTTGTCGGATCCGGAGTGAGGCGTTCGTAGTAGGGGTGACGGGCGGCTCGACGCAGGTCGCCGGACTGACAGAAAGGCATGGCCTCATGCGGAAACTGGTCTACGGCATGAACGTGTCCCTGGACGGCTTCGTTGCCGCGCCCGGGGACGACCTCGGGTGGAGCGCGCCGAGCGACGAGCTGTTTCGGTTCTGGCTCGACCAGGAGCTGGCAATCGGTCTGTTCCTCTACGGGCGCGGGCTGTGGGAGAACATGAGCTCCTACTGGCCGACCGGCGATCAGCAGCCGGGCGCCACGCCGGCGCAGGTCGAGTTCGCGCGGAACTGGCGGGATACGCCGAAGGTGGTGTTCTCCTCGACGATCGACAAGGTCGACTGGAACGCCCGGGTGGTCGCCGGCGACGCGGTCGAGGAGATCGCCCGGCTCAAGGCCGAGGACGGCGAGCCGATGAGGGTCGGTGGCGCCACGCTCGCCGGCGCGGCCATGCGGGCCGGGCTGGTCGACGAGTACGAGATCGTCACCCATCCGGTGCTGCTGGGCGGCGGCAAACCGTTCTACACCGCGGTGGACAGCTGGGTGAACCTGAACCTGGTGGAGACGCGGACCTTCCCCGGCGGCGCGCTCCTGACCAGGTACGAGGTAAGGCGCTGAGCGCTGCTTGTCGGCCTTGTAATGCAAGGGTTTGGGCAGGGTTGTGGGCGGTGGGTGTTACTGGGTGCGGCCGGATCGCTACGATGTGGTTCTCCCGCGACGACGCTGTGGATTGGACTTTCATCGATGAGTGACAGCACGGACACCAACATCGACGAGCGGCTGATGCTCGACCGGCCGCACGGCGCGCGGGTCTACGACTACTTCCTCGGTGGCAAGACGAACTTCGCGATGGACCGGCAGGCCGCCGAGCACCTGCTGGAGGCGTTCCCGGGGTTCCGGACGGCCGCGCTGTCGAACCGGATGTGGATGCACCGCGCCGCCAAGTTCGCCGCCGAGCGGGGCATCACGCAGTTCCTCGATGTCGGCACCGGTATCCCGACCAGCCCGAACCTGCACGAGGTGGTCCAGGAGATCACGCCCGAGGCGCGGGTGGTCTACGTCGACAACGACCCGATCGTGCTCGCCCACTCGCGGGCGCTGCTGCGGAGCGGGCCGCAGGGCAAGACCGCGTACCTCGAGGCCGACGTCACCGATCCGCGGGCGATCCTGTCCTCGGACGAGGTGAAGCAGACCCTCGATCTCAGCAAGCCGGTCGCGTTGAGCGTGGTCGGGGTGTTCCACTACCTGCCGGATGCGCTGAAGCCGTACGACCTGATCAAGGAACTGGTCGACGCGGTCGCGCCCGGCTCGTACTTCATCTTCTCGCACTGCACGCCCGACTTCGCGCCGGAGCTGTGGAAGCGCGCGATGCAGGTCTACAAGGCCGACGGCGGCGACGCGCAGGTCCGCAGCAAGGAGGAGGTGACGCGCTTCTTCGACGGGCTCGAGCTGGTCGAGCCGGGGGTCGTGTCGCCGTTCCGCTGGCATCCGGACGCGGAGACCGACCGGCTCGTCGCGAAGGGCGACTTCACCGACATCATGTGCAGCCTCTGGGTCGGCGTCGCCAAGAAGCCCTGACGACAGCACCGGGCAGCCCGGACAGCACCAGCCGGCCCCGACTGTACGAGCAAGCCCCGACTGACCCGATCAGCGCCCGGTCGTCTGGTTCGACGCGCTGCTGGGAGTGAGTGGGAGCGCAGTGTGGCCGGAGTGATGTCACTGTGGGGGCATGGACTTCAAGGTTCCGGGCGGGGTCGTCTGGGGTGAGGACAGCGGGGGCGACGGGCTGCCGCTGGTCTTCCTGCACTCGGGCGCCGGGGATTCGCGCGGCTGGGACGCCGTGGTGCACCGGCTGCCGCAGCGCGTGATCCGGTACGACGTCCGCGGTTACGGCCGGTCCCCGCGTCCGACCACCCCGTTCACCATGCAGGGCGACCTCGCGGCCGTGCTCGAGTACTGCGGGGTCGAACGCGCCGTACTCGTCGGGTGCAGCCTGGGCGGCAGCACGGCGATCTGCCAGGCGCTCGTGGATCCACAGAGCGTCGCCGGGCTCGTCCTGCTCTGTCCCGGGCTCACCGGCTACCCCTGGCCCGACGAACCCGAGCTGGACAAGGTGTACGACGAGCTGGCCGCGGCCGGGGACGTGGAAGGGCTCGTGCGGTTCGGCCTGGATCTCTGGGCCGCCGCGGGATCCGACGGCGAGGTGGCGGAGCAGGTGCGCGCCGCGGTTCCCGGGTGGCTGGCGCAGTCGGACTTCCGCCGGCCCGACGTCGCGGCGTACGGGCGGCTGGGCGAGATCCGGGTACCGACCGCCGTGCTGGTCGGGGACCGGGACCGGCCGATCCTGGCGGCGTGTGCGGGCGCGATCGCCGCCAGAATCGAGGGCAGCCGGTTGGTCTGGGCGCCGGGGGTCGATCACTTCCCGGCGCTGCGCGCTCCCGACCTGGTCGCCCGGACGATCCTCGACGTCATCGCGGAAACGACAGATGCTGGTGCACCAGCTCCCAGCCACGAGGGCCGTGCCTGAACACCCGGGTCGCCCGCGACTCGCTCAGTACCGGTCCGTCCTCGGTCTCCACCGTGACCTGGTCGATCCCCCAGGCGACCGCGAGGTCGTTGCTCGCAGCAACTTCCATCGCGGGGACGGTGAAGCTGACCTCGCCCGTCCCGGAGGCCAGGCCCGCCTCGCACACCTCGCGGACGGCCGGCTTTCCGACGTACTGCAGCGGTCCCTCGTGCTCGTAGGACACGACGTCGTCGGCGATCCCCTCCATCAGCCCGTCGAGGTCCTTGGCGGCGGTCCGGTCCGACCAGTGCGCGATCAGGTCCCGGACCGCGGACTCTGCCACGGCTCGCGGGATGTCGTCGTGCGGGAACGAGTGGTGTTCGTGGGTGATCACCCACTCGCCTTCCACCTTGCGCAGCCCGATCGTCAGGCGGAGCCGGTTGTCCGGGTTCTCGTCCGCCGTCCCGCAGCGCAGCAGGGCAACGGCGAACGCCACGTCGGTCCCGGCGGTCACATCGAGCGACAGCAGGTCGAACGACGCCCCGGACGCCTGCCACTCGAAGAACCCGGGCCAGGTCGCGCGGTACGCGTCCAGCCCGCGCACCCCGTCGTGCGGCGGCGGCACGTCGAACATCACCACGTCGTCGGAGTGGTGCGCGAGCACGGTGTCCAGATCGCCGACGTGGACCGCGGCGGCCCAGCGCTCGATCAGATCGCGGATCAGTTGCTCGTCCTTCGTCATCACGGGATTCCTTTCAGCGGGGATGCGTTCACCACCTAGAACCCGGGCCGGCGCGGAAACTCATCGCACGTGGCTCAGAAAAGTTCGGCCGGCAGCCCGAACGCGGGGAAGTCGGCCGCCAGGAACGACACCACCTCGGCGATCCCGGTCCCTCGGACCATCACCAGGTCGAGCCCGGACGGGATGTACCGGCCGCCCTCCCACCGGTACGTCGCGAACGCGAGCTGGCCGTTCGCCCGGGTCGGCAGGAACCGCCACTTGTCCTGCAACGGCCCCTCCACCAGGAACTCGCGGATCTCCGCCCGCCCCGCGAACCACTGCGGCAGCGGCGGCATCGAGTACCGCGCGTCCTCGGTCAGCATCGCCACGATCGCGTCGATGTCACCCGCCTCCCACGCGGTGAGGTACCGGCGAGCCACCTCGCGCTGACCGTCCTCGCCGAGTGCGGCCAGCTCGGCCTGTTGCGAACTGGTCCCGCCGACGACCTTCCGTGCTCGCTGCAACGCGCTGTTGACCGCGGCGACCGTGGTGTCGAGCAACTCGGCCACCTCCTGCGCGGGGTACGACAGCACGTCGCGCAGGAGGAGCACGGCGCGTTGCAGCGGGGACAGGTGCTGCAGTGAGGCGACGAAGGCGAGCTCGACACTTTCCAACGCGACCACGCGCGCCTCGGGGCTCAGCTGGGCCGTCCAGGTGAGCCGGTGCTCGGGGTACGGCTCCAGCCAGGTCACCTCGGTCTGCGGTGCACTCAGGTCGGTCGGGAGTTCCCTGCGTCCATGCCGTTCGATCAGGGTGAGGCAGCGGTTCGTGGCGATCTTGTAGAGCCAGGCCCGCACCGTACCGCGGTCCTCGTAGCGCTCCCGGTGGTTCCACGCGCGCAGCAAGGTCTCCTGGACGGCGTCCTCTGCGTCGTGGTCGGACCCGAGCATCCGGTAGCAGTGCGCGTGCAGCTCGCCCCGAAGCGGTCCGACCAAGCGGGCGAAGGCGTCCTCGTCCATCCGTTCAGGCTACGGCCACCCAGCGCTCCAACGTGGCCGCTGCAGCACCACTGTCGACAGCTGCGGCGCACTGCTCCAGACAGACCTCGATCGGCGCCGCATCCGGCAACGTGCTCAACGCCGCAGCTGCATTGAGCAGTACTACGTCCCGCACGGCGCCCCGTTCGCCCGCGAGGAAACGCCGCGCAACCCCAACGGCGTCAGGGCTCCGCAGCTCATCCACCGAGCGCAGCGGCAGACCAAGGGACCGCGGATCGAGCACGGTCTCCACGACCGCGCCGTCCCGCACGACGAAGACCCGTGACGGGCCGGTCGTCGTCAGCTTGTCCAGGCCGTCCTCCCCACGAACCACGAGCGCCGACCGGCCTTGCGCAGCGAGTACTCCAGCAACGACCGGCAACAGCCGCGCATCCGCCACCCCGACCAGCCCGTATCCGGGATCCGCCGGGCTGATCAAAGGAGCGAGCACGTTGAACGCGGTCGGTACCGCGAGTTCCCGGCGTACCGCGGCCACCTGCCGCAGGCTCGGGTTGTACTGCGGCGCGTGCAGGAACGCGATCCCGGCCGCCGACGCGACGCGGGCCGCTTCGGCGGGAGAGTGGTCCAGCCGGATCCCCAGCGCCTCGACCAGGTCCGCCGCACCGCCCGTCGGCGACGAGGCCGCGCGACCGCCGTGCTTGACCACCGTGACCCCGGTGGACGCCACCACGATCGCCGCCATCGTGGACACGTTCACCACGCCGAGCCGGTCCCCGCCGGTCCCCACGATGTCGACGACCGGGCCCGGGATCTCGACCGGCGTCGCCTGCGCGCGGACGGCGGCCGCTAGTCCGGCGATCTCGGCCGCGGTCTCGCCCTTGGCCCGGAGCGCGACCAGGAACCCGGCGATCTGCGCGGACGTCGCCTCGCCGCGGACCACGCGCTCCATCGCCCACCCGGTGTCCGCCGTCCGCAGGTCCCGGCCGTCGAGCAGGTCGACGATGAGTCCGGACCAGGTCCGGCCGGCGGGACGCGCGGGGGAAGGCGGGGCAGCCAGTGTCATCGGTACTCCTCGGGATGCGGGTCGCCCCACCGAGGACCAACGAAAACGGCCGCCTCGACGAGACGGCCGGTGAACGCACGAACAACTGGACCGTCTAGGAGACGGCCCACCAGCTGCTCAGGCGCGTGGTCATGTCCTGACTCTAGTACCTCGGCGCGGTCCGACCGCGAACGGAGTCCACGAAGAACTCGGCCCTGTCGGCGGTCCAGTCCACGGCGTACGTGTGGAAGTCGGCGACGTCGATCGGCAGCCGGACCACCTCGAAGTCCTCGGGTGTCGAAGGATCGCGGAACTGGTGCAGCCCCATCCCGATCGCGGTGGACCCTGGTTCGACCGCAGTGCCGAAGACCTCCATCACGCAGATCTCGGCGCACCGGTCCGGCCGGTCGTCCAGGCCGACCAGCCCGGGTCCGTCGAAGTCGTCCTCGAAGACCTGCAGGGGCCCCATCATCGAGGGGACCCGGCCGGCCTGTCACACCTTGGCGACCGGGTCCGTCATCAGGGTGAAGGCTGTCGACAGGAGAATGTGACCGTGGATCACCAGGACCAGCTTGCTGCCCAGTTCGAGCGGAACCGCGGCCACCTGCGCGCGGTGGCGTACCGCATGCTCGGATCGGTCAGCGAGGCCGAGGACGCGGTCCAGGAGGCGTGGTTGCGGCTGAGCCGGGCCGACGTGAGCGAGGTCGCGAACCTGGCCGCCTGGCTCACCACGGTCGTCTCCCGGGTCTGCCTGGACCAGCTCCGCACCCGCAAGTCGCGTCGCGAGGACTCCTACGACACCTTCGTCCCGGACCCGATCGTGACCCGGATCGAACCGGCCGGCGCGCCCCGCGTCGACCCGGAGGAGGAGGCCGTCCAGGCCGACGCGGTGGGCCTGGCGATGCTGGTCGTCCTGGAGACCCTGGCCCCGGCAGAGCGGCTGGCCTTCGTCCTGCACGACCTGTTCGGCGTGAGCTTCGACGAGATCGCGGCCATCGTCGGCAAGACCCCCGTCGCCACCAGGCAACTCGCGAGCCGCGCGCGCCGCCGGGTCCAGGGCGCTCCGCAGGGCGACGGCGACGTCACTCGCCAGCGCGAGGTGGTCAACGCCTTCCTCGCCGCGTCCCGCAGCGGCGACTTCGAGGCCCTCCTGTCGCTGCTCGACCCGGACGTGGTCCTCCGCGCCGACGCCGGCAACATCCCCGCCGACGCCCTCGCGGCCTCCCGCCTCATCCGCGGCGCCGAGGACGTCGTCCGCCAGGCCCTCCTCTTCGCCAAGCTCTCCCCGCACTCCCAGCCGGCCGAGGTCAACGGCCTCCCCGGCGCGGTCACCGTGGTCAATGGCAAGCTCTTCGGCGTCATGTCGCTCGAGGTCCGCAACGGCCGCATCACCGAGATCAACATCCTCGCCGACCCCGACCGCCTCAACCACCTCCCTCTTCCTGCCTGATCAGCGTCAGTACTCGCTCGGCCTGCGCTTCGGCGGTCCCCGGCGGATTCCGGTCCGCGGACGGACCACCGGGGCGGATGAGCGTCAACCAGAAGGTCGCCCACAACACGCGGGCGATGGCGTACCGCTCACGGTCGACGGCGAACCGGTCGGCGAACTTGGTCCAGTCCGTCTGCCGGGACGCCAGGTGTTCAACCAGGTTCGCGAGCTCGACGGCCCGGTCGCTCAGGCCGGCGTCCTCGAAGTCGACGATCCGGATGCGCTGCCCGTCCCAGAGGTAGTTCGCGAGGTTCGGATCGCCGTGACCAACGACGGGATCGGCCGGCCGGACGAGCACCTCTGCCCGGGGTAACCACTCGCCGGCCACCGCGTTCGCCTCCCCGAGGACCCCGCCGCCGGTCCAGCTCGAGACAGCAGACGTGATCCGCTGGATCACGCCGGTCAGAGAGATCGGCCGCAGGCCGGCCGGACGGGCTGACCACAGCTCGTGAAGGGCTCGCTCCAAGGCGTCGAGCTGTTGCTCGGTGAGGCTGCCGCCGAGCGGGCTTCCGGGCAGCCGGGTCATCGTGATCGACGGATCCCCGGTGCGGCGGAGGGGTGTCGGGACTAGGCCCGGCGTTGTTTCGGTGAGAGCGGTGAGGGCTTCCCACTCGCGGTGGTGCTCACCTCGGGCGTGGTCGACGTATGTCTTCGTGACGACGTCTCCGGTGACGGCCACCTGGTGCGTCTGGCTCATTCCACGGACCCTTCCAGAAAGTTTCTGGGGGAGGTGTCAATTCTGGGTGGGCTCCTTCGACGTCTTGGTGACGGGCGAACACGTGAGGGAGATTCCGATGAGCTTGCAGGTTGTTGTTCCGGTGGGGGCGGATGTTGTTGCGGGGCTGCTGGGGAACGGGTTCTGCGGGGCGGTTCATCGGCCTGGGGACTCGCGGTACGACGAGTTGCGGAAGGCGATCGTGCCGACCTTCGAGTCGCGCCCGCTGGTCGTGGCCGAGGCGGCTGGGCGGACCGATGTGCAGGCTGCGGTGCGGACGGCCCGGGAGTACGGGTTGCCGCTCGCTGTGCAGGCGACCGGGCACGGGACGCGGGTTCCGGCGGACGGTGGGATTCTGCTGCGGACCTCGGCGATGACCTCTTTGCTGATCGATCCCGAGCGGCGGATCGCGAAGGTCGGTCCCGGGGTCCGGTGGGGTGCGGTGATCGACGCGGCCGGGAAGTTCGGGCTCGCGCCGCTGGCCGGGTCCTCGCGGGACGTCGGGGTGGTCGGGTACACGCTCGGTGGCGGACTCGGCTGGATCGCGCGGAAGTACGGGTTCGCCGCGGACAGCGTGGTCCGGGCCGAGGTGATCACCGCGGACGGACGCGTCGTCACCGCGAGCGCGGACGAGCACCCGGAGCTGTTCTGGGCGATCCGCGGCGGCAGCGGGAACTTCGGCATCGTCACGTCGCTCGAGTTCCGGCTGTACCCGGTCCGCCAGGTGCACGCCGGCATCGTGTACTTCGGGATCGACCGCGCCGCCGAGACGCTGCGGTACTACCGCGAGTGGACCACCACGATCCCGAACGAGCTGAGCACCGCGATCGTCCTGACCAAGCGCCCGGACGGGACCCGCGTCCTGGGCGTCAAGGTGATGTACGCCGGGGAAGCGGAGCTGGCCGAGCACCTGCTCAAGCCGCTGTTCGACGTGGCCGGACCGGTCGTCGCCGGTGAGCTGACCACGACGGAGTTCGGCGCGGCCGCGATGGGCGGGACCCCGGCCCGGTACCTCGACCTGGTCGACGCGCTGCCGGACGACCTGATCGACGCGCTCGCCGGGCTGACCGACGCGGACGACCCGACCGTGGAACTCCGGCACTGGGCCGGCGCGATGGCGAACCCGGGTCCGGACGCGGGGCCGGTCGGGCATCGCGACGCGCCGTACTCGCTGATCATCGACCAGGAGGTCCCCGGCCTCGCCCCGGTACTGCGGACCAGCGGGCGGACGTTCGTCAACTTCCTGGCCGACCCGGGCCGCACCGCCACGGCGTACGCCGAGCGTGACCTGGCCCGGCTCCGCACGGTGAAGCGGGCCTACGACCCGGAGAACTTCTTCCACCTGAACCACAACATCCGCCCCTGACGTGACGGAAGGGCCCGGTCTCGCCTGGTGGTGGAGACCGGGCCCTTCGGCAGGGCGGTGCTGGGCGGTGCCCCGAGCTTTGTCAGGCAGTGCCGTGTCAGAGGTCCTGTCAGGCGGTGCCGCGGTTGCCGTAGACCGTGACGTGCACGTGGTCGTAGTGGTTCGCGGTGGCGCCGCCGCGGTCCTCCATGCCACGCCAGCCCTCGCTGCTGCGCTGCACGGTCCAGATCCGCTGCTCCCAGATGACCTCGCTGACGCCGAGCTCCTTGTAGTGCGAGCGCACGTACGCCGCGATCTCGTCGCCGGTCGAGCCGCTGACCATGATGTCGAGCGCCTGGCCGGTGCCGTGCTCGCCGCCGTCGCCGCTGCGGACGCCGCCGTAGGAGGAGACCGACGGGAACAGCGCGCAGACGGCCCGGTGCACCCGGATCGCGTCCTCGGTCAGGCCGTCCTCGACGCCGGAGCCGGACTTGCAGGCCGCCGCGGACGGGCCGCTGTCGACCACGGGCTCCGCGACCGGCTTGGTCGCGGCCAGGTACTCGGCCTTGACCCAGCGGGCCACGCCGTCCCGGACGATCTCGGCCCAGATGCCCTGCACCTCGCCGGTGATCGAGACCTTGCTGCCCTTCGAGAGCACGGTGAGGAGCGTGCCCTTCTGCTCGGGCGCGGACCACACGTTGAGGTCGGTGGTCGTGTACTTGCTGCCGGTGATCTTCGGCGGCTGCGTCTTCGCGGTTTCCGCGGCGCGGGTCTTCGCCGTCGTCGGCTTCGGGATCGGAGCCTGCTTCTTCAGGTGCTTCGCGACCGGCGGCGCCTTCGGCTTCGCCGACGGGGTGACGCTGGGGAGGTTGACCGGCGGCCGGAGCGCGTCCCGGCTGGTTTTCGCTTCGCGCGCCAGCTGCAGGGACGAGCTGGCGAGCGGTGCGTCGGTCATCGTCTGGACCGGCTGGTCGGGCTGGAGGGCCACCGCCGAGCCGGTGGCCACCAACGCCACCGTCGCTCCGGGGATCGCGACCTTCACGAGGCCGGGGCCGACCTTTCGGCGCGGTTGACGGTGCCGCGCCTGCCTATGCCGTCCTTCTGCCACTGGAACTTCCCATCTGCCGAGACCAAACCGTTATCGACCGGTGGAGTCAAACACACATCGCGGCGACTCGGCCAACTCGCCGCGAGTTTTAACGCATTACGAACATGGCTGTGAGTGTTCGTACGCTCAGCGAATGTGATCTACCCAGCGGTACCGGGGCGGTCGATCTGTTTGACTGCGCGTCATGAGCGCGGGACTGCGGGTCGTCGCCGGGGAGGTGTCCCGGCTCGTGATCGACCGGGCCGAGAAGCGGAACGCGCTCACCCGCGCGATGTGGGCGGCGCTGCCGGGCCTGCTCACGCCGCTGGCCGCCGATCCCGCGGTCAAGGTCCTGCTGGTCACCGGCGCCGGACCGACGTTCTCGGCCGGGGCGGACATCGGCGAGCTGGTCTCCGGGGCGGATCCGCGGGACCCGATGGCGGAGCTGCGGGCGGCCAATCTGGACGCTCAACGGGTGCTGCGGGAGTTCCCGAAGCCGACTGTCGCCGTGGTCCGCGGGCACTGCATCGGCGGTGGGCTGGAGCTCGCGGTGAACTGCGACTTCAGGTTCGCGGCGCACGGCAGCACGTTCGGGGTGACACCGGCCCGGATCGGCGTGGTGTACCCGCCGGTCGCGATCAAGGTCCTGCTCGACCTGGTCGGGCCCGCGACCGCGAAGTACCTGCTGTTCAGCGGGGAGTTCCTGACCGCCCAGCAGGCCGAACTCCGCGGGCTGGTGGACCGCGTGGTCGCGGCCGACGACCTGGACGCCGAGGTGGACGCGTTCGCGGCGAAGCTGGTCGCGCGGTCCCAGCTGACGATCCGGTCGGTGAAGGAGTCGGTGACCGCGTTGCTGGCCGGCGTCGACGCGGACGAGGCGGCGGTCGCGCGGTACGCCGAGACGATCGCGAGCGGCGAACTGCGCGAGGGTGTGGCCGCGTTCCAGGAGAAGCGGGCGCCGGTCTTTCCCTGGCGCTGAAGGTCAAACGGTCGTTGGAGGTTCGGGCCGGAGGCGGCCGGGCACTGGTCTGCTGCCGCCGCCGCCCTGGTGGCGTTCTGAGAAGGAGGCTCCATGCTCATCCTCGGCCTGATCCTGCTGTTGCTGGGATTCCTGCTGAAGGTCTCGATCCTGTGGACGATCGGCATCGTCCTGCTGGTGATCGGCGCGGTTCTGTTCGTGCTCGGCTCCACCGGCCGTGCCGTCGGAGGCCGGAAGCACTGGTACTGATCGGCTGAGAGCCCAGAACCCCCGCGACCTCGGTTCGCGGGGGTTCTGTCCGTTCAGAGCACTAACATCCGGAAGATGAAGTACCTGGTACTCATCTACGGCACCACCGACGACACCTGGACGGGGTCCGCCGAGGACGTCGCCGCGATCCGGGCGTTGACGGCGCTCAAGCAGGAGCTGGCCGAGTCCGGCGAGCTGGTCAGCTCGGAGGGGCTCAGCCTCCCGGCCGACGGACGGGTGGTGCAGATCCGCGACGGCGTGCGGGTCGTCACCGACGGGCCGTTCGGCGAGGCGAAGGAGTTGCTGGCCGGCTACTTCATGGTCGACGTCGCGGACGACGAACGCGCCCAGCAGATCGCCGGACGCGTCGCCGCCCTGGTCAAGGACCGAGTCGAACTGCGGGGGACTCTGCTGTCGGCTCCGTGACCTCACCCTCCACGGTCTGCTTGCGGCCGATGAGCAGTGCGGTCCCCACGAGCCCGGCGGCGACGAACACCCAGCACCACAGGTACGCGACCTGGTACCCCTCGGTCAGCGCGGCCGGGGTCGTCCCGCTCGTGTGCGAGACGGCGATGGCGGACAGGATCGCGATCCCGATCGCACCGCCGATCTGGAAGCTCGCGTTCTGCAGCCCGGACGCCACACCCGCGTCGTCGCCCGTCACGTCCCGCAGCGCCGCGATCGCGCCGGCCACCGTGCCCGCACCGAGCCCCGCACCGAAGATCGCGAGTCCCCAGAACGCCACCTCGAAGTACGCCGAGTCGACGGCGGACCGGCTCATCACGGTCGCGCCGATCCCGCTCAGCAGCAGCGACACCGCGGCGACCGGGCGCATCCCGATCCGCGTGACCAGGTGCTGCCCGGCGATCGACCCGGCCACGGCCGTCGCCGCCAGGACCGACGACATCAGCCCGTACTCCACCGCGGAGTACCCGCGCGCCAGCTGCGCGTACTGGGTGTAGACGAAGTTCAGCCCGAACGCGCCGAGGCCGAAGGCGATCGTGATCAGGTTCCCGCCGACCAGCGCGCGGGAGCGGAACAGGCGCAGCGGGAGAAGCGGGGCCGCGGACCGTTGCTCGATGCGGACGAACACCGCGAACAGGGCGACCGAGACCAGCGCGAGAACCGTGGTCCTCCCCGCGGACGACTCGGGTGCCTCGATCACGGCGTACACGAGCACGATCAACGCGGCCGTCACGGTGATCGCACCGGCAACGTCGAAGCCGCGCCGGCCGGGTCCACGGCTGTCCTGGAGGAGGACGGGCGCCAGTACCAGGACCAGCAGGCAGACGGGCACGTTGATGAAGAAGATCCACTGCCAGCCGAGTCCGTCCGTGACGGGGCCGCCGATCAGCGAGCCCGCGGTCCCGCCGACGCCGCTGGTCGCGCCCCAGATCCCGAGCGCCTTGTTGCGTTCCGCGCCGTCCGGAAACGTCGTCATCACGATCGACAGCGCACTCGGTGCCAGGACCGCGGCCGCGATCCCCTGCAGCCCGCGGGCCAGCACGAGCGCGTCTCCGGTCCACGCGAACCCACAGAGCAGCGACGACGCCGCGAACAGGCCCAGTCCGGTCATGAAGACCCGACGTCGTCCGAGCAGGTCGGAGACCCGGCCGCCGAGCAGCAGCAGGCCGCCGAACATCAGCCCGTAGCCGCTCGGTACCCACTGCACGCCACCCGCCGAGAAGGTCAGGTCGCGCTCGATCGACGGCACCGCGACCAGCACGATCGACGCGTCCAGGATGATCATGAACCCGGTCAGGCAGAGCAGCGCCAGGGCGTACCAGCGCTTCGGGTCAGGTGCGTTCCGCATGACTCCTCCAGTACTGCGGGCGCCCGGGCCGGGCGCCGTTCCACCGGGGACGTCGGTACCGGGGGACGTTGGTTCGACAAATCTGTCGAGATTCGGGACCGCTGATCCGACGTCCCGGGTACGAGGGGGTCACAGCGGCCTCCTGGGACGTCAGGATGGTGACCGTGAAGTACATGCTGCTGATCTACTCGAACCCGGAGAGCTGGGCGAGCCTGTCGGCCGAGCAACGGGACGACCTGACCCGTTCGCACCAGGAGCTGACCCGCGAGCTGACCGAACAGGGCCAGCTGGTGAGCGCGGCCGGGCTGGCCGACCCGATCACCACGCGGACCGTGTCGGTCGGCGAGGACGACACCCGGACCACCACCGACGGGCCGTACGCGGAGGCGAAGGAGCACCTGGCCGGGTTCTACCTGGTCGAGTGCGACGACATCGACGAGGCGATCGAGTACGCGGCCCGGATGCCGGACGCGAAGTACCTGGCCGTCGAGGTGCGGCCGGTGATGGACGCTTCCGGGCTGGAGATGTGAGCGACTTCGAGCTCCTGCTCCGGGAGGAGACGCCGCAGGTCCTGAGTGCGCTGGTCCGGCACTACGGGCACTTCGACCTCGCCGAGGAGGCGGTCCAGGAGGCGCTGCTGGCCGCGTCTCAGCAGTGGCCGAGCGAGGGCGTACCGTCGAACCCGCGCGGCTGGCTGATCCGGGTCGGGTCCCGCCGGCTGACCGACCTGCTGCGCAGCGAGTCGGCCCGGCGCAAGCGCGAGGAGAACGTCGCCTCGCTGTCCGCGCCCGAGGAATTCGTTGCCTCCGGCCCGGAGATCGGCGACCACGGCGGCCGGGACGACACGCTCACGCTGCTGTTCCTGTGCTGTCACCCGTCGTTGTCGGCGGCGTCCCAGATCGCGTTGACGCTGCGGGCCGTCGGTGGTCTGACCACGGCGCAGATCGCGGCCGGATTCCTGGTGCCCGAGGCAACGATGGCGCAACGGATCAGCCGCGCCAAAAGAAGTATCAAGCAAGCCGGCTCCACCTTCGAGATGCCGCCGGAGTCCGAGCGGGACGCGCGGATGGGCGTCGTCCTGCACGTGCTGTACCTGATCTTCAACGAGGGCTACACCGCGTCCTCCGGGGTCGCCCTGCACAGCGCCGAGCTGACTACGGAGGCGATCCGCCTGACCCGCGGGGTACGCCGGCTGCTGCCCGACGACGGCGAGGTCGCCGGATTGCTCGCACTGATGCTCCTCACCGACGCGCGCCGCCCGGCCCGTACGGACGCGGACGGCGCTCTGGTTCCGCTGTCCGACCAGGACCGCTCGCTGTGGAACAAGGACGCCATCGTCGAGGGCGAGGCGCTGGTCACGGACGCGCTGTCGCGGAGCCAGCTCGGCCCGTACCAGGTCCAGGCCGCGATCGCCGCCGTCCACGGCACCGCGGAACGCGCGGAGGACACCGACTGGCGGCAGATCGTCGCGCTGTACCAGGTGCTCGAGCAGATCTCCGACAACCCGATGGTCCGGCTCAACCACGCGGTCGCGGTGGCGATGGCGAGCGGTCCGAAGGAAGGGCTCGCGCTGCTCGAACCGCTCGACACCGACGGCCGGATGAAGGATCACCACCGGCTGGAGGCGGTCCGCGCGCACCTGCTGGAGATGTCCGGCGAGAAGGAGGCGGCCCGGGCGAGCTACCTGCTGGCGGCCCGCCGGACCACGTCCGTCCCGGAGCAGAACTACCTCAAGTCCCGCGCCGACTCGCTCTGACCCGACCGGGTTCCGGTCGCCGACGCACCCCCGGTATGTCACGGTTGGAGCCGTGGACCTCACCAAGGCGTCGATGCTGCGCGAGATGATCACCGGCACCGAACTGGGCACCAGGACCACCGATTTCGCCCACTCCTTGCGCCGCTACACCACCCGCAGGGGTGGGTTGTTGCTGTTCGGCCCGGCCGAGGACGAGCCGTGGCACCTGACCGCGCACCTGGACGACGAGCTGCACCGGGCCGGGGTTGAGGACGTCCGCCCGTCCCTGGTCCGCTGGGCGCCGCCGCCGGACGCTCCGCCGCATCTCGCGATCGGCCTGGACCGGTTGCGCGACTCCGGCAAGGGCGAGTCGCTGCTGGTCGTCAGCGAGGCGAATCCGGCGGACACGCTGCTCGAGCGGATCGACGACGTCCGCCGCCGCGGCACCACGATCTTCAGCATCGACAACGGCAGCAAGGAGCTCGCGTCGCTGTCGCACGAGTCCCTGGTCCCCGAGCTGCTGATCCCGTCCGGCTTCGGCTCCGGCTGGGTGAGTCACCCGGTCCCGCAGGACGACGGCGTACCGGACGAGACGCTCACCCTGATCCGCGACGCGGTGGCCGGCTTCGAGATGACCCAGCACCTGGTCAGCCTGGCCGCCGCCGACCCGGAAGCGGGCCAGGCCGGCTGGCGCCGCTCCCTGCGCACCTTCATCGATCGCCTCGGCGGCGAACCGGGAGCTTAGGGCAAGTCACTCCTCCAGGTACAACGCCGCCAGCCGCGGGAACCGGGAGTGCATCTCGCCCTCGTCGTCGAAGTCGAACGTCTGCCCGCCCGGGACGTCGGGTGCCTCCGGCGTCGCCGCGTCCACGGCACCCCAGAAGTCCTTCGCCGACCCGGCCCCGGCGGCGTACGCCTCACTGCCGACCGCGAGCAGCGCCTCGCCGTCGAACCCCTCGAAGTCCTCGTCCAGGTCCTCGTCGATCACGTCGGCCAGCGAGTCCGGGTCGGCCAGCGCGGCGTCCCAGGTCTCCTGCCCCTGCGCGACCAGCCAGCCACGGAAGTAGTCGAACGAGTCGTCCGAGGCGCCACCGTTGATCAGATAGGCCGCACCCCACAGGTCCCACCGGTACGCCTCGGCCTGCAACAGGTCGAACTGCACCCCGAACCCGACGATCTCCTCCGCGCCCATCCCGCTCAGCGCCTTCACCAGCGCGTCCGCGACGCCATCAGGATCCGCGACGGTGTCGTCCACCATCGCCCGAGCCGCTTCCACGAGCCCCCAGAACCGATCCCTGTCCACCTTCAAAGCGTGTCACGAATAACCCCCGACGAGGATGCTTCGGCTCACCAGGGTTCGTCGAGTTGGGTGCGGAGTTCGGTGGGGAGGCTCAGGTGGGCGCCTGACAGGGCTGTGCGGAGCTGGGTTGGGGTGCTCATGCCGACGATGGGGATGATGTCGGGGTGCCGCCGGTGAGCCAGGCGATGACCACTTCGCTCTTGCTGACGCCTAGTTCGGCTGCGGCTTTGGCGAGGGCTTCCTGGCGGCGGGTGGTGCCTGGGTGGTCGAAACCTTCGTGGATGGGGCGGTCCTGGCGTTCGTAGCTGCCGGACATCAGGGGGCTGTACGCGAAGAGTTGCTGCTCGGGATTGCGGTCGGCGTAGTCGAGCATCTCGTCGGTGATCCAGCCGAACCGGTGGTCGTGGGTGTGGTCGCGGACGAACGGGCGCGGCTGGAGGTACGAGTAGCGCATCTGCAGCGCGGTCGGGCCCATCACGTTCTGCTGTTCCGCGAGGCCGCGCATCCGCTCGACCCGCCACAGCGCGTAGTTCGACAGGCCGAGCCGGCCGATCCTTCCCCCGGTCGCGTGCCGGCCGAAGGCCTCGACCGTCTCCTCCAACGGCGTGGTCAGGTCGTCGCGGTGCGCCCAGTACAGGTCGATGTGGTCGATGCCCATCCTGCGCAGCGACGTCTCCACGGCCGCGTCGATCGCTTGCCGGCCGAGGCCCTCGGTGTGCTCGGGAAAGCTGCCGGGCCAGAGCGGTTCGCAGCCGACCTTCGTGGCCAGCTTGACCCGGTCGCGGACGCCGGGGCGCGCCGCGAACCAACGGCCGAGCAGCTCCTCGCTCTGTCCACCGCGGCCGCTCTCGTCCTGCCAGAACGCGTAGCAGTTGGCCGTGTCGATCCACTCGCCACCACCGTCGACGTACTCGTCGAGAAGGGCGAACGAGGTCTTCTCGTCGATCCGGGTGCCGAATTCCATCGCGCCGAGCGCGAGCTTCAGTTTCGTCATACCCGCCACGATCTGATCTGGAGTGGACTCCAGGTCAAGTCAGGACCTAGTGTCCTGAGTCGGAAGTTCGCCGGCGCTCTCGGCGCCCAGGCACGCACCTGAACACCGAAATCTCACGCCGAACTTCCGACTCAGGACACTAGCGGGCGGTCTTTCCTCGGGTCGACGTGCGGACGACGAGCTCGGGGGTGAAGGTGACTCGCTGGTGTTCGTGATCGGGGTTCGACGACTCGTCCAGCAGCAGTTCGGCCGCGGTCTTGCCGAGGAGCTGGCGTGGCTGGCGGACCGACGTCAGCGGTACCGCGGCGGCCGCGGCGAACTCGATGTCGTCGTACCCGACGATCGCGAGATCCTCCGGTACCCGCAGCCCCAGGCTCACGCACTGTTGCAGCAATCCCAACGCCAGCAGGTCGTTCGCGCAGAAGGCGGCCGTCGGACGCCGGTCCGCGGGCAGCCCGGCAAGTCGTTGCCCAGCGCCCCTACCCTCGGCCACGGTGAGTGCCTTGGTGGTCAGTTCGACCAGGTTCGCGGCGGGCAGACCGGCCCGTTCGAGCGCCTGCCGGGCCCCCTGGCGTCGATCGGTCACCTGGCCGATCGTGGTAGGCCCACCGACGAACGCGATCCGCTCGTGCCCCAGCTCGATCAGGTGGGCCAGCGCGACCTCGCCACCGAGGACGTCGTCGACCGCGACCGAACAGTGCTGCGCGTCGTCGAGCGAACGGTCCACCAGTACCACCGGGGTGCCACGCATCGGCAAGGTACGCAGCCGGGTCGAGTCGGAGTCGATCGGCGTGATCAGGACGCCCTGGACGCGTTGCTGCTCGAGCAGGTCGAGGTAGTCGGCCTCACGGGCGGCGTCCTCGTTGCTCGTGCACAGGAAGACCGACAACCCGGCATCGGTCGCCGCCTCCTCGACCCCGCGGGCCACGTCGGTGAAGAACGGGTTGCCCGCGTCGAGCATGAGGTACGCGAGGATCCGGCTGCTCCCGGCCCGGAGCTGGCGGGCCGACTCGTTCCGGACGAAGCCGAGGGACTGCATCGCCGCCTCGACCTTGGCCCGGGTGGCCGGGCTGACCATCTCGGGCCGGTTCAGCACGTTCGAGACGGTGCCGAGCGAGACCCCGGCCGCGGCGGCGACGTCCTTGACCCCGGCGGCCGCCCGGACCTGACGCGACTTGCCCGGCTTGCCGGACTTCTGCACCGGGACCCGGCGGCCGGCGACGCGGGCTCCCGGCCGGGCCGTGGTGCGCGCGCCCGGGGACGGTACCGGCTCCTTGGGATCGGGCAGGCGGCCGGCGCGCCCTGCGCTGGATGGTGCCACGCGGCCTCCCCGGTTTGAAACGTGATAGCGGTCGAAGCGTACCCGCCGAACCTGTGGTTGTCCGCCAGGTCCACCTGCGGATTTCCGCAGCAGGTGCCTGCGGATGTCCGCAGACTTGCCGGCCAGGCCTTGACGCGCCGGGCCGCCCGCCCGTACTTTCGTGCAATCTTCTTGAAACCTTTCAGCAATCGGCCCGGAACCCACGGAGGTGGCCATGACCCGTCCCCGACCCTGTGTGCGGCCGGGCTCGGCGCGGTCCCTCGCCGGTGACTGCGTCGTTTCAATTCCGCCGCTGGGGATCTCGTGAACCGCTACTGCTTCTGCCTCCAGGTCCGCCCGGACCGCCTGGAGGAGTACGTCGAACGGCACCGGACCGTCTGGCCCGACATGCAGGCCGCGCTGCGGGACGCCGGCTGGCACAACTACTCGCTCTTCCTCCGCGACGACGGCCTGCTGATCGGCTATGTCGAGGCCGAGGACCTGGACGCCGCCCAGAAGGCGATGGCGGCGACCGAGGTGAACGCCCGCTGGCAGGCCGAGATGACCGAGTTCTTCGCCGGGGACGACGGCCGGCCGCCGGACGAGTCGTTCCTGCTGCTCCGCGAGATCTTCCACCTGACCCCACCCGCAGAGGACTGAGCCATGACGACCGAAGCCGTGAAGACCGCGCTGCGCCGCCAGGAGATCGAGCTGCCGTCCTGGGCGTTCGGGAACTCGGGCACCCGGTTCAAGGTGTTCAGCCAGCCGGGCGTGCCGCGGTCCCCGGAGGAGAAGATCGCCGACGCGGCCGTCGTGCACCGGTACACCGGGGTCGCCCCGAGCGTCGCGCTGCACATCCCGTGGGACAAGGTGTCCGACTACGCGGCGCTCTCGGCGTACGCGAAGGGTCAGGGCGTCCGGCTCGGCGCGATCAACTCCAACGTGTTCCAGGACGACGACTACAAGCTCGGCAGCGTGACGCACCCCGATCCCCGGGTCCGCCGCAAGGCCACCGACCACCTGCTCGAGTGCGTCGACATCATGGACGCCACCGGGTCGCGGGACCTGAAGCTGTGGTTCTCCGACGGCACCAACTACCCGGGCCAGGACGACATCCAGGACCGGCAGGACCGGCTCGCGACCGCGCTGCGGGAGGTGTACGACCGGCTCGGCGACGACCAGCGGATGCTGCTGGAGTACAAGCTGTTCGAGCCGGCCTTCTACACCACCGACGTCCCGGACTGGGGCACGTCGTACGCGCACTGCCTGGAGCTCGGCCCGAAGGCCACGGTGTGCATCGACACCGGCCACCACGCGCCGGGGACGAACATCGAGTTCATCGTCGCGTTCCTGCTCCGGGCGAAGAAGCTCGGCGCCTTCGACTTCAACAGCCGGTTCTACGCCGACGACGACCTGATGGTGGGCGCTGCCGACCCGTTCCAGCTGTTCCGGATCATGAACGAGATCGTCCGCGGCGACGCGCTCGACCCGGACCGCGGGATCGCGTTCATGCTCGACCAGTGCCACAACATCGAGGAGAAGATACCCGCGATCATCCGCTCGGTGCTGAACGTCCAGGAGGCGACCGCGAAGGCGCTGCTGGTCGACCGTGACGCGCTGCGGAAGGCGCAGAGCGAGGGCGACGTCCTCGGGGCCAACGCCGCCCTGATGGACGCCTACAACACCGACGTCCGCCCGCTGCTCGCCGAGTTGCGCGCGGAGCAGGGCCTGGACCCGGACCCGGTCGCGGCGTACAAGCGCAGCGGCTACTTCGAGCAGATCAGCAAGGACCGAGCCGACGGCCAGCAGGCCGGATGGGGAGCATGAGAGTGAGCGACACCGCAGCGGAGCTTGTTGCCCGGAGCAACAGACTCGGTGCCGACCCGCGCAACACCAACTACGCCGGCGGCAACACGTCCGCCAAGGGCACCGCGACCGACCCGGTCACCCAGCAGCCGGTCGACCTGGTCTGGGTCAAGGGCTCCGGCGGCGACCTCGGTACGCTCACCCCGGCCGGACTGGCGGTGCTCCGCCTCGACCGGCTGAACTCCCTCGTCGACGTCTACCCCGGCGTCGACCGCGAGGACGAGATGGTGGCCGCGTTCGACTACTGCCTGCACGGCAAGGGCGGAGCGGCACCCTCGATCGACACCGCGATGCACGGCCTCGTCGACGCGCCCCACGTCGACCACCTGCACCCGGACTCCGGGATCGCGCTGGCGACCGCCGCCGACGGTGAGAAGCTCACCGCCGAGTGCTTCGGCGACCGGGTGGTCTGGGTGCCGTGGCGGCGGCCCGGGTTCCAGCTCGGCCTCGACATCGCCCGCACCAAGCAGGAGAACCCGCAGGCCATCGGCGTCATCCTCGGCGGCCACGGCATCACCGCCTGGGGCGACACCTCGGCCGAGTGCGAGGCGAACTCGCTCGAGATCATCCACACCGCCGAGAAGTTCCTCGCCGAGCGCGGGTCCGCCGAGCCGTTCGGCGCCGTCGTCGCCGGGTACGAAGCCCTGCCGGTGGCGGAGCGGCGGAAGCGCGCGGCCGCGTTGGCCCCGGTGATCCGCGGGCTCGCGTCGACCGACAACCCGCAGGTCGGCCACTTCAACGACGACCAGGTGGTGCTGGAGTTCACGGCCCGCGAGCGGCTGCAGGAGCTGGCCGCGCTCGGTACGTCCTGCCCGGACCACTTCCTCCGGACCAAGGTGCGCCCGCTCGTCCTGGACCTGCCGGCCACCGCTCCGCTCGAGGACGCGATCACCCGGCTGCGTGAGTTGCACGAGAGCTACCGCGAGGACTACGCCGCGTACTACGAGCGGCACGCGTCGCCGGACAGCCCGCCGATGCGGGGTGCGGATCCGGCGATCGTGCTGGTGCCCGGTGTCGGCATGTTCAGCTTCGGCAAGGACAAGCAGACCGCGCGCGTCGCCGGTGAGTTCTACGTGAACGCGATCAACGTGATGCGCGGGGCCGAGGCGGTCTCGACGTACGCGCCGATCGACGAGCGGGAGAAGTTCCGGATCGAGTACTGGGCGCTGGAGGAGGCCAAGCTCCAGCGGATGCCGAAGCCGAAGCCGCTGGCCACCCGGATCGCCTTCGTCACCGGTGGCGGATCCGGCATCGGCAAGGCGATCGCGCTCCGGCTCGCCGCCGAGGGTGCGTGCGTCGTGGTCGCCGACCTCGACGCCGCGGCGGCCGAGGCGGTCGCCAAGGAGATCGGTGGTCCGGACAAGGCCGTGGCGGTCAGCGCCGACGTGTCGAGCGGGGACGCCGTGGCCGAGGCGTTCGAGCAGGCGGTGCTCGCGTTCGGCGGCGTCGACCTCGTGGTGAACAACGCCGGCCTCTCGATCTCCAAGCCGCTGCTGGAGACCACCGAGAAGGACTGGGACCTGCAGCACGACGTGATGGCCAAGGGCTCGTTCCTGGTCTCCCGGGCCGCGGCGAAGGTGCTGATCGACCAGGGCATCGGCGGCGACATCGTCTACATCTCCAGCAAGAACGCGGTCTTCGCCGGACCGAACAACGTGGCCTACGGCGCGGCCAAGGCCGACCAGGCACACCAGGTCCGGCTGCTCGCCGCCGAGCTCGGTGACCACGGCATCCGGGTCAACGGCGTCAACCCCGACGGCGTGGTCCGCGGCTCCGGCATCTTCGCCGGCGGCTGGGGTGCCAAGCGCGCCGCGGTGTACGGCGTCCCCGAGTCCGAGCTGGGCGCGTACTACGCGCAGCGGACGTTGCTCAAGCGCGAGGTCCTGCCGGAGCACGTCGCCGCCGCCGTCTTCGCCCTCACCGGCGGGGACCTGACCCACACGACCGGCCTGCACGTCCCCGTCGACGCCGGGGTCGCGGCCGCGTTCCTGCGGTAGCCGATCCCACCCCGCCATGACACCGGAGAGGAGTTGCCGTAGATGAGTCTTCGACTGGCCGCCGTCGACCTCGGCGCCTCCAGCGGTCGGGTGATGCTCGGCCGGGTCGGTGCCGACGTGCTCGAGCTGACCGAGGTGCACCGGTTCTGGAACGGGCCGGTGCGGGTCCACGACACCCTGCACTGGGACGTGCTCGGCCTGTACCGCGAGACCCTGGCCGGGCTGCGGTCGATCGGTGCGGTCGACGGCATCGGCATCGACTCGTGGGCGGTCGACTACGGCCTGCTCGACGGCGAAGGCCGCCTGCTCGGGAATCCGGTGCACTACCGGGACGCCCGCACCGACGGAGTGATGGAGCGCGTACTCCGCACGGTGCCGGCCGAGGACCTGTACTCCGTGACCGGGCTCCAGCAACTGCCCTTCAACACCCTGTACCAGGTGGTCGCGGAGCCGTTGCTCGCCCAGGCGAAGTCGTTGCTGATGATCCCGGACCTGCTCGGCTACTGGCTCACCGGTCGCCCTGGTGCCGAGGCGACCAACGCCTCCACCACCCAGCTGTACGACGTCCGCGCGCGCCGTTGGAGCGAGGACCTGGCCCGGCGCGTCGGCCTACCACCCGAGGTGTTCCCGGCGATCCGCGAGCCGGGGGACGTGATCGGGCCGATCCTGCCCGCCGTCGCCGAGGAGACCGGGCTGGATCCGGCGACTCCGGTGATCGCGGTCGGGTCACACGACACGGCGTCCTCGGTGGTGGCGGTGCCGGCGACCGAGACCGACAACTTCGCCTACATCTCCTCGGGGACGTGGTCGCTGGTCGGCCTGGAGCTGCCCGCGCCGGTGCTGACCGCCGAGGCGCGGCAGGCGAACTTCACCAACGAGGGTGGGGTCGACGGCCGGACCAGGTTCCTGAAGAACGTGATGGGCCTGTGGATCCTGCAGGAATGCCTGCGGGTGTGGGCGACCGACGAGCTGACCCAGGTCCTCAAGGAGGCGGCCGCCGCGCCCGCGTTCGGGGCCCTCGTGGACCCGGACGACAGCATGTTCCTTGCCCCGGGCAACATGCCGGCCCGGATCGACGAGTTCTGCGACCGGACGGACCAGACGAAGCCGGCCTCCCGAGGTGCGGTCGCCCGGTGCGTCCTGGAGAGCTTGGCGCTGGCGTACCGGCGGACGGTGCGGCAGGCGCAGGAGGTGACCGGCCGCGCGGTCGACGTCGTGCACGTGATCGGCGGCGGCTCGCAGAACGAACTGCTCTGCCAACTCACCGCCGACGCGTGCGGCCTGCCCGTTCTCGCGGGTCCGGTCGAGGCGTCGGCCCTTGGCAACGTCCTGGTCCAGGCTCGCGCGCTGGGGGCGCCGCTGCCGGACCTGACCGCACTGCGCGCACTAGTCCGCGCGACCCATCCCCTACGGCGCTACGCACCGCAGGGCAAATTGGCCGACTGGGACGCCGCCGAGTCCCGGGTGTTCGGAACCAGGTGATCAGCATGACCGCACTGCACAACGAGACCCTCAGCCCGCCGCCCCGGCTGGTCCTGCACCGCGAGATCAGTCACGAGGACCTCCAACTCCTCCGCCTCCTCGCCACCGGCCTCCCGATGGACGCGGTAGCCCGACGCCTCGACCTTTCCGAACGAACGGTCCGCCGCCGCGTCCGCGCCACCTGCGACCGCCTCGGCGTCGGCACAGCCATCGAGGCGATCGTCTGGGCCGCCCACCGCGGCCTCGTCTGAGCCCGCCTCGTCCGACCTCCCCGTCTTCGGCCGGCGCGTGTCCGCACCACCGCGCGCCGGCCGCTGGTTGGCTGGTTGGCGGGCGGGTACCGGGGGCGCCGAACATCGAGCCGAGGAGGAGCGATGGACGGCATGACAGTGGTGTGGATCGTCCTGGCCGTGGTGGTCGTGGCGATCCTGCTGGCGCTGATCGCCGCGACGGCGAAGAAGTCGAAGCAGCGGCGCCTCGACCATGACCGGCAGGAAGCCCACGAACACGAACAGCAGGCCCGCGTGGCCGCGGCCCAGGCCGACAAGCAGCAAGCCGCGGCCGACGAGGTCGAAGCCAGGTCCCGCAAGGCCCAGGCAGTAGCGGACGAGAAGGCTGCCGAAGCTCGCCGTCTCGCCGCCGGCGCCACCGAGCGGCAGCAAGCCGCCGACCAAGCCCGAGCCGAGTCCGACGAACACCGCACCCACGCCGAGACCGTCGACCCGGACCAGCCCACCGGCGGCAACCCCCACGCGAACACCTGGGGCACCGACGGCGCGCAGGAATCCGAAATCAGGCGCTCCCCGACGGCCGCCGAAGCGGGCGGACCGGATCCTATGGGCCCAGGGCAACAAACCACGCAGCCGCAGGAGCGGGTGCTCGACGAACGCGGGCCCCGGCACTCGTCGAAGCGCAGGTAGTCGACAGTGACCAGGAACTGGGGACCTTGAACAGGCTATTCCTTGTTCACGGTCCCCAGGTGGGGTTCAGACCAGGTAGCGGAACTCGACCGAATCGGGCTGGATCCGTTCGATGTCCAGGGGCGCTGCGGTCATCCGGTCGAGGAGGCCGGTGAGGTCTCCCGGGCGGCCGATCTCGATACCGACCAGGGCGACGCCGGTCTCACGGTTGTTCCGCTTCACGTACTCGAACCGGGTGATGTCGTCGTCCGGCCCCAGCGCCTCGTCGAGGAACTGCCGCAACGCGCCCGGCTCCTGGGGGAACGTCACCAGGAAGTAGTGCTTGAGCCCTTCGTGCACCAACGAGCGTTCGAGGATTTCCCCGTACCGGCTGACGTCGTTGTTGCCGCCGGACAACAAGCAGACCACCGTCTCACCGGGTTTCACGGCGACCCCGTTGCCCAGCGCAGCAGGCGACAGCGCCCCCGCGGGCTCCGCGATCAGGCCGTCGGTCTGGTAGAGCGCGAGCATCTCCGAACAGACCAGGCCCTCCGGTACCGAGGTCAGCTCGACCCCGGCCGCGGCGACCAGCGGCAAGGTCACCTCGCCGACCCGGCGGACCGCGGCGCCGTCGACGAAGCTGTCCAGGTGGTCGAGGGTCACCGGCTCCCCGGCTGCCAGGGCCGCCGCCATACTTGCCGCGCCGGCCGGTTCCACCCCGATGATGCGGACCCCGGGATGCCGCTCGGCCAGCCACGTCGCGACACCCGCGACCAGGCCGCCACCACCGACCGGTACGACCAGGACGTCGGGGGGTGCGCCGAGCTGGTCGACGAGCTCGACGGCCACGGTCCCTTGTCCTGCGACGGTTCGGGGATCGTCGAAGGCGGGCACGATCGTCGCGCCGGTCGTCGCCGACTCGGCCGAAGCGGCGGCCGCGGCGTCGTCGTACGTGTCCCCGGTGACGATCACCTCGACCTGGCTGCCGCCGAGTGCCGCGATGCGGTCCCGCTTCTGCCGGGGCGTCGTACGGGGGACGAAGACGCGGCCTTTGACGTCGAGGGCGTGGCACGAGTACGCGAGACCTTGGCCGTGGTTCCCGGCGGAGGCGCAGACCACGCCGGCCTGCTTCGCGGTGTCGTCGAGCTGGGCGATCAGGTTGTAGGCGCCGCGGAGCTTGTAGGAGCGGCCGATCTGGAGATCCTCGCGCTTCAGCCAGACCTCGGCACCGGTCCGTTCCGAGAGCCGGAGGTTGCGTTGCAGGGGAGTACGCACCGCGACCCCGTCGAGGCGTTTGACCGCGTGCTCGACGGCGTCGGCGTCGACGATCGGCGCGACCGCGGAATCTCTGTCCTGCATGGCATTCCTTCCCGTGCAAATGCACGATTCTCCCGAAAAGCCCGCTCCACAGGACGAAACGCGTCCAGAGTCCGGACGAGCGGACACCGTTCCGCAACAGGTCGTCGATCCATGCGTGAAACGGCCTTCGGTGGGGCAGTCTAGTTCTCATACGCTCACTCGGTGTAACGGCCAGGGCCCTGGACGGGATGAGCCGAGTAAACCGGTCACGGGGGACTGGAGGGGCAAGGTATGGAACTGATTCCGTTCAGTCTGTGGGGAGACGCCCTGTGGTGTGGTCAGGAAGTCGTGCGCGAGAGCCAGCACGAGCAGGCCATCCGTAGCCTGTTTCCGGACCCGATCCCGGCGCGCGGCGCAGACCTGGACACCGTGGCGGATCTCGTCCCGGAACCGCACAACCGCTTCGACCCGCGCTCCATCGCCGTGCGGGTGCAGGACAAAGTGGTCGGCTACCTGCCGAGGGACGACGCGCACCGGTACCACCCGGTGCTGGCGGATCTGGTGGCGCAAGGCCTGCAACCGCAGGTGCCGTGCCATCTGTGGGTCAGTGAGTGGGAGCCGGCGGCCTGGGCCGATGCCGAGGACCAGGGCATCGCGTTCCACGCCAGCGTGGCGGTCGCGCTGGGACAGCCGCACATGCTGGTCCCGGTGAACCTGCCACCACCGGGCAGCCATCACCTGTTGCCGCCGGGCAGCGGCATCGTGGTCCCGGGCGGCAACGTCCGGCCGGAGGTGCTGGCGCCGTTCTTCCGGCCCGAGGGCGAGTGCTGGGCGTACGGCACCCTGCACGCGGTCGAGGAGGACGACGGCTACCAGGACCGGCACCGGATCGTGGTGGAGATCCGGCTCGACGACGAACCGGTGGGCCGGCTCAGTCCACGGCTCAGCGCGGAGTTCCTGCCGGCCATCCACTACCTCTCGGACATGCGGGCGGAGACAGCGGCCAGGGTCGCGGTCCGCGGTGATCGCATCGCCGCCGAGGTGGTGCTCTACGCCGCCCGCAGCCACGATCTGCCGGCCACTTGGCCGGACGGCCTGACCAGGTCGCCGGTGGTCTCACCCGCCTGGCACTACTGGGCGGGCAAGGAAGCCAACTGACCCAGGCGGACGCGCAGCACTCACCAAGCGATCAGGTGGTGGCGGGTGCTGCGGGTCTACCAGGGGCTGAGGGTCTCGCCGACCTCCGCGCACACCGTCGGGCCGCCGAAAACCTCGGCGGCCCGAGCGGTCGCCACCGAAGGCACCAGCGACGGTCCGACGTGCGTCACCACCAACCGCCCGACGCCGGTACGCCGCGCCAACGCGCCTGCCTGCTCCGGCGTGTGGTGCACCTCGGTCGGCGTATCCGAGTCCACCTCGCAGAGCAGGAGATCCACCCCGTCCGCCAGCTCGTCCAATGCCGAGCAGGGAGCGCAGTCACCGGAGTACGCGAGCGTGTGACCGTCGGCGCTCGCCCGGAGCCCGTACGCCTCGATCCCGTGATCCACCAAGCGGCTGGTCACCGTGAGACCACCGAGTTCGAGAACGTGCCCGTCGTGCAGCGGACGGAGCTCGAGTACGTCACCGACGAAGCCCGCATCGGGTTGCTCGAAGAACCCCGCGATCCGAGCACCGAGCGCGGCCGGCGCGTACACGGGTACGGGTCGGCTCAGCGCCGGCAGCTGACCATAAGCGAGGGCGTAGTACGCGTTGAGCAGATCGCCCACGTGGTCGAGGTGCAGGTGGGAGATCCAGATCGCATCCAGCTCGGCCATCGTCGTGTGCCGGAGCAACTCGGCGAGCGAACCCGGGCCCGCGTCGACCCAGACCGATGCGCCGCCGCCCCTCAGCAGGTACCCCGAGCAGGGCCGGTCCGGTTGGGGATAAGGCGCGGCCGTGCCGAGGATCGTGAGCGCGGTCAGAGTTTCTCGCCGATGAGTTGGTAGATGTCGTCCATGGCGCCCGGGAGGTCGTCGTGGCCGAAGTCGGGATAGGTGCGGATCTCCTTGCGGCACCGGAGTTTGTTGTAGACCGCGTACTGGGTGGACGGTGGGCAGACCTGGTCCTCGAGACCGACGAAGAGGGTGACCTCGGCCTGGATCCGCGGGGCCAGGTGCTGGAGGTCGATGTACCCGAGGGTCGTGAACACCTCGTCCCGGCGCAGATGCCGGGGATCCCGCTTCCTGAACCAGGTGGTGATCTCGTTGTACGGCTCGCGATCCAGGTTCAGGTCCCAGGCGCGCCGGTAGTCGGTGAGGAACGGGTACACACTCGCGGCGTACCTGATCTCCGGGGTGAGCGCGGCGCAGACCAGGCTCAGGCCGCCGCCCTGGCTCCAGCCGGTGGTCGCGACCCGGGCCGCGTCCACCTCGGGCAGGGCGCGGACGAGGTCGGCGAGCCGCCGGGTGT
This sequence comes from Kribbella amoyensis, assembly GCF_007828865.1. Taxonomy (NCBI): domain Bacteria; kingdom Bacillati; phylum Actinomycetota; class Actinomycetes; order Propionibacteriales; family Kribbellaceae; genus Kribbella; species Kribbella amoyensis. The sequence continues at coordinate 1,995,770 of NZ_VIVK01000001.1, forward strand.
CGAGGAACACGTGCCGGTAGAGCAACGCGTCCGGGCCACCGTCGAGGCCGTGGACCAGGTGGTGGTGCAGGTCGAACGAGTTCGGCTGCTGGGTCCCGCTGCGGTACCCGACCTGCTCGCGCACGTCCAACGCGGCCACGGTGTACCCGCGAGCGGCGTACGGGAGCAGGTCGATCCACTTCGGCTGCTCCCCGCCGTACCCGTGGAACATCAGCACCGCCGGACCGGTCGGCTCGTGCGGCCGGATCATCTTCGCGTGCACCCGGTAGCCGCCGGTGCCGGTGAAGTACAGGTGCTCGGCCCGCGCGAACGGCAGCGGGAACTCGGTCGCCTCGGCGAACTCGGCGTCGGCCGGGATCGCGGCCAATTCGGCCAGCGCCTTGTCCCAGTACTGGTCGAAGTCCGCCGGTCGCGGGTTCGTGCCCGGGTAGACGGCCAGGTCCTCGGCGGACAGGTCGAACGACAGCACGCGGCGACTCCTCAGGAACGAACCGGAACGAAGGGCACGGTCATTCTGCGGGATCGCCGTCCTCGCCGGCAGTGCCGTCCCAGATGGTGTAGCCGTGGGCCTTGTTCAGCCGGTCCCGCAGTTCGGTCTCGAGCTGACCCGCCTTCGCCGGAGCCAGCCAGCCCAGCGGGACGAGGATCGAGCCGTCCTCCTGCTTGGTCCGCAGCACGACGGCCTCACCGTGGGTCGTCTCCGCCCGGCCGACCTCGGTGATGTCGGTCCACTCGGTCCGGAGCCCGCGGACCTCGATCCGGTCGTCGGACAGCCGGAGCAGAACCGGGGGACGGGCGAGGATCCACAACCCGGCCAGGGCGACCAGCCCACCGAGGACCAGGAACACCGCCACCACCGCAGCGGGCACCCCGAAGGCCCACAGGATCGCGGCCACCCCGAGCAGGATCAACCCGGCGGCCAGGATCCCGAGGAACCGCCCTGCCCGCATCCGGTACGTCGTACGCATCGACCCAGGATCTCAGAAGGCCGGCACCTCACTCGTCATCGCGTTCCCGAGCTCGGTCTTGGCCAGGCTGATCCGCCAGTTCGAGCGCTGGTCGAACAACCGCTGAAACCGTTCGTACGAGCAGCTTTCGTTGAAGGAGGCCGCGCCGGGAGTCCCAGTCCGACCCGGACTTCACGTACACCGAGTACGTGCCGCGGATCCCGGACAGCGTGGCCTTGGAGTCGCCGCGGACGTAGATCGACGCGAGCGGCCGTTTCGGGTCACCGGCGACGGCGGCGATCACGACGTCGGAGTCGTCGTCGTTGGTGATCTGCAGGACCCCGGAACCGCGTGGCCCGGAGCGTTGCAGCACCTTGCCGTTCACGCCCCGGCGGTCGCGGCGCGGCGGATCCGCCGGCCCGGCCGGCATCATCGTCTTGCCGAAGCTGATCTTCACCTTGGCCAGGTCCTCGGTGAGCGCCTTCAGCGAGCTGCCGCCGACCGAGTAGTAGACGTCGCGCTTGGCCTCGTACAGCAGTGAGGCCACCGGCTTCGGCAGTCCGCAGCCGTTCTTTTTCTCCAGCATCGCGGTGCTGAACAGGGTCCGCAGATTGCGGTAGCTCCCGAGGACGGCCAGCAGGCTGTGGTGCTCCGACGACAGGCCCCGTGGCGCGGTGACCGGCTCGGCCGCCTTGTACTCACGTTCCAGCGCGATAGCCAGCCGGACCCGCGCGGTATCGGTCGCCGGCAGCGTCTTCGTCGCCATCGCCTGGACCAGCAGCGGCCGGATCCGCTGCTCGATCCCGGCCAGCAGCGCCTGGTACTGCGGGACCGTCAGCGGTGGCCGGACAGTCGGCGTCGTCGGGGCCGGACTCGGCGGAGGTGCGGCCGCCGGTTCCTCGCCCGACGAGCTGCACCCGGCGAGCAGGACAAGGGCAAGGGCACTCGTGGCGATACTTCTGATCCGCATCCCGTCCGTCCCCAGGTCGTCCGTCAGCTTCATTGTCGAAGCTCCACGGGTGCTGGTCGGCGGTGGTGGCCGTTTCCTGCCGTCAGGGGTTCGCCGGGTGGTACGCGCAGGCGTCGCTCAGGTCCTCGGTACCACCGGGCTTGGTGGGCTTCGGCTTGCCCGTCGGCTTGGTGGTGGGCTTGCGGGACGGCGTGGTCGACGGCTCGCCGGCGGTCGTGGTCGGCGACGCGGCCGGCTTCGGCGCGATCGCCTTCTGGACGATCTCGCGCATCGCCTCGTAGTCCGGGTTCTTGCCGGAGGGGAAGTTCTTGTCCTTGTCCAGGTCGATGTTGGACACCTTCGCGGTCTTCACCTTGAGCCCGAGCTCGATGAACGCCGGCAGGATCTCCTGCGGGATGTCGGTCTGCAGCAGCTTCTTGCTGGCCGCGGCGATTTCCTTGTACTTGGTCACCAGGGTGGCCGGGTTCGCGCTGCTCACCATCGCGTGGATCGTGCAGCGCTGCCGCTCCTGCCGGGACGGGTCGCTCAGGCCGTACCGGCCGCGGGCGAACCAGAGCGCGTCGTGCCCGTTCAGCTTCTGGTCCGGGCCGGGCTGCAGGTAGTCCTTCGGCAGCACGTCGTCGGCCGAGCCCGGGCCCTTGTAGTCGCCGCCGATCGGCACCTTGTAGTTGATGTTGACCTTGATCCCGCCGAGCGCGTCGACGATCGACTCGAACCCCTTGAGGTTCACCTGCATGTAGTAGTCGATGTCCAGGCCGAGCGCCTCGCCGGCCGAGACCTTGAGCACGTCGGCGCCCTCGTTGTCCGACGCGCCGAGCGCCTGCGGATGCGCGGCCGGCAGGTTCCGGTACATCGCGTCCAGGTAGAACTCCGGCTGCTCGACATTGCCGAGACTCGGGTCCCAGAAGCCCTCGGGGTAGAACTTGTGCAGCGGTGAGTCCTCCGGGAACGGCATCCGCATCCAGTTCCGGCTCAGGGAGACGAGCTTGGTGTCACCGGTCTTGGTGTCGATCGAGGCGACCATCACGGTGTCGGTCCGGGTGCCGTCGCGGCCGGCGCCGTCGTCCGCGCCGAGCAGCAGGATGTTCAGCCGCGGCGTGTTCGCCCACGGGTCCTTCTTGTCCTCGACCTTGGGCCGGGTGGCCGACTTGGAGCTGCCCTCGGAGGCGAACACGCTGCCGACCAGGTCGCGCTGCGCCATCACGGTCTGGGCGGCGACGGTGGTCGGGACGGCGATCGCGAAGCAGAGCAGTCCGACGAACGCCGAGCCGGCGAACCGGCCGACCGCGGTCAGGCTGACCGGGCGGAGCAACTTGTGCGACTGCACGACGACCCAGATCCAGAGCAGGCCGACCACCACGACACCGGCGGTCGCGATCAGCAGCTGGCGCGGGTCGACCGCGAGCTCGAGCACCGCCTCCCGCTTGGTCAGGCCGATGTACGCGCCGAGACCGAGCAGGCCGACGCTGAGCGTGACCACGAAGGCGCCGAGCTTGGTCCGGCCGCCCATCAGGAACCCGGAGCCGGGGATCAGTGCGCTGACCAGGGTGAGACCGATGGCCTTCGACATGGAGCGAGCCCGGTGCGCCCGGTGCTTCGACCGGCTGCCCCTGGGCGCAGACCTCCGGCCGGCTGCGCGAGTGCTCCGCGACATGGGCTCCGTTCCCTGGATCGACGACGTGGCGGCGACAAGGGCCGCACTTTGGCGGCCCTGATTGCGTCCTCGAGCCCGTTAAGGCTCAGTACTCCACTTCTTCAGACGCCGGCACGGCCTCCTCGGTTGACCTGACGCTTCGATCCCCGTCGATTCGGGCCAGGGTACACAGCGAAAGGACGACACTCCCAAGCCGTCCCAGGCCCCGCTTTGCCGCCGGGGCGTCTGTCCGGATAGTCTTGGCCGTCGTCGTGTCCCGCAGGGGACCGTCGGAGGAGGCGTCGCCTAGTCCGGTCGATGGCGCCCGCCTGCTAAGCGGGTTGAGGGTGATCCCCTCTCGCGGGTTCAAATCCCGCCGCCTCCGCAGTTGAGTTCGAGCCGCTCAGGGCCTGGTCCCGAGCGGCTCGTTCGTTTCCGGGCGGGTTGCCCTAGCCGCCGGTGGCCAGCCGGCCGGCCTCGGCGAGGCGTTCGACCGAGCGCGGCGTCATCGGTTCGAGCACCGCGATCAGGTGGTCGACGCCGAGCGCCTCGTAGTCCTTGATGACCCTCGCCACATCCTCGACGCTGCCGGTCAGGGCGTTCGGCTCCGCATCCGGGCCGGCCGGCTGGTCCGGGTCGCGGACGACGATCCCGACCGTCCGGGCGATCGCGTCGTCGGGCCGGCCACTGCGGCTCACCGCCGATCCGAGGTCGCGCAACCGGCTCTGGACGCGCTCGTCGACCGCGCCGAACCAGGCGGTGTTCCAGGCGTCGGCCCACTGCGCCGTCAGGTCCAGCATCCGCGGTTGCCGGCTCGCGACCAGCAGCGGGATCCGCCGAGCGGGTGGCGGCAGCAGGGCGGCGTCCCGGACCTGGTGGTACTTCCCCTCGAACGTCACCGTCTCACCGCGGACCAGCCGCGCGACGATCTCCAGCCACTCGGCGAACCGGCCGACCCGGTGATCGGTCGGCAGCCCGAACGCCTCGTACTCCGGGTCGTGCCAGCCCGCGCCGACCCCGAGGACGAGCCGGCCGTCGGACACCAGGTCCGCCGCCGCCGCCATCTTCGCGACCAGCCCGGGATCCCGGAACGTCGCGCACAGCACCATCGTGCCGAGCTCGACCCGGTCCGTCACCGCGGCGACCGCGCTGAGCAGGGTCCACGCCTCGTGCGTCCCGTACCGCGCGCCGTCCGGTGCCTGGTAGAGGAAGTGGTCCGCCAGCCAGACCGAGTCGAGTCCCGTACTCTCCGCCGTCCGCGCGAACGTACGGATGTCGGCCCAGCTCGGGGGAGCCCCGGCCACGCCGTCGCTGTCGCCGACCGGAAGCATCACGCCAACCTTCATTGAACCAACATAAAGCTGTGCACCACGGGTGATCGCGCGCCACGTGGGTACGTTGTGGAATGGCCCGAGGTGATCCGCCCACAAGGCACAGGGTCACCGGGTGAGGAGCGGGTGAAGGTTTGCGCTTGGTCCCCTCGCGAAAGGGTGTGATTGGCGATGACGGACTCCCTCGTCCGGCCGCCTGGAAACGACCCCCGTCCGATTCTGCAGGCCCCGTTGCCGGCCCATGTGCTGGCCGTGGTCGGCCGGCACCGCCGCCCGGCGTGGCTGATCGGCCGCCTGCACACTGCCGAAGGCTTGCTCGCCCTCGTGCAGTACACCGACGACGACGGGCACGAATGCACCGTCCGGGTACCGATCGACCAGATCAGTCTCTGAGCGTCAGGACACCCACGGCCCGACCCCGCCGAGGCGGTCGACCGTGATGTGTGTGACGAATCCGGGTGGGTAGTCGTCGCCCGGGAGGAACTCCGCGTCCGGCCCGAGGTAGGTGTGGGCCAGCTCGCGCAGGAGTTCGACGGCGCCGCCCTCGGTGATCCGCGCGGTCCCGGTCACCACCAGGTACTCGACCAGGCCGAACTCGTTGCGGTGCGTGGTCTCCAGCGACAGCGCGACCCGGCCGTCGCGGCGGATGTTCCTGACCTTGCGGTGTTCGGGGACGTGGCCGGCGACGATCTCGTCGCCGTCCAGCCCGACCCAGACCACCGAGACCTGCGGGCTGCCGTCCGGGTTGATCGTGACCAGGTGCGCCAGCGCGTTCGACGTGAGCACCGCCCGCGCGCTCTCCGGGATTTCCACCATGCTTCCAAGCTACGGCTGCACGCGGCCGCCGGAAGCGAGAAGCTGGTGCTGATCGACCCGATGCCGGAACCACGGCAGAGGTGGGGAGGTGAGCGGCGATGCGCAGGCCGTACCACGACCGGACCGCCGCGGGACGAGCGCTCGCGGAGCACGTGGCCAAGGTGGTCGACGACGATGACGTCCTGGTCCTCGGACTGGCCCGAGGTGGCGTACCGGTCGCCGCTCCGGTCGCGGCCGCGCTGGGCGGGCAGCTCGACGTCCTGATCGTGCGCAAGCTGGGTCTGCCGGGGCAGCCCGAGTTGGCGATGGGCGCGATCGCGGGGCCCGGGACGGAGGTCCAGGTGATCCGGAACGAGTCGGTGCTCGCCCGGGTCTCCGAGTCCGCGTTCGAGGAGGTCCGCCATCGTGAGGAGGCCGAGCTCCGGCTCCGCGAGACCCGGTACCGCGAGGGCCGTGCCGCGGCGCCGATCCAGGGCCGGACCGTGGTGCTCGTGGACGACGGACTCGCGACCGGTTCGACGATGCGGGCCGCGATCCAGGCCGTCCGCCGGGAACGACCGGCGCGCGTGGTGGTCGCGGTACCGGTCGGTGGTGCCCGTACTTGCCGGCGGCTGGCCGCGGAGGTGGACGACGTCGTCTGCGCGTGGATCCCGGACCACTTCTCGGCCGTCGGGCAGGCGTACCGCGACTTCGCCCCGGTCCCCGGCGACGCGGTCCGCGCGATCCTCGCCGCGCACCACGGCAGTACGGCCTGATCGCCGGTCCGGACAGGGCGAGGCGCCTCGGCCCGCCAGGACCGAGGCGCCTCTTCTCCTACCCCCGACCGTCAGCCCAGTCGAGCCTTCAAGTGGTCGAGTTCGACCTTCAGCGAGGTGGGCACCTTGTCGCCGAGCTTGGCGAACCACTCCTCGATCAACGGGATCTCGGCCTTCCACTCCTCGGCGTCCACGTGCAGCGCGACCTGCAGCGCCTCCGGGGTCAGGTCCAGCCCGCTGACGTCCAGCGACTCCGGGGTCGGCACCCGGCCGATCGGCGTCTCGACCGCGGCCGCCTCCCCCTCGAGCCGGTCGATCACCCACTTGAGCACCCGGCTGTTCTCGGAGAAGCCCGGCCAGACGAACTTGCCGGCCTCGTCCTTGCGGAACCAGTTCACGTAGAAGATCTTCGGCAGCTTGGCCGCGTCGTTGTCCTTGCCGACCGTGATCCAGTGGTTCAGGTAGTCGCCCGCGTTGTAGCCGATGAACGGCAGCATCGCCATCGGGTCGCGCCGGACCACGCCGACCTCGCCGACCGCGGCGGCCGTCGTCTCCGAGGACAGCGTCGCGCCCATGAACACGCCGTGCTCCCAGTCCCGCGCCTCGGTGACCAGCGGCACCGTGGTGGCCCGGCGGCCGCCGAACAGGATCGCCGAGATCGGCACGCCGTTCGGGTCCTCGTACTCGTCGGCGATGATCGGGCACTGCTTGATCGGAGTGCAGAACCGGCTGTTCGGGTGGCTGGAGAGCTCGCCCGAGTCCGGCGTCCAGTCCCGGCCCTTCCAGTCCGTCAGGTGGTCCGGCGGGGTCTCGGAGTACCCCTCCCACCAGACGTCGCCGTCGTCGGTCAGGGCGACGTTGGTGAAGACCGAGTTGCCCTTCTCGATCGTGCGCATCGCGTTCGGGTTCGTCTTCCAGCCGGTGCCCGGGGCGACGCCGAACAGGCCGAACTCCGGGTTCACCGCGTACAGCCGGCCGTCCGCGCCGAACCGCATCCAGGCGATGTCGTCGCCGAGCGTCTCGACCTCCCACCCCTCCAGGGTCGGGTCGAGCATCGCCAGGTTGGTCTTGCCGCACGCGCTCGGGAACGCGGCCGCGACGTAGTGCACCTTCTTCGCCGGCGAGATCAGCTTCAGGATCAGCATGTGCTCGGCCAGCCAGCCCTCGTCCCGGGCCATCGCGCTGGCGATCCGCAGCGAGTAGCACTTCTTGCCGAGCAGCGAGTTGCCGCCGTAGCCTGAGCCGTACGACCAGATCGCCCGCTCCTCGGGGAACTGGACGATGTACTTCTCCTCGTTGCACGGCCACGGCACGTCCGCCTGGCCCGGCTGTAGCGGGGCGCCCACCGAGTGCAGACACGGCACGTACGGAGCGTCGGTGGCCATCTTGGTGAGCACCTCGGCGCCGGTGCGGGCCATGATCCGCATCGAGGCGACGACGTACGCCGAATCGGTGATCTCGACCCCGAACATCGGCTTCTCGGCGGTCAGCGGACCCATGCAGAACGGCACCACGTACATCGTCCGGCCGCGCATCGAGCCGCGGTACAGCTCGGTCATCAGCGCCTTCATCTGGCCCGGGTCCATCCAGTTGTTGGTCGGACCGGCGTCGGCCTCGTCGACCGAGCAGATGAACGTGCGCTGTTCCACCCGGGCGACGTCGGACGGGTCGGTCCGGGCCCAGAAGGAGTTCGGCTTCTTCTCGTCGTTCAGCCGGACCAGGGTGCCGGCGGCGATCAGCTCGTCGGTCAGCCGGGCGTACTCGGCGTCGGAGCCGTCGACCCAGTGGATCCGGTCGGGCTGGGTCAGGGCAGCGACTTCGGCGACCCAGGCCAGCAAGCCTGCGTGCTCAGTCGGGGCGGCGCTCAGGTCGGCGGCGGGACTCTCGACGCTGAGGGCGTCCCCGGGATGGGCGGTTTCTTGGGCAGGGCTGGCGGTGGTCGTCATCGGCGGCTCTTTCCCTCTCGCGATCGGTCCCGGCGCCGGCGCCCCTCGGCGTTGAGGGGTACGACACCGGCCGCCGGGGTCTCCGACGGTTCGATCTAGCTCTGGCTGGCGGTGTGTGCATCGCAGACCAGTGTGTCCAGTGGACGTATACCAGTGTGCAAGTGGTACTAACGATAAGCGACCGTATGGGGTGCTGAGAACCGGTTCCGCGTGAGGCGGGTCACAGATTTTGTCCGACAATCGCTTTCCCACGAAAAGACCGGCCACGCGCGGTGATCGCGCGGGCCGGTCTGCGGTCCGAAGAGCTGTTTTCCGGTACTTCGTCCGGTGGTGACGTCCGGTGGTCGAGTCACGACGGCCGGGGTCGGAGTGCTTGTGGTCCGGCGGCCGTCGGAGCGGTCGGTCAGGGGGTCTGGCGCCAGATGTCGTTGACGATCCGCTGGACGGCCTGCTCCTCGCCGGGCAGCCCGGTCGCGGCGACCCCGACGAGCCACCACTGTCCGTTGCGGGCGAACGCGTGCGTCATCGTCAGCGCGTACGGCGGTCCCTGCTGCCGGGTGAACCAGGTCCGCCCGTCCTTGGCGTCCGTCGGCCGCGGCGCCTTGTACTCCTTGGTCCACGCCTGGTCGAACCCGGCCCGGTCCGCGAGGCAGCCGGCCAGGTCGCGGCACGGGTGCACCGCGATCCGGACGTCGAGACGCGCGTTCCGGGGGTCCGAGTTCGTCACCCGGCGGTAGATGATCGAGGACGACTCGGCCGCGATCCGCTCGTCGGCGATCGGCGGCGCTGGGAACCCGAAGTTGAACGGCAATCCGAGATCATCGACCACCTGGATGTCCGCGCCCTTCTCGTACGAGACCCCGGTGAGCCCCTCGAACCCGACCGCCGGCGGGACGTACGTGATCCCGGACGGTTTCGGGATCCCGGGCAGCAGGATCGGCGTCGGCAACGGGCTCGGACTGACCGCGACCGGCGGCGCACTCTGCGGAGCCTGCCCGTCGTCCTTCACCGCCGCCCCGATCGCCGCCCCGGCCGAGAACGTGACACTGAAGACCACCAAGACAGCAGCAACGGCAGCCACATACATCCAAGGCCGCTTCCGCTCCCCGTCTTCATCCGTCGCGTCGCCCCCATCAGCCCCGTCGGCGCCCAGGCTGCCACCGCTCGCGCCGGTCGCGAGATCGGTCTCCGGGCCGGTCGCGGGCGCATGGGTTTGGGTGGGATCGGCTAGGGGTTGTGCGTCTTGGGCGGTGGCCTGGACGGCTTCGGCGGGGATGGGGGCGGCGCCGTACTGGGCGAGCTGGGCGCGGACGGCGTCGACGGAGGCCGTGTCGTTGCCGATCAACCCGTCGAGCGGATCGATCAACCGCTCGGCGCCGGACTCGCCCGGTACCAGCTGGGTGATCGCGTACGGCCGGACCGCCGTCAGGTTGGCCGCCCAGAGTGGGGTCTGCTGCCGGCCGGGCTCGAGCGCGGCGACCCGGCTGGCCTGGTCGAGCCGCTCGCGCACCACGGGATCGGCCGCGCCCGCCTCGCTCAGTACGAGGGCGACGACCTCCATCCCGGTGAACGACCGGCCGCGCCAGATCTCCGCGAGCGGGTGGTCCAGCAGCCGCTGGTCGAACCGGTACCCGTTGATCTCCGGGGTGCTGGTCACTTCGCCTCCCAGATCGCGCGGTCCGCGATTACGAGTGCGGCCTGCTCGGCCTTCTCCTTGGTGACCGGGTGGGCCGAGTACTCGACCCGGACGACGAGGTCGTCGCGGACCACGGCCACCGAGATCGACCAGTCCTGGCCACCGGTCCGGCCGGAGCGGTCGACCTTCGTCGGGTACGGGCGGTCCTTCAACGCCTGCCCGGTCTCCCGGTCGAACGCCTGCCGCGCGATCGTGTCCGGGCGCAGCGGCGGCTGGTTCGCCCCGCCCTGCTTGCCGGCGTGCGGCGTGACGTAGATGTCGAGCGTGCCGGACGTGTACGTGGTCTGCTGCGACGCCGCGACCTCGGCATGGCAGTGCACCTCGGTACTCCCGGTCTGCACCAGCGCGGCCGGGGTCGTGGCCTTGGGCAACAAGGCGGAGATGTCACCGATCCGCTCGCACAGGTCCCCGGGCAGCTTCCGCGCCACCGCGATCTCGTCGGGGCTCACCGGCTTCCCGGCCGCGAACCCGAATCCCACCCCGGCGACCGCGGCAACACCGCAGGCGATCGCAGTACCCCGAACCACTCGACGCGCCACCCCCGTGACCTTAGCCATGGCTGGGTTCTCCCTGACCACTCAACGTTCGCTGCCTCGGCATGCGGTCTTAGACGTGGAACCGGATCGCACCGGTTCCACCGAGTTCCGGACTAATTGCACTGAGTTCCGCTGCGTCGGTGTTCTCAGCCGAGGAGGGTCTTGACCGAGCCGCCGGACTCGGACAACTTGCCGCCGAGGCCGGCCAGCGCCTCGCCGACCGACGCGAGGATCCCGGACAGGTCCTGCAGGTTCCCGGCCAGGCTCTCGATCTCGGTCGCGACCCCGCCGATCTGCCCGCTCCCGTCGTTCAGCCGCTTCGCCGCCGCGTCCCCGATGCCGGGGATCTTGTCCAGCTCACCGGCCAGCCCGGCCAGCATCCCGGCGGCGTCCTTCAACCGGTCCTTGGCCGCGTTCATCGTGTCCGCGCTCCCGCTCAGCGCCCGCCGGGCCCCGCCCTCGCCGTCGTCCCCGACCAACGCGGAAGCCGCCTTCGCCGCCTGATCCCCGGCCTCGGCCAACCCACCACCGATCGTCTTCAGCAACTCGGGCAACCGCCCGATGAACCCGACCGCGTCGTCCGGCAGCCCACGCACCAGCTTGAGCACCTTCTCGAAGTCGTCCGAGTTCTCCACCACGAACCCGACAGCCTTCGACACGTCCCCCATGTCCCGCCCACCGAGCAGGGCCCCGATATCCATGCCCGGAATCTAGCCCCAGACCCTCCCGCCGACCCCCGACCAGATCCCCGCGAGTCGCCCTCGGGCAGCCGATTAACACCCCCAGCCCGTCTCCATGTATCGTTACTCGACGTTGTCCAGCGCTCGTAGCTCAACGGATAGAGCATCTGACTACGGATCAGAAGGTTGGGGGTTCGAATCCCTCCGAGCGCGCAGATCGAAGGCCCAGGCAGAGACTCTCTGACCTGGGCTTTTTTCTGTCCAGAGGCCCGAACAAGGAGGTCGGCCGGCATGCCTCGGCCCGCGTCGGGACTCAGCCGACGAACGCGATCGCGTTGCCGTCCGGGTCGCGCACGATGAAGTCGGTGCCGCCCCACGCTTGTTTGGTCAGCTTCTGCACGATCTCGGCGTCGGCGGCCAGATACTCCCGGTAGATCTCGCGGACGTTCGGCGTATCGACGAACGCCATGATGAGCCCTTCTCGTTCTGCGGCACCGGCCGCGAACACCGGCTCGTGGACGAACTTCAGGTGCAAGGTCGCGCCGCCGCGCGACACCGACCCGTAGAACGGCGGGTTGCCGTGCAAGAAGTCGATCCGGAAGCCGAGCTGGTCCCGATAGAACGTGGCGGAGGCCTCGACGTCGGCGACGTACAGCACCGGTTTGGCGCTCGCGGCCGCCGTGTTCCGAGTCTCCGGCTGCTCGTCGGTGGGCGGGGCCGCTTCCGTGCTCGCCTTGAGTTCGGCCCAGCTGGCGCAGCCCGCTTCGAGGGCGATGATCACTTGGGCTTCGGTGAGGGGAAACTTCAGCGCGAGTGCTTCGCGGTCGGACAGCGTGCGATAGCGCGCGAGCTGTCGGATGCGACCACCGATCGAGAAGTTTCCTTCGCGGTGCCAGCGAACGAGCAGTTTCGCCTGCTTCTTGTAGGTTTCGAGCTTGGGCATGGCGCTCCCTCTTCGGTCCTGAAGTAGGTGGGCCTTGCCCTTTCGGCTGCTGTGCCGCTGCGCCCTACGACCGGGGTTGAACCCGCGCCTGCGACGTTGAGATTAGCACGGCGAGCTGGCCGCCCGGCGGCGCAACCGACACGCTCGCCACCAGCGGAAGACCGGATCCGTCAGGTGGATGACCTGGTCTTTTCCACCAGGGCCGTGTGTACGGGTAGGTGAGCGAGGGGCGGCATCTCGTCGAGGCCGAACCATCCGATGTCGTCGTGTTCCTCGGGGGCGACGTTCGCCGGTGTTCCCTGCCAGTCACGGACGAGCCAGGCGCTGAGGAGTACCGGCTCTTCGGCAGGTCTTGCGGTCAGCCGACACAGGTGAGAGGCCGAGTCCGTCGCGATCTCTACGCCGAGTTCCTCGTGCAGTTCCCGCGTGAGTGCGCCCAGTTCTGACTCGCCGGTCTCGATGATTCCCCCGGGCAGGTCCCACACGTTGGGATACGCGCGCTTGTTCGGGCTCCGATGGACGAGGAGAACTCGATCCCTGCGAACCAGCGCGCCAAGAACGACCTTGTGCATTCGTGCAGTAGAGCATGGACATCCGACAGGCTCGAGCCTGATCAACCTCCCAGGACATCAAAGCTGGAGCCGGTCCTGGTCGGCTCGCAGTTCGTCGACCAGCTTCTCGATGTGGGCACGGATCTCGTCGCGGACCTGGCGGACGACCTCGATCGGTTGGCCGGCCGGGTCGGTGAGCTTCCAGTCTTCGTAGCGCTTGCCGGGGAAGAAGGGACAGGCGTCGCCGCATCCCATGGTGATGACGACGTCACTGGCCTGCACGTCCGCGGGCGACAGCAGCCGTGGTGTGTTCGCGGTGATGTCGATGCCGACCTCTCGCATGGCTTCGACGGCGACGGGGTTGATCCGGCCTCCGGGTTCGGAGCCTGCCGACAGTACGTCGACGTCGTCACCGGCCAGGGACCGGAGCCATCCGGCGGCCATCTGGGAGCGTCCGGCGTTGTGGACGCAGACGAACAGGACGGTGGGCTTGCTCACGAGGACGCTCCTGCGCTGGTTTCGGTGCTCAATGTGCCGAGGTGGTCTCCGGTACGGCCAGGAGGCCGGCGATCCACTGCAGCCGCTCGGGCACCGGCCAGTAGTAGACCCAGGTGCCGCGCCGCTCGCAGTCGACCAGGCCAGCCTCCCGCAGCACCTTCAGATGATGCGAGATCGTCGGCCCGCTCACGTCGAACTGAGGCGTCAGATCACAGACGCAGACCTCGTCACCGGCCGAGGTGATGATCGAGAACAACCGAAGCCGGATCGGATCGGCGAGCGCCTTGAACACGACCGCGCCCTCGGCGGCCCCCGCTGGGTCGAGGGCGGTGTCAGAGATCGGCGCGCAGCAGCCCGCGCCCGGGACGGGCGTCAACACGATCTCCTGTTTTGACATGTGTCTATCTTGACTGTTGTCGAATCACGAGGCAAGCTGACTGTTGTTTCGATGATCTTCAAGATAGGGAGTTGGCATCGTGAGCGAGCAGACAGGGGCGCCGGTCGTCGTCATCGGTGCGGGGCCGGTCGGTCTTGCGGCCGCCGCGCACCTCGCGGAGCGTGGCGTGGAGTTCACCGTCCTGGAGTCCGGTCCGAGTGTCGCGGCGGCGATCGAGGAATGGCGGCACGTGAAGCTGTTCAGCCCGTGGCGCTACGACATCGACTCCGCGGCTCGCCGACTGCTCGAACGCTCCGGCTGGACCGAACCCGACCTGGGCAAGCTCCCGACCGGCGGCGACCTCATCGACTCCTACCTCGCGCCGCTGACGAAGACGCCGGAGCTGGACGGCCGGATCCGCTACGACGCGCCCGTGGTCGCCGTGACGCGGGTCGGCTTCGACCGTATCCGCACCACCGGCCGCGAGGCCGCGCCCTTCCTGATCCGGCTCGCTGACGGGACCGAGCTGCTGGCGTCGGCCGTCATCGACGCGGCCGGTACCTGGCGTGAGCCGAACGTCCTCGGCGGTTCGGGCATCCCGGCCCGCGGCGAGGTCGAGACCGTCGAAGGCGTTGCGCACGCGCTGCCCGACGTCCTCGGCGCCGACCGGGATCGCTACGCGGGGCGTCGTACGGCGGTCGTCGGCGCGGGGCACTCGGCCGCGACGACGCTGCTCGACCTTGGTCAGCTCGCCAAGGAGGTACCGGGGACCGAGGTTGTGTGGGTTGTGCGAGGCACCGACCAGGCGCGCACGTACGGCGGTGGCGAGGCTGACGAACTGCCCGCCCGGGGTGCACTCGGCTCCCGGCTCAAGAAGCTCGTACAGTCCGGCCGTGTCGAGCTGGTCAGCTCGTTCCGGATCGAGGCCATCGCGCGCGCCGCGGACAGCCGGGTGCGGCTCGTGTCCGGCGAGCGGGAGGTGGTCGCGGATACCGTCGTCAACTCAACCGGCTTCCGGCCCGATCACGGCATGGTGTCCGAGCTGCGCCTGGACCTGGACCCGATCCTGGGCTCCACTCGCGCGCTGGCACCGCTGATCGACCCGAACAAGCACTCGTGCGGCACGGTTCCGCCGCACGGCGTCGACGAGCTGGCGCATCCCGAGCCCGGGTACTACGCGGTGGGCGCCAAGTCCTACGGTCGTGCGCCGACGTTCCTGCTCGCGACCGGCTACGAGCAGGCCAGGTCTGTCGTCGCCGCATTGGCCGGGGACTGGGAAGCCGCACGGGACGTCCAGCTCGATCTCCCGGAGACCGGTGTGTGTTCGTCCAACCTCGCTTATGGAGACACCGCCGACACGGCCGGCGGTTGCTGCGGCCCGGGCCCCCAGGCGGTTGAGGTCTCCGCACCGGCAGGCCGCGGACTGGCCACCGGTATCAGCGGCGGACTGCTGACCGTCGTCGAGGACAAGTCTTCCGGCTGCTGCGGCTGATGCCTTTGGCAACCTCCGCGACCGGCCGCGTCACCACCGGTCGCGGAGGTGTCCGTCGAGACGTCGTCGCGGCGCTCGCGATCACCACGACGGTCAGCTACGGCACGCTGTACTACGCCTTCAGCGCCCTGCTCGAGCCCATCCGGACCGAGCTCGGCGTCTCCGCGACACTCGCGACCGGAGCGCTCACGGCAGCGTCGCTGATCAGCGCCGTCCTCGGCATCCCGGTCGGACGCTGGCTCGACCGCCGCGGCGGTCACGCGCTGATGACGGTCGGTGCGATCATCGCCGCGGGATCGGTCTTGGCATGGTCGCGGGTGCAGTCGCCGGGTCAGCTGTACGGCGTGTTCGTCGTCCTCGGCGTCGCGTCGGCGATGGTGCTGTATCCGTCGGCCTTCGCGGTCGTCGTCGCCGTCACCGCACCGGAACACCGGACAACAGCTCTGCTCAGCGTGACGCTGGTCGCCGGTTTCGCCAGCTCGATCTTCATCCCGCTCACCGGCCACCTCATCCACGCCTACGGCTGGCGGCAAACCCTCGTCGTACTCGCGGCCGTGCTCGCCGTCGTCACCATCCCGCTGCACGCCCTCGTACTGCGCTCGACCGCGCCGGCACCAGCACGGTCACAGGTACACCGCAACGCAGGTCGACCCAGCCGGGTGCTGCGCGATGCCGGCTTCTGGATGCTCGCGGTCGCGTTCGTTCTGCACAGCTCGGCCCTGGCCGTCATCGGCGTCCACCTCGTCACGTACCTGACCCGGCTCGGCCACAGCCCGACAACCGCCGCAACCCTGACCGGCCTCCTCGGTCTCCTGTCAGTCACCGGCCGCGTCACTGTCACGATCCTGCGCCGATGGTTGCCCATGACCTCGATCACCGCAGGCATCGTTCTTCTGCAAGGCGCGGCTCTGGCGCTCCTACCCGCCGCCGGCCACAGCATCGCCGGAGCTGCAGGCTGCCTGATCGCCTTCGGCCTAGGTTTCGGAGTCGCCTCGCTGGCGAAACCCGCCATCATCCTCGACCGGTACGGCGATCGCGGATACGCCACCATCGCCGGAATCCTCGGCACCCCAACCACCATCGCCGCCGCCGTGGCAACCGCCCACGGCTACACACTCCTCATCCTCACTGCGGCTTCCGCCTGCGCCCTGGCGGCTGCGGCTCTCACCACGACCCGCTACCTCCCGACCCCTGCCACACCAGCGCCGGCCAAGCTCGGAAGCCCGTAGGATCTGGTCGGTGGGTTGGGAAGTGCTCGGGCAGTGGGGTGAGGACGTCGTTCGTGTCGAACGGCTCGCCGGCGGTGTCGCCAATGACGTGTGGAGCTTGGGCGTCAATGGACAGTTGGCGGTTGGTCGGCTCGGCTCCAGGAGCGATGCCGACCTCGCGTGGGAGACCGAGCTCCTCCAACACCTCGACCGTGAAGGTCTGACCGTTCCGGTACCTATCCCGACCGCGGACGGCCGGCTGTTCGCCGATGGCCTCGTGGTGATGACGTACGTGGAGGGTGGGCCACCCGAGACGCAGGACGACTGGCGGCGGGTGGCCGGTACGTTGCGCGAGCTGCATCGGTTGACGCAGGGCTGGCCGCAGCGTCCGGGCTGGCGATCGTCGACCGATCTGCTGCACGCCGAGACCGGGACAAAGGTCGACCTCGGCGCGATGCCGCCCGAGGGTGTTGTCCGATGCCGTGCAGCGTGGGCGCGGCTCACCGGACGTGAGACCTCCGTCGTCCATGGCGATCCCAACCCCGGCAACGTCCGCATGTCTGCGGATCACGTTGCGCTCATCGACTGGGACGAGGCGCATGTCGACGTGCCCGACCTCGACCTGGTGTTGCCGGACAACGCCGCCGGACTTGAGGATCGCGCGTACGACGTCGCCGTTCAAGCGTCGGCTGCCTGGGAAGCCGCCGTGTGCTGGGACGACGAGTACTCGGTCAAGCGTCTCGCCGAAGTTCGAGCTGTCTGAGGTCGGGAAACCCGTTGTCACCTTGGGGATTTCCACAGAAGACTGCGCGAGGAGGTGATGAGGATGACCGAAGTCGTACTCGATCTGGCCGTGAGAGATCTGACCGACGCGGACCTGGCCGCGTGTGGCTTCGCCGGCAGTGACCTGCATCTGAAGCAGGTAGCCAGGCAACTCGACCGAGCACGTGACGGGGAGGTCGACTATCTCGCCGTCTGCACCAAGACCGACCTGCCCGTTGCGATCGGCGGTGTCGACTACGTGCCGCATCCCGGTGCGGGTTCGCTGTGGCAGTTGGCCGTGCACCCGGCCTTGCAGTCCTGCGGGATCGGGACGGTACTCATCGGGGCTGCTGAGCAACGGATCCTGGCCCGCGGCCTGGACCGCGCCGAGATCTCGGTCGAACTGAGCAACCCCCGAGCCCAGGCCCTGTACGAGCGCCTGGGCTACGTCGCGTACGGCGAGCAACTCGAAGCCTGGGACCAGCAGAATCCCGATGGCTCGATCACCCGCTACGAGACCACCTGCGCCCAGCTACGCAAGGAGCTGAGAGGCGGCCATTGAAGGTCTGCGAATGCCCTGCGACTGGGAGCGGTCAGTCGCAAGGGCGCCCGGGTCAGGCCTTCAGCGTTCCCAGGCCCGCGCACTGGTCCCCGTAGTCGGTGCAAACGCCGACGTAGACCGGTGTGCCGTCGGGGATGCTGAGTTGGGACTGCCCCGGGTTCGGTTGACTCCTGATCTGTGAGGACTTGGGTCCTTGCTGGAAGGATGTCTGTCGTGCCGAAAGCGTTTCCGTTGGAGTTCCGTCGTGATGTGGTCGCGGTTGCCCGCAAGGGTGAGGCGCCGATCGCGCAGGTCGCGAAGGACTTCGGGATTTCCGTGTCGTGTCTGCAGCGCTGGCTGAAGCTGGCCGATATCGAGGACGGTCACCAGTCGGGCGCCACTCGGGAGGAGTCGGCTGAGCTGCGCGAGGTGAAGAAGCGCAACCGGCAGTTGGAGCAGGAGAACGAGATCTTGCGGCGCGCCGCGGCCTACTTCGCCCGCGACGTCAACCCAAAATGATGTACCCGCTGGTCCTTGACCTCGCCGCCGACGCGATCCCTGTCGCGGTGACCTGCCGGGTACTCGGCTTCACCACCCAAGCCTTCTACAAGTGGCGCAAGAATCCTGTCACGCAAAGAGATTTCGACGATGCGCACCTGATCAACGTCGCCATCGACATTCACGCCGATGACCCGACGTTCGGGTACCGGTTGATCGCCGACGAGCTCGCCGACGCCGGAGTCGCCGCGGGTGAGAACCGGGTCGCCAGGTTGTGCTCGCAGGAGCGGATCTGGTCGATCCACGCCAAGAAACGCGGCCTGACCCGCAAGGCCGGCCCACCGGTGCACGACGACCTGGTGAAACGCGGGTTCAGCGCGGCCGGACCGAACCTGATCTGGCTGACCGACATCACCGAACACGCCACAGCTGAGGGCAAGCTCTACCTCTGCGCGATCAAGGACGTCTACTCCAACCGGATCGTCGGTTACTCGATCGGGTCACGAATGAAGGCGTCCCTGGCGGTGTCAGCGCTGCGGAACGCGATCGCCTTGCGGGCACCAACTGCCAATCTGATCGTGCACTCGGATCGCGGCAGCCAGTTCCGGTCCACGAAATTCGTCCGGGTCTTGAAGGCCTACCAGCTGCGCGGATCAATGGGCCGCGTCGGAGCTTGCGGCGACAACGCCGCGATGGAGTCATTCTTCGCCCTGCTGCAGAAGAATGTTCTGGACCGACGACGCTGGACCACCAGACACGAACTGCGTCTGGCGATCGTGTCCTGGATCGAGACCACCTACCACCGCCGACGCCGCCAACGCGGCCTCGGCAAACTCACACCCATCGAGTTTGAGACACTTCAACCGGTCGTACTCGCGGCCTGAACCACCACACCCCACGAGTCAACTGAACTCGGGGCAGTCCCGTTCGAGTTTCTTGCTGATGTGCCCGTCGTACTCGGTGTGCCTGAAGACGGTCTGCCACTTCGACCCGCGCCAGACGTACACGCCGAAATGGGTCACCAGCCCTGAGCTGGCCCGGAGGTTGATCTTCTCGCCGAGAGCTGTGAACTCGAGGTCGGCGTACCCGCTGACCCGCGTGTTGTGGACGTTCGCGAAGCCGCTGACACCCCCGTCGTCACCATCGACCGGTTTCCGGTTGCACCAGGTGACCCACGAGTTGCTGACATCGCTCCGCGTGCACTTCACGTCGCCGTTGGCCGTGACCGCACGAGCCTCCGGCGGCCCGGCCGGCAACGTCGACGCCAGGTATTCGCCGACACGGTCGACACCTGTGGTCTGTGCGGCAGACGGCCCAGCACTGAACACCAACGAACCCATCGCCGCCGCAGCCATCGCCGCCGCACCAACACTCTTACGCATCTGCGTCCCTCCTGTAATCGGTCACCAAGCAACCTAGGAGCCGCCTCTGCCAAACCTCTGCCACCACCACTGCCATTTCGCTGTCACACCACGAGATTCCCGGCCGATGAAACCAAGGGACTGCTGTGAGGCGAGTTCGGCGGCTGTCAGACGGACGGGGAAGATGCGGCGTCGATGCCGTCATGACGTGCGATCAGGAGGGCACGGGACGCCGATATCCGTTCAGTTGAATGCTCGTCCCCAAGCCGGGCGGCTATCGCCTACGGTTCGCACCATGGTTGGGACCAATGACCTCGACTTCGTTAGGCATGTCGTCACTCGGCTGGAGCTGGCCGGCCTGAGGACGTGGCTTTTCGGTGGTTGGGCCGCGGAAGTACTCGGACTGACCACGCCCCGACCGCACCGCGACATCGACCTGCTGTATCCGGCGGAGACGTTCGATGCCGTGGACACGTACTTCGCAACCGGCGACGTGGACGAGATCGCGGCCAAACGATTCCCGCACAAGCGAGCATTCGAGATCGACGGCATCATGGTCGAACTCTTCCTCGTGGAATCCCGGGAAGCCCACCCGTTCACCAACTTCTGGGGGGTCAATCGGCACGAGTGGCCGTCAGACGTGTTCGACATCCACGCGGGAGGCTTCCGAGTGGCGAGTGCCAAGGCAGTACTCGGCTACGGGCTGCCTGGGAACGCCTGCACCCAACTGTTGACGGCAAACGCGTGTCCTCAGAGGAATGGCTCAAGCACCAGAACGCCTAAGCCTGCGAACCTTCAGCACTTCAGCTGTGCCGAGCTAATCGGAGAGGATGGCTGTCACTTCGATCTCGACCTTCGCTGTGGCGGGCGTCAGTGCGGAGACCTGGACGATGGTGCTGGCCGGGCGGACGTCTCCGAAGCTTTCCGAGTGGGCTCGGGCGACCAGGTCGGCGTCCGCCATGTCGCGCACGTAGACGACCGTGCGCACCACGTGTTCCAGAGATGCGCCCGCCTGGGCCAAGGCATCAGCCACAGTCGCCAGAGCTGCTTGGGCTTGTTCGTAAGCGTCGCCGTCGAGGTGGGGTGCGCGGGCTGTGGTGCCCGAGACGAAGATCTGATCGCCGACGCGGACAGCGCGGGAATAGCCGTACGTCTCCTCGTAGGCGTAGCCGGATGAGATATTCGTCCTCACGGTCTGTCCCTGTCTGTTGAGCCGCGGTGCCGTCAGTCGACCTTCGCGGCGATTGCCTCGACTTCTACCAGCCAGGCGGGGTCGAGAAGTTGCTGTACCACCACGGTTCGGGCGGCGAGGTGATCGCCCAGGTGTTCGGCGATCGCGTCGACGTTCGCCGGGTCGAGATCTGCCGCGGTCAGGAAGAAGCGCAACGAGACGAGATCGGTGTAGTCCATGCCCGCGTCGGTCAGCACGTTGCCCAGGTGCCGCCAGACGTTGGTGATCTGCTCCTCGAAGGTCGCGGGCATGATCTGGCCGGTCTCGTCGAAGCCGTTGAGCCCGCTGATGTGGAGCGTGCGAGCCCCGGCAGGTACCTCGACGGCGTGGGCGTAGTTGCGATAGGGCGGAAACACCGAGGCCGGATTGTGGGCACGAAGCGTCATGCCGCCAGTATCCAGGGACGACCGTTCATCGCCGCCAGAATTTGAGCGAACAAGCTTCCTGTCAGGTCGCCTCAGTGAAGGTCACTTCGACCAGCCCGGGGAACGGGTCGTCGGCTACCCAGCGGACGGCCTCGCAGGTGAGGGTGGTGATCACCTTCCTCATTGTCGGGTGAGTGGACAGACCGTCCGTCAGTGGGTTTGTCAAAACCGTACGCCTTGGTACCCCGTGAGGTTGCGCTAGGCAATCAGCCGTGGCGGGTGACGCGGGTGTAGTACGTGCGGGCTTCCTGGGTACGCCCTGCGCCGAGGATGCGGAGGGCTTCGGCGAGGTCCGGGTACTGGTCGTCGAGCAGTTTGGCGGCGCCTTCCAGCTCGGAGGCCGAGGCGACGTTGCGGAGGAGGGACTGGACGATCTCGACCGGGTCTGTCGCGCCGGCCGTCGTCTGCTCGGGCGTGCCCGTCGACGGCGGGGCGGCGGTCAGCGTGGACACCTGGGCGGCGCGGATGAGGTCGAGGCGGTGCTCGCGCTCCTCCTTGGACAGGGCGGGCCACGTCGGCTCGCTGACGGCCTCCTCCAGCTGGAACAGTCTGGAGAGCACCGACGGGTTGCTGATTTTCGCTCGCTGGCCCGACATCAGTTGCGAGAGCATCGGCGCGGAGAGGCCGAGGATGCCCGCGAGCTGCGCCTGGGAGATCTGCAAGCCGGCGAGCAACCGGCGGAACCGGCCGCCCAGCGGCTCGCCGTACCACTCCACCTGGAGCTCGAGGTTCCGTGCGTGCGGGTCCGTCACTGCACCTCTCTCGCGATTACGGTTTGCAAATTGCATCTGCAAACGCTAGATTTTCCTTGTCCGAACCGGAAAGTCCAAGCCGTCAAGCCTGGAGACGCCATGATACGCCGTACTGCCGCCCTCGCAGCGCTGGCCGCGCTCGCCTGCGCGTTCTCATTCGCGAATGCTCCGAGCGCGGCCGCCGAGGGTGAGTTGTCGCCCGTGATGGTCGTGCTGGACTCGTCCGGGTCGATGACCGCGCGGGACGTCGGCGGCAAGGGCACCCGGATGGACGCCGCCAAGCGCGCCGTCGGGTCGATGGTCGACGGGCTGCCCGCGCAGGCGCAGGTCGGGCTGGCGATCTACGGCGCGGGCACCGGGTCGAGCGGGGCGGAGAAGGCCGCGGGGTGCCGCGACGTGCGCGTGGTCCGTCCGGTGACGACCGTCGACAAGGCCGCGTTGAAGCGGGCCGTGAGCGCCACCAAGGCGAGCGGCTACACGCCCATCGGGCAAGCCCTGCGGACCGCGGCGGCCCAGCTGCCGAAGGAAGGGCAGCGGTCGATCGTGCTCGTCTCCGACGGCGAGGACACCTGCGCTCCGCCGCAGCCGTGCGAGGTGGCGAAGGAGCTGAGCAAGCAGGGCGTGGATCTGCACGTCCACACGATCGGCTTCCGTGTCGACGCCAACGCGCGAGCCCAGCTGGCCTGCATCGCGCAGAACACCGGCGGCACGTACCACGACGCGACCGACGCGGACTCCCTCCTCGGCGTACTGGGCCGGGTCACCGAGCGGGCGTTGCGTCACTACGAGCCCACCGGCAAGCCGATCACCGGGACCGCGGACCCGGTCACCGCCCCGACGATGACGCCGGGGCAGTACCTGGACACGCTCGACCCGGTCGAGGAGCGCTTCTACGCCGTCGACCTGAAGGCGGGCGACACGGCGTACTTCGCAGCGACGGCCGTCTTTCCGCGGGGCAACCCGCGCGACCTCGAGGTGCTCGACATCAAGGTCACCGGACCGAACGGCGCCGACTGCTACCAGTCCGAGCGCGAGCTGAACACCCGAGCCAAGGACGGCGGCTCCCTGACCACGATGCTGAGCTGGAACGGTACGGTCGCCGGCTCGTCCAAACCGAAGGGCTGCAGCGTCCCCGGCAAGTACGTGTTCCGTGTGACCCGCGACGCCCGTGGCGGAGGTGCGGACCGGGTGCCGGTCGAGCTGCTGCTCCGGATCGAGCCGCCGGTGACCGGGAGCCAGGGGGAGCCGGCGCAGACGAGCCTGGTCGAGTTCGCCCAGCCGCCCGCGGGTGCGGTGCGCGGGGTTCGCGGTGGCGGCTCCTTCAACGAGGCGACCACGTTGAGCGGACCCGGCCGGTACGGCGAGACCATCTACTACGGCGAAGAGCTCTTCTACCGCGTGAAGCTGGACTGGGGCCAGGGCCTGGCGTACCGGGTCACCTTCGCCGGTCGGCCGGACGGGGCGACCACGAACATCCGGACCGGCCTCTTCAGCCCGATCCGCAACGAGATCCGCTTCGACACCACCGCGTACACCGGGTCCACCAAGGTCCTGCCGAGCAACGGCAAGCCGATCGCGACCCCGCGGGCCGTGTACCTCAACCGGAACGCGAACGACTCGTCGCTCCGCAAGGCGAGCGTCGACGGCTGGTACTACATCGTCGTCAAGCTCGGCGTGGCCTCCGGTGACACCCCGCCTGGCGGAGTCCCGGTCACCGTCGACGTCGCGGTCGCGGGCGACAAGGTGGCCGGTCCGGAGTACGGCGGCTCGGCGGACGAGACCCCGGCCGCCTCGCCGACCCCGGAACCGAGCGCCTCGGAGCCGACGCCGAGCGGTTCGACCACCGAAGCCGGTGGGCCGATCGGGAACGACGACGACGCGCGACCGACTTCGGACGAGTCCTCGATGCTGCCCTGGATCCTCGCGGGCGCCGGCGTGGTCCTGCTGCTGGCGATCGCGGTCACCGTCACGGCCGTCGTCGTCCGCCGCCGTAAGCCTCCGACACCGCCCACCTACCCGGGCAACCCGATGCAGGGCTGGCCCAACCAGCGATAACGGCGGCTGGATCTCAGCCCCGCGCCGGTAGCGCCAACAGAACTTCCGACGCGGGGCGCTAGGCGACCTTGATCCACCGGTACGACGACCCTTGCTGGCGGCACTCGACCTGGGTGCCGTCAGCGGCCGTTTCGACCTCGCCCGCCTCCTGCCATCCACAGGACTGCCCCGCCGTCACCTCTGCGTTCGGCGCCGGCGTCTCCGTGCGTGCAGGGTTGTCGACTGTCGGAGTGACCGAAGGGCTGGGCGTACTGGTGGGTGGTGGGGTGTTCCCGGGAGTGTTGCCGATCCCGTCGAGCAACAGCAGGACCGCGGCCACGCCGGCCGCCAAGGTGACCAGTCCACCACCGGCCAGCAGGACCCGCCGCCGACGACCGCGCTGATCCCCTGAGGTGCCGACTGCTGGATCGCCAGTTGGGGAGTCGGCGGGGAGAGGCATGGTGATGGTAGGGGCGTTCTCGGGAGTCGGCCCCGTCACCGGTAGCGACGGCTCAGGCTGCGGCTCGGGCGACGGTACGGCCTGCGGTTCGGCATGCGGCCCGGGCGACGGCTCGCGCGACGGTTGGGCCTGCGGCTCGGGCTGCGGTTCTGGCGACGGCTCGGGATGTCGGGCCGGGTGCGGTTCTGGCTGGGGAGTGGGCTCGGTGCGGAAACGGTAGCGCGGCGGGAGCGGCGGGAGGTGGTTGAAGACCTCGATGAGCTCGCCGTCCGCCGTGGCCGCCGGGATCTGCAAGGCGACTTCGAGAGTCGGCCCGAGAGCCGACAGTGCGTCCGCGGCCGACGGCGTGCGCTGCAGCGGGTCGGGATGCAGGAGGCCTTCGACGACCTTCCAGAGAACGCTTGATTCGTCCTGCGGGAGCTCGATCGCGCCGCCGACGGGCGGTTCGGCGCCGGTGAGGAGCTGCCAGCCGGTGACGCCGACGGCGTACAGGTCCTGGGCGGGCGACGGCGGTTCGTCCGCGAGGGCCTCGGGAGCCAGGTACCCGGGGGTGCCGACGACGGCGCCCTGCTGGGTGAGGCGGGGTTCGCCGAGGGAGAGCGCGATCCCGAAGTCGCTCAGCCGCAGGACCGGGTGGCCGGTACCGGTGGCTTCCAGGAGCAGGTTCGCCGGTTTCACGTCGCGGTGGACGAGCCCGGCTTCGTGGACGTGGTCGAGGCCTTCGAGCAGTTGGCGGAGGAGTTCGGCCGCGTACCGCTCGGGCAGCGGGCCGAAGTCGGCGATCAGGGTGCTGACCGAACCGCCGCCGACCAGGTCCATCGCGAGCAGCGCCTGATCGTCCTCGGCGGCCCAGCTGTACGGGCTGAGCACGTGCGGATGATCCAGCCGGAGCCCTTGCTCGCGGACGAACCGGACCAGCGCCCCGGCATGCCGCTGCCGCAGCACCTTCGCGGCGCAGAACCGCTGCAGCCGACGGTCCCAGGCGCGCCAGACGGTACCGGTCCCACCAGAACCCGCCGGGTCGACGAGTTCGAACCGCCCGGCGAAGACGTCCGGCACCAGCAGCCCCCTCTCACCTGGACCCGGACCGGCGGAACCACCCGGCCGCCGCCAACCATGCCACCCCGGCGGGGTCCCCATCCAACCGAGCCGCCGCACCTGTGGACAAGGCGGTCGGCGGCGGCCGGATCCCGGTGAAATTGGTGCCCGGGTCATCCCCCTTGGGTGAGGTGACGAGGGTGCTGGAGGGAGCACGCTCTGGGGGTTGGGAGGGGGCGTGACTGATGTCGTGGTCGACGGGTGCGGACCGGTCGTCGTCGTATGCCTGGGGGTGGCTCTTCAGCGTCTGGATGCTGACCGGGATCGGAGTACTGACCGCGCTGCTCCTGGCGACGCCGGCGACGTGCTTGGTGCTGTTCCTGGTCGGGTTCGGGATCGGGATCACCGTGTTCCTCAGCCGGCGGCTGGCCGAGGAGGAGGATCCGCGCAAGGTCATCGGCTCGGTGTTCCGCAGCTCGGTGGTGGCGGGCGTGGTCGCGGTGGCGCTGTGCGGGTACGCGCTGAGTGCCCGGACGGCCACGGTCGGGTTGGTGGCGGTGGTCGTGCTGACCTCGCCGCCGGTCGTCGGGTGGTTCACCAGTCGGCGGGGCAAGTCCCGGCGGGACCGGGCGCCCTGGGCCGGGCAGAGTACGCCGCCGCAACTGCCGTCACCGTCGGAGTGGTCGTGGCGGGTCCCGCCTGACGACGACCCGGCACAGACGAGTACCGGCGGTCGGGATCGGGGGAATGCCGGGAATGAACCGACGGGCCGGGGCAGACGACGCAGGGCTCGCCGCGGCAAGCCAGACCGCGAGGTGACCCGGCACAAGCCTGGCCCGAGCAAGACCGAGCACACCAGCAACACCGAGCACACCGAGCAAGGGCGCAGGGCCAAGGACGACGCTGACAAGGCCCGTACCGACAGCGGCAGCGCTCACCAGAACAGCGAGAAGAGTCGCGCCGGGAACGACTGGACGAGCCGCGAGCGGAGCGGGAACGACTGGACCAACAGTGACCGCGGCAGCCGGGACGCGAGTGACCGGCCGGGCGTGGGGATGGACGCGCGACGGCTCACGGACGCGGAACTCTGTCTCGCCTGGCGCCGGAGCTTCACCTCGTTGCAGAAGGCCGGTACCGTCCGCGAGCGCCTGAACGTCATCGCCGCCCGGGTCGCCTACCTCGACGAACTCGAACGCCGTGATCCCGCCGGCTTCTCCCGCTGGCTCGAGTCGAACCCGCGCGCCGCCGGGAACCCGTCCCGCTTCTTCACCCCCGGGTCGAACGACCAGCACGAATCCACCTGATCCGCTTCACCCGGGCGGAGGCTGCTGGTGCGGGAGCATGAACCGGCCCGGATCGCCCGCGGCCCGCGGACCTGATTCGATCCACCGCGCGAAGCTCTCCGGATTCCGGCGCTCCAACTCGTCCAGATACGCCAGCCGCGCGTTGACGACGGCCTCGCGTTGCGGAGCGGAGACGGCCTCCCCGAGCGCCGTGAAGCTCTTGCGCCAGGCCCGGCACAGCTCCTCGTCGCTGAGCTCGCCGACGTCGGGCGGGGTCGGGTCGAAGATCTTCGCCCGGATCGTCGCGTCCGGGATCTCGTCGGTCTGCTCGGCGGACCGCGGCGCGCTCCGCGGAGTACCGGTGAGGCTCACCGGAGTGCCCGTGAGATAGGCGAGCACCCAAGGCGAGGTGATCGCGACCACGGCGAGCAGTGCGATCGTCGACAATCCTGCCGTCATCGCGTAGCCGACGACGCCCAGAACGGCGACGGCGGCGCCGAGGGAGAGGCTGATGATCTCGTGGGCCGGGACGCCCGGCCCGTCCTCATGTGCGAGCCGGATGCTCAGCTGGGCTCCGGTGGCGATGGTGAACGAGAGGACGACCACCAGGGCGGCGGTCGTCGGCCGGACGAACAACAGCGCGCACGCCGCGCCGAGGACGGCGAGACTGCAGGCGCCGATGGTCCACATCCGGCGGTAGGTGGGCAACCTGTCAACGAGCACGAACACGGCCCTCCTTCCGGCCAAAGCCATTGCTTTCCCGGTGCCCACTGAGTCTGCTCCCAACCGCCGGGGCCGCTGATGCACAGCTTCGGCGCCGGTCTGATCAAATCGGCCGCCTCGCCACTCCGCTCCGGTGACCACCCCGGGGTGATGGCATAACCCGGGGGATGATCGGGTTGTGTTGGAGCACGGACCTAGGTGGAGGAGTCGAGGGTGAGCATTCGGATCGGGTACAAGGCGTCGGCGGAGCAGTTCGGGCCGCGGGAGCTGGTCGAGTACGCCGTCCGGGCGGAGGAGCTCGGGCTGGACAGCGTGACCGTCTCGGACCACTTCCTGCCGTGGCGGCACGAGGGCGGGCACGCGCCGTTCGCGCTGGCCTGGATGGCCGCCGTCGGCGAGCGGACCGAGCGGGTGCTGATCGGTACCTCGGTGCTGACCCCGACGTTCCGCTACAACCCGGCCGTGATCGCGCAGGCGTTCGCCACCCTCGGCGAGCTGTACCCGGGCCGGATCATGCTCGGCGTCGGTACCGGTGAGGCGCTGAACGAGATCGCCGTCTCCGGGATGGAGTGGCCCGAGTTCAAGGAGCGGTTCGCCCGGTTGCGCGAGGCCGTCGGGCTGATCCGGGACCTGTGGACGAAGGACGAGGTGAACTCCGACGGACCGTACTACCCGCTCGTCAACGCCTCGATCTACGACCGGCCGGACGTCCCGCTGAAGGTCTACGTGGCCGCCGGTGGACCGCTGGTCGCCAAGTACGCCGGGCGGGTGGGCGACGGGTTCATCGCGACCTCGGGCAAGGGCATGGACCTCTACACCGAGAAGCTGATCCCGGCCGTCAAGGAGGGCGCCGAGAAGGCGGGCAAGCAGTTCGAGGACGTGGACCGGATGCTCGAGGTCAAGGTGTCCTACGACCGCGATCACGAGCACGCCCTGGAGAACACCCGGTTCTGGGCCCCGTTGTCGTTGACCCCGGAGCAGAAGCACAGCGTGGACAGCGCGACCGAGATGGAGCGGCTGGCCGACGAGCTGCCGATCGAGCAGGTCGCGAAGCGCTGGATCGTGGCGTCCGACCCGGCCGAGGTGGTCACGCAGTTCCAGCCGTACCTGGACGCCGGGTTCAACCACTTCGTGGTGCACGGCCCGGGCCACGACCAGGAGCGGTTCCTCACCCAGTTCACCGAGGACGTCGTGCCGGAGCTCCGTAAGCTGGGCTGACCAGATCGAGGAAGGGGCGCGGGGCCACCGATCTCGCGCCCCCGGCAAGGAACCGGGAGACCGATGAACGGATGGGCCGCGACGCCGTACCGGGTCGGGATCTCCGGCTGGCGGTACCCGCCCTGGCGCAAGGTGTACTACCCGGACGGACTGCCGCAGCGGGCCGAGCTGGAGTACGCGTCGAGCCGGCTGAACTCGATCGAGCTGAACGGGTCCTTCTACTCCTTGCAGCGGCCGTCGTCGTACCAGCGCTGGTACGACGAGACGCCGCCCGGTTTCGTGTTCACCCTGAAGGGGCCGCGGTTCGTCACGCACCTGAAGAAGCTGGCCGACGTGGACGCGCCGCTGGCGAACTTCTTCGCGTCCGGCGTGCTCGCGTTGGCGGACAAGCTCGGCCCGGTGCTCTGGCAGCTGCCGCCGACCCTCGGGTACGACCCGGACCGGCTCGCCGCGTTCTTCGAGAAGTTGCCCAGGTCAACGGGTGAGGCGGCCGAGCTGGCCCACCACCACGACGACCGGATGAAGGACCGGAGCCTGCTCACGTGTTCGGTGGACGCGCCGGTCCGGCACGCGCTGGAAGTACGGCACTCGTCGTTCGAGACCCCCGAGTTCGTCGAGTTGCTGCGGGCCCACGACGTCGCGCTGGTCTGCGCCGACACGGCCGGGAAGTGGCCGATGGTCGACGACGTGACGTCCGACTTCGTCTATGTCCGGTTGCACGGCGCCGACGAGTTGTATGTGAGCGGATACGACGACGAGGCGCTGGACCGCTGGGCCGCCAAGATCCGGACCTGGCACGAGGGCGGTACGCCGAAGGACGGCCGTACTCTCGCTCCGGCCGCGCGCCGCAAACGCCGGGACGTGTTCGCGTACTTCGACAACGACGTGAAGGTGCACGCGCCCTTCGACGCGGAGGCTCTCACCGCCCGCATCGGCGTGAAGCGAGCCGAGACCTAGGTCGGGATCCACTCCGGCCACCAGGCCGGCACGTTCGCCGGGCAGACCGAAGCCGGCAGCGTGGCCGGCGTCCCGGCCCAGGAGAACAGCGCGAGATCGGCGAGGGCGACGGCGATCGCGGCCGCGAGGAACGGCTTGACGAACTTGCCCTGGCCCTTGGACAGCCGGAAGACCAGGCCGAACAACCCGATGTTCACGATCAGCGCGACCGGCAGCCCGAGGAACAGCAGCGTCACCCCGTTGCCGAGGTCGTTGATCTTCACCGCGCAGGTGTCCCAGGCCCGCCGGACCAGGGTCAGGAACCCGAACGCACCCGCCACCCCCACGACGACAAAGACGAACGACTCGAACTTCGACGGTTTCGCCATGCTCGTAACGGTAAGTGCTGAACGGCTCCCGCACCTGTCGACGGGTCCGGTCGTGTCCCCGAACTGGCTGATCCGTCAGGGGACGACGTGGACCGGGCGCAGCGGCGCGTCCAGCGGATCAGCGGCGAGCCGGGCGTGCCGTTCCACGTCGTACCGGGTGCCGTCGTAGGCGAGGCGTTCGCGCTCGACGCCCTCGTACAGGAAGCCGGCGTTGCCCGCGACGACGCAGGAAGCCGGGTTGTTGACGCGGTGACCCAGCTCGAGCCGGTACAGGCCGGCGTCGTGGTGGGCCCAGTCGACCAGGGCCCGCAGAGCGTCACGGGCGACCCCTTGGCCGCGGACGTCGGCTATCGTCCAGTACCACGTCCAGCCGACCTGGTGACGGTCGATGTTGGTCACCGCGACACAACCGACGGGATGGTCGTCCGCGTCGGCCACGGCGTACACGTGTCCGTTGTCGAGATCCGCGACCCGGCCGATCCAGTCGACCGCGGTCGCCTTGTCCCGGATGCCGCCCTGGTTCGCCATGTCCGGGTCGGCGTGGGCCGCGGTCAGCCGCAACGCGTCCGCCACCCGCCAACGGCGCACCTCGAGCCTCGCCAGGTCGTAGCCCATCCGTCGAGGCTACCGCCGGGATCCGCGCTGTGGACGCGTCGTCGGCGCGTACCGCGTCGCCCGGCAGACGGCGAGGGCGTTGTCCGTGACCCTCGAGGGGCTTGAGGATTGCCGGACTATGTTCCGGATACATTTCGGTCCCGAGGACCTCGGTCGGGTGACAATCCCGACGGAGCCGTCACCGTTGTGGCAGGCGGCTCTCGCGGCTCGGGCAATGAGGGGCCGGCAGCTTTCTCCAGAGCTTGGCCGGTGGCAGCGGTCGATGCGTACTCGGCTGCGGTCGCCGGCTCAGCCGTTGCTCAGGTTGGTGACGCCGGACGGCAAGTTCCCGGATTTCCTGACGCCCTTCACCGAGTCTGGTCTCGAATCGGCGATCGACGAGCTGATCGCCACGCCCTCCGACGTGCTGCGCCATGAGCTCGAACCGTGGTTGCAGACCGACACGCATCCCTTTCTGCGCGGATTGGCGGCCGGTACCGCCACCTCCAGGCGGATGCTCGGCGCCGCGGTCCGTGAGTTCCACACGGCCGTTCTGGGGCCGGCCGCCGCAGAGCTGGCGAGGCGCCACAATGCCGACCTCACGCTCCGATCCCGGACCTTGATGGCGTCAGGTGCGCGCGAGCTGCTGGCCGGCCTGCACCCGACGATCAGGTGGGCCGGCCCGACGCTGGAGGTCGACGGGACCAACGACTACGAACTGGACCTCGCAGGCCGGGGCCTGGCGCTGCAGTCCTCCCCGTTCACCACCAACTGCATGATTCACAATGTGCCGGGCTACCGGCCGATGCTGATCTATCCCACCGTTCAGCTGTCTGCGGACCCGCGGCGCCGGCTGGCGACGGCCGATCCGTTGATCGATCTCGTCGGCAGGACCCGCGCGACAGTGATCCGCAGCCTCACCCTCGCCGCGACCACCAGCGAACTGTCCCGCCGTCTCGAGATCTCACCGGCGTCGGCATCCGAGCACTGCACCGTGCTGCGTTCTGCCGGTCTGATCTCCACCCATCGTCAGCGGGGCGCGGCCCTCCACACACTGACACCACTGGCCCTCCAACTCATCAGCCGATCCGACTCGCGGCGGGCGACGGCAGAATCGGAGCGCTAGCGGGACTTCGGAGCTGGCCGAATCCGGTCGCGAAAGCGAACGGAAGGCCCGGAAAGTTACGTCCATGCCGACCAAGCCGCTGCGTCAGGACAACTGGAGAGGCTGATCGCCGGTCGCTGGTTCGCAGGGCGGGACCGGGTCGTGTGTGGGTCGGGCGGTTGGGCACGATGGGGGCCATGAGACTCCTCGACTTCACGGATCAGGTCGTCCTGGTGACCGGCGCGAGCAGCGGGATCGGCGCGGCCGCGGCCGTCGGGTTCGCCGAGGCGGGTGCCGCCGTCGCGCTGCACTACCACGCGAACGAGGACGGCGCCCGGCACACGCTGAACGCGGTGACCACGGCCGGCGGTACCGGCTCGGTGCACCAGGCCGACCTGGCGAACCCGGACTCCGCGAACGCGCTGGTCGACGCGGTGCTGGCGAAGTACGGGCGGATCGACGTCCTGGTGAACAACGCCGGCGACCTGGTCCGGCGGGCCCCGGTGAGCGAGGTCCCGGACGAGGAGTTCCACCGGATCATGGACGTGAACATCACCTCGGTGTTCGCGATGTGCCGGCGGATCGTCCCGGTCTTCCGCGCCCAGGACGGCGGCGCGATCGTCAACGTCACCTCGATCGCCGGTCGGCACGGCGGAGGCGGCGGCTCCGTCGTCTACGCGACCAGCAAAGGGGCCGTCAGCACCTTCACCCGCGGCCTGGCGAAGGAGCTGGCCGCCGACAACATCCGCGTGAACGCGATCTCCCCGGGCGTCATCAGCACCCCCTTCCACGACCGCCACACCGGCGAGGACCAGCTCAAGGCCATGCTCACCACCATCCCGATGGGCCGCACCGGCACCCCGCACGAATGCGTCGGCACCATCCTCTACCTGGCCTCCGAGCGCATGAGCTCCTACGTCACCGGCCAGATCATCGAAGTCAACGGCGGCCAACTGATGCCGTGAACAGGCCGAGGTCGTTCAGCTCGATCCCGAGTGCCCTGAGTGCCAGACCTGGCTGGTCGAACGGTTCCCGCGGCTGTCGTCGTTGTCCGATGTCCTAAACGCTGTTTCTAGACATCAAATGCTCAGGCATCTCGGCCGTTCTTCAACGAGAAGGTTGAGATCTTCTCAGGAAAAATTGTGAGGGCCATCGCTGGTTGGTCTCGTTGTTGTGAGCTACGGTCATCGAAATCGTGACTCCAGAAGCCAGGTTTCAGACATGAGCGGCCGTGCTATGTCGGGTCTCGGTGGCCGCGCCCTGAACCCACCCGTCCGGCCCTTCTCCCAGTGAGGCAACGAGATGACCCCACCGATCAGCAGGCGCAACCTCCTCCTCGGCTCCACCGCCGCCGGTGCCCTCGCCTGGACCGGCGTACCGGCTGCCTCGGCGTCCGCCGTGGGCCAGCCCTTCGCGGCCGAGCAGCCCTTCGCGGCAGCGCTCGACTACGAGTCGCCCGCGGCGTTCGCCGCCGCCCAGTCGGCGTACCTGGCCATCGATCCGATGCACAACGAGGCCGGTCTGTACGCGTGGGGTGAGGCCTACTTCATGCTCGGGCTGCTCCGCATGTACGAGGCCTACCAGGACGAGCAGTACCTGCGGACCTTCGAGGAGCGCGCGGCCCACGTCATCAGGACGACCGACCACGCTCGCGGCGTCAAGGACTACGCCGGCCGCTCGGGCAAGGTCTGGCGGACCGCCTCCAACTACACCGCCGGCCACGGCGTGCTCCTGGACGGCGCCGGAAAGGCCGCGATCCAGCTGCGGTGGGCCGGAACGCGGAGCGCCGAGTCGACCGCCGAGGTGCTCAACGTCTCCGGCGACACCTTCGACCTGGTCCTGCGCAATCCCGTGACCACCACGGTCGTCACGCTGCGCGGAGTCTCGCTGGACCCCGGCGCGGCCACCTACGTCGTCCCCGCGGTGAACGCGGCGTACGCGACGGCGGCCCGCTGGACGGCCGTCGATCTCCGGAAGTCGCCCCGCCGTAGTGGCCCTCCGAGCGCGGGCACGACCACCTTCACACCCCAGTACTACGTGTTCGCGGTGCACACCGGCCAGGTTGCCTACCCACTCGCCAGGTACGCGCGGATGGTGCTGAAGACGCCGGGCCTGAACCGCGGGGCTCGCCGTCGCAAGGCGCTCGACGTGCTGAGTGCGGCGCGTGACGCGGTCGCGTTCCACGACCGCGAGTACCAAACGCGCCCGGACGGAGGCGGCGACTACGTGTGGCCGAAGGGTGCCCCCATTCCCTTCGACGGCCTCATCCAGCCGTACAACCAGAGCCAGGGGTTGGGGCTGGCCATGGTCGAGCTGTTCCGGGCGACCGGCGAGCAGCGCTACCGCACGCGGGTGAACGAAATGCTCATCTCGTACCGCGCCGGGCTCACCCTCGAAGCCGACGGCGCCTACGTGTGGAACTACTGGCCGCCCTACAGCGAACTGGGCCGCGGCTACAGCCGGGAGGAGGGGCTCTCGGAGTACACGCCGTTCTACCCGGCGAGCCGGCAGCGCGAGGACATCAGCCACGCGGCGATCAGCCTCGAGTTCGTGCACGCCGCGTTCGAGGCAGGCATCGACGACGGGCTGGGCCAGGACATGGACCGGTTCGCCGCGACGTTCCGGCAGAACGTGGTCCGGTCCGCCACCGAAATCTGGTACCGCGTGGACGGCACGGTCGACGCCGTCCCGGCCAACGCGGTGCAGTGCGCCCGCTGGATGCCGTACGCCGAGCGGGACTCGATCGTCCACGAACAGACCTTGCGGCTGTACGACGCCGTGCAGCTCGTCCCCGTCCAGGGGTCGCACGCCCTGGGGATCGCCTACCTCAACTGGGCGAAGCAGCAAGGGTGGCTGAACCAGTGATACTGCGCGTCTGGGCCGACGGCCTCGGCGAGCAGCACACCCGCTTGGTCGCCGCGGGGAGTTGATCCCTGGCCGAGCCAGTACGACGGACTGGCTCGGCCAACCGCCTCAGAAGACGTGGATCGGCCGCAGCTCGATGGTTTCGCCGGGACCGGCGAAGACCTGCGCGATCTCGTCGGCGCGTTCGGGGGAGTCGACGTCGATGAGGAAGAAGCCGGCCAGGTGTTCCTTGGCCTCCGAGTACGGGCCGTCGGTGACAACCGGGCGTCCGGTGTAGCGGTACAGGCGGGACGTGATCGGGTCGCCCAGGGCCTCGCCGCCGAGCAGTTCGCCGTTCTCCTGGAGCTCGCTCAGGAGCTTCTCGAAGTTCGAGTTCAGCCGGTCGCGCTCGGCCTTGGGGAGCGCCTGGTGCTCGGCCACGGTGTTGCCGGTCGGGTGGCCCCACGGCTGCGGGGTGGAGTGAATCAGCAGGACGTACTTCATCTTCGATCCCTAACGTCTGAGCGGCCGCCGATCGGCCCTTCAGACGCTACATCGAGACCGATCCTCACCCGCTCGACATTCTGATCGAGAGAAATCTCAGAAGATTCTGAGCTCAGCTCTCACCCGACGAACCACACCGGGCGAGGGACACAACAACCCACGGCATCTCCAGCGCCGCGTCGCCTCCCGTCCGGCTCAGAATCCACCGCAAGACCCGTTCGCGATTGGTGAACCAGTCCGTGAACTCCGGCCGCAGTGCGTCGTCCAGTGCGCAGCCGCCGATCGTCAGGAAGCGGTTCGGCACAACGTCGCGCTGCCACTCACCCCGTTGAGCGGGAGCAGCGAGCAGAAACCCACCGAGTACCTCCATGCGCAGCAGTATCGGGCGCCACTCCCACGTGGCGCCCGTCAATTCCTACTGCTGGAGGAGGTTCTCGAACGGGGTGGGGTTCTCGAAGGGGTCGGTCGGGGGTTTGGGGGCCTGGTTGGTGAGGACGTCGGCCAGTTCGTTGGCCCCGCGGTCCACGCGGGCCTTCAACGCCGCGGCGTGGGGGCCCCAGTCGGAGGAGGCTGCGTAGACGGCGGTCGGGACCACTACCGCCTGGAGGTAGGCGAAGAGCGGCCTGAGGGCGAACTCCAGGACCAGGCTGTGGCGTTCCGTACCGCCGGTCGCGCCGAGCAGGACCGGCTTGCCGACCAGGGCCTTGTCGTCGAGGACGTCGAAGAACATCTTGAACAGGCCGTTGTACGACGCGCTGAACGTCGGCGTGACCGCGATCAGCGCATCGGCCCGCACCACCGTGTCCAGGACCTCGCGCAGCGCCCCGGTCGGGAAGCCGGTGAGGAGGTTGTTGGTCAGGTCGTGGGCGTGGTCGCGCAGCTCGATCACGACCAGCTTGTGCGGTACTCCGCGGCCGTCCAGGGCGTCCCGGACGCCGGCCGCGAGCTGGTCGGCGAGCAGCCGGGTCGACGAGGGGGTCGTCAGCCCGGCCGTCACGACCGCGATCGTGCGCTCGCCCTGGCTCATTGGTTGATCCCGTCGACGGCCACGGACTCCGGCGTACTCAGCGACTCCAGCGCGTGGGCCCGCTCGGCCGCCGTCTTCAGCGACGCGTGGGTCGGCGCGTCCGGGACGTGCGCGGGCCGGTTGGCGGCGAACTCCTTGCGGAGCACCGGGACGACCTCTTCGCCGAGCAGGTCGAGCTGCTCGAGCACCGTCTTCAGCGGCAGGCCGGCGTGGTCCATCAGGAACAGCTGCCGCTGGTAGTCACCGAACTTCTCCCGGAACGTCAGGGTCCGCTCGATCACCTCCTGCGGGCTGCCCACCGTCAATGGGGTCTCCCGGCTGAAGTCCTCCAGCGAGGGACCGTGCCCGTACACCGGCGCGTTGTCGAAGTACGGCCGGAACTCACGCACCGCGTCCTGCGAGTTCTTCCGCAGGAACACCTGGCCGCCCAACCCCACGATGGCCTGGTCGGCGCTGCCGTGGCCGTAGTGCTCGAACCGGCGGCGGTACAGGTCGATCATCCGCTGGGTGTGCTCGACCGGCCAGAAGATGTTGTTGTGGAAGAAGCCGTCACCGTAGTACGCCGCCTGCTCGGCGATCTCGGGACTGCGGATCGACCCGTGCCAGACGAACGGCGGGACCCCGTCCAACGGCCGCGGCGTCGAGGTGAACCCCTGCAGCGGCGTACGGAACTTCCCCTCCCAGTCGACCACGTCCTCGCGCCAGAGCCGGCGCAGCAGGGCGTAGTTCTCGATCGCTAGCTGGATCCCGTTCCGGATGTCCTGGCCGAACCACGGGTACACCGGGCCGGTGTTGCCACGACCCATCATCAGGTCGACCCGGCCGTCGGCCAGGTGCTGCAGCATCGCGTAGTCCTCGGCGATCTTCACCGGGTCGTTGGTGGTGATCAGTGTGGTCGAGGTGGACAGCACCAGCTTCGACGTCCGCGCGGCGACGAAACCGAGCAGCGTGGTCGGCGACGACGGCACGAACGGCGGGTTGTGGTGCTCGCCGGTCGCGAAGACGTCCAGCCCGACCTCCTCCGCCTTCAGCGCGATCGTCACCATCGCCTTGATCCGCTCGGCCTCGCTGACCGTGGTCCCGGTCGTCGGGTTCTCGGTCACGTCGCCGACGGTGAACACACCGAACTGCATCTGCCCTCCTCAGGAGCTCTGTAGTTCATTATTAAACTACATCTGCTCGGGGTAACGCCAGTCCGGCCCGCTCCATTCCGCGACAGACTCAGCAGCGGCTTTGGAGAGTGGCCTTGCCGGGGCCGCTGAGGAGGGGGAAATGGGCCGGTCGGCCGGTCGTGGTCATGATGAGGGCGATGGTCGGACCGGTGACGGTCGGTCCCTGGCCGGCTTCGAAGGGCGAGTCGGTGGCCTTCAGGTGGAGGCCTTTGACGCGGGACTTGGCCGGCACGGTCATATCGCTGCCGTGGTAGTGCTCGGCGACCTTGGTCAGTACCTCTTCGGGGTAGGTGCGCTCGATGCCGAGGGGCCGGCGGATGTCCTCCGCGTGGACGACCGTCTCGGCGAGCATGCTCACGGTGCCGCTCCAGCGCCCGAACGGCGAGGTGGTCCGCGGCACGGTCGCGCGGAAGCCGGCCAGCGTCTCCCCGGCCGAGTCGCCCAGGTACTCCCGCAGCCGGACCACGAGCTGCTGGTCGAAGTTGAAGCGGTGCCGGATCACGCCCGCCATCCAGCGGGGAAAGGTCAGCGTCGCGCCCGCCGTCAGATGAGCGAGCACCTCACGGACCGACAGCTCCGTACAGAGCGAGCGCGTCTCCCACTCCGCGTCCGTCAGGCCGGCGAGATCCTCGGCGAGCGCCGTTCGTTCCGCCCGCACCAGATCCCACACGTGGTCCGCCATCGCATCCTCCAGGTTCGATCGGTCGTCGACACCACGACGATCGACCCGGCCCGGAATGGACAACCGCCCCGGAGAAGTCTCTCCGGGGCGGTCGATCGCTACGGCCGGTGCGGCTGGAGGTGGTCCTCGTCGCCGGTCAGCGCCGCGACGATCCGGCGGTGCTTACCCGCCTCGTCGGCGCGGGACTGCCGCTCCAGCGTGCGCGCCATCATCAGGTGCGCGTACGACTCGGTCGGCTCCCGCTGCAGGACCTCGCGCAGCTGCTCCTCGGCCGGCTTCAGCAGGGCCGCGTGGTAGTACGCGCGGGCCAGCAGCAGCCGCGTCCCGACGTCCTCGGGCGTCTCCTCGACGATCGGGGCCAGGGCGCGGATCGCTCCGCGGTAGTCGCGCTCCTCGAAGTACTGCTGGCCGAGGCCGTAGCTCAGTGCACGCATGTCTTCCATCACGGACCTCCCGTCGCTGCTGACTCGATCTTGCTGCCTGCCGCAACGCGAGGGGGTACCGCCGTATTCCGGGGCTCAGGCGGCGTCGAGTGCGCGCACCTGGTCGGCGGTCAGGCTCAGCTCGGTCGCACGGTACGAGTCCTGGATCGTCTCGGGCCGGCTCGAGCCCGGGATCGGGATGACGACCGGTGACTTCGCCAGCATCCAGGCCAGCGTGACCTGCTGCGGGCTGACCCCGAGCTCGGCCGCGAGCTGGTGGAACGCCGGGTGCGACTCGCCGAGATCCGCGGCGCGGGAGATGCCGCCGAGCGGGGACCACGGCAGGAACGCGATACCGAGCTCGTCGCAGAGGTCCAGCTCGGGCTCGCTGGAGCGGAACCGCGGGGAGAACTGGTTCTGCACCGAGGCGAGCCGGCCGCCGAGGATCTCGTTGGCCTGCCGGATCTGGTCCGGGTTCGCGTTGGAGATGCCGGCCAGCCGGATCTTGCCCGCGTCGAGCAGGTCGCGGATCGCGCCGAGCGAGTCCTCGTACGGCGTGTTCGGGTCCGGCCGGTGGAACTGGTACAGCCCGATCGCGTCCACGCCGAGCCGCTTGAGCGACGCGTCGGCGGCCTGCTTGAGGTACTCGGGGGAGCCGTTCACCTGCCAGGAGCCGTCGCCCGGACGGAGGTGGCCGCCCTTGGTCGCGACCAGGACGTTCGAGGTGTCGCCGCCGTAGGAGCCGAGCGCCGTCGCGATCAGGGACTCGTTGTGGCCGACGTCGGTCGCGGTCAGGTGGTACGCGTCGGCCGTGTCGATCAGGGTGATCCCGGCGTCGAGGGCGGCGTGGATGGTCGCGATCGAGCGCTGCTCGTCGGGCCGGCCCTCGATCGACATCGGCATACCGCCGAGGCCGATCGCGCTGACCTCGACGTCACGGATCCGGCGGGTGCTGGGGGTCTGGTCTGCCATGGTTCCAACCTCGCGCGCGGGTGGCCGCAAATCCAACACGGAATTCCGCTCGCTGTGATGACTGGTGGCACTGAATCGATGTCAAGGGGTTACTTATCGAACGGTGATTACGTAAGAATGTGGCGGAAAGATCGTGGCATCGCCGCCCGCGAGATCCGAGATCGGAGCCCCGCCTCATGGCCCACCGTCCGCCACCCTCCCAACCTCCCCTGCCGCCGGGACTCGGCCGCAGGTCGTTCCTCCAGCTCAGCGGCCTGACCGCGGCCACCGTGGCCCTCGGCGTCGCGGCACCCGCCAGTGCCGACGCGAGCCCGCGCCGCGCCGTACCGTCCGGTGCGTTCGCTCTCGGCGTCGCGTCCGGTGACCCGACCACCGAGGGCTTCGTCCTGTGGACCCGCCTCGCGCCCGAGCCGCTCGCGCTCGACGGACACGGCGGGATGCCACGCGAGGACGTCCCGGTGCAGTGGGAGGTCGCCGAGGACGAGCGGTTCGCCAAGGTCGTGAAGACCGGCACCGCGATCGCCTCGGCCGATCTCGGCCACTCCGTCCACCCCGAGGTCCGCGGGCTCGCCGCGGGTCGCGAGTACTTCTACCGCTTCCGCGTCGGCAAAGAGGTCAGCCCGGCCGGCCGGTCGAAGACGCTCCCGGCCGGCGCGGCCTCGCGGTTCACGTTCGCGCTCGCGTCCTGCCAGGCCTGGTACCACGGGCACTTCGCCGCGTACCGCGATCTCGCCCAGCGCGAGGTGGACGCGGTGTTCTTCCTCGGCGACTACATCTACGAGTACGGCATCGTTGCTGGGGGCAACCTCTGGCGCCAGGGGGTCGAGGTCGGGCCGGAGCACGGTGTGGAGATCGAGACGCTGGAGCAGTACCGGCTTCGGTACGCCCTCTTCAAGACGGACCCGCAGCTGCAGGCCGCCCACGCGTCGGCGCCATGGCTGCACACGTGGGACGACCACGAGGTGCAGAACAACTACGGCTCGGACAACTCGCTTTACGGCATCCCGCCGGAGCTGTTCGTGCATCGTCGCGCCGTGGCGTACCGCGCGTTCTACGAGAACCTCCCGCTCTCGCTGAACAGCCTGCCGCAGGGCCCGGACACCCAGGTGTACCGGCGGTTCGACGTCGGCACCCTGGCCCGGCTCAACTTGCTCGACACCCGCCAGCACCGCGACCCGGTGCCGGTCGACGCCGCCGACCAGAACTCCGAGCAACGCACGATCATGGGCCCGACCCAGGAGCAGTGGCTGTACGACGGCCTGACCGGCTCCCCGGCAACGTGGAACCTGATCGCCAACGGCGTCGTGGTCAGCGCGGTCAGCAACGACCGGATCGAGCAATGGGACGGCTATCCCGCGAACCGGCGCCGCCTGGTCACCGCGTTGCAGGACACCAGCAACCCGGTCGTGCTGACCGGCGACATCCACCGTCACGTGGCGTCCGAGCTGAAGGCGGATTTCGCCGATCCGTCCTCGCGGACCGTCGGGGTCGAGCTGGTCTGCTCGTCGATCGGGTCCGACGGCGACGGCGCGGACACCGACAAGTACGCGCAGGACTGGCTCCGCCACCCGTACGTGAAGCTGTACAACGCGCGCCGCGGCTACGTGCACGCCACCCTGACCCCGACCGAGATGGTGTCGGAGTTCGTCGCGTTCCCGTACGTCGAGGCCGACGCGAACGCCCAGCCGAAGACCGTGGCCCGGTTCCGTACCCCCGCCGGCGCACCCCGACTGGAGGCCCTCTGATGCCCCCGACCCCACCGATCACCGGCCTGCGCGGCTCCGGCCAGATCGGCACCACCACGCTGGACTGGACCCCGGTGCCCTGGGCAACGGTCGTCGACCACTACGCGGTGTACTGCGCGGCGCCGAACGCGGGCTGGTCGCTGATCGGCAAGACGGTGTACCCGCACTTCGTCCACCGCGGACTCGGTTTCGCCGGCGTGACCAGGTCGTACCGGGTCGTCACCGTCGACGCGGCCGGGAACACCTCGAAGCCGTCGGCCACGATCAAGGCGGCGAACCAGACCTCGGTCACCGTCTCGGGCCGCCCGATCGCGCGGGTCGGCCAGTACGACGGCAAGGGATCCGAGTTCGCCCTCTCGCCGGACCAGAGCTCGCAGTACCCGGCGAAGTTCCCGAACGACGTGGACTACA
Source organism: Kribbella amoyensis (assembly GCF_007828865.1). NCBI lineage: Bacteria > Bacillati > Actinomycetota > Actinomycetes > Propionibacteriales > Kribbellaceae > Kribbella > Kribbella amoyensis. The sequence goes on from NZ_VIVK01000001.1 coordinate 2,037,277, forward strand.
CCTACGGGACGTCGGTCCCGGCGACGCACTGGAGCTACCTGCAGCCGGGCCCGTCGGACAAGTGGGCGGGCTCCAAGAACCACCGGGTCCGGTTCCGGTTCGACCTGGCCGCGGTCCCCGCCAAGGACCTCGACCTGGCGCTCTGGTTGATCGACAGCCACGCCACGATCCCCGGGTCCGCGATCCTGTCGGTGAACGGCACCCAGGTGGAGCGGATCACCTTCGCCAACGGCGCCACCAAGGGCTCGCTGATCGCCGACTCGACGTACCCGGGGTCGCCGTTGAAACCGTCGTACGTCGAGCGCCCGTTGCCGCGGAACCTCTTCGAACCCGGCCAGAACGTGGTCGAGCTGCTGAAGGACCAGGGCTCCTGGATCGCGTTCGACGCGTTCGGCGTGTACGGCCGGCCCTGACCGGGTCCGTGCCCGCCTCCACTGCACGGACGGCGGGCACGGGCCCCCGGGTCAGAACACCCGGATCGCGATCTCGGCCGGCTCCCGCAGCAGGCTCTCGATCTCGTCGTCCAGCCGGACCAGCGTGATCGACGCGCCGGCCATGTCGAGCGAGGTGCAGTACTCGCCGACGTAGCTGCGGGCGATCGTGATGCCCTTGCTGTCCAGCTGTTTGTGGGCGTACCCGTAGATCAGGTACAGCTCGCTGATCGGCGTTCCGCCGAGCCCGTTGACCATCAGCGCGACCCGGTCGCCGGACTGGAACGGCAGGTCGTCCACGACCGCGGTGAGCAGTTCGTCGACGATCTGGTTGGCCGGCATCAGCTTCTCGCGTTTGCGGCCCGGCTCACCGTGGATCCCGACGCCCATCTCGATCTCGTCGGCCGGCAGGTCGAACAACGGCGAGCCCTTGGCCGGCGGCGTACACGCGGTGAGCGCCATCCCCATCGTCCGGGTGACGCTGTTGACCTTCTCGCCGATCCGGGCCACCTCGTCCAGGTCCGCCCCGCGCTCCGCGGCCGCGCCGACCGCCTTCATCACGAAGAAGTTGCCCGCGACCCCGCGCCGGCCGACCGTGTACGTCGAGTCCTGGACGGCCACGTCGTCGTTGATGAACAAGGTCTTCACCGTGATGTCCTCGGCCTCGGCGAGCTCCTGCGCCATCTCGAACGCCATCCGGTCACCGGTGTAGTTGTTCACCAGCAGCAGTACGCCCTTCGGCGACGAGACCAGCTTGACCGTCTCGTACACGTAGTCCGTCGGCGGAGCGGCGAACACGTCGCCCGGACAGGCGGCGTCCAGCATGCCCTTGCCGACCGTCATCACGTGGGCGGGCTCGTGGCCGGAGCCGGAGCCCTGCACGATCGAGACCTTGTTCGGGTCGGGCGCGTCGGCCCGCATGATCAGGTTGTACTCGGGCACGTACCTCAGCGTCGTCGGGTTGGCGAGGGCGAGCCCCTCCAGCATCTCCGCGACGAAGTTCTTCGGGTCGTTGACGAATTTCTTCACGGGTCGCTCCTTGCTCTCGTGGGTGCGGGAAGATCGGGGCGGTTCAGGACGGCCACTCGGCCGCCACCCGTTCGGCCATCACGGCGATGCCGACGGCACCGGCGTCGGGTGAGCCGATGCTCCGTTCGCCGGTGTAACTCGCCCGGCCGCGCATCGCCTGCAGCGTGGCCGTGGCGTCGGCGGCGGTCCGGGCCGTCTCGGCCGCGACCTTGGCGACCTCGGGACCACTCGTACCGGTGCCGCTGTCCAGCCGCTGCTCGACCGCGTCGGTCAGCGGGACCAGCGCGTCGAGCAGGGTCTTGTCGCCGACGTCGGACTTGCCGCGCACCTTGATGCCCTCGGCAGCGGCCCGCAACATCGCGACCACGTCGTCACCGGTCAGGTCCTGCTTGCCCTTCACGGCGGACGCGGCCCGCAGGAAGGCCGTCCCCCACAACGGTCCGGACGTGCCGCCGATCCGCTTGGAGATCACCAGCGCGACCTTCTGCAGGAACGTGCCCGCGTCGGACCGGTCGAACGTGTCCCACTCGGCCAGCACGATCTCGAAGCCACGCGCCAGCGAGTAGCCGAAGTCGCCGTCGCCGACGACCGCGTCCAGGTCCCCGAACGCCTTCTCGTTGTCGACGGCGGTCTGGGCCATCGTCCGGACGACGAACTCCAGGTCGGCGAAGCTCTGCGTTGCCATGGTCATCTCCCCCGAAGGTGGCTGGTCAGGCCGGACTGCCGGCCGTACTGAGCAGGGCGTCCAGATCGGCGAGCCGGACGAACGGCCGGGGCGCGAGGCCGAACGGGTCGGCGATCACCTCGGTGTCCGTGCCGGGGTCGCCCAGCGACGACACGACCAGCGCGGCGTCGGTGAAGTCCTCGTCCCGGGTGTAGCCGCTGACCGTGACGGCGCAGGTCAGCCCGGCGGCCCGGGCCGCGAGCAGGCCGTTGCTGCTGTCCTCGATCACGATGGTCCGATCCCGATCGGCGTGCAGACCGGCCACGGCCAGCTCGTAGATGTCGGGCGCGGGCTTCTTGTGCTGGACCACGTCCCCGGCGTACACCCCGAACCGCTGGGCGAGGTCTGCGCCGGCCGCGCGTTCCAGCACGCTGCGGACCGACTCCTCGGCGGACGTGGACGCGACGGCGAGGATCCAGCCGGCCGCGGCGGCCTCCTCGATGATGCGGTGGATCCCGGGCCGTGGTGGGATCGCTCCGCTGGCGATGATCCCGACGTAGATCTCGGTCTTGCGCCGGTGCCACCGCGCGACCACCTCGCCCAGCGCCTCCGCGCCGGTCGGCAGGCCCGCCTCCTCGACGAAGTCAGGCGTCAGCAGCGACCGCATCCGCTCCTTGCCGCCGCCGATCCTGACCTTCTCGCCGTACTCCTCCTCGGACCACCGCACCGGCAGCCCGAACTCCTGGAAGGTCTGGTTGAACGCCGGCAGGTGGCCGAACCGCTCGGTGTCGGCGAGCACCCCGTCGCAGTCGAAGATCACCGCGGGCACGCGCCTCACCCGGCCCGTCCGGCGCTGCCGAACTGCGTCATCAGCGCGCTCGTCAGCTCCATCACGTCGGCCCGGACCGCGCGGAACAGCGACGGCGGGTCCCACTTGTCCTTCTCCGCGGTCGCGCGCAGGAAGTCGAGGTTCGATTTCATGTACGTCTCCTTGAGCGCGGTGGAGATGTTCACCTTGGCGCACCCGCGTGCGATCAGATCCTGGAACTGCGCGTCCGACAAGCCGCTACCACCGTGCAGCGCGATCGGTACCGGGTGCGCCGCGACGATGTCGGACACGCGCTGGGCGTCCAGGACAGGCGCCTTCTTGTACGACCCGTGCGCGTTGCCGATCGACGGGGCGAACACGTCCACGCCGGTGACGTCGAGGAAGTCCAGCGACGCCTCCAAGCTGAGCCGCTGCGCCTCTTCGTCGGACCCGTGGTCGTCCTCGACGCCGGTGATCGCCTCGATCTCGCCCTCCACGTGGGCGCCGTGCCGGCGGGCCTCGGCGACCACCTCGACGGTCTGCCGGGTGTTCTCCGCCAGCGGCATGCTGGACGCGTCGAAGAGCACCGAGTTCCAGCCGCGGTCCAGGCACTCGGTGATCACGGCGCGCTCGGGACAGTGGTCCAGGTGCAGCGTCACCGGGACGTCGATGTCGTTGGTCATCGCGATCCACATCGCGTACAGAACGTCACTGCCGATCGACCTCACGGTCTTCACCGACGTCTGCACGATCAGCGGCGAACGGCTCTCGACCGCGGCGGCGAGGACGCCTTCCAGGGTGAGGTCGTTGAGGATGTTGATGGCCGGGACGCCGTACCGGCGCGCGAACGCGTCGGACAGGATCTCCTGCAACGGAACGACTGGCACAGAGCTGACGCTAACCGCGAGAACGCCCTTGCTCAGGCGTGGAATCCCCCATTTCCTCGGTAGGGATTCCCCCTACCGAGGGGTCGCGCGCTGGACCGCGGACCGATGCGCGAGCGCGGTCCGATTGGCCGATCCGGTCTTCCGCAGCACCGAGCCGACGTGCTTCTCGACGGTCTTCACCGAGATCCCCAGCAAGCTCGCGATCCGCTTGTCGGGCAGGCCGCGTTCGACCAGGCGGCGGACCTCGTGCTCGCGCTCGGTGAGCGCCTCGTCCAGCGATTCCGCCCGCGCTCCGACGAAGCGGTGCAGGACCTGCTCGGTGAGCGCGACGTCACCACGCGCCGCCGCGAGTACCGCCCGGGCCAGCGCTGGACCGTCCGCAGCCGATCCGACACAGCCGCGCGCACCCGCCATCACCGCGGCCCGCAACAGGTCGTCCGCGGTGTCGTCGGCCAGCACCAGGATCGAGGTCCCCGGCCGGGCGGCGCGGATGTACGACGTCAGCCGTGCGCCGTCCAACTCGGGCATCTGCAGATCAAGGAGCACGACATCCGGTTCGAGCACGCGGACCGCGTCGACCACGGCACGCGCCTCACCGATCTCGCCGACCACCTGGATCTCCGGCTCCGCCCTGGCCAGCAAGCGAACCAGGCCGGCCCGGACGATCGGTCGTGGATGCACGACCAGGATCCGCCAGCTGTCCTCGCCGGACCGTCCACCGATCGCAGTGCGCTCGTACGGGACATGGGCGCGGACCCGTGTCCCCCAGCCCGGCGTCGACTCGATCTGCAGGTCCGCGCCGAGGTGCTTGGCCCGGGCCACGATCCCGGTCAGGCCGAGACCGGTCCGGGGACCGGTGGCCAACCGGGCCGGGTCGAAGCCGCAGCCGTTGTCCTCGACCACGATCGTCAGATCCTCGGTGCCGTAGAGCACACCGACGCGAACCAGGCTGGCCTGCGCGTGCAGTACGACATTGGTCAGCGCTTCCTGGACGATCCGCAGCGCCTGCTGGCCGAGTTCGGGCGCCGGGTGTGGCCATTCACCGGTCACCACCAGGTCGGTGCGGATCCCGGTGGTGGAGCGGGCCCAGCCGAGCTCCATCGCCAGCGCGTCGTCCAGCGAGTGCGGTTCGAGCAACGCGGGACCCAGGCCGAGGACGGTCCGGCGGGTCTCGGCGAGCGCGTTGCCCGCGGTGGTCCGGGCCGCGGCGAGGTGGGCGGCCGTGGCCGGATCGAGGGCGCCGTCGACCGCGTCGATGTGCATCAGGATCGAGCCGAGGGCGCGGGCGACGGCGTCGTGCACGTCGCGGACCACGCGCTCGCGTTCGGCGCTCACGGCCAGCCGCCGGGTCCGGTCGTCGGCATCCGCGTGCAACCGGGCGTTCGTGATCGCGATCGCGGCGTGCTTGGCGAACAGGCCGAGCAGGCGCACGTCCTCGTCGCGGAACCGCAGCGCGGGATCGGTACTGAACACCACGCAGACCCCGATGATCCGGCCGGCCCACTCGATCGGTACACCGACGGTGGCGTGCAGGCGGTCGCGTTCACCCGGTGCGACGTGGCCGCCGCGGACCTCGGCGTAGCTGTCGAACACCATCGGCGCCCGGTTCGCGACGACCGCACCGGTGACGCCTTCGTCCAGCGGGAACGACCTGCCCTCCTGGCAGGACACCCCGAGGTCGGCTTCCTTGCGGTAGACCCCGGCCTGCTCGTCCACGCTGCAGATCGACCCGGCGCCACCGCCGAGCAGGCTGATCGCCCGGGTGAGAATGCGCCGCAACAGCGGCTGGAGGGTGAACTGCCCGGCCAGATCCTCGACGGCACCGGTCAGTGCGTCGATCTTGTCGTGCGGGTCGATCCGGACGCCCACGGTTCCGATGATAGGCGCACCAGGCCCGGCCTCGACCGGCTTCACCGGCCGTGACGGACCGGCTGCGAGCGGCCGCCGCCTCGCGACGACGGCCGCCGGCGATCAGGCCAGGTGGACGTGCGGGTGGCGGTCCTCCACCACGTATGTCGCGCGGGTGCTGATCGGCGCGTCCGGCTTGCTGACGTACGGCAGCACGCGGAAGTCGGAGCGCCACTTGTCCCGGTCGACCGTGACGCGGACGTAGCCGCGCTGGGAGTTGAAGAACTTCAGGTGCGGGTTCGCGGCCAGGAACTGCTCGCCCTGGGCGGTGCTGTCCGAACCGTCCCCGCCGCTGGTCACCGAGGTCCCGACGAACTCGGTACCCACCGTCGCCGAGTCCGGGTCGGCGAAGTCGCGCTTGAGCTCGAGCGCGTAGTTCTGGTGCCGGTCGCCGGTGATGACCACCAGGTTGCGGACGCCCTCGTCCTGCGCGGCCTCGAGCACCTTGTTGCGCTCAGCAACATAACCGTCCCACGGGTCCAGCCAGACGTGCGTCTCCGGGCCGGGGGTCCAGTCGGTCTGGCCCATCGGGGTCTGATTGCCCAGCACCTGCCAGCGCGCCCGGGACTGCCGGAAGCCGTCCAGCAACCACTTCCGCTGCTTGCCGCCGAGCATCGTGGTGTCCGGGTCGAACCGGTCGTCACAGGTCGACGAGGCGCCGTCACCGCAGGGCTGATCCGACCGGTACTGCCGGGTGTCGAGGATGGTGAAGTCCGCGAGCCGGCCGTACGGGAGCCGCCGGTGGTACCGGATGTCCGGGCCGGACGGCATCTGCTCGTGCCGCAGCGGCATGTTCTCGTACAGCGCCTGGAACGCCTGCGCGCGCCGGGCCCGGAACACCACCGGGTCCTGGTCCGGCTCGGTGTCCGCCTGGGACAGGTCGCCGGCCCAGTTGTTCTCCACCTCGTGGTCGTCGAACGTGTGGATCCACGGGTGCGCCGCGTGCGCCGCCTGCAACGGTGCCTCGGCCTTGTACAGCGAGTACTGCAGCCGGTACCGGGCCAGGTCGAACGTCTCGGTGTGGAACCGCGGATCCGTCACCACGCCGCGCTTGTTCGTCTTCACCCCGGACTCGTACAGGTAGTCGCCGAGGTGGACGACCAGGTCCAGGTCCTCGGCCGCCAGGTGCTGGTACGCGGTGAAGTACCCGTCCTGCCACGCGTTGCACGAGGCGAAGGCGAACCGCAGTTCGCGCGGCGACGAGTACGGGTGCGGCGTGGTCCGGGTCCGGCCGGTCGCGGACACCTCGGTGCCGGTACGGTATCGGTAGAAGTACTCGTGGTCGGGCTGCAGCCCGGTGATCTCGGGGTGCACCGAGTGCCCGAGCTCCGGCGTCGCGACCACGCTGGACCGGCGCACGATGTGCCTGAACCGCTCGTCCCGGGCCACCTCGTACTCCACCCGCACCGGCTTGGCCGGCATCCCGCCGTGGCCGTCCACCGCGAACGGGTCGAGCGCGAGCCGGGTCCACAGCACCACGCTGTCGTACTGCGGATCGCCGGACGCGACCCCGAGCGTGAACGGGTTGCCGGTACCGGACGGCGCGGCGTAGGTGGTCGAGGCGTCCCAGGCCCCGGTACCGAGGAGCACGGCGGCGGTGCCGGCACCTCCGTAGCCCAGGAACCGACGACGGGAGACTGGCATGGGGATTCCTCCTTGGCGGATGGGGGATCCCGGTCAGCCTGCAGTCGCCAGGTGACCCGCATCCGACGCCGAGGTGAACGAGTGCCGTGGATTTCCCGATCGCGGTCAGCGGATGACCAGGCAGGATAGGCGGCATGCAGACCGACGAACGCATCCGCCGGGCCCGGCCGGACGACGTCCCCGCCCTGGTCACCCTGGTCTACGGCCTGGCCGAGTACGAACGCGCCCCGCACGAGTGCCACCTGACCGCGGACCAGCTCGAGCAGGCCCTCTTCGGCGAGACCCCGGCCGTCTTCTGCCACGTCGCCGAACCCGAGGGCGAGGTGGTCGGCTGCGCGCTCTGGTTCCTCAACTTCTCCACCTGGCGCGGCGTCCACGGCATCTACCTCGAAGACCTCTTCGTCGACCCGACCCACCGCGGCACCGGCCTCGGCAAAGCCCTCCTGGTCGCCCTCGCCCAGGAATGCGTCACCAACGGCTACCAACGGCTGGAGTGGTCCGTCCTGAACTGGAACCAGCCGGCCATCGACTTCTACGAATCCCTCGGCGCCCGGCCCCAGGACGAATGGACCGTCTACCGCCTCACCGACGAGGCTCTGACGAAGCTGGGTTCCTGACCTCCTGCCGGCTCGCGTAGGCGGTGAGGGCGCCGAGGAGGACGAGGGCCCAGGCGCCGCCGGTTGGTTCGAGGATCACCGCGAAGATCCCGGTGCCGAGGAGCCACCAGCCGGCCGATGGAGGGACCTGGCCGGTTCTGCGGACGGTCCAGCGGAGGATGCTGCCCGTCATCAGGAGGGTGAAGCCGGCGACGACGAACCAGGTGACGTAGTCGCGCTGGTAGTCGTTCGCCGCCGCGAGGATGCCGTCGGCCGCCATCGCCCGGAGTACATCGGGTGATTCGGCCACGGCGTAGACGAGATGGACGACGCCCAACCCGCTGGTCAGCACGGGCACCCGGCGAGTCAGCCGCGGGGGTGCCTGGATTGCCGCTGCAACGCTCATGGCCCAGACCATACCTTTTGGTATGGTCTCCCGCCAAGCCCCGGATCAGCGGTCGCGGTGCTTCGCCTCGTACATGGCCTGGTCGGCGGTGCGGAGGAGTTCGTCCAGGTCGGCGGAGTACGGGCTGACGACGGCGGTGCCGATGCTGGCGGTGACCGGGACGTCGATACCGGCCAGCGGGCGGCCGATGGACTCCTCGACCCGGCGGATCAGGGCGTCCAGGTCGGTGCCGTCGATCTCCTCGGCCAGGATGACGAACTCGTCCCCGCCGAGCCGGGCCACCGTGTCGCCGTGCCGGACCGCGGTCAGCAGCCGGTCCGCGATCTCGCGCAGCGCGTTGTCGCCGGCCTCGTGCCCGTACCGGTCGTTGACCTGCTTGAAGTGGTTCAGGTCCGAGAACAGCAGGACGCCGCGGCGCCCGCGCTGCCGGGACCGTTGCAGCGCGGCCTCGAACCGGTGCTGCAGCAGCCGCCGGTTCGCCAGGCCGGTCAGCGGATCGTGGGCCGCGTGATGCTGGAGCTCGCGCTCGGCGTCCTTGCGCGCGGTCACGTCGTCGATCTGGATCAGCAGGATCCGTGGCTGGTCCTTGCCCTGCGCAACGATCACCGCGGTGCCACCGAGCCAGATGTCCTGGCCGTCGGCCCGCCGGAAGGTCCGCTCGAACCGGTACGGCCCGGTCCCGGTGGCGAGCTCCTGCAGCTCCCGCCGGGTCCGGCCGGCGTCCCCGTCGGTCAGGTAGTCGAGCAACCGGCTGCCGATCAGCCGATCGTGCGGGTATCCGGTGATCCGGCAGAACGCGTCGTTGACCCGCAGCACCCGGCCCGCCTCGGGGCCGTCGAACGCGAGCGTCGCCATCCCGTTGCCGGCCCCTTCGAAGACCAGCCGGAAAGTGGTCTCGCTGGCCTCCAGCCGGACCTTCTCGGCCAGCAGCTGGTCGGTCAGCCGGGCCTTGTCGATCGCCAGGCCGGCCTGGGTGGCGAAGATCTCCAGCAGCTCCCGGTGGATTGGGCCGGGCCGGCGCTGATCCTCGGGCAGGTCGACCGACAGCATCCCGACCAGCTCCCCGTCCGGCGAGTGCAGCGGCGCGAACAACGCGTCCAGCGGATGCCAGGCACTCGGATCGGCCGACACCGGGACGTCCGGGACCCAGCCGACGACCTCGCCCTCGGGCAGTCGCTCGTGCGGCACGAACCGGAGCCGGCCCCACTCGTCCGCGATCTTGAACTCGCCGTCGAAGATGTCCGCGGCGCTGACCGTCCCGAGCAGCGCCTCCCGGGCCTCCGGGGAGCCGGCCACCGCGATCACCTCGAACTTGCCGTCCGGATGCCGCAGGTTGAGCACCGCGATGCCGAAGCCGAGTCCGGTCACGACCCCGTCGACGACAGCCTGCAAGGTCTCGGCCAGGCTCCGCCCAGCCCCCATCCGGGTGCTGACCTCGTACAGACGGCGCACCGCGGTCAACCGCACCGTGGGCTCGTTCGGCACTGCTCTCTCCGTCACGGCGTCAGCGGCCTCACGGGACCCCGCCGTGGTGAGGGCCCCCTTCCAGAGTGACAGATCCAGCGCTCGGGACAGCGCCTTCCGCCCTGTCACCGCGGACCAGAAATGCCGGACGGGGGCCCGCGCTCGCGAACAGTGACGAGAACTGAGCCTATCTCACGGACAGTGAACGGATCAGTACCGCAAGTCGGCCAGACTCTGGTAGCTCGTCCGGGCCGACTGCCACTGGTCGGTCGGGGCGTCGTGCTCCACCAGCCACTGCTGGACCCCACCGCTCTCGGCCTCGGTGAACATCGTGGCGAAGTCGAGCCGACCGGTCCCGACGTCCGCCCACGACCCGTCCTCCGCCATGTCCTTGACGTGCAGCGCGGGGAACCGGCCCGGGTGGTCGCGGAAGTAGTCGATCGGCTCCTTGCCGCCGTTCACCACCCAGTACAGGTCCAGCTCGAAGCCGAGCAGGTCGGGCTCGACCTCGTTCACCAGGATGTCGAACAGCACCTCGCCGTCGACCTCGGCGAAGTCGAACCCGTGGTTGTGGAAGAGCAGCTTCAGGCCAGCGTCCCGGGCGGCCCGGCCGGCCACCGTGAACGCGGCCGCCGCCTCCCGGAACCCGGCCGGGCTGCGCAGTTCCTTCGGCAACGAGGGCACCACGACCCACTCACCACCGAGCGTCCGTACGTCGGCCAGCGCGCCCTCCCAGTCGTCGGTCAGCCGGCCGTACCCGACGTGTTCGAGCACGATCCGCAGGCCGGCGTCGTCGGCGAAGGTCCGGATCTCCTTCGCGGAATGACCGAACCGGCCGCTCACCCCCACGGTCCGGTAGCCGATGTCGGCCAGCCGGCGCAGGGTTCCTGGGTAGTCCTCGGCCAGGGCCTCGCGCATCGTGTAGAGGTGCATGCCGATTCCGTCGGCGGGAATGGTCCGGTCGCTCATCGCTCGGGGTTCTCCTTCGGCTGGTGATTCAGGGGCTTCAGGCAAACTTCTTTGCGTCAGGCAACGTGCTCGGTGTAGCGCTGGTAGGCCAGGTCGAAGACCTCCTGACCCGGCGCGTCCCACAACTGCTGGTTGAAGATCTCCACCTCGACCGGGCCGTCGTACCCGGCCGCGTCACAGGCCTCGCGCAACCGGCGCAGCTCGATCGCGCCGTCGCCCATCATCCCGCGGCCGAGCAGGTTGTCGGCCGGCAGCGGGACGATCCAGTCGCTGACCTGGTACGAGCAGATCCGGTCACCGGCTCGCGCGATCTGCCGGTACACGTCCGCGTCCCACCACAGGTGGTACGCGTCGACGATCACGCCGACCTGGTCGGCCGGGAACTGCTCGGCGAGGTCGAGCGCTCCGCCGAGCGACGACACCACGCAGCGGTCCGAGCAGAACATCGGGTGCAGCGGCTCGACCGCGAGCCGGACGCCGCGCTCCCCGGCGTACGGCGCGAGCTCGGCCAGGCCGTCGGTGACCATCGCGCGGGCGCCGTCGACGTCCCGCGAACCGGCCGGCAGGCCGCCGCTGACGAGCACCAGGACGTCGGTCCCGAGGGTGGCCGCCTCGTCGATCGCGCGGCGGTTGTCCTCGATCTTGGCCCGCCGCTCGGCGTCGTCGGTCGCGGTGAAGAACCCGCCGCGGCACAACGACGAGACGCGCAGCCCGGCGTCCGCGACCAGCTTGGCCGCGCGCTCCACGCCGTACTCCTGGACCGGTTCGCGCCACAGCCCGATCCAGTCCAGCTCGGCCTTGGCGCTGGCGGCGACGACGTCCTCGAGCGGCCAGTACTTGGTGGTCGCCTGGTTCAGGCTGTAGCGGTTCACGCGTCGACCCCGCTGACGACCAGCAGTTGCCGGAACCGCTCGACCGCGAGATCCGGCCGGGTCAGCACGCCGGCCTGGTCGGCCAGCCGGAAGGTCTCGGCGAGGTGCGGCAGCGACCGCCCGGTCTGCAGCCCGCCGACCATGGTGAAGCCGGGCTGGTACCCGTTCAGCCAGGCCAGGAAGGCGATCCCGCTCTTGTAGTAGTACGTCGGCGCCGAGAAGATGTGCCGCGCCAACGGCACCGTCGGGGCGAACACCTCCTCGTACCGCGCGACGTCACCGTCGTCCAGCGCGTGCAGCGCGGCCGCGGCGGCCGGGGCGATCGCGGCGAAGATCCCGAGCAGGGCGTCGCTGTAGCGCTGCTCGTCCCCGCGGATCAGCTCCGGGTAGTTGAAGTCGTCACCGGTGTACAGCCGGACGCCCTCGGGCAGCCGGTTGCGCAGGGCAACCTCCTTGCCGGCGTCCAGCAGCGAGACCTTGATGCCGTCCACATTCGCCTGGTTCTCGGCGATCAGCTCGACCACCACGTCGGCCGCGGTGTCGAGCGAGTCGCTGCCCCAGTAGCCGGCCAGCGCCGGGTCGAACATCGAGCCGAGCCAGTGCAGGATCACCGGACGCGACGACTGCGCGAGCAGCCGGTCGTACACCTTGCGGTAGTCGTCCGGGGAGGCCGCGGCCGCGCACAGGGCCCGGCTGGCCATCAGGATCGGTTGCGCGCCGACCTCCTCGGCCACGGCGAGCTGCTCCTCGTACGCGGCGATCACAGCGTCGAGCGGGTGCTGACCGGCCGGCAGCTGGTCCGTGCCGACGCCGACCGCGATGCGCTGGTCCGGTGCCTCGGCCGCCGACCGCCGGATCAGCTCCTGCGTCGCCGGCCAGTCCAGGCCCATCCCGCGCTGCGCGGTGTCCATCGCCTCGGCGACCGACAACCCGAGCGACCACAGGTGCCGGCGGAACTCGAGCGTGTGCTCCCAGTCGATCACGGCCGGCGCGCCCGGGGCGTTGTCCCCGAGCGGATCGGCGACCACGTGCGCCGCCGCGAAGGCGAGCCGGCCGCGGGCCGGCTCATAGGTGCCCTGGGCAACAGGTGTGCCGGTCAACCGGTACTCCGCCAGGCCGGCCGGCCCGGTCGGGAGTCGCAGCGACAGCGTCATGCCTTCGCCTCGATGTCCAGCGCCGGAACCTCCAGCTTGCGGCCCTCGCGCCAGGACTGCAGCCCCAGCTCGGCGAGCTGCACACCCTTGGCGCCCTCGACGAAGTCCCAGGTGAACGGCGCGTCCTCGACGACGTGCCGCAGGAACATCTCCCACTGCACCTTGAAGCCGTTGTCGAACACCTCGTTGTCCGGCACCGACGCCCACTGGTCGCGGAACTTCTCGGTGGCCGGTAGGTCCGGGTTCCACACCGGCTTCGGCGTCGCGGACCGGTGCTGGGCCCGGCAGTTGCGCAGCCCGGCGACCGCGGACCCCTCGGTGCCGTCGACCTGGAACTCGACCAGCTCGTCGCGGAACACCCGGGTGGTCCAGGACGAGTTCATCTGCGCGATGATCCCGCCCTCCAGCTCGAACACGCCGTACGCCGCGTCGTCCGCGGTCGCGGTGTACTCCTGGCCCTGCTCGTCGACCCGGGTCGGGATGTGGGTGGCGCCCTGGCAGTACACCGACTGCACCGGGCCGAAGATCTGGTCGAGCACGTACCGCCAGTGGCAGAACATGTCGACGATGATGCCGCCGCCCTCTTCCTGCTTGTAGTTCCAGGACGGGCGCTGCGCCTCCTGCCAGTCACCCTCGAAGACCCAGTAGCCGAACTCACCGCGGACCGACAGGATCTGGCCGAAGAACCCGCCGTCGACCAGCCGCTTCAGCTTGCGCAGACCGGGCAGCGACAGCTTGTCCTGGACGACACCGTTCTTCAGCCCGGAGTCGCGGACCAGCCGGGCCAGGTCGACGGCGGCGTCGAGGCCCTCGGCGATGGGCTTCTCGCAGTAGATCGCCTTGCCGGCCTCGACCGCGGCGCGGACACCCTTCTCCCGGAGCTGGGTGAGCTGGGAGTCGAAGTAGATCTCCACGTCCGGTTCGGCGAGCGCCTCGGACAGGTCCGTGGTCCACCGGGTCAGGCCGTACTGCTCCGCGATCCGGCGCAGCTTCAGCTCGTTGCGGCCGACCAGGATCGGGTCCGGGATGATCCTCGAACCGTCCGCGGCGGTCAGCCCACCTTGTTCGCGGATCGCCACGATGGACCGCTCCAGGTGCTGGCGCAGGCCCATCCGGCCGGTGACGCCGTTCATCACGATGCCGACGCGTCGATCGTTCACTGTCGCTACCTCTCTCGCGCAGTTGGTGCGCTGGGTTCTGGTGTCGGGGCGGTGGTTCTTACGCCGTGCGCCCCGGGGGACGCGGTCAAGGCGGTGGAGTGCAGGTCGTAGACGTCGAGATGGCCGCACATCCCGTGCCGGCCGGTCTCGGTGGGTTCGACGAGCCGGTGCACCTCGGCACCGGCGAGATGCGGGCCCGCGCCGGACTCGAGCGCGTCGAGGACGCGCCCGGTCTCGTCGGCCTGCCGCCGGGCACCCTGCTCCCAGCGGCGCCGCCAGTCGGCGAGCTGCGGCCGGACGATCCGGATCGCCGCCTGGTAGAACTCGTCCAGCGCGGCCGGCCCGTCCTGCTCGTACTCCTCCCGTAGCGCCCCGTACCCAGCCAGGGCCAGGTCGCGGCGGCGCATCGCGGCCGCGGTACGGTCCTCGCCCTCGCCGGTGAGGGCGGTCGCGGCCAGGTAGGTCTCGCGGTCGGTCAGGTGCTCGGGCGGCAGGGTCAGGACGGCGTCACCGGCTTCGGGGAGGCCGGAGTTCGCCATCAGGGTGAAGATCCGCAGGCCGCCGTCGTTGACCAGCCGGTGGATCGTGCCGGGGTCGAACCAGACGAGGGTCCCGGCCCGCAACGGCGTCTCGGTGTACCCGGTGGCGTTGAGCGTCTGGACCGAGCCGGTGCCGTCGACCACGTAGTACCCCTCGCGGCAGGCGAGGTGGAGGTGCGGGGTGCCGCCGACCAGGCCGTCCGGCGCCTCGAGGTCGTACACGGTCAGCAACGACACCCCGATCCCCCCGGGTAGCGCTGCCGCGGAGCCCGGCGTCTCGGCCGCAGCCGGTGCACCGTCGAGCTCACACATCCACGCCTCCTGGTCCGCTCCGCTTGGAAAGGGCTTTCCAAGGCTTGTGAGCGCAACCTTAGGTGGGCTATCACGGCGAGTCAACCTGTGGTGGAAAGCGATTGCTCAAACCGCTGACCGGATCCGGACCGGTCCCGCTCCGGTCCCGCCGCCGGACCGGCCGGGCCGTGATTTCGGACGCGGCGAGCGGGTACGGCGTACGAGGGGTGACGCTGGATGGCTTAGCGTCGGGGACGAACGGAAGGAGCACGGTGGCCGAGGGCGGTGGACCGGTGGAGGAACAGGTGGCACCCGGGCGGAGGCTGGGCCGGGTTCGCGACGAGGTCCGGGGAGTGCAGGACGAGACCCGGGCCTTGCGGGACGAGACGCAGGCCCCGCCGGACGGGCAGCTCGAGCTCGATGCCGAGGTCCTGAGCGAGCAGGTCGCGATCGTCGAACACGCGGCGGCCCAGGTCGAGCAGGCGGCCCAGGACGAGCAGGACGCCAGGGACGAGCAACGGGACGTCTACCGAACCCTCGACCTCGCCATGCGCATCGGTGAAGTCATGCTCTCCAGCGGCGCCGGTACAGCGGACGCCACCGCGACCGTACTGGCCGTGGCCGCGGCCGGTGGGCTCCGCGGCTGCGAGGTCGACATCACCAACACCTCGATCACCATCTCGTACCAGGCCGCGCCCGACGTCGCCCCGGAGACGCACCTGCGGATCGTCCGGTACCGCGGCCAGGACTTCTCGCGGCTCACCGACGTCGACCGGTTGGTCCGCCGGTTCGCCCGCGGTGACGTGAGCCGGGACGAGGCGGGCCGCGAGCTGAACCGGCTGGTCTCGGCCGGTCCGCCCTTCCCGCGCTGGAGCTCGGTGCTCGCGTGGGGCGTGATGGCCGGCGGCGCGACGTTGCTGCTCGGCGGTGGCTGGCTGATCACGCTGGTCGCCTTCCTCACCGCGATCGCGATCGAGACCGGCAACCGGTGGTTCTCCCGGCAGCGGCTGCCCGCCTTCTACCAGCAGGTGGCCGGTGCCTTCGTCGCGACCGCGGTCGCCCTGATCCTGTACGCCGTGCACGCGCCGGTGAAACCGTCCCTGGTCGTTGCCGCTGGCATCATCCTGCTGCTGGCCGGGATCGCCCTCACCGGTGCGGTCCAGGACGCGCTCACCGGGTACTACGTGACCTCGTCCGCGCGGTTGCTGGAAGCGATGCTGCTGACCGGCGGGATCATCGCCGGCGTCAGTATGGGGCTCGCGATCGGGCTGAAGCTGGGGCTGCCGCTCAGCCTGGACGTGCAGACGATCCAGCTCGCGAATCTGCCGATCATGGTCGGATCCGGCGCCCTGATGGCGGTCGCGTTCGCGTTCGCGTCGTACGCGCCGCTGCGGTCCCTGCTGCCGGTCGCCCTGGTCGGGGCGGCCGGATCCGCCGTGTTCACGCTGATGAGCCGGGCCGACTTCGGTCCGGCCTGGTCGACCGCGAGCGCGGCGTTCGTCGTCGGTCTCGGCGGCTACTCACTCGGCCGCCGGGCCGGGGTCCCGCCGCTGGTCGTGGTGGTGTCCGGGACGGTGCCGCTGCTGCCCGGGCTGACGATCTACAAGGGCCTGTTCGAGTTGATGAGCCAGAGCAACCTGGTCGGCATCGTCAGCCTCGCGACCGCCCTCGCGATCGGCGTCGCCATCGCCTCGGGCGTGATCCTCGGCGAGTACGTCGCGCAGCCGATCCGCCGCGAGGCCCGCCGGCTGGAGGACCGCCTGGCCGGTCCGCGGCTGGTCGGGCCACGGCGCCCGGTCCGGCCGAGGACACCGCGTCCCCGCCGGACCCGCCGCTCCCGGCGGTCGAACTCGTCCTGAGCCCGACCGCCTCCTGAGTTCGACGACCCGGCGTCAGCGGATTTCTTCGAGCATCACGTCGTCGAGCTGGAACCACACGTCCTGGCCGTGTCCGACGAAGCCGGAGTACAGCTGGACCAGCGACTCCCGGCCGGAGTCGAACTCCACACTCACCTTCGTGTAGTGCGGATAAGCGCCGCCCGGCTTTGTCGCGATCGGCTTTCCCTGCGTCGTCCGGACCCCGAGCACCGTGTCCCGGTTGTTGTCCGCGGTCCGGATCCAGGCGGACAACCGGTACCGGTGATGGGGACGTACGACCACGTTCTGCTGGAGTGCGTGGGCGCCGATCGAGTCCCGGAGGTACCCGTTGTTCTTGCCGGTGTGACCGAGGTCGGTCCGGTCGATGCCGCCGCGTCCGTTCAGCTGCCACGGGGCCGACGGGGTGGCGCCGGTCTGCTCCTCGAAGCCGGGATCGGTGACCAGGTTGGTGCCCGGGCCGTCGTCGGTGAGCTTGGTCCGCATCAGGAACACGTTGTACGGGTCCCACTGCGACATCGTGAAGTACAGGTCCGACCCGGACGACCACGGGTGCATGTACGTGCCGTACAGCCCGGGATAGTCGGTGCCCTTGGCAACTACCCGCTCGCCGCTCCACGGTCCGGTCAACGCGTCGGCGGAGCGCAGCACGACGGACGCGCGCTGCTCGTCGAGGTACATCATCAGCCACTTCCCGAGATGCGCGTTCCACTGCACCGAGACCTCGCTGACCGGGCCGACGACGATCGGGACGGCCGCGCTCTGCTGCGGGGACCAGTTCCGGCCGTCCCAGTACCGCCAGGCGTTCTTGGTCAGCACCTGCTGCTCGGGAACGCGGGCCAGGTACGCGTTGCCGAAGCGGCCGTTCGGCGTCCCGACCATGTAGACGTACCCGCGATCGCGGATCAGCGCGGTCATCTGGAAGGTGTCGTCCCAGGCCGCCGTGTTCTGCCAGCGCGCCTTCGGGTCCTTGGTCCAGGTCTCGCCGTTGTCGTCGGAGTAGGCGAAGCCGGAGTAGTTGGTGAACCAGCTGCCGGCCGGACCCCAGTAGTTGACCGACATGTACTGGACGTACTGGCGGTTCCCGACGGCGATGCCCGCGGTCGGGATCACCGTGTGCTCGTCACGGTCGACCTTCTTGCAGTCGAGGAACTGTTTCGCGTGACCGGGCCGGTCCTCGGCGGCGCTGTCCAGCGACATCCCGTCGGCCAGGGCGCGGTCCTTGCTGCGGAAGAGCAGGTTGCACCGCCAGTCCAGCGTGGCCGGGTCGCCGGCGCCGCCCCCGGGGCCGGTCCAGCCGGCGCCGTAGGAGTCGCCGAACGCGGTCAGGATCTCGCCGGAGCCGTTGTCCCAGAGGATGCCGAGGTCGGTCGACTTGAGCTGGAAGCGGGCCTCGGTGTCGTTGATCGAGCCGGGTCCGGTGAGCTTCGCGATCTTCTCCGCGGGCGACGGGACCGCGGCCGCCTCGGCCGGTGGGGACGAGGAACCGGGCAGCAGGGCCGCGCCGAGAACCAGGGGAAGGACGAGCAGGAATCGCTTCGGCATGCGAAGTCTCCTCAGTGGGGCTGGCACATCGGAAATCGATTTCTCGTCACCGTAGCCGCCGCCCCGGCACAGGTCAACGGCTCGAAGAGTGACTGGCCGGTGACCCCGGGAGGCTTCAGCCGTTAGAGTTACCGACTGGAAACATCGGCTACCGCGCTGGGTTCGCCGCCCGGCGGCTCGGAGGATCGACGTGGCACTGGGTAGGACGTCCCCGCGGGACCTGCCGCTGTTCGCGGAGCTGACCGGACGGGAGATCAAGGAGATCTTCCGGGCCGGCGAGGAGGTCTCCGTCCCGGCCGGCTGGTCGCTGATCCTGGAGCAGACCCCACCGGACGCCGCGTACCTGATCCTGGCCGGGACCGCCGCGGTCCGGGTCAAGGGCGAGGAGATCGCCGAGCTCGGGCCGGGCGACATCGCCGGCGAGGTCGCGGTCCGGCAGAACCGGTTGCGGACGGCAACGGTCACGGCGCGGTCCCGGTTGCAGCTGCTGCACTTCACCCGGGAGAAGTTCGACGACCTGACCAGCCGGCTGCCGAACTTCCGGGACGCCATCGACGCCACCATCGCCGAGCGCCGCGGTGACCAGGTCTGACCCAGCCGGCGACGCCGCCCCGACGTCGGGCCCGAGTGCTCCGGCCGACCTGCTCGACCTGCAGAAGGAGTTCGAGCGCACGCTGCTCGGCGGGGAGCGCAAGTTCACCCGGGCCGACGTGTCCCGGCGGGCCGGCATCTCCAGCGACCGGGCCGAGCGGATGTGGCGCGCGCTCGGCTTCGCCACCGTGCCGGACGACGAGGTCGCCTTCACCGACGACGACGTCGAGGCGCTCCGGCTGGTCGCGGCGCTGGAGGACGACGGGTTCATCGATCCCGCGGTCGAGTCGTCGCTGGCCCGCAAGCTCGGCCAGACCCAGTCCCGGCTGGCGTCCTGGCAGTCGGCGATGTTCCTGGAGTTCCTCGGCCGGTCCAAGCTGTCCGCGGACGAGGCGATCGAGGTCGCCGACCTGCTGCTGCCCGCGATGGAACGGCTGCAGCGGTACGCCTGGCGCCGGCATCTCGCCGCCGCGGCCGGCCGGGCGATGGCCGGGTCCGAGGAGCTGGCCCGCGGGATCCGGGCGGTCGGGTTCGCCGACATCGTCAGCTACACCCGGCTGACCCGGCGGATGAGCGAGGCCGAGCTGGGCCAGTTGATCGAACGGTTCGAGGGCACCACCGCCGACGTGGTCGCGCACCACGGCGGCCGGGTGATCAAATCGATCGGCGACGAGGTGCTGTTCGTCGCCGACACGGCCGCGCAGGGTGCCGCCGTCGCGCTCGCCCTGCAGGAGACGACCGCCGCCGACGAGGAGCTGCCCGAGCTGCGGATCGGCCTGGCGTACGGCAGCATCCTGATCCGCCTCGGCGACGTGTACGGCGAGACCGTGAACCTCGCCGCCCGGCTCACCTCCGAGTGCAAACCCGGCCGCGTCCTGGCCGACCGCGAGCTGGCCGCGGCGCTCGACGGCCACCACGAGTACCGGCTGCGGCGACTCCGCCGGGTCTCGGTCCGCGGGTACCACCACCTGACCCCGTACGCGCTCCAGCGGGCCGGGGACTGAGAATGGCCGGGTGCGCGAAATCCTGACGTCCGCCGAGCTCGCCGCGGCGGTGGACGACGACCCGATGATCGTCTGGTCCGGGCAGGGCCGCCTCGGCGACGAGGTCCGAGCCTGGTCCGACGGGGACGCGGTGGCCGTGGCGTCGCCGCTGTTGTCGAAGCGGGACCGCCTCGCCGTGTACGGCCCGGCCGATGCGTTGGCTTCGTTGGTCACCGGGGTGTTCGCCGAGGTGGGGACCAGCTTCCGGCCGTTCGGTGACGAGCAGGTGATCCGCGGCCTGGTCGAGCGGGTCCCGGAGCTGACGTTCGCGGCCGCGTTCGGCTGGATGGACACGGCTGCGGCTCCGGCGGACGCGACCACGGCGACCTGGTTCGACGGCGATGCCGGGGTCGAGGAGTTGCTGGCCGAGGCGGCGCCGTCGTCGTACGCGTGGCCGGGGCGTGCCGGCGTCCAGCGGTGGGCGGGGATCACGGACGAGGCCGGGTCCGTGCAGAGCATCGCGGCGGAGGCGTGGAGTGCGCCGGAGATCGGGCTGCTCGCCGGCGTTGCGACCAGGGTCGATGCCCGGGGACAGGGGTTGTCGCGGCAGGTCTGCGCGTTCGTGACAGCCGAGCTGGTCCAGCAGTACGGCCGGTGCGGGCTGATGGTCGACGCGGAGAACGCGGCCGCGATCGCGGTGTACCGGCGGCTGGGCTACACGTACCGGCCGGTGGCGGCGGCCTCGGTGTAGCCCAGCTCGGGTAGTCAGCGGCTCGGACTGACCGTCAACGTCATTCCAGGCGTCCCGCTCGGTGTCGCCGACGGCTTGGTCGGCGGGGCGGACGGCCGGTCGGTCGGAGTGGTGGTCGGGGTGCCGGACGGGGTCGGCGTCGGGTTCGTCTGTGTCGGGGTCGCCGGGGCCGGCGGCGGGACGAACGGTGCCTTGGTGGAGTCCTGGCAGCTCTCGGAGTCGCTCAGACCGTTCTCGTCGGGCTGGATCTCGGCCAGCGGGAACAGGTTCGTCACGGTCTGCGTGCTCTGGTCAACCGGCCGGGTGCGGTACGTGGTGGCGCAGTCCTGCAGGTCGAGGTTGATCGGCTCGCCGCGCTGCGTGTACAGCCGGACCTGGACCGGCCGGCCCTGCTCGTCGAACGGGTAGACGTTGCTGATCGGGTCCCCGTCGTAGGACAGGCCGCGCGGCGTGTAGTTGTAGCCGCTGCTGGGGCGGTAGTCGTTGAACGAGAACAGGCTGGGCGAGGCGCCGACGAAGCTCGCCGCCAGCCAGGCCGGTACCAGCAGGACGGCGACCAGGTTGAGCGGGACGACGTACCAGAGCCAGCGGCGGTCCTGCTGGGTGCGCCGGCCGATCCAGACCGAGATCGCGGCGCCGGCGAGCGCGCCGACCACGGTGACCGCCCCCGCGCCGAAGAGGGCGAAGAACGCGCCGCCGCCGACGAGGCCGCGGGCGACCCACCAGACCGGCTGGCCGATCGCGACGAGCTCCTGCCGGACGGCCGGCGGAATCTGGTCGATCGTCTCCCGGATCGCGCCCTCCGCCTGGTGGCCCCGGGGAGTCTCCAGGACGACCCGTGGATCGTTGCCCCGGAGCGCGCGGACCCCGAGGTACCCGGCGACGATCAGGGCCGTCAGTCCGATCAGGCCGAGGAAGGCGGCGCCGTCGCGGGAGCCGCCGAAGAGGCCGATCAGCAGGAAGAACGGTCCGACCGAGGCCGCGATCACGCCCCACCGCAGCGCCTTGCGAGCCGCCTCCTGGCCGGCGACCCGGTCCGCCGACTGGCTGGGTGGTGGGTACCCGGCCGCGGTCCGTAGCTGGTCGGCGTACTGGCGGGGTGTCCCGAGCCGGTCCTGCAGGCCCGCGACGGTCGGTTCGGTCTCGAACTCGCCGGCGACCTCGCTCAGGTGGCCGGCCACGTCCTCGAGGACGTCCTCCAGCTCGCCGGCCGGCAGGTCGCTCAGCTCGGCCCGGACCTGGGCCAGGTAGGTCGCGACCGCTCCGGTCACTGTGCTGTTCACGCCGCCTCCTCGCGCAGCAGGCCCGACATCGTGTCGGCGAAGTGGTTCCACGTCTTGGTGGACTCGGTCAGCAGCTC
The DNA here is from genome assembly GCF_007828865.1 of Kribbella amoyensis. Taxonomy (NCBI): domain Bacteria; kingdom Bacillati; phylum Actinomycetota; class Actinomycetes; order Propionibacteriales; family Kribbellaceae; genus Kribbella; species Kribbella amoyensis. The sequence goes on from NZ_VIVK01000001.1 coordinate 2,059,203, forward strand.
ACGGCCGCGGGGGTTCAGCCCGTAGTACTTGCGATGCGGGCCCTCCTCGCTCGGCTGCACGTACGACGTCAGCGCCCCGGCCGCGAACAACCGCCGGAGAGTGCCGTAGACCGAGGCGTCCGCGACGTCCTCCAGCCCGGCCGCGCGCAACCGCCGCAACACGTCGTACCCGTACCCGTCCGCCTCTCGCAGCACGGCGAGCACGGCCAGGTCGAGCACTCCCTTGAGCAACTGGCTCGGATCCATCGGGGCCTCTCCTTCCGGTGTTCTGCGCAGGAGACTACTACACATCGCAGAGTACTCCGGCAAGCAGCGCCGCTGGCCGGCGGACCGCCACCACTCACCAACCTCACGAGCTCGGCGGCGGTCAGGCTCAGCCGCAGGGGCAAGCGCGCAACTGTGACGCGTTGGTGAGTGGTGCGCGTCCGCGGGTCAGTGGACGGTGCGGTGCATGGGGTACCAGACCTCGCCCGGGGGAAGTGGTTCGGCGTCGAGGTTCCAGCTCCAGGAGAGGGTGGGGTGGATGCGGCTGTAGGTGCCCGGTCCGACCATGCCGGTCCGGGTGATCGGTGGGTCGGCGAGACCGTAGACGCGGATGCCGTGGGCGACGAACGGGTCGAGCGACAGCAGCTCGTCGAACACGAGGGCGACCATCGGGTGCTCGCGCAGATTGCGGAACTTGCGGGTGCGGACGACCTGCGGACCGGCGCCACCGACCCAGAAATGGGTGCCGTCGTACTCGCAGGCGACCGGGACCAGGTCAGGCTGGCCGGTCGGCCCGACCGTGGCGAACCGGGCCAGCCGATGGGCTTGGAGGTACTCGACCTCGGCGGCGGTGAACGACATGGGGGGCTCCTCTCGAAGGCAGTGCTCTCACTGTCCACACGAACGGGGACCGGCGGAATCGACAGGTCAGCAATTTTGATCAAGTCCGGGTGGCCGGCGAGGTGCACAGTGGGTTCATGACCGACGTGTTCGCAACCTTCGTGGAGACCGTGGCCGAGAGCCTGGACGGATCGTGTCCCGCCGGGGCCGAGCTGGCGCGGCGGGCGCACCTGTCGCGGTACCACTACGACCGGGTGATCACGGCGGCGGCCGGGGAGTCGCCGGCCGCGTTCCGGCGGCGGTTGCTGCTCGAGCGGGCGGCGTACCGGCTGCTGGCCGAGAACGTCGGGGTACTCGAGCTGGCGATCGACGCCGGCTACGGGTCGCACGAGGCTTTCACCCGGGCCTTCGCCCGGGCGTACGGGATGTCACCGCGCGTCTGGCGGCGGGAAACGTCCCGGGTGTTCTTCCTGGACGCGCCCAGCGGGGTGCACTTCCAGCCACCGGCAGGTCTGCGCCTGCCCGCGAGGAAAGAGGCGAGAGGGATGGACGTACTGGTCAGGATGGTCGAGCACCACGTCTGGCTCACCGGCGAGCTGATCGAACGCGGCGCCCGGCTGGACGCCGAGGCGCTGGACCGGCCGATCGAGCTGTCCGTCGAGGGCATCGACGACGACGTGTCGATCCGGTACCTGCTGGACCGGCTGGTCTGGCAGGAGGAGATGTGGCTGGCCTCGGTCGAGGACCGGCCGTTCCAGGTGCCCGAGTGCGGCCGCCAGGTGACCACGCCGATCGGCGAGCTGCGCGACCGGCATGCCGCGGCCGGTTCCCGCTTTGTTGCCCTGGTCAACCGTCTGAACGACGACGGCCGGTTCGACGAGAGCTTCGTCGACACCACCTGCGAACCGCCGCGGGTGTTCACCTACGGCGGCATGGTCGCGCACGTCCTCACCTTCGCGGCGCACCGACGGTCCCTGCTGGTGGGCGCGTTCCACACCGCCGGGATCCGCGACCTCGGCTTCGGCGACCCGATGCACTACATCGCCGACGGCGCCCCGAGTTGAGTTGCCCAGGGCACCGAAATCGGCGGCTGGTCAGGTCCGGGTGATCCGGACCGACTGACCCGCCGCCAGGTCGAGCTCGGCGACATCCTCGCCGAGGCGCACCCGCACCGACGACGGCAGCGCAGCGATGATCCGGGCCTCGGTGAGCGCGTTGTCCGACCAGGTGAGATCGACAGCGAGGCCACCGCGGGCGCGGAGACCCTGGACCGATCCGGCCGGCCAGCTGGTCGGGAGGGCGGGGAGCAGTTCGATCTCGTCCGGAGTGGACTGGACCAGCAGCTCGGCGATCCCGGCGGTCCCCCCGGCGTTGCCGTCGAAGGAGTAGACGTTCTGGACGACGCCGGCGATGCCGCCCGCAGAGTACGACAGCAGGTTGTGTTCGCTCGCGTCGGCGACCAGGCCGCGGAGATGGTGCAAGGCCTGGTCCCCGTTCAGCAGCCGCGCGTAGTACGTGAGCAGGTTCGCCTCGACCCACTCGGTCTGCTCCCAGCCGTCGGCGGCCTGGCGGCGTTCGATCGTGACCTCGGCGGCGCGGGCCAGGTCCGGCGTGGCGCGCGGGGTGATCTGGCGTTCGGGGTACAGCGCGATCAGGTGACTGGTGTGCCGGTGGCTCGGGACCGCCTCGTCGAAGTCGTGCAGCCACTCCTGCAGCTGGCCGTGCTTGCCGACCTGGAACGGCGGCAGCTTCGCCCGGGCGGCGGTGAGCTCGGTGCGGAGTTCCGCGTCGACGTCGAGCAGGCCGGCGGCCTCGGTGCAGATCCGGAACAGCGCTTCGATCAGGACCGTGTCGCAGGTGGCGCCGAGCGAGATCGAGCACTGCTCGCCGTCCGGGGTCAGGTACCAGTTCTCCGGCGAGTCCGACGGACCGCTGAGCAGTTGGCCGGTCTCGGGGTCCTCGGTGAGGTACGCCAGGAAGAACTGCGCGGCGTCGCGGAGCACGGGGTACGCGCGGTCGGCGAGGAACGTGAGGTCCCGGTGGTACTCGAAGTGCTCCCACAGTTGCAGGGAGATCCAGATCCCGCTGGTGACGTGCAGGCCCCAGCCGAGACCCCAGCCGGGGGCCGAGTAGCTCCACGCGTTCGTGACCGTGTGCGAGACCCAGCCGGGCGCGCCGTACATCTCCGCGGCGGTGACCCGGCCACTCGCGCGCAGCCGGTCGATCAGCCCGAACAACGGGAGCTGGCACTCGCCGAGTCCGGTGATCTCGGCGGCCCAGTAGTTCTGCTGAGTGTTGATGTCGAGGTGGAAGTCGTTCGTCCAAGGACCACCCGAGGCGCGGCCGTCGTTCCACACACCCTGCAGCGCCAGCGGCAACGGCGAGTCCGGCCGCGATCCTGCGATGGTGAGGTACCGCCCGTACTGGAAGTACAGCGCGAGCAGCTCGGGATCCTCACCACCCTTGGCGAACAGGGCCCGTCGCTCGTCGGTCGGCAACCCGCGGACCGCATCGTCGGTACGACCGAGGTCGAGCCCCGCCCGCCCGATCAGCGGCACGTAGTCGGCCAGGTGCGCTTCCTTCAACACCTCGTACCCCGGGACGTCGGCGAGCAGCTCCATGGTCCGCGCGATCGGGTCCTCGCCCTGCCAATCGGTGCCCACAGCAACCAAAATCGTCACCGTGGTCGCGTCGGTCACCTGCACCTCGTCCGTCCCGGTGGACAGCACGCCGTCGGTCGCGACCCGGGCCCGGATCTCCACGGTCGCGCCGGTCCGCCCGTCGCTGTGCAGGGTCTCGTACGCCTGGCCGCTGCCGATCAGCGTGTCCTCGTCGGCCGAAACCTCGACCGGGATGGCGCCCTCGCCGAGGGAGATCGTGCACGTCGTCGGCGCGCTCGTCGTCAACCGCGCGACCAGCACGCCGTGCGCGTGGGTGGCGAACACCTCGCGCCGATGCGTGATCCCGTCCAGCTCGAACGAGGTCCGCACGATCGCGTCGGCCAGATCGAGGGACCGCTCGTACGCCGACGCGGTCCCGCTCCCGGCGTACTCGACCAGCAGCGGTGGCAACGGCACGTTGGTCCCGAAGTTGCCGGGCCGGCCGAGCAGGTGGTCGCCGGCCAGCGCCTGCGCCTCGGCGTACTTCCCGGTGAGCAGGAGTCGCCGGATCTGCGGCAGCTTGGTCAGGGCGGTCGGGCTGACATCGGATGACCCGGGGGCGCCGGACCACGCGGTGGACTCGGACAGGTCGATCCGCTCGACCCGGTCGCCGGAGTACACCATGCCGCCGAGCCGGCCGTTCCCGACGGGCAACGCCTCGAACCACCGGGTGGCCGGGGCGGAGTAGGTCAGCCGGCCGGGCGCGGCGGTGGGGACGACGGTCGGCGGAAGCACCTCGTGAGTGAGCACCGGCCAAGGCTAATCGCCCTACCCGCCCGGTGGAGACCTCCGATCACCGGGCGGACGCGGCCGCGCGGATCAGCCGAGCGGGTCGTGCAGGTTCGGGCGTTCGGTCGGGTTGGTGATCCGGACGTCGATCGGCTGCGGCTTCGCCGGGGCGGTCACCTTGCCGGCGGTGACCGGCAGGTTGAGCTTGCTGTGCGCCAGGTCGATGTCGATGGTCGCGCCGGTGTCGTTCGGCGTGGTCCACTCGGTGTCGCTCAAGGTCACCGCGAGACCGAGCACACGCCCCTTCGGGATGACCTCGTCCTGCGCCCGCAGGGGCACCGTCACGGTGGTCCACTGGCCGGGGGTGAGCGGCTTCGGCTTGCTCAGCGAGTCGCTGTGCGCGGCGTCGATCCAGCCGCGGCTGACGATGCCGTGGTCGCTCGCCTCGGTGTACTTCTCGACCGTGTAGTAGCAGCTGTCGTCGAACTCCGTGCTGGAACCCTCGCAGGTACTGACATCCGTCCGCCGGACCCCGGCGTACCGCTCGGCCTCGCCGTACTCGATCAGCCGGGCCGTGATCGGCGTGGTCGTCGAGTCGGCCTTGACCCGCAACGTCACGGTCGGCGTACCGCTGACCCGGATCGGCGTCGGCAGCGGCGCGGACAGGAACATCTGCCGGCCCGCGATCACGTCGGTCGGCGTGGCCACCACGGTGTCCTCGGTCAGCGTCGGGTCGTCGGTCACCGTCACCGTGCCCTTGCCGTAGGCACCGAGTTTGCCCTCGGCCAGCGGGACGCCGACGGTCTTGCCGGTGGCCGGCCAGGTCTTGTAGTCGCGCCACTGGTCCGGCGCCACCTCGACCGACGCCTGCGGCTCGCGCATCACGTTGTTCCGCAGGCCTTGCAGCCAGTAGTCGAACCACTGGTGCAGCTCGTCCACCCAGGCGTCCCGGCGGAACTCGAACGGGTCGACGTGGTCCTCCAGGCCGAGCCAGATCTTCCGCGGCACGTTGTTCTTCGCCAGCGCGTCCCACCACTGGGCGAAATGGTTGGTCTGGACGTTGTAGTCGGCCAGCCCGTGCGTGACGAACACCGAGGCCTTCACCTTCTTGGCGTCCTTCAGGTAATCGCGCTCGGCCCAGAACTTCGTGTAGTCGCCGGTCTCGTCGTCGTCGGACTCGCCGAGGTCGGCACGAACCGCGTCGCAGGCCGGGGTGTCGTGGCCGACGTACCCACCCAGCCAGGGCATGTAGTCGATCGAGTACGGCACGCCACCGGAGCGGGAGTAGTCGTACCAGGAGGAGATCGCCGAGATCGGCACGATCGTCTTCAGCCCGCGGACCCCGGTGGCGGCGACGCCGTTGGCCAGGGTGCCGTCGTAGGACTTGCCGATCATCCCGACGGCGCCGGTGGTCCAGGACGCCTTCACCGGTCGGCCGTCCCCGGTCCGCGCGGTGTTCCGGCCGTTCAGCCAGTCGATCACCGCGACCACGGAGTCGATCTCGTCCTTGCCGCCGACGTCGCCGCACCCGGTGGAGCGGCTGGTGCCGACGATGTCCACGCCGACTACTGCGTACCCGCGGGGGACGAAGTAGTTGTCGTAGAACAACGGCATCTTCTGGATGACGCCGGTCTCGTCGTAGGTCTTCTTCTCGCTCTCGTTGCCGCGGCCGCAGCAGGCGTAGTACGGCGACGCGTCCATGATCACCGGGATCTTCACGCCGGCCGCCTCGGTCTCCCGGGGCCGGACGATGTCGACCGCGATCACGTCCGGCTGCCCGTCGGAGTCGGTGTCCATCGTGGTGTCGACGAAGACCGACTCGCGGATCGCGCCGGCGTAGTCGTACACCGGCTGGGTGCTCCGGGTCCGCGCGTCGACGTGCTCGGGGACACCGGTGGCCAGGCTCGACGGCACCACGGCCGGAGCGTCGGCCGGAGCCGATGGGGGTCCGTCCGGGATGCGGGCGGCCGTGGCGGTGCCGGTGGCCGTGACCAGGCAGAGCACGGTGGACGAGGCCAGGACGGTCACCCTGGCGCGGACGGTCGTCATGGCTGGGAAGGCTAGTCAACCTGTGGCGCCGACGCCAGGCTCTGACGATAATCGCGGCCACTTGACCGCCACGCAGCGTAGTGGACTCCTCCGGTCCGATAGGGTGACCGCCACCCAGGGGGAGCTGTCCGGAAGGTGGGTACCGATGAATCTGCGAGCTCCGGTGACATTGCTGGACGTGGCGCAGCGCGCCGGTGTGTCGGTCGCGACCGCCTCCCGCGTGCTGAACGGGGGCGACCGGGTGCCGCGTCCCGAGCTGCAGGAACGGGTCCGCGCGGCCGCCGCCGAGCTCGGCTACACGCCGAACGCGCAGGCGCAGGCGCTGGCGAAGTCGTCGACGAACGTGGTCGGCATCCTGGTCCACGACATCGAGGACCCGTACTTCGCGGCGATCGCGAACGGCGTGATGCGGGCCGCCGACGAACGCGGCCTGCTGGTGATGATGGCCAGTACGTTCCGGGACGCGGACCGCGAGATCGCCTACCTGTCCTCGCTGCGCGCGCAACGCGCCCGGGCCGCGGTGATGATCGGCAGCCGCCGGACCGACGCCGAGGTGCTGGCCCGGACCGCGGTGGAGATCGAGACCTTTCTCACGTCGGGTGCGGGCCTCGCGCTGGTCAGCCAGTCCGGGATGCCGGCGCACACGATCGAGCCGGACAACCGGCAGGGCGCGGCCGACCTGGCCCGGTCCCTGGTCGGCCAGGGCCTGCGCCGGTTCGGCATCCTGTCCGGCCCGGAGAACCTCGCCACCGCGCGGGACCGCCGGGCCGGGTTCGCCGAAGGGCTGGCCGAGTCCGGGCTCGAGCCGGTGGCCGTCCTGCCGGGCGATTTCACCCGCGACGGCGGCCACAGCGCGGCCGAGGAGTTGCTCGCCCGCAAGCTGGAGCTGGACTGCCTGTTCGCCGTCAACGACGTGATGGCCGTCGGCGCGATGTCGGCGCTGCGCAGCCGCGGCGTCGACGTGCCAGGGCAGCTCGGTGTGGCCGGGTTCGACGACATCGCGACCCTGCGGGACGTCTGGCCCGGGCTGACCACGGTCCGGCTGCCGCTGGAGCAGATGGGCCGCCGGGCGCTGGAGCTCGCGGTCGAGGGCGGCGAGCCGAAGACGGAGACCTTCAGCGCCGAGGTGGTGCTGCGGGACAGCACCGGGAAACGCTGACCCGGCGGGCTGAAATATCCTCGGTGCCGTGACCGAGGACGTACAGATCTCCGAGTTGTTCGACCCGTCGGCGTGGAAGGCGGTCGACGGCTTCGACCTGACCGACATCACGTACCACCGCGCGGTCGACGCCGGCGTGGTCCGGATCGCCTTCAACCGGCCCGAGGTACGCAACGCCTTCCGGCCGAGGACCGTCGACGAGCTGTACCGCGTGCTCGACCACGCGCGGATGTCGAGCGACGTCGGCTGCGTGCTGCTCACCGGCAACGGCCCCTCCCCGCGGGACGGCGGCTGGGCGTTCTGCTCCGGCGGTGACCAGCGGATCCGCGGCAAGGACGGGTACAAGTACGCCGAGGGCACGACCGCCGACACGATCGACCCGGCGAAGGCGGGCCGGCTGCACATCCTCGAGGTGCAGCGGCTGATCCGCTTCATGCCGAAGGTGGTCATCTGCGTCGTCCCGGGGTGGGCCGCCGGCGGTGGGCACAGCCTGCACGTGGTCGCCGACCTCACCCTCGCCTCCGCCGAACACGCCCGCTTCAAGCAGACCGACGCGGACGTGGCCTCGTTCGACGGCGGCTTCGGCTCGGCGTACCTGGCCCGTCAGGTCGGGCAGAAGTTCGCCCGCGAGATCTTCTTCCTGGGCGACGAGTACTCCGCCGAGGACGCGCACCGGATGGGCATGGTCAACAAGGTCGTCCCGCACGCCGAGCTCGAGGCGGTCGCGCTGGACTGGGGCCGGAAGATCTGCGCCAAGTCGCCGACCGCGCAGCGGATGCTGAAGTACGCGTTCAACCTGGTCGACGACGGCCTGGTCGGGCAGCAGCTGTTCGCCGGCGAGGCGACCCGGCTGGCGTACGGCACCGACGAGGCCGCCGAGGGCCGCGACTCCTTCCTGGAGAAGCGCCCGGCCGACTGGTCCGGGTTCCCGTACGCCTTCTAGGCAAGGGGTTCCCGGCGCGATTCAGTTGCCCTGGGCGCCGATCTTGCGGTCGGCGTCGGTCGCGTTCCGGTGCCACTTCTGGCTCTCGGCGCCGGTGCAGGTGCGGAGGAAGAGCCGCTTGCCGTTGTCGCCGCCGTCCACGGTGACGCACTTGCCGGTCGCGGCCGGGTTGACCAGCTCGTTGGAGTTGGTGATCCGGAACTGCTGGGCGGCGCTGCCGTTGCAGGCGACCAGCTGGACCGGGGTGTTCTCGGCGATCGAGCCCCAGGCCAGGTCCATGCACTGGTCCAGCGCGCGGACGGTGCCGTCGGTCTTGAACGACCAGATCTGGCCACCGGCGTCGTGGCAGTCCCAGACCTGCAACGGGGTGCCGTCGGTCCCGGCACCGGCCCGGCCGTCCTTCACGTCCACGCACCGCGCGGCGCCGTCGCTGCGCAACCTGGCCGGCGCGTTCGGCATCGGCTGCACGCCGTCGGGGTCCTTCTGCACCATCGGCTGCGGTTGCTCGACCTTCTCGGTCACCTTGGTGGTCACCGTCGTGGTCGCGGTCAGCGGCGCCGGCGGCGGCAACGGCTTGCCCGGCGCGGTCACCGTGGTGGTTGTCGGCGGCAACGTCACGGTGGTGCCGGGCCGGACCACGGTCTCCTGGCCGCCCGGCGCGGTCACCGTCACGGTCGCGGTCGCCACCGACACGCGCGGCTCCCCGGTCACGGTCGTGGTCCTGGTCACCTCCGGGCCGGTGGTCGGCGTGCTGGTGGGCGTGGCGGTCGGGGTGGTGGTGGTTCGTGAGGTGAGCGGCGCGTCCACGCTGACGATCGTGTCCGACTTCCCGCCGCCGAGGTGGGTCAGGATCGGGACGGCGACGGCCGCGCCCGCCACGAAGGTGGTGACGAAGGCCGTCGTCATCCAGGCCCGCCGGTCGGGCAGCGACGTCACCCGGGGCGTCAGCGGACGGCGGGCGAACGTCTTGGCGAACCGGGTCGAGCCCGGACCGTCGGACCGGCGGGACCGGGCGAATCGAGGAGGCCGCACGTCAACTCCAGGCGTCTAGGGCGATCAGCCGGCCGCCTCCGGCAAGGGCGGCCAGGTCGAGCGTTCGCGGGGTCGTTGCCGGAATCGAACGTGACCCCGAAGATCACCGTTCCGTTACTCGATGAACCATAGGCGTTACGCATCGTTCATCGGAAGCGATTGCATCGGTTGTCTTCAGAAGTTAAATTAAACAGCGAATTTCGGGTCTCTGCTCTGTACCGCCCCAACCTGTGAGGTCCGTCATCAACGACATCAGCCCCGGCAGGATGCATGCGATCGAGCTCTGTCTGGCCGAACGCGACAGCCTGCGCCGCTACGTGAAGAGCCTGGTCGGCTGGGACACGTTCGCTGTCGAGGACGTGGTCCAGGAGACCCTGATGCGCGCCTGGCAGCAGGCCGAGACGCTGGACTGGGAGAGCCGGCCGATCCGGATGTGGCTGTTCCGGGTCGCCCGCAACCTGGTCGTCGACCTGCACCGCCGGGAGCGGCGCGCGGTCCCGAGCGGTCTGTGCGAGGCCGAGTTCGCGACCACCATCAGCGCGCCGGACCCGGCCGAGCGGGTCACCGACCGGCACGTCCTGGTCGACGCGCTCCGGCGGCTGTCCCCCGCGCACCGCGAGGTGATCGTCCGGGTCCACCTGCGCGGCCAGCCCGGCGAGGTCGTCGCCACCGCCCTCGGAGTACCGCTCGGCACCGTGAAGTCGCGGACCCACACCGCGGTCCGCGCGTTGCGCGCCGACCTGTTGCGCCGCGACTGGGGCGAGGCCGCTGCATGAGCGCGATGGGAGGAGGCAGCAGCACCCACCAGGTGCTCGGGTACATCGGCCTGGGACTGCTGTTCCTCGTCCTGCTCAATCTGCTGGTCCGCAAACTCGGCGGCTGGCGCCGGTTGTTCCGCTGGATCAAGCGGGAGACCAGCCGGACCGTGCACGCCTTCACCGATCCGATCCGGGACCGGGTCCGGTACCGCCGCCGGCTGCGCTTCCTGATGCGCGTGCTGCGGAACCACGCCGGCTGGGCCCAGGCCGAGCAGGCGATGACGTTCGCGGCCGCGGTCGACTCCGCGATGGTGCCGTACGCACTGGCACTGACCAAGCGCCGGATCGGCGTCCTGGTCGCGGGCTCCGCGGTGGAGCGGCCGCTGCCCGAGCCGTGGGAGAAGGACGAGGACGATCCGCGGTTGTGGTGGATCCCGCGGGACGAGCTCGCCGAGTACTCGCTGCCGTCCAGCCATACGCCGGCCCAAACGCCGTTGCTGGTCTGTCTCGGCACCGGGAGCGAGGGCCGGAGCGCGATCATGATCGACCTGCTGGCCGGACCGCCCTCGTTGTCGGTGTACGGCGTGCCCCGGACCGCCAAGGCCGTCGTCCAGGCGCTGGCCGCGCAGCTCGACGTCCGGCTGCCGGCCGGGGCGGTCGATGTTGCCGAGGGCATCCATGACCGGCACGACGGGCTGCGGCTGGACGAAGCGCTGAAGCGGATCGGGGCGTGGTTCGTGGTCGGCGCGGCGCCGGTGGAGCAGGCGGTCCCGTCCGGCGTCCGGCTCGTCAGCCTCGGGGTGGCTCGGGGGAGTTCGCGGCTGGTGGAAGCGACCGCCGAGCGCGGCCTGCGGCTGCACGGCGCGGCGTCCTGGCTGAAGATCGACCCGTTGCCGTTGGCAAGGGCCGTCGCACGGTCGGTCCGCCGGCTGCCGCCGCACGACTTCGAGACCCGGGGACCGGCCCGGCCGGCGACCACGACCGACGACCTGGACGACCTGCGGGTACCGGCCGGGGTGTCCGGGGTCTCGGTGCTCGGTCCGGACCAGGGCCGGCCGATCGACCGGCCCACCGACGCGTCGACACCGAAGGCGACCTCGTGGACCTGAACCTCACCACCGTCGAGCAGCAGGGCACCCGGCGGACCGACCGGGTGGTCAAGCTCCCGCGCGGGCTCTCCGTCGGCGCCCTCGCCGAAAGCCTGGGCAGCCCGGGCCAGGCGTTGTTCGTGGGCCGCCGGAAGCTCAACCCGGCCGCGCCGCTGGCCGGGTCCGGGGTCCGGGACGGCGGTGTCCTCGGGATCGGTGCCCCCGCCGACACGCCCGACCTGCTGCAACGACCGGCCGGGCCCGTCCCGGTCACCGTCGAGCTGCACGCGGTCTCCGGTCCGGACGCGGGCCGGATCTGGCGGATCGGGCCCGGCAGCCACGAGATCGGGTCCGACCCGCTCTGCGCGATCCGGCTGAACGGCTCCGGCGTACCGCCGCGTGGGCTGTGGATCACGGTCGGGCCGGCCGGTGAGACGTACTGGCACCAGACCGAGCCGATGAACGGCAAGGTGATGAGCCGGCTGATCGGGCCGCCCGACGACGACGCCGCGACCAGCGCGATCCGGGTCAAGGACCTGGCGAACCCGGCCGCCGACGAGCGATCACCCGCGATCGACCCGGGGGAGAGCCCGGTCGGCCAGATCAACGAGTGGCTGCCGGAGGAGGACCTCTCGGTCGGCTCGGTGTTGTTGCGGTGCAGCGGTTCGCTGGAGCCGGTGGCCGCGGTCCGGTTCTCCGACGACGGGTTCGGGCTGGACTACAACCGGCCACCGCGGATCGCGCCGCACCTGGACGACGAGAAGCTGCGGCTGCCGACCGCGCCGACCCCACCGCCGAAGCGGCCGTTCCCGTGGCCGATCGTGATCGCACCGGTGGTGCTCGGCATGGTGATGGTCTGGCTGCTGAACTCGTACTACTTCCTGGTCTTCACGATGCTGAGCCCGCTGATGATGGGGATGAACTTCTTCAGCGGCCGGAAGAACAACCGGGCCGAGCACCTGGAGGCGATCCGCCGGTACAACGCCCGGAAGGCGGCGCTGGAGGAGGAGATCAGCGACGCGGTCGCCCGGGAACGCCTGATCCGCAACGTGACCGCGCCGGACCCGGTCCGGATCGCCCAGCTCGCCACGATGCCGGGCAGCCGGTTGTGGGAGCGCCGCCGGTCCGACCCCGACTACCTGCTGCTCCGGCTCGGTACCGCCGACCAGCCGTCGCTGAAGGAGTTGGACGACCAGAGCCGTGAGGAGAACCACCGGACGATCCGGTGGACCATCCCGGACGCGCCGGTCGCTGTTCCGCTGCGGGGACACGGCGTCATCGGGATCGCCGGGCGGGATGCGGAATCCCGCTCGCTCAGCCGCTGGATGGTGATCCAGGCCGCGGTGATGCACTCGCCGCGGATGCTGCGCATCGTCGTCCTGGCCGAGCCGGACCGCGCCGACGACTGGAACTGGGTCCGCTGGTTGCCGCATCTTCGGCCGGAAGGCGCGCCCGCGGCGGTCCTGATCGCGAACGACGACGCCACCACGACGGCCCGGGTCACCGAGCTGATCTCCCAGGTCCAGGGCCGGCAGCGCCGGATCGAGGCGTCCGGCCGGAACGCGCCGCTGTCCGACCCGGAGGTCGTCGTGATCGCCGACGGGGCCCGCCGGCTGCGCGACGTCCCGGGGTTCATCCAGGTTCTGACCGACGGCCCGTCCGTCGGGGTGTACAGCATCTGCCTGGACCGGGACGAGCGGCTGCTGCCCGAGGAATGCGGCGCGGTCCTCGCGACCGGGCTGCAGCACCTGACCGTGAAGCGGCCCGGCCTTCCGGACCAGAAGAACGTGCGCATCGACCTGGTCACCGCCGAGTGGTGCGAGCAGATCGCCCGGGCGCTGGCCCCGATCCGCGACGTCAGCCCGGACCACGACGCCGGTCTGCCCAAGCGGGTCAAGCTGCTGGACGAGCTGGACCTGGAGCCGCCGACCGCGGAGACGCTGGTCGGCCGCTGGCAGCGCCGCCCGGCGAGTACGGCGTTCGTGCTGGGCGCCGACTTCGACGGCCGGCTCGCGGTGGACCTGGTGGCCGACGGCCCGCACGGCCTGATCGCGGGGACCACCGGGTCCGGCAAGTCGGAGCTGCTGCAGACCATGGTCGCGTCGCTGGCGGCCGTCAACCGGCCGGACGAGCTGACCTTCGTCCTGGTCGACTACAAGGGCGGCAGCGCGTTCAAGGAGTGTGCCGGTTTGCCGCACACCCTGGGCATGGTGACCGACCTCGACACCCACCTGGTGGAGCGGGTGCTCGAGTCCCTCGAGGCCGAGCTGCGCCGCCGGGAGCGGATCCTCGCCGCGGCCGACGCCAAGGACCTGCCCGACTACCAGGCCAAGCGGGTCCTGGATCCGGAGCTCGCCCGGCTGCCGCGGCTGGTGCTGATCATCGACGAGTTCGCCGCGATGGTGCGCGAGATCCCCGACTTCGTCCCCGGGCTGATCGGTATCGCCCAGCGCGGCCGCTCGCTCGGCATCCACCTGATCCTGGCGACCCAGCGGCCCGGTGGTGTCGTCACCGGCGACATCCGGGCGAACACCAACCTGCGGATCGCCCTGCGGGTGACCGATCCGGCCGAGAGCCAGGACGTCGTCGACGTCAACGAGGCGGCCTCTATCAACCCGTCGATCCCCGGCCGGGCCGTGATCCGGCGCGGACCCCGGCTGGCCGACCTGTTCCAGACCGCCTGGGTCGGCGCCGAACGCGATCTCGCCGACGACCTGGTCGAGCAGGGTCCGGTCGAGCCGTCGAACGTGCACGTCACCGATCTCGACTGGGCGTCGCTCGGCAAGGCCGTCCAGCTCGACGACCTGCCGGTGATCGAGGACGCGGCCCCGACCGGTCCCGCGGTCACCGACCTGAACGCGCTGGTCGAGGCGATCCGGCAGGCGGCCGAGCAACTGGACGACTTCACGCCCCAGCCACAACCGTGGCGGCCGGCGCTCAAGGAGCAGATGCTGCTGTCGGAGCTGCCGGACACGAGCCACCAGGCGCTGTTCGCGCCGTACGCGCTGGAAGACCTGCCCGCGTTGCAGCAGCAGCGGGTCGCCGGGGTCGACTTCGAGACCTTCGGCCACCTGTACGTGATCGGGGCCCCGCGCACCGGCCGGACCCAGATGCTGCGCACCCTGGCCGGGTCCGCGGCGAAGAACATCGGGGTCGCCGATCTGCACATCTACGGGCTCGACGCGGCCGGCGGCGGTCTGGCCGTACTCGAGGCGCTGCCGCACTGTGGAGCCGTCGCGTCCCGGCACGACATGGAGCGCATGAGCCGCGTCCTGCGCCGGCTCAACCAGGAGATCACCGAGCGCCAGGAGCTGGCCGGCAAGCACAACGCCACCGGCCTGACCGAGCTGCGCAAGGCCCTGCCGAAGGCAGACCGCCCGGCGCACATCCTGGTCCTGATCGACGGCTGGGACGCGTTGGCGGCGACGCTGGACGACCACGACCAGGGCCAGATGCTGCAGGACGTCATCCGGTTGCTGCGCGAGGGCGCGGGCGTCGGCGTCCACTGTGTGATGACCTCGGAACGCTCCCTGCTCGGCGGGCGGCTGGCTTCGCACAACGACCACAAACTGCTGCTGCGCCAGGCCGAGCGGACCGACTACCAGGCGGCCGGCCTCCGGCTCACCAAGGTCCCCGCGCACGTGAACGCCGGTCGCGGCTGGCACGTCCTGACCGGCTCCGAGACCCAGGTCGCGGTCCTGGCCGAAGGCGGCGGAGCCGCGCAGGTGGAGGCGATCCGCGAGATCGCCGTCGCGGCCAGGAAGCGGGACGCGAAGGTCCCGGCGGCACGGCGCCCGATCCCGGTCGCCGAACTGCCGACGTCGGTGGAGTTCTCGGCCGCGTACGACCTGGTCCCGGCCGACGACCGGCGACCGTTGTGGGGTCTGATCGGGCTCGGTGGCGACGACGCCGGTCCGCTCGGCGTCGACCTGTCCGGGGTCGCGTCGTCGTTCGCGGTCCTCGGGCCCCCTGGGTCGGGCCGGAGCAACACGCTGTCCTGTCTGGCCGTCTCGCTGCTGGCCGGTGGGACGTCGCTGGTCCTGATCACCCCGCGGGAGAGCCAGCTGCGCATGCTCGAACGGCATCCGCAGGTGGTGCTGATGAGTGACTCCGATCCCGGCGAGGACGTGCTCCGCTCGACCCTCGACCAGATCAGCGGTCCCAAGGTCGTCCTGATCGACGACGCCGACCTGCTCATGTCGGCCGCGGCGGACCGGGTCCTCAAGGAGATCATCGTCTCCGGCCGGGACAACGGCGTCGGGCTCGTCTTCGCCGCTTCCACGGACGGCTTCCAGTCCGGCATGGGCGGCTGGCCGACCGCGGCTCGACGGGCCCGCCGCGGCGTGGTCACCGAGCCCCGCTCCTTCGGCGACGGCGACCTGATCGGGGTACGCCTGAACCACAACATCACCCGGGCCGCCCCGCGGACCGGCCGGGCCTGGACCACCGGACCCGGTTCCACGCCGGTCGCCGTCCAGCTCCCGCTCACCACGTTGCGCGTCTGAGGACCGGAACCTCCCAGCACGCAAAGAGCTCCGGGAGTTCCCCGCGGGGATCTCTCCGGAGCTCTTCGGACGAGCTCGGCCGGACCGGCCCTATTTCGTCTGGTTCAGGCTGTCGGTGATGCCCTGGTCGAACTCCTCGGCGTTCTTCTTGATGCCGTTGAACATGTCGGAGAAGTCGTTGATGCCCTTCACCGCGGCCTGCAGGCTGGAGTCGAAGTTGTTGTAGGTGCTGCGGATGACCTCGCTGGACTGCTTGAAGACCATGCCGTCCTCGACCAGGGTGTTCACCCGGTCCCGCAGCGTGCCGATCAGCGGAACGATCTGCTCGTGCGCGTTCTTCATCAGGTTGGTGACGTCGACGATCTTGCCGTAGTCGAGGTTGATGCCGTCTTGCGCCATGGCGGTTCACTCACTTCCTGGTTGGGCTGAAAACTGGGGTGGGAGGGGATGTCCGGGCGCCGGGTCGCCGTCGGGTGCTAGCCCGGCAGCGCGTCCTTGATGCCCTGGTCGAAGTCCTTCGCGTTCTGCTCGATGGCCTCGAACATCAGGGAGAACTCCTTGATGCCCTGGACAACTTCCCGCAGCGAGGTGTCGAAGGTGTTGTAGAGGTTGCGGATGGTGTCGCTCGACGTCTTGAAGACCAGGCCGTCCTCGACCAGGGTGTTCACCCGGGTGTGCAGCGTCGCGATCTGCGGCACCAGCCGGGCGTTCGCGTCGCTCAGCAGGCCGGCCGCCTCTTCGATCTTGCCGTACTCGAGGTTGATGCCGTCTTGCGCCATGACGGTTCACTCACTTCCTGGTCGGCCGTTCCTGGTGGCGTGGACAATCCCGCGGTAGCGGGGTGGATCAGGTGGTGTCGCCGCCGTTCTCCTCGATGCTCTCCGGAGTCTCGACCCAGTCCTGGCTGGTCCCTCGCCAGTCGTCCGGTCCCCGGGTGTACTCGTGCACCGTGCCGTCGGAGTCGGTCACCGTCTGGGTACCGCTGCCGTCGGGCTCGATGGTGGTGTCGGTGACGTCCTTCTTCCCGTCGGTGTCGGTGCTGGTCGACACGCTGTGTGAACCGCCCTCGTCGTCCAGCTTGGTCTCGTTGTGCACCGTGCTGCCGTCGGGATAGTTGCTGTTGGAAACGATCGTGTTGCCGTCGTCGCTGTAGTCGGTCACCGAGGTGTATGTCTTGCCGTCGTAGGTGACGGTGGTCTCTTCCTTGATGACGTTGCCCTCGTCGTCCAGGGTCAGGTGGGTGTTGACGTTGCCCCGGTCGGTGACGATCGTCTGGTCCAGCGGCGGGTCGTCGCCGGGGTCGGTGGCGCTGCAGAAGTCCGGCGGGTCGTCGCCGACGCACTCGTCCTTGTGCTCCAGGTAGTAGTCCCAGGTGGCCTTCTCGCGCTGGTAGTTCGACAGCGCCAGGTTGCTGTTGGTGGCGTGCATGCCCTGGGCGATCTCGGCGTCGAACTGCAGGAACGCCTCACCGACGGAACCGAACGAGTCGCCGAGCTTGGTCAGCCCGTCCTTCGCCTTGCCCATCGTGTACTCGGCGTTGGACTGCAGGGAGTACACGGCGGAGGAGATCTCGCTGCTGCCCAGTTCGTCGTCCGCGCTGCCGTCGCCGAGGGACTTGAACACGTCGTCGTCCATCGACGGGATCAGGTCGTTGGCGAGTTCGTGCAGGTCCTTCTTCGCGTCGTTGAGCAGGTTGTAGTCCATCTTGATGTCGGCCATCGCACCTCCTGCTGTCCAGCCGGTTCCACCCAGACCACGCCGCAGCGGCGCGCGAGGTTCAGAAATGGTCTCCGCCGGAATTTCCGGCCGCCGGACTGAACCGTGGGGCGCCCTGCGGCGTGGACTCTGCGGAGGACCACTTCAGCCACGGGGAAGGGGGTCGGATGCCACGGCCTGGAGACTGGGACGCGATCGGCCTCGGCAGCGACCCCACGCCCGGCGACCCCGAGAAGATCAAGTCGCTCGCCGACGGTCTGCAGAAGATGGGCGGCAAGGCGCGGGAGATCATCGACGCCATCGAAGCCGTGATGAACAAGAACGACGACAGCGTGTTCGTCGGCAAGACGGCCGAGGCGCTCCGCGGCAAGGTGGACGGCCGGTTGCGCGGCCATGTCGAGGACGTGGCGTCCGCGTTCGAGACCTCGGCCCAGGCGCTGCGGGACTGGCGCGACGTGGTGATCGAGCAGCAGGGCAAGGCCGACGCCGCGCTGGCGGCCGGCCGCGGGCTGTCCGAGGACGACCCGGACCGCGACACCCACAAGGAGACCGCCAAGTCGGCCGGTGAGTACCAGTCCGAGCAGGCCTCGACCTACGCGGGCAAGATCAACGGGGTCTCCGACATCCAGCTGCCGATCTCGGAGTGCGAGGCGTTCTGGGAAGCCTTCAAGTGGCTGGCGATCATCCTGATCATCCCGGCGCTGATCTTCGGCGGCCCGATCGCGCTGATCGCGCTGGGGGTGAACCTGGCCCTGTTCATCAAGACGATCGTCGACGTCGCCAAAGGGGACGCGAGCTTCCTGGACCTGTTCCTGGCCGGCCTCGGGCTGATCGCGCCGACCACCAAGGCGCTGCCGATCTTCAGCATCATGAAGGCGGTCGGGTCCGGGATCGGGGCCGGGGTCAAGGGCATCACCCAGGGCATCAAGACCATCTTCAACGGGAACTTCACCTTCAAGGGCCTGCTCACCGGGCTGAAGGGGCTGACCGGGCTCGGCACCCTGTCGATCACCGAGACCGGCCTGTTCGTGATCAAGAACATCCACAACTTCCCGGTCACGGCGGCGAACTTCGTCAACAACTTCGGCAAGATCAGCCTCACCGGGATCAGCAAGCTGACGACCGGCATCGCCGCCATCCCGCCGGCGCTCGGCCGCGGCTTCTCGGTGGTCGTGAACGGCATCAAGACCGGTCTGTCCGGGACCTGGAACTTCACCAAGGCGCACTTCGGCAACCTGCAGTGGACCAGGATCTTCCTGCCGGTCGCGGGGGACGAGATCCGGGCCTTCAAGGCGCTCGGGTTCACCAACTTCCAGTCCTTCGCCAAGGCGCTGAAGATCGGTGTGTTCGACCGCGGCGTGCTGGGCAAGAACGTGTTCGGGCTGCCGCAGGTCCCGAAGGTGAGCCCGGCGATCCAGACCGACACCGGCGGTGGGAAGACCGGTGCCTGGCACGACTTCAAGGCGCAGCTGCTGAAGCCGGTCGAGCTGGTCCCGCTGAACTTCAAGGGACCGAGCGAGGCGATCGGCGCCGGCTTCCGCGGTGGCAACCTGACCGTCGACCTGCCGGACCTGATCCCGCTCCGCAACGGCGACTTCGGCAAGACCGTGACGCCGACCATCACCACGCCCGGCGGCCTGGAGGTCCCGGCGAACGCGGGCCTGCAGATCCCGAACGTCCCGCCCGGCGTGGTGAACCCGGCCGCCGGCGCCGGGACGCCGCAGATCCCGACGACGGCGCTCACCAACGTGACCACGCCGCAGGCCGGTGTCGCGATCCGGCCGATCGACGTCGCCACCGGCGCGACCCCGCCGGCGGTGCACGTGAACAACACGGCGCTCGCGAACATCGGCACCACGAACGTCCCCGCGCCGCACGTCAACAACGTCGCCATCGGTACCACCGGGGTCACCGGGGTCCCGACCCCGCACGTCGGGACCCCGGAGGTCGGAGCGACGCACCTGGGGACGACCAACGTGCAGACGCCGGCGCTGAACAACCTCGGCTCGTTGCACGTCTCGAACCCGTCGGGCTCGACCGGCCTGACCGATCTGGCCGGGACCTCGATCCGGGCCAACCCGCCGACGGTGACCTCGCACTTCGGCCAGCAGATCTTCGACGGCGCGGCGAACGGCTTCCACGCCGGCCAGATCCGGTCGATCGCCCACGAGCTCTTCGGTACGCCCAACGGCCCGACCTTCAGCGGTACCCACTCGGTCCCGTCGCCGGTCGCCGACCGGATCAGCGCCGCCCTCGACCTGGTCCACAATCCGGGTGCGGTGTCCCAGGGCGTCACCCCGCCCCCGGTCGGCGCGGTGAAGCCCGGGGCCGACGTGACCGTCAATCCGAACCTGGCCGGCGCCGACCTCAAGGCGACACCCCCGGTCGTCACGAGGGTCGACAACCCGGGTCTGGCCGGGTCCCAGACCGCGCCGGTTCCGCCGACGGTCAACGTGCAGCAGGTCGCGGTACCGACGCGGGCCGTCGACCTCGACGTCCAGCCGACCACCGTGCACACCACCGGGCCCAACCCGAAGCAGGACCTGCCCGGAAACGCCGGTTCGCAAGAGCACACCCCGACGATCCTGGTCGGTGACAAGCCGTTGCCCACCGCAACGGCACCGGTGGAGAGCCTCGGCCAGGTCGGGATCCCCGGGCACGCGCCGACCCCGGGCCAGGCGCTGGAGACCCAGCTGGTCCCGGTCGCCCCGAAGGCCACCAACCTGGTCCACGACCCCGGGTACTCGCTGGCCAAGGGCGCCGACATCGCCACCTCGGGGATCGGCACGAACACGATCGCCAGCCGGGCCGAGATCCCGCTGACCGGGATCCCGGACCGCCCGGCCGTCGTCGTCAAGGTCGAGCGCACCGCGGGCGGGATCTCCAACTACCACCTGTACGGGGGTGGCCCGAACGGCCGGATGGACGTGCTGGCCGGCGGCAACATCCGGTTCACCGACAGCGCGACCGGGACCACGATCCGGTTCGACAGCAGCGGTCTCAAGCTCGACGAGGGGCTGCGGCTCACCCGGGCCGACGGGATCCTGCGGCCGGACGATCACGTCCTGGTCCCGGGCGGCGTGAACGGCGAGCTCAAGGTCACCACGATCAGCGGCGACGCCGTCCCGGGTGGACCGGGCGTGCGGCAGCTCGACAGCGGCGAGATCCAGCTGATCGACTCCCAGGGCATCAGCTCGGTCTACACCGCGCAGGGCAAGTTCCAGAGCCAGGCGGTCAGCTCGACCTGGGACAACGACCTCGCGGCCAGGGCCGGGGTGTTCCGCAAGCCGGGCGACGACGACCTCGCGGTCAACGCCAAGATGGACGAATTCGGCCAGGTCCAGCGGGCCCAGGCCAAGTTCGACGCCGCGGTCGACGACGTCGCGATCCATGGGCACCGGATCGACGGGCCGTCCTCCGGGCCGTCGGTCGGCGACAAGGTGCACCTGGACCTGCGCGCCGCCGAGGCCGATCTGTCCGCGGCGAAGGCGGAGTTCGCAGGCAAGCACGGGATGGATGCCGACGGCCTCCAGCAGCAGCTCGACGAGCTGACGCTGGAGTCGCTGAAGGAGCGGCCGCGGCTGCTCGGCGGTATGGACGGACGGTCCACCGACTCGGTCACCCCACCGCCTCCGCCCCCGCTCCCCGCGGCGTCCCACACCGCGCCGCCACCACCCCCGCCTCCGCTTCCCGCGGCGTCCCACACCGCGCCGCCGCCACCTCCGCCCGCACCGGCCGTGGTGAACCGCGGTCCCGCGCCCGGCGGCTCCGCCGTCGATCGGCCGGTGCAGGTGCCGGCGCCGGCGTTCCGGAAGGAGTTCGACAGCGCCTCCTACGGGTCCGAGAGCGAACTGCGCGGCTTCGTGGTGGCGATGCCGGTGGGTACCGACCGGACCTTCGCGTTCGTCAAGCGGGTCGACACCGACGAGCCGGTGGTCATGGTCACCAAGGACATGAACAACGGCAAGTACGGGAACCCGGCGGACCTGCCGGACGTGGCCGCCGGCGGCAAGGAGTGGCGGACCCACACCGTGGAGCTGGTCACCTACCCGGGCAAGGTGGGGGACGAGGCCGCGGCCGGCGTCGCCGACGACGCGACCGACTTCCTGCTCGACGTGTTCAAGGGCCGGCTGAACACCGCGAACCACAAGCCGATGGAGCCGGTGCGCAGTCCGGACGGACGGTTCGAGCTGCAGATCTCGAACAACCGGCACGTCCTGGCCGGCGGCGCCGGGATGGCCCTGGACGACGTGGGCTCGGTGCAGATGCCGGTGACCGGGCAGCAGATCACGGTCGGGGTGAAGGCCTCCGACTTCGGCGGCGGCGCGACCAACGAACTCCGGCTGCTGGCCGACAACCCCTGGTACAAGGCGGAGTTCCGGAACGACGCCGCATTGGTGGCTCTGGGCAACAAGCTGGACGACCCGGACGCGGTGGCGGGTGCTTACACGTACCTGAAGTCGATCATGACGTTCACCTCGCAGCAGGTGGAGAAGCACGGCATCTCGATCGGCGAGTTCCCGGGTGCGACGAACCGGAGCCTGACCGACCCGGCGGTGAAGAACGACTGGGGTGTACTGCCGCGGACGCAGCCGAAGATCGTCCTCGAGTCGCTGTCCGACGGCGACCGGCTCGCGACGCTCAAGCTCTTGCGGGACACCCCCGCGCCCGGTGATCAGCTGGCCTGGAAGGAGGTCAAGGCGTACCTGCTCGGTGGTGGCGAGGTGGCCGGGCACGGCATCAACGACGCCGTCATCGCCGGGGAGAAGGCGCTGCTGTTCGAGTTCCGCTCCGTACCGGACGGGCTGAAGCACCTGGTCCCGCAGCAGAAGGTCCCGGTCGTGACGGTGACCGACGCGCTCGCGGACCTCGGCGCCGGGCGGCCGCAGGCGGTCAAGGACATCAACGCGTTCGTCCGCGACCCGGATCAGGCCGACGCGTTGGCGAACTGGTACCGGGGAGAGTTCCCGGACAAGGCGGACTGGTCCACCGGCAAGATCGTGAAGGTCAGTACGGCGCCGCAGAAGGCCGAGTGGCTGATCACGACCAACCCGGCGAAGTGGGAGGAGATCACCGGGACCCCGGCGCCGCCGCGCCCGGAGACCGACCTCACCGGCAGGCCGCCGGACCTGGACCTCAAGGGAAAGCAACCGGAGATCGACGTCAACGGCAAGCAGCCCGAGATCGATGTCAAGGGCAAGCAGCCGGAGACCGGGTCGGTCCAGCAGACCGTGGACGACGTGACCCTGGATCCGTTGAAGGAGCAGCCGCGTCCGGCCCGGCCGATCACGCAGTCGTTCGACGAGGCCTGGCAGAACGACTTCGCCGCCAAGGCCGGGGTGTTCCGCAAGCCTGGTGACACCGACGCGGTCGTCTCCGTCCGGATGGACGACTTCCGCGAGGTCCAGGTCGCGCAGGCGAGGCTCGACGTCGCCCTCGACGACCTGGCCGCGCTGGGTCACCGCGGTGACGGCCCGTCGAACGGTCCCGCGGTCGGCCTCGACGTGGAGGCCGCCGTCCAGCGGGCGGGGAACGAGCTGGACATCGCGACGGCGACCTTCGAGACCAAGCACGGGATGAAGGTCGACGGGATCCAGCAGCAGCTGGACGACCTCATCACCGAGTCCCTCAAGGACCGGCCGCGGCTGCTCGGTGCGGGATCACAGCAGGTCGTCGTACCGGGTGGTGGTGCCACCTTCAGCTTCGACGGCACCAGGGCGAACTTCAGCGGCGGGCGCGCCGGCGAGTACGACAGTGTGCTGACCGGCAACACGCTCACGGTCTCGACCGACGACGGCCTGCGGACGCTGACCTTCCAGCTCAACCGCCGGACCGGCGAGCCGATGCTGACCGGAGACGACCTGGTACTGAGCGGTGGTGGCAGCGCCAACGGTCACCGGCTGACCGTGGACATCGACGCCGGCCTGCCGCAGACCACCTGGGTCCCCGACGGCCAGGGCGGGCGGCTGGGCGTCACCTTCTCCGGCTCCACGGGCGAGTTCCGGGTCCCGTCGGCGCACGGACCGGAGTTCTACGACCGGGCCGGGAACTTCCTCCGGGTCGAGCCGGGCGTGGCCGGTCCGCGGCCCGCGATCAACCTGCCGACCCGGCTGGACGGTGACGAGGCAGGTCAGGCGCAGTGGCTCGCGCAGGTCGACCTGTCCCGGACCCACCTGGCGGCGATCGACCAGGTCGACGGCGTGCGCCGGTTGATGCTCCAGATCCGCGAAGGCGCGTTCACCAACAAGCGGTTCTTCGGTGGTTTCCTCGACCCGGACGCGGTGCGGTCCTTCGGTGCCGATCGGTTGATCGAGGCCGTGGACGACTTCAACCGGGCGGCCGACGACCTGCTCGGCCAGGGACCGATCGGGAGGACCAAGGTCTACCGCGGCCTGTCGATGGACCCGGTGGCCGCGCAGGCGGACGAGTTCGTCGAGCGGTTGCCGATCTCCACGTCGAGCGCCTGGGACTTCCAGCCTTCGACCTGGTCGAAGAGCGCCGGCGCCCCGCAGAACCGGGTCGTCCTCGAGATCGACGTCCCGCCCGGGCACGGCAAGCTGGCGATGTCGTACCCCGGGGGGTACACCCCGGGTGCGGCCGAGGCGAAGGCGCTGAACCAGGAGCAGTTCGAGGTGACGCTGTCGCCGACCGTGCTGAAGCGGACCGGTGAGTCGTTCGAGCGCGACGGGCTGACCGTCATTCCGGTCAAGGCCGAGCAGATCCCGTCGGACCAGGTCGACGAGCTGATCCTCGAGCGGTGGAGCGGCATGCCGTCGGCCGAGGCGTTCGGGCACTTCGGGAAGGCGTTCGACCAGGCGAATCTGCGGAAGTTCGCGAACCTGTCCGACGTCACCGCGACGTCCAAGCTCAGCGACGACGGCCTGGTGAACACGATCACCGTCAGCAAGCCCGGCTTCGACGGGAACGAGCTGACCATCACGGTCACCCGGAACGTCGAGGACGACGCGGTGACGGTGACCTCGACCGCGGACGGCGTCACCAGTACCAGGGGTCCGTGGAGCGGCGACGAGTTCGGCTCCATCGCCACCGATCTGCGGGCCGGCACGCTGCACGACAACGACCTGTTCGTCGGGATGTCGAAGCCCGCGGACTGGCACGGCAACGGCTCGTTCAACCCGCGGTGGGACCAGGATCTGGCCCTCAAGGCCACGGTGTTCCGTCGGCCGGGCGACACCGATGCGATGGTCGACGCCCGGATGGAGGACTTCGCCCGGCTGCAGCAGACCGACACGAACTTCCAGCAGGCGCAGCGGACCTTCGACCTGCACGGGGATCGCGCCGACGGGCCGGCCTCCGACCTGCCGGTCGGCGAGCAGGTCCGGATCGACCTGGACGCCGCGAAGACCACGTTCAAGCGCAAGCACGACGTCGAGTTCGACGACGTCCGGGGCGAGCTCGACCAACTGCCGAAGCGGGCCAAGCTGGACGGGGCGGGCCGGTCGTTCGAGGTCCCCGGCGGGGGTGTCTCGTACCAGGTCGACGGGGCGACGGTCACGTTCACCGGTAGCCGCGCGGACTCGTTCACCGGCTCGGTCAACGGCCGCGAGGTGACGGTCTCCGAGCTCGGCGGCACCGGGGACGTGGTCCGGAGCTGGACGTTCCGGCAGGGCTTCGGCCGGCCGAACCTGATCGGCCAGAGCTTCCACCTCGTCGACGGTCCACTGGCCGGCAGGTTCGGCGCGGCCACCGGGATGGCGGGCAAGCTGGACGGCGCCCTGGACGATCTCGGTGGCGGCCTGCCGGTCAAGGTGTCCGGTGACGACCTGGTCGTGGCGGCCCCGGGTGGCGTCTTCAAGTACGACCGGAGCGGCACCTTCCAAGGCCAGGTCACGCACACCGGCGACCAGCTCGGCCGGCCGGTCCCGCCGCCGGACGTGACCGACGCGAACCGCTGGACCGCGCAGGCCGAGCTGTCCCGGACCCATCTCGGCGAGGCGGCGAACACCAAGGCCGTCGAGAACCTGATGAAGGACGTGATGGGTGGCTCCTTCACGTCCAAGCGCGGCTACGAGGGGTACGTGAACCCGAGCGCGCTGGCCGACGGCACCCTGGTCACCAAGGTCCGCACCTTCCACTCGGTCACCCAGGATCTGCTCACCAAGGGCCCGGCCGACCACGTCACCGTGTACCGCGGGGTGTCGATGGACCCGGCCGCGGCGAAGGCGACCAGCTTCACCGAGCGGTTGCCGATCTCGACCTCCAGCACGATGAAGTTCCAGGACGAGTGGGCCAAGAACGGCGTACTGAGCAACCGGGTCGTCTTCGAGATCGACGTCCCGCCGGCGCACAACAAGCTCGCGCTGTCGTACCCGGACGGCTACCAGCGCGGCGCCGACGAGGCGAAGGCGTGGAACCAGGACCAGTTCGAGGTCACCCTGGCCCCGACGACCCTGGTCCGCACCGGCCCGTCCAGGGTGGAGAACGGGATGACCGTCGTCCCGGTCCGGGCCGAGCAGATCCCGCCCGCCCGGTACGACGAGATGATCACGGCGAAGTGGTCCGGGTTGCCGGCCGAAACCGCCTTCGACGACTTCGGCCGCGCGTTCTCGGCGGACGGGCTGCGCAAGTTCGACGGGATGGCCGACGTGTCGGTGCACTCGACGCTGAGCCCGGACGGACTGGTCCGCACGATCCACGTCAGCAAGCCGGGCGTGGCCGAGCAGATGGTGATCACCGTGACCCGCGAGGGCGACTCGGTCCGGGTCACCAGCGGGCAGTTGCACGGGGACTTGGTCTTCGACAAGGCGTGGAGCAAGGCGGAGTTCGCGCACATCGCGACCGACCTGCGCGGTGGTGTGCTGCACAACAGCGAGCAGTTCGCCGGACGGATCGAGCCGGCCGCTTGGAAGAACGCGGGTTCGCCGCAGCCGATCTCGCAGGTGTGGGACGCCGAGAACGCTGCCCGGGTCGACCTGTTCCGCCGGGTCGGTGACACCGACGCGGACCTCACCACCCGGCTCGACGACTTCGGCCGGGTCCAGCGGGCGTACGACGACTACCGCGCGGCCGGCGCCAAGTACGACGAACTGGGCGAGCGGGTCGACGGTCCGTCGAGCGGTCCCTCGCTCGGCGAGAACGCGCTGCAGGATCTGCGGGCAGCGTCCGACCGGTTCACCGCGCTGAAGGGGTCGTTCGACGCGAAGCACGGGATGCAGTTCGACACCGTGCGGGCGCAGTTGGACGACCTGCTCGCGGCCTCGATCCAGGACCGCCCGCGCCTCGTCGGTGGCGCACCGACCCGGCCCGAGGGCAGCTCGGTCCGAATGAACCCGATGGCCGACACGACCGTCCGGGCGCATGATCTCCCGGGCGACGTCCGGGTCACCGTGCAGGGCAGCACGGTCATCTCGATCGACGCTCCGCGTGGTGGCCAGATCGACGTCCAGCACACCGGGTCCTCGGTGTCGGTGACCAAGCTGACCCCCGAGGGCAGCGTGGCGCACTCCTGGGAGTACCGGCCGACGCGCCGCGGCGGGCTGGTGCTGACCGGGGAGTCGCTGCAGCTCAACGGCGACGTCCTCAACGGGCAGTGGCTCCGGATGACAGACGAGGGCTTCAGCGGCAGCCTGTACGCGGGGACGATCAAGGACCTGGACGGCGTGCACTGGCCCGTCAAGGCGAACGGCGACACCATCTCGATCGCCTCGCCGGGCGGCACCCTGAAGTACGACCGGGCGACGGGCGCGTTCCGCCAGCTCGACCAGGGCGTCACCGCGGACGCGCCGACGCCGGTAGCGGCCCACTTGCAGGATCCGGTGGCCGCACAGCGCTGGGCCGACAACGTGCAGCTGTCCCGGACCCACCTGGCCGCCGCGCAGGCCGACGACACGATCCTGACCTTGATGGACGACGTCACGAACTCTGCCTTCACCTCGCACCGCGGGTACGGCGGCTTTGTCGACCTGTCGACGACGAACGCCAACGACCTGATCAGCAAGGTGGATGAGTTCGTCACCACGGCCACCCAGACCGCGTTCCACGGCCCCAACCCGCGCGTCACGGTGTACCGCGGGATGTCGCTCGACCCGATGGCGGCGAAGGCGGACGAGTTCGTCGAGCGGTTGCCGTCCTCGACGTCCAACGGGCTGGAGTTCCAGCGGACCTGGGCGGACAACGGCGTCAAGGGCAGCCGGGTCGTGTTCGAGATCGACGTCCCGCCGCAGCACACCAAGCTCGCGATGGCCTACCCGGAGCGGTACCGGCCGGGTGACGGGGACGCGCCGGCGGTGAACCAGGCGCAATACGAGGTGACGCTGGCGCCGACCAGGCTGATCCGGACCGGCGAGAACCGGCCGATGGGCGACCTGACCGTCATCCCGGTCCGCGCCGAGCAGTTGCCCTCGGCCCAGTACGACCGCCTGATCCGCGAGGAGTGGCCGGGACTGGGCTCGCGGACCGCGTTCGACGACTTCGCCGAGGCGCTGTCGGGCGACGCGCTGCGCAAGTTCCAGGGGCTGCGGGACGTGTCGGTCACCTCGGCGATCCGGCCGGACCGGCTGGAGAACGTGATCCGGGTGACCAAACCGGGTACCGACGACCGGCTGGTGATCACGGTGACCCGCGACGTCGACGCCGATGCCGTGTCGGTGGTCGCGCGGTTCAACGGCGAGCGGTTCTTCGGCGGGACCTGGAGCGGGACGGACTACGCCCGGTTCGCGACCGACCTGAAGTCCGGGCTGCTGCACAACAGCGACGTGTTCGCCGGCAAGCTGGCGCCGACGGCCTGGCGGCGGATGCCGGAACCGATCGGCCAGCCGAACGCGCGCGACCTGACCGCTTTCACCGGCCGGCCGCGGACCGGGGTGGTCCCGGGCACGGACCTGCGGATCCGGCTCGCGGACGAGGGTCTCTCGCTGACCGGGACGACGGCCGGGTTCCGGTCCGAGCTCACGGCGGACAACCTGGTCGCGGTGCACCGGCTGGGCGACGACGGTGTCAGCAGCGTCGAGACCTGGCTGTTCAAGCCTTTCGGCGGCAAGCTCGTACCGATCTCCGACGAGTTCGCGCTCGTCGGCGGAGGCCTCGACGGCCGGTCGGTGACGCTGTCGCTGAGCCCCGGCGGAGTACCCAAGTCGGCCCAGGTGGTCGACGCGCTCGGTCAGCCGTGGCCGGTCAAGATCACCGACGACGGCCTGATCGTCGCGACGCCGGACGGCCCGCAGGTGTACGCCCGCAGCGGGTCCTTCCAGACGCCGCACCCGACCTCGACCCCGCTCGCCCCGGCCGCACTTCCCGACGGGTTCGCCGGGGACGCGGCCCGTTGGAACAACGCGCTCGACGCGTCCCGCCTGCACCTGACCGAGGCGCTGGACAAGAGCACCGGGGTGCACGCGATGATCCGCAAGGTGCAGACCGCGGCCTTCACCGGCAAGCGCGGGTACGGCGGCTTCGTCAAGGATCCCGAGGCGATGATCGACGACACGGTGCGGTTCCACGACGTCACCCAGGAGCTGCTGTTCAAGGGCCCGGACCGCCCGATCACCTTGTACCGCAGCGTCGACATGGACCAGGCGACCGCGTCCGGCCACCAGTTCGTCGAGCGGCTGCCGAGCTCGACCTCGCAGGATCTCGCCTTCCAGGTCGAGTGGACCCGCAAGGGCCTGCCGGAGAACACCTACGTCTTCGAGATCGACGTCCCGGCCGGGCACGGCAAGCTGGCGATGTCGTACCCACCGGGGTACCAGCGGCTCGACACCGACCCACCCGCGCTGAACCAGGCCCAGTCGGAGGTGACGCTCGCGCCGACCACGCTGGTCCGGACCGGCGACACCAAGGAGGTCGTGGTCGACGGGGTGACGCTGAAGGTGATCCCGGTCGAGGCGGTCCAGATCCCGGCCGACAAGCTCCGCCGGTTCCTCCGCGAGCCGTGGCCGGGGATGCCGCTGACGACCGCGTACGACGACCTGGTCCGCGCCTTCGACCAGCAGGCGATCGGCAACTGGCCCGGGTACAAGTACGCCGTGGTCCGGACCGAGACGAGTGCCGACGGCAACCTGACCACGCTGACCGTGAGCCGGCCGGGTTCCACCGACGAGCTGACCGTCACGGTCACCCACGACACGGCCGCCGGGACGGTCGGGGTGAAGTTCGCCGGCGGTGCCCGCGAGATCACCAAGGGACCCTGGGAGAGCACCGAGCTGGGCGGGATCGCGGCCAAGCTGCGCAGCACGATCCTGCACGACAGCGACGAGTTCGCCCCGCTGCCGCGGCCCGCTTCCTGGCCGGAGGACGTGGTCGAGGTGCAGATCCAGCAGCTCCCCGGTGACGTCAAGGTCAAGGTGGAGAACACCGGCCTGAGCATCACCCACGAACTGGTCGATCCCAACGTGGGCACCAAGCTGGAATCCCTGCCTGGTGGCCGTTTCGACGTCACCGAGGGCAACCGCACCTTCCGCTACGACACCGACGGCACGCTGATTCGCGAGGTCACGGACCTGGATCCGCTCGGCGCCGGGCAGCTCGGTTCGCGGGTCACCCGTGACCCCGACGGGACGATCACCTGGACCGACAGGTCCGGTACCCCGACGACGACGCCGCACCAGGTCACGATCGACGCCCAGGGCGGTGTCCGGATCGAGCTGCAGGCGCCCGGCAGCCCGCGCCACGGCGAGTACCACCAGTACTCGCGGACCGGTCAGCTCACCGAGCAAGGTTTCCCGGTCGTGCGCAACGGCCAGGCCACCGAGTACCAGTACGTGGTGGACCGCGTCGCCGGGACCTGGAGCCGGACCGGTGGTTCGACGGACCACGTCGGGACCGGTGGCTTCCTGCACGGCAAGGTCGAGATCGCCGGGACCGGCAACGGCAACGTGAAGCTGCTCAGCTCCACCGCCAAGGAGGTGCAGGTCTTCGAACGCCGCTGGTTGCCCGACGGCACCGTCCTGGACAGCTTCCGGCGGACCGACACGCTCGGCTTCGGTAACTTCGACCGCCGGACCACCTGGGCCACGTACGACAGCGCCGGCGCGATGACGAACTGGGGCAAGCGCCACCACGACACCGGCGGCTTCTCCTTCAGCGACGTCGACCACACCGGCCGGACCGTGCGGCACTACGAGCAGGGGCTGCAGAAGTACGACAACCCGATCGCCGAACAGGTCGGCCCGATGGGCAAGGCCGAGAAGGAGATCACCGGGCACGTACTCGCGATCCGCGGCACCGACAACACCTGGACCTGGAACCGGTTCGACGCCGAAGGCGGCCTGGTCGCGTCCGGGCCGCGGACCTGGGAGAGCGTCGGCGACGGCTTCACCGACCGGGTCACGATCGGTACCGGGACCGAGGTCGCGCAGCAGAAGTGGGGCACCTTCCACGGCGTCGACCGGGCCCGCCAGTACCAGGAGTACAAGCTCGAGAACGGGACCGACGGGCTGACCCGGTCCGGCGAGTTCGAGGTCCGGGGGACCGGCGACAAGCCGATCGGCAGCGGGAAGACGCTGGCGAACGGCGACCTCGTCGTGGCCACCCGGGTCGGCGAGCAGCGGCCGCCGGTGTGGTTCCGCGAGCTGGTGCAGGACAACAACCGCACGTTCGACGGGTACACCGCGCACATCGCGAAGGATCAGCAGTACCAGATCCACCGCTGGGAGACGACCGGTGCCGGCGGCAACCAGCGGGGGATCCGCTACCAGGCCGGCGACGAGTCGTTCGTCGACGTCGACCTGGCCGGGAACTTCGTCCGGTTCGAGGGCAAGCTGCACGACGGCAGCAAGCTCAAGGTCGGGGACCAGGTCACTCCGCCGGAGACAGCCCTGCCGACCCTGAACGGCCGGCCGGCGAAGGCGTGGGACAACGAGACCTCGCGAGGCTGGCGGGTGTTCGACGACGACACCCGCAGCTGGGAGGACTTCGTCCGGCTGCCCGGACCGAGCCGGCCCGGCCAGGACCCGGACTGGGTACTGATCCGCAAGAGCGAGCCGGGCGGCCAGGTCCGCGAGTTCCCCGAGCCGGGCAACACCAACCTGTGGATCCAGCGCGACCCGCACGGCAACCTGGTCGGCGAGCAGCACCTGGTCCCCGGGGTCCGGGGGAACCAGCCGCCCCGCTACGTCCAGGCGACCGGGCCGGCCGACGGCTCGCGGTGGACCTGGCGGGAGCTGGACGCCACCGGGACCCCGACCGGCCCCGGCGGCGATCGCCTGCACTTCAAGGGATCCCGGGACGAGTCGATCACCTGGGACAACTCGTTCCGCGACTTCGATGCCGCGGGCAACCTGGTCCGGGACCGCCGGATGCTCGACGAGGGCCGGTACGTCGAGTCCTGGAAGTCGGCCAACAACAACTGGCACAGCGCGGAGTTCGACAAGTTCGGGAGCAGGACCGACAGCGCGATCACCTTCGACCGGCGCTGGGGTACCGGCGACGGGACCTGGTCGGCGCGCTGGAGCCAGAACGCCAAGTACCACGCGGACTTCCAGCCCGGGACCGCACAGTCGGTCCGGCAGGTCCGGTTCGAGACGCCGCAGCACCTCGGCGACGGCCGGCCGGTCCGGGTCCGGGAGTACACCGTGGATGCGAACGGCCGCTCCGATCTGGCCCAGTGGAAGGAGTTCGACTTCGACAAGATCGTCCGGGAACGGGCGCTGTCCGGAGCGAACTACCTGGAGACCGACAAGGTGCACGGCCAGTGGAAGCTCTGGGACGACACCGGCGCGGTCGTCGGTGAGCGGTCCCAGAACGGCTTGGTCTTCGAGCTCCGCGACGGCCGGCTCCGGCTGACCGGCAACGAGTTCGACTTCCGTGGCCCGTTGACCGAGTTCCGCGGCTGGAACGCGCGGATCGGTGATGCCCAGCGGCAGCCGTGGCTGATGCACTCGGACTGGTCGTTCGACGCGAAGACGTTGCGGCCGGGCCGGGACCCGCTCCGGATGGAGGCGAACTACGCCTCGTACTCGCGGCTGCTGACCCAGAAGGTGCTGCTGACCGTCGGCACGGAGTTCGTCCTCGACTACGCCGCCGGCTTGATCATCCTGGCGATCATCGCCGAGGCGCAGAACAAGCCGTTCACCGGGACCGACGCCCTCAAGGCACTGATGAGCGCCGCGGTCGGGACGACCCTGCGGACGGTCGCCGGGACCGCGCTGACCGAGACGAAGCTCGGTGGTTCGCTGCGCGAGCTGAAGTCGACGATGGGCAACCTGGACGGCGGCAAGCTGGTCACCAACCGGCCGACCAACAACAACGCCACCTGGGGCGTGGAGTGGGCGGGCAACGCCGGCGTCACCAAGTGGCGGGCCGGGACCTTCGACTACGGGCTCGGCATGTTGCTGCTGCCGCTCACCGGCCTGGTCACCGGCAGCATGAACGCGGCGATCTTCGGCGTCACCGGTCCGGACGGCAAGCCGGTGCAGCTGTCCGGCTGGGAGGCGCTGGCCGAGGGCGGGATGTCGATGGCGACCGGGTACGCGGTGGCGAACAGCCTCGGCATGGTGCGGACGATCGGGATGGGCTTCAGCGCCGGCCGGTACTTCCAGAAGGGCGGCGTCGCCGACCTGGCCGCCGGATTCGGGCTCAAGCTCTTCGAGAAGGGGATGGCACTGGGACTGCTCGGCCCGGCCCTGCGCGCGTCGATGAACCCGCCGTGGTCGCGACCGCTGGAGCTGCCGCCCAGTGTTACCGTGCCACCGCTGGAGACAACCAACTCAGGCCTGGTCCTGCCGCCCGGTGCTCAGCCGCCCGCGGCCTCCGGACCGGGCGACGGGGAGCGGTCGTGACGACTAGGTATGTGGCGCCCAAGGGCGGGCGGGGGACCTACCGGCGGATCGCCGACGCGGTCCGCGCCGCCGGCCCAGGGGATGTCGTCCTGGTCGCCGCCGGCCGCTACGAGGAGCAGGTCGTCCTGGACCGCTCCGTGGCCGTGGTCGCCGAGCAGGGTCAGGGCAGTGTCGAGCTGGTCGGGATCCGGGGCGCCGGGGAGCCGACGCTCGTGGTCGAGGGGATCGAGTGCGGGCTACGTGGTCTGGTGGTCCGGTCCGCCGACGACGGTGACACCCCGGCGATCGGGGTCTCCGGCGGCGCCGGTGTCCTGATCGAGGACTGTGCCGTCACCGGCGGCCGGATCCATGCCCGCGGCAACGAAGGTGGCAGCCAGAGCGCGGACCTGAGCGGGTACGGCGTGACCTCGGTGCTGGTGAAGCGGTCGACGCTGAGCACTGGCCGGCTGGCCGCGATGCACCTGTCCGGCCGGATCCGGGCCCAGCTCGAGGACACCACGATCGAGAAGATCGACGGCATCGGCGTCGTCCTGTCCGGGGCCGCGCAGCTGGAGGTGAACCGTCTCCGGATGACCGCGACGGCCGCGTACGGGTTCCGGCTGCGCGGCTCAGCCCGGCTGACGATGACCGACTCGGTGCTGCGCCGGACCGGGATGGCCGCCGTCCTGCTGGAGGACGGATCGACCGGTTCGTTGATGGAAGCCACGATCGACAAGGCGGGCGCGGCCGCGGTCCAGCTGGCCGGCAAGGCCAAGGCCGAGCTGACCGACTGCCGGGTGCGGGACACGCAGGCGAGTGGCCTGGTGGTCCAGGACGAGGCCGAGCTGACCATGACCGGCTGCACCGTCGCCGACTCGGGAGCGAACGGGCTGCTGATCACCGACGCGGCGCAGGCGGTGCTGACCGACACCCGGTTCGACCGGTCGGCGTTCAGCGCGCTTCACCTGGCCGGGACGACGACTGTACGGCTTGACGGCTGCCTGGTCCGGGGTGGTGCCGAGCACGGCATTCACGCGACCGACGCGGCCCGGGTCGAGGTGGACGGCTGCGGCATCACCGACGTCGGCCTGACCGCCCTGTCGGTGGTGGACGACGCGGTGGTCAGGGCCGAGGACTGCCGGATCTCCGGTGGATCGACCGGGGTGCACCTGGAGTCGAAGGCCGGGACCAGCCTGGTGGCGTGTTCGGTGACCGGGACCAAGGGGACCGGGGTCGAGCTGGCCGGCAGCGGTACGGCGCGGCTGGACGCTGTCCGGGTGAGCAAGACCAAGGCGGCCGGCGTCGTCGTCGGAAGCGGGGCGAGCGCGGAGATCTCCGGGGGCTCGATCGAGCACAGCGAAGGGTCCGGCCTGGTCGTCTGGTCCGGGGTCACGCCGACCGTGAACGGGCTGCGGGTCACCGGGGTGGCGAAGAACGGGATCTACCTCGCCGAGAAGGCCGGCGGGACGTTCACCGACTGCGACGTGGTCGGCACGAAGTACCCGGCTCTGCACCTGAGCGCGGGGAGCTCGCCGGTCCTGCGGCATCTCCGGATCCGCGACTGCGTGGGCGCGGCCGGTCTGGACGAAGGCGCGAACCCGAAGTTCGAGGACTGCACGGTCGACGGCGTACCGATGGCGGCCTCGACCCCGTCGGCCGGAGCGGCGCGGACCGGAGCCACGGCCACCGCGAACGAGCCGGGCGCCGTCCCGGAGCCGGTGCTGGACGAGAGCATGCCGCCCGAGGACGAGACCCTCGAGGACGTACTCGCCGAGCTCGACGAGCAGGTCGGCCTGGACAAGGTGAAGCGGGACGTCCAGTCGATGGTGAAGCTGATGCAGGCGGTCCGGATGCGGCAGGAGGCCGGGTTGCCGGCACCGCCGTTGAGCCGGCACCTCGTCTTCGCCGGGAATCCGGGCACCGGCAAGACCACGGTCGCCCGGTTGTACGGCCGGGTCCTGAAGGCGCTCGGCCTGCTCCGCAAGGGCCACCTGGTCGAGGTGGACCGGACCGCGCTGGTCGGCGAGTACGTGGGCCACACCGGGCCGAAGACCACGGCCGCGGTGAACCAGGCCCTCGGTGGCGTGCTGTTCATCGACGAGGCGTACTCGCTGGCGCCGGTCGGGATCGGGAACGACTTCGGTGCCGAGGCGATCGCGACGCTGGTGAAGATGATGGAAGACCACCGCGAGGACCTGGTGGTGATCGTGGCGGGGTACGTGAACGACATGGACCGGTTCATCGGGTCGAACCCGGGATTGTCGTCGCGGTTCACCCGGACGTTGCTGTTCGACGACTACTCCGCCGACGAGCTGGTGGCGATCGTGGAGTACCACGCGGGCGAGCACCAGTACGAGCTGAGCGGGGACGCGCGGACTGCGCTGGCGGAGCTGTTCCAGGTGTTGCCGCGCGGCGAGGGTTTCGGCAACGGGCGGTCGGCGCGGCAGGTGTTCCAGGCGATGACCGAGCGGCAGGCGCACCGGCTGGCCGAGCTGGCGGCGCCGACCCCGGCCCAGCTGGTCTGCCTGGAGGCGGCGGACCTGCCGACTTCGTAACACTGATTCCTGGGGAGTTCGCAGAAATTTGTGTGCGAGCTACTGACTTTTCCCGGTAAGACATTTACCGTCGCGGGCTATGGACCTTTCCCGTCGCGGGCTGCTCGCCGGGGCCGGTGCGATCCTCGCTGCCGGTACCGTCGGGACCCCCGCCTCCGCCGCCCCGTCCACCCGCCCCTCGGGCCGTCCCGGTGCGCCGGGTCTGCCGCCGCAGAGCGCGCTCTCGTTGCCACCGACCAAGCGGTTCCGGATGAGCGCCACGACCAACGAGTTCTTCCGGCACAAGCCGTTGCGCGATGTCACCGTGCTGCAGTCGTTCGCCTTCGACACCCCGAACGACCGGCTCTTCGCCGGACAGTTGAAGGCCGGCAGCCCGGCCAACAGCGGTGACCTGGCCCTGACCAGGCTGGACTTCGCCGGCAACGTCCTCGGCCACATGTACCTGTCCGGCTTCGGGCACGCCGTCTCGATCGGCGCCGAGGCCGTCGGCGGCACGTCGTACCTGTGGACCGAGACCGACGTCGACACCGCGAACGGGCGGGGCCGGCAGATCTGCCGCTTTCCGTGGCAGAACGGCGCGACTCTGACCAAGGACTCCGCCTCGCTGACGAAGTGGAAGCCGGTGGCCGACGGCAGCGTGTTCACCCCGGCGGTCGACCAGCGGTACGGCCGGCTCGGGGTGCGGTACTCGCTCGCCGACGGCATGCATGTCAACGTGTACTCGCTGGCCGCCGCGGCGCGCGGTGACTTCAGCACCGTGCTGGCCAGCTTCAAGCAGCCGACGATGACGGCCGGCGTCTCCTTCCAGGGCTGGACGCTGTACGGCTCGTACGCGTACTTCTGGGAAGGCACGGCGTACCCCGGTGAGCCCGACGAGACCAAGGCGAACTCGCGGCTGTGGTGCTACGACATCAACTCCGGCGAGGTGGTGGAGACGTTCCTGACCCTCGCCGGGAAGAGCCTGACCTACCGCGAGGCCGAGGGGATGGCCGTGTACGGCTCGACCGATCCGACGGCGCGGCTGTTCTTCGGGTTCGCTTCCGGTGTCGGCGGTGACCGACGGGCCAACCTGTTCTACCGGAACACGCTGGTCTGAGCTCTACTGGGCGACGCCGTACAGCCGGTCGCCGGCGTCGCCCAGGCCGGGCACGATGTAGCCCTTGTCGTTCAGGTGCGAGTCCATCCCGGCGATCACCAGGTTGCACGGGACGTTGAGATCGGCCAGTTCGCGCTCGACCCGCTCGACGCCCTCGGGCGCGGCCAGCAGGCAGATCGCGGTGATGTGGTCGGCGCCGCGGTCCACCAGGAACTGGATCGCGGCCGCCAGCGTGCCGCCGGTCGCGAGCATCGGGTCGAGCACGTAGCACTGCCGGCCGTGCAGGTCCTCGGGCAGCCGCTCGGCGTAGGTCGAGGCGGTCAGCGTCTCCTCGTTCCGGATCATCCCGAGGAACCCGACCTCGGCGGTCGGCAGCAGCCGCGACATCCCCTCCAGCATGCCGAGCCCGGCCCGCAGGATCGGTACCACCAGCGGCTTCGGCGAGGTCAGCTTGATCCCCTCGGCCTCGGCGACCGGGGTCTGTACGGTGATCGGCCCGGTCCGGACGTCCCGGGTCGCCTCGTACGCGAGCAGCGTGACGAGCTCCTCGGTGAGCCGCCGAAAGGTCGGCGAGTCCGTCCGCTCGTCCCGCAGCGCGGTGAGCTTGTGGGCGACGAGCGGGTGGTCCACGACGAGGATCTGCATGGCCGCCAACGTACCGTCGGCGATTCGCTGCCGGAAAGTTCGCACGCTGTTACGGTCGAAGCGCAGTCGATTTGGGTTTGCGCACCTGCCCGCCCCGGGCGCTTGGCCTCGACCGACGAAGGACGTATGCCCGTGACCGAGAACACCGGCAAGACGCCCGAACAACTCGACCGGCTCCGTCGCCGTGCCGCCTTCCTCCGCGAGCTGGAGGAGGCCCGCGCCCTCCGGGACCGGATCGCTCCCCGCCGGGCCCGGGTCCGCCAGCTCCGCGAGGCGATGCGCCGGGCGACGTACCACCACTGACCCACAACTTCCGGCCGGATCCCGGCATCAAGCAGACAGGGATCCCGTCAAGGAGTGTGGGCCATGCGCCGTCGTCTCGTTGTCCTTCTCGCCGCGGTACTGCTCGGGGTCACGGGGCAGGTGAGTGTGTCGGCCGCCGCCGAGGACGACTGCCTGTCCGTGCCGCCGACGATCAGCCAGGACACCGACCCGGTCGAGACGATCGTGCTGAAGAACACCCGGCAGGTACCGATCGAGATGCGGGCCTTCCACGACGCTGTCGATTGCAGCGGCATGACCGTCGACGTGCAGAAAGCGGACGGGACCGGCAGGACCACAGTCGCGCTGACCCATCAGGGCGGCCGAGGGATGCCGCCGAGTTGGACCTGGTACGGGTACCTCTCGCTGACCGCGGCGACCGGGGGTGGCGACTGGGTGATCACCAGGGTCACGCACGGCGCGAACATCCTCGAGACGGATGTGCGGTTCCACGTCTATCGCGGCAGCGAGCTGACGCTGGACCAGCCGGCCCGGACCAGCGGTGCCGCCCGGACGACGTTGTCCGGGCAGCTCCGCAGGTACTCGAACACCGGGGCCCTCGTGCCGGCCGCCAACACCACGGTGACGATCCGGCACTGGACCCGGAACCTGCTGATCGCCACAGCGAAGACCGACGCGGCCGGCCGGTACAAGGTGACGGTCCCGTTCACCCAGAACACCACGCTTCGCGCGACCACGGAGGCCGGCGGGAACTACGTGGCCGAGCTGACCGAGTGGGTGACAGCACACAAGCTGATCGCGATGAGCTACCTGCAGCCGCTCCCGAACGCCTACGCCAACGCATGGTGGAAGGTCGGCGGGACGGCGTACCCGGGCCGCCTGCAGGCCGATCTGCAACTGTGGAACGGCAAGGCGTGGGCAACCACCGGGTCGTACGGCTTCATCGGCGCGAACGGGGCGTACGAGCGCTACTGGAGGCCGACCAGGGCCGGCGTGTACCGGCTGCGCGTCGTGGTGTCCGGCGAGCGGCTGGACAACACCCCGTGGAGCCGCGAGGTCACGGTCACGGTCAAGCAGCTGCCGACCCAGCCGAGCTGGTTGACCGGCACCGTGGCTCCGACGGCGGGCCCGCCGGTCAAGTTCGGGACGACGATGTCCAGCTTCGGTTTCCTCAAGGCCAGGCAGCCCAACGGCACGTACACCGGGCTCCCGAACGAGGTCGTCCGGGTGATCGCCAAGCGCCCGGCCGACGCCGGCTGGGCCGTGGTCGGCCAGGCCCGGACGACCAGCAGCGGCTACTTCTTCACCCACTGGTCCGTCCCGTTCGCAGCCGGCGAGACCTTCACCGCGGTTCTGGACTACCCGACCGCGCTCCCGCGAGTCGCCAGCAGCCGCTCCGGCACCTTCGGTCCGTTCACCGTGCAGCCCTAGGAGGCGTCGAGCGCGAATCGGGGCGGCACCGATACCGCGTCGAGATCGCGGACACCTCCCGTCCGGAGCTTGAGTCTGCGACGATGAGCCCGTGTCTGATCCTGGGCAGATGACCACGACAGAGCTCGACTTCGCGCTCGCGGCGTACGCCGAGGACGGCGTGTGGACCGTGACGCCACTGGTCCTGCGCGGCGAACCCGACCTGTCCGCGCTGGTCAGTTCCTTGCGCCGGTACCCGGGCGAGACCGGCGTGCTCGGCCTGATCTCGGTCGACGAGGACTTCTTCGTGCTGCTCCGGGTGGTCGGTGGCCGGGCCCGGCTGCTGATGTCGGACGTCACCGCCGCGACCGAGTGGCCGCTGGCCCGGCAGGTGCTGGACGAGCTCGACATCCCGCTGGCCGAGGACGACGACGACCAGGTCCCGGCCGGGGACCTGGCGATCGTGGCCGACCTGGGGATGAGCGCGATGGACCTCGGCGCGCTGATCGACGACGTCGACCTGTACCCCGAGGAGATGCTCGAGGAGGTCGCCGAGGCGCTCGGGTTCGGCACCCAGTTCCAAGAGGCGATCGAGGCCATTGGTTAGTCCGGCGTACCGGGCCTGGTCCCGGCTGATGCTGCTGGCGCTGGCGGAGGCCGAGAAGGCCGAGGGCAGCGCGGACGTACCGATCGGCGCGATCGTCGTCGACGAGGACGGCGAGGTCATCGGCCGCGGCCACAACGAACGCGAGGCGACCGGCGACCCGACCGCCCATGCCGAGGTGCTCGCGATCCGCGAAGCCGCCCGGCACGTCGGCGAATGGCGGCTCAGCGGCTGCACCCTGGTGGTCACCCTGGAGCCCTGCACGATGTGCGCGGGCGCGATCGTGCTGTCCCGGATCGACCGCCTGGTGTTCGGCGCGTACGACGAGAAGGCGGGTGCCGTCGGCTCGCTCTGGGACGTCGTCCGGGACCGCCGGCTCAACCACCGGCCCGAGGTTGTGAGCGGAGTCATGGCCGACGAGACGGGTTCCCGGCTGCGCGATTTCTTCATTGGGCACAGACCTTGATAGCCTCTCCGGCGGTGGCGTGTCCGAGCGGCCGAAGGAGCGCGCCTCGAAAGCGCGTGACGGGCAACCCCCGTCCGAGGGTTCAAATCCCTCCGCCACCGCCAACCGTTCTTCGGGACGGACGTTACGCCGAAGACCCTGATGCTGTGTGATGCGTCAGGGTCTTCGCTTGTCTCCGGGCCGTCCGGGCGGAGGTGCGACGACCGGTGATTCCGTTCCGTGGATGATTCGTTGCCGCGGGCACGGCTCGTTTAGGATGCAGGCCCCGACCTAAGGGCCGCTGTGGACGTGCACGAACTCGACCGGATCCTGCTCGCCGGCGCCGCGGTGTTGCTGGTGGCCATCGTCGCCGTGCGGCTGTCCGGCCGGCTCGGGCTGCCGTCGCTGCTGATCTACCTCGGGATGGGCCTGCTGCTGGGCGAGTCCGGCCTCGGCGTCGAGTTCGAGAACGCCGAACTGGCGCACGCGCTCGGCTTCGCCGCCCTGGTGATCATCCTGACCGAGGGCGGCCTCACCACCCGCTGGAACGAAGTCCGCCCGGTGATGCCACTGGGTGTCGTCCTGGCCACACTCGGCGTGGCCATCAGCGTCGGCGTGGTGGCCTGTGTCGCCCATTTCGTCCTCGGCCTGGACTGGCAGCTCGCCGTCCTGCTCGGCGCCGTCACGTCCCCGACCGACGCCGCCGCCGTCTTCTCGGTACTGCGCCGTGTCCCCATCCGTCCACGGCTCCGCGGTGCGCTGGAGGCCGAGTCCGGTCTGAACGACGCCCCGACCGTCCTGCTGGTCACCTTGGTCAGTACCGGCGAGGTCGCCGACAAGGGCTTCCTGCACTTCAGCGGCCTGGTCATCTACGAACTGGTCGTCGGCGCGCTGTTCGGCTTCGTGGTCGGCGCGGTCAGCGTCGGGCTGCTCCGCCGCGTCGCCCTCGGCTCGGCCGGCCTGTACCCGCTGGCGATCGTCTCGCTCGCCGTCATCTCGTACGCGGGTGGCACCGTCCTCCTCCACGTCAGCGGCTTCGCGGCCGTCTACGTGACCAGCCTCGTCCTCGGCCGGGCCGAGCTCCCGCACCGCGTCGCCACCAGGTCCTTCGTCGACGGCATCGCCTGGCTGGCCCAGATCGGCCTGTTCGTCATGCTCGGCCTGCTCGCCTCACCGGGCCGGATCCGCCTGAACGACGTGGTGATCGCCCTGGTCATCGGTATCGCGGTGACGGTGGTGGGCCGGTTCGCGGCCGTCTGGTTGTCGGCCTTGCCGTTCCGGATCCCGTGGCGAGAACAGACCTTCCTCGCTTGGGCGGGGCTGCGCGGCGCCGTACCGATCGTGCTGGCGACGATCCCGCTCGCGGAGCACGTCCCGCACGCGGACCGGATCTTCGACGTGGTGTTCGTGCTGGTGCTGCTCTTCACGCTGCTCCAGGGCCCGTCGCTGCCCTGGCTGGCCAAGCGGCTCGGAGTACTCGACGACAACGCGGCGCACGAGGTCGACATCGACGTCGCGCCCCTGGAGTCGCTGGGCGCGGACATGCTCCAGGTCCAGATCCCGAGCCAGTCCCGGTTGGCGGGCGTGGAGATCGGCGAACTCCGGCTGCCGCACGGCGTGTCCGTCTCGCTGGTGATCCGCGAGCAGCAGGCGTTCGTCCCGGAGCGGAGGACGGTACTGCGCGCCGGCGACGCGGTCCTGGTGGTCGCCCCCAACGCCCTCCGCGAACAAACCGTCCGCCGACTACGCGCAGTAAGCAGAGCCGGCAGACTAGCAGGCTGGTTCGGCGAACGAGGCCGCGAACAGCACTGACCCTGCGTGCTCCCCGCCCCTCCCGCCGCCCGCGGCCGAACCTCGGACAGGTACTGGGGACCGGGGACAGCCCCCGTCGTGTTCAAGGTCCCGGTTTGGTGTCAGGCGTGGCCAGGTGTGTTCGAGGCCTGGTCGGGTTGTTCAGGTCTCGT
The DNA here is from genome assembly GCF_007828865.1 of Kribbella amoyensis. Taxonomy (NCBI): domain Bacteria; kingdom Bacillati; phylum Actinomycetota; class Actinomycetes; order Propionibacteriales; family Kribbellaceae; genus Kribbella; species Kribbella amoyensis. The sequence goes on from NZ_VIVK01000001.1 coordinate 2,101,381, forward strand.
CAGGTTTGCCGGTCCCTGGCCGCGGGGTCAGTTCGGGTTCTGGCCGTTGGGGATCGGTTGGGTGGGGCGGACGATGGGGAGGCAGTGGATGCTGTCCGCGGGGACTGCCACCGACGGCAGGCCCTTGGTGTTCAGCTTGGTGAAGCCTGGTCCCACGACCACGTCCACCGTGTGGTCCGGGCGGTTGTCGCCGACGGTCAGGGCCTTCTGGTTCAGCTGGCCCGCGACCAGCTTCAGCTCGGGGGCGTCGTCGGTGCTGCCGCGGACGGAGACGACGTCGATCTTGTCGCCCTTGGGTTCGTTGGCGATCTTGCCGACGTTGAAGCCGCGCTTCTCGAGCTCCTCGCCGACCCGACCCGCGGTCCCGGCCTTGGCGCCGCCGTTGTAGACGTTCACCACGACCTGCTTGGGGACCATCCGGTTGTTCGGCAGCGTCTGCTCGACGCAGTTGGCCTCGGCGTTGCTGGTGGTCAGCGACTTCCAGCCCCACCAGAAGCCACCGGCCAGGATCGCGAGCAGGGCGATCATCGTGACCGGCGTCCGCCAGTGGATCCGCGAACGCGGTCTCGGCTGGGGCTGGAGGACGGCCATCGCTAGTCCACGACCAGGACCCGCGCGTGCAGGACCGAGCGCTGCTGCAGGGCCGCGCGCAGGGCACGGTGCAGACCGTCCTCGAGGTACAGGTCACCCTTCCACTCGACGACGTGGGCGAACAGGTCGCCGTAGAACGTGGAGTCCTCGTCGAGCAGCGCGTTCAGGTCCAGGGTGCCCTTGGTGGTGACAAGCTCGTCCAGCCGCACCTGCCTGGGCGGCAGCGCGGACCAGTCCTTGGCCCGGTACCCGTGATCGGGGTACGGCCTTTCCTCCCCGACGCGCTTGAAGATCACCTCCCGAAGTCTAGCGGTGCACAAGGTCGGGGGAGAGGTCGGGAATGTCACCGGAAAAGTCGATATCAAGACTCAACCTTTACTCGCCGCGGTGCGTCTGCTCGGGAAAGAAGGACAACACAGGGGGTATCCATGAAGACGTTGTTCAAACTGGCCGCGGGGGCGGCGACCGTCGTCGTCGCGATCGCGGGCACCACTTTGCCGGCCGACGCGCTCACCGTCGCGCAGAACAAGGCGGCCCAGACCCGGCTGAACAAGCTGGGCTGTTACGCCGGGCCGGTGGACGGCAAGATCGGCCAGATGTCCCAGGCCGCCACGATCCGGTTCCAGGCGGCGAACAGGATGACCCAGAACGGCTCGCTCGGCGGGACGACGTACGGCCGGTTGATGGCCGCGTCGGCCAAGCGGTGCGACGTCCGGGCGGTTCCGGCCGGGAGCGGTGGCGGCCGCCGGATCGTGATCAGTCAGGGGCAGAACTGGCTCTGGGTGATCGATGCCAAGGGCAAGGTCGTCCGGCAGGGCGGCATCATCGACAACCCGAGCTACCTGCGCCCGGGCACGTACAGCACCGGTTCGAAGTGCGGCCGCGCGGCCCGGGTCAAGCGCAACACCGACGGCGGCAAGCTCTACCTGAACAACTTCGTCCGGTTCGCGCCGTGCGGTATCGGGTTCCACCAGATCCCGACGTACCGGAGCAACGGCGCGCAGATTCACGGCGACTGGCTGCTCGGGACCAACAAGAAGGCCTCGCACGGCTGTATCCGGGTGCAGAAATCGATGTCGGACACGATCTGGGCCTTCACCACGGTCACGACGAAGGTCGTCGTGCTCCGCTGATCGATGGACAACTGTAAGACTTTCGGTGGACGCCCCACGGGGTCCGGCCGCCTTAGCATCGAGACCGCTCACCGCTGTCGAGATCTGGGGAATCATGTCGGGCTCCGTGCGGCTGAGGCCGCCCACCAACACACTTGACCGCCGTATCCTCGCCGTCTGGCGGGTGAACGCGGTCCTCGTCTTCGGGCCACCGGTCCTGGTCCTGGTCCTGCTCGGCCTGCTGATCCCACCCGCGCGGACCTGGCTGCTGGTACCGGCCGCCGTCGTCGCCGTGATCGGCCTGCCGTACCTGACCGTGCTGCCGTTGTGGTGGTACCGGGTGCACCGCTGGGAGGTCACCGACGACGCCGTGTACGTCCGGGCCGGGTACTTCTGGCAGGAGTGGCGGATCGCGCCGATGTCACGGATCCAGACCGTCGACACGCTGCGCGGCCCGGTCGAACAGGCGTTCAAGCTGTCCACGGTCGTCGTCACCACCGCCTCGGCCAAGGGGGCGGTGAAGATCCGCGGGCTCGGCCACGAGCTCGCCGCGGACCTCGCCGAGCAACTCACCCGGACCACCCAGGCGACCCCGGGTGACGCGACATGAGCGACCCCGGGACCACCGAAACCGCCGCACCCTCTTCCGAGCAGACCTGGCAGCGGCTCGACGGACGCGCGGTCCATGTGGCCGCGGTGCTCGGCGCCGGCGTGGCGATCAGCGCCGGCGTACCGACTGTCTTCGGCATCGCGTCCGGGTGGTCGGTCCTTACTGCGCTCGCGTGGGTCGTTCCCGCGGCCGTACTGCTCGTCGCGGCCGCGGCACTCCTCGAGTACGTGCGGTGGCGGCGTACGCAGTACAGGGTGGGCGTGGAGCGGGCGGAGTTGCACACGGGCGTGCTGGTACTGCACCGGCGGTCGCTCAAGCGGGAGCGGATCCGCAGTGTCGACCTGACCGCGAATCCGCTGCTCCGGCTGTTCGGCCTGGTCGCGGTGAAGATCGGGACGGGCGAACACGCGGACGCCGGCGAGGGGACGCTCACCCTGAGCCCGGTCACCCGCGCGGAGGGGGAGCGGCTCCGCCTCGAACTGCTGCCGGGGCAGCGTGGTGAGGCGGACGGGACGCTCGCCGTGCTCGACCCGGCCTGGATCCGGTACGCGCCGATCTCGTTCTTGGCGCCCACGCTCGGCCTGGCCGCCGGTGGTGCGGCGATGCAGGTGTCGGAGTGGTTCACCCTGCAGGACGAGCTGATCCACTGGGTCCGGGACCGGTTCGCAGGGTTCCCGCTGGTCGGCGCGATCCTGGTCCTGGTCGCGCTGCTCGGCGTGCTCGGGGTGATCGGCTCGCTCGGCCTGTTCGTCGAGATGTGGTGGAACTACCGGCTGGACCGCGAGCCCGGCACGCTCCGGGTCCGCCGTGGCCTGTTCACCACCCGGTCGATCTCGATCGAGGAACGCCGGCTCCGCGGTGTCGACGTGGTCGAGCCGCTCGGCGCCCGGCTCGTCGGCGCCGCCCGGGTGGACGCGATCGCGACCGGCCTGGTCCGGCAGAAGGAGGACGAGAAGACCGACCACAAGGTCTTGTTGCCCCCGGCACCGAAGGAGGTGGCCGACCGGATCGCCGCCGCGGTCCTGCGCGAGAAGGTCGCCCCGACCGCGGCCGCGCAGCTCACCCCGCATCCGCGCGCCGCCCTGGGCCGTCGGCTGCGGATCTCGCTGGCGATGGCCGTCCTTCCGGTCGCCGTCCTGGCCGTACTCGGTGTGTGGCTCACCAGCGTCCTGATCCAGCTGGCCGTGATCCTGGCGGTCCTGCTGCTCCCGGCGGCGATCCTGCTCGCGCGCGACTCGTACCGGGCGCTCGGTCATGGGATCACCGGCAACTATCTGGTCACCCGGTCGGGGACGATCCGCCGGTCGACCGCGGCGCTGCGGCGCGACGGCGTCCTCGGCTGGCGGGTCCGGCAGACCGTCTTCCAGCGCCGCCGCGGCCTGGCCACCTTCAGCGCGATCACGGCGGCCGGCTCCGGGGCGTACTCCGCGCGCGACGCCGACGCCACCGAAGGGCTCGACTTCGCCCGCGACGCGGTACCGGGCCTGCTGGAACCGTTTGTCGAACCCGGCTGAGTTCGGCCTTCGGGTCGAGCCAAGGCACTAGCATGCCGAGCGCAGGGGAATTCGTCGCTCGAAAGGCAGCGCTGACATGGCCGAGACACCGGACGTCGTGGAAACCGTGAAGCAGGGGTACGCGTTCGACGGGCCGGCGCTCGAGCTCGGGGCGCTGCTGGTCGACGGAACGCCGACCGTGGAGGCGGCGGTCCGGATCCCGCTGTCGATGGTGAACCGGCACGGTCTGGTCGCCGGCGCCACCGGTACCGGCAAGACGAAGACGCTGCAACTGATGGCCGAGCAGCTGTCGGCGGCCGGGGTCGCGGTGTTCGCCGCGGACATCAAGGGCGACCTGTCCGGCGTCTCCCAGCCCGGCCAGGAGAGCGAGAAGCTGCTCGCCCGGACCAAGGCGATCGGCCAGGAGTGGACGGCGGCCGGGTTCCCGACCGAGTTCTACGCGCTCGGCGGCCAGGGCACCGGGGTCCCGATCCGGGCCACGATCACGTCGTTCGGCCCGGTCCTGCTGTCAAAGGTGCTGGGCCTCAACGACGTCCAGGAGTCGTCGCTCGGGCTGATCTTCCACTATGCCGACAAGAACGGCCTGACCCTGCTGGACCTGAAGGACCTGCGGGCCGTCATCCAGCACCTGACCAGTGACGAGGGCAAGGCCGACCTGAAGGAGCTCGGTGGGCTGTCCAGCGCGACCGCGGGCGTGATCCTGCGGGCGCTGATCGGGTTCGCCGACCAGGGCGCGGACGCGTTCTTCGGCGAACCCGAGTTCGACACCGCCGACCTGCTCCAGCAGCGCGACGGCAAGGGCGTGATCTCGCTGCTCGAGCTGCCGAACCTGCAGGACCGGCCGGCCCTGTTCTCCACCTTCCTGATGTGGCTGCTGGCCGACCTGTTCCACGACCTGCCCGAGGTGGGCGACGTGGACAAGCCGAAGCTGGTGTTCTTCTTCGACGAGGCGCACCTGCTCTTCAACGACGCGTCCAAGGCGTTCCTGGACTCGATCGCGCAGACGGTCCGGCTGATCCGGTCCAAGGGCGTCGGCGTCTTCTTCGTCACCCAGACCCCGAAGGACGTGCCCGACGACGTGCTGGCCCAGCTCGGTTCGCGGGTCCAGCACCAGCTCCGGGCGCACACCCCGAACGACGCCAAGGCGCTCAAGGCGACCGTGTCCACGTTCCCGAAGTCGGCGTACGACCTGGGCGAGGTACTCACCCAGCTCGGGATCGGCGAGGCGATCGTGACGGTGATGAACGAGAAGGGCGCGCCGACCCCGGTCGCGTGGACCCGGTTCCGCGCACCGCAGTCGCTGATGGCCCCGGCGACGGCCGAGCAGCTGGCGGCCACGGTCCACGCCTCGCCGAACAACGCGAAGTACTCCGCGGTGGTGGACCGCGAGTCGGCGTACGAGATGCTCGCGGCGAAGGTGCAGGCCGGGGCCGAGCAGGCCGAGGCGGAGGCGCCCGCGCCGCAGCAGCAGGAGGCGCCGCGGTCGCGCAAGCAGGAGAAGTCGATGGTCGAGCAGGTGATCGGCTCGTCGGCCTTCAAGCAGTTCGCCCGCTCGGCCGGCCGGGAGATCGTCCGCGGTCTCTTCGGAGCCGCGAAACGGAAGCGCTGACGCGCCTGATCGTTGATCAAACGACTGAATCGTCAGCCGTCCAACGGGTTGTCCACAGGCGCGCCGTCGTGGATTGGGCCTGAGCCCGCACTCGTCGTACCGTGAGAGGGATGGTTGCGCAGAGTAGGCGAGCGGTACGGAATTGGGCGCTCTGGACCCTGACGGTCCCGGCGTTCGGTGTGGTGGTCCTCGTCGACCTGCTCGCGATCGGGTACGTCGTCCGCGCGTTCACCGAATTGCCGTCCTGGCAGGAGCTCGAGCTGGTCGGCGCGCTGGTCGCGTCGGCTTTGATCGCGGTCGAAGGGGCCCGCCGGGTGGAGCACCGGCGACGTGGTGGCGGCGCCCTGCACAAGGACCTCGCCCCGGCCTGGATGATCGCGGCCGCGCTGATCCTGCACCCCGCCCTCGCCATCGGAGTCGTCGTCCTGCTCCGGGGCTGGTGGCGGATCCGGGCCGGCCGCTGCATCCCGTACCGGTGGACGTACTCGACCGCGGTGCACGTTCTCGCGGTCGGCGCGGCGCACGCTGTCCTGATCGGCGCCCGCGACCTGGTCGGGTCGAGTTCGCTCGGCCTGGTGGTGTCGATGACGGCCGCCGCGATCGCGTACGTAGCCACCGAGACCCTGCTCTGCGGGCTGGCGATCTCGCTGATCGTCCCCGGCAGCGGCCGGCGGGACACCCTGGGCAGCAAGGACGACCTGTGCGTCGACGCGACCGCGGCCACCTTCGGCTGTGTCCTGGCCGGGGCCGCGCTGGTCAGTCCGTGGTTCACGTTCGTGGCGATCCCGATCATGCTGACCGCGCAACGGGCACTCTTGCTCGGCCAGTTGGAGACCGAGGCGCAGACCGATCCGAAGACGAGCCTCGGCCGGGTCGACTGGTGGCGGCGGCGGACCGAGGAGATGCTGCGGACCGCGCGCACCCAGCGCGAGCCGATGGCGGTGCTGCTGATCGACATCGACCACTTCAAGCAGGTCAACGACACCCACGGCCACCTGGTCGGCGACGAGGCGCTGCGCGCGGTCGCGACGATCCTGCGCAGCGCGATCCGGGCCAAGGACGTGATCGGCCGGTTCGGCGGCGAGGAGTTCGTGATCGCGTTGCCGGACACCGATCTCGCCGACGCGACGGTGACCGCCGACCGCCTCCGCAACGCGGTCGCCGCGAGCCCGCTGGCCGCGATGTGCGCCGGCGTCCTGGACGATCCCGAGCTGGACCCGGACACGTTCCACCTGACCGTCTCGATCGGCGTCGCGGTGTACCCGTCCGACGGGACGACCGTGGACGACCTGATCTTCCGCGCCGACCGCGCGATGTACGCCGCCAAGGCCGCCGGCCGCAACCGAGTCCGCCTGGCCGCCGACCTCACCCCCACCACCCCTACCTCCACCCCAACCTCCGCCCCCACCCTCCAACCCCGCTAACCCCCCGCCCCCGCCCCCCGCCCCCGCCCCCCGCCCCCCGCACCCCCCCCGCGCCATCAACCCGACTTTGTGCGCCGCTCAGTCGTCGGCGGCGCGGCAGTTCGACCACTTCGCGCACAAAGTGGCCCACCGCGCCCCGCGCCCGCGCCCGGCGCCTTCTCGGCCCTGGCCACCGCGCGATGAGCGCGAGTTTGTGCGCCGCTCAGTCGTCGGCGGCGCGGCAGTTCGACCGCTTGGTACACAAAGTGGCCCTCCTCGCCCCGCGCCTCCTCGCCCCCCGCGCCTCGCGCCTCGCGCCTCGCGCCTCGTGCCTCGCGCCCCGCGCCCCGCGCCCCGCGCCTCGCGCCCCGCGATGAGCGCGAGTTTGTGCGCCGCTCAGTCGTCGGCGGCGCGGCGGTTCGACCGCTTGGTGCACAAAGTGGCCCACCGCGCCCGGCGCCTCCGCGCCCCCGCGCCCCCCGCGCCATCAACGCGAGTTTGTGCGCCGCTCAGCTGTCGGCGGCGCGGCAGTTCGACCGCTTGGTGCACAAAGTGGCCCACCGCGCCCGGTGCCTCCCCGCCCCCGCACCCCCGCGCCATCAACGCGAGTTTGTGCGCCGCTCAGCCGTCGGCAGCGCAGCAGTTCGACCACTTCGCGCACAAAGTGGCCCACCGCGCCCGGCGCCCCCTCGGCGCCCCGCACCCCCGCGCGATGAGCGCGAGTTTGTGCGCCGCTCAGTCGGCGGCGGCGCGGCAGTTCGGCCGCTTGGTGCACAAAGTGGGGGTTTCGGGGGTTGGGGGAGAACCTTGTGTACGGGTTGGGCGTCCTGAGGGTGAAGGGGTGGTGACGGGAGAGGACATGCGGCAGAGCCGGGACGAGGAGTTCACCGCGTTCGTGGTGGCCAGGTCGGCGCGATTGGTCCACATCGCGCGGATGCTCTGTGGCGATCCCGCGCTCGCCGAGGACCTGGTGCAGACCGCGCTGGAGAAGGCGTACCAGCGCTGGGACCGGATCGAGCTGGGTGACCCGTTCGGGTACGTCCGGCAGGCCGTGGTCAACCAGCATCTGTCCTGGGTCCGGCGGCGGCCGTGGCGTGAGCGGCCGAGTGGTGGGGCCGCCGAGCTCGAACCGGAGCTCACCTGGTCCGTCACCGACCCGGCGGCCGGTGTGGACCGGCGGCTCGCGGTCGGCCGGGCGTTGCGGCACCTGACCCGGCGGGAGCGCGCCGTCATCGTGCTGCGGTACGTCGAGGACCTCACCGAGGCGGACACGGCCGCGGTCCTCGGGGTCGCGGTCGGCACGATCAAGAGCGCCAACGCCCGGGCGCTGAGGAAGTTGCGCGAGGCCCCCGAGTTGAGCGGCAGCGAAGTGGGAGAGCACGTATGAACGACGAGGAGATCCAGACCGCCCTCCGATCGACCCCGGCCGACACGGATCCGCTGGACCCGGCCAAGGTGATCGCGGGAGCCCATCGCCGCAAGCGGATCCGTATCGTCACCACGGGCGCGATCGCCTCGGCGGCGGTGGTTGCCGTGGCCGCCGTGACGGTGGCGACCGCCGGTACGTCGAGTCCGCCGCCGGAGCCGGCGATCGCGGGCACGCCGTCGACGAGCCCATCGACGCCGGTGCAGTCCAGCCGGTACCAGTTCCAGAACGAGGAACCGCCGGTCGGGACCGTACCGCGGGACGGTGAGACCAAGATCGGCCAATACACCTCGGTCGCGACCAAGGGCGAGGAGTGGGCCGTGATCGTGCGCGAGCCCGGGCAACCCGCGTACGAGCCGTTCGGCTGGCGACGGACCATGGGCAACGAGAACCTCGGTGACCCCACCACGCCCGGCCTGCAGAGCGTCGGCGCCATCTACACCTCGGTCTTCCGCAGCCCGACGGCGACCACCGTGATCTACGTGGACGGCACCAAGGCCTGGTACGGCAAGGTGAACCGGCTCGCCGGGATCCCCGGCTGGGTCCAGGCCTCGGTCCAGCTGGACGCGCATCCCACGACGAAGCCCGGCGCGCTCCCGCCGAACGTCTCCGTCTTCGCGTACGACCGGACCGGCAAGCTGGTCGGCCGGTTCGGGTCTGCCCCGGATCCGTTGCACAGTTGACGGAACCCTTCGCCGGGTGCGTGGCGTCCTTCAGCCCGACAGCAACCCCAATCCTTGTGGAGGGCAACCAAATGCGCAGTACCCCTATCCGGCAGCGGACCGTTCGGCTGGTCGCGACGGGCCTCGCGGCCGCCGCGGTCGCCGGCGTCATGATCGCCACCGCCGCCGTCACCGGTACCGACCAGCAGGCCGTCGCGGGCGGCCCGGGAACCAGCGCGGCCCAGCAGGTCCCGCAGCAGGACAACCCGGCCGGGCGCGTGGCGGCGGCGAACCCGAAACCAGCGCCCAAGGCAACGAAGTACGTGTTCCAGAACAAGCGCCCCGCGGTCGGCCGGCTCGCGGCCGGTGCCGAGGTGAAGATCGCGCCGCACCTGTTCTTCGCCACCAAGGGCACCGAGTGGGCCGTGATCAGCCGGGTGCCGGGCGAACCGGCGTACGAGCCGTTCGGCTGGCGCCGCACCTTGGGCAACGACAACCTCGGCGACCCCAGCACGCCCGGGATCCAGAGTGTCGGCCCGGTCGTCAGCTCGGTCTTCCAGAGCGCCGAGGTGAGCACCGTGGTCTACACCCGCGGCAGCAAGGCCTGGTACGGCAAGATCTACCGGCTCGGCGGGATCCCCGGCTGGGTGCAGTCCTCCGCGCAGCTGACCGCGGATCCCGCGGCCAAGAAGTCGCCGGGTCCGCAGCCGCCGGCGGTGTCGGTCTTCAGCTACGACGCGGCCGGCAAGCTGCTGAGCAAGTTCGGCGACGCGAAGGGCGACCCGCTCGCCAAGTAGGCAGGCAAGGCAGAACCGCGGGGCTTCCGGAGGCCCCGCGGTTCTGTCGTACTCCGAGCCTGGCTCAGCAGGCGCCGAAGGACCCGGCGCTCACCCAGGCCTTCGCGACGTACATGCCGGCGTGGACCCGCAGCCAGACGTTGCTGGTGCCCTGCGAACCGGACACGCTCTGCCCGGTGGTCTGGCACTCCACCGGGACCTGTGCGGCCTTGCCCGCCATCCCGACCACGGCGCCGCTGGAGCTCGGCGTACTGCGGACGTTGAGATAGCCGGACGAGATCGAGACCGTGCCACGGCCGCCGTCACCGGTCCACAGGTAGGTGGCGTCCACCCAGGCGTTGTTCGACAGGCCGAGCGCGTCCCAGAACGTCCCGTCGGCCAGGTCGATCCCCGCCGGGTTCGCCACGGTCCGGCCGAACTGGTCCTTCCCGCCGTTGTACCCGTTCTGGTACGCGGCCTGCGCTTCCGGCTTGCCCTGCGGCAGGTCCTTCCACATCTCCCGGGTGGCGCTCGGGTTCCAGTAGTCGTCCTTGGTGTTCCACGGGCCGACGTCCCAGACCGGCTCGAACGCGCACCGGATCGTCCCGGTCGTCGTGCACACCTTGACCGAGTAGTTGCCGGACCCCTTGTTCGCCAGGCCGCGGCGCGACGGCAGTGCGACGAAGTGGTCCCGGTTGACGATCACGTGGCCGTTCGCCGTGGTCCCGCCGACCAGGCCCTCGCGGGTGGCGAAGACGCGGGACCTCAACGGTGCCGCCTGGATCGCCATCCGGCTCGGGTCCGCCTGGTCGGTCGGCTGCACGGTGACGTCGGCGACCCACGGCTTCGCGCCTTGCGGGGGCGCGCTGACGATGATCCGCAGCTGCACCTGGTCGCTGGCGCCGGGCAGCGCGGTCGGCGTACCGGGCTTGGCGGGCGTCCACTCCGACCACTGGTCCCGGACCAGGGCGCGGACGTCGACCTCGGCGGTCGAGCGGTCCGGCGTCCCGGTGGTGTAGCCGACCACGACGGCCGAGGTGGGGGCGGGGAAGCGGACGGGATCCAGGTTCGCGATCCCGGAGCGCTGCCGGATCTCGGCCGAACCCATCGTGGCCCGGGCGTCGCCGAGAATGATCCGGTGGCCGTCGACCGTGACGTTGGTGGATCCCTCGGCCGGACGCGCGGCGACGGCGACCGGGTCCGGCGTACTGGCCGCGCTCGGCAGGACGGTGGCGGCCAGGGGTGCCGCGGCCAGCGCGGCGACGGCCAGGAGTGCGGCTGGGGACTTTCGGGTGATGCGCATGGGCGGTGTACCTCCGGGGCGGTGAGGTGTCGGCTACCGGGCGCGAGGCCCGGCTCACCTAATGTGACAAAGGAACCGCCGTCTTGTATAGCGTCGTCAATAAATTTCTTCGAAGGATCTGCTGACCGGACAGAACCTTTTCGATGGCCGAGCGGGTTTGGACCGGTGTGACAGACGCAGAGGAGACGCGATGACCCGGGCCGCGGACGCCGATTTCGAGCGGTTCGTGCAGGCGCAGTCGACCCCGTTGCTCCGGTTCGCGGAGATGCTGTGCGGCGATCGGCACACGGCCGAGGACCTCGTCCAGCAGGCGTTGATGCGGTCGTACCCGAAATGGCACCGGCTGGACAGCGATCCACTGCGGTACGTCCGCAGGGTGCTGGTGAACCGGTTCCTCTCCCAGGTCCGGCGGCGCTGGACCAAGGAGGTCCCCAGCGATCCGGTCGACAACGACTGGGACCAGCGGTCCGTGGCCGACTTCGCCGCCGAGGTCCACACCCGGGAGGCGGTCCTGGCGGCGCTCGCCGGACTGACCGTACGGGAGCGGGCGGTGGTGGCGCTGCGGTACTCGCAGGACCTCTCCGAGGCGGAGACGGCCGAGCTGCTCGGGATGGCGCTCGGCACCGTCAAGAGCACCGCGTCTCGCGCGCTGACCAAGCTGCGGCTGTCACCCGACCTGATCGAAACCGGAGTGGGAGGACACAGATGAGCGACGAGCAGCGGGTGCGCGCAGCGCTCGAGTACGACCTGGAGCCGTGGCAGCCGGACCCGGCCAGCTTGATGCGCCGGGGCCGCCGGTTCACCTGGGTCCGGCGTGGTCTGACCGCCGCCGGGGTGGTCGCGGCGGCCGGTACCGTCGCGACGGTGTCCGCCGCGGTCGGCGGGCCCTCCGGCGTCCGCACCCTGGTGGCCGGCGACCCGGTCCCGTCGACGGGGCTGCCGAGCAAGGCCGCCCCGACCTGCGTGCCGGTCACCGCGGAGCCGAGCCCGGGGCCCTCGCTCCCCGGCCAGCCGTCCCTCGCGACCGAGAAGCCGTCGGTGCCGGCCACACCGGGCGCGCCGACCGAGCAGCCGTCCCTGCCGGGCCAGCCGACCGAGAAGCCGTCGGTGCCGGATGCGACGCCGTCCGCGGTCCCGGACGCGACGCCCTCGCTGCCGGCGTGCGAGTCCAGCGATGGTCCGCGGGAACCGGCCACGCCTTCCCTCGCCCCGACGGAGAAGCCGTCGTACCCGACACCGAGTGAGGAGCCGTCGGACCCGAGCGCGACGCCGACGCTCCCGAGCACGGCGAAGCCGCCGTACCCGACTCCGAGTGAGGAGCCGTCGGATCCGAGCGCGACGCCGACGCTCCCGAGCACGGCGAAGCCGCCGTACCCGACTCCGAGTAAGGAGCCGTCGGACCCGAGCACGGTGGAGCCGTCGGCCAAGGCGACGCCCAGCGCGCAGAAGTAGAGATCCTCGCCTTCATTCACCGGTACGGCCGTCGGCCAGCTCGCGGGCAACATCGAGCTGACCGACGTGCCGTGCGTACTCCTGCAGCACGTGGAACAGGATCCAGTTCAACGTGGGAACCTCCGCCCCGGCGCCGAATCTCCCACCGACCGCGGCCGACGCACCGAGCTCGGCCGCGGCCACGATCTCCTCGGTCCGCTCGCCGCCAGCTTGGAGGCGACCCAGCAACCCGTCGAGGTCGTCGCCGGGAGCGAGCCGCCATTGGTCGTCCGCGTCCGCATCGCCCCACGGATCGTCCACCTGCTCGGCGGTGAACCCCCAGCGGATCCACCGTCGCTCCATGAACACCAAGTGCCGCAGCAACTCCAGCGGTGACCACCCGGACGGCAACCGGCTGGTCCGCAGCTCCTCCTCGCTCAGTCCCGTCAGCTTCCGCTCGACGGTCGACCGGTAGTACCGCAACCACGCGAGGTGCAGCTCCCGCGTGTCACCGAGCCCCTGGTCCGGCAGCATCAGCGCTGCCGCAGGAACTCGGCCGTCGCCTCATCCGCGGGGAAGAACTGCTCGATCATCAACTCCGACACGGTCACGTCCAACGGCGTACCGAACGTCGCGATCGTGGTCAGCAGGGACAGCTCGCGATCCCCGTGCCGCAGCTTCAGCGGGATCACCACCTCGGCCGGGCCCGGCAACTCGGCGCGCTCGCCCGCGGCGTACCCGCGGATCTCCTCGTACAGGTCCTGCAACTCCGGATCCGCCGTACTCGCGGCCTGGCGTTGCAGGCTCGCCAGCGCGCTCGCGCGGACCTCGGGCAGGTTGGTGATCCGCCGGGCGACGCCGTCGGGATGCAGCATCAACCGGAGCGCGTTGATCGGGGCGCCGAGCAGGGCGGGCGCGACATCCTCGGTGAACAAGGCGATTCCGGCGTTCGCCTCGACCACGTTCCACCAGCGGTCCACCACCAGCGCGGGGTACGGGTCGTGGCCCTTGAGCAGCCGGCGCAGTGTCTCGCGGATCGCCAGCATCGCCGGCGAGTGCAGGGACGCCTCGCTGTAGATCGGGGCGAACCCACCCGCGAGCAGCAACTGGTTGCGGTCCCGGAGCGGGACGTCGAGGTGCTCGGCCAGCCGCAGCACCATGTCACGGCTCGGCTTGGCGCGACCGGTCTCGACGAAGCTGACGTGCCGGGTGGAGACGTCCACCCGGTTGGCCAGGTCGAGCTGGCTGAGCCGGCGGCGCTCCCGCCAGCCGCGGAGCAGCTGCCCGACCGGGCGCTGGAAGGTTTCCTCGGCGATCGCAGTCATGGCTCGACGGTAACCGCTGAGGTGACCATCGCCATTACCTCGGACGTCATCGACCATCGCCGTGGTCCGGCGGCAAGCTTCTCGGCATCGGAACAGAGTTCGAAGGAGAACCCAGATGAGCACCAACCTCGATGCTGTCAGCAACAACGTGGTGACCGGCCGGTTCCTCACCCAGGTCCTCCGGCTGGACGCGGTCGCGTCCGGCGGGCTCGGTGTCCTGCTGCTCGCCGCCGGCTGGGCCCTGGACGGGCCGCTCGGCCTGCCGCTGGGGCTGAGCCTCGGCGCCGGAGCCTTCCTGCTGCTGTGGGCCGCCGCCCTGCTGATGATCGGCCGCGGACCGGCCCTGAACCGGACGGCCGTGACCGAGGTGATCGTCGTCAACGTCGCCTGGGTGATCGCCAGCCTCGCGCTGCTCTTCCTGGTCGACCTGACCGGGCTGGGGATCGCCTTCGTGATCGCCCAGGCGGCCGCGGTCGGGCTGTTCGCCGAGCTTCAGCTGACCGGTTTGCGCAAGTCCCGCTGATCCGCAGCGCGCCGATCGGGTTCGCCCGGCGGCGCGGTTCGGCGTCGGTGCACCATCAGGACGAGGGCCGCGAGCGCCAGCAAAGTCGCCAGGACCGCGACGAAGCTACCGGCGCCGGCCCCGTCGGACACCCAGACGGAGATCGCCCCGACCGTGAAGAACGCGGACAGCAACAGACCCGCGATCCCGGCCACGAGTCCACCCGGTCCGGGGTGGCGCCCACGGACTCCGGCGGTCGCCAACAGGCCGGCGGTCCCCAGCAACACCACGAACCACAGCCAGAAGTCGGCACCGCTGTCACCGCTGCCGATCAGGCGGTAACCCTCACCGTCCAACGGCAGGAACAACACCAGCAACTGCAGGGCAGCCGCCGCCATCCACAGCCGCAACTCCAGCAACTGGGCCTCGCCCGGCGCAGGGCGTACCGGTCGGGGCGGCGGCTCCATCGCCCGCGCTGTCGCCGTCACACGGATGTCGACGGACCCGGTCGGCCCGGCCGCCTGGATGTACGCCTCGGCCGCGTCCGCCGTGTCGATGGTGAGGTGCAGGTGGTCGCCGACCTGGCGAACCTCGATCCACTCCGGGCTCGATTCCACCCGCGCCGCGACGGACAGGGCCGACCCACCCAGTACGACCTCCGCCCGCACCGCTGAACCGGCGACGACCTCGACCACCCTCGGCTCCGCGGTTAACCGGATCCGGTGCAACGTATTGCGGGCCGCCTCGGACAGGGACCGGCTGTCGTCACCGACCAGGTACTGCAACGCCTGGACCGCGGCCAAGGCCATGGCCGGATCGGCATCGTCGACGAGGTCGGACAGCACGTGGACCGCACCGAGACGGCTGATCCGGTCACCGGACAACGCGGTCTGTACGGACGCCGGTAACGTGGCCGGCGTGATCCGGCGCAACGGAGACCGGGCCACGACGATGTCGCCGCGGGTCCCGAAGGACCACAGGTGCGGCGTCTGGCGCGGATTCACCTGGCGGACCCGGCGCTCGGCGTACGCGAAGAGCTCGTGGACGCTGATCGTGCCGGAGCCGTCCGTATCGGCCTCCCCGCTCGCGATGCCCTCGACCACGGCCGCCGTGAACACGGACGGCTCGGCCGATCCCTGCTCGGTCAGGTCGCCGCTCTCGAACGCGTACTCGACCGCGCTGGACGCCGTGATCACGACCCGCCCGGCACCCTCGGCCAAATGGTCCTGCCTGAACGAGTGGAGCACCGGTACGTCGGATCCGGCGCGGGCCAGCATGCCCCGTTCGAACGCGCCGCCATAGCAACAGTCGAGCAGCAACGCAATGCTGCGGGCCCGGCTCGCGCGCATCCGCCGGGCGACGAAGTCCGCGGGCAGGCCGGTCGACGCGAGCATCGCGGCGCGGGTGTCGGACGCGGCCAGGTACAGGTCGTTGCCGTCGTCCTTGAGACCGTGGCAGGAGAAGTGCACGAGCAGTTCGTCGTGGCGGTCCGCGGTGGAGAAGAAGGCGTCCAGTTGCTCGCGGAGTTCCTGGATTCCGGCGTTGCGGAGCACGGTCACCGTGAAGGCGCCGATCGCCGGGTCGCCGAGGACCTCGGTCAACGCGACGGCGTCCCGGCCCGGGCTGCGGAGCTGCCGCAGACCCGTGTCGAGGTACTCGTCGGTGGCCACGACGAGCGCCTTACGGGCCACCGGACTCGCCTCTCAGGTCCCGCGCGACGACGACTTCCCCCATCCGATCCCTCCCCAGGTCCCCTCGCCCGCATTGTGCACCTCACCCGCTGTCACCGCCAGCCCCCTGCCGCGTCAGGGGGTTGCCACTACAGGAAGGTGCCGAGCAGCCGCGCACACCGGACCGGGTCCTCGGTCAGCCCGGCCGACAGCCCCCAGAGCCAGTAGTCCACGGTCCGGTAGACCACCCAGGCGCGGGCCCGGTCCCGGTCCAGCCCGGCCGTCTCGACCACGGTGCCGAAGTGCTCGAGGATCGCGCCGCCGGTCGGCATCGCGTCGACGTTCGTCCAGAGCACCCGGGCCAGGTCGTACTCGATCTCGCCCCGGTACAGCACCGGGTCCACCATCAACCACGGCTCGCGTCCGCCCCGCAGCACCTGGTCCGCGTGGAAGTCACCGTTGACGGCGAGATCCGTGACCGCGGTCGACAGCTCGTCCGCGATCCGCTCGGCCGCCCGCAGGTACGCCGGGTCGAAGGGCCGCCCGAGTCGCTCGTACTCGGGCCCCAACTGCACACCGCGGACCCGCGCGATGTCGGCGGTCGAGCGGGACTCCGGATCGGGCGCGACCGCCAACCGGCGTATCAGCTGCCCGAGTACGCCGAGGACCTCGTCCAAAGGTTGTTCGGTGAGTGGCTCGCCCAGTCGTTCGAGGAGGAGGGCGCCGTGGTCGGGTTGGGCGTCCACCAGTTCGACGACACCCCGGCCCGCCCACCAACGCAAGGCCCGCGCCTGGTCCTCGACCTCGGCACCGGGCGGCGACATCCGCAGCGCCAGCCGCACCCCGTCCCGCAGTACCGGGAGAACGATCGCGTTGGACCCGTGCAGGACGTCGCCGTCGGCCCGTAAACCCCAGAAGTCACACTGCGCCTCGACAGCAGCAGGCAACCCGGTCAGCCACTCGTGCCCCTCGGACCACCATCGCGGCATCGCAAGGAAGGAAGCGGGAAGCTCGATCACCCCGGGCACCCTAGCCTCGCGGTAGCGATCTCCACCTCCGGATTACGGATCCGCTGGAAGTTCCGCCCACCCCGATCGAACGTCTCCTGAACCCCACCGGGAACCCGCACCGGGTCGACCGCGCGCCACGAACACCGCCGCACCTGCACCAGATCAACAGCGATCGCTTCGGGAGCATCGTCATAGAACCAAGGCCCCTCGATCCGCCCCAGGTGATAGTCGCCCCCTGGCTCCCGCGTCCAGACGAAAGCGCCGTCGGCGACCTCCGCGAAGCGTCGAAGCCTGCGTGCCGAGCGCACGTCGTACGCCGCGGCCAGGCCGGCGACGGCGTCGTCGAGGTCGATGGGCGGTGGACGGAGGATGCCACCGAAGCCGCAGAGGCCAAGTACCAAGGCGCGGTCGACGGTCGAGTCCGGGGTGACGTCGTCGCGACGGGAGCGCAGAGGCGCCCGGTACACGGGGATACGCACGGGGCTGGAGTCGGTGGCCACCGGATCACCGCCAGGGGCGGGCGCACCGTGGGATACGCCCGCCGCCGTCGGTCGTTCTCCCGCCCCTCAGTGGGAGAACTCGCGGCTCGGTGAGCTCCACCCATGCCCGAATGGGGCCGACTGAACCGCGGGACATCTCTACTCGTACCCGGCCGAAGGGCGATCACACCCGCCACCAGGAGAAAAGTTCACGTTCCTCATACGTTCGGCCGTGGGTGCGACCTGGACGGTGACACCGGGCCCACCTACGCTGAACCGCGGTTCCGCTGGCAGGGGAGGCCACGGACGTGACCCGGGGGAAGGGGTGGACGATGCCGGACGGCTTCGACGCGATCCACGACGACGAGCTGACCGAGGACGAACTGGACGAGCTGGAGGCGCTCGGGGCCGCCGAGGACGCGGACCGGATCCTGGCCACGCCGCCGGAGGAGATCGATGCCTGAGGCAAGGATCACCTGGCGGGGAAAGCAGCTGAACCTGCGGACGGTGGCGATGTTGCAGGCCGCGGAGAAGCTGGCCACGTTCCAGTTCACCATCCTGCAGGGCTCGTACAACAAGGGCGGCGTGACCGCCTCGGCCGGGACTCACGACGGGGGTGGCGCGGTCGATCTGGCCGCCGCCGACCTCGACGCGGGCCAGCGCCGGACGGTGGTCCTGGTACTCCGGCAGGTCGGATTCGCCGCCTGGTTGCGGACGCCGGCACAGGGCAACTGGCCGTACCACGTGCACGCGATCGCGGCCGGCGACAAGGACCTGTCCCGCGGCGCCGCGCACCAGATCGCGGAGTACCGGCGGCTGAAGAACGGGCTGGCCAACCGCGGCCGCGACGACGGACCGCCCGGGTACTACGGGATGACCTGGGAGATCTTCCGCAAGCACCACCCGGGCGCACCGGGGCCGGTGGTCGACCTGCCGCCACCGCCGAACCGGACGATCTCGCTCGGCGCGATGGAGTACGCCCGCAAGAACGACGCGATGAACGGGGTGTGGGGTGCCGACCGGGCCCAGGTGCTCGCCTGGGCGGCGCATCCGAAGGTCGCGGCGATCGGCCGGCACGAGGTCCGGCCGCCGTCCGGGGTCCCGTGGCACCTGCACTTCCAGCAGATGACCCGGAAGATCCAGCAGCGGTTCGGGCTCCCGGCGACCGGCGTCTTCAACGCCGCCACCGCCGCGGTGATGAAGCGCTACGGCTACACCATCATTGCCTGACGCAACCGTCCGGCCCGGCCGGGGCGCCGGAGCAACGACAAGGCCCCACCGGTAGCAGCCGGTGGGGCCTCGACGGGTCCACTACCACCCGGGCATCCCCGGTGCAGCTGTGGAAGTTGGAGAGCGGAACCGGCGCCGATGCAGGGGTCAAGACGCCGGCTCCGCTTGTCTGTGGGTTACAACGCGCCGGCCGTCCAGCCGCCGGCCTGGTGGAACTCGATCTGCTGGTGCGCCGCCGGCGAACCGACCGCGCCGAGGTGCTGCATGGTCGGGACGACGACCGCCCGGACGTCGGTCCGGCGGACCTCGTCGAGCAGCGCGTGGAACGCGGCCGACTCGGCGGCGTCCCGCTCGGTGTACACGGTGCCGAGCGTGTAGCCCTCCGCGCTGGCGAAGGCGACGAGCGAGTCCGTCGCGTCGGCCAGTTCCTCGGCGCAGCTGAGCGCGTCGGCGCGCAGGTAGCCGAGGAGGGTGGGGCGGGTGGTCATCGCGCCGTCTCCAGCGTGGTTGCCGCCGGCACCGGCTCGTTGGTGACCCGGAGCGAGGCGAACCGCCGGCGCATGGCCTCTTCGTACTGCGCGGCCTGGTCGGCCGCGGCGGTGTGGTCCGCGATCGGGTGAGCGCCGAACCAGACCCGCACCCGGCGGTGCTCCGTGGCGATCTCCAGCGACTCGCTCATCCTGTGCCTTCTTCTGCTGATCGGTCACCCGGTGTGCTGCCGGGCGACGCAACGGTTGCGGCGTTGGATAAAGAACACAACAAAGCCTGGCGTACCGGGAACAGTTCGGCAGGGACCTTTACAGAGCCTTGACGCTGCTCGCCGCCGGCCGGTGAAACCGCAGGTCAGGGCGTCGGGGAGGGGTTCGAGAAGGTCACGTGAATACCGCTGTCAAGAATGTTTGCAGGGATTTAGGGATACGATTCGGGCAGTGCGGGCAATTTCGGTGAGCGCTGAATAGTCGGATGCCCTGGTAACTCACGGCAACAGTTCCGGTACGCAGCGCCGACCGAACCGCCGGCGGTGGGCGCGGACACGCCGTCCACCCGCCGCCGGCGGAAGGTTTTCCTTCAGGAGACGAGCGTTCTCCTCGCGAGGCCGGGTCCGGTCGCCGCGAGCCCGAGAACCGCCGCGACCAGTGGGACCACCAACGCGGTCCGGAAACTCTCGAGGGTCAGCACCTCGGACGAGGCCAGGACGGCGGCGACCACGGCCAGCCCGAGCGCGGACCCGAACTGGAACGAGGTGGTGAGCACGCCGCTCGCCAGGCCCTGTTCCTCCTCGGCCACTCCGTCGGTCGCCGCGATCGTCAACGGCCCGTAGGCGAGCGCGAACGAGAGTCCGAGCAGGATCAGCGTCGGCAGCATCGCGAGGTAGGTCCAGTCCACCCCGACCGGCAGGAACAACGCGTACGCCGCGGCCGCGAACACGAATCCGCCGAACGCCACCCGGCTGTTGCCCCATCGGTCGACCAGCCGCGGCGTGAGCGTCGGTGCGAGGACCGCGTCGATACCGATCACCATCAACGCGAGTCCGGTCTCCAGTTCGGACCAGTGCCGCAACTCCTGCAGATAGAGCACGGCCACGAACTGGAACCCGACGAACGACCCGACCAGCAGGACCGCCCCGAGGTTGGCCCGGACCAACGGGAGATTGCGCAGCAGCCCCAACCGGATCAGGGGCGCCGCCACTCGCCGTTCGATCGCGACGAACACCGCAAGTAACAACGCTCCCGCGATCGCCGTGGCCACGGTCTGCCCGACCGGTACGTCGGGGGCCCGGACCACGGTCGCGACCAGCAGCAGCATTCCGCTTGTCAACGTCAGCGCTCCGGCGAGGTCGAAGCCGCCGGACACCCTGGCGACGGCGGCCTCCTGGGGGATCAGTCTCAGCGCGCTGACGAGAAGCGCCGTGGCCAGGACGACCGGGGCGAAGAACACCCAGCGCCAGTCGATCGCGGTGAGCAGGCCGCCGGTGACCATGCCGAGCGAGAACCCGGCCGCCGCGGTCCCGGCGTACACGAGCAGGGCCCTGGTCCGTTGCGGGCCCTCCGGGTAGGTGGTGGTGATGATGGACAGGCCGGCCGGGGTCATGAAGGCGGCCGCGACCCCGGTGACGAAGCGGGCCAGGATCAGTACCCAGCCCTCGGTCGCGAAGCCGCCCAGGCCGGAGAAGACCAGGAAGACGGCCAGCCAGCCGACGAACATCCGGCGCCGGCCGAGCAGATCCGCGGCCCGGCCGCCAAGCAGGACGAAGCCGCCGTAGCTGAGCACGTACGCGCTGACGACCCACTGCAGTTCGGCGGTGGACAGGCCGAGCTCGGCCCGGATCGAGGGCAGCGCGACGCCCATCATCGAGACGTCGATGCCTTCCAGGAAGATCGCGCCGCAGAGGACGAGCAGAACGGCCCAGGAGCGCCCGGTCAGGCGCTCCGGGGTGACGGTCGAGGACATTGGTGGTTCCCCATCGTGAGGTCGGTTATCTCTTGTAACTGAACCCATCGTGAGGAACCATCAGGTTTTGTGGAAGAAGGCACTTCAAAGGAACCGAGTCACTCCTGCTGCACCGTGGACGCGTTCCAGTGGGACACCCGCGAGGACTGCGACGTCCGGCAGATCCTGGACCGGATCGGCGACAAGTGGTCGCTGCTGGTGATCGCGCTGCTCGACGACCAATCGATGCGCTTCACCGAGCTGAAGAAGACGATCGACGGCGTCAGCCAGCGGATGCTCACCGTGACGCTGCGCCAGCTCGAGCGCGACGGCCTGGTCAGCCGGACCGTCCACCCGGTGGTGCCGCCCCGGGTCGACTACGAGCTCACTCCGCTCGGCGTCACCCTGCACGCCACGATCCAGTCCCTCGTCACCTGGACCGAGACCCACCAGTCGCAGATCGCCGCCGCCCGCGCCGCGTACGACGCCCGCGAATCCGCTGTCACGGCTTCGGGGAAGGCGTCGTCCTCGGCAGGCTGATGTCGGCGGGATGACGCGGTACCGCGGCGAGCGTGACGGGCGCCGCGAGGACGGCCATGGCAGCAAGCAGGTTGAGAGTCACGGGAAGCCCGGCCAGGTGGGTCAGGGCCGGCGCCAGGAGTGCGCCGACGATGACGGTGAGGGCGTCCATCGCGAAGAACAGGGCGCCGACACGGCCCAGCAGGTCGCTTGGGGTGGCTCGCTGAAGGGTGGTCTGGGTGGTGATCAGGAGGATGCTGCCGGGGATGCCCAGGAGGAAGGTGGCCGCGATTGCCCACGGAACCGACGGCGCGTTGACGAGCCCGAAGAACGCGACCGCGGCCACGGCCTGGGTCGTCGCGAGGAGGTCGCGAATCCCCAACCAGGACTGGGCCTTCGTGGCCAGCGCGGCCCCGACGAGGTAGCCGGCGCCAAGTCCGGAGATCAGGTAGCCGACCATGGATCCAGGGGCGTGCAGGCGATCCACCGTCAACGGTACGAGCAGCGCCGTGAGGCCCGCGTTGGCGGTGAAGAAGATGCCGTTGCCGAGCAGGAGGCCGCGCAGTGCCTGGTGGCGGCCGGCGTACCGGAAGCCTTCGAGTGGCCGGGCGGCCTCGCCCTGGGAGCGCGGTGGCTGGGTCCGGATCGCGCCGATGATTGCTGCTGACAACAAATAGCTGGCGATGTCGGTGTAGAGGACGAAGGTGATGCCCGGGCCGGCCAGGAGGAGTGCGCCGAGTGGTGGTGCGGCGAGCCGGATCACGCTGCCGGAGAAGGCGGTCAGCGCGTTCGCCCTGGCGAGTTCGGGCCCGGTGCCGACCACGGCCGGTACCAGGGCGCGCGCCGCCGGCCGGAACACGGTGGTCGCCACGCTCTCGACCAGGATCGCTACGTAGACGAGCCAGATCCGGCTCGGGGAGTCGGCGAACAGGATCAGCGCGACCGCGGCCGCGCTGACCAGATCCGCGAGCCACATCGCGCGGGCCAGGTGCCACCGGTCGAGCAGGACGCCGGCCCATGGCCCGATCGCCAATGCGGGCAGGGATTCGAGCGCGAGGGCGAGCCCGGTCGCCGCCACCGATCCGGTCACCTGGAACACGTGCACCGGGATCGCGACGATCAGCAGCCACGATCCGATCCCCGAGATCGCGCTGCTCGCCCACACCAGCCGGAAGTCCCGCACGGTCGGCGACGTTATCTTGTCAGAACAGTTTTCGGCAAGTGTGTTCTGTAGGGATATGCTGTCGGCATGGACCTGGGCACGGAGTTGCGTGAGCGCCGGAAGGCGGCCGGCCGGACGATCGCGTCGGTCGCGATGGACGCGGGCCTGTCGGTGCCGTACATCGCAAACCTGGAGAACGGCCGCGGCAACCCCACCGTCGCCGCGCTCGACCGCCTCTCCACGGCACTCGGGGCCGAGCTCCGGATCACCATCGCGTCCCCTTCGGATGCGGTGGAGGATGGTGGTACGACGTCGGAGCTCGGCGAGTTGGTCGCGTCCTCGGCGCGCGCCCAGGCGGTCCTGCGGCGGCTTGCGAAGGGGCGCACCCGGCGTACGGTCGAGCAGCGCCTCGTGGCGACGTTGGAGGCGTTGGCCGAGGTCCTTCCCGGGCCACCGACCCAGGCCGATCTGGATCGGCTGCTCGACTTGATCCTGCTGTCGTCCGAGGGTTAGGGCAGGTTGTCCTGGGCAACGTGATCCGTATGAGCGACGTGGAACGGCCGTTGTCCGGCGGGCGGACGGTGGCCGGCGTAGTACGAGTCGGCGAGACCGTTCGTCGGCCGATGAGCGTGCGATCTCCCTTTGCGCACAGGGTTCTGCTGCGGTTGGCGGAGGCGGACGTGGGTGGCGTGCCGCGGTTCCTCGGGGTCGACGAGTACGGGCGCGAGATCCTCAGCTACCAGGCGGGCGAGACGGCTCACGGTCGGTACGAGTGGACCGACGAGCAGTTGGTCGCGATGGTGCGGCTGGTTCGAGCGATCCACGACGCGCTGGCCGGTACGCCCGAGGCCGGTGACGCCGAGACCGTGTGCCATCACGACCTGGCGCCGTGGAACACGATCCTCACCGCCGGCCACCCGACAGCCGTGATCGACTTCGACGGAGCCGCGCCCGGACCGCGGGCGGACGACCTGGCGTATCTGCTGTGGACGTTCCTGGACCTCGGCCTCTCGTCGACGTCGGCGGGGGAGCATGCTCGCCTTCTCCGCCTGGCCTGCGACGCGTACGCCGCTGACGACGGGCCCAAGCTGCACGCGGCCCTCCTCCCCGCCCTGCGGCGCGAACAAGAGCGCATCCTCGCCTTCCGAGCGGCTCAGACCGACCCGTTCTCCGCACAGAAGCACAAAGACGTCCAGACCGCCCTCCACTGGCTCGACGCCCATCAACGCACGCTGGAGGCGCATCTCGCCGCCTAGAAGCGACCGGCGCAGACGCAGAACCGGCCGGCACCCCCGCGGGGTACCGGCCGGATCAGTGCTTACTGCTGCAGGCTCAGCGGACGGTGAAGCCGGCCTTGCGGAAGGCGTCGGCGAGGGAGCCCTCGTCCATCGGGGTCTCCTTCTGCTGCCCGCCGCGGCCCTGGCCACCTTGACCGCGGCCGCCCTGTCCGCCCCGGCCCTGACCGCCGCCCTGACCACCGCGGCCACCGCCACCCGGCCCGCGACCGCCACCACTGCTGTAGTTGCCGCCGCGGCCGCCGCCACGGTTCTGGCCACGCTCGCCGCCTGAGCGGCCGCCACCGCCACC
This sequence comes from Kribbella amoyensis, assembly GCF_007828865.1. Lineage (NCBI taxonomy): Bacteria > Bacillati > Actinomycetota > Actinomycetes > Propionibacteriales > Kribbellaceae > Kribbella > Kribbella amoyensis. The sequence continues at coordinate 2,125,732 of NZ_VIVK01000001.1, forward strand.
GCTGCCCGGCTCGTCGTCGAGGCGGAGGGTGAGCGAGATGCGCTGGCGCGGGATGTCGACCTCGAGCACCTTCACCTTGACGATGTCGCCCGGCTTCACCACCTCGCGCGGGTCCTTCACGTAGTTCTTCGACAGCGCGGACACGTGCGCCAGCCCGTCCTGGTGGACACCGATGTCGATGAAAGCGCCGAACGCGGCCACGTTGGTGACCTGGCCCTCCAGCTTCATCCCCGGCTTGAGGTCGGCGATCTTGTCCACCCCGTCGGCGAACGTCGCGGTCTTGAACGCGGGCCGCGGGTCCCGGCCCGGTTTGTCCAGCTCAGCCAGGATGTCGGTCACGGTCGGCAGCCCGAAGGTGTCGTCGACGAACTCGGCCGCCTTCAGCGACCGCAGCGCGGAGCTGTTCCCGATCAGCGCCTTCAGGTCCGAACCGGTCCGGTCCAGGATCCGCCGGACCACCGGGTACGCCTCCGGGTGCACGCTGGAGGAGTCCAGCGGGTCGTCGCCGTCGGGGATCCGGAGGAAGCCGGCCGCCTGCTCGAACGCCTTCGGGCCGAGCCGCGGGACGTCCTTCAGTGAGGACCGGGACTTGAACGGGCCGTTCTGGTCGCGGTGCAGGACGATGTTGTCGGCCAGTCCCGGGGTGATCCCGGAGACCCGGGTGAGCAGCGGCGCGGAGGCGGTGTTGAGGTCGACGCCGACCGCGTTCACACAGTCCTCGACGACCGCGTCGAGCGACCGGGACAGCGAGTTCTCCGGGAGGTCGTGCTGGTACTGCCCGACGCCGATCGACTTCGGGTCGATCTTCACCAGCTCGGCCAGCGGGTCCTGCAGCCGGCGTGCGATCGAGACGGCGCCCCGCAGCGACACGTCCATCCCGGGCAGTTCCTGGGACGCGAACGCGGACGCGGAGTACACCGACGCGCCCGCCTCGGACACGACCGCCTTGGTCAGCTTGAGCTCGGGGTGCTTGGCGATCAGCTCACCGGCCAGCTTGTCGGTCTCGCGCGAGGCCGTACCGTTGCCGATGGCAATCAGCTCGACGTTGTGCGCGGCGGCCAGCGCGGCCAGTGTCGCGATCGACTTGTCCCACTGGTTCTGCGGGACGTGCGGGTAGATGACGCCGGTGTTGACCACCTTGCCGGTGGCGTCCACGACGGCGACCTTCACGCCGGTCCGGAAGCCCGGGTCGAGGCCCATCGTCGCCCGGGTACCGGCCGGGGCCGCGAGCAGCAGGTCGCGCAGGTTCGCCGCGAAGACGCGGACCGCCTCGTCCTCGGCGGTCTGCCGCAGCCGCATCCGCAGGTCGATGCCGAGGTGCACCAGGATCTTCGTCCGCCAGGCCCACCGGACCGTCTCGACCAGCCACTTGTCCGCCGCGCGGCCCTGGTTCTCGATACCGAAGCGGCGGGCGATCGTCGTCTCGTACTCGGTCGGGCCGTCCACCTCGGCGCCCTCCGGCAGCGGCTCGACGCTGAGCGCGAGCACGTCCTCCTTCTCGCCGCGGAACATCGCCAGGATCCGGTGCGACGGCATCTTCGCGAACGGCTCGTCGAAGTCGAAGTAGTCCGAGAACTTCGCGCCGTCGGTCTCCTTGCCCTCGCGCACCGTCGACGCCAGCCGGCCCTGGCCCCAGACCCGTTCGCGCAGCTCGCCGATCAGGTCGGCGTCCTCGGCGAACCGCTCGACCAGGATCGCCCGGGCGCCGTCCAGCGCGGCCTGCCCGTCGGCCACCCCGGCCGCGGCGTTCACGAACACCGCGGCCGCGGCCAGCGGCTCGACGCCCGGGTCCGCGAGCAGCCCGTCGGCCAGCGGCTCCAGGCCGGCCTCGCGGGCGATCATCGCCTTGGTCCGCCGCTTCGGCTTGAACGGCAGGTAGATGTCCTCCAGCCGCGACTTCGTCTCGGCGGCCAGGATCGACGCCTTCAGCGCGTCGTCCAGCTTGCCCTGACTCTCGATCGACTCGAGCACGGTCTGCCGGCGCTCCTCGAGCTCGCGCAGGTACCGCAACCGCTCCTCGAGTGTGCGCAGTTGCGCGTCGTCGAGCATCCCGGTGACCTCTTTGCGGTACCGGGCGATGAACGGAACCGTCGAGCCCTCGTCCAGCAACCCGACGGCTGCCCGGACCTGTCCCTCGCCGACTTCCAGCTCGGCGGCGATCCGCTGCTCGATCGACTGCAAAACCACTGTGCCGTATCCCCTCTACGTCCAACTGGGCGACGAGAATGTCAGCCGCCCCGTCGGCGGTTCCCGTCAGGCAGACATCCTTCCCCATCCCACCCCCGAACCACGACCCAGCCCACACCCCCTGCGGACAAAACCCGTGCGAACAACTGTCCGCGCACGAGAACACCCGAGCCCGCCACCGGTTGGTGACGGGCTCGGGGTTCGTCTGGTGGTACTCAGGCCGCGTCGAGGGCCAGCTCCTCTTCGACCGGCTCGGTTTCGCGGGCCGGCCGCATCACGGTGCAGGCGATGACGACGGCGGCTGCGACGATGCCGGCGGCGACGGCGAAGGCGAACTGGTAGCCGTCGGTCAGGGCCTCGAGGACCGGCTTGGCGGCGGCGACCGACTCGGTCCGGGTGGCCGAGAGGGTGGCCAGGACGGCCAGGCCCAGCGCGGCGCCGACCTCGGCGGTCGTCCCGATCAGGCCGGACGCCAGACCCGCGTCCTCCGGCTTCACGTCCGCCATCGACAGCCCCATCAACGCCGGGAAGCAGATGCCGCCACCCAGGCCGAGCAGGAGCAGCACCGGCAGGACGTGGACGAAGTAGTTACCGTCCACCGGCGCCTGGGTGAACAGCGCCAGCCCGATCACGATCAGCACCAGCCCGGCGATCAGCGGACGCCGCGCGCCGAACCGCATCACCAGCTTCTCGGAGTACCGGACCGACAGCAGTCCCATCACCAGCGTGGTCGGCAGGAACGCCAGCCCGATCTCCAGCGCGTCGTACCCGAGCACGCGCTGCAGGTACAGCGAACCGAGGAAGAAGATGCCGAACATCCCGGAGCTGGACAGCGCCTGGATCAGGTTCGCCCCGGTCAGGTTGCGGGACCGGAAGATCCGCAGCGGCACCAGCGGGTTCGCGGCGGTCGCCTCGCGGACGACGAAGCAGGCCAGCAGGGTCAGGGTCAGCAGCGCCAGCGCGATCGTCCGGGGCGCGGTCCAGCCGAGCTCGGCGGCCGGGCTGACGATGGTGAACACGCCGACCATCAGCGCGGCGGTGATCAGCACGGCCCCCGGTACGTCGGTCCCGCGGCCCATTCCGAGGCCCTTGTCCTTCTCGATCAGCCGGATCGCCAGCGCCGCGGTCACGATGCCGATCGGCAGGTTCACGAAGAAGATCCAGTGCCAGCTGATGGCCTGCGTCAGGGCGCCACCCGCGAGCAGGCCGATCGACCCGCCGGCCGACGCCACGAACGCGTACACGCCGATCGCCTTGGCCTGTTCGCGCGGCTCGGGGAACAACGTCACGATCATGCCCAGGATCACCGCGGAGGTCAGCGCGCCACCGATGCCCTGGACGAACCGGGCCGCCACCAGCATCTCCTGCGATCCGGCCAGCCCGCACCAGACCGACGCGAGCGTGAACACGGTCAGCCCGGCCACGAAGATGTTCCGCCGGCCGAGCAGGTCGCCGAGCCGGCCGGCCAGCAGTAGCAGCCCGCCGAACGCGATCAGGTACGCGTTCACCACCCAGGCCAGGGAGGAGTTGGTGAAGCCCAGGTCGTCCTGGATGACCGGCAGGGCCACGTTCACCACGGTCACGTCGAGCACGATCATCAACATGCCCGCGCACAGTGTGTAGAGAGCCGCCCAGCGCGAGCGGCCGCCCGGCGCAGTCGGCGTTGTCGCCAGGGATTCGGTCGTCGCGTACATCGGTCGTTCTCCTTCTGGTCCGTGTGGGTGCCTACACCCCTACGTCGGACCAGAGGTGCTCAGATTGACACGTCCCCGGAACTTTTTTCCTGGCGCTTCGCCGGCGTTCGCGAGATCCAGTACGCGAGCAGCGCCGGAACCAGCCCGGAACCGATCACGAACACGGTGGGCAACCGCGCGACCAGCAGGAACCAGGTGGCCAGCGCGACCACGCCACCCGCGATCGGCAGCGACTTGCGGAGCAGGAACAGGTTGGCCGCGCGGAACAGGGCCCGTGGTGTCGTCTCGTCACCGGCATCCGGGAGCACGGCGAGCGCGCTGAGATACAGCCCGACGATCATCCCGGTCAACGGCACCAGTACCGCCAGCGCGAAGTACCGGATCACGCCCCCGGTCGACGTCCAGAACAGCAGCCCGAACGCGAGCGCCACCCCGCCGAAGTACAGCCCGAGCCCGGTCAGCCAGAACCGCCGGAAGGCCCACTTGAACTCGGTCCAGAACCGGCGCAGCAACGCAGGGTGCTCCTGGCCGATCGCGTACGGGAGCACCCGCTGCAGCGCGAATGCGGCCGGGAACAGCGTCACGATGCCGAAGCTCAGCACCAGGAAGAGGAGTTGCAACAGCAGCAGGTCGCCCACGATCGACAGCTTCGCCATCACGACGTTGGTCCTGCTGGTTCCTTCGGTCACCTCGGCTCCTTCTGGTTCTTCACCGGCCGGTGATGATCGTATGATCACAAACAATCACGCACAGATCACAAGGGACCGACCACATGCTGGCACCGGAGCGTCACGAGCTGATCCTGCGGAGCCTGCGCCGCCATGGCCGGCTCCGGGTGGCCGAACTGGCCGCCGAGCTCGGCGTGTCCGCGATCACAGTACGCCGTGATCTCGCCGAGCTGGACGCGGCCGGGCAACTCCGCCGGGTCCACGGTGGCGCGGTCGGTACCAGCTCGGCCGGCCGGTCGACCCCGGGCAGCCAGCTCACCGTCGGCATCGTCGTCCCCAGCTCGACGTTCTACTACACCGACGTGATCCGCGGCGCCGAGGCGACGGCCGACCGGTACGGCGCCCGGCTGGTGCTCGGCGTGTCCGGGTACGACGTGAAGGTCGAACGCGAACGGGTCGAGCGGATCCTCGGTCTCGGCGTGGCCGGGCTGCTGATCAGTACCGCGCTCGGTGACGGCCGGGCCAGGGACCTCGGCCGCTGGCTGGACCGGATCGACGTCCCGGTGGTGCTGATGGAACGCGCCTTCGGGTTCCCGCACGTGGCTCGCGAGTACGACCACGTCCGCACCGATCACGCGTACGGTACGGCGCTGGCGCTGCGCCACCTCGCCTCCCTCGGGCACACCCGGATCGGGATCAACCTCAACGCCAGCGTCACCGCGCACTGGCTCCGCCACGGCATCGAACAGGCCGCCAAGGCGCTCGCCGTCGACGTCTTCGTCTCCCCGGTCGAGCTCCCGGCCCGGGGTGAGGACCCGACGACCCTGTCCCAGCTGGACGCCTTCCTGGCCGAGTGCGAGTCCTTCGGTGCGAAGGCGGTCCTGGTGCACTCCGACGAACACGCCGCCCGCCTCCTCGACCGGGCCATGGAGAAGGGCCTCCGGATCCCCGAGGACCTCAGCGTCATCGCGTACAACGACGAGACCGCGGCGCTCGCCGTCGTCCCGCTGACCGCGGTCTGCCCGCCGAAGTACACGATCGGCGAGACCGCCTGCGAGCTCCTCCTCCGCAAACTCCAGGCCACCCAGCCGCACCCGACCCAGCACCTCAACCTCCTCCCCGAGCTGAGAATCCGCGAGTCCTGTGGCGCCACCAACCAGCCGAGAATCCTCGAAAGTCGTTCCGGCTGACGGAACCAGCGCGGGTAGGTTCCCATCCGTGATCGATTTTGTTCATTCGACCGCTGGGGTATTGACGAGGAAAGCCCTTTCCCATACTTTCGCTGCACTCGGTGGTCCGGTGCTCACGGGCCGCCGGGGTCCTCGGAGCGAAGGAGTTCCCCTGTGAGACGTGGTGCTGGACTGGTGGTGCTGGCGGCGGTCGTGGGACTGGTCGCGAGCGCCTGTGGCAACGGGGTGATCGACAAGAGTACGGACGGCGTGCCGCCCGCGGAGGCGACCGGGACGTTGCGGGTACTGCTCCCGTCGTTCCCGACCAGTACCCGGGGACGCGAGGCGTTCGACAAGGTCGTCGAAGACTTCCACAAGGCCTATCCGAAGATGAAGGTCGAGCCGGACTTCGCGACGTACAACAACCTGAACGAGAAGATGTCGACGTCGATCGCGGCCGGCATCCCGTACGACGTGATGGTGACCGGCGTCGGCTGGATCCAGCCGTTCGCGTCGAAGCGGATCTTCGCCGACCTCGGCGACTACGGGGTGACGCCCGAGCTGATCCGGGACAAGAGCACCCCCGGCCTGGTCGAGCCGGCCACCTACGACGGCAAGATCTACGCGTACCCGCTGATCGCCGACGCCCGCGCGGTCGCGTTGCGCAAGAGCGCGTTCCGCGAGGCCGGGCTGGACCCGGAGAAGCCGCCGACGTCGCTCGCCGAGATCAAGGTGGCGGCGGAGAAGCTGACCAAGCGCGACGCCGAGGGCACCATCACCCGGAGCGGGTTCGACCTCGCGTCGGCGAGCGGGTTCCGGCAGTCCTACATCACCTTCCTGGCCTCGACGGGCACGCCGGTCTACGTCAACGGCGAGCCCAACTTCGACAACCAGAAAGGCCTGGAGACGCTGGAGTGGGTCAAGTCGATGATCAACAACGTCCAGCCGTACGGCCAGGAGAACGCGGCCAAGCAGCCTCTCGTCTTCACTGGTGAGGCGGCGATGGGCATCGTGGGCGGCGCGGTCGACTGCTCCGACAAGGGCATCGGCCAGAAGAACTGCGACGACCTGAAGTTCTTCCGGTTCAACAGCGGGAAGGAGATCGAGTACCTGGGTGGTGACCTGGCCTCGATCGGTTCCCGCAGCCGGCACAAGGACGCGGCCTGGTCGTTCATCGAGGCGATGACCAAGCCGACCACGCTGGACGCGATGGCCAAGCTGAACAAGAAGATCCCGGCGTACAAGGACGCGGTGAACTCGCCGCAGGCGCAGTCGAACCCGCTGAGCAAGTTCGTCGCCGAGGGTCTGCCGTACGCGGTCAACGAGAACAGCCCGCCGGCCAACTGGCTGGAGATGCGCGGCAACTTCGACATCCAGCTCACCCAGGCGGTCCTCGGTCAGAAGGATCCCGCCAAGGTACTGGCCAACCTGGCAGGACAGTCACGATGAGCGCCACCCTGGAACACCCCACCAGCAGGGTCACCGAGCCGCGCAAGGTCGCGCCCGCCAAGGACGGCCGCAAGCTGATCCGCAGTCAGGTCCGGACCGGCTGGCTGCTGCTGTCCCCGGCGTTGCTGCACTCCGCGATCTTCATCGTCGTCCCGGTGATCGCGGTGCTCGCCCTCAGCCTCACCGACTACAGCTTCGGTGACTCCTGGAGCTGGGTCGGGTTCGGCAACTACTCCGAACTCTTCCGCGACGTCGACTTCCAGGCGTCGCTGGTGAACACGGTCCTGTACGCGATCGTGGTGATCCCGCTGTCGATGGCGATCTCGCTGGCGATCGCGATCGGGCTGAACCAGAAGATCCGCGCGATCGGCTTCTTCCGGACCGCGTTCTACATCCCTACGGTGACCGCGACGGTCGCGATCGCCACCATCTGGCTGTGGATCTACAACCCGGGCTCGGGTCTGGCGAACGGGTTCCTCGGCCTGTTCGGGTTCGCGCCGAACCAGTGGCTGGCCGAGCCGGGGACCGCGCTGCCGTCGTTGATGGTGGTCGGGATCTGGCAGGGCCTTGGGACCAAGATCATCATCTACCTGGCCGCGTTGCAGGGCGTCTCCCGGGATCTGCTGGAGTCGGCGGACCTGGACGGTGCGAACCGGTGGCAGAAGTTCCGCAACGTCACCTGGCCGGCGCTGGGCCCGGTCCAGTTCTTCGTCCTGATCACCTCGATCGTCGGCACGTTCCAGGTGTTCGACCTGGTCTACGTGATGACCCGGGGCGGCCCCGGGACCGAGACCCGCGTGCTGGTGCTGGACATCTACCAGAACGCTTTCCAGGACCTCAAACTCGGCTACGCGTCCGCCGAGACCGTGATCATGATGATCCTGATCGCGCTCTTCATCGGCGTCGGGCGCCTGCTCCAGAAGGCGGATGTCAATGACTAGCGCAACGGTGCCCGCGGTCTCCGCCGGCAAGCCCTCGATCCGCCCGGGCCGGGTGGTGCTGTACGTGGTGCTGACGATCGGCGCGCTGCTGATGATCACGCCGTTCGTGTGGATGGTGCTGACCGCGTTCAAGAGCGACCTGGAGATCATGAAGTTCTCCTGGCTGCCCGGCGAACTGCGCTGGCGCAACTTCGTCGAGGCGATGCAGACGGCGCCGTTCCTGCGGTACTTCCGGAACAGCCTGATCATCGCCGTCGGTGAGACGGCGTTCACGCTGGCGGTCTGCACGACCGCGGGGTACGCGCTGGCGAAGCTGCCGATCCGCGGTTCGAAGGCGCTGCTCAGCTACTTCATCCTGCTGCTGCTGGTGCCGTTCCAGATCATCCTGGTGCCGCTGTTCCTGATCGTGAAGTCGATCCCGCTGTTCGGCGGCAACAACATCCTCGGCCAGGGCGGCATCGGCTGGCTGAACTCGTGGTGGGGCCTGATCATCCCGCTCGGCGCGGCCCCGCTGTTCACCTTCCTGGCCCGGCAGTTCTACGTGTCGATCCCGAGCGAGCTGGCCCAGGCGGCCCGGGTCGACGGGCTCGGCGAGTTCGGCATCTTCTGGCGGATCATGACGCCGCTGGTGAAGCCCGCCCTGATCACCATCTGCGTGTTCCAGATCGAGGCGGCCTGGAACGGGTTCCTCTGGCCACTGATGATCACCACGTCGGACTCGATGCGGCCACTCCAGCTGGGCCTGGCGATCTTCGCGCAGAACCCGGCGGAGGTGCAGTGGCCGTACCTGATGGCCGGGACGGCGCTCGCGACGCTGCCGATGATCGTGATGTTCGTGTTCGCCCAGAAGCGGTTCGTCGAGGGCATGGCGAACGTGGGCATCAAGGGCTGACGACCCCGGACAAGGAGAAGAGCCGGCGTCGGCCACCTGGGCCGACGTCGGCTCTTGCTGTGCGTCCCACCGCCCCGTGGGACGCACTGTCCCCCCTTGTCGGGTCCCCTTCGCAGGTACTCACCCCGCCCCGGGTGAGCACCTGCAGGGGCCCCTCCACGTTCGGTGGTCCCGAAGAAACACCGGAGCGTCCACCAAGCCCCCCAGCCAGGCCGCTCGTTCCATTTATCGTCACAAGGTGAAGTGCGTTACAGCTTTCCTCAATATTTTTCGCCACACCCCCGCAGGATTTCTGTCAGAACCTTGCTATTGCCGCAAGTTTGTGACCGGCCGAACTCACGCGCTCACCTTTCGTGACTTTTGGGCCGGCGATCTCTGGGGAACTCAGGCAGTCATGCGCCAACGAGTGCTCACGCTGAACGTCCAGAGCGACACAGGCGGCCGGGAAAGGAGCGCGGCGATCAACGCCGAACTGCGCCGGCTGGCTCCGGACGTCGTCGCCCTTCAGGAAGTCCGGTATCCGATCGACGGATGGAACCAGCTCGCCGAGATCCTCGCCGGCACCGGTCTGGCCCACGCGACTCACCAGGCCGACGTCCTCCCCGGCCTGCCGGACCACTTCGCCCACGACGGGACGGCGATCGCGACCCGTCGGCCCCATCGCGTGGCCGATGTCCGGGAGTCCACCGAGGACCCGCACTGGTGGACGCTCGCCGTCGCGGTGGAGCTGCCGGGCTTCGGCGACCAACTAGTGATCACCCCGACGACCCCATGGCGCCTCGACCACGCGGCCGCCCGCGAACGCCAACTGCTCGACCTGACCGAGCTCGACGCGCGCCACCGGACCGACGTCCCCTCCTTGATCGCCGGCGATCTGAACGCCGCTCCGGACTCGGCGGGGATCAGGTACCTCTGCGGCCTGCAGTCACTGCACGGCCGCAGTGCGCATTACGTCGACGCCTGGACGACCGCGGACCGCGGACCCGGTCACACCTGGACGACCGGCAACCCCTTGGGTGCCGCCGAGATCCGCAAGCTCCTCGGCCAGTCGATCCACCACCGCCGGATCGACTACATCTTCACCGGCTCGTCCCACACCCATGCCATCCGCGCAGAAGTCACCAACGCCAGTCTCGTCGGTACCGACCCGCCCCAGCTCAGCGACCACTACGGCGTCGTCGCCGATCTGGAGCTCTACCGCAGGTAGGCGCGGACTGCTCGGTCGGCGAGGACAGCTGGATCGCCGCCCCCAAAGGTGAGCTCGAGGGAACGGGTGGCGCGGAGTACGGCGACGCCGTGCAGGTTCGTCCACAGGCCGAGGGCGCGTTCGCGAGTGTCGTCGGTGTCGGGGGCGGCGGTCCCGATCAGCGTTGCGATCGACTCCAGCAAGGGGAGCGACGTCCGGCGTAGGTTGCCACCCGCACCCTCGAGCAGGTCGTGGCGGAAGATCAGCTCGAACATCGCCGGCCGCTCCGCCGCGAACGCCAAGTAGCGCCGGGCCAACTCGACCAACCTCGCCTCGGCCGCCTGGTCTGTCCCGGTCCTGTGCCCGGCCTTGGCCGGGCGCGGCGCTTCGGATCCGGGCGGTGCCTCGATCGGGGCGGCGAGGCGCTCGGCGAGATCCGCGAGCCCGGTCGCGGCAATCGCGGCCAGCAACGCGTTGTGGGTCGGGAAGTACCGGCGCGGGGCGCCGTGCGAGACGCCGGCGCGGCGCGTGATGGCGCGCAGACTCAGGTCCGCGGGGCCGGTCTCCTCGAGGAGTTCTACGCCGGCCTGGACGAGGCGATCACGCAACGGTGCGGCTTCCACGCGGATATTCTCTCCGACCTGGCCTCGCAGTCACGTAGGATCGCGGTGTGACTGCCGGGTCGGCCTCGAGCCAAGGACGAGTTGGGTTCCCGGCTGCGCGCTGAGCGCGGCGTGGGCCGCTCGGGGCCCTCCTTTCTCCCCGGGCTTCTTTCTTCGGTACTGCCGTCGTAGCTGCGACGGATCCTTTATCCCGCGTTTCCGCGTGGGCACTTCGTGCTGCCCACCGTGCACAGAAAGCAGCGAATGCTGAACGATTTCACCCAGCAGATCATCCAGGAGTTCCGCGCCAACCAGGGCGAGGTCGGCGGACCGTTCGCCGGTGCCCGGCTGCTCCTGCTCACCACCGTCGGCGCCCGCTCCGGGCAGCCGCACACGACCGTCCTCGGCTACTACCCGGACAAGGACGGCCGCGTACTCGTCGTCGGTTCGGCCGGCGGCGGCCCGAAGCACCCCGACTGGTACCACAACCTCCTCGCCACGCCCCGCGTCACCGTCGAGACCGGCACCTTCACGTACGAGGCGGACGCCGCCGTCCTCGAGGGTGCCGAGCGGGACGAGATCTTCGCCCGCCTGGTCGAGGCGGACGCCGGCTGGGGCGAGTACCAGGCCAGGACGACCCGCACGATTCCCGTGGTCGCGCTGAGCCAGATCGATCCCGGCTCACCGCGCGGAGGCTCGTTCGCCGAGACCCTGCTGATGATCCACGGCCTCTTCCGCCGCGAACTGACCGTGATCGGCAAAGAACTCGCCGCCGCCGGACCCAAGCTCGGTGCTCAGCTGAAGATCAACTGCCTGACCCTGTGTCAGGGCCTGCACTACCACCACACGGGCGAAAGCATCGGCCTCTTCCCGGCCCTCCTCGAAGCCCACCCGGACCTGGCCCCGACCATCGCCGAACTCCAGTCCGAGCACGACAAGATCGCCGTCGTGCTCGAAGAACTCCAGCACCTCGTCGGTACGCCGGCACCCCCGGCCGAGGTACTGCCCAAGGTCGACCGCCTGATCGCAGACCTGAACGACCACCTCGATCACGAGGAGGCGAAGCTCATTCCGTTGCTGTGAGGAGTCAGGACAGCTGGTGGGGTGAGCGGCCGTGTTCGTGCTCCCAGCGGAGTCGGTCTGTACCGAAGCCGGCTGCGTGGGCACCATCGTGGCCGCTCGGCCGGCGGCAGAGGTAGTACGGGGAATAGAGGTCGCGGCAGGAGTCGCGGTATGTGGTGTAAGCGAACTCGAGGTCTAACTGGGTGTCGTTGCTCATGGGCGTTGCTCTCTGGGTGATGAACCCCCCAAGGGACATTCGATGCTACGCCCGCTGCCGGATCGCGGTACGGATGCGTCCGGACAGAGAGACGGGAGCAGGATCACCCCTGCTCCCGACTCGCCGTTGACTACTTGATCATTCCGTGCGGATCCAGGACGTACTTGCGGGCCGCGCCCTTGTCGAAGTCCGCGTAGCCCTGTGGTGCCTGGTCGAGTGGGATGACCGTGGCGTTCACGTTCTTCGCGATCTGGGTGCGGTCGTGCAGGATCGCCTCCATCAGCGCCCGGTTGTACCGCATCACCGGGCACTGGCCGGTGGTGAACGCCAGCGACTTCGCCCAGCCGAGGCCGAGCCGGATCGACAGCGAACCGACCTTCGCCGCCTCGTCACTCGCGCCCGGGTCCCCGGTCACGTAGAGCCCCGGGATACCGACCGCGCCACCGGCCCGGGTGACGTCCATGACCGTGTTCAGCACCGTCGCCGGCCGCTCGGTCCCGGCCTCGCCACCGTGCCCGTGCGCCTCGAACCCGACCGCGTCCACGGCGCAGTCGACCTCCGGCCGGCCGAGGATGCGTTCGATCTGGTCCCGCGGGTCGCCCGTGGAGACGTCGATGGTCTCGCAGCCGAAGCTCTTGGCCTGGTCCAGCCGCTCCTTCTGCAGATCGGCGATCATGACGACGGAGGCGCCGAGCAGGAAGGCCGACGTGGCCGCGGCCAGTCCGACCGGTCCCGCGCCGGCGATGTACACCGACGACCCGGTGCCCACACCCGCCGTGACGCAGCCGTGGTACCCGGTGGGGAAGATGTCGGACAGCATCGTCAGGTCGCGGATCTTGGCCATCGCCTGGTCCTTGTCCGGGAACTTCAGCAGGTTCCAGTCCGCGTACGGCACCAACGCGTACTCCGCCTGCCCGCCGACCCAGCCACCCATGTCGACGTACCCGTACGCCGAGCCCGGCCGGTCCGGGTTCACGTTCAGGCAGACTCCGGTCTTGCCCTCCTTGCAGTTCCGGCACCGCCCGCAGGCGATGTTGAACGGGACCGAGACGAGGTCGCCGACCTTGATGAACTCGACGTCCGGCCCGGTCTCGATCACCTCGCCGGTGATCTCGTGGCCCAGTGCGAGACCCGCGGGCGCCGTGGTCCGGCCGCGGACCATGTGCTGGTCACTCCCGCAGATGTTGCTGGCGACGACCTTGAGAATCGCGCCGTGCGGGACCTTGCGGCCCACGTTCGCGGGGTTGACTCCCGGTCCGTCCTTCAGTTCGAGCGTCGGGTAGTCGACGGACTCGACCGTGACCTCACCCGGACCCTGGTAAATAACCGCCTTGTTGCCTGGCACGACTGCTAGCTCCTCTCCGAGAGGCTCCGTCGTCCCGACGGAGCCCGAGCAAGTGATGTCAAACCGCGGTGACCGCCGATAGGCAGACCAGAGGCATCACCAGCTCACGAACCAGCGGAAGACAGTCCGGACCGGGCCGGCCGGAATGCCGGACCCGAAAGGCCACGCGCCGAGGCGGAAGCGGCGCGGTCATCGCTGCTCCAAAGCCCCCCGGCGTCCGTCACCGAGCCACGCGAAGAGGCGTGACCGACAAAGAGCGACGGGATCCCTGCCGACGCTAGCCCGGCACGCGAGGCCAGTCAACGGCCCCGAAAACCCCTGCAAACCAGGGCTGTCCGGCAATCGAAGTCAGGTTCACGGAAGTCGTGGCGTTCCGGGTGTCGAGTCCGTGGCGCCGGCTTCGTCCTAGGTACAACGGTGGCCACGGCAGGCCGCGAAACGAAGAGGGAGAACCGTCATCATGACGATCAAGCGGATGGACAACGTCGGCATCGTGGTCGAGGACCTCACGGCCGCGGTCGCGTTCTTCGAGGAACTCGGTCTCGAACTGGAGGGCCAGGCGCAGGTCGCGGGCCCGGTGGCGGACCAGACCACCGGACTCGACGGCGTCCGCTGCGACATCGCGATGCTGCGAACCCCCGATGGTCACAGCCGCCTCGAACTGGCGAAGTACGTCACCCCGGCGGCGATCGCCCCGGTCCCGGAGAATCAGCCGCACAACACAGTGGGTATGCACCGCGTCATGTTCGCCGTCGACGACATCGAGAACGTAGTCACCCGCCTACGCACCCACGGCGCCGAGCTGGTCGGCAGTATCGCCCAGTACGAGGACACCTACCGCCTTTGCTACGTCCGCGGCCCCGGCGGCATCATCGTCGGCCTCGCCGAACAACTCACCTGAACCCCAGCCTGGTTACTCAGCGAACAGGTCAGCATCACGTATCCGTAATTACCTGTGCTGACAGGCATTCCCAACCTGCGGTGTACGGGTCTGGTACGGGCAGAGGTTTGGCGGGGGTGGCTCGTAGCATGGCGCGCGTACAGGGGGCGGCACGGGGGATTTCGACGAGTAGGTGTGATTTGAGCAAGCTGAAACACTGCGCCCTGGCGGTTCTCGCCTTTGTCCTGGTGCTTTCCGGTTCCTTCGTCGCGAAGGCGGAGCAGAGTGAAGCGGTGACCTATCTGGTCCAGGGCACGAATTACAAGTTCAAGGAGTCCGTCGTCGCGCTCCGCACCTTCAGCGGTAACGGCGGCACGATCAAGATCTCCTTCAACGCTTCCTGCACCTACGGTGTGGCGGCCGGCGGCTACTGGGACGCGCGACTGCAGAAGAAGGTCAACGGCGTCTGGCGGGACGCGGACCAGACCTCGGACTTCGCTTGCTCCACCTTCAAGCGAGTCTCGACGCTCTCCTTCGGCAAGGTCCCCAGCGGCACCTACCGCCTCCGCTTCAACAAGGTCAGCAAGTCCGGCACGGTGACGATCCACTCCTTCGGAGTGTTCCGCGCCTGACCTGCGCAACCGAAACCGGGGTGGCTTCCTGATCAGGAAGCCACCCCGGTTTCGTTCTCCGGGTCATTGCCTAGCTGGCAGGCTTCTGGTCCACCTTGATGTCGTAGCGCACGCTCTTGGTGTCCTTGTCGTACGACGAGATGGTTGCGGTCAGCCCGTACTTCGACGAACCCGAGGCCAGCTCGCAGCGGATGGACTCTCCGGTCTTCGCCTTCACCTTGCCGGGGCAGGTGACCGAGTCGGGCCGCTTGCCGACCGATTTCTCCAACGCGTCGGTGATGCCCTTCTCCAGGGTCTCCTTCGAGATGGACGGATCGCCGAAGCTCACCGAACACCCGGTCAGGGCCACCAGGACACAGGCGGCGCCTGCCAGGGTTGTTCGAACAGCCAGCAACATGTACACAGTCTCCTTGGGGGGTGCCACCGACGCCGATCGCGTGGTGGCGCTTCGGTTACGAGGTCCGACGAGACGGACGCTCGAGCCTACGGATCGGCAACGGCAGTTCGCTGACCGTACTCGTCCCGTACTTCGGCCGACTGTTGCCTCGGGCCCGGAGATTCCGCCGGTACCGGACTGTGCATGCCCGGGCTTTGTCATTCCGGGTTGCGGCGCGCGACGACACGGGTGAATCCGAGCAACCGGCCGGCGTCAGTGCGAAGCATGTCCGCTTCCCACTGCGGTGCCTCGCTGTCGCGATCACAGACCTCGTTCCAGTGCAGCCAGTCCCGCCAACCCTCGGCCAGCCGATCCGCCAGATCGACGGTCACCAAACCGGTCTTCTCCCAGTGCCGGCGCCACCAGTCCGGACTGTGCCACGCGCAGAAATCCCAATGCCAGTACTCCTCGAGCCCGGCGGGCGGATAGCTCGGACACTCCTCGGCCAGGCCGGGCTGAACGATCCCGATCCACCCACCGGGCTTCAAGAACCGCGAGAAGTACCCGAGGTAGAGATCGTCGGTCCCGAAGTAGTGGTACGCCCCGATGCTGATCGCCGCGTCGAAGAACCCGTCCGCGAACGGCAGCTCATGCGCCTCCGCGGAGACCGGATGGACCTGCCCCTCGACTCCCGCGTCGACGATCCGTCCCCAGTTCTCGTCCGGCTTCACCCACAGATCGGTGGCCCACACCTCGACCCCGAACTCCTTCGCCAGAAAGATCGAGCTCAGCGCCGTCCCACAGCCGAGGTCCAGCACTCGCATGCCCGCCTCCAGCGGGATGACCTCGCCCAAGGCTTCCGCTTGCCAGACGGCGTTCGGCCCCATCACCCCGTCGACCATCCACCGCCCCGAATACCGCCCGGATCGCGGGTAGCGCTCATTCTTCAACAGACCATCGAGCTCATCGTCATCCATGCCGCCGCAGTCTTGTTTCGACGTCACACCCAGGCAACCGGTTTTGGGCCTCGAGCCGACTCCCGATCATGGGTGAAACCGCAGGACCCTTTCGACCGGATTGAAAGCATTCTGAAAGTACGGCCCGATGTACTGCGGAGAACAGGCAACGTCTACCGATTGGGACAAGATGACTCGGGGATCGATCATCGCGACAGGTCTGGCAGCCGCGGGACTGACCGCTGGAGCACTACTCGTCGCCGCACCGACACAAGCGGCAACGAGCACGACCGGCTCAACCACCACAGCCGCCGCGGTCGCCGCCTCGCCGTGCCGCGTGGCCGCGAGGGCCCACAGCGACACCATCCGGCTCTGGTACTGCAACGGAACCGGCGGCACCCGCCGGGGCTACCACGCCCAGGCCCTGCTGAACTCCGGCAGCAACGTAACCCTCCGCACCGCCGCCGGCCACCTGGCCGGCTACAAAAAGAACACCACCGGCGGCGTGCTCCCCATCTGGATGAACACCATCACCTGGTGGGAAGGAGCCCCCAGCCCAATGCGAGCCTGCAGCAACGCCCGCTGCACAGGCCTCGCCAGCTGACGAACACCGCTCCTCACTGGCTCCGGTTTCCCCCACACCGGGGCACCCACGCGAACAGGCTCCCCCGGTGTGGGGGAGCCTGTTCGGCGCTGTCAGCGGTGCAGGTCGAGACAGAGGCGGGGGGAGGACGACGCCCCCCGACGAGGGTGCCGGTGGGGTTCTCGTGCCTGACTTTGCTCGACACCCACGCGGGGCGCATCTCGAACCGCCCGCTCTTCAGGGCACCCAGCTAGACGGTGTCGCCGTGAGCCAGTGCTTCGATCACGTCCTTGGAATGGGTTAGCGGCAGCCTGCCGCCCTCGAGTTCGATCCGCGAGTTGGTCTCGGGATGGATCAGCTCGAGCACCCTGACGTTCACTCGCTGGTGGACCTTCACCTCCAGCCCTGCCCTTGAGACCTTGAAGACCATCGCGCCGGGTTCCTTGCTGCGCGACCGGCCCTCGAAGCCGTACACCCCATCGGCGGTCACTCCGACCAGCATGAACTCGGGCATCCCGTGGGCGGCCGCGTTCGCGCGCATGCCACCGATCCCGCCCGCGACGTTTCCGACGGCCTGACCTGCCGAGCCACCGACTTCGCCCAAG
Source organism: Kribbella amoyensis (assembly GCF_007828865.1). Classification (NCBI taxonomy): domain Bacteria; kingdom Bacillati; phylum Actinomycetota; class Actinomycetes; order Propionibacteriales; family Kribbellaceae; genus Kribbella; species Kribbella amoyensis. The sequence goes on from NZ_VIVK01000001.1 coordinate 2,143,176, forward strand.
CTGCCGCTCACCAAACCGCCGGCGAAGAGCGAGCCGGTCTGGCCGCGGGGGTTGAACTGGCCCGCGGCGATGACCTGATCGGTGATCCCGTCGCGAGTCAGAGCCTCCTGAACCACGCGCTCCATCGTTTCCTCGGACATCGCTCCTCCTGGCGCTCGAGGTCTCTTGCGGTCCCAGGCTCGCAGGTATGGCTCCGGACTGACAGGACACCGAACGAGAAGAAGGCCGATCGCGGATGCGACCGGCCTTCTTCCCAACTCATCCCTGTAGAGCCCGAAACCACCGTCTGACCTGTGGTTTTGCGACTCCGAGGGAGCGGCGGAGGATACGAGATTCGAACTCGTGAGGGGTTGCCCCCAACACGCTTTCCAAGCGTGCGCCCTAGGCCTCTAGGCGAATCCTCCAAGGCGAGAGGATACGGGACGGAGGGGGTGGGGGTGAAATCGGGGGGCGGGGCGTGGGTGGGTGCGTCTAGGGTCGGGTGGATGGAGAGTGTGCCGGATCCGCTGCGGGTTCATCCGATGGACGGGGTCGAGCGGGTGGTGATGTTACGGCCGGTGGTGCGGTCGGAGTTGATCGAGGTCGGGGAGTACTCGTACTACGACGACCCGGTGGATCCGACGGCTTTCGAGACCAAGAACGTGCTGTACCACTACGGGCCCGAGAAGCTGCGGATCGGGAGGTACTGCGCTCTCGGGGAGGGGACCACGTTCATCATGAACGGGGCGAACCACCGGATGGACGGGGCGTCGACGTTCCCGTTCCCGATCATGGGTGGGGCGTGGAGCGCGCACTTCGACCTGATCACCGGGTTGCCGGGGCGTGGGGACACCGTAGTCGGGAACGACGTCTGGTTCGGGTACGGCGCGACGGTGATGCCGGGCGTGACGATCGGGGACGGGGCGATCGTGGCGTCGCGGGCCGTGGTCGTGGACGACGTACCGGCGTACGGGATCGTCGGGGGGAATCCGGCCAAGCTGATTCGCAAGCGGTTCAGCGAGGACGACATCGAGCGGCTCCTCGAGATCGCGTGGTGGGACTGGCCGGTCGAGCTGGTCACGGAGCACGTTCGGGTGATCATGGCCGGTGACGTGGATGCGTTGGAGGCGGCGTGGAAATCCGCCCGGTAGCGCCGGAGGACGTGGCGGCGGTCCAGAAGCTGATCGAGTCGGACCCGCACCGCCGAGCTCGAGCGGCTGCTGCGGAATCCACCGGTCGACACGATCACGCTGGCCGACGACGAGCACCTGGTCCTGCCGACGGATCCACGGCCCGCAATTGCCTATGGCAACCACAGCTGTGATCCGAACACCTGGTGGGTGGACGCGGTCACGTTGACGGCCCGCCGGGACATCGCGACCGGCGAGGAGATCACCAGCGACTACGGCACCAGCACCGGTACGCAGTACGCGCTGGACTGCCGCTGCGGCTCACCCTTGTGCCGCGGCAAGGTCACCGGGGACGACTGGCAACGCGAGGAACTCCAGCAGCGGTACGGCGACCACTGGATCCCCGCGTTGCTCGAACGCCAGCGGAAGTCAGCCGAGTAGCACCGGGGCGAGTGTGCGCCATTGCTCGACCGGCTGCGGCCCCGTGACCCCGGTGAGGACGTTGACGGCGACGTGGTCCGCGCCGGCGGCGTGGTGTTCGCGGAGTTTGGCGGCGATGTCGGCCGGCGTCCCCCACGCTGCGAGCGCGTCGACCATCGCATCGGGGAGCTCGGCGAGGTCGGACTCGGTGAAGCCTATCCGGCGCAGCGAGGCCGCGTAGCCCGGCAGGGTGACGAAGGAACTGATCGGTTCTCGGGCGATCGCGCGAGCCGGTCGGCATCGGATTCCACGACGACCAGGTGCGAGACCGACAGCAGCTTGTCGGCGCCCAGGATGCGCCGCGCCTCGGCCGTGTACTCCGGCGTGATCAGGAACGGGTACGCGCCGCCCGTGCGGTCCCGGGCCAGTTCCAGCATCCTCGGACCGAGCGCGGCGAGCAGGCGATGATCCACCGGTACGTCGTCGAGCTGGTCGAGATAGGTGGTCAGCGTCCCGAGCGGCCGAGGACCGTGCGCGCCGCCGAGTCCGACGGTGAAGCGGCCGGGGTGCTCGGTCTCCAGCGCCTGGTACGTCGCGGTGACATCCGTCGGCGAGTAGGTGTCGACGGCAAGGATTCCACTGACGAAGCGGATCGAGCTGGTCGCCCGGACCAGGTCGACGATGGTCTGCAGGCCGGGCAGTGGGCCGCCGGACAGCCAGATCGCGGGGTACCCGAGCTGCTCGGCGACGGCCGCCGCCTGCAGGGACTCGGGGGAGCTGGTGAGCCCGGTCGTGATGCCGAACGGGCCGAAGGAGAGTGTGCTCACCCTGCCACGGTAGGCCGGGTCGGCAACCCCGGATTCTGCTCGCGCCCCGGTCATCCCGTACACTCTTGGCTGGTTCCCCGCGTGGCGGTATCTCGCCCAAACCCCCCAGGGCCGGAAGGCAGCAAGGGTAAGTGAGCTCTTCCGGGTGCGCGGGGAATCCTTTTTTGTGTCCGAGTCCCGGACCGGCCGTGGGGGACGCCCGCCGGTCGGCGAGGCTGGGCGGCATCAGATACTGATGCTCCACGCCGACGCCGAGGGAGACCGATGAGCGAGGACCGTCGCTACCTGCAGGAACTGATCATCGACGAGCTCGGCGTGACGCCGTCGTTCGACCCGGAGCTGGAGATCGAGCGCCGGATCGCCTTCCTGGCCGACCAGCTGCATCGCACCGGCGCCTCGGGGTACGTGCTCGGGATCAGCGGTGGCGTCGACTCCAGTACCGCCGGCCGGCTCTGTCAGCTCGCCGTGGAACGGGTCCGCGAGCGGGGCGGGTCGGCGCGGTTCGTCGCGATGCGGCTCCCGTACGGGGTGCAGCACGACGAGGACGACGCGCAGCGGGCGCTCAAGTTCATCCGGCCGGACGAGACGCTGACGGTCGACATCAAGCCGGCCACCGACGCGATGGTCGAAGCGGTCCGGCACTCCGACCTCGGCGACCGCGAGGACTTCCACGTCGGCAACGTGAAGGCCCGGCAGCGGATGATCGCCCAGTACACGGTGGCCGGTGCCCGCGGCAGCCTGGTCGTCGGCACGGACCACGCGGCCGAGGCGGTGATGGGCTTCTTCACCAAGTACGGCGACGGCGCCTGCGACCTGACCCCGCTGTCCGGCCTGACCAAGCGCCGGGTCCGCGCGGTCGGCGCCCAGCTCGGCGCGGCCCCGGAGATCACCGGCAAGGTCCCGACCGCGGACCTGGAGACGAACAACCCGGGCGTCCCCGACGAGACCGTGCTCGGGGTCAGCTACGACCAGATCGACGACTTCCTCGAAGGGCACGAGATCGAGGACCAGGCGGCCGAGACGATCATCGGGTACCACCGACGCACCGTGCACAAGCGCGCGGTCCCGCTCGCCGTCTAACGTCGTCGTCGGGGGGCATCCCGACGGACGGAGGCGCGTGATGGTCGACTTCTCGCTCACCGACGAGCAGCAGGCGATCCGGTCCACCACCCGGGAGTTCGTCCGCCGCGAGCTGATGCCGTTGGAGGACGAGGTCCTCCGCCGCGAACGCGAAGGGCTGCCGGGCCTCGAGTCCGACGTGGTCCGCGCGCTCCGGACGAAGGCGAAGTCGTTCGGCTTCTGGGGCCTCGGCACGCCCGAGGAGTACGGCGGGATGGCGCTGCCCGCGGTCGACCAGGCGCTGATCACCAGCGAACTCGGCCGGACCTTCGTGCCGTTCTCGTTCGGCGGCGAGGCCGACAACATCCTGTACCACTGCGACGAGCGGCAGCGCGCGGAGTACCTGGTGCCCACGATCGCCGGCGAACGGCGGTCCTGTTTCGCGATCACCGAGCCCGGGGCCGGGTCGGACACCCGCGCGATCCGGACCACGGCGCGGCGGGACGGCGACGACTGGGTGATCCGCGGCGAGAAGACCTTCATCACCGGCGGGAACGAGGCCGACTTCGCGATCGTGATCGCGGTGACCGACCCGGAGCTCGGCCCGAAGGGTGGGTTCACCGCGTTCCTGGTCGACCGGGACCGCGGCTGGACGTCCGGGCGGATCGTGACGATGGGCCAGGCGGTCCCGGCCACGCTGACCTTCGACGACGTCCGGGTGCCGCAGGACCATGTGCTCGGCGAGGTCGGCCAGGGGTACGAGCTGGCGATGCAGTGGATCATGAAGGGCCGGTACCTGATCCCCGCCCGCGGCATCGGCGCCTGTGAACGGCTGCTGGAGCTCGCGATCGAGCACGCGAACACCCGGGAGACCTTCGGCCGGCCGATCGGCGACAACCAGGCGATCCAGTGGATGATCGCGGACTCCGAGGTCGAACTGGAAGCCGCTCGCTGGCTCGTCCTGTACGCCGCCTGGGTGGTCGACCAGGGCCGGCATCCGCAGCACGACAGCGCGATCGCGAAGCTGTACGGCACAAACACGGTCAACCGGGTGGCCGACCGGGTGCTGCAGATCCACGGCGGGATGGGGTACACCAAGGAGCTGCCGATCGAGCGGTGGTTCCGGGAGGTCCGGCTCTGGCGGATCTTCGAGGGCACCGACGAGATGCAGCGCCTGATCATCGCCCGCGACCTGCTCCGCGGCTTCCGGAAACCGGGCGCCCACTTCCACTGATCCGGCGCGCCGGGCGTGGCCAAGCTGACAGCAACGCTGGCAAAGTGGGCCCATGAAGGGTCTGATGCAGGACTACCAGCTGTCCCTGGACACCATCTTCCGGCGGGCCGAGCAGTTCTTCGGCGACAAGACCGTGCACACCGGCGGTCCCGCGCCCACCACGCTGACGTACGCCGAGTGGGCCGAGCGGACCAGACGCCTCGGCGGCGTCCTGGACACGCTCGGCATCAGCCCGGACGGCCGTGTCGGCACCTTCGCCTGGAACTCCGGCCGCCACCTGGAGCTGTACTTCGCGGCGCCGTGTACCGGACGGGTCCTGCACACGCTGAACATCAGGCTGTTCCCCGACCAGGTCGTCTACATCGCGAACCACGCCGAGGACGAGGTCGTCTTCGTCGACAAGTCGCTGCTCGGGTTGTTGCTCCCGCTGCTGGACCGGATGCCGCTGGTCCGGCACGTGGTGGTGATGGACGACCTGCCGCCGGGCGCCCCCGCGACCGAGGTACCGGACGACGGGCGGTTCCACGACTACGAGGAGCTGCTGGCCGCGGCCGAGCCGGTCGAGTTCCACGTCGAGGACGAGAACCAGGCCGCCGCGATGTGCTACACCAGCGGCACCACCGGGAACCCGAAGGGCGTCGTGTACTCCCACCGGTCCACCTGGTTGCACTCGATCGGCGTCCTCACCAACGCCGGCATCGGCCTGCACGAGACCGACACGGTGATGCCGGTGGTCCCGATGTTCCACGCGAACGCCTGGGGACTCGCGCACGCCGCACCGATGGCCGGCGCGAGCCTGGTGTTCCCCGGCCCGGACATGTCGCCGCAGGGCATCCTCAAACTCATGCAGGAGCAAGAGGTCACGCTGTCCGCGGGCGTACCGACCATCTGGCAGGGACTGCTCCCGCTGCTCGACGGCGTGGAGCTGCCCAAGCTCCGGCGGATCCCGTGCGGTGGTTCCGCCGTACCGCTGGCGCTGTCGGAGGCGTTCCGGGAGAAGCTCGGCAAGCCGATCCTGCAGGCGTGGGGGATGACCGAGACGAGCCCGGTCGCCACCGCGTCCCACGTTCCCGAGCGGGACCAGGGACTGCCCGAGGAGGAGCAGGCCCAGCTGCGCGCCCGTCAAGGTCAGGCCCTGCCCGGTGTGGAGGTGCGCATCGTCGAACCAGGATCGACGACGCCGCTGCCGTGGAACGACGAGGCCACCGGTGAGCTGCAGGTCCGCGGCCCGTGGATCGCGGCCGAGTACTACCGTCCCGACGAGGGCGTCACGCTGAACACCGACGACGGCTGGATGAAGACGGGCGACGTGGCCGCCATCGACCAGTACGGGTCCGTGCGGCTCGTGGACCGGACGAAGGACCTGGTGAAGTCCGGTGGCGAGTGGATCAGCTCGGTGGAACTGGAGAACCTGCTGATGGCCCACCCGTCGGTCAAGGAGGCCGCCGTGATCGGCGTACCGCATCCCAAGTGGGACGAGCGTCCGCTGGCCTGCGTGGTCCTGCAGGAGGGCGAGACCGTGACGGGCGAGGAGATCCTCGCGTACCTGGAGCCGTTGGTGGCCAAGTTCTGGCTGCCGGACGCGGTCGAGTTCATCGAAGAGGTCCCGAAGACGTCGGTCGGCAAGTTCTCCAAGAAGGACCTCCGCACCCGCTTCGCCGACTACCGCCTGGAGTGAACCAGTCGCCGATGTGGCATGGCCCGGGATCCTCGGTACAGTGCGGTCGCATGCGAGGGATCATCCTGGCCGGCGGCTCCGGCACGCGTTTGCACCCGCTCACGATGGCAGCGAGCAAGCAACTGCTGCCGGTGTACGACAAGCCGATGATCTACTACCCGCTGTCCACGTTGATGCTGGCGAACATCCGCGAGGTGCTGGTCATCACCACCCCGGACGACGCGCCGCAGTTCCAGCGGTTGCTGGGCGACGGGTCGCAGTTCGGGATGGACATCTCGTACGCGGTCCAGCCGAGCCCGGACGGACTCGCCCAGGCGTTCCTGATCGGGGAGTCGTTCATCGCTGACGAGCCGGTCGCCCTCGCCCTCGGCGACAACATCTTCTACGGCCCCGGTCTCGGCGTCCACCTGCAGACGTTCAACGAGGTCGACGGCGGCGTCGTGTTCGCGTACCGGGTGGCCGACCCGACGGCGTACGGCGTGGTCGAGTTCGACGCCGAGGGCCGGGCGCTGAGCATCGAGGAGAAGCCGAAGCAGCCGAAGAGCAACTATGCGGTGCCGGGCCTGTACTTCTACTCCAGCGACGTGGTCGAGATCGCCAAGGAGATCAAGCCGTCGGCCCGCGGCGAGCTGGAGATCTCCTCGGTCAACGAGGTGTACCTGGACGCCAAGCGGCTGCAGGTCGAGGTGCTGCCGCGCGGGACCGCCTGGCTGGACACCGGGACCTTCGACTCGCTGATGGCGGCGGGCGAGTTCGTCCGCGCGGTGGAGATGCGGCAGGGCCAGAAGATCGGCTGCCCGGAGGAGATCGCCTGGCGCCGCGGGTTCATCGACGACGCCGGGCTGCAGAGCCGCGCCGACGCGCTGGCCAAGTCCGGGTACGGGAACTACCTGCTCGGCCTGCTCGACGAGGAAGCCGGGCGGCTCGGCTGAGACCGGCCGTACTGGGCTGAGGTTTTGTCGGGGCGCAACGCTAGGGTGGCCGTCGTGGAAGCACCCCTTGCGCTGTACCGCCGGTATCGCCCGGAGACCTTCGCCGAGGTCATCGGGCAGGACCACGTCACCGCTCCGCTGCGGAACGCGCTGAGCAACAACAGGGTCAACCACGCCTATCTGTTCTCCGGTCCACGCGGCTGCGGCAAGACCACCAGCGCCCGGATCCTGGCCCGCGCGATCAACTGCGAGAAGGGCCCGACCCCGGAGCCCTGCGGCGTCTGCAAGTCGTGTACCGACCTGGCCCGCGGCGGTCCCGGCAGCATCGACGTGATCGAGATCGACGCGGCCTCGCACGGCGGTGTCGACGACGCCCGCGACCTGCGTGAACGCGCCTTCTTCGCACCGGTGGAGAGCCGGTACAAGATCTACATCATCGACGAGGCGCACATGGTGACCACGCAGGGCTTCAACGCCCTGCTCAAGCTGGTCGAGGAGCCACCGCCGCACCTCAAGTTCATCTTCGCGACCACCGAGCCGGACAAGGTGATCGGGACGATCCGGTCCCGCACCCATCACTACCCGTTCCGCCTGGTCCCGCCGAAGCTGCTCGGCGACTACATGGCCACCCTGTGCGAGGCGGAGGGCGTCGCGATCGCCCCGGCCGCGCTGCCGCTGGTGGTCCGCGCCGGCGCCGGGTCGGTCCGGGACTCGCTCAGCGTGCTCGACCAGTTGATCGGCGGCGCGGGCCCGGAGGGCGTGACGTACGAGCTGGCCGTCGACCTGCTCGGGTTCACCCCGGACTCGCTGCTCGACGCCTGCGTGGACGGGTTCGCCGCGCACGACAGCCGCGCGGTCTTCGAGACGATCGAAAAGGTGATCGAGACCGGCCAGGACCCGAAGCGCTTCGCCGAGGACCTGCTCCGCCGGCTCCGCGACCTGGTCATCCTCTCCGCCGTCCCGAACGCGGTCACCTCCGGCCTGATCGAAGCCGCCGAGGACCAGGGCGAGCGCCTGCAGACCCAGGCCGCCGGCATCGGCGCCGCCGAGCTCACCCGAGCCGCCGACATCGTCGCCGCCGGGCTGCTGGAGATGCGCGGCGCGACCGCTCCTCGCCTTCAGCTCGAGCTCATCTGCGCCAAGGTCCTGCTCCCCGGAGCCGACGACTCCACCAACGGCATCCAAGCCCGCCTCGACCGGATGGAACGCCGCCTCACCATCACCCCCGGCACCCTCCCCACCTCGGGGGGCGCGGCCGAGCCAGCGCCTGCGGGTACCGGCGCAGCCCCGGCGAGACAAGCAGGAGCTGGGCAAGCGGGTGCCGACCAAGCCGGTACGGCGCACCCGGGCGCCGAGCACGGCGCGGCGCAGGCTGCGACGGCCCCGCCGGTCTCGGCACAGCCGGGCGGTGGTGCCACGACATCTTCCGGGAGCACCGCGGGCGCCGGGCAGGCAGCGTTCTCGCCCCCCGACGGCTCCGCCCAGACCGCGGGAGCGCCTTCGCCTGCCGCCGCGGCATCCGGCGCGAGCCAGCAGTCCGGCGCGGGTCGGTCGGGCGCGGGCTCGTCGGGTGGAGGGAGCGACTGGGGCAGCCCGCAGCAGGGTGGTACCCAGGGTGGCGCTCAGGTTGCGAGCCCGGCGGCGGCTTCGGTGGCTCCGGCGCAGGCTGCTCCGCCATCGTCCGGCTCCGTCGGGCTGGCCGACGTCCGGCGGCTCTGGCCGGAGGTGCTGGAGGCGGTCAAGACGAAGCGCCGCTTCGCCTGGATCATGCTCAGCCAGAACGCCCAGGTCATCGCCATCGACGACCAGACCCTCACCCTCGGCCTGGTCAACGCCGGCGCCCGCGAGAGCTTCGCCCGCTCCGGCAGCGACGAGATCCTCCGCCAGGCCCTGATCGACACCATCGGCCTCAACCGCCGGGTCGAAGCAGTCGTCGACCCCTCCACCGACCCGGGCGCGGGCGGCGGCGGAGGCGGCGGCTCCACCCCACCCCAGGCACCACGCGGCGGCCCCAGCAACTCCAGCTGGGACCAACCACCCCGCCAGAACTCCTCCTGGGACCAGCCCACCGACGCCCCGTCGTCCCAGCCAGGCCCTAACCAGCCGGCCCCCGACCAGCCGGCCCCAGGCCCCACCGGCAACGAGCCAACCTCCGGCCCCGCCGCCCACGCGGGCAGCCCAGCACAGCCACCCGCCGCGACCCCCGCGACAAGCGACGCGGGGGATCAGCAACGCAACTCGGGCAGCTCAAGCAGCTCAAGCACCGCGACCCCGTCGGCCGAAGCAGAGTCAGCCGCCGATGCAGGCGGCCCGGGTGCGAACCACGCGGCAACGAACGACTCCGGTGGCCAGGACGCTTCCGCTGCATCCAGCCCAGCAAGCGACCAGTCCGCGTCCGCCGGCGCACCGTCCTCCTCGCCCGGCGGACAGCCTGCTGGCCCACAGCCCTCCGGCGCCTCGGCTGCCTCCCCATCAGCTGGATCCGTGCCCTCGACGCCCAGCCAGCCCACCGAAGCTCAGCCCTCCACCCAAGCCGCGCAGTCGAACGCCGCCACCCCCGACCTTGCGAACACGACCGCCAACCCCGCGAGTACCGGAGCACCGACCCCCGCAGGCGGCACCACGAATCGATCCACCGACGGATCGAAACCGTCCAACGGGCCGACGTCGTCCGGCGACCAGGTGGCGAGCAAGTGGCGGGCGGCCGAGGCCGCGGTCGCGGCGGAGCAGGCCGAGCGCGCGCGCCTGACCGCCGAGCGTCCGGCCCCCGAGGCTCCGATGACGCCAGAAGAGGAAGCCGAGGTCATCGGCGACGACGACATGGTGCTCGAAGAGGACAACCTCACGCACACCGACCTCCTCCGCGAGGCGCTCGGCGCCCAGCTCATCACCGAAGACTCCAACTGAGGCAGCGCCCTCAGCGGTCGAGCAGCACAATCTCCAACCCAGTAAGGCGTTCCGCCGCAGAAATGATGTCCAGGGCAACGATCCTGTCCGCGGCGAACGTGAAGACCGCCACGGATCCGATCGTCCCACCCTGGCCCGCAGCGACCCCCAGTGCGCCGTCGACCAGCGCGACCCGCGTCAGCTCGGCCACCTGAACAAACGTCGCCGCCCCGTCGGCAACAACCCGTACCCCGCGGAGCTCCCGTCCCGCCCAGGGGCCACCGTCGGTCCGCACGACCACCTCGGGATCCAGCACCGCGACCAGCGCTTCGAGATCCCCACCGCGCGCCGCGGCGAGGAACGCCTCGACGACCTCCCGCTGCCGGATCAACTCGATCGCCGCATCCACCCCACCCGTCGGCAACGGCTCCTCCGCTGACAGCGACCCGGCCGCATCCACCGAAGAATCCACCGCACCCCGAACCCGCCGACGCGCCCGGCTCGCCAGCTGCCGGGTCGCGAGCTGGTTCCGCCCGACGATCGGCGCGATCTCCTCGAACGGCACCGAGAACAGGTCGTGCAGCACGAACGCGAGTCGCTCGGCCGGTGTCAGCGTCTCCAGAACCACCAGCAGCGCCACGCCCACCGAGTCGGCCAGCAACGCCTCCTGCTCCGGATCCTGCACGCCACCGACCTCTGCGGGCCCCACCACCTCGAGCGACTCCTCCCGGCGCCGGGTCCGGGTTCGCAGCATGTTCAGGCAGACGCGGCCGACGACGGTCGTGAGCCAGCCGCCGAGGTTGTCGACGGTGCCGGGGTCGGACCGGTTCAGCCGCAACCACGTCTCCTGGACGGCATCGTCCGCCTCGGCCTGCGAACCGAGCATCCGGTACGCCACCGCGCGCAGCCGGAGCCGATGGTCCTCGAACCGGGCGGCCAGGAAATCTCTTTCGTCCATCGGTCACGTTCCTCCGTCGGGTGGGGTCACAGCACTGACCCCGAAAACCGCGCCGATGTGACACCACCCGGCGCCCGACCTCTCCGAGAGGACCACCTGATGCAGTTGCGCATGAAGAACCCCGCCTTCCTCCTGCCGGACGGGATGCAGGGCATCCAGTACTTGCTCAAGGCCTCCAACTCCGCCGGCGTACCGGGGACCACGCTGGAGCTGATCGGTCTGCGGGCCAGCCAGCTCAACGGCTGTACCGCCTGCGCGCAGAGCCACGCCGAGCAGGCGCGGCGGGCGGGTGAGACCGACCAACGCCTGGCCGTGGTCGCCACCTGGCGGCACGCCCCCTACTTCACCCCGGCCGAACGCGCCGCGCTCGCTCTCACGGAGGACCTGACCCGGCTCGCCGACCGCAACGACGAGGCCGTCCCGGACGCGCTCTGGGCCGAGGTGTCCGAGTACTACGACGAGCCGCAGCGGGCCGCGATCATCCTGCTGATCGGCACCGTCAACCTCTTCAACCGGCTCAACGTCACCGTCCGCGAGCAGGCGGATCAGCCGAGCTGGCAGGGCTGAACCAGGCTCCACCCGACGGCTCGAACGCTGTCGTCCACAGCGTTCGGGCCGTATCTGTGGAGCTTTTGCGGCCGCTGGGACCACGCTGAAAGTACACAGGTCTTCCACAGCCTGTGGATAACTAGGTGCACACCCTGTGGAGAACTCACGTGGACACCAATCGGTTTCCGCCGGCCCGAAGCCTCCCGCTGGGGTTGTCGGGCGGACCGGCTAGGCTCGGGGCAAGCGGAAGCAGTCCGACGGGAGATCGCGGTGTTCGACGGTGGCGGGGCACAGGGTGGTGCTGGCGGCTTCGACATGTCCGACCTGCTCGCGCAGGCACAGGCCATGCAGAACCAGCTGATGGAGGCGCAGGCCAACCTGGAGAACCAGGAGGTCGAGGGCACCGCGGGCGGTGGGCTGGTGACCGCGCTGGTCTCCGGGACGGGCGAGCTGCTCAGCCTGACCATCAACCCGCAGGCGGTCGACCCGGACGACACCGAGACGCTGGCCGACCTGATCGTGGCCGCGGTCCGCGACGCCTCCGAGAACGCCACGGAGGTCGCGACCCGCGCGATGGGCCCGCTGGCCGGTGGTCTCGGCGGCGGTCTGCCCGGGCTCGGTGGCCCGGCCGACGACGCCCCCGGCAACGGCGGCATCGGGTTCACCCTGCCCGGCGGCCCGGCCGGTCCATCCGGTCAGAACCCGGGCTGACGTGTACGAAGGGGCCGTCCAGGACCTCATCGACGAACTCGGCCGGCTCCCCGGCGTCGGCCCGAAGTCCGCACAACGCATCGCGTTCCATCTGCTGGCCGCCGACGAGGCGGACGTCCGGCGACTCGCCCACGTGCTGATCCAGGTCAAGGAGAAGGTCAAGTTCTGCGAGATCTGCGGCAACGTCGCGGAGGAGACGCAGTGCCGGATCTGCCGTGACCCGCGCCGTGACCTCGCGCTGATCTGCGTGGTCGAGGAGGCCAAGGACGTGGTCGCGATCGAGCGGACCCGCGAGTTCCGCGGCCGGTACCACGTCCTCGGCGGCGCGATCTCGCCGATCGAGGGGATCGGGCCGGACGAACTGCGGATCCGCGAGCTGATGCAACGGCTGGCCAGCGGCGAGGTGACCGAGATCATCCTCGCCACCGACCCGAACCTGGAAGGCGAGGCGACCGCGACCTACCTGAGCCGGTTGCTGCGGCCCATGGGGTTGCGTGTCACTCGTTTGGCCAGTGGACTACCTGTAGGCGGAGACCTCGAGTATGCCGACGAGGTCACACTCGGACGGGCGTTTGAAGGGCGACGATCGATCGATGACTGATTTCACCGATATTGCGGACCGTGCGCTGGACACCGACAACGAAGACCTGACGGAGTTCGCCGAACAGATCGCCGACCAGGTGCAGAGCTTCCTGATCTCGGTCCGCGACATCGCCGCGCAACCCGACGAGGACGGCGTCGACGAGGGGCTCGCCTCACTGCCGTACCTGCTGCTCGAGGTGAGCCAGCTGCTGCTCGCGGGCGGCCGGCTCGGCGCCTTCGAGGACTTCGTGCCCGAGGAGCGGTTCGAGAGCGACGCGGGTCCGGATCCGGACCTGGACGCGATGCGGGACCGGCTGGCCGTGCTGTTCGAGGGCCTGGACGAGTACGCCGAGGTCTTCGACCCGTACGCCGCGCCGCCGGAGATCACCGTCAACCGGCTCTCCGACGACCTCACCGCGATCGCCACCGACCTGGTCCACGGCCTGGCCCACTACCAGTCCGGCCGCGTCATCGAGGCGTTGTGGTGGTGGCAGTTCTCCTACGTCTCCACCTGGGGCGCGGCCGCCAGCGCCGTGCTGCGGGCGATCCAGTCGCTGATCGCGCACGACCGGCTGGAGCCGGCCCACGACGCCGAGACCGAGGCCACCGACCGCGAACTGGTCGAGGTGGCCGAGGAAGCCGTCCAGCGCCGCTGACCCGGACCCTCCGCAGGACCCCACCCGTCGGTACCGTGTGGCCTCGGTCGCGGCCGAGGAGGAGCGCAGGTGCAGCACGAGGATTCGGCGACGATCGGCCCGTTCGTCGTGCGTTCCCGGCTCGGCCGCGGTGCGATGGGGGCCGTGTACCTGGCGAAGTCGCCGGGTGGCCGGCTGGTCGCGGTCAAGGTGGTCCGGGACGAGCTGGCCGGTGACGACCGGTTCCGGGCCCGGTTCGCCCGGGAGATCGAGCACGCGCGGAAGGTCAGCGGCGCGTTCACCGCGGCCGTGGTCGACGCGGATCCGGCCGCCGATCGCCCGTGGCTGGCGACCGAGTACCTGCCCGGGCCGACCCTGCAACAGGCCGTCGACGAGCACGGTCCGCTGGAACGCGCCGGCCTGCGGTACGTCGTGGCCGGGCTCGCCGAGGCGCTGCTCGCGATCCACCGGTGCGGCCTGGTCCACCGTGACCTGAAACCGTCGAACATCCTGCTCACCGACAACGGTCCGCGGGTGATCGACTTCGGGATCGCCCGCGCCCTCGAAGATGTCAGCCTGACCGCGACCGGCAACATCATCGGGACCCCGGGGTACCTCTCGCCCGAGCAGATCACCGGCGGCACCGTCGGTCCGGCGTCCGACCTGTTCTCCCTGGGCGCGGTCCTCGCCTTCGCGGCGACGGGACGCGGCCCGTTCGGCACCGGTCCGGTCGGCGCCCTGGTCCATCGCGTCGTCCACGAACAGCCGACCATCCCCGCGTTGCCGGACGGCCTGGAAGACCTGACCCGCCGCTGCCTGACCATCCGGCCCGACGCCCGCCCGACCCCGCAACAGATCCTCGACACGCTCGGCCCGGTGGACCCGACCGGGATGCCGGCCGCCAACACCCTGCTGGCCCCCCACCCGGTACCGCCGACGAAGGTCGAGCACCGGCCGCAGCCTCTCCCCGCCCACCTTCAAGCGCCACCACCGCCGCAGCACCTGCCGTCGGGACCCACGAATCCCCACCAACCGCCGGCCCTTCAACGCATCACGGACGCGGCACCCGGTACGACCTTCGGCACCACCCGCACCCGGCCGGCGATCATCGCGGTCATCGCCCTCGCATTCGCCCTGCTCTGCGGCCTGAACTCGCAGTACGCCTCCGAGGCCAACCAGCCGCTGCTCGCTCTGGCTTGGTTGGTGCCGTGCTTCGTCGCCTGGTGGTACACGATCACCCGCACCCGCCTGGTCCTTCGGCGAAGGGTCCGCCTCCGCGTCGCCCACACCGGCCTCACGGTCCACCGTGGCTCCCGCTCCGGTACGGCGCCGTGGTCCTCGGTCGCCCGAATCCGCATCACCGGCGACCAGACCCGACCCTGGCTCGTCGTGTGGTTCGAAGGCCCCGCCGACCTCCCGGCCTCAGCCCGCCGCCACCACGGCGGCGCCCGCATCTACCCGATCGGCCACGAGCGCGCCCAGACCCGGCGAACCCGCCAACTCACCGAACTCCAAGCAGCCCTCACCTGGTACGCCGGCCGCCTCTACGACCGGAACCCCTGACCATCACGCGACAGCTGAGGCGACCGTGGCGTCGATGGTGACGGGGATGTTGCCGCGGGTCGCGTTGGAGTAAGGGCAGATCGCGTGCGCCGCCTCGACGAGGGAATCGGCCGTGGCCTGGTCGATGCCGCCCACCTCCACGTGCAGCGCGGCGGCGAGGCTGAAGCCGCCCTGGTCCGTGGGATGCAGGCTGACCTCGGCATCGACGACCGAATCGGTGACGGTGATCTTCCGGGCCGCGGCGACCGCCTTCAGCGCCGAGTGGAAGCACGACGCCCAACCGGCGGCGAAGAGCTGCTCCGGATTGGTCGCTCCACCTGGCCCGCCGAGCTCCCGCGGGACCGCGAGCGTGACGTCGATCAGGCCGTCGTCGCTGACGGCGCGTCCGCCGGCGCGGCCGTTCCCGGTCGAGGTGGCGACGGTGGTGTACAGAGGTTCGGTCATGTCGTTTCTCCTTCTGTGGTGGGGTTCTAGCGGTCACGGCCGTCGGTTTCGAGGAGACGGAGCCAGATCTCGCTGATGGTCGGGTAGGCCGGGACGGCGTGCCAGAGCCGGTCCAGCGGAACCTCGCCGGTGATGGCGACGGTGGCCGCGTGCAGGAGTTCGGAAACGTCGGGCCCGACCGCGGTGAAGCCGATCAGGGTGTTGCTGTTGTCGTCGATGACCATCCGCGCCTGCCCGCGGTAGTCATCGGCGTGCAACGCGGCGCCGGCGACCGCACCGAGATCGTGGTCGACGACCCGGACCTTCCGGCCGGCGGCGATCGCGGCTTCGGCGGACAGACCGACGGCGGCGACCTCGGGATCGGTGAAGATCACCTGGGTCACGGCGCTCTCGTCGGCGGTGACCGCGTGACGCCCCCAGGTACCGAGGTCTGGGTTCTCGCCGCGAGCCCGTGCGGCGAGCGCGTCGCCCAGGGCGCGGGCCTGGTACTTGCCGTGATGGGTCAGCAGGGCCCGCTTGGTCACGTCGCCCGCGGCATACAGCCAGCCGCCGTCGATCGGCCTGCCGGTGTCGTCGAGGACGGCGAGCGCGTCGTCGACGGCCAGCCAGTCGCCGGGGGTGAGGCCGAGGTGATCCAGGCCGAGGTCCTTGGTGTTGGGAGTACGTCCGGTGGCGACGAGCACCTCGTCGGCTTCGACCGCGGTCCCGTCGGAGAGGGTGAGGTGCACCGTGCCGGAGTCGTCCCGCCGGGCCCCGGTGGCGTCGACGCCCAGGTGAAGCGAGACCCCTGCCGTTCGGAGAGCGGTGGCGACATGCTCACTGGCGAAGGGCTCCACACCGGGCAGCAGCCTCGTCTGGGAAACGAGTGTCACCCGCGAACCGAGTGCGCTGAACGCGGTCGCCATCTCGGATCCGACGACCCCACCGCCGATGATCGCCAACCGCTGCGGGACCTCCTTGACGGCGGCCGCTTCCCTGCTCGTCCACGGCGCCACGTCCGCCAGGCCCGGTACGGGTGGCAGGTGCGCGCTGCTGCCGGTGGCGATCACGACCGCATGGCGTGCTCGTACCGACGTGGTCGCGCCGTCCGGGTGAGTGACGGTGACGGTACGGGTCCCGGTGATGCGGCCGTGTCCGCGAACCAAGGTGATCCCGGCCTGGTCGAGCCAGTCGACCTGGCCGGAATCGTCCCAGTTGGAGGTGAAGCGGTCCCGCCGGGCCAGCACCGCGGCCGGGTCCAGCTCACCGATGACGGCTTGTCCGGCGGCCGGCAACGCGCGAGCGGCGCGGATCGCGGCGGCGTCGCGCAGCAGGGCCTTGGTGGGCATGCAGGCCCAGTACGAGCACTCGCCGCCGACGAGTTCGCGTTCCACGATCGCCGCGCTCAGGCCGCCCTGGACCGCCCGGTCGGCGACGTTCTCACCGACCGGGCCGGCGCCGATGATCACGACGTCGAAGGTCGATTCCTGGTGGATGTCGGTCATGTCACTTCGCTTTCTTGGCCAGCTGGTGCAGCCGGATCGCGGAGAGCAGGAAGAAGATGCCACCGAGGATCGCGTAGCCGGCGACCGAGGTGAGGGAGGGGTCCGCCCCGCCCGCCATCACGATGAAGCTGCCGCCCGCGAGGACCGAGAGTCCGCCGCTGAGGATCATCGGCCACTGGCCACCGAGCCGATGGCGCAGGATCGCGACGACCAGCTGGACGATGCCCGCCGTGATCGCCCAGGCGCCCCACACCCGCAGCACGCTGGGGATACCGGACGTGGCCGCGATGGCCAGGCCGATCGTGGTGAGCAGACTCAGCCCCATGTTCACGAACAGCGGCGCCTTCGGTCGGGACGCGCCCGAGGTACGGAAGTCGACGACGGCCGCGGCGACGTCGAAGAGCGGGTAGATCACCAGCAGGACAGCAGCCCCCGGGGTGATCATCTTGGCGATCGCCATCACCAGGACCGCCCAGACGAGGGCGAATCCGAAGCGGACGTAGTACAGCGTGCGCAGGGCCTGGGTGGTGCCGGCGGCATTGGTCACCGGGCCGGCCTGGAGGGTTTCGGATGAACTGGACATAGCTCCTTCTCTCGATCGGAGTACCGACGGATTCGGTGGTAGACAGAACGATCGGTACGGCTGTGAGCTTGCCGGACGGTGTCCGCCGTTGTCAAGACCGATCGTTCTGTCTGCTAAGCTCGTCATCGACCGCCAGAGATCGGAGAAGAAGCGGATGTCGGAAGCGCGCTACCGCCTGCTCAATACGGCCACCGGCCTCTTCTACGCCGAGGGCCTGCACGCCGTCGGCGTCGATCGCGTCATCGACGAGGCGAAGGTCACGCGGTCCACGCTCTACCGGCATTTCCCGAGCAAGGACGACCTGATCGTCGGCTACCTGACCCAGGCCGACGAGGCGATCCGGACCCAGGTGGAAGCCGTCCGCGCGGAGGGCGCGAGCCCCGACGACGTCATCCGCAAGGTCGCTCGCTCCATCGCCGACGACATCCAGACGGCCGGCTTCCGGGGCTGCGCCTTCCTCAACGCCGCCGCCGAGTACCCGGACCCCGAGCACCCGGTCCACCAGGCGATCCTCAAGCACCGCCAGTGGTTCCTGGAGACCCTCACCGAGCTCTTCACCGCCACCGGGAAGATCGACCCCGAGCCGGCCGCCCGCCACTTCGTCCTGCTCCGCGACGGCGCGATGGCTGCCGGCTGCCTCACCGACCCCAAGCCGATCAGCGAGACCTTCCTCCGCGGTATCGAAGGCCTCCTCACCTACCGCAGCCGCCAGGACCCGGAAGCCTGAAGCGCAGCCCGGGGCGAAGGCGGTGGAGCCGACGCCGTCCGATGCGACATCCGTGGTGGCGTATCACCCTTCGGGTGGTGGCGCGGGCTGCCGGATGCGGCGCGATACGGTCGCGCCATGAGCGCAGGAACCCTCGCAGCGGCATGACGGCGGGCACACGGGACATCTACGACGACACGGCGATCGTCCGTTTCCTCGATGCGGACGGCACGTGGGCGCCGACCCCCGCGGCAGAGCCGTACCTGGACGCGATCAAGTCCCTCGACGACGACGACCTGCAAACTCTGCATCGGGACATGGCCGTGATCCGGGCGATCGACGAGCAGGCCACGAACCTGCAGCGACAGGGCCAGCTCGCTCTGTGGCCGTCGGCGCAGGGGCAGGAGGCGGCTCAGGTGGGTTCGGCGCGCGCCGCTCGGGCGCAGGATCACCTCTTCCCGTCGTACCGCGAGCACGCGGTGGCCCGCGTCCGTGGAGTCGACCCGGTCGACATCCTGAAGCAGATGCGAGGCCTGAGCCACGCCGGCTGGGACCCGACCGATCCCAAGAACGGCAACACGCACATCTACACGCTGGTGCTGGGCGCGCAGACCCTGCACGCGACCGGGCGGGCGATGGGTCTGCGCTTCGATGCGAAGTGCGGCAGCGGCGATCCCGACCGCGACGAGGCCGTGATCGTGTACTACGGCGACGGGGCGTCGAGCCAGGGCGACGTACACGAGGCGATGGTGTTCGCCGCGAGTTACCGCGCACCGGTGGTGTTCTTCCTGCAGAACAACCAGTGGGCGATCTCGGTGCCGGTGTCGACCCAGTCACCGGTCCCGCTCTACCAGCGTTCCGCGGGGTACGGCATCCCCAGTGTCCAGGTCGACGGCAACGACGTGCTGGCCAGCTACGCGGTCTCGCGAGTCGCTCTCGATCGGGCCCGGGCCGGCGAAGGCCCGCAGGCGATCGAGGCGGTCACCTACCGGCTCGCGCCCCACACCACCAGCGACGACCCCACCAAGTACCGCAGCCGGGACGAGGAGGCGGGCTGGGCGCACCGCGATCCGATCGTCCGGATGCGCGCGTATCTCAGGGATCGAGGTGCCGGCGACGAGTACTTCGCCGCAGTCGACGAAGAGGCCGCGGAGGCCGCCGACGACGTCCGGGTACGCACCGCGGCTCTCGGCTCGCTCGGCCCCGACGACCTGTTCCGCAACGTCTACAGCCAGGTCGAAGAGGCCCTGGAAGAGCAGCGGCGATGGCTGGCAGAGTACGAGAGCTCGTTCGAGGAGAACCTGTCGTGACCCGGAACATGCCGATGGGCCGGGCGTTGAACGAGGGGCTGCGCCGGGCGATGACGGAAGACAGCCGCGTGCTGCTGATGGGCGAGGACATCGGCAAGCTGGGCGGAGTGTTCCGGGTCACCGAGGGACTGCAGGCCGAGTTCGGTGAGGATCGCGTCCTGGACACCCCGCTCGCGGAGTCCGGCATCGTCGGCACCGCGATCGGCCTCGCGCTCGGCGGATTCCGGCCGGTGGTGGAGATCCAGTTCGACGGCTTCGTCTACCCGGCCTTCGACCAGATCACCTCGCAACTGGCGAAGCTCACCTACCGGCTGGGCGGCAACACCCCCTTGCCCGTGGTGATCCGCATCCCCTACGGCGGCCACATCAGGTCGATCGAGCACCACCAGGAGAGCCCCGAGACGTACTTCGCGCACACGCCCGGCCTGCGGGTGGTCAGCCCCGCCACCCCGAACGACGCCTACTGGATGATCCAGGACGCGATCGCCTCTCCCGACCCGGTCGTCTTCCTCGAACCCAAGAGCAGGTACTGGCCCAAGGGCGACGTCGACACCTCCGTTCCCGCCGGCCCGTTGCATGCGAGCCGGATCGCCCGTCCCGGGAGCGACGTCACCCTCGCCGGCCACGGCGCGATGGTGACCACGCTGCTCGACGCGGCAGCGGTGGCCGAGGCCGAGGGCACGACCTGCGAGGTGATCGACATTCGTTCGCTGTCGCCGGTGGACTACGGCCCACTCCTGGAATCCGTACGCCGGACCGGCCGGATGGTCTACGCGCAGGAAGCACCCGGATTCACCAGCGTCGGCAGCGAGATCGCCGCGACGGTCATGGAGCACTGCTTCTACTCGCTCCAAGCCCCGGTTCTGCGGGTCTCGGCCTTCGACACGCCGTTCCCACCGGCGGACATCGAGGCGCACTATCTCCCCGACGTCGACCGCGTCCTGGAAGCCGTCGATCGAGCCCTTCGCTACTGAACGACACCCCGAGGCGGAACACCCGGATCAGTCCGGGAGCATCGGTACGGCGAGGCCCTGGTCGCGGCCGAGGAGGATGCCCCGGGTCACCGCGTTGGTGCCGAACTTGTCGCGGACGTCGTCGAGGGCGCTGTCCAGTTCGTCGTTGCTCGCCTTGTCGAACGGGAGGGCCAGCTGGACGGTGGACTCGTTCTCCAGGTTGCCGACCGAGATGCCGACCAGGGTGATGCCCTGTTTCTCGATCAGCGGCCGGGCCTCGGTCATCAGGGCCCGGGCGGTGACCAGGATGGCGCGGGTCTGACCTGTTGCCTGGGGCAACGTATGGGACCGGGTCGCGCGGGTGAAGTCGTCGAAGCGGAGCCGCAGCGTGACGGTACGCCCGGCGCGGCCCGCCGTCCGCATCCGCCGGGTCACGCGGTCCACCAGGCCGGCCAGGATCGCGTCCAGGGTCTCGGCGGACTTGGGTGATCGGCCGAGGGCGCGCTGGGATCCGATCGAACGGCGCCGACGGCCCACCTCGATCGGCCGGGGATCGCGGTTGTGCGCGAGCGCGTGCAGATGCCGGCCCGAGGCGCGGCCGAGCATCGAGATCAACGCCGCCTCGGGCAGCTTGGCGACGTCGCCCACCCTGGACAGTCCGCGGCTGCGCAGCTTCTCCGCGGTCACCTCGCCGACTCCCCACAACCGCTCGACGGCCAGGGGATGCAGGAACTCGAGCTCCTGGTCCGGCGGGACCACCAGCAGCCCGTCGGGTTTCGCGACGCCGCTGGCCACCTTCGCGAGGAACTTCGTCCGCGCTACCCCGACCGTGATCGGCAGCCCGACCCTCGCCAGGACCTCGGCTCGCAACCGACGCGCGATGTCCACCGGCTCACCGGCGATCCGGCGCAACCCGGCGACGTCCAGGAACGCCTCGTCGATCGACAGCCCCTCCACCAACGGCGTGGTGTCCTTGAACACCGCGAAGACCGCCTTGCTCGCCTCCGAGTACGCGGACATCCGCGGCGGTACGACGATCGCCTGTGGGCACCGCTGCAACGCCTGCCGGCCACCCATCGCGGTCCGGACGCCGAGCGCCTTGGCCTCGTAGCTGCAGGCGAGGACGACACCGCCGCCGACGATCACGGGGCGTCCACGCAGGCTCGGGTCGTCCCGCTGCTCGACCGACGCGTAGAACGCGTCCAGGTCGGCATGGAGGATCGTCGCCGCGCCGATTTGGGACACGAACATATGTTCGCATAACCTCACGCCATCGCCTAGGGCGACGAAGGTGAGCGACTAGGGAGAAATCCGGAGGCGGGGGTTCGGAATGTCAGGACAGAATGCGATGCATGGACCTGTCGGCATATCGCGCGCTCTGGCGGACCCGAGGAGTGGTCGCCCTGCTGGCCTCGGCCCTGCTCGCCCGGCTCCCGGTGATGGCGGCGATGGTCCCGGTGTCCTTCCTCGCCAAGGACGCGGCCGGCAACTTCGGTTGGGCGGGCGTCGTGGCCGGCGCGTACTCGGTCGGCATGGCGGTCGGTGGTCCGGTCTGGTCCCGGCTGGCCGATCGACGCGGTGCGCGCTGGGTCGTCATCGGTACCGGGATGGCCTGGGGTGTCGCGATGGCGGTCCTCGCCCTGCTGCCCGACGAGGCGTACCGCTGGATGCCGGTCGTCTCCGCGCTCGCCGGCGCGGTGGTGTCCCCGGTGACGGCGACCATGCGGGCCGCGTGGCCGCGGATCGTCGACGGCCCCCGGCTCCGCACGGTGTACGCGCTCGACGCCACCGCGCAGGAGGTGCTGTTCTCGGTCGGTCCGATGCTGGGCGCGCTGATCGTCAGCTTCGCCAGTCCACGGGCCGGCGTGCTGGCGGCCGCGGCGCTGGCGGGCGTCTCGATCTGGTGGTTCGGCCTGCGCCAGCCGCCACCGCTGCCGCACGACGACGCCTCGCACGGCCGGCGGCTCACGGCGCGTCAGTTGCTCTGGCACCAGCACCGGTTGCCGCTGATCCTGTCGTTCGCGTTGGCCGTGACGGCGTTCTCGGCCGTATCGCTCGGCATCGTCGCCTACGCGGACGATCACGGGAACCGGTTGATCGCCGGCGTGCTCGAGACCGTCTGGGCCCTCGGCAGCCTGATCGGTGGTCTGGTGATGGGCGCGCTGCCGGGCCGGCGCGACTCGTACGCCTGGCGCCGGGCCTCCCTGATGTCGGTCGGCATGGTCGTGTGCGTCTTCGCCACTCACTCACCGATCACCCTCGGCATCGCCCTGTTGCTCGCCGGATGCGTACTCGCGCCGACCGTCGGCGCGATGTACGAGCGCCTCGGAGCGATGACGCCCGATTCGGTCCGGACCGAGATCTTCGGCTGGATGAACAGCGGCGCCATGGTCGGTGCGGCGGTGGGCGCCTCGCTCGCCGGTCAGGTGGTCGAGTCCTTCGGCGTCCGCTACGTCTGGGTGATGGCGGCCCTCCTTACCCTGCTGGCCGCGGCCAGCCTGATCCGCGTCCCACCACACCGCCCGGCCGACGAAGTCGTCGTCGAACCGGTCTCGGTCGCCGAAGCCCACTGATCCCGGCACGGCTTACGCGCCCACCCGTGTCCGGCGGCAGTTCGCCGGACACGCCCGCTCTGTCGTCCGCTCTGTCGTCAGCCCTTGGCGGGGGCGTAGACGCTGTGCAGGACGCCGGTGGTGAAGGTGGTGGTCGACACCAGCTCCAGCGGCACGGTCTCGCCCTCGTCGAAGAGGCGCAGACCGTGGCCGACCGCGATCGGGTGGACCAGCAGGTGCAGCTCGTCCAGGACGCGCGCCCGCAACAGCGCGCGGACCAGGGTGACGCTGCCGACGATGTTGAGGTTCTTGCCGGGCTGCTCCTTCAGCGCGTCCAGCGTCTTGGTGGGGTCGCCGGGCAGCAGGGTGGAGTTCTGCCAGGCGTCGACGGAGTCGAGCGTGTTCGACACGACCAGCTTCGGGGTGTCGTTCATCATCTCCGCGCCCTCCTCGTCGGCGCCCTCGGTCGGCCAGTAGCCGGCGAACATCTCCCAGGTCACCCGGCCGAGCACCATCGTGTCGGAGGTCTCGGCGAGGGCGCTGATCGCGTTCCCCATCTCGTCGTTGAAGTACTGGAAGTGCCATTGGTCCGGGTCCTGGACGACGCCGTCGAGCGAGATGAACAGGCCGGCGGTGATCTTCCTCATGATGTGCTCCTCGGTGGTGGTGGACTGCCTTTCACCGACGCGTCGACCGGCTCGACAGCGGATCGACATCTGCTGAGAAAAAACCTGGAGCCCGGGAAGCAGGCCGGGGGGACTATGCCTGGTCGGCTGTCCGGTCGGGTTGCTCGGCGTCGAGGCGGCGGGCGCGGCGGCCGCGGCGGAGCTCCGTGTCGAGGGCGTCCAGCCGCTGCGTCCAGAACTTGCGGTACTTCTCCAGCCAGGCGTCGATCTCGCGCAGTGGCGTGGTGTCGACCGCGTACAGCCGGCGGGTGCCGTCGACGGTCACAGTCGCGAAGCCGTTGTCCCGCAGGACCCGCAGGTGCTGCGAGACGGCCGGCTGGCTGATCCCGAACTCGGCGCCGATCGTGCCGGCGATCCGGCCGGCCGGCAGTTCGCCGTCGGCGAGCAGTTCGAGGATCCGGCGCCGGACCGGATCGCCGAGGATGTCGAAGGCGTGCACCGTCGCATTGTTTCAACGGTGGCTTATATAAGCAAGTGGTCGACGAAACCGGAAGGTGTCCGGCCCGATCGGGGCCCGGCGAACGAACGTCCAGACGGCGTGGCGACTTGCCGGAAGAGCCGTTCGGGTGCTGGTCAGGCCGCAGACAACGGGACGGTCACGGCTAGAATGACCCGAACGAACACGCCTGGTGCAGCGCCGCACGGCGTACCGCAACCAGTGTGAGCTGCTGGGGTTCAAGCATTGAGGAGACACAGCTGTGGGACGCGTCGTGCACAAGTACGGCGGTTCTTCGGTCGCTGACGCCGATTGCATCAAGCGTGTGGCCCAACGGATCGTCGCGACGAAGAAGGCCGGGAACGACGTGGTGGTGGTCATCTCCGCCATGGGTGACACCACCGACGAACTGATGGACCTGGCCCAGCAGGTCACCCCGCTGCCACCACCGCGTGAGCTGGACATGCTGCTCACCTCGGGCGAGCGGATCTCGGCCGCGCTGCTGGCGATGGCGATCGCGAACCTGGGCTACGAGGCCCGCTCGTTCACCGGTTCGCAGGCCGGGGTGATCACCACCTCGGCGCACGGGAACGCGCGCATCATCGACATCACGCCGAGCCGGATCGAGTCCGCGCTGGCCGAGGGCCACGTCGCGATCGTGGCCGGCTTCCAGGGCGTCGCGCAGGACACCAAGGACATCACCACGATGGGCCGTGGTGCCTCCGACACCACCGCGGTCGCGCTGGCCGCCTCGCTGGAGGCGGACTACTGCGAGATCTACACCGACGTGGACGGCATCTTCACCGCGGATCCGCGGATCGTGCCGGCCGCGAAGCAGATCCCGAAGATCTCCTACGAGGAGATGCTCGAGATGGCCGCCTGCGGCGCCAAGGTGCTGCACCTGCGCTGCGTCGAGTACGCGCGGCGCTACAACGTCCCCGTCCACGTGCGTTCCTCCTTCTCCCAGAAGGAAGGCACCTGGGTTGTCGATGCGAAGGAACTGGATCAAATGGAACAGGCGATCATCTCCGGCGTGGTCCAGGACCGCGGCGAGGCCAAGATCACCGTGGTCGGTGTGCCGGACAAGCCGGGCGAGGCCGCCCGGATCTTCGAGACCGTCGCGGGTGCCGACACCAACATCGACATGATCGTGCAGAACGTCTCGGCGGTCGCGACCAACCGGACCGACATCTCGTTCACGCTGCCCCGCGCCGACGGCGCCCGCGCGATGTCCGCGCTGGCCCGGATGAAGGACGAGGTCGGCTACGAGCAGCTGTTGTACGACGACCAGATCGGCAAGGTCTCGGTCGTCGGTGTCGGAATGCGCTCGCACCCGGGCGTTTCCGCGAAGTTCTTCTCGGCTCTGGCCGACGCCGGCGTCAACATCGAGATGATCTCCACCTCGGAGATCCGGATCTCGGTGGTCGTCGACGAGAACCTGGTGGACGCCGCCGTGACCGCGGCGCACACCGCATTCGACCTGGACGACGAGCACACCCAAGCTGTCGTGTACGGAGGAACTGGACGGTGACCCCTGTGAGCGCTTTGGATCAGACGACCGAGGACCGGACGGGCCTCCCCACGTTGGCGGTGGTCGGTGCGACCGGCGCCGTCGGCACGGTGATGCTCACCCTGCTCTCCACCCGGCAGAACGTGTGGGGAGAGATCCGGCTGATCGCGTCCGAGCGCTCCGCGGGCAAGAAGCTCAAGGTCCGCGGCGAGGAGGTCGAGGTCGTCGCGATCAGCGAGGACGCCTTCGACGGGGTCGACGTGGCGATGTTCGACGTGCCGGACGCGGTGTCCGCGCACTGGGCACCGCTCGCCGCGGCCAAGGGTGCCGTCGTGGTGGACAACTCGGGCGCGTTCCGGATGGACCCGGACGTCCCGCTGGTGGTGCCCGAGGTGAACGCCGAAACGGCCCGCAACCGGCCGAAGGGCATCATCTCCAACCCCAACTGCACGACGCTGTCGATGATCGTGGCGATGGGCGCCCTGCACCACCGGTACGAGCTCGAGCAGCTCGTCGTCTCGTCGTACCAGGCCGCCTCGGGTGCCGGGCAGGACGGGATCGACGCGCTGTACGACCAGCTGATGAAGGTCGCCGGCAACCGCGAGCTCGGCACGACGCCGGGTGACGTCCGCCGGGTGATCGGCAACGCGCTCGGCCCGTTCCCGGCGCCGCTGGTGATGAACGTGGTGCCGTGGGCCGGGTCGCTCAAGGACGACGGCTGGTCGTCCGAGGAGCTCAAGGTCCGCAACGAGTCCCGCAAGATCCTCGGTCTCCCGGACCTCAAGGTCTCCGCGACCTGCGTCCGGGTACCCGTGATCACCACCCACTCGCTGGCCGTGCACGCCCGGTTCAACCGCGAGGTCGACGTCGACGAGGCCCGCGAGGTCCTGCGGGACGCGCCGGGTGTGATCCTCTTCGACAACCCGGCCGAGGGCGAGTTCCCGACCCCGGCGGACGTGGTCGGCACGGATCCGACCTGGGTCGGCCGGATCCGTCGCTCGCTGGACGACCCGCAGGCGCTCGAGCTCTTCGTCTGCGGCGACAACCTACGCAAGGGCGCGGCCCTGAACACCGCCCAGATCGCCGAGGTCGTCGCCAAGGAGTTCAGCCCGGCCGCCTCCTGATCACCCAACCCCCGCGACCAACAAGCCGGGACCTTGAACAGGAAATAACCTGTCCGAGGTCCCGGCTTCTTGTCCCCCGAGGTTCCGGCAGGCTGTGATCAGAGCCAGTCCTCCCGGGCCGCGTGCAGTGCCAGTTGGAAGCGGGTGCTGGCACCGGTCCGGTTCATCAGGCGTTCCAGATAACGGAAGAACGTGCGCCTGCTGATGCCCAACGTCCGCGCGATCGTGTCGTCCGCGGCCCCGGTCGCGAGCAGAGCCAGCAGCCGTCGTTCGATCGGTTCCAGCCGGTCGTCCTCGGCGCCGACGGACGCGTGCAGCGGTAGGGCGTTGCGCCAGCACAGCTCAAACATGCCGATCAGCGCGGACAGCAGGCTGCTCGGCCGGATGATCAGCAGGGACCGGTTCACGTCGGTGTCGCGCACCGACATCGACACGAACGCGATGGAGGTGTCGATGATGGTCAGCTTGGCCGGGACGTCGGGCAGGACGCGGGCCTGCTCGCCGGCTTCGACGCAGGGCAGGATGTTCTCGGTCAGGTACCCGGGCACCTCGACCGACTCCGGCGAGTACACCACCCGGTAGGCGACCCCGCGTTTGAGCTGCTCGATCTCCATCTGGTTCGGGCCGGCGCCGAGGTAGTACGGCGGGCTGTCGATGGCCTGGATCTCGCGCTGGGCGCTCTCCTTGATCTGGTTGATCCGCTCGACGATCGCGGTCCCGGTGACCACCTCGATCAGGTGCGTGGTCGACTCGTTGTGCACGGTCCGGCGGAACTCGTCGTAGGCGTTGAGCACCTCGATCCGGGCCTGTTTCAGCTCGGACTCGCGACGCAGCGTGAGCGCCTCGAGCCCCGCGTCGGGCGGCACCGGCAGGTACCGGGAGTGGTCGGATCCGGATCGGCGGGCCAGCCCGGCCTGGACCAGGCCGGTGAGCGCCGTCTCGATCGGGGTGGTCCGGCCGGCGACCGCCTGGTCGAGCTCGGTGCTCGAGGACGGGCCGGTGCGGAGCAGGTACTGGTAGACGTTGATCTCGTCGTCGTTGAGGCCGAGCACGCGCAGGTGGGCGGCACGCTCCGTGTCGGTCGAACTCATGTACTTCCCCTCCCTCCCGGGGGCGGTCACCGTAGGCGACCGTCCGACCAGGGTAGAACGACCAGTGGTCCCCGGACCGCACCGTCCGTATCCCGGTGACCGCATCGAGCGACAATTGTTGTCTTGTCAGCATTCTTGTGCCGTGTCACCATCTGGCCACCCCTTCCGCGCGGTCGTGAGCGAGAATTGAGGTCCAGCAGCCCGGCGACGGACCACCTGAGCGCCGCCGGGCTGCTGTTCCAATTCTGGCCAAAGTTGGCCGACCCGTCAGGCGAGCCCGTTTCGGTTGGGTCTCGATCCCGGCGCATCGGTGCCCTCGCACCTTAGTGCCATCACCGGCTGTGCCGGAGGGTGTACAAATCGTGCATCCGAGGCCGTTCGAGGAGGCGCCGCCCATGCTTCGCTCCAGACCGCGCACTGCCCCTCGAACCCCGCGTGACGAGCGGGGTACCTCCGGCCTCCGCGCGATGACCGCCGCCCTGGTCATCGTGCCCACCCACTCGGCGAGTGCCCGGACCGCGTCCGCCCAAGGCGGTCCGAGCTCCCGAGAGGCCGGTGGGACCCGCGCGACGCGGGGTGAGGTTCCGTGGATGGTGAGGCTGTCCATGGGATGCGGCGGGACGACCGGTTCCGCTGCTCAGTCCGTACTGACCGCCCAGCACAGCACGGGTTCCACCGGCCACAGTCCAGCCGGCCGCATCCCTTCCGCTGCCGAGAAGCCCGCCGACAGGCCGGTCGCACGGCACAGCTCCAGGTACCGCGCGATCACCCTCTGACAAAGGGCCGGTCAGCCGCGGACGAGCCGGTACATCGTGGCGCCGCGGCCGAAGTAGATCGTGCCGTCGGTGCCCATCGTCCAGACGTCGTCCGCGTCGGTGACCAGCGTGTCCACCGCGCCGGTGGCCGGATCCACGCAGGCGATGGTGAAGCGGAAGTTGCCGCACAGCGAGCCGTCCGGCGCGAAGGCCAGGTGCACGCTGCGCCAGACGTGGTCCACGTTCCAGTCGAACGGCGTCACGTCGATGGTTCGCAGGACGGTCCGGGTGACCGGGTCGAACTCGAACAGTTTGCCGACCGTGCCTCCCCAGAGGTGGCCGTCGGGTCCCACGATCAGTCCGGTGATCGCCTTCTCGCCCGGGATCGGCACGCCCTCCCACACCTTCGTCCCCGTGGCCGGGTCGAAGGCGAACAGCTTCCCCTCGGTCTGCGTCGGCGTGGAACCCAGGCCGCCCCAGATCCCGGTACCGCCGTAGACGAGACCGTCGTACGTCGTGAGCGCGGTGACACTCTGGTCCGGGACGACGTTGCGGTGGACCTCCTTGGCCCCGGTCGCGGGATCCACCAAGGTCAGGGCGCCACCGAGCTGCCCGTAGTCCGGGATCGTGCCCACCGCCAGCCGGTCACCCGCACCCGCGATCGCGAACGGCCGGTCCTGGTGGTCCGACGTGAGCGCGGCGAACTCGCGCGGATTCGTCCCCCGCTGTACCGGTTTCGACGGGTCGAACTCGAACAGGTGCGCGCCCGGGTAAACCCCCGCGTACAGCTTGTTGTTCCAGTTCCCGAAGCCTTCGACCTGACCGAGGACCGAGTTCTCCGAGATCGTGGCGGTCGCCGGGTCGTAGATGCTCATCCCGCCACTCGGATAGGAGCTCGCGTAGATCCGTCCGTCCGGGCCGGCGTGGATCGTCTGCAGTTGGGTCGGCCGTCCAGGCAGCTTCGTGCTCGCGACCTTGGACGCCCCGGTCCGCGGGTTGTAGTACGTGAGGTTGCCGCTGAAGTCCGCGGTCACCAGCGTCTTGCCCGGGTACGCGGGGTCGTCCACCGTGGCCCAGCCGAAGCCGCGGGCGGTGCCCATCCCGGTCCGCGTGGTCGGCCGGAGTTCGCCGGTGCGCAGGTTGTACGCGGTCAGCTTGCCGTCACCGGCGACGTAGTACACGTTGCCGTCCGGGTCGGCGGGGGACGCGTCGACGCCCTTGCCGGTGCCCAGATCAGCTTCCCAGGTGTCGCTGCCGAGGTCGTACACGAGCATCCGGTTCGCGTTCGCGGTCCGCGCGATCAGGTGACCGCGGGCCGCGTTCACGTCGTACACGAACGTCTCCGTCCGGTACTTCTCCGGCAGCGGGATCTCGCGGCGCGCCCCGGTCCGGATGTCCACCTCGGCCAGCTTCGCCACGGTGCCGAGTCCCACGTACACCTTGTCGCCCGCGACGGCGACGCTGCGCGCGTACTGCTCACCCGGCAGCACCTGGCCGTAGTCGCGGATCTTGCCGGTGTTGTGGTCGTACGAGTAGAGCTTGCCGCCCGGGTACGTCCCGACGAAGACTCGCCGCCCGTCCGTGGCCGCACGCCAGGCCGTGGTCTCGCCGGCGAGCGGGATGCCGAGGTCCTCGACGTGATCGGAGCCCGGGCGGTAGCGGAACAGCTTCGCGTCCGCCGGGATGTACGCCGTCCCGTCGTCGACCGCGACACCACCCCAGGACCCGCTCGCCCCGGGGAGTTCGTAGGTCGCCGTCACGGTCGCGGTCCCGGCGTCCACCACGCTCAGCGCACCGGGGTTGCCTCGGGCAACTATATAGGCATTGGAGCCACCGTCCGGCCGTGGCCCGAAGGCGGCGCCGTAGACGGCCAGGTTGTGCACCGGCTCGCCGATCTCGGTGATCGTGACGGCGTCCACCTCGGCTCCGGCCGGTGCCGGAACGGAAGCGGAACCCACGGCCAGGACCCCGATCAGGCCGGCAGCGGTGAACGTGCTCAACAGTCGTCGCGGCATGGGGGCGGCTCCTTCGCGTCGATTTCGGCCCTAACCGTAATTACGGCGCGACCGCGGTGTCAACGGCTCGGACCCGACTTCTCCGAACAGGCCAAGGGCTCCGAGCCGGACCGACTCGGAGCCCTTGCCGCGAAGCGCTGGGGTCAGCGGCTCGCTTCGACGAACTGGCGCATCAGCTCGGCCGGGTCGGACTCCGGCTCCGGCTGGGCGAGCGACGTCGCCTGGACCCGCGCCTCGGAGGTGTCCGGGGTGGCCAGGTCGGGCGCCGTGGTCAGCGGCAGGGTGAGCGACGACCGGGTCGGGTCGAGCGTCACCGTGGCGCCGGTGAACGGGACGGACGGGTTGTCCGGTTCGACCGTGAGGACCAGGCCGAGCCGGTGACCGGCGGCGAACACCACGTCGTCGGCGTTGAGCTCGAAGCTGAGGTCGTACCACTGGCCGGACTTCAGCGACTCCTTGCGCTCGAGCGACTTGTAGTGACCGATGTCGGCTAGCGTCCGGACCGCGACGGAGGCGTCCGAGACCGCGGTGTTGATCTGCGTCTCGGCGTAGCACCCGGTGTCGAGCGCGTTGCCGTCACCCCAGCAGACCCGGGTGTTCGGCACGTTGGTGACATCGCGGTACCGGGTCGCGGTGCCGTAGTCGAGCAGCCGCGCTTTGATGCCTGCGGCAACCTTGTTGACCTTGACCCGGACCGACACCTTGCCGGTCCCGGACATCCGCACCGCCTGCTGCAGGTCGTTGCTGAGGAACACGGCCCGGTCCGCCTTGGGCGTGGTCGGGTCCAGGACGGCGGTGTCCTCCGACGGCTCGCTGGTCCCGGTGAAGCTGATCGGGTCGGACGAGGCCGCCGCGATCGACAGGTCCCCGGACTTCGCGCCGAGCGGCTTGCTGAGGTTCAGCTTGGTGCTGCGGACGCCGGTCGCGGGCCAGCGGGGCTCGTCCACGAAGGAGCCGTCCTCGCGCTGCACGGTGGCCTGCGGGGTCTGCATCACGCCGTTCTGCAGGCCCTGCAGCCAGTAGTCGAACCACGGGTGCAGCTTGTCCACCCACTCGTCGCGGAAGCTGAACCCGTCCAGGTGCACGCCCTGGTGCAGGAAGATCTTGCGCGGTACGTCCCGCTTGGCCAGCTCGTCCCACCACTCGCCGAAATGCCGGGTCTTCACGTTCTCGTCGCCGAGGCCGTGCACGACGTACACGCTGGACTTCACCTTGCTCGCGTCGAGCCGGTAGTTCCGCGGATCCCACCAGCGGCTGTAGCTGCCGGTGCGGGTGTCGGAGTCCTGCTCGATCTCGCCGGTGAGCTGCTCGCACCGGGGTGACGCGTCGTTGCTCACGTAGTCGTGCAGGAAGCCCATGTACTCGTCGTAGAAGGGCACCCCGAAGCCACGGGTGTAGTCGTACCAGCTGGAGATCGCCGCGATCGGAACGATGGTCTCGAGGCCGCGGACACCGGTACTGGCGACCGAGTTCGCGATCGTGCCGTTCCAGGAGACGCCGATCATGCCGGCCTTGCCGGTGGACCAGTCGGCCTTCGCGCGCTGACCCGACGGGCTGTACCCGGGGACGCGGTTGTTCAGCCAGTCGATCACGGCCTTGGTGCCGAGCACCTCGAGGTCCGCGCCGACGTCGCTGCAGCCGGTCGAGCGGAACGTGCCGGGCATGTCGACGAACGCGACCGCGTAGCCGCGCGGCACGAAGTAGTTGTCCAGCCAGCTGCCGAAGACCTGCCGGGTGCCGTCGGTGTCGAAGTACGTCTTCGGGTCGCCGGCGTAGTACGGCGAGGCCTGGACGATGACCGGGACGTCGATCCCGGCCTGGTCGGCCTCGCCCGGCCGGACGATGTCCACGGTGACCCGGTCCTTGACGCCGTTCGCGTCCCCGTCGACGCCGGGGACCTCGACCTCGACGCGTTCGTGGATCGCGTTGTCGTAGTCGTACGCGGCGACGGTCTTCGTCCCCTGCACGAAGGGCTTGGCGGGCCCGGCGGTGGTGCTCGCGGTCGCGGTCAGCGACGCGGCGGAGGCCAGGACGGTGGCGGCCAGAACGGCGGCGCCGGTACGGAATGCGGTTCTCGGTCGAGATCTGCGCATGCGTTTCTGCTCCCCGGTGGGCGGTGGGTGGAGCACGTCGGCCCTCCCTCGACAGGGCCGTTGTGGTGAACGCACCTTATGCGGAACCGACAGCGATGTCAGCACGCATCTCACCCGGCCGATCACCTTCCGTGGAGATCACGGGAAATACTTCGTCCGGCGGCAATCTTCAAACCCCGTTCATCTGCCTGTGCCGGGTTCCCCTCTAGCGTCGGGGCATGACGATGACGCGACGCGCACTGTTGGCGACTGGTGGACTTGGACTCGGCCTGGCGGCGGTGACCCCGGGAATCTCGGCGGCGGTGACGAGCCCACGGCGCCGGCCTCGGGTGCTGCTGGCGACGAACGAACCGTGGGGGACGTACCACGCGCAGCCGCTGCTGGCCGAGGCCGCGGGCCGGGGCTGGGAGTTGGTGCAGGTGGTCCCGGACCGGTCCCGCGTCACGCCCACCGATCCGGTCCAGGTGGCTACTCTCGCCGACGTCCCGCGCGCCGATCTGCTGGTCGTCAACGGTGCCGGGGACTGGCCGGCCGACGTGGCCGCGGCACTGCGCCGGTTGCCGCTGGCGGCGAGTTCGCTGGCCTACCTGCAGCCGGTGGAGGCGCCGCGGGCGAAGGAGTTCCGGGACAGGCTCGAACTGGCCACCGCCGCATCCCCTGCCGAGGCGGAGGTGTTCGCGGCGCACCTCGGACTCCGCCGACGCGTCCGGATGGTCGGCTCACCGCAGACCGACACCCTGCCTGTGCACCGGCCGCAGGACGGGCGCGTGCTCGTGCTGACCAGTGTGACCCGGCCCGACCCGACCGGCGGGGCGGCGCCCGGTACCCAACTGCTGCTCGACGCCGCCGCCAAGTTGGAGGCGGCCGGCAAGCACATCGTGGTCGGCCTGCACCCGCGCGAGGACCGCACGCTGTGGGAGCGCTACGAGATCAGCCCGGTGCCGTCGGTCCAGGCATCGGCGACGGCGGAGTGCGCCGTCGGTATCCCGGGCACGGTGTTCCCGATCGTGGCGGCGGTCGGTGTGCCGTTGGTCGGATGCGTGGATCCGGCGCTGACGGTGCCGGACTACATTCTCGACGTCTGCTCGTCGACGATCGACGGACCGGACCAGGCCGTCGGGGCCGTCGGGAACGCTCGCCCGGCCCGCCGGGGCGCGGTCTTCGCTGCCGTCGGTCCGATCGGCGGTTCGGCCCGCCGGCTGTACTCCGCCTGGCACGCCGCGATCATCTCTGCCCGCCGCCCCTTCGCGGAGCCCGCTCAGGCCGCCTGACGTCTTTGCCCTGGCGTCGCTCACGGGGCGCCCGCACCAGGCGGAGCTTGACGGCGGCGACGCCGATCTCGACGCGCTGGCCCCACCCGAGGGTCAGCGTGTCGCTCTCGATCCCGTCGCCGAAGACGACCAGATCGGCCTCGGCGGTGATCGCCAGCTGGTCGGTCGCGGTGAGCAGGCCCTCGGTGCAGTTGGTGCCGGTCGCGGGAGACGGCCACGCCTCCCGCACGAACCAGGACAGCGCCGCCTCGGTCGCGCCGGGCAGCCGCAGTCCGCTCTGCCGCTCCTGCCAGGCCGAGCGGCACCACCCCGTGGAACCCGTCCCGGTGCCGACCAGCAGACCGGACGAGGACTGGCGCTCCTCCTGCCCGTCCGGCGAGGCGAGCCGGTACCGCGCGGACTGGTGGGTCCGGTGCCCGACGAACACCTCGTTGAGCGCGATCAGCTGCTGCCCGTCGTCCACCCGGGCCGCGACCATCGTCCGCTCCTCGACGTCCCGGACCCGGAGCAGTTCGGCGACCGCGCCGGGGGCGTGCGGGACCAGGACGCCGGGGTTGCGGTCCGGCTCGGGATTCACGCCGATCACCGGCTGCCCGTCCAGGTACTTCGCGACGTTCGCGACCAGGCCGTCCTGGCCCACCGCCACCACCACGTCCTCCGGGCCGAACACGAACCGGTCCAGGTCGTTGCGCTCGGCAACAGCTCGGCGCCAGTCCAGCGGGATCGCGGCCGACACCGCCGCCAGCGCGTCCTGCTGCGCCTGGTGCCGGGCGTCCAGCTCGGCCAGGTCCCGGCCCCGGCTGCGCAGGAAGAAGCCGGCCTGCTGGCGGGTGCCGTGCCGGGCGACCAGCTCGGACAGCTCGGTCGCCCGGTGCACCAGGACCGCCCGTGGGGGCAGGCTCATCGCCGGGCCTCGTGGTTCACCTGGCCGGGCGTGGTCGCCGTCAGCTTGGTGAGCAGCGGGGTGAGCAGATCCGGGGTGAGGTTCAGGGTGCCGATCTCGGGGAGGGCGCCCTGCTTGATCGCCAGCGCCAGGATCGTCGCGTGGTCCAGCTCGGCGTACGCGTCCAGCATGGCCTTCTCCGCCGACGCTTCGGCCGCACCGATCACCTGCTTGGCGTCCGCCTCGGCCTGGCTCAGCTCGCGCTTACGGCTGGCGGCCGCCTCGGTCTCGATCCGGCCGGCCGCGGCCACCTCGGTCGCACGCCGGCGCTCGTTCTGGCCGCGCTGGGTGACCAGCTGCTCCTCGCGCCGGGCGAGCTCGATCTGGTTCTGCAGCTCGTTCTCCGCGATCGACCGCTCCCGCTCGACCGCCATCGCGCGCCGCTCGTATGTCGCCTTGTCCGCGGCCTGCTGCACCATTTCCCGCGTCGGCGTCTGCAGTGCACGCTCCACGTCGCTCTCCGCCCGCACGGCAACCACGCGGACGTCCTCCACGCCGATGCCGAGCCCGGTGAGCCGGACGTCCTCGCGCAGGCCCGTACTCACCGCCTGCCGCAGCGACGTCATCCCCTCGGACAGCGCCTGCGTCAGCGTCATCCGCGCGAGCAGGTCGAGCGCGGTCTGCTGGGCGAGCTCGGTGAGGAGTCCGCCGAGCTGCTCGAGCGGGGTGGAGCGCCACCTCCCGGTGTCCGGGTCGATGCCGAAGTCCAGCCGGGTGGACGCGAGCACCGGATCGGTCACCCGGTAGGTGACGGTCGCCTGCACCGCGACGTCCTGGAAGTCGACCGTGCGGCCGTGGAACAGCAGCGGCTGCTCGCGGTCGTCGATCGGCACCTCGCTGAGCGAGGAGTTCAGCGCCCGGAACCAGAACGCCTGGCCGGCTCCGTCGTGCGCCGGCTTGCCGTTGCGCAGGTGCCGGACGTGCGCGGTCGGGTTCGCCCGCAGGTGGCTGATGAAACCGAACCGGGTGATGTCTGCCATCCATCTCTCCTTGTCGTCACAATGACGATAAGCCCGTGATCGCTTTTCGTCAAGGTGACGATTAAGCTGATCGGCATGGACTACGAGCCGATGGGCGTCGCGACGGACCTGGTCATCCTCACCGTGCGCGCCGGGTCCCTCCAGGTCCTGCTGATCCGCCGCGGCATCCCGCCGTACCAGGGGCGGTGGGCGCTGCCAGGCGGGTTCGTCCGCGACCAGGAGGACCTGGAGAGCGCGGCCCGGCGGGAGCTGGCCGAGGAGACCGGCCTGGCCTCCGAGCGGATCCACCTCGAGCAGGTCGCGACGTACGGGGAGCCGAAGCGCGATCCACGGGGCCGGGTGATCAGCGTGGCGTACCTGGCCCTGGTCCCCGATCTCCCGGCACCGGTCGCGGGGACCGACGCGGCGTCCGCCTCGTGGGTACCGGCCGGGGAGGTGCTGGCGGATCCGAAGCGGCTCGCTTTCGACCATCACCGAGTCCTGTCCGACGGGGTCGAGCGGGCCCGGGCGAAGCTGGAGTACTCGCCCCTCGCGACGGCGTTCTGCGCGGGCGAGTTCACCATCTCGGAGCTGCGTGGAATCTACGAGGCCGTCTGGGGGCAGACGATCGACCCGCGCAACTTCCACCGCAAGGTCACCAAGGCCGAGGGCTTCGTCGTCCCCGTCGGCACCACGACGACCCGCGACGGCGGCCGACCGGCCCAGCTCTTCCACCGGGGCGAGGCGAAGACGCTGCACCCGCCCTTGACTCGCGGGCTAGCGGCGGGCGGCTAGCTCCTCGGCCGTGATCAGGTCGGTGTGCGTGCCGGGGGAGCCGCAGGCCCAGGCGCCCGCGATCGACGCGGCCTCGGCGGCCGACTGCCAGGGGTGACCGTCGAGCCAAAGGGTGAGGAACGCGGCGACGTACGCGTCACCGGCGCCGTTGCTGTCGACCACGGGGCGTTCCGGGATGTCGACGGGCGGGATGTGGACCGGCTTGGCGTCCCGGGCGTGCACGTAGCTGCCCTTGGAGCCGTCCATCACGACGACGACCTGGGCCCGCCCGTTGACGAAGATCCAGTCGGTCGCGTCGTCGGGCAGGTTGCCGGCCGAGACGAAGACGACGTCGGCGGCGCGGGCGAAGTCCTGGTGGTACGGATTCCGCCCGTCCCAGTCGTGCAGGTCGGTGGAGACCGTGCACTGCGAGGCCGCCAGGTCGGGCAGGGCCTGCCGCGCGAAGTCCATGATCGAGACGTGCACGTGCCGCGTCCGCCGAAGCTGGGTCCGCCACAACGCCGGATCGACCCGTATCGCCTGCGTCGACCGGCCGTCGTACAGCGACTGCCGGCGGCCGTCCGGGGACACCAGGTTGACCGACCGCCTGGTCCCGCTCGGGTGCAGCGTGACGAACAACGGCAGCCGCAACTCGTCGTACAGGCGGACCACCTGGGCACCCTCCGCGTCGTTGCCGAGGACGTCGGCGAGGGCGGCGTTCAGGCCGAGCAGGTGACAGCCCAGCGTGACGCCGTGGCCGGTGTGACCGACGTACGACCTGATCGGCTCGACCGAGAGCGTCTCCCGGCCCGGGAGAGGTAATTCGGGCACCCGCACGATGGTGTCGATCCCGGCCCCACCGATCACCAGTACATCAATTTCCACTCTCGCATGCATACCCGATCAGCCCGGCCGGGACCAGGGGTTCTGAGCCTTCTTGGTCCTAGCCTGAGGTCTCATGAGGAGGATCGGTGCCGTCGCGCTCCTCGGCGGAGTTCTCGCTGTCCTGCTCGGGTCCGGCGCACCGGCCTCGGCCGCTGATTCGGCCGCGACGGATCAGGTCCAGCGCTTCGACGCGCGGTACGAGATCAGGCCCGACGGCGTCGTGGTCGCGACCGAGACGATCGAGTTCGCCACCGGCTCCTCGTCGCTGGTCCGCCGATTCCGGGTGCGAGGGCCGGATGACGTGGTGGAGTCCAAGGATCGGGTCTTCGCGGTGTCGAAAGTCGCGGTGACCACGGTCGACGGCGCCAAGGTGAAGAGCTGGCAGGAGCGGTACGACCCCCTGCAGAACGTCGACGACTACAGCTACGACAGCCGGTACGAACTCCTGAACGTATCGGTCGGGTCGCCGGCCGAACGACGGCCCGAGCGCTACGTGCTGCGGTACGAGATCCGGGGCGCGCTGGATCAGGTCGGCGACGGAATCCGGATCCGCGTTCCCGGGCTGCCGTCCGACGTTCGCACCGACGCGATCTCCGCGACGATCACGGCGCCGAGTGGGGTCCGGTCGGTCAGCTGCACCGTGGCCGGCCACCCGTGTCGGCAGGCCACGGTGACGAAAGGCATCGGCCGACTCCGCAACGCCGGCGGCGCCGAGACGGTCCGGCCCGCGTTCGACAGCTCGTCGGACTTCACCTTCACGGTCGGGGTCGCCCCGGGCGCGGTGTCCGGCGTCGGGCCGGTGCTCGAGAAGCCGGGGCTGTTCGTCGGCATGACCGACGTCCAGAAGGGCATGCTGATCATCGCGCTCATCGTCGCGGTTCCCGCCCTGGTGATCACCCTCACCGTCGTCGCCGTGGTGAGGGCGATCCGCCGGAACCGCCGGGCTACTGCTTGATCGGGGCGCCGGTCTTCTCCTGGAGTTCTTCGAAGCTGACGCCGTCGGCCAGTTCGACCAGTTGCAAGCCGTCGGCGGTGACGTCCAGGACGGCGAGGTCGGTGATGATCCGGTTGACGACGCCGCGGCCGGTGTACGGGAGATCGCACTCCTCGAGGATCTTGTGCGAGCCGTCCTTGGCGACGTGTTCCATCAGCACGATGACCTTCTTGGCACCGTGCACCAGGTCCATCGCGCCGCCCATGCCCTTGACCATCTTGCCGGGGATCATCCAGTTGGACAGGTCCCCGGTGGCCGATACCTGCATCGCGCCGAGGATGGCCGCGTCGATGGCGCCGCCGCGGATCATCCCGAAGGACAGCGAGGAGTCGAAGAACGACGCGCCCGGCAGGGTCGTGACGGTCTCCTTGCCGGCGTTGATCAGGTCCGGGTCCTCCTCACCCTCGACCGGGTACGGGCCGACGCCGAGGATGCCGTTCTCGCTCTGCAGGACGACGGTGACGCCGTCCGGGATGTAGTTGGGGACCAAGGTCGGCAGGCCGATCCCGAGGTTCACGTACGAGCCGTCCTCCAGCTCGGCGGCGGCACGGGCGGCCATCTGCTCACGGGTCAGCGGCATCTCAGGCCTCCAGCTTCTCGCGCGCGGCATCGTACGCTTCGCGGGGTTGGACCGTGCGCTTCTCGATCCGCTTCTCGATATCCTTGCCAACGGCAACCACACGCTGGACGAAGACGCCGGGCAGGTGGATCTCGTCCGGGTCCAGCTCACCAGGCTGGACCAGCTCCTCGACCTGCGCGATAGTGACCCGGCCGGCCATCGCGGCCAGCGGGTTGAAGTTGCGGGCGCTCCGGTCGAAAACCAGGTTGCCGTGGGTGTCGCCCTTGAGCGCGTGCACCAGCCCGAAGTCGGTGGTGATCGAGTCCTCCAGCACGTACGTCGTGCCGTTGATCTCCCGGGTCTCCTTCGGCTCCGACGCCTTCGCGACCGTGCCGTCCGCGTTGTACTTCTGCGGCAGCCCCCCGTCGGCGACCTGGGTGCCGACCCCGGCCAGGGTGAAGAACGCGGCGATCCCGCAGCCACCGGCGCGCAGCTTCTCGGCCAGCGTGCCCTGCGGCGTCAGCTCGACCTCGAGCTCACCGGACAGGAACTGCCGGGCGAACTCCTTGTTCTCCCCGACGTACGACGAGGTCATCTTGGCGATCCGCTTGTCGGCCAGCAGGAGGCCGAGCCCCCAGTCGTCGACGCCGCAGTTGTTCGAGACGACGCTGAGGCCGCTCACGCCCTTGTCGTGCAGGGCGGAGATCAGCTGCATCGGGTTGCCGCACAGTCCGAAGCCGCCGACCGCGAGGCTCGCGCCGTCGCCGATGTCGTCGACCGCGGCCTGCGGCGAGTCATACGTCTTGTCCATCGGGCTGCTCCGTTGCAGTAGGTGGTCAGCCCGACTCTAACCAGCGCCCGGATATCCGGCGAGGGGCGCGTCGTGTGGCCTATTGCACTGCGTCCAGCGCCGCCAGTTCGCGCAGTGCCTCGTCGCGTGCGGGGGTGTCGTGCGGGTACGCCGCGAGCACGTCGGCTATGTGCCGCCGCGCCGTTGACAGGTCCCCGCCGCCGCGAGCAGCGCGCGCCAGCCCGATCCGCGCGACCGCGGCCAGCTCCGCCAAACCAGCCCGGGTACTGATGTCCAGTGCGACCCGGTAGTCGTCGGCGCGACCTAGTACCGCGGCCCGCCGGCAGAGCAAGTCCGCGTGCTCTTCGTCCAGACCCAGCTCGGCCGCTATGGCCACCGCCTCGTCCAGCTCGTCGCCGCTGGACGCCACCACGGTCAGTGCCAGCAGCGTGCCCCACCGGTCACCCAGCATCCGGAACCGCGCGAGCGCCGTCCGTACCGCCTGCTCCGACTCCGCCGCGGACGCCCCGGTCAGCCCGGGGTACCCGATGCAGAGCTGGACGGCAGCCCGTGTCCAGGCGTCGCCGTCGCGCTCGTTCGTTGTCAGGATCTCCGCCACGACCTCGGGAGGCTCGAACGGTCCGAAAGTGGTCGCCCAGAGCAGGACCGTCACCGGGTGCCGGAACGGCCGCCGCAGTTCCACGGCGAGCTGCTGTGCGAGCTCCACCTGCTCCGGTCGCACGCTGCCCGGCGCGAGCAGGACGGCGAGCAGGTACTCGTCCGCCATCCCGTCCGGTACCACCTGGCCGAGCTCCGCCAGCACGCGGGCGGCGGCGTGTTCCGCCTCGGCCCGGTGCCCGTGCGACAACCAGGGGACCGCCAGTTCGGCCACCAGGCGCAGGGCCGCCCGCGGATCGTTGCCGCAGGCCCGTTCGAGTTCCCGGAGGTACGACGGATCCTCGTCGTACGCCCCTCCCCAGAACTCCACGTAACTCATTGTCACCCTCACGGGTTCACCGAGGGGGTGCCGGGGGGTCAGAACTCCAGGACACCCCAGTGCTCGGGCCGGTGCATGTCCACCTGGTGCTGCGGCGACCAGACCCAGAAGTCCTGCTGAGTACCGCGCTGGTACGCCCCGTCGACCACGTCGTGGGTCCACTCCACCCGCATCAGGTTCATCCGCCACTCGTCACCCGGCTGCGGCGGCGTCGGCCGGCCCGCGTTGTACGGCGCCAGCTCGGTCCACGGCAGCGCGACCTCGACCGTCCACCCGGTGTCGGTGTCGGTGGGGTCGTTTACCGTCCCGTTCACGTGCAGCGCGGTCCGTAGGCCGGGGAGGTTGGTCGGGTCCACCGGGACGCCGCCGTCGACGTACGGCTTCGGCAGGGTGAGCTCCCAGATCGTGTGCAGCGGGTTGATCTCGAACTCGTAGTAGTTCTGCCGGTCGCCGTCAGGGTCGAGGAACAGCTCGAAGTTGTTCTCCTCGAACAGGTGTGTGTTGCGCTCGGTCATCGTGGACCAGACGTGCGGCTCCTCCAGCTCGCCGCCGAGGTACAGGTAGGTGTCGTCGTACATCAGCTTGGCCCTGGTCCGGAACCGCGGCGCGGGCGCGTCACCGCGGATGTCGACGAAGTCGCTGGTCCAGGCGGCTTCCGCCCAGGCCGGGTCGGTGAGGGTGCCGTCGAGCGACGGCGCGGTGGTGGTGCGGTGGGCCTTGTAGCGGGGCAGGTCAGGCATCGGCGCGCTCCAGCAGTCCGGCGATGAGATGGGCCAGCAGGAAGGTAATCCCGGTCAGGGCCGGAACCACCAGCAGGGTCCAGGTGGTGAACAGGTCGTCCGCGAGGAACGCCAGCACCACCAGCAGCATGAACGTGGTCCCGAGGAACGCGACCAGCTTCGGATGCGGCATCGCCAGCTTGGTCAGCGCCAGCGCCCCGAGCACCACGGCGACCACGACGGTCAGGACGAGCAACGGGAACCCGAACGCCCCGCACGTCGACGCGCCCCGGAACCGGTCGCACCCACGCTCGCTCAGCCAGACCATGCCGATCACAACGAACCCGGTCAGCAACCCGACCACGGCCAGGATCAGCAACGGCGGCAACGGCGGAGCGTCGTACCGGCCCTCGTCGGCTTCCTCGTCCTCCGCGTCGCTCATGAGCCGCAGGCTACCGACAAGTTCGCCGTCGGACAGCCTTTCAGGACGCGCCGAGTGCGGCGGCGACCGCGTCC
Organism: Kribbella amoyensis; assembly: GCF_007828865.1. NCBI lineage: Bacteria > Bacillati > Actinomycetota > Actinomycetes > Propionibacteriales > Kribbellaceae > Kribbella > Kribbella amoyensis. The sequence continues at coordinate 2,185,468 of NZ_VIVK01000001.1, forward strand.
CGGACCTCGGCGTCGGTGGGTGCCGGGAGACCGCGTTCGGCGGCCAGCTCGGCGAGCGACACCATCGTGACGTCGTGCAGGCCGCAGGTCGTGAACGTGTGAAAGACCGCCATGTCCGGATCGACGTTGATCGAGAACCCGTGACTGGTGACACCGTGCCGGATCCGCATCCCGATCGAGCAGAGCTTGCGGTGATCCTCGGTCCACACCCCGACCAGACTGCTCGCACCCTTGGGTGTCTCCCGCCGGACCAGCGGGAACCCGAGCGACCCGAGCGCCGTGATCAACCCGTTCTCGACCCAGCGCACGACGTCGACGGGTCCGCGCTGCTTCAGGTCGACCACCAGGTACCCGACCAGCTGGCCCGGCCCGTGGTACGTCGCGAAGCCACCACGATCCACGGCAACAGCCGGAATCGCCGCCGTCTCGGCCGGCAGATCCTCCAGCGAGGTCCGCGGGCCGTACGTGATGACGGGCGGATGGCTCAGCAGGAACAGCCGATCCCCGGCCGCCCCGTCGATCCGCTCGGCCACCCAGGTCCGCATGTCCTTCGCGGCGATCTCGTACTCGACCTCATCCAAGTCCACCCGCCGCAGCACGTTCACCCGACCAGGGTAGACAGGTGGTCCGGACATGACTGAGGGCGGTGACTCTGGGAGTCACCGCCCTCGACTGTCGGGCTGACAGGATTTGAACCTGCGACCTCTTCGTCCCGAACGAAGCGCGCTACCAAGCTGCGCCACAGCCCGAATTCGCCGTTAGCTTACATGCGGGTGCGGCTGGGACGAAATCGAGTTGTCGAGGACCGGGATCCGGGCCGGATCACCGCCTCGGTCAGCCGTGCGACCGCGGGACGAGCGTGAGCAAAGTCGCCTCCGGCCGGCACGCGAACCGGACCGGCGCGTACGGCGAGGTGCCGAGCCCGGCCGAGACGTGCAGGGTCGCCTGACGTCCCTCGAAGCCCCACGAGCTCATCCCCTTGACCCGGGACGTGTCCAGGTCGCAGTTGGTCACCAGGGCGCCGTACAGCGGGACGGCGAGCTGGCCGCCGTGGGTGTGCCCGGCAAGGATCAGCGGGTACCCGTCGGCGGTGAACGCGTCCAGCACCCGCTGGTACGGGGCGTGGGTGACGCCGATCGACAGGTCGGCGGTGGCGTCCACCTCGCCCGCGACGTCCTCGTACCGGTCGCGGCGGATGTGCGGGTCGTCGGTCCCGGCGAAGTCGAGGCGCAGGCCATTGACCTTGAGGGTCGCCTTCGCGTTGTTCAGGTCGGTCCAGCCGGCCTCGGTGAACGAGTGCCGCATCTCCTCGAACGGCAGGTCCGGGCCATGCGGTTTGTGCCGCTGCTTCTGTGGTGGGAGCAGGTAGTTCGCCGGGTTCTTGAAGCGCGGCTTCCAGTAGTCGTTCGAGCCGAACACGAAGACGCCGGGCAGGTCGAGCAGCCCGCCGTACGCGCGCAGCAGCGGGAGCACCGAGTGCGGGTTGGCGATGTTGTCGCCGGTGTTCACGATCAGGTCGGGCTCGAGCGCGGCGAGCTCGTTCACCCAGCGGATCTTGCGTTCCTGGGTCGGCATCAGGTGCAGGTCGGACAGGTGCAGCACCTTCAGCGGGTCGGCACCCGGCGGCAGCACCGGCACGGTGAACCGGCGCAAGGTGAACCAGCGCACCTCGATCGCGGCCGCGTACCCGACGCAGGCGGCGCCGACCGCGCCGACCACGGCCGCGGTCTTCAGACTCGTACGGGCAAGCCCCCGGAAACTCATTGCTCCAGCCTGCCACAATCGTGGGCATGTCCAACTCCGAGCTGAAGCAGCGCCTGCACGACGACATGACCGCCGCCCTCAAGGCCCGCGACGAGATCCGCAAGTCGACCCTGCGGATGGCCCTCACCGCGGTCACCAAGGCGGAGGTGGCCGGCAAGGAGGCCAGGGAGCTGACCGACGCGGAGGTCCTCGACGTCCTCACCTCCGAGGCGAAGAAGCGTCGCGAGTCCGTCGTCGCCTACCGCGAAGCCGGCCGCGCCGAGCTGGCCGACAAGGAGCAGGCCGAAGCCGACGTCCTCGCCGAGTACCTGCCCGAGCAGCTCAGCGCCGACGAGATCGCCGCCCTCGTCACCGAGACCATCGCCGCCACCGGAGCCGCCGAGCTCGGCCCGCGCGGCATCGGCAAGGTGATGGGCGCCCTGCAGCCCAAGGTCAAGGGCAAGGCCGACGGCGGCGCCGTCTCCGCCGAGGTCAAGCGCCAGCTCAGCGCCTGATCACCTGGGCGGGCCCTCGAAGTACGGCACCAGGCTCGGCGCCACCACGCCGTACTGCAGGCTGACGGCGCCGACCCAGATCGCCACCGGCACCAGCGCTCGTACCCACCACGGAGCTCGGTAGAGGACCGCCATCACCACCAGCGCGATCCCTGCCAACAGGCCCGGCGCACTGTGCGACCAGGCCTGGGCCTTCTCGGGCCAGCAGGACGGTAGGTACGCGCACTGGTAGCCGTCCGGGTAGGCGCGGTAGGAGTCCGCGAGGCTCAGGTGCAGGCCCACCGTGCTGAATCCGGCCCAGAGACCGCCCAGGCCCTGGAGGGCGATGCCGGCCGGACCACCAGGAGCTCGCCACCAGCGCTTGCCGGTGAGCCGCGGGAAGCCGGCCAGCGCGAACAGCGCGGCGGAGGTCACGGCCAAGGTCTTCGCCCATCCGCTGGTGAGCGCCTTCGCCTCGGTCAGCCGATCGGGGACGGCCAGCGGATCCACCTCGGGCAGGTAATCCGACAGCGAGGCGGCCGCCAGGGCGAAGACCAACACCACGAGCAGAGCCGCGAGCAGCCAGATCGTCTCGGCGGCAACCTTCAAGAACCAGAACCGCCGCCCGAAGCCAGGCAGGAACGCACTGGCATCGGACGGCGGTTCAGTCGTCGTCGGCACGGATCAGGCTCGCGCCTGCCGGTCGGTCAGCGGCCGCCACACTTCGGGTACTTCGGGTGCCAGGGCGGGCACTGGGGGATCTGCGGCGGCTTCGGGGGCTGGACCGTGGTCGGGGGCGGCGGCGGGGTCGCCGGCTTCCCCTTGCTCCCGTTAGAGATGAACAGGGTGATCATCGAGCCTTCGGGGGCGCCGTCCTTGCGCCGCGGACCGGTCCAGGCGACCGTACCGACCGCTTCCTCGGAGTCGACCATGCCGGGCGCGATCTGGGCCGTGAAGCCGGCCTGCTGGATCTTGTTGATCGCGTCGCCCGGGGCCATCCCGGTGACGAACGGGATGTCCTTCACGTCACCGCGCACGGTCTTGTCGCTCGGCGCCACGAAGTGCGTCTCCGGCATCCCCTTCAACGCGTTCCGCATCGCGGTCTCCCAGAGCGGACCCGCGGTCCCCGAACCGGAGGCGTCGGAGATCCGCTTGCCGTTCAGCCGCTGGCCGATCAGGTTCTCGTAGGGCGGGCTGGCGTCCGCGACGACCGCGGCCGAGGCGAGCCGGTTCGAGTATCCGGCGAACCAGACGGCCTTGTTCGCCTGGATGGTTCCGGTCTTGCCGGCCAGGTCGCTCGAGCCGAACTTCAGCTTGGCGCCCGTACCGCCCGGCTCCATCACGTCGTGCAGGACCCGGTTCACACCGTCGGCCACCTGCGGCGACAGCGCCTGCTTGCAGCTGATCCCCGGGGTCTTGATCGCCTTGCCGGCCAGGCTGCTGACCGTGGTGACGGCGAGCGGGGTGCAGTACTTGCCGCGGGCCGCGAAGGCGGCGTACGCGTTCGACAGCATCAACGGGGTCACCAGGCCGACGCCGAGCGTCATCGAGATGACCTGCTCGAGCGGCTGCTGGGTCTGCGCGTCGTACATCCCGAGGGACGCGGCGACGTTCGCGACCGAGCACAGGCCGACCTGCTTCGACAGCTGCAGGAAGTAGGTGTTCGTCGAGGCGCGCGCGGCGTCGATCATGGTCAGGTCGCCGTTCGCGGCGGTCGAGTTGCTCGGGGTGTACTTGCCGGCCTGGGTGAAGCCCGAGCAGGTCGGCCACTTCTGGTTGCTGAGGTCGATCGACTTCGGCGAGTTGATCCGGTGGTTCAGCGGGAAGCCCTTCTGGATCGCGGCGGCGATCGTGAAGGCCTTCATGGTCGAACCGTTCTGGAAACCGCCGTAGCCGCCCGGGTACGACTTCTCGACGTTGTAGTTGTACGCGGTCTTGCCGTACGGCTTGCTCTGCACCATCGCCTTGATCAGGCCGGTGCCGGGCTCGACGATGGTGATCGCGCCGATCGCCGAGTCGGTCGGCTTGGTGTGCGCGTTGATCGAGGCCTGCGCGGCGGCCTGGACCTTCGGGTCGAGCGACGTCTTGACCGTGATGCCCGCGGTCTTGATGTAGTGCTCCGCGTCCTTCTTGTCCTTGCCGAAGGCCGGGTTCTCCAGCAGCTTGGAGACCACGTACTCGCAGTAGAACGGGTACCGCGAGTTGGCGCAGCCGTTCGGGACCTTCTGGATCTTGTTCTTGTCGATCACCGGGGTCCGGATCGCGTCGTTCGCCTGCTTCGCGGTGATGATGTTGAGCTGCTGCATCCGGCGCAGCACGACGTCGCGGCGGTCCTTGGCGCGCTTGGCCGAGTTCGTCGGGTCGTAGCCGGACGGGTTCTTCACCAGGCCGGCCAGCGTCGCGGCCTGGGCCAGGGTCAGCTTGGCGGCGGTGGTGGAGAAGTAGTGCCGGGCGGCCGCCTCGACGCCGTACGCGCCGTCACCGAAGTTGGCCAGGTTCAGGTACTTCTCCAGGATCTCGTCCTTGGAGAACTCCTTCTCGACCGCGACCGCGTACCGCAGCTCGGCGATCTTGCGCTGGTACGTCTCGGCGGTGGCCGCCTTGACCTCTTCCTCGGTGCGCGCCTTCTCGATCAGGCTGAGCTTCACGTACTGCTGGGTGATGCTCGAACCACCCTGCTGGACCGACCCCTCGCTCTGGTTGCGGACCAGGGCGCGCAGGGTGCCCTTCGCGTCCAGGGCGCCGTGCTCGTAGAACCGGTCGTCCTCGATCGCGACGATCGCCCTGCGCATGATCGGGTTGATCTGCGCGAGCTTCACCGGCACCCGGTTCTGCTCGTACAGGTTGGCGATCAGCGAGCCGTCGGCCGCCAGGATGCGGCTCTTCACCGCGAGTGGATCGGTCTTCAGCTCCTGCGGCAGGTCCTCCAGCGTCTCGCTGGTCTTCTCGGTGGTGTACCCGGCCAGGCCGGCGAACGGAATCGCCAGACCCGCGGCCAGCGCGCCGGACAGCACGCTCACCCCGAGGAACAGAACCACCGACTGGACGACACCTCGATCGTCTCTATCCCGCACGCGCATGGGGAGGAGACTACGTGATCGGAGAGCTACGCCGTAGTTACTGACGTGATCTACCTCACGTCAACCGGAGCGTGGTTTCAGGCGTCAGGACGGCCCCGGCAGGGGGTTCCGTCGGCCTCGGGCGCGACCGGCGCGACGAAAAATCATCCGAAAGGACGACGGCCGGCGGACCCACCGGGATAGGTGGTTCCGCCGGCCGTCAGGGGTCGGGGGACGAGGAGCGTCAGGCGGCGAACTGCCGGGCGCCGACCTCGGCCGGTTCGAGGGCCAGGTCGAGTACCTGCCGGACGTCGCTGACCGGGTGCACCGTCAGCTCCGCCAGCACCGACTCCGGCACGTCCTCCAGGTCCGGCTCGTTCCGCTGCGGGATCAGGATCGTGGTGAGCCCGGCCCGGTGGGCGGCCAGCAGCTTCTGCTTGACGCCACCGATCGGGAGCACCCGCCCGGTCAGCGAGACCTCACCCGTCATCGCGACCTCCGAACGGACCGGCCGTCCGGACAGCAGCGACGCGAGTGCGGTCGTCATCGTGACACCCGCGGACGGACCGTCCTTCGGTACCGCGCCCGCCGGGACGTGGATGTGGGCGTTCCGCTCAGCCAGGTCGCCGACCGGCAGCCCCAGCTCCGCGCCGTGCGAGCGCAGGTACGACAGGGCGATCTGCGCCGACTCCTTCATCACGTCACCGAGCTGCCCCGTCAACGTGACTCCGGTCGGACCCGTCTCCTTGTCCGCCAGCGACGCCTCGACGAAGAGCACGTCACCACCGGCACCCGTCACGGCCAGACCCGTCGCCACTCCTGGCAACGCGGTCCGCTCGGCCGACTCCGGCGTGAACTTCGGCGACCCCAAGTACTTCTTCAGGTTGCCGCCGTCGACGTGCAGGGAAGCCGTGTCCTCACCGTCCAGCGCGAGCTGGGCCGTCACCTTGCGCAGGACCCGGGCGATGGACCGCTCGAGCTGACGGACCCCGGCCTCCCGGGTGTACTCGCCGGCCAGCAGCCGCAGCGCGTCGTCGGACACCGTGACCTCGTCGGCCGACAACCCCGCGCGCTCCAGCTGCCGGGGCAGCAGGTGGTCGCGGGCGATGGTGACCTTCTCGTCCTCGGTGTACCCGTCGAGCTGCACCAGTTCCATCCGGTCCAGCAGCGGCGCGGGGATCGAGTCGAGCACGTTCGCCGTGGCCAGGAACACCACGTCGGACAGGTCCAGCTCGACCTCCAGGTAGTGGTCCCGGAAGGTGTGGTTCTGCGCCGGGTCGAGGACCTCCAGCAGAGCGGCCGTCGGGTCGCCCCGGTAGTCCGCGCCCACCTTGTCGATCTCGTCCAGCAGCACCACCGGGTTCATCGAACCGGCTTCCTTGATCGCCCGGACGACCCGGCCCGCCATCGCCCCGACGTACGTCCGCCGGTGGCCGCGGATCTCGGCCTCGTCCCGGACGCCACCCAGGGCGACCCGGACGAACTTGCGGCCCATCGCCCGCGCGACGGACTCGCCGAGCGAGGTCTTGCCGACGCCAGGGGGACCCACCAGGGCCAGGACGGCACCGCTGCGGCGGCCACCGACCACGCCGAGGCCACGGTCCGCACGGCGACGCCGGACAGCCAGGTACTCGGTGATGCGTTCCTTGACGTCGTCGAGGCCGGCGTGGTCCGCGTCCAGCACGGCCCGGGCCTCACGGATGTCGTAGCTGTCCTCGGTCCGCTCGTTCCAGGGCAGCTCGAGGACGGTGTCCAGCCAGGTCCGGATCCAGCCGACCTCGGGGGACTGCTCCGCGGTCCGCTCGAGCTTGTCGACCTCGGCGAGCGCGGCCTTGTGCACGTGCTCGGGCAGGTCGGCGGCCTCGACGCGGGCCCGGTAGTCCTCCTCCTCGGACTCGGCCTTGCCGTCCAGCTCGGCCAGCTCCTTGCGGATCGCGGCCAGCTGCTGGCGCAGCAGGAACTCCCGCTGCTGCTTCTCCATGCCTTCCTGGACGTCCTTCTGGATCGTCTCGGAGACCTCGAGCTCGGCCAGGTGGTCCTTCACCCAGCCGATCAGCTTGGTCAGCCGCTCGGAGACGTTCGCGGTCTCCAGCAGCCAGGACTTCTGCTCGTCCGACAGGTACGACGCGTAGCCGGCCAGGTCGGCGAGCTCCGCCGGTTCCGTCACCTGCTTGACCGAGTCGATCACCTGCCACGCGCCCCGGCGCTCCAGCACCGAGGTCACCACGGACTTGTACTCGCGGGCGAGCTCCGCCGACTGCGCGTCGGTGATCTCGTTCAGTACGGTCGCGCTCACCCACAGCGCCGCACCCGGACCGGTCGTGCCGGCCCCGATCCGCACCCGGGCGGTCCCCCGGATGACGGCTGCCTGGGCACCGCCCGGCAACCGGCCGATCTGCTCGATCTCGCCGAGCGTGCCGGCCTTCGCATAGTTTCCGTCCAGGCGAGGCACCAGCAGCACCTTGTCCTGGCCGGACGCCTGCGCCGCGTCGATCGCCGCGCGTGCCTCGCTGTCGGCCAGCCGAACCGGCACGACCATTCCAGGCAGGACCACGACGTCGTCCAACGGCAGCACAGGAAGATTCAACGTCTCTGTCACGCTGTCACACCCTCTGTCCGAAGATTGAGTCTGACTGGCTCAACCAAGACCCTGACCAGCCCATTCCCCGGGCAATCGACGTTCGCTGAGGGTGAAACGAGAAGCCGGACGCCCGCCACTCACCAACCCTCCGTTCCTGTCGTTCTACCGACAGGAACGCGCTTACTGATCAGGTTGGTGAGTGGTGGAGGTTCGCGTCAGGCGGTGAGGAGGTCGCCGATGGTTCTGAGGCCGGTGAGGTCGTGGACGTCGTCGGGGAGGGCCGGGACGTCGACGGTGGGGATCTTCCGGTGGCCCCGGCGGAAGCGGTCGGCTCGTTTGCGGTCGCTGACGACCTGCTGCATCTTGTCGGCGTGCAGGCGCAGCACCGCGGCGGTCAGGTCGGACTTGCCCGATTCCTCCAGCTTCTCGGCGGCCGCGAGGGAGCGTTCGGCCGAGAGATCGGGTACGTGGGTGGTGGTGACCCGGTTGAGGACGACGCCGGCCAGCGGCATGTTCTCCTCGCGGAGGCGCTCGGTGAAGTACGACGCCTCGCGGAGCGCGTCGTTCTGCGGGGCGGCGACCACGATGAACGCGGTGTGGGGCTCGCGCAACAGCGCCACGGTCTGCTCCGCGCGATCCCGGAAGCCGCCGAACAGCGTGTCGAACGCGGCCGCGAAGGTCTGCACATCGGTCAGGACCTGGGCGCCGAGGACCTTGTTCATCACCGACATCGCCATGTTCACGCCCGCCGACATCAGCCGCAGCGGACCCCGGGCCGGCGCCAGCAGCAACCGGAGGAACCGTCCCTCCAGCAACGACGCCAGCCGCTCGGGTGCGTCCAGGAAGTCCAGCGCGGACCTCGACGGCGGGGTGTCCACGACGATCAGGTCCCAGTCGCCGGACTGCTCGGCCTGCTTGTGCAGCTGGCCGAGCTTCTCCATCGCCATGTACTCCTGGGTGCCCGCGAACGACGACGACAGCGCGACGTAGAACGGGTTCGCCAGGATCTGCCGCGCCTTCTCCGGGGTCGCGTGCGCGAGCACCACCTCGTCGAAGGTGCGCTTCATGTCCAGCATCATCGCGTCGAGCCGGCCGCCGTTCGCGGTGTCCACGTCGGTCACCGCGCGCGGTGTGTTGTCCAGCTCGGTGAGGCCCAGCGACTGCGCGAGCCGGCGGGCCGGGTCGATCGTCAGCACGACCACCTTGCGGCCCCGCTCGGCGGCGCGCAGCCCGAGGGCGGCGGCGGTCGTCGTCTTGCCGACCCCGCCCGCGCCGCAGGTCACGACGATGCGGGTCGCCGGGTCGTCGATCACGGCGTCCAGGTCGAGTGCGGTCATCCGCGCAGCTCCTCGGCCAGGTCGTACAGCGCGCCGGTGTCGATCCCGTCCGGGACCAGCGCCAACTCGGTCACCTGCTTGCCGAGGGCATCGATCCGGTCGCGGTTCTCGCGTTCCAGCCCGACCCGGACGGCGTGGTCGTGCGCCTCCCGGGCCAGCGTGGCCACCATCGCCTGGGTGGCCGGGATGCCGGCCGCTTTGAGCCCGCGGGTCAGCTCGGCGGCCGGCAGCTTCTCCTTCACCGCGGACGCGAGCGCGTCGTCGTCGAGCGGACTCGGCCGGACCATGTTCACCACGATCGAGCCGATCCGCAGGTCCAGCGCCTCCAACTGGTCCACCGCGTCGAGCGTCTCCTGCACCGGCATCTCCTCGAGCAGCGTGACCAGATGGATCCGGGTGACGTCGGAGCGGAGCATGCCCATGATCGCGTCCGCCTGGTTCCGGATCGGGCCCACCTTGGCCAGGTCCGCGACCTCGTGGTTCACGTTCAGGAACCGGCCGATCCGGCCCGTCGGCGGCGCGTCCAGCACGACCGCGTCGTACGCGAGCCGGCCGTGCGCCTTCCGCCGGGTCGCCTCGTACACCTTGCCGGTGAGCAGCACGTCCCGCAGGCCCGGTGCGATGGTGGTGACGAAGTCGATCGCGCCCACCTTGTCCAGCGCCTTCCCGGCCCGGCCGAGGTGGTAGTACATGTCGAGGTACTCCAGCAGCGCCGCCTCCGCGTCCACGGCCAGCGCGTACACCTCGCCGCCGGCCGGTCCGACCGCGATCCGTCGCTCGACGTACGGCAGTGGGGGGACGTCGAAGAGCTGGGCCAGTCCCTGCCGGCCCTCCACCTCGACCAGCAGGACCCGCTGGCCCTGATCGGCCAGCGCGAGCGCCATGGCGGCAGCCACGGTGGTCTTGCCGGTCCCGCCCTTGCCGGTGACCACGTGAAGCCTCGCCATGATCTCCAGGGTAGGACGTGGTCCACAGCACACCTGCGGGGCGGTGGGGCGGGGGTCAACCCGCGGGGCGCCCGTTAGGCTCCGTGGCATGAAGAAGTTCGAGTACTTCACCGCGCCGCTGCTGGTCCATTCGACCAAGGAGATCCTCGACAACTTCGGCCAGGACGGCTGGGAGCTGGTCCAGGTCGTCCAGGGGCCGAACCCGGAGTCGCTGGTCGCCTACCTCAAGCGGGAGATCGAGGACAAATGAGCCACCCGGAGGAGAAACTCACCGAGCTCGGGCTGAAGCTGCCCGACGTGGCCAAGCCGGTCGCCGCCTACGTCCCGGCGGTCCGCACCGGCAACCTCGTCTACACGTCCGGCCAGCTGCCGCTGCGGGACGGCACCCTGATCGCCACCGGCAAGGTCGGCGGCGAGGTGACCGCGGAGACGGCCGGCGAGTGCGCCCAGCAGTGCGCGCTCAACGCGCTGGCCGCGGTCAAGGCCGAGATCGGCGACCTGGCGAACGTGAAGCGCGTCGTCAAGGCGGTCGCGTTCATCGCCTCGACGACCGACTTCACCGGTCAGCCGCTGGTCGCGAACGGCGCCTCCGAGCTGTTCGGCCAGGTCTTCGGCGAGGCCGGCCAGCACGCCCGGAGCGCGGTCGGCGTGCCGGTGCTGCCGCTGGACGCGCCGGTCGAGGTCGAACTGATCGTCGAGGTCGCCTGACGGTGGGCTCGCAGGCCCTGACCGGGCGGATGGCCGACGTCGCGCTGGCGTTCGCCCGGGAGGGCCGACCGGCCGTCGAGCCGCGCCCGGCGTCCACGGTGATCCTGCTCCGGGACACCGCGGCCGGGCCCGAGGTGTACCTGCTCCGGCGGCAGCGCTCGATGGCGTTCGCGGCCGGGATGACCGTGTTCCCCGGCGGCCGGGTGGATGCCACGGACTCGACCATCGCCGATTCGTGGGCCGGGCCGCCGCCGGCCTTCTTCGCGGCCCGGTTCGGCTGCGACGAGCAGACCGCCACGGCGTACGTCGCGGCCGCGGTACGGGAGACGTTCGAGGAGTCCGGGGTCCTCCTGGCCGGGCCGTCCACCGAGTCGGTCGTCGGCGACACCACCGGGGACGACTGGGAGGCCGACCGGGTCGCGCTGGAGACGCGCGAGCTCGGGTTCGCCGACTTCCTGCACCGGCGTGGGCTGGTCCTGCGCGCCGATCTGCTCGGTCCCTGGGCGCACTGGATCACGCCGGAGTTCGAGCCCCGGCGGTACGACACGCAGTTCTTCGTGGCCGCGTTGCCGGCCGGCCAGGTCACCCGGGACGTCACCAGCGAGTCGGACCAGGTCGCCTGGCTCCGTCCGGCCGATGCGGTCGCCGCCGTCGACGTGGCCGAGTTGCTGATGCTGCCCCCGACGTACCTCTGCTGCGCCGACCTGGTCCCGTACGCCACGGTCGCCGACGTTCTCGCGGCCGCGGCCGACCGGGAGATCCACCCGATCCTGCCGGGTCTGCGGGTGGAGGACGAGCAGGCCTACCTGGAGACGCCATGACCCTCGAACAGGTGACCCCGTACGCCGCCCGCGTGCTGGCCGCGAACCCCGGCCCGATGACGCTGGACGGCACCAACACTTGGATCCTCCGCGCCCCCGACGCGGACCGCGCGGTCGTGGTCGACCCCGGTCCGTTGCTCACCGAGCACCTGCGAGCCGTCCTCGACGCGGTCGCGGCGGCCGGGGCGACCGTCGACACGGTGCTGCTGACGCACAACCACCCGGACCACTCAGAGGGCGCGGCCTGGTTCGCGAGCGAGGCGAACTGCGGGATCCGCTCGGTCGACCCGGCGTTCCGGGTCCCGACGGATCACGCGCACGGCCTCAGCGAGGGCGACGTGATCGCGGCCGGCGAGCTGCGGATCGAGGTGCTGCCGACGCCCGGTCACACCCTCGACTCGGTCTGCTTCTGGCTGCCGCAGGACGGTTCGCTGCTCACCGGGGACACGGTGCTCGGCCGCGGTACGTCGGTGGTCGCGTATCCGGACGGTGCCCTCGGCCCCTATCTGGAGTCGCTCGAGAAGCTCCGCGCGTTCGCCAATTCACCGGCCGGCGTGGAGCGGTTGCTCCCCGGCCACGGTCCCGTCATCGACGACCCGGCCGGCGTGCTGACGTACTACCTCGACCACCGCCGCGAACGCCTCGACCAGGTCCGCGCGGCCGTTGCCGCCGGCCACACCACCCCCGAGGCGGTCGTCGAACACGTCTACGCCGATGTGGACCGTACCCTCTGGCCCGCCGCCGAACGCTCGGTACGTGCCCAGCTCCAGTACCTGAACGACTGACCCACCCCACCCCCCGCCCCCACCCGCCCCCCCCACCCCCCCCGGCCCCCCACCCGGCCGCGCCGCCCCGCCCCCTCGCGCTCGGCATCTGATGGGTTAACGCACTAGGTGAAGGGTTGGCCCACCGGATTTCCGTTGGCCAACCATGGACGTCGCGGGTTAACCCAGCAAACGCCGCCCAGTGGGGTTGGGGTGGTTATCCACAGGGGAGCCGGCCGGGGAGGCAGGGTGGCGTCGGAATGCGGATGCTTGGCTGGTGAATCGGAAGTTGAGCCGCGTGGCAGCGGGGCAGGGCGGCGTGTTCAGCCGTCGGCAGGCGCTCGCGTGCGGGTACACGGTCCAGGCCATGCAGGCCCGCCTTGCCGACGGACGCTGGGAGCGGATCCGGTACGGCCAGTACGCCGAGTCGCTCGACCTGAGCCACCTTCCGAGGTGGGAGCGGGAGCGTGTTCGCCACGAGCGGCTGGTCCACGCGGCGGTGAACTCGATGCGACCGGGCAGCGTTGCCGTCAGCCACCAGTCGGCAGCCGTGATCCACGGTGCTCCGACCTGGGGTCTGGAGCTCGAGGAGGCCCACCTGACCCGGCTGGAGGATCTGCGCAGCGGACGGCTTGCTCAAGTACGGCATCACCGCGGCACCCTGACGCCGGCAGATCTCACCGAGATTCGCGGGCTCCGCTCAGTCACCGTCGCTCGGGCGTTGGTGGAGACCGCCTGTACTACGTCCTTCGAGGTCGCCGTTGTCCTGGCCGACGCCTTGTGCAGACTTCGGTCGCCAGACGAGGACGAGTTCGATCGTCTGGCCCGGATGTTCGAGTTCTGGCCCGGCAGTACGACGGCCCGCGCGGCCCTGGCCTTCCGCGATCCGCAGGCAGAATCCGTCGGCGAGTCACGGCTCCGGGTCCTGATGCACAACGAAGGCCTGCCCGCACCGCTGCTCCAGATGCCGATCAGGGACGCGGCCGGGTTGATCGGGCGTGTCGACTTCTTCTTCCCCGGCGATCACACGGTGGTCGAATTCGACGGCCTGCTGAAGTACGCCGACGGGTCGGCCGACGTCCTGGTCCGTGAGAAGAACCGAGAGGACCGGTTGCGCGGGCTGGGACTGGAGGTCGTCCGTGTCACCTGGCCCGAGCTCGGCCGACCGGAACAAGTCGCCATCCGCATCCGGCAAGCCTTCACCCGCGCCCGCCGATCCGCCTGACCAATCCCCGACCACGCCCGCCGTCCCCGCCGTCCCACCTGCCCGACTCGAACTACTGGAACTTGGTGGGTTTACCCGGCCAGTATCGGGTTGGCCCACCAGATTCTCGTGGGCCAACCCGCAATCCGATGGGTTAACCCAGCACGCGCGCAGGCCGTCAGCGGACGGGTCCTGGGCGGGGAGGCGGGATGTCCGTTGAGGGGTGTGTGGGGCTAGCGGGCCCGCCGCTGTAGGCGTTCGACGTCCAGCAGGACGACGGACCGCGGTTCGAGCCGGACCCAGCCGCGGGAGGCGAAGTCGGCGAGCGCCTTGTTCACGGTTTCGCGGGAGGCGCCGACCAGCTGGGCCAGCTCCTCCTGGGTGAGGTCGTGGTGGACGTGGACACCGTCGTCGGCGGTCCGGCCGAAGCGGCTGGCCAGGTCGAGCAGGGCCTTGGCGACGCGGCCGGGTACGTCGGAGAAGACCAGGTCGGCCACGACGTCGGAGACCTTGCGCAGCCGGGAGGCCAGCTGGAGGAGGAGGCCGCGGGCAACTTCCGGCCGGCCGGCCAGCCAGCGGAGCAGCTCGTCGTGGGTCAGCGACATCATCGACGCGTCGGTGACCGCGGTGACGGTGGCCGAGCGCGGGCCCGGGTCGAACAGGGACAGCTCACCGAACATCTGGCCCGGGCCGAGCACGGCGATCAGGTTCTCCCGGCCGTCGGCCGAGGTCCGGCCGAGCTTGACCTTGCCCTCGATCACCACGAACAGCCGGTCCCCGGAGTCGCCCTCGTGGAACAGCACCTGGCCGCGACGCAGCCGGTTCTCGGTCATCGACGCGGCCAGCGCGTCGGCCGCCTCGTCGTCGAGCTGAGTGAAGAGCGGTGCCTGTCGGAGCACTGCGGCGTCCACGTTTGGGCCTCCTCGGACCTCGAGCACGTCGTTCGGCCGGGCTTACGAACCCGTCCGGCACCGGGTGGGTCACACTCGGTCGCCCCAAAACCGTAGCCCCTCGGGTGTCGGCACCGCCACGTAGGCTGGCCTCCATGCCCACCCAGCGTGTCGCGGACCCGAACCCGCACCCGGTCCCGAGCCCCGTTCTCGACCCGGTCGTGAAACTGCCGCGGAAGGCGCCGGTGTACGCCGACGAGACCCCGACCCAGCTGGTCCGCCGGGCCCGGAAGATGCACAAGGTGCTCACCGAGACGTACCCGGACGCTCACTGCGAGCTGGACTTCGGCACCCCGCTGGAGCTGCTGGTCGCGACCATCCTGTCCGCGCAGACCACCGACGTCACGGTCAACAAAGTCACCCCGACCCTGTTCGCGAAGTACCCGACCGCCCAGGCGTACGCCGAGGCCGACCGGGACGAGCTGGAGGCGATCCTCAAGCCGACCGGGTTCTTCCGGGCCAAGACGAACAGCCTGATGAAGCTCGGCCAGGCCCTGGTGGACGACTACGACGGCGTGGTCCCCGGCAAGCTGGAGGAGCTGGTCAAGCTCCCCGGCACCGGCCGCAAGACCGCGAACGTGGTGCTCGGCAACGCCTTCGGGGTCCCCGGCATCACCGTCGACACCCACTTCGGCCGGCTGGTCCGCCGGTTCGGCTGGACCGAGGAGGAGGACCCGGTCAAGGTCGAGCACCTGATCGGGGCGCTGTTCCCGAAGAAGGACTGGACCATGTTGTCGCACCGGCTGATCTTCCACGGCCGGCGCCGCTGCCACGCCAAGAAGCCGGCCTGCGGGGCCTGCCCGATCGCCCAGTGGTGCCCGTCCTACGGCACCGGCCCGACCGACCCGGAGCTGGCGCGGAAGCTGGTCAAGGTCCCGGCGTGAGGTTCCGGTCCCGTACTCCGCTCGCGGTCGTCGCCGCTGCGCTGCTGCTGCTCGCGGTGGGCTGCGGAGAGGACAAGGCAGGCAGTACACCGGAGGCCACGGGGACCGCGGCCAAGCTGGTGCCGTGTCCGGTGACGGAGTCGAAACCCCCGGTGAGCAACGGGTTGCCGGACATCAGCCTGCCGTGTCTCGGCGACGGCCCGGACGTCCGGCTCGCCGATCTGCGCGGTCCACTGCTGATCAACGTCTGGGCCCAGTGGTGCGGCCCATGTCGCGAGGAAGCGCCGTACCTGGCCGAGTTGCGGAAGAAGGCCGCCGGCAAGGTCCAGTTGTTCGGCGTGGACTACTTGGATCCGCGCCGGGAGCTCGCGGTGAAGTTCGCGGCCGAGGAGGGCCTGGAGTACCCGCACCTCGTCGACTCGGAGAAGCAACTCCAGCGGCCGCTGCGGATCGGCGGGCCACCGCTGACCGCGTTCGTCGACGCGAAGGGCGCCGTGGTCTACGTCCACCGCAGCGTGTTCACCTCGCAGCAGCAGCTGGACGACCTGGTCAGGGAGAAACTGGGGGTGTCCTGGTGAGGACCAGCGTCAGCTTCGACATCGAGCTCCCGGCCTGGCTGCACACCCTGGCGAAGGCCTCGAAAGCCGTTGATCCACAGGAGTTGTCCCGCTTTCTCCCACCCGACGACCCGGCCGTCCGGCAGTCCGCCGTTCTCATCTTGCTTGCCGATGGCAACGAGGAGGACGGCCCGGACGTCCTCCTGACCGAGCGGGCGTGGACGTTGCGTTCGCACGCGGGCCAGATGGCGTTCCCCGGTGGCCGGTCCGACCCCGAGGACGGGCCCGGTGTCCTCGGCCTGATCCGGACCGCGTTGCGCGAGGGCGAGGAGGAGACCGGGCTGGACCCGGCCGGCGTGGACGTGTTCACGGTCTGGCCGGCGTTGTGGGTGCCGGTCAGCAACTTCGGGGTGAATCCGGTGGTCGGCTGGTGGCGGACGCCGTCGCCGGTCGCGGTCGTCGACCCGGCCGAGGTGGCCTCGGTGCACCGGGTCGCGATCGGTGCGCTGGCCGATCCGGCGAACCGGGTGAGCTGCCTGCACCCGTCCGGGTTCACCGGTCCCGCGTTCCGGATCGGGGACCTCTTCATCTGGGGTTTCACCGCCGGGCTGCTGGACAAAATGCTGATCCTCGGCGGCTGGGCGCGCGACTGGGACCCGGCCCACGTCGTACCGTTGCCCGACCGCCTGGTCGAAGCGGCCTGGCGGAGTGAGGGTAGGCGGGCCGAGGACGTGCGGCGGATGACCGCCATCGAGCACGATCTCGGCCGTGGAGAGGGTGTGGAGTGAGCGGACTCGATATCGCGCTGCTGGTCGTGACCGGGCTGGTGGCGATCTCCGGGTACGTCGAGGGCTTCGTGCTGGGCGCCTGCGCGACGCTCGGGCTGCTCGGCGGGGCCGCGCTCGGCGTCTGGGGAGTGCCGCGGATCCTGGACAACTTCTCACCCAGCGTCGAGGTGTCGTTCGCGGCCCTGGTCCTGGTGGTGCTGCTGGCCTCGATCGGCCGGACCATCGGCGCGGTGCTCGGCTCCCGGCTGAGGAACAAGATCTCCTGGAAACCGGTCAAGGCAGTCGACGCCCTCGGTGGTGCCGTGCTCGCTGCCGTCTCGGTGCTGATCGTCTCCTGGGTGCTCGGCGTCGCGGTCAGCGGCGCGCGGATCCCGAGCGTCACGTCGGCGGTCCGCGGTTCGCAGGTCCTCGCGAAGGTGGACGAGGTCCTCCCCGGCGAGGCCGATCGCGCGTTGCAGGCGTTCAACGACGTGGTCAACACCGACCTCTTCCCGCGCTTCCTCGACCCGTTCGTGCCGGAGCGGATCCGCGAGACCCAGCCACCGGACGCCGGGATCGCCCGGACCCCGGACGTCCGCGCGGTGTACAGCCGGATCGCGAAGGTCACCGGCGTGGCGAACTGCTCCCGCGGCCTGGAGGGATCCGGGTTCGTCTACGCCCCGCAGCGGGTGATGACCAATGCGCACGTCGTCGCCGGGGTCAGCTCGCCCAAGGTCGAGGTCAACGGCCGCGCGTACGACGCGAAGGTGGTGCTGTTCGACCCGGGCGTGGACGTGGCCGTGCTGTACGTCCCGAAGCTCAACGTGCAACCGCTGAAGTTCGACCCGGCCGGCAAGGCCGACGCGGCCGCCGTCGTCCTCGGGTACCCGGAGAACGGCCCATTCGACTCCGAGCCGGCCCGGATCCGGTCCGAGGAACGCCTCCGCGGCCCGGACATCTACGGCGATCGCACGGTCACCCGGCACGCCTTCTCGATCTGGGCCTCGGTCCGCCCGGGCAACTCCGGCGGCCCGCTGATCTCCCCGCGCGGCACGGTGTACGGCGTCGTCTTCGCCGCCTCCGTGGAGGACAACCGCACCGGCTACGTCCTCACCGCCGAGCAGGTCGCGGAGAACGCCGCCGCCGGCGCCCGCTCGACCCAGGAAGTCTCCACCCGCACCTGCACCTGAGTACGGCCGTCAGCTGCCGGTCAGGACGGCAGCGAGCGCAACCAGTCCAGCAGTACCCGGCTGAACTCTGCCGGTGACTCCTCGTGCGGGAAGTGCCCGGCGCTGGTCAGCACCTCGTGACGGAGGGGGCCGGTGACCAGCTTTGGTGGGAGCACGGCGCTCTCCGGGGCGAGCGCGCTGTCCTTGCCGCCGTTCAGTTGGAGGACGGGAACCGTGACCGGCTCGCGCATGCGGGCCGAGAACCGGCGGCCGTCCGAGCGCAGCCGGGACCGGACGAACCACCGGTGGTACTCCAGCGCGCAGTGCGGTGCCGGCCAGACCTGCAGAGCCGCGCGGTACCGACGGGAGGCCTCGGCATCCGGGAACTGACCGCCGGGCGCGGACCAGGATCGGAGCAACCGCTCGATGTGGATGCCGTCGTGCGCGAGGAGACGGCGCTCCGGCAGGATCGGCAGCTGGAACCAGCCCACCTGCGCCACCGATCGCGGTCGCCCGGAGCGCATCAGCAACAGCGGATGTGGAGCCGACACCGCGGCCAGCGCGCGGACCTGCCGGGGCGCGAGCACGGCCGCCGACCAGCCGACGAACCCGCCCCACCCGTGCCCGACGACAACCGCATTGGTCGCACCGAGCGACCTGATCACCCCGGACACATCGGCCGCCACCGTGAACGGGTCGTACCCTCGCGGCGTCTTGTCGCTGGCCCCGTACCCGCGCAGGTCCATCGCGACCGCGCGGTACCCGGCCTCGGCGATCACCGGCAGCTGATGCCGCCAGGCCCACCAGAACTCGGGGAAGCCGTGCAGGAAGAGCACCAGCGGATCGTCCACCGACCCGCACTCGGCCACATGGAACCGGGCCCCGTTCGCCGCGACCAGCGCATGCGACCAGGGCCCGTCGACGAGCAGGTCGGAGACGCCGGCGGGGCTCAGTCGCCCTTGCCGATCGCCTTGAGCGCCTCGACCGACTCCTTCGAGGTCTCGATCGCGCGCTGCGGTCCCTTCGCCTTGCCCAGCTGGGACCGGCCGATCAGGACCAGGACCGCGGCGACGAGAAGGTAGAAGCCGGCGACGATGAGGAACGCCCAGCCGGGGTGCAGACCGAGCGCGGTCAGCCCGTATGCCGCCGCGATGGACAGCAGGATGATCGCGAGCAGGCCGAGGAAGGCGGCGCCGCCGAACATCCCGGCACCCGTCCCGGCCGCGACCGCGGTCTTCTTCAGCTCGGTCTTGGCCAGCTCGACCTCGCTACGGACCAGCGTGGACAGGTCCCGGCTCGCATCGGCGACCAGTTGCCCGATGGTGGGCTCGTCCTGGTTCTGCCCCATCGACATGGCGCTCCTTCCGTCCCGTGTCCCCGACCCTACCGTCGAGTTCCCCGATCTAGTCCGCGTACGCGCGGTTGCGCCGGAACAGCAGCGCGGACGCCAGCAACGCGGACAGCAACGACGCGATGAGTACGGCCGCCTTCGCCCGCTCGACCTGCGCGGTGTCCCCCTCGAAGGCCAGTTGCGCGATCAGCAACGCGACCGTGAAGCCGATGCCCGCCAGGACCGACACGGCGGCGACGTCACGCCAGGCCAGGTCGGAGTTCAGCTCGGCCCGGGTGTACCGCGCGGTCAGCCAGGATCCGCCGAAGACGCCGACGAACTTGCCGACCACCAGGCCGGCCGCGACCCCGATCGCCACCGGGTCGGTCAGCATCTCCCGGACCGCGCCGCCGCTCAGCGTGACCCCGGCCGCGAACAGCGCGAACAACGGCACCGCGACCCCCGCGGACCACGGCCGCAGCCGGTGCTCGATCCGCTCGGCCGGTGAGCGCTTCTCGCCGTCGTCGGTCAGGACGCGGGTCGCCAGGCCGAGGGCGACGCCTGCGATGGTCGCGTGGATCCCCGACTCGTGCATGAACCACCACGCGGCGACCGCGACCGGGACGTACAAGAAGGGTGTCCGGAAGCGGAACCGCTGGAGCACGAAGTACACCCCGACGAGCAGCAACGACGCGAGCAGCGGCAGCAGGTGAAAGCCGTGCGAGAAGAAGACGGCGATGACCAGGATCGCGCCGAAGTCGTCGACCACGGCGAGCGTCAGCAGGAACGCCCGCAACGCGCTCGGCAGCGAGGACCCGACGATCGCGAGTACCGCCAGGGCGAACGCGATGTCCGTTGCCGTCGGCACCGCCCAGCCGTGGGTCCGGCCATCGGCCGCGGTCAGGTTGATCACGAGGTAGATCAGCGCGGGCACCACCATGCCGGAGATCGCCGCGACCACCGGGACGATCGCCTCGCTGACCTTCGACAACGTCCCGACCACGAGTTCCCGCTTGAGCTCGACGCCGGCCAGGAAGAAGAACAGCGTGAGCGCGCCGTCGGAGGCCCACCCCTCGACCGACAAGGGGCCGAGCTGCGCGTCGCGGAGATGGTGGTACGCGTCCTGCCACGGGGAGTTCGCCCAGATCAACGCGATCGCGGCGGCGCCGAGCAGCAACAGCCCGCCGGTCGTCTCGGCCCGCAGCGTGTCGGCGAGGAACGCGCGTTCACGGCCGAGGATGCGGGGAAAGGCGCGGCGTTTCTGCAGCAGTCGGTTGACGGGGGTCATGCGGTGCCCTCCCGCTCGGGGTCGTCGGATACATCGCCGACCAGACTTCCCGGCACACCAAGCCGAAGCTCTCGCAGCATTCTAACGGGTGGCGTCCTCCTCGATCACGGTGGCCAGCTCGACCAGGTCGGACGCGATGAGATCCGGGGCCAGGAACGCTTCTGGATAAGGGGTTCCGCGACGATCGAGGTACCACCCCCGCAGGCCTGCTCGTCGCGCGCCGTCGACGTCCCACGGATGCACGGCGACGAGGGCCATTTGCTCGGGGGATACGCCGCAGACGTTCGCGGCGTACTCGTAGGCGGCGTGGTGCGGCTTCCACTTGCCAGTGGTCTCCACGTCGAGGCGATACTCGAGAAGGTCGAGGACCCCCGCCTCGGTGAACATCCGCTCCGACATCCGCGCGGCCCCGTTCGTGAGCGTGACCAGGCGAATCCCGAGTTCGCGCAGCCTGCGAAGACCGGGAGCCACGTCCGGGTACGTGCTCAGCTCGGTGAAGCCACTCAGGATGCCGGTGACGACGTCCTCGCTCGGCTCCAGGCCGGCCGCGGCGAGCTGGGCCTTGAGGACGTCCCCGCCGATCGTCCGGAACCCGGCGTACGAATCGGCCGCGGTGAGGGCGAACCCGTCCCGCAGTGTGGCCGCGAACCAGGTGTCCAGGCTCTCCTCGGCCAGACCGGCCGCGGTGAACCGGGCACGGAGTGGCTCCAGGTCGGACAGGGTCTCGTTGACGTCGAGGACCAGTACCTTGATTGCGGCCATGGCGTGGACTCCTCTATCTTGGACTAGTCGTTCCAAGATAAGGGAGTGCGCGTGCCGGATGTCAAACACTTCGACAGTGCGGAGGCGTTGACCGCGGTCGAGCTGCTGTTCTGGCGAAAGGGTGCGGCCTCGACCGGGATCCAGGACATCGTGACCGCGACCGGGCTGAGCCGCTCGAGCCTGTACAACGCCTTTGGCGGTAAGGATGGGCTGTACCTGACGGCGCTCCAGCGGTACCTGGACGAGCGGTCGCGGCCGATGTTCGCCCGGCTCGGCGCCGATCAACGAGGACTGCCGGCGGTGACCGCGTTCTTCGACCGCCTGATCCGCTTGCGCTGCGGCGGCGACTTCGCGCGCTGGGGTTGTTTCGTCACGAACGCGCACGCGGACGGACCGTCCGAAGCGGCGCAGGCGGTGATCGACCAGCACCACGACTCTTTGCACGCGGCCTTCTTGGCGGCCCTGGAAGTTGCTGAAGGCAAGAATCAGTTGCGGCCGGGGACGGGCCTGGCCGGGAGCGCGGAGATGCTGACCCTGCTGGCCTACGCGATCAACCTCCGCTCCCGCGCAGGAACTCCCCGCGAAACCCTGCGGGCAGGGGCCACGGCTGCTGTTGACTCACTTGGTCGCTAGCCTGGCCAGGATGACTCGACGTATACCGCGCGTACTGGCTCGTGCTCCGATTCCCTTGTTCCGTTACGGTTTCGGCTTCCTGCTCGGCCGCCGGGTGATGATGTTGGAGCATCGTGGCCGGGTCAGCGGACAGCCTCGGTACGTCGTGCTCGAGGTGGTCGATCGGGAGCCGGACGCATTGCTCCTGGTCTCCGGCTACGGCGCCGCCTCCCAGTGGTACCGCAACGTGGTCGCGGAGCCGGCCGTGCGAGTGTGGTCGGGCCGACTGCGGGGCGTACCGGCGACCGCGGTGCCGCTGCGGGCCGAGGACGTGGGGCCGCGGTTGGCGCGGTACCGGGATCGGCATGCGCGGGCCGCTCGGGCACTCGGGCGGGCGTTGGACATTCCCGAGCTGACCACGAACGACCCGCTGCCGGCTGAGATCGGTACGCGGCTGCCGTTGGTCCGGGTGGCGCTCAGCTCTCCCAGACCCGGGGATCCGGGCCCTTCGGGACGATCCCGGTTGGATTGATCTGGTCGTGGGTGAGGTAGTAGTGCCGCTTGATCTGGTCGAAGTCGACCGTCTCGCCGAAGCCGGGGAGCTGGTACAGGCGGCGCGCGTACGCCCAGAGATTCGGTAGCTCGGTCAGCTTCACGCGGTTGCACTTGAAGTGGCCGTGGTAGACGGCGTCGAAGCGGACCAGGGTCGTGAACAGCCGGATGTCGACCTCGGAGAGGGTGTCGCCGAGCAGGTACTCGCGGTCGGCCAGCCGCTGTTCGAGCTCGTCGAGGCGGGCGAACAACGCGTCGTACGCCTGCTCGTACGCCTCCTGGCTGGTCGCGAAGCCGCAGCGGTACACGCCGTTGTTCACGTCCGTGTAGATGTCGGCGATGAGCGCGTCCATCTCGGCCCGCTCGGCCGGGATCAGCTGCGGTGCATCGGGCTTGTGGAACGCCTTCCACTCGGTGGAGAGGTCGAGGGTGATCTGCGGGTAGTCGTTGGTCACCACCAGGCCGGTCACCGTGTCGACGATCGCGGGGACGGTCACGCGCCCGGCGTACTCGGGATCGGTGCCGAGGTACGCCTCGGAGAGGTAGCTGATGCCGAGGACGGGATCCTGGCCACCGGGGTCGAGGGTGAACCGCCAGCCCTGCTCGTCCCGGATCGGGTCGACGATCGCGAGGCTGATCGCGTCCTCGAGACCGAGCAGCTTCCGGACGATCACGGACCGGTGCGCCCACGGGCAAGCGAGGCTCACCACCAACCGGTACCGGCCTGGCTCGACCGGCCACAGTCCGTCCTCGTCCGGTCCCGCTCCGGATACGGAGGCGGACTCTGGACTGATCCGGCCGGTGAATCGGTTGCCCTGTCGCTTCCACTCGCCCGTGGAAGCGCTTTCCTTCGCGAACTGTGCGCGGGTCATGTCGTCAAAACTACCCAGTCTTGAAATGATTGACCTGCCGTCCTGGGGAGCCGACAGCACTTCCGGCTGCACGGTGCTTTGCCACGAAGAGTGATTGTCCGCACTCCCGGCAACCGGTTTGCCGGGCCCATCCCCAGGGATACTGACCAGCATGGCGCGCCCAAGGAACAACCCCGGTGATCTCGCGGAGCTCCCGACCGAGCTGCGGCCCGACCGGCCGAAGGGTGACCAGATCCGCGAGATCCTCGAGCGGCTCACCCGCAGCCTCGCGGCCGGCACCGTCCTGCCGTCCGAGCGCGTCCTCGCCGAGCGCTTCGGCGTCGCCCGGATGACAGTCCGCCAGGAGGTCGACCGCGTCGTCGCCGAGGGCCTCGCCGCCCGCCGGCCCGGTGGCGGCACCTTCGTCGCGGAGCCCCGCCCGAACCAGATGCTGACCTCCTCGTTCAGCCAGGACATGCGCGCCCGCGGCATCACTCCGGGCGCCAAGGTCCTCGAACACCGCGTCGCGACCGCCGACGAGGCCCTTGCCGCCGAGTTGGAGGAGCCGGTCGGTACACCCGTCCTGCACCTGAGCCGACTGCGCACCGCCGACGGCGAGCCGACCGCGATCGAGCGCACCGCTCTGTCCCTGCGCCGCTACCCCGGCCTGGAGGAGCTGGACTTCGCCGAGCAGTCCCTCTACGACGAGCTCGCGGTCCGTTGGGGCGTCACCCTCGGCCTGGTCTCCGCGTCCATCATCGCGGCGCCCCCGGACACCCCCGAAGACGCGGCTCTGCTGGCCATCGACCCGACCACGCCCTGCCTCATCATCACGTCGGCTCCTCGGACGGCCTCCAACGACGTGATCGAGTTCGGTCGCAGCATCTACCGCTCCGACCGCTACGAGATGACCATCGCGTATCGGACCCCCTGACGTCTTTGTCCCGGCCATGCGTGATCAATGATCAGAGCGTGGGCGGGCTCGGAAGACGACGATCCCGGCATACCGCGCCATCCACTCTTGTTTCGTGGGGTACCTGCGCTGCTGCTCATCGGTCAGCTGTGGTTCGGCGATCTCCTCGACCCAGAATCCGGCCGCGGCGAGGTTGTTCACCATCGCGCCGAACGTCTCGGTCGAGTGCGTCAGCTCGATCTCGTCGTTCCACTTCGACCGGTAGGAGAACGATCCACCCGCGTGGTACGCCGCTCCGATCTCGACGCCGTCTCGCTCGGCCCGCTCGACGGCGAATCGCAGTGGGTGGGCGCGAGCGACGACTAGTACGCCGTCCGGCCTCAGCAACGACCGCGTTGCTCTGAGGGTCGCTACCTGGTCGGTCGCGTAGCTGAGCGACTGCAGGAACATGGCGATGTCGAACTGCTTGCCTTTAGCAACTCGTAGGTCGCCGAGCTCGGACAGGTCGCCTTGCGCCAACGTCACGTCGGTGCCCTCGGGTGGTGTCAGGAACTCGCCGGCGACGTCGATCCCGATCACGGACCGCGCACCGCCGAGCGCCAACTCGATCGCCTTGCCACCGTTGCCGCATCCGACGTCGAGAATGTCCCTTCCTTCGATCGGCCCGATCAGCTTTTGCTGGGCATCCCATTCGACCAGCCGGTCCAGGGAGTCGGGTTTGGCTCGTGCGTTCTCGTAGTCCTTGGCTAGGGCTCTCCAGCTCTCTTCGATACTCATGTCCTGGAACCTACCGCAATGCCCCTGATGCTCAGATCCCTTATCCACAAGGAGATCCTGTGGACAGTCGATTTGCGTTGAAGTCGGTTGGTTGATCTATAGTCGATCATATGTTCGATGACGATGTTGTGGAGCTGGATGCGGCTGGGGTGTTGGCCTCGGCTGCGGCGCATCGTGCTGAGATTGATCGGCTTGAGGCTCGGTTGTTGGTGCATGCGCAGGTGTTTGCTGATTTGCACTGTGCTGATGGGTTGCCTGCTCGGGGTGGGGAGGGACGGCGGCCGGGGCGGGAGCGGGGTGTGGTTTATGGGGGTGTGGGGTGTCCGGCGATTGCGGAGTTCGCGCCGGCGGAGTTCGGGGCGATGGTCGGGACGTCGGTGCTGCGGCCTACATCGGGCAGGCGTTGGCGTTGCGGCATCGGTTGCCGCGGATCTGGGCGACGGTGTTGAACGGTGAGGCGACGCCGTGGAAGGCGTGCAAGGTCGCGACCGCGTGCTTGGACCTGTCCGAGGAGGCGGCGGCGATCGTCGACGAGCAGGTCGCCGGACTCGTCGACACCGTTACCCCGGTCCGGCTGGGCAAGATTGTCACCGCTGCTCGTTATCGCGCTGATCAGGATGCTGCCCGGTCTGCTGCCGAGCGGAAGGCGCGTGAGCGTGGTGTGTATGTGGGGCGGGCCGATGATCACGGCACCAAGTCGGTGTGGATCCTGGCCGCGACCGGTGACGTGCTGCGGTTCGACGCCACGATTGATGCGTTGGCGGAGGCGTTGAAGACGCTGGGTGATCCGGATCCTGTGCGGCTGCGGCGGGCGCGGGCACTGGGCATCCTGGCCGACCCGGCCCACGCCCAAGCCATCCTCACCGCCGGCCGCACGGGCACCTTGCCCACCCCGACACCGACCGAAGCAGCCCAGCCTTCAGCGACTGCGGTGGCGCCGCCGGCCGACGCCACGACTAGTGAGGTCGCGTGCAGTCAAGGTGAGCGCGTCGAACCGTGGGACGTCACGCCCAGCACCGACGCCGACCACGCCCCCGATGCCACCTCCGGCGCCGGTCAGATAGTCACGGGTGTCGAGGCGCCGACCCGTCAGATGGTCAACGCCGACCTGGCCCAACTCGACGGCATCACCGGCTCCCGCACCAGCCGCACCACCATCTACGTCCACCTCACCGACCACACCCTCGCCACCGGCCACGGCGTCGCCCGCGTCGAAGGTGCGGGACCGCTTCTCGCCGCCCAGCTGACCGAACTGATCGGCCACCGCCCCTACTCGATCCGGCCGGTAATCGACCTCAACGACACCATCAGCGTCGACGCCTACGAAATCCCCCGCCGACTACGCGAACAACTCAAACTCATCCACCCCATCGAACAGTTCCCCTACGGCACCGCAGAGACCACACTCGCCACCGACCTCGACCACATCCAGCCCTACGACCCCCACGGACCACCCGGGCAGACCGGCACCACCAAACTCATCCCGCTACGGCGCTACAGCCACCGGGTCAAAACCCACGGCCACTGGAACGTCAACCGCACCACCGACGGCACCCTGACCTGGACCAGCCCCCACGGCTTCACCTTCCACGTCGACCACACCGGCACCCACCGCACCAAACCACAACGCGAGTGACGCGAGCGGCCGAGCGGTGGTAGATCCTTAGGCCGCCGAGGTCGCGCGACCACACAGCCAAGCGATGGCTCAGAGCTGGGCTGCCAGCACGCCGAGGGCAAAGGATGCGCTGGTCAGGACGAGCATGGTGGTGGCCAGCAGCCGCAGCTTGTTCTGCAGCGCCGGGCGCTCCTCGGGGAGGGCAAAGACCCGACGCGGCCAGTGCCGCCACGAGACGTACCAGAAGATCCCCGTGGCAGCGAGCAAAAGGACTGCCTTGACAGCGTGGATCCACCAGTCCTGAGAGTCCAACAGCAGCAGAAGTAGTCCACTGACCGCGATCACAGCGATCAGCCCGACCACCCGCCAACGGTTGCCAGAAGCAATGGTCGCGGTCAGCATCTCCCGCGAATCCTCGTCCGGCCCGAAGAACTTCTTTAACTTCGGCTGGACAACGAACAGCGAGTAGGCCATCCCACCAACCCACGCAGCAGCCAGCCCGGCATGGAGGATCGCGATGATCGGCGTCACCCGCCCAAGGCTAGAACCTCTAGGGTTCCAGGCCCCGGAGGTCGTGGGGGGCGGTTCGCCCTGGATTGCCAGCTTCCGGCGCCAGTCCATCAAAGGCCTGGCAAACGACGGGTGCCCCCGGTCCGCAGACCAGGGGCACCCGAAGGAACAGAGAGAGATCAGTCCTCGTCGTTGCCCTTGCCGGCGTCGAGGTTGGACTTGATCAGGTCCATGACGGTCGAATCGGCGAGGGTGGTGACGTCGCCGACCTCGCGGTTCTCGGCCACGTCGCGGAGGAGGCGGCGCATGATCTTGCCGGACCGGGTCTTGGGGAGTTCGGACACGACCATGATCTGCCGCGGCTTGGCGATCGGGCCGATCTCCTTGGCGACGTGGTCGCGGAGTTCCTTGACCACGTCGGGTCCGCCGTCACCGGCTTCGGAGCGGAGGATGACGAACGCGGCGATGGCCTGGCCCGTGGTCGGGTCGGAGGCGCCCACCACGGCGGCCTCGGCGACCTTCGGGTGCGAGACCAGCGCTGACTCGATCTCGGTGGTGGACAGCCGGTGGCCGGACACGTTCATCACGTCGTCCACCCGGCCGAGCAGCCACAGGTCGCCGTCCTCGTCCTTCTTGGCCCCGTCGCCCGCGAAGTACATGCCCTCGAAGCGGGACCAGTACGTGTCCACGAAGCGCTGGTCGTCGCCCCACAGGGTGCGCAGCATCGACGGCCACGGCTTGGTGAGGACCAGGTAGCCGCCGGAGCCGTTCGGGACCGACTGGCCGGCGTCGTCGACGACGTCCACGTTCACGCCCGGCAGCGCCTTCATCGCGGCACCCGGCTTGCCGGCGGTGACACCGGGCAGCGGGGAGATCATGTGCATCCCGGTCTCGGTCTGCCACCAGGTGTCGACGACCGGTGCCTTGTTGCCGCCGATGTTCTCCCGGTACCAGACGTACGCCTCCGGGTTGATCGGCTCGCCGACGGACCCGATCACCCGCAGGGTGGACAGGTCGAACTTGGCCGGGATGTCCGCGCCCCACTTCATGAAGGTACGGATCGCGGTCGGCGCGCAGTACAGGATCGACACCTTGTACTTCTGCACGATCTCCCACCAGCGGCCCTGGTGCGGCGTGTCCGGGGTGCCCTCGTAGAGCACGGACGTGGTCGCGTTCGCCAGAGCGCCGTACACGATGTAGCTGTGCCCGGTGACCCAACCGATGTCGGCGGCCGTCCAGTACACGTCGGTCTCGGCCTTGAGGTCGAACACGGCCCACTGGGTGTACGCCGTGCCCACCAGATAGCCGGCGGTGGTGTGCAGGATGCCCTTGGGCTTGCCGGTCGTCCCGGAGGTGTACATGACGTACAGCGGGTGCTCGGCGTCGAACGCCTCGGGGGTGTGCTCGGTGGACTGCTTGGCGACGAACTCGTCCCACCACAGGTCCCGGCCCTCGGTCATCGCGGTGTCCTGGCCGGTCCGGCGGACGACGAGCACGTTCCGGACGTCGGGGCAGTCCTCCAGCGCGGCGTCGACGGCCGGCTTCAGCGCGGACGGGGCGCCGCGCCGGTAGCCGCCGTCGGAGGTGATCACCACGCGCGCGTCGCAGTCCTGGATCCGGCCCTTCAGCGCGTCCGCGGAGAAGCCGCCGAACACGACCGTGTGCGGGGCGCCGACCCGGGCGCAGGCGAGCATCGCGACGACCGTCTCGGGGATCATCGGCATGTAGATCGCGACCCGGTCGCCGGCCTGGACGCCGAGCTCGAGCAGCGCGTTCGCGGCCTGGCTGACCTCGTCCTTGAGCTGGGTGTAGGTGATCTCGCGGGTGTCCCCGGGCTCACCTTCGAAGTAGTACGCGACGCGGTCGCCGAGGCCGTTCTCGACGTGCCGGTCGACACAGTTGTACGCCGCGTTGAGCTTGCCGTCGGCGTACCACTTGGCGAACGGCGGGTTGCTCCAGTCCAGGGTCTGGGTGGGCTCGACGGCCCAGCTCAGCCGCTTCGCCTGCTCGGCCCAGAACCCTTCCAGGTCCGCGTCGGCCTGGTCATAGGCGTCGGCCTTGACGTTGGCGTGCGCGGCGAGATCGGCCGGCGGCTCGAACCGGCGCTCCTCGTGCATCAGGTTCGACAGCGCTTCGGACTGGGGTGACTCGGAACTGGTCACGTCGCGGACTCCTCGTCGATAGCTGGTCGGCGCCCCTGGCCGGAACTGCGCGAAGACCGGGTGCCCGGGACCCTTTCTACCAACGCCGGACCAGCGGCGGAACTGGTGTGTCGCCGAGTCGCCCCCGATCTGCGCCGAACGGGGGCGGAAGTGAACGGCGTCACACAAGCCTCACCAAGGGAACCACGGCACGCCCCCGCCCATCACACCGGATGTCGCCTACGCCGGGAGAACCGTCCGATGCACCAGCAGTACGCCCCTCACCAGCAGTACGCCCCGCAGCAGTTCCCCCAGCAGCAGCACCCCCAGCAGCACCCCCAGTACGCCCAGCAGCAGTCGCAGCCGCAGCAGGCGCAGCAGGCGCTCCCGGCAGACCACCCGCTCGCCGGCCTCGACCGTCGCATCTCCCGTGCCGCCAAGCGCCGCGTGCACGCCCGTGAGCGCCGCGTCCGCCGGAACCGCCGCGGTACCGCCTGGGCGCCCGCCGGCTTCTGACCCCGGTCAGCCGCCGTCGTGGTGACTGAGCACCTTGCCGAGCAGCCTGCTCAGCTGGTCGCGCTCCGCAGCCGACAGCGGCGCGAACAGCTCGTCCTGCGCCTTCCGGACCAGCTCGGCGAGCCGCTTCTGCTGCCGCTTACCCGCCGTGGTCAGCGTGATGATGTTGCGTCGCCCGTCCTCCGGATCGGGTGACCGGTCCACGAACCCGGCCGCGGCGAGCTCGTTGATCGCCGCCACCACGTCGCTGCGGTCGATCCCGGTCCGCCGGCCGAGCGACGCCTGACTGGCCGGCCCGAACTCGGCCAGCGTCGCGAGCAGCCGGAAGTGGTACCCCCGGGCGCCGCCGGCCGCGAACGCCTCGCTGATGATCCGGTGCGCGTGCATCGCACTCTGCGTCAGCAGCCAGCTCGGCGTTTCCTTGAGTACGCTCGGCGCCTGTTCGTCCACGCCCGCGAGTGTAGCCATTCGTTGGCCCGCCCTACGGTTGCCGGCCGATCGCCCAGACGAGCCCGGCTCCCGCGACCAGCAATACCGCTGTCACCACACTGCCCTGCGGAATCACCGCCGTCCCCAGCGCAGCACCGAGCTGGACACTCGTCGACCCAGCAGCACCCGCGACCCCAGCAGAAGAGCCTGCACCCAGCGTCGCCGTGCTGTTGGCCACCGGGAGCACCAGCGACGTCCCCAGCCCGAGCAACAGGAACACCAGCACGACGTTCGGCAGGTACGCCGACTCCGGGGTGAGCCGGGTCAGCAGGAAATACGAAGACCCGATCAGCACCAGCCCCGGCACCAGCAACGTCCGGGCCGGCACCACCGTCATTCGCCCGCGAACCACCCGGACCCCGACCTGGATCGCCAGCGGATAGGCCAAGAACGCCAGTCCAGCCCGCGCCGCGTCGTACCCGAGGGTGTCCTGCAGGAAGAAGCTGAGCTGCAGGAAGGCACTGATCACCGCGATCCCCCACGCGAACATCGCCACGTACGCCGCGGTGCGCGGGCGGTGCCGTAGGAGCGCGAGTGGGAAGAGCGGCCCGGATCGCTGATCGACGGACCCAGGCCGGACCGCGTACAAGGCGAGCACGATCGCGATCGCGGTGATCGGGACGTTGACCAGCAACGCCCAGCGCCAGTTCAGGTACTGCGTGAGTAGCCCGCCGGCGAGCATCCCGATCGCCGACCCGCTGCCCATGATCGTGGCGAAGATCCCGAAGGCCCGGCCGCGTTCGGCGGTCGA
The DNA here is from genome assembly GCF_007828865.1 of Kribbella amoyensis. NCBI lineage: Bacteria > Bacillati > Actinomycetota > Actinomycetes > Propionibacteriales > Kribbellaceae > Kribbella > Kribbella amoyensis. The sequence continues at coordinate 2,216,560 of NZ_VIVK01000001.1, forward strand.
GAACGTGGTCGAGAGCAACGCGAGCGCGGCCGGGGTGAGCAGCGAGCCGAACACGCCCTGCGCCGAGCGCGCGGTGATCAGCATCCACCCGGCGGTCGCCAGTCCGCCGAGCAGCGAGGCGAGCGCGAAGCCGACGAGGCCGACCAGCAGCGCGCGACGGTACCCGATCCACTGACCGACCCGGCCGCCGGGCAACAGCAGGACGCCGAAGGCCAGCGCGTACGACGTCACCACCCACCAGCTCGCCGTCTCGGACATCCGCAACGTTGCGCCGACGGACGGCAGTGCGATGTTCATGATGGTGCCGTCGACCGCGAACATCAGCTGCGCGATCGACACGGCCGCGAGCGCCCACCAGCGCCGCGGATCCGCCCGTTGCTCGATTCCAGTCGTCATCCCCACTCCAATGTTGGCCCTACCAATGTTGGCGTGACCAACAATAAGCTGATGGTGGGGCAGCCAACAAGTGCAGGCAAGAGACTCAGGCCTCGCGAGCGTCCAGCAGGGCATCCCAATGAGCCGCGGTCCACTCACAGGCGACGCGCATCGGCTCCAGCAGGCTGCGGCCGAGCGGGGTGAGCTCGTAGACCACCCGGCGCACCGGCTCGGCGTACTCGGTGCGCGTGATCAGGCCGTCCTGCTCCAGCAGCCGCAGCGAACGCGTCAGTGCCTTCGGGGTGAGCCGGTGCAGGGGGACCCGGAGCTCGGAGAATCGCCGCGGACCGTCCTCGAGGCAACGGATCACCAGACCGGCCCACTTGTCGCGGCCGAACCGGACCGGATTCAGCGAGGACGGGCAGATCTCCTCGAACATGTCCGCGCGCAACGGCTCCATCGCGCCAGCGTAGTTGGTATCCGAACGGATACCGCCCGCCCTCTTACCGTCGCCGCATGAGCACAGCAGAGAACGCCAAGAGGATCGTGGTCTTCGGCGCCGGTGGTCGAGCCGGCCGCGCGGTGGTCGAGGAAGCACGCCGCAGAGGACACGACGTGGTCCCGGTCGTGAGGGACCCCAGCAAGTACGCCGACCTGCCGGGTGCCGTGTCGGGAGACGTGACCGACGTCGCCGACGTGGAGCGGCTGAGCCAGGGGAGCGATGCCGTGGTCGCCGCGGTGTACGACCACGGGACGGACTCCGCGGACCTGTTCCGCAAGAGCGCGCAGGCCTTGGTGGACGGAGCTCGGTCTCGCCTGCTGTGGGTCGGCCTGGCGTCGATCCTGCCCGCGGCGTCGGGTGGTCGGCTGATGGACGAACCGGGGTACCCACAGGAGTACCGGTCCTTCTACCTCGCGCACGCGGGTGCCATCGAGATCTTCGAAGCGTCCGCACTCGACTGGATCTCGGTCGCACCCGCCGGCGACTTCGACCACCGGCACCCGGCCCGCACGGGCTCGTACACGCTGAGCCCGGGGAACGCGGCCGCCCGGATCTCGTACGCCGATCTCGCGGTCGCCCTCGTCGACGAGCTCGAACGTCCGCGGCATCGGCGAGCACTCCTGGGATTCGCGGCAGAAGAGTAATGCGGGTGAGTAACAAGGGGGAGTAATCGGTTGCGCTCGGTGGCAGCATGGCGGCATAGCCGTCGCACCGAGATCCGGGCGGGGGCTGAGCGGATCGGGGGTGATCGGGGTGGACGAGGAGGCGGTCCAGCTGATGGTGGCGATGCATCGGATCGTCCGCCATCTGCGCCGCAGTGCGATGAGCGAGACGCTGCATCCGACGCAGTTCATCACGTTGCTGGTGATCGCGGACGAGCAGCCGGTCCGGATCGGGACGATCGCGGCCCGCGTGCCGTGCTCACAGCCGACCGCGACCACCACGGTCGCGACGCTGGAGGCGGACGGCCTGGTCTGCCGGCAGGGCGACGACCGGGACGGCCGGGCGACCGTGGTCGTGCTGACCGATCTCGGCGCCGAGATGGTCGCCCAGATCCGCGCCGACGCGACCAAGACGCTGGAGGGCATGCTGACCGAGCTCGACGACGAGGACCGCGCGCAGGTCCTCCGCTCCGGTGGCGTCCTGTACCGGTTGTCCGCGGGCCTCTGAGGTCAATGCCTCGTGACGCGCTCAGTCGGTCGAGGTGTCCGAGGTGAGCCAGCGCGTCGGCCGGAAGGTGAGCAGCAGCACCGTGTTCTCCGGGTCGTCCAGCTCGCCGTGCACGAAGCCCTGCGCGTGCTCCTCCGGCATGTACCGCCGCACGATCGTGAGCATCTGGTCGACCGTCGGCGGCGCGACCGAGACCAGCTCGGCCTCGACGGTGACGTACGCCGGCGGCATCTCCTCGCGCTGCGCGACGAACGTGACCACCCCGGCCTTGCGGATCCGGTCGATCCGCCGTGGCGCCCGCCGCTGCGTCCCGGTGAACATCGTCAGCTCACCCCCGGGCTCGTACGCGTAGAAGGTCGGAACGCTGGTCGGCGCCTCGCCCGGGTCACCACCGACGCTCAGGACGCCCACGTGGGCGTCGGCCAGGAAGTCCTCGCGTGCCTGCTTGCTCATTCGTCCCATGGAGCAAGCTTCATAAAAACAAGTAAGCTTTGTCAAGTAGAGTGGGCCCATGACGTCGAAGACCTACGGCCAGTACTGCGGGGTCGCCCGCGCACTCGAGCTCGTCGGTGAGCGCTGGGCGATGCTGATCATCCGGGACCTGCTGGTCGGACCGAAGCGGTACACCGATCTGCGCACGGGGCTGCCGAAGATCCCGACCAACGTGCTCTCCACCCGGCTCAAGGAACTGGAGCAGTCCGGCGTGGTCGAACGCCAGGTGGAGGCGCCGCCGTCCCGCGCGATCGTCTACCGGCTGACGGAGTACGGCGCCGACCTCGACCAGGCGGTGCTCGCCCTGGGCCGCTGGGGAGCGCGGTCGCTGGGGGAGCTGCGGCCGGGCGAGATCGCGACCGCGGAGACGCTGGTGATGGCGCTGCGCTCGACGTTCCAGCCGACGCGGGGCCGGCGGACGACGTACGAGCTGCGCTTCGGTGAGGTGGTCGTCCACGCGATTGTTGCCGGCGGCAAGCTGGTGGCCGAGCCGGGTCCGCTGGACGGCGCGGACGTACGGATCGAGGCGTACGCGCCGTTGAGTCCGCTGCTGGCCGGGGAGCTCGACGGGGCGGCTGCGTTGAAGGCGGGCATGGTCGGCGACACCGCGTCGGCGGCCGAGCTCGATCGCTTCGCCGAGACCTTCCGGATCGGCCGGCGCGCCGAGGAGTGAGCGCGCCGGCCGATCCGTCAGTGCTTGGCGGGACCCTCGGCGCCGGCGCCGGTGAGGGAGCGGACGGAGAGCTCGTTGTACCGCTCCTCGCTGCTGCGGTCGCGGCCCGCGTACGTGCCGATCACGCCGAACAGGAAGCCGAGCGGGATCGAGACGATGCCCGGGTTCGACAGCGGGAACCAGGAGAAGTCCGCACCGGTGATCATCGACGTCGGGGTACCCGAGACGACCGGCGAGAAGAACACCAGCACGACGGCGGAGATCAGGCCGCCGTAGATGCTCCAGACCGCGCCCGAGGTGTTGAACCGCTTCCAGAACAGGTTGTACAGCAGGGCCGGCAGGTTCGCCGAGGCGGCGACCGCGAACGCGAGCGCGACCAGGAAGGCGATGTTCAGCTTCTGCGCCGGGATCGCCAGCGCGATCGCCACCGCGCCGATCCCGATCGCCGCGAACCGGGCCACCCGCAGCTCCTGCCGCTCGGTCACCTTGCCCTTGGCCAGCACGTTCGCGTAGAGGTCGTGCGCGAACGACGAGGCCGAGGTGAGCGTGAGTCCGGCGACCACGGCGAGAATGGTGGCGAAGGCAACGGCCGCGATCAGGGCCAGCAGGATCGAGCCACCGAGCGAGTCCGCCCCGCCACCGACCGCCTCGGCCAGCGACGGTGAGGCCACGTTGCCCTTCGAGGTCGCCACCGCGGATTCCTTGCTGGTGTCGAGCAGCGCCGCCGCGCCGAAGCCGAGCGCCAGCGTCATCAGGTAGAAGGCGCCGATCAGCCCGATCGCCCACTGCACCGAACGCCGCGCCGAGCGGGAGTCCGGCACCGTGTAGAAGCGGATCAGGATGTGCGGCAGGCCCGCCGTGCCCAGGACCAGGGCGAGGCCGAGGGAGAGGAAGTCGATCTGGCCGACCAGGTCCTTGCCGTAGAGCAGGCCCGGCTGCAGGAAGGCCTCGCCCTTGCCCGAGTTCGCCGCGGCCGCGCCGAGCAGCTGGGAGATGTTGAAGTCGAACTTCAGCAGCACCAGGAAGGTGATCAGGATCGTGCCCGCCATCAACAGCACGGCCTTGACGATCTGCACCCAGGTGGTGCCCTTCATGCCGCCGATGGTGACGTAGATGATCATCAGCGCACCGACCAGGACGATCACGCCGGCCTTCAGGGTCGCGTCGGTGACCCCGAGCAGCAGGCCGACCAGCGCGCCCGCACCGACCATCTGGGCCAGCAGGTAGAAGATCGACACCACGATCGTCGACGTCGCCGCCGCGGTCCGGACCGGCCGCTGCTTCATCCGGAACGCGAGCTGGTCGGCCATCGTGAACCGGCCCGAGTTCCGCAGCAGCTCCGCGACCAGCAGCAACGCCACCAGCCACGCGACCAGGAAGCCGATCGAGTACAGGAAGCCGTCGTACCCGTACAGCGCGATCTGGCCGGAGATGCCCAGGAAGGACGCGGCCGACATGTAGTCACCGGCAACGGCGAACCCGTTCTGCGCACCGCTGAACGAGCGGCCGCCCGCGTAGTAGTCGGCGGCGGTCCGGTTCTGCCGGGACGCCCACCAGGTGATGTACAGGGTCACCGCGACGACCGCGGTGAACAGCGAGATGGTCAGGGCCTGGTTGCCCGGCTCGGCGTCGGCCAGCGGGATCAGCAGCGCGGTCACCGGCGACGCTCCCTCTTGTACTTGGCGTTCAGGCCGCTCGCCAGCGGATCCAGCCGCCGGTTCGCGAACCGGCCGTACAGGGCGGCGATGAAGAAGGTGGACACGAACTGCAGCAGCCCGAAGACCAGCGCCACGTTGACGTGCCCGACGACCTGGGTGTTCATGAAGTCACGGGCCCAGTTGTTGCAGGCGACGTAGGCCAGGTACCAGACCATGAACGTGATCGTCCACGGCACGACGAAGTTCTTGTACCGCCGCTTCAGCTCCTGGAAGTCGGCCGAGTCGTGCACGGCCTCGTACGCCCGGGCTTCCCGCTCGGGTACCACGTCCTTGTCCATTCGCACCCCTTCACCGGCAACGCGATCAGGTGCACGTTAGCTCCATGTCGCGCGTTTGTGACCGGGCGCGACCAAAAAGTTGCCGTTCGGGGTGAAGCGCTCTCAGACCGGCGGGGCGACCGGGGCGTCGAGCGTGCGGCGGTAGTTGGCCAGGTCGCTCGGGCGGGTCCGGTAACACTCGGTGAAGTACGGCATCCGCAACGGCTCCGGCGGCCGGGCCGTGCTGTCGTAGATCGCGTCGATCTGCTCCAGGACCGCCTCGCGCCGGGTCTCGGTCAGCACGGCGACCCGCGAGTGCGACTGGGCCAGCTGCCGCAGTCCGGTGCGGTCCAGGTCGTGCCAGTGCCGGAACCGGGCGGTCTCGACGTAGGAGAACAGGTCGGACTGGAGCAGGATCGGCATCGGGTCGAACTGGTCGTTGCCGGCCAGGAAGTCCTCGCCCATCATCGCCCGGTGGATCCGCCGGACCCACGGGACCACGGTGTCGGACCGGTTCCAGAGCAGCCCGAGGACGCCGTTCGGCCGGAGGACGCGGGCGATCTCGGGCAGCGCGCGGGCATGGTCGAACCAGTGGAACGCCTGGCCGACGAGCACCGCGTCCACCGAGGCGTGCGCGAGCGGGATCGACTCGGCCGCGCCGACCATCGTGTCCACGCCCGGCAACCGGCGGCAGACGGCGAGCATCTCCTCAGAGGGATCGACCGCGACCACGTCGTGCCCGAGCGCGGCGGCGACCGCGGTGAGCTTGCCGGTGCCGGCGCCCAGATCGAGGATCTGCAGCCGCCCGGGCCCGACGAGCCAGCTCAGCGCCTCGGCCGGGAACGTCGGCCGGCCCGCGTCGTACGCGGCCGCGACGGCGCCGAACGAGCGGGCGCGCCCCGGGTCGGATCCTGGCTCATCGGTGCTCATCACCGTAGATCATGCCGCAGCCGCGGCCTCCCGCGCTGTTACTCGCCGAGCTTCTTCTGTTCGATGTGCTCGTTGAGCGCGTGCAGCTCGGGGTGTTTCTCCATGATCGCGACCAGATCGGCGCAGTTCAGCTCGGCCGCGCCGAAGTCCTCGATCAGCGCCGTGAGCAACTGGCGGTCGTCCGGGGTGTCCAGCGTGAGCCGGTACTTGGACAGGTCGCCGCGGTCCCACGGCATGTTCAGCAGCCGCATGTCGCCGGTCCGGTTCTGGTGCAGGTACGACGTCACGTGCTCGCGGTCGGCCGGCAGGGTGGCGTCCGCGTCGGCCTGCAGCAGCCGGGGCCCGGAGAAGATCTCGTAGTCCATCCCGCGCGGGTAGGTCCGCTGGATGCAGTTCGACACGTACAGGTTGTCGGCCGCCTCGGCCCGGAACGCCTCGACGCCCTCGGCAACGACCGCGGCGTCGATCAGCGGGCAGTCCGAGGTGACCCGGACGGCGCCGTCCAGCTCGTGCTCGCGGATCGCGCCGGCGAACCGGGACAGCACGTCCAGCTCGCTGCCCCGGAACACCGGGACCCCGAGCTCGCCGGCCAGCTCGACGATCGGCTCGTCGTCGGGGTTCGTGGTGGTCGCCACGATCACCGGCAGGCCGGTCTCGGCGAGCCGGTCCAGGTGGTGCTGCAGGTACGTCTTGCCACCGGCGGTCAGCAGCACCTTGGCGGGCAGCCGCGTACTGGTCGCCCGGGCCTGGGTGATGATGCCGATCTTCATGAAGCCACCTTGGTAGAAGTCCACCGGAACAGGTCCCGGATCTCGGCCGGATGGGCCAGGTGCTCGACGCCCAGCTCGGCGTCGGTGAACGCGCGGGCCTGGTCGAGCGGGACGTACGGCTGGTTCAGCTCCGGCCACAACCGCCGGATCCGGGCCTGACCGCCGAACGACGGGTGCTCGTTCTCGAGCAACATCGGATCACCGTACACACCCGGCTGCAGCCCCAGCGACGCGCCGTACAGGACGGCGGAGCTGAGCCGGTTGGAGGCGACCCGGGTGTGCTTGCGGATCTCCCGGAGCTGCTTGAGCAGGAAGTCCGCGTCGGTCTTGCGCCAGTGCAGCCCGCGGTACCCGTGCGTGATCACCCGGAACCCGGCCGCCTCGTAGACCTGCCGGATCGACTCGTTCTCGTACTCGTTCCAGTACAGGCAGACGGTCACCGGGCCGGTCTCGTGCTCGTTGATCGAGGCAACGATGCGGCCGTGGTCGCCGAGGACGTTCTGGCCTTCCCAGCCGTGGAACGGGTAGAAGATCGTGCCGGCCGCGTCCTCGGCGGGCCGGGCCAGCTCGGGGTACACCTCGAGCAGGTACAGCCAGGCGGCGCCGATCACCGAGTAGTTGCGCAGCCCCATCGACCAGCCGCGGCGGCGGACCGTGTCGGACCAGACGAACTTCGGCATCCCGTCGATGAACGCGGTGTTGTACGCGAACCCGTCCAGGATGTTCCAGCCGTGCTGCAGGTACCCCCAGATCCGCGGCGGATCGCCCTCCGGGAGCCCGGCGTACTTGGCCATGATGTGCGCGTGGCCGTAGAAGTGGTTGGCGTGATGCATCAGCGGACCACTCTGCGGACCGCGCGACGGCCGCGGTTGACCACGACCCGGGCCGGGTTCAGCACCGCCATCCCGATCCGGTACGGCCGGGACTTGCGCAGGCCGCTCGCCTGACCCTCGAACGCGGTCGCCTGGGCACTCGCCTCGGCCAGTTCCTGGGCCAGCCGGGCGATCGTCGCGAGCTGCTCGGCACTGCCCAGCGGCCGGATCATCTCCTTGCTGTCCGCCACCGAGTCCCAGAGCTCGTCGGTGACGGTGAGACCGGTCGTCGAGGCGAGCCGGGCGGTCATCGCGCGCGGATCCGCGGCCGCGGTCCACGGTTGCCGGGAGCCCATTTCCAGCGAGCGCCGGACGAACCGGGCCAGCTGACCGACGACCAGCGCATCCCCGTTGCCCTCGACAACCACGCCGGCACCGAACAGGCGGTACGCCGTCCCGTCGGCGATCACGTTGTCGGCCGAGGCGATCGCGGCCGTCTCCGGGTCGAGGGTGCGCAGCCACTCGACGTACGCGGGGATCGTCCGGCGGAGGGCGGCGTGGTCGTCGAGCCGGAGCGCGGTGAACAGCTCCTCCTCGAGCAGCGTGCCGGTCCCGTCGGGGACCAGGCCCGCCGGCAGGACCGCGGGAGTACCGGTGGTGCCGCCGAGGACGAAGTACCAGCCGGGGGCGAGCTCGGGACCGAGGCCGGACCCGAGGGCGTCCTGGGTGGTGCGGTACGGGTCGGTCAGGGTCGGGCCGCTGAGCCGGGTCGCCACCGTCCGGGCGATCGCGGCGACGGTCAGCGGGCCGGCGATCTTGGTGAGCGCGATCTCCGCGTTGTCGAGCGACGGGTACACCGCGTACGGCCGGTTCGGCTCGAGCCCGGCCTCGGCCAGGGCCGCGGTGACGGCCTTGAGACCGGTCGGCGGGGCCACATCGCCGGTGACGTCGCGCGGCCACGCCTCGTCCCGCGGCACGGTGGTGGTCGGGTCGGGCTGGATCATCCGCTCGATGGTGAAGCTGTTCTCGACCGCCAGCAGCAGCTGTCCAGCCGGAGCCAGCCGGCCCTTGATCGCGGCGAGCGCGTCCGCCCAGGTCATCACCAGGGTGTCCGGCCCGACCAGCCGCTGCAGGCCGTCCAGCGCGATCACGACGTCGTACGAGCTCTCGCCGTGCTCGGGACCGAAGTGGTCCAGCGAGCCGCAGAACACGCGGACGTCGTGGGCCGTGGCGATCTCCTCGGCGTCGGGCGCCGACCGGACCAGCACGTCGACGGACTCGGCCCGCTCGACGACCAGGTCGAGCAGCTCCAGCGAGTGCGGTCCGGCGACGAGGACGGAACCGGTCCGCTCACCGAGCGCGGCGGCCAGCAGCGCCGCCGGTGCGGCGCCGCCGATCGCGGCCCGCGCGTCCGTCGGGTGCAGGTCCGACCAGTTCAGCATCTCGCCGGCGATCATCACCGACTTCGCCGCCGCCGGGATCTCCTCGACGGTGGCTACGGGCGCGGCGTCACTGCCCTCTGGGGTGCTGCCCGCGCCTTCCGGAGCGGGGCCTGCGGAGGACTGATCAGATGTCACAGTGGTCACTTCTCTGGCTTTCCGGCGGCGGAACGGATCAGGAGACCAGCTTCGTCAAGGTCTCGATCACCCGATCGACGTCCGAGTCGGTGAGGTCCGGGAACATCGGCAGCGAGAGCTCCTCGCGGTAGTACTGCTCCGCGTTCGGGCACATCCCGCGCTGGTAGCCCGCGTTCGCGAAGACGGGGTGCCAGTAGACCGGGATGTAGTTCACCTGGACGCCGATCCCGGCGGCCCGCATGCCCTCGAAGATCTCCCGGCGGCGGTCACCCAGGACGCGCACCGGGTACAGGTGCCAGGCCGGGTCGACGTGGTCCCGCTGGGCCGGCGTCCGGAGGCCGTCGACGCCCGCGAGCGCCTCGTTGTACCGGGCGGTGATCTCGGTCCGCCGCTTCTTGAAGTCGGCCAGCCGCTTGAGCTGGGACAGGCCGAGCGCGCAGGCGACGTCGGTGAGCCGGTAGTTCAGCCCGAACTCGTGCACCTCCTGGTGCCACGGGCCCTCGTCGGTGATCTCGAACCGGTCCGGGTCGCGGACCAGCCCGATGAAGTGGAACTCGTGCACCCGCTGACCGACCGCCGGGTCCTTGGCGACGACCGCGCCGCCCTCGCCGGTGGTGAGGTTCTTGGTCGGGAAGAACGAGAGCGTGGTCACGTCGGCCAGGTCGCCGACCGGGCGGCCCTTGTACGTGCCGCCGACCGAGTGCGCGGCGTCGTCGAGCGTCTTCGCGCCGACCCGGTCCGCGATCGGCTGGAGCGCGTCGTAGTCGGCGGCGTGGCCGGCGTAGTCGACGGCGGCGATCACCTTGGTGCGGTCGGTGACGACGGCGTCCACAGCGGCCGGGTCGAGCAGCGCGGTGTCCTCCTCGACGTCGGCGAAGACGACCTTCGCGCCGAGGATCGCGGCGCAGGACGCGGTCGCGACGAACGTCATCGGCGTCGTCACCACCTCGTCGCCGGCCCCGACCCCGAGCCCGGCGTACGCCATGTGCAGGGCGGCCGTGCCCGAGGTGCAGCTGACCGCGCGGTGCCCGCCGGTCAGCTCGGAGATCGCGTTCTCGAACGCGGTCACGGTCGGGCCGGTGGTGAGCCAGTCACCGCGCAGGATCGCGCTGACCGCCTCGATGTCCTCCGCGGAGATGGACTGACGCCCGTACGGCAGCATCAGACGTCGCTCTCCAGGATCTTGGTGATCTCCTCGATCGAGTACCACTCGTCGTTGTTGTCCGAGGTGTAGTGGAAGCCCTCGGCCACCGGCGTACCGTTCGCCGGCGAGGTGTAGCCCCAGGTGGCCAGGTCCGGCTGCAGCACGTACCGGTCGCCGATCGCGAGCGCGCGGCGGCCTTCCTCCGGGCTGATCATCTCCTCGTGCAGCTTCTCGCCCGGGCGCAGGCCCATGTCGTGCATCTTGGCGCCCGGCGCGATCGCCTGGGCCAGGTCGGTGATCTTCATCGACGGGATCCGCGGCACGTACAGCTCGCCGCCCTGCATCAGCTCGAACGAGTCGACCACGAACTGGACCGCCTCGGGCAGCGTGATCAGGAACCGGGTGCAGCGCAGGTCGGTGATCGGCAGCGACTGGCCGGCCTCGTGCAGCGCGCGGAACTTCGGGATGATCGAGCCGCGCGAGCCCATCACGTTGCCGTAGCGGACCACGCAGAAGCGGGTCTCGTACGCCGCGGCGTAGTGGTTGCCGGTGATGAACAGCTTGTCGGCGGTGAGCTTGGTCGCGCCGTACAGGTTGATCGGGCTGGACGCCTTGTCCGTCGACAGCGCGACGACCTTCTTCACGCCGGCGTCGATGCTCGCCTCGATCACGTTCTGCGAGCCGATCACGTTCGTCTTCACGAACTCCCACGGGTTGTACTCCGCGGTGTCGACCTGCTTCAGCGCGGCCGCGTGCACCACGTAGTCGACCTTGTGCATGGCCCGGTCCAGCCGGTCCTTGTCACGGATGTCGCCGATGAAGAACCGCAGCCGCGGGTCGTCGCCGAACAGCTGCCGGACCTCCCACTGCTTCAGCTCGTCACGGCTGAAGACGATGATCCGGCGCGGGTCCAGGTTGTCCAACGCGTAGCGGATGAAAGCCTTGCCGAAGGAGCCAGTGCCTCCGGTGACGAGGATGTCGGAGCCGGTCAGGATGGACACGTCTTCAGGGACCCTTCTTCAGGACAAGTTCCGGTCTGGCGCACGGAGCGCAGTTCCGTACGATAGCGGGCCCGCCCACGGATGCCTCAATCACCAGTCTGCCGTGCACGGCCACGCGCAGAGGTGGACGCCCCTCCCGCCCCAGAAGTTCGCCGCCGTCACAGCCCCACCGCGGGACTGCTTCGGCCCGCCGAGGTCAGGCCGGAGCGACCACCTCGAGGGTCGGAAAGTAGGTGCGGAATCTTGCCGCGTCGCGGGTGATCACCCGGTGACCGGCGACGGCCGCGTGGGCTCCGATGTAGAAGTCGGGCAGTGGCGCGGTCCTGGTGCCACCGCGTCGTCGGTAGGCCAAGAACGCCTTCGCGGCCAGGAATCCGGCATCGTACGGCAGCGGATCGCGGCGGAAGATTCCGGCGGGCAACGCCGCGTCCACCTCTTCGATGGCCTCGTAGCCGGCCGAGACCTCGGCGTAGATCAGGGGATTGATGATCAGTGGCCCGGCTTCATCGGCAGCCGAGATCGCCTGGGTCGCCCAAGGCGCCCAGGTCGAGTCGTCGGTGAGAACGTCCAGCAGGACGCAACTGTCCACCATCGTGCTGACCGCGCCGACTGCCCGGAGCCGACGATCACTCTCCACGCAGCAACTCCATCAGTTCATCCGTGCTGAGGCCGCTGCTCGCGCTGCCACGCTTTTCCCTTGCCCAGCGCTGGGTCCGGTTCTCGTGGCGCTCGACGCGGACGATGCGCAGGGCTCCGCCTTCTTCGACGACCTCGACTTCATCGCCTTCGTGCAGGCGGTGCTTGCGGCGCAGCTCGGCCGGGATGGTGACCTGGCCCTTGCTGTTCAGGCGCATGATCCTCCTACGTATTACAAGTAGTACGTATCCTACTGCGTCGATCGTCGGCCTGCCGCCAGGAGATACGGTCGGGGCGTGACTGTGCGGATCGGCGTCAGATGTGATGTGGGCCCCCAACGGGGGATCGGGCACGTGATGCGCAGTCTGGCGCTCGCCGAGGAGCTGCGCGGCCGGGGTGCCGACCTGGTTTTCGTCTGCGACAGCCCCACGGTTCCGTGGGCCGACGAGCAGATCCGGGCCCGTGGCATCCCGGTCGAACCGGCGGTCTGGACCCCCGAGGACCACCTCGAGCTGTTCGGCCGGCTGGGCCTGGACGCTGTGGTGTTCGACTCGTACGACCTGGACGCCGAGGTGTTCACCGCGGTCCGCAAGTCGGGGCTGCCCACGCTCGCCATCGTCGACGGGGAACTGCGTGGCGCCGAGGCGGACGTGTTCGTCGACCAGAACCTCGGCTCCGAGCTCGACCGGCCCGTCCTCCCCGAGGGAGCCACTCGGCTCGCGGGTCTCGACTACGTTCTGTTGCGCGACGAGATCCTCCAGTTGCGTCCCGCGGAGCCACCGCAGCCCCGCGAGCACGCCGTTCCGAAGGTCTTCGCGTTCTTCGGCGGTACGGACGCGTTCGGCGCCGGCCCGTACGTGGTCCGCGCGCTCGCCGCGACCGGCGTACCGTTCGAGGCGCTGGTCGTCGCTCCGGGTGACGACCTGGCCGAGGCGATCGGTGCGGTCGAGCTGGGATCCGGTCAGCACGTCGAGGTGATCGGTCCCACTTCCGAGCTGGCCAAGGCCGTGATCGCGTCCGACCTGGTGCTGAGTGCTTCCGGGACCTCCACGTGGGAGCTGCTGTGCCTCGGCGCGACCGCGGGGCTCGTCTGTGTCGTGGACAACCAGGTGATGGGCTACGAGCGAGCTGTCGCGACGGGTGCCGCGGTAGGCGTCGGGGTGCTGTCGGACCTCAAGGTGGACCCGGCTCCCGCGGCGGCCGTACTGCGCCCGCTCCTGCAGGATCCGGTCGAGCGGGCCCGGGTCGCGGCCGCGGGGTGGAAGCTGGTGGACGGCCAGGGCCGGTCCCGGGTCGCGGACGCGCTGTTCCAGCTGCTGTCCTAGTGGCTCAGCGGATCTCGTAGATCGTCGCGTCCAGGGTGGCGTGCCGGAGCCGGACGTAGTCCTTCAGGGTCGGTGCTATCTCGCCGGCCCGGTGATCGGCGTACAGCCAGCGGACCCCGAGCCGGCGCAACCGCTCGATCGCGAAGTCCGACGGGGCCAGGAAGGCAGCGTCGTTCGCGGCCAGGATGTCCTCCCGCCAGTACGGCAGCAGGCTCGGGTTCTTCCCGGTGGTGACGGAGATCCGGTTCGCCCGGTTGGTGTACGCCCAGCCCTCGACCAGCAGTTGCCGCTCCGACAACGCGGCGATCCAGAAGTGCCGGCTGTCGCAGACGTCCTGCCGCTTGATGATGCAGTGCGCGTTGGTGGCGACCAGGTCGTCGGCGCCGCTGTTCTCCTTCAGCCAGCGGGCCGCGTCGGCCTCGGCCTCGGTGGGTCCGCCGAAGCCGACCTTGCCGTACATGATCTGGCTCGCCTGCTCGGAGACGAGGCCGGCCAACGGCAACGTGGTCGCGCCGATCATGCAGGCGGCGACCAGGGCAGCGAGGAACGCGGTGACCACCGTGCCGCTCCGCCGGGCGATCCGCCAGCCGGCAGCGACGACCACAGCCGCGATCGCCAGGGCCCCGAGGGTCAGGGCGAACGGTCCCTTCACATCGTCGAACCCGTCGGCCGCGGCCCGGGCCAGGACGCAGCCGAGGAACCCGAGTCCCGCGGCGACACCAACGAGGACGCCGGTCCGGCGGTCGCCGAGCTTCCCGGCCAGCTGGGCCAGGCCGATGCAGGAGAGGACGGCGAGGAAGGGGAACGCGGTGCGGTAGAAGTACACCTGGCTGATCCCTGGCTGCGAGGTGAGCACGGCCGCGACCAGCCCGCCGACCCCGGCGCCGACCAGGTACACCGTGCCCGGGTCCCGCCAGAAGCGCCGGACGAACACGACACCGACGACCGCGAGTCCCCAGGCGAGCAGGGTCGCCGCGGCACTGACGAGCTGGGCGTACCGGTCGATGCCGACGCCGTGCCGGATCGCGGCGTACGGCGGGAGCTGGACGAACAGCTCGGCCACCTTGACCTGCAGACCGGACGACTCGCCGCCGAAGATCGCGATCACGGATCCGACGAACAACAGGAACGCGATCAGCCCACCGATCACCGCGGTCCGGGTCGAACGCCGGGTGGCCAGCCGGACCAGGAAGACGAGGCCGAACCCGCAGGCCGCCAACGGCAGCACGGTCGCCTTCGAGCCGGACGCGGCCAGGCCGATCAGGATCAGCAGCACCCACCGGCTGCGCGGCCGATCGTTGCGGAGCAGGTCGATCGCCAGGACCGCGATCAGCAGCGCGTACAACATGCCGAGGCTCTGGGTCGGACTCAGGTACGCGCTGGACGCCATCGAGATCCCGCCCAGCGCCAGGTCGTGCAGCGGCTGCACCGTCCCGCCGATCCCGGCGACCACGACCGCCAGCGGACCGGCCCAGGTGGCGGCCGGATGCGGCTGGCCACCCGGCTTCACCAGGAACCGCTGGGTCAGGACGAAGACGAGAGCGAACCCGGCCAGCGCGAGCGGCAGCCAGATCAGCGAGTAGAGCAGCGTGGTCAGGTCGATCCCGGTGCCCCACGAGGTCGCGGCGGAGACCTGGTGGAAGAACGTGTGGTACTTCATCGGCTCACCGGCGACCCACAGCGGGACGATCGGCACGTCGGCCTTCGCGCTGGCCGCGAGCGCCTGGTGGAACGCCATGTCGGAGTAGCTGACGTTCGGATCCGTGTACGCCGGGAGGAATCGGTCCGGGCCCTTGCGCTGCATGACGAACAGCACCAGCCCACACGCTGCCGCCAGCAACCACGCGGTGAGCGGAGCGAGCGGTGCCTCGACCCGGCGCCAGACCCGTTCGCGGACGTCCCGGTCCGCGACTCCGATCACCAGGACGACCGGGACCCAGACCCAGGACCAACGCTGGAGCCCGACCGAGGCGCTGGCCAGGTAGACGATGAGCTGGGCCGCCGTGCCGACCGCGAAGGACGCGGCGAGGTCCTCGGGCAGGTTGCGGCGGTAGTTGCCGATCAGGCGCCACAGCACCAGACCCGGCAGGGTGACGCCGAACGCGACGAAGGCGGTGAACTTGAGGACGTCGAACACCGGTGCGTGCCGGGTCAGCAGGACCAGGCAGAACACCAGAAGGGAGAGTGCCGCAGCCGCCCCCGCGATCGAGCCGGTACCTCGTTCTCGGGGCCCCCGCCGCCTAGCCTTCACCCACATGCCGGTCACCCTAATGCGAGGAGTGTGTTCGGCTGTAAGCGGACTGTGACATTGCGGCTCACGGCAACTCGTAGATCAGCGCGTCCGGGGCCCGGAACCGCAGGGTCGCGAGGCTGTTCAGGTTCTGCGAGACGGCCGTCTGGGTCGGGTCCGCGTAGAGCCAGCGAACGCCGTACTTGGTCCGCAGCAGGCGCAGGTTGTCCCGGGTCGGCGAGGTGAAGGCGCGGTCGTTGTCCTCGAGCTTCTGCTCGTCCCAGAACGGCAGCCCGTTCGGCGACTTGCCGGTCGCGGCGACCAGGTCGTTGATGGTGTTGGTGTACCCCCAGCCCTCGACCAGGACGTGCCGCTCGGTCAGCGCCGCGATCCAGAAGTGCCGGACGTCGCAGCCCATCGCGTTCTTCATCGCGCAGTGCGCGTTGGTGGCGATCAGGTCCCCCGGCGCGCTGTGGTCGCGCAGCCAGTGCGCCGCCTCGGTCTGGCTGACCGACGGGCCGAGCGGGTACTTGTCGGACAGCGGCGGCAGGGTGACATCGCGGTAGTTCGTGATCGTCTGGATCGGCAGGAACAGCCCGGCCCCCATTCCG
Organism: Kribbella amoyensis; assembly: GCF_007828865.1. Taxonomy (NCBI): domain Bacteria; kingdom Bacillati; phylum Actinomycetota; class Actinomycetes; order Propionibacteriales; family Kribbellaceae; genus Kribbella; species Kribbella amoyensis. Next base: position 2,232,783 of record NZ_VIVK01000001.1, read on the forward strand.
GCCAGGACGAACGAGGCCAGCGCGATCCGGGTCGGCCGGCCCCGGCGTCTGGCCAGCTTCCACAGCAGGGTGACCAATCCGGCGGCCACGGCGAGCAACCCGATCGTCCACAGCCACGGCGTGACCAGGCCGGTCAGCGTCCCGTCCGCCCGGCGGAACGGCGCCCCGTCCGACGGGTTCGCCCGGACGATCGCCCGGGCCGCGGCGGTCGCGCCGACCCCACCGAGGACGGCCGCGAGGACCGCGATCCCGGACCGCTTGTCGGCGAACCAGAACACCAGCATCCACGCCCCGGCCGCGGCAAGGGCGGCGATCACCGGGACCGCGGTGCGGTGGAAGTACATCTGGCTGGTCCCCGGCTGGTCGGTCAGTACCATCCCGCCGAACCCGGCGATCGCGATCCCGACCAGGAAGATCATCCCGGGATCGCGGAACCAGCGGCCCGCCGTCCCGGTCAGCACCAGCAGGCCGGCCGTCCCGAGCAGCAGCCCGAGACAGGTGGTGATCCCGCTGATCCACATCGCGCCCTGGTCGTACTCGCCCCAGCCGACCGGCCCGGCCACCAGTGGGTACAGGCCGATCTTGGCGAAGGTGATCCACGGCCGGACGGCGAGCCCGGACGAGTGGTTGCCGAAGACCACCACGATCGCGGCCAGGAAGATCGCCGCCAGCACCCCGATCAGGATCAGCGCCCCGGCCGCGAACCGGCGGTAGAACAAGCGGATGAACACGACCAGCCCGAAACCGCAGATGATCAGCGGCAGCACGGTCGCCTTCGACCCGGACGCGGCCACGCAGACCACCACGAACAGCACCCAGGTCCCGGCGGCGCTGCGGCCGCGCAACAGGTCGACGCCCATCAGCGCGAGCAGGACCAGCAGCCCGCCGCCCAGGCTCTGCGTCGGGCTGCCCCAGACGTAGCCGGTGAGGCCCTCGGCCGGCAGCGACACCCGCGGGTACGGGTTGACCGTGCCGCCGATCCCGGCGACCGCGATCGCCAGCGGACCGGCCCAGCGTGAGCCCGGCGCGATCCGGTCGGTGAGCGCGAAGATCAGCGCGACCCCGGCGAGCAGCAGCGGGACCCAGCCGATCGTGTAGACGAGATCGGTGAGGTCGACCCCGGACGCCCAGGAGACGGCGGCGGTGAACTGGTGCCAGAAGTAGTGGTAGTCCATCTTCTCGCCCTGCAGGTACGGCGCCTGCAGGGGAACGTCGTACTTCGCGCTGGCCGCCAGGGCCTGGTGGAACCACATGTCCGGGGCGTTCGACCGGGCGTCGGTGTACGGCGCGGGGACGAGGTTCCGGTAGCGGCCGATCGCGTAGATCGGCAGCGCGCAGGCGGCCGCCACCAGCCAGGCGGTGAGCGGGCTGATCGGGCGTTCGACCCGGCTCAGGCACCGGCGTCGCCAGGACGGGACGGCGACCGCGGCGATCAGCACCGGGACGACCCACAGCCAGGCCCAGCGCTGCAGGCCGAGCGGCGCGACCGCCATGTAGACGAGCAGCAGCACCGAGACGCCGACCAGCGAGCCGGCCGCGAAGTCCTCGATCAGGTTGTGCCGGAACGGGCTGGCCAGCCGCCACAGCACGATCCCGGGCAGGGTGATGCCGAAAGCCCAGAACCGCAGCAGCGCGACGATGCTGTCCGTGGACGCGTGCCCGGCCATCAGCCAGATCAGCAACCAGGCCAGCGCGACCCCGGCGGCGGCCTTCACCAGCAGCGCACCGGTGGTCCGCCAGGGCAGGCGCCGCCACAACGGCTGCTCCCTACCCGGCGGAGCGCCTAGGCTACTGGGCGCGACGCGCGTCATGGTGGGCACGAAGGAAGGTTATCCGGGGAACCAGGGCGCAGTACTCTCGCGGAAGGTGCCGTTCGGAGGTCAGTGAGTGGAAACAGCCGGACCCGTCCTCTCGGTCGTCGTACCGATGTACGACGAACAGGACGTGCTGCCGATCTTCTTCGACCGGATGCGCCCGCTGCTGGACGGTCTCGGGATCGGCTACGAACTGCTCGTCGTCGACGACGGCAGCCGGGACGAGACCGCGGACCTGGTCTCGGTCGCCGCCAAGGACTGGCCCCAGCTCCGCCTGGTCCGCCTGCTCCGGAACTCGGGCCACCAGGCCGCGTTGTCGGCCGGATTCCGCCGCGCCCGCGGGGAGTACCTGGTGACGATCGACGCCGATCTGCAGGACCCGCCGGAGACCATCGCGGAGCTGCTCGCGACGGCTCGGGACGAGGACGTCGACGTCGTGTACGGCGTCCGGTCCGACCGGTCGAGCGACAAGTGGCTGAAGCGGACGACGGCGCGGCTGTATTACCGGCTGATGTGCCGCCTGGTCGGTCGGGAGATCCCGTTCGACGCGGGGGACTTCCGGTTGGTCTCGCGGCGCGTGGTGGACGCGGTGAACGCGTTGCCCGAGGACGGTCGCGTGTTCCGGCTGGTGATTCCGTGGCTCGGGTTCCCGAGTGCCGAGGTGAAGTACGTGCGGGCCGAGCGGGCGGCGGGGTCGACGAAGTACACCGTGAGCAAGATGGTCCGGTTGGCGTTCGACAGTGTCACCGCGTTCTCGGCGGCGCCGCTGCGGCTGGCGACGTGGCTCGGCCTGCTCGGCGGACTGCTGTCGGTCGCCTTCGTGATCGGGGCCCTGGTGATCAAGGTGTCCGGGCAGAGCATCCCGGGGTGGACCTCGACGGTGCTCGCGGTCTGCGTCATCGGCGCGATCCAGCTGCTCTGCCTCGGCCTGCTGGGGGAGTACGTGGCCCGCCTGTTCCAGTCGAGTCAGCGCCGGCCGCAGTTCCTCGTCGGCTACGACAGCCTCGAGGATCACGGGCACCACAGCTACGCCGAGGCGATCGAGTCCCGGGATCCGGACCAGAGGTAGGCTCCGTCCTCATGCCGGACCCGATCCCCTTCTCCAAGGCCTACATGGTCGGCGACGAGCTCGCCTACGTGAACCAGGCCTTCTCGTCCACCGCCGTGGTGGGCGACGGCCCGTTCACCGCCCGGGCCACCGAGCTGATCACCAAGCTCACCGGCGCGGTCGGGTCGCTGCTGACCACCTCCTGCACGCACGCGCTCGAGATGACCGCGCTGCTGCTCGACCTGAAGCCGGGCGACGAGGTGATCATGCCGTCGTTCACCTTCGTCTCCACCGCCAACGCGTACGCCCTGCGCGGGGCCGTCCCGGTGTTCGTCGACGTCCGGCCGGACACCCTCAACCTGGACGAGACCCAGGTCGAGGCGGCCGTCACCGGGCGGACCAAGGCGATCGTGGTCGTGCACTACGCGGGTGTCGCGGTGGAGATGGACGAGATCCTCGCGATCGCCGACCGGCACGGGCTGGTCGTGATCGAGGACAACGCGCACGGCCTCGGCGGCTCGTACAAGGGCCGCCCGCTCGGCTCGCTCGGGCTGATGGCGACCCAGTCGTTCCACGGCACCAAGAACGTGCACTGCGGCGAGGGCGGGGCCCTGGTCGTGAACGACACCGACCTGCTGCACCGGGCCGAGATCATCCGCGAGAAGGGCACCAACCGGAGCCAGTTCTTCCGCGGTCAGGTGGACAAGTACCGCTGGGTCGACATCGGCTCCAGCTATCTGCCGGCCGACCCGCTGGCCGCCTTCCTGACCGCCCAGCTGGAGCGGTTCGACGACATCCAGGCGCCGCGGTACGCGATCTGGCAGCGGTACGACCAGGAGCTCGCCGACTGGGCCGGCGCGCACGGGATCGGGGTCCCGGCGATCCCGGCCGACTGCGTGCACCCGGCCCACATGTACTACCTGCTGATGCCGACCCACGAGCACCAGCTCGGCCTGATCCGGCACCTGCGCGAACGCAACATCACGGCACCGTTCCACTACGTGCCGCTGCACTCGGCGCCGGCCGGGGAGAAGTACGGCCGGGTCGGTCCGGGTGGGTGCGACGTGACCGAGCGGATCAGCGGGCAGCTCGTCCGGCTGCCGCTGTTCAGCCAGCTGACCGAGGACGAGCAGACCCGCGTCCTCGACGGCCTGCTCTCGTACCCGATCTGAGATGGGCTGGTACGACGCCCTGGAGGCCGGGGAACTCGCCGCCGCCCCCTCGGAGTACGAGTCCCGCCGGTTCGGCGTCTCGGTCGACCGGATCACCGTGTCCGCCTCGTCCGGTACGCCGCTGCCCGAGGTGCTCGCCGCGGTCGACAGGTCCACCGCGGACGTCGTCGTGCTGCGGTACCCGGCCCGCGAGGTGGCCTGGTTCGCCGCGCTGGCGAGTGGCAAGCGGACCGCGGTCCTCGCGGACAGCCTGGTCTACTGGGCGCTCCCGGTCGGCAAGGGCCGGCGCCCTGCTCCGTTGGCCGGGTTCACCGCCGGGCTGGAGCGCGGCATCGACGACGACCTGGTGGACGACCTGGTCGGCGACATCTTCGGGGACTACGGCAACCACTACTGCGCGAACCCGCTGTTCGACCGGGCCCTCGCGCTGGCCGGGTACCAGGAGTGGGCGCGACGCAGTATCGCGGCCGACGGCGCCGTCGTCCTGCGCGGACCGGACCGCCGGGTCCTCGCCCTGGCCACGGTCGACCAGCAGCAGTCCTGGACCGAGATCGAGCTGGCCGGCGTGGTCCCGGCCGAGCAGGGCCGCGGCCGGTACGCGCATCTGCTCGCCGCCGTCGAGGACGCGGCCACCTCGCGCCGGCTGGTGATCTCGACCCAGGGGCACAACACCGGGGTCCAGCGGGCCTGGTCGCGGTACGGGTTCGAGCCGGTGCACACGCTGCTCACGGTCCATCTCGTAACACCTGGATTACTGCCGGATGAACGTTTCGGAGGCGGCGACCCGCGGTGACCGGACGGTCTCGACGGGCGTCCGGCGTGACCAGGGCCGATGCTAGGATGTCGCTCGAACCAACCCTGGTCGCCGCCCTGACCGTCGTGTCGGGCTCGAGCGCCCAAGCAGCATCGGGTCAGGCGGTGGAGCCGGCCAGGATGTCGACCGACCGCCGTCTGAGCCGAGGAGATTTGCCGTTGTGACGCCGCGGCTGAGTGTCGTTGTGCCCTTCTACAACGTCGGCGACTACATCGGGGACTGCCTCGATTCGATCGCCCGGCAGACGTGGACCGACTTCGAGGCGATCCTGGTCGACGACGGGTCCCCGGACAACAGCGCCGAGATCGCCCGGGAGTTCTGCGAGCGCGATCCCCGGTTCCGGATCGTCGAGCAGGAGAACCAGGGCCTCGGCCCGGCCCGGAACACCGGCACCCGGCACGCGCAGGGCGAGTACCTCACCTTCGTCGACAGCGACGACCTGGTCACCCGGCACGGCTTCGAGAAGCTGATCCGCACCCTGGACCGGACCGGCTCGTCGTTCGCGGCCGGCAACGCTCGCCGGTTCAACAACTCGGCCGGCGTCCGGCCGTCCTGGATCCACCGGCTGCCGTTCGCCCGGGACCGGGTCGCCACCCACGTGATCGAGACTGTCGACCTGATCCTGGACCGGATGGTCTGGAACAAGGTGTACCGGCGGTCGTTCTGGGACGAGTACGGCTACGAGTTCCCCGCGATCCGGTACGAGGACTACCCGGTCACGCTGAAGGCGCACCTGGACGCGGTCACCGTGGACGCGCTGGCGGTGCCGGTGTACTACTGGCGCGAGCGCGAGTCGGGCGAGTCGATCACCCAGCAGAAGTTCCAGCTCGGCAACCTCGAGGACCGGGTCCACTCGGCCGAGCTGGTGATGGACCTGATCGAGCAGCAGGACACCCTCCGCGAGGTCCGCCGCCGGGTGCACTCGCACCTCACCCAGATCGACATGCTGACGCTGATGATGGCGTTCGGCGCGGCCCCGCCGGAGGAGGAGCAGAACCTGCTCAAGCTGGCCCGGCGGCTGATGGACCGGCTGGACGACTCGGTGCTGGCCCGGGCCCACAGCTACGACCGGATCCAGCACTCGGCGCTGGCCGCGGGCGATATCGACCTGCTCCGTCGGCTGGCCCAGTTCCGCAACGACGGCGGCCTGCGCGGCGGCGCCCGGGCGCTGACCCGGCCCGGCCGCCCGTGGCAGTTCGAGCACAACTACCCGGGCGTGCAGGACCCGCGCAGCTCGGTGCCGAAGGACCTGTACCGGCTGCCGATGAAGGACCTGACGCTGGCCACCAGCGTGCAGCAGGTGCGCTGGCTCGAGGACGGCACGCTCTCGGTCAAGGGCACCGCGGAGATCCGGCACCTGGAGACCAAGACCTCGTCCAGCCTGCGGATCGCGCTCGTCATCGGCGGTGTCGAGACCCCGCTCGCGGTGCGCCGGTTCGACGCGACCGACACCCACGGCGACCCGGCCCTGGTCGGGTTCGAGGTGCGGATCGACAAGCCGCTACTGGCCCAGCTGAAGAACACCGCCGCCCCGGCGCACTTCATGATCCGGATGAAGTCCGGCCGGCTGCGCCGGTTCGGCAAGCTCCGCGGCCAGCGCCCGGGCAGCCCGGGCTGGCCGCCGGGCTCCTGGATCGACGCGACCAGCTGGGTCCAGCCCGGCCCCGGCAAGGACGGCGCGTTCGTGCTCCGCAAGATGGTCGACTACTGCCGGCTGTCCTCGGTCGAGCAGACCGCCGACGCGCTGGTGCTGCACGGCCGGGTGCCGGCCGAGATCGAGGAGCCGAAGCTGCGGATCAGCCGGCCGCTGGCCGGTCAGGACCAGCTGCTGCCGGTGACGCTGGCCGGCGACGGCCGCGACTTCTCGGTCCGGATCCCGATCCGGCCGATCGTCGAGGACACCAACCCGGACGACCCGTTCACGCAGCGGACCACCTGGGCGTTCCGGCTGGTCGGCAGCAACCAGGAAGAGAAGCTGCTGCTCTGGACGGCCGACTCGCAGGCCGCGCACCACTTCGACCGGGGCCGGCTGGTCAGCCTGACCCGGTCCACCGGTGGGTACGTGAACCTGCACGAGGCGCCGCTCCGGCTGCCCGCCGAAGCCGCCGAGATCGTTGCCGGCGACAACGGCAAGGAACTGCACGTCAGCGGCCCGCTGCTGGACGGCGACGAGTACGTCTTCCACTGGCGCCGGTACCTGGACGACTCCGACGACCACCTCGACCTGGAGTGCCGGCGGTCCGCCGGTGACGGGCGCTGGACCGCCGCGATGACGCTGGCGGACCTGATCCCCGCGGACGTGGTGACCAACTCGACCGACCCGCTGGCCAGCCTGGCGGACTGGATCCTGTTCGCGGTCGCGCCGGACGGGTCCGCGCACGCCGTGCAGTGCGAGCCGTTCCTGTCCACCCGGCTGCCGATCGAGGCCGGCCTGAACGGCCACACCGTCACGCTCCGGCCGCACTCCGGCACCCTTCACCTCGAGGTCCGCTGATGCATCACCACAACCACTACTACGGCCAGGCGCACATCCTGGCCCGGTACGCCGGTCTCGACGACCAGTACCCGCCCCGGCTGCGCGGCTACCTGCAGCACGGCTGGAACATCGCCGACGGCTGGAACCCGGTGCACGAGTTCTACGACGGCGCCTGGCGGTTCACCTGGAGCGACGCCCCGCGCCGCCGTGGCCACGCGCTCGGCCGCCGGAACTACCACAGCATCGGCGCCCCCTGGCTCTACCTGCTGGACATGGAGCCGGAGCTCGGCGCCGTGCCGGAGGAGGAGCGCGAGGGCACCCTGTGGTTCCTCTTCCACGGCTGGGAGGGCGGCAAGATCCAGGGTGACCACAAGCGGCTGATCGACGAGATCCGCGAGACCGAGCCGGGTCCGGTCACCTTCAGCCTGTACTACACCGAGTACGAGCGGCCGGAGATCCGCAAGTCGTACGAGGACGCCGGGTTCCGGGTGGTCTCGTTCGGCCGCCGCGGATTCTCCTACGAGGGCACCGACCCGAAGTTCCTCTACAAGCAGCTCGCCGAGCTCCGCAAGCACAAGCGGGTGGCCGCGAACCGGCTGTCCACCGCGATCTTCTACGGCATCGCGGCCGGCTGCGAGGGCGCGGTGTACGGCGACCCGATGGCGATGGAGGGCGAGAACCCGCTGTTCGGCGGGCAGAGCCGGATCGCCCGGTTGTGGCCGGAGATGCTCGGCAAGGAGCTCGACCGGGAGGCGGCCCAGGCCACCACCGACCTGGAACTCGGGGTGCCGTGGATGATGCCGCCGGAGGAACTGCGCATGGTGTTCGATTGGAGAGAGCGTGTCTGACAACCAGCTGGCCGTCGAGGTCGTCCGCGGCGAGATGCAGCCGTGGAGCGACTACTCCGGCAAGCGGGGGGCCGTCCGCGGTGCGGCGCTGCGGGCCCTGCTGACCGACGTCCTGCCCGACGGCGCGCGCACGCTGATCCTCGGTCCGCACGGCGCGGACCTGGTCGAGGCCGTGGTCGCCAAGGCCACCGAGACCACGCTGCTGGTCCGCTCGGTGTCCGACGCCGGTGACCTGGGCGAGCAGTTCGGCGCCAAGCTGCAGGTCGTCGCCGGTGCGCTGGACGGCCTGGTGGACGCCGGCCGGCCGCGGTACGACGTGGTGGTCGCGGCCGACGGGCTGGACCGGGTGCTCGGCTACGACAGCGACGACCTGAACTGGCAGCAGCGGCTGGACGCGCTGGCCGCGGTCGCCGCGCCGGAGGCCGTGCTGGTGCTGGGCCTGGAGAACGAGTTCTCCCTGACGAACCTGCTGGACCGCCGTCCCGCCGACCAGCGGCACGGCGACGACGAGTGGCGTCCGCTGCACGACGACCCCACCCGTCCTGTTTCGGTCGCGCAGCTCACCGAGTCGCTGCAGCGGGTCGGCCTGACCGAGAACGTTGCCTTCGCGACCTTCTCGGTGCAGGAGACCGCGGTCGCGCTGGTGGACGCCGACGTGGCCGCCGCGGCTCGCCCGGGCCAGCTGCCCGCACGGCTGGCAGTGGAGGCCCTGGAGGCGTCCGCGGCCGTCGTACCGCTGCTGGCGCCGGTGGCCGACGGTGCCGAGGCGGCCGCCCGCGCGGGGCTGCTCGCGTCCACCGCGGGCGGCTGGATCGCCGTCACCGGTGCCGCCGCGAAGCACGCGGTGTACGCGCAGACCCCGGGACAGGACGCCGTACTGACCGCCGACGCCGCGGGCGCCGGCTGGTCCGTGACCGTCGCTGGTGGTGGTGCAGAGACCACCGGCGACTTGACCTTCGACGCGGCCGCGGTGCCGGAGACCGTGCCCGGCGACGTGACCGCCGAGACGCTGCTGTTCCGGCTGGCCGCGGCCGAGGACGTCCCGGGCTTCCGGGACCTGGCCGGCCGGCTCGGTGACTGGGCCCGGTCGCAGACCAGCTCGCGGGTGCTGCCGCGCTGGGACGACGTGGTGGTGGACGGCGACAGCTTCGCGTTCGGCGTCTCGGCCTGGGTGACCACGGCCGAGGAGTCCGAGCAGGACCGGCTGGCCGCCGCCTGGGCCCGGTTCCACGACCGGCTGATCGGCGCACACCGCCGGCACCCGTGGCCCCCGTGGATGGTCGGCGACGACCTGGTCGCCGCGTGGCTGGCGATGTCCGGCATCGAGGCGGCCACCCCGGCCGCGGCGACCGCGCCCGACACCGCGTCCGCGTCGGTCGAGCACGTTGCCCGGGGCAAGGAGCTGGCGGCCGCGCTGGCCGTCGCCACCGGGGTCCCGGCCGACGCCTCGCAGACCCCGGACGTCCGGACCGCGCTCGCCGACGCCGAGCGGGCCGCGCTCGAGGTCGTCGAGCTGAAGGGCCAGGTCTTCGGTCTCGAGCGCACCCTGGGCTTCCGGGACAAGGCACTGAAGACCCGGGAGACCCGGATCCGCGAGATGCGGACCCAGGTGCAGAAGGCGAACGCCGAGCGCACCAAGCTGAAGAACTCGCGGGCCTACGGTGCTGTGAAGCTGATCCGCCGGGCGGCGCAGATCCGCAACCCGCGCAAGTTCGCTGGCAAGGTGAAGCGCCGGGTCAAGCGCCAGCTGAAGGACAAGCTGGGCTGAGCAGGACCACGACAGCAGCCGGTCTTCCCGTCCTGGGGAGGCCGGCTGTTACGTTGGCGCGGAAGGTAGTGACCGAATCTGCTAGATTGGTCACAACGCCCGAGGAGGAGTTTTGACCCAAGCTCAGCGCAGGACCGTCGAGGTGAGTGGCGCCAAGATCTCGCTGCTGGAGTGGGTGCCCGAGGAGCCGGCGGGCCCGACCGTGCTGCTGTTGCACGGTGGTGGTGCCGACAGCGCAGAGCTCTCCTGGGGCGGAGTCGGTGCCGCGCTGTCCGACGAGGGCTTCCGCGTCGTGGCTCCTGACCATCCCGGCTTCGGCCAGAGTCCGCGAGCGAGCCGCCCGCTGACGCAGGAGTACCTGGTGCGCTACGTCGGTGGCCTGGTGGACGAGCTGGACCTCGACGACTACGTGATCGGCGGTCTCTCGCTCGGCGGCGGTCTGACGCTGGGGCATCTGCTCGACCGGCCCGCACGCGCGCGCGGCGCGGTACTCCTCGGCTCCTACGGCATCATGCCGCGCCTCCGTGACGGCGTGCTCGGTGGTGCGCAGCACTTCGCCACGTACCTCCTGCTGCGTTCCGGCCTGCTCGCCGCCATGACCCGGTCCTACGCGCGGAGCCCGGCGGCGATGGAACGCGGACTGCGCGCGATCGTCCGCAACCAGGCGGGGCGGACGCCCGAGCTCGTCCGGGCCGTGATCGCCGAGGCGGCGTCCGGTGACGGGATGAGCGTGTTCACCGAATGGCAGCACGACCAGGTGCTGTGGAACAGGCTGCGCACGGACTACACGAGCAGCCTGCCCGAGATCCAGACCCCGACCCTGCTCGTCCACGGCGACCACGACACCGGCGTACCGCTGGCTCGGGCGCGGGCCGCGGCCGGGCTGCTTCCGCAGGCGGAGCTGGTACCGGTCGCCGGTGCGGGCCACTGGGTGCAGCGCGACCGCCCCGACGTCGTCGTCCCGGCCCTGGTCGACTTCCTCCGCGGGCTCGGCTGATGCCCCGGCCGCTCGTCCCGAATCGGCGCGAACGCATCCTGGACGCCGCCGAGGCGCTCGTCCTGGAGCGCGGGTTCGACGCGATGAGTGTCGCGTCGGTCGCGACGCACGCGGGGATCGGCAAGGGTGCGGTCTACCTCGAGTTCGGCAGCAAGCGCGACATCCTCGACGCCCTGCTCCGCCGTGGAACCGAGCGGATGCAGGCTCGGGTGGCCGCCGAGGTCGGGGACCGTCCGCCGCTCAGCGAGGCCTACCGGGCCGGCTTGCGGACCCTGCTGGACGATCGTTTGATGACGGCCGCGTTCCTCGACGACCAGGGTGTCATCGGCGGCCACGTCGACACCGTCACCGACGGCCGGTACCGCGCTCGCCACGTGGGCGTCGTCGAGTGGTTGCGTGACCTGCGGGATCGCGGGGAGCTTGTCGAGGACGTCGATCCCGAGCACCTCGCGCTCGCGCTCTCCAGCGTGACCATCGGCCTGCTGTCGGCGGCGAAGCTGCTCGGGCCGGTGACGCCGGCTCAGCTCGAAGGCGCCGTCGAAACCCTGACCCGGATGGTCGAGTCCCTCGAACGAACCCCGACCTGACCAGCCGAGGTTATGGGCGCCGGGCGACCAGGAGTTGGTGGGTGTCCGGCCAGTCCAGGGACTCGCCGGCCTCGGTCCTGATCGCGGCGACCGGGGCGATCCGGTGCTCGATCACCCAGTCGTTGCGCCACGCCTTCGACGCCGGGTCGACGGTGAATCCGGCGGTCTCGGCGATCTCCCGCCAGCCGGCGAAGGTGAGCCCGCAGAACTGCTCGTGGGTCTCGCTCAGCCAGTTGTCCACGTAGTCCTTGCGGGTCAGGAAGTCCATCGCGTCCGCGAGCCGCAGGACCAGCCGGCCGTCGCGCTCGGTGTAGGCGAACGGCACCTTCGCGTTCCGCCGGAAGTCCTGGGCGAACTGGAAGAACCGCGCCCGTGTCGACAACCCACCGACGTACGCCGCGGGATCGACGAGCGTCTCCAGCTCGGCCGGTCCGGAGTTCGCGCCGTCGGAGTCGTCCAGCTCCAGGACGACAGCGCGGTCGGGCTCGGCGGGACCGCAGACGTCGGAGTTCACCCAGACGCCACCGGGTGCGGTGTGGGCGAACAACGCGTCCACGAACCGCTGGACCGTGGCCGGGCGCGACCCGTCGGCGTACGACCAGATCTCGTGGGTCAGGGCCAGCGTGAGCGTGGTGTCGATGGACCGGGCCGGGAAGACCGTGGAGCCGAGCATGTTGCGCTGGTAGAAGTACACGTTCGGGTTGCCGAAGCGGCCCTGTTCCTTCTTGTGCACGCATTCGGCGTACAGGTGGCGGGCCACCTCGACCCCGATCAGGTCGGACTCGTGGAACCGGGGGTCCGCGTCGACGAGCTGCAACGTCGCGCCGGTCGCGCAGCCGATGTCGAGGATCCGGCCGGGGCGGACGAAGTCCTTGATCTGCAGCCATTTCCGGTCCGCGGCCGTCTCGAACGCGTCCGCGTAGGTCTTGTAGTCGCGGGTCGTGGTAAGCCCGCCGTCGTCGCCGACCACCGGATCGTTCACGCACCGCCGGACGTGCGCGTCCAGGTGGTACCGGTCGAACACGTCCACGGTCGCCGGATGCGCCAGCTCCCGCCACTCGTCGTTGCCTGCGGCAATCATGAGCAGGACGTCCCACGGCCGCGGCTGCTCCGGTGGTTCGACGCCGAGCACGGTGTAGCCGAGTCGCTCGTACAGTTTGGCGACCTCGGGCGTCGAGCAGGCGACCACGGTGTTGGCGGGATCGAGCTGGACCTGGTCGTCGGTGCCGGCCTCGATCGCCTTCACGGTCACGTCGGCGAAGTCGTCGGTCGGCGGGGTGTCGGTCACCCCGATCACCAGGGACCGCAGCCCGGTCTCCACGCTGAGCCGCTCGATCGCGGCCTCCCGCCGGTCGAACGGGACCGGGTTGCGCTTGGTGGTGTGGTGGTTCGCCGAAGTGACCGCCCAGATCACCGTGGCGCCGTCCAGGCTCCGCGCCGTCCGGGTCAGGTACTCCGCCTGGAACCGGGTCAGGACGTGGTGCCGCCCCGGGAAGAGCAAGTACTCGGTCACGTCAGTCGTTCTCGGTGGTGATGTCCGGGTGCGCGTCCACGTCGGTCCGCTCGCGGATCACGTACGTCGGCCGCCCCATCGAGCCGGAGTGCAACCGGCCGACGTACTCGCCGAGGACGCCGAGCGCGAGCATCTGGGCGCCGGAGAAGAGCGCGACCATCGAGGCGATCGTGGTGAACCCGGCGACCGTGGTGGCCCCGGTCGCGTACTTGTAGATGATCACGCCGAACAGGCCGATCCCGAACACCGCGCAGATGAAGCCGAGGTACCCGACCAGTCGCAGCGGCTCCGTCGAGTACCCGGTGATCAGGGTGAGGGCGTGCTTCATCAGCATCCAGGTCGAGTAGTTCGACTTGCCCTCGGCTCGGTCCTCCATCCGTACCGTGGCCTGCGCGATCCGGGTGGTGGACCAGGACAGCGCCACGTCCACCGACGCGTGCGGCCCGTCCAGCCCGTCGAACCCGTCCCGCAGGAAGGTCCGGAAGGCGCGGAAGGCGCTGATCGAGCGGGCGTTCTGCACCGACAGGGTGGACGCCATCGCCGCCTTGACCAGCCGGGACGAGAAGCTCCGGAAAACCCCGTGCTCCTCCTCCTTCGGGACGCCGTAGACGAGGTCGATGTCGTCGGTGAGCGCGTTCAGCAGGAGCGGCACCTGGTCGGCCGGGTGCTGCAGGTCGTCGTCCATCGTGACGACCACCTCGTACCGGGCGCTCCGGACGCCGGCGATCAGCGCGTTGTGCTGGCCGTAGTTCCGGGCCAGCCGCAGGGCCCTGGTCTCCGGGTACTTGTTCGCGAGTTCGCTGGCGACCTGCCAGGTGTCGTCCGGGCTGCCGTCCACCACCAGCACGATCTCGAAGCCGGTGGTGACCTCCGGCAGGACGTGCGAGAGGTCCTCGACGAGTCGAGGCAGGGTCTTGGCCGACCGATAACATGGCACGACGACGGAGACGAGCACTGCTTGCCCTTCTGGTGATGACACTGCAGGGGTGGCGGTCACGGCGGTTCCGCCGCTGCGATTATCCCACCCACAGGAGGCACTGCCATTTCTGTCGCCCAGCTCGGCGCCCGCGCGCTCGGAGACCACCGGATCCGGTACCTGATCGTCGGCGCGGGGACCAACGTCGTCTACTTCGGCCTCTTCTGGCTCGGCTGGCACTTCTTCGAGGGCACCCTGCCGTACCTGCTGGTCACCGCCCTGGCGAACTTCACCACCGCCCTGCTGATGTACCCGGCCTACCGCGGCTTCGTCTTCCGCTCGTCCACCGGCTGGCTCCGCGGCTTCGCGAAGTTCTACACGGTGTACCTCTTCGGCCTGGGCTGCTCCCTGGTCGGCATGCCGCTCCTGATCGAGCTCCTCCACACCCCGGTCCTGGTAGCCCAGGCCGTTGTCATCGTCCTGGTCCCGGTAGCGAGCTACCTCCTGCACCGCTTCTGGACCTTCCGCGACCCCTCCCATACAACCGTTGATGCATAAACCAGCCCTGAGGTTGTCAGTCCTGCTGGTCCTGGCGCTGACCTCGTGCTCCACCACCCAACCGGCCGCTCAACCGGCGACTCCGACCGCTGCCACGTCAACCAGCGCGTCGATCACCCCAACCCCCGCCCCGACAACCACAGACGGCTCACCCAGGAACTTCCGGTACACCGCGGCTCAGCTGATGAGGGTCCTGCCGACTACCTATCAGGGGCAGCGGACCGACCGGTTCAGGTACTACGTCGACCTGCGCTCCGGTCGTCCACGTGACGATCCATGGCCGGGACAGCCGGTTCAGCCGGAGGCCTGCCGGAACGCGATCCGGACGAGCGGGTTGACGACGCGGGGCATCGACGGGTTCCGTTCCGACACCCCGGCGGTGACGGCGAACCTGATGAACCGGGACGGCGAGATCATCCTCAACGTGCGGGTGTACGAGATGACCGGCGCCGAGCTGGTCCGGTACCAGTTGCAGCTGCCTCGCCCGTTCCCCGAGTGCCGGGAGTTCACCGTCGGCTCGGCGGGCCGGGGATCGATTCTCGAGCGTCCGCTGAAGGAGTTCGGCCCGAACACGCGTTATGTCATCCGGACCTTCCCGCAGTCGGGTCGGCCCATGGTCGAACGCGTTCTCCAGCTGCAGACTCCACACTTCGGGCTCGATGTCCGCCTGTACAGCGCCGACGTCACCGAGCGGGAGTTCCTCGCCTTCGCTAGGCAGACGCGCGCGCAGGTGCTCCGCAAGCTCGGCTGATCATCCGAAAGAGCCCCGGTCACGCTGCGTACGCGCCGGGGCCCTTTCGTGGCTTCAGCTGGTTACAGGACGTCCCAGGTGAGCGGGGTGCCGGCGGGGGCGTCGACGCGGAACTCGCGGCCCTCGACCGAGGTGAAGGCGTCCGGGGGGAGGCCGCCAGCCGGGCGGACCGAGCGGACGTTGTCGGCGGCGACCTTCTCGCCGGCTTTGACGTCGCGGGTGACGTAGAGGGAGCGGCGGAAGCGGAGGACGTTCTGCTCGGCCTGCTTGGGGCCGACGACCGGCTCGCCGAGGGCCTGCTGGGCGATCTTGGTGCCCTCGACCAGCGCCTTGACCTCGTGCGGCTCGAGCGAGAACGCCGAGTCGACGCCGCCGTCGGCGCGGGACAGCGTGACGTGCTTCTCGATCACGGTCGCGCCGAGCGCCACGGCCGCGATCGCCGCCCCGATGCCCATCGTGTGGTCGGACAGCCCGATCTGGACACCGAGCGCGTCCCGCAGGACCGGGATCGAGCGCAGGTTGGACTGCTCCGGCGGGGCCGGGTAGCTCGCGGTGCAGGAGAGCACGATGATCTGCTCGTTGCCGGTGGACCGGGCCGCGCGGACCGCCGCGTCGATGTCCATCAGCGTCGCCGAACCGGTCGAGATGATGATCGGCTTCCCGGTCTCGGCCATCCCGCGGACCAGCGGCAGGTCACCGATCTCGTTCGAGGCGACCTTGTACGCCGGGACGTTCAGCTTCTCCAGGAACTCGATCGCGGTCGGGTCGAACGGCGACGAGAACGCCAGCATGCCGAGCGAGTTCGCCAGCTCGAACAGCGGCTCGTGCCACTCCCACGGTGTGTGCGCCTCCTGGTACAGGTCGTACAGCCGGGCGCCGCCCCACAGCTCGTGCTCCGACGGCAGCCGGAAGGCCGGCAGGTCGACGTCGAGGGTGATCGTGTCCGCGGTGTACGTCTGCAGCTTCAGCGCCTGGACGCCGGTCTCGGCCATCGCCCGGACGATGTCCTTGGCCCGCTCGATGTCGCCGTTGTGGTTGCCCGACATCTCGGCGATGACGAACGGCTGGTGGTCCGGCCCGACCGGGACGTCGCCGAAGTTGATGGTGGTGGCACTCATAGCTCAGTTTCCCTTCGGCTGACGCCGGTTGCTCTTGTTCAGGTGGATCGGCAGCACGGTGATCTCACGCCCGTCCGCCGTCCGGGTCTGCGGCTCGCCCTCGGTGAACCGGAACCGCCGGTTCATCTGCCGGACCACGGTGTTGTGCTCGAGCACCTCGCCGTACAGGTCGTCCAGGCCGAGCTCGTCGAAGGCGTACGAGGTCGCCTCCTTCATCACCGCGATCCAGGCCGGCAGCGTCTCGCCGCGCTCGGCCAGCCCCTCGGCGTCCAGGTAGAAGCCCCACTCACCGGTTTTCGGCTCGCCGTCCAGGGCGAGGTCGAAGAAGGTGACCACGCCGGCGACGACGCCGTCGCGCTCGTAGATCAGGATCCGCTTCGACGGGTCCACGCTCGCCTTCGCCCACCAGCCGGCGTGCTCGTCGGGGGTGATCTCGTGCGAGTTGACGCTGACGTCGCGGTTCGGCTGCTGGTTGCGCAGGCTCCGGATGAGGTCGACGTCGCCGTCTGTGGCCGTGCGCAGCACCTGTCCCGCCCTCTCGTGATGATCTACCGGTTGGATCGGCCACCACGGTACCGGCTGGGCCCGGCCGGCAGCGATCCGGTGGCCAGACCGGAACCGCATGGCCCGATCCGGGATCCGAATCGCCCACAGCACTTTCTGTCCGGCCGTGGGTATGTGACTATTTTTCGAACCTCGCCCCTAGACCAGTCGGAGAGTGACATGAACGTCTGGCGGATCGCCGGTGTGCTCGGAGCCGCGGCCGGCCTGTTGCTGGCCACCCTTCCCGGGACGGCGGCTGCCGGGCCGCGCGAACCGGGCGCTCAACCTGCTGCCCAACCGGCGGCCTGTCAGCCGGACGCGAAGACGCCGCTGCGGCAGTTCCGGGCGTCCTGGGTGTCGTCGGTGGTGAACATCGACTGGCCGTCCCGGACCGGGCTGTCCGCGGCGCAGCAGCAGGCCGAGCTGATCGGCTGGCTCGACGACGCGGTCCGGCAGCGGCACAACGCGGTGGTCCTGCAGGTCCGGCCGACTGCGGACGCGTTCTGGCCGTCCACCGTCGAGCCGTGGTCGCGGTACCTGACCGGCGTGCAGGGTGGTGACCCGGGCTACGACCCGCTCGCGTTCGCGGTCGCCGAGGCGCACAAGCGGAACCTCGAGTTGCACGCCTGGTTCAACCCGTACCGGCTGTCGATGGGCACCGACATCAACGCGCTCGTCCCGGAGCACCCGGCCCGCCAGCACCCGGACTGGGTCGTCACGTACGGCGGCAAGCTGTACTACAACCCGGGGATCCCGGCCGCCCGCAAGCTGGTCGAGGACGCGATCATGGACGCGGTCTCCCGATACGACATCGACGGCGTCCACTTCGACGACTACTTCTACCCGTACCCGGTGGCAGGCCAGGTGTTCGACGACGCGGCCGAGTACGCGGAGTACGGGGCCGGCTTCCCGACCGTGGCGGACTGGCGGCGGAACAACATCGACCTGCTGATCCAGGAACTGCAGCAGCGGATCAAGGGCGCGAAGCCGTGGGTGAAGTTCGGCATCTCCCCGTTCGCGGTCTGGCGGAACAAGGCCACCGACCCGCTCGGCTCGGACACCACCGCGGGCGTGCAGACGTACGACGACCTCGCCGCGGACACCCGGAAGTGGGTGCGCGAGGAGTGGATCGACTACATCGTGCCGCAGGTGTACTGGGCGGGCGGATTCGCCGCGGCCGACTACAACAAGCTGGTGCCGTGGTGGGCCGAGCAGGTCCGCGGGACCGACGTGCACCTCTACATCGGCCAGGCGACGTACAAGGTCGGCACCTCGACGCAGTCGCCGGACTGGTCCGACCCGGCCGAGCTGAGTGACCACCTGGCCTTCAACAGCACGATTCCCGAGGTGAAGGGCGACATCTACTTCTCCGCCAAGGACGTCCGCGCCGACCGTCTCGGCGCGACCACGTTGCTCAACAACACCTGGTACACGCGGCCCGCTCTGGTCCCGGCGATGCCGTCGCTCGACGCGCGTCCGCCGTTGCCCGTGCACGCACTCCGCGCGACCAAGGCGAGTACCGGGGTCGAGCTGCGGTGGCGGGCCACCTCCGCCGACACCACGTCGTACGCGATCTACCGGCGTGACCTCACCGGTGGCGACTGGTGCCCGGACAACGACGCGCGCAACCTGCTCACGACGGTGCGAACCACGGGCGGTCTGCAGAAGTACGTCGACACCACGGCCGAGAAGGGCCACCGTTACGTGTACTTCGTGAGCGCGCTCGACCGGACGTGGAACGAGAGCGTCCGCCTCCCCGCGGTGAGCTAAGGCGTCTCGGCCGACGGCTGCTGGGTCCGGGGCGGGTACAGCTGGTACACGCGAACCGTCCCGGACCGGAACCGTAGTTCGGCCAGCCGCCCGAGCTGGTCCGGTACCGCGTCGACCCGTTCGTCGGCGAGCAGCCAGTGCACCCCGTACTGCGTGCGCAGGGTGTCCAGGCCTTTCCGGGTCGGCGCGGTGAACGCCTCGTCGTTGAGGCGGAGCTTCTCCTGGTCCCAGAAGGGTCCGTAGAGGGCCTCGGTCGAGGTGTGCACGTCGTTCGCCTTGGCGGTGTACGCCCAGCCCTGGACGAGGACGCGGCGCTCGGCGTACCCGGGGATCCAGAACGAGCCGCTGTGGCACCGCGGCCCGGTCGGCTTGTGGCAGTGGATGTTCGTCGCGATCAGGTCGTTCGGACCGGACTGCCGCCGGATGAACCGGGCCGCCTCGATCCCGCCCGGCGCGATCGAGTCGTACGTCGTCTGCGGCGGGAGCGCGAGCCTCCGCAGGCTGGTCACCGTGGGAGCGACGGTGAGGCCGAGCAACGCGGCCACGGCGAGCACGGCCCAGGTCCGCCGGGAACCGCGGATCATGATGCCGAGCACGACGACGCCACCGGCCACGACGATCAACGCGACGGCCAGTGGTTCGGCGAACAGCCTTTCCAGGCAGGCGGTGTCGCGGCAGTCGCGGATCAGGCCGTCGGTCCGGGCCCGGCCGAGGTAGATCGCCCCGACGCCGAGCGCGACAGCGGGTACCACCGCGAAGTACTGCCGTCGCTCCAGCGAGGACAGACCCCAGGCGGCGAGCAGAATCCCGTAGACGAAGGCGGTCCGGGCGAAGAAGACCTGGGCCTGGCTGAAGTGGTAAAGCACGCTCGCGGCACCGATCGCGCCGACCAGTCCGGCCAGCAGCATCACCACCATCGGATCACGCGGCAGCCGCCTTCGGATCAGCAGCGCACCCAGTCCCGGCATCAGCCAGCCGATCAGGACCGCGCCGGCCACGATCCCGAGCACCACCGGACCTGACCGGACCGACGGGTCGATCCCGACCAGCATCCCGGCCAGCATGCTGCGGAACGTCTCGCCCGGCTCGAGCTCGATCCCGTGCCGGGCGCCGCGCAGGACGAAGAGGAAGTTGACCGTGTACGTCGCGCCGACGAGGAGACCGAGGACCAGGGCCCGCAGGTTCAGCCTTCTGG
The DNA here is from genome assembly GCF_007828865.1 of Kribbella amoyensis. NCBI lineage: Bacteria > Bacillati > Actinomycetota > Actinomycetes > Propionibacteriales > Kribbellaceae > Kribbella > Kribbella amoyensis. Next base: position 2,252,671 of record NZ_VIVK01000001.1, read on the forward strand.
CCTTGACGGTCAGGTAGACCCAGGCCGCCGCGATCCCGGCCGCGTACACCGGCAGCGCGGTCGCCTTGCTGATCGAGAGCACCGTGATCAGGATCGCCGCGACTCCGAACAGCCCGGCGAGCCGGCGTTTGGACTGCGGTGGCTCCCGGCGGAGCAGCAGGGCGGTCACCGCGATCAACGGCAGCATGATCACCGTCGAGAACGCCTGGGTCGGGCTGATCATCTGGCCCATCGACAGCGGGTTGTCGTGGTACAGCGTGTGCGTCACGGCCCACGACCACGGCGCGAGGTCACCGGCGAGGACGGTCAGCCCGGCCGCGATCGGTGCGGCGACCGCGCGACCGGTGAGCACCATGCCGACCGCGGCGGCGCCCAACGTGGTGAGCAGCAGGAACGCGAACGGGACAACGCGCTGGGTGAGTACGTCCAGCTCGATCCCGGTGATCCAGTGCGCCGAGGCGATGTGGTTGTACGCCATCCAGTGGTACGTGAGCGGCTCACCCGCGACGTACGGGACCTGCGGCGGAAAGTGGTGCGTCAGCTCCGCGGCGAGGGAGAGCTGGAAGGGCGAGTCCGAGTTCGGCCGGAGCGCGGCCGGGCCGTCGAGCGGGATGAGCCGGGACCCGACCCGGACGAACCACGCGGCCACGACTCCGACCGACAGCATCACCCCGGCGACCGCCCACCACGGAGTCGGCTGGTCCCGTCGACGGACCCGGGGAAGGGCGAGGAACAGACCGAGCGCCAACGCGGGGAGGACCAGCGCGATCTGCGGGATGTCGAGCCAGCGGCCGAGGGGATAGAGGACCACCTCGCAGGCCAGCCCGAACAACGTCCCCAGCACGGCGTCGACCGCGAACCACCCGGTGCCGCCGGTGAGGCGACGCCAGAGCATCGTCCCGGGAATCGCGATCACGACGAGCAGATAGCCGAAGTACGCCGCTGGGATCCACGCCGGGTGCGCCTGCAGGCCGGCGTACCAACCGAGCGGCAGCACCGGCAGACTCGCCAGGGCGGCCACCGTGGTCGCGCTTCTTGATCGGCTCACTCGTCGTCCCTCCCGGTCCCTTTTCCACGGAAGAGGGCTGTGAGCAGCGAAAGGTTGCAGACCCCCATGGCAATTGCAGGCCTTAAGGTAATCGGCGTCCGGAGTCTGCGCACCTGAACCGTTTACCCCGTGGTCCGCTCCGTTTACCCTGAGTAGGCGAATCCACCGGTCCGGTCACCGGGAGGCAGCATGCCCGCACAGCACATCGGCGGCCTACCCGTCGAAGAACTCCTCGCCGCCGCCCTCGCAGCCGCGACTCCGCTCATCGCCCTGCTCGGCTGGGAAATCCGCGACCGCCTCCGCCGCCTCCGCACCGGCATAAACCGCCTCCGCCCAGGCAGCGACCGTTCCCACCCCGACGAACAAGTCCTGGACACCAACCAGTGATCGACGACGCCGGACGTGAGGTGGGCCACGGGGAGGTGGGCGCGAATCGTGCCTGGATGGGCGCAGCCGCTAGGCTCTGGGGCCATGAGTGAGTTGACGCGCGCCCAGATCCGGGACCTGATGGGCGAGGTGATGAAGGCGCAGGGCAAGGAGCTGCCGAGCGACGACAGCGCCGACCTGCGGGAGATCGGCTTCCGGTCCCTGGACTTCAGCGAGCTGGCCCTGCGGGTCGAGGACGAGATCGGTGACGAGCTGAACTTCGACGCTCCCGGTCTTCGTCAGATCGCCAAGGTCGGCGACGTCCTGGACTTCATCGAGCAGCTCCAGTCGGCGTGACCACGCAGCGCCGGACGACCGCCCTGATCGGGGACGACAACCGCGTCGTCGTCGGGGGCAAGACGCTGACCTGGCGGACGCTGCACAAGCTGCCGCAGCTGCCGTCGCCCGCCGCTGTCCTGGTCGACAACGGTGCGGACGCGCTGGCCGCTGTCCGGCATCACGCCGTGCACGGCACCGAGCTGCTGGTCGCCACCTCGTCCCGGGTGGACCCGAGCATGCGCGAGGAGCTCGGCGAGTCCGGGTTCGCCGTGGTGATCGCGAAGGACGACGAACACTCCGTCACCCCCGCGAAGCTCAAGCGGGTGGAGGAGTCCGGCCGGGTCTGGCTGCTCACGTCCGGTTCGACCGGCCGGCCCAAGCGGATCGGCCACACCCTGGAGACCCTCACCACGGTTCGCGGGCAACAGCAGCCGCGCACCTGGCTGGTCCCGTACTCCCCGGGCACGTACGCCTGGTGGCAGGTCGTGACGCTCTCGCTGACCCAGGCCGACCAGGGCCTGGTGGTGATCGAGCCGTCCGAGCTGGAGACCTGGCCGCTGATCGCCGCCGAGCACGGCGTCACCGCGGCGTCGGGTACGCCGACGTTCTGGCGGCAGACGATCTACCGCGACACCGAGGCCCTCGCGAAGGTCCCGCTGGAGCAGATCACGCTCGGCGGTGAGCCGGTCGACCAGGCCATCCTGGACCGGCTGAAGGAGATCTTCCCGCAGGCCCGGATCTCCTGGATCTACGCCTCCTCCGAGGTCGGCGCCTCGATCGTCGTGCACGACGGTAAGGCCGGCTTCCCGAAGGCCTGGCTGGACCGCGTACCGGACCCGGAGTCCGAGCGCCCGCTGCTGTCCGTCGACGGCGACGAGCTGGTGATCGCCTCACCGCACCACGGCGCCGGCCTGGACGGTGCCGTCCGGACCGGCGACCGGGTCGAGTTCGTCGACGACCGGGTGCTGATCACCGGGCGGCTGGACACCGACGAGATCAACGTCGGCGGCTCGAAGGTGTCGGCCGGCCTGGTCCGCAACGTGCTGATGGCGCATCCCGCCGTCGCGTGGGCCCGGGTGTTCGCCCGCAAGGCCCCGCTGGTCGGCCGGATGGTCGCGGCCGAGGTGGTCGCGAACCCCGAGCTCGGCCCGATCACCGACGCCGACCTGGTGCAGTGGTGCACGAACAGGCTGCCGGACTACGGCGTCCCGCGCCGGATCCGCTTCCTGGCCGAGATCCCGCAGAAGGAGACCCTGAAAAGCGATGTCTGACCTCAACCTGGTGCCGCCGTCGAAGGTCGTCCTGGTGTCCGGCGGTTCCCGTGGCCTCGGGCTGGCCATCGTGACCGACCTGGTCGACCAGGGCGTGAAGGTGGCCGCGTTCGCCCGGACGGTGACGCCGGAGATGACGGCGCTGGCCGAGAAGTACCCCGACCAGGTCCACGTCGGCTCGGTCGACCTGACCGACGAGAAGGCCGGCCAGGCGTTCGTCAAGGAGGTCGAGGGCAAGCTCGGCCCGATCGACGGCATCGTCAACAACGCCGCCATCGGTCAGGACTCGCTGCACGTCCACACCTCGGCCGACCAGATCGCCGCGATCATCCACACGAACCTGACCGCGCCGCTGGTGCTGACCCGGTACGTGCTGCGCCGGATGATGGCGAAGGGGCTGAAGGGCCGGATCGTCAACATCACCTCGATCTGCGCCCAGCGCGGCTACCCCGGCCTGGTCGCGTACTCGGCCACCAAGGGCGGCATGGACGCGGCGACCCGCTCGCTGGCCCGCGAGCTCGGCGGCCGCGTCCTGGCGAACTCGGTCGCCCCCGGCTTCTTCGCCTCGGAGATGTCCGCGGTGCTCGGCCAGACCCAGCTGGAGCAGATCGTCCGGCGTACCCCGACCGGTCACCTGACCGAGCCGGAAGAGGTCGTCCCGGTGGTCCGGATGCTGCTGGTGGACGACACGAACATCAACGGCCAGGTCATCGTCGTCGATGGCGCGGCCGGAATCTGACCTGCTCGACGCGGCCGAGTCCCACCTCCGGGTCGGCTCGGCCGCGGACGTCGCCGACGCGATCACCCGGGCGCACCTGCCCGACTTCCGCGCCGTCGGCTGGTACGGCGTCCCGCCGGCCGGCTGGTCGGTCGCCATCGACGCCGAGTACGCCGACCAGGTGATCCCCGCTCCGCTCGTCCGCCGGTTCGGGCCGGACCGGTTCTGGGAACGCTGGACCCGCGCCGAGTGCCTCTGCAAGCTCGCCGACCTCCCGATGCTGGCCTGGTGGCCCGTCCACGGTCTCGACGTGCCGCCCGACTTCGCCGGGGTCTGGCGCACCCTTCAGCTCGAACCGGCCGAGGCCGACGAGGTCAGGCGGTTGATCGTCACGATCGCCCTGGCCCCGACCGTCGCCCGTCCCAGCCTCGCGCCCTCGGTCCAGCCCTGATGGCTCAGCCCTGATCGCTCAGCCCTGATCGCTCAGGCAGGGGCGATGTTCGCGTTCCGGCGGAACAGGTTGTCCGGGTCGTACTCCGCCTTGATCCGCGCCAGCCGCTCGTACTTCGGCCCGTACGCCGCCTGCACCCGGTTGGCCTCGGACTCGCTCATCGCGTTGACGTAGCTGCCGACGCCGGCCGTGTGGGGTTGCAGCGAGGTCCACAGGTTCCGTACCCAGCCGCGGTCCGCGGCGAGTTCTTCGGGCGTCTGGCAGACCGCGATCATGAACACCGCCCACCGCGGTGACCGTCCACCCCCGAAGGCCGTGGCGTCTTCGTCGACCGCGGAGTACGCGTGGTCCAGCCGGTAGAGGAGCACCACCGATCCCGGCGAGGTCTTCCGCGGGAACCACTCGGTCAAGACGTCGATCGCGTCGGTCGACAGGCTCTCCAGGTAGCTGCCCTTGTCGTAGGCGAAGTGGCCCCACGCGTTCGCCTCGTCGATCAGCTGCTGCAGGGCTGTGTACGGCATCGGGGTGGCGAAGTCGAACAACGGGGTGAGCTCCGCCGCGAACCGCGCGACCACCTCCTCGTGCACCTCGGCCGACCCGAACCCGGTGATCAGCAACGCGTACCCCGGCTGCATCTGCAGGTGCTCCGGCACGAACGGCGCGGGTGGTGCGTTCAGCGCGGCGACCACCACGTTCACGTCCTGCGGCAGCTCCGGCACCAGCTCCTCGGCCAGCCGGAACATCGCGGCCCCCTGGTCCAGGCCGTAGAAGAGGATCGCCCACTGCACCAGCGGACCCACCTCGTGCAGCCGGAACTCGAACTCGGTGACGACGCCGAAGTTCCCGCCGCCACCGCGGATCGCCCAGAACAGGTCGGCATGGTCGTCGTCCGAGACCCGCAGGATGTCACCGGCCGCGGTGACCACCTCGGCGGACACGAGGTTGTCGATGCTCATCCCGGCCTTGCGGGTCAGCCACCCCATCCCGCCACCGAGCGTGAGCCCGCCGACGCCGGTATGGCTGACCATGCCGGCCGGCACGGCTAGCCCGTGGGCCTGCGTCGCCGCGTCCAGCTGCCCGAGCAACGCGCCGCCGCCGACGCGGGCCCGCTTCGCCTCCGGATCCACCGTGACGTGGTTCAGCAGACTGAGGTCGATCATCAACCCGTCGTCCAGCACCGCGGTCCCGGCGGGCGAATGGGCGCCGCCGCGGACCGAGATCTCCAGCCCGTGCCGGGCCGCGTACCGCACCGCGGCGCTCACATCCGCCGCGCTCGTACAGCGCGCGATCGCCCCCGGCCGCCGGTCGACCGCGGCGTTCCAGATCCGCCGCGCCTCGTCGTACCCGCTCTCACCGGGCGCGAGAACCGGTCCGGCCACCTGCTCGCGTAAGTCGTCGAGCGCACTCCCTGCCAGCTGTGTCATGACGTCCTCCCCGGAGTCGAGCCATCACCCTACGTGCTCGTCCCCTCGGGCGATGGTGCCTATCCACAACCCTCGCAGAGCCCTACGCCTTGAGGAAGCCCACTCGGCCGCTGTGGACAACCGCCGACCCGGATTTCGTGAACCTGGGAGACTGGGACGTGTGAGTGAAACGGAGATCCTGCGGCTGCTGCGGGAGGCGGTGACCGCTGCGGACGTCGATCCGTACCTCGCCAAGCTCGGGCAGTTCGACGAGTCCGGTCCCGCGCTGGTGGACCAGGGGGTCACCGAGTTCCTGACCCAGCTGGTCCGGTCGGCCTGGGAGCGCGGCTGGGCCCCGGCGGACGTGGTCCAGCACGCTCGGCGGCAGCTGGAGTCCGGCGCGGAGCCGCTGCTGCTCGCCGTGATCGCTGCCGAACACCGCGCCTACAAGGCCGCCCTGGTCGACCCGCGCTGGAAGGACCAGCTCACCGACGTCGGGATCACCCGGCCGTTCCCGGCGTTCGAGCTGACCCAGTGGTCGGCGGGTCAGCGCCTCGGCCGGTACCTCGCGCTGCACCTGACGGTCGAGCTCGCCCGCTTCCTGTGGACCCTGCCCGGCCTGGCCCGGATCTTCCCGCTCCCCGGCTCGGCAGCTCGGACCGCGAAGCGCGCGGGATCCGCCGTCGACGGCAAGATGCTGGCCCGGATCCGCGGGCTGCTCGCGAAGGCGGAGGCGACCGAGTTCCCCGAGGAGGCGGAGGCGCTGTCGGGGAAGGCGCAGGAGCTGATGGCGAAGTTCTCCCTCGACCGCACCCTGGTCGAGGCCGGGCCCGAACTGCCCGACGACTCAGGAGCGCGCCGGATCTGGGTGGAGACCCCGTACGTGTCGGCGAAGGCGCAGCTCGTCGGCGCGGTCGCGTCCGCCAACCGCTGCCGCACGGTCAGCATGGACGCGCTCGCCGTGGTCACCGTCGTCGGCGCCGAGCTGGACCTGCAACTGACCGAGCTGCTCGCGACTTCCCTGCTGGTCCAGGCGAATCGCGCAATGCTTGCCGCGGGCAAACACTTCGGTCATCGCGGCGAGTCCCGGACCAGGTCGTTCCGGCAGTCCTTCCTGATGGCGTACGCCCAGCGCATCGGCGAACGCCTGGAGGCGGTCACCGAGACGACCACCGAAGCGGCGCTCTCCGAGGCCGACCGGGATCGGCTGTTGCCCGTGCTCAGCAAGCGCGAGGAGCAGGTGGACGCCTTGTTCACCAAGCTGTTCCCGCAAACGGTGACCCGCCGGACCCGGATCACCAACGGCGCCGGCTGGCACGCAGGTCTCACCGCCGCCGAGCTGGCCCAGCTCCACCCGCACCGCCCGGTCTCACGCTGAGTCCGTGCTCCGGGTCGCGGCGACTGTGGCCGCGATGAGGACCAGCACCACCGCGAGACCGGCAAGCCCGAAGGCCAGCGTGGTCGCCACAGCCAGGCCGCCCACCAGCAACGGCCCACCCGCGTCGCCCAACTCCCGGCCGACCTCGGCGGCACCCATCGTCCGGCCGAGGCGCTCCGGCGCGGTGTGCGCGGCGAGATGCGCGAACCCGATCGGCGTCGCCACCCCGGTCCCCAGCCCGACCAGGACCGCGGCGAGCGCGATCCCTACCAGGGTGGGGATCGCGGCCGCGCTGACCATCCCGGCCGCGGTCACCGTCAATCCACCGGCCATCCCGAGCCGGTCGCCCAGCCGGCCCGCGTCCCGAAGCCTGCCCGCGATCGGCTGTACCAGCGCAGCGGTTGCCGCAAGCAACGAAACTAGCGCGCCGGTGACGACCGGCCCGAGCCCGTCCCGCGCGCCCGCGACCGGGAGGAAGCCGACCCCGACGGCCAGCGCCGCGGTGGCCCCGGCCAAGGTCGCCGTCGGCCGCAGGAATCCGCCTGTACCGAGCTGACGGGCCAGGTCCACGATGGTCTGCCGTTTCCGTGGCAACGGCTCGACCGTGGGCACCGCGATCGCGGCCCAGACCGCGACCAGGAGAGCCAGACCGCCGAGCGTCGCGAACAGCAGGGAGTACCCGCCGAGCGTGATCAGGACGCCGCCGATCACCGGGCCGAGCGTGTACCCGAGTCCCTTCCAGGCGCCGTATCCGCCGAAGGCGCGACCGTGTCCGGTACGGGGCGTCAGCCGGGCGACGAGGGCGCCTGCGGCCGGGGAGAACGCTGCTGCGGCTGCGCCCTGACCGAGGCGCGCGAGGAACACCAAGGCGGGATCACCCGACGGGACGAACGCGATCGAGGCGAGCGCGAACGCGATCAGCCCGCCGAGCAGGACCGGCCGCGGCCCGATCCGGTCCGCCAGCGATCCGAACACCGGCTTCAGCAGCACCTCGGCCCCGTCGTACACGGCCAGGATCAGGCCGAGCGTGAGCAGCGAGGCGTGCTGTTCGCCGGTGAAGCCGCCGAGGCTGGCCGCCACACTGTGCGCCCCGAAGGCCGTGACGAAACCCGCCGCGTACAACGGCAACAGCCGGGCGCGGCCCTGCTCGGTCACCTGCTCGCTCATCGGTCCTCACCCAGCATGACAAAGCGGCGTGAGTCCGGGGGACTCACGCCGCTTCGCCGAAGCAGTGGATCAGGCCGCGACGCGGGCCGGCGCCGGACGGGGCCGGCGGCCGATCGTCTTCAGCCGGGTCTTGAGCACCAGCCGGATCATCTCCAGGCCGAGCGTGACGGTCTTGCCGAAGTCGCCGGTGACCGACGAGACGCCGACGCGGGCGTGGTAGTTCACCGGGATCTGCACCATCCGGGCCCGGGTGACCACGGAGATCAGCAGCATCTCCAGGCCGTACGCCGAACCGGGCAGCGTGGAGCGGTCCAGGATGGTCTGGACGTGCTCGCGGGTGATCACCCGGAAGGTGCAGCCGACGTCGCTCATCGAGGCGGTGTTGAACAGCACCTCGAGGAACTTGGCCACCGCCCAGTTGCCGAACTGCAGGAACCAGCCCATGTTGGCGCCGTCCCAGATGAAGTTCGAGACGGTCCGGGACCCCACCACGACGTCGCACTCGGCCGAGAACGACAGCAGCTTCAGCAGGTCCTCGGGGTTGAACGTGCCGTCCGGCTCGCAGACGCAGACCAGGTCGGTGTCGACCTCGCGCAGCCCACGCTGGATCGCGGCGCCGTAGCCCTGCCGGGTCTCGATGATCTCCCGCGCGTTGGTACTGGCGACCTCCTCCGAGGTGCCCTCCGCGGCGTTGTTGTTGATCACCAGGATGTCGTCGACCACACCGAGCTTGTCGAACCGGCGGATGACGTCGGCGATGCTGTCCTTCTCGTTGTAGGTCGGAAGGACCACGGACAGTGTTTTACCGTTGAACACGTTTCTGCACCTATCGGTTTGACCGGCGAGTCTGTCAGCGGGACGCGACGACGAGCATCTGCCCGGCCAGCGGCTTGATCGGGGAGCGCAGGTACCAGGGCACCACGAAGGTCAGGTTGCCGCCCTTGGACTTCAGCGTCAAAGGCATGAACTTCGGCTTCACCGCGTCGATCTTCCAGCCTTCGGCGACCAGGTAGTCCTGCAGCGACTGGTCGGTGAAGATCGAGACGTGGGTGAAGTCGTCGAAGTACCGGCCCGGGTTCAGCCGGAAGTTCGGCTGCATCAGGATCAGCCGGCCACCGGGACGCAGGACCCGCTTGGCTTCCGAGAGCAGCCGGTCCGAGGCATCCCGGTACAGGTGCTCGAGCAGGTTGGAGGCGAACACCACGTCGAAGGTGCCGTCCTCGAACTTGCCCAGGTCGGTGCAGTCACCGACCACCGGCTCGACGTGCGCGGCGGCGGCGCGGTCCACCGTGCTGTCGAGGTCCATCGCGACGACGCGCTTGGCCTTCACGTTGTTGGAGAAGTCGCACCAGCCGGCGCCGAGCTCGAGGACCTCGGCGTCCGTGCGGACCCATCTCTGCAGGTAGTTGCAGAGGTGCTGCCAGATCTTGGTCCGGTTCGCGTTGTGCGCCAGACGTGTTTCGAAGTAGTTCGACACGTACGTGCCGTCCGGCTCGCCGTCCTGCGAGGCTTGGGCGAGGGGATCGTCGGACAAGATAGCTCTCCTCGGAAGCGTGCGCCGTGCGCGCATCAGCGGGTCACCCTACCAGCGCTCCGGGTTATCCGCGCCCTGACCGCGTGGGTCTGCCCTCGCGACGGGGCTATGCTGCTGCCCGACCCGGCCGCCGCGCCCCGGCCCGTGCACTGTGCGTAATGCCCGTTTGTTAGGAGCCTGATGTCACAGACCGCCGAGATGTCGTCCGCTGCGAAGACGGCACCTCCGGACAAGAGTACCGACGGGCGGTTCGGCCGGTGGTTCTCCACCGGTTTCAGCGCGTTGGTCCTGCTGGCCGCCACTGCCTTCTTCCTGGGCACGGCGGTGCAGGCGGATCTGCCGGCGAGCGCCGCGGTGATGGCGCTGCTGGGACTGGTGGTGACCCAGTTGTTCCCGGGCGTGTTGCTCTGGCGGGCCGTCCGGCCGAACCGGGGCTGGTGGATCGAGGACGTGATGATGGGCCTCGCCATCGGCTTCATGCTGGCGATCGGCGCCCAGATCGTGGCCGGCCTGACCCAGCAGAAATGGCTTTCCGCCGCGCTTCCGCTGGCGTTGGCTGTTCTCCTACTGGCCGTCCCGCGCAGTCGCGCGCGGATTCGCCGAGTGCGGACCACGGCGGTGCCGTTGTGGTGGATGCCTGCGGTGGCAGCGACCGCGCTGTACGGCGTGCAGGATCTGCACCAGTACTACCACCGTGAGCCGCTGACCTGGACGAGCGGTTTCCGGGCCCCTTATATCGACGCGTACCTGCACCTGGCGCTGTCCGGCCAGCTGCAGCACCGCGGACCGACCAGCTTCCCCTGGGTCGAGAACGCCCCGATGGCGTACCACTGGTTCAGCCACGCGTGGATCGCCCAGGTGGCGACAGTCTCGGGCACCGGCCTGGACGAGGTGCTGTTCCGGTTCATGCCGGCCCTGATGCCGCTGGCGATCGTGCTCGTCGTCGCCATCGCCGCGGTCCGGATCACCGGCAAGCCGTGGACCGGTCCGGTCGCCGCCCTGCTCTGCATCGCCGGCTCCGAGCTGAACCTGTTCGGCATGTCGACGCTCGGCTACCCGATGTCGCCGCTCTCGCCGAGCCTGGCCCCGTCGGTACCGCTGCTGATCGCGATCGTGATCCTGCTGGTGTTCCGCTGGCGCAACCAGATGGGCCGGCTCGGTCTGCTGCTGATCCCGCTGCTCGCGCTCGCCGCGTCCGGCACCAAGGGCTCGACGATGCCGCTGGTGGTGGCCGGGGTCGGGATGGCCTTCGTCGCGATGGCGCTGTTCGACCGGTCCCGGTTGAAGGGCCTGATCCTGGACGGGGTGCTCTGCGCGGGCGCGTTGATCCTCGCGCTGGTGGTCGTCTTCCAGGGCTCGGACTCCGGTCTGCACGTCCAGTTCCACGACGCCGCGATGGCGACCCCCGCGATCACCCGGGTCGGCGAGCTGACCACGACCACGATGGCGTTCTCGTCGATCGTCGCGGTCCTCGGCATCCTGGCCCGCGGGACCGGGTTGCTCTGGCGGCTGACCACCTCGGAAGGCCGGCGTGACCCGGTCACCTGGCTGCTGCTCGGCGCCGGATTCGCCGGGGCGGCCGCGGTCGCCGTCTTCGCCCACCCGGGCTCGAGCCAGTACTACTTCGCCCGCACCGCCGGCCCGCTGCTGGCGATCGGGTCCGCGGTCGGTCTGGTCACCATGGTCGACAAGCTGCAGAGCCGGTGGTGGCGGGCCACCCTGATCGGCCTGGTGCTCGGCCCGTTCCTGCTGCTGCTGCCGATCTGGACGATCGGGGTGATCGTGCCGAACCACGGCGGCCTGATCCACGCCACCAAGATGATCGTCGTCGGCCTCGCGGTGCTGCTGGTCGCCGGCGCGATCGCCTGGTTCGTGACGCCACGGCAGCGGTTCACCGCGTTCTTCGCCGCGATGACGGTCGCCGTCCTGGCCGCCGGGGTCACTTCGGTGACCCGAACCCAGATCGAGGCGCTGCCGGTCCCGCCGCTCAAGCCGGTCAAGGCGACCGCGTACCTGGCGGTCGGCAAGGACCAGATCGAGGCGGCCCGGTGGATCCGGGACCACTCCGACGTCAACGACGTGGTGATGACGAACCGGCACTGCACCACCCCGATCGCGCCGAAGAAGTGCGACAGCCGCCGCTTCGTGGTCGGCGCTTTCTCCGAGCGGCAGATGCTGGTCGAGGCCTGGACGCCGACCGTCGAGGCGAACCGGCGCGGACCGAACGGCCGCGACTCGATCACGGTCGACTACTGGAAGCCGGAGATCCTGGAGCTGAACGACTCGTTCGTGGCCCAGCCGGACGCCGCCAAGGCCCAGCAACTGCGGGACCTCGGCGTGCGCTGGATCATGGTCGACTTCACCCGTCCGCACGCGAAGACCCTCGAACCGTTCGCCAAGGAACGGTTCCGCAACGGATACGCCGCCGTCTACGAGTTCCCCGAGGCAGGATGATGACCGGACCGACCGTCACCGAGACCACGATCCCGGGTGTGCTGCTCGTCGAACTGCAGGTGTTCGACGACGGTCGCGGCTGGTTCAAGGAGAGTTACCAGCGGGAGAAGCTGGAGAAGCTCGGCCTGCCCCGGCTGGAGATCGTGCAGAACAACGTCTCGTACAACGCCGAGGCCGGCGTCGTCCGCGGGATCCACGCCGAGCCGTGGGACAAGTACATCTCGCCCGCGTTCGGCAAGGTGTTCACCGCGATCGTCGACCTGCGCGAGGGCCCGAGCTTCGGCCGGCTGGAGACGTTCGAGCTGACGCCGAACCAGGGCCTGTACGTCCCGCGCGGTTGCGGCAACTCGTTCTGCACGCTGGAGCCGAACACGGTCTACAACTACCTGGTGAACGCGCACTGGTCACCGGACGCGAAGTACACCCTGGTGAACCTGTTCGACCCGCAGCTGAACGTGCCGTGGCCGTTCCCGAAGGAGCAGCTCATCTACAGCGACAAGGACGCCGGGCACCCGCTGCTCGAAGCCGTCGACCCGATCCGGCCGGACTGGGACGACTGATGGCCGTCCTCGTCACCGGAGCCGGCGGCCAGCTCGGCAAGGCGCTCGGCGGCCGGCTCCCGGACGCCCGCCTGGTCACCTCGGCCGAGCTCGACATCACCTCGCGGCCCGCGCTGGACGCCTTCGACTGGACCGGGATCACGGCGATCGTCAACGCCGCCGCCTGGACCGCGGTCGACAAGGCCGAGGACGCCGAGCACACCCTGTCCGCCTGGGACGTGAACGCGACCGGCGTGGCGAACCTGGCCTGGCACGCGCGCCGGCTCGGGATCCCGCTGGTCCACGTGAGCACCGACTACGTGTTCGACAGCGCGGACGGATTCCTCGCCGTCGACCAGCGGATCGACCCGCAGGGCGTCTACGGCATCACCAAGGCGGCCGGCGAACTCGCGGCCCGGCTCGCCCCGACGTACTACGTGGTCCGGACCAGCTGGGTCTTCGGCGACGGGCCGAACTTCGTCCGGACGATGCTGCGGGTCGGCGCCGACCGGGACGAGCTCACCGTGGTCGGCGACCAGTACGGGCGGCCGACGTACACGGTGGACCTGGCGGCGGCGCTGATCGGCCTGCTGGACAGCGGTGCGCCGTCCGGCACGTACCACGCGACCGGCGACGGCGACGTGGTGTCGTGGGCGGACTTCGCGGCCGCGATCCTGGAGAACTCGAGCTGCAAGGTCCGCCCGATCAGCTCCGAGGAGTACAGCGCGGGCAAGACCAACATCGCGCCGCGGCCGTCGAACAGCGCGCTCGACCTGTCCGCGCTGGAGGCGGCCGGCGTCCGGATGCGCGACTGGCGGCAGGCGCTCGCGGAGTACCTGCTGGAGACCGACCGCGGCTGACGGTCAGGCCGAGGCGGCCGGGTTCGGACGGAGCCCGGCCAGGACGATGTCGAGCAGCCGGTACGCCTGGTCGGGATCGAGGTCCGGCAGCATCGTGATGCCGCCGGCCAGCCGCAGTACGTCCACCAGCTCCAACTCCTCGCGCACCACGCCGGCCTCCTTGGCCCGGCCCAGCAGCAGCTCCCCGGCGTCCCGGACGTTGAGTTTGCAGACCGCGAAGAATTCGGAGTCCTTGCCGAGCGCCGCGGTCAGCTCGGAGGCCAGGCTCTTCTTCGACACGTTGTAGGTGACGAAGCTGCGGATCCACGCGGCCAGCGCCTCGAACGGGTCCAGCTCCTGGTGGAACTCGTACGCGCGGTCGCAGACGGACTGGATCTCGTCCACGTAGACGGCCTCGAGGAGCGCGGTCCGGTTCGGGAAGCGGCGGTACAGCGTGCCGATGCCGACGCCGGCCCGGCGCGCGATCTCCTCCAGCGAGGTCCCGGTGCCGTGCTCGGCGAACGCCTCCCGCGCGGCGGTGACCAGCAGGTCGTAGTTCCGCCTCGCGTCGGCTCGGGTCGGGCGCAGGTCCGGCAGGGCCGCCGGGCCGGGCGCAGCCGACGAACTCATCGCAAACCTCCTCGGAAAACCGCTTGAAAAAGCGGAGGAACCCTCCGTATCGTATCCGGAGGAGCGCTCCACTTTTCCGCTGTCACCACTCTAGCCCCTCCGGGGTAAGGAGCAAGTTCTCATATGTCGTCCACCTCCGTGGCGCCGTCCGGCGCCGGGTCCGGCACGCCCGCACGACGGCCGGGCGTCGTCCTCGCGGTCATCCTCATCACCCAGTTGATGGTGATCCTCGACGGCACCGTGGTGAACATCGCGATGCCCAAGATCCAGCACGCGCTCGACTTCAGCCCGGCGAACCTGTCCTGGGTCCAGAACGCGTACGCGCTCGCCTTCGGCGGTCTGCTGCTGCTCGGCGCGCGGGCCGGCGACCTGCTCGGCCGCCGCCGCGTCTTCGTCGCCGGCGTCTCCGTCTTCACCGCCGCGTCCCTGCTCGGCGGTCTCGCCCCGAACGCCGAACTGCTGCTCGCCGCCCGGGTTCTGCAAGGGATCGGCGGCGCGATCGCCGCACCGGCGGCGCTCACGCTGCTGATGCTCACCTTCAAGGAAGGGCCGGAGCGGATGAAGGCGCTCGGGCTCTACAGCCTGGTCTCGTCCGGCGGCGCGAGTGTCGGCCTGGTGGTCGGCGGCATGCTGACCGACTGGGTGTCGTGGCGCTGGGGCCTGTTCATCAACGTCCCGATCGGGATCGCGCTGGTGCTCGCGGCCCGCGTCGTGCTCAGCGAGACCGCGCCCGAGCAGGGCCGGTTCGACGTGGCCGGCGCGCTCACCTCGACGCTCGGGATCACCGCCCTGGTCTACGGCTTCATCCGTGTCGCCGAGGCGGGCTGGGGTTCGACCGAGGTGCTGGTGGCGTTCGCCGCCGGCCTGGTCCTGCTGGTCGCGTTCGTGCTGATCGAGCGCCGGGTGAGCCACCCGATCGTGCCGCTGCGGCTGTTCCGCGACACCGACCGGGTCGCGGCGTACCTGACCATGCTGCTGATGGTCGGGACGATGTTCGGGATGTTCTTCTTCCTGACCCAGTACCTGCAGGGCGTGCTCGCGTTCAGCCCGCTGGCCGCCGGTCTGGCCTTCCTGCCGATGACCGGTCTGCTGTTCGCCTCGTCCCGGATCGTGCCGCGCCTGGTCGGCCGGCTCGACAACGGCCGGATGATGATCGCGGGCGGGATCTTCGTCCTGCTCGGCATGCTCTGGCTGACCCGCGCGACCGTCGACAGCAGCTACCTCGGGGGCGTGGTCGGCCCGCTGCTCCTCTTCGGGACCGGTGCCGGCCTGATCTTCATCCCGCTCACCGGCCGCGCGCTGGCCGGGGTGAAGCCGGAGGACGCGGGTGCCGCCTCGGGGCTGCTCAACGTCCTGCAGCAGGTCGGCGGCGCGCTCGGCCTCGGCATCCTGGTCACCGTCTTCGGTACGGCCAGCCGCAACGCCACCCCGAGTACGACGAACCCGGTCGAGGCGACCCGGCAGATCCTCACCGAGGGCGTCCACGCGGCCTTCATCGGGTCCGCCGTGTACGCGGCCCTGACCCTGCTCGTCATCACCCTCGGCGTCCGCCCGTGGAACCGCCGCAAAGCGGTCAAGCCGGAAACCGCCACCGAACCGGGCGCGGTCGAACCGGCCATCGTGGATTCCCACATCTGAACGAAAGAACGGTCCTGGCCATCCCGGTCAGGACCGTTCTTCTCAGGTGTCAGGTCGCTCGCCGGCCAGCTGGTAACCGGCGAACAACGGCCCACCGGTCGACGCCAGTACCCGCCGAGCCAACTCGGCCACCGCGGTCATGTCGCCCTGCCGGCCCAGCCAGTCCTTGGCGAACGCCGGGTCGCAGTCGTCGAGCTCACGCAGCAACCACTTCCCGGACCCCACCCAGTGCCGCCGGATCAACAACGTCGCCTCGGCAACGCGCAACCACAACAGGGCACCGATCACCGACCGCTCGTCGTCCGGCGCATGATCGAGGTCGTCGAGCAGATCGGTCAGCCCGTACCGCAAGGTGTCGAGCTCGTCCGTCGTGAGCGGATCCGGACCCGCGGCGAGGACCTCACGACAGCGGGCCTGGTACGCCGTCGCGTCCCCGGCCACCGATTCGCCGAGCCCGACCATCCGGTGCAACGCCGGCCGCCTTCCCGGGAGATCCTTGCCCAGGTAGTGGTCCAGGCTCGCGGCATCGTGGACGAACAACTCCACCGCCCAGCCCGCGAACCGCCGGGACTCCCGCCGCGGTACTCCGTCACTCCCGTCGGGCAGCAGCACCACGACGTCGAGATCGGAGCCCGCGGTCCGCGCGTTGGTCAGTACGCTGCCGCCGAGCACGACCCAGTGCGCGGTCGGGAACACCTCCGCCGCCAACGCCCGAGCGGCTTCCCGGGGATCGTCGATCACGTGATCGGGAGGCGGTAGGTGGCCCAGGTGCTCTTCGTGGTGAAGCCGAGGTGTTCGTACAGGCCCAGTGCGCCGGTCGGGTTCTCGGCGTCGACCCCGAGGGACGCGCGCTGGAATCCGGCCCGCTCCGCCTCGGCCATCACGCGGGACAGCGCGACGGCGGCGAGTCGCCGGCCTCGGTGCGAGCGCTTGGTCCCGACCTGGCCGACGTAGACCTCGCGGATCCCGGTGGCCTCGGTGTCCGCGACGTACTCGTAGCCCAGCGTGTACGTCACGATCTCGTCGCCGTCGAGGACCAGGTACGACAGGTTGCCGCGGAACGCGCGGGACCCGGTGAACCAGGTCTTCCAGCTCTCCGCGTCCTTCGGCGTCGATCCCCAGTGGTCCAGGAACACCTCGTTGTGCGCGAGCCGCAACGGCTCGTCGTACTCGGGCGAGAAGCCGACCAACCGCAGTCCCTCGGGCGCCGGGAGCTCGGTGATCGGCTGGTCGAACGGCCTGGTCATGTCGAAGAAGTACCGGCACTTCTCGAACCCGGCCCCGGTCAGCAGAGCCTCGGCGCCCGCGTTCGTGGTGATCACGCCGGTGTTGATCTCGCCCGTGGTCCCGGGCTGCCGCTCCCGGTGGAATTCGCCCGCCCGGCGGACCAGCCAGGGCAGCAGCGCTGAGCCGATCCCATGGCGACGCCACTGCGGGTGGACGGTCCCCTCCGTACGGACCCGGTGGACGTCGAGCACCAGGTCGGGGCCGCGGACCACGCCGTACCCGATCAGCTCACCGCCGGACCACAGCCCGATCGTGTCGCGCGCGGCGTCCAGCTTCGGATCCGCGAGCTCCTCGAGCAGGTCGTCGGCGTCGTAGTTCTCGCCTTCGGAGTCGGCCTTCTCCTTGGCCGCCAGCAGCTCCGCCCACGCGGGCGCGTCGGCCTTGTCGATCGGCCGCGCCTCGATCCCGGCCGGCCACCCCTCGTTCGTGCTCATACCCACAGACGGTAGAGCCGCACCCCAAGTACCGGCACCCGAATTACGGCGTCCTCCGTCCTCACATGGCGTCCGGAGCCTGGATCCCCAGCAAGGTGAGTCCTTCGTGCAGCACCTTCCGGGTCGCCGTGCACAGGGCGAGGCGGCTGGTCCGGACCTCGCCCGCACTCGTCAGCACCGGACACGTCTCGTAGAACGCCGACAACGCGGTCGCCAGGTCGTACAGGTACGTGCACAACCGATGCGGCTGCAGCGTCGCGGCGACCTGGTCCACCGCATCGCCGAAGCCGGTCAGCAACAACGCCAGCCGTTGCTCGGCCGGCTCGGTGAGCACCGTGACCTCACCGTCGAACTCGCCCGCCTTCGCCAGCAGCCGGGTCAGCCGGGCATGCGCGTACTGCAGGTACGGTCCGGTGTTGCCGGTCATCGCGACCATCCGGCCGAGATCGAAGACATAGTCGTTCGACCGGTCGTTGGACAGGTCGGCGTACTTGATCGCCCCGATCCCGACCGCCCGCGCCACCGCGTCCCGGTCGATCCCGTCCCGATCCGCCAGCAACGCACCGGCCCGCGCGATCGCCTCGTCCAGCAGCGACACCAGGTACACCGTGCCGCCGTCCCTGGTCCGGAACGGCTTCCCGTCCGGTGCGAGAACGGTGCCAAAGGCAACGTGCTCGGCGGGAACTGCCTCAGGCAACCAGTTCGCCGCCCGGGCGAGCGCGAAGATCTGCTGGAAGTGCAGCGACTGCCGATGGTCCACCACGTACACGATCCGGTCGGCGTGCAGGTCGTCGACCCGGTGCCGGACCGCGGCCAGGTCGGTCGCGCTGTACCCGAATCCGCCGTCGGACTTCCGCACGATCACCGGCAACGGCGACCCGTCCCGGCCGACGAACCCGGGCAGGAACGCGCACTGCGCACCACCCGACTCCGTCAGCAGACCAGCGTCCCCCAGCTCCGCCACGACCCCTGGCAGCGCGTCGTTGTACGCGGACTCACCGACCACGTCCGCCCGGGTCAACGGTGACCCGAGCAGGCCGTACACCCGGTCGAACTCCGTCAGCGAGACCTCGACCAGCTGCCGCCAGATGTCCACGGTCACCGGGTCCCCGGACTGCAGCAGGACGACCCGCCGCCGGGCCTGGCCGGCGAACCCGGCATCGCCGTCGAAATGCCGCCGCGCCCGTTGGTACAGCTGCTGCATCTCTTCCAGGTCGAGGTTTCCGGCCTTCGTCCCCTCGTCCAGCAACTGCTCGACCATCATCCCGAACTGGGTGCCCCAGTCACCGACATGGTTCTGCCGGATCACCTCGTACCCGGCGTACCGCAGCACGTTGCACAGGGCATCACCGATCACGGTCGACCGGAGGTGGCCGACGTGCATCTGCTTGGCCACGTTGGGCTGCGAGTAGTCGACCACCACCCGAAGACCGTTGCCTGGTCGGGGACCAGGCAGCGCGTTGACGGCCGTGGCGAGGGCGGACGGCAACAAGGTGAGGTTGACGAAACCCGGTCCCGCGATCGTGGGCGGAGCACAGAGGTCGTCCACCTGGAGGTGCTGGACGAGCGCGGCCGCGAGTTCGCGCGGTGGCCGGCCGAGCGTCTTCGCCAGCCGGAGCGCGAGGTTGGTCTGGAAGTGGCCGAACTCGGGTTTGGTCGCGGCCCGCAGTTCGGGGTCGACGGTGGGCAGCCCGAAGGCCGCCTCGGCGGCGGAGATCAGCCGTGCGGACAGAACGGGAACAACGGACATGACGTGACGTCCTTCGAGGAACGAGGCACCGGAACAGGAGGATGGGGTGTTCAGACGGTGCGTCGTCGTCGCAGGCCGGGGCACAGGCGCAGGGCGCTGCGGCTCACCGGGCTTGTCGACATGCGGACCATTATGCATGCCGTTCCCGGAATCACCGCACTCGATCGCTGCCGCCGAGCTGCGGCCGGTGACCGCGTGGACCGCCGCCGGTGCGGCCGGGGCGGAGCTACAGCCCGTGCGGTGACGGGGCCGGGCGGCGATCGGCGAGTGGTACCACCGGAGGCAGGTCGGTCTCGCCGAGGAACACCCGGCGGACCACCCGCTCGGCGGCCCGGCCGTCGTCGAAGTCGCAGAACCGCTCCCGGAACAGCTGCCGGTGCTTGGCCGCCTCCGCCGCCGCGAACCGCCCGGTCTGCAACGCGGTCAGCAGTTCCTCCGGCGATCGCGCGACCAGCCCGGGCGGGAACTCGGTGATGTCGAAGTAGGTCCCGCGGGTGGTGTCGTAGAACCCCTTGTCGTCGGCCAGCAGCATGATCGGCCGGTCCAGGTTCGCGAAGTCGAAGGTGATCGACGAGTAGTCCGAGATCAGCACGTCGGCGGCGAGCATCAGGTCGTCGACCCGTGGGTGCTCGGAGACGTCGACGACCCGGTCGGACCGGTGCTCGGGCGCGCCGGCCGCGAGCGAGTAGTGGGTCCGGACCAGGACCCGGCCGTGGTCACCGGCGGCCGCGGCCAACCGGTCCAGGTCGAGGTGGATGCCGTCGCCACCGAGATCGATCAGCCCGGCCGGGGTCCGGACCGCGTCCTTCGCGTCCCGCCAGGTCGGGGCGTACAGCACGACCAGATGCGAGTCGTCGAAGCCGAACCCGGCCCGGATCGCCCGGACGTCGTCGGCCGTCGCGGTCAGCAGCCGGTCGTTGCGCGGGAACCCGGTCTCCAGCTCCTCGAAGTACGACGGGTAGGTGCGCTCCCAGATCTCCGAGGAGTACCGGTTCGCGGAGAGGTTGAAGTCCCACCGGTCCACCTGGCGCATCAGCTCGTCCAGGTCGAGGTCCTTGGCCGCGACCGGGTAGTGCCTGAGATCGGTGCCCATCGTCTTCAGCGGCGTCCCGTGCTGGGTCTGCAGGTGGATCTGCCCGTCCCGCTTCTCCAGCTCCTTCGGCAGGTTCATGTTGCTGACGAAGTACGTCGCCTTGCGCACCAGCTTGTCGTACGCGGGCGAGCCGGCGACCACAAACTCGACCCCCTCGGGGATCGCGGCGACGTGGTCCGCGTCGATCACCCAGACCCCGCGCAACTGCGGGACCAGCTCGGCCGCCTTCTCGTAGATCGCGCGCGGGTTGCAGGCGTACTGCTGAAACCAGTACGCGGCGAAGACGGCGAGGTTCGGGTCGAGGTCACCGCGGTGCAGCAGCCGGTCGACCGCCTTGCGCGGACTCGGGACGTGCAGCACCTTCGAACTCAGCTTGAGCGTCGAGTAAGTCGCGTAGTCGTCGTGGATCAGCATCCACCGCTTGAATCCGCGGCTGGTCCGGTCGGCGGCGTACCCCTTCGGCTTCCACCGCTTCGCGAACGCGTGCGCCGCGTGGAAGAACTCGGCCCGGTCCTCCGGCGCGAGCCGCTCGGGCTTGGCCAGCACCGCGAGTACGTGGTCCAGCGACCGGTCGAAGGCGAACCGCCGCCACCCGGCCAGCTCCGGGTCGGAGGCGATGAACGCGTGCACCCGGTCGTACTGGTCGAAGATGTCGAACTGCCGCCGGGTCGGCGTCGCGTACCGGCTGCCGCCCGTCCGGTGCTGCCGATGGTGCACGACCACCCGGTCCAGCGTCGCGATCCGCCCGGCGGTGAGCATCGTCGAGTACGTCCACGGCGCGTCCTCGTAGTACCCGGAGGTGAAGGCGAAGCCGTGCAGGGCGAGGAAGTCGCGCCGGTACGCCTTGTTCCAGACGACCTCGAGGAAGGTCAGGAAGACCGGCCGCTCGGCCGCGGTGAAGACGCCCTCACCGTCCCGCGCGAACGCGTCGTGCTGCTGGTTGCGGACCACCCGGCCGTCCCAGAAGATCCGCTCGTAGTCGAACAGCACCAGATCGGGCCGCCCGGTGGCGTCGATCCGCGCGGCCAGCGCCGCCAGCGAACCGGGCAGGTACAGGTCGTCGGCGTCGAGGAACAGCACGTACTCGCCCCGGCACTCCCGGAGCCCCGCGTTCCGGGCTGGGCCGGGGCCGACGGTCTCGGCCAGCCCGATCACCCTGACCCGCGGATCGGCCTCGGCGTACTCGGCCAGGATCCGCGCGCTGCCGTCGGTGCCGGCGTCGTCCACGCCGACGATCTCGAAGTCGGCGAACGACTGGCTCAGCAGCGAGTCCAGGCACGACCGCAGCCAGGCCCGCCCGTTCCGGCACGGGACCACGATGCTGAACCGGGGGGCTCCGGTGGAGTCGGTGCTGGGGGCCATGGGAGGCCATCCTAGGGTGCTGTGCCATGAGTGCTGACGCGTTCGAGCCACTGGCCGGACTGGAGGGCGTCGGGTCGGCCGCGCGGGCCGCCCGGGACGCCGTCGACGTGCTGCTGCGCGACCGCGGCCTCCGCAAGGTCGGCGCGGACCTGACCGCCGAGGCGCTGCTCCGGGGCGCGCACGCGTCCGCTGTCCTGGCCGGCAGCCGGGCGAGCCTGGAGGAGGTCCGCCAGGGCGGTGGCGATCCGCCGGCGCTGGGCGCGGTCCGGATCACCGGCGAGCTGATGAGCCTCGCCCCGCAGGCGGACACCGCGCCGATACAGGTCTGGACCAGGCTGCACCAGCTGGCGGCCGCCGACCTGGGCGGACCGGACCAGTTGGGCCACCTGCGGACCACTCGCGAGCCGGTCCCGGACGACATCCCCGGCCTGCCCCCGGCCCCACCGGCCGACGTGATGTGGGAGCGGCTGAGCGGCCTGGCCCAGGCGCTGACCCGGCCGACCAAGGCGCCCGGGCTCGTCGTCGCCGCGATCGTGCACGCGGAGCTGGCCGTGCTCCGGCCGTTCCCGACCGCGAACGGCATCGTCGCCAGAGCGGCCGAACGCGCCCTGTTGGTTGCCCGAGGCATCGATCAGGTCGCGGTCACGGTACCCGAGGCCGGCCACCTCGAACTGGCCGCGTCGTACGCACCCGGACTGACCGGCTACGCCACCGGCGGGGTCGCCGGGGTGCAGAGCTGGTTGCTGCGGGAGTGCGAGGTGGTGGCCCTCGCCGCCGAACGTTCACCACTCAACATCTCTGCCCAGCAAGGGAAATGAGCCCCCGCCCGCCACATGCGAACGGCGCTCTCTGACGAGAACGCCGTCGCGGGCACGCCGTCCCGGTTACCAAGCGTGCACCTCGTCTGCCGCCACAGGCCGGAGCCTGGGTCGCGCTGCCCGGTTGGGATGGGCTGGTCGCCGCGTGGGTGCCTGGCTAGCGTGCAATCTCTACAGGAACCCTTGCGGGCCCCTTTGTTGTCTTCCTTTGTACTCCCGAAAACCCTTCCTGGGAAGGGCTTGGGGCACGTTCATCAAGCTGAGAAAATTGTCCGGGAGTTCAGCTTTCGCCCCGGCCGGACCGCCGGCGGACGGCGTACAGCAGCACTCCGACGGCGGCCAGTCCGGCCCCGACCGCGGTCGCGCCGACGGCCTGCCGGCGGACCTCGCGGAGCCGGGTGCGCTCGGCCAGCGCGACCGGTTCGCTGAAGTCGCGGACCGGCCAGCCGCGCTCCCCGGCCAGCCGGCGCAGGGCTTTGTCGGGGTTCGTCGCGACCGGATGCCCGACCGCGGCGAGCATCGGCTCGTCGGTGATCGAGTCCGAATAGGCGTAGCAGTCGGCCAGGTCGTAGCCCTCGGCGGCGGCCAGCGCGGTGATCGCGATCGCCTTCTGTGGACCGTAGACGTAGTCCTCGATCTCACCCGTGTACTTGCCTTCGGCAACCACCATCCGGGTCGCGATCACCCGGTCGGCACCGAGCAGCGCGCCGATCGGCTCGACCACCTCGCTCCCGGACGAGGACACGATCACCACGTCCCGGCCGGCCGCGTGGTGCTCCTCGATCAGGGTCACCGCCTCGTCGTACACGATCGGGGTGACGATGTGGTGCAGGGTGTCGGCGACGATCGCGCGGACCGTCCGGACGTCCCAGCCGGCGCACATCGCGGACAGGTACTCCCGCATCCGCTCCATCTGGTCGTGGTCCGCGCCACCGAGCAGATAGACGAACTGGGCGTATGCGCTGCGCAGCACGGTTCGCCGGTTGATCAGGCCGCCGGCGTAGAACGGCCGGGAGAAGGCGAGGGCGCTGGAGCGCGCGATGACGGTCTTGTCCAGGTCGAAGAAAGCGGCCCCGCGGACCCTCCCCAACTGCTCCATGACGCCGAGCATAGGCCGCGGAACGAAACGCCGAGGCCCCCGGGCTTTCGTGTGGCCTGCTCGTCTGGTTAGACTGATGAGCAGTGTGACAGTGACACTGGCTCGGGCGCCTCGAGAGGGGTTTCCGGGCGCCGAACTTCATGATTTCAGCCGCAACAGAACTGAGATGTGTGAGTCCGGATCTCGGGGGGTACATATCCTCCTGACAGTGGCAGACTGTCGCCTCCTGATCGGCCCCCGGCTCCTCCCCCCGAGCCCGTGGCCGAAGACGGCCCCCGGTCACCCCCCCGCCGGGGGCCGTCGCCTTTCTCGGCACAGGTTCCCCCGGATTGCTAGATGCATCCCGAGCGCCGATGGTTGCGTGCGCGACCGGAAAACCTCAGAAGAGTGTACATTCCTCACTTTTCCTGAGTGTGAGAGCGCTTCCACTTTATGTAGGGTCTTGACAATGTAGTCGCGTCGTCACACTTTGTGTCACATGACCCCGCGAAGCCGCCGCCCCCTGGCCGCGATCATCCCCGCCCTGCTCACCGCCGCCGCCGGCCTGGTCCTGCTCCCGGCCATCGGCTCAGCCGCCACCGATCCCGGCACCAACGGGACCTTCGAGACCGGCACGCCGGCCAGCCGGTCCTGCTCGACCGGAACCGCCGGCGGCAACGCCCGCTGCACCCAGACCGTGGGCGGTCCGACGAACCCGCGGGCCGCGAGTCTGCCGAAGCACATCCTCACCGGGTACTGGCAGAACTTCGACAACGGTGCGACCGTGCAGCGGATCAGCGACGTCCAGGCGAACTACGACCTGATCGCGGTCGCCTTCGCCGACGCGGATCCGGCCGAGCCCGGCGGGATCACGTTCACCTTGGACCCGGCGCTGGCGAGCCGGCTCGGTGGGTACACGGCGGCGAAGTTCAAGGCCGACATCGCGGCGAATCAGGCGGTCGGCAAGAGGGTGATCCTGTCGGTCGGTGGCCAGAACGGCACCATCTCGGTCGGCAACGCCACGGCCGCCGCGAACTTCGCGAGCAGCGCGTTGTCGGTGCTGCGCGAGTACGGCTTCGACGGGATCGACATCGACCTGGAGAACGGCGTCAACGCGCAGTACATGGGCCAGGCGTTGCAGTCGCTGCGCAGCCAGTACGGCAGCGGGCTGGTGATCGCGATGGCGCCGCAGACGATCGACATGCAGAGCACTTCGTTCGAGTACTTCAAGCTCGCGCTGGCGATCAAGGACATCCTGACCGTGGTCAACGTGCAGTACTACAACTCCGGCGCGATGAACGGCTGCGACGGCCGGGTGTACTCGCAGGGCACGGTCGACTTCATCACCGCGCAGGCCTGCATCATGCTGCAGAACGGCCTGCGTCCCGACCAGGTCGGTCTCGGACTACCGGCCTCGAGTCAGGCGGCGGGTGGTGGGTACGTCGCGCCGTCCGTGGTCAACGACGCGCTCGACTGCCTGACCAGGGGCACCAACTGCGGCAGCTTCAAGCCGAGCACCACCTGGCCGGCGCTGCGCGGGGCGATGACCTGGTCGACGAACTGGGACGCGACGAACGGCAACGCGTTCTCCGACCAGGTCGGCTCGCACGTCCACTCGCTGCCCTGATGCACAGCTACCGCCCCTCGCCGGTGCTGGCGGCGCTCGGTGTCTGCTCGGAGGACGAGCAGCTCTACCGGGCGCTGCTGGCCCGCCCGGAAGCCGCCACGACCGACCTCGCCGTCGACCTCGGCTGGGCCACGCCCCGCGTGACTCGTCACCTCCGGTCGCTGCTGTCGCACGGCCTGGCCTCCCGTACGCCGGGCCGCCCCGCTCGGTACACCCCAGCCGTACCGGAGGCGGCTGTGGAACTCCTGGCCTTACGGAAGCAGGCCGCGATCGTCGAGGCTCGGCTGGGCGCGTCGGTGCTCACTGCGGAGTTCCGGGCGCGCCGGGACGCCGGGCCGTTCACGGTGATCCGCGGGGCCGAGGCGATCGCTCAGCGGTACCAGCAGGCGCTGCAGAGTGCGCGGAACGAGGTGCTGGTCCTCGGCCAACCGGTGCGGCCACGACGTACCGACGGGGTGATGTACCGGTTCATCCACGACGTGACCGCGTTGGTGGATCCGGTGGAGCTGGCTGCAGCCGGTTCCGTCGGGGGTCGGATGGTGCGCGGGGTACCGCTGGTGCTGGTGGTCGTCGATCGGCGGACGGGGTTGCTGCAGACCGGGCCGGACGTAGTCGTCGAGTTGGGGCCGTGCAGTCTCTTGGACGGGTTGCTGCGGCTGTTCGAGCTGTTGTGGCAGCAGGGGACGCCGTTGGGTACGGAGCCGACCGATGGACCGTTGACCGAGGCGGATCAGCAGTTGCTCTCGTTGGCGGCTGCTGGGCTTACCGATCGGGCGATAGCGCGTCGGTTGGGCGTTGCGCAGCGCACTGTCGAGCGGCGGATGCAGCGGATCCTCAAGGCACTCGACGCGACCACGCGGTTCCAGGCGGGTCTGCGGGCCGGTCGGTTGGGCCTCCTGGCCTAGTCGGTTACGTCCGCAACAGTGGCCTTGAGGGCCTTCACCAGGGCTTCCGCGTCGACGGTCAGGCCGACGCCGTGGTCGCCGCCGCCGATGGAGATGGTGCCGGTGATCCGTTCGTCGGCGATCACCGGCCAGGCGTGGTTACTGCCGAGCGGCGTGATCGTGCCGCGGACGTAGCCGGTCACCTGGAACGCGGTGTCGGCGTCCGGCATCGACATCCTCTTCACACCCAGCAGGGTGCGCAGCTTCGGCCAGGCGATCTCCCGGTCACCGGGGACCAGGACGAACCGGTAGTCGTCGTCGGACAGCCGGACCACGATCGTCTTGATCAGCCTGGCCGGCTCGATCCCGCGGGCGGCCGCGGCCTCCTCGAGCGAGTTCACCCGGCCGTGCCGGGTCTCGGTGTACGCCAGGCCGAGGGTGTCGGCGGCTTCGCTAGCTCGGGTCACCCGGCCAGTTTCGCATTCCGGCTAGGAACCCGCCGGAGCGCCAGGGCCAGGACCAGGGTGACGCCGAACAACACCCCGGCCTCGACGGCGACACCGGGCCACGCCGAGTGGGACCACGCGGTACCGGCGAGACCGCCGAAGACGGACGAGCCCAGGTAGTACGCGAAGAGGTAGAGGCTGGCGGCCTGCGCGGTACCGCCGCCGACTGCGTGTGCGCGGACCGCGACCCAACCACTGGCCACTCCGTGCACCGCGAAGAACCCTGCCGTCATCACTGCGAGCCCCGCGACCACCAGAGGGAGCGGGGACGCCAGGGTGATCGCCACTCCGCCCATCGTGATCAGGCACCCGATCGGTACGACAGCGCGCCGCCCGTACCGATCGGCGAGGCGGCCCGCGATCGCCGATGCGGCCGACCCCACGACGTACACGGTGAACACGAGTCCCGCCGGACCCGGGCCGAGGTCGTACGGCGCCGCGGCGAGGCGGAACCCGGTCGCGTTGTACACGGCGACGAAGGCGCCCATTGCGGCGGCCGAGATTCCGTAGAGGGCCAGCAGACCGGGGTCGGTGAGTACTGCGCGATTACGCCGGGTCGGGCTCGGGGAGAAGTTGCGGGAGCTCGGCAGGAGGAACGCGACGAGTGCGGCGCAGACCAGGCCGAGTACCGCGATGCCACCGAGGGCCGTGCGCCATCCGCCGAGGTCGGCGAGGCCACCGCCGATCAGCCGGCCGGTCATCCCGCCGAGTGCGGTGCCCGCGATGTAGAGGCCGCTCGCCCTGGCATGGCTGTCCTCGTGCACCTCTTCGCGCAGGTACGCCATTGCCACGGCCGGGAGTCCGGCGAGCGCGATGCCCTGGACACCACGGAGCGCCAGCAGTACGTGCCAGGTCGGCGCGACGGTGCACAGTACGGCGATCACGGCAGCCGCGGCCACGGACCAGCGCATCAGCTTGGTCCGGCCGAGCCGCTCGGATGCGGGGCCGGCGATCAGCAGCGCGATCCCGAGGCCGAGCGTGGCGAAGGACACGCTGAACGCACTCTGGCTGGGGGAGATGTCGAACGCGGTCACGAGCTCCGGTAGTAGCGGCTGCGTGCTGTAGAGCATGGCGAACGTGGCCAGCCCCGCGGCGAACAGGGCGACGGACAGCCGGCGATACCCCGCTTCCCCCGGCCGGTACCCGGGTGGCGTGGCGATCGCGGTCTGCATGCCTTCGACGGTGCCAGAGCGGGTCGCATACGTAAAATGTCGCCAATGTGCTACATCGATACGATTGCGGTATGAATGTCGGCGATCTGCGCTGGTTCGTGGTGCTGGCCGAGACCGAACACCTGACCGAGGCGGCGGCCGCGCTCGGGACGAGCCAGCCGAACCTGTCCCGCTCGTTGCGCCGCGTCGAGGCCGCCTTCGGGGTCCGCCTCTTCGAACGCGAACACCGCGGCCTCCGGCTCAACCCGTACGGCCGGATCGTGCTCGCGGCGGCCCGGGCGTCGACGGTCGCCGTGGACACAGCCCAGCAGCAGATCGACGCGCTGCTCGACCCTGACTCGGGTACGGTGCGGCTGGCGTTCCTGCACTCGGTGGCGACCGGCATCGTCCCCGACCTGCTGACCGCGTTCCGCGCCGAGGCGCCGAGCGTCAACTTCGGCCTCCGCGAACAGCCGTCCCACGACATCGTCCACAGCCTCGAATCCGGCGAGGCCGAGCTGGCCATCACCGGTCCACGGCCCGATCCCGCGGTGTTCGGCTGGCACCTGCTGCAACGCCAGCGCCTCTGCCTCTACGTCCCACCCGGTCATCGCCTCGCCGGTCGGCACCGCGTCAACCTCGCCGAAGCCGCCGAAGAACCCTTCGTCGGCCTCCGCCCCGACTTCGGCTTCCGCCGCGTCACCGACGACCTCTGCCGCGCCGCCGGCTTCACCCCCTCCGTGGCCTTCGAGTCGACCGACCTCACCACCATCGACCGCCTGGTCGGAGCCGGCCTGGGTGTAGCGGTCCTCCCCGGCGGCGCGGTCCGAGGAACCGAGAGCGGCGCCACCCCAGTACCCCTGGAAGGCATCCGGGCCCGCCGAGACATCGGCCTCACCTGGCGCCTCACCAACAACCTCTCCCCAGCCGCCGACCGCTTCCGCACCTTCGTCCGCTCACTGCGTCAGTAACTGCAACTAGCTGCAACAGGGTTGGTCGCCGCCGTCTCCTTCGGCCACAGTACGAAGGTTGCCTGAGGACCCATGTGCGCTCAAGTTGATCGTTTCCTGAAAGGTGTGCTGATGAACAAGCCCTCACGACGGCAGTTGTTCCTGGCTGGGGCGGTGGTGGCCGGGGCGACGGTGGTGTCGACCGAGACTGCTTTCGCGGACGGGTACGGCTCCGGTGCGCTCGGACCGTGGGAGGGGTCGTCGAAGGCGATCTCCACGACCGCGCAGATCAACCCGGTGCTCGCGAACGACGGGCTCTACATGTTCGGGGACAGCATCTCCGTGCAGGACGGGTACTCGCTGGCGCAGCGGTTGCTCAGCCGGACCGGTGACAGCATCGCCGTGCACAACTGGTCCGGGCGGCCCACGGCGCCGGCTGTGGATGCGTTGGCAGAGTGGGCATCGGCGTACGGGATGCCGCGGCGGATCCTGATGGCGACGGGGTCGAACGACATCTTCACGCCGCCGGTGTTCGCGGCGCAGGTCGACCGGACGATGAGCATCGTCGGCTCCAGCCGGACCGTGTACTGGGTCAACACCCAGGTCGTCCGGACCAGCCAGACCGCGGCCGTGCAGTTGGCGGACCAGCGCAACAGCGCGTGGATCAACCTTCAGTTGGCCGACGCGCAGAAGCGGCACCCGAATCTGAAGATCGTCCGCTGGGCCGAGTTCCTCGCCGCCAAGCCGTCCCGGCTCACCAGCTATCTCCGCGACGGCGTTCACACCACCGCCCCGCTCGGCCAGGACGCCCGCAACGAGCTGATCGTCCAGGCCATCGAGGCCGGCTGACCGTCCCCGCGGCAGGTGGAGGGTTCCCCCACCTGCCGCGGGTCGTCGTCGCCGTCAGAAGCCGGCGGTGATGCGGGTGAACTCCCAGTCCGGTTGGGCGATGCCACTGCAGTTGGAGACGACGCCGCCGCCGGCGCAGCCGCGGTCGCGGTTGACGGACCAGAACGCGAGCCGGCCGAGACCCTTGCCCTTGGCCCAGGTGGTGATGTTCTGCCAGGTCGCGGTGGTGGTCAGCTCCTGCTGGTCGGACAGGCCGTTCATACCGGAGATGCCCTGGTGCGCGTACGCCTGGGCGTCGGTCCAGCCGAACGTCGCCTTCAGCTTGTTCTTCAGGCCTTCGGACGCGTTGACGGTGTCCTGGTAGATGTTCGCGCTGCCGAAGTCGAACGGCATCAGCGTGTAGACGTCGATGTTCGCGCCGAGCGCCGCGGACCGCTCGATCAGCCGGTTGCCCCAGTAGTTCGGGCCGGTCGTCGAGGTGCCGAAGGTGAGGATCGTCTGGATCCCGGGGTTGTTCTGCTTGACGATCTTGAGCGCGGTCAGGATCCGGTCCTGGACCACCTCGCTCTCGAACTCGTCGCTGTTCTCGATGTCGACGTCGATCGCCTTCAGGTTGTAGGCGTTGATCACCTGCTGGTACGCCCCGGCCAGGGCTTCGGGCGTACTGCAGTTCGGGCCGAGCTTGTTGCCGCTCCAGCCGCCGATCGACGGCACGATGTCGCCGCCGGCCGCGCGGATCTGCGCGATGGCGTTGGCGTCCGCGCTGCCCTGCAACGGCCGGCTGCCGTCCCAGGCCGGGTTGCAGCCGCCCGACGAGAGGATGAACGCCATCGTGAACCACTTGATCCCGGTCGCGTTCATGACCGTCGCGGGGTTCGGCGGGTCGCCCCAGCCCATGTAGAGGTAGGGCGCCGCCCGGCGAGTACCGGTGCCGCCCCCTCCACCGGTCGCCGTGGTGACGGAGAAGGTGGCGCTCTTCGGTCCTTCGCCGGCACTGTTGCTCGCGCTGACCTGGTAGCTGTACCGCGTGTTCGCGGACAGCCCGGAGTCCGTGTACGACGTACCGGTCGGGCTGCCCACCTTCGTGCCGTTGCGGTACACGTTGTACGACGTCGCGCCGCTCGCCGCGGACCAGGAGAGGCTCACCGAGGACGACGTGGCCGTACCGGTGAGACCGCCTGGTGCGCCGGGTACGGTTCCGCCGCCACCGCCCGCGCAGGTTCCGCCGTTGAGACGGCACGCGGCGAGGCCGGGGAAGTTGCCGGGGTTCCCGTTGAAGCCGAACGTGACGCTGGCTCCCGGGGCGAGTGGGCCGGCCCAGTTCGGTGGAGTGAACGTGTGGGTCTGTCCGCTGCTGCTCCTGGTGGCGTCCCAGGAACTGCTGATCGTGAAGCCGGACGGGAAGTCCAGCGCGACCGACCAGGTGCTCAGCGAACTCGTGGTGCCGTTCGTAACGGTCACCTTGCCTTCGAACCCGCTGCCCCAGTCCGACACCTTGGTGAAGGACGCGGTGACGGGCGCGGCCTGGGCGGCAGGTGCGGTGAGCACCGCCGCCGCGACTGCGGCGACGGCGGCGATCGCCATCGAGATGCGTTTCATGATGCTCCGATCAGTGGGCGGTACGTGATCAGGCCGAAGCGGCTTTATTTAAAGACGCTTCGAAACGAACGGTAGCGGCTCGGAGCGCGCCGGTCTCCGCCTCGTCCTGGCGGATTGCCGCTGCTGACGGAAAGCCGACATCCCTTTGTCCACAGGGATTCGGATCGCCGGCCGCGGACCGTCCCGATCACGGCACCTTCTGGGTATGGACAACACCACACCGCCGCCGGCCGTGCCCGTCCTGCTGGCCACCGCCGACGACCTGCTGCTCGATGACCTCCTCCGCCTCGCGGCCGCCGCCGAGGTGACCCCGCAGATCGAGAGGGATCTGCTCGGCCTGCGCCGAAGTTGGCAGTCCGCCGCCCTGGTGGTGGTCGGCCAGGACTTCGTCGAACCGTTCGCCCGGACCCAGCCGGTCCGCCGGCCGGGCGTCGTGGTCGCCGGGACCGATGCCGACGACGCCGGCATCTACCGGCGCGCGCTCACCATCGGCGCGGAAGGCGTCTTCCTCCTACCGGGGGAGGAGGCCGTTCTCGGCGACAAGCTGGCCGACACCCTCGACGGAGGAGTGCGGGCCGCCGTGACCCTCGCTTTCGTGGGCGGCTGCGGTGGCGCCGGGACCACCACGTTGGCGGCTGCCGTCGCCGTGACCGGGAGCCGGCGTGGATTGCGCACGATGCTGATCGACGGTGACCCACTGGGCGGTGGGATAGACCTTGCCCTGGGCAACGAAGCGGGTGACGGGTTGCGTTGGCCGGGTCTGCTCAACGCCGCCGGCCGGGTGAGTGCTGCCGCACTGCGGGCCGCGTTGCCGGTCGTCGACGGGTTGGCGGTGCTGTCGTGGGACCGATCGGAGGTGGCCGCGTTGCCACCCGAGGCGATGCGGTCCGTGCTGGGGGCCGCCCAACGGAGCAGCGACCTCGTCGTCGTGGATCTACCGCGCCGTGGCGATCCAGCGGCGGAGGAGGCCTTCGTACGATCCACGTGCACTCTGCTCGTCGTACCGCGGGACGTTCGCTCGTGTGCGGCCGCGGCCCGGCTGGTCGGTCCGTTGCGCGAGGTGGCGACCGACCTGCGGGTGGTGGCCCGGGAGCCGGGGTTGGGCGGCCTGTCGGCGGTCGACGTCGCGGAGTACCTGGCGTTGCCGTTGGCGGCGCGGTTGCGGTTCGACCGGGATCTGCCAGGGTTGATGGACCAGGGCCGGTTCGATCCACGGCCACGGGGTGCGCTCGGCCGGACCGCGTCGGAGGTGCTGGACGCCTTCGGTCTGTACGGATTGCTGGCCGCATGAGCGTCTCGGTGGAGTTGCTGGACCGGGTTCGCGGGACGCTGGCGGCGCAGGGTTCGGAGCCGACACCGGCCCGGGTGGCCGCGGCCCTTCGCGCGGACGGGGGCGTCTTCGGCGATTCCACGGTGCTGGCCGTCGTCGAGGAGCTCCGGCGCGAATCCCTGGGCGCGGGACCACTCGACCGTCTACTGGCCGAGCCGGGGATCACCGACATCCTGGTGAACGGGCCGAACCAGGTCTTCGTCGATCGCGGATCCGGACTCGAACGGACCCACCTCCGCACCGGCGACGAGACCGCGGTCCGCCGGCTCGCCACCCGTCTCGCCGCAGCGGCCGGCCGCCGACTCGACGACGCCACTCCGTACGTCGACGCGCGGTTGCCGGACGGGACGAGGTTCCACGCGGTCCTGTCGCCGGTGGCCGCGCCGGGGACGTGCTTGTCGCTGCGGATCCCGTCGCGCAAGGTGCTCCGGTTGGAGGACCTGGTCGCCGCCGGTTCGCTGCCGGTGGCGGGCATGTCCGTGTTGCGCGACCTGCTGGACGCTCGGCTGGCGTTCCTCGTCAGCGGGGGGACCGGGACGGGTAAGACGACCTTGCTCAATTCGTTGCTGTCGCTGGTCGACACCTCGGAGCGTCTGGTCGTGGTCGAGGACGCGAGCGAGCTGTGTCCGGCCCACCCGCACGTGGTCCGGCTCGAGGCCCGGCCCGCGAACGTCGAGGGATCCGGCGAGATCAGCCTGCGGGACCTGGTTCGGCAGGCGTTGCGGATGCGCCCGGATCGGCTGGTCGTAGGCGAGGTCCGGGGCGCGGAGGTGGTGGACCTGCTGAGCGCGCTGAACACGGGACACGAGGGCGGCTGCGGGACGGTCCACGCGAACTCGGCCTCCGACGTACCAGCCAGGCTCGAAGCGCTCGGGGCGTTGGCCGGGCTCGATCGCGCCGCGCTGCACAGCCAGGTGTCGTCTGCCTTGCACGCGGTGATCCATCTGACCCGGGGACGGGACGGTGTCCGGCGGGTCGAGGAGATCCGCGTGGTCGGCCGGACGATCGCGGGTGAGCTGGAGACACGGCCGGCCGTGCTGTTCGAGGCCAACGGCAACGTTCAACTGAGTGAGGGAGCGACCCGGCTCACCAAGCTGCTGGCCGGTGCCGCATGAACGACGCAGTGCTCGCAGCGGTGATGACCATGCTCGCGGTGTTCGGGTTCCTTCCTCGCCGAGGTCGTGGCCTGCACCGGCTCACCGCCGCCGCTCAGCGCCGACCGTCGACGGGCGCGACCGAGTTGGCTCGATCGTCCAGCCGACGCCTGGTTCCCCTCGCCGGTCTGGCCGTGGTCGCGGTGGCGGTGGGGTTGTCGCTCGGTCCGGGGCTCGTCGTCGCCTGCCTGGCCCTCGGCGTCATCCTGTTCGTCGTCGCGGGCCAGCGCCGAGCAGCGCGTCGACTCTCCCTGGCGGCAGAGCGGCGGACTCAGGTGATCGAGGCCTGCGATGTGCTGGCCGCGGACCTCACGGCGGGTCGCCCACCCCACGAAGCCCTCGAAGGCGCGGCCACGATCTGTCCCGACCTCCAGGTCGCCGCCACCGCCGCGCGCCTCGGCGGCGACGTCCCCGGCGTACTCCGCCTGTCGGCCGAAACCCCTGGCGCCGAAGGACTCACTTCCCTTGCCGCCGCCTGGCGCGTTGCCGAAGAATCAGGAGCCCCCTTCGCCAGCATCACCGAACGCCTCGCCGCGACCCTCCGCGCCGAAGAAGCGGTCCGCCACCAGATCACCACCAACCTGGCCGGCGCCCGCACCACCGCCCGTCTCCTGGCAGTCCTTCCCCTCTTCGGTACAGCCCTCGGCTATGCCCTGGGCGCCAACCCCCTCACCTTCCTCACCGAAACCCCACCAGGCTGGCTCTGCTTGGCCACCGGCCTGGCCCTAGCC
Source organism: Kribbella amoyensis (assembly GCF_007828865.1). Lineage (NCBI taxonomy): Bacteria > Bacillati > Actinomycetota > Actinomycetes > Propionibacteriales > Kribbellaceae > Kribbella > Kribbella amoyensis. Next base: position 2,287,049 of record NZ_VIVK01000001.1, read on the forward strand.
ATCACCGGTCTCCACTGGACCAACCGCCTAGCCACGCCGCACTAACCACAGGACCCTCATGCCCACTCCACCCCAGCTGGTGATGATGAACTCCGCCTCGGCGGTGTGCGCGGCTGTTGCTGCGGCTGTCGCGGTCATGCTGCTGGTGCCGGGTCGTCCGGGGCCGCGGCGGCTGCTCCAGCGTGGCCGCCTGAGCTTCTTCAACCGACCCGGCACCCAGAAGGCGCCACCACCTCGCCTCCACCGACTCGTGGCGCTTGCCGCCGCCTTCGGCGCGATCCTGCTTCTCGGCTTTCCCCTCGGCCTCCTCGCCGCACCAGCCGCGTACTACCTCATCCCCCGCGCCCTTGGCCGTTTGGAGTCCGCCGACACCCGACGACGCGCAGCCCGCCTCACCGCGGACCTTCCGCTGGCGGTCGACCTTCTCGCCGCCTGCCTTCGCGCCGGCCGCCCACCCCAGGCCGCGCTCGGTACCGTCAGCCGCGCCCTCGACGGACCCCTCGCCGACCTGCTCGCCGAGGTCGAGCACCGCCTGACCCTCGGCACCGACCCCGCCGACGCGTGGTCCGCCCTCAGCGACGAACCACCGTGCGCTCCGTTCGCCCGCGCGGTCCAGCGAGCACTCCGTTCCGGCGCACCCCTCGCGAAAACCCTTGAACACCAAGCCGACGACACCCGCCGATCGCTCCACTGGGCCGCGGAAACCCAGGCTCGTACTGTCGAAACCCGTGCCGTACTCCCACTTGGCCTCTGCTTCCTCCCCGCGTTCGTCCTGCTCGGCATCGTGCCGACCGTCGCGCACATCCTGAGTACGACGATCCCCGCCCTAGCCCCCTGACGACTCCGGCGCCCCGAGCAGCGACTCGGCCACACTGGTCCGCGCATAGAGCACGAAACGCCCTACCCGATGCGCGGTCACCAGCCCACCGTCCCGCAGCACGCCCAACTGCTGCGATACTCCGCCGGCCGACATCCCGGTCCGTGCCGCCAGCTCCGTCGTCGACCGCGGTACGTCCAACTGCGCGAGCAACTCCGCCCGCGACCGTCCGAGTACGCCGACCAACCCGGCCGGTGCGTCCACCGAAGTGTCCGTCCACAACGTCGCGATCCCTCGAGCGGGATACGTCACCGTCGGCTGCCAAGGCGGAATCGTGCTCGAGTACACCGTCGGCCAGACGAACGCGGACGGCGTCAACAGCAGCCCCTCCCCGGCGAGCTCCCGCGTTCCGTTGAAGCGCCGATGGCGGATGTGCAGCGCCCCATCCCGCCACCGCACGGCCTCGGCCAGGTCCTCGAACAACCCGGCCGGTCCGGCTTGTCCGAGGCGCCGCCCGCGATACAGCAGATCCCCTTCGAGGAGCGCGCGAATCCGCCCCCACTGCGGCGCGATCGCCACCTCCCAGTACGCGGCCAGCTCACCGGCCAGCCGATCGACCCCCGCCTCCGGATCGGCGTACAGCTCCGCCACCGCCGACGACGGCAGGTCTGCCGCCTTCGCCCGCTTGAGCCGCTTCGGTAGTGCGGCGTCCTTCAACGAGCCAACGGGATGCGTCCGCGCGTACGCGAGTACGTCGAGGTCGGCGCGCACCTGGTCGGGGGACACCCTTCGCAGCGTCGCGAGCTCGGCCGTCAGGTCCGGCACCGGGCTTCGCGGCGGCGGGGTGAGGAAGTCGGCCGAGTACCAGACGTGTGGATCCACCAGGTCGAACAGGAGACCGAGGTCGGTCCCCGGCTGGCTGATCCGTACCCGGGTCGTCTCGGCCCAGCGGCGATGGAACTGGTGGGCCCGGGGTGTCCTGAGCAGCCGGATGCTCGCGACGATCTCCCACAACGGAGAGATCGCCAGCCGGGTCCGGGCGACGTCCTCGACCGTGAAGGTGATCGTCAGCATCTCCCGATGATTTAGCTGGAGGCGAATCATTTCAAGGCCGCCCGCGGTCTTCCGAGGATGGTGGCAGGCCGGTCCGATCGTCCGGCCGCGACGAGAGGATCACCATGGACCATTCACCGACGCTGAAGCTCGGCGATCTCGACGTGCACCGGCTCGGCTTCGGCGCGATGCGGCTGACCGGATTCCGTCCCCACGACGAGCGCTCCGACGCGGTCCACGTTGCTCGCCGCGCGGTCGAGCTCGGCGTCAACTTCATCGACACCGCGGACGCGTACGGCCTCGGCGCGAACGAGGAGCTCCTGGCCGAAGCCCTGCACCCGTACGCCGACGACCTGGTGATCGCCACCAAGATCGGCCACACGAGGCCGTCCGCGGGCGAGTGGATCCCGCTCGGCCGGCCGGAGTACCTGCGTCAGGCGGCCGAACTCTGCCTTCGCCGGCTGAAGGTGGACACGATCGATCTCCTTCAGCTGCATCGCATCGACCCGAAGGTGCCGGCCTCGGAACAGTTCGGCGCGCTGGCCCAGTTACGGGCCGAGGGCAAGGTTCGGCACGTCGGCCTGTCGGAGGTCGGCGTCGCTCAACTGATCGAGGCACGGCAGCAGCTGGACGTGGTCAGCGTCCAGAACCGTTACAACCTCACCGATCGCGAGCACGAGGCCGTACTCGACTATTGCACGGCCGAGGGAATCGCCTTCGTCGCTTGGCTTCCGATCGCACAAGGCGGTCACGCGACGTCGCCCGTACTCGCGGAGATCGCGGCCGAGCTCGGTGCGACTCCCACCCAGATCTCGCTGGCCTGGTTGCTGCACCGATCGCCGGTCGTCGTACCGATCCCGGGAACGCGGTCGGCGGATCATCTTGCCGAGAACGTCGCGGCCGCGCGGATCGGGCTCACCGGCGACCAGCTGCGACGGTTGGCCGGCGCCGCCTCCTAGTTGTCCCCAGGTTCGAATCTCCTTGTCTGCAAGGGCTTTCGCGACGGCACCTTGTCAGTGAGCCGTTCCGGACTGGCCGGGCGGCAGACCGGGAGGTTCGACTATGTCCAAGATGCTGGTCCCGACGACGCGGCGCCGGGTGCGGAACGAGCGAGGCGCCATCACCGCGGAGTACGGGGTCACGATGGTCGCGGCCTGCGGGCTCGGCGGCATCCTGATCGGCCTGCTGAAGTCCGACGCGATGCTGGCGGTGCTCAAGGCGATCATCAACTGGGCTCTGCAGTCCGCGGGGATCGAGGGCGTCCAGTTCTGACCGACCGGGCGACTCCGGCCGTGCCCCCGCAACGGCGCTCGGCCGGCGTCGCCCGCCCCGGACCTCTTGGACGAAAGGAGACGAGCGGATGAGACGTGGACGCAGATCCCAGGCCGGCACCGTCACGGCCGAGGTGGCCATCCTCTTTCCGATGCTGCTGGCAACGATCATGGCCGGCTGCTGGGTCGCCGGCGTCGTGATCAGCAGCATCCGCTGTACCGACGCGGCGCGCGACGTCGCCCGGGCGGTCGCGCGCGGTGAGACCACAGCCACGGCGACATCCATCGGCGAACGCGCGGCCCCGTCCGGCGCCCAGATCGAGGTCACTCGCGAGGGTGACGACATCCACGTCGTCGTCCGCGCCGTCACCGAGTGGCCGGCGCTCCCGTCGGTGGTTCCGATCGAGGGCCGAGCCACAGTGCAGGCGGAGCCGGCGACAGAAGAGCAGCCATGAAACCACGTGACGACCAAGGCAGCGGAAGCCTCCTGGTCCTTTGGGTGGCGGTCGCCCTGTTGAGCGCGACCATGCTTGCCGTGCTCTGGGCGACGGTCTCCCTGACTACCCACCGTCTCAAGGCCGCCGCTGACCTCACGGCCCTCAGCGCAGCCCAATCTGCACGGACCGGAGACCCGTGCGCTACAGCAGACCGCATCGCCGAGCTTCACCACGCAAACGTCACCAGCTGCGTCCTGGACGGCGAGACCGTCACGGTGGAGCTGGCCACCGACTTGGAGCTCGGCGCGATCGGTTCGCCCACCCTGACCACGAGGTCCCGGGCCGGTCCGGTCGGGGCCGAGACCCCCGAGGGCGCAGACTGGGAGGGTGAACGATGACCGGCAAGCCCTCGTCGTGGTCGACGCAGCCAACGTCATCGGATCCCGCCCGAACGGCTGGTGGCGGGACCGGGCCGGCGCCGCCCGCCGCCTGCTGGCCAGCCTCACGGAGTACCACCAGAGCCTCGCCGTCCCGCACCCCGTCACCGTCATCCTCGAAGGACAGGCGCGAGCGGCCGCCCCCGACCCGGCGGACCACGCGACCGGCGACGGTCAGCGCGAGGCCGATGGCGTGGAGGTCGTAGTCGCGGAGGGATCGGGTGACGACACGATCGTCGACGTGGTCCGCCGGGCCGCCGATCACGAGCCCGCGCGCCCCATCACGGTGGTCACGGCCGACCGGGGTCTGAGGGCTCGGGTGGAGGCGTTGGGTGCCACGACGGTCGGTCCCAGCTGGTTGTGGGACCGCCTGCCGTAGTCCCAGCCGACGCGGGGCACTAGCGCAGTCTGGTGTTACTGGTGTGACTGGGGTGGTGGATCGCGATCTGGTCGCAATCTGGTAGAGATACCGCGTTGATGTGGACGGCGTCACACGCGGCGCAGCATCATCGTCAACCGAAGTCCTGCCCACCCACCCGGACGCACCTCCCCGGCGCCCGGACGGTCACCCCGGAGGCTTGTTTGCCCGACCGCATCCGGCTGCTGCTGGTCGACGACCAGATCCTCAGTCGCGGCGTGCTCAGAACCGGTCTGGAGCGCGAGCGAGACCTGGAGATCGTCGCCGAGCTCGGCCGCAGTGACGACGTCGTCGCGGCCGCCAAGACGCACCGCGCGAACGTCGCCCTCCTGGACACCGCCGGCCCGGGTCAGGCCAGCCTCCGCGTCACCACCGAGCTGCGGACGAAGATGCCGGAGTGCCGGGTGGTCATGCTCACCACGTTCGGCCGGCCGGGCCACCTCCGTCGCGGGCTGGACGCGGGCGCCAAGGGCATCACCCTCAAGACCACGCCGGCGCCGGAGCTGGCCGACGCCGTCCGCCGGGTTCACCTCGGTCTCCGCGTCGTGGACGCCAATCTCGCCGCGGAGACCTTGCAGTACACCGAAACCCCTCTGGACGAAGGCGAAACCACCACGCTGCGCGCAGCTCGCGAGGGCGGTTCGGTGGCCACGATGGCCCGCAAGCTGGAGGTCTCCGAGCAGGTCGTCCGCAACCGGCTCTGGTCCGCCATCGGCAAGACCGGAGCCCGGACCAGGGCCGACGCCGTCACCATCGCCGAGCACAACGGCTGGCTCCTCGACTGACTAGTTGCTCAGGGCTATGAACTGACCGGTGTGGTCGACCAGGACGTGACCGCCGGACTGGGTGGCGGGGAGGGTTTCCTGGGCGGTCGACACGCGGCGCCTGGTCCCGTCGGGGGAGATGAGCACGGTGTTCGGCGCATCCAGGACGACGAAGTCCTCGTCGTTGCGGAGCAGCGCCGGCGCCGCGTAACCGGCCGAGATCGCCGTCCGGCCCGCGGCGAGACCCGCCAACACGGCCTCCACCAACTCGTCGGGACCGGCCGCGGCAGCGTCCACGGCGATCCACGTGGTGGGGATCCCGGGCGGCGTGAGCGAGGAAGGGTTGTGCCAGTCGCTGCCGCCGATGGGCGTGGTCGTCGTGAGGTCCCAGGCTTCCCACCAAGCGACGGGGCCACCCCAGCGCCGATCCAGCCAGGACGAGTGCCAGATCTCGGCCAGCGGCGGATGCGCGGTACCGAGGGGTTGACGCCATGAGCAGTCACCACCGAGCGGGTGGTTGATCGACAGCAGACCACCACGAGCCGCGACCGCGGTGACCCAGGTGGCGGCCGGTCGGCGGAAGTCGATCGCCCCGATCGCACCGAAGGCGTTCGCGTGGCCCGACTCGGTCGTGACCTCTTGACCGGGGATCAGCCCGATCCCGAAGCGCTTTCCGACAGCGGGCAGTTCCGCGTGGTGCGCCTCGGTGTTGTGGTCCGTGCAGGCGAGGACGTCCAGACCTGCGGCGACACCGAGTGCCGCGAGGTTCGCGATCGGCGTCGAACCGTCGGAGTGCAACGAGTGAGCGTGGAAGTCCCCGGCGACCCACCGAAGCCCTTCACCCGCGGGCAGATCCCGACGAGGCGGCCGCTCCGGTAGGCCGACAGCCGCCGTCGCCGCCACGTACTCGTCCAGCCCGGGCACCACCGACACCGGCCCGGTCACGGCCTCGACGGTCAGTTCGACCCCCTCGACCGGCAGACGGTGAAGGCCGAGGACGACCCACCACGTGCCCTCCTCAAGGTCGCCGGCCACGTACCCCGGGGTCGCCGCCGACGGCGTGATCGCGAACGTACGCCGCGCCCCGCCGGACCACCCGCGCCAGCCTGAGGCACCCTCGCACCCGATGTCGATGACTGCGCCCTCGACGTCGGGCACCGTCAACGTCACCGACAGCCCGGGACAACCCGGCGGAATGTCGACCGGCAACGAGTGCCAGACCGATTCCGCCCGATCGTCGAGAGTCCAGCGCCTGCGATGAGTTGTGACAGCCATCAGCCGACGACGGCGGGTTGCCGGGCCAGCAGCTCGCCGGACTCCTTGTCGTACAACAGCACCCGCCGCTCCGGCGCCGTCAGTACCACGGGCGCTCCCGGCTCGGGCTCGTCCTCCTCCGGCACCGTGACCCCGATCAGCGTGCCGTCGCAGTCGACGGACACCAACGACGAGGTACCGAGGTTCTCGGCGACGACGACCTCACCGCGGATCGACTCGCCGTCCTGCAGCCCGGATCCCGCCGGCGCCAGCGTCAGGTACTCGGGCCGCACGCCGACCGTGACCTCCGCGCCCTCCGGGACGGACCCGGTGGCCGCGGGCAACGACCCGCCGACGAGGGAGACCGAGCCGTTCGCCTCCACGACGCCGTCGACCAGGTTCATCGGGGTCGAGCCGATGAAGTTCGCGACGAACGTGTTGGACGGCCGGGCGAAGACCTCGCGCGGACTGCCGAGCTGGCGGAGCTTGCCGGACTGCATCACCGCGATCCGGTCCGCCAGCGCGAGCGCCTCGGCCTGGTCGTGCGTGACGAAGACCGTGGTGATCCCGAGGTCGCGCTGCAGCTTCTTGAGGAACGTCCGCGCCTCCAGCCGGAGCCGCGCGTCCAGGTTGGACAACGGCTCGTCGAGCAGGAGCACCTTGCCCTGCGACGCGATCGCCCGGGCCAATGCGACGCGCTGCTGCTGTCCACCGGAGAGCTGGCCTGGCCGGCGTTCGAGCAGGCCGTCCAGCGACAACTCCGCCGCGGTCCGCTCGGCCGTCTCGGTCCGGGTGGACGCGGCGACCCGGCGTACCTTCAGCGGGTAGGTGATGTTCTCGGAGACGGTCATGTGCGGGAACAGCGCGTAGTCCTGGAAGACCATCGCGACGCCACGCTTGCCCGGTTCGGTCCGGGTGACGTCGGCCGAGTCGATCCGGACGGTGCCCTCGGACGCGTTCTCCAGACCCGCGATCGTGCGCAGCAGCGTCGTCTTGCCGCACCCGGACGGACCGAGCAGGGCGAAGAACTCGCCGTCGGCCACGTGCAGGTCCAGCCCGTCGACAGCGCGGACGCCGTTCGGGTAGACGGTCGCCAGGCCTTCGATGTCGATGCCCGCCATCAGCTCTTGATCCCTCCATGAAAGCGGAACCCGTACCGCGAGTTCACCAGCAGATACAGCACGACCACCGGGATCGAGAACAGCAGCGAGAAGACCGGGATCACCGAGAGGTTGGCGCTGCCGCCCTCGTCGGTGAAGGTCTGCAACAGCACCGCGCCGGGCTGCAACTCGATCGACCGGATCAACAGGAACGGCACCAGGAAGTTGCCCCAGGAGTTCACGAACGCCCAGACCAGGATGGTGGCCAGCCCGGGCCGTGCGACCGGCAGCACCACGTCCCGCAGGATCTGCCCGGTGGACGCGCCGAACACGCGCGCCGACTCCTCGTACGACTTCGGCACCGCGTCGACGAAGTCCTTCAGGATGAAGATGGCCGCCGGCAACAACCCGCCGGTCATCACCAGCGCGACGCCGAACCGCGAGTCGATCAGCCCGAGCTGGAACATCATCACGAAGATCGGCACCATCGCCGCGGTCCCGGTGACCACCGACGACAGCAGCAACAGCCCGTACAGCAAGGCGTCGCGGCCGGGAATGCGGACCCGGGACAGCGCGTAGCTCGCGAGCGCCGCGAACGCGGTGACGCCGATCGCGGTGGTCACGCAGATGACCAGCGAGTTCACCATCGAGTGCAACGCGTACGGGTGGTCCAGCGTCTTGCGGACGTTGTCGAGCGTCCAGTCCGGCCACTTCACCCCGAGCCCGGGCGACTCGTCGAACGGCGCCGACGCGATCCAGAGCATCGGGACCGCGAAGAACAACGTGATCGCCGCGATCAGGACGTAGAACCCGATCCGGCGGACGACGTACGTGGGCGTCATGCACGCCTCCTCAGCAGTCGCAGGTAGAGCAGTGCGACCAGCAGGTTCGCGATCAGCAGCAGGAACGAGATCGCGGACGAGTAGCCGAGCTCACCGCCCTGCAACGCCACGTTGTAGATGTAGACCGGCACCGTCTCGGACTCGTGGTTCGGGCCGCCCTTGGTGAGTAGGAACGGTGAGAAGTCGTTCGCGGTCCACAGCGAGATCAGCAGCGTGTTCGTCAGCACGTGCCCGCGGATGTGCGGGAACACCACGTCGCGCAGGGTCTGCCAGCCCGACGCCCCGACCATCCGGGCCGACTCCAGCTGGGACGGCGGCACCGCCTGCAGCGCGGACGAGTACAGCATCATCGAGAACGCCGTCCCCCGCCACGTGTTGAACAGGACCAGGCAGACCATCGGGTACTCGATCAGCCACGCGGTGCCCTGTTCCCCGAGGATGCTGTTCAGCGTCCCGGTGTCCCGGTCGAAGAACGCGACCCACAGGTACGCCACCACGGTCGACGGCAGGATCCACGCCAGCAGCACCAGGCCTTCGACGGTCCGGCGAACCGCGGGGCGGGCGCGGCGCATCGTCCAGGCCAGCGCGAAGCCGAGGATGTTCTGCCCGATGATCGCCGACCCGAGAACGAACAGCAGAGTCAGCCAGAGCGCGTTGTGGAACAGCGCGTCGTTCAGCGCTTTGGTGTAGTTCGACAGCCCGACGATCGACGGCGAGACCGCCTCGACCCCCGTCAGCCGGTAGTTGGTGATGCCGATGTAGATCGTCCACACCGCGGGGAAGACCAGGAAGGCACCGATCAGCAGCAGGGCCGGCGCGACGAAGCCCAGGGCCCGGCCGATGCCGAGCCCTGCGACGTCCTGCGCCGGACCGCGGACCCGCGCCGGGCGTACCGGCGCGGGGTCGGTCGTGGTGGCCATCAGTTGCTGCTGACCTTGTCCTTGCTGCCGGCCGCCGCCTCCACCGCGGTCTGGTACGCCTTGGCGGCGTCCTCGACCGACTTGCCGCCGACCACGTCCGCGGTGGCCTGCTGCAGCGCCGCCGACACCTTCGGGTACTCGGCCAGGCCCGGGCGGTACTGGGTGTTCCGCAGCACCTCGGAGGCGACGAAGTTCAGCATCGGGTCGCCCGCCAGCACCTTGGCGTTGACGTCGGAGCGCTGGGTGATCTTGGCGGCGCCGTTCAGCCCGGCCTCGACCATCTCGGCGGAGTTCATGAACTGCAGCAGCTCCCAGGCCTGCTGCGGGAACTTGGTGTTCGGGTTGATCGCGACCGCGCCACCACCCGACATCGAGACGAAGTCCTGGCCCTTGATGCCGGCGCCGGCCTTCACGGCCGGGATCTGCGCGTAGCCGACGACGGCGTCGCGGTCGGCCATCTTGGCGACACCCTCCTTCGGCTCCACGACGCTGCGCCAGAAGTAGTCGCCCTCGAGCAGGATGCCGATCTTGTTCGCGGCGAACTCGGCGAACGACTTGTCCCGTCCCTTGGCCTCGCGCTGCAGCACCGGGTCGCCCAGGCCGGTCGAGTAGATCTGCTTGTAGAACTCCAGCACCTGACGGACCTGCGGCGAGTCGCCCAGCCACTTGCCGTCGGTGTTGATGGTCGCGCCGGTGCCCACCAGGAGCGGCAGCACGCCCTGCATCGAGGTCGCCTCACCCATCGCGGTGCCGGCGTTGATCTGGATCGGGGTCACCCCGGACAGCTTCTTCAGCTGCTGGCCGGCCTGGATGATCTCGTCCCAGGACTTCGGCTGCCAGTCGGCCGGCAGCCCGGCCTGCTGGAACAGCTTCTTGTTGAAGTACAGCACCCGGCCGTCGGTCCCGCCGGGCACGCCGTACCGCTTGCCCTCGAACACGCCGAGCTGCTGGACCGACTCCGGGATCTGCTTCCAGCCGTCCCAGTCGTCCACCTTGGCGGCGTCGCCGACGGTGTCGGTGAGCGGCTTGATGTACCCGGCCTGGGCGAACTCGCCGACCCAGATGCCGTCGATGTTGATCAGGTCCGGCCCGGACTTGTTCGACAGGTCCAGCGACAGCTTCTGCTTGTAGACCTCGTCGTCGGAGCCGTCACCCTGGAACTTCACCGTGACGTCGACGCCCTTGGCCTTCTGCGCCTCGACGAATTTCGGGATCAGCACGTCCTGGGTGAAGGTGGCGCCGGCGCTGTTCTTGCCACCCTTGACCGAGTTCGAGCCGAGCGTCAGCTCGACCTTGGTGGCATCGGCGTTGCGGTTCGCGTCCTGGTCCCCGGCATCGTCCGACGCGCCGAGACAGCCGGTCAACAGGACAAGCGCGGCCGCACTCAGCAGGGCCGGCGGGGTCAACCGCGAAATACGTCGCATCAGTAAAGCTCCTTGCGGGGGTCTCGGTGCGGCCAGTGCCGGATCACCCTGGCACTCGGAGCCAACTTTGTGAAGACTTTTCCGTAGAGGGTAAGAAAACGTTGTCAACTTCCCACTCGTCCAGCGGTACTCAGGGTTGCTCCGCGGATGCGCTCGGTGAACCCTCGTTGCCCACGGCCACAGGCTGTCAAATCCGGTGCGCGCGGCAAGCATTGCGCTCTGGTTAAAGCTCACTCGCAGTTACATGTCAAAGAGTAGCGAGCTAGGTACAGAACGTGACGCGGTGACGTACCTTCGAGGCGAACTGTTCACTGGATCGGAGGTGACGACATGGGACTGGTACACGGACTCTCTTGCCTGCTCGACGACCTGTTGGGGTGCCACTGGCACTGCTGGTGGTGACGGACGCGGCAAGACTCCGCTCCCGCTGACGCGCAAGCAGCGGGCACCGGACCAGCCGCCGCTCCCAGCGGTTTCCCATCCGGCGAACCGAAAGGAAACGGGCGCCCCGACCTCGTCGGGGCGCCCGTCCTCTGTGGGGCTGAGGTTCCTCCTGATCAGCGCTGGGCCAGCTGCATCATCTGCTTCGGCAACACCGACATCTGACCCGGGACCGGGGTCTCGCCCCGGACCAGTTCCAGCAGGCTGGAGGCGGCCTTCGCGATCGGCAGCGGCAGGGCCAGGCCCAGGGATGCCAGCAGCGCGTTCACGAGTGCCAGGACCGCACCCAGGATGTCCAGGCCGGGCAGCGGGAGCGCCTTCCAGCCCTGGTTCGGTGTGCCGGCAGCGCCGAAGCTGCCCGTCGGTTGGGCCTGCTTGTCCTTGCCCTGGCCGAGCAGCGAGCTGAGTGCCAGTCCACTCGCCGCGTTGACGAAGGAGCCACCGCTCTCGTCGTAGTTCCACTTCTGGCCGTCGCCGTCACGGCACGGCAGCACCAGTACCGGTGCGTCCTTCGGTGGGGTGACGAGGTCGGCACCCGTGTCCAGGCAGGCACCCGTCTTCGCAAGGGCGCCACCGACGCTCTTGCTCATCGCGACCTGCAGCTGGCCCTTCTCGGTGTAGATCCACTCCTGGGTCTTGCCCTCCTTCCCCGGAGCGCAGGCCATCATCACCGCCATCGGGATCTTCTCCGCGGCGACGAAGGTGAGGCAGTAGCGGGTGTCGGCGCTGCTCGCGATCTGCTTCACCGCGCCCACCTCGACCACGCCCGACGGCGGGGCCGGATCCGGTGCCGGAGCCGCGGCCCGGGCCGGAAGGGCCGTCGCCAGGGCGACGCTGACGGCGAGTACCGCCACACCGGTGCGACGCATCAATCTACGGATGATCAAGACAACCTCCAGAGGTCGTGCCATCTCGCGGCGTCAGGTCGTCGGGACCCCGTGACGCGGAGCGGTACCGGCGGCCGGTTCCGTGCCGTCGCCCTTTGCGCGGAGGGCGAGGTGCGGGTCGATCCCCCGTGAGGAGGCCGGGGTGGTCCGGTGGCCGATGGTGACTCAGCGCGACGTTGACGCCACAACAAGTAAGGCACAGCCGGGTCCGCCGTGGTTACGGTCGATCGGCGGCACTTGATGCCAATGGCAACTAATTGCCACCGCGAGGTTGTTGCGCAAGGCATCGAAATCGGGTCGCGCGATGCTCGCGGGCTGACCGTGCTCTGCCCGTGCGGGAGCCGAGACATTGCAACCGTGCCGAGATGTGGTCGACTGCCTGGAAAAGGTGAAGGTTGTTCGGAACGGACGAGCAGCGGGCACGGAAGTCCGTGCCCGCTGCTCGTTCAGGGTCGCGCTGGTGTCAGTGCGGCTGGCGAGATTCGGTGCTGTCGGCAACGGTGTGCCGGCCGCCGGCCAGGTGGTCGCCGCCCGGGCGGTCCGCGGTCGGCGGATCCACCTGGTCGGGCTGGGCGGCGTGCCGGCCCGGGGTGCCGCGGCCCGCCTCGGTTTCGGCCGCGGGCGCGCTGCTGGGGCTGTCGGGGTCGATCGGGCCGGTGCCGAGCTCGCCCGCCGACTCGCGTCCGGCGACGGCCTGGCGTCCGTCGTCCGGCGTGGTGTCGGTGGCGGGTGCGGTGTCCGGGTCGGTCGCCGCGTCGGTGGCCGGCGCTTCGGTGTCGTCGGGGGTGCGGGTGGCGGCGGCCTGCTGGCGGAGCTCCTTCATCTCCTTGTGCCGGCGGTACCCGCGGCCGAGGCCCTTCTTCGTCAGCCAGAGGCCGAGGGTCAGCGCGATCCCGGCGGCCGCGCCGAGGAAGAACAGGGTCGGCACGACCAGCCCGAAGTCGACCCCGAACACGGACATCGTGGTCGAGTCGCCGGACGAGACCGCGACGCCCAGACCGAACAGCACGGCGAGAATGATCAGAACGATTCCGAGAACGACCATGGTTGCTGCCTCTCTTCCAGCAGCGCGGTGCTGGAGCGTTCAGGCCTCACTGCTGAGTAATGCGGTGAGCAGCGCCACGGCGCCGCTCTTGTCGAGTGGATTGTTCCCGTTCCCACATTTCGGCGACTGTACGCACGACGGGCACCCCTCCATGCACTCACAGTGTGCAATCGCCTCACGGGTCGCGGTCAACCACTCGCGTGCCGCCGCGTACCCGTGTTCGGCGAATCCGGCCCCGCCCGGGTGCCCGTCGTAGACGAAGACGGTCAGCCGGCCGGTGTCCGCGTGCCGTTCGGTGGAGACGCCGCCGATGTCCCAGCGGTCGCAGGTGGCGAACAACGGGAGCAGGCCGATCGACGCGTGCTCGGCGGCGTGCGCGGCCCCCGGTACGTCGGACAGGCCGAGCTCGGCGACCGCGGAGTCCGGCATGGTCCACCAGACCGCCTTGGTCCGCAGGGTGCGTTCCGGCAGGTCCAGCGGCTGCTCGTCCAGGACGTCGCCCGTCACCAGCTGCTTGCGCTGGAACGAGATCACCTGGCTCGTCACCTGGACCCAGCCGCGGGACAACTCGGCCGATCCCCACGCGGTGGTGTCCTCGGTGGCCAGGATGCTGATCTCGGTGACGTCGCGGGCGAACGTCGTGTAGTCCGGCGAGGCCTGTTCGACGATCGCCGCGTGCCCTTCGAGGTCGAGGTTGCGGACCAGGTACGACTCACCCGCGTGGACGTACACCGCGCCGGTGTGCACGGTCGCGTGCGCTGCCCCGCCGTCCACGGTGCCCAGGAGACGTCCTGTCCGGTCCTCGACGATCTGCACGGTCTTGCCGCCGGCCGACCTGATGTCGATCGCGTCGACGGCACGGTCCCGCCTGGTCCAGAACCAGCCGTGCGGCCGTTCGCGCAGCAGCCCTTGCCGGACGAGCTGCGCGATCACCGACTCGGTCGTCACGCCGAAGACCTCGTAGTCGGCTGCGGTGAGCGGCACCTCCTGCGCGGCGGCGCACAGCTGCGGCCCGAGGACGTACGGATTCTCCGGGTTGAACACGGTCGCCTCGACGGGCCGCCCGAAGATCGCCTGTGGGTGCCGCACGAGGAACGTGTCCAGCGGGTCGTCCCGTGCGACCAGGAGCGCGAGGGCGTCGCCACCCGAACGACCGGCGCGACCGGCTTGCTGCCACAGCGATGCGCGGGTCCCGGGCCAGCCGGCGAGGAGTACGGCATCCAGTCCGGCGATGTCGATCCCCAGCTCCAGCGCGTTCGTGGCCGCGACACCGGTGAGCTCACCGCTCTGCAGCATCGCCTCGAGCCGCCGCCGTTCCTCCGGGAGGTACCCGGCCCGGTACGCCGAGACCTGGTCGGCGAGGGCGGGATCCACCTCGGCCAGGTTGTCCCGGGCCGTCATCGCCACCGTCTCGGCCCCACGACGCGACCGGACGAAGGCGACGGTACGGACCCCGGTCACCACCAGATCGGTCAACAGGTCGGCCACCTCGGCCGTGGCGGCCCGGCGTACCGGTGCGCCGTTCTCGCCGGTCAGAGAAGAGAGCGGTGGCTCCCACAGGCCGAAGGAGATGCCACCACGAGGCGAACCGTCCTCGGTCACCTCGACCATCGGCAACCCGGTCAGCCGCTCTCCCGAGATCGCGGGATCGGCCACCGTGGCCGAGGCGCACATGAACACCGGATGGGCACCGTAGTGCGCGCACACCCGGCGAAGGCGCCGCAGAACGCCGGCGACATGGGCGCCGAACACCCCGCGGTAGTGGTGGCACTCGTCGACCACGACGTACTGCAGGCAGCCCAGGAACCGGGCCCAGCGCTGGTGGTTCGGCAGGACGGACCGGTGCAGCATGTCCGGATTGCTCAGTACGTACGTGCCGTGGTCGCGGGCCCAGTCGCGTTCGGTCCGCTCCGAGTCGCCGTCCAGCGTGGTCGCGCGCAACCCGGGCACGGAGTACTGCGAGACCGCGCGGAGCTGGTCGTGCGCCAACGCCTTGGTGGGGGACAAGTACAGAACGGAGGCGGTCCGGCGATGGGGTGAGGCGGCCTGGGCAATACTCAGCGTGGCGAAAGCGGGGAGCAGATAACCCAGCGATTTGCCCGACGCGGTGCCGGTGGCGACGACGACATGGTGGCCGCTGTACGCCGCTTCGGCCGTGGCGACCTGATGGCTCCACGGGGTGACGACACCGGCGTCCGCGAGCTGCCCGAGGACCTCGGGGGGAACCCATCGCGGCCATGCTCCGGTCCTGCCCGCGCGCGACGGTACGGACTCGACGTGGGTCAGCCGCTCGGCTCGCCCTGGTCCGGCAGCGAGCCCCTTGAGCACCGTCGCTGCCTCACTACTCATGGCAAGGACAGTAGTCGTCGCCTAGGACAAGCGCGGCATCAGTCACCGTGGCCGATTTCGGCCGACCTCGCCGAAATGCGAACAGGGCCGGGCGGGACCGGTCCGCGGGGCTTGCGGAGATTCTGGTCCGGACCGGAGTGTGGAGGCCTTGAATTCAAGCGATTGTGGGCCGGGGAGGTGCCGATCCGGGATCCGAGCGTGCACGCCCTGATGCAGAATGCGAACGCGGATGCCGATGCACACATCATTTCGCCCAGGTAGGTCGACGCGGCCCGAGCCGGGATGAAAGAGTTTTCGCACACGGTCCTACTTCACGGTCCGTACATGGTTGAATGCAGCAGTTCACGCCGATCGGAGGCCGAAGTGGATCTGTCGCTGACGACACGTCCGGAGGGCGGACGTACCGTCGTCGAAGTGGGCGGGGAGATCGACGTCTACACCGCCCCCAAGCTCCGCGAGACCCTGGTGTCGCTGGTCGACGCGGGTCAGTACGACCTGGTGGTCGACCTGGAGCGCGTGGAGTTCCTGGACTCCACCGGGCTCGGCGTCCTGGTCGGCGGTCTCAAACGGGTCCGGACCCACGACGGTTCGCTGGCCCTGGTCTGTACCCAGGAGCGGCTGCTCAAGATCTTCCGGATCACCGGCCTCACCAAGGTCTTCGACATCCATCCCGACGTCGCCTCGGCGATCTGACCCAGAGTGAAAAGGTGTCCCGGTGATCACGCTCGGTGAGCGGCTTGCCTGACATCGGAGGTATGCGTTAGACCACCCTGTCGTCAGGTCTGGTCGGATACCCGTTAGAGTGACCCACCGCGCCAGGCCACTGGCGCTGTGTCGTATTTCCCCAACCCTTCGGTTGCGGCAGACGGGGGCCGTCAAGCCCTGAGGGGTTGCCTACAAGGAGGACGGATGTCCGCGCTGCTTGCTGCACAAGCGGTGGATCTTTCGTCGAGCAACACCACGCTGGTCGTCGTCGTCGGAGTGATCGCGGTGCTCGCGGTCCTCATCGCGATGGTGTTCCGGGGCCAGGTGCTTGCCGCGAACGATGGCACCGAAAACATGAAGACGATCGCCGCCGCGGTCCAGGAAGGCGCCTCCGCGTTCCTGAACCGGCAGTTCCGGACGCTCTCGATCTTCGCTGTGGTCGCGTTCCTGTTGCTGTTCCTGCTGCCTGCGCACAGTGACGGCGACAACGAGACCGTACTGAAGATCTTCCGGTCGGTCTTCTTCCTGGTCGGTGCGGGATTCTCCGCCCTGATCGGCTACCTGGGCATGTGGCTCGCGACCCGCGCCAACGTCCGGGTCGCCGCCGCCGCGCGCGACGAGGGCCGGGAGCCGGCCATGCGCGTCGCGTTCCGCACCGGTGGCACCGTGGGAATGGCGACCGTGGGCCTCGGCCTGCTGGGTGCCGCCCTGGTGGTGCTGCTGTTCAAGGGTGATGCCCCGACCGTGCTCGAGGGCTTCGGTTTCGGTGCCGCCATGCTCGCGATGTTCATGCGGGTCGGCGGCGGTATCTTTACCAAGGCTGCCGACGTCGGTGCCGACCTGGTCGGCAAGGTGGAGCAGAACATCCCCGAGGACGACCCCCGCAACGCGGCGACCATCGCCGACAACGTGGGCGACAACGTCGGTGACTGCGCCGGAATGGCGGCCGACCTGTTCGAGTCGTACGCCGTGATGCTGGTCGCCTCGCTGATCCTCGGCAAGGCGGCGTTCGGCGAGCAGGGCCTGATCTTCCCGCTGATCGTGCCGGCCATCGGCGCCCTCACCGCGGTGATCGGTGTCTACCTGACCCGGCCGCGGGCCGGTGAGAACGGTCTGCGCACCATCAACCGTGCGTTCTACCTGTCCGCACTGATCTCAGCGGTGCTGTGTACCGTCGCGGCCTTCGTCTACCTGCCGAGCAGCTTCGGCGACCTGACCGGCGCGACCGAGACGATCGCGGCCTTCGACGGCGACCCGCGGGTCATCGCCACCGTCTCGGTGATCATCGGCATCGTGCTCGCCGCGGTCATCCTGGCGCTGACCGGCTACTTCACCGGGACCGAGGACAAGCCGGTCCAGGACGTCGGCAAGACCTCGCTGACCGGTGCCGCGACCGTGATCCTGTCCGGTATCTCGGTCGGCTTCGAGTCCGCCGTCTACACCGCCCTGGTGATCGCCGCCGCCGTGTACGGCGCGTTCCTGGTCGGCGGTACCGGTGTGGTCGCGCTGTTCGCGATCGCGCTGGCCGGTTGCGGTCTGCTCACCACCGTCGGCGTCATCGTCGCGATGGACACCTTCGGCCCGGTCTCCGACAACGCGCAGGGCATCGCCGAGATGTCCGGCGACGTGGACGGCGAAGCGGCCCAGATCCTCACCGAGCTGGACGCCGTCGGCAACACCACCAAGGCCATCACCAAGGGCATCGCGATCGCGACCGCCGTGCTCGCGGCGACCGCGTTGTTCGGTTCGTACACGGACGCGATCCGCGCTTCGCTGGCGGAGAACTACTCCAAGTTCGAGGCGGACTCGCTGGTGTTCAACCCGGGCACCCTGGTCGGCCTGATCGTCGGTGCCGCCGTGGTGTTCATGTTCTCCGGCCTGGCCATCAACGCCGTCGGCCGCGCCGCCGGTGCGGTCGTCTACGAGGTACGCCGCCAGTTCCGGGACATCCCGGGCATCATGGAGGGCACCGGCAAGCCGGAGTACGGCAAGGTCGTCGACATCTGCACCCGTGACTCGCTGCGGGAGCTGGCGACCCCGGGTCTGCTCGCGATCACCGCGCCGATCGCCGTCGGCTTCGGCCTCGGCGCCTCGGCGCTGGCCGGCTACCTGGCCGGTGCGATCGCGACCGGCACCCTGATGGCGGTCTTCCTGGCCAACGCCGGTGGCGCGTGGGACAACGCCAAGAAGCTGGTCGAGGACGGCAACCACGGCGGCAAGGGTTCGCCGGCGCACGAGGCCACCGTCATCGGTGACACCGTCGGTGACCCGTTCAAGGACACCGCCGGCCCGGCCATCAACCCGCTGATCAAGGTGATGAACCTGGTCTCCGTGCTGATCGCCCCGGCCGTCGTCGGTCTCTCCTCGATCGGCAACGACAGCAACACCACGCTGCGCATCATCATCGCGGTCGTCGCCGTCGCGGTGCTGGCCGCCGCGGTGGTCGTCTCCAAGCGCCGGGAGTCGGTCATCTCCGACACCCCGGCCGAGGTCAACGCCGCCGCATAACCAGCGCAGAGCAGCACCCAGCACCAAGCTGGCGTACTACCGAAAGGCCCGCCGGGAACCTCCCCGGCGGGCCTTTCGCCTGTCCGGCATGCGCCTGGCCGGTGCGATTGCCGATTCGCTGCCCGGAGCAACCACCACCTGCTGGGCTGCTCGTCCCGGCCGGGGACGGTTGTTGTTTCTCGGTTCGTCAACGGTTGTCTGTTGGTTGGGTTGTGGCGGCGGGGTGCGGTTGCTTCCAAGTGGGAGTGACCTTCAGGTTGGGTGCAACCCTTTGGTCGGGTGGTTGTCGACTTTCGTCGGATGCGGCCGGGTGCCTTGGTGGGGAATGCTCGGGGGAGGCTCAGGGAGGTAACCGATGGCACCCGGCGAAGGACGGACGGCAGACTCCATCCTGAGGTGGACACACCGGATCCGCCCGGGGTCCGATGTGATGACCCGGCTCGGCCTTGATACTGAAGTGGACTGCCCGCCCCCTGACATCCGGCGCGCTACCGAACGAGGAGTACGGCGATGATCGAGGCACAAGGCCTCACCAAGCGATACGGCGCAACCGTTGCCGTTGACAACCTGTCGTTCCAGGTCAAACCAGGCAAGGTGACCGGCTTCCTCGGCCCGAACGGGGCCGGCAAGTCGACCACGATGCGGATGATGCTGGGACTCGACAACCCGACCTCCGGCGACGTCCGGATCGACGGAAAGCACTACCGCGACCTGCGGCAGCCGCTGACCAAGATCGGCGCGCTGCTGGACGCGAAATGGGTCCACCCGAACCGGTCGGCCCGGGCGCACCTGGCCTGGATGGCCGCCTCCAACAAACTGCCGAGCAGCCGCGTCGACGCCGTGCTCGAGATGGTCGGCCTGTCCACCGTCGCGAACAAGCGGGCCGGCGCGTACTCGCTGGGTATGTCGCAGCGGCTCGGGATCGCGGGCGCCCTGCTCGGCGACCCGGAGGTGCTGCTCTTCGACGAGCCGGTGAACGGTCTCGACCCGGAGGGCATCGTCTGGATCCGGACGTTCATGCAGAAGCTGGCCGAAGAGGGCCGCACCGTGCTGGTCTCCAGCCACCTGCTGTCCGAGATGGCGCTGACCGCCGAGGAACTGATCGTGATCGGCCGCGGCCGGCTGATCGCGCAGAGCTCGACCACCGAGTTCGTCGACCGCGCCAGCGGTACCACGATCAAGGTCCGCAGCCCGCAGCTCGACCAGCTCCAGGGCGTGCTCCACGAGCAGCAGCTCGTCACCCGGCTCGGCCAGGACGAGACCCAGAACAAGGTCCTGTTCGTCGACGGCAACCTGACCACCGACCAGATCGGTGAGGTGGCCGCCGCCCAGGGCATCGTGCTGCACGAGCTCACGCTGCAGCGTGGCTCGCTGGAGCAGGCCTTCATGCAGATGACCGGTGACTCGGTCCAGTACCACGCGCACGACGAGATCGCAGCGGTGACCGACGTGAACGCCGGGGCGATCGACCCCGGTGCCGTCCCCGGCACCGAGCCGAAGGGGAGCAACTGACATGTCGGTCATCGCAGTCGAGCGGATCAAGCTCTTCTCCACCCGCTCGCCGTGGTGGTGCATGGTCATCTCCGCGGTCCTGACCATCGGTCTCGCGGCGCTCTCGACGGCCTTCCTGGGCACCGCCGACGAGCCGCAGGCGACGATCTTCATGACCCAGGGCGGGGCGCAGCTCAGCCAGATGGTGATGATGGTGATGGCCGCGCTGGCCGTCACCACGGAGTACCGGTTCGGCACCATCCGGACCAGCTTCCAGGCAGTGCCGCAGCGGGCCGCGCTGCTGCTCGGCAAGACCGCGGTGGTCGCGGTGCTGGCCGGCCTGGTGGGCCTGATCGCCTCCTTCGGCGCGTGGTTCATCGGCAGCCTCTTCGTCAGCGGTGCGGACCTGTCGATCAACACGGGCGCCGAGTGGCGACTGCTGGCCGGCCAGGGCATCGTCTTCGCACTCTCCGCCGTGATCGCGGTCGCGGTCGGCATCATGATCCGGCAGAGCGCCGGTGCGATCGCGATCCTGATCCTCTGGCCGCTGCTGGTGGAGAGCCTGTTCACGCTGATCCCGAAGGTCGGCGACGACATGGCCAAGTGGTCGCCGTTCGCGAACGCCAGCTCGTTCCTGAACCAGGGGCAGGACATGGGCCTGGCCGGTGGCTTCGCCGGCAGTGGCGACTTCGCCCTCGGTCCGTGGTGGGCCCTGCTGTACTTCGCCGCCTGGGCAGCGGCGCTGATGGCCCTGGCGCTGGCGACCGCGAGCAAGCGCGACGCCTGACAGACCACCGCCGGATGGTGCAGCGATCCGGCGGTCCCAGGCCCGGCCGGGCTGAGGGGTCCTGGCCGCATCGGCCCGTGGAGCGTCTCCAGAGACGCCCCACGGGCCGTTCCCTGTTCCGGGGCGTTCGGGGTGGGCCCGATGTGGGTGAGAAGGGGCTGGCGGGTCGGTGGCGGAACCCGTTAAATTTCGCGCATGACCGACTGGGCGCGGGTGCGTACCGAAGGCTTCGCCGTTCCGGACGGCCGCCCGCTGTCCGACCTGGTGGCGGAGCTGTCGTCGATGCTGAGGTCGCCGGATCCGGTGGTCCGGGACCAGCAGGCGTACTCGACGCTCGCCACCTGGATCGGCAACGGCGTGCTCGGTGCCGGTCAGCTGCGCGAGCTCGGCGACGAGATGGTGGCCCGGTTCGGCGATCCCGAGGTGCAGGCGCGGACCTTCGCGCCGTTGATCCTCGACGCGATCGTCTCGGCGGGCACGTTCGAGCCGGCCTGGGTCCCGCCGTTCGAGCGCTGGTACGTGGACGAGGAGGATCTCCGCGGCCACGATCCGAAGCTCGGCTGGCTGCACGCGGTCGCGCACGGGGCGGACCTGCTCGGCACCCTCGGACTCGCGTCCGCGGTCGAGCCGATGGAGATGCTGCGCCTCGGTATCGGCCGCCTGCTCACGCCCACCGAGTACGTCCTGCGCGAGCTCGAGGACGACCGTCTCGGCTTCGCGCTGGCCGCCACGTTGACCCGCGCCGACCTCGCCGAGGCGGACGCGACCGGGTGGCTCGATCCCGCGGCGCGTGCCGTGGCTCAGCGGACGCCGGAGGGATTCCCGCCCGAGGTCACGAACACCTTGCGCACCCTGCGCGTCGTCTACGTCCTGGTCGACCACGGGGTCCGGGTCGACCAGAAGACCGTCCAGGTCCCGCACCGCAGGGCCGTCAAGGCGAAGCTCGTCGAGGTCCTGCGGGTCGCGACGCCCCACTTCCTCTGAATCCGGGGATCTCCACCACCACGATGACCACAGCTGACATCCGCGCCAACTATTCACAGGTCGCCACCGCCTACGACGGGAAATGGGCCGACGTCCTCGCCGTCCATGCGCGCGCCGTCGCCGACCGGCTGGATCTCCGCGACGCCCGCCGGGTCGCCGAGCTCGGCTGCGGTCCGGGCCGGTTGCTCGATCACCTGGCCGGGCTCGCTCCGCAGGCGCAGGTGATCGGCTCGGACCTGACCGAGGAGATGCTCCGGCGAGCACCGGCCCGCTACGACAGGGTGCTCGGTGACCTGCAGGCGTTGCCGTTCGCCTCGGCGACCCTGGACGCCGCGGTGATGCCGTTCGTGTTGTTCCATGTCCCCGATCTCCCGTTGGCGCTCGCCGAGATCCGGCGAATCCTGACTCCCGGTGGTTCCTTCGCGGCGGTGACCTGGTCGGGCCACGACCCGCATTCCGCGTACGACGTGTGGGTGCGGGTGATCGACGAGCACGGGGCTCCGGACGATCCGTCGCCGCAGATGCCGTCGAACGACGTCACCTCCGATCCGGCGAAGCTCCGCACTGCTCTGGAAGCGGCCGGATTCGGTCAGGTCGAGATCACCGTGGAACGCTTTCGGCACGCGCCGACCGCTGCCGAGTTCCTCGCTCACTCCCAGGTGGTCGGTGCCATGGCCCGCCGGATCAACCTGTTGCCGGCGGATCGTCGAACGGCCTGCCTGGCGGCTGCTGAGCGGGCACTGGCCGAGCTGGATCCTGAGGCCTTCGTGGAGTCAGGAACCGTGCTCTACGCGACAGCTCGTGCGGGCGATGCCGGCTAGACAACACCTCCGTCCTCGCTGCTCCACCGCAGCCGGTCACTGGAAGGTCGCGGTGGCGGTGAGCGTCGGGTAGACGGCGGTGCCGCTCCTTGGTGAGGGTTCGCTGAAGGTCTTGCTGGCGAAGGTCATGCGGGGCGTCACCATGAGGACCACCGACTTCGCGGTCTCGGGGACGAGCAACGTGGCAGTGCCCGACTCCGGCGTTGCGTCGGAGGGCGCGACCGCGACGCCGTCCACGGTGGCCGTGACGAAGGGCTTGGTCCAGGCGTTCGTGTAGAGGATCCAGGTGAACTCCAGCTCGGACTCGAGCGACACCCGGACCCAGGCCTTGCCGGCCGGTGCCCAGCCGCGCTGCGGATCCCACGGAGTCAGGGCGGCCTTCTTCAACGTCAGGTCGAGCTTGCTCTCGAAATCCCTGCCCTGGTTGACAGAACCGTTCGTCAAGGTCTTCGCCAAGGTCGCGGTCGTCGTGGTCCGGTAGTACGCGGCGGCCGCGGTCGTGGTGCGCTTGCCGCTGACCAACGACAGCGACTGGGTCAGGGCGCCGTTGGTGGCCGTCAGCAGGACGTCCGACGCGTTCTCCGGGACCGAGGCGATGATCATCTGTCCCGATGTCGTGGCGGTGAGCGCTTTGGTCAGGACGGTGACTGGTCGCTGCTCGCTGCCGACGGTCAAGGTCCACTTCGTCCGGGCCGGTGCGGTGGTCGCGGCTTGGACCGCGGGCTCGCCGGTGAGACCGTCCAGGGTCGGCGTGGTGCCGAACACGGCCGCCACGAACTTCTCCCCGTCCGCCGGGCGGCGGATCTCGGTCCCGCTGCCGATCGTCGCCGGGGTCGCGATCCCTTGCAGGGTGAGCGTTCCGTCCGGGACGACGAGCTTGCCGTCGGCCGGCCTGAGCTCGAGGGTGGCCGGCTTGTCGGTAATGTCGGTGAAGCCCGCCGTCTCCGCTGGGGGAGGTGGTGCTGCCAGGGTGTCGGCGTTGTCAGGCGCCTTCTTGTCGTCCGGGCGCCACAACGCGCTGCTCTCCGGGTGGACCTGTGATCGCTGCCAAGGCTCGTTCGTAGGGATCTCCAGGCCGGGCTTGTCGCTGCCGGTCGCCTGGACCCGCACGATGTCCCAGACACGACCCTCGGCGGTCCCGAGGCGGCGGAGCGGGCCGCAGGCCATGGTACCGAGCGACTTGTTGCTATCGGCACCGGTCACGAGGTAGCAGCGCGCGTCCGTGCTCAGGTTCTTGTGCGGCTCCGCGTCGACGCGGCGGTGCCAGTCGCCCTCGGCCGTGGCGAGGAAGGCCTCGGTGGTCTTCTTCTCGACCGTGCCGGCGCCCGTCTCCAAGCCGTCGGCACCACAACCGGCCACCAGCAGCAGGCCGGCGGCGACGGTCAGTCCCGTCCATGTCCTCATCGCGAATCCCCTTCATCTGCAAGGCTTTGATGTCAGGAATCGTGCCAGGATCGGACCCTCCGCAACGGGGTGAATCCGAACCTGTGGATAACTTCGCGGGAGTTGACAGCGGACCTGGGAGGATGGTGGACATGGCGGAACAGGCAGAGCTGACGACCCCCGTGGTGGACCGGCTGCGGGGCGCTTTCGACGCGGCCGGGTACACGGTCGAAGGGGTCGCCGAGCGGTTGGGGACCCAGGCCGGCAGCGCGCTCGCGCGCAACGAGACCACGCTCGCGCAGCGGCGGACCGAGGGCGGCGACGCGCTCGACACGTTGATCCGGCTGTTCCTGCTGCAGCGTCCGGTGCCGGTGGCCTCGGCGTCGAAGGCGGTCCCGGTGGACGATCTCCTTGCCTTGGGCATCGTTCAGGCGGTGGGCGACGAGGTGCGTGCCGCGGTGGACGTGCGGCCTTACGCCGAGGACGACCGCGACTGGTGGGTGGTCGCGGATCTGACGCCGGGGCTCGACGGACGGCGTGAGCCGATGCGACCCGACTACGTGCTGGGCATCGCGCCCGCGAGCCTGAGCCTGGTCAAGCTCACGGTGCCGGTGAAGGTGGAGAGTGCACTCGATCTCGGCACCGGCTGCGGGATCCAGGCGCTGCACCTGGCCGACCGGGCGAATCGCCTGGTCGCCACTGACGTGAACGACCGGGCTCTCCAGCTCACCCGGTGGACCGCCGCGCTGAACAGGGTCGACCTCGACGTGCGAAGCGGGAGCCTGTACGAGCCGGTCGACGGGGAGCAGTTCGACCTGATCGTGAGCAACCCGCCGTACGTGATCGCGCCGCCGAGCGACGGGAAGCTGACGTACCGGGAGACCGGGTTCGCCGGTGATTCCGTGGTCGAGCAGCTGGTGCGGCGTGCCCCCGACCACCTGACCGAGGGTGGGTGGTGTCAGCTGCTCGCCAACTGGACCTGCGTACGCGGCCAGGACTGGCGGGAGCGGATCGCTTCGTGGACGGGGGATCGTTCGAGCTGGGCGGTGCAACGCGAGCAGCTCGATCCGGCCGAGTACGTCGAGCTGTGGTTGCGCGACGCGGGGCTGCACGGGCGGCCCGAGTACACCCGGCGGTACGACGAATGGGTGCGCTGGCTGGACGATCAGCAGGTCGAGGCGATCGGCATGGGCTGGATCAACGTGCACAACGTGGCCGGGAGCACGGATGCGGAGGAGTGGCCGTACGAGATCGAGCAGCCGATCGGGCCACACGTACTACGCCGGTTCGAGCGGCGGGAGGGGATGCCGGCGGACCTGGACGGGGTGCACCTGACCGTGGCCGAGGACGTGGTGCAGGAGACCGCGGGACCACCAGGCGCCGAGGATCCGGCGACGATCGTGCTGCGGCGGCAACGCGGGGTGCGGCGGGCCGAGCAGGCCGACACGGTGCTCGCCGGCTTCGTCGGTGCGTGCGACGGGGACCTGAGCGTCGGGCAGATCCTGGACGCGCTGGCGGTCCTGCTCGAGCGCGACGATCTGCGCGCCGACTACCTCCCGGAGATCCGGCGACTCGTCGAGGAGGGCTTCCTGGACTACTGAGCCTGGCCGGTCAGTGCCTGGTTCGGCGGCGGCGTTTGTCCGTGTACATCTTGGCGTCGGCTTCGGTGAGGAGGTCAGGAATGGGAGTTCCATCGGTGCTGCTGGCCTGGCCGATGCTGAGGCGGAGAGTGCGGAACCACGGGTCGGTGGCGGCCGCGGCGATCCGGTCGGCGCCGAGGCGGATGCGGTCGACGAGCTCGCGGGCGCCCCGGTCGTGCGGGTTGTCGAGGACCACGACGAACTCGTCGCCGCCGGCGCGGACCACGATGTCCTCGGCGCGGGACTGTTCGGTGAGCAACTGGGCGACGCGGCGCAGGACCTCGTCGCCGCTGGCGTGGCCGTGGCTGTCGTTGACCACCTTGAGATTGTCCACGTCGATCGCGATCACGGCGACGGAGCGGCCGGAGTCGGCGGCCGCGGTCATCCGTTCGTCGAGGGCCCGCCGGTTGCCGACGCCGGTGAGCGGGTCCTCGCGGGCGGCGCGCCACTCGGCGTCGTGCCGGATCGACAGTTCGTGGGTCGCGAGGGCGCTGCGGACGGCGTACAGGCCGCGAAGGCGTTCGGCCCACCACCCGCGGGTGATGGCTCGCGCGTACTGCAGACCGGCGGTCGCGCCCGGATCGCCGGAGTCCGCGATGACCCGGACCGCGGTGTGCCGGACCAGCGCCTCTACCGGCGGATCGGAGGTCGGCGGCAGGTCGGCGCCGGCCCGGTCCGCGGCTTCGAGGGCGTCGTCCGTTCGGCCGAGGGCGGCGTACGACCGGGCCAGGTACGCGCCGGCGATGGCGGCCAGTTCGCGGTCACCGAGTTTGGTCAGCTGGTCCCGGCAGTCCTTGAGGACCACGGCCGCCTCGGCCGGATCCAGGTCACTGTTGCTCGCCGCGAGCCACATCCGGCCCGCGATCGGCCAGTACCCGATCAGGTCGTCGCGGATGATCACCTCGATCGCGTCCGCCGACCAACGCCGCGCCTCCGCCTTGCGGTGCTGGATCCGCTCGTCGTACGACGTGTCGCCGAGCCGCTCCATCTCCTGGGCCCAGCGCAGATTGGACTCGGCCAGGTTGAGCAGGTCGATCACCGGGGCCTCGGCGAGGCGGAGCGGGTTGACCTCGATCGCGGCCGCCTGTTCGAAGTGCGGGATGCACAGCTCGAACAACCGGAGCAGGTCGTACGCGTATCCCAGCCCGGTGTGCGCCCAGCCGGCCAGGCCGACGTCGTGCGTTCTGGACAAGGCGTTCTCGGCCGCGACCAGGTCGGTCACGGAGTCGCCGCCCTCGCCGGTGCGGATCAGCGTGACGATGCGCAGCGCGAGCGCGTTCGCCTCCCAGCCGGGTTCGTCGATCGCCCGCGCGACCCGGATGCACCCGTCGACCGCATCGAGGGCCTCGTCCGCGTCGGTGCCGTGGTGGGCCGCGACGGCGCGCACGTACTCGGCGGCCGCGCGTTCAGGTGACGGGTCCGGCCCGAGTTCGATCAACAGGCGGCGGATGTCCTCCGCGGCGCCGGCCGGATTGCCCGACTGCGCTCGCGTCATCGCCGCCGCCGTCCGCGCGGTCACCCCCGAGGTCTCGCGCACCGCACCTCCCCTGTCGCCGCGGTCACCGGACCCGGCGCTTGTCCTGATAGAGCCGCGTGTCGGCGACCCGGATCAACTGGTCCACCGGCACCCCTTCCGCGGTGGCCGCGTAGCCGAGGCTCAGACTCAGCCGGGTCAGCCACGGCTTGCGAGTCCCCGCCGCGATCCCGGCCACCGCGGCCCGGATCCGCTCCGCCAGCTGGTACCCACCCTTGGCGTCCGGCTGGTCCAGCACGACGAAGAACTCGTCTCCTCCCGATCGAACCACGGCATCGGTGACTCGTGCCTGCTCGACCAGCAGATTTGCCACTACCTGCAACAGTTCGTCACCGGCCGCGTGCCCGTAGCTGTCGTTGACGACCTTGAGGTCGTCCACGTCGATCGCGAGCACCGTGACCGCGCGCTGCGAATCGCGGGCCGCGGTCAAGCGTTCGTCCAGCGAGCGCCGGTTCCCGATCCCGGTCAGCGGATCCTGCCGCGCGGCGTGCCACTCGGCGTCGTGCCGCGCGGACAGATCTTGCGCGTCCAGGGCGTGCCGCACCGCGTTGAGGGCGCGGCGGCGCTCCTTCCACCAACCGCGGGCGACGGAGCGCGCATACGCCAACCCTGCAACGGCTCCCGGCTCACCGGTGTTCGCGGCGAGCTCGGTGCGCGTCTGCAGGACCAGCATCTGCGTCGAGGGATCGGCCAACGGGATCAGGTCGTCGGTGGCCCGGTCCGCGGCGGCCCGGGCTGCTTCGACGTCGCCGCAGGCCGCGAGCGCCCTGGCCAGGTACGAGCCGGCCAGCGCGAGGCGTTCGGTCTCACCCAGCTTGCTGATCCGATCGCGGCAGTCCTTCAGTTCGGCGACGGCGGCGGCGGGATTCTCGTCGGTCACGGCGGCCGCGAGCCAGAGCTGGGCGCTCAACCGCCAGTACTCCTGGCCCTCCTCGTCGACCACCACCCGCCGGCCCTCCCGGGCCCAGTGCGCGGCCGAGGCGAGGCGGTCGAGGATCGCCTGCTGGTTCGACGGATCGCCGAGGCGCTCGAGCTCGTGGGCCCAGCGCAGGTACGTCTCGGCGAGGTTGAGCCGGTCGATCGCGGGGGACTCGGCCAGGTCGAACACGTCCGCGTCGAGGTGGACCGCGACCTCGTAGCGCGGGATGCAGAGCTCGAACAGGCGGAGCACGTCGTAGGCGTAGCCGAGGCCGGTGTGCGCCCAGGCGATCAGGCCGGGGTCGTCGGTCCGGGTGAGCGCGTTCTCGGCGGCGACGATGTCGTTGACGGCGTCGCCACCGCGGCCGCTGCGGGCGAGGTTGATGATCCGGATGGCGAGGGCGTTGGCCTCCCAGCCGGGTTCGCCGATCGCGCGGGCGACCTGGATACAGGAGTCGGCCGCGGCGAGGGCCTCCTCGGCGTCGCTGGCGTGGTGGGCGGTGACCCCGCGGACGTACTCGGCGGCGGCGAGCTCGTAGCTGGGGACGGGGCCGAGGTCGGCGCGGATCGCCTCGAGGTCGGCGGCCGCGGCGGCGTGGCCACCCGACTGCGCGAGCGTCATCGCCGCGGCGATCCGGGCGGTCAGCGCACCCCCGTCCATGCCCATCGTGAAGCCGGCCTCCTGGTCGTTCCCCCCACCCGCTGTCCGGGTCGTGGACCGCCCATTGTGGTCGCGTGATCCCTCGCTGTCACGAGGTCGCGAAAATCCTGACGATGACCTTGCGGAACGAGACCAGCACACGGCGCGACCACCAGCAGCTCCAGGCATGGCGCAAAGCGTGGAATGAGGCGTGGAATGAGGCGTGGCGTGAGCGTGGCGTGAGGCGGGGTCCCTGAGGCGGCAGAGAACTGGTCCCTTGCCGTGGAGGTGCAGGGTGCGAGGAGTCCCGGCCGGGTGTCGGGCCCGGCCGGGACCGGTGGGTCAGCCGGCCGCTTGGATGGTCTGGGCGGGGGCGTTGAGCTGGACCGGGAGGGACTCGACGCCGTAGACGATGGAGAAGTCGCGGAAGCGGAGCTGCTCCTCGGCGACGGCGAGGGAGAGATCCGGGAAGCGGTGGGCGAGGGCCGTGAACGCCGCACGGAGCTCCATCCGGGCGAGTTCGGCGCCGACGCAGCGGTGCATGCCGTGACCGAAGGCGAGGTGCGCGGCCGGGGCACGGCGGGGCCAGAAGTCCTCGGCGTCGAGACCGAAGACCGACTTGTCGCGGTCGGCGCCGGACAGGGACACAGCGACCAGGTCGCCCTTCTTGACCTGCTGGCCGAACAGCTCCTGGTCGTGCCGGGCGAACCGCGGGAACGCGACCTGGACGACGGTCAGGTACCGCAGCAGCTCCTCCACGATCGCGTCGACCGCGCCGGGCTCGGTGCGGATCCGGGCGAAGTTCTCCGGGTCGCGGAGCAGCACCAGCGTGCCGAGCGCGAGCATGCTGGCCGAGGTCTCGTAGCCGCCGAGGAAGACGCCGTCGGCCAGGCCGCCGAGCTCGATGTCGTCGATGGTGTCGCCGTGTTCGCGGATGATCGAGCCGATCAGGCCGTCACCCGGCTCCTTGCGCTGCTTGCCGACGATCTCGAACAGGAAGTCGCGGGACTCGCTGGCCGAGCCGAACACCCCGATCCCCCCGCCGGACAGGTCGAACCGGGCCGGGCCGAGGGCGCGAAAGCGGTCCCGGTCGGACTCCTCGACGCCGAGCAGATCGGCGATCAGCAGGAACGGCACGTTGAACGCGAAGTCGGCGACGATGTCGACGACCGGACCCTTGGCCTCCATCAGGTCCAGCTGGTCGTTGACGATCTTCTCGATCGCCGGTTCCAGCCGGGCCAGCCGGCGCTTGGTGAACTCCGGAGTGAGCAGCTTGCGCAACCGGGTGTGGTCCGGCGGGTCGGTGAAACCGAGGCCGCCGATGCCCTCGGACGGCTTGTTCGGGTCCGAGCCGACCAGCGGCCGGATGTCGTTGCTGAAGTTCGTGGTGTCGGCGAGGACCGCCTTGGCCTCGGCGTGGCCGCTGACCACCCAGACGTTGAGCCCGAACAAGTGGGCCAGTTTGTGCACCGGCTCGGTCTCACGAACCTGTCCGAGCTCCGGCACCGGATCCAGGCCGGTGCGCCGCAACGGCATCGAAACCTGACGCGGAAACATCCGCATCTTCGACAGATCCAGACCACCTTTACGGGTGGTCCTGTTCAGTAACCGGCTGCCGACCCATTTCTTCAGGTATGTCGCAACCATGATCCCCTCGCGCCCTCTCTGACCCAGATGCCCCCGACGGCTTTCGTCTGATTCGAAACTAGCCCGATCGGAGACCAGAACTGATGGTGTTGGCACCACGTCGATGGTGGCGTTGGCACCACCATGGGAGGGGGCCACGGCCGTACCGAGTCAGAGAGTGTCACGGCAGAGGGGCGCGATGCCACCGGAACTCACCTGTTCACGTCCCTGGGTCGGGACTGGGTGATCTCGGGGGCGCGGTCAGGGAAAGTCCAGCCGAAAGTCGGATGCGCTCGGTGCCGCGAGAGGTGCGATCCGTTGCTTCAAACGGGTGCTCGGGCCCACCCTCGCGGGCCCGAGCACCAGACCTCATGCGTCCTTGCAGGTCAGGCGCGCGTCCGCCCAGTCCGCGTGGTCGCTGGTGACGCCGTCGCCGGCGTCGGTCACCTGCAGCGTCAGGGTTTGGCCGCCGGTCACGTCGACCGCGACCGGCACGGTGGGCGAGGTTCCGGTGAGCAGATCGGATGTGTACTTCACCACACCGTCGACCGCCACCTTGAAGCTGACCTTGCCTCGGTCATCGACTTCGTCGTCGACCCCGACCTCGGCGGTGAAGGCCGAGCAGTTGCCGCCCAGCCGCACACTCACCGAGGACGCCGCGTGTGTCCCGAGGCCCTTCGCGTACTGGGTGCCGTCGAGCGTGATCGGTGCTCCGTCGGCCGCCCCGTCCTCGCCGTTGCTGCGGTCCCGTTCGACCGGGCCCCAGCCGTTGCTCGCGTCGATCCACTCCAGGTCACTCACCCACGGCTGCCCGGTCGGTGCCGGAGGCAAGGGCTTGTCCGCGAGCGTCGCCGCGAAGAAGCCGAGTCCGCCGCCGGGCAGCTTGATCGCCTTCACCGTCTTGCCCGGATCCAGTTGTACAGCGGTGTAGAAGACCCGGTAGTCCGTCGTGGTGTTCGCCAGTCCTGCCGCGGTGTAGCGGCCCTTCACGGACACCGCTGTCTTGGCTCCGCCGGTGGCCGGGTCCTGGCAGCACCAGTTCGGCAACTGGAACGGAGCCTGCGACTCGGACCCGTCGGTGTAGATGATCGTGACCGAGCCCTTCGCATTCAGGCCGGCCCCCGCACCGAGCAGGGCCAGATGCGAACCGGTGCCGGAGACCAGGATCGGGGCCGACTGGTTCTTCACCAGGTTCGGGGTGCCAGGAGCTCCCGTCGGCCAGGTGAACTCGGCACCCTGCACGGTCACCTCGGCGCCCGGGGTGTACCCGGCCGCGGCCAGCGCCTCGCCGTTGAAGCTGTTGCCCGACCCGTCGAAGTTGCCTTGGGCATAGGTCGCCGCGTCGCTGATCCCGACGACGTTCGCCGCCTGCGACAACGAGGCGTAAGGCAACTGTGCCGTGGCGACCGCGCTGTTCGTGAGGCGACTCGCCCCGACCTGGTACGCCGCGTTCAACGTCAAGGTGAAGCTCGCCGGCTTCACCGAGGCGTCCGGCGTCACCTGCACCTTGGCGCTGACCGACTGGCCCGGCTCGACCTTCGCGAACGTGCTGGTCCCGGTCGCGGTCCACCCGTCGGGCAGGTCGAGCGACAACCGCACGTCGCGCATCGTCGACGTGCCGCCGTTGCGGAAGCCGGCGGTGACCTCGGTGGCCTGGCCGGGTGCGTTCCACAGCGACGGCGTGCCGAGTTCGGGAGTGCCGAACGTGTCGAGCACCGCCTTGCCGCCACCGACGGAGGTGGTGTCCGCCAGCCGGATCACGGCGTCGTGGGACGTAGAGATCGCGGTGGTCCTCACCAGCACCACGCCGTTCTCGTAGTACCAGCCGGACGTGGCCGCGAGGTACGCGTTCAAGCTGGCCAGCTTGGTGAGTTTGCGGCCGTCCTGGGTCACCTCGCGGGGCGTGGTCCCGGTGTGCACGGTCAGCTCGTACGGGCGGGTGGCCGGCTTGCCCGTGTACGAACCACGGCTCGCGCCGACCTTCACGGCGATGTCACCACGACCGGCGATCGGCGCCTCGACCTCGAACTTCTGCGTGGCCGATTTCGCCTGCTTGTAGTCCCGGGTGACCCGGTCGTCCTCGTACAGGCTGAACGACGAGCGGCCCTCGGGGTACACGTCGACGGTGAGCCGGTCACCGAAGCCCTGCTCGGCGGCCGCGTTGATGCCGCTCTTCCACATCGGGACCACCGCGCCCGCCTTGACGAACAAGGGCAGCGTGCCGAGCGGGGCGTGGTACCCGTTGACCGTGGTCGGGCCCTGGTACACCTTGCCGGTCCAGTAGTCGATCCAGCGGCCCTTCGGCAGGTAGATCCCGTTCTTCACCTCGTCGGCGCCCCACATCGGCGCGACCAGGAACTCCTTGCCGGCCAGGAACTCGTACTTGGTGGAGTCGTCCCAGGTCTTCGGGTCGTCCGGGTACTCGAGGACGAGTGACCGGTTCAGCGGCGCCCCGGTGCGATGGGCCTCCGCGGCGTACGAGTAGAAGTACGGGAGCAGCCGTTCGCGCAGCTTGAGGTACTTGCGGTTGATCGCGGTGTACGGCTCGCCGTAGGTCCACGGGTGCTTGTACGCCGGGGTGGCCCAGCCGGACATCGTCATGAACGCGGGGTTGAACACCTTCCACTGCAGGTCCCGCGTGTAGCTCGTCGGGGAGCCGCCGAAGATGCCGTCCACGTCGCCGGCGCTGTACGCGATACCCGAGTTGCCGGAGCCGGTGATTGCGGGGATCTGCCACTTGATCGCGTCCAGCGAGCCGCTGTGGTCACCGGTCCACTGCACCGCACACCGTTGCGCGCCGGCCCAGCCTTCGACCATCCACGCGAACCCGCGGGCGTTGCTGTACTGCTCGATCCCGCTGTGCGCGGTGTCGCAGGCGCTGAGCGCGTACCGGTATCCGGGGCCGACCCACGCGACGTCCAACTTGCGTACGCGCACGCCGGCCTCGCCCACCTCGGCCGGTTGGCGGTCCAGCGAGGACTGGGTCCACAGGCCCATCTCGATGTTGCGCTTGCGAAGCTCGTCACCGGTCTGCTTGAGCGGCGGGATCTCCCGCTTGCCCCACCAGGCACCGTCGACCTGTTCGAACTCGGTGCTGTCGGAGTAGCCGCAGCCGTAGTCGTCGTTGACCAGCATCCAGCCGCCGGGCATGTCCTCGTCCCGAAACTTCTGGGCGACCTTGACCGCGTCCAGCGTGGTCACCTTGTCCGGGTGGACCTTCCAGTCGTTGCTGGTGTCCGGGTCCTTGGCGTAGTGGCCGCGGTTGTAGCAGTCCGAGTCGCCGTACTCGAGCCCGTAGATCGGTGGCATGAACGGCCGGCCGGTCAGCTCGGTGTACCGGTCGAGCGACGTCTTCAGGTCGCCGACGAAGTAGTACGCGTCGAACCGCTTCTCGTCGTGGGTGGCGACGACGGGGTCGGTGAACGAGTAGCTGCCCGGGCTGAACGTGTGGCGCAGGACGCCGTACCCCGCGGTGCTCATGTAGTACGGCGAGGCGTTCGGGTTGCCGCCGTCCTCCCAGTTGAAGTCCCGGGAGACCTTGATCGTCTGATCCCGGTGCGAGAAGCGGCCGTTCTGCATGCCGCCACCGAAGTACTGCTCGGAGGCGCCGCGGCTGAGTGACTGGCTCGCCGACGTGTCGGTCCAGGACAGCGGTGCCGTCTCGGACCAGACCTGCCGGCCGTCCGCCCGGTACAGGGAGAAGCGCAGTGGCGACTTGTTCGCGCGGACCTCGATCTTGCCGGTGCGGAGGGAGTAGTAGCTGCCGCGGTCCCTCCACGAGGTCTTCGGTGTCCCGTAGTCGGTCTTGGTGACGATGTTCGACGCCGGCGCGGATGGGTCGGTCGGCGGCGTGTTCGCGGGATCGGTGAACTGTCCGTCCGGCGCGAGCCAGAGCCGGAACACGTCGTCCTTCAGGAACACCACCCGCACCTTCGCGGCTCCGGCGGTGAGTGTGTACGTCGACGAGTCGGCGGCGAAGTCGGTCACGACGCCCAGCAAGGTTGCGCCGGCCACGGGCTGAGCGACGGCCGCGGGCTGGGCGGCGGCTGGACCGCCGGTGGTGGCGACCAGGGTCCCGCCGACCAGAGCGAGGGCGGTCCCGGTCAGGAGGACTGAACGTTTAAGGCGGGCAAAGATGCTCACTAGTGCCTCACTTCACGCAACTATGAACAAGGTGGGCCATTGATAGCTCACCGGCTCCGGCGTTGTCACTAGCTCGCCGTCATGAAGTTGGTACGCCGTCGCCATCGCACGGTGCGACTGGCCGGTGACGATGAGGCGCATGACGAACCAACGGGTCGGCCGTGTTCTCGTCGCGGCGCTGACAGCAGGTGCTCTTCTGTCGGGTCCGGTGACCGCCTCCGCGGCCGAACCCGGGATCTCCGGGGCGGCGAGGGCGATCGAGCCACTCACGTTCAACCTGCCGGAGCCGACCGGCCGGCGCTCGGTGGGCGTCGTGGATCTGCACCTTGCCGATCCAGCCCGAACTGACTCGACGGCCCCGGGCGGGCAGCGCGAGTTGATGGTCAGCGTCTGGTACCCGGCCCGGGTCGGCGCGGACGGCCCGATCGCGAAGTACCTGCCGCCGCGGACCGCCGAGTTCGTGGACGCGCCGTTGTCGGAGGCGTTCGACCTGCCGGCCGGCACGTTCGACTTCGCCGCGACGATGACGCACTCGCGGATCGGGGCGGCCCCGCAGTACGGGCGGTTCCCGGTGGTGCTGTTCTCGCCGGGGTATCCGTACAGCCGGTTCCAGAACACGGTGCTGGTCGAGGAGCTGGCCAGCCAGGGGTACGCGGTGGTCGCGATGGACCACACCCACGAGAGCCCGGTCGAGTTCCCCGATGGGCGGTTCGTTCCCGGGATCACGCGCGAGCCGGACGCGTCGGCGTACAAGCGGGCGGTGAAGACGAGGGTGGCCGATGCGCGGTTCGTGCTCGATCAGCTCACCAAGTTCGCGGGCGGCGCGAATCCCGATGTCGACGAGCGGCGCCTGCCGGCCGGGCTGGGGGCGGCGCTGGATCTGCGGAAGGTGGGGATGTTCGGCTTCTCGGCGGGTGGGTTCACGACGGCCGAGACGATGCTGGCCGATCGGCGGATCGCGGCCGGCGCCAACCTGGACGGGATGCTGCAGTACAACCTGTCCGAGGGGCCGCTCGGCGAGGTCGCGAAGCGCGGTCTGGACCGGCCGTTCCTGCTGTTCGGTTCGGACACCAATCAGCGGACCGATCCGGACAAGGATTTCTACGACGCGTCGTGGCCGGCGTTCTGGCAGGCGCAGCGCGGCTGGAAGCGGGATCTGTTGCTCCCGGCATCGGAACACCAGGCCTTCTCCGACCACCAGGTGATCTTCCCGCAGGCGATGCGGGCGATCTTCGGCGAGGGCGAGGCGGCGCCGTTGCTCGTCAACCGGATCGTCGGCCGGGTCGATCCGGACCGCAGCGTGCTGGTTCAGCGGACGTACCTGACGGCCTTCTTCGACCAGGCGATCCGGAAGCGGCCCCAGTCGTTGCTGCGGCAGGAATCGACGCGCTTCCCCGAGGTCCGGTTCGCCGGCTGATCAGGGTCGGATCTCGCAGCGGTCAGGGTCGGCCGCCGTCCCCAAACCGTCCACGCTGCCTCTCCCGCCGATGCCGCGACCACCACCGCCTCGGCGTACCGGCTGGAGTTGCCCGCGCCGTCGGGGCCGTACCCGATCGGTACCACCGAGCTGCACCTGGTCGACAAGAACCGGAAGGACCCGTGGGGTTCGGGGTCGGCGCGGGCGGTGATGGCGAGCGTCTGGTACCCGGCGCTGCCGATCGGACCGACGGCCCCGTACGCCCCGGCGAAGGTGGCCGCGCCGTTGGCCGACGAGCTCACCACCTTCCTCGGTCTTCCGGCCGGAGCGGTCGACTACGCCGGTACCGCGACGCACGCGCGATCCGGGGCGCCCGCGCTCGGGCGGCATCCGGTGGAGTTCCCGGGCGGCCGGGTCGCGCCCGTCACGGTGACGCAGGACGCGCTGAAGAAGGCGATGGGCGTTCGGGTCGCGGATACCCGGTTCCTGCTCGACAGCCTCGATCGGCTGGCCGGCGGCCGGAACCCGGACGCGGATCACCGGCCGTTGCCGAAGGGCCTGGACCGCGCGCTCGACCTGCGCCGGACCGGGATGTTCGGGTACAGCGCGGGCGGGTTCGCGGCGGCCGAGACGATGCTGGTCGACCGGCGGATCGACGCGGGCGTCAACTTCGACGGCACGATGCAGTTCGGGTTCCCCGAAGGTGAGCTCAGCGAGTCCGCGAAACGGGGGCTGGACCGGCCGTTCCTGCTCTTCGGGGCGCAGGGTCACTCGCACAAGCCGCAGCCGGGGTCGCCGCTGAACGATCCGTCCTGGACCAGTTTCTGGCAGCACCAGCGCGGCTGGAAGCTAGACCTCGGCATCCCCAACGGGACGCACGGCTCGTTCGCCGACTACCAGTTCTCGGTGCCCGCGATCGCTGAGGAGTTCGGTGTTCCGCCGGAGAAGGTGACCGAACTGCTCGGGACGGTCGACCCGGCCGGCGGCGTCCGGGCCCAGCGGGCGTACCTCGGTGCGTACTTCGGCCAATTCCTCCGGGGGGTGCCGCAGCCGATCCTGCGGCACGGCTCGCCCCGGTACCCGGAGGTCGAGTTCACGCGCTGAACCGCTCGGTCTCGAAATGCGGACGTTGCCTCGCGCCCGGGTGTGTCGCCCGGGCGCGCGGGCGTGGTAAGAGGTTCTTCAGCCCGGTTTTGCGGGTGCTTTCCGTCACCCGATGACGGTTGAACCCGCCGTGACCGGTTACCGTGCGTTGAGAAATGCGTTGCTGTCGGCCGTACTCTGTCCTCGGGCAGGTCGGTGCTGTCGGGGGAACAGCGGTCCGGCCGCAGGCGTTGGTGCGGGTGAAGAGGGCGTAGACAGCAAGGAGCGCAGTGGCAGGGGCAGCAGGGACCAAGACATCGTCCGGGACGTCCACGACGACCGGGCGCCGGCTGGTGATCGTCGAGTCGCCGAAGAAGGCGCGGATGATCGCCGGTTTCCTGGGGTCCGGGTACGTGGTGGAGTCGAGCTTCGGCCACATCCGGGACCTGCCGAAGGGGGCCGACGAGATCCCGGCGAAGTACAAGGGCCTGCCATGGGCACGGCTCGGCGTGAACATCGACGACCACTTCGACCCGCTGTACGTCGTACCGGCGGACAAGAAGCAGCAGATCCGTAAGCTCAAGGACCTGCTGAAGGAAGCCGACGAGCTCTACCTGGCGACAGACGAGGACCGCGAGGGCGAGGCCATCGCGTGGCACCTGCTCGACGAGCTGAAGCCGAAGGTCCCGGTCAAGCGGATGGTCTTCCACGAGATCACCCCGAAGGCGATCCAGGACGCGGTCGGCAGCGCGCGGGACATCAACGACGCGCTCGTCGACGCCCAGGAGGCCCGGCGGATCCTGGACCGGCTGTACGGCTACGAGGTCTCGCCGGTGCTGTGGAAGAAGGTCATGCCGAAGCTGTCGGCGGGCCGGGTGCAGTCGGTCGCGATCCGGATGGTGGTCGACCGTGAGCGCGAGCGGATCGCGTTCCGCAGCGCGTCGTACTGGGACCTGGACGCGACCCTCGACGCGGGTGAGGGCCGGACGCCCCGGCAGTTCCCGTCCCGGCTGGTCTCGGTGGACGGCCGACGGGTGGCGCAGGGCCGCGACTTCGCCGCGACCGGCGAGCTGAAGGGCGCGAACACGGTCCACCTGAACGAGGAGACCGCGACCGCGCTCGCCGCCGCGTTGCGGGACTCGCAGTTCAGCGTCCGGTCGATCGAGTCCAAGCCGTACACGCGCAAGCCGTACGCGCCGTTCCGGACCACGACGCTGCAGCAGGAGGCCGGCCGCAAGCTCGGCATGTCCGCCTCGCAGACGATGCAGATCGCGCAGCGGCTGTACGAGAACGGCAACATCACCTATATGCGGACCGACTCGGTCACGCTGTCCGACACCGCGATCACCGCGGCCCGGGCCCAGGTCCGCGAGTTGTACGGCGCGTCGTACCTGCCGGACAAGCCGCGCGTCTACACCTCGAAGGTGAAGAACGCGCAGGAGGCGCACGAGGCGATCCGGCCGGCCGGTGAGGTGTTCCAGACGCCGGCGCAGACCGGGTTGAGCGGCGCCGAGTTCCGGCTGTACGAGCTGATCTGGATGCGCACGATCGCGTCCCAGATGAAGGACGCCGAAGGGCGCAGCGTGTCGATCCGGATCGACGCCACCGCGTCGACCGGCGAGCAGGTCGAGTTCACCTCGTCCGGCCGGGTGATCACCTTCCACGGCTTCCTGAAGGCGTACGTCGAGGGCGCGGACGACCCGTCCAGCAGCACCGACGACCAGGAGACCCGGCTGCCCGACGTGGCCGAGGGCGACGTGCTCCCCGCGGTCGAGGTGCTCGCCTCCGGGCACGAGACCAAGCCGCCGGCCCGGTACACCGAGGCCACGCTGATCCGCGAGCTGGAAGAGCGCGAGATCGGCCGGCCGTCGACGTACGCGTCGATCATCGGCACGATCCAGGCCCGCGGCTACGTCTACAAGAAGGGCACCGCGCTGGTGCCGGCCTGGCTCGCGTTTGCCGTCGTCCGGCTGCTGGAGGAGCACTTCACCCGGCTGGTCGACTACGCGTTCACCGCGACCATGGAGGACGTGCTCGACGACGTCGCGGCCGGCAACCAGCGACGCGAGGGCGTGCTCGGCCGGTTCTACTTCGGCGACGAGCAGCTCGAGGGTCTGCAGTCGATGGTCAGCGACCTCGGCGACATCGACGCCCGGGAGATGTCCACGTTCCCGGTCGGGCCACCGGACAGCGGCATCGTGGTCCGGGTCGGCCGCTACGGCCCGTACGTCGAGGGTCCGGACGAGACCCGCGCGAACGTGCCCGAGGACCTGCCGCCGGACGAGCTCACCGTCGACAAGGCGCGCGAACTGCTCAGCCAGCCGGCCGGGGTCGAGCACGAGCTCGGGACCACCCCGGACACCGGGCTCAAGGTGGTCGCGAAGGCGGGCCGCTTCGGTCCGTACGTGACCGAGGTGCTGCCGGACGACGCGCCGAAGTCGGCCAAGCCGCGGACCGGCTCGCTGTTCAAGTCGATGGAGCTGGACACGGTCACGCTGGACGACGCGCTCAAGCTGCTGTCGCTGCCGCGGGTCGTCGGCAAGGACCCGGAGTCCGACGAGGAGATCACCGCGCAGAACGGGCGGTACGGGCCGTACCTGAAGAAGGGTTCGGACTCGCGGTCGCTGCAGACCGAGGACCAGATCTTCGACATCACCCTCGACGAGGCGCTGAAGATCTACAGCGAGCCCAAGCAGCGCGGCCGCCGGGCCGCGGCGCCGCCGCTGAAGGAGCTCGGCGAGGACCCGGAGTCGGGCAAGCCGGTCGTGGTGAAGGAGGGCCGCTTCGGTCCGTACGTCACCGACGGGGAGACCAACGCGACCCTGCGCAAGGACGACTCGGTCGAGTCGATCTCGCTGCTGCGTGCCGCGGAACTCCTGGCCGACAAGCGTGCCCGGGGTCCGGTGAAGAAGACCGCCAAGAAGTCGGCGGCCAAGAAGACCGCAGCGAAGAAGACCACCACGAAGAAGACCGCCGCCAAGAAGACGACGGCCAAGAAGTCGACCAAGAAGGCCGCCGCGAAGAAGTCCTGAGGTAGGTCAGACTGAGCTATGGCGACAACGGCGAACGACCCGACCGAGGTCACCGCGAAGCGCCTCCGCGAGCTCGGTGAAAGGGTCACCCCGGCCCGGCTCGCGGTGGTCGAGGTCCTGGCCGGCACCGAGGAACACCTGAGCGCGGAGCAAATCGGCGAACGCGCCGAGGAACTCCGCCCGGGCATCCACCGCGCGACGGTCTATCGGGCGCTCGATGCTCTTGGCGAGTTCGGGCTGGTGACCCACGTGCACCTCGGGCGGGCGGGGACGACGTACCACCTGTCGGGGGATCTGGTGGCTCGGCACCTGCATCTGCGGTGCTCGGAGTGTGGGGTCGTTGTCGACGTGCCGGGGGACATCCTGGATCCGGCGCGGAAGCGGGTGCAGCGGGACCTGGGCTTCCGGTTGGCGCCCGAGCAGGTGGCGCTGGTGGGAGTCTGCAAGGACTGCGCGGGCTGATCTTGCGTGGCGGGGAGGTGCCCCGCCTACGCGGCCTGCAGGGTTCTGTCAGCTGTGCGTCGCAGGCAGACGGCCACTGCCGTGTGAATGCGCTGCCGCTGCGTTCTGACGGCCTTGTTCGGGCTCGCGACCTGTGCGACCATATTCGAACGTTTCGAAGGTCGTTGCGTAACGTTCGTTCACTGGAGGTCGTCATGGCTGCTGAGCTTCTCGAGCCGCAGACCTATCTGCCCGACGAGCAAGAGCAGTTGGCGACGGTCGCCAGCTTCCTCGAGGCCCACGAGGACAAGATGGGCGAGCGCCCGACGCCTCGCTACTTCCTGGTGGGCGCTGATGAGCATGACCAGATCGAGCTCCCCGAGTCGCTGCACCAGGTGCTGGTGCAGGCGGTCGCGGCGCTGAGCGTGGGCAAGGCAGTCACGATCTCGCCGACGATGCCGAAGCTGACGACCCAACAGGCTGCGGATCTGCTCGGTGTCAGCCGGCCCACGGTGGTGCGATTGACCGACTCCGGCGACCTTCCCTACGAGCGGGTGGGGACGCGCCGGAAGATCCTGCTGAAGGATCTGCTGGCCTACCGCGAAGCCCGCCGGCGGCGGCAGTACGATGCGATCGCGGACACTGCGGACGACGAGATCGACGACCAGGATCCAGCGGCCGTGAGCGACCGACTCAAGCGGATCCGCAAGCAGCGCGCTGAGCAACGACGCCGCGACGGTCTCTGAGAGTATCGAGGCGTGTTCGCTGCGCTTCTCGATACCTGCGTCCTCTGGCCCAGCCGCCAACGGGACTTCCTGCTCAGTCTCGCCGTCGAGAATCTCTACCGGCCTCTGTGGAGCAGCGCGATCCTGGACGAGCTCTTCCATCATGAGATCGAGAAGCTCGCGGAAGACCGGGGGTTCGCCCGGGCTGAGGCAGAACGGCGGGCCGCGTACCTCATCGAGCAGATGCGCACGCACTTCGACGATGCCGAGGTACGGAACTGGCAACCCCACGACGGGACCTTCGGACTGCCCGATCCCGATGACGAACACGTGGTCGCGGCAGCCGTCGCGGGGCATGCCGGTGCCATCGTGACGGTCAACCTGAAGGACTTTCCACCGGCCAAGATCCCTTACGGAATTGAGATTCAGCTGCCTGGCGAGTTCGCTGCGAACACCGTGGCCGTGTCGCCACAACGGGCTTTGAAGGCGGTTGTCCGTCTGACCGAGCGCCGTCAGCGTCCTCCGATCACGGTTGACGGCTTCCTCACGACCCTGCGAGACACGTACGGGATGCACGAGGCGGTCGACCTTCTCGACGACGTCCGCTAGCTAGCTCCCCGGCGGCGCGCTCGCCTCAGCCAGGCAGAGGCGAGCAGCACCGGAGTAGCCGCGATCATCACCCCGGGCGTACCTCAAACGGCCCGTACGGACACCAGCGTCGCGCCGAGGTCGCGGATCTTTCCCAACAGCCCGTGGAGTTCGGCTTGGTCGGCTACCTCGCCTCGCAGGGTTGTGGTGCCGTCGGGTTCTTTGGTGAGGGTGAGGCCTTCGAACCAGGTCGACCAGTGGTCGTCGAGGTGGCCTTGGACGGTGAGTTCGTAGTGGGCCGGGGGGTTCATTGCGGGGTTGCCTCTGCTGTACGGGTCTGGGTGGTGCGGCGAGGTTTCGGGCGGCGGATGATCCACTCGGCTACTGCGGCGTTGATGAGCCAGCCTGAGCTGACGGAGACGGCGGTGCTCAGCTCGCTCGTGCCCAGGACGGCTTCGCCGATCCCCTGGGTGAGGACCTGGGTGCCGGCGCCGAGGGCGAGGGCGTACGCCCGGATCATCCAGGCTCGGTGGGCGGGGATGTCGCGGCGACGGATGGCCGCGAAGCCGAGGACGAGGTCGGCCGCGGTCGCAGTGCTGACCACGAGCCGGACTGCCCAGAGGAGGTCGCCGCCGGGTGCGCCGGTGTAGAACAGCGTCATCCACAAGCCGGAGAGCGCAACGAACAGTCCTGCGGGAACCAGTACCCGGCCAGCCCTTCGGTGCCACGCGGGGTGGCGACGGCGCAGGCGGGCGGAGAACTGAAGGGCTCCACCGAGTGCGTAGAACGCTGCGCCGAGGACGTGGACGACTACGGGGATCGGCGATGCGTCGACGCGGGGGTTGGTCGGGAGGGTCTGCGGGCCGCCGGCGAGCTCGATCAGGCGGAGGGTTCCGGAGACGAGCGGGATGATGCTGAGGAGCACCAGGGCGGCCGGTACTCCCCAGCTCGATCCCGGCCGATGCGCGCTGGCCGACGTGGTCATTCGGCGCTCGCTGTGGTGACGGCGGGGGAAGTGATCGGCTGCGGGGCGCTGATGTGCGTCGAACGCCAGAGGGAGAGGCCGAGGCCGATCATGGCGATGCTGTTGGGGTACGCGAGCACGCGGTCCGCCATGTGCGGCAGCAGCGGCATCGCCAGGGTCGCTACGGACGCGAAGGCGAGGAGCAAGGCGGCCCAGCGGGCGAGTACGCCGGCACGGTAGAGGGCGATGCCGAAGACGAGGCCGCCGGCCAGGTAGGTGAAGCCGGAGACCTGGACCGCGGTCTGCATCGGGCCGATGTCGCCCTGGGTGGTGCCCTCCGACGCGAAGGCGAGGAAGTCGCTGACGTAGCCGGGGGCGGTTTCCGCGACGGTCGGGAGGACGTACGCGCCGACGAAGGCGATGCTGAGGATGACGAGGTAGCCGGCGCTGAACAGGAGATAGCCGAGCAGCCCGAGGACGCCGGTCTGCCGCACCTGGCGCAGGTACATCCCGGTGATGCCGGCGAGGGCGAGGGCGGCCATCAGCACCTTCATCGA
Organism: Kribbella amoyensis; assembly: GCF_007828865.1. Classification (NCBI taxonomy): domain Bacteria; kingdom Bacillati; phylum Actinomycetota; class Actinomycetes; order Propionibacteriales; family Kribbellaceae; genus Kribbella; species Kribbella amoyensis. The sequence continues at coordinate 2,330,495 of NZ_VIVK01000001.1, forward strand.
GTTCCGGATGACCCATTCGGTCGTGCTGACCGAGCTGACCACCATGTGCGGGTGGTTGATCTGCACGCTGATGAAGAGCAGTCCGGCGGCGACCGCGGCGAGGCCGGCGGCCCGGCTGAGTGTGGTGGGCGTGATGGTCATGGCTGGTTCCTCCGCTCGGTCCGAGGCGGTTCCCCCGGGAATACCTGGAACGTAGGCAGCGACTTGGTGAGCGGGCGTCACCAGATGATGTGATTCAGAGCAGTCCGTGCTCGCGGGCACGGCGTACGGCGGCGGTGCGGGTATTGACGTCGAGCTTGGTGAAGATGCGCTTGGTGTGCGTGCGCAGGGTGTTGACCGAGACGTACAGCCGGCGGGCGATCTCCGGCCCGGTCAGCTCACTGTCGAGCAACCGGAGCACCTCCAACTCCCGCTGACTCAACGGATCGACCAGAGGCTGCTGCGTCGGTACCGAGGAGGGCGCGTCCACCCGGTCGAGGAGTTTGCGTGCGTACGTCCGCGCGACCTCGCCGTATTCGTCGGGCTCGCGGACTGCGGCTGCGTCGCGCAGCAACGCCAGCATCGGTTCGCCCTCGTCCAGGTACAGCCGTACGTAGCTGTCCGGCTCCGGTGCTTCGGCAAGGGCTCGACCGAGTACGGCAAGCGCAGCGGGCAGATCACCGGAGCCGTGGTGAGCAAGGGCCTGCAGTACCCGGATCTCGAGCACACTGCCGTCCCGTGCTGCGTCGACGGCCGCCGTGTGAAGCCGTTCGAGCAACGTCAGCACGGAAGACAGCTCCGGACGACCAGAGGCAAGCAGCAGGCGTACGAGCGTCAGGTGCTCGTACTCGTGCAGGTAGTCGGGCTCGTCGTCCACCGTGAGCCCTCTGTCGTCGGCCCACGCTGTCGCCGCTTCCAGGGAACCATCGACGATGTGGAACCGTGCCCTGGTCGCCGCGATCGGACGGAGTTCGGGGTAGAACCCACGTCGGTACAGCGGTTCGCCCTCGTCTAGCAGCCGTACCGCGCTCGCGTAGTCCCCAACGGCAGCGCGTACTTGGGCGCTCACGACGTACCACCGGTACCGGTTCTCGGTGATAGAGCTGCGCTCACGGAGTACCCGGGCGGTCTCCAGGTGGTCCTCGGCGTCGGCCAGCTCACCGAGTTCGCGGTCGAGCTCGGCCAGTCCGACGTGCAGATCCGCCGTGGCCCGCGGATACGGCTCGCCGTTGCTCGTCGCCGACTGCAGTGCTTGTTCGTGGAGACGACGGGCGCGGCTGGGTCGACCGGCGGTGACCCACATGTCGGCGAGGACGACGGTGGTGTCCAGTTCGTCCACCAGGTTCCCCGCGGCATGCAGGGCGCGCACTGCTTGGCCGAACGTGGACAGCCCTTCTCGGACATCACCAGCCGCCCACGCAGCCAGACCGAGGAGCCCGAACCCTGCACCGCGGATGAAGTGGTCGTCCGGTCCAGCCTGGTCGAGTGCACTCCGCGCATGGCGGACGGTGCCGGGGACGTCGCGCCGTGCTTGGGCCAGTGCTGCACGGAAGACCGCGATTGTCGCGGGAGCGGTACGCAGGTCCTCCGTATCCGCCCACGCTGCCCTGATCGCCTGGTCGCGAGCACCGGCTTCCAGCGCGGCTTCGGCGTCGTCGAGCCTGGCGTCGGCACCGTCGAGATCACCGGTCATCAGCAGCGACCACCCGGAGAACGCGCTGAGCACCGGACTGCGCCGCCGGACGGGGTCAGGCAAAGCGCTCAACCAGGTCAGCATGAGGACGTCCTGCCGATTCCGGCGCACGGTGGGGATTGCCTGCTCCACCAGGTACCCCGCGCGCTCGAAGTCCTCCGCCTCGAACGCGTGCCGCACAGCGTCCTCGGCGTAGCAGTGCGCGGAGTACCAGTCGCTGGCGCGTCGGTGCAGCTGCCGCGGCTGGTCGGGGTGCTGGGCGAGTAGGCGGACGCGGAGTACGTCGGCGAAGAGGTGGTGATAGCGGTACCAGGTCCGCTGGTCGTCCAGCGGTACGAGGAAGAGGTTGCTGCCCTCCAACGCGGCCAGAGTCCGTCCGCCATCGGTACGGCCGGTGAGGGCGTCGCAGAGGGCACCGGTGAGCTTGTCGAGGACCGCGGTCCGCAGGAGGAAGTCGTGGACGCTGTCGGTCTGCTGCGCGAGCACTTCGTCGACGAGGTAGTCGATGACGAACCGGTTGCTGCCGGTGAACGCATCGATGAAGCGGGCGACCTCACCACGTTGCGGGAGGCCGCGCAGCGAGAGCGCGGCGAGTTGGAGGCCAGCCGCCCATCCCTCGGTGCGCTGTTCGAGCGCGTGCACGTCGTCGGTGGTGAGATCCAGGCCCATCGCCCGCGTGAAGAACTGCTCGGCCTCATCCGGAGTGAACCGGAGGTCAGCAGCGCGTACCTCGGTGAGCTGGCCGCGGGTCCGCAGCCGAGCGAGCGGCAGCGGCGGATCGGAGCGGGTGGTCATCAGCAGGTGCACCTGGTCGGGCAGGTGGTCGAGGAGGAACCCGACCGCCTCGTGAACCTCGGCCGCCGCGATGACGTGATAGTCGTCGAGGACGAGTACCCATTGCTGCCCGGGAGGGTCCTCCACCGCCCGAGTGACGTCGTTGACCAACGCGGCCAGGTCGGTCGAAGTCTGCGGGGCCACGTCGAGACCGACAGACCCGAGCGCGGCGATCACATGGGCCAGCAGGCGCGTCAGGTCGTTGTCACCGTCGTCGAGCGAGACCCACCCGACCCGGGCCTCGGGTCGCCGCTGGTCGAGTCCCGCGAGCCAATCGGCCAGCAGCGTGGTCTTCCCGAACCCGGCCGGCGCGGAAACGAGCGTCAGCCGCTGGTGCGGATCGAGCGTCTCGTCGACCAGCGCGACCAGCCGGGGGCGCGCGACCAGTTGCCGGCGGCGGGCCGGCGCGAACAGCTTCGTGGCGAGCACCGGAGTCGACACCCTCGGATCATAAGCGCCCCGGAGCAGAACCCTCGCTGACTAGGCTGACCGAATGACCCCATCGGCCTGCTGGTTCTGCGGCGACCAGGCAACGCCCGGCCACCAAGCCCGAACCGGCGTCCACCGCGACCCCGAGGACCAGTTCCTCGGCCTCCGCCGAGAGTGGAAAGCCACCTGGGTCGACGTCCCCCGCTGCCGCCGCTGCCGAATCGGCCACGAGATCGACAAGGTGGTCAAGTACGTCCTGATCGCCTCGGCCGCGGTCACCGGCCTCATGCTCCTGGCTTGGACCGCCAGCAGACTCGGCGGCGAAGCCTGGGCCGACGAATGGCAGCTCGTTCTCCCGGTCCTGTGGACGATCCTGTGGCTCGTGCTGTGGCGAGCCATCCGCACGAGCCGGATCCCGTGGAACCGCCTCGCCCCGAAGCCCGAGAAGCACGCCCGCGAACACCCGGCGATACAACAGCTGGTCGAAGACGGCTGGGAAAACCGCGAGGGCGGCTACTAACGCGGCGCTAGCTAGACCCACCACGCCCACCGCCAGGCCCTGCGCCTGCCACAGCATGCGAATGGCGACGGAGGGGCCGCGTGGGTCGGCGTACAACCCCCACCAAAAGAGTGTCCATATCTGTTCATCGATGTGGATTTGTGACCAGAACAGCCTTAGGCTCGATGTCCGTGACCTATGACCACAGTTACGTCGAAGACTTCGCCCCCGGGGCTGGGACGCTGCCGGCGCGGGCCTGGCTGGATGACGATTCCGGCCGGATCCCGCTGTCCGGCGAGTGGCGGTTCCGGTTGTCGCCGAGTGTCGCGGAGGCGCCGGACGACCTGAAGGAGCCGGACACCTCCTCCTGGGACACGATCGCCGTCCCGGGCCACTGGCAGCTGAGCGGGTACGGCGCGCCGGCGTACACGAATGTGGTCTATCCGTTCCCGCTGGAGCCGCCGTTCGTGCCGACCGACAACCCGACCGGGGACTACGTCCGCTCGGTGACGGTGCCGGCGGACTGGGCCGGGGCGCGGATCGTGCTCCGGTTCGAGGGCGTCGACTCGCGGTTCGCGGTGGTCGTGGACGGGAATCCGGTCGGCTGGTCGTCGGGCAGCCGGTTGCCGACCGAGTTCGACCTGACCGAGCTGGTTGCTCCGGGCCAGGAGATCCGGATCGCGGTGCGGGTGCACCAGTGGTCGGCGGGCAGTTACGTCGAGGACCAGGACATGTGGTGGCTGTCCGGGATCTTCCGTGAGGTCAACCTGCTCGCGGTGAAGCCGCAGGCGCCGACCGACGTGTTCGTGCACGCCTCGTACGACGGGGGCGCGGGCACGCTCAAGGTGGAGTCCGACGTCGCCGGCACCGTGGTCGTCCCGGAGCTCGGCCTGGAGTTCCCGACCGGCGAGGAAGCCACGATCGACAGTGTCGAGCCGTGGAGCGCGGAGAGCCCCAAGCTGTACGACGGCGTGGTCCGGACCGAGGGCGGCGAGGTCCGGGTACGGATCGGGTTCCGCACCATCGCGATCGTGGACGGCGTGTTCACCGTCAACGGCAACCGGGTGCTGTTCGCCGGCGTCAACCGGCACGAGTTCCACCCGGACCGTGGCCGCGCGCTGACCGAGCAGGACATGCTGGACGACGTCCTGATCATGAAGCGGGCCGGGATCAACGCGGTCCGCACCAGCCACTACCCGCCGCACCCGCACTTCCTGGACCTCTGCGACGAGTACGGGTTGTACGTCGTGGACGAGTGTGACCTGGAGACGCACGGTTTCGGGTACGAGCCGCAGCCGCCGAAGCTGCCGAACCCGGTGATGGACGAGCGGTTCCAGGCCGACCTGGTGGAGCGGATGCGCCGCATGGTCGAGCGGGACAAGAACCACCCGAGCATCGTGCTGTGGTCGCTCGGCAACGAGTGCGGCATGGGCGACAACCTCAAGGCGATGTACGACTTCGCCAAGGACCGGGACCCGTCCCGCCCGGTGCACTACGAGCGCGACACGCACGCCGAGTTCGTCGACGTCTACTCGCAGATGTACACGTCGCTGGAGGACGTGGAGAAGATCGGCGAGGACCCCACGTCGTACCGCGGGCTGCCGTTCATCCTGTGCGAGTACGGCCACGCGATGGGCAACGGGCCGGGCGGGCTGTCGGACTACCGCGCCCTGTTCGAGAAGTACCCGCGCTGCCAGGGCGGGTTCATCTGGGAGTGGATCGACCACGGACTGCGGACCACGGTCGACGGCAAGGAGTTCTACGCGTACGGCGGCGACTTCGGCGAGACCATCCACGACGGCAACTTCGTCTGTGACGGACTGCTGTTCCCGGACCGGACGCCGTCGCCCGGCATGGACGAATACGTCAAGGTGATCGAGCCGCTGGTGATCACCGCGGACGGCAGCGGCAACATCGCGATCACCAACCGGTACGAGGTGCTCGACACGAGCCACCTGACCTTCCGGCTCGAGTCGCAGATTGCCGGCGAGCGGGTCGGCAGTGGGACGTTGCCGGTTCCGGCGATCGCGCCGGGCGAGACGGTGTCCGTGCAGTTGCCGCCGGGCATCGCCGAGCAGCAGGACGCGAACCAGCCCGACACCTGGGTGACCGTGACCGCTGAGCTCACCGAGGGCACCGCTTGGGCCAACGCGGGTCACCGTGTCGCGTGGGGGCAGATCCGCCTCGACGTACCGTCCGACGCGCGGCCCGAGGTCGCCGGTACGCCGGCTGAGGGAGTCGCCGGAGTCGGTGGGATCACCGTCGCCGGTCTGACCAACGCCCGCCTCGACGTATGGCGCGCACCGATCGACAACGACGCCATCCCCGGTGTCGCGAACGCTTGGAAGGACGCCGGCCTGCACCGGGTCCAGCACCGCGTCGTCTCGGCCGGGGTGAAGGACAGCGCGTGGGAGGTCGTCACCCGGACCGCACCGCCCGCACTGCAGTGGGGCCTCGTCTCCACCTGGCGCTGGACGGCCGTGGACTCCGGCGTGTTCCTGCAGCTCTCGATCCAGCCGGAGGGCCAGTTCCCCGAGACGCTGCCTCGCCTCGGCATCACCTTCGAACTGCCGAAGGTGGACCAGGTGGAGTGGTTCGGCACCGGCCCGAACGAGGCGTACGTCGACACCCGCGCGGCCGCGGCCGTCGGGAAGTACGCAGCGTCTGTCGCCGAGTTGCAGGCGCCGTACGTCCGTCCGCAGGAGAACGGGCACCGCATCGACACGCGCTGGGCGGCCCTCACCGGTACCGCCGGCACACTGCGGATCGAGGCTGCGCCGGACCTCTTCGGTCTGACGGTGCGCCAGTGGACGACCGCGGATCTGGAGAACGCCAAGCACACGCCCGACCTGGTCGCCGGTGACACGACGTACGTCACCGTGGACCTCGGCCAGGCCGGCATCGGCTCCAACTCCTGCGGTCCCGCGCTGTCGGAGCAGTACAAGCTGAAGACGGCTCCGGCGTCGCTGTCGGTGAAGTTCACCGCCTGACCCTGAGCGCGAACACCCCCACGCTGTCCCGACGTGGGGGTGTTCGTCTGTCCGGGGAACGGGCTTGACCCTCGAGTTGCTCGAAGCCCCAGGATCGGCGGCATGCAGACCACTACCGATCCCGTCATGCAGGAGATCACCGAAGCCGTCCAGCTCGCGCACGCGGGTGATTCCGCGACTGCGCGTGACCGTCTCCTGGCGGTCTGGCGCGAGCTGGGCCCGACCGGCGACGCGCTGCACCGATGCAGCCTGGCCCACTACCTCGCGGATCTGTACGAGGATCCCGCCGAGGCGCTGGTGTGGGACGTGCGCGCGCTGGACGCCGCGGACTCGCTCACCGACGCCCGCGCTCAGCAGCACACCGCGGGACTGCAGGTGGCCGCGTTCTACCCGTCGCTCCACCTCAACCTGGCGGACAATTTCCGCCGTCTCGGGTCCTTCGCGGCCGCCGCCGACCAGCTCGCGCAGGCTCGGGAGCGGCTCGACGCGTTGCCTGACGACGAGTACGGCCAGCTCATCGGGCGGATAATCACCGAGGTCGCCGAAGCCGTCGAAGAACGCTCCACGACCCGCCGGCCGTCCGCGCCGGGGGTAAGTGGTTGAGCGGTCGACCATTGACCGCCGTGGGGTGTGTCGGCAGGCCCGACTAGGCTTCGTGTCGTGCCGGAGGCCTACGACCCGCTGACTGATCCCGCACCGGCGCACGACCTGCGCGCGGTGTTGCGGATCCGGGCGTTCCGGCGCCTGTGGATCGCGTTCGGGCTGTCCAGCCTCGGCGACTGGATCGGGCTGCTGGCGCTGACCGCGATGGCGCGGAACTTCGCCGGCGACGACTACCAGGCGGCGAACTTCGCGATCGGCGGCGTGCTGTTCCTGCGGGTGCTGCCCGCGCTGGTGATGGGTCCGGTGGCCGGCTGGGTCGCGGACCGGCTGGACCGGCGCTGGACGATGATCCTCGGCGACGTCATCCGGGCCGCGTTCTTCGTCACGATCCCGCTGGTCGGCACGCTCACCTGGTTGCTGGTGGCCACCGTGCTGATCGAGATCGTCAGCCTGGTCTGGGGCCCGGCCAAGGACGCCAGCGTGCCGAACCTGGTCCCCCGGCACCGGCTGGAGGCGGCGAACCAGCTCAGCCTGATCACGACGTACGGGTCGGCGCTGCCGGCCGCGGTCATCTTCACCGCGATCACCCTGGTCACCCGTAGCCTCGGCGACTTCTCCACCGACCTGGCCGTGTACGTGAACGCGGCCACCTTCCTGATCAGCGGGCTCGCGATCGTCTCGGTCGCGGAGATCGGCCGGGCCGTGCGCGAGCACGAGGAGCACCCGACGCTGTGGCGGACCATGGTCGAGGGCTGGTCGTACGTGACCAAGACCCCGGTCGTCCGCGGCCTCGTCGTCGGGATCTCCGGCGCGTTCGCGGCCGGCGCGGTGGTGATCGGCCTCGGCCGCACGTACGTCGAGGACCTGGACGCCGGCGACCCCGGGTACGGCGTGCTGTTCGGCGCCGTCTTCGGTGGGCTCGCGCTGGGGATGGGGTTCGCGCCCCGCTTGTTCTCCGGGCTGTCGCGACGCCGGCTCTTCGCGGCCGGGCTGGTCGGTTCCGGGATCGGCCTGGCCGGGCTGGCGCTGATCCAGCAACTCGAGATCGCCACCATGATCGCGATCGTGCTCGGCTTCTGCGCGGGCGCGTCCTGGGTCTCCGGGTACACGCTGATCGGGCTCGAGGTGCCGGACGCGGTACGGGGCCGGACGTTCGCGTTCGTCCAGTCGGCGATCCGGACCGTCCTCGCGCTCACGTTGGCGGTGGCGCCGTTCATCGCCGGTGCGATCGGCCGGCAGACCTGGTCGGTCGCGGGCCGGACGGTCAGCTACAACGGCGCCGCCCTGACCATGCTGATGGCCGCGGTCCTGGCCGGCGTGATCGGGCTGCTCGCCTGGCGGCAGATGGACGACCGCCCCGGCGTACCGTTCTGGCGCGACGTCCGCCGCAGCTTCGGCAAGACGCCGGGCGTCTACCCGACCACGGGACTGTTCATCGCGCTCGAAGGCGGTGAGGGCGCGGGCAAGTCGACCCAGTCGGCCTTGCTGGTGAAGTGGCTGGAGGAGCACGGCCAGCACGTCCTGCTGACCCGTGAGCCAGGCGCCACCGACCTCGGCAAGACGCTGCGGGAGATCGTGCTCGACCCGGCCACCGGCGACATCTCGCACCGGGCCGAGGCGCTGATCTACGCCGCCGACAAGGCCGAGCACGTCGACTCGGTGATCAAGCCGGCATTGAAGGCCGGCACCGTCGTCATCACCGATCGGTACGTCGACTCCGCCCTCGCGTACCAGGGGTCCGGGCGCGACCTGGAGCTGTCCGACGTGGAGCGGGTGAACCGCTGGGCCACCGAGGATCTCCGGCCGAACCTGACCATCCTGCTCGACCTGCCGCCGAAGAGCGGGCTCGGCCGGTTCGAGGAGCGGGACCGGATCGAGTCGCAGTCCGCCGCCTTCCACGAGCGGGTCCGGGCCGCGTTCCTGGAGCTGGCGGCCGCCGAGCCACAGCACTACCTGGTGCTGGACGCGACCCAGGGCCGGGCCGAGATCGCCACCCAGATCCAGGCCCGCTTGCTGCCGATGCTGCCGAAGGTGGGGTAGGGCCCGATGACCGTGTGGGACGACCTGGTCGGCCAGGAGCCGGCCGTCGCGGTACTGCGGCGCGCGGTCGAGGGGGCGTCCGCCCGGCTGCGCGGCGAGAGCGGCGCGGCCACGGCCGGAATGACGCACGCCTGGTTGATCACCGGACCACCCGGCTCCGGCCGGTCGAACGCGGGCCGCGCCTTCGCCGCCGCGCTGCAGTGCGCGAACGACGGCTGCGGCGAGTGCCCCGAGTGCCGTACGGCGCTGAGCGGGGCGCACCCGGACGTCTCACTGATCCGTACCGAGTTGTTGTCGATCCGCGTCGGCGAGATCCGCGAACTGATCCGGCGGGCCGCCATGAGCCCGACCCGGGGCCGCTGGCAGGTGATGGTGGTCGAGGACGCGGACCGGCTCACCGAGCAGGCCGCCGACGCGTTGCTGAAGAGCATCGAGGAGCCTGCCCCGCGGACGGTCTGGGTGCTGTGCGCACCGACCGTCGAGGACGTCGTCCCGACGATCCGCTCGCGCTGCCGCCTGCTCGTCCTCCGCACGCCGCCGGTCGCCGCGATCGCGGAGATGCTGGTGAGCAAGGCCGGGATCGAGCCGCAGCTGGCCGGGTTCGCGGCGCGCGCGGCGCAGGGTCACATCGGCCGGGCGCGGGCGCTGGCCCGGGACGAGCAGGTGCGGAACAGGCGTACCAAGGTGTTGGACGTGCCGTTCGCCCTGCGTGACCTCGGGGCTTGCCTGTCCGCGGCGCAGCAGTTGGTCGAAGCCGCGAAGGAGGAGGCCAAGGCCAGTACGGCCGCGGTCGACGAGCGGGAGAAGTCCGAGCTGGAGCAGGCGCTCGGCGTCGGGACGAAGGGCGCCAAACCCCGTGAAGCCGCCGCGGCGGTGAAGGAGCTCGAGGAGCAGCAGAAGGCCCGGGCGAAGCGGTGGGAACGTGACGTGCTCGACCGGTCACTGGTCGACATGATGGCGTTGTACCGGGACGTGCTCGTGCTGCAGACCGGCGCCGGGACCGAGCTGATCAACGCCGAACTGCACAAGAACGTCGAGCAGTTGGCCGGTCGCACCACCCCCGAGCAGACGCTGCGCCGGATCGAAGCGCTGGCGGGCTGCCGGGAGGCGATCGAGGGCAACGTGGCACCGCTGCTCGCGCTCGAGGCGATGACGATCGCGCTGTTCGAGGGCTGAGACTCCCGTCTGGCGAGCGGACCGGTGTAACGCTGAGTGCCGCTGGGCCGATGAGGTGGCTGGCTGAACCACAGCCGTCCTTGGCCTCGAAGGAACTGCATGACCCACCCGCCAACGCCGGTCCAGCCGGTGCGGACGCTGCCCTCCGCCGAGTCGTGGCTGTCCGGCGTCCCGTCGCCGGCGCGGCGCCGGCTGGACGGGTACGCCCTCGCGGCCTTCGCGTTCAGCCTGCCCGGTCTGGCGCCGATCGCCGCCGTCCTGGCCGCGATCGCGCTGCCGCGGATCCACAAGGCGGGGACTCGGGGTCGCGGGCTGGCCCACGCGGCGCTGGCGATCAGCGCCTGCTGGGTGATCGCGCTCGGGGTCGCGGCCGTGCTCGGCGTCTACGGCGACAAGCAGGCGGGGATCGGGCGGACCGTGGCGGTCACCGAGCTCGAGGTACACCAGTGCTTCACCGCGAACCTCGAGGTGGACACGCTGCGGATGGTGCGGATCGCCGACTGTAAGGCCGCGCACTCCGGCGAGGCGTACGCGCGGGTCCCGGCGACGTTGGCGGGGCTCGGCGCCGAGCAGCGGGAGGCGGTTGCGACCAGGCAGTGCGCTACCGCGTTCGAGGCGTTCGTGGGGAAGCCGTTCGAGCAGTCGTCACTGGACATGTACTACGTGGTGCTGGAAGATCGCGACGTTGCTGATGGCAACGTCCTTTGCCTGGTCGGCCGGCCGGAGCGTGAGCTCACCGGCACCATGCGTGACTCACAGAGGTAGGGGGAACCTTGAGTCAGCCGCCCGTGCCGGACCCGAACCGGCCGCAGGACACACCTGCCCGCACCTTCCCGACCTACGGTCGGGAAAACCCACCCACCACCACCCCGACTGCGGGCCGCTGGCAACCACCGGGGCAACCGACCACGCAACAGCCGTGGCAACAGCCCTACGGATCCACGCCGCCTGGGGTTGCACCGGTGGGGCAGTCGTTGCCTCGGGCTACGGTGCCGCCGTACGGGCCACCGCCTCAGGGGATGCCGCCGTACGGGCCGCCACCTCACGGGCTGCCGCCGTACCCCGGGTACGGGTTCGGGGCCCAGCTGGTGCGGCGGACCAATCCGGTGGCGATCGCGGCGTTGGCCGTCGGGTTGTGTGGCCTGTTCTTCCCGCCTGCCGCGCCGGTGGGTGTCGTGCTGGGAATCGTCGCGCTGGTGCAACTGCGGAAGACCTCGGAGGGCGGGACCGGGCAGGCGGTCGGCGGAATGGTGGCCGGCGGTCTGTTCAGCGTCGTGTGGGGCGGGTTGCTCGCGCTGGCGATCGTCGTGGGGTCGACAGAGGACGACTACTACAGCTCGTCCGAGCCGACCGCACCGTCCTCGTCCGAGCCGACCGCACCGTCCTCGTCCGAGCCGACCGCACCGTCCTCGTCCTCGCCGGACGCGCTGTACATCGACGACCTGATCGTCGGGCAGTGCTTCGACGACGGGGCGGAGGAGGACGAGGTCGTGCCGCTGAGCTGCGCCGGGCCGCACGACGGCGAGGTGTACGCGGTCGTGACGCTGCCGGCGCAGACCTGGCCGGGCGAGCGGGAGGTCAGCAAACAGTCCGGGAAGGCGTGTGACCGGGAGTTCCAGCCGTACGTCGGGATCGGCGTCGACGACTCGGAGCTCGAAACCGCCACCTGGTACCCCCGGCTCGCCTCCTGGAGCAGGGGCGACCGCAGCGTGTACTGCGCCGCCTACGGCCCTGACAGCGAGCAACTGGACCAGACCGTCAAAGGCTCCAAGCGCTGACCCGTACGGCGCACCTCAAGGAAGACAGTGCATTACTCAAGGAAGACAGTGCATTACCGGACATGCCCTAGTCTGGCCGCGTGGGTTTGGTCATGGCTGTGTCGTTCGAGCGGTACGGGCGGCTCTACTACCTGGACCCCGGCCCGCATCGGCCGCGGGTCGGGGACAAGGTGCTGGTCCCGACCGACGACGGGCCCGAGGTCGCCGAGTGTGTCTGGGCGCCGCAGCACGTGGTCGAGGAGATCGGTGGGCTGCCGACCTGCGAGGGGATCGCGTCGGCCGCGGACCTGGAGCGGGACGAGCAGAACCGGCAGCGCCGGGCGGATGCGCGGCTGACGGCGAAGCGGCTGATCCGCCAGCACGGGTTGCCGATGAAGGTGGTCGGGATCGACTTCGTGGATCGCCGGCCGGACGTCGACCAGCTGGTCATCGTGTACTTCTCCGCGCCGCACCGGGTCGACTTCCGGGAGCTCGTCCGCGATCTCGCCCGGGGACTGCGGGCGCGGATCGAGCTGCGTCAGGTGGGTGCGCGGGACGAGGCACGGTTGCAGGGTGGGATCGGGCCGTGTGGGCGGGATCTGTGCTGTGCGACCTTCCTGAAGGACTTCGAGCCGGTCAGCGTCCGGATGGCGAAGGACCAGGACCTGCCGCTCAACCCGCTGAAGATCTCCGGCGCGTGCGGGCGGCTGATGTGCTGCCTCAAGTACGAGCACCCGCTGTACCAGGAGTTCAACGCGAAGGCGCCGTCGGTCGGTACGCCGGTCGAGACGCCCGCGGGGGACGGTGTCGTCGTCGGGCACAACGTTCCGAGCGACACGGTCGTCGTCCGCCTCGCCGCGTCCGGCCGCCGCTGCGCCTGCAGCCGCGCCGACGTGTGCTCGCCACGCCAGCAGTACGAAGCCTCCGACACCACCACCCCTGACGCCCCACTCCCCGAAGCCAAGACCGGCCCGGCCGCCGACCGTCGGACCCCCCAGGCGGATGCGCGTACTGCCGACGCGGGCGCCGGCACTGCGGGCGCGGGTGGCGCTGGACCGGCGGGGGCGGAGCAGGCTGGTGGGGTTGGTGACCCGTCGGTTGGAGAGGGTGGGGAGCGGGGGGTGCGGCGGCGGAAGCCTCGGCGGCGCCGGCGGTTGAGTGGGCGGGAGACGACCGACTCCGGACCGGACGACACGGGAGACAGTTCGCGGTGATGACGCGCAGGACGACAGCACTGATGGCGGTACTGAGCGCTCTCGCGGTGGTGGTGAGCAGTTGCGGCGTGGCGACGCGGGCGCAGGACGCCGAGCCCGACGGCTCCGTGCCGGGCGCCGGGAACCCGTCGAAGAGCCCGACCGGCCCGATCCCGGCAGGGCTGGAGAAGTTCTACCAGCAGCAGCCGAACTGGGAGCGCTGCGGCCGCGGTCAGCAGTGCGCCACCGTCAGCGTGCCGCTCGACTACAGCAAGCCCACCGGTGACACGATCGAGCTGAGCGTCCGCAAGGTCCCCGCGCGCGACCAGTCGGCCAAGGTCGGCACGCTGTTCATCAACCCGGGCGGCCCGGGCGGTTCCGGCGTCGAGTTCGCCGCGGCCGCCGCGTTCGTGCTAGGGGCGCCGCTGCTGCGCAAGTTCGACGTGATCGGCTGGGACCCGCGCGGTGTCGGCCAGTCGACCCCGGTCCGCTGTCTCGACACGGCCCAGCTGGACAAGTTCATCGCGGCCGACGGCAGCCCGGACGACGAGGCCGAGATCACCGAGCTGAACCAGCAGGCCAAGACCCTGGCCGACGGCTGTCAGCAGCGCTCCGGCAAGCTCCTGCCGCACGTCTCGACCAAGGACGCGGCCCGCGACATCGACGTACTCCGCGGCATGGTCGGCGACTCCGAGCTGTACTACCTCGGCATGTCGTACGGCACGTACCTGGGCGCGACGTACGCCGAGCTGTTCCCGAAGAACGTCGGCCGGCTGGTGCTCGACGGTGCCGTGGATCCGGCGAAGTCGGCCGAGGAGAACAACATCGCCCAGGCGAAGGGGTTCGACACGGCGCTGGACGCGTTCGCCGAGGAGTGCGCGCAGCGGTCCTGCGAGCTCGGCAGTACGAAGCAGGAGGTGCTCGCCAAGGTCGACAAGGTCATCGCGGACACCGACGCGAATCCGCTGGAGGGCAGCGGCGATCGCAAGGTGACCCAGGGACTGGCCGTCCTCGGGGTGATCTACCCGCTGTACCAGAAGGACTTCTGGCCGCGGCTCGAGGAAGCGATCGCGCAGGCGTCCGAGGGCAAGGGCGCGCGGCTGCTCGCGCTGGCCGACGAGTACGCGGACCGCACCCCGAACGGGTACAGCAGCAACTCCAACGAGGTGATCTACGCGGTCAACTGTCTGGACCGGCAGGACATCGCCTCGGTCGCGGAGGCGAAGGCGGACGAGGCGAAGTTCAAGGCGGCGTCCCCACGGTTCGGGTCGTACCTGCTGTGGGGCTCGCTGGCCTGCGCGAACTGGCCGGTCAAGCCGGAGGACAAGCCGCACCCGATCAAGGCGGCCGGCGCGAAGCCGATCGTCGTGATCGGTACCACCCGCGACCCGGCCACGCCGTACGAGTGGGCCGTCGGGCTGGCCAAGCAGCTCGAGAGCGGCGTCCTGATCAGCCGGGACGGCGACGGGCACACCGGGTACAACGAGGGCAACGACTGCGTCGACCGCGCGGTCGAGACCTACCTCCTCCAGGGCACCCCACCCGCCGCCGACCTGAAGTGCTGAGGGCCCGCTAGTTGGGCCGCTTGTCGCCGTTCGGGTCGGGGAGTTGCAGGGTCTCGGTGGCTCGTTCGAGCACGCTGCGCAGGGCGGCCTCGTCCTGCGGGCGGCCGCCGACGGTGATCTCGATCAGTGTGCGCTCGCCGTCCTCGCTCGGGAGCCAGCGGGACAGGCCCATCCGGGGACCGCGGGTCTGGTCGACGTAGGTGTAGACCAGCGTGCCGTTCTCGTTGCTGATCACCTTGAGATCGCGCTCGTCGATGCTCTTGGCCCTGTTCGCGGCCAGCTCGTCCGGCTGCTGCTTGCTGCCGCGGGCGTCGAAGCGCACCTGCCAGACGCCGGTGGGGTCGAGGTACCGCGGGCGGGTGCCGCCCTGGCTGCTCTTCCACCCGACCGGGACGTCCGCGCTGATCGGCGATCGCTCGGAGCCGAACGTCTGTGCGGCGAACTGGAGCGAGTTCGGGTCGAGGCCTCCGGACACGGTCGGCGTCGGCGACGGGCCCGGGCTGGTGACCACGGTCGTGCTGTCCGAGTTCATCGCGTTGATCGCGAGCACCGAGCCGAAAACGGCCACGCCGACGGTCATTCCCGCCAGCGTCGCCACCAGCGCCTGGTGCCTGGGCGTGAGCATCCGGACCTCCGCTTCCGTTCTCGGCCGCAGCCCTGATTATCGACCAAGAAGGGGCCGACCACGAAACCCGGCGTACGCTGGCCCGTCGTGGAGTTCGAAGAGGCGTTGCGCCGGTACGACGCGGGTGAAGCGGAGCGGTCCGACCTGAAACTGCTGGTGAAACACCTGCTGAAACTCCTGGTGGCCAAGGCCCCCGGGCACGCGGTCGAGGTGCGCGTCCCGCCGTACGGCGCGGTGCAGTGCATCGAGGGACCACGGCACACCCGCGGTACTCCGGGGGCGGTCGTCGAACTCCCGGCCGAGCTCTGGATCGCCCTCGCGCTGGGCCGGATCGACTGGCCGGGTGCCCGCGAGACCGGCAAGGTCCGGGCGAGCGGGGAGCGGACCGATCTGGGACCGCTGCTACCCCTGCTGACGCCCTGACCCAGCGGACCTCGGCACCCTCGGGAGAGCGCGTCGGTCCGGACGTAAAACAGGTTCGTCGAGGCGAGTCGCCCATGTCACCATGGGCCGGTGGCAACCAGTTTCCGCTCCCGGCTGGCCAGGCTCCGGGTCGACCTGACTCCCTGGCGTGGATCCCGGGACTTCCGCATCCTGGTGGTCGCCGGCTCGGTCTTCTTCCTCGGCGGCATGGTCGGCTACGTGGCGCTGCCGTACCAGCTGTACCAACTCACCGGCTCCAACTTCGCCGTCGGCGCGATGGGCCTGGTCACGATCGCCCCGCTGGTCGTCTTCGGCCTGTACGGCGGCGCCCTCGCGGACCACATGGACCGCCGCAAGATGCTGATCGGCACCGGCGCGGCCCAAGTGCTCATCTGCGCACTCCTGCTGGCCAACACGCTGCTCGACGATCCCCGTGTCTGGCTGATCTACGTCTGCGGCGCCCTGAACGCGATCGCCTCGTCCCTGCAGCGCCCGAGCCGCGAAGCCCTGTTCCCGAGGGTCGTCCGGCACGAGCAGATGCCGGCGGCCGTGACGCTCAACTCCCTGACGCTCCAGGTCGGCCAGCTCGCCGGTCCGGCGCTCGGCGGGTTGCTGGTCGGCACGGCGGGCGTGACCTGGGCGTTCGCGGTGGAACTGGCCGGCCTGGCGATCGCGACGCTGCTGTACGTACGTCTCGGCTCGTACAAGTCGAACGAGCACAGCACCCCACCGAGCCTGCGAGCGATCGGCGACGGAGTCCGGTACGCCTTCCGCCGGCGGGACCTGCTGGGAACCTACGCGGTGGACATGGTCGGGATGTTCCTGGCGATGCCGATCGTCCTCTTCCCGGCGTTCGCGACCGAGGTGCTGAAGGAACCGAAGCTCCTGGGGTTGCTGTACAGCGCGGAGGCGATCGGCGCGATGCTGGCGACGCTGACGAGCGGTTGGGCGAGCCGGGTCCATCACCACGGCCGCGCTGTGGTGCTCGCGACGATCACCTGGGGCGCGTCGGTCGGGATCGCGGGACTGGCGCCGAACATCTGGTTCGCGATCGCCTTCTTCGCGGTCGCGGGTGGAGCGGACATGATCTCGGGACTGTTCCGCGCGGTGATCTGGAACCAGACGATCCCGGACGAGATGCGCGGCCGACTGGCGGGAATCGAGATGCTGTCGTACTCGCTGGGGCCGCTGGGCGGGCAGTCGAGATCGGGGTTGGTGGCGGACCTGACGAGCGTGCGGACGTCCATCGTGAGCGGCGGCGTGTTGTGCGTCGCGGGCGTGCTGGCGACGGCGGTATGGCTGAAGGACTTCTGGCGCTACGACGCAAGAACCGACGAGCACGCGGTGCGCGAGCGGGAACTGAGGTCCACGGCTGCCGTTGGGGAGGGCACGGCGCCGTAGCTGCGGACGGTTGGCGCGACTACCGCCTCTCAGGGTGAGCACGGCGACAGAGGAGCCGCGCGTGCTGGGTACTCCTCTGCTCCACCCGCCACCTGGGTACAGTCGGTGCACCATGCGAATCCGTCCCGTAGCCGCCTCGTCCACCGTGCTCGCCCTCGCCGCGCTGGCTGGGTGTGGTGGCGGTGGGAACGAGAGCGCGCCCGACGTACCTCCGCTGGTCTCCGTCAGCACCACGCCGACCGAGTCCCCCTCAGCGACCCCGACAGAAACGCCGGGCACCCCACCGACCGCGAAGGTCGCCGACACCCTTTGCGTGCGGATGGACCAGACCTTCGTCCAGGCCACACTCGCAGCGCCCGTCGTGACGATTCAGCCGAAGGCGGTTCCGGCGGAGATCGGGTTGCCCAGCTACGACCTCTGCCAGCTCGCGCTCAGCACCAGCCCGACTGGCCCGGTCCTCAAGGTCGGTACCTCCGTGCTCACCGCGACGAAGGGCGAGCTCGCCGCCGCGAAGAAGGCGTACGACGCGACGAGGGGCGAACCGTCCAAGCTCGTCTCCGTCGGCCAGGGCGGATTCGGGACCAGCCGCTTCGTCGTCTTCCTGCTCGGCACCAGGATGATCAAGGTGGAAGGCCCACCCGCCACCTCCGCGAAGTACGTCGCGCTCGGCCTGGAGGCGGCCCGGCAAGCACCCGGATTGCCCGAGGCGTCCCCGCTGATCACGCGCCCGGACTGCGAGCGCGGTACCTCGGCAGCGGCCAAGGTGATGGGCGCGGAGGCGATGGCGCGGCGCGACGGGCAGACGGCGACCGGGGACACGGTCTG
Organism: Kribbella amoyensis; assembly: GCF_007828865.1. NCBI lineage: Bacteria > Bacillati > Actinomycetota > Actinomycetes > Propionibacteriales > Kribbellaceae > Kribbella > Kribbella amoyensis. The sequence continues at coordinate 2,348,527 of NZ_VIVK01000001.1, forward strand.
CGGGTGGATCAACGCCGACGCGGTCCTGTACTCGACGGTGCGCCGGGTGCCGGATGCGCAAGCGGCGATGGCGTCGATCCGCAAGGCGCCGACCTCTCAGCCCGTACCGCTCGGCGACGAGGGGTACGTCGACACCGCGACTGGCCGCGGGACCATCCGCGTGGGGACCGACAAGATCGTCGACCTGGTTCCGACCGGCCGGCCGAAGACCGACGACATGGTCGCCTTCGCCCTCGCGATGTCCCCGCTCTACACCCGCTGAACCCCCTCGAAGTGGGACCTGCTCGTGCGACTTGATCGCAGGTTGGGTTACGGTACTCGCGCCGTGGTGTTCGGGAAGCCGGTGAAGTACCGGCGCGGCCCTCGCCACTGTGATCGGGAGTTCCGCCGCGCGTTCGCCTCGTAAGGGTGAGACCACTGGTCCGTGAGGACTGGGAAGGTCAGTGCGGTGGATGTGGTGTCCCGTCAGCCAGGAGACCGGCCACGGCGTGTCAGACCCATCCACGAGGTGCTGGAGGAGCGGTCCGCCATGGCCGTTGTACGTAAGGCAGTTGCTGCTGCCGTCGCCCTGTCCCTGCTCACGGCCTGCGGCGGCGCCGCCGAGGCCGGTCCGAGCACCGATGCCGTCACCGTGCGGAACTGCGGCCTGGACGTGTCCGTCGACGGCCCGCCCGAGCGGGTTTTCGCGGCGTACCAGCCGGCGATCGAGATGGCGCACGCGCTCGGCCTGTCCGATCGCCTGGTCGGTACGGCGTTCCTGGACTCCGAGGTGCTCCCGGAGTACGCCGACGCGCAGCGCGACCGCAAGTACTACAAGAACCTGCCGAGTCGCGAGGAACTGCTCAGCCACAACCCCGACTTCGTGCTGTCCGGGTTCAACGACGTGTTCAGCGCGGCCGGGACGGACGGGAGCTTCGGCAGCCGCAAGAGCCTGACCGACCTCGGGGTCCGGACCTGGATCTTCAGCCCGCTCTGCCCGACGGCGGACGGCAAGGGCGACGAGGCGATCGACCCGGCGAGCGTGTCGATGGACAACGTGTACGCCGATCTGCGCGACCTCGGCAAGCTGTTCGGCGCGGGGGACAAGGCGGAGCAGGTGATCGCCGACCAGCAGCGCCGGATCGCCGCCGTCGAGGCGAAGGTGAAGGGCGCGGACCGGCCGACGGTGGCGATCGTGCGACCCGGCCTCGAGGGCGGTGGGCTGACCGTGTCGGGCGGTCCCGACTTCGGCACGGTACTGATCCGCCAGGCCGGCGGCGTGAACGCGTTCGCGGATCTCACCGCCAAGCGGAACGTGAAGATCAGCGCCGAGGAGTTCATCAAGCGCGATCCCGACTACGTCCTGATCAGCGGCTGCTGCGACGCGACGCTGACCGAGGACCGGACCCGGCCCGATGTGGACAAGCTCCTCGCCAATCCCGCCTTCGCGAACCTCAAGGCCGTGCAGAACAAGCACGTCGTGCCGTGGTTGTTCGCACACCACTCGGCCGGTGTCCGCGGCGCCCACTCGACAGAGCTGATCGCGAAGATCATCCACCCGGATCGCGTCAAGTGACGCTGTCGCGTCGCCGCGGACTGCTGCACCACAGCGGTCCGCGCGCGGCGGGACTGGCCGCGGCGGTCACCGTCCTGCTGGCCGCGGTACTCCTCTCGCTCCTGGCCGGGGCGCAGTGGTTCGGGCCCCGCGACGTGTACGCCGCGGCCGCCGAGTTCGCCGGATCGGACACCGACCGCGTGATCCGGTACCTCCGCCTCCCGCGCACCGCGACCGGGTTGCTCGCGGGCGCCGCGTTGGGTCTGGCCGGCGCCTTGATGCAGGGCGTCACCCGCAACCCGCTGGCCGATCCCGGCCTGCTCGGCGTCAACGCGGGCGCGGCGCTGGCCGTGGTCGGGGCGATCGGGCTGCTCGGCATCCACAGCCTGACCGGGTACGTCTGGTTCGCCATGGGCGGTGCACTGGTCGCGACGGTCGTCGTGCACCTGGTCGGGTCGGTCGGGCGGGGCGGCGCGACCCCGGTCAAGCTGGCGCTGGCCGGTGCGGCGTTATCGGCGCTGCTCGGCTCGGTGACGTCCGCGGCGACCTTGCTGGACCTGTCCACGCTGAACGAGTTCCGCTTCTGGGTGGTCGGGTCCCTCACCCTGGCGACCGGCGGGATCGTCGCCCAGGCGGTCCCGTTCATTGCCGTCGGCATCGTTCTCGCGCTGGCCCTCGGTCGCTCGCTCAACCAGCTGGCCCTCGGCGAGGACCTCGCGACCGCCCTCGGTACCAGGGTCACCGTGGTCCGGATCCTGGCCGGCCTGGCGGTCGTCCTGCTGGCCGGGACGGCGACCGCGATGGCGGGCCCGATCGGCTTCGTCGGTCTCGCGGTACCCCACGTCGCGCGGACTATCGTGGGTCCCGACTACCGCTGGATCCTGCCCTGGTCGGTGGTCCTCGCGCCGACGGTGCTCCTGCTCGCCGATGTGGCCGGCCGGCTCGTCGTCCGCCCGGCCGAACTCCAGGTCGGCATCGTCACCGCGTTGTTCGGTGCGCCCTTGTTCATCGCGCTGGTCCGTCGCCGGAAGCTGGCCGAGCTGTGAGTACGCGCTGGGCCGTCCGCGTCGGCAGGGTCTCCACCCGCGTCGATCCCGTCGCAACGGGGATCGCGTTGCTGGCTTGGGCTCTCACCCTCGGACTTGCGGCGTTCTCGCTGACACTCGGGGACTACGAGATCCCGCTCGCGCAGGTCCTGGAGACGTTGGCGGGCCGCGGTTCGCTGATCATGACCGACGTGGTGGTGAACAACCGGCTGCCCCGGATCCTGGTGGGGATCGGCGTCGGGGTCGCGTTCGCGGTGTCCGGCGCGATCTTCCAGCGGCTGGCCCGGAATCCGCTGGTCAGCCCGGACCTGATCGGGATCAACGCCGGCGCCGCGCTCGCCGCGGTCCTGATGATCACCGTGCTCGGCAGCAGTACCGCTTGGATCCCGGCCGGAGCGCTCGCCGGTTCGCTGCTCACCGCGACCTGCATCTACCTGCTCGCGTACCGGAACGGGGTGGCCGGGCAACGCCTGGTCCTGGTCGGGATCGGGGTCACCGCGATCATCGGGTCGCTCACCGCGTACCTGCTGACGCTGGCCGACATCTACGCGGCCAAGAACGCGCTGCTCTGGCTGACCGGCAGCCTGGCCGGCCGATCATGGCCGCAGGCCACCATCATCGGCGTCGCTCTGCTCGTCCTGGTCCCGCCGGCGATGGCGGCCGCCCGGCAGTTGCGCGTGCTCGAACTCGGCGACGACCTCGCCCGCGCGCTGGGTGTCCGGATCGAGGGCGCACGGGCGGTCCTGATCGCGATCGGGGTCGGCCTGGCCGCGCTGGCGACCGCGGCAGCGGGACCGATCGGTTTCGTCGCGCTGGTCGCCCCGCAGCTCGCGCGCCGGCTGGTCCCCGAAGGCGTGCCGAGTCTCCCCGTCGCGGGCGCGCTCGGGGCGTTGCTCGTGGTCGCGTCCGACCTGATCGCGCGGCAACTGTTCGCCCCGACCGCGCTGCCGGTGGGGATCGTCACGGCCTTCCTCGGCGCGCCGTACCTGCTGTTCCTGCTGGCTCGCGCGAACCGGGTCGGCCGCGGCGGGTGACTCGGATCCGGCCGCGGACCAGGTCACCCAGGACGGCGACGGCTTCGGCGATCTCGGTCGGCGTGCGGGCGGCGTACCCGAGGACGAGGCCGGTCTGACGCCGCTGCTGGCTGTGCCAGCTCAACGGCTGGGTCTTCACACCGTGGGCGAGCGCGTCGGCCGCAAGGGCGACGTCGTCGAGACCGTCGATCGTGATCGTCAGGTGCAGTCCGGCGGCCGCGCCGTGCACGGTGGCCATCGGCAGGTGGTTGCTGATGGCACCGATCATCGCGTCCCGCCGAGTCCGGTGCCGTCGCCGGGCGTACCGCAGCCGGCGTTCGAGGTCGCCGGACTCCATCAGGTGCGCGATGACGAGTTGCGGCAAGGCAGCGTTGCCGAGGTCGGCGAGCCGCTTCGCGTCGACGAGCGCGTCCCGGTACCGCGGTGGCGCGAGCACCCAGCCGATGCGCAGGGCGGGTGCCAGCAGCTTCGACACGCTGCCGGCGTAGATGACCTGGTCGGTCAGCATCGCCCGGAGCGCCGGGACCGGCGGCCGGTCGTACCGGTGCTCGGCGTCGTAGTCGTCCTCGAAGATCACCCCGCCTTCGCTCGCCCAGCGCATCAGCTCGCGTCGGCGTTCCCCTTCGAGTACGACGCCGGTGGGGAACTGGTGAGCCGGAGTGACCATCACGGCCGGGCTGCCGACGCGGCGTAGTTCGTCGACCCGGAGGCCGTCGGCGTCGACGGTGATGGGCGGCGTCCGCAAACCCCAGTGCTGCAGGTGCTGGCGGGATCCCAGCGACCCGGGATCCTCCACGGCCATCTCCGTGATGCCGTCCCGCTGCAGGACCCGGGCGACCAGGCTGATCGCCTGGGCGACACCGGCGACCACGATGACGTCCTCCGGGTCCGCCTGGATCCCGCGATTGCGGGCGAGCCAGGTGACCACGGCCGCGCGCAGGCCCGGCGTACCGGCGGGGTGTCCGTAGCCGAAGGCGGCCGGGGTGAGGTCGTTCAGCACGGCCCGTTCCGCCCGGAGCCACGCGGCTCGCGGGAACGCGCCGAGGTCGGGGACGCCCGGTGTCAGGTCGAGCCGCGCCGGTACCGCGCGCATCGTGTCGAAGATGTCGAACCCTGGTTCGGCCGGGACCGTCAGCCGCTCACGCCGACGTTCGCCCGGTTGGTTGCCGTTGGGCGGCGGCGTGATCGGAGTGGCGACGACCGTGGTCCCGGCGCGGCCGCGTCCGGCGACGTGGCCGTCCTCGGCCAGGCGTTGGTAGGCCTCGGTGACGACGCCACGGGAGACCTGGAGCTCCGCGGCGAGGACGCGGCTGGCGGGGAGCCGGCTGCCGAGCGGGAGCCGTCCGTCGGCGATCGCCGCGCGCAGCCGATCCGCGAGCCAGTCCGCCAACCCACGGGCCGGAGCGTCCGCCATCGTGAGCTGCAGGAAGTCGGTTCCCGGCATTATGGACCTGCCAATGTCGTCCTGATTGGAACTGTTCACCGGTCCATTGTCATCGCATCGTGGAGCCATGGGAACTGACTACGTGCACGGATACACCGACGCCGAGACGCGTCGCCTCACCGACCAGGCGCAGACGCTCGCCGACCTCCTCCACGGCGGCACGCAGTACGAGTCGGGCAGCCGCGTGCTGGAAGTCGGCTGCGGTGTCGGCGCGCAGACCGTGCAACTGGTCACGCGCAGCCCGGGGATCGAGCTCGTCGCCGTCGACCGTTCCGAGGAGTCGCTGACCGCCGCGAAGGCGAGGGTCGCGGCGGTTGCCCCCGAGGCACGGGTCGAGTGGCACCACGGCGATCTCACCGACCTGCCGTACGAGGACGCGTCGTTCGACCACCTCTTCGTCTGCTTCGTCCTCGAACACCTCGCCGAGCCGGCCCAGGTACTCCGGGACCTCGCCCGCCTGATCCGTCCCGGCGGCTCGATCACCGTGATCGAAGGGGATCACGGATCCGCGTTCTTCCACCCGCGCAGCGACGACGCGCAGGCGCTGATCGAAGGCCTCAACGTGCTCCAGGCCCGGGTCGGCGGCGATGCGTTGATCGGGCGCCGGGTTCAACCGCTGCTGGTCGAGGCCGGGTACCGCGAGGTGATGGCCGGGCCGCGCACCGTCTACGCCGACGAGACGACGCCGGACCTGGTCGACGGATTCACCCGGAAGACGTTCATCGCGATGGTCGAATCGGTCCGGGTGGACGCGATCGCCGCCGGTCTGCGGACGACGGACCAATGGGAACGAGGCGTTCGAGCGCTTGAGCGAACCGCCGAACCGGGTGGCACCTTCCACTACACGTTCTTCAAGGCGATCGGGCTCCGCTGAACGCGATCGGTCCGTGCAAAGGATGGTCACGGTTCTGTCCGGACCGGCTGACCGATCTTGTCCTGACTGGTAAACAAGGGACATGGCCGCGACCGAGCAGCGTGAGATCGAGACCAAGTACGACGTCGACCCGAGCGTCGTCGTGCCCGCGCTGCACGAGCTGCCGGGCGTCGCGCGCGTCGAGCAACCGGTCGAGCTCGACCTGGAGGCCGTGTACTACGACACCGCCGAGCTCGACCTGGTCGCGAACAAGGTGACCCTGCGCCGCCGGACCGGGGGCGAGGACGACGGCTGGCACGTCAAGCTGCCGGTGTCCAAGGGCGAACGTCTGGAGATCCGGCACCCGCTCGGTCGCGCGGTCCGCAATGTGCCGATCCAGGTGGTCCGCACGGTCCGCGTGTACGTCCGTGACCATGACCTCGTCCCGGTGGTCGCGCTGAACACCCGCCGGATCCTGCACAAACTGGTCGACGACGACGGCGAGGTACTGGCCGAGCTCGCCGACGACACGGTCACCGCGACCGTCGAGGGCGCCGAGCCGGAGACCTGGCGGGAGTGGGAGTTCGAGCTCGTCAACGGCACCCAGGAGCTGGCGGACGCGGCCGACCCGATCCTGCTCGCCGCCGGCGCCGGGTACGCGTCCGGCCCGAGCAAGCTGGCCCGGGCTCTGGGCGACCGGGTCCCGCAGGCCGAGGAGTGGGAGCTGCCGGCCAAACCGACGACGGCCGACCTGTTCCGCGCGTACGCCGGGGCGCAGGTGCGCGCGATCCACCAGCGCGACCCCGAGGTCCGCCGGGACCTGCCCGACTCGGTCCACAAGATGCGGGTCGCCACTCGCCGGCTGCGGTCCGCCCTGGCGACGTACCGGCCGGTGATCAACCGCGAGGTGGGTGACCGGATCCGCGGTGAGCTGAAGTGGTTCGGCGGCGAGCTCGGTGCTGCCCGGGACGCCGAGGTGATGCGCGAGCACTTCCTGGTCGCGGTCTCGGAGCAGCCGACCGAGCTGATGATGGGCCGGGTCGCGGGGACGATCGACGACCATCTGCGGACCACCTACAAGCAGGCCCACGTGCGTGCGCTGGCGGCGCTGGAGAGCGAGCGGTACTTCCGTCTGCTCGACACGCTCGACGAGCTGATCGAGTCCCCGCCGGTGACCGACGCGGACACCAAGGCCAAGAAGCAACTGCCGGATCTCCTCCGCCACGACTGGAAGCGGATGCGCAAGGAGGTCCGCCTGGTCGAGGCCGCCGACACGATCGTCGACCAGGACCACCACCTGCACGAGGTCCGCAAGGCGTCCAAGCGGCTGCGGTACGCGGCGGAGTCGGCCCAGCCCGTCCTGGGCCAGCAGGCGACCGACCTGGCCGCCCGGGCCGAAGAGGTGCAGGAGATCCTCGGCGACCACCAGGACAGCGTCGTCGCCCGCGAACTGCTCCGGCAGCTGGCCATCGAGGTCCACGCGGCCGGCGGGAACGCGTTCAGCTACGGCCGCCTGCACGCCGCCGAGGAGCGCCGCGGCGAGAGGTCCCGGGACGCGTTCCTGGAGCACTGGCCCGGCTTCGGCAAGCCCTGATCGGGGCTGTCTGTTCCTGATCAGCAACGGCTCCTGATCAGGAACAGTCTCTGATCAGGAGCGAACGAGGCGGGCGATCGCCTCGGAAGCTTCCTTGAGCTTGCGGTCCGCCTCGGGCCCACCGGCCGCGGCCGCGTCGACCACGCAGTGCGCCAGATGGTCGTCGAGCAGCCCGAGCGCGACCGACTCGAGCGCCTTCGTCATCGCCGAGATCTGGGTCAGGATGTCGATGCAGTACTGCTCGCCCTCGACCATCCGCTGCAACCCCCGCGCCTGCCCCTCGATCCGGCGCAACCGCTTCAGATAAGCGTCCTTGTCCCCGATGTACCCGTACTGCGCCTGCTGCCCCGCCTGGTGCTCCGCCATCCAGCCTCCCTAGCCGGGTCACAGGGTACCTAGGCGGCGAACTCACTCCTCCGTCCGTGATTGCTGCGGTCCAATCTAGATACCCATTACCCCTAGGGGGTATAGTGCTCGGTGTTGAATGAGTGGTGGAGAGGACGAGCGATGGACGAGCACGCGGCTCACGGGCAGCCGGCGCACGCGGTACCGGCTGAGCACTCGGGACACGGGGCGCCGGCCGGTCACGCCGGGCATCAGGCGCACGCTGGGCACGACAAGCACGCGGGCCACGATCCGGAGATGTTCCGGCGGAAGTTCTGGCTGAGTCTGCTGCTCACGCTGCCGATCGTGATCACCAGCGAGATGGTGATGGAGTGGTTCGGCTACTCGCTGGACTTCCCGGGGATGGACTGGGTCGGGCCGGTGCTCGGCACCGTGGTCTTCTTCTACGGCGGCCTGCCGTTCCTGGTCGGCGGCGTCCGGGAGGCGCGCGATCGGGCGCCCGGGATGATGCTGCTGATCTCGATGGCGATCACCGTCGCGTACGTCGCGTCGCTGGCGACCAGCGTCGGCTGGTTCGACCTGGACTTCTGGTGGGAGCTGGCCGCGCTCGTCACGATCATGCTGCTGGGTCACTGGCAGGAGATGAAGGCGATCGGTCAGGCGCAGGGCGCGCTGGCCGCCCTCGCCGCGCTGCTGCCGGACGAGGCCGAGCGTGTCACCGGCGACGACGTGGAGACCGTGTCGATCGGCGACCTGCGGGTCGGTGACGTGGTCCTCGTCCGCTCCGGCGCTCGCGTACCGGCGGATGGCGGGATCGTCGACGGCGCTGCCGAGCTGGACGAGTCGATGATCACCGGGGAATCCCGGCCGGTCGCTCGCGGCGTCGGTGACCGCGTTGTGGCCGGCACCGTGGCGACGGACTCGGCGATCCGGGTCCGCGTGGCCGCGGTCGGCGAGGACACGGCCTTGGCCGGGATTCAGCGGCTGGTCGCGCAGGCGCAGGAGTCGAGCGGGCGCGCGCAGGTACTGGCTGACCGGTTCGCCGCGATGCTGTTCTACGTCGCGACCGCGGCGGCCGTGATCACGTTCGCGGCCTGGTGGTTGTTCGGCACCCTGAGCGAGGCCGTGGTCCGGACGGTCACCGTCCTGGTCATCGCCTGCCCGCACGCCCTCGGCCTGGCGATCCCGCTGGTGATCGCGCTGTCGACGGCGGTCGCGGCCAAGGCGGGCATCCTGGTCAAGGACCGGCTGGCGCTCGAGCGGATGCGGACCGTCGAGGCCGTCCTGTTCGACAAGACCGGCACCCTGACCAAGGGCGAGCACATCGTGACCGACGTGGCCGGCGGCGACGAGGTCCTGCGGATCGCGGGCGCCGTCGAGTCCGACAGCGAACACCCGTTGGCCCGCGCGATCGTCCGGGCCGCCGACGACCAAGGCGGACGAGCTCGCGCGACCGACTTCAAGTCCCTGACGGGCCGTGGGGTCCAGGCGGCGGTCGACGGTACGACGTACGCGGTCGGCGGGCCCGCCTTGCTCCGGGAGCTGGGCGTGACGGTGGTCGGGGAGTTCGCGGATCGGGCCGAGGAGTGGTCGAAGCGGGGCGCGGCGGTGCTGTACCTGCTGCGCGACGGGGAGACCGTCCTGGGGGCGATCGCGTTGGAGGACGAGGTTCGCCCGGAGGCGCGGGCCGCGGTCGAGGAGTTGCGCGCGATCGGGGTCGGCAAACTGGTGATGATCACCGGCGACGCCGAACCGGTGGCGCGGGCCGTGGCGCAGGACCTCGGCTTCCGTGAAGGAGTCGACGAGGTCTTCGCCGAGGTGCTGCCGGCCGACAAGGACAAGGCGGTGAGCGAGCTGCAGTCCCGCGGTCTGCGCGTCGCGATGGTCGGTGACGGCGTGAACGACGCGCCCGCGTTGGCCCGGGCCGATGTCGGGATCGCGATCGGCGCCGGGACCGACGTCGCGATCGAGTCCGCCGGCGTGGTGCTCGCGTCGTCGGACCCGCGCGGCGTGACCGGCGTGATCCGGCTGTCGAAGGCGTCGTACCGGAAGATGATCCAGAACCTCGCCTGGGCCGCGGGGTACAACATCATCGCGATCCCGTTGGCGGCCGGCGTCTTCGCGTGGGCCGGCCTGACCCTCAGCCCGGCGATCGGCGCGGTGCTGATGTCGGTCTCGACGATCGTGGTCGCGCTCAACGCGCAGCTGCTGCGGCGAGTCCACCTGACGCCGACCGACTGAGCAGATCGGCGGCGGCTTGAACAGGTACGTGGCGGCGGGCGATCGTGGTCGCCCGCCGCTCGGCTAGCTGATCCACGGGGGTGTGCCGCGGCCGGTGGTCTCGCCGGGGACCGTGACCGTGGCGGTGCCGTAGCCGGCGACGAGGGCAGTGAAGTCGCCGTTGGCGGTGATACGGCGGGGCGTATCGGCCGGGAAGACGGCGGTTTCGCCGGGGGTCAAGTGGAGGGTCCCGTCGCCGAGCTCGACCGACGCGGTCCCGGTGAGCGCGGTCCAGATCTGCTCGCTGTCGACCACGTGCAGGGGACCTTGGGCGCCGCCCTTCATCTCCACCTTCCACAGGCTCAGCTCCGTACTGCCCTGGGTCGGCGAGGCGTACGTGGTCATCACGGCGTTCGGGGTCTCGGTCACGCGGTACACGGTCTGCTCCTTCGGTTCTGATTTCGACAACCTGGTTGACGAAATAGTACACCGGGTTGTCGATCTGTCCAGGGGTCCGGGATGATGCCGGGGTGGAACGGTTCGGATTCGAGTTGCCGCTGTTGCTGGCCGGCGCGTTCCGGCAGCTGATCGACGAACTCCATCGCCGGCTCGCCGAAGAAGGTCACGCCGACCTGCGCCCGGCGCACGGCTTCGCGCTGCAGGCGATCGGGCCGGACGGCGGAACGATGTCGGAGATCGGCCGGCGGCTCGGGGTCTCCAAGCAAGCCGCGACGAAGACCGTTGGAAAGCTTGCTGAGCTTGGATATGTGGAGCGCGGCGCTGACCCGGGCGATGCTCGCGCGGTGCAGGTGACGATCACGTCGCGCGGCCGGGAGGCGCTGCGGCGGTCGGCGGAGATCTTCGAGGACCTCCGGCGCGAGTGGGTCCGGTTGCTGGGGCGGGATCGCGTGCTGGCGCTCGAGGAGGACCTGGGCAAGGTCCTCGATTCTTCCGGTGGGGTGGCACTCGGGGATCTGCCGGGATGGTTGCGGTAAGCAAGAGAGCTACCCAGCACGCGCCGCTCCTTCGTCGCGGTGACCTGGAAAAATGGGACAGGTTCGTGCGGAAGCGGGCAGCGTGGCTGGGCCCCCAAGCCGCATGCCGGCCCAGCCGGCCGAACCCTAACCCACCATCTCCAGTAGCTCGCCCAAAATCGTCGCCCAAGGCAACGGTCGAGCGATCCCGGCCGCCTGTGGTTGGCGCAACGCCCACACGTCCTCGCCGTACACCAGCCGCACCTCCGCCTTCCGCAACAACCCGAGATGCCCTTCCCACGAAGGGTGTCGAGCATGTCCCGCGTTCACCCTCGGGAACAGCCAGCGGGCCGCGGTCGGTGTAAGCGTCACGGCGACCTGGTAACCCTCGGCGATCAACGGCTCGACCAAGCCGGACCGTAGGTGCTCGACGCCGCCCGCGGAGCTGCCCACCACGCCGATCACCTTCGTACTCGTGCTCCGCACCGTAACGACCTGCAAGAACGGGCCCAGATGGAGGGGCTGGGCCCGTTCTTGGGTGGTGCTGTCAGGCGGGTTCGCGGTTGGTCTGCTGGACCCGCCTGACAGGGCTTGGGGCGGGGGTGCCGCCAGTGACACCCCCGCCGGGCCGGTCCGGTCCTCGTGCAGCGGAGGACCGGAGCGGCGGTCAGTGCTGGACTGCCTTTTCGGCACCTGCTCCGGTCAGGGAGCGGACCTCCATCTCGGCGTACTTGTCGACGTTGATGACTTCCTTGCTGGTGACCGTGCCGAGCCAGCCCAGGAAGAACGCGAGCGGGATCGAGACGATGCCGGGGTTGTCCAGCGGGAACCAGTGGAAGTCGATCGAGGTGTCGGTGATCATCGACAGGCTCTGGCCGGTCTTCTTGTCGACCTTGCCGGAGACGACCGGGGAGAAGGCGATCAGGATGATCGCGGACCCCAGGCCGCCGTAGATGCTCCAGAGCGCGCCGCGGGTGGTGAACCGCTTCCAGAACAGCGAGTACAGGATGGTCGGCAGGTTCGCGCTGGCCGCGACGGCGAACGCCAGGGCGACCAGGAAGGCGACGTTCTGGCCGTTGGCGAAGATCCCGCCGACGATCGCGACCACGCCGATCACCAGCACGGTGATCCGGGCGACCCGGACCTCGCCGGTACCGCTGACCTGGCCCTTCTTGATCACCTGGCCGTACACGTCGTGCGCGAACGACGCGCTCGCCGTGATCGTCAGGCCGGCCACCACCGCGAGGATGGTGGCGAACGCGACCGCGGAGATGACGCCGAGGAGGAGTTCACCGCCGAGCTCGTACGCGAGCAGGGGTGCGGCCGAGTTCGCCTTGCCGGGGGCGGCGCGGATGACGTCGGGCCCGACCAGGGCCGCGGCGCCGTAGCCGAGGACCAGGGTGAAGAGGTAGAAGATGCCGATGATCCAGATCGCCCAGCTGACGCTGCGGCGGGCTTCCTTGGAGTTCGGCACGGTGTAGAAGCGCATCAGCACGTGCGGCAGACCCGCGGTTCCGAGGACCAGGGCGAGCGCCAGCGAGATGAAGTCCAGCTTGCTGATCCCGGTCATGCCGTACTGCAGGCCGGGGTTGAGCAGCTTGTCGCCGACCGGGCTCTTCTCGACCGCTCCGCCGAGCAGACCGGACAGGTTGAAGCTGAACTTGGCCAGCACCCACAGCGTCATGATGCCGGCGCCGATCACCAGCAGGACGGCCTTGACGATCTGGACCCAGGTGGTGCCCTTCATGCCGCCGACCAGGACGTACGTGATCATCAGCAGGCCGACGACCGCGATCACCAGGTTCTGACCGGCCCGGCCGTCGATGCCGAGCAGCAGCGCGACCAGGCCGCCGGCGCCGGCCATCTGGGCGAGCAGGTAGAAGAAGGAGACCACCAGCGTCGAGATCGCGGCCGCCATCCGGACCGGGCGCTGCTTCAGCCGGAACGACAGCACGTCGGCCATCGTGAAGCGGCCGGTGTTCCGGAGCAACTCCGCGACCAGCAGCAGGGCGACGAGCCAGGCGACCAGGAAGCCGATCGAGTACAGGAAGCCGTCGTACCCGTTCAGCGCGATCGCGCCGGCGATCCCGAGGAACGACGCGGCGGACAGGTAGTCGCCCGCGATCGCGATGCCGTTCTGCGGGCCGGTGAACGAGCGGCCGCCGGCGTAGTAGTCGGCCGCGGTCCGGTTGTTGCGCGAGGCCCGGATCACGATCGCCAGGGTGGCCACCACGAACAGCGCGAAGATCGCGATGTTGACGGTCGGGTTGCCGATGTCGGTTGCCTGGGGCAACAGCAGGGGAGCGGTCACTGGTCCTCACCTTCGATCAGCGTGCGCATCCGCTCGGCCGCCGGGTCGATCTCGCGGTCCGCCCAGCGGACGTAGATCATCGTGATGGCGAACGTCGAGACGAACTGCCCGAGCCCGAGCAGCAACCCGACGTTGAAGTTGCCGACCAGCTTGTGCGACATGAACCCGGGGGCGTAGTCGGCGAGCAGGACGTAGACGAAGTACCAGACCAGGAACAGGCCGGTCATCGGGAACACGAAGCGCCGGAACCGGCGACGCAGCTCGGAGAAGTCCGGTGACAGCTGGACGTCTCGGTACGTCGTCAGTTCCGGGTCACCCGCGCGGCGCGTTTCGCTCATCGCGGGACCTCCAGACGTGGTCGGGCCGGGCGGTGGCCGGCGCGCGGGCGTTGCAGCTCGTACTGTGGTCCCGCCCGCGGTACCGGCAGAAGCACCGGCACGCATCGAGCGCTCAGCGGCACCCAGCCCTCGACCGGCGGGAGCGTCGCGTGCGACGAGCGGTAGGAACCACACGACGAGCGGTACCTCCAGCACTCACCAAACCCCGGGAACCACGAATCCCCAGCGCGGGTCAGGCGTGGACCGCTGGCGGGCAGGGACGTTGGTGAGTGGTGGGCGTCCGCATCCCCTCACGGACGGGAGAACCCTCGATCGACGTCGACGGCTTCGGGGGTGTGGAGGCGGACCATGCTGCGGGCGGTGCCGGCCGGGATCTTGTGCGGGGTGAGCTTGGAGACCACGATCACGGTGAGGAACGCGAGCGGCATCGTCCAGGCGGCGGGCTGGCCGATCAGGGCGCCGGCCCAGCCGCCGTGGGGTGGATCGATGACGTTCACCAGGACCGCGGTGATCGCGGCGATCCCGCCGACCAGCAGGCCGGCCGCGGCGCCGACGGTCGACATCCGGCGCCACCAGATCCCGAGCACCAGCAACGGGCAGAACGTCGACGCTGCCACCGCGAACGCCAGGCCGACCGTGTCCGCGAGACTGAGCGAGCCGGTCAGGTTCCAGGCCAGGTACGGCACCGCGATCGCGAGCGCGGCCGCGATCCGGAAGCTGTTCACGGCGAGGTAGTCGCCGCCGGTCAGCCGGTGCAGTCTGTTCCGCAGCAGGTCCTGGTCGATGACGCCCGCGATCGCGACGGTGAGACCCGACGACGTGGACAGGAACGCGGCGAACGCGCCCGCCGCCACCAACGCGCCGAGCAGGTCACCGACCGTCCCGGGGAAGATCCGGCCGGGCAGTTCGAGGACGACCGTGTCCGCGGCACTGGTGAGCAGATCGGGCGCGAACGACCGCCCGAGCACGGCGTACACAGGCGGGAAGAGGTAGAAGGCGCCGAGCAACGCGAGCACCACGACCGTCGTCCGCCGGGCCGCGCGGCCGTCCGGGTTCGTGTAGAAGCGGACCAGGACGTGCGGCAGTCCCATCGTTCCGAAACAAAGGGCCAGCAGCAACGAATAGGTCGCGTACAGCGGGTGGTCGCGGCCGCCTTCGCGGGACAGCGGTTCGGCCCATTCCGACCCGGCGCCGTGCAACGAGTCGAGCACGCCGACCGGGTGGTCCATCGACCGCCAGGCGATCAGGATCACGAAGATCGGCGCCGCCAGCGCGGTCAGCTTCAGCCAGTACTGGAACGCCTGCACGAACGTGATCGAGCGCATCCCGCCCGCGGCCACGTTGATCACCACGATGATCGCGACCAAGGCCGCCCCGACCGCCGGGGGAGCACCCGTCACCGTCTGGACGGTGAGCCCGGCGCCGCGCAACTGCGGGAGCAGGTACAGCGTGCCGATCCCGGCGACCAGGGCCGAGCAGATCCGCCGGACCACCGCCGACTCGAACCGGGTCTCCGCGAAGTCCGGCAACGTGTACGCGCCCGAACGACGCAGCGGGGCCGCGATCAGGACCAGTAGCATCAGGTACCCGACGGTGTAGCCGACCGAGAACCACAGCATGTCGGCGCCGTTCACGATGACCAGGCCCGCGACTCCGAGGAAGGACGCGGCGGACAGGTACTCCCCGCTGATCGCCGAGGCGTTCCAGCGCGGCGTCACGGCCCGGCTGGCGACGTAGAAATCGCTGGTGGTGCGGGAGATCCGGAGTCCGAACAGGCCGATCCCGATGGTCGCCACGATCACCAGCGCGATCGCGGTCAGGCTCATCGCCGAGGACATCTACTGCCGCCCCACGAACTCGGTGAACTCGGTCTCGATCCGCTCGGCCTGCCGGACATAGATGCGCGCGGCAACATAAACGACCGGGTAGACGAGCACGCCGAGCAGCAACCACGGCAGCGGTACCCCGACGACGGCGAGTGTCCGGGTCGCGGGGACGAGGAAGAAGAGCAACGGGAGTCCGCCGAGGACGACCACGGCACCGCCGATCACCGCGAGCGTGAGGCGGAGCTGCGACTGGATCAGCGAGTGCATGTAGACCTCGCCGACCCGGGTCTGCTCGTCGATCTCCCGGGTCCCGGTGTGCGACGTACTGCGCTGCGCCGCACTCGTCCGCGGACTGGTGACGCGGACGCGCCGTGGGACCGGGGCCGGGTCGTCGGGCGCGGGCACGTCAGCCCCGCAGCGACGTCGAACGGACCAGCAGGTCGCGCAGTTCGCGGGTGTGCCGGCGGCTGACCGGGAGCCAGTCCTCCCCGACCCGGACCGCGCACCGGCCGCCGTCCACCCGCATCTCGTCCACGTGCGCGAGCGCGACCAGGGTGCTGCGGTGGATCCGGGTGAACCCCGCGTCCCGCCAGCGCTCCTCCAACGTACTCAGCGGGACCCGGACGAGGTGCGAGTTCTGGCCCGTGTGCAACCGCGCGTAGTCGCCCTGCGCCTCGACGTACCGGACCGTGGACCGCTGGACGAACCGGGTCACCCCGGCCAGCTCGACCGGGATCACCTCGTCGTCGGTCTCGTCCGGTGACTGCACCACCTGCGGACCACCCGCGCTGACCACCCGGCGGACCGCCTCGGCCAGCCGTTCGGCGCGGACCGGTTTCATCACGTAGTCGGTGGCGTCCAGGTCGAACGCGGCCACCGCGTGCTCGTCGTACGCGGTGACGAAGACGATCTGTGGGCGGCTGGCGAACTTGGACAGCACCCGGGCCAGGTCGATGCCGTCGAGCCCGGGCATCTTGATGTCGCAGAACACCACGTCGAGATCGGCGCCCTGCAGGATCTTGAGCGCGTCCGGGCCGTTCGACGCAGTTCTGATCTCGCCGATCCGCGGGTCCTGGGACAACAGGTACACCAGCTCGGCCAGAGCGGGCTCCTCGTCGTCGGCGACCAAGGCGCGGAGAGGGGTGTCGGCCATGGGCGACAGGTTAGGGCACTGGCCTCTTACGGGCACCCGGTCGCGGCGGGTGGGCGGTGCCGTTCTCAGGCCGACGCGTGCACGCCCGACGAGTACTTCGGGACGCGGAAGCTCACCTTGGTCCCCGCGTCGACCGCTGTCTCCACCACCAGGCCGTACGCGTCCCCGTACACCTGGCGCAGCCGCGCATCCACGTTGCCGAGGCCGACCGAGTCGCTGCTGGACTCGCCGGACAGGGCCGCGCGGATCACCTCGGGATCGCTGCCGGCGCCGTCGTCCTCCACGCTGATCTCCGCCTCCGACCCACGGTCCATCGCCCGCAGCGTGATCCGCCCGGACCCGGTCGTCCCCTCCAGCCCGTGCCGTACAGCGTTCTCCACCAGCGGCTGTACGACGAGAAACGGGATCGCCACCGACAACACCTCGGGCGCGACCAGCAGGGAGACGGTCAGGCGTTCGCCGAACCGCGCCTGCTCGAGGACGAGGTACCGCTCCACGTTGCGCAGCTCGTCCGCCAACGTGGTGAACTCGCCGCCCCGGCGGAGTGCGTACCGGGAGAAGTCGGCGAACTCGAGCAGCAGTTCCCGGGCGCGCTCCGGGTCGGTCCGCACGAACGACGCGATCGCGGCGAGCGCGTTGTAGATGAAATGCGGACTGATCTGGGCACGGAGCGCGCGCAGCTCGGCCTCCATCGCCCGGGTGCGCTCCTTGTTGAGCTCGGCCAGCTCCACCTGACCGGAGACCCAGCGGGCCACCTCCTCCGTCGCCCGGACCAGCGCGGCCGACGAACGCGGGCTGTACGCGAGCAGGACGGCGACCACGCGGTCCTCCGTGACGATCGGCGCGACCACCGCGGTACGGATGGGACACTGTGGGTCCCCGCAGGCCACGTCGTGCGCACCGAGTACGGCGGTCCGCCCGGTGCGCAGGGTCTGAGCTGCGATGGCCTTGGCGTCGACGCGGTGGTTCGACTCGTACGGACCGCCGACTCCGTCCCACGCGAGGACGCCGGACCCGTCACAGATCGCGATGGCCGCGGTGCCGAGCAGGTCACGCAGGTGCTTGCTCGCCTTGCCGGCGGCGGCCGGTGTCAGCCCCTCCCGCAGGCTCGGGGAAGCGAGCGACGCGGTGTGCAGCGTCGCGTACGTGGCCTTGTCGGCCTGAGTCCCGAAGTGCTTCCGCCGCCGCGCGAACATGCCAAGACGGTAGCCGCTCAACCACCGGCGCGCGGCCTGAACGCCTCCAGTGCCTCGGTGTCGGAATAGGTGGACCGCACGTACTCGTCGACCCACGCCTCGCGACCCGGGTACTTCGACTCCCGCACGATCCGCTCGGCCGCAGCTTCCGCGTCGAACGGTGCACGCCTCAACTGCACACCGTCGGCGGTGAGCAAGGCCCAGCTCGGACCAGGCGCCCCGTACGGCATCCCGACGCTGCCCGCGTTCACCACGAGCCGCCGATCCACCTGCCGCGCGAACGGCATGTGCGTGTGCCCACAAACCACGGTCCGCACGTCAGTCGGTACGACGCTGAACACCTCCGCCCACCGCGAGATCGGACTGTCCACGAGCACCATCTCCTCGTCGTCCCGAGGCGTCGCATGACAGAACAGAACGTCCCCGACAGTCACCGAAGTCGGCAGGCCAGCCAGCAACTCCACCTGATCAGCCCGCAACTGCGAAGCCGCCCAAGGAGTCACGGCATCCGGCGGATCCACAGGTTCGCCGCGAGCCATCGAGACCAACTCCCGATCTGCATTCCCCCGAACCCACAAAGCCCGCGCCCCAAGCCCCACCAGCAAGTCCAACGTCTCCACCGGCATCGGCCCACTGGCAAGATCCCCAGCCAGCACAACCGTCTCAGCAGCCTGAACCTCAGGCTCGGCCAACACCGCCTCCAAAGCCGGCAGCACCCCATGAACATCGGCCAGAACAGCAACAGATCGCATACCGCCCAGTCTGCATTTTCGGCGTGGCCCACAACCATCTACTCTGCCGTCGGCAGACAGGTGGTCTGCGGGGGTGCTTTCTGGGGGTGTGGACTGTGCGCCGAGCAATTATCGGCCTCACCGGTGTGGTTGTCCTGATGGCATTGTCCGGCTGCGACGCCGGCCGGGAGGAGTCTGCCGCGCATCAGACATCCGCGAGGAACACGCCGGCCCCGCTACCGGCCGGAAGCCTGTGCGACCGCGTACGGCCGACGCTTGCCGGCGACTGGAAGGCCGAGGATCAGCCGCCTGGTCCCTTTCCGCTCTCGGACGTCTGCCAGCTGACGAACTTTGCCGATCCGAACAACCGGTACAAGATCTCGGTGACGGTCCTGCCCGTTTCGGCCGCGGATGCGGCCGAGTTCCGGAAGGTCGAAGAACGCGGGCTGAAGGATCGCTTCGTCGTCGAACCGGTCGACGGCGCGGTCGGCCAGGACTCTTGGTCGGTGAATCCAGCAGCGTCCGGTCCATGGCTGGTGTTCCGGACCGGTGGACGACTGGTGAGAGTCCGCCAGAACGTCAGCGGCGAGGGGCAACTCGAAGCAGTCGAGGCCGTCGCACAGACGATCGACAGCCTGCCCGGAGGAATCCCGGCCGCGCAGGCGATTCAACGGCGCCCGGAGTGCGACCGGGGGACTGCCGCCGCGGAGCGACTGCTGGAAGCCAAGGCGTCAGCTCGGCGGGACACGTTGGTCAACGGATTCGTCACGTGTCGGTGGGGCTCGCAACGCCGAGCGGCGTCCACCGAGGGCGGCGGACCGGCCTCGGAGGCCTGGCTAGGTTTCACGAACCTGAAGGACGCCGGTGACGACTCGAGGTCCTGGGTTCGCCGAGTCGCGGTCGGCAAGGAGGGCTGGCAGCAGGACGACGGCTTCCTGGCTTACAAGATCACCGAGAACGCGTACGTCAACGCCGCCGGTTACCCCCCGTTGACGACCAAGTCCGCAAAAGTCCTCGACCTGGCCCGGGCCATCGCGCCGGCCTACCGGCGCTGAGGCCGCCGGCAGAAAGCTGTCAGGAGGAGAGCATGACCTGGGTGGTGGAGATGGGGGTGGCCAGTTCGCATTTGCCGGTGGGGAGGGCGCAGCGGATGAGGGCTCCCTTGGTTTCGGGGCCGTCGTCGGCTTCGATCAGGAAGTGCTGGTCGTCCTCGACGACCGTGCGTTTGAAGGAGAGGCCGCTCCATTCGCGGAGCAGGTTGCCGTTCCTGGTGTCGAGGGCGGCGGAGATGCCGTCGGCGTAGCCGTCCTGGTACGAGGGGGCGCCGACGGCGGTCTGGCGGTCGGCGGTGAAGGCGACCGGCTGGTACTCGCAGGTGCGCCACAGGCGTTTGCCGGTGGCAACTTCTGTGAGGAAGGAGCAGGTACCGGCATCACCCATCACCGTGCGGGACGAGGCGAGCAGGCCGTCCTGGCTGACGCCGATCGGGTTCGGGACCGTCTTGACCAGGGTCGAGGTGGACGTACCGGGGACCCAGCTGGACAGGTTCCAGCTCGGGGTGCCGTTCTCGTCCGACCACTGGAACCAGACCTTGCCACCCGCGTACGCGATCACCTCGACGTGCCACGCCTTCGGCAGGCTCAGCTTGTCCCGGCGGGTCTCGTCGTCCGCCACCTCGGCGTACAGGGTGCCGCCGCGGAGTACCTCGCCGTCGGAGCTGAGCTTGGACGCCGCGTACGCCGCGGCCGACTGGTCGTCGGTGGTCACGATCGTGGTGACGTCCGGGATCCGCTCCGGCTCGTACCCGTCGTACCGGATCTTCAGCAGCTCGGTCCCGGTGCCCTTGGTGACCACCGCGAGGGCGGCGCCACCGACTCGGGCGATCCGCTGGATCTGCTCGTTGCCGGGGATCTTCACCGGGTCCCCCGCGCCGCCGCGGATCTCACGGCCCACCAGGTACGGGATCTGCGGAGCCCGGCCGCTCGGCAGCTTGCTGAGCTTCAACGCGACCTTGGTCGGGCCCGTGTACGTCGGTCCGCTGGGCGTCATCGACGGCTTCACGGACGGGCTCGACGGAGTAGTCGACGGCGTACGCGACGGGGTACTGGACGGGGTACCGCTCGGGGTGGTGGACGGGCCCACCAGGGGCGCGGCGACGTCGCCGTCGGCCCGGGGTCCCTGCTGGTACGCGAGCACGCCCCCGATGGCGACCGCGGCGACCGCGGCCGAGGCGACGAGGGCTGCCAGTCGGGTGTTCGTCGGCCTCATGACCAGTCTCCCAACAGCTGTAGGTCCGATCTCGGACGGTCGGTCAGCGGCGTCGCCAGCTCGCAGCCGCCGGTACTGATGGTGCAGCGGATGATCGCGCCGCGGGTCCCCTCGCCGCTGTCGGCGACCAGCAGCAGGTGGTCGTCGTCCTCGGCCACCGCCTGGCGGAACTGCGGGCCGGTCCACTCGCGCCGGACCTTGCCGTCAGCGGAATCGAGCGCGACGACGAGCGGATCGGCGCCGCCGTTGCGGAAGTCGGGCGTACCGATGGTGGTGTTCGTGTCCGGGGTGAAACCGGCGATCGCGTAGTCGCAGGTCAGCCAGCGCCGGCTCCCCGACGGCAGCTCGGTGACCGTGGAACAGAAGTTCTGGGCCGCACCGGCGACGAAGTCCGCGGCCAGCGCGCCGGTGGGATCCACGCCGACCGGCGATCGGACGCCGCTGATCCGCTCGACGTCGCCGCTCGCCGAGTCCCAGACGTACAGGGCGCTGGTGGTCCCGTTCTGGTCGGTGTCCGCGCGGAACCAGATCTTGTCCCCGGTGACGGCCAGGACGTGCGAACCCCAGTCGTTCGGCCGCTTCAGGGTACGAACCGTGTCCCGCTCCCAGGTCACCGTGCTGCCCTTGGCGCGGGTGTTGTCGGGGTTGCTCCGGGCGGTCGCGTACGCGGCGGTCGTCTCGTCCGGCGACAGGACGAGGCTGCCGACGTCGGGGATCGGGGTGCCGGGGCGATCTTCGGTGATGCCGGTCCGGACGAGCTCGGTCCGGCCGGAGTCGTCGGTGAGGACGGCCAGCAGGTTTCCGCCGCGGTTGGCGGCCCGCAGGATGTCCTTCCGGCCCGGGATCGTCATCGCGCGCTCGGAGGAGTTGACGCCGCCACGGGTTCCACCGGCGACGACCCGCCCGAGCCGGTACTGCAGCTGGGGTGCCCGCCCGGTCGGCAGCTTGGCGAGATCGAGCTTCACCTTGGCGGTGTCAGTCGGCGCCGTCGGTTTCGCCGTCGGCTTCGGGGTCATCGGGACCGTCGTCGGGGTCGTCGACGGGACCGGGAGCGGCGCCGCGGCGGCGGCCGGTCCGTCCACGGGGCGCCGGCGGTCGGCGGCCACGCCACCGGCGACGACGGCGAGGACCGCGACGGCGGCCAGCGTCGCGGTGACGGCGGCGTTCGGAGATCTCACTCTGCTCGTTCCCGGTTCTCACGGCCGGCCGGCGGGTGCCGGCCGGGGCTACTGACCCCGGTGAGACGCCGGGACCGGGCGGTTTGTTCGCCCGGCGACCGGTGCAGCGACCCGGTCGCAGGAAGGATCGAGCATAATGCGGGGATGGACCAGCCAGCGCGGATCGGCCGGTACGCCCTGGTCCGCCGGGTCGGTGCCGGGGGTTTCGCGACCGTTTGGCTGGCCCGGGACGAGCAGCTGGACGCCGAGGTCGCGGTCAAGATCCTGTCGGACAACTGGATCGACGAGGACGACGTCCGCCGCCGATTCCTGGCCGAGGGGCGGTTCCTGCGCCGGGTCGACTCGCCGTACGTCGTCGGCGTGCACGACATCGGCGAGGCGGAGGACGGCCGCCCGTACCTGGTCCTCACCTATGCCGACGGCGGGTCGCTCGCGGATCGGATCAAGGCCGGGCCGCTGGCGATCGGCGAGGTCGTCAAGGTGATCGGCCAGGTCGGCAGCGGGCTGCGCCAGTTGCATGCGCGCGGGGTCCTGCACCGGGACGTGAAACCGGCGAACGTGCTGTTCCGGACCGATCCCGCCGGTGACCGGGCGATGCTCGGCGACCTCGGGCTCGGCAAGTCGCTGGAGACCGTGTCGCAGCTGACCATGCCCGGCGGCACCCCGGCGTACGTCGCGCCCGAGCAGGTGATGGGGGACCGGCTGGACCACCGCGCCGACCTGTACTCGCTCGGCGCGGTCGCGTACGCCGCGTTCACCGGCCAGGCGCCGCACGGTGTGAACAGCCTGGGCGCCGTGATGCGCATCGACGCTCCGCCGCCTTCGATGACGACCCTGCGGGAGGACATCCCGGAGGCGATCGACGTGGTCGTCCGGCGGGCCCTCGAACCGGATCGCGACCGGCGCTGGCCCGATCTGGCCTCCTTCCTCACCGCGTTGGACGAGGCGCACCGGACCGGCAAGATCCCCGCGGACCTGGTCCCGGCGGATCGCGAGGCGGCGACCGGCCCGGGTGCGCTCGACCAGCAGACCCAGCTCGGCAACGCCGACCACCCGACGGTCGCCGCGAGCGCCGACACGGCCGGAGCCACAAGCGCGGCAGGGACGAGCACTGCTGAAGCCAAGAGCGCGGCGGGGACCGCGAGCGACACCGATGCGGCGACGGCAGCCGTTGAGCCGGCGGGCGGCGGTGGAACCAAGGAGCCGCGCCGGACCAGGGCCTGGCTGGTCGCCGTGGTGCTCGCCGTCCTGCTCGCCGCGGGCGGTGGGTACGGCGGGTACCAGCTCGTGATGAGCCGGCCGGTGACGGTCATCGCGGGCCGGCTGGCGGTCGACGTACCCCGCGACTGGAACCAGAAGGCCGTCGCCACCGACGAGTCAGCGTTGCTCGTCAGCACCCGGACCGATGAGTGGCAGAGCACCCGGAACGTCCCGGGCGTCTTCCTCGGCGTCGTCTCCGCCAAGGCGCTCCCGACCACGAGTGCGGCGCCGTCCGGCTGTACCGCGGCCGGTTCGACGACCGGCGAGTTCGGCGGGAAGGCCGGGGTGACCTTCGAGTACCGCTGCGCCGACGTGCTGATCAGGGAGCGCTTCGTCCAGATCTCCGCGAGCCAGCTGCTGCGGATCCAGGTCCGGACCGGTGACCCCGACACGCTGGCCGAGGTCACCGATTCGGCGACCTACACCGTCTAGGGCACCAGCGACAGCAGCGACGACACCGACGCCTTGTGCAGCCGCGGGATCACGTTCAGCGTCGCCGGGTCACTTCCGTACAGGTGCGACGCGGACTCGTAGACCAGGTACGCGGTGCCGTTGTACTCGGTGATGCCCTCGGTCATGCTCGGTGCCCGGAAGCAGCTCAACGCGGCCGCGTCCAGGTCCTTCTGCCCGCGCTTCACCACGTACAGGTTGCTGCGGTTCCCGCGACCGTACGACGTGCTGTAGACGAAGTGGTTCGCGGTGACCATCAGGCCCTGTGTCTTGGTCGGGATCTCCCACGCACCGGCGACCGTGGTGAGTGTGCCGTCGTCGGCGATCTTGTACTCGTACATCGTGCCGCGGCCGTCCGCGTTGAACGTGCCGGACCACAACGAGTCGCCGTAGTCTGGTCAGGAACGAGGAGCCGGCCACCTCCCGCGCGGTCCCGACCTGGGCGAGATAAGGCGTCCCGGCGGCCTTCAGCGCGTCGCGCAACTCGGTCAGCCGGTACTTGCGGATCGAGCTGCCGGCGCCGGACACGAACGCCCAGCCCTTGCTCGTGGTGATGCCGCCGACGTGGGACTCGGCGATCGCGACGACGCCGACGACCGAGCCGTTCGCCGGGTCGATCCCGTAGATCTGCGAGTCCGCGCCGGCCCGGTACGAGGCGACCAGCAGCAGGTTCCGGCCGGCGCCGTCCCAGTTGTACCAGGTCCCGGCGCCCTGCGGCGTGTGCGTCGACAGGTTGGGGATGCCGTGGCTGTTGCTGAACCGGGCGTCGTACTTCTTCGAGGCGGACGGTCCGTCGTAGAAGGTGGCGCCGCCGGTGGTCGCGGTGTCGCAGCTGATCGCGGCCTGCGCGACGGTGGGGGCGACGACCGGGGCGGCGACCGCGGTGAGGGCGGTCGCGGTGGCGAGGAGGGCGATTCCGAGCGGGAGACGTCGGGGCATGGGCGGAGGTCCTCTCAGGTTGGGGCGGTAACCTTCGGGAATTCCAAGGTAAGCCGGAAAATCCTCACCGGCGAGAGCTCGCGGCGGCCCAACTGAGCGTCAACAGCAGCGCGACAACGCCGCAACAACGGTCTCGACCGGCCGATGAACCGGGCGGGAGGACGCCGTACGGTAGGCGCATGACCGATCTTGCCGCGGCGATCGACCGCGTTCTGCCCTCCGTCCGCGCCGACCTCGAGGACCTCATCCGGATTCCCTCGGTCAGCGCGGACCCGGCCCGGGCGGCCGACGTCCAGCGGTCCGCCGAGGCGACCGCCGCGTTGTTCGAGGCCGAGGGCTTCACGGTCCGGATCGTCCGGGCCGGGGACGGCGCGCCCGCGGTGATCGCGAAGAAGCCTGCGCCGGCGGGCAAGCCGACCGTGCTGCTGTACGCGCACCACGACGTCCAGCCGACCGGGTCTCTCGACGAGTGGACCTCGCCGCCGTTCGAGCCGACCGAGCGCGGCGACCGGCTGTACGCCCGCGGTGCCGCCGACGACAAGGCCGGGATCGCGGCCCACCTCGCCGCCGTACGGGCCTTCGGCAACGATCTGCCGGTCGGCGTGACCGTGTTCGTCGAGGGCGAGGAGGAGATCGGCTCGCCGACCCTGCTGCAGTTGCTGGACGAGTACGCCGAGGAGCTCACCTCGGACGCGATCGTGATCGCGGACTCGGGCAACTGGGCGATCGGCCAGCCGGCGTTGACCGTGTCGCTGCGGGGTCTCGTCGACTGCTACGTGGAGGTGCGGACCCTCGACCACGCGGTCCACTCCGGCCTCTTCGGTGGCGCGGTGCCGGACGCGCTGACCACCTTGTGCCGCTTGCTGGCCACGTTGCACGACGACAACGGTGACGTCGCCGTCGACGGTCTGCACGCGAGCCGGGCCGCCGAGCTGGAGTACCCGGAGGACCGGTTCCGCGCGGAGTCGAGCGTGCTGGACTCGGTGCGGCTGATCGGGTCCGGCACCCTGGTGGACCGGTTGTGGACCAGGCCGGCCATCTCCGTGCTGGCGATCGACGCCCCGCGGGTCGCGGACGCCAGCAACACGCTGGTCCCGGTCGCGAAGGCCAAGGTCAGCCTCCGGGTCGCACCGGGTGACGACTCGACCAAGGCGATGCAGGCCCTGTGCAACCATCTCGAGCAGAACGTCCCGTGGGGTGCCCAGGTCACCGTGACAGAAGGGGATATCGGCCAGCCCTGCTCGATCAACGCCCGCGGCGCGGCGTACGACGCGGCCCGGTCCGCCTTCGCGACGGCGTGGGGTGTGGAGCCGGTGGACACCGGGATGGGCGGCTCGATCCCGTTCATCGCCGAGTTCCAGCAGGCTTTTCCGCACGCGGCGGTGCTGGTCACCGGCGTCGAGGACCCGGACACCCGGGCCCACGGGGTCGACGAAGGCCTGCATCTGCAGGAGTTCGCGAAGGTCTGCCTGGCCGAAGCGCAACTACTGCAGAACCTGGCGTGATCACCGTGATCAAGTTGTGGCCATGATTACCGGACCGGGCTTTCCGGCGACCCACCGTTTGGCATAGGTTTCGGCGAGTGAAGATCGCAGTAGTGCGAGAGACCAGACCGGCCGAGCGCCGGGTGGCACTGGTGCCGGAACAGGTCGCCAAACTGATCCAGCTCGGCTACGAGGTGGCGGTCGAACCGGCGGCCGGCGAGCGTGCGCTGTTCTCCGACGACCAGTACCGCGAGGCCGGGGCCGAGGTGGCCTGGGGTGCCGATCACGCCGCGACCGTGGTGGCGTCGGTGCAGCCGTTGGAGCGGGAACGCCTGCAGCGGCTGCACGCCGGGACGGCGCTGATGTCGTTCCTGCCGACGAACCCGCCGGACGTGGTCCGGGCCGCGACGTCGGCCAAGCTGACCGCGTTCGCGATGGAGCTGATCCCCCGGATCTCCCGGGCCCAGTCGATGGACGCGCTGTCCTCGCAGGCCCTGGTCGCCGGGTACCGCGCCGCGATCGTCGCGGCCGAGCGGCTGCCGCGATTCTTCCCGCTGAACATGACCGCCGCCGGTACGGTCCCCCCGGCCCAGGTACTCGTCCTCGGCGCCGGCGTGGCCGGTCTGCAGGCGATCGCGACCGCGAAGCGCCTCGGGGCCGTGGTCAAGGCGTACGACGTCCGCACCGCCGCGGCCGAGGAGATCGCGTCGATGGGCGCGCAGCCGATCGAGCTCGAGCTCGGCACCCTGGACGGCCCCGGTGGGTACGCCCGGGAGATGACGCCCGAGCGCGCCCAGCTCCAGCGTGACCTGCTGGCCCCGTACGTCGCGGCCGCGGATGCCCTGATCACCACGGCGGCGGTGCCCGGCCGGACCGCGCCGATGCTGGTGACCCGCGAGATGGTCGAGCAGATGAAGCCCGGCTCGGTGGTGGTCGACCTGGCCTCCGAGCAAGGTGGGAACGTGGAGGGTTCGGTGGCCGGCACCGAGCTGACGATCGGCGGCGCCCTGGTCTGGGGCGGCTCGAACGTGCCCAGCCAGCTGGCCGGACCGGCGAGCCGGCTGTACGGCCAGAACATCGCGAACCTGATCACGCTGATGACCCGCAACGCCGCGTTCGACCCGGACTTCGCCGACGAGATCGTGGCCGGCTGTTGTGTCACGCACGACGGCAAGGTGCTGCACGAGCCGACCCGGGAACTCCTGGAAGGACCACTGGCATGACCGAGTCCATCGCGCTGCTGACGATCTTCGTCCTCGCCGCGTTCGTCGGGGTCGAGGTGATCAGCAAGGTCTCCGCCACCCTGCACACGCCGCTGATGTCCGGCGCGAACGCGATCCACGGCGTCATCCTGGTCGGCGCGATCATCGTCACCGGCCAGGCCGAGTCGACCTGGGTGATGATCGTCGGCCTGCTCGCCATCGTGCTCGCGACGGTGAACATGGTCGGCGGGTTCGTCGTCACCGACCGGATGCTGGAGATGTTCCGCGGACCGGGGTCGCGCAAGAAGGAGCTGCACAAGTGATCCCCACCTGGGCCCAGATCGGCTACCTGGTCGCGGCGGTCTGTTTCATCGTCGCGTTGAAGGCGCTGTCGTCGCCGAAGACCGCGCGGGCCGGCAACGGTCTCGGCGCGGCCGGTGCCGTCCTCGCGGTCGTGATCACGTTCGTCGCCTACAAGCCGGATCACCTGGCCCCGATCCTGATCGCGCTGCTGGTCGGTACGGTCGTCGGCGTCGTCGGGTCCCGCCGGGTGCAGATGACCCAGATGCCGCAGCTGGTGGCCCTGTTCAACGGGGTCGGCGGTGGCGCGGCCGCGTTGGTGGCGCTGCTGGAGCTCAGCGAGGTGTCCGCGGACCAGACGGTGTCCGCGATCGCGACCGCGTTCACCATCCTGGTCGGCGCGATCTCGTTCTCCGGGTCGATCGTCACCTTCGCCAAGCTGCAGGAGCTGATGACCACCCGGCCGGTGACGTTCCCCGGTCTGCCGGTGCTGTTCGTGGCCGGGCTGCTCGGCGGGATCGCGCTGGCGGTCTGGCTGGTGTCGGACCCGCGGGTGTGGGTCGGCGTCCTGCTCTGCCTGGTCGGGCTCGCGATCGGCGTCATGCTGGTGCTGCCGGTCGGTGGCGCCGACGTCCCGATCGTCATCTCGCTGCTGAACGCGTTCACCGGTCTCACCGTCGCCGCGGGCGGGTACGTCCTGCACAACTCGCTGCTGCTGGTGGCCGGCACCCTGGTCGGCGCGGCCGGTACGTTGCTGACCAAGCTGATGGCCGACGCGATGGGCCGGTCGGTCTTCAACATCCTGTTCGGCGCGGTCCGCGGCGGCTCCACCCTCGGCGCCGGCGAGGCATCCGAGCGGCCGGTGATCGCGGGCACCTCCGAGGACGTCGCGATCCTGCTCGGGTACGCCCAGCGCGTCATCATCGTCCCCGGGTACGGTCTCGCCGTCGCCCAGGCCCAGCACACCCTGCGCGACCTGGTCGAGGAGCTGCAGGGTCGTGGCGTCAAGGTCGACTACGCCATCCACCCGGTGGCCGGCCGGATGCCGGGTCACATGAACGTGTTGCTCGCCGAGGCCCAGGTCCCGTACGAGCAGCTGCGCGAGATGGACGAGATCAACGGCGACTTCAAGTCCACCGACGTGGTCCTGGTGGTCGGCGCCAACGACGTGGTCAACCCGGCCGCCCGGACCACCCCGAGCGCGCCGATCTACGGGATGCCGATCCTCAACGCCGACGAGGCCCAGCGGGTCATCTTCCTCAAGCGCAGCATGCGCCCGGGCTTCGCCGGCATCGAGAACGAGCTCCTCTACGACCCCCGCACCACCCTGCTCTTCGGCGACGCCCGCGAGTCCCTCACCAAACTCCTGGCCGCGGTCAAGAACGTCTGACCGCGGTCGGCGGGAGCGGGATCGCGTCCAGGAGGAGTTGGGTGTACGGGTCCTGGGCGTGCTGGATGACGGTCAGGGTCGGGCCGCTCTCGACCACGCGGCCGTGGTTGAGGACGAGGACTTGGTCGGCGAGCAGGCGGGCGCTGAGCAAGTCGTGGGTGATGTAGAGCATTGCGATCGCGCGGTCGCGGACCAGGGTGTCGAGCAGTTCCAGGATCTCGGCGCGGATCGACACGTCGAGCATCGAGATCGGTTCGTCGGCGACCAGGACCGAGGGGTCGGGGGCCAAGGCGCGGGCGATCACGACCCGTTGCCGCTGACCGCCGGACAGCTGGTGCGGCAGCTTGTCGAGGTACTGCGTGGCCGGCGACAGCCCCACCGACTCCAGCAGCTCGCCGGCGCGTGACCGGGCCTCACTCCGGGACAGGCCGAGGTGGTTCTGCAGCGGCCGCGACAGCGCGTACGCGATCGTGCGGGTCGGGTTCAACGCGGCGAACGGGTCCTGGAACACCAACTGCGTGTGCCGCCGGTACGCGCTGAGCCGCCGCCCCCGCAATCGCCCGACGTCGACGGCCTGGTCCTCGCCGTGGAAGGTCACCGTGCCTTCGGTCGGCCGCTCGACCCCGGTGACCAGCCGAGCCAGCGTCGTCTTGCCCGAGCCGCTCTGACCCACCAACGCGGTCACCCGGCCGGGGACCAGGTCGAACGAGACCTCGTCCACGGCCCGTTTCACCGAGCCCCGGGACCGGTACTCCTTCACCACGCCTGCCACCGTCAGTACCGGCTCCGCGGTCGTAGCGGAGTCCCGTACTGCGACGAACGAGCTCGTGCGGGTGGTGTCGACAGGCGCTCCACCGGCTTGGTCCACGAGCAGGCAACGCGCCGTACCGTCGCCGGCCGGGAGCAGCGCCGGGTGGTCCGTCCGGCAGGCCTCGACCGCGACCGGGCAGCGCGCGGCGAACCGGCATCCGGTCTGCGGGCGGGACAGGTCCGGCGGCCGGCCCGGGACGTAGCCGACCGAGATCTCGGCGGCCCGCGGATCGGCGTACGAGCCGAGCAACCCTTGGGTGTACGGGTGCAGCGGATCGTTCGCCATCGCGGCGGCCGACTGGCTCTCGACCAGCTCACCCGCGTACATCACCATCACCCGGTCGGCCATCTCCAGCACGGTGCCGAGGTCGTGGCTGATGAACAGCACCGCGAACCCGAGCTCGCCGCGCAGTTCCCGCAACCGGTCCAGGATGTTGCGCTGGACAACGACATCGAGCCCCGTCGTCGGTTCGTCGAGCAGCACGAACCGCGGTTCGAGCGCGAGCGCCAACGCGAGCGCGACCCGCTGCTTCATCCCGCCGGAGAGCTCGTGCGGGTAGCGCCGCAGCACCTCGGGATCCAGGTCGACCAGATCGAGCAGCTTGCGCGCGTCGCCGGTCCGGCCGTGCGCCGCGAACGTGTCGTCGAACTGGGCGCCGATCGTGATCACCGGGTTCAGCGAGTTCATGCTGCTCTGGAACACCGTCGAGATCTTTGCCCAGCGCAACGGCCTGACCTCGTCCTCAGGCGCCGAGCTGACCCGGACCCCGTCGAACAGCACCGAGCCACCACTGATCGCGGCCGGCTTCTCGAGCAGCCGCAGCACCGCGTTGCCGAGAGTGGACTTGCCGCTGCCGGACTCCCCGAGCAGCCCGACGAACTCGCCCTCGTCGATGTCGAACGAGACCCCGTCGACCGCACGCACCGCGGCGCTGTCGCGCGGGCTGTAGGTGACGGACAGGTCGCGCACCTCGAGCAGTGCCATCTCAGTCCTCCCTCAGATGCGGGTTGCTCAGCGCGTCGACGCCGAAGTTGATCAGCGTCAGCGCGGTCATCAGCCCGGCGAACGCGAGCCCCGGCGCGATCAGCCAGGCCCACTGGCCGGTCAGCATCGCGCCGCCGGTGTTCGCCTGGTTCAGCATCGTGCCCCAGCTCACCGTGGTCGGGTCACCGAGACCGAGGAACGCCAGCCCGGCCTCACCGCCGATCGCGCCGAGACAGGCACCCATGAACCCGACCACGACCAGCGAGGTCATGTTCGGCAGGATCTCCCGGGCGATGATCCGGGCGGTCGAGTCGCCGGCGAACTTGGCCGCGGTGATGTAGTCCCGGGTCCGCAGCGTGATGATCTGCGAGCGTTTCAGCCGGGCCCCGTACGCCCAGCCGGTGACGCTGATGACGAAGATGATCAGCCAGAGTCCCTTCACCGGGGCGTACGCGGCGAGCGTGATCATCAGCGGCAGCACCGGCACGACGAGTGCCAGGTTGATGAAGAACGACAGCACCTCGTCGACCGTGCCGCGCAGGTACCCCGCGGTGAGCCCGACGGCCAGCCCGATCACCGTCGACAGGGTGCCGGCCGCGAGCCCGACCACGAGCGACGTGCGCGCGCCGTACACGAGCTGGCTGAACACGTCCTCGCCCTGCGCCGTCGTGCCGAGCCAGTTGCCGCCGCCTGGTCCGATCGACGGGGTGAACGAGTTCTCCCGCGGGTCGTGCGGCGCGATCAGTGGGGCGAGCACGGCCACGACGACGAAGCCGAGCAGCATCAGCAGGCCGATCCGGCACTTGCGGTTCCGCCAGAGGATGACGAACCAGCCGGGCAACCGGGTCGCCCGGGACGCCTCCACCGCCGCGACCTCGGCGTGTTCGGTCCCGCCGGCGGGCTCGACCGGCAACGACGCGCTCATCCGGCCTCCTCCCGCCGGACCCGCGGATCCAGCACGCCGTACAGCAGGTCGGCGACCAGGTTCGCGATCAGCACGCCGACCGTGATGAACAGGAACAGCGCCTGCATCAACGGGTAGTCCCGGTTCGCGACCGCCTCGAGCATCATCCGGCCGAGTCCGGGATAGTTGAAGATCGCCTCCACCAGCACGGTGCCGCCGAGGATGCCGCCGAGCGCGATCGCGAACCCGGTGACGTTCGGCAGTACCGCGATCCGGGCGCCGTAGGTGAGCGCGATCCGGCGCCGGGACAGCCCCTTCGCGCGGGCCAGCCGGGCGTAGTCCTCACCGAGCGTCTGGACCATGTTGTTGCGCATCCCGATGATCCAGCCGATCGGCCCGACGATGAGCAGCGACAAGGCCGGTAACACGCTGTGCTGGAACGCGTCCGAGAAGAACAGCCAGTTCCAGCCGGGGTTGCTGCCGCCGCCGTACCCACCGCCGCTGGGGAACCAGTTCAGCGTGATCGCGAAGACGTAGATCAGCACCAGCGCGAGCCAGAAGAACGGTAGCGTCCCGATGAACGACGAGCCGAGCGTGATCACCGAGTCGACCCGGCTGTTGCGCCGGTACGCCGCCCACGCGCCGAGCAGGGTGCCGATGACGAACGACAGGATCTGCGTCACCCCGACCAGCACCACCGTCCACGGCAGCCCGGCCGCGATCATGTGCGTGACCGAGTACGGGAAGTACGTGTACGAGATCCCGAAGTCACCGCGGACGACGGCGGCCAGGTAGTCGCCGTACTGGGTCAGCAGGTTGCCGTCCGGGGTGCCGAGCATCCGCCGGATCGCCTCGACCTGGGCCGGGTCGATCGCCTGGCTCTGGCCGCTCAACCGGGACACGATCGCCTCGGCCGGATCCCCCGGCTGCAACCGGGGGATCAGGAAGTTCAGCGTCACCGCGGCCCACAACGTGGCCAGGAAGAACCCGGCCCGGCGCAGGAAGTACCGCATCTCAGCTGCCGGCCGGCTTGAGGTTGGTCAGCACCAGCACGTTGTCACCCGGCGCCGCGTACGGGTTCTTCTCGTCCGGCCAGCCGGTCGCCTTGTCGGTCTGGTACTGGAACCACTTCGCGCCGTACCAGAGCGGGATCATCGGGACCTGGTCCACCATCACCTTGGTCAGTCCGGCGACCGCGGTCTTCTGCGCCTCGTCGGTGGTGGCCAGCCGCAGTTCCTCGAGCAACTTGTCGGTCCCCGGGTCGTTCCAGCGGACGAAGTTGCTGGCCGCCTTCTGCCCGATCGCCGCGCTCTGGTCGCTGCCGAGCGGCTCGGAGAAGTTCCGGAACATGTTGCAGGAGCCGCCGTGCACGCCGAACAGCACGTCGTACCGGCCGATCGCGCGGTCGCTCTCGTAGGTCGGCGGGTTCGGCGTCTCCAGGTTCACGTCGAAGCCCTGCGCCTTCAGGTTCTGCACGATGATCTGCGCGGCCGACACCCAGTCGGTGTAGCTGCCCGGCACCTTGAAGGTGAAGCTCAGCGGCTTCCCGTCCTTGCCAAGACGCTTGCCCTGGGCATCCTTCTTGTACCCGGCCGCGGTCAGCGCCGCGTCGGTCGCGGCCGCATCGTAGGAGATCCGGCCCTGGTCCTTCAGGCCTGCCGGCAGCCACTTCTCCTGGCCGGGCACGACCAGCCCGGACTGGCTGGCCGCCTTCACGTAGCCGAGCTGCGCCTTGGTGATGATCTGGTCCCGGTCGAACGCCGTGGTCAGCGCCTTGCGGAACGCCACGTCGTCGAACGGCGCCTTGGTCAGGTTCAGGTACACGCTGATCGAGCCGCCCGGCGGGTACCAGTAGTGGTTGTGCTCGGGATCGCGGTCGACGAACGCCTTCTTGATGTCCGGCACGAACATCGCGTTGGTGTCGTACTCGCCCCGGCTGAGCTTGAGCTGCTCGACCGCGCCGCCGGAGTCCGCCTTGTGGAAGCGGATCTCCTGGACCTTCACCTTGTCGGCCTGCCAGTAGTCCGGGTTGCGCTCGATGGTGAGCTGGTTCGGGTTGAAGTTCTTCACCTTCATCGGCCCGGTCCCGACCGGGTTCTGCGCGTTCACGAACTTGACCGGGTCGGCCTGCTGCGACCAGACGTGCTCGGGCACGACGAAGACGTCCGTCACCAGGGTGAACGTCGACGCGCCCGGCTCCTTGAACTTGATCGTCACCGTCTGCGCGTCCGGCGCCTCGACCGAGGTCAGGTACCGCCAGACGCCCTTGGTGTCGAGCGGCTGGTGCTTCTTCAGCAGGTCGAAGGTGAACGCGACATCCTTGCTGGTGAAGGGCTTCCCGTCGTTCCACTGCACCCCGTCGCGGAGCTTGAAGGTGAGCGTCTTCGGGTCGGTCCAGCTGAACTCGGTGGCCAGCCACGGCTTCGGCGTACAGGAGAAGTTGTCGTAGACCATCAGCTTCTCGAAGACGTAGTCGACGGCGCCGAGCCGGGTCGCCTCGAGGTACGGGTTGTAGTTGGCCTGCGGCGCGGTCCCGCCGCCGAAGTCGCCGTAGTCGAGGTAATCGATCAGGCCGTTCGCGGCGCCGGTACCGGTGCCGCCGCTGCCGTTGGTGCCACTGGTACCGGTACAACCGGCCAGCACCAGCGTGGCCGAGACGGCGACGGCCGCCGTCCGGAGGATGATGGGGCGTTTCATCAGCCTTGCTCCTGTCGTTCGGGCGGTCTCCTCAGCAGGGAGGAGCTGTCCTCAACCGGAGAGGGGGGTCTCCCCGGCCGGGACGTGGAACGGGATCAGCGGCATCCGCAACTGCCGCGCAGTACGAGTTCGGTGGTGAGCACGGTGTTCATCAGCGCGCCGGGATTGCCGACGCCGGACAGCAGCAACCGGGCGGTCACCGCACCGAGCTCGCGGATGGGCTGCCGGATCGTGGTCAGCCCGGGC
This sequence comes from Kribbella amoyensis, assembly GCF_007828865.1. Classification (NCBI taxonomy): domain Bacteria; kingdom Bacillati; phylum Actinomycetota; class Actinomycetes; order Propionibacteriales; family Kribbellaceae; genus Kribbella; species Kribbella amoyensis. The sequence goes on from NZ_VIVK01000001.1 coordinate 2,383,239, forward strand.
TGGACCAGCGACGACATCGCGACGTCGTCGAACCCGGTGATCGCGACGTCCTCCGGGACCCGCAGGCCCCGGCCGAGCGCGCCGATCAGGACGCCCAGCGCGGTCTCGTCGTTCGCGCAGACGATCGCGCCGGGCGGACGGCGGCCGTCGAGCAGTTCGCCGGCCGCGATCACGCCGTCGGACTGCTGCATCCCGATCCGGACCGGGTTCTTCGGGGCCGGGACCCGGGCCTCACGATGCCCTTGTTTGAAGGCTTCCCAGCGTTCGGTGACGTCGGGTGAGCCGTCCGGGTTGCCGACGAAGGTGAGCCGGCGGTACCCGTGGTCGAGCAGCAGGTGTCTGGTCAGTTCGGCGACGCGGCTGTTGTCCGCGCGGACCGCGGGAATGCCTTCGAGCGGTTGCCCGGCGAGCACGACCACGGGGACCTCGGCGGCGAGCCGGCGCAGCGTCTCCTCCTGGATGGTGCCGCCGTGGACAGCGATCCCGTCCACCCGGGCAGACATCGCGAGCACGTCCTCGTCGGCGGCCGCGCGGCCGTGAGTCCCGACGATGTGCACACTCGCCCCGGCCTCCAGCGCCTCGAACTCGAAGCCCTGGATCACCTCGGAGAAGTACGGTCCGGCCAGTCCGGGGAACACGATCGCGACCGAGCCGTGCCGTTGCTCGGCCAGCGCCCGGCCCATCTGGCTGGGCCGGTAACCGTGCTCCTCGATCACCTTGAGCACCCGCTCGCGGGTCTCGGGACTGACCTGGCCGGTGCCGCGGGAGACCCGGGAGACGGTCGCGATCGACACGTTCGCGATCTCGGCGATCTCGCGCACCGTGAGCCGCTTGTTGCCCATCCACGACCTCCCGCCGTAACGTTGCAGTAACCGGTTTCAGCGACCATAGGTGAGGAATCGGACACGCGGCAAGGGCGAGCACGTCGTCGTTTCGTCCGAGGCCCGGGTGCTCCGGGAGAGGTCACGATGAGCGACGTCCGGCTCAGCAGGCGCAGGTGGATGGTCGACGGCGAACCCGTCCTGGTGCTGTCGGGGGAGGTGCACTACTTCCGGCTCGACCCGGCGGACTGGTCCCACCGGCTCGACCTGCTGAAGGCGGCCGGCTGCGACACCGTGGCGACGTACATGCCGTGGCTGGTCCACGAACTGCCCGACGGCTCGATCGACCTGACCACGGGGCACCGGGACCTGGCCGGCTTCCTGGATCTCGCCGCGGCCAAGGGGCTGTCGGTGATCGCCCGGCCGGGTCCGTTCGTGATGGCCGAGCTGAAGAACGAGGGCATCCCGTTCCGGGTGTACCGCGAGCATCCCGAGGTCCACCCGGTCGGCTGGGACGGCACCCCGGCGCCGACCCGGGACATCGACTACCTCGCGCCCGCGTACCTGGACGAGGTGCGCCGCTGGTACGCCGAGGTGATGCCGTTGCTGGCTTCCCGGTCGGCGCCCGCGGGTGGTCCGGTCGTCGCGGTCCAGCTGGACAACGAGATCGGCATGCTCTCCTGGGTCACGAACACCCCGGACCTGACCGACGCGGCGCTGGCCGACTTCGCGTCCTGGGCCCGCGATCGATGGGGGACCGAGGGCGCCGCCAAGCGACTCGGGGTCGAGTTCGAGGCGTTCGCGGCCGGGGTACGTTCGCCCGAGGCGGGGTCGTTGGCGCTCCATCACGAGCTGTCGGTCTTCCAGCGCGACCGGTACCGGCGCTACGTCGAGTTCCTGCGGGCCGAGGCGGAAGCACACGGGGTGCGCGGGGTGCCGTTCCTGATCAACCTGCACGGGACCGGTGAGGGACGCGGGCTGACGTACCCGATCGGGATCAGCCAGCTCTTCGAGAGTTACGCGGACGTGCCGCAGCTGACCTCGGGATCGGATCACTACCTGGGTGACCTGACGGTCGAGAACGTGGCCGATCTCTATGTGGGCAACGCGTTCATGGCCGCCGTGCACGGTCCGGACCAGCCGCTGACGTCGCTGGAGTTCGAGGCCGGTATGGGCGACTACGGGGAGGACCTGAGCCGCCAGGTCCCACCGTCCGCGCTGGACCTGAAGACCCGGCTCTGCGTGGCCCAGGGCAACAGGGTGCTCAACTACTACTTGTTTGCCGGGGGCTACAACCCGGTGCTGGACGAGCCGGTCGGCGACGGGAACGACCGGATCGCGTTCACAGGTGAGCGGCACGGGTTCGCGGCCCCGGTCGGCCCCGAGGGTCAGCTGAACCCGTCGTACCCGGTGCTGGCCGACGTGCTGTCTGCCGTACGCGCCGTCGGCGGGTTGCTGGCGGACATGGACGAGGAGTACGACGACCTCGCCCTCGGGTTCGTCCCGGATCACTACCTGACCGAGTACTGCCACCCGGGCGACGACGTACGCCGTGCGGTGGTGCGCGACCTGGAACGGTTCCGCGGGATGGGATCGCGGGAGGTGGTGGCGCGCGCGTTGCTGCTCGGCGGGTACTCGTTCCCGGCGGTCAACCTGCAGGCGCCGTTGACCGAGGAGCGGGCGCTGGTGCTCGCGAGTCCGTCGACGTTGGCCGCCTCGGTGCAGCAGCGGCTGGCCGACTTCGTCCTCGCCGGTGGCCGGTTGCTGCTGGCCGGGATGCTGCCGACGCGCGACGTCGACGGCTCCCCGTGCACGATTCTCGGCGACGCCCTCGGGATCACGGCCGGCTCGGTGATCGAGGGGTCGCCGCACTTCTTCCCCTCGGTCCTGGCCGGCTCCTGGGCCTCCCCGTTGGCGGAGGTGCGCGTCGGCGTACTGCAGCACCTCTCGTCACCGGATGCGGAGGTGTTGGTGCGGGACGTGGCGAGCGGGGACCCGGTGGCCGTCGAAGTACGGGCCGGATCGGGTCGCGCCGTGGTCCTCGCGTGCGACTACCCGGCCCATCTCCCGTTCTGGAAGACGCTGCTGGCCCGTCTCGACGTACGTCCGCGGCATACCCACGACGCCCCGTCACCCGGCATCGTCGTCACCTCGACCGCCGACGCCGCGGGCCGGCGCCTCCTGCACGTCCTGAACGTGGGACCCGTCGACCAGACCTTCACTCTCTCCCGCGACGGCCGCCCCCTCTTCGGCGGCCACCGTCTCGCCCTCCCCGCCCGGACCGGCCGGATCCTCCCCCTGAACGTCCGCCTCGGCGACCTCACCCTCCTGTGGTCGACCACCGAACTGGCCGCCCTCAGCGACACCACGGTGACCCTCCGCCCCACCCCAACCGAAGCCGTCGTCGCTGTCGCCAGCCGCCACCCAGCCGCCGCGCCTGGGGCCACCGTGACCCCAGGCGACCCACCAACCCTCACCTGGCCGGCCGGTGTCACCCCGGTCATCCCGCTCCCGCGAACATGAAGAATTTTCCCGAACTGAGCCGGACCGTCCGGGCGAGCGGCCATTTCCCGCGCCAATTTCGTCCCGGGGTGGTCCGGCGCCGCAACATATTTCTGCCGAGACCGCAACTCGACGGCAGAAACTCGCCACGGAGCCACACGTCGGCGGAATACTGGCCCAGTCCAATTCGACGCATCGCTGAGGGGCGCCGGGCCTCCTCCGCCTGTGTGGACAGCGATCCGGTCCTCCCGGGTCGGCCGGCCGGCGACATTTCCTGGGCGTGCAAAATAGCTTCGCGCGGAAATTTCCTGCGATTCCGGGAAATGTCCGCAGCGGTGAATTGTCAGGCGTGGCGGATTAGACCCAGCCGCGTTTGGCGGCGGCGACGCCCAATTCGAAGCGGCTGGTCGCGTCGAGGCGGTCGGAGAGATTCGCGGTGATCCGCCGGGCGGTGCGCAGGGAGATGCCGAGCAGACGGGCGACCTGCTCGTCCTTGGCGCCGCCGGCCAGCAGCCGGAGCACCTCGGCCTCGTGCGGGGTGAGCGGGGAGCCGTCCTCGCGGTCCTCGGGCGCGAACAGCTCGGTCGCGCGGGCCCAGTACGAGTCGAACAAGGCGAGCGCGAGCGCGACCACGGCCGGGCTGCGGTGGATCACCGCGCCGGCGCTCTCCTGCTCGGGGTTGAGCGGCATGATCGCGATCTCCTGGTCGATCAGCAGCAGCCGCATCGGCAGCGTCGGCGTCGCCCGGACCTCGTTGCCGTGCTTGTGCATGAAGGCGGCGAACTCCAGGCCCTGCTTGGTCACCGTCATGCTCTGCAGATAGATCGTCCGCATCTTGATCCCACGCTCGAGCAGCGGCAGGTCCGGCGACTCCTCGGCCGGGGACAGGATGTCGTCCACGTGCCCGGGGATCAGGCCCCAGAAGCTCTCCCGGGCCTTCGCGCCGAGCTCCTCGACCCGGCGGGACGCGTTCGCCCGGCCCTTCAGGACCTCGACGTCACCGCTCGTCCGCGCGGTCAGCAGCTCGTTGTACTGCTCGGCCATGATCTCCGCGGACGACTCGGCCTCGGCCAGCTCGCCCAGCATCCGGGTCAGCTCGCTGCGCCGCCGCTCGACCAGGCCGGTCAGCCCGACCCGGGGGTGGACGGCGTGCTCGACGCTCGGATTGGTCCAGGTCGGGACCAGCAGGTCGAGCTTGCGCAGGTCGGCCAGCAGTTCGTGGACCTCGTCCAGCGGCCGGTTCACCAACGCGGCCAACTGCTCGGGCGTGGCGTCCGGCGCACGGAGCAGGGCGTGATAAACCGCATAAGTCGCTTCATCCAGACCCAGCGGTTCCAGCACTATCTCGACCCTTCCAACGCCCGTTGGGAACCGACCATATACAGGCTGCGTCGATTTAGCGCGTTCAGGAGAACGTTTCGGATTATCTCGAAAGGACGGACAGTGATCAAGAGACTTCTGATCGTTGGTGCCGGCCTCGGTGCCATCCTGGCGGCGCTGGTTTCCGACCCTGCCGCTGCCCGCACCGAGCCGGCGGCCGACGACCCGCAAACGGTCTGCGGAGTTTGCTGGTGACAGGGCTCCCGTAGACTGTGCCGCGTGGCTCGTGGCGATGGTCGGCTCACTCACGATCTCGACCCGCAGGATCTCGGCCCGCAGGACGCTTGTGGCGTCTTCGGGGTCTGGGCTCCCGGGGAAGAGGTCGCCAAACTCACCTATTTCGGGCTCTACGCTCTGCAACATCGAGGGCAGGAGTCGGCCGGGATCGCGGTCGGCAACGGGAGCCAGATCCTGGTCTACAAGGACATGGGGCTGGTCAGCCAGGCCTTCGACGAGGCGACCCTGGCGTCCCTGCGCGGCCATATCGCCGTCGGGCACTGCCGGTACTCGACCACCGGGTCCAGTGTCTGGGCGAACGCGCAGCCCACGTTCCGGTCCACCGCGACCGGCTCGATCGCGCTCGCGCACAACGGGAACCTGACCAACACCGGGGACCTGGCCGCGACGCTCGAGGGCAGCGACGAGCTCGATCTCGGGCTGGATCTCGAGGTCGAGCACGCCAAGGCGAACGCCAAGCACGGCGCCTCCTCCGACACCGACATCCTCACCTCGATGCTGGCCGGCTACCCGGACCTCACCATCGAGCAGGCGGCGGCCAAGATCCTGCCGAAGGTCAAGGGCGCGTACAGCCTGATCTTCATGGACGAGTCCACCCTGTACGCCGCCCGGGACCCGCAGGGCATCCGGCCGCTCGTGCTCGGCCGGCTCGAGCGCGGCTGGGTGGTGGCCAGCGAGACCGCGGCCCTCGACATCGTCGGCGCCTCCTTCATCCGGGAGGTCGAGCCCGGCGAGATCGTCGCGATCGACGAGGAGGGGCTGCGCTCGACCCGGTTCGCCGAGCAGGACCCGAAGGGCTGCCTGTTCGAGTTCGTCTACCTGGCCCGCCCGGACACCCAGATCTCCGGCCAGCGGATCCACTCCACCCGCGTCGAGGTCGGCCGCCAGCTGGCCCGTGAGCACCCGGTCGAGGCCGACCTGGTGATCGCGACCCCGGAGTCCGGCACCCCCGGCGCGATCGGGTACGCCGAGGAGTCCGGTATCCCGTACGGATCCGGCCTGGTCAAGAACGCCTATGTCGGGCGCACCTTCATCCAGCCGAGCCAGACGATCCGCCAGCTCGGTATCCGGCTCAAGCTGAACCCGCTCCGCGAGGTGATCGAGGGCAAGCGGCTCGTCGTGGTCGACGACTCGATCGTCCGCGGCAACACCCAGCGGGCCGTGATCCGGATGCTGCGCGAGTCCGGTGCCGCCGAGATCCACGTCCGGATCTCGTCCCCGCCGGTGAAGTGGCCCTGCTTCTACGGCATCGACTTCGCCAGCCGGGCCGAGCTGATCGCGAACGGGCTGAACACCGAGGAGATCTGCCGCTCGATCGGCGCCGACTCGCTCGGGTACATCAGCCTGGACGGGCTGATCGAGGCCACCACGGTGCCGAAGGAGCGGCTCTGCCGGGCCTGCTTCGACGGTGTCTACCCGGTCGCGCTGCCGGATCCGGAGCGCCTCGGCAAGCACCTGCTCGAGCTGCCGGTCAGCACCGACGTGGACGGCCTCGCCTCCGTGACCGGCGGCGCCGGCGCCGCGGACGCGCTGTCCCGTCCGTAACCAGGCCCACCCGGGGTACGGCGTACTCCGGGCCGGGTCGCCGATGAAGGAGAAGAACGTGAGCCAGGGCGCCAGCTATGCCGCCGCGGGGGTCGACATCGAGGCCGGTGACCGGGCCGTCGAGCTGATGAAGGAATGGGTGGCGAAGGCGACCCGCCCCGAGGTGGTCGGCGGACTCGGCGGGTTCGCCGGTCTGTTCGACGCCACCGCGCTCACGGCGTACCGGCGGCCGCTGCTGGCCACGTCCACCGACGGGGTGGGGACCAAGGTCGCCATCGCGCAGAAGCTGGACCGGCACGACACGATCGGGTTCGACCTGGTCGGCATGGTCGTGGACGACCTGGTGGTCTGCGGGGCCGAGCCGCTCTTCATGACCGACTACATCTGTACCGGCAAGGTGGTCCCGGAGACGATCGCGCAGATCGTCAAGGGCATCGCCGAGGCGTGCGTCGAGGCCGGGACCGCCCTGGTCGGCGGCGAGACGGCCGAGCACCCGGGCCTGCTGGCGCCGGACGAGTACGACGTGGCCGGCGCGTCCACCGGGGTCGTCGAGGCGGACGAGCTGCTCGGCGCCGAGCGGGTCCGCGCCGGTGACGTGGTCCTGGCGATGGCGTCGTCGGGCCTGCACTCCAACGGGTACTCCCTGGTCCGGCACGTGTTCTTCGACCGGGCCGGCTGGGCCCTCGACCGCGACGTGCCCGAGCTCGGCGGCACCCTCGGTGAGACCCTGCTGACCCCGACCCGCGTCTACGCCAAGCACTGCCTCGAGCTGATCCAGCAGCTGAACGGCGACGCCGAGACCACCGACAAGCCGCTCCACGCGATGTCCCACATCACCGGCGGTGGCTTCGCGGCGAACCTGGCCCGGGTGATCCCGGAGGACCTGGCCGTCCGTATCGACCGCTCGACCTGGACCCCGGCGCCGGTGTTCCAGCTGGTCGGTCAGCTCGGCGACGTTCCGCAACTGGAGCTGGAGAAGACCCTGAACATGGGTGTCGGCATGGTCGCCGTCCTCGACCGAGCCGCCGCCGACCGGGCCGTCGCAGTCCTGGCCGAACGCGACATCCCCGCCTGGGTCTGCGGCGAAGTCAGCACCGCCACCGAGACGAACGGCGTCGAACTCCACAACACCTACGCGAGCTGAACCCGCTCGGCGCCGGTCGAACCTCGCCGGCGCCGACAATGCGTCCAGCCGGCTACAAGAGGCAACCGCAAGGGTCCCCGCTCATACCCCGCAGGCGACAGCTGCTTTCGGGGTGCTCGAGCAGCGCCCGCGGGTCGGCGGCCTGTGGGTACGACAACAGCGCGCTCCGGCAGTGGGCTGCTCCCGGGCCAGGTGAAGGACGTTGGCCGGACGGGGATCCGGTCTTCAGGCGCCTTCGGTGAGGTGGTCCGTCGGTGACATGGCTGACCGCCCGATCGCTCTCAGGTGATCGGGCCGGTCATTCCAGCTGTCGCTTTACCGACGGGGGTGGTAGTCGTCGTCGGCGTCGTCGACGTCAGCGTCGTAGTCGCCGTTCGCAGGACTCGTACCACCCTGGTCTCCGCCGGACAGCTCACGCTTGAGCTGGTCCAAGTCGGTGTCCCAGGTGCGGTACTTCAGGTCGCGAGCGACCTTCGTCTGCTTGGCCTTTGCACGGCCGCGCCCCATAGCGTCGACCCCCTCGCACAAGTCAACCGGGTGCGCAGCATGGCGCCCACGGATCAGTCGTCAGTAATCGTGGTTCTAGATTACCCGGAGCTGGGGACAGACACACGCACCGGGTCCCTGCCTGGACCGCTCCGGGGCTCCGGCGACCGCCGGACGGACCCGGCCGGTCCCCTCGAACCGGCCGGGTCCACCCCGTCATTCGCGCCTGGAAGCGGTCGCTACCAGCGGTTCACTTCACCTCTCGGCGTGAGCTTGCCCACAGTCCGACGATGGTCGGCAGGACGATCCAGACACCGACCGCGGTGAGCGTCTCGGGCAGCATCCCGTGCAGATCCCGCTCGGCGATCCGGCCGAAGGCGCCGAACACGTCCAGCCAGCCGGCGTTGTCCTTGAACAGCGCGGGCCCGGCCAGCGACCACGCGGTCGGGGCGATGAAGAAGACCAGGATCGCGACCGCGGTCTGCGCGATCACCGCACCGAAGGCGGCACCCATCACCACGTTGAGCGCGGTGGTCAGGTACGCCCCGGCGAGCGAGCCACCGATCCCGGCGTACGTCGCGCCGTCGCCGCCGGTGGCACCGCCGATGGCCGTGGCGGCCAGCGCCAGCAGCGTGGTCGCGGTCAGCACGACGGCGCTGAGCACGATCGCGGAGACGAACTTGGCCAGCTGGACCCGGACCCGGCGCGGCGACAGCGTGAACGTGGTCAGCGCGCTCCGCTGGGTCCACTCGCTGGTCATCGCCATCACGCCGATGACCGGCAGGATCAGGTTCACCCCGGTCGAGGCGGCGGCGAGGAAGCCGTCGAACCTGGCCGGCCCGGAACCGAGGTGGGTCAGCTCCCAGGTGAGCGCGGCCGCGGCGAGCGCGAGGATCGCCAGGATCAGGACCCGGCCGCTGCGGGTGTCGACGGACTTGCGCAGCTCGATCCCGACGAGCTTGAGGAAGGACTGCCCGCGGGCGGGCGGCAGGCTGGTCGCGACGGCGGCCCGGTGCTTGCCGGGGGCCACGGACGCGGCCGGAGGAGTGGCTTCGGTGACGGTCATATCAGGAGCTCCCAAGGAGAAGTAGTGGTGATCAGGCGGCCGCGGCGGCCGGCGTGGTCAGCTGGAAGAACAGCTCCTCCAGGCCGGCGCCGTCGCTCTCGCGCAGTTCGAGCAGGATCTGGCCGTGCGCGGCGGCCGCACGGCCGACCTGCTCGGCGGTGGCGTCCACCCGGAACGATCCGGAGGCGAGCGGCTCAGGCTGCAGGCCCGCGACCGTCAGGGCCTGGTGCAGCCCGCTCGGGTCGAGGCCGCGAACGAGGGTGCCGCTGCCGGCCAGCAGCTCCTCCAGGGAGCCGTTGGCGACGATCCGGCCGCCGCCGATGACGACCAGCCGGTCGACGGTCGCCTGGACCTCGCCGAGCAGGTGGCTGGACAGGATCACCGTGCCGCCGCGGGCCGCGAAGTCCTGCAGCAGTCCGCGCATCCAGCGGATCCCCTCCGGGTCCATACCGTTCGCGGGCTCGTCGAGGATCAGCACCGCCGGGTCGCCGAGCAGGGCGCCCGCGATCCCGAGCCGCTGCCGCATGCCGAGCGAGTACTGCCCGACGCGGCGCTTGGCGGCTCCGGTCAGCCCGACGGCCGCCAGCATCTCCTCGACCCGGCTCTTCGGGACACCGAGCAGGCTCGCGTTGAGCTGCAGGGTCTCCCGCCCGGTCCGGCCCGGGTGCTGCGCGGCCGCGTCGAGCATGACGCCGACGACGCGGCCCGGGTTCGGCAGGTCGGTGTACCGCTTGCCGGCGATGGTCGCGGTGCCGGACGTCGGCGGCGTGAGCCCCGTCAGCATGCGCAACGTGGTCGACTTGCCGGCGCCGTTCGGGCCGAGGAAGCCGGTGATGCTGCCGGGCTCGACGGTGAAGGAGACATCGTGGACAGCCGTGGTGCTGCCGTAGCGCTTGCTCAGGTTCTCGACGGTGATCATGACGGCAACTCTTCCGTCCGGGGCCCCTCACCCACATCGCCCGGAGGGCTGCGCCGACCCCCTACGAAAGTCGCCGGAAACGCCCCCGGACCCCACCCGGAAGATGGACGTGGGCCGGTACACAGCGCGACTACGCTGACCGGGTGCAACGGATCAGACGGTGGTTCGCGTGGTGGGTGCGGTACAGCCCGCGCCTGCGCGACGTCGTCTTCGTCGCCTTCAGCCTGCTGACGATCTTCGCCCAGGCCGCGTCGGGTGATCCGGGCTGGCAGCCGCGGGACTGGTTCGTCCTCGCGGCCGGCATCGTTGCCTCGCTGGCGTTGATCTGGCGCCGGCGCTACCCGGTCACGGTCACCCTGATCACCATCGTGGCGACGCTGGTCTCCGGCGTCTTCGTCCCGATGGGCCTGGCTCTGCTCACCCTCGCGATCCGCCGCCGCGACCTCGTCCTCGCCGCCGTCAGCCTCGCGGCGTACGCGGCGTACGTGCTGAACAGTTGGGAGACCAACAGCAATCCACAGATCGGCGTCCTGATCGCGTCCGGGCCGTTCCTGATCGGTACGTGGGTCGCCGTCGGTGCGTACGTCGGGGCCAGGCGGGACCTGATGGTGACCCTGCGGGACCGGGCCGAGCGGGCCGAGGCCGAACGCGAGCTGCGCGCCGAGCAGGCCAAGCTGGGTGAGCGGGCCCGGATCGCGCAGGAGATGCACGACGTCCTCGCCCACAAGGTCTCCCTGATCGCGCTGCACGCCGGCGGCCTCGAGGTGAATCCGGCGGTCGGCCCGGACAAGGTGGAGAGCTCGGCCGGACTGATCCGCGAGACGGCCCGGCAGGCGATGGAGGACCTGCGCGAGGTGCTCGGTGTGCTGCGGACCGACCTCAGCGCGGACGGCGCGGACCTCACCCCGGTACCGACCGCCGCCGACCTGACCCGCCTCGTCGAGGCCTCCCGGGCCGCCGGGGTGAGTGTGCACAGCCTGGTCGACCTGCCGGACGACGTGCCCGCCTCGGTCGGCCGCACGGTGTACCGGATCGTCCAGGAGGCGCTCACCAACGTCCACAAGCACGCCCGCGGCGCGTCGACCGAGGTCGTGGTCCACGGCGCCGAGGGTGACGGCGTCGGCGTCCAGGTCACGAACGTCCGCCCGGTCGCGGCGGGCTCGCTGCTGCCCGGCGCCGGCGCGGGCCTGGTCGGTCTGCGCGAGCGCGTCGACCTGTCCGGCGGGCGGCTCACCATCGGGCCGACCACGGAAGGCGGCTGGCGGGTGGAGGCGTGGGTGCCGTGGTCGGACGGCAAGGAGGCCGAGGAATCGGCCGGAACCGAAGGGAAACGATGACAAGGCTGCTGATCGTCGACGACGAGGCGCTGGTCCGGGCCGGGCTGAAGATGATCCTCGAGTCCGCCGACGATCTCGAGGTGGTCGCCGAGGCCGACGACGGGGCCGACGCGGCCGCGATGGTCCGCGAGCACCGCCCGGACGTCGTGTTGATGGACATCCGGATGCCACGGCTGGACGGGCTCGCCGCGACCCGCGAGGTCCAGGCGCTGCCCGATCCGCCGAAGGTCGTCGTGCTGACCACCTTCGACCTGGACGACTACGTGTTCCGCGCGTTGCAGGCGGGTGCGAGCGGCTTCCTGTTGAAGGACACGCCGCCGCGGGAGCTGGTCCAGGCGGTCCGTGTGGTCGCGGCAGGGGAGGCGATGTTGTCCCCGGCGGTCACGCGCAGGTTGATCGGGCACTTCGCGGCCGATCCGCGGACCGAGCGGCAGCGGGAAGCCCGGGGTCGGCTCAAGACGCTCACCGACCGCGAACGCGAGGTCCTCGCGGCCGTCGCGCGCGGGTTGTCGAACGCCGACATCGGCCGGGACCTGTTCATGAGCGAGGCGACCGTGAAGGCGCACGTCTCCCGGGTGCTGGTGAAGCTGGACGCCACCAACCGGGTCCAGGTCGCGATCCTGGCCCACGACGCGGGCCTGCTCGACGGCTGATCGGGGCAGACAAAAGGGAAACCGGCCGCGCGCCGTCGGAGGGGTGGGGGACGACGACGCACGACCGGTTTCGAAGGATCAGCGACCCAGGGGGGATGGGCGTCTCGCTGATCTGGTGCGGCGGAGCGTTACTTGCGGCCGAAGGCCACGTTCGAGCTCCAGATCTTCGCCTTCGCGACCGGGCGGCCCGGCTTCGAGGCGTGCCACAGCATGTTGCCACCGGCGTAGATGCCGACGTGGTACACGCTGCCGCCACCGCTCTTGAAGAACACCAGGTCACCAGGCTTGGCGGCCTTGCGGCTCAGGTGCTTGGTGGCGGCGTACTGCTGGCGCGACGTACGAGGCAGCTTCTTGCCCGCCTTCTTGTACACGTAGCCGGTGTAGCCGGAGCAGTCGAAGCCGCGCGGGGTGGTGCCGCCGTACCGGTACGGGGTGCCCCGCAGCTTCGCGGCCTCCTTGAGAACCCGGGCCTGGAAGGTCGAGCTCTTGCCGGCGCCGCCGTGCAGCAGGCCGTGGTTCGCGGCGTAGAACAGCGAACGCCACGTGTTCACGGTCATGGTCCCGGTCCGCGGCAGGCCCACGCTGCGCTGGAACTTCGCCACCGCGGTGCGGGTGGCCGAGCCGTACCAACCGCCGGCCGGTACGTCGAGCGAGCGCTGCACGTACCGGACCGCGGAACCCGCGTCGGCGTACCGCAGGTGCGGCTTGGTGCTGATCGGCTTGTTGCCCCGGGCCCACGCGGCCGAGGTGGTCTTCGAGGTACCGGCGGCGTGCGCGGACTCGGCCGGCGCGGCGACGGTGAGAGCCGCTCCACCGGAGACGGCGAGACCGACCGTGAGAACGGCGGCCGCGGCCCGCGGAGTGGCGGGCTTGCTGGTCTTGCGATGCCTGGCCAACGTCCGGCCAGAGGGCCGGGTACTGGACTCGCTGATCTGACTGACGGCGCCATGCAGCGCAGTCCGTCGGGCAGTGACGGGCATGGTTGTCTCCCGACGCCTGCGGAGTTAGCTGTCGGGTTCGGGCTGGGAAATCTCGCCCGGTCCGCTCCCGCGGACTTCACCCCAGGGTCTCGGCCACTCACGGTCGAGACCCAACCTCCTGGGTCCCCCACCCCTGCCAATTGTTGTTTCGAGGGGAACATGTGCGCCCTGGCAGGGCTCGGCGTTGACACACATGCAGTTCGTTTCTTTGTCGAACCGCCGACGACTGTATAACAGAACGATCACGACGCAAACCCTCAAATTGGCAGAGACCGTCCGGAAAGGCCCTGAACGGCTCTCTGACGCGTCAGGGATCCACGGTGAACACCAGGTGTCCTGAGCGTGGCTGAGCGGCCCTCAGGCGCCCACACAGCCGATCTATGTGACCCCAGTCACATTTGACCGTGGCTGTCTGTGACAACGGGCACAGTGCGTGCTCAGGTCACCCTTGGTCGAGCAGTTCGACGAACCGCTCCAGGCCCACGTTCCCGCCTGACAGCACCACTCCGACGCGCTCCGGCAGACCGGTCACCCGGCCGGCCAGCAGGGCCGCCAGCGCACTCGCCCCGCTCGGCTCCAGGACGATCTTCAGCCGCTCGAAGGCGAACCGCATCGCCGCCTTGATCTCGTCGTCGCTGACCAGCGCGCAGCTCTCCATCAGCCGCCGGTTCACCGCGAACGTGAGCTCGCCCGGCGTCGGGATCGCCTGCCCGTCCGCGATCGTCCGCGGGACCTCGATCTCGACCCGCCGGCCGGCGGCCAGGGAGCGGGCGTGGTCGTCGCCGGCGGCCGGCTCGACCCCGATCATCCGGATCCCCGGGCACAGGGCGGTCGCCGCGGTCGCGCAGCCGGCCATCAACCCGCCGCCTCCGACCGGCACCAGCAACGCGCCGAGCGGACCGATCTCCTCGATCAGTTCGAGCGCGACCGTGCCCTGGCCGGCCATCACGTCGTAGTGGTCGTACGGCGGGATCAGGGTGAGCCCGCGATCCTCCGCCAGCTTGGTCCCCAGGGCGGTCCGGTCCTCGGTGTACCGGTCGTACGTCACCACCTCGGCCCCGTACCCGCGGGTGGCGGCGACCTTCGTCGGCGGCGCGTCGGCCGGCATCAGGATCACCGCGCTCGTCCCCGTGATCGAGGCGGCCAGCGCGACGGCCTGGGCGTGGTTCCCGGACGAGTACGCCGCGACGCCGCGCGCCCGCTGGTCCGGGGTCAGTCGGGTCACCGCGTTGAACGCGCCGCGGAACTTGAACGCGCCGATCCGCTGGAAGTTCTCCGCCTTGAGAAAGACCTCGGCCCCGGCCAACGCGTTCAGCGTCCGCGAGGTGAGGACCGGGGTCCGGTGGGCGGTCCCTTCGATCCGCTGGGCCGCGGCCTGGACGTCGTCGAAGGTCAGCATGCACCGAACCTACCGGTCAGCAGGAGATCTGGGTGTCCCCGATGCCGAGGCAGACGTCCTTGCCGTTCCCGCCGTCGAGTACGTCGGTCTCGGGCCCACCGATGAGTACGTCCTTGCCGTTGCCGCCGCGGAGGATGTCGTTGCCGCCGAGTCCGAGCAGCAGGTCTTCGCCGTTCAGACCGCAGAGCACGTCCGGCCCCGGCGTACCGACGAGCACGTCGCCCTTGTTGGTCCCGGTGATCGTGCACGCGGGGACCGGCGGAGGTCCTTCGGCCACCTCGACGGACCCGGCTTCGCAGTTCGTGCCCTGTGGTCGGGCGACTCCCCGCTGGTCCGTAGTTAGTACAGTGCAGGCCGCTGCGGGCACGGCGCCGTTCGCCGGACTGGCGGGCAGTGGGAGCATCGTCTGGGTCGGTCCACCGTTGTTTGTAAGGGCTCCCAGCTGCGGACTGCCGACGTTGCTCTGGTCGCCGGGGCCGGTCAGGGAGCAGCTGCCGTCGCCGTCCAGGTTGTACCCGGTCGACGTCGTCAGCAGCTCGATCCCGCAGTCGCTCGAACCGGTGCCGCCGGCAACGATCGACCCGAACGTGTGCAGCCCGGCCCCGGTCGCGACGTTCCGCCCGACCCCGCCGGCCGTGTTGCCGGAGATCGTCGCGTGCCGCAGGAAGACGTCGTGCGCGAGCGTGTACACCCCACCGCCGGCGGCGTCCGCGCTGTTCCCCGTGACAGTCGAGTTGTCCACCCGTACCTCGCCGGTCGCCGCGTAGATCCCGCCGCCCTGGCTGTCCGGGGCGCCGCTTGCCGTGTTCCCAGTGACGGTCGACCGGACCACGTTGATCTGCGCCGGCGGCGGTCCACCCGTGTTCTCGATGATGCCGGTACTGATGCCGCCGCCCGCACCCGTCCTGGAGTTGCCCGCCACGGTCGACTCCGTCACGGTCACGACCGGCTGGTCGGCCGGCGCGTCCTGGTCGAACAGCACCTGGATCCCACCACCCGTACTGGTCCCCACCGGGTGGTTCCCGGTGATCGTCGAACCCGTCACGGTCAGGTCCCCGCAGGCCGAGCAGACCACGCCGGTACCGCCGTTGTCGGCCACGGTCGTAGCGGTCAGCGTGAACAGGCCGGAACCCTGGCCCGTCGTGCGGACCCCGTCGCTGCCGTTGTCGCTGATCACCGAGTCGGACACGGTGAGTGCCCCGTCGACCAGGCCGACGCCGCGTCCGGTGTTGCTGGTGATGGTGGAGCCGGTGATGTGGACCGTGCCGAGCGACAACGCGACCCCGGTACCGGTGTTCGCGGTGATGGTCGAGTCCGTCAAGGTCAGCAGGGCCCCACCGTCCGGGCTCGCGAGCACCCGGCCGGTACCGCCGTTGTTGCCGGTCGCCGTGACGTCGGTGAGGGTCGCGTCGCCCGAGTGCTTGAGCGCGGCACCGTCGAAGAAGTCGCCGCCGGTCAGCGTCAGCTCCTGCAGAGTGAGGGCGCCGTTGATGTCGGTCGTGTCGAGCACGCGTTCGCCCGCGCAGTTCTGGTCGATCGTCGACCCGTTGCCCTCGATCGTCAGCGGCTGGTCCGACGTACTGTCCAGGTCCCCGCCGGCGTTGTCGTCGTCATCGGCGCACAGGCTGAGCCCGTACGTCGCGGCCGCGGCGAGCGTGATCGTGGTCGGGTCGCCGGCCGAGTTGGCGGCGTCGACCGCCTCCCGGAGCGACGTGACCCCGTCGGCGCCGTTGACCACGTCGGCGGTGGTGGTCACCGTGATCGTGGCGGCCGCGGCCGGTGGAGTCGCGATCAGCAGCGCGCCGATCAGGGTGAGACAGGACAGGACGACACGACGCATCGGTTCCCCCCAAGGCGTTCGCGGTTCCCCCCGGCAACCGGCTTTCCGAGACTTCACGGTCCCACAGGCCCCGGACAGCCGCCAGAGTTCGTAGCATCGCGATGTCAAGAAGGCCGGATCCGCTCCGTACTGATCAGTGAGCGGCTCCCGACGGGGGAGCCGAGAACCGAGGAGACAGCATGAAGTACCTGGTGGTCCTGAACATCAACCCGGCCGTGCTCGAGGCGCTGACGGAGGACGAGCAGCAGGCGATCTTCAGCGGACACGAGAAGTTCCTGGCGACGACCCAGGAGTCCGGCGAGTTCCACAGCACGGTCGCGCTGGCCGAGCCGGCGAAGACCTCGGTGGTGAAGGTGCGCGACGGCGTCCCGGCGGTGACCGACGGGCCGTTCCTGGAGGCGAAGGAGTTCCTGGCCGGCTACTACCTGCTCGACTGCGCGAGCCTGGAGCGGGCGCAGGAGCTGGCCGCGATGATCCCGGACGCCGCGATCGAGGGACTCGGCGTGGAGGTCCGCCCGGTCATCCACGAGGTCGGTCTCTGACCGTCCCGGGACAGCGAGCGGCAGGGCGCCGGAGTGGTCCGGACGCCCTGCCGATCGGGGCTGTCAGGCGGTCTGGTCGTCGACGGCCGCCTCGGCGGCGTTCTTCTTGATCGACTCGATGCCGTTCTGGGCGCTCGCCTTGGTCTGGTAGCTCTCGCTGCTGGTCGCGATCACCTCGCCGTTGCCGGCCTTCAACCGGAACCGGTACTCGCCCGCCTTGTCCTGATACAGCTCGAACTTGCCCGCCATGGGTACCTCCGCGTGTGTGGTCTGACGACGCTTCGGAGCGTAGTCCTCGCGGGGAGTCACCGGATCGTCCGACATGCGATATCCGCCCGAGGCGATGGCGACCGACCGCCGAGCCGTACGGCGTACGGTACGCTGTGCGCATGGACGTCCGGATGATTCCGCTCCTGCCCAGCAATGACCTCGACGACGTGCTGCCCTTCTACCTGGCCCTCGGTTTCCGGCTGACTTATCGGCAGGCCCGGCCGAACCCGTGTCTCGGCGTCACCCGCGGGGACGGGTTCGACCTGCAGTTCTTCGGGATGCCCGGGTTCGATCCCGAGCAGAACTACAGCAGCGTGATCGTGGCGGTCGAGGACACCCAGGCCCTGTACGACGAACTCGCGGCCGGGCTGCGGGCGGAGTACGGGAAGCTGCCGATCAGCGGGCTGCCGCGGATCACCCGGCCGCGCCGCAAGCAGGGGACCTCGGGTGGCTTCTCGGTGGTCGACCCGGCCGGCAACTGGCTGCGGATCGCGTCGACGGCCGCCGAACAGGACACGGGTTCGCGGTTCGAGCGGGTCCTGCTGAACGCCGCGCGGCAAGGTGACTCGCACGGCGACGTCGGCGCCGCGATCGCCGTCCTGGAAGCCGGGCTCCGTCGGCACGCGGACGCGACCGACCAGGAGAAGCTGCCAGTACTGACCTATCTGGCCGAGCTCCTGGTCCGCGACGGCTCGGCCGACCGGGCGAGGGGGGTGCTCACCGAGATCGACGCCCTGGACGTCGACCGCTCATCGGTCACCGAAGAGCTGGGCGAGCTCCGGAGTCAGCTCGCCGGCTGATCCGCTCCCGGCCACGGTCCCGGTGGTGGGCCGTCGGCGTCGGCGCGCTCCTCCTGTTCGGTCTTGTACGGCCGGAGTCCGCGGGCCTGGTAGTTCGCCAGCGCGTTCGGGCCGTCGAGCGTGTTGGTGTGCAGCCAGACGCGGGTCACCTTGTCGAGGGACTCGAGCCGCTCGGGCATCCGCCACGCCTGCCGCAGGCCGACGGTCAGCAGGTGGCCGCCGATGCCGCGGCCGATGAATGCGGGCAGGAGGCCGAAGTTCTCGATCTCGACCTCGGTGCCGTCGGCGTGCAGGGCGACGTACCCGGCCGGGGCGCCGCCGGTCCACGCGACCCAGGTCTCGGCGCCGGGGCGGCTGAGCCACTCGGTCCAGCGGTCCCAGGTCCAGCCGAGCTTGCCGGTCCAGTGCCACGGGCCGCCGACCGCGGTGTAGAGGAACCGGGAGAACTCCGGCGCGACCTCGTCGACCCGGCGGACCTCGACCGGCTCGCGTGGCTCCTTGGCCGGGCGGAGGTCGTCCGGGCTGGTCTGCTCCAGGTAGGTGAGCGTGATCGTGGTCATGCGTCCTCGCCCTGGCCGTCGCCTTGGCTGTCGTCCTGGCCCGGCCGGACGCCGCGGATGCCGGCCACGATCAGGTCGATGCCGAGGGCGTAGTACCGATCGGTGGAGGCCGGGCAGATCAGGGTGTCGGCCGCGCCGGTGATGAGCGGGTAGCGCTTCGGGTCGAGGGCGCCGAGGGCCGCGCGCTTGAGCCGCATCGCCTGCTCGCGGAGCTCCGGGTCCGGGTCCTCGCCGGCGCCGGGCTCGGTGGTGACCAGGGTGATCAGCGCGCACAGCGACTGCCGGCCGACCTCGGCCGCGTAGTCGGGGTCGAACCCGCCCGCGGTCAGCAGCTCCATCGTCCGCTCGGCCATCGCCAGGCCCGGCTCGGCGACCAGGATCCGGGTCAGCGTGAGGCCCGCGGCGTTCGGATGCGGGCGGAGGGCGTCGACGAAGGCGGTGAGGACGGCCTGCAGCTGCTGGTCCCAGCGCTGCTCGCTCGGCTCGGGCAGGTCGATGTCGGCGAGCAGCCGGTCGGCGATCCCGGCCAGCAGCTCGCGCTTGTCGGCGAAGTGCCGGTAGAGCGCCATCGGGGTGACTTCGTGCGCCTGGGCGAGCCGCCGGATGGTGACCGCGTCGAGCCCCTCGGTGTCGGCGATCCGCAGCGCGGTGCCGGCGAGCTGGTCCCGGTCGAGGCGTCGCTCCTTGCTGAGGGTGCTGGGCATGTTGACAAGTTTACACCGTAGACCTAGCGTTTACAGTGTCCGCATACGCCGTATACATACATCGTAGACTTGAGAGGTATCCGTGATGCGACGGAGTCCCTGGGCCACCCTGGCGGTGCTGGCCCTGGCGCAGTTCATCGTCGTGCTCGACGTGACGATCGTGAACGTGGCGCTGCCCCACATCCAGGCCGACCTGAACTTCTCGGCCGAGAGCCTGCAGTGGGTGATCAGCGCGTACACCCTGCTGTTCGGCGGGTTCCTGCTGCTCGGTGGCCGGATGGCCGATCTGCTCGGCCCGCGCCGGGTGTTCGTGGCCGGCCTGCTGCTGTTCGGCGTCACCTCGCTGGTGGCCGGGCTGGCCGAGTCGCCCGGGTTCCTGATCGGCGCTCGCGCGGTCCAGGGTCTCGGCGGCGCCCTGCTGTCACCGGCGGCGCTGGCGATCCTCACCGTGACGTTCGCGCACGGCCGCGACCGGAACATCGCGATGGGCGTCTGGGGCGGGCTCGCCGGTCTCGGCGGCACCCTCGGCGTGGTCGCGGGCGGCCTGCTCGTCGACTCGCTCAGCTGGCAGTGGGTCTTCTTCGTGAACGTCCCGATCGTGCTCGCCCTGGTCGCCGTGATCCCGGTCTTCGTCCGCGACCTGCGGCACAACGCCGACGGCCCACGCAGGTTCGACACGGCCGGCGCCGTCCTCGGGACCGCGGGTCTGCTCGCCGTCGTGTACGGCGTGGTCCGGGCCGAGCCGAAGGGCTGGGGCTCCGCCGAGGTGGTCGGGTTCCTGGCCGGGGGCGTGGCGTTGCTGATCGCGTTCGTCGCCGTGGAGGCGCGGTCGAAGGCTCCGCTGGTTCCGTTGCGGCTGTTCCGGTCCCGGGCGCTCAGCGTGTCGAGCGTGTCCCTCGCGCTGAACGGGGCCGGCTTCCTGTCCATGTTCTTCCTCACCGCGATCTACCTGCAGCAGGTGCGCGGCGACTCGGCCCTGGATGCCGGGCTGCACTTCCTGCCGATGGGCGGCGCGGCCATCCTCGGCGCGGTGCTCGCGTCGAACCTGGTCCAGCGCGTCGGCACCCGGACGGTCCAGCTCGGCGGTTCCGTGGTCAGCGTCGCCGGCTTGCTGCTCCTGTCCCAGGCGGACGCCACCGGTGGGTACGCGACCGAGCTGTTGCCCGGGCTAATCCTGTTCGGCCTCGGCATCATCGGCGTCGGGGTCCCGGCCCAGATCGCGGCCGTCTCCGAGGTCCAGCACCACGAGGCCGGGGCCGCGTCCGGAGCCGTCACCACGATGTACCAGGTGGGCGGCGCGCTCGGTCTGGCTATCGTCACCACGTTGTCGATCACCCGGACGACGGACGCGCTCGCGCACGGCGACGCCCAGCAGCAGGCCCTGGTCGAGGGGTTCCAGCGCGGCCTCCTGATCGCCGGGCTGTTCGCGATCGCCAACGTGCTGATCACCCTGACCACGCCGCAGATCCAGCCGACGTCCGAGCAGCTCACCGAGGCGGCCGCCGCAGCTTGATGCCTGGGGCAACGGATCGTCCGGCGGCCTAGGGTGGGCGGATGATTCCCACCGGCTTGGTCACCGCCACCGTCACCCGGGAAGGTGCTCCCGGTCAGGCCTGGATCGACGAGCTGCCCGACCTGGTGGAGCACTTCCTCGGGCGATGGGGTCGCGGTGGCCGGGGAGCTGGCGCGGCGGCTTGCCGTTCCCGCGCCACCGGAGATTCCCCGGTTGGCGGGCGCGGCGGTTGGCTGGGAACAGCAACTAGTTGCCCAGTGCAAGGAAGCGGGAGATCCGTTGCCAGCCAGGGTGATCGGGGCGGCGGTGGAGACGATCCGCGCCTTCGCGGCCGATCCGACGGACACGCTGATGCACGGCGATCTGCACTTGGGCAACATCCTGGCCGCCGAGCGCGAGCCGTGGCTGGTGATCGATCCGAAGGGGTTCGCCGGCAGCGCTGCCTACGATGCGGGCACCATCGTCCGGTACCGGCCGGAGGAGGTGGCGGGCGACGTTCGCGGTGGACTCCTGCGACGGATCGCGATCTTCAGCGAGGCGGCCGGCGTAGATCGAGTGCTGGCGGTGCGGGCGACGCAGGCGCGGATGGTGAGCGGCGCCTTGTGGGGCCGGCTGTACGGCGAGCCGGCCGAGGCGATCGCGCTGGCCGACCTGGTCGCCGAGGCGCTGGTGTGACTTCAGGTCAGTGGTTTGCGGCCGGTGAGGATGAGGGCGGTCCCGGCGCTGCGGGTCGGTGGTTCCCAGGTCGTCGTGGCGAGGTCCTCGAAGCCGGCCTGGGTCGCCGCGGACTGCAGGTCGGAGGGTGCCCACTTGTGGTGGACGGACACGACGAAACGCCCGCCTGGCTTGAGGATGCGGTGGATCTCGGCGAATCCGGCCGCCCGATCGGGCCACAGTTGCACGTTGTTGACCGAGAGGACGACGCTGACCGCGTTGTCGGGTTGGTGGGTGTCCGCCGCGTCGCCCTGGACGAGCTGGACCTTGCCCGTCTCGACCAGGTCCGCGCCGCGGTGAGCGGCCGCGGTGAGCATGGTCTCGGACGGATCCACGCCGACCACCACCCCGGCGTACTTGGCGGCCGCGCGGAGGCCGACGCCGGGTCCGGGGCCGATGACGACCACGTGCTCCTTCGCCTGGAGTCCGGCGAGCTCGACCACGTGTTTCTCGGTCGGGCCGTTGCCGCGCGCCATCAGCCAGCCGCCGACCCGGCCGAGGTGTCCCTCCGGCCGGGCGAACCCCTTCCGCAGGAGCTTGTCCGCGAAATCACCCATGGGGACATGACATCACGGGATCAGGTGTCGAGTCTGCGGACGTAGCCGTAGCCGGGCTCCCCGTTGATCTCCACGTCGCCGGTCCGGACGAACCCGGTGCGCTCCAGGATCTTCTGCGAGGCCACGTTGCCGGTCGTGGTCATCGCGGTGAGCTGGCTGAGTCCGTACTCGGTCCGCGCGCGGTCGCAGATCTCCCGGACCGCCCAGGTGGCCAGGCCGCGCCCGGCCGACGCCTCCGCGATCCGGTAGCCGAGCTCGGCGGAGCCGTCGTCCACCTCGACCAGGTTGATCCGGCCGACGACGCGGTCGCCGTCCAGGATGACGTGCAGGTGGTCGACCCCGGCCTCCTGCAGGTCGAGGAGCCACTGGTGCCGCTGGCCGAACTCGGCGAAGTACGCGTCCCCGCGATCCGAGATGAAGCGCGCGAAGTACGCCCGGTTCTCCAGCTCGAAGCGCAGTACCTCGTCGGCGTGCCCGGCCTGCAGGCGTTCGATCCGGACCATGCCGCGCAACTTACAGCGGGTACGCCACGTAGGCGAGGTGGTTTCCGTCCGGGGACCAGCTCGGGACGTTCATCGTGCCCTGGCCGCCGAACAGGGTGGCCAGTTCGCGGAACTGCCCGTCCGGGTCGAGCAGCCGGATCCGGACGTCGGCCACGTCGGCGGGGTGGCCGAGGGTCCCGGGTGGGAAGCTCACGTACGCGATCGCGGAGCCGTCCGGCGCGGGATGCGGGAACCAGTTGACCCGTTCGTCGAAGGTGAGCTGCTCCGTGGTCCGGCCGTCGACCGAGGTCCGGAAGAGCTGGGCGTGCCCTGGTTCGGTCGAGGCGCGCTCGGAGTTGAAGTAGATCCACTTCCCGTCCGGCCCGTACTCCGCGCCGTCGTCCGCGTGCTCGTCGTCGGTGAGCTGCGTGTCGGCTCCACCGGCGGCCGGGATCGTCCAGACGTTGGCGATCCGCTGACCGTCCCGGTCCTCCAATCCGATGTACGCGAGCGTGCTCCCGTCCGGCGAGATTCCGTGCAGGTAGTGGTGGACGCCGTGGTCGTTGCTGACCCTCCTCGGCGAACCACCGGCCAGCGGTACGGCGTACAGGTGGCCGTCGTCCGCCGAGACGTAGACCGTGGTCCCGTCCGGGCTGAGGACGTGGTCGTTGTTGATCGGGGGGACGCCACCGAGGTCGATCTCGTCGAACCCGCCGCCACCGTCGACGGCGATCCGGAACAGCCGGCCGTCGCCGTTGACGATCAGGTGGCTGCCGTCGACGGACCAGTTCGGTGCTTCGAAGAGGAGCTCGGTGGAACGGGTCACCAGGCGCCGATCACCGGTGCCGACGTCGACGGTGTAGAGCTCGGCGGACTGACCTGGGCGAAGGCTGCGGGGCATACCGACCAACCTAGAACAGTTCGGCAGTCGGTGCGTTCGAGAGACCCGGCCGACCGGGTGGCCGGCCGGGCCGGTTCGTCAGTGCTGGTAGACCACGCCGTGGGTCGGCGCGATGCCGTTCACCCAGTTCGAGTGGACGATCGTCGGGGCCCCGCCGGCGTGCCGGATCTGCAGTGACAGCCGGACCTGCGGGCAGCCACCGAGCGACGACCTGGCGAACGACCAGGTGCCGTTGACCGTCTTGTGGTGGCGGGCGACCGAGATGAACGTCGAGGTGACCGAGCTCTTGAGCAGCGACCCACAGGCGGTGCCGTTGCTGTTCTGCGGCTGCGCCTCGATCCAGGTCTCGATCGTGCTGCCGTTGTAGGCCGGGGCGCCGCCGCATCTCGGGAACTTGGGCACGTCGGCCTTGTGGCACGTGGTCAGGTTCACGTCCTGGATGACGGTCACCTGCGTGGCCGCGGTGGACAGTACGTGGGTGTAGCCGTTGGTCCGCAGGGTCCCGTTCCACAGCACGGTCTGGTCGGCGACCGGGAGGCTCGGCAGTGCCCAGCGGGCGGCCGTGGTGACTGCGCCGGTACCCACCGGCGTGCTGAGCAGTTCGGCGCCGGCGAGGATGCGCCACTGCAGGATCCCGAACCGGTCGATCACGTCGTTGCGGGCGTAGCTGGACACCTGAACCTCACAGGTGAAGCTCCCGTTGGCCGGTGCGATGAACAGCCACCGCGCCTGCAACGAGGTACGGGTCTCCCCGGGCGTCGCCATGTTCTGGGCCGAGTAGACGCCGCGT
The DNA here is from genome assembly GCF_007828865.1 of Kribbella amoyensis. Lineage (NCBI taxonomy): Bacteria > Bacillati > Actinomycetota > Actinomycetes > Propionibacteriales > Kribbellaceae > Kribbella > Kribbella amoyensis. The sequence continues at coordinate 2,407,381 of NZ_VIVK01000001.1, forward strand.
TGCCGGCCGTCCGTCATGTTCGGTCCCGTGCAGTGCAGGATGAAGGTCGTCCCCGGGGCGTCGCCACTGCCGAGGCCGGAGGTCAGCAGCTCGGCGGTCAGGTTCTTGGTGTACAGGTACCGCTTCTGCCCGGTGGTCGCCGTGAAGGTGACCTGCGTGCCCGGGATCGACCGGATCACACTGCTGCCGTTCTTGCCGACCTGATAGCGGAACTCGGGTGCGGCCGTGGTCTGTCCTTGTGCCGCTGGGGTGATCCCGACCAGCGGCAACCCGACGACGGCCAGGAGTGCTGTCAGTAAGCGTGCTCGTCTCCTCATCACAGCCCCTTCGCTAGTTAGTGACGTCCGAAATGTCTGGTTAGGGAAGGGTCTATCGGAAACGGCGGACAGCGCCTAGCCTTTCCATCGTGGTGCGCGCTTCGGAGATCGCGCTGAACCGCGAGCTGTGGGCCCTGGTCAACGAGCGGTTCACCGGTCCGGCGGCAGCGGCGCTGTGGTCCCGGCCGGAGATGGGCTGGGGCTTGTACGGGGTGCCGGAGCGGCGGCTCGGCGTACTCGGTGAGGTCGACGGCCTCGACGTACTCGAGCTGGCCTGCGGTACGGCGTACTGGTCGGCCTGGTTGACGAGGGCGGGTGCCCGCGTGGTGGCCGTCGACCTGTCGATGGAGCAGCTGACCACGGCCCGCACTCTGCAACGGAGTACGGGTCCCGCCTTCCCACTGGTACAAGCGGACGCCGAACACGTACCGCTCGCCTCCGCCTCCTTCGACCTCGTGCTGAGCGAACACGGTGCCGCAGCGTGGTGCGACCCGGAGTACTGGCTGCCCGAGGTTGCACGGGTACTGCGGCCGGGTGGACTGCTCGTGTTCCTCACCAACACCGTGCTTTCCGCGCTCTGCGTACCGGAGGACGAGGGGGTTGCCACCAGCAGCCTTCAACGCGGACAGCGCGCTGCGTACCACGTCCGCTGGCCCGGTGGTGGGGCCGAGTTCCACCCGTCGCACGGGGACTGGATCCGGCTTCTGCGGCGCTTCGGCTTCCACATCGAGGCGCTGCACGAGCTCTACGCGCCGCAGGACGCACCGGACCACCCGTACTACGAGATCGTCAGCGCGGACTGGGCCTCCCAGTGGCCCGCCGAGGAACTCTGGGTAGCCCGGCGAACCCTGGAGGCTGTCACCCACAACGGATGAGGTCCGCGCGGCCCGACCGACCCAGAATCGACACCGACCGGGAGGGGAACAGCATGTGGTACGTGTTCATGTTCAGCGCGTTGGCGATTCTGTGTGTGGTCGTGGTCCTGGTGCGTAATGCCCGCACCAAGGCCGAGCGCCGCAAACACGACTGACCGGTCGATTTCGCTGACCCTCGGATCGTCATATACCTGAAGAGAGTCATGTCGAGCGCCGAGGAGGTGTCTGCGTCGTGCCTGACAAGAAGCAGGCGGCATTCCAGGAACTGGTCGATCGCATTCTGAATGGCGAGGGCAGAGCGTCGACAGCGCAGCGGGCCCAAGCCTTCGACAACACGCCGATTTCGCCGTCCGTGGACGCACTGATCGGCAAGGTCGTCGCCCGGCCCGCGGAAATCACCGCGGCGGACGTTGCCGCGGCGAGAACCGCGGTCGGTACCGAGGATGAGCTCTTCGAACTCGTCGTCTGCGCCGCGGTCGGCCAGTCCGCCCGACTTTACGAGGCGGGTCTTTCCGCGTTGGCCGAAGCCACCGGTGATGAAGGGCCGGCCCATGCGTCTTGAGATCCTCAACACCGGGTACACCCGCGGTACCAAAGTGCTCTTCACGATGATCCGGATGTTCTCCGGTCACCCGGCCCCGGACGCCGCGCGCCTCGTCTTCTACCGCCCGGACTTCTACGGCGACCGCGCCAAGGCCTTCACCCAGGAAGCAATGCGCGGCCCCTCCGCCTGGCCGGTCGCCGACCGTGAACTGATGGCCGCCTACATCTCCCGGAAGAACAACAACGCCTTTTGCACAGCAGCCCACACCGCCACCGCCACGCGGGCCGCTTCGGACGCCGCACGCGTCACGGCCGTAATGACCGACTTGGACTCGGCCCCGATCGACGAACCGCTCCGCGCGACCCTTCGACTCCTCGCGAAGCTGACCCAAGAAGGCACGGTCACCGCCGAGGACGTCAGGGCGGTCCTCGCGACAGGCGCCACCAGCGAACAGGTCGAAGACGCCCTCGCGGTCTGCGCGGCCTTCAACACGACCAACCGCCTGGCCGACGCGTTCGGCTTCGAGCAACTCAGCCCGGACGGTTTCGAGGCGGGCGCGAAGTACCTGCTCAAACGCGGGTACGCCTAGCCCTCTTCGGAGGTTCGCGAGGCGATGTCGGATCGCGGCCGCGGTGTTCGTAGCAGGGGTGAGCGGCCGCCAAGAGGAGGCCCACCCTAGGCAAGGAGAGCACCGTGACCGCGATCTACACCTTCGACATCTTCGCCACGCTGGACGGCTTCGGCTCGTACACCGAAGACGGCGACTGGGGCGGGTACTGGGGTAAGCAGGGTCCGGAGTTCCTCGACCGCCGCCTCGCCCTGTACAGCGAGAAGCAGCGGCTGGTCCTCGGCGGCAACACCTTCCGGCAGTTCGTGGACGCGCTCGGTCCGTCCGTCGAGGAGGCCAAGGTGGACGACCCGGTGAACCAGCGGATGATGAGCCTGCCGACCACCGTGGTGTCGAGCAGCCTGGAAGGTCCTCTCGCCTGGTCGAACGCGAAGTTGGAGAGCGACGACGCCGTCGACGTCGTCGCCCGCCTGAAGAAGGAGTCCGACGTACCCCTGCGGTCCAACGGCAGCCTGTCCCTGAACCGGTCGTTGCTGGCCGCGGGCCTGGTCGACCGGGTCCAGCTGACGATCTTCCCGGTGATCTCGGGCCGGACCGGAGCGGACCCGATCTTCGCCGGTGCCGAGGACTTCGACCTCGAACTGCTCGAGTCCCGGACCCTCGACGGCCACACCCAGGAGCTGATCTACCGACCCACCCGGCACGCCTGAGTCCGGGGTCAGCGGAACGCGGGAGGAGCTCCGTGGAGGGCCCGGTGCGCGATCTCGTCGTCGGCGAAGAAGTTCGGCACCAGGTCCTCGGCGTCGTAGTACCGGTGGAAGACCGGGGTCTGCGAGCCGGACATCGGCGGCACGATCCAGCTCCAGTCGGCCGGACACGAACGGCCGGCCCGCTCCTCCTTCTCCAGGTGGACGAGGAACCTCCGCGACTCGGTGTGGTGGTCGGTGATGGTGATTTCGTTCGCCTGGAACGAGTGCAGAACGGCCCGGTTGATCTCGACCAGGGCCCGGTCCCGCCACAGCGTCGCCTCGTCGGAGGTGTCCAGGCCCATCCGCTCCGCGACCTGCGGGACCAGGGCGTACCGGTCGTTGTCGCCCAGGTTGCGGGCGCCGATCTCGGTCCCCATGTACCACCCGTTGAACGGGGCCGCCGGGTACGAGACGCCGCCGATCTCGAGCCGGTTGTTGCTGATCACCGGGACCGCGTGCCAGCGCATCCCCAGCTCGGCGAACCAGGGCAGCTCAGGGTGCTCGAGCGGGACCTCGTGGACCACTGAGCTGGGGACGTCGAACATCCGCGGTCCCTCGTCGACGGTCTCGACGACGAGGGGGAGGACGTCGAAGGCGCCGGGGTGTTCGGGTGGCGTCCACCCGCGCTTGATCACCTCGGCGGTGAAGGCCCGGTAGCGCGGATCCCCGATGACGCGGTGACTCGGCTGGTCGTACCCGGCGTACCGGATGAGCTGCTCGTTCCAGATCCTCGGGGCGGGCCGGATCGAGGTCTCGGGGGCGAAGATGCTGATCATCGGCCGGATCTTGCCGCCGTTGTGAGCCGCGCGCAGATGGTCGAAGCACTGCTCTGCGACACCAGCGGCGTCGGAGACCGCCCGCAGATCGCGGACCTGCAGACTGTTCCAGTACAGCCGCCCGATGCACCGGGCGTTGTTGCGCCAGGCGACGCGCGCGCCGAAGGCCAGCTCCGCCGGGGTGTGCCAGTACGTCCCGGTCATGTCGATCTCGCGCATCACGGCGGCGATCCGCGGCCGGATCGGCGCAGCTCGCGGGTTCTCGTTGTGGAAGAGCTCGAGGAACTCCTCGGCCGCGGCCCGGACCTTGTCGAGGTCGGCGCTCCAGAGGGTGCGCTCCGGGCTGGACCTGGTCACCTCACCCGTCGTCGCGACGGGGCAGAGGTTCCTCGGTTCTTCGTGCTGCGTCTTCATGTCACTCCTCGGGCGAGTGGTTCCCGGATTCGCCCGAGGACTGGATCGCGACCGCGAGAACCGAGGCCACGACAGGTCGTGCGCCTGCCTGGAGCCGGGCGGGGCACCAGGTTCGTCGTCCTCCGGTCACCGAGGAGTGCGGATGCGATCAGGCCGAGCCCGAATGCCGCGGGCCACTCCCGTTCGGGAACGGCTTCTTCCAGTTGCCCAAGTCGTCCAGCCCCTCCCTGTTCGGCGCCGGGGCGCCCGACCCGCCGGCCAAGGACGCGCCGGCCTGGGACGGGCCGGCCTGGGACGCGCCGCCGATCCGGTCGACCTCGGTGGCGAAGGAGTCCACGATCGACTGCATCTGTGCCTGGGCGCTCTGCGCGTACGACCGAACGTGCTGCCCGGCCGTCTCCATGGCCTCCGCGACGATCTGGCGTTCGTGCGCGCGGGCGTGGTCGATGCGCTCGCGGGCGTCCCGGCTGACGTCCTGGACCATCTCCTCGGCCACGAGCTGCGCCTGGCTGAACAGCTGGACGATCTGCTCGTTCACGCGGTCGCCGGCCTGCTCGTAGTCCTCCAGCTCTGCCTGCACGCGCTTCAGCTCCGCCTGTCCACGCTGTACTTCCGCCTGGCCGCGCTGGACCTCCGTCTGGAGCCGGGTGTTCTCCGCCCGGGTTTCGTCGAGCATCTTCTCCGTGGCCTGCATCTGGTCGGCCAGCAGGTCGAGGTAGTCGTGCACCTGGTCGGCGTCGAGGCCGCGCATCCGCCGCTGGAACGTCTCTTCCCGGATCGACGCGGGCGTCTGGTAGCGCGGAGAGTCGTGGCGGCGCTTGCTCTTCGTCACTGGATGTCTCCTGACCTGGTCAGTTCCGGCTGGGCGGTGTGATCGTCCGCAGCCGCGTAGTAGAAGTGCTCGTACTGGATCTGCTCGGTCGGCAGACCGGCGGCGGACAACCGCTCCAGCGTGTGCGCGACCATCTGAGGGCCGCCGCAGACCATCGCCATCCGGCCGTGCAGGTCCTGCCGGGCCGCGATCGTGCCGACCTTCCCGCGCTTCCCCGGATAGGACGGGTCGTCCGACACGACCTCCGTGTAGTCGAACCACGGCCGCGTCTGGGCCAGTTCCCGGAGCCGGGGACGGTCGTAGAGATGCCACGCCATCCGAACGCCGTGCAGCAGATGGACCCGCGGCGCCGTCTGCGTCCGCCGCCACTCGTTGTCGATCTGCTCGAGCACAGCGAGGAGGGGCGCCAGACCGGTCCCGCCGGCGACCATCAGCAGGTCCCGGACATCACCCGGTCGCCGGGTCAGCCGATCGCCGACCGGAGCCCCCAGCTTCACCATGTCGCCGACCTTGAGGGACCGCACCACGGTCGGGCTCACCTGGCCACCGTCGATCTGCTGAATATGCAGGTCGATCGTGCCGTCCCGGCGGGGGGCGTTGGCCGGGCTGAAGTACCGCCACAGCCGCGGACGTTGCGGAATCTCCATCGACAGCGACTGACCGGGGACGAACTGCAACCCGTGCCGGGGCTGGACCGTCAGCAGGGTGAGGTCCATGGTCCGCCGCTCGACCGCGACCACTTCGGCGTCCCACCAGTCCGGGCTGGACTCCGAAGAGCCCTCCGCCGCCTCGACCATGATCCGCGCGATCACCTGGTAGGCCGCGGTCCATTGCGCGGCGAGATCCTCGTCCCACTCGGGCCCGAGGAAGTGTTTCAGGGTCGCGCAGAGCGAGGCACCGACCGCGTTGTAGTGCTCCGCGACGACGGCGTACTTGCGGTGGTCACGACCGAGGTGTTGCAGGAAGCTCGCGTCGTTCTCGATCTGGCCGGCATGACTGACGATCCGGCCGAGCGCGCTGACGAACTTGTCCCGCTGGTTCGACATCGACAGCGGGAACAGCGACCGCACCTCGGGGTACGACACGAACAGATGCGAGTAGAAGTACAGCGGTACCTGTTCTCCGTGCCTCGTCACCTGATCCCAGCTGTGCTGCAGGGCGTTTGCATCCATCGCGATTCGCTATCCGTCCCGAAAAGGTAGCTCCTCGGACGGAACGGGCGGCCTCTCAGTGGGCACCAACTGCTGCCAATAACAGGCAGCCTTTACTGACGGGTACTGCATTGACAAGGGTGCCCTCCAAGATCAGTCCCCGAGTCTGTTCCAGTTTTCCGTCTGACTTCCGTCCTACTGTCTGACTTCGCCAACCTACCCTCGGCCCACAAGGCCGAAACCGCCCGAACACCGACGAAGTGTGAGTGATCACTCAACAGTTCACCGTTCGCAAGCTAATCAGCACTGTGCGTGGTGTTCCGGAAAACTCGGCCGGTCAGGTGCCGACACCGTCATCGGTGGACGCGTCCGCCATCGAGTACAGCGGTCTGTGCCAGAACCCCAGCAGCTGTTCGGTGTTCAGATCGTGCCAGGCCTCTGTCAAGCCCCGACCTGTCGGGTGTGCGCCCGGAGGAGGCTGGGAAATACCACCTCGACGCGCAATTCGCTGCCCGCACCTCGCCCGTAGCGGCGACATCCGCCAACGCGCCATTCCCGGCTCTGCTCGATATCATTGGTCTTTCCGTGAAGAACGCCCAGGGCCGAAGGTGATGCATGGAAACGTGCCGGAAATGCGGACGCTCCAAAGAGGGTGATTTCTGCGGGTACTGCTGGGGACGTGAAGCAGGCGAAGCTTTTCACCGCGGCGGTATCGAAGAAGTCGAGAAAATGAACAAGAACAAGAACTCGGGAGGCGGCGGCTGCATGATCCTCCTCCTGTCCGGAGCCGCACTACCACTCGCAGCAGAAATAGTCCACAGAATGATTTGAGCCTGGCATCGGGGCCCTCGGTGGTAGAGCGCCGAGGGCCTCGTACCTCACGCTGAGCTAACCTCCCGTTGCATGTCGTCGGAGGAGGTCCGCAGCAGGTTGACCGCGCTGGTCGAGGCCCGTGATCGGTGGTTGGAAGAGACAATCCCGACGGTGGAGGCGAAAGCCGTTTGGCTGATCGGCTCGCACGGTGAGGGACGTGGCGATGCCTGGAGCGATCTGGACCTCCTGGTCGTCGAAGGACGGTGCCTACTGGACGACGCGTTGCTCACCATCGAGCTGCCCGACAACGGGCCGGCCGGCGGCGGGTACGTCGGCGCGATGTACGACGTGAACGGTCTGCCGCTGTGGGTCGACTGGTACGAGTGGCCGTCGGCGGCGCCAATCCCTACAGGGTCAAGGCTTCTCGCTGGTTCGGGGACCATGGGGAGCCTGAATCTGGGCGACACCCTCGACCTCGTCGGCAGGGGAGTACCTGGACCGGCTCCCGACCCCGAAACCTTCGCCCTCGCGATGCTCCCGCTGGCCGCGAAGTTCATCGCACGCGGCGACGCGGACAAGGCGACCGCGATGGCAACCATGCTGGGCACAACGCCCACTGTGGAGGGTCTGCGCACCGCACTCCCACGCATCGGAACCCACGAGACAGCCCGCGCTTGTGTGACTCGCTACCTGGATCTCGTTCGAGCTCACGAGAACGAGGGCACGGAGAAGTAATGACGAACTGGTCATCAACTTCGGCTCGAGCCAAGCCGCAGCGTCCTCCCCGCTCACGGCCGACCCAGCCGGCTAGTGGTGCGGCGCGAAGTAGTTGCCGAGCATCTCGGTCGGCCACGACGGTTGGTGGACAGCACCGCGAGCCCCGAACTCGGCGAACCACGGCTTGATGTCGAGAACCGGAGTCCCGTCAACGGCGTCCAGATCCTCGACAAGTAGATCCAGCCCATCGACCTCGAGCAGACGACAACGGGATACGCCCAGCCAGTTGAGCCGGCGCATGTTCCGATGACCGAAGGTCCCCACCTCGGGCCACTCGGGATTGTCCCGCGCCCGTCGAGCACCGAGGTGCAGATCGGTCTTGTCGGTCAGATGAAAGTGGAAGACGACCTCAAGGTGTGAGAACTCGTCGAGACCTTTGGTGGATTCACTGTCGAAGAGAGCGCTGTCGATCCGGATGATCGAGCGCGTGCCACCCCAGTAGTCATCGGTGGGCTCAATCCGCCCGCCGACGACGTGAGCGACAGGCTGCAGAGAGATCGACTGGTCAGTCATCGTTTCCCTTGTGAGTAAGGCGCCGTCAACGATCGAAGTACCTCGCTTGGCCGGCGTGGCGGCTCGGTGCCGTGCAGGCGAGTGTGGCATCAGTCAGGTGGTTCCGACGACTTCGCTCGGGCAGGCTCGACGCCTGATCCGCCGTAGTCTGCGACGTATGAGCTTCACGGCACCCGGCGAACGGCAGCAGTTGAATCGCGTGGCCGACGAGCGCGAGACACTCACCCAACAACTCGACTTCCACCGAGCGACCCTCCTGCACAAGCTGGACGGCCTCGACGACGAACAACTGCGCCGGCCGATGACCGCATCCGGGCTGAGTTTGCTCGGCCTGGTGAAACACCTGGCCGGTACCGAACAGGGCTGGTTCCTGAAGATCTTCGGGGGAAGCGACGAGCCAGATCTGTTCGACCCGGACACAGAGTTCCAGGTCAGGCCGGAGGAGACCGCGGACGAGCTGGTCGAGGCGTACCTGCGCACCTGCGACCGAGCGCGCGAGGTCGTGGCGGCAGGAGCCCTCGACGACGTCGTCACCACACCCTGGGGCGCGCCGGTCAACCTCCGCGCAATCCTCGCCCACCTGATCCAAGAGACCGCCCGCCACAACGGCCACGCCGACATCATCCGAGAAGCCCTCGACGGCACCACCGGCGATTGACACGTAGCAAGTCGCCAGCGGTCGACGTTGCTGGATCAGTCGCTGGACCAGCAAGAGAAACGGAGGATCTCAGAGTGAGAATCCGCCGGGGGAGAAGTGTGGTCAGGGGCGGTCTCGAACCGCCGACCTTCCGCTTTTCAGGCGGACGCTCTACCAGCTGAGCTACCTGACCTCGGAAAACGATGGCGGCGGAGTGTTTTCACACCCGCCGCCGTTCTCCTGGCGACCCAGACGGGACTCGAACCCGCGACCTCCGCCGTGACAGGGCGGCACGCTAACCAACTGCGCCACTGGGCCAGGATGCTCGTCGATGGTACACCATCTCCGAACCTGTCTTGCACCGGTCTTTCGACCGTATCCCCAACGGGATTCGAACCCGCGTTACCGCCTTGAAAGGGCAGCGTCCTAGGCCACTAGACGATGGGGACTCGGACCCGCGGGAGCCGAAGCTCCAGGGACAGCCGTAAGCATAGAGGGTTCCGGCCCAGGGTCCAAAACGAGTTCCTCGGCAGGCAGAAATCGCTCCCGGCGGCGGCGCCGGAACCGGCCGGACGAGCGCCGATCCGAGCACCGGATCCGCCTAGGACCAGGCGGGAGCGCATTGGGTGGAAGGTCGCGATGGCTGGGGCTTGTGGGGCGGATCACTAGGCTGGTGGCGTGATCGAGATGAGCCGGGCCGAGTTCGAGGTGCTGGTCGCGGAGGCCCTGGACGAGGTACCGCCTGAGCTGGCCGCGTTGATCGACAACGTGGCGATCTTCGTCGAGGACGACGCGCCCGCGAGCGACCCCGAGCTGCTCGGGATCTACGAGGGCATCCCACTCACCGAGCGCGGTCACTACTACGGCGGCGTACTCCCCGATCGCATCACCATCTACCGCAATCCCACGCTCGCGATCTGCGAGACCATGGAGGATGTGGTCGACGAGGTGAACATCACAGTCGTGCACGAGATCGCCCACCACTTCGGCATCGACGACGCCCGCCTGCACGAACTCGGGTACGGCTGAGTTCACCCCTCCAGGTCGGCCAGGGTCGAGCGCAGCCACTTCAGCTCGGTACGGCTCGTCGCGGTCGCGATCGTGAACAACCCCTGCCGGAAGGGGTCGTCGAAGTCCGCGGCGCGGAGCGGCTTGTCCCCGTCCCAGAAGAAGCTCGCGGGTTGGGTCAGGAACGTCAGCCGGCGACGCAGTACCGCTGCCTGTGCCGCGGGATCGTCGAGATGCCGCAGGAATGCGAGCAGGGTGAACCACCGGTTCTCGTCCGTGATGAACGGCTCGGCCGGTTCGCGGAGCCGATGCAGCAGGTCCGCGGTACCGGCCTCGGTGAGCGTCAGCACGTGCCGCGGTGCCGCCACCCGGCCAGGCTGAGCCTCTCGGCTGATCAGGCCGGCTGCCTCGAGCCGCTTGATCATCGGGTACAGCGTGCCGTCCGCGATCGGCCGAACGTGCCCGGTGAGCGCCGCCAGCTTCGTGCGCAGGTCGTACCCGTGCAGCGGCTCGTCGCGGAGGAATCCCAGGATCGCGAGTTCCAGCATGCCCAGGACCCTATCTCCTTGCCGTGATACCTTGCCGCCGAGGTATTCGGATCGGAGGGGATCACGGAGATGCAGAGTGCCGAGGTACTACCCGACGGCTCGCGGATCAGGTGGGTCGAGCTCGCGGGGGACGGGCCGCCCCTGGTGTTCGTCCACGGTCTCGGAGCGAGCTCACCCGCGTACTACGGGTCGGTGGCCGGCCGTCCTGAGTTCGCCGGGCGCCGGCGGTTGCTGGTGGACCTGCTCGGCTTCGGGATCAGCGATCGTCCCGAGGATTTCGGGTACACGCTGGAGGACCACGCGGACGCCCTCGCCACAGCGCTCCGTACGGCGGGTACGGGCGGGGCTGATCTGGTCGCGCACAGCATGGGCGGCGCCGTGGCGATCACGCTGGCCGTGCGTCACCCGGACCTGGTCAAACGGCTCGTCCTGGTCGACGCGAACCTGGACCCGCTGACTCCGGGTACGGGCGTGGGGAGTTCGCGGATCGCCGGGTACACCGAGACCGAGTTCGTGGACCGTGGCTGGGCCGAGACGCTCGACCGGGTCGGTGCGCACTGGGCGGCCACGATGCGGCTGAGTGGGCGGGTGGCCCTCTATCGGACCGCGGTCCACCTGGTTCGTGGGACCAGCCCGAGCATGCGGGACCACTTGCACGCGCTCGGCGTACCGCGGACGTTCCTGCACCCGGTGGACGATGCACCGGGTGGGGAGGAGGCGCTCGCAAAGGCAGGTGTGCGCCTCGTGCCGGTGGAGTCGGGGCACAACGTCATGCTCGACAACCCGGATGCCTTCACGGCCGCGGTCGTCGCTGCCACGGCCTAGGTGTGATGTGAGTCAGCGGCGGACGAGGAGCTTCCACGGCATCAGGGCGGACTCCAGCTGGACCTTCAGGCTCATCTTGGAGGCGCCATGGGTGCGCTCCTCGAAGCGGATCGGGACCTCGGCGATCCGGAAGCCGCGGCGGACCGCCCGGTAGTTCATCTCGACCTGGAACGAGTACCCGTTGCTCTGGATCGAGGGGACGTCGATCGCGCGCAATGTGTCCGCCTTCCAGGCCTTGAAGCCGGCCGTGGCGTCCTTGACGTGCAGCCGCAGGATCGCGTTCACGTAGAAGTTCGCCCAGGCGGAGAGCGCACGGCGGTGCCAGGCCCATTCCGCGGCGGCCGACCCACCCGGGACGTACCGGGACCCGATCACGACGCCCGCGTCGGTGGTCCGCAGGGTCTCGACCATGGTCGGGACGACGGTGGCCGGGTGGGACAGGTCCGCGTCCATCTGGATGACGATGTCGGCGTCCTCGGACAGGGCCCGGGTGATCCCGGCCACGTACGCGCGGCCGAGTCCGTCCTTCTCGGTGCGGTGCAGCACGCCGATCCGCTCCGGTGCGGCCTTGGCCAGCTCGTCGGCCACGTCACCGGTGCCGTCGGGGGAGTTGTCGTCGACGACGAGCAGCTGCAGCCCGGGGACGTCGAGGTCCGCGAGCAGGCCGGCCAGCACCGGCAGGTTGTCCCGCTCGTTGTAGGTCGGGACGACGACGATGATCTTGGAGGAGCTCTCGCCCATTGACTTTCCTTCTTCGGGGGACAACGGACGCTATCGCATCAGCGGGTGGACTGGTCCGCATTGGGTCGTAGGGTGCGAACCGTGTCATGGCTCGGGATCGACATCGGGACGACGAACACGAAGGTCTGCCTGCTCCCGGAGGGCCGGATCCGCACCGTGCCCACACCGACGGACGCGGCCGCGCTGCAGCGGGAGACGCTCCACCTGATTGCCGAGGTCGGTGACGGGCAGCGGATCGAGGGCGTGGGCCTGTCCGGCATGGCGGAGACGGGTGTGCCGCTCGGGAGTGAGCTGGAGCCGCTGACCAAGCTCATCACCTGGCGCGACCAGCCCGGCGTCGACCAGGCCGCGCGCCTCGCCGAGGACATCGGCCACCAGGCGCTGTTCGCGCGGACTGGGCTCCGGCTCAGCGCGAAACTGCCCGTGACCACCTGGCGCTGGCTGGCCGACACGACCTCCTTTCTCCGGCGTACCAGGCTGTGGGCGGGTGCACCGGACCTCGTACTCGCTGCGCTGACGGGTACGTATGCCACCCACCTCACCCACGCCCAGCGGTACGGCGTCCTCGATCTACGGCGGCGTACCTGGGACGAGGAGTTGCTCGCGTGGGGCGGTCTGGATCGGCTGCCCGACATCGCGGAGCCGTTCGCGATCACGGCGCGCACCACTCACGGCGTACTGCCGAGTGGGACGCCCGTGGTGTTGTGCGGCCATGACCACCTGGTCGGGGCATGGGCGGCCGGCGTCCGGGAGCCAGGGGAGGTCGCGGACTCGCTCGGTACGTCGGAGGCCGTGGTCACGCCGAGCAGCGCTCCCGTCCTCGACGACGTGCTCCGGCTTCAGGGCATCAGCTCTGGTTGGTACGCCGATGGACGGCGTGGCTGCGCGATCTCCGGGAACGGTGCCGCGGGTGGTCTGGTCGAGCAGCGGCTCGCGTACTTCGATCGGGACTACCGCTGGCTCGTCGAGGTCCTGGACCACGTCGGACCACCCAGCGACCACGTGATCGCGCCGTACCCGAATGGACGGCAAGCGCCTTCTCCGGACCCGACCCCGCGGTACGACGTACGTGGGGCAGCGGCTGATCCGGCGGAGGAGATGCGGGCGCTCGTGGATGCGTTGAGCTATCACGCGCGCTGGATGGCCGAGGAGCAGACGCGGTTGCTTGGGATCGAGTGGCGCAGCACTGTCGCACTCGGTGGGCCGACGCGGCTCGACGGGTGGATGCGGCGGAAGGCGTTGGCGAGTGGCGGCCGGGACTTCGCCGTCGTCCACGGTGAGGCGACGGCCGCGGAGGGCGCTGCGTTGATGGCGGCCGAGGTGGTTTCCGGGCAGCCGTCGGTACCGCTGGAATCCCAGGTGGTCAAGGTTTTTCCACAGCTGGTGGACCAGTGGAATGGCGAAGCCTGGCATCGATTCCATAAGGTGGTGTCCGAGCCCCACCGGCCGACCTGAGGAGATTCCGATGGCCAACACGCTCGACGCGCTCGCCTACGACGACGGCACCTTCGCGATGGTCGCGATGGATCAGCGGGAGAGCCTGCGCACGATGCTCGCCGACCACGGCCGCCCCGACGATCCGGCGGCGCTGGCCTCGTTCAAGGCCGCGGTTGCCGAGCACCTCGCGCCGTTGGCGTCCGGCTTCCTGATCGACCAGGGGTACGACGCGCCTCGGGAGCCAGGGTTGATCCTTGCCGTGGACAAGCTCGCCCAGGAGCGTGGTGGGCCGGTGACGGACACGTACCTCGACGACGTGGACGTGGCTGCGGCGATCGAGCGCGGCGTCGTCGCGTTGAAGTTGCTGGTGATCTGGAAGCGGGACGGTGCGGAACGCCGTCGGCTGGAGATGGCGGGCGAGTTCGTCGAGCGATGCCGCGGCGCCGGGTTGTTGTCGGTGCTCGAGCCGGTGGTGCAGCCGACCGCGGGCGAGGCCGACTTCGACCTGGATCCGGCGATCGTGGCTGCGGCCGAGGTCCTGGGTGAGGTGCGCCCGGATCTGTACAAGGCGCAGGTGCCGAGCCGGGGTGTTGGCGCTGCCGACGAGATCGTGAAGACGTGTGCCCGGTTGACCGAGACGTTGCCGGTGCCGTGGGTGGTCCTGTCGAACGGCGTGGCCCGGGACGACTTCCCGCGAGCGGTCGAGCTGGCTTGTACCAGTGGGGCTTCCGGGACGTTGGCGGGGCGTGCGTTGTGGACTCCTGCGTTGGAGGTCGAGGATCCCGGCCGTGTCCTGGCGACCCGGTGCCGCGATCGTCTCGCGGAGATCACCGGCATTGTTCATCGCCACGCACGTCCGTGGCCTGAGGCGATCCGCTGACTCAGTCGGACTTCTCGAGCAGGGCCGCGAAGCCGTCGAGGTGACGGGCGAGACTGTACTCGAACAGTCCGTCCAGATCGGCGACGGTCTCCTGGTGGACCTGCGCCAGCAGTGGGAACCCCCCGCTCGCGAGCAGTGCGTCGACGCGTTGCTGCTGGGCAGCCATCCAGCGGGTGAGCGTGATGCCGCTCTCCACCTCGGCATCGATCTCGTCCGCCAAGGACACCGCGGCGGCGACGACCACCGACTGCACCGCGAGGGCCTCCTGCATGCGCGTCGTCATGGACAGGCCGAGCCCGTCGAGGGCCTGCAGGGTCCACTCGGTCTGCGCCATCATGTTCGGTGCCAGCGTCGGCCGTGTGAACGAGATGACCCGGGGCAGCCAGATGTGCTGCCGGCACAAAGCCCACTGCGCGCGGGAGATCAGCTCGAGCTTGGCCCGCCAGCCGTCCGGCCCCGGATCGGGCAACTCCAGTTCGCCGAACACCTCGTCGGCCATCTGCGCGACAAGCTCGTCCTTGTTCTCGACATGGCGGTACAGCGACATGGGTGCGACGCCAAGATCGGCCGCGATGCGCCGCATCGACACGGCCTCGAGTCCCTCGGCGTCGGCGATCTCGATCCCCGCCTGGAGCATCGGGCGCTGACTCAACGCTCGGGCGACCGGATCGGGCTGCGTTCGCGCCGGTCGCGTCGACCTGCGCGGTGGGCCGGTCCGCCGCTGTGCCGGCTGCACGCTGACGATCGTGCCGGAACCCACCTTCGAATCGACCAGCCCGTCCTCGCGCAGGGTGGCGACCACCTTTGTCGCGGTGGCGACTGCGACGCCCCAGCGATCGGCGATCTGACGGATGGACGGCAGCCGCTGTCCGGGCTGGAGCTCGCCGGACCGAATGCTCGCACTGATCTCCGCGACGATCCGCACGTAAGGCGGGTCGTTGCGTGCTGCGGACTCCATGGACACCTCTCGATCGTCGATCTGTCCGCCAAGTGTACTAGTTCATTGCTGAATGAACTAGTACACCTTCTCGTCGATTTCACCTTGTCTGGTTGGCATTCTGGCAATGTACTAGTTACGGTGTACGCATGAACATGATACGGCGTACGCCCACCGCTGATCAGACCGGCGAAGGTGGTCGAGCGATGAAGCGCAAGACCAAGGGGATCGCCCTGACCCTCGTCGCAGCGGTCGGCGCGAGCGTTGGGGTGCTCGGCACCGCCGGCCAGGCCACCGGGGCTGGGACCGGCCCGGACGACGCGGTCGTCTGGACAGAGGGCGGCGCGGTGCGCGGGTCGGTGACCGACGACACCCGGGCCTTCCAGGGCATCCCGTACGCCGCGCCACCCGTCGGTGCGTTGCGCTGGCAGGACCCGAGACCCGCCGCGCCCTGGCAGGGCCAGCGCGACGGTACACGACCCGGACCGGCCTGCCCTCAGGATCCGGGCGAGGTCCCTGCCGGCAGCAAGAACGAGGACTGTCTCTACCTCAACGTCATCACACCGGCGTCCGATCCGGCGAAGCCGAAGCCGGTGGTGGTCTGGCTGCACGGTGGTGGCTTCTACATGGGGGCCGGAAGCAACTACGACGCCGAGCGCCTGGCGGCCCGTGGCGACGTCGTCGTGGTCACGGTCAACTACCGGCTCGGGATCTTCGGCTTCTTCGGGCACCCAGGTCTGCCTGGTTCGGGCACGTTCGGGCTGCGGGACCAGCAGGCCGCCATGGCCTGGGTCCGGCGGAACGCCGCAGCGTTCGGTGGCGACGCCCGCAACGTCACCATCGCGGGTCAGTCCGCCGGCGCGGTCAGCAACTGCGCGCACCTGACGTCTCCGACGGCGACCGGGCTGTTCGACAAGGTCGTGATGCAGAGCGGTTCGTGCGAGACGGGCTGGCTGACCAACTTCGAGTACCGGGGCCAGAAGGCCGACGACATCTACGAACCACTTCCCGCCTTGGAGCGACAGGGCCGGCAGGCCGCGACCGAGCTCGGTTGTACCGGTCCCGACCAGGCCGTCGTCGCCTGCCTGCGGGCGTTGCCGGTGGACTCGCTGATGCCGAGGCTGGGCAAGTTCATCCAGCCGGCGTACGGCACCGCGGTGCTCCCCGAGGATCCGGGAACCGCCGTGCGGCGCGGCCGGGTCCACCGAACTCCGGTCCTGTCCGGGAACACTCGCGACGAAATGACCCAGTCGACCTCGTTCTACGACACGGGCGAGCCGATGAGCGAAGCGACCTACGACGCCGTGATGACCGAGACGTTCGGGCCGAACCGGGCGAAGATCGAGGCCGAGTACCCGAGGAAGGCGTACGGCTCCGCCGCCCTGACCTGGGCCGCGATCACGACCGACCGCAAGTGGGCCTGCACCCAGTACGAGACGTCCCGTGGCCTGGCTCGATGGGTCCCGGTGTTCCAGTACGAGTTCGCCGATCCCAACCCGCCGCTGCTCTCGCCGTTGCCGCCGAAGATGCCGATGGGAGCCCAGCACGCGTCCGAGCTGTGGTCGTTGTTCGGCCTGCTGGGGGTCACGCCGAAGTTCACGCCGGAGCAGCAACGCCTGTCGGAGCAGATGATCGACTACTGGGCGAGCTTCGCGGCGACCGGCGATCCCGGCCACGCGGACGGTCCCAGGTGGCCGCGATTTCGGGCGATCGGCCACCCGTACGTCCAGGAGCTCGCGCCGGGTGCCGACGGCATCCGACCAGTCGACCTGGCCCGTCAGGACCACTGCCGCTTCTGGTCGAGGCTGCGCTGATCCCCACCCGACTCCGCCGACACTCACGAGAAGGGCCTCATCAGATGTCAGAGCTCACCGTCGCCGAGGAAGTCATCCTGATTGCCCTCGACAACGACTCCGGAGCCGGCAAGCTCCGCCTCGGCCTCGACTGGGCCGTGGCCGGCGCCGTCGTCGTCGACCTCGTCCTCAGCCGACGCATCACCGTCGATGACGACGACCGGGTCACGGTTCTCGACGCCAGTCCGACCGGTGTGGCTCACCTGGACTCGGCGCTCGGCAAACTGTCCACAGCCGAGCGATTCAAGGTCTCCCGTGTGCTCCGTCGCACCCACCACAGTGCTCCCGGCACCACGGTCTCCTCGCTGGTCGATCGTGGCGTGCTGCGGAAGAAGCGCGTCCCCTTGCTTCCGATGCATCGCTACCCGGCCCAAGAGACGACCACGGAGGCCGAGGTCCGCCGCCGTTTGAGCGCGGCGGTCCTCGAGCGTGGCACGCCCGACGAGCGCACAGCGGCTCTCGTCGGGGTGCTCCACGCAGCCAAGCTGTGGCGGAAGGCGTTCCCCGCCGGCGACCGCAAGTACGTCAAGGGGCGGATGGCCGACATCGCCGCTGGTCAAGCCATCAGCCCCGCGGTTCGTAAGGCCATCACCCGGACCCAGGCCGCGATCATCGCCGCGACCGCGACAGCAGCCAACGCCGGGTGAGTTCGGGTGCGGGGGCTACCAGGAGACTTCGGACAGGTCCTTGTGGGTCAGGGCCTGTTCGCAAGTGAGAAGCAGCAGACCGATGCACCAACTGTGCGAGAGCGTGAGGATCGCGCCCTGAGGGCCGAAGCACTCCGTTTGGTAGTACCGCTCGGTGAGCATGCCACGACGAGCGTTGAAGTCACCGTCCTGGCGGGCGATGAACTGCCGGGCGAAACGCAGGTGTTCGGCGGCCGACTCCGCGTAGGTCGGGTCGCCCGTCAACGACGACAAGGCGACGAGTTCGGGGGTGCAGATCAGGCCGTAGTTGTGGAGGTGCTGGTTCGACGGGCTGGCGTTGTCGGCGCCCCGGCTGCGGAAGCCGTAGGTGCCGAGGATGGTGTGCTCGTCGAAGCGGACGTCGTAGCTGTACCGAAAGTGAGCATCCACTCCGCTGCCCAGCGGGCGAGCTCCACCCATCGGTCCTGCGGATCGACACGATGCAGGGCGACATACGAGATCACCGCTGCGTACCCGTCCTCCGAGGTCGGTGCCAGGTCGACGTCTTCGGGAGCGCCACACAAGGTGCCGTCCACCACCGACGACGCGTAATACCCGCCACCGCGTCGTGCCGCGTCCAGGTACCGCTCGTCGCCGAAGAGTTCGTACGCCTCCGCCAGCGCTGCGATCCAGGTCAGCCCCGCGTCGCCTCGACGGGACAGGACCTCACCCGAATCGCGGTGGTACAAGCTGCCGAAGTTGCCCTCGGCCTCTTGTGCGGCGATCGCGAACTCGAGGTTGCTCCGCGCCGCCGCCTCCCAGCCAGGATGCTGCTCCGCCTCGGCGGCCAGCGCGCGCACGGTGAACAACGTCGCCTCCGCCAACGTGCGCGCATGCAATCCGCCTCGCACCGGGGTCCACGACTGACTCCACCCGTGCTCGGCGTACCAGGTCCCGTGGAACGTGCCCACCGGCGTGAGGCTCGAGGTGATGTGGTCGATCACCGCGATCCCGGCCTCGACGTACTCCGCGTTCCCTGCTCGCCGGCCATGGAGGAGCAGCGCGTGCGCGTACGGGATGCCGCTCACCCAGGCGACGTGCATCGCGTGCCGGTCGCCGTGCTGCCCGACGTCCCCGGCCAGCTCACGATCGAACAGCGCGGTCTCGATCAGCACCGCCGGATCGGGCCGGTAATGCCAACGCCACAACCCGTACGCCGCAAGCTCGGCCGCCGTGGTCACGTCGACCCACGGCCGGACCGGCGGTACGGCGGCGCGTTGCCGTTCCCGCAATCGACGAAGGACGGGGACGTAGCTGGTCCGATCCGCCGGCAAGGTCCATCGACCGATCCGGATCTCGTGTGCCTCCCCGGGCTCCCACCGATACGTCGCCGCCAACGGTTCAACACCCCTAGGCTCACCGACATAGCTGAACGGCTCTTCCCGATAAGGCAGCGAGACCCAAAGACTCGCGGGCCGCTCGGGTCCTGCGCCGAAGCCGAGCCCGCTGTGCCCGAGCGAGGTATCCGCGGCCACATCGAGCGCAAAGCCACCGGTTCGTCCCCAGGAGAAGACCACCGGAGTAGCCGCGCGATCGGCCCGAAACGCCCAGTGGTCCGACTCCAGCGCGTCGATGTCCGACCGACCGATCACGTACCGCGGGTAGAGCCGCGTGCATTCCTCGTCCCGATTGGCCCCGTAGAACACGCCAGGAACCAACCAGTACGGCTCCTCGTCAGCCGCGATCGGCAAAGGCAGCTCAGCCCGAATCCGCGCCTCCATCGGCACCGAACCGTTGTAGCGGACCCGGACCGTGCAGGTCTCCTCGAGTTCGTCGACCGGTTGCACGTCGACCGACAACTCCCAATCGGCGGAGTCGAGCACGGCTCCGTCGGCGTCCTCGACGGTCAGGCTGAGCTGCACCGGATCACCTTTCCCCAGCACCGGCCGTCAGCGGGCCAGGCCGGGTGGCGGTTGCTGCGGGTCCCACTCCAGCAGGTCGACCTCGGTCGCGGGTTCGTCGGTCGACGGTTTGAGGAGCAGCGTCTTCACCTCGTTCGCGCCGAACGTCGTCTCGATCGAGCGACCCAGGAACGGCAGCGACACCGTCACCTCGGCCGGGGCGCCGCTCGTCTCGTACCCGCGGACCACCACCGAGCCGTCGTTCTCCTCGCCCTTCTTCACCACGGACACCACGACCTGCTCCGCACCCGGGCCGTCGACGGTGACGTACGACTGCTGCTCCGGAAGTGGGCCAGGGTGGAAGCATTCGATCAGCGGCGTGATCGGCTGGTTCAGCTCGGCCGCACTCCGCACGACACCGGCCGCCCGCCAATCGCCCGCATGCGGATGCAGCCGATACCGGAAGCGCTGGATGCCCTGGTCGAGGTACTCGTAGACGCCGTCGGCGTCCAGCCGGCGCGGATCGTGCCACGCGTACACGGGCGACCGGACGCACGTCATCGCGAGCACCGGCCGACCCGACTTCGTGCCGTCGACGGCGAACGAGTACTTGCCGTCGTTGAGCAGCGCGACCCCGCCCTCGGGCCCGGAGAGATCGACCCAGGCGTGGGACGGGACCTCCTCGCGATTCTGCTCGCGGACCAGGTGGCCGTACGGGATCTCGTGGGTCGCCTCGGCCTTGTCCAGCGCGAACGGGAAGCACAGCTTCAACGTCTTCAGCTGCTCCCGCCAGTCGATCGTCACCCGGACCTCGACCGCCTCGGCGCCCGCGTCCAGCACGTACTCCTCGATCAACCGCGACTGCTCGTACGCGGACTCCACCCGCACCACCTGCCGGATCGGGCCGTCCGCGAGCCGACGGACCCGGGTCACCTCGAAGGCGCCGGTCGTGTCCCACAGCGAGCGGACGCCGTGGCTCCACGTGTCGGTGTCGTCGTCGATCACCTGGGCGTGCGGGACTTGCCGACGCGCGGACGGAACGACGTTCGGCCCATCGGCCGTCGCCAACGACTTCAGCCAGCCCGTCCGCGGATCGACCTCGACCCGGACGATCCCGTTGTCGAGGACGAACCCGTCCGACGCCGGCTGCCCCAGGTGGTACGACGTGTCGCCGGGGCGCATCGTGTAGAGCTGGTAGCCGAGTGGGGGCAGTTCGGCGGTGAAGGCGACGCGGCGTCGTCCGTTGGCGGTGGCCGCCGAGCGGATCTCCTGCATCTCCAGGGCGCGCCCGGCCAGGCCCTCCGTCAGCGCGATCGCACCGCGCAACGGGGCCGGGTAGCCGAGTTCGAGCTCGACGGTCGCGGTCACCGGCCAGGCGTGCGGGTTGAACACGGCCACCGGGACCATGGTCGCCTCGGCGGGGATGTCGATCTGCCGGGCGATCGACTGGATCGACCGGTTCGCCAGCCGGGCCGCGATCGACTTGGCCTCGCCGAGCTGGTCGCGGGCGTCGTCGTACGCGGGCTCGATCGCGGTCCCGGCGGCGATGTCGTGGAAGTGGTTGAACAGCACCTGCTGCCAGGCGTGACCGAGCTCGGCGGTCGCGTCCCGGGTCCCGCCGACGACAGCCGCGATCGTGGTCCACTTCTCGGCAGCGAGCAGCAGTTGCTCGGCCAGCCTGTTCTGCCGTTTGACCTCGGAGTGCGCGGCGTAGCAGCCGATCGCGTGCGGCTGCAGCTCGGTCGCGTGCACCGGGATCCCGTCGAACGTGCGTGCCTCGTCGAAGAAGCGGCGCATCGTGGACGGGAACATCTCCGGGTAGAGGTCGCGGGCGGCGAGTTGCTTGATCGACTCGATGTTCTCGATGGTCGGCCCGCCACCGTGATTGCCGACGCCGTAGAACACCATCAACGGTTCGGACGTCACCGGCAACTGCTGCAGCGCCTTCGTCACGTGGCCGGAGATCTCGCCGCCGGGCGAGCAGTACTCGTGCGGGATCCGGTACGCGAGGACCCGGGAACCGTCGGGCGCCTCCCACCAGAACTTCTGGCCGGGCAGCTCGCGTTCGTGCGCCTGCGGCCGGAGGAACGCGTACGAGTCGAGGCGGGCCTTGCTCAGCAGCTGCGGCAGCGACGCGTTGTGGCCGAACGGGTCGACGTTGCAACCGACCGTGGCGATCACGCCGAGGTGCTCGGCCAGCCAGCGCTGCGAGTACAACGCGTGCCGGACGAACGCCTCACCGCCGGGGATGTTGCAGTCCGGCTCGACCCACCAGCCGCCGACGATCTCGAACCGGCCCTCGGCGACGCGCTTGTGGATCCGGTCGAACAGCTCCGGATCGTGTTCGGCGATCCAGCTGAAGTAGGCGACCGAGTCGGCGGTGAAGACGTAGTCCGGGTACTCGTCCATCCGGTCCAGCGCGGACCGGAACGTCGCCCGCACCTCCTGGTATCCCTCCTGCCACTGCCAGAGCCACACCGCGTCGATGTGGGCGTTGCCGATCATGTGCAAGGGGCCCCGGGCCGGGCGCGTCATGCGTTCTCCACGGTCTCGTCGTCGGTTTCGTACGCCCACCGGTCCACCAGTTCGCTGATCAGATGGAGGGCGAGCAGATGCATCTCCTGGATCCGGGCAGTCTCCTCCGCCGGGACGACCACCGCCAGGTCGGCCGCGGCCGCCAGGTCCTGGCCGCGGGTCGAGGTGAACGCGACCGAGCAGGCGCCGTTCGCCCGGGCCGCGGCCAGCCCGTTCACCACGGTCGGGGACGTGCCCGACGTACTGAAACCGACCACGATGTCCTGGGGACGGGCCAGAGCGCGGATCTGCCGGGCGAACACGTCGTCGTAGGAGTAGTCGTTCGCGATGCAGCTGACCACGGCGGCGTCGCCGATCAGCGCGACCGCGGGGAGTGGGCGCCGCTCCCGGAGATAGCGGCCGATCAACTCGCCGACCAGGTGCTGCGCGTCCGCCGCGGAACCGCCGTTGCCGTATGTGTAGACCACGCCGCCGGCCTCGAGCCGCCGGATCAGCTCCTCCGCCACCGCCTGGACCTGCGGGAGCCGGTCCCGCATCGCGGCGGCGACCTCGGCGTGCCGGTCGAGCTGCCCGTCCAGCAGGCGCCCCGCCGCACTCGGTGCGGTGTCCGGGCTGCCGACCTCGGTCAGCGTGGTCCTCATGCTCGTACTCCGTTCGCGTCGTCGGCTTCGAGACGGTCGTAGGCGATGGCGGCCGCGCCGAGCACGCCGACGGTGTCGCCGTGGTGGGACAGGACGACGTCGCAGGCCTTCGCGGCCGGTGGCATCGCCTGCCGGAGCGCGGTCTCGCGGACCGGTTCGAGCAAGGGGCCGCCGGCACGGGTGACGCCGCCGCCGAGGACCACCAGGTCGGGCTCCCAGACGTTGACGATCACGGCGACCATCCGGCCGAGGATCGCGGTCGTCTCGTCCCAGATCGCGCGGGCGACCGGATCCCCGCCGCGGGCATGCTCGAACACGTCCTTGGCGGTCAGAGTCCCGACGCCGGCGAGGGACGAGTCCGGCCGATCCAAGAGAGCCTCGGCGGCGCGCCGGGCGATCGACGTACCGGACACGTACGCCTCGGCGCAGCCGCGAGCACCGCAACCGCATTGCCGGCCCTGCCAGTCGACGACGACATGACCCAGCTCGCCGCCCTGGTCGGCCGCACCGCGGAACAGCTTGCCGTCAGCAACCACGCCACCGCCGAAGCCGGTCGAGACGGTCAGGTAGACCAGGTTCTCGACGTTCCAGCCACCCCAGCGGTACTCCCCGAGCGCGGCTGCGGTCGCGTCGTTCTCCACGTACGTCGGCGGGCCGAAGTGCTCGGCGACCAGTCGGCCGAGTGGGACCTCGTCCCAGCCGGGCAGGCCAGGGGGACCGAGGATGACGCCGGTCCGGGGATCGAGCGGTCCACCGCAGCCGACACCGACGGCGGCGATCTCCGGGTGGCCGGCCTCGGCGAGGGCCTTCTCACCGAGATCGACCAGCCGGCTGATCGCGGCCTCGGGACCGGCCGCGAGCGGTGTCTCGGCACTGCGGAACGACGACAGCAGTGTGCCCTCGGCGGAGACCACGCCGGCGGCGAGCTTGGTCCCGCCCACGTCGAGGGCGAGCACGGGAGCTTCTGGCATGGCGGACGGATCAGCCCTTCTGCGCGGTCGTCGCCACGCCGTCGAGGATGTAGCGCTGGCCGAAGGCGAACAGGACGATCATCGGCACCACGGCGATCACGCTGGCGGCGATCGCGATCTCCCACTCGTAGTGGCCCGACAGCGCGAACGCGTCGATGATCTGCTTCAGCCCGCGCGGCATCGTGAAGTAGTCCGGCGTCTGCAGGTAGATGAGCGGCTTCATCAGGTCCGACCAGCTCGCCTTGAACTCGAAGACGAATACGATCACCAGCGCCGGTTTGCACAGCGGGAACGCGATCCGGCGGAACATCCCGAAGTACCCGCAGCCGTCCACCCGGGCCGCCTCGAACAACTCCCGCGGGATCCCGAGGAAGAACTGCCGGAGCAGGAACACGTAGAACGCCGAACCGAACAGGTTCTGCGCCCAGAGCGGGATCTGGGTGTCGATCATGCCGAGCTGGTTCCAGATCAGGTAGACCGGGATCATCGTCACCGCGCCGGGCAGCATCATCGTCGACAACAGCACGCCGAACAGCAGGTTGCGTCCGCGGAACCGGAAGTACGCGAACCCGAACGCGACCACCGCACTGGACAACGTCACCGCGGCCGCGGCCATGAACCCGACGGTCAGCGAGTTCACCAGCCAGCGCATCACCGGCGCGGCCTCCCAGACGCGGACATAGTTCTCCGGCTGGAACACCGCCGGGATCAGCCGGTTGTCGAACACCTGGGACCGTGGCTTCAGCGACGCGCTGACCAGCCACACCAGCGGGTACACGAACGCGAACGTCGCCGCGGTCAGGAACAGCAGGAACGGCAACCTGCGCGGGGAGATCGTCATCAGCGCTCCCCGTGGTAGTAGACGTACCGGTTACCGATCCGGACCTGCAGGAAGGTGATCAGCAGGATGATCACGAACAACAGCCACGCCATCGCCGAGGCGAAGCCCATCTTGAAGAACTGGAACGCGTTCTGGAACAGATAGACCATGTACACCAGCGACTCCTCGGACGCCGCCGCCTTCTGTTGCGGGCCGTAGAACATCGTGTAGGCCTGGTCGAACATCTGCATCGCTGCGATCGTGTTCGTGATCACGGTGAAGAACAGCGCCCCGGAGATCATCGGCACCGTGATCCGGAAGAACTGCGTGAACTGGCCGGCGCCGTCCAGTTCGGCCGCCTCGTACAGTTGCTTCGGCACGCCGTTGAGCGCGGCGAGGTAGATCACGACGGTGCCGCCGAGGGTCCACAGGCTCACCATCGCCAGCGACGGTTTCAGCCAGGCCGGATCGGCGGTCCAGTTCGGCCCGTTGATGCCGATCCAGCCGAGCACCTTGTTCACCAGGCCCTGCTGACCGTTCAGCAGCAGCAGGAACATCGCGGCCGCGGCGACCCCCGGGGTCATCTCGGGCAGGTAGAACGCGGTCCGGAAGAAGCCGCCGGCCCGGCCGACCCGCTGCAGCATCATCGCCAGCACCAGCGCGAAGATCGTGCCGAGCGGGACGAACATCGCGGCGTACACGAACGTGTTGCTCAGCGCCTTCAGCACCCGCGGGTCGTCGAACAGCTCGCGGTAGTTCTCCAGGCCGACCGCGCGCGGGGCCTGGATCATCTGGTAGTCGGTGAAGGACAGCACCAGGCTGGCGATCATCGGTCCGGCGGTGAAGATCAGGAACCCGATCACCCACGGCGCGACGAAGGCCCAGCCGGCCCGGTCCTCGCGGCGGGCCAGCGGGCTGCGCCTCGGCCGGCGGTCACGGCGGAGGGGCTCGGCCGGCCCCTCCGTCGTGACCTGTTCGACGGTGGCTGTCATCGAATCAGCCCTGCGGGGCCTTGTCGAAGGCGGCCTTCGCCTCGGTCTGCGCCTGGTCCAGTGCGGCCTGCGGGGTCGCCGTCCCGGCCAGGGCCTTGCCGACCGCGTTCTTCCAGGCCGCGTCGATCTCGGCGCCGGCCGGCGACGGGTTCAGCGACTTCGACTTGTCCAGCACGTCGTAGTAGTTGTTGATCGCCTGGTCGAACCCGGCGTCACCGGTGGGCTTGAGGTACTTGGCCTTGATCTCGTCGTCGGCGGTCTTGTTGCCGGTGAACAGGCCGGTGAAGAAGCTCTTGTCCTTGGCCACGGTCTGCATCCGCGCCTCGGCCGCCTTGTTCCAGGTCTCCACCGAGGTCATCGTCTTGGCGAACTTGCAGGCGGCGTCGAAGTTCTTCGCGCCCTTCGGCACCACCCAGGCCGATCCGCCGATCGTGCTGATCGGCTGACCCTGCCGGTCGGTGAACATCGTCGACTGCAGCTCGAGCCCGTTCTTGCGGCTGTCCAGCAGCACGTTGACGTACCAGTTCTCGATCGGGAACGCTGCCAACTGGTCGGCGGTGAACTGGTTCTTCTCGCCGAACAGGTCGAAGGTGTCCCGGAAGGTCTTGAAGTTCGACCAGCCACCCTGAGCCTGGATCAGGGTGAGCGTGTACGTGAGCGCCTCGACCGCCTTCGGGTCGTTCAGGTTGGGCTCGCCGCCCTGCTTGACCAGCTCGGCGCCGTTGGCCATCGCCCAGAGCGGGAAGAAGTCCGGCATCTTCGGGTCGAACCCGAGCCGCGCCGGCCGGCCGCCCTTGGCCTTGTAGAGCTTCTTGGCCGTCTGCTCGAGCTTGTCCCAGTCGGCGGTCTGGATGTCGGTGACCGGAACGCCCGCGGACTTGAGCGCCTTTCCGCTGATCAGGTTCGTCGTGACGGTGTAGAACTCCGGGATGCCGTAGGTCTTGTCGCTGAGCTTGACCTCGTTCAGCGCGGCTTCGCGGTACTGGGTGGTATCGATTCCATTGTTCTTGATGCAGTCGTCCAGCGGCTGGATCGCGCCCTTGGCTGCGTACGTGCCGATCAGGTTACGGGCCATGTAGGCGACGTCCGGCGCGTTGCCGCTGGAGACCGCGGTGAGGAACTGCTGGGCGTCGAAATCGCCCTTGTTGTTCTTCACCGTGACCCCGGGGTAGGCCGTCTTGAACGCCGCGATCCGGGATTGCGCGACCTCGTCCTCGCCGCTGAAACCCATGATGTTCAGGGCGCCCGACGGCGTCGACTCGGCGGAGCTGTCACCGCTGCCGCCGCCGACGTCGTCCTTGGTCCCGACACCCGCGCAGGACGTGAGGACCAGCGTGCCGGCCGCCAGCACCGCGGGAAGGCGGAGGTGCTTCATTGCGTGCTCCTTACCTCGACAGGGGACGAGACCGAACGTGCCACCAGAGCGGTCCGGCGCTTCGACGAAATGTGGCATCGATGCCACATTCGATTTCAGGAACCGTAAGGGCGCGGTCGGACGCGCGTCAAGGTGTGGGCCGCCTACCTGGGGATAACGATCGAGGAACGCGCCGAAGCTGCCAGGGCCACCGAACGAGGACCAGGACCAGGCCGAGGACCAGGGCCAGGCCGACGATCAGAACCAGGCCGAGGATCAGGAGCGGGGCGCCGGCCCGGTGGAGCCGCGGATGATCAGCCGGGGTGCGACCCGGACCCGGCGGCGGCGCGGCGGCAGCTCGCCGCGGATCCGGGCCAGCAGCAACCGGGCGCAGGTCCGGCCGAGCTCGACGGTGTGCTGGTCGACCGTGGTCAGGGCCGGCTGGACCAGCGACATCCACGGCACGTCGTCGTACGCCGCCAGGCTGATCCGCCGGGGCACCGTCAGCCGCCGGTCCTTCAGCTCGGCCAGGGCCCCCTGGGCGAGCACGTTGTTCGCGGAGAAGATCGCCGTGACGTCGTGGTCGTTCAGCAGTTTGGCGGTGGTCCGCCGGGCCGCGTCGGCGTCGAAGCTCGTGTACGCGATCAGGTCCTCGTCGACCTCGAGCCCGAACTCCTCGTGCGCGGCCCGGAACCCGGCCAGCCGGCCCGCCCCCGTCGACCACTTCGTCTCGTCGATCAGCAGTCCGATCCGGGTGTGGCCGAGGCCGATCAGGTGCTCGGTGAGTTCGCGGGCGCCGGCCTTGTTGTCGCTCAGCACCACGTCACCGCCGGACCGGCCGAGCTCGCGGTCCGCGCACACCACGTGCACCCCGTTGTCCTGCAGGACTCGCGGGCAGGCCGCGGTGACCGGGGTGACGATGACCCCGGGGACCCGCATCGCCAGCAGCGTCTCGGCCGCCTGCAGTTCCTCGGCCGGGTCGCCGTTGTCGTTCACCAGCACCATCTGGTACTCCGCCGCGCGCAGCTCCTCCTCGATCCCGGCCGCGAGGTCGGCGTAGAAGGGGTTGCGCAGGTCGGAGATCAGCACGCCGATCGACGTGGAGGTACGGCTGCGCAGGTTCCTCGCGTTGTGGTCGGCGACGTACCCGATCTTGGCCGCGGCGGCGCGCACGCGGTTCCGTACGTCGGGGGACGCGTAACCACGGGTGTGCAGGGCGCGCGAGACGGTCGACGGAGAGACACCGGCCTCGCGGGCGACGTCCTGCACCGTGGGACGGCGTACCGCACCGGACCGCGGCTCCGGTTGAGCCCCGGTCCGTGCACTGCGCGCCTGCCCCCGCTGCGTCATGGCCCGCAGTCTAAGGCAGGCGCTCCGTCCGTACCCTGGTACCGAACCGCTCCCAGCTCTCCCGGATCGCGGCGAAGTCGTCCGGGCCGAAGTCGTAGCGGTCCGTATCGGTGCCGTCGACGTAGTACAACGCGGGCACGCCCAGCTCGTGCTGGATCCTCAGGTACTCGCGCCACTCGGCGTGGTTCGGCATCATCCAGCCGTCGGTGTCGATGCCGAGTTCCGGGCAGACCGCCTTCACCACGCCGGCCCGGTACCGCATGTGCTGCGCCACGTACCCCGGTTCGCCGTCGTCGTCCCGGAGTACGTCGTTCAGGCGGATCAGGTCGGTCACGTCGAGAAAGGCCGGGTTCGGTACGTGGGTGACGACGAGCGCGTCCGGCTTGGTCCGCTTGGCCGTCTCGTACACGAGCCGCAGGTGCTCGTGCAGCAGCGCCGTGCCCCACAGACGACCACTGTGCCGCAACGACGAACCGGACGGGGTGCGGGCGGTGAAGTCGATCTTGAAGCCGTCGGCGTCAAGGCCGTCGGGGGACAGCATGTACTCCACGGCTTCCCGGACGAGGTCGACGCAGGCGGGCGACTCCGGGTCGAGGCCGACCGGGTTACCGGCCGCGTCGGTGATGCTTGCCTCGATCGGGGCGCCTTCGTCGTCCCACGCCTTCCACCAGAGCAGGACGCGTTGCCCGGCGGCGTGCCGTTCGGCGATCCAGCCACGCAGGTCCGTCCACTTCTCCGGATCGGGTCGGCAGGTGGCGTACTGCTCCTGCCACTTGTCGTCGATCACCACGGTCTGCGGCTCGATCCCCTGCTTCGCCAGGGTTTGCAGGAACGTGTCGTAGTTCGCCTGTGTGGCCAGGGGTTGCGGTGCTTGGTCCGTGCGAGCACCGATCGCGCACTGTGCTCCCCAGCCGCAGAAGATCGGCCTCTGCCACCACGCCTGCGACTCCACGGTGCGCTGCGGTACCACGCCGTACTCGTCGAGCAGGGCACGGTGGCGGACCAGGACGTCCTCCGGGTCCGTCCCGTCCAGGTGTACGACCAGCAGCGGAGTCGTGAACGAACCGTCGACGGTGGTGTGGCCCTCGTAGTCGAGCCGGAGACTGAAGCCGCCGGTGACGGGCAGGTAGTGGTAGTTGGTGAACGTCTGCTCCGCGATCGGCGCCACCACGCTCAGCCCGATCCACTGCGTCGTGTCCGGAGTCACCGCGAAGCACCAGGGCGCCGGTGAGAACAGCCAGCGCTCGATCCCGGGCTCGCTGCCCTCACCGCACGGGCCGATCGTGGCCGGCTCGAGCGCAGTGCGGATCACGCGGGTCGGGTGGTCCGGGTTCGGCGAGTACGCCTGCTGGAGGCGCGCGCCGCTCGGCAGGAAACCGCGCGGTGTTCGGCGGCCGCCGAACAGGTGCGCGTCGGTGATGCGGCCCTGCCCGGTCACCGTGGTCGTGGTCTCGATCCGGTCCGGCAGGAACCGCGTGGTGGTCACCCGGGTGTCCCAGACGGTACTGCGGGCCGTTGCCGTCAGCACTAGTTCGCCCGGGCGCCGGTCCTCCTCGACGGTGATCTCGCCGTAGCTCTCGTCCGGCCCGGCGAAGCTGTCGAGGGACGCATGCAGCCGTAGCGCGAACAGCCGCTGCCCGTCCTGGCCGATCACCGCCGCATACGCCTTGGCAGGGTTGACCTCGACCTTGTAGTTCCCGATGTTCACGGAGTTCCCTTCAGAGGCGGACATCGACGAGCGCTTCAGCCGACTGGCCGAGGTACTTCCCCGCACGGGTGACCGCGGCCGCGATCCGGGCCCGCCGGACCGGCCGATCCACGTGCGGCACCACCACGAACCGGTCGGGCGCCACCTGCTTGCAGTCCCAGCCGGCAGGCACCACGAGCTCGGCCGAGCCGTCCGCGATCACGGTGACCTCGAACGGTTGCCCGTCCACCGCGTCGATCCGGTACGGCGTGATCCGGGCCGGCCCGGCGAACACCGGATCGTCGGGGCGGAGCAGCTCCCGGTGGACCCGCGCTACCTCGTCGCCGATCCGGGTCAGCTCGTCCAGGTACTCCCCGGTGACGACGCGCGGATCCCAGTGCCCGGTGATCATCAGGTCCGGCTGGAGTCGCCGGTACAGCGCGGCCGAGGCGGCGTAGTCGTCGGGGCGGAACAGGTTCGCGTACTGGAAGTTCGGGATCTCGGCCTCCACCCCTGGCCGATACGTCCCGGTCTGCTGGTCCCCGGTCGCAAGTACCCGCTTGCCGTCCACGGTGAAGCCCACCGCCGACGCGTACAGCGTGTGCCCCGGCAACGCGTGCATCTCCAGCTCGTACTCGCGCCAGCGCACGCTGGTCCCGTCGGGGATGTGCCGCTCGCACGGGATCGGCTCGTACCAGAGGCAGGGCAGGTCGTACGCGGACGGGTCCTCCAGCACGGCGGCGACCGGGCTGCTCGCCCACACCTCCGTCCCCTCGACGTCACGCAACAGGTTGAACGCGGCCACGTGGTCGTCGTGGTAGTGCGTGGGGACCGCCACCTCGACCCGGTCGATCCCGTAGTCGCGGTGCAGCGCCCGCACACTCGGCAGCCACGGCCGGACGGTGTACCGCTCGCCGCCCTGCGGGATCCCGGTGGTCAGGTCGTACCCGTAGTCGATCACCAGCGCCGTGCCGGAGTCGCTGAGCAGGACGTAGCTGCGGGACTCGCTGGTCCGGTTCATCAACAGATGCGGACTGATCTCGACGAACGGGTCGGCCAGCTTCTCCAGCAACCCGCTCGGTTGTCCCAGCCGGACCTCGATCAGGTCGCCCAGGGCTCGGCAGGTCCGGTCAACCGTGTCGGCCGGGTCTGTCATCGGGTCACCGTGGCTGGGCAGCAGGACGGACGGGTCGTGGTCGAGCAGCTGCACCAGGGACGCCCTGGTCAGCGCGGCGCCCTCCAGGCCGACGTACGACCACTGCAGCGCAGCGGCGGACCACACCTTGCCAGGACTGTGCACCAGGTCGCCGACGAAGGCCTGCCCGTCGATCAGGTACGTCACGCTGCCGGCTGTGTGCCCGGGAGTCGGCAGGGTGGTCACTTCGAGGTGGCCGATCTGCCTGGTGCTGTAGTCGCGCATTGCTCCGGTGACGGCGACCGGTTCGAGCAGGGAGTAGCGGTCGGTGCGGAGGTCGTAGTTGTTCACGACGGTTCGGCGTTGCCAGATCCGCTCGACGTCCGCGATCAGGTCGAGCTCGGTCTCCGGCACCCAGATCCGCGCGCCCGCGGCGGCGAGCAACGGCAGTCCCTCGACCTGGTCGCGGTGGTGGTGCGTCACCAGGACGTCGGTGATCCGGTCGATGCCGAGCTCGGCGAGGTGGGACAGCCAGCGTCCGGAGCCGACGTCGACGGCGACCGCCGAGCGGGTCGTGGGGTCGACCAGCAGGTACACGACGCAGCTGTCCTCGACGGCGTGCAGGTTGGCGCCGACGCGCTGGGTCCGGAGGGTCACAGGCAGCACCCTAAGCAGCGCTTCGGGGGCGCTGGCAAGTACTTATGGCATCGATTCCAGAATCGTTTCGTCTTCGCGAGGCACAGTTCATGAAGAACCCCGCGCCCCTCGATCGCTGTCTCCAGCCGTCAGCAGTTCCCCGGCTGGGTACGCGAGCAAGCTCGCGGTGTGGTCAAGGCGAGCAGCCCGGATGCAGCCGCCGGGTGGTCGAGGCGACCAGCCCTGCCCGGGTCCTGGACGGTCGGGTGAGCAGCCGGTTACTGGTCCTGGTGCTCGGGCGAGCAGCCCGGGGTTGCCGGTCCTGGGTGGTCGAGGCGAGCGGCCCGGGGTTGCTGGTTCTGGGTGGTATCCCGGGTGGCTCGTGTCGTTGGGGTTCGACGCGGGGGATGCCTCCGTGTGGCCCGGCGTGGGAGCGCCGGGCTATTGGAGGTGGAGGGTGCGGAGGGCTTCGTCGGCGGAGGCGTAGATGCGGAAGTGTTCGCCGAGTCCCGTCACCGCCAGGGGTCTGTCGACGGGGCGGCCTACGCCGACCAGGGCCAGTTGGATCTCGTGTTGGCCCGCCAGTTGGCGGGCTTCGACGAGGTTGCCGAGGCCGGCCGAGCTGCAGAAGGTCACCGCGGACACGTCGATGAGGACCAGGCGCGCGGGTGGCGCGATGGCGGTCCGGATCGCCTCGGCGGCGTACTCGGTGGTGGCGATATCGATTTCACCGGACAACCGGACGAGCAGCACCCCGGGTGCCAGCTCGTCGGTGACCGCGTCGAAGGTCGTTCTGATCATCTCGCCGTCCTGGGATTCCGGCTGACTCACGGCAGACTCTCCCCCTGGGCAGGCCCGCGGACGCCGGTCGGTTGAGGCGGATGGGTGAAGCCCTGGCGTAACCGTATGCCGGATTGCTCCGGAGTCACAATGCCTGCACAGCTTGTGACCCCGGAGCGTGATCAGCGGGTCCACGCTCAGCCCCAGAACCGCGGCTGGGTCTGGACGTTGAGCTCCTTCAGCTTCACCCGGTTCGCGGGGTCGGTCCGGCGGTCGGAGATCCGGAAGACGTCGAACGCGGTGACCGACTCGGTGCCGTAGATCGCGCCGTTGTACCAGTACACGGACCAGTACCCGCCGAACGACGCCGGATCGCGCGGCGGCCGGTCGAAGTACCCGATCTCGCGGGGGTTGACCGAGTCGGTGAAGTCCCAGACCGAGAAGCCGCCCTGGTACCAGGCCTGCACCATGATGTCGCGGCCGCGGACCGGGATCAGCGAGCCGTTGTGCGAGACGCAGTTCTCGTCGGCGGCCTGGTGCCGGGTGATCTTGTAGTAGCTGCGGAACACCAGCTTGCGCTGCTTGACGTCGAAGATCGCGGTGGCGCCCTTGGTCGGCCCGACCTCGGGGGTGCACTCCGCGCCGCCGCCTCCGCCGAGTTCGTCCATGAAGACGACCTTGCTGCCGTCGCCGTTGAAGGTCGCGCCGTGCCAGAAGGAGAAGTTTGCCGCGTCCTGGACCCGGTCGATCACCTCCGGCTGTTCCGGCCGGGAGATGTCCAGCAGTACCCCGTCGCCCATGCACGCCGCGGCCGCGATGTTCTTCGCCGGGAACGCGGTGATGTCGTGACAGCCGCTGGTCTCGTAGCCGGTCTCGCTGCCCGGGAACCCGCCGTCCGGGAACAGGATCGGCGACGCGACCACGGCCGCCCGCTCCGGCTGGCGCAACGGCACCTTGACGATGTCGATCCGGTCGTTCGGCGGCTGGCAGTCGGGGTACGTCGCGTTCGGGAAGTACGAGGAGTTGTAGACGTAGACCGACCGCTTGCTCTTGTCCGGGACCAGCGTGTGCGTGTGCGAACCGCACTTGGTCTCGACGGCGGCGACGTACCGCGGGTTCCGCGGATCGCGGACGTCGAAGATCTTGATGCCCTCCCAGGACTCCTTGATCGTCGGCGACTGCGCGACACTCTGGCACGAGTTGTCGCTGCGCGAGGAGTCCGTACTGAGGAACAGCAGCCCGTCGTACACGCTGATGTCGCTCTGGCTGCCCGGGCAGGAGACCTGGCTGATCAGGGCCGGCTTGCCCGGGTCCGCGATGTCGTAGATCGCGAAGCCGGAGTAGTTCCCGACGTACGCCTTCTGCCCGGAGAACGCGATGTCGGTGTTCACCCCGCCGGCCAGCGGTCCGGTCATCGGGACGCTGGCGAGGTGGGTGATGTTGTCGCTCTTGGCGGCGCCGGTGTCCGGCGGTCCGTCGGCCGACGCCGGCAGGGCGGAGTACGCCAAGACGGCGGCGAGGACGGTGACGAGACTGGCGAGCGTGCGGGGGCGGCCGATGCGCATGCCTCTGGTCCCTTCTGCGGGAGCGGTTGGGCCAAGGGTATGCGTGATAGACACTGTGTGGAAGCGATTCGACACCAGGAGTGAGGCCCGCCCGTGACGAAGGTGCTGCTCGTGTCCCTGCTTCTCGCCGGTCTGTGGGGGTGCAGTTCGACCCCCGAGGCTGCGCCGGCGCCCTCGTCGACGGTCCCGGTGATCGTGCCGGGGACGCCAGGTGGACCCAACAAGACGGTCGCGACGATACCGAGCTCGGCCGCCACCGTGGACCCCGACGACGTCAGCTTCCTCGCCGACATGATGGTCCATCACAGTCAGGCGCTGGTGATGGCCGAGCGGGCCCGGACGGCGGCCGTCGCTCCGCGGGTGAAGTCGCTGGCCGAGCGGATCCGGGTCGGGCAGAAGCCGGAGATCGAGGCGATGCGGCAGCTGCTCACCGAGCGCGGCCAGACCCCGCCGTCGCTCGAGCATGTCGAGCACATGGACCACAGCGCGATGCCGGGGATGGCGACGCCGGCCCAGCTCGCGGCGTTGGGCCAGGCGCGCGGGAAGACGTTCGACACGATGTTCCTGAGCCTGATGATCAAGCATCATGAGGGCGCGATCACGATGAGCGGCAAGCAGCAGGAGAACGGCGCGGACCTTCGCGTCGGCGAGCTGGCCCGGGACGTGGGCGTGACGCAGGCCAAGGAGATCGCGACGATGCGCCGACTGCTGAAGGAGCTGTGATGGGGACCCTCGACGGCAAGGCCGCTCCGGTCACCGGTCAGAGCCTTCGCGCCACCGGAGGGCTGCTGAGCTGAGTACCGTCGACGACCTGCTCGCCGCCGTCGACGCCGCGGCCGATCCCGCGACGGCGGAGATCCTGGCCCGCTACTTCCAGGTCAAACCCGGCGGCTACGGCGAGGGCGACCGGATCATCGGCGTCAAACTCTCCGCGCTCCGAGCCATCCTCAAGCCGTACCTGCGCGCCGGCCTGCCGCTGGCCTCGGTGGAGCCGGCCCTCGCGAGCCCGATCCACGAACACCGCCTCGCCGTCCTCTGCCTGCTCGCCGACCGCGCGAACCGGGCCACGAAACCCCGCACGGCGGACCCCGAAGAGCTCGCTGAGATCTATGCCCTCTACCTCCGCAACACCACCAAGGTGAACAACTGGGACCTGGTCGACTGCAGCGCGGCCGAGATCGTCGGCGGCTACCTGACCGGCAAACCTCGCGACGACCTGTACCGGCTGATCCGCTCCGACCTGCTCTGGGACCGGCGGATCGCGCTCGTCGCCACCCACCGCTTCATCCGGGCCGGCGACACCGAGGACATCTACGCGCTCACCCGCGAAGTCCTGCGGGATCGTGAGGACCTGATCCACAAGGCCGCCGGCTGGATGCTCCGCGAAGCCGGCAAACGCGTCTCGGCCGACGACCTGCGCACCTTCCTCGACGAGAACGCCGCCCGGATGCCCCGCACCATGCTCCGCTACGCCGTCGAACACTTCCCACCCGAAGCCCGCCGCCACTACCTCGCCCTCAGGTGAGCCGGCCGGGCGCCGGCCCTGACCCGGGTCCGGCGGATCAGCTGGTAGATGGTTGCTGCTAGCAACAGGTAGGCGGGGAAGAGCAGCACGGCGTCGGGGGTTTCCAGGGTGACCGACCAGCCGGCTTCGCGGGATTCGCCTTGGTAGGTGAGGCGGTTGACGGTGAGGAAGGTGAGGTGAGTGGCTATTGCTGTCCACAGGGAGTTGGTGGCGTTCCTCGCGGTGACGAGCGTGAGGCCGAAGGTCGTCAGCAGCACGACGTAGGCGATCGGGTCCTCGCCCGCCGGTGCTAGGGACGGTCGATCGGCGATCAGGCCGAAGGGTCGGCCGACGGCCCACTGGATCGTGCTGGAGAGCGGGACCACGGCGAGGAAGAGGGCTGTGGTGACTGTCGCCGCGAGCCACGGACGGTGCGTCCCGCGCAGGGTCGAGTAGGTGTGGCCTCGGAGGGTCAGCTCTTCGGGGAAGGCTTCCAGCAGGACGGCCACGATCGTGTTGGTGGCCAGGAAGAGCAGGACCTGCGGGACGTCGAGCGGTCCCCAGGTGAGCCAGCCGCCGAGCGTGCCGAGGGTCAGGACGATCGCGGCCGAGCCCGCCGTGACGGCGAGGCCCAGGAGGAACGGACGCGGGCCGCCGGTGAGGGCCAGGAAACTGCGGTTGCGGACCGGGCGGATGCAGGCGATCGCGATCACGGTGCAGACGACCGCGGCGAGCCAGGCGGAGTGGGTGAGGGTTCTCGTCCATCCGGCCGCCGCCAGGGCGAGGGCCATGACGATCGCGCCGAAGGTTGCTCGGATCCAGATCACCATACGATCGTACAGTACGAGTGTGTCAAATAATCCGGGGAGCGACTGCGGGCGGCCACGACGTCCGGATGCGATATGTCGACATGTCGTCGATCCGGGCCGATCCGCGGTTCACCGTGGGGCAGTGACGCCCGGGCAGTTCGAGAGCGGCGGCGCTTCGAGTGAGCAGTGCCGGCGAGCGGCGACGAGGGCGGCGGCCGGCTCCTCGCGCCGGGGCCGGCCGCTCGCCAGCGTCACCCAGGCGATGACGGCACCGGCGACGGTCAGCACGGCCGAGATCATCAGGGCCTTGTCGAAGCTGTTGCTAAAGGCAACCGGATCGCGGTAGACGTCACCGGTGATCCCCGCCGCCAGCGGGATCGCCGCGACCGCCATCAGCTGCGCGGACCGGGCCACCGCGTTGTTCACGCCGGACGCGATCCCGGCGTGGTGGTCCTCGACCGACGACAGCACCGTCGCGGTCAGCGGGGCCACGGTCAGGACCAGGCCCAAGCCGAGCACGACCACGGCCGGCAGGACGGCGCCCAGGTACGACGATCCGGGCTGGATCCGCATCATCAGCAGGAATCCACCGCCCATCAGCAGCGGGCCGGCCGTCATCGGGATCCGGGGGCCGATCTTCTCCGCGAGGCTGCCGGTGTACCCGGAGAAGGTGAGCATCAGCAACGTCATCGGCAACAGGGACGCGCCCGCCGTCAGCGCGTCGTACCCGAGGACCGTCTGCAGGTACACGACCAGCAGGAAGGTCGCGGTGCCGAGGCCGCCGTACACGACGACGGTGACCAGGTTGGCGCCGGTGAAGCGGAGGTTCGCGAAGATGCCGGGCGGCAGCATCGGGTGCGAGCTACGGCGTTCGACCTCGACGAACACGACCAGGGCGGCCACACCGATCAGCAGCGCGCCGATCACCACCGGGTCGCCGAAGCCGTTCTCGCCGGCGCTGATCAGCCCGTAGGTGAGACCGCCCAGCCCGACCGTCGCGAGTACGGCGCCGGTGATGTCCAGCTTGGGTGCCATCGTCTCGTCACGGGTCTCCGGGACGTGGCGCAGGGTGATCAGGACGGTCGCCAGCGCGATCGGCACGTTCAGCAGGAAGATCCACCGCCACGACCCGCTGTCCACCAGCCAGCCGCCGACGAACGGGCCGACCGCGGCCGCGACCGAGGTGAGCCCGCTCCACGCGCCGACCGCCTTGCTCCGGTCCGAGTGCGCGAACGTGGTCTGCAGGATCGCCAGGCTGCCCGGGGTGAGCAGCGCACCGCCGACCCCTTGCAGGATCCGGCCGGCGATCATCACCTCGAGGGTCGGTGCGGCCGCACAGATCACCGACGCCACGGTGAACCAGACCACGCCGATCACGAAGATCCGGCGCCGGCCGAACCGGTCACCGAGCGAGCCGCTGAGCAGGATCAGCGAGGCCAGCATCAGCATGTAGCCGTTCACGATCCACTGCAGGCCGGCCACGTCGGCGTCCAGGTCCTCGCCCATCGCGGGCAGGGCGACGTTGACCACGGTGCCGTCGAGGAACGCCATCCCGGACCCGAGGGCGGTCGCCGCGAGGACCCAGCGGGCGCGCGCGGTACCGAAGCTGATCCGACCGGCGTCCTCGGGCTGTGCGTCGACCATGGAGTTCAGAGTAAGTCTTCGGCCCGGATCGTGAATCCCCACCGGACGACCGGCTCAGGTGGACCACTGAGCGCGCCCCGGGTCTGTCCCTGAAGTGCGCTTCACCCTGTTCCCCCGCGGCCGGCCGGGTCGCAGGATGAGGTCATGACCACCCCACAGGTACCCGGTGACGAGCGCGCCGCCCGGCACGCCCGCTGGACCCTGGTCGGGGTGCTGGCCTTCGCCGCGGTGCTGTGCTCGGTCCTCACCACCTTGTAGCGTCCGTCGGTCCACCCGGCAGGGCCGCTAAGGTCGTGGCCCATGGCCAGGTATTTCGACGTGCATCCCGACAACCCGCAGAAGCGAGCGATCGGCCAGGTGGTGGACCTGGTCCGCGGCGGCGGCCTGGTCGCGTACCCGACCGACTCCTGTTTCGCGCTCGGCTGTCAGCTCGGCAACCGGGACGGGATCGAGCGGATCCGGACGATCCGGCACCTCGACGACCGGCACCACTTCACCCTGGTCTGCCAGGACTTCGCCCAGCTCGGCCAGTTCGTGCACATCAGCAACGCGGTGTTCCGCTCGATCAAGGCGGCCACGCCGGGCAGCTACACGTTCATCCTGCCCGCGACCAAGGAGGTCCCGCGGCGGCTGTTGCACCCGAAGAAGAAGACGGTCGGGGTCCGGATCCCGGACCACGTGGTGGCCCAGGCGCTGGTCGCCGAGCTCGGTGAGCCGCTGCTGTCCAGCACCCTGCTGCTGCCCGGTCACGAGGAGCCGATGACGCAGGGCTGGGAGATCAAGGAGGAGCTGGACCACCAGGTCGACGCGGTCATCGACGGCGAGGCCGGGACCGAGCCGACCACGGTGATCGACTTCTCCGACGACGTCCCCGAGATCGTCCGCGTCGGCGCCGGCGACCCGGCTCCGTTCGAATAGCCTGCGAACCCGTTGACCTACTGTGAAGCGGTGACGACTCTCGAGCTGACCCCCGACGAACTGCTCACCACCACCAGGACCGTGCGCAAGCGGCTCGACCTCGACCGGCCGGTGCCGCCCGAGCTGATCCGCGAGTGTCTCGAGATCGCGTTGCAGGCGCCCTCGGGCAGCAACCGCCAGACGTGGCACTGGCTGGTGGTCACCGATTCGGAGAAGCGGGCACAGATCGGGGAGTACTACCGGCGCGCGGTCGCGGGGTACCTGGAGTCCGCCGGCGCCGCGGGGAAGCTGTACGCCGACGACCCGTCGCGTGCGCCTGTGCAGCAGCGGGTCGGGAAGAGCGTCGCGTACCTGGGTGAGCGGATGGGTCACGTACCCGTGCTGGTGATCCCTTGTCTGCGGGCGAAGGCGTTGCCGGCCGGGAACCAGGCGGGGATGTGGGGCTCGATCCTGCCGGCGGCGTGGAGCTTCATGCTGGCCGCCCGGGCCCGCGGGCTCGGTACGGCGTGGACGACGCTGCACCTGCAGTACGAGCGGGAGGTCGCCGAGGTCCTGGAGTTGCCGGCGGACATCCGGCAGTCGGTGCTGATCCCGACCGCGTACACGCTCGGCACGGACTTCAAGCCGGCCGCGCGGCAGCCGCTGGACGACGTCCTGCACCTCGATCGCTGGTAGTCAGGACGCGGTCGCGGCCATCTCCTCGATGGTCAGGCCGCTGAGGATCGACCGCGGCTCGGCGCTGGTCAGATCGAGGCGCGGATCGGCGAAGGCGTCCCGCACCTTGACGAGCAGCCAGTCCTGGCCGGTCCGGGTGAAGGCCCAGGTGCCGTGCAGTTTCACGCCCTGCAGCCGGACCTTCAGGTGCCCGCGGTCGATCGCCTCGGCGGCGTCGACCGGGTGGCCGTGGTCCTC
Source organism: Kribbella amoyensis (assembly GCF_007828865.1). NCBI lineage: Bacteria > Bacillati > Actinomycetota > Actinomycetes > Propionibacteriales > Kribbellaceae > Kribbella > Kribbella amoyensis. Next base: position 2,447,356 of record NZ_VIVK01000001.1, read on the forward strand.
GGTGAGGTTGGTGAAGACGCCCGCGTCCCAGACGATCACCGCCCCGCTGCCGTACTTGCTGTCGGCAATGACTCCCTCGTACTCCGCGTACTCGATCGAGTGGTCTTCGGTCGGCACCGCCAGCCGTTTGACGGTCGGATCGAGCGACGGGCCGCGGGGTACCGCCCAGGACTTGAGGACGCCGTCCACCTCCAGCCGCACGTCGTAGTGCAGCCGGCGCGCGTCGTGCTGCTGCACGACGAAGAGGGGAGCGTCGTCGGACAAGAAGGCCTCCTCACGTGCGTGGTCCGCCGCAGGACGAGCCTACGGCGGACCACGGTGGGGAGGGGTGGAGCGGCCGCCGCGGGAGGGCGGCGACCGCGGAACGGATCAGGCAGCCGCCGCGGTGGGCGGTTCGATCTGCGCGCGCAACCGGTCGAGGATGCCGCGCAGCAGCCGGGAGACCTGCATCTGGCTGACGCCGATCTCGGCGCCGATGTCGGCCTGGGTGTGCCCCTCGATGAAACGCAGCTCGAGGATCCTGCGCTCCCGTGGGGTGAGGTCGTTGAGAACCGGGGCGAGCACGGCGACCGCCTCGGTGCGCTCGAACGACGTGTCCTCCTCGTCGGCGATGGTGTCGGCGAGGTTCGCGGTCGACTCCCCGTCGACCGGGCGATCCAGGGACAGCACGGAGAAGCAGCCGTCGGCCGCGATCGCCGCCTCGACCTCGGCGACCTCGCAGTTCACCGCGGCGGCGAGCTCCTCCAGGGTCGGGTCGCGCTGGAGATCCTGGACCAGCTGCGGCCGGACCGACGCGATGGACCCTTGCAGTTCCTGCAGGCGGCGCGGGATCCGGACGGTCCACGAGCAGTCGCGGAAGTACCGTTTCACCTCGCCGCGGATGGTCGGGACGGCGTACGCGAGGAACGGCGTCCCGCTGTCGGGTTTGTAGCTGCGGGCGGCTTTGATGAGTCCGACGTAGGCGACCTGGTCCAGGTCGTCGGCCTCGACGCCCCGGCCGCGGAACCGGCCGGCGATGCTGTGGGCGATCCCCAGGTTGAGCTCGATGGCCTCGTCCAGGAGACGCTGCCGGACTTCCTCGTCCTGGCTGGTGGCCCGCCGGGAGAGCAGATCCCGGGTGGCTTCGTCGCGGCGGTGCTTGGGGTGAGCGGGCCGCTCGTCGACGGTGGTGCTGGCAAGTACGGTAACCATGATGCTTGACCTCGCGACTCTGAGTCACGGCGCGGCACATGTCTGGACCGCGGTCAATATCTGACCGTATTCCTACCCCGCGGGTGCGAAGTTATGCCTTCAACTTCTGTACAAGTTCGGCACAACCTCAGATTCGGTCGTCGAGGTCCCGCAGAACGGCGAGCGCGGCGGCCGGAGTGTGGTTCGTGTCACGCCACCGGACCGACCACGCGTACGGCGGGACACCGGTGGCGAGCGGCCGGACGGTGACGCCTTCGGGGGCGGGGGTGGAGAGCAGGCCGAGCGCGACGCACTCACCGGACCGGACCAGCTCCATCGCCGAACTGGTCCCGTCCGTACTCGCCGGGTGCCGACGCGGCTGGAACCCGGCCGTCCGGAAGCAGGTCAGGACGAAGTCGTTCCATTCCGGCGCGAAGTCGTCCCGGGGCAGGTAGTGGGTCTCGCCGGCGAGCTCGCGGACCGCGACCGACTCGGCCGTCGCCAGCGGGTGGTTCGCCGGCAGCGCCACGGCGAGCGCCTCGCGCCGGATGACGCGCTGCTGTATCCCGGCCGGGAGGTGCGCGGTGGAGCCACAGAGCGCGAGGTCGAGGTCTCCGCTGAGCAGTCGCTGTTCCTGGTCGCGGCTGCCGCGGCTGCTCACCTCGAGCCGGAGCGACGGCAACTGGTCGCGCAGGCGGGCCAGGACCGCACGGGGTGTGGCGAGATCGGTCTCCAGGACGTCGATCTTGAGCACCTGGTCGTTGCCGGCCGCGTTCGTCGCCTCGGCGATCCCGTCCCGGATCGCGGCCAGTGCTCCCTGTGCGTGCGGGCGGAACGCGCTGCCCGCCGCGGTCAGCGTCACACCACGGGACGACCGCTCGAAGAGCTGGACGCCGAGCTGGCCCTCCAGCCGCCGGATCTGGTTGCTCAGGGCCGGCTGGGACACGTACAGGCGGCGGGCGGCGGCGGTGAAGTTCAACTCCTCCGCCATCACCAGGAAATACCGCACCAACCGGAGATCGACGTCCATGACTTCCTTCACCCACTGCGATGACCCGAGGAGGTGACCGTAGTTCGCCGGTGGGCGGGACGTCGAGTCCGCCGGAACGGACGTGCATGAGTTCGAGGTCAGCGGGTACCGGGGCGAGTCTGCGAAAGGAGGACCCGATGACCGAGCATCCGGCCGGGGACGTCACCGGCGCCGAGCTCGACGAGCCGCTGGTCGACGATCTGATCGACGAGACCCGCGGACCCGAGGAAGATCCGCCGGCGGGTCGTCCGACCGACGATCCCGCCGAGGTACCGCCGGTCCCGGAACCACCGGACTGAACCGGTGTAGCCCCGGCGCTGTCTGCTCAACGCCGGGGCCTTGGGCAACCAGTACTTGCATCCATCCGGTGCCCGCCGACGCCCATTTCATGCGCGATGGGAGGTACGTCACTGACCGCCGCCCGAGTCGAACGCGCAAGAACGCACGAAGGGCGCACCCGTCATCCGGGTGCGCCCTTCGCGTTGTCGGGCCTACTTCAGTTGCCGGGCCATTCGCCGGTCCAGCGTTCGAACGCCTTCGCGCCGCCGCGGTCCACGGCGGCCTTGACCACCGCGTACACCGCGCCCTGCAGCGCCGCGGCGAGCAGCACCTCGCGCCAGCGGTACTCGGCCTGGAGGGCGTCCGGGGCGTCGTCGGCGTCGCTGACCCGGCGCCAGACCTGCTTGAAGATCGCGCCGGCGACCAGACCCCCGACGATGCCGGAGACCAGGCCGAACGGGCGGTACGCGAGCTTGGCGGCCTTGTTGTTCACTTGCGGTGCCCCACGATCCACGCGGCCGCGCCGACTCCGAGAGCCACCGCACCGCCGGCGGCCGCCGTCGCCTTCGGATGCCGGCGGGACATCGCCGGGAGCTCCCTGGCCTTGGCGGGCAGGGCTTTTGCCTGCTCCGGAAGGCTTCTGGCCGACGGCAGGTGCTTCGCCTTCGGTTCCGACTCGTCGCTCCCGCGGTGACCGAGGTTGCCGGCCGTCTCCTTGGCCCGCGCGCTCATCGAGCCCGCCGTCTCCTTCGCCCTGGATCCCATCGCGCCGGCGTTCTCCTTGGCCCGGGAGCCCATCGTGCCGGCGCTTTCCTTCGCCTTCGTACTCATCGAACCGGCCGTCTCCTTGGCTCTGCTGCCCAGACTGCTCGCGGTCTCCTTGACCCGGTGACCGGCGTGGCCCGCGGATTCCTTGATCCGGCGCGGCACGTTGAGTTGCCGGCTCAGCTCCTGCACGGTGTCGGCGAGGTGCTGCCGGGTCAGCTCCAGGTCGGCCCTGAGCGCCTCGGTCTCCGACATCGGCTCCGGGCGCGTGCCGTTCCGCGCCGCGGTCCGGGCGTTCTTGGTGGTCGGCCTCGTGGTGGTCATGCGGTGATCTTCCCTTCCGGCTGGTGGCCCTTCAGTGCTTCCAGGTCCTCGTGCACGCCCTCGACGGCGCGCTGCGGAACGGGCGGAGTTGCCTGGGTGACGTGGCGCTTGCCCAGCAGGGCCGCGACACCCGCGACCGCGAACAGGACCACGGCGACGATCAGAGCCGACAGCCACGCCGGGACCGCGGTGGCGAGACCGAGGATGCCGGCGGCGATCAACGCGCCGAGGCCGTAGATCGCGACGGTGCCGGCGCCGCCGAACAGGCCGACACCGACGCCGGCCTCCTTCTCCTTCAGCTCCGACTTCGCCAGTTGCAGCTCGTCGCGCACCAACCGGCTGACGTCATTGGTCAACTGGGCGACCAGGGCGCCGATGTGCTCGTCCTGTCCGCTCGTGCGGCCGTTCTGCCGGGCCGCGTCCGGATGCGTCGTCATGGTGCCTCCCATGTTCGCGTCACGAACCCGGTACCCAGCCGGGGTGACACCAAGCAAGGCCCGGATTGGTCCCTGCCGGGCGGTAGGTTGCGCGGCAGGGGGCCGATCGCGCCTCCGCGGACTCAAGGAGGGGATGCGCTGTGGACTGGAAGCTCGAACTGGTCTCGGTCCCGGTCTCGGACGTCGACCGGGCCAAGGCGTTCTACGTCGACAAGGTGGGGTTCAACGCCGACCACGACCACCAGGTCAGCGACGAGTTGCGGTTCGTTCAGCTGACGCCGCCCGGCTCGGCCTGTTCCATTGCCCTCGGCACCGGCCTGCCGCAGGCGGAGCCGGGCTCGGTCCGCGGCCTGCAGATCGTCGTCGCCGACGTGGACGCGGCCCGCGCCGAGCTGGCCGGGCGGGGGGTCGAGGTGAGCGACGTGCAGGACTTCCCGTGGGGCCGCTTCGTCTTCTTCGAGGATCCCGACGGCAACGGCTGGGCCCTGCAGCAGCTTCCGGCCTGGAGCTGACCCACGACGGTTGTCAGGGCTCTCCCCGGGTGGGGAAAGCCCTGACAAAGCTGTCGGAATGTCCTTGTCGCCAAGGGGTCCGGCCTACTCCCGCGGGAGTTGTTCGTTCGGGTCCTCGTCCGGGTTCGGTGCCGGCTGGGACAGCGGGCTGTCGTCGCCCGGCCGGCCGCTGATGTCGGGGGTGCCGACCGGGTCGACCAGGTCCGGGTTCTCGTCTGGATCGCTCCCCGGGCCGGTCGGAGGGACCGGCGGGATCGGGTTGGTGCTCATCGCACTGACCTCCTCTGCGTTGACCGGACCCCGGTACCCGGTCGCCGGCGGCTCAAGCCGGCGGGATCAGGTCGCCAGATTCCTACGGTCCGTGGGGCGTTGGTGGTCAATCCTGGTTATCGCTAGGGAGAGTTCACCCAGCGGTTGTACTGTTGCTCTCGGTTGAGCAGTCAGCCGGCGCCGAGCGCGTCGACCGACGCGGTCCCTGTTCGAGGACACGATCATGCCCGACCGGCAGCAGCACAGATCAGCACGACGTCACCGATCCACCTCCGCCCCTGTCCAGAAGTCAGGTGCCATGCCCGTTGCCACCCCCACCGACAACCCTGTCGCGGTCCACGTCCACATCGGCGGCCGCTGGATCGCGGGTCAGGCGCTGTCCGAGCGGACCGCCTCGTCCGGCGGCCACGAGGTCCTGATCAGCCACCACGGCCACCTGGTCTGGATCGACCGGAGCCTGGTCCGCCGTCCCTGACCCCCGGCCGGATCCCTTGCAGGTAAGGGCTTACCCGGCCAGCGTCCGCGCCACCAGCTCGCCGATCCGGACCGCGCTGGCGGACTGCGTCGGGTCGAACCGGGTCCGGGTCAGCGCGAACGCGACGCCGAGACCCCGGTCCGCCCAGGCGACGCTGCCGCCGATCCCCGGCATCCCGAACACGTCCGGCGTCTCCTCCGGCGTCGAACCGAGCCGCCCGACCGAGTAGCCGAGCGCCCAGGTCTCCGTGTGGCCGAGTACCTCGTCAGGCGCGACCAGGGCCGGGCCGGCGATCTCGGCGAGCCGCTCGGGCCCGACCAGCCGGACCCCGTCCACGTCGCCCAGCAGCGCGGCGTACACCTTGGCGACGCCGCGCGCGGTCACGGTCCCACCGGCCGGGATGTCTGCGGTCAGCACCTCGGGCCGGTTCGCGTACGCCGCGCTCGGGGTGACCGCGGCCGGGGCCAGCCGCTCGAACATCGCCCCTACCATCGCCATCATCTCCTCGATCCCCTCGGCGTCCTCGAGCCGGGCGACCCGGTCCACCTCGGTCGCGGGGACGCCGAAGTACACCTCGTCGGCGACGCCCAGCGGGCCGGTGACCTCCTCGGCCAGGACCTGGCCGAGCGGCTTGCCGGTGGCGCGGCGGATCACCTCGCCGATCAGGAAGCCGAAGGTCTGCGCGTGGTACGCCATCTTCGTGCCCGGCTCCCACCACGGCTCGGCCGCGGCCAGTTGCGCGGTCATCCGGTCCCAGTCGGTCAGGTCCTCGACGGTCGTCGTGCTCGGCACCCCGGGCAGGCCGACCGAGTGGGTGAGGACGTGCCGCAGGGTCGCCTTGTCCTTGCCGCGGACACCGAACTCGGGCCACACGTCGGCGATCGGCGCGTCGTACGTGAGCACGCCCCGGTCGGCCAGGACGTGGGCCAGGGTCGCCGTGACGCCCTTGCCGGTGGACGCGCTGTAGAAGGGCGTGTCCGAGGTGACCGGGCGCTTGGTCCCGGTATCGGCCAGGCCGCCGACCGCGTCCACGACCAGTTCGCCGTGGTGGTACGCCGCGACCTGGAGGCCGCTCTCCGCGCCGGAACCGATCAGCTCGTCGATCGTGTCCTGGACCAGGTGCTGGAGGGTGCTGCTGTTCATCGTCTGGGTCCTGTCTGCTCAGGGGATGGTTCACCTCCTGGTCGGACCCGGCGGACCGGCTTTGACATCCCGGCGAACTCCGCAATGGCGCCGGTCCGGACCCTAAAATCGTGCTGTGAACGACGAGGGTCCGGAGGCTGCCGACGTCTTCGCCCAGCTCGCGGTCGAACTGCACGAGGAGGGCGGCGTCGACGAGACGGTCGAGGCGGTGCTGCAGTTCGCCCTGCAGGCGGTGAGCTGCAAGAGCGCGGGCGTCCTGCTGGTCCAGCTCGACGGTCGGCTGGAGACGCTCGCGGCCACCGACGACCTGGTCGAGCAGTGCGACCGCCTGCAGATCGAGACCGGTACGGGCCCGGCGCGCGAGACGATGGACGAGGACACCGTCCTGATCGCGGACACGGCCGCCGACGAGCGTTGGCCGGTGTGGTCGGCCAAGACAGCCGCGCTCGGACTGGGCAGTCTGCTCTGTGTCCGGCTGCACGCCGGCGGCATCACCCTCGGGGTGCTGCAACTGTTCGCCGCCGAGCCGGACACCTTCGACGCCGACGACGACGCGGTCGCGCACATCCTGGCCCGGCACGCCTCCGTCGCCCTCGCCAGCGCCCGTCAGGAGGAGTCGCTCTGGCAGGCGATCGACGCGCGCAAGCTGATCGGCCAGGCGCAGGGCATCCTGATGGAACGCTTCGGCATCGACGACGGCTTGGCCTTTACCGTCCTGCGCCGCTACTCGCAGGACTACAACCTCAAGCTCCGCGACGTCGCCCAGCGCCTGATCGACACCCGCCGCCTCCCGGACTGACCTGGTCCTGGGTCCTGGGCTCTGGATCCCGGGCTCGGGCCCGGCTTCGGTGAGTCATCGAATTGTCATTGTCCGTCCCTACCGTGAAACCCGTCAGTGGGGGATCGCGCGGAAGGAATCGACTGGATGAGAACCGTAAGGATCAGAGCCGTGGTCGCGGTCGCCGCACTCGCGCTGGCCGCCATTGGGCTGTTCGTGGTGCGACCGGCCGGCGACGCAGTGGCCCAGACCGCGGACGACGGCACGGCCGCGACGAAGTACAACTGGGGTACGCCGTTGCCCGGGTCGGACGAGTTCAACTACACCGGTGCGCCGGACGCGAGCAAGTGGGGCGTGTACGGCGAGGGCGGTGACGAGGGCGGCGCCGGCTCGAACTGCTGGCCGGGCCACTCCGGCAACGGCCGCCGGTGCGCGAGCGCGAACACGGTCACGGGTGAGTACCTGCGGCAGACCGGGCTCGAGAACGGCGACACCGCGGGCCTCGCGTCCAAGACCGACCAGAAGTACGGGCGGTGGGAGGTCCGGGCCCGGATGGCCGCCGACTCGGGGGCGAGCGGCGATCCGTACCACCCGGTGCTGATCACCTGGCCGCAGAGCGACGAATGGCCGGCCGGCGCGGAGTACGACTTCCTCGAGGTGAACGTCGGCGACTCGGGCGCGGGTGCGTTCCTGCACTACCCGAACCACCAGCCGAAGGTGCAGGAGCACGCCGAGAAGGCGGGTGTCGACCTGACCCAGTGGCACAACTACGGGTTCGAGTGGACCGCGGACGGGCTGGTCGGGTTCATCGACGGCGAGGAGTGGTTCCGGTTCGACCAGGACTGCATCCAGTGCGCGCCCGGGCCGATGCACCTGACCATCCAGCTGGACAACTTCTTCGGCGCGGGCGGCCTGCGGAAGGCCTTCTTCGACGTCGACTGGGCCCGCATCTACGCGGCGCCGTGAACTGAGTCGCGCCGGACCTCCCGCGCGGACCGAATCGGTGGAGGCCCCGGCAGGGCCCTGACTGCTCTGCCGGGGCTTCCGTGCTGTTGATTGCTCAACAGCTCGGCGATGGTACGTCCTGATAAGCCCTGGCAAAAGGGTTCGTCTCAGCCGGTGATCGGGTGGCCACCCGGGGTGTGGTCGCTGACAGCGCGGGATTATCGTTGGCTACTGCAACCAAATAGGCTCGGGTGAGGACCTGCCGGCCGTACTCCGCCCCGGGACAGCCCAGCGCTGTCCCGGCCGAACGACGCGCGCAGCGAGGACGGATCCACCCCCGATGTCTGTCACCGAGACAGGCGAGCTCACGGCGCCATCCGCCGGGCCCGCCACCGCACGACGACCGCTCAGCCCCAGTACCCCACTGGACCCCGCGCCGGCCGCGGCGAACGGACCTGCGAACGGATCGGCCGCACCGCCCGATCCCGGGCTGACCCATCGGGAGATCCTCGAGATCCTGGCCGGCCTGCTGGCCGCGTTGTTCACCGCGGTGCTCAGCTCGACCATCGTCAGCAACGCGCTGCCGACGATCATCGCCGACCTCGAGGGCAGCCAGACGCAGTACACCTGGGTGATCACCGCGAGCCTGTTGGCGATGACGGTGAGCACGCCGGTGTGGGGCAAGTTGTCGGACCTGATGAGCAAGAAGGTGCTCGTCCAGGTCTCGATCGTGCTGTTCGTGGTCGGCTCCGCGCTGGCCGGGATGGCGCAGACGGTGCCGTTCCTGATCGGCGCCCGGGTCCTGCAGGGGCTCGCGATGGGCGGGTTGATGGCGCTCGCGCAGGCGATCATCGGGGCGGCGATCCCGCCCCGGGCCCGCGGCCGGTACTCGGGCTACATGGGTGCCGTCGTCGCGGTCGCGACCGTCAGCGGCCCGTTGCTGGGTGGCGTCATCGTGGACACCGCGTGGCTCGGCTGGCGTTGGTGCTTCTACGTCTGCGTCCCGCTCGCCGTGATCAGCCTGATCGTGCTGCAGCGGTACCTGCACCTGCCGCTGGTCAGGCGCAAGGTGAAGCTCGACTACCTCGGCGCGGTCCTGATCGCGGGCGCGGCCAGCCTGCCGCTGATCTGGGTGTCGTTCGCGGGCGAGCACTTCCCGTGGAAGTCGCGGGAGACCGCGCTGTACCTCGGCGGGACCGCGGTGCTCGCGTTGCTGGCGATCCTGGTCGAGGTGAAGGCGAAGGAGCCGCTGGTCCCGCTGGCCGTGGTCCGGGAACGCACCACGGCGCTGGCGATCGTGGCCAGCGTCGCGGTCGGGATCTCGATGTTCGGCGCCGCGGTGTTCCTGGGCCAGTACTTCCAGATCGCCCGCGGCTACAGCCCGACCGAGGCCGGGCTGCTCAGCGTGCCGATGATGCTGGGCTCGTTCTTCGGCTCGGTGGGCGCCGGCCAGCTGATCACCCGGTACGGCAGGTGGAAGCGGTACCTGGTCCTCGGTGCGCTGCTGCTGATCGCCGGGCTCGGGGTGCTCGGCACGATCGACCACACCACCGAGTACTCCGTGGTCGGGGCCGGCATGCTCGCGATGGGGATCGGTATGGGCATGCTGATGCAGAACCTCGTGCTCGCGGTCCAGAACACGGTCGACGTCAGCCAGGTCGGCGCGGCGAGTGCGACGGTCACGTTCTTCCGCAGTCTCGGGGGCGCAGTCGGCGTCTCGGTACTCGGGGCCGTCCTCGCGAACCGGGTGACCGATTTGATCGAGACGAACGTGCAGGCGCTCGGTCCGTCCGGTGCCCAGGCCGCGCAGGCGATGCAGGGTGACTCCGGCGGGAGCGTGCTCGACGTGGGGTCGCTGCCGCCGGTACTCGGGGACATCGTGCGGCACGCGTACGGGGACGCGACCGGGCGGATCTTCCTGATCGGTGCGGCGGCTGCCGTGATCAGCTTGCTCGCGGTGCTGTTCATTCGTGAGGTGCCGCTGCGGCGGACGGTCTCGATGGCCGAGGACGAGGTGGATCTCGCGGCGGCCGCGGCACCCGGCGCCGGCAGCGCGGGCGTCGTCCCGGCGGCGGCTGATCCGGCCGAGGAGTCGGCGCGGGTGGCGCTGGACGTGATCACGTCGGCCGAGCGGACCGCGTTGGAGCGGGAGCGGGCGGCGGACGAGCGGGTCGAGGCGGCGGCGACCGTGATCCGGCAGATGCGCACCGACGTCGCCGATCTGTTCACCCGGGTCGACCAGCAGATCGCGGACCTCGAACGGAACCTGCCCGGTGTCCCGGCGGACCATCCGATGGCGCCGGTCCTCGCCGCGCAGCCGCAGGACGGCGAGTGGGTCGACGAGCTGCGGCGGTACGAGCTGAGCGTGCTGAGCGCCAGCCAGCGCACCGCCGACCATCTCCGCGAGGTCGCCCAGGCCGACGCCGACGAGCTCCTCGCCGCGGCCCGAGCCGAAGAAGAAGCCATCCGCCACCGCATCACCGAACTCCAAGCCGTCGAACACCACCTCCTCGCCACCGTCCGCACCGGCCTCACCGCGAACCCCGCTCACCAGCCCGCGCCGACGGCGGCTGGTGCGGATACGCAGCGGGGTGGGAACGGGTATCCGGGAGCGTACGGGTCGGAGCAGGAGGCCTTCGGTTGAGTTGTCGGGGGTAGGTGGCATGCTCTCGATCTACGGGTAGTTGCGAGAGCGGAGTGACGTGGGGGCTTGGGATACGGAGCAGGTGCTCGCGCTGGCGCCTGATCCTGCCGCCGCGAAGGCAGGACAGGCGCAGGCACGGGTCGCCAAGTGGTCGGACGCCGGCCGCTCGGAGCACGCGCTCTGGGGGTACTGCCAGGGCAGCGGCAAGAAGCCGTATCAGACGATGGTGGACCTGAGCGGGCCCGCGTTCCGGTGCTCCTGCCCGAGCCGCAAGTTCCCCTGCAAACACGCCCTTGGCCTGATGCTGCTCGGAGCAGCCGGCGAGCTCACCGCGACCGGCGAGCCCGACTGGGTGGACGCCTGGCTGACCGAGCGCGCCGGCCGGGCCGAGCGTGCCGCCGAGCGGGCCGAGCGCAAGCCCGGAGAGGTCGCCGATCCCCTCGCGGCGCAGCAGCGCGCGTCCCGGCGAGCCGATCGGGTGTCCGCCGGGATGGCCGAGCTGCAGAGCTGGCTGGACGACCAGGTACGCCGTGGCCTCAGCGGCTTCGAGCAACGCGGGTACGGCGAGCTCAGCCGCCTCGCGGCGCGCATGGTGGACGCCCAGGCCCCAGGTGTGGCCGGTGCCGTACGCCGAGCCGCCGGCGTGGTCGGGCGAGGACACGACTGGCCCGGCGAACTCCTCGAAGAGCTGTCGCTGATCCACCTGACCGTGTCCGCGCACAACCGGCTCGCCGAGCTCCCACCGTCGTTGGCGGACACCGTGCAGACCCGCATCGGCTGGACCGTCGAGACCGCGCGAGTCCGGGCCGAGGGCGAGAAGGTGGAGGACGACTGGCTGGTCCTCGGACGCGTCGTCGAACCGGACGAGCGGCTCACCGTCCGCCGTCTGTGGTTGCGTGGGGCAACGACTGGACGGCTCGCCCTGATTCTCGACTTCGCCGCCGCCGGCCGCCGACTGGAGCCGCTCCCCGCCTGGCCCGGGGAGTACGTCCCGGCCGTGCTGTCCTTCTACCCCGGCGCCCTGCCCCTTCGTGCCCTGCTCGACCAGACCGCGCCACGGATGCCGGCGCCGAAGCCGCACGGTCTCACCGCGCGCCAGGCCCTCGCCGCGTACGTCGAATCCCTCGCAGCCGACCCGTGGAACGAGCGCTGGCCCCTTGTCCTTCAAGGCGTTCGCCCGGCTCGGTACGGCGAGGGCTGGGCGCTGGTCGACGAGTCCGGTGACGCGTTGGAGATCCTGCCGTTCGTGGATCCGTGGAAGCTGCTCGCCGTGTCCGCGGGGGAGCCGGTCACCGTCGCCGGTGAGTGGAACCGGGCCGGCTTCCGGCCGATGACGTGCTGGGACAGCGATCGGGCGGTGATCGTGGCATGAGGGGCTGGGACGGGCTGGTGAGCTCCGCGTTGCTCGGGACCGAGCGACGGCCGCCGCAGTTCGCGGAGTTGCCGCCGTCGATCCAGGAGCAGCTCGGCGAGGACCCGGGACTGCTCGATGCGGCCGCGCTGGCGACGCTCTACCATCGCGCGGGACGCCTTCCCCTGCAGGGAATCGCGCCGCTCCCGGTGGCCGAGGGCGAGGACCGTCCGTTGCCGCGGCCGAACGCGATCCGCCGGCTCACCGCGATGCTGGGCGGCTTCCAGACCGCGGCGCTCGGGGAGTGGCTGCGGATCGCGACCGAGAAGGGCTGGGGGATCCCACCCGAGCACCTCCCCGCGTTGGCCGACTACGCGCGCGGCCGCTCGGAGTACAGGCGGTTGGTCGTCGAGGCGGCCGGGCGCCGGGCCGGGTGGCTGGCGGATCTCAATCCCGAGTGGCGGTTCCTGCACCAGGCGGTGAACGACGATCCGCAGGTGTGGACGCACGGCAACGCGTTGCAGCGGCGCAGCTGGTTCCGCCGGTTGCGGCAGCGCGATCCCGGGACCGCGCTCGACGCGTTGCGTGAGGTCTGGCCGACCGAGCCGGCCGCGGCGCGGACCGAGTTCCTGAGTGAGCTGACTGCCCAACTGAGCAAGGCGGACGAGGAGTTCCTGGAGGCCGCGCTCGACGATCGCTCCAAGGAAGTGCGCCGAGCCGCCGCGAAGTTGCTGGCGCGGGTGGAGGGCTCGCAGTACAGCGAGCGGATGGCGGAGCGGGTCGCGTCATTCGTGACCGAGGAGCGTGGCCTTCTCACGGTCACGTTGCCGCCGCGTATCACCAAGGCGATGGAGCGCGACGGTATCGACCCGCAACCGCATCCGGGATTGGGCCGCCGGGCTTGGTGGTTGCGGCAGCTGATCGCCGCGGCGCCGTTACCCCCACCACGACTGCTGGATCTGCCGGTCGAGGGCGTCGGCTTCGAGGTGCTGCAGACGGCCTGGGCCGAAGCCGCGGTCCGCGAGCGGAACGTGGACTGGGCCCGCGCCCTGCTCACCAGCAACGCGTCCACGGACAACCGGACCGCCGAGCTGCTGCGCCTGTTGCCGGACGAGGAGTGGCCCGCCGTGATCGAGCAGTTGCGCAAGACGATCGACCTCGGCGACCTGGTCGGCGGACTGCCGGTGCCGTGGCCTGCCCCGCTGGGCGTGCTCGTGCTCGACCAGCTGCGCAAGGCCGGTACAGCGCGGAGCTTCGCGCGGCTCGCGAGTACGGCCGCGCGCGCGGTACCGGTCGGGGTGCTGACGCATCCGCTCGTCCGCGAACCACCCGGCGAAGAGGACACCTGGCGCTCGCGCCTGATCGAGACCCTGAATTTCCGTCGTGAGATGTACGAGGAGCTGTCATGACGACCACCGCAGTGATGCGCCCGCACGCCGAGGACGAGTACGCCGGTGAGCTGACCGCGCTGGCGGCCGCCGACGACCGGCCCCGGCCGCCGGCCTGGCGGCTGTCCCCGAGCGCCGTGGTCACGTACCTGCTCGGCGGGCAGGCCGGGGACGTGGAGATCAGCCCCAAGTACGTCGGTCCGCGGCGGCTGGTCGAGGTCGCCGTCGCCACCCTGGCCACCGATCGCGCGCTGCTCCTGCTCGGCGTCCCGGGCACCGCGAAGACGTGGGTCAGCGAGCACCTCGCGGCCGCGATCAGCGGTGACTCGACCCTGCTCGTCCAGGGCACCGCCGGGACGGCCGAGGAGGCGATCCGGTACGGCTGGAACTACGCGCAGCTCATCGCCCAGGGCCCGAGCGAGGCGGCCCTGGTCCCGAGTCCGGTGCAGCGGGCGATGGCCGAGGCGAAGATCGCCCGGATCGAGGAGCTGACCCGGATGCCGTCCGACGTCCAGGACGCGCTGATCACCGTGCTGTCGGAGAAGGCGCTGCCGATTCCGGAGCTGGCCACGGAGATCCAGGCGCACAAGGGATTCAACGTCATCGCGACCGCGAACGACCGGGACAAGGGCGTGAACGAGTTGTCCAGCGCGTTGCGGCGCCGGTTCAACACGGTCGTCCTGCCCTTGCCCGACTCGGCGGACGACGAGGTGGAGATCGTGTCCCGCCGGGTGGCCCAGCTCGGCTCGGCCCTGGAACTGCCGCAGCACGACACCGCGCTGGACGAGATCCGGCGCGTGGTCACCGTGTTCCGCGAGCTGCGGTCCGGGCGGACCGAGGACGGCCGCACCGCGGTGAAGTCGCCGTCCGGCACCCTCTCCACGGCCGAGGCGATCAGCGTGGTCACCGGCGGACTCGCGCTGGCCGCGCACTTCGGCGACGGCGTGCTCCGCTCGTACGACGTGGCCGGCGGCATCCTCGGCGCGGTGGTGAAGGACCCGTCGGCCGATCGCGTGGTCTGGTCGGAGTACCTGGAGACCGTGGTCCGCGAGCGGGACGGCTGGTCGGACTTCTACCGGGCCTGCCGGGACATCGCCGGATGACGGTGAGCCTGTTCGGGATCAGGCACCACGGGCCGGGGTCGGCGCGGGCGCTCGCTGCCGCCCTGGCCGAGCGGGGTCCCGATCTCGTCCTGATCGAGGGGCCGCCGGAGGCCGACAAGATCGTCGGGCTGGCCGGGGATCCGGAGATGGTGCCGCCGGTCGCGTTGCTCGCGTACGCGGCGGACGACTCGACCCGGGCCGCGTTCTGGCCGTTCGCGGTGTTCAGCCCGGAGTGGCAGGCGATCCGGTACGCGCTGGCGGCGGGGATCCCGGTGCGGTTCTGCGATCTGCCGGCCGCGTACCAGTTCGGGTCGCGTGGAGGCGAGCGCGGGATCGCGATGGACCCGCTCGCGACGCTCGCCGCGGCCGGTGGGTACGACGATCCCGAGCGCTGGTGGGACGACGTGATCGAGCACCGGCGGGACGGAGCCGAGCCGTTCACGGTGATCGCGGAGGCGATGGCCGAGTTGCGGCGCGACGAGGAACCGGTCGGCCGCGAGGCGCAGCGCGAGGCGTACATGCGGACCGTGCTGCGCAAGGCGATGAAGGAGGGGTACGAGCGGATCGCCGTGGTCTGCGGGGCCTGGCACGTCCCGGCGCTGACCGCACCGTTGCCCCCGGCAACACGCGACGCCCGGATCCTGAAGGGCCTGCCGAAACGCAAGGTCGCCTGCACCTGGGTGCCCTGGACCCACGGCCGGCTCGCCGCGTCCAGCGGATACGGCGCCGGCGTCACCTCACCGGGCTGGTACCACCACCTGTTCACGGCACCGGACCAGGTCACCGCGCGCTGGCTGACCAAGGTCGCCCAGGTGCTGCGCGCCGAGGACCTGCCGGTCTCCAGCGCGCACGTGATCGAGGCGGTCCGGCTGGCCGACACCCTGGCCGCGTTACGGGAGCGGCCGCTCGCCGGGTTGAGCGAGGTCACCGAGGCGACCCGGTCGGTGATGTGCGGCGGCAACGACGTGCTGCTCGACCTGGTCACCCGCGAGGCCGTCGTCGGCGAACTGCTCGGCACGGTGCCGTCCGAGACCCCGCAGGCTCCCGTGGCCGCCGACCTCGCCGCGCAGGCTCGCCGTCTGCGGCTGAAGCGGGACGCGGTCGAGCGAGTGGTCGACCTCGACCTGCGGAAGCCGAACGACCTGGAGAAGTCCCGGCTGCTGCACCGGTTGCGGATCCTCGGTATCGACTGGGGCGAGCCGACCTCCGACGAGCGGCGGAGCCAGGGCACGTTCCGGGAGATGTGGACGCTGAGCTG
Source organism: Kribbella amoyensis (assembly GCF_007828865.1). Lineage (NCBI taxonomy): Bacteria > Bacillati > Actinomycetota > Actinomycetes > Propionibacteriales > Kribbellaceae > Kribbella > Kribbella amoyensis. Next base: position 2,463,228 of record NZ_VIVK01000001.1, read on the forward strand.
GGACCCGGGGCTCGAGGTCGACCTGGTCGCCGCCGGCGCGCACGGGACGACCGTACTCGGCGCCGCCACGTCGGTGATGCTCGCCGCGGCCGCCGACTCGTCGACGCTGGCCGAGGTGACTTCCGCCTTGGAGCGTTCGCTGTTGGCCGATCTGGCGGACGCCCTGCCGGATCTGCTGGCGGGCGTGGACACCCGGGCCGCGAAGGACGCCGACGTGGGCCACCTGATGGCCGCGTTGCCCGCGTTGGCGCGCTCCGCGCGGTACGGGGATGTCCGCGGCAGCGATACCGGTGGGCTGACGGCCGTGGCCGAGCGGATGGTGGCGCGGGTCTGCGCCGGACTCGGGCGGACCGTCCACGGTCTCGATCCGGAGGCCGCGGCGAAGGTGCTGGAGTTGATCGACGGCGTCCAGGACGCGACCGCGTTGTTGACCGAGACGGTGCGGGACGAGTGGTTGCGGACGCTGGAGGGGTTGAGTGGCCGGACCACCACGCCGCCGTTGATCGCGGGCCGGCTCACCCGGTTGATGCTCGACACCTCTCGCGTCGAGGCCGGCGAGGTCGCGCTGCGGCTCGGGCGGGCGCTCTCCCCGGGCACGCCGACCGCCGACGCCGCGGGGTACGTGGAAGGCTTCCTGGCCGGTGGTGGGTTGCTGCTCGTGCACGACGAACGGCTGCTGGCGTTGGTGGATTCCTGGCTGGCCGGGATTCCGGACGAGGCGTTCGTCGAGGTCCTGCCGTTGCTACGCCGGACCTTCGGGACGTTCGCCCCACCGGAACGCCGGTCCATCGGTGACCGGGCCCGTGCACTCGGGACCGGTGGTCCGCGGATCGTTGCCGACGACATCGACCTCGACGCCGAGCTGGCCGCGTCGGTGCTGCCGGTCGTAGCCCGATTGCTGGGGGTGTGAGCGATGGACGACGAGCGGTTGCGCCGCTGGCGGTTGGTCCTCGGGAGCGAGGCCGAGCCGGAGAGCGGGATGACGCTGTCGGCCGCGGACAAGTCCGTCGACGCCGCGCTGGCCGCGTTGTACGACGCGGAGCCGGGCGAGACCGGGACGAAACGGTCCGCCGGCCTGGGTTCCTCGGCGCCGCGAGTGGCGCGGTGGCTCGGCGACATTCGCGGGTACTTCCCGAGCTCGGTCGTCCAGGTGATGCAACGGGACGCGGTCGAGCGGCTCGGCATCACCCGGATGCTGATGGAGCCCGAGTTGCTGGGCGCGGTCGAGCCCGACGTTCACCTGGTCAGCACGTTGCTCGCGCTGAACGAGGTGATGCCGGAGGAGACCAAGCAGACCGCGCGCGAGGTGGTCGCCCGCGTCGTCGCCGAGCTCGAGCAACGGCTCGCCGAACGGACCAGGGCCGCCGTCACGGGCGCGCTCGACCGGGCCGGCCGGACCGCGCGGCCCCGGCACGCGGACATCGACTGGGACCGGACGATCCGCGCGAACCTGAAGCATTTCTCGCCCACCCTCGGCACGATCGTCCCGGACCGCCTGGTCGGGTACGCGCGCCGCAACCACAGCGTCCAACGCGATGTCGTGCTGGCGATCGACCAGTCCGGCTCGATGGCCGAATCGGTGGTCTACGCGAGCCTCTTCGGCGCCGTCCTCGGTTCGATGCGCGCGTTGCGGACCAGCCTGGTCGTGTTCGACACCGCGGTCGTCGACCTGACCGAGGAGCTGGAGGACCCGGTCGAGGTGCTCTTCGGTACGCAACTCGGCGGCGGTACGGACATCAACCGGGCGCTGGCGTACTGCGAGACCCTGATCGCCCGACCGGCCGAGACCGTCCTCGTCCTGATCAGCGACCTGTACGAAGGCGGCGTCCGCGAGGAGCTGCTCCGCCGAGCCCGCTCGCTGGTCGAGTCCGGGGTCCAGGTGGTCGCGTTGCTGGCGCTGGCGGATTCCGGGGCACCGTCGTACGACGCCGACAACGCCGCCGCCCTCGCCGACCTGGGCATCCCGGCCTTCGCGTGTACCCCCGACCTCTTCCCCGACCTGATGGCAGCAGCAATCCGCCACGAAGACCTCACCCACTGGGCCGCCACCAACCTCGACCCCTGAGTCCCCCGAGAACCCGAGCCCGCCGGACCAGAACCCGAGCCGTCCCGAGTACTTGTCCGCAGTCGCGGGCCGCACCTGCTGGCCGCTCCCGCGGGGCGGCATCCGCGGGGTTAGCCGGCTAGTTCGAGGAGGGTGATTTCGGTGCCTGGGTCGGCTTCGGCGAAGCGGAGGGCCCAGCGGACGGCTTCTTCCTTGGACTCGACCCGGATGATCGAGACGCCGGCGACGAGTTCCTTGGTTTCGGCGAACGGGCCGTCGACGACGCGGGGTTCGCCTCCGGGGAAGGTGATCCTGGCTCCGCTGGCGCTCGGCATCAGACCTTCGGCGGTGAGCAGGATGCCGGCCTGGCGCATCTCCTCCAGCACCTTGTCGGCCCGCGCGAGCATGTCCGGGTCGGGCGCGTTGCCCGCCTCGAGGTTGTCGTTCGAACTGTGCAGCAGCATGTACCGCATCCGGCCCACCCTTTCGTCCACCTTCTGCCGACCGTAGCGGATCGGGCGGCTCAGGTGGGCGGGATCGGCGGGATGAGGTCCGCGCGTTCCAGCGCGGACCAGAACGCCGGCGGGATCGCGTGGCCGAGCAGCCCGGCGACCTCGGTGATCTCGGTCGGGGTGCGGGCGCCGACGACGACAGCCGGTACCGCCGGATGCGCGAGCGGGAACTGGACCGCCGCGGCCAGCAGCGGGACGTCGTACCGGCGGCAGAGGGTGCGGAGTGCGTCGACGCGGGCAGCGTGGTGCGGTGGGAGTTTGGGGTACGCGTTCGGCGCGGTGAGTGCCCCGCCTTGGAAGACGCCGGCGGCGAGGATCGCGACGCCGAGGTCATGGCAGAGCGGGAGCAGCTCGTCGGTGGCGGACTGGTCGAGCAGGGTGTACCGGCCGGCCAGGAGGATGCAGTCCGGCCCGGTCGAGCCGGTCTCGCGCAGGAACCGGGCGGCGACGTCGGCGTGGTTGACGCCGAGCGAGAGCGCCTGGATCGTGCCGCGGTCGCGGAGCTCGACCAGGGCGCGGACCGCCTCGGTGGACGAGGTGCTGAAGTCGAGCTCGGGATCGTGGATGTGCAGCACGTCGATCCGGTCGATCCCTATCCGGGCCAGGCTCTCCTCGAACGAGCGCATCACCGCGGCGTAGGAGTAGTCGAGGCGCGGGCCGACTCCGGCGGGCGGCTCGGCCCAGATCGGCTGGAGGTCGGGACCGCCTGGTTCGATCAGCCGGCCGACCTTGCTGCAGAGCACGTACTCCGGACGCGGGCGGCCGCGGAGCGCGAGACCGGCGCGTTGCTCGGACAGCCCGTAGCCGTACACGGGAGCGGTGTCGAACAGCCGGATCCCGAGCTCCCAGGCGCGGTCGATCGTCGCGATCGCCTGGTCCTCACCGACCGCGGCGAACATCCCGCCCAGCGAGGCGAGCCCCAGACCGAGCCGACTGACCGACAACCCACTCCGCCCGAGCGCAACCATCTCCACGCGGATGAGCGTAGAGCCGACCTCCGACAGTTCGGTCTCCCTGCAAGTGAGGCGGTGATCGAGCACCGGGCCGACCGGGGTCAGCGCCAGGTGATCGGGCCGAGGTTGTAGTACTGGTTGAAGGCCGGGGCCGGTTCGCCGGAGGTCTGGATCTCTTCGCCGTACGGTGGTTCGCGGTAGGCGATGACCCGGACCGGGCGGGAGGCGGCGGAGGCTTCGAAGTGGCAGACGATCCAGGTCGCGCCCTTGCGGTCGAAGCTGTCCGGCGGTGAGACGCCTTCGGGGCAGCTGCTGAGGTCGCCGCCGAGCAGGAGCAGGTCGGGGTTCTGGCCGTTGCGGCGCAGGCCGGAGAAGCGGGGGCTGATCAGGCCGGTCAGGTCGTTGCCGCTCTCGTTGGTGATGACGATGCGGGAGTAGTACGCGGTCTTGCCCTTCAACCGGGCCCGGCTCTGCGCGTCGTAGTTCCCTTCGAGGCGGGTCGCCGGGATCCGCTGGATCGGGCCGGGGGCGACGCCGATCACGCCTTCGGTGAAGGTCTTCGTGAACGAGTTCCGGTACCGGATCGGGACGATCGCCTTCCGGCCGAACGGCAACCGCGCGCCGGGGGTGGTCTGGCGGCCCTTGATCACCCGCAACGGGCCCGCCGGTGCGGTTGGCCGGGGCGTGGGTCTCGACGGGGGTGTGAGGGAAGGCGTCGGGAGGGGGGTCGGGGTAGGCGTAGTCACCGGTGGAGGTGGAGGGTCGGCGGCCTTCTCCTCGCCGGAGCACCCGGCCACTGTCAATACCGTGAGAGCCACGACCCCAGTACGCCACCTCATGCTGAGGAGATTAGGCGCTGGCAGGCTCCGGTCCTGTCCGGTGGCCGGATGAGGTCAGTTGGTGAGTACGCGAGCTGCTGTCAGTGTGCGGTTGCTGTCGTGGCGTCGGGGTTGGCGACAGGGCGGCGGCAGTGGGCCGGGGTTATGTTCTGACCTTCAGGCCGGTGGTTGATTCGGAGGGTAGGGCATGGAAGAGATTGCTGAGCGGTATCGGCGGCGGGCGGCGGATTTCGGGGCGAAGGTCGCTGGGGTTGCGCCGGGGGATTGGGAGCGGGCTTCGCCTTGTGCGAAGTGGTCGGCGCGGGACGTGGTCGGGCACATCGTGGAGATGCACGGATTCATGCTGACGCCGGTCGGGCGGTCGCTGGGGCCGGTCACGGTGGCGGAGGATCCCGTGGTCGCTTTCGAGCAGGCGCGGGCCGCGGTCGAGGCGGTGCTCGCCGACGCCGAGCTCGCGAACCAGGAGGTGGACACACCGGCCGGCCGGCTCACCGCGGCGGCGAACATCGACCAGGTGATCAGCGACGACCTCGTCCTGCACGGGTGGGACCTCGCCCGCGCCACCGGGCAGGACGAGACGATGAACCCCGAGGACGTCGAGCGGTTGTGGCGCAGTACGACCGCGCTCCCGGCCGAGCTCATCGAGCAGTTCCGGACGCCGGGCGCATTCGGCCCGGGGGAGGAGGTGTTCGGTCCGGAGGTCCCCGTCGCCGAGGACGCCCCGCTTCAGGACCGGTTGCTCGGGTTCATCGGGCGGACGCCTTGAGGGCCGAGGTGAGCTGGTCCGGCGAGTAGTACACGGTGCTGTCCGCGCAGACCGGCGCGTCGTCGAGCCTCGCGGCCAGCGACGCGCCGTCCGCGGCCAGCAGGGCATCCCCACGATCCACGACGGGCTGCAGGTACTCGTGGCCCGGCAGTTCGGCGACCGCGGTCCGGCAGCCCGTCGCCATGCCCTCGAAGAGTGCGGTCGTGGAGACGCCGACCTGGTACGCGGCCGTGCTCTGCAGATCGAGCGTCGACTCCGACGGACCGGCCGAGATCCGCAGCTTGCTCCCGGCGGGGACGGTGTAGTCGGTCGGGTGCTCGCTCGGGTGCAACCGGAACACCACGTCCAGCTCCGGTCGCGCGGCCGCGAAGTCGGCGGCGAACTCCAGCAACGACGGCCCGATCGTCCCCTGGGAGAGGAAGACCACGCGGTCCGGGTCCTTCGCGCCGGGCGGTGGCAGGTACGGCGCGCCGACCACGCGCGTCGCCATCCCCGCGGGCAGCTCGGCCACCGTCGTCCAGTACGAGCCGAAGCACCACAGCTCGTCCGGCTGGTCCGGTACCGCCGGGCGGCCGGGGTAGCTGTAGCCGAGGTGATACGGGCTGATCGCGCCGTGCTGCAGCTCGACGACCGGGATACCCAGGTCGCGCGCGGCCCCGACGAGGTGCTGGTGGAAGTACGCGACCACGGCGTACACGGTCTTGATCCGGTGGCGCCGCAGCAGCGCGCGGTAGATCGTGCGCAGCCGGACGTGCTTCGGGATCTCCCGGGCGACCAGGGCGCCGATCGGGACCTTGACCCCGGTCAGTGCCTCCAGCGCGTCCGCGACCGTCGCGCACTTGGCGTCCACGGACCGGCTCCGGATCGCGCCGGCCGCCGAGGTGAAGAAGTCCAGGTTGCGGCTGCCGGTCAGCGGGGTGCCGTTGATCCCGGAGTCCAGCACCAGCGCGGACGGGCCGAGCTCCGCGCGCAACCGGTCGGTGTAGATCTCGACACCGCCCGGTTTCCGCGGATGCGGCACCACCAGCGCGTCGTACGTGCCGGTGGCCAGGAACGGATTGCGGGTGGCGACCCCGGCGACGTGCTTGCCGACCAGCCGGGCCTTGTCGGACCGGGTCCGGCGGACCGGGTGCGGCTCGCCGTGGATGCCGCTGCGCCGGGTCAGCTCATGGAAGACGCGCATCCGGATGATCGGCCACGGGTGCGCTCCCTGGATCCGCCAGCTCAGCAGATCCAGCTCCTTCTCCACCTGCCAGACCGCCTGGCACAGCGTCGCCACGCTCTGGTCGTGCGTGCCGTTCCCGGTACTCGTCATGGTTGATCCCTACTATGCCCGCCAGGCTGCCGACGCCCGAGAAGAACCGGCGGACCGCCTTGAGCAGATACGTCTTCCGGAAGGTGACCAGGCCGCCGAGGCCGTACGCGAAGGCCGAGGCGATCCGCGCCAGAGCATAGGCCAGCGCCTTCAGGTAGCTGGCCGCGCCCGGCCGGATCAGGACCCGGCTGATGCTGTCCCCGCTGCCGGACCGGAACGCGCGCCGGAACAGCCAGCGCAGCGTGGTCCGCGAGGCCGGCACGTCCTCGGTGATCAGCGCCTCCTCGCACCACACGATCCTGTACCCGGCCGCGTGCACCCGCAGGAAGAAGTGCAGGTCGCTCGATCCGGTGTAGCGGAACGCGGGATGGAAGGCCGGCGTCACCGCGTGGTAGACGCGCTGCGCGACGAGGGTGTTGTTCGTGTACGCCTTGTTCAGCACGTCGCCGGTCGCGTGCTTGCCGGTCGAGTCGTGCACGTCGCTGTACCGGTTCCAGGCCGGCGCGCCGGGCGGCAGCGTGCCCTTCACCGGCCCGGTCACCACGTCGGCGCCGGTCCGCTCCCAGGCGGCCAGCAGGGTCGCGAGCCAGCCCGGCGGCGCCACCTCGTCGTCGTCGACGAAGATCAGCGCGTCGTCGTCCCAGGCGAGCTGGACCGAGGTCTCGCGGGCGAACGGGATCCCCGGCTCCGCCTCGATCGCGGACTCGATCGGGTACGGCCCGGTGGAGGCCGCGATCACGTCCGCGGCCGATCCCTCGGCGTCGTTGTCGACCACCACGATCCGGACGGAGTACCCCGCGTCGCCGGGCAGTTCCTGCGCCTGCAGGCTTTCCAGCAGGGCGGCGAGCAGCTCGGGTCGCCGGAAGGTGATCACGGCGATGGCGACGGTGGTGCTCATGGCGTCCGAGACTAGCGGCCCGGGCCGGACCGAGGCCAAACCCGGCGCTGTACCTCTGAGTACACTCGATCGGGTGGAGACGGCGGAACGGTTGATCCGGAGTACCCAGCGGCTGCTCTGGGAACGCGGCTACGTGGGCACCAGCCCGAAGGCGATCCAGCGCGACGCCGACGCCGGCCAGGGCAGCATGTACCACCACTTCAGCGGCAAGGCCGAGCTGGCGAGGACCGCGATCGAGCGCTCCGGTACCGAACTGCGCGCCGCCGCCGAGGAGCAGTTCGCCGGACCCGGGACCGCGACCGAGCGGATCACCCTCTACCTCGCACGCGACCGCGACGTCCTTCGCGGCTGCCGGATCGGCCGCCTCACCGCCGACCCGGACGTGCTCGCCGACCCGGTACTCCGCGCGCCGGTCGCCGACACCTTCGCCTGGCTGCGGACCCGGCTCGCCGAGATAATTGCCGAGGGCAAACGAAACGGGGAGTACCCGGACCGGCTCGACCCGGACCGGACCGCGGCCACCGTCGCCGCGGTCCTGCAAGGTGGGTACGTGCTGGCCCGGGCGGCCGGTGACGACGCGCCGTTCGAGCTGGCCGTGCAAGGACTGGTCGACCTACTCCGAGGAGTCACGTGATGAGAATCGGTGCCGTCTTCCCGCAACTCGAGATCGGCAGTGACCCGGCGGCGATCCGCGGCTGGGTCGAGACCGTGGAGGGCGCCGGGTACACCCACGCGCTCGCGTACGACCACGTGCTCGGCGCCGATCCCGCGAACCGGCCCCGCTGGCAGGGGTACACCGACAAGTCCTTGTTCCACGAGGTCTTCGTGCTCTTCGGGTACCTGGCCGCCATCACCCACCACCTCGAACTCGTCACCGGCGTCCTCGTCCTCCCGCAGCGCGAGACCGCGTTGGTCGCGAAACAGGCCGCCGAGGTGGACGTACTCAGCCGCGGCCGGCTCCGGCTCGGGGTCGGTATCGGCTGGAACCACGTCGAGTACCAGGCGCTCGGCGTCCCGTTCGAGCGGCGCGGAGCCAGGCTGACCGAGCAGGTGGACGTGTTGCGCAAGCTCTGGGCCGACCCGGTGATCAGCTACCAGGGCCGCTTCCACGAGATCGAGGAGGCCGGGCTGAACCCGATGCCGGGCCGGCAGATCCCGATCTGGTTCGGCGGTGGCGCCGACGCGGTGCTGCGCCGGACCGGCCGGATCGGCGACGGCTGGATGCCGCAGGTGCCGCCCGACGAGAAGGCGAAGGCGAGCGTCGACCGCCTGCGCGCGTACGCCGTGGAGGCCGGCCGTGATCCCGCCGACGTCGGCATCGAACCGCGGCTCACCCTGGCCCAGGTCCCGGAGAAGGACTGGCCCGGGTACGTCGACGCCTGGCGCGAACTGGGTGCGACCCACTTCTGCGTCAACACGATGGGCCTCGGACTCAGGTCCCCCGACGACCACGCTGCCGTGCTCCGTGATGTCCTGCCCTTGGTGACGAACTGAAGCATCCGACGACCGGAGGGGTGAACCGATGCGCGCGGTGGACGGCGACGGGACCGAGCGGCGGGGACTGTGGCCGCAGTACCCGATCCGGACGGAGCGGCTCGATCTGCGGCCGCATCGACGCGACGACCTGGACGACCTGTTCGCGTTCCACTCCCGGCCGGAGGTGGTCCGGTACACGCCCTGGCCGGTGCGCGATCGGGAGGAGACCCGGATCGCGCTGGAGGCGAAGCTGGCCCGGGACGCGCTGACCGAGCCTGGGCAGTGGCTCGTCCTGGCGATCGAGCTGCGCGAGACCAGGACGGTGATCGGCGAGGTACTGCTCAAGTGGGTGAGCGACATCGACCGGCAGGGCGAGATCGGGTTCGCGCTGCACACCGACTACCACGGGCGCGGAATCGCGGCCGAGGCGGCGCGGGCGGTCCTGCGGCTGGGCTTCGAGGACCTCGGGCTGCACCGGATCTGCGGGATCTGCGTCGACGCGAACGCAGCCTCCGCCGGCCTGCTGCAACGGCTAGGAATGACGCTGGAGGGCCGCTTCGTCGACAATGCCTTCTTCAAAGGCGAATGGATCACCGAACTCCTCTTCGCGATCCGCGAGGACGACTGGCGAGCTCAGTCCCAGGCCTGAAGCAGGTCGCCCCAGCCGATGACCGTGATGCCTTCTTCCTCGACGATCTCGCGGGCCTCGGCCGAGACGAGGAAGTCGTAGTCGGACTGCCGTACCCCGGTGCCGCCGTCGTCGGGGTGGTCGAACGCGGGGTGGACGGCCCACTCGGTGAGGCCCGGTTCGAGCTCGCGGAGGCGTCGAGCGAGGTGCTGCGGTTTGTCGTCGAGGGGGACGGCGAAGCTGTCCAGGAAGTCGTGGTCGACGGTGGGGCGACCGCGGCCGGCCAGTTTGCGGCGGGAGTCGGGGAGCCAGGCGCGGACCGCGAGGCCGTACTCGTCGGCGAGTTCGACGGTGAGGTCGAAGAGGGCCGGGCGACCGCCGTCGGCGAGGCAGTGCCAGTCGACGTGCGTCGGTCGGAGACCGGCGGCGAGGACGAGCTCGATCTGGGCCCGGAACTCCGCTTCGACGTCATCGATCGTGGCCTGGGCGAGAAGTTGCTGTTTGTCGTCCGGGGTGAAAAGTTGTCCGCCGGCGTCGAGCAGCGAGCGGCCGTCGGTGAGTGGATTCCACCGCTGGTCGGGGAAATCGGCGACCAGTGTGAGATGGATGCCAAAAGCAACGTCAGGTCGATCGGCGAGGATCCGCAGGGCATCCGGTGCACCAGGGCTCGGGGTCATCACACTGCAGGAGGCGACGAGTCCGTTGTCAAAGGCATCTACTACGGCAGGATTCGCCTGCGGGTAGATCCCGAAGTCGTCCGCGTTCACTAGCAACGTCCGCGGAGTGGTCGATGGTGGGGTCGTGGCGGCCGGGGGCATTCGCTCAGTCTGTGCGGGTTCTCGACTTCTTGCCAGTGGGTTTTGCGGGAGTGTTGGCGGTGGAGCCTCTGATGACGAGGGGGCAGGGGAGGAGTTGGGTGGTGGTCGGACGGGCCGGGTCGGCGATTCGTTGGCGGAGGAGGGTGAGGCCGGCTTCGACGATGGCGTGGACCGGCTGGTCCACGGTGGTCAGGTCGAAGGCTTCCCATGACGCGAGGTCGGTGTTGTCGAAGCCGATCAGCCAGACGTCGTCGGGGACTTGGACGCCGCGGGCCCGGGCGCCGTCGAGGAGACCGAAGGCGAGCAGGTCGGTGACGGTGTAGATCGCGGTCGGCGGTTTCGCCCGGGACAGCAGCTTCTGCGCCGCCGCGTGCCCGTCCGCGTGGCCGACGCCGGTGGTGACCACGTTGCTGGTCTTGATCTTCACGCCCGCGTCGTCCAGCGCGGCCCGGAACCCGAGGTCGCGGTCGCGGGAGGTGTTGCCGGTGTGGGCCAGGGTGACCAGGCCGATGTCGCGGTGGCCCGCCTCGACCAGGTACCGGCCGGCGTCGTACGCGCCCTGCCAGTTGTCGCCGACCACCTGGTCGCAGTCGAGCCCGTCGATGCCGCGGTGCAGCAGGACGGTCGGCGTACCGGAGGCGACCGCGGCCGCGTGCAGCCGGGAGTCGTAGGTGGCCGAGGTGAGGATGAAGCCGTCGACCAGGCGCTGCTGGACCACCTCGGCGACCGACTCCTCCGGGTCGTGCTCGATGTTCCACAGGATCATGTGCAGCCCGGCCTCGCTCAGCCGGCGGCCGATCTCGTCCAGTAGCGCGGCGTGGAACGGGCTGGTCACCCGGGTCATGAAGACGCCGATGGTGTCGGTCCGGCCGGTCTTCATCGCCCGGGCCAGCGCGTTCGGGGTGTAGTTCGTCTCGGCCAGCACCTGCAGCACCCGGGCCCGGGTGTCCGGGCTGACCCGGGGGTTGTTCGTGAGGACCCGGGAGACCGTCGCCTGGGACACTCCGGCCAGCCGCGCCAGGTCCCGGCTGGTGGGTGGTCGCTCCCCCATCACCCCTCCTCCGCTCGTTCCGGACCACAGAGTCTCATGGTTCGCCGTTGACCTCGTGCGATGACCCAGGGAGGCCGCCGTGTCCGGTGAGGACGGCTGGATTACGGTCGAGGTAACCCGAATCACCGATCACGAACTACTGGTCATCGACTAGAGGGAGCAACCTGTGGCAGTCGAGGTCACCGGACCTTTGCACGAGCGGTACGACGAGATCCTGTCCGAGCGGGCGCTCGAGCTGATCGGGCTGCTGCACCGGGAGCTGAACCAGCGCCGGCTCGCGTTGCTGGAGCGGCGGCGGGCGCGGGTGGAGGAAATCGCGGCCGGTGGGTCGCTCGGGTTCCTGGCCGAGACGGCGGCGGTGCGCGAGGACCCGGACTGGCGGGTCGCCGCGCCCGCGCCGGGACTGGTCGACCGGCGGGTGGAGATCACCGGGCCGACCGACCGGAAGATGACGATCAACGCGCTGAACTCGGGCGCGAAGGTGTGGCTGGCCGATCACGAGGACGCCAACACCCCGCTGTGGGAGAACGTCGTCGGCGGCCAGCTCAACCTGCTCGACGCGATCACCCGGTCGATCGACTTCACCAGCGAGGCCGGCAAGGCGTACACGCTGAAGCCGGACGACGAGCTGGCCACGATCGTGGTCCGGCCGCGCGGCTGGCACCTACCGGAGAAGCACATCCTGGTCGACGGCGAGCGGACCTCGGGTGCCCTCGTCGACTTCGCCCTGTACCTGGTCGCTTCCGGGCAGCGCCAGCTGGATCGCGGCCAGGGGCCGTACTTCTATCTGCCGAAGATGGAGTCGCACCTGGAGGCGCGGCTGTGGAACGACGCGTTCGTGCTGGCCCAGGACTTCCTGGGCATCCCGCGCGGCACGATCCGGGCCACCGTGCTGATCGAGACGTTCCCGGCCGCGTTCGAGATGGAGGAGATCCTCTACGAACTGCGCGAGCACTCGGCCGGACTGAACGCGGGCCGCTGGGACTTCATGTTCAGCGTGATCAAGACGTACCGGACCCGCGGCGCCGACTTCCAGCTCCCGGACCGGAACTCGGTCACCATGACGGTCCCGTTCATGCGCGCGTACACCGAGCTCCTGGTCCGGACGTGTCACCAGCGCGGCGCGCACGCGATCGGCGGGATGGCGGCGTTCATCCCGAGCAAGGACCCGGCCGTCAACGAGCAGGCGTTCGCGAAGGTGGAGGCCGACAAGCGCCGCGAGGCCGGGGACGGGTTCGACGGATCGTGGGTCGCGCACCCGGGCATGGTCGACACCTGCCGGCGCGTCTTCGACGAGGTGCTCGGTGACGAGCCCAACCAGCTCGGCAAGCTCCGCGAGGACGTCCAGGTCACCGCGGACCAGCTCCTCGACGTCGCCGCGACCCCGGGCGAGGTGACCGAGGCCGGTCTGCGGAACAACATCAGCGTCGCCGTCCAGTACCTCACCGCCTGGCTGGAAGGGACGGGTGCAGTCGGCATCTTCAACCTGATGGAGGACGCGGCCACCGCCGAGATCTCCCGCTCGCAGATCTGGCAGTGGCGGCAGAACGCCGTGGTCCTGGACACCGGCCGGACCGTCACCACCGAGCTGGTCACCGAACTCGCCGACGAGGAGATCGCCAAGCTCGACGGCGACCCGGCCCGCTACCAAGCAGCCCGCGAGACCTTCCTGGAAGTCGCCATCGCCGACGAGTACGCCGACTTCCTCACCCTCCCGGCCTACGAACGCATGCCCTAGGTGGCTTGTCGAGCGGCAGCGTTGAGCCGATCGGCGCCGCCGCTCGATTCGTCAGCTGCTGAGGAGGTCAGGGGCGAGGAGTGCTCAGCAGCGCCTTCGTCAGAGTCGCGAGGTTCGGGACCACGGGGATCTCGGGGCTCGCCAGGTGCTTGCGTGGCTCGCGGCCGCACTCGCAGCCGAGTCCGACGGCGCCGGCTTCCCGCGCGGAGGAGATCCTGGCCGACCGTCCGCCGACGAACAGGCACGCCTCGATCGGTACGCCGAGAAGCTCCGCCGCGCGGTGGGCGGCATGCCCGGAACGGAAGCCGGCCAGGTCGAACCCCTGCCGGGCCGAGATCGCGTTGACATGCAAGCTGAGCTCGTTCGAACGCACGACGGTGGTGACCACGTCTTCGGCGAGGTCGCTGATGACCGCGACGGTGCGTCCGGTGGCCGCGCAAGCGGCGAGCAGTTGACGGAGGCCGTCGGCCGGTCGCGAGGTCAGCGCGGCGTCCAGTTCGCGATGCTCCAAAGCCTGCTCCGCCTCGGCGGCGTACTCGGGCTTGTGTTCGGCGATGAACCCGAGCATGTGCTCCGGGCCGTAGGCGCCCAGCATGATCGGTCGCGGGAAGTACGGTCGGCTTCGCAGGAAGTCGCCGATCGCGTTCTCGCGCCCCCACGGCCCCAGGGCGGTCTCGACGTCGAACATCACCCCGTCGAACTCCAGCAGAACATGCTTGGTCAGAGCCACCGCGCGGGCGACGTGAGGGCGGACGCGCCGCGCCGCTTCCGGTTCGTGCATCCTGCCCTCCCAGACTTGTCTGCGGAAACCAGGGTGCAGCTTAGTCACGGGAGGTGCTTCTCGGGTCAGCTACGTTCACGGTGGGGATGCCGCCGCCGGCGCGCGCGATGATCGCGAGAGACGGCTTGGAGCTGGGGTTGCTCTCGCGGTGGATGGTGAACGACGGCACGTGGACGAAGTCGCCGGCCACGGCGTCGAGGTACTCGTCGCTGCCTTCGAACTCCAGCCGCAGGACGCCGGAGACGATGTACAGGCTGCTCTCGTTGCGGTCGTGGTGATGCCAGCCGGAGATGGCCCCGGGCTCGGTCACCACCTGACCGGCCCACAGCAGCGGCAGCTCGAAGGCTCGCGTCCGGAACATCCCGGGCGTCGGATCCGCTGCCACCAACGCGCCGGCCTTGATCACCCGTACCGGTTCGCTCATGCCCCCAGTCTCCCACCGGGCCGCCCTGTCAGGGGTAGTTCGTACGGGCCCAGGTGATCAGCGAGCTGAGGGCCGGGCCGCCTCCGTACTCGTTGTCGCCGGTCGTGGTCCCGCTGGGAGTCTGCACCGCCGTACTGCCGATGGTGCTGCCGACGCCGATGACCCGGGGCCAGGGCTCGTCACCCCACCACCCCCAGGAGATCCCGCCGGACTGGCCCGGGGTGAACTCGTTGAAGTGGCCGAGCACGTAGCCGGTCTGGCCGCTGGTGCGCTCCTGGCCGACCGAGGAGACGACGCCGTCGCCCTGGAACGCGGGTCGTTCGCCACTCGAGAGCTCGCCCGGGTAGCCGATGTACTGCCAGAGCTCCTTGTCGTTCCAGTCCTTGTCGTACGTCCGGTACCCCGGGTAGCCGACCACCTCGCCGATGCGTTCCGCCATCACCAGGACCACGTAGTCGAAGGCGGTCTGGTCGTCGGAGAGTTGCCCGGGGGCCTGGATCCAGTAGATGACCCGGGTGGCCTCGATCTCGCCCCACGGGCCCTTGCCGTCGAAGTACCCGGGGGTGAAGGTCACCCAGGCGACGCCGTCGTCCTCGCCGCCGGTCCAGTTGATCACGTGGCTCGCGGTCAGGACGTGCCGCGGACCGATCGTCACCCCGGATCCCCAATGGCCCACGGTGCGGACCTTCCCGGTCGTGCGCCAGGGGAAGGAGAGGTCGTCGAACAGGTACCGGTCGTCGGTGCCGAAGATCGTGCCGCCCTGGTCGAGGTCCTTGCCCTGACCAGGTGGCAGCCGATGCGTCGGACGAGCGCGCCGTGGCAGGAACGCCGTCGGTACGCCGCCCGGGACGAGGCCGTCCAGCTCCTTCGTCCCCAGCTCGGGATCGAGGTCCTTCTTGCGCAGCCGCGTGACCGGGATGGTGTCGTACCGCCGATGCCGGTCGAGCCCCCGCGCGTCGACGGTCGCCTCCACCCGGAGCCGCCCGCCCGCGCTGCTGACGGTGAAGTCGTCCAGGTTCTTCAGCGAGACATCCAGTAGCGGTGCCCTGGTCGCCGCGCGGTCGCTGTCCGCCTTCACCTTGGGACGTTTCGCCAGTTCGGCCGGTCCGACCGGTGCGCCCCCGCGTTGATCGTTCATCGGAACCTCCCCCGAGGACCAGGTCCACCGACCCGGTCCTTCTGTCAGCGTCGCACTCGCGGGGGTGGCTGTCGATGCCGCAGGCCCTGATCCCGGGTGGACCAGGGCCTGCGGGAGGCGTCAGCGGGTGGGGTACGCGGCGTCCACCTCCACCTCGACGAGCCAGCCGTTGACCGGGAGGTTCTCGATCTCCAAGGCGAAGCGGGACGGCCTGGCCTTGTTCACCACGAACGGTTTCGCGGGGGCCGCGGTCCCGAGCGGAACGGGGACGAACTTGCCGGTGGTCAGGTCGGTGTTCGCGAAGTACTGACGGTACGCGCGGTTCCAGCCGGCGAAGTCGGCGGTGGCGGCGCCGGCCGGGTTCTGCAGGAAGACGCGCATCGTGTAGACGTCGTCGTAGGACAGCCCGGCCGCCTGCAGGTTCTCGCCGATCCGGCGGAGCACGTTGATCCCTTGCGCCTCGGTGATCGTGACGCCCGCGGGCAGCGTGCCGCCGGGGAAGACCGCGGTGTCGATGTACGCCGCCTCGCCCGGGGCGCCGGTGTTCAGGGCGCTCGGGCCGAGGCCGGACGTCTTGTAGTACGCCGTGTTGGCTCCGATGCCGACGCCGTTGGCGATCATCGGGTTCGCCTGGCCCGCCGGGAGAACAGGGGCGACGGTGCCGGGACGGGGCGGCTTCGGCTTGTCCCACCAACCGGCCGCGGTCGCGGTCCCGGCGGTGAAGGAGACGGCGACGACGGCGAGTCCGGCGAGGAGTTTGCGTTTCATCGGCTGGTCACTCTCTGGTGGAGGGCGGTCACGGTGGCACGGGCGGAGACCATCGCGCCGTGTTGCCAGGCGATGGCGTGGCTGAGGTGGTCGCCGGCGAAGTAGATGTTGCCGGTGGCATCGAGCAGCTTGGCGTAGACGCCGTCGGTCTGGGACGGCCAGCCGACCCACGCGCCGCGCGAGTACTCGGTGCCGGCCCAGTCCACCGAGAACGAGGCCGCCACGTCCTTGCGATACACGTCGCCGTGGATCTTCGCGCCCTGGGCCAGGGCCCGATCCAGGCGCGCGGCCGGAGCCAGGGCGCCGTACGCGGTGGCGTTGGCGCCGGTGTTGTAGTACCCGATCACGGTGCCGCGCTCGCCGTGGAACCCCGACGACGGGTACCAGGTGTTGCCCAGGTCGAGGTTGCTGTTGGTGATGCCGCCGTAGATCCGGTGGTCCAGCTCCCACCAGCGCCGCGAGTACTCGATGCCGATCTTGCCCGCGTTCGTCGGCCGCGCGTACTGGAGGGCGGTGACGATGTCGGCCGGCAGGTTCGACGGGATCGTCGCCGCGATGTGCGGGGGCAGTCCGCAGATCGCGAAGTCGGCCTTGACCTCGCGCGGCCGGGATCCGGTGCTGTAGGTGACCGTGACGCCTTCGGTGGTGTTCCGCAGCCCGAGCACCTGCGCGCCGTAGACGAACTTGTCCCGCCCGATCGCCTTCTCGAACGCGTACGGGATCCGGTCCATCCCGCCGACCGGCTGGAACATCATCATCGCCTGGTCCCAGCCGAACTCGAACGAGAAGTAGTTCCCGACCCCGCTGGCGAGCACGTCGCTCAGCGCGTACGGCGTCGCGGTGGTCCCACCCTCGAGCCCGGCGCCAGGTTCGACCTCGTACCCGCGCCGCCCGCCGGTCCCGGTGTACCGGTAGCCGTCCGCCTTGGTGCCGATCGCGCCGAAGCTGCGCAGGAAGCTGATCAGCGCGTCCTTGTCGGTCCCGGTCAGCACCGAGTCCAGCGCGCCCTGATCCGTTGCCTTGGCCAACAACTCGGACACGTACCCGTACACGTCGGCCTTGGCGGTCCGGTGCCGGATCGCCTTGTTGGACAGGGCTGTGGTGCCTTCGCGATAGAGGTAGCCGTCCGCGTTCTGGTTGACGAACGGCTCGATCGGGACGCCGAGTTCGCGGCAGTAGTCGAGCGTCACGTGGTGCTGCGGAATCCGGCCGGGGCCGGCGTTCATGTACTGCCCGGGCGAGAACCTCGCCCGCTGGGTGGTGCCGTGCAGGTCGGTCTCCTGCGTTCCCCCGCGGACCGTCCAGTTCCGTCCGCCCGGGCGCTTCCGGGCTTCCAGCAGCGTCACCTTGTACCCGGCCTTGCCGAGCTCGTACGCCGACGTCAGGCCGGCGATGCCGGCGCCGAGGATCACCACGTGCTTGCGGCCGCGGCCGTCGAGCTCGGACCGCGACGGCGCGGCGTACGCGGGGGTGCCGGCCGCGCCGGTCAGACCGAGCGCGCCCATCGCGGAGTACATCACCCCCGCTCCACCGGTGATGCCGACCTGCTGGAGGAACTGCCTTCTGGTCTGGGCCATGCCATCTCCCTCACTGAGCAGCCAGATTGCTGATCAGGAAGGTAATGACATGCTGTTTCCGCGCAGTGTCGGATTTGTGTGCTGCCGACGGCGAAAACCGGCCGGATGTTACGGAGTGACGACTTCAGCCGACCGGTCGGTACAGCAGTGCCGCGTCGGCCATCCGCTGCGCCTGGCCGGGCGTGAACTGCGTGTAGCAGCTGTCGTAGGAGTAGTCCATGTAGTTGTGGATCGGGTCGAGCCCTGGCGCCGTGCAGGTGTCCTTGCCGGCCGGGCAGCCGCTGGTCGGTTCCTTCTCCGCGGGAGTGTCGGCCACGAAGTCGCCCTTGGCGTTGCAGCCGCCGTAGAAGGTGTGCTCGAGGTTGAGCCAGTGCCCGACCTCGTGCGTCGCGGTCTCGCCCTGGTCGTACCGGCCGGCGTAGGTGGACGAGGTGCCCGGGATGGACTCCCAGTCGATCACGACGCCGTCGAGGTAGGCCTTGCCCGGCTTGGTGACGATGTCGGGCAGGTAGGCCCAGCCGAGGTAGTCGCCGGCCGTGGTCGAGTAGAAGTTCAGCGTCTCCGGTCCGCCCCGGCGCAGGGTCCGCTTCATCGAGTTCTCGTTCGTCCCACCGGGGTTGGCGTAGAACCAGGCCGCGTTGTCGGTCCGGGTCACACCGGCCAGCCGGAACGAGAAGCCGGTCCGCGCACCGCCCTCACCCCCGGCGAAGGTGTTGTTCAGTACGGCGATCTGGTCCGCGATCTGGGGACTGGTCAGGGCGCCGGTCGGTCCGTCGGTGATCACGTGGATCCAGACGGGCACGGTCTGGTGGAAGGTCTTGGCCGCCTTGCCCTTGGCGGCCGCGGGAAGGTCCTCGTGCACCTGGTCCAGACCGGGTTCCCGTGGACCACCTCGGCCGGCGGCGTCCGACTCGACGCAGTTCTCCGGCGCCGGCCGGGCGTCGGCGGGCGCGCCTCCCATCGCCGCACCGAGTGCGAGTACGACCGTGATCACCTGAACCGGCTTGCTCCAACGCATGGTTCCCCCTGGCAATTGGCGGTCCCCCAGGCGGTACGACTCTAGATCCGTCGGCGACGGGTGGGAAGGTTCAACGCAGCTGCCGTTGCAGGGTCGGTGCGGCGCCGGCGATCTCGGCGTACACGCCCGGGAAGCCGCGGTCCGCGCAGCCCTTGCCCCAGGAGACGGTGCCGAGCAGCCGGTTGTCGAGGACCAGCGGACCACCCGAATCGCCTTGGCAGGCGTCGGATCCGCCCTCGGGGTACCCGGCGCAGATGTTGTTGACAGCCGTGTACCCGTTGCTGACGTACTCCTTGTTGGCCAGGCAGGTCGCGTCGCCGAGCACCGGGACAGCGAGCTTCTGCAGGGTGTCGCCGGGACCCGTGTCCTGCGTGTCACCCCAGCCGTAGACGACCGGGACGGCACCCTGGCGATCGGCCTTCGGGTCCGTCTCGAGCCGCAACGTCGGCACCCCGGTGAACGGCCGGGCCAGGGTGAGGACGGCGAAGTCGTTGCGGTGTTCCTTGGTGGTGTACCCGGGATGGACCCAGGCGCGGCTGATCGCCGAGGTCTGCCCGGTCCCGGCGTCGCTCAGGTCGTCGCGGCCCTGGACCGCGGTGTAGCTGGCGGCCGGCCGGACCACACAGTGCGCGGCCGTGATCACCTTGGTCGGACTGACCAGCGTGCCGCCGCACCATCGCCCGTTCGGCCCCGGTGCCTCCGAACTGACCAACGCGATCGCCCACGGCGCCTCCGACGTACTGGTCAGCGTGCCCCCGACGATCGCGTCCGCCGACCGGGTCTGCGCCGATCCCACAACGGTGCCCACGGCACCCAACCCGGCAACGGCGGCAAGAATCGCGACGCGCTTCAGCATGCGTCGAACTTACTCCCGTACCCACTTGGTTGCGGGAGGCGACTGGTCAGCCCGCGGCCTGGCGTTCCTGCAGGACGCCCCACCGGCCGAGCAGATGCTCGGCGACGAGGCTGTCCAGCAGGAGCGAACTGCGGGCTCCGAAGAGGATGTCGGCGACCGCGTCCGGGTGATCCGCGGCGAAGGTGTCGCACAGGTCGTGCGCCGCGATCTGCTCGTGGACGGCGTCCGCCTCCACGTGTTCGGTGAAGTACCGCGCCTGGTCCGCATCGGCGCCGAGTCGCGCAGCGCCCGCGGCGTACCGGCGGTTGGGGACGGTCGACGTCATCTCCAGGGCCGCGAGGTGGCCGAGCAGGGCGCCGGTCCACCGGCTGTGCAGGGCGAACAGCGACATCACGTTCGACAGGGCGAGCGTGACCGCCGGTACGTCGGCGACGTAGTACCCGTAGCTGTCGTCGAGATCCAGCCAGCGCATCGTGGTCCGGAACAGCTCCGCGTGCATCCGTTCCGGCCGCCCGCCGCCGTACTCGTCGGCCTGGATCTCCACCAGCGCTGCCTTCGCGGCACCGTCGAGCCGCGGGATGCCGTAGCTGTGCGGATCGGCCTCCTTGAGCTGGTAGACCGAGCGGTTCAGCACGAACTCGCGGAACTGGTCCAGACTCGCGTGCCGGTGCAGGTACGCCGCCAGCGGCGGCCCGTCGTCGGCATCGATCAGCCGGCGCAGCTGGACCGACGGGGGTTCGGTGGTGACCTCGGGCCGGCAGGTGGTGCGCAACCAGCCGGACCAGGGGCGTTCGAGCTCGGCCCGGAACGCGATCGTCTCCGGGTTCCACTCCGCGTCCGGCGGGGCGTCGGCGAAACCGCGGTAGTGCAGTTCGTTGCAGCACCACAAGGCGAGCTGAAGATCCTCGTCGTCCCAACCGCGGTCGACGGGTGGTGCTGGGGTGCGGTGACCGTGCAGGTGGTCGATCAGCCACTCGCTGAGCGGCCCCCGTGGTGGTGGCAGATACATCAGGACTCCCTCGCTCCTCGACGCCGCCCCCGGTACCCGGACACATGCGAGCGGGTACCGGCCGGGTATGACCGAGACCGTGATTCGTGCGTATCCCGACGGACCGCTGCTCGTCCGGGGCGACTTCGAACTGCTGGACGAGCAGGGGAATCCGATCGATCCGCACCGTGGAACGATCGCGCTCTGCCGGTGTGGAAAGTCCGCGCTGAAGCCCCTCTGCGACGGAAGTCACGTGCTGGCCCGACGCGCCCGCAAGGGTGCATGAAGCCGCTGGGCGAGGGGCACCGAGCGGTCAAGGAAGACGGGTTCTCGAGGGCTTGGGCTTCCCAGGCCCCGGCGTTGAGACCACCAGCGCCGGGGTCGCCCGTACTCAGAGTGAGATCAGCAGGACGGTCGCCGTCGCGCAGGCGAGGCCGGCGACCTGGCGGCGGGTGAGTCGTTCGTGCAGGAAGGTGAGGCCGAGCAGCACCGGGACCGCGGGGTACAGCGAGGTGAGGACGACGCTGATCGACAGCGCCTCCAGCCTGGTCGAGAGCAGATAGGCGGCGATCGCCGTCGTGCCCAGGACACCGGACGCCAGCGCCAGCACCGCGGTCCGGCCCCGCATCCGCAAGCGTTCCCGCCGAACGGCCAGCGGTGCGACCGTCAGGACGGCGACGATCCGGTTCAGGACGAGCGGCCAGAGACCGGCGGCTTCGTCAGCGCGCGCCAGAGCGACGTACTGCAAGGCGAAAGCGGCTCCCGACAGCAGCGCCCAGCGGGCGCCGTCGGTGGAGCCACCACGCGGTCCGCCGCTGCTCGTCATCAACCAGAGGGCAGGAACGGCGGCAGCGAACCCACACCAGGCAGCCACGCCGATCCGGTCGCCGAGCAGCGTGACACCGAGCAGGACCGGGATCGCGACACCGGCGACATCGCTGAGCGGGACCACCACGCTGAACCGGCCGACCGCCATCGCCTGGAACAGGAAAGCGGCGCCCAGGCCGGTCCCGATCCCCGACAACGCGCCCCAGGCCAGCGCCTCCCCGGAAACCCCGGGCGCGGCGACGAAGAACGCCGCCCCGAGGGTCAACGTGACCCCGCAGAGCTGACCGACGAACACCACGACCGCGCTGTGCAGGCGCCGGGCCGCCAACCCCGCGGCGAAGTCCGACAGACCGAACGAGAGGGCAGACAGCAGAGCCAGCGCGATCCCCAAGTCCCACCTCCGCGGCGCGCCCACCCGTCGCACAGACCGGGTGACTGCGGCGTCGGTCCGAGCGGGCACTGCTCGCGTGCGCTGTACCCAATCCAGCGAACGCCGCACCTCCGACCACCCCGAGCGAAGCGGTTCCCGGGTGTAGGAACCTGGGGCCGCGGGAACGAGAACCCATGACCGTTTACGGCTTCCACGCCTCGCACGAACAGGTCCCGCCCGCCGACCTGCTGCAGGCGGTCGTCCTGGCCGAGCAGGCAGGGTTCACCGCGGCGATGTGTTCGGACCACTTCAGTCCGTGGAGTACACGGCAGGGTGAGTCCGGGTTCGCCTGGTCCTGGCTCGGTGCCGCTCTGCAGGCCACCGGGCTGACGTTCGGGGTGGTGAACGCGCCCGGTCAGCGGTACCACCCGGCGATCGTGGCGCAGGCGATCGGGACCCTCGGCGCGATGTACCCCGGCCGGTTCTGGGCCGCGCTCGGTACCGGCGAGGCGAGCAACGAACACATCACCGGCGCCCCCTGGCCGCGCAAGCAGGTGCGGACCGAGCGGCTGCTGGAGTCCGTCGAGGTGATCCGGAAACTCTTGCGGGGCGAGGAAGTGAGCCACGACGGCCTGGTCACCGTGGATCGCGCACGGGTCTGGACCCGGCCCGGCGAACCGCCCGCGCTCCTCGGCGCCGCAGTGTCCGAACAGACCGCGCAATGGTGTGCCGGCTGGGCCGATGGACTGATCACCGTCAACGCCGATCACGACCACCTGCGCCGGATGATCGCGGCGTACCGGGAGGCCGGTGGGCGGGGCAAGGTCTGCCTGCAGGTGCACCTCAGCTACGCGGCCGACGAGCGGGACGCGGTGCGGATCGCCCACGACCAGTGGCGTACGAAAGTGTTCGCGCCGCCGATGTGCTGGGACACCGACACGGTCGAGTCGTTCGACCTGGCCGCACAGCACGTTCCGCCCGAGGCGATGCACCGGACCGTCCGGATCTCCGCGGATCCGGGACAGCACGCCGCCTGGCTCGACGAGTACGCCGCGCTCGGCTTCGATGCGATCTACCTGCACCACGTCGGCCGGGAGCAGGCCGAGTTCGTCGAGGTGTTCGGCAGCAAGGTCCTGCCGCGACTGGAGGTGACCCGCCCGTGAGACTCACCGAGACCGCCGACGTGTGGTGGAAGAACGCGGTTGTCTACTGCCTCGACGTGGAGACCTTCTTCGACACCGACGGCGACGGCCGCGGCGACCTGCGCGGACTGGCACAGCGGATCGACCACCTCGCCGAACTGGGCGTGACCTCTTGTGGCTGATGCCCTTCTACCCGACCCCGGACCGCGACGACGGGTACGACATCACCGACTTCTACGGTGTCGACCCGCGCCTCGGGACGCACGGTGACCTGGTCGAACTGATCACCGTGGCGCAGGACCGCGGGATGCGGGTGATCGCGGACCTGGTGGTGAACCACACGTCGGACCAGCACCCGTGGTTCCGCAGTGCACGCGCGTCCCGAGATTCGCCGTACCGGGACTGGTACGTGTGGCGGGACGAACCGCCGCCGGGTGGCGACCAGGGCGTCGTGTTCCCCGACCAGGAGACCAGTCTGTGGCAGTACGACGAGCAGGCGGGGCAGTACTACCTGCACCGGTTCTACAAGCACCAGCCGGACCTGGACATCACCAACCCGGCGGTGCGCGAGGAGATCCTGCGCGTACTGGGTTTCTGGCTGCGGCTCGGCCTGTCGGGATTCCGGGTGGACGCGGTGCCGTTCCTGCTGGACACCGCCGGCGCGGCCGACGCGGCGGAGTTGCCGGATCCGCACGACTACCTGCGCGACCTGCGCGCGTTCCTGAACCGGCGCAGTGGATCCGCGATCCTGCTCGGCGAGGTCAACCTGCCGTACCAGGAGACCCGGCGGTTCTTCGGGGACGAGGACGGCGACGAGCTGACGATGTGCTTCGACTTCATCGGCATGCAGATGCTGTACCTGGCACTGGCGCGGAAGGACCCCGCCGACCTGGTGAAGGCGCTGCGGGAGCGGCCGGCACCGCCGGAGGAAGCGCAGTGGGGGACGTTCGTCCGCAACCACGACGAGCTGACCCTGGACAAGCTGACCGACGCCGAGCGCGCGGAGGTCTTCCGGGCCTTCGGTCCGGAGGAGACCATGCAGCTCTACGGGCGAGGACTGCGCCGCCGGCTGCCGACGATGCTGGGGAACGACCAGCGCCGGCTGCGAATGGTCTACAGCCTGTTGTTCTCGCTGCCGGGGACGCCGGTGCTGTTCTACGGCGAGGAGATCGGCATGGGCGAGAACCTCGCCGCCGAGGGCCGGAACGCGGTCCGGACACCCATGCAGTGGACGAACGACGTGAACGGCGGCTTCTCGATCGCCGACAAGGACCAGCTGGCCGCACCCGTGGTCGAGGGGGAGTTCTCTCCCGAGTGGGTCAACGTCGCCGCGCAACGGCACGACTCCGACTCGCTGCTGAGCTGGATGAAGCTGCTCGTCCGGCGCTACCGCGAAACGCCTGAACTGTCCTGGGGCACCTGCACGATCCTCGAGCACGAGTCCGCGTCGGTCTTCGCCCATCGGTCCGACCACGAAGGGGGCAGCGTGATCACGGTGCACAACTTCTCCGACCGGCCCGCCTCGGTCACCCTCGCGGTCGCGGGGAGCGGCATCGGCGTCCGAGCGGCCGACCTGCTCCGGACGGGGACGCTCGAGGTCGCTCCGGACGGGCTGCTGCGGGTCGAACTCGGACCGTACGACTGCCGGTGGTTGCGCATCGTCCGGCCGGGGGATCGCGTCCTGGTCTGATTCGGTGAGCGGCAGCGAAAACCGGCCCGGCGTGAGCCGGGCCGGCTACTTCGTCAGGCGCGGTAGGCGGTCCACATGGTGCTGATGCGGGTGCTCTGGTTCGGGGTGAACTGGTTGTAGCAGGAGTCGTAGGAGTAGTCCATGTAGTTGTGGATCGGGTCCAGGCCCGGCAGCGTGCAGGAGTCGCGGCCGGTCGGGCAGCCGTTGGTCGGGCTGCTCTGGGCCGGGGTGTCGGCGACCTCGTCGTTCGTCGTCGTACAGCCGCCCTGGAAGGTGTGGTAGAGCCCGAACCAGTGGCCGGCCTCGTGGGTCGCGGTCTCGCCGAGGTTGTAGTTCGTCGCCGAGCCGCCCGGCAACGACGTGTACTGCACCCGGATGCCGTCGATACCCGGGTTCTTCGCGTAGTCCCACGGGAAGGTGGCGATGCCGAGGTAGCCGAAGTCGACCAGCCAGATGTTCAGCGCGTTCGCGCCGCCCTTGCGGGTCTGCTTGCGGTACGAGCTGGACTGTTTGTCCTTGTGCCACTGGTTGTTGTTGTACCGGTAGGTGCCGGCCAGGCTGAAGGTGAAGCCGGTGTTCGCCGCCTGCGCCGACTCCTGGCCGCCGAAGGTCTTGTTCAGCACCTGGAGCTGCTGCGCGATCTGGGTGTCGGTGACGTCGCCGTTGCCGGCCGCGTCGCGCATCACGTGCACGTAGACCGGGACGTTCGCGGCCGCGAGTGCGCCCTTCGGTACGCCGATGCCGCGGGCCGCCTTGGCCTGCAGCAGCTGCGCGGTCCGGGCCTCGATCGCCTTCTGTTCGGCCGCACTGATGTCGCGGTGGTCGGCGGCGCGACCGCCCTTGGCGGCGGCGCCGGCCGGGGCGAAGCACGGGTTGGTCAGCTGATCCGCGGGCAGTTTGGCGGTCGCCTGGCCGCCGAGCGGGCTGAAGGCGAGCGCGGTCCCGGCGAGCAGAACGGCCAGCACACGGGGACGGGTGATGAGAGGTCGCATTCCTGCGCTCCTGTGGGTCGGGCCGCAAGGGCGGGCGGCCAGGTGCCGAGATTTTGCGCCTGTTCGCGGCCGGCCGGAAGCGATCGGCGGCCGCTTCGGCCGGGTCGAGGGAAATCCTTCTGCGCACCTGGCCTTTGCAGTAAGTAGCAATACTCAAGCGCCGGGGCGGCCGGCGGTGAAATACTCACGCTCGGCCGCTTCGGAGCTGTGAGGAGATTGCTTGTGAGGCTGTGGAAAGTTGCCCTACCCGTAGCGGTTCTTGCGACGGGGGTACTCCCTGCGCAAGCCGTGAGTGAGCAGACGGTCTCGTACCGTGGTTACCAGGTGACCGTGCCCGCCGACTGGCCGGTGGTCGACCTGGCGAAGGACCCGACGGCATGTGTCCGGTACGACCGGCCGGCCGTCTACCTCGGCACCAGCACGGCCCAGGCCGACTGCCCGGCGCACCTGGTCGGCCGCAGCCGGGGCCTCGTCCTGGAGCCGCTGACCAAGGCACCGCGCTCGACCGACGGCGAGCTGCAGCGCGGCATCGAGGACGCCGGCGTCCTGGCCACCGCGTACTACGCGCCCGGCGGAGCGACCGCCGCACGGCAGGTCCTCGACACCGGCCGCGTCACCACCAAGACCAGCCGCCTGGCCCAGCCGAAGGCCACCGCCGCGACCCCGACCGTGGTCGCGACCGGCAGCCTGCTCGGCGGCTTCGCCTTCGACACCTGCGCCGCGCCGAGCCAGTCGGCGATGGACGCCTGGCTGTACCCGAACTCCGGGTACAAGGCGGTCGGCATCTACATCAGCGGCAACGTCCGAGGCTGCGCCCAGCCGAACCTGACTCCGTCGTGGGTCAGCACCAACGCGGCGAAGGGCTGGCAGTTCCTGCTGATCGACGTCGGCCTGCAGGCACCGTGCGGCCCGTACTCGGCGGAGAAGAAGATGTCCGCCGACCCGGCCACCGCGCGAGCCCAGGGCCGGACCGCCGCAGCCAACGCGGTCAGCTCCGCACAGGCACTCGGGTTCGCCCAGCGCAGCGCGATCTACAGCGACATCGAGGCGTACACCTCGACCGCCTCCTGCAAGGCTGCCGTGCTGTCGTACCTGAGCGGCTGGACCCTGGAGCTGAACACCCGTGGCTACGTCGGCGGGGCGTACGTCGGTGCCGCGTCCGGTGGGGTCGACCTGTCGAGCGCCTACAACGACACCGCGTACACCCGGCCGGACAACCTGTGGTTCGCCCGCTGGAATATGGTCACCAACACGACCGACGACAGGTACATCCCGGCCGCGTACTGGACCAACCGGCAGCGCGTGCACCAGTACCAGGGGGACCACGACGAAACGCACGGCGGCGTGAAGATCAACATCGACAGCAACGCCGTCAACCTCACCGCACCGCCTGCTCCGGTGACCGGGTTCGACGCGGTCGGGCAGTACTCCACGGCGACGCTGCGGTGGACCGTACCGACCGGGACCCAGCTCGGCCAGGTCATCGTCCGGCGCAACACCGGGACCACCCCGCCGCCGCTGCCGAACGTCGGCACGTCGGTGTACGCGGGGACCGGGAGCTCCTTCACCGCGACCGGGCTCGCGAACGCCACCAGCTACGCGTTCCGCGCCTGGGTGAAGGACAGCAGCGGCAAGATCGGCCCGGGGGTGGACACGGTCCTCGTCGGTACCGGTTCGACGATCGCGGCCAGCGTGCCGTCCGTGTCGTACGGCGGCGCCGTCACCCTCTACACCCGCGCCACTCGCAAGGACAACGGCGCGTCGCTCACCGGCGTCCCGCTGTCGTTGTACGCGCGGGCCAAGAACAGCTCCACCTGGCGTGAGGTCGCCCGGGTCACCTCGGACGGGACGGGTCAGGCCAGCTCGGTGCAGAAGCCGACCGTGTCCACGGTGTACGCGTGGGGCTACAACGGGTCGACCGACCTCCTCGGCTCCCGGAGCGGCAACGCCACCATCGAGGTCCGCCCGACCATCACCGCCAACCTGGCCCCGGCGGCGATCAAGCTCGGCGCGACCACGACGTTCTACGGGTACCTGCGGCCGCAGCACCCGGGCACGACGGTCTACCTGCAGCGGCTGACCGGCCCGAACTGGCCGACGGTCGCGACCAGCAAGCTGAACAGCACCGGCAACTACGGCTTCTCGATCAAGCCGACGGCGCGCGGCAACCACTACTACCGCGTCGTCTGGCTGGCAGACGCCGACCACGCCACCACGGTCAGCGCCACCAAGTCGGTCGCGGTGAGCTAGGACCCGCCGGACGACCTGGCCGTCAATTGCCGACGCCGGCCAGGTCGTCCGCTGGTCCGCTCGGGGTCCGCAGACTGCCGTACCGCTCCATCCGCTGCCACCGCAGCCGGCTGCCGGCGACAGCGGTGAACACGGACTGGATCACCACGAGGTACATCAGCTGCCGGTAGACGAACTGCTGCAGCGGGAGGCTCCACAACGGCCCTGGTCGTTCCCCGTCGAGGCGGAACGCGTACAGCCCGAGCCCGGCCTGCAGGGCCAGGAACGCGGCCCACAGACCGATGATCCGCCACGGGTCGAGGAACACCAGGCCGTAGATCGCGAACACGTCGACCACCGGGGCCAGCAGCGGCAGCAGGACCTGGAACAGCAGCAGGTACGTCAGGCCGCGGCGCCCGAGCTTCCCCGACTGGCCCCGCTGGACCCACGCACCGCGGTGCTTCCACATCGCCTGCAACGTGCCGTAGCACCACCGGTACCGCTGTCGCCAGAGCGCACCGACTGACGCCGGCGCCTCGGTCCAGGCGATCGCGCGCTCCTCGTACACGACCCGCCAGCCGTCGCGGCACATCGCCATCGTCAGGTCGGTGTCCTCGGCCAGGGTCACGTCGCTCAGTCCGCCGATCCGCTCCAGCGCGCTGCGCCGGAAGCCGCCGATGGCACCCGGGACGGTCGGCATGCACTCGGCCAGGTCGAACAGCCGCCGGTCCAGGTTGAACCCGACCACGTACTCGATGTGCTGCCACCGGCCGAGCAGGCCGCCCCGGTTCCCGACCTTGGCGTTCCCCGACACCGCGCCGACCGACGGATCCGCGAACGGCTGCACCAGCCACCGCACGGTGTCCGGCTGGAACACCGTGTCGCCGTCGACCATCACCACCAGGTCGCACGACGCGGCCCGCAGCCCGGTGTTGAGCGCGGCGGGCTTCCCCGCGTTGGCCTGCCGGATCACCTGCACCCCCGGCAGGGCCAGCGACTCCACCAGATCGGCTGTCCCGTCGGTCGAGCCGTCGTCGACGACTATCACCTCGACCGGGTGGTCCGAGGCGACCAGCGATCGCACGGCCGCCTCGATCCCGGCTCGTTCGTTGTACGCGGGGACAATCACGCTCACCGGCTCGGTCACCGGTAGGCCGTCGCCCCACACCCAGTCACGCTGCCGGGCATGCCGCCGGGCCGCCACGACCGTGGTCAGGGCTCGCAGCACGCTCAGGGCGCCGGCCGCGAGCAACAGCCAGGTGATCACCGCCAGCGTCGCGTCACTGGCCCGGAGCGCGCCGATGACCGCCAGGCCCCGCGCGCGCTCGACGGTGCTCGCCGGCTGGACCGGTTCCGGCAGCGCGACCGCGTCGCTGACCGTCGCGAACCGGAAGCCGCGGGCCTTGGCCGCCGGGATGAGCTTCCCCAGGGCGGCGAGCGTCTGCGCCCGGTCGCCGCCGGCGTCGTGCATCAGCAGTACCTGACCTGCGGTCCCTCGGGGGGTCGCGTTGGCAACGATCCGGTCGACACCCGGCTTGCGCCAGTCCTCGCTGTCCAACGTGCTCAGCACGGTGAGGTACCCGGACGCGCGGGCGGCCCGGATCGCGGACCAGTCGGTGTCGGTGAGCGCGTCGGCCGTGGACGAGTACGGCGGCCGGAGCAGCGGCGTACTCACTCCGGCCGCACCGGCCAGGATCAGCTGGGTCTGCCGCAACTCCAGCGAACGGCGCCAGCCGGCCGCGGTACCGAGGTCCGCGTGGGTGAAGGTGTGCACGCCGATTTGGTGGCCTTCGGCAACGATTCGGCGGGTCAGGGCAGGCTGGGCGGCGACCTCGGTCCCGACCACGAAGAAGGTGGCCCGGATCCGCTCCCGGCGGAGCAGGTCGAGGATCCGCGGCGTCCAGGTGGGGTCCGGACCGTCGTCGAAGGTGAGCGCGATCGTGCGCGGCTTCGGCCGGACCGAGCGGTCCCCGGCCGGCGCCGCGTCGATCACGGGACCACCCGAACTGATCTGGGCCGGTACGGTCGTCCGCCCGCCGGTGACCGCCCGCTCACCGTCGGGTGTGGTGCCGAAGAGGTGGTGGGTGTAGCCATGCAGGCCCAGGGCGCCGCACAGGCAGATCAGCAGGATGCTCAGCACGACCCAGTGCGTACGGAGCGGTGCTCGTCGTGCCCGCCGGGCGGGTGGGCGCGAGCTCACGGTTTCTGCGGTGACTTGGTGCGTCCGGGCGGGGTCTCCGGCCGGCCGCGGGACGGCGTCCTGGTCGCGGCCGGGTTGGTCGGCGCGACAGTGGGCGGGCCCGCCGTGGGCACCGTTGTCGGCGCGGAGGTCGGCGCCACGGTCGGCGGACGCGTCGGTGCGTCAGTCGGCTGTGTCACGTCGGTCACGGTCGTCGTCTTGGCTGTCGAGATCGGCCGAGTCGGGGTGGTCCGCGGCTCGGTCGCTGTCGGGGTGGGCGTCGGACGGACCTTCGGGCGATGTTCCGACTGCGGTCGCGGTTCGCCGGGCAACGGGATCAGCGGGGTGTCCAGGCGCGGCCCGCCCAGGACGCTGCTGCCGAGCAGTACCAGGTACACCAGCGCGGGCACGGCGACGACCGCACCGGCGATTTTCGCCCGGTGACGGCGGCGTCCGGACGAGTCGACGAACACCGGTTCCGAGGACGTCTTCACAAGCGCGGGATCCTACCGGCGATCGCTGCCTACTCAACAGTCCGTCCAGCTCCGGACCGAATCGTCACCCGGCGTACCGGCCAGGTGAATTCCCGGTACCGAAACACGCCACCGTTCCTCGGTTGGGGGTGGGGGTGGCTACTGTCATGAGGTGCAGAAATGGCCTGGTCGTCCCTATCCCCTCGGAGCCACGTACGACGGCTCCGGTACGAACTTCGCGGTGTTCTCGGAGGTTGCCGAACAAGTTGACCTGGCCCTGATCGGGGACGACGGGTCGGAGCAGTTGGTCCAGCTGACCGAGGTGGACGGCTTCGTCTGGCACGCGTACCTGCCGGCCGTCCAGCCGGGACAGCGGTACGGGTTCCGCGTGCACGGGCCGTACAACCCGGCCGAGGGGCACCGGTGCAACCCGTCGAAGCTCCTCCTCGACCCGTACGCGAAGGCGATCGACGGGCAGGTGGACGGGGACGAGTCGCTGTTCAGCTACCGGTTCGCCAAGCCGGCCGAGCTGAACACGATGGACAACCGCGGGCACACCATGTTGTCGGTCGTCACCAACCCGTTCTTCGACTGGGGCAACGACCGGCCGCCCGGCCATGCGTACCACGAGACCGTGATCTACGAGGCGCACGTCAAGGGCCTCACCAAGACCCATCCCGGGCTGCCCGAGGAGATCCGCGGCACCTACGCCGGGATCGGGCACCCGGCGATCGTCGAGCACCTGCAGGAGCTCGGCGTCACCGCGATCGAGCTGATGCCGGTGCATCAGTTCGCGCAGGACGGGCACCTGCAGGAGCGAGGCCTGTCCAACTACTGGGGCTACAACACGATCGGCTTCTTCGCCCCGCACAACGCGTACGCGGCGAACGGCACCCGCGGTCAGCAGGTGACCGAGTTCAAGACGATGGTGCAGGCGCTGCACGAGGCGGACATCGAGGTGATCCTCGACGTCGTCTACAACCACACCGCCGAGGGGAACGAGTTCGGCCCGACGCTGTCCTTCAAGGGCATCGACAACGCGGCGTACTACCGCCTGGTCGACCAGGACAAGTCGCACTACTACGACACCACCGGGACCGGGAACAGCCTGCTGATGCGGCACCCGCACGTCCTGCAGCTGATCATGGACTCGCTGCGGTACTGGGTCACCGAGATGCACGTGGACGGGTTCCGGTTCGACCTGGCCGCGACACTGGCCCGGCAGTTCCACGAGGTGGACCGGCTGTCGGCGTTCTTCGACCTGGTCCAGCAGGACCCGGTGGTCAGCCAGGTCAAGCTGATCGCGGAGCCGTGGGACGTCGGCGACGGCGGTTACCAGGTCGGCAACTTCCCGCCGCTGTGGACCGAGTGGAACGGCAAGTTCCGTGACACCGTGCGGGACTTCTGGCGCGGTGAGAAGTACACGCTGGCCGACTTCGCGTCCCGGCTCACCGGCTCGTCCGACCTCTACCAGGACGACAGCCGCCGGCCGCTGGCGAGCATCAACTTCGTCACCGCGCACGACGGCTTCACACTCCGCGACCTGGTCTCGTACAACGACAAGCACAACGACGCGAACGGCGAGGGCGGCAACGACGGCGAGAGCCACAACCGCTCGTGGAACTGCGGGGTCGAGGGGGACACCGACGACCCCTCCGTGCTCACCCTCCGGGCCCGGCAGCAGCGCAACTTCCTCACCACGCTGCTGCTCTCCCAGGGTGTCCCGATGCTCGCGCACGGCGACGAGCTCGGCCGCTCCCAGCAGGGCAACAACAACGTGTACTGCCAGGACAACGAGCTCGCCTGGGTGGACTGGGAGCTGACCGAGCCGCAGCAGGACCTGCTGACCTTCACCCGGTCCCTGGTCCGGCTGCGCAACGAGCACCCGGTTCTGCGCCGACGCCGGTTCTTCCACGGCGACACCGGCGTCGACGGCCTCGGCGACCTGGTCTGGTTCACCCCGAACGGCACCGAGATGCAGGACGCCGACTGGCGGCACGACGAGGCCCGCGCGATCGCGGTCTTCCTCAACGGCGACGCGATCTCCGAGCCGGATCCCCGGGGCGAGCCGGTGGTGGACGACTCGTTCCTGCTGCTGATGAACAGCAACTACGAACCGTCGGAGTTCCTGCTGCCACCGAAGGAGTACGGCGAGGCCTGGACGGTGGCCGTGGACACGACGACGGCGACCGGCGGAGCGTCCGAGGACCCGCACGCGGCCGGCAGCACGATCAAGCTGGAGGCCCGCGGCACCTTGGTCCTGACCCGGCCGCGGCAGGCCGCCGGATGACGGTGCAGCGGCCGTCCCCGCCCAACCGCCCGCAGTCGACGTACCGGTTCCAGGTCAACGCGGGCTTCGGGTTCGACGCCGCGGCCGACGTGGTGCCGTACCTGCACAGCCTCGGCGTCTCGCACGCGTACCTGTCGCCGATCCTGCAGGCGGCGCCCGGTTCGACCCACGGGTACGACGTGGTCGACCACAGCCGCCTGTCCGAGCCGGCGGGCGGGCAGGCCGCGTTCGACCGGCTCGCGGCGCGGCTCGCGGACCACCGGATGGGCGCGGTCGCGGACGTAGTGCCGAACCACGTTGCCGTGCCGACCCCGGAGCGCCTCAACACGGCCCTGTGGTCCGTATTGCGGGACGGCCCCGGTTCGCCGTACGCGGACTGGTTCGACGTCGACTGGGGCGCCGGGAACCAGCCGTTGCTGATGGCCGTGCTCGGTCAGCGGATCGGCAAGGTGCTGGCCGACGGGGAGCTGTCCGTCGACCTCGACGGCGACGAACCGGTGCTGCGGTACTACGAGCACGAGTACCCGCTCCGCCCCGGGACCGAGAACCTGCCGATGGCCGAGCTGGTCACCGAGCAGTGGTACCGGCTGGCGCACTGGCGGGTCGCCGACGAGGAGCTGAACTACCGGCGGTTCTTCGACGTGGACACGCTCGCCGCGGTCCGGGTGGAGACGCGGGAGGTCTTCGAGGCCACCCACGAACTGCTGTTCCAGCTGCTGCACGAGGGCAAGCTGCACGGCTTCCGGATCGACCACCCGGACGGCCTCGCCGATCCCCGGGGCTACCTGCGCCGGCTGGCCGAGCGGACCGGCGGGGCATGGGTCGTGGTGGAGAAGATCCTCGAAGGAGACGAGGAACTCCCCGACGACTGGCCCTGCGCCGGCACCACCGGGTACGACGCCCTGCTCCGCGTCGGCGGTCTCTTCGTGGACCCGTCCGGGGCGGCCCCGCTCGCGGCGTACCACTCGGAGCTGACCGGGGAGCCCGCGGACTTCGCGCCTGTGGTCGAGCAGGCCAAGCGCGAGGTGGTCGAGCACGGCCAGTACGCCGAGGTGCACCGGCTGGTCGAGCTGCTGGCCCGGATCTGCCAGGACGACGTCCGGCTCCGCGACCACACCCGGCGCGCGTTCCACGAGGTCGTGGTCGAGCTGCTCGTGCACTTCGACCGGTACCGCGCGTACGTGGTGCCCGGTGAGCAGCCGCCGGCCGAAGCGGTGAAGGTGCTCGAACACGTGGCCGAGCTGGCCCGCCGCGACCTCGACGACGAGCAGCAGGAGACGCTCGACCTGGTCCGCGACCTGCTGCTCGGCCGGGAGGCGGGCACCGCGAGCCGGATCGACGAACAGGCCCGGCACGAACTGATCGTGCGCTTCCAGCAGACCTGCGGCCCGGTGATGGCCAAGGGCGTCGAGGACACCGCGTTCTACCGCTGGTTCCGGCTCTCGTCGCTGAACGAGGTCGGCGGCGACCCGGAGCACTTCGGCGTCTCGCCGGAGGAGTTCCACGCGTTCGCGGCCCGGCTGAACGACCGCTGGCCGCGCACGATGACCACGCTGTCCACCCACGACACCAAGCGCTCCGAGGACGTCCGGGCCCGGCTCGCCGTGCTGTCCGAGCAGCCCGCGGCCTGGATCGAGGCGGTCCGCTCCTGGCGCTCGGCCACCGAGGAGTACCGCGGTCCGCTGCTCGACGGGAGAACGGAGTACCTGGTCTGGCAGACCCTGTTCGGGACGTGGGACGACGGGCCGATCGCGGAGGACCGGCTGCAGGCCTATCTGCAGAAGGCGATGCGGGAGGCGAAGCGGCACACCAGCTGGACGTCACCGCACACCGAGTACGAGGAGAGCGTGGCCGCGTTCGTCTCGGCGGTGCTCGGTGACGCCGACGTGCTCGACTCGGTCCGGCGGTTCGCGGCCGGCCAGGCGGCGTACGTCCGGGGCGCGACGCTCGGGCAGAAGCTCATCCAGCTCACCATGCCGGGCGTCCCGGACGTGTACCAGGGCAGCGAGTTCGTCGACCTCTCCCTGGTCGACCCGGACAACCGGCGCCCGGTGGACTACCGCCGGCGGGTCGCCCGGCTCGAGCGGCTCGACGACGGGGCCGATCCGGACGGGCTGTCCGACGAGAAGCTGCTGGTCACGTCCCGCGCGCTGCGGGTCCGCCGGCAGCACCACGAGGCCTTTCAAGGCAGCTACACCCCGTTGCCCACGTCCAGCGGCCACGCGGTCGCGTTCGCCCGCGGTGGGGCCGCGATCACGGTCGCCACCCGGCTCCCGGTGGCCCTGCACCGGCTGGGTGGCTGGGGCGATTCCACGGTCGTCCTGCCCGAGGGGAGCTGGCAGGACGTGTTGACCGGCCGCTCGGTGGGTAGTGGAGCGGCTCGGATCGACGAGTTGCTGGCCGACCTGCCGGTGGCGTTGCTGACAAGGAGCTAGCCCTTGCACACCTTCACCGTCTGGGCGCCCGCAGCGTCCACCGTGTCGCTCGTACTCGTGGACGGTGCCCAGAAGGAGGCCCAGAAGGAGGCCCGGGAGATGTCCCGGGCGGACGGTGGCTGGTGGCGGCTCGAGGTTCCCGACGCCGGACCCGGGACCGACTACGCGTTCTCGGTCGACGGCAGCAACCCGATGCCGGATCCGCGCAGCGCTTGGCAGCCCGACGGGGTGCACGGGTTCAGCCGCGTGTTCGACACCGCGCAGTTCACCTGGACGGATGCGGGCTGGTCCGGCCTGGACGTCCGCGGCTCGGTCTTCTACGAGCTGCACCTGGGCACGTTCACCCCGGAGGGGACGCTGGACGCGGCCGCGGAGCACCTCGACTACCTGGTCGCGTTGGGCGTCCAGGTGGTGTCGCTGATGCCGGTCGCCGCGTTCCCGGGTCAGCACGGCTGGGGGTACGACGGCGTCGCCCTGTACGCGGTGCACGAACCTTACGGCGGACCACTGGCCCTGCAACGCTTCGTGGATCGGTGCCACGCCCTCGGTCTGGCCGTCTGCCTCGACGTGGTCTACAACCACCTCGGCCCGTCCGGGAACTACCTCGACTCCTTCGGCCCGTACTTCACCGCGAAGCACACGACGCCGTGGGGACCCGCGGTCAACCTGGACGACGAGGGATCCGTCGAGGTCCGGCGCTGGATCTGCGACAACGCGCTGCGCTGGTTCGGCGAGTTCCACCTGGACGCGCTGCGCCTGGACGCCGTGCACGCCCTCGCCGACGACAGCCCGCGGCACCTGCTCGCCCAGCTGTCGGTGGAGTCCGCCGAGCTGTCCGCCCAGGTGGGCCGTCCGCTCGGGCTGGTGGCCGAGTCCGACCTCAACGACCCGCGCATGGTCGAGCCGGTGGCCGACGGCGGCCTGGGGATGACGGCGCAGTGGAGCGA
Source organism: Kribbella amoyensis (assembly GCF_007828865.1). Taxonomy (NCBI): domain Bacteria; kingdom Bacillati; phylum Actinomycetota; class Actinomycetes; order Propionibacteriales; family Kribbellaceae; genus Kribbella; species Kribbella amoyensis. The sequence goes on from NZ_VIVK01000001.1 coordinate 2,499,391, forward strand.
CGACTATCACCACGCGCTGCACACCCTGCTGACCGGCGAGACGGCCGGGTACTACGAGGACTTCGCCGCGCCCGGGGTGTTCGCCAAGACGCTCACCCAGGTGTTCCTGCACGACGGCTCGTACTCGACCTTCCGCGGCCGGGACTGGGGCCACAAGGTGGATCCGGCACGGCACCGCGGCGCCGAGTTCCTCGCCTACACCTCGAACCACGACCAGGTCGGCAACCGCGCACTCGGGGACCGGCCCGCGCTCACCACCGGGCAGCAGGCGATCGCGGCCGCGCTGGTGATCACCTCGCCGTACACGCCGATGCTGTTCATGGGCGAGGAGTGGGGCGCGTCCACGCCGTGGCGGTACTTCACCGACCACGAGGAGCCCGAGCTGGCGGACGCGGTCCGGACCGGGCGGCGGCGTGAGTTCGCGGCGTACGGGTGGGACGCGGAGGAGATCCCGGATCCGCAGGACCCGCAGACCTGGCGGAGTTCGGTGCTGGACTGGTCCGAGCACGGCGAGTCCCCGCATCGCGAGTTGCTCGCCTGGTACCGCGACCTGCTGGCGTTGCGGGCCCGGACCGACGACCTGCGGGACGACCGGCTCGGCTCGGTGGGGATCACGGCCGGCCCGGACGGCGACTGGCTCGTAGTGGAACGCGGGTCCCTGCGGATCGTGGTGAACCTGGCCGCCGAGACCGCGGTGGTGCCGGTCGACCGCGCCCCGCGGTACGAGGTGATGACCTTCGGGACCGCCGAAGTGGGGGCCGACGGAGTCACGCTGAGCGGTCACGGCGTCGCCGTTCTCGCAGTCTGAGCAGGCCTTCCGGCCCGGCCCGGGGTCCCGGAAAGTCTGGACAAAGGTCCCGAAATCGGCCGTCAGAGTCCGTTTGTCGGTTGGGTACCGGTGGAATCGCTTGTGTAGCGGGACCCCGGTGACGGACTGTTGAACAGCCAGCAGGAGCAGTAGCCGGGGGAAACGGGAGGACACAACTGTGACAGTCGGAGGCGTGGACACCTACTACGACTACGAAGAGAAGCAGTGGAAGAGCAGGAGGCTGGGGGGCGGCCCGATCCGCCGCGGCCCGGTCTGCCCGGCGCCACGCACGGTAGAGCACCAAGCGGACCGGCGCGCGGCCGGCCGTGAGCACGGCAAGGACGACAAGGCCAGACCGGTCCTGAGCTGACCTACCACGGAGCGAGGTCGGTGACGACGGCGAAGTGGTCCGACGGGAATACCCCGCCGACCGGTTCGCCGACCAGGAAGACCCCCTCCGTCCAGAAACGCTGGCCGGTACCGCCAGAACTTGTCAGCACATAGTCGATCCGCCGGTCGAGCTGCTTCGTCGCCTCGACCGGCGCTTCGGGATGCCGCGAACTCAGCGTGACGGCATCCTTTTCACCGCTGCCCTCGGCCCAGGTGTCCACACTGACAGCAAGGAGGGGCCGCAGCTCTTCACTGTCGGGCGCCGCGTTGAGATCGCCGAGCAGCACTGCGGGCTGCGGGAGCGAGCCCACCAGCGCCGCGAGTGCCTGGGTTTGCGCGAGGTGGTCGTCGGCGTAGGCAGGCTCCCACTCGGTACACGTGACCACGGCCTGGAACGGCGTCCGCGGATGGTCGATGGTCGCCAGCAGGGTCGTCGGCCGGAACCGATGCCGGGCCGGCAGCAGCACCCGGCGTACTGACCGGATCGGCCAGCGGCTGAGCAGGGCGAGCCCGAGTTCGACACCCTCCTGGTCCGGGGACTCGGCCGGGTCAGGCCGCGGCGGCAGCGACGGACCGGCATATGCCGAGTGCAGGCCCAGAGCGTCGCCGAGCTGGCGGGCTTGTGAGCTGGTGGTGGTTCGCCAGGACTCCTGCAGGCCGACCAGATCCGGCTCGAGCCGACGCAGGGTCGTGAGGATCCCGGCCTGGCGGTCACGCCAGGCCGGGCCGAAGCGCCACCAGACATTCCAGGTCATCGTTCGCATACGAGCCCGGTACCCGCCGATGCGAAGGTATGCGCCGTCTCGGACCGTGGAAAGTGCCCACGGTGACGGCGGCGGGCGGCTACTCTCAGTTCCTCTGGGGAACTGAGGAGGAAGCATGATCAGCTGGACCGCCGCGGCCGGAATCGCCGTGATCGCCTTCGGCCTGGTGGTGACGCCGGGGCCGAACATGATCTATCTGGTGTCGCGCTCGGTGTCGCAGGGCCGCCGGGCCGGGCTGATCTCGCTCGGCGGGGTGGCGGCCGGCTTCCTGGTGTACCTGGCCGCGGCCGCGGCCGGGATCGCGGCCGTGTTCGCGCTGGTCCCGGAGCTGTACCTGGCCCTCAAGCTGGCCGGCGCCGGGTACCTCGGCTGGCTGGCCTGGAAGGCGTTCCGGCCCGGCGCCTCGTCGATCTTCACGCCGGCCGAGCTCGCCCCGGACCGGCCCCGCAAGCTGTTCGGGATGGGCCTGCTGACCTGCCTGCTCAACCCGAAGATCGCCATCCTGTACGTCTCGCTGCTGCCCCAGTTCGTCGACCCGGGCCGCGGCCACGTCGGCCTGCAGAGCTTCCTGCTCGGCCTGGTCCAGATCGTCGTCGGGATCGCGATGAACGCGCTCTTCGTCTTCACCGCCGGTTCCCTCGGCACCTTCTTCCGCCGCCGCCCGGCCTGGCTGCGCATTCACCGCTACCTGACCGGAACGGCGCTGGCCGCCTTCGCCGTCCGGCTCGCCGTGGAACGCCCGCATCCCGCCTGACGACCTGGATTTCAGGGGCCGGCGGCAACCAGGACGTCGTCGGCCAGGAGAGAGCGGAGCTCGTCGGTGGTGGGCATCCGGCCGAGGGAGCGGAGGCGCTGGGACTGGGCCTTGCGCATCCCCTCGACCAGGCGGCGGGCTTCGCGGGCGTTGCCGAAGTTGGCGCCGTGGGCGATCCGGTCGAAGTACGCGGTCAGCGGGTTCGCGGCCGCCGGGTCGAGCAGGTAGTCGCCGCCGGCCACCATCCGGTCGGTGATCAGCAGCAGCTCGTCGGCGCTGTAGTTCTCGAACTCGATCGTCTTGGAGAACCGCGAGCCCAGCCCGGGGTTGGCGGCCAGGAAGTCGGTCATCTCCGCGGTGTACCCGGCCACGATGATGGCGATCTCGTCCCGGTGGTCCTCCATCAGCTTGACCAGCGCGTCGATCGCCTCCTGGCCGAAGTCGCCGCCGGTGCCGGCCGACCGGGACAGCGTGTACGCCTCGTCGATGAACAGCACCCCGCCCAGCGACTGCTCGAACACGGTCGCCGTCTTCTCCGCGGTGTGGCCGATGTACTGCCCGACCAGGTCGCGACGGGACACCTCGGTGAACGACCCCTGCGGCAGCACGCCGAGGGACTTCAGCAGCTTCCCGTACAGCCGGGCGACCGTGGTCTTCCCGGTCCCGGGCGCGCCCGCGAAGATCAGGTGATGGCTGACCGCGCCGACCGACAGGCCGGCCGCGCGCCGCCACTCGTTCACCTGGATCTCGTCGACCAGCGCGCGCACCTCCGCCTTCACGCCGGGCAGCCCGACCATCCCGTCCAGCTCGGCCAGGAACTCCTCCAGCGGTCCACCCTTGTCGGCCGGGCGGACACTCGCCCGCTCGATCACCTCGACCTCGGCGCCGTCGGGGACCAGGATCGCGGGCTGACCGGTGTTGTCGGTCCGGCAGCCCTCGACGGTCCCGCCGCAGCCGGGGGCGAAGGCGATCCCGGAGCCCCGGGTGTCGTGGACGGTGACCCGGCGCAGGACCGGCGTACTGCCGTGGGCGACGCCGATGCCCTCGGTCCCGGTGTGCGCGATCTCGGTGTCGGTGATCTCTGGGCGGCTGTACTGGTACACGTAGATGCCGCGGCCGCCGCAAGCCGTCACGGTGCAGCCACGGACCAGCGGATCGGAGCCCAGGGCAACGACGATGCCGTCGCCGGAGATCTCGCGCACCGTGGTGTCGAGGATCCGCCCGCTCGCCCCCTCGACCACGATCCCGGTCTCCGCGCCGGTCACGGTGCACCGGTCCACCGTGAACGCCGTACTCGCGTGCACGCTGATCGCCGGTCGGGTCTTGCTGGTGACCGTGCACTGCTCGAGCGTCACCGTCGTCCGGTCCGCCGAGACGGCCAGGTTGTCGCCGGCCCGGATCTCCAGGCCGCGGACGGTCAGCTCACCGTCGACGGTGCGCAGCGTCGGCCAGTCGGCACCAGTACCGTCCAGCACCACGGTCGCACCCGCCTCGGCCTGCAGGGTCACTCTGCGACCCGTCAGCTCCAGCGTCTCGGCGTACGTCCCGGCGGCTATCGCGACCGTGGCTCCGTCGGGCGCCTCGAGCAGAGCGGAGCCGATGGTCGGACAGGCGCCGGGACGGTCGGCGGCGACGGTCAGGATCCGCATCAGCTGGCCCGGTCCAGCAGCCAGCCGCGGTCGGCCGCCTTGACGCCGGCCTGGAACCGGCTGCGCGCGCCGAGCCGGCTCATGATCTGCGAGACCATCCGGCGCACGGTCCGGACCGAGATGCCGAGCTGGGCGGCCGCCACCTCGTCGGTGACGCCGAGGGCGAGCAACCGCAGCATCTCCCGGTCCCGCTGGGTCAGGTCGGTGTCGACCGGGGTGTCGCTGTCGGACAGCGGGACCGCGTCCGGCCAGACCCGCTCGAACAGCTCGGTCGCCGTCGCCACCACGCTGTTCAGGCGCAGTACGGCGACACTGCCGTTGGACGAGTCCGCCGGCAGGACCGCGATCGCGCCGTCGATGATCAACGCGTTCAGCGGGACCTGCGGCATCGTCCGGACGGCGACCCCGGCCACGGACATCGCGCCGAGGTGCCGGCACAACGTCGGCGCGGTCCGGGCCGTGTCCGGGTAGATCGCGCGGTACCGCAGCCCGGGCCGGACGTCGCGCGGCCCGAACGCCGGACCGGCCGGGGTGAGGTTGCTCATGGCAACCACCTCGTCGCGGGCCTCGGCGAGCAGGGTGGCGATGCCGTCCTGGGCGGGGATCTGATGGAAGGCGGCGGGACGGTTCAGCAGCGTGACGGTCATGACAGGGAGACCCCCAGAGGTAGCGTGGCGGCGACCCCGGCGGGGTGCCGCCCGTCAAGGCGTTCCGGCTCCACTCCGAACGAGCGAGCCAGCGTGGTCAGGACGGAAACGGCGGCGTCGAGCGTGGCCGGGTGAGCACCGGCGACTCGGAGTACAGCGTCGTGCTGGACCGGGCCGGTGGTGGTCCGGTCGGTGTCGGCGGCCGCGGTGACGGTGACCGCGAGGGTGTGGGCACAGCCGGTCGCGGTCCCGAGCAGCGCGTCGACCAGAGCCTGCGCGGCGGGCCGCGGCAGCGCGGAGTACCCGGCCATCCGTAGGCAGACCTGCTGGATCGGTCCGGCCGCCCAGCTGCCCCAGCGTTCCCGGAGTTGCCCGCGGCCCGCGTTCACATGGGCCAGCGCGCTCAGCGAGGCGAGGGTGTCGTCGATGTCCAGCGGCATCTGCCCGAGCTGGTCGCGGTCGAGCTTGCGGACCAGGCGGCGGACGGTGTTCGCGAGGATCGGGCCGAGCTGCTCGTCGGTGGCGAAGTCCGGGGTCCGCCGGGCGGCGACCGCGATCCAGCTCCGCGGCGAGCGGTCGTGCTTGGTCCCCCTGTGCAGGACGAGCTGGACCGACACGGCGACCGGTTGCTCGTCGGCCGCCTCGGTCACCGCGACCAGCCGCGGCAGGATCTCGTACTGCGCGTCGGCGCCGACCCGGATCACCACGTTCACCACGTCCGGCCGGCTGAGCAGCCCGTACGGGTGGTCGCGCACAACGATCGAGTCCACCGACGTCCGGCCGCGGAAGACCCCGACCAGGTCGAGCGCGGTGCTGCCGCCCAACTCGAACCGGTGCCGGCGGAACAGGAACAGCAGGAAGATCCCGATCCACCGGTAGAGCCACAGCCCGCGGACCCGGAGCGCGGTCAGCAGGATCACCGTCAGCGCGCCGAGGGTGGTCAGGACGAACACCAGCCGCGAACCGGCCGAGGCGGCGCCGATCAGGACCACGGCGACCTGCCAGGCGATGACCTGGCCGACCCGGATCGCTCGCTCCGGCAGCGTCGGTTTGTCGTGGCTCGGGGTCGGCGCGGTCGGCTCCTCGACCAGGTATGACCTGGACGCGAGCTGGCCGCCGAGCGCGGCCTGCGCGGGAACCGGCCGCTGGGCGGGCCGGTGCTCGGGGATCGCGACGGCTCGGGCGATCGGCTGACCGACGGACGTGGACCGCGGGACGGCGGGCGCGGTCCGGTTCCCGGTCTCGGCCTCGGCCGGTGCCGTGGCCGCCGCCGGCGGGGGCCTCATGCGACCCTCGGGTCGTCGGGGGAGACCAGCTCGAGCCGGGTTCCGGCCGGGATCCGGATCCGGTCGGCCGCTGCGGTGACGTCCGCCGGGCTCTCGACCGTGGTCAGCCAGCGGTACGCGTGGTCGCGGACCACGGGGTGGACCGAGAACCGTCCGGGGGCGGGCTCCGTGACCAGGTGCAGGTTCAGCAGCGCGTCGACCATGGGCTCCACTTCCGTCGGCTCGGCGCCGGCCAGCCGCGCGGCCCGCCGGACGTCGAACGCAGGGGTCAGGGCCAGCAGGCGGTACAGCCTGCGGACCGGATCGGGCAGGGCCAGGTACGTCTGGTCGAAGGACGTGTGGACGTCGGCGAGCTCGCGCAGCCGCGTGGTCCGGTCGTCGAGGCCGGCCGTGATCCGGGCCGCGGTCCAGGGCGGCAGACCGTGGATCCGTTCGGTCAGCAGGCGCAGCACGCCGGGGTGACCGGCCGACCAGTGCAGGATCTGCTCCGAGTCGGTCAGCCGTTGGGCGGTGACCTGGTCGAACGCGTCCAGGGTCACGGCGAGGTCCCGGTCGAGGCCGGACAGGCGGCCGCGGCTGGTGACGAGGACGACGGAGCCGGGCGTGTTCGGCAGCAGCGCCCGGACCTGGCCGGCGTCGGCGACGTCGTCGAGGACGAGGACGACCCGCAGTCCGAGCGAGCGCCAGCAGGCGGCGCGAGCGGCGGTTGTCGATGGCAACTTCAGGTCAGGGCGGACCGCGGACAGCAGTTCGCCGAGAGCATCGGTCGCCGTGAGGGAGTCGGACCGATGGGTACGGAGATCCAGGTGGACGAGGGCGTCGACGCCCCCGATCCGCGCGGCCGCCTCCAGCACCAGCGCCGTCTTCCCGATCCCCGGCATCCCGTCGACCGTCACCACCCGGACCCGATCCGCGGCACCCGGCTCGGTCAGCAGCCGCAACTCGGCCTCCCGGCCGACGAACCCCGCCAACCGCGGTGGCAGATCGGACCAGACAGGCAGGGTCGATTCGGCCGGCACGGGGGCGGCCGGGTTCGCCGGGGTGGTTTCGTCGGCGAGGAGTTGCTGGTGGAGGGCGGTCAGTTCCGCGCTGGGCTCGATGCCGAGCTCGCGGATCAGGACCGAGCGCGCCCGCTGGTACGCCGCGAGCGCCTCGTGCCGGCGGCCAGTACTGCGCAGCGCTCGCATCAGCCGGGTCCAGGCGAGTTCGCGCAGCGGGTCCTCTTCGGTGATCGCCTTCAGCCCCGAGATCGCCTCCGCGGACCGGCCGAGGACGAGCTGCGCCTCGGCGAGGTCCTCGCGCAACGAGCGGTGCAGCTCGGTCAGCCGCTCGACGGCCGAGCTGGCGTCACCGGTCAGCCCTTCGTACGGGCAGCCGCGCCACAACCGCAGCGCCCGGTCGATCAGCTCGGCCGCGCGCGTGGCTGCGGGAGTCGGTTCACCCTGCCCGGACCGGATCCGGCGCAGCAGCTTGTCGGCGCGATCGGCCAGCGCGGCCGCGTCGTCGGCGTCCAGCTCGCCGGCGCCGACCAGCACCCGGTACGCCCCGGGCCGGCTCTCGATCCGCTCCTCGGGGAGGGCACGGCGCAACTGCCAGACGTAGGTCTTCAGGTTCCGCTGGGCGGACGCGGGTGTGTCGCAGCCGGCCCAGACCGCCTCGATCAGCTGGTCGGTGCTGACCCAGGCGTTCCGGTGCAGCAGCAGCAGGGCCAGCATCGTGGCCGGCTTGCCGCCGCAGACGTCGACCGGCCGGCCGTCAGGGCCGTCGACCTCGAGCGGACCGAGGACCCGGAACGCCAGCCGGGCCGGTGTGTGCGCCGAGTGACCGTTCATGACACATACGATCCAAGTCGACGATGACATTTCGATGACACACGAGGACCCGCGTGCGCGTACTGGTGGTAGAGGACGACGAGGATCTGCGGATCGGGATCTCCGCCGGGCTGCGGTCGGCGGCCCTGGCGGTGGACGGCGTCGGTGATATCGCGGCGGCCGACGAGGCGCTGTTCGTCAACGCCTACGACTGCGTGGTCTTCGACCGGATGCTGCCCGACGGCGACTCGATCCTGTACGTCCGGCACCGCCGGCAGGAGGGCTGGGCGGTTCCTGTCCTGTTCCTGACCGCGCGGGACACGCTGGCCGATCGGGTGCAAGGCTTCGAGCACGGGGGTGACGACTACCTGGTCAAGCCGTTCGCCGTCGCCGAGCTGACCGCGCGGGTGCTCAGCCTCTGCCGGCGCGCCGGGGTCGGCCGGCCACCGGTGCTGCGCTACGACGACGTCGAGGTGGACACCGGACGGCGGGAGGTCCGGCGGGCCGGGGTGCTGCTGACCTTGACCGCGAAGGAGTTCTCCGTGCTGGAGTACCTGATGGTCCGGCCCGAGCAGGCGGTGACCCGGTCGGAGCTGATCGAGCACTGCTGGGACGCCGCCGCCGACCCGATGTCGAACGTCGTCGACGTGACCATCCGGCGGTTGCGGACCAAGCTGCGGCAGCCGGAGCTGATCCGGGCGATCCGCGGCCAGGGGTACCGGCTGACCAAGGCGGCCGGATGAGGAGCCCCGCGGTCGAGCGGTTACGCCGGTTGCGCTGGCGGCTGACCGCGATCTTCACGGTCATGAACACACTCGCGTTGGTGGTGCTCGCGCCGCTGGTGATCGTCCTGGACGCCGACCGCACGTCCGGCCGGACCGACAACGCGCTCGAGGTGGTCACCCAGTCGGTGGCCCGGCTGATCACCGACGACGGCACTCTCGGCCTGGACCAGATCCCGCGCGACCCGCTGGCCAACGACTGCCCAGCCTTCGTCGTCCTGCCCGGTGGTGCGCCGTCGTTCCCGGTCCAGCAGAGCCGCAAGCCGTGTACGCCGATCGACCGCAGTCTGCAGGACGAGCTGGCCGGCCAGGCGGTTGCCGGCGGCACCAAGGTCCGCGCGGACCGGGAGGCCCCGGACGGTACGCCGGTGCGGTTGCTCGCGTTGCCGTTCAAGGATTCCAGCCAGCGGTACGCCGGGGCCGTGGTCGCCTGGGCGGAGACCTCGTCGGAGAGCGACCGGCACCGGGATCTCGTCGTCACCGTGGTGATCAGCTGCGCGGTTCTGATCGGCGCCGCCGCGCTCGGGGGGTACTGGTTGTCCGGGCGCGCGATCCGGCCCGCGGCCGCTGCCCTGGAGCAGCAGGAGGTGCTGCTCGCCGAGACCGCGCACGACCTCCGGACCCCGGTCGCCGCCCTGCGCGCGCTGGCCGAGACCGCTGCCAACGATCCGGCCCAACGGACCGAGTTGTTGCCGCGGACCGTCCGGCTGGCCGGGCGGATGGGCGACATCATCGACGGCCTGCTGGTCCGGGCCCGGCTCGCGGCCGGCGTCGAACACCTGTCCACGCAGCTGATCTGGCTCGACCAGCTGGTCGCCGGGGTCGTCGAGGACACCCCGGCCGGCGCTGCGCGGGTCACGGTGATCACCGCGCCGACGAAGGTCCGGGCCGACCCGACGCTGATTTCCCGGGCCGTCGGCAACTTGTTGAGCAACGCGTTGCGGCACGGCGTCGGGCCGTCCGGGCACGCGGTCGTCACCGTCACGGTCGCCGACGGCCGGGTCACCGTGGCCGATCAGGGCCCTGGGGTGGATCCGACCGTCCGCGACGACCTGTTCGAGCGGTTCACCAGTGCGGCCGGGTCGTCCGGGCTCGGGCTGTCGATCGTGCGCTGGGTCGCGCTCGCGCACGGCGGCGATCTCAAGGTGTACAACGGCGACGAGGGCGGGGCGATCTTCGAGTTCAGCCTGCCGGTGGCGACCGAGCAGTAACGTTCGCGCTCGCGGGCAACGGATTTCCGGTCGCGACGCGCGCTGGACCGGATCTGGATGGCCGCTGGACCAGGACTGACCTAGCCTTCCTGCTGTGCACCCGTTCACCGAGCTGCGCCGACGCTTCACGCAGCGTGACCGTGCCGCCGAGGACGGCCGCGGCCGCGTTGCCGAGACCCGCCGCGCCCGGGCCGCGCTGGCAGCGGTGGTGGCGGGGTGCGTCGCGGTCACCGGGATCGCGGTGGCCGGTGCCGGGAACGCGGCGCCGGGGGTGACGTTCAGCAACCCCGGCCGCTACATCTACAACAGCACCCTCGGCCGGATCCTGCACGTGAACGGCGAGACCAAGAACGTCGACACCCAGATCCCGTTGCCAGGTGCGGGTCCGGGCACCCAGGTCGTCGAGAACGACCAGAACGGCTATGTCCTGGCCCGCGGCCGCACGTACGAGTTCGGCAAGTCCAGCCTCGAGGTCGGCGATCCCGTCCCCGCACCGCTCGACGAGCTGCCGGTCGGCCTGGAGGCCGGGGCGGCGGCGTTCGCGGTGTACCGGGAGAACGGCCGGATCGTGCGCTTCTCCGGCCGGCCCGCGGTCGCCGACGTCGGCGTCGAGCTGGGGCAGCCGGTGGTCACCGGCGCGGGCACGCTGTGGGTGCACCGGCCCGACAACGGGCAGCTGTGCCAGCTGACGCTGGAGGCCGAGCGGCTCGCCTGCCCGGCGAAGGTACCGGTCGGGCACAGCGGATCGTTGGTGGTCGTCGGCAACGACCGGGTCGTCTTCGTGGACACCACCGGCCGGGAGATGTACGCGGTCGACGACGACGGCCTCGGCCGGCAGATCCCGTTGCCGGTGGCCGATCTCGGCGCCGACGCGATGATCGCCGCCAACGACGTCGGTGGCCGGCTCGCGATCGTCGACCGCGGGTCCAACGTGCTGCACCTGGTCGGCACCACCGAGCTCACCGACGGCAAACCGGACACCGAGCCGATCCGCAAACCGCTGCGCAAGGGCAAGTACGAGCGGATCGCCTCGTCCGGGACCAGTCTCGCGCTGATCGACGACACCAGCAGCACCCTGCTCACCCTGGACCGCAACGGCGAGGAGCGGGCCGCCAAGACGATCCCGGCGCCGTCGGCGAAGGCGAAGGTCGGACCGGACGACAAGGCCGGCCTGTACCGGGGCGGCGACTCCCGGCTGTACGTCGCGAACCGTTCCGGCGAGAAGGTGATGCTGGTCGACGACAGTGGCGACGTGGCCGCGGTCGACACCAGCGACACCGGCCGGCCGGTGTCGCCGAAGCCGGACAGGCCGAAGGTCGCCCCGACGACCCGGCCGACCCAGCCGCCGCAGCCGCCGCAGACCCAGGAACCGCCGGTCCCGCCGAAGACCAAGAAGCCCGAACCACCCCGGCGTCCGCAGGACCGGCCGACCCAGGCCGACCCGCCGGACAAGCCGGGGAACGACACCACCGAGCGGCCGCCGACCCGCAAGCCGGCCAAGCCGACCACGAGGCCCACGCCGGACAAACCGAGTCCGCCGGCCAAGCCGGTGGTCCGAGCCGGACGTCCAGGCGCGCCGCGTTCCGTCTCGGGCAAGGCTGGGACCAACTCCGCGTTCGTGAGCTGGGACGCCGCTGCCGCGAACGGCGCCTCCGTGACGAAGTACCAGGTGACCTGGAGCGGCGGCAGCAGGACGCTGAGCGCGTCGGCCCGCAGTGTCACGCTCACCGGCCTCACCGGTGGGACGGGCTACGTGTTCACCGTGAAGGCGACGAACCGGGTCGGCGTCGGCCCGGGCGCGAGTACGGCGCGGATCGTGCCGACCGGCGGGGCCGCGGACGCACCCGTGCTGCGGGTCAGCCCCGGCGACAAGAGGATCACGGTGACCTGGAGCCGGCCGGACACGCACGGCGGCACCCTGGTGCGGTACCAGGCCCGCATCGGCGGACCCGCGGTACTCAAGAGCTGGAGCGGGACGACGACCAGTCACACGTTCACCGGGCTGAGCAACGGCGACACGTACCTGGTCGAGGTGTGGGCCGTCACCCGCGATGCCTCGGGCAAGGAAGTCCAGGGCAAGACGGCCAGCCGCGCCGTCGATGCCGGCGGCAGCTCGTCCGAGCCGCAGCTGACCGCTTCGCGCGGCGCGGCGACGAGCCACGGATCCGGGGACGAGGCCTGCGAACCACCGGGGTGTGCGTTCATCAAGGTCGTGGGGACTGGGCTGCAGCCGAACACGCGGTACAACTTCCAGCCGTACACCACGCAGTGGCAACCGTCCAACCCGGGAGCGACGTTGAGAACTGATGCCGACGGCAACATCACCATCGACGACCGGTTCGCCACCGACGCGCCCGGCCAGCAGGTCTGGGTGGTCGCCACCGATCCCGACGGCAACAAGATCACCTCGAACAGGTTCCGGTGGCCGTCGTGAGCGCGACGATCCCGCCCGGTGAGGCGTACCGGCTGGTCGCGGACAACCTGCAGCGGGTGATTCACGGCAAGCCCGAGGTGGTCCGGCTGGTGCTGACCGCGTTGTTCGCCGAGGGTCACCTGCTGATCGAGGACGTGCCCGGCCTGGGCAAGACGACGCTGGCCCGCTGCCTGGCCCGCAGTATCGACGCGGGCTGGAACCGGATCCAGTTCACCCCCGACCTGCTGCCCGGCGACATCACCGGCGTGATGGTCTACCACCAGGGCTCGGAGTCGTTCGAGTTCCACCCCGGCGGCATCTTCGCCAACGTGGTGGTCGCGGACGAGATCAACCGCGGCACCCCGAAGACCCAGTCCGCGCTGCTCGAGGTGATGGCCGAGCGCCGGGTCACGGTCGACTCGGTGACCCGCGCGGTGCCGGACCCGTTCCTGGTGATCGGGACCCAGAACCCGATCGAGATGGAGGGCACGTACCGGTTGCCCGAGGCGCAGCTGGACCGCTTCCTGATGCGGATCGCGATCGGCTATCCCGACCACGACGCCGAGGTCCGGATCGTCCTCGGCGACACCGGCCGGATCGGGCCCGAGTCGCTCAGCCCGGTGATCGACGTGGCCGCCCTGCGGAACGCGATCGCCGCCGTCCGCTCGGTCCACGTGGACCCGGCCATCAGCTCGTACGCGGTCAAGCTGGTCGCGGCGACTCGGGAGCACTCCGCCGTCCGGTACGGCGCGAGTCCGCGTGGCAGCATCGCCCTGGTCCGCGCGGCCCGGGCGTACGCCGCGACCGACGGGCGCGCGTTCACCACTCCGGACGACGTCAAGCAGGTCGCCCAGTCGGTCCTCACTCACCGCCTCGTCCTCACGCCCGACGCGGAGCTGAGCCAGCGGCCGCCGTCCTCGGTCGTGGACGAGGTGCTGGACGAGATCCCCGCGCCGACAGCGAGCGCCGGACTGGCCTGATGAGGAGGGCCGGGTCGGTATGCGGCTGACCGGACGGGGATTCGCGGTCCTGGCCGGCGCGATCCTCGCGTACGTGGTCGGCGAGCTGGCCGGCTGGGCGTTGTTCCGCGCGATCGGCGGACTCGGGCTCGGCGCGATCGTGGCCGCGGTGCTGCTGACGGTTCGCCGGCCCCAGGTGAGCGTGCAGCGGGAGCTGTCCCCTGATCGGGTCGAGCGCGGCCGGTCCGCGTTGGCCACCTTGCGGGTCCGCAACGCGCAGGATCGGTGGCAATCCTCGTTCATGGCGTACGACGCCGCCGGGACGGAGCAGCGCGAGGTCCGGATCCGGCGGCTCGCGCCGACCGCCGAGGCGACGTACCGGTACGAGCTGCCGACCGTGCGGCGCGGCCGGATCGAGGTCGGCCCGCTGGTCCTGGAACGCAACGACCCACTCGGTCTGGCCCGCAACCGGGTCGCCACGGGCGAGACAGCGACCTTGTGGGTGCACCCGAAACGGCACCCGACCAGGACCCTGGTCGCGGGCCGGCCGCGGCACCACCACATCGGCCGGACCGCCGACGACTCGCTGCGCGGCTCGGCCGATCTGCGGGACGTGCGCCCGTACGTCGTCGGTGACGAGGTCCGGCACCTGCATTGGAAGGCGTCCGCGCGGACCGGGCAACTGATGATCCGCGACTACGTGGACCCGGACCAGCCGCGACTCACCGTGCTGCTGGACACCAGGTCGGAACCGTTGCCGGACGAGCTGTTCGAGGAGGCGGTCGAGGTCGCCGCCTCCGTGCTCGTCACCGCCGCGACCTCCGGACACCGATGCCGGCTGCTCACCTCGGCCGGCCTGGATCTCGGCGTCGGCGGGAGCGGTGCGGCGCCTCGGCAGTTCCTGGACGAGCTGTGTCTCGTCGAGCAGCGGGACGACCGGGCCGGACTGTTGCCCCCGGCCCTCACCACCGGACCGTCCAGCGGTGGCGCGATCGTCGTCGTCACGGGTGCCCGGGGGACGGCGAACGACCTGGCCCCGTTGCTCGTCCGGTACAACGCGGTGACCGTGCTCGGACTCGGCCCGGTGCACGGCATCGCGCCGATCCTCGGGGCCCGGGTCGTGCTCGCGGCCGACGCGCGGGAGGCGTTGCAGCAGTGGAGCGGGGTGATCTCGTGACCTCACGGCGCAGCGTACTTGCGGTGATCGGGGCGGCGGTGCTCGGTGGTCTGTGCTTCGCCCCCGTCTTCGGTCTACGGTCCTTGCTGCTGCCGATCCTCGTACTCGGTGCGATCGCCTTCGCGGTCACCGAGCTGTGTCGCGCGGTACCGGCTGCCGCGCCGTGGCGGCCGTTGTTGCTGGTGGTGGCCGGGTTGCTGGGCATCACCGAAACGGTGCTCTGGGCAACCACCATGGCCGGCCTGCCGACCGCTTCCACACTGCGCTCACTGAGTCACGGCCTCGGCGCCTGGCGGCTCACCCTGGAGTCCACCTGGCCGGCCCGGCCTGATCCCGATCTGCTGGTCTTCGTCCCGATGCTGGTGCTGCTGGTCTGCCTGCTGGGGATCGAGCTGCTCGGCCGGACCCCAGCGCTGGTCCCGCTCCTGCCGGCGATCGTCCTGGCCGGGGTCAGCCAGGCGTACGTGGCGCTAGCCGGCATCGCGGCCGTGGTGGTTGCCCTCGGCTACGGAATCGCGCTGGCCGCGTTGGTGGCTCCCGAGCGGCCGGGCAGGACGACGACGCGGACCGACCCACGCAGCCGCGGCGTCCGCGTTCTCGCGTTGATCCCGGGAGCCGCCGCGGTGGTGGTGGCCGCGATCGTCGGTGCGGTGGCGGTCAGCGCGGCCGATCCGGCGGGAAGGACGCCGTACACCCTGCAAAAGGTGCAGAGTTCGTCGGCCCAGCAGGGTCCGCAGACCAGCCCGCTCGATGACCTGGCCGGTCGGCTGACCAAGGCGAACGCGGCCAAGCCGGTGTTCCGGTACCGCGCGGACGTGCCGGTCGATCGATGGCGGCTGATCGCGCTCGAGGACTTCGACGGGGTGAACTGGACGATCGGGCAACCGTTCCTGCGATTGGGGTCGGAGCTGGATCCGGGGGCCGAGGTCCGGGTCCCGGTCACCCGGCGCGAGGCGCGGATCGAGTTCGCCGACCTGGAGGGGCCGTGGTTGCCCTCGCAGGCGTTGCCCGCCGCGGTCCAGGGCGCCACCGAGCCGCTGGTCGAACCCGTTGGCGGGACGCTGATGACCGCGGAGCCGCCCGACCGGTACACCCTGAGCTGGTTCCAGCCGTCGGTGGACGCGAAGTTCCTGCTCCGCGCGGGTGTCGACCCCGAGGCCGCCGGACTCGGCGACCTGGGCGCGATCCCGAACGAGGTGGCCGCGCTGGCCGAGCGCGCGCTGGCCGGCCGGCAGGCGACCTTCGCGACCGCGCTCGCGCTGGAGAACTACCTGCGCACGAACTACGCCGTGGCCGCGACGGACCCGTTGCCGACCGGGCACTCGTGGCCACGGTTGCAGCGGTTCCTGATCGGCCGCGAGCCGGGGACCAGCGAGCAGTTCGCCGCGGCGTACGTAGCGATGGCCCGCGCGAACGGGATCCCGGCCCGCCTGGTGGTGGGCTTCCGGGCTCCGCCGGAACGCGACTCCGACGGCTGGTACACGGTCCGCAACGGCGACGCCCTGGCCTGGCCCGAGGTGGCCGTCGACGGAGTCGGCTGGTGGCCGCTGGACCCGTCCGGACGAGCGAAGACGGGCAAGCCGGTGGTCCCGGGCAGTGCCGAGGACGTCACCGAGCAGGCCCGCGCCGAGGTCCCGCCGGCCGATCAGATCCAGGATCCCGAGGTCGAGCCGCCGCCGGCCGCGGATCCGCCCGGGCGGACCTGGAGCTTCGGCGTCCCGGTCGCCGGGTTGTTCGCGGCCTCCAGCGCGTTGCTGCTGCTCTGGCTGCTCGGGGTCCCGACGGCAAAGTGGCTCAGGGCAACGATCCGGCGACGTCGGCAGGGGACGGCGGGCGTGGTGGGTGCGTGGTCCGAGGTCCGCGACCGGCTCCGCGCGTACGGCGTCCCGGTGGCCCCGGGGATGACCGTGCGGGAGCTGTCCGACGAGGCCGACGAGTTGCTCGACCAGCGGGCCGCGGCCGGTCTCTCGACGGTGGCCGAGTGCGTCGACCTGGCGTTGTGGTCAGGCGCTGCGCCGGACGCGGAGCTGACGGCACGGGCGTGGTCCGGGGTCCGCGAGGTCAAGCGCGGTCTGCGGACCCGGCCCTGGACCGAACGCGTGCAGGCCGCCCTGGAGTTGCGGAGCCTGGTCTGGCGATCGTCGAGGCGGGCCTGGGTCAGCGGCGTCGGCAGGTGGCGCCGCGGAGTGGTTGCGGCTCGCTGATGTAGATCGCGGTGCCGTCGGTTCCCTGGACCTCGAAGCAGTACTTGAGTCCGGGGACCACCTGGACCGTCTGCGACGTCCCCGACCCGCGGTACGTCGTCTGTGCACCGGAACCGCCTTGCTGGGCGATGTTGAGCGCGTACGTCAGCGGCTTCGAGCTGGTCCACTTGAGGACCACCGAGGTGCCCTTGTCCTGCGGGGGTTGCAGGACCAGCTGCACCGCGGGAGTCACCGTCGGCCCCGGGGACGTGGGCGTCTGCTCGGGCCGGGCCGGTTCGCTGGACGAGGCGGCCGGGACCTGCGGGGCCGTGCCGGAGTCGGGATCGTCCCCGGCCGACGGCCACACCATCACCACGAGCACCGCGAGGACGGACGCTGCGGCCCCGGCCCCGATCAGCAGTTCCTTCGGGATCTTGGGGCGTGACCGCTGAGGAGCGGGCGGCGCGACTCGGGCCACCGGCCGGGGCGCGGGCGACGGTCCGTGGTCCATCGTGCGGACCGCGGCGACCTCGTCGCTGAAGTCGTCGAAGTCGTGCTCCTTGTCGTCGCCGCGTGCGTCCACGGCGGTCAGCAGGTACTCGAGGACGCGGACCACCTCGGCGGCGTCCGGGCGGTCGGCGGGCTCCTTCGCCATCATCCGGCGCAGCAGCTCGATCAGGTCGCGCGGGACGTCCCGGCCGGTGACATCGGGAACCGGGTCGCGCAGGACCCGCAGGACCACGTCGCCCGCGTTTTCGCCGGTCCGTGGGGAGAACGGTGCGTGACCGGTGAGCGCGAAGTACAGGACCGCGCCGAGTCCGTACACGTCGGACTGCTCGGACAGTTCACCGTCGCGGAGGACCTCGGGAGCGGTGTATCCCGCGACGGCGGTGAGGTCGCGGGGGAAACGCAGCCGCAGGGTCAGGCCGAAGTCGCCGAGGACGGGCTGGCCGTCGGGGCGTTCGAGCACGTTGGCCGGGGTGATGCCGCCGTGCACCAGGCCGAGCGGGTGCGCCTCGGCGAGGACCGACGCGAGGATCTGGCCGAGCGTGACCACGTCGCGGATCGGCAGCGGTCCGCGGGCGACGAGCTCCCGCAGCGACTGCGGACAGAACTCGGTCCGGAGCCCGGTGCGTCCGTCGGTGAGCTCCTCCAGCGCGTCCACGGTGAGGATCGACCGGACGGTGCGGAGCTCGGCCAGCTTGGCCTGTTCGACCTCGATGCCGTGGTACGTCCGCCGGTCCAGCGGGCGCGGGTACACCTTGAGCGCGGCCGTCCTGCCGCCGGCGCGCGGTGCCATCAGGAAGAGGGCGGCGACCGGGCCGTCGGCACGCGGGACCAGGGACTGGGGCGAGATCTCGGCCATCGTCGTCATCATCGCATCCGATCGCAGTCCGGTCGCGGCGAGCGCCGTCGCCGCTCAGTCATCACGACGGCCTGGCTCACGACGCACGCGGTCCAGGTGGTTCATTCGGTCGTCGCCATGTCGAGGTAGGCGCAGCCACTCGCGATCAGCAGCCGCAGGTCGCCGAGCACGTCGATCAGCGCCTCCCGTGCGGAGACGGTCTGCTCGTGCCGGCTCGTCACCGAGGCGCGCAGCTCGCAGCTGTGCCAGAGCGTCGGCGTCACCGATCCCCACTGCCACAGCTCGTAGCTGTCGGGGTCGACGCCGGCGACCGTACCCAACCCGGGCAACCCGATCGCGAACTGGTCCGGCATCTCCGGGCTGTTGCCCAGACCAACGAACAGCACCCCCATCCGATGCGCCCGGGCGAACTCCTCGGCATCGTCGGCCACCGAGGCGACCAACCCGGCCGCGCTCAAGGTCCGAAGGTGGTCCGCCGCGGGGATCCCCGCCTCCCCGGCTTCACGGAGTACGTCGTCCTCGGTCCAGGCCGCCTTGCCCCGGTCGGGGACGCCGTGGGCGAGCACCCAGGTACCGAAGGCGTCCTCGTCCAGCCGGTGGTGCCGCCAGCCGATCCGGATCGTGTGGGCGGGGTTGCCGTCTTCGCCAATCCGCCGACCCGTGTAGTGGCCGATGGGGAAGAGGGTGGCGGTGTGCACGGTCGTGGTCATCAGGCGAACTCCCGCCGGTCGAGGTACGCGGCCCGGACACAGAGCAGGCCGTGGACCGACTTCAGGATCCCGGTCAGGACGGCCCGCGCCTCGATCTCCGCCGGCGCGGTCACCCCGACCCGGCGAGCGACCTCGGCCGCGTCCTGGCAGCCGACCCACAGCTGCGGGGTCAGATGCGACCACGCCCACACGTCGTACACCGCGCCGGAGACCTGCGCGATCGGCCGGCCGTACAGCCCGATCGCCTGCAGCGTGCCCTCGCCGGCGTCCGGCCCGAGTCCCATCAGCAGCGGGACCAGCTGATGGCCCCGGGCGAACTCGACGGCGGACTCGGCCTCCGGATCCAGCTCGGCGAGCAGGCCGTCGGCGACCAGTCGATCGGTGATGGCGCCGGTGTCGTCCGCGGTCAGCTCCAGCCGGGCGGCCGTGGCCGTTACCGACGACCGGGTCGGCCGATCGGCGTCGTCGATGCCATGGGCAAGCAACCAGACGACGTACTCCGGGTCGGCCAGCTCGACCAGGTCCAGGCCGGCGCGGACCTGCTGGCGGCGCCCGCCCTCGTCGGTGTACAGCGCGCCCACGTCGTGCCCGATCGGCACCAACAGCGGCTCCGTGCTCGCCACGGCCACCTCCTCCGTCGTCCAGCCGAGCGTAGGTGCCGTACACCCCGCCGGGACGGGGAACGGCAGGAACCTGTCGCGCGGATCTCGAACCGGTCCAGAAGGGGTCCAGCACCGGTCCGGACCCGGCAGCACCCGATGGCCGCTAACGGCCAGCCTGCTCCCGACCACCAAGAGGCCCCGGACAGTGAAAGCGGGCCTTCGCCGGCCCAACTCAGCGTGGATCCACGGAAGGGCGCCATGAACATCACCGGTCTGCTTCGCGTCACCATCGCCACCCCGAACCGCCGGCTCGATCTCGCGCTGCCAGAGCAGTCGTCGGTCGCCGAGGTGCTCCCCGGCGTCCTGACCAAGGCCGGCGAGCACCTGGCCGACGAGGGCGCCCCCGGGGGCGGCTGGGTCCTGCGCCGCGCGGACGGGGCCGAACTGGCCCTGGGTCGCAGTCTCGGTTCGCACCGGATCCGGGACGGCGAGATCCTGCACCTGGTCCAGCGTCACCTGGAGTGGCCCGAGCTCGAGTACGACGACCTGGTCGACGCGGTCGCCTCCGGCTCCGGGCGACTTGGCGCGGTCTGGTCGCCCTGGCACACCAGGATCTCCGGTCTCGCCTGCGCCGCGACCGCGTTGCTCGTCGTCGTCGCGTCGATCCTGCGGCTCGGCGCCCCCTGGCAGGAACCGGCGGCCTGGTTGCTGGTGACCGCGCTGCTGCTGATCGCGGGGGCCGTCGCTCTGGCCCGCGTGGTCGGCGATTCCGGAGCTGGGGCGATGGCCGGCGGACTCGCGCTGCTGTGTGGGGCATCCGGTGGTGGTCTCCTGCTGGCGGGTGCGGATCCGTGGCCGGCTCTCGGGGCGCCGCAGATCTTGGCCGGCAGCGCCGCGCTGATGCTCGCGGGTGCGGGCTGCTATCTCGGTGTCGTGGACGGCGCGGTGCTGTTCATCGGCGCGGTCAGCACGGGGGTCCTCGGGGTGATCGGGGGCTGGATCGGAACGTCCAACTCCCTGACCGGCCCCGACGTCGCGGCGATCCTGGGCGCGGCCCTGTTGGGCTTCTCGCCGCTGTTCGCCTCGCTCGCGTTGCGGCTGGGGCGCTTGCCGATGCCGATCCTGCCGCGCACCACGGCCGACCTGGTCCGCGATGATCCGCTGCCACCACGCAAGCAGGTGTACGGAGCTGTGGTTCGCGCGGACGGTCTGCTGACGGGGATGTTGCTCGGGCTGATGGTCGTCCTGTCCGTCTGCCAGATCCTGCTGGTCCTGGCCGAGACCCGATCCGCGACGATCCTGGTGGGCCTGCTGAGCGCCGGGGCGTTCCTGCGGACCAGGTTGTACCCGATCGTGAAACAGCGGCTGCTGCTCCTGATCCCGGGGGTGATCGGCGCGGCAGGGCTGATCCTCGGACCGCTGACCCGGCGGCTCACCGACCCGGTCGCCGTGATCGCCCCGGCGGTGTTGTTGCTCGCGGCCCTCGCGATCTTCTTCGGCCTGCGCTACAGCAACCGGCGGCCCAGCCCGTACCTGAGCCGGTACGCCGAACTGCTGGAGATCGTGGTCGTGCTGGCGTTGATCCCGGTGGCGGCGGCGGTCCTCGGCCTGTACGGCGTGGTCCGGGGCTGGGGCGGCTGAGATGGCGACCAGGAAGGACCAGCTCCAGTCCCACCAGTTCTCGGTCCAGCGGATGGTCTCGGCACTCGTCACCCGCGAGACCGATCCGGAGCAGCCACCGTTCAAGCGGCCGATCGCGGCCGCCATCGGCAGTGCGGTGATCCTGGTCCTCGCGCTGGTGGTGGCCGGGGTGTACGGGCTGATCGTGCCGGGCGGCAACAAGGCCTGGGCCGGCGGCGACGTGGTCGTGGTCGAGAAGGAGACCGGGACCCGGTACGTGTTCGTCGACGGGCATCTGCACCCGGTCACCAACTACACCTCCGCGTTGCTTGCCTTGGGCAAACACAGCGACGTCCGCCGGGTCTCGCGGCGCTCGCTGGCCGACGTACCGCGGGGGCCGTTGATCGGGATCAAGGACGCGCCCGACGCCCTGCCGGATCGCAAGCGGCTGCTCACCGGAGGCTGGACGTTGTGCTCCGAACCGGCCCTGGACGTGGCCGGCGCGGCCGCGAGCGAGTCGGTCCTGATGGTCGGCGCGCGGCCGGCCCGGGACCAGGCGATGCTGGACCACGCAATGCTGGTCGAGGTGATGGAGACCGGCGACCAGTACCTGCTCTGGAAGGGCTACCGGCACCGGATCCAGAAGTCCGACACCACCACGGTCGGCCTGGCCCTCGGCTCGGAACCGTGGGCCCGGGTCGGTTCGGCCTTCGTCGCCGCGCTCCCGGACGGCGAGCCGATCGCGCCGATCGCGGTCAGCGGCGTGGGCAAGCCGTCGTCCGCGATCGAGACCCGGCAGACCAAGATCGGGCAGTTGTTCGAGGTGACCACGTCGAGCGGTGCCCGGCAGCACTACCTGGCGTCGAAGGACCGGCTCCGGCCGATCAGCGCGCTGCAGTACGACATCCAGCGCGCCTACCGCCCGATCACCGCGGCGTACGGTGGCAAGGCGCCGACCGCGATCCAGCTGGACCTGCTCTCGCTGGGCCGCGCCGATCCGCCGCCCACCCGCGCCGACGAGGGCCAGGCCCCGTGGACCCGCCCGAATTTCGTTGCCCCACGCAACGGGATGGGTACGGTATGCGCGGCCTACGCACCGGGCGACACGGTACCGACGGTGACCTTCGACGCCGCCATGCCCGCCCGCGACACGGCTGCCGCGACGGCGAAACGAGGAGCCCTCGGTACCGCTCTCGCCGACCGCATCCTGGTCGAACCAGGCGCCGCCGCGATCGTCGAAGCGATGCCCTCCGACCAGGCCAGGTCCGGCACGGTCGCCGTCGTCACCGACCTCGGCCGCGCGTACCCCTTGGCCGATCCCCAGCTCCTCGAAACCCTTGGCTACAAGGACGTCGAGCCGATCCGCATCCCGGCCCAACTGGTCGCCCGCATCCCCCAAGGCAGCAGCCTCGACCCGACCGCCGCGGTACGCCCTGCCGTGTAGCGGCGCCAAAGCCACCGGACCTGGCCTTGGCGCGGCACTAGCATGGCCGGA
The DNA here is from genome assembly GCF_007828865.1 of Kribbella amoyensis. Lineage (NCBI taxonomy): Bacteria > Bacillati > Actinomycetota > Actinomycetes > Propionibacteriales > Kribbellaceae > Kribbella > Kribbella amoyensis. The sequence goes on from NZ_VIVK01000001.1 coordinate 2,522,018, forward strand.
TGGAGCGAGCGAGTGGGATGCCGGACGAGGACGTCACGCGGTTCGTCGTCGCCGACAGCGCCGTCGGCCGCTACCTGTCGGACGGCAGCGTACCGATGAACTGGCGAGTGACCGCCGCCACCCTCGAGGCAGACAACGCGGAGGATCCGCCGGAACAGTGGTGGGCCCGTGGGTTCGTTGCCCGCGGTGAGTTCTCCCAGACGGTGGACGCCGGTCGAGCTTTGCCCCCCGAGGTGACCCGCCGCTACGTCGACCCTGTCATCGCGGCGACCCTCGCGCGAGGTGATCTTCCGGCTGTCCCGTCACCGGCGACCGGTGCGGATCCTCGGCCCGTCCTGCATGTGTACGGCAACCAGGCCTGGCAGCGGGCGTACGAGGACGCGGTGACGGAGGTCGTGGAGACAGCGCTGGACTCACCGGAAGACGCGAAGCGGTTGCTCGCGATCGGCGACGCCAACTGGCAGGCACGCGACGCCGACGCTCCGGAGTTCGAAGCGGCCCTGACGGCGGCGGGTGCCTCCCCGGCGGAGACGAGATGGCTGCAGTTGGCCGCCTCGGCGCGCTCCCAGGGGTGGGACTCGGTGGTGCTTCGCCACAACGAGGCGATGCTGCACAAAGCCACCGGAGGGATCGCCTCGCCCGGTACCACCGCACCAGTCGCGGCCGCCCAGACGTCGCCCGGTACGGCGTCCGCGCCGCACGTCAGCAGAGGCAACGAGCTCGGCGGGGTCTGACCCCGGCCGACGGATCACGAATCCGGCCCGGACACCTGGTGGATGTCCGGGCCGGATTTTTTCCGTGCTGGGCGGTCAGGTGGCGAGGCGGCCGACGCGCTTCTGCTGTTCGGCGGCTTCGGCTTCTTCGACCTTCCAGAGTTCCTCGTCGAGGAGCTGGAGGGTCTCGGCCGGCTTCTCGCGCTCGTCCTTGCGCCGCCGGTTGGTGGCCGGAAGCATCGGGAACGCGCCGGGCAGCGAGCGGCCGGCCTTGCCGCGCAGGCCGATCGGGACGCCGGGCGTCTCGTCCTCCTGGGACTTGCGCTTGCGGTTGACCGGGCGGATCGCCCCGGCGCCCGGCTTGGCGCCGCGCCCGCCACCGCCCGCACCGGCGCCCATCGCGCCCGGCGGCATCATCGGCGGCGGAGTACCACCGGGAGCGCCGGTGGTCGCACCGCCCGCTGCGGAACCGAGGGAGGTCGGTGCGGTCGGCGGACGGCCGACCGTGGGCTTGGCCTGGGCGGACGTCTGGTCGCCCGCGCGGGGAATCGGCTGGTCGCCGCCGGTCTTGCCCGCACCGACGTCACCGATCCCGCGACCGGCGCCGCCACCACCGCCGAGCCCGCCACCACCGCCCAGGCCGCCACCACCACCGAGGCCGCCACCACCGCCGAGTCCACCACCGACGCCGCCCTTGCCCAGCGGCGGGAGCGGCGGCAGCTTGCCCGTGGTCCCGTTGCCGAGTCCGTTCGGGCCGATCGGGGGGAGGGCCGGCCCGCCGGGCGGCGGTACCGGCAGTCCGCTGGGCGGCGGCGCCACCGGCGGCAGGTTGGGCAGCCCGGTCGGCGGCTTGGGCAGCGTCGGCAGCCCGGTGTTCCCGGCCAGGCCGGTCCCACCGCCCGGCAACGCGGGCAACTCGCCACCCGCGCCTCCAGCTCCACCAGCACCACCACCCGGCGGGGCACCGCCGGCGGCACCGGCCAGATCCTCGCTGGCGCCGGGACCTCCGGCGCCGCCGGCTGCTCCACCTGGGCCTCCGCCCGCAGCACCGCCGGGACCACCCGCGCCCGGCCCCGCACTGCCCGGACCAGTGCTGCCCGGACCCGCGGACCGGCCGTTGTTCCCGCCGGGCGCAGCCGCTCCGGCCTCACCCGGACCGTCCCACTTCAGCTCTTGCGCGGCGGCCAGGATCTCCCGGCCGGACGCCTCGTAGATGGTGCCGAGCAGGTTGAGCGACCGGCCGAGCTGGGCGACCGTCGGCCGGATCTGGTCGACGTACTCGTTCTCGATCTCGGTCGCGGACCGGGTCGCGCCGATCTCCGACGAGAGGTTCTTCGCGATCGACCGGGCGGTCCGGATCTGGGTCATGGCGGCCTCCCGGACCTGACCCGCCTCGGCCCCGGTCCGGGTGATGTTGGTGATCACCGGTTGCAGCATCGCGGTGACGCCACCGTTCTGGCTCGGGCCCGCACCACCGGCGATGTTGCCGTGCGCGGTGGACAGCGACGACTGGGACCGCTGGACGGACGACTCGAACAGCGAGGAGTCGGCCTCGCTGTGCCAGGTCGCGAGCAGCTCGGAGGACGTTCTCGGCAGGCCCTCGACCGCGGTCATCACGGCCCGTCCGCCTTCGGTCCACATGGTCTTCGCGGTCTCGAGCGGACCGACCCGGCCCTGCTCGGACTCGGCGACGGCGACCAGCTGGTTGAGCGCCTGTTCGAGCGCGTCCAGGGTCGTCGCCGAGGTGACGCCGTACTTCGCGTTGTAGTCGGTACCGGCCATCAGTTCCCTCCGGGGGTGGGTCCGGCCGGGGGCAGCACCCCGGGCCGTGCGAACATCGGGTCCATGTCCGCCGGGGCGCCGCCGGGCTGGATCAACCGGCGCAGGGTGGCGTCGTTCAGCGCGATCACGTTCTCGTACTCCTGGCCGATGGCCCCGACCGCGTTCTGGTACCCCTGGAGACCGCGCGTGGTCTCCGCGAGGAACCGGCCGAGCAGGTCCCGGCCCTGGCGTTCCTGCTGGACGAAGGTGTTGCCCTCCTCCATCATTCCGGTGGCCGCCGGCCCGGCGGAGCTGTTCCCGGCCATCTCCGCATGGCCGGCGAAGTCCCCGACGATGCGCCCGAAACCATCCCTGGCGTGTCCGAAGCTCGCGGTGTCGTCGCTGTGGATGACATCGTTCATCGATCCTCCTTCTGACGGGGTGCGGCCGTGGCCGCACCGGGTGGTGACCTCAGTCGGTCCGGTCGTGGTCCGCCGGCGGATGGGTCAGCTGGACCAGCTGGCTGGTGCCCTGGCGGTTCACCAGGAAGCCCCGGCCGGGTGGCAGCGGCTGGGCCCGCAGGCCGCCGAGCAGGATGCCTTCGTCCCGGCTGCCGGACAACTGCAACCCGGGCGAACCGACCGCGCGGATCTTGGCCAGCACCGGTTCGAGCAGGCCCCGCATCGCGCCGCCGGTCCGCCGGGCCGCGTAGATCCGCAACCCGATGTCCGCCGCTTGCGGGATGTACGGCAGCAGCGGCATCAACGGGTGTCCTTCACCGGTGGCGACCATGTCGTAGTCGTCGATCAGGACGAACACGTCGGGTCCTTGCCACCAGGAGCGGTCCCGCAGTTGCTGCGGGGTCACGTCCGGTCCGGGCAGCCGCTCCTCCAGGATCTGCACGAGCCGGTTGATCAGGCTGGTGGTCACCTGGTGACCGGTGCCGTAGCCGAGCAGGTGCTCGCCCTCGACCGAGCCGAGCAGGCTGCGCCGATGGTCGACGACCAGGACACAGGCCTCGTCCGGGGTGTACGTCTCCGCGATCCGCCGGGACAGCGTCTTGAGGAACCCGGTCTTGCCGGACCCGGTATCGCCGAGCAGCAGGAAGGTCGGGTTCGTGTCCGGGTCCACCAGGACCGGTTCGAGGCTGCGCTCGGCCACCCCGATCGCGAGCCCGGCCGCCTTCGAGCTGGCCCCGTCGCAGGCCTCGTACGGGACGTCGGCGGGCAACAGCCGGACCTCGGGCGCCTTCGCGTCGGGCCAGGCCGCGGCCACGGTCCGGACCAGGTCGGCGAGCCCGACCGAGATCCGCTCCTCGCCATTGGGTTCGCGCAACCGCGGGGCCGCGATCAGGAAGTGGTGCCGGCCGGTGTTGAGGCCGCGACCGGGGGACCGCTCCGGTACCTGGGCCGCCGCCCGCCGGTCGACCAGTGAGTCGATCGGATCGCCGATCCGCAGTTCCAGCTTGGTCCCGCACAGGTCGCGCACGTTGGTCCGCAGGTCGAACCAGCGGGCCACACTGACCATCAGGTGCACCCCGTACGCGAGGCCGCGGGTGGCGATGTCGACGAGCAGCGGTTCCAGGTCCTCGAAGTCGTTGCGGATCGTGGACCAGCCGTCGATCACCAGGAACACGTCCCCGTACTGCTGGTCGGCCAGGTCGCCCTGGCGGCGCCGCTCGCGGTACGTCTCCATGCTGTCGATGCCCAGCTGGGCGAAGGACTTCTCCCGCTCGGCGACGATGCCGAGCACCTCGATCACGCTGCGGCGGACCGCGTTCCCGTCCTGGCGCCCGGCGATGCTGCCGACGTGCGGCAGGTTCCGGACCCCGGTCAGGACGCCACCCCCGAAGTCGAGGCAGTAGAACTGCACGTCCTTCGGCGAGTGGGTCAGCGCCAGGCTGGTGATCAGGCTGACCAGGGTCGTGCTCTTGCCGCTCTGCACCGAACCCGACACCGCGACGTGTCCGCCACCGGCCGACAGGTCGACGATCAGCGGGTCCCGGCGTTGCTCGAGCGGCCGGTCCACGATCCCGACGACGGTCTTCAGCCGGCCGGGCTCGAAACCCGGGATCGCGGGTCCACCCGGCCCGGTCGGCAGCACCGTACCGAGGGCGGGCGCCTCGTCCAGCGGCGGCAGCCAGATCTGGTGGGCGGGGCTGCCCTTGCCCTCGAACCGGTCCACCAGGACGTCCATCAGGGTCTCGCCGATCGACTCGTCGAAGGCGCCGTCGGGATCGGGGGCCGGTTCCTCGCTCTCGTCCTCGACCACCGGCGTGACGTACCCGCTGGAGTAGTCGAGCAGCTCGACGGCCGGTTCGCCGGACATCGGTACCGCCCCGGCGACCGCGCGGCGGTGCACCCCGGAGACGTACGCGGACCGGAACCGGTCCATCTGCTCGGTCCCGACCCGCAGGTACCCGTGACCAGGGGCCCTGGGCAACAGAAACGCGTCGTTGACGCCGAGGACGGTGCGGCTGTCGATGTCGGAGAAGGTGCGCAGCCCGATCCGGAACGACAGGTGCGCCTCCAGACCGCGCAGCCGGCCCTCGTCCAGGCGCTGGCTGGCCAGCAACAGGTGGACGCCGAGCGACCGCCCGACCCGGCCGATCTGGACGAACATGTCGATGAAGTCCGGCCGGGCCGTCAGCAGCTCGCTGAACTCGTCGCAGATCACCAGCAGCGTCGGAACCTCTTCCAGTGGTGCTCCGGCCGCACGCGCCTTCTCGTAGTCGCGCAACGAGGAAAAGTTGCCGGCGGCCCGTAAGAGCTCCTGGCGGCGGAGCAGTTCGCCGTTGATCGCGTCGGCCATCCGGTCGACCAGGTGCAGTTCCTCGGCCAGGTTGGTGATCACCGCGCTGGTGTGCGGCAGCTTGTCCAGCCGGGTGAAGGTCGCACCGCCCTTGAAGTCGACCAGGGCGAAGTTGAGCGACCGGGGCGGGTGCGTGATCGCGAGCGCGAGGACCAGGGTCCGCAGCAGCTCGCTCTTGCCGGATCCGGTGGCGCCGATCAGCAGGCCGTGCGGGCCCATGCCCTCCTGCGCCGACTCCTTCAGGTCGATCTCGATCGGCTGGCCGTCGGAGCGCAGCCCGAACCGGACCCGGAGCCGGTCCCGGCTGGGCCGCGGGACCCAGGTGTCCTCGGGGTCGAAGTCGTACGGGTCACCGAGGTCGAGCAGGTCGGCCAGGCCGAGGTCCGCGCTCAGTGGCTGTTCGCCCTGCGCGCCCGCGGTCAGCCGGAGCGGAGCGAGCTGGCGAGCCAGGCCCTCGGCGGTGATCAGGTCCAGCGTGTCCGCGTCGCCGATCCGCTCGGCGCCCTCCATCGTCTCCGCGTGCAGGGTGCCGTCGGGGTCGACGTCGAGGCTGATCGCGCTCGGGTCGATCGCGCGCGGCGGCGCGAAGGTCAGGTCGAGGACGGTCACGCCTTCCAGCCCGGGACCGGCGAGCAGGTGGTCCGAACCTTCGGCGTCGCCGCCGTCCAGGACGACGACCAGGTGCGGACCGCGGATCGCGCCGGCCGTGTCGGGGTCGAACCGCGGCCGGTTCGTCAGCAGGTCGTCCAGCATCGCTTCCAGTGCGGTGATCGACGGCGCGATCAACCGCAACGGACCAAGGGCGTCACTGCGTTCGGGGTGCAGCGCGTGCGGGAGCCACTTGACCCAGTCCCAGTCCTCGCGCCGTTCCGCGCTCGCGCACACCGCGATCCGCAGGTTGTCGGGCGCGTGCAAGGTCGCCAGCTGCGCCACCATGGCCCGGGCCAGCGCCTGCGAGCGGTTTTCGTCGCCCGGCAGATAGATCCGCGCGAACCCGGTGACCGCGATCGCCAGCGGCAGGTTCGACACCGTCGCGTAGGTCGAGACGAACCGGCGCAACGCCAACGCGGAAAGGGGCTCCAGCCGTTCCAGTGGCTGCGTGTCCGGCGGGACGATCGTGGTCGCCGGACCCTGCCGGCCGATCCCGATCCGGGTCACGCCGAAGTCCGCGTCGTCCTGGCGGCGCTCCCAGAGCCGGTAGCTGCCCGCGAGCGACCACAACGTACCGGGTTCGGGGTGCAGGTAGTGCAGGGTGTCGCGCTGCCGGCTGATCGACCGGCCGAGCCGCAACCGCTGCTGGGCCAGGTGCCGCAGGTACGTCCGCCGGGCCTGGCCCATCTCGACCTTGCCGGCGCCGCTGTTCCTGGTGAAGATCGCGACCACGATCATGCCGACCATGGCCAGCCCGAACAGGCCGAAGATCACGTACCGCAGGCTGTTCGCGATGCTGCCGGAGAACATCAGCATCATCGCGCCCATCATCGCCACCATCGGCAGCACCATCAGCATCTGGGCCCACTGCCGGCCGCCCGGCTCGGGCACCTCGGGCGGTGCCTCCAGCAACAATTCGCCGCCGGGCAGGTCGGGCGCCGGTCGCCGCGCGGGACGGCGTACCACCACTGTTGCCATCGTCAACCTCCACCGAGAGTCCTACGGGCCGATCATCACGCGTGCGGTCCGGGCCGGACGGAGGGTGGCAGGAAGGTGTCGTGGCCGGTGCGGAGCGGGCCGCGCTCCCTACCTTGGCGAGGAAGTACCACTACCGGGAAGGAGCAGGTGGATGAGCGACTTCATCCAGGGTTTCACCGAGAGCATGGCCCACCAGGCCAACGTCACCTCGGCCTACGGACAGGACCTGAACTCCAACGCCGGCCGCACCGCGGCCACGGTGATGGACCTGAACGCCTCGTGGCGTGGACCGGGGTACACCGCCGCCGCGTCCGTCGGCGACGGCTGGCAGAGCGGCGTCCGGCCGCACCACGCCCGCGTCGACAACCGGTCGGCCGGGGTCAACCAGATCTCCGGGCAGTACGACCACCAGATCGGCAGCGAGGTCCAGGTGATGAGCGGACTCGGTTCGCTGACCGCCTGAGATCCCGCCGTCGCCAGAACAGGAAGGAGCAGGACGGATGCCAGAGCTTTTCCAGCGGTTCAGCGGTATGGCCGACGCCGGTCAGATGCAGAACAACAACTCCAACGACCGGCGGATGTTCGCCGAGGACGAGCTGCGGGCCACGCAGGCCCTCACCGACGTCGACTGGACCGACCAGGCCGGAGCCGACCTGGTCGCCGCCACGCACCAGGAGTTCGTCCAGACCTCGGCCGCGGCCGACCACCAGTCGGCCCAGGGCCGCGCGTACAACCAGTGCGCCGCGGACGGGGCCGGCACTCTCTCGAAATGCGTGGGGATCGCCGCCAGTCTGTGATCTCCTCGTACGACAGCCCCGGCCGGGCGACCCGGCCGGGGCTGTTCCGTTGGGGTGGGTCCGCGGGTTCTCAGTCCGGGGTTCTCAGTCCGCGCGGGCGAAGAGCCGTTCCGGCGGCAGCTCGGTCTGGACGTCCTCATGGTTCCGGGTGATCGCGGACCGGCTCGCGCGCCAGCGCCGGCGGTGACCGCCGACCAGCAACGCGGTCAGCACGATGATCAGCAGCGTTCCGCCGATCGCCAGACTCGTCATCCAGCGCGCCTCGTCGCCCGCGGTGCGCCACCGGGCCGCGATCGCGAGGGCGTGCTCGTCCGGAGGCGGTGCCTGCATGGACGGCAATTGATGGGCAGCCGTCAGGACCATGCCCTCGGTCACCGCCCGGTACGGATCGACGATGCCCGCGCCGTACTGCGAACCGTCCGTACCGCCTCGCGCGGGAGTCGTGGTCGCCTTGAGCCGCTGGATCACGTCGGCGGCCTTCATCTTCGGGTACGCCGCGCGCACCAACGCGGCCGTGGCGGCGACGAACGGCGTCGCGAAGCTGGTCCCGTCGGAGTACGCGTGCCCGGTTCGCCGGGTCGCCGCGAGCACGGATCCACCGGGCGCGACCAGGTCGACGTACGGACCGAACTGGGACCCCTGCAACCGCGCACCCGTGGTACTGATCGCGCCGACGCCGAGGACCCCGGGGTACTGGGCCGGGTACGAGGGCAGCACGTCGCCCGAGTTCCCCTGGCGGTTGCCGACGGCGGCGACCACGACGACGTCCTTGCTCACGGCGTACGCGATCGCGGCGCGTACCGGCCCCTGGTCCTGGTCACCGGACATCGAGAGGTTGAGGACCCGGGCACCGCTGTCCGCGGCGTACCGGATGCCCTTGGCAAGGATCTGCGGGTCGATCGGTTCGACCTGACCGGTGTCACCGGTCTCGCGTTCGCTGACCCGGATCGGGAGGATCCGCGCGCCGGGTGCGACGCCCTGGAAGCCGATGTCGGCGACGTGGTCCGCGGCGATGATGCTGGCGACCCCGGTGCCGTGCGAGACGCAGTCGTAGTTGCCGGGCAGCGAGCCGACCAGGTAGAAGTCGCGGCCGGGTAGGACCTTGCCCCGGGTCCGTAGCTGCGGGTGGTCCGCGTCCACCCCCGAGTCGACCACCGCGACGGTGATCCCGCTGCCAGTACTGAAAGGCCAGGCCCGTTGCGGTTTGAGCATCTCCTGGGCCCACGGCAGCAACCGCTCGACCGGCCGTCCCGGCTCGGGGTTGTTGCAGGCGCCGCGCGGAGGAGCCGCCGTGGCCTGAACGGTCAGCGGGCCTACCGCCACGGCCGCAGCCGCCAGCAGCAGGACCGGAACACGCCATCTCGCCAGCCATCTCACGGCTTCGAGGGTCCCGGACCCGCGGACCCGGGCGGGCCGGGTGGCCGGAAGAGGTCAGCGCCGTCCGCGCCGCCGGTCCGCCGGGGACAGTGGCGACAGTCCAGCGATCGAGGAGGCGACATGGGACCCACTGATCCGGCCGCCGGCGAGGCGCTCTCGCTGCTCGGACAACTCGACGTGACCGAGCGCGAGGTCCGCCGGCTCCGCTCGATGAACGAGGACACCACCGGGACGGCGCAGTCGCCCGACGGGCTGATCGAGGCGACCGTCGGGATGTACGGCGAGGTCCGCGAACTCGTCCTGGACCCACGGATCTTCCGGAACCCCGACGCCGAGGCGCTCGCCGACCAGCTCCGTGACGTGCTCAACGAGGCCGTCCGGGAGGCCCAGACCTCGGCCGCTCGGCAGCTGTCCACGCTGCTCCCGAACGGGATCGACGGACCGGCCGGGCTGGCGTTCGAACCGCTGCTCGAAGAACTCACCAGGACCCGGAAGGCGGCCCGCCGATGAGCCAGGGACCGATCAACTTCGGCGGTGTCGGGGACATCGACATGCACCCGGAACAGACCGGGGCGCTGACCCGGCGGCTGCACGACGCGGGCGCGGTGTTCGGCCGCGAGGTACCGGCGGCCGAGGGCAGCATCAACGCCGGCGAGCAGGAGGCCGACACCGGCTTCGACACGCTGTCCAAGAACTTCCGCGCCGCCTACAACGCGAGCGAGCCGCAGCTCGACCAGCTGAACCGCACCGTCCAGCGCCTGCTCGAGGACCTGGGCAACGGCGGCACCCGGATCGTCGCCGAGTACGTCCAGCAGGCCGAGCAGGACGCCGCGCGGATGCGATCCCTGGAGTGAGCGTCCCCGAGCCGACCACGGACCTGTGGTTGGCCCTGCGTACGTACTGGGACGAGAACATCTGGCCGCCGGCCGACGAGGCCGTCATCCACCGGATGGGCGAGTCCTGGCAGCAACTCGGCGAAGCGCTGACCCGGGCGGTGGACCAGGGACGGCAGGCGAACTCGGAACTGCCAACGTACTGGCGGGACGTGGCCGGCGGCATCTATCAGCGCAACGCGGGGTACACGCTGGACGATCTGCAGGCCTCGATCCAGGCGTACCGCGACCTGGCGCAACTCTGTTTCCAGTTCGCCGGCGAGGTCGCGAACGTCCGGAACGCCATCCTGGCCGAGCTGGCGGCGAACGCGTTCTTCTGGGGTCTCACGCTGGCGATGCCGGCGGGGTGGGCGGCGTGGTACCAGCTGCGGATCCTGGCCGGCATGGTCAGCCGGTTGGGCCCGGTCGTCCGGGCGGCCGCCTCCGCGCTCCGTCCGATCACGACCGCGGTACCGCAGTCGCTGCTGCGTGGAGCCGGTGCCGTCGGCAAGGGCCTCGGCGAGCTGGGCAAGGAGGCGGCCGAGGAGCTCGCCGTCGACGCGCTGGGTCAGAAGCTCACCCAGTGGCAGGGCTACCACCGCCCCTTCGACATGAAGCAGATGTGGACCAGCGCGGGTGCCGGTGCGCTGGGTGTTCCGCTCGCCCGCGGAATCTCCCCCCTCGGCCGGCTCGGCTCGGCCCCCGCGAACCGGCTCGCTGATGCGCTGCGGCTGAGCGACCGGGGCCGTCCGCGCGCCTTCCTGAACGAAGCGGGGCACGGGTTCGTCGTCAACGGCATCACCTCGCCGGTGTCCGGAACCATGGCGCAGGCCATTGCCGACGGCAAGATCCACGAACTCTCCTGGAGTCAGTTCGGCACCGCGATCGTGAACCAGGGTCCGTTGGCCGGTACCCTGGCCGCCTCCCGCTTCGCCTCGACCCACACCGGCTCGGCGATGGGCAACTGGACCGCCGACCGCATCCACGACTGGGGCGGCCGCCCGTTGCCGACCCCGACGCCTTCGGGCTCCACCGACCCGGGCAACCCGACACCGCCGACCCCGGTCGGCCCGGGTACGGCCGACGCGGGTGGTTCGGGAAGCCAACAGCAGGCGAGTGGTACCGGGGCCGGCGGAACGGGGAGCGCTGGTGGGACCGGTGGGGCTGGTGCTGGGGGTACCGGGCAGGCGGGTGCCTCGGGCGGTCACTCGTCAGGGGGCCATCAGGCCGACTCCGGCCACCAGACTTCGGCGGGTCAGAAATTTGCTAACAGCAACACATCGCAGGGCGAGTCGACCCACCACCAAGCTACGCAGGACCAGGTCGAGCAGGACCAGCTTGCGCAGGATCAAACTGCGCAGGACCAGACCGGCCGGCAACAGCCCGGGCAGGACCAGGCATCTACTCAGAACCAGAGCGATCACCAGACCTCGACCGAGGCGCATTCCGACGCGGGGACGACGACCGATCAGTCCACCGACTCCAGTCGAACCACGTCCCACACCACCGACGCGACCAACCAGGAAACCGGCGAAACCTCCACCACCGAAGCGATTAACCAGCAGGATGACGCAACCTCCACCACCGAAGCCACGAACCAAGCACCCCTCGCCCCAACCAGCGCCAACCACGCAGCCACCACCACGAACGCCTCGCACCAACCCACCCAGTCCCAATCCACCACCACAACTCAGGCACCCACCGCCACCAAGGTCGCGGCTCCCACCACCCAGCCGACCACCACCCGCACCGAAACCACCGACGAAGACACAACCCAGTCCACCGAAAACACCGAGCACGCACCTGACACCGGACAGCCCGAGAGCAACCAACAGTCCGAGGCCGCCGGTCAGCAGCCCGACACCCAGCAGCAATCCGAAGTCCAGCAAACCGAAGCCGAACAGACCGAAGGCAACCAGCCAACCCACGACGGAAGCATCCCGACAGCAGCAGCGGCCACCCAAGTAGCAGTAGCCGCCGCAGCAACCGCCCCAACCGAGCCCACCACCGCAAAACCCCCAAGAGCCCCCCTACCCACCCAGACCCGCACCTCCACCCTCACCCAAAAAGCCACCGCGGACACCGGCGTCACCGCGAACGCGGACAGCGTCGAGACCACCGACACCACCACCGACGGCGCTCCTGGGAGCAACGGCGAGGTGGGTACTCCTCCTGCGGCCGATCCGCGCTCTACGGACCTGCCGCCCGTCGACCCGCCGGTTGATCCGCCGTCGTCAGCCGTGCCGGAGGGGCCGGACGGGGCGGGGGAGTTCGGGTGGTTCGATCCGGAGTCGCCGGTGGTGGGGCAGGAGCGGTACGACCAGGCTGCTTGGTCTTCTTGGCGGAGTTTCGGGCCCAACCAGGCGCGGTGGCGGTACGACGGGAACGGGACGCCGCGGATGGTGGAGGCGCGGTTGGAGCGGGCTTTCGACGGGTCCGGGCGGGACGGGGACGACGCGCGGGCTCGGCGGGAGGCTCGGGATCGAGGGTTGCCGGGAGATCAGGGTGGGCATGCGCTGGCTTGGCGGTTCTTCAAGCAGGTGATGCCGGGCAACTACTTCCCGCAGGTCGGCAACCTCAACGTCGGCGCGTACAAGAAGGTCGAGAACGAGATCGCGGCCTGGCTCGACGCCGGGTACCGGGTGGACGTCTCGGTGATCTTCCCGCCCGGGCCGATCCGTCCGGAGAGCGTCACGATCACCTACGCCGTCACCCACTCCAGCACCGGTGACACCGTCTGGGTGGGAGGGCGCTCGTTCTCCAACGTGCGGGGCGAGAAGTTCGCGCGGTACTCGACCGACAAGATCAACCACTTCGCACCGCGGCCGCAGAACCTGTTCGGCAAGGACGACGGTACGGCCGACGGTGCGGCCGCGGGCCGGCCGGATCCGGTACCGCCGTTGACGACCCCGCTCTCCGACGCCGCGCAGCCGGAGCCGGACCCGATCACGTCGCCCGATCCGTCGCTCGTGGGTGGTCCGCTGCGGACCCTGGACGGCGATCAGCTCACCCGGTCGTTCGGCGGCAACCAGGTGATCCGCCCGTACGGCGCGCTCCAGGTCGGGCAGCAGGTCGCCGCCCGGCTGACGAACGTCCTCGCCGATCCGGCGCCCGAGATCCACCAGCGCCTCCTCGACCTCGCGGTCCGGGCGAGTCGCCCGGTGTACGACGGTCGTGTCCTGGGTTCCCGCTTCTTCGGCAACTCCGGCCTCGGCGCCCTGCTCCCCGAACTCCCGCCGTCCGAGTACACCGCGTACGCCGCCCTCGAAGAAGCCCTCGCTGCCCGAGTCACCGTCGGCTCCTGGGTCGAACTCACCATCACCAGAGTCCCCCGCCCCGGCCCAGGCGACCCCCTCTACCGCTACACCGCCGAAGTAGGCCCCGCCACCGAAAACCCCACCACGTACGCCAGCCACACCCTCGCCGAACTAGTCCAAGCCCTCGAGACCACCGCAGCCCCAACAGAAGCCGCACCCACGAACCCCCAATCCGAGCCGAGCAGGACGACCGTGGAGGGGCCGGACGGCGACTCGTCCGCAGCTGCGAGTACAGCACCGGTCGAGCAGAGCGACGCAACAGCTGCGCTCGGCGAGCAAGGGCCTGCCGCGACGTATCGGGTGGAGCGGTTCCTGCCGGGGTGGGTGATGGTGAGTAGTGAGTCTCGGAGGTTGTTGGAGACCGAGGGTGCTCTGGCGGTCGACGTTCAAGAGATTCGGGCTGAGGGCAACGGTGTTTACACGGTCCGCACCACCAACGACGAGAAGTTCCGCCTGATCAAGCGCGTCGGTGTGCTCGAACCGGGCGTCCAGCTCCAGTACTCCGTCCAGCTCGACGGAGTCCCCACCGTCGACCTTCTACTGTCGGATCGGCTCACCCAGGACGAGGTCGCGCCGTTGCTCGCCCGGACCCTGGCCGAGTCGACCGCCATCATCCGCGGTGACGTCGACGGCCCCCAGGTCTTCCGCCCGGCCAGTACGCCGGATGTGGACGCGATCCAGCGCCCCGCGGACGCCGCCGACCGCGCCGAACTGCGTCAGCGCGGACGCGTCGAGGAGAACCTCCCCAGCACCGACCACGGCCGCCGCGCCGCGGTTCGCGAGGAGATCCGCGAACTCGCCCTCTCGATGGGCGTGGTCGACGGTCAGCCGAACGCCGACCTCCTGCGCACCCTGCTGACCCAGGACGAGCGCGCCGTCCTCGACCGGGTGAGCGACCGGTGGCAGGACGTCGGCGACGACCGAGTCAGCCGGGCCGCGTACCTGGCGAAGGCGGTGCTCGGTTCGGGCACGTCGGCGGTCGTGATCGGGGCAGCGGCGGCTGTGTTCACCGGCGATCCGCTGGTCGGGGTGGGGATCGCGATCCCGACGATCGTGAACTCCGTCGTCGGCTCGCTCGCCGAGCGGTACCTGGACGCCAAGAAGCAGCCTGGTAAGAAGCCCGCGTACGCCGTCGACCGCGAGCAGCGCTCTTTCGACCATCCCGGTCTGCAGGGCCTCCTGGACGGCGCCGAGCGGATCCGCCCACCCTGGGTGAAGTTGCCACGAGCAACGGAATGGCGCAACTACCTGCTCCGTTACACCACGCCCACGCTCTCGACAGCGGCCGTGGCCGGTGCGCTCTCGCTCGTCGGCGTACCGGCGTGGTCGACCGCGATCGTGATCGCTTCGTCGGCGCTGGCCAAGTCCCTCGCCGAACGTATCGTCGACGTCAAGAAGCTGGAGTTCAGGTTGCGGCGCGTCGAGGCGACCGAGCGGATCCGGCTGTCCGATCCGGAGCTGTACACCAACCAGCTCGTCACCGAACTCGCCGAGCTGCGCACCCGCCTCGACCGGGCCCTGGCCGCGCTGGACGTCAACCCGGACGAGCAGCCGACGATCGGGACCGAGCAGACCGCCGTGACTCCGGTCCACCCGAAGATCCCTGGCGCGCCGCCGTTCAAGGTCACCCTGGCTGTCCAGCTGATCGACAACGTGTCGGCCGCGGCGCGCCGCGTGTTCGTCGGTGGCCAGCAGACGATCGACCTCGATCCGACCGAGCTCGCCCGGCAGGTCAGCCCGCAGCTGGAGAGCCTGCTGAACGCGATCGGACCTGGTCTGTTCGGCGCGGTCACCGGCGCGCTCGGCGACAAGTACTTCATCAACCGCGACGAGGCATCCAACGACGCCCGCAAGCAGTGGGCGCGAACGGGTCAACAGGCCGCGCAGTCGGAGGCGCTGGCGGAGCTGATCGAGCCGCAGCTGCGCGAGTTCCGTCGGCTGACCGAACAGCTGGAGGCGCGGACCGGAGCCGAGCCGGACCTGGCCGCGCGGGCCGCCGACCGGGGCCTGCCGGCGCGGACGCAACCACCGGAGGGATCGCGGCCCGCCGGTCAGGCGCACTGGTCGGCGTACGCGGTGCAGGTGGCCGCGGCGGCACTCGGTGGGGCGGTGAGTGCGGTCGCGCTGGACCTGATCTTCGACCTGCCCGACCTCGGTGTCGTGCTGACCGTGGCCGGTGGTGCGGCGGGCCTGATCGGTACGCCGGTCGCGCGGTACCTCTTCCGCCGGACCGAGCTTGAGAACCAGGCGGCCCTGGAACGGAACAAGGCCAGCCACGCCGTCGACCACGACACCCTGCAGGAGGAGCGGGCCGTGACCCGCTACCTGGTCGAGCAGCTCTCGTCGCGGGTCGCCGCGATCACCTCGCGCGCGGTCGTGGGGACCGTGGTCGCCGCACCGACCGAGACGGATCCGCACTACACCGACCACGTCCGCGCCGCGGTACGCCGGGCAGAGCTGGACGTCGTACCCCCGGGGCGGCCGGAGTCGGCGTACGACCTGGACGCCCGGGTCGATCGGGTGGAGGCGCTGGACCGGATCGACCGGTTCGCGGCCGAGGTGGACCAGCTGGACGCACGGGGTGTCGGCGGGCAGGTGCTCGACGCTGCGCGGGCGAAGCTGCGGTTCGCGATCGAACTGTACGAGGCGATTGCTGATAGCAACGGAGTGCGGCGCGTGTTCCCGGATCTGGCGAAGGTCGATCCGCTGCTGGGCCGTCGCGTGGTCGGTGACCGGACGGACCAGGTTCGGTACGGCGTGGAGCAGGCGATCCGGCGGTTGGTCGCGGAGCCGAGCGGGAAACCGTTGCTGGCCGAGCGGTTGTTCGCCCTGGAGGAGTTGCAGCGGGCCGCCGACGCGGTGGACCACCACGCGATGCACGGGACCGAAGACTCGCGCGCGGTGGTCCAGGAGCAGTTCGACGCCGCGCTCGGGGAGGCGTCGCGGCTGTGGCGCGAGGCCGGAGTACCCAACGGGTTGGTGCTGCCGGCGGTGAGCGTTCTTCCTGGTCTGGACCGTGCGGGTGGGCAGGTCGTCATTCCGCTCGAGTCGGTACCGCCGGTGATGCCGGCCGCGCCCGAGACGGGCGGTCGCCACCATCGCCCCGAATCCGCCGGCGGAGGCCTGCTGGCGTGGAACTACAACGGAGCACGCTCGCTCTTCCCGGCCGATGCGGTCGTCGATCAAGAGGAACTCAGGAAGGTCGAGCAATCTCTCGCCTCGCTGGTCGAGCACGGTATCCAGGCCGAGCTCACCATCGACCGAGTGGCCCGCCCGACCACCGAGGCCGATCCGTACCGCTTCACCCTCCGCCTCACCGACCCCACCCTGCCCACGGCCGTCGCCACCGAGGTCCACGGCCCGACAACTATCACCGGCCTGGCCACCCACCTGAGCCCCGAACCAACCGGGCGCCACCACGCAGCCGAGTCGACCGGCCGCCACCACGCCCCCGAGCCGGAGACGACCGAGCGCTCCACCCCCGTCCCGGACAACCCGCTCGACCTCACCATCACCCGCCGCACCGCCGAACGCATCGCCAACCGAGCCACCCGCCTGGCTACATCGCCGACCACCCACACCACCCCGGACAACACGCAGCCACCGGCAGGCAACCCAGCGGAAGGCGGTGGACGCGGCAGGACCGTGCACGCGCCGGAGGTCCGCGGCACGCGGTTCGTCGCGGACGGCCGATCGACGGACGCCGCCGACCTCTCGGTCCGAGAAGCCGTCGAGGCCGCGCTGGCCGCGCAGGAGTCGGACTTCGGCGGGTTGATCGACGGCCGGCCCGACCTGGTCGCGAGCGGCGTCCTCGTTGTCCAGACCGAGCAGCACGGACCGCAGTACTTCCAGGTCGCGCCCGGATCGGTACCCCGCGGCCGCGTGGCGGCGACCACGGTGCGCGCGGGGACGATGGATCGGCCGCACGTGGTACGGGTCGCGCGGGGACTTGCTGGGGATCAGCTCACACGCGCGTTGGTCCACGAGATCAGCCACGCGTTGCAGGAGCGGGGCGCCCCTCGCAGTCGGCTGCGGAGGCTCCTCCGTCGACCTGCGGCGCAGAGCGACAACGCCTGTGTGGCCGCGCAGTTCAACGAGTTCCGGTTGCTCGCAAGACAATGGGCCGAGGCGCAGACGGCCGAAACAGCGCGGATGCTGGAGCAGGACCTCCGCGGCCTCGTCGCGGCGATCGAGGCCCGTGGTCACCAGCCGCCGAAGTTGCCGTGGGAAGCCCCTCCGGTCCAGGAGAAGGCCCCCGTCGACGCCCTTGTTGCCGATGTCATCGACCAGGTGCAGGACCTCCGGCGTCAGGCCGCCGAACTGCAGAACCGCATCGAGGCCAAGGAACGCAAGGCCGCGGAGGCAGCCGAGGCCGCTCGGAAGGCGGAGAAGACCGCGACGAAAGCGCTGCAGGCCTCTGACTCCGGGCGCCACGCCCGCGCACATCAAGCGAGCAAGGACGCGGCCAAGCAGACCGAGGTCCGCCAATGGCACGAGCAGGTCGCGGCCGCCTACCGGAACGCGCTGACCGAGCTCGAAACAGTTGCCGACGGCTACCAACAGCTGCTCGCCGATGCCCGCACGATGTCCGCCGATCAGCGCGCCGCGACAGCCACCGATCTCCTGGCCCAGCTCAGCAACTACGAGCAGCGCCTCGCCGACGTGGCGCCGCCGCTGATCGCGTTGTCGAGCCTGCTGCCGACCGACTGGCTGCCGCACCTGTCCGCGCTGACCGACCGCGTGAACGCCGTCCTCGCGGCCAACAACGTGGACCATCGCTTCACCCCGGGCGCGTTACAGCACCGGTTGAACGCCGAGTTCGGCCACCTGGTCACCGGCGACGGCGCGACCCTCCAGGTCGGGTACGCGCGGCCGATCGAGCTGCGGTTCCGGCTCAGCGTGTCCGAGCTGGTCGAAATCCTCGATCCGTCGATCCGGACCTCGGAGACGATGCTCGGGATGTTGCCGCAGCCGTCGCGCAAACTCTCGATCACCCAGAACGGCAAGCTCGGCGCCGGCGGGGCGTTCGCGCTGAACACGCTGACGCAGCTCTTCGGGGACGCCTCCTGGGTCGGTGCCATCGGCCAGTTCCTCACGGTCAAGGGCGAGCAGAGTTCGAGCCGCGGCCGCTCGGTGACGGCGACCGGCGCGCAGTACGGGCAGGAGGGTGCCGTCGAGGACAACCGCGGCGAGTCGCTCCTGTACGCGGGCCGCGCGAGCTGGCAGGTCCAGGCCCGCCCGGTCGGCGAACCGGGCAACGTCCTCGCCGATGTCCGAGTCGACCACGGCCGCGGCAAGGACGTCCCGAGGTTGCGCGCGTGGGCGTCGCACGCGTACACCGTGCCCGCGTCCACCGAGACGGTCGACAACGGGACCCCACCGTCCGGGCGGCTGCCGAACCACGCGCTCACGTCGCTCGACGGCCTGCAAAGCCTGACCGACAAGGTGTTCGCGCGCTTCGGCGACCAGCTCGCCCGGCATGGCGACGAAGCCGCGTTGCTCCGGGAGCAGATCCGGTCGGCGATCAACCACGACCTGCCGTCCCGGTTGTCGGCGAGCACCGAAGGCTCGATCCTGCGGCCGTTGCAGGCGGACGGACGCCCCGTCGGCCATCTCCGGATCAGGACCACCGTCCGGTACGAGCAGACCGAGCTGGTCGGACAGCTGAGTACGGCGCACTGGCAGGAACGCGTCCGGGTCGGGTTCAGCAACGCGAGCGCGCAGCAGAGCTTCACCGCGGGCACGACGTTCAACGCCAGCCTCGGGTACGGCGGGGAGGCGCTCACCGATCTCGGCGACACCAGCGTCGACCTCGGTCCGACAGTGAGCGGCGGCCGGTCCCTCAGCCGGTCGGAATCGCTGAGTGGTGGCGGTGTCGGCATCCACGTCGGCGTCCAGCGGTACACCGGGCCGACACAGGGCTATCGGATGGTCTTCGGCCACGAGGTGGACGTGGTCCTCGACGGTGAGTCCCAGGGCACCGTCACCGGCGACACGGTCGGTCTGACCCGGCTGCACACCAACGACGCGTACCGGCACGGGCTCCCCGTCACCGAGGACGCGTTCGTTCACGACGAGAACGGTCACCGGGTCGTGGAGAACGGCCGGCCCGTCCTCCGTGGCGACCCGCGGACCTGGGTCCACGTTCCCGGGCGACGGCTGGAACTGCCGAGCTGGCTCGCGACGGGTACGAGCCGGGTCGGCGGAGCTGGTCCTGGATTGGCCCAGCGGGTCACCGGTGGAGCCGAGGCGTTGGCGGAGCTGGCCGGTCCGTTGGCCGAGCGCGGTTTCCTGCCCCCGCTGGACGCGAACGGCGAGCCCGACCTGAGCCGGATGACGACCGATCCGCTGGAACGGCAGGCGCAACTGCTGAACCTGACCGAGCTGAGGACCCAGCTGTCCGTCAGCCGGTTGGAAGCGGGCTACGACATCGCCGTGCAGAACGGGATCGACGTCACCCTCACGCGTCCGTCGACGGGCCGCGCGACCGAGACCGTGAGCCTCCGGATCGCCATCCGTCCGGGACCGCCGTCGTCCGTCGGCGTCACCACGGACGAGGCGATGGTGACGCTGAACATCGGCTCCGACACCGCGAACCGGAGTGCCGGCTGGTCCAAGTCACTGCCCTGGAAGGCCTCGCCGGCCGGCCTGACCCAGGACGGTCCGGGCGGTGCGACGGTGAAGTCGGGTCTCGCGTACGGGCGGCGGGCGCTCGGCCGGGTGATGGGCTGGTTCACCGGTGGAACGGTCAACCAGGTCACCCTGGTCGAGAGCCGGGCGCCGGTCGCCGCCTTCGAGGTCCCGCACCGGCTCGAGGTGATCGAACTCGGGACCGAGAACGTCACCCTGCACCGCGGTGCTCCGGGAACGTCAGCGCGCATCCTCGTCGACACCGACCTGCTGCCGTCGACCGAGGTCACGCCCGGCCAGGTCACCGAGGGACCGGTCAGCGACAAGGTCCTCGACCGAGCCACCCTGGTCGCGCTGGACACGCGCGAGCCGGCCCGGCTGGTCCGTGAGAAGGCCGGCCAGGACCCGACGGCCCGGCACCATCTGGCCGCGATGCTGGATCCGCGGCACCTGCTCGCCCACCCGGAGTGGGCGCGGACGACGTACCGGACCGACGCGCTCGTCCGCGGCGCGGGCCCGATCTCGAGCCGCGGTTCGCTGGCCGTGGAGGGCCGGATCGGCGACGTGGTTCTGCTCGGCATGACCGACGCGGTTGCCGGTGACATCAACCTCGCCCTGAGCAGCCACGGGTTGTCGGCGGGGCGGAGTACAGGTGGATCGGCTTCGCTCAACTTCGGCGCGACGGCGGACAGCAACGGCGGGACGGCGAACGCGGAGTACGGGACGACGTCGTCGACGTCGAGGACCGAGCAGGCGATCGCCGGGGTCGAGCGGCTGACGATCGAGGTGGGCCGGCACTACCTGTTCGCGGGGACCGCCGGGCTGACCGTGACCGCGGACGGCCGGCCGATCGCGGCGGACTCGACCGTGGTGTTCCAGGTTGCTGAGCGGGACGCGCTGCGGTTCCACGTCGAGGGCGAGCTCACCCTGCCGTTGCCGCAGGTCGCGGACGCCGTCGAGCGGTACCTGAACGGCAGCCTCGAACTGGACCGCCGGCTCGCGGCCGGCCTGGTCCGCCAGTACCGGGCCGCGCTCGCCGCCGCCGAAGCCGCGAACCAGCCGGTTCCGGAGCTCTCCGCGTCGCACACGCCGCGCGCGTTGCTGGAGAAGTTGCAACCGCGGCACGGCCGGCCGACACCGAGGAGCAAGGAGGCGCAGCTCGACCTGGTCCTCGATCAGGCCGACGGCGTCGCCGCGACCCGGACGGTCCGGATCCCCGAGCACTACCAGGACAACCTCGGGTCCAGCCTGATCGAGCAGGCGACGGTGACCGATCAGGGCGAGGAGGTGACGCTGTTCGACCGGGTCCGGGCGATGCTGACCGACCAGCTGGGCGCTACGCCGGAGAGTGACCCGATGCTGGCCGAGGCGCTGTCCGTCGACCTGGCCGGGAAGCGCTGGTGGGGCCGTCTCGAGGACATGCTGGGACCGGACGGATTCACCCGCGCGTACCCGATCGGGAAGCCGGGGCAGTTCGGCGCGCAGCGGGTGAAGCTGCGGATCAAGGCGGAGTTCACACCCGAGGCCGAGTCGCTCGGCGTCACCAACCAGACCATCAGCATCGTGCAGCGGTACCTCTACGACGAGCGGACCCACACCTCCACGACCGGACGGTCCCTCGGCGCCGGGGCCGACGGCGCGTGGCAGGAGGGCCAGACGAACTCGGTCGGTACCGACCGGACCGGGTCCACCGCCGTAGCGATCGGCGAGCAGACCACGCGGCTGGAGCGGATGGCCACCTTCGACGGCCAGCACCGGGTCCGACGCGGGCTGAAGTTCACCGTCGAGGTGGTACCAGAAACCCCCAGTACGCCGGCGCGCAACCGCCTCGGCCGGGCCCTGACCCGCACCGAGTCACCCCTGGAACCGATCCCGGCGCAGGAGCTGACCGGCGACGTCGTCCAGCTGATCCCGCTGCGCGTGCTCCCCGAACTGCGGCCGGACGGCTCGGTCGTCCCGGTGGAGGCCCTCACCTCGGCCGGCCGGCCGATCGGTTCGCTGAACTCGCGTGGCCTGCCCGACGCGTACTTCGTGGAAGGTGTCGTCGGCAACGAACTGCCCGAGGCCGTGCTGGACCGGCTGGCCGAGACCGACCTGCTCGGCCGGGCCGGGGTCCGGGCGCATCGGGCCGAGCTGGCCGGGATGTTCTCGACGGCCACGCTGAACGCGTCCTTCAGCCGGATGGGCCACGACGACGGCTTCGGCGTCCTCCGGCTCCCGCTGCCCGGGTACTCCTCGCGCTCGGTGGAGGTCCGCGTCGGCGCGACCGTGGCGGGGGCCGAGCTGGTCGGCGGTCCGTTCGAGGCCGAGATCGGTGAGGTGAACCGGAGCCAGCACCTCGTCACCCACACTGTGGTCTCCGGCCGCCTGGTACCGCTCGACGGCGGGACGACCGGGGACCACGCGGACAGTGGCATGAGCGGCGGCGTGACCGCGGGGGACCAGCTCACCGACCAGACCACGGACAGCCGAGGAGTACGCCGGGAACGCAGCCGCTTCGAGAAAGGCCGCGTCGTGACGGTAAAGGTGGACGTGCAGTACGAGGTCGAGCTGATCCGCCAGCAACTGCGCCGCGACGGCGAGGTCCGCGCCGGCGAGACGGTCCGCCTGCCGCGCGATCCGCGGGGTGCGGCGTACCTGACGATGTACGAGTCGGACTACCAGCAGCTCGACCAGTTCCTCAACCCACCGACGACCCCGGACACCTTCGAAAGCCGCCTCCGCGGCGGGACGAGAACCCCCGACCCCAACTACGTAGGCCGCCACCGCGCCCTCACCAAGATCTCGAACCCGAAGCCCTCACCCTTCGACCCGAACCCCCTGGACCTCGACCCGCTCCGCACGACCGCCGACCGCATCACCCGCCAGGCCAACCGCCTCGCCACCACCCCAACCTCCACCCAGCCCGCGGCCGCGACCACAACCACGACCACGACCCCGCATCCTTCGACGAACCAGCCCATCGACGCCGCACTCGCAGCGACCGAAGCCGACTTCGGCGGCCACCTCACCGGACAGCCGACCCGCATCGGCCCCGACCTGATCCTCGTCCACAGCACCCAGCACGGTCAGCAGATCTTCCGCGTCGCCTCCGGTACTCCCCGCGCCAACCGAGTCGCGTCCACCAAGCTCCACCGAGGCACGTTGAACGACCCGCACGTGGTCCACCTCGCCCGAGGTCTGACGCGGGACCAGCTCACTCGCGCCTGGGTCCACCAGCTCACTCACACCCTGCAGGACCTGAGTACCCCGCGCAGCCGCCTCCGCCGTCTCTTCCACCGATCGCAGACGTCCACGGACGCCTTCGTCACCGCCCAGTTCAACGAGTTCCGCCTCCTCACCCGCCATTGGGAAGCGGCCACCAGCGAGGCGACCGAGCAGGCCCTCCGCAACGAGCTCGCCACCCTCGCCCAGACCATCGCCGCCGCCGGCCACCAACCACCAGCCCTGCCCTGGAACGCGAACGTCCTCCCGATCGCATCCGCCGACCCTCAGCACCAGTTCACCACCGAGGTCGCCGACCAACTCGACCTCCTCCACCGAGCAGCCGACGAACTCCGCACCCGCGTCGCCGCCAAACACCAGAGCGCCCAAGCCGCCGACCAGGCCCGCACCACAGCCGAGCAGGCCGCCGAAGAAGCAGCCGGACGCGCCGATTCCGGCAGGCACGCCCGCGAACACGCCGCCCGCAAGGAAGCCGTCGTCCAGACCGAGACCGCGGCCTGGCACCGCCACCTCGCCGCTGCCTACCAAGCCGCGCTGGACCAGGCGGAAAAACTTGCCCAAGGCTACGAAAACCTCCTGCGCACGAACCAGCCGGCCGATGCGCGGGCCGCCCTTGCCCAAGACCTCGCCGACCAACTCAAGGCGTACGAGCAAAGCCTGGCCGCGGTCGCCCCGTCGCTGCTCGCACTCACCAGCCTCCTGCCGACCGATCGCCTACCGCATCTGAAGGCGCTCACCGACCAGGTCAACGCGGTCCTCGCCGCCAACCATGTCGACCAGCGCTTTACTCCGGGCGCCCTGCAACAGCGACTCGAAGCAGAGTTCGCCCAAGCACTGACCCCCGGCGGTACGACCGTCCAGGCCGGTACCGCGACGCCGGTCGAGCTCCGGTTCCGGCTCAGCGTGTCCGACCTGGTCGAGGTGCTCGACCCGTCGTCCCGGACGATCGAGGCGACGACCGGCCAGCTGTCGCAGTCGGCGCGCCGGGTCGGCCTCACCCAGAACGGCACCGCCGGGACGAGTGGAACGTTCGCGCTGCAGACCCTCACCCAGCTCTTCGGCGACACCTCCTGGGTCGCTCAGGCCGGACAGGTGCTCAGCGCAAAGATCGAGTACGGCGTCTGCCGTGCCCTGTCCCGCAACACGACCGGCGGGCAGTACGGACAGTCGGGTCAGATCGAGAACAACCACGGTGCCACCGCGTTGTTCGCGGCCAAGGCGAGCTGGCACGTCACCGCGCAACCACTCGGCGATCCCCGGGTCCAGCTCGCCGACGTCCGGGTCAGCACCGGTACCGAGAGCGACGCGACTCACCTCCGCGGCTGGATCTCGCACACGTACACCTTGCCCACGGCAACCGATACGGTCGACCGCGGCACGTCACCGTCCGGCCGGTTGCCGAACCTCGCGCTCACCTCGATGGACGGCCTGCAACGACTGACCGACCAGGTGACCACGACGTTCGCGGACCAGCTGGCCCGGCTCGGCGACCACGCCGCCCTGGTCCACGAGCAGATCCGCCTCGCGATCCACCAGGACCTGCCGTCGCGTCTGGCGGACAGCACGGAGTCCGCGATCCTGCAGCCGTTGCAGGCGGGCGGACGACCGGTCGGTCATCTGCAGATCAGGACCACCCCGCGGTACGAACAGGTCGAGCTGGTCGGCGGACCGAGCGAGACGCACTGGCTGGAGCGGTACCGATTCGGGTACAGCACCGCCACGAGCCAGCAGAGCTTCACCGCCAACACCACCTTCAACACCACGCTCGGGTACGGCGGGGATGCGCTCAACGGCCTCGGGGAGGGCCAGGTCGATCTCGGGCCGACGGCGACCGGTGGACGCTCGGTCAGCCGGACCGAATCCCTGACCGGTGGTGGCGCCGCGTTCCACCTCGGGATCCAGCGGTACCACGGGCCGACCCAGGGGTACCGGCTCGTCCTCGACCACGAGGTGACGCTCGTCCTGGACGGCGAAGCGCAGGGCACAGTGTCGGGTGAGACCGAGGCGCTGACCCGGCTCCGCACGACGGACGCGTACCGGCATGGGTTGCCGATTCCGCGCAGCACCCTCGTGATCGACGCCGACGGCACCCCGCTGACCGAGAACGGCGAGCCGGTCCTGCGCGGCGATCCCCGGCAACGCCAGGAACTCCCTGGGCATCGGCTGGAGCTCCCGCGCTGGCTGGTCACGCCGTCCGGCCGGCTCAATGGGATCGGACCCGGCGAGGCGCAACACGTCACCGGCGGCGCCCAGGTCATGGCCGAGTTGGCCGGGCCGCTCACCGACCGCGGGTACCTGCCCCCGCTGACGGCGAACGGCGACCCGGACCTGACCCGGATGAGCGCGGATCCGCTGGTCCGGCAGGCGCAGGTGCTCAACCTCACCGAGTTGCGGACCCAGCTGTCGTCCTCCCGGCTGGAGGGTGGGTACGACATCGCGGTCCAGAACGGCATCGTGGTCACGCTGTCGCGGCCCGGGGTCGATCGGCCGGCCGAGACGGTGAGCCTGCGGATCCGGATCCGGCCCGACCGGCCGTCATCGGCGGGGGTCAGCACCGACGAGGTGATGGAGACGGTGAACATCGGCTCCCAGACTGCGCTGCGGACGTCCGGGTGGGCCAAAGCCCTGCCCTGGAAGGCGTCCCCGCTCGGTCTGACCCAGCACGGTGAGGCCGGGGCGTCGGGCACGTCGGGGCTGGCGTACGGGCGGCAGGCGCTCGGCCGGACCCTCGGCTGGATCACCGGTGGCATGGTCAACCAGGCGACACTGGTCGAGACGGTGGCCGCGGTCGCGGTGTTCGAGGTGCCGCACCAACTCGAGGTGACCGAGCTCGACGCGGCCCCGGAGACCGCGATCCAGCTCGCTGTCCCCGGCACGGCGCGCATCCTGCTCGACTCCGGCCTGTTGCCGTCGACCGAGCTCACCCCCACCCAGGTGAACTCGGGCCCGCTCGGTCGCCGCGCGCTCGACCGGGCCACGTTGCTCTTCCTGGAGACCGGCGTACTCCCGGCCGAACTCAGCAAGGTCACCGGCGACGAGCCGGCCGCTCACCACCACATCGCGGCGCTCCTGGATCCACGGCACCTGGTGGCGCACCCCGAGTGGATGCAGACGACGTACCGGACAGATCTCGTGATCCGCGGTGCAGGACCGGCGTCGGTGCGCAGCAGCCTCGCCGTCAGCGGGCAGCTCAACGACGCGGTCCTGCTCGGGCTGACCGACGGCAACAGCGCGGACATGAACCTCGCGTTGAACAGCCACGGCCTCACCTCGGGCCGCAGTACCAGCGTCTCGGTGAACGCGAACGCGGGCGCGAATCTGCAGGGACCGGCCGGCAAGGTGTCGGGCGACTTCGGCACCTCGACCGCGGCCGGACGGGCCGTGCAGACGAGTGCGGGGGTCGAGCGGCTGGTCATCGAGATCGGACGGCAGTACGTGTTCGCGGCGACTGCTGCCTTGTCGGTCACGCCCGGCACCGCGGATCCGGTGATGGTCGACGCGACGACCGTGTTCCAGATCCCCGAGCGCGACGTGGTCCAGCTGCACCTGGACGGCGAACTGACCCTGCCGGTGGTCCAGTTGGCCGATGTCGTCGACCGGTACCTGCACGGCAGTCTGCCGCTCGATCGCCGGCTCGCGGCCGCCGTCATCCGCGACTACCGGGCCCGGTTGGCGGCCACGGATCAGCCGGTGCCCGTATTGTCCCGGGAGCACGGTGCGCGGGAGTTGCTGGAGAAGCTCCAGCCGCAGCACGGCCGCCCGACACCGAGAACGAAGGAGGCCCAGCTGGACCTCGTCCTGGCCGATGTGGCCGCAATCGACACGACCCGGACCGTCGAGCTGCCACCGCAGTACCGGGTGACGCTCGGGTCGAGCATGATCGAGCGGGCCGCGGTCACCGATCAGGATGGGAACGAGGCGACGCTGTTCGACACGGTGCAGGTGCTGCTGGCCGAGCGGTTGGGCATCGGTCCACAGACGGATGCGGTGCTGACCGAGGCGTTGTTCGTCGACCTGGCCGGGAAGCGGTGGTGGGGCCGGTTGGAGGACATGCTCGCGCCGGACGGGTTCAGTCGCACCTTCCCGATCGCGCAGCCCGGCCGGTACGGGGGCCAGCAGGTCGAAGTACGGATCCGGGCCGCTTTCGTGGGGGACGCGGTGTCGCTGGGGACGAGCGAGGACACGGTGAGCCGGGTCCAGCGGTACCTGTTCGAGGACCGCTCGACCACGTCCAGCGCCGGGCGGTCGCTCGGTGCCGGTGTCGACGGGGGCGCGCTGGAAGGGCGTACGGGGAGCATGGGGACCGATCGGTCGAACTCGGGCACGGTCGTGGTGACGGAACAGGCGATGCGGCTGGAGCGGATGCAGACCGCACACGGCCAGGACCGGGTCCTCCGCTCGCTGCGCTTCGAGATCGAGGTCGCCACCGGCTCCACTGCAGCGCCGTCCCGAGGCCGCCGCGAGGACAAGGGGGATTCACGGATCACGGAGACCGCGGAGCTCAACGGGCAGCTCGTGCAGCTGGTGCCGAGCCGGACGATGCCGGATGCCGGTCCGTTCGCCCCGAGTGGTCCGGTCGGTTCCCCCGTGCGGTCGCTGAACGGGCACGGGGTCCCGGACATCTTCTTCGTCGAAGGTGCTGAGGGCAACCATCTTGCCGACGCGGTGCTCCGGCGGCTGGCCGAGCGGGATCTGCTCGGACCGGCCGGGGTCCGCGCACACCGGACGGAGTTGGACAACCTGCTCTCGCCGGTCACGCTGAACGCGTCGTTCAGCCGGCTCACCGAGGACGACGGTTTCGCGCTGCTCCGCCTGCCCTTGCCCGGGTACGCCGCGCGGACGGTCGAGGTCCGCGTCGGGGCGTCGGTCCTCGGGGCCGAGCTGGTCAGCACTCCCGGCGACAACGTCGAACTCGGTGAGTACAACCGGAGCCAGCAGACCGTGACGCACACGGTCACCTCGGGCCGGTTGCTGCCGATCGACGGCGGCGCCACCCTCACCGAGGCCGGCAGCGGTCTCACCGGCGGCGTCACGGTCGGGGACCAGCTCGCCGACCAGACCACCGATGTCCAGGGCCTGCGCCGCGAGGCCAGCCGGTACGAGCGTGGCCGCACGGTGACCGTCAAGGTGGACGTGCAGTACGACGTCCGCCTGGTCCGGCAGCGGTTGCGGCGCGACGGCGCGATCCAGGACCGCGCGAGCGTGGAGCTGACGGAGGCGCCGCGCGGCACGGTGTACCTGTCGATGTTCGAGTCGGACTACCGGCAGCTCGACCAGTCCCTCCACTTCGAAGCCAGGCTGCGCGGACAGGCGGCACCGGGCAGCGGCCCGACCGTCCACGCTCCCGAGGTCGAAAGCACGGGTTCGCCCTCGCCTGATGAAGGTGAGCCGCCGTGGACTCGTGGGATCGCTGCCTGGGGGAGCCGGGTGACCGATGTCGGTGACGACGAGGACGAGGAGCGGTTGCGGCAGGCGATCGAGCAGCTCGAGCGCTCCACCAAGGACGTCGACGACGGCAAGCCCGGTCTCTGATCCCGGGGAGCCCCGGCGACCGGTTCAGGACACCGCGCGCAGACCTGTGGATTGCTCGACGATGATCGAGCAAGAGACGAATTCGAGGAGCCGGCGATGGTGCTGCCCGCAGCGCGGACGAGGGACGAGGCGTACCTGTACCTGGACCTGACTCCGTGCGCCGGTTGCGGTTCGACCCGGACCGACTGGCAGCACGGGCTCGCGCAGTGGGACGGTGCCCTGGTCGCCGCGTACGACGGGACCTGCGCGGACTGCTCGGCTGAGCGCGAGTACCTCTTCCAGCTCCCGGAGCGCGAGCACGCCGGCGGCGCCCCGAACTTCGGCGGACCCGAACCGTCCGTCCTGCTCGATCCCGGCCAGTGGCTCGACGTCGCCGACCGGCTGATGTCGGCCGTACCGACGGACGACCCGGACACGGCCGACGACGCCGCCCGGTTCGCCTCCGCCGCAGTTGCCGAGGTCCTGAAGTTCGTCCCCGCCAACGCCGAGGCCGTCCCGCCGGACCGCTTCTGGTCCAGCCAAGGGCGGCACGTGTACGACCAGCAGCCCGGCCGCTTCCGCCAGGACCGGCTCCGCGTCGTCCTGGCGACCTACGAGGACCGCATCGGCCGGCCCTGACCCCGGAACGCCTCCGCGGTCAGGAAGCCGAGCTGCGCCGTCTTCGTCCCGCCGTCCGGCAGCGTGATCTTCACCTCCGGCCCGAGCGTGAACCCGGTCCGCCGCAAACGGTCCACGGCGCGGTCGTTCCGGGTATCCGGCTCGCCCACCAGCCGCGGATGCCCGAGGTGGCCGAAGACGAAGATCCCCAACACGCGCAGCAGATTCCCCGTGAACCCAGGCCGCGCGGCCCCCGGCGCGACCAGCAGATGCAGCCCGATATCGCCTGCCTCGACCGCGTACGCCGCACCGACCGGATCCGCCTGCGGGTCGTACGTCTGCACCAGCGCGATCGGTACGTCGTCCAGGTGCACCACGTACACGTGATGGGTCGGCACCGAATCGAGGAAGCGATAAATCTCCGCGATCTCGTCCCGCGACAACCGCCCCATTCCCCAGAAGCTCGCGCGTTCCGCGCTGACCCAACCGTGGATCAGGTCGAGATCCCGCTCCGGGTCCGCCTCGATCACCCGGACCACCCCGAACCCGGCGAGCTCGTGAACGAAGGTCCGGTCCTCCTGCACCAGCTGATCCCACTCGGTCACGATCGGCGCCAACTCACCGCGCTGCCACAACGGCAACTGATCGTGGTGATGCGGATCGCCCAGCACCCCCGACGCCCCGAGCGGCACGATCCACGCGCTGTCCTCCCGCCGAGCCAGGTCCCACGCGTACCGAGCGGCCGAACCCCGGATACAGACATCGCTGGGACCGGGAACGGCGGACGTGGACATCACGCAATGGTGGTCCCCGGAGACGCTGAGGTCGAACGGCTGCTCGCCGGGCCCGAACACGGGACCGCGCAACGCGTGCAACGGCGTCAGCTGATGCGTGTCACCCCAAGGACCACGGGGTCTCCGCGCAGCGACGTCCTCGAGCGCGTCCCGGCCGAGAACGGCCAGGTCGATCGACCGCAGGAGCTCGGTGGTGAGCAGGTTCTCCAGGCCGAAGGTGACATGGGTCAGAGTGTCGAGCCACGGCACGAACAGCTCCGGACACTCCGGCGCGTCGTCCAACCCGGCGAGCGCCGGATGATCCGCGATCCGACGCGCCAGCGCCTTGCGGACCGCGGCGTACTCCGAGGCGACGGTACTCCCTGCGTCCATCCGCCGGTCCCACGCCAGCAGCCGATCACGCAATGCGGAGGCCGCCGGGGTGAGGTCGTCCAGCCGTTCCAGCAGGTCGAGCAGGAGCCCGGCTGATCCGAGCCAGGTGTCCGTGTGGACGACCGGCATCTCGTCGACGCGCCAGCCCGTCCGCTCGCTGAGGAGCTCCCGGATCCGCCGGGACCGATGCGGCGCGGCGAACTCGACCCCGAGCGATCCGGCCAGCTCTCGCGCGTTCGCCATCACGGCGACGTCGTCGACCGTTGCCCGCGGCATCTGCTCGTACCAGCCCTGCCAGCCGTACTCCGCCTCCCAGCCCGGAACGATGCGCAGCCGGTTGGCCTCGTGGCGTCGCGGGACCAGCCCGGCCGTCCGGTGCAGGAGGCCGCCTTCGGTATCGGCGGCGAGGACCACGTTCACCGGTTCGACCCAAGCGTCCACGGCCGCGTCGATGTCGGCGACAGTGCTTGCCCTCAGCAACTTCGGCAGCACCTCGAACCCGATCCGCCCGGTCACCCGTGGCGGGTACCGCAAGCTGATCGCCGTCTCCGCTTCGGGCCCACCGATGATCACCGGCCCACGCGCCGTCTCGATCACCTCGACCGCCACGTCGTCGGCCCCCGCGACGGCCACCGTCTCCGTCTGCGCCTTGGCCTGCTCCCAGCCGTCCGGCCCCAGGGCTTCCACGCCGGAGGCGGTGCGGCGGAGTTGCTCGCGGTACAGGTCCTGGTAGTCGGCCATCGCGTTCGTGATCGCCCACGCGACCCCGCCGGTGTGACCGAAGTGCGCGAGCCCCGGGATCCCGGGAACGGCGAGCCCGATCACGTCGTACTCCGGGCAGGCCAGCCGAATCTGCTGGTAGACGCCGGGGCTCTCGATGTACCGATGCGGGTCACCCGCGATGATCGGCTGTCCGGTCGCGGTCCGGTCGCCCGGGATCAGCCAGCCGTTGCTGCCCGCGGTTCGCGGACCCTCCGAGGTGAACAGGTCGATCGCCTCGTCCCCGAGCTTCCGGGCGACCTGGTCGCGCCAGAGTTTTGTCGGGAAGCCGGCGAAGAGGATGTGCACGGCCAGCCAGATCCCGACCGGCGTCCACGGCTCCCACTCCTCGAGAATCAGCCCGGTCGCCGCGAACTCGGGCGCCCTCGCCGCCCCGCCGGGGAGCGCGTGGTTGACCCCGGCAACGTACGCCTCGATCCATTCCCGGGTCTCGTCGTCGAGCGCCGCGAAGCAGCGCTGCGCGGTGTCGGACAAGCGGGCCTGCCGGGCGAACACGTCCCAGCCGACCGCCTCGCCGCCGAGGAACGCCGCGCTGGTCCCTAGCAGCCGCCGGCGTTCCAGCTCGAGCTGCCAGGCCCGGTCCGCGGCCGCGTTGGTGCCCTGCAGGTACGCGAGTGCGAGTGGATCGCCGGCCCGCAGGTGCGGGACACCCCAGGGATCCCGGAAGACTTTGGCGTTCACTGCACATCCCGCTCCCAGTTAGGTTAGCCTTCGCTAACTTACAAGTCAGCTTGTTCGGGCCGCAATGGCCATTTTCGCCGGAAGGAGTCGCTCGTGGGGCATGGCTGGGAAGGGGTGGTCCTCAAGCTGTTCCGCGGCAAGGACTTCGAGTTCACCGTGACCGGCGCCGAACAGGTGACCGAACGCTATCGCCGGGTGCACTTCACCGACGGCGGGCTGCTCGCGGCGGTCGGCACGCACCCGACCATGTGGGTGCGGCTGTGGTTCGACAACGCGGGCAAGCCGCACCAGCGCGCGTACACCCTGGTCGACCCGGACGTCGAGGCGGGGACGTTCAGCCTGGAGTTCGCGCTGCACGACGGCTGCGCGTCGGACTGGTCGCTCAAGGCCGAGCCGGGTGACACCATCGAGGCGACCCTGCAGGGCACCGGGTTCGAGGTACCGGACCCGTTGCCGGAGCGGATGCTGGTGATCGGCGACCCGGCCTCGCTGCCGGCGATCAACTCGCTGCTCGGGGTGGCGCCGAAGCTGCCGGCCACGATCTGGTTCGAGACCTCGCACGACTCCGACCACGACCTGCCGATGCGCTTCGACCCGGACCGGCACGACGTCCGTCACGTCCACCGGTCCGACGGGCAACTGGTCGAGGACGTGAAGGCGACGCTGCCCGCGTTGGTGGCGGACCCGGCCTCCGCGTTCGTGTGGATCGCCTGCGACACCGCGACCACCCGCACGCTCACGTCGTACGTGCTGAAGGAGCTGCGGATCCCGAAGGACCGGGTCAAGGCGCTCGGTTATTGGCGCGCGGCCTGACACGAAGCCCGGATAGCTTGGCCGGGTGATCCGTACCCTCGACCCGGCCGACCCCGCGATCGGCCCCCGTCTGCTCGCGATCCAGCACGCCGCGTACGCCGTCGAGGCCGAGCTGATCGGCTTCGACGGCATCCCGCCGTTGCGCGAGGACCTGCCGGCCCTGATGGCCTCGACCGAACACTGGCTGGGCCGCTTCGTCGACGACGCCCTGGTCGCCGCGGTCGCGTACGAGCTGCCCGACGACCGGACCGTCGACATCACCCGCCTCGTCGTCGACCCCGCGTACGCCCGGCAGGGGCACGCACGGGCCCTCCTCGACAGCCTCGACGACGTCCAGCCGAGACCGGTCGCCGTCGTGTCGACCGGGACGGCCAACACGCCGGCGATCGCGCTCTACCAGGGCCGCGGCTTCGAGGAGACCGACCGCCTCGAGATCGCCCCGGGCGTCACCATCACCCGCTTCCGCCGGTCCCGCGACGAGATCGGACTCACCTGAGCTCAGGCCAAACCGAGGGCGGTCCAGGAGATCGCCGGGAGGGTGAGCTTCAGCCGGCCGTCGGCGAGCTGGACGCCTTCGGTCGGGCGCGGGGTGACGCGGTCCGGGTTCGTGGCGGAGTTGACGGCGAGCGGGTCGGCATCGGTGAGGGTATGGGCCTCGAGGATCTCGGCCACCGCGGTGCGGGTGAGATCCACCTCGACCTCGATCGGGGTGTCGGCCGAGCGGTTCACCAGGAACACGGCGAGCTTGCCGCCCTCGTCGTACGTCGCGACCGCGTCGACCGCGGGCACCTCGCCGAACTTGGCCGTCTCGATCAGCGGCGACGAGGTCTCCACCCGGAGCACGTCACCGGCCGCGAGCCGGGAGGTGAGCGCGAACGGGTGGAACGTCGGCTGCCGCCAGGCCGGGCCGCCGGGCTCGGTCATGATCGGCGCGATCACGTTCGCCAGCTGGGCCAGACAGGCGACCGCGACCCGGTCGCTGTGCCGGAGCAACGAGATCAGCAAGTTGCCGACGACAACGGCATCGGCGACGTTGTACTCGTCCTCGATCCGCCGCGGCGCCACCTCCCACTGGTCGCCGGGGCCGTCGGTCCGCCGGGAACGCTCGCCGTACCAGACGTTCCACTCGTCGAACGAGATGTCGATCCGCTTGCGGCTCTTCAGCTCCGCGCCCACGTGGTCGGCGCTGGCCACGACCGAGTCGATGAAGCGGTCCATGTCCACGGCGGACGCGAGGAACGAGGCCGTGTCCCCGTCGTCGTTGCCGTAGTACGCGTGACAGGAGATGTGATCGACGAAGTCGTAGCTCTCCCGCAGGACCTCGCGTTCCCAGGTCCCGAAGGTCGGCATCCGCGAGCTGGACGACCCGCACGCGACCAGTTGCAGGTCCGGCTCGACCATCCGCATCGCCCGCGCCGTCTCGGCCGCCAGCCGGCCGTACTCCGTGGCCGTCTTGTGCCCGATCTGCCACGGCCCGTCCAGCTCGTTGCCGAGACACCACCAGGTGATCCCGTACGGTGTGGTCGCGCCGTGCTGCCCGCGCAGGTCCGACAGTGCCGTCCCGCCCGGGTGATTCGCGTACTCCAGCAGGTCGAGCGCCTCCTGGACCCCGCGGGTGCCGAGGTTGACCGCCATCATCGGCTCGACGTCGGCCTTGGCGCACCAGCGGATGAACTCGTCCAGGCCGAACTGGTTCGTCTCGACGCTGTGCCAGGCCAGGTCCAGTCGGCGCGGCCGGCCCTCCCGCGGCCCGACACCGTCCTCCCAGCGGTACCCGGAGACGAAGTTGCCGCCGGGGTAGCGGACCAGCGAGACGCCGAGCTCGCGGGTCAGTTCGAGGACGTCCTTGCGGAATCCGTCCTCGTCCGCGGTCGCGTGGCCGGGCTCGTAGATCCCGGTGTAGACGCAGCGGCCCATGTGCTCCACGAAGGTACCGAAGGTCCGGCGGTTGACCGGCGCGATCGTGAAGGCGGGATCGAGGACGAGTGAGGCAGAGGTCACGGGGGTGGCTCCTGTCGTGGGGTGGAGGGGGTCAGCCCTTGATGCCGGCGTCGCCGACACCGCGGACGACCTGGCGTTGGAAGAGGGCGAAGACGATCAGCAGCGGCAGGCCGCCGAGGACGGCCGACGCCATGATCTGGGCGTAGCGCAGGCCGTACGAGCCCTGCACGTTGGCGAGTCCGACCGGGATCGTCATCATCGACGGGTCGGTGGTCACGATGAACGGCCAGAGGAAGTTGTTCCAGGCCCCGATGAAGGTGAAGATGGCGACCGCGCCGAGCACCGGCCGCGACATCGGCACCATCACGCTCCAGACGATCCGCAGCCGGGTCGCACCGTCCACCCGGGCCGCGTCCTCGTAGTCACGGGAGACGCCGTCGAAAAACTTCTTCAGCACGAACACCATCACCGGCGCGACCACCTGCGGCAACACGATGCCCCAGTACGTGTCGACCAGCCGCAGGCTCGACATCTCCTGGAACAACGGCACGATCAGCACCTGCGGCGGGACCAGGATGCCGGCGATCAGCAGGCCGAACAGGACGCGCCGGCCGGGGAACGTGGTCCGGGAGAACCCGTACGCCGCGAGCGTGGACACGCCCAACGTCAGAACGGTCACCAGGCAGGCCACGATCGTGCTGTTCAGGAACCAGCGCAGGATCGAACCCTGGTCCACCACGCTCTGGTACGCCGCGAAGGTCGGTGCCTCCGGCAACCAGGTGATCGGGGTCCGGGTGGTCTCCGGTTCGGGTTTGAGCGAGGTGTCGACGGCCCACAGCAACGGGGCCAGCCAGACCAGCGCGAGCAGGACCGCGCCGACCGCCAGCGCGACCTGGGGAAACGTGAACCGTGGTACGACCGGGCCGCTCGGCTTCGTCCTCGGGATCGTCACGGAGCTCATCGGTCCGCCTCCTTCCGGCCGCCGAACAGCCTGAACTGCGCGATCGACACGATCACGATGACGAGGAAGAACATGTACGAGACCGCGGACGCGTAGCCGATCCGGTAACTGGTGAAGCCGCTCTCGTAGATGTACTGGATGATCGGCCGGGTGGCGTAGTTCGGGCCGCCGTCGGTCATCAGGTAGATCTGGTCGAAGATCTTCAGCGACGCGACCAGCTGCAGCACGACGATCAGCCCGGTGGTCCGGCTGAGCAGCGGCAGGGTGATCCGGAACAGTTGCTGCCGGCCACTCGCCCCGTCGATCGCGGCGGCCTCGTAGACCTGCTCGGGGATGCCCTGCAACGCGGCCAGGTAGAGCAGGAAGTTGAACCCCACGGTCCACCAGACCGTGGTGATCACGACCGCGAGCATGGCCCGGTTCTCGGTGTTCAGCCAGTCGATCTCGGCGAACCCGCCGGCCGTCAGCAGCCCGTTCACCAGGCCGAAGCCGGGCTGGTAGATCCACACCCAGATCAGCGTGACCACGGTCGCGGGCAGCACGAACGGCGCGAAGTAGGCGAACCGCAGGAACCAGCCGAGCAGGCCCTGGCGGTTCGCGAGCAGCGCCATCACGAGCGCGATCACGACCAGCGGCGGCGTACTCATCGCGGTGAAGACCAGGGTGTTCCTCAGCGACGCCCAGACCGCGGGATCGCCGAACATCTCCTGCCAGTTGCGCAGGCCGAGGAACTCCTGCTGCACGCCGGCCAGGCTGGTGTTGAAGAAGCTGTTCCACAGGCCGGACAACGTCGGCCAGAGCAGGAAGAACGCGAACAGCACGCCGAACGGGGCAACGAAGAAGAGGCCGCCCCATTTCTCGGTCCAGGGTGGTCCCGGTCGCTGCGGCGCGGTCGTGGTCGGTGGGCTGGAGGTGGTGCGGGGCGGTGTCTGCACGGCCATCGGGTCAGCTCCTGTCAGACCGGGGACGGGGTGTCGAGCAGCTTCCGGGTGGCGGCCTTGAACTGGTCGAGGCCCTGGCGAGGCGTCGTCCGGCCGGCCAGTACTCCCGCGAAGGCGGCCCCCGCTTCGTTCTGCAGCTGCGCGCCGGATCCGCTGAACCACGCGTCCGGGTCGAACAGCACGTCGGGCGCGACCGAGCGGTACTCGGCCTGCGGCTTGAGGTTCAGGTACTCCGGACTGGCGACCACCGGCTGGTACGCGGGGATGTGACCGCCCGCCGCCCACTCCGCGCTGTTCTTCAGCATCCAGGCGATGTACTCGATCGTCGCCGCGGTGTCGGCCTCGTTCCGGACGGCCTGGTGCGGCAGCACGAACGTGTGCGCGTCCCCGGCGTACTTCGGCACGTCGTACACGACCGGGAACGGCGCCATGCTGAACGGCAGCTTCGCGGTCTGGTACGTCGTCACCTCCCACTCGCCGTTGAAGCTCAGCCCGGCGTCACCGTTGCTGAACTGGGCCACCAGCGACGGGTAGTCGGCCGACTTCGGGGTGAGTCCGTCGGCGGCGAGTTTCGCCATCAGCCCCAGGGCTTCCAGCGCCTTCGCGTCGTCGATCACCAGGTCCCGGCCGGACTCGTCGAAGAACCCGCCCTCCAGTTGGCCGTAGAGGGTCCACCACATCCGCCACGGGTTGGTGGTCTCGATCGACGCGGCGAACTTGCCGGTCACCTCCTTGACCGCGCGGAGCATGTCGAGGAACGGCTCCACGCCACGGACCGGCTTGATCCGCCCGTCCGGACCGAGCAGCCCGGCCTTCGCGCAGATGTCGGTGTTGTAGTAGAGGACGAACGGGTGCTGGTCGAGCGGGACGGCGTACAGCTGTCCGTCGATCTTGCAGCGGTCCCAGGTGGCGGGCAGGAAGTCCGGCTCGGTGATGCCGGCCTTCGCCAGCAGGTCGAGCGGGATCGGGTCGAGCATGGTGGCCGGGCTGAAACCCTTCAGCCGGGACAGGTGCAGGGTGGCGACCTCGGGGGCGCGGCCGCCGGCCGCCGACATCGCCAGCTTGGTGTAGAACGGCGGGCCCCAGGCCAGCGTGTGCGCCTCGAAGGCCATGTCCTTGTGTTCGGCAACGAACTTGTCGTGGATCTGCAGCAGCCGGGCGCCGTCGCCGCCGCCGAACAGGTTCCACTCACGGATCCGCGCGTCCCGGCGCAGCGATCCGCAGCCGCCGAGGGTGGCGACGCCGGCCAGGCCGAGCGCGGCCGTCAGCACGGTGCGTCGGGTGGGGTGGGATGCAGTCATTCGCGTGTCCTCCCGGGGGCGGTGGAGCACGGGTGCGGGCAGGCTTCAGTACCGCACCGGCCTGTGGGTGGAGGCTGCCGGTGCGCACTTCTACATCGGTGTAGAAGGATGATGCCGACGCACCGCGAAGGCGTCAAGGCCTGGTCCGGTCACTGACCGGTAGTGGACTCCCGGACATGCAGCTGGTACTGCGCGACGATCTCGCGCTGGCCGGACTCGTCACCGTTCATCCGCTCGACCAGCAGCTCGACGGCGGTGGTCGCGATCTGGGCCCGGCCCGGATCGACCGTGGTCAGCGTGGGCGTGCTGTACCGGGCCTCGTCGATGTCGTCGAACCCGGCGACCGCGAGGTCGTCCGGCACCCGGATGCCGCGCTGGGCCAGCACCCGGAGCGCGCCGAGTGCGAGCGTGTCGTTGAGACCGAGGACGGCGTCGAACTTCTGCCCTGACTCGAGCAGCGCCGTCATCGCCTCGGCCCCCGTCGACCGGTGCCACGGCCCGGCGTACGCGGCGAGCTCGGGGAGCGGCTCCAGGCCCACCTCGGCCAGCGTCGCGGCGTACGCCCCGTACCGGATCGCGGCCGTGCCGACGATCTCGCCGGGGTGGGTGCCGAGGACGGCGATCCGGCGGCGGCCGAGGTCGAGCAGGTGCTGGACCGCGGCCCGGGTGCCGGCCACGTTGTCGATCATCACGTGGTCGACCGGGCCGTGGAAGATGCGCTCGCCGAGCAGGACGGTCGGCGTCGACGTCCGCAGGTGCTCGGCGTCGTCGGGGCCGAGGGCGAGCGGGCTGAACAGCAGGCCGTCGACCAGGTGGCCGCGTGGACGCGCGAGGGCGGCGAGCTCGCGTTCGCGGACGGCGCCGGTCTGCTCGATCATCACGGTCAGCCCGTGCTTCTCGGCGGCCGTGATGGCGGCGTCGGCCAGCTCCGCGAAGTACGGCAGGCTCAGTTCGGGGACGGCGAGGCCGATGATGCCGGTGCGGCCGGACTTGAGGTTCCGGGCCGAGATGTTCAGCTGGTACCCGAGGGCGTCGATCGACGCGAGCACCCGCAGCCGGGTCTCCTCACGGATGTACGGGTATCCGTTCATCACGTTCGAGACCGTCTTCGGCGAGACGCCCGCGTGCTGCGCGACGTCGCGCATCGTCACTGCCACCGTGCCACCTCCCCGTCGGACTCCGTCGGACTCCCAGAGGCTCACGGTAGTGCAACCGCGCCCGGACCCCGGATCAGGTGAGCAGGCCGTACGGGGGTTTGTCGAGCGGGGAGAGCCGGATCCCGAGCTGGCCGGCCTTGGTGAGGACGGAGTCGACCGGACGACCTAACCGCAGGCTGATCACGGAGGGCGGGATGTTGTCGGCGGCGAACTCCTTCAGTCGGGCCAGTTCCTTGCGGGTCCAAGGTTCACCGGCGTTCCGGATGGATTGCGGCAGGGCCATCGCTCTCACTTCTTCTCGATTTCGTTCTCCCTGTCACGGTGCCCCGGGCCGGGGTGATCGAAAACTGCGCAATCGCGGCATGACCGAGCGTGAACGCGCATCGGTACGGCTGCGTCAGTGCGCGTGCATCAGGACGGCTGCATCAGTACGTCTGGAGTTCGAGCAGGGTGCCCTCCGGGTCGCGGAGGTGGGCGGTCCGCAGGCCGGGTCCCCACTGCGGCCGGTCCTGCGGCGGCGCGACGACGGTGGCGCCGTACCGGGTGAGGATCTTGGTGGCGGCGTCCACGTCGTCGACCTTGAACACGAGCATCGTGGTGTCCTGGCTCGGTGCTGCCGTCGTCGGCCGGCTCTCGGTGCCGACCGCGCTCGCGATCGCGGCCCGGCTGAACACGGCGAGGCCGGCCTGGCCGTCCAGGTCCCAGTTGGCGTAACTCGCCTCGGGCACCACCTTGACCGGCTGGACGCCGAACAACTCGGCCAGGACGCCGCGGTAGAACTCCACCGCGGTTCCGAAGTCGCGGACCAGCAGGCGGGGAGAGAGCACGTCCATCGGGTGAGTCCTCATTAGTGGGTAACTACCAACGATTGGATCTGGCCTACAATAACCTCCGTGGAGACGCTGCTGGGGACCACCACGTTCGTACTGCACCGCGTCGCCGTGGCCGGCCGCCGCGCGATCGCCGAGCGGCTCGCGGTCCGACCGGGGCTGACCCTGTGGGAGTACGCCGCGCTCGCCGAGCTCGACGAACGCGGCCCTGTCGCGCAGAACGTCGTCGCCGAGGCGCTCGGGCTCGATCCGAGTGACGTGGTGAAGTTGATGGACGAGCTGTTGACCGCGCAACTGGTGACCCGGGACCGCGACGCCGAGGACCGCCGGCGGTACCGGATCGCCCTCACCGCGAAGGGCCGGCGCTCGCTCGCGACCGGGCACGACGTCGTCCGGAAGGTCGAGGAGGCCACGCTGGCGCCCTTGTCGCCGGCCGAGCGCTCGACGCTGCACCGGCTGGTGAGCAAGGTGCACACGAACTCTGTCGCCAAGTAACGATCGTCAGGCGGCGCTGCGGTCGCTGAGTGGGCGACGACGGGCGACCGGGTCGGTCAGCGAGACCGGCTGCCACGCGCCGTCGGCCTGGTACAGGTCGGTGCCGGGCGGGACGATCG
Organism: Kribbella amoyensis; assembly: GCF_007828865.1. Lineage (NCBI taxonomy): Bacteria > Bacillati > Actinomycetota > Actinomycetes > Propionibacteriales > Kribbellaceae > Kribbella > Kribbella amoyensis. The sequence continues at coordinate 2,562,464 of NZ_VIVK01000001.1, forward strand.
CGTCGATCCGGTCGAGCGTCGCGTCGTCCAGGGTCAGCTCGGCACCCTTGAGCAGGCTGTCGAGGTGGTCCATCGTGCGCGGGCCGCTGATCACGGACGTGACCGCCGGGTGCGCGACGACGAACGCCAGCGCCAGCTCGGGCAGCGAACAACCGATGCCCTCGGCAACTTCCACGAGCTGTTCGAGCGCGTCGAACTTGGCCGCGTTCGCCGGCAGCGACGGGTCGAACCGGAACGGCGTGAGCGCGGCCCGGCCGGAGCCGAGGTCGACCGGCCGGCCCTTGCGGACCTTGCCGGACAGGAAGCCGGAGGCGAGCGGGCTCCAGGTGAGCACACCCATGTTCAGCCGCGCGCAGGTCGGCAGCAGCGAGCGCTCGATCCCGCGCGCGATCAGCGAGTACGGCGGCTGTTCGGTGCGGAACTTGCCGTATCCGCGGCGTTCGGCGACGTGGTACGCCTCGACGATCTCCTCGGCCGGGAACGTCGAGCAGCCGAACGCGCGGATCTTGCCCTGGCTGACCAGGTCGGTGAGCGCCGACAGGGTCTCCTCGATGTCCGTGGCCGGGTCCGGACGATGCACCTGGTACAGGTCGATCCAGTCGGTACCGAGCCGGCGCAGGCTCTGCTCGACCTCGTGCACGATCCAGCGCCGCGAGTTGCCGCCGCGGTTGCGGCCCTCGCCCATCGGGAAGTGCACCTTGGTCGCCAGCACGACGTCGTCCCGGCGGCCCTGCAGCGCCTTGCCGACGATCTCCTCGCTCTCGCCGGCGGAGTACATGTCGGCGGTGTCGACGAAGTTGATGCCCTGGTCGAGGGCGGCGTGGATGATCCGGATCGCGTCGGCGTGGTCGGGGTTGCCGACGGCGCCGAACATCATCGTGCCGAGGCAGTGCACGCTGACCTCGATCCCCGTCCCACCGAGAGTGCGGTAACGCATCGAACAGCTCCTTGCTTCGTGGTGTGGCTCGGAGACTAGGAGCTAGACCGCGCTCTAGGTCAAGCTCCGCGTACGGTGGCCGCATGACGTCTGTCGCCGACTACGCGCACCTGTGGGAACCGCAGCCGGGCTGGCTGAACACCGCCTCGTACGGGCTGCCGCCGCGGCCGGGATGGGAGGCGATGCAGGCGGCGCTGGCGGACTGGCGGGTCGGGGCCACCAGCTGGGAACCGTGGGACGCGTCCACCCGCCGGGCGCGCGAGTCGTTCGCCCGGTTGGTGAACGCGTCCGCCGAGGACGTCTTCGTCGGCGGCACCGTCTCCGCGGCCCTCGCCCCGATCGCGGCCGGGCTGCCGGACGGGGCCCGGGTCCTGGTCGACGAGGTCGAGTTCACGTCGAACGTCTACCCGTGGAAGGTGCACGAGGACCGCGGTATCGAGGTGGTCTCCGCAGCGACCGACGACCTGGTCGCCGCGATCCGGCCGGGGGTCGACGTGGTCGCGGTGAGCGCGGTGCAGTCCTCGACCGGCGCGGTGCTGGACCTGCCGGCCGTGGTGGCCGCCTGCCAGCGGATCGACGCGCTGCTGATCGTCGACGCGAGCCAGGCCGCGGGGTGGCTGCCGCTCGACGTGACCGGCCTGGACGCGCTCGTCGCCCACTCGTACAAGTGGCTGATGTCGCCCCGCGGCGCCACCCTCGGGTACCTCTCGCCGCGACTGCGGGAGCGCTGTCGTCCGCTGCAGGCCGGCTGGTACGCGGGTGAGGACCGGCACAGCTCGTACTACGGGACCGGGATGGACCTGGCGTCGGACGCGCGCCGGTTCGACCAGTCGCCGGCGTGGTTCTCGTTCGTCGCGGCGGCCCCGACCCTGGAGTTGCTGGAGGAGATCGGGATCGCCGCGATCCACGCGCACAATGTTTCCCTGGCCAACGAGTTCCGGGCTGGGGTCGGGCTGCCGGCCGGTGATTCCGCGATCGTAAGTACGCGGATGCCCGGCGCCGAGGAAGCGTTCGCCGCTGCCGGGATCCGGGCGGCCGTTCGCAACGGCGGCCTGCGGGTGTCCTTCCACGTGTACTCGACCTCGGAGGACGTCCAGCTCGCCCTCAAAGCGCTGGAACGCCTTTAGTTATTGGGGAAGCGGCTGGCCGGGGTGCGGTTCGTCGCCGACCGCCGCCTGGGCCTTCCACATCTGGACCTCGAGGTCGCGGCGGATCGCGGTGTACGCCGGGTCGTCGGCGACGTTGGTGAGCTCCTGTGGGTCGGCCACCAGGTCGTACAGCTCCCACTCGGGCGGGTACGTCACCGACGACGCACCGGGCAGGCCGAGGCCGTCGTTGTAGAAGTAAATGAGCTTGTACCGGTCGGTGCGGTAGCCGTAGTGCGCGGCGGCGTGGTGGTTGCCGTCGTCGTGCTCCCAGTAGCGGTAGTACATGCCGTCGGCCGGTGGGACGCTGTTCGTGCCCTGATCGGTGCCTGTCAGATCGGGCCAGAAGTCGCGGCCCTGCATGCGGTCATGGGGCTCCACGCCGGCCGCGGTGAGGAGGGAGCGGGCGAAGTCCACGTTGGTGACGATGCCGTCGTGCACCTGACCGGCTCCCACCGCGCGCGGGTAGCTCAGCAGTAGCGGCATCCGCAGCGACTCCTCGTACATGAGCCGCTTGTCGTACCAGCCGTGGTCGCCGAGGAAGAACCCCTGGTCCGAGGTGTACATCAGGACGGTGTCGTCGTACTGCCCGTGCTCCTCGAGCCAGGCAGTCACCCGGCCTACGCTGTCATCGACCGACGCGACACAGGCGAGATAGTCCTCCATGTACCGCTGGTACTTCCACCGCGCCTCTTCGTCGGCGGACAGCCCCGGGGGTACCGGCTGCTTCAGGTCCGTGGCGTTGAGGTCGTCGGCCACCCGCATCGTCGAGCGCCGCGTCGACTCCGACCGGGTCGCGTAGTCGTCGGTGAACGTCTCGGGGACCGGGATCGGCGCGGAGTACTTCCCCTGGTACGCCGGGGCCGGCTCCCACGGTCGATGCGGTGCCTTGTGCCAGAGGAGCAGGCACCATGGGTCGTCGCCGTCCAGCGAGTCCAGCCAGCGCAGGGCGAGGTCGGTGATCACCTCGGTCGCGTACCCGGGCTCGGTACGCAGGCCGTCGGCGGAGAGGAAGCGCGGATCGTGGTACTCACCCTGGTCGATCAGGACGTCCCAGGAGTCGAACCCCTCCGGGTCGTGCCCGGGCCCCTCGCCCAGATGCCACTTGCCGACGATCGCGGTCCGGTACCCGGCGGCGCGGAGCTGGCTGACGAATGTGGGCTGCGACGCGTCGATCGGGGTCGAGAGGGTCCGGACGCCGTTGACGTGGCTGTAGGTGCCGGTGAGGATCGATGCCCGACTCGGTGCGCAGAGCGCGTTCGTGGCGAAGCAGTTGCCGAACCGGACGCCGCGAGCGCCGATCGCGTCCAGGTGCGGAGTCTCGTTCACCACCGATCCGTACGCGCCGACGGAGTGGGCCGCGTGGTCGTCGGTGAGGATCATCGCGATGTTCGGACGCCGGTCCGTCATGGGGGCTGCCTCTCGCTGGGGTCGGGGTTGGTCCATTCAATCGAACTAGAGTCGGCTCCAGGTCGGGGGCTACGCTGACCGGCATGAGTGAGGGACTGAGCATCGGCCAGGTGGCGGACCGTACCGGCCTGAGCGTGCACGCACTCCGCTTCTACGAACGCGAAGGCATCCTGGCCGAGTCGGTCCGGCGCGAGTCCAACGGGCGGCGCGTGTACAGCGAGGACGACGTCGACTGGCTGGAGATGTGCGTCCGCTTCCGCTCGTCGGGGATGCCGCTGGAGACCATCCGCAAGTACACGGATCTGGTGCGCCAGGGCCCGGGGAACGAGACCGACCGGCTGGCGCTGCTGCGGAGCCACCAGGAGCACGTCCAGGCCCAACTGGCCGAGCTGACCGAATGCCTGAAGGTGATCAGCCACAAGGTGGAGATCTACGAGGACCACCTGAACCGCGGAGTCGCGGACTGCCTATGGGTCCAGCCCGGGACGGCCGCGGCAGAGTAGAGGCAGTCGGTACGCCACCCCACGCGGTCTGCTCCGGTCACTCCTTCGTCGGCCCCTTGGCGGCGGCTCCCACCCTGGACAGTGGCTCCCTTCGTCCCTGCCTGGCAATGGCGTGAAGGCAGGGCGGGCGTGGTGAGGGCGAGGTGTGGTGCGGGGTTGGTCTGCCGTGGGTCGGTGGTTGGGGTGATGTGGCCCGTCCTCGACGTTCGAACGAGGGTGGTCATCTACAGCCCAATCGCCCAGGCGCGGGTCGGTGGCGGACCGCGTCCTCACCGCCAGGGCTCGACCCAACCCGTGGCTCAACGCTCGGCCGCAGGATTATCAGGATCGGTCGCATGCTGAATCCAGCGCGGAGTCGTCCGTTGCTGATGCGAGTCGGTCCGACGGGTGCCGGTGTGGTCGACGTGGAAGGTGAAGCCGTGGGGGCTGGTCCATTCCAGGGTGTCGTCGGTGGTGCGGTTGACGTTCCAGTGGCCGTGGGTTTTGACCCGGTGGCTGTAGCGCCGTAGCGGGATGAGTTTGGTGGTGCCGGTCTGCCCGGGTGGTCCGTGGGGGTCGTAGGGCTGGATGTGGTCGAGGTCGGTGGCGAGTGTGGTCTCTGCGGTGCCGTAGGGGAACTGTTCGACGGGGTGGATGAGTTTGAGTTGTTCGCGTAGTCGGCGGGGGATTTCGTAGGCGTCGACGCTGATGGTGTCGTTCAGGTCGATTACCGGCCGGACCGAGTAGGGGCGGTGGCCGATCAGCTCGGTGAGTTGGGCAGCGAGGAGCGGCCCGCAGCCTTCGACCCGGGCGACGCCGTGGCCGGTGGCCAGGGTGTGGTCGGTGAGGTGGACGTAGATGGTGGTGCGGCTGGTGCGGGAGCCGGTGATGCCGTCGAGTTGGGCCAGGTCGGCGTTGACCATCTGACGGGTCGGTGCCTCCACACCCGTAGCCGCCTGCCCGGCGCCGGCGACGGCATCGGGGGCGCGGTCGGCGTCGGCCCTGGGCGTGACGTCCCACGGTTCGACGCGCTCACCTTGACCACACGCGACCACACCAGTCGTCACATCAGCCGTCGCCGCGTCACCCGGCCGCGCCACCTCAGTCGCTGAAGGCTGGGCTGCTTCCGACGGTGTCGAGGTGGGCAGGGTGCCGGTGCGGCCGGCGGTGAGGATGGCTTGGGCGTGGGCCGGGTCGGCCAGGATGCCCAGCGCCCGCGCCCGCCGCAGCCGCAAAGGATCCGGATCACCCAGCGTCTTCAACGCCTCCGCCAGGGCATCAATCGTGGCGTCGAAGCGCAACACGTCACCGGTCGCGGCCAGGATCCACACCGACTTGGTGCCGTGATCATCGGCCCGCCCCACATACACACCACGCTCACGCGCCTTCCGCTCAGCAGCAGACCGGGCAGCATCCTGATCAGCGCGGTAGCGGGCAGCCGTGACAATCTTGCCCAACCGGATCGGGGTGACGGTGTCGACCAGACCCGCGACCTGCTCATCGACCATCGCCGCCGCCTCCTCGGACAACTCCAGACAGGCGGTCGCGACCTTGCACGCCTTCCATGGGGTCGCCTCACCGTTCAACACCGTCGCCCAGATCCGCGGCAACCGATGCCGCAACGCCAACGCCTGCCCGATAAAGGCCGCCGCACTCCCCGCCGACGTCCCGATCATCGCCCCGAACTCCGCCGGCGCGAACTCAGCAATCGCCGGACACCCTGCGCCGCCGTAGACCACGCCACGCTCTCGCCCGGGCCGCCTTCCCTCCCCGCCACCAGTAGGCAGCCCGTCGGCGCTGTGCAGATCGGCGAACACCTGCGCATGCACCAACAACCGAGCCTCAAGCCGATCGATCTCAGCACGATGCGCCGCAGCCGAGGTCAGTACCCCGGCCGCGTCCAACTCCGCCACATCGCCATCGAACATGTGATCGACTATAGATCAACCAGCCCACAGGAAAGCAAATCGACTATCCACAGATCCCCTTGTGGATAAGGGATCTGAGCAACGCAGAGATTGATGTATGTTCCCTGGCATGAGTATCACAGCCGCCGGCCTGCCAGTGTCGATCTATGCCAGGCTCAACCACGTACGAGAGTCGCGATCCGCTCCGGGTGGGTGTAGACGTTCAGGGAGCCGTTGCGGATGAAGCCGGTGAGGGTGAGGCCCGATTCGGCGGCGAGGTCTACGGCCAGGGAGGAGGGGGCCGAGACCGCGCCGAGGACGGGGATGCCGGACATCACCGCCTTCTGGGCGAGCTCGAAGGACGTTCGGCCGGAGACGATGAGGACACAACCCCGGGCCGGGATTCGGTGGTTCAGCAAGGCCCAGCCGACGACCTTGTCCACCGCGTTGTGGCGGCCGACGTCTTCGCGGACGACCAGAAGGTCGCCGTCGGCGGTGAAGAGGCCGGCCGCGTGGAGGCCGCCGGTGCGGTCGAAGACTTGCTGGTGTTCGCGCAGCTTGTCCGGCAACGTCGCGAGCAGTTCGAACGGTACGCGCACCGGGTCGTCCGCCGGGGAGTACCGCGTCTTCGTGCGGACCGCGTCGAGGGACGCCTTGCCGCAGACGCCGCAGGACGAGGTGGTGTAGAAGTTGCGCTCGACACCGATCTCGGGCGCCGGGACGCCGTCGGCGAGGCCGAGGTCGAGGACGTTGTACGTGTTGCGGCCCTCGTCGTCGCGGGAGTCGCAGTACCGCGCGTCCCGGATGTCGTCGAGCGACCCGATCACGCCTTCGGTGTGGAGGAACCCGTGCGCGAGTTCGACGTCGTGGCCGGGCGTCCGCATCGTGACGGCCAAGGGTTTGCCGTTGACCCGGAGTTCCAGCGGCTCCTCGACGGCGATGGAGTCCGGGCGGCTGCGATCACCGTCCGGGCCGAGGCGGAGGACGGGTCTGCGAGCGATCAACCGACCCATGGACCCGCTCCCGGATCAAGGGCAAGCAGGCGGACGGCTACTGCGGTCGACGGCCCAGGGGGTACGACGGCGAACGCGTCCGCAGCCGCGGCTCCACGGAGCATCGCCGATCCGCCGTGCCCGACCGGTACCGCGCCCTCGGCGGTCACGCGCACCGGTACGAGCCGCGTGCTGTGCGGGTGACTCTGCAGACCACCTGGCACCGAACAGATGGGCAGCGGCGGCAGCCCGAGTCCGCGAAGCCGCCGGAGTGCCGCGACTCCCAGGGTGAGGAACGCGGTCAGTGCAGCCAATGGATTCCCTGGCAACCCGAGCACGAGGCGGCCGTCCTCGAAACGGGCCAGCGCCTGCGGGTGACCAGGGCGGCAAGCAACGCCGTCCACGATCAGCTCCGCACCCAGTTCGGCGAGCGCGGAGCGGAGGTGATCGGCGGGCCCCGAGGCGGACGACCCCGAGACCAGGATCAGCTCCGCATCGGCCGAAGCCAGCGCGTCCACCAGAGCCTGCCGGGAGTCCTCCAGATGCCGCACCTCAGCGGGGGATGAACAGCCGCCCGCTCGGTGGACCAGCCCGGGAACCATGGGACCGATCGCGTCGCGGACTCGACCAGGCCCAGAGGCGCCGGCGTGGACAAGCTCATCGCCCGTCACGAAGGCGGCGACGCGAGGCCGGGGGAGGACCGTCAGTCGATTCAGGCCGAGAGTCGCGGCCAGGCCGAGCACGGACGGGTCGACCACGACGCCCGCAGGAAGCAGTACCTCGCCGGCCGCACATTCCTCACCAGCGCGCCGGATGTGCCGCCCCGGAATCGCGGACCCCGCAACGTCGTCCTCCGAGCGGATCGCCTCCTCGTCGGGCAGGACCGCGGTCGTCCCCGTGGGAACCGCCGCACCGGTCACGATCTTGTACGCCTGGCCGTCCTCCAACTCAGGAGCCAGACCGGACCCGGCGCGGATCGTCCCGACCAGCCGCCACGGACCCGGCCCGCGCACCGCATAGCCGTCCATCGCCGAACGATCCACCGGCGGGACCGCGGCCGAAGCGACGAGCGGCACGGCGAGCGTCGTACCGTCCGCCTCGGCGAGCACCACCGACCGCGGCCGCAGCGGAGTCGCCACGGCGTGCGCCAACTCACGAGCGACATCCCACGGCAAGGACGACTGGTGGAGCGAGGGCCGCTGACGATCGAGGTCGGGTGGCTGCACTAGACGGCCCGCAGCAAGGCGGCCGCGCGAACGGCGATCGGGTCGAGCTCGTCGCCACCCGCGTCGACGTACGCGAGCAGGGCTGTCTTCATCCGCGGATCCCACGCCACCTTCAGGTGGTTCGCCACCGCTGTCGCCGCTTCTTCGGGCGCCTTGTGGGCGAACTGCCGGGAGATCTCGTTGGCCAGCCGGACCGTCGGCGGCATCGTCGCGGCGCCCATCACTTGCCTACCGCAACGGTCTCGCGCTCGGTCGTGACCGGCTCGACCACCAGGTCCACCTGGACCGCGGTCACCTTGTACTCCGGGCAGTTGGTGGCCCAGTCGGAGTTGTCGGTGGTGATCACGTTCGCCCCGGTCACGGGGTGGTGGAAGGTGGTGTAGCAGACCCCCACCGGCATCCGGTCGGACAGCTTCGCCCGCAGCGTGGTCCGCCCGACCCGGCTCGACAGGGCCACCGTGGACCCGTCCTCGATCCCGCGGACCTCGGCGTCGTGCGGATGCAGCTCGAGGATGTCCTCGGGATGCCAGGCCACGTTCGCGGTCCGCCGGGTCTGCGCGCCGACGTTGTACTGCGACAGGATCCGCCCGGTCGTCAGGATCAACGGGAACTTCCGGGTCGACCGCTCGGTGGTCGGGACGTACACGGTCTCCATGAACCTGCCCTTGCCGCGGGTGAACTCGTCCTCGTGCATGATCGGCGTCCCGTCCGGGTGCTCCAGGTTGCACGGCCACTGGATCGAGCCCGCCTCGTCCAGTTTGGCGAACGAGACCCCCATGAAGGTGGGCGTGGTGAGCGCGATCTCGTCCATGATCTCGCTCGCCGACTCGTACCGCATCGGGTATCCCATCTGCTGGGCGATCTCGCAGACGATCTCCCACTCCTGCTTCCCGGTCCGCGGCGCCATGACCGGCCGGACCCGGTTGATCCGGCGCTCGGCGTTGGTGAAGGTGCCGTCCTTCTCCAGGAACGACGTCCCCGGCAGCAGTACGTGCGCGAACTTGGCCGTCTCGTTGACGAACAGGTCCTGCACGACCAGCAGGTCCAGCGCACCGAGCGCGGCGAACACGTGCTGGGTGTTCGGGTCGGACTGCGCGATGTCCTCGCCCTGGACGAACAGCGCCCGGAACGAGCCGTCGATCGCGGCGTCGAACATGTTCGGGATTCGCAGCCCCGGCTCGTTCAGCAGTGGGGTGCCCCAGAGCTTCTCGTACACGTCCCGGACGCCGTCGTCGGAGACGTGCCGGTACCCGGGCAGCTCGTGCGGGAAGGAGCCCATGTCGCACGAACCCTGCACATTGTTCTGGCCGCGGAGCGGGTTCACGCCGACGCCGCGGCGGCCGATGTTGCCGGTCGCCATCGCCAGGTTCGCCATCCCCATCACCATCGTGGAGCCCTGGCTGTGCTCGGTGACGCCGAGACCGTAGTAGATCGCAGCGTTGCCGCCGGTCGCGTACAGCCGGGCCGCGGCGCGGATCTCCTCGGCCGGTACCCCGGAGACCTCGGCCGCCGCCTCCGGGCTGTGCTCCGGCCCGGCGATGAACTCGGCCCACGCCTCGAAGTCCTCACACCGGTCGGCGACGAACTCGCGATCGACCAGGCCCTCGGTGACCACGACGTGCGCGAACGCGTTGATCAGCGCGACGTTGGTCCCGGGCGCCAGCTGGAGGTGGTGCTGCGCCTCGATGTGCGGCGACCGGACCAGGTCGATCCGGCGCGGGTCGGCCACGATCAGTTTGGCACCCTGGCGGAGCCGCTTCTTCATCCGGGACGCGAAGACCGGGTGCCCGTCGGTCGGGTTGGCGCCGATCACCAGGATCACGTCGGCCTCCTCGACCGACTTGAAGTCCTGGGTCCCGGCCGACTCGCCGAACGTCTGCTTCAGCCCGTACCCGGTGGGCGAGTGGCAGACCCGGGCGCAGGTGTCGACGTTGTTGTTGCCGAAGACGGCGCGGACCATCTTCTGGACCGCGTACACCTCCTCGTTCGTGGTTCGCGACGAGGTGATCGCGCCGATCGACCCCTGGCCGTGCTCGGCCTGGATCTCGCGCAGCCGGCGCGCGGTGAACCCGATCGCCTCGTCCCAGGAGACCTTGCGCCACTCGTCCTCGATCGAGTCCCGCACCATCGGCTCGAGCACGCGGTCCGGGTGACTGGCGTACCCGAAGGCGAACCGGCCCTTGACGCAGGAATGGCCCTCGTTCGCGCCGCCGTCCTTGTACGGCACCATCCGGACCAGCTCGTCGCCGCGCAACTCGGCCTTGAACGAGCACCCCACCCCGCAGTACGCGCAGGTGGTGACGACCGAGCGGGTCGGCATCCCGAGCTCGACGACCGACTTCTCCTGCAACGTCGCGGTCGGGCAGGCCTGGACGCACGCGCCGCAGGACACGCAGTCGGAGTCGAGGAACGGGACGTCGGCGCCGGCCGCGACCTTGGAGTCGAAGCCGCGGCCGTCGATCGTCAGCGCCAGCGTGCCCTGCACCTCGTCGCAGGCGCGGACGCAGCGGGAGCAGACGATGCACTTGGACGCGTCGAAGTCGAAGTACGGGTTCGAGGAGTCGGTCGGCGCGTCCAGGTGGTTCGCGCCGGCGTCCACCCCGGAGCCGTACCGGACCTCGCGCAGCCCGGTCACCCCGGCCATGTCCTGCAGTTCGCAGTCACCGTTGGCCGAGCAGGTCAGGCAGTCCAGCGGGTGGTCGGAGATGTAGAGCTCCATCACGCCACGGCGGAGCTTGCCGAGCTTCTCGTTCTGGGTCCGCACCACCATGCCGTCGGCCACCGGCGTCGTACAGGACGCCGGGGTACCGCGGGCGCCGTCGATCTCGACGACGCAGAGCCGGCAGGAACCGAACGCCTCCAGGTTGTCGGTGGCGCAGAGCTTGGGGATGTCGATCCCCGCCTCCTTCGCCGCCCGCAGTACCGAGGTCCCTGGTGGCACGGCGACCGACACCCCGTCGACGGTCAGTGCGACCGTGGCTTCTCCCGGCCGCGCCGGTGTACCGAAGTCGGGTTCCTTGATCAGCGTCATGAACCGAAGTCCTTTCCGAAGTGGCGGACGGCGCTGCGGACCGGGAGCGGGGTCAGCCCGCCCATCGCGCACAGCGAGCCGTCGGTCATCAGGTCGCACAGGTCGTCGAGCAGGACGAGGTTCTCGGCGCGGTCGACGCCCGCGGTGATCCGGTCGATCGTCTCGACGCCGCGGACCGCGCCGACCCGGCACGGGGTGCACTTGCCGCAGGATTCCTCGGCGCAGAACTGGAAGGCGAACCGGGCCATCGCGGCCATGTCGACACTCTCGTCGAACACCACGATGCCGCCGTGCCCGACCATCGCGCCGGCCGCCGCGAACGCCTCGTAGTCCATCGGCAGGTCGAACTGCTCGACCGGCAGGTACGCGCCGAGCGGGCCACCGACCTGGACCGCGCGGACCGGCTGCCCTGACGCGCTGCCGCCGCCGAAGTCGTTCACCAGCTCGCCGAGGGTGATCCCGAACGCGGTCTCGACGATGCCGCCGCGGGCCACGTTCCCGCCCAGCTGGAACACGCTGGTCCCGAGCGACCGGCCCACGCCGTACGCCGCGTACGCCGCCGCACCGTTCGCCAGGATCGTCGGGATCGTTGCCAGCGACAACACGTTGTTCACCACGGTGGGCTTGCCGAACAGCCCTTCCAGCGCGGGGATCGGCGGCTTCGCCCGGACCATGCCGCGTTTGCCTTCGAGGCTCTCCAGCATGCTGGTCTCCTCACCGCAGATGTACGCGCCCGCGCCGACCCGGATCTGCAGGTCGAAGCTGAGCCCGGAGCCGAGGATGTCCTCGCCGAGCCAGCCGCGGTCCCGCGCCGTCACGATCGCGGCGGTCAGGGCCTCGATCGCGTCCGGGTACTCCGAGCGCAGGTACACGTAGCCCTCGCTCGCGCCGACGGCGTACGCGGCGATCGTCATGCCCTCGATCAGCACGAACGGGTCGCCCTCGATCAGCATCCGGTCGGCGAACGTGCCCGAGTCGCCCTCGTCGGCGTTGCAGCAGACGAACTTGAGCTCGTCCTCCGCCCCGAGCACGGTCCGCCACTTGATCCCGGTCGGGAAGCCGGCCCCACCACGGCCGCGGAGTCCCGAGTCGACGACCTCCTCGACCACCTCGGCCGGGGTCATCGTGAGCGCGCGTCGCAGTCCCTGCAGGCCGTCGTGCTCCTCGTACTCGGTGGCCGACCGCGGATCGACCACGCCGACCCGGCCGAACGTCAACCGCTGCTGGCGTTTCATCCACGGCAGTTCCTCGACCGGCCCGAGGTACGCCCCCTCGGACCGGCCGGCACCGTCGAGCAGGCCGGCCGCGACGAGCCCGTCGACCTCCTCGGGAGCGACCGGTCCGTACCCGACGCGGCCTTCCGGCGTCTCCACCTCGACCAGCGGTTCGAGCCACAGCATGCCGCGGGTGCCGGTCCGGACCACCTCGACGTCGGCGCCTGCGGTCCGGGCCGCGGCGGCGATCCGCTCGGCGACCTCGTCCGCGCCGACCGACTTCGCCGCCAAGTCCCGCGAAACGAACACCCTGGTCATCGGGCCTCCCCGAGGATCGCGTCGAGCCGGGCCGGAGTGACCCGTCCATGGACCTTGTCGCCGACCTGGACGGCCGGTCCGAGCGCGCAGTTGCCGAGGCAGAACACCTCGTCCACGGTGAGCCGCCCGTCGGCCGTCGTCTCGCCGAAGCCGGCCCCGGTACTGCGCCGCGCGTGCTCGCCGAGTTCGACAGCGCCGACCGAGCGGCACGCCTCGGCCTGGCAGATCCGTACCGTGATTCGGCCGGCGGGGTCACGGCGGAAGTCGCGGTAGAACGTCACCACGCCGTGCACCTCGGCGACGGACAGGTTCAGCACGTCCGCGATCACCGGGATGTCGGTCTGGCTGATCCAGCCGAACTCCTCCTGGACCGCGTGCAGGATCGGGAGCAACGGACCACGGAGCCTGATGCGCTCGGCGGCGAGTTCCCGGACACGCTGAGGACGGCCGGCGGCGGGCACTGGGGCGGAATCCGTGACTTCCATCGTCATAGGTCAACGGTCCCGGTGCTGCTGTCCGGGGTCAAAGCAAACCTGCCTATCACGCGATAGGCGGCAGCTATCAATATCCAGTATTCACCGGGGTCGACAGGATCAGCGGGCCGGAAGTGCCGACCCGCGATACTGGACCGATGGACGCGACCGGGCACCTGATCGCCTCGCTGGACGCAGCTGTGGCGCTGGCCAACGGCTTCAGCGGCGGGTACGCGTCGGGCAAGCCGAGGCCGCCGGGTGATACCGCGGTCGTCGAGGCGGCGCTGCGGCTGACGACGAACCGGTTGCCCGAGATCGAGCTGGACCCGTTCGCGGACGGTGGTCGCGCGCTGTACGGCGCCCTGCGGTTGATCGTCGACGGCCAGGTGGACGAGGCGGCGGAGGCGATCAACGCGCTGCTGGAGGAGACCCGGGCGGTACCGCGGCTGCTGCGGCGCGAGGACCTGCCGTGGCACCTGCACTTCGTCAGCCCGGGTGTGTCGGCGGCGACGGGGTGGCTGGCCGAGTTCGCCACCGCGGTCGCGATGTTGCTGGGCAGCGACGATCAGCAGCGGCTGCGCGGCTGCGAGGCCACGCGCTGCGACAACCTCTTTCTCGACGCCACCCGCAACCGGACCCAGCGCTTCTGCTCGACCGCCTGCCAGAACCGCACCAAGGTCGCCGCGTACCGCGCTCGCGCCTAGGCTGGTACCGGGAGCGGGGTCGTCGCGGTGATCATGGTTGCTTCGGGCAACCAGCCGAGGTTGGCGTAGAGATACGCACCTTCGGTCGTCGCCATCAGCAGGCCGGTCGTCGCGCCGCGTTCGGTGGCTCGGTGGGCGAGTGCGCTCATCACGACGCTGCCGAGGCCGCGGCGGCGGTGGTCCGGGTCGGTGTGGATGTCGTGCATGACGGTGTCCGCCCCGGTGATCGCGGCCATCCCACGCGCCGCCTCCACGCCGGACCGGTCCAGGACCCGCACCCGTTCCAGCGGGCCATCGCTCGACGACTCCAGCACGTACTGCGGGGGAGGTGCCTGGCCGGGGTGGTCCGGGAGGGTGCGCGACATCAGCAGCTTGCGCTCGGCGAACAACCGCAGCCCGGCCTCCTCGAGCCACCCGGCGACGGCATCGGGCTCCTGGGTGGTGACGGTCAACCAGGTCGGTGCGGAACTGCCGACGACCTCCGTGACCAGCTCGGCGACGAGGTCACGGTCGTCGGCGAGGGCGAAGAGTTCGCGGTCGCGCTCCGGTAGGCCGAGGTGGACGTCCAGGGCGACCGCAGCGGACGCCCTGACGGTGGTCGTGCTGGCGTAGTCGGTAGCGGAAGCGAGGCCGCGGCAAAGGCCCCAGCCCTGTTGCCAGCGACGCAGCAGGCTGTCCATGGGTAACTGTCTATCATGGACTAGTCAGTTACGCGAGCAATCAACAGCCGAGCTGTCAACTGCCGAGCACGAACGTCTGGATCGCGATCACCGCCGCCCCCCGCGCCCATTCGCTGAAGTCCGGCGCGAGCAGCACGATCGGCGGATCGGCCGCCTCGGGATGCCGGTCCAGGTGCAGGCCGTCGAGCAGGGCGTCGTGCGCGACCTCGACCAGGCGGACCCCTTCACCGCCGATGACGACCCGCTCCGGCCGGGAGAAGTTCGCGGCCGCGGCGACCAAGCGGCCCAAGGCGTGTCCAGCCGTGTCGACCACCTCGCGCGCGGCCGGGTCGCCCTTCTCGGCCAGGGTCAGGCATTCGTCGTACCCGACCGGGCGGCCCAGCGCGGTACTGGCTGCAGTGACGATCGCGTCGGTGGTCAGGACGGAGCTCGCGCAGCCCTGGTGGCCGCGGTAGCAGACCGGTCCGCCGGGGATGAGCGGGTGATGCCCGACCAGGCCGAGGCTGGCGTCGTCGGACTCGACGGCCCGATCGTGCACGACCAGCCCGTACCCGATGCCCGCGCCGATCGTGAGCAGGCAGAACGTGCCGGCCCCGCGGCCGGCGCCGAACCAGTGCGTCGCCTCGGTCAACGCGGTGAGGTCGTTCGCGACCACCACCGGGACGTCGGTGTGCTCCTTCAGCAGCGCGCCGAGCGGTACGTCGGTCCAGTCCAGGAACGAGCCGCGGTGGACCTCGCTCTTGCCGATCACCTGGCCGCCCAGCGACACCCCGATCCCGGAGAGTTCGCCGTACTCCGCACCGGCCGGCAGGTTCTCGGTCAGCGACCGGGCCAGGTCGGCGATGGTCGCGGCGACGGCGTCCGGCGAGTGGCCGGGCAGGGGCCGGTCCGCGGTCGCGATCACCTGGGCACGGAGCGTGGTCAGGACGCCGACGGCGGTGTCACCGGTGACCTTGATCCCGACGAAGTGGTGCGCGGTCGGGACGATGTCCAGCGGTTGCGACGGCCGGCCGACGCGGGGATCCATCGGCCCGGCGTCCACCTCGACCAGCAGGCCGGACTCGACCATCGGTTTGGTCAGCCGGGTCAGGCTGCCGGGGGAGAGCCGGACCCGCTTGGCCAGTTCCGCCCGGGACAGCGGGCCGTCGAGCAGGATCTCCAGCGCGACCTGGTGCGAGGGGCCGGACAGGGGTTGCCACGCGCCTGCCACCGATGCCTCCCCCTCCCTGTCTTCGCACCCGCAGAATACGCAATCCCGTCGGCGGGGGTGCGAAGGCGGTGACTTCGGAGCGTGACGCGGCAGGAATCCGGCGGCGGCCGGGGACGAGAAAGACTTCAGGAGCAGGGATTCCGGGTTCCGGACAGGGAGGCGCCGGGACGAGACCCGGCCCGCGCCACTGGCCGCACTCATCCCGGCGTCGGGTTACACCGGGGGCGGTGCCCCCACCCGTCCCATCTACGCACTCGGGCCGGGAAAAATCAATGCGGCAGCTTGCGGGTGTCGATCAGTTGCTGGGCAACGTCGCGGAGTTTGGTGTTGGTGTCCTGCGAGTACCGCTTCAGGATCGCGAACGCACGGTCACCGTCGACGTCGAAGCGCTCCATCAGGATGCCCATCGCCTGGCCGACCAGCTTGCGCGCGTCCACCGCCTGCGCCATCGTCGCCTCGTGCCGCGCCGACGCCACCGCGACGGATGCGTGCCGCGCCAGGATGTGCGCGACCGCCTCGTCGTCCTCGCCGAACGCGTCCGCGACCGGGCTGTACAGGCCGAGGACGCCGACCGACGCGGTGGCGCCGGCGCCGGTGGTGAGCGGGACGTCCAGCACGCTGCGGACGCCGAGGGCGGCGACCTTCGCGGCCCATTCGTGCCAGCGGCCGTCCGCGGTGGTGTCGCGGATCAGGACGGTGTCGCGCTCCCGCAGCGCGGTGATCAGCGGGCCGTCCTCGTTGTCGATCTGCAGGTTGTAGACGTCACCGACGACCGGATCGGTGACCGCGGCGATCTCCGGCCGGGATCCGCGGGTGTACAGCGCGACGCCGGCGTAGGTGCAGTTGAGGGCCTGGAGCGCGAACTGGACGACGGCGTCGATCGTCTCCTCGACGCCAGGCGCGTCATGCAACTCGACCGCCAGCCGGGCGAAGGCGTCAGCCGTCGTCGGCGCAGCAATGTCGTACTCAGCCATGGGGGCTCCAGACAGGGGTGATCGTCACGGCACCCCTTGGCTGGAGTGTTCATGTACACATCATGCAGCCTCGGACAGACAAAGCGTTAGCCGAGCCGAGACAACAGTGTGGGCCGTTTTTCGCAGCCGTCAAGTCGTTCGCAACCGGTCTGGTCCGCCCACAACTGCCGAGGGCGAACCCCGGGTTACCTTGTCCTCGTGCAAGTGACGCACTACCTCCAGCGGACCGCTTGGACCCGGGACTTCGCTGCGCCGTTGCGAGCCTTCCTCCGGACCGAGGCGGGCAGTTCGGGAGTGCTGGCCGGTGCGATCGTGGCGGCGCTGGTGTGGGCCAACGTCGCGCCCGGGGCGTACGAGAGCTTCTGGCACACCGATCTCGCGGTGAGCCTCGGTGGCGACGAGTTGAGTCTGGACCTGCGGGACTGGATCAACAGCGGTCTGATGACGTTGTTCTTCCTGGTCGTCGGGCTGGAGGCGCGGCGCGAGTTCGACCTCGGTGACCTGCGCGAACGCAGCCGGTTCGTGCTGCCGGTGATCGCCGGCGTGACCGGCATGGTGCTGCCGGTGCTGATCTACCTCGCCTTCACTCTCGGCGGCGACGGCGCGCACGGCTGGGGCGTGGCGATGTCCACCGACACGGCGCTCGCGCTCGGGCTGCTCGCGCTGGTCGGGCGGGGCGTACCGGACCGGGTGCGGGTGTTCCTGCTGACGGTGTTCGTGGTGGACGACATCATCGCGTTGCTGGTGATCGCGATCGTCTACAGCGAGGACATCCGGATGATGCCGCTGCTGCTGGCGGTGCTCGCGTTCGGGGTGCTGTTCACCGTCGCGCGGTTCGGCGTGAGCAGGCCGTTCGTGTACCTCGCGCTCGGCATCCTGACCTGGGCCGCGTTGCTGACCAGCGGGGTGGACCCGGTGGTGGCCGGGCTCGCGATCGGGCTGACCGCGCCGGCCTACTCGCCCGGCCGGGACGACCTCGAGCAGGCGACCGGGCTGTTCCGGTTGTTCCGCGAGCAGCCGACCGCCGAACTCGCCCGCTCCGCCACCGTCGGGCTGACCGCAACGCTGTCCCCGAACGACCGGCTGCAGCACTTCTACCACCCGTGGACGAGCTACCTGATCGTGCCGTTGTTCGGGCTCGCCAACGCCGGGATCCCGATCCACCTGGACTTCCTCGGCGAGGCGTACACCTCACCGATCACGCTCGGCATCCTGCTCGGGTACACGCTCGGCAAGCCGCTCGCGGTGATCGGGGTGTCCTGGGCGATCCCGCGGCTGACCCGGGGCCGGTTCCGGCCGATCGTCGGCTGGGCCGGAGTGGCCGGCAGCGGCACGATCGCGGGCATCGGCTTCACCGTGTCGTTGCTGATAGCAACTTTGGCGTTCGACGGGCCGGAGCTGGTCGAGCCGAAGCTGGGGCTGCTGTCGACCGTGGTGGTCGCGTCGGTGCTGACCTGGCTGGTGTTCCGCGCGGCTGCGTTGCTCTCGCCGCCGAAGAAGGCGGCCGCCCTGCTCGGCGACGCGGACGGGCTGGTCGACCTGGCCGAGCCGGTCGATCCCGAGCACGACCACGTCCGCGGCCCGGCGACCGCGACGGTCACCCTGGTGGAGTACGGCGACTTCGAGTGCCCGTACTGCGGTCGCGCGGAGGACGTGGTCCGCGCTCTGCTGAAGGACGACGACCTGCGGTACGTGTGGCGGCACCTTCCGCTGGCCGACGTGCATCCACGGGCGCAGATCGCCGCCGAGTTCGCGGAGGCCGCCGCGGCCCAGGGTTCGTTCTGGGAGATGCACGACCTGCTGCTGGCGAACCAGGACCAGCTGCAGCCGAGGGACCTGATGCGGTACGGCGAGCAACTCGGCCTGGACATGGACCGCGTGCACGACGAGGTGAAGCACCACACGGCGGCGGGGCGGGTCGCCCGCGACGTCGAGAGCGCGGACCTCAGCGGCGTCTCCGGGACCCCCACCTTCTTCGTCAACGGGCAACGCCACTACGGCGCGTACGACGTGGAGACGCTGGCCCGCGCGATCAAGGTCGCCCGGGCCCGCGTCCTGGTCCAGCGGGCCGGCCAGCCGACCGGCTGAATCTTGTGGTAGCGAGTCGTTTCTGCCACTGTCGCGACCCGGTCGCCGCTCCGCATGCTGGGGTCTCCCGAACGATGAAGGAGCCCCGATGACGTCCTCGGTCCTGCAGTCCCGCCCGCGAACGCGGAGGCGGCCGTCGCCCACTTCGCCGGGCGGCTGGCGTACGAGACCGACCCGTCCGACGTGGCCGCCGACCTCGGTGCCGGCCGGACGGGCTGGGTGCTGATCGACAGCCGCAGCCAGGAGAGCTGGGACCAGGGCCACCTGCCCGGGGCGATCCACCTCCCCACCCGCGAGATCGCGGCCCGCGCGGCGACCGTCGTACCGGCGGGCACAGCCGTGGTCACGTACTGCTGGGGGCCGGGCTGCAACGGCGGGACCAAGGCGGCCCTGGAGTTCGCGAAGCTCGGTTACCCGGTCAAGGAGATGCTCGGCGGCTTCGAGTACTGGAGCCGCGAGGGTCTCCCGGTCGAGACCACGGACGGCGTCACCCGACGCCCGGTCGACCCACTGACCGCACCCCGCGGCGTCGCCTGCGCCTGCTGAGATCGGGAACTACGGCAGCTCAGTGGCCGGCGAGGTCGGCGGCGTTGCCCCGGATCGCGGCTTCGTAGCGGCGGACGTCCTTGGAATCCACGCGGTCGGCGATCACCAGCAGCAGGGTGGCGAGCGCCTTGTCCTTGCGGCCGGCCGCGTTCAGGGTCAGCGCCTTGAAGACGCGCAGCGCGTCCGACTCGGGGTACTCCTGGCAGGCTTTGGTGAACACCTCCAGCGACTCGTCGTACCGGCCGAGGTTGCGCAACGTGCTCCCGTACTGGAGCAGGCACCGGCGCCGGGTGTCCCCGCTGAGGCCGGGCAGCGCGCGCTCGTAGTACGGGATCGCGTCCTCCTCCAGGCCGGCGGTGTCGTACGCGCCGCCGACCTCGTACTGCACGTACGGGTTGTCCGGGTGCTGCCGGAGCAGGTCGGTGAAGAAGTCGATCGTCGGGCGCATGTTCGCCCGGTCCCGGCTCGCGTTCGCCGCCTCGATCGTCGCGGCCAGGTCGGGTGTCAGCTCGTTGCTCACACCCTCCATCATGCCTGGTCCGCGACGCCCCGACGGCTCACCCGGCCGGCTTGGTGGCCTTGCCGTCGAGCCAGAGCGTGTCCGACTCGTCGCGGTGGACCCCGGTGGAGCCGACGTGCTTGCTGCTGATCTTCGGGCCGTTCTTGAGCACGTGCACGAAGGCCATCGCGTGCCCGCGGCCGAGGTCGTAGTCCGCCTTCAGCCACTCCGCGACCTCGCCGGCCTTCACCGCCGGCCCCTCGAAGCCCTTGTCCGCCGCCACCGCGAGCAGTTCGCGCGGGGTGAGGCCGGTCTTCTCCTCGATCTTGTCCAGGTACGCCTGAAACGACATGGCTGTCTCCTCTCGTGTCACCCCTGCGTCGAGCGAGACAGGCCGATCTCGACCGGCAGCAGGCAGAATCCAGCTATGACCCACCTCACACCCGAGCCCGTGCTCGAACTCCGCCTCGTCGTCACCGCGCCCGACTACGCCGAGGCCCTCGCCTTCTACCGCGACACCCTCGGCCTGCCCGAACGCGCCTCGTACGCCGCGGCGGGCGGGCACGTCACGATCCTCGAGGCCGGCCGCGCGACGCTCGAGATCACCGATCCGGCGCACGCCGGCTACATCGACGAGGTGGAGGTCGGCCGCCGGGTGGCAGGCCAGTACCGCGTGGCGCTCCAGGTGCCGGACTCGGCCACCACGACCCGGACCCTCACCGAGGCGGGCGCCACCCTGGTCGCACCCCCGACCGTGACGCCGTGGAACTCCCTCAACGCCCGCCTCGAGACCCCGGGCGGCATCCAGCTCACCCTGTTCACCGAGCTCGGCGACGAGGAGCGCTGACTACTCCAGCCAGGTGGTCTCGAAGCTGGAGTTCGCGTGGATGTGGACGGCCTCGTAGCCGTCCGGTCCGGTGGAGAACTTGTGCGGGGTGTCGGCCGGTACGACCAGCACCTGGCCGGCCCGGCCGACGAGCTCGGTGCCGTCGACGGTGAAGGTGGCCGACCCCCGGCGGATGATGAAGGTCTCCGCGTACGGGTGCATGTGCAGCCGCGGTCCGACCCCGGCCTGTGTGGTGGCCTCGAGGATGATCGAGATCCCCGCCCCGCCGGGGAGCTCCTCGTAGTTCTCGGTCCAGTCCTCGCCGTCGTCGCGCCCGTCGGCGCGGTTCACGACCAGGCTCTGCAGGTCCAGCTCCGTCATCTCACCAACCCCCTCGTACCAGCAGTGAAACCACGAAAGTACCACCGGCGGGGTCAGGTTGCCTGAGGCAACGTTATGCCCGGTCGGCGGTGCCCTGGCGATGCAGGTCCTCGAGCGCGTCGACGAGGGCCTTGTCGTAGTTCCACTGCAGCCAGTCCCCGGCCTGGTCGGCCAGGTCGTCGAAGGCGCGGGACTGGTTGTTGAGCAGCGGCCGGACCGGGTGCGGGAAGTGGGTGGAGACGATCCCGTGCAGGATGTCCCGGCCGTGCAGGGGGACGCTGTGGCAGGCACGGTAGTTGGCCTCCAGCATCACCGCGCGGGAGGCGGCGTTGAAGATCGGGTCCGTGGCCACGTCGATCACGGTCACCCGGACCTCCTGCCGCAGGGCCAGGGCGCACGCCGATCCGGACACCCCGACCCGGCCGAAGAAGTCCAGGAACGCCTCCGGGTGGTTGCGGTGCGCGGCGATCCGGAGTTCGCCGGTGTCGTGCTCGAGCAGTTGCACGTTGCCCGTCGTCGCCTCGGTGATGCGCAGCGCGTCGTCCAGGATCGCGCCCAGGACCTCGGAGCGGATCTGTGGATCGACGCCCGCCGCTCGCAGGACCGGCAGGTCCGGGGCCGGCGGCTGGTCCCCACCGGTGAACCAGTCCCCGGTCCCGTCGTCCGGCGCCGGAGCGACGATCAGGGCCTGGGCCAGGTCGTCCAGCCGGACGTTGTGCTCCCGCGCGGTCCGGCGGAGCCGCTGGTGCGCGGTCTGCGGGACGAGCTGCGGGTACCGGCCGAGCAGGATCCCCTCCGCGACGGCGATCTCGGCCTGGGCCCGCAGTTGGTCGAGGACCCGCTGCTGCTCGCGGCGTTCCCGGGCCGCGCGGTCCGGGGTCCGCGGCGGCCGCGGGTACCAGCGTTCGGTCGGTGGCAGGTCGGCCCGCCGGTCACGGTCGTCCAGCAGTTCGTCGATCGAGGACACCACGTCCAGGCTCTCGCCGGCGACCTCGAGGACCCGGGCGACCACCGGGTTCGCGCCGACCAGGATCAGCGACTGTCCGGCCGTCCGCAGCCGCCGGGCGCACGCGCTCAGGCTGCGGACCCCCCGGGCCGCGATCACCGGGACCTCGGACAGATCGATCACTACCTGGCTACAGCCCTCGGCGGGCTGCCCGGCGACGGCCATCACCGGGTGGTCCGGCTGGTCGATCATCCCTTCGGCGCGGACCAGCCAGAGCGCACCGGTCGGTCCCGGCAGCCGCACGATGCCCGCGCTGGCTCCGGTGACCGGATCGGAACTCTGCATGGTCCTTCCCCAACCGGTGGTGTTGGTAGCGAATCAGCTGTACGGAAGGCGGGTGAGCTCGAGGACGTGATGTGCCGGTGTCCCCGGGCTCGCGTGCAGCGTGAGCCCCTGGCCGTCGAGCCGGGAGCGTTCGAGTGCGTCGAACAACACCTGGACGCCGGAGCTGGCCAGGTGGGTGACGCCGTCGAGATCCACGGTGAGGTGCTGCGTGGAGTGACCGGCGACATGGCGGAGCACGCGATTCAGTTCGGCGCTCGTCACGGTGTCGAGCGGTCCGGAGACGACCACCCGCTGCCCGTCCTGCAGGAGCTCGAACTCCGGGATCGTGATCTCGACGCCCCGCCGGGCGCCGAACTCGGCGCCGAACTCGGCCGGGCGGCGGACCGGATGCCGGATGGTCACCACGGTGCCCTCGGCGTCGTGGTCGATCCGCAGTTCCTCGACCAGGGCACCAGCCAGCGGCAGCCCGCGGCCGCCGGTCTCCGCCCGGCTCGGACTGGGTACGACCCACCGGCCGTGATCGGCGACGACGGCCTCCAGGACACCGGTCGGGTCCAGCAGCGCGTCCACAGCGACCGGTCCGGGCGCGGTGTCGGCGTACGCGTGCACGATCGAGTTGGTGACCGCCTCGACCACCGCGTGCTGGATGGCGATGCTGGTGGTCAGATCGACCCCGAGGGTCCGCAGCCAGGCGTCCAGGTCCATCCGCCAGTCGGGGACGATCTGCGGAACGGCGACGCCGGCCCGGTGGAACGGTTCGACCGGCGCGGCGCGATGGGCCGCCAGGATCGTGATGTCGTCGCTGTAGCCGGTGACCCGGGTCAGGAGTTCGACGACCTGTCCGGTCGCGCGGTCCGGGAGCCGCTCGGGGCCGGACTGCTGGAACGCGGTGTCGGCCGCCGCGTGGGCCGCGGCGGACACGAGCTCGAGCGTGGACTGGAGGACGTCGCGGCCGGGACGTTCGATCAACCCGTCGGTGTAGAGCAGCAGCAGGTCGCCGCGCTCCAGTCGGGCCTCCCGGCTGTGGTACTCACCGCCGGTGCGGATCGGCGGGTCCTGGGTGGTGGGCAGGTAGTGGCCGCGATCGGCGCCGTCCCGGACCACCAGGGGTGGCGGATGGCCCGCTGTGCAGTAGGACAGCCGGCCGGTCGCCGGGTCGAGGATCACCAGGCAGACGGTCGTCGCTGCCGCCCCAGGGACCCGGGAGGCGAAGCGGTCCAGCTTCTCGATCGCCTCCGCCGGATCGGCCGGGCCGTCGAGGATCGCCGCCTGCAGCAAGGTGGCCAGCCGGGCCATCCTCGACGAGGCGTCGATGCCGTGGCCGACGACGTCGCCGACCACCAGCGCGACCCGGCCGTCGTCCAGCGCGATCGCGTCGTACCAGTCCCCGCCGGCCGCGTCGTCGACCTCGGCGAGCACGTACCGGGCGGCCAGTTCGACTTCCGGCAGGATCGGCAGCCCGCGCGGCAGCATCGCACCCTGGAGCGAGCCGAGGATGTCGCGGGTGTGCAGATACTGCAGCCGCAGGTTCTCGGCCCGCCGCTCGGCGCCGCGGCGCGCCTCGACCAGGTCGGTCACCTGGTCGGCGGCCACGATGACACCGCGCAGCCGGCCGTCCTCGTGGTACCAGGGGGCGAAGGTGAGATTCAGGTAGTGCTCGTCGAACTGCCCGTCCTGCTGCGGGATCGCGATCCGCCAGCCCCGGCCGTAGAACACCTGCTGGGTCCGGTAGACCTCCTCGATCCGCTCCAGCAGGGTGCTGCCGAGCAGTTCGGGGATCAGTTCGCGCAGCGGCTGGGCGCTCAGTTCACGGACGGTGAAGAGCCGCTGCATCGCCTCACTGACCACGACCAGGCGCAGGTCGGGTCCTTCCAGGGCGGCGACGGCGAACGGCAGCTGGTTCAGCGCGGCCGCGGCCGTCTTCACGCTGCCGAGGCGGGGCGAAGGTTGATCGGTCACGGGGTCACTTCCCCTCGCGGCGTGACGCCGGTGGTGTTGGGGACCCGGGTGGGTCGCGCCGTGCACTGCGGCACCGGCTCGCCCGAATCATGCGTTCGGGTCAGACTCGCCACCCGGACCGGCCGAGCTCGGCCGGTGCGGCGGGCAGTCCACCGTTGCTGATCACTTCTTCGGCCACCAGGTGCAGTTTCCGGTGCGTGTCCTGCGAGTACCGGCGCAGCACGCGGAAGGCCTGGTCGGCGTCGAGACCGAACCGCTCCATCAGGATCCCGGTCGCCTGACCGACCCGGGCCTGGGCGTCCTGGGCCAGCCGCAGGTTCTCCTGGATCCGCGCGGTGTCCAGTCCGACCGACAGATGGGTGGCCAGCGTCAACGCGTGCTCGGCCACGGCCGGTCCCAGGACGCCGGGCTCGGTGTGAGCCACGGTGAACACCCCGAGCAGATGGCCGGCGCGGCTGGTCAACCGCAGACTCAGCATCGTGCGCCAGCCGAGCTCCACCGCCCGCGGTGCCCAGACGGGCCAGGCCGGAGCGGTCCGGAGGTCGGCGGCGAACGCCGCCGCGGTGCCCTTCAGGACGTCGACCGACGGTCCTTCGTCGTACTCGGCCTGCGCTCTGTCGGCGGCGAGGAGTTCGGGGTCGCTCGCGGCGGTCGGAACCAGCCGGCGACGGTGGCAGAGCAGCACGCTGCCGGCTGCTCCGGGCATCAGAAGACGTGGGGCAATGGCGACCGCCGTTTCGGCAGCCTCGGAAACGCTCGATCTCTGCAGATCGGCGGCGAACTCGGCCAGCGCGCGAGCCGAACGGAACCCGGGTTTCACGCGGGATGGCACCCCCAAGTTGTCTTCGTGCCGGGCCCGCGAGCCTCCTTCTCGAAACCCAGCCCGGTACGCACCACCAGCCTGTCACGGTCCGCACCGGGGCGCTATAGCTCTGCGCCCTCAACCCTGGACGAAAGCCGCCAGAAGTCACCCGAACCGGGTGAAGACCCACTCCGCGTCCGCCGCTCAGGCAGGGCTGGACCGGTACCCGGGGGCCTGCCGGCGCTGGGTCCAGCCGCCGGCCCAGTGCAACAGGTCGAGCAGCGCCGCGAAACCGACCCAGACCCAGTCGCCGGCGGACAGGTTGCCGCCGGCCCAGTAGAGGATCACGTAGATCAGGGTGGCGAACGGCAGGAAGATCAGCCCGAGCAGCGGCCAGATCCAGGTGTCGAAGGCGGCGTCGACCATCTTCGGCCGGGCGATCCAGACGATCAGCAGCGCCAGCCGGGGAAACACCCCGGCGAACAAGGCGAACAGGCACCCCATCGCGTACTCCCTCCCGCGCGCTCCTGGCTCAACCTTGACCGCGGCCGCCGGGACCGGCCTCATCCGTGGTGGGTGAGCGAGCGGGCGACCGGCTGGGTGACGATCGAGGCGGTCGTACGGGCACGCACGGGGCAGCGGAGGGGATCATGCTCGCCGGTCTGGAGTCGTTGTTCGTGGTGGTCCTGGTCGCCGCGCTGGCTCCTTTGCTGAGCGCGGTGATCCCGGGCGGCCGGATCCCGCAGTTGGTGCTGCTGATCCTCGGCGGGATCCTGATCGGGCCGTCCGGGTTCGGCCTGGCCAAGCCGAGCGAGATCGAGCTGCTGGCCAACGTCGGGCTCGGGTTCGTCTTCCTGCTCGCCGGGTTCGAGATCCAGCCGGCGATCCTGCGGACCCGGGTGGCCGGGACCGCGTTGATCGCCTGGATCAGCTCCTGCGTGCTGGCCGCGGTGATCGTCGGCGGCCTGGCCGCGGTCGGGTTCGTGCACGCGTACGTCCCGGTCGGGCTCGCCCTGACCACCACCGCGCTCGGGACCGTCCTGCCGATCCTGCGCGAACGCGGTCTGCACGACCAGGACCTCGGCCGGTACTTCCTGCCCAACGGCGCGATCGGCGAGATGCTGCCGATCCTCGCGATCGCGATCTTCCTCGGGGTGAACAACCGGTTCTCGGCGCTGATCTCGCTCGCCGCGATCGGCCTGCTCGCCCTCGCCCTGGCGTACGTCCCGCGGCTGCTCCGCGAGCGCCGGGTGGCCCGGATCATCGCGGCCGGCGCGGACACGACCGGGCAGACCACGTTGCGCTGGTCCGTCCTGCTGTTGCTCGGGTTCCTCGTCCTGGCCGCCGACTTCGGTCTCGACGTCGTCCTCGGAGCGATGCTGGCCGGGATGGTGCTGCGCCGGTACGCCCCGGGCAACGTGCACGCGCTCGAGGTCAAGCTCGACGCCGTCGGGTACGGGTTCTTCATCCCGGTCTTCTTCGTCTCCGCCGGGATGGGCGTGAACCTGGACTCGATCACCGAGTCGCCGGCCCGGTTGCCCGTCTTCCTTGTGCTGCTGCTGGTGGTCCGCGGGCTGCCGGTGTTCTTCCTCTACCGCCGGACCGTGCGGACCAGGCTGCGGGTCCAGCTGATGTTCTGTACCGCGACCACGTTGCCGTTGATCGTGGCGCTGACCGAGATCGGCCTGCGCAACGGGACCATGCTCCCGGAGAACGCGGCCGCCCTCACCGGCGCGGCCGTGCTGTCCGTCCTGGTGTACCCGGCGATCGCCGTCGCCCTGGAGCGCCCGGGTGGGTCATCCGTGCCGGGTGAGCCAGCGGTCCGGCGTCCATCGGATGGTGGTGGAGACGATCCGAGGGGGAGGCCATGACCACTTTGCCCGATTCGCAGACCGACGGCGCGTTGTTCGGCAACCGGTTCGTCACCCAGGAGGTCCCCAGCCGGGTGTTCCCCGAGGGCGGGATGAGCGCGGTCGACGCGATGCGCCTGGTCGGCGAGGACCTCGCCCTGGAAGGCGATCCGGCCCGCAACCTGGCAACGTTCGTGACCACCTGGATGGAGCCGGAGGCGCAGCGCATCATCGCCGAGAACCTGCACCGCAACTTCATCGACCACGCCGAGTACCCGCGCACGGCCGAGATCGAGCAGCGCTGCATCCGGATGCTCGCGGACCTCTTCCACGCACCCGGCGAGACCACCGGGGCGCGGACCCAGGGATCGTCCGAGGCGATCATGCTCGGGGCCCTGTCGCTGAAGTGGAACTGGCGCAAACGGCAGGAGAAGGCGGGTCGGCCGACGACGGCGCCGAACCTGGTCTTCGGCGGTGACGTGCACGTGGTCTGGGAGAAGTTCTGCCGGTACTTCGACGTGGAACCGCGGATCGTGCCGCTGCAGCCTGGCAAGTACACGATCGGCCCCGATGACGTCGCCCCGCACCTGGACGAGAACACGATCGGCGTGGCCGCGGTGCTCGGGACCACGTTCACCGGGCACAAGGACGACATCACCGGGATCAACGACCTGCTGGTCCGGCTCAAGGGCGAGCGCGGGATCGACGTACCGCTGCACGTCGACGCCGCGAGTGGCGGGTTCGTCTGGCCGTTCCTGTACCCGCACTCGGAGTGGGACTTCCGGCTCGAGCAGGTCCGCTCGATCAACGTGTCCGGGCACAAGTTCGGCCTGGTGTACCCCGGGATCGGCTGGCTGATCTTCCGGGAGACCGCCGACCTGGCCGACGACCTGGTGTTCCGGGAGAACTACCTGGGCAAGACCGACGCCACGTTCACGCTGAACTTCTCCACCGGCTCGGCGATGGTGCTCGCGCAGTACTACAACCTGGTCCGGTACGGCCGGGCCGGGTACACGTACATCATGCGGAACATGCGGGCGAACGCCGAACTGCTGGCCGACAAGCTGGCCGCGCTCGACCTGTTCGAGCTGATCGGCCGCGACGAGGAGCAGTTGCCGTTGACCGCGTTCAAGCTGGCCGGCGACGTCCCGTACGACGAGTTCGACATCGCCTGGCAGCTGTCGGCCGAGCGGGCCTGGATGGTGCCCGCGTACACGCTGCCGCCGAACGCGCAGGACGTGACGATCATGCGCGCGCTGGTCAAGGAGACGTTGAGCCGCGAGCACGTCGACACCCTCGCCCGGGACATCGGCGAGGCGTGCGAGACGCTGGCCCGCAAGGGCGGTGCGCACGAGTACGAGCGCCGGAAGGTCCTGATCGGGCCCGGCCACTGACCGGGCTCGCGCACCGAGCGGACCCGGCCGGTGATCGGGTGTCGGGGCACTGACTAACCCGTTCCGATCGAAGCCAGCACCCGATCGACGACCTCGCTGACCGGGCCGGTGGCGTCGACGAGTACCGCGCCGAAGCGGGCGTTGTCGGCGTCCACGTTCTTGTGCCAGGCAAGGATTCTCCGCACCTCGGCCTCGGTCGAGCCGAAGCCGTCGCCGCGTGCACCGAGCCGCCTTCGGATCGTCGTCGCGTCGACGCTGAGGCTGACCACGGACGTGAACAGGTCCCAGATCTCGTTGTCGTTCCCGACCGTCCCGCACACGAACCCGATGTCGTCGCCGACCTCGGCGGCGAGGCGGCGGACGGTGTCCGGCGGGAGACGATAGGTGTGGTGCGCGTACCAGTCGTCATCCCGTCGGTCCGGGTCCGCCGGCATGCTCGCCTCTCGGTGCGTGCTGTTCTCGTACCAGCGTGCCAACCCGTCCTCATCGGTGCCATGGGCAACAAAGCCGCGGCGCCGCAGCTCACCTAGGACCGTCGACTTGCCCGCACCGGAGGCGCCGGTGACGTAGATCAGGCCCACTTCAGCTGACCTCGTACGTCACCAGGATCGCGCCGCTGGGGAAGGCTTCCAGGTCGAGGAGGGAGAGTTCGGTTCGGCCTTCGAGGTTGTCGAAGAGGTGGTGGCCTTCGTGGACGAGGACCGGGTGGATGAGGAGGCGGAACTCGTCGACCAGGTGCGCGTTGACGAGGGATCGGACGAGCTGAGGGCTGCCGAAGGTGATGATGGTGCCGCCGTCGCGTTCCTTCAGGGCTTTCAGCTGGTCCACGACATCGGCGCCGGTGAGTTGGCGCGGTCGGTCGAAGGGACCCCAATGGAGGCCTTCCAAGGGAGTACGCGAGACGACGATCTTCGGGATGGTGTTGA
This sequence comes from Kribbella amoyensis, assembly GCF_007828865.1. Classification (NCBI taxonomy): domain Bacteria; kingdom Bacillati; phylum Actinomycetota; class Actinomycetes; order Propionibacteriales; family Kribbellaceae; genus Kribbella; species Kribbella amoyensis. The sequence goes on from NZ_VIVK01000001.1 coordinate 2,591,729, forward strand.
CCATTTCCGCGATCGTCAGCACGAGTTCGGGGATTCCTGGGGCCGGGGTGACGGCCGGCCACTTGCGGACCAGGTCCTCGTAGGTGCCGCGGCCGAGCAGGATGGTGTCGACGGCGGCCAGGGATCGGTGGAAGGAGTCCAGTGACTCCTCGATCCCTGGACCGGCCCAGGACAGCTCGGTCTCATCGCCGGACGGGGATCCGGTGACGATGTCGTTCGCCGTACTGTGGATCGACACCACGAGTCTGCGCATGGGTCCTGCCCCTCCGCGGAGAAGTCGCAGGACTCATCGTCGCAGTCCCGCGGCTCAGCCGTCGGTGGAGACGCCGAGGATGCGGTAGACGGCGACCAGCCGCTGGGTCCACCAGGCGCTGTTGGCGTGGAACCCGATACCGGCCTGCGGGCTCAGGGCGTCGTACAGGGTGTTGTCGCCGGCCCAGAACGCGACGTGGGTGATGTCGCGGGAGCTCGGTGCGGTCTTCTCGTAGAACAACAGGTCGCCGACCTTCGCCTCCGAGGCCCGGATCTTCTGCGCGTACACCTTGCCGGGCGAGGTGTGCGTCCGGGCCCAGTCGTAGATCTGCTCGGCGGTCCGTACCTTCGACAGGTCGAAATCGGGGAACAGCCCGATCTTGTTGTACGACGTGAGCAGCAGGCCCGAGCAGTCGTAGTAGTCCGGCCCGACCCCGCCGAGCTTGTACTTCTTGTACTTCTTGTCCTTCTTGCTGACCGCCGTGGTGTAGGCGATCCGGCTCCAGTTGAAGATGTTCCGGGACGCCTTGCACGACGTCCCCTGCTCGGTGTTGCCGTTGCGGACCAGGACCTTCAGGTGATTGATGTCAGCAAGGTTGCCCGGGTTCCAGCCGCTCTTGAGGCCGACCTTGTGGCTGCCCTTGCCGCCGTCGAGCCCGTAGTGCGGGTTGCCGCCGGGGAACACCATCGAGGCCGTGGACCCCTTCGCGTTGACCGCCTGGATCCGCAGGACCGGTGACTTGCGATCCGCTGCGGTGTCGTCGAGGCGCCAGCGGACGGTGACCTGGTTCGCGCCGCGCCAGTCGACCTGGACGAACGCCTTGACTCCTGGACACTTGACGGTGAGCGTTGCGCTCGGGTTGCTCAGGCCGGCGGTGGACGCGGCGGGCGTGGCGACGACGGCGGACCCGGCGACCGTGGTGACGAATGCCGTCAGCACCGTGACGATACAGCGGCGAGCAGGACTCCTTCGCATGACGAACACATCCGATCTGCTGGGGCGGTGCGCGCCCGGTCAGGGCGGCATGGCACCGAGGGTAGGAAGCGCCGGCCCTGCCCAACCGCCCGTACTCTGCCCGTACCCCGCCCGCACCCCGCCCGTACCGCCGTCAGTTGGGCCTGATGTCGTAGTGGTCGCGGAGATCGCCGATCGACGGGGTGCCGTTGAATCCGACCGATGCTTCGACGACCGAGATCGTCCCCGGCTCGTTGGCGAAGTCGACGTACACGACCGAGGCGTCGTCCAGTTCGGCCGAGCGGGCGAACGCACGCAGGACGTCCTCCATCACCGCGGTCACCGCCTGCTGGGTGGTCCCCGACGTCGTCACCGAGCCCTTCTGGCTCGGATTGCCGAAGGAGCGCTTGCAGGTGAACTCGGCCCGGACCACACCGTTCACCGAAGTCGCCGCCGTGGTCAGCGCCTTCTCGCAAGCACTTGCGGAGCCGTTGCCGCAGGACGTCGGGCCGAGCGTGACAAGGCCAACCAGGCCGACAGAGGTCAGCACGGTCCGGAGGGATCGTCCGTGGTCAGTCATCGCTTGCTCCCGATCTGATCTTCACCAGGAGCTTCGTGGCCTGGGATTGGAGGAGGCCGAACCCGCAGGTGGCTGCGATCGACTCGGCTTGGGTGGCGGCGCCGACTGCGGAGTCGCGGTCGCCTGTGGTGTGCAGGGCTCGAGCTTGGACCAGCAGGGCATCGGCCTCGATGTACGGGTAGACGCCGCGCGCGATCGTCAGGCAGGCGTCGCTCCACTCGATCGCCGCACCCGCGTCGCCGTACTCGAGCTGGGCCAGCGCCACGGTCGCCGCGGTCTGGGCCTGGGCCTTGCGGTCGCGGACGATGATCGCGAGATCGTGTGCGCGGACCGCGAGCTCCAGGGCGACGGCCCCGTCGCCGCGCTGGATCCACAGCCGGGCCAGCTCGTCCAGGGTGGAGAGCTCGCCGCGCGGATGCGACCTTGTTTGGTAGGCCACCAGCACCTCGTCGAGCAGCGCCGCAGCCTCGTCGACCTCGCCCAGTTGCCGGAGCGCGCTGGCCAGGTTGCCCCGGTTGGCGAGCGCGGACGTGGCCCGCCCGTTCTCGTTCATCCGGAGCGCGGCCGCGAGCAGGTCGGCCGCGTCGCGCAGCTCGCCCTGGTACAGCCGCGTCATGCCGAGCCCGTTGAGCGCGACGGCGCGGACGTGGCTCTCCTGGTCGGCCGCGGTCCATTCGAGGGCGCGGCTCATCCAGAGTGCGGCTTCGCCGAGCGTGCCGCGTTCGAGGTGGAGCCAGCCGACCTGGTGGGCCATGTACGCGGCCGCGAGCGGCCAGTCGACGGCGACCGCGAGGGCGTGGCCGGTGAGACAGTCCGCCATCGAGTCGTCGTCCCGGCCGGCCGCCCACAACGCCTGACCACGGTTCATCAGCATCGCGACGCGGGCGACGTCGTCACCGGCGAGCGTGGCGGCCGCCGTCCCGGTCTGGGCCGCCTGCAGCCAGCCGTCGGCGTCCCGGCGGATCAGGAAGTACCCGCGGAGCTGGTCGGCGATCCGCCAGGTCAGCTCCCGTTCACCGATGGCCGCACTGTCCTCCACGACCGCGAGCAAGGCGCGCAGCTCGTCGTCCAGCCAGCTGAGGGCCGCCGTCTCCGACGTGAAGAACCGCTCCGGCTCGGGATGGGAGCTGAGCCGGACGAGCTGCGGGTACGCCCAGTCGACCGCGGCCGTCACCGCCTCGGCGTACCAGGAGTACAGCCGGGTCCGCGCCGCGTCGGCCTGGCTGTCCTGGGCGAGCAGCCGGCGGGCGTACAGGCCGAGCAGGTCGTGGAACCGGTAGCGGTTCTTCGTGTGCTGCAGCAGCATGTTCGCCTCGAGCAGGTCCTCGAGGACGCGGTCGGCCTCCGCGGTCGGGATGCCGAGCAGGATCCCCGTGCTCTCGCCGCTGAAGTCGTCGCCGGGATGCAGGCTGCACAGCCGGAACGCGCGCTGCGCGGCAGGACCCAGGTCGGCGTAGCTGAGCTCGAAGCTGTTCAGCACGCTGGACTCACCCAGGCTGAGCTCGGACAGGCGACGGTTGCCGTCGTCGAGGCGCCGGGCCAGATCGGCGATCGTCCACTCCTGCCGGGTGGCCAGTCGCGCGCCCGCGATCCGGAGCGCGAGCGGGAGCCGGGCGCAGGCCTCAGCGAGCGCGGCGACCCCGTCGGTCCCGGCGTCGAGCATCCTGGCGGTCGAGGTGATCAGCCGGACCGCGTCGTCGCGGGGCAAGGGTTCGAGGTTGACGACGTCGGCCGCGTCCAGCTCCGGCAGGCGGCGCCGGCTGGTCACGATCACGTCGCTGCGGCCCGCTCCCGGGAGCAGCGGCCGGACCTGGGCCGTGTCCTGGGCGTTGTCGAGCAGGACCAGGATCCGCCGATCGGCGAGCTCGCTGCGGAACAGTGCGGCCGCCTCCGTCTCGTCGGTACCGATCCGCCGGCTGGGCACACCGAGAGCACGCAGGAACCGGCCGAGCACCTGCAGCGGCGCGGGCGTCACCGCGTCACTACCGCGCAGATCGGCGTAGAGCTGCCCGTCCGGGTACTCCGCGCGCAGGCGATGGGCCGCGGTCAGGGCCAACGCGGTCTTGCCGACGCCGGCGATGCCGTTGACCAGGACGGTCCGCGAGGAGAGCGCGTCCGGCCGCCGGAGCGCGGTACTGATCGTCGCCAGCTCGTCGACGCGGCCGATGAAGTCCGTCGGCGCCGTCGGGGCCTGCTGGACGACCGCTTGCTGAACGGGCGGCGCCGGGGCCCCGCTCTGCTGCCGGAGCACGGCCACCTGGGCCGCGCGGAGCCGCTCCCCGGGATCGATGCCCAGCTGATCGGCGAGCGCGGCCCGGATCCGGTCGTACGCCGCCAGCGCCTCGGCCTGCCGACCGGCCGCGGCCAGGGTCTGGATCAGCTCGGCGTGCAACGGCTCGTCGAGCTCGTGCCGCGACGTCAGGCCGCGCAGGGTACTCAGCGCCAGCTCCGGCTCACCCACCTCGCGGGCCAGTGCGGCGAGGGCCTGGACCGCGGCGGCGTACTCGTTCGCGACCGTGATGGTGAGCGGGTGGTCGGCCAGCGTCTCCACGTCCGTCTCGCCGCGCCACAGCTCCACGGCCGTCGAGAGACCGGTGAACGCGGCGTCCGGAGCGTCGTCGGCCGCCTTCGCGGCGAGCTCGCGGAACGTCAGCAGGTCGAGCGTGTCGGATCCCACCTGCAGCCGGTAGCCCGCTCGGCTGCCGGTGATCACGGGGGCGGTTGGGCCGCCGGACTCCAGCAGTCGCCGCAGCCGAGCGATCCGGGTCTGCAGCAGGTTGCCCGCGTTGTCCGGCGCGCCTCGCGGCCAGAGCAGGTCGACGAGCTCGTCCTGGCTCACCGTGGTCCCGGCGCCGAGAGCGAGCCGGACCAGCAGGGTGCGTTGCGGACCGGAGTTGATGTTCAGCGGAGTGTCGCCGTACCGGATCTCCAGCGGCCCGAGAATCCCGATCCGGAGCGCGCCGGCCGGGGAGGCCACCGAGACCGTGGTGGTGCGGTGTGCCAGAGCGGCGTCCTGCAGGGCCGCGGTGTCGTGGTGGTTCAGGGACAGGGCGGCCGCGATCAGCTGGATCGACTCCGGCTTCGGGCTCCTGGTCCGGCCCTGCTCCAGGTCGCGGATCGCGGCCATGCTCAGGCCGGCCCGGTCGGCGAGATCTCGCTGGGTGAGATTCCGCTGCCGCCGGTAAGAGCGGAGCAACTCTCCGAAGCGGGCGGACGAACCCTGGACAGAAGAGATGCCCGGAGCGTCGTGGTGCGGCCGTCCGGACACAGGCACAACCTACCGGCTAGGAGGGGTAGACAAAAGCTGATCCTGACCCTTGGTCCGAACCGAGACGTTTGCTCCGGGCAACAGAATGACCGCCTCGATGACCGATGGCCCCAGTCGGATGCCCCCGGCAAGGACCTTAGCCAGGCCGATTGTCGCCCCGCTGCCCGTACCACGCCCGTACTCCGGCGCCCCTCACCGGGCGGTACGGTCCCGTCCATGAACAGGTATGTGGACCCGGCGGCGGTGCTGGGCCCGGATCTCGCCAAGCGGGTCGAGCCGCTCAGGAACGGCCGGCGCTACGTCCGTCCGGGGTCCTGGACGACCGCGTTCGCGTGGCTGGTGGACTTCGCGGTGTACGTCGTCGTCCTGTTCGTCGGGATCGGCCTCCTGGCCGCGCGGGACAGCCAGTCCCCGCTCGGCTCGGACGTCGTGGGACTGGGTGTGATCGCGCTGGTGCTCGTGGTTCCGCTGCTCTACGGGATGTTCTACGGCAACGGCCGCGCGCTCGGTGGCCTGCTGACCGGGACCCGGCTCGTCCGCCTGAAGGACGGTGGCCGACTCGGCGCCAGCGCGCCGTGGGCGATGCTGGTCCGGGTCCTGCTGATGCCGTTCCTGCTGGTCGCGATCCTGGTCGGTTCGTTCAGCGGTGGCACCGGGTCGCCACCCGGCTCACTGCGACGGAGCAGCATCGACATCGAAGCCAGCAACCGGCTCTGGGCGGCCGAGTCCGCCCCCTGATTCCCCGGGGTACGGGCCCGCTACGGGCAGGCCGTTGCCATCGGCAACACGTACCCTCGCCCTGAACTTTGTTTCCCTGCCAACAAATCTCGGAGGAATGTCTTCATGCGTGGATCCCTCGTTGCCGGCGCGACGGCGCTGACCGTGGTCGCGGCCGGGCTGGTCGTCGCCGGTGTCAGCGTGCTGGCCCGACCGGCGACGGCGGCCGTCAGCGACGTCCCCACCGACTGCAGCGTCTCGACGGCGGCCTACCGGACGGACGGCCAGCGGCTGACCTACCAGTACTCGGCCGGCAAGGCCGCGACCAAGGAGTACGCCGGCGACAAGCTCGGCTGGGTCCCGTCGGCCCTGCAGCAGCTCGGGGGATCCGGTGACGACACGGTCTTCCGCAGCACCGAGTTCGCCGCCCACCCGACCGACGGCTACCTCTACAAGGTGAGCCGGACGGGTGAGCTGGTCAACGGCGCCTGGAAGGTCACGAACGTCAGCGCGACCCGGCTGAAGTCGGGCTTCGGCTCCACCAAGCTGCTCGCGTACGGGTACCCGTACCTCTACCGGGTCACCGGCAGCTCCCTCTACCGCTACACGGTGAACCCGACCACCGGCGTACCGTCGGCGGGCGTCAAGCTGGCCAGCACCGCCTGGAACACGGTGAACACGCTGGTGTACGAGCGGACCGGTGGCAGTGGCAGCGCCAAGACGGACGTGCTGCTCGGGACCAGGTCCAACGGGGAACTCCGCGAGTGGCGGGTCAACGTGGCGACGCCCACCCACATCTCCTCGAAGGTGCTGCGCTCGACCGGCTGGTCCGGGTTCACCAGCCTGAGCACCGGCTTCTGTGAGAAGCACCCGAACGGGCGCCCGCTGCTCGGGATCGCCGCGGACGGCAAGGCCTCGGTCCACTTCGACGCCACCAAGAACGACGGCATCGGCACCGACATCAAGGGCGGCTCGCTCGGCCTGCTCGGCTGGACCGCCAAGGCGTACGGCCAGTAGTCCCTGGCGCTTGGAACGGTCGAGCACAATCGAGGCGTGGACGAAACTGCGCTGCGTGACCTGATCGGTCGACGGATGCCGGGGTACCGGATCGAGTCCGTCGAGCCGATCGGGTCCGGCCTCGACAACTCGGCGACCCTCGTGAACGGCGACCTCGTGGTCCGCTCGGCCAAGGACGGCGACGCCGCCACGGTCGAACGCGAGGCGCGCCTGCTGGCGATCGTCGCCGGCGTCTCGCCGTTGCCGACGCCGGAACCGTTGTTCGTCGAGTCGGCGACCATGGCGTACCGGTCGCTGGCGGGCGTCCCGCTGATCGAGCAGGACGCCTCGGACGTACCGCCGGTCGCCGCGCAGCTGGACGAGTTCCTGCGGGCCCTCCACTCCGCACCGATCGAGCTCTTCGCCGACCTGGTCGAGGCCGATGTCGTGCCGTTGGCCGAGTGGCTCGACGAGGCCGCCGAGGGGTACGCAGGTGTCCGCGAGCAGATCCCCGCCCGGTATCGGGCGGGGATCGACCTGTTTCTGGGGGCCGCTCCACCGGCCGATCCCGAGGCCTTGGTCTTCTCGCACAACGACCTCGGGATCGAGCACGTCCTGGTCGAATCGGGCGTCGTGAGCGGTGTCATCGACTGGACCGACGCGGCGCTGACCGACCCCGCGTACGACTACGGGCTCCTCCAGCGCGATCTCGGGCCGGCCGCTCCCGCCTGCCCGTCTCCGCTCGTCGAACGAGCCACCTTCTACGCTCGCTGTTCCGTCTTCGAGGACCTCGCCTACGGGCTGGAGACCGGGCGCGATCAGTACACCGCCAAGTGCCTGCGCTCGCTCGACTGGTTGTTCAGCTGATCGGTCGGCCGGGTTTGCGGCGCTGGACGTAGATGCGGTTGCTCGCCGGTCCGGTCCACTCGAGCTGGACGACGCCCGGTACCGCGGCCTGGTCTCGGCGGGCCGGATCCGCCCAGTAGCCGAACCGCGGATTGCGGAAGAACGTGGCCCAGAGCTTCCCGCTCGCGTCGGCGAAGATGTTGTTGTGCCCGGCCCCGACGCCCGCGGTCCAGCGCTCCGAGTACGGTCCCTCGATCCGGTCCGCGACCGCGATGATCGCGTCGTAGGTGTACTGGGACCGGCCGGGCCCGGCGGGGTCGTACGCGTTCCGGGTGGTGCCGTCCGGGTTGGGCGAGGTCCGGTTCCAGGCGGCGTGGAGCAGGTAGTACTTGCCGCCGTGCTTGAAGACGTACGCGCCTTCGAGATAGGGCTCGGGGGAGTACGGCCGCTGCTGGAACGCCGGGAGGTTCGTGACCGGGACGATGTCCTCCAGGTCGTCGCGGAACTTCGCGTACACATGGTTGTGCAGGACCAGCCAGGCGTCGTCACCCTCGGAGTACAGGCTGCCGTCGATGTGGTGGTACGCGCCGGGCTCGATGAACGCCGGGCCACCTAGGACCGGATCCCCGAACGGCTTGTCGTGGTTGCCCTCGGCCAGCCGGTACGGTCCCTCGACGCCGCCCTCGCTGATCAGCAGGAACGAGCCCACCTTGCGGGAGTGGTCGCCCATGCACGCGACCAGGTACCAGGTCCCGCGGAAGTAGTGCAGCTCCGGCGCCCAGACGTCCGAGCGCTTGCCGAACTGCTCGTCGTGCCAGTACTCCTGCCACGGCGCGACCACGGTCCGCCCGGGCCGGTTCTCCCCGGCGAACTCGGGCGACCAGACCTTGCCCTTCTCGGCGTCCGGCCGGATCCCGGTGGTGTCGACCAGCCGCCACGGTCCGCGCAGGGAGGACGAGATCCACACGAAGATGCCGTCGTTCCAGGGCGCGGGCCCGCTGAGCTCGGCGGCGCGGGTGGTGCCGGTGGCGACGTACAGCGGCCGGCCGTCGACCACGAAGCAGTTGACGTACGTGTCGCGCATCCACACGCGGCCGAGTTCCTCGTCCCGGGGCCGTAGTTCGAGCGGCAGGACGAAGGAATTGTCCTCCCTGGGCCACAGGTCTATCCGGGTGTCGGCCAGGCCGTACGGCTCGAGCTCGGGCCACGGTGGCGGATAGCGCCGGTCGGCAGTGGGTACGGCCGCGCTCGCCTGATTCGTCGAGAGCGCGGCCGCGCCGACCGCTCCGGCGAATCCGGTCAGTACTGTCCGTCGGCCGACGTGCGAACCGTTGTCGTCGCTGGGCATGGGCGGTGTCCTTTCCGTGGACCTGCGGGGTCGTCGAGCGAGGCCACGTCGGCCTCGGGGTAGCCCACCAACAGGGGGCTGTTGTGGAACAGGGCAGCCAGGGCGCCGATCGCGCCGGCCTCGTCGGCGAGCTCGGCCGCCTGGACCGACGGGCTCGCGTCGTCTCCGGGAAGCACCTCGCGGAGGACAGCGGCGGCGATCCGGTTCACGAGTACTGGGGCGAGCTGGGTGATCTCGCCGCCGATCACGATCCTGGCCGGGTTCAGGGCCAACGCGGCGCGGCCCATCACCCGGCCGACGGCGGCCGCGGCGTCCCGTAGTACCTGGTCGACCGCGGGGTGATGGGCAGCGGTCCCGAGGTCGGTGAGGTTGTCCAGCGGTACTCCGTTGGCGCGGCAGGCGGCGAGTACGGCCGGGATGGAGGCGACGGTTTCGAGGCAACCGAGCTTGCCGCAGCGGCAGGGGCGGCCGTCTGGTTGGACGGTGACGTGACCGAATTCGCCGGCCAGGCCGCTGGCCCCGGTGACCAGCCGCCCGCCGACCACGAGTCCGCCGCCGACCCCGTCCCCGAGCCGCAGGTACAGGAGGTCCTCGACCACGCCGTCCCCGCTGATCGCCTCGGCCAACGCGGCGAGCCTGGTGTTGTTGTCGACGATCGTGGGAGCGTCGAACCTTTCGGCGAACGCGGGGCCGACGGTCTCGGTACCAGGGCTCGCTGTTGTTGGTGTGGTGGTGGGCGCGGGGTACGGGCCGGGGACGCCGAGGCCGATGCCCTGCAAGGCACCGAGGTGGACGCGCGCCTCGGTGCTCAGGGTGCCGATCAACGCGAAGGCCTGGGTGATCCGCGCCGGCCAGGAGCTGTCGTCCTCGTACGGCGCGGATCCCGACAGGAGGATCTCGTGCGAGGCGTCCGCGACCACGACGTGGACCCGGCGATGACCGAAATCGACGCCCAGGTACTGCCCGGACCCCGGATCGAGCGCCAGCCGCTCGGCCGGCCGCCCGCTCCCTTCCCGGCGGCCCGCGTCGGTGTCGACGACCACGATCGCGCCCCGGTGCAGCAACCGGCCGGTGACCTCCGACAACGTGGACCGGGACAGCCCGACCAGCTCGGCGATCTCCCCGCGGCTCATCGCGCCGCCCTCGCGCAAGGCCCGCAGTACCCGCTCCTCGTGCGTCCGCCGCACCAGCGCGTGAACTCCGATCCGCCTCGCCATGACGGCACTCTAGGAACGCCCGAATTTTTTTGACAAGACTCCGGACAAATTAACCCGGAGGATCCACGGCGACGATCAGGAGCCGAGTCTGAGGGCGACCATGGCCGTGGTGCCGTCGCGGTAGGTGACCTGGACCGGGACGGGGTGCAGTCCGTCGAACTCGCTGCCGGGGACCCAGAAGGCGAAGTACCCGTTTTGCACGGTCGCCTTCACCTGGCCGTGGACGGGGCTCTTGTACGTCATCCTCACGACGTCGGTCCCGGCCCGGCCGATGGCGGATGTCAGGTACCCGTAGTTACCGCCGCCGCTGGTACCCAGTGCGGAGGCAGCGAGCTGTCGCGGACCGACGGGCGCTCGGCCCGGGCCGTCGATGGTGCCGTAGCCCTGGGGGTTGCGGGGATTGACGTTCGTCATGCAGGTCGCGGCGAACTGGTCCGGCCCGGTCAGGACGACCAAGGCCCAATCACCTCGGCGCTCGGCCATCGCCGTCACGGCCTGCTTGAGCTTGTCGTCCTGGCCCATGCCGTTCAGCGACTTGCGGCACTGTTTGACGGCATCAGCCCTTTCTTTCATGCTCAAACCGGACGGTTGCGCGGTCCAGGTCGCATACGCCTCGTCCCCACTCGGTACCGGGCCGCTTTCCCGCGGTACGAACACGGCCACCGCCGCGATCGCGATCGCGCTGGTAGCGACCGCGACCCGTACCAGCCGGCGGCGGGTCCGCGCCGGGCGTACGTCCTGGGCCGGATCGGTCGCGAGGACGCGTTCCAGCATCGCCCGGGACCGGGGTCCGTCGGGATCGAAGTCGGTGCCGGCCGGGTCGAGGGTCTTCAGGTCGGCGAACTCGTCCACGAGTTTCATGAGGTGTGCCTTTCGGTCAGGCCAGCCGTGGTCGCGGCAGGGGCGGCGTGATGACCCAGGTGAGCGCGCAGGGCGTGGCGGGCCCGGGACAGCCGGAGTCGGAAGACGACCGGCGTGACGCCCAGGACCGCGGCCGCCTGGCGTGCCGACAGGTCGTCGATCACCACAAGGGCCAGAGCTTCCTGCTGAACGGCGGACAGCTGTTTCCACGCTCGCCGCAGATCGACCTGACGCGCGACGAGGTCCGCGTCATCGGGCGACCAGGTGGTCGTCGCCTCGGCCAGCCGGACCGCGAGCGCCTGCTGCCGGCGGGTACCGCGCTGGTTGTTCAGGATCGTCTTCCGCACGATCCCGAACATCCACGCCCGCGCGTCCGACGCCTGCCGCGGTACGTCCTCCAGCCGCCGCCAAGCGACCAGGAACGCCTCCTCCACGACATCCTCGACCTGCGCCTCGGGCGCCCGCCGCTGCACGAACCGCACCAGGTCCCCGCAGGTCGCCTGGTACAACGCGACGAACCGCGACTCCCGGTCGTCCACTGGGTTGCTCATAGCCCGTACCTGTCCACCACCCACCGAGATGTATCGCAGCGTTTGTTACTCGGGAACGAGCGAGCTAGTACGCCGCAGCCGCCCGACGCGGGGGAGGAAGCGCCCGGTCCGAGCGGCGTACGCGGGATAGCTCTCGGGATGAGCCTTGAGCAGGTACGGCTCCTCGACCACGCGGACCTGCAGCTCGATTGCCACCAGAAGCCCTGTGAGCCCGGCCAAACCGAGCACGTTGGGAACCATCAACGTCAGCCCGACAGCGGTCAGGATCATCGCGCTGAAGACCGGATTCCGAGCCCACCGGAACGCCCCACCCGTCACCAACTCGGTCCGCTCACCCGCATCGACCCCAACCCGCCAGGACCGCCCCATCGCAGCCTGCGCCACCACCGTGGCAACCATCCCCGCAACGGCGATCCCCAGGCCCGCCAGCTGTAGTGCCCGTCCATCGTGGATGCTCTCCAGCCCAAGCAGCGCCGCGATCGGTACCAGCAACCCGATGACGATGGCAGCCGCGAACAAGACCCCCGCCCACCACGCCGCCGACCCCGGCCGCCCGGACAGACCGCGGAACCCGGCGTCCCCAGTACGCCGCCGATGCACCACAGACCGAATCCCGAACGCGACGGCGAACCACACGACGTACAGCACCAACGCAGTAACGGCGGCCATGACGCGGTCCTCCCTAGGAACTGAATGTCATGCGTGGGCGGCGAACTCGTGCTCGGCGTGCCCGACCGGCTCGAGCTGGAAGGTCGAGTGCTCGACGTCGAACTGCCCCGCCAAAGCGCTTTGCAGCCTGTCCAGCAGCTGCGGCGCGTGCCCGTCACCGAAGCAACCCGCCTCGACGACGACGTGCGCGGTCAGTACCGGCAGCCCGGACGTGACGGTGTGAACGTGCAGATCGTGGACGTCCCGGACGTGCTCGACTTCCAGGATGTGCGCCCGAATCGCGTCCAGGTCCACGTCCGACGGCGCCGCCTCGAGCAGTACGTTCGTGGCCTCACGCAACAACTTCACCGCGCGCGGCACGATCACCACCCCGATCAGCAGCGAAACGATCGCGTCGACCCGGGTGAACCCGGTCAGCGCGATCACCAACGCGCCGACCAGAACCCCCACGGAGCTGGCCGAATCGGTAGCGACCTCGAGGAACGCCCCGCGCAGATTGAGGCTGGCCGTCCGGGCCCGATAGAGCAGCCCGACCCCGATCAGATTCCCGACCAGTCCGACCACCCCGAAGATCGCCATCCCACCGGCTTCGACCTCTCCGGGCTCGATCAGGTGCCGAATGCCCTGGACGACGATGAACCCGCCCATTCCGATCAGGATCAGCCCGTTCACCGCGGCCGCGAGAATCTCCGCCCGCGCCCACCCGAAGGTCCGCCGTCCACTGGCAGCCCGCGCCGCCAGCAACGTCGCACCCAACGCGAGCCCGACCCCACCGGAATCGGCCAGCACGTGCCCGGCATCGGCAAGCAACGCGAGACTCCCGGTCACGGCAGCCCCGAAGATCTGCACCGCCGCGATCACCAGCGCGATCACGAGCGTCGCAGCCAACACACCGCGGTACCGCCCCGTCGCGGTACCGCCGTGATTGCCGCTCATCGTCCGGCCATTTGAACATCTGAACAACTCTTCATATAACGGACGATAGCGGGCCAACGACGAACTGTCGACCCGTGCTTGCTCAGCCGAGGTGGGAGGAAGTACTCCTCAGTCGAGGCAGAACTCGTTGCCCTCGATGTCCTGCATCACGAGGCACGACTCGTTGACGCCGTCGGCCCGCAGCAGCCGTACGCGGCCCGCGCCGAGCGCGACCAGGCGTGTGCATTCGGCCTCGAGTGCGGCCAGGCGCTCCTCACCCACGAGCCCGGTGCCGACTCGCACATCGAGGTGCACCCGGTTCTTCACGACCTTGCCCTCGGGGACCCGCTGGAAGAACAACCGCGGACCCACCCCCGACGGATCGACACAGGCGAACGCCGACCCCTGGTCCTCGGCCGGCAGCGTGCGATCGAAGTCCGCCCAGGAAGCGAAACCGGCCGGTGGCGGCGGCACGACGTACCCGAGAACCTCACACCAGAACCGAGCAACCCGCTCAGGCTTCGCGCAGTCGAAAGTCACCTGAACCTGCTTGACCGATGCCATCGGCCCACCATAGATCGACCGCCCGTACCGCGGTCTCGGCATGGTGAAACCAGCCGTCCGAAAGCCGGAGTATCTTCGCGGGACCCTCTGCACAGACCGTGACGAAACCCCGCCCGCGGACCATCCGATTACCGGTGTCCTTCGACGGACAGTGACAGTTGCAGCGGTACCGGGTCCACGCTGCTCGTCACGCTGTGTCGATCAGACTACCCCGATGGTTGCGGGAAGTAGTTTTTCGAGCCTCCGTTACCGAGTTGAGACCCTGTCGCGAGTGTGCGTATGCTCACCGGCGCCTGGCCACGGAACTGGGGACCGGATGCCGGCGAGTGACGAATACCCGCCGACTCGCAACGCCGAGTTCCGCCCTCCGAGTCGGTGACCCCTCCCATCCAGCATCCGAGGGCGGAAGTGGGGGACCCAAGGTTCCCGGACCGGCCCGTGGCGCTTCCGCGCGCCTCGGTGCGGTCCTTGGGGCGAAGTCGCGCCAGCGACAGGGCAGCTTCCAGCCCGAGCCCGACAGCTAACCTCACAGGCGTGCAGGAAGGACTGTCCCGATGCGGGATGCATTTTCCCGTGCGCGCGCACAACATCGCGCTGCCGTCCCCTCCGACAAACTGAAGGAACCGGCCGCCAAGGCCGGACGCCGCGCAGTGATCCCGATCCTCGCCGGCACCACCCTTGTCCTCACCACGGCCGGACTCGGCGTCGCGGCGTTGACGTCCGACAGCGTCCCGGCCCCGGTCAGCCTCACGGCCACCGCCGACGCGTACGTCCACACCAAGTCGCCCACCCAGAAGCACGGCTGGTCCTCCCGGCTCGTCGCCAAGCTGAACGAGTCGACCAGCTTCATCCGGTACTCCGTGCCCGCTGCGGCCGACGGCTACGACCGCAAGGCCACGCTGGTCCTGACCCGGCTGACCACCAGCAACCCGGCGAAGCTCGCGGTGTCGAAAGCGCCGAGCGGCTGGACCGAGGCGGTCACGTACTCGACCGCACCGAAGCCGGGTACGCCCTTCGCGACCGTGGCCGACGACGGCAAGTCGGCGCAGGTACGGATCGACGTCTCCCAGGGCATCACCCAGGCCGGTGAACTGAACCTGGCCCTGACCCAGCCGTCCGGAGCCGGCGGCACCGTCTTCGGTTCGCGCGAGTCCGGGCTGAAGCAGTCGAAGCTCGAGATCAGCTACGTCCCCGACGGCGCGACCGGACCCGCGCCGACATCGGCGCCCACCTTGGTGCCCACGTCTGCTCCTACCTCGGCACCCACGTCAGCTCCCACCTCGGCCCCGACCTCGGCTCCCACTTCGGCGCCGACCTCGGCGCCGACGACGGTGAAGCCGACCGCGTCGCCGACCACGACGTCACCCAAGCCGACCGCGTCGCCGACGACCACGTCGCCCAAGCCGACGGCCTCGCCGACGACCTCGAACCCGACCACCCCGCCGGCGACCGGCCTCGCGCCGTCATGGAACCCGTCGGGGTCGCACCGGCTGACGTTCCAGGACGAGTTCAACGCCGCCACGGTCGACACGAACAAGTGGGAGCGCGGCTGGTTCAAGGAAGGCATCTCGGACGGTGTCAACAGCAACAATCTCCAGTGCTACGACTCCAACCAGGTCTCCCAGTCCGGCGGATACCTCAACCTGGCGCTCGCGAAGCGCCAGGCGTACTGCCGAGGTGCGACCAAGGAGTACGTGTCCGGCCTGGTGAACACCCGGAAGTCGTTCAACCAGCGGTACGGCTCGTTCGAGGCCCGCGTCTGCCTGCCAGACGGAAACGGCGACGGCCGGGTCGACGGCTTCCCGGCCTGGTGGACCAACGGCCCGTCCTCGGTGCCGTGGCCCGAACACGGCGAGATCGACATCCTCGAAGGCATCGGCGGCGGTACCAAGGCCTCGCTGCACCACGGCAACCCGGAGTACCACGGCGGCGTCTACTCGTCCTCGCCACTGGTCGGCTGCCACAACTTCGGCTCCCAGTGGACTAGCAGCGGAGTCACGTTCTACTACGACGGCAAGCCGCTGTGGTCCCACAGCTTCAACGGCCCGGATCCGCAGTTCCTTATCCTCAACTACGCAATCCGCCCGAACGCAGGCGAAGCAATCACCCCCGGAACCGCCCTCCGAGTCGACTGGGTCCGCGTCTGGTCCTGACACTCTCGACGTAACGTTCACCCCGGCACCTCACCGCAGGTGCCGGGGTGACGTCGTGGCTGACGGCGGCATGTCACTTCCTGCAACTCGCTAGCCGCGAGGCAGGCCGGTCGGACACACTCGGTCCTCGTCCGCAGGTAGAGAGCGAGCAGGGAGCGAGTGCACCATGGGCTTCTTCGAACGAGGTATCGCCGTGACCGCCGCAAGTGCGGCCGTCATAGGACTCTGCCAGTCCACCGCGTCGGCAAGCGTCCAATGGACCAACGACACTTTCGACGTCTGCGCCCCTTTCCCGTACGACTACTCCCCGTCCGCCGGCTTCCCGTGTACCAACCGGTCCTACGGCGGGATCGTCTGGGGCAACCGGACCGCCCGAATCCAAGGCGCCGTCACCGACGACTGGAGACTGAACTCCTCCACCGTCGTGTACTTCGACGCCTTCGCCGGATCCACCAAGGTGGAAGGCACCGTCCGCAGATCGGAAGGCAACTCAGTCTCGTTCAACTTCTACATCGGCGACCCAGACCTCGTCGGCGGAATCGACCGCATCAGAATCCAGGTCTGCCACTACCGCCCACCCACAGACCCCATCGGCAAATGCTCCACCCAATACAACGAAATCAGAGACTGATCTCCGGAAGCCGCGCGCGAAGAGGTCGACCGGCTCGCTACCGAGCCGGTCGCAGTTCACACCATTGGGACCACAGCCGTTGCTGCCACCCTCCAAGCACCCACACCGCTCGTCCGGCGGCGCCAAGGCCTATGCAGGGCGATCGCCACTCCTCGGCCCTGCGGCAGCTGTTCAACCGCCAACTCGACCAACTCGGCCAGCTCTGGCACTGCCTCGCACCGGCCGACACTACGACCCCAGCCAAGCCTTCGCGCAGGAGGCCAGCAACGCCGCGGAACCCCGTCTCGCCCTAGGCACTCAGCTTCGCGCGGAGACGTTCTGTTTGCTCAACGAGCGTGGTACGGAGCTGCTCGAGGGCTTCGATCTTGGTCCGCAGAGTCATCAGGCGCTGTTCGTAGACCGCGAGCGCCGCTGCACAAGGCGCCTCGTCCAGATCGGGTGAGCGGATGCAAACGCCGAACTGGCTGATGTCGTCGATGGAGAGCCCGGCGCCGAGCAGGACACGGATGTTGTTGACCACGTCCACGACCTCAAGAGCGTAGCGACGGTAGCCGTTGGACTCCCGGTCAGCAGCGATCAGCCCACGCTGTTCGTAGTACCGCAGCGAGCGGACGCTCACCGCTGTGCGGCTTGCAAGTTCGCCGATCCGGAGCCCTTCGCGACGATCGTCAGAAGAAGCCATGCCGCTAGTCTGCCCCACCACGAACTGGTCCCGCGTCGCGTTCACGCCGTCCATCACGCGATTGCGTGACTGCACCGTCGACCGGCTCGAGCACGACGACCGGGATACGCCGGCCCGCCGCCTTCGCGAAGTCAGCGAACGCTGGCATGCGACGAACCTGTTCACTCCAGATGAGTTCGCGTTCGGATCCGAAGGCAACGCGGGCGGTGGCCTCTATCAGCGTGGACCCCACCTCGACGGTCACCGCGGAATTCTTCGTGACATTGCGGTACCAGGCCGGAGGCTGACGGCTCCCGCCAAAGGTAGCGAAGACGGCAAAAGCGTTACCCACTGCGTGATACATCAGCGGATTAGTCCGTCGACGGCCGCTCACCGCTCCGGTATGACTGACCAAAATGATCGGCACGCCCTGGTCAGGATCGAAGCCGGCCAACAAGGGCGGAATCGGGCGCCCTCGCGCCAAATCCTCCTCGGTACTCCACCGCACGAACCCCGCACCCGACCGGAACTCCGTCACAATCCGCCGGTTCCACTCACGAATATCAGCAGGCATACCCGCAACCTAAAACCCTGACACCAACGACAGGGTCAAGCCAGCGACATGGTCAGCTGCCTGTCACCGCTCCCACTTGAGCCCCAACGAAGCCTCCCGCGACGAACTGTCGCTCGGCCGTGACCACTATGTTTCATCGAAGATCTTGCTCGACAGGAGCCTCAAGGAGCCGAGCCTCCCAGCGGGCGCCAACGATGCGCTGACGCGCCCCGGTTGCTCTCGTCGCGGGTGGGCTCGTCCTCGACCCCACGCGCGACTACCAGCCCACCGGCAGACCACCCGGACCGACCCCAAACAGACCGACAGCCGTACCCACGAATCGTAGGTTCAGCTGTCGCCTATGTCTTGAGACATCACAATGGTAGGCCTGTCGGGACTGTCCGTCTAACGGTGTTTCTGGCCCGACGCGCCGACTGTGGTGGTTGGTGGGAAAGGTGCGGCAATGACCGCGACACTGCCGGATGTGGCAGGTAAGAAGAAGCAGGGTAAGGCGTCGGCCGAGGAGCTTGCTGCGGCTGAGTTGGTGCGGCTGGCGAAGGAGCAAGGGCTGTCGCTGACGGGCCCGGACGGGTTGTTGAAGCAGCTGAACAAGGCGGTGCTGGAGACCGCGTTGAACGAGGAGCTGACCGAGCATCTGGGTCATGAGAAGCACGGCGAGCCGGTGGCGGGCAATGTCCGTAACGGCACCCGGTCCAAGACGGTGCTGACCGAGACGTCCGGCCAGGTCGAGCTGGAGGTGCCGCGGGACCGGGCCGGCACGTTCACTCCGCAGATCGTGAAGAAGCGGCAGCGCCGGTTGAACGGTGTCGACGAGGTGGTGCTGTCGCTGTATGCCAAGGGCTTGACCACGGGTGAGATTTCGGCGCATTTCGCCGAGATTTACGGTGCCTCGGTCAGCCGGGAGACCATCAGCCGGATCACTGACAAGGTGATCGAGGAGATGACCGAGTGGGCGAGTCGGCCGCTGGACGAGGTGTATGCGGCGGTGTTCATCGACGCGATCGTGGTCAAGGTCCGCGACGGGCAGGTCGCGAACCGGCCGTTCTATGCCGCGATCGGTGTCACGCTGGCCGGGGAGCGCGAGATCCTCGGGTTGTGGGCTGGGACTGCGGGCAGCGGTGAGGGCGCGAAGTTCTGGATGGCCGTGCTCACCGATCTGCGCAACCGGGGCCTGCGGGATGTGTTCTTCGTGGTCTGCGACGGGTTGAAGGGGCTGCCGGAGGTGGTGGCGAACGTGTGGCCGCCGGCGATCGTGCAGACCTGCATCATCCACCTGATCCGCAACACCTTCCGGCTCACCTCCCGCAAGTACTGGCCCGAGCTCAAAGGTGACCTGAAGCCGATCTACACCGCCGTCAACGCCACCGCCGCCCGCGCGGCGTTCGACGACCTGACCGAGAAGTGGGGGCAGCGCTACCCGGCGGTGATCCGGCTGTGGGATAACGCCTGGAACGAGTTCATCCCGTTCCTGGACTACGACGTCGAGATCCGCCGGGTGCTGTGCTCCACGAACGCGATCGAGTCCCTGAACGCCCGCTACCGGCGCGCGATCAAGGCCCGCGGCCACTTCCCGACCGAACAGGCCGCGCTGAAGTGTCTCTACCTCGTGACCCGGTCATTGGACCCCACCGGCACCGGCCGGGCACGATGGGCGATGCGGTGGAAACCAGCACTCAACGCGTTCGCGATCACCTTCGGCGACCGATTCCCGGCAGCCGAAACCTACTGATGAACACCGCCGGAAACACCGTTAGCGAGATAGACCCGTCTCGGGTGATGGTTGACGTGCGGTGCTCGGTTGATGCTTGACGGTTTTGGTTAGGTTGAGGCGGGTTTGGCGGCCCGCTTCTTACGGATTTCTCCTCTCGATTCGCGGACGACGGTGCGGAGGAGGTCGTTGCCGGACCAGAACTCGAGGATTCGGTCGGTGACATGGACGTCGACGAGTTCGCCGTAGCGGTGTTTGCCGACGGAGACCTGTTGCCAGGCGACGCAGACGACGCCGTTGGAGGCGACGCGCCGGGTGATCCAGTCGGTGCCGGTGCGTCGGTCGGCCAGGGCGGTCAGGTCGAGGGCGGGGTTGGGGTCGGTGGCGCGGGTGGCGAAGCGTTCGGCCGGCGTGCAGCGGCCGATCGATTGGTGTGGCCGGTCGGTGTTGTACTCGTGCACCCAGGCGTCGATCACCGCCTGCGCCTGGGCGATCGAGGCGAAGGTCCGCCCGGCCAGGCATTCGCGGCGCAAGGTGCCGTGGAAGCGTTCGATCTTCCCGGTCGTGGTCGGTGACCGCGGCGCGGTCAGGAGGTGTTCGATCCCGTTCTCGCGGCAGATCCGGTCGAACAACACCTCCACCGGACGGCTGTTGTACCTGCCGGTGAAGACCTTGCCGTTGTCGGTCAGGACCTGGGTCGGGATCCCGTGACGGCCCAGCGCGGCCGCGAACACCGCGCAGACCGGGCGGGTCGAGGCCCGTTCCACCAGCCCGGCCGCGACACAGAACCGCGAGTGATCATCGACGCCGGTCACCGCCTTCAGTTCCCGACCGTCGTTGAGCAGGACGCCGCCCATCACGTCGAACTGCCACAGTTCCATCGGTCGGCCCCGCTCCCAGCGCCGATACACCCTGTCCCGGCTACGGCGCCGCCGCCCGGGGGCCACCAGCCCCAGCCGGGCCAGTGCCCGGCCCACCGCTGCCCGCGACGGCAGCGGCTCCACCCCGTCGCGCCCCAACCGATACAGCAGCCGATCCGGACCCCAGGCCGGATGTAGCTGCCGCAGTTCGACCAGCCGCACCTCGACCTCGGCGGCCATCTGATGCGGACACGACACCGGGCGGTGTGACCGGTCAGCCAAACCATCCAGACCCCGCTCGGCGTACCGGCGCAACTAGCTGGGCAGCGTCTGCCGCGACACCCCGACCTTCGCCGCCGCCTCGGTCACCGACAACCGGTCCTCGACGACCGCAAGAACTGCCTGATACCGCTGCGCGACCACGCTGAGCTCCCGAAGCATCAGCCCAACCCCCTCTGCTCCTCAGCAATCAAGCCGAGAACGACCAGGGAGTGGGTGTCAAGCATCAACCGAGACGGCGTAAACCATCAGCCGAGACGGTGGAAAGCCTGGGTCTATCTCGCTAACGGTGTTTCCGGCGGTGTTCATCAGTAGGTTTCGGCTGCCGGGAATCGGTCGCCGAAGGTGATCGCGAACGCGTTGAGTGCTGGTTTCCACCGCATCGCCCATCGTGCCCGGCCGGTGCCGGTGGGGTCCAATGACCGGGTCACGAGGTAGAGACACTTCAGCGCGGCCTGTTCGGTCGGGAAGTGGCCGCGGGCCTTGATCGCGCGCCGGTAGCGGGCGTTCAGGGACTCGATCGCGTTCGTGGAGCACAGCACCCGGCGGATCTCGACGTCGTAGTCCAGGAACGGGATGAACTCGTTCCAGGCGTTATCCCACAGCCGGATCACCGCCGGGTAGCGCTGCCCCCACTTCTCGGTCAGGTCGTCGAACGCCGCGCGGGCGGCGGTGGCGTTGACGGCGGTGTAGATCGGCTTCAGGTCACCTTTGAGCTCGGGCCAGTACTTGCGGGAGGTGAGCCGGAAGGTGTTGCGGATCAGGTGGATGATGCAGGTCTGCACGATCGCCGGCGGCCACACGTTCGCCACCACCTCCGGCAGCCCCTTCAACCCGTCGCAGACCACGAAGAACACATCCCGCAGGCCCCGGTTGCGCAGATCGGTGAGCACGGCCATCCAGAACTTCGCGCCCTCACCGCTGCCCGCAGTCCCAGCCCACAACCCGAGGATCTCGCGCTCCCCGGCCAGCGTGACACCGATCGCGGCATAGAACGGCCGGTTCGCGACCTGCCCGTCGCGGACCTTGACCACGATCGCGTCGATGAACACCGCCGCATACACCTCGTCCAGCGGCCGACTCGCCCACTCGGTCATCTCCTCGATCACCTTGTCAGTGATCCGGCTGATGGTCTCCCGGCTGACCGAGGCACCGTAAATCTCGGCGAAATGCGCCGAAATCTCACCCGTGGTCAAGCCCTTGGCATACAGCGACAGCACCACCTCGTCGACACCGTTCAACCGGCGCTGCCGCTTCTTCACGATCTGCGGAGTGAACGTGCCGGCCCGGTCCCGCGGCACCTCCAGCTCGACCTGGCCGGACGTCTCGGTCAGCACCGTCTTGGACCGGGTGCCGTTACGGACATTGCCCGCCACCGGCTCGCCGTGCTTCTCATGACCCAGATGCTCGGTCAGCTCCTCGTTCAACGCGGTCTCCAGCACCGCCTTGTTCAGCTGCTTCAACAACCCGTCCGGGCCCGTCAGCGACAGCCCTTGCTCCTTCGCCAGCCGCACCAACTCAGCCGCAGCAAGCTCCTCGGCCGACGCCTTACCCTGCTTCTTCTTACCTGCCACATCCGGCAGTGTCGCGGTCATTGCCGCACCTTTCCCACCAACCACCACAGTCGGCGCGTCGGGCCAGAAACACCGTTAGACGGACAGTCCCGAAAGCCTCACCCGAGACGGATCTGTCCATCATCAGGCGAGACAGCACAGGGGTTTTGTAGGCCCCGTGGTGTTGTGGTTCAGGACATAGGCGACAGATGTCTCAGGTCATAGGCGACACGTGTCTCGGGTGATCGGCGACAGGTGTGGTGGGCTGGATGCTCGGGCATGTCGAAGGCTCGGTTGGTCATCACCGCCTTGTTCGTGGAGGGTCAGACCGCGGCCGAGGTCGCCGCGAGGTACGGGGTGCATCGGGCCTGGGTCTACAAGCTGAAGGCCAGGTATCTGGCCGAGGGCGAGGCGGCGTTCGTGCCGCGGTCACGGCGTCCGAAGACGTCGCCGCGGGCCACGCCGGCGGCGACGGTGGAGCTGGTACTCGCGCTGCGCAAACAGCTGGCCGAGCAGGGGCTGGATGCGGGCGCGGACACGATCGGCTGGCATCTTGAGCACCACCACGCCACCGCGCTGTCGCGGGCCACGATCCACCGCATCCTGACCCGCGCGGGCGCCGTCGTACCGGACCCGGGCAAGCGGCCGAGGTCGTCGTACCTGCGGTTCGCCGCCGACCAGCCCAACGAGTGCTGGCAGTCCGACTTCACCCACTACCGCCTCACCCGCCCCGACGATTCCCCCGGGCCCGACGTGGAGGTCATCAGCTGGCTCGACGACCACTCCCGCTACGCCCTGTCAGTCACCGCGCATCCGCGGATCACCGGCCAGATCGTGCTGAGCAGCTTCCGCGAAACCGTTGCGCAGTACGGGATCCCGGCCTCGACACTGACCGACAACGGCATGGTCTACACCACCCGCCTGTCCGGCGGGAAAGGCGGCCGCAACGGCCTCGAGACCGAACTCCGCCGCCTGAACATCACCCAGAAGAACTCCCGCCCGAACCACCCGACCACCTGCGGGAAAGTGGAGCGGTTCCAGCAGACCCTGAAGAAGTGGCTGCGCGCCCAACCCGACCAGCCCACCACCGTCGCCGAACTTCAAGTGCTGCTCGACGCCTTCGTCCAGGCCTACAACCAGCGCAGGCCGCACCGGTCCCTGCCGCATCGAGCCACCCCGGCGACCGCCTATCACGCCCGGCCGAAAGCAACCCCGAGCATCGACCGGACCGGCGAGGTCCACTACCGGGTCCGCACCGACCGGGTCGACCACACCGGCGTGGTCACCCTGCGCCTGAACGGCCGGCTCCACCACATAGGCATCGGGCGAACCCACGCCCGAACCCACGTCCTCCTGCTCGTCCAAGACCTCGACATCCGCGTCGTCGACGCCGCCACCGGCGAACTGCTGCGCGAACTCACCCTCGACCCCACCCGCGACTACCAACCCACCGGCAAGCCACCCGGACCGACCCCAAAACACCCCAAACAGACCAACAGCCGAACCCACGAATCGTAGGTTCGGGACTGCCCCGGGTTCGGTTGACTCCTGATCTGTGAGGACTTGGGTCCTTGCTGGAAGGATGTCTGTCGTGCCGAAAGCGTTTCCGTTGGAGTTCCGTCGTGATGTGGTCGCGGTTGCCCGCAAGGGTGAGGCGCCGATCGCGCAGGTCGCGAAGGACTTCGGGATTTCCGTGTCGTGTCTGCAGCGCTGGCTGAAGCTGGCCGATATCGAGGACGGTCACCAGTCGGGCGCCACTCGGGAGGAGTCGGCTGAGCTGCGCGAGGTGAAGAAGCGCAACCGGCAGTTGGAGCAGGAGAACGAGATCTTGCGGCGCGCCGCGGCCTACTTCGCCCGCGACGTCAACCCAAAATGATGTACCCGCTGGTCCTTGACCTCGCCGCCGACGCGATCCCTGTCGCGGTGACCTGCCGGGTACTCGGCTTCACCACCCAAGCCTTCTACAAGTGGCGCAAGAATCCTGTCACGCAAAGAGATTTCGACGATGCGCACCTGATCAACGTCGCCATCGACATTCACGCCGATGACCCGACGTTCGGGTACCGGTTGATCGCCGACGAGCTCGCCGACGCCGGAGTCGCCGCGGGTGAGAACCGGGTCGCCAGGTTGTGCTCGCAGGAGCGGATCTGGTCGATCCACGCCAAGAAACGCGGCCTGACCCGCAAGGCCGGCCCACCGGTGCACGACGACCTGGTGAAACGCGGGGTCAGCGCGGCCGGACCGAACCTGATCTGGCTGACCGACATCACCGAACACGCCACAGCTGAGGGCAAGCTCTACCTCTGCGCGATCAAGGACGTCTACTCCAACCGGATCGTCGGTTACTCGATCGGGTCACGAATGAAGGCGTCCCTGGCGGTGTCAGCGCTGCGGAACGCGATCGCCTTGCGGGCACCAACTGCCAATCTGATCGTGCACTCGGATCGCGGCAGCCAGTTCCGGTCCACGAAATTCGTCCGGGTCTTGAAGGCCTACCAGCTGCGCGGATCAATGGGCCGCGTCGGAGCTTGCGGCGACAACGCCGCGATGGAGTCATTCTTCGCCCTGCTGCAGAAGAATGTTCTGGACCGACGACGCTGGACCACCAGACACGAACTGCGTCTGGCGATCGTGTCCTGGATCGAGACCACCTACCACCGCCGACGCCGCCAACGCGGCCTCGGCAAACTCACACCCATCGAGTTTGAGACACTTCAACCGGTCGTACTCGCGGCCTGAACCACCACACCCCACGAGTCAACTGAACTCGGGGCAGTCCCTTCGGCTGTCGCCTATGTCTTGAGACATCACACTGTAGGCCCCGTGGGACTCGAACCCACAACCCGCGGATTAAAAGTCCGCTGCTCTGCCAGTTGAGCTAGAGGCCCTGGCTGGGGATAGTTTGGCAGGTTTGGGGGTTGAGGGCTAACTGGATGTTGGGGTGGGGACCAGCTCGGGTGCTGGTTTCGGAGGGTGAGGGGGTGGGTGCGGACGGTTGAACCGGATGGGGGCTTGGTCCGTTCAGGTGGGGTGAAGGGCATTCGGCTGGGCGTGAGGCGTTGGCCGGGTGTGTGAATCCGTCCGTTCACCTGAGGAGGACTTATGCGGTTGGAGCGTTGGCGTGACGAGGTGCTGGGGATCTTCCGGATCGTCATCGGGTTCTTGTTCGCCTGCCATGGGGCTGCTGCGTTGTTCGGGCTGTTGGGGACCAAGCAGGTGGAGGCCTTCGTCTGGCCTGGGTGGTTCGCTTCGGTGATCCAGGTGGTCGGTGGGGCGTTGGTGATGGTCGGGTTGGTGACCACGCCGGCCGCGTTGCTGTGTTCGGGGTCGATGGCGTTCGCGTACTTCACTGTGCATCAGGTGGATGGTTTGCTGCCGGTCGAGAACGGTGGGGAGAAGGCGGCGTTGTTCGCGTTCGCGTTCCTGCTGATCGGGGTCCTGGGCAACGGTGCCTGGGCGGTCGACAGGCGGAAGCGGGTACCGGTGATCGAGTGAACCAGCCGAGGCCGGATCATGGATCCCCCAACGACAACGCACCCAACGACAGCGCATCAGACGAAAAAGCTGCACACGACAGGGCAGGAGTGCCGATGGCCGACGACCGGGCGGCGCTGTTGCGTGAGTTGCATGACGTGCACGCGCCTTCGTTGTGGCGGTTCGTGGTCCGGCTGACGGGGGACGACCGGTTGGCTGAGGACGTCGTGCAAGAGACCCTGCTCAGGGCTTGGCGGCGGCCGCAGATCCTTACCGAGGACGAGGCGGGGGCGCGCGCGTGGTTGTTCACGGTCGCGCGCAACCTGGTGATCGACGACCGGCGGAGTGCGCGGGTCCACCGCGAGGTGGCCAGCGACGACCTGCCGGAGCGGCCGAGCGCGGACCACGCCAACGCCGTACTGGATGCCTGGCTGGTCGCGGATTCGCTGGCGCAGTTGTCGGACGAGCATCGGCAGGTGATCGTCCGCGCGTACTACGGCCGCCGGACCGTGACCGACATCGCGCGGGAGCTGGACATCCCGCCGGGGACGGTGAAGTCGCGGTTGCACTACGGGCTACGGGCGCTGAAGCTGGCGCTGCAGGAGAGGGGGGTGACGCAGGAATGAGCGATCCGTACCGGGACTGGGACGCGGCCTATCTGCTGGGGGCGTTGTCGGCGACCGACCGGCGTACGTACGAGGAGCACCTGCGCACGTGCGACGAGTGCTCGGCCGAGGTGGCGTCGCTGGCCGGGGTACCGGGGACGCTGGCGTTGCTGCCGGACGACCGGGCCCTGGCCACCCTCGACGCCGCTCCGCCGAACCTGTTGCCCGGGTTGGTCCGGGCGGTCCAGCGGGATCGCCGGCGTCGGCGGTTCCGGCTGGCCGGGGTACTGACCGGGGTCGCCGCCGTCGCTGCCGCGATCGGGGCGGTGGTGGCGTTCCCGCTCGCCAGGGAGGAACCGCAGGGCGACTACGTCGTGCTCGCGCAGACCGTGGCGAGCAAGCTCACTGCGGACGCCCGGCTGGTCGAGGAACGCTGGGGGACGACGATCGAGATCAGCTGCCGGTACGACGAGCTGGCGACGCCGAGCGAACGCGCTCGCGGGTACGACCTGTACGTGACCGACAAGTCCGGCAAGTCCACGTTGATCGCCAGCTGGACGGCGGCGCCGGGGACGACGGTGAAGCCCGCGGCGACCACCAAGTTGCACCGCAGCGAGATCGCCTCGCTCGACATCCGCGGTTCGGAGAGCGGCCGCGTCCTGCTCGCCGTCCACTTCTGACGGACCACGGCCGCTGCACCGCGGCCTGACGGACCACCGCCGGTACGAGCCCGCCACGCACCGGATTTGGCCGAACGCATGACGTACGCCGCGGCGGGCACCTGTTGGTCAGGAACGGCAAGTCGCTCGAGAGGCAGGTCCTTCCAGGCCCCGGTGTTCAGCCCCGACGCACCGGGGTCGCCTGCTGATCGGCCTCCGCGCGCAGGGGGTACGATTCATTCCGGTTGGGAAGTCAGCCGGTGGCGCAGCATGCCACCCGCGAAGTACCGACCCGTTGAGGATGCACGCCGGTGACATCACCCACTCCGCCTGCCCTGGTAGTGGCCGCGTGAACGACGAGTTCGCCCGGGAACTGGCCCACATGGCGCTCGTCCTGCACGAACAGCCCGACATCGAGCTGACCGCCGAGCGGTTCCTCGAGTACGTCCTGGCCCGGATCGGGACCCAGCACGCGAGCGTGTTGCTGCTGCTCCGAGGCGGCCGGCTGGAGTCGGCCGCGGCCACCGACGCCCGGGTCGAGGAGGCTGACCGGGTCCAGTTGGAGACCGGCGAGGGGCCGAGCTTCAGCGCGATCCAGGACGAGAAGAGCGTGGTCAGCGGTGACTTCCCGGCCGATCCGCGCTGGCCGAGGTGGTCCGCCGGTACGACCGGGGTCGGCCTGCACAGCGTCCTCAGTGTCCGGCTCCGGACTCCGGCGACGACGGTCGGCGCGCTGAACCTGTACGCCCCGGACCGCGACCGGTTCACGAAGGCCGACGACACGATCGCGCAGCTGTTCGCTGATCACGCCGCGGTCGCCGTCGCGAACGCGCGGAGCGAATCCACGTTGTGGCAGGCGATCGAGGCCCGCAAGCTGATCGGCCAGGCGCAGGGGATCCTGATGGAGCGGTTCGACCTGACCGCCGAGCAGGCGTTCGCGGTGCTGCGCCGGTACTCGCAGGACAACAACGTCAAGCTGCGCGACGTCGCGGCGCGGTTGATCGCCACCCGGAAGCTGTCCTGAGCCCGGCGGAAAACTTCCTGATCCGTGTAACACCGGCCGTGTCCCGGCCGATACAGAGGGTGTAACGCTGGGTCCCGCTCCAGGTCAACCGCCCGAAGGGCCTGGGGCGGGATCTCGTTACTTGTCGAGGCGCCCGCACCGACAGCAAAGGGCCCCCGGGGAGTGATCTCCCCGGGGGCCCTGCCGCGTCGTTTCCTCTTACGACACCTGCTCCGTCGGTCGGCCCGACTCCGGCAGAGCGATCCGGGCGGCAGGCAGCCGCTCGGTCCGTTCGACACCGTCGTCGCCCTCGTACTGCACCAAGCCGGTCCAGCCTGCCTCCTCGTGCTCGCGGCCGATCAGCCAGCCGCGGCGCCACGTGCCGTCGACCTCGACGACGACATGGCTGGGGAGAGGGAGGCGGGACACCAACTCGGTGTCGGGCTCGAACTCAGTCATGGCCGAAGGTTAGGCGACAAAGCTGAACCTCGCCTGTCCACCGGGCGTTTCCCGGTCGCCAATCTCACACCGTGGAACTCAGGCTCGCGCCCGCAGCTCCCGGACGACGCCGTCGGCGAGGCCGAGTTCGGCGACGGATCCGTACACCTTGACCGCGCGGCCGCCGGGGATGCGGCGTACCCAGCCCCGCGCCAACGCGTGCCGGCACACCGCGGCCCCGACCGCGCCGGCGACGTGCGGCCGTCGTTCGGTGACGTCGAGGCAGGCGCGGACCGCGGGCCGGCCGTGCCGTGTCTCCACCTCGATGCCGAGATCTTCCAACCAGAGCAGGCCTTTCGGCGTGATCGCGAGGCCGCTGGACCAGTCCAGCAGACCGCGGTTCGTCATCGCGTCGGTGAGCGCGACGCCGAGCTTGCCGGCCAGGTGGTCGTAGCAGGTCCGGGCCCGGGCGAACGCGTCCCGCCGGCTCGCGGTCGCCAGGCTGTTCGCCGTCGCGGTCCGCCGGGGTGCCAGCGCGGCCAGGCCTTCGAGGAGCTCCGCGGTGTCCGGTCCGGCCAGTTCGACGTACCGGTGGCGGCCTTGCCGTACCTCGGTCAGCAGGCCGCCGGCGACGAGGACGTTGAGGTGCTCGCTGATCGTCGGCCGGGAGACCCCGGCCAGGCGTGCGAGCTCGGTTGCGGTCCAGGCCCGGCCGTCGAGCAACGCCAGGCACACAGTCGCCCGCGTACTGTCGGCCAGCATCCGCGCCCAGCCGGCCAGCTCCTCGCCCTCTCGTGTCCCGGTCACGGTCCCATCCTGCCTCGTCGTCGCTTCGGGGCCGGCCGAAGTGTCCCGCTTCTAGCGTCGTCGGCATGACCCACCTGACGATCACCCCGTCCATCCTGTACGTCGGGACGCCGGTCGCGCTGTTGACGACGGACAACGGCGACGGCACCTACAACCTGGCTCCCATGTCGTCCGCATGGGCGCTCGGTGACACGGTCGTGCTGGGGCTCGGCGTGGAAGGGCAGACGGGGAACAACCTGCGTGAGCGGCCCGAACTCGTGATCAACTACCCGTCGCCCGAGTCGTGGAAGGCGGTTGAGGCACTCGCGAGTCTGACTGGACGTGAACCGGTTCCGGCCGAGAAGCGGGAGCGGTTCCGGTTCGAGCGGGACAAGTTCGGGGCGGCGGGGTTGACGCCGGTACCGGCTGAGTTGGTGGCGCCGCCGCGGGTTGCGGAGTGCCCGTTGCAGTTCGAGGCGCGGGTGGTCAAGGTTGATGCTGAGGGCAACTTTTTGACGGTGCACGCGCGGGTGCTTCGGGTGCATGCGGACGAGCGGATCGTCGTGCCGGGGACGTCGTACGTCGATCCGGACGCGTGGTCGCCGTTGGTCTACAACTTCCGGCACTACTTCGGACTGGGCGAGCAACTCGGCGAGAGCTTCCGGACCGAGACGCCTACCGCTGGTTCCCCAGTTGTGCGAGTTCCTCGTCGGTGAGGATCACGTCGAGGTCGGCGAGGACCGTACCGAGTTCATTGCGGCTGACCTGGCGACTCTCGGTTCTCCCGTCGGCGTACTCGGTGGTGAGCTCGTCGCCGACCAGCCGGCGGCTCACCCCGTCGGACAGGCGCATCACGACCAGTTTGGTGGAGAACGGCGAATGCGGATGCGTCGCGACGTAGTGATGCGCGACCTCGTAGTCGATCAGCCGCTGCGGCTCGGCGGACGACGCGTGCAGCGGTACCCAGCCGTCGGCGGTCCGCTTCGACAGGGTCCACAGCTCGCCGTCAGACGTCAACTGGTGCTCCCAGCCGGCCTGGTCGACGACGACGCCGTCCTTCAGCGGCATCGGGTACAGCACCCCCGCGCCGAACCCGACGTCCGCCTGGAACTCCTGCCCGTCCACGCGAACGAGCAACACCATGTGAGTCCGCGGCCCCGACCGATGCGGCTGCACCCGGGCCATCCGGCGTTCCACCTCGAACCCGAGTCGCTCCAGCGCCGCCGCGAACAACAGCGCGTGCTCGTAGCAGTACCCACCCCGCTGCCGCCCGACCAGCTTCGCCTGAATCGCGTCGAGCCCGACCCCTGGATGGGTTCCGAGGATCACGTCGGCGTTCTCGAACGGGATCGCGCGGACGTGGGCGGCGTGCAGGCTGCGCAGGTTCTCGGCGGACGGCCCGACCCGCGGATGCGCGATCCGGCGCAGGTACGCGTCGAGGTCGAGAAGCTCGGTGGACCACTCGGTCGAAGTCATGCGAGCCATTCGAACAGCTCGAGCTCACTTGAAGTCAAACCGTCCTCGGCAGGCGTGCCGCGGCTGCCCAGGGGTGCTGCCGGCCGGGAGGGTCCGTCGCCGGGTCCGGGACGGTCGGCTGGGGTCGTCGGGTTCGAAACGGCTGGCCGGATCGGCGCGGTCCGGGGGAGGATGGCAGCCGAGCGCGGTCGCCCCGTCGAGCTCGAGTGCTCGCCGATGATCGTCGGAGCCGGAAGGCCCCGACGGAGATCCCAGGAGGTTCGCCTTGTCCGCTCTGTCCCGGCCCCAGCCCGACGGTGTTGCTCCTGGCAACGGGTACAGCCAGGTCGTCACCGGTACCGGCCGCTGGGTCGCGATCTCCGGCCAGGTCGCCCTGGACGCGGACGGCGAGCTGGTCGGTATCGGCGATCCGCTGGCGCAGGCGCGGCAGGTGTTCGACAACCTCGACCGCTGCTTGGCCGCGGCCGGAGCGACCTTCGCCGACGTGGTGAAGCTGAACTTCTTCGTCACCGACGTAGGCATCCTTCCCGCGGTCCGCACGGCTCGCGACGAGCACGTGGACACAGCCAACCCGCCCGCGAGCACAGCGGTCCAGGTAGTCGCCCTTTTCAAACCCGAGCTGGTCCCGGAAGTCGAGGCCTACGCCGTGGTGAACGACTAGCCCTGACGGACAGCAAGACCCGGAGGCGTCCTGTCCGCGCCGTCGCCAGGTCGTTCAGCGCAGGGTGTCGACGGCGAGGCGGGCGGCCGTTCCGATGGCCTGGTCGACGCGCGGGAGCTTGCGGTCGCCTCGGGCGGCCCTCGTGAAGACGGCGACCGCGTACGCCGAGCCGTCGGGCAGTTCGACCACGCCCACCTCGTGCCGCAAGGCCGCGAACGTCCCCGTCTTGCCGAACACCCTCACCGCATCGTGCGGGAACCCGGACCCGAGCCGCTGCGCAAACACCTGCAACCCCAACGCCCGCCGCACGAACGCGGTTTGCTCGGCGGAGAGCACCTCGCCCGACCAGATCAACCCGAGCAACCTCGTCATGTCCCGCGCCGTCGTAGCGGACGCGTTCGCCGCCTCGTAGATGCCGGCCGGGTCCGTCATGTCGTTGTCCGCGAGTACGGCGAAAGCGGTGTCGGGGTCGTCGGTCCGAGTCCGATCCAGCAGGTCGCGGAGATTCCCAGCGGTACCGCGGCGGATGCGCGTCCCCGTAAGACCATGCCGGCTGAGGAAGTCGGCCAGCCGGTCCAGCCCGACCACGTCGAGCAGCGCGTCGGCTGCCGCGTTGTCGGACACGGTCATCATCGACAGCGCCAGATCCCGCCGGGACATGCTCACCGGATCAAGCAGGACCGACAGCCCCGTCGGACCAGCCGTTCGATCGCTCGGCTCCAGCGTCACCTGTTCCCGTGGATCCAGCGCCCCGCGGTCGACCAGTTCGCAGAACGCCACCAGCAGCGGCAGCTTGTAGACGGATGCCATCGGCACCAAAGCGTCGGCGTCCACAGCGACCTCGCCCTCGGATCCGCCGAGCCGGATCGCGTGCAGCCAACCACGGGTACCGGCGTCCTCGAACAGCGCCCGCAGACGCGACGGCGTACTCACGATGCCGCCCGCGCGTCGGCTGATGCCGCCAGCGCGTTGGTGAGTTGGGGCAGGGCGGCGGCCAGGTGGAGCGCCGGGTTCTGGGACCAGATCAGCCGGAGCCGGACCGGCAACGGGTCGCCGATCAGCGGGTGCCGCGTCACGCCGGGCGCCTGCAGGGTGGGGTCCGGCGTGATCACGATCGCCTGGCCGGCCGCGGTCATCGCGAGGGCGGCGCGGTCGTCGGTCACCACCACGGTCCCGCCGGTCGGGCGATGCAGGGCGAGCGTGTCGAGGAAGAGGTCGCGGGCCGCGGGTGCCTCGGGGCGGGGGCGGACGGCGACCGGGAGCGCGCCGACCTTGTGCAGCGGCAGTGGTTCGCCGTCGGTCGGGTGGAGGCCGGCCGGGGTGAGTGCCCAGGTCGGCAGCAGCGTGACCGGTCCGGCGTCGACGCCTTCGAGGACCGACGGATGCAGCACCACCGCGAACGCCAACCGCCCGGCCGCGACCTGCGGCAGTAGCGCGCTGGTCGGCGCGGAGACGACCGTGACCCGGCTCCCCTTCACCGCCTCGCCGCACGCTGCTGCGACCGCCGCGCCGACCGCCGCCGGTACTTCGGGGGTGAGGCCGAGGCGGAGTTCTGGTCCACCCGGATCGTGCGCCGAGACCGCGTGGTGGAACTCGTCGATCGACGTCAGCGCGCGCCGGGCGTACGGCAGCAGCGCGGTACCGGCCGGGGTGAGCTCGACCCCGCCGGATCCCCGGTCGAACAGCTTCGCGCCGACCAGCGATTCGAGTCGGCGCAGGCCCTGCGACAGCGGCGGCTGGGTGATGCCGACGACCCGGGCTGCGTCGCCGAAGTGCTGCTCGTCGGCCAGTGCGACAAAGATCTGCAGCAGCCGCTCAGTCAGCATGAAGCCGCTGACCTGCGCCGATACGAACTGCGGATCGCTGCATATGTCAGAGCATATTCGACATCGCCGAAGCTTCCGGGCTTGACTCCACCCCGAACCAGCGACTCGGGAGAAGGAGACGGCATGACGGTGACGCGCAGGGGAGTACTCAGGGGAACCGCGGCAGCAGCGGTCGGTGCGGCAGGTGCCGTCGGCATCCGGAGCGCCGCCGACGCGGCCACCCAGCGCGGTACCGAGGGGAGTGCTGTGCAGCGCGAGCCGGTCGAATTCACCTGGTGGGGTAACCACGCCTGGCAGATCCGCTCGGGCGGGGTGACCGTGCTGACCGATCCGTGGCTGACCCGCTTCAAGACGGGAACGTACTCGCCCGAAGGCGCCGACGACACCACCAGGATCGTCAGCAAGCCGGCGATCATCGACAAGTACGTGACCACCGCGGACGCGATTCTCGTCCACCACGGGCACTACGACCATCTCCCCGACGTGCCGTACATCGCGCGCCGGACCAAGGCGACCGTGCTCGGCAACGAGACCCACCTCAACCTGCTGCGGGCCCTGCGTGCGCCGGAGGACCAGCTCAGCCAGGTGGTCGGCGGGGAGTACCTGCCGTTCACGGGGTTCACGGTCGAGGTGTTCCGGTCGCTGCACTCGTGCGGGGGCGCGCGGCACCAGTTCGCGTACCCGGGGACGCGGCCGGGCGCGGTCCCGCCGAAGCCGCGGACGATCGCGGACCTGGTCGAGGGCGGCACGCTCGCGTACGTCATCACCATCGGCGGGCTGCGCATCCTCAGCCTCAGCACGGCCGGCTTCGACCCGATCTCGCTGAAGGACCTCGAGGTCGACGTCGTCCTGGCCGCGCCCGGTGGTGAGCCCGGCGTCACCGATCGCCTGCTCGCCACCCTCAAGCCGGTCCGGACGGTCGTCGCGACCCACTGGGACGACTTCGACCAGCCGCTGGACGAGCCCGCTGTCGACTGGGGCGGCCTGGCCAAGCTCCGCGCCTCAGCGCTCGCGGCCGGCGCCGACTTCAAGACCGTCGATCACCTGCAAACGCTGACTCTCTGACCCCAGGTCGGCCGGCCGAGGGCTTCAAGCCGGCCGACCCGAAAGCTTCACGCCGGGCGCGTCTTCAGCGGCCAACGCGCCCGGCGTGAACCCTGCTGCTCAGCCCTTCGGGGAAGACCGGTACGGCGGTGGGCTGGGTTCTAGTCCTGGAACGAGGCGGTGGGCGTGGCTGGGGTGAGCCGGTAGCCCTGGTGAGCGGAGAACTCGGCCGCCAGCGCGAAGCGGTCGCCTCGCACGATCGTGTGCCGCCACTCCACCTTGCGCCCTTGTGCGTGCCCCAGCCGGTTGATCGAGAACGCAGCCGCCTCCGCCGGACAACGCAGCAGGGCCCGCTCAGCCGCGGTCGGGTTGACCGCGCGGATGTCCTCGCGGCCGTGGTCCAGCCGGAGGCCGGTGCGCTCGGCCAGTTCGTTGTAGAGGCTGGTGTGGCTGAAGTCGGATTCCAGCAGCCCTTCGGCGTCCGCGGCCGGCAGCCAGACCCGGTCCAGCGCGAGCGGTTCCTCGCCGGCGAACCGCAGCCGCTCCAGGTAGACCAGCGGGCTCGACGCCTCCAGGTCGAGCCGGCTCGCGATCACCCCGTCGGCCCGGACATCGAGGGCCCGGACGACGCTGTGCTGGGCCAGCCCGGCCGCCTCGACCGACGAGAACAGGCTGTACAGCGCGCCCATCGGCTGGCGGATCTCCGGCGTCGTCGCGACCCGGGGCTGCCGGCCGCGCTCGGCCACGATCAGCCCGTCCGCGCGGAGTTGCCCGAGCGCCTGCCGGACGGTGTGCCGGCTGACCCGGTACTCCTCGACCAGCACCAGCTCGCCCGGGAACGTGTCGGCGAACTCCCCGGCCCGGAGTCGGCGGACCAGGTCCTGCTGCAGCTGCTTCCACAGCGGCCGGTCGCTGCCGCGATCCAGCTGACGCTCGCTCATCCGATCCTTCCGAGGTTGCCAAATGTCCGGTCATCTCCTAGCTTGAATGTGCGTACATTTAGCGAGGAGGGGGATCTGGGTCCATGGTGCAGGTCGAGACTAGGCCACCGCGGCAGACCTCGGCGCCCGCTTCGCACTTCATCCACACCGTCCCCGGACTGCTCGTCGTGCTCGCGCTCGCGGGGGCCGCGGTACCGCTCGGCCGGCTGATCCCGGTGGTGGGCGGACCGGTGTTCGGGATCCTGCTCGGCGTGGCCACCGGTGCGCTGGCTCCCGCCCTGCGCGGCGAGTGGAGCCGGCCCGGGTACGACTTCGCCTCCAAGTACCTCCTGCAGGCGTCGATCGTGGTGCTCGGGACCGGGTTGTCGTTGCGCCAGGTGGTCGAGGTCGGCGGTGGATCGCTGCCGGTGATGCTCGGCACGCTCGCGGTCGCGCTCGGCGGCGCCTGGTTGTTCGGCCGCTGGCTCGGGGTGCGCGGTGACACGCAGATCCTGATCGGGGTCGGGACCGGGATCTGCGGCGGTTCGGCGATCGCCGCCGCGACTGCCGCGATCGGGGCCAAGCGGACCTCGGTGGCGTACGCGCTCGCCACCATCTTCACGTTCAACGTGGTCGCGGTGCTGACCTTCCCGACGCTCGGTCATCTGCTCGGGATGAGCCCGGAGGCGTTCGGGTTGTGGGCCGGGACCGCGATCAACGACACGTCGTCGGTGGTCGCCGCCGGGTACGCGTACAGCCAGCAGGCCGGCGATCACGCGCTCGTGGTCAAGCTGACCCGCTCGCTGATGCTGGTACCGATCGTGCTCGGCCTGGTCATCCTCAAGTCCCGCCGCGAAGCCAAAGCCTCTGTGCAGACCGGATCGCCGCAGCAGCAGGGCACCTCGGCGGAGTTGGCCGGTCGCAAGTTGCCGTGGCGGAAGATGGTGCCGTTGTTCCTGGTCGGGTTCCTCGCCGCGGCCGGACTGCGCAGCGCCGGCCTGGTCCCGGAGGCCTGGCAGCCGAACCTGTCGCTGCTCGGCACGTTCCTGATCACCAGTGCGCTCGTCGGCATCGGCCTGTCGCTGCGGCTCTCCGAGCTCCGCAAGGCCGGGCTGCGGCCGTTGCTGCTCGGCGCCGTGCTCTGGATCTGCGTCGCCGCGAGCAGCCTGGGCCTGCAACAACTCACCGGCGCACTCTGAGCGAGCACGCCGGTGAGGTTGCTACTGGCAACTACTAGCTGATCAGTCCTTCTCGTACGCCGCGGCGCGGGTCTGGACCGCCTTGATCCGCGGGACGTCGAGCTTGTTCGACCGGTCGAACCGGTAGATCCCGTTCTCCTCCTGGAAGACGTCGGTCAGCTGCGTGTAGCAGTAACCGAACATCAGCGGGTTGTCGAGCAGCGCGTCGACCAGACCGGTGAAGCGGTCGTAGAACTCCGCCTCGTCCTGGACCCGCTGGCCGTAGCCCCACGACTCCTTCCGGTCGTCGCCGGCGGCGTTCGCGGCCTCCGGGTTCCACCAGATCCCGCCGAACTCGCTGCAGAAGTACGGCTGCCCGTTGTACGGCTGGGAGATCGGCCGCGACTCGTGGCCGCCGGTGTTCCCGTACGGCTGGTCGTCCACCAGGCCGGCCATCTGCTTCGCGAACTCGGCCGGGTTCTGCTCGTAGTTGTGCGAGTCCCACACGTCCGTCTCCGGGACCCGGTGCGAGTACCCCGAGGCGTCCAGGACCGGCCGGGTGGTGTCCGCCGCCTTGGTGGCCAGGAACATCGCCCGGGTGACGTCGTCCAGCTGGGTGATCCGGTCGTGCAGCAGCTGGTGGGTCTCGTTCAGCGGGCACCAGCCGATGATCGACGGGTGGCTGTAGTCGCGCTCGACGGCCTCCAGCCACTGCGTCACGAACGTCGCGGTCGGCTGCTGGTTGTCGCCGCCGGTGTTACCGACGCCCGCACCCCAGTCGCCGAACTCGCCCCAGACCAGGTACCCGAGCCGGTCCGCGTGGTACAGGAACCGCTCCTCGAACACCTTCTGGTGCAACCGGGCGCCGTTGAAGCCGGCCGCCAGGCTGAGCTCGATGTCCGCGACCAGCGCCTCCTCGGACGGCGCCGTCATCAGGCTCTCCGGCCAGTAGCCCTGGTCCAGCACGAGCCGCTGGAACACGTGCTTGCCGTTGATCAGGATCGCCTTGCCGTTGATCGAGACCGACCGCAGGCCGGCGTAGCTGTCCGCGGTGTCCACCACGGCGCCGTCGGCGTCGACCAGCTCGAACTTGACGTCGTACAGGTGTGGGTCGGTCGTGTCCCAGAGCCGGACCCGGTCGGCCGGGACGGCGAGCACCAGCCGGGGCGCGAGGTCGAGGTCGGCGCGCACCTCGGCGGCGACCACCTCGCCGTCGGCGTCGGACAGCACCGCGCGGACCTTCCAGCCCGGCTTGTTCGCCGAGACCGGGACCTCGACGTGGAAGACCGAGCCGGCCACGTCCGGCGTGATCCGCGGCCGGCCGAGGTGGATCGAGGGGACGGCCTCGAGCCAGACGGTCTGCCAGATCCCGGTGGTCCGGGTGTAGTGGCAGTCGGCGTTGAAGTAGTTGAGGCTCTGCTTGCCGCGGGCCTGGCTGCCGGACCGCGGGTCGCGGGCGCGGACCACGATCAGCGCCTCCTCGCCCGGACCGGCGACACCGGCCAGGTTCGCGCTGAACGGGGTGAAGCCGCCGCGGTGCCGGACGACCTCGGTGCCGTTCACCCAGACGGTCGCGTCGTGGTCGACGGCCTGGAAGTGCAGGACGGCGTCCTTGCCGGTCCAGTCGGCGGGGACGGTGACGGTGGTGCGGTACCAGACGGCTTCGAGGTAGTCGACGTCCTCGATCCCGGACAGCTCTGTCTCGGGGGCGAACGGGACGACGATGCGCTGCTGCAGCTCACGATCGCGCAGGCCGCGCTCCAGGCCGGAGTCGGACCGGTCGGTCTCGAACTGCCACTCACCGTTGAGGTTCAGCCAGTCCGGACGGGTGAACTGCGGTCTGGGGTGCTCGGGGCGGGGCTGGGTGCTGGGCATCGAGGGGCTCCCGAAGGGGTGGAGAAAGCAGGTCGGAACGACAGTACAACGTTGGAATGGGCCCGGCAACGGGGAGACGACAGCGTTGTCACGGGATCTGTCCGGTCAGCGTGTCAGGATCCTGCCAACCGGTCCGTGCAACCGTTCGGCCGCTCAGTCGTTCTTTTCAGAAGAGACATGATCCCGCCGCGGTTCTGGTGGGACGCAGCATGCTGGAAGTCCACAGGTGGCGAGGCGGGGAGAGGCGGAGGTCGACGGGTGGGAACTGAGCGCACAGCGGAAGTCCGTGAGTTGCGGTTGCGGGTGCCGCGGACCGAGCTCGCGGCGCTGTACGAGCGGTTGCGCGCGTTCCGGGACGGCGGCGGTTACATCGCCGCGGGGCTGGACCGGATCGTGCCGGCCGCCTACGCCGACGAGCTGATCGACTACTGGGTCGACGGCTACGACTGGCGCGTCCACGAGGCCCGGCTGGCGGCGTACCACCACTACGCGACCGAGATCGCCGGCCAGTTCGTGCACTTCCTGCATCTGCGCTCGGCGAGTCCGTCGGCCCGGCCGGCGCTGCTCACCCACGCCTGGCCGAGCGGGGTGATGGACGTACTGGATGCCGCCGGACCGCTCGAGGCCGCCGGTGGGAACCACCTGGTGATCCCGTCGATCGCGTGGACCGCACTGACCGGGCCGGGCGACGGTTCGCCGAGTCAGCGGGCCGCGGCAGGCTGGGACGAGCTGATGCGCCGGCTCGGGTACGACGACTATCAGGTCGGCGACGACCGGGACGGGCTGACTGCGACCCCGGCGTACACCGCGGTGACCGAGGCCGGTGCGCAGCAGCGCGGGCTGGACGCCGCCGAGCTGGCCGAGGTGCGCTGGTTCAACGAGAACCTCACGGCGTTCAACGAGGGGCGGCAGATCTCCGCGTTGGTGCTGAGCACGGCGCTGCTTGCGTGGAATGCCCAGCTGGTCAGCCTGGAGATCGACCGGGACGCGCTGCTCACCGGGCTCACGCTGGCCTGGTTCGTGTCGCAGCTGCCGGTCGAGTAGCTGCCCGGACGACTAGCTGGCCGGTCGAATGGCTGCCCGTCGAGTGGGTGCTCGGTCGAGCAGCTGGCGGTCGAATGGCTGCTCGGTCGAATGGCTGACGGTCGATCGGCTACCCGTCGAGTAGGCGGGTGCCGTTCTCCCAGCAGACTGCGCGCAGCCAGTCGTCGCCGAGGTCGAGGCGTTCGAGCGACTCCAGCTGGACGGCGTACTGGTACGGGATGTTCGGGAAGTCCGAGCCGAGCACGACGCGGTCCTGGAGCGCAGCCAGCCGGGGCCGGAGGTCGCGGTCGAACGGCATCAGTGACTCCGTGAACGGGGTCAGCGCCATGGTCGTGTCCAGGTGCACGTTCTCGTACGTCTCGGCGAGCGCCAGGTGCTCGGCGTACTCCGGCATGCCCAGGTGCGCGATGACCGCGGTGAGGCGCGGGTGGTTTCGCAGTACCTCGCCGAACGGACCGGGGCCCGTGTGCCGACCGGGGATCGGCCCGGATCCGCAGTGCACGACCACGGGGACTTCGGCGTCGGCGAGTTGTCCCCAGACGCTGTCGAGCTCCTCGTCCCGCGGGTCGTAGTCCCCGACCTGGACATGCACCTTGAAGATCCGGGTCCCGAGTTCGAGCGCTTCCTTCACGTACTCCGCGGCGCCGGGCTCGGGGTAGAACGTGCCGCTCATGACGCACCGCGGCGTCTGCGCGGCGAACTCGCGGGCCCAGCTGTTGAGCCACGCGGCCATGTCGGGCTTGTGCGGATACACGAGCGCCGGGAATCGCCGTACCCCGAGCTCGCCGAGCGTCCGCAACCGCTCGGCCACCGGCGTCCGGTACGTGATCGGCCAGGCGACGCCGTAGTGCCGCTCGGCCTGGTCGAAGAACCCCCAGACGGCCTCCATCACCTGGTCCGGCAGGAAGTGGACGTGCACGTCCACCAACCCGTCCAGCCCCAGCCGCCGCCACCAGCCCGGTACGTCCACATCGCGCACCGCATCACTCTAGGCCCGGCCTGCTGATCCGCCGCGTGCTGCACGGCACTGGGCACGGCACTGGGCACGGCACCCGCGCCGCGCCGCGCTGGAGCAAGTCCACGGTGACCACCGCCTCGGGGCCTCCACCCAGCCGCTGAGCTACCGCGCCGGGCACCTGCTCGCGACTGCACCGGATCTTTCAGACCGGGTCTCGACACGGTTCAGACTTGCAATAACTACGTATCTACGTAGTATCCACAGTGTGGATGAGGCTGTGGATAACCGCCTTGAAGAGCTGGAGCGACGGGTCGCCGCTCTCGAATCCGCACGTCCGCTCGGCGAGCAGGTGCTGCCGGACGGGGTCGATCCCGAGGTGTTCTTCGCGCTCCGAGCGCTGAAGGAGCGAGTACCGGAGCCGGGTGCCGTGCTCTACACGGGCACCGTGACGTTGCCCGACGGGCGGCACGTGGACTGGCAATTTGGCCGGCCGACCACAGAGGTGCTCGACGCCGATTGGTCCGCGCGCGCCTCGGGGCTGGCCGCGCTCGGCAATCCGGTGCGGCTGACGTTGCTGCGCGAGATCCTGCACGACCGGAATACGGTCAGCGCGCTCAGCGAGGTCGAAGGCCTCGGGACGAGCGGGCAGATCTACCACCATCTGCGGCAGCTGACCGCCGAAGGCTGGCTGCACAGCCCGAGCCGCGGCGTCTTCGCCGTTCCCCCGACCCGGGTGGTCGCGTTGCTCGCGATCCTCGTCGCCCTGGAGAGG
This sequence comes from Kribbella amoyensis, assembly GCF_007828865.1. Taxonomy (NCBI): domain Bacteria; kingdom Bacillati; phylum Actinomycetota; class Actinomycetes; order Propionibacteriales; family Kribbellaceae; genus Kribbella; species Kribbella amoyensis. The sequence continues at coordinate 2,632,606 of NZ_VIVK01000001.1, forward strand.
TAGCCATGAAGCCGATCGCGATCCTGCTCGCCCTTGCGCTTGCCATCGGGGGCTGGTTCGTCCGGCCCCGCTCGCTGGAACTCGCCGAACCGCGGACCGGCGACGCGGCGCTGCAGCAGTACATCGACGACCACTACGAAGGCGCCGGCCACCGACTCGCGGTCGCGCTGGTCGACGGCGACTCGGTGCGGTTCGCTGGGCGGGGTGCGGACGAGCACGCGGCGTTCGAGACCGGCTCGATCAGCAAGGCTTTCACCGGGCTGCTGCTGTCCGAGGCGATCCGCCGTGGCGAGGTGAAGCTGGACCAGCAGGTCGGTTCGCTGCTGCCGCTGCACGAGTCGGAGGTGGCGACCGCGACCCTGGAGGACCTGGCGACGCATCACGCCGGCCTCCCGAGTACGCCGAGGCAGCCGCTCTCCGCAGCACGGTCATTCTTTGCGAATCTGATGGCCGGGAACCCGTACCCGTACGACGTGGACCAGCTCCTCGATCACGCGCGCTCCTCCGGCAGGGGCGACGAACCGCGGTACTCGAACCTTGGCGGCGCTCTGCTCGGTCAAGCGCTCGCCCGCAGTGCCGGTCAGACGTACCCGGAGCTGCTGTCCGAGCGCGTACTCGAGCCGCTCGGCCTGACCGAGACGCGGACGCCGGTCGACGAGGCGGGCGCGGCGCCACCGGGGTACAGCTCGGGTGGTCGCAAGCAGGATCCGTGGGTCCAGGTCGGGTACGCGCCGGCCGGTGGGGTGGTGTCGTCGACCCGCGATCTCAGCAAGCTCGCGCAGTCGCTGCTCGCCGGGCGGTCCGTGGACGCGTTGGCGCCGCGGCGGGAGTTCGACGGGGAACGGATCGGAATGTTCTGGCTGACCAGCCCGCTCGGTGGGACCGGCCGGAACATGGTCTGGCACAACGGCGGCACCGGCGGGTACCGGTCGTTCCTCGGTCTCGACCTGGAACGTCGGCGCGCCGTGGTCGTGCTGTCCGACGTCGCGGTCGACGTGGACGACTTCGCCGAGAAGCTGCTGGAGGAGCCGGTATGAGAGACGTGATCCTGCTGGCCCTCGCGATCGGCTATCCGGTCGTCCTGCTGTGGCAACTTCGCGCCGGCAAACTCCGGGACCGCGCCGACCTGATCCTGGTCCTGAGCATCGGCGCCCTCTTCCTCCTCTTCGCCCGCAGTACCGCCGACTGGACGTCCTTGCCGACCTGGCCCTGGCTGATCGGCCTGGCTCTCCTGGTCGCGGCCACCGCCTGGTCCGGCCGAATCTGGCCCAAGCTGACCTGGTTCGGCACCACCCACCCAACCCGCCGCGGCATCTCCACCGGCCTCCAACTAGCGGTCGTCACCGCGGTCGGCCTGCTGCTCATCTGACCCCCGCCATCTGGCCCCCGCCACCTGACCCCGCTGTCCGACCCCGCCACCTGACCCCCCACCATCTGCCTCTCGCCGACTGACCTCGCCGACTGACCTCGCCGACTGACCTCGCCGACTGACCTCGCCGACTGACCTCGCCGACTGACCTCGCCGACTGACCTCGCCGACTGACCTCGCCGACTGACCTCGCCGACTGACCTCGCCGACTGACCTCGCCGACTGACCTCGCCGACTGACCTCGCCGACTGACCTCGCCGACTGACCTCGCCGACTGACCTCGCCGACTGACCTCGCCGACTGACCTCGCCGACTGACCTCGCCGACTGACCTCGCCGACTGACCTCGCCGACTGACCTCGCCGTCCGACCCGGCCGTCCGACCCGGCCGTCCGACCCGGCCGTCCGACCCGGCCGTCCGACCCGGCCGTCCGACCCGGCCGTCCGACCCGGCCGTCCGACCCGGCCGTCCGACCCGGCCGTCCGACCCGGCCGTCCGACCCGGCCGTCCGACCCGGCCGTCCGACCATGATGTCTGGCCCAGTGTCTGACCCTGCCGTTCGGCCCCGGTTCCTGACCCCGCCCGCCATGTGACCTCGCTGCCTGATCCCCGTCGTCTGACCCTGCCGGATCGGGTGTCGGACGCCTGCTGGATCGGGTTCGAAAAAAACTTCGGGGAGGATGTCCTTTCGGGGGCGGGCCGTTCGTCGTCACCATCGAGACGGCGGATCGAGCCGTCCGGGAACCGAGCTTGGAGGCTGGACATGCTGTACATGCTGCTGATCAACGCGGGCGAGATCGGCGCCGACGGTGGGGCGGCCGAGTGCACCCCGCAGGACTGGATGACCTTCGACAAGGAGGTCCGCGACGCCGGCATCATGGTCGACGGGCACTCGCTCGCCGACCTGGTCACCGCGACCACCGTCAAGGTCGGCGCGTCCGGCGAGCGCACGGTCACCGACGGGCCGTTCGCGGAGAGCCGTGAGGTCCTCGGTGGGTACTACGTGATCGACGTCCCCGACCTGGACGCCGCGATCGACTGGGCCGCGCGCTGCCCGGGATCGTGGGGTAGCGGCAACGTGGTGATCCGCCCGATCGCGGACTTCGGGGCCTGACATGGCCGACCGGTCGGTCCGGGATTCCGTCGAGGCGGTGTACCGGGAGGAACGCGCCCTGCTGCTCGCCTCGCTGGTCCGCCGCTTCGGTGACCTGGACCTGGCCGAGGAAGTCACGTCCGAGGCGATCGAGGCCGCGATGCGGACCTGGCCGAAGGACGGCGTACCGTCCCGCCCCGGCGCGTGGTTGCTGACCACGGCCCGGCGGAAGGCGGTGGACCGGCTTCGGCGGGACAAGACGTACGCGGCCCGGCTCGCGGTCCTGCAGGTGGACCTGTCCAGGGCCGAGCCTGTCGCGGCGCCGACCGGCGACGCGGAAGTGCCGGACGATCGGCTCCAACTGTTCTTCACCTGTGCGCATCCCGCGTTGCAGGCGGAGGACCGCGGCGCCCTGATGCTGCGGTGTCTGGCCGGCCTGACCACGCCCGAGGTGGCCCGCGCGTACCTGGTCCCGGTGCCGACGATGGCCAAGCGCATCACCCGAGCCAAGGTGAAGATCAAGGATGCCCGGATCCCCTTCCGGGTCCCGACCGTCGCCGAACTTCCCGAGCGCCTCCCCGGCGTCCTTCAGGTGCTCTACTCGATCTTCACCGAGGGCTACGCGGCGAGCTCGGGCGAGGATCTGCAGCGGCTCGACCTGGCCGAGGAAGCGATCCGGCTCACCGCGATCCTGCGTCGGCTGCTTCCGTCCGAACGCGAGGTCGCCGGCCTGCTCGCGCTGATGCTGCTGATCCACGCCCGCCGCCACGCACGGGTCGGCGCTGATGGCTCGATGGTGTTGCTCGAGGACCAGGACCGCGGACTCTGGGACCGCACGATGATCGAGGAAGGCCGCGACCTGGTGTTCGTCGCGCTGAGCGGTGAGTCGCCCGGGTTCTACGGCGTCCAAGCGGCGATCGCGGCCTTGCACGACGAAGCGGCCGACATCGCGACAACGGACTGGCCGCAGATCGTCGCGCTGTACGACGTGCTGCTCGTGATCTCGCCGTCCCCGGTGGTGGCGCTGAACCGCGCGGTCGCGGTGGCGATGCGCGACGGCGCCGAGGCGGGACTCGTACTGCTGGACGAGCTCGAAGCGGAACCGCGCCTGCGCGACTACTCGCCGTACCGCACCGCCCGCGCGGATCTCCTGGCCCGCGCCGGCCGCCGGCCCGAAGCCGCGGCCGCCTACCGACTCGCACTCGACCTGGCCGCGACCGAGCCGGAACGCGTGCACCTGAAGCGTCGCCTCGAAGCGATGGAGGAGTGAACCATGAGCAACCGATGGGAAGAGATCCGGCCGCAGGTCGAAGCCGAGCGGCTGAGCTTGGTGAAGTTCCTGGAGGGGCTTCGTGAGGACGAGTGGGCCGTGCGGTCGCTGTGCACGGACTGGACCGTGCACGAGGTGCTCGCTCATCTGACGCTCTCGACGAGGACCGGAGTCAAGGATTGGCTGAAGGGCCTGGCTCAGGCTCGCTTCGACTTCGACAGAATGGAATCTCAGCAGGGCCGCGAGCGCGCCGCGCAGTACTCGCCGGCGGAGCTGATCGAGCAGTACCGCGAGACCGCCGGTTCGACCCGGAGGTCCCCGCTGTCCGGGGCGATGGACCCGCTGGTGGACGTGCTCGTCCACGGCCAGGACATCGCACGACCGCTGGGCCGAGAGCGCGAGATCCCGCTGAAGCTGTTGCCGGGGGCCCTTGATCACTTGTGGAACAGCCCGTTCTACGGCGTGAAGAAGAGGTTCCGTGGAACGCGGATGATCGCAACGGACGTGCAGTGGACCGCAGGCGACGGCCCGGCCGAGGTGCGCGGGCCGGCAACAGAGTTGTTGCTAGCAGCAACAGGCAGGCCGTCCGGGCTGGACAATTTGCAAGGCGAAGGCGTGGAGCTCGTGCGCGCGACGCTGTGAGATGAGACAGGGCGGTGCTTGGGAGGGAGCGCCGGGTGCGGGTAGGTCAGGCGCGGATCCCGGCGGGCGAAGGATGCCAGCCGGGGCCTTGTCACTCGGTACGCGGGGATTGATGTCGCGGGTGGTTGCTTGGCGAGGGTGAACGGGTGAGGTGGTGCCTGGTGGTGCGGCGTCGGGTGCGGAGACGCTGGGCGGGGCCGTGCCTGGGAAGTGGCGCCGGGTGCGGGGAGGCCAGGCGCGGGTCGGTTGGTGAGGGGGTGTCGACCGGGGGCTGGTCATCCGGTTCGCGCGCGGGGCGTGCTTGGGGCTGAGGCCGCTGCGGGTTTGCCTGGTGGGGATGTCGTGGGCAGGGCTACGCCAGGTGCGGGGCTGTTGGGCTCACGCGTACCAGGCATGGGGTTGCTATGCGTGGACGCACCAGGTTCCGGGCTGCTGGGCGTGGGCGTCGTACCAGGCGTGGAGTTGCTACGCGTGGACGTGCTAGGTGCCGGGCTGTTACGCGTGGGCGCGCCAGCTCCGTGGCTGGTGGGCGGTGGTGTGGGTGGTGCGGGGGTTGGTGGGGCTGGGGTTTGTGGGGCTGGGGTTTGTGGGGGTTGGGTTGTTGGGGAGTGGGTTGGTGGTGGTGGGGTAGTCGCCGGTGAGGTGTTCCGGGTGGGCCGTGGCCGTGGCGGGGTGGTCCAGGGTGGGGTGGATACCTGGGGGCGGCCTTGGGTGAGGGTGATGGTCCAGTGGCCGCGGTGGATTTCTTGGTGGTGGGTCCTGCAGAGCAGCACCAGGTTGGTGAGGGCAGTTTTGCCGCCGTTGGCCCAGTGGATGAGGTGGTGGGCCTCGCACATGGCCGGTGGGGCTTGGCAGATGACGCAGCCGCGGTCGCGGGCGTTGAGGGCACGCCGGATCGCGCGGTTGACGAAGCGTTGTTCTTTGCCGATGTCGAGGGGTTCTGAGTTGGTTCCCAGGACGATCGGGATTACCTCGGCATCGCAGGCGAGGCGGCGGATCGTGCCCGCGGACAAGGTGGTGCCGTGGGCGAGCTGGCCCATGCCCGTGCCGGCGATGAGGTCCTTCAGGGCGATCGTGACGGTGATGTGGGGCTTGATGTCGCCGTGGCTTGGCGCGGCGCTGCCGGTGGACGCGGCGGTCGCGAGGATGGCGGCCAGGGCGTCGGCCTGGCGCTTGCCACGGCTGCGGGGGTCGCGTCGGCCGTCGGGAGTCAGGTGAGGTTTGGCGCCGGCGAAGATCAGGGTCTGGAGGAGTTCGGCGTTGTCGCCGGCCAGGTAGCCGCCGAACTCGGCGCCGTGGTCGCGACGCTTCAGCCAGAAGGTCTCGGCGGCTTTGGCGCGGTCTTCGGCGGGTTCGGGGCCGTCGGGGTCGAGGCGGTCGCGGACCTGCTTGGCGAGTTTGCGGAGGTCGCGTGGAGGGAGGACGGCTGCGGCGGTGACCATCTCACGTTCGGCGACCTGCAGAGTCTCGACCGGCGTGGTGGACGGGGCCTTCTCAAGAGCAGAGACGATCACCTCGGCCTGCGCCGGATGAAGACCAGCGCTGCCGTAGACACCAGCGCCGTGGAGCCCAGCGTCAGCACCGCCATGCAGGCCAGCGCCGACCTGGAGCTCAGCGTTGCCATCGAGCTCAGCGTTGCCATCGAGCTCAGCAGTTCCTGTGGAATCAGCGCCGCCGTCAGCATCGCCGCTGCCATGGAGATCAGCGCCGCCGTCGGCATCAGCGTCGTTGGGGTCAGCGTCGTCGGGGTCAGCGTCGCCGACGTGGTCAGCGTTGAGTGCTTCCTGGACGGCTGCGTACTTGGAGAGGTTGCAGGCCAGGCGTAGGTCACGGCGTACGTCGGTGGTGTCGAGGCGGTGGCGGGTCGCGATCAGTTCGACGGTGTCGCGGGCGCCGAGATCGGCGGCGTGGCCGTTGCGGTCCAGGGCGGCCAGGAGCTCGAGCCGGTAGGTCTGGAGACGGCCGAGCTGAGTGTGCACGCTGTCGAGCGCGGCCAGCATCTCGCCGCCGCTCATCGACCACACCGGCCGCTCGCAAATCCCCTTCATGCCAGCAAACCGTAGCCGACGAAACCAGCAACGAGAAATCGAGAATCCCCTTACAAACAAGGAGATTCAGCCCCACCAAGTTGTCCACAGATCGAAAGTCGGCAACACATCCAGACCCGAACGGTGTAGGCAGGACCAGCTCAGACGGGAGTCACCGCGACTGGTCCTCGACCCACAGCCTCGTCAGTCCCCGGAAGTGCGCGAGGAACTTCTCCCGCTCATGTGCCGGGTACGTCGCCTCCACCGTCTCGCGCAGCAGGCGATCGAAGTCCGGCCCGGCCGCCCAGTCCACCAAGCGCGTGTCGAAGTCGGCCAGGTTCTCCGCGCACCACTCGCGGTACTTGGCCGTGTCGAAGTGCTCGTCGGCCAGCGCCAGGTACGCGTTCAGCTTCGCGTCGTAGTCCAGCGAGTCGTCGTCGGCCACCGCGAAGTACCGCTCGGTGTGCAGGTCGACCTTCGTCCGGCGCCCCGTCACCAGCGAGAACACCGACCATTTCACCAACGCGCTGATCGCCCACGGGAAGTAGTAGTGCAGCGAGGTGATCGCCACATCCGGGCACGCGTTCGCGTAGTCGATCGGATGCACCGAATCGCCCTTGACCAGCATTTCGCACGAGTTGAACTCCCAGCCGAAGAAGGCGTTCACGATCCGGCTGATCGCGACCGCCTGGTGGCCGGCGGACGGGCTGAGGAAGTCGTGCGAGACCGCGTACCGGTTGTGCATCGGCTCGTCCGGGCGGAAGTCCATCACCATCGTCTCGGCGCCGATCGACAGCGCGCGGGCGAAGACGTCGTAGTCGATCGTGGCCTGCAGGTGCATCAGCATCTCGCCGGACTCGTCGTACGCGCGGTGCAGCTCGTCGCGGTCGCGGATCCGGGAGACGCCACGCCAGCCGCCACCGTCGAACGGTTTCATGTACAGCGGGTACCCGAGGTCGTCGGCGATCGCGTCCAGGTCGAACGGGCGGTTGTACTTGGCCGCCGTGTACGCCCAGCGCACGTTGTCGACGGGGTTCTTGTACGGCACCAGCACGGTCCGCGGGATCTTCAGCCCGAGCCGCAGCATCGCGCAGTACGCGCTGTGCTTCTCCATCGACTGGAACGTGAACGGCGAGTTCAGCAGGTACGTACCGTTCATCAGCGCGGCCTTCTTCAGCCATTCACGCGGGTGGTAGTACCAGTAGGCCAGCCGGTCGATCACCAGCCCGACACGGACCGGGTCGGTCAGGTCGAACGGCTCGATCGTCAACCGGTCCGAGCTGAACTCGTGCGTCGTCCCGTACTTGTCCTTGACCGGGCCGACCCGCCGCAGCAGCGCCTCGAACGCCTGCGGCCAGTCCTCCTCGGCCCCGAGCAGCAATCCGATCAGGTGGTGCGAACGGTCAGCCACGGTCAACTCCTCAACAGCATCGACGAACCAGAATCAGCGAACCCGAAAGATCAACAAAGTCAACAGAAGCGGGGCAGATGGTGGGCGATCTGCTTGCGCCACCACGGCCAGTCGTGCGCGACGTCGTGGCCCCACAGGTCCAGCTCGTGCGGGATGCCCTTCGACGCCAGCGCCGCGGCAGTCGACCGCGCGGACGGCAGCGAGCCGGTCGGGTGCGTCTCCCAGTCCCCCTGACCGACGACGAGCAGCAGGAACACGCGGTTGCGCAACCACTCGAGGTGATCGCCCGCCAGGTTCGGCAGGTAGTCGGCGGGGTTGCTGAAGTACGTCGCGTCGCCGCGGTCACCCCAGGCGTGCCAACTGGCGGAGTCGTAGTTGCCGGACTGGCAGATCGCGATCGGGAACAGGTCGGCCCGCTTCAGCGCGAAGTTCAGCGCGTGGAAGGCGCCGAGACTGCATCCGGTGGTGACGATGTCGCTCGCGCCGGGCGAGTCCGCGCCGATCGCCGGGACCACCTGGTCGACGATCCAGGACTCGTACTGCTCGTGCCGGCGGGCCCGGTCCTCCAGCGGGATGCCCCGGTCGGACCAGCTCAGGTGGTCGAACGAGTCGACGCAGTACAGCTTGACCCGGCCGGCCTCGACCAGTCCGGAGACCGCGTCGACCATGCCGTTGTTCTCGTAGTCCCAGGCCCGGCCCTGTTCGCTCGGGAACACCAGCACCGGTCGGCCGTAGTGCCCGTAGCGGATCAGCGTGCCGGGGCGGTCCAGCCCGGGCGCGTCCAGTTCGACCTGCTCCCGCTCCACCGGCCTCACCCCTTGAAGCTAGTTGTACCCCGCACCAGTCTCCGTCCGCTCACCCTCGCATGTCTTCAGACCGGCTGCCTGGTCGTCGCGCGTCCCGCCACCGGCCCGAGTACGGCGACCAGCACGGCGAGCACCGCGACCCCACCGAGCGCCACCGGCAACGTCCAGGCGCTCGACGCGGCTCCGACAGCGGCCGGGCCGAGCAGGAAGCCGAGGTACGCGAGCGTGGTCACCGTGGAGATCGCGCCAGCACGGCGCTCCGGACCGGCCCAGGCGCCCGCCATGCTGATGATGGTCGGCGCGCAGACGGACGTACCCAGCCCGGCCACGCCGATCCCGGCCAGCGCGACCCACGCGTTGGTGGCGGTGGCCGCGACGATCGACCCGACGGCCGCGACGGCGCCTCCGGCAACGAGCAGCTGAACCGGACGGAACCGGGTGAGCAGGGCGTTGCCACCGATCCGCCCGCTCGCGGCCGCGGCGGCGAACACGGCCGGTGCGCTCGACGCGAGAGCGGGCGCCGCACCGAGCGAGGTGTCCAGGTGGACCGCGCCCCAGCTCTGCCACGCGTTCTCCACCACGTACGCGAGCGCGCACAGGCCGCCGAAGACCAGCAGCGCCGGCTCCAGCCGACGCTTGACCGGCTTGGCAGTGACCGGGCGGATCGCGGCCGACCCGGGAGCCAAGGCGAAGGCGACGACCAGGACGATCAGCACGAGAACGCCACCCAGTACCGGCAACGCCCCCGCCCCGGTCGCCCGCAGGCCCGCCGTGGCGAGGCTGGAGACGACGACCGCGACGGAGAACAGCCCGTGCGCGAGGTTCATCAACGGACGCTCGGTGGCCGCCTCGGCCGCCGACCCGGTGGCGTTGATCGCGACGTCGGTCGCGCCCGACGTCATCCCGAGCAGGAACAGCGCACCGGCCAGCCCGACGACCGACCCGGCCAGCGCCGGCAGGACCCCGCAGATCCCGAACGCCACCATCACCACGGGCAGCACGATCCCGCCGTACCGGTCGATCAGGTACCCGGTGAACCGCATCGAGACCAGCGCCCCGAGCCCGACCATCAGCAGCGCGATCCCGAGCTCCCCGTCGCCGACCCGGGCCTCGGTCCGGACCGCGGGCAGGATCGCACCCCACGCACCCCAGAAGAGACCGAACGCGGCAAATCCCGCAAGTGTCCTGAGCACCCGCGAGAGACTAGGACCAGACCCGGTTCACCAGGTCGGTCAGACCGGGATCCAGGACGTCGCGCCAGGCGGTGAAGTTGTGCATGTCCGGGGTCTCGTCGAACCGGACGTCGAGCCCGAGCTCGGTCAGGTGGGCCGCCATCACCCGGTTGTTGTGCACGTTCTCCTCGGGCGTCCCGGCCGTCATCCCGACCAGCGGCCGGCTCGGCGGCTCACCCGCCGCGAGCACCTTACCGACGAAACCGGTCACCTCGGCGTAGAACTCGAACCCGGACTCCTGCGGATCCGTCGCCGGCGTGAAGAACGACCCCGACTGCAGGAACAACCCCGCGAACGTGCCCGGGTGGTTCCACTCGGCGTACAACGCCGCCAGCGCACCCAGGCTCGCGCCCATCAGTACCGGCACACGACTCTTGTACTGGCTCTGGATCGCCGGCAGCACCTGCTGGGTGAGGGCGGTGGCGTAGTCCGCGTTGGCCGCGTACCACGGGTTGCGGGTGGTCGGGCGGAGCAGAGCAAGCCGGAACGGCGGAAGGGAGCCGCTGGCGACCATAGCGCCTGCGTAGTGGGTGAGCCCCGCGTACGAGGCGAACTCCGGGCCGTCGTGGGCGAGGAGCAGGGGGAGCTCGTAACTCGGGCCGATGCCCTCGGGCGCCCAGACCTGTGTCTCGACGGTACCGACGGGGGTGTCGGCCACTGGGAGTGGAGTGAGGGTGGAAGCGATGGGCTCGGTCTGGATCCACCCAGGCTCGACGTAGCCGGGGAGCGGGAGCCAGGAGTGGTCCCCGAAAGCACCGCCGACGACGCGAGGGTTGGTCGGATCGGTGCGCATGCCCTGACCGGCGATGTCGAACAGGTACTCCATCCGGTGCACCGACGGCCGGGCCAGCCGGAGCTCCCAGCCGTAGTCCACCGGTTTGAACTCCAGCAGGTCCGCCGTCAGCCCCAGTTCCTCCCAGAGCCGAACCCCGGCCAGCGCGTGCTCCGGGTCCGCGAGGCGGAACACCACCTCGGCCCCTTCGACCGCGCTGACCACATCCTTGGACATCCATCAACCGTAACTAGTGTCCTAGTCCCACCAGCGGGCGGTCCCCCGGAGGTCCCGTTCGACATTGGTGACGCAGTGCAGCTCGCCGCCCGCGGTCCCCACGTGATGCGCGTAGTCCCAGTCCTCGACCCACCGAGTCCGTACGCCGACTCGTCCGAGCGCCTGCTCGACGGCGTGTTCGTAGACGTCCCGGCCGTTCTTGCGGGGGCCATGCTGCCGAGGGGCCAGGTAAGCCCCAGTGCCGGTGCTGATCCCGTTGGCAGCGTCTGGGAGGGCCGTGACGGTGAGGTTGTCCCGCGGATATCCCGCGGGGATCTCGAGCTTCTTGAACAGCGCAGGGACACGGACGATCTGCTGCTCGGTGAGCCCTAGTTGCTTGAGCGCCCTGGCGACACCTGCTGTCGCGATCCGGGTACCGTCGATCAGCTCCGGAAGCTCGAGTGCCTGCTTGACCGTGAGGCCCGGGTGATCCGTCTTGGCCGGGTCGACGCCTTGGACGAGAAGCTGGTCGCCCGCCACGGTGTGCAGGAGACGCCAGCCCAGGGCCGGATCAGCCACCACCGCCACCCAGCCCTGCCGGTTGTCGGCCGGTACGAAGTGCAGGAACTCGTCCAGGTGCCCCACCCCCAGCCACGTCGTGTCCACCATCAACGGGTCCTGGTGACCCTGGGCCTTCAGCATCCGGGTGAACCAGTCGTCCGGACGGAACTTGCCTGCGCCGCCGTAGACGATCCGTCCGAGCGGGTACTCCGGGGTCGGCGGGATCGTGCCGAAGTTCCCCGTGGAGCTGGCCGAGCCGTAGAACAGGTTGTCCTCGGGAGTATCGATCCGGGCCGGGTCGAACTCCTGGATCCCGGCGACATCGGGCCCGCGGAGGAGTGTGAACACCGGCCGCGAGGCGTCCCGGAGAGGACGGTCACGGCTGGGCGGCTCCGGCGGTACCGCGGGGGAGCGGAGATTGACCGTCATCCGGTGTTCGGTCCCACCCGGACCTGGGAGCGACATGTAGGCCGTCTTGTACATGTCACCCAGCCACTGGTCGCCACCGGCGGGCCACTCGACGAACGGCTGCCGCAGACCCTCGGCGTCCAGCGCCTTGCGCAGATCCCGCCGGTACTCGGCCTCTCCCGGCAGTGAGGCACTCTTGTTGCCTGTCGGCCGCGGGGCGCTCTCGAGGCCGGCCGGCGGGGAGGTGTTCGCGACAACCGCTCGCCGCAGCGGCATCAGGTCGTGCTGGAACAGCACGGGAGCCACCTGGAAGGTCAGCTGGTCCCTGCGGCCGTCGACAGCAAGGGTGAGCGTCACCTGGCCGGACCAGGCCGCAGGGTCACGGACGACGTCCCGGGCCTCTACCGCCAGGCGTGCTCCCCGGCTGAGCTCGATCGGGTCGTTGCCGAGCGGTACGAATCGCCCCTCGCGTTGGATGAACACCCGGGCCTTGTCGGGCCGGTCGGGGAGAAGACGTCCGGTACCGCGAGCAGGGCGGATCTCGAGCGGCGCGAGGTCCCGCAGGTCCCGGGCACCGTTCACCTGGTCGTCCGCCGCGTCGTTGCAGACGGCAAGCGCCTGATCGGAGAAGCGACCGGTAGACGGTGCCTTCGGGCACCGGGACTGGTCGTCGTCGAGATTGGCGAGCATGATCGGCCGACCGGCGCGCTGATCGTCGGCAGCGGTCAGGACGCCGTCCCGGTTGGTGTCTGCCCGGAGCAGATCGGTGGCCGGCTGCACCGGAGGCAGCGGCGCGGCCAGGAGAAGAGCCACACCGGCTCCTAGGATGCTGAGGTGAGTCATGCCGACCAGTCAACGGAAAACGGCCACGCCGGCGCATCGCCCGAGCAGCAGATTTCCAGCCGTTCCGTCTCCCCCGGACGGCAGAGGTGGCACGACCTGGCCGCGGGTGGGCTCGCGGTGGTTTCCGGAGCCGTCACGGCGATCTACCGCGGGCCGGCGGACAACGGGGTGGCCCTGTGGTGGCTCGCCGAACTGGTCGTTTCGCTTGGCCTGTTGTACTGGCTGGTGCGGCGAGGTGCCGGTACCGGAGGACTGTTGTTCGCCGTAGCGATCGCCTTGTCGTCGTTGCGAATCACTTTGCAAGTAGTCCCGCCCAGTAGCAGCCGAGGTGCCCTGCTCGGGTGTCTGATGTGTGCGGGGCTGGCGGCGGCCGTCGGGGGCGCTGGACGGTACCTGCATTTGCTCGACCGGCGCCGGGTCAGGGCGGTCCACGAGGCCAGGCAGGCCCAGCGGCTTGGCCTGGCCAGGGACCTGCACGACTTCGTCGCGCACGACGTGAGCGGCATCGTCGCCCAGGCGCAGGCCGGCCAGGTGAGCAAGGACCCTGCGATCGCCCAGGAAGCGCTCCGGCGGATCGAAGCGGCCGGGCTCCGCGCGCTGGCCTCGATGGACCGAACAGTTCACCTCCTCAGCCCCGGCCCGGCGCGGTACGGCCTGGCCGATCTCCCGGACCTGGTCGAGCAATACGCGAGTGACGTCACCCTCGAGCTTCCGCCGCTGGAACCGCCCCGCGAAGTGGGGGCGGCCGCCTATCGGATCGTCGCCGAAGCGCTGACCAACATCCGCCGGCACGCTCCGGCCACGACACGGATCACCGTCGCCGTCGGCCAGGCCGCGGACCGCTTGACCACTGTCGTCACCAACCACACCACCAATGCCACCCCTGTCCGGAGCAGCCGCCGAGGAGGCGGCCTGGGCCTGGTCCGGCTGACCGAACTGGTCGAGGCGCTCGGCGGTGAGCTGGAAGCCGGCCCGGTACCGGGTGGCTGGCAGGTGTCCGCGACCCTCCCGCTGGGAGCGGCCTCATGACCGTGCGGGTGTTGCTCGCCGACGACCAGGCTGATGTGCGCGGCGGGTTCCGGATCATCCTCGACGCCCAGCCGGACCTCGAGGTGGTCGGCGAGGCGGCGGACGGCGAGGAGGCGGTCCGCCTGGCTGAGGAACTCCGCCCGGACGTGGTGGTGGCCGACATCCGGATGCCGAAACTGGACGGTCTGGAGCTGACCCGGCTGCTCGCCGGACCGGCGGTCGCCGACCCGGTACCGGTCCTGGTGGTGACCACCTTCGACCTGGACGAGTACGTCTTCGCCGCCCTGCGCAACGGCGCATGCGGATTCCTGCTCAAGCGCTCCGGACCGGCCCTGCTGGTCGAAGGGGTCCGCGCGGCGGTCGCCGGTGACGCGATGATCAGCCCGGCCGTCACGACCCGGCTGCTGCGCGAACTCACCCCGCGGACCACCCGCACCGCGCACCTGACCGACCGGGAGGAGGAGGTGATCCGCCTGGTCGCCCTCGGCCGGACCAACGCCGAGATCGCCGCCGAGCTCGTGATCAGTCCAGGGACGGCCAAGACCCACGTGGCCAATCTGCACACCAAGCTGGACGCCCGGAACCGGGTCGAGCTGGCCGCGTGGGCCTGGGAGACCGGCCGGATGCGAGAACGCTGACTGCGGCTGGCAGGTTTGCCGTCTAGGCTCGGACCATGGTCGATCTGGCGGACATCCGGGCGGCGACCGAGGGCCTGCCGCGCAGCTACGAGGTGCTGGTCCGGGACCGGATCAAGTACCGGGTCGGCCAGATCGTCTATCTCGCGGTCGCCGCGGACGAGTTGTCGATGGGCATCGGGTTCCCCAAGGAGGAGCGGGACGCCGCCATCGCCGCCGAGCCGGACAAGTTCTTCCGCCCGCGGCCCTCCGACGAGCGGTTCCGCTGGATCCAGGTCCACCTGGACGCCCTCGACCCCACGGAACTGCGCGAGCTGGTCCTGGACGCCTGGCAGATGTGCGTACCGAAGAAGGTCGCCGCCGAGTACTTCGCGACCCGCGGCCCGGTCGGTGACCCGGAGGACCGGAGCAAGCGATGAGGTGATCGGGATGCCGTGGGGCGAGCATTATTTCGAGGAGCACGGTGCGGCGCCGGCGCAGAGCGCGTTGCGGCTGCGGCTGGTCCTCGCCCTGATCGGGGTCGCGATGTTCGTCGCCATCGCCGTGGTGCTTGCCCGGCACAACGTTCCGGCCGGGTACGTCGTGGCGCCGTTGCTGCTGGCCCTGGTCGGGGCGGTCGACGTTGTCGTGGTGACGATCCGCCTGCACCGCGGCCGGCACTGACCACCCGGCGCTGACCACCCGGCGCTGACCACCCGGCGCTGACCACCCGGCTCCGACGTCCGGCGCTGACCGTCCGTCGCCGGGCAGGTGCCCACGGCAACTACTACCGGGGGATGACCCGAAGTCCGTCCGAAAGTTGACGCCTCGACCATTCCGTCGGCCGATGTCCGGCCGGGTTCCGGGCGGCACCCTGGTGGGTATGACGGGAGACTTTCTGCCCCGGCGCCGGCAAGCGTCGATCCGGGCCCAGCTGCTGACGCTTGTCGTCGTCCTCGCCGCCGCCGCGGCCGTCGTGGTCTACCTCGTGCGGTGATCGCTCACGAGTCCCAGCGAACCTCGGCCTCGCCGGGCCGGACCACGCCCGCCTCGTAGGCGACCACGACGGCCTGGACCCGGCTGGACAGGCCGAGCTTCGACAGCACGCTGCTCACGTGGGTCTTCACGGTCGTCTCGCTGACGAAGAGCTTCGCGGCCAGGTCCCGGTTCGACAGACCACGCGCCATCCAGACGAGTACGTCGCGTTCCCGGTCGCTCAGTTGCGCCAGCAGCCCGGCCCAGCGACCGCCCGCGACGGCCGAAGCCGGCGCCGGTTGACCCGTGACCGGGTTGCCGACCTGGCGTTCGAGCTCGACGCACCGCTCCAGCAGGACGCGGGTCGACGCCGGGTCGACCAGCGAGTCACCCCGGTACACCGCGCGGACCGCCGAGACGAGCAGGTCCGGGTCGGTGTCCTTCAGCAGGAACCCGGACGCGCCCGCACGGACCGCGCTCAGCACGTACGCCTCGTCGTCGAACGTGGTCAGCACCAGGACCGCCGGCCGCTGCCGCCCGGTCTCGCGGTTGGCCTGGGTGATCCGCTCGGTCGCGACCAGCCCGTCCATCACCGGCATCCGGATGTCCATCAGCACGACGTCCGGGTCGTACTGCTCGATCAGCCGCAGCGCCTCCTCGCCGTCACCGGCCTGTGCGACCGTGGTCAGGTCCGGCTCGTGGTCGAGGATCATCGCCAGGCCCATCCGGATCACGCCCTGGTCGTCGGCGACCAGGATCCGGATCTGCTCGGTCACTTCTGCGGCGGCAACCATGCCTGCACTCTCCATCCACCCAGGGGTCCGGCCGCGACGGCGAGGGTGCCGCCGCAGGCCATGGCTCGTTCGCGCATCCCGATCAGCCCGTTGCCGCGGCCGCTCTCGCTCCGCCGGGCCGATTCCAGCACGTTCACCGGCGGTGGTCCGCCGGCACCGTTGTCGTCGATCGTCAGCAGTTCGCCCTGCGGCCCGCTCTGCCAGCTGACGGCGGCCGCGGTCGCCTTCGCGTGCACCATCACGTTGGTGAGCGCCTCCTGGATGATCCGGACCGCGGTCAGGTCGATCGCGGAGGTCAGTTCCCGGCTCCGGGTCGGCAGCTCCATGCTGACGTCGACGCCGACCGCCTTCAGCCGCTCGCCCATCCGGGCCACCGCGGCCAGGTCCGGGACCGGGGCGGTCTCGGCGCCGGGCTCGGCCGAGGTCGCCGTGTTCAGCACCCGGACGGTCTCCCGCATCGCCGTCAGCGCTTCCTTGCCGCTGGCAATGATCCAGCGGACCGCCTCGCGCAGCGCGGCCGGGTTCTGGTCGGCGACCCGGTCGGCCGCCTGGGCCCGGATCACCACGGCGCTCATGTGGTGCGAGACCACGTCGTGCAGATCCCGGGCGATCCTGGTCCGCTCGGCGGCGGCGACCCGCTCGGCCTCGACCGCGCGGAGCCGGATCAGCTCGGCGTTGCGGGCCTCCAGGACCAGCAGGCTCTTGCGGCGCCGCAACGCGTTCGCGCCGAGCAGCACCATGCCGGCGATCAACGCCTCCGCGAACACGAACAGTGATACGTCCACGTAGGTGTACAGCGAGGACAGGTCGCGCGGCAGCGAGCGGTACCGGACGCTGGTGATCCCGCTCACCTGGCTGAGCACGATCGCCACCACCGCCGGCAGGCCGACCATCATCCCGGCCAGGCTGCCCATCGTCCAGAACAGGCTGGTCACCCGGCGCACCCCGCTTGCGGCCGCGATGTACCCGACCACCAGCAGCGGGACGAGGTGGATCTCCGACTGCAGCGCGGCGTCGCTGATCCGCGGCTGCCCGAAGACCCGGAAGCCGAGCTGCTCAGCCAGCCCGGTACCGGCCGCGGCGTACACGAACGGGTAGAGCACCGAGACGAAGACGAGCGTGCTGCGCGGCAGGGTCCGGCCGCAGGCGACCGTGATCACCAGGAACACGCCGGTCACGACCGAGACGCTGGGGTTGGCCGGCCGCAGGTCGCTGGAGCTGATCAGGCTGAGCGCGGCGTACCAGCCGGCACCGATGATCGCCGCGAGCAGCAGATCCTGCTGCAGCGTCGGCAACCGGCGCCAGAAGGTCCACACCTTGCTCAGCGTAACGAGGATCGGCAAGCACCGGTTCAGCCGCCGGAACGGGCCCGGCTCCAACTTTCGGAGGAGGAAACGCGTCCGACCCCCTACCCAGGGTCCACCTCACGTCGTCGAGGACGGTCCCTGGGACGGATGCGACACACCCGGCTGACTTGGAAGGCTGTTCCCCATGACCAACGACTCACCGCGGCGCACCTTCTCGGTGCGGGCCCAGGTGCTGTCCGTGACGGGTGTCGCCGTGCTGCTGTCCGCGCTGGTCTGGCACGCCGAGCTGGCCGACTTCGCCGGTATCGGCTCGGGCGCGGATAAGCAACCGGTGGTCAGCGGCTCGGGCCCGGGCGGGACGACCCCGCCGCCGGTCGACGCCAGCACCCCGGCCGGTACGCCCAGCCGGACGCCGTCGCGGACGCCGACCCGGACCCCGAGCCGGCAGCCGGCCACGCCCAAGCCGAAGAAGCAGGCCACCACCCCGTCGTACGACGAGTCCTCGACCGAGGGGATGTCGCCGAAGCTGCGGACCCGGTTGCTGAAGGCGATCGGCGCGGCCAGGAAGGACGGTGTGACGATCACGATCACGTCGGGCCGGCGCAGTTCCGCCAAGCAGGCCAAGCTGTTCGCCGAGGCGGTCGAGAAGTACGGGTCCTTCAAGGCGGCGTCCCGCTGGGTGCTGCCGCCGGAGTACTCCGCGCACGTCCAGGGCAAGGCGGTCGACATCGGTCCGCGGGCGGGGATGACCTGGCTGGACGAGAACGGCTACCGGTTCGGCCTGTGCCGCCGCTACGACAACGAGCCGTGGCACTTCGAGGCGCTCACCACGCCGGGCCGCGCCTGCCCGCCGCGCGAACCGCACGCCGTCGCCAAGCACGATTGATCAGGGGAGACAGTTATGTATACGACCACGGCCCACCCACTGACCCAGCCGCTCGCCCGGCCGCCGCTGCGCCGGCGCCGCGACCGCAACGCCGTCCCCGCCCTGTGGCGACAGGTGGTGCGAAGCGGCGCGAAGGAGGACGATCGAACCGTGCAGCGGGAACCGGACCGGTCGGCGTTCTCCCAGCTGGAGATCTACGACGCCGTACTCCGCGCCTTCGAGCGTCGCGCCGAGGTGCTGGACACGATCGCGGCCGCCTCCGACCGGGACGCCGCGGTCGGCCGCGTCCGCGACCTGCTCGCCGTCTCCCCGGCCCAGGCCGGCGCCGTCGTCGACCTGCCGCTGCACCGCTTCACCACCGGTACCCGGGACCGAGTGGCCCGCCGCGCCGACGAGCTGCGGCAGGCGCTCACCCGCTGACTTCCAGGTGACCGATCGACCAGAGAGGAGGAACTGCCACCGGCTCGGCCGGCTTGGCGTGGGACAGGGTTGAGGGGCCCCTCCCAGCCGGGCCGGCCGCCGTCGTTCCCGGTGCTCGGGTCCGGTGGTCCGCGGCGGTGGCCGGAGGCGACGACGCGCGGGGAGGTGAACCGGTTGAGCCGGGCGGGGAGGATGGAAGGGTGATCACGGTTGAGCAGGCGAAGCGGTTACGGAAGGCCGGCGCGCTCTGGGTGCCCGGCGCGGGCGATCGGTTCGTGGTCCCGGACCGGGGGATGGACGACGACGTGTTCGTCGTCAGCGACATGA
This sequence comes from Kribbella amoyensis, assembly GCF_007828865.1. Lineage (NCBI taxonomy): Bacteria > Bacillati > Actinomycetota > Actinomycetes > Propionibacteriales > Kribbellaceae > Kribbella > Kribbella amoyensis. The sequence goes on from NZ_VIVK01000001.1 coordinate 2,651,608, forward strand.
CGGTCGAGGTGCACGACTATCCCGGTGGCAAGGTGATCGGGTTCAACGGGACGACCGAGTGGGCGCTGGACAGCATCGAGCAGCGCGAGGTGATCTGGTTGCCACGCGAGGAGCAGCTCCGGACCCTGCTCGGTACCCACTTCAGCCGGCTCGAGGCCGGCCCGGACGGCTACACCGTCCAGAACACCGACGGTAGTCGGCACACCTCACCCGACGCCGAGCAGGCGTACGCCGAAGCCCTCCTCACGCTCCTCGACGGCTGACGACCCGACCGGCCAGCGGCCGACCCGGGCCCGGCCGAAGCGCTCCGGAACAGAGAAGCGCGTCGTCAGACAGCGCGCCAGTACTGCTTCTCGTCGCGGTCGCGGACGACGTAGCCGAGCTTGCCGATCTCGTCGCGGAGCTCACGCAGGTCCGCCTTGCCCTTGTCCCCGGCGGCAAACGACTTGCTCCGGGCCCGCAGGACCGCGTTGACCGCGGCCGGGAGCTCCGGATCGTCCTCGACCCAGCGGCGGAACTTCTCGGCGTGCGGGTCGCCGTCGTCGGACCACGGGTACCCGTGCGCCCGGAACGCCGCCGGGATCCGCTTCGCCTCGGACTTCAGCTGGTCGTGCTTCTCCCGGGCCAGCTCGCGCGAGGTCCCGTCCTGCAGCACGATCTCCTTGCCGTCCAGGAACGCCACCGCGACCTGATCCCGCGGCACCCGGCCGGTCTTCTCGTTCTTCAGGAACTCGACCTCGGCGTCGGTTACGGTCACCTTGAGCACGTCGTCCAGCGCGACGGCGGCCAGGAACACCCCGGCGACCAGGCCGATCACGGTCAGCACGACGACCACCCACCACCCCTCCAGGCGGGCGACCACCTCCACCGGTCCGGGCATCGGCAGCCACGGCTTGTCGACGGCCCAGTCCGCGATCCGGGGCAGGAAGAACCCGAGCGCCAGGCCGACCAGCGGCAGCCCGCCGAACAACACCACCTTGTCCGTCGTCGTCCGCCCGATCACCGTCGCCGTACCCGTGCTCATCGCAGCCCTCCTTGGCCATCGCCCCCGGTCCGAGGACGCTAGCAGCGCGTGACCGCCCGATCAGCGACTGAGACGGTCCGGGATACCGAAGTCGGTGGCTGACACCCTGGGTCGAGACCAAAGTCGCCGATCGGAGGGTTCATGGCCGAGGGGATCTGGTTGCGCTTCCTGTCCGGGCCGGACATCGACGGGCTCGGACTGACCCGGCCCGAGCTGGTGGCCGCGGTGGAGGACGCGATCCGCGAGCACGGTGAGGGCCGGACCAGTTTCGAGCCCCGGGTCCACCTGCGCCCGGACAACGGCGGGATCGGCCACTTCAACGTCCTGCGTGGCCATCTCGACCGGCTCGGGGAGCACGGGGTCAGCGGGGTGAAGGTGGTCGGCGACTTCGTCCCGAACTACCAGGTCGGGCTGCCCAGCGAGCTCGCGATGGCGACCTTGTTCGACCCGACCACCGGCGTACCGCTGGCGGTGCTGGACGCGACCATGATCACGGCCGCCCGGACCGGCGCGATGACCGCGGTCGGCGCGAAACACCTGGCGCGCCGGGACAGTCGCGTCCTCGGGCACGTCGGTTCCCGCGGGACCGCCTGGTGGAACGTGACAATGCTGGACGACCTGTTCGACCTGGACGAGATCCGGGCGACGTCGCGGCGGCCGGAGTCGCGGGAGGCGTTCGGCGCCGAGCTCGCGGCCGTGCTGGACACCCCGGTCCGGGTGGTGGCGACGGCCGAGGAGGTGTTCGACGGCGCGGACATCCTGGTCGAGGCCAGCCGGTTGACCGAGCCGGAGCCGCTGCTGCGGACCGCGGCCGTGAAGCCCGGCGCGTTCGTCGTCCCGTACGGCACGATCAGCGCGGTCGAACTGGACCTGCTCGATGTGATGGACAAGGTGGTCGTGGACGACTGGCGGGAGGCGCGGTCCGGCCGATTCGGGTCGCTGCGCCGCCACGTCGACACCGGCCGGTTGTCCGAGCAGAGCCTGTACGCCGAGCTGGGCGAGATCGTGGCCGGCCGGAAACCGGGGCGCGAGGACGATGCCGAGCGCAACCTCCTCTGGCATCGCGGGCTGTCCTTGCTCGACGTGGCGGTGGCGCACCTGATCCTGCGCAAGGCCGAGGCCGCCGACGTCGGCACGATGCTCCGGTTCCACTGAGCCGCCGCCATGATCGTCGACGAACCACGGGACCTCACTCCGGGCGCGCAGCTACCGATCGAACTCTCCGCCGAGCTGCTCGCCCGCGTGGAAGCACGACGAGCCGAGGTACTGCGGGCGCTGAGCTCGGGTGATCCGGTCTACGGCGTGACCACGGGAATGGGGGCGCTGAGCAAGGTTCGCCTCTCGGACGAGGAACAGCGGACCCACCAGCGCAACCTGCTGCTCGGCCGCGCGGTCGGCGGTCCACCGTGGTTGCCGCCGGACCAGGCTCGCGCTGTCGTGGTCACGCGGTTGCGGACGTTCCTCACCGGTGATGCCGGAGTATCGGCCGCGCTCTGCGGGCAGTTGGTTGCCCTCATCAACAGTCCGTACGTCCCCGCGATCCCGGCCGAGGGCGCCGGGTCGGCGGGCGAGATCATCCCGCTCGCGCATGCCTTCGGTCCGCTGACCGGGATCGGCACATTGCTGGACGCCGATGGTCGTGAGGTCCCGGCCGAGGGCCTGCTGCCGCCGTTCGAGCTCGGTCCCAAGGAAGGAATCGCCTTACTGGCTGGGATTCCCGGCACGACCGGCCGGGCGTACTCGCAAGTGCGTGCCGCCGAACGGCTGGCCGACCGGATGGCCGAGATCGCCGCGGGGGCGATCGCCGTGATCGGCGCCAACCGCGATCCGTACCACCCGTCGACCGGCCGCGGCGACGAACTCCTTCAAGCCGAGCAGACCCGGATCCTCGAGCTCGCCGGCCCCGAATCCCAACCACGGTCCCTGCAAGCGCCGGTCTCGTTCCGGGTCGTACCACAGGTGCTCGCCCACGTTCGTCGAGCACTCGGACGGCTGGACGAGGCGGTCACCCGCGCCCTGGACGGTGTCACCGACTCACCCGCGTACCTGGACGGCGCGTTCGTCGGCACGGCCGGGTTCCACGGGATCGACCTGGCCGCGCATTGCGATCACCTGGTGGCCGCGCTCGCGCATGCGGCCGAGGTGTCGACGGCACGACTCCACCGGCTTCTCGATCCCGAGGTGACCGGGTTGCCGGCGCAGTTGGCGTACGACCCTGGCCCGCAGGCGGGACTCGTTGCCGTGCACAAGCGTGCGGTCGCCGCGGTGCATTCGCTGCGGCGTCTCACGGTGCCCTCGTCCATCGGTACGGCGGAGACCTCCAACGGTCAGGAGGACGTGCAGACGTTCAGCTGGGAGGCGGCCGGTGTCCTCACCGAGGCGGTCCGGCTGACCCGCGAAGTCACGGCCTGCGAGTTGCTGGCGGTCCACCAGGCGTTCTTCCTGGCGAAGCGGCCGGTCCCCGTCGCGCTGGCGGAGTTGCTCGGCGCGACGGCGGACGCGGTACCGGTGATCGAGGCGGATCGGCCGTTCGGGGTCGATCTGCGGCGGTTGGCGGACCTGCTCAGTTCTGGGTCAGCGCGTCCTTGAGCTGCGGGACCAGCTTGGTCAGCGCGTACTTGATGCCGAGCGGGCCGCCGATCGAGAACGCGCTGGAGAACTGGCCGCTGTCCGAGTTCGAGTTGATCACCGGGGCACCGCCGAAGTACGCGACGTGGCCGGCCTTGACCGCGGGCAGGGCGGCGAACAACTTGTTGCCGGTGACGCCGGGATCGATCTTGCCGTTCTGGTCCGCGGCGGCGAGGAAGATCAGGTCGGCGTCCAGCTTGCCGATGTCCTCGTCCGGCAGCTTGACGTAGAAGTCGCCGTTGTCCATCGCCGCGATCCGCGGGTTCGGCTTGAACCCGAGCGCGGTCAGCAGCCGCATCCGCGGATCCGACGGCAACCAGGCGGACAGCTCGCCCGACGAGTAGACGCCCGCGGTGATCACCTTCCCGGCGAACTCCTCGTTGGCCTTGGCGGTGTCGGTGATCAGCGCCTCGGTCCGCTGCACCACCTGCTCCGCCTCGGCCGACGTCCCGGTCGCCTTCGCGATCGACCGGACCTGGTCCTGCCACGCGACGCCGTACACGTTCTTCGTCCCCGGCGGCGCAGCGATCGTCGGTGCCATCGCCGCGAACGTCTCGTACTGCTGCTTGTCGTTGACGCTGTTGACGTACAGGATCAGGTCCGGCTTCAGCGCCGCGATCCCCTCGAACTTCGGTTCGTACGCCTGGATCAACTTCGGCGCCGGCCGATCGCCGAGCGCGTCCTTCACCCAGCCGCGCGTCTCGGTGAACCCGAACCAGTCGGCCCCGGCGACCAGCTCCACCCCGAGCGCGATCGCGGCCTCCATGTCCCCACCACCGATCGTCACCACCCGCTGCGGCTTCGCCGGGATCGTGGTCGAGCCGAACAGGTGGTCCACGGTCACCGGGAACCCTTCCCCGCCGGCAGCCGTGGTCTCCGGGCCGTCGTCGCTGCCGCACGCGACCAGGCTCGCGGCCAACGCGAGCACCACGGCGACAACGGCGACCCATGACGATCGAGCACGACGGAGGACGGGCGGGACGGACATCGGGCTCTCCTCGGCGACGAAGTCAAGGCGAGCCTTACCTTACCTGCCGGCGAGATCGCTGACGGGGGAAGTAGCTTTTCGGGGGGCTCGGTCGTTGTGCCTTGTGTTCTTGGCATTCTGTTGAGGTTTCGCGGGTGCCGGGCCCGGTGGTTCTGGTCTAGCCTGGGTCGGGTTTTCGTCGGCGAGGAGGATCTGTGAAGCGGTTCGTGGTCCCGCCAAACTGGCCCACGCCGCCGCGTCGCAGCTGGGTGCCGCCGAAGACCTGGCGGCCGGATCCGGACTGGCCGCCGGCGCCGGCGGGCTGGCGGTTCTGGGTCGACGGCAAGGGCAACACGGTCCGCGGGCCGGTCGGCCGGTACGGCGGGACGTCCAGGCGCGCCGTCCTGACCGGGGCCGGTGGGATCGCGCTCTTCCTGGCGATCAACGTCTGGGCGCTGTCCGCGATCGGGCTGTTCGACGGCGAGGACAAGCCGCCGCAGTTGCAGGTCGCGCCCGTACTCGACGACAAGAGCCCGACGCCGACGGTCACCCCGCCGAAGGTGAGCCCGACCGTGCCGAAGCCGTCCACGCCGCCACCGCCGACCCGGACGCCGACCGTGAAGCCGACGGTCAAGCCCACGAAGACCCGGACCACCCGGGTGCCCGAGCGTACCGAGTCGCGCGATCCCAAGCCGACCAGGACGACGACGACACCGACCCGTCCGCCGGTCACGCCGACGTGGCGCCCGCCGACCCGTGAGGACATCCTCCGCGAGTACTGCCGGCAGCGCGGCTGGGATCCGGACTGGTGCAACCCCGACAACTGGCCGCGGAACACCTCCGAGCCGTCCACGCCGCCGTCCGGCAACTGACCCGGACGTTCCCGCTCGTGTCTTGACAGCGGGAGAGCTCTGCCCCCATTCTTAACCTATTGGTTCTGAAACTGATTGGTTATAAAGATGGATCGTCTGAGTGGAGTCTTCGGGGCGCTGGCCGACCCGACCCGGCGCGAGATCCTGCGGGTGCTGACCCGGGGCGACGCCAGCGTCGGTGAGCTGGCGGCGCCGTTCGCGATGTCGCAGCCGGCCGTGTCCAAGCATCTGAAGGTGCTGGAGCAGGCCGGCCTGATCACCCGGACCCGCCGGGCGACGGCGCGGCTGAGTCACCTCGAGGCCGAACCGATGCGGGAAGCCGTGAGCTGGCTGATGGACTACCGCGCCTACTGGGGCGAGAGCTTCGATCGCCTCGACGACCTGCTCGACGAGCTCCAGGACCGGACCGAGCCGGAGGACGACCGATGACCGAGACCCGCGTGACCGCCGAGCCAGGAGTACCGCAGGTCGTGATCGTCCGCGAGTTCCGGGCGCCGCGCGAGCTGTTGTTCCGCGCGTACACCGAGCCCGACCTGGTCCCGCGCTGGCTCGGGCCGGCGAACCTGACGCTGACGGTGAACCAGCTCGATCCACGGCACGGCGGCAGGTGGCGCTGGACCCACTACGACACGAACGGCCGCGGGTACGCCTTCCACGGTCTGTACCACGGAACACCTACGCCGGAGCGGATCGTGCAGACGTACGAGTTCGACCGGCAGCCAGGGGTCGTGTACCTGAACACGATCACCTTCGAAGAACGTGACGGGATCACCACGCTGACCCAGAACACCGTCTTCTTCACCGTCGAGGACCGCGACCTCTATGTCCGGGACGGGATGGAGCGCGGGATCCGGGCGTCGATGGAACAGCTGGACGCGCTCGTCACCCGAATGGCCGAGGAGGCCTGACATGTTGCTCAGTGAGAAGAACGCCATCGTCTACGGGGCGGCCGGCCCGATCGGCAGTGCGGTCGCCCGGTCCTTCGCCGCCGCCGGGGCCACCGTCCACCTGGCCGGGCGGACCCGGTCCCGGCTGGAGAAGGTCGCCGACGAGATCCGCGCGGCCGGCGGGACCGCCGAGACCGCCGAGGTGGACGCGCTCGACGAGTCGTCGGTCGACCAGCACGCCGAGCAGGTCGCGGCGAGTGCCGGCAGTATCGACGTGTCGTTCAACCTGATCGGGCACCAGCAGCAGTTCGGGACGCCGCTGGTCGAGCAGGATCTGGCCACCTTCGAGCTGCCGGTGCACACCGCGGTGCGGACCTTCTACCTCACCACCCGGGCGGCGGCGCGGCAGATGATCAAGCAGCGCTCGGGCGTCGTCCTGACCTTCGGCGGGTACGGCCCGCCGGCAGCGAACCTGGGCGGTTTCCAGACCGGCTTCGGCGCGGTCGAGGCACTCCGCCGGAACTTCTCCGTCGAGCTCGGCCAGTACGGCATCCGCGTGCTCACGTTGCAGACCGGCGGTATCCCGGAGGCGATCCCGGACAGCTTCGACGAGCAGACCCGCGCGGCCATCACGGCCGCGGCGGTCCGGGAGACCCTGCTGCAGCGCGCGGCCACGTTGGACGACGTCGGCACCGTGGCCGTGTTCGCCGCCTCCGACCAGGCCAAGGCCCTGACCGGGACGGGCATCAACCTCACCGTCGGCGCCGTCCCCGACTGAGCCGCGGAAACTCAGGCGAGGAAGTCGATCTGCCGGCCCGTGCCGGTGGCAACGGCCGCCTGGTAGACCGGCCAGGCGAGGGCGAGGTCCTGCCAGGGCAGCCCGACCGGTGCGTACACGGTCACCTCGCTCGGCGAGCGGCGGCCCGGTACCGCCTCGGTGAGGACCTCGCCGAGCGTCCCGGCGACCACGTCCGCCCCCAGGCCGACGTTGCCCAGGGCACCCATCTCCACGACGAGCCGGGGATCGTCGACGAAGACCCGCGCGCCGGTCAGCAGGTCCGCGTCGAGCTCCACCTTCCCCGGCTCGTCCGCCCCGAGCGTGGTGAAGTGCCGGCCAGGGCGTACGTCGGCCGCGGACACCAACGGCGACCGCGACCACGTCGCCAGCACCACGATCTCCGCCCGCGCAGCCACCTCGCCAGGATGATCGGCCGAGGCGCCAGAAACCCCTTGGGTGGCAAGGAACTCGCGAGCCCGGGACGGATCGAGATCGTGGACGACCAGGCGATCCAGGCCCCGTAACGCCGTCAACCCGCGGACCACCATCGCCGACTGCGCCCCGGCCCCGATCACGCCGACGGTACGGGCGCCGGCCGGGGCGAGGACGTCGGTGGCCAGCGCGGCCGCGAGCCCGGTACGCCAGGCCGTGAGCGTGGCCGAGTCGAGCAGCGCCAGCAACGATCCGTCGTTCTCGTCGTGCAGGCACACCACGCCTCGCAGCGCCGGGGTCGCGCCGGGGAACTTCGCGTTCACCTTCACGGTGTAGCCGGGGATCCCCGGAATCACCCCGGGCAGCAACGCGGTCGCGGTACCGGGGCCAGGGAGATCGGTTCGCACTCGGAGTGGCTCAAGAGCCGATGTAGCCGTGAATCCGGCCCGGAGGACGCGCAGGACGGACCGGACGTCGAGCAGGCCGAGGATGTCCGACCGGGTCAGCAGCAGCGTCATCTCAGACCACGTTGTACTCGGTGCGCGCACCCGCGGCCCGGAAGCGGCGGACATCCAGCGGGCTCACGTCGACCACCGGTGGCCGCCCGAGGTACAGGTCCCGGATCACCTCGCCGACGGCCGGTCCCTGCAGGAAGCCGTGCCCCGAGAACCCGGTCGCGTAGAGGAACCGGTCCACGCCTTCGGCCGCGCCGATCAGCGCGTTGTGGTCCGGCGTGAGCTCGTACAACCCGGCCCACCCGCTGGTCAGGCCGACGTCGAGCAGACTCGGGGCGCGACGCTCCATCGCCTCGGTCAACCGCGGCAACCAGGCGTCCGTCCGGTCCAGGTGGAATCCCGGCTGCTCCAGCGGGTCCGACATCCCGATCAGCAGCCCCGGTCCCTCCCGGTGGAAGTAGAAGGTGCTGTCGGAGTCGATCGTCATCGGCAGGTCCGCGGGCAACCCCGGGACCTCGGCCGTGACCACGATCTGGCGGCGCAACGGGGTCACCGGCAGCTCCACCCCGGCCAGTTCGCCGAGCCCGGCCGACCACGCCCCGGCCGCACAGATCACGGTCCCGGTCCCGATCGCGCCGAGGCTGGTCCGGACCGAACGGATCTGGTTGCCGACAGCATCGATACCGACGACCTCGCACCCGGTCACCAAGGTTGCGCCCAAGCGGCGGGCGGCCCCGGCGTACCCGAGGACGACGGACTCCGGTGAGCAGTGTCCCGCGTCGGGCGAGAAGCAGGCGCCGACCAGACCGGCGGCCGAGACCAGCGGGGCGAGCGCGATCGCCTCGTCGACGGAGATCATCCGGGTCGGTCCACCGGCCGCGTTCTGCCGCCGCGTGCTCTCCTCGAAACCGGCCACCTGCTCGGCGGTGGACAACAGGAACAGGTACCCGACCTGGTGCAGGTCGATCTCCTGGCCGGGCCGGCGGCCGAAGTCCGCGAACGCCGCGAGGCTGCGGGTCCCGAGGGCGATGTTCACCTCGTCGGAGAAGTTGGCCCGGACACCACCGGCCGCCTTCGAGGTGGAGCCCGAACCGAGCGCGTCCCGCTCCAGCAGGACGACGCCCTCGACGCCGGCTTCGGCCAGGTGGAACGCGATACTCGTCCCCATCACCCCGCCGCCGACGATCACCACCTCGGCACGCGCCGGGAGCCGAGCCGCCATTCAGGCCCGACCAGCTGATCCGGTGGACGGCAGCAGGAAGTCCAGGTCGGCCTCGACCGTCTCGACGTCCATCTGCGCCTTCTGCAGCTTGCCCGAGTAGTCCCAGTTCATCGACTGCCAGCGGGTGAACTGGTCCAGCACCCACACGCCGCTCTGCCGCGAGCCGTTGCCCGACTTCCCGTTCCCGCCGAACGGCAGATGCGCCTCGGCGCCCGAGGTCGAGTTGTTCACACTCACCATCCCGGCCGAGATCCCCTGCGCGAACCGGAACGCCTTGTTCGGATCGGTGGTGTAGATCGAGCTGGACAGCCCGTACCCGGGTTTGTTGCCCAGCGCAATCGCTTCGCCGAGCTCGCGGTACGTCGTGATCCCGACGACCGGCCCGAAGGTCTCGTTGAGGAACAGCTCGTCGTCGGACCGGACCCCGTCGACGATCACCGGGTGGTAGAAGAGCCCGGCGGCCGGATCCCCGACGAACCCGGCCCGCGGGTTGTCCGCGCCGACCCGGCCGACGGCGCCGATCACCCGGTGGTGGGCCGCGATCCAGCCGAGCGACTTCTCGAACCCGGCCGCGAACTTCTCGTCCAGCAACGGCCCGAACAGCACGTCCTCGCGCGGGTCGCCCATCGCCGCCGACGCCACCGCGGCCCCGAACCTCGCCACGAACTCCGCGTGCACCGACTCCTGCACGATCACGGTGCCCAGCGACGTACACCGCTGCCCCGCGGTCCCGAATCCGGAGAACAGCGCGCCCTCGACGGCGAGGTCGAGGTCGGCGTCCTCGGTGACCACCATCGGGTTCTTGCCGCCGAGCTCGAGGCACGGGGTCTGCAGGTGCCGCCCGCACAACTCGCCGACCCGGCGGCCGACCTCGCTCGACCCTGTGAACCCGACCTTGTCGATCAGCCCGGCCGCGAGGGCCTGCTCCAGTCCGGCGAACGTGTCCGGGCCGTCGGCGTACACGAGGTTGAAGACCCCGGCCGGGACGCCCGCGCGGGTGAAGATCTGGTGGAACGCGTCGGAGGCCACAGCCGAGTACTCCGCGGGCTTCCACAGCACCGTGTTGCCGCAGAGCAGGGCCGGGACGATGTACCAGGACGGAACCGCGACCGGGAAGTTGCCGGCCGTGATCACCGCGACGGTGCCGACCGGGCGGCGGAACGTGAACAGCTGCTTGTCCGGCATCTCCGACGGCACCGTCTGGCCGTAGAGCCGGCGGCCCTCGCCGAGGAAGAAGTCGCAGGTGTCGATGATCTCCTGGACCTCGCCGAGCGCCTCCGCGAGTGGCTTGCCGATCTCCTGGGTGACCAGGGCGGCGAGGCGGTCCTTGTTCGCGGTCATCAGCCGGCCGACGTTCGCGATCACCTGGCCGCGCCGCGGAGCCGGGACCGCTGCCCAGCCGGACTGCGCGTGCCGTGCCGCCTCTGCCGCGGCGACGAAGGTCTCCGGTCCGGCGGACCCGATCTCGCCGACCACCTCGGCGGTGTTCGCGGGGTTGGTGGAGTCGGTGGTGCGGACCGGGTTCGGGACGCGTTCCCCGGCGATCACGGACAGGATGGCAGCCGACACGGACGGGTCCTCTCGCTCCAGGAACTCGGTGTTGTTCAGCCTCTCATGTGAGCATGCCGGTGTGAGCGGTGTCAGGCTGACCGACGAAGAGATCGAGGCGATGAGCCCCCAGGAACGGCGGGAGCTGATCCGGCGGCTGGCCCCGGGGCCACCACCCGGGTTGCTGCCGTCGCGACGGACGATCGAGCGGATCCGGCACTTCCGGCTGGCGTTGCTGCTGCTCTCGATCGCGGTCCTGGTGCCGTGGACGGTGTACCTCGCGGTCACGCTGCCGGACCGGTACGTGGCGCGGAACTGGGTCAGTACCTGGGTCGGCTTCGACATCATCCTGGTGGTGATGCTCGCGCTGACCGCGATCGCGGGCTGGCGGCGGAGCCAGCTGTTGTTCCCGACCGGGTTCGCGGCCGGTGTCCTGCTGGTGTGCGACGCGTGGTTCGACGTGCTGACCAGCCAGGCCGGGGACGACCGCCTGCAGGCACTGCTGACCGCGGCCCTGATCGAGCTGCCGCTCGCCTTCGTCCTGATCGCGGGCCCGCTGCGGATCCTGCGGTACGTCGCGATCAAGCACGGCCTGGTCGATCCGGCCGCCCGGTTCTGGCGCCGCCCGATCCCGCTGCCCGAGTCGGAGGACCCAGCAGAACGCTTGTGAACGCCTTCACAATATGGTTGGCTGGTCGATGACGGGACCAGGCCCTGTCTGGGCTCCGCGTCGTACAGCGACCCGAGTACGGGAGGTGCGTACAGTGACCGAGCGCAAGCCGCCCGGGATGACGACCCAGGAGTGGGTCCAGCTGCAGCTCAAGCAGGCCGATGCGCGCGGGGAGTTCGACAACCTCGCCGGTGCCGGGAAGCCGCTGCCGAAGCTGGCGGATCCGCATGATCCGGACTGGTGGGTCAAGGACTTCATCCGGCGCGAGCAGATCGAGACCGAAGCGCTGTTGCCGCTGTCGGTCCAGCTCCGCAAGGAGAAGCAGCGGATCGGCGAGACGGTCGCCAAGCTACGGACCGAGACCGAGGTTCGCGACTACCTGCGCGACCTGAACGAGCGGATCCGGATCCAGGTCCGCGACTCCACCGGCGCGGTGGTCCCGGTCGGTCCGGTCGACGAGGACGAGGTACTCGAACTGTGGCGCCGGGATCGTCCCGAGCCGCAGTCGGTCCAGCCGCGGGATCCCGAGCCGGAGGCGCCGCGCCGCCGTACTCTCTGGCAGCGACTGTTCAGCGGCTGACCTGACTCAGCTGTCGAGCAGTGCGCGGGCAGCCGCCTCGATGGTGTGTTCGCCGAGCAGTACCTGGTGGGCTGCGGCGCCGAGGGGCACGAAGCTGTCCTCGCTGGTCACCCGCGCCATCCGGCCGGCGTAGCCCGCGTCCACCAACGCGGCCAGGACGCCCTCGGACACCCCGCCGGAGCGCCGGGTCTCGTCGACCACCAGGACCCGTCCGGTAGCCGTTGCCTCGCGCAACAGATCGTCCACCGGCAACGGCGCCAGCCAGCGCAGGTCGAGCACCCGGACCCCGCCGAGCCGGGCCGCCACTCGCAGACTCATCAGGACGCCGTTGCCGAAGGTCACCAGGGTCAGCCGCTCCCCGTCGCCGTACGTGCGCCCGCGTCCGATCGGTACGTGCTCGGCCGGGTACGGCGTGAACCAGCCGTCGTCGCCGTCCTCGTACAGATCGCGGCGGTGGTAGAGCGCGATCGGTTCGAGGTAGACGCAGACCGCGCCGTCCGAGCGGGCGGCCGCGGCGCAGGTGTGGAGCATCGCGGCCGCGTCGTCCGGGCGGGACGGCGACGCGATGACGAGACCGGGGATGTCCCGCAGCACACCGATCGCGTCGTCGTTGTGGAAGTGGCCGCCGAAGCCTTTCTGGTACCCGTAGCCGGCGATCCGCAGCACCATCGGATTGCGGTACTGCCCCTGCGAGAAGAACTTCAGCGACGCCGCCTCGCCACGGAGCTGGTCCTCCGCGTTGTGCAGGTACGCGAGGTACTGGATCTCCGGCAGCGGCAGCAACCCGGAGACCCCTGCACCCAGCCCGAGTCCGAGGATCGACTGCTCGTCCAGCAACGTGTCGAACACCCGGGCCGGCCCGAACGCCTTCTGCAGCCCGCGCGTCACGCCGTACACCCCGCCCTTGCGCCCGACGTCCTCGCCGAACACCATCGACTCCGGGTACGCCGTGAGCACGTCGGCGAGGGCACGGTTGATCGACTGGCTCACCGTGAGCGGATCGCCGGGATCCGCGGACCGAGCGGGCAACGTGGTCTCGTCGACAGCGGTGAGACGCAACGGCGCGGCCACCTCTTCGGCCGACGAGAGCTGCGGCAGACCGGCGACGTCCTGCGCGATCTCCAGGACCTCGGCCCGCTTGTCCTCGTACAGCCCGACGATCTCGTCGGCCGTACACCCCGCGGCCAGGAGCAATCGCGCGGTCCCGAGCAACGGGTCCAGCTCCTCGTCCGCGACCACCTCGGCCGGCGAACGGTACGCGGCCTCGACGTCGGACCCGGCGTGACCCATCAACCGGACCGTCCGCAGCCGCAGGAACGCGGGCCGCCGGTTCCGCCGGACGAACGTCGCGGCCTCGGTCGCCAGCTCCAGCGCGGCCGCCAGATCGGTGCCGTCGGCATCGAAGTACCGCAGGCCCGGCCGTTGTCCCCAGCTCTGCTTGATCCAGCCGTCCGGGGTCCGCACGCTGATCCCGATCCCGTTGTCCTCGCAGACCAGCAACAACGGCATCGGCAACCCCTGGTACGAGGCGTGCAGGGCCGCGTTGATCGCGCCGGTCGCGGTGGAGTGGTTCGCGGAGGCGTCACCGAAGCTGGTCACCACGATCGCGTCCGCGGGCCACGGCGACGGGACTCCGAGCTTGGCCGCGCGAGCGATCGAGAACGCCACCCCCATCGCCCGGGGCAGGTGCGAGGCGATCGTCGACGTCTGCGGGATGACGGCCAGGTCGTGCCGGCCGAACACCTTGTGCCGGCCGCCCGCGATCGGCTCGCTGGTCGCCGCGGCGACGCCGAGCAGGATGTCGCGCAGCCCGTTCTTGTCGCCGTGCGCGGCGGCCCGGGCCAGGTAGAAGGCGCCGGATCGGTAGTGCAGCAGGGCCGGGTCCGTCGGCTGGACCGCGGCGGCGACGGCGACGTTGCCCTCGTGGCCGGACGAGCCGATCGTGTAGTACCCGTGGCCCTGGGACTGCAGCCGGCGGGCCGCGAGATCCGCGTGCCGACTGCCGAGCTGGGCGTCGAACAGCTGCCGGAGCAGCTCGGCCGGGTACTCGCACGGGGTCGGCGTCAGCCGCCGGACCCGCTCGGCGAACCGCTCGTCGACCTGGCTCATCGCCCGGTCCGGACGGGCTCAGAAGCCGCAGTCGAAGCCGTCGTCGTTCGGGTTGGCGTCGGCCAGGCCGGCCAGGATCCGGGAGGTGCGTCGAAGGTCCTCACCCGGAACATGATCCGCGAAGAACGTCGCCACCACAGCATCGACCACGGGTTCGGCGGTGCGCAGCGCCGCCCGGCCGGCGTCGGTCAGCTCGGCCCAGGTGGCCCGCCGGTCCTCCGGCGAGGTGGTCCGGACGACCCAGCCGTCCTTGTCCTCCAGCTTGCCGACCAGCCGGGTCGCGCCGCTGCGGGAGATCATCAGCGTCGCCGCCAGCGGGGCCATCCGGATCCGGCCGTCGGCCTGGTCGATCGCCCGCAGCACCTCGTGCTCGAAGTACGTCATCTTGGCGGCACTGCGCAGCGTGTTGTCCAGGTGGGTGAACAGCAGCGTGTCCGCGCGGTACATCGCCCGCCACGCCTCGAACTGGTCACGGCTCATCCGCTTCGTGGTCGCCATGCCGGGGAGTCTACAACTAAACAGTTGACACGTGAACAGTTGCGATGGGTAGGGTGTGCCGGGTCGAGTTCGTCCGTCAACGCTGAGGTGTGCATCGTGAGCAAGGTTCGCTGGAAGGCCGTCCGGCCGCTGCGGCACCGGGACTACCGGCTGCTGTGGATCGGGCTCGCGGTGGCCCTGCTCGGCAGCGGACTCTGGCTGGTCGCGCTGGCCTGGCAGGTGATCGAGCTCGGCGGCGGCCCGGTCCAGCTGTCGGTCGTCACCACCGCGTACTCGATCGGCCTGGTCGTCTGCGTCCTGTTCGGCGGGATCGCCGCGGACAGGTTGTCCCAGCGCACGGTCATCGTCGCGGCCGACACCGTCCGCGGGGCGGTCCTGCTGGTCGTCGCCGCGCTGGCGTTGACCGGCTGGCTGGAGATCTGGCACCTCGCGGCCGGCGCGGTGATCATCGGCGCGGGCGAGGCGTTCCTGATCCCGGCGTACACCGCGTTGGTCCCGCGGCTGCTGCCCGCCGACGAGCTGCTCGCGGCCAACGGTCTCGAAGGGACCCTGCGGCCGTTGGCGCAGCAGGCGACCGGACCGGCGCTCGGCGGGGTCGCGATCGCCGCGTTGTCACCCGGGGTCGCGATCCTGGTGGCCGCGTTGACGTACCTGTTCTCGGCCGCCTGCGTGCTCGCGATGCACGTACGGCCCGAGCCCGCCGCACCCGCGAAGGCCGACGACGACGCGCCGACCGGGGTGCGCTCGATGATCGCCGATCTGCGTGAGGGCTGGACGTATGTCCGGCAGACGCGCTGGCTGCTGGCGTCCCTGCTGTTCGGGACGATCTTCGTGCTGCTCATCCTCGGACCGCTGGAAGTCCTGCTGCCGTTCGCGGTTCGGGACCAGCTCGGCGGCGACGCTCGTGAGTTCGGGCTGATCCTGGCCGCGTTCGGGATCGGCGGGGCGGCCGGTGCGTTGCTGATCTCGTCGCGGAAGCTGCCCCGGCGGTACCTCACGGTGATGACGCTGATGTGGGGCATCGGGTCCGCGCCGTTCGTGCTGCTCGGGATCGCCGAGGACCTGTGGCTGATGGCGGCCGGCGCGGCTGTGGTCGGGGCGACCGGCTCGGCGGCGATGGTGATCTGGGGGACGCTGCTGCAGCGCCGGGTGCCCGATCACCTGCGCGGCCGGATCTCCAGCCTGGACTTCTTCGTCTCGCTGCTGCTGATGCCGGTGTCGATGGCGCTGGCCGGACCGGCCGGGTCGTTGTTCGGCGTGACCGCGGTGTTCGCCGTCGCCGGGATCGGCCCGGTCATCGTCTGCCTCTTCGTCGTCTGGCTCGGCCGGATGCCGTCCGACGAGATCGCGCACCCGCTCGATCAGGACGAGGGCGCGACGAACCTGATCAGCGCGGAGGCCTGAGTACCGCCCCACTCGATCGCCGAGCGCCCGGCCTCGGTCCAGCCGGCCCGGCCGTACAGCGCGATCGCCGCGTGACAGTTGTCGGCGACCTCCAGCTCGGCCCGGGACCCGCGGTCGGCGGCGACGGTGACGCAGTGGTCGAGCAGCATCCGCCCGAGTCCGCCACCGGTGCGCGACGGATCGACGAACAGCCGCTCGACCAGCAGGCGATCGCCGGTCTCGGTGAGCGCGACGTGGCCGGCCGGCTCGTCGTCGACGGTGACCACCCAGCACCCGACGGCACCGAGCGGGGTCAGCCAGTCGCCGGGATCGGCCGGCCAGTTGATCGGGTACCCCGCGCCCTCGTGCACGTCGTACAAGGCGGCCACACAGGCGGGAAGATCGGCGGGGGTTCGCGGTCTGATGCTCGGCACGGCCCCATCTGACCACGCGGCCGGGGAGCGGGTGGGCGAGGGGTGCCGGAACCTCGGGGTCGCGCCGTTCGTTCTGCCGATGTCGACGCTGCCGGGGAGTCGACTGGGGCGGTGGCTCGGTGGCGGGCGGCGAGGGGGCCCACGAGGGTGATCCTCCGGCGACGACGAGTGAGCTTCGCGATGCAGGTTTCCCCGAACGTGCGACGGGCGGCGGTGGCGGCCGGGCTCGGGCTCGGCACGGTCGGCCTGCTCGCCGGGGTCCTGCTGTTCGGCCCGCTCGCGGCGACCCTGTTGCTCTTGGTGGTCTTCGCGCTGACGTGGCCGCTCGCCGCGATCGTCAAGCACCTCGCCGACGACACCCCGTTCCAGTCGTCCGTGGGGGTCGCGCTGGTGACCGCGGCCGGCATGCTCTGCGTTCCCGGCCTGATCCGGCTGCTGGCCAGTGGTGCGTTGGGGATCTCGCTCGCGCTGCTCTTCGCCGTGGTGTTCGTCGTGATCGACCGGGTGCTGCCGAGCGATCGCCCGGAGCGGCGACGGTCCCGTCGCCGCTCGCGGTCGAAGCGCCGGGCCGAGCAGTCCGCGGACGAGAGGCTGATCCTGATGAGCCGGCCGCAGGACGAGGTGGACGACGAGGCGTTGATCGCCTCCCTGCAGTGCCCGCTCAGTATCGAGGAACTCTGCGGCGTCTGGTGCGAGACCACCCAGACCCTCGAACAGGGCGCCGATCTGCGCGACCGGCAGGCCGTGGCCGAGGTCCGCCGGATCTGCCTGGACGAGTTCGAACGCCGCAACCCCGAAGGCTTCCAGCGCTGGATCGGCGCCGGCGCGTCGGGCGACCCGGGCACGTTCCTGCTGCCCGAGCCGGGCGAGTGATCCCACCGATCGCCGCAGCCGGTGCCGTCGGACCTCGTCCCACCGTTACCCGAGGAGCCTGCTCACCTCGGTGGCGGCGCGGTGCGCGGAGGCCGGGTTCTGCCCGGTGACCAGGCGGCCGTCCACGACCACCTGCTCGGTGAAGTCGGGGGCCGGGTGATGGATCGCGCCCCGTTCGGTGAGCGCGTCGGCGAGCAGGAAGGGGACGACGTCGGTGAGGCCGACAGCAGCCTCCTCGGAGTTCGTGAAGGCGGCGACGTTCTTGCCGTCGACCAGGTGCCGGCCGTCGGAGAGGGTGAGCTCCACCAGCGCGGACGGGCCGTGGCAGACGGCCGCGACCACGCCACCGCGTTCGTAGATCGCGGCGGCCAGCTCGGCCAGGTCCTTCGCGCCCGGGAAGTCCCACATCGTGCCGTGGCCACCGGCGAAGAAGATCGCGTCGTAGTCGGCGGCGGTCAGCTCGGCCGCGGTCCGGGTGCCGGCCACGTCGGCCTCGGCGAAGAAGCGCCGCTGGGTTTCGTCGGTGTCGTCCAGCCCGTCGACCGGCGGCCGTCCGCCGGCGACCGAGACCAGCTCGACCTGGTGACCGGCGGCGGTGAACACCGCCCACGGTTCAGCGGCCTCGCCGGCGTAGAACCCGGTCGTCCGGCCGGTGTCGCCGAGCTGGGAGTGACTGGTGAGGGCAATCAGTACGCGTGTCATGTCCGCCATGATGCCGAGCCGGACCCATCGGAAACCAATAGCGAAGAACGCAGCAAGGCATAGGATTTCTGATATGAGCGTTTCTCTCGACCTGTTGCGCAGCTTCCTCGCCGTGCATCGGGCCGGGTCGGTCACGGCGGCGGCCGAGAGCCTCGGGCTGTCCCAGCCGACCGTGACCGCGCATCTCAAGGCGCTCGAGGCGGCGCTGGGCCGGCCGTTGTTCGAGCGGCAGGCGCGCGGGGTCCATCCGACCGCCGCCGGCGACGAACTGGCCCGCCGGATCGCCGAGCCGATCGACGTTCTGCAGGGCCTGGTCACCGACGAGCTGGGCGAGCCGGCCGCGGCGACGGTTCACCTCGGCGGGCCGTCCGACTTCCTCTGCGACCAGGTGCTGCCGGTCCTGGCCGATCGGATCGCCGGTGGACTGCAGCTGCGGACCCGCTTCGGCCTGCCCGACGATCTGCTCGACGCACTGCTCGCGCACCACCTGGACGTGGTGATCAGCTCGACCCGGCCGCGCCGGCCCGGGCTGCGGGTGACGCCCTTGTACGACGAGACGTTCGCTCTGGTCGCGGTACCGAGCTGGTTGCCTGGTGCCCCGGTGAGTTCCCCCGAGGCGCTGCGCCGGATCCCGCTGGTCGCGTACGGGGAGGAGGCGCCGATCATCCGGCGCTACTGGCGCAGCGTGTTCGGGACCAGGCTGAGCCGGACCGCCGATCTCGTCGTCCCGGACCTGCGCGGTGTGCTCGCCGCGGTCCGGGCCGGGGCCGGGATGAGCGTGCTGCCGACGTACCTGTGCGAGCCGGCCCTGCGTTCGGGCGAGCTCACCTTGCTCGCGGATCCGGAACTGCCGCCGCTGAACACGTTGTACGCCGTGATCCGGGCCGACGCCGGTCCGCGGAGTGCGGCCGGCGTGGTCCGGGACGAACTGATCAGGCGGCTTTCTTCTTAGCCGCAGACTTCCTCGCGGTCTTCTTGGCCGCCGTCTTCTTCGTCGCCGTCTTCTTCGTGCCCGCCTTCTTCGCGGCGGACTTCTTGGCGGTGGACTTCTTCGCGGCCGTCTTCTTGGTGGCTGCCTTCTTCGCCGAGGTCTTCTTCGCACCGGTCTGCTGGCCGCCCGAGCGTCTGGCGCGGGCCGCCTCGACGCTGGCACGCAGCGCGCTGACCAGGTCGGTCGGTGCGGTCGCCTCCGGTTCCTCCTCGGTGGAGACGATCTCCTCGCCCTTGTGCTTGGACTCGACCAGCTTCTTCACCCGGTCGGTGTAGCTGTCCCGGTAGTCCTTCGGCCGCCACGGCCCGCTCATCGCCTCGACCAGGTCGGCCGCCATCTTCAGCTGCTTGCCCGACCCCGCCTTCGGGAGATCACCGAGCTCCTTCGCCGGATCGCGGATCTCGTCGGCGAAGTACATCGTCTCCAGTACCAGGACCTTGCCGTCGGCCCGGATCGACGCGAGGTACTCCTTGCCGCGCATCACGAACGTGGCGATGCCGGCCCGGTTCGTCTTGTCCAGGGCGTCCCGCAACAGCCCGTACGACGAGGCGTTCTCCTGGTCCGCGGGACCCAGGTAGTACGTCTTCTGGAAGTAGATCGGATCGATCTCGTCCAGGTCCACGAACGTGTCGATCTGCAACGACCGGGACTTGCCGGGCGCGATCTCGTCCAACTCCTCGCGTTCGACGATGACGTACTCGCCGCCGCCGACGTCGTGGCCCTTGACGATGTCGTCGTACTCGACCTCACGGCCGGTGCGCTCGTTCACCCGTTTGTACCGGATCCGGTCGGACGTGCCGCGCTGGAACTGGTGGAAGTCCACCTCGTGCTCCTCGGTCGCGGAGTACATCCCGACCGGCACGGACACCAGGCCGAAGTTGATGTACCCGTTCCAGATCGCTCTCGCCATCACCGGCTCCTTTCCGCTGGACTCCCGGTCCCCGGCTCAGAGCCGGTTGTAACGCTTGCGGGCCTCCCGGCTCTCCTTCTGCCGGTCCCGGGCGGCCTTCCTCGCCTCGTCCAGCTCCGCGGTCACCCGGCGGACCGTCTCCCGGGCTTCCTCCAGTGCCTCCTGTGCCTCGGTGAGCTGCGCGTCCAGCTCCTCGACGGTCGCCTCGGCCTGCTCGGCCGCGGCCACCGCGTCCTCGAGCTCCTGCTGGGCCTCGGCCCGTATCGCGGCCTCGCGTTCCTCCTCCTCGCGCTCGGCCTGCTCCCGCTCGGCCTTCGCGGCGGCGGACTCCTCGTCCTCGTGGGCCTTCGCGGCCTTGCGTCGCTCCTGCGCGGCGCGGCGCCGGTCGTCGGTGAGCGGGGTGACGTTGGACGGTTCGCCGCTCTCGTCGACGACGCCGAAGCCGACGTGCCGCAGGGCGCTGCTGAGCCGGCCCTCGCGGACCGCGTCGCCCGCGGCCGGGTCGATCAGCGCGGCGTCGAGGGTCTCGCGGAGCTTCTGGCCGACGTCGGCGCTGAGCTTCTGCCCCTGCTCGCCGGCCAGTTCGGTGGCGGCGCGGACCAGGCCGTCGATCACCTGGTGCCGCCGCGGGGTCAGCTCGCGCAACCGGTCGCCGTCCAGGTCGGCGGTCGCCTCCCGGAACTCGTCACCGAGCGCGAGCAGGTCGTCCAGGTCGTCCGGTCGTTGCCGGGCCAGCAGGTTCGCCACCCAGGCGGCCACCGTCGGTTTGCGCAGTGCCTTCAGCCGGGTCGACCCGAGCTGGTCGCCGTCGGCCTTCAGCTGTTTCGCCAGCTGGTTGCGGGTGGCAATGAAGTCCGCGGCCGGTGCCGCGTACAGCTCGTCCGCCGCGTCCTCGAAGTCCACCCTTAGAAGCTACAGGAACACGCTGGCGGGCTCAGCAGTTCGCGCAGAACGATCCCCACCGACCGGATGGTGTCGGTGGGGATCGGTCCAGCGGGGGAGGTCAGTGCTTGAAGGCGTCCTTGGCCTTCTGCCCGGCCTGCTTCAGGTCGGCCTTCGACTGTTCGGCCTTCCCCTTGGCCTGCAGATCGCGGTTGTCCGTGGAGTCGCCGGTCTTCTCCTTGACCTTCCCCTTGGCGCTCTCGGCCGCGTTCTTCATCTTGTCGCCGATACCCATCGCTCTCTCCTCCGTGGTGCCGGTTCCGTACGGCCTCCGGGTGCCCCGGCCCTCTCGATCCATGCATGCCCACCGGGTACCGACCGGTATGCGGCTGCGGCGGAGCGACCCCGACCGGCCGGGCCTGTCCCGGCGCCGGCGCGGGCAGGGATTCGGGTACAGCGACGCGGACGGTGACCGGATCACCGACCCGGAGGTCCTGGAGCGGATCCGGGCCCTGGCGATTCCGCCGGCCTGGCAGGACGTCTGGATCTGCCCGTACCCGAACGGTCACCTGCAGGCGGTCGGTACCGACGAGGCCGGCCGCCGCCAGTACCTCTACCACGACGACTGGCGGGCGACCCAGGACGCGGACAAGCACGACCGGGTCCGGCAGCTGGCCCGCAAGCTGCCCGCCTTCCGGGAGGCGGTGGAGGCCGACCTCGTGGCGAAGGGCATCGGCCGGGACAAGGTCCTCGCGACGGCTCTGCGGATGCTGGATCACGGCGTCATCCGGACCGGCAACGACGAGTACGCGGACGAGTACGGGAGCCGGGGTGTCGCGACGATGCTGCGGACCGACGTCCGGGCCGGGCGGGACACCGTGGTGTTCGGTTTCGTCGCCAAGGGCGGGGCCGAGCGGGCCCTCGAGCTGGCGGACGAGCAGCTCGCGGGCGCGGTCCGGTCGCTCAAGCGGGCGCGGCACGGTCACCAGCGGTTGTTCGTCTACCGGGACCGGGACGGGTACCACGAGATCGACGCGACGATGATCAACGAGCGGTTCCAGCAGATCGTCGGCGACGAGTTCACGGTGAAGGACCTGCGGACCTGGGCCGCCACCGTGCACGCCGCGATCGATCTGGCCGCGGCGGACCCGCCGGCCACGAAGAAGGCCGGCACCGCGGCGGTCAAGGAGATGCTCACGGAGGTGTCCGATCACCTCGGCAACACCCCGGCGGTGGCGCGGGCGTCGTACGTCGATCCTCGCGTGGTCAAGCAGTACCGGCGCGGCCGCACCATCGCCGCCGCGGTCCGCCGGGTCGGTACCGATCTCGGCGACGTCGAGGTCCGGACGGCCCTGGAGCGGTCGGTGAACCGGTTGCTGGGCGCATAGAAGGCGAACAGCAGCCGCACAGCAGGCGCATGGAACCGGATCGGCTGGGCACCGGCGCTGGGCGGAGCGGGGGCCGATCAGGGTAGGAGTTGGGATGCGCGCGCTGGTACTGAACTGCACGCTGAAACCGTCACCGGAGCGGTCGAACACGGACGCGCTGGCCGACGTGGTCGTCACGGCGCTGGAGAAGGAGAGCGTCGAGGTCGAGCGGGTCCGGCTGGCCGACCTGGACATCCGGCCCGGGGTGACCAGCGACGAGGGCGACGGCGACGAGTGGCCGCGGATCCACCGGCAGTTGCTGGACAGCGACATCCTGGTGGTCGCGACGCCGACCTGGGTGGCCCGGCCGTCCTCGATCGCGCAGCGGATGCTGGAGCGGATGGACGCGATGATCAGCGAGACCGACGACGACGAACGTCCGGTCGCGTACAACAAGGTCGCCGGAGTGGTTGTCACCGGCAACGAAGACGGCGCGCACCACGTGATCGCCGAGATCAGCGGCGGACTCGGCGACATCGGGTACACGGTCCCCGGCCAGGCCTGGACGTACTGGAACAAGGGCCCCGGACCCGGGCCGAGCTACAACGACACCGGCGAAGGCCACGACTGGTCGGCCAGGACCGGCCGCGCGATGGCCAGCAACCTGGTCGCCGTCGCGAAGGCGCTGACCGCGAACCCGGTCCCGCCGCCGCCGAGCTGATTGCTCCGGGAAGCGTCGGGTACCGGGCAGCCAGCGTGATGGTCAGGGCGAAAGGAGCGGATCATGCCCGCAGGGTCGAACAAGAAGAGGGAACGGCAGTACGAGCACATCAAGGCCGGCCTGAAGGA
The DNA here is from genome assembly GCF_007828865.1 of Kribbella amoyensis. NCBI lineage: Bacteria > Bacillati > Actinomycetota > Actinomycetes > Propionibacteriales > Kribbellaceae > Kribbella > Kribbella amoyensis. Next base: position 2,674,669 of record NZ_VIVK01000001.1, read on the forward strand.
CCGCGGCCGCAGCGAGGACACGGCTGAGGAGATCGCCGCCCGTACGGTGAACAAGGAGCGGGCCCGTTCCGGCGAGGCCAAGCAGACGAGCCGCAGTTCGACGCACGACATGTCGTCGAGCAAGCGCGGCGGGCAACGCTCGCACAGCGGTTCGCAGGGCCGGACCAGGGATCAGCTCTACAACGAGGCCAAGCAGAAGAACGTCAAGGGCCGCTCGAAGATGACCAAGGCCGAGCTCGAGCACGCGGTCGGCCGCTGAGAGAGGGCATATGAAGGCACTGACCTGGCAAGGCAAGCGCAGGATCGAGTACGGCGAGGTCCCGGATCCGAAGATCGAGGAGCCGAACGACGCCGTAATCCGGGTGACCTCGACCGGGGTCTGTGGGTCCGACCTGCACCTGTACGAGGTGATGGCCCCGTTCCTCGACCCCGGTGACGTGCTCGGCCACGAGCCGATGGGCATCGTCGAGGAGGTCGGATCCGGGATCACCAACCTCGCGCCGGGTGACCGGGTCGTGGTGCCGTTCCAGATCGCCTGCGGGTCGTGCTTCATGTGCGAGCAGGACCTGCAGACGCAGTGCGAGACCACCCAGGTCCGGGACCAGGGCATGGGCGCCGCGTTGTTCGGCTACACCAAGCTCTACGGCCAGGTGCCGGGCGGCCAGGCCGAGTACCTGCGCGTGCCGCAGGCGCAGTACGGGCCGATCAAGGTGCCGCACGGGCCGGACGACGACCGGTTCGTCTACCTGTCCGACGTGTTGCCGACGGCCTGGCAGGCGGTCGAGTACGCCGGGGTCCCGGACGGCGGGTCGGTCGCGGTCCTCGGACTCGGCCCGATCGGGGACATGGCCACCCGCGTCGCGCAGCATCGCGGATACCGGGTGATCGGTGTCGACCTCGTGCCCGAACGTCTCAAGCGCGCTCGCGATCACGGGGTCGAGACGGTCGAGTACTCCGACGACGTCGCCGACGCGGTCCGCAATCTCACCGACGGGCGGGGGCCCGACTCGGTGATCGACGCGGTCGGGATGGAGGCGCACGGGTCGCCGAGGGCCCGGTTCCTGCAGCAGGCGGCGGGGTTGCTTCCGAACGCGTTGCAGCGCAAGGTGATGGAGACGGCCGGCGTCGACCAGTTGGCGGCGCTCTACCTCGCGATCGACCTGGTCCGCCGCGGCGGCACCATCTCGTTGTCCGGGGTGTACGGCGGGATGGCGGACCCGCTGCCGATGCTGACCGTGTTCGACAAGCAGATCCAGCTGCGGATGGGGCAGGCGAACGTGCACCGCTGGGTGGACCGGATCCTTCCGCTGCTCGACGACGAGGACGTGCTGGGCGTCGACGGTTTCGCTACCCATCACGTCCCGCTGTCCGACGGCCCCGAGGCGTACGAGCTGTTCCAGCAGAAGCGGGACGGCGCCGTGAAGGTCCTGCTCAAACCGTAGAAGGGGATGAGGGTGGAGCGAGTCGACGGGCATCCGCTGAGTGACGAGGAGTTGCAGGCGCTCGACGCGTACTGGCGGGCCGCCAACTACCTCTCCGTCGGGCAGATCTACCTGCTCGCGAATCCGCTGCTCAAGGAGCCGTTGCGGCCCGAGCACGTCAAGCCGCGGTTGCTCGGGCACTGGGGGACGACGCCGGGGCTGAACCTGGTCTACGTGCACCTGAACCGGGCGATCCGGCAGCGGGAGCTGTCGATGATGTCCGTGATCGGGCCGGGGCACGGTGGTCCGGCGATCGTCGCGAACACCTGGCTGGAGGGCAGCTGGACCGCGACGTACCCGAACACCACCCAGGACGAGCCGGGGATGGCGCGGCTGTTCAAGCAGTTCTCGTTCCCCGGTGGGATCCCGAGTCACGTGGCGCCGGAGGTCCCCGGATCGATCAACGAGGGCGGCGAACTCGGATACTCGCTCAGTCACGCGTACGGCGCGGCCGCGGACAACCCGGATCTCGTGGTCGCCTGTGTGGTCGGGGACGGCGAGGCGGAGACGGGGCCGTTGGCGACCTCGTGGCACTCGAACAAGTTCCTGAATCCCCGGCGGGACGGCGCCGTCCTGCCGATCCTGCACCTCAACGGCTACAAGATCGCCAATCCCGCCCTGCTGGCCCGGATCGGTGACGACGAGCTGACCGCGTTGCTGCGCGGCGTCGGGCACGAGCCGTACCTGGTGGAGGGGTCGGATCCGGTCGAGGTCCATCAGGCGATGGCGGCCGCGGTGGACAAGTGCCTGGACCGGATCCGCGAGATCCAGGTCGAGGCCCGGGTGGAGGGCGAACCGGTGACGCGGCCGGCCTGGCCGATGATCGTGCTGCGGACGCCGAAGGGGTGGACCGGGCCGCGCACCGTCGACGGTGAGCCGGTCGAGGACACGTGGCGTTCGCACCAGGTGCCGTTGTCGGGGGTCCGGACGAACGAGGACCACCTGCGGCAGTTGGAGGACTGGCTCCGCAGCTACCACCCGGAGGAGCTGTTCGACGAGAACGGAACCCCGGTGGAGTCGTTGCTCGCGCTGGCCCCGCGTCCGTCCTTGCGGATGGGGTCGAGTCCGCATGCGAACGGCGGCCTGCTCACCCGCAACCTCGAACTCCCCGAGCCCGCCGAGTACGCCGTCCCGGTGAAGGCGCCCGGGGCCGAGGACGGTGAGCCGACGAAGGTGTTCGGGCAGTACCTGCGGGACGCGTTCCGGCTGAACGAGAAGCACCGCAACCTCCGGCTGGTCGGACCGGACGAGACCGAGTCGAACCGGCTGGGCGCGGTGTACGACGTGACCGGCAAGGCCTGGGTCGCGGGCCGCCGGGACACCGATCTGCACCTCGATCCCGACGGCCGGGTGCTGGAGATGCTCAGCGAGCACACCTGCCAGGGCTGGCTGGAGGGGTACCTGCTGACCGGGCGGCACGGGGTCTTCTCGTCGTACGAGGCGTTCGTGCACATTGTCGACTCGATGGTCAACCAGCACGCCAAGTGGCTGAAGACGGTGAACCGGCTGGACTGGCGCCGGCCGATCCCGTCGCTCAACTACCTGCTCACGTCGCACGTCTGGCGGCAGGACCACAACGGCTTCTCGCACCAGGATCCCGGCTTCATCGATCACGTCGTGAACAAGAAGGCCGAGGTGGTCCGGGTCTACCTGCCACCGGACACGAACACGCTGCTGTCCACGATGGACCACTGCCTGCGGACCCGGAACTACGTCAATGTCGTTGTCGCCGGCAAGCAACCGCAGCCGAACTGGCTGGACTGGGAAGCGGCCGCGTTGCACTGCGCTCGCGGGATCGGCGTCTGGGACTTCGCCGGCAACGACGAGGGCGATCCGGACGTGGTGATGGCGTGTGCGGGGGACGTGCCGACGTTGGAGACGCTCGCGGCCGTCGACCTGCTCCGCGAGCACCTTCCTGACCTGCGGGTCCGGGTCGTCAACGTGGTCGACCTGATGCGGTTGCAGGACTCGACCGAGCACCCGCACGGGCTGCCCGACCCGGAGTTCGACGCGCTGTTCACGACCGACAAGCCGGTCATCTTCGCGTACCACGGGTATCCCTGGCTGATCCACCGGCTGACCTACCGCCGGCGCAACCATGAGAACCTGCACGTCCGCGGGTACATCGAGGAGGGCACCACGACCACGCCGTTCGACATGGTGGTGCTGAACAACCTGGACCGGTACCACCTGGCGATGGACGTGATCGACCGGGTGCCGGCGTTGCGGACCAAGGCGGTCAGCGTTCGTCAGTGGCTCGCCGATCAGCGGGTACGGCACCGCGTGCACACCACCCGGTACGGCGAAGACCTCCCCGAGGTCCGGAACTGGCGCTGGGGGAGGCCTTCGTGAGCGAGGTCAGGACCGCTTCGGCGGCAGCTCGCGGGTGAGATCGGCGCGGAGCCGGTCGAGGATGCCGCGGAGCAGGCGGGAGACCTGCATCTGGCTGACGCCGAGCTCGTTGCCGATCTCCTCCTGCGTGTAGCCGTTGCAGAAGCGCAGCTCGAGGATCCGGCGATCCCGGTCGCCCAGACCGTCGACCGCGGGCGCCAGGGTGTGCACGTTCTCGACCAGCTCGTACCCCGACTCGGCGTCGGCGACCGTGTCGAGCAACGTGCTCCCGGTCTCGGCCGTCCCCGGGGCGTCCAGGGACAGCGCACTGAAGCAGGCCCGGACCGACGACGCCTCGGCGATCTCGCCGGCGTCGGTCCCGAGGGCCTCGGCCGTCTCGGAGTCGGTCGGGAGGTGACCGAGCTTCTGGGTCAGCTCGGGCTCGGCGGCCGCGATGCTGCCCTGCATCTCCTGGACCCGGCGCGGCGGCCGGACGGTCCAGGCGCAGTCCCGGAAGTACCGCTTCAGCTCGCCGCGGATGGTCGGGACGGCGTACGCGAGGAACGCCGTCGACGCGTCCAGCCGGTACCCGTTCGCGGCCTTGACCAGGCCGAGGTACGCCACCTGCTCCAGGTCGTCGGCGTCCACGCCCTTGCTGCGGTACCGGGACGCGATCGACCGGGCGATCGGTGCGTTGAGGATCACCACCTCGTCGAGCAGTTGCTGGTGGTGCGGGTCGGGCTGGCCGTCAGCCTGTTCGAGCAGTTCCTGGGTGGTTTCGGCGATGCGCTGCTTGGAATCGGCAGCGGGGACAGGAGCGATCGTCACGGGAGGGACCTCGTCGTGTGTCGATCGGCGTGGCGTCAAGGCTGAACCACTTGCCTTCCACCAGACCAGACTTGCCCACGCGATTCAACCCCCAGGCTGTTACAGCTGTTTGAATCCGGTGCGTGTGCGGCCGCTCGCCCGCGGGAACCGGCGGAGCATGACCAAGTACGCGGGCGCGCGCGAGTGGATCCCGGAAAGCGGTGGCATGCGGGCCGTCCGTACCGCGCTGCCTACCTGCCGTGGTTGCGATCTCTGGGAGGACGCCGAACAGGTCGTCCCCGGTGAAGGCCCCGTCCGGGCGCGGATGATGCTGGTCGGCGAACAGCCGGGTGACGTCGAGGACAAGGCGGGCCACGTGTTCGTCGGACCGGCCGGGCGGCTGCTGGACAAGGCACTCGAGGCGGCCGGGATCGAGCGGAAGGACGTCTTCCTGACGAACGCGGTGAAGCACTTCCGGTTCGAGCCGCGCGGCAAACGCCGGATCCACAAGACCCCGTCGACCGGACAGATCGTTGCCTGCAGCCCCTGGTTGGACGCCGAGCGGGCGATCGTCCGGCCCGAACTCGTCGTCGTCCTCGGCGCCGTCGCGGCCCGTACGTTGCTCGGTCCCGACTTCCGGGTCACCCAGCACCGTGGCGAACGCGTCGACCTCCCCGACGGCACCCCGGCGATCCCGACCGTTCACCCGTCCTCGGTGGTCCGCTCCCGCGAGTACCGCCGCGACTTCGAGCTCTTCGTCACCGACCTCCGCACAGCGGCCGAGGTGCTAGGTCAGTGACCGGCGGAGTTCGGGCAGGACCTCGGTGCGGTAGAGGTTCATCATGTCGACCGAGTGCGGGCCGATGTTCGCCACGTAGATCTCGTCGAAGCCGGCCTCGACGTACGGCTGGAACGCCGCGACGTGGGCGTCCGCCTTCGGGCCACAGGTGACCGACTCGGCGGTCGAGTCCTTCGTCACCAACTGGCTGGCCTGTTCGAAGTGCCGGGGTGACGGCAGGACCTGGGCCAGTTCGCCCGGCAGCCCCGAATTCGCCCAGATGCGATGGGCCTGCTCGACACCCTCCGCCTCGGTGGGGGCGTAGCTGACCTTGAAGCCTGCCTGGGTGGGCTTGTCGCCACCGCCGTTCGCGCGAAACCGCTCCAGCAGGTCCCGGTCCGGCGACGTCGTCATGTACCCGTCGGCGATCCGCGCGGCGACGTCGGTCGCCTGCGGGCCGAAGCCGGACATGTAGACGGGCAGCGGTGTGTCCGGCCTGGTGTAGATCCGTGCGGTGTCGACGGTGTAGTGCTTGCCGCGGTGCGAGACGAAACCGTCCTCGGTCCAGAGCCGGCGCATGATCTCGACCGCCTCCTCGAGCATTTCCAGGCGGACGTCCACGGTCGGCCAGGGGCCGCCGAAGATGTGCTCGTTGAGCGCCTCCCCGGTCCCCACCCCGAGCTGGAAGCGTCCGTTCAGCAGTACCGCGCTGGTCGCGGCGGCCTGCGCGATCACGGCCGGATGGATGCGAACCGTGGGACAGGTGACAGCGGTGGTGACCGGGAGTTCACAGACCTGGGCGATCGCGCCGAGCGTGGACCAGACGAACGCGCTCTCGCCCTGTTCGTCGTTCCACGGGTGGTAGTGGTCGCTGATCCACAGCGCGTCGAAACCGGCCTCCTCGGCCAGCCGCGCCTGCTCGATCAGCTGCGCCGGCGAGTACTCCTCGGAGGACAGGAAATAGCCGATCTTCACGTCGTCTCCTCAGGATCGGAATCGCGGAGTGGGTACGCCGGGCCCGGTGCCCCGCGGCGCTCTCGGTATGCGTCCCCGGCGCTTACTTTGTGTGCTCGATCGGTGGCTGTTTTCGTCCCTCCACAAGGCGTTTGCGCCGACTCCGGCGGGGCACCGGATGGGTCGGCGGAACCACCGCCGACGCACGGGGAAAGAGGCCGTCGGGCGTACCCGCCCGGCCAGTCGAGAAGGGAACGACCATGGGCCTGGTGCTCTGGATCATCGCGGCGATCCTCGTCATCGCAGGAATTGTGTCGCTGGTGCGTGGACAGCTGCTCTGGGGTGCTGTCCTGATCATCGTGGGCCTGCTGGTGGGGCCCGGCGGCGTCAGCATCTTCACCTGACCTGGTAAGACCGGAACCGGAGGCCGCAGCGGATCGCTGCGGCCTCCGGTCGCGTCCGGGCCCCGGATCCCATCACTGACAGGCGGTGTCAGGTTTCCCGGCTTGACTGGGCAGATGCGAGAGAACTGCTGTGCCGTCGTCGACCTGCGCCAGTACACCCTGCATCCCGGCCGTCGGGACGACCTGATCCGGGTCTTCGACGAGGCGTTCGTCGAGGGGCAGGAGCAGTACGGCATGCACGTCGCCGGGCAGTTCCGCGATCTCGACGACCCGGACCGGTTCGTCTGGTTCCGCGGATTCCCTGATCTGCCGACGCGGGGTGAGGCGCTGAGCAGCTTCTACTCCGGCCCGGTCTGGAAGGAGCGCGGTGGCGAAGCGAACGCCACGATGCTCGACTCCGACAACGCCCTGCTGCTCCGGCCGATCGAGCTCGGACCCGGGTATCCGGCCGTTGACGCGCCGCGGCCGCCGATCGGTACGACCGATGTCCCCGGCTCGGTGGTCGTCGGAGCCGTGTACCACCGGGGCTCGCTCGACGACGGATTCGCCGGCTGGTTCGCGGCCGAGGTCGTGCCGATCCTGGCCGAGACGGGGGCCGCTCCGGTCGCGGTCTTCGAGACGTTGCCGGCGGCGAACAACTTCCCCGCCCTGCCGTTGCGGGACGAGACCGTCCTCGCGTGGTTCGCGGTGTTCGGCGACGACGCTCGGTACGACGCGCATCGGCGGGCGCTCGCGGAGTCGGTGCTGTGGCGGGAGAGGATCGCCCCCGAACTGGACCGCCGTTCGGTCGCGCCTGTGCAGGAACTCCGGCTCCGGCCGACCGCGCGATCGCAGTTCCGGTAATTCGGTTGCGGTGCCCTGGTGGGGTGGGCATCCTTTGGGAGAACTGCGCGGCGACGAGTGCCGCCTGGACCTAAGGAGGGCTGACGGATGGCCATCACTGTGCTGCGGCGTGTCCGCGTCAGTCCCACCTCACCGTTCAGGAGCACTCCCGATGTCTTCCGACGTCTTTCGTACCGACACCGAATCCGCTGACCTCGCCGCGCGCTGGGCCGAGCTCAGCGGCGACGACTCCCAGCCCGATCCCGCCGACGCGTTCGTCTTCAAGTTCCACGAGGTCGAGGAGCAGCTCGGACCGGATCAGCGCTGGACCACCTGGCTGGACGTCGAGCGCGGTTCTCGCGGCCCGGATCCACGACCCGACTGGGTCGTGACGGAACAGGCCGCGATCGACACCGAGCTCGGCGTCCTCAAAACCGGCAAGGAAGCCGACGTCTTCCTGGTCGAACGGGCCGTCGAAGCCATCGGCGACAACCCGGCCAAGTCCTCGCTGCTCGCCGCCAAGCGGTACCGCACCGAGGAACACCGGTCCTTCCACCGCAGCACGGCGTACGTCGAGGGCCGCCGGACCCGCAACAGCCGCGACAGCCGGGCGATGGCGAAGAAGACCTCGCACGGCCGCAGTGTCGCCGCGGGGCAGTGGGCGTACGCCGAATGGGATGCGCTCTGCCGGCTTTGGAAGGCGGGCGTCCCGGTGCCGTACCCGGTCCAGGTGGACGGCACCGAACTGCTGATGGAGTTCATCGACGACGGTGCGGGCGGTGCCGCGCCCCGGCTCGCCCAGGTCCGGCCGGACAAGGCGCTGCTCGGGACGTACTTCGAGCAGTTGCGCGGCGCGATGCGCGAGTTGGCCAGGGCGGGGTTGGCCCACGGAGACCTGTCGCCGTACAACGTGCTGGCGCAGGGCGAGCGGATCGTGATGATCGACCTGCCGCAGGTGATCGACGTCGTCGGCAACCCGAAGGGGATGGAGTTCCTGCTCCGGGACTGCCACAACATGGCGACCTGGTTCACCAACCGCGGTCTGGAGATCGACGAACAGGAACTCTTCGCCGACCTCCTGACCATGGTGTTCTAACGCGCGATTTCCCTTTGCAGCAAGGGAACCAGGGGGACCAGCTGGTCGGGGTGGGTGTCGACGAGGCCGTCGACGTGGTTGCCTGCCTCGACCCGCTGGTACTCCAACAGGCTGGAGCGGCCCGCCCGGCGCGCCATCGCGGCGTACTCGTCGGAGTCCTTGGTGATCGGCAGCAGGCTGTCGTACGTGCCGTGGATCGTGACCAGCGGGCGGCCGATCCTGCCGGTCAACGCGATCCGGCGGACCGCCTTCTGGGCTTGCGGCCTGGACGCGTAGTCGTACGCGCTCTCGGGGCCGGTGTACGTCGGGTCGAGCTCGGCCGCGTAGATGCGCTGGGTCAGCTTCCAGTAGACCGCGTAGTGGTAGTCCCAGAGGAAGTCCGACCGGGGATCGAAGCCGGCCGCGACGATCCGCGCGGGTGATTGTTGCTCGTAGCCCCTGATGGCCGGCGGCAGGAACGTCAGCACGTTCGACCCGTCGGCGCTCCACAGCGTGCCCTCCAGGTCGACGCCACGGGTGTACAGCTCGGGGTGGTTCTCCAGTTGCCAGCGGACCAGGTAGCCGCCGTTCGAGAGGCCGGCGGCGACCACCTCGCGCGGCGCCCGGCCGTAGCGCTGGGCAACGACCGCGCGGGCGGCCCGGGCGAGCTGGGTGGTGCGCTGGTTCCACTCCACGATCGCGTCGCCGGGCCGGACGCCGTCCCGATGGAACTCGGCGCCGGTGTTCCCCTTGTCCGTCGCCGCGAACGCGTACCCGCGGGAGAGCACGTAGTCGGAGATCGCCCGGTCGTTCGCGTACTGCGCGCGCACGCCGGGCGAACCGGTGACGACAAGGCCGCCGTTCCACCGGGCCGGCAGCCGGAGCACGAACTGGGAGTCGTGGTTCCAGCCGTGATTGGTGTTCGTGGTCGAGGTGTCGGGGAAGTAGCCGTCGATCTGGATCCCGGGGACGCCGCTCTGCTGGGGGAGCCCCGCATGCGTCAGGCCCGCGTAGTCGGCCGGATTCGTGTGCCCGGAGGCGACGGTACCGGCCGTGGTCAGGTCAGCCAGACAGGCGACCTCCTGGTACTGCGCGCCGGGTACTCGAATCCGCGGACAACCGTGCGCGTCGGCGGCGGGTACGAGCGCACCGGTGAGCAGCGCGGTGACGGCGAGGGCGAGGCTGAAACGGCTGAGCGGACGGCGCATCGGTGAACCTCCGGGGTCGGCTGCGCGCCAGGCTAAGAGCCGGACTCGTCGCCGCCCCAGAGGATCGGACCACACAACCAACCCCCACCGAATAGGCCCGCACAACACCGCCCGACGCCCGCTCGATGGCGCGACCGTGTGCGCGGGCCGCCGAGGCCCGCAAGGCTGCGGGCGAGCGGTGGTCAGCTGGTGGCTTTGGCGGCGGCTCGGCCGGCGGTGCGGCCGGAGAAGAGGCAGCCGCCGAGGAAGGTGCCTTCCAGCGAGCGGTACCCGTGCACGCCGCCGCCGCCGAAGCCCGCGACCTCGCCGGCCGCGTACACCCCGGGCAGCGGGCTGCCGTCCGCGCGCAGGACCCGGGAGTCCAGATCGGTCTGCAGGCCGCCGAGCGACTTGCGGGTGAGGATGTTCAGCTTCACCGCGATCAGCGGTCCCGCCTTCGGATCGAGGATCCGGTGCGGCGGCGCGACCCGGATCAGCTTGTCGCCGCGGTAGTTGCGAGCACCCCGCAACGCGGTGACCTGCAGGTCCTTGGTGAACGCGTTGTCGAGCTCGCGGTCCCGGGCGACGATCTGCCGCTCCAGGCCGGCCGCGTCGATCAGGTCCGCACCGGCCACGTGGTTCATCCCGCGGACCAGGTCGGCGAGGTTGTCCCGGACGACGAAGTCGGCGCCCTTGTCCAGGAACGCCTGCACCGGCGCCGTCGCACCACCGCGGGCCCGGCCGAGGACCCCCTTGACGTCCTTGCCGGTGAGGTCCGGGTTCTGCTCCTGCCCGGACAGCGCGAACTCCTTCTCCACGATCTTCTGGGTCAGCACGAACCAGCTGTAGTCGTACCCGGTCGCGACGATGTGTTCGAGCGTTCCGAGGGTGTCGAAGCCCGGGAACAGCGGCACCGGGAGACGCTTGCCGGTGGCATCGAACCAGAGCGACGACGGCCCGGGCAGGATCCGGATCCCGTGCAACGGCCAGATCGGGTCCCAGTTCCGGATGCCCTCGGTGTAGTGCCACATCCGGTCCCGGTTCACGTACCGGCCGCCGGCCGCCTCGGTGATCGCCAGCATCCGGCCGTCCACGTGCGCGGGGACGCCGGAGATCAGGTTCGCCGGCGGCTTGCCCATCCGGGCCGGCCACTGCTCGCGGACCAGGTCGTGGTTCCCGCCGATCCCGCCGGAGGTGACGATGACGGCCTGCGCCGTCAGCGCGAAGTCCCCCGTCTCCTCGCGCGAACTCGCGGCCCCACGGGCCACGTCGCTCGGCTCGAGGACCTTCCCGGCGACCCCGTCGACCGTGCCGCCGGTGACGGTCAGCTCGTCGACCCGATGCCGGAACCGCAGCTCGACCAGCCCGTTCGCCACCGCCTCGCGGACCCGCCGCTCGAACGGTGCGACCAGCCCCGGCCCGGTCCCCCAGGTGATGTGGAACCGGGGCACCGAGTTCCCGTGGCCGTCGGCGAGGTACCCACCGCGCTCGGCCCAGCCGACCACCGGGAAGAAGCGGACTCCCTGGGCGTGCAACCACGCGCGCTTCTCCCCGGCGGCGAAGTCGACGTACGCCTCGGCCCAGCGCCGGGACCAGCTGTCCTCGTCGTCCAGCCGGTCGAACCCGGCCGAGCCGAGCCAGTCCTGCAGAGCGAGGTCGCGGGAGTCCCGGATCCCCATCCGGCGCTGCTCCGGCGAGTCGACGAACAGCAGCCCGCCGAAGGACCAGTACGCCTGGCCGCCGAGCGAGGTCTCCGGCTCCTGGTCGAGCAGCAGTACCTTCTTGCCGGCGTCGGCCAGCTCCGCCGTCGCGGCCAGCCCGGCCAGCCCCGCTCCGACAACGATCACGTCCGCGTCCATCGCCAGTCCCCTCTGCGCGCCTCGGTCGTCCATGTATAGCGGACAACCCCACCCGTGGACGGGACCTGCGCAGAGTTGCAAGAATTGTCCTCGTGACGACCCTTTCCGCGCACGATCTGGTCCTGCCCGCCGCCTCGCTCGGGGAGGAGAACCCGCTGCCGCCACTGCGCAGCCAGCAGGAGCTGCACCGGGTCGAGAACCTGGACGCCCTCCCCGCCGACCTGGCCGAGAACATCCGGTACGGCGGTCTGCGCAGCATGCTCCCGTGCCTCGACCAGGACGGGTACGACCGCGAGCTCGTGGACCAGGCGCTGCCGTCCCTCGTGCTCGAGAACGACCACGTCCGGGCGACCGTCCTGCCGAGCCTCGGTGGCCGGCTGTACTCGCTCGTGCACAAGGCGAGCGGCCAGGAACTGCTCTACCGCAATCCGGTCCTCCAGCCGGCGAACCTCGCCCTGCGGAACGCCTGGTTCGCGGGTGGCGTCGAGTGGAACCTCGGCAGCACCGGCCACTGGACAGGGACCTGCTCACCGATGCACGCGGCCCGCGTCGACGGACCCGACGGCACCCCGGTCCTCCGCCTCTGGGAGTGGGAGCGCACCCGGAACCTGGTCGTCCAGCTCGACTTCTGGCTCCCGGCCGACTCGGAGCTGCTGTACGTCGGCGCGCGGATCCAGAACCCGTCCTCCGACGTGGTCCCGGCGTACTGGTGGTCGAACATCGCCGTCGAGCAGTCGGAGGGGACCCGGGTCGTGGCTCCAACGGACCAGGCCTGGCGGTTCGGGTACGACCGTGGGCTGGCGCTGGTCGGCGTCCCGGAGTACGACGGGATCGACCTGACGTACCCGATGCGGCACGGCCGGGCGGTCGACTTCTTCTTCGAGCCGGAACCGGGCGAGGCCCCGTGGATCGCGGCGCTCGATGCTGAGGGCAACGGTCTGGTGCAGGCCTCGACGCAGCGGCTGCGCGGGCGGAAGTTGTTCGTCTGGGGTGAGGGCCAGGGTGGGCGGAACTGGCAGGACTGGTTGTCGCCCGGGCTGAGCGGACCCGGGTACTGCGAGATCCAGGCCGGCCTGGCCCGGACCCAGATGGAGCACCTGAAGTTGCCTGGCGCAACCAGCTGGACCTGGCTGGAGGCGTACGGCCGGCTGTCGCTGGATCCCGCGATCGCGCACGGCGAGTGGGGCGACGCTCGCGCCGGGGCCGGTACCGCGGTGGGCGGCCTGGTCGGCGACCTCGGTGAGCGTGAACGCGAGTGGGCGACGATCGCGGACGCGGAGCCGGGGGAGCCGTTGTTCCGCGGATCAGGCTGGGGCGCGTTGGAGCTCAGGCGGACCGGCTGGTCGGTGTCGTCGGGTACGCCATTTCCCTCGGAGACCATGGGTGAGCGGGAACGCGCTTGGTTGCCGCTGCTCGACGGGCAACTCGCGGATGACGCTGGTACGCCGGACGGGACGTTGGTGGCGTGGAACGACCTGCTCGAAGGGGCCGAGGACAACTGGCTTGTCTGGTACCACCGAGGCGTCGTCCGCTGGTACCACGGTGACGAAGCGGGCGCGATCGACGCCTGGCAGAAGTCCGGCGACAACCCGTGGGCGCTGCGGAACCTCGCGACGACCACGTCCGATCTGGCCGCCTACGTTCGCGCGGTGGAACTGGCTCCCGAGGTGGCACCGCTCGCGATCGAGGCGGTGAACGCGGCGCTCGACGTGGACCTCGGCACCGCCGGGCGGATCCTGGACCGGCTCCCGGCCGAGGTGGCCGCCGATCCGCGGATCCGGCTGGCCCGGGTCCGGTACCTGCTGGTGACCGGGCAGGCCACCGACGCGGAGAAGCTGCTCGACGAGGGGATCGACCTGGCCACCGTCCGGGAAGGCGCGAACCCGCTCGCGGAGTACTGGCGGCAGACCCAGGAGCAGCTTGGCACGGACCGGCCGGTCCCCGCGCGGTACGAGTTCGGGATGCACTGACGCCTGTCACCAAATCTTTGTCAGGACGTGGGAACCGACCTCCTCGTCCTGGCGTCTCACCGTTGTGCGGCGAGGGCCGCGCAAGTTGTATCCGACAACGACCGCGCCTCCCGCGGGCGGCGCGTCGGGGGTGAGTGCCATGTTGACCTTCATTGTTCTCGGTGGGTTCGGCCTGGTGCTGCTGGTCGCGGCATGCATCGTGGCTGACGTGACCGCGGGCGCCAGGCGGCGTCGCGGTGACGGGGAGGAGAAGACCGCGGGACGCGTGGTCCGGGTTCGTGGACCGGTCCGTGGTCAGCTGGACGGAGGTGTCCCGGCGGAGTACGTCGAGATCACCGTCGAGTACTACACGCGGCGCGGTGAGGGACCGTTCGAGGTCCACCGCCGGCTGCCGGTAGCAAGCAGGAATCTGTACGCGCTGGACGACCGGGTGATCGTCAGTTACGACGTCCGGTCACCGCGGCAGGCCCGCATCGCGGGGCGGGTCAGCCACTGGCCGCAGCTGGGACCGAGTTCGTCACCACCGGTCCCGCTGCCGTAGGCCCTTTCTTCGAGCACTGCCCTCGCCACAGCCGGCGGGGGATCTGCTGATTTCCGGCCCTGTGCCCACGGAGCCTCAGGAAAGGTACGGCTCCAGCAACCGGTGCAGGGTCGGCAGCCCGTGCGACAGCACCCGCTCGGCGTCCTCGTCGGGCAGCCGGTCGGCCAGGTGCGCGAGCGCCTCGCCCATCGTGATCGTCAACGTCACCGTGAGCCGGAAATCCTTGCTGTCCTCGGCCCCGAACCGCCGGCTCAGCAACTCGGCGAACTCGCCGGCGTGCTGGTCGTCGAACTCGCCGGGCGTCGCCTCCAGCTCCGGATCGCCCAGCCCACTCAGCACCACGGCCCGGAACCCCGGGTCGGTCCGGTGCATCTCCCGGAAGGTTTCCAGCGTCACCTCGACCGCCTGCCGCCAGTCCTGCACGTCCGCCAGCCGGGCCCGGACGGCCTCGGTGTACCGGTGCTGGTTGCGCCGCTCGATCGCCTGGATCAGGGTCCGCTTGTCCGGGAAGTAGCGGTACACACTGCCGACCGCGATCTCCGCGCGCTTGGCGATGCTGCTGGTGGAGGCCGCGTCGTACCCGCGCTCGACCACCTCGGCGCAGGCCGCGTCGAGGATGCGCTCGACCTGCCGGTTCGCCCGGTCCTGGGTCGGCGTCCGGCGCAGCGGGTACGCTCCCGCCTCCTCGCTCGCAGAAGTGGAGACCATAGGGCCATTGTGCCCGCCGCGGGGGGACAACGTTGCCATCCGAACCCGTTCAATTCGATGACAGCTTGGATCCTCCTCACGGTGACCTCGGCGGCGCGAGAATCGGCACCGCTACCACCGCCCACAGTCGGAAGAGGGGAACACCAACCATGCGGATCAGCAGCAAACTGACCGCCGGACTCGTGTCCGTCGCGGTCGCCGCCGCGGGCCTCGCCGGTACGGCCCTGACCACCGGGGTGCCCGATCGGGCCGCGCCCGCCACCGAGGCCCGGACCGATGCGGGGCCGCGGCTGAACCAGGTCCAGACGATCGGCGCGCACAACTCGTACCACCGGGAGCTCGGCGCCGCCGAGAAGCAGGTGCAGCAGGCGCAGGACCCGAACGCGGGCAACCTCTGGTACTCGCACGCGTCGATCCCGCAGCAACTCGGGGACCAGAACGTCCGGGCGCTCGAGCTCGACCTGTTCCCGGACCCCGACGGCGGCCTCTACACGTACCCGCTGATCCGCAAGCTCACCGGCCAGGGCCCGCTGACCGACCCGGCGCTGGCCCGGCCCGGGATCAAGGTCCTGCACATCGCCGACTTCGACTACAACACCACCTGCCGCAGCTTCGTCCTCTGCCTGGGTCAGGTGAAGGCCTGGTCCGACGCCAACCCGAACCACGCCCCGGTGACCATTCAGTTGGAGCTCAAGCAGTCCGACCCGCGGATCGTCGCCGCCGGCGGAGTCGAGGCCCCGCCGTGGGATCTGGCCAACCTGAACAGCGTCGACACCGAGATCCGGTCCGTCTTCTCCGAGCAGCAGCTGCTCTCGCCCGACGACGTCCGCCGGCCCGGCCTGACGCTGGAGCAGTCCGTGCTGACCAAGGGCTGGCCGACGCTGGCGCAGGCGCGCGGCAAGGTGATGTTCTACTTCGACAACGGCGGCGAGGGCCAGATCCGCGACCTCTACCGGGCCGGCAAGCCGAACCTCGAAGGCCGCGCCGTGTTCACCCGCGGCCCCGAGGGCCAGCCCGATGCCGCGGTCACCATGGTCAACGATCCCCGCGGTACCAACCAGGCCGAGATCCAGCGCCTCGTCCGCAAGGGGTACCTGGTCCGGACCCGCTCCGACGAGCCGATGTCCACCGTGCTGAACAACGAGACCAGCCGCGTCGGCATCGCGCTGGCGAGCGGCGCCCAGTGGGTCACCACCGACTTCCCGGTCGCCGGGATGGCCGCGCGGTACGACCGTGACTTCGTCGCGAAGCTGCCGGGCGACGCCGCCGTACGATGCAACCCTGTCGCATCCCCCGCGTGGTGCAGGGGCAACGTCTCGGAGAGGTAGCGCGCATGTCGGAGCACGTGGTCGACGTCAGCTGGAGCCGCGGTGAGCACGAGTTCACCTACCAGACCTACAGCCGCGACCACGACTGGCGCTTCGACGGCGGCGTGACCGTCCCGGCGTCGGCGAACCCGAAGTACCTGGGGACGCCGGCGCCGGTGGACCCGGAGGAAGCCTTCGTGGCGGCGTTGTCGTCGTGCCACATGCTGACGTTCCTGTCGATCGCGGCGAAGAAGCGGATCGTGGTCGACACCTACGACGACCACGCCGTCGGCGTGATGACCCCGAACGAGCGCGGCAAACTCGCGATCACCAAAGTCACGCTCCACCCCAAGATCACCTTCGCCGGCCCCGAACCCGACCGCGAGGTGCTGGCGAAGATCCACCACCTCGCCCACGAAGAATGCTTCATCGCCAACTCGGTCACCACCGAGATCGAAGTGGACTTCTAGTGGCCCTGAACACCAAGAAACCACCCGGCCGGCTGGCCTGAGCCTCGCGCAAGCGGCGTCAGGACAGCCGGCGGGTGGTTTGGTGCTACCGCTGTGGCGGTGCACTCGACGGGTTCGGCGGCGCCTCGCTGGGGCGCCTCTTGCGGTTCGCGAGCTTCCGTGCGGTCTACCTCGGTGGGGAAGACCGTTCGGGTGCGCCGCCGGACCCGTCCGTCCGGTCGCGCCTTGAGCTAGTGCTCGGCGGCGGCGTCGTACCGGTCGTCGGTGGGGGTGGCGGCGGGCTCGTCCTCGCCGCGCACGGTGCCCTGTTCGCCGGCCAGGGCTGCCATCAGTCGGTGGATCGTCATGCCGGTGAGACGCACCGGGTGGGTGGTTATGACGAAGATCCGGAAGAATTTCTTGGTGTGAGCTAGTTCTCATCCAGGCCGTCGGCCCGCAGCGGTACCAGGGTGCGGGCCTCCTCGTACGAGGTGCCGGTCAGTTCGAGCAGGTCGACGATGGTGGAGCGGATCTGGCCGAGCACCACGACCGCGGACAGCGAACCGGGGATCGGCAGCTCCGCGGTGCGGCGGCCGAGTTCGCCGAGGACGCGGTGGGCGGCGACGTCGGCGTGCGGTTCGAAGAGCGACTCGGCGATCAGGCGGGTGCCGTCGGCGAGGCGTTCGAGCAGGTCGGGGAACTCCGTGGGCATCTTCTCGCCGCGCCAGACCGAGACGGCGCAGCGGCGGACCAGGACGCGGATGTTCCGGATCGCGCGGTCGAGCGGGACGACCAGGTTCGCGATCTGGTGGACGCGGCCGCGATGGCGCCGGCGGAACGGGGAGAGCCGGACCACGGCGACGCCCTCGTCGGCGGCGCTGCGGAGGTCGTCCAGCATCGACTCGCTGGCGCGGGCGCGGCGGAGGGCGTCGGTGACCGCGTCCTCGTCGGCCGCGCGGAGGCCGTCGGCGGTCTCGATCAGGATCGCGGAGAGCTCGTTCAGTACGTCCGCCGCTTGTTGCCGTGGGCGTCGAATCGCGGCGGCCGGGGCGATCGTGGCGGCGGCCAGCGCGACCACGCCGCCGAGGACCGCGTCCAGCCAGCGGCTGAACCCGGCGCCCGGATCGGGGAGCAGGGTGGTCACGATCGCGGCCTGGACGCCGGCCTGGGTGGTCATCAGGTTGCCGGCGCCGAGCAGGACCGCGATGCTCATCGCCAGCGCGATCACGACCACGATCTGGACCACGCCGGTACCGAACAGTTTCACGAACAGGTCGCCGACGAGCACCCCGACCGCGACCCCGACCATCACCTCGGCGACCCGGCGCAACCGCTGCCCGTAGCTGAACCCGAGGCAGACCATCGCGGCGACCGGCGCGAAGAACGGCTGCTGGTGGCCGACCACGTACCGGGCCAGTGCCCAGGCGACACCGGCGGCGAGCGCGCACTGGGTGATGAAGAAGATTCGGTTCTGCCAGCGTTCGACCCGGCGCTGGACCGACGCCCTGGACCGGCGGGCCGCCCCGGGGGCGATGTCGTCGCGCAACTCCCGCAACTGCTCCAGCGTCAGCCTGACCGGGTCCACCCCACCATGATGGCGGACCCGGCCACGCTCTGCCTTGATTCGGCCCGGGCGGACCGCCAGTGTGGTCCCATGACCGAGAACAACCGCGAGGACTACGGCAGCTACAGCGTCGACGACGAGGATCAGTTGCAGCCGGAGGACACCCTGAACGACCGTGGGGTGGACGACCTGCTGGACGAGGGGTACTCGCCGCCGGAGAAGTGGTCCGCGGGCGAAGGATTCGGCAACACCGCGGACGAGGCGTTGCAGGGTGAGTCGCTGGACCAGCGGATCGCGCAGGAGGAGCCGGACGTCGACCCGTACGCCGAGGACGGTGAGAACGTCGGCGGCCCCGAGGTCGGGACCGAACGCTCCGGCCGGCTGGTCGCGCCGGACGAAGGCGCGCACGAGGACGAGGAAGAAGAGCTGATCGCCGAGGACGTCGGCTTCGACGGCGCGGCGGCGAGCGCGGAAGAAGCAGCGGTCCATGTGGTCGAGGACGACGAGCCGTTCGAGTTGGACAACGAAGACGAAACCGACCTGCAGGACGTCCGCGACGTGGACCTGGGTGATGTCGGCGACCTCGAGGACTGATTTCGGATTCTGAATCGCGCACCTCGACCGCCGGGGTACGTCCGCTCGCGGTGACTCCACGTGCCGCCTGGGGTAGCTTCCACCCGCCACCAACCCACTCGGCCCACCGCTGAGTGCCCGGGGCGGGTGGAAGCAGTTGAGGCGAGGCGGCGGCCGGCTGCCCCGAGTAGTCGGCTCCGCCGCTCACCACCACCACTCCCCGCCGCCCGCACCCGCGCTCCCGGTCCCGGCAGCCTTGGCCGCGCTGCCGGTCCCCGCAGCCTGTACGAGCTGTTCGCTCCCGGCCGCTAGTACCAGCGTTGCCGGAAGGCGCAGCCTGTACCCGCGCTGCCGTAGGCGCCGTCCGCACCGCGTTGCCGGGACGCACCGCCTGTACCCGCGCGGCCGTACGCACTGCCTGTCCCCGCGACGCCGTCCGCACCGCGCTGCCGGGATGCACTGCCTGTGCCCCGGGCTGCAAGTTTCCCGGGTTAGCGGGGTGTGGCTGTGACTGTGCAGCCTTGGGAGGGGACGAGGGTTACGTTGCGGGGTTTGGGTTTTTCTGGGGTTGGGGTGGTGGGGCGGAGGGTGTAGTGGGTAAGGGCGGCTCGGAGGATCTCGGTGGCTTCGAGGAGGGAGAAGCCGGCTCCTATGCAGCGGCGGGCTCCTCCGCCGAAAGGGAGCCAGGTCGAGGGGGACGGGGGGTTGTCGGACAGGAAGCGGTCCGGGCGGAACTCGGTGGGCTCCGGGTAGTGGGCGTTGTCGGCGTGCAGGAGGCCCATCGCCGGCATGATCGTGGTCCCGCGGGGGAGGCGGTAGCCGGCGATTTCCACCGTCTCGGTGACGCGGCGGCCGACCTGGTACACGACCGGGTGGAGCCGGAGAGCCTCCTTGGTGATCGCTTCCAGTCTTGCGTCGTCGCCCTCGTCGGCGGCGCGTTGGGCGGCTCGGAGTTCTTCGGGGCGGCGGGCGAGTTCGTGAAAGGCCCAGGCCAGACCGGTTGCGGTGGTTTCGTGGCCGGCCAGGAGGAGGGTGACCAGCTGGTCGCGGAGTTCGGTGTCGGACCAGGTACCGGCGGCCAGCAGGCGGCTGAGTACGTCGTTGCGTCCGGCAAGGTTCTTGCGGCGGGCCGCGATCTCGGCGTACAGGATCTCGTCGACGCGGCGTTGCACGTCGAGGTAGGTGCGCCACGGTGGGAAGCGGAGCAGCCGTGGATAGAAGCCGCCGAGCATGATCACCGGGGAGACCGACACCACCTTGTCGACCAGCGGGCGCAGCTCGGCCAGCCGGTCGGAGTCGGTCACGCCGAAGACCACCTGGAGGATCACCTCGAGGGTGAGATCGCGCATCCGGTCGTGCAGCCGGAACGGCACCCCGACCGGCCACTTCGCCACGTCCGCCCGGGCCAGTTCGCCGATCATGTCCGCGTACCCGCGCAGCGCGTTGCCGAGGAACGCGGGCATCAGCTGCCGCCGCATCCGGGCATGGTCCTCGTCGTCGATCAGCAGCAGCGAATGGTCGCCCATGATCGGCCGCAGCACCGTGTTGCCCTCGCCCGCGTGCATCACCGACGGCGCGGTCCGGAACACCTCGTGCATGTGCTCGGGCCGGCTCAGCACGACCACGACCCGGCTCGACGGGACCAGGCGGATCGTGAAGACGTCGCCGTACCGCGCTCGCATCCGCGGGAAGAACGTCTTGCGGTGACTCGCGAACAGCACGGTCTGGACCAGCGTCGGCCACCGTGGTCCCGGCGGCAGGGTCCGTGCCGTCCGACGGTCGAGCGTGCGCGAACCCAGCAAGGGCGTTGGGGTCATCGGCACCTCCCGAGCAGACGGCCCCACCACCGTACGTCGCCGAGGTGACCTGCGGGCGTTTGGTGGGTTAACCCCTGAACTGCAGGGTTGGCCCACGAAAATGCCGTGGGCCAACCCTGAACACGGTGGGTCAACCCACCAAAGTGCACCCGCCGCCGGGCCGGCCAGGAAGGCGGGCTCGGCGGCGGGGGCGTTGCTAGGCGCGGGTGAAGCGCAGGGTGAGGATCTGGAACGGACGGAGCTCGAACGAGACCCCGCCATCGGTCAGCTCGCGGTCGGCCAGCGGCCGCTCGAGCAGGTCGACCTCGGTGACCGCAGCGGCCGCGAAGCCCGGCGTGACGGTCGCGCGAGCGCGGCCGCCGGCGGACTCGTACAGCCGGACCACGACGTCCCCGGACCGGTCGTCGGCCAGCTTGATCGCCTCGACCACGACGTTCGGGTTGCTGATGGCAACGATCGGCTCGGCGCCCTCGGCCCCAGTGACGACCCGCTCCGGCAGGTTGATCCGGTAGCCCTCCTCGATCGCCTCGGGGATCCCGGCGCCGACCACCAGTGCGTGGTTCACGGTGTGCACGCCCTGGTCGGTCAACGGGTCGGGGAACCGCGGCGCCCGGATCAGCGAGGTCCGGATCGTCGTGGTGGTGCCGCCGTCGTCGCGGGCGGTCCGGTTGATGTCGTGGCCGTAGGTCGAGTCGTTGACCACGGCCACGCCGTACCCCGGCTCGCCGACGTGCACCCACCGGTGCGCCGCGATCTCGAACTTCGCCGCGTCCCACGAGGTGTTCTGGTGGGTCGGCCGGAAGATGTGCCCGAACTGGGTCTCCGAGGCGGACCGGTCGGCGTGTACGTCCACCGGGTACGCCGCCTTGAGGAACTTCTCCGACTCGTGCCAGTCGACCGTGGTCTCGATGTCGACCCGCTTCGCGCCCGGCCGCAGCCGCAGCGTCTGGACGATCGTGGACCGGTTGAAGGACCGCTTGACCACGACGGTCGCGATCCCGTCGACGGTGCTGAACTCGACCGAGTCGACCTCGGTGACGTCGCGGACGTTGTTCTTGTAGAACGAGTCGACGTCCCAGGCGTCCCAGTGGTTCGGGGTGTCCACGTGCAGCTGGAGCAGGTTGCCCGCGCTGCCCGGGGCGATCACCTCGCGCTCGGCGGCCACGTCGTACAGCGACGTGATCAGGCCGCGCTCGTCGACGGTGACCCGGACCAGGCCGTTGTCGAGGACGTTGCCGTCGACCGACGCCGCGGCACCCTCACCGGCCGCGATCCCGGCGCCGAGACCGGCCACGCCGTTGCGGCCGTGCGGGGCCGCGTTGAAGACGATCTGCGCGGAACCGTCGCCGGCCAGCGCCTGCTGTGCCTTGGCGATGATCGCCTCGAGCTCCTCGGCCAGCCGGGCGTACGTCGCCTCGGCCTCGCGGTGCACCCACGAGATCGAGGAGCCCGGGAGGATGTCGTGGAACTGGTTCAGCAGCACGGCCTTCCAGATCCGGTCCAGGTCCTCGTACGGGTACGCGTCCAGCTTGCCCGCCACCACGGCCGCCGCGGACCACAGCTCGGCCTCGCGGAGCAGGTGCTCGCTGCGCCGGTTGCCCTGCTTGGTCTTGGCCTGCGAGGTGTACGTCGCCCGGTGGATCTCCAGGTAGAGCTCACCGGACCAGACCGGCGCGTGCTCGCGGTACTCGTCCTCGGCGGCGCTGAAGAACTCGGTCGGGGACTCGATCGTGACCCGTGGCGAGGACTCCAGGTTCGCCACCCGGCGGGCCGTCGCGACGAACTCGCGGGTGGGGCCGCCGCCGCCGTCGCCGTAGCCGAACGGGACCAGCGAGCGGGTCGCGGCGCCGTTCTCCTGGAAGTTCCGCTGCGCGTGCGCGAGCTCGCGGCCGGACAGGTCGGAGTTGTAGGTGTCGATCGGCGGGAAGTGGGTGAACACCCGGGTGCCGTCGAGACCCTCCCACCAGAACGTGTGGTGCGGGAACTTGTTCTCCTTGTTCCAGGAGATCTTCTGGGTCAGGAACCACTTCGACCCGGACAGCTTCACCAGCTGCGGCAGCGCCGCGGTGTAGCCGAACGAGTCCGGCAGCCAGACCTCCTGGGTGTCGATCCCGTACTCGTCCAGGAAGAACTTCTTGCCGTGCACGAACTGCCGGGCCAGCGCCTCGCTGCCGGGCAGGTTGGTGTCGGACTCGACCCACATCCCGCCGACCGGGACGATGGTGCCGTCGGCAACGGCCTTCTTCAGCCGCTCCCACACCTCGGGGTAGTTGTCCTTCACCCAGGCGTGCTGCTGGGCCTGCGAGAAAGCGAAGACCAGCTCCGGGTACTCCTCGGCCAGGGTGGCGACGTTGGACACGGTCCGGGCCACCTTGCGCCGGGTCTCCCGCAGCGGCCACAGCCAGGCGGAGTCGATGTGCGCGTGCCCGACCGCGGACAGCTGGTGCGCGCTGGTGTGCGCGGGCCGGCTGAGCACGTCGGTGAGCTGGGCGCGCGCGTCGGACGCGGTCCCGGCGACGTCCTCGTAGTCCAGCGCGTCCAGGGCGCGGCTGAGGGCGCGGAGGATCTCGCGGCGCCGCGGCTCCTGCGGGCTGAGCTCCTTCTGCAGGCCGTCGAGGGCCTCCAGGTCGAGGATCAGGTCCCACACCTCGGCGTTGAACACGGCCAGGTCGGCGCGGGTCAGCTGGTAGATCGGGGTGTCGCCGAGCTTGGCGCCGATGTCGACCTTCGCGTACGCGTTGTCGAGCGGGATCTCCGGGTTCGCGGCGCCCTCGACGTAGAAGGTGATCTCGTCACCGGGCGACGCCGCGGTGCCGTCCGGCCCGAGGATCGACAGCGGGGCGTACGTCTGCCGCGGGTGCAGGCCCTTGAGCGGGACGCCCTTGGTGGTGTGGACCAGGCCCTCGGCGGAGAAGCCCGGGCCGCCGCTGAAGCCGAGGTCGATGACCGCCTCGATCTCCTGACCGGCCCACTCGGCCGGCACCTGGCCGCTGAACTTGAACCACGCGGTACCCCAGGCGGGGCCCCAGGGCAGGCCGATCTCGGCCGGCTCGTACGTCGCCGCGAGCGCCTCGGCGGGGGACACCGGCTCACCCGGCGCGTGCCACACCTCGATGGCCAGCGGAACGGAGGCGCCGTAGATCGCGGGGCGGATCCGCTCCCGCAGGGCGCGCTTGAGCCGCTCCTCGATCAGTTGTCGGTCGTCGTGCACGAAATCATCCTCCGATGACGGTGTTCCGCGGCCCTCCCGGCCGGCTGCGTTGACAACGCTGTCACACAAACTCCGACCCGTCCAGAGACTGTCTGCGCGCGACTGGTCGGGTACGTCACGTCCGCGCTCACGCACCGCCGCCGGGCGGTGCTCGCAGGGTGTCCACGGAGTGGTCCTGGCCACCGAACTACCCGCACGGACCGTTCGCCCTCTAAGTTGTCCCCCATGGATCGCCCCCGCCTGCTGAATCGACGCAGCGTGCTCGGCCTGGGCGCCGCGGCCGCGACCGCTCTGATCACCCCCGGCTGCTCCCGTGGCCGCTCCGACGAGCCCGCCCCGGGAGAACCGGCCAAGTTCGCCACCGGGAACGCGGGCGGCGTCTACAACATCTACGGCGCCGGCCTGGCCAAGCTGGTGACCGAGGTGACCGGTGTCGACCTGTCGGTGATCCCGACCGACGGCTCGGTGCAGAACCTCAAGCTGCTCGCGTCCGGCAACGCCGACATCGCCTTCAGCCTGTCCGACTCCGCGCTGGACGCCTGGGAGGGCGCCCCGGGGACGGCGTTCCAGAGCGGCGCCCTGCGGTTCACGGCGCTGGCCCGGACGTACGACAACTACGTACACGTGGTGGTCCCGGCCGCCTCGGACGTGTTCGACCTGAAGGGCCTCAAGGACAAGGTCGTCAGCATCGGCCCGCGCAACTCCGGCACCCGCGTGGTCGCCGAGCGGCTGCTGGCCACCGCCGGCGTCAAGGTGCGGCCGCAGTACTACGGGCTGGAGACCGCGGTCCAGGCGCTGAAGGACCGGATGAAGGATCCGCGCAAGGGCATCGACGCGCTGATCTGGAGCGGCGGCCTGCCGACCAACCCGATCCTCGGCCTGCAGTCCACGATCGGGTTCCGGCTGGTCGACATCGGCCCGGAGGCGGAGAGGATCGCCAACAAGCGCTTCGGCGGGTACGTGCTGTCGTCCATCCCGCCGTCGATCTACCAGCTCGCGGCCGCGGTCCCCACGCTCGCCGTCCCGAACTACCTGCTGGCCCGCCGCGGCCTGTCCGACTCGTGGGCCTGGTGGACCCTGAACACGATGTTCCGCCGCCAGACCGACCTGATGGCGATCCACCCCGAAGCCGGCTCGCTCGACGCCCGCTCGGCGATCGCCACCATGCCGATCCCGCTCCACGAGGCCGCCGAACGCTGGTACAAGAACAACCACATTTAATCGGGGGACCGGGCGTCGCCTGGGCGGCAAGATAGCGGTATGTCACTGCCTACCCCGACGCTGCAAACCGAGCGGCTGCGGCTGCGTCCGTTCGACGATGCGGACGCGGATGCGCTCTTCACGCTGCACAGCAACGCCTACGTACTGCGGTACTGGGATTCGCCGCCGTGGACCGAGCCCGCGCGCGCCGAGCGGTTCATCAAGGCCTGCCGGCAGCTGGAGGAGGACGGTGCCGGGGCGCGGCTGGCCGTGGAATCCGACGGGGCGTTCATCGGCTGGTGCGGCCTGACCAGCTGGAACCCGGACTTCCGGAGCGCGTCGCTGGGCTACTGCTTCGGCGAGGCGGCGTGGGGTCATGGGTACGCGACGGAGACGGCTCGCGCGGTCCTGCGGTGGGCCTTCGACACCCTGGACCTGAACCGGGTCCAGGCCGAGGCCGATACGCGCAACGTGGCCTCCGCCCGCGTCCTGGAGAAGCTCGGCTTCGTCCACGAAGGAACCCTGCGCGAGGACTGCATCGTGAACGGCGACGTCTCGGACTCGTGGGTGTACGGCCTCCTCCGGCGGGACTGGGCTCCAGCCTGAAGCGTCTCACCCGGGACGCAACGCTCGACCTAGTCCTCGTAGTCGTCGATCAGGGGGACGCGGACCTCGATGACCAGGCCGCCGCCGATCGGGGGACGGGCGACGACGCGGCCGCCGACGCGGGCGGCTTCGGAACGCACGATGGCCAGGCCCAGACCGGTACCGGGCATCTCGCGGTGGTGGGCGCTGCGCCAGAAGCGCTCGCCCACCTTCTTCAGATCGCGGGAGCCCAGTCCGAGGCCGTGGTCGCGGACCGCCATCACGACCTCGGTCCCGTCCCGCAGGACCGAGACCTCGACCGGAGGCGCGCCGTACTTGGCCGCGTTGTCGAGCAGGACGTCGAGGATGTCGTCCACCTCGAGCTCGGGGGCGACCCCGCCGGGGACCATCTCGCCGATGATCAGCTCCAGGTCGTCGGCCGCGTACACCGCCTTCCAGCCGACCAGGCGCTCCTTCACCGCCTGCGCCAGGTCGAGCGGTGCCTCGCTGCCCTCGGCCTCGATCCCCGGGCGGTCCGCGCCGGCGAGCCGGGAGAGCCGCTGGACGATCCGGCCGAGCCGGTCGATGTCGCTGAGCGCGAACCGGGCCGTCGGCGACAGCCGGGACAGCCCCTCGATGTGGATCCGGGCCGACGTCAGCGGGGTCCGGAGCTGGTGCGACGCGTCGGCGACGAACTCCCGCTCACGCTGCCGCGCCTGGTGCAGGCTGAGCGCCATCGAGTTGAAGCTGTCGCCGAGCCGGCGCAGCTCCGGCGCGCGGCCGTCGGTGGACACCCGGGTGTCCAGCGCGCCGCGGGTGATCTGGTGCGTCGCGTTGTCCAGGTCGTTCAGCGGCCGCAGTACCCAGCGGGTGATCGGCCGGACGATGCCGATGACGACGGCGCCGATCGCGATCAGCAGCCCGCCGACGAGCAGCAGCAGCCCGCGCTCGACCTGGTCGCGGCCCTTCTCGGTCGGTACCCGCAGCACCGCGGCGCCGAGCACGCGGCCGTTGTTGACGACCGGCCGTGCGACGACCATCTCACCGGAGCGCCACGGCCACAGCGCGGCCGGCTCGGCGGGCAGCCGGCCGGCCAGGGTGCTGTCCAGCGCGACCTTGAGGTCGGGCTCCTTCACGTCGACGCCGGACCGCGAGGTGGCGATCACCCGGCGGTCGACGTCGACGACGAAGACCGGGGTCGCGTAGAGCTGGTGGTACCGGACGGCGAGCTCGCGCAGGCTGGCGATGTCGCCGGACTGCAGCGGGGACTCGGCCATCGTGGCGAACCAGTCCGCGTCGTTGCTCCGGGACAGGAACAGCGTGCGCGAGGTGCTGGTCGCGATGTAGTTGGCGAGCGGGACGGCGGCGACGACGGCCAGGATGATGACCATCGGGACGAGGGACTGCAGCAGGCGACGGCGCAACGGTCAGTCCGAACCCAGGCGATAACCGACGCCCCGGATGGTCTGGACGAGTTCGGGCCGGCCGAGCTTGGCCCGCAGACTCGCGACGTGCACGTCCATCGTGCGCGACGATGCCTCGAAGACGGACTGCCAGGCGTACAGCGCGACCTGTTCTCGCGGTACCACCCGGCCGTGGTGTGCGGCCAGCACAGCTAGCACGTCGAACTCCTTGCGGGTCAGGCTGATGGGCTTGTCCGCGACCTGGACGGTGCGGGCCTCGATGTCCACGGTCAGGTCGCCGACCGTCACCCGGGGGCGGGGCTGGAGCAGCCCGGTCCGGCGCAGTACCGCGTCGATCCGGGCGAGTAGTTCGGAGATGGCGAACGGCTTGACCACGTAGTCGTCGGCGCCGCTGCGCAGACCGCGGACCCGGTCGGCGGCCTCACCGCGCGCCGTCACCGCGATCACCGGCACGTCCGACACCGTCCGGATCTGCCGGCAGACGTTGATGCCGTCCCCGTCCGGCAGCCCGAGGTCCAGCAGGACCAGGTCGCCGGGGTCGGCGGCCAACGCGTCCGCGGCCGTCCGTACGTGGGTCACCATCAGCCCGTACCGGCGCAACGCAGGTATCAGAGCGTTGGCGATATCGAGATCGTCTTCGACCAACAGAATCCTGACCGCGCCGCTCATGCCGTGATCGTAGGGCAGGAGACGTTCATCTGTGTCAGATCTTGGTAAAGACGTAATCACGCGACTCCAGGCCGTGGTCGCCCACACTAGCCTTCGAGCACAGGAGGACACCGCTTCATGACTGTCGGTATTGGTACCGGGGCGGGCCCCGCTGCGCCGTCCGAATCCGAACTGGCCGAGTACGAGCAGGAAAAGCCGGCTCGGCGGCTCCGCCCTGCCCTGGACCAGGCGATCTCGATCTGGTGCGCGGTGGTCAGCGTCGGCGTCCTCGCGCAGGTCTTCTTCCCGTTGTCGGCCGGCACCCAGTTCTACTTGGTGATCTTTCTCGCAGCCGTCCTTCCGATCACGCTTCTGTGCTATCGGGGCGGCAAGCTGCCCGCGTTCCTGAACCCGTTCAAGCGGGCCCGGACGCACGACGACCCGAGCGTCTTCGACTGGGTCCTCGCGGTCGCCGCGTTGCTGGTCTGTCTCTACCCGCTGCGCGACTTCGACGGCTTCCTCGAGCGACGGCAGGCGCCGACGGCGATGGACGTCCTGGTCGGCGCGATCCTCCTCGTCCTGCTGCTGGAGGCCTGCCGGCGAACCACGGGCTGGGTCCTGCCGGTGGTCAGCCTGGTCTTCATCGCCTACGCGTACTACGGCGGCTACCTGCCGTACCAGTGGTCGCTGGCGCACCAGGGCTTCAACTTCGACGCGATCGTCGCGCAGTTCACGATGGGCACGGCCGGGTTCTACGGAACGCCGCTGAGCGTGGCCGCCAGTTACATCGTGCTCTTCACCATCTACGGTGCGGTGCTCGACTACTCGGGCGCCGGCAAGTTCTTCATCGATCTGTCGTTCGCCGCCTTCAAGCGCAGCCGGACCGCGCCGGGCCGCACGGTCACCCTGGCCGGCTTCCTGCTCGGCAGCGTGTCCGGTTCGGGCACAGCGACCGCGGTGTCACTGGGGACCGTGTCGTGGCCGATCCTGCGGCGCGCCGGCTACCCGGCCGAACCAGCCGGCGGCATGCTCGCCGCCGCGGGTATCGGCGCGATCCTGTCGCCGCCGACCCTGGGCGCGGCCGCGTTCATCATCGCCGAGTTCCTGCAGGTCTCGTACCTGACCGTGCTCGGCTACGCGGTGATCCCGACGATCCTGTACTACCTGGGCATCCTGCTCGCGATCGAGATGGACGCCCGGCGGCACGGGACGACGTCCGCCGAGACGTCCACGCAGTCGGCCCGCAAGCTGCTGCTGCGGTTCAGCTACCACTTCCTGTCGCTGTTCGTGATCATCGCGTTCATGGCGGTGGACGTGCCGCCGTTCAAGGCCGTCGTGTACGCGGTGATCATCCAGTTCGCGCTGTCGTTCCTGGACAAGGAGCATCGGCTGACCGCGGGGCCGCTGTTCAAAGCGCTTGCCCAGGGCACCCGTTCGGTGCTGCCGGTGGCGGCGACCTGCGCGACCGCGGGCGTCATCGTCGCGGTGACCACGCAGACCGGGCTCGGGCTCAACCTGGCCGAGATCATCGTGGACGCCGGCCACGGCCTGACCGACAACGCCACCGTGGTGCTGATCCTGACCGTGGTGCTGTCGGCGATCGCGGTGCTGATCCTCGGGCTAGCGGTGCCGGTGACCGCGTCGTTCATCATCGCGGCCGTGATCATCGCCCCGGCCCTGGTACAACTCGGGGTCACCCAGCCCGAGGCGTACATGTTCATCTTCTACTACGCGGTGCTGTCCGAGGTGTCGCCGCCGACCGCGCTGGCCGCCGTCGCGACGTCCGCGATCACCGGTGGCCGGACGATGGCGACGATGTGGCAGGCGTGGAAGTACACGCTGCCCGCGTTCCTGGTGCCGTTCGCTTTCGTGCTGACCGACAACGGTTCGCACCTGCTCGGTCAGGGAAGCCTGGTCGGCATGCTGTGGACGTTGCTGGTGTCGATGTTCGCGGTCGCCGCGCTGGCCGTGGTGACCGGTGGCTGGATCGCGATCGGGACCAGCTGGGTCGAGCGTGCCCTCTGCGTTCCGGCCGCGTTGCTGCTGCTTTACCTCGCGCCCGTAACCATCGCGGCCGGAATCGGTTTGCTAGTCGTTGCCGTCGTCATCAATCTGGTCCGGCGGCAGCGCCAGGCCGCCGCCGTAGAGGAAGGAACCCTCACCTGATGAGAACCCGTCGCCTCCCCGCCGCTGTGGTCGCGATCGCCGCCGCCTGCTCCCTGGTCGCCTGCGGTGGCCAGCGCGAACCCGACGCCGGCGGTGCCGGTACCGAAGGTGGCCGGCTCACCATCGCCACCGGCAACACCACCGGCGTGTACTACCAGCTCGGTGGCGCGATGGCGAAGGTGATCTCCGACAAGGTCGAGGGGTACCGGGCCACCGCGAGCGAGACCGGCGCCTCGGTGCAGAACGTGCAGGGCCTGGTGGCCGGCAACTACGACGTGGCGTTCTCGCTCGGCGACACCGCGACCGACGCGGTGAAGGGCCAGAACAGCTTCCAGCAGCCGCAGGACGTGGTCGCGCTGACCCGGCTGTACCCGAACTACACCCAGGTCGCGGTCCGCGCCTCGGCCGGGATCACCAAGATCGCCGACCTGAAGGGCAAGCGGGTCTCCACCGGCTCGCCGAACTCCGGCACCGAGGTGATCGCGCGCCGGCTGCTCACCGCGGCCGGCCTCGACCCGGCCCGCGACATCACCGCGCAGCGGCTCGGTCTGCCCGAGTCGGTGGACGCGATGAAGAGCGGCTCGATCGACGCGCTGGTCTGGTCCGGCGGTATCCCGACCGGTGGGATCACCGACCTGACCACGAGCCTGGGCAAGGACGTCAAGCTGATCCCGATCACCGACCTGCTGCCCGCGCTGCAGTCGAAGTACGGCACGATCTACCAGGAGGGCACGATCCCGGCCGCGGCGTACAAGCAGCCGGCCGACGTGGCGACCATCATCGTCCCGAACGTGCTGCTGGTCCGGAAGAACATGCCCGACGAGCTGGCCGAGAAGCTGACCAAGGTGATTTACGAGAACAAGGACGCGCTGGTCCAGGTGAACGCGGCCGCCAAGGACATCACCCTGGAGACCGCGGCCCAGACCGACCCGGTGCCGCTGCACCCCGGCTCGAAGAAGGCGATCGACTCGCTCAAGTAACCCCCTGGATTCGTCCTCCTCCGCACACCAGGCGCAGCGGGGGAGGGCGATAGGGTCCCATCTCCGCCGTTAGGCGCAGCGGAGACGGGAACCGCTCCCACCTCCGCACAACAGGCGCAGCGGAGGCGGGTACCACCCCTCTTCCACCACCAGGCGCAGTGGGAGAGGGACGGCCGGGCCCGGCCGTCGGAGGCATCCGGCGGTTCCGGGCCCGGCCTTCGTTCTGCGCCGGGGCGCCGGAGACGCCTTCGTCTAGTCCGCGGTGCCGGTCCGGTCGGGCGGCGGTTCGGGGCCGTTGGGCATCGGTGTGCCGCGGAGGTAGTGGGAGAGCGCGGAGTCGCGTTTGGGGTGGACGTGGTACCGCGTCGGGACCACGCGGCCCTCGGCGCTGTCCCAGGCCGTGTCGGCGAGGCGCCACATCTTGTGCGCGAGCCGGCCGGTCATCCCGGTGTGCGGCGAGAACGGATGCGCCCGGGTCGGCGCGACCTCCTCGGCGCTGAGCAGTTCCTCGGTGAGCACGCTGACGTGCTGGCTGTCGAGCTGTTCCCCGAGTTTCCGGCCGCACTCCGCCTCGAGCGTCTCGTGCTCGTCGAGCAGCCGGTCGATCACCTGCCACACCTCGTCCTGGGTCAGGTGCAGGACCCGGCTGTCGCCGTACTGCCGGGCCTTGAGGAACCGGAGCGAGCGCTCCAGCTGTTTCGCGTTGCCGACGTACGTCGCGACCAGGTTCCGTCCGTCCGGCAAGCGGCGGACGTGCGGCAGCAGGACGTCCTCCGCCGCGGCCAGGTGTTGCGCGGCGATGGCGTAGAACCAGTCGGTCTCGTGCCGGCGATCCGGCCGGGAGGCCTCCGGCTGATGTGCCGGCTCGGCCAGTTCCCGGATCCGCTGGTGCTCGTAGCCGAGCGCCAGTTCGAGCGTCGAAGCGGTCATCGCAACCACCTCCAGAGGGGTTGCTTCCAGGTTGCGCCTCTCCCCGGTACCCAGGCAACCGCTTCGGCACGCGCCGTAGTCGCGGGCCGGGCCTCACACATCTCGGCGTGGGCGCGTTCCATCGGCATGAAGCGTGTGGTGGAACCCAAGGTCCTGTACTTCGGTACCCCGGTGGTACTGATCAGCTCCCGCAACCCCGACGGCAGTACGAACCTCGGCCCGATGTCGTCCGCTTGGTGGCTGGACCGCAGCGCGATGCTCGGGATGAGCCGGGGGTCGCAGACGGTGCGCAACCTGACCGAGCGGCCGGAGTGCATCCTCAACCTGGTCGATCCCGCGATGGTCGAGGCGCTGGACCGGATCGCGCTGCTGACCGGGGCGACCGAGTTCTCGGAGGCGAAGCGGCGCCGCGGCTACCGGTACGAGCCGGACAAGTTCGCCGCCGGTGGGCTGACCCGCGAACCCGGTGGCCTGGTGGACGTCGACGCGGTGGCGGAGTGCCCGATCAGCCTGGAGGGCCGGATCGTCGCCATCCACACGATCGGCGGACCGAACTCGGCCCTGCGCGCGCTGGAGATGAAGGTCGAGCAGGTCTCGGTCCGCGAGGACCTGCTGATGGAGCAGCACGAGAACTACATCGACCCGCTCCGCTGGGACCCGTTGATCATGAAGTTCACCGAGTACTTCGCCGGTGGCCGGCCCGCCTACCCGTCGTCGCTGGCGCAGGGCTGGAGCATGCCGCCGATGCCCATGCCCGCCACGCTCACCGAGCAGGCGACGCTCACCGAGCAGGTGAGCTGAGCGAGGACCCGGTACGGCCAGGCGCGCGGGATCTGCTCGCGCGCCTGGCCGGGGGATCAGCTGTCCGAGCTCTTCTTCCAGAGGTTGATGCCCGCCTCGACCGCGTCGGCGTCGATGGCGTCCAGCTCCTCGGTGCTGAAGCCGAGCTTCTTCACCGCGGCCAGGTTGTCCTCCAGCTGGGCGACGCTGGACGCGCCGATCAGCGCGCTGGTGACCCGGTCGTCGCGCAGGGTCCACGCCAGCGCCAGCTGCGCGATCGACTGACCGCGCTCCTTGGCGATCTCACCGAGCGCGCGGACGTGCTTCAGCGTCTCGTCGGTCAGGGTGTCCGGGTTCAGCGACTTGCCCTGCGACGCCCGCGAACCCTCCGGCACACCGTTCAGGTACCGGTCGGTCAGCATGCCCTGGGCGAGCGGGGAGAACGCGATCACGCCGACCCCGAGCTCACCGACGGCGTCGAGCAGGTCCTCCTCGATCCACCGGTTCAGCATCGAGTACGACGGCTGGTGGATGAGCAGCGGCGTGCCGAGCTCCTGCAGGATGCGGGCCGCCTCGCGGGTCCGGTCCGCGGAGTACGAGGAGATGCCGGCGTACAGCGCCTTGCCGGACCGGACGGCGGCGTCGAGCGCGCCCATCGTCTCCTCCAGCGGCGTGTCCGGGTCGAACCGGTGCGAGTAGAAGATGTCGACGTAGTCCAGCCCCATCCGGGACAGCGACTGGTCGAGCGAGGCGAGCAGGTACTTGCGAGACCCGCCACCCTGCCCGTACGGCCCCGGCCACATGTCGTAGCCGGCCTTGGTCGAGATGATCAGCTCGTCCCGGTACGGCTTGAAGTCCCGCGCGAAGTGGGTGCCGAAGTTGGTCTCCGCCGAGCCGTACGGCGGGCCGTAGTTGTTCGCCAGGTCGAAGTGGGTGACACCGAGGTCGAACGCCCGCCGCAGGATGTCCCGCTGGGTCGCGAACGGCTTGTCGTCGCCGAAGTTGTGCCACAGGCCGAGCGAGATCGCCGGCAGCTGCAGTCCGCTGCGGCCGGTTCGCCGGTAGGCCATCTGGTCGTCGTACCGCTCCTGAGCAGCTACGTAGTCAGTCACGGAACCTCAGTCTGCCTCATGACAGGACAAGTCCGCGAACCCTTGTTTTATGGCAGAAACCCGGTCGATCAGTGCCAGCAACTCACCTTCTTGATCTATCCCAACCCGGCCCAAGGTGACGACGGAGCGCCGGCGAAGAACCGCAGTGCCCCCAGCAACCGCGCCGCCGGGGGAGCCGTCCAGTGCCGGTACTCCGGCCGCGGCGCCGCCTGCCCTAGCCCGGCGAGCCCCCAGCAAAGGTGGAACCACAGAGCCGCCGCCTCCAACTCGCCTTCCGCAAACCTGATGGGCTCGTGGTCGGCAGTTGCCGACTCGGTCGCTGGGCCTGGCCGGCGGCCTCGTCCTGGGTCGTCGGCTGCCGCGGCGGCTCGGTAGCTCGGCAGGATCGCGGCGACCTGCTCGAGCCGCAACTTCGCGAACTCCATCCCGCGCGGACCCCAGGACGCATCGCCCCAGTCGATCAGCGCAGCGAATCCGCCGGTCTCGTCGACGAGCAGATTCTGCGGCGCGACATCCCCGTGCAGCAGCACGTACGGCGCCTCCCGGTCGAACCGCCCCGCCAACCGCCGGAACCACCCACCGAACTCGTCCGCTGCCGCCCGATCGAGAATCCCCCGCTGCGCCAACTCGTCGACGATCCGCCAAGGATCCCCACCATCGTCGTCCGGCACCCCGTCCACCGCCGACGGTGCCATCCGATGAACCCGGGCCAACTGCACCCCGAGCTCACCCCACAACCCATCTCCTCCGGAACCGGCCGGGCCGGAACCGTTCACGGGCCGGGCGTCGTCCGCCAACTCGGTGCCGTGAACCCGCTCCATCACCGCGTACGGCGCATCGATCAACGCCTGGGACTCGTCGTACTCCACGACAGCCGGAGTCCGTACGCCGAGAAGCCGCGCACCGGGGATCACCTGCACCTCCTTCCGCAGATCGCTCTCAAACTCGGCAGTCCGCGGCACCCGCAGCACGAGGT
Source organism: Kribbella amoyensis (assembly GCF_007828865.1). NCBI lineage: Bacteria > Bacillati > Actinomycetota > Actinomycetes > Propionibacteriales > Kribbellaceae > Kribbella > Kribbella amoyensis. The sequence goes on from NZ_VIVK01000001.1 coordinate 2,709,308, forward strand.
CGTCGCCGAGCAGGTAGACCCGATTCGCAACGCCGCCCACCAACTCCCGGACACCACCGGCCGCGACCCCGTGACGCCCGGCCACCGCGTAAACCCCACTCAACTCATCCACCCGCGCGAGTCTGCTGCGGGAACCGGACACCTGACAACGACGCCGGGGCCGCCCGGACGGTGAACGTCCGCGAAACTGTGGTCACGAGGTGTTCCTTTCGCCAGGTGAGGTCACGACTCGCCACTCGGTACCCAGGTGAGCTGCAGGAGACCGTTCCGGTCGAGGCGGTACCGACCGGGGACTACCTCGGACAGTGGCGGCGGGTCGCCGGGGCGCTGCTGAAGGGGTTCTTATCGCTTTGAGGGGAACAGGGCTCACGTGACCAGCGATGACGACGCCACCACCACGGCGGACGGACGGTATGTGATCGTGTCTGGCCGGCGGTGGCGGGCCAGTGACCCTGCTGTCCCGGCGGCGTTGCGTCAGGAACTGGTCGACGAGTTGATGGAAGCTCGCCGGCTCGTCCGCAGCGATCCTGACGCGGCTCGTCCGCGAGTGCAGGACGCCAAAGTCGCGCTGGGCGAACGGGGCGAGCCCTGGTGGGAACCGACGTCCGACGGCCGCCGGGCGAGGCTGGCGGCGACGATGCGCGCCTTGTTGTGGCACCGTCGCGCCGACGCGACCATCTGCCCGAGCGACGCCGCCCGGGTCGTCGGCGGCGAGGCGTGGCGCGACTTGATGCAGACGGCACGGGAGGTGGCCGGGGAGCTGGCTCGTGAAGGACGGATCGTCGTTCGCCAACAGGGCGCCGAGGTCGACGCGGCCGAAGCGGCTGGACCTGTTCGCCTTGCACGCGGCCCTGACTGGTAGCTGAACCTCTTCCCCGGGCGAAATTCTGCCGCGGGAACCGCACATGTGGCTGACGGTCTCGGGCCGGGGCTGCGGCGGTCGGGGAGCCGGCGGCGGCATACTGGCGGTGTGCGTGTGGACCTCGACCCGGATGCCGTGAGCAGTAGAGAGTTCTACGCGACGCTGAACGCGGTGGTGGTTCCGCGGCCGATCGCCTGGGTGTCGACGATGGATGCCGACGGCGTGCTGAACCTCGCGCCGCACTCGTTCTTCACCGTGGCCTGTGTGCGTCCGCCGATGGTGCAGTTCACCTCGGTCGGGCGGAAGGACAGTCTCAACAACGTCGAGGCGACCGGCGAGTTCGTGGTCAACTTCGCCACCGAGGCGCTGTTCGAACAGATCAACGCCACCGCCACGACCTTCCCGCCGGACATCTCCGAATTCGAAGCCGTCGGCCTCACCACCGAGCCTTCGCAGACGGTTGCGGTCCCGCGCGTCGCCGAATCCCCGGTCGCGATCGAATGCACCCTGCACACCACGCTGGAACTGGGTGACTCCACCGTCGTCATCGGCCGGGTCCGGCGGATCGCCATCGCCGCCGAGGTCCTGGACGGCAACCATCCCCTCATCGGCCGCCTCCGTCCACTGGCCCGCCTCGGCAAAGACGAGTGGTCCACCCTCGGCGAGGTCCGCTCCATCTCCCGCATCCGCTACACCGACTGGCCCGGCCACTACCCGCAGAATCCCCAGCACCCCTAGCTCTCCGGGTTCAGGCTGCCGACTTAATTCCTGACTGTTCAGGTAGTAGGCGATTGTCCGGGCGCGGGCGGGTGGTCGACGAGGCGGATCTCCTTGATCGGTAAGGATGTTCGAGCGAAGGCTGGGGGACAGCGGCAACTTTCTCGGGTTTTGACCTATCCGGGTCCGGTGGTGGTCCGAAGCACCGGCATGAGTTCGGTTCATCGGGGCTATGCGGCGCTCGGCGGGTTCCTGGCCGCCGGGGCCGGCCTCGGGTTGGGTGAACTCACCGCCGCACTGGCCGGGGGTACCTCGCCGGTGGTCGGAGTCGGGACGCAGCTGATCGACCTCGCGCCCGGACCCGCGAAGGACTGGGCGGTGAAGAATCTCGGCACCGCGGACAAGCCGATCCTGGTGGCCGGGGTGCTGGTCGCCGTGGCGGTTTTCGCTGTGGTGGCTGGGTTCCTGGGCGCTCGGCGGCCGCGGGTCGCGCTCGGGATGACGGTCCTGCTCGGGCTGCTGGCGATCCTGGCCGCGGCGACCGGGCGGTCGCTGGCGGGCAACTTCGCGCTCAGGATCCTGCCCGGCGTGGTGACGTTGCTGATAGCAACCTTCGGGATGGTGCTGGTACTGCGCGCGCTGGGGCACAGGCGCTTCGGCGGCGGTGTGCGTCGGAAGGTCGCCGCCGCCGAAGCCACCACCGAGCAGCCGGAAGCCACGGAGCAGCCGGAGGCCGCCGAGAAGCCGGACGTCGGGGAGCCGGTCTTCGAGATCGTCGTCGCGGGGAAGCCGCGCGCGGTGCTCGGTGCCGCGGAGGCGCCGGAGGGCTTTGATCGCCGGCGTTTCCTGGGGACGGCTCTCGCGCTCGGCGCTGCCGGCGCGGTCGGCCTGGCTGCCGCGCGAACCCTGCCTAGCGGAGTCGATGAGGCCACCCGGCGGGCCATCCGGATCCCGGTGCCGGTGGATCGGGCGAAGGCGGTGCCGACCGGGGCGTCGGTCGACGTGGCTGGGGTGAGCAGCTTCGTCACGCCGAACAAGTCCTTCTACCGGGTGGACACGCTGCTGACCGTGCCGAAGGTGGATCCGCGGAACTGGGAGTTGCGGATCCACGGCATGGTGGACCGCGAGCTCCGGCTGAGCTTCGCGGACCTGCTGGATCGCCGGCTGATCGAACGCGACATCACGCTGACCTGTGTCTCCAACGAGGTCGGTGGACCGTACGTCGGGAACGCGCGCTGGATCGGCGTACCGATCGCGGAGATCCTGCGCGAGGCCGGTGTCCAGGCCGGGGCGGACGCGGTGAAGTCGACCAGCGTCGACGGGCTCACGATCGGTACGCCGCTGCAGGCGCTCACCGACGGCCGGGACGCCCTCTTCGCGGTCGGGATGAACGGCGAGCCGCTGCCGTTCGACCACGGCTTCCCGGTCCGCATGGTGGTGCCGGGCCTGTTCGGCTTCGTCTCCGCGACCAAGTGGATCGTGGACTTCGAGGTCACCCGGTTCGCCGACTTCACCGCGTACTGGACCGAGCGTGGCTGGTCCGCGGAGGCGCCGATCAAGACCTCGTCGCGGATCGACGTGCCCAAGGGGTTCGCCCGGATCAAGGCCGGTCCCGCGGTCGCCGCCGGTGTCGCGTGGGCGCAGCGCCGCGGGGTCGCCAAGGTCGAGGTGCGGGTCGACGACGGACCGTGGCAGGAAGCGACGCTGGCGGCCGAGGACACCATCGACACCTGGCGGCAGTGGACGTTCCGCTGGAACGCGACGTCGGGCAACCACAGACTCACCGTCCGGGCGACCGACGGTGCGGGTGAAGTGCAGACGGACGAGAGTGCGCCGCCACGGCCGAACGGGTCGAGCGGACTGCACAACACGGTGGTGATCGTCGAATAGCCGACTCCTCCTGATCGCAACCCAGGTGGCGCCCGGCCGGATCGCCGGACCCTCGTCGCCCCTTGCAGGACCGCAGTACGAAACCCTTCGAAGGAGAAGACCATGTCCCACACCCTCAAGCGGGTAGCGCTCGCCGCCTCGGCCGTTTCGTTGCTCTTCGCAACCGCAGCATGTGGCGGCGGCGACGACTCGTCCGGCTCGTCCTCGCCGTCCACCAGCAGCTCGTCGTCGGCTCCGATGGAGACCCCGAGCGCATCGGAGTCGATGGACAACGCCGCCGGCCTGGTCGGACCGGGCTGCGCCGACTACGCCAAGGCCAACCCGAGCGGGGCCGGCTCGATCGACGGCATGGCCGCCGCCCCGGTCGCGACCGCCGCGTCCGGCAACCCGCTGCTGAAGACCCTGGTGTCCGCGGTGTCGGGCAAGCTGAACCCGAAGGTCAACCTGGTCAGCACGCTGAACAGCGCCGAGTTCACCGTCTTCGCCCCGGTCGACACCGCGTTCGCCAAGATCGACGCCAAGACCCTCGGCACGCTCAAGACCGACGACGCGATGCTCACCAAGATCCTGACCTACCACGTGGTGCCGGGTCAGCTGGCGCCGACGGCGGTCGCCGGTAAGCACGCCACGGTCGAGAAGCAGGAGCTCACCGTGGCCGGGTCGGGCGACAACCTGACCGTGAACAACGCCAAGGTGATCTGCGGCGGCGTGAAGACCGCCAACGCGACGGTCTACCTGATCGACTCGGTCCTGATGCCGCCGGCCGCCTGAGCCCTTCATTCCGGACCGGCACTGGACGGCGCCCGCTCAGCCGGGCGTCGTCCAGTTGTTGTCTGAGGCAACATGCTCCGGGCCGCCAGGATCGACTCCACCGACTGGTCCACGTCGCGCTCGGTGGTCAGGTGGTTGGACACCGAGATCCGCATGTACCGCCGGCCGCGCCAGGTGGTCCCGCCCATCCAGCAGACACCCGCTCGTTGGACATCGGCGATCACCGCATCGGTCTCCGCGTCGTCCCCGTACGACACCAGCACCTGGTTGAGCACCACGTCGTTCCCGATCTCGCAGCCCGCGGCCGCAAGCTGCTCCGCGAACCGCCGAGCCAGCACGCAGCACCGGTCCACCACTTCGCGCAGACCGTCGCGCCCCAGCTCCTGCAGCCCGGCCCAGGCGGCCAGCCCACGAGCGCGCCGCGAGGACTCCATCGCGTAGTCGCCCGGCTCCCGTTCGCCCGAGGACACCAGGTACGACGCCGTATAGGCCAGCGCACTCGCATGAGCATCCGGGTGCGCCGTGAACACGAACCCGTTGTCGTACGGCAGGTTGAGCCACTTGTGCCCGTCACACCCCCACGAGTCCGCCAGCTCGAGACCGGCCACCTGGTCCCGCAGCTCCGGACTCAGAGCGGCCCACATCCCGAACGCGCCGTCCACGTGCACCCAGCCGTCGTACTCGTGCACGATCTCGGCGGCCGGGCCGAGGGCGTCGGAATGACCCGTGTTCACGTTGCCCGCCTGGAGACAGACGATCAGTGGTCCTGTCTGACCGGCGAGCCTGCCGCGGAGGTCGTCGAGGTCGATCACGCCGTTGGCCGTCGTCCGGATCAGCTCGAGGCACCCGGATCCGAAGCCGAGCAACCGCAAGGAGCGATCGATGGTGGCGTGCCGTTCGTCGCCGGCCAGGATCCGCACCCGAGGCGCACCCATCAGGCCGTCGGTCTCGACGTCCCAGCCGGCTTGGGCGAGGACGTGGTTCCGTGCCGCCGCCAGGGCGACCGTGTTCGCGCCCTGGGCTCCGGTGACGAACCCGGCGGACGCCGTCGACGGCAGACCGAGCAGATCCTTCAACCAGTCCGCGGCGGCCTGCTCGGCGGCAGCGGCGGCCGGGGAGAGGATGCTGCTCATCGCGTTCTGGTCCCAGCCGGCGGCCAGGATCTCGGCGGCGGTCGCGGCCGGGAGGGCGCCGCCGGTCACGAAGCCGAAGTACCGCGGTCCGGCACTGGCGACGATGCCGCCCTCGGCCAGGGCGACGAGCTCGTCGACCACCTCGTCCGCCGGTCGGGGTGCGTCGCCGAGTGGGCGCCGGAAGTCCGCGCCGACCTCGCTGAACGGTTTGGGCGACCGGACCCTGCGTTCGGACAGGGACTGCCGGTACATCGCTGCGTGGCCGGCGGCATCGGCGAAGAGCTTCCGCAGGTCTGTCGGGTGCATGGTTCGACTCTCCCTTACTCGGGCCGCTCGGGACGAGAGTGCGGCAGGCTCTGGACGAGGGCGTGGAACGCGGCCGAGGACCGCAGGTCGCGGAAGTCGGGCGTCTGGGTGGTCGCCGACTGCCAGCTGGTCCCGGTGACCAGGTGGACCCACGGCGTCAGCGGGCCAGGGTGCTCGGCATGGGTCCGCAACGACATCCCCAGCATCGTGGCGAGAGCGGGCAGTACGGACAGGTCGGTCACCACGTGCACCAGCAACAGTCCGCGCACCGGCAAGGCCACCAGCACGCCGTACTCGGGATCCGGCACCTGCAGCGATTCGGCCAGCACCGTGTCGAGGACGAGCGCCCGTGAAGCGGTGAACGTGGAGCCGCTGAGCACCGCCACCCGGGCACCGTCGTGCTCGACGTACTCGACCTCGTCGGTGAGCCGGCGAAGGTTCGCCAGCCCGACCTCCTGCGCCTCGGTCCGGGTCATGCCGTAGTCGGCGGCGTCGAGGTGCATCGTGATCACGCCGTCGTCCTCCGTCGCGGGCACCGCGACGAGTCCCGGCAGGAAGTCGGGCAGGTCGGCGGTCCAGTCCGCGGGCAGAGCGGCGCGCGGCGTCAACCGCAGCAACAGCTCGCGCTCGGGATCGGCGGGTGGCGACGGTGGTCCGTCGACCAGCTGGTGGCGCAATCGGTCGAAGTGGTCGGCCACCAGCTGGGGCCAGCGGTGCTGCCGATGGGGGGCCACGATCCTGGCGAGATTCGTCAGCCCGGCCACGATCGGGGGATCGAGCCCTGGAAGGCCCGACAGCGACGGCCCCGGGATCAGCTCGAGACCGCCGGCCCCGTCGTACCGGGCGCGCAGCCCGCGGTCGCCCGCCGCGTCCGTGCACAGCCGGACCAGCTGGGTGGTCTGCGCCCGGGTGAGCGGGGTGAGTACGAAATGGTTGCCGTCGGCACGTTCGGTGGATGTGTCCTGGATGGTCATGGTCTCCACCTCCTCGACCCAGAAAGTACGAGGATGCGACCCCCGTTCTTCGGGGAACTTCGAGGCTGTGGACAACGTGGCCGATAGTCTGCGGGCGCCCGATCCGTCTCGACGAAGCTGCGAGGAGACCATGTCCGACCACCCGGCGTCGCGTTCGACCGCGGACACCCGGTTGTCGCTGTCGCACATCGCGGCGCAGAACGAGGCCGGCCGGCGCGCCGCCGACGAGGACACGCGAGCGAGACAAGCCGAAGAGGCCCGCAGATGACCTTCCTCGGCAGCGCGCGGCGGCATCCGTCGGCAATCCTGCTCGTCGTCCAGCTGCTCGGCGTGCTCGTGTACCCGGCGATGGAGGGCTCCCGCGGCGGCCGGGTCGCGTTCGAGACGCTCGGCATCGTCGTCCTGGTGCTCGCTGTCTTCTCGGTCCGTGCGACGCCCGGTCTCACCTGGGTCAGCGTCTGCCTCGGTATCCCGGCGGTCGTGCTGTCCCTGGTCGACGCGCTGCGGCCGATCGAGGTGATCGTGCCGATCTCGGCCGCCTTCCACGCGGCGTTCTACTTCTACGCGGCGTACAGCCTGTTGCGGTACATGCTGTCGGACCACGACGTGAGCGTGGACGAGCTCTACGCGACCGGCGCCACTTTCACCTTGGTGGCCTGGGGGTTCGCGTACGTCTTCGTGTTCGTCCAGGCGCTCGACCCGGGCAGCTTCACGGCGGCGGTGAACCCGGCGGCGGACCGGACCTGGATGGAGCTGCTGTTCCTCAGCTTCACCACGTTGTCGAGCACCGGGTTGAGCGACATCGTGCCGATCACCTCGTGGAGCCGGTCCGTCGTCATGCTCGAACAGCTCGCCGGCCTCGGGTACGTCGCGATGGTGGTGTCCCGCCTCGTCGGCCTGACCGTCGCCAAGCGGAGCTAAGACCTCCGCGGCCAGCCGGCCAGCAGATCCGCGGCAGCCCGCTGCGCCACCTCGGGGGCGTGCTCCATCGCGGCCACGCGGTAGCTCACCAACGCGCCCTCGTGCAGGAGCAGCAGGCGATCCGCGAGCTCCTCGACGTCGGCGAATCCGGCCTGCTCGGCCTGGGCCGCGAACTCCGAGCGCATCCACTGCTTCTGCCCGACGATGACGGGCATCGCCGGATGATCCGGGGCCGCCAGTTCCACGCTCGCGTTGATGAAACCGCAGCCACGGCGCGACTCGGCCATCCAGTCGGTCAGAGCCGCGAACAACGCCAGGATGACCTCCTCCGGCGTCGACGGCTCACGGTGCGCCAGTTGCTCGTCCAGGAACCCGTGCCACCGCCTGTTCCGGCGCTCCAAGTACGCCGCGATGAGCTGGTCCTTGGACCCGAACCGGTCGTACAGCGTCTTCTTCGTCACCTCGGCGGCGTTCGCGATCGCATCAACCCCGACCGCACGAATGCCCTGGTCGTAGAACAACGCCGACGCGGCCACCATGATCCGCTCACCGGCAGGGGTGAGCGGCTTGGCCGGGAGCTCGGCGCCGACACGTTGGACCAGCAGTCCGGGTCTCGCCTGCTGAGCAACCATACTGACAGTATACCGACCGGTGTGGTTACCGTTCTCGTCATGACCACCGAGACCCTGGCTCCGCCCGGACCGCGGACCGCCGGCTACCGCGCGATCCCGGTCCTGGCCGGCGCGGGATTCGTCGTCTTCTGGAGCTCCGGCTTCATCGGCGCACGCTGGGGGACGTCGTACTCCTCGGCGTTCGACCTGCTCGCGTGGCGCTTCTTGATCGCGGCTTCGGTGGCGGCCGTGATCCTGTTGATCCGCCGTCCCCGGATCACCCGGGGAGACCTGGTCACGCATGCGGGGATGGCGTTCCTCACCCAGTTCGTCTATCTGGGCCTGATCTTCCTCGGCATCGACCATGGCATCCCCGCTGGACTCACCGCGCTGATCGGCTCGCTGCAACCGCTCCTGATCGCCACGGTCGCGGGCCCCCTTCTCGGCGAAGGCGTCAGCCCGCGCCAGTGGATCGGCCTCGCCCTGGGTCTTGGCGGAGTGGCGCTCGTGGTCGCCGACGATCTCGGCGCTGGGCATACCTCGCTGGTGCTCTTCCTCCTGCCGTTGGGCGGTTTGCTCGGTCTGGTCGCGGGCACGTGTCTTGAGCGACAGCGGAAGCCGTCCATAGGTTCGCTGGACGCGTTGTGCGTGCAGTGCATGGTGTCCGGCGTCCTCTTCGTGACCGTCACCCTGGCGACAGGACAGCTGACCGTTCCCGCGGAGCAGTCCTTCTACGCGGCCGCGCTCTGGCTCGTGGTGCTGTCGACGGGTGGTGGTTGGGGGCTGTACCTGGTGAACCTGCGGCTGACCGGTGCGACGCGGATCAGCAGCCTGCTCTACCTGGTGCCGCCGACCACGATGCTGCTGGCGTTCCTGGCCTTCCACGAGACGATCGGCCTACTGGCTGTGGGCGGTATGGCGGTGTGCGCTGTGGCGGTGTTGATGATCCGCCTTCGCGATCGGCGACAGGGGGTGGCGGAGACGCGCGCAACCCCTTCGACATGACTACGCTGCGACCATGGCGGAACCGCGATGGCTGAACGAGCAGGAGCAGCAGGCTTGGCGTGCGTTCATCGCGGCCCAACGGGTGGTGAACGGCCGGATCGAGCAGCAGCTCCAGCGCGACGCCGGGATGCCACACACGTACTTCGAGATCCTCGTCCGGCTGTCCGACGCGGCCGACGGCCGGCTCCGGATGAGCGAGCTGGCCGTGTCCACGCTCGGTTCCCGCAGCCGCCTGTCGCATGCGGTGAACCGGCTCGAACAGGTCGGCTGGGTCCGTCGGGAGGGGATCGAGTCGGACCGGCGTGGCCAGGTCGCGATCCTGACCGACGCGGGCCGGCAGAAGCTGAAGGAGACCGCGCCCGGTCACGTCGAGACGGTCCGGTCCTCGGTGTTCGACGCGTTGAGCGAGGAGCAGGTCGAGCAGCTGTACGACATCTGCGCCACGCTCGCCCGGCACTCCGGCGGGACGTACGACAGCGCCAGCTGGGAGAAGCGCTGACCCGGATCGGTAAGAATGGCGTCGATGAAGATCTTGCCCGGCGCCACGGTCGCCACAGTCGCCGTCCTCCTGCTCGCCGGCTGCGGTGACAGCGGTTCGCCCACCGCCGGACCGAGTACGGTCCCCTCGTCGACGGTGCCGGTCACGCCCAGCGAGACCCCCACGACCAGCGCGACCCCGTCGACGTCGCCGAGTACGACCACCACACCTAGCAAGCCGCCGGCGGCGAGCTGCGTGGACCAGAAGCTGGCCGCACTTTCCCTGCGAGAGCGGGCCGCCCAGCTGATCATGACCGGCATCAGCTCGAACGGGATGACCTCCTCCGAACGAGCCGTCGTCCGCGCGCAGAAACCGGGCGGTCTCCTGCTGATGGGGCCTGGCGGCAGCGCGTCCCACACCCGGACCGAGATGGCGTCCGCCTCCTCGACCAGTACGACGGAGGGGATCAAGCCGTTCGTCGCCGCGGACCAGGAGGGCGGCAAGATCCAGCGGCTCAAGGGCCCCGGCTTCGACCGGATCCCGGCCGCCACCGTCCAGGCCACCTGGTCGCCGGCCAAGCTGACCAGCGAGGCGCGTGGCTGGGGAGCCCAGCTCAAGCAGGCCGGCGTGAACCTCGACCTCGCCCCGGTCGCCGACGTCGTACCCAAGTCGCTCGGTGACGACAACGCCCCGATCGGTGCCCTGGACCGCGGCTACGGCAGTACGCCCGGCCCGGTGTCGCAGCACGTCACCGCCTTCGTCAAGGGCATGGACGCGGCCGGCGTGATGACCTCGGTCAAACACTTCCCCGGCCTCGGTCAGGTCCGCGGCAACACGGACTTCTCCTCCGGGGTGGTGGACGACAGCACCGTGCGTGACGACGACGACCTCGCGCCGTTCGCGGCCGGGATCCAGGCCGGTAGCGACATGGTGATGGTGTCCACGGTCACGTACTCGAAGATCGACCCGGACAACCGGGCGGTGTTCTCGCCGACGATCGTGCAGGGCATGCTCCGCGGCGACCTGAAGTACGGCGGCGTGGTGATCACCGACGACGTCGGCGCGGCCGCGGAGGTGGCGTCCGTCCCGGCGGGGGAGCGGGCGACCCGCTTCGTCGCGGCAGGCGGTGACGTCGTGATCACCGCGAAGGCGTCGCTGACCTCGGCGATGGTGGACGCGCTGGTGACGAAAGCCGAGCGGGACAAGGCGTTCGCGGGCAAGCTGCAGGACAGCGTCCGCCGGGTCCTGACCCTGAAGGAGCGGCGCGGCCTGGTGAGCTGCGGATGACCGCCCCGACCCCGGACGACGAGCCGGACTACCGCTTCACGCTGGCGAACGAGCGCACCTACCTGGCGTACCTGCGGACATCACTCGCCTGTTATGCCGGCGGCCTGTCCGCGGTGCAGTTCCTCGACATCGGGCCGGGTCACTGGGCCGGCCGGATCATCGGCGTGGTGCTGGTGCTGGCCGGGATCGTCACCACGGCAGGCGCTTTCCGCCGCTGGCGGCAGAACATCCTGGCGATGCGGCAGGGCGCTCCACTACCGCTGACCAGGCTCCCTTTGATGCTCGGAGCAACCATCGCCGTGGTCGGCCTGGTCGGGCTGCTGTTCACGGTCTGGCGATGACCCGGGATCCGGGGCTGCAGACCGAGCGCACCCTGCTGGCCTGGCGCCGGACCTCGCTCGGGCTGATCGCGAACGGTGTTCTGCTGCTGGCGTCCGGTCACAACACGTCGAACGTCCGGCTCGGGCTCGGGATCGTGGTGATCGTGCTCGCGCTGGCCTGCTGGGCGGCGGTCGGCGCCGTCTTCCGGACCGGGACGCGCGAGGGCCATCCGCCGGACTTCCAGGGCCGTGAGAGGGTGTTGCGGGCCGCGGCCGGTCTGGTACTGGTGGTGGGAGTGTTCGATCTTTACGCGGTGCTCACCCGATGACACCAGCCGGTCACGGAACGGTCGCGCTGCGTCCATGTGGTCACCGTCTCGCGGTACGTTGACCCTGCGGATGCGATGTCAGCGGTCCGTTGCCCCTAGCATGTTCACGGTTTGTCCCTCGTTCAACCGGAGCTTGAAGTGCCGTTACGTCTGCGTCCGAACGACCCGACGTTCTACGACCTTTTCACCGAGTCCGCCAACCACCTCGTCGACGGAGCCAGGATCCTCGCCGAACTGCTCGGCAGCACCGCGGGGACGGGCCTGTCGGCCAGTCACCAGATCGCGGCCCAGATGAAGGACGCGGAGCACGCGGCCGACGAGACCACCCACTCGATCATCCGCCGGGTGAACTCGACCTTCGTCACGCCGTTCGACCGCGAGGACATCTACCGGCTGGCCTCCGACCTCGACGACGTGATGGACTACATGGAGGAGGCCGTCGACACGGTCCACCTGTTCGCGCTCGAGAAGCTGCCGGAGGAGATCGCCGAGCAGATCGAGGTGCTGCAGCGGGCCGCCACGTTGACGGCGGAGACCATGCCGAGGCTGCGGACGATGAAGGACCTGGCGGAGTACTGGATCGAGATCAACCGGCTGGAGAACACCGGTGACGCGGTGCACCGCCGGATCGTCGCGAAGCTGTTCAGCGGAGAGTTCGACGCGCTGACAGTGATGAAGCTGAAGACCGTGGTCGACCTGCTGGAGGCCGCCATCGATGCCTTCGAGCACGTCGCCAACACGGTCGAGCAGATCGCCGTCAAGGAGAGCTGAGCGTGGAGCTCGCGCTCGTCATCGCGGTCATCGTGATCGCGCTCAGCTTCGACTACACCAACGGGTTCCACGATGCGGCCAACGCGATCGCGACCTCCGTCTCGACCCGTGCGCTGACGCCGCGGGTCGCGCTGCTGATGGCCGCGGTGATGAACTTCCTCGGCGCGTTCCTCGGCACCGAGGTGGCCGAGACGGTCGGCAAGGGCATCATCGAGACCCCGGCGGGACAGCACGGCCTGGTGGTGGTGCTGTCGGCGCTCGTCGGCGCGATCACCTGGAACCTGATCACCTGGTACTTCGGCCTGCCCAGCTCGTCGTCGCACGCGCTGATCGGCGGCCTGGTCGGCGCCGGGATCGCCTCGGCCAGCACGGTGCTGTGGTCCGGCATCGTCGACAAGGTCGTCATCCCGATGGTGCTGTCACCGGCGATCGGGTTCCTCGGTGCGTTCCTGCTGATGACCGGGATCCTGTGGCTCTTCCGGCACAGCAACCCGGGCAAGACCACCCGCGGCTTCCGGCTGTCCCAGTCGCTGTCGGCGGCCGCGATGGCGCTCGGCCACGGCCTCCAGGACGCCCAGAAGACGATGGGCGTGATCTTCCTGGCCCTGCTCAGCACCGGGCACGTCAACGAGGGTGACGGGATCCCGATCTGGGTCAAGATCGCCGCCGCGACCGCGATCTCGCTCGGCACCTACTCGGGTGGCTGGCGGATCATGCGGACGCTCGGCCGCCGGATCATCCACCTGGACCCGGCCCGCGGGTTCGCCTCCGAGGCGGTGGCCGCGTCGGTGCTGTACGTGATGGCGATCGGCCTGCACGCGCCGGTGTCGACCACCCACACGATCACCTCGGCCGTGATGGGCGCGGGTGCCACCAAGCGGCTGTCCGCGGTCCGCTGGGGGGTGGCGAAGGGCATCGTGATGGCCTGGGTCCTCACCATCCCGGCCGCCGGGGTCGTCGCCGCCGCCTGCTACGGCCTGGCGCACCTGATCCTCGAGTAGCGGTCAGCGGTTCCAGCGCCGGACCGCCTTGGCGACGTCCTTCGTCCGCAGGGTGGCCAGACAGGTCTCCCAGCCACCGGACAGGTCGTCGCCGAGGGCGGTCAGGTCGAGGAACGCCTGCGGCCGCACCGCCATCACCCAGGTCGCCGCGGCCGCGTGTCCCTGGGTGAACAGCAGGTGGTTCGCGGTCGCCTCGACCCGGCGGATCCGCTCCGTCTCGGCGCCGTTCCCGGCCAGGCCACGGGTCGCCCAGCCGCGCAGGACCTCGGGATCGCCGGCGGTCATCCGGGCCAGGAAACCGAGCGGTCCCCGCCAGAAGCCACGCTGGCCGACGGTGTCCAGGCGCTCCAGCGGGAACCAGCCGTTCTGGCACCGGCGGCCGTTCACCGCGGACTCGATCTCGCGCGCCTGCTCCGGTCGCAGATCCTGGCTCGCCCAGGTGAGGAACACGTCACCGGCGTCCGGGATCTCCTCGGCGACGTGCGGTGGGATCCGCAACGTGCCGGGCTCGAAGAGATGCAGCTCTTCCCCTGAAACGAACAAGGACCTTCCCCCCGCCTGCAGACCAGATGGTGGTTCTGCCCGAACCACCGGCCTGTCGAGTGGGACCCCCCAGATCCATTACGACGCCAGACGCTTTGGTACTCCGAGCCCGGCCGCCCGGTCAAGCCCTTGTCCGCGGTTGGGTGGTGGCCTAGTCCGCGCCGCCCTTGGTCTGGCGGGTGCGGCGGCGGTCCAGCTCCTCCTGGTCGAGCCGCGCCGCCTCCTCTGGGGTCGGTGCCCCACCGCCGTACGAAGCGGGCAGCCACCAGGCTCCCTCGGGCTGCTCGGGGTACGCGCGGATGGTCTGGTCGAGCATCCCGGCCATCGTGGTCCGCAGGTGGGCGGTCGCCTCCACGGCGTCGTCCTCGGGCGTCACCGTGATCGGGGCGCCGACGGTGATCGACACGGGGCGGTGCCGGGAGAAGTCGCGCGGGTGGTCCTTGGTGAGCATCCGCTGGGTCCCCCACAGGATCATCGGGATCACCGGTACGCCCGCCTCGGCGGCCATCCGGACGGTGCCCGACTTGAACTCCTTGAGCTCGAACGACCGGGAGATCGTCGCCTCCGGGAACACCCCGACCACCTCGCCCTCGCCCAGGTACCGGATCGCCTCCCGGTACGACGCCGCGCCGGCCGAGCGGTCCACGGCGATGTGGTGCATGCCGCGCATCAGCGGACCGGAGAACCGGTTGCGGAACAGCACCTCCTTGGCCATGAACCGGACCCGGCGGCCGCTCGGGTACGCGCCGTACCCGCCGATCACGAAGTCGACGTAGCTGATGTGGTTGAGCGCGATCACCGCGCCGCCGGTCCGCGGTACGTGCTCGGTGCCGGACATCAGGAACCGCAGGTCCAGCACCTTGAACGCGGTGCGCGCGAAGGCGATCACCGGCGGGTAGACGAGGTCTCGCATCCCCCGACGTTACCGGCTCGGGCCGCGCGGCACGCCGATCCGTCGGCGTGACCGAGCGCACGGACGCCCAGCACTCACCAACCTCCGCCACCACCACGACGGCCGGGTCCGGCGGGCATGGCCGCGGGCGCCCTGGCGGGTCGGCGCCGGGTTGGATGCTCCTATGGATGTCAAGTAGTGGCTGGTTGCTTGTTGGTGGTGGGTTGTGTTTGGCGGAGTGTGTAGTAGATCTCGCGGGCGATGAGTCGTTTGAGGCAGCGGATGGTGTCTTTTTTGGACAGGCCGTCGGCGGTGCGTTTGGCGAGGTAGGTGTGGGTGCGTGGGTCCCAGCGGAGTCGGTTGATGACGATGAGGTAGAGGGCTTTGTTGGCTTGGCGGTCGCCGCCGCGGTTGAGGCGGTGGCGTTGTGTTTGGCCTGAGGATGCGGGGATGGGGGCGGCGCCGCAGAGCATCGCGAAGGCGGCTTCGGAGTGGATCCGTTCGGGGTTGGGGCCGGCGGTGACCAGGAGCTGCCCGGCGATGTCGGGGCCGACTCCGGTGAGCTGGAGAAGGGCCGGGTTGATCGTTTCGATCAGGGCTGTGATGAGGGTGTCGAGCTCGGCGATCTCTTGTTGGGCGGTGGCGTAGCGGCGTGCCAGTGAACGCAGCGCGGTTTTGACGGCTTGTTCGGGGACGCCGATCTGGGTGGTATCGGGTCGCAGGTTGCGGCAGGTGTGGATCAGGCGGGCGGTGGTGAGGCCTCGTAGCTGGTCGCGCAGACCATGGGGTGCGGTCACGATCAGGGCTTTGATCTGGCGCATGCAGCCGGCGCGTTGGTCGACGGCGCTGGTGCGGGCGACCCGCAGGTTCCGCAGCGCCTCGACCTGGCTGTCGCGGTTTTTGGGGGTGCCGGTGCGGACTTTGCCCAGGGCGGCGCGGGCGGCGGCTTCGGCATCGATCGGGTCGGATTTCCCGGCCCGGCGGCGGGTCTTACGGTTCGGCCGGTCGATCTCGACGACCGTGATGCCTTGCTCGCTCAGATAGGTCGTCAGACCGGCCCCGTAGGCGCCGGTGCCCTCCACTCCGGCCAGGACCAGCCGCCCGAACGACCGCAGCCAGGCCAGCAGCGCGGCATAGCCGGCCCGGGTGGTGGGAAACGTGGCATGGCCGAGCATCCGGCCGGTCTGATCGATCGCGGCCGCGGTGTGAGTGTCTCGGTGGGTGTCGACACCACCGGTGATCTCGACCTGGGACCGGGCCTCTGCTCGTGGCATGGTGGGTACTGCCGTCCTTCCACTGGCTAGGGATGAGGGCGGCACGCACCAGCCGAGGCGAGCGGACAAGACAGTGATGGGTGCCTGCTGGCACAGGCTCCTATGAGGTCACAGACCCCTCGTCCGGTGAGTGCACGTGACCCCCGCAGTGGTCGACCGACATATCCAATTCAAGACCCGAAGTCAGTGAGTGCTTGAGTCAGGACGACCACCGCGGGGGACCACACCCATCATCCTCACTGTGAGTGGTGGAGGTCCGCCTCGCCGGACCGGCGGCGTCCGGCACGCGGCTTTGGTTAGGGTGGACGGCGGTAAGAGTTGATACCGCGGGAGCTCGCACCGAAGTGGGCTGAGAGGGCGGCTGGACTGCGCACCCCTGGACCGGGAGACCGGGCAGGCTGGGCGAACCGGCGCCGCCGACCGCCGAACCTGTCCGGGTAATTCCGGCGTAGGGAGCAGCATCGTGACAACCATCGGTACCACCACGGCCCAGGTCCGTCCGGCCGTCACCACCGGCCCGATCTCGGGCTCCGAGAAGATCCACCGCGGCGAGCTGGGCGTCCCCGCCCGCCGGGTGCACCTCACCAACGGCGAGCACTTCGACCTGTACGACACGTCCGGCCCGTACACCGACGAGGCGGCCGAGATCGACGTCGAGGCGGGCCTGCCGAAGCTGCGGCAGGAGTGGATCGCGACCCGCGCACCGCTCACCCAGCTGGCCCACGCGCGGGCCGGGACGATCACCGACGAGATGAGGTTCGTCGCGGTCCGGGAAGGCGTCGACCCCGAGTTCGTCCGCGCCGAGGTCGCCCGCGGCCGCGCGGTGATCCCGGCGAACCACCGGCACCCGGAGTCCGAGCCGATGATCATCGGCAAGAAATTCCTGGTGAAGGTGAACGCGAACATCGGCAACTCCGCCGTCACCTCGTCGGTCGAGGAGGAGGTGGAGAAACTCGTCTGGGCGACCCGGTGGGGCGCCGACACCGTGATGGACCTGTCCACCGGCAAGAACATCCACGAGACGCGGGAGTGGATCCTGCGCAACTCGCCGGTCCCGATCGGCACCGTCCCGCTGTACCAGGCGCTGGAGAAGGTCAACGGCGACCCGGCCGCGCTGTCGTGGGAGGTCTACCGCGACACCGTGATCGAGCAGTGCGAGCAGGGCGTCGACTACATGACCGTCCACGCCGGCGTGCTGCTGCGCTACGTACCGCTGACCGCCCGCCGGGTCACCGGGATCGTGTCGCGCGGTGGTTCGATCATGGCCGCGTGGTGCCTCGCGCATCACCAGGAGTCCTTCCTGTACACGCATTTCGCCGAACTCTGCGAGATCCTGCGCAGCTACGACGTGACGTTCTCGCTCGGCGACGGGCTCCGGCCGGGCAGTATCGCGGACGCCAACGACGCGGCCCAGTTCGCGGAACTGCGGACCCTCGGTGAGTTGACCAAGATCGCCTGGGCGCACGACGTCCAGGTGATGATCGAGGGACCCGGCCACGTGCCGATGCACAAGATCGCCGAGAACGTCCGGCTCGAGGAGGAACTCTGCGGGGAGGCGCCGTTCTACACCTTGGGGCCGTTGGCAACTGATGTGGCGCCCGCGTACGACCACATCACCAGCGCGATCGGCGCGGCCCAGATCGGCTGGCTGGGCACGGCGATGCTCTGCTACGTCACCCCGAAGGAGCACCTCGGCCTGCCCGACCGCGACGACGTGAAGACCGGCGTGATCACGTACAAGATCGCCGCCCACGCGGCCGACCTGGCCAAGGGGCATCCGGGGGCGCAGGACTGGGACGACGCACTGTCGAAGGCGCGGTTCGAGTTCCGCTGGGAGGACCAGTTCAACCTCTCGCTGGACCCGGACACGGCCCGGTCGTACCACGACGAGACGCTGCCGGCCGAACCGGCGAAGACGGCCCACTTCTGCTCGATGTGCGGGCCGAAGTTCTGCTCGATGCGGATCACCGCCGACATCCGCAAGTACGCCGAGGAGCGCGGCCTGACCACGCCGGAGGCGATCGAGACCGGGCTGGCCGAGATGTCCGACACGTTCCGTGCCCACGACTCCCAGCTGTATCTGCCGATGGCGGACTGACCCTGGGCTCCCTCGGGCTCGGCGCGCCGGGGTCCGGGGGAGCACCCTCACCGGGGGTGAAGATGAGGGGGTGAGTCGGCGCGCGCAGCGGCGGATCTGAGCGGAGAATTGAGCGACGGCGACCAGCGGGGCGATCACGGGGAGTGATGGGGTGAACCGCTTCAGGTTTTTTCCTTCACGCTACGTGAATAAGACTGTAGCCTTAATCATGCGTTGGGAAGGGAGGTGCGGCCGGTGGTCTACGTGCTCACGGTGGACCAGCGGGCCAGCCGGAGTACGAGTGATCTCGTGCCCGAGCTGTTGACCACGCTGAACCGGCGGCCCCGCCGGAACGGACTGCTGCGGAAGTTCGAGCGGACCGCGGGCGACGAGGTGCAGGGCGTCTTCTCCGAGTCCCGGGCCGCGATCGACGTCGTGGTCGAGCTGCTCCGCTCGGACCAGTGGAGCGTCGGCCTCGGGTTCGGCGAGGTCGTCTGGCCGCTTCCCCGCAGTACCAGGGCCGGCAGCGGACCGGCGTTCGTCAACGCCCGCGAGGCGGTGACCAGGGCCAAGTCGAGTCCGCACCACGTGAACGTCGTCGGCGAGAACGCGCGCGCCGCCGAGCAGGCCGAGACGGTGCTGTGGCTGATGGCCTTCGTCCTGCGCCGACGCAGTGAGCGCGGCTGGGCGGTCGCCGACCTGCTCGCCGAGGGGCTCACCCGGCGCGAGATCGGCGTGAAGCTGGGGATCAGCCAGTCCGCGGTCACCCAGCGGGCACAGGCGGCCGGGTTCGCCGAGGAGCAACGCGGCCGGGTCCTCGCGGCCGAACTGCTCGACGCCGGTGCGGCTGCATGACGGCGCTCGTCCTGTCACTGGCCGCGGTCGGCGTGATCCTGGCGTTCCTCGGCTGGATCTTCCCGGCCGGCTCTGTCCGCGAGATCGTCGTGGGCTCGGTGATGGTGGCCTGCCTGTTCGCCAACGCGATCCTGCTGCTGGCGGGCGACGGTGTGGTCGGCTGGCGCGAGGCCTGGTGGAACGTACTGCTCCTGGTCAGCGCTGTCCTCGCGGTGGCCGGTGGTGGCCCGCTGACGACGTCCGTACTGGCCCTGGTCGACCGCGGCAACACGCGAGCCCAGTCCACTCAGAAGGCCGGTGAGGTACTCCGTGGCGGCGCGCTGATCGGCTGCCTCGAGCGGGCCGCGATCTTCGCGTCGGTGGTGGCCGGCTGGCCAGAGGGGCTCGCTATCGTGCTGGCGATCAAGGGCCTGGCCCGGTACCCGGAGCTGCGGAGCCCGGACCAGCCCGCGTCGGTCACCCCGCAGGCGGTCGCCGAACGGTTCATCATCGGGACCTTCACCAGCGTGCTGTGGTCCGTCGCGTGTGCGGGGCTGTTGCTGTCGCGCTGAGCCGGCGTTGCTGAGGTGGGTCAGGCGCGGACGACGTAGGTGTTCATCACCTTGTCGTGCCAGGTCTGCCGCCGGTCGTCCCACAACGGCCAGAGCGAGTTGAGCAGACAGGCCTGGTCGAAGATCGAGCGCAGGATGTCGCGCAGCAACGCCTTGCCCGGGCCCACCGGCTGGTACGTGTCGGCGCCGACCAGCTTGATGTTCAGCGCGGACTTGCCGATGCTCTGGCCGGTCCTGCCCTGCCGGATCACCCGGTTCCACACCCACAGGCCGATGCTCGCGACGATGCCGAGCAGGAACACGAGCACCGCCCAGGCCTGCGGCTCGTCGTCGGGGTACGGGTTCTCGGAGCGGGAGAACACGTTCGTGATGAAGACCACGTAGGTGACCAGGCCGGGGACACCGATCACCAGGCTGTCGAGCAGGGACGCGCCGACCCGGGAACCCCACCCGGCCAGCTCGGCCTGCAGCGCGCCGTAGCCGTATCCGTCGCCGTACGGGTTCTGCACGCCGTACGCCTGCTGCCCGTAGCCCGGCTGCCCGTAGCCCGGCTGCCCATAGCCCTGCGGCCCGTACCCGGGCTGGCCGTAACCAGGCTGTTGCCCGTAGCTCTGCTGTCCGGGCAGCGGCGGCTGTCCGTACCCGTGCTGCCCGTACCCAGGCTGCCCGTACCCGGGCTGTTGCCCGTAGCCCGGTTGGCCGTACGACGGCGGTTGGCCGTACCCAGGCTGTTCCTCGGGCTGTCCGGCCTCCGGTCGGCCGGTGCCGGGCTCGTGCGGGAGGTCCTGCGGGCGGTCCTGGGGACGGTCCTGCGGGCGGTCGTCGTCCGGGGGTGTGGGTGTGCTCATGCCGGGTCCGTTCCGGGTCGAGGGGGTGCGCCTGGGGTCAGAGCTTGATGACGAGGTCCGAGGCGACCTTGTCGTGCCAGGTCTGCTGCTGCTTGTCCCACAACGGCCAGAGCGAGTTGAGGAAGCAGAAGTAGTTGAAGAACCCGGCGCACAGCTCCCGGGCGATGGTGCGGCCGATCCCGATCAGCTGGCCGCTATCCGCGCCGACGATCTTCAGGCCGACGATCTTCTTGCCGATCGACTGGCCGGTCTTGCCCTGCCGGATGATCCGGTTCCAGATCACCACCAGGAAGAAGGCGATGTAGCCCACCGAGAGCACGGTCGACGCGCCGTCGCTCATCTGCTCCATGCTGCCCGAGATGGTCAGCGCGACCAGCAGCGCGATCCCCACCGGGATCAGGGCGAGCAACGAGTCCAGGATCGAGGCGATGACCCGGGAACCCCAGCCCGCGAGCGTCCCCGGCGGCGCGTAGTTGTACCCGGACCCGCCCATCCCGCCGTACGGGTTGTAGCCCGGCTGGGAGGGGTTGTACGCCGGCGCCGCACCGGACCCGTACCCACCGGGCTGACCGGGGTGCGCCAACTGCCCCGGCTGTCCCGGGTGCGCCTGCTGACCTGGATACGCCTGCTGGCCGGGGATCGACGGTCCGCCGGGCTGCGACGGGCCCGAGGCAGACGGGCCCGGGTACGAGGGCCGGTCCTGGGGGAGGTCGTTCGGGTTGAGGGGTGGGGTGCTCACTGGGTTCCTTTCGGGGCGCTCCGGATCCGTCAGCAGTATGGCGGACCCGCCCAGACGAAGAACGCCGTGGCCCACAGGGGCCACGGCGTCCGGAGATCGCGATGCACGGCGCCGGAGTGGACCATCGGTCCCCGGCCGGCGCCGTCGAGAGTCAGACCTTGTAGACGGAGGTGCTGACGATCTTGTCCGCGAAGGTCTGCTTCTTCTCGTCCCACAGCGGCCACAGGTAGCCCAGGTAGCAGGGCAGGCTGTCGAGGATGTGGCAGATGTCGCGAAGGAACGCCTTGCCCGGGCCGATCGGCTGCGAGGTGTCGGAGGCGACCAGCTTCAGGCCGACCGCCTTCTTGCCCCAGCTCTGACCGGTCTTGCCCTGCTGGATGACGCGGTTGTAGACCCACAGACCCAGCGCGATCAGGCTGAACACCAGGCCGATCACCGTGCCGCCGGAGGAGTCCCCGCCGGTCAGCAGGTTCCCGATCCAGCTCGGGATCGCGACGATGATGCCGTCGATCAGGAACGCGCCGACGCGGACCGGCCAGGTGGCCAGGTTGCCCTGGGCCCCCGCGTAGCCGTACCCGCCGTAGGGCTGCTGGCCGTACGGGTTGGCGCCGTACTGCGGCTGCTGGCCGTACGCGCCGCCCGGCTGGCCCGGCTGACCCGGGGCCTGGCCGTACTGGCCGCCGCCCGGCTGACCCGGGTACGCCTCCGGCTGGCCGTAGCCCGGCTGCTGCCCGTAACCGGGCTGCTGGCCGTACTGGTCAGGCTGCTGGCCATAACCCGGCTGCTGCCCGTACTGGTCGGGCTGCTGCCCGTACTGCTGCCCCGGCTGACCGTACTGGCCGGGCTGGCCCGGGTAACCGCCAGACTGTCCGTCCTGCGGAGACTGTCCGTACTGCCCCGGCTGCTGACCGTACTGGCCCGGCTGGTCAGGCGTCTGGTTCGGCTCGCCCGACTGGTTCGGGTCCTGCGGGTCGTAACCCGGTGGTGGCGTCGGAGTGCTCACGACGGTCCCTTCTGATCTTGGTGAGGAGTCATAGCAGGCTAGCGATTCGAGGGCTCACCGGCCATGAGCCGCTCCGGAGAGTCCGGATCACGGTCACCGCGGACGGTTTACCGTGGATCCATGTATCCGGCACACCCTAGAGCCACGGGCGACCCCGGCGCCAAGTCCGAGCTGGTCCACTCCGTGGAACCGCTGGACCGGCGGGTGCTCGGGCTGGCCGGGGTGCTGGCCGGCGGCGCGGTGCTTGCCGCGGTCAACGGTCTGTCCGGTGGCCGGATCGGGCTGCCGTGCCCGTTCCACGCGGTCACCGGGCTGAACTGCCCGTTCTGCGGGACGACCCGGATGGCGGCCGCCCTGCTGGAGGGGGACGTCGTCCGGGCCTGGTGGTACAACCCGCCGATGTTCGTGGTGCTGCCGATCGTGGCGCTGCTGGTGGGATACATGCTGCTCACCTGGACGGCCGAGCGGCTCGGCTGGTTCCGTCTGCCGCGGCCTCGCCCTGGTGACCGGCTGCAGCGCATCGTCCCGCTCGCCTTCCTCGGCGTGATGGCGGTCTACGGGATCCTGCGAAATCTCTTCTAGACAAGGCGAAAGGCGCCATGGTGCCCATGGCGCCTTTTCTCCGAGGGCTCAGCCGAACCGGCCGGTGATGTAGTCCTCGGTCGCCTTCTCGCCCGGGTTGGAGAAGATCTGCTTGGTCGGGCCCATCTCGATCAGCCGGCCGGGCTTGCCGGTCGCGGCCAGGTTGAAGAAGGCGGTCTGGTCGGAGACCCGGGCCGCCTGCTGCATGTTGTGGGTGACGATGACGACGGTGAACCGGTCCTTCAGCTTCTCGATCAGGTCCTCGATCGCCAGCGTGGAGATCGGGTCCAGCGCCGAGCACGGCTCGTCCATCAGGATCACCTCGGGCTCGACCGCGATCGCCCGGGCGATGCACAGCCGCTGCTGCTGACCGCCGGACAGGCCCGCGCCCGGCTTGTCCAGCCGGTCCTTGACCTCGTTCCACAGGTTCGCGCCCTTGAGCGAGGTCTCCACGACCTCGGTGAGCTTCTTGCGGTCCTTGACGCCGTTCAGCTTCAGCCCGGACGCGACGTTGTCGAAGATCGACATCGTCGGGAACGGGTTCGGCCGCTGGAACACCATGCCGACCACCCGGCGGACCGCCACCGGGTCGATGCCCGGGGCGTACAGGTCCTGGTCGTCGAGCACGACCTTGCCCTCCACCCGGGCGCCGGGGATCACCTCGTGCATCCGGTTGAGGGTGCGCAGGTAGGTGGACTTGCCGCAGCCGGACGGGCCGATGAACGCCGTGACCGAGCGGGGCTCGATCGTCATCGACACGTCCTCGACGGCCTTGAAGTCGCCGTAGTAGACGTTGAGGCCGCTGACCTCGATGCGCTTGGCCATATCAGATCGGAACCTCTCGCTATTTCGACTTGATGGTGCTGAACCGCGCGATCACGCGGGCCAGCAGGTTGAGCAGCAGGACCAGCAGGATCAACGTCAGCGCGGCCGCCCAGACCCGGTCCGCGGCCGGCTGCAGCGCCAGCTCGGTCCGGTCCTGGTTGATCATCGTCGGCAGCGCGCCCATGAACCCGTCGAACGGGTTCAGGTTGATGTTCTTGGAGTAGCCGACCAGGATCAGCAGCGGCGCGGTCTCACCCATCACCCGGGCCAGGCCGAGCATCACGCCGGTGACGATGCCGCCGAACGCGGTCGGCACGACCACCTTGAGGATCGTCTTCCACTTCGGCACCCCGAGTGCGTACGACGCCTCCCGGAGCTCGTCCGGGACCAGCTTCAGCATCTCCTCGGTGGACCGCAGCACGACCGGCAGCATCAGCAGCACCAGCGACAGCGAGACGGCGAACCCGACCCGGTTGAAGCCGAACACCGTGATCCAGACCGCGTAGACGAACAGCGCGGCGACGATCGACGGGACACCGGTGAGGATGTCCACGGTGAAGCTGACCGCCTTCGCGGCCTTGGTGCCCTTGCCGTACTCGACCAGGTAGATGGCGCCGAGGATCGCGATCGGGACCGCGATCACCGCGGTGATCAGGGCCATGATCAACGTGCCCATGATCGCGTGGTACGCGCCGCCGCCCTCGCGGCGGACGGTCACCCCGCGCTGCGACTGGCCCCACCAGTTCGCGTCCAGCAGCAGGTGGTACCCCTTGCTGACCACGGTCCAGAGGATCCACAACAGCGGGATCAGCGCGATCACGAAGGCGAGCACGATGAAGATCGTGGCCAGCGTGTTCTTCACCGCGCGGGCCCCGGACTTGCCGGTCAGGTCGAGCGTCTTGCCGTCGTAGGCGGGCCGGTTGGCGGCCAGCGTGCTGCTCATACCGTCGCTCCTTCGGTCTTCGGCTTGTCGCCGATGCGGCGGATCCGGCGGTTGCGCTTCCCGCCCGGCGTACTGCGCGCGACGATCACCCGGGCCGCCGAGTTGACCAGGAAGGTCACCACGAACAGCACCAGGCCGGCGGCGATGTACGCGCCGGTCTTCTCGGGCGAGTCGAACTCGGCCGCGTTGTTGGCGATCTTCGAGGCGAACGTCTCACCGCCGGCGAAGATCGACGGGTCCCACGGGTCGTTGCCGTTCGGGACCGACAGGATGATCAGCACCGCGACGGTCTCACCGAGCGCGCGGCCGAGGCCGAGCATCGACGCGCTGACCACGCCGGACCGGCCGTACGGCAGCACCGCCATCCGGATCATCTCCCAGCGGGTCGCGCCGAGCGCCAGGGCGCCCTCGCGGTGGGTGACCGGGGTCTGCGCGAAGATCTCCCGGCTGATCGCGGTGACCACCGGCAGGATCATGATCGCCAGCACCACCGAGGCGGTGAACACCACCCCGACGTTGTCGCCGATCGGCTTCTCGAACACCGGCAGCCAGCCCAGCGCCGAGGACAGGCCGTTGATCACCGGCCGCAGGATCGGGGCGAAGAAGAGGATGCCCCACAGGCCGTAGATGATCGACGGCACCGCGGCCAGCAGGTCGATCGCGTGCGAGACCGGGGCGGCCAGCCGCTTCGGGGCGTAGTAGGTGGTGAAGAGGGCGACGCCGACCGCGATCGGGACCGCGATCACCATTGCGATGATCGAGCTGATCACGGTGGTGTAGAACAGCGCCGCGATGCCGAACTTCGGCGGGTTGCCGCCGGGCTCCCAGATCCGGGAGAAGAGGAAACTGCTCTCGTTCTTGGCCAGGGACGGGATCGCCAATGCCAGCAGGAAGATGCCGACGAAGGCCACGATCGCGACCACCAGGCCGCCGGAGGTGTGGGCGAGGCCGGAGAACAGCCGGTCGCCCAGGTGGCCGACCGGGCCGAGCTCCACCTTCTTCCGGTCCGCCGGGTCGTCGGCCGGCCGGTCGGGCGGGGCCGTGCCGTCTGTTGTACTCATCGATGCTGCTCCAAGCGCCGAGGTCGTCTGCGTGCTCGGTCACGAGGCGAGCCCCGGCCTCCCGATGAGGGTCTGGCCGGGGCTCGCATCACGACGTACTGCGGGGTGTCGGGGAGGTCAGCTGATCGCCTGGACCGCGGCGTCGACCTTGGTCCGGATCTCCTCCGGCAGCGGCGCGTAGTTCAGTTCGGTCAGCGAGGCCTGGCCCTCGGTGCTGGCGAAGTAGGTCAGGAAGCTCTTCACCAGCGCCGTCTTCTCGGCCGGCAGGCCCTTGGTGCAGGCGATCTCGTAGGTCACCAGGATGATCGGGTACGCCCCGGCGGCCTTGGTCGCGTAGTCCAGCTTCAGCGCCAGGTCGGACCCGGTACCGGCCGGCTTGGCCGCGGCCAGCGCCTTGCCCGCGGACTCGGCGGTCAGCTCGACCGGGCCGGCGCCCGCGTCGATCTGCGCGACGCCCAGCTTGTTGTCGACCGCGTAGGACCACTCCACGTAGGTGATCGCGTTCTTGGTGCTCTTCACACCCTCGGCGACACCGGCGGACTTCTCCTTGCCGGCGCCCGTGCCGGTCCACTTCTTGGCCGGCTCACCCTTCCAGGCACCGCCGCCGGCGGCGGCCAGGTACTTGGTGAAGTTCTCGGTGGTGCCGGACTCGTCGGAGCGGAAGAACACCGTGATCGGCGCGGACGGCAGGGTGACGCCCGGGTTCAGCTTGGCGATCTCCGGCGCGTTCCAGGTCTTCACGGTGCCCTGGAAGATCTTCGCGGCGGTCGGGCCGTCCAGGATCAGCTTGTCCAGGCCGTCGACGTTGTACGCGACCGCGACCGGGCCGATCACCATCGGCAGGTTCACCGCCGGGCTGCCCTGGCAGCGCTTCGCCGCCGCGGCGGCCTCGGACTCGGCGCCGTCCTTGCCCTCGGTCTTCAGGGCCGAGTCGGACCCGGCGAAGTCGACCTGGCTGGCGTTGAACTGCTTGATGCCCGCACCGGACCCGGTCGGGTTGTAGTTCACCGTGACGTCGGCGCACTTCTCGTTGTACTTGCTGATGACTTCCTCGATGGCGTTCTTCTGCGCCGAGGAGCCCTCGGCGTTCAGAGTGCCCTCGGGGCAGTCGGCGCCGGTCGAGGAGCTGGAACCGGACGGGCTCGAGGAGCCGGACGGCTCGGGGTCACTGCCACAGGCGCTCAGAGCGAGGACGCCGAGGGAGGCCACGGCGACGGTGCCGACGCGGAGCAGGCGGTTGACGGACACGTGAGTGTTGCCCTTCTGCGGGAATTCAGACTTTCGTGAACTGCCACAGACGGTAGGGAGACGAGGTGACGGGGCGGTCCGACGTGGGTGAACGCGCGGTGAACGGTTCTGGTAGCGATCGCGACGTCTGGCGTGCCGCCAGGAGGCCAACAGGTGAACTGCGTTAAGAGTCGTGACTCTGCGTGAGATTCAGGCGGAATCGGTCACGCTTGGCCGGGCTTCCCGGCTACTCTCCGTCAGCTGGAGAAGTCCTCCGGGGCGACGCCGTCGAGGAACTTCCGGAACCGCTCGAGCTCGGCCTGCTCCTCCTCCGGCGTGGCCACGCCGGCCTCGCGGAGGACCTGCTCGGTGCAGCGGATCGGGGTACCGAGCCGGACCGCGAGGGCGACCGAGTCGCTCGGCCGGGCCGACACCCGGGCGCCGTTGGCGAGCACCAGTTCGGCGTAGAAGACGGCGTCCCGCAGCTCGACGATCTCGACCGCCTCGATCTGGACGCCGAACGCCTCGATCAGGTCGCGCATCAGGTCGTGGGTGAGCGGCCGGGACGGGCGCAGGCCCTGCTCCTCGTACGCGATCGCGGTCGCCTCGACCGACCCGATCGAGATCGGCAGGTACCGATAGCCGTCGGTCTCGCGCAGCATCATCACCGGCGCCCGGTTGGGGGACTCCATCCGGATCCCGATCAGCGTCAGCTCTCGCATCGTCGTCATGGGTGCGACCTCGAACCTCTCCGTCCGCCGGCGCCCGGTGGGACGTCCGGCCTCCTCGTAGGAACATACCCGCAGACGCTCACCTCATCCGGCTCCCCCGGCGGCTGTTCCAGGAACGTCGAACCGATTGTGCCTGACCAGGGGCCGTCGCAGAATGTCGAGGCCCGATGACACACCGTGCTTCATCGGTGCGCGCCCGGCCGGTGCGGCCGGACCGGCGAGAGGAGCTGGTGGCGTGAGGCCGACAGGGTGCGTGACCGTGACGGCGCCGACGGGACCGGCCGGTGTGCTGGTCGTGGTGGCGGACCCGGTGGTCCGGGCCGGGATCAGGGCGCTGGTCGGGGAGCACGCCCGGACCGAGGTGGCGGGCACGGCCGACAGCGTCCGGACCGCGGCGGCGGCGATCAGGCGGGACCATCCGGACCTGGTGCTGGTGGACTCGGTGCTGGTCGACTCGGCGCCGGGTGGCTCGATCGGCGAACTCGTGACCGTCTGCGCGGAGGGTGCCGCGGTTGGAGAGCGGCCGCGGGTGGTGGCGCTGGTCACGGGGGAGGCTCCGTCGCTGGCCAGGGTGCGCGGGTACTTCGCGGCCGGCGTCGACGGGATCGTGTCGACGGCCGAGGACATCGGCGACAGCCTGTTGGCGGTCCGCAGTGGGCGGGCGGCGGGTGGCTGGATCAGTCCGACCCTGGCCGCTGAGATCCTGCGCCGGACCGAGCCACCACCGAAGCCGGCGGTCGCCGAGGTGGCTGTTGCTCTGAGCAACGTGACCCCGAGTGAGCACGCGGTGTTGCGATTGGTTGCTGATGGCAACACGGACCGGGAGATCGCGACCCGGTTGCACCGCAGTGAGCGGGTGGTGAAGTTCCACGTCTCGAACCTGCTCGCGAAGCTGCAGGCGCGGAATCGCGCGCACCTGGTCCAGCTGGCCGTTCGGTCAGGGTTGCTGCCGGTGCACTGTCCTTGCGGACAGGCCGCAGGTGTCCGATCGACACGGGACGTGGCGTCCTAGCTCCGGTTGACTCTTGCCAGTGGCCGTGGACGGCCGCAGGACAACGACAGGGAGTGGGACCATGCGCGCAATCACCAAACTCACCCTGGGCATCGTCGCGACGGGGGCCTTGGGCGTCGCCGGTGCGGCCGTCGCGACCGCCGATCGCGGCGACGGACTGCTCGCCTGCAACTCGGGCGAGATCTGCTTCGCCGAACACGCGAACGGCTCCGGCGGCCAGCGGCACTTCTACTACGGCTCGGCCAACCACGCTGCCGAGGGCAACTTCCACAACGGTGTGCCGTTCTACCACAACGCCAGCGCGATCATGAACCGCGACACCGTGAGCGCGGTCTGCGTGACCGAGTCCGGCGACTGGGTGAACGACAGCTGGCAGTTCCCGGCCCGCTCCACCACCTGGTCCGCGTTCGCGTACGACCTGAACGACGAGAACGGACGGCACACACGCAGCGCCTGCTGACCGGATCGACCACCTCGCAAGGTCGCGGGGACCGGGCCGGGGCCGGTCCCCGCGGTCGTTCGACTGGTCTGGGAGGACCTGGTGTTCCGAATCGCGGTGATCGTGCTCGGGCTGTTCGGATTGGTTGCCTGTGGCACTCGACAACCTGTTCCGGTGACGGCCGAGTTGCCGCCGTTGCCGGCCGGGGCGAAACCGTTCGAGCTGTTCCGGCGGGCCGATCTCCAGCAGGTGGAGAAGGCGGATCTCGTGTTGTTCACCGACTGCCTCGCCGCGGCCGGCTATCCCGAAGAGCGAGCCGTCGCCACCGGACCGGGCGCGGTGGCCGTCGCGCTGCTGCGGCCGGTGGTGACTCCGCGGACCGAGGTGGAGGCGCGCCGGTACGGATTCGGTGCGCCCGCGTCCGCCGTACAGGCTGAGGTGGTTCGCAAGGACTCGGCGTTCTACCAGGTGGCATCGCAGTGCGAGCAGTCGGCGCGGGCGCAGTTGGGTGATCCGCGCGAGGTGGGTGCGCTGCGGGACCGGTACACCGAGCTCGGCAACGCGCTCGTCCAGGATCGGGCGAAGCGGGTGACGGCGATCCTGACCGACTACGGCACCAGGTTGTCGGCGTGCTTGGCCGGACGGGGGTACGCGCTGCCTGCGGGGCGGACGTTCGACGCGCGCGGTGACCTCTCGCAGTACGGAATCATCCGTGGCCACCACGACCCGGTACCGACGCCTGCACGATCACCGGGAGGGGTGGAGATACGGCCGGCGATCCCGGCTCGCGCTTATCGGCCGAGCCAGGCCGAGGTGGTGTTCGCGCTGGCCTTCGTACGGTGTGGTGTCTCGACCGGGTTGTTCGCGGAGCTGGACCGGTCCGAGCGGGCGATCGAGCAGGAGATCGTGGAGCGGCACGTGGCCGAGTTCCACGGGCTGAACCCGCGGATCGAGGCGCTGGCTCAGCGTGCGGCCGAGGTACTCAGGGACCGCTGAAACGTTCGGGGACCAGGCGGCCGTTGCCGATGCGGTGCGCGACGAGGAACGCGCCGGGGGAGAACTTGCCGACCCGCAGACCGAGCTCCCGCGCCACCGCGGGCAGGACGGGGCGGTGCGAGCAGATCACGGTGATCTTCCCCGGCTTCCACACCCGCCCGGCCAGTCCGGTGAGCCCGGTCGGGTCCGCCTCGTAACCGCGCTCGGAGATCTCCGGGAGCAGGTGGATGTTCTTGCCGGTGAACGCGGCGTACGGCGCTACCGTGGCGGCGCACCGTTCGGCGTCACTGCTCATCACCCTGTTCACGCCCAGCGCCTCCAGGACGGGGACGAGCTGGTCGGCCGCCACCATGCCCCGGTCGGTCAACGGGCGGGCTGTGTCCTTGCCGGACCAGTCCTTCCGCTTCGTCGCCGGCGTGTGCCGCAGCAGTACGACCGTGGAGACCACGGGGATCACGGCTTCGAGGTTGTTCAGGATGTCGACGTCGCGGGGATAGCTGAGCCGTTTGGCCGCCTTGTCCACGCTGAGCCACTCCAGCTGGTCCACCTCGTCGTTCGGCTCGAACCCGCGTTCGTCGTCCAGGACCTGCGCGGACCAGTAGTGCACCAGCTTCGGCACGGTGCCGCCGTTCTTGCGGACCTCGTACCGCTGGACGCCGACCGGCGGGCCGAGGACGACCGACTGCCCGGTCTCCTCCTCGATCTCGCGTCTGGCGGCCACCAGGACGTGCTCGTGCGGAGTCAGCTTGCCCTTCGGCAGGGACCAGTCGTCGTACCGGGGGCGGTGGACCAGCAGGACCTGCCGGGTGCCGCGGCGCTCACGCCAGACGACGCCACCCGCGGCGATCACGGTCGCCGGGTTGCTCATGTCGGTTGACCTCGTGGGTGTTCGAGTCGGTTGACCTCAGCCCTACAGCCCGACCTTAGGTGATCGGGTCCGTCTGCCGGCGGCGGCCACGCGTAGCGATCAGCCGTTCCTGCAGATCGCGCAGCGGTTCGCCGTCGGGCCCGGTCAGCTTGGCCTCCCAGGTGTCGTCCGGCAGCAGCCACCAGGACCCGGTGCGCTCGTCGAACCCGAGGTCGAACAGCTCCCGCAGCTCGGCGACGTGGTCCGGTTCGCGGAGCTGGACGAGCACCTCGACCCGGCGGTCCAGGTTGCGGTGCATCAGGTCCGCCGAGCCGATCCACACCTCCGGCTCACCACCGTTCTCGAACCAGAAGACGCGGCTGTGCTCCAGGAACCGGCCGAGGATGCTGCGGACCCGGATGCTGTCCGACATCCCCGGAACCCCGGGCCGGATCGTGCAGATGCCGCGGATCCACAGATCGACCTGGACGCCGGCCTGGGACGCGCGGTACAGGGCGTCGCAGGTGGCCTCGTCGACCAGGCTGTTCACCTTGATCCGGACCCGGGCCGGGCGCCCGGCGAGATGGTGCTGGATCTCCCGCTCGATCCGGTCGACCAGACCCCGGCGTACCGACTGCGGCGCGACCAGGAGCCGGCGGTACCCGGTGGTGCGGGCGAAGCCGGACAGGTGGTTGAACAGGTGGGCCACGTCCTCGGTGACCGCGGTGTCGCTGGTCAGCAGGCCGAGGTCCTCGTACATCCGGGCCGTCTTCGGGTGGTAGTTCCCGGTGCCGATGTGAACGTAGCGGCGCAGCCCGTCCGGCTCGTCGCGGACCACCATCGACAACTTGCAGTGCGTCTTCAGCCCGATCACGCCGTACACCACGTGGCAGCCCGCGTGCTCCAGCTGACGGGCCCACTTGATGTTCGCCTGCTCGTCGAACCGGGCCTGGATCTCGACCAGGACCAGGACCTGCTTGCCCGCCTCGGCCGCGTCGATCAGCGCGTCCACGATCGGCGAGTCACCGCTGGTCCGGTACAACGTCTGCTTGATCGCCAGCACGTGCGGGTCGGCCGCGGCCTGCTCGATGAACCGCTGCACCGACGTGGAGAACGAGTCGTACGGGTGGTGCACGAGCACGTCGCGCTGCTTGAGCGCGTGGAACATGTCGGCCGGGTTCGAGGTCTCCACCTCGGCCAGGTGCGGGTGCGTCGACGGGACGAACCCAGGGTACTTCAGCTCGGCCCGGTCCAGCGAGGCGATGTCGAACAGGCCGCGCAGGTCCAGCGGGCCGGGCAGCTCGAACACCTCGGACTCGGTCACCCCGAGCTCGGACAGCAGCAGCGCCCGGACCTGCGGGTCGATCGACTCCTCCACCTCGAGCCGGACCGGCGGACCGAACCGGCGCCGCAGCAGCTCCTTCTCGAGGGCGGCGAGCAGGTTCTCCGCATCGTCCTCCTCGACCTCCAGGTCCTCGTTGCGGGTGACCCGGAAGGTGTGGTGCTGGGTGACCTCCATGCCCGGGAACAGCTGGCCCAGGTGGGTCGCGATGACGTCCTCGAGCGGGACGAACCGGCCCTCGGCGACCTGGACGAACCGCGGCAGCAGCGGCGGTACCTTGACCCGGGCGAAGTGCTCGCCGCCGGTGTCGGGGTTGCGGACCACCACGGCCAGGTTGAGCGAGAGGCCGGAGATGTACGGGAACGGATGCGACGGGTCGACGGCGAGCGGTGTCAGTACGGGGAAGACGCGTTCCCGGAAGAACCGGGTCATCTCGTCCCGCTCGGTCTGCTCCAGCTCGTCCCAGCGCAGGATGTCGATGCCGACCTCGACCAGCGCCGGCTGCACCACCTTCCGCCAGGTCTCGGCCTGCCGGTCCATCAGCTCGCGGCTGCGGCTGAGACTGCGCTCGAGCACTTCGCGCGGCAGCAGCCCACTGGCGGACCGGACGGCCACCCCGGCCGCGATCCGCCGTTTCAGACCCGCGATCCGGACCATGTAGAACTCGTCCAGGTTGCTCGCGAAGATGGCCAGGAACTTGGCCCGCTCCAGCAACGGGACCCGGTCGTTCTCGGCCAGTTCGAGCACTCGCTGGTTGAACGCGAGCCAGCTCAGCTCACGATCCGAGAACCGGTCCATCGGCAGATCGCCGGCCTCCGCGATGTCGTACGGGGGCTCGACGTCGTATTCCCGGTTGTGCGACGCCAACAAGTCTCCAGCCACGTCGTCCAGCATCGCATTGTTTGGTGAACTGTAGGTTGCGGCAGGCATGTCAGCACGAAGGCAGCCATTGTTGCTAGCGTCACTCCCTGTGAACCGACGACTGGATTCGCTGCTGCGGTCGACCCTCGGTAACGCCGTGGGCGCGGTCCAGGGCACCGCTCTGCGCCCGATCACCGCGCTCCCACCGGCCGTCCGCCGCCGCCTCGCCGGGGCCCCGATCCAGATCGACGGCAACGTCCTCGACCCCGATCTGCGGCTCCTGATGCGGATCGAGGCCCTGCTGCCCGGAACCGGCAAGAAGCAGTCCGTCGAGTCCGCCCGCGCCAACCTGCTCACCCTGACCAAGCTGGTCGCCGGCCGCCCCCGCGAGGTCCACCGCGTCACCGACCTGACCGTCCGCGGCGCCGACGGCCAGCTCGGCGCCCGCCTCTACGTTCCCCGGGATGCGGGCGACGGCCTGCTGGTCTTCTTCCACGGCGGCGGCTGGGTCGTCGGCGACCTGGAGACGCACGACGCGTACTGCCGTGACCTGGCCGTCGAGGCGCAGACCCGCATCCTCAGCGTCGACTACCGCCGAGCCCCCGAAGCCGAAGCCCCGGTAGCCGCCGAAGACGCCATCGCCGCGTTCACCTGGGCCGCCGAACACGCCGCCGACCTGACCGTCGACCCCGCCAAGATCGCCGTCGGCGGCGACAGCTCAGGCGGCAACCTGGCCGCCGTGGTCGCCCAGCAGTGCGTACTCCGCAACCTCCCGGCCCCGGCCTTCCAGCTCCTCATCTACCCAGCCGTCGACCTGGCCGCCCGCCGCCCCTCCCGAGACCTCTTCGCCGAAGGCTTCTTCCTCACCGAAGAAGACATCATCTGGTACCGCGACCACTACACCCCAGACCCCGAGCTCCGCCCCGACCCCATCGTCTCCCCGATCCACGGCCCCGGCGAGAACCTGGCCCCCGCCCACATCGTCACAGCCGGCTTCGACCCCCTCCGAGACGAAGGAGCCGACTACGCCACCCACCTGACCAGAGCCGGCACCCCCACAACCCACCAGAACGAACCAGCCATGCTCCACGGCTTCGCCAACATCCTCGCCCTGGGCGGCGAAACCAGAGCAGCCCAACTCCGCATAGCCCAAGCCCTGAAACAAGCACTCAACCCAGAGTGAGGTCGGGCGTTCGTCATTCCTCGACTTCGACCTCGTACATCACCCAGTTGCCGTTGGCGGCCGACAGGGTAAACCGCCAGGTCTGGGTGGATGATCGCCTGCGCACGGGCGCGGCAGTCGGGGCCGTCCGCTCGGTGTAGTCGCCCGTCCGGATCCTCACAGTCCCACCAACTCGACCGGACGAGCCTGTGAAGAGGCCGTCCACGGCGACGAGGTGGTCCACGTAATCCCCCGAGAGACCACCGTTGCTGCCATTGGTCGTCTTCAGATAGTCGGCAGTACCAGCGCACCCAAGGCAACCTTCGTCGCTCGCGGCAAGCAGCGGATCCACGTCACCGGTCGCGTAAGCGTGATTCAGCAACTGAACGTAATACCCAACGAACGCCTCAGCGGCGGGCATCGCGAGTCCTACGGCTGCTCCCGGCCGACTCGGTGGCGTCACAGCAGCTTGGGAGGAGCCGGCCGCGGCCGACGGAGTACCAGAAACCTGGGAGTCGGCCGGAGCATTCGTACAGGACATCGGGATGCAAACAATCATGAGCAAGCTGACGGCCTTTGCCGCAGTCAGGAGTACCGATCTGGACAGACGACGCAATGCCGGTGCCTGGAAGAGCAAGCCAACACGAATCATTGGCGAATCAGCTTCATCTCATACATGATCCAGCGGCCAGCCACGGGCGACAGTGCGAACTGACGCACGAAGGTTTCGGGTCGATGCGAAACAGCCTCGGAATCGCCGGTTGCCTTGCTGGAGTAGGCGCCGACGGCGACGGTCACCGAACCGCCTAGCCGGCCGGTGGTGCCTAGCTTCAGCTTGGGCTCACCGATCCGCTCGCGATAGTCGCCGACCAGGCCGTTGTTCCGTGCGTTGGTTCTGACCACGAAGTCCGCGTACAGCCGACAGCGCCTGCATCCTGGATCGCTCTCGGCCAACATCGGACGCGTGTCACCGGTCTCGGACGAATAGTTCAAGAGGTCTGTGTAATAGCGGACAAACGCAGTACCTGCAGCTAGAGACAGACCGTGAGCTGCACCTGGCCGCACGGGCGGCTGAACTTTCGTGGGATCGGCCGTCGGCGCCGCAGCGGGTGTGTCCGTGGTCGACGCGGCCGCTCGGGAATCGCTGGAACCCGATTCGTCATCCGAGCAGCTGGCCAGGGCACAGACTGCGAGGGTCGCGAGAAGCTGGGCAACGCTCCGCCGGACAACCGCGCCCGTCGTACCTTGGTCAGTCATCCGTTCAGTTCGACGGCTCAACCAGTACCGGAACGGCTTCCCGCACCTGCAGCGGAGTACCGGGACCCGTGATCGGTACGGTCCCATCCACGTACTGCCACCCAGTACCGGCAACGTTGAACCGCGCCGCGTAGTTGGTGGTCAGCCGCACGCTGACGGCCGCCCGTTTCAGGTACTTGTGGGTGATGTCCTTGGCTGGATGAGGCCGCCCCGGCGTGGTGGTCGTCAGCGTCTTCCCATCCCCGAAGCTCCACGTATAGCTGACCGGCGTCGCCTCGACCACAACGGGGAATCCGAGGAGTTCGACTGTTGCCATCGTGACCTGGCCCCGATCGGTGTAGACGATCGTTGCCAAGTTCACGAGCGTTCGCCCGGACGGCTGGACCTTGACGCCAAGGCCGGGGAAAGCGACCGCCTTGGATGCGGTTAGAACCTGTTCCCACGTCACGTCTTCAGGCCGCGGACGCGGGACGACCGCTGTCGTCGGAGTTGGCTCCTGCGGCTGGTCCGGTTCGTACGGTTGGCAACGGGTCGGACCCGGCGTTGTGCCGTCGGGGCCTACTCGCCCGCAGATCCCGATGTTCAGTCTGAGATCTCCGCTTGGGGTGAACTTCGTCAGAGTTCGTGGCGTCATCCGCTCCGGCTTCGCTTCCTTCGCGGCTGCCGTCTTGGTCACCTGCGCCTTGTTCTGCTGACCTTTACGGTTGAACCGGCTCTCAGTCCGACGCTGTGCGTCAGCCACGACGCCCTCTCTGGTCGGCTTGACAACAACCTTGGGGGACGTAGTCGCGGCAGCGGCGGGCAAACCTGAGACCGCGCCGTGTGCGGCAGGGACCGCGGACGCGACAATCGCACATACGAGGACGACAGCGCCGCACGTTGCGCCGATTGCCAGCGCTACGGGGACCGAAAGGCAGATCTTCGTCCTCATTGCGCCTCTTGCCTCAGCTCGTACATAACCCAGCTTCCGCCCTGCGCCGAAAGCGCGACCTCGCGGGTGTAAGTCGTTGCTGGGGTCGTAAACGGGCTCGCGGACGGCTTGTCGCGGCTCACGTACTTTCCAATGGTGACTACAGCCGAGCCCCCGAGTCTGCCGTTAGCGCCTCGAACGAGCTCGGAGACCTCGGTGACGTGTTCGTAGTAGTCACCAGTCAGCAGACCATTGGCCGCGTTCGACTTCTTCACGAAATCGGCGTACGCCTTGCATGCCTCACAGCCCGCGTCGCTGGCGCCCAGCATCGCGGATACGTCGCCGCTGTCCGACGAATAATTCATCAGGTCGCTGTAGTAGCGAACGAACGCCTCGGCGGCTGCCAGCGACAATCCTTGGGCCGCCGCAGGGCGCTCAGGCGGCTTACCAGGGGACTTTGTCACCGGGGTACTGGCGGAGGCAGAGCTTGCTGCCGTGGACGGCGCAGCAGTATCCGGGCGGCCCGCCTCTGGGCTGGAGGAAGTGCAGGCGGTCAGGCCTGCCACGGCCAATGATGCTGTCATCAGCAGTTTGAGGCGGTTGCGGTTAGTCACGTTTGTCAGCCCTCCGTAGTCGGGACTGATCGTAACTGGGGACGGGGTGCGGTGGGTTGGGGTTGTGGATAAGTGCTGGGGCCAGGAGCCGCCCGGCTGGGGGGTGAGAGGCTCGGACGGCTCCTGGTTGCTGGTGGGACGGGGGTGGGGGCGGTTTATGACGCTGGTTCTTGGGGTTGTTTGGTTGTGATGGCGCTCACGCCTGCGTCGGGGCGAACTGGACGTCCAGGTTTGCGGTTGCGAATCCGAGCTTTTCGTACAGAGCTCGGGCCGCCGTGTTGGTCCCGTCCACATACAGCACGACCGCGTCCAGGGCTCGGTCTTCTTGCAGGTGATGGAGGCCTTTCAGGGTGAGGGCCTTGCCCAGTCCGGTGCCCTGGTACTGCGGGGCGACACCGACCACGTACACCTCTCCGACGCCCTCTTCGACCTTGGTCCAGTGGAAGCCGGCCACATCGCCTGTCCTCGCGTCGACGGCGAGGAAGAAGCCGGCCGCGTCGAACCACGGTTGGTGGAGGCGGTCCGCCAGGTCGGAGTGGGTCCAGCTTCCTTGCTCCGGGTGGGTGGCGAAGGCGCTGGCGTTGACCGCGAGCCAGGCCGCGTCGTCCTCGCCCGGGACGAACGTGCGTACCTCGATGCCGTCCGGCCAGGTCGGTTCGGGGAGGGGTGCGGCTTCACGGCGGAGGAAGTAGAGCTCGCGGGTCACTACGAGGCCGAGGCGGGTCGCCAGTTCGTCGGAGCCGGGGAGGCGGCCATGGGCCCAGACCTTCAGGCGGGAACCTCCGTGGTCCTGGAGGAGACGGAGGAGCGCGGTACCGGTGCCGTGCCGTCTCGCGTGGGGTGCGACCACGAGTTCGGCGGAGCCGTCGGGGCCCAGGTACGCGTAGCCGATCAGGTTCTCGGCGGTCTGCAGGCCGGAGACTTCGAGGGTGCCGGGGTCGCCCGCGTACGCCAGGACGTGCAGGTCACCGTGGTGTTCGCCGTCCAGGTGCAGGAGGGTTTGCTCGGACAACGGGTTCACGCCGTCGCTCTGTGCGGCCAGGCGGGCGAGTTCGGTGACGGCGGCGGCGGTGGCCGAGGGCAACGGTGAGGGAACGGCTTCGAGGGTCACATGAGTACCGTAAAAGGTCCTGTCGAGTTCATGGTCGAGACCTTGGAGAGGGCGCGCCGCGTCGGATAGCTTGCCGGAACCGCACACCCGCGGTACCGAACCGACGACGGAGTAGACATGGCCTTCACAGGACGAGACAGGAAGTGGCTGCGGAGACCACGGGCCATTGGCCTGCTGGCCGCCGGTGCCGCTGTGGCGCTCGGCTTGGCCACGGGGGGAACCGTGACCCAGGCGGCGACGGCGAAACCCAAGCCGACGCACACCCAGATCCAGCTGCTCGCACTCAACGACTTCCACGGGAACCTCGCGCCCAACCCGGCGACCAGTTCCAGCGGCAACGTCAACGGCACGCCGGCCGGTGGCGCGGAGTACCTCGCGACCCACCTGCGGCAGCTGCGTGCGGGCGCGGAGGCGCAGGGGCAGGAGTCCGTGACGGTCGCCGCGGGTGACCTGATCGGCGCCTCGCCGTTGCTGTCGGCCGCGTTCCACGACGAGCCGACCATCGAGGCGATGAACGCGATGGGCCTGGACGCCGCGTCGGTCGGCAACCACGAGTTCGACGAGGGCTGGCACGAGCTGCTCCGGATGCAGACCGGTGGCTGTCTGAACGACGGCGACGGGCAGAACAACCAGAACTCCTGCCCGGACCCGAAGGCCAAGTTCAAGGGCGCCAAGTTCGACTACCTGTCGGCGAACGTGTTCTTCGAGAACACCCAGCGCACCCTGCTCGACCCGTACACGGTGAAGAAGTTCAAGAACGGGCAGAAGATCGCCTTCATCGGGATGACTCTCGAGGACACCCCGAACATCGTCACCAAGGCCGGCGTCGAGGGGCTGTCGTTCACCGACGAGGTGGCGACCGCGAACGCGCTGGTGCCGAAGCTGCGCAAGCAGGGCATCGAGTCGATCGTGGTGCTGCTGCACGAGGGCGGCCTGCCGAGCGACCCGCGCGCCTTCAACAGCTGCCCGGGGATCTCCGGCCCGATCACCGAGATCGCCAAGAACCTGGACCCGGCGATCGACGCGATCGTCTCCGGCCACACCCACCAGGCGTACAACTGCTCGATCAACGACCCGGCCGGCAAGCCGCGCCTGGTCACCAGCGCGTCCTCGTTCGGCAAGGTCGTCACCGAGGTGCGGCTGAGCATCGACAACAAGACCAAGGACGTCGACCGGCTGAACACGCTGGCCAACAACCGGATCGTCACCCAGGACGTGCCGAAGGACCCGGCGATCAGCAAGCTGATCACGAAGTACCAGACCTTCGTCGCCCCGATCCAGAACAAGGTGATCGGCCACATCACCACGCCGTCGGTGGTGCGGACGCCGGACGACTCGCAGGAGTCGCCGCTGGGCAACCTGATCGCCGACGCGCAGCTCGCCGACCCGTCCACGGTGACGGACGGCAAGACCCCGGTGGTCGCGTTCATGAACCCGGGCGGCATCCGCGCCGACCTGGCCTCGGACAGCGGCGCGGTGACGTTCGGGCACGCGTTCACGGTGCAGCCGTTCAACAACTACCTGGTCTCGATGGACATGACCGGGACGCAGCTGAAGGCGTTGCTGGAGCAGCAGTTCTCCGGCCCGAACCAGGCCGCGAACAAGGTCCTCCAGGTCGCCGGCATCACCTACACCTGGAACCCGGCCGCCGCGCCGGGCTCGAAGGTGGTCGCCGGCTCGATCAAGATCGCGGGCCAGCCGCTGGTCGACGGCACGACGTACCGGATCGTTACGAACAACTTCCTGTCCGACGGCGGTGACGGCTTCCCGGCCTTCACCACGGCCACGAACAAGTTCTTCGGCGGTCTCGACATCGACGCCTTCTCCAGCTACCTGACCGCCCACGACCCGTACACCCCGGTGGCGACCGACCGCATCAGCATCGGTTCCTGACGGGTACTGCGTGACGCGCGCCCGGGCTGCTTCTCGGTGGCCCGGGCGTCGCTTTCGGGGCGGGGTTCCGGCCGCTGGAGAGCTCAGAACAGGAACTTGAGCGCCACGAGGGCGAAAGCTGCCGCGGTGAGGAAGGCGGCGGCGCCGGAGCCGAAGCCGCGGCGGAAGGCGGTGACGAACACGCCGAGGGTGACCGGGATCAGCATGATCAGCAGCGTGAGCGCACCGGCCCGGACGCCGACGTGGTCACGGCCGGACAGGACCAGGCCGAGGATCATCGCGAAGGTCAGGCCGAGCCAGGTGAGGGTACGGATCGGGCCGTCGGACGGAGCGCTCCGGTGCGAGGCGTGAGCAGCACCACCACGTCGGTGCGAAGTCTGGGCAGCGTGTGCCATCGGTGACCTTCCGTGAATGAAGCGAATACGCAAGGTAGCACCCTCGAGACGCTGCGGTCCAAGGCGTTCGCGTCACCGGTCCAGGCCGGAAATCCCCCGCTCCGGCGAAGGTCAAACGGTCGTGTCGGCGGTCTCGCGCTCTTTGCTGGGCGGGACGACGAAGCGGTAGCCGACGTTGCGGACCGTGCCGATCAGGGATTCGTGCTCGGGGCCGAGCTTGGCGCGCAGGCGGCGGACGTGCACGTCGACCGTCCGGGTGCCGCCGAAGTAGTCGTAGCCCCAGACTTCCTGGAGGAGCTGCTCGCGGGTGAAGACGCGGCCCGGGTGCTGGGCGAGGAACTTGAAGAGCTCGAACTCCTTGTACGTGAGGTCGAGCGCGCGGCCGTTGAGCTTCGCGGTGTACGAGGCCTCGTCGATCACCACGTCGCCGCTGCGGATCAGCGAGGTGTCGGGGTCCTCGTCCTTCGCGGCGGCCAGCCGGCCGATGACGAGCCGGAGCCGGGCCTCGATCTCGGCCGGGCCGGCGGTGTCGAGCAGGACGTCGTCGGCGCCCCAGTCCGCGTTCACCGCGGTGAGGCCGCCTTCGGTGACGACGAGGATCAGCGGGACGTCGATGCCGGTGGTCCGGATCAGCCGGGACACGCTCCGGACGGTGACCAGGTCGCGGCGCGCGTCGAGCAGTACGGCGTCCGCGTCGGGGGCGTCCACGAGGGCAGCGACCTCGGAGGGCAGGATCCGGATCTGGTGGGGCAGCAGGGCGAGCGACGGCAGTACCTCGGTGGAAGCCTGCAACGCGTTCGTCAGCAGCAGCAACGTGCTCACGCTGTCTCCTTGTGCTGGTTGTCGGAACCGCGGTCGGCGATCCGGTCCTGATGCACGTCAGGCCCCTGCGGCGTCATTGCCGGGGGCCCGAGACACACTGAAAATGAAGAGCAAGCTGACATAATACGTCAGGTCATTGTCGACGAGTGAGGCGTCTCCCACATGCCGGAAGTCACCATCAGGTACTTCGCCGCCGCGCGCGCCGCCGCGGGGGAGGCCACCGCGAGCGTTGCGGCGGACTCGGTGAAGGAGCTCGTGGACGCCGTCTCCGCCGGCCGTCCGGAGCTGGCGAGAGTCCTCGGGATCTGCACGTTCCTCCTCGACGGAGAGCGCGTCGACCTCACCGCCGCCCTGCACGAAGGCGCCCAGGTGGACGCCCTTCCGCCCTTCGCCGGCGGCTGATTCCGCAGCGCACGGTCAGTCGTAGGGGCGGTTGCGGAGGCGCTTGGTCTCGCCCCGGCGCTTCTTGTCGTCGAGTCTCCGACGCACCGAGCCCTTGGTGGGTCGAGTGGGTCGGCGCGGACGAGGCGGAGGCGCGATCGCTTCACGCAGGAGTACGGCCAGCCGCTCGCGGGCGGCTTCCCGATTGCGCCATTGGGACCGGTGCTCGGACGCGGTGATGGTGATGACGCCGTCGACAAGTCGCGACGCCAGCCGCTCCAGGGCTCGTGTGCGAAGGGTCTCGCTCAGCGCAGTGGTCGCAGCGACGTCGAAGCTGAGTTCGACCCGGCTGTCGGTGGTGTTCACGGACTGCCCACCTGGCCCACTGGACCGGGAGAACCGCCACACGAGCTCGGCCTCCGGGATCGTGATCCCAGCGCGCACCCTCAGCCCGTCCTCCACGCCCCAAGTGTCGCAGCCCAGCGGCCATCGCGGACGGCCGCTCACGTCCAACCCGAGTCTTTGTTGTTGTAGGCAACAGCCCGGAATGCCCCTCAGTAGGTGATGGAGGCTGTGCCGGTGGTGATGCGGTGGTCGGAGCAGGGGCCGTCGCAGGCTTGGGAGATGGCTAGGGCGTCGCTTGTGTAGCCCGGGGTGAGCTTGTTCTTGCGGATGAAGATGAGGTCGATCTTCGAGGCTTGGCCGCATTTTCCGAGGATGTTGTTCTCGGTGGTGGCTTCGCCGTAGCCGGGGCAGCGGGGGTCGGTGTCGTCGAGTTCGCGGTAGTTGCCGGTGTTGTCCGGGTTGTCGGGCGTACTCAGCGCCGCGTCGTACCAGGTGTTCAGGCGGCCGTACGACGGTTGGGCGTTGAAGTCGCCGGCGATGACCGTGGTGCCGCCGGCGGCGTGGTGGCTCTCGATCCGGGCGAGGACCTGGCCGAGTTGGGTCTCGTTGATCTTCCGGCCGTTGATCACTGTGTTCGACGGTGTGATGTGGGTGCCGCAGAACCGGACCTTCGGCTGCGCGGCGAGTGGTGCGCAGAGAAGCTTGCGCTGTTCCTGGCTCTCGTCCTGGGCGAGGGTCAGGCGCTCCGCGGTACCGAGTGGGGCCTTGCTGAAGATCGCGAGGCCGTACGGTTCGCCGTTGCAGCTCGCCGAGGTCTGCGGCTCCCAGCGGGAGAAGTTGTTCACGTCCTGCGGCCAGCCCGCGTTGCGCAGTCCGCTCTGGATCGCCTTGTACTGCTGCCAGCACAGCTCGTTGAAGACGACGAACTGGGCGCCGCGATTCCCGATCGACGCCACGGCACCGCTGACCATGCCGTTCGTGGTGGAGGCGCGGTTCATCTTCCAGCCGGCCACGTTCCAGGCCCAGATGTTGTACGTCGCGGTGGCGGCGGGCGCGGCCTGGACCGGGGGCGCGGGTGCGGCGACCAGGGCGAGGACAGCGGCGAGGGCGAAGGCGAGGGCCGGAGCGAGTGCGATTCGTGAACGCATGACTACTCCCTGGG
This sequence comes from Kribbella amoyensis, assembly GCF_007828865.1. Taxonomy (NCBI): domain Bacteria; kingdom Bacillati; phylum Actinomycetota; class Actinomycetes; order Propionibacteriales; family Kribbellaceae; genus Kribbella; species Kribbella amoyensis. The sequence continues at coordinate 2,752,384 of NZ_VIVK01000001.1, forward strand.
GCGAGGGGGTTGTGAAGGTACTCCTTTCCGCGGTGCCGTCCAAGGGGTGGAACGGTCCGGGTGCTCCGAAAGTGCAGCGACGTACTGTGGTTCGTTGTGAGTCCAGGAATTGTCGTGCTCGTCGCCGCGGTGGTTGCCGGGGTGCTGCTGAGCGTGCTGAAGACCTGGTACGACGGACGGTTCCGCGCCGCCCCGGTGGTGAGGAGTGAGCTCGTGGAGGATCGCGTCAGCTCGGCCGAGATCGGTGCGGAGTTGGGCGAGCGGGCGACGCTGCTGCAGTTCTCGTCCGCGTTCTGCGCACCCTGCCGGGCGACTCGGCGGGTGCTGGCCGAGGTGGAGTCGATGGTGGACGGCGTCCGGCACGTCGAGATCGACGCCGAGTCGCACCTCGACCTGGTCCGCCGCCTCGACATCCTGCGTACCCCGACCGTGCTCGTCCTGGACAGCACCGGCGCCGTGGTCACGCGCGCCAGCGGCCAGGCCCGCAAGCCCGAGGTGATCGCGGCCCTCGGCACCGCCGTCGACCGTCAGGCCAGCTGACCTCACTCGGCGGCACCGGGGTACCGGCCCTCCTGCCGATACGCGGTCTACGCATCCGACGGGCGATCTGCACACCCCGAAGCTCTGCCCCCGCCGATCTGATTGGGGTCGTCTCGCCGACCAGCCTCGGTGAGTTTCTGTCCGATGACGCGGCCGGAAGCGGTCGTGGTTGGCGTAGTGACACGGGAATACGTGATGCTTTGCCGGTGGACTTTCCGGCTGGCTGGTACGACGACCCGAACGACCTCAAGGGGCAGCGGTACTGGGACGGTGCGTCCTGGACCGAGCACCGGCGGCCGCGACCCGGTCCCGCCGAACCCACCGAACCACCCGTGACCGAACGAGCCACGGCCGCGCCGCTTGTCTACCCGGGCGCCGCCCCGTACCAGGGCCCCGCCTTCCAACCCGGCCACCAACCCGGCGCACCCCAACCAGGCGGACCCCAGCAGTACGGAGCACCGCAGCACGGAGCGCCACAGCAGTACGGCGCACCCCAGTACGGAGCGGGCCAGCCGGGGATGCCGCCGTACCAGGCCGGCTTCGGGTACGCGCCCCAGGTGCCGAGTACGCCCGACGGGGTACCGCTGTCGGGGTGGTGGAAGCGGGTCGGGGCACGGATCCTCGACGGGCTCATCGTGATGGTCGTGAGCCTGCCGTTCAGCGGCTGGTTCTGGTACCAGTACGTCCTCGCGCTGACCGACTACCAGCGGGACGTGTTCGACCGTGCCGTCGCGGGGGAGTCGCCCGCGTTCGAGACGACGCTGCCGTGGGACGTGTACCAGTGGATCCTCCCGATCGCTGGGATCGCGCTGGTGATCAACTTCGCCTACGAGTACTTCTTCCTGGTCCGCAGCGGGGCGACACCCGGCAAGAAGGCAGTCGGGATCAGCGTCCGGCTGCGCGAGGTCCCCGGTCCGCCGCCCGGCCTTGCCGTGGCCAAGCGGTACGGCCTGTACGCCGGGGTGTCACTGCTCGGCGCGATCCCCGGGATCGGCACCCTGTTCAGCATGGTCGGCCTGCTCGACGTGCTCTGGCCGCTGTGGGACGACAAGAAGCAGGCGCTGCATGACAAGGTCGGCAAGACCAACGTCGTCCTCGGCCCCCAGCCCCGCCGCTGACCCGGCCACGGGCGCTCCCGGCCACGGCTCCAGGCCCAAGTAAGAGCCGCTGAGCACGGTCAGGCAGCAGATCGTCGCAGAACGCAAGCTCGTCCGCGATGTGATCAGTTGTCTCGGTAGATGGGACCACGGCTGGCGTCGGTTCGTCGTTTCCGTAGTCTCGTTGCCGTGACGTACACGACGTGGCTGACGAAGCGCAGGGCAGTGGACAACTGCCGGATGCGCTCGTCCCTGTGTCGTCGCCCCTGACCAGGCGGCGTCTCGAGCGCTCCCGAATCGGTAGCTGAGCACGATTCGGAGCACGCCGCCTCCCGCAGCCCCGGGCGGGTCGCTCGATCACCACTCCTTCCGGGAGTCGCCATGTCCGACGAGACGGCAACGAAACCCCAGGTAGATCCGCGCGGACTCCGGTTCGCCGCGGCTGTCACCACGGTCGTGCTCGCGCTGACCCTGGTGCTGAACAACCCGTGGCCACTGGCGGTCCAGGCCGTGGTGTTCGCGATCTCGGTCGTGCTCGGCGTGCAGGCGTCGCCGTACGGCCAGATCTTCCAGCGGCTGGTCCGGCCCCGGTTGGGTCCGCCGCAGGAGTTGGAGGACGCGGCGCCGCCGCGCTTCGCCCAGCTGGTCGGGCTGGCGTTCGCCGTGCTCGGCCTGATCGGCTACCTCACCGGCGCCGGGATCCTCGGTGTCGTCGCCACCGGCTTCGCGCTGGTCGCCGCGTTCGTGAACGCGGCGGTCGGGCTGTGCCTGGGCTGCGAGGCCTACCTGCTGATCCAACGCATTCGTACGCCCCACACCGCTACTACCACCTGAGGAGCAGCAACCATGAGCAGGGAATCCGCTCTCGTCTCGGCCGACTGGGTCGAGGAGCACAAGGCCGACGACGGTGTCGTGCTGATCGAGGTCGACGAGGACGTCTCGGCGTACGACGCCGGCCACATCGCCGGTGCGATCAAGCTGGACTGGAAGGACGACCTCCAGGACCAGGTCCGCCGCGACTTCGTCAACAAGGAGCAGTTCGAGGCCCTGCTGTCCGAGCGCGGGGTCGGCAACGACGACACCGTCGTGCTCTACGGCGGCAACAACAACTGGTTCGCGGCCTACGCGTACTGGTACTTCAAGCTGTACGGCCACGGTGACGTGCGGCTGCTCGACGGCGGCCGCAAGCGCTGGGAGCTGGACAGCCGCGAGCTCACCGACGAGGTGGTCAAGCGCGAGGCGACCCAGTACACCGCGCAGGAGCCGGACCTGAACATCCGCGCCTTCCGCGACGAGGTCAACCAGGCCATCGGCGTGAAGAACCTGGTCGACGTGCGCAGCCCCGACGAGTACGCCGGCCGGCTGCTCGCCCCGGCCCACCTGCCGCAGGAGCAGGCGCAGCGCGCCGGGCACATCCCGACCGCGGCGAACATCCCGTGGAGCAAGGCGGCCAACGACGACGGCACCTTCCGCGGTGACGACGAACTGCAGAAGCTGTACGCCGACGCGGGCGTCGACTTCGGCAAGGACACGATCGCGTACTGCCGGATCGGTGAGCGCTCGGCGCACACCTGGTTCGTGCTGCACGAGATCCTCGGTCAGGAGAACGTGAAGAACTACGACGGTTCGTGGACCGAGTGGGGCTCGCTGGTCGGTGTACCGGTGGCCCTCGGCGACGAGCCCGGGAAGGCATGACATGTGCGGAGCGAAGAAGGGCGGCCTTGACCTCAAGGGCGTCGACGTCGACAAGGAGGCCGTGATCCAGGGCCAGGTCCTGCGCGGCGAGGAGCCGGTCGGCGGCGCCTACGTGCGGCTCCTGGACTCCTCCGGTGAGTTCACGGCCGAGGTCCCCACCTCCGCGACCGGGCACTTCCGGTTCTTCGCGGCGCCGGGCAGCTGGACGCTGCGCACCCTGGCCCCCAAGGCCGACGTGGTCGACCGCCAGGTCGTCGCGCAGTACGGCGAGGTCGCCGAGGTGGCCGTCGCCGTCTGACCGTACGCTGAGTAGCCCCGAGGGGCCCGAGCCTTGCGCGCTCGGGCCCCTCGGTCTGTCTCCGGCCGATGTCGGTTCGTGGACGATTCGTTGCCGCAGGCTCCTGCTTCGTCAACGAAACAAAGCGGATCCGGCGTGTCGTCGAGCCTGGCCGGCGTTCTCGATCGCACAAGCTCACCGGGTCCGCAAGGTCGCGTTCCTCTCGACCGAAGTGCCAATGTAACGGTTTGATCTCGGAGTCCCTGAATCTCGTTACCTACCGCGACCGACTGAGTTGTGTCTGTGTCCTGGCCCGCTGTTCGGGTCACGCATCACTCAGGGAGGAGGGGTCATGAGACCCCGCATCGGATACAAGAAGCTCGCCGCCGTCGGTGTCGCGGCGGTTGTCGGCGTAGCTTCTACGATCGCGCTGACCTCGGGTTCGGCGTCCGCCGCGCCGGTTTACGGCTACAGCGGCTACGCGTTCGGGACCGACGTGCAGACCGGGCTCGCGAACAGCGGCCCGCAGGTCATCAGCCAGATCAGCTGCACCACCGACGCGAACCGGAAGGCCGAGAACGACCTGGCCACCGCGAACGTCAACGAGCAGGCCATCGCGCGCACGGTCAAGACCGACACCAAGGCCTTCGCCGACGAGCGCGGCAACGGTGTGACCAGCACCGCGACCGCCGCCGACATCAAGCTCGGCTCGCTGCTGTCGCTGACCGGCGCGAAGACCACCACCACCGCGTGGGTCAAGAACGGCAACCTGCACTACACCGGCAGCACCACCTTCGCCGGCGTGAAGATCGGCAACGTCGTCGTTCCGTCGCTGCTGAAGGCCAAGCCGAACACCAAGGTCGCCGTTCCGGGCCTCGGCTACGTCGTGCTGAACCGCGTCGGCGGCGTGAAGACCGAGTCCGGCATCTACTCGTACGCGCAGGCCGTCGTCGTGCACGCCACGGTGAAGAACCGCTATCTCCCGGTCGGTGTCGACGTCGCGGTGCTGAAGACCCGCGCCGAGGTCACCAAGCCGGCCACCGCGATGGTCATGGGTGACGCGTACGGCACCAAGGCGAGCGTCGACAAGCTGGTCACCTCGAGCCCGACCTCCTACCAGGCCACCTGCCAGGGCACGGAAGGCAAGACGGTCCGGGTTGCGGTCGCCGAGCTGAACATCCCGAAGGTCGCGCACGTCGGTGGCGTCTACACCACCAAGAACGGCCGGATCGGTGCGGACAAGTCCGACGTCAACTTCACCTCGCACGTCGCGGGCGTGAAGGTCGGCAACCTGTCCATCGGTGCCATCGAGTCCGCCGCTTCGGCGTCGAAGACCAAGGACGGCAAGGTCAGCCTGAACTCGTCCTCGAGCATCGCCTCCATCAAGGTCGGCAACAAGGTCTACCCGGTGCAGACCGGTGAGAACGCCGAGCTGGAGATCCCCGGCATCGCCAAGCTGACCTTCAACCAGGTCGTGCGTCAGAGCCGCTACATCTCCGTCAACGCGCTGGTGATCGACGTCTACAGCCTGAACACCAAGGTCGTCGTCGGCCACTCGGCCGCCGGTGTGATCGGCTGATCCAGCCACACACCCACCCCACCTGAGTCGAACCTCACCGACCCAGAGGGCCACAAAGGCCCCCGGAATCCGCAAGGATCCCGGGGGCCTTTCCCGTTGCCCGAAGCAAGCTTCCGGCGAAACCGGCGGCTGCGGCGCGAAGGATGGGCGCGGCTGTGGTGAACGCCGGCTCAGCCGAACTGGCCCGGCTGGTAGTCGCCGGCGGGCTGCTGGGTGATGACGTTGACGCGGTTGAAGGCGTTGATGACGGCGATCGCCGCGACCAGGGCGGCGAGCTGGTCCTCGGTGTAGTGCTTGGTGGCGGTGAGCCAGACGTCGTCCGGGACACCGCCGGCCGCGTCGGCGAGGCGGGTGCCCTGTTCGGTCAGTTCCAGGGCGGCCCGCTCGGGCTCGGTGAAGACGGTGGCCTCGCGCCAGGCCGCGACCAGGTTGAGGCGGAGCTGGGTCTCGCCGGCCGCGAGAGCGTCCTTGGTGTGCATGTCGGTGCAGAAGCCGCAGCCGTTGATCTGGCTCGCGCGGAGCCTCACCAGCTCCAGGGTCGCGGCGGGGACGCCGGCGCCGGTCGTCGCGTGGCTCGCGGCGATCAGGTGCTTCAGGACCTTGGCCGCGGTCTGGTTGCCGAAGAGGTTCAGTCGTGCGTCCATCGTCGAATCCTTTGCTGTGTGATCGAGGGGTACACAGCTACGACAGAACGACCCGTGCGGATGTGACTCGGCCGGGCTGTGACGTACGTCTCGCCGGGTGCCTGGTTGTCAGCGGCAACGGATCAGGACTCGAGGATCAGGGTGACCGGGCCGTCGTTGGTGAGGGCGACCTGCATGTCGGCGCCGAACCGGCCGCGTTCGACCTTGGCGCCGAGCGACTCGAGCGCCTGGCAGAAGGACTCGTAGAGCGGCTCGGAGACCGGACCGGGGGCGGCCGCGCTCCACGACGGACGGCGGCCCTTGCGGGTGTCGGCGTACAGGGTGAACTGGCTGACCGCGAGGATCGGCGCCTGCTCGTCGGCGGCGGAGCGCTCGTCCCGGAGGATGCGCAGGGTCCAGATCTTCGCCGCGAGGGCCTTCGCCTTCTCCTCGGTGTCCTCGTGGGTGACCCCGAGCAGGACCATCAGCCCGGGCTCGTCGATCGCCCCGACCACCTCGCCGTCGACCGTGACGGACGCCTGGCTGACCCGCTGTACGACTGCTCTCATGCGCCTTAGTCTGCCAACTGGGATCACGCTGGACCGGCCTCGGGTGCTCGATCCGCCCGAACAGGAGATCGTCCGGCTTTCGGGGCGATTGGCGGGCGAATCTCCCGTTCAAGGCGGCGATCTGGCACGATTCGTTCATGACGTCGACGCTGATCACTGTTGCTCCGACCGGTGCCGAGACCGCGAAGGCGGACGTTCCGGCGCTGCCCACCACGCTCGCCGAGCTGGTGGAGACCGCGAAGCGGTGCGAGGCCGCCGGCGCCGCGATGATCCACATCCACATCCGCGACGGCGAGCACCGGCCGACGCTCGACCTCGGCCGGCTGACCGACACGGTCACCGCGGTCCGCGAGAACACCGGGCTGATCGTCCAGCTCTCCACCGGCGGCGCGGTCACCGATCCGTACGACCACCGGCTGCGGGTGCTCGACGCGGCACCGGACTCGTGTTCGCTGACGATGGGCACGGTCAACTTCGGCGACGACGTGTTCATGAACCCGTGGCCGTTCGTCACCGAGCTCTACCAGCTCACCCAGGAGCGCGAGGTCGTCCCGGAGTTCGAGCTGTTCGACCTCGGCCACGTCGCCGCGCTGCACCGGCTGCTGGACAAGTACGGCCTGCCGTACGGCGGCAAGGTGCACTGCGACCTGGTGATGGGCGTCCCCGGCGGCATGCCCGGGACGACGGACGCCCTGGTTGCCGCGGTCAACGGTCTGCCGAGCGCCGTGACCTCGTGGTCCGCGACCGGGATCGGCCGGACCAGCCTCCCGGTGGCGCTGGCCGCGCTGTCCAAGGGCGGCCACCTCCGGGTCGGCATGGAGGACACGTTGACGCTGGCGAAGGGCCACCCGGTCACCCACAACGCGGAGCTCGTCGAACGCGCCGCCACCCTGGCCACCCTCGCCCAGCGGCCGCCGATGTCCCCCGACGAGGCTCGTACTCACCTGAGCATCAAGCCGCGCTCCTGACCTCACCATCTCCGTCAGCAGCAGTACCCGGGCGCCGCGGTTGTTATCGGTTTGCAGGTTTGGCGGGTCGCGGGGACTCAGGGCGCGTGGGAGGCTGGTCTGCCGGGCTGGATCCTGGCCGGGACCTCGTGCGTCCCAGGCCGGGTGCCACCTTGCGCCTTTAGGCTGGGACGGCTGAACGGAGAGGAGCGGGGACAGGTGAGGACGCAGCAGCGGTCGTTGGACGACGACGAGCGCGCTATGGCCGACCTCGCGGACGTGCGGGACTGGGGCCGGGTCTGGGGACCACCGGCGACCGGCCTGGACGCGATCCGCTCCCTGGTCTCCCGGGTCACCGCCGCGACCGGCTGGCGACCCTGGGCCCCCGGCAGCATCGACCCGAACCGGTACACCTGGGGCCTGGTCACACCCCGCGAGACCGTGATGCTCGTCCTGCCCGACGCGGTCCTGCCGGAGAGCCCGCGCAGCGGCTGGTCGGCGTACGAGATCGGGCCGAACGACCTCCCGGACGCCGAGGACGGTCTGGACGAGCACTGGCCCGGACAGTTGCAGCTGGCCCGCAAACACTGGGGTGAGCCGGTGTTCGTCGGCCCGGGCGACGACCCGCGGATCCCTGACGAGTGGCGGGGCCGGCGCCGGCACCTGGCGGTCTGGCTGCGGCCCGGCGCCGAGATTCACCTGTACGCGACCCAGCCCGACCTCGGCACGCCGAACGCGGCCGCGGGCTTCGGGTACTCCGTCTATGCGAGTGAGGTGGCCTGATGGCGGTCGAAGAGGAGCTGCTGAGGGACCTGTACATGGTGTTCGGCCGGATCGCGGGGCGGCTGATCCGGCGACGGCAGCAGCGCCGGGCGAACCGGCAGAACGGCAACCAGGTCGACCGCGAGGCGGAACTGCGCTCGCTGATCGAGGAACTGCGCGACCTGGCCAGGCAGGACCCCGAGGCCGCTGCGCTGGTGGATCGGCTCACGCCCGAGGATCGGCAGCGCGTGTACGAGGACCAGGCGCGCCAGATCCAGGAGGAGAGCGGCCGGGCCGAGCGGGAGGGCGATCAGCGTGGCCTCGACGACCAGGACCTCGACCGTGAGGGCGACCGGTCGGACCGGGACGAGCAGAGCCGGGACGCACAGGATCGCGACGAGCGTGACCCCAACGACCTGAACAACAACGGCATCGACGACCGTCGCGAAGAGACCAACCGTCGCGAGGCGGAGCAGAACCGCACCGACCTCGACCGCAACGGGCGCGACGACAACCTCGACACCACCCGCCAGGAGGAGCAGGACGTCCGGCGGGACGAGCGGGCCACGGAAGATCGCGAGCGCGAGGAGAAGAAGCGCGAGGGCGAGCGCGGCGGGGACGGGCCGGACGCCGTACCGGCTGTGGCCGGCGCTGCCGCCGGCGCGGGAGCCGTGATGGCGGCGGACGAGCTCGAGGAAGACGCCGCCGACCGGCAAGCGGAGGACGCCCAGACAGCGAACGCGGACCAGGGTCAGGACGGCCCGGCCGTGGAAGGCGACGGGGCGCCTCAGCCGGCTATCGGCGACGCCGCCGACCAGCAGCTCGGCCAGGACGGCCAGCCCGTCGCGAACCCGGGTGCCCAGATCGAGACCCCGGACCAGGAGGTCGACCCGCGCGACCAGCAGGTTGATGCGCGCGACCAGCAGGTTGATGCGCGCGACCAGCAGGTCGATGCGCGTGACCAGGAAGTCGATCCGCGCGATCAGCAGGTCGATGACCGCGATCAGCAGGTCGAGGGTGCCGATCCGCAGCTTGATGCTCGGGATCAGGAGGTCGAGGCCGGGGATCAGGGGCTCGACGGGCAGGAGCCACGGACTGTCGAGGCCGAAGGTGCCGGAGCGCCGGGAGTCGGGGACGACCGGCAGCCGGGACAGGACCTGGAGGCCGAGGACCGTACGCGGCAGGTCGACCATCAGGGCCTGGAGTCGGACGGTGCGGCCCAGCCCGGTACCGGCGAGAACGCTGACCGGCAGACCGAGCAGGACGGCCGTCAGAACCAGCAGGAGCTGGGCGACGCGGGTCCGCAGCCGGGGCTGCCGACAGCGGGCGACCAGCGGTTCGCCGCCGAGCAGCGGAACGTTCAGCAGAACGAGCAGGGCCGGCGCCCGCCGGATGCCGTCGAGACGCGCCTGGACGAGGACCGCGCCAGCCACCAGGCGGCCAAGGCCAACGATCAGGGCGTCAGCGGCCGGCCGGGCGCCAACCGCGGCCTGGACGAGAAAGAGGTGTCCAAGCTGCAGACGACGGCCCAGTCCGGTACGTCACCAGCGGCGGGCGCCACCGTGAAATCGGAGCAGCCGGCCGTCGCCGCGGGCCACGCCGGCAAGACCCCCGGTGCCCAGCGGCAAGGCCTCGGCGCAGGCAAGAGCGGCCCCGAAGGCGGCCTCGAACGCAAGAACGACTGACCGGCACAGGTCGCGACCGCATCAGCGACTGACCGACGTGAACGGGCCTGGCGATCGCCGGGCCCGTTCCGCGTTCTCAGTAGACGATCGCCTGGGCGTTGCCGGCGAGGATCTCCTCGGTGAAGGCAGGTGCACCGGCGATGCGGACGCCGGGCAGCAGGTCGGCCTCGGTCAGGTCGCGGCGCTTGGCGCACTGCGTACAGACCGTCAGCCGGCCGCCGGCCAGGACCCCGGCGAGCAGGTCCGCGAGCGGGGCCGCGTGCGGGAGGTCGAACTCCTCGGCCCGGCCCGGCACGGCGAACCAGACGGACTCGCCGGTGAGCCACAGCGACACCTCGGCGCCGGCCGCGACGGCGGAGGCGGCGACGGTGAACGCCTGGTTGGCTCGTTCGGGTTCTTCGGCGCCTGCGGTCAGCTTGATCACCAGCGTGCGGGACATCACGCCACCGTAGCTGAGGGCCCGGCGGCGGCATCCCCTAGACTGACCGACGTGCTGCACGTCATCTTCACGAGCCTGCTGGTGCTGGTCTGTGTCTTCATGGGCTGGTTCTCCGCGTTCGTCGTCTACCGGTTGTACCGCGGTCGTTCCGCGAACTGAGGACCGGCGATGGCGTTCGAGATCCCTCAGGACCTGCACCCCGACCTGATGCCGCTGGCCTGGCTGCTCGGCCGCTGGGAGGGTCGCGGGCACGGTGACTACCCGACGATCGAGAAGTTCGAGTTCGGCCAGCAGATCGACTTCAGCCACAACGGCAAGCCGTACCTGCACTACGTGAGCCAGACCTTCGTGGTCGGCGAGGACGGTACGAAGGAGCGGCCGCTCGCGGTCGAGACCGGGTTCTGGCGGCCGCGGCCGGACAACAAGGTCGAGCTGGTGCTGGCGCACCCGACCGGGTTCGCGGAGATCTGGTACGGCGAGATCGACGGGGCCAAGATCGAGCTGCGGACCGACGTGATCGCGCGGACCGAGTCCGCCAAGGAGGTCACCGCCGGCCACCGGCTGTACGGTCTGGTCAAGGGCGAGCTGCTCTGGGCGTACGACATGGCAGCCGAGGGTCAACCGCTGCAGCCGCACCTCTGGGCGACCCTCGTCCGGGCGTAATCAGCTCCCCGGTCAGCTCTCAGCGACCCAGCAGTACTCCACCTTCGGCCGCCCACTGCGACCGTCGTACCGCTGCGTGCGCAACGCCTGACCCTGGTCGGCCAGGTGTTCCAGGTACCGGCGGGCGGTGATCCGGGACGTACCGAGCTCGGCCGCGACCTCTTCGGCGGTCCAGCCCTCGTGGTTCCCGAGCAGCTGGACGACCCGGTCCAGGACGGATCCGGCCAGCCCTTTCGGTACCGACGAAACCGTTGCTGGGTGCAACAAACGGTCCACCTCGTCCTGATCCGCGACCACCTGACCCGTGTCCGCGGCGCGCCGCTGCCGGGCGTACGCGGTGAGCCGGTCCCGCAAGGTCTCGAAGGCGAACGGCTTCAGCACGTACTGCACCACGCCGATCCGCGCGGCCGCCTGGACCGCGGCCACCTCACGCGCCGACGTCACCGCGACCACGTCGGTTTGGTTGCCGACGGCCCGCATTCGGCGGACCACGTCGAGCCCGTGTCCGTCCGGCAGGTTCATGTCCAGCAACACCAGGTCCACCTGGTCCCGGCTGAGCACCTGCAACGCGCGCGCGGCCGTCCCCGCGACCCCGAGACAGGTGAATCCGGTGAGCCGGTCGACGTACGTGCGGTGCGCCTCGGCGGCGACCGGGTCGTCCTCGACCACGAGGACCCGCAGCGCTTCAGGCACTCGCGCTCACCGCCCGCGGCAGCCGGACCCGGACGGTCAGCGCCGGGATCTCGTCCAGCTCGGAATCCGGGTCCACCATCAACGTCCCCTGCCAGCGCTCGACCGTGCTGCGGACCAGGACCAGCCCGAGACCGTGACCGGGCTCGGCCTTCGTCGACCAACCGCGGTCGAACATCCTGGCCAGTTCGGTGGCACCCAGCTCGGCGCCGGTGTTCGTCACCGCGAGGTCGATCGCGTCCGGCGTCGTGGTCGCCTTCAGCTCGACGCGCCGGGGAGCGGGACCGCCGCGAGCCGCCTCGATCGCGTTGTCCAGCAGGTTCCCGACGACGGTGACCACGTCCTGCGCGGGCAGCCGGGTGGTCAGCGACTCGGTGCCGAGCTCGAGCGTGAGGAGGACGCCACGCTCCTGCGCCTGGGCCAGCTTGGCGAGCAGCAACGACGCGAGGACCGGATCACCCACCGTGCCGACCACCCGATCCGTCATCGCCTGCGCGAACTGCAACTCGGACACCGCGAACTCCCGCGCCCGCTCCGGCCGGCCGATCTCGATCAGGCTGACCACCGTGTGCAGACGGTTCGACGCCTCATGATTCTGCGCCTGCAGGGACTCGGCCAAACTCCGGACCGCGTCCAGCTCGCCGAGCAACCGCTGCAACTGGGTGTGGTCCCGCAGCGTGACGATCCGCCCGGACCGGGTCGGTTGCTGGTTCACCACGACGACCCCGTGCGCACCCAGGTGCAGTTCGTCGTACGCCGTCCGCCCGGCGCGGAGCAGCTCGGCCAGTCCGGCCGGCAGGTGGAGCTCCTCGATCGTGCTGTCGGGGACGACGTCCTGCAGACCGAGCAGATGCCGGGCCTCGTCGTTGACCAGCTGGACCCGGCCGTCGACGTCCATCAGCAGCAGGCCTTCGCGGGCCGCGTGCAGGACACCCTCGTAGAAATCGAGCATCCACGCGAGCGTCTGCGTCCCCATTCCGCGGGTGGCGTGCCGGACCCGCCAGGCGACCAGCGCGTTGCCGGCGATCGCGACGCCGAGCATCAGGCTCGCGATCCCGAGCATCGTCCGCAGCTCGCTCTGCAGCAGGTCTTCCCAGCTCGGCGCGGGCACGCCGGCGGCGGCCGCGTCCCGATCGGCGCGGACCCGGGCCCGGGTGGCCAGCGTGATCCAGACCATGCTGATCAGGACGACCACGGTGACCGTCTGCAGCCAGAGCACCTGACGGCGCAGCTCCCACGGCCGTCGCTTCATCCCGACATTGTGCACACCAGTACGCCAGGTGGTCTCAGCGGCGTCCGGCCGGGCCCCGCCGCGCGCCGGGGTGACGGTGCGGACGGCGAACGATATGAACGAAATGCCCCGTTGTCCTGTGCGTCACGTCACAGTTACTCGAGCAAGCACCGCCCGGCTGATCCAGGAGCCCCCTATGTCGAGCCCGAGCACGTCCCGCCCCACCCCGGTCCGCAACGACCGGACCCACTTCCTCTACATCGCCGTCATCGTCGCCGTCGCGCTCGGTATCGGCGTCGGCTTCCTGTTCCCGGACTTCGCGACCGAGCTGAAGCCGCTCGGTACCGGGTTCGTCAACCTGATCAAGATGATGATCAGCCCGGTCATCTTCTGCACCCTGGTGCTCGGCATCGGGTCGGTCCGGCAGGCCGCCAGCGTCGGCAAGGTCGGCGGCCTGGCCCTCGTCTACTTCCTGGTGATGTCGACGGTGGCGCTGGCGATCGGCCTGATCGTCGGCAACCTGGTCCAGCCGGGGTCCGGCCTGAACCTCACCGACAAGCTCCGCGAGACCGGCCAGCAGCAGGCGTCCGGCGCGCACGAGAGCACCACCGACTTCCTGCTCGGCATCATCCCGAAGACCGTGGTGTCGGCGCTGACCGAGGGCGAGGTGCTGCAGACCGTCTTCGTCGCGCTGCTGATCGGCTTCGCGCTGCAGGCGATGGGCAGCAAGGGCCAGCCGATCCTGACCGGGATCGGGCACCTGCAGCGGTTGGTGTTCAAGGTGCTGGCGATGATCATGTGGGCGGCCCCGATCGGCGCCTTCGGGGCGATCGCCGCGGTCGTCGGCGCGACCGGCTGGGACGCGCTGGTCAGCCTCGGCAAGATCATGCTCGCCTTCTACCTGACCTGCCTGATCTTCGTGGTGGTCGTGCTCGGCACCCTGCTCCGGGTCGTCACCGGGCTGTCGATCTTCCAGTTGCTGCGGTACCTCGGCCGCGAGTTCCTGCTGATCGTGTCCACCTCGTCGTCGGAGACCGCGCTGCCGCGGCTGATCGGCAAGATGGAACACCTCGGTGTCGGCAAGCAGGTCGTCGGCATCACCGTCCCGACCGGGTACTCGTTCAACCTGGACGGCACCGCGATCTACCTGACGATGGCGTCGCTCTTCATCGCGGAGGCGATGAACCAGCCGTTCTCGATCGGCCAGCAGATCTCCCTGCTGCTGTTCATGATCGTCGCGTCGAAGGGCGCCGCCGGGGTCACCGGTGCCGGCCTGGCCACCCTCGCCGGTGGTCTGCAGTCGCACCGGCCGGAACTCGTCGACGGCGTCGGCCTGATCGTCGGCATCGACCGGTTCATGTCCGAGGCCCGCGCGCTGACCAACTTCGCCGGCAACGCGGTCGCGACCGTGCTGGTCGGTCACTGGGTAGGTGCCCTGGACAAGGATCAGGCCCGGCAGGTGTTCGCCGGTGACGATCCGTTCGACGAAGCCGCCTTCGCCGCGGGCGACTCGCACGCCGGTGACGTCCCGGCTCCGTCCGAGCGGCCGGTGGACACTCCCGCCGCCCACTGAACCACCCGCCCCTCCCTCTCCGCTGCCCGTCAGGCCGACCCGACCTGACGGGCAAGGTTCCTGTTCGGGGCGATGGCGTTCGGCTGTGCCGCGGGCGGCCTGCTCGGCCAGGCCGCGGCACGCCGGATCGGAGGTCAGCGGCCGTCGAGCAGCTCGACCACGGGCGCGAGGTCCTCCAGGTAGTTCGCGTTGACGCTGATGTAGGACGCGCCGAACGAGTCCCGCCGGCGCTGCAACTCGTCGGCCATCTGCTGCGGCGTTCCCGGCAGCAACATCAGCGAATCGGTCTTCTGCAGCTCTGCCGGATCGGCCCCGGTCGCCCGCTTCGTCCACGGCGGCAGGTCGCCCTCGCCCGCGGCGAACAGGTTCAGCGCCAGCTCGATGTCGTCGGCGCGGGCTCCGGCCAGGGCGCGCAGCTCGGCGGCCAGCCCGATCACCTCGTCCCGCGGGGTCAGCGCGCTCTTCGCGATCGACACGATGTCGGCCCGGGCCGCGGCCAGCGCGAGCGACCTGGGTCCGCCGGCGGCCAGCATCACCGGGGTGTGCCGGTCACCGTCCAGTTGCTCCAGCTGGTCGAGCGTCTCGCGGATCTGGTCTCGCCGCTCCTTGCCCGACCCGTACGGCAGCCCGAGCTCCTCGGCCATCCGGTCCGTCCCCGGCCGACCGGTCCCGATCCCGAACTCGAACCGCCCGTCGGTCAGTACGGTGAGCGAGTGCGCCTCCCAGGCCGCCTGCCGCGGCGTCCGCAACGGGGCTGCCGCGACGAAGGTGCCGACCCGGATGTCCGCGATCGAGGCCGCCATCGCGAGCGAGGGGAACGGCGAGAGCAACTGGAGCCCGTCGGGCATGAGGATCGCGGAGTACCCGAGCTCGGCGGCCCGCAGTACGGTCTTGCGCCACTGGTCGGGTCCGCCGTCGGGGGCGGCGACGATACCGAAGCGGAATGGCCTGGTCATGGGTCCTGCTCCTCTCGATCGTGATGTCTCCACTCTCCCGGTCCGTGGTGTTGTCCACATCCCACGACGGGAGGCGTTCGGCGTACGCCCTGCGACGTACGCTGGTGACATGTCAATCAAGCGCAGCCCCTTGCTGGATCTGCCCGGCGCGGTCGAGGCGGACGGCCTTGACGCTGGTGTCGCGGCGCACTACGGCTCGGATCTGCGGGAGCAACGCGCCCTGGTCCGCGGTGAGGGCTTCGTCGACCTGTCGCACCGGGACGTGGTCACGATCAGCGGTCCCGACCGGCTGACCTGGCTGCACGCGCTCACCTCGCAGTACTTCGAGGGCCTGCGGGCAGGGACGTCGACCACGGCGCTCCTGCTGTCGCCGACGGGCCACGTCGAGCACGTGCTGTACGGCGTGGACGACGGCGAGACGTTCTGGCTGCACACCGAGCCTGGCGCGGCCGGGGCGCTGATCGACTGGCTGCGGATGATGGTGTTCCTGTCCCGCGTGGAGATCAACGACGTCACCGACGAGTACGCGATCGTCTGGCGGCCGGGACCGGCACCGGCGGACGGACCGTTGACCCGCAGCGGTGAGGACTCGCTGGGCGGGCACGAGGTGTTCCTGCCGCGGGCCGAGCTGCCCGGGTTCGCGGAGACGGTGGGGCATCCGGCCGGGGTTTGGGCGTACGAGGCGCTCCGGATCGAGGCGGGCGCCCCGCGGCTGGGCCTCGACACCGACGACCGCGCGATCCCGAACGAGGTGGGCTGGCTCGGCGTCGGCGTCCACTTGGACAAGGGCTGCTACCGGGGTCAGGAGACCGTGGCCCGCGTCCACAACCTGGGTCGTCCGCCGCGGCGGCTGGTCCGGTTGCACCTGGACGGGTCCGTCGACCACCTGCCGGCCCACGGGTACGCCGTCCGGGTCGGTGAGAAGCAGGTCGGCTTCGTCGGATCGGCGGCGCGCCACCACGAGTACGGGCCGATCGCGCTCGCCGTGGTCAAGCGCAACGTGGACCCGGCCGCCGTGCTCGAGGTGGTGGCCGAGGACCAGCCGACGGTGACCGCGAGTCAGGAACTCGTCGTCGACCCCGAGGTCGGGTTGCACGTCCGCGCCCGGTTGTGAGCCGAATCATGCCCAACACGGGTTTTTGCTCCTGACGTCTGCGCCGTACAGTGCAGCCGTGACCGAACCTGTGCTCCTGGCCGACGTCGTCCGCAGCGGTTTCGCGGAGAGCCACCATCGCGGCCACGTCGTGGTGACCGCTCCCGACGGGTCCGTCGAGTGGTCGGCGGGCGTCGTGGACCAGCCGATGTTCCCGCGCTCGTCGAACAAGCCGATGCAGGCCCTCGGCATGCTGCGCTCCGGCCTCGACCTGGACGGAGAACTGCTCGCGCTCGCGGGTGCCTCGCACTCCGGTGAGCAGTTCCACCTGGACGGGGTCCGGCGGATCCTGGCCGGCGCCGGGCTGGACGAGTCCGCGCTGCGTACGCCGGAGCAGTACCCGGTCGACGAGCAGGCACGGGACGAGTGGGTCCGCGCGGGCCACCGGCCGGAGCGGATCACGATGAACTGCTCGGGCAAACACGCCGCGATGATCGCCACCTGCGTCGCCAACGGCTGGCCGATCCACGATCCCGCGGGCGAGACCAACCCCGACGGCGTCTGGGGCGACGACGACTACCGCGCCCCGAATCACCCGCTGCAGAAGGCGATCCGGACCGCGGTCGAGGACTCCGCCGGCGAGAAGGTGTCGTACGTCGCCGTGGACGGATGTGGCGCGCCGATTCTCGCGATCAGCCTCGCCGGGCTGGCCCGATCGTTTGGGCTGTTCGCGGCCGCGCCCGAGGGCACGCTCGAGCGCCGGGTCGCGGACGCGTTCCGCGCGTACCCGGAGTACGCCAGCGGGAGCCGGCGCGACGAGACCGAGCTGATCCGCGCGGTACCGGGGCTCATCTGCAAGGTGGGCGCGGAGAGCGTGCACGCCGTCGGTCTGCCGGACGGTCGTGGGATCGCGGTGAAGATCGAGGACGGCGGCGCCCGAGCACGGGCCGTAGTCGTCGCCGCGGTGCTGCGGAAGCTCGGGTACGAGCACGAGGTGATCGAGAAGCACCTGCGTCTGCCGCTGCTCGGCGGCGGCGTCCAGGTCGGCGCGGTCGAGCCGCACGCCGCCACGTTCGCCCGGCAACACCGCTTGTTGAACGCTCACCGAGCGTGGTGAGCAGCCTCACGCCGACTCTGCTTGCAATTGCAAGCACTCTGCTAGCACACTGGGCGCATGGCCAGGTTGAGTGATCGTGCGGCGGACGCGATGGGTTCGGTGGGGGAGTACCTCGCCGAGCAGCGGCGGCACGCGCAGTTGTCGCTCCGGCAGCTGTCCGACCTGGCCGGCGTGTCCAACCCGTACCTCAGCCAGATCGAGCGCGGCCTGCGGAAACCGTCGGCCGACGTGCTGCAGCAGCTCGCGAAGGCGCTGCGGATCTCCGCGGAGACCCTGTACGTCCGGGCCGGCATCCTCGATCCGGACGAGAGCGAGGACGGGACCCGGCGGACCGGCGTCGCCGACGCGATCCTGCTCGACCCGGCGCTGAACGAACGGCAGAAGCGCGTCCTGCTGGACGTCTACGCATCCTTCGTCCGCGAGAACGAGGTGGACGAGGCCCCGGACGAGAAGCCGGTGGCGACGCCGGACGAGAGCGCGGCCGCGAGCAAGCCGGCCGCCCGGAAGACCGCGGCGAGTACGTCCGCGGTCCGCAAGACGGCGGCGGCCAAACGTGCCGCGCGTCCCCAGACCCCTGCAAGCAGTACCCGCGCGAGCAAGCGCACACCCCAGTAGACAAACCCTTTTGAGGAGCAGCCTGATGGCTACCCGTACGCGTGTCACCCCGCTCTACGTCATCGCCGGCGCCGGCGACCTGGCGGTGGAGAAGTTCCGCGCCGTGAGCGAGGACGTCACCGCCCGGTTCGCGCAGCTGGACCAGAAGACCCTGCAGGCCGAACTCACCAAGGCCCAGTCCGGGCTGACCAAGCGCTTCGAGACCCTGGTCGCCGACGCCCGCACCGCGCCCGCCAAGCTGCGCGAGCTGCCGGCCTTCGCCCAGGCCGGGCTGACCACCGTGCTCGGCCAGGCCGAGGAGACCTACGACGACCTCGCCACCCGCGGTGAGGAGATCGTCGGCCGGATCCGCAGCCAGCAGGCCACCGAGGACCTGGCCGAGCAGGCCAAGACCACGGTGAGCAAGGCCAAGGCGACCCGGACCACCGCCCGGAAGACCGCCTCGACCGCCTCCCGCAACGTCAAGGCAACCGCGACCAGCGCCCGCAAGACCGCCAAGTCCGCCGCCAAGGCCACCTCCGCCGCCGCGAAGAAGGTCGGCGACTGAGCGTAACCTCCAGCCTGCCGAAGGTGAATTCCCGGCGCGGGTGGCCGCGATCTGCCGCTGAGCAGACGTCGGCCACCCGCTGCCTGGGTTAGGCTCGTACGCATGCTCCCACTCGCCACGTTCCCGACCCTGTTCCCCGGGTTCGGCAATCCGTTCGACGTCATCTGGTGGGTGCTGCTCGGCCTGAAGCTGGTCGCCCTGCTCGACGCGGCGATCCGGCCCCGCGCGGTCTTCCTCGCCGCCGACAAGCTGACCAAGCCCGGCTGGGTGCTGATCCTCGCGACCTTCTCGCTGTCCCACATCTTCCAGAGCTGGCTGAGCCTGGTCGGCCTCTTCGGCATCGTCGCGGCCGGCGTCTACCTGGTCGACGCGAGGCCCGCCCTCCGAGCAGCCGCCGGCCGTGGCCGGGGAGGCTGGGGCATCCGCCGCCGCCGCGGCCCCCGCCCGCTGTAAAGCCGGCAACCTCTACTGAAGTACTTGAAAGTCCGCCCCGCCACGCCCCGCCGGGGTCGTTTCCGCGACCGAACCGTCTGCGCCTGGCTGCTGACGCGAGCAAGCTCGCAGCTGTGGTGATGCGCGGTGATTCCGGACCGTGTCGCGGCACTGGGGACCGTGAACAAGCCATTTCCTGTCCGAGGTCCCCGGTTGTTGTCCCAGGTGGTCGGCGGTCCAGCGGCTACGAGCGGTAGACGATGACCTTGTCGCCGACCTTGACCTGGTCGAAGAGCCATTTGATCTTGGCGAGGTCGCGGACGTTGACGCAACCGTGGGACGCGCCCGCGTAGCCTCGGGCGGCGAAGTCGGAGCTGTAGTGGACCGCTTGGCCGCCGCTGAAGAACATCGCGTACGGCATCGCGCTGTCGTACAGCTTGGAGACGTGGTTGCGGCTCTTCCAGCCGACCGAGAAGGCGCCTTCGCGGGTGGCTGTCTTCTTGGCGCCGAAGCGGACGTCGAACTGCAGCTTCACCGCGCCGTCCACCACGTACCGCAGCTTGCGGGTCGTCTTGTCGATGCAGAGAGCGACGCCGGTGGCGCAGCGTGCGTCGAGGCGCTTGCCGTTGACCACCGGGGCCGGCGGGAAGAGCTCGGTCTGGGTGGGTTCGCGGGTGGCCGACTTCAGCTGGTCCCAGGTGTTCTGGTCGACGTACCCGAGGTCCGGGATGCCCTTGGAGGTCTGGAACTTCTTCACCGCCGTCCGGGTCATCGTCCCGAACGAGTCGTCCAGCCAGCGCTTGTCCAGGAGCTTCAGCTGGATCAGCCGAGCCTCGACCTTGCGGACGTCGGCGCCGCTGGACCCGTTGCGCCACAGCGCCTTCGGGTAGATCGGCAGTTCGCCGCTGACCTCGAACGGGACCGTCTTCAGGTCGGTCGACGCGATCGGCGCCGCGCTCGCCGGGGTCTCCGCACCGCTCATCCCGGACGCCGCGATCCCCGCGATCGCCGCCGTGACGACGGTCGCCGCCAGAACGTGCCGGCCGGCCGCCAGCCTGCGGACCCAGTTTCGCGCGCGCATCGGATACCCCTCGTGATCGACTCTGTCCCCACTGGTGGGACGCCCGCACCCGTCGTTTGGTTGACCGCCGGAAACGTTCGGTTTCCGCGGTGCCGGGTAAGCGTAGGTGGCGAGCCACCACCGGTACACCTCTCGTGAGCACATCGTGACCTCTCTCACCCGCCCCCGCAACGGTGGGGAGAATGGCCGCATGGAGATCGTGCTCAGCACCGACGACATCACCACGGTGCCCGCGGACGCGATCGTCAACGCCGCGCACCACGCTCTGCGTGGCGGCGGCGGCGTGGACGGGGCGATCCACCGGGCCGGTGGACCGGCGATCCTGGCCGAGTGCGTGGAGCGGTATCCGGACGGCGTACCGACGGGCCAGGCCGGGTGGACGACCGCGGGCAACCTCCCCGCCCGGTACGTGATCCACGTGGTCGGGCCGAACCACCGAGCCGGCCAGCAGGATCCCGAATTGCTCATCTCCTGCTACCGCAACGCGCTCCGCATCGCCGACGAGCTCGGTGCCACCCGGCTCACCCTGCCCGCCGTCTCGGCCGGGATCTACGGCTGGCCCGCGCAGGAGGCGGCCGACCTGGCCGTCCAGACGTTGCGTACGACGGAGACCGCGGTAGAGCGGGCCCAGTTCTGTCTGGTCGAGCCGCGGCTGTTCAAGGCGTTCGAGAACGCGACAGCGGCCGGGGACTGATCTCCCCGGCCGCCGTGGCCACTGCTGTTATCGCTCAGGCGTTGTAGACGAGCACCTTGTCGCCCACCTTCGCGCGGGCGAAGATCCACGCGATCTTGTTCTTGTCGCGCATGTTGACGCAACCGTGCGACGCGCCGTTGTAGCCGCGGGCCCGGAAGTCGGCCGAGTAGTGGATCGCCTGCCCACCGCTGAAGAACATCGCGTACGGCATCGGCGACTTGTAGATCGACGACACGTGGTTCTTCGACTTGCGCTGGATCTTGAACATGCCGTTCCGGGTCGGCGTCCGCGGCGCGCCGAACCGGGCGTCACCGGTGGCGAGCAGCTTGCCGTTGTACAGGAACGCGACCTTGCGGGTCTTCTTGTTCACGCAGATGATCCGGCCGGTCATGCAGCGGCGATCGAGCCGCAGCTTGCCCGGTACCAGCCCGCTCTTCGCGGCCGGCTTCTTCGCCGGCGTC
Source organism: Kribbella amoyensis (assembly GCF_007828865.1). NCBI lineage: Bacteria > Bacillati > Actinomycetota > Actinomycetes > Propionibacteriales > Kribbellaceae > Kribbella > Kribbella amoyensis. The sequence continues at coordinate 2,773,750 of NZ_VIVK01000001.1, forward strand.
GTCGCCTTCGGCTGCGGCGCCGTCGCCTTGGGCGCAACCTTCGGCGCTGCCGCCACGGCCGGTACGGCCTGGACGACCGGAGCCGCGGCACCGGCCGAAGTGCTGGCGGCCACAAGGCCGACCCCCAGCAACGCGGTCGCGGTCGCGGTGGCGCCGAGCTTACGCAGAATCCCCATGTTCTTTTGTCCTTCCCCCTGCTGAGTGGCTTCCACTGAGTAGACGTCGCGGGGCAACACCGGGTTGGGTCACGATCCGGAAACTCTCCCCGGACGGACCGGACCCACCGGCGTACCGGTCGATGTCAGGCTTTGTTCTTGCGGCCGAGCTTCGCGCGTTCGACCTGCGTCAGCGCGACCTTACGCATCCGGATGGCGTCGGGGGTGACCTCGACACACTCGTCCTCGCGGCAGAACTCGAGCGACTGCTCCAGCGACAGCTTGCGGGCCGGCACCAGTTTCTCGAACTCGTCCGCGTTCGACCGGACGTTCGTCATCTTCTTCTCTTTGGTGATGTTCACGTCCATGTCGTCGGAGCGCGAGTTCTCGCCGACGATCATGCCCTCGTACACCTCGGTGGCGGGCTCGACGAACAGCGTGCCGCGCTCCTGCAGGTTGATCATCGCGTACGAGGTGGCGGCGCCGGTCCGGTCGGCGACCAGCGAGCCGCTCGGCCGGGTGCGCAGCTCGCCGAACCACGGCTCGTACCCCTCGAAGACGTGGTGCGCGATGCCGGTACCACGGGTGTCGGTGAGGAACTCGGTCCGGAACCCGATCAGGCCGCGGGCCGGGACCAGGAACTCCATCCGGACCCAGCCGGTGCCGTGGTTCGTCATCTGCTCCATCCGGCCCTTGCGGACCGCGAGCAGCTGGGTGATCGTGCCGAGGTACTCCTCGGGGCAGTCGATGGTGAGCCGCTCGACCGGCTCGTGCCGCTTGCCGTCGATCTCCCGGGTGACCACCTGCGGCTTGCCGACGGTCAGCTCGTACCCCTCGCGGCGCATCTGCTCGACCAGGATCGCCAGCGCCAGCTCACCACGGCCCTGCACCTCCCACGCGTCCGGGCGCTCGGTCGGGAGCACCTTGATCGACACGTTGCCGACCAGCTCCTTGTCGAGCCGGTCCTTGACCAGGCGCGCGGTCACCTTGGTGCCCTTGACCCGGCCGGCCAGCGGCGAGGTGTTGGTCCCGATCGTCATCGAGATGGCCGGCTCGTCGACCGTGATCAGCGGCAGCGGGACCGGGTTCTCGGCGTCGGCCAGAGTGTCGCCGATCATGATCTCGGGGATGCCCGCGATCGCGACGATGTCACCCGGTCCGGCCGACTCGCCGGGGACCCGCTCGAGCGCCTCGGTGACCAGCAGTTCGGTGATCTTGACCCGCTCGATGGTGCCGTCGTGCTTGCACCAGGCGACCTGGGAACCCTTCTTCAGCGTGCCCTGGTGCACCCGGACCAGCGCCAGCCGGCCGAGGAACGGCGAGGCGTCCAGGTTGGTCACGTGCGCCTGCAGCGGCGCGCCCTCGTCGTACGACGGGGCCGGCACGTTCGCCAGGATCGTCTCGAACAGCGGCTCGAGGTCCTCGGAGTCCGGCAGGCCGCCGTCGGCGGGCTGGTTCAGCGAGGCGCGGCCGGCCCGGGCGGAGGCGTACACGACCGGGAAGTCCAGCGCGCTCTGGTCGGCGTCGTGGTCGAGCAGGTCGAGGAACAGCTCGTAGGTCTCGTCGACGACCTCGGAGATCCGGGCGTCGGGCCGGTCGACCTTGTTGACCACGAGGATCACCGGCATCTTGCGGGCCAGCGCCTTGCGGAGCACGAACCGGGTCTGCGGCAGCGGGCCCTCGGAGGCGTCCACCAGCAGCACGATCGCGTCCACCATCGACAGGCCGCGCTCGACCTCGCCACCGAAATCGGCGTGGCCGGGGGTGTCGATGATGTTGATCGTCATCTGCTCGCCGCTGGCCATCTTGTGCCGGACGGCGGTGTTCTTGGCGAGGATCGTGATGCCCTTCTCACGCTCCAGGTCGCCGGAGTCCATCGCGCGTTCGTCCACGTGCTGGTGGGCGCCGAAGGCCCCGGACTGCCACAGCATCGCGTCGACGAGGGTGGTCTTCCCGTGGTCGACGTGGGCCACGATGGCCACGTTGCGCAGGTCGTTACGGAGGGGCATGCGAGAGCGCTCCAAGCAAGATCGAGGTTGTCAGGCGGTGGCTACGGCGGGATCTCTGTGTCGCTCGACAGGGCCACTCGACGCAGGGCGCAGCCATCACATCTTACCGGCGACCCGCAGCGTCCACGAAACCGGTGACGGCCGGGGTCCGGGAAGCGGTTGAGCCTTTGACATTTGTTGACTGGACGTCCAGTCTATAGACGGGCACCTGGGGAGGGGCCTGCAACGGGGGGTCCGGCCCGGGAGCGCCGAGCACACGGTGGGGGGTTGCTCGGCCTCCGGGCTCTGACCGGGAAAGAGAGACGTGCCGAGGTCGGCCAGTACCAACCAGGAGCTCCGGGAGAAGTCCCGTGAGCGCATCCTTGCCGCAGCCCTGGAGGTCTTCGCCGAGAAGGGCTACGAAGCCGCGTCGATCACCGACGTCACGGCGCGAGCGGGAGTCTCCAGAGGACTCCTCGCCTACTACTTCACCTCGAAACAGGCGATAGCGGCCGAACTCCTGGACCGCTGGCTGGACGGCATCACCGCCATCCTCACGATCCAGGGCCCCCCGGACGAACGCCTGGCGGGAATCATCGACGGCGCCCTGATGGCGGCCTCGGCGACCCTCCCGATCCAGCGCCTGGCCATCTCGCTGATGATGCTCCCCACCACCCACCCGACCTTCGCCAAGGTCGAAGCGGAGAAGTCCCACCGCATCACCGAAGTGGAAGACACCATCCGCACCATCTTCGAAGCCCGAGGCGCCCAAGACCCCGCCATCGAAGAAATGTTGCTAAGAGCAACCCTAGAAGGCATCACCGTCAAACTGACGATCTACCCGGAAACCTTCCCGGTTGAAGAAATCAGAAGACGCCTCTACCAAACCTACGACCTACCAGAACCAAAAGAACCACTCCCGGTCCCATCCCCACCAGTAGACCGGCTACGAGCAAAGCCTTAAAAGCAACAACAACCCTCAAACCCGATGAACCTTGTGCTGAGCAGCCTGGGCCCGAGGCCGCACCGTCAGCCGATCGATGTTCACATGCGAAGGCAACGAAGCAATCCAAGCCACGATCTCCGCAATATCCTCGGAAACCAGCGGCTCCGCCACCCCCGCGTAAACCGCCTCAGCCTTCCCTTCATCCCCAGAGAACCGAGTGATCGCAAACCCCTCGCTCTTCACCATCCCCGGCGCGATCTCACTCACCCGCACCGGCTGGTCGTAGAGCTCCAGCCGCAACGTGTCCACCACAGCCTTCGCCGCGTGCTTGGCAGCCACGTACCCACCGCCGCCCTCGTACGCGACCTGCCCAGCGGTCGACCCCATCACGATGATCACCCCGGACGCCGCGATCAACGCGGGCAGCAACGCCTTCGTCACAGCAGCGACCCCGATCACGTTCACCTCGTACATCCGCCGCCAGGCCTCCAGATCCGCCTCGGCCACCGGCTCGAACCCGAACGCCCCACCCGCGTTGTTCACCAGAACGTCGACCCGCGGACCGACCTCGGCCGCCAACGCCGCCACGTCGTCAGCGGACGTCACGTCACACCGAACGGCTCGCCCGTCGATCTCCTTGGCCAGCGCCTCGACCCGCTCCAGCCGCCGAGCGGCACAGACGACCTCGTACCCCTCTCGGGCGAGTCGCCGCGCGGAAGCGGCCCCGATCCCACTGCTGGCTCCGGTCACGACGGCAAGAGGACGAGTCATACCCCCGAGTCTCCCAAACCCGGCCGCGCCCGGTCCCACCCGTCTCAGGACCACCGGTCCCGGCACAACCCGCCGGGCCGGGGGACCCGGCGAGCGGCGGCGTAGGCTGGCGGCGTGGCCCTTCCCTCCGGTGACCGTCCTCTTCGGCGGGTCGCGATGATCAGCCTGCACACCTCTCCGCTGGACCAGCCCGGCACCGGTGACGCGGGCGGCATGAACGTCTACGTGGTCGAGTTGTCCCAGCGGCTCGCCGATCTCGGGATCGAGGTCGAGATCTTCACCCGGGCGACCTCGTCGGCGCTGCCGGTGAAGGTCGAACTGGTCCCGGGCGTCACCGTGCGCAACGTGGCGGCCGGGCCGTACGAGGGGTTGTCGAAGAACGAACTCCCGGCCCAGCTCTGTACGTTCGCGCGGGCGGTCCTGCGCGCCGAGGCGATCCGCGAGCCCGGGTACTACGACGTGATCCACTCGCACTACTGGCTGTCCGGCCAGGTCGGCCTGCTGGCCCGGGATCGCTGGGCGGTGCCGCTGGTGCACACGATGCACACGATGGCGAAGGTCAAGAACGCCAGCCTGGCCGAGGACGACGTCCCCGAACCGCCGGCCCGGTTGCTCGGCGAGGAGCAGGTGGTCGAGGCGGCCGACCGGCTGCTCGCCAACACCGACGACGAGGCCCGCGAGCTGATCGACCTCTACGGTGCGCCACCGGCGAAGGTGGGTGTGGTCAATCCCGGGGTCGACCTGGACCTGTTCCGGCCGGGGGACCAGGCCGCGGCGCGGCAGGCGGTCGGCGTACCGGAGAACGCGGTCGTGCTCGCGTTCGTCGGCCGGATCCAGCCGTTGAAGGCGCCGGACCTGCTGATCCGCGCGGCCGCCCGGATGCTCGACCAGGACCCGTCGTTGCGGGACCGGCTGGTCGTGGCGATCATCGGCGGCCCGTCCGGCAACGGCATGGAACACCCCGAGTCGCACGCCGAACTGGCCCGCGCCCTCGGTGTCGACGACGTCACCCGCTTCGTCAAACCGATCCCGCGGGCCGGCCTGGCCGACTGGTACCGGGCCGCCTCGGTGGTCTGCGTGCCGTCGTACTCCGAGTCGTTCGGCCTGGTCGCGTTGGAGGCGCAGGCCTGCGGTACGCCGGTCGTCGCGGCCGCGGTCGGCGGGCTGACGACCGCGGTCAGGCACGGGACCACCGGCCTGCTGGTCCCTGGCCACGGCGTGGACGACTTCGCCGACGCGCTGCGCCGGATCGCGACGGATCCGGTCACCCGCGAGACGATGGGCGGCGCGGCGGTCGAGCACGCCCGGGGATTCGGCTGGGAGCTGACCGCGGCGAGAACGCTGGCCGCGTACCGGACGGCCGCGGAAACGATGGCGGCAGACCTTGCTGCGGAGGTGGCCGGATGAGGGTGTCGGCGGCGGACGTGATCCGCCAGGTGCTGACCGAGAACGAGCTGGACTTCGCCGAGGGCGAGCCGGGAGCGTTCTCGGCGGACCTGCCGGGTGAGCGCAAGCTGAAGACCACGGTCACGCTGACGGTGGGACCGCAGGCCGTGCACGTGCACGCGTTCGTGGCCCGCCGGCCGGACGAGAACCACGAGGCCGTGTACCGCTGGCTGCTGGAGCGGAACCTGAAGATGTACGGCGTCGCCTTCGCCGTCGACCACCTCGGCGACATCCACCTGGACGGCCGGGTCCCGCTGCACGCGATCACCCCGGTCGAGGTGGACCGGCTGCTCGGCGCGGTCCTCGAGTACGCCGACTCGTCGTTCAACACCATCCTCGAACTCGGCTTCGCCAGCTCGATCCGCAAGGAGTACGAGTGGCGGATCGCCCGCGGTGAGTCGACCCGGAACCTGGACGCGTTCAAGGGCTGGCTGGAGCCTCGATAAACTCGGGCCCATGACCTATCGCCTGATCCTGCTCCGCCACGGCCACAGCGACTGGAACGCCAAGAACCTCTTCACCGGCTGGGTCGACGTCGACCTGAACGCCCAGGGGGTCGACGAAGCCCACCGGGGTGGCGAGCTGCTGCGCGACCGCGACCTGCTCCCGGACGTGCTGCACACGTCGGTCCTGCGCCGGGCCATCCGGACCGCGAACATCGCCCTCGAGGTGGCCGGCCGGCAGTGGATCGACGTCCGCCGGTCCTGGCGGCTGAACGAGCGCCACTATGGCGCCCTGCAGGGCAAGGACAAGAAGCAGACCCTGGAGGAGCTCGGCGAGGAGCAGTTCATGCTGTTCCGCCGGTCCTACGACACCCCGCCGCCGCCGATCGAGCGCGGCTCCGAGTTCGACCAGGCCGGCGACCCGCGGTACGCGGCGCTGCCGAGCGAGCTGCTGCCGTCGACCGAGTGCCTGAAGGACGTCGTCGACCGGATGCTGCCGTACTGGTACGACGCGATCGTGCCGGACCTGCGGGACGGCAAGACCGTCCTGGTCACCGCCCACGGCAACTCGCTGCGCGCCCTGGTCAAGCACCTCGACCAGCTCGACGAGGCGACCGTCGTCGGCCTGAACATCCCGACCGGCATCCCGCTGTACTACGAGCTCGACGAGGACTTCAACCCGGTCACCAAGGGCGGCGAGTACCTCGACCCGGCCGCCGCCCAGGCCGCGATCGAGGCCGTCAAGAACCAGGGCCGCTGACCCCACCGTCCCCGAGACCACGGACCGGCCGGATCGGGCCGGCCGTGGTCTTTTCCGTTACCGGACCCGGAAGACCTCGGTCAGGAGCGCGGCCAGCGCCACCGGGAAGACCTGGGCCGGGTCGACCTCGGCGTCGCCCATCGTGATGGAGGCGGTGAGCGTCCGGCTGCCGTCGGGCGAGCTGTACATCAGCGCGCCGTACCCGCCGGGGGCACTGCCGTTGTGGTGCAGGATCAGGCCGCCGCACTCCGGGCCCAGGTCCTGGACGAAGATGCCGAGGCCGTAGTCGATCGGTCCGTGCGGTGTGCGCATCTCGGCCAGCAGTTCGGCCGGGAGCAGCTTGCCGCCGTTCAGGGCCGAGGTGAACCTGTGCAGATCCTGGGTGGTCGAGAGCAGGTCACCGGCCCCGGCCAGCAGGGACAGGTTCTGGCGGCTGACGTCGGCGACCTTCCACTCCTCGCCGTCCTGGTAGCGGCAGTACCCGTGGGCGTGCGGCTCGGGCAGGTCCGTCAGGTCGCCGGGGACGACGGTGCCGGTGAGACCGAGCGGCTGTGCGATGCGCTGGTCCAGCGCATCGGCGTACGAGAGGCCGGTGACCTTCTCGATCAGCAGGACCGCCACGGTGTAGTTGGTGTTGGAGTAGCTCCAGTCCGTTCCGGGGGCGAAGCGGGCGGGCTTGGCCAGCGCGAGCCGGACCAGTTCCTCCGGCCGGTAGCTGAGGAACCGGTGGTCCACCCAGTCCTTGCCGACCGCGGGAATGCCCGCGACGACGGTCCCGTCGGGGTAGTACTCGCCTGTGTAGTTGAAGAGTCCGCTGGTGTGCAGCAGCAGCATCCGGACCGTGATCCGGTCGTCCAGGTCGAGCTGGGGCAGATAGCCGGCGACCGGGCCGTCCAGCTCGACCTTGCCCTCGGCAACCAGCTGCAGGACCAGCGTCGCGGTGAAGGTCTTGGTGACGCTGCCCACCCAGAACGCCCCGTCCGTCGACGGCGGCTCGGTCTCGCCCAGCTTCCGGACACCGGCGCTGCCGACCCACTCGCCCCGGGCGTCGTTCACCCGCAGCTGCATCCCGGCGAATCCGGCGTCGACGAACGCCTGGACAGCCTTCTGCAGCTCCGGCCGGTCGGTGTGGTCGATCGTGGTGGCGGTCTCGTGGTGCAGCGATGAAGTGTTCATGTCGACCACTCTCGGCAAGAGCGCTGACACGGCGCCGCCGCGGCGCTGACACGCGTCGGTTCTGACCCTCGGACAGGAAATCCTGGGTGGAGTGGACCGGCCGAGACCTGGAGGTACGTGGTGAGTTCGAGAGCGGGAGAGACCTTCGACGCGGCGCGGGCGGGCGCGGAGGTACGGGAACTCCTGGAGGCCGACGTCCCGGCGGACGGTCCGGCCTCGGCCGACGGCGATCCCGTGACCGGGGAGTGGACCGTGACCACCGGGCCGGGGTTCCGGATCGTGCCGCTCTGGGAGGGTGAGGGCCTGACCGGTGTCTACGGCAACGAATGGACCGACGCGGCGGACACGGCGACCGGGTACTTGGAGGCCCTCGGCAAGACGCTGGAGACCGGCTGGGGCCCGTACCGCAAGATCACTATCGACGGCGCCCTGATCCGCTGGCAGATGGACCAGCCGGTCGATCCGCTCTTCGACGCCTTGTTCAGCGTGGACCTGTACGGCGACCTGCACGTCTGGCAACCGCGGCCGGACCGATGGGTTGCCGCGACCGTTGGTCACAGCGACGGGGACGCCCCGTTGGTCCTCGCCGCGTTGGTGACCGACCGCCCGATCCCGGAACCCGAAGGCCCCTGAAAGACGCCGGGTGGCCGCTCCCGTCCGCGGCCACCCGAAAGTACTCCGGTGGGTCAGTTGCTGCCGTTCGGCGACGGGGTCGAGGCGCCCGCGCCGGAGCCGGCCGCGGTCCCGCCGACGGCGACCGGGAGCTCGCCGGTGACCAGGTAGACGACCCGGCGCGCCATCGAGACGGCGTGGTCGGCGATCCGCTCGTAGTACCGGCCGAGCAGGGCGATGTCGACGGCCACCTCGACGCCGTGCGGCCAGGAGTCGTCCATCATCAGCCGGAACTGGTTGCTCCGCAGCTTGTCCATCTCGTCGTCGACGACCTCCAGCCGGGCGGCCGCCTCGACGTCGTGGGTCTTGATCACGTCGCCGGCGGCGTCCACCATCCGGCCCGCGACCGAGGCCATCTCCTCGATCACCGGGTGCAGCTCGGCCGGGATGGCCGGCGCCGGGTAGCGGAGCCGGGCGATCTTCGAGACGTGTGCGGCCAGGTCGCCCATCCGCTCCAGGTCGGCGACCATCCGCAGCGCCGCGACCAGCATCCGCAGCTCGTTGGCGACCGGCGACTGCCGGGCCATCAGTTCGAAGACCTTCTCCTCGACTCCCTCGCCGGCCGCGTCCAGCTGGATGTCGGCGGCGATCACCTCCTCGGCCTGCCGGATGTCGGCCGCGAGCAGGGCGGTGGTCGAGCGCCGGACGGCGGTGGAGACGGTCCGGGTCATCCGCTCGAGCTCGGCGAGGATGTCGTCGAGCTGCTCGTGGTAGGTGTCACGCATGCTGAGTCCGATCTGTGGCTGTCCAGTGCTGCCGCGGGCGGGCCGGAAACCTTCTCCGAACGCCGGATCCGGCGCCCGGGCACGCTCAGGTACCCGCCCACAGGTGACCGTATTCCGCCCAGGTTGCCGGTTGGCGACGAGTGGTGAACGCCTGATGAACAGTTCGGACGCGTTCCGGTCATCCGGTGATCATGTGGTCTTTCCCCGTGATTCTCCCGCGTAGCATCGATCCCGTGGACCCCACGCTGGCTGCGGTGCTGGGCGGCGTCATCGGCGCGGCCCTGGCCCTGCTTTCGCTGGGGGCGATGATGCTCAGCGAGCGGGCCCAGACGAAGATCCCGGAGTCCCCGGACCCGATCGTGCCCACCGGCGTCGCCACCGTGCTGTCCGTGCTCCGCTCGTCGGCGGTCGTGATGGGCCCCGAGGATCAGGTGCTGCAGGCAAGCGCCCCGGCGCACGTGCTCGGCATCGTCCGCGGTGAGCGGCTGGTGGTCGACGACCTGCTGACCATGGTCCGGGCGGTCCGCCGGGACGGCGAGATCCGCCAGCAGGACCTGGAGATCGTCCGCGGCCGGCTCGGCGCGACCCAGTACGTGAGCGCGCGGGTGGCGCCGCTGGGCAGCCAGCTGGTCCTGGTCCTGGTCGAGGACCGGACCCGCGAGCGCCGGCTGGAGGCGATCCGGCGCGACTTCACCGTCAACGTCAGCCACGAGCTGAAGACCCCGATCGGGGCGCTGATCCTGCTCGCCGACGCGGTCTCGGAGGCCTCCGACGACCCGGAGGCGGTGCAGCGGTTCTCCAGCCGGATGCAGATCGAGGCGGCCCGGCTGAGCCGGCTGGTGAAGGAGATCATCGAGCTGTCCCGGCTGCAGGGCGACGACCCGCTGGAGAACCCGGGCCCGGTCGACATCAACGGGGTCATCGACGCCGCCGTGGACCGCTGCCGGGTGGACGCCGAGGGCCGCGACATCAACCTGGTGGTGAAGACCGACCCGGACCTGGAGGTGATGGGCAGCGAGGACCAGCTGGCCATCGCGATCGGCAACCTGGTCGAGAACGCCGTCAACTACAGCCCCGACGGGACCCGGGTGGCGGTCGCCGCCCACCCGATCGGGGACCTGGTGGAGATCACCGTCAGCGACCAGGGCGTCGGCATCCCGAGCAGCGACCTGGAACGCATCTTCGAACGCTTCTACCGGGTCGACCGGGCCCGCAGCCGGGAGACCGGCGGGACCGGACTGGGCCTGTCCATCGTCAAGCACATCGCCTCGATCCACGGTGGCGACGTGCGGGTGTGGAGCGTCGAGGGCCAAGGCTCCACCTTCACCGTCCGGCTCCCGCTGCGGCTCGACCCCGCGACCGGGCAACCGACCGACTCCGCCAGCCAGGCAGAGCCGGCCCTGACCCTGACGCCTACCCCGTCAGAGAGAACCAAGGAGGCAGCTTCGTGACCCGAGTGCTGGTCGTCGAAGACGAAGAGAGCTACAGCGACGCGTTGTCGTACGTCCTGCGCAAGGAAGGGTTCGAGGTCGCCGTGGCCGAGACCGGTCCGGACGCGCTGGACGAGTACGACCGGGCCGGTGCGGACATCGTCCTGCTCGACCTGATGCTCCCGGGCCTGTCCGGGACCGAGGTGTGCCGGGCGCTGCGCAGCCGCGGCAACGTCCCGGTGATCATCGTCAGCGCCAAGGACACCGAGGTGGACAAGGTGGTCGGGCTCGAGCTGGGCGCCGACGACTACGTCACCAAGCCGTACAGCCCGCGCGAACTGCTGGCCCGGATCCGGGCCGTGCTGCGCCGTGGCCAGGACGTCGAGCTGCTGCCGGACACGCTCGAGGCAGGCCCGGTCCGGATGGACGTGGAGCGGCACGTGGTGACCGTGGCCGGGACCGAGATCCGGCTGCCGCTGAAGGAGTTCGAGCTGCTCGAGATGCTGCTGCGCAACACCGGCCGGGTGCTCACCCGGGGCCAGCTGATCGACCGGATCTGGGGCGCCGACTACGTGGGCGACACCAAGACCCTGGACGTGCACGTGAAGCGGCTGCGCTCGAAGCTGGAGAAGGACCCGTCCAGCCCGTCCCACCTGGTCACGGTGCGCGGGCTCGGGTACAAGTTCGAGGCGTGATTCACACCCCACCGGCTGGGACCGGCCGGTGGGGTTAGCTTAGGCTCTCCTTAGTTGAGGCATCCAGCTAAGGAGAACCACCATGTCCTGGTCCCGTCCCCGGGCGGCCGCGTTCCGGCCGGTTCGCGCCGGCGCTCTCGCGCTCGCCACCGTCCTGGCCGCGACCACGCTCGCCGCGTGCGGCAGTGGCGCCGACGAGCAGCCCACCGGCTCGGCCGACGCGGCCGCCGGCTTCCCGGTCACGCTGAAGAACGTGTTCGGCGAGACCACGATCGAGAAGAAGCCGGAGCGGATCGTCACGCTCGGCTGGAACGCGCAGGACGTGGTCTACGCGCTCGGCGAGACCCCGGTCGGGATGCCGAAGGTGACCTACGGCCCGACCAAGGAGGGCGTCACCGCGTGGGACGCGGACAAGTTCGACGCCACCAGGACCACCTTGCTCGACGCCGGAGACAGCTACCCGTTCGAGAAGATCGCGGCGCTGAAGCCGGACGTCATCCTGGCGCCGTACGAGGGATTCGACGAGACCGTCTACAAGACGCTGTCCGGGATCGCGCCGACCGTCGCGTACCCGTGGGCCCCGTGGCAGACCACCTGGCAGGACCAGACCACGCTGATCGGCAAGGCGCTGGGCAAGTCGTCCGAGGCGGACCAGCTGATCACCGGGATCAAGGACCGGATCGCGAAGGTCGCCTCCGAGCACCCCGAGTTCAAGGACAAGACGATCGCGGTCGGCTCGTTCGGCCCGGAGAACTACGTCTACATGCCGGGTGACCCGCGGGTGCAGATCCTCAACGAGATGGGCTTCAAGAACGCGCCCGGCGTGGACAAGCTGGAGACCACGAACACCAAGAAGGAGTTCGCGCTCACCATCAGCAAGGAGAAGGTGAGCGAGATCGACGCCGACGTGCTGGTCGACGGTCTGACCGCGGCGAAGTTCAACGCCGACCCGGTGTACTCCGCGCTCGGCTCGGTGAAGAAGGGCAGCGCGTACCTGATGGAGGACCAGCAGGTCATCTCCGGGATGAGCGCGGTCAGCGTCCTCAGCGTGCCGTGGGTGCTCGACCAGATCCTGCCCGGCCTGTCCAAGGCGGCCCAGGCGGCCCAGGCGGCGTCCTGATTCCGCAGAGCTGATCCGGGCGACGCCGGCGACCGATCCACCGGCGCGGTCCGGATCACCCCGTACGACGGTGCCAAGGCCACGGCCCGGCGTACACGCACGAAGGGCCCATCCCGCGGCTTGCGTTGCGGGCAGTTTCAAGGGGTCGTTGCAACACCGCCTTGGTTTCTAGGTGGTGAGTAGATCACGCAAGCGCTCGGCTGGGGTGTCCCAGTCGAGCGTTTTGCGTGGTCGGGCGTTGAGTTCTTGGGCGACGTGTTCGAGGTCTGCGGGTCCGTGGACGGACAGGTCGGTGCCTTTGGGGAAGTACTGGCGGAGCAGTCCGTTGGTGTTTTCGTTGGTGCCGCGCTGCCAGGGTGAGTGTGGGTCACAGAAGTAGACGGCGATGTCGGTGGCGATGGTGAACTGCTTGTGGCGGGCCATCTCGCTGCCCTGGTCCCAGGTCAGCGAGCCGCGCAGGTGTTCGGGCAGGGTCTGCATCGTCGCGATGAGGCCGTCACGGACCTGTTCGGCGTCGTGGCCGCCGGGCAGGTGGACCAGCATCGTGTAGCGGGTGGCGCGTTCGACCAGGGTCGCGATCGCGGACTGGTTGTTCTCGCCCATGATCAGGTCGCCTTCCCAGTGGCCGGGGACCGCGCGGTCCTCGGCCTCGGCCGGCCGTTCGGAGATCATGATCATCTCGTCGACGAACCGGTGCCGGCGTTGCCCGGGCTGTCGTTGGGGTTGGCGGCGGGTCCGGCCGGTGCGCAGCGCGGTCTGGACTTCGCGTTTGAGGCCGCCGCGGGCCTGGAAGTACAGCGCTTGGTAGATCGTTTCGTGGCTCACGCGCATGCTCTCGTCATCGGGGAAGTCTTTGACGAGCCTGTTCGAGATCTGCTCCGGTGACAACTTCCGTTCCAGGCCCAGCTCGACCCGGTCACGCAGCGCGGCGTCGGTAACCAGCTTCGAGGCCTTGGGCCGGGCCCGGGCCGCCGCAGCGTCACGGTGGGCCTGGTACGGCAGGTAAAGCCCTTCGATGCTGTGTGCACGGACCTCACGAGAGACCGTGGACTTGTTCTTACCGATGCCGGCCGCGATCGCGGTGAGGGTGAGCTTGTTGATCAACCCGTCGGCAATCGCCAGCCGTTCATCCAGGCACAGGTAACGGTCACTGATCACAACCTCAGCTGGTCCGGTCATGGAAGTCAGATACCGGGCAGCGGCGCCGGAGTCCACGACCCGCCCGCCGGGATGGATCCGCGTGTTGTTCACCTTGCGGACTCCGCGACACCAATCCAGCCCGGTGCGCCGGTTCACGCCCACCTCCCGGGCCGCGCGCGTGATCGACCATCCCGACTCGATCAACCCGGTGAACCGCGCCCTCGCCTGCACTTTGCCCCTCACAGCCGTCACCGCGGGCACCAGCCCGGCCGCGACCAGGATCCGCCGGGCAGTGCCATGACTCACCCCGCAGGCGATCGCAGCACGGTTGATGCTCGCGGACTCGCCGAACACCGCGATCACCTGCCCCCGCACCGCGTCGGTGATGACCGTTCGTCGGCCAGACCCACCACCACGTGCTCGCAAGATCTCGTAACCACGACCCCGCTTGATTCCCAGCGCGTCACACGCCGCCGCTACCGCGACCCCCGCATCAACCATCCGCACCAAAGCATCACCGTGACGCTCAAGATCCTCCGAAAACGACATGGCCGCCGCAACTCCTCAAATCGAGGTGTTGCGACGACCACGTGAACCCGCCGCGGGGTGGGCCCTTCGTCCGTCGTGGGTCGGCCGGCGTCAGCCGTGCGCCTCGCCGCCGTCCGCGCGCGGCGAGGGGGAGTAGTGGTCGAGGGTGAGCACCGGGATCGCGGTGGTGATCGGGGCCGCCTTGCCGAAGGTGATGGTGACCGCGACCATGTCGCCCGGCTTGCCGCCGGTGACGGTGAACGGGGCGCCGGTGGCCGGCGGCAGCGACAGCATCTGGCCGGGCACCAGCGTCATCGGCCGGACGTTGCCGAAGGTGACGCTGACCGGGTCCTCGGTGGCGCCCGCGGGCTCGGTGCCCTCGGGGGCGGAGGCGATGCTGACCAGGGTGTCCGGGTCCGCGCCGTTGTTGACGATCGCGCCGTGCAGTTCCCCCTTGCCGTCCTCGGAGGCCATCACCAGCAGGTTGCGGACGGCGATCGAGCCGGAGTCGGCGTTGGTGCCCTCGGCGGGCTGGTAGGGCTGGGCGGTCTGCGCGTTGAAGTTCGCGCCGCAGGCGGTCAGCGCGATGCTCAGCGTGACGGTGGCCGTGGCCGCGAAGGTCCGGCGGACGGCCTGCCGGGTCAACGTGATGGGCACTGGGATCCCTCTCCTACAAGCAGTGGACTGCCGTCAGGCAGCGGCCTCCGGCGCAGCAAAGCGTAGCGACCGCGACCGGCGGGCTCGACAGCGGCTCCACCTTCGCGGGGTGGACGGGGGGATCGGAACGCGCGCGCGAGGCACGCCGGACAGCGTTTGTCAAGGCGGGAAGTGGCCTCTGACCAGCGCAAACGTCCCGGCCGGACCACCGACCGCGTGGTAGCATAGGTACCGGAAAGGGGCACGTGACATATGACTTTCACAGTCGGCGAGACGGTTGTTTACCCCAATCACGGTGCGGCCGTCATCGAGGACATCGAGACCCGTCAGATCAAAGGTGAGGACAAGACCTACCTGGTCTTGAGGATCGTCGCTCAGAACGACCTGGTCGTCCGGGTCCCCGCGTGCAACCTCGATCTCGTCGGCGTGCGTGACGTCGTGGATCAGGCTGGCCTGGAGCGCGTCTTCGACGTGCTGCGTGCACCGCACACGGAGGAGCCGACCAACTGGTCGCGACGATACAAGGCGAACCTGGAGAAGCTGCACTCCGGTGACGTGATGAAGGTGGCGGAGGTCGTGCGCGACCTGTGGCGCCGTGAGCGTGACCGCGGTCTCTCCGCCGGTGAGAAGCGGATGCTGGCGAAGGCTCGCCAGATCCTCGTCTCCGAGCTGGCTCTGGCCGAGCACACCAATGAGGACAAGGCCGAGGCCATCCTCGACGAGGTTCTCGCTTCCTGACGACCGGACCCTGTCCGATCAGCAGGACCGAGGCGAACGCGTGACCGTACCGCTGTGCGCGGGCTCGAGATGAGTACCGCGGCCATCATCCCGGCGGCCGGTCTCGGAGTTCGGCTCGGTGGCGAGGCCCCGAAGGCCTTTCGGGAGGTCGGTGGCGACTCGCTGCTCGTCCACGCGGTCCGTGGACTCTCGGCAGCGACCGCCGCCGGCCTCTCGTGTTTTGTCGTCGCCGTCCCACCCGGGACCGAGGACGTCGTCCGCAAACAGCTCGACCCGTACGTCGGGCCGGCGGAGCTGCGCGTCGTTCCGGGCGGTGCCGAGCGGACGGATTCGGTCCGGGCGGCGCTCGACCTGGTCCCGGCCGAGGGTATCGACTGCGTTCTCGTTCACGATGCGGCCCGGTCGTTCGTCCCGGTCGACGTGATCGAGCGTGTCGTCGCGGCCGTCCTGGCCGGGGCGCCTGCCGTGGTTCCGGTGATCCCGGTGACCGACACGATCAAGCGGGTCGACGGAGACGGTGTGGTGGTCGATACGCCGGATCGGTCGGCGTTGGTGGCTGTCCAGACTCCGCAGGGCTTCGAGCCGTCGGTGCTGCGGCGGGCCCATGCTGTCGAAGGAGCGGGCGCGACGGACGACGCGATGCTGTGCGAGCGGCTCGGTGTCGCGGTGCGGACGGTCGAAGGATCCGAGGACGCGTTCAAGGTGACGCGGCCGCGGGATCTGTTGCTGGCCGAGTGGATCCTGGCGGAAAGAGGAGCGCGGTGAGACCTCGGGTCGGGACCGGCGTGGACGTGCATCCGGTCGAGGAAGGCCGGCCGATGTGGCTGGCCGGGTTGCTCTGGCCGGAGGAGACCGCGGGGCCGTCCGGGCATTCCGACGGTGACGTCGCCGCGCATGCCGCCTGCGACGCGCTCCTGTCGGCGGCCAAGCTGGGTGACCTCGGGTCGAACTTCGGGACCGCTGAGCCCGAGTGGGCGGGCGCGTCCGGGGCGACGCTGCTGGCCGAGGCGGCTCGCCGGGTGCGCGCGGCCGGCTTCGAGATCGGCAACGTCTCCGTCCAGGTGATCTGCAACCGGCCGCGATTCGCCGCCCGTCGCGAGGAAGCCGAGAAGGCGTTGAGCGCGGCCTGTGACGCCGACGTCTCCGTCAGCGCCACCACCACCGACGGCCTGGGGCTCACCGGCCGCGGCGAGGGCATCGCCGCCATCGCCACGGCCCTCGTCTACTGACGGCGGACTTCCACCACTCACCAAGCCGCCTTCAGCGGCGCAATTCGGCGTGTATCTGCGTCGGCCGGCGGGTTGGATGCTCCTATGGATGTCAAGTAGTGGCTGGTTGCTTGTTGGTGGTGGGTTGTGTTTGGCGGAGTGTGTAGTAGATCTCGCGGGCGATGAGTCGTTTGAGGCAGCGGATGGTGTCTTTTTTGGACAGGCCGTCGGCGGTGCGTTTGGCGAGGTAGGTGTGGGTGCGTGGGTCCCAGCGGAGTCGGTTGATGACGATGAGGTAGAGGGCTTTGTTGGCTTGGCGGTCGCCGCCGCGGTTGAGGCGGTGGCGTTGTGTTTGGCCTGAGGATGCGGGGATGGGGGCGGCGCCGCAGAGCATCGCGAAGGCGGCTTCGGAGTGGATCCGTTCGGGGTTGGGGCCGGCGGTGACCAGGAGCTGCCCGGCGATGTCGGGGCCGACTCCGGTGAGCTGGAGAAGGGCCGGGTTGATCGTTTCGATCAGGGCTGTGATGAGGGTGTCGAGCTCGGCGATCTCTTGTTGGGCGGTGGCGTAGCGGCGTGCCAGTGAACGCAGCGCGGTTTTGACGGCTTGTTCGGGGACGCCGATCTGGGTGGTATCGGGTCGCAGGTTGCGGCAGGTGTGGATCAGGCGGGCGGTGGTGAGGCCTCGTAGCTGGTCGCGCAGACCATGGGGTGCGGTCACGATCAGGGCTTTGATCTGGCGCATGCAGCCGGCGCGTTGGTCGACGGCGCTGGTGCGGGCGACCCGCAGGTTCCGCAGCGCCTCGACCTGGCTGTCGCGGTTTTTGGGGGTGCCGGTGCGGACTTTGCCCAGGGCGGCGCGGGCGGCGGCTTCGGCATCGATCGGGTCGGATTTCCCGGCCCGGCGGCGGGTCTTACGGTTCGGCCGGTCGATCTCGACGACCGTGATGCCTTGCTCGCTCAGATAGGTCGTCAGACCGGCCCCGTAGGCGCCGGTGCCCTCCACTCCGGCCAGGACCAGCCGCCCGAACGACCGCAGCCAGGCCAGCAGCGCGGCATAGCCGGCCCGGGTGGTGGGAAACGTGGCATGGCCGAGCATCCGGCCGGTCTGATCGATCGCGGCCGCGGTGTGAGTGTCTCGGTGGGTGTCGACACCACCGGTGATCTCGACCTGGGACCGGGCCTCTGCTCGTGGCATGGTGGGTACTGCCGTCCTTCCACTGGCTAGGGATGAGGGCGGCACGCACCAGCCGAGGCGAGCGGACAAGACAGTGATGGGTGCCTGCTGGCACAGGCTCCTATGAGGTCACAGACCCCTCGTCCGGTGAGTGCACGTGACCCCCGCAGTGGTCGACCGACATATCCAATTCAAGACCCGAAGTCAGTGAGTGCTTGAGTCAGGACGACCACCGCGGGGGACCACACCCATCATCCTCACTGTGAGTGGTGGAGGTCCGGCTCAGCGGTCGACCGGAGCGTCCGAGAAGCGGGCGGTGCGGGGATCCACCTCGTTGCCCGGTGTGGTGAGAATGCCGTAGAGCTCGGGGCGGCGGCCTCGGAGCCAGCGGCGTCCCGTTGCCTTGGGCACCAGATCGAGATCCAGGTCCGCGACCACGACCGCCTCCGCCGGGACCGGGGTCTCCGCGAGGATCCGGCCGTACGGGTCGAGGATCATGCTGTTGCCGGTGCGGAGCTCGTCGTCGTCGCGGCCGACCCCGTTGCTGAACAGCACGAACAACCCGTTGTCGTGGGCCCGTGACGGTAACCATCGCAGCAGCCAGCCGCGTCCGTTCGGACCGTTGAAGGCCGCCTCCACCGCCTCCGGATCGGCGGCCCGGTTCTCCCAGACCTCTACCGGGATCGGCTTCATCCCGTGGGGGCTGCGCGAACTCGTCCCACCGGTCTGGTGCGGCGCGAGCAGGACCGTTGCGCCGAGCAACGCGGTCGCCCGGACGTTCTCGACCAGGTTGTTGTCCCAGCAGATCAGTACGCCGAGCCGCAGGCCCCACGGCGTGTCGAAGACCGTGTACGACGAACCACTGGCAATCGCCTCGTGTTCGAACGCGTGCAGCTTGCGATGGACGTGCACGGCTCCGTCCGGCAGACAGACGGCGTACGCGTTGTAGAGCAGGCCCTGGTCCTCCTCGAGGAAGCCGACCGCGATTCCGGCTCCGAGGTCGGCGGCGAGGGCGCTGACCGCGGTGACGCTGGGTCCGGTCCTCGGTTCGGCGAGTTCGTGCAGTCGCTCCGCGCTCTGGCGACGGAGGTGCCAGTAACCGAGCAGACACATCTCCGGGAACGTGACCAGCTGGGCGCCGTCGGCAACGGCCTGCGCGGCCAGCCGGCGGACGACGCCGAGATTGACCTCGGGCTGGTCCGGAACGGACTCGAACTGGACCACGGCGACTCGCGGCATCGGGCTCCTCCTCAGGGACTTATCCACAGGAAAGCCGAGGAACCGCGATTCCGTCCAATGATATCCACAGGGTTTTCCATATCCTGTGGTTATGGATCTGCGACTGCTCCGGGCGTTCGCCACGGTCGCGCGGACCGGCAACTACGGCGTCGCAGCGAGTGAGCTGTCGACCAGCCAGCCGGCCCTCACCAAGCAGATCCAGGTGCTCGAACGGCGGATCGGGGCGACCTTGTTCGTCCGGGGCCGGCAGGGTGCGCGGCTCACTACAGCCGGTGAGGCGCTGCTGCCGGACGCGCTCGACCTGCTCGCCCGGTCGGAGGCCTTCGAGCGGCGGGCGTCGTCGGTCGCGGCCGGCGAGGAAGGGTCACTCGCTGTCGGCTTCGGTCTGTCCGGGATCGAGGTCGCGCCGCGGACGGTGGCGCTGTTCCGCAGCCGGTACCCGGGGGTCGCCGTCTCGCTGGACGACATGTCCTCGGCCACCCAGTGCGAGGAGTTGCTCGCGGGCCGGTTGCACGTCGGCTTCGTCCGGTTGCCCGTCCCGGCGGGACTCGAACACCTACGGCTACGCCGGGACCGCCTGACCCTGGCTCTGCCCGTCACCATGGACCCGCCGACCCGGATACCGTCCTGGCTCGACGGCCGCCCGCTGCTCCGGCTCCGGCCCGATCGCGGTCCCGGTCTGGCGGATCAGATCAGCCGCCTGTACGACGAACTCGGCGCGCGTCCCGCCGTACTCCAGGAAGCCGCGGATCTGCAGACGGTGCTGGCCCTGGTCGCCGCCGGAGTCGGGCCGGCCGTGGTTCCGGCGAGTGCGGGATCGATCGCGTCCGACGCGGTCAAGCTGGTCCCGCTGCGGGGCAAGGCCGCGGTGTGGTGGATCGGCGCGGCCTGGGTCGAACGGTCCCTGGTGATCGACCGCTTCCTGGCCGCCGCCACCCAAACCGCCCGCGCCTGACCGGTACCGAGATCCCCCGCGCCCGACAGCCGGTACCGGAGCTCCGAGACCTCAGGAGCGCCAGGGGCGACGGCGAGTTGCCCGAGGCAACGAAGGGAGCGCGGCCTGGTCCAGCCAGGCCGCGAACAGCTCCCGGATCGCGTCCGCGTCGGCCGCGAACTCGCAGGCCAGGTCGAGGAACTCCGCGCTCGTCACCAGTCCGTGCCGGTGCCGGCGGGTCCAGGTGCGCAGCAGTTCGAAGAACGGATCGTCGCCCAGGACCGTCCGGAGCTGGTGCAACGTGATCGCGCCGCGCTTGTACAGCCGGTCGTCGAACATCAGCTCCGGACCCGGGTCGGAGATCACCAGGTCCTGCGGGAGTCCGGCCAGCCGGCTGTGCGCCTTCGTGACCTGCTGCGCGGCCGAGAGTCCGCCGGAGTGCTCGGACCACAACCACTCGGCGTAGCAGGCGAACCCCTCGTTCAGCCAGATGTCCTGCCAGCTCGACACGGTCAGGCTGTTGCCGAACCACTGGTGTGCCAGCTCGTGCGCGACCAGCCGCTCCGATCCACGCCGGCCGTCGACGTGATTGCTGCCGAAGACCGAGATCCCCTGCGACTCCAGCGGAATCTCCAGCGGGTCGTCGGTCACTACCACGGTGTACGCGCCGAACGGGTACGGCCCGAACAACCGGCTGAACAGCTTGAGCATCTCCGGCTGCCGCCCGAAATCGGCGCGGAAGTCCTTCAGCTGCGACGAGGGCAGGGCTGCGCGTTGCAACACCGGCGACGTGCCCAGCTCGAGCACGTCGTACCGGCCGATCTGCACGGTGGCCAGGTACGTCGCCATCGGCTCGGCCTCGTCGAACACCCAGCTGGTCCGGCTCGCCTTGGTCCGCCGGGACACCAGCCGCCCGTTCGCGACCACGTGGTACGGCGAGTCGGTGGTGACCGCGATCCGGTACCGGGCCTTGTCGGCGGGGTGGTCGTTGCACGGGAACCAGGTGGCCGCGCCGCTCGGCTGGCTCGCCACGATCACGCCTTCGGTCAGCTCCTCCCAGCCGAGCTCGCCCCACGGGCTGTCGGCGGGGGCCGGGTTCCCGGAGTACTGCACGTCGACGACGAACTCGGTGCCCGCCCGGATCGGCCCGGACGGGGTGACGTGCAACTTGCCGGCGCGGTGCAGGTACTTCGGGGCGCGGCGGCCGTTCACGGACACCTTGGAGACCCGCAACCCGACCAGGTCGAAGCTGAACCTGGACAGCGCCTGGGTGGTGACCGCGGTGATGGTGGCCTTGCCGGTCAGCCGGTTGCTGCTGACCCGGTAGTCCAGGTCGAGCGCGTACGAGGAGACGGTGTAGCCGCCGTTGCCGTGGGTGGGGACGTACGGGTCGCCCGCGGTCGTCGCCCCTGGTTGGGCCCTGCTGCCGTCCGGGTCAGCGGCGACCATCAACCCTGCCAGGGCGCGATCGGGTTGCCGGCCCAGCGGGATCCGGCCGGCACACTCTCGCCGCGCATCACCAGGGAGACGGGTCCGACGGTCGCTCCAGGTCCCACCGAGGCGGCCGGCAGGATGATGCCGTGCGGCCCGAGGGTCGATCCAGACCCGAAGGTGACGGTGCTCATGGACATCACCCTGTCATGGAACAGGTGGGTCTGGAGGACGCACCCGCGATTCACGGTGGCACCGTCGCCCAGCGTGATCAGGTCGGCCTCCGGCAACCAGTACGTCTCGCACCAGACCCCCTTGCCGATCCGGGCGCCGAGGGTCCGCAGCCAGAGGTTGAGGACCGGCGTGCCGGCGGCCGCGTTCGCGAACCAGGGGGCGGCGACGAGTTCGACGAAGCTGTCGACCACCTCGTTGCGCCAGACGAACGAGCTCCACAACGGGTACTCGACCGCGCGGGTCCGGCCGACGATCACCCACTTGGCCACGGTCGCCATCCCGCCCGCGACCGCGCCGGCCGCGAGGATCACCGCGCCGGACAGCAGCAGCGTCAGCCACGGACCGATCCACAGGTCCAGCGCCTGCAGGGCGAACAGCACGCCGACGGCGATCAGGACCGTGCACATCATCGGCACGAACCGGCACAGCTCGACCAGCGCGCGGGCGACCTTGAGCCGGGCCGGCGGGTTGAACGTCCGGCTCTGGTCACCCGCGATCGCCTGCCGGCGCAGCTTGACCGGCGGGCTGCCGAGCCAGGACGTCCCCGCCTTCGACTTCTTCGGGGCCGCCGACAGCACCGCGACCAGGCCGTTCTTGGGCACCGAGCGACCCGGTGCGGTCATCCCCGAGTTGCCGAGGAAGGCCCGCTTGCCGACCTTCGCGCCGGCCACGTGCAACCAGCCGCCGCCCAGCTCGTACGACGCGATCATCGTGTCGTCGGCCAGGAACGCCCCGTCGCCGACCGTGGTCATCTTCGGCAGCAGCAGAACCGTCGAAGCCTCGACATCGCGGCCAACTCGCGCACCGAGGGCCCGCAGCCACCACGGCGTCAGCAGGCTCGCGTACAGCGGGAAGAGCAGCGTGCGGGCCGAGTCGAGCAGCCGCTCCGTCGCCCACACCTGCCACCCGGTCCGGCTGCGAACCGGATAGTGGCCGGGCTTCACCCCGAGGCCGAGCAGCCGGACGCCGATCAGGGTGAGGACGGCCAACGTGACGAAGCCGACGAGCGTCATCAACGGCACCGCGGCGAGTGCCTTGAGCGCGGCGTCGCCGAGGGTCTCCGTGTTCCGCACGAAGCGGCCGAGAACGAGGATCGCTGCGGCCGCGGCGGCCACCGGAAGGAGCGACATCAGCGCGGACGCGGCGCCGTACGCGAGCACCCACCACGGCGCGCGGGCGGGACGTTCCTCGGGCCAGGGCCGCCGGGCGCGGCCGACCCGGCTCGCCGGTGAACCGGACCAGCGCTCGTTCGACGGGACCTTGCCGGACACCGCCGAGCCGGCCGCGATCTCCGCGTTCCGGCCGACCTCGGTCCCGGGCAGGAGGGTACTGCGGGAGCCGACCACCGCCTCGGCGCCGACGCTGACCGGGCCGACGTGGAGCTGGTCGCCGTCGATCCAGTACCCGGACAGGTCGACCTCGGGCTCGATCGAGGCACCGCGTCCCATCGAGAGCATCCCCGTCACCGGGGGCAGCGTGTGCAGGTCCACGCCGCGGCCGATCTTCGCGCCCAGCGCCCTGGCGTAGTAGGCGATCCAGGGTGCTCCGGCCAGGTTGGCGGCGCCGGCCGCGTCGGCGAGGTTCTCGGCCGCCCACAACCGGACGTGCACGTTGCCGCCGCGGGGGTACGTCCCCGGTCTCAGCCCGCGGAGCAGGACCCGGGCGCCGAGCACGGCGATACCCATCCGCCCGGCCGGCGTGATCAGGATCAACCAGCCGGCCAGGATCCACCACCAGGACACGGTCCGCATCCACGGGTGCGCCCCGGCGGTCAGCGCGAGCAGGTTGTTCAGCGTGAACAGGTAGACCAGCCAGCGCACCCCGACGACCGTCTGCAGGATCAGGGTGAGCGCGGTCTGCAGGACCTGGGTGCCGAACGGGGTCGGCCGGATCTCGCGCAGTTCGACCGGTGCGGCCGTGGCGGTGAACGAGTCCAGCCGATCGGCGAGCGCGCCGAGCCGCGGGTACTCGTAGATGTCGGCGACGGTCGCCTCGGGGAAACGCTCGCGCAGGACCGAGACGAGCTGGGCCGCGGCCAGGCTGCCGCCACCGTGCAGGAAGAAGTCGTTGTCCGCGCCGGTCACGGTCGCGCCGAGCACCTTGGTCCAGCGTTCGGCCAGCCAGCCCGCCGTACCGTCCAGCTCGGCCGCCGGTCCGTCGGTCTCCATCCCCGGCAGCGGCCAGGGCAACGCGGCCCGGTCCACCTTGCCGGAGGTCCGGGTCGGCAGGGTGTCCGTCAACGCGAGCAGGGGAACGAGCGCGGCCGGCAACTCCTCGCGGAGGCGCGCGGTCGCGGCCTTCTGGTCGAACGTCTCCGGGTCCTCGGGCACCACGTACCCGACGAGCAGCTGGTTCCCCGCGGCGCTCGCCCGGACCGCGGCGGCGGCACCGGACACCCCGGGCAGCGCCTGCAACGCGGCGTCCACCTCACCGAGCTCGATCCGCCGGCCGCCGAGCTTGACCTGTTCGTCCGCGCGGCCGATGAACAGCAGGCCGGCCGACTCCTTCCGGACCACGTCGCCGCTGCGGTACGCGCGGTCCCAGCCGAGCGACGGCATCGGCGCGAACTTCTCCGCGTCCTTGGCCGGGTCCAGGTACCGGGCCAGGCCGACGCCGCCGATAATCAGCTCGCCGCTGCCGCCCTCCTCGACTTCGTTGCCCTCGGCATCCACTACGGCCAGGTCCCAGCCGTCCAAGGGCAACCCGATCCGGACCGGTCCTTCGCCGGTGAGCCGAGCGCCGCACGCGACCACGGTCGCCTCGGTCGGGCCGTACGTGTTCCAGACCTCGCGCCCGTCGACGGCGAGCCGCTCGGCCAGTTCCGGCGGACAGGCCTCGCCGCCGAAGATCAGCAGCCGGACCAGGTCGAGCGCGTCGGCCGGCCAGAGCGCGGCCAGCGTCGGTACGGTCGAGACGATGGTGATGCCCTGGGCAACCAACCAGGGGCCGAGGTCCATTCCGCTGCGGACCAGCGAGCGCGGCGCCGGGACCAGGCAGGCCCCGTACCGCCAGGCCAGCCACATCTCCTCACACGACGCGTCGAACGCCACCGACAACCCGGCCAGGACCCGGTCGTCCGGCCCGATCGGCTCCTGCTGCAGGAACATCCGCGCCTCGGCGTCGACGAACGCGGCCGCCGACCGGTGCGAGACGGCGACCCCCTTCGGGACACCGGTCGAGCCCGACGTGAAGATGATCCACGCGTCGTCCTCGGGGGTCGGCCCGTCGTCGCGCGGTGCGACGCTGTCGACGCCGAGCCCCGGGTCCCCGACCGGGCCGGCCGGGTCCATCCGCGCGGAGTACGGGAAGTCGTAGTACCCGTCCTCGTCGGGCTCGCCGGGGCGGGCGCTGGTGATCTCGAGTCCGTCGGTCACCGTGGCCGCGACCGACGCCTCGCCGAAGACCAGGGCGGCCCGCTCGTCCGGGTCGTCGGCGTCGACGGGGACGTACGCGGCGCCGGCCTGGAGGGTGCCGAGGATGGCGACGTAGAGGTCGTTCTGGCCGGAGGAGATCCGGACGCCGACGCGGTCCCCGGGGCCGACACCGGCCTGGACCAGGCGCCGGCTGAACCGCTCCACCTGGCCGAGCAGCTCACGGTAGGTCAGGGCGATCTGAGAGTCGTCCAGCGCAGGCTCGTCCGGGAACTTGGCCGCCGTCTCCTGCAGGATGTCGACCAGCGTGCGCGCGGGTGGCGCACAGTCCCCCCGTCGCAACGTCACGGGCGGATGATACGCGCCCTGGTTGAACGGATCCGGTCCTTCGGCCCAACGACGCACCCTGGTGAACGGCCTTCAAGCGAACGCTTGTTCCGGGTGCTGGGTTACTTGACCTTGTCCGCCGGGGCCGCGAACGTGTTGCAGGCCTTGGTCTCGCCGATGTTCAGGCCGTTGACGATCCAGAAGCCCTGGCTGGTGGCCAGGCCGTGGGTGCGCTCGTCCTCCGGCGTCTCGTCCGTCTCGCCGAAGGAACTGCCGGCCTGCTTGCGGAACTCGTCCATCCGGTCCGTGAACGGGTACGTCTTCTCGATCGACCGGCTGAACACCCCGGCGAGACAGGACGCCTGCAACTCGTTGCGCCGCGAGCTCTCCAGCTTCTCCTCGGGATGATCCTGGACGTACGCGGCGCGCGCGTAGACGAGCTGGGTGACGCCCTGGATGTGGTGCCCGTACTCGTGCGCGATCGTCATCAGGTACGCCAGGTCCTCCTTCGGGCCGAACGCCTTGTTCATCTGCTTCACGTCGGTGTACATCACCTGGTTGCCGTAGCAGTAGAACGCGAGCACCCGCCCGGACAGCGGCTGGAAGTTGCCGCACGGGGTACTGACCGGCTGGTCGAAGACCACCAGGCCCGGGTCCGGCTTGGTGATGCCGAGCTTGCCGAAGAGTGGCCGCCAGGCGTCGTTCAGGCAGCCGAAGAGTTTCTGGTAGTACCGCTTCTGCGCCGTCAGGCTGCCGTCGCCGAGCTGCTCGGCCGGGCAGTTCATCTCGTTCAGCGCACCGGCCGTGTAGAGCGGGTTGTTGAGCAGGAAGTCCTCGGCCGAGCCCTCCTCCGGGTCGGTGGTCGCCGTCGGCACGATCGACGGACCGGACCGCTCCGGCTCGGCGGTGGTGCTACCGCCGTTGAGGATCGAACCGATGACGGCGAGCGTGATCCCGACCAGCGCGACCGCGAAGAACCCGAACAGGACGTACTTGGCCGCGCCACCGCGGCGCTTCGGCGGCTGGAACCCGTTGAACTGGTTCGGCCCGCCGTAGTACGGCTGCGCCCACTGACCCTGGTACTGCCCTTGCTGCGGGTACTGGCCCTGCTGCTGCGGGTGCCGGCCGGGACCTTGCTGTGGGCCAGGCCCCCCGTACCGCGGGGCCTGCTGCGGCGGGCCCTGCTGCCAGGGTGCGGCTTGCGGGGGAGGCAGGACGCCAGGCGGCGGGCCCGGCCGGCGCGTGTCCTGGGGACGGCCGTACCCGTACGGGTTGCTCACTGGTCGTTGCCCCTTCTACCCCGGATGTCGGTTGCGCGGTTCGCAGAGCGAACCGCCCCGAGACTACTCTCGACCCATGTCACTGAAGCGCCGCCTCCTGCCGGCCGCCCTGTTCGTGTCCCTGACGGTGCCGTTCGTTGCCCTCGGCACGTTGCCCGCGCAGGCTGCCGACGACCGGATCACCGGGTACGCCGCCGAGGCGACGCTGACCGGCGACGGTGTGCTCAAGGTCACCGAGACCGTCGACGTGGCGGCCGGGTCCGGCACGTTCAGCCGCACCCTGACCACCCGGGTCCGGGCCAACTCCGACGACGACCGGGTGTACGACGTCCGGAACGTGTCCGCGAAGGTGAACGGTCAGCCGGCCGGCGGGTTCGAGAACGCCGAGACCGACGACGGCCGCCGGGTCAGCGTCCAGGTGTCGGGCCAGGCGAAGGTGGTCTACAGCTACGAGGTGGACAACGTCGTCGCCGACTCGACCGAGGGCCGCGAGGTCAGCTGGCCGATCGTGCAGGGCTACGGCACCGAGATCCCGAAGGCCTCGGTGACCGTGAACGTGCCGTTCGCGACCTGGGTGACCTGCTTCGCGGGCCGGACCGGATCGAGCATGCCGTGTACCTCGTCGCAGCTGGCCGAGTCGGCCGCGCTGCAGATCGAGCAGAACAGCATCCCGGCGGGTGGCCGGCTGACCTTCCTCACCGGGCTCAGCGACCAGGCCACGGTCCAGCCGAACGCGGAGTTCAAGACCCGCTGGACGCTGCACCGTGCCTTCACCGTGGACGGTGCGACGCTCGGCCTGAGCGCGCTGCTGCTGGGCCTCGGTGTCCTGGCCGCCGCCGCGCTCTGGTTCTTCAAGGGCCGGGACGCGGGGAAGTCCGGACCGGGTGCGCCCGAGCGACCGGTCCTGGACGGGCCGGACGGGCCGCAGTTCGCCGCGCCGGACGGGATCCGGCCGGGTCAGGTCGGCACCGTGGTGGACGAGAGCGCCGACGTGGTGGACATCACCGCGACCCTGCTGGACCTTGCCGTCCGCAACTACCTGACGATCGTCGAGCTGCCCCGCGAACGCCACTTCGGCCGGCTCGACTGGCAGCTGGAGCGGCTGAACCCGGGCGGCCCCGAGCTGCTGCCGTACGAGAAGGCGCTGCTGGACGCGGTCTTCGCCGACGGGGACACGGTCGTCGTGTCGTCCCTCGGCGCGTCGCTGCGGCCGCGGCTCACCCTGGTCCGTGAGCAGCTGTACGCCGACGTGGTCACGCAGGGCTGGTTCGCGAACCGCCCGGACGCCGTCCGGAACCGCTGGACCACCGCGGGTCTGGTCCTGCTCGGCGCCGGTGCCGTGCTGACGGTGGTGCTCGCGATCGCGACCAAGTTCGGCCTGGTCGGCTTCGCAGTGATGCTGGCCGGTCTCGCGCTGTCGCTGGCGGGTCAGGTCGCCCCGGCCCGCACCGCCCGCGGCGCCGCGGTTCTCGGCCGCGTCGCCGGGCTGCAGCAGTACCTGGCCGACCAGAGCTCGACCGACCTGCCGCCGGCCCACCGGCTCGAATTCGCCTCCCGCTGCCTGCCGTACGCCGCGGTCCTCGGCCTGACCGAGAAATGGGCGCTGGAGATCGCCGCGACCGATGACGACGACGACCCCGACGCCGGCATCGGCTGGTACTCCGGTCCGGAGAACTGGCACCTGTCCGACATCGGCGAGTCGCTGGCCAATTTCGTCACCACCTTCGGCGGCCACCTCACCACGGCCCGCCGGCTCTTCTAGTACTTCTGGTACCGCAGCCAGAAGAACCCCGGTCTCCAGGTGGAGGCCGGGGTTCTTCGGTGTTCGGCTTGGTTGCTGGTGGCAATCGGCGGTGTCAGCCGCCGGCTAGCTGGTCCACTGCGGCCGGGTGCTGAAGGTGTTGCAGAAGATCGGGTTCTTGTAGTTGAACCCGCGGGTCGACCAGAGGTTGTGGTTCGCCTTGGCGCCGTGGTCGCGGACCTTCGGCTTGGAGAACTCGTCGCCCGCGTTGGCGACCGCGAACTTCCAGCTGTTCAGCAGCTCGCCACGCATCGGGATGTACGCCGCGTTCGCGCCCAGGTAGGCGGAACCGAGGCAGGACGCCTGCAGCTCGCGCCGGCGGGACTCGAGCAGCCGCAGGTTCGGGTCCGCCATCGTCGCGGACCGGGCGAAGCTGGCGCCGAAGATCCCGGACAGCTGCTGGACGTGGTGACCGTACTCGTGCGCGAACGTGTTCAGCATCCACGCCCGGGTGTACATCGGGTTGATCTTGTAGTTCTTGTAGTCCACGTTGAACGGCATGTAGATCGCCTCGTTGGCGCCGCAGTAGAAGCCGCGGGTGCCACGCTCGATCCCGCACGGCGTCTTCACCTGGTTCGCGTACACGATCAGGGCCGGCGCCCGGAACGGCAGGCCGGCCTTCTTCATCGCCAGCCACCAGGTCCGGTTCATGCACGGCAGCAGCTTCTGGTAGTACGCCTTCGTCTGCGGGAAGTTGATCGGCCGGTTGTTCGGCTCGACGCACTTCGTCGGCTGCAACGCCCCGACCGAGTACAGCTTGTTCTTCGCCACCAGCTCGTACGCCGTGGGCTGGCGCGGCTTGGGCTTCGGCTTCGGGGTCGGCTTCGGCGCGGTCGTCGTCGGGACCGGCGTCGGCGTCGGCGACGGCGTCTCCGACGGGGTCTCCGAAGGCGTCTCCGACGGCGTCTCGACCGCCACCGGGACCTGCGGGTCGTCGCCGGCGTTGCGCAGGGCGTACGTCACCCCGGTGCCGACGACGAGAACGGCGAGCACGACGAGCCCGATCAGCAGGCCCTTCGGCGCCTTCCGCTGCTTGCGGCGGCGGCCACCACCCGGCGGCTTCGGAATCGGGATCGGCGGGTACTGCCAGGTCGGCTGCTGCCCGGAAGGCTGCTGGCCGGCGCCCTGCCAACCACCCTGCTGCTGGTAAGGCGGAAACCCGGTGGGCCCGGCCCCCGACCACGGGTTGCTCGGCCCACCCTGCGGCCCCTGGTTACCGGGCCCCTGGTTACCGGGGCCTTGGTTCGCGGGGCCCTGACCGCCTGGGCCCTGGTTGCCGGGTCCTTGGCCGGGTCCTTGGTTCCCGGGGCCGGCGGGCCAGGAGCTCGAAGCCTGCGGCGAGATCGGCCCGGTCGAGCTGCTCGGCCAGTTGCTGGTGGCACCAGCCCCAGCGCCCGCACCCGCGGCAGGACCCCACCCGGAGCCCTGCGAGGAACCCCCGCCACCGGAACCGTCAGCAGGCCCCCAGCCCGGGTTCTGCCCGGAACCACCGGACCCCGAACCCCACCCAGAACCCTGCGAGGAACCGTCCTCGGTACCCCAACCCGAGCCCTGCGAAGAACCACCCTCAGAGCCACCGGCAACACCCCAGCCGGCATTCTGCGCAGCACTCCCCGCAGCAGGTCCCCAGCCGGAACCCTGCCCAGAGCCGCTGTCACCCGAACCGCCTGCCGGACCGGTACCGGAGCCCTGCGTCGAGCTGTTGCCGCCCGCGCCCGCGGCCGGACCCCAGCCGGAGCCCTGGGCCGAGTTGTTGTCGCCCGACCCTGCTGCCGGTCCCCAGCCGGGGTTCTGCGAGGAGCCGCTCCCACCAGAGCCCGCAGCCGGTCCCCAACCGGAGGAGGTGGAGTTGTCGCTCGCGTCCTGGCGCTGGTTGCCCGGCGGCGGGGCAGAGTGCTGACCGCGCGAACGGTCGGACCCGCTCTGCCCGGGCACCGAGAAGTTCCACGTGCTCGTCGGAGCCTCGCCCTCAGAAGCCCCAGCCGAACCGCCCTGCCCAGCAACCCCAGAGCCATCCGCCCCAGCAATGCCGGAGCCACCCTGACCCGCGTTGGTCGATCCGCCCTGGCCGGCGGCGCCGGCGGGAGCGTTGTTGCCGGGGGCACCTGACGAACCCGGCCGGCCGGCACCTGGCGCGGCCGGGGTGCCCGGCTGACCTGGGGTGCCCTGGCCCGTGCCCTGGCCCGTGCCCTGGCCCGTGCCCTGGCCCGTGCCCTGGCCCGGCGTACCGGCGGTGCCGTGGTTCGGCGTGCCGGGCTGCCCCTGGGACTGCCGACCCGGCGCACTCTCACCAGGCGCACCACCCTGACCCGGCGCGCCCGGCGTACCGGCTGGGCCCTGGCTACCGGACTGGTGTTCCGGCGGGGGTGGGGCCGGCTGGTACCAGGTCGGCTGGTTCTCGGGGGAGCCCTCGCCGGGCGCGGGCGGTTCGGGGCGCAGGTACTCCTGCGGCCGGTCGGCGGACTCGGTCCACCAACGGCCCGACTGGCCCTCCCCGCGCGGTGTGGTCTCGCCACCGGTGGGCTCGTCGCCCTCCGGCTCCGACGGGTCCCGCCCCGGGGGTGGATTCCAGTTGTCCGACATCGATGCTCCTCACGAGACCTTGCTGGCCGAAGCCGTGAACGTGTTGCAGCTGGCGCTGTTGCTGGTGGTGAAGCCACGCGCGGCCCAGTACTGATGGCTGGTCCGCGCGCCGTGGTCCCGCGGACCCCCGCGGTTGTTCTCATCCCCGGTCTGGGCCTCGACGTAACGCCGGTAGATCGCCAGGTCCTGGCCGGTTATGCCATATGACAGCTTGTTCGCCCCCATGAACAGCGCCCCCAGGCAGGACGCCTGCAGCTCGATCCGGCGGCTCAGCTCGAGCCGGCTGTCCCGGTCGGGTGCCTCGTACTCCAGCCGGGCGGCGGCCGGCAGGATCCCGGTGAGCTGCTGGACATGATGACCGAACTCGTGCCCGGCGGTGTAGGTGGCCCACATCCGGGAGAAGGCCCGGTTCGCGCTGTCCTCGGACCGGGTCCACAGCTTGATGTCGTCGTCGTACTTCAGGTACAGCGTCCGGCTCGCGGGGCAGTAGAACGACACCGGCGATCCGCTCGAGCAGGGCGTCTGCACGGTCCCGGCCCAGAACCTCACCCTGGGTGCGGTGAAGGTGTCCTGCCCGGCCTGGACCAGCGGCGACCAGGCCTGGTTCAGGCAGCCGACCAGGTTCGCGTAGTACCGCTGGACCGCGGCAGCGGCGGTCAAGGCGACCTGCGGTTCGCGACAGCCGACCGAGCGCTGGACCCCGGTCGCGTAGAAGGCGTCGGTCTGGACGATGGCGGCATTGTCCTGCGACGGCCGGGCGTCGTCCGGGGTTCCGGACGGAGTGTCGGACGGGCTTCCGGTGGGGACGGTGTCGTCGTCGGACGGGGCCGGCGTGGTCGCGACCGGCTGACCGGCCGGCGGCTGACCGGGGGACGGGGCAACGATCGGCGCGTCGTGCTGGCGGCTCGCGAGGGCCGCGATCACGACGGCGGCCGCGACGCAGCCGAGGACGAGCAGCCCGGCGGTGAGCCCGGTGCGGCGCTTCCGCGGCGGGCCGCCATGGCGGAAGTGATGGTCGTCACCCGTGCCGAAGTCGGGTCCCCAGCCGACCGCCGGACGTGGCGGACCGCCGCCGGGCGTGCCCGGCAGCGGGTAGCTCGCGTACAGCGGTAGCGAGCCGTCGGGCAGTGGTCCCGGCGGCGGATGCGCTCCTGGCGGCTCGCTCCAGTCCTGATTCGACACGGTTGAT
Source organism: Kribbella amoyensis (assembly GCF_007828865.1). Lineage (NCBI taxonomy): Bacteria > Bacillati > Actinomycetota > Actinomycetes > Propionibacteriales > Kribbellaceae > Kribbella > Kribbella amoyensis. The sequence continues at coordinate 2,805,911 of NZ_VIVK01000001.1, forward strand.
CCTCATCCCCCCGGGACACCACCTGGCGTGATCCGGACGACCAGGCTAACTGGACCGGTCCAGGTCCGCACCAACTACCACCGGCCGCCCTCCCGTCGGCCGGCCGGTGGTTCCGTCCGCTACCGCACCCGGGCCGAGGGGGCGGTGAAGGTGTTGCAGGCGCCCGGGTTGCGCGTCTGGTACCCGCGCAGCGCCCAGTACTCGTGGTTGTTCGCGTCGCCGTGGTCGTTGTTGTTGTCGGTGACATGACCGATCAGCCAGCGCCACTGGAACTGCGCCTGCCCGGTGATCGGGTACGTCCGCCGGTTGGCGCCGATGAAGACGTCGGCGAAGCAGGACGCCTGCAGCTCCAGCCGCCGGGTCATCTCGAGCTCCGCGGCCCGGGTCGGCGCCTCGTACCGCATGTTGTGGTTGGCGTCCAGGATCCCGGTCAGGTTCTGCACGTGGTGGCCGTACTCGTGCGCGAACTGGTGCAGCATCCACATCCGCGCCCAGACCTTCTGGTACGCCTGCGGGTAGCGGTTGTAGTTGCCGATGTCCTCGCGCAGGTTCATGTAGATGGTCTCGTTGCTGCCGCAGTAGAACGGCGGCCCGGTGTCGTTCATCGAGCCGCACGGCGACGTGACCGTCCCGGTGAACATGAGCACCGTCGGCGCCCGGAACTGCGCCCCGGACGCCTGGATCAGCCGCGGCCACGACTTGCCCAGGCAGGTCTTCAGGTTCACGTAGTTGGCGCGGGCGCCGGCCGTGTTCGACTGCCGGGCCCGGGACTCCTTGCAGCCCACCGACGCCATCGTGCCGACCCGGTAGACCTTGTTCCGGCTGACCATCTCGTAGTCGGTCGGGCCGCGCTTGACCGGCGGGTTCGTGGTCCGCGGCGCGGTCGGCTTGGTCACCGTCGGCCGGGTGGTGGTGGGCCGGGTGGTCGGCGGCGCGGTCGGCGACGGCTCGTTCGTCGGGTCCTCGGTCGGGCTGCTGGTGGTCCGCGAGGTCGGCGTGTACGTCGGCGCGGTGTACTCCGGGTCGTTGCCCTTGGCGATGCCCTGGGCAACGGTCACGCCGAGGATGCCCAGGCCGACGAGGACCAGCGGGATCAGGATCAGCGGCGCCTTGCTCTTCTTCTTGGGACCGCGCGGCCCGTGCGGACCGTGCGGGCCACCGGGTGGGGGAGCTCCCCAGCCGAGCCCGTGCGGCAGTTGCTGCATCGGCTGGGCGAACTGGCTGTACCCGGGCTGGCCCGGCTGCGGCTGCCACGGCTGCGGACCCATCGGACCCGGGGGCGGCACCTGGCCCGGCGGCCGGTTCCCGCCTCCGCCGTACTGCGGACCGCCGGGCTGACCAGCTTGCTGGTGACCGCCGGGGGCGCCCCACTGACCACCTTGCGGCCCGGGTCCGCCGTACTGGCCCGGGTGCTGGTTCTGGTGCTGTGGTTGTCCGGGGCCCGGTTGGTACGGGCCCTGCGGCGGTTGCTGCGGGTACTGACCGGGTGGTCCCCACTGGTTGTCCGACACGCACTCTCCACTGCCCCGCCAGCGGACATGCGGGTCCGGGGCGCGACCCGCATCGCCTGACGCTATCCGACCGCTGGCTCAGTCCGGCGGCCCCCTCCGCTGCCGGTCCACTCTGCGGACAGGAGCCGGCCACGCTTGGCCTGGCCGGGGACCGGGACGTGGCCGTGATCGAAGCGTCGTTGCGCTCGGCACGAGGAACGGTAAGGTGCCCCCTGGCAACGATCTTGTCCGACTTTGCACGACCTGTGGCCGCCGCCCGGTGGTACCCAGGGGCCCGATGGCGTGGGCCGATTCCGTTCCTGACCCTCTCGATACGGTGTGATTGGGCGATGCGTCTACGTCTGCTCGGGGTGTCTCTGTGCGCCCTCGGTTTCCTGGCCCTGACCGGTGCTCAGTCCTCGGCGACGGATGCGGCCGACCCGGTGGTCACCAACTTCGACAGCGAGATCCGGGTGGACCGTGACGGTGCGCTCAAGGTGTCCGAATCGTGGAAGCTGAGCAACGTGACCGGGACCTTCACCCGGTTCGTGGTCACCCGCGATCACCTGCCCGACGACGTCGACCACGTGCAGAAGGTCGAGGACCTGCAGGTCAAGGCCGGCGGTGAGACGAAGAAGGCCGAGCAGAGCACCGACGGCGACATCACCTCGATCGCGGTCGAGGACGTCACCGGCGACGCGCAGCTCGAGTTCACGTACACCGTGCGCGGTGCGGTCGCGAAGACGCTGAACGGGACCGAGTTGCGGTTCGCGCCGCTGACCGGCCTGGCGCTGACGGTCCAGGACGCGAACGTCGTCTACAGCACGCCCGAGGTCTCGCACGTCTCCTGCTTCGCCGGTTCGCTGGACAGCAACCACCCCTGCTCGATGGCGCAGCTCGGTGAGACGGCCGGCCCGACGTTCCGGCAGCAGGGTCTGCCGCCGGGCAACACGGTCCGGATGACGGTCGGTTTCCCCGACGGCGAGATCGCGGCCAACACGATCGTCGAGTACCGCAAGACGTTCAAGCGCGCCTTCTCGACCGACACGGCCCAGCTGATCACCGCACTCGCGGTCCTGCTGCTCGGCGGTGCGGCCCTGCTCGCGCTGTACCGGCTGCGTGGCCGTGACCAGGTCGACCCGCGTCGCGTCGTCCCGGCGTCCCTGTTCAGCCTCGGCCAGGACACCCGGATCGACTTCACCCCGCCGGCCGATCTGCGGCCCGGCGAGGTCGGCACCCTGATCGACGAGCGGATCGACCCGGTCGACGTCACCGCGACGATCCTCGACCTGGCCGTCCGCGGCCACCTGGTCATCACCGAGCTCGAGCACCAGACCGAGTACTCGCGGCCCGACTGGGAGCTCAAGCGCGTCGCCACGGCCCCGTCCGAGGAACTGCAGCGGTACGAGAACGTGCTCATCCGCGCGATCTTCGGCGACAACGACAGCGTCCTGGTCTCCGAGCTGGGCAAGGGCGTCCGCGCGAACCTGGGCGACGTCCAGGACGCGCTGTACGACGGTGTGGTCAAGCGCGGCTGGTTCAGCGAGCGCCCGGACCGGACCCGGTCCCTGTGGGCCACGGTCGGCATCGGCGTCACCGTGCTCGGCGTGGTCGGGACCGTCCTGCTGGCCCTGTTCAGCACCTGGGGCCTGCTCGGCCTGGCGATCACCGCGGTCGGCGTGGGCCTGATCATCATCGGCCGCTACATGCCGTCGAAGGCCCCGGCCGCCGGTCGCGTCCTCGGCCAGGTCGCGGCCATCCGCGGCGAGCTGCTGGAGATGGACGTCAGCGAACTCCCCAGCGACCAGCACGCCGAGCTCTGCTCGCGAGCCCTCCCGTACGCGGTCGTCCTGGGCGGCTCCGAGCGCTGGATCGACGCCCTGGTCGCCACCGACACCGACGACCAGGAGGACGAGGGCTTCCACTGGTACCGCGGCCCCCGCGGCTGGCACCTCCAGTACCTCCCGGACTCCCTCCGCAACCTCACCACCAACCTCACCGGCGCCCTCTTCGCCCGCTGACGAGCGAGGGGCGCGGACCCGGTGTACGCGCTCCTCCATCGCGGCGCTCACCTCACGGCGGAGCTCCGAAGGCTTTCGCGTTGTCTTCCCGCGAGTTAAGAACTACCTTTGAAGTATGCCCGATGCCTCCACCGTGAACTTCTCCGACCTTCTGCAACGTCCCAACGAGACCGTGGACAAGCTGAAGTCTGCGCGGAGTCGATCGCTGCGGGTTCGGCGGCGTGGTACGGAGGACGACCTCGTCCTCACGACGGCTGCCCGAGCGGACCAGGACGACGAACTGGTCGAGGTCGCCGCGCGGATGCTTCGCGCGGTGATGGGCAACCCGGTCCTGCGGTCGAAGTACCTGCTCGACATCCTGCCGCAGGTGTTTCCCTGGATGCGTTTCCTCGAACCGGAGGACCAGGTGAGCTTCGCGCAGGAGTTGATCGACGTGATGGACGCCGGGCACGACATCGATTCGCCGACGCCGGTCTTGCACCTGATCTCGCAGTGGCGCCACACCGCCGAGGTGTACGCGGATCCTGACCTGCTGAAGGCTCTTCGGCCGGGCATCATCGACGATGCCGGCGCCGTTGCCCAGCCGGCCGAGTGACCCCGGCGAAACGAGGTGACCAGGTCGCGCCGCCCGCGCAACCCGGTCACTGGGAACTGAGGTTCGGCAGTTCGGACGCCGCCAAGGGCTGGGACGAGCTCTGTCGGCAGGCCGCGGCCAACACCTTGCGGGCCTGGGAAGCGCTGCGGGCAGATCCGCGACCGTTTCCGCAGACGGATCGGCACCACCGCTTGAAGGGCAAGGCTCTGTCGACCGTCAACGGCCTGGAGCAGTGGCAGTACGAGGTCACCGGCGGCGGCCGCGTCTGGTATGTCGTGGACGAGGATCGCCGGACCGTCTGGATCCGCCACGCCGGTACCGGACACCCGAAGGCGACCGACTGAGCCGGTCGGCCGCTACGGTCCGGTGGGTGTCCGGTTGGGGTTGGGATCCGTCGTCCTTCGAGGCGATCGGTACTTCTGCTGCCGCTCTCATCGCGGCGACCGCGCTGCGGCAGGCGATCCGGCAGCAGAAGTCGTCGCTCGACGAGCGCTTACGGGCGCAGGCGCGGCTGGTCTCGGTGCAGCGGGTGACGCGGCGGGAGAATCGCGGGCGGCTGCTGACGGTCCTCGTCACGAACGCGAGCTCCAGCCCGATCAACGCCGTCCTGCCGGCGGCCACCTTCGGGGCCGATCCGGCGACGCACCTGGATCATCTGCTCGGCCACCCGATCGTCGGGTCGCTGTCGGTGCGGGGTCTGACCCGGCGCCCTTGGGATCGGCGCCGGCTCGTGGTCGCCGATGTCGGGTGGACGTTCCTCGACGCGGGGCAGTCGCGGCGGCACGCGGTGTGGCTCGATCCGGAGCATCCGCCGCTGCTCGACTTCGGCCTGGTGTTCACCGACGCGAGCGGGCGGCGGTGGCATCGGAGCGCTCTGTCCGGAGCGCTGACCGTCTTCGCCTAGTGTCCTGAGTCGGACACTAGTACGCCTTCCGGTGGCGTTGGGGTGCGGTGAGGATCATCTGGGTGACCAGGTAGCGGGTCAGGCCCAGTTTGGCGGCGATCTGGTCCGGGTTCAGGCCTTGCTCGTTGTAGAGGACCGCCAGTTGCTGCTGGGCCTCGGTCCAGCGGCGCCGGGTGGGCGCGGGACGTTGGGCCGGCGTCTTCTTCGGCTCCGGGCGAGGCTCGCCGGTGGATCGCTCCGGCTTGCCGTACGTACTCCGGCGCTGGTCCTGGTAGCGGCCGCCGGCCAGGTCTTCGGTGGTTTCCTCGTCGAGGATCAGGAACTGGTCGGCGGACTTGTTGACGCCGACGGACACGATGGTCAGGTCTTTCTGGTTCTTCTGCTGGCACTCGGTCTTCGTGCAGTAGGCGTACTTCTCCGCCCGCTCCGGGTGCAGCGCGTCGCCACAGGTGATGCAGTACTTCACCAAGGAATCAACGCCGCGGACCGGCCGGGTATTCCCTTTACCAGTTCGCCTGCGCGGGGGCCGGCGGGAGCGGGCCGTCCTTCGGGTGCACCACGTACACCAGGCCGCCCGAGTGCGGGACCCACGCGTTCTCGAAGGCCTTCCGGTCGTACGTCGTGCGCACCTCGTCGTTGCTCGCGATCAGGTGCGACGCCGGGTCGTTGACGACCACGTTGCCCGCCTCGTCGAAGCCCACGATGACCATCAGGTGCCCGTTGGTCCCGTACCCCGCGCCGGGCAGGTCGCCCTTCTTGAACGACAGCGACGCGATCAACGGGATCCCCGCCTTGATGAACTGCTCCGCCTCCGTCAGCGAACGCAGCCGGGTGACGAACGCGTCCACCCCACGCGTCCCCGCGTACGCCGTGTTGAAGGGCCAGTTCCCCGCGCCGTCGTACGCGTAGTCGAACACCGACCGGGCCGAGTGGTCCACCTGCGGATCCGCGTCGGCCGGATCCACCCAGGCCGTCTCGCCGTCGGACGGGCCGGCACCGTAGTAGTCGAGCACCATCGCCGAGGAGGTCGCCGAACACCAGGCCTCGCCGCCGTTGTCCCACTGCGGGTAGTGCCCGATGTGCGTCTCCTGCGAGTACGTCGGGACGTCGAGCACGACGCCCTCGGCCCCACCCGACGGGCTCGCGGGGATCTTCTTGAGGTCCGGCAACCGCGACGCCATCGCCCCGACCGACCGGACCGACGGAGCGGACGTGGTCCCGGCGAGGCGGTACAGGGTCACCTTCAACTGCCAGCGGTCCAGGGTCCGCCCGGTCTCCGCGACGAACGTGTCCACCGCGACCGAGCCGTTCGCGTCACCCTGACTCGGCACCGAGGTCCGGTGGATGTCGCCCGCGGCCGTGTCGTCCCCACCGCTCCACCGGCCGAGCACGTACCACTTGGTCGCCGTGCCCTGGTCCGTCCGGCCGGCCATCGCCACCTCGACCCACGTCCCCGGCGGCGTGGTCGCGTTCCACGACGCCACCAGCTCGGTCAGGCCGAAGCCGGGGCGGACCTCGGGGGAGGTCCAGCTGGTCCGGTCGTACGTCTTCGCGGTGCCGTCGCCGAACGGGTCGACGTACGCGGTGGTGGCCTCGGTGGTTCCGAAGGTGAGGGTGCCGTCGGCGACCGTCGTACCGGCGTGGTCCCCGGCCAGGAAGTCCGCGGTCGACGTCCAGTCCTGGTACGCGATGTCGCGCTGCAGCGGCACCTTGGTGGCCTCGCTCGGAACCGTGGCGAGACTGAGCACGGCGACCCCGCTGACCAGGGTCGCGAGTGGGCGGAAGGCGGTCATGGATCCGACGGTAGACCCGGCGGCAGACGATGTCGCGGTGAAGGCGTGCCGCGACGTGTCCCGATCCGGAAGGTTACTTACCGCGCTCGGTCCACTCGGCGCCGAGCATCGCGAAGACGAGCTCGTCGGTCCACTCGCCCTTGAGGAACTCGTTCCGGACGAAGTGGGCCTCCTGGCGCAGCCCGAGCCGCTTCAGCAGGTTCGCCGAGCCGGTGTTGCGGTAGTCGAGCCGGCCGATGATCCGGTGCATGCCGAGTTGCTCGAACCCGAGCCGCAGCAGCTCCACCGACGCCTCGGCGGCGTACCCGCGACCGTGGAAGTCGGGGTGGAAGACGAACCCGATCTCGCCGGTCCGGTGGTCCGCGGAGTGCACGAACAGGGTGACCTCGCCGACGTGTTGCCCGGTCTCGCGCAGGATCACGGCCAGCGTCAGCGCCTGGCCGTCGGCGTCCATCGCGACGTCGGCGAGCCGGCCGGCCAGCGACTCGCGGACCTGCTCCGGCGTCTTCGAGTCGTACAGCAGGAACCTGGTCACGTCGTCGTTCGACTGCAGCTTGAGCAGGTCGTCGTAGTCGGTCTCGGTGTAGCGGCGCAGGGTGAGACGGTCGGTTTCGATCGGCAGCGAGTACGTCACCCCTGCAGCCTAAGGGCGGGCGCAACCCAATAAACCAAGGACGAAGGGACCCTCCCGGGCGAGGCCGGGAGGGTCCGTCTCCTCTCCCCGGGCCTACCCGTTGGCGAGCGCGACCAGACGGGTCTGGTCGCCGTTGAAGCGGTTCTGGTCGATCGGGGTCGAGCTGTACTGCCAGATCGTGTGGAACGGCCAGCCGCCGGGCAGCGTGCCGGGCGCCGAGGCGTACCGGGCCACCCAGAGCGGGTTGGTGCTGTTGAAGGCGGTGCTGTTGCCGGTGCAGCGGGTCCACCAGTCGAGGTTGGTGTAGATCACCGCGTCCCGGCCGGTCCGGTTTTTGTACGTGGTCAGGAAGTCGCGGATCCAGGTCACCATCGCGGCCTGGGTCTTGCCGTAGCAGGTCGCGCCGTACGGGTTGTACTCGATGTCGAGGGCGCCGGGCAACGTCTTGCCGTCCCGGGACCAGCCGCCGCCGTGGTCGACGAAGTAGTTCGCCTGGTTGGCGCCGCTGGAGTCGTTCGGGGTGGCGAAGTGGTACGCGCCGCGGATCATCCCGACGTTGTAGGAACCGTTGTACTGCTGGGCGAAGTACGGGTTCGTGTAGTAGTTGCCTTCGCTCGCTTTCACGTAGGCGAAGCGTTTGCCTGCACTCCACTGCGACGCCCAGTTCACGTTGCCCTGGTGACTGGACACGTCGATGCCTTCGACGGTGGCGGCCGGCGCCGTCACCGTGGGCGCGACCGCGGTACTGGTCTGCCGCCAGCCCATGAAGGCGTCACCGGACTTGGTGATGCCGTGGGCGCGTGCTTCGGCGGTGGGTTGGCGGGCAGCCGTGGACTGCTCGGCGATGGTTTGGGCGGATGCGGGCGCGGCGAGGGCGGCCGTGAGCAGGCCGAGCACGACGACGGCACCCGTGACGAGGGGCTTCACGAGGGGACCTCCACAAGAGCGGCAATGGGGCGGACAGAGCGCTCGGGAAAGGTTTTACCCCGCCGTCAGAAAGAAAAAACCACGGCATTCCGGATTATTGGTGAATATCTTCCTCTTCAGCTCACCTGATGCGACGGCGCGCGGTAGGTGATGCAGTACCGCACGTCCCGGTTCGGCCAGCTGCGCGCGGTCCAGTACTTGTAGTTCGACGGCCTGCCGTGGTCGCGGATCCGGCCCGGCTGGTCGCCCTGGTGCGAGTGCAGGTAGTCCAGCTCGGTCTTGCTCGCGCCCCGCAACGGGTAGCTGTTCTTGTTCGCGCTGAGGAAGGCGCTGCCGAAGCAGCTCGCCTGCAGCTCCAGCCGCCGGCTCACCTCCAGCCGGGCGTCGCCGGACTTCTCGTACCGCAGCTTGTAGGTCGCCTGCAGGATGCCGGTCAGCTCCTGCAGGTGATGGCCGTACTCGTGCGCGACCGTGTCCGTCATCGACATCCGCAGGTACACCTGGCCGCGGGTGAAGTTGCGGTACTTCGCGTACAACTGCACGTCGCCGCGGCCGTCCATGTAGATGGTCTCGTTGGCCGGGCAGTAGAAGGAGCTCGGCGCGGACCCGGAACACGGGGTCTGGGTCGGGCCGTTCATCACCAGCAGCTTGGGCGCCCGCACCGGTTTGCCGGCCGCCTTGAGCTGGCGCGCCCAGGCACGGTCCAGACAGGACTTGATCTGCAGGTAGTAGAGGCCCGCCGAGCGGACGTCCCGCGCCCGGGCGCCGGACTCCTTACAGCCGACGCCCGCGTGCACGCCGCTGGTGTAGAAGCTGTTCAGGCTGACCACCTCGAACGCCGTGGGCCGCCGCGGCGGCGGGGTGTACTTCGAGGTCGGCACCGGCGCGGTCGGCCTGGTGGTCGCGATCGAGGTCGACGTGGTCGGCTCGTCCGTCGGTTGCCCGGTCGGCTCCTGTGTGGGCTCCTGGGTCGGCTCGTCGACGGGGGCGGTCCAGGACGGCTGCGGCTTGGCGTAGTCGTCGATCCGGTTCTGCTTGTTGATCACGCCGACCACCCAGAGCCCGATGATCACCACCAGCACACCGGCCAGCGGGACGATGACCCACCCCTTGCCCTTCTTCTTCGGAGGCGGCCGATCGAACTGCGGCCCCACCCGAACCCGGGACCAGGTGGACCCGGCGGCGGCGCGGAGTACTGCGGCGGCCCGTACCCCGGCGGCCCGTACTGCTGCTGGTACCCGGGCGGCGGGTACTGCTGCTGGTACTGGGGTTGGGCCGGCGCCCCGTACTGCGGGGATTGGCCGTACTGCGGCTGGTTCTGCTGAGGTGGTCCCTGGTACGGACCGTACGGCTGCTGGTTCGACAAGTCGCCCTCCTGGAGCCACACCGTATCCGGGCGAAGGGGCTACGTCTGGCTGGGGAGAATTGTCAAGAGCAGTCTCGAAAGACCGTTACCCTTGATCGGTGACACTTCGCTTGTACGACACCGCGACAGCAGCAGTGAGGGATTTCGAGCCGGTCCACCCGGGCCAGGTCGGGATCTACCACTGTGGGCTGACGGTGCAGGGTGCCCCGCACGTCGGGCACATCTACAAGGAGGTCGTGTTCGACGTCCTGCGGCGCTGGCTCGAGCGCTCCGGGTACGAGGTCACCGTGATCGCGAACGTGACCGACATCGACGACAAGATCCTGGCCAAGTCGGCCGAGCGCGGCGTCCCGTGGTGGGCGCACGCGTACGAGTTCGAGCGCGAGCTGCACTGGGCCTACGACGTGCTGGGCTGCCGCCCGCCGACGTACGAGCCGCGCGCCACCGGGCACGTCCCGGAGATGCTGGAGATGATCCAGCAGCTGATCGACCGCGGGCACGCCTACGTCGCGCCGGACGGCTCGGGTGACGTCTACTTCGACGTGAAGTCGTGGCCGGCGTACGGATCGCTGTCGCACCAGAAGATCGACGACATGGAGGCCGCCGAGGACGCCGACCCGCGCGGCAAGCGGGACCCGCGGGACTTCGCGCTGTGGAAGGGCCACACCGAGGGCACCCCGCGGACCGCGTCCTGGCCGACGCCGTGGGGCCGTGGCCGTCCGGGCTGGCACCTGGAGTGCTCGGCGATGGCCGGGAAGTACCTCGGGTCCGAGTTCGACATCCACGGCGGCGGGCTGGACCTGCGGTTCCCGCACCACGAGAACGAGCTGGCCCAGTCGACCGCGGTCGGGCAGAAGTTCGCCCGGTTCTGGATGCACAGCGCGCTGGTCACCACCGCGGGCGAGAAGATGTCGAAGTCGATGGGCAACGGCGCCGTCGTGCGCAACGTGGTCCGCCGGGTCCGGCCGATCGAGCTGCGGTACTACCTGGTCCAGTCGCACTACCGCTCGGTGGTGGAGTTCTCCTTCGCCGCGCTCGAGGAGGCGGCGACCAGCTTCCAGCGGATCGAGGGCTTCGTCTCCCGGGCGACCGAGGTCACCGGCGGCGTCGACCCGGCCACCGAGCTGCCGGCCGACTTCGCCGCGGCGCTGGACGACGACCTGGGGACGCCGGCCGCGGTCGCCGTCCTGCACAACACGGTCCGCGACGGCAACAAGCTGGTCGCCGACGGGGACTCGCCCGCGTTGCGGGAGAGCCTGGCCGCGGTCCGGGCGATGCTCGACGTGCTCGGGCTGGACCCGCTGGCCGAGCCGTGGGTGTCGCGGACCGGTGCCAGCGAGGAGCTCACCGAGATCCTCGACGGGCTGGTGAAGGCGTTGCTGGAGCAGCGCCAGGCCGCCCGGGAACGTAAGGACTACGCCGCCTCGGACGAGATCCGTGACCGGCTGAAGGCGCTCGGCGTCGTCGTGGAGGACACCCCGCAGGGTCCCCGCTGGACGGTCGCCGCGCCGCAACCGACCGAAGGAAACTGATGCCAGGCAGCAGTCAGCGCAAGGGCGCGATCCGCAAGAAGCCCCGCGGCAACCCGACCGCCGGATCCGGTGGCCGGGTCCGCCGCGGGCTGGAGGGCAAGGGCCCGACCCCCAAGGCGGAGGACCGGGTCAAGCACCCGGCGTACAAGCGCGCCAAGGCGAAGGCCAAGGCCAAGGAACGCACCACCAGCCGGCGCCCCGCCCGCAAGGACACCGAAGGCTCCGTCGAGTGGGTCTACGGCCGCAACCCGGTCGTCGAGGCACTCCGCGCCGGCGTCCCGGTCAGCGCCCTCTACGTTGCCGAGGGCACCGAACGTGACGCCCGCCTGCGGGAGGCGCTGCTGCTCTCGGCCGAGCTGGGCGTCTCCCTGCTCGAGGTGCCGCGGCAGGAGCTCGACCGGCTGACCAGCAACGGCTCCCACCAGGGCCTCGCCGTGCAGATCCCGCCGTACGAGTACGCCCACCCCGACGACCTGCTCACCCGGGCGTACGACGCGGGCGAGCAGCCGTTGATCGTCGCCCTCGACGGCGTCACCGACCCGCGCAACCTCGGCGCGATCACCCGCTCCGCGGCCGCGTTCGGCGCCCACGGTGTCCTGGTCCCCGAGCGCCGGACCGCGTCCATGTCGGCCTCGGCGTGGAAGACCTCGGCCGGCGCCGCGGCCCGGATCCCGGTCGCCCGCGCCACCAACCTCAACCGCGCCCTCAAGTCCTACAAGGAAGCCGGCCTCCTGGTCGTCGGCCTGGACATGGACGGCGCCGTCGAACTCCCCGCCCTCGAATCCGCCGCCGACCCCCTGGTCCTGGTCGTCGGCTCCGAAGGCAAGGGCCTGGCCCGCCTGGTCCGCGAGAACTGCGACCTCATCGTCTCCATCCCGATGACCTCCGCCACCGAATCCCTCAACGCCGGCATAGCCACCGGCGTAACCCTCTACGAAATCTCCCGCCGCCGAGCCGGCTGAGGGTTGTTGTAGGTACATCCGGTAGTTACATTGGAGTCATGGTGACCATCGGACTGCGCGAGTTGAACCAGAACCCGTCGAAGGCGGTGGCGCGCGTGCGGGCCGGGGAAACGATCGTGGTCACCGACCGCGGCCGGCCGGTTCTCCGTCTCGTACCGGAGCGGGATCAGCCCGAGACCTTGCGGCGGATGCTCGACTCGGGCGAGGTCTCGCCGCCGGTGGAGTTCGGGATGCCGGACCTCGAGCTGGACCTCGCCCCCGGTGTCGAGAGCCTCTCCGACGTCCTGCTCGCCGAGCGGGACGCGGAGCGTCGCCGGTGATCTACCTCGACGCCTGCGCGCTGCTGAAGTTCATCAAGCCGGAGGCCGAGTCGACCGCGTTGCGCGGCTGGCGTGCCGCACTGCCGTCCGAGGCCGAGTTGCTGACCAGCGAACTGGCGAAACTGGAGATCAGCCGGACCTTGCTCCGGGCCGGGGTCGACCATCACCAGGTCCCGTACTTCACCGGCCAGGCGGTCCGGGGTGTCTACGTGGTGGACGTGACGTCGACGGTGCTCGCCCGGGCGATGGCGTACCGGACGCCGCGGTTGGGGTCGCTCGACGCCATTCATCTCGCCAGCGCCGACGCGTTCCGGGCCGAGCTCGACGAGTTCGTCACCTACGACAAGGAGCTCGCGACCGCCGCCGGTGACCTGGGCTTCGCGGTTGGTGCTCCTGCCTGAGCCAAGCGAAGGGCGGGGTTCCGGGTTGATCCGGAGCCCCGCCCTCTGCTCAGTCGGTCAGTAGACGTCGACGTTGTAGGTGGTCAGGGCTTCGGTGACGGGCTGGAAGAAGGTGGTTCCCCCTGTGCTGCAGTTGCCGCTGCCGCCGGAGGTGAGGCCGAGGGCTTGTTCGCCGGCGAAGAGGGCGCCGCCGGAGTCGCCGCCTTCGGCGCAGACGTTGGTCTGGATCAGGCCGGTGACGGTTCCTTCGGCGTAGTTGACGGTGGCGTTGACGCCGGTGACGGTGCCGTCGTGCAGGCCGGTGGTGCTGCCGCTGCGCTGGACTTCCTGGCCCACGCTGGCTTCACCGGCCGTGGTGATCTCCTGGAACGAGCCGTTGTAGAGGTTCACGTTGCCGGGCGGCTCGGCGGTACCGGCCGGGTACTTCACCAGGGCGTAGTCGTTGCCGGGGAAGCTCGAGTCCTCCACCGAGCCGACCGACGTACCTTCGCCGGAGTCGGCGAACCACTCGGCCGCCACGTTCCCGCAGTGGCCCGCGGTCAGGAAGAAGTACGAGCTGCCGTCGGTGACGTTGAAGCCGAGCGAGCAGCGGTAGCCGCCGCCGTAGATGGCGTCGCCGCCGCTGAGCTTCTTGCTGAGCTTGCCCGGGATCTTCTGGACCGTGACCTGACCGCCGAGCCGCTTCGTCACGGCGGACAGCCGGTCGTACTTCGCGCCGGTCACCGTGTCGTCGTACGAGACGGTGACCTGGCCGTCGGGTCCGGTGACCCAGCTGGTCCCGGGGATCGTGGCGTCTTCGGCCAAGGTGCTGGTGATCGCCTTCGCGGTGGCGAAGCGGTCGGGTCCCTCGGCCGGGGTGGCCGAGGCTTGGGTGGCGAGCAGAGAGGTTGCGGCGAGTCCGGCTGCTGCGAGTACGGCCGCGGCACGGCGGACAGGGGTGATCTTCATGGTTTGCCTCCTCACGAGAGGACGCGTGGGTTGGGGGCGGAACGCGTCCTGGACGAAACCATGGAGGGACCTACCCGCAGTCGCTGTCGGTACTCGGATGGCTCCGTGAAGTGAGGGCTAACCTTCGCAGCGCCCCGGGCGGTCCCTCATCCGGACCTGGCGAAGCTATGAGAGGCATAACTCGGACCCGATGACAAGCAGTCGCCCCCCGGCCCGAGCAGGACCAGGGGGCGACCGCGGTGATGCAGACCGGGTGCTGCAGAGGATCAGTACACGCTCACGCCGTAGCGGGACAGAACCTCGGTGACCGGCTGGAAGAACGTCGTGCCGCCGCTGGAGCAGTTGCCCGAGCCGCCGGAGGTGAGGCCGAGGGCCACGCTGCCGGCGAAGAGGGCGCCGCCGGAGTCGCCGCCTTCGGCGCAGACGTTGGTACGGATCAGGCCGGTGACGGTGCCCTCGGCGTAGTTCACCGTCGCGTTCAGGCCGGTGACCGAACCGCTGCGGAGACCGGTGGTGCTACCGCTGCGCTTGACGGCCTGGCCGACGTACGCGTTCCCGGCGGAGGTGATGTCCTGGTACGAGCCGTTGTAGAGGTACACGTTGCCCGGGTGGTTCGTGAACGACGAGCTGTACCGGACGATGCCGTAGTCGTTGCCCGGGAAGCTGGTGCCGTACCGGGTGCCGAGCACGGTGGATTGGGACGAGTTCGAGTACCAGGTGCTGGACAGGTTGGTGCAGTGCCCGGCGGTCAGGAAGTAGTACGTGCTGCCGCTGCGGACGTTGAAGCCGAGCGAGCAGCGGTACCCGCCACCGTAGATGGCCTGGCCGCCGCTGATCCGCTTGCTCAGCACGCCGGGCAGCTTCTCCAGGGTGACCTGGCCGCCGAACCGCTTGGTCACCGCGTTCAGCGCCTCGAACTTCCCGCCGGTCACCGTGTCGTCGTACGAGACGATGATCCGGCCGGTCTTCTCGTCGGTCATCCAGGCGGTACCCGGGATCGACGCCTCCTTGGCCAGCGTGGAGGTGATCGTGCTCGCCGAGGCGACGGCCGCGGGACCCGGGGCCGCACTGGCCTGGGTCGAGAGCAGGGCGGTGGTCGTGGCCAGGCCGGCGGTAGCCAGCAGGGCCACGAGGGGACGGATTCTCATGGTTGTGCCTCCTCACGATGAGGACGCGCACGGGGCGGCGGCGTCCTTGACTCAACCGACGATCCCCATACCCAGTTGATCGCTGAGTATTCAGCGAAACTCATAGAGTGAGGGTTATCCTCCGCCGCCTGGCACCATAGGGCAGGGGTTATCCCCCGTAGATGAGCGTCCGCTCCAGCCGTTGCCGCCCCTCGGACACCTGCGCGTGGTCCACCTCGATCTCCCAGGCGTCGCCTGAGATCGTCACGGTCATCACCCCGTTGTCGAACCACGGCCCGTACGCCGTGCGCCAGTCCGCGGCCACGTCGGTCACCCCGGCGGACCGGGCCAGTTTGTGCAGCAGATAGGTCATTCCGCGGGTCCCGAGCAGCTTGTTCGCGAGCTGGATGTGCCGGGGGATCGGATTCCGGAACGGGGACATCGTCAACTGGCGGATCGCGGTCCCCGGGTGCTCGACGTCGGTCAGCCGCGCCTCGGCCAGATAGCTGCAGTGCACGTCGCCGGACAGCATCAGGATCGACGTCGGCGGATCCTCGCCGCGGACCAGGTCGGCCATCAGGTCCGTGACGTCGTCGAACGACTTCCGGAACGACGCCCAGTGCTCCAGGTCCATCCCCTGCCGGATCCGCTCACCGACCCGCGCACCGCGCTTGCCCCAGGCGCCGGACGAGATCGCCTCGTCCCAGCCCTCCAGGTGGTGCAGTCCGGGCGTGAGCAGGAACGGCAACGTGGACGCGAGCAGCAGGTGGTGGATCGGCTCCGTCGCCTCGACCGTGTGCCGGCGGACCCACTCCCACTCGTGCGCGTCGACCATCGCCCGCTCGTCCGGTTGCAGGTGCCGCGAACACCGGGAGTCCACCGCCACCAGCCGTACTCCGCGCGACCGCGCCCCGAAGTCCCGGTAGAAGCTCCACCGGGTCGACGCCGGGTCCTCGTCCGCCTCCCACGCGAACGCGTCCAGGTACGCCGTCCGCTCGTCGTCGTCGGTCAGCGTCAGCATCGCCTTGTACGTCGGGTCCTCGGCGAGCTGTTCGGGGGAGAGGTTCCCGAGGTGCTGGTAGACCCAGTACGACGCGTACGCGCCGACCACCCGGTCCCGCCACCACGGTTGCGCGGTCACCCAGCGACGCCAGGTCAGCGAGGTGTTCCAGTCGTCCCGCAGGTCGTGGTCGTCGAGCAACATGCACAGCGGGACCGTGGAGAACAGCCAGCGCACCGCCGGATGGGTCCAGGAGTCGTCGTAGAGCCAGGTGTACTCCTCGAAGTTCCCGATCTCGTCGGCCACCTCGGACCCTTGCCGGCCACCGTGTGCCGCGCGGAGCTGGGCCAGGACCGCGTCGGACGGGTCGTCGGCGTACACCTGGTCCCCGAGCAGCAGCAGCGCGTCCGGGCTCTGCTCCGACTGCGCCGCCATCCGCTCGGCCAAGGCGACCAGCGCGTCCGGGCCGAAGTCCGCGAACCCCTGCTCGTCGAACGGCGCGGACCGCCGGCACGACCCGAACGTCAGCCGGAACGACCCGTCCGCCCGTGGCGTCCGGATCACGCTCGGCCCGTACTCCGAGTCCTCGGGCGGCCACGCCTTCTCGCCGTCCAGGTGCACCTCGTACGGCGTACTGGTGGCGGGCTGGAGTCCGTCGATCTGGACCAGCGCGTAGTGATGGCCGTGCACGGACCACGTGGCCGCCCGGTGACCGAGGATCTCGACCTCACCCGGCCCCGTGGTCTCCACCCACACGGTCGCCCGGGTCTCGTCGACGTACCGCAGCAGCGGGCCCAGCTTCAGTTGCATGCGGGAAAGTTACCGGTGACCGCAACCTCAGGTCTCGTCCCGGCGCGTCCGGTCAGTCCTTGCGGAGCGAGTGCAGCACGAAGGAGGCCAGCTCGCGGTACGCCTCGGCGTCGTTGAGCCCGGTCCGGCGGGCGATGTCGCCGCGCTGGATCGCCTGCATGGTGTGCGCGATCATCTCGGCCGCGAACCCGATGTCGACCTGCCGGAACGTCTTGCCGGCGATGCCCTCCTCGATCAGTGTCCGGACCCGGTCGGCCGCGATCCGGGTGTTCCGCTCGTACACCGACCGGGCCGGCGGGAACGTCGCGACGTCGTCCAGGAACGTCCGGCTGGCCGGCCGCAGCGCGTCCGCGACGGCGTTCAGGTAGGCCGCGATCCGGCGGTCGTGCCGGGTCTGCCGGGCCACTGCGGCCTCCACCTCGGCGGTGGCATTCTTGAAGTAGTGCTTCACCACCTCGACGGCGAGCTGCTCCTTGCTCGGCGCGAGCGCGTAGAGGGTCGTCTTGCTGCAGCGCAACTCGGCGGCCAGGTCGTCCAGGGTGAACCGGCTGAAGCCCTGGGTGAGGAACAGGGAGAGGAGCCGGTCGAGCAGCTCGGACTGCCTGCGGGTACGTCGCCCCGGAACGACTGTTGTCATATCGAGACAGCATAGAACGATACGGAATTATGGTCCTCAGTATCATCGGGAGTATCGTTTCGGGGAGCCGTTGTAAAGGGGGGCCTGATGCCCGTCGACCGTTTGCTGCCGACCGAGGAATCCACCGATCTGCTGGCCCTGGTCCGCGATCTGTGCGAGCACGAGCTGACGCCGTACGCGGCGCAGGCGGAGGAGTCGGAGACGTTCCCGCGCGCCGCGTTCCGGACGCTGGGCAAGGCCGGACTGCTCGGCCTGCCGTACCCGGAGGAGTACGGCGGCGCGGACCAGCCGTACGAGGTCTACCTGCAGATGCTCGAGGAGATCGCCGCCGCCTGGATGTCGGTCGGCGTCGGGCTCTCGGTGCACACGATGACGAGCTACGGGCTCGCCACGTTCGGTACCGACAAGCAGAAGGAGCGGATGCTGCCGCACATGATCGGCGGCGAGCTGCTCGGGGCGTACGCGCTGTCCGAGCCGCAGGCCGGATCCGACATCAGCGGCATGACGACGAAGGCGGTCCGCGACGGCGACGAGTACGTGCTGACCGGGACCAAGGCGTGGATCACGCACGGGTCGCACGCCGACTTCTACACCACGTTCGCCCGGACGTCGGCCGACCCGAAGCGCGGGATCTCGGCTTTCCACGTCCCGGCGCCGGCCGAGGGGCTGAGCTTCGGCGCGCCGGAGCGGAAGATGGGGCTGACCGGGTCCACGACCACGCTGGTGAACTTCGACCAGGTCCGGGTCGGCGCCGACCACCTGATCGGCGCCGAGGGCGACGGGATGCGGATCGCGCTGTCCGCGCTCGACTCGGGCCGGTTGGGCATCGCGGCCTGCGCGACCGGGCTGGCCCAGGCCGCGCTCGACGTCGCCGCGGGGTACGCGCTCGAGCGGCAGCAGTTCGGCCGGGCGATCGCGGACTTCCAGGGGCTGCAGTTCCTGCTCGCCGACATGGACGCGGCGGTCGAGTCCGCGCGGGCGACGTACCTGCAGGCCGCCCGGCGGCGCGATCTGGGGCTGCCGTTCACCCGGCAGGCGGCGGTCGCGAAGCTGGTCTGTACCGACGCCGCGATGAAGGTGACCACCGACGCGGTGCAGGTGCTCGGCGGTTACGGTTACACCCGCGACTTCCCGGCCGAGCGGTTCATGCGCGAGGCCAAGGTGACGCAGATCTTCGAAGGCACCAACCAGATCCAGCGGCTCGTCATCAGCCGCGACCTGCTGCGCGCCGCCGGCGCCTGAGCTGATTCCGGCGCCCGCCGACTTGAGGAGTACTCGATGAAGTTTGGCCCGACCGACGTCGCCCTCGTCACCGGAGGCGGTTCCGGACTCGGCGAGGCGACCGTGCGCCGGCTCGCCGCCGACGGGCTCGGCGTGGTGATCTGCGACCTGCCGTCGTCGGCGGGCAAGACCATCGCCGAGGAACTGGGCGAGCGCGTCGTCTTCGTGCCGACCGACGTCACCGACGAGGCCGCCGTCACCACGGCCCTGGACGCCGCCGCCTCGCTGGGCGATCTGCGCGTCGTGGTCACCTGTGCGGGCATCGCGACCCCGGGCCGGGTCGTGGGCCGCAAGGGTCCGTTGCCGCTAGCAACCTTCCGGCAGGTGATCGAGGTCAACCTGATCGGCACCTTCAACGTCCTCCGCCTCGCCGCCGAACGGATGATCGCCCTTCCGCCCACCGAGGACGGCGACCGCGGGGTCGTGGTGATGACGGCCTCCATCGCGGCCTACGACGGCCAGATCGGCCAAGCGGCGTACGCGGCCAGCAAGGGCGGCGTCGTCGGCCTCACCCTGACCGCGGCCCGCGACCTCGCCGACAAGGGCATCCGGGTCCTCACCATCGCCCCCGGCACCATGGAAACCCCGATGCTGGCCGGCCTGCCCGAGGAAACCCGGACCGTCCTGGAACAGCAGGTCCCGCACCCGTCCCGCCTCGGCCGCCCCTCTGAGTACGCAGCCCTGGTCCGCCACATCCTCGACAACCAACTCCTCAACGGCGAAGTCATCCGCCTCGACGGCGCCCTCCGCATGCCCCCGCGCTAGGGCAGGTCTGACAATTCCCCGCCTACTGCGCGGAGTTGTCAGACAGGCCCTAACCCTTCTTCGGTCGCGGGCCGAGGACAAGGTCGCCGACCGGTCCGGTGTAGTGGGAAGGACGGTGGACGCCGACGAGCAGTGGCCGCAGGACTTCCGCGGTCAGGTGGCGCAGCGTCACGCCGTCGTGGATGCCGTTGAAGCGGCAGCCGTCGTACCGGATCAGGACCTCCTGGTTCCGCTCACTGCCGCGGACCTTGAGCACGATGATTTCGCTGCCGTAGTCGTCGATGCAGTCAGGGCTGTCCGGCCCGCTGCCAACGGGAGCGCGGGCGATCGCGGCGACGAAAGCCTGTGCTGGGTCGCCACTCATCGTCGAGCTCGCGATCAGCGCCGCCCGCCGGCGGGCGGCGTACTCGTGTTGCTCCGGCCGGACCGCGATGGCGTACTTGCAGACCGCGATCGACTCGACAACACCGATCGAGGCGAGACCTTCGGCCGACGTCGGCCCGCCTTGCGGGTGATCAGCGAGCGGATGATTCGGCGTACAGCCGTTGGCGTCGGCGCCGTCGATCAGCCGCGCGGAGTTCAGGATTCGTTGCCGGAGAGCTTCGTCATCGCTGAAGACGGTCACGTTCAACCCGTCGAGGAGCCGCGTCTCCTCGACCCAGCCATGGTCAGGCGCCCGGACACCAGGCATCCGCGCCCCGGTCGCAGTTCCTTGCACAGCCGCAGGACCACGGCGGGCACCGAACCACAGGTAGGACGCTCTGACTGCGAGCGGTGGATAAGGATCCCTGCACCCGACACCTCGCACGCCTCCGGGCCGCCCGACGTACGGCGGCCGTGGTTTGTCGACGCGGCAGGGCGGCGATCCGGTCACGCCGTAGCTCCAGTCGGCGGGTACCTGCACCTCGATCGACTGGTACGACTCCCACCGCCAGCCGTTATCTGCCCGGCCGGTCTCGTCCGTCGATGCCGCGCGGTCATCACCAACCACCATTCGTCCCCCAACGACCGCGACGACGACCGCCGCGCACACCACGACGAGAACCGCTGCGCGCTTCCCCCACTGACTCATCCTCTGGAGTCCTCTCAAACGACCGGAGGAGGTGTGCCGATGAGTAATTGATACAGGACGTTGCTCTTGCCGTACAGCTGGTGGGCGCCGAGGAAGATCTGCCGCGCGGTCGCCGAGGTCAACTGGCGCTGGACTGAGCCGTCGTCGGTACCGTTGGTGCGGCACCCCGAGTAGCGGTACAGCACGTCCTGGTTGTGCGCCGAGCCTCGCACGCGGAGGACGATGACCGGGAAGCCCGGATCCGGGCCGCACACCCGCTGGTCCGTCAGGGTCGGCCCGGTACCGGGCGGCGCGGCGACGAGGTCGCGGACGAGCTTGGCCGCGGCCTGCCCGCGGAGCAGCGAGCTCGCAGTCAGCGGCCAGGGGTCGTCGGGACGGACCGACGTGGAGTACTCGCAGAGGCTGACCGACTCGACCGTGCCGACCGACTTCAGGCCGCCCTGCGACGGTGGGCGGACCACCTTGTCGACCGCGAGGGCGGACACCGGCTCGCAGCCGTTGCCGTCGACGGCGCCGACGACTCCCGCGGACGACAGGATCCGTTCCCGCAACGCTGCGTCGCGGGCGAACACGGTCACCGGCAGCTCACCGACCAGCCGGGTCTCCCGCACCCAGCCGGCGGGATACTGAGACCTGCCGGGCAGCCAGCCGCCGTCGAACTCGAGCGACGGCTGACGGTCGATCGGTATCGGTCGCTCGGCGCGACAGGCTCCGCCAGGGTCGCCGATGAGGGCTCCACCAGGTCGCCTGACCACCGGTTCAGGTTCCGGTCTCAGAGTGCATTTCGCCAGTCCGGCAAACAGGTCCCAGGTCCACGCCGCCGGTACCTGGACCTGGACGTTCTCGTACACCTCCCACCGCCAGCCCGGGGGAGCCGCCGCCGGACCTTCAGATCCAGCGGCCGGAGACGGCTCGCCGGGTGTGGCGGGCGATGGTCCGGCGGTGATGCTGTGGCCGGCGAAGCCGATGCTCGCCACAGCGGCGACGACGGCGAGGACAGTGACAACGGAACGGCTTCGAGGCATGACGGCAACTCCCTCGGTCGAGGTCAGCGGAACAAGTTCGGAGCTGAAGTGGCGGGATGGGTCAGCGGAGCAGGTCCGCGAGGTGCGCCGGGCTGACGGACGGGCGATCCACCGCTTCCAGCAACGGCTTCAGGCCCGGCTTGGTCAAAGGACGCAGGTCGGTGCCGTCGTCGAACCCATCGTCGCCGCTGCATCCTTGGTACCGCACGACGACCTGCTCCTCTGCGGCCGTGCCCGTCACGACGAGCACCAAGATCTCCTCCTGCCCGACGATCTGACAGGCTTGGCCTGTCGTGAGAACAGGTGGGCGTCCGGTCGTCGTGGCCTTGAGAGCGGCACCCACCTCGTACGCCGTGGCACCGGTGAGCGTGGCACTCGCGAGCAACGGTGGTCGGCCCTGGAGAGGCGACGCGAGGTACGCGCAGACGGCGATCGACCGCACGTCGCCGACAGCATCGAGTCCACGCCCCGTCGATGGTCGCGCGGCCCGATCCGAGGCGAACCGACTGGTCGGTTGGCAGCCGTTCACGTCGGTCCCGGTGATCACTCGCGCGGAGTCAAGGATCGTTCGGCGCAGAGCGTCGTCGTCGGTGAAGACGCTGACCGCCGTACCGCCGATCACTCGCGTCTCCTCGACCCACCCAGAGCCCCGCGCGTACGCCCCAGGTCGCGCGTCGGAGTCGAAGAACACGTGCGAGACCCGGTCCGCGACAGGTGGTACGCCGACCTCGGCCGCCGGGACAGCACCCGCTCTCGGGACGCACGCCATCGCCACCACGGGACCCAGCGTCGGGCGGCCGACGATGGGCCCGTCCGTCTTGGACTCGGGGCAGTTCCACAAGTGGCTGTAGTCCTGGCCCTTCCAGCTGTCCGGCACCTGGAGTTGCACGTTGGCGTACGACTCCCAGTGCCAACCAGGTCGCGTCGCCACGACGTTCGACTCGGGCGGACTGCTCTCGGTCAATCCGTGGACTCCGGTGATGGCCGTCGCGACCGCCGCGCAGGCCACGACGACGGCACCGGCGGTACGAGCGAAGCGCCGACGGCGGAGTCGGCGGTGCACGTCCCCGAGCAGCGTCGTGTCCGCAGGGGCGTCGGCGGCGTGGTCGGCGAGGCTTCGGGTGACCAGGGATTCGGTGGGATCGTTCACGGTTGCTCCACCTCCTGGAGCGTCGTGCGCAGCGAGGCGAGCGCGCGGTGGATCTGTGAGCGGACGGTGGCCGCGGTACAGCCGAGGATCTCGGCGATGTCGTTGTCCGGCAGGCCTTCGTAGTACCGCAGGACGACGGCCGCGCGTTGCCGGGTGGGTAGGGCAGCGCAGAGTTGCCAGACGGCATCCGCCTCGGCGTGCACGTCGGCGTGGTCCGGATCCGTGGCGCCGAGCACGGCCGGATCGTCGACGAGGGTCTCCCGCCGGAAGAACCGCCGCCAGCGGGAGATGTTCGCGTTGACGATGCACCGCCGGACGTATGCGTCGGGGTCCTGCGCGATCCGCGACCACCGTGGGTACGCCGCGACCAGCGCGTCCTGGACCGCCTCTTCGGCGCGCGAGTGGTCGCGCGTGATCAGGTACGCGAACCGCAGCAACGCCGCCCCGCGTGCGGACACCCACGCGTCGAAGTCCGGCGGCCCCTCATCCTCTGCCATTGGCCCTCCCACTCCTTCCACGCCGAAGGAGGGCAGGACGTTGCACCGCGGTGGAGATTCACCCGCGGCAGGGTCCGGCTGGCAGAGATGCCCTAGTCGGCCTCGCCTACCGGGGCGGTGGGGAGGGCCAGTTTTTCGTCGGGTTTGGCGCTGAGGACGTTGTCGACGTAGGAGCGGGTGGCTTCCATGATGGGGACTTCGTGGCCGGCTTGTTCGGAGAGGAACCAGCGGTGTTCGAGGACCTCGTGGTAGACCTCGGCCGGTTCCAGTTTGCGCTTCAGGTCGCGCGGGACGGTACGGACGACCGGCTCGAAGATGTCGGTCAGCCACTCGTGGGCGACGATCTCCTCGTCCTCGTTCTGCTGGTCGGTCGCGGCGGCGAAGGCGTCCAGGTCGTTGAGCAGCCGGCGGGCCTGGTTCTCCTCGACGTCGAGGCCGGTGAGGCGGAGCAGCCGGCGGCTGTGGTGGCCGGCGTCGACGACCTTGGGCTGGATCCGGACCTGGCTGCCGTCCCAGTCGGTGATGATGTCGATCTCGGCGACGTCGAAGCCGAGGTCGTTGAGCCGCCGGATCCGCGAGTCCAGCCGGTGCATCTCGTCGGTGGCGAACTCCTCCGGCGCGGTCAGCTCCGCCCAGAGCGCCTCGTACCGGTCGTTGATCGACTGGACCGTCTCCTGCGGGTCGATGGAAGGGTCGAGCAGCCCGCCTTCCTGCAGGTCGAGGAACTCGCCGAACAGGTTGATCTCCGCGGTGTACAGGTCGTGGGCCCGTTGTCCGTCGGAGATGTCCTGGTGCAGCTCACCGGTCTCGGCGTCCACGAGGTACGCCGCGAACGCGCCCGCGTCACGCCGGAACAGCGTGTTCGACAGCGAGCAGTCGCCCCAGAAGAAGCCGAGCAGGTGGAGCCGGACGAGCAGCGCGACGAGCGCGTCGATCAGCCGGTTCACCGTGTCCGGCCGCAGCGTGCTGGAGAACAACGCGCGGTACGGCAGCGAGAACTGCAGATGCCGGGTGACCAGGATCGAGTCGATCGGCTCACCGGACTTGTCGAACCGGTCGGTGATCACGCCCACCGGCTCGACCGACGGCGAGTCGAGCCGCTCCAGGTCGCGCAGCAGCCGGTACTCGTGCATCGCGAGGTGCTCCAGCACCTCCTTGATCGCGTAGACGCTGCCGTTGACCCGGACGAACCGGACCACGTGCCGCGAGATACCGCGGGGCAGCGCGACGAGCTGGTCCTCCGGCCAGTCCTCGAGGGGAACGTCCCAGGGCAGGGACAGCAGACCGGTGTCGGGGCGGGTGGCGACGAAACGAGGCACGGGGTCCAGTCTCTCAGGAGGACCGGGGGAACGACAGTGCACGCAAGCGGCTGCAAATTCTTGCGTCGATGGGCGTAGAGTTTGCGTCATGACTCGTCGACTTGCAGAGGTGGCCAAGAAGGTCGGGGTCAGTGAGGCCACCGTCAGCCGGGTACTGAACGGCAAGCCCGGGGTCTCCGAGGCGACCCGGGAAGCGGTGCTCACCGCGCTCGACGTGCTCGGGTACGAGCGGCCGACCCAGCTGCGCGGCGACCGGGCCCGGCTGGTCGGCCTGGTGTTGCCGGAATTGCAGAATCCGATCTTCCCCGCCTTCGCCGAGGTCGTCGGTGGCGCGCTGGCGCAGCAAGGTTTCACGTCCTTGCTCTGCACCCGGACGGTCGGTGGTGTCTCCGAGGCGGACTACGTCGACCTGCTCCTGCAGCAGCAGGTCTCCGGGGTCGTCTTCGCCGGCGGGTTCTACGCACAGGCCGACGCGCCGCACGCCCACTACGAGCTGATCCAGGAGCGCAAACTGCCGACCGTCCTGGTCAACGCGGCAGTCGACCACCTCGGTTTCCCGCAGGTCTCGTCGGACGACTTCGTCGCGGCGGAGATGGCGATCGGCCACCTGCGCGCCCTCGGCCACCAGCGGATCGGCCTGGTCCTCGGGCCGCGCGACCACATCCCGTCCCGGCGCAAGCTGGACGCGTTCCGGGCCGCTCCGGAGGCGGACTCCGACCTGGTCGAGCACACCATGTTCTCGCTCGAGGGCGGGCACGCGGCGGCCAGCCGACTGGTCAAGCAGGGCGTCACCGGGATCGTCTGCGCGAGCGACATCCTCGCCCTCGGCGCGATCCGCGCGGTCCGCCGGGCCGGGCTGTCGGTGCCTGGTGACGTGTCGGTGATCGGCTACGACGACTCCGCGATGATGAACTGCACCGACCCGCCGCTGACCACGGTCCGGCAGCCGATCGACGCGATGGGCCGGGCCGCCGTCGACCTGCTGGTCGCGCTGATCGAGCGCGCCGCGGTCCCCGCCGACGAGCTGCTGTTCGAGCCCGAGCTCGTCGTCCGCGCGTCCACCGCGCGCCGCAAGGACTGAACCGACCACGACCGATAACTGAAGAAACCCGCCGATCGCCCTGGGTGATCGGCGGCTACACACAGTGGGAGTGGCCTCCAGGCCGCTCCCACTGTTGCGTTCATCGAGCAGTTCCAGGGCAAAGTCACGTTCTTGCAAACTCAGATCGAAGTATTGCGCTGATCTGGTCGTGTTGCCTACCGTACGGAACCACGTCAGGGGCGGGACTCGCCCTCCGTACCGAGAAGGGCAGATCGATGAGGACAACGAGCCAGCGCAGGGCGCTCAGCCTGTTGCTCGTGGCAGGGCTTGGTCTGGTGGCCGCGTCCTGCGGGTCGGGGGACAGCGACGAGCCGTCCGCCCAGAGCTCCGGCGGCGCCGACAGCAAGGTGACGATCACCGTCGGCTGCCAGCCGCCGAAGAGCAACCCGAAGGAGCGGGCGGGCTGGGATTCCGACGTCGCCGAGTTCCAGAAGCTGCACCCGAACATCACCGTCGAGAGCAAGGACGCCTTCCCCTGCATCAACCCGGACACGTTCCAGGCGAAGCTGGCCGGCGGCACCCAGGAGGACGTGTTCTACGTCTACTACACCGACGTCCAGAAGATCATCAAGGCGAAGCAGGCCGCCGACATCTCCGCCCACGTCGGTGACGTGAAGGCGCTCGCCGACCTCCGGCCCGATGTCCAGAGCGTGTTCAAGGACGGCGACAAGACGTACGGCCTGCCGCGCAACAACTACAACATGGGCCTGGTCTACAACCGCAAGCTGTTCAGCCAGGCCGGGCTGAACCCGGACGCCCCGCCGAAGACCTGGGCCGAGGTCCAGGAGGCGGCTCGCAAGATCGCCGGGCTCGGCGCCGGCTACGTCGGCTTCGGGGAGTACAGCGCGGGCAACACCGGCGGCTGGCACTTCGCCGCCTCGCTGTACGCCCGCGGCGGCTCGATGGTCAGCGAGGACGGCAAGACCGCGGCGTTCAACAGCGCCGAGGGCAAGGCCGTGCTGGAGAACCTCAAGCAGATGCGCTGGAACGACAACTCCATGGGCAGCAAGCAGCTGCTGCAGTGGGAGGACCTGATGCGCATGATGGGCTCGGGCAAGCTCGGCATGATGATCGGCGCGCCGGACGTGGTGCAGTCGGTGAACAACGACTTCCAGGGCAAGTTCGAGGACTACGGCGTCACCGCGGTGCCGGAGTCGGAGGGCAAGGCGTCGCTGAGCGGCGGCGACGGGTACATGTTCAACCCGAAGGCGAGCCCGGAGAAGATCAAGGCCGGCCTGCTCTGGCTGGAGTTCCACGAGCTGACGCCGGGCAAGGGCCAGTTCGACTACGCGCGATCGAAGGAGCAGGGCCGGCCGGTCGGGCTGCCGATCCCGGACCTGTACGGCGACAGCAAGCCCGGCCAGGAGATTGTTGCTTTGCGCAAGCAGTACGCGACGGTGCCAGTAGAGCACTTCACCCCGTACGTGACCGCGCAGTCCCGGATCACCAACAAGCTCGAACCGCCGAAGGCGCAGGAGCTGTACGCCGTCCTCGACGTGGCCATGTCCGCGGTCCTCACCCGTAAGGACGCCGACATCGACAAACTGCTCTCCGACGCCGAGAGCAAGGCGAACAAAATTCTCGCCAAGAACACCTGATGGCCACAGTCACCGCCAGACCGTCGGTGCGCCGCTCCCCCAACCCGGGAGCGGCGCGCCGCGCGGTCGGCAGGAACCTGACGGCGTACGGGTTCCTGTGCGGGGCGCTGATCTGTTTCGCCTTCTTCTCCTGGTACCCGATGATCCGCGAGATCGTGCTGAGCTTCCAGGAGAACAACTTCGTCGATCCGGCGAAGTGGGTCGGCTTCGACAACTTCCGGACCGTGTTCGCGGACCCGGCGTTCGTCTCGGCCTGGCTGAACACGGCCGCGTTCAGCGGTCTCGCCCTCGTCGTCGGGTACGCCGTGCCGTTCGTGCTCGCCGTCGTTCTCAACGAGCTGCGCCATGCCAAGGCGTACCTGCGGTTCGTCGTCTATCTTCCGGTGATGCTGCCGCCGGCCGTCGCGGTGCTGCTGTTCAAGTGGTTCTACGATCCCGGCGCGGGACTGTTCAACCAGGTGCTCGACGGCTTCGGTCTGCCACCGTTGAGCTGGCTCGACTCGACCAGTACCGCGCTGGTCTCGCTCGTCCTGGTGTCCACCTGGATGAACCTCGGCACCGGCACGCTGATCTACCTGGCCGCGTTGCAGAGCATCCCCGGGGAGCTGTACGAGTCGGCCGAGCTGGACGGAGCCGGGTTGTTCCGGCGGGTCTGGCACGTGACGATCCCGCAGACCAAACTGATCCTGCTGGTGATGCTGCTGCTTCAGGTGGTCGCCACCATGCAGGTGTTCATCGAGCCGTACCTGCTGACCGGCGGCGGTCCCGAGAACGCGACCGTGACGGTGGCGTACCTGATGTACCAGTACGCGTTCAACTTCGGCGACTTCGGTGGTGGTGGCGCGCTCGGGCTGCTGCTGATGATCGTGCTGATGGTGTTCTCCGCGATCTACCTGCGCGTCTCCCGCGACAACGAGGGGCAGGCATGACCACCACGCTTCCACGACCGGTGCTCAAGGCAACCACCTCGGCCCCGGCGCCGCGGCGTCCCCGGAAGAAGCGCGACCAGGGGACGACCTCGGCCACGCGCAGCCTGGTCTCACCGCTCTCGCTGCGGACCGTGCACGGTCGGCTGATCTACTGGACCGTGCTGGTCGTGGTCGTCGTCGGGTTCACGCTCGCCTTCGTGTTCCCGTTGTACTGGATGGTGACCGGCGCGCTGAAGTCGCCGGACGAGCTGGCCCAGATCCCGCCGAGCTTCTTCCCGAAGGAGTACGACTTCGGCGTCTACAAGGACGCGTGGGAACAACTCCAACTCGGCGTCTTCCTGAGGAACACGGCCCTGTACGCCGGGGGCGCGTGGCTGTTCACGCTCGCGGTGGACGTGACCGCGGCGTACGCGTTGTCCAAGCTGCGGCCGTTCTTCGGCAAGGTGATCCTCGGGGCGATGCTGGCCACGTTGATGATCCCGCCGATGGTCCTGCTGTTGCCGACGTACCTGGTCGCCAAGGACGTGCCGCTGTTCCACTTCGACCTGCTGAACACGCCGTGGGCGATCTGGTTGCCGGCGGCAGCGAACGGGTTCTTCGTCTTCCTGCTCAAGCGGTTCTTCGACTCGATCCCGCGCGAACTGCTGGAGGCGGCCGAGATCGACGGGGCCTCCCCGGTCCGGATCCTCTGGTCGATCGTGCTGCCGGTGTCCCGGCCGATCCTCGGCGTGGTGTCGATCCTGTCCGTCGTCACGGTCTGGAAGGACTTCGTCTGGCCGCTGCTGGTGCTGCCGGAGACGGACAAGATGTCGATCAGCGTCGGCATCGCGTCGCTGTCCGCGCAGATGCCGCAGAACGTCCTGATCGCGTCGCTGGTGATCGCCAGCCTGCCGACGATCGCAGTGTTCTTCGTGTTCCAGCGCAGCATCATGGCGGGCCTCACCGCCGGCAGCCTCAAGGGCTGATCCCGAATCCCTACCCAAGGAGACAGCATGACCGACGCGTGGTGGCGCGGCGCCGCGATCTACCAGGTGTACCTGCGCAGCTTCGCCGACGGCAACGGGGACGGGATCGGCGACCTCGCCGGGCTGCGGGCGCGGCTGCCGTACCTGGCCGAGCTCGGCGTCGACGCGATCTGGCTGAACCCGTGGTACCCGTCCCCGATGGCCGACGGCGGGTACGACGTGGCCGACTACCGCGCGATCGACCCGAGCTTCGGCACCCTGGCCGAGGCGGAGGCGTACGTGACCGAGGCGCACGCGCTCGGGATCCGGACCATCATCGACATCGTGCCGAACCACGGGTCGGACCAGCAGGACTGGTTCGTCCAGGCGCTGGCGGCCACGCCCGGATCGCCGGAACGCGAGCGCTTCCTCTTCCGCGACGGCCGGGCCGGGGGCCTGCCGCCGAACGACTGGCAGTCCATCTTCAACGGTCCCGCCTGGACCCAGGTCGAGGACGGCCAGTGGTACCTGCATCTGTTCGCGCCGGAACAGCCCGACTTCAACTGGCGCAATCCCGAAGTGGTCGACGAGTTCCACGCGATCCTGCGGTTCTGGCTGGATCGCGGGGTCGACGGGATCCGGATCGACAGCGCGGCCGTGCTCTTCAAGGACCTGGCCAGCGTCGAGGAGTCGTACACGGACCACGACGAGGTGCACGAGGTGTACCGGGGCTGGCGGGCGATCACCGACGAGTACCAGGACCGCTTCCTGGTCGGCGAGATGTGGATGCCGGACCAGGAACGGTTCGCGCTCTAC
The DNA here is from genome assembly GCF_007828865.1 of Kribbella amoyensis. Taxonomy (NCBI): domain Bacteria; kingdom Bacillati; phylum Actinomycetota; class Actinomycetes; order Propionibacteriales; family Kribbellaceae; genus Kribbella; species Kribbella amoyensis. Next base: position 2,835,876 of record NZ_VIVK01000001.1, read on the forward strand.
CTGCGCCCGGACGAGATGCACACCGCGTTCAACTTCGACTTCCTGTCCCGGCCGTGGGACGCGGACGAGTTGCGCGCGTCGATCGACCTGACCCTGACCACCCACGTCCCGATCGGCGCCCCGCCGACCTGGGTCCTGTCGAACCACGACGTCACCCGCCCGGTCACCAAGTACGGCCGGCCGGACACGTCGTTCTCCCACCAGGACCGCAAGCACGGGATGCCGACCGACCCGGTCCTCGGTGAACGCCGGGCCCGCGCGGCCGCGTTGCTCGCGATGGCGTTACCGGGTGGTCTGTACGTCTACCAGGGCGAGGAGCTCGGCCTGCCCGAGGTGGAGGACCTCCCCGACGACCTGTTGCAGGACCCGATCTTCGCCCGCTCCGGCGGTACCGACCGCGGCCGCGACGGCTGCCGGGTCCCGCTCCCGTGGTCCGGCCAGGAACCCCCGTTCGGCTTCGGCGCCGGTACCCCGTGGCTCCCGCAACCCGCCGACTGGAAGAACCTCACCGTCGAGTCCCAGCGCGCCGACCAGAACTCGATGTTCACCCTCTACCGCGAAGCCCTCCAGCTCCGCCGAACCCACCTCGGCGACGGCACCCTGACCTGGCAGAACTCCACCCCCGGCACCCTCGCCTTCACCCGCGACTCAGGCCTGCACTGCCTCGTCAACCTCACCCCCGACCCCATCCCCCTCCCACCCCACAAGGAAGTCCTCCTCACCAGCGCCCCCCTCGACCAAGGCCACGTCCCCACCGACACCACCGCCTGGCTCCACTGACCGAAGGCCGGAGGCTTCGCTCAGGGTTCTTGCCAGGCAGGAACATCCAGCCGTCCCCAGCGATCGCGGCGGCCGTCGATATTGGCGGCGATCAACTCGGCGATCCACTGAGCTCTGGGACGTAGTCTGGCCGGGACAGCAGGCTCTTCCGCGGCCTGGGCGAACACCTCTGGTACTCGTGCGCGGAGGTCCCGCGCGCGGGCGACCGACTCGTCCTCGGGGATGGCGAGGCGTGCTCCGACGATCGCCCAGTCCTTGTCGGTGACCTGGCCGAGATCCCAGGTCCGGCCGATCTTCATCGCGGACTGCGGACCGGGTTCGCGATCGTAGGGGAGGATCGACGCCATGTCGTACAGGGGCGCCAGGCGGATGTCACGAGCGCCGAGGAGTACCGAGAAGTTCTTGGCGTGCGCGTCGGTCGCGGCGATCGCGACGTTGTAGACGAGAGCGTCGAACATCCGGCGCGTGTTGTCCGGGCGAGACGAGCGAGGACTGTTCGTCGTGAGCAGCTTGCCGATCTCGCTCACTCCGGGGCCACCGTCGGACTGGTACTTCTTACTGGGCTGGACGGCGAGCGCCTGGCACAGGTCCTCCTGATGAAGCCGCCGCCAGCGGCCGTTCTGCTGGACCCGGTCGTACCGCTGGGAGATGAGTACCTCGTAGTTGTCGCCGGCGAGCAGTTCGGTGTTCGCCGCCGCGAGTCCGCACAGCTGGGCCGCTCGGAGGCAGAGATGCTCGTTGAGGTGGTGTCCTTGGTAGTTCGGCATCGACGGCTTGAGGATGTGCGTGGTCGGCGTGGAGTCGAGCGGGATGCCCCAGCGTCCTTCGTCGGAGCGGAAGAGCGCGATCTTGCTCTGGGCGCCGGCGAGACTCCAGCGCCCGGCGTTGCGGCCGGCGTCCCAGGTCTCCGGGCTTCTGGCCAGCTCGGTGAGCGTCTGCTCCATCGCCGTCGCGTCGAGCCATTCGACGTCCCCTTGTCGCGTGGCGGCGTCAGGGCAAGCGTGGTCCTCCGGTAGTACCTGAACCGCGCCCGCGGCGTCTCTGCCGATCTGGCGTAGGAGGGCGAACGGGTTGTTGGCCGAGACTCCGTACTTGCGGCCGAGCCGCTGCAGCGCGGCCTCACTGTCCGGGAGCAGCCCGACGGTAAAGGCCGAAACCGCCTTGTGGCGGTGCGACTTGATGGCCTTTGGCATCGAAAGCGACAGCGGCGCTCCGGTGGATTCGGCTCGGTACTCGTCGAGGTAGTCGAAGGCCAACCGGCCTTGCGCGTTCTGCGTGAGTGTTCCCACCTGGCGGCCGTCGAGATAGATGATCAGGTGTTCCTCAGCCATCTTCTCGATCCTCTCCGGTGGTGGTGTCCTCACCCTGAGCTGGATCGTGGTTGGCGGTTCTCCGTGACAGGCCGGACAGCAGGTCGTCCCAGGTTGCCTCGACCGTGTCCTCGGCCGGTTGCTCCGTGCTCGTCGTCAGGACCGTCAGCCCGACTGCCGCGAGTGCGTCGAGGACGAGCTGGGCCTCAAGTCGAGGGTGGCCCTGTTCGAGGCGCACCAGCCATTCCCGCGAGACGCCGGCGAGTTCCGCGAGCTCCGCCTGGCTCATCCCTCGCCGGCGGCGCGCCTGCCGGACGGCTGCGCCCAGGTCACGGACGGTATGGACCTCCATGTGCACCCTTCATGATGTGGCCGTTCGACAACATTAGCAAATGTTGTCGAACGGCCACAATCGGGAATGTTGTCGTTCGGTCACTTCTCCGACTGTGCCCGAACGGCCACACCTGAGCCGGTGAGGGGCTGGAAGCGGCGGAGGCGGAGGCTGTTGGTGACGACGAAGACTGAGCTGAAGGCCATGGCTGCGCCGGCCAGCATGGGGTTGAGGAGGCCGGCTGCCGCGATCGGCAGGGCGGCCACGTTGTAGGCGAAGGCCCAGAACAGGTTGCCCTTGATCGTGGCCAGGGTGCGGCGGGAGAGGCGGATCGCGTCCGCGGCGGCGCGGAGGTCGCCGCGGACCAGGGTCAGGTCGCTGGCCTCGATCGCCACGTCGGTCCCGGTGCCCATGCTCAGGCCGAGGTCGGCCTGGGCCAGGGCGGCCGCGTCGTTCACGCCGTCGCCGACCATCGCGACCACGCGGCCTTCGCTCTGCAGCCGCTTCACCACGTCCACCTTGTCGGCCGGCAGGACCTCGGCGATCACCTCGTCGATGCCCACCTCCGCGGCCACCTTGCGAGCGACCGCCTCGTTGTCGCCGGTGAGCAGGACGGGCCGCAGCCCGAGGTCCTTCAGTTGCCGGACCGCCTCGGCCGAGCTCGGCTTCACGGTGTCGGCGATGACGAGCACTGCCCGCGCCTTGCCGTCCCAGCCGACGGCGACCGCCGTACTGCCCTCGGCCTCGGCGTGCTCCTTGGCGTGGGCCAGGTCGTCGGGCAGGTACTGGCTCCACTCCTCCAGCAACCGGACCCGGCCGACCAGGACGGCGTGACCGTCGACGATGCCCTGCACCCCGAGTCCCTCGACGTTGCCGAAGTCCTCGACCTCGAGCAGCTTGCCGGTCTCGTCGGCGGCGGCCCGGGCGACGGCCTGCGCGATCGGGTGCTCGCTGGAGTGCTCCAGGGCGCCAGCCAGCCGCAGTACCTCGGCGCGCTCCTCGCCGTCGGCCAGCAGCACGTCGGCGAGCTCCATCCGGCCGGTGGTCACCGTGCCGGTCTTGTCCAGCACGACGGTGTCGACGCGGCGAGTGGACTCGAGCACCTCGGGACCCTTGATCAGGATGCCCAGCTGGGCCCCGCGTCCGGTCCCGACCAGCAACGCGGTCGGCGTGGCCAGGCCGAGGGCGCACGGGCAGGCGATGATCAGTACCGCGACGGCCGCCGTGAACGCGACCTCCGCCGCGGACCCGTTGCCGAGCCAGAACCCGAGCGTGCCCAGCGCCAGCCCGATCACGATTGGCACGAACACCGCGGAGATCCGGTCGGCCAGCCGCTGCACCGCGGCCTTGCCGTTCTGCGCGTCCTCGACCAGCCGTGCCATCTGCGCGAGCTGGGTGTCCGCGCCGACCCGGGTGGCCCGGACGACCAGCCGGCCGCCCGCGTTCACGGTCGCGCCGACGACGGCATCGCCCTCGCCGACCTCGACCGGCACCGACTCGCCGGTCAGCATCGACGCGTCCACGGCACTGCTGCCGGTGACGATCACGCCGTCGGTGGCGATCTTCTCGCCCGGCCGGACCACGAACTCGTCGCCGACGACGAGCTGGTCGGCCGGGATCCGCTGCTCCACGCCACCGCGCAGGACGGCGACGTCCTTGGCGCCCAGTTCGAGCAGGGCGCGCAGGGCCGCCCCGGAGCGACGCTTCGCCCGCGCCTCGAAGTACCGACCGGCCAGGATGAACGTGGTGACCCCGGCCGCGACCTCGAGGTAGATCTCCTCGGCGCCGCCGCCCCTGGACGGGATCAGCGTGAACGGCATCTTCATCCCGGGCTCGCCGGCCCCGCCGAGGAACAGCGCGTACACCGACCAGACGAACGAGGTGACCACGCCGAGCGAGATCAGCGTGTCCATCGTCGCGGCACCGTGCCGCAGGTTCGTCCAGGCCGCCTTGTGGAACGGCCAGGCCGCCCAGGTGACGACGGGCGCCGCCAGTGTCAGCGAGGCCCACTGCCAGAAGTCGAACTGCAGTGCGGGGATCATGCCGAGCGCGATGACCGGGACGGCGAGCACGATGCTGGTGATCAGCCGCTCCCGCAACGGCTTCAGCTCGTCGGCCGGCTCGCCCGATTCGTTGCTGTCAGCAACAGCCGGGGCGGGCAGCGCCGCGGTGTACCCGGTCGCCTCGACGGTGGCCACCAGGTCGTCGGTGCTGATCCCGTCGAGGTAGGTGACCTTGGCCTTCTCGGTGGCGTAGTTCACCGTGGCGGTGACGCCGTCCATCCGGTTCAGCTTCTTCTCCACCCGGGCCGCGCAGGAAGCGCACGTCATGCCACCGATGATCAGCTCGACGGACTGGCCCGATTCCGGGGTCGTCATGTGTGTGCCTCCTTTCAGGAGTGGCCGTGGGGCGTACTGGCGTGGGTCGGGGTGGCCCGGGGCAGTTCGGTCGGCGGGACGATCTCGGTCCCGTCGGCGTCCACCTCGACGGTGAACTCGGCCGTGTGGACCGCGCCCGCGTGCTGGAAGTCCAGGAACAGGCTGTACGTCCCCGCGGTCGGGAAGGTGGTGCCGAAGGAGATCCCCGGTCCGCCCTTCTGGCCCGCCTTCGCGGTCTGCGCCGGGTGGTTGTGCAGGTAGGCGAGGTCGCCGCTGCGCAGGGACACCAGGTGCCCGAAGGCGCCGAGGTACGGCTGCAGGTCGGTGACCGGCTTGCCGTCCTTGGTCACGGTGAAGGTCAGCTCGGCCTCCTTGCCGGCGGCCGGCTTCCCGGCCAGGGTCACGACGTACCCGTGGATGGTGCTCACCGCGGCCGGTTCGTTCAACGGGACCGGGACGTACAGCCCGGACACGTTCACGTCGGTCCCGAGGGTCAGCGGCTTCTCGAGGGCGGCGGGCTGGAAGTCCGCGTACAACCGCCAGGTCCCACCGGCGGTGAACGTGAACGGGATGCTCCACGTCCCGTCGGCCGCCATCGTCGGGTGCACGTGGTGGAACCCGGACAGGTCCCGCCGGACGGCGATCAGGTGCAGGTTCTTCTCGTGGGTCGCGGTGTACTTCGTGACCGGCTTGCCGTCCGGACCGTGGATCGCGAACCGCAGCGTCTCCTGCTTCTTCGGCTGGAAGAACGTGGTCACCGGGACCAGCGTGTACCCGGACTGGGACACCGCGAGCCCGGGCGGTTGCGCCGCCGGGTCGCCGTGTCCCTCGCCGTGGCCCTGCTCGGTACCGGGCTCGTCGGCGTGCTCGTCGCCACCCATCCCCGGACCGTCCATCTCGCCCATCCCGGTGCTCTCCGCCTTCGGGGCCGGGTCGGCTGCCGCGACCGGGTCGACCGCGGAACCGATCGCGAACGCACCGGCGAACGCCAGCGCCAGCGCACCGGCGAACGCGCCGAGCCGGAGTGCGACAGCCCGGCTCATGACGCGACCAGTTCGTAGCCCGCCTCGTCGACGGCCTCCCGGACGGCCGACTCCTCGAGGGCGGACTCGCTCGTCACGTGCACCGCGGAGGTGCCGCCGGCGTTCAGGTCGATGCTGACCTGCTGGACGCCGCTCAGCTTGCTGATCTCCTCGGTGACGGCGGCGGTGCAGTGCCCGCAGGTCATGCCGCTGACGGAGTACGTGGTGGTGGTCATATCGGGCTCCTTCTGGAAAGGGTGTGCGTGGGGTGGATCAGCTGCGGACGAGGCGGGCGATCGCGTCGGAGGCCTCGCGGACCTTCTCCTCGGCCTCCGCGCCGCCCCTCTGGGCGGCCTCGACGACGCAGTGCGACAGGTGCTCGTCCAGCAGTTCCAGCGAGAACGACTGGAGCGCCTTGGTCGCGGCCGACACCTGGGTCAGGATGTCGATGCAGTACTTGTCCTCCTCGACCATCCGCTGCAGGCCCCGGATCTGACCCTCGATCCGGCGCAGCCGCTTCAGGTGGCTGGACTTCTCGGCCGTGTAGCCGTGCACGTGGCCGGCGGTGCCGTCGGTTCGGTCCTGCCCCGGCTGCTGGTCCTGCTGGGTGGTCATGGCGGTCCTTCTCTCTTCCGTGCTACCCCATGGGGGTATGTCGACACCCCAGAAGTTACCCCCTTGGGGTATCCAGCGCAAGCCCGCCGCCCATACCGGGTGGGGGTAATTTCCGGAGCGCCTCCGCGCGGGTCGCGAACAAATCTGTCAGGGTGAGCGTCTTCCAGCGGACAGTGAGCAGGAGGAGGTGGCATGACGGAGCTGGCGATCAGTACGCGCGGGCTGCGGAAGACGTACCGCACCCGGCGCGGCCGGCGGGTGGTCGCGGTGGAGGGGCTGGATCTCGACGTACCGGCCGGTGGCGTGCACGGGTTCCTCGGGCCGAACGGCTCGGGCAAGACCACGTCGATCCGGATGCTGCTCGGCCTGGTCCGGGCCGACGCGGGCACGATGACCGTGTTCGGCGAGCCGGTTCCGCGGCGGTTGCCGGCGGTGGTGTCCCGTGTCGGCGCGATCGTCGAGTCGCCGAAGTTCTTCCCGGCCTTCACCGGGCGGAAGAACCTCGAGCTGCTCGCCGACGCGATCGGGGCGCCGCGCGGCCGGGTCGGCGAGGTGCTGGCCGAGACCTCACTGGGGGAGCGCGGCAAGGACAAGTTCCGGACCTACTCGCTCGGGATGAAGCAGCGGCTGGCGATCGCGGCGACGCTGCTCAAGAAGCCCGACCTGCTGATCTTCGACGAACCGACGAACGGCCTCGACCCGGCCGGGATCCGGGAGATCCGCGAGACCATGCGCGACCTCGGTGCCCAGGGCCGGACCGTGCTGGTGAGCAGCCACATCCTGGCCGAGGTGGAACAGGTGGCCGACACCGTGTCGATCATCGGCCACGGTCGGCTGCTCGCGTCCGGGACCGTGGCCGAGGTCCTCGGCAGTTCCACCGGCACCACCGTGAAGGTTGCCGTTGACAACCTTCAGGAGGCGGCCCGGATCCTCACCGAGGCGGGGCTGAAGGTACGGAGCGAGGGCAACCATCTGCTGGTGGACGGCGCGCAGGAGCCGGCCGAGGTGACCCGGCGGCTGGCGCGGCGCGAGCTGTATGTCTCCGAGCTGGTCCCGGTCCGGGTCGATCTGGAGTCGGTGTTCCTGCAGCTCACCGCGGACGAGGGTCTCGGAGGTCACCGATGATCGGGCTGGCCAAGGTCGAGCTGCGGCGGCTGTACGCCCGGCGGCTCACCCTGATCGGAATCGCCGGCGTCGTGGTGATCGTCGGGCTGCTCCTGTTCGCCACCTGGCGCAGTGCCCGGCCGTTGTCGGACGCCGAACTGCGGACCGCGCAGGCGCAGTTCGAGATGGCGCACAAGGACTGGGTCAGCAACGCCGCCGCGAACAAGGCGCAGTGCGAGACCGACTACGCGAACGCGCCGGACCCGAAGCCGGCGATCGAGGAGTTCTGCTCGTTCCCCGAACCGAAGCCGGCGGACTTCGGCCGGCCCCGGTTCACCTTCGCCGAGACGATGCCGGAGCTGTTGCACGGCTCGTCGTACCTGCTGGCGGCGGCCGCGTTCCTGATCGGGGCGAGCTTCGTGGGCGCGGAGTTCAGCTCTGGGTCGTTGGGCAACTGGCTCACGTTCGAACCACGGCGGACCCGCGTCTACGGCAGCAAGCTGCTCGGGATGGTGACCGGCATGGCGCCGTTCCTGGTCGCGGTCCTCGCGGTACTGATCGGTGGCACGGTCCTGATCGTGGAGACGGTCGGCAACGGGACAGCGACCTCGGCCGACCAGTGGAACGACCTGCTGGCGACGGCGGTACGGTCGGCCGCGCTCGCCGCGGTCGCGGGTGCGCTGGGCTGCGTCCTCGGGGTCCTGCTCCGGCACACGGCGGCCGCGATCGGGGTCGCGATGGGGTACGTCGTCCTGGTGGAGGGCGTGTTCGGCGGCTTCCTGACCAAGGCGCAACCGTGGCTGCTGCGGCTGAACATCGACGCCTGGGTGCAGCACGACACCCGGTACTGGGTGGACAACTGCCAGACCGGGTCCGACGGGATGTACACCTGCACGTCGATCGAGAAGACGCTCTCGTTCGAGCACGGCGCCTGGTACCTCGGGGTGCTCGCCGTCGTCCTGGTCCTGCTGGGCGGCGTCGTCTTCGCTCGCCGCGACGTCAACTAGTACCGACGAAAAACGCCGGCCCCTCAGTGGCGAACCACTGCGGGGCCGGCGTCACGCGGTGCGGCGGATCAGGCCGTCAGACGCTCCTCGGTCGAGGTGGAGAACAGGTGCAGCTTCTCCGGGACGGCGGCCAGGCGGACCGTCGAGCCCTTCTCGACCGGCATCCGGGCGTCGATGCGCGCCACGATCTGCTGGTGCTCGTTGTTGTGCTCCGCGGTGCCGTACAGGTACGCGTCGGCGCCGAGCTCCTCGACGACGGCGACCTTCACCGGCAGGCCCTCGTCGGCGACCTTGAAGGCCTCCGGGCGAACCCCGACGGTCAGGGTCGAGTCGTTGCCGGCCTTCGACAGCACCGAGCGCTCGATCGGGATGATGTAGTCGCCGACCTTGGCGCCACCCTCGGCGATGTCCGCGGTCAGCAGGTTCATCGCGGGCGAGCCGATGAAGCCGGCCACGAACTTGTTCTTCGGGTGGTCGTACAGGTTCAGCGGCGTGTCGACCTGCTGGAGCAGACCGTCCTTGAGCACCGCCACCCGGTCGCCCATCGTCATGGCCTCGACCTGGTCGTGGGTGACGTAGACGGTGGTGACACCGAGACGCTGCTGCAGCTCGGCGATCTGCGTACGGGTCTGCACCCGCAGCTTGGCGTCGAGGTTCGACAGCGGCTCGTCCATCAGGAAGACCTGCGGGTTACGCACGATGGCGCGGCCCATGGCGACCCGCTGACGCTGACCACCGGACAGCGCCTTCGGCTTGCGGTCCAGGTACTCCTCCAGGCCGAGCAGCTTGGCGGCTTCCTGCACCCGCTTGGCCCGGTCCTCCTTGGAGACACCCTGCATCTTCAGCGCGAAGCCCATGTTGTCGGCGACCGACATGTGCGGGTAGAGCGCGTAGTTCTGGAACACCATCGCGATGTCCCGCTCCTTCGGCGGACGGTGCGTGACGTCGCGGTCGCCGATGTAGATGGAGCCCTCGTTGACCTCTTCGAGGCCGGCGAGCATCCGGAGCGAGGTGGACTTACCGCAACCCGACGGGCCGACGAGCACCATGAACTCGCCGTCCTCGATCTCGAGGTTGAGCTTGTCGACGGCGGGGGTCTCGGAGCCGGGGTACACCCGGGTCGCCGCCTTGAAAGACACAGTGGCCATGACGATTACATCCCTTCACCGGCAGGAACGTGCCGGACGATCCGTAGTAAAGGCCCCCGGGCGGGGGTGCACACATCCTGACCTGCCCCGCTCGTCCTGACAAGGTGTACGGCGTGTGAAGTGTCCGTACTGTTCACGTTGTGGACAGCTCTGAGCGGTCTGAGTCTGCAAGATCTTGCAATCTCTTGCTGCAAGAATCAGGGCCGGTAGGTAGGGTGGCACGCCGTGAGCAGCAGAGCGCGGCTGGCGGACATCGCGGCCAAGGCGGGGGTCAGTGAGGCGACGGTCTCGCGGGTGCTGAACGGCAAACCAGGGGTGGCCGAGGACACCCGGCAGGCGGTCCTGACCGCGCTGGACGTGCTCGGCTTCGAGCGGCCGACCCGGTTGCGGCGCCGCTCGGCCGGCCTGATCGGGCTGGTGATGCCGGAGCTGATCAACCCGATCTTTCCCGCGTTCGCGCAGGTGATCGAGTCCGCCCTGTCCCAGCGCGGCTTCACCCCGGTGCTGTGTACCCAGTCCCCGGCCGGTGCGACCGAGGAGGAGTACGTCGAGATGCTGCTCGAACGCGGCGTCTCCGGCATCATCTTCGTCTCCGGCCTGCACGCGGACACCGGCGCCGACCACGCCGGGTACCAGGCCCTGGTCGAGCGGAACCTGCCGGTGGTGTTCGTGAACGGCTGGCTGCCCGGGGTGGAGGCGCCCTTCATCTCCTCCGACGAGTCGGCCGCGACCGAGCTGGCCGTGTCCCACCTGGTCGCGCTCGGGCACCGGCGGATCGGGTTCGCCTCCGGGCCGGAGCGGTTCATCGTGGTGCAGCGCAAGCTGGCCGGGTTCCGGACCGCCATGAAGGCGCAGCTCGGGTTGTCCGACACGGACGTGGACGAGCTGACCGAACTGAGCATGTTCGGCGTGGAAGGCGGGGCGGCCGCGGCCCAGCGGTTGCTCGACGCCGGCGTGACCGCGCTCGTCTGCGGCTCCGACATGATGGCGCTCGGCGTGATCCGCGCGGTCCGCCGGCGCGGCCTGTCGGTCCCGGCCGACGTCTCCGTGGTCGGCTACGACGACGCCCCGATGATGGAGTTCACCGACCCGCCGATGACCACGGTCCGCCAGCCGGTCCAGGCGATGGCCCTGGCCGCGGTCCAGTCCCTCCTCGAAGAGGTCCGCGGCCACGCGACCCCGCACACGGAGTTCCTCTTCCGCCCCGAACTCGTCGTCCGCGGCACGACCGGCCCGGTCCGCTGACCCGGTGACGGACGTGCCCGGGGGCGGGAGGCACGTCCGTCGGTCGGAGGGGCGGGAGTGGTGCGGTGGAACCGACTCCGGCCCGGAACCGTCCCCTGCCGGGCGGTCCCGAGCCGGAGGCTTGGGTCAGCTCGGGATCAGCGCTTGGTGAAGCCGTTCGCCCAGAGCTGGTCGACGCGGGCGCGCTCGTTGGCGTCCGGGTTCGGGTTGGTGCAGGACGGGCCGGGGCCGCCGCCGGACATCAGCTCGGAGCACGGGCCGGTGTAGTGGTCCGGCAGGCCGAGGACGTGACCGGTCTCGTGCGCGGTGATCCGGAGCGGGTCGTACTGCTGGGCCTGCGCGTAGTCCAGGAAGATGTACCCGCGGCCGTGGCCGTCGGTGGACGCGTACGAACCGCGCGGGTCGTTGCCCTCGGTGTAGTAGAAGTCGTAGTTGCTGCCCTCGACGAGGGTCACGTTGCCGACCGAGGAGTTCCAGATCGACGTGCTGCCGCTGATCTGGGACGCGAAGGTCGGGGCGTCGACGGCGTAGGTGACCGTGACGGCGTCGAGCTTCTGGCCGGCCTTCGCCGCCTTGGCCTGCTTCGCCTTGGCCGACTTCAGCACGGCTTGGTAGAACGCCTTGGTGGCGGCCTCGTCCTGCGGCGACCCGGTGTACGCGGCGATCGAGGACGGGGTGGAGGTGGCGGGGGCCTCGGCCGCCGGGGTCTGGGCGGCAGAGGTGGCGGCGAAGGCGGGGACGGCCAGCGCCGCTGCGGCCAGACCGGCCAGCGAGCTCAGGATACGGCGATGCGACATGGAGGGCCTCACTCCGGATCTGTGGCGGAAAGCGACCAGCGGATTACTGGGCGCTACAGATCGCCGATGGTGCCAAGCCAGGCCGGGCGGCGTCAGCAGATCGCGCGAAACTCGGGGGTTAACCCGCGTTCGGCGCGAGCCGTTCTATGACACTCATAACTCGCCGGGTATGCCGACGTTCAGGATGCGGGCACCGGGTCCACGCTCGGCCAGCCGGTCCGCCTTGTTGTAGAGATTGCACCGCTGCAGGCTCAGGCAGCCGCAGCCGATACAACCGTCCAGGTCGTCGCGCAGCCGCTCGAGCTCGGTGATCCGCTGGTCCAGCCGGCTCCGCCAGGACTTCGACAGCCGGGCCCAGTCGGCGCGGGTCGGGGTCCGGTCGTCCGGCAGCGAGTCCAGCGCCTGCTTGATCTCGGCCAGCGCCAGCCCGACCCGCTGGGCCGCCTGCACGAACGCGATCCGCCGCAACGTGCTGCGCTGGTACTGCCGCTGGTTCCCCGACGTGCGCCGGGAGGCGATCAGGCCCTGGTCCTCGTAGAACCGCAGCGCCGACGCGGCCACCCCGGATCGGCCGGCGATCTCCCCGATCGAGAGCCAGTGATCCTTGCTGGGAACGTTTTCCTGCGCCATACCGCCACCCTAGGACGGCCGGACAAGACCTGAAGCGAGCTTGAAGATCGGCGCGACGGCCGGGCGGACGTGGTACGGGTCACACGGCCGGGTCTTGTGCAGGGGGCCGTCCGTGGTCAAGGGCCGCGCCGGCTCGGGGTATACTTTTCGGGTCGGTGCGCGAGTCGCGTCACCAGAGATTTTCCCAGGCGCTCCGACCCGTCGGTTTCAGCATCCGGCTGATGTTCCCCGACGACATGGGTGCAACGCGATAGCACCCGCAGGTCGATGCCAATCTCCTGCCCTGTTCGTTCGACCGGCCATGTTTCGTGGCCGGTGCTCGTGTGTGGGCGCCGATCCGGCATCGGGCCGTGACGTTGAGAGAGAGTTTGCGTGTCCCAGCACGACCAGGAGCAGTACCAGTCGGCCGACGGCACCGGGGCCGACGGCCGGGTGAAGAAGCCGCGGCACAAGAAGTTCCAGACCCAGTCCTACGGCGAGCGGATGGCCGCCGCCGCGGCTGCCGAGCCCCAGGCGCGCGGTGACGTGCGCGACGACACCGTCCGCGGCGACCGCCGGGGCGGACCCAGCCAGTACTCCGACCGGGGATCCCGGGACGGCAAGAGCTACGACCGCCGCGACAACGGCTACGACCGGCGCGGCGACCGCCCGGTGAAGGGCTACCGCGCCGAGCGCGCGAACTCCTCCGGCGACCGCGGGTACCAGCGCGACGACCGTGGGTACCAGCGCACCGACCGTCCGGCGTACCAGCGCGACGACCGTGGCTCCAACGGCCGCGACGACCGTCGTAGCTTCAACCGGGACGACCGCGGTGGGTACCAGCGCGACGACCGTCGTAGCTTCAACCGCGACGACCGGCCGGGGTACCAGCGGGACGACCGCCGGAGCTTCAACCGGGACGACCGCGGTGGGTACCAGCGCAGCGACCGTCCGGCGTACCAGCGCGACGACCGTGGCTCCAACGGCCGCGACGACCGCAAGACCTACAACCGCGACGACCGCCGCAGCTTCGGCCGCGACGACCGGCCGGGGTACCAGCGCGACGACCGCCGCAGCTTCAACCGGGACGACCGGCGGGACGAGCGTCCGGCGCCGGTGCGTGACGAGCAGCCGGTCGACCTCGGCGAAGTTGCTGAGGGCAACAAGTTCGCCGAGCTCGGGCTGGCGCCGCGGCTGGTGCAGCGGCTGGCCCGGGACGGCATCACCTCGCCGTTCCCGATCCAGGCCGCCACCATCCCGGACGCGCTGGCCGGCAAGGACGTGCTCGGCCGCGGCCAGACCGGGTCCGGGAAGACGCTGGGCTTCGGCCTGCCGACGCTGATGCGGCTGGCCGGTGGCCGGACCGAGTCGCGCCGGCCGCGGGGCGTGGTGCTGGTGCCGACGCGTGAGCTGGCGATGCAGGTGCACGACGCGCTCGAGCCGCTCGCGCACGTGATGAACGTGTCGATCAAGCTGATCGCCGGCGGCCTGCCGTACCCGAAGCAGATCGACGCGCTCCGGCGCGGGGTCGACCTGCTGATCGCGACGCCGGGCCGGCTGATCGACCTGTGCGAGCAGGGCGCGGCCGACCTCGGTGCGGTAGAGGTGGCCGTCCTCGACGAGGCCGACCACATGTGCGACATGGGCTTCATGCCGGCCGTCACCACGCTGCTCGACATGACCCCGGCGGAGGGCCAGCGGCTGCTGTTCTCGGCGACCCTGGACAACGACGTCGACACCATCGTGAAGACGTACCTGAAGGACCCGGTCGTGCACTCGACCGACGCGGCGCAGGCCGCGGTCACCACGATGGAGCACCACCTGCTCGTCATCGAGCCGGGGCACAAGCAGTCGCTGACGGCCGAGCTGGCCAGCCGCGACGGCCGCACCATCGTCTTCGTCCGGACCAAGCTGGGCGCCGATCGCGTCGCCACCCAGTTGCGGGACCGCGGCGTGATGGCGGCCGCGTTGCACGGCGGCCTGACCCAGGGTGCGCGGAACCGGACGCTGGACCAGTTCAAGGACGGGTTGGTACCGGTGCTCGTGGCCACGGACGTCGCGGCCCGCGGCATCCACGTCGACGACGTCGGCCTGGTCGTCCAGGCGGACCCGGCGGCGGACCACAAGGACTACCTGCACCGGGCCGGCCGGACCGCGCGGGCCGGTGGCAAGGGTGCCGTGGTCACGCTCGTCCTGCCGCACCAGCGGCGCGGGATGATCCGGCTGGCCGAGTCCGCCGGGGTCGAGGCCTCGCCGGTCCGGGCCCGTCCGGGCGACCACCTGGTGACCGAGCTGACCGGTGGCAGCAAGCCGTCCGGTACGCCGGTGACGTTGCCTCCGGCCCCTAAGCCGAAGAGCTTCGGCAAGGGCGGCAAGCGGTTCGGCAGCGGCCGTCCGGGCGGTCGCAGCTTCGAGGGCCGGGGCGGCGACCGGCGCAGGTCGGACCGCGGTGGCTACGGCCAGCGCCGCGACAACAACCGTTCCGACGGCGGCAGCCGCTCCTACCAGCGCTAAGCATTAGCCAGTTCCCGCCGACACACGGCAACCATCTCAGGGGTTAACCCACGAAGGCAGGGGTTGGCCCACCGAAATCCGGTGGGCCAACCCGCAAGTCCTTGGGTTAACCCCTGAGATGCGTCTGCGGGGGCGGGGCGGGGCGGCCGGGGCGGGGAGGGGGAGGGGGTTAGGTGGGGGTGGTGATCGCGGTCAGGCGGGTGAGGATGAGGGTGATCTCGTCGGGGTCCAGCGGGACCAGTTCGAGGACGAGTTCGTCGTCGGCCTGGCGGTCGGTGATCACGTAGATCGGCGGCGAGCCCGCCTCCAGCTCGGTCGCCACCCGCTCGGCGTGGGTCACCTTGACCAGGGCACGCGACAACGGCAGCCCGGTCGGGTCCGGCAGGATCTCGGCGACGATGCCGGGGAGCTCGTTCGCCTTGCGGACAAAGGAACTGACCTTCGCGTCCTGGTCCGCCTCCCACTTGGCCCGGTCCATCGCCTGCCACTCCTCGAGGGCGGTGAGGACACCGATGACGGCTTCCTTGGTCGGCTTCATCCCGCGCCCGATGCCGCGTTCCTGGGCCCGGACCGCCTGGACCAGCGACCGCGTCCCGCAGATCAGCCCGGCCGTCGGCGACGCGAGGTACTTCTGCCCGCTCACCAGCACCAGGTCCGCACCGGTGGCGAGCAGGTCCGCCGTCCGGGGGAGCTGGGCCGCTCCGTCGATGATCGCCGGTACTCCGCGGCGGTGCGCGGCACGGACCGCGGCGGTCAGGTCGAGCGGCTCGCCGTCGGTCAGGCGCGAGGACGTCAGCAGCAGGCACGTCACGTCCGGGCCGTCGAGCGCCTCGTCCAGATCGTCAATGGTGCAACGGGTTTCGTCGCCGGCGAGCACGACCTGCGCTCCCGACAGCCGGACCGCCTGGAGGTTGGACTGGCCGTAGTCGACGACATGCACGGCCGGCAGGACGACGCGGTTGTGCATGTCCCGGGCGTCCGGCAGCATCGCGATCCGGCGGGGTTCGGTGCCCGCCATCGAGGCCGCCACGGCCACCGTGATCGCGGCCGCGGTGCAGTGCACGACCGCACCGGCCTGGGCGCCGGTGGCATGCGCGATCGCTTCGCTCGCCCGGTCCCCGAGCTCGTCCATCACGAAGAACTCGGGCAACGCCTCCGCGACCGCAGCGGCCACCCCGGCCGAGCTTCGCGACACCCCGAGGGGAGTGAACGTCCCTCGCGCGTTGACCACAACACTCAACCGGTGCCGCTCATGGATGCTCATGGTTTTGATCACATTAGTGGTGACCCACCGTCATTGGCGAGAGATTGACCGCAACCGGTTGCCGCGACCTGGAAGTCCCGGTGGGGAAGGAATGTGAAAGGCCGGGTTGTCGGTTTTCGGCGCGCCACGCGGGCAGCTCTTGACCCCAAGCTACTGGTGAGTCATTCTCAGTTTTCGAGCATTCCCCTGCCGTCATCGCTCTGCCCCGAGTCGTGAGGGAGGACCCCGTGCTGCCCCGCCCGTCCCGCAAGACCGTTGCCGTGCTCGCCATCGGAGCCGTACTGACCGCCGGCCTCGCCGTTCCATCGCAGTCCGTCGCGCAACCACGAGCCGTGCCGCCACCGGACTACTGCGTCGGGCAGTGCGCGGACATCGTCCCACCCGGCCAGAACGGCAACGCCACCTTCACGGATCTCCTTCTTTTCAAGGGATTCGGGGTTCGCCCACCGCATTTCTCCGACACCGTGAAACCGTACGAGCGGCTGGTGTGGAACTCGGCCGGTATCACCGACGAAGGGCTCGCCGGGTACTTCGACGACTCCTCCTTCGGCGTCCGTCCCGACGACGTCGCGAGCACCGTGAAACCGCGCGCGGACGTCACCGTCGTCCGGGACAAGTCGCGTGGCATTCCGCACATCACCGGGACGACCCGCGAGGGGACGATGTTCGGTGCCGGGTACGCCGGGGCGCAGGACCGGTTGTTCGTGATGGACGTGTTCCGCCATCTCGGCCGGGGGCAGCTGACGCCGTTCGCGGGTGGGGCCGCGGGCAACCGTGCGTTCGAGCAGGAGTTCTGGCAGACGGCGCCGTACACCGAGGCGGAGTTGCAGCGGCAGTTCGACGACGCCGACGAGCGGTACGGGGCCGACGGGCTGAAGATGCAGAAGGACATCCAGGCCTGGGTCGACGGGGTGAACCACTACATCGCCACGGTCGGCATCGCGTACCCCGGTGAGTACATCGCCCTCGGTCTGCCGACCCCGCAGCCGTGGAAGGTCACCGACGTGGTCGCCACGGCGGCCGTGGTCGCGGGGATCTTCGGGACCGGTGGTGGCGGTGAGATGGCGTCCGCGTTGGCGTTGCTGGAGGCGCAGGCCAAGTACGGCGTTGCCCAGGGCACCGAGGTCTGGGAGTCCTTCCGATCGCAGAACGACCCGGAGGCCAACACCACCGTGCACAACGGCGCCACCTTCCCGTACGGCACGACCGGTCCGAATCCGGCCGGCCGCGCGTTGCCCGATCGCGGGTCGGTGACGCCCGAGCCGACCGTGGTCGACCAGACCGGTACCGCGGGTAAGAAGGCCGCACGTCCGAAGAGCAGTGTCACGCCGCCGATGAAGAAGCAGGGCAAGGAGGCGTTGCGCGGGATCTTCGACGGGGGCGTGTTCCCCGAGGGCTTCGGGTCGAAGGGGATGTCGAACGCGCTGCTCGTCTCCGGCGACCACACCGAGAGCGGCAACCCGATCGCCGTCTACGGCCCGCAGACCTCGTACTTCGCGCCGCAGTTGCTGTTGCGCCAGGAGCTGCAGGGACCCGGCGTCAGTTCCCGGGGCGTCGCGTTCGCCGGGCTGAACTTCTACACGTTGATCGGTCGCGGCGCCGACTACTCGTGGAGCGCCACGTCCGCCGGTCAGGACATCACCGACACGTACGCCGTGCCGTTGTGCGAACCGGGCGGCGGTACGCCGACCAAGGCGTCCACGCACTACCTGTTCCGGGACCAGTGTCTGCCGATCGAGAAGCTGGAGCGGCACAACGCGTGGTACGCCAGCCTCGGCTCGTCCGAACCGGCCGGCTCCTACACGTTGGTTGCCCAGCGCACCAAGTACGGGATCGTCACGCATCGGGGGACCGTCGGCGGGCGGCCGGTGCTGTTCACGAGGAACCGGTCCACGTACGGCAACGAGGCCGGGTCGGCGCTCGGGTTCATGCTGTTCAACGACCCGGACGCGATCCACTCGGCCGCGGACTTCCAGGACGCGGCGTCGAACATCGGCTACACGTTCAACTGGTTCTACACCGACAAGACCGACATCGCGTACTTCAACTCCGGCGACAACCCGGTCCGCGCGACCGGCGCCGATCCGGACCTGCCGACCTGGAGCAGTTACGAGTGGCAGGGCTGGGACCCGGGGACGAACCGGGCCACGTACACGCCGCCGGACGAGCACCCGCAGGTGGTGAACCAGGACTACCTGACCAGCTGGAACAACAAGCAGGCGCCCGGGTTCTCGGCCGCGGACGGCAACTTCGGCTACAACTCGGTGTACCGCAGCCAGCCGCTCGACGACCGGATCGAGGCCGTGATCGGGGCCGGGCAGAAGTTCACCCGCGGCCGGTTGGTCGAGGCGATGGAGGACGCCTCCACCGTCGACCTGCGCGCCGACCAGGTCCTTCCTTACCTGCTCCGGGTGCTGAAGAGTGCACCGATCACCGATCCGGCGCTCTCGGACGCGGTCGCCAAGCTCACTGTGTGGCAGCAGGCCGGCGGCCACCGCAGGACACCGAACGAGGCGTCCAAGACGTACGACCACGCCGAGGCGATCCGCATTCTCGACGCGTGGTGGCCGTTGCTCGTCCCGGCCCAGTTCCGGTCCGGTCTCGGTGCCGAGTTGTACGACGCGCTCGTGCACACGCAGAAGATCGACGAACGGCCCGGCGCCCAGGGGTCCGCCTTCCAGAACGGATGGTGGGGCTTCGTCCAGCGGGATCTGCGCAAGGTCCTCGGCGATCCGGTCGCGACGCCGCAACCGGTCACGTACTGCGGCGGTGGTTCGCTCACCTCGTGCCGGACCGTCCTCGCCGACTCCCTCGCGGCCGCGCTCCAGGTGCCCGCGGCGAGCACCTATCCGGCGACGGCCGACTGCGCCGCCGGGGACCAGTTCTGCGCGGACCAGATCGTGCACCAGCCGATGGGCGGCATCACCCAGGACCGGATGGCGTGGGTGAACCGGCCGACGTACCAGCAGGTGATCGAGTTCCCGGCGCGCCGGGGTGACGACGTGAGCAACCTCGCCGCGGGCCGGCCGGCGACGGCGAGCAGTTACGAGAGCGGGCTGCTCGGCTCGTACCCGCCGGCGAAGGCGGTGGACGGGGATCCGAAGACGCGGTGGGCGAGCGCTTGGTCCGATCCACAGTGGCTCAAGGTGGATCTCGGCGCCGAGAAGACCATTGGCCGGGCGGTGCTGCAGTGGGAGTCGGCGTACGCGCGGCAGTACCGGGTCGAAGTGTCCCGGGACAACGTGAACTGGCAGCAGGTGTTTGCCCGGAGCAACGGGGACGGTGGTCAGGAGGTGGCCCGGTTCGCCCCGGTCCAGGCGCGGTACGTGCGGGTGGTCGGGACGCAGCGGGCGACGTCGTACGGGTACTCGCTGCACGAGTTCCAGGTCTTCCCGCGATGAGGGGCCGGTGCCTGCGAGGATGGCCCCATGAACCAGCCATTCCCCCCGAACCCGAACCAGCCGCCGTACCCGCCGCAGCAGGGCGGATACCAGCAGGGACCGCCGCCCGGGTACGCCCCGCCGCCGCAGCAGGGGTACCAGCAGGGCCCGCCGCCGCAGCAGGGGTACCAGCAGGGCCCGCCGCAGCAGGGGTACGGTCACGCGCCCGGCAACTACCAGCCGGTGCGGCAGTCCAACGTGCCGCACGTGGCGCCGGCCGGTTCGCCGTACCCGGTGCTGGTGTCGACGATGAACGACCTGCCCGGGTTCGCCGCGGAGAAGGTGTTCGGCGAGGTGTTCGGGCTGACGGTCCGGAGCCGGGACTTCGGCTCGAACTTCACCGCCAGCTTCCGCTCGCTCGGTGGTGGCGAGGTGCCGGAGTACACCCAGATGCTGGCCGAGTCGCGGCACGTCGCCGTGATGCGGATGTGCCAGATGGCCCAGCAGATGGGCGCGAACGCGATCCTGGCGATGCGGTTCGACTGCAACGAGATCGCGAACACGATGAGCGAGGTGGCGGCGTACGGGACCGCGGTGATCGTCCGCAAGGAGGAGCCGCCCCGGCCGCAGGACAACAACCCCAGGCCCCCGGCCGGCGAGGACGATGCGGATGGTAAGTCAGCCAGCTGAGTTCGGCCCCGGGTTCCACTGGGGTGTCTCCACCTCGGCGTACCAGATCGAGGGGGCCGCGACCGAAGGCGGTCGCGGCCCGTCCAGCTGGGACACCTTCACCGCGGAGCCGGGTCGCGTACTCGACGGGAGCACGGGCGCCATCGCCTGCGACCACTACCACCGGTACGCCGAGGACGTGGCGTTGCTGCGGGAGCTCGGGGTCGACACGTACCGGTTCTCGTTCTCCTGGTCGCGGATCCAGCCGGAGGGCAGCGGTCCGGTCAACGGTGAGGGGCTCGCGTTCTACGACCGGCTGATCGACGAGCTGCTCGCGGCTGGGATCCGGCCCGCGCCGACGCTGTTCCACTGGGACACCCCGCAGCCGTTGGAGGACGCGGGCGGCTGGCTCGACCGCGACATCACCGAGCGATTCGCGGACTACGCGACGCTGCTCGGCCGGCGCTTCGCCGACCGGGTGCCGCAGTGGATCACGATCAACGAGCCGATGGTGATCACCCTGCTCGGGTACGCCGTCGGCGCGCACGCTCCCGGCCGGCAGCTCGGGTTCGAGGCGCTCCCGGTCGCGCATCACCAGCTGCTCGCCCACGGCCGGGCCGTCCAGGCTCTGCGGGCCGCGGGAGCGTCGAACATCGGGATCGCGAGCAACCACGCCCCGACCTGGCCCGCGAGCGACAGCGCCGAGGACGTGGCCGCCGCCGAGCTCTACGACACGCTGATCAACTGGTTGTTCGCCGACCCGGTCCTGCTCGGCCGGTACCCGAACGAGGGGCTCGCCGCGGCGATGCCCGGCCCGGTCGAGGACGACCTCGCGGTCATCTCGACGCCGCTCGACTTCTTCGGGCTCAACCACTACTCACCGACGAGCGTGGGCGCCCCGACCGGGAACCCGGACACCGCCGCGACCGACGGACTGCCGTTGCCACCGGGGCTGCCGTTCGAACCACGCGAGCTGACCGGGTACCCGAAGACCGACTTCGGCTGGCCGATCGTGCCGGCCGCGTTCACCGAGATCCTGCACACGCTGCGGCAGCGGTACGGCGACCGGTTGCCGCCGATCTACATCACCGAGAACGGCTGCGCGATCAACGATCAGCCGATCGACGACGAACGCCGGATCGCCTACCTGGACACCTACCTGCGGGCGCTGCGGCAGGCGATGGACGACGGCATCGACGTCCGCGGGTACTTCCAGTGGTCGCTGCTGGACAACTCGAATGGGCGGCCGGGTACTCGCAGCGCTTCGGGCTCGTCCACGTCGACTACGCGACCCAGCGGCGCACCCCGAAGGCGTCGTACGGGTGGTTCCGGGACGTGATCGCCAAGAGCCGGTCCTGAGGCCGGGTGAGCGCGCAACCGGCCCTGGCCGAGCCGACGACCCGGGTCCGCGGCCGATGGACGACGGCCGTCGTACTGGCCAACGTCGGCGTCTTCGCGGCCTGGCTCGGGCCGATCCAGGTGCTGCTCGCGCAACAGTCCGAAGCGGTTGCTCCGAGCAACAAGGAGTTCGTCTTCGGCGTGGTCACCGGGGTCGGGGCGGCCGTCTCGGTGGTGGCGAATCCGGTCTTCGGCGCCGCCTCGGACCGGACTGCTTCGCGCTTCGGCCGCCGGGTCCCGTGGGTGCTCGCGGGCGCCGTCGGGGAGCGCTGGGTCTCGCCGTCCTCGCGGGTGCGGACGCCGTGGTCTGGATGCTCGCGGGTTGGTGCCTGGTGCAACTGTTCTGCAACGCGCTGCTGGCCGCGATCACGGCCGCCGTACCGGACCGCGTTCCCAGGGTGCAACGTGGCCTCGTCGGTGGCTGGGTCGCGCTGGCTCAGACCCTCGGTGCTCTGGTCGGCGTGGGACTCGCGACCGTCGTCGGCGGAATCGGCGCCGGGTACCTGGCCTGTGCGGCGTTCCTGCTGGTCTCGGCGGTCCCCTATCTCCTGGGCAGCGGCGATCAACGGCTGGCCGAGCGCGTACCGATGCGGTGGACCGAGTTCCTCAAGGGATTCTGGATCAGCCCCCGGCGGTCCCCGGACTTCGGCTGGGCGTGGCTCACCCGGTTCCTGCTCAACCTCGGCAACGGGCTGGGCACGTTGTACCTCTTCTTCTACCTGCAGGACGCGGTCGGCCACGACGACCCGGACACCGGCGTCCTCGTCCTCACCGCGATCTACAGCCTGTGCGTCGTCCTGACCGCGGTGACGTCGGGCTCGTGGTCCGACCGGGTCGGGCGGCGCAAGGTGTTCGTCACCGGATCCGGCGTCGTGATGGCGGTGGCGGCCGGGATCCTCGCGGTGTGGCCGACGTGGCCGGGCGCGATCGTCGGCGCGGTGGTCCTCGGGACCGGGTTCGGGGTGTACCTGTCGGTGGACTTCGCCCTGCTCACCGAGGTCCTGCCGAGCGCGCGTGACCGGGCCAAGGACCTCGGCGTCGTCAACATCGCGAACTCGCTGCCCCAGGTGGTCGCCCCGGCGCTCGCGGCCCCGATCGTCAAGTACCTCGGCGGGTACCCGGTCCTCTACGCCCTCGCCGCCGGCGTCACCCTGCTCGGCGCGATCCTGGTGAGGCAGTTCAGGACAGTGGCCTAGAGTGCGGCCATGCCGCTCTTCGCGTTCGAGGGCAAGCGCCCGACCGTGCACCCGGAAGCCTTCATCGCGCCGACCGCCACGTTGGTGGGTGATGTCGTCGTCGAGAAGGGCGCCTCGGTCTGGTACGGCGTGGTGATCCGCGCCGACCTCGGCCGGGTGATCATCCGGGAAGGGGCGAACATCCAGGACAACTCGGTGATCCACGTGAACACCGGGGTCTGCGAGGTCGGCAAGGACGCCACCGTCGGACACCTCTGCCTGGTCCACCACTGCACGATCGGCGAGTCCGCGCTGATCGGCAACGGCGCAATCGTGCTCGACGGCGCCGTCGTCGGCAGCCGGACCCTGGTCGCCGCCGGCGCGACCGTCACGCCGGGCGCGGAGGTCCCGCCGGAGTCGGTTGCGATGGGCAGCCCGGCGAAGAAGATCGTCCCGCTGGAAGGCACCGCCAAGCTCTTCGTCGACCACAACGCGGCCGTCTACCACGACCTCGCCCGCCGGCACGCGGCCTCGGTGGAAGAGGTCGAGTAGACCCGCCCGACCGGGGTACCGGGGCCGGACGGGCGGTCACAAGGACTGCCATCGAACCGGCTGGAGGAGTTGGTCATGCGCAAGAAGATCGCGTTCCTGGTCGCCGCCGAGGGCATCGAGCGGGTCGAGCTGACCGAACCGTGGCGGGCCCTCAAGGACGCTGGCCACGATCCCGTGCTGCTGAGCCCCGGGACCGGTGAGGTCCAGACGTTCGACCATCTGACCCCGTCGGTGAAGTTCCCGGTCGACCGGCCGGTCGCCGACGCGTCGGTCGACGACTTCGACGCGCTGGTCCTGCCGGGTGGGGTCGCCAACCCGGATGCGCTGCGGCAGGACGAGGAGTCGGTCACGTTCGTCCACGACTTCGTCGGCTCCGGCAAACCGGTGGCGGCGATCTGTCACGCGCCGTGGACCCTGGTCGAGGCGGACGTGCTGCGCGGGAAGACGGTCACCTCGTGGCCGAGCCTGCAGACCGATCTGCGGAACGCGGGCGCGACCTGGGTCGATCAGGAGGTCGTCACCGACGGCAACCTGATCTTCAGCCGGAACCCCGACGACCTGCCGGCCTTCACCAAGACCCTGCTCGCGGCGATCGGCTGAGCTCGGCCGGGAGCCCGAACCGCTGGGGGAGGTGCGGCGCGAGGAACCGCGTGATGCCGGTGACCTGGCCTTGCTCGATCGTCAGGACCAGGATGCCGGTGGCCTCCGCGGTGTCACCTGAGGCGAGGTAGCAGCCGAACGCGGGTTGGCCGTTCGCCGTGGTCGGGCGGAGGACCAGGTACCGGCCGTCGCGCCAGCGTGCGCTGGTCCGCAGGAAGCCATCGACAGCCGCCCGGCCGAGGTACTCGTGGGTCGCCGGCGGCATCGTGAGCCAGGCGTCGTCCGACAGCAACGCGACCACGGCATCGACATCGTCACGGCTGAACGCCTCCGCGAACTGCCGCGCCACCTCCTCGTCGTACTCCGTCGTGGCGCGCGGACCTGGTTGGGTGCGCGTCATCGAGGCTCGGGCGCGTTGGAGCAGCCCCTTCACCACGGTCGGCCGGACGTCGAGGATCTCGGCGACCTCGGCCGCGGAGTACCCGAGCACGTCGCCGAGCAGGAGGGCCGCTGTCTGGCGTGGAGGCAATGTCTGGAGCGCGGCGACGAACGCGAGCCGCATCGTCTCCTGCGATACGACGTGGCTCGCCGGATCTTCCTGAGCGTCGGGGTACGGCTGGAGCCAGGGGGTGTCCATCGCGCGGGTGGGTTCGGGTGGTTCGAACGGCGGGGTGGGCGCGATCGGCGGGCGGCGTCTGCCGTTGCGGATCGCGTTGAGGCAGAGGTTGGTGGCGATCCGGTACAGCCAGGTCCGCAGCGACGAACGTCCCGCGAAACCGTCGATCCCTCGCCAGGCCGCGACCAGGGTCTCCTGCAGCAGGTCGTCCGCGTCGTCGACCGAGCCGAGCATCCGGTAGCAGTGGACGTGCAGTTCGCGCAGATGCGGCTGCACCATCCCGCGGAAGGCGTGCTCGTCGGTCACGATCGTCACGTCTTCATGGTCGCAAAGGGCACCGACCGTTCCGATCGCGCTCGCGTGCGTGTCAGTACCAGGAAACCGACCTCGAGAGGGAGACCGATGACCGACCAAGCTCTGCGGACCACACTCGCCTACTTCGAAGCATGGACGGGCGGTGACTTCGACAAGGCGATGACCTACGTCTCGCCGGACATCACCTGCGACGCTCCGGCCGGACGGTTGCAGGGGGCCGAGGCGTTCCGCGCGTTCATGGGCCCGTTCGCGGGGATGTTGCGCAGCGCCGGCCTGCGCGCGGCGTACGGGGACGACTCCACGGCGCTGCTCATGTACGACACGGAAACGGCCCTGGTCGCGCATGCCCCTGGAGCCGAGCGGCATACCGTGCACGACGGCCTGATCACGCACGTGCAGATCATCTTCGACCGGCTCCCATTCGAGGAGGCGCGCCGCGGAGCCGATCAGGCGCGGTAGACCTCGGTGATCAGGGCGACCGCCGCCTGCGTGGACGGGTGCGGGTCCTGCCGCGGCCAGATCACCCGCACCGGTACCGGCGGTGCGCCCTGCAGCGGACGGAACACGACGCCGGCCCGGGCGTACTGAGTGGCCGTGCTCTCGGGGGTGATGCCGACGTGGCCGCCGGCCGCGATCAGCGCGAGCCAATCGTCCACGTCGGCGGTGTACTCGAGCCGTGGCTGGCTCCCGGTCGGCCAGAGTTCGGGGGAGGTGGTGCCGGTCCGCCGGTCGACCAGGACGACGCGGTCGCGGACCTCGTCGAGCTTGATCGACCGGCGCCGGGCCCACGCGTCGTCGGCGGCGATCACGACGTGCCGCCGTTCCACCCCGACGACCATGCTCGCGAAGTGCTTTTCGTCGACCGCGGTACGGACCACGGCGAGGTCGCAGGCACCTTCGGCGAGACCACCGCTCGGGGTGTTGGTCCGGACCAGGACGAGCTCGATCTCGGGATGCAGCTTCGCCCACTGCCGCTGGAACGCGGTGGTGTGCCGGCCGAGCGCGGACCAGGCGTGGCCGAGCCGAAACCGGGAGTGGCCGGACCTGGCTTCGCGGACGATGTCGTCCAGTTCGTCCAGGAGATGACGCGCCCGGCCGACCAGCTGGGTTCCGGCCGGCGTCATCGCGACACTGCGGCTGGTTCGGTGCAGGAGCCGGACACCGAGGGTCCGTTCGAGGCTCGCCAGGGTCCGCGAGACGGCGGCCTGGGACATGCCGAGATCGATCGCGGCGTCGGTGAAACTGCCCGCCTCGACGATCGCGACCAGGCAGCGCAGGTGCCGGAGTTCGACGTCCATGCGTCCAGCGTATAGATGGCGCGTTCGATGCATTATGTGTATTGCCGCGTCAGGCACATCCTGCCGGTATGAGTGCCAGCACCGTGGGCCCGGCCGGCGAGGTCGAGGTCGTCGAGGTCGTCGTCCCGGCCGCCGAGCGGACCGGACGGTTCCGCGCTGTCGGCCTGATGCTCGCGAGCGCGTCGTCGAACCAGTTCGGCGCGGCCGTCGGCGCGCTCGGCTTCCCCGCCCTCGGCCCGGCCGGGGTGGTCGCGATCCGGCAATGGG
The DNA here is from genome assembly GCF_007828865.1 of Kribbella amoyensis. Classification (NCBI taxonomy): domain Bacteria; kingdom Bacillati; phylum Actinomycetota; class Actinomycetes; order Propionibacteriales; family Kribbellaceae; genus Kribbella; species Kribbella amoyensis. The sequence continues at coordinate 2,862,270 of NZ_VIVK01000001.1, forward strand.
TCGCGGCCGTGGTGATGATGACCGCGGTCCGCCCGCCGCTGCGCTCGTTCACCCGGCGCGAGTGGATCCCCGTCCTCGGACTCGCCGCGATCTACGCCACGATGAACCTCACCCTCTACACCGCCGTCGACCGGATCGGGCTCGGCCTCGCGGTCACCCTGGAGTTCCTCGGCCCGCTCACCGTCGCGCTCGCCGCCCTGCGTCGCAGGGTCGACCTGTTCTGCGCGGTGTTCGCGGGCGCGGCCGTGATGGTGCTGATGCGGCCGCAGCCCACGACGGACTACCTCGGCATCGCCATGGGGTTGGTGGCCGCGTGCTGCTGGGCGGGGTACATCCTGCTCAACCGGACATTGGGGCGCCGGCTGCCGTCGGCTCAGGGTGCCGCTGCTTCCGCCGCGGTCTCGGCGCTGGCGTACCTGCCAGTGGGGGTGTGGATCCTGGTCCACCACACGCCGGGAGCGCAGTACCTCGCGTACGCGGCGGTGGCGGGGGTGCTGTCGTCGGCGGTGCCGTACTTGGTGGATCTGTTCGCGCTGCGGATCGTGCGGCCGGGGTTCTTCGGGATGTTCATGAGTGTGCACCCGTTGCTGGCGGTGGTGGTCGGGTGGCTGATCCTGGACCAGCGCGTCGGTTGGGTGGAGTGGGTCGCGATCTGCGCGATCGTCGCCGCCAACGCGATCAGCGTCGCCACCGCACAACGCGGCCGGCTCTGATCCTCACACGCCGTAACAGCTCTCCGGCCCGCCTTCTCGGTGCGGTGGGTGGAGTGGTGCGGGATTTTGCGTGGTGCAGGTCGCCGGCGGCGGCCTGCAGCAACTCGGCGGGATGGCCGTTGTCCCTCCACCGGACCACGCCCGCCGAGGCGGTGACGGCGACCACGAGGATCCTGGTCCGACGGACCGCGCGGCGCAGGTCGCGGACCACGGCGTCGGCGTCCGTGTCGGCGTCGGGCGGGTCCGGGACGACGGCGACGAACTGGTCGCCGCCGAGGTGGGCCGCGTTCCCTCCGTGGCCTTGGGCAACCTTCTGCACGTTGCCGGCGATCTTGGCGACGAGGCGATCGCCGGTCCCGTCGCCGTAGCGCCGGTTGACCTTGCCCATCGCGTCGAGGTCCAGCAGCACCAGCACCCCGGTCGGCGCCGCGGCGAGGGTATGGAGGACGAGGTCCGTCCCGGCGGTCATGCCGGCGACGGCGCGCTGGTACTGGCCGAGCTCGTCCATCAATCCGCCACACCCGGTAGCAATGCGGTCACCATGGCTTCCCCTCGGCCGACCCAGCCGCCCCCAGCCGGACCTTTCGATGATAGAACCGCGGGTCGCTGCTCACCACGGGGTTTGTTTCTGGAGGTGTCCGTGGTGGCGGTGAGCTGGGATGCTGAGCGAGGTTCGTTCGGGGGTTCCGGGAGTCGGGAGGGTGTGCAGAGCGTGGACGTGGTTCGGTCGGTGGGGTTGCGGAGCCGGTGGGTGCCGATCGCGGCGTACGCGGCGGCCGGTGCGGCGACGCAGCTGGTCTGGCTCAACTTCGCCGGCGTCACCACGGTCGCGGCCACCCGGTACGGGGTCTCGGAGACCGCGATCGGCTGGCTCGCCCAGGTGTTCCCGCTGGTGTACGTCGTGCTCGCGATCCCCGCCGGGCTGGTGCTCGACCGGTGGTTCCGCAGCGGCCTCGTCGTCGGCGTACTCCTGACCGCTCTCGGCGCCGTCCTCCGGCTGATCGGTGACGACTACAGCTGGTTGCTGGTCGGTCAGCTCGTCGCGTCGATCGCCCAGCCAGTGGTACTGAACGCGGTCACCGGGATCACCGGAAGGTACCTGGCGGAGAAGGACCGGCCGACCGGGATCGCGATCGGCACGGCCGGGATCTTCGCCGGCATGGTGATCGCGTTCGTGCTGTCCGCGGTGTACTCGTCCGGGTCCGATCTGCCGACCGTGCTGGCGGTGTCGGCCGGGTTCTCGGTGGTTGCCGCCGGCGCCATGATCGTTGCTCTACGCAAGGAGGGCGAGCATCGCCTGGACCGAGCGAGGCCCGATCGCGGGGCGTTGCGGGCGACCTGGGGCGATCCGCTGATCCGCCGATTGTGCGTGCTCGCGATCTTCCCGTTCGGAGTGTTCGTTGCCATCACCACCTTCGCGCAGGCTCTCCTCGAACCAGCGGGCGTGAGTGGCGAGACGGCCAGCACGATCCTGCTGGTCAACGTCGTCGCGGGTGTCGCCGGGAGCGCGGTGATCCCCGTCCTCGTCGTCCGCCGGCGCGCCGAGTCCACCTTGCTCGTCACGAGTCTGACCGCGACCTCGCTGGCCTGCGTCGCCCTGGCCCTGGTACCAGGTGCCCTCGTCGGGTTCGTGGCGATCACCACGATCGGGTTGCTGCTGCTCCCGGCCCTGCCGATCGTGCTGGAGCTGGTGGAACGACGCACCGGCGAGGCCGACGGTACCGGGGCCGGCCTGATCTGGATGGCGGGCAACCTCGGTGGCCTTCTGGTCGCGACCGCGGTGGGTCTGCTGGTGGACCACCCGACGGCCGCGTTCCTGGTACTGGCGGTTGTCGCCCTGGTCGCCGTACCGGGTGCGTCTGCGTTGCGCCGGTCTATCGCCGCGCTCTGAGCAACGCGATCCCGGTCCCGGCCGCGGCGAGCAAACCACCCGCGCCGGCGACGACGAAGGTGACGCGGGCGTCGGTCTGTTCGAGGAGGACGCCGCCGAGCAGGTACGAAACCCCGGCGGCCACACCGATCGCGCCGTACAGGTTGCCGAACACCCGACCGAGCATCGCCGCCGGGACGACCCGTTGCAGGTGGGTGTTGACTCCGACGTCGATCGCGGCGATCCCGAGCCCGCGGATCGTCTGCAACGCGAGCGCGGCCAAGACGGCCCAGGCGAGCCCGGTGAACAGGTTGCCGGCGCTGCTCACCGCGAACCCGACGACCATCAACACCGGCATCGAGAACCACCGACCGACCCGGGCCAGCAGCAGGAATCCAACGATCAGGCCGATCCCCACCCCGGCGTACAAGGTCGCCGCGGCCGAGTCGGTCGCGCGCAACTCCTCCTTCGCGAGGAACACCATCGCGACGTCGTCCACCCCACTGAACGCGACCACGGCGAAGAATCCGAGCCCGATCACCCGCACGGCCTTCGTCCGCCAGATGTACCCGAGCCCCTCCCTCACGTTGCTCAGGAGGCTGCCCTCGCGGTGTTCGGCCCTGGGCGGGAGCGCGGGGAGCCGGCTGAGGAGTACCGCGGACACCAGGAACGTGGCGGCGTCGATCAGCAGAATCTCGCGAACATCGAGCACCAGGAACAACCCGGCCGCCACCAACGGCCCGATCGCCTCCAACCCGTTGGTCCCGGCCCCCAACGTGGAGTTCGCCGCCTCGAGCTCGTCGTCCCGCACCAACGCGGGCAACGCACTCCGCGACCCCGCCTGAAAGACCTGCGCCACCACACCCCGTACGGCCACCAGCACCAGCAACACAGGCAACGGCGGCAACGCGACCGCCATCGCCACCACCAGCAGCCCTTGCAAGACATCACAAACCACCAGCACCCGCCGGAGATCGAGCCGATCCCCGACAGCCCCCGCCAAAGCCCCGAACAACCCCGGCACGAAGTCCCCGGCAAGCAGCAGCAACGCCACGGCCAACGCGGCCCCGGTGTCCGCCTCGACGAACAACAGCAACGCCACCAGACTCAGCGAGTCCCCGAGGAAAGACACCGACCGAGCCACGAAAAGCACTCGGAATGCCCGGTTCCCCCGGACCAACCCGACCGCACCACCCGAACCCATCCCCAGATCCTCTACGATGGTCCAGCAAAACCGCAGCCGGTTTACCACCGGCAGCACCCAGCCGGCGTGGCGCAACTGGCAGCGCACCGCTCTTGTAAAGCGGTGGTTAGGGGTTCGAGTCCCCTCGCCGGCTCCACCACTGACCTGCGGTTACTACAAAGAGTGATCGCGGTGACTGTCGGTCTGTCAATGGATCTGTCAATGAGTACCCTCGTGCTGTGGCCGGACGACGCAGTTCAGCGGGGCGTGAGCGCGGGTACGTCCGCACCCGTGGGGGCTCTCATCAGGTGCTTGTGTACGCCGGGGTGGACCCCGTCACGGGCAAGGACTCGTACCTAAGCGAGTCGACCCGGGACGAGAAGAAGATCCCGGAGATCAGATCTCGGCTGCTGGCCAAAGTCGATCGCCAACGGAATGCGGCAACGAAAGCGACACTGGCGTACACGCTCGACGCATGGATGGAGGTCCACGAGGCCGGTGAGTCGACGCTGGACGACTATCGCGCGTTGATCGAGCGCACGATAGCTCCCGCCCTCGGTGACGTCCCAGTGTCGAAGATCGGCGCACACGCACTGGAACGGTTCTATGCCCAGCTCAGGCGCTGCCGCGCCCGGTGCAATGGCAAACCCTTTGTCGAGCACCGCGCCGCTGATCCGCATGAGTGTCGCAGCGTGCAGCACCGCTGGAGGCCCGGACGTCCAAGCGCGAAGTCTCAGGCTGAGCACGACTGTGTCGTTGCTCAGTGCAAGGTAGTCGAGTGCGCTGACCACGTTTGCAAGCCGTTGTCAGCAGCAACGGTGCGTAAGGTCCACTTCATCATCAGCGGTGCGCTCGCAGCTGCGACCCGCTGGGACTGGATAGCCAGCAATCCAGCGACCGAGGCCAAGAAGCCAAAGCAGACTGCGCCTCAACCGAAGCCGCCGACGTCCGAGGAAGCTGTGCGGATCGTCGCCGCAGCGTGGGACCAGGACGAGGATTGGGGGATGCTGATCTGGCTCAAGATGGTAACCGGAGCGCGCCGCGGGGAGCTGCTTGCCCTTCGCTGGCAGGACGTTCACCTAGGCGAGGGCGTTCTGGAGATTCGCCGCAGCTTCACCCAGCGGAGGGGCAAAGCGCGCGAGAAGGACACTAAGACTCACCAGATGCGACGGATCAGCGTCGATCCAGACACCATCGACCTTCTCCAGCAGCACCAACGCCGCTGTCAAAGCCTCCTGGAGCAGCTCGGGATCCCGTACAACGAATCCGCCTTCGTTTTCTCGTACGAACCCGACCATGGCCGGCCATGTAACCCAGACGGCATCAGCCACCGCTACGCGAAGATGTGTGCAGGGCTGAATATCGCTAGCCATCTCCACACCCTGCGGCACTACTCGGCAACTGAGCTGATCAGCTCCGGCGTCGACATCCGCACGGTCGCCGGCCGCCTGGGGCACGGCGGCGGAGGCACAACAACCTTGCGTGTGTACACCGCTTGGGTCGCTCAATCAGACAGACAGGCCGCCAGCATCCTGGCCAACAAGATGGTCAGACCCGGCGCCACACCCCCAGGCACATCAGGCCAAGACTCCTAGCCGCTAGATCGGCCGGCGCATCCGTGCTCCCAGGCGCCAGGCACCAGCGCGCGTAGCACGTCTTTGCAAAGGCGGTTGTGGCACTCCCGCTCACCTAAGCGCCAGATTGAGAGGCGTGGGCTCGACCGGTTCCGCCCCCTGAGTGACCGGTTGAGCCCGTCGGCGCACATCCCCTGGGCACGCGGAGGGCACGCCCTTCCAAGCCGCACAACCTCCTCTGCTCAGCCATACTGGCGGCCATGAACTGGCCCGAAGGAAGCAAGGGACAGATCCTTGCCGGTGTCTATCTAATCGCCTTCGTGGCGATGGTGACCGGCTTGGTCTTGGCGCTCTACAACCAGGCGACCGGCGGTGATGGCGCTCAGTTGACTGCAGGTTTTGCCTTGTTCGTCGTCGCTCAGTTGACCATCACAGCCATCGCCGTTGGCCTGCGAAGTACTCTTCCGGACGAGGCTGACTTTAAGTACCAGCGAGTGTGGCACCGCCTAACGTTGGGTCGTGAGCTGGCGACGGCAATGCGCCTACTTAGGCCCTGAGTTCCTGAGGCATCGAACACCCACCCCTGCGCCGTCTCCGAGTTGTTCGACTCGTGGGCTTGCTTCACGGCGTCGGCAGGCGCAACCGGTGTGGGCACGTTGGGGGTCAGACTGGGATCAGCACCCGCTGGTCCGGCCCCACCGCCACGCCGGCGGTACTCAGAGCGAGGTGGAGGTGGAGTCCGATGGATGCGGAGCTGACGAATGAGCTGAGGCAGTTGCGCCACACGGTGGACAGCCTGCGTCAGGCGATCGAGTCTGCGACAGCATCGACGCTGCGGCGCAAGGTGGTGGTGGTTCGCGCAGCGGACGAGGGTCGTGAAGTTGACCCGGAGCCGGCAGCTCTATTCGATCCGCTGATCGCATGGGCTAACGTCAGCGCTCAACTGACAGGGCGCATTAAGGAGCTCGCGTTGTTTGAGCGTGGCGACCGAGAGGTCGGGGGCGCGCTCAGGCCAGACGAACCTTTCGCGGCGCTCCTGGAGACCGTGCAGGCAACGCGCCAGGCGCGCCTGGAGGTTGCACGCGCGTACCAGAGCGCTGGCCGGGAGCTTCCAGCGGAGCTCCTTGCTGACATCCCACCGGACTGGCCCTAGCCCAAAGCCAAGGCCTGAGTCTCACGTAGCCAGTTTGGAAGATCGGTCGACCGCCCGCTCAACGCCTGGCGCTGAGCCTGAGTCGATGCCCACCGGTTGACCTCGGTTGACCCCAGATGCCGCCTCGTAATCGTTCGCTAATCGCTCGCGGGCCGATCGACTCCGAGAGATTCAAAGTTGCTGATCCGGTGTCGACCGGGATCTACCGAGCCCCTGTCCTGGTCGATGCTGAGCGTGAAACGCACCCGACCGTCGCGAGCTGTCCACCGCCGTCCAGGGGTGTTGTTAGCAAATCTGTTAGCAAGCTCGTCAGGTGATTGCGTGGGCCGGGTCGATGATGGACTCACGCTCGGACGCTCTCGCGACCTGGCGTCGGCTCTTGAATCCGAACTCAGTTCTCACGGCGGCCCTCAGTCGCAAACGTTGCGCCCGGAAGCGAATGAACAACTCCTTTGCCTGCTCGGTCATCGGATCAGAAGGCGACTGCCGTTGTGCCAACGAGCCGATCTCGTGGGAGGTCTTGATGCACGCGAGAAACGTCTCATGCACGTCGTCGGACGCGTAGAGGTCAACCAAGGTCATCGTCCGACGGAGCTTCTCGTTGTCCAGCTCAATCGGCCCGGTACCGGGTGAGTATCCAGCGTTCGTCGCGGCGCGGCGAAAGTCAGTGTCGACCGCTTCGAGAGCATCGATGAGCACGTCTCGAACCCGGTCGTGGTGACGTTGGAGGCGGTCGTTTCGCAAGGTTCGACTACCTGCTAGGTAGGTCGTGATGATGCCCACCAGACCTACAATTGCTGGGGCGAGGTCACCCAGAACAGATGCTGCACCCATCACAACCACTCGTGTGCTCCCTACGGTTCATACCGCATGCCGCCAGTTCGATCCGCCATTCTGGCCCCGTCCCCCTGATAGCTGCCAAACCAGGTCAGCGCGGCGCGTGTCAAAAGTCGGCTTGCCGATCCCGTAGGGACGCCTCTGGCGCTCTTGATGCGGGGCGTGGTGGCCGTACGATCGAGCGGCCAGGGGGACGGGGCTAACCGGCGGTCAGACGCCAGGCACGTCGGTCATTGGCAGTTGGGATCGCGTGGACGGAGAAGCGTCCTGCTGTTGGGCTCCGGCGAGGACGGCGCCCCAGCGCCGCCCGCAGCCGGGGCCGCGCGCCGAAGGCGCGCCCTTGACTAAGTAGAGGTGTAGCCGGCAGTCGCTGCTAGCCAGGTGTCGCGGATCGAGTCGGTAAGTGGGACCGTCGGCATCCAACCCAACCGCTTCCTCGCGATTGTGATGTCGGCGCATTGCCAGGCCACAGCTCCGGCGGACGCTTTGTGAGTACCGGCACTGCCGGATCGCTCCTCCAGTAGGGCACCCGTGCGGCTGACCTCGATGAGGTGCTTGACCCAGTCGCCGGTCTGGACGGCCTCGCCTCGGCCGATGTTGGCGACGGGAGGCACTTCCCCATCAAGCAGTGCGGCGGAGCAGGCGGCTGCGGCAACGTCTCGGACGTCGACGTAATCGCGCCAGCCGGCGAGTGAGTCGAGTGTGATCTTAGGCTGTCCTGTTGCGGTTCTAAGCTGCTCGATGAGGCCGCCCAGCATGGTACTCGTCGGCGACTGCGGACCGCTGATGTTGAAGATCCGCAGAACGGTCGCGTCGAGGCCCTGACTGCGGGCGCGGAGAACGAGTTCAGATGCCGCGAGCTTGGTGTAGCCGTAAGGGCTCCCTGGCTGGGTCGGGGATTGCTCGTCCATTGGTGCCTCGGCCGTCGGTGCGCCGTACTCGGCTGACGAGCCGAGTTGCACCAGGCGCGCGCTCGGCGCCCTGCCTAAGAGAGCGAGCAGCAGAGTCTGCATGGCAACCACATTGCCGAGCATCAGATCCGTCGTCGAACCACGTACTGCTCCCGAGCAGTTGATTACTGTCGTCGGAGCGAAACTGCTGATGAGGTCATTGACGACGTCCTGTGGTGCTCGGGCTAGATCAATCGCAGCATCGAAGCCTTGCTTTGGTGTGCGAGTGATGGCTACGCATTCGATGGACCGCTCTCGGAGTCTGGTGAGGACATGCTGCCCGAGGAAACCGGAGGCGCCGAGCACAAGCACTCGCTGGGTCAGGTGAGGCCTAGCGCTGCTGGCGGAGGCGCTCTCGGCGGCGTACGGGCGCGATGAGTTCGGCATTGCTGACCTCCTGCGAGTCAGGGTCGTAGTCGCAGCGGACGAGACACGACCATAGGTGACCGCGGGTCTCGCGATAGAGCTCGGCGATGTGTTCGGCCAGGTACAAGGCCCCGCCTCTGGAACCTGGGGCATGGATGCCGGCGCAGTACAGCCATGTTCCGTTGCCATCGGGCCGTGGGAGCGTTCCGAGATACGCCAAGTCGCCCTTCTCGCCGGTGTGGTGCGGGGAGCGGAGCTTGTCGCCCGAAGTCTTGTCGAGCAGATACCAGCTCTCGTCATCCCGCTCGAACCCGTAAGACGAGTCCGACGCCAGGATCTGCGTTAGCCACGGAGACTGCCGGGGCCCGCAGGTGACGACCAGCCCGTCTCGGTTCAGGTCAACGTACTCGCCGGCAGGCAAGTGCTCAGTCTCAGTTGCTAGGCCGTACTCGCGGGCTAAGGACTCGATGTCCTTTCGGAACGCGATGTCGCTCTCATGAACGACCGGACGCTGAGGTCCTTCGGGGTACGGAGCCTGCTCGACAGGCAGGACGACATGAACCGTATCGCCGCTGCTCAAGAGCAGCCGTTCCGGTCGCCGACGCGGTGCGCCTAGCTGGGAGAGCCTCGCGATTGAGATTCCGGCTTCAGCCGAGATTTGGGCAAGAGTCATCCCTTGTCCGCGCAACGCGTCGACCGCTCCACGGCGGATCTCGCCCACCTCGACTGTGATCGCTTGAAGGGTGGCGAGGACCTCCCCGGAGTACTGGAGCTGCTCCATGGGGTCTTCGATCGACCGCAGCCGCTCAACTTCCTTCACTGACGCCTCCCTCTCCTTCGCGACCATCCTAGTGCCTCTACAGATGTCTCTTCAGGGGGCCTTGAATTTCTGATTCAAGGGGTGCTTAAATGTTTCGTACAGCCCAGGCAAAGTAGCCGGACTTGAGGATGAAGAGGTCGCAGATGACAGACAAGGCAGCCGGTGCGGGTGATCACTCAGCCACGCTCGGAGAGGGACCCGGCGGACCGAGCAGGCTTCGCCAGCGCGGCCGAGAACTCGCGCTAGAAAGCGCCCTGCGGAAGCGTGCCGCCGGCGTACCGAGCTACACGATTCCCGAGGCCGCTGCGCTGTGCAGCGTCTCTCAGGAGCACCTCTACAGGCTCGTACGGGACAACGCGTTCCCCGCCATTCGGATGCAGCGGGGGGACGGCAAGGGCCGCTATGTCATTCCTGCACGGGCGGTCGAGCAGCTGCTTCAGGACGCGGCCTCTGGCAGCGGGTGCGTGGAAGCAAGCGACTGGTCGAGCACGTGGAACAGCACCCTTCGGCAGTCGGCTGGTGGCGCCGCGTGAGGGCCGCTGGTGATCGCTGGTGCAGCGGTGTCCCGCCCGCCCCCGAGCGAAGAACAAGCGAGATGGATTTAGACCGGCCCCGCACAGGCGCCAACCAGAACAGGGCCGGTTCTCCCTTCACTCAGGTACGAGTTCGAGAGGTCTACAGCATGACTGATGACGTGCGGAGCGGCACGGAGTGGGTGCCGCGGTTTGGGATGTTGGATCTACCGGCCGATCGGGCGGCCCTGATCCGTGGCTTGTTCGAGTTGGCCGCGTTCGTGGTCGACCACCCGGAGTTTGCGCTGCCAGCTGTGCGGGCTGTGATCTGGCCGGCCGGTTGGCAGGATGACTTCTCAGCGGCCTGCGGTGAGGTTGATCGCGTAGCGGGTGCCTTGCACGTTGAGGCTCAGCTGCGCAAGGGCCAGTACGTGGCTGAGGCGGCTTTTGGTCCTGTGGACGTCACGTCGTTTGTGATCTCCGCCGAGGCTCGCGCCGAGCACGACGCCTTGAGTTCGTACAGGGGCAGCGTGCGGCCGGAGGCATCGACACAGGAGCGGCCCGGTCATCACGCCGAGGCTGAGCCGGCGGCGCGTTACGGCGGTGGTTCGCGATGAGCGAGCAATTGGACCTGGCGAAGTGGATGCATGACTCGGCTGCTGGTGCGATCGAGCGGGCCGACAACAAGGCGGGTTTCGCGGTACCGGTCGAGAGCGCTCTGACCGCGGTCGTCCTGGCGCTCGTCTCGCAGTCGGGCGGCTCTCCGATAGGCGCCAGGGTGCTGCTCGGGCTGTCGCTGGTGGCGCTCGCCGTGGCGATCGTCGCGGCAATGCTGGTCGTCGTACCGCGTCTGCATGCCCCGGGCAAGGATCTGGTGCCGGGGGAGTTTCTGTACTTCGGTGCTGTCCGGCTGCGGTCGATCGGTGAGCTGGGTCGGCACTTCTTCACGTTCCCCAGCGAGGGGCCTCAGGTCGCGCAGCCGTGGGAGGCGGTGAGTCACCAGGCGAAGGTCCTGTCGGAGATCGCGTGGGCGAAGCACCGGTTGGTGCGGGTGTCGTTCCTGGCGGTGTCGTTGGGTGGGTTCTTGGCTGCGGCCGCTTGGTTGCTGGGCGGTGGTCGGTGATGGAGCGTCGTCCGAGCGCACGCGATGGAGTCGTGCTGCCGAAGCTCACGATGATGATGACCGTTGCCCTGGCCGCGGGAGTCGCGCTGACCGCGCTGGCACCGTCACCGGTCGCGGCCGAGGTCGGTGTCTGGCTCGCCGTTGGTGGTGCGCTCGGGCTGGTCTCGGTGGGCCTGATGTTCTGGCAGGTTGGCCGCGGTTTGGTCGCGGCCACTTGGTTGTGGCTTGGCTACGCCGGAGTTCTGGCGACCAGGATCGGTGCGCCCGGCGGCGCCGGGTCGTGGCTGGTCACGGCCGCGGCGCTGGTGCTGGTGTCGACGGTGTTGATCAGGGTCAATCAGCCGGTCGGGGCCGGGATCTCGGCAGGTGCGTGGCTGGTGTACGCCGGTCTGCTGCTGCGGGTGCTCCCTGTCGATGCTCAGGTGAGCGGCTGGTGGTGGGCCGCGGTCACTCTCGGCGCGCTGGCCGTGCTCGGCACCATGGCGCGGATCGTGTTCTCGAGGTCCAGCTCGCGGGGCCTGCTGCGCCGGTTGGGTCGCGCCGGCCGGGTGACCGATGGTCTCGCCTCGAGTGTGGATGTGTACCGGGCGGCGTCGGCGCGGACGCTGCGGAAGAAGACGACGCAGCTGCGGCCGTCGCTGGCTGGTGAGCCGTTGTGGCGGCGCCGGTTCGTGCCGCTGACCGACCTGGGGGTGAAGGTCGGCCGGGTCGGTTTCGTGTCGGTGTGGTCGTCGGTGCAGGACCACACGATCACCTTCGGTGGTCCGCGTAAGGGCAAGACGCAGCTGCTGATGAACTGGGTCCTGGACGCGCCGGGTGCGGTGATCACGACCTCGACCAAGCAGGACGTTGTCCGCGACACGGCGACCGCCCGCGCGGCGGCCGGTCCGGTGTGGGTGTTCGACCCGTCCGGGGTGATCACCGATGGTTCCGAGGTTGACGAGCTCGTCACCGATCTGGGTGGCGCGTGGGTCCGGTTTGACCCGCTGCGTGGTTGTGAGAACGCCGCGGTTGCGATGGATCGTGCCGCTGACTTGGTCGACGGTGTCGGGCGGAACAAGTCCGATGGTCAGGGCGAGCGGTGGGACGGGTTCGCCAAGCAGACCCTGCACTCGCTGCTGCACGCCGCGGCGCTGGGCGGCTACTCGATGTACGACGTTCAGCAGTGGGTGGCGCACCCGTCTAAGGACGCAGCCGACCGGGTCCTGTACGAGCTGGAGGCCGCTGGGTCGACGGCCGCGGGGATGATGCAGGAGGCCAAGCAGTTCTTCACCAACAACCCCAACACGCAGTCCTCGATCTCGACCACGATCATGCCCGCGCTGTCGTGGCTGTCGGTCGAGACCGCCGCGAGGTCGGCGGCCCCGGGTGGGCAGCAGTTCGACGTGGCCGAGTTGCTCGCCGCCGGCGGCACCGTGTACCTGATCGGTGCCGAGGACAAGAAGACCGCGCCGTTGGTCACTGCGCTGACCGCGCACATCGCGCGGCAGGCCAAGGCGATCGCGGCCCGGTCGCGGCGCGAGCGGCTCGACCCGTCGCTGACGATGGTCCTCGACGAGGCCGCGTTGATCTGCCTGATCCCGCTGGATCAGTGGTCGGGTGACTTCGGGTCGCGTGGGATCACCATGCACATCGCGGCCCAGTCCCGCGCGCAGATGCGGCAGCGGTTCGGTGACGCCGCGACCGGTGCGCTGCTGACGAACTGCGCGACCAAGATCCTGTTCGGCGGATCGGCCGACGGAGAAGACCTGCAGTACTGGTCAACCGTGGCCGGCGAGCGCGACGAGCCGGCCGTCACCAAGGACCGCTCCACTGGTGCGGAGTCGATCAGTACCCGCAAGTCGACGGTGCTGACCCCGGCCCAGGTCGGGCAGCTGCGCACCGGGCAGGTGCTGATCATCACCAACGGCATGCCGCCCGCGATCACCACCGCCCGCCTGGCCTACAAGCGGCTCGACGTACGGCTGGCGCGGTTCCGCCGTCGTCCCGCTGTCTCCTGGACCATCACCCGCGCTGCGGCCGTGTCCGACGCGACCGGGGGTTGGCTGCTCGGCCAGGCCGGCTGGGTTCGCGCCCAGGTCCTCGCCGCCGACCGGGCCGTCAGCGACCGGACCAGTTCGGCCGTGCGGAGGGCGATCGCGCCCGCGGTACGGCGGGCGTCCGCGTTCCTGGCCTGGCTCGATGCCAACGACCCGGCCCGCGAGCTTCTCGCCCGCGTCCGGCTGATCGGCGCGATGCGCAAGGCCCGCGCCTCGCTCGCCGCGCGCCAGCAACGGCCCGTGGACCGGGAGGTCCACCGATGATCACGGCCCCGTGCACCTGCCCCTGCCACGTGTTGATCCACCACGGCACTCCGCAGCCCGAAACCGGGCTGATTCCGGGCGCCTCACCCGGGGACGAGCTGCGCGCCTACCAGGCGATCCGCGAGCTCGCGAACCGCGGCATCGACGCCGTGCCGGCCCGCGACGAACACGGCCACTTCACCGGCCTCATCGCGGTCGAGGGCACCGACCTCGTCGCCCTGCTCGACCAACTCCGCGACTGGACGGGGGAGGACCAATGACCTGGTTCACCCGAGGCTGCAAAGGCCGCAGCGGCGCGGGCGACTGCGCCGCCTGCGCGGTCCGCGACAACACGATTGCGATCCAGCGCGCCCAGCTGACCGAGCTGCGGTACAGCCTCAGCCGCGAGCACGCCGCGCACCAGCAACTCGCCGCCGGGCGCGACGCGATGGCGTGGGACGCGGTGAGCAACCTGTACGCGCTGTTCACCCTGCACCTGATCGAGCACGCCGCCCAGCACGACCCCGAATACGTCGGGGAACTTCCGAACCGGGTCCGCGACTTCGCGCTGATGTTCATGGCCGACTGCGCCGGCCTGCACCTCAACAGCCGCGTCGCGATCAGCCACCAAGCCGGCGACGACGCGGCGCCGGTTCGGTTGGTCGGACGGGTCCGCGACGTTCGGCTTGACCGCGACGGCGAGCCGGTACTGCTCGTTGCCATGGACAACGGGGGCGATACCGAGAAACTCGTCGCCGGCGGCTACGACCTGGCCGTTGTCGAACCCTCCGGTGTCCTGGCCGGGCTGCTGATGGTCGTGGTTCCGTTCCCGGCCCGGCGTGCCTCGATCGGTGACGGTGGCTGGATCGAGGCCACGTCGTGACCGGCCGCGCGGAGTGGATCGAGCTATGGGACGGCCGTCGCTGGCCGGGCCGGGTCCGCGACGGCGTTCCGGAGTTCGGGTTCGGGCAGGCACCGGCTGGGTTGTCGACGCGGCGGCAGCTGCGCGCCAAGGGGTTGTGCCGAGGCGGGCAGGAGCCGTTCGGGCGGTTGGTGTGGAAGCGGCAGCAGCGGTTCGCGTGGCTGTACGTCGACGCGCACGCGAAGCCGAAGCGGACCGCGACCGAGGCGCAGCTGGCCGCGGTCGAGAAGGCGCTGGCGGCGCGGAAGGTCTGCGCCGAGTGCGGCCCGGTCGAACACTTCGTGCGCACCAGCGACCAGCTGTGCGGGGACTGCCACGCCGACGGTGTCCAGCCCGGGCAGAACGGCGCCGCGACGTGGCGAGCCCTGCACGACTGGACCACCGACCACAACGACGGACCTGAAGGGGCGGCGGCCGACGCTGATCCGGCGGCCGAGGCGTCGGCCGCCGTCGCCCAGGCCGCCGCGGCGGTCGAGCAGGCCGCCGCCGAGCGGCGAGCCCGTGACGAGACCGCCCGCGCCGTCGAGCGCGACGAGAAGCTCGCGCGCTGGCACGCCGACGACACCGACCGCGCCCAGGAGCGCGGTCACCACGACGAGATCCCGGCCGGTGAACCGTCCTGGCCGGGGCTGGAGGTAGGAGCAGCATGAAGCACAACGACCACGAAGACCCCGGCGTCGCCGCGCAGCGCGCGGTCTCTGCTCTGGCCCGCACGGTCGAGGCCCTGGGCCGCGACGTGCAGGCAATGAGAGCCGGACTGCGCAACACCGCCTCCGCGCAGGAGATGACCAGGCTCGCGAAGATCGTGACCGAGCTGGGCGAGGTCCTCACCCAGGCCCCCGCCAAGCGCACCGCTACCGGTGGCGACGAGGACACGCCCGCGGTGCGGTCGTGGCTGGTGCTGGCCGAGGACCAGGCCGCCGTCCAGGCGGTCCTGTCCGAGTTGCTGCCCTGGCTGCAGACGGTTTACCTGCGTTACAAGGACGGCCGCGAGTCGCTGCCGGTGTGCTGGCTGTGGCACCCCGAGATCGTCGAGGAACTGCTGTGGCTGATGGACGCCTGGACGACGGCGTTCCACGGCGAGGAGGCGTCGGTCAAGCTCGCCGGCGACTGGCACGATCGCCAGCGCCCCGGCGTCGCCAAGCGCGTCACCGGCTACGGCGACGGCTGCAGCGTCCTCGCGCACCGCGACCCCGCCGGCCTGCCCGCCGTCTCAGTACCGCTGATGAACGAGGCCGACCCGTTCGTCGCCTGGTGGGCCACCGACCGCGACCACAACGGCCCCGCGCCGACGCCTGAGCAGGTCGCGGCCGGACGCCGCGGACCGGGGCTGTCCGCCGTACCGGACACCGCTGGAGGCCAGCGATGAACACCCACCTGACCCTTGCCCTCAGCAACCCCTTCGATGAAATCGCCCAGCCAGACCTGACCCAGGTCGTGCAGCTGGCCGTGATCGCGACCGGCGCCGCCGCCGGCCTCGCCCTGCTTGTCTGGCTGACGGTCCGCACGGTACGGGCCGCGGCCCAGGTCGCCGCCCGGCCCGGCGCCGAGCGGCGGGTCCTCATCGTCGTGGCGATCGTCGCCGCGTTCGGTGTGGCCGCGATCGGCGGCGCCCGGTCCTTCAGCGCGGTGTCGGAGAAGTTCAACAGCCCACTCGTGCCACTGGTGGCCGACGGCATGATCATCGCCTGCACCGCCCTGCGGCTCGCGGCGCTGACCCGGGGCTGGCGGATCCCGGGCGCGCTGGTCACGACCTACGTGTTCATCGGCGGCACGGTGTGGCTCAACGTCGACACCGCCACCGGGATCGCCGACGCCGTCGCGCACGCGCTCGCCCCGATCGCCTACGCCGTGCTGGTCGAGATGCTCGCGCATCTGCTGCGGCTGCAGATGAAGCTGGCCCAGCCCGCCCGCGCGAAGCTGTCCGCGCTGACCTGGTTCACCTCCCCGGTCATCACCACTCGCGTGTGGCTGCACCTGGCCCGCACCGGCACCGACGACCCGATCGCCGCCCGGGCCCTGGTTCAGCAGGTCGTGCGGATGTCGTCGCGGCTCACCACGGTCTGCCCCAGCCGCCGGCTGCTGCCGCTGGACTCCGCTCGCGCCGCCCGTTCGGCCGCGCTGCAGACGATCCGCGACGGTCTGCTGACCGCCGGCCAGCTCGCCGCGCTGCTGCCGAGCACCGACCGGATGACCGCGGGCGAACTGCTGGCCGTCGTCGATTCGGCCGCGCTCGGCCTCCCGGTCACCGACAACCAGGCGCCGCCCCGGGCCGGGTTCCCGCTGTGGCTCGTCCTGTTCCTGCTCGCCGCACACCGCGACCAGATCGACCAGATCGACCCGGCCGACACCAGCGCTGTCGAGGTCGACGAGGTCGTCGACGAAGAGCAGACGGCAGTCACGATGGTGCAGCAGCTCATGGTCGGCTACGTCGTCGGTGCACTGCTCCACCAGAACACCGCCCGCACCGGCACCGGCCAGAGCGCCCCGGCCGCTGCTCCGCTCGCCGCCCGCACCGGTGCACCTGCACCGCACCGCGGTGTCCGCGCCGGTGCGCCTGCTCCGGTGCACCCGGACACGACGGCCAGTGCGGCCGTCCCGGTGCACCACCCGGCCGCTGCCCGGCGCACCGGTGCATCGGTGATCAGTGCACCCGTCGCCGAGTCGCCGCGAAGCGGAGCAGGTAGCGGGGGAGGGGCGCGGAGCAAGCGCAATGACGACGCCGATCTGGCGGCATTGGTGGAGGTGTCTCGGCGCGACCACGGTGGCCGGCCGCTCGGGCAGCGCGAGATCACGCGGGTTCTGGGTTGTGGGTTCCCCAAGGCGCGGCGGCTCGCCGACCGTCTCGGCTGGACCGAGGCGAAGGACACCAACACGACCGGCAACAGCCGCGATCACCACGGCAACGACAACGTCGAAGCCGATGCCAACAGCAACAACCAGCACCCGAACAGCAGCAGTAACACTCAGCAGCACGAGAGCAGCAGGACCCGATGAACACCCGAAGCGGACAGCGCAGCCCGATCCACAGATCAGGCCAAACATCGACCATCCAGCCCCCCTCAGCAGAGGAGCACAGGATCAAGAACGTCGATACACACCATGGCATCACGATCAGATGGAGTCCTCACTCCGTTTGTCGTGTTGGACTTCGCCCGGCCGGCGCGACCGCTGCCGCGCGCGGCGGGGTGGGCGGTGGTGCCGCGTGATGAGCATCAAGACGGGCCACAGCGCCGACTACCTGACCGGCGCCGTCGCGGCGGGGCGGGAGAACTACTACACCGGCGCGACAGCCGCCGGAGAACCGCCGGGCCGCTGGTACGGCCGGGGCGCGGAGGCGCTCGGCCTGGCGGGTGAGGTCGACGCGCAGGACATGACCGCGCTGTACGAGCGGTTCATCGATCCGCGCGACGAGCGGTTCGGCGACCCGATGAAGTGGGACGAGGCCGCCACACTCGGCCACACCGGGCGTGCGTACAAGACCGAGGCCGAGCTGGTCGCGGCTGCTCTGGCCAAGGAGCCGTGGGCGGACAAGGAGCGCCAGGACGAGATCCGCGCCGAGGCGGCCGGAGCGGTGCAGAAGAACGCGTCGTTCCACGACGCGACGTTCTCGGTGCAGAAGTCGGTGACGGTGCTCCACACCGCCTTCGAGGCCCAAGAGGTCAAGGCGCAGCGGGCGCTCGCTCCGGCGCGCGGTGCACTGCTCAAGGCCCGCCAGACCGGTGCACCGGCCCGCGAGGTGCACCGGTTGGAGCAGGCGGTGCACCGGCTGGAGACCGAGGCCGCGACCTGGGGCGAGCACCGCAAGGCCGTCGAGGACGCGATCTGGGCCGGGAACAACGCCGCTTTGGACTACCTGTCGGACAAGGCCGGATACGTCCGGATCGGTCACCACGGCGGGGCGTCGGGCCGGTGGGCCGACGCACACGACTGGACGGTCGCGTCGTTCTTCCAGCACGACTCCCGCAACCACGACCCGCAGATCCACATCCACAACGCGATCCTGGCCAAGGCGCAGGCGCCGTCGGGCAAGTGGCTGAAGATCGACTCCAAGGCCATGTACAAGTACCAGTCGGCCGCCGGCGCGGTCGGCGAGCGCGTCATGGAACAGCACCTGACCAAGGCGCTGGGCGTGGCCTTCCAGGTCCGGCCCGACGGCGAGGCCCGCGAGATCGTCGGGGTCGACCAGGCCGCCATGGACCTGTTCAGCTCCCGGCGCCTGGCGATCACCAAGAAGACCGCGGCGCTGGTCGACCAGTTCCGCCGCAAGTACGGCCGCGAGCCGAACGCGTTGGAGCTCGACCACCTGCAGGAGCGGGCAACGCTGGCCACCCGCCGCGCGAAGTCGAAGGAAGGCGAGACGGTCGAGGCGCGACTGGAGCGATGGGACCGCGAGCTGCGCGCCGAGGTCGCCGGCGGCCTGCGCCGGGTCGCCAACGAGGTGCTGCAGCACCACCAGCACACCCCTGCCGACACCAGCTGGGACGAGGACGCGGTCCTCGAGCAGGCCCTCGCCGCGGTCCAGGAGACCCAGGCCGCGTGGCGGCCCGGTGACCTGACGCGCGCGATCAGCATGGCCCTGCCCGACGACCTGGGCGACCGGGATCCCGCCGAGCTGGTCGAGTTGCTCGACCGGCTGACCGACAAGGGCCTGGCGCGGGCGGTCTGTCTCGACGCTGAACGACCCGGCTCCAGCGTCTTGCCGTCGGAGCTGCTGCTGGCCAACGGCACGTCGTCCTACAACGCGCCCGGGCGGGCGCTGTATGCGACCGCCGGTCACCTGAACGCCGAAAGCGCCCTGACCCGGGCCGGGTACCGTCGCGGGGCGCCGGTGATGACGCACCAGCACGCCGGTGAGTTCGTCAAGCAGCTCGGCAAGCTCGGGCTGAAGCTCGGCGCCGACCAGGACACGGCGCTGCGCGCGATCCTGTCGTCTGGCGCGCTGACCGAGGCGCTGGTCGGCCCGGCCGGCACCGGCAAGTCCCGCGTCGTCGGTGCGCTGGCCAGGGCGTGGGCCGACCCCGAGCTGTGGCACGGCGACGAGCACCGGGTCATCGGTCTGGCCTCGTCGCAGATCGCGACCGAGGTCCTCACCGCGGACGGCGTACCGGCGATGAACGTGTCGCAGTGGCTCACCACCCAGCGCCGCATCATGGCCGGTTCCGCGGCACCGCAGGCGCTGCAGCTGCAGCTGCGGGCCGGTGATCTGGTCGTGCTCGACGAGTCCGGCATGACCAGCACCCAGGATCTCGCCGAGATCCACGAGCACTGCGCTCGCCACAGCGCGAAACTGCTGCTCGTCGGCGATCAGCGACAGCTCGCCGCCGTCGGCGCCGGTGGCGGTATGGACCTGGTGATCTCGCGGGCGCACACCCACGAACTCACCGAGACCCGCCGGTTCTCCGCGACCTGGGAAGGGCCTGCGTCGCTGCGGCTGCGGGTCGGCGACAAGTCGGTGCTGGGCGACTATCACCGCCACGGGCGCATCGTGGACGGCGGCAACGTCGAGCACGCCGAGACGCTGGCCGGTGACGCGTGGCTGGCCGACCGGGTCAACGGTCTGAACTCGCTGCTGCTCGTCGACACCAACGACCAGGCCGCGCGCGTGTCAGCGCAGCTGCGGGCCCGGCTGGTCAACTACGGCCTGGTCGACGACACCGCCACGGTCCGGCTCGGTTTGCAAGGCACCCGCGCCGGCCGCGGCGACATCATCCAGGCCCGCGAGAACGACTGGTCGCTGGCGCGGCTGCCCGGCAACCGACGCGCCGCGATCAACCGCGCCACCTACAAGGTGGTCGACGTCCTGCCCGACGGCGGCCTCACCGTGGCACCGATCGAGCACGGCACCACCACGGCGGTGTCCGGCGAGACGATGACGCTGCCGGCCCGCTACGTCGAGTCCCACGTCGCGCTCGCCTACGCCTCGACGGTGCACGCCGCCCAAGGACTGACCGTCGACACCTCGCACGGCGTGGTCACCTCGACGACGTCGCTGAACTCGCTGTACGTACAGGCCAGCCGGGGCCGGGCCAGCAACAAGCTGTACGTGGTCACCCGCGCCGTGCCCGCCGACCTCGACACCGGCGAGACCGCGCTCACCGACGAGCGCACCGCTCGCTCGGTCCTGCTCGGCATCTTCGACACCGTCGACGAACGCCGCGAAAAAGCAGCAACCACGGCCCGCGCCGAGTCCAGCGCCGAAGCCGCCCGGCACCGGACCCCTGCCGAACTGCTGGCCGACGCGATCGAGATGGCGACCGCCGCCCGCGCGTCGCAGTGGCTCGACAGCGCCGCCGCCGACGGGCTGCTGACCGATGCTCAGCGCACCAAGCTCGCCTCCGAGGCCGGCGCGGCGACGCTGACCGCGCTGCTGCGCCGCGTCGAGCTGGCCGGACACGACCCCGATGCGGTGCTGCGCGACGCGATCGCCCGCCGCGACCTGGGCAACGCCCGCGAGCTGTCCAACGTGATCCAAGGCCGGATCACCAAGACCACCCGGCTCGACCCCGTCGGCGCGACCTACAGCCAGCGGCTTCCCGCGGTCGACAGCCCCGAGTGGTCGGCGTATCTGGAACGACTCGCGCTCGACGCCGACACCGCCGCCCGAGACCTGGCCTTCGACCTGGCCGAGCAATCCCCGCCCTGGCTCGTGAAGCAGATCGGACACTGCCCCGACGGCGCCGACGAGGCCGAAGCCTGGATCGGCAAGGCCGCGACCGTCGCCGGATACCGCGACCTGGTCGGCTGGACCTCAGACACCAGCGCGATCGGGCCCGCACCCAGCGCCGGACAGACCGAGGCCTACGCCGCCTGGCGAGCGGCCTGGGACGCACTCGACCGGCCCGAGGACCAGCGCGCCGAGGCCGAGATGACCGTCGGCCAACTGCGGGTCCGAGTCGCGGCCTACCAGCGCGAGCAATCCTGGGCGCCGCCGTACGTCGGCGAAGAACTCGCCGGCACCCGCCAGGCCGCCGACAAGGCCCGCCAGCAAGCCGCTCTCCGCGATGCCGAGGCCGACGTCTCCGACGATCACGACACCCGCGAGCGGCTGCGCACCCAGGCCAACGAAGCGCGAGCGCTCGCCCAAGCCCACGACGCCCTGGCCACCGACCTCAGCATCATCGACGACGCCCGCGCCCAGTGGCTCGTGCACACCGCAGCAACCAAGAGCGCCGCCGTCCGCGCGGAGGCCGAACTCAAAGACCGCGGAATCAAGGTCCAAGAACCCGACGACAACGCCAGCACGACGACCTCGCAGTGGCTGGCCGCTCAGCGCCAGGACGACGACTGGGCTGTTCGTGACGAACACGACCTGGCCGAGATCGCCGAGGCCCGCGAACGCGACCTCGCCACGGCGCAGCCCGGCGACGAGTCCGCCGAAGCCGAGATCCTCGACAACCAGCTGGACGCCGCCGCCGACAACGCGGACCTCATCCCCGCCGCAGAACTCGTCGCCGACGAACCGGCCGCCCCCGACGTCATTGCGGACCCCGCCAAGGGCGACCGGGCCGACGAGGTCGTGCACGACACCGCAGAGGACGACGACGAGTTCCAGGTCGACTTTGACCACGAACTCGACCACGAGCTCGCGCCGGCTGACCTGCGCAAGGTCACCGAGCGCGAGCCGCGCGTCCTCGAAGCCGACGAGCTACGAGTTCCGAGCGCGGACGAGACCGCCGAGGCGGTGCGCCGGGCGCAGCGGGCGCTGATCGAGCTGCGGCAGCGCGAGCGCGCCGACGCCGAACGCGAAGCCGCCGAGGCCGCCGCCGAGCGGCGCGAGGACGACCTGGCGGCCTGGCACACCGAACGCGAAGCCGCCGACACCACGGCCAACAGCCACAACCAGCAGGCCGGGCACGCGCTCGGCCTGGACGACTGACTCACTCGAAGGAGCACACATCATGGTGAAGTTCACTGCCTGGCTGGACCGGGTCGTCAATCGAGTCACGCAGACGCCACTGGATGCGGGGGAACCGGCCCCGCTGGCGCAGGCCCGCGCACGCCTGGAGACCCTGGACCGGTTGGCCGACACCGAACGCGACTCGCAACGCGCCGAGGCCTATCGGTGGGTCTGGCGCACGATGGGCGAGGAACTCGGCTTCATCGTGGCAGACCTCGACCGAGGCGCACTGAACGCTGAGTCGCTGACGACCGCGATCGAGGATTGGGAGACCTATGGCCGCTCGTACCTGGCGCAGAACGCCATCCGCGCCGACACGGTCTTCCCGCCGCAGCCGGCGCCGGCCGCGTACGACCCGGCCGACGACGTCGCTGTCGCCCGGAGCTGGATCAACGCAGACCTGCGCCGCGCCGAGAAGAGCGGCGACCGGCACCGTGCCGCCGTGCTGCGCGACTTCGACGCCCAGCTGAACTCGACGGCCGAGCAGTACAAGCTGCGGGCCGCCGAGCACCGCGGCCATGGCCGCGAGGAGACCCCGGAGCTGGACCGGGAGGTGTTCTTGCGTGAGCTGGGCGAGCACGCCGCCAACTTCAGCGGCAAGGTCCACCCGGGGACGGCGATGCAGCTGCCGTACGACATCCTCCCGATGCTGACCTCGTCCCACCCCGGACTGTGGGAGCGGCACGAGCAGGTGTTCGGCGCGTCCATGGACTGGGCGTCCAAGGTGCGGCACCCGATCCTGGACACCACCGTCTACCAGCCACGGGCAGGCGCGGCCCCGCAGGTGCGTGATCACGCCGTCGCGGTTCAGGCGTGGGCGATGGCCGCCGCCGAGCGTGCCGGCACCGACGGGAAGGTCGAGCGGCGCGACGCGTTGAACGACTTCGCCGACGACGTGTCCAGCCTGCTGGACGAATACGAGACCCGCGCCGCGGCGCAGCCGAGCCAGGTCGAGTCCGACGACCTCGCGGCCCTCGACCTGGCAACGTTCCGCACTGCGCTCGACCATGTCGCAGACCTGGGGAACGAGATCCTGCCCGACGACGACCAGATCGTCTTGCCCGACCAGCTGCGCGCCCACACCGACATGTCCGCTGAGCACGAGGCGCACCTGTCGACCCGCCAGGACGAACTGTTCAAAGGTCTGCGAATCGCCGACCAAGCCGACGAAGTCAACAGGACCAGCGCCCTGATCGACCACTTCGACGACGTCGACTCGTGGATCAGCCTCGCGCCGCCCGACCTCGGGCACCAGGCGATCCTCAACGGCCTATCGCAGCAGGCCGACCAGGCGGTTGCGGCCGGCGACCTGCCCCGGGCCGCGCAGTACCGCGAGATGATCTACCGCATCCACGACGAGTTCGCCGCCGACGAGTGGCGCGCGGTAGCGCAGGCGCTGCATGCCGACGACCGGCAGGTGGCGATCGCCGAATCCCGCGCGCAGGTCGAGGCGCGGCTGGCCGCACAGCTGAACCGGCGTGGCCTGCAGCTGCCGACCGAAACCGACGGTCACAACGACGAGTCCGACCGCTTCGACGATCGCGTGGTCGAGAACACGGTGCGGCACGCCTACGCCATGATCGTGACCGAGCGGGCCGACGAACGCGCGACCGACTGGGAAGCACCGAGCGACGACGCGCCCGTCCCGATCGCGCAGCTGCACGCCCGGATCACCGCCCACACCGCCACATCCGGTCAACCTCCGTACGCGCCCGAGCGGATCGACGCGGCATTGCAGCGCCTCACCGCTACGACGACTGGTGCGCGCGCCGAGCTGCTGGACCACGACCACCGCGGCGAACAAAGCGCCACCGTCCGCATCACCGACGACGCCACCGTCGAAGACGTCGAGGAAGACAGCGATACCGACGGGGTGCGTCTCGCCGAACCCGCTGCCGACGTCGGCGCAGGGGAGCGCAGCAGCACCAAACAAGTCGCCGATGAGAACATCCGCGAGCAGCGCACAGAGACAGCTGCGCGCCAGCTCGGCGAGCAGGCCACGGCCACCGAGGACGTCCACGCCGCAGCCGTGCCGAGCGACGCCTACGAAGCGGACAACACCAAGAACCTCTACCGAGCCAAGCCCTGTGACAAGCCCGGCGAGCAGCGGCACAGCGCCCGGCAGCGCGCGGAGGCTGCTGGGCGCACTGACACGCACGGGCAAGAAGTCAAGGCGGCAATCGAGACCAGCGCGTGCTCGGTCGCGATCAGCCGCGCGCAACGCTCGGTCGACCAGGTCCACGAGCGGATCGAGGCCGACCAGGACCAACGACGCGAGCGCGATGACGAACTGGCGCGCTGGCACGCCGACGACCGGGCCGCTGATGCGGGAAAAGACCACGCCATTGACGACACCGGGCCGGGCCTGAGCGACGACCTGCGGTACTGAGTGTGGTGAGCGCCCCGCCCGTTCCGGGCGGGGCGTTCTCGGTCCTGCGGCCCGAGCAGAAGCACGGTGCCTGGCTGGGGTTGGTGGGCGGCTAGCGGATCGGGTCCCCTCAGTCCAAGTTGGCTCCGGCAGTTCTCACCTGGAGGACAAACCGCGTCCACCAGCTGACAACGACCGAAGCCAACTTGGCCCGAGCCTCTGACCCGACCCACTAGGCGGCAGTAGCCGGCAGGCCCCAAAGGACGGGGCTGCCGCAACACAAGCCCACCAGCGAAAAGGGGATGACCACCGTGAACAACGACCGGACCAGCATCCACCGCACCACCTGCACCGCGTGGTGCAGCCCGAAGCACCACCGCTTCTGCGGCTCCCAGGTCTGCTGCCCGCACCTGCACACCCCGCAGGCAGTTGCCGTCCGCAACAACACCAACGGCGGCAAGCGATGAGCACCACGACTATCGAGCACCGCGACGTGACCCCGGCCGCGCAGCCCTACATCGACGGCAAGTTCGTCAGCCTCTGCTCGTGCGGCGCCGAGTTCTTCGGCGACGACCCGGACCACGCCGACTACCTGCTTCTCGACCACATCTGCCCCGACGACACCACCCGCTGACCCACCGGCTCGGGGAGTGCCGTGGTGAAGGACCACGCACCCACGGCGCTCCCCGCCACCACGAGAGGAGCTGAGCATGACTTTGAGCTTGACTGACCTGTTCTGCGGCGCCGGTGGATCCAGCTCTGGCGCGGTGCAGATCCCCGGGATCGATGTGCGGATCGCGGCGAACCACTGGGCGCTGGCGGTAGCCGTGCACAACCTGAACCACCCCAACACCGACCACTCGACGGCCGACCTGCACAAAGAAGACCCCCGCTACTTCCCGCGCACGGACCTGCTGTGGGCGTCGCCGGAGTGCACGAAGTGGTCGCAGGCCAACGGCAAGCAGCTGCCCGCGATCGAGGAGGGTCTGTTCGAGGACCCGTTGTCTGACGAGGCCGCGCAGCGGTCGCGGCTGCTGATGTTCGACGTGCTGAAGTTCGCCGAGTACCACCGCTACCGGGTGATGGTCATCGAGAACGTGGTCGACATCGCCACGCAGCCCAAGTACCAGCTGGCCTGGCACGTGTGGCGCCAGGACCTGATGAAGCTGGGCTACCGGTTCCGGGTCGTGTCGCTGAACTCGATGCACGCCCAGGCGTTCGGGCCGCCGGCGCCGCAGTCGCGGGACCGGATCTACATCGCGTGCTGGCTGGACGGGACCCCGGCGCCGGACTTCGAGCAGATCCTCCGCCCGCAGGCGTACTGCACCCGGTGCGAGCAGATGGTGGAGTCGCAGCAGGCGTGGAAGCGGGGCAAGACCGTGGGCCGCTACCGGCAGTCCTATGTCTACGTGCACGCCGCGTGCGGGACCGTCGTGGAGCCGGGCTACCTGCCCGCCGCTGCCGCGATCGACTGGACGGTGCCGGGGGAGCGGATCGGGGACCGGTTGAAGCCGAGGACCCGGGCCCGGATCGCGGCCGGGATCGCCCGTTACTGGGGGCCGTTCCACCTGGAGGCCGCCGGGAACTCCTACGACGCCACGAACCCGCACCACCCGCACTACGGCGACCCGGACGGCTACTACCGGGCCTGGGGAATCGACGAGGTTCTCCGCACCCTGCACACCACCGCCTCGAAGGGGCTCGCGGTACCGGTCGAGGGCCGCGACGGCAAGGACGCGGACCCGATGTGGTGGCCGATGCGGACCCAGACGACCCGGGCTGAGACCGCGATGGTGACGCCGTTCGTCGCCGAACTCCGGGGCGGCGGGTCGGACGCACGGTCGGTGCTGGAGGCAGCGGCGACGTTCTGCGCCAGCGGCCAGCACCACGGCCTCGTCACCCCGTCCGGGGGTTCGTGGAACGACGACGCCCGCCCGACCGACGAGGTCCTGCGGACCCTGACCACCCGGGACGCCTACGCGCTGGTCTCGCCGTACTACGGCAACGCCGGGTACGCCAAGCCGGTCGTCGACCCGGTCGGAACGCTGACCACCGTCGACCGGTACGCGCTCGTGCACCGCAACAACACCGGCGGCGCCGAGATGAGCACACCGGTCACCGAGTACATGCGCACCCTGACCACCAGCGGGCACCAGTCGCTGATCCAGGCCGGGCCGCGCGGCGGACGCCCGAAGGTCTCACCGGCCGATCTGAAAGAGGCCGAGGCCATGGTTTCGGAGTGCCTGTTCCGCATGTTCATGCCGAAGGAAGCCGCCGCCGGGATGGCGTTCGCCCCGGACTACCGCTTCGACGTCCTCGACGCCAAAGGCAAGACGCCCAGCAAGCGTGACCTGATCAAGATGACCGGCAACGCCGTCACCCCGCCGTCGGCCAGAGACATGATCGGCGCCGCGGTCATCCCGCTCGGCTACGCCACCTGAGCAACACCCACCGGGGAGAGCCGCACGGCGTAGCAGCGGCGGCTCTCCCCACCACCCGAACACCAGCACCTGAAGGGGAAACGATGACCGACAACACACCACCGGCCGGCCACCAACCGGACGACTTCGACGTCGCGGTCCAGGCCGTGACCCGCGCGATCCGGGCCATGAACAACAACCAGAGACCCGGCGACGGCAGCGAGTTCATCACGCACCTCATCGCGGCCGTCGCCGCGAACCTGGGCAGCAGCGCCGCCGTGATCACCAGCCGCCCAGGATCCTGGGAAGCCGCCGGCGTCCGCGAACTGCTGGCCAGCACGGTCGGCGAAGACGACGAATACCTGATCAGCCACCGCACCGCGCCGGTAGAGGTCGTGATCGACCCCGAAGAGACCCTGGACGACCTCGGGATCTACCAAGCCTATGAAGCCAGCGCAGACCACATCGGCCGTCAACTGTTCGGCGCAAGGTACGAAGCAGTGGAACAGCCCGGACCGGACGGACAGCCGGTCATGGTCCGGCGCGGTCAGCTCACCATCGACGAACTGGAGCAGATCGAAGCCGTCGATGATCTGATCTGGGACCTCTACGACGCAGATCTCGCCACCTACCGGGCGGCCGTCGCCGACACGATCACCAGCGAAGCCGAGCGGCTGCGCAACGACCCGCACTCGCAGTTGCCCCCGCACCTGAGCGTCACTGTCCGGCTGCTCGACCCCAACAACCCCGCCGACAATCGCGCCGACCAGACCAACGGCTGGGAGCCCGGCATCGAGTCGCAGCTGTTCCAGCACGCCCGCGAGGCCACCCCGCTACCAGGCGGACTCCTGCCGGACTGGAGCAACTACCGCATGCACGAAGAGATCCTGGCCGCCGGTCACTGGCCCCACCTGCGCATCCCCGAACTCGCCCGCTACGGCGTACCCACGACCCCGAAGGAGAACTGAGCCATGCCGCAACCCACCTGGACCGAGATCACCCGACAAGCGACCACCTGTCTCAACCAGGGCCGGGCAGGACTCAGCGACGCTCGCGACTGGCTCGCGTCCGACTGGCACCCCGCGCATGGACCGACCGACCACGACCAACGCCACGAAGCAGCACGGCTGATCAGCCAGGCCAAAGCCCTGCTCGACCAGGCCAAGAACGCCCTTGAAGCCAGCCGGCAATGACCACCACCGAAGGAGGATCGACCATGTCCAAGCGGATTCCCAACGGCACCGTCCTCGCGACCGTCGACGAGCTGGACAAACTCACAGCGTCGGCGCTGGCGCCGGTCGTGATCGACCGCGACGGTACGCCGTGGATCGTGTTCCAGACCGAAGACGGCGCCGACTGCGCTTGGACCGTCCCCTGCCCTGACCTGGACATCCACGGCGGAACCGACTTCGAAGGGCTCCTGCTTCGCGCGCCGCTCCGCGTGGTGTTCAACGGCGACACCAACCCCGAGACCTGGCCACGCCAGGACCGGCAGGGGGTGACGGCGTGACGATCAAGGTCAGGCTGTCAGGCGAACCCGAGGAGATCGACGCGATGGTCGAACACCTGCGCCAACAGTTCGACGTCGCCGGCGGGGAACGCCGCTACCCCAACCTCGGCGCGTTCGGCATCCGCGTCTACCTGGAAGTCCGGCCCCACACCACGCCGACACCCCGCCGCGTCCGGAGCGAGCGCGTACATCCAACGCGAACGGAGATCGAGCCATGACCACCAACCCCGCCAGCACAACCAAGCCGAGGAACCGTTCTCGAGTCGCAGCACCCGACCGGCTCGCGCGGGCAGCACTCTGGCACGCCAACCGAGGCCTGGCCGTGTTCCCGCTCGCACCCGGCAGCAAGGTCCCCGCCGTCGACGACTGGCCACACACCGCCACCACCGACCCCGACCAGATCACCCAGTGGTGGAAAGACGCGCCCTACAACATCGGCGTCGCCGCCGGGCCCAGCGGACTCCTGGTCATCGACCTCGACCGCCCACGGACACCCAACGAAACCCCTCCCGAGTCCGCCGGGACAGCGACCAGTGGGCGCGAGGTACTCGACGAGCTCGCCGCACAGGCCGGGCAACGGATGCCAAGAACGTGGACCGTGAGCACCCCGAGCGGCGGACAGCACCTCTACTACCGGCGCCCCGACGGCGACGACCTGGGCAACAGCGCCGGCCGGCTCGGATGGAAGATCGACACCCGAGGCATCGGTGGGTACGTCGTCGGCGCCGGATCAATGATCCGGGGCCAGCGCTACCGCGCCGACGTGATCCGGCGGCCCGCCGACCTGCCCGACTGGATCACCACCGCCCTGACCCCGCCGCCGGCAGACCTCACCGTGACACGCACCGGGCGACGGCCCAGCGCGGCCTACGGTCTGGCAGCACTCGCCGGCCAGCTCGACAAGCTCCTGGCCTCAACGCCCGGGAGCCGCAACGACGACCTCAACGGCTCCGCCTACGCCCTCGGCCGGGTCGCCGCCACCGGAGCACTCGACCCCTTGACCATCCACGTCGAACTGCTGTCAGCCGCACTGAAGATCGGACTGGGCCGCCGCGAGGCCGAACGCACCATCGAGTCCGGACTCACCGCCGGATTGCAGAACCCCCGCACCATGAAGTGAGCCCGCTGACTCGGACGGTGCAGGCTCCCGCGCGGCGGGACCGGAATTCCGGGTCAATGAAGCGGGCTCTGAACGCTGGTCCGACACACAAGAGGGGACGAACTGCGACACCGCAGTTCCTCCCCTCGACGCTGAGGCCGACGACAACCGGGAGGCTCAGGCCGAGCGGTGCTCAACCGGTGCGACAGCGCTCGGCACCGGGCCCTTGCCCGCAGCCCAGTCGATCACGTCCCGGACACCCTCCAGGTAACCCGGCCGCGGCCGCATCGACGACGACCGGTAACCCTCCGGGCACCGCTGAATCAGCTCCCCGACCTCGGCCCGCACAGCCCCGACCGCCGCAGGCGTAGCGGTCCCCAAGGCGGCACCCGGCACCGCGATCGGTGGCCACATCCGCATCCAGTCCGACGCAAGACTCAGCTGCTCCGCGCCAGTCAGCCAGCGGAACGTGCCGACCGCTCCGGAGGTGTAGTTCTTCTCCCACTCAGGGCCATCGCTGCGCATAACCAGCCGCGGCAACGCGGCCTCAGCCCGGCGCCAAACATCCACGAACTCGACCGTACCAACCCCCACGTTGGCGAACGGTTCATCCACCCGCACTCGGTCAGTGATCTCCATACCACCAACGGTCCCAGACACCATCGACAGTTTCCACAGCATTGCTGCGAATGCCCACCCCCTGCTGCCGCTGGCGCGACGCTCGGGTGGACCGAACCGTCTTCCCAGGTCGGCCAGGAGCTCGCCGCTTCCATGCGCATTGGTCTGTTGCAGGTCGAAGCGATGCTGTGGCTGCTGAGGAGCGGCCGTACTACTTCATTCGGCTCAACGCGGCCCATGAGTCTTCGTCGATCACAGGCCTGAGCTGCTCCAAGATGAGCCAGCGACTTGCGTACTTTGCAGTGCGCACGGTACCCATCTCGAAGTCGAACGCAGGGTCACCCAGGAACAGGCTCATCGGGCCCCAGCTGCCCATTCGATGCTCGGTGCCATGAAGGCGGCCTTGATGCACGGTCCTGGACCGCTGGACATAGGCGGCCGCGAGAGAGGCTGCCTGATCGTCTGCCAATACCAGCTTTACGGCATCCTCGAAGCGACGTCTACTGCTTAAGGTTGAACCGCAGTGCGCGCACTTTTCCGGCTTCTTATCGATCTGGGCCACGGTCTCTACCGTCGCGGTGTAGCAGACTAATGCCAGTGAGGGGTGATCAGGTTCGATGCTCAGCCCTTCATGATGCATGAACAGCGCATGCCGGATCCTGGGCTTGCTCCGTAGATATTCCTCGCCACGGGCCAGCCACGGCGGCACTTCGATCGGCTCACCAGAGGCGTATGCATCGTCCGAGGCGGCACGCCAGCCATGTCCCATGAGTGGGCCGGCGAAGTCACCAGACTTGATGTATGACTCTCGTGGACCTTCGCGAATCGTCCAGGGACTGTCCCAAACAAGTGATAGGAGCGCTGTTAGCTGGCGCATGCGCTCCAGGGTTTTCCAGTCGCCGTCTTCCCCCCATTTGTAGCATCTTGTCTTTCCGGTGACGAGAATGGGGGAGCGGTAGTTCCAAGCAACTGTGAGCCCGAGCCGTGACTGCGTGGTGGTTTGATCTTCTGCGATGCGGCCGGCGGCCAAGCTGAAGTTCATTCCGCCTTGCTTGGAGGGTCGAGACAACTGTTGTCCGGTAGCCCAACGGGCCGGGACTTCTGTCAGAACCGTTCGCCAGTTGACGAGCTTTGTCGTGCCTAGCATGGTCAGTGCTTGTTCGACGACCTGTTTCCAAAGCTGCGTATCCTCCTCGCGCGGCACGCCCTGGCCTGCAAGATAGAGGTCGAGGTGCCCGTCGCGGCTGATCAGCCAGAGCCGTGCCAGTTCGGTACCGTCCTGTGTGTTGGCTTTGTATTCGTCGACTCGGCCGACGGTCGGCACGACGATAGTTTGAGAGCTATAGCCGTAGTCTTTCAACTCTCGCAATGCCTCCGTGAGGCGATAGACAAACTCATCCTTGGCCTCGTCTCGGATCGGGGTGCGTTCGTGCTCGGGTACCGGCATGACGAAGTCGGGCGACCACAGGTTGTCGGACATTTGTGCAGGCCTTCCTGGGGCATACGAACTTTGCCGCATAGCGCTAGCAATGGCCCCACGACGAAGGATAGACGGGAAGTGAGCTGATCCGCGGTCGAGACCGCGCCGCGCGGGGCATCTTCGGGCCATTGCGAGATCGCGAGGCGGACGCGGGGATCGATGGGTTCGTTGGCTGACACCGCCCGAGCCTCGCGGCCGAAGTGTCACCACCAAGCCCACCAGCAATGTCACCGATGTCCTAATCCAGAACCGTCACCGAAGTCCTGAGACATAACACTGGGATCCATGGTGGGACGGTTCAAGATGCGCCCCGGTGACGGGGACAACGACTGGTCGATCTGAGACTCCGCGGTCAACGGACAGCGCGGATCCGGCCTGACTGAACGCGAAGCCTGTGACCAGGCCGCCGACCTCGAACTCCAGTACGACGCCCACGGTTACCGCTCATCCGACACCGTCCACCGCGTCGACCCACCCGTGCGGGTCGAGGCCTGGCGGCCCGCCGGTGTCCTGGACGCCTGGGTCCGCGAGAACGGCGCCTGGATCGGCCGGATCCGCCTCGACGACGGACAGGTCGTCTGGATCCGCGACACCGACGTGCGTCGCGCTTAGGCCGGCTGACATTGCGTCTCGGCCGCTGCGGAACGGCCGAGACGGCCACGCCCTTGGGCCTCCCTGGACGTGAAAGGGCCTGGCCGCGCAGGGGGTGAGCGTCGAGCCAGGTCCTGCGTTCCAGTCGACGCCCGGGGGAGGAGCGTCGGGACCGTGCCAGCTGTCCAGGTAGAACGGGATTCGGGTGTATTCCCAGCTGAGGTGGTTGTGGTACTCGATCGTGTGCAGCGACTGCAGGGACCGCTGCCACCGGCTGCTGCTCATCCCCGGTCGGCTGGGTCAGCATGCGTGACATCGCTCAGCTGACCGACCAGTCCGGTCGAACGTCTCGGCCTGGTTCAGCCGATGCTCCTTACCGTGGGGGAGTGGTGGTCCTCCACGGAGGTCAGGATCAGTCCACAGGTCCAGCACACGTATCTGGCTGGCTCGGGCGCATTGGCGAACGGCGGAAGCGCGTCGGGCCGGTAGATTCTGTGTGCCCAGCCCGGTGGGCTGACCAAGGTGAACACCAATCGGCGTGGCCTGCGGCCTGCCGGGAACAGCATGGGCCGTGGTCGGGCGGCCGCTTGATCGGTACGGGCGTCGACCGATTGCGTTTCGAGTAGCGCCTGGTCTGCGCGACCGCTGATCGCCGGTTCAGCGGCAGCGGCCTGGCCGGCGAGATGATGGGATGTCTGCGGGGTGTTCGGTGCCAGGGCCGGTTTCTGGTCGGGCGGAGGGTCGGGTTCGATCTGGGGATCCGGGGCAGGAACGTTGATCCGTGCCTGAAGACCGTCGGGCAGCTTGAGTCCGGCCGCCCCGAGCTCGAAGTCACTGATGGGTGCCAGCAGCGACGAGATCTCGTCGCCGGGTCGGGGCGGCCACCAGCTTCCCTGGCCCGGTTCCTCGGCGTACAGGACCCCGATTCGGGAGCTGGTCAGGTCGAGCGTCCACCCCGGCAGTTCCTGGCTGTAGACGATGTGCGGTACGCCGGTGGCCGGGTGCCACAGCCACACGTCGACCACGCCGGCGGCGACGTAGTCGCGGTGGCGTGCGAGCCACGCGGCGTCGGTGAGTGTCTGCTGCTGCAGCTCGATCGCCACCAGGGCGCCGTCCCGGAGCCTCACTTGAACGTCGCTTCGACGGGTGTTGCCGTCCAGCAACTGTTCCACCGACACGTCCTCGACCTGGAGAAGGCCGCGCGCCCAGGCCGCGATGAGCTGTTTGGCCTCCGCGTGCCATCTGGTTTCGGGGCCGTGACCACCGCGGGGGGCCTGGTGAGGCGGGTGAGCAAAGTGCGCTCGCCGGCGGCCACCGATGCGGCCCTTCACCACGACCGGCACCGTCGCGGGCTCGGCCCGATCCCAGCCCTGGTAGCAGAACAGGCACACCAGGCTGCGATCACCGGTTGCGGCCTTGCGGTGCCAGTGCTCCAGCGGTTGATCATTGACGTGTACTTCGCGGCCGGTGGTCAGATCGAGGCCGACCACCAGCAAGTCCTTCGACATCTGGACATCCCTTTCGACACGGAACAGCGCATGCCGAACGGAGACATCAACAACCGTCACCGGACGCGCGTGCGCGTGGACAGATGCCCCGACAAAAGTTGTCTGGTGCGATGTCGTTAAAGAGTGAGCCGCGCAAAATCAGTTAGTCAGCTGGGGCGCTCAGAGGCCCGGATCACGTTAGTTTTAAGGGCGCGGCGAAGGTTGCTTTGATTGTGTGGTGTGTGAGTTCTGTGTTTCGAGGCTCCACCAGAGTAGCGCACCGACTGGCCACGGAGCTGACGGCGGCGGCTCGATTCACCGGACACGGCACGGACCCTGCTGGCCGCCGTGAGCGAGGCGTTCACCCGGATGCGCTGCGACCGAGTTCGCCACCAGCTGGACGGCGAACACGATGACGAACTGGTCACCGTCCCGGCACTGCAACGGCTGGCTGATCTGCTGGCGCAGTACGACGCTACGCCGCTCTGCGGCGCCTGGGCGGCCCACGTCACGCCGCCGTCGATCCGAATGATCTGGGCGCAGCCTGACCGCCGCCGGTGAGGCGGCCGGGTGGGCTACGTGGGTGGCGGTGTTGAACCAGTCGGACCAGCGCGCCTCTTCGGCCGCGTGCAGGACCTTCAGCTCGAGCTCCAACCGTGCCAGCTCCTGCCGTTCGCCGAGACACCAGAGGCTCCGCGGTCCAGAGATCAGTCGCGGCTGGTGGACGAGGAAACAAGCGCAGCGCCGCCGACGGACTTAGCCGCGGTACTTCCGGACGGCTGCTGCTGGCTCGGTTGGGGTTTGGGACCACAGGTCGACGCTGCCCTGGCCAAGTGGAGCCGAAGTTGCGTGGTGCGGGTCGTGGTGCGAAATCGCTGAGACCGATGGTGAATTCGGTGTCCGGTGGCGGCGGCCGTGCAAACGAAAGTGCTGGTAGAGAGCAGATGCGGCGCTGTCGGTCCTGCTCGTAATCAGAAGCTCGCTCATTCGAGCACGTAAGACGGGGGTCCTGCAGCTCCCGCCTCTTCGGTGTGCTGCGCAGCCCAAAGTCGCTCGATTGGTGAGGGCGGTCCGCCAAATCGTGCCAAACGAGTTCCCGACTTGCGTCATTACGAGTGTCGGGTGGACCTGAGTGCCCTCATGCGCGAAGATTCAGACCGCCCGACGCCAGTCGCAACAAGGGGAATGGTGAGGAAGTGGACGTGAGTAAGGTTGCCCAAAAGGTGTCGCTTTTCACAGATCGATTGCCGATCCGAAGTTCACGAGGATGGGCGATGGCTGACGCGGATCGAGCTAACAAGAGGCTGCATTCGGACAGTGTTCCGGTAACACGCACAATCCGTGCCTTCCTGTTCGAGCACCCCTTTGCCAGTGCAGCGCTGTTGCATGTACCGGTGATCGCGTTGGCAGCGGTGGGATTCACGTGGGATCGCCCTTTCCTTCCGCATTTGGCTCCCGAGAATCCTTCGGATGTCCTGCAAACCGCGTGGCAGGTGCACTCCGGATTTGTTGCCATCGCCTTCGCGGGACTCGTCATGCTCATCGATATGGCTGGCCGCGAGTCGTTGATCAATCCGATCCACGAGCGCCGATTTCTACTGCAACACACCTTCTTCTTATTCGCCTTCTCGTATTCGCTCCTGGGCGCGATCGAACTCGGCGTCGCGACCGCGTGGTTCGATAACGCTGGCGTCGTATTTATACTTCTGCTCACTATTGTCACGTGGACCATTCTGCTCATTGGGAACGCTTATGCGCGCGCGATCCGTGCCCTGACGGAACCGGGTTACACAGAAAATGCGCAGAGGAGCGCGTTGGTGGCGCAACTGCGTGCCAGCATGGATGCCTCACGGGCAATGTCTCAAGCGAACACGGCGCTTCACGCGGTGGCACCAAGAACATGGTCGGCCGAGAAGGTCGAAGACGCGACGCCAATACTTCACATCGAATCGCAGGGTCGCTTAGCTGATGTGCACATACCCTCGATCAGGAGAATGCAGATAGAACTCACCGCATCGTCGGCCGTTGCCCAGAGCGTAGACCCCAACGCTGCGCCCGAATCGGCGAACCACTCATCGGGAATTTCTAGCCCACCTCTGGTGATACTTGCCTCTATCGGCCAGACGGTGGACGTCGGTCGTCCGCTCTTCGTCCTTAGACAAAAGCCCGTCGCCGATCGTATCGTGAATAGGGCAGAGTTGCGCCTCAAGCACGCAGTTCGTCTGGAGCAGGCATGATCAGCGGAGACAGGGCCAAGCGACGCTTAAAGCGACGACTTTGGGGGCCGCCCACGCTCAAGCGCCGGCACGCCCTATTCAAGCAAGAACTGGTCCGGGCGACGAGCCAGTTGGCGACTGCTGTGCGCCAAGGTGAAGAGGCCGCCACCGAGGGCGGCCTACAGCTCATTCGCGCACTGGTCCTGGAGGCCGTCCGCTACCACAGCGACTCGATCGAGGTTAGTCCTGCAGCGATGGGCGGGCCGAGTGTATACGGACGTGAATGGGGGGACCTCTTGCAGTCCTTGGAGCGCATCAGAGAAGCCGCCCACTGCAGTGACCACGCTCGGCTGCGTACCCGGGTGATCAATTTCTTCCTCGATCTCTTGGTGCAACTGTTCCATGATCGCCACCTGCCGGCCGGGCGCAACGTCGCGGGTTCTCTTGGCTGGATG
Organism: Kribbella amoyensis; assembly: GCF_007828865.1. Lineage (NCBI taxonomy): Bacteria > Bacillati > Actinomycetota > Actinomycetes > Propionibacteriales > Kribbellaceae > Kribbella > Kribbella amoyensis. The sequence goes on from NZ_VIVK01000001.1 coordinate 2,898,719, forward strand.
TGGGCCGACATGGACAATGATGCAGGAAGTTGGTCTGCGGAAGATCGCGACTACTTCTTGATGAGACTGCGCGAGACGGCCACCTACGTGATGCCGGCACGCCTCAATGGCCCCGATGCCTCGGCCGCAGCCATCATTTACTGCTACCTCTTCGCGACCATGTTTCGGCGATCCCTCGCAGTTCAGCACTATGACAGCGCGCGTGACGTCGTGATGACCTTGATTGAAGCTCGCCCGAATCGAGCGGAGAATGATTTTCAGAAATCTTTCGCCGAATCGCAGGACGCAACGCTGCTCTCGCTGCTCGCGTGGATGCTCCTGACACGTCGGAACGATGCACCTGACGCGGGTGAGAGGGAGTTGCTCGACATATTGATCGGGGGCCTGGACGGTAAGGATCTTTGGAATGTCACCGCATTCGCCCTCGGCGCGGATTTCAGTTATCAGGTCGGCGCGGATAGTTGGGAATCTGAACGCAATTATGTCCGGGGGCGGTCGTCCGGATTCATCCAAATCGACACGTATGTTCGGGTGGCGGCACTCGTTATCGGGCTCAGTCGAGGTAGCCTGCGTGTCCCCACTGTGCCTGATGAGAAGGACGGCAGCCTCGCCCAAACGATGAAGGAGCTTCTCGACAGCCTCGTGGCGGGGAGCCCGCCCCAAGTCGCAGTGCTGATCGAGCGGGTGCGTGATGACAGGTTGCGTAACGACTTGCAGAGGCTGATCGACGCCAAAGAGGCAGTTCGCGCGCACCGGCTTGCTGGAGCGGAACTCGATGCAGTCAAAGTGTCTGCGTTCCACGAAGCTGTGGAAGATTCCCTACGGAAGATCCAAGGCATCAGAGAATTGATGCTCATTGAGCAGCGGCCGACCGCAGGGCCTCCGCAGTTCGGTTTCAACCAGTTGGAAGCAAAGTGGTGGTTCGTTGATATGGATGTCGATGCCGATCCGAAGGCCCTAGCTGAAGATTTGGTCCGAGGCCTTATCCGCGGTGAGGACGCGAGTATCATTGAAGCCGTCCGCGATTCCGAACCTTCTGACACTGTGAGTATCAATCAACTTCCGGGCATCCTCGAAGATTGGGCTGTGCGCCACGATGTAACAGAGGTCGTCATCGTTACGAACTCTTGGCGAGCCTACGAACGGCTGGCTGGGGTCGACGCATTGCTCGACGAAGCTAGCACTCGGATAGTGCGTATCGGGCCCCTGGATGCCAAGCTGTGCCGCACAGTCGATTCGACCGATCCGTTCGTGGCCGTGATGGCCTGCAGCGGCGCAGTCACGATACATAACGGCAGTCCGCTGGAGCCACAGCCGCCGGAGATGCAAGTCCACGGCGACCGTGTGCTTGCGTCCGTTTCCATCCTCACGCCCGATATGGTTGAAGCGATGACGGAAGTTGGGGTGCGCACCGCGCTCGACCTTCGCCAGCAAGTTGTCGTGAAGCTCCTTGAACACTTCACTGTTGAAGTGTCCGACCGGAGTCGAGTGGGCTTCTGGGCACTTCCGGAGCGCGAGTACTGAAGCTTTCTGACTCGCCCCGTTTGTCATCTTACTTGACGTGCTTTGTCGACGAACCGTCGATGTTTGGGCGAGGGCGGCCTCCTCGTCGGTGATCAGCTACGCGGCGCCCCGTAGGTCCCGGACTACCCCGATGCGTGGCCGAGCGGCTCCGCATCGAACGAGCCGCTTTGGCCATCTAACCAGCGTGCCCGTTCATGGCTAAGGCAGCGGTGATTCGCCGGCCCTGGGTCCGGTGATGCATCTGAGCCGTCGCCTAGAACGGTGGCGGAGGACGCGCTGCAGACGGCTAGGGCTCATCTGGCTACGGTAGCTGGAACGATGCTGTCAATGACTCTGTCAATGAAGGCGGGGCGACTCATGCCAGTTCAGGCAGCGGAGACACCGCGTTTGGCAGAGGATCCCGCCTGCAGACAGATGAGAAGCAGCAGGGCATCCAACTTGTAAAGCGGTGGTTAGGGGTTCGAGTCCCCTCGCCGGCTCTCTGAACTTGTGCAGTCTCGCCTGATGATGGACAGATCCGTCTCGGGTGAGGCTTTCCACCGTCTCGGCTGATGGTTTACGCCGTCTCGGTTGATGCTTGACACCCACTCCCTGCTCGTTCTCGGCTTGATTGCTGAGGAGCAGAGGGGGTGGGCTGATGCTTCGGGAGCTCAGCGTGGTCGAGCAGCGATATCAGGCAGTTCTTGCGGTCGTCGAGGACCGGTTGTCGGTGACCGAGGCGGCGGCGAAGGTCGGGGTTTCGCGGCAGACGCTGCACAACTGGTTGCGCCGGTATGCCGAGCAGGGTCTGGATGGTTTGGCTGACCGGTCGCACCGCCCGGTGTCGTGTCCGCATCAGATGGCCGCCGAGGTCGAGGTGCGGCTGGTCGAACTGCGGCAGCTACATCCGGCCTGGGGTCCGGATCGGCTGCTGTATCGGTTGGGGCGCGACGGGGTGGAGCCGCTGCCGTCGCGGGCGGCGGTGGGCCGGGCGTTGGCCCGGCTGGGGCTGGTGGCCCCCGGGCGGCGGCGCCGTAGCCGGGACAGGGTGTATCGGCGCTGGGAGCGGGGCCGGCCGATGGAGCTGTGGCAGTTCGACGTGATGGGCGGCGTCTTGCTCAACGACGGTCGGGAACTGAAGGCGGTGACCGGCGTCGATGATCACTCGCGGTTCTGTGTCGCGGCCGGGCTGGTGGAACGGGCCTCGACCCGCCCGGTCTGCGCGGTGTTCGCGGCCGCGCTGGGCCGTCACGGGATCCCGACCCAGGTCCTGACCGACAACGGCAAGGTCTTCACCGGCAGGTACAACAGCCGTCCGGTGGAGGTGTTGTTCGACCGGATCTGCCGCGAGAACGGGATCGAACACATCCTGACCGCGCCGCGGTCACCGACCACGACCGGGAAGATCGAACGCTTCCACGGCACCTTGCGCCGCGAATGCCTGGCCGGGCGGACCTTCGCCTCGATCGCCCAGGCGCAGGCGGTGATCGACGCCTGGGTGCACGAGTACAACACCGACCGGCCACACCAATCGATCGGCCGCTGCACGCCGGCCGAACGCTTCGCCACCCGCGCCACCGACCCCGGCCCCGCCCTCGACCTGACCGCCCTGGCCGACCGACGCACCGGCACCGACTGGATCACCCGGCGCGTCGCCTCCAACGGCGTCGTCTGCGTCGCCTGGCAACAGGTCTCCGTCGGCAAACACCGCTACGGCGAACTCGTCGACGTCCATGTCACCGACCGAATCCTCGAGTTCTGGTCCGGCAACGACCTCCTCCGCACCGTCGTCCGCGAATCGAGAGGAGAAATCCGTAAGAAGCGGGCCGCCAAACCCGCCTCAACCTAACCAAAACCGTCAAGCATCAACCGAGCACCGCACGTCAACCATCACCCGAGACTGGACACCGGCTCTCTGAACTTGTGCACTCTCGCCTGTTGATGGACAGATCCGTCTCGGTTGATGCTTGACTCCGCGGTCCCGCTCGATCTAGTCCGCACCGCGGTCAAGGACTTCCTCGGCCTACTTCGTCTGGTTCGGATGACTTGTGTGTACCTGCTCCAGATACACCACGTGATCTTCGACGTAGAACCAGATCCGGGCCGTACCTTTGGCGGTCGGCTTGTGCTGCCATCGCTGGTGGTCGACTCCTGCCCGGCACACAATTCCGAGCGCGTCCTTCAGCGGGTAGTTGGTCGGTGTCACGTCCAGCGGAGTCCTGGTCAGGAAGTCCCAGGTATCGGCGAGCGGACCTCGCAGTGTCGCTGCGAGATCGCGCCAGCCTTTCTGTGCGTTGACGGAAGCGAAGCGGAGTTCGTACTCGCTGTTCTTGGTCGGGCGTTCGACTCTTGTCTGCTTGGCCATGCGTCAGGGACGCTCCACCGGCTCATCCTCATCAAGCCATTCCACGGGTGCATGACCCAGGCCGGCGGCGAGTGCAGTTGCTGTTTCACGCCAGGAGGTCAGCTCGGCGAGCGCGAGGTGTGCCTGGCCGGTGGCGAATGATGCCCTAGCTGCGGCCAGGATGTCGGTTGCGCAGGTCTCACGGCCTTCCGGACTGAGGGCGAGCATCCAGGGGAAGTGATCACTCATCCGCTCGCCGAGTGTTCCCTCGAGGCTGGTGGAGACGGCGATGAGCTGGGCCGCGAGCTCAAGTAGCGAGTTACGGGCTCGATTCTCGCTCTCCGACATGAGGACCAATGACTCGCCGTCCCGGCGCGTCACCTCGACAGGATGATCTGAAGCCGCGGCGAAAACATCGGCCGACGAGCGACTCAACTCAGACGACTGGAAGGAGTTTCGAGATGCCGTGTCGGGCGTCATGCAGCACATGATAGTTCAGAATGTGTTCTGAATCCAACTGTCGAAGATCGCATCACCGCAGCCGGGCTGTTTGCGCCATGAGCCCATGAGCGGAGCACGCGGAGCCCGACTCCGCTTGGTGAGCGCGTGATGCGCCGCGCGTGAGCGACGAGCCGGGGACATCGTCGATCGGATATGCCGGGTGAGTCGGCTCGATGTTGGACGACTATCGCGCACATGATCTCTCCCGCCTCGGTTACGTCCCAGTGTCGAAGGTCGGCGCAAACGCAGTAGTGGAACTGGTGATGCCCAGCTGAGGCGCTGCCGCGGCCGGTGCGACGGTTCGAGCATCGCGTCGAGCAGAAGTGAGAAGCCCTCTCCGCGTCCAGGTAGATCCCTCGTACAGCTCGCTGAACTCGTGATCAGCCGCGCGAGAGATGACCTCATCAGGCCACCTCTCGCGCGGCGTTGGCCAGTAGCAGCGCAAGGTCGGCTGAAGCCGCGCCCTTGTCGTTGGTCCTTAGATGGCGTGGTACACAACCACCGAGGTTGCCCTGTCGTTCATGTAGGCACCCACGTAAGGCGTGTTACCTCCGTAGAACTGTTCGCGGCCGGGCTGTCGGAAGTTGTAGTTGGTGTTCTCGTACAAGCCCGCCTGGTTGCACGCGCCGTACAATTTCAGCGATGAGATGTTGTCGTCGAGAGCGCCCCATTTCGCGCCGATGTCTTTGACTCCGTAACCGGCCGCGTCGCACGTTCCCGCGGTGCCGCGCCAATTGGTACAGCCCCCGCCGTAGTTGATGTTGATGCACATCGACATCAGGAGAGTGGTCGCCTGCGTGGCCGATGCAAGCTCTTGTGGATCCGAGCTGCACTTACGCTCGACGACGCGCGATTCGGTCTGCCCGGGCTTCACCGGGTCGAGAATCACGACGCAGTTCGGCGGGGTTGGCGCTGGGACCGCTTCCGCGGAAGCGGTAAGCGCCGATCCGGTGAGTAGTGCCACTGCGGCGCTGATGACAAGTCGTCCAAAAGTCTTCAAGAGATCGCTCCTAGCTCTCGAGGTCAGGTCGCCGGTCCGGCGGCGATCTCCAGGAGAACAAGAGGTTCTTTCAATTCACTGTCGAGATCCATCCCCGATCCCGACGCATCTCCCGGCCCACCAGCCCTTATGGTCGAGCACTTTCAGGCGATCGCGGCCGCTTGCGCGACCAGGCCAGCCTGGGTCGATTCAGCGGGTGGAATTTTGTTGCCCTGATGCTGACCGCGTGACTCGATACGATCGAGCCGACGAAAAGGGGGCGGTATGGATCAGGACACGTCGAGCCTGGTGCCCGGGCCTGGGCTGCACGGGCTGTTCGATGGTGTGCTGTACCCGTTGCGGTTCCATGGCGGCGGATGGGCGTTCCGGTCGGATCGGCCGGCCGCGGGCTTCACCGCGGACGGCGCTGTGTTCGTCCGGATGATCGCGGCCGACGACCACGTCGAATGCTTCGGTTTCCGGCACGAGGGCGTGTACCGAGGCCTCCCGGTCTCGGTACTGCCACGCCCTGGCGGGGGCGATCTTCAGTTGGTGTCGACCGACAGTGGGGCGACCAAGCAAGGGTTCGCCCCGCAGGAACTCCGTCGCGGCGGCACCGACTGGCGCAAGCTCGTCCGCAACGGTGACCCCGAGCTCCAGGTCAAGAGCACCAGGAGCCCGCGGCCCGTGCCGTGGGCCGATCACCTCGAGGAGGTCCTCCCGCCCCGGAGCAGTACGGCGGTCGCCCCTTCCTCGGTAGCGCTGGGTCGAGCTCGCGGTCTGAAGCCCGCGGGCCTGCGCAGGAGCGGCCGGTACGCGCTGGTCGACGGCGCGGAGTACGAGCTCGTGCACCGCAAGAGCGGTTGGGCACTGCAGTCGGATCAGCCCGAAGCGGGCTTCACGCCACTGCACGCCAATTTCATCCGCATGATCGCCCAGGACGAAGAGGTCCAGTGCTTCAAGGTGACGCACACGGGTGTTTATCGCGATCTGGTCGTCAATGTCATGCCCGGTACCGAGGGGCTGGTCCAGCTGTCGACCCGCGATTGCCGCTCCGTCGACCACGGATTCATTCCCTTCGGATTCGAGCGGCCCGAGATCCAGGAGTACGTGCACACGGTGACGGTCGACGACCCGGACCTGCGCATCACCACGACCCGGGAGCCGATTCCCGCACCCTGGACGCAGACAGCACCCGTGCGTCCCAGAGTCGTCCTGCCGCCCAGCTGGGAAGAGCTCGCCGCCGCCTTCGCCGCGACGTTCCGGGACGTCTCCGACCGCGCCTTCCTCATTGTCATGGCGTCGTCGGACCCGCGCCGCTACGTCCAGTTCGCGGGCGCACCCGACTTGCTGTACGCGGAGGCTCCAGGGGTCGACGTGGTCGCCGATGCCGACGAGCGCGTACTGCGGGCCGCGGGCTGGATCCCACCCGGTCCGGGACAGCCCAACTGGACCTCGCCACTCGACTGGCTCGCCGACGAGAGCGAGTTCGTCGCTCTCGCCGAGCGGTGTGTCGCGGCGTTGCGCCACGCGTACGGCATCAGGGGTCCGAGCGCACTCGTGTACACGGCATGGCGCGATCCGGAGTCGATCCCGGTCGGCGAGACCTGGTCGGCAGAGCGCCTGGAGACGCGCGACCGAGGGGCCAACCCGCTTCACCTGCCCGGTCTTGGCCTACCGCCCCGCTGACCCGGGACGATCAGGTGATGGTCGCGGTGGGCAGCTGACCTGGGGCACGACGTACGCCAGGCGAGGTACTTGCGGATACCGCGATGAGACGATGCCCGCTCAGCTACTTCGTTGCCAAGATCACCAAGTATGAAACGACTCTTACTTGGGACTCTGGTCCTGGCCCTGACCGGCTTGACGCTCGTCAGCACAATGCAGTCGTCTACCGCCGCTGCTGCGGCGCCTGAAGTCCGTACCGACGCGGGTGATCTTCGCGGCCGGACCACAGACGCGGGGATCCGGGTCTTCGAAGGGATTCCGTACGCGGCGCCACCGATCGGTACGTTGCGATGGAGCTCGCCGCGTCCGGCGCGGCCGTGGTCAGGTGTTCGGGAGGCGACCACGCCTGGCTCGATCTGCCCGCAGCTCGGACGGTCGGATTCCGGACAGCCCATGGTGGCGGGGGAGGAGGACTGTCTGTCCCTGAACGTCTGGGCGCCCGCGCAGGCGTCGAAAGCTCCTGTCCTGCTCTTCCTTCACGGGGGCGGATTCACAGGAGGTGTTGGATCGCTCTACGACCCGTCAGAGCTGGTTGCCCGTGGCAATATCGTGGTCACCGCAAACTACCGGTTGGGGGCACTCGGGTTTCTCAAGCACGCAGCGATGCGTGACAGCGCGGCCGGGAACTTCGGCATTCTGGACCAGCAGGAAGCGTTGCGGTGGATCAAGCGCAACGTCGCGGCGTTCGGTGGTGATGCCAACCGGGTCACTCTGTGGGGCGAGTCCGGCGGTGCGTTCAGTGTCTGCGCGCAATTGGCTTCGCCGTCCGCCCGTGGGCTGTTCGCGCGGGCGATCGTGCAGAGCGGTCCCTGTGTGAACGACATGCTGCCCGCAAAGAAGGCTGAGCGCCGTGCGTCCAGCACCGCGGCCGAGCTGGGGTGTCCCGACCCCAGGACCGCGATCGATTGCCTTCGGGCGAAGCCGTTCGAGCAGCTCACCGGCCTGGCCGAGGACGACAAGCTGGACCGACGGACCACTGACCGCCCTTGGCTGCCTACAGTCGGCACGCCCGTTCTGCCGTTGCAGCTCTCGGCCGCGCAACGACTCGGTACGGCCACCGCGGTACCGGTGTTGCAGGGCGGAACGAAGGACGAGATGCGTTCATTCGTCGGAAGTGGCTTCGATGACGCGGGGCGACCGGTGACAGCAGCGCAGTACCTTCAGATCATCCAGGACCTTTACGGTCGCGACTCCTCCCGAGTACTGGCGAAGTACCCGGCCGCGAAGTACCCGACACCGAGTCTTGCGCTGGCGCAGGTGCTGACCGACGAGGGACGCTTGGTGGGAGCCTGCACGCAACTGGTGGCCAACGGTCTGATGGCACGGCGCGCCCCTGTCTACGCGTTCGAGTTCGCGGAGCCGCGGGCGATCCAGCCCGGACAGTTCCCGTACGGCGCTCATCACGGCGTTGAGATCCCGTACTTCTTCGACAGCACGAGCACCAGCCCCTGGCAGCCCCCGCCGCTTACGCCGGACCAGCAGGCGCTCGCCGTTCGCCTCCTCGATCAATGGTCGGCGTTCGCGGCGACCGGCCGGCCGGCCGCGAACTGGGCGCCGTACCGCCGCGATGTCGTGAGGTCTTTCACCGCCGCGGCAACCGAACCCGTGAATCTGCGCCAGGAGCACCAGTGCGACTTCTGGGACTCGCTCGGCCGCTGACCTTCTGAACGGGCCCTTGAGGTTGAGTTCGACGAGGCGCAACTGACCTGCGGTCAGCGGTTGTCGTTCGACCAGTGCGACAGCTTCTTGCCGACGGTGCAGCCAAGCCGCCCGCGGGACGAGGAATGCGAGTTGATACGCCGACCACGAGTACACGGCATCACCCGTTCCGGCCGATGTCGCGTCCGGCGGGGTGTGAAGGAATGGGACTATGACCAGTTCCCCCAAGCCCGCCAGTCCGACCATCATCGACCAGCAGTCGGAGATCCGCGCTCGACTCCCGTTCCGGGACACCAGGGACTTCGAGGACGCCGGTCGCGGGCGGGTCGCCCCGCTCGACGGCGCGGTGTACGCCGAGGACGGGCGGGTGGTGTGGGACAACTCGACGTACGACTTCCTGCGGGGCGAGTGCCCGGACACGGTCAACCCCAGTCTGTGGCGGCAGTCCCAGCTGGTCGCGACCGGCGGGCTTTTCGAGGTCGTGCCCGGCATCTACCAGGTGCGGGGCATGGACCTGTCGAACATCAGCTTCGTCGAGGGCGAGACCGGAGTCATCGTGATCGACCCGCTGATCTCGGTCGAGACGGCGGCCGCCGCCCTCGCGCTCTACCGCAGCCACCGCGGGGATCGATCGGTCACCGGCGTCATCTACAGCCACTCCCACATCGACCACTTCGGCGGCGTGAAAGGCGTGACCACGCAGGAGGACGTCGACGCCGGCCGGGTCCCGATTCTGGCGCCGGAAGGCTTCCTGGAGCACGCCATCGCCGAGAACGTGTACGCGGGCACGGCGATGGGCCGGCGCGCGGGCTACATGTACGGCGCCGCGCTGGCCCGCGGACCGCAGGGCGGGGTTGGCGCGGGCCTGGGCCAGACCACCTCGACGGGATCGGTCTCGCTGATCGTGCCGACGGTCGAGGTCACCACGACCGGCCAGGAGGAGACCGTGGACGGTGTGCGGATCGTCTTCCAGATGGCGCCGGACACCGAGGCGCCCTCCGAGATGCTCTTCTACTTCCCCGACCGTCGCGCGCTGTGCGCCGCCGAGGACGCGACCCACAACTTGCACAACCTGCTGACGCTGCGCGGCGCGGTCGTCCGTGACCCGCACGGCTGGTCGAAGTACCTCACCGAGACCATCGACCTCTTCGGTGCGGATCTCGAGGTCGTCTTCGCGTCCCACCACTGGCCGACCTGGGGCAACGACCGCGCGCTCGAGTTCCTCGGCCTGCAGCGCGATCTGTACGCCTACCTGCACGACCAGACGATACGGATGCTGAACCAGGGCTACGTAGGCCCCGAGATCGCCGAGCGGATCGAGCTACCGCCGGCTCTCGAGAACGCCTGGTCGACCCGCGGCTACTACGGGTCGGTGAGCCACAACGTGAAGGCGATCTACCAGCGCTACCTGGGCTGGTTCGACGGCAACCCGGCCCACCTCTTCGAGCATGTCCCGGCCGAGCGAGCGGCGCGGTACGTCGAGCTCGCCGGCGGCATCGACGCGATCGTGGCCGCGGCGCGGACGGCGTATGAGGCCGGTGACTTCCGCTGGGCGGCCGAGGTAGCCAACCATGCGGTCTTCGCCCAGCCCGACCACGCCGACGCCCGCGAGGTGCTCGCGGACGCCTACGAGCAGCTGGGCTACGGGTCGGAGAACGGCACCTGGCGCGACTTCTTCCTCTCTGGTGCCACCGAGCTTCGCGACGGCGCGTTCGGCACGCCGACGACGACCGCGGCGGCCGACCTGCTCGCCGAGCTCACCCCGGCGATGGTCTTCGACGCCTTGGCCATTCAGGTCAACGGCCCGGCGGCTTGGGACGAGAAGTTGACGATCGACGTCGTGCTGCAAGACTCCGGCGAACGCTACCGGGTGCGACTGGCCAACGGTGTGCTCACCTACAGCCACCGGCCGCAGCGCGACGAGGCCGACACGACCGTCACAACCACGCGCAAGGCCCTCCCAGCTCTCGCGACGGGGACCCTTGCCCAGACCGGCATCGAAGTCACCGGCGACGAGTCGGCGATCGGCCGGCTGCTCGACGTCCTTGAGCCGGGCGACCCGGACTTCGCGATCGTGACGCCGTGACCCTGGTCCCTCGACCGGGCCGACCCACCCGGCAGGACGCGGTCTCCGGGTTCGTCACCGGGCTGTTCTCGATCCCCGAGGGCATGGCCTACGCCAGCATCGGCGGGTTCGCAGCCCCGCTCGGCCTGTGGTCGGGGGTCGTCCCCACGATCGTCGGCTCGGTCTTCGCGCGCACGGTCCTGATGGTGACGACGCTGACCAGTGCGATCGCGCTGTCGTCGCGCAGCGTGCTGTCCGATGCCGGGCTCGACCCAGGCGACGCCGGTGCCCTCGCGACGCTCACGATCCTCGTCGGCCTGGTCATGCTGATCATGGGACTGCTCCGACTCGGCTCGGTGATGTCGTTCGTGTCGACCGCGGTGATGACTGGGTTCACGACCGGCATCGCGCTGCAGATCGTCACCGGTGTCATCAAGGACGCCACGGCGTACACCCCCGACGCGCACAACACGATCGCCAAGCTGGTCGACGCGGTCGCCCACGTCGGCGACTGGGACAGCAGTACCGTGCTGGTCAGTGTCGCGACCGTCGCGGTGTGGGCCGCGTTCAAGGCAGTACACCGACTGGAGTCCTACGCCACCCTGATCGCGCTCGTGGTCGTGAGCGTCGCTTCCGCGGTCCTCGACACCGATGTCGAGCTGGTCGGCGACATCGCCGGCATCCCGCGGTCGCTGCCGCCGTTCTCGGCACCGGACTTCGGCGCGGTCCCCGATCTGGCCTTCGGCGCGATCGCGATCGCCCTGGTCGCGCTCGCCCAGGCGGCCGGGATCGGCGCCGCCGTCGCCAACCCGGACGGCTCGCGGCCCGACGCCTCCACGGACTTCCGCGCGCAGGGCCTCGCCAACGTCGCGGGCGGTCTCTTCTCCGCGCTGCCGACAGGAGGCTCGCTCTCCCGCACGGGCGTCGGCACCAGCGCCGGGGCCCGCACCCGCTGGTCGGGCGTCTTCGCGGGCGGATGGCTGGCCGTGATCGTGCTCGCGGTCGGACCGGTCGCCGGCGAGATCCCGATGGCGGTCATCGGCGGCCTGTTGATCGTCATCGGCGGCGAGCTGATCACCGGCCGGTTCGGAGACATCATGCTGGTACTGCGCACCTCGGCGCTCTCCAGCGTCGCGATGGTCGTGACCTTCCTGGCCACCACCCAGCTGCCGCTGCAGCAGGCGATCTTCATCGGCGCCGGCCTCTCGATCTTGCTGTACGCCGTCTCGGCCTCCCGGCGCGGCCGCCTGCTGCTGCTGACGCCCGTGACCGACGGCGGGTGGTTGGTCGAAGCGCCACCGCGAGTTCTGGCCAGCCACCGAACGACCGTCCTGCACTACGACGGCCCGAGCTTCTTCGCCGAGGTCAATCGCTTGGAGGAAGAGTGGCCCGAAACTCGTGAGACGGTTGACGCCGCCGTCGTGCTGTCGTTCCGTGGCTCCGGAGGAATCCCGTCCGCCACGTTCCTCAAAGCACTCGAACAGGCCGCCGGCCGTCTCCACGCCCGCGACATCGACCTCGTCCTCTGCGGCGTGTCGCCGTCGCTGTTCCAGGTTCTCGAACGCTCGCACGCCCTCGACCTGCTGGGAGAGGACTCCGTCCACGTGGAGACACCGCATCTCATGGACTCGCTCACCACGGCCTACGCGGCCGCCGAACGCAAGCGAGCGAGCAGGAACGAAGTGACGGACAACTGACCGGAGCCACTTGTGAAGCTGTCTCGGCGCCAAGCACTTCCGCTTCCGCGTCGACGCCGATCGTGTCTGTCAGATGCCGAGTTTGTTGGTGTCGCTGCCGCGCTGTAGGTCTCGCTTGCGGACCGAGAAGTCCTTTGTTCGTTCGGCTTCGGGGCCGGAGTCGGTTCGTGGGGCGTCGCCGATCGACCGGTCGCCGTTGGCGTCGGAGACGCGGACGCGGACCCCTGCCGGTACGGCGTCGGGAAGAGTCACCCGGCCGGCCGGTGCGCCGATCCGGAGTGGTTTCCTGGCGGACTTGTCGATGGTGGGGTCGATGGCGTCGATGGTGACGCTGCCCTGGGCCGAGTGCGCGGCCACGGTCCCGTGGGCGGTGCCGATCCGGATGTCGCTGCCCTTGGCCTGGACGTCGATCGCGTCGGCCGCGCCGATGGTCACCGGACCGGATCCCGGTCCGCCGGTCGAGCGGATGTCGACGGTTGCGGCCCGGCCGACCCAGACCTCGCCCTGGCTGTGGACGAAGACGTCGGCGCTCTCGGCGACCCTGACCGCACCCTCCCGGCTCTCCACGTGGACGTTCGTGAGCTCGCCGTGCCCGATCTCGACGCCGGCGGTCTCGGTCGCGACGAACACGCTGCTGCCCGGGGGGACGTTCACCGTTACGTCGACCTTGGAGCCGTCGCGGGGGTCCGCCTCGGAGTCGATCTGCGCGACCAGGCGGCCGCGCTGCTCCTGGGGTCCCGGGACGTCGGGCTGCGGTGCCGCATTCTCCCAGGCCAGGCCCGCTCCGGTGACCGACGCGAACGAAGGACTGACCGGCAGGTCGTCGGCGGTGTCGACGACGAGGCCGGCCGGGCGGCCGGCTTCGACCGTGACCCGGATGGTGCCGTTGCGACCGGTCATGGTCAGGTCGGCTTGTACCGGGCCTTCGGTACCAGCGGTGATCTCCCGACGGGGCACAGGCTCTCCTTCGTAGCAGCGGTACGGATGTTCACGGAGCGTAGGAAGGTCTGGGGTCACCGGTAGCCGGGCTTGGGTCCGAGTTTTTCTGAGGCCTGTCGATCTGCGTCGATCCCGTTCGTGTAGGGGGCAGTTGGACACCAACGAGCGAGGAGAACGACATGATCACGGTGATTTGCAACCTGAGCCTGGACGGCGTGATGCAGGCGCCGGGCCGGGCCGACGAGGACCTGCGCGGCGATTTCGCGTACGGCGGGTGGGCGGCGCCGTACAGCGCGGACGCGATGGGCCGGGTCCTCGGCGAGCGGGCCGGCCAGGAAGCCGGGCTGTTGGTCGGCCGGGAAACGTACCAGGCGCTCGCCGACTTCTGGCCGAAGCAGCCCCCGAACCCGTACACCGAGGCGCTCGACCAGCAGCACAAGAACTCGAGCTGACCGAGGCGATCCCGACCACGACCGGCGTTGTCATCACCAAGTACCGCCCGGCGAACCGGTAGCGGGCATCCGTCGCTGTTGGTGGCACGCTCGATGGGGCTGCCGGCATCGGGTACTGGTGCCCCACGTCGGAGCACTAGGGTCGGTCGGGTGGATGAGTTTTCTGGGGTAGCGGTTCTGGCAGGCCCGGGTGGGGCGTTGGCGAGCCGGGTTGGTGGGTCGGTGGATGAACGGATGGCGTTTCAGATCGCGTCGGGGAGTAAGCAGTTCACCGCCTGTGCGGTGTTGCTGCTGGTCGACCGTGGGCTGGTGGCGCTCGACGACCCGCTTGTCGCCTATCTCGATGGCGGTCAGTCCGGTGTCTCCGTTCACCAACTCCTGTCTCACACTTCGCGGATCGGGCACTGGGAGACCATTCCGGGGCTTGACCTGTCGGACCTCCCCGATGCGGGCGCGGTGAAGGAACTGATCGTTGCTGCTCCGCTCGGCGAGCCGGGCTGGGTGTACAGCAGTCCCGGGTATGTCTTGCTGGCTCATGTGGTCGAGGCGGTGAGTGGGCGGCCGTACGCCGAGTTCGTCAGCTCCGAGATTCTGGAACCACTCGGGCTCGCGGATACGACGGTCGCCGTGGCGCCTGCTTTCGCGGCCGAGGGTTACCACGGTGGCCGGCCGATCGGCGGGCTCGACCTTGCCGCGATCCCGGGTGCTGGGGATCTGTGGTCGACGGCTGCGGATCAGGTGCGCTTCGTCCGCGCGATCCACGCCGAGCGCAGGCTGCTCAGCGCGTCCTCGTACGAGGTCATGTGCACAGCGCACGGACCACTCGACGAGACCTGGCGGACCGAGGACGGCTGGCTCGGCGGAGAGTCGTGCGGGTACGGCGTCGGAATCGGCGTCATCGGTGGCGAGCCGGCGTACTTCCACCCTGGCGACAACTCTGGCTTCCGGTCGTTCCGGGCCTGGCTCCCGGAGACCGATCGGGCAGCCGTTGTCCTGAGCAACGACGACGCCTGCGATCCTCTTCCTGTCCTGCGGGATCTGCTCGGGTGATCCGACCGGTGTCAACGCTCTTGGCCCACCAGTACCTGCGGCTTGTCGAGTGGCTAGTGTGGGTGCGGTGACCCGCTGGCGCGAGCGCATTCGGCAGGGGCCGGTCAAGGCCCTGGTTGTGGTGTGCGTGCTCGCTGGTGTGTTTGCGATGCACGGCCTGACGGGCAGCCACGACGCCGCGATGGCGCTCGGGCATGAGATGCCCGCCCCGTCGATGGCCGGGCGCTCGGTCGCTGACATCGGTGCGGTGGCGCCGATGAGTCACGGCGACCCGGCCGTACCTGGGGTGAACCCCGCGGTCGCGGATGTGCCGCCTTCGGCTGGCGTTGGGGTCGAGCTGACTGCCTCGGACGGAGACGGGCACCTCCACGGCTTGGGCGAGGTGTGTTTGGCGATGCTCGCCGCGTTGTCCCTCGCCCTGGTGGCGGCGCTGGTGTCGCGGTCGCTGGTCGCGGCGTACCCGGTCGAAATGGCGCTGCCGGTGACTCGCCTCGCCATCGACGGGGCCTTGCCGCCGTGGCGTCGACCGTCGTTGTCGAAGCTCTGCGTACTACGGACCTAGGCCGAACTCTGCCCTGAGCCGGGCGGCGGCCGATCGATCTCGGACGCCGCTGCCCGCGTACTCCGTACACACAACGCTTCGAACGACGAGGAATCACTCATGCGACAAAACCTGTGGAAAACGGCTGCCTTCATCGCCTTCACCGGGCTGGTCTTGGCCGGTTGCGGCGGCAACGACAGTGGCTCGATGCCTGGCACGGATCACAGTCAGCCGTCCAGCAGCCAGACCAGCGCATCGGCTCAGGCCGGTGACTTCAACGATGCTGACGTGACGTTCGCGTCCCGGATGATCCCGCATCATCAGCAGGCCGTTCAGATGGCCGATATGGCGATCCGGAAGGCCACCACGCCGGAGGTCAAGAAACTGGCCGGCGCGATCAAGGCTGCTCAGGATCCGGAGATCAAGACGATGTCGGGCTGGCTGACCGCTTGGGGTAAGCCGGTGCCGGCCCAATCGCACGGTGGTCACAGCGCCGAGGAGATGCCCGGCATGATGACCGACGACGAGATGTCCGATCTCGGCAACGCGAAGGACGGCATGTTCGACCGGATGTGGACCGAGATGATGATCAAGCACCATCTGGGCGCGGTCGCCATGGCCAAGGCCGAGCAGACCGGCGGCAAGAACGCCGGCGCGACGGCCTTGGCGAAGAAGGTCGAGGCCGACCAGAACCGCGAGATCGCCACCATGCGGCGGCTGCTCCGCCGCCTGCCCGCCAACTGACCTTCCGACACCGAGGCCGCAGGCACTTCTCCCAGTCGGAGCGGTGCCTGCGGCCGCCCGGATCAGTCAGCACTGATCGATGGGTGCCCTGTCAGTACACCTATCGACAGGGACTTCTTCCGCTGCGAGCCACGGGTTTCACTCGAGCTGTGAACCCCGCTCGACAGGGTTTCGATGATGAGGAGAAGCGCGCAGTGCATCGCCGAGAAGGCGGCTTCGTCACTGTGCAGCTTCGGTCCTGACTCCCCGGGAAGAGGATTGATGCAGCAGGCTCCGTTGCCCCCGGACGTTTCCTGGGCGGCGCCACCCTTACGGACGTCACGTCGACAGGCGCGGTTGACCGTCGGGCTGGTCGCGACCGTGGTGTTCCTGACCGCGATCGCGCCGCTGGCCACTGATATGTACGTCCCGGCGTTCCCGCAGGTCGCCGGGGACCTGTCCACCACCGCGACGCAGGTCCAGTTGACGTTGACGACGTTCTTCGTCGGGATGGCGCTCGGCCAGCTGATCGGTGGGCCGGTCTCGGATCAGCGCGGCCGGCGGATCCCGCTCCTCGCCGCGCTCGCGATCATGACCGTGGCCTCGATCGTCTGTGCACTCGCACCGACGATCGAGGTGATGACCGTCGCCCGTTTCGTCCAGGGCTTCGCGGGTGGTTGGGCGATGGTGATCGGCCGAGCGGTCGTCGTCGACGTGGCCAGGGGCGCTCAGCTCGTCCGCGTGCTGAACATCATCGCCGGCGTCGGCGGCCTCGCCCCGATCGTCGGACCGCTCGTGGGCGGGCTCATCCTGCAACTGTCCAGCTGGCGGGTCTCCTTCTGGCTCGTCGCGGTACTCGGCGTTGCGATGACCGTCACGACGCTGATCGCGGTCCCCGAAACACTCCCGCGTGAGCACCGCCACGCCGGAGGCCTGCGTTCCTTCGTTGGTGCCGGGCGCACCGTTCTGGGCAACCGGGAGTACGTGGGGTACCTGGTGGTCGCCGGCGCCGCGATGGGGGCGCTGTTCGCCTATGTCGCCACGTCCGCGTTCGTCCTGCAGACCATGAACGGGCTTTCGCCGATCGCCTACTCGATCGACTTCGCCGCCAACGCCGCCGGCATGACAGCGGCAGCGCTGATCGCCGCCCGGCTCGCGGGCCGCGTCTCCACTCGCAAGCTCATCCTGACCGGACAGATCGCCGCACTGGCTGCCGGAATCGCTCTCCTGGTGGGCGCGTTGTGGCTCGGCACACCGCTGCCCCTCGCGCTCGTGAGCTTCTTCGTACTCATGACAGCCCAAGGCCTCATGATTCCCAACGGCGGCGCCCTCGCATCCGCCGCAGTTCCCGAACACCCCGGTACCGGCTCAGCGCTGCAGGGCTTCGTTCAATGGGTCGCCGCAGGAACCATCGCACCCATCGCCGGGCTCGGCGGAGACCACACCGCCGTACCGATGGCGGTCCTCGTCACCGCCGGTGCCGTCGTTTCCATGGCCGGTCTGCTCGCGGCCGCCCGCGCTGCTCGGGGCTCTTCTGGCTGGATGCCTGAGGAGAAATGCTCACCTGGGTCCGATGGCATCGGTAGCCTGTGCCGGTGACCGCTGCCACCGGCTACGACGGGCTTTCCAGTCGGCTCATTCCTGAGGTCGAGCTGCGGTCGTTCCTGCTGACGTGCTTGGAAGTCGGGGAGGACGAACTCTTCCTGGCTCACCAGGACGCGGTGCCGGAGACGTTGGCCGGCATGCCTGCGGATCGGGTGTTCGCCGTCTTCTGTACCTGGTGGACGGTGGCCGGGGACTTTGCCATGGGCTACAGCGTCGGGATCGACGCAGCCGCCGCGGCGCGCGTTACCCGCGAGCAGTTCGTCCGCCGGCTCTCTGCTGCTTTCGACGCTGAGGTCCTGTCCGGGGATCAGGAGCCGCCTGGCCTCTGGACCTTGACCCGGCCGGACGGTACGAGCCTGCTGGTCCAGCTGGACGAGGAAGACGGCCACTTCCGCCTCATGCCCTAGGCGTGGGCAGGGCCGAAGACGAGGATGCGGACGCCGACATCCGTACTCGGCTGGTGCTTGCTGCCCGCTCGGTAGTGCAGGTAGGTGCCGGCGGTGTAGTTGCGGCCGTGGTCCTGGAGGGCGCCGGAGATGACGTAGATCAGTTCGTCACGATCGTGGACGTCGACCTCCGGCCAGGTGACGCCGGGTGCCAGGTCGAAGACGCGGGCCAGTACGTCGCCGCTCGACGGCAGTCCGCGGCGGACGATTCCGGTCGTGACGGTGGTCGGCTCGACGTCATCGATCACCACCGCGTCCGGCTCGTTGGAGAGCGGTGGGACGGCATCAGTCGCTGGGTCTGTCATGGCGTCAACTGTCCGCCGTCCGGGCGCACGACGCCAGGGCCGTCCCGGCCTGCCTCCGGAACGATCTGGTCATCCCGCCCGGCGGGTTGACGGGGCCGGAAGAGAGCACGCGGGGCACCAGGTCGAGGGTGTCTTGAGGTGACTGGGTACGATCTTGCGCATGTCTCAGCCTGCCTCTGACGGCTGCTATATCGGGCCGGATCTTGTCCGGCGATCTACTGTTTCGCGGCTGGGGTGCGCCGCGTGTTGATTCTGATCGGTCTCGTCGTGATCCTCGTGCTGACCGCGGCGACGGCCTTCTTCGTGGCTCAGGAGTTCGCCTATGTCGCGGTTGACCGTGGGCGGCTGCGCACGCTGGCCGATGACGGCCGGCCTGGCGCCGACCGCGCACTGAGGGTGACCTCGCGGCTCTCCTTCATGTTGTCCGGTGCTCAGCTCGGGATCACCGTGACCGCCTTGCTGGCCGGTTACGTCGCCGAGCCGTATCTCGGCCAGGGGCTCGCGAACGTGCTGGGGCTGACCGGGTTGTCCGAGTCGGTCAGTCTGTCGATCGCGGTCGTGCTCGCGCTGATCGTTGCCACCGTCATCCAGATGGTGTTCGGGGAGCTGGCACCCAAGAACCTGGCCATCGCCAAGCCGGAGGCGCTCGCGTTGGCGCTGGCGCGGCCGACCCTGGCGTACCTGACGGTCACCGGGCCGATCATCAAGGCCTTCGACGCGACCTCCAACAAGCTGCTGCGCCGGGTCGGTATCGAACCGGTCGAGGAGTTGCCCCAGGGAGCGACCAGGCAGGACCTCGATCGGATCATCGCGACTTCGCGCGAGAAGGGTCTGCTGGACGAGGACACCTCCCGCCTGCTGGATCGTGGTCTGGACTTCCGTGATCTCACCGCGGCCCAGGTGATGATGCCCCGCGTGGACGTCGTCACGGTCAGCGCGACCGATCCGGTCCATGCCGTGGTCGAGCTGCTCGATTCGGGGCACAGCCGCTTCCCGGTACTGGGTGAGTCGGTCGATGACGTGGTCGGTGTGGTGGCGGTCTCCGACTTGGTCGACGTGGCGCCAGCGGATCGGCGGACGACGCCGATCGAGTCCGTTGCGAGCACCCCGGTGTTCGTCCCCGAGACGCTCGTACTGCCCGCCGTTCTGGAACAGCTCAGGCAGTCCCGGCGCCAGCTGGCGATCGTGGTGGACGAGTTCGGCGGATTCGCCGGCATCATCAGCCTGGAGGACATCGCCGAGGAACTCGTCGGCGAGATCCACGACGAGGACGACCTGCCCGAGTCGACAGCGGTACGGCACGAGGACGGCAGCTGGTCGGTCCCGGCACGGTGGCGCCTGGACGAGGTGGCCGATGCGTCGGGGATCGAGCTTCCGGACAGCGAGGAGTACGAAACGCTGTCCGGGCTGGTGATGCAGGAGCTCGGCCGGATCCCGGTGATCGGTGACGAGGTGGTCGTGACGCCGCCACCACGACTGGACGATGACGGGCAGCTGCAGCCCCAGCCGCCGGTCGCGTTGAAGGTGGTCGCGATCGAGCGGCACGTACCGGCGATCGTCACCATCGGCAGCGTTCTGGAGGTGGCCGAATGAGTGCGACCTGGGCGTTGCTGATCTCGCTGGTTCTGCTGGCCCTGAACGGATTCTTCGTCGCGGCCGAGTTCGCGCTGGTCGCGTCGAAGCAGCACCGGCTGGAGCAGGCCGCGGCCGACGGGAGCCGGGCTGCTCGCGTCGCCCTGTCCGGTGTCCGCGATCTGTCGCTGATGCTGGCGGGTGCTCAGCTCGGAATCACCTTGTGCACGTTGGGACTGGGCGCTCTGGCGGAGCCTGCGATCGAGCACTTGCTCGACCCGGTGTTCCACGCGGTCGGCGTACCGGACGAGGCGTCGCACGTGATCGCGCTGGTCATCGCGATCGGCGTCGTGGGTCTGCTCCACGTCCTGCTCGGTGAGATGGCTCCGAAGTCGTGGGCCATCAGCAACCCGGAGACTTCCGCGCTGCGGCTCGCGATGCCGTTCGTCCTGTTCACCCGGCTGTTCCGGCCGGCGTTGCTCGCGCTGAACGCGATCGCGAACGCGTGCCTGCGGCTGGCCAAGGTGACCCCGCAGGACGAACTCGCCCAGGCTCACGGTCCGGAGGAACTGCGGATCCTGATCGAGTCGTCCGGCGAGCACGGCACGATCGATGCCGCGGAGCACGAGCTGCTGTCCGCGATGTTGAAGGTGCAGGAGACCACGGTCAGCGAGGTCATGACGCCGGCGACCGATATCGCCGGCGTACCGCCGACCGCCACCGCTCGGGAGATCGAGCTGGCGAGCCGAGCGGCCGGCCGGTCCCGGCTCGCGGTGGTCGCCGACGGCGGCGTGGCCGGAATCGTGCACGTCCGCGATGCCGTCCGGGCGTCCTCCTTCGAGCAGGACGTCACCGCGGCCGACCTGATGAACGATGCAGTGCGGCTGCCGGCGGACAAGCCGGTGGCGACCGCGATCCGGCTGCTGCGGGATGAGCGCAGCCAGCTGGCGATCGTCCACGACGCCGAAGGCCACATCGTCGGCCTGGTCGCCCTGGAGGACATGCTCGAGCAGGTCATCGGCGACTTCGACGACGAGACCGACCCGGTCCTGGTCGCGGCCCGCAACCTGGGCGATCGCCGCCGGGCCGAAAGTACACCGCAGTAGGCCGAAACTCGTCGCCGGCCGGATGTCGATCCCGGCCGTGACTGACCGACGCAGAGGTTGAAGTGAAGACCACTGCGGAGGGAAGAGACGAGATGAACGACACCGCAGACAGCGGCGTGAACGGGTCGGAAGATGTGGAGAAGGCGACTGGGCGAGCCTGGGTCGGCTTGGCCGTGCTGGCTCTGCCCACGCTGCTGCTGTCCCTGGACGTCAGCGTCCTGTACTTGGCATTACCGAGTCTGAGTGCCGACCTCGGCGCCGACAGTACTCAGCAGTTGTGGATCTTGGACATCTATTCCTTCCTGCTCGCAGGATTCCTGGTCACGATGGGCACGCTCGGTGATCGGATCGGGCGGCGCAGACTGTTGCTGATCGGGGCCGCGGCCTTCGGCGCGGCCTCGGTGCTGGCCGCCTCTTCGAGCAGCCCTGAGCAGTTGATCGTCAGCCGTGCGGTGCTCGGGCTCGCTGGTGCGACGCTGATGCCCTCGACCATGGCCCTGATTCGGAACATGTTTCCGGATCCGGTCCAGATGGGCCGGGCGATCGGCATCTGGTTCAGCTGCTTCATGGGCGGTGTGCTGCTGGGTCCGGTGATCGGCGGATTCCTGCTGGAGCACTTCTGGTGGGGGTCCGCGTTTCTCCTCGGTGTGCCTGTGATGGTGCTGCTGCTGATCACCGGACCGATTCTGCTGCCGGAGTACCGGAACCCGTCCGCGGGGCGGATCGACGCACTGAGTGTGGTGCTTTCGCTGGGCACGATCCTGCCGGCCGTCTGGGGGCTGAAGGAACTCGCCCGGTCGGGCTGGGCAGTCCCGCCGATGATGGCGCTGGTCGTCGGTGCGGGCCTCGGCGTCGTGTTCGTCCGGAGGCAGCGGCGGTTGGCAGATCCGTTGCTGGATCTCACGCTGTTCCGGCGACCGAAGTTCGGCGCCGCGCTCGGGGTGATGCTTGCCGGTGGTGTGGTGATGGCCGGGATCTCGTTGCAGACAGCACTCTTCTTGCAGGTGGTCGAAGGTCTGTCACCGCTGCGGGCTGGGCTCTGGTTGATTCCGCAGAGCATCGCGATGGTGGCCGGCCTCAGCGCGTCTCCCGCCATCGCACAGCGGACCGGAACAGCGAAGGCCGTCGCGGCCGGGTTGATCCTGGCGGCGGTCGGACTGCTGGTGGTGACCGGTGCCGACGGTACTGGTGGTGTCGGCTTCGTGGTAGCCGGGCTCGCGATCACGTCGTTCGGTATGGGGCTTCCGATGGCGCTGACTGCCGGCCTGATGCTGGCGGCTGCACCACCTGAGCGGGCGGGATCGGCCGCCTCGTTGTCGGAGACGAGCGGTGAAGGCGGCATCGCACTGGGAGTCGCGCTGCTCGGCAGTCTCGGGACGTTCGTGTACCGGCGTTCCTTCGAGGCTGGACCGCCGGCGGACGTTCCGGCCGAGATCGTTGCTCAGGCACGGCAAAGTGTCACGGCGGCGATGCTGGTCGCGGAAGAGCTACCGGGCCAGTCTGGTACGGCCTTGGCGACCGCCGCGAAAGCAGCCTTCGCCAGCAGTTTGGACAGCGTCGCCGGCGTCGGCGCGATCGCGTTTGCCGGATGCGCGATCCTGGCCGCCGTGACCCTTCGCGACCGGGCCGGTCAAGGGCTTCCAGCCACTCGTGGTCAGGACTCGGCCGACGCCGGCCGACCGATCTCTGGTGGTCACGGTGGACAATCGGTGGACCGATCTGAAGGGATGGACGCATGACGACCGAAGCCGACCGGGGAAGTCGCGAGAACAGCCGCCTGGAGCTCAGCGATGCGGCACGCAAGCTGATCGACGGAGCCAACCCCGCCGTTCTGGCGACGACGAACCCTGACGGCAGCCCGCAGACCTCGGTGGTCTGGGTGGGGCGGGACGGCGACGACGTCCTCGTTTCGACCGCGGCCGGGCGCAGGAAGGTGCTGAACCTCCAACGGGATCCGCGGGCCAGTCTGCTGGTGATCGCCAAGGACGACCCGGACCAGTACGTCGAGATCCGCGGCGCCGCGACCGTGGCCGAGGATGCCGGCCGCGCGTTGGCCGTTCAGTTGGCCGAGACCTACGAAGGGCCCGGGGCCGGCGACGAGTACCTCGCGCTGCCCGCCGACCACGTCCGCGTGGCCGTTCGCCTCGTCCCGCATCGGCTCACCGGGCCGGCCGCCGGCTGAGTCGGTCAGTCAGCCCGGGACGGCCCCGAGTGTGACGGCAGGTCACACTCGGGGGCGCTGTGCCGTCAACCTCCGTGACTCGCGACGGGAGACGACGGTGATGGCGAACGACGACGACTGGCTGGCCGAGCGGTTCGAGGAGAGGCGGACCCACCTGCGGGCGGTGGCGTACCGGATGCTCGGCTCCGTCCCCGAGGCCGACGACGCGGTCCGGCAGACCTGGCTCCGGCTCGACCGGGCCGCGGTGGACGGCGTGCAGAACCTCACCGGCTGGATGACGGCCGCCGTGGCCCGGGTCTGTCTCGGCCTGCTGCGGACCCGGATCGTGCGAGGCGAGGATCCGCTCGCCGTACACCTCCCGGAACCGACGGACGGTCACGCCGAGGACTCGGAGCAGCAGGCCCTGCTGGCGGAAGCGGTCGGCCTGGGACTGCTGGTGGTGCTCGAATCGCTGACGCCGGCCGAGCGGACGGCGTTCGTCCTGCACGACCTGTTCGGCCTGCCGTTCGACGAGATCGCGGCGACGATCGACCGGTCCCCGGCCGTGGCCCGTCAACTCGCGAGCCGGGCCCGCCGGTGCGTCCGGAGCGGCGCGTCGGTGCCGGATCCCGACCGGCACCGGCAGCGCGAGATCGTCGACGCGTTCTTCGCCGCGGCCCGGGCCGGTGATCTCGACGCACTGGTCGCCGTGCTCGATCGCGACGTCGTCCTGCGTTCCGACACCGGGACGGCCCGGGCCCGGCGGACCGTCGCCGTGCACGGTCCCGAGCCGGTGGCGGCACAGGTGGTCATGGTCACCCGGCTCGTGCCGTTCGCGCGTCCCGCTCTGGTCGACGGCGCGGGCGGTGTCGTCGTCGCCGCCACGCCCGGGCGCGCGTTGCCGGTGCTGGGCTTTACCGTTGCCCGAGGCAAAATTTTCGCGATCGACGTCCTGGGTGATCCGCAGCGTGTCGAGGAACCGTCGGTGGCCACCGCCGAGTGAACGATGTGTACTCAGTTGGACGCGGTCGGTAGGTTGGAGGGACGTTCCGCTCGTCCCTGACCCTCCCCGACCGAAGGATTTCGCGATGGGCATTTTCGATAGTTTGAAGGACAAGGCTTCCGAGCTGCTGCAGGGCGCCGGTGACAAGGTCACCGAGGCCACCGGGATCGACGTCTCCGGGGTGACCGACCAGCTCAGCGGTTCCGCCGAAGGCGTGGCCGACCAAGGCCAGGCGGTGGCCGACCAGGGCCAGGAGGTCGCCGACCAGGCGCAGGGCCACGTCGACAACGCGCAGGCCGCCGCGGAAGGTGCCGTGGGCGATTTCGAGCAGGCCACCGGTGTCGACGTACCGGTGGAAGGCGTCGGCGAGCAGGTCACGCAGGCGACCGACGGTCTGACCGAGCAGGGCCAGGGGATCGCCGACAACGCGGCCGACCGGCTCAAGGACTTCGGCCAGCAGTAGGCGGGTGCACGCGTGGGGCCGACGTGCTCGGCCCCACGCAGTACCTATGCCGGTGGTGAGCTCTGCGCTGCTGCGTGGAGAGCGGCCGTAACAGCTTCTATTGCAGGGGTTTTGCTGGTCCGGGTGAGCAGGAAGACCTCGCGGCCGAGTTCGCCTTCACTCAGGGGTCTGATCGCGACACCCGGTACTCCGTAGCCGAGGACCAGGTCGGGGAGGAGAGCGCAGGCTCCCGCGGTCCGGACCATCTCGACGAGGATGAGGAAGTCGTCCGAGGCGTACCGGAGATCCGGTTCGAACGCGCCGAGATCGCGGCAGGCCCGGACCTGCATCGCGTGGTGGCCGGTTCCTGGTTGGCACGCGGCCCAGTGTTCGTCGGCCAGCTGCGTCATGCGGACACGGTCGTTGGCCGCCTGCGGGTGCGTTTCGGGGAGGACCAGACGGACCTGCTCGCGGACCAGGGTCTCGCGGGCGAGGTCGGCGTGGACGGGGCGGGGCTGACCGGAGTACTCGTCACCCACCACCACGTCGAGCCGGCGGAGGTGGAGCGCCGGTACTGCGGTCTCGACCTCGGTCTCGGTGACTTCGACCCGGATGTCGGGGTGGCTCTCGGCGAGGGCGGCGACCGCGGGGGCGACGATCCGGAGGAACGCCGACTGGAACGCCGACACCCTGACCACGCCCGCCGGCCGGCCGGCGGCGATCGCGGCCACTTCGGCTTCGGCGGCCTCAAGACCGTCGAGGAGTACGGCGGTGTGCCGGACCAGGGCCTTCCCCGCCTCGGTGAGCTGCACGTTGCGGCCGGTGCGCTCGAACAGTTTCGCGCCCGCTTCGCGTTCGAGGACGGCGAGCTGCTGGGAGATCGCGCTCGGCGTGTACCCGAGGGCGCGGGCGGCGCCGTGCATCGTTCCCCGCGCGTCGAGTTCGCGGAGAAGACGGAGGCGGCGAAGATCCAGCATTGTTCAGTAACGCTACCCGATTCTGTGCAAGAAGCTGAGATAGACCTGAATAGTTGACGATGTCAGCATCTTCCCGTGGGTCCGCTTCTCTGCCTCCTCTCCGCCGTCTGTTTCGGCGCCATGGCCATCTTCGGCAAGCTCGCGTACGACTCGGGGGTCGTGCTCGGCGATCTGCTGCTGTTCCGGTTCGCGATCGCGGCCGCGCTGCTGCTCGTCATCGCCCGGGCCAGGGGAGTACTGCGGGGTCTGCCGCGTCGCTCGGTCCTGGCCGGTCTCGCGATGGGCGGGATCGGGTACGCCACGCAGTCCGGCCTCTTCTTCGGGGCGTTGGAGCGGATGGACGCGTCGCTGCTCGCCCTGATCCTCTACGTCTACCCGGTCCTGGTGATGATCGGCGCGATCGTCCTCGGCCGTGAGCGGGCCTCCGTCCGCCGGATCGCGGCTCTCGTGATCGCGTCCGTCGGCACCGCCCTGGTCCTCGGTGGCGCGGCGTCCGGAGGCCTGGATCCACTGGGTGCCGCGATGGGATTCGGTGCCGCCGTCGCGTACACGGTCTACATCCTCGCCGGGGATCGCATCGGCGTCGGTATGCCGCCGCTCGCGTTGTCCGCTCTGGTCTGTACCGGCGCCGCGTTCACCTACTCCCTCGCATCCACCCGGCACGGTGGTCCGCAGCTGGGGTTCGCCGCCGAAGGGTGGCTCTGGCTTGCCGCGATCGCCGTGGTCAGTACGGTCGCCGCGATCCTGACGTTCTTCGCCGGCCTGGCCCGCGTCGGTCCGTCGGCCGCGTCGATCCTCTCCACTCTGGAACCGGTCGTCACGGTTGTCCTCGCAGCCGCCGTCGTCGGCGAATCCCTCGGCGTCGTTCAAGCCGTCGGCGGTGCCGTGGTCCTGAGCGCGGTCCTGGTGATCCAGTGGCCGACTCGGTCGCGCTCGCTCGGTCCACGGATCAGGAAACGGCGCCTCGGCAGGCCGCGGATCGCACCCGAGCAGACGGCCGACCACGTCCTGCCCTGAACCTCGGTACGGACTGCGGTGTCCGCTATTGGGTGATTGTCGGGGTTTTGGAATTGTCCGGAATCTACCGGCCGGTCATCGTTCAGGTGACTCGGGAGTAGTTTTCGTTTTCCGGCTTTCGCCGAGCTCCGTCCTGCCGTTTCGCCTTGTGTGCAAGGGGATGCGGTTCACCTCTTACGCAGAGCCAGGGTGTGGATGCGGAAAGTCAGGGTCGTTTGTGGGGGAAATGCGTGGGTACCCGCAGGCATCGCTTGTTGGGCACGGGGATGATCCTGAGGAGGGGCTCGTGAGAATCGCTAGACCGGAATTCCGAGGTTCCACGCGGCCGCGGGCACGCCATGGCTGAGCCGGAGATCGACGTCCGGGAGCGGCTGGTGGACATCCTGCTGGAGAAGGTCGCGGACGAACGCTTTCCGTCGACGACGACGCTCGATCTGATCGAGTCGCTGCTACGGCCGGACGAGGTTCCGGTCTACGCGCAGGTCCTGCTGCGGCAGGTCCGGTCCGAGCCGTATCCGAGTCTGGCGATGCTGCGCCGGATCGCGGCGCTGACCAACTGATCACGTCCGGACCCGCCGGACCCCGACGGGGCGAAGTCCCTGGGACACGTCTGTCCCGGTGGCTCCCATCACTGTGGAGGAGTTCCCATGAATACCACTGCGAATACCACCGCGAAGGTGGCGGCCGCTGTGGCGAGCGGCTACCTGCTCGGCCGGACGAAGAAGCTCCGGCTGGCCATCACGGTCGGCAGTCTGCTGGCCGGCAAGCGGATCGCGACGGATCCGCGCGCGATCGTGCAACAGCTCGCGACCCTGGTCGAGCAGAACCCCGAGCTGTCCAAGCTGTCCGACCAGGTGCGCGGCAAGTTGGTCACCGCCGGCCGGGAGGCGGCGGTCGCCGCCGCCAGCAACCGGCTGAACCGGGTGAGCGACGGGATCCGCAGCCGGACCGATCGCATGCTCGACCTGGGCAGCGGCCTGACCGGCTCCGACGAGTCGGACGACGAGGACGAGGACGACACTCCGCGCGACCGCGCCGAGGACGACGGCGGACGTCGACGGCGGCGGGGCGGTAGGAGCCGCGGCCGGCGCGATGACGAGGGCAGCGAGAGCCGCGGCCGCGACGACGAGGACGACGACGGCGATGAGGGCGGTAGGAGCCGTAGCCGTAGCCGTAGCGACGACAAGGACGAGCGCGGCGGTCGCCGCGGCCGTCGCGCCGATGACGAGCGTGGCAGCCGCGGTCGCCGTGGCGGGGACGACGAGGACCGCGAGCCCAGCGGTGAGGCCGACGAGGACGAGGTCAGCTCGGCTCGTCGGCGGCGGGCCGGTGGGAGTCGGCGACGCGGTGGTGACGACGACGCCGGCTCGCGCGACAGCGGACGGCGGAGTGCGAAGCGTACGGCCGCCAAGGCGTCCTCGGACCGGTCCGGTGGTTCGGTGACCGAGCGGACGACCTCGGGGACGGGGTCGGCGAGCTCGGGGGCCCGGAAGACGGCCGCCAAGAAGACCGCCGCGAAGAAGGCTCCGGCCAAGAAGGCTCCGGCCAAGAAGGCGGCCGCGAAGAAGTCCGCGCCGCCGCGGAAGGCGGCGGCGAAGAAGACCGCGGCGAAGAAGACGACCGCCAAGAAGACCGCTGCCAAGAAGACGACGGCGAGGTCCGGCGGGTCCTCGACGCGGAAGCGCGGGTGACCGAGATGGCCGAGCGGACCGCGAACGGCGGCGGGTTGAAGTCCGTCCTGGACGAGCTGCCCGTCGACCGGTTGAAGGACGAACTGCAGGAGGCGCTGTCGGTAGCCGCCGAACGGACCACCGAGCTGGCCGGCGACAAGATCTCCGACCTGACCGAACGGCTGGTCGACTTCGCCGCGAACGGCGGCGTCGGCGGGCGGGCACTGGCCGAGGGCGGTAAGGCGGCCGCGACCGGCGGCTCGCCGGTGCTGGGTGCGTTGAAGGGTGGCGTCATCGGAGCGAAGGACAAGGTCAAGGACGCGATCACCGGCGGTTCGGCCGGATCGGGCGGCGCGGGTGGCCAGAAGGCGGCGACCAAGTCGACCAACATCATCGAGCAGATCGATGTCGGGGTGCCGGTGCACGTCGCGTACAACCAGTGGACCCAGTTCCAGGACTTCTCCGGCTTCATGAAGAAGGTCGAGAACGTCGAGCAGGAGTCCGACGAGAAGGTCAACTTCAAGGCGAAGATCCTCTGGTCGCACCGGACCTGGGAAGCCAGCATCATCGAGCAGACGGCCGACGAGAAGATCGTCTGGCGGTCGAAGGGCGAGAAGGGGCACGTCGACGGGGCCGTCACGTTCCACTCGCTCGGCCCGAATCTGACCCGGATCCTGGTCGTCCTCGAGTACTACCCGCAGGGCCTGTTCGAACGGGTCGGCAACATCTGGCGCGCGCAGGGCCGGCGTGCCCGGCTCGAGCTGAAGCACTACCGCCGGCACGTGATGACGAACGTGATCCTCGAACCCGACCGGGTCGAGGGCTGGCGCGGCGAGATCTCCGACGGCGAGGTCTCCAAGACCCATGAGGACGCCGTCGCCGAGGAGGATCGCGACGACGAGGACCGCGACGAGGACGAGTACGCGGACGAGCACGACGACGAGCGCGACGAGTACGAGGACGAGGGCGGGGACGAAGAGCCCGAGGACGAGTACGACGAGCAGGACGAAGACGAGCCGGACGAAGACGAGCCGGACGAAGACGAGGACGAGTACGACGACGAGCCGGCCGACGAGTACGACGACGAGGACGAGTACGACGACGAGGGCGAGGACGAAGAGTCCGAGGATGAAGAGCCCGAGGACGAGTACGACGAGCAGGACGAAGACGAGCAGGACGAAGACGAGGACGAGTACGACGACGAACCGGTCGACGAGTACGAGGACGAGGAAGACGAGGACTACGACGACGAGCCCGACGAGGACGACGAGGGCGACGCCGACGAGTACGACGAAGACGAGTACGAGGACGAGGACGAAGAGGACGACGAGCCGCGCCGACGCGCGAGCTGAACCGACCGGAAGGGAGGACGACCATGACCGTTGCGGCCAGCGATCGCCGCCGGGGTGGGGGCTATCTCGAGCGGCCCGCTCCGAGCAGTCTCGCCGACGTGATCGACAGCATCCTCGACAAGGGGCTCGTGATCGACGCCTACGTGCGCGTCTCGCTCGTCGGCATCGAACTGCTCACCATCGACGCCCGGATCGTCGTCGCCAGTGTGGACACCTACTTGCGGTTCGCCGAGGCGACGAACCGGCTCGACCTGTACGAGAAGGGCGGCAAGGACCTGCCCGAGCTGATGAGCGACGTCACCGAGAGCGGCGCGCGGGGTAAGACCACGGGCCTGCTCTCCGGTGCCAAGGAAGCGCTCCTCGGCAGTTCGGACGACAAGAGCGACAAGGACGACGACGAGGACGACGAGCCGGAGTACGAGGAACGGCCACGTCGCCGGCCGGCCAAGAAGGCCGCCGCGCGCCGCCGGAGGGACGAGGGATGACGATCACGACCGATCGACGGACCGGCTGCTACCTGTACGGGATCGCGGCCGCCGGCCTCGACCTTCCCAAGACGCTCACCGGACTCGACGACGAGGCGGTCGAGGTGATCCCGCACGGCGAGGTCGCCGCGATCACGAGTCCGGTGAGCACCACCCGGCCGTTGACCCGGCGGGCCGACCTGGTCGCGCACGGCCGGGTCCTCGACGCGGCCGCGGCGGCCGGCCCGGTCCTCCCGGTGCGGTTCGGTTCGGTACTCGAGGACCGGGACCAGTTGCTCGCCGAGGTCCTCGAGCCGGGCGGGGACGAGTTCGCCCCGATGCTGCGCGAGTTGGCGGGGTCGGCGCAGTACACGATCCGGGTGCGGTACGACGAGGCGCGGGTGCTGGCCGAGGTGGTCGCGGAGAACCCGGAGATCGCGCAACTCAGACTCCGGACCCGCGATCGGCCGGAGCACGCGGCGTACCACGATCGCGTCCGGCTGGGGGAGCTGGTCGCCCGGGCCCTGGAGGCCAAGCAGGACGAGGATGCCGACGCCGTCCTGGCCGTGTTCGAGCCGCTGGTCCTCGATGCCCGGGTGCGCGACGGGGCCGGGCTGGACCAGGTGATCGACGTCGCGTACCTCGTCCGGGACGACCAGCGGCCGGTCTTCGAGCAGACGGCCGAGCAGTTGGCCAAGGAGCTCGCCGGCCGGGCCAGGGTCAAGCTGGTCGGGCCGTCGGCGGCGTACGACTTCGTCGCGGTGGAGGGCTGAGGCGATGGGGTTCGTGACCAACCTGCTGACGTTGCCGTTGGCGCCGGTCCGGGCCACGGCGGCGCTCGCCGACCAGATCCGCCGGCAGGCCGAGCAGGAGTTCTACGACCCGGCCCGGATCCGGCACCAGCTGGAGCTGATCGGGAACCTCCGCGCCAGCGGGGACCTGACCGAGGACGAGGCGACGGCCGCCGAGGACGTACTGATCGCCCGGCTGCTGGACGCCGAGGCACAGCGCGAAGGATATGTTGCCAATGACAACTACCCGTAGAACAGGACAGCAGTCCGAGCGGCGCCGGAATACGGCGAAGAAGGCCACCGCACGACCGGACAGGTCACGGCGTGGAACGGCGGACGAGGACCGGCAGCCCTCGCGGTCCCGGAAGCCGTCGTTGCGATCGGTCGCGCTGTCCGCGGCGACCGAGTTGTCCGAGTTGATCGGGCACCAGGTCGAGAGCGTCGTGGCGATCGACCGGGACGACGACGGCTGGAAGGTCCAGGTCGAGGTGGTGGAGTCGCGCCGGGTCCCCGACACGACCGACATCCTCGCGATCTACGAGGTCGAGACCGACGGCGACGGGGCGATGACCGGGTACCGGCGACTCGGCCGGCACGTCCGCGGCCGCACCCAGGAGTGATCGGACACCGATGACCGAACCGACGACGAGACCACGGCGCGCACCGATGGACCGGTACGCCTCCGCGGGGCCACGCCCCGACAACCTCGCCGACGTGCTCGAACGCGTGCTGGACAAGGGCATCATCATCGCCGGCGACATCCGGGTGAACCTGCTCGACATCGAACTGCTGACGGTCAAGATCCGGCTGCTGGTGGTGTCGGTCGACAAGGCGATGGAGATGGGCATCGACTGGTGGACCCGCGACCCGATGCTGTCCACCGAGGCCCAGCAGCTCGCCGACGAGAACCGCCGGCTCCGGGAACGGGTCGACGAACTGGAGGACGGTAATGGTTGACACCGGCACCTATTTGTACGCCGTCGCGCGGTCGCTGGACGGGCGGCTGCTGGACGCGGTGACCGGGATGCAGGGGCACCCGGTCCGGACCATCGACGACGGTGAGCTGGTCGCGGTGGTGAGTACGGTCGGCCTGGACGAGTTCGGCGAGGACGGGCTGCGCCGCAATCTGGAGAACCTACGCTGGCTGGAGGCGACCGCGCGCGGGCACGACGAGGTGGTACGGCGCGCCGCGGCCGGGACGAGTGCGCTGGCGCCGTTCCGGCTGGCCACGATCTGCCGGTCGGACCAGGGCGTCCTGGAACGCGTCGACGAACTGCGCACCGAGCTCGACGAAGCGCTGGACCGGATCGAGGGCCGGAGTGAGTGGAGCATCAAGGCCTATCAACGGAACCTGATCGAGACCACCGGCGAAGCCACGGTCTCGGGCACGCCGCCGTCGGCGGGGTCCTTGGCGACCGCGGCCCGCGGTACCGGGGTCTCGTACCTCGAACGACGGCGGGCGCAGTTGTCCGCGAACGCGCGAGCCAACGCGCGGATGACCTCGCAGGCGGATCGGCTGTACCAGGCGATCTCGTCCGCCGCCGACGCGTCCCGGCGGCTGCCGTCCCAGGATCGACGCCTCACCGGGCGGTCCGAGACGATGACGCTGAACGGCGCGTTCCTCGTCCAGGAAGCCCGGACGAAGCAGTTCCTGCACTTCGTCGCCGACCTCGAACCGCGGTACCCGACGTTGTGCCTCGAGATCGACGGACCCTGGCCGCCGTACTCCTTCTCCACCCTGGACAGCCCATGACGGCCGAGCCTGTCCTCCGGGACGCGGCCGGCCCGATCGCGTTGGTGGACCTGCTGGACCGGTTGCTCGGCAACGGCGTCGTGGTGTCGGCCGACGTGCTGATCTCGCTGGCCGGGATCGACCTGGTCGAGGTTCGCCTCGGGGCCGTGATCCAGTCCGTCCGGGCCGGGAGGGGACTCGATGACTGACTTGTTCGCCCCCAGGGTGGAAGCCGACAAGGACACCGTCGAACGCGAGCTGTTCAAGCTGGTCCTGACGATCGTCGAGCTGATCCGGCAACTGATGGAACGGCAGGCGCTGCGGCGGATCGACGAGGGGGACCTGGCGCCCGAGCAGGTCGAGGAGCTCGGCCTGGCCCTGTTCCGGCTGGACGAGGCGATGACGACCTTGCGCGACCGCTTCGACCTCACCCCCGACGACCTGAACCTCGATCTCGGTCCGCTCGGCCCGTTGCTGGCCGACGGACCCCGCTGACCCCGAAGGAACCCGATGACGAGGACGTGATCCGGGATGAGAGTGCTCCGAGGACTGGCCGCGATACTGGTCTGGTTGCTGGCGACCGTCGTGATGATCGTCGCGCTGGTGTTGTGCGTGACGCTGATCCTGCTACCGCTCGGCGCCCCGCTGATGGCGCTGGGCCTCCGGCTCTGGGCGTACGGCGTCCAGCTGATGCTGCCGCGCGGCCAGGAGGTGAAACGCAAGGTGCGCAAACAGGCCGGGCTGAAGCCCCGCGGATCGACAGCCGGTGATGTCAAACGGGCCAAGAAGCAGGCGACGAAGAAGGGCAAGAAGACGGCGCACCGCTTCCGCAAGGGCCTGCACAAGACCGCGAAGGCGATGCCGGGCTGACCCCTAGGGTGGACGGGTGATCAGACTCGGATACCCAGTGGTCGGCGTCGCCGATGTCGCGGCGGCCGCAGCGCTCTGGACAGGGTCGCGTGGGACCAGTACCCGCCGGAACCGGACTTCGTCGTCCTCACCGACCCGGACCACAACGTCTTCTGCGTCGTGGACCTGAGCAAGGCGCCGTCCGGCTCGTAGCCGCGTCCACCGGACGGGGGACGCACGTTCCCTCGTCCGGGCGATGTGGGGTACGCCCGGGGTTGGAAGGGTCCTGGGTGTGACGAGCGCAGCGCAGGTCGAGCCGGTATCCCCCACGCGAGACGGGCGAGCACCGCAGCCTTGGGCCGTGCGGGCCGCGCACCTGGCGGCCTTGACGACGTTGCCCTCCTGCGTCTGGAGACTCCTGCTCGCCGCCGGATTCTCGATGGGGTATCAGCCCGAATGGATGGCCGCCAACGCGAGCAGCGCGGCCGATCGGGTGTACCTTGTCGCGCTCAGCCTGGTCACGGAAGGCCTTGCGTTGTTGACGTTGGGCCTCGTGCGGCCATGGGGTGAACGGCTGCCGTCGTGGGTCCCGGCCATCGGCGGGTGGCGGGTACGGCCGCTGGCGGCGGTGGTCCCGGCATCGATCGGTGCGGTCGCGTTGGTGCTGCTGTGGAGCCTCAATCCGCTGCTGTATACCGACCTGTTCCACGATCCGCTCGAACCACAGGGCGGCTGGCAACTGCTGATGGCGACCGCGTACCTCCCCCTCGTCCTCTGGGGTCCGCTGCTCGGCCTCGTCACCTGGGCCTACTACCGCCGGCGCTGCACGGACCGCTGACGGTCAGTACCGGGCCAGTTCCTCGAGCGGGCGGAGGTCTTCGCGGCCCGATCGGGTTTGGACGACGTGGTCGGTGATGCGTTCGACGTCCTCCCACGGCAGGTACCAGACGGCGCCGAGTCGGCGGTGGACGAGCCACCGGAGCAACGCCGGGCCGACGTGCCGTTCGTAGCCGAAGAGCCTGGTGGACTTGTGTTCCACCACGATCAGGCCGTCGACCCGGAGGGCACTCTGGTTCGACGACAGCAGGGGACCGTCCTGGACCAGGCGGACGTCCGCCACTCCGCCGATGTCCTCGCCGGCGCTGTCGTGGACCCGGTGGCCGAGCAGGTCATTCAGTCGCATCGCCGGCTCCTGGGATGTGGTCGATGACATGCTGCTCGACCCAGTCGTCCTGGCGATCCAGGTCGAGATCCCCACGCCGGATCTGGATCGCGGTGTCGATCTCGATGACCTGGCTCGCCGGGATCCGGACCCCGCCGGCGATCAGCGCGGACACCACCGGGACCTCGGCGTCCAGGTCGAGTTCGACGTCGTCCACCTTGCCGAGCAGCCGGCCGTCGCGCTGGTCGGCCAGCTGCCGGTCCAGCAGGTGGAGCTGGGCATGCAGGACGCGTCCGGCCATCATTGCCCCGCTTTCGTCACGATCATCAGCGGAATCGCCGCGATCGATGCCAGCAGCAACAAGCCGAGGTAGATCAGGGCGAAGAAGTTGAGCACCGGCCCGTTCGTGTGCCGGCCCATGTAGTCCGGGTCGTTCGCGATGATCAGGATCGGCAGGTACGTCAGCGGCAGCGCCATCGCGGCGAACACCACGGAGTACTCGGTCACCTTCACCGGGTCGACCGCGGTCAGCAGGGTGAGGATCGCCAGCACCAGGCAGATGATGATCACCAGGTGGAACCGCGACGCCTCCCGTGGCCGGACCAGCTTGCCCCACTGCCAGCCGCGGTACTGCGCGATCGTGTACCCGCACGAGAGCGCCGTCTCCAGCGCGGCCCCGAAGGTCGCCGCGAACACTCCGACCAGGACGACCGCCAGACCGAGCTGACCCAGCGCCATGGCGGTCGGCAGCGTCACCTGGCCGAGCGTGCCGACCTCGATCCCGGCCGGCAGGTACACCACGGCGGCACACCCCGCGATCGCGAGCGACAGCAGCCCACCGAGCGGGAACCCGATGAACACGTTCGACCGGGCCGTCACCAGGTCCCGCCGGTTCCACTTCTCCTCGACCCCGCCGGAGGAGAAGAAGAACACCTCGTACGGGGTCATCGCCGCGCCGAACAACGCGATCGCGTAGTACGCGTAGGTCAGCCAGGACTCGTTCCCCGTCGGCCGCGGAGTGGTTGCCTGATGCATCAGGTCGCCCCAGTCCGGGCCGAGCTGCCAGAGCGCGACCGCGAACCCGATCAGCAGCAGTCCGAGCAGGCCGAACACCTGCTCCAGCCGGGAGAACTTCACCCGCCAGATCACCAGCCAGACCGCGATCGCGGCGAGCGGTACCCAGAGCAGGTACTGCACGCCACTGGCCAGTTCGAGCGCGAGCGCGACGCCGCCGATCTCGGCGATCAACGTCAGCAGGGTGACCAGGAACGACGCGATCAGGGTGACCAGCCCGGTCCGCCGGCCGAGCCGTTCCCGGATCAGGTCGAACACCGGCCGCCCGGACAACGCGACCACGCGGCCCGCCATCTCGGCGTACAGGCAGATGCCGATCACGCCGACGACCACCACCCAGGCGAGCCGCATCCCGAACCGGGAGCCGACCAGCGCGTTGGTGACCAGGTCACCGATGTCGACGAAGCCGCCGATCGCGGTGAGGATCCCGAGCGTGACCCCGACGAGGCGTTTCACCCGGCCAGCTCCCGTAACCGGGCGGCGCTCCGATCGAGGACGCCGAGTTGCCGGGCGGCCGTGGCCAGGTCGTCGTTGCCGAGCGCGATCCGGGTCGCGGTGACCGCGGCCGCCGCGTCGTCCAGGGCCCGGCTGACCTCGTCGTACGTCCGGCGGGACTCCGCGGACGCGGGTTGCTCGGCGTCGAACCCGGTGACGACCTTGCCGATCGCCTTCTCGGCGTCTTCGACCAGTTGGCCGGCGGGCTGCTGCCAGAGGTTGTGGTCGAGCAACTGGCGAACGGCGAGGCTGGTGGTACCCACCTCCGACGCGCCGTTCGCGGCGGCCTGTTCGGCGGCGTCCTGGAGTTGCTGGTCCGGGCCGGCACAACCAGCCAGCAGTACCGCGGCCAGTAACGGCGCCGCGATCACCCGTCTCATCCACACCTCCCGGGAGTCCGATAGCCGGTGCGTCCGGCCCGGTACCCAGGCGTCGGGCCGGACGAAACCCGCCCGGCGACCGTACTGAAGCGCTGAACCCGACTTTGTGCGCAGTTCGGTCGGGTTGTGGGCGCTCGAACGGCTGATGCGTGCACAAAGACAACCGTGTCAACCGGTGAGGGGAGCAGCGCGTCGGTAGTTCGGCAGGTGGCGGACTACGAGGGCTGGAGAGATGTCGCGCAGTAGACGCGCAGCGGGACGGCGAGCGACGCCCGCGGCTGGACGGCGGGTCCGGCGGCGGGGTCATCGGGCCCGGACGGCGACGCGGGCGATCGGGCTCACGCTGGTGAGCGCGCTGGTCCCCGGGTCCGGGCTGGTGATCGGTGGCCGGCGGAAGCTCGGTGCGGTCGTGCTGACGATCAGCCTCGGGTTGCTGGCGGCCGGGGCGTACTTCGGGCTGACCCAGCGGGACGCGATCGTCGCGCTCGCCGTCTCGCCCACCCGGTTGCTGGTCGTGACCACCGCGTTGGTGCTGCTCGCGGCCGGGTGGATCTGGGTCGTCGTGGCGTCGCACAAACTGCTGCGCCCGGTCAGCCTGTCGATGACCGGGCGGCTGGCGGGGTCGATGGTGGTCGGGCTGCTGTGCTTCGGCATCGTGGTCCCGACCACCGTCGCCGCGCAGACCGTGATGGCGCAGCGCGACCTGGTCGGCAGCGTGTTCGCCTCCGAGGGGAACTCCAAGAGCGCCACCCGGCCGAAGGTGGACAAGAAGGACCCGTGGGCCGGGACGCCCCGGCTGAACCTGCTGCTGCTCGGGGCCGACGACGGCGACGGCCGGACCGGGACCCGGACCGACACCGTGATCGTCGCGAGTATCGACACCCGGACCGGCGACACCGCGCTGATCTCGCTGAGCCGGAACTGGATGCGGATGCCGTTCCCGGCCGACTCGCCGCTGCACACCGAGTACCCGGACGGGTACTGGGATCCGAAGCTGGGCAACGTCGAGCAGCCGGAGTACTACCTGGACTCGATGTACGACAACGTGCCCAAGGCGCATCCCGGCATCCTCGGCCAGACCGACAACCCAGGCGCCGACGTGGTGAAGCTGGCGGCCGGGGCGGCACTCGGCCTGGACATCGACTACTACCTGCAGGTGAACCTCCAGGGATTCGAGTCGATCATCGACGCGCTCGGCGGGATCACGGTCAACATCAACTACAAGGTCCCGGTCGGCGGCGACTACGGCGTCGGGCCCGGGACGAACGGGCACAAGCTGCCGTCCCGGTACCTGCAACCGGGTCCGGACCAGAAGCTGAACGGGCCGGACGCGCTCTGGTTCGCCCGCGGCCGGTACGGGCTGAGCGACCCGTCCCGGCAGGAGCGGCAGCGCTGCACGATCCACGCCCTGGTGAACAGCGTCAACCCGGCCACGCTGGTGACGAAGTACCAGCAGATCGCCGCGGCCGGCAAGCAGTTGCTGCGGACCGACATCCCGCAGGAGATCCTGCCCGCGTTCGTCGAGCTCGGGCTCAAGGTGAAGGGCGCGAAGGTGTCCAACGTCGACCTGGACAAGGACAAGAACTTCCCCAACGGCCGGAAGCCGGACTACCCGGCGATGCGCAAGCTGGTCCGGACCGCGATCACGCCGAAGTCCACCACCCCGCCGATCACCCCGCCGACAAGTCCCGCGACGCCTGGTACCACCAAGACCCCGAGGCTGCCGCAGACCTCCAAGCCCCCGAAGACCTCCGAGACGCCGGGCACGCCGCAGAACCTCGACGACGCCTGCGCGTACCAGCCGGCGGCCGGCTCCTCGTGAGCGTGGACCGCCGACCTACGCTGGAAGTAGAGCAAGAGTTGGGAAGTGGTGCCCCGTGACCGGTCTGATCGCCCTGCCCGAAGGTGGCGAATGGCTCGTCGTCCTCGCCATCGTCGTCCTGCTGTTCGGCCCCGCCAAGCTGCCCGGCCTGGTCCGTCAACTGGCCCGCTCGAAGAAGGTCTGGGACGACGAGACCAAGCCCGCGCGGAAGCTGCCGCAGGAGCATCCGCAGGAAGAGCAGCCGCCGGCGGACTCCAAGAACGAAACTCCGCAGTAGTTCAGTCCGGCGGGGGTGCTGTCGACTCGCGGAAGACCAGTTGGTTGAGGTCTCGGGGGGATTTGGCGGGCGCCGGTTCGCCGCGGATCGTCGCGATCAGGTGGAGGATCGCTTCGCGGCCTTGGGCTTCGCGGTCGACGGCGACGGTGGAGAGGGCCGGGGTGGCGAAGCGGCCGAGCTCCTCGTCGTCCCAGCCGAACACGCTCACGTCCTCGGGGACGCGCAGGCCGCGGTCGGTGGTGGCCCGGATCGCGCCCATCGCCAGGCCGTCGTTCGCGGCGATGATCGCGGTGACGCCGCTGTCCGCGGGCAGGGCGGCGATCGCGTCGTACCCCGCCTGGGCGGACCAGTTGGTGTCGGCGACGCCGTACGAGCGCAGGCCGAGGCGGGCGATCGTCTCCAGGTAGACGAGTTTGCGGTTGCGCGCGGAGGTGTAGTTCGGCGGTCCGGCGAGGTGGAAGAAGGTCCGGTGACCGAGGCCGGCCAGGTGCTCGACGATCTCGCTCACCGCGGAGCCGTCGGCCAGTTCGCCGGCGCCGTGCATCTCCTGGTCGTACGTGCCGCTGACCAGGATCGGGATCCGCGTGTCCGGTGGGCTGTCCACCGGCGCGAGCGACAGGATGCCGTCGACCTGCCCGGAGTCGGCCAGCTCGGCGATCCGCTCCTCGGTACTCCCCTCGGCGCTGACCACGTCGAGCTGGTACCCGGCCGCGTGCGCGGTGGCCGAGGCGGCGATCATCAGCCGGACCGGGAACCAGTGCGGCGAGGGCAGGACGACGGCGAGCCGGTCCGTCCGCCGGGTCCGCATCGACCGGGCCACCAGGTTCGGCCGGTAGTCGAGCGCCTTGACCGCGGCGTCGACCCGCTGCCGGGTGTCCGGCTTCATCCCGGCGTCGTGGCGCAGGTAGCGCGAGACGGTCTGGTGCGAGACACCGGCCAGCCTCGCCACCTGGTGAATGGTCGCCCGGCGCGGTTCGTCGGTCACAGGCCCCTCCTCCTCGCACCGACCGCTCCCGCGAATGGTGCGTGATCGATCACGACTCTACGGCCGGGACTGGCCGTGGCCGCCTCTTGACACGAATGTGATCGATCACTAATTTCGTGGAACGGCCCGGAAAACGCATACCCCCTCAGCTGGAGGAGAGCGCGCATGTCACCCACCGCAGACCGGACCGAATCCACCTCGCCGGGACCGCCGTACGGCGTCGCGATCGTCGGGACCGGCGGGATCGCCAACGCCCACGCCGACGCGCTGTCCACCTTCGCCGAGCAGGTCCGCCTGGTCGCCTGTGCCGACCTCGACCCGGACCGCGCGAAGGCCTTCGCCGACCGTCGGCCAGGACTGCGGACCGGGACCTCGCTGGCCGAGATCCTGGCGCCCGGGGACATCGACACCGTCGTCGTCTGTACGCCACCGGCCAGCCACGTCCCGCTCGCGATCGAGGCACTCGAGGCCGGCGTGAACGTGGTCGTCGAGAAGCCGCCGACGTTGTCGCTGCGTCAGTTGCGCGAGCTCGCCGAGGTCGAGGAGCGGTCACCGGGCACGGTCAGCTGCATCTTCCAGCACCGGTTCGGACCGGGCGCCGAGCAACTCCGGCAACTGCACCGCGACGGTTCGCTCGGCCGTCCGCTGGTGGGCGTCTGCAACACCCTCTGGTGCCGCGACCAGCCGTACTTCGACGTGCCCTGGCGCGGCAAGTGGGACATCGAAGGCGGCGGACCCACGATGGGTCACGGCATCCACCAGTTCGACCTCCTGCTCGACCTGTGGGGACCGTGGTCCGAGGTCACCGCGTACGCCGGGAAGCTGGCTCGCCGGACCGCGACCGAGGACGTGTCCTGCGCGATCGTGCGGTTCGAGTCCGGCGCGGTCGCGACGATCACGAACTCGCTGGTCTCGCCTCGCCAGGACTCCTACCTCCGCTTCGACTACGAACGCGCGACCGTCGAGCTGGACCACCTGTACGGGTACACCGGTGACGACTGGACCTTCACGGCCGCACCGGGCGCCGACGAGCTGACCTGGACCCCGGTCGAGGGCGGTCGCAGCGGCCACCGATCGCAGTACGCGGCCTGGTTGCGGGCGCGATCGGAGGGCACGACGCCACCCGTGTCGCTGCAGCAGGCGGCCGTGACGATGGAGCTGATCGCCGCGATCTACCGGTCCGCGATCACCGAGCGACCGGTCGGCCGCGCCGAGATCCAGCAGGGCGGGGTGTTCGCGGATCGGATGGACGGATTCAACGAACCGTGGAACGAAGGGAAGACCGTCGCATGAGCGACCTGACCTACCAGGACGACGGGACCAGCAGCGTCTCCGTGGCGGCCGCCGGGACCGAGCTGTTCACCTACGTCTACCAGTCCGGCGCGGCGCAGTACGAGTCGCCGCGGCCGTACTTGCATCCGCTGCGGACCCCGAGTGGCCGGCTGGTCAGCATCTACCGGCCGCACGACCACTACTGGCATGTCGGGATCGCCTGGTCGTTGCCGCACTTCGGGGCCGACAACTTCTGGGGCGGACCCAGCTTCCGCAACGGCCGCGGGTACGTCCAGCTCGACAACAACGGCTCGGCGCGGCACCGCCGGACCGACCGGGCCGAGATCGTCGAAGGCGTGTTCCACTTCGGCCACGAGCTGGAGTGGTTCCGCCAGGACGGCACCGAGGTGGTCCAGGAGAGCCGGCAGCTCACCGCGCGCCTGGCGGCCGAGCAGTCCGCCTGGACGCTGACCTTCGAGACGTCGATGCGGAACGTCAGCGGCGAGGACATCGTGATCGGTTCGCCGACGACCGAGGGGCGGCCGGACGCGGGGTACGGCGGGCTGTTCTGGCGTGGACCGCGGTCGTTCACGGGCGGTACCGTCCTCGGTCCGGACGGCGCGACCGGGGAGGAGCTGCGAGGACAGCGCGCGCCGTGGATGGCCTTCACCGGCAAGCACGACGAGGTCGAGGGCACGTCGTCGGTCGTGATGGTGGACGCGCCGTCGAACGCGCAGCACCCGCCGCAGTGGTTCGCCCGGTCCCAGCCGTTCGGCTGCCTCGGCCCGGCCCCGTTCTTCAGCGAAGAGGTCACGTTCGGCCGCGACACCACGATGACCAACCGGTACGCCGTCGTGATCGCGGACGGCGCCGTCGACCTGGACCGGGCCAAACGCCTGGCCGACGTCGGCAGCTCGGCGCTCTAGTTGCGCTGAGCAACGGCCTGGTCGGACCTCGCGACCAGGCCATGCAGGGCGAGGGTGACCGCGAGCACGGCGGCCGCGACGTACAGCAGGCCGGGCGGTGGGACGCCGGCGGTCAACGCGAGTCCGCCGAGACCACCACCGAGCGCGGAGCCCAAGGAGATCGCGCTGCCGTTCAACGCCATCACGATCGCCACCGAGGTCGGCGCCATCGCGGCGAGGCGGGCCTGTTGCGGGACCGCGGCGCCGCCGTTGCCGATCCCGGCGGCGAAGAACCAGACCAGGCCGAGGACCGCGATCACGCCGGGCGCGGCGACCGAGAACGCGATCGCGCCCACGGTGGCGTCGACGAACAGGCCGACGAGGAGCACGGTCAGCACCCGGAGCGGGGTGAAGCGGTCCGCGAGCCGCCCGGTGACGGCGTTGCCGAGCATGCTGGCCACGCCGTAGCCGAACATGATGACGATCATCATCCAGCCGGCCTGGTGGGTCGGACCGAGGATGAGCACCGCATAGGTGAAGCAGGTGTAGCTGGCGCACAGGATGCCCGTGGTCACCAGCAACCCGGCCACCAACCGGGGCTGGCGGAGCGGCCGGAGCCGGTCGGCGAGCGAGCCGGCCGGCAGGTGCAGCCGCGGCAGCTTGAGCAGGATGCCGGCCAGCGCGACCGTCCCGGTCACGGCGACCATGATCAAGGGGAAACGCCAGCTGGACTGCCCGAGCACCAGGCCGACCGGGACGCCGAGAGCGGTCGCGGTCATCCATCCACCGAGCACGAACGACAACGCCTTGCCGCGATGCTCGGGTGGCGCCAGGTGGATGACGTACCCGGTGATCGCAGCGGTCAGCAGGCTCCCGCCGAGGGCCGCGACGACCCGGCCGCCGAGCGCGACCGCGTATGTCGGGGCCACGGCGACGAGCAGGTTCCCGACGATGAACACGGCCAGCGCCAGCGTGATCGTGCGCCGTCGTTCCCACCCGCTGGTGACCGTACCGAGCAGTGGTGCCGCCAGCGCGGAGGTCAGGGCGAACACCGAGACGAGCTGGCCGGCCAGCGCCTCGGTCACCTGGAGATCCGTGGCGATCGAGGGCAGCAGGCCGGCCAGCACGTAGCCGTCGATCCCGGTGGAGAACGTCCCCACGGCCAGCCAGATCAGCGCCCGGTACGGCAGAACCGGTGCGGGGCGGACCGTCGACGGCGGGGCGGGGGAAGTGTTCACCGGGTGGCCGCTCTCCTCACGGACGGACGAAGGCATCGATCCGTACCGAGCCCAGGCGGCCCAGGTTATCCGGTCAGCGGCGGGCGCCCGCCTCGGTCATCACCCGCTGGGCCTCCGGTGGGAAGACGCCGTCGGTGACCTGGGTGTTGCCGACCAGCCGGTTGTTGTAGCCCGGTCCCTCGGGATTACGGGCCGGGCCGACGTCCCACCAGTTGCCGGTGATCAGGTTGTCCTTGGTGTTGAAGGTCTCCGGGTCCTTGTCGTCGGCGTTGACGTAGACCCAGCGGCTGCTGCCGAGGAACACGTTCTCGCGCATCACGACGTACCGGGTGCCCTGGTCGATCAGGGCGCCGAACGTCTCCCGGCTGTCGTAGACGTAGTTGCGCTCGATCACGGTGCCGGGGCTCGAGGACAGCGTGTAGATGCTGCCGCCGTCGTGCATCGCCTGCTTGGTGTCGTGGATGAGGTTGTGGCTGACGGCGTTCTCCCGGAACGTGGTCGGCGTGGTGTAGATCGGCTGGTACTCGTAGAGGCCGGCCTTCAGGTAGTACTCGTTGCCGCCCGGGTCGTTGATGCCCCAGCCCCAGCCGATGTCGATGCCGTCGTACGGCAGGTCGGTGAGGGTGTTGTGCGAGATCGTCGCGCGGGTCACGTAGGTGGCCAGGATGCCGGCGTTGTCGCGGTAGTTCTTCGAGACGCCGCTGATCGTGTTGTCGACGATCCGGACGTCGTGGTTCGTCATCCGCGGGTCGCGCGGGTGGTGGGCGTCCGGCTGGACCCCACCGACCACGATCGCGGACGCCGCGCTGTCGGTAAAGCGGTTGCCCTGGACATCGATCTCGCCGGCGCCGTACCCGGGTCCGGAGGCGTGGGCGTTCGGGTCCATGCCGAGACCGAGGCCGACCTGGCCGAGCCGGGTGAAGACGTTGCCGTCG
Source organism: Kribbella amoyensis (assembly GCF_007828865.1). Lineage (NCBI taxonomy): Bacteria > Bacillati > Actinomycetota > Actinomycetes > Propionibacteriales > Kribbellaceae > Kribbella > Kribbella amoyensis. The sequence goes on from NZ_VIVK01000001.1 coordinate 2,942,937, forward strand.
AAGGTGATGTGCGAGGCCGCCGAGACCTGGACCGCGGCCGGGATCTGGTGCCACTCGTTCCGGGTCGCCTCGAACTCGGGGCAGCCGTCCTGGCAGCTGGTCAGGTAGTCGGCCGGCGGGTTGTACTTGCCGACGATGTGCGCGCCGCTCTGCTGGTCGGCGTACCCCTGCGGTCCGCTCGGGAAGCGCCAGGTGGTGTCGGAGAACTGCAGCCCGGAGAAGGTCAGGTCGCGGACCGGCTCCGCGTAGCTGCCGCCGATCTGGATCAGCGACTCCAGCCGCGGCAACCGGATCTCGGAGTCACCGGCCGACCGGCCGTCGGCGGGCTTGTAGAAGAGCTTGCCCGCCTTCGAGTCCAGCGCCCACTGGTTCGGGCTGTCGATGAACTCGTAGGCGTTGTTCAGGTACAGCGCGCCCCGGTTGTACGGCGACTTGAGCGTGTCGTACCCGAAGTTGTTGTTCTCCCAGGCCGGCTGGGTCATCACCAGCTCGTTGCCCTCGATCGAGCTGACCGGGGAGTACCGGTCGGTGAAGGAGCCGAGTTCCTCCAGCTCCAGGCCGGACGTGTCCCGGAGCGCGGCGAACTTGGCGGCCAGGGCTGGGTCGTTCACGGTCAGGCCGCGAGGACTGAACGACAGGTGGGCGCGGTTCTTCTTGTCGGGGGCGAGCATCAACCGCGGGCGCTCGGCGAGCTTGCCGTCGGCGTACAGCTGGCGGGTCGTGGTCCCGGCCGGGACCTTCGCGACCCAGATGTTCTTCGCGGGATCGGCCAGGGTCCAGCCGGTGACCCGGGATCCGCCGGACAGGACCGCGCGCTCGCCAGGGGCGCTGGTCCAGGTGACCCGGTGTCCGTTCCGGCCGCCGTCCCGGGCGTCGAAACGCAGCGGCCGGGCGAGTTCGTGGATGCCGCCGGCCACGATCACCCGGACGTCGCGGCGGGCCGAGTGGGCCCGGACGAGTCCTTGGGCGGCTTCGAAGGTGCGGACGACGTGGTCGGCGCCGGCCGCCTGACCGGTCGGGGACACCGCGATGGTGACCGGACCGGCGGCGTACGCGGTGCCGTCGAGGCCGAGCACGGAGAGTCCGAGCGCGGCGGCGAGCAAGGTGGCGAGGACGGGGAGGGGGCGACTTCGTCTACGACCCATCGGGGTGACTCCTCAGTCGTCTGTTGTCTGTCAGGTATGACGTCTGAACGTAGACGGGCCGCAACGGAGGGTCAAGAGTTCGGGCACATCGAAAAGGAGGCTCGATACATCGGATGTATCGAGCCTCAGGGGTGGTGCGGAATCAGTCGCCCGAGCGGGCGGGCGGGCGGCGGCGCTCCCAGGCGGAGCGGATGTGGTCGGTCATCGCCTGGGCGGCCCCGGCGGCGTCCCGGTCCAGGATCCGGTCCAGGATCCGCCAGTGCTCCTCGTTGCTGATGGCAACGTCCTCGACGCCGGGGTGACCCTGGTAGCGCAGGCTGGTGCGGGCCTGGCTGTGCACGGTGCTGACGATCGACCGGGCCAGCCGGTTGCCGGACGCGGCCATGATCCGGTCGTGGAACTCGACGTCGGTCTCGATGAAGACCGCCGGGGTCCGGACGTCGGCCTCGAGCCGGTGGAAGATCGCCTGCAGCTCGGCGAGGTCCTCGTCGGTGGCGTGGCCGGCGGCCTCGGCGGCGAGGCTCGACTCGAGCGCGATCCGGACCTGGACCAGCTCGTCCAGGATGGTCAGGTTCGCGTCGTGCTTCACCGCGGCGGCGAGCACGGCCGCGTCGAGCAGGTTCCACCTGGTGTCGTCGGTGACCACGGCGCCGACGCCCTGCCGGACCGCGACCAGGCCCTTCGCCTCCAGCGCCTTGACGGCCTCACGCACCGTGATCCGGCTGACCTGGAAGGTCTCCGACAGCGCGGATTCCGGCGGCAGTGCCGAGCCCGGCCGGAGCTCGCCGGACAGGATCGCGTCAACGATCGACTCCACCACCAGGTCGGCCAGCCGGGCGGGCCGGCGGGCGCGCGCGGCCGGACCCAGCGTCACGGCCGGCTGCTCGGAACCCGATGCCACCGTGGCCTCCCCGAAGAGTTGTGAACGATCGGTTTCGATTCTGCCGCACCGAGTCACCAGACAACAAGCCGTTGACAGCAGTCAACAGACAACTGACAATCGCTGAAGCGGTGGCTGTCCTGGTGGAGCCGCCGATCGACTTCAGGAGGGCGTCATGCCGACCGCGTCAGATCAGACCCCGAGGTGGTTCCGTCAGCCGAGGCGTAGCTGGGTGCTCGCCGCCCTGGCGCCGCTGCTGGCCGTGACGGCCGGCGCCTGCGGTGCCGCCGCACCGGAGGCGAGCGGGGGATCCCAGGGCGCCGCCGAGTCCGGCAAGCTGGTCGTCTGGGACTGGCACTCGGGCGACGCGAAGACCAAGGCGTACTACGACAAGGCCAAGACCGACTTCGAGGGCAAGCACCCCGGCGTCGAGGTCGAGTTCGTCGCCCAGCCGTACGACCAGTACTACACACTGCTCGGCACGGCGATCCAGGCCGGCAAGGGACCGGATCTGGCGATGTTCAACGGCGGCGCCCAGCTGCGCGAGCGGGCCGCGTCGCTGATCCCGCTGGACGAGAAGACCAAGGACCTGAGCGAGCGGCTGACCGGCTGGGACGCGTTCAAGGACAAGGGCACGACGTATGCCGTCCCGATCACGCTGCAGGGTTTCCCCTTCTACTACAACAAGAGCGTCTACAAGAAGGCCGGCCTGGACCCGGAGAAGCCGCCGGCCTCGCTGGCCGAGCTGAAGGCCGACTGCGCCGCGATCAAGAAGGCGGGCACGGCCTGCTTCAACCTCGGCAACAAGGAGGGCCTCGGGATCGAGTTCTTCCTGTCCGGCTTCGCGCCCGGCGTGTTCAGCCCGCAGCAGTACGACGCCTGGCTCGCCGGCAAGCGGGACTGGTCCTCTCCTGAGGTCAAGCAGATCTTCCAGTTGTGGAAGTCCAGCAACGACGAGGGCTGGTACAACCAGGGCGTCAACTCGACCGCGATGTTCATGGACCAGTTCACGATGTTCTCCGGTGGCAAGGGCGGCAACGTGATCGGGCTGATCTCCGACACCGCGCACTGGAAGGACTTCGACGAGTTCCTCGGCCCCGACCTCGGGGTGTACCAGCCGCCGGTGCTGAACCCGGCGAACGCGACCAAGACCTACCTGCCGGCCGAGGGCGGCATCGGGTACGGCGTGATGAAGTGGACCAAGAACCAGGAGCTGGCCGTCGACCTGGTCAAGAGCCTGGCGAGCACGGACGCGCTCAAGCTCTTCTACGGCAACGCCGGCGCGATCGCGGCGGACACCACCATCGACACCTCGGACGCGACCGTGCCGGCGGTGAAGTCGATCGTGTCCTGGCTGCCGGACAGCAAGCCGTTGCTGCACACCGCGCTCTCGGCCAAGACGCTGGACCTGATCCACCGGTTGTCGCAGCAGCTGATCAACGGTGACGTCACGGTGGACCAGGCCCTCACGCAGCTGGCGGCGTCGGACAAGTGACTTCGCAGGCAGTGGCCGCACCGCGGCGGGCGACCGCGGTCCGGCGGTTCCGGATCGCCGAGCACAAGCTCGCGCCGTGGATCCTGCTCGCCCCGTCGGTGCTGGTGATCGTCGCGCTGCGGGTGATCCCGTTGTTCCTCGGCGCGCAGTACTCGCTCACCGGCGACGGCGAGCGGAACGGCGTGTTCGTCGGGCTGGACAACTACCGGGCGCTGCTGCACGACCGGGTGTTCGGGATCGCGCTGAAGAACGTCGGCCTGCTGTTCCTGGCCCTGCCGGTGGCGGTCGCGATCCCGGGGATCCTGGCGACCTTCCTGTTCCTCAAGGTCCCCGGGCACCGGTTCTACCGCAGCGTGTACTTCTTCCCGGTGGTGCTGTCGCCGGTGATCATCGGCGCGATCTTCAACATCCTGCTGTCCTTCGACGGTCCGGTGAACCAGCTGCTCGGCCGGGCCGGACTGGGTCCGGTCGACTGGCTGGGCAACGGCAAGGTGGCGATCTTCTCGGTGATCGCGGTGCACATCTGGGCCACCTTCGGGATGGCGCTGGTGATCTTCCTGGCCGGGTTCGCGACGCTGGACCAGTCGTTGCTGGACGCGGCCCGGTGCGACGGCGCGAACCTGGCCCAGACCGTCCGGCACGTGGTGATCCCCGAGCTCAGCCGGACCATCCAGTTCGTCTTCGTGACCACGATGATCGGTCTGCTGACCGGGATGTTCGGCCTGCTCTACGTGATGACCGCGGGCGGTCCGGGCGGCGCGACGTACCTGCCGGAGCTCTACATCTGGATCACCCAGGGGCAGATGAACAGCCCGGCGCTCGCCTCGGCGGCGTCGATGGTGCTGTTCGTGCTGATGCTCTTCGTCGGGTTCGCGCAACTGCGGCTGATCAAGCGCGCCACCAAGGAGGCCTGAGATGAGGGAACGCGGCGTCGCCCGCTGGGTGATCGCGGTACCGATGCTCCTGCTCGCGCTGGCCACGGTGTACCCGATGCTGTTCACGCTCAACGTGGCGATGAAGTCGCGCCGGGAGTACGTGCTGGACCGGTTCGCGCCGGCCGAGCACGTGAGCTTCGCCAACTTCGCCGAGGCGTGGAACAGCTCGGGACTCGGCCGGTACACGCTGAACTCGGTGATCGTCACGGCCGGTGCGGTGGCATTGTTGCTGCTGCTCGGGTCGATGGCCGGGTTCGCGTTCAGCCAGCTGAACTTCCGCGGCCGCAAGTCGTTGTTCCTGCTCTGCCTGGGTGCGTTGATGATTCCGTTCCAGGTGATCATGGTGCCGTTCTTCCGGGTGCTCGGGCAGGCCGGGTTGCTGGACACGCACCTGGGCCTGGTGCTCGCCTACACCGGGCAGTTCCTGCCGTTCACGATCTTCCTGATGACGAGCTTCTACGCCCGCGTCCCGCAGGAGGTGATCGAGGCGGCCCGGGTGGACGGCAGCAGCACGCTCGGGATCTACCGGCGGATCATGGTCCCGATCGGCCGGCCGGCGTTGTTGTCGGTGGGCATCCTGAACGCGTTGTTCTGCTGGAACGACGTGCTGATCTCCCTGCTCGTCCTGCAGTCCGAGCGCAACCGCACCCTGATGGTCGGGGTGACGGCGCTGCGCGGGCAGTACTCCGACAACATCCCGTTGTTCGCGGGCGGCGTCCTGGTCGCGGTCTTCCCCGTGATCCTCGTCTACCTGTTCTTCCAGCGGCAGATCACCGACGGCGTCACCGCCGGGGCGACGAAGGGATAGCGCCGGACATGCGTATCACTGGATTCCGCACGCTCACCACCGTGCACGACTGGGGCCGCCCGATCGGCGACGTGAACGGGGCGGTCGGATCGGGCAAGACCTCGGTCCCGGTCGTCGTGCTCGAGACCGACACCGGCCTGGAGGGGATCGGCCTGGGCTCGCACGCCGGGGTCGAGAGCCTGTTCGGTGCGCTCGACGGCCAGGACCCGCGTTCCGTGGTCGCGCTGTACGACCGGATGCTCGCCTGGGTGTTCAAGAGCGGCCACGGCGGTGCCGTCTTCGGCACGATCGGCGCGCTCGACCTGGCCCTGTGGGACTTGAAGGCGAAGGCGGCCGGCGAACCGTTGTGGCGGACGCTCGGTGCCCGCGACCACGTCGTCCCGGCGTACGCGTCCGGGCTGGACGGGCCGCTCCCGGACGAGGAACTCGTTGCCCTGCACAAGCGGTTCGCGGACCGCGGCCTGCGCGCGGTGAAGCTGAAGGGCGGCCTCGACGTCGGGACCGACCTGCGCCGGCTCGACCTGGTCAGCGACCTGTACCGCGACGCGACCGGGCAGGTCCCGGCGCTGATGCTGGACGCGAACGAGTCCTGGTCGCGCAAGGAGGCGGTCCGGCACATCGGCCGGATCGAGGAGCGGCACGACCTCGCCTGGATCGAGGAGCCGGTCCGTCGCTGGGACGTCGACGGCCTCGCCCTCGTCACCCGGTCGGTCAAGGCAGCCGTGGCCACGGGGGAGAACCTGACCGGGCTCGAGCAGTTCCGGCCGCTCGTCCAGGCGAACGCGGTGGACGTGGTGCAGACCGGGAGCGTCTGGGGCATCACCCACTTCCTCCGGGTCGCGGCGCTGGCGCACGCGTTCGACCTGCCGGTCAGCCCGGTCGCGTACTCCGCGAACCCGCTCGGCCACGCGGCGGCCTCGGTCCCGAACCATCTGTCGATCGAGCTGCAGGACTTCGGCCACCCGATCGGGATCAGCGCCGACCAGGTGATCGCCGACGGGCACCTGGTCCTCGGTTCGGCGCCCGGCCTCGGCCTGACCCTTGACGAGGCCGCCATCGCCGACCTCGGTGACGCCGCCGACTGGGGACATCAGGCCGGCCCGCACGTCCGTCCCGACCGAGCCGGCCGCCGGCTGGTCGGCAAGCCCGCCTTCGACTGAGAGGACCACTCGATGTCCACGGACACAGCACCACGCAGTGTCGTCGTGACCGGTGCCGCCGGTGCCCTGGGTCGCGCGACCGCACTTCGCCTGGCCACCGACGGGTACGCCGTCGCCCTGCTGGACCTCCCCGTTGAGGAGCTCGACGCATCCGCGGCCGCCTTGAAGGAAGCGGGCGCGGAGTACGCCGTCCTGCCGGTCGATCTGCGGGACACCGCGGCGTTGACGGGCGCGATCGAGGAGACCGAGCGCCGGCTCGGTGCGCTGGCCGGATTGGTGAACAACGCCGCGATCTACCCGGCCACGCCGTTCCTGGACGTCCCGGTCGAGGAGTACGAGGACGTGGTCGCCGTGAACCAGCGGGCCTCCTTCGTCGCGGCGCAGGCGGCGGCCCGGCTGATGGTGCCGCGGCGGTCGGGCGGGATCGTCAACGTCGCCTCGATCACCTGGCACGGTGGCTGGGAACGGCTGGCCAGCTACGTGAGTACCAAGGGCGCCGCGGTCGCGCTGACCAGGGCACTCGCCCGCGAACTCGGGCCGCACGGCCTCCGGGTGAACGCGGTGTCGCCGGGCGCGTTCCCGACCAGGGCCGAGGCGATCCACGAGAACCCGGAGGCGTACACCGCGTTCGTGCTGGAGCACCAGGCGATCAAGCGCCGTGGTGCCGCCGACGAGGTGGCGTCGGTGGTGTCGTTCCTGCTCGGTGCCGACTCGTCGTTCGTGACCGGGCAGACGGTCAACGTCGACGGCGGCTGGATCATGGAGTGAGTGGCTTGCGGATCTTCGGACAGGACCTGACGGCCCGCGAACTGCGGGAGCGGACCGGTGACCCCGACAGCGTGGCCGGCATCCGGCAGATCGAGCTGAGCAACGGCGTGGAACGCGGGGTCCGGGCGGTCCAGCTCCGCAGCGCGGCCGGGTTCGAGGTGGACGTGCTCGTCGACCGGGCGATGGACCTCGGCGCCGCCCGGTACCGGGGTGTGCCGGTCGGCTGGCGGTCGGGCAACGGCTTCCGGCATCCGGGGCTGCACGAGCACAACGACGAGGGTGGGCTGTCCTGGTTGCGTGCGCTCGACGGCCTGCTGGTGTCGGGCGGTCTCGACCACACGTTGTTCGGCGGCGAGGTCGACGCGACCGGGTACGGCTACCCGCCGAAGCCGGCCGTCACGCACGGGTTGCACGGCCGGCTCACCGCGATCCCCGCTCGGTTGCTGGAGGCAACGGAAGTGTGGGACGGCGACCGGTGCGTCCTGCGGGTCCGCGGCGAGGTGATCCAGGCGACCTCGTTCGGCGAGCACCTGCGACTGACCCGGACCGTGGAGCTCGACTTCGACGGCCTGGAGCTGCGGCTGCACGACGTGGTGGACAACCTCGGCTTCGAGCGGACCCCGCACATGTTCCTGTACCACCTGAACTTCGGCTGGCCGCTGGTCGACGAGGGCACCGAGTTCGTCGCGCCGATCACGGCCACGACCTGGTGCAGCGACTCGGTGGCCGAGCAGGGCGTCTCGTACCGGACCTTGCCGGGACCGCAGCCGGGGTTCGTCGAGCAGGTCTTCGAGCACCAGGTGGTCGCCGACGAGTCCGGCCGTTCGCGGGTCGCGCTGATCCGCGCGGACGGTTCGCTCGGAGTGGAGGTCGCCTGGGACGCGGCCACGATGCCGGCGTTCTTCGAGTGGCAGAACCTGCGCAGCGGCCAGTACGCGATCGGCCTGGAGCCGTCCACGCACGCGGTCGCCGGGGACGCCGCGGCCCGGGCGGACGGGTCGATGACCTGGCTCGAACACGGTGAGTCGCGGACGTACCGGACCACGATCAGAGTGCTGGACGGCCCGGAGGCGACCGAGTCGGTCCGGGCCACGATCCGCCGTACCGGCGGCCAACCCGAGGAGAATCCCCGATGACCGAGACCGCCGGAATCCTCGACGGGTACCGCGTCCTGGACTGCTCGATCGCGATGGCCGGCCCGTTCGCGGCGCAACGGCTCGGTGATCTCGGTGCGGACGTGGTGAAGGTCGAACCGGTCACCGGTGAGTGGCAACGGCACGCCGCGGCCGGTGGGGCCCAGGGCAACGCGATCAACGTGTCGTTCCTCTCCCTCAACCGGAACAAGCGATCGCTCGCCGTCGACCTCAAGTCGGCGGCCGGCAAGGACGTGCTGCTCCGGCTGGTCGAACGCGCCGACGTCTTCCTGCAGAACTACCGTCCGGGCGTGGCCGAGCGGCTCGGCGTCGACTACGCGACGTTGTCGGCGATCAACCCGTCGCTGGTCTACGTGTCGATGTCCGGGTACGGCGAGGACGGGCCGCACCGGAACCTGCCCGGCCAGGACCTGTTGCTGCAGGCAAGATCCGGCGCGATGCTGTCGACCGGTCGGCACGGCGAACCACCGCAGCCGGCCGGCCAGTACCTGGTGGACGCGGTGACCGCGTCGACGGCGTTCGAGGCCGTGCTCGCCGCCCTGCTGCATCGGGAGCGTACCGGCGAGGGACAGCTCGTCCAGGTGAACATGCTGGACGCGATCACCACCCTGCAGATGCAGGAGTTGTCGGTCTTCACGGCCGGCGGCGTTCCGCAGCAGCGTGGGAGCGAGCCGCACGCGCACGTGTACATCCGCTCGCCGTACGGGACCTTCAGGACGGCGGACGGGTTCCTCGCGCTGGCGATGCCCGACCTGCCGACGCTGGGCCGGGTGATCGGCGAGGACACCTTCCTGGCGATGGACTCGGAGGTGCACGGCTGGACGCACCGGGACGAGATCTTCCGGCGGACCGCCGACCGGCTGGTGACCCGGCCGACCGAGGAGTGGCTGGCGGAGTTGTCGGCCGCGGGGATCTGGGCCGGGCCGGTGTACGACTACCAGGACCTGGTCGACGATCCGCAGATCGCCTTCAACGGGACCTTCGTGGAGTACGACCATCCGACCGAGGGCCGGGTGAAGACGCCGGGCTTCCCGTACAAGTTCGCGCGGACGCCGGCCCGGATCGAGCGAGGCGCGCCCCTGGTCGGTGAGCACAGCGCGGAGGTACTGGCGGAGGCCGGGTTCGGTCCCGAGGAGATCGCGGAGCTGCTCGGGTCGGGTGCGGTCGCCGAGACCCGGCTCGAAGGGGCCACGGCCGATCGATCCGCGCAGGCGTCGTGACCGGCGCGTACCGCGGTCTCACCTGGGACCATCCGCGCGGCCGGGACGCGCTGGTCGCGGCGTCCGGGACGATGCCGGGGGCAACGATCGACTGGGACACGCATCCGCTCAGCGGGTTCGAGTCCACCCCGATCGCGGACCTGGCGAGCCGGTACGACGTGATCGTGCTCGACCATCCGCATCTCGGCGAGGCGCTGGCCCACGACTGTCTCCGGCCGCTCGACGAGGTCTTCGATCCCGGGGACCTGCGGCGCTGGGCGACCGAGACGGCCGGCCCGAGCTTCGCGTCGTACACGCTCGACGGGCACGTCTGGGCGCTCCCGCTGGACGCGGCCACGCAGGTCGCGGCGACCAGGGTCGACCTGGCCGGCGAAATGCCGGTGCTCTGGTCCGACGTCGTCGCGCTGTCGCAGCGGGTACCGGTAGCGCTCTCCGTGGCCGGACCGCATGCGCTGTTGACGTTCGCGTCGATCTGCGTGGCGTTGGGCGAGGAGCCGGGTGGGTCCGAGGGGTTCGTGGCTGCGGCGACCGGCACGCGGGCGCTGGAGTTGATGACCGACCTGGTCGCGCGGGCGCCGCGGTACACGGTCGAGCTCGATCCGATCGGGCTGCTCGAGGACATGGTGCACGGGGACTCGGTCGCGCACTGCCCGTTGGTCTACGGGTACGTGAACTACTCGGCCACGACGCTCGATCGGCGGGTCAGTTTCACCGACGCGCCGAGTTCGGTACCGGGTGGCCGAGTGGGATCGACGCTCGGTGGGACCGGGCTCGCGGTGACGCGGCGCTGTGAGGTGACGCCGGAGTTGGTGGAGCACCTCGGGTGGTTGCTGTCGCGGGATGCGCAGGAGGCCTTCATTCCGGCGCATTCCGGGCAGCCGTCGTTGCGGAGTGCGTGGCTCGCCGACTCGGTGAACGACCCGGTGGGCGGCTTCTACCGGGACACCTTGCGCTCTGTGACGCAGGCGTGGGTGCGGCCGCGGTACGACGGGTACATCGCGTTCCAGACCGAGGCCGCCGAGGTGGTCCGGTCGGTCGTCACGGGCGGTTCGTCGATCGCGGCCGGGTCGAGCGAGCTGGACACCCTTTATCTGAACGGCATTCGCCCGACGGAAGGAAGTACACGATGACGGACGACGTGCGGTTCGACCTGGACGGCCAGGTCGCCGTCATCACCCTGAACCGGCCGGCGAAACTCAACGCGGTCACGCAGGCGATGTCGGACCGGCTGGTCGAGCTGGCGCAACGCTGCAACGAGGACGACGAGGTCCGCGCGGTCGTCCTGACGGGTGCGGGTGATCGGGCGTTCTGCGCGGGCTCGGACATCGGTGAGCTGGCGAAGTACCGGACCCCGTGGGAGTTCCGGAACCGGGCCGACTACTGCGACTCGCTGAAGCTGCTCCGGAAGCCGATCGTTGCCGCGATCAACGGGTACGCGCTGGGCGGCGGACTGGAGACCGCGTTGATCTGCGACGTCCGGCTCGCCTCGGCGACGGCGAAGCTGGCCGCGCCGGAGGTCAAGCTGGGCTGGATCGGCGGCGGTGGCATGTCGGCCCTGCTGGAGCGGTCGATCGGCAGCAGCAACGCCGCGCTGATGCTGATGACCGGTGATCCGATCGACGCACAACGGGCCCTCGCGTGGGGCCTGGTCAGCGAGGTCCTCGCACCGGACGACCTGGTACCACGGGCGCTGGAGGTGGCGGCCACGATCGCGAGCCGGGCACCGATCGCGGTGGAGACGGCGAAGGCGAACCTGGCCGCGGCCGCCTCGATGCCGCTGGAGCAGGCGGTCCGCTACGAGCGCGACCTGCAGACTGTCTGTTTCGCGACCCAGGACGCGGCCGAGGGGCGAGCCGCCTTCGCCGAGAAGCGGGCGCCGACGTTCATTCGGGCGTGAGGTCGGTGAGGTGACGGCGGATCCAGTTCTCGATCCCGGCCACGTGCGACAGCGAGTGGGCGGCCGCGATACTCGGCTGCCGGTCGGCGATGGCCAGCGCGATCGCGCGGTGCTCCCGCCGGGTCTGGTCGAACGAGTCCTGCTGGGTCACGCCACGCCAGAGCCGGGCCCGGTGGGTCCGGCCGGCCACCCCGTCGATGAACGAGCACAGCACCGCGTTCCCGGAGGCCTCGGCGATCCGGTGGTGGAACTCCAGGTCGTTCGCGACCACCTCGTCGACCGGCGCGTCGGCGGTGATCGAGTCGACCAGTGCGAGCAGCCCGGCCGCGTCCGCGTCGGACATCAGCCGGGCGGCCTTCTCGGCGGCCATCGGTTCGAGCGCGCGCCGGACCTCGAACAGGTCGAGCACACTGGAGTCCTGGTGGACGTCGATGATGAAGCCCATCGTCTCCAGCAGGATCTCCGGCGTCAGGCTGGTCACGTAGGTGCCGTCACCGCGCCGGACGTCGAGGATCCGGATCATCGCCAGCGCCTTGACCGCCTCGCGCAGCGAACTGCGCGAGATCCGCAGTTGCTCGGCCAGGTCGGCCTCGCGCGGCAGCCGGTCACCCGGCTTCAGGCTGCCGTCGAGGATCATCGCCTTGATCCGCTCGATGGCCACGTCGGTCAGGGCCATGGGACTCCACTCTGCGCGCGAGAACTGCCGGGTCGGGCTCGCAGTCTAGGGCGCGGCCGACGGTTCATCGCGGGTTGCGCGGACTCGGGGTCAGCCGACCGGGCGGAGCCGTAGACCGGCCATACCGCCGTCGACCGCGAGGGCGGCGCCGACGGTCGAGCCCGAGTTGGGGCCGCCGAGGTACGCGACCGCGAGCGCGACCTCCTGCGCCGTGACCAGGCGTCCGTGCGGCTGTCGGGCATCCAAGGCGGCCCGCTCGGCCTGCGGATCGGGGGCGGAGTCGAGCAGCCGCTGGACCCACGGCGTCTCGGCCGTTCCCGGGTTCACGCAGTTGACCCGGATGCCTTCCCGGACGTGGTCCGCGGCCATCGCCATCGTGAGCGACTGCAGGGCGCCCTTGGTGGCCGAGTACAACGCGCGCTGCGGCAGCCCGGCCGTCGCGGCGACCGAGGCGACGTTGACGATCGCGGCCGCGGGCGACTTCCGCAGATGCGGCAGGGCGGCCCGGCTGACCCGGACCGCGCCGACCACGTTCACGTCGTACACCTGGTGCCACTGCTCGTCGGAGTTGTCGGAAACGGTGCCCTGGGCACCGATTCCGGCGTTGTTGACCACCACGTCCAGCCGGCCCCAGGTCGCGATCACCTGGTCCACCGCCTGCCGCACGCTCTCGTCGTTCGTCACGTCGGCCTTCAGCCCGAGCACGCCGTCCGGGACGCCGGCCGGGTCCAGGTCCAGGGCGGCGACCTGGGCACCGCGACTCGCGAGCTCGGCGGCGACGGCCGCGCCGATCCCGGACGCGCCCCCGGTGACGAGCGCGACCAGCCCCTCGTACTCGCCGCTCATCGGCCCGCTCCGAACGCGACGTACTCCTGCCGCTGGCGGCCGAGGCCGTCGATCTCCAGCTCGACCACGTCACCCGGCGCGAGGTACGGGAACCGGCCGGACAGCGCGACGCCCTCGGGCGTCCCGGTCAGCACCAGGTCGCCCGGATCGAGCACCATGTACTGGCTCAGGTGGTGGATGATGTGCGCGACGTCGAAGATCAGGTCGGCGGTGCTGGAGTCCTGCCGGGGCTCGCCGTTGACGAAGCTGCGCAGCCCGAGCTTGCCGGCCTCGATCTCGTCCGGGGTGACCAGCCACGGGCCGACGGGGCTGAACCCGGCGGCGATCTTGCCCTTGCTCCACTGGCCGCCGGAGACCTCGAGCTGGAACTCCCGCTCGGACAGGTCGTTGGCGACCACGAAGCCGGCCACGTGGTCGAGGCTCTCGGCCGGCGAGTCGAGGTACGACGCGCGCTTGCCGATCACGACACCGAGCTCGACCTCCCAGTCCGTCTTCACGCTGTTGCGCGGGATCGTGACCGGGTCGTTCGGACCGGCCAACGTGTTGGGGGCCTTGAAGAACAGCACCGGGACGGTGGGCGGCTGGGCACCGGACTCGGCCGCGTGGGCCGCGTAGTTCATCCCGATGCAGACGATCGCGCCGGGCTTGGTGATCGGGGCGCCGATCCGGAGGCTGTCGGCACCGTCGAGCAGCGGGAGGTCCCCGGCCGCGAGCGCGGTGGCGACCCGGGCCGGACCACCGGACGCCCAGAACTCGCCGTCGAGGTCGCGGGTGAGCCCTCGGAGGTCGTAGGTCCGGTCGTCGGCGATCACCACGGGCTGTTCCTGGCCGACCGCTCCCAGACGCGCGAACTTCATAGCTACTTCCTCCAGAGGTCTGATGTTAGCTCCGACTCTCGCGGCGAGCCGAGCGGATCGTCCTCCACTTTGGCAGGCGAAACATCTGATGTCTACCCGACGTCCATCGCTGGTGCCGGTCAGTTGCCGCCGAGTGCGGGCGCGGCGTGGCACGATGCCGGTGTGCGGGTCTATCGCGGCGGATCGGGTGGTGGGGGCGAGGCGCTGGAGCTGGCCGTCGCCCATGCGCTGGTGCGGCGCGTTGCTGCCGGCGAAGTGGGTGAGGCGCTGCGGATCTACCGGCCGTCCGCGCCGGTCGTGGTCTTCGGTCGCCGGGACACGCGGCTGCCCGGGTTCGGCGCCGCGGTGGAGGCGGCCCGGTCGGCCGGCTTCGAGTCACTGGTCCGGGCGGTCGGCGGGCGCCCGGTCGCGTACACGCCGGACGCACTGGTGATCGACCACGTGAACTACGAACAGCTCGCGCCGGACGGGATGGAGACACGCTTCAAGGAGTTCGGCACCCTGTACGCCGACGTGCTGCGGGACGTCGGTATCGATGCCCGCGTCGGCGCGGTCCCCGGTGAGTACTGCCCGGGTGCGCACAGCGTCAACGCTCGTGGAGTCGTCAAGCTGGTCGGCACCGGGCAGCGGATCGTCCGCAACGGCTGGTTGTTCAGCGCGTTGGTCGTGGTCGGTGGTGACGAGGTCCTGCGGCCCTTGCTGACCGAGGTCTATCGCCACCTGGACCTGCCGTTCGACGCCGCGTCGGTCGGGTCGGTGTCGACCGAGGTCCCGGGCCTCACCGCCGAAGCCGTCGAGCGCCGCGTCCTCGCCGCGTACGCCGCGCAGAGCGACCTCGAACCGGCCGACCTGGACACCGCGACCCTCGAACTGGCTTCATCGTTGGCAGCGGATCACCGCGCCGAGGTCACGTCGGCCGACGGGGAGTACTCGCGGAGCTGAAGGGACAGGCGGTGAAGGGTCCGAGATGAGTGTCGAGGTCGTCTTCTGGGGCGTGGTCCTGGCCCGGTTCGGGCTGCCGCTGCTGATTCCGCGCTTCCCGCTGCCCGCCATCCTCGGGTGCCTTGTGCTGGACGCGGCCGACCAGTCGATCTTCCAGGCGTTCGGCCACGACCCGCCGTTCTACCAGAGCTACGACAAGGCGATGGACGTGTTCTACCTGTCCATCGCGTACCTGGCCGGGCTGCGGAACTGGACCAACCGGGCGGCCGGTGAGGTCAACCGGTTCCTGTTCTTCTACCGGCAGGCCGGGGTGGTGCTGTTCGAGCTGACCGGGTTGCGCTGGGTGCTGCTCGTCTTCCCGAACACCTTCGAGTACTACTTCATCGCGTACGAGGCGATCCGGACCCGGTGGAACGCGGTCCGGTACTCGCTGAAGTTCTGGGTGCTGCTGGCCGCCGGGATCTGGATCGTGATCAAGCTGCCGCAGGAGTACTGGGTGCACGTGGCCCAGCTCGACTTCACCGAGACGGTCGCCGACGTGCCGTGGTTCGGCCCGGTGGTCCTGGCCGGCCTGCTCGGGCTCGCCGCGGTCCTGTACTTCGTGGTGCGGCCGCGGTTGCGTCCGGCCGACTGGTCGTTGCGGCTGCGCGCGGATCCGCTGCCGGCCGGGATCGACGAGGCGCACGAGCGGGCGGCGTACCAGGCGGCCCATCGCAAGGTGCTCGACTCGGCCGCGGTCGAGAAGATCTTCCTGATCGGGTTGATCAGCGTGATCTTCGGTCAGCTGCTGCCCGGGGTCGAGGCGAGCGAGCTCGAGGTGTTCACCGGGATCGCGATCTTCGTGGTGATCAACTCCGCGATCGGGCTGTGGTCGGCGCGCCGGGGGTACGGGTGGGACTCGGCGCTGGTCTCGTTCGGGGTCGTGTTCGCGACCAACGTCGGGCTGGTGTTCCTGGCCGATGTGGTGCTGCGGCGCCGCCGGGAGGACCTGTCCCTGGACGACACGCTGTTCTTCGTCTTCCTGGTCAGCATCCTGACCATGTTGTACGACCGGTACCGGCCCATCCACGACTACCGGATGGCCGAGGAGGCGAAGGTGATGGCCGATGGCGGCAAGTGATCCGTACGGTGGCCGGCCGCCGACCAGCCACGAACGGATGGCCGGTCAGCCCTGGGACGCGTCGTACACCGACGGCCCGGCGCCGTGGGACTTCGGCGGGCCGCAGCCGGCGGTCGTCGAGGTCGCGGCCGCGGGCGGCTTCGCCGGGGACGTCCTCGACGCGGGCTGCGGGAGCGGCGAGAACGCGCTGCACCTCGCGGCGTCGGGATTGCGGGTGCTCGGCGTCGACGTGGCCGAGACGGCACTCGCGATGGCGCGGGAGAAGGCGAAGGCCCGCGGGATCGAGGCCGAGTTCGCGACCGCGGACGCGTTGCACCTGCAGCGATTGGGACGCCGGTTCGACTCGGTGCTGGACAGCGCGTTGTTCCACAGCTTCGACACCGGGGAGCGACCGGCGTACGTCGCGGGGCTGGCCCAGGTTCTCGTACCAGAAGGCGTGGTGCAGCTGTTCTGCTTCAGCGACCGGGGACCGGGGACCGGCCCGCACCCCGTCGGCGAGGACGAGCTGCGGGCGGCCTTCGATCCCGCGGCCGGCTGGACCGTCGAGGTCGTCGAGCCGGTCCGGATCCGGACCAGGTTTCACGACGAGCACGGCGCGCCGGGATGGCACGCGACGATCCGCCGGCGCGGCTGACCGGCCACGGGACGAACTACCGGGTGCAGAGGTCCCGGACGGTCCGGAGCTCCGCCTCGACGATCTTCAGCTGATCCTCGACGGCCGCCTCGGGCGTGTCCGCGGGGAAGAACAGCGTGAACTGGTACTCGCTGCCGTCGCCGTTCGGCAGGACCCGGGTGAAGACCCCGGCGCCCGGGCCGGTCAGCAGGTCGACCGTGCCGTGCCGGAGGGACGTGCGCGGCGTGATCCGGACCTCGGTCTCGCCGTTGTCGAGGAGCCAGTCGTCGCCGTCCACCCGGACGGACTTCGCCACGCCGGGAGCCCAGCGGGGCAGGTTCCGCGGGTCGGCGAGGAAGTCGAGGACGGTGGCCGGCGGGGCGTCGATCGCGAGGCTGCGGGTCTCGGCGCGCAGCAAAGAGTTAGTAGGCATGTGTAGATCATACGCACTTGCTTACTAATTTCCATCCCTAGGATGCAGCCATGGAGAGCGAGGATCTCGGCGCCCTGTTCGGGCTGATCGCCCGCCGGCTGATGCTCGCCGAGAAACCGCTGCTGACCGGCCACGGGCTGTCGATGTGGGGGTACGCGGTGCTCACCCGGCTCGCCGAGCGGCCGGCCGAGACCCAGCAGGCGCTGGCCCAGGCGATCGGCTACGACAAGACCCGCCTGATCGCGCTGCTCGACACCCTCGAGGCCGACGGTCTCGTCATCCGGACGCCCGATCCGGCGGACCGGCGGGCCCGTACCGTCGGTCTGACCCGCGCCGGACAGGACCGGTTCCGGGCCGCCCGGGCCGCCGTCCGGGCGATGGAGCAGGAGTTCCTCGGCGACCTCACCGCCGCCGAGAAACGGGCCCTGCTCGCCGTCCTGCCTCGCCTCGCTCACGGGAGTTGACGTAGATGGAGATTCCGCCGGTGTTCCACGACCTGCTCGCCTCCCGGGCGGTCGCGTTCGTGTCCACGATCGGCAAACGCGGTGAGCCGCAGACGACGCCGTTGTGGTTCCTCTTCGACGGCGAGCGGGTCCGGATCAGCCTGGTCGACGGCCGGCAGAAGCTGCGCAACCTGCGCCGGGACCCGCGCATCTCCGTCGTGGTCGTGGAACCGGACCGCCCCACCTACTACCTGGAACTGCGCGGCCGGATCAGCGAGCTGGTCGCCGATCCCGGCCTCGAACTGGAACGCGCGATCGCGACCAAGTACACCGGCGGCTGGAGCGACGTCGAACCCCCGGGCACCACCCGGTACGCGACCAGCATCGTCGTCGAGCGCACCACCCAGCAGCTCGGCGAGCCGGGCTGAGTTCGGCCGCCCGAAGCGCGGCGGCTTCTATGATGCGGGGCATGCCCACGTCCCCGGTGGCCCGCCTGCTGATCTCGGTCGTGGCCGGGGCGATCGTCGGGGCGATCGTCGGGCTGGGTTGGACCGCCGCGCTCGGCGTGCTGTCCGGGATCGCGGTGCTGGCGGCGTTGTTCGTCCTCAGCGGGGTGGTCGTGCTCTGGCCGATGACGGCCGACGCGACCCGGCGGAACGCGCGCCGCGAGGACTTCCGGCCCGTCGTCGAGGAGCTCTTCGTGGTCGCGGCCACGATCGGCAGCCTGACCGCGATCGTCTTCGTGCTGATCCTGGACCGCTCCGGCACCAGGAACACGGCCGCCGCGATCGGCCTGGCCGGTGTTTTTCTGAACTGGGCCGTGCTGCACCTGATGTACGCCGCCCGGTACGCGCACCTCTACTACGGCGACCCGCTCGGCGGGATCGACTTCAACACCACCGAAGAGCCGCCGTCGTACCGGGACTTCTTCTACTTCAGCTACAACCTCGGGATGACCTACCAGGTGTCGGACACGGACGTGGGGAGCACCGCGATCCGCGCGGTGGTGCTGCGTCACTGTCTGCTCTCGTACGTCTTCGGAACGGTCATCCTGGCCGCGACGATCAACCTGGTCGCGGGGATCGTCACCGGCTGAGACAGCAGAATCTCGTGGTAGCCAGGCCGCCGAAGGCACGCCTAACCTGGGGAGGTTGCTGCTCGGCGGGGGACCTGCCGGCACGGATCCTTTCACCGCTTGGTCGGAGGCGGATGTCTGGTGGAGACACGCGGGGACCCGTCCGTCTGGGGTGGGCCGGGGAGGTTGCGCGGACGGCGGACCGAGTGTGCCGTCCTCGACGAGACGGTCGCCGCGGTGCGGGCCGGGGCCGGCCG
Organism: Kribbella amoyensis; assembly: GCF_007828865.1. Classification (NCBI taxonomy): domain Bacteria; kingdom Bacillati; phylum Actinomycetota; class Actinomycetes; order Propionibacteriales; family Kribbellaceae; genus Kribbella; species Kribbella amoyensis. The sequence continues at coordinate 2,961,661 of NZ_VIVK01000001.1, forward strand.
CTCTTTGGTGCTGCGCGGTGACGCCGGCGTCGGCAAGACGGCCCTGCTCGAGTACGCCGTGCACGGCGCGACCGGGCTCCGGGTACTGCACGCGGTCGGCGTCGAGTCCGAGATGGAGCTGGCGTTCTCGGCCCTGCACCAGCTGTGTACACCGATGCTGGACCGGCTGGATCGGCTCCCGGATCCGCAACGAGACGCCCTGGGTACGGTCTTCGGCCTGAGCAACGGGGGACCGCCGGATCGCTTCCTGGTCGGGCTGGCCGTTCTCAGCCTGCTGTCCGAGCTGGCCGCGGACGGGCCGCTCGTCTGCGTGGTGGACGACGCGCAATGGCTGGACCGGGCATCCGCGCAGGTCCTCGGAGTGGTCGCGCGCCGGTTGGTGGTCGAGCCGGTCGGGATGCTGTTCGGCACGCGGCGGCCGACCGCCGAGTTGCACGCGCTCCCGGAGCTGGAGATCACCGGCCTGCGGATCGGCGACGCGCGAGCGCTGCTGGATTCGGCGGTCCGGTTCGTCCTGGACGAGCGGGTCCGGGACCGGATCGTGGCCGAGACCGGTGGGAATCCGCTGGCCCTGCTCGAACTGCCGCGGGGACTGACGGTGGCGCAGCTGGCCGGCGGATTCGGGCTGCCGGGGACGCAGGAGCTGCCGCGGCGGATCGAGTCGAGCTTCCTGGCCCGGATCGGCGAGCTCCCCGAGCAGACCCGGTTGCTCCTGCTGATCGCGGCGGCGGAGTCGGTGGGTGATCCGTTGCTGGTCCGGCGGGCGGCCGAACGGCTGGGTGTCGGGCCGGAGGCGGTGACCGGCGCCGAGACCGAAGGCCTGCTGGCGATCGGGGAGCGGGTGACGTTCCGCCATCCGCTCGTCCGGTCGGCCGTGTACCGGGCCGCCTCGGCCCAGGACCGCCGGGCCGCGCACCTGGCGCTGGCCGAGGTGACCGACGCGAAGGCGGATCCCGATCGGCGGGTGTGGCATCTGGCCGCGGCCGCGCCGGGACCCGACGAGCACGTCGCGGCCGCCCTCGAGCGGTCCTCCGGCCGGGCCCAGGCCCGCGGAGGGCTGGCGGCCGCGGCGGCGTTCCTGCAACGGTCGGTCGCCCTGACCGACGACTTCGCGCGGCGGGCGGACCGCGCGCTGGGAGCGGCCCAGGTCAGTCTGCTGGCCGGGGAGTTCGACTCCGCGCTCGGGCTGCTCGCGACGGCCGAGGTCGGGGTGCTCGACGAGTACCAGCGGGCCCGGACCAACCTGTTGCGCGGCCAGATCGCCTTCGCGTCGGGGCACGGCAGCGATGCGCCGCCCCTGCTGCTCAAGGCGGCGAAGCAGTGGGAACTCCTCGACCTCGACCTCGCCCGGGAGACGTACCTGGACGCCTGGGGCGCGGCGCTGTTCGCCGGCCGGCTGGCGACCGCCGGCAGTCTGCGGGAAGCGTCCCGGGCCGCGCTGGCGCTGCCGCGGGCGGAGTCGCCGCGGCCGTCCGACCTGTTGCTGGAAGGACTGGCGACGCTGGTGATGGCGGGGCGGGCCGCGGCCGCGCCGATCCTCCGGCGGGCGACCGGTGCGTTCGCCGCGCGGGACGTGTCGATCGAGGACAACTTCCGCTGGGGCTGGCTGACCACGGTGCCGTCCAACGTGCTCTGGGACGACGGCGCCTGGCACGGGATCAACGTCCGGCAGCTCCGGCTGGCCCGCAGGTCGGGTGCCCTGGCCCGGCTGCCGATCGACCTGACCGCGCACGCGATCCTGGTCGCGTGGCGCGGCGACTTCCCCGAGGCGGAGGCCGCGATCGCCGAGATCCACGCCGTCGTCGACGCCACCGAGACCCGGATCGCGCCGTACGCGGCGATGCTGCTGGCCGCGATGAAGGGTCGTCCGGCCGAGGCGACCCCGTTGATCACGGCCGCCGCCAAGGACGCCGCCGCCGGGGGCCAGGGCATCGGTGTGCAGTACGGACAGTGGGTCTCCGCGATCCTGGCCAACGGCCTCGGCCGGTACGACGAGGCGCTGACCGCTGCCGAGCAGGCGAGCCAGGAGACGCCCGAGCTGTTCCTGTCCGCGTGGGCGTTGCCCGAGCTTGTGGAGGCCGCTGTCCGGAGCGGGAAACCGCACGTCGCCGCGGCCGGACTCGAACGGTTGCAGGAGGCAACGAGCGCCGCCGGTACCGACTGGGCGCTCGGCGTCGAGGCGAGGTCACGGGCCCTGGTCGGCGAGGGCAAGGTCGCCGAGCAGTCGTACCGGGACGCGATCGAGCGGTTGGAGCGGACGCTGATCGGGCCTGAGCTGGCTCGCGCGCATCTGCTGTACGGGGAGTGGTTGCGCCGGCAGAGTCGCCGCGTCGACGCGCGAGGCCAGCTGCGGACCGCGCACGAGATGCTCACCTCGATCGGAATGGAGGCGTTCGCCGAGCGCGCTCGCCGGGAGTTGTTGTCGACGGGTGAGACCGTGCGGAAGCGGTCCGCGGGAGCGACCCGGGACGAGCTGACCCCGCAGGAGAAGCAGATCGCGTTGCTCGCCCGGGACGGGTTGTCGAATCCCGAGGTCGGCGCCCGGCTGTTCCTCAGCCCGCGGACGGTCGAGTGGCACCTGCGGAAGATCTTCACCAAGCTCGCGATCAGCTCCCGCAAGGACCTCCGCGACGCGCTCCGCTCCGCCGGGGACTGAGACCCGGGCCGCCCGCCCTGGCCAGGGATCGACCAGGGAGTACCACGGGCGCGAGGCGGCCGGGCCAGGGGCGAGGGTCGGGCTCAGGCCCAACGACCCTTGGAGGCAGCCATGAGCAGTACCGAACTCCGGCCTGACGGCACCACCGGCGCGAGAGCGGGCAGGTCCGACTACAAGCTCGAGGTCATCGTCATCCCGGTGTCCGACGTCGACCGCGCGGCCGAGTTCTACGACCGGCTCGGCTGGCGGGTGGACGCGGACTTCCGCAACGGCGACGCCCGCCTACTCCAGTTCACCCCGCCGGGGTCGCCGTGCTCGGTGATCTTCGGGACCGGGGTGTCCCCGTCCACGCCGGGGTCGTCGCAGTTCATGGTGCTGGCCGTCACCGACATCGAGGCGGCGCGGCAGGAACTGGTGGACAAGGGCGTCGACGCGAGCGAGGTGTACCACGACGGCACCGGCGGCTACGCGTTCTTCGACCCCGACGTGCGGGCCCCCGGGCCGGATCCGGACCGCCGCAGCTACGCGTCGTACGTGACCTTCAACGACCCGGACGGCAACGGCTGGATGCTGCAGGAGCTGACCACGCGGCTGCCGGGCCGGATCGACAGCGGCGTGACCGGGTACGCCTCGACGTCGGACCTGGCCGGAGCGCTCCGGCGAGCGGCCGCCGCGCACGGCGAGCACGAGAAGCGTTCCGGCGGCGAGTACGACGAGAACTGGCCCGACTGGTACGCCGCGTACCTGGTGGCGGAGCAGTCCGGCGCGGACCTGCCGCAGTGAGCGGATCGCGATGAGCGAGCTCGCCGCCGGATCGCCGGCCCGTGCGGAGGCGCTGGTCCCGCTGCGCAGCCGGGCCGGCGCCGCACTGATCGCCGCGACGGTGCTGGCGTCCGGCGTCGCCTGGTACGACGCGTACGTCGTCAACGTCGCGGTGCCGGCCCTCGGTACGCACTTCGGCGCGAGCGTCACCGCGGTCCAGTGGACGCTGACGAGTTACCTGCTGGCGGTCGCGGCGTTGCTCCTGCTGGCCGGGGCGCTCGCCGATCGGTTCGGCCGCCGGCGGATCCTCGTGATCGGCCTGGGCGTGATGCTCGCCGGCTCGGTGCTCTGCGCGACCGCACCCTCGATCGAGTGGCTGATCGGCGCCCGGGCCGTCCAGGGTGTCGGCGCCGCCCTCGTCGTCCCGATCAGCCTGGCCCTGTTGAACGGCACCCTGCGCGTCTCCGACCGGGCGCGCGGGATCGGGATCTGGGCCGGGCTCTCCACCTTGATGACCACCGTCGGCCCGTACGCCGGTGGCTGGCTCATCGACCACGCGTCCTGGCACTGGGTGTTCCTGGTACCGATCCCGTTGATCCTGGTCGTCTTCGTGGTCCTGCGGGCCGTCCCGGACCCGAGTCAGGCGAGCCGGTCGCTCTCGGTCGACGTGGTCGGCGCGGTCCTCGGCGCCCTCGGTCTGGGCGGCGTGGTGTACGCGTTGTCGGAGGGCGCCGCGTCGGGGTGGTCGAGTCCACGGGTCCTCGTTGCCGGGGTGGTCGGGGTGGTGTCGTTGGTGGTACTGCTGCCGTACGAACGACGTCAGCGGGCCCCGATGCTGAAGTTGTCGCTGTTCGGTTCGCGGCAGTTCGACGCCATCAACGTCGTGACCGTGCTGCTGTACGGCGCGTTGGCGGCGGCCGGGTACCTCTTCGTGGTGATGTGCCAGCTGAAGCTCGGGTACACGGCCGCGCAGTCCGGGGCGGCGCTCATTCCCGCGTCCGTGGTGTTCCTGATCCTCTCGCCGTTCAGCGGCTCCCTCGTGTCCCGGGTGGGACCACGGTGGCTGATGGTCGCGGGGATCGTGCTGATCGCGCTCGCGCAGGTGCTGCTGGCTCAGGTCGAACCAGGGTCCGGGTACCTCACCGCGATCCTGCCGGCGGCCCTCGTCCAGGGTGCCGGGCTCGGTCTGACCGTGACGCCGCTGACGGCCGCCGTACTCGCTGCCGTGAGCGACGCCGATCTCGGTGAGGCCTCGGCGGTGAACGACGCGGCGGCCCGGGTCGGTGCCGTGGCCGCGATCGCCCTGGTCCCGGTTCTCCTCGGTGTCGGTGCGGGCAGCAGCCTGGCCGAGTCCCTCACCGACGGGTACCGGCCTGCGATGATCGTCCTCGGAGCGGTCTGCGCCGGCGCGGCGATCGTGGCCGGCCTCTTCGTCTCGAACGAACGCGCCGACGCCCCGCGCCTCGCCCCGCCGGCTCCGCACCACGGGTGCGCCCTGCCGGTGACCAGCTCGCACTGACGCACCGACTGGAGGAGAAAATGGCATCCACTGTGCCTTCGCTGACCGGACAGACGGTCGTCGTGATCGGTGGGAGTCTGGGCATCGGTCTGGAGACGGCCCGACTGGCCCGCGCGGAGGGCGCCGAGGTGATCGTCACGGCCCGGTCCGCGGACCGCCTGCAGGAGGTCGGCCGCGAACTCGGGGCCACGACCGCCGCGTTCGACGCCCTCGACTTCGCCGCGCTGCACAGGTTCTTCGACGACCTGCCCGACCAGGTGGACCACGTCCTGATCACCGGCCCCGGCCCGTACTACGCGCCGCTGGCCGACCTCGATCCGGCCGAGGTCCGCCGGGACGTCGAGTCGCACCTGCTGCTGCCGATCGAGGTGGCCCGGCACGCCACCAAGAAGGTCCGGCCGGGCGGCACCCTGCTCTTCATGGGCGGTACCGGCGGCCGCCGGGTCGCGGAGGGCCTGTCGATCATCGGCGCGCTCACCGCCGCGATGCCCGCCTTGACCCGCAACCTCGCCCTGGAGCTCGCCCCGGTCCGCGCCAACCTCATCGCGGCCGGCTTCGTCGACACCCCGCTGTCCGCCACCCTGCTCGGCGACCAGCTCGAAGCCCGCCGCGACCAGCTCCGCACGACCCTCCCGATCCGCCGCGTCGTCGGCCCCGAGGACATCGCCGCCCTGGCCGTCCACCTGATGACGAACACCGCGATCACCGGCGCCACCCTCGACATCGACGGCGGCCAGCAACTCGTCCAGGGCTGAAGCTCAGCCGCGTTCGGGGCCGGCGATCCGGGGGGATTCGTGGACCGGTCTCCGGTCGGGATCGGCGGTGGAACCGGGCGGCAGCGGTCTGAGGGTACGGAGCGGACTGATGCCCGTGGTCGCCGCGGCGATCTCCTTCGACATGGTCTGAGGCGGGGCGAACCGGCGGCCGATCTCGCCGGCGACCGCCTGGCCGGCCGCGAACGCCTGCCGGCCGGCCTCGGCGGAGCTGCCGCGCACCTCCGCCAGCTCACCCTTCAGGGTGGTCAGCCCGGCGAAATGGCTCTGCATGGCCGTCACGATCCGGGCCTTGGCGGCCGGGAGCTCGGCGGAGGGCACCACCTCGTGCAACTGGTTCGCCTCGAGCACGAGGTCGGCGACGACCGGCCACTTCTCGGCGGGATTCACGACGGTCAACCGGCGTAGCACCTCGTTGGTGTCCAGGCCGGTCGCCGCCCCGAGTTGGTCGGCCAGGTGCAAGGCGGCCGGAGCGTACTTCGGGTACGTGCTCCGGCCGGCCAGGTCCTTGAGGCCCGGGGCGACTTCCTCCAGCCCCAGCTCGTCGATGTAGTCGTCCAGGTGGCGGACGCTGTACGCCTCGGCGACGCCTTCCTCCAGTGCGTGGACCGCGTGGTTCCGGTACGCCTCGCGGGCGTCGCGGAAGGTCGTTCCGTGGCGGGCGAGCAGGTGCGAGTTCTCGTGCAGGACCGACTTCAACGCGTTGCGATACCACAGCAGCTTCTGGTCACTGGGCCGGACGCCGCTGTGCTCGTACATGTCCTCGAGCGCCCGGAGCACGCGCTTGTCGTCGTAGCGGAGCTTGTGCTTCCAAGTGGCGGTGCCGAGGACGACGACCTTGTCGTCGGCAGGCTTCCTGGTCTTTCCGACCTCGCCGTTCCAGCACGAGTGGTCGGCGCCGGAGAGGGCGACGGCCGCGTCGGCCTGGACCGCTAGCAGCTCTTCGAAGGTTTTCGGTGGCCTCCCCACCGGGGTCACGGTTCGGCTCGCCAGCTGTCGACCAGGAGCGCGAGCGGCTCGTTCAGGGCGAGCAGGGTGTACTGCTCGGACTCGTCCGTGGTCTCCTGCGCGATCGCGGTGACCTGCCGCATGGCCGCCTCGGCCTGCTCGATCCGCTCCTCGGTACTGCCGGACGCTCCCTGCGCGTCCGCGACGACGGCCGATGCCCGGGACATCCGCTCCTGCGTCTCCGGTGACAGCTCCGCCTCCCACTCACCGAGCAGGAAGATCGCGGTCTGCTGCCGATCGGGATCGTCGATCTGCGGCACGAGCTCCGCCAGGGCGGTCAGCGCGGTCCGCGGATCGCCGGTGCCCAGCTCCCACGCGCCGTACGCGTCCTTGTACCGGGACAGGAACTCCTCGTAGCGCACTCGGCCACCTCCACTGACCCGCACTCTAATCCGTCGGCGGGCCGACCCCGGTCAGTCCAGGTAGGTGCTGCCGAGCAGGCCGAGAAGCAGGCCGCCGAGGATCAGCGCGGAGCCCCGGATCAGCTGGTACCGCACGGCCGCGACGACACCCCAGACGCTGATGGCCAGGCCGACGATCGTGAGCAGGGAATCCCAAGGCATCGGGCGACCGTAGCGCCCGAACCGCCGGAGTTCCTGACTTCTCACAGATCTCTAACACCGATCGCCGGCACCGATCCGGGTCGGCGACGGTTGCGTACGGCCCGGGACCGGGGTGCGTGGTCCCCGGCGGCTGAGCAGGATCCCGCCGAGGATCAACGCCATGCCGAGGAGTTGCCGGAGCGACAGCCGATCGCCGGACAGCGTGGTCCCGAGCAGGACGCCGGTGACCGGGTTGAGCAGGCCGATGAGCCCGACGGACGCCGCGTTCAGGTACCGCAGTCCGGCGAACCAGGCGAGGTACGCGCCGGCCGTGGCGACCAGGACGACGTACGTGAATCCGCCGACGGCCGGGAGGTCGAGGGACGGGGGCGCGCCTTCGACGAGGATCGCGACCGGGATCATGACGGCGCCGCCCGCGACCAGTTGCCACGAGGTGGTCGCGAGGAGGTCGCCCGGCCGGCCCCACTTCTTGGCCAGCGCGTAGCCGCAGGACGACATCGTCACCGCCGCCAGCGATGCCGCGACGCCGCGGAGATCCACCGCCGAGTGGGCCGTGCCGAGCATCAGGAGGACCCCGCCGATCCCCAGGATCGCGCCCGCGACGACGGGCAGGGTGAGGCGTTCGGAGAGCAGGGCCCACGCGAACAGGCCCATCGCGAGCGGGGACGTCGACATGATCGTGGCGGCCAGGCTGACCGGGAGCAGCTTGGACGCCAGGTAGATCAGGGCGAAGAAGGCCCCCACGTTGCAGATTCCGAGCACGGTGGCCTTCCACCACCAGTCGCCGGTCGGCCGCCGGCGGGCCAGCGCGAGCAGCAACAGCCCGGCGGGCAGCGCACGGATCACGGCGCCGTACAACGGGTGGCCGTCCGGCAGGTACTCGTGCGTCACGTAGTAGTTGGTGCCCCAGGCCACCGGGGCGATCGCGGTGACGGCGGCCCACCGCAAACTGTTTTCCATGGAAGACATTGTATCTTCCATGGAAGTTATAGTGACGGGGTGACCGAAGAACTGGACCACGTCGGCCGGATCCAGGCGGCCTGGGCGACCGAGCGGCCCGACCTCGACGTCCGCCCGCAGGGGGTGATCGGCCGGCTGCACCGGATCGCGCTGCGGCTGACCGGCGAGCTCAACCTCGTCTACGCGCAGTACGGGCTGTCCGAGGGCGAGTTCGACGTCCTGGCCGCGTTGCGTCGCGCGGGGACGCCGTACGAGCGGGCGCCGGGCGAGATCGCGCTGCACACGATGGTGACGACAGGGGCCGTGAGCAAACGGGTCGATCGGCTGGAGGAGGCCGGCCTGGTCCGTCGCCGGCGCAGCGACGCCGACGGACGCGGCCGGATGGTCCGCCTGACCCCGGCCGGGAAACGCCTGATCGACAAGGCGTTCACGGCCCACATCGCCAACGAACAACGCCTCCTGGACCTGCTGACCCCGGCCGAGGCCGCCCGCCTCGAACGCCTCCTCACCACCTGGCTCGCCCGCATCGAGCCCACCGACTGAAACGGTCCAGCCGCCACCCCGCACCGCCACACACGACCAACCCCCGCATCAGTCAGCCCAAACAATCCGCACCCCACCGCACCAAGACCACGAGCCCTGACCCACCTCCCAGGACCCGCACCCTTACCCGCACGCCATCCCCCGGCAACACCACACGCCAGCGTGCCGCGTACTCGCGTACTCGCGTACTCGCGTACCCGCGTACCGCGTACCCGCGTACCGCGTACCCGCGTACCGCGTACCCGCGTACCCGCGTACCCGCGTACCCGCGTACCGCGTACCCGCGTACCCGCGTACCGCGTACCCGCGTACCCGCGTACCCGCGTACCGCGTACCCGCGGCAGGCGCCCCGCCCCATGCGCGCACAAGCGCTGACCCGCCATGCCGGCCAGGCCGCGCTTTGTGCACCGGTCAGCCAGGCCCGGCCTGCTTTGTGCACTCACCGGCCACCCTGGACTGCGAGAAACGGCTGGCCCGCGCACAACGTGGCGTCCTTCGGCGGCGGCACTAGCAGCGGCGGAGACAGCGGCGGCGGCACTAGCAGCGGCGGAGACAGCGGCGGCGGCACTAGCAGCGGCGGAGACAGCGGCGGCGGCGGAGGCGGCGGGCGGGGGTGATGGTGGCGGTGTGTGGGTGGTGAGGTGTGGGCTGGCTGTGCCTCGCCGTGGGCGGCCTCGGCGTTCCTGCCCCGCTGGGCAGGTCTTTGTGCGCGCGTCAGCTACCTGCGGCGCACGTTGTGCACTTACCGGCCGCCCCGGGCCGGGGGGATACGGCTGGCTCGCGCACAAAGTGCTGCGGTGCGGTGCGGTGGGGTGCGTGCGGTGGGGTGCGTGCGGTGGGGTGCGGGGGTGGGGTGGGGTGTGTGGGGTGGGGTGTGTGGGATGTGGCGGGGATGGGTGGTTAGGGAGAGGTGGCGAGGGCCTCGCGGAGGCGTTCGGCGTACGCCTTCGGGTGGCTGGTGTTGCCGTTGTGGCCGCCCGGGAACTCCACGACCGGGTGGCCGACGAGCTCGGCGAGGGCGACGGCGCACTGGCGGTCGAAGACGGTGGCCGGGGTGCTGCGGCCCGCGGCCGGGACGATGCGAAGCCCGCTGGTGGCCAGGTCGGTGTAGTCGAAGTCGTCGGCGAGGACGGCGGGGAAGTCGTGCCGGAGGAAGTGGTCGAAGTTGCCGAGCCGGCGCTCGGTCATCGGCTGGGGCGTGAGATCCGGTTCGGCGTCGGCATGGGTCGGGTCGATCCCGAGGGTGCGGGCGATCTCGGGCACGGTGGCGGCCAGGCCGTCGCGGAGATAGCGAGCGCGAAGATCTGCGAGCTCTTGGCGGTGGCGGATCCGGGTGCCCTCGGCGAGCAGGCCGGGCGCGATGGGCTCGTGGGCGATCAGGGTGCTGAGCTGCTCGGGATGCAGACGGGCCAGCCGCAGGCCGATGACGGCGCCGAGGCTGCAGCCGAGCATCAGGGCGGGCGCGTCGGTGACGGCCGCCAGGACCCGGTGGGCGTCATCGGTGTGCTCCGCCAGGGTGACGCCGCGTCCGGGATCCGCGAGCCGGCTTCGGGAGAGGCCGCGGCGGTCGTACGTCACCACGGTGTACGCATCGGTGAGCTGGGCAACGAGATCCGTACTGCGGTCGGCGTCGCCCTCTCCGCTCTGCGCGATCAGCAGGACCGGGCCGGTGCCGCGGACCTGGTAGTGCAGGACCGCTCCGGGGACTACGAGTGACTCTGGCATGCGGTTCAGACTATTCCATCGATTTGGATACATCAAGATCGATGAATCGAAACAGATGTAGTCTGCCGGCGTGAACGGAGTCGAGCTCTTCCTGCTGGGCCGGACCCTGATGAAGGTCGGCGAGGAGGCCCTGCCGGAACCACCGGGCGGCGCCGGCAAGTACGCCGGCAGCGCGCGGACCGTGCTGATCGTGGCCAGCGACATCGCGACGCACCCGGACAGTTCGGTCGGCGAGATCGCGAGTCGCACGGGTCTGCCGCAGAGCCAGGTCTCGACCGCCGTCGCCCGGTTGAAGGAGGCCGGCTCGGTCCGGGCGGTCGAGGACCCCACCGACCGCCGCCGGGTCCGGGTCCGCCAGGCCGACAAGGTGTCCGCCCGGGTCGCCGAGGTCCGGGCGACCGACATCGGGCCGGCGCTGGCCGAGGCGCTCGGCACCGACGACCCGGAGCGGCTCCGGGAAGTCACCGAGGCGCTGGAACTCCTCGCCGGCCACTTCGGGGCGAACTCGATCGACAGGTCGTGAGATCGGGCCGGGTGAGGGCGGCCCGAGTGGGCATACTCGGCAGCACTGTCGCTCGGACGAAGGAGATCGATGGCTCTCTCGGAGCACGTCGTCAGCGGGATTTCCACAGCCCAGGTCGGGGCCGAGTACGTCCGCGAGGTCGGGCGGAACTCGTTCCGGGGCCACCACGGCCGGGGTGGGACCGAGACCGTGTACGTGGTCGAGACGGATCGCGGGGTCACCGGCTGGGGGTTGCCGCTCGGGCCTGGTGACCCAGCGGCGCTGATCGGGCGGAACCTGGCCGAGCTGATCGACCCGGCCGTCGGGGTGGTCGACCCGGGGGCGGTGTTCCTCGACTATCCGCTGCACGACCTGGCCGCGCGGGTGCTCGGTGTCCCGGTGTACGCGATGCTCGGTGCGACCGGTGATCCGCGGGTGCGCGCGTACAGCGGCGGGATCTACCTCGACGATCTCGACCCGGCCGACGCGCCGGCCGGGCTGACCGCGATCAAGGCGAACCTGGCCCAGGACCACGAGCTCGGGTTCCGCGACTTCAAGCTGAAGCTGGGCCGCGGGTACCGGTGGATGCCGTCCCAGGCCGGGCTCGAGCGGGACATCGAGGTGACCCGGCTGACCCGGGAGCTGTACCCGGACGCCGAGATCCTGGTCGACCCGAACGACGGGTTCACCGTGAACGCCCTGGTCGAGTACCTGGCCGCGGTGACCGACTGCCGGCTGTACTGGCTGGAGGAGGTGTTCGCCGAGCGGTACGAGGACTACCGGTTCCTGCGTGAGCACCTCGGCACGCTGTCCTGGCAGCCGAAGATCGCCGACGGCGAGTTCGACCCGGACGACGCGTACATCCTCCGGCTCGCCCAGGACGGGCTGCTCGACATCGCGCTGATGGACGTGACCGGGTACGGCCTCACCGCGTGGCGCCACCTCATGCCGAAGCTCGTCGAGGCGTCCACCGAGGCGTCACCGCACGCTTGGGGCTTCCCGCTGAAGTCCTTGTACGCCGCGCATCTGGCAGCCGGGCTCGGCAACATCCCGCTGGTCGAGGGCGTTCCCGGCCACACCCTCGGGACGGACGGCGACGGGTACGAGCTGGCCGACGGGCACTTCACCCTCTCCGACCGCCCCGGCTTCGGGATCGAGCTGGCCGGCTGATCACGGGCAGGTGTTCGTGATCGCGAGTGCGGCCGTCCGGTCGTCGGTGGTGATCGGGAGGCCGTACTTGCGGGCCACCTGCAGGTACCGCAGGACGTAGGTACAGCGGTAGCCACGGTTGATCGGCAGCCACTCGCCCGGACCGTTGTCGCCCTTGCTCGCGTTGGCCGGACCGTCGACGGCCAGCAGGTTCGCCGTGTGGTCGTTGGCGAAGTCCACCCGGCGTTGCTGCGGCCAGCGGGACGCGCCCATGTCCCAGGCCCGGGCGAGCGGGTACAGGTGGTCGATCTGGACCGCCGTCGCGGCCGCCTTCCTGAAGTCGATCCGGCGACCGGTGTACGGGTCGGCGAGCGTCCCGGCGACCACCACGCACTTGGAGCGCTCGCGGTACTGCACCTCGGTCAGCTGGGTGGCGAGGATGTCGTTCCTCGTGTCGCACCCGTTGTGTCCCCCGGCGCCGGTGTGGTCGTCGGTCCAGGTCTGCCCGAACTTGTCCCGCTTGTACCCGGCGACGTCGGGCCGGGATCGGACCTTCGCCTGCCCGAGCTCGGCCCGGATCAGCTTCGCCGTCCCGGCCACCGGCGGCGAACCGCTCGGCCGAGGCGCCGGGCTCGTGGTGCCGCCGATCGGATCGGCGCCGGCCTCCAGGTACTCGCATCCGGTCAGCGGCAGCACGGCAAGCACGACCGCCAGGACGGCGGCGAGAGTGCGAGCCCGGGTCGGTGCGGCGCTCACCCGGCGTACGGCAGGGTCGGCAGGCCGCGGACGCCCGGTTCGACGGCGAACACGGCGCCCGCCGACGGGACCGGTGAGGTCTCGCCGTGGCGCGAAGTGGTGATGTACAGCCGGTCGAGCTGGTCGCCGCCGAAGGTGCAAGCGGTCACCTTGGCCGCCGGGAGCTCGACGACCTGGTCCAGCTCACCGGCCGGGGAGTACCGATGCACGGCGCCGCCCTCCCAGAGCGCGGCCCAGATCCCTCCTTCGGCGTCGACGGTGAGGCCGTCGGGCACACCTTGCTCCGCCGGGATCCGGACGAACGTCTTGCGATCGTGCAGCCCGGCGTCCTCGTCGTAGGCGAACGAGTCGATCTGGTGCGTCGTCGAGTCCGCGTAGTACGCCCGGCTCCCGTCGGGACTCCAGGCCAGGCCGTTCGAGATGGTGACCCCGGTGAGGACGGTCTCCACCTGGTGGTCCTGGTCCACGCGGAGCAGGACGCCACGGCCCGGCGACTCGTCGTACGCCATCGAGCCGACGTAGAACCGCCCGTGCGGATCGCAGCCGCCTTCGTTGAACCGCACCGCGGGATCGCTCAGCGGGGTGGCGATCGTGGTCGCCGGGCCGGCCGGCTCGTCGGTGACCTGGATCGTGTGTTCGCCGGCCAGGATCATCCCGCCGGACGCGCGCGGCCGGATCATCGCGGCGACCTTGCCGACGTGGTGCCGCGCGACCTCGCCGGTCCGCTCGTCCAGGTGCAGCAGGTCGCCCACGAGCATGTCGACCCAGCGCAGTCCACCCCAGCCCGGCCACCAGACCGGTCCCTCGCCGTGGGCGGCATCGGCGGCGGTGATCTGCTCTGCTCTCACTAGGTCTCCTTGCTCGGTTCGTCGGCGCCGTCAAAGCCTATGCCCGCCGAGTCGGCCGGCATCAGGTCTGGTGCGCGTAGGCCGCGGCGAACTCGGGGGAGGGCGGGATGGGCGTGATGACGTCGATGAGGGTGCCGCTCGGGTCGACCGTCATGAAGTGGCGCTGGCCGAAGTCCTCGCTGCGGAGTGCGAGCGCGACGGTGTGACCGGCGGCCGACGCGCGCTCGTGCACGGCGTCCACGTCGTCCACCTCGATCGCGATCAGCACGCCCGCGGGCCGGCGGCGGAAGCTCTCCGGCACGCTCTCGTGCTCGCGTTCGACGATGCCCAGCTGGGGCCGGTGTCCGTCCGGGCTCTCGAGCTGGGCGTACCAGCCGCTGTCGAAGACGACCCGGAAGCCGAGCAGCTCGACGTAGAAGTCACAGGTCGCCGCGACGTCGTCGGCGCAGATGGTCGGAAAGATGCTGGTGATCACGGGAGTTTCCCTTCGCTGGTTGACCTTGTGATCACGTTGCGGCCTCCGGTCACCGGAGGGTCAAGCTGCTGAGCCGTCAGTGGCCGGACAGCAGGCAGGGCACCGGGGTGACGAATCCTGTATGGACCCCGGTGCCCTGCGGTCTGAGAAGCCGTGACTCCGCCACGTTACCGGACCCGCACCTTACGTGCTCGGCGTGCCGTGGGAGTGGTCGGCTTGTGAGTGCGCTCACGAAACGCCTTACAGGGCAGGATTTCTGTCACGAATCAGGAGGCCGATCTGTCAGCCTGGTAAGGCCCCTTGTGGGTGTGGCTGGAGACGGGAGCTTGTGGTGGAGATTTCGGAGCAGCGGATCGCGACCTCGGTGCTGGTGATCGGGACCGGCGGGGCCGGATTGCGGGCCGCCATCGAGCTGGCCGAGCGGGGCGTCGATGTGATTGCTCTGGGCAAGCGTCCTCGGTCCGACGCGCACACCGCGCTGGCTGCCGGCGGGATCAACGCCGCGCTCGCCACGATGGACGAGGAGGACAGCTGGCAACAGCACGCGGCCGACACGTTGCAGGAGAGCTACCTGCTCGCCAACCCGGAGATCGTGCGGATCGTGACCGAGGGGGCGGCGCGGGGGATCGCGGACCTGGAGCGGTACGGGATGCCGTTCGCGCGGGAGGCGGACGGGCGGATCTCGCAGCGGTTCTTCGGCGCGCACACGTACCGGCGGACCGCGTTCGCGGGGGACTACACCGGCCTGGAGATCCAACGGACCCTGGTGAACCGGGCGGTCCAGCTGGACGTACCGATCCTGGACAGCGTGTACGTCACCCGGCTGCTGGTCCGCGACAACACCGTCTTCGGGGCGTACGGGTTCGACCTGACCACCGGGCGGCGGTACGTCATCCATGCGGACGCGGTGATTCTCGCGGCCGGCGGGCATACCCGGATCTGGCGGCGGACGTCGTCGCGGCGGGACGAGAACACCGGTGACTCGTTCCGGCTCGCGGTGCTGGCCGGTGGGCGGATCCGCGATCCCGAGCTGGTCCAGTTCCATCCGTCCGGGTTGATCGAACCCGAGAACGCGGCCGGCACCCTGGTGTCCGAGGCGGCCCGGGGCGAAGGCGGTCAGCTGCGGAACGCACTCGGCGAGCGGTTCATGGAGCGGTACGACCCGGAGCGGATGGAGCTGTCCACACGGGACCGGGTCGCGCTCGCGGCGTACACGGAGATCATGGCGGGCCGCGGGACGCCGAACGGTGGGGTCTGGCTCGACGTGTCGCATCTGCCGCGGCAGACGATCATGCAGCGGCTGCCCCGGGTGTACCAGACCCTGCTGGAGCTGCAGATGCTCGACATCACCCAGCAGCCGATCGAGATCGCGCCGACGGCGCACTACTCGATGGGCGGGGTCTGGGTCCGGCCCGAGGACCACGGCACCGGCGTCGACGGACTGTACGCGATCGGCGAGGCGTCCAGCGGTCTGCACGGGGCGAACCGGCTCGGCGGCAACTCGCTGATCGAGCTGCTCGTCTTCGGCCGGATCGTCGGCGAGGCGGCGGCGAAGTACTCGGTCGAGCGGCAGGCACAGTACCGATCGGCCGAGGCGGTCGCCGAAGCTCGCGGCGAGGTGGACGCGCTGCTCGCCTCCGACGGCCAGGAGAACGTCCGCGCCCTCCAGCGGGCCCTGCGGGACACGATGACGGCGCGGGCCGGCGTGGTCCGCGACGAAGCCGGGCTGCTGGCCGGGGTGAAGGAGCTGACCGAGCTCGAAGGCCGGATGGAGCAGGTCGGCGTGCACCCGGACATCGCCGGGTTCCAGGACCTGGCGCACGCGTTCGACCTGAAGTCCTCCGCGCTGGCGGCCCGGGCGACGCTGGACGCGGCCCTCGAACGTCGCGAGACCCGGGGCTGCCACAACCGCTCCGACTTCCCCGACCTGGACGAGTCGCTGCAGGTGAACCTGGTCTGGTCCGGCCCCGGCTCGGTCGAACGGGAGCAGATCCCCGCTATCCCGGAGGAGTTCCGCCGGCTGATGCGCGACGACATCTCGACGGAGGGCAAGTTGGTCGAGTAACGCCTAATCCCAACTGGCTGTGGCCGGGTCGACGCCATGCAGCGAGGCGTTTGCGGCGACGGTGTCGTACAGCCAGGGGGTGAGGCCCGGCTCCAGGGATTCGTAGTAGGTGGCGAAGTCGGCGTCTTCGAGGAACCGGCGGGCCAGGCAGACGTGCCGGGCGTGACCGCAGTCGAAGTACTGCGAGTACAGGGCGCGGTGGCGCTCGGCCAGGGCGTTGGCCTCGGTCGAACCGGGGTCGACCCCCGCCCGTTTCGCGGTGGCCAGGGCGGCGTTGAGCTCCTCGGTGGTCGCGGCGGCGACGCGCCAGTCGGCGGGGGTCAGAGCGGCGGTGCGTGCGGAGTACTGGGCCCACGCCTCGGTGTCGCCCCAGCGTTCCTCGGCGTCGGCGGTCCACTCCGGCTGCCAGTCGGTACCGAAGATCTCGACCTGTTCGGCCGGGGTCAGCCGCAGTCCCGAGGTGGTTGCCTCAAGCATCCGATCGACGGCCGCGACCATGTCCTCCAGGCGGCTGATCCGGCCGACCAGCTCGGACCGCTGGCGTTGCAAGTGCCGGCGGGGATCGACGGCCGGGTCGTCGAGCAGCCGGGCGATCTCGGCGAGTGGGAGACCGAGCTCCTTGTAGACCAGGACGCGGTGGATCCGGGCGACGTCGTCCGCCGCGTACAGCCGGTACCCGGCCGGTGTGCGCTCGCTCGGGACGACCAGGCCGATCACGTCCCAGTGGTGCAGGGTCCGCACACTGATCCCGACGAGCGCGGCCACCCGGCCGACGGTGAGGTCGTCGGTGCCGCGCGTCATCGGGCCAGTATCGCTCAGCGCGACGCCGGGACGTCGATCCCGAGCTCCCGCAGTTCCGCCGCCTTCGCGCTGTCCGGGTCGAGCGGCCGGGCGGCGGTCAGGATCACCCGCGCGTTCTCCGGCGTGATCACGGTCAGCTCGTCGGAGTTCCACGGCTGCTGGACCGGGCCCGACGTACATCCCGGGACGAGCTCCTCGCAGCGCCCGGCGACCTCGTCGAGCTGCCCGAGCACGGCGGCGAAAGCGACGCTGACCGCGGACGGGACGTCGGCCCCTTCGCCGGTGACGAGGAGGACGTCCTGGAACGCCCAGCGCCGCAGGTGGATGAGCCGGCCAGGAATCGTGAACAGGTCGATGAACCCGAGCCCACGGACCCAGAAGTCGACCGAGCGCTCCAGGTCGGCCGTCGGCACGGTGACGTAGATCGGCATGCCGTAGAACTCGCGGTACACCTCAGGGGCGACCGCGTCGAAGGCGGGAAACGGAACAGGGCTGACGAATGCGTTCATGCCCACCAGCGTTCAGCCTCACGCTACGTCAGGGTCAAGCCAAAATCCTTTGGCGGCGGGACGGCCGATGCGCGAGCCTGGTGCGGATGACTCTTTCCCAGGACGACTTCGACCAGCAGCTTCGGGCCGCCTGCGCGGAGCCGATCTCGGGTTGGCGGTTCCCGTTCCTCGACGGACGGCGGGTCGTCGACGAGCTCAGGTGGGACTACCCGGCGCTGGCGCGGGAGCTGGTCCCGGCCGCGGCGCGCGTGCTCGATCACGGGACCGGGGGCGGTGAGGTGCTCGCGGAGATCGGCGGTGGACGCGAGCTGACCGTCGCGACCGAGGCGTACGCGCCGAACGTCCCGGTGGCGGCACGGCGGTTGGCGCCGCTCGGGATCCCGGTGGTTCACGTCGCGGGCGGGACGTTCGACACCCGCGGGCCGGACGCGGAGTACCCCGACCGGCGGTTGCCGTTCGCGGACGAGACGTTCGACCTGGTCCTGGCCCGGCATGTGGCGTTCAGCTCGGCCGAGGTGTTCCGCGTACTCCGGCCGGGCGGGCAGGTGCTCACGCAGATGGGACGGGTCGGTGTCCGCCGACCCGGCGAGGTCGAGGTGACCGACTACTTCCCCGGCGCCGAAGGACCACCCTGGCCGCCGTGGCAGCTCACCGATCACCTGGCCGCTGCCGGGTTCGAGATCGAGGACTATCGCGAGCAGTTGCAGCGCACCCATTTCCGCGACCTGGCCGCGCTCGTCTACTTCCTGCGTACCGTCCCCTGGGCGATCCCGGACTTCACCGTCGACGGCTACCGCGACCACCTCTGGCACCTGTACGAGCGGATCACCACCGACGGCAGCCTGGTCACCGCCGGGACCGCGCTGCTCGCCCGCGCGGTCAAGCCGGCCTGACAGCGACCCCTCAGTTGTGCCAGGGCTCGGTTTGGGCGGCGACCGGGCGGCGTGGGGTGCGGTCGCCCGGGTGGGCCGGGTAGCCGAGGCGGATGATGGTTTGCGGCCAGGTGCGGCAGCCGATCAGTTCGTGCACCTTGAAGCGGGTGCCGGGGAACTCCAGGGCCTGGTTCAGGAAGGACGCGGCCAGGTCGTACGACGTTGCCGTGAGCAACAGGTGTTCGAGGGCCAGACCGGCCCGGAGCCAGGCGGACTCGTCCTCGCCGCGGGTGGACAGGACGGCGACCACGGGCTGCTCCTCGAAGACAGTCCGGGCGCGGTGCGGAGTGTCGAGGCCGGCGGCCAGGTTGCGGACGGTCCCGCCGCGCGTCGGGAGCGGGCCGAGCGCCGGTTCGGGGATGCCCTCGGCGGCGCGGTCACCGCCGACCCAGCGGAGTCGTTCGTGCAGGTGGTCCTCGCTGTGCAGTTCGAGGTCGTCCGCCTCGTGCAGGATCCCGCCGAGCAACGACCGCTGGGCCCGGTCGATCCACTGCAACTGGGCGCCTTCGGCCTGGACGGAATCGGCCAGCACGGTGAGCAGGCGAGGCGGGACCTGCAGGTCGAGCATCGGGCCGCGGTACGTCCGGCGCCGCGGCAGCTCGCCGTACAACCGCGCCAGCGTCGGCGCGGCCGGTTGGTGCTCGGCCAGGAAGATCCGGGCGACCACGTCCGGGCGGGCCGGGTCCGGGGCGAGGGCGAGCGTCGTCTCGTACCCGAGCATCGCGGCGGCGACGCGGACGTTGAACGCGGCCGCGCCGAGCCCGATCCGGACCAGCCGGCCGGCCGGATCCGCGACCGGCAGGGTCCGGTCCGCGTCCAGCCGGACGTCCACGACCGGTCCGATCACCTCGAACCGCCACGGCTGGGTGTTGTGCATGGACGGCGCCAGGACCGCGGCTTGGAGGAGGACGTCGACCTCGTCCTCGGACAGGTTCGTGCTCATCGTGTCGCCTCCCCTGTCCACCGCCCCCCAGCCGCACCCCGGGAACCTTCGCGGTGGACTACCTCCGAGCGTAGGCAGCCGGTACCCCACTGAGCAGGGCCGAAGGTCCGCGCTCACCGGTCCGTAGTGCTCTGTCGGATCCGATCCCCGGCGGCTGAGCTAGGGCATGCCAGACAGGCCCTGGTGCCGCGCGGCAGCAGGACCGGAAGGAGCCGCCATGGAGGACACACCGGCGTCGGCCCAGGTCCGGGCCGGCTGGGACGCGCTGGCCGCGGACGGGCGCGCGGTCCGGATCCGGCCGATCCGGGCCGAGGACGAGGACGCCCTGACCGCGCTCGACCACCGGCTCTCCGACCGCAGCATCTACCTGCGGTTCTTCGGCGTGAACCGGCACAGCGCCGACGAGCACGCCCGGCACCTGGCGGCGGCCAGCCGGGACCACGTCGCGCTGGTCGTGGAGATCGACGACGACCTGGTCGCCGTCGGCAGCTACGAGGTCCTCCGCGACGGTGAGGCCGAGATGGCTTTCCTGGTCGACGACGCCGTCCAGGGCCAGGGCATCGGCACCCTGTTGCTCGAACAGCTCGCCGCGGTCGCCCGCGAGCACGGGATCCACCATCTGGTCGCCGACACGCTGGCCGAGAACGCCGCGATGCTCCGGGTGTTCGCCGACTCCGGCTTCGAGCTGGTCCGGCGTCTCGACAGCGGCGTGGTCGAGCTCTCGCTGAGTACGGCGTACGTGGACCGGACCCTGGACCGGATGGCCGAGCGGGAACGGGTCGCCGGGGACCGGTCGCTGCACCCGTTGCTCTGGCCGCGCGCGGTCGCCGTGATCGGGGCCGGCCGCAAGTCCGGCAACATCGGGCACGAGGTCCTGGTGAACCTGGCCGACGGCGGCTTCCGCGGCTCGCTGTCCGCGGTGAACCCGCAGGCGGACGAGGTGGCCGGTGTCACCGCGTACCCGTCGATCGTGGACGTGCCCGGTGACGTGGATCTGGCGGTGATCGCGGTCCCGGCCCCGCAGGTGCCCGACGTCCTCGCCGAGTGCGGGGAGAAGGGCGTCCCCGGTGCCGTCGTGCTGACCTCCGGGTACGCCGAGCTCGGTCCGTCCGGGGAGGCCGACCAGGACACCGTCCGCGAGGTGGCCCGGCGGCACCGGGTCCGGGTGATCGGGCCGAACTGCCTCGGCCTGGTGAACACCGCGCCCGAGGTCCGGCTGAACGCGACCTTCGCCGACCTGGTCCCGGTGCCCGGCTCGCTCGCGATCGGCGCGCAGTCCGGCGCGATCGGGATCACCGTGCTGGACCACGCCGGCCGGGCCGGGCTGGGGATCTCCGAGTTCGTCTCGCTCGGCAACAAGGTCGATGTCAGCGGCAACGACCTGCTGCTGCACTGGTGGCAGGAGCCGCGGACGGACGTGATCGGGCTGTACCTGGAGTCGTTCGGGAACCCGCGCAAGTTCGGCCGGCTGGCCCGGCTGGTGGGGCGGACGAAGCCGATCCTGGTCGTCACCGGTGGCCGGTCGAGCGGTGGCCGCCGGGCCGGCGCGTCCCACACCGCCGCCGCGGCGACTCCGGAGACGGCCGTCGACGCGCTGTTCGCCCAGTCCGGGGTGCTGCGGATGGACACGGTCGAGGAACTGGTCGAGACCGCACGGGTCCTCGCCGGCCGGCCGTTGCCGCGCGGACGGCGGCTGGCCGTGATCGGCAACGCCGGGGGCGCGGGCGTCCTCGCGGCCGACGCTGCCGGGCGGCTCGGCCTCGACGTCCCGAAGCTGACGGCCGCGACCCAGCAGGAGCTGACCGAGGCGACCGACGCGGTGGCGGCGGAGAACCCGGTGGACCTGGGCGCCGCCGCCTCACCGCGACTGCTCGAACACGCGCTGCGGGTCGTCCTGGACAGCGGCGAGGTCGACGCGGTGCTGGTCTGTTACGTCGCCACTCGCGCCGGCAGC
This sequence comes from Kribbella amoyensis, assembly GCF_007828865.1. NCBI lineage: Bacteria > Bacillati > Actinomycetota > Actinomycetes > Propionibacteriales > Kribbellaceae > Kribbella > Kribbella amoyensis. The sequence goes on from NZ_VIVK01000001.1 coordinate 2,983,104, forward strand.
ATCGGCGAGACGTACTCCGCGATCTCCGTGGCCGCGGCGAAGACCGACCTGCCGGTGCTGGTCAACTGCCTCGGCGCCCCGTACGCCGCACCGCAGGTCCTCCTCGAGGACGGCACCCCGCTGCCTGTGTTCACGTTCCCGGAGAGCGCCGTCCGCGCACTCGCCCACACCGTCCGGTACGCCGAATGGCGGGCGCGGCCGCAGGGCGTCGTACCGGAACTCGCCCGGGTCGACGCCGAGGCTGCCCGGGCGGTGGCGAAGCGGCTCGAACCCGGGTGGGTCGAGCCCAAGGCGGCCGAGCAGTTCCTGCAGGCCGCGGGGATCGCCGTGATCCGGACGCTGCCGGCGGAGTCGGAACACGAGGCCGCCCGCGCCGCGTCGGCGCTCGGTTACCCGGTGGTGCTCAAGACCGCGGCTCCGGGGATCGTGCACAAGACCGACGTCGGCGGGGTCCGCGTCGGCCTGGCGAACCGGCGCCAGCTGCGGACCGCGTGCCACGAACTGGAGACCAGCATCGGTGACCCGCATCTGGTCGTCCAGGCGACCGCGCCGCCCGGGGTCGAGCTCGTCGTCGGTATGGTCCGGGACCCGCGCTTCGGCCCGGTCCTGATGGCCGGGAGCGGCGGCGTCCTCACCGACCTGCTGGCCGATCGGCGGTGGCGGGGACTTCCGCTGACCGACCTGGACGCCGCGGAGATGATCCGCTCGTTGCGGTGCGCACCGCTGCTCGCTGGGTACCGCGGGGCCGAGGCGGCCGACGAGGCGGCGGTGGTGGACGTACTGCATCGCGTGGCCTGGTTGGTCGAGACGGTGCCGGAGATCGCCGAGCTGGACCTCAACCCGTTGGTCGCCGCCCCGTCCGGCGCGTTCGCGGTCGACGCGAAGATTCGGCTGGCCGACGCGAGCCCCGAGCGCGATTGGTACGGCCGTAGCCTCTCCTGACCACAGACCCGCTGACCACGGAAGGCCGTGGTCAGCGGGTTGCCCTTCCTGACGAGACCGGGACCGGCTTACGAGACCGGGACCGGCTCCGGTTTGCGTTGTGGCCGGCGGACGGCGAGCGAGATCAGCAGCGCGCCGCCGAGCAGCGTCAGCAGCCCGAGACCGATCAGCCAGAACGCCAGGTCGTCCAGCCACGGCAGGGTGGCGCCGACGGTGAGGTCGGCCGCGACGACCCGGCTGCCGTCGGCGTTCATCACCACGACACTCCAGTTCCCGGCGCGAGGTTGCCAGGTGACCACCTGCTGGCCGGGACCCTCGGCCCGCTCGATCCAGAACGTCTCACTGCCCGGTTGCGTCCGCGGCGCGAGCCCTAGCCGCATCCGGTACGACGCCTGGACCGGGGCGCTGTCGAGTTGCGTCACGACGGAGTGCTGGACACCGGTCAGGTACGACTCCGCGTCGCTGGTCGAGGCGATCCCGAGGAACACCGGTTTGGCGTTGTCGTTCGTCGCGGTGACCCGGACGTCGCCGATCACCCGCTCCATCACCCAGTCCGGGCCGTCATAGGTGAGCGCACCCGGCTCGGAACTGATCGCGTAACCGACCGTGTTGAAGCGATGCGCGTCGGTGTTGACGAACCCACCCGAGTCCCGCGCGGTCTGGTCGTACCAGAGCGCGACGCCACCGGCCGGGACCAGCCCGATCCCGAGCAGCAGCAACAAGGATCCGGCGACCACGCCGATGACCCGCCCGGCCGTCCAGCTCCGGCGCTGCGGTTCCAGCTCGGCGACGGGTGGCTCCGACGCGGCCGCGGTCACCGGGTACGTCGTCGTCGCAGTGGTTGCCGTCGGCAAGGATTCTGCTTCCGGGGTCTCGGGTTCGTCGCCGGGACCCTGGTCGAGGCGGAACGGCGGGTACTTGTCGGTCATCAGGAAGAAGTAGCCGGCCACCCGGTACACCCAGCGGTTGAAGCCGACGATCAGGTTGAACAGGTCCCGCGGATACCGGGTGGTGAAGAGCAGCGCGACCGCCGCGATCAGGACCAGCAACCCGAGCAGCCCGCCACCCTGGATCATCGCGGCCGTGTCGTTGACCCGCGTGGTCAGGTACGGCCCGCCACCGAGCAGGATCGCGATCACCAGCAGGTGCGGGATCGCCAGCAACCACTTCACCAGCACGAGTCCGTGCGACAGCTGCTCCGGGTACTCGACCTGCAGCCGGGCCGGGTAGTCGGGCACGTCGTCGAGCGTGAACGGGGGATACCGGTCGGTGCCCAAAGCGCTGTACGCGTAGAACCCGACTCGCCACGTCCAGCGCAGGACGCCGACGTTGAAGTCGAACAGCGCGCGCGGGTAGCGGCCGGTGAAGAGCACCGCGAAGAACGCCACCAGGGTCAGGACCGAGAAGCCGATCCAGAGGAAGAACAGCAGGATGTAGTGCGGGATGGCGAGCAGCCATTTGACCAGCCACAACCAGCGGCTGACAGCGGGATCCGGCTGTGCCTGCAGCCGAACCGGATAGTCGGTCATGATCGAACCCCCTTGGCGATCAGTGCTTGGGCGGTCTCTGCGTGGATGATGGCGACCGGGCAGTGACTGTGCAGCAGCAGTCCGCGGGAGACCGAGCCGAGTCGCAGCGGCGTGAACGTCGGCCGGCCCAGGCCGCCGACGACCACCAGGTCCGCCGTCGCCGAGTGCCGGGCGAGCACCTGCACCGGATGGCCGGGGCGGTAATGGGTCCGGAAGACGACGTCCGGGTACCGGTCCGGCCAGTCGTCCAGGGCCGCGGTGACGAGGGCGCGCGCGTTCCTTTGCCAGCGCGGTTCGGTGCCGTCGGCATCGGTTTCCGGCGCGTCCTCGGGGACGTGCACGAGGACGAGTTCGGCTCCACGCTCGGCCGCGGTCTCGAAGGCGAACCCGACGGCGGGCCGGCAGGACGGGGAGCCGTCGACGCCGACCACGACGAGGCCCAGTTCGCCCTCGTCGCGCTTCCAGGTGTCCGGCACGACGACCAGCGAGGTCCGGGCGAGCGCGGCGCAGACCTGCGACGTGGATCCCATCAGCAGCTCGGCGAATCCACCGGCACCGCGACGGCCGATCACCAGCGCGTCGGCGGTGGCGGAGACGTCGAGCAGTACCTCGGCCGGTTGCCCGGTACGGAGCTCCAGGACGGCGTCCGTGCAGCCGAGCCGGGCGAGCTCGTCGGCCGCGTCCTCGAGGACCTCTTGACCGTCGTCGAACCCCGCGGCCGCCGCCGTGCCGACCACGTGCACGCCGTGGACCGTCCAGTGCCGGCGCCTCGCCAGATCGGTGGCCCACGCGAGTGCGAGCAGCCCGTCCGCCGAGCCGTCGAGCCCGACCACGACGCCGCCGGTCCGGCCTCCCCCGCCGGCCTCCCCGGTGGACGGCCCGTCCGATCGACCGGGGCGGTGGGGCGGGGGACGCGTTGGTCTGGCCATGGCACCTCCTCGGTACGCCTCGCCGGAACCTGTGCGGCGCGGGCGCTACCTGGTGGCACCAGTCCAGTCCGCGTGGTGGCCGCCGGGCAGGGCTCAAGGGCCCGCGCGGGGGCGACGAAGGTCCCGGCGCGGTGGTGTGTTTCTGCTCTGCCCGGCCGGTGGTGGGCGTCAGAGGGTCGAACCGAGAGAGAGAGAGTCCTGCGAGCGGTGGAGGTCGACGATGAAGGCGCTGGTGTACAACGGGCCCGGTCAGCGGAGCTGGCGGGACGTCTCCGATCCGGTGATCGAGGATCCCGAGGACGCGATCGTCCGGGTCGACGCGGTGACGATCTGCGGGACCGACCTGCACATCCTGAAGGGTGATGTCCCGACCGTCGACCGCGGCCGGGTGCTCGGCCACGAGGCCGTCGGCACGGTCCTCGAGGTCGGCGACTCGGTTCGCGGCGTCACGCCCGGCGACCGCGTGCTCATCTCCTGCATCACCGCGTGCGGCCGCTGTGCGTACTGCCGGGCCGGCCGGTACGGGCAGTGCCTGGGTGGGGGTGGATGGATCCTCGGCCACCTGATCGACGGCACCCAGGCCGAGCAGGTCCGGGTCCCGTTCGCCGACCGGTCCGTGCACCGGCTGCCGGCCGAGGTGGAGACCGAGTCCGCCCTGCTGCTCGCCGACATCCTGCCGACGGCGTACGAGGTCGGGACGCTCGCGGGCCAGGTGACACCGGGCGACACGGTGGTCATCGTCGGCGCCGGGCCGATCGGGCTGGCGGCGCTGGCGACCTGCGGGCTCTACAGCCCGGCGAAGCTGATCGTCGTCGAGCAGGCCGAGTCGCGGCAGAAGGCGGCGCTGGAGCACGGCGCGGACGTCGCGCTCGGAGCCGGCGACACCGTGGCCGCGGCGGTGGCCGAACTGACCGGCGGACTCGGGGCCGACGTCGCGATCGAGGCGGTCGGCGTGCCCGAGACGTTCGAGCTCTGTACCGAGGTGATCCGGCCGGGCGGCCGGGTGGCGAACGTAGGTGTCCACGGCGCGCCGGCGACGCTGCACCTGGAGAAGTTGTGGATCCGGGACGTCACCATCACCACCGGACTCGTCGACACCTCGTCGACCCCGCGGCTGCTCGGCATGCTCGCGGCCGGCCGGCTGGCGCTGCCCGGGCTGATCACGCACCGGTTCGGCCTGGCCGAGATGCAGGACGCGTACGACACGTTCGCCCGGCCGGCCGAGACCGGTGCGCTGAAGGTCGCCCTCTTCAACGAGGAGACCCTGACGACCTGACCACCGGGGCCCCGCGGCGCGAGCGGCGGGGCCCCGGCCGGGTCAGGCCTTGGCGAAGACGTCGGCGAACCAGTCCAGCTGCGCGTCGTGCTGGTACGCCTGGCCGCCTTCGTGACCGTTGTAGCTGTAGACGTTGATGTCCTTCGCGACCTCGGCGCCGGCCGCGGTACCGAAGGAGTTGAACGCCGCGAACACGGTCGAGGGCGGGCAGGTCTGGTCCATCAGCGCGACCGAGAACAGCGCCGGGACCTTCGCCAGCCGGCCGAGGTTCACGCCGTCGAAGTAGTCCAGCGTCCGGTACGCCGGCTCGACGAACTCGCGGAAGCCCTGCAGGAACCGGGTGATCTCGTGGTACGGGTCCTTGTCGGTGATCCGCAGCGCACGCTGGAAATTGCACAGGAACGGCACGTCCGGCGCGCAGCCGACCAGGTCGATCCCCGCCAGCGGAGCCAGCCCGGCCGCCGCGATCGAGATGCCGCCGCCCTGGCTGCCGCCGGTGACCAGGATCTTCGCCGGGTCGACCAGCGGTGACGTCCGGACCGCCTCGAGCGCGCGGACGGCGTCGACGTACACGCGACGGTAGTAGTAGGTCTCCGGGTCGGTGATCCCCGCGGTCATGAATCCGGGGGTGTGGTTCAGCCCGGCGTACGGCGAGTCGTCCGGGGTGCTGCTGCCGCCACCGGAGGAGAACCCCTGCCCGCGGGTGTCCATCACGAAGTGCGCGTACCCGGCCTGGGCCCACAGCGTGGTCGCGTGCGGGAAGCCCCGGCCGCCGGAGTACCCGTGGTACTGCACCACGGTCGGCAGCGGACCGGTCGCGCCGGCCGGGACGTGCAGCCAGCCCTTGACCCGGGTCCCGCCGAACCCCGAGTAGGTGACGTCGTAGGTGTCGATGACGGCCAGCTTGTTGTCCACCTTCTCGAAGCGCGCGGCCAGGTCCTCGGTCCGCGCCTTCTCGATCGACAACCGCCAGAACTCCTCGAAGTCCGCGGGCACCGTCACGTCCGGCCGGTACTCCCGCAGCTTCTCCAGGGAAAGATCGAACATAGCCATGGCCAGTCAACCTACGACACGTTCGCCGGGGTCGTCCGCCGCGGTGACCGATCCTGGACACCCGGCGGTTCAGCCGACGTGGATCGCGGGCCGCGCGGCCGGGTCCGGCTCGTGCTGGCGGATGATCTCGCGGACCACCGGGGCGGTGTCGCCGTGGCCGAGGATCAGGTACCGGAACAGGTGCGTCAGCGGGTTCCCCTCGGACCACTCGAAGTGGCAGTGCGGCCGGACCCCGGTGGTGTCGCGGAGGGTGAGCAGAATCGCCGCGATCGCGTTCGGCGCGGCCGGGCTCTGCACCCGCAGGATCCGGTGACCGGCCACCTCGACCCCGTGCACCCGCAGTACGTCGCTGAACGTGGACGGGTCGGCGACGTCGATCTCCAGGAACAGCACGTCGGTCTGGCCGGGCACCGGGTCGGTCTCGCGGACCGCGGCCTCCTTCGCGTCGTACTCGGCGGCATCGCCGGCCTGCCGCCGGTTCGCGATCAGGTTGAGCGTGCCGTCGGTCGCGATCGACTCGGTCAGGTACCGCCGGGCGGTCTCGTCGAACTCGATCCGGTCGGCCCGCAGCTCGGTGGTCCGGGCCACCCGGGAGACCAGCGAGACGACGACGATGCCGGCGACGAACAGCCCGGAGATCGCGATCCCGTCCGGCTTCTCGATGATGTTCTCCACCAGCGCGTACAGCAGCACCAGGCTGAGCACCGTGAAGGCGAGGGTCTGGCGGCGTTGCCGGCGGTGGGCGGCCGAGATCGTCACGGCGACCGCGCCGGACACCATCATCGCCAGGATCCCGGTCGCGTACGCCCCGGCCTGCGCGTCCACGTCGGCCCCGAAGGCGATCGTGATCGCGATGCTGATCCCGGTGTAGACGAGCACCACCGGCCGGACCGCGCGGCCCCACTCCGGCGCCATGCCGTACCCGGGCAGGTACCGCGGCACGATGTTGATCAGCCCGGCCATCGCGGAGGCGCCGGCGAACCAGAGGATCAGGATGCTGCTCAGGTCGTACGCCGTGCCGAACACCTCGCCGAGGTGCTCGTGCGCGAGGTACGCCATCGCCCGGCCGTTCGCGGCGCCACCGGGCTCGAACTCGTCCGCGGGGATCAGCACCGTGGTGATGAAGCTGGTCGCGAGCAGGTAGACGCTCATGATCAGCGCGGCCGCGGTGAGCAGCTTCTTGGTGTTGCGGATCCGGTCCGCGAGCCGGCGCTCCGCGGTCTCGCCGTCGGCGGCGACCAGCGGCATCATGCTCACCCCGGTCTCGAACCCGGACAGCCCGAGGACGAGCAACGGGAACGCGACGATCGCCGGGCCGACGATCCCGCCGAAGCCGCCGCCGCCCTCGGTCAGCGCGTCCACCCAGGTGGAGAACGCGGCCGGCTCGGTCAGCACGTCGTACAGGCCGACGGCGACGACCACCGCGTTCAGGGCCAGGAAGATGCCGACCAGCGGGATCGCGACGCCGACCGCCTCGCTGAAGCCGAGCAGGAACACCCCGCCGAGGACCAGCAGCAGGACGACGGTGACGAGCACCTGGTGACCGTGCAGCGCGTCCGGGGCGTACGGGTTCTCCAGCAGGTGCACGGTCGCGTCGGCCGAGGAGAGCGTGATCGTGATGATCCACGAGGTGGCCACGAAACCGAGCAGGACCAGGACGAACAGCTTGCCGCGCCAGAACGGCAGCAGGTTCTCCAGCATCGCGATCGAACCCTGGCCGTGCGGGCTCTCCCGGGCCACCCGCCGGTACATCGGCAGCATGCCGAGCAACGTCAGCGCGACGATCAGCAGGGTGGCCAGCGGGGACAGGGCGCCGGCCGCGAGGGCCGCGATGCCGGGCAGGTACGACAGCGTCGAGAAGTAGTCGACACCGGTCAGGCACATCACCTTCCACCAGGACTGCGGCGTGGCGTGCCCCTCGTCGGCTTCCGGCCCGACCGGTTGCACGCGGTGCTGCAGCAACCATCCGGTCAGGCCCGAGGGGGTGGCGGCCGTCTTCCCGGGCCCGTCGACACAGGCGGGAACGGCGAGCTCGTCAGTGCTGGACATGCGGCAACTCTGCCCGCCGGTCAGGGCCGATCAAGACTCCGAACGCGTTAGAAAGCTGTGAGAACTCGGCGACAGGAAAAACGCGGCAACATGTTGCCTTCGCCGGTCGGGTTTGTCAGGATCTGGGGTGCTGCGGTGATCTTCCCCCTTCGTGAGGAGCGTGCTGATGTCGTCTGTGCAAGCTGTTGGGCTCGGGTCCGTCGGGCAAGGGCCGGCCGCGCCGGTGGCCGGGACGGTGCTCCGGCCGGTCCCGCTGCGGGCGGTGCGGCTGGCCGGGAGCTTCCTCGGGGAGGTGCAGGCGAGCAACGCGGCCGTGTCGATCCCCGAAGGCGCCGAGCACCTCGACGAGCAGCAGGCCTGGGAGAACTACCGCAACGTCGCGCGCGGCGCCGTCGGGGCCGAGTACCACGGGCCGAACTACGAGGACGGCGAGGCGTACAAGTGGCTGGAGGCCGTCGCCTGGGAGTCCGCGCGGACCGAGGACGACCGGCTCGCCGAGTGGCTGAAGTCGTACACCGAGGTGATCGCCGCGGCGCAGGCCGAGGACGGTTACCTCGGGACGTTCGTGCAGCTGGGCAAGCGGGACCAGCGGTACGGGCAGCTCGATTTCGACCACGAGATCTTCAACATGGGCGCGATGATCCAGTCCGCCGTCGCGCAGTACCGGGCGACCGGGCGGACCGAGCTCCTCGACGTCGCCCGCCGGGCCGCCGACCACCTCGACCGTGAGTTCGGCCTCGGGCCCGGCCGGCGGGAAGGGTTCTGCGGGCACCCGGTCGCAGAGCTCGCGCTGGTCGAGCTGTACCGGACGACGGGCGAGCGCCGGTACCTCGACCTGGCCTCGTACTTCGTGGACGCGCACGGCCGGTCGTTGCTTGCCCCGGGCAACGCTCATCGCGCGGCCTACCTCTCCGACCGGATCCCGGTCCGGGAGACCACGGCGCCGGAGGGCCACGCGGTCCGGGCCGTGTACCTGGCCGCCGGTGCGACCGATGTCGCGATCGAGACGGGCGACACCGACCTGCTCGGCAAGCTCGAGACGCAGTGGCGGAACATGGTCGGCACCAAGATGTACGTCAACGGCGGACTCGGCAGCCGGTGGGACGGCGAGGCCTTCGGCAATCCGTACGAGCTGCCCGCCGACGTGGCGTACGGCGAGACGTGCGCGGCCGTCGCGGGGCTGCAGTGGAGTTGGCGGTTGCTGCTCGCGACCGGCAAGGCGCAGTACGCCGAGCTGATGGAGTGGCAGCTCTACAACGCTGTCCTGCCAGGGGTTTCGCTCGATCGGTCGAAGTACTTCTACGTGAACGCCTTGCAGGTCCGGGCGAACTCCGACGACGCCGACAACCGGGCCCCGAGCAACGGCCGGCAGCCCTGGTTCGGGACCAGCTGCTGCCCGACCAACCTGATGCGTACGTTCGCCTCGCTCCAGCACTACGTCGCCACCTCGACCACCTCGGCCGTGCAACTCCACCAGTACGCCGCGGGCTCGGTCGAGGTGGAGCTGGAGTCCGGGTGGCTGAAGCTCGACATCGCGACCGACTACCCGGTGAGCGGTCGCGTCGTGGTCACCGTGACAGAGGCGCCGTCGGCGGAAGCGGGGATCGCGGTTCGCATTCCGGCCTGGGCGCACGGTGCCGAGGTGACCGTCCAGGACGACGTCGTGCCCGGCGTACCGGGGTCGTACGCCAAGGTGAGCCGGGTCTGGCAGCCGGGGGACCGCCTCGTCGTGTCGCTGCCGATGGCGCCGTGGTTGGTGCACGGGCATCCCCGGGTCGAGGGGATCCGGGGCTCGGTGGCGATCTGCCGCGGCCCGTTGCTGTACACGGTCGAGCAGGTCGACCAACCGGACGGGGTGATCGTCGACGACCTGGTCCTCACGGGCACACGGCTGACCGAGCGGCCGACGACGGACGGGCCGCCCGCGATCGAGGCGACCGGTGCCGTGCAGACGGTGCCCGACGGCCTGTACGCCGAGGAACCCGCGCCGCTCGGTGACGCGGTCCCGGTGCGGGCGGTGCCGTACTACCAGTGGGCGAACCGCGAGGTGGGTCCGATGAAGGTGTGGCTTCCGCTGCTCGGCTGAGTCAGCCAGCCGTCTCGTCGGTGGACGCGCGGACCACGAGCTGGCAGGGAACCTGCTCGAGCCCCGAGTGCGGCCGCCCTTCGATCGCGTCGAGCAGTCGTTGGGCGGCCACCCGGCCCACGTCGGCGAGTCGCAGGTCCACCGACGTCAGCGGTGGCCGCGCGCCCTCGGCGATCAGCTCCCAGTTGTCGGTACCGGTGATCGCCACGTCCTCGGGGATCCGGCGGCCGACCTCGCGCAGGGCGTCCGCGCCGCCCCGGGCGAGCAGGTCGCTGCCGTAGTGGATCGCGTCGATCTCGGGATGCGCGCGCAGCAGGATATGCGTCGCCTGCCGGCCCCACGCCTCGGTCCAGCCGCCGAACATCGCGTTCCCGGTCGGCTCGACCCCGGCTTCGGCGAGCGTGGCCGCGAACCCGTCGTACCGGCGTTTGGTCGCGTCGAAGTGGTCGGGTCCGGTGACGTGGGCGATCCTGGTCCGGCCGATCCGGAGCAGGTGCTCGGCCGCGACGCTGCCCGAGGTGGTGTCGTCGACGACCACCGAGCAGTCCGCCTCGTCCGCGGACGGCGTGAGCGCGTAGACCACCGGGACGTCGCCGGCGCCCGCGAGCGGCGGTCGCCGGTTCGAGCTGCGGCCGGTGACGATGAACCCGTCGACCCGGCGGCCGAGCAGGACGTCGACGTAGTGCCGCTCCCGGATCGGGTCGCCGCGGCTGTCGCAGAGGAACACCGAGATCCGGCCGGCGCCGAGCGCGTCCTCGGCGCCGAGCATCACCGGCACGCTGAACCGCTCGAAGCTGTCCGTGGTGATCATCCCGACCGTGTAGCTGCGCCGCTCGAACACACTCCGGGCCAGCGCGTTCGGCCGGAAGTCGATCTCCTCGGCCGCCGCGCGGATCCGTTCCCGGGTCGCCTCGCTGATCTGGCCGGTCCCGTTCAGCGCCTTCGACACGGTGCCCGGGGACACCCCCGCCCGTGCCGCGACATCGCGGACCGTGGCCCGACGTTCGCCCTTCAACCGACCTCCCGGATTCGTTTCCGGAAACAACTGTACCCGCCCGGTGGCTCGTTTCCGTTCTGCTGGGTCGTTTGAGTGTTGACCATCGCAGCCACTGTCCCTACAGTGAGGAAACATGTTGCCGGGATGTTTCGGCGACCTGTCCGCGCTGCTGAGCGAAGGAGTCTGGCGTGCCCGTTTCCGCTCTCGTTCCCCGATTCCGCGGCAACGCCGTGATCGAGTGGGCCGATCACACCTACCGCGACCCCGCCCCCGGAGAACTCCGGATCCGGATCGCCGCGAATGCGATCTGCGGCACCGACCGGCACGAGTACTACGACGGCAGCCCGATCGTCCCCGGGCACGAGGCCGCCGGCGTCGTCGCCGAGGCGGGCCCGGGCTCGTCGGTGCCGGTCGGGACCCGAGGGGTCATCTACCTGATGGACTACTGCGGCGAGTGCCGCAGCTGCCTGGTCGGTGCGACCAACCAGTGTTTCGCCAAGCGCGCCGACGTCGGCCAGTCGACCGACGGCGGGTACGGCCCGTACGCGCTGGTGCACGAGACCAACTTCTTCCCGATCGGCGACGACCTGGACCTCGGCCTGGCCACGATGCTGCTCGACGTGATGGGCACCAGCTCGCACGCACTCGGCCGGGCGGCGCTGCTCCGGCCCGACATCGAGAGCATCTTCGTGGCCGGCGCCGGTCCGATCGGACTGGGGCTGCTGGTGATGGCCAAGGTCCGGTACGGCACCGACTTCCCGGTGTACCTGTCCGACGTCAGCGGCTGGCGGCGCAAGTTCGCCGAGAACCTCGGCGCGGTCACGTTCGCGGCCGACGACCAGGCCGGGATCGCCGGAGCCGCGCCGGACATGAGCTTCGACTCGTCCGGCAAGGAAGCCGCCCGGACCCTCGCACTCGCGGCCAGCAGCAAACGTGGCGGCCTGATCTGCGTCGGCCACGGCGAGGGGATCACGCTGAACGTGTCGGCCGACCTGATCGCCCCCGAGCGTGCGGTCGTCGGCAGCGAGTACTTCCGCTTCGACGAGCTGCCGGAGAACCTCGACCTGCTGCGGCGCCACCAGGACTACATCGGCCAGGTGATCACCCACCGCGTGCCCGCGACCGAGGTGGACGAGGCGTTCCGGCTGTTCTTCGCGGGCGAGACCGGCAAGGTGGTCGTCACCCAGGAGCCGGCCGCATGACCGACAAGCTGCGCATCGCCGTCGTCGGCGCCGGTGGCTGGGGCCGCCAGCACGCCCGGATCTTCTCCCGCCGGCCCGACTGCGAGCTGGTCGCGATCGCCGCCCGGACACCGGAGTCGGCCGCTCGCCGGGCCGCGGAGTACGGCACCGCGGGATACACCGATCTGGCCGCGATGGTGAAAGAGACCGGGCCCGACCTGGTCACCGTCTGTCTGCCGAACGAGGAGCACTTCGCCCCGACCCGCGCCCTGATCGAGACCGGGGTCGACCTGCTGGTGGAGAAGCCGCTGGTGTTCGACCTGGCCGAGGCGGACGAACTGCTCGCACTGGCCGCCGAACGGGACCTCTTCTTCGGGATCAACTTCAACCACCGGTACGCCGAACCGGTGGTCCGCGCGAAGGCGGCGATCGACGCGGGTGAGCTCGGTGACCTGGTGTTCCTGACCTGGCGGTTCGGTGGCGAGGCGAACCGTGGTCCGTCGCCGCACGCGAACCTGATCGAGACCCAGTGCCACGGCTTCGACATGCTCGAACACCTCGGCGGCCCGATCCGGACCGTCGCGGCCCAGCTGACCGACAAGACCTACGGCGCGTACAGCACGGTCGCGCTCGCGCTGTCCTTCGAATCAGGGGCTGTCGGCACCGTTCTCGGCAGCTACGACTCGTCGTACGCGTATCCGGACAGCCAGTTGATCGAGGTCAACGGCACGACCGGCCGGGCCACCGTGCACGACACGATCCGCCGGCTGACGCTGTCCCGGGCCGGCGACGAGACCACCCGGGTCTGGGAGCCGGGCTACTTCAACGACGAGGCCCGGTCGTTCGAGGGCACCTTCGACCGGCACGTCGAGGCGGTGCTGACCGCGCTCCGGGCCGGTGACCCGCCCCCGGTCCCCGCGGCCGCGGGCCGGCGCGCCCTGCAGATCGCCCAGGCCACGATCGCCTCGTTCGAGCGCTGGACGCGCGTCGACGTCGCCGAGTTCGGCCGCTGAACCACACCACCGAGGAGGGACCATGTCAGCACCGACCCCGATCGGCCGCCGCCGGCTGCTCCAGCTCGCCGCCCTGGGTGGCGTCGCCGGCCTCGCCGGCTGCGGCGGCAAGGGCCTGGACAGCTCCGGATCCGATGCCGAGGGCAAGCAACTCCAGTTCATGTTCTGGGGTTCGACGGCCGAGCAGAAGGCGATCGCGAAGATGCTCGCGGACTTCGAGAAGGAGAGGTCCGGCACCACCGTCAAACCCGTCTACACCCCGGCCGACTACGACACCAAGCTGAACGCGCTGGTGGCCAGCAACCGCCAGCCCGACCTGTGCTACATGCAGTCGCCGATGGGGTACCGGCTGGCCGAGCAGGGCAAGCTGGTCAACCTCTACCCGTACTTCGACAAGTACCCGGACCTGGCGAACCGGCTGCCCGGCGCCTACTTCTGGTGGGACAAGGGCAAGACCTACGGCACCCAGAGCGCGAACGAGATCATGTCGCTCTGGTACAGCAAGGCCGCCTTCGCCGACGCCGGGGTGAGCCCGCCACCGGCCGAGGCGGAGCAGGCGTGGAGCTGGGACACGTTCGTCGAGACCGCGTACAAGCTCACCGTCGACCAGAACGGCAAGCACCCGGACGAGGACGGTTTCGACCCGAAGCGGATCCGCCAGTACGGCGCCTCGGCCGGGCTCGGCGCGACCGTCTGGCAGCCGCTGCTGCTGAGCCGCGGGATCAACTTCACCGACGAGGCCGCGACCAGGAGCATGCTGGACACCCCTGAGGCGATCAAGGTGTTCCAGGACCTCGCGGACCTGATGTTCGAGCACCGGGTCGCGCCGACCCCCGCGCAACTGGGCAACAACGCGCCGAGTACCACGGTGCAGCTGAAGACCCGCCGGGTCGCGATGGTGATCGACGGCCAGTGGACGCTGCTCGACCTGAGCCAGGGCGACCTGGACTTCGGGATGGGCGTGCTGCCGAAGTACGAGAAGCCGATGACGATCACGCTCGGCGGCGCGACCGCGATCTTCTCCTCCACCAAGCACGAGCAGGAAGCGGTCGAGCTGTACCTGTACCACGACAACCCGACCAAGGTGGACCTGTTCGCCTCGGGGCTGTGGATGCCGCTGGAGAAGCGGTACTACACCGACCAGGCCGACATCGACGTGTGGACGAAGAACGACGCACACCCGCCGGAGTACCGGACCGCGGCGATCGACTACACGATGAAGAACTCGGCGCCGTACTTCTACCAGAAGCTGCGCAACATCGAGGCGATCGACAAGGTGCTGACGCCGGCGATCGAGGTCATCCAGCAGGGCAGGACGCCCGCGGCCGAGGTGCTCAAGCCGCTGGCCGCCAAGCTCAACGGCGGACTGCTCCGCGGCGCCTACCCGACCGACGGCACCTGATGGCGACCGCGGATCCGGCGGTGGCCACGGGGCCGCCGGCCGGTCGGCGGTGGCGGCGTTCGCCCGACCTGGCCCAGTCCGAGCGGCGCTGGGGGTTGTTGCTGGCGGCGCCGGCGATCCTCGGCTTCGGGATCTTCACGATCGGCCCGATGGTGGCCTCGCTGGTGTTCAGCCTGACCGACTGGCGGATCGGGGCGCCCGCCCGGTTCGTCGGCCTCGGCAACTACGACCGGCTGGCGAACGACCCGCTGTTCTGGAAGTCGCTGAACGTGACCACGTACTACACGCTCGGCGTGGTGCCGCTGACGTTGCTGATCGGCTTCGTGGTCGCGCTGCTGGTCAACCAGGGCATCCGCGGCAAGTCGTTCTGGCGGACCGTGTACTACCTGCCGACGCTGGTGCCGGCCGTGGCCAGCTCGGTGCTGTGGATCTGGATCTTCAACCCCGACTTCGGCCTGCTGAACAGCCTGCTCCGCCAGGGTGGCCTGCCGACGTCGAGCTGGATCTACGGCGAACGGACCGCGGTGCCGTCGCTGATCATCATGAGCACCTGGGGTTTCGGCAACGCGATGGTGATCTTCCTGGCCGGGCTGCAGGGTGTACCACGGCACCTGTACGAGGCGGTCGCGATCGACGGCGGCGGGACGTGGGCGCGGTTCCGGCACGTGACGTTGCCGTTCCTGACGCCGGTGATCTTCTACAACCTGGTGACCGGGGTGATCGGCACGTTCCAGGTGTTCAACCAGGCGTACGTGATGACCCGCGGCGGACCGAACAACGCCACCCAGTTCTACCTGTACTACCTGTACACGAAGGCGTTCACCGACAGCGAGATCGGGTACGCCAGCGCGCTCGCGTGGGTGTTGTTCGTGATCGTGCTCGTCATCACCGTGCTGCTGTTCCGCAACGCCCGCCGCTGGGTGTACTACGAGATCGGAGGCGCTCGATGAACCCCGTGGAAGCCCCGGCCGCCCCGGCGTCCGCCGGGCCCGAGCCGCCGCGGACCAGGGCGCCGCGCCGCCGGCAGGCACCACGGCCGGTCGGGCTCGGACAGGTGGGCCGCCGGTCGGTGATCTGGATCGTGCTGACCGCCGGCGGCCTGCTGATGCTGCTGCCGTTCCTCTGGCTGGTCCGCAGCGCGTTGATGACCGACAACCAGATCTTCGTCTCCCCGCCGGAGTGGATCCCGCGGCCGTTCGCCTGGTCGAACTTCGCCGAGGCGCTCACCGCGCAGCCGTTCGCCCGGTACTTCCTGAACACGATGATCATCGAGGTGATCGTCGTGACCGGGACCGTGATCACCTGCGCGCTGGCGGCGTTCAGCTTCTCCCGGTTGCGCTGGCGCGGCCGGAACCTGATCTTCGGGCTGCTGCTCACCGGCGTGATGCTGCCGTACGCCGTCACGCTGATCCCGACCTTCGTGATGTGGGGGTCGATCGGCGCGCTGGACACGTTCGTCCCGCTCACCGTGCCGGCCTGGTTCGCGGGCGCCGGCGGCGGGGTGTTCAACATCTTCCTGTTCCGGCAGTTCTTCCTGAGCATCCCGTACGAGCTGGACGAGGCGGCCTACATCGACGGCGCGACCCCGTGGAAGGTGTTCTGGGGCGTCATCATGCCGTTGTCGAAACCGGTCGTCGTGGTGGTGGTGATCTTCACCTTCATCGGGGTCTGGAACGACTTCCTCGGCCCACTGCTCTACCTGACCTCGGACAGCAAGTTCACCCTCGCCCTCGGCCTGGCCGGATTCCAGAGCACCTACACGGCCCAGTGGGGGTACCTGATGGCCGCGTCGCTGGTGGTGATCCTGCCGATCATCGGAATCTTCTTCGTCCTCCAGCGGTACTTCGTCGAAGGCGTCACCCTGACCGGCGTGAAGGGCTGACCTGTTAGCTCGGCCGTGATCCGGGTACCCGGCGGCCATGGACGACGAGGGACTGGTGTCGGCAGCGCAACGGCTGTCCTCGTCACTGACCCCGGGCGACCTGGACCACACGCTGAGCCGGATCACGGCGGCCGCGGTCGAGGTCCTGCCCTCGGTGGACTATGCCAGCATCACCGTCAAGCACGCCGACGGCCGGCTGGAGACGGCCGGTCCGACCGCCGCCCTGCTGTGGGAACTGGACAAGGCCCAGTACGAGCTCCAGGAGGGACCGTGCTACCAGGCCGCCGTCGACACGGTGCACGTGGTGTCGCCGGATCTGGCCGCCGACGACCGGTTCCCGCGGTACGCCGCGGTCGCGGTGGCCGACGGGATCCAGGCCCAGGCCGGGCTGCGGCTCTTCGACGCGCCGAAGTCCCAGGGTGCGCTGAACCTGTACTCGCGCACGCTCGGCGCCTTCGCCGATCTCGGCTCGATCGGAGAGCTGTTCCGGCACCAGTCGGCGCTGGCGATCTCGTACGCGCTGGAGGTCCACAACCTGCGGGAGGCGCTGCGCACCCGGCGGACGATCGGCCAGGCGATCGGGATCCTGATGGAGCGGTACCAGCTGACCGACCAGCGGGCGTTCGCGTTCCTGACCCGGCTGTCGCAGCAGCGCAACGTCAAGCTCCGGCGGCTGGCCGAGGATTTCGTCGCCGAGGTCGACCACCGGGGCAACCCGCCGGACTGATCTCAGTCGGCGGCCGGCGGGCCCGCGACGGGCTGACCGCCAGGCGTGAGCACGGGCTGACCACTGGGCGTGAGCACGGGCTGACCGGTGGACGTGTGTGCGGGCCGGCCGGGCGGGACGACCGGCTCGGCGGGCTGGCCCGCGGGCGTCAAGGCCGGCGCGGCAGGTGCCTGGGGGTAGCCGGGCTGGGCGGCCAGGTGGTCGAGGGTGACGCGGTGCTCGGGGAGCAGGCTGCGCAGGGGCTGGTCGAGGATGCGGTGGACGGTGGTCTGGTCGACCCGGAGCAGGTCGGCGATCCGGTGCAGCGCGTCGGCCTCGTTCTGGGCGGCGTACAGCAGGTGGACCACCTCGTGCCGGTGGGCGAAGGCGGCCAGGGTCGCGGCCGCCAGTCCCGGATCCGGAGCGGGCGGCTCGGTGGTGATGTCCCCGTGAATGTTCATGCCCTGTCAACGTCCGGTAGCCGGACCGGGTCACGCGGCGGGTTCGCGTAGTACGGTCGGGCGGTGCGGATCCTGTTCGTCGGCAACAGCTTCACCTCGCGGAACAACCTGCCCGGACTCCTGACCAAGTTGGCCGCGCAGCGCGGGACGACCATCGAGCACCGGCTGATCTCCGCGGGCGGCGCGTCGCTGCGCCAGCACCTCAACGCCGGGACGGCGCTCGCGGCGATCGCGGACGGCGAGTACGACACCGTGGTCCTGCAGGAGCAGAGCACGCTGCCGGTCACGAACGCGGCCCGGATGCAAGACAGCGTCCGCGACTTCCACACCGCTATCGAGGCGGCCGGCGCGACGACGGCGCTCTACCTGACCTGGGCCCGCCGGAACGCCCCCGAAGCCCAGCAGGCGATCACCACGGCGTACGCGAGTGTGGGTGCCGAGGTCGGTGCGACCGTCGTCCCGGTCGGGATGGTCTGGGAGCGGTTCCTGGCCAGGTACGACCACCCGCTCCTGCACGACGCCGACAACAGCCACCCCGCACCCGCCGGGACGTACCTCGCGGCGTGTGTCTTCCTCGTCAGCCTCCTCGGCGAGGACCCGGTCGGCCTCGACGTGGTGGCGAAGGGTGTGGACGCCGACACCGCGGCCTTGCTCCGTCAGGCCGCCTGGGACCTCTGTGAAGAGCTCAGCACCTGACCCTCGGTACGGGTACTGGCCGGCCTCACACGGTGGGCCCGGAGCGCGTTCCACTCCCGGAGACAGCACAGCGAATGCGAGGAGTGCACCATGCGGAACCGGCACGCGATCGTCACGACCACCCTGCTCGGCGACGTCACCCTGGTCGCGTCCGGGGACGCGCTCGCCGGGGTCTACTTCCCGGGCCACTGGGTCAAGCCCGACCCGGCACACCTGGGCGACGAGGTCGTGGTCGAGTCCGACCCCGTCCTGACCACGGCGGCGCGGCAACTGGCGGAGTACCTGGACGGTGGGCGGGAGTCGTTCGACTTGCCGCTGCGGGCGGTGGGGGACGAGTTCGAGCGCGGGGTCTGGGCGCTGCTCGCGGAGATCCCGTACGGCGCGACCACCACGTACGGGGAGATCGCGCAGCGCCTCGGTGATCGGTCTCTCGCGCAGCGCGTCGGCCAGGCGGTCGGGCGCAATCCGCTGTCCGTGGTCGTGCCCTGTCACAGGGTCGTCGGGAAGGACGGCAAGCTCACCGGGTACGCCGGCGGGCTGCGGCGCAAGCAGGCGCTGCTGGGCCTGGAGGAGCCGGCCGCGGACCAGGTCGGCCGGCTGTTCTGACCGCTCTGTCGCGGTTGAGAGCCGAGTGACAGCGAGGTGAAAGCGGCAGCCGGAATCCTCAGGATGAGCACACCGCTCACTCCAGGAGGTAACTGTGAGCGCCCAGACCGTCGCCCACCTCGCCGGGGTCGGGATCCGCCCGGCCACGGTCACCGTCGACTTCACCGACTACGTCACGCTCAGGTACCGGCAGCTGCTGGGCACCGCGTACCTGCTCACCCGGGACCGCGGGCTGGCCGAGGACCTGGTCCAGACCACGCTGGCGAAGGCCTGGCGGTCCTGGCACCGGATCGAGGCCGACGACCCGGACGCGTACGTCCGCCGGGTGCTGGTCAACACGTTCCGGGCCGGCTGGCGGGTGAAACGCGGCAAGCGCGAGTTCACGGCCGAGGTGGTGCCGGAGCGGCCGGTCACCGGGGAGTACGAGGCGAGCGACCGGCGTGCGGCCCTGCTCGCGGCGCTGGCCCGGCTGCCGCGCCGGATGCGGGCGATGGTCGTGCTGCGGTACTTCGAGGACCTGACCGAGGCCGCCACCGCCGACGCGCTCGGCTGCTCGGTGGGCACGGTCAAGAGCCAGACCAGCCGCGCCCTCGCCAAGCTCCGGCAGGACCCGACGCTCACCGGGCTCTGGGACTTCGGCTCCGACGACACCGGCGCGCTGCTGTAGTCAGCCGGCCGCGCGGAGCAGCTTGGTACGGACCCGGGTCGCCGTGGGGTCGCCGATGAGCTGCAGGAGAGTCAGCGCGTCCTGCCATGCGGCTTCCGCTTCGTCCGAGCGGCCGTCCGCGAGTAGGAGATCGCCGAGCTGGTTCAGCGCCGACGCCTGATGCGCGCGATCACCCAGCTCACCCAGGATGCGCAGTGCGTCGCGTGTGGACTCCGTGGCGGTCCGGTAGCGGCCGAGCCCGGCGTACGCGGTCGCGAGTTCGTGCAGCGCGCGGGCCTCGCCCCGGCGGTGTGCGACCTTGCGGAAGAGCTCCAGTGCCTCGGTGCCGACAGCGACGCCCTCGGCGTACCGTCCGGCCGCGATCAGGGTGCGGGCGATCTGGAACGTGGAGATCGCGGTGTTGCCGACCTCGCCGGCCGCCTTGTCGATCGCCTGTGCGCACCGCCCGTACATGAGGGACTCGTCGTACCGGCCGGCGTCCCGGCAGGCCGCGCACAGGTTGTTGAGTGCCGTGGCCTCGCCGTCCAGGTCGCCCGCTGCCTTGAAGACGCGGAGCGCTTCCTGCTGGTAGCCGATCGCCGCGTCGAGTTGTCCGAGTCCGCGACTCGCGCTGCCCAGTCCGCTCAGCATGTGTCCTCGGCCGACCGCGTCGTCGCAGCGCTCGGCGGCCGACAACCCGATCTCGTGCAGCGTCAGCAGGTCCTCCCAGCTGTTCGACACGTGCAGGCCGATCCAGGTGGCGTAGGCGATCCGCCAGCACAGCGCGTCGTACCCGAGCTCGTACGCCAGCCGCGCGACCGCGACGAAGTTGTGGCTCTCCGCCTCGTGCCAGGCGAGTGCGGCCCGCGCGTCCGGGAACCCCTGCGGTACGACGGTCGCCCTCGGCACCGCGATCTGCGATTCGCTCGGCTGCAACCAGGGCCGCGCGTTCACCGCGGTGTGCAGGTACCACTCGACCACCCGGCGCAGCGCGGTCTCACGGACCCGGGCCGAGTCGTGCTGATCCGCCAACTCGGCCGCGTACGCCCGCAACAGGTCGTGCAGCTCGTACCGTCCAGGTTGCCGGTTGTGCAGCTGACTCGAACCGACCAGCTGATCGAGCAACGGCTGCACCTCCTCCCGCGGTACCCCGGCCAGCGCCGCCGCCCCGCGGACGCCGAGATCGGCGCCGGGAAAGATCGCCAGCAGCCGAAGGAGCGCGGCCGGTTCGGGGGAGAGGGCACGGTACGACCAGGAGAAGACGCTGCGCAGATCCGCGGTCGCGTCGTCGCCACAGCCGAGGACGTCGAGCCGGTGGCGCTCGCTGGACAGTTCGGCGACGAGTTCGCCGAGTGGGGCGTTCGGTGTCCGGGTCGCGCGCTCGGCCGCGATCACCAGGGCGAGCGGAAGGCCGTTGCAGCAGTCGGCGAGCTCTGCCACGGCGGCGGGATCGTGGTGCGCCCGCGGGCCGATGATGCCGGTGAGGAGCTCGATCCCCTCGGTCCGCGGGAACTGGTCGAGGGTCAAGCGGCGCGCGCCTTCGCGGACCGCGAGCCCGTGCAGCTGGACCCGGCTGGTGATCAGGACGAGGCTGCCGGACCCAGGAAGGAGCGGCCGGACCTGGGCAGCGTCCTGCGCGTTGTCGAGCAGGACGAGCATCCGCTTGCCCGCCAGCACGGTCCGGAGCAAGGCGGAGCGGCCGTCCAGGTCCGAGGGGATCCGCTGCTCCGAGATACCGACGGAGCGCAGCATGGTCTCCACGGCGTTCGACGGCTCGACCGGGAGACCTGGTCCGTGGCCGCGCAGATTCAGGTAGAGCTGGCCGTCCGGGAAGTACGCCTGCACGCGGTGCGCCCAGTGCACGGCCAACGCGGTCTTGCCGATGCCCGCGGTGCCGTCGACGGCCGCGATGACGATCGGCGGACCATCGGTACCCGTGTCCTGCGCGGCCGGGCTCGGGAGCAGCGCGTCCAGGGCGGCGAGGGCGGATGCGCGTCCGGTGAAGCGGGCGACGTCGGTCGGCAGCTGACGTGGCCGGAGATCGTCGGTCGTCGATGTTGCCCGTGCCGGTGGTGCCTGGCCGAGGGGAGTCTGTCCGGGCAGCGTTTGGAGGGCCGGGGGCAGCGGGAGGTTCGTGAGGTTGGGTCCACGGAGCAGGGTCTCGTGGAGACTGCGCAGCTCGGGACAGGGATCGACCCCGAACTCCTCGGCCAGGTGGATCCGCACCTGCTCGTACAGTGCGAGCGCCTCGGCCTGGTGCCCGGCTCGGTACTGCGCTGTCATCAGAGCCGCGACCAGGCGCTCGCGGCCCGGGTACCGGCGGACCAGCGAGGTGAGTTCCGCGATGATCTCCGCGTGCCGGCCGAGCTCGAGCTGGTCGGCCGTCAGCAGCTCGACCGCGTGCAGGCGTTCCTCGATCAGCGCGGGCGCGTTGTCCCGGACCAGCGCCGACGCGGGCAGCCCACCGAGGGGATCGCCTCGCCACAACTCCAGCGCGTCCACCAGCTGCCGGACCCGGGTCGCCGGATCCCCCTGGCGGGTCGCTTCCTCGACCGACTGCCGGAACCGCAACAGGTCGAGCTGCTCGGCGCCGACGCAGATCCGGTAGCCGTTCGGCTCGGTACGGATCAGGTCGCGGTCTCCGTTCAACGCGGAGCGGAGCCGCGACACTGTGGTCTGCAGGGCCGCCTCCGGGTTGGCCGGCAGCTCGTCCTCCCAGACCGCGTCCACCAGTTCGTGCCGCGACACCGCGGCGTTCGCGCGCAGCAACAGGGCCGCGAGGACGGTCCGCCCGCGACTCGTCGTACCGACGGTGCGCCCGGACGCGACCACCTCGACCGGTCCGAGTACGTGGAACCTCATGTCGTCCCAGCCCACCCATGTCCCCCAAGCGTCGTGTCACCCGGCGAGTGGTGACGCACAGTCAGATGCCTGCTCCCGGCTCGGAGGTTGGCCGGGACGGCAGAAAACCGCCCGGTCTCAGCGGGCGGACCGCCAGCACTCACTAACCTCGGCTATGCCGTCGCGTCGCGGGCTCCCGCGGTGAGCCGTCGCCGGGCCGCAGAAGTTGTGGAGTGGTGCGTGTCCGGGCTCCCGACGTACCCGGGCGTCTCGGGCGCGCGTCGATCACTTGCGTCAGGTGGGTGGGAGGCGGCGGTAGGGTGGCGCGGTGAGTCGGCGCAAGAACGAGGGCGGGGACCGGGCTGAGCTGTCGCCGCGGGACAAGTGGATCACCATCTACGGCCGCAAACCCGTGCTCGAGGCGCTCAACGACCCGGCCCTGTCGGTCGCCAAGGTGGTCGTCGCCGACAACGCCGGCGGCCACTCGCTGGACGAGATCCTGACCACGGCCAAGCGGCTCGGGACGCCGGTCGAGCGCGCCTCGTCGACCCGGGTGAAGTGGCTGGCCGGCAACGGCAAGCAGGACCAGGGCGTCGTCGCCGACGTGGACGCGCCGCGGATGACGCCGCTGCAGAACTTCGTCCGCGCTCGCGGCAAACGGCCGACCAAGGTGTTCCTGCTGGACGGCGTGACGAACCCCGGCAACGTCGGGATGATCCTGCGGACCGCGACCGGTGCCGGGTTCGACGGCGTGATCCTGCCGCGGGCCGGCACGCCGCACGTGGGCCCGCTGGTGATCAAGGCGTCGGCCGGGATCGCGTTCCAGGCGCCGATCGTGAACGCGCCGACCGCCCAGGGCGCGGTGGACGCGCTGCGCTCGGCCGGATACCAGGTCTACGGGCTGTCCGCGCGGTCCCGGCAGTCGCTGTTCCGGACCGACCTGGCGCCGCGCTCGGTCTTCGTGCTCGGCGGCGAGACGCACGGCATCTCGGTCCGGACCGACACCGACCTGCGGATCCCGCTGTCCAACGGCGTCGAGTCGCTCAACGTCGCGGTCGCCGCGGCCGTGGTCGCGTTCGAGGTCGCCAACCGCCGCTGACTCCAGCGGTTCCGTAGAGCGTGATCCAGTTCACAAGCTTGCCGGCGCATGCGACCGAGTACCCCTGGGCACTGACGGGGTGCATCACTTCAGGTGGATTCAGACGCCAGTGCGAGTGCGGCCAGAGGGGCGGGCCGGGTCTCGCCTGGCGTCTTTGTCTTGCGCGTCCTCGGGATGCAGATGAGGGCAGCAGGGCCCGCCGCAGAACCGGTAGTGCTTCGGGCTGCACCACGGCTTGCACTCGTCCCGCTCGGCGGGTAGCTGGTCGACGCTCATCATCACCTTCCACTTTCACCCTCCGGCGAACCCGGTCCGCAGAGGCGCGCCGATGGTACAACCAGGGGATGGAGGTGGAGATCGTCGCGCTGGTCGTGTCGCCCGTCCACGCCTACGAGGGCCGCCCGCAGGACGGTCCGGCGGCCGATCCCCGGCTCGGCGCCGTCGAGGAGGTGACGGTCCGCGCGGGCCTCGGGCTGGTCGGTGACCGCTACTTCAACCAGCCCGTCCACCGCCGGGCCGCGGTCACGTTCTTCGACGCCGACGCCCTCACGACCGTGGCGGACCAGCTCGGCCTGGCCGCCGTCCCCGATCCGCACCTCGTCCGCCGCAACGTCGTGGTGCGCGGCTTCCCGGTCGACACCCTCGCCGTGCGCCGGCTGCCATCGGGCGAGCGCGTCCCGGGGAAGGCGTTCACGCTGGACTCCGGTGCGGGCCCGGTCCGGTTCCAGGCGCATCGGCCGGCCAACCCTTGCGCGTGGATGGACGTCGCCGTCGCCCAGGGTGCGTTCAAGGCCCTCCGCGGCCACGGCGGCATCCGGACCGAACCGCTCACCGACGGCGTCCTCCGACTCGGTCCCGCATCACTCCTGATCGAGGAACGAGGGGGTTGACCGGGGTCGGACGGCGGCGGAGGCTGGCCGAAAAGGGCTAACTCCTAAGGGGTGGGCGTGATGCCGAAGGTACTGATGCTGACCGGGGACGCCGCGGAGACGCTGGAGGTGTTCTACCCGTACCAGCGGCTGCAGGAGGAAGGGTACGAGGTCGACGTGGCGGCGCCGACCGCGAAGAAGCTGCAGTTCGTGGTGCACGACTTCGTCGACGGGTTCGACACGTACACCGAGAAACCCGGGCACAGCTGGCCGGCCGACGTGGCGTTCGCGGACGTGGACCCGGAGGACTACGTGGCGCTGGTGATCCCGGGTGGGCGGGCGCCGGAGTACATCCGCAACGACCCGGACTGCCAGCGGATCGTGAAGCACTTCTACGGCGAGGCGAAACCGGTGGCGCAGCTCTGTCACGGCCCGCTGATCCCGGCCGCGGCCGGCCTGCTCGACGGGCGGAAGACCTCGGCGTACCCGGCGCTCGCGACGGACATCAAC
The DNA here is from genome assembly GCF_007828865.1 of Kribbella amoyensis. Classification (NCBI taxonomy): domain Bacteria; kingdom Bacillati; phylum Actinomycetota; class Actinomycetes; order Propionibacteriales; family Kribbellaceae; genus Kribbella; species Kribbella amoyensis. The sequence goes on from NZ_VIVK01000001.1 coordinate 3,007,877, forward strand.
GTCGCCGGTGGGGAGTGGGTCGACGGTGACGCGGTGGTCGACGGGACCGTGGTGTCCGGGCGCGCGTGGCCCGACCACCCGGGCTGGATGCGCGAGTTCATGGCGATTCTGAAGGAGCACGCCCCGGTCTGAGACTTTCGCCCCGCTTTCGGCGCCGCGGCCTAGCGTGCGATCCATGCTGAGGCGCTGGTACGGCGCGTGCGCGCTGACCGCCGTCGTCACGAGCGTCACCGTGGGCTGCTCCGACGTCGCGGACCAACCATCGGCCGGGACTCCGCCGCCGACGCGGTCCAGCACGCCCTCCACCGGCCCGACCACCTCGCCGCCGCCATCGACGCCCGGGAGGACCTCGCCGCCGACGGTCACGCCTTCGGTACGGCGGCCGGCGACCGCTGTCCGGGTGAGCATCCCGAAGCTGCGCAGAGCCGGGATGCGCGTCGTCGCGTACACCGGCACCGCCGACGACCGTCCCGGCACCGTCATCCAGGATCGCGGCGTCCTCGCCTCACCGCGCGGACCCCGCGGTGGCGTCGGACCGGGCGAGATCGGCAACTTCATCGTCACCGGTCACCGCACCACCCACGGCCGCCCGCTCGGCCGTCTTCCGGAACTCCGTACCGGCGACCACGTCCTCGTCACCGCGGACGGCACGGTGTACGACTACGTGATCGTGCGGACGATGACGATCTCGTTCCGCCGCCCGGCCGAGATCGCCGCGCAGAACGCACCCGTCCCGGGCCGTCCCGGGATCCGGCCGACCCGCGCGATGCTGACCCTGTCCACCTGCGCGACGCCCGAGGACCACGCCCAGGGCAACTACTGGAAGGACGCCCTCGGCAACCCCGAACACCGGATCAACAAGATCGCCGTCCTGACCGCGACCCGCCCGGCCTGACCGACTCGGCTACTTGCGGCCGAACTTCCACCACTTCGGCTTGTTCGCCTTGATCTCTTCCTCAGTCAGCGGCGGCGGGACCGGCGGCCGGGACTCCTCGGTGAGGAAGTCGCCGGACTCGGTGTCGTACGGTGTCACGCCGAGCCGGCGGCTGATCTCCATCACCAGCGGGATCGAGCGCGGCCCGTCGTTCAGGTAGAAGGTGATGTCGCGGATCTCGACGCCCTTGCCGATGGACATCTCGAAGTCGTGGTCGTCACCCTGCAGCAGCAACCAGGACCGCTTGCTCGCGTCCACGGTCGGTACCACCTCGCGGACCACCTCGACCACGTCCGCCGCGGTCCCGAGGGAGGGCGGCTCGTAGCCCTCGGGAATCTCCTCGAGCCGCCGCACTCCACCCGGCCCGCGCATCGCATAGATAGCCCAGCTCATGCCCCCAGCATTCCGCAGCGCCGTCGCCGGACCAACCCCGCCCCACTCGCCCGGCGGACGACGGGGTCAGGACGCGGCGCGTTTGCGGGCGCTGAGCAGGGCGAACGTCAGGTACTCGCCCTGGTCCTCCTCCAGCATCGCCAGCACCGGATCGGGCGTGTCGCCGGACGCGGAGGTGGCCTGGGCCCAGAGCAACCAGTCCTGCCAGCCGGTCTCCTGGAGCCGGGCCGCGGTGACGTCGACCAGCTCGGTGATCTCCCACTGGAACCGCCACCAGTCCGCGGTGTGCCAGGCGATCGCCTCCCAGCCGACGACCTTCTTGATGTGCGCCGGGATCTCGCCGAGCTCGCGGACCTCCCGCCGAAGCGCCGGCGTCGCCACCCCGAGCTGGCCGCCGGGCTTGAGGAAGGCGGTCAGGTACGCGAGGTACCCGTCCGCGGTGCCGAAGTACTCGTAGGCGTCGATACAGACGATCGCGTCGAAGAACCCGCGCGCGAACGGCAGCGCGTGCGCCTCCGCCTTCACCGCGCAGATGTCCAGCCCGGCGAAGTTCGCCGCCGCCTCACCCGGGTCGACCCAGAGATCCGCGGCCCACACCTGGACGCCGAACTCCTTGGCCAGGAAGACACTCGTCGCCCCCTTCCCGGAGCCGAGATCGAGCACCCGCATCCCCGGCTTCAGATCGAGGTCCCGGGCCAGATCCTCCAGCAACCACAACGGATGCGGCCCCATGTCGAGTGAAAGGACCCACTCGGAGTCGTACTTCGAAGCCAACGGGTACTCCGCCCGCGCGAAACTGTCCATCCCAGCACCCAATCGGTCCCGATGTCCGGCCTGCAACCGGTTTTCGGAGCGGCGTCCAGGTTGCCGTGGGCAATCACGCGCGGCCGGGGTCAGTACACCGAGTAGCCGCCGTCGATGAGGAGGACGGAGCCGGTCATGAAGGCGGAGGCCGGGCTGGCCAGGTAGACGACCGAGGGGGCGATCTCCTCGGGGGTCGCGTAGCGCTGGAGGGGTGCGTCGAGGATCCAGTTCCGGCGGAACTCGGGCCGGTCGACCGGGGCCATGTCGGTCTTCACGTAGCCCGGGGCGATCGCGTTCACGCGGATGTTGTGCGGGGCCCATTCTGCGGCCAGGCTGCGGGTCAGGTGGTGGACGGCGGCCTTGGAGGCGTTGTACGACGCCTGCCACTGCGGCCGGTTGACGATCTGTGCGGACATGCTGCCCACGTTGACGATCACCCCGCCGCCGGCGTCGATCATGCCGCGCGCGACCGCGGTACTGGTGTTCCACAGGGCCGTCAGGTTGAGGTCGATCACCTGCTGCCACTCGTCGTCCGGGACCTCGAGCGCCGGTCGGTGGATCGCCAGTCCGGCGTTGTTCACCAGGATGTCGACGCCGCCGAACGCGTCGGTGACCTCGGCAACCATCGCGGTGACCTCGTCCCGCCGGGTGATGTCCGCCTGGATCGCGAGCCCGCGGCGGCCGCGGTCCGTCAGCTCGTCGGCGACCTGCGCGTTGCGGTCGCCGTCGCGGCCCGCGATCGCGACGTCGGCGCCCGCTTCGGCCAACGCGAGTGCGAACGCTCGGCCGAGACCGCGGTTACCACCGGTGACGAGGGCTCGCCGATCCCGTAGTCCGAAGGTGTCCAGCACGCTCATCCCGTACTCCGCTCTGTCCGGCGCCGATGTCGATAGCTGCAATCCAGTACTACCGGACCTCACCGAGGGCGTACCATTCTCCGGCGGTTCGGCCTGGGGGTGGCGCGGCCGCGTTCGTTCTTTGGGGTGGGTCCGGCCGTGCGGCCGCGAACTGGGGAGAAGCAGTACTGATGGCAACCGATGGGGCTCCGAAGCCCGGTCATTTCCTGCCGGGCAACGCGCCCGAACCGACTACCGTGCCGGCCGAGACGGCGCAGCCCGAACAGCGGCCTGGCACGGTTCCGCTGACCGCGCCGACGCCACGGCTGGGGGCGAACGCGCCCGACGGACCACCGCTGCTCAGCGGGTCCCGGCTCGGCCCGCCACCACCGGGTGACAAGGCCGCGGCCGCGTTCAAGGCGCTGTACTCGCCCGATCCGCTGCCGTTCGCGCCGAAGAAGACCTCGAAGGCCCTCATCGCCGCGATCGTGGCCGGCGTCCTGGTCCTGATCGGCGGCGGCGTCGCGCTCGGGACCCAGCTGCTTTCGTCCTACGACGACTTCGTCGCCAACCCGCTCGGGACCCCGTCCCTCCGGCCGACCGACGTACCCGCCGACGCGCAGGCTACCGACGCGGCCGGCGAGTCGGTCTCGGATCCCGAGCTCACCCGGCAGAACAAGCTGTACGCCGTGGGCCGGTTGCCGTCCGTCGGTTGCAAGGAGCCGCAGTACCGGCCGACTTCGAAGGACAACGTCCGCGCGTACTACGAGACCTTGCTGACCTGCCTGAACAAGGCGTGGGAGCCGGCCGTCCGCAAGGCCGGCGCCGATTTCCGGGCACCACGGCTGATCATCTTCGACGACGGCCAGGAGACCGCCTGCGGCGTGCAGCGGAAGCTCGCCTCGTACTGCCCGGCCGACGGCGGCAGCGTGGCGATGCCGTGGCAGGAGCTGGCCGGCCAGTACGAGCGCAACAACGCGCTGACCCGGGTCGACATGGCCGACGCGCTCGGGTACGTCTACGGCGTCCACGTGCAGAACCTGACCGGCATCTTCACCGCGTCCGACAACCTGGCCGACAGCGCGCCCACCGAGGCGGCCCGGCTCGAGCAGCTCCGCCGGCTCTCGTTGCAGGCGAGCTGTCTGTCGTCGGTGTTCCTCGGCGCGGAGCAGCGGACGTTCCCGATCCGCGGCCGGCTGCTCACGGAGTACCAGTGGCGCAGCAAGCACTACGGCGACGAGGACGGCAAGGACAAGGTGCGCGACCACGGGTCCCGCAAGAGCGTCGAGCTGTGGCGGGGCCGAGGCTTCGGCGCGGCGGATCCGGGTTCCTGCAACACTTTCGTCGCAGCGGCCGGCCAGGTCGGCTGAGACACGAGGACTGGGGAACGAGCGATGGCCGACGAGCCGACACCCGCAACGCCGGACCCGGCGACCCCCCGTCCGGGTCACTTCCTCCCCGGTGGCGCCGGTGAGTCGACCGACGGGACCACGGGAACGCCCCGCCAGGCGACCCGTCAGCCCCTGGCCCTGGGCAAGGCGCAGCCCGTCCGGCGACCGCTGGATCCCAAGCTGCGCAAGGCCGCGCCGCTTCCGACCGAGCCGGGGCAGACCGGATTCGGTACGCCGCCGCCCGCGCCGATGCCGGGCGCATCGGCGACGCCGCTTACCCGGACCACTCAGCGCGGCGGCGTCCAGTCGGTCGGCTGGCACTCCGCCTCGACCCGCGGCGCCCCGCAGTTCTCCGCCCAACCGCCCGACCTGAAGCCGCCGCGGCGGTTCTCGAAGCCGTTGATCGCGGGCCTGTCGGTACTGGTCCTGCTCACCGTCGCCGCCGGGGGATACGGCAGCGTCCGGCTGATCGACTCGTACGACGACACGGTGGCGAATCCGCTCGCCCGGCCGTCGGTGAAGCAGACCGAGCCGCCGTTGCCCGCGCCACCGCAGCCCACCGTGACGGTCACGGTCAAGCCGGTACCGGATGCGGTCCGCGTCAAGCAGAACAAGCTCTACGCGGTCGGCAAGCTCCGGTCCGTCCGCTGCGTCGAACCGGCGATCAAACCGCTCTCCGAGGACGCCATCCTGAGGTACTACCGGGCGCTGCTGCCCTGTCTGAACAAGACGTGGGCGCCGCTGGTCCGCAAAGCCGGGTACCCGTTCCGCGCCCCGAAGCTGGTGCTGTACGCGAAGGGCCAGACCGCGTGCCCGGGGGAGACCGACCTCGCCTTCTACTGCGGCAAGGACGAGACGATCACGATGCGCGCGGACCAGGACCTGAAGAACTACCGGATCAACGGGGAAGGGGCCCGGGTGGACATGCTGGACACGCTCGCCCACGAGTACGCCCACCATGTCCAGCTGCTCACCAACATCCTCATCTCGGCCAACTCCCGGGAAGGCTGGGCCACCACCGAGGCCGCCAAGCTGGAGGAACGCCGCCGCGTCGAACTCCAGGCCGGCTGCCTCGCCGCCGTCTTCCTGGGCGCCAACAAGACCACCCTCGGCCTCACCGGCCGCAAACTCGACCTCTGGCAGTACCAGGTCAAGCACAGCGGCGACGAGTACAACCCGAAGAAGAAGAGGGACCACGGCAGCCGCAAGAACCACTGGCTCTGGGCCGGCCCGGCCTTCACAAGCCAGAACCCAGCCTCCTGCAACACCTTCACCGCACCACCGGCCAAAGTCAGCTGATGCCTCGCCTCCTGGTGCTCCTCGCCGCTGTCTTGACGTTGGCCGGCTGCGGAGCGAACGCTGAGCCGACGCAGGCGATCCCCTCCAGCTCGCCCAGCGCAACTGCCTCGGCGACCCCGACCACGCCGCCTCCGTCCTCGAAGGCGTCGACGGTGTCCACCTCGGTCGACGAAACGCTGGTCCGGAACCGGCTCTACTCGACCGGACGCCTGGCCAGGACGTCGTGCACCCTCCCCACCAAGAGGCTGGCGACGAAGACTGCGATCAGCCGGTACTCGACCGTGCTGGTGGCGTGCCTGAATCGCGCCTGGCGCCCGTCGATCGAGCGGTCCGGCAACTATTTCGCCCCACCCACCGTGCAGATCGTCGAGGCTGACCACGTGTCACCGTGCGGTCAGGCCGACGACGCGAGCGCTTTCTACTGCTCGGAGAACTCGGCGATCTACCTGGACTGGGAGTACTACGCCGACGAAGACCCGGACCAGACCCCCATCCGGATCGAGGTCCTGGACGTGCTCGCCCACGAGTACGGGCACCACGTCCAGCACCTCACCGGAATCCTCGGGTTCTTCGACAGCCGGACCGACGGCCTGTCGGGCAAGGCGCTCTGGCCGGACACCCGCCGGATGGAGCTCCAGGCGACCTGCTTGGGCGCCGTCTTCCAGGGTGCGAACAGGCGAACTCTCAACCTGACCGGCGAGCGGCTGGTCTACTTCTCGATCCTCCAGGAGCAGGGCGACGAGGAGCCGCCGTTCGACCACGGCTCGCCGGAGAGCAACGAGGCCTGGACCGGTGCCGCCTTCGCCTCGGGTGATCCGAAGTCGTGCAACACCTGGACCGCACCGGCGGCCAAGGTCAGCTGAGCTTCAGCTTGAACCCTTCGTGGGAGCTGACGAAGCCGAGGCGCTCGTAGAAGCGGTGCGCCTCGGTCCGGGTCTTGTCGGAGGTCAACTGGACCAGGCTGCAGCCGCGGGACCGCGACTCCTCGATGGCCCAGCGGATCAGCGTCGTCCCGAGCCCGGTACCGCGGGCCGCCGCGGAGACCCGGACCGCCTCGATCAGGCCGCGCGACGAACCTTGGCGCGACAGCCCGGGGATGATGGTCAGCTGCAACGTCCCCACCAGCTCACCGTTGCGATCGGCAACTACCAGCAGGTTGTTCGGGTCGGCGTCGATCTCGGCGAAGGCGCGCTCGTACGGGGTCAGGTCGTCGAGGCTCTCCCGGGCCGCGCCGAGCTGGTCGTCGGCGATCATCGCGACGATCCCGGGGAGATCGGCGCGGGTGGCGGTACGGATCACGACATCGGTCATGGGGGCAGCATCTCAGCTCCCTGAACCGGTTCGGTCGCCGGGTCAGGAGTGTTCACGGTCTTTGGTGATTGCCTTATGCAAACACTTTTCGTTGCCCGATGCCCGTTTGCCGTTCCGTCCACCGGGCACGAGAGGATCGACACCACTGCATCCGCCCGTGACCGTGGTCGCGCTGGCGGGTTGCGTGGCATCGGATGCGGGCCAGTCCGGAGAGGAAGTCCCGATGTCCGTATTGGCTGTCGACTTCACCCAGCCGTTCGAAGATGCCTTCGGCAAACTTCTCGGATTCGTCCCCAACCTGCTCGGCGGCCTGGTCCTCCTCGTCGTCGGGTACTTCGTCGCCAAGCTGCTCGGCAACCTGGTCGGCAGGTTGCTCGGCAAGGTCGGCTTCGACCAGTGGATGGACCGGGCCGGGGTCTCCGGCGTCCTGCAGAGATCGGGGACCGGGCTGACCGCGTCGCTGATGCTCGGCAAGATCGTGTTCTGGTTCGTCTTCCTGATCAGCTTCACGATGTTCGCCTCCGCGCTCGGCGTACCGGAGATCTCGAACTTCATGAGCGACATGCTCGGCTACATCCCGCGGATCTTCGCCGCGATCGTGATCGTCTGCCTGGCCGCCCTGTTCGCGAACTTCCTGGCCGCGATCGTCCGCGGCGCCACCGGGAACGAGACGCTCGCCAAGGTCAGCCGGTACGCGATCCTCGTGTACGCCGTGTTCGCCGCGCTCACCCAGCTCGGGATCGCGGTCCAGCTCACCGGTAACACGCTGCTGATCGTCCTCGGCGGCTTCGCGCTGGCCCTCGGCCTCGCTTTCGGCCTCGGGGGCCGCGAGATGGCCGGCCAGGCGCTGCGCACCCTGTTCGAACGCGGCCAGTCGATGGCCGCCGCGAACGCCAACGGCACCACCCAGCAGTACCAGGAGCAGCAGTACGCCCAGGGCGGCTACCAGGAGCAGACCGCGTACCAGGGCCAGGACGGCACCGCGTACCAGCCGGACAACGGCTACCAGACCGGCCAGGACGGCTACGCGACCGACCAGCCCCAGGCCGACCAGACCCAGCAGTACCCCGCCACCCATGGCGCCCCCCAGCAAGGCAACTGGGACGGCACCGGCTCCAACGGAGCCTGGCAGGGCGACAACGGCAACTGGCAAGGCGGCCAGCGCTAACAAAATAGACGTCCGCCGGCCCTGGGTCACCACCGGCGGACCCCAAACCAGGCGGGCGCGGCCGGATCGGGCCGCACCCGCCTGGTTGTCTCTTGGCCCCGACTCCACGCTCTTGGTACCAGACGCGGAGTGGTAGGTGACACTGGTTCGGTGGGGTTTGGGAGGCGGCTCAGGAAGTATCGGGAGCACCGGGAGTGGTCGCTCGCGGAGTTGGCGCGGGCTACGCACTACAGCCGCGGGTACCTCTCGAACATCGAGAACGGCCGGAAGACGCCCACCGACGACCTCGCGCGGCTGTGCGACGAGGCGTTGCGGGCCAACGGTGAGCTGATCGCAGCCGCCCGGGGTGACGTGGTCAGCCGGCTCGACCGAACTCCGTGGCAGACGGCCGAGCTGGTCCAGAGGATGCAGGCCAGCGACATCACTCCACAAACCCTGGAGGCTCTGCAGGCAACCATCGAAGAGCTGTGCTGCCAGTACTCGTACCGCGACGCGCTCGACCTCCGCCGGGAGGCGCACGGCTGGCTCCAGCACATCGGCGGCTTGCTGCGACAGCCGACCGGCCTCCGTGCCCATCAAGAACTCCTCGTGGCCGGCGGCTGGCTCGCCTTGCTCGCTGGATGCGTCGAGTACGACCTGGGCATGCGGACGGCCGCGGAATCGACACGTACCGCGGCACAGCAACTCGGCGCCGAAGCCGGGCATCCGGAGATCCAGGGCTGGGCGTACGAGATGTCCGCCTGGTTCGCGCTCACCCAGGGTCGGTACCGCAACGTGGTCGCCGCAGCCCAGCAGGGGCAAGCCGTGGCGCGGGAAAGTAGCGTGCACGTCCAGCTCATCGCGCAGGAAGCGAAGGCCAGGGCCCGGCTCGGTGAGGACGGGCTCGAGACGTTGCTCCTGTCGGGACGGGAACTGCTCGAGCGCCTGCCGTACCCGGATCGCCCCGACAACCACTTCAAGGTGGATCCGGCGAAGTGGGACTACTACGCCATGGACGTCCACCGGCTGGCGGGCGACGACGACCTGGCCGAGCAGTACGCCTCGGTCGTCGTCAACGACAACCTCGCCCCGGACGGTACTGAACTCAGCCCGATGCGCATCGGCGAAAGCCGGGTCGCCCTGGCCGTCGTGGCATCCCGCCGCGGCGATTTGGAGCAGGCGGTCGACCTCGGCCTCCGCGGCCTGCGCGGACCGCGACAGAGCCGGCCGTCCCTCCGCATGGTCGCGCTCGAACTCGACGAGGAACTCCGGCACCGCTTCACCGGAGAAGGCCGGCTCCGCGACTTCGAAGAGGTCCTCCGCTCGCTGTGAGGCCGAGGCTGTCGCTGCTCAGCTCTCGGTGGCGTCGGGGCCGGCTCGGCGGACGTCTTGGACTTTGGCCATGGCTTCGCGGAGGTCGGCGAGCCAGGTTTCGCTGTGTTGGGCGACGAGTTTGACGCACCAGCCGAGGGCGTCGCTGCGGGAGCGGGCCACGCCGGCGTCGACCAGGGTGTCGAGGACCTGGCGTTCGGGCTGGCGGAGTCTTGTCATCACCGGGGCTGACAGGGACGTGAAGATCGTGCGGGTCTCGCCGCAGCGGACTCCCCAGGCGACCTTCCGCCGTGCGCCGTGTTCCAGTTCCTGGGCGATCTCGATGCGGCGTTCGCGGGTGTCCTCCCGGAACTGCCGGATCCGGCCGTCCTCGGCCGCCGACCGGGTCGACGCGCTGACGTCGCCCTCCAGTTGAGGTGCCGGGATCGTGCCGACGATCAGGATCTCGTCCCGATCGATCGTCACCTCCGGCTCCCCTTCGAACCAGTCGGCCGGCAACCGCCCCGCCAACCAGCCCCGCACCCGCTCACCTTCCACCGATGTACTCATGTAATCATGATCACATCGCAAACCAACCCCAAACAACCTCCAGCCTGACCGGGGGATGAAGCGAGGTCCGGGACCGCGAGGGCTAGCTCCATGGCGGGTTGTTGGACCGATGCCGGGTTGCAGCACGCCATCGAACAAACAACCCGCCACCGCGCCAACAACCCGCCACCGCGCCAACAACCCGCCACCGCGCCAACAACCCGCCACTGAGCAAACAACCCGCCGCCGCAGAAACAGCCCGCCGCCGCGCCAACAACCCGTTGGCGAGCCAACAACCCGTCAGCGGGTGGTGCTGCCGCCGCTCGTCGTGCCGGCTGTGTCGAAGACCGTGTCGCGGGTGGTGCTGAGGGCCGACTGCAGGGCCCCGGACAGCACCGGGTCGGTGGGGATGGCGGTCAGCAGCAACCGCGGGCGGGGGACGGCTAGCTCGGCCAGCTCGTCCTGGACCAGTCCACGCAGGCGTTCGCCGCCGGCCGTGATCACACCGCCGGCGAGCACGATCAGCTCGGGGTCGACGACCGCGACGACCGCGGCCAGACCGACCGCCAGCCGATGCGCGAACTCGGCGAGGACCTCGTCCCCGGCACCCGGCGTCTCCAGGGCCGCGGTGATCGCGGTTTCCGGAGTTCGGGCCCGGAGGCCGTGCTCGCGAGCCAGGGCGAGGACCGGTTCACCGCCGGCGAGCTCCTGGAAGCCGCCGGCGTTGTTGCGACCGACGTTGCGCACCAGGGGAGTACCGGGAAGCGGGAGGAACGCGACCTCACCGGCGCCACCGGTCGCGCCACGATGCAGGCGGCCGTTGATCACGATCGCGGCGCCGATGCCCTCCTCGCCCCAGAGCAGGACGAAGTTGTCGCTGTCCTGGGCGTGGCCGACCCGCTGCTCGGCGATCGCGGCGAGGTTGACGTCGTTCTCGACCTCGAGCGGGACCGCGATCGCGCCGGCCAGCTCCTCCAGCAGGTGCGGCGCGTGCCAGCCGGGCAGGTGGGTCGCGTACCGCAGCCGGCCGCTGGTCGGGTCGAAGCCGCCCGGCGTCCCGATCGAGACCCGATGCAGCCGCTCCTTGGTCAGCCCGGCCTCGCCGGTCGCGCCCTCGATCGCCTTCACGACCCGCTCGACCGTGCCCTTGGCGCTGCGGCCCGGCGTCGGCAGCTCGTACCGGCCGACCACCTGCCCGGTCAGGTCGGCGACGGCCGCGCGGATCCGCGTCGGCGTGACGTCCAGGCCCGCGACGTACGCGATGCCGCCGTTGATCTCGTAAAGCTGGGCGTTCGGGCCGGGGCGGCCGGCGCTCGTGCCGCTCGGCCGGACCAGGCCGGCCGTCTCCAGCCGGGCGAGCAGCTGGGACGCGGTCGGCTTGGACAGGCCGGTGAGGTGGCCGAGCGTGGTCCGCGACAACGGGCCGTGCGCGAGCAGCAGCTCGAGAGCGGCGCGATCGTTCATCGCGCGGAGCAGGCGGGGAGTGCCGGGTGTGCTGGCCATGGACCAACCCTGCCTCCCTCCGGGCTCCGGAGCGCGCTCGCCGTGCCGCGGGATCGCTGCTCGGACGAACTGTTAGGAAAGTTTCCTATTGCGTCGAGACCGTACGACGCGGGCCGGGTGCTGTCAATCGATCGGGCGGATCGGTTCCGGAACCGCCGGACGGGTGCTCCGGGGTGGAAGTTAGGCTTGGCTAACTTGTCCGCCCGTCCGCCCCGTGAAAGGCCTGTCCGTGACGTTCGAGCTGGGGGAAGAACTCACCGCCGGCCGGTTGCTGCGCCGCTCGGTCCGGCGGCACCGCGGGCGGGTCGCCGCGGGCATCCTGGTGCTGTCGCTGCACCAGGCGACCGAGGCCGCCGTGCCCGTCGCGATCGGCATCTTCGTCGACCGCGCGGTCAGTACCGGCGCGTGGGAGCCACTGCTGTGGTGCGTGCTGATGATGGTCGTGCTGTTCGCCGTGCTGTCGAACGCGTGGAAGACGGGCGCGCGCCTGGTGGTGCACGCGATCGAACACGAGACGCACCTGCTCCGGTTGGAGGTCGCCCGCCGTGTCCTCGATCCGCGCGGCCACCGGACCGGACTGCGCGCCGGTGAGCTGCTGTCCATCGCGACCTCCGACGCCGAGAAGGCCGGGCTGATCATGCGGGCGCTGTCGATGGGCGCGTCCGCCTCGGCCGCGTTGATCGTGTCGTCGATCGCGCTGCTGATGGTGGACGTCCCGCTCGGCCTCGGCGTCCTGGTCGGCGTACCCCTGCTGGTGCTGGGGATCCAGGCCCTGTCCCCGTTGCTGACCCGACGGACCTCGACCCAGCAGGAGGCGGTCGCCGGGACGACGGCACTCGCGACGGACCTGGTCGGCGGACTGCGGACGTTGCGGGGGATCGGCGCCCAGCACAACGCGGCCGAGCGGTACCGGCGGTCCAGCCAGGACACCCTGCGAGCCACACTGCGGGCCGCGTCGACCAACGGCCTGCAGGACGGGGTCACGACCGCGGCCAGCGGGTTGTTGCTCGCGGCCGTCGCGGGCGTGGCCGGCTGGTTCGCGCTGAACGAGCGGATCACCATCGGCGAGCTCATCACCGTCGTCGGACTGGCGCAGTTCGTCGCGGAACCGGTCGGCACCCTCGGGTACTGCAGCCAGGTCGCGGCGATGGCTCGCGCGTCGGCCGCGCGGCTCGCGTCCGTCCTCGGCTCGCCGCCCCTGGTGCCCGTCGGCTCCTCGACCGTGATGGACCCGGCCAAGCCGCTGCTGGAGCTGGTCGGCGTCGGCCACAGGTCGCTCACGCTCGACCTGACCGTCCGGCGGGGCGAGCTCGTCGGCGTGCTCTGCTACGACCCCCGCGACGCCGACGCGCTGCTCGCGATCGTCGGCGGGCGCGTCCCGGATCACGAAGGACGCGTCCTGGTCGGCGGGACCGACGTGGAGGAGCTGGACATCGACCTGCTCCGCCGGTCGGTCCTGGTCGAGCAGCACGACACCGACCTCTTCGAAGGCACCCTGCGAACGAACCTGCTGGCCGGGTCCACCGACGACGCTCAGTTGGAAAAGGTGGTCCGGGCCGCGGCCGCGACCGACGTGATCGAGGCGCACCCGGAGGGTCTGGAGCACGTCCTCGCCGATCGCGGCCGCACCCTGTCCGGCGGTCAGAGGCAACGACTCGGCCTGGCCCGGGCGTTGCTCGCCGAACCACCCCTGCTCGTCCTGCACGACCCCAGTACGGCGGTTGACGCGGTGACCGAGGAGTTGCTGGCCGAAGGACTGGCCGAGGTCCGCGGGGTGCCCGAGCTGGGCACGTTGGTCCTGACGAGCAGCCCCGCGTTGCTCGGCAAGATGGACCGGGTCCTCGTGATCGCCGACGGCGCCGTGGTCGCCGAGGGGTTGCACGCGGACCTGGCCGACCACGAGTCCGGCTACGCCGAGGCGGTACTGCGATGAGCGCGCCCGAATTGCTCCCGATCGCCGATGCCCGGGCCACCTGGTCGGTGCTGTGGCGGGAGATCCGCAGGTTGCCCGGGTTGTCGCTGGTGGCGGCCGTTGTCATCACCGGAGCGAGCGCGGCCGGGTTGGTGGCCCCGTGGGCGCTGGGCGTCCTCGTCGACGACGTGACCGCGGGCGCCGACAGTGGGGCCGTTGTCCGGGTCGTCCTGCTGATCGGAGGCGCCGCGGTCCTGTCCGGCGTACTGACCGCCGTCGGGGTGACGTTGGTGGCCCGCGTCGGCGAGACCGTGCTCGCGCGGCTGCGGGAGAAGGTGCTCGATCGCGTGCTGCAGTTGCCGGCGCCCGTGCTCGACAAGGTGCGTACCGGGGATCTGCTGTCGCGGGTCGGGGACGACGTGTCCGCGGTGGCGTCCGCGTTGACCGAGGTCGGGCCGGTGCTGTTGTCGGCGACCTTGACGATCGTGCTGACCGCGGCCGGGTTGTTCGCGCTGGACTGGCGGCTCGGCCTGGCCGGGTTGCTGGCGCTGCCGATGTACGTGTGGGCGCTGCGCTGGTACCTGCCGCGCTCGGAGCCGTTCTACCGCAAGGAGCGGCTGGCCCTCGGGGATCGGTCGGAGGCGATCATCGCGTCGCTGCGCGGGAGTGCGACGGTCCGTGCGTACCGGTTGGAGGACCGGCAGCTCGAGCGGATCGGGGACCGTTCGGCCGTTGCGCGGGACCTGTCGCTGAACGTCTTCCGGCTGTACAGCTTCTTCTCCTCGCGGATCAACCACGCGGAGTTCGTCGGCCTGACCTCGATCCTCGTCACCGGGTTCTTCCTGGTCCGCGCCGACGGGGCCGTGTCCGTCGGTGCCGTCACCGCGGCCGCGTTGTACTTCCACCGGTTGTTCAACCCGATCGGCGCGCTCCTGATGCAGTTCGACGCCGTGCAGACCGCGGCCGCGGGACTGGCCCGGTTGGCCGGAGTGGTCAACCTGGCCGAGACCGAGGAGCCGGCCGCCGGGCGTACGCCGCAGAACGCGGAGCTGGAGCTGACCGGGGTCGGGCACGCGTACGACGGACCGCGCGTGGTCGACGGGGTGTCGCTGACGCTGGCTCCGGGAGAGCGGGTCGCCCTGGTCGGCGCGAGTGGCGCGGGGAAGACCACGCTCGCGGCGATCGCGGCCGGCGTGCTCGTCCCGACCAGCGGGACCGTACGACTCGGTGGCGTGGACATCCGCGAGCTCGGTGAGCAACGGACCCGGCAGCAGGTGGCCCTGCTCAGCCAGGAGGTCCACGTGTTCTCCGGGCCGTTGGTGGACGACGTACGCCTCGCGAAGGGGGACACGACACCGGCCGAAGTGGAGGCGGCCCTGGACCGAGTGGGCGCATCCGCGTGGGTCCGCGCGTTGCCGGACGGGCTGGACACAGTGGTCGGCGAGAACGGGCAGCAGTTGACGGGTGCGCAGGCGCAGCAGGTCGCACTGGCCCGGCTGGTGCTCGCGGACCCGGTGGTCGCCGTCCTGGACGAGGCCACGGCGGAAGCGGGATCAGCGGGAGCCCGCGAGCTAGAACGAGCCAGCGCGGCCGCCACCGAAGGGCGGACGACATTGGTGGTGGCGCACCGGCTCACGCAGGCGGAGCAGGCCGACCGGATCGTGGTGCTGGCTCACGGCCGCGTCGTCGAGTCCGGTACGCATGCCGACCTGGTGGCGTCCGGCGGCCGGTACGCCCAGCTCTGGCACAGCTGGACGGGGACCAAGGCGCTCCAGGGCGAGACCTTCTAGGGAAGGCGCCAGTCGACGGGGGTACCGCCCTGCTCGACCAGGAGTGTGTTGACCCGGCTGAACGGGCGCGACCCGAAGAAGCCCCGGTCGGCCGACATTGGACTGGGGTGCGCGCTCTCGACCGTCGGGACGTCGCCGAGCATCGGCTTGAGGGTCTGCGCGTCCCGGCCCCAGAGGATCGCGACGAGCGGTCCACCGCGCTTCACCAGGGCGTGGATCGCCTGCTCCGTCACGGCTTCCCAGCCCTTGCCCCGATGCGACGCGGGCTTGCCGGGCTGTACGGTGAGCACCCTGTTGAGCATCAGCACGCCCTGGTCCGCCCATGGCGTCAGGTCGCCGTTGCTCGGCGCGGGCACGTCAACGTCGGCCATCAGTTCGCGGTAGATGTTGGCGAGGCTGCGCGGTACCGGCCGGACGTCGGGCGCGACCGAGAAGCTCAGCCCGACCGGATGCCCCGGTGTCGGGTACGGGTCCTGCCCGACCACGAGCACCTTCACGTCCGCCAACGGCCGCTGGAACGCCCGCAACACGTTCTCCCCGGCCGGCAGATAGGGGCGTCCGGCAGCGATCTCGGCACGGAGGAACTCGCCCATCCGCCCCACGGTCTCCTGGACCGGAGCCAGCGCCTCCGCCCAGTCCGGCGCGATCAGGTCAGTCAAAGTCTTCGGGCTCACCCGCCCAAGCATCCCAGTCCCCCCACCGACCCCGCACCCGGGTCCCCGGCCGACCCAAGTTGTTGGCGTGTTGGCCATGTGCAGGAGGTGATGGTGCTGGTACAAATGACGCGGCCCCGCAAAGGTATGAGCTTGCGGGGCCTTTGTGTGGGTCAGTTCGCGAGGCGTTGGAGAGCCTTGGCGTAGCGGTGCGCGAAGAGCTTCTGGGCGGCTCGGCCGAGGGGACCCGAGAGGCGGGTGTACCAGGTGGCCGGGCGGCTGTAGGCGCGCAGGGCGAAGTAGATGTCGTCGCCTTCGCGGCTGACCACGAACGACTCCTCGCCGGTCTCGGGGTGGCCCGGGAGGGTGCCGTACGCGAAGCCGATGCGGTCCGGTTCGTCCACCGTCCAGACCACGCGGCACGGCACCGGTACGCCGATCGGGCCCGCGCCGAGGCGGCCGAGGGAGTTGGTACCGATCACCGCGGGACTGTCGGTGGCCTTGATCCGGACCCCAGCGGCGCTGTGCATCTTCCAGCTCATCAGCGCCTCGCCGGCGCGGCGGAAGACCTGGTCGCCCTGGCCGATCAGGGCCCGGTGCTCCATCCGGTGGTACCCGGACGGCGTCTCGTCGTACCGGGTCGAGCCGACCGCGGTGTAGCTGAACCGCAGCTGCTCCAGATCCGTCAGCTTCATCTCACCCTCCCTGCCAGACGACGCCATCCCAGTAGCCCACACAGGGCGAAGCCAACCGCGTTGGCCACGCCGTGTGTCGCCACCATCCATTCCAGCGGCAGGTACGGCGTCGCCACCACGTGCCCCAGCGCCCAGCTCAACGCGAGCAGCATCGTCGCGACCAGGACGGCCCCGGAGACCCCGAGGAGTACCGCGGTCGCGCGGTCCGGCGTGGAGCGGGCGCGGCGCCAGAGCTGGTAGCCGACGAGCCACATCCCGGTGGTGAGCACGGCGGCACCGATCAGCTCGAGCCAGTCGCCGACGAAGAAGCCGAGCAACACGACCACCGTGCCGGCCGGGACGGTGAGCGCGGCGAGGTCGGTCCACCGCTCGTGCGTGGCGCCGGCGACGAGGCAAGCGACCAGTGCCGCGGCGAACCCGGCGAAGTGGAAGTGCGCGACGGTCAGCGACAGCACCGTCAGGCTGAACCCGAACAGCTCGTACGACGCCCGCTCGGCCACCAACGCGAGGGCGGCGATCGACGGGGTGACGAGGGCGGTGAGGAGGGCGACATCGGTCGGGGCGATCCGCCGGAGAGAGGGCCCGCGAGGGTTCTTGCGGCCCGTTTCGGCCGGGAGGTCGGCGCCGAGCCGGTCGCGAAGTACCACCACCGCGAGCGACGCGAGGCCGAGGGTTCCGGCGAAGTAGATCGCGGCCAGGGTGACCGAAACCGGGCCGCGCGGGAGCCACAACGCGACGACGCCGGGCACCGCGATCGCCGGCCACCACCGGCGAAGCGCGGTACCGCGGGGAAGCTCCACCAGGGCGAGCCCGAGCGGCACGACGACGAGCATGCCCAGGCTCACCACCAGGTGGACCAGCGTGATCACGGTCTAGCTGCTCTTCAGCCCGGTGGTCTTGTCCTGCTTGAGGGCCGCGAAGAGCGCCTTGGCCTTGGCCGTGTCCCACTTCACCGCGGAGCCGTTCTTGGTGGAGTAGTTCGCGTCCGCGATCGGCACGGTCAGGGTGACGCCGTCGCCGCCGGACACCGACTTCATCGCGGTCGCGAAGCCGAACAGGCCGACCGGGCTCATGTCGTTGTCGACCGTCAGCGCATCCGCGCTCGAGGTGCCGAGCCGGTAGTACCGGACCGGGTTGAAGAAGGTCGCGGGCGAGACCGCCTTGTTCGCGATCGCGCCGATCATCTCGCGCTGCCGCTCGACCCGGCCGAGGTCGCCGGAGGCGTCGACGTAGCGGGACCGGACGTAGCCGAGCGCCTTCGGGCCGTCGAGGTCCTGACAGCCGGCCGGCAGGTTGATGTGTGCCTTCTTGTCGTTCATTGCCTTGGGCAAGCACATCTCGATGCCGCCGAGGCTGTCGACGACCGAGGCGAAGCCGCCGAAGCCGACCTCGACGTAGTGGTCGATCCGCAGCCCGGTCGCGTTCTCCAGGGTCTGGATCAGCAACTGCGGCTTGCCCTTGCCGAACGAGTACGCCGCGTTCACCTTGTTCCGGCCGTGGCCGGGGATCGGCAGGTAGCTGTCCCGCGGGATGCTGACCAGCACGGCCGGCCCGGACTCGGGCTTGTGCAGCAGCATGATCGTGTCGGTCCGCTGACCGACCTCGCGACCGCCGGTGCCGAGCTTCTTCGCGTCCTCGGGGCTCAGGCCGTCACGGCTGTCCGACCCGACCATCAGGTACGTCGTTCCCGACGTCTCGGCCGGGCGCTCGCCGGTCGGCATCGCGTCGACCTTGTCGATCCGGCTCCACGCGTACAGCGGGACACAGACCAGCGTGAGCAGGAACAACAGGACGACCAGTCCGATGATCCGGCCGAACCAGTTGCGCCGCTTCTTCGGGCGAGCGGACGACCGGCTGACATAGCGCGGGTCGATGGGCTGCGGTTGACTCATGCCCAAGACCGTAGCGAAGCCACAGGTCCGCTGCGTCGGCCCACCGGAGGGTTTGCGCCCAGACTTTCAGACCGCGGTACCGTCCGGCCTCCGCCGAAAGGACGAAATCGGCGCCGCGATCGAACCAACCCGCCGGAACGAGCGTGGCGACTGCCCGACCCGGGCGGCGAACAACCGGCTGAAATACGCCGCGTCCCCGTACCCGACCCGCGCCGCGACGGCCGCCACCGCGAGATCGGTCTCGGCCAGCAAGGCCTTGGCCACGTTGAGCCGCGTGGTGAGGATCACCTCCTGCGGCGTCGAACCGGCCGCATTCCGGACCGCGGCCCGCAACTCCGCCACGCTCAGCCCCAGCTCCGCCGCGTACCCCTGGATCGACAACGGCCGCGTCGCCAGTTCCCGGAGCCGGTCGAGTACGTCGTCCGAAGCGGGCGCCTGCTGACCGAGCAACTCGTACAACGCGGCCACGAGTTGCACCGCGGATCCACCGGTACGGGCGAGCCGGAGCAACCGCGCGAACGCCCTCTCCACGGTGCGCGGATCGGCGGACCGGTGGACGGGCTGATCCCGATCCAGGTGGCCGAGGTCCGTGAGGGCTTTGGTCGCGGGTCCGCCGAAGAGGACCCAGGCCTGGTCCCACCGAGTGGCCGGCCGATACCCGTGCAGGACGCCGGGGAAGAGGTGCAGTACCGCGGGACCGTCGACGGGGTGCAGTACCCGGTCGGGACCGTGCAGGAGCTGGCCGCGTCCCCGGCGGACCAGGACCGCGGCGTAGCATCCCAGGGCGCGCTCGGGGGCCGGGCCGGGGCCGTGCTCCTGTTCACCGACGCCGAGGCAGAAGAGTCCAAGTTCGCGCTCGGCCTCGTTGGGGGTCAGGTAGATCGACCAACTCGGCATCCGCCAAGAATCCAAGAAGTCGCGGTACTGCGTCCATTCCGGGAGTGGCCCGGGTTCGCTGCAATACAGAGGTGCTGACTTCCAACGGATACCGCCTCGACGGGGCACCGCACCGGCTCGGCTCGCTGGTCCCGGTTCCCGACGACGTCCGGTGTGATCGTGACGCGTTGCGGGCCAGGCTGCGGCGGGACGGGTACCTGTACCTGCCCGGGTTGCTCGATCCGGCCGACGTGCTCGCGTTCCGGGCGTACTACTTCGCGACCACCGGACTCGCCGACGAGGTGGGCCGGCCGCGTGAGGTGGACCGGGCTGAGCTTCGCCGGGTGCTGTTCAGCGAGGTCGTGCCGGGGCCGGAGTACGAGGCGTTCTGTACCCAGCCGGCGTTGCGGGACTGGTTCGCGTGGTTCTTCGCCGGCGACACGTTCCTGCACCGGCGCAAGATCATCCGCCACACCGCCCCCGGCGAGAACGGGATCGGCACGGCGACCCAGGCCCACTACGACCTCGTCTACCTGCGCGAAGGGACCGACCGGGTGCTGTCGGCCTGGATCCCGCTCGGCGACTGCCCGGTGAGTCGCGGCGGCCTCACCTACCTGGAGAACAGCCACCAGCGCGTTCTCCGCGACGAGGCCGCCGGACTCTTGAAGCGACCGGCAGCGTCCATCACCGCGGACCTGCCCGGCCTCGCCGACTCGTACGACGCCCGCTGGCTGACCGCCGACTACGCCGCGGGTGACGTCGTGGTCCACACCGCGCACATCGTGCACGCCGCGCTCGACAACGTGGACCCGGCCGGCCTGATGCGGCTGTCCACCGACATCCGCTACCAGCCGGCCGACCAGGCGATCGACGCTCGCTGGCAGCGCCACTGGCACGACCGGGACGGGTTGTAGGGCCGGACTCACCCCCGGCGACCGGAATGCGAACTCTTCTCGCTAACGACATTCATTTCGGTTAAGGTGCTGGCGTCCGACCGGAACGGCGTTTGGGGTGCCGGGCCGGCGGGCCGAGTCGGAGGAGAGCCGTGAATCGCAACGAGCTGGTGGCCGGGGTGGCGTCGAAGGCGGGCATTCCGCGGAACCAGGCCGAGAAGGTGCTCGACGCGCTGGGCGACGTCGTCACCGAGGCCGTGCACAAGGGCGACAAGGTGTCGCTGACCGGCCTGCTCAGCATCGAGCGGGTGATGCGTGCGCCGCGGACGGGCCGCAACCCGCAGACCGGCGAACCGCTGGCGATCCCGGCCGCGTACTCCGTCCGCTTGTCCTGCGGCAGCCGGCTCAAGGCCGCCGCCCGCGGTGACCTGCGCACGATCTCCTGACCGGCGGACCCGCACCACTCACCAACCGCCCGCGGCCGGTCCACCGCACGCTCGGCGCCGGACCGGCCGGACCACGCCGGGCAGGTTGGATGCTCCTATGGATGTCAAGTAGTGGCTGGTTGCTTGTTGGTGGTGGGTTGTGTTTGGCGGAGTGTGTAGTAGATCTCGCGGGCGATGAGTCGTTTGAGGCAGCGGATGGTGTCTTTTTTGGACAGGCCGTCGGCGGTGCGTTTGGCGAGGTAGGTGTGGGTGCGTGGGTCCCAGCGGAGTCGGTTGATGACGATGAGGTAGAGGGCTTTGTTGGCTTGGCGGTCGCCGCCGCGGTTGAGGCGGTGGCGTTGTGTTTGGCCTGAGGATGCGGGGATGGGGGCGGCGCCGCAGAGCATCGCGAAGGCGGCTTCGGAGTGGATCCGTTCGGGGTTGGGGCCGGCGGTGACCAGGAGCTGCCCGGCGATGTCGGGGCCGACTCCGGTGAGCTGGAGAAGGGCCGGGTTGATCGTTTCGATCAGGGCTGTGATGAGGGTGTCGAGCTCGGCGATCTCTTGTTGGGCGGTGGCGTAGCGGCGTGCCAGTGAACGCAGCGCGGTTTTGACGGCTTGTTCGGGGACGCCGATCTGGGTGGTATCGGGTCGCAGGTTGCGGCAGGTGTGGATCAGGCGGGCGGTGGTGAGGCCTCGTAGCTGGTCGCGCAGACCATGGGGTGCGGTCACGATCAGGGCTTTGATCTGGCGCATGCAGCCGGCGCGTTGGTCGACGGCGCTGGTGCGGGCGACCCGCAGGTTCCGCAGCGCCTCGACCTGGCTGTCGCGGTTTTTGGGGGTGCCGGTGCGGACTTTGCCCAGGGCGGCGCGGGCGGCGGCTTCGGCATCGATCGGGTCGGATTTCCCGGCCCGGCGGCGGGTCTTACGGTTCGGCCGGTCGATCTCGACGACCGTGATGCCTTGCTCGCTCAGATAGGTCGTCAGACCGGCCCCGTAGGCGCCGGTGCCCTCCACTCCGGCCAGGACCAGCCGCCCGAACGACCGCAGCCAGGCCAGCAGCGCGGCATAGCCGGCCCGGGTGGTGGGAAACGTGGCATGGCCGAGCATCCGGCCGGTCTGATCGATCGCGGCCGCGGTGTGAGTGTCTCGGTGGGTGTCGACACCACCGGTGATCTCGACCTGGGACCGGGCCTCTGCTCGTGGCATGGTGGGTACTGCCGTCCTTCCACTGGCTAGGGATGAGGGCGGCACGCACCAGCCGAGGCGAGCGGACAAGACAGTGATGGGTGCCTGCTGGCACAGGCTCCTATGAGGTCACAGACCCCTCGTCCGGTGAGTGCACGTGACCCCCGCAGTGGTCGACCGACATATCCAATTCAAGACCCGAAGTCAGTGAGTGCTTGAGTCAGGACGACCACCGCGGGGGACCACACCCATCATCCTCACTGTGAGTGGTGGAGGATCGCTACCTACCCACAGCGGTCACCGAATACTCGGTCTCCGGCGTCGGCGGCGTGGTGAAGCGCGCGTTCGGCAGGTAGATCCGCTGCCCGAAGAAGGCGGCCGTGGTCGGGACGTCGAAGTGCGGGCTGGTGATTTCCCGGACCAGGCGGCCGCTGGTGCCACGCCGGTCGAGGTCGAGGACGGCGATCTTGTTCAGCCGGTTCTGGACGACGTAGAGGGTGTCGTTCGACAGCAGCAGGCCGTCGCCATTGGTCATCACCGCGCCGCCGAGGTCGGTCGCCTTCGTCGCGCCGGTGCCCGGGTCGACCCGGAAGAGCGTGCCGGTCGCGGACTGGACGATGATCAGCGCCCGGCCGTCCGGGGTCAGCGAGATGCCGTTGCCGTTGTTGTTCACCGGATCGTGCACGTAGTCGCCGGACAGCGGGACCGAGGTGACCGCGGACTGGGCCGGCAGCTTGCCGTGTCGGCCGAGCGGCACCTTGTAGAGCACGGGCTGCCGTGAATCGGTGAACCAGGCCGCGTCCTTGGTCAGGATCACGTCGTTGACGAACGTCGGGGTCGCGGTGGTGAAGGTGTAGCTCGCGAGCACCTTGCCGGTCCGGGTGTCGATCACCCGGCCGTTCCCGCCCGCGGCACCGGCCACGAACAACCGGCCCTGGCCGTCGACCTTCATCCCGAGCGACGCCGTCCCCGGTCCCTCGCTGAGGATCCGGCCGTTCCCGGTGCGCAGGTCGGCGACCCAGATGTCGCCGTCCACCCGCGACCCGAAGTACCCCTTGGTCCCGGCGATCGCGATGCCCTCCGGCTGGAACCCGGCCGGCAGGGCGAACTGCTGCGGGAAGGCCGGCGCGCGGCCCGACGTCCCGGTGGCGGCGTTGCGGCCGAACTGGCGTGGCGCGCACAACCCGTCGTCGGCGCTGTGCTTGACCGGCGTACCTGCGGCAGCCCTGGTACCGGTGACGGTTTCAGGGCCGGCGGTCGCGCTGGCGGTGGTGAGGCTGGTGAGCAGGAGAGCGGACAGGCCGACGGAGACGGCGAGTGTCCGGCCCAGGTGGCGGGCGGCGAGAGTGGGACCGGGCTGTCGGACCGGCTGGCGGGACATGAGCGGGCTCCTCTGGTGTGTGGCCCGAGTCGGCTCGAACGCCCCCGAAGTGCCGACGTCGCGGCTGGTTGTGCTTTCAACCGTAGACGAACGGTTCGGGAAGCAGAACGGTTCAGCCAGCGGGTACTGTCACCGGCAGACGTTGAGATGGCCGGGACCACAGGGAGCAGGGATCGATGACGGCAGGTATCGACAGGGCGGGGCTGTCCACCACGGTACGTCCGCAGGACGATCTGTACCGGTACGCGAACGGGCCGTGGATGGAGCAGCACGAGATCCCCGCGGACAAGGCGATCTACGGCGCCTTCCACGCACTCTGGGACACCGCCGAACAGAACGTCCGCGCGATCGTCGAGAAGACGGCCGGCGAGGAGCACCCGGAGGGCAGCGAGGCCCGCAAGATCGGTGACCTCTACCGCAGCTTCCTGGACGAGGAGACGATCGAGCGGCTCGGCGCGGGCCCGATCGAGGACCAGCTCGCCCTGGTCGCCACGATCACGGCGCCGGGCGACCTGCCGGCCGTGCTCGGCAAGCTCGAACTGGACGGCGTCGGCGGCGTGTTCCACTACTGGGTCGACGCCGACGCGAAGAAGTCCGACGAGAACATCGTGTACGTCACCCAGGGCGGCCTGAGCCTGCCGGACGAGTCGTACTACCGCGAGGACACCTTCGCCGACGTCCGGACCGCGTTCGTCGAGCACGTCGCCAAGATGCTCGAGCTGTCCGGAATCGCCGACCCGGCCGGAGCCGCCGAGCGGATCCTCGCGCTGGAGACCCGGCTGGCCGCGAGCCACTGGGACCGGGTGAAGGACCGGGACGTCACGAAGACCTACAACAAGCTGGACCGGGCCGCGCTCGAGGCGCTCACCCCCGGCCTGGACTGGGCGGCGTGGCTGACCAACGCCGGTGTCCCGGCGACGGCGTTCGACCAGCTCGTCGTCCGCGAGCCGGACTTCCTCACCGCGGCCGCCGAGGCGCTGGCCGAGGTGGACGTGGCGGACTGGAAGGACTGGCTCAGCTGGCGCGTCGTACACAACGCGGCCCCGTTGCTGAGCAGCGCGTTCGTGGCCGAGAACTTCGCCTTCTTCGGTCGCACCCTGACCGGGGCGCCGGAGCTGCGCGAGCGGTGGAAGCGCGGACTCGGCGTGGTCGAGGGAGCCCTCGGCGAGGCGGTCGGCCAGCTGTACGTCGCGGAGTACTTCCCGCCGGTCGCGAAGGCCCGGATGGTCGAGCTGGTCGGCAACCTGGTCGAGGCGTACCGGCAGCGGATCGAGGCGCTGGACTGGATGAGCCCGCAGACCCGGCAGCGGGCGCTGGACAAGCTCGGCCGGTTCACGCCGAAGATCGGGTACCCGGACAAGTGGCGCGACTACAGCAAGCTCGACGTGGTCGCGGGTGACCTGGTCGGCAGCGTCCGCCGGTCGGTCGCCGTCGAGACCGCGCGGGACCTGGACAAGCTGGGCCAGCCGGTCGACCGGGACGAGTGGCGGATGACGCCGCAGACCGTGAACGCGTACTACAACCCGCGGATGAACGAGATCGTCTTCCCGGCCGGCATCCTGCAGCCGCCGTTCTTCGGCCTGGACGCGGACGACGCGGTGAACTACGGCGCGATCGGGGCCGTGATCGGGCACGAGATCGGGCACGGGTTCGACGACCAGGGCTCGAAGTACGACGGCGACGGCAACCTCAACGACTGGTGGACCGACGCCGACCGGGCCGCGTTCGAGGAGCGCGCGAACCAGCTGGTCGAGCAGTACAACGTGCTCGAACCGGCCGAGGCGCCCGGACACAAGGTGAACGGCGCGCTGACCCTGGGCGAGAACATCGGCGACCTGGGCGGCCTGTCGATCGCGTACACCGCGTACCAGCTCTCCCTGGACGGGGCCGAGCCGCCGGTGCTCGACGGGCTGACCGGGCCGCAGCGGTTCTTCCTGTCCTGGGCGACCGCCTGGGCCACGAAGACCCGCGAGGCCGAGGTGCTGCGCCGGCTCGCGCTCGACCCGCACTCGCCGCCGGAGTTCCGCTGCAACGCGGTGGTGCGCAACATCGACGCGTTCCACCAGGCGTTCGACGTGACCGCCGACGACACCATGTGGCTGGACCAGGAGGCCCGCGTCCGGATCTGGTGACCCCCTGTCCCGCCGTCTGCTGGGTTAACCCCGGAGCTTGGGGGTTGGCCCCTCGTAATTCGGGGGGCCAACCCCCAACGCAGCGGGTTAACCCAGCAGATGCCGCGGGTCAGTCGCGTGGTGGCGAGGCCATCCACTGCTGCAGCGCGTCGACCTCGCGCGGCATCGCGGCGGACAGGTTCTCGGTGCCGTCGTCGGTGATCAGGATGTCGTCCTCGATCCGGATCCCGATCCCGCGCAGGTCCTCGGGCACGGTGAGGTCCTCGGCCTGGAAGTACAGGCCGGGCTCGACGGTCAGCACGTACCCGGTCTGCACGTCGCCGCGGTAGAACTCGTTCCGGGCGGCGGCGCAGTCGTGCACGTCCAGGCCGAGCATGTGGCTGACACCGTGCAGGGTGTACCGCTGGTAGATCCCGCTGTCGGGGTCGAGCGCCTCGTCGGCCGGGACCGGCAGCAGCTCCATCGCGTCCAGGCCGCGGACCAGGACCTCGATCGCGGCCTTGTGCCCGGAGACGAACGGGACACCCGGCTTCAGCGCCGCGATGCCGGCGTTCTGCGCGTCCAGGACGAGCTGGTAGAGCTCGCGCTGCCGCGGCGTGAACTCGCCGTTCACCGGCAGCGTGCGGGTGATGTCCGCGGTGTACAGGTTGCGGTTCTCCACGCCCATGTCGAGCAGCATCATCGTGCCGTCGACGACGGGGCCGTCGTTCTCGATCCAGTGCAGCGTGGTCGCGTGCGAACCGGCCGCGGCGATCGAGGAGTACCCGACCTCGTTGCCCTCGGCGCGGGCGCGGCGCCAGAAGGTGCCCTCGATCCAGCGCTCGCCGTACCGGCGGACCTGGTCCATCTCGGCCAGCACGTCGGAGAAGCCGCGGTGCGTGATCGCGCAGGCCTCGCGGAGCTGCTCGATCTCGAACGCGTCCTTGACCAGCCGCAGCTCCGACAGCGTGGCGGCGAACTCGGTGTCGCGGTCCGCCTCGGTCTTCACGCCGCTCAGCAGGGCCGCGAGCGAGGCGTCCTCACCGCGCCGGACCCGGGTCGGGACGTCACTCTTCAGCGCGTCCGCGAGCTGGTCGACGTGCCGGGTCTCGATGCCGTACTGCTTCGACGTCTCGGTCAGCGACGGACGCCGACCGGCCCACAGCTCGCCGTACATCCGGTCGCGCCAGAACTCCTCGCCCTCGCTGCGGTCCGAGCGCGGGCGGAAGTACAGCACCGCGTCGTGGCCGCTGCCGCCGGTCGGCTCCAGCACCAGCACCGCGTCCGAGGTCTGGTCGCCGACCAGCCAGGTGTAGTCGGTGTGCGGGCGGAACACGTAGTCGGTGTCGTTCGAGCGGACCTTGTAGGTGCCGGCCGGGATCACCAGCCGCTCGCCCGGGTACGCCTGGGAGAGCGCGTCGCGGCGCTTGGCGGCCCAGGTGCCGACGTCGGCGAGCGTGACGTCCTGCCGCTCGGTGTCGGCCCAGCCCGAGTTCATGAACCGGCGCAGCTTCTCCTTCGGCTCGTTGTCGTGCGTCGCGGTCTTCGGCGCCTGTTCGGTGCTCTCGGTCATCGTCGACCAGTCCTCATCTCTGCTTCGTCAACGGGGGCTGTGGACTTCGTCCCCGCGCAGCGTGCCGCTGTCCGGCAGCGCCTCGGCGGGGTCCGAGCCGATGCGGGTGATCGCATTGCGCTCGTCCACGAAGACTACGCTCGGCGCGAAGACCTTCGCCTCGGCCTCCTCGAACATCCCGTACGCGATCAGGATGACCAGGTCACCGGGGTGGATCAGGTGCGCGGCCGCGCCGTTGATCCCGACCACGCCGGAGTCCCGCGGTCCCTCGATCAGGTACGTCGACAGCCGGTGGCCGTTGGTGATGTCGACGATGTCCACCTTCTCGCCGGGCAGCAGGTTCGCCGCCGCCATCAGGGTCGCGTCCAGCGTGCAGGACCCCACGTAGTCCAGGTCGGCCTGCGTGACCGTCGCCCGGTGCACCTTGGACTTCATCATCTCGCGCCACATGCCGGACATCATCCAGCCAGCGCCGAGCACTGTCAGTGGCCGTGATCACGGACCGGACAGGAAGCCGAGCGGGGTCTTCATGTCGCCGTTCGCGGAGTACCCGAAACTGTCGTCCGGTTGCCCGGAGCGGTCAAGCACGGTGACCGACAGAACGCAGCCACCGAGCATGTCCGGATCGGTGCAGTCCGTCCCGTCGGCCAGGAAGCGGTGCACCCGGTACGGCGTCGCGTAGCGGCCGTCGGCGCGGACCCGGGTGGTCACCGTCGTCAGTGCGCCGTAGCAGCCGGTGTCCTGGATGATCTCGTAGCAGGCCTGCTGGACGATCCGCACCTGCCGGCCCTCCGCCCCGTACGCCGTGCCGCGGACCGCGACCCACTGCGATGCGGCGAGTCCGGTGGACGGGGTCGCGGTGATGGTCGCCGGTGAGCCCTTGAACCGGAGCGCGCCGGAGTCGAGGACGAGGCGGCTACCGTCCGGGGCGTCGCCGACCACGAACAGGTGACAGACGTCGGCCCGGCAGTACACGGTCGCCGGTTCGCCGAACTCCATCCGGCGGAAGACCGGATCGCCGAGCGTCACCCGGGTCGCGATCCGGCCGGTACTCCCGGCCGTCGTGACCGCGCGGTCCGGGCAGTCGCCGTCCACCTGGTCGACGAAGACGTCGCACTGGACGATCCGGACCTCGGACCCGGGCGCGAACCCGCGGCCGGTCACCCCGACCCGGTCCCCACCGGCCAGCCCGCTCGTCCGGCTGACCCGGAGCTCGGGCGGTTGGGCCGAAGCGACCGCCGGAACGGTCATCGAGCCGAGCAGAACGGTCGCCGCAGCGACGGCAGTAAGAAGTCGCATCCGTGGTTCCCCCCCACCGACAGTCATCAGGCCCCCCTGGCCTGTCACCTTCCTACCGGCGAACCCGCCATGACGGAAGAGCTCACCACCAGCACAAGAGGGTTCAGATGGCCGACGCCTCGACGGCGAGCGCGCGGAGCTTCTCGTACCTGGGACGCAGCTCGGCGACCCGGGCGGCTTCCTCGGGGACCGGTTTGAGCGACTCGCCACCCGGCTCGGGGGAGAGGCCGAGCGCGACCGCGGCGGCGCCCCGGGCGCCCACCTCGGCCTCGGCGCAGACCGTCGTCGGCCGGGCGAAGGTCGCGGTCAGACAGCGCCGCCACCACGCGGACGCGTCGATCCCGCCGCCGCCCAGGACCACCTCGAGCTCGCGGCCGAAGAGCGAGTCCAGCATCCGCAGCCCGCGATCGATCTCCAGCGACGCACCCTGCAGGGACGCCGCGAGCAGATCGGCGCCGGTGTCGTCGAAGGACAGGCCGAAGTAGACACCGGACGCGCTCGGGACCGTGGCCGGCGGCCGGGTCCCGGCGTGGAACGGGATCGCCACCACGTGCGACGACCCGATCTCGACCCCGGTCGGTTCCTGCTGGTCCTTGTCCAGCTTGAGCACGCTGGTCAGCCAGGCGTGCAGGTTCCCCGCGGCCGAGAACGCCATCCCGGTCACGGCCCGCTCGTCGTCGACGCGGTACCGCCACAGCTCCCACGGCAGCTCGGGCGCGTTGTCGATCGGATGCACGACGCGGACCGCGGCCGACGTGCCGACGGTGACCGCCGCGGTCGTCTCGTCGTACCCACCGGTGCCGACGTTCGACGCCGCGCCGTCGCCGGTGGGCGGGTGGATCGGTACGCCGACCAGCCCGGGCCAGCGACGCGCGTACTCCGCGGAGAGCGCGGCCGTCCAGCCGGTCGGCACGATCGCGGGCAACTCACCGGCCGAAGCGCCCGCGATCGCCAGCGCCTCCTCGTCGTACCGGCCGGTGGCCAGGTCGAGCGAACCGGTGCCGGAGGCCACCGAGACCGAGGTGACCCGCTCGCCGGTCAGCCGCTCCAGGACGAGGTCGGGCAGCCCGGCGAACGCGGTGGCCGCGACCTCCTTCCGCAGCCACGGGATCCGCCGCGGCCAGTACAACCGGTGCAGCCAGGCCCCGGTGCGAGCGTGGTACGCGTGCTCGTCGAAGTCCTTGCCCAGCACCGGATCGACGGACCGGGTGTCCGCCCAGGTGATCACCGGCGTGAGCGGTTCGCCCTTGGTGCCGAGGGCAACGATCGAGTGCCACTGGGTGGACAGCACGATCGCGGTGATGTCGACGAGGTGGCCGTTCTGCTGCAACTCGTCCAGGCAGCCGAGCAGGCCTTCGACGTACGCGTGCAGGTCCAGCGTCGCCGAGCCGCCGGCCCCGTACGTGGGGCTGATCCTGTGCCGCGCCAGCGCTCCCGGGACCGGGGCGGCGTCGTCCGCGGACAGCACCAACGCCCGTGCCGACGACGTCCCGAGGTCGAGCGCCAGCACCCGGCCGTCAGTCGTCGGCATGCAGAGCCTGCAGGAACGAGGCGGCCCAGACGTTCACGTCGTGCGCGGCCAGGTGCTTGCGCATCGCCTTCATCCGGCGGCCGAGCTGGCGGTCGTCGGTGTTCATCGCGTCGACGATGGTGTCCTTCATCCCGTTGATGTCGTGCGGGTTCACCAGGAACGCCTGCCGGAACTCGTCCGCCGCGCCGGCGAACTCGCTCAGCACCAGCGCGCCGGTGTCGTCGTGCCGGCAGGCCACGTACTCCTTGGCGACCAGGTTCATCCCGTCCCGCAGCGGCGTCACCACGGCGACGTCGGCGGCCCGGAACAACGCGGCCATCTCGGTCCGCGAGTACGAGGTGTGCAGGTAGTTGATCGCGGGCGTGCCGATCCGGCCGTGCTCGCCGTTGATCCGGCCGACCAGCAGCTCGATCTCGTCCCGCAGCACCCGGTACTGCTCGACCCGTTCCCGGGACGGGGTGGCGACCTGGACGAAGACGGCGTCGTCGACCGAGACCCGGCCCTCGTCGAGCAGCTCGCCGAACGCGCGCATCCGTTGCCGGATGCCCTTGGTGTAGTCGAGCCGGTCGACGCCGAGCAGGATGTGCGCCGGGTTGCCGACCTCCGCGCGGATCTCCTGCGCCCGCGCCTCGGTCTCCGGCTGCCGGGCCAGTTGCTCGAGCTCGCCGACGTCGATCGAGATCGGGAACGCCTTGGCCCGGACGATCCGGTCGTCGGGCAGGTGGATCCTGTCGCCGCGGGTGCGCAAGCCCATCCGGTTGCGGGCCAGCCGGGCGAAGTTCGAGGCGGCGCCGGGACGCTGGAAGCCGACCAGGTCCGAGCCCATCAGCCCGTCCAGGATCTGCCGCCGCCACGGCATCTGCGCGAACAGCTCGGTCGGCGGGAACGGGATGTGCAGGAAGAAGCCGATCCGAACGTCCGGCCGGAGTCGGCGCAGCATCGCCGGCACCAGCTGCAGCTGGTAGTCGTGCACCCAGACCACCGCGTTGTCGTCGGCGGCGTCCGCGGCGGCCTCCGCGAACCGCCGGTTCACCGCGACGTACGCCTCCCACCACTCCCGGTGGAACTCCGGCGGCACGATCACGTCGTGGTACAGCGGCCACAGGGTCGCGTTGGAGAAACCCTCGTAGTACAGCTCGACGTCCTCGGCCGACAGCGTCACCGGGACCAGGTGCATCCCGTCGGTGTCGAACGGGTCGACCTTCTCGTCCTTGCCGCCGGTCCAGCCGATCCAGGCGCCGCGGTGGCGCTGCATCACCGGGGCGAGGGCGGTGACCAGTCCGCCGGGGCTGCGCCGCCACGCAGTACTGCCGTCGGGCATCTCGATGCGGTCGACCGGCAATCGGTTGGCCACTACCACGAAGGAACTGCGTCCACTCGGCATCTGCTGTTATCCACCCAGGTATTCGTCGTCGCCGGGGTACCGGACCCCGATCTGTCTACGGGTCTCGTCGAGCAACTCGAGAATCTCGATCGTCGCGGCGTGCGGGAGGACGGGACACTCCACCAGCCCGGCCCGCAGTGCACGCATCACTTCCGCCGCCTCGTAGTGGTACCCGAGGCCATGCGTCTCGACGTCGATCCGCTCCTCGCCCGCCGCGGTGCTGCGCACGTAGTACGGCGGGTGGTGGAAGCGGTGCGGGAGCAGCAGGCTGCCGTCCGGGCCGCTGACCGAGGCGGTCCACGGATTCTGCGAGCGCAGGCCGCAGGTCAGCGCGGCGACCGCACCGGAGTCGTACCGCCAGGCCATCGCCACGTTCAGGTCGATGCCGTCGGCGTTCAGCGAGCCGACCGCCTTGACCTCGTCCGGCCGGCCGAGTGCCATCTGCACGAACGTCATCGGGTAGATGCCGCCGTCCATCAGCGAGCCGCCGCCGAGGGCCGGGTCGAGCAGCCGGGCCGGGAGTACGGGCTTGTGGAAGCCGAAGTCGGCCAGCGCCTCCATCGGCTCGCCGATCACGCCCTTCTCCAGGTCCGCGAACATCGCCTGGACGACCGGGTTCGTCCGCATCCACATCGCCTCGGCGAACAGCGTGTTCGTCTCCCGGGCGACCGCGACCAGGTCCTCGGCCTGCCGCGCGGTCAGCGTCACCGGCTTCTCGCAGAGCACCGCGATCCCGGCCTGCAGAGCGGCACGGGCGATCGCGTAGTGCTGCGGATGCGGGGTCCCGATGTAGAGGGCGTCCACGGTGCCGGAGTCGATCAGCCGCCGGTAGTCGTCGAACCGGTGCTCGATCCCGAACGTCTCGGCGAAGGCGTTCGCGGAGTCCTGCGACCGCGACGCGACAGCGGTCACCACGGCGTCGTCGAGGAGCGCGAGGTCCTTGGTGAAGGACGTCGAGATGTTGCCGGTGGCAACTACACCCCAGCGGACCTGATCTATACCCACTGTGTGAACTCCGGGGTCGGGAACGGGCCGTGTGCCTTGATTCTCGCCGTTTCGAAGGCGTGGGCCAAGCGAATGAGCGTCGCGTCACTCCGTGCGGTGCCACTGAGCGTGATCCCGACCGGCAGTCCGGCCACCGTTCCGGAAGGAACCGACAGCAGCGGGTAACCGGCCAGCGCGGCGTGCGAGGACGAGCTGCCGAGGACGTGGTCGCCGTTGACCAGGTCGATCGACCAGGCCGGGGAGTACGCGGGCATCACCAGTGCGTCGAGCTGGTGCTCGCGGAGCAGGTTGTCGATCCCCTCCCGGCCGGCCTTGAGCCCGGCCAGCCGCGCGGCCACGTACAGCGGCGAGTCCAGGCCGTCAGTGGCCTCGGCGCGTTCGAACAGCTCCTGGCCGAACCACCGCAGTTCCTCGTCGGCGTGCGCCTGGTTGAACGCGATCACGTCCGCGAGCGTCCGCGGCGCACCCTCCTTGCGGGTGGCCAGGTACGCGGCGAGGTCCACCTTGAGTTCGTGCGCGAGCACGGTGAGTTGGTCCTCGTCCCCACCCGGAGTCGGCAGCGACAACCGGTCCACCAGGACCGCGCCGCACTGCGACAGCAGCTCCAATGCCTGCTCGGTCACCTGGTCGAGGCCCGCTGAGTACCCCCACAGCGGTCCCCGCGGTACGCCGATGCGGATGTCGTGCAGATCGTCACCGAGACAGTACTCCGCGTAGTCCGTGCCGCCGCCGGTGAGGACGGTGAGCAGCGCGGCTGTCTGGCGGACCGTGCGGGTCATCGGTCCGGCGGTGTCCTGGGAGTGCGAGATGGGCACGATGCCCTGCTGCGGGACCAGGCCGACCGTCGGTTTGAGCCCGACGACCCCGTTCAGCGCGGCCGGGCAGACGATCGAGCCGTTCGTCTCGGTCCCGATCGCGAGATCCGCGAACCCGGCGGCCACGGCGGCACCGGATCCGCTGGACGAACCGCCCGCGGACCGGTTCAGGGCGTACGGGTTGCGGGTGAGCCCGCCGTACGCGCTCCAGCCGGAAGACGAGGAGGAGCCGCGGAAGTTGGCCCACTCGGACAGGTTGGACTTGCCGAGGATCACACAGCCGGCCTCGCGCAACCGGCGGACCAGGGGAGCGTCGGCCGGGGGCGGCGGCTGGTCCGCGAGTGCCAGCGAACCGGCTGTGGTCGGCAGGTCGGCGGTGTCCACGTTGTCCTTCACCAGCACCGGGACACCGTGCAGCGGACCCCGGACGCGACCGTCGCCGCGCTCCGCGTCGAGGCGCGCAGCGTCGGCCCGCGCAGCGGGATTCGGCGTGCAGACCGCCTTGATCAGCGGATCGAGTTCGGCGATCCTGGTCTGCAGCTCTTCGACCGTTGCCATGGCGGGTCGCGGGACCGGTGGAACGTCACCGGTCCCCTGTCGAGGTGAGCTCACGCCTCGATCCTGCCAGAGTCGGACCGACCCGGCGCGCCGTCCGGTGCCGCGTGAGATGTCGCACGACGACACACCTGGGATCGCTGCGCGGTGAATGACATCGCTGTTGTTCAACCCGTACAGTGGAGCGCGGACGGACGATCACCGACCGCACGGGGAGTCACCTGCAGATGGACAGCGCCAACGCCAGCTCCACCGGCCCCGCCGACGAGGCAGCCCAGCCGGTCGCGGCCGGGTTGTCCGAGCGGGACTCCGCGATCATCGCCTTCGAGCGGCACTGGTGGAAGTACGCCGGCGCCAAGGAACAGGCGATCCGGGACCAGTTCCAGATGTCCGCCACCCGTTACTACCAGGTGCTGAACGCCCTGATCGACCGGCCCGAGGCCCTCGCGCACGACCCGCTGCTGGTCAAGCGCCTCCGCCGCCTCCGCGCCGCCCGTCAGCGCGCCCGCTCAGCCCGCCGCCTCGGCATCGAGGTCTAGGTCGCGATCATGAACCGTTCGACGGACGAACGGGGCCAGGTCCTCTCGTCCTTCGTCGCCGTGCTCGCCGTCGTCGCCATCGTCGGCGGATTGCTCGTGCTGTTCGGCACCCGCGGTGACGACAGCGCGGCCGAACCGGCGGCCCGGACGTCCACGCCCGCGCCGACCCAGCCCCCGGCGACTACGCCGTCCAGCACGCCGACGGACGCGCCCACCTCGGCGCCGACCACGGAGCCCAGCACCGAGCCGACCGGCGCCCCGACGTCGGTCCCGGCCACGGAGCCGACCTCGGCACCCACCGACCCGGCGACGACCGAGCCGACCGGCGTACCGACGCAGAAGTCGACGCTGCCGCCGTCGCAGCGGCCCGCGGTCGAGGTGTACAACAACACGAAGCGCAAGGGCCTGGCCGAGGACGTCGGCAACCGCGCCCGGCAGGCCGGCTGGACCGTCTCCGGTGCCGACAACTGGCACGGCAAGATCGTCGGCAGCACGGTGTACTACCCGGCCGGGATGCAGGCCGAGGCCGGGCAGCTGGCCCAGGACCTCGGGCTCGACCGGATCAAGGAAGCCCTGTCCAACATGAAGAAGGACCGGCTGACCGTGATCCTGACCTCGGACTACTCCGGATGAGTACGCCGGTGCTGACCACCCCGGCCGGACGGGCGGGCTGGGAGGCGATGGTCCGCGACCCGGCCGGCGCGGTGATCTCGTCCGACTTCGACGGCACCCTGTCCCCGCTGGTCGAGGACCCGGCGATGTCGCGCGCGGCCGACGGCGCCCTGGACGCGATGGCCCGGCTGGCCCGCTCGGTGAACCAGGTCGCGATCGTCACCGGCCGCCCGGCCCTGGTCGCCACCGAGCTGTCCGGCGTGACCGGTCATCCAGGTCTCGGCAAGCTCGTCGTCCTCGGGCACTACGGGCTGGAGCGCTGGGAAGCGGCCACCGGTTCGGTGACGAGTGACCCGGTCCCGGCCGGGGTCGAGGCGGCCCGCGCGCAACTGCCCGCCGTCCTCGAATCCGCCGGCCTGCCGGACGCGTTCGTCGAGGACAAGGAGAGTTCGCTCGCCGTCCACACCCGGCGGCTCCCGGATCCCGAAGGTGCCCTGGAGACGCTGCGGTCGCCGTTGACCGAGCTGGCCGAGTCGGTGGAATTGCGGCTCGAGCCGGGCAACCTGGTCCTCGAACTGCGGCCGCCCGGCATCGACAAGGGGGTCGCAATGCGCCGGCTGGTCGAGACCACCGGGGCGCGGTCCGTGCTGTACGCGGGTGACGACCTGGGCGACCTGGCCGCGTTCCGGGCGCTGGCGGAGCTTCGCGGTGACGGGCTGGCCGCCGTCCTGGTCGCGGCCCGGTCGTCGGGTGCGACCGAGCTGACCGAGGCGGCCGACATCGTGGTCGACGACCCGGCCGGGGTCGTGACCGTCCTGACCGCGCTCGCGGACGCTATCGCGGTCGGCGGCTGAACGTCTGCTGCAGGGTCTGGCCGAACGGCTGGATCGGGTGCTCCACGTAGTTGCCGTCCTTCAGGCTCGCGAGCCGCTCGAACGGATTCCGCGAAGCCGGGCACCCGGTGAGCAACCACGACCACACCACCGCCACGACGTACAGCGGGAGCATCGGGAGACCGAGCAGCCAGAAGTACTGCCAGGAGTGCCGTTCCTCGTGCTTCACCAGGGTCGGCCGGGCATCCAGGTACGCGCGGTCGTTCTTGGTCAGCACCACGTTCCCGACGGTGAACGCGTTCGCGATCGGGAAGCCGAGCCGGTACCCGGTCGCGTAGTACAGGCCCCGTGGGCCGCGGCTGAAGCGGGCCCGGCCGAGGACGCCGACCAGGAAGCCGGCCGGCGTGGACAGGTTGACGAAGTTCAGCACCAGCTTGACCGTCTGCCACCTGTCCATGACTCAGTATCCGCCCGCACGGCCGACGTTGTCGGCGGCGTGCGTCAGGATGGGTGTCGTGAGTTCGGTGGTACGGCGCTGGCGGCCCGGGCGCCCCGTGGATCCCCACACCGTGATCGGTGGACTGCGCAAGGGACCGGGCGACCCGGCGTACGTGGTCGACCCCGTACGCCGCACGGTTTGGCGGGCGACCCGCACCCCGGATGGCCCGGTGCTGCTCCGCCTCGCGCCGTACGCGGCCGGCGCCGAGGTCGAGGCCGAGGCGTGGGGCCCGGGAGCGCGGTGGGCGCTGGACGGCGTCCCCGAGCTGCTGGGTGACTCGGACAGCTGGGACGGGTTCGAGCCGTTGCCGGAGCACCAGCCGTTGGTCGACGCGGCCCGGCGGTTCCCGCATTTCCGGGTGCCGCGGACGCGCGCGGTCTTCGAGGCGATGGCCGCGGCCGGGATCGAGCAGGTCGTCACCGGCAAGGAGGCGTTCCGGGCGTGGCGGCTGCTGCTCCGCGAGTACGGCGAGCCGGCGCCTGGTCCTGGTTCCCCGGACGGGCGGCAGTTGATGGTCCCGCCGTCGCCCGAGGAGTGGCGGCTGATCCCGTCGTGGCAGTGGCTCCGCGCGGGCGTCGAAGGACGGCGGTCTCGTGTCGTGATCACCGCGGCGACCCGGGCGAAGGCGCTGGAGCGGACCCTGGAGCTGACCGACTCGGCCGAGATCGAGCGCCGGCTGCGGTCCCTGCCCGGGGTCGGGGTGTGGACGGCGGCCGAGGTCCGTCAGCGCGCACACGGCGATGCGGACGCGTTCTCCTTCGCCGACTACCACGTGTCCCGCAACGTCTCGTACGCGCTGACCGGCGAGGAGCTCGACGACGAGGGCACCGCCGAGCTGATCGAGCCGTACCGCGGCCACCGTTTCCGCGTCCAACGCCTGCTCGAGCTGGCCGGCATCGGCCACCCCCGGTACGGCCCACGCATGTCCCTGCCCACTCACACCCCCGGAGCCACGCACCGCCTCCGCTGACCGGGTCCGGGTGGTCGGTGTCACTCCGCGTGGAGGGGTCGGGATACGGGGAGTGGGCACCGGGTTGTCATCATGCGGATCGACGGGGACGGGCTGTACCTGGTCGCCGGGGCCGCCCTGTTGCTCGGGGCGGTACTGCCTCGGCTGTTGCGGCGGTATGCCGTCTCGGCGCCGATCGCGTTTCTCGGGGTCGGGATGCTGCTCGGATTCTTCGTGGATCGGGGGCAGCTGAGCCCGATCGCCGAGCCGAGGCTGACCGAGCACCTGGCCGAGCTGACGATCCTGATAGCGCTGATGGGTGTCGGGCTGGCGATCGACCGGCCGATCGGGTGGCGGCGCTGGAAGGTGACGTGGCGGCTGTTGTTCGTCGCGATGCCGGCCTGTGTCGCGGCCGTCGCCGGGCTCGGGTGGTTGCTCGGGCTGGCGCCGGCGGTGGCGCTCCTGGTGGCCGGGGTACTCGCTCCGACCGATCCCGTGCTTGCGTCCGACGTCCAGGTCCAGGGGCCGACGACCGGTGTGGACGTGGAGCCGGAGGAGGACGACGAGGTCCGGTTCGCGCTGACCTCGGAGGCGGGCCTGAACGACGGGCTCGCGTTCCCACTGGTCTACCTGGCCGTGTTCGCCGCGACCAAGGGCGCGCTGGGTCACTGGGTCCTCGAGTGGATCGCCTGGGATCTGCTCGGCAAGACCGTGATCGGGGTCGCGATCGGGGCCGGCGCAGGCTGGTTGCTGGGCCGGATGGCGTTCTCGGCCCCGCTGCCCAGCTTCCGCCTGGCCGACTCCCGCGAACCGGTTCTGGCCCTCGCGATGACGCTCGGCGTCTACGGCCTGGCCGAGGTCCTGCACGGCTACGGTTTCCTGGCCGTCTTCGTGGCCGCCCTGACGTTGCGGGCCGAGGAGCGCAGCCACGACTTCCACGAGGAGCTGCACGGCTTCCTCGAACAGCTCGAACACATCCTGACCTGGGGAATCCTCCTGCTGCTCGGCGTCGCGGTGACCGGCGGCCTGCTCGAACCCCTCGACCTGACCGGCGTCGCGATCGGGGCCACCCTGATCCTCGTACTCCGTCCGCTGACCGCCTGGCTGAGTCTCCAGCGCACCTCGATGCGCCGCTCGGAGCGCTGGGTCACCGCGGCCTTCGGGATCCGGGGTGTCGGCTCGATCTTCTACCTCGCCTACGCCGGGAAGGATTTCGCGGAGGACCTGCCCTGGTTGTGGGCGACCGTCGGTTTCACAGTCGTACTGAGCGTGGTCGTGCATGGGGTCGCGGCGACTCCACTGATGCGGATGCTGGAGCGCCGACGCGGGCACTGAACGGAACCGGCTTCGGTGCGTCGACCGGCCGTTTCCGCGGTCGGCGCGTCCGGGCCCGGATCGGCGGTTCGACGCCGTGCCGGATGGCGGAGGCTGCGTGGATTCCGGCGAAGAAGTCCTTCAGTTTTTCGAACATGCCTCTATCGTCCGAGCCTGGCGCGCCGCGCAGAAGTGGCGCGAAGGACGCCTACCGCTAAGATTTCGACATGACCCGATCCACCGTGTCCGTGCTCGCCTACGACGGGATGACGGCGTTCGAGGCCGGCATCGTGATCGAGGTGTTCGGCCTCACCTGGCCCGACATCGACCAGCCCTGGTACGAGCTCAAGGTCTGCACCGAGACGCCGGAGCCGGTCCGCGTCATCGGCGGCGCCACGCTCAGTACGCCGCACGGGCTGGACGACTTCGCCGCGGCCGACACGGTGGTGGTGCCGAGCGTCCGCGATCCGCAGGCCGAGATCTCGCCCGAACTGGTGGCCGCCCTGCGCAGCGCTCACGCGCGGGGCGCCCGGATGGTGTCGATCTGCTCGGGCGCGTTCGCGCTCGCCGCGGCCGGGATCCTGGACGGCCGCCGCGCGACCACCCACTGGCGGTACGCCGAGCAGTTGCGGGACCGCTATCCCGCGATCGACGTGGACCCCGAGCCGCTCTACGTCGACGACGGTGGCGTGTTCACGAGTGCGGGCTGCGCGGCCGGGCTCGACCTGTCGCTGCACCTGGTCCGCCAGGATCTCGGCGCCGCCGTCGCGAACGCGGTCGCCCGCCGCCTGGTGATCCAGCCGTACCGGACCGGCGGCCAGGCGCAGTACATCGAGGCCCCGATGCCGCCGAAGCCCGACGACGCCCCGGTCGCCCGGAGCATCGCCTGGGCCCTGGACCACCTGGCCGAGCCGATCGGCGTACCCGACCTGGCCGAGGTGGCCGGGCTGTCACCCCGGACGTACCTGCGGCACTTCGTCCGGGCGACCGGGGCGACCCCGGCCAAGTGGCTGATCGCCCAGCGGATCCAGGCGGCGCTGGCGATGCTGGAGACCGGCGACGCGCCGGTCGAGGAGATCGCGCTGGCGGCCGGGTTCGCGACCCCGGTGACGTTCCGGCACCACTTCGGCAAGGCGCTGCGGACCTCGCCCTCGGCGTACCGGCGGACCTTCCGGGCCCGGCTGGCGGGCTGACGCCCAGGCGGCTCGCGGGCCGGCCGGGAGCGGGCGGCGGGCTGAGATCGCCGTCTCGAATCCTGGGATCGAGGGACAAGATCTGGACTCGATTCGGTAACCTCGGCAGTGCTCATCCAGAGGGACTGAGGGAAACGGCCCGTTGACGTCCCGGCAACCCTCCCCGTGGAGGTCTCTCCCGAGACGCTCGCGAGGGACCGGTGCCAAATCCGTCCCGCGCCGAGATCCGGCGACCGGGGAAGATGAGGGAGGGAACCTCTCACATGAGCCTGACCGCCACCGGGTCCACCCACACCATCCGCGAAGGTGCCTTCGGCAACGGTACGCACCTGAGCTGCCGCGCCTGTGGGGCGAAGTCGCCGCTCGGTCCGTTCTACGCCTGTATGGAGTGCTTCGGTCCGCTCGAGGTCGGGTACGAGTTCCCGGCGATCACGCGCGAACAGATCGAGGCCGGACCCAAGAACATCTGGCGCTACCAGCCGCTGCTGCCCGTCCCCACCGACGTGGCCAGCTTCCCGAACACCGAACCCGGCTACACCCGGCTCGTCGACGCCGGCAACCTGGCCCGCGAGCTCGGGCTGAAGAAGCTCTGGGTGAAGGACGACTCGGGCAACCCGACGCACTCGTTCAAGGACCGGGTCGTCGCCTCCGCCCTGAGCGCCACCCGCGAGCTCGGCATGAAGGTCTTCGCCTGCCCCTCCACCGGCAACCTGGCCAACGCCGTCGCCGCGGCCGCCGCGCGGGCCGGGATCCGCTCGGTCGTCTTCATCCCGAAGGACCTGGAGCGGCCCAAGGTCATCACCACCGCGGTGTACGGCGGCACGCTGGTCGCCGTCGACGGCAACTACGACGACGTGAACAAGCTCGCCTCCGAGATCGCCGGCGAGGAGGAGGGCTGGGCGTTCGTCAACGTCAACGTCCGGCCGTACTACTCCGAGGGCTCCAAGACGCTCGCCTTCGAGATCGCCGAGCAGCTCGGCTGGCGGCTGCCGCAGCAGATCGTCGTCCCGGTCGCGTCCGGCTCCCAGCTGACCAAGATCGACAAGGGCTTCACCGAGCTCGGCAAGCTGGGTCTCGTCGACGCGACCGACTACAAGGTGTACGGCGCCCAGGCGACCGGCTGCTCCCCGGTGGCGCAGGCGTTCCGGGACGGGCACGACGTGGTCAAGCCGGTCCGCCCCGACACCATCGCCAAGTCGCTGGCGATCGGCAACCCCGCCGACGGCCCGTACGTCCTCGACGTCGCCCGCCGGACCGGTGGCGTGATCGCCGACGTCACCGACGAGGAAGTTGTCGAGGGCATCCAGTTGCTGGCCCGGACCGAGGGCATCTTCACCGAGACCGCGGGCGGGGTGACCGTCGCGACGCTGAAGAAGCTGGTCGCGACCGGCCAGCTCGACCCCGAGGCCGAGACGGTGATCATCAACTCCGGCGACGGGCTCAAGACGCTCGACGCCGTGGCCGACCGGGTCGGCCCCAAGGTGACCATCCCCGCGTCGTACGACGCCTTCGTGGAAGCAGGTCTGCAGTGAGCGTCAGCGTCCGGGTCCCGACCATCCTGCGCCCCTACACCCAGGGTGCGTCCGAGGTCTCCGTCGAAGGTACGACCCTGAGCGAGGTGCTGGAGTCCCTCGACACGTCGTACCCCGGCATCAAGGGCCGCGTCCTGGACGACTCGGGCGAGCTGCGCCGCTTCGTCAACGTCTACGTCGACAACGACGACGTCCGCTTCGCCGAAGGCCTGCAGACCGCCATCAAGGACGGCGGCCAGGTCTCCATCATCCCGGCCGTCGCAGGCGGCTGACCAAACCCAGCCCGCCCCGCCCCGTACCTCCGCCGCACAAGCTGGCGCTGAGCCGGCGCGGCCACCTTGAACAGGACCTGGGGACTGCGGACAAGCCACAACATGTCCACAGTCCCGACTGGCCGGCCCGTGGTCCCGGCAAGGTGTCCGCGGTCCCGGGTGGGCGACCGCGGTCCTGACCATGAGTAGCACCCCGCGCTGTCCGTGAGACTCGCGCCGGCTAGCGCCGTACGTCACGCCTGACGCGTTGCAGCACGCCAGACGCCAGCACAGCCCGCCAGCGGTCGGACAGCCCGCCACCGGTCGGACAGCCCGCCACCGGTCGGATAGCCCGCCAGTGGTCGGGTGGCTCGCCGGGGTTCGGGTGGCTTGCCAGGGGTTCGCGCAGCTTGCCAGTGGTCGGGTTGGCCGTCAGGGGCGGGCTCGGACGGGAGTTTGCCGAGCTGGTTGCGGTGGTGGTCGGTGGCTTTACCATGCGGGGATGCGTGCTGTGGTGGTTGAGGGGTTCGGGGTGCTGCCTTCGGTTCGGGAGGTGGCGGTACCGCGGGTTGCGGCTGGTGGGGTTCTGGTGCGGGTCGAGGCGACCGGGTTGTGCCGGAGTGATTGGCATGGGTGGCAGGGGCACGACTCGGACATCGTGCTGCCGCATGTTCCTGGGCATGAGCTGGCGGGGACGATCGCGGCGGTCGGGGAGGGTGTCACCGGTTGGGAGATCGGCGAGCGGGTGACGACCCCGTTCATCTGTGCCTGTGGGACGTGCGAGCAGTGCCGGGCGGGGAATCACCAGGTCTGTCCCGACCAGTTGCAGCCCGGGTTCAACTACTGGGGTTCCTTCGCGGAGTACGTCGCGTTGCCGTTCGCCGAGGTGAACCTGATCCGGTTGCCGGACGGGTTGTCGTTCGACACCGCGGCCGGGCTCGGCTGCAGGTTCGCCACGTCCTTCCGGGCGATCCGCCAGGTCGGCCGGGTCCAGGCGGACGAGAACGTGGTGATCTTCGGGTGTGGTGGCGTCGGGCTCTCCGCCGTCATGATCGCGGCCGCACTCGGCGCCCGGGTTGTTGCCGTTGACACCAATCCGGAGGCGCTCGCGCTGGCCAGGGCGTACGGCGCGACCGACACGGTGCAGGCGGGTACCGACGTGGTGGCCGCGATCAAGGACCTGACCAACGGCGGGGCGGACGTGACGATGGACGCGCTCGGGGCGAATTCCGTGGTCCAGCAGGCGTTGCTCTCCTTGCGGCCGCGCGGGCGGCATCTGCAGGTCGGGTTGCTGCCGTCCGGGGTTCAGCTCGACG
Organism: Kribbella amoyensis; assembly: GCF_007828865.1. Lineage (NCBI taxonomy): Bacteria > Bacillati > Actinomycetota > Actinomycetes > Propionibacteriales > Kribbellaceae > Kribbella > Kribbella amoyensis. The sequence goes on from NZ_VIVK01000001.1 coordinate 3,050,370, forward strand.
TGTCGCGGCTGATCGGGCAGGAGCTGGAGTGGCTCGGGAGTCACGGGATGGCCGCGCACGCGTACCCGGAGATGCTCGACCTGGTCGCGGACGGCACGTTGCGCCCGGCCGAGCTGATCACCCGGACGATCACCCTCGACGAGGTCCCGGCCGCCCTGGACGCGCTGACGGCCGGTACTCCAGCGGGCGTCACGGTCATTCACCCCTGACCGACGGCGGCCTCAGTACTCCGCGGGGAGGTGGCCGAGGAGGTCGTCGAGCATTTTGCGGGTGGTGGTGAAGTAGCTGTTCTCGCGGTTCAGCGCGCGGTGGAACCCGGCCAGCTCGGCCTCGGTGATGGTGCTGGAGAAGGTACTGATCTCGGTCAGGTCCAGCCGTCGGTTGAACAGGTGGACCGTGTCCCGCCAGCGGTGCAGCAGGCCGACCAGCTCGGCGTCGCGGTGCCGGCCGAGGGCGCCGGAGACCAGGGCGAGGTCGACGGCGGAGACGACCAGCCGGGGATAGACCTGGCGGTGGGCCGGCGGATCGGGGGAGAACCGCTCGTCGGCGAGGAGGCGGCCGTTCTCCCGGAGTTCGTCGGCGACCGCACGGAGGACCTCGGTACGGCGTTCGGCCTCGGCGGTGTGGCGTTCGACGAAGATGCCCGTGAGCCCGGCGACCAGGGTGAGCGAGTTGACCGCCGGTTCCCAGCGGGAGTTCTCCGGCCAGAAGAACCAGATCACGCCGAGCACGAACGCGAGGCCGAGCAACCCGTAGCTGATCGTGGCGACGACGGTCCGCCGGTACGCCGCCCAGGTCGCGCTGCCGGTGGAGTCACGGACCGCGGTGGCGACCACCCGCAACCGGGCCAGGACGCGTTTGCGGGTCCGCCCCAGCGCGCGGTCCCGGACCACGGTGTCCGACTCGGTCACCAGATCACCCCGGCTACTGCGACCAGATGTCGTCGGCCAGGGAACCGCCGCTCGCCGCGGTGGGCGCGCCCGGCTTGAGCAGCAGCAGTTCGAGGCCGAACGGACTCGGCCGGCGGGTGTGCCGGAACTGGGACTCGATCACCTCGACCGGGACCAGCTTGCACGCACCGGTGAGCCGCTCGAGCCGCTGCGAGGAGTACTTCCGGGTCGTGTACAGGCGGATCGTGTCGCCGACCGGCAGCACCACCTCGGTGTGATCCGGCAGCCCCATCCGGATCTCCTCGTCGGTGTCGTTCTGCCAGAGGATCTTCACCAGCAGCGCGTCCTCGTCCTCGACCTCGCCGATGAACTTGACCCGCTCGTTGTCGATCTTCAGATCCGTGTTGTACCGCAGGGTGCTGGTGACGAACTCGGCGAACGCCCGGGTCTGGTGGTACTCGTCGGCGGCCGCCTCGGCGGTCTCCTGGTCCAGCGACGTCGTGCTCGCCACCTCCAGCAGCAGCCGGTCCTGCGGGCGCAGCACGTCGGTGATCAGCTGGAGCAGTTCCTCGTCGTCGTCGAAGTTGGCCAGCGTGTTGCCGGTCAGGGTGTAGAGCAGCGGCTCCTCGCCGACCAGCCGGCCGAGCATCTGGCCGAGCTCGCCGAGGTTGTCGGCGATGGAGAAGTCCAGCTGGACCGGCAGCATCTGGGACCGCGGGAACCGGGCGGTGCGGACCGGCTCGCCCGTGCCGAGCCGGAGCATCTCGGAGCTCATGTCGACCGGCACGTAGTACATGTCCGGGTTGCTGCGGAGCATGTCCTCGAGGATCGTCCGGTCCTTGACGCCGGTCCCGATGCCGAGGCTGACCAGGTGGAAGCCGCCCTTGGTGATGTGCGGCCGCATCTTGCGCCAGTGCCGTAGGAACGACTCGGTCCCGGCCTTCATCACCAGGTAGAACGGGTCGTTGGTCGCGTTGGCCCAGGCGATCGTCGGACCGATCCCCCAGTAGGAGAAGCCGGAGGTGATCTGCTTGCCGTCGCCGGTGGTGGAGACCGGTCCGCGCAGGTCGCCGGTCAGTGTGGCCAGCTTGTCGGTCTGGTCCTCGCCGGTCAGCACCAGCGACCAGGCGAAGTCGTCGTCCAGCAACGCCTGCTCGAGTTTGCGGATCACAGGTACCGGCTCGGTCACGTGGCAGACCCCTCCCAAGGTGTGCCCGTCAGGTTACCGGGTGCCGACGCTGCGTGCCGATCGGGAAAGAAGTCTCCCGGGTCCGGCGGCGACCCGTGTGGTCACCGCCGGAGCCGGGGAAGCTCAGAGCGCGCGGACGGCGTCGGCCTCGCGGCCCTTCGGACCGTCGACGACCTCGAACTCGACCTGCTGGCCGTCCTCCAGGGTCTTGTAGCCGTCGGACACGATCTTGGACCAGTGGACGAAGACGTCGTCCTGTCCGTCGGCGGTCAGGAAGCCGTAGCCCTTGTCCGCGTTGAACCACTTCACGGTGCCGCGCACCATCAGGAACTCCCGTTGACGACGGGGCCCGCTCACTCGGACCCCTCCGGTTGCCCGGTCGCTGACCGAGCGGGCAACAAGCCTAGCCGAGCCCTGACCTGCCCGGAGCAGGCGCCGACGGCCCCGGCCAGCGCGACCAGTCCCGCGACCGCGAAGCCGAGGCGGTAGCCCGTCATCGGCGCGGTCGACGCGACGAGCGGGGTCGCGACGGCCAGGCCGAGCGCGGTACCGAGCTGTGCGGTCGAGTTGAGCAGCCCGGCGGCCACCCCGCGGTCGGCCTCGGGAACCGCTGCCGTCCCGGCGGTCGTGGACGCCACCGACGCCACCCCGAGTCCGGTGCCCATGGCCACGAACGCTGACAGCAGCAGCGCCACCGGTACGCCGTCCGCGGGCAACGCGAGCAGCAGGACGATCCCACCGACGATCCCGCCGAAGCCGGCGAGCAACAACGGCCGTACCGCGTCAGCCGCACGCCCGGACAGCAGGGATCCGCCGATGACGGCGAGGTTGAACGCCGGATAGAGCAGTGCCGCTCGCGCTGGAGACAGGTGCAGGGTCTGTTGGACGTACAGGGTGACCGTGATCGTCGCGGGCGAGGTGGAGCCGGTCAGAGCAGCCGCGGTCACGTTGCCCACGACGACACCCGGTGTACGAATCAGCCGGCCAGGGATCAGGGGCCGGGCGGCCCGCCGTTCGACCCGGACGAACCAGGTGAACGCGATCAGCGAGGCTGTCAGGAGGGTCCATCCGGACCAGTGCGCCGGCGCTGCGGCCAGCTGGGCCAGAGCCAGCGTGAGTACTGCGATGCCGGTGGTGGCCGCCGCGGCTCCGGGGACGTCAAGCGGGCGTCGGGCCAGTACGGCGCCACGGCCGGGCATCACCGCGAACGCGGCCAGCAAGCCGGCGACGCCGATCGGCACGTTGACGGCGAAGACCCAACGCCAGCCGGCCAGCTCGGTGACGACGCCGCCGAGCAGCCAGCCGCTGGCGCCACCACCCGCGGCGGCCGCCGTCCACCAGCCGAGCGCCTTGCGCCGGGACTGCGGCGGCATCAGCTCGGTGAGGACGGCGAGCGCAGCGGGGGAGAGCAGGGCAGCCCCGGCTCCCTGGACCAACCGGGCGCCGATCAAGGCACCTGGCGACCAGGCGAGCGCGCAGCCCAGCGATGCCGTGGTGAAAACGAACAGACCGATCCGGAACAAGCGCCGGGAGCCGGCCAGGTCGGCGATCCGGCCACCAAGGATCAGCAGGCCGGCCAGGACGATCGTGTACGCCGTCACCACCCAGGTCAGCGCGGCCGGCGCGAACCCGAGGTCCCGCCCGATCGCGGGCAGCGCGGTGGTGACGATCGTCGCGTCGAGGACGACGACGAACTGAGCCACGCAGACGACAGTGAGCGACAGCCAGCTGTTTCCGGTCAAGCGCCTCATGCTGGAAACAGGTGCCCGGGCCGCCGGGCTGTCAAACTGGTAAAGTGCGTTTTGATGGAAACAGTGCAGGCTGCGGCCCTCCCGGACGGCATCCGCGAGCTGCCGATCGTCGCCGGTGACCTCGCGCTCGACTTCGCGAACACGGTGGACGACCCGCTCGGTCCGCTCCGGCACGACCACGTGGCCGACTATCGCGGTCTGCTGGTCTGGGCCCGACGGACCGGCGTCCTCACCGAGGGTGGCGAGCTGCTCCGCTCCGCCGAAGCGAACCGGCGCGGCGCCGCGACCGTCGTACGCCGGGCCGAATCGTTGCGTACGGCAATCAACCTGACTTTCGGGGCGCTGGTTGACGGGGTGCCGCCGGACGAGGGCTGGCGGCAGTTGCGGCCGTTCGTCACCGACGCGATCGGCCAGGCTCGCATCCAGGATGGGCGGCCGGGGTGGGAGTACACCGAGCTGGCCGCGCCGTTGTGGCCGGTGGCGCATGCGGCGTACGAGCTGCTGACCGGGGACGAGCGCCGGCGCATCAAGCGTTGCGCCGGCTGCCCGTGGTTGTTCCTCGACCAGTCCAAGAACAACAGCCGCCGCTGGTGCTCGATGGAGATCTGCGGCCTCAACGAGAAGATGCGCCGCTACACCACCCGCCGCGCCGAGCGCCGGCTGCGCTGAACGGTCATCGCGATCCCCGCGATCACCAATGCTCCGCCGACCAGGGCGGCGCTGGCCCAGAGGGGTCCGTCGTACCCGATGGCGGTGATCGTGACGCCGCCGAGCAGGGGTCCGAGGGCGGCTCCGACGTTGAGAGATGCCGTGGCCAGGCCGCCCGCGAGGACAGGCGAATCGGCTGCTGCGTACAGGGCGAGCGTGATCAGTGCCGACCCGGCGGCGAACGACAGGGTGCCCTGGACGAAGACGAGAGCGACCGTGGCCGGTACCGCGGCGGTCAGTGCGAACGTGGTCCAGCCGAGCAGCAGCGCGATCCCGGCCGGCCCGAGCAACGCCAGTGGACGGCGGTCGGCGTACCGGCCGGCCAGCAGGACCCCGGCGAAGGCGCCCAGCCCGAAAAGGGCCAGCAGCAACGGTACCCAGCGCTCGGCCAGGCCGGCGACGTCGGTGAAGACGGGCGCGAGGTACGTGAACGAGCAGAACGTCGCCCCGTTGACCAGGGCACCGAGCAGGAGCAGTACGCCGAGCCGTGGGGTGAACCGCAGCCGGGTCGCCGCCGGTCCCGTGGTCCGGCCGGGGACCGACACGAAGATGGCGATCACGGCGGGCAGCGAGATCAGCGCGACGGCCCAGAACGCGGCCCGCCAACCGAGGTACTGACCCAGCAACGCCCCACCAGGAACGCCGGCCACGCAGGCCAGCGTGGTCCCGCCGAGCAGGATCGTCGCGGCGCGTCCCTTGAGATCGGCCGCCACCAGGCTGGTCGCGGTCGCCAGGCCGACGGCGAGGAATCCCGCGTTGGCCAGCGCCGCCACCACCCGCGTGGCGAGCAGTACGCCGAAGCTGTCGGTCAGCGCACCGACGACGTGGACGACGAGGAAGACCGACAACGTGACGAGCAGGGTCCGCCGCCTCGGCCAGCGATCGCCGAGCAACGCCAGGACGGGCGCGCCGATCACCATCCCGACCGCGAACCCCGAGGTCAGCCAGCCGGCTGTCGGGACCGAGACGCCGAGGTCGGCCGCGATGGCCGGTCCGAGCCCGGACAACATGAACTCCGAGGTCGCCTGCGCGAACACGGCGAGCCCCAGCAGATAAAGCACGAAAGGCACAGGAATCTCCACACACCGAGGCACAGCGGAGCGCAGAGAGGGGCCCAGCCGCGCCGGAGGAAGCCGCACACGCCGGATCAGGCGTGGGGCACGAGCACCGGTACCGGTGATTCGGAGCAGAAACGCACGCCACCGAACGACCGGTGGCTAGGCTCTGTCGGCCTCGGGCGTGGACATGGCCCGCAGCCTAGAAGATGGACCGGACAACGGTCCAACCCAATAGGAGCGTCAGCCGCGTTGGGAGGCGCCGAGGCCGATGATGCCGGCGGCGACCAGCAGGATCGCGCCGGTGAGGCCCAGGTCGTCGGTCTGCACGACCCCCTGGTCGTTGAGGATCCAGATGGTGGCCGCGCCGGTCAGGACGGTGCCGGCGATGACGCCAGGGACGTCCGCTTTCGTCTTCCTCATCCGCGCTCCACTGTGATGCTGCCGAGGTCCATGTCCACGTCGATGGCGACCGCCGACGGGCCCGGCTTGCCGTCCTTGCCCAGGTCGGACAGGGCCATGGTCGCCTCGTGCCCGCCCTTGTGCTGGCCGAAACCGTTCACCTCACCGGCGTTCGCGGCCACGGTACCGGTGACGTCGACGTTCGCCGGCAGTTTGATCCGGACCTCGCCGAGTCCGCCGTTGATCGCGATCTTGGCGCCCGGGTCGAACGTCGCCTGGGTCAGGTCGAGCTGCACCGAGCCCGCGTCGAACTGGTACGTCGTGTTGGTCGCGGTGACCCGGTGCGTCGCGGGCGCGGTGAAGTTGGTGTCCTCGAAGTCGCGCGGCATCTTCGGGAAGACGGTGGCCACCGCCACGCCGACCGCGAGCAGGATGCCGAGCGGGAGCAGGCCGAGGGTCTTGCCGAGGAACCCGCCGATCAGCATGCCCGCGCCGAGGGTGACCAGGCCGATCGCCAGGATCATCGCTGTCGACGCCTGGGCCAGCCAGGCGATCCCGAGCGCGAGTCCGGTCAGCGCGACGATCGCCGGCTTCACCCCGCGGTACCCCTTGACCGGTGGCTTGGCCGCCGCCGGCTTGGCGGTGGGCGGTGCGGCGGGCGGCTCGTCGACGTACAGGCCGAGGGGGTCGTCCTCGGTCCACACAGGCTGGACCGGTTCGACGGTGCGGTCCTGGGGGCGCTGTGTGGCCGAGGACGACGGACCCGCCAGGGGAGCTGACGGGCCGCTACGGGGCGCGGCGCTCTGCGCGGCCGCGGTGGGAGTCGTGCCGGCGGCAGGGGGCGTCCATTGCTGCGGGGTGTCCTGCGGGCGCTGCTCGTTCCGGCCGGTCCAGTGCAGGCCTCCGTGGGACCAGTTCGGCCCCTTGCCCTTGCGGCGGAACACGAACAGCCAGAGCAGGCCGAGCACGATGATCGGGCCGGGGACCAGCTTGCCGAAGTTGAACGACGACATCAGCGCGATCGCCAGGAACACGCAGGCGCCGATCACGCCCGGCCACAGCCACGGGTGATCCGGGCGGACCCGGTCGCCGAGCAGGCCCTGGGCGGCGGAGCGGTCGCTGCCCTCGTCCGGCATCAGCAGCCACGCGGCCGCGTAGAAGAGCAGCCCCGGACCGCTGACGATGAGCACGCCCATCACCACGCGGACCAGCACCGGGTCGATGTTCAGCGCACGGCCGATCCCGCCGCACACGCCGGCCACCATCCGGTCGGACCGGCTCCGGCGCCAGCTCTGCACGTCCCGCAACTGGTCGCGATCGAATCCGCGCTGGTTCTGCTCCATGTCATCGATGGTGTCCCGTCGGCGCGGCACAAACCATCGGGGATTCCCCCTTGTCGACCCCGGGGCACCACGCCGGTACCGCCGCCGCGGGGCGCCGGATCGGGGTTGTCCCCGGGCCGACCCTGACCGCGCCGACCCGCCGGTGAGGTGGTGGCCGGGGACAAGCCTGCTGGTGTCGGCCCTGTCCGCGTGTGACGATCGTGGGGATGACGAACCCAGCCGCAGCCGCGCCCACGGGCGGAACCCCGTCCCACGGGGCTCCCCCCGCGCCGCCGCACGGGCCGGGCCGCCCTGGCGCTGCGCCGGGCGGGTACGTCCCCGGCGGACCTGGGCAGCCCAGCGGGCCTGGTCATCCCAGCGGACCGGGTCAGTACAGCGGACCTGGGCAGTACAACGGACCGGGTCAGTACGGCGGGCCGGGGCACTACAGCGGGCCCGGGCAGTACGGTGCGCCCGGGCAGGCGGGGCAGGCGCCGCCGGTGCGGCGGGCCTATCGGCGGGCCGAGGGGCGGGTGGTCGCGGGGGTGGCCGGCGGGATCGCCGATCACCTCGGGGTGTCCGACACCATCGTCCGGCTGGTCTTCATCGCCGCGACCGTGTTCGGCGGGTTCGGCGTCCTGATCTACGCCGCGCTCTGGTTCCTGATGCCGCTGGCCGCGCCGACGGTGCCGGTCGCGCCGGGACTGGCCGCGGCGACCCGGAACAACCTGCGTACCGACCAGCCGCCGCCGATGACCGAGAGCAAGGCCCGCCGCCGGGAGAAGAACCGCGGCCAGGTCACTGCGCTCGTCGTGGTCGGGGTCGGGCTGCTGCTCGTCCTTCAGTTCGCCGGTCTCGGGATCGCCGGGAAGATGTTCTGGCCGCTGGTGTTCGCCGGGACCGGCCTCGCGCTGATCTGGCGACAGGCCGACGAGAGCCAGAAGGTCGCCTGGACGAACAAGGCACCGACGCTCGGCGTGCTGTTCGGCAAGGGTGGCGTCAAGTCGATCATCCGGGTCCTGATCGGGCTCGGCCTGATCGGCACCGCGGTGACCGTGTTCCTGGTCCAGAACAACCGGATGTCGATGGTCGGCGACGTCCTCATCGGCCTGCTGCTCGCCGTCGTCGGACTCGGCCTGATCGCCGGCCCGTGGGTCCATCGCCTGACCCGGGACCTGAACGCCGAGCGCTCCGAGCGGGTCCGTTCGCAGGAGCGCGCCGACATGGCGGCGCACCTGCACGACTCGGTCCTGCAGACGCTGGCGCTGATCCAGAAGCAGGCGAACGACCCGCGCGCCGTGGTCCGGCTGGCCCGGTCCCAGGAGCGTGACCTGCGATCCTGGTTGTACGACGAGGACGACAACGCGGACCAGACCCTGTCCGGCGCGGCGAAGCGGGCCGCGGCCGAGGTGGAGGACTCGCACGGTGTACCGGTCGAGGTGGTGACGGTCGGGGACTGTGACCTGACCGAGCCGCTGTCGGCGATGGTCCGGGCCGCCCGGGAGTCGATGGTGAACGCGGCCAAGCACTCCGGGGCGGACAAGATCGACGTGTTCGTCGAGGTGGACGGCGACCGGGCGGAGATGTTCGTCCGGGACCGTGGCAAGGGATTCGACACCGACGGCGTGCCGGAGGACCGGCTCGGCCTGCGGCACAGTGTGATGGGCAGGATGGAACGGCACGGCGGCCGCGCGACGGTGCGGTCGAGCCCGGAGTCAGGGACCGAAGTGCGACTGGAGATGGACAGATGACGCAGAGGCGAGTCGTCGTGGTGGACGACCACGACATGTTCCGGGCCGGCGTGCGCAGCGAGATCGGCGCCGCGGTGGAGATCGTCGGCGAGGGATCCGACGTGGACACCGCGGTGAAGGCGATCGTGACCACCGAGCCGGACGTCGTACTGCTCGACGTCCACCTGCCCGGCGGCGGTGGCACCGAGGTGATGAAGCAGGTCCACCAGCGGCACCCCGAGGTGAAGTTCCTCGCGTTGTCGGTGTCGGACGCGGCCGAGGACGTGATCGGCGTCATCCGGGCCGGCGCCCGCGGGTACGTGACCAAGAACATCAGCGGTACCGAGCTGGTCGACGCGATCAGCCGGGTGGCCGACGGCGACGCGGTGTTCTCGCCGCGGCTGGCCGGGTTCGTCCTGGACGCGTTCTCCGGCGCGATCGACATCGCGTCGGTGGACGAGGACCTGGACCGGCTGTCCCAGCGGGAGCGCGAGGTGCTCCGGCTGATCGCCCGCGGGTACGCGTACAAGGAGGTGGCGCGCGAGCTGTTCATCTCGGTGAAGACGGTCGAGACGCACGTCTCCTCGGTCCTGCGCAAGCTCCAGCTGTCCAACCGGCACGAGCTGACCCGCTGGGCCACCGACCGCCGGCTGGTCTGACCCCCGTAGGGGCCGGGAGCAACTACCTGGGGAGTTGGCGCGTACCCATAGGGTGTGCGCATGGACTTCCTGCACAACGTGCTCACGTTCCTGCACCTGCTCGGGTTCGCGTCCCTGTTCGCCGGCTTCCTGATCGCGGTCCGCGGCCAGGCCCCGGCCGTGAACTCGGGCATGCTGCACGGTGCGCTCACCCAGCTGGTCACCGGCGTCCTGCTGGTCGGGCTGGCCTCCGGGATCAAGGACGACGACTTCACCGTCGACAACACCAAGATCGGGGTGAAGCTCCTGGTCGTCCTGGTGATCACGGCGCTACTGCTGGTGAACCGCAAGCGCGTTCTGAGCCGAGGGATCCTGATGGCGATCGGCGGTCTCACCGTGCTCAACGTGGGCATCGCGGTCTTCTGGGGCTGACCCGCGTACCGGCTGGTGAGACGGCCGGTGGCGAGTTCGGGACAGGTCACACATTCGCCACCCCGACAGGGGCGCGAGCCGCTTTGCGACTGTTATACCGTCGACTCCTATGGAGCGGAATCTCACTGCCGAACAGCTCGCGCTCTTCGAGAAGGAGTTCGCGTCGAACCCGCAGTACCGGGTGATGCAGAACGCCGTCACGGAGACCCCGGTCGCCAAGATCGCCGTCGACCGTCAGGTCGTCACCTCGATGGACCATTCGGTGTCCAACCTGCTGGACGACTGGAAGGTCACCAACCAGAAGAAGAGCGGCCGCTGCTGGCTGTTCGCCGGCCTCAACCTGCTCCGGGTCGGTGCGGCGGACAAGCTCGGCGTGAAGGACTTCGAGTTCTCCCAGAACTACCTGCTGTTCTGGGACAAGTTCGAGCGGGCCAACTTCTTCCTCGAGGCGATCACCGAGACCGCGGACCGCGACGTCGACGACCGGACCGTCGCGCACCTGCTGTCCGACCCGATCGGCGACGGCGGCCAGTGGAACATGTTCGTCGCGCTGGTCCGCAAGCACGGCCTGGTGCCGAAGACCGCGATGCCGGAGACCGAGAGCTCCTCGGCGACCGCGCAGATGAACGACACCCTTCGCAAGCTGCTCCGCCAAGGTGCCCGTGACCTGCGCGCCCTGGACAGCGTCGAAGCACGCCGGGCCCGCAAGGGTGAGCTGCTGACCACGATCCACCGCGTGCTGAGCATCCACCTCGGTACCCCGCCGCAGAAGTTCCTGTGGCAGTGGAAGGACAGCGACAAGGGCTTCCACCGCGACGGCTGGACCACGCCGGCCGAGTTCGCCGCGGAGTACGTCACCCTCCCGGTCGACGAGTACGTCTGCCTGGTCCACGACCCGCGCGAATCCTCGCCGACCGGCCGCACGTTCACCGTCGACTACCTGGGCAACGTGATCGACGCCCCGCCGGTGGTCTACCTGAACGTCGAGATCGACCTGATGAAGCAGCTCACCCAGGACGCCATCGTCGGCGGCGAGCCGGTCTGGTTCGGCTGCGACGTCGGCAAGCAGATGTCCGCGGACCTCGGCTTCTGGGACGCGAAGCTGTACGACTACGAGGCCGTCTACGACACCGAGTTCACCCTGGACAAGGCCGAGCGCCTGCTCCACCACGAAACCCTGATGACCCACGCGATGCTCTTCACCGGCGTCGACGTGGTCGACGGCCAACCGCGCCGCTGGCGAGTCGAGAACAGCTGGGGCGACGAGAAGGCCGACAACGGCTTCTGGACCATGAACGACTCCTGGTACGGCGAACACGTCTTCGAAATCGCCGTCCGCAAGTCCGCCCTCCCCGCAGACCTCCAAGCCCGCCTGGAAGAAGCCCCCATCGTCCTCCCCGCCTGGGACCCCATGGGCGCCCTCGCCGACTGACCCCCTTCCTCCAAACGAGCCCCGGCCGAGTGGCCGGGGCTCGTTTCACGTTCCCCACCTGCCCCGCCCCGGACGCCTCTTTGTGCACGCACCAACCACAACAGCCGACGGTCAACGACTAGCCCGTGCTCAAGGACGCGATCTAGTACCACGATCACGGAGGCCAACCTCGTCGGAGGGCTGGGATGGATGGGGAGAATCGATTGACGAGTGAGAATGCGCTGAAGCAGCTGAAATCTCTAGGTAGGGATTGATGTTCATTGCAGCATGGGAACGAGGTTTCCACTTGGCAGTACTCCGCGAGCTATTCCTTGGTGCTCTTCAGAAGCGTCGACTACTCGGGCCCGCGGCCGAGCAGGATCGACCTCCTGTTCGTCTCCGTCGAGTACCTGCGCTTGGAGCCGAGCTACGAATCGCTGAAGATCGAGACTGCCGGAGCCGGCACAGAGTACGCAGAAGCGGTGCCGCCGGCTCGAAGGAAGGTGGGCAACACCTACCTGATCAACGGCGGCGAGGGCCTTGTGAAGCAACAAAGGTGGCGTGGCACGAAGACGACGGCGACCACCACACACCCTCCAGGTTCGGCCCGTTCGTCGGCCAGCGCTAGCAGGGGGCACCGTGGACAGACTTGACCTGATTGACAACTTGCGGTTTCGGCCCTTGATGTTCAGCTTGGATGGCTCGTTCGATATGTACGCGGCTTTCCTTCGTGGGCATCAGTTCGGGGCTGATGGCGGTTGGATTGACTTCCACGAATGACTGGTGGTGCAGCTGGGAAGTGGGGCGAACCTGGGCTGGGAGTCGGTGCTTCCGCGGTTGACTTTCCCGGACGACTCCCAGAAGGGTTGTAGCGCTGATGGACTTCAGGGATTTATTCAGGCATCTCGCCGCAAGGCCGACGATGTTCTTGCCTGACCTGAGATACAACACGTATGTGGCCTTCGTGGAGGGATGCAACAGCGCCACGGAAGGCGTGCTGTTGGAGGGCTTCGGAGACTGGGTGCACGCGCGCATCCTGGGTGTGCAGACCAGCTTCCACTGGTCGGCTGTCGTGGCTTCGCCCTATCTCTCGCACCGTTTGGACGAGAGTTGGCAACATTCTCCCAAGGTCGATGAGTTCGACGCAGCTGCTTCGGCTGAACTGCTCGCCCAACTCGATGCATTCCTGGCGGACCGAAGCACGTGAGGTAGCTGCGTTGCGTCCGCGAGCCGTCAGAGGCCGCGGCGGTGCTTCTCGTACACCTCGGCCTCTTCGGTCAGTTCGCGCCGGCGCTTCTGTTGCCGGCGGTGGGTGAGGGTCGAGTCGACGACCAGGATGCCGAGGCCGAGCGTCCCGCCGAGAGCCGTGAGTACGCGCTGCCAGTTCTCACCGAGCACACCACCCAGCAGGATCGCGACAACAGCCAGGGCCACGCCGAGCGCGATACGTATTGCGAGTTGCCGCCTCGTCATCCGCCCACGGTAAGGGCCCGGCGGATCACGCGAGCCTCGCGATCGACATCCCGGGTACGCCGTGGCCGCCTTCCACCGCATAATTGGGATCGTGGAGGAGAGTGCTCTCGCGGCGCCCGTTGATGATGACCGTTATGTTTTGCGTAAGGGCAAAGGGTGGGTAGACGAGTGGAGCCGATGCGCTACAGAACTGAAATCGAAAGTCTGTTGGCAGACTCTCCGCTCACCGATCCCGAGGTCGTCGAGAGCGTACGAGAACTAGTTGTAGCCGGTGAGTTCGCGCTCGCCTTCGACACGATCTGCTCGTGGATCTACGAGGACGACCTGTGCATCAGCTCCTCGTACTTCGACAGGCTGCTGAACGCCTCGAAGGTGATGGGCTCGGAGCGTCTGATCGAGAACATACGAACGCTGGTTGATGCGCGAGAGAACTACCCAGCCGAGAAGGAGCACCTTACTGCTTACCTGATCGAAGAGTAGACCAGGGGAAGGTTGGTTGTCGGAACCGATTGCCGATGATTTGTCTGGCCTGAGCCATCTGCTGCTGATGCGTCCCGATCGCGCCGGGGAGATCAATTTTCGGCTATGGACATGGAGAAAATCGGGTGAGTGCGCTCGATCTTTGTGTTGAAGTTCTCCAGACCGGGGCTGTCCGAGGGCTCGGATTGGATGCTCGGCTTGAGGCCTGGGAAGAGAAGCTCGACAATGAGTACGTTGACGACGTTCGCAAGGGGAGGTCGCGCCGCGACTTAGCGCTGATCGAGATCGCTTTCCTCAAAGGGGACGACGACTGGCGACGCTTGGAGTTCAGCCTCCAGATTCGCAGACTGACGATCGAGGACTTTGGAGTTGTTCCTGCTGTATTGATCGAAGAGTTCGGGGACTTTGAGGCACGCATAGACTTCAACGATCTTCAGAGATCAGCAACTTCTGAAGGGATTCTTCTGGACAGAATCCGGGATCGCGAGCGAGATGCCCACGTCGATTCGCCGCGGCGGGATCCGGTGCAATCGTCCACGTCGTGGCGGCCGAGCCTGGAGACGTCGAATTACCAGAGGCGGGGGACGTTTGGTCTGTTTCCGTGGCGCGCGACTTTCTCCAGGCGGGCTGTCCCGATCGTGTAAGTAGGTGCGGACTCGTATGTGGATGTCGTCCAGCCGTCGGAGTGCGGGCATCGAGGGGGTAAGACGTGATTGAGATCGAGACGTTCCTGAAGGGTGCGGACGGTGGGTTCGTGCCGGTGGAAGACTGCCGCACGCCGCCACCCGATCCTGACTACATCGAAGGCGCTGTTCGGCTCTCCTTCGACGGATTGGAGATCATCGGCGTCGACGAGTGGGACTATGTTGACCAGCTCTGGTGCTATGTCGCAGAGATGGTGAAAGAGGTGCAGTCGTCAGGATACGCGGAGACGTACTTCCCGGATCAGCCGATCAGGCTGTCCTTTCGGGCCACCGGGTCTCGCGTCGAGGTGGCCGCAGAGGTTGGCAAAGAATTGAAGACGGCGAATGTCTCGGCTGTAGATTTCCTGACGGCTATCAAATCGGCTGGGATGTCCTTCTTCAGGAAGATGTCTGAACTCCTCCCGGCCAACTCGTATGTCAAGGCGCGGCAAGATCTGTCAGTTTGAGCTTTTTGAATAATTGAATGGGTGATGAACCGTTGATCCAGAGAGATATCGGTGATGCCAGAGCCGTCTTCATGATCGCGCCTGGTGAGGTGGACGAGGCGTCGAATCTGGATTTGTTTCTGACTCTGGCGGATGGGTCGCGATGGAGTGCGACCGTTCTCACCTTGGCTGACTTGGAGGCCATCTGGAAGCGATGGGAGGTCAGCGGAGAGTGCTTGAGCGGCAGATACTTCCACTGCCCCGACCTTCTGCTGGTGAGAGAGGCCGGAATCGACAGCATCTGTGAGGTGCTGGAAGACATCCTGGCGAACGGCGGGCCTGAGGGGGATCTCGTACGACTGGATGAGGATGGTGGGGTTGGGTGAACGGCGTCAGGCGGTTTGCTCCGGATGGTTCGAGGCAGGACGGTTCAGTTACGGAGCCGGTTGCAGAGTTTGGGCGGGTCGTGCGGGAGGTTCTGGTTACTGCTCACGAGACCTGTGGTGTGGAGGCGCGCGAGCCGGGGTTGGAGCGTGCGCCCTCAATCCTGCAAGCGAATCCTGGGTTGAGAGGTCAGGCCGAGGGGCGCTTGATTGCGCTGCTCGAATCTCCCCAGGATGGTGTTGTTGAGCTTCTTTCGTTCCTGATGCATGTGCTGCGTTGGGAGGCGGTTCAGGAGGCGGTGGGGAACAGACTCACGAGCCCCCGAGGTGACGTCAGCCATATCCGACTGTCCGAGGCGATCTGGGATTCTTTCTCCGACACTTGGCGCGACCGTGATCTGTTCAGGAGGTTCGCGGACAGATGAGCCGGTACCCTGCGAGCAGCTCAACTGGTACTGGAACGATCAGGAGCGTGGATGAGGGTGCGCTCTTCGCGGTTCCGCTTTTGGGTGGGGTTTGGGGTTGGTATTGCGGCGCGCGTTGGTCGGCGGGGGTTGGTTCTCGGGTATTTCTCGGGGCGGGGGTTCGACGAGGTTCCGGGCGGACTTCGGGCGGGTTTCGGCGTTGTCAGGGAGGAGCTTTCGGGTGATGTATTCCGGGGATGTCGATGCGCGGCCGAGGGAGATTCCGGCCAGTCCCAGGGAAGTTGCCGATCTTCCTGAGGCTGGGTTGGCGGGTTCAGGTGCTGTCGAGGCGCGGTTGCAGCAGTTGCTTGGTCAGCCTCAGTAGCCCTCGGGTGGGCCGGTTACCTGGCGGTTGACGGCTTGGGCGGCGAGGGTGGCGTGGGGGGTGTGGGTTGGGGAGGCTCGGGTGACGATGTAGAGGTTGTACCGCGGGGGTGCGGGGGTCAGGTTCCAGAGGCCGGTGCTGTTGATGGAGAGGGCTATGGCGGCGTGTTTGGCGTCTGGGACCAGGTCGAGGGAGGGGACTGCGGGCCAGCGTTCGAGGGTCCACTCGACCATGGCGGCTTCTTTGCTGCCCACCTGCGGGATTTCGGTTGGGTCGAACGAGGCCAGGGGTACCTCATCGACGGTGACCTCCGCTGGTACTGCAGGGAGTTGGGCCAAAGTCGCCAGGGCCGCAGTGTCTGTTGGCGAGAGAGCGAGCCAAATCCCGTCGTTTCCGTCGTCTACGCCGAGGCCGTCGGGGGTGCGGCGGTGGTCGTTGGGGATGTGGGGAGCCAGGTCGTCGATCGCCGGACGGGTTGTGTGTAGTTCCACAGATCTGATACCCGGCGCGGCTGGATCGAGGAAGCGCAGGGCGGCTCGCGAGTCCGTGCGGACCACGAGTTCGACCTCGACGTACTGGCGGCCGCCCGCGTAGTCCAGGAGCCGCTCGACCGTTTCCAGGGCTTCCGCGAGGTCGGTGCCGCCGCCGATCGGGTGGTACGCCGAGTTGCTCACCGCGAACCCGTCAGATGGTGAGGGCTTGGCGGATGAGGGTGACGCCTTCGGTGGGGCGTTCGAGGGTGGGGAGGTGGCCGGCCCAGGGGAGTACCACATGGTCGACGTCGGGAAGCGCCTCGGCCAGGGCGGCCGCGCCATCCACGAAGAAGCGGAAGTCGTGCGCTCCTACGAAAAGCTTGACCGGCATCGTGATCACGGACGGGTCGACCGGGTACTCCTCGTTGTCCACGTCGCCTGCGGCCAGTTGGAGTTCGAAGGCGCGTTGCTGCATGACGCGCAGGAGCTCGCGAGCCTCGTCGTCGACTTCCGGGCCGAGCCAGGTCCGCACGTTCAACGCGGTCGCGCCCACCACATCACCGGTCTCGAACAGTTCGTTCTCCGCGGACCAGAAGGCACGGATGTCCTCGGTCGGCTCCACCCCGTCCACCGGAGGCGCGAGCAGGACGACTCGGCTGAACCGCTCGGGACTCCGGCTCGCCGCCTGAAGGACCACGTGACCCCCGTACGACGCGCCGACCACGGCCACCTGGTCGAGCCCCAGCGAGTCGAGCAACTCCAACAGATCACCCGCATCCGAGTACTCCGCGCCCACCTCGAGCGGCGTTTCGCCGTACCCGCGCAGGTCGACGGTGATCACCTGGTGGTCCACCTGGAGGTCTGCGACCTGGCGAGCCCACATGCGCGAGTCCGCGACCCCGGCGTGTACCAGCAGTACTGCGGGGCCGTTGCCCGCTACCCAATGTCTGATCGTCATGGTGAGGAGCCTGACCGAGGCGACACCTCTCCGCAAACCGATATCAGAGCCGGATGACCGTGAACGGCTCGGCGCGATGGCCAGCCGGGAACCCCGCCTTCTCGGCGTTCTGCTGAGTCCAGCCAGCGATCATCCGCGGCAGCGCCTCGGGATCGGGGTGCTGGGACGTGTGGGAGAGGACGGCCGCGATCTTCTGGTCGAAGGTCTCGGTGATGTCGACGTAGTGGTTCGGTTCGGGGTGTTCCATCATCCACAGTTCGCCGATGTCCCAGGCGTCCTCGGTCAGCTCGGGGAAGGCGAACGGGTTCCCCGCCGCCGGGTAGAAGGCGCGCACCGTCGCCTCACCAGCGGCCAGGTGGTCGGGGTGCGAGACCCGCAGGCGGGACCAGAACCGGTCCGGCGACTGGCTGAGCAACCGCTGCGGCCGGACCTGCCGGATCACCCGGACGATGTCGCGGACCAGGTCCTGGGTCGGCTCGACGGTCCCGTCCACGTAGCCGAGGAAATGCAGGTGGTCGACGCCGACGTGCCCGGCCGCCTCGGTCTGCTCGGCCCGGCGGACGGCCGGCATCTCGGCGCGGTCCCGGTCCGGCTCGAACCCGCCGGCCTGACCGTCCGTGACGATGCAGTAGTGCACCTCGATCCCGGCCTTCGTCCAGGCCGCGACCGTCCCGGCGCCGCCGAAGTCGATGTCGTCGGGATGCGCGACCACGGCCAGGACGCGCTCGATCTCGTGGTCCGGTCGCGGATTCGCCTCAGGCACTGTCACGCAGCGACCTTAAAGGGTGATGGGGCGAGCGGATACCGGACGTCGGCGATTCAACCCCCGGTCAGGCGGGTACCTGAGATCCGCTTCCCAGGTCCCGCCTGCCTCACCGCCGGCGCCGTACGAATCGAGCGTGATCACGATGACCATCCCTGGTCCTTTCGAACGTCAACCCGGCCACCACCTGCGGCTGGTGCTGTCGGCGGCCTTGTTCGTCGTGGCTGTCGTGTCGGTCGTGATCTTCGCGCTGCTGGAACTCCCGTCGGTCCTGGTCGTGGCCCTGTCCCTCGCGGCCGCCCTCGCCCTGGTCGACTTCGCCGGCACCCTCGCCAGCGACCGCCCGGTCCGCAGCGGCTGGCCGCACTGACACCAGGTCAAGCAGAAGCCGAAGCCCGCAGGAGCTCCGGCGTGAAGCGGTGCCGGATCACCTCGTCCACCAGCCCGTACTCCTGCGCCGACACCGCCGTCAGGACGTGATCGCGGTCCGTGTCGTGCCGCAGCTTCTCGATCGTCTGCCCGGTGTGCGCGGACAAGATCGACTCCACCTGACTCCGAACCCGGACCACCTCGTCTGCCTGCAGGATCAGGTCCGGGATCGTCCCCTGACTACGCGCCGCGGGCTGGTGCAGGACCACCCGGGCGTGCGGCAGGATCGCGCGACGCCCCGGCTCACCGGCCGCGAGCAACACCGCGCCTGCCGCGATCGCCTGGCCCACGCAGAACGTCGCGATGGGGGACCGGATGAACTGCAGGGTGTCGTAGATCGCGAGCATCGCGGTCATGTCGCCGCCCTCGCAGTTGATGTAGAGGTTGATCTCCTTCTCCGGATCCTCCGCCTCCAGGTGCAGCAACTGCGCGATCAGCGCGTTCGCGACGCCGGCGTCGATGGCGGTACCGAGGTAGATGATGCGCTCGGACAACAGGTGCGAGTAGACGTCCATGATCCGCTCGCCGCGCGGGTGCTGGGTGATGACGTTGGGGATCGTGTAGCTGCTCATCGGGTCGCCTCCGCTTCCTGACCGCGGTACTGGACCGGCATCACCTGGTCGAACGAGTCCACGACATGATCGATGAACCCGTATTCGAGCGCCTCCCGCGCGGTGTACCAGTGGTCGTGCCGCGAGTCCTCGTGCACGGTCTCGACCGGCTGACCGGTGTCGGCCGCGGTCAGCCCGAGCACGGTGTCGCGGATGTGCCGCAGGTCGTTCGCCTGGATCTCGATCTCGACCGCGGACCCGCCGATCCCCGCGGACCCCTGGTGCATCAGGACCCGGGCGTGCGGCAGGGCGTACCGCTTGCCGGGCGTGCCCGCGGACAACAGGAACTGGCCGGCGCTGCAGGCGAGCCCGAGCGCGACGGTCGCCACGTCGCACGGGACCAGCCGCATCACGTCGCGGATGGCCAGCATGGACGGAACGGAGCCGCCGATCGAGTGGATCCACAGCGCCACGTCGGTGTCGGGGTCTTCGGCCGCGAGCGTCATGATCTGGGTGGCGAGCAGCGTCCCGTTGTCGTCGGTCAGCTGCCCGTCCAGCACCACGACCCGCCGTCGCAGCAACTGCAACCGTGCCTGTTCGGTGAACAGGGGCATCTTGTTCTCATCAGCCATACGGTCAACCCTGACCGCGGCCGAGCGCCGAACCCAGCGTTTCTGCTGGTGGCAGGTCTGCTCACAGCCGAACGACCCGGGACCGCCCTCTAGGGTGTGAGATTCCGACGAAAGGGCTGAAGAGTGAGCACGGCACCGAACATCGTGGTCGTCTACGCGGACGACCTGGGGTACGGCGATCTCGGCTGTTACGGCGGTGAGGCCGGGGTCAGTCCGCATCTCGACGCCCTAGCGGAGAGCGGGGTGCGGGCGACGTCGTGGTACTCGAATGCCCCGGTCTGTTCGCCGTCCCGCGCGGCCCTGCTGACCGGGCGGCACCCCGTGAACACCGGGGTCACGCAGATCCTCGGCGGCGCACGGCGTACCACCGGGCTGCCGACGGAGCAGACCACGGTGGCCTCGATGCTGCGCGAGCACGGGTACGCGACCGGGTTGTTCGGCAAGTGGCACCTCGGGGTCGCGCCGGAGTACCGGCCTCGCGCGCACGGGTTCGACCGGTTCTTCGGGATCCTGGCCGGCTGTGTCGACTACTACTCGCACATCTTCTACTGGGGCCAGGCGGGCGGGACGAATCCGGTGCACGACCTCTGGGACGACGACGAGGAGGTCTGGCACAACGGTGAGTACCTGACCAGCCTGATCACCGAGCGCGCGGTCGAGTTCATCGAGCAGCAGCAGGACCGGCCGTTCTTCTGCTACGTCCCCTACAACGCGCCGCACTACCCGATGCACGCGCCGCCCGAGTACCTGGAGCGGTTCGCGCACCTGAGCCCGGACCGGCAGACGATGGCGGCGATGATCGCGGCGATGGACGACGGCGTCGGCGAGATCCTCGCGGCGCTCGATCGGACCGGGCAGCGGGAGAACACGATCGTCGTCTTCTCCAGCGACAACGGCCCGTCCACCGAGACCCGCAACTGGCTCGACGGCACCGAGGACCGCTACTACGGCGGGACGGCCGGCGGCTTCCGTGGACACAAGGGAAGCCTGTTCGAAGGGGGGATCCGGGAGCCGTTCCTGATCTCGTACCCGGCCGCGCTCCCGGCCGGCGTGGTCTGCGACGGCCCCGCCCAGATGTCCGACGTGGTCCCGACCGTCCTCGCTCTGGCCGGCCTGCCCGCCGCTTCGACCGTGGACGGCCAGGACGTCTCCGCGATGCTTCGCGGCGAGAGTGAAGCTCCGAGCCGCCCGTTGTACTGGTCCCACGCCGACCAGCTCGCGGTCCGCGAGGGCGACTGGAAGCTGGTCCTCAATCCCTGGCTCGACTTCGACCGCCAGCTGGACACCAAGGTCCACCTGGCGAACCTCGCCGAGGACCCGTCCGAAAGCGTCGACCTGACCGCGGCCGAGCCGGAGCTCGCGGACCGCCTGGCAACCGGCGTGCGGGAGTGGTACGCCGGACTCCGCGCCGGACCAGGGAGCGACTGACGGTCGCGGGGCGCGCGGTTCGAACCGATTTTCGGTAAGTGTCGGAGGGAGCGCCTAAGGTGTTGGGTGATGACTACGCTGTTCTCGCCTGACGAGCTCCCGGTGCCGCTGGAGGAGTCCAAGCCCCATCGCGCCGATCCGGAATCGCTGCTCGAGGGACTGAACCCGCAGCAGCGGGCCGCTGTCGTGCACGCGGGCAAGCCGCTGCTGGTGGTGGCCGGGGCCGGGTCGGGGAAGACACGGGTGCTGACGCGCCGGATCGCGTACCTGCTGGCCGCGCGCGACGCGCATCCCGGGTCGATCCTGGCGATCACGTTCACCAACAAGGCGGCCGCGGAGATGCGGGAACGCGTCGTCGACCTGGTCGGGCCGCGGGCGAAGCTGATGTGGGTGTCGACCTTCCACTCCTCGTGTGTGCGGATCCTGCGCCGCGACATCAAGCGGTTCGGGATCAACTCGACGTTCTCGATCTACGACGACACCGACTCGCGCCGGCTGATGACACTGGTCTGCCGCGAGCTCGACCTGGACGTCAAGCGGTACAACCCGCGCGCCGTGCTGAACTGGATCAGCACCCAGAAGAACGAGCTGATCGACCACGAGACCGCGGCCGCGCAGACGTCGAACCACCTGGAGGAGACGTACGCGGAGTGCTACCGCATCTACCAGGAGCGGCTGGCGCAGGCGAACGCGCTCGACTTCGACGACCTACTCATGACCACGGTCAACCTGCTACAGGCGTTCCCGGAGGTCCGTGAGTACTACCGGCGCCGGTTCCGCCACGTGATGGTCGACGAGTACCAGGACACCAACCACGCCCAGTACACGCTGATCCGCGAGCTCTGCGGCGAGGACGAGCCCGGGTTCAACGGCCCGACCGCGCCGCCGGCCGAGCTGATGGTGGTGGGCGACTCAGACCAGTCGATCTACGCGTTCCGCGGGGCGACGATCCGCAACATCCTCGCCTTCGAGGAGGACTTCACCGGCGCCGAGACGATCCTGCTGGAGCAGAACTACCGCTCCACCCAGACCATCCTCACCGCGGCGAACGCGGTGATCAGCCGCAACGAGGGCCGCAAGGCGAAGAACCTGTGGTCCGACCAGGGCCAGGGCGAGCAGATCGCGGTGTACGTCGCCGACAACGAGCACGACGAGGCGCAGTACGTCGCGGACGAGATCGACCGGCTCACCGACTCGGACGGGGTCAAGCCGGCCGACGTCGCGGTGTTCTACCGGACCAACGCGCAGTCCCGGGTGTTCGAGGAAGTGTTCATCCGCACCGGCCACCCGTACAAGGTGGTCGGCGGCGTCCGGTTCTACGAGCGCAAGGAGGTCCGCGACGCCCTCGCGTACCTGCGCATCCTGGTGAATCCCGAGGACACCGTCTCGCTGCGCCGCATCCTCAACGTCCCCAAACGCGGCATCGGTGACCGGGCCGAAGCCGCGATCGAGGCCCTCGCCGCCCGGGACCGGATCTCCTTCGCCCAGGCGCTCCGCCGGGCCCAGGACGCGCCCGCGATGGCGAGCCGCTCGGTCAACGCGGTCCAGGGATTCATCGACATCCTCGACGACCTGATCGCGATGGTCGACTCGGGTGCCCCGCCGGACGACATCCTGGACGCCGCCCTGCACCGCACCGAGTACTACGAGGAACTGCAGAAGTCCCCGGATCCCCAGGACGAGACCCGCCTGGAGAACCTGGACGAGTTCGTCTCCGTCGCCCGTGAGTTCGTCGAGGAACGCACCGCCGCCGGCGAACCGGCCGACCTGCAAGCCTTCCTCGAACGCATCTCCCTGGTCGCCGACGCCGACCAGATCCCCGACGCGGCCGAGGACGGCGGCGTGGTCACGCTGATGACGCTCCACACCGCGAAGGGCCTGGAGTTCCCGGTCGTCTTCCTGACCGGCATGGAGGACGGGGTGTTCCCGCATTCCCGTTCCCTGACTGACCTGAAGGAGCTGGAGGAGGAACGGCGCCTCGCGTACGTGGGGATCACCCGGGCCCGGCAGCGTCTCTCGATCTCGCGAGCCGCGGTCCGCTCGGCGTACGGCGCACCTCAGCACAATCCGCCGTCTCGCTTCCTCGAAGAGATTCCGGCGGAGTTGCTGGACTGGCGGCGGGACGAGTCGGCGATCACGCGGTGGTCGGGGACCGGGGTTCGCGGCAGTGGGATCTCCAGTCGGTACGAGCCGCCGCGGAAGACGGCCTCGGACAAGCCGATTCTGAGTCTCAGCCCTGGGGATCGGGTGGTGCATGACAGCTTCGGGATGGGGACGGTTGTCGTGACCCGGGGCGAGGGACAGCAGACCCAGGCGGACATCGACTTCGGGTCCGAGGGCGTGAAGCGGCTGCTGCTCAGGTACGCACCGGTGGAGAAGATCTAGGTACTTGGTCGTGCCCGCCGACGTTCCACCCGCCAGCAACCCGATCGGCGAGGGTGGAACGGGTTGCCGCCACCGCGAACAGGTTGTCGGGTGCTGGGCAGGGCCTGTCCTAGGTCCCGGTGATGAAGTCGGCGGCGTGGTCGGTGGGGTGGCGGGTGTACTTCCCCACACGGCTCCCGCCCACCCAACACGCGGCTACCGCTGCTGGAGTCGACGCCGCTACCGCTGCTGGATCGGCTCGCGGCTGCCGCTGCTTGATCCGCTCACCGTGGCAATCAGCCACTTAGCGCCCCGCGTCGGAAGTTCGGTCGTGCTACCGGCGCGGATCTCCAGCACTGCCCAACCGCGTTCCCGTCGGCATTCCAGGCGCCGGCCCGGTCCGCGTCGCCGGACTGCGGAAGGTTGGTGAGTGGTGGAGGTCCGCGTCCAACCCCACTCCCACTCCAGACGGTTTCGTTAGTTTTCACACGTTCACGTTGCGGTGAGGGGTGTTGCTGGGTCACTCTGGGGGCTCGGCCTTCCCCGGACGACAGGTCCCGCCCATGCCCAAGGCGTCAGACAGCAGTAACCGCCGGATCATCCTGGCGGGTGCCAATCCTGGGTTGCGGTTGTTCGACACCGAGGGCAAGGTCACCGCTTACGCCTCGATCTGGATGGTCGACTGGTCGGTGCGCGGCGCTGGTACGGCCGTCGTGCTGTGGTTCGACGGGATCGTCCGGGTGGTGTCCGAGGACGTCGATCTGGCTTCCTGGCTGGAGCGGTACTTCGTGCGCTCCTTCCTGGAGGTGCAGGGGTTGCCGTGGCACGAGCCTGCGGTGGAGCGGGATCTGGTCCAGGTGTCGATGAGTCTCGCGGACGGGCTGAGTGCGAAGGCGGCCGACATCCAGATCGAGATGGGCGGCGTGCTGGACCGGCGGTTGTTTGCGACGGACAACTTTCAGCTTGCCGAGGGCAACCACAGTCTGAGTCTGGTGATCGCGCCGGTACGGTCGGCGACGGTGTCGATCGGCGGGGCCGCGGTGCCCGGATTCGTCCACGTGGACGGGTCGCCGGAGCGGCCGGGGTCGTCCGCCTTCCTCACGACGGCTGAGGTCTGGCGCCGCTGACCGCCCACCACGTCTCCATCCGCGGCAGCGACACAGCGTCAGCAGGAGCCGCACACACCCGCGCGATCCGGAACAGGTAGGCCGCGATCCCAGCGGCGCCCTGCATCCACCCGATCCCCGGCGGCAACAGCGGATCGTCCGCACGGTGCTCCACGAACCGCCAGTACGCGTACGAGTCCTCCCGCATCGCCCGCTCGACCAACGCGTCCGCCAACCGCAAGGTGAACTCCAGGTCCACCGGATCCCGCGCCCGGTCCCATGAATCCAGGAAGATGTCACCGACTCCGGCAGTACCGCAGCACCGTCCGTCGTTGTCCCAGAACCCTGGATACCGCCGCTCCGGCAGACCCGAGCTCCGCACGCTGTGCAGGAGTCGCCGATGCCAGGTCAGCGGCGACTCACCCGCGATCGTCTCGACCCCCGCGTGATCCAGGGCGAGGAACAGCAGCGAGGTCCCGGAGGCCCCATGGCACCAGGTGTACGTGAACTCGTCCTCGTCGTTGACATCGCTCGGGATGTACCGCGGTACGACGAACCCGTCCCCGCCCCGCACCCCCAGCGACACCAGGTGCTCGGCCCCACGACGGCTCGCCTCGACGAGATCCGGCCGGCCCAGTTCGGAACCGGCCAGGGCGAGCGTGGCCGCGATACCGGCGACGCCGTGCGAGAGGTTCGGCATCTGGGTGCCCGCGTCGGTCCGGTAGCGAGCCGAGACGAAGAGCCAGTTCGTCCCCGTCGGCAGGTCATCGCCCTCGGCCAGCAACACCGTGGCAGCGCGCTCCGCAAGCCCGGTCGCGGCCTCGACGCCGTGACGACGCGCCCACAGTGCCCCGAGCAGTACCCCGGCAGTGCCGAGAGTCAGGTCGTTGATCCGCGCCTCCGGCAAGTACCGAGGCGGTCCCACGATCGCCTGCGGCCACCCGGTCGGCGTCGCCAGCTCCTCCAGCCGCGACACCGCAGCGTCCGCACCAGGAGCTTCCAGGGCGGTCAGTACGCCGAGGGAGCTGACCAGTCCGTCGAAGAACGTCGCGCCCTGCTCGGCCGGGATCGCGGCCGTGACCTGCGCGGTGATCGCGTCGGCGAGCTCCTTCTCCTCGGCGGTCCACGGCCGGGTCAGCCGGATCTCGGCGAGGACGTGGGCGAGGCCGCCGACCCCGGCGTACAGGCCGTTGCGGTCGGCCGTGGGCGCAGGCTCCGTGATCGACTCGGGGATCCACGGACCGTCGTCCCAGCGAACCTGCGTGAGCACCCAGCGCCAGGCGGACTCGGCCAACTCGCGGTAGGTCTCCGCTGTCATCGGGCCATCATGTCACCGTGGCGAAGCGTTCCTCAGCCGGATCCCGCTGAACTCGAGCGAGCTCGCGATCACCGCGTCCCAGAACGCGTGCAACGACGGCAGCACCCGGAGCTGGATCCCGGCCTCGGCGTGCAGGTCGAAGAGATCGCCGACCCGCTCGGGCGGTCCCAGCGGCCGGACCTCGGTGGTCGCGACGACGGCGGCGTCGTGCTCGGCGAACGGCTCGGCCGGCAACCGGTAGGCGTACAGCTCGACCTCGCGCATCGCGGTCAGCCAGCCGTACTCGACGGCGTGCACGCGAGTACCGCAGCCGCTGCCGATGATGCGGGCTCGGTCTTCGGGGGAGGTCCGGGGGCCCACCCACGCCATCGCGCGGGGGCACTGCCGGGGGAACCAGTAGTCCGGGGCGCGGTCATGGCCGACAGCCCAAACGTACGGCGTGGCCTTGAGCGCCGTCGGAGCGACGTGGGGCCGGAAGACCTCGATCGTCGGGTCTTCGGAGAAATGCAGGACTTCACCGGGAGCAGGTCGCACGCCCGGGAGAGTACCGCTTCAGGTGGATCAGGGGTTGAGGCCGCAGTGGTTGCGCAGCCACGGCAGCGGGTTGATCGCCGAGCCACCGTCCGGGTGGACCTCGAAGTGCAGGTGCGGACCGGTGGTGTTGCCGGTGACGCCGACCGCGCCGACCTGGTCGCCCGCGTAGACGGTCTCACCGACGTCGACGCTGAACTTCGACATGTGGTTGTACCAGGTGACGGTGCCGTCCTCGTGCTTCACCTGCACCTGACGGCCGTACGGGCCGGCCCAGTCGGCGAAGACGACCTCGCCCTTCATCACCGAGCGGATCGGGGTCCCGATCGGGGCGGCGAAGTCGGTGCCGGTGTGGTTGGCGGCCCAGCGGGAGCCGCCCTGCCCGAAGGTGGCGGTGATGCGGTAGCCGGAGATCATCATCTCGCAGCGGCTGGCGGACTGGCGTGCCTTCTCGGCGGCGGCTTCCGCGGCGGCCTTGGCGGCGGCGAGCGCGGAGGCCCGCTTCGCGGTCAGGGCACGGGTCGCGTCGAGCTTGGCGGCGCGGGCCTTGGAGATCCGGTCGGCGGCCGCCTGCTTCTTGTTCGCGTCCGTACTGGCGAGCTTGACCCTGGACGCGTCCCTGGTGGCGAGCTGGCGACGCTCGATCCGGGCCGTGGTGACCTCGGAGAGCTCGCTGTTCGCCATCGTGAGAGCGGCGACGTTGACCGCTGAGTTCGCCTGGGTGGGCGAGGCCAGCGAGCTGTGGCTGAAGCCGACAGCTCCCGCCGCGGCCGCGAGGGCAGCGGTGAGACCAACGATCTGGGTACTACCTGGGGTGTTACGCCGGGCGACGCGATGCTTGGCACTGTGACGTCCTGCGCCGGTCTTGCGCGCAGCGTTGCCTGGCGTGACGCGGTCGCCCGCGGCACGGTGCTGGGACACAACGTGGCCTTTCGGTCACAGGGGAGGGGCACTGTCCGCCCGCCGGAAGGTTTTATTCCGCCGTCGGGCTCAAGCACCATAACGGATGGGTCACGAGGCGACAAACCCTGCCACCCATATTTCGGGCGCTCCTTCACGAAACTTTTGCATGAGCCGCTGCACGTGCATCCGCTCAGGACCGCAGAAAGCTGCCCGGTCAGGCAGTTTTCGGTGCAGGTCAGAACATGCTCAGGCGACCTGCTCGTCGAGGTGCGCGAGTACGCCGGTGATCTGGTGTACGACCTCGCCGTGGAACGGCAGGGACAGGTGGCCCACGCCGCGGATCCGGATATTACGCGCAGTGAGGTCAGGGTGACGGATCCGGGCCCTTCGCTGCGGCACGATCAACTGGTCGACGTCGCTGTAGAAGGCGACGAACCTGGTCCGGCAGTCGGGCGCCGGCTCGGCCAGCTCGGCCATCAGCTCGCTGTCCGGGCGGACCTGCTTGACCAGCGGCCACGGCAGCAACCTGGCCGCCATCGTGCCCTGGTGCGGCGTACCCAGCGTGACGCAGGTGTGGATCCGCTCGTCCCCGCCCAGCCGCTGCGCGTAGTACCGGGCGATCAGGCCGCCGAGGCTGTGGCCGACGACGTGGACCCGGTCCGAGCCGGACTCCTCGCAGAGCGCCTCGATCTCCGCCCCGAGCCGCTCGGCGGTCGCGCGGACGTCGAGGGTCAGCGGCGAGTACGAGAACGTGTCGATCCGGGTGAATCCGCGCCGGAGCAGGTGCCGGCGCATCAGGGCGAACACGGTGTGGTTGTCGATGATCCCGTGCACCAGCAGGATCGGCGTACCGGCCGCCTGCACGTCGCCGACCAGCAGGCTGCGCTGGGCCGGGGTGAGGCCGCTGAGGTTGAGCCGGTCGGTGCGGTCGCCGGCGCCGCGGACCAGGCCGAGCGGGTACATCGCGAGATGTGTGGTGAGCCAGCCGATCTCGACGGCCGCGCCCTGCAGGACTCGCGGGGACAGTGCGGAGCGGGCGCCGTACTTGAGTCCGTCGAGCGCTTCACGCAAGCCGCTGCGGGTGTCCTGATCGGCGGATTCGGTCATGAGGTCGCTCGGCGCGTGCTCGGGTGGCTCGACGGCTTCAGCGCTCATCGGCGCCTCCTCACGGCTCAGACCCCCCGGTGGTCCGACCTCTTTCCACGGTAACCGGTTCCCTGTCCGCGTGGCGGGGAACACACGGCCTCGTGTCTTATCCGTGAGGTGCCGCTCGGCTAGCCTGCGATTCTGGACGCAAAGCGGCGTCCGAGGATCGAAAGGCCACCACCATGCCTGCCACGAGCACCCTGCGGATCGTCGTCGCCAAGCCGGGCCTGGACGGGCACGACCGGGGCGCGAAGATCGTCGCCCGCGCGCTGCGTGACGCCGGCATGGAGGTCATCTACACCGGCCTGCACCAGACCCCGGAGCAGATCGTCGAGACCGCCATCGCCGAGGACGCGGACGCGATCGGCCTGTCGGTGCTGTCCGGCGCGCACATGACCTTGTTCCGCAAGGTCCGCGAACTCCTGCAGAGCAAGGACGCGGACGACATCGTGGTCTTCGGTGGCGGGATCATCCCCGAGGCCGACCTGCAGCCGCTCGCCGAACTCGGCGTCCGCCGCATCTTCACCCCCGGCGCCCCGACGGCCGAGATCGTCGACTGGGTCCGGACCAACGTCGGCGACGCCTCCGCCGCCTCCTGACCCCGCGCGTCCGGCGCCGTCCGTCCGGGTGATTCCTGACCCGTCAGTCAAGCGTCCGATCCGCTCCGGAGCGTGCTGACGACGTTGCGCAGTCGTTCTGAACCGATCACCGGGTTTCAGAGAAGTTACTAATCGGTAATACCGAATCGTTAAGAAAGACCCGGTTGTGCGGGGTACCGAATCGCGGTCGCATACAGCCATGCGTTCGTCCGTTCAGGGGATCGATCAGGTGTGTGGCTCAGGACACATCGCCCCCGATCTCGGTACTGTCCGGGCAAGGCGGCTCGCAGCGTGGTGGGGAGCTGCGAACGGCCGACGCAGGACCAAGTGATTCCCATCGGGAGAGGGCAGGTAAACGATGAGGTTTGAACGATCACACACACGCAGGGCGGCCGCCGCGGCCGTTGTCGGCAGCATGGTGCTGTTCGCGTCCGCGTGTGGCGGTGACGGCGGCGACAGCGGTAGCGATGGGGGCTCGGCCGGGGGAGCACTCGAGGGCCGCGGTCCGATCACCTTTGCCACCGGCAAGGACACCTCCGGGAACCTGACGAACCAGGTAGCGGCGTGGAACTCGCAGCACCCGGACGAGAAGGTCACGGTCTCCGAGCTGCCGGAGTCCGCCGACGCACAGCGTCAGCAGATGGTGCAGAACGCGCAGAACAAGCAGGACTCGTTCAGCGTGCTGAACCTGGACGTCGTCTGGACGGCCGAGTTCGCGGCGAACCGCTGGGTCGTGGAGCTTCCGCAGGACCAGTTCCCGAGCCTCGGCAACGCGATCCCGGCGACGGTCGAGACGGCGAAGTACCGCGACAAGCTGTACGCGGTCCCGATCACCTCCGACGGCGGTCTGCTCTACTACCGCAAGGATCTGCTGGACAAGGCCGGCGTCCAGGCGCCGACCACCTGGGCCGAGATGCAGGCCGCGTGCCAGAAGGTCAAGGCGCTGCCGGAGGGCAAGAGCCTGAACTGCTACGCGGGCCAGTTCGAGAAGTACGAAGGCCTGACGGTGAACTTCTCCGAGGCGGTCAACTCGGCGGGCGGTGTGGTCGTCGGCAAGGACGGCAAGCCGAACGTCGACACCCCGGAGGCGCTGGCCGGCCTCGAGACGCTGACCAACGGTTTCTCCACCGGTGAGATCCCGAAGGCCGCGATCACCTACAAGGAAGAAGAAGGCCGCCGTGCCTTCCAGGAAGGCAACCTGATCTTCCACCGCAACTGGCCGTACGTGTACGCGCTCGCGGGCAAGACGGACGGTTCGTCGAAGATCGCCGGCAAGTTCGCGGTCGCGCCGCTGCCGGGCAAGGACGGCGCCGGTGTGTCCACCCTCGGTGGCCACAACTACGCCATCAGCGCCTTCGCCAAGAACAAGGCGACCGCGGCCGACTTCATCAAGTTCATGGCCAGCGAGGAGCGGCAGCGGGCGAACGTCGAGAAGACGTCGCAGGCGCCGACCTGGGCCAGCCTCTACGACGACGCGGCGCTGCAGAAGCAGTTCCCGTACCTCACTCCGCTGAAGGCGTCGATCGAGAAGGCCCAGCCCCGGCCGACCGTGGTCAAGTACGGCGACGTCACCGCTGCCATCCAGGAAGCGGCCTACGACGCGCTCACCAACAAGAAGCCGCCGAAGCAGGCGCTCACCGACTTGCAGACCAAGTTGAGCAGCCTGATCACCAACTGATCGAGATGGACCGGGGTCGGTGCACAGTGCAAAGCAGCTGCGTGCCGACCCCGGCCGTTTGACTGCCCTGGTGGGTCCAGGGCAAGAAGGAGGCAGCGGTGAGTGCATCCGCGCCGGTCGCAGATCGACCGGTGAACAAAGCCCCGAAGTCCGGTAAGCAGCGGCGTCACGACGAAGGCACCGGGAAACTGGCGGCCATTCTGCTATCGCCGACGATGCTCGTCCTGGGTCTCGTCGTCCTGTTCCCCATCGTGATGGCCCTGCGGGAGTCGCTGTTTCAGGCGGGCGGCGTCGACCCCGAGACCGGTTTCGTCAACGAGGGTTCGACTTTCGTCGGTCTGAAGAACTACGCCGACATCTTCTCCGGTCCCACCGGGGAGCGGTTCTGGAACGCCTTCTACAACACCACCTTCTTCACCGTCACCTGCGTGATCCTCGAAACGATCCTGGGTGTCGCGATGGCGTTGGTGATGCACAAGGCGTTCAAGGGCCGGGCCATCGTGCGGGCCAGCATCCTGGTTCCGTGGGCCATCCCGACCGTCGTCTCGGCCCTGCTGTGGAAGTGGATCTTCCAGGCCGACGGCGCGGCGAACGCCATCATCGGGCGGCAGATCCTGTGGTCGACCGAAGGTTGGCAATCGGTGTTGTCGGTGATCGTCGCCGACACCTGGAAGACGGCACCGTTCATCGGTCTGTTGGTACTCGCGGGCCTGCAGACCATTCCGGCCGACGTCTACGAGGCGGCCAAGGTGGACGGCGCCAGTGCCTGGCAGCAGTTCGTCCGCATCACGCTGCCGCTGGTGAAGCCGGCGCTGCTGGTGGCGGTGCTGTTCCGCATGCTCGACACGCTGCGGATCTTCGACCTGCCGTTCGTCCTGGTCGGTCCCCGGAAGGAATCGGTGGAGACCCTGTCCATGCTGGCCTACGACGAGGCCTTCAACACCAGGTACGGCCCGGCGGCGGCGTACGCGACCATCCTGTTCATCTACGTCGCGGTGGTGGCGTTCGCGTTCGTCAAGCTGCTCGGCGCCGACGTACTGGGCGACGCGGTGCAGAAGAAGAAGAACAACAACAAGGGCAAGCGGGTTCGTAAGGCTCCCGCCGGTGTTCCGGAGGCCGGTCTGGCGTCCGGGGGAGGTGCGTGATGGCTACCGCGACCGCAACCAAGATCCGGCCGGAGGGCAGCTGGCTCAAGCGGTGGGCACCGCTGCTCGGCGTGGCGCTGATCGTCATCTACTGCCTGGCGCCGTTCTACTGGATGCTCGTCTCGGCGCTGCGCCGGCCGACCGACCAGTTCGACAACTCGTTCATCCCGCGGCCGTTCTCGCTGGACAACATCAAGGACGTGTTCAAGGACGGCACCGGCTTCGGCCGGGGCCTGCTGAACAGCCTGCTGGTGGCCGGTTCGGTGACCATCCTGACGCTGCTGATCGGGTTGGTCGCGGCCTACACGCTGGCCCGGCTGGACTTCAAGTTCAAGAACCTCGTGCTCGCGATCATCATCACGACCTCGATGTTCCCCGGGATCTCGCTGATCGTTCCGCTGCTCAAGCTGTTCATCGACATCGGCTGGATCAACACGTACCAGGCGATGATCGTGCCCAGCCTCTCGTTCGCGCTGCCGCTGGCGGTCTGGACGCTGACGGCGTTCTTCCGGCAGATGCCGCGGGAGCTGGAGCAGGCCGCGATGGTGGACGGCTGTACGCCGGCCCAGGCGTTCCGGAAGGTCATCCTGCCGCTCGCCGCGCCCGGTGTGTTCACCACCGCGATCATCACCTTCATCGCGGCGTGGAACGAGTTCCTGATCGCCCTCAGCATGGTGCAGATCAAGGAGCGCCAGACGGCGAACGTGATCATCTCGCAGTTCACCGGGACGTCCGGCCGGGACCAGCCGTTCGGCAGCCAGATGGCGGCGGGTGTCATCGTCACGATTCCGCTGGTGATCGCGGTGCTGCTGTTCCAGCGGCGCATCGTGGCCGGGCTGACGGCCGGTGGTGTGAAGTGAGTTGGGGCCGCGATCGGGCCGAGCGGGACCGCCGGGACCGGGACGACCGGGATCGGCGGGATCGCGAGGACCAGGAGCGGCGGGACCGGGAGGACCGGGACCGGTGGGAGCGCGACGAGCGTGACCGCCGCGACCGGGATCGTTACCGGTAGCCGACACAGCGGAAGGGGCTGGAACCGACTCGGTTCCAGCCCCTTCTCGTTGGTCGGGACGTCAGAGCTGCAGCCAGACCGCGGCGTCGACGGGGACCTTGTCGCCGG
Organism: Kribbella amoyensis; assembly: GCF_007828865.1. Taxonomy (NCBI): domain Bacteria; kingdom Bacillati; phylum Actinomycetota; class Actinomycetes; order Propionibacteriales; family Kribbellaceae; genus Kribbella; species Kribbella amoyensis. The sequence continues at coordinate 3,083,296 of NZ_VIVK01000001.1, forward strand.
CGAGGGGCTCGCTGGCCAACAGGATGTTCGCGTGCGGCGGCAGGTCGGCCGGGTGCTCGCTGAGGTTGACGACGCAGCGGAAGCCGGGGTCGCGGGTGAAGGACAGGACACCGGCCGGCGCGTCCTCGTCCCAGGCCAGCCGGCCCTCGCCCAACCCCGGGTGCTCGCGGCGGATCCGCAGGGCGGCCTTGTACAGGTTGAGGTGGCTGTCCGGGTCGCCCGCCTCGGCCTCGGCGGTCAGCGCGGCCCAGTTGTCCGGCTGTGGGAGCCACGGCTGCAGGTCGCTCGGCCCGAACTCGTACGGCGGTTCGGCGCCGCCCCACGGGATCGGGACGCGGGCGCCGTCGCGACCGCGGACGGTGTGGCCGGAGCGCTCCCAGGTCGGGTCGTCCAGGGACTCCTCGGGCAGGTCCTCCACCTCGGGCAGACCGAGCTCGTCGCCCTGGTAGATGTACGCCCCGCCCGGCAGCGCGAGCTCGAGCAGCGCGGCCGCGCGGGCCCGGCGAAGACCGAGCTCGAGGTTCGTCGGGACCACGCCCGCGCCCTCCAGCGCGTCCCGCTGGTCCCGGCCGTACCGGGAGCGGTGCCGGATCGTGTCGTGGTTGCTCAGCACCCAGGTCGCCGGGGCGCCGACGGCCCAGAGGTTCTCGGTGGTGTGGTCGATGACCTCACGCAGTTCCTTGGCGTCCCAGGAACACCGCAGGACGTCGAAGTTGAACGCCGAGTGCAGCTCGTCGGCGCGGACGTACTGGGCCAGCCGCTCAGCCGGGGACAGCCACGCCTCGGCGACGAAGACCCGCGGACCCTGCGGGGTGTCGGCGTACTCGTCGGCGATCGCGCGCCAGCGCTGGTGGATCGTGTGCACCCCGGGCTGGTCGTAGAACGGGTTGCCGACGTACTTCTCCCGGGTCGGCTGCCCGTCCTTGAGGGGTACGTCCGGCAGCGTCGGGTCCTTGGCCATCGAATCGGCCACGTCGATCCGGAACCCGTCGACGCCGCGGTCGAACCAGAACCGCAGGATCGCGTCGAACTCGGCGATCACGTCCGGGTGGTCCCAGTTCCAGTCCGGCTGGGAGATGTCGAAGAGGTGCAGGTACCACTGGCCGTCGTCGATCTGCTGCCAGGCGCCACCGCCGAACGCGGCCGGCCAGTTCGTCGGCGGCTGCCCGTCCTCGCCGTCGCGGAACCAGAACCGGGCCCGTTCCGGCGACCCCTTGCCCGCTTCCAGGGCGGCCTTGAACCACGGGTGCTCCCAGGAGCAGTGGTTCGGCACCAGGTCGATCAGGACCCGGATCCCGAGCGCGTGCGCCTCCTCGATCAGCGCGTCCGCGTCCGCGAGCGTGACGAAGTCCGGGTTGATGTCCCGATAGTCGGACACGTCGTAGCCGCCGTCGAGCAGCGGGGAGGGGTACCAGGGGCTGATCCAGATCGCGTCGACACCGAGGTCGGCGAGGTACGGCAGCCGGGCGCGGATCCCGTCCACGTCGCCGACCCCGTCGCCGTTCGCGTCCGCGAACGAGCGCGGGTACACCTGGTACACGACCGCGCTTCGCCACCAGTCGTCCACTGGTCTGGTTGCTGCATCCGTCATGGGTACCAGCCTGTCACGACCGGCCAACCGGCCTGTGACCGTCGTCTCAGCCCGTACCCCGGGTATCGCGGCGGCCACCGGGGTGGCTAGTCTCGGGCCGACGGAACGCGCCGGCGACCGTGCCTCTCTACGCACCGCAGCCTGCCGCGGAAACCCGCAAAATTGGCCAGAGAGGGACCACAGTCGTGGATCTGATGGAGTACCAGGCGAAGACCGTCTTCGCCAAGCACGGGGTGCGGACGACCGTCGGTGAGGTCGTCACCACGCCGGAAGAGGCCCGGGCGGCCGCCGAGAAGATCGGTGGCAAGGTCGTCGTGAAGGCCCAGGTGAAGACCGGCGGCCGGGGCAAGGCCGGCGGCGTGAAGCTCGCCTCCTCGCCCGACGAGGCGGAGGAGAAGGCGCGCGAGATCCTCGGTCTGGACATCAAGGGCCACATCGTCCGGACGCTCAACATCGTGCCGGCCGCGGCGATCGCCGAGGAGTACTACTTCTCCTTCCTGATCGACCGGGCCAACCGCAACTACCTGTGCATCGCCTCCGCCGCCGGCGGGATGGAGATCGAGGAGGTCGCGCACACCAACCCGGACGCGGTCGCCAAGATCTCGATCGACCCGGCCACCGGGGTGGACGCCGCGAAGGCGCGCGAGATCGCCGAACAGGCGGGCTACCCGGCCGACGTGCTGGACGCCGCGGCGACCGAGATCGCCAAGTTGTACGAGGTCTTCCTGGCCGAGGACGCCTCGCTGGTCGAGGTGAACCCGCTGGTCAAGCTCGCCGACGGCAACGTCGAGGCGCTCGACGGCAAGGTCACGCTGGACGAGAACGCGGACTTCCGGCACCCGGAGCACGCCGAGTTCGCGGACGCGTCGGCGGAGGACCCGCTGGAGGCCGCGGCCAAGGCCAAGGGCCTGAACTACGTGAAGCTGGACGGCACCGTCGGCATCATCGGCAACGGTGCCGGCCTGGTCATGTCGACCTTGGACGTCGTTGCGTACGCGGGTGAGGAGTTCGGCGGGCAGAAGCCGGCCAACTTCCTCGACATCGGTGGTGGCGCGAGCGCCGAGGTGATGGCGAACGGCCTGGAGATCATCATCTCCGACCCGCAGGTGAAGAGCGTGTTCGTGAACGTCTTCGGCGGCATCACCGCCTGTGACGCGGTCGCGAACGGCATCGTGCAGGCGTTCGAGCTGCTCGCGTCCCGCGGCGAGGCGGTCGACAAGCCGCTGGTCGTCCGGCTGGACGGCAACAACGCCGAGGAGGGCCGCCGGATCCTCGACGAGGCCGGCCTGGCCGGTCTGGAGCGGGTCGACACGATGGACGGTGCCGCCAAGCGCGCCGCCGAGCTGGCTGCGAAGTAAGGGATTAGCTGACATGTCTATCTTCCTGACCAAGGACAGCAAGGTCATCGTCCAGGGCATGACCGGCTCCGAAGGCACCAAGCACACCACCCGGATGCTTGCCTCCGGCACCAACATCGTCGGCGGCGTGAACCCGCGCAAGGCGGGCCAGAGCCAGGACTTCGACGGCAAGGCCGTACCGGTCTTCGGTACCGTCGCGGACGCGGTGAAGGAGACCGGCGCGAACGTGTCGGTCATCTTCGTGCCGCCGAAGTTCACCAAGGACGCCGTGCTCGAGGCGGTCGACGCCGAGGTGCCGCTGGTCGTGGTGATCACCGAGGGCGTGCCGGTGCACGACACCGCCGCGTTCTTCGCCGCCGCGCAGGCGTCCGGCAGGACCCGGATCATCGGCCCGAACTGCCCCGGCATCATCACCCCGGGCGCGTCGAACGCGGGCATCATCCCGGCCGACATCGCCGGCCAGGGCCGGATCGGCCTGGTCTCGAAGTCCGGCACGCTGACGTACCAGATGATGTACGAGCTGCGGGACTTCGGCTTCTCCACCGCGATCGGCATCGGTGGTGACCCGATCATCGGCACCACCCACATCGACGCGTTGCAGGCGTTCCAGGACGACCCGGACACCGACGCGATCGTGATGATCGGCGAGATCGGCGGCGACGCCGAGGAGCGGGCCGCGGCGTTCATCAAGGAGAACGTCACCAAGCCGGTCGTCGGCTACGTCGCGGGCTTCACCGCGCCGGAGGGCAAGACGATGGGTCACGCGGGTGCGATCGTGTCCGGCTCGTCCGGCACCGCGGCCGCGAAGCAGGAGGCCCTCGAGGCCGTCGGCGTGAAGGTCGGCAAGACGCCGACCGAGACCGCCAACCTGATGCGCGAGATCATGCAGAACCTGACCAAGTAGGTCAGCCCAGCTCGTACCACGGGCCCGTGGCCGAGGCAGTCGCCTCAGCCGCGGGCCCGTAGTACGTCCGGACCTACTTGAAGGTGGCGGAGCGTTCGGCGGCGCGGCTCAGGATCTCGGTGAACGCGGTGTCGGTGATGTCGAGTTCCTTCAGCACCGGGTAGACGACGTAGATCGCCCGGCTGCCGGTCGCGGCGATCCCGATCCGGTAGGTGAAGATCTTGCCGCCGCCGGTGTCGTAGCTGGCCTTCCACGCCTCGCCCTTGACCGTGCTCAGGGTGACCGAGCCGGTGGTCTTCACGGTCGCGTTCGAGGTGGTCTTCTGGCAGCCGTCGACGTTCTTGCGGATCAGGCTGACGAACGACGTGGCGGTGGCCGGGCTGGCGAACTGGTACACCGTGGTGTCCAGACCGAACTCGGTCGGGACGTCGGCCTCCGGGACCACGTAGGTCTGGGCCTTGGACTTGGTCGGCTTGGACTTCTTCAGGTCGATCTTCTCGCAGCCGGTCCCGGCCCGCAGGCCGCTGGTCACGCTGACCCACGGCTTGTCCACCGACGGCAGCACCGGCAGGTCGATCGGGGCCATGAACCCGGCCGGCTCCCCGGTCGGCAGCAGGCTCGGCTTGGCGGTCAGCGTGCCGGAGCCGCAGTCCGCGCCGGTCTGGGCGCAGATCCGCTTCAGCCCGGCGCTGGCGGTCGCGAGCACACCGTCCGGCTTCGGTGGGGTCCCCGCGGCGCTGTCGTGTTCCAGCACCATCGTCGCCTGGCCGGCCGTGGTCACGCTGACCATCCGGTATTTGTTGCTCTTGCCGGCCGGGGTGCCGAACACGGCGATCACGCCGCGCTCGCCGAGTCCCTGGGTGGCGTAGCTGGCCACCAGCCGGATCTGCGGGGTGTTGCACTGGCTCAGCCAGCCGGTGATCGTGGTGTACGCCTTGCCGGCGGCGCTCGGGTCGTTGGAGACCTCGACGTACTGCACCGCGGTGTCCTTGGTGCTCGCGTTCCGGAACGTGCGGACCCAGGTCCGGACTCCGGCCGGGTCGGCGAACCGCTGGGCCTGGCAGACGAACGACTTGTCCGGGGCGCTGCTGCCGTCGGCGGTCCCGGCGACCGCCCACGCGCCGGTGGTGGTCAGCGGTTTGGCGGCAGTGCCGTCGATCAGGACCTTGGCGTCGGCGAGCAGGTTCTGGTCCTTCTGCTCCCCGCCCTTGGCCGCACCGGGCTTGGGGCTCTCCTGGGCCTCGCCGCCGCCGAAGGCGTTCACCGCGGCGACTCCACCCCCGCCGAGCACGAGCAGGGCGGCAGCACCGGCGCCGATGATCTGGTTCCGGCGACGGGACTGCTGACGGCGTGCCTCGCGGGCCGCTGCACGCCCGCCGCTGCGGGGCGCTCGGTGGGAACCGGCCATATCTAGCTGTTGACCTCCTGACTGATTCCAACCGACGGTACCCGGTGACCCGGAGTGATCCAGCGGCAAGCCAGCGCGCCGAAGTCTTCCATATCCGGCGTGTCAGAACGAGTCGTCCCCCGGCAGCGGGCGACGATGGGAGTCAGATGACCGACATGCTGAGCCGTCCGGGCGCCCGTGACGGCGGATCTCACCAGGCGCCCGGACCCGGCTCCGAACTCTCCGCCCCGACCAAGCCGGTCCTGGTCGCCGCCGTGGTCGGCGCCGGCGCCTGCCTGCTCACCGGGCTGCTGACCTGCGCCGCGGTCGCGGTCGTCGGCTGGCTCGCCGCGACCTTCGGCGGCGCCTCCGGAGCGGTCCGCGCCGGCGCCACCGTCTGGCTCGTGGCGCACAAGGCCGGGGCCACGCTCGGCGGCGGCGCGATCACGATCGCGCCGCTCGGGCTCACGCTCTTCCTCGGCTGGTGCCTGTACCGGGGCGGCCGCTTCACCGCGCGGGTCAGCGCGGCCGACCGGACGAAGGACCTGCTCACCGCGGCCCTGGTGTTCTCGGTCGCGTACGGGCTCGGCGCGCTGATCATCGCGCTGCTCACCTCCGACGGCGCGGTGAAGGTGTCCCCGCTGTCCGCGTTCCTCGGGGCCGTCTCGCTCGCGATCGTCGCCGGCACCGCCGGGATCCTGGTCGAGTCCGGGGCCGCCGAGGACCTCGCCGACGCGACCCCGGACGGCCTGCGGGACGCCGTACCGGCTGCGGCCGCCGCGATCCTGGCGATCCTCGGTGCCGCCTCGGTCCTGTACGGGGTGCTGCTGGCGATCCACTTCTCCCGGGTGACCGGGATGCTGGAACTGCTCGACGCGGGCGTGGTCGGCTCGGTCGTGCTGTTCGCGATCTGCCTCGTCCTGCTGCCGAACGTGGTGCTGTACGTGGTGGCGTTCCTGGCCGGACCAGGGTTCCAGCTCGGGGTCGGGACCACGATCGCGCCGACCGGGGTGGACGTGGGCAACCTGCCGGCGCTCCCGCTGCTGGCCGCGGTACCCGAGGACGGCGCGACCCCGACGTACCTGCTGGTGCTCACTGCCCTGGTACCGCTGCTGGCGGGCGTGATCGCCGGGCTGGTCGTGGCCCGACGTGGGCTGGCGGCGCCGGATGCGGAGGCGCTCGGGTGGGACGCGTTCGCGCTGCGGGGTGGGATGGCCGCGTTGCTCGGCGCCGCCGGGTTGCTCGTGCTGATGCTCGTCTCGGGGGGCTCGGCCGGGCCGGGCCGGATGGCCGAGATCGGGATCCCGGCCGCGCTGCCGGCCGCCGGAGTGCTCGGCGCCGGGATGGCGATCGGGGCCGCGGTCACCGCCGGGGTGCTGGCCGCCCGCCGCCCGGCTGACGAGGGGACCGACCCCGAGCGATAAGGTTTGCGCGTGACAGACCCGGTTGCGCCCAGCCCTGATCCCGCGCGACTCGTCGTACTCGTGTCCGGATCCGGCTCGAACCTGCAGGCCCTGCTCGACGCGTGCCAGGACCCGGCGTACGGCGCCCAGGTGGTCGCCGTCGGCGCGGACCGGGACGGGATCGCGAGCCTGGACCGCGCGGCCGCCGCCGGGGTGCCGAGCTTCGTCCACAAGGTCAAGGACTATCCCGAGCGGATCGTCTGGGATCGCGCCCTGACCGCGTCCGTCGCGGAGTACCGGCCCGACCTGGTCGTCTCGGCCGGGTTTCTCAAGCTGGTCGGCGAGGACTTCCTGCACGCGTTCGGCGACCGCTACGTCAACACCCACAACGCGCTGCTGCCGAGCTTCCCCGGCATCCACGGACCGCGGGACGCGCTCGAGTACGGCGTCAAGGTGACCGGCGCGACCCTGTTCTTCGTCGACGGCGGGGTGGACACCGGGCCGATCATCGCCCAGGTGACCGTGCCCGTCGAGGACGACGACACCGAAGACACCCTGTCGGAGCGGATCAAGGAGGTCGAGCGCCGCCAGCTGGTGGACTGGGTCGGCCGCCTGGTCCGCGACGGCTGGACCATCACCGGACGAAAGGTCAGAACGAAGTGAGCACCGACCGCAGGCCGATCCGCCGGGCGCTGATCAGCGTCTACGACAAGACCGGTCTGGAGGAGCTCGCGCAGGCGCTGCACGCCGCCGGGGTCCAGCTGGTGTCGACCGGTTCCACCGCGGCCCGGATCGCCGCGACCGGGGTCCCGGTGACCAAGGTCGAGGAGCTGACCGGGTTCCCCGAGTGCCTCGACGGCCGGGTCAAGACGCTGCACCCGATGGTGCACGCGGGTCTGCTGGCCGACGTCCGCAAGCCCGAGCACGTCGAGCAGCTCGCCGAGATGCGGGTGGAGCCGTTCGACCTGCTGGTGAGCAACCTGTACCCGTTCACCGAGACGGTCGCCTCGGGCGCCGGCGTGGACGAGTGCATCGAGCAGATCGACATCGGCGGCCCGTCGATGGTCCGCGGCGCGGCGAAGAACCACGCGAACGTCGCCGTGGTGACGTCGGCCGACCAGTACGACCAGCTGTACACCGTGCTCGAGGACGGCGGCTTCTCGCTGGCGGAGCGGCAGAAGCTGGCCGCTGCCGCGTTCGTGCACACCGCGGAGTACGACCTCGCCGTGGCGTCCTGGATGGGCAACGTGCTCACCGACAGCGGTGAGGGTTCGGGCTTCCCGGCCTGGGTCGGCTCGGCCTGGGACAAGCAGGCCGTCCTCCGCTACGGCGAGAACCCGCACCAGCCGGCCGCGCTGTACACGAGCGGCCGCGCCGGGCTGGCGTCCGCCGAGCAGCTGCACGGCAAGGAGATGTCGTACAACAACTACGTCGACGCGGACGCGGCCCGGCGGACGGCGTACGACTTCGCCGACCCGGCGGTCGCGATCATCAAGCACGCGAACCCGTGCGGGATCGCGGTCGGCGCCGACATCGCGGAGGCGCACCGGCGAGCGCACGAGTGCGACCCGGTCTCGGCGTACGGCGGCGTGATCGCCACGAACGCGCCGGTGTCGGTCGAGATGGCCAAGCAGGTCGCGGAGATCTTCACCGAGGTGCTCGTCGCCCCGGCGTTCGAGGACGGCGCGGCCGAGATCCTGCAGGCGAAGAAGAACATCCGCCTGCTCGTCGCCCCGCCGCGCGACGACGCGGAGAAGATCGAACTGCGCGCGATCAGCGGCGGCCTGTTGCTGCAGCACACCGACCGCTTCCAGGCCGAGGGCGACGACCCGTCTGCCTGGCAGTTGGCGGCCGGCGACGCGGCGTCCGACGAGGTGCTCGCGGATCTGGCGTTCGCGTGGAAGGCCTGCCGCGCGGTGAAGTCCAACGCGATCCTGCTCGCGTCGCAGGGTGCGTCGGTCGGCGTCGGCATGGGTCAGGTGAACCGCGTCGACTCGTGCCGGCTCGCGGTGTCGCGTGCGGGTGAGCGGGCGGCCGGGTCGGTGGCGGCGTCGGACGCGTTCTTCCCGTTCCCCGACGGGCTCGAGGTGCTGATCGAAGCCGGCGTGAAGGCTGTCGTCCAGCCCGGCGGGTCGATCCGCGACGAGCAGGCGATCGAGGCGGCGCAGAAGGCGGGTATCACGATGTACTTCACCGGGACCCGGCACTTCTTCCACTGATGCGGACCGCCAGCACTCATCAAGGTGCCGCCGACGGCGGGTGGGACGGGTCCGCACGGTGAAGTCGTGGGGTTCGGCAGACGTTGGTGAGTGACGGAGGTCCGCCCGACGACCTTCTGGACCGCTTTCGCGCCGACCAGGCCGAGCCGATCCAGCTCGGCCGGTCCGGCGCCTCGGTGGTGCGGCTCCGTCGGCGGGGCGAAACCCTGTACTACAAGGCCGGGCGCGGTGTGGATCTCGAAGCCGAGCGGCTCGCCTGGCTCCGGGAGACCTCGATCCCGTGTCCACGCATCGTTGACAAGGGCAACGATTGGGTGGTGACGACCGAGCTGGCCGGGCGGGACGCGTCCCAGCCCTGGCCCGCCGCGGATCGGCCCGCCGTCCTCCGGGCGATTGCCGAGGGCATCGAAGTCCTGCATGCGTTGACCGATTGCCCTTTCGGCTCACCGTTTCCTGGCGAGCAAGCAGTCGTCACCCATGGCGACTACGCCGCGCCGAACGTCTTCATCGACCCGGAGACGCTGCGGTTCAGCGGGCTCCTCGACGTCAGCCGGCTCGGGCTCGGTGATCCGTACGTCGACGTCGCGCTGATGGTGAAGAGCCTGTCCGGCACGCTGAATCCCCAGTACGGCGGGCCGCCCGCCGCTCGGTACTTCGCCGAGGCCTACGGCGCCGATCCCGACGACCCGCGGATCGCGGAGTACATCCGCCTCGACAACACGGGCGACTACGCCTAGCGCCAGCTTTGAACGCACTCAGCCGCGGGCAGTGCACCACGTCTTCCCGGCGAAGCGCGCGCAGGCCTTCCAGGGCCCGCCGCGAATTCCGACCATGGGAGTGGTGAGCAAGTCGCCGTTCCATCTCGCCGTCCTGAGGCCCGTGATAGAGCCCGCAGCGCTGACCAGCCAGACCTGATCTCCCTTTTTCACGATGCCGCGTCGACTGCCGAACCATCCGTCGTCGCAGCGTTTGAGAGCCACGGACTGGTACAAGGTGCCCGCGACACTGAGATCGCGGCACGAGCTCGCAGTAACGCTCTCGGACGATGCGACGGCTGACGCGCTCGCCGCGGCCGGGGCGCCGGCGGTGACGGCTCCGATCGCTGCGAACACCACGACGGCTGACCTGGCTCGCATATCCATGGACTCCTTGTTCATCGGCATGTCGGTTGCGAGCGAGCTGCCCGCAGGACACCATCAGATCGAGAGTCGCTGTCACTTCGCTTTCACGCGGCCTGCTCGCCGCCAGGCCCTGCAGGGGCCGCAGCTCAGGTCTTCAGCAGGTCGCCGCAGAAGGAGCGGATGGCGCGGTTGATCATCTCCGGTCGCTCCCACGGCATGAAGTGGCCGGCGCCCTTGACCCAGAACGGGCCGACCGCCGCGGGAAAGGCGACCGCACACCGCTGCTCGACGTTGTCGCCGATCGTGACCTGGTCGGTGCCGATCAGGACCAGGGCCGGTTGCTGGACCGGCCGGTCGAGCATCTCCGGAGCCGACAGGGGCCGGGTGCCCATGACGACCTCATAGTCGGCGAAGGAAGCGCGCAACCGGGCCGCGTCCCCGTACGGCTCGGTCAGGAAGGCGAGGTCGTCCTCGTCGAAGGCGTCGGGCGGACACCACAGGCGATGGCCGTAGAACTCTCCTATGTAGCGCCGCCGTTGCTCGGGCGTGGCCAGTTGGGCGACCAGGGCGTCGGCGTGAAGGCCTTGGAGGCGGTGATAGTCGTAGACGGCAGGCTTGGGCCGGGTCGGCGCGATCCCCGCGGCTGCGAACGCCTCGGCCAGGTCGGGCATGGAGTCGTCCAGGATCACCAGGCGGTCCACTCGGCCGGGGTGGCGATTGGCCAGGTCGATGGCGACCATCGCGCCCAGATCGTGTCCGGCGACGACCGCACGGTCCCATCCGAGCTGGTCGAACAGGCCGACGAGGTCGGAAGCGAACGCGTTGAGGTCGTAGAAGCCGTCCGGCGCGAAGTCGGAGTCCCCGTAGCCGCGCAGATCAGGCGCGACGACGTCGAATCCCGCTTCGGCGAGCGGGGCGAGGTTGTGCGACCAGATCCGGCTCGTGCACGGGAAACCGTGCAGCAGGACCAGCGGTACGCCGCCGTTGCCGCGACGCCGCACCGCCAGGCGGTGTCCCGGGGAGACCTCGATCGTTGTGGGCGCGACAAGCTCGGCTGGAAGGGTCATGGATCAGGTCTACTCCACATTCCGGACGAACAGCTTCCGGAATGTGTACCCCTGAACTCGGGGTCACGGGGTCGCCTGGCGGAAGGCTCGGCGGTATGCGCTGGGCGTGGTCCGGACGGCGGTCTGGAAGCGGCGGCGGAAGTTGGTGGCCGTGGAGAGGCCGACGCGGTGCGCGATGGTTTCGACGGGGAGATCGGTGGACTCCAGCAGGACCCGGGCGCGGGCAACCCGTTGGGCGAGGAGCCACTGGCCGGGGGTGGTGCCGAGCTGTTCGGTGAAGCGGCGGGTCAGGGTCCGCGGGGAGACGGTGAGCCGGGCGGCCAGGTCGTCGAGGGTGAGCGGCTCGGCGAGGTTGTCGGTGGCCCAGTCGAGCAACGGGGACAGCGAATCCGTCGAGGACACAGGCTTCTCCGCGCGGTACTGGACCTGGCCGCCCTCGCGATGCGGCGGCATCACCATCCGCCTCGCGACCCGAGCGGCGTACGCGGCGCCGTGGTCGGCCCGGACGAGTTGCAGGCACAGGTCGATCCCTGTTCCCGAACCAGCGCTGGTGGCGACGTCACCGTGGTCGATGTAGAGCACGTCCGCATCCACGCGGACCGCGGGGTACCGGCGTTGCAGTGCTTCGCTGTACTCCCAGTGGGTGGTCGCGGATCGCCCGTCAAGGAGCCCGGTCGCGGCGAGGGCGAACGAGCCGGAGCAGATGCTGACCAGCCGTGCGCCGCGTCGGTGGGCCCGATGCAGTGCGCGGAGGATCGCGGGCGAGGGCTCGTCGTCGATCGGCAGCCAGCCGGGGACCAGGACGGTGTCGGCGCGATCGAGGCTGCGCAGTCCGCGCGGGACCAGCATCGTGAACCCGTTGACCGTCTCGATCTCGCCGGGCGCCTCGGTACAGACGGAGAACGTGTACCGCTCACCGCGGAACACGGCGGCCGCACAGCCGAGCTCGAAGGTCGACTGCGGCGGCTTCACCAGCGCGACGACGCGATGCGGGGTCATGTCAGAAAAGTACCGCAGGATGACTTTCCAGACACTGGGTTCAGTGGTCGTCGGAGCCGAAGCTGGTCCCATGACGACCTACACCTGGAGCTCGGTAGCGGACGCGCCGACCCGCGACCTGTTCCCCGGCATCCGCCTGCGCACCCTCTGGCAGGGCGACAACGGCGCCCACGCCCACGTCCTCGAGATGGACCCCGGCTCGAAGTGGGAGGGGATCGACGTCCACGACCCAGGTCCGGAAGAGGTCTACGTCATCGAAGGAACCTTCAACGACGGCACCCGCGACTACCCGACCGGCACCTTCCTTCACGCGCCAGCCGGGTCGTCCCACATCCCCCAATCAGAACAAGGCTGCAAACTCTTCCTCTTCTACCCCGAGGGCTAGAGCACAGAAGATGCGAGGATTCAGGGATGACCGTACGCACCTTCGCCGCCGTTGAGACTGCTCGCGAAGATCTGGTTGACGTGTACGCCGACGTGCGGGCGGAGCTTCTCCATTTGCCGAACTACGCAGTGACGGCCTTCGGTGAGAGGCTCGACAGGCATGGGGCGGAGCCGGGATTCGTTGCTGTTGTTGCTTATGCCAATGGTTTTCCGGTGGGTTACGCGTACGCCAACACCATTGAGCACGGCGATCGGTACTGGGAACGCACCACTCCCGCGCCCGCCGACAAGTACACCGAACGCCCGGCCGTGGCGCTGAAGGAGATCGGCGTTCGGGCGGCCTGGCGGAAGACCGGTACTGCGCGGCGTATCCACGACACGCTCTTGGGTACCCGCTCCGAGCCGTTCGTCACGCTCATGGTCAACTCGGCTGCGGGCGACGGAAAGGTCCACTCGCTCTACCGGTCCTGGGGGTACGAGGACATCGGGCAGAGCCAGCCGTCTCCGGCTTCGCCTCTTCTGACCGTGATGATCCGGGCCGTCGGATCCAACAAGTAGGCCCAGCCGGTTCTCGTAGGCCGGCTGGGCCTTGAACAGTTAGTTGGATTCGCGGAGTTCGGTGGGGGCGCCGTGGACTGCGGGGATGGTGCCCAGTTTGCCGGCCTGGAAGTCTTCGAAAGCTTGGATGACTTCGGCGCGGGTGTTCATCACGAACGGGCCGGCCATCGCGACGGGCTCGCGGATCGGGCGGCCGCCGAGGACGAGGACGTCGAGGCTCGGTTCGGCTTGCGGCTGGGTGGCGGCCGCTGCGGTGCGGATCGTGTCGCCCGGGCCGAAGACGGCCAGTTGGCCCTTGCGGATCGGGCGGTGCTCCGCGCCGACGGTGCCCTGGCCGGCCAGGACGTACACGAGTGCGTTGTAGTCCGGCTGCCACGGGAGGACCAGTTCCGCGCTCGGGCTGACCGTTGCGTGGACCAGGGTGATCGGGGTGTGGGTCGAACCGGGGCCGTCGTGGCCGTCGACCGAGCCGGCGATGACGCGGATCAGCGCGCCGCCGTCCGCGGTGGACAGCAGGGCCGAGTCGCCGCCGCGGATGTCCTGGTACCGGGGGGCCGCCCACTTCTGCGCCTTCGGCAGGTTCACCCAGAGCTGGACGCCGTGGAAGAGGCCGCCGCTGACGACCAGGTGCTCCGGCGGCGCCTCGATGTGCAGCAGCCCGGATCCCGCGGTCATCCACTGGGTGTCGCCGTTGGAGATGACGCCGCCGCCACCGGTCGAGTCCTGGTGCTCCATGATCCCGTCGAGCATGTACGTGACGGTCTCGAAGCCGCGGTGCGGGTGCCACGGCGTCCCCTTCGGTTCGCCCGGCGCGTACTCGACCTCGCCCATCTGGTCCATGTGGATGAACGGGTCCAGGTCGCGCAGGTCGACGCCCGCGAACGCGCGGCGAACCGGGAAGCCCTCACCCTCGTACCCGCTCGGCGCCGACGTCACGGAGCGGACCGCCCGCTCGTGGGCGACCGCGGGGTCGGGCTGGTGCACCCGGGGCAGGACGGTGATGTCGCTGACGGTCACGGCTGGCATGGTGCTCTCCTCGGCTCGCAGGTAGTTAAAGAATAAACTAGCTGTCGCAACCACGGCAAGAGGCCCCTCATTCCCACGACGGGAAGAGGGGCCTCCGGCTACCGAGGGTCAGACCTCGACGAGATCCTTGCGATCCTCGCCGGACTCGCGGACGCGCAGCGACTCGCCCTCGATGTCGACGTTCGGCGTGATCCGGTCCAGCCACTTCGGGAACCACCAGGCCCGGTCGCCGAGCAGGCTGAGCACGGCCGGTACCAGCGTCATCCGGACCACGAACGCGTCGATCAGGACGCCGATGGTCAGGCCGAAGCCGATCGTCTTGATGATCGGGTCGTGCACCAGGATGAAGCCGCCGAACACCGACGCCATGATCAGCGCGGCGGCCGTCACCACCCGGGCCCCGTGACCGACGCCCTGGACGGTCGCGTCGTTCGCGTGGAGCCCGTGCACGAACTCCTCCCGGACCCGGGACACGATGAACACCTCGTAGTCCATCGCCAGCCCGAACAGCACGCCCAGCATGATGATCGGCAGGAAGCTCACCAGCGGACCGGGGGAGTCCACGCCGAGCGGCTCGGCACCCCAGCCCTTCTGGAACACCGCGACCGTGATCCCGAACGTCGCCCCGACGGTCAGCAGGAAGCCGAGCGTCGCCTTCAACGGCACCAGGATCGACCGGAACGCCAGCAGCAACAGCAGGAACGACAACCCGATCACGACGATCAGGTACGTCGGCAGCGCGTCGCTGAGCTTGTTCGACACGTCCACGCCGACGGCCGTGTTCCCGGTGACGGAGATGGTCGCGCCGTTCTGCTCCATCGGGCGGACCGCGTCCCGCAGGTTCTTCACCAGGTCGGAGGTCTCCTCGCTCGCGGGACCGCCGGCCGGGATCACGCTCACCAACCGGGTCGAGCCGTCCTCGCTCCCGGGGCCGGGCTGGACCGCGACGACATCCTTGAGGCCCTTCGCCGTCCCGAGCACCTGCTCGGTCAGGGCGTTGGACTGTTGCGCGTTCGGGGTCTTCACCACGACCACGAGCGGACCGTTCGACCCCGGGCCGAACGCGGCCGAGGCGAGGTCGTACGCGACCCGCTGGTTCGTCCCGGCAGCGGCCGAGGCGCCGTCGGGAAGGGCCAGCCGCAGGTCCTGCGTCGGGATCGCCAGCACCCCGAGCCCGATGATGCCCAGGGCAACGACCGGGACGCGGAACCGGGTCACCAGCCGCGCCCAGCGGAAGCCGAAGCCTTCGCCGGAGGGAGCCGCCTTGCGGGCACGCCGTGGCAGCACCCGCTTGCCGACGAAGCCGAGCATGGCCGGCAGCAGCGTGAGGGCGACCAGGACCGCGGTGAGTACGGTCGCCGCGGCCGCGAAGCCCATCGCGGTGAGGAACGGGACACCGACCAGGCTCAATCCGGCCAGCGCGATCACCACGGTCGCCCCGGCGAACGTCACCGCGGAACCAGCGGTCGCGGTGGCCCGGGCGACCGACTCCTCCGGGTCCATCCCCTCGGCCAGCTGGGATCGGTGCCGCGAACTGATGAACAGCGCGTAGTCGATCCCGACCGCGAGACCGAGCATCAGCGCCAGGATCGGCGCGGTCGACGACACCTCGACCACGGACGTGACCAGGAACAGCCCGGCCATCCCGGCGGCGACCCCGATCAACGCGGTGAACAAGGTCATCCCGGCCGCGACCAGCGAGCCGAACGTGACGATCAGGACGACGGCCGCGATCGCGACACCGATGATCTCGGTACTACCGATCTCCGGCGGAGCTCCGACCACACCGCCGCCGGGAACCACGCGCAGGTCGCCGGTACTCAGCGCGTCCAGCTCGTCGTACGCGTCGGTGGTCGCCTTCGGCAGCTCGTCGGCCGACTTGGTGAACTGGACGCTGATCAGGCCGGTCCGCCCGTCCGGGCTGATCGCCTTGCTGGTGAAGGGATCCACCGCCGCGACGACGTCCGGTACCTGGCCGACCTTGGCAACCGCGGTCCCGACGGCCGCCTTCACGGCCGGGTCCATCAGCGTCTTGCCCTCCGGCGCCTGGACGACGACACTCGCCGACGCCCCGCTCGCGGCCGGCAGGTCCTTGGCCAGCGCGTCGAGCGCGCGCTGCGACTCGGTGCCGGGGATGGAGAACGTGTTCGCCGTCTGGCCGCCGAGCGTCAGCGCGCCGACGCCGAGCAGGACGAGCAGGAAGGTCCAGACCGCGGCCACGAGCCGCCGCCGCTGGTACGAGAACCGGCCGAGCCGGTACAGGAGATTGGCCATCAGGATGCGTCCGTTCGAGTGGTTCGGGCGGTCGAGCCGTCGGTACCGCGGGGTCGCGGGCGGGCGTGGCTAGTGCCGGGTCGGTGGCCGGAGCAGCCGGCGCAGGGCGGTGTCGCAGAGCTCGCGGAGCTCGGCGTCGGTCCGCTCGCCGGGATGCCGGCACTCGCCGAGCAACCCGTTGATGGCGAACTTCGCGACGTCCTGCTCCAGCTGGTCGTTGCTGCCGGCCAGGAACTCGGTGAGCCGGAGGCCGTCCGCGATCAGCTCGGCGAACTCCGGCATCTCCTCGATCGTCGGCAGCACGTCCTGCAGCACGTTGATCAGGCCGCGGTACTCGACGGCGAGGTCGACGAACCGGCTGATCGCCTGCTCCTGCCGGTCGGCCACCGAGAGCGGTTCGACCTCGGCGACCAGCTGCCGCAGCGCGAGGTGGGACGGCTCCAGCACGGCCGCGAGGACGGCCGGCTTGCCGTTGAAGTGGTACAGCACCGTGGCCTTCGAGCAGCCGGCGGCCGAGGCGATGTCCTGCAGCGAGGTCGCGCTGTAGCCGCGGCTGACGAACAACCGCATCGCCTGCTGCTCGATCTCCCGCCGGGTCCGCGCCCGGGCCGGTGTCGTCACCATGGGTTCCATCATCCTGACCGATCGGCCAGTCTTCAACCGATCGGTCAGTTCTGTGGCCCAGTTCACCACCGCCGCACCAGCTCCGGGGACCCGCGTGGCAGACTCGTGCCTCGTGACGGCGGAGATTCTGGACGGCAAGGCGACCGCGGCGGCGATCAAGGACGAGCTGAAGGGCCGGGTGGCCACGCTCGCGGAGCAGGGCATCGTGCCGGGGCTCGGCACCATCCTGGTCGGCGACGACCCGGGCAGCCGGGCGTACGTGGCGGGCAAGCACCGGGACTGCGCGGCGGTGGGCATCGCCTCGATCGAGGTCGTGCTGCCGGCCGAGGCGACCCAGGACGACATCGCGGCCAAGGTCCGCGAGCTGAACGAGAACCCGGCCTGCACCGGCTTCATCGTCCAGCTGCCGCTGCCCAAGCACGTCGACACCAACGAGATCCTCGGCCTGATCGACCCGGCCAAGGACGCCGACGGCCTGCACCCGGTCAGCCTCGGCAAGCTGGTGCTCGGCCAGGACGGACCGTTGCCCTGCACCCCGAAGGGCTGCGTCGAGATCCTCCGCCGCTACGACGTACCGATCGCCGGCGCGCACGTGGTCGTGGTCGGGCGCGGGGTCACCGCGGGCCGGCCGATGGGGCTGCTGTTCACCCGCAAGAGCGAGAACGCGACCGTGACCCAGTGCCACACCGGGACGAAGGATCTGGCCGGAGTAGTGCGGACCGGTGACATCGTGATCGCCGCGGCCGGTTCGGCGGGGCTGATCACCGCCGACATGGTCAAGCCCGGCGCCGTCGTCCTGGACGTCGGCACCAGCCGCAGCCCCGAGGGCAAGATCGTCGGCGACGTGGACCCGGCCGCCCGCGAGGTGGCCGGCTGGATCGCGCCGATGCCGGGCGGGATCGGCCCGATGACCCGGGCGATGCTGCTCACCAACGTCGTCGAGGCCGCCGAGGCGGCCGCCGCCGGTACCGGCTCGGCCGGGTGATGGCGACCGTGGCTGAGCGGCGGCGCAGCGAGTGGCCGCTCGCACTGTCCGGCGCGGTCGCCGTGGTCGGCCTGGTCGTGCTCTGGTTCTCCGACTGGCGCAACGGCGTCCTGATCTTCGCCGGCGGCGTCCTCCTCGCCGCCCTGCTCCGCGCCGTCCTCAAGGACGACGCGGCCGGCCTCCTCCGCGTCCGCGGCCGCACCTTCGACACCGTCCTGCTGGTCAGCGTCGGCGCCGCCATCGTCCTGCTCGGCCTCATCGTCCCGAACTGACCGCCGGCCGACCGCTGGTAGTTGCTGCGGGCAACATACGGCTGAGCCCGGAAACGACAAGGACCCCCGGGGTGCTCCCCAGGGGTCCTTGGTGGTTCGGGGTGGGTCAGCCGATCAGGCCGAGGGCCTTGACCGCGTCGCGCTCCTCGCCGAGCTCCTTGGTGCTGGCGTCGATGCGGGCGCGGGAGAAGTCGTTGACCTCCAGGCCCTGGACGATCTCCCAGTTGCCGTCCTTCGTCGTCACCGGGAACGACGAGATCAATCCGGCCGGCACGTCGTACGAGCCGTCGGAGACGACCGCCATCGACAGCCAGTCGCCGTCGGCCGAGCCGCGCAGCCAGTCCCGGGTGTGGTCGATCGTGGCGGCCGCGGCGGACGCGGCCGAGGAGGCGCCGCGGGCCTCGATGATCGCCGCGCCGCGCTTCTGCACGGTCGGGATGAAGTCGTTCTCCAGCCAGGCCTGGTCGTTCACGATCTCGGCGGCGTTCTTGCCGGCCACCTCGGCGTGGAAGATGTCCGGGTACTGGGTGGCCGAGTGGTTGCCCCAGATGGTGAGCTTCTTCAGGTCGGTCACGTGCGTGCCGGTCTTCTTCGCCAGCTGCGCGAGCGCCCGGTTGTGGTCCAGCCGGGTCAGCGCGGAGAACCGCTCGGCCGGGATGTCCGGGGCGTTGCTCTGCGCGATCAGCGCGTTGGTGTTGGCCGGGTTGCCGGTGACGGTGATCCGGATGTCGTCGGCGGCGTGGTCGTTCAGCGCCTTGCCCTGGCCGGTGAAGATGGCGCCGTTGGCCTCCAGCAGGTCACCGCGCTCCATCCCCTTGGTCCGCGGCCGCGCGCCGACCAGCAGGGCCACGTTCGCACCGTCGAAGATGACGTTCGGGTCGTCGCCGATCTCGACGCCGGCCAGCGTCGGGAAGGCGCTGTCGTCGAGCTCCATCACGACGCCCTCGAGCGCCTTCAGGGCCGGGGTGATCTCCAGCAGCCGCAGTTCGACGGGGGTGTCCGGTCCGAGCAGCGCACCGCTCGCGATGCGGAACAGCAGGCTGTAGCCGATCTGGCCGGCAGCGCCGGTGACGGCGACCTTCACGGGGGTAGGGCTCACGACACGCTCCTCAGAGGGTTCTCACTGGGAATTCTCGGTACGGACTTGCTTCGGACGCTAGCAAGTCGGCTGACCGGTGGCGACGGTGGGGCAGGTGATCCGTGCCACCACCGACGACGGGGCGGAGCCGACCAGGTCGGCTCCGCCCCGTGACGGACGAACTGCTGCCGGTCAGCCGGCCGGCGTCTCCGACTCGCTCGGCGAGCTGTCACCACCGGGCGACATGCCGTCGCTCGGCGAGACCGACTCGCTCGGCAGGTCCTCGAAGTTCACGCCCTCGGGGTTCAGGTCGAAGTTCAGCTGCTCGTTGATGGCCGTCATCCGGACGTACGGCCAGCCGACCAGCCCGCCGCGCGGTACGACGTTGAGGGTCACCAGCCACTGCCCGACGTACGCCGAGTGCGGCGCGCCGTTCAGGCTCTTGGTGGTCCAGGCGCCCAGCTCGGCCAGGGCCGGGTCGACCGAGGTCATCGCGGGAACCAGCTGCTTGACGCCGCGGGCGTTCTCGGCCGGGACCTTCGCGTGGCTGCCGTCGATGATGACGGACTCGATCCCGTTCCCGTTGTCGACCAGCACCAGCTGGGACCGGGCGCCGGCGATCGACCCGTCCTCGTCCTTCACCTTGAAGGTCGGGTCGTTGCACTCCAGGCCCTTGCGCTTGCCGCCCCACTCGTTGGAGTCGGAGAACCGGCAGGTCAGCTTGGCCTTCTGCAGGCCCGGCAGCGCCTTCTCCTTGGTGGTCTTCAGCCCCGCGAGCTTCGGGACGATCGCGAACTGCGAGGGCGCCCAGCCCTTGATCGCCAGGTAGGTGCCCTTGTCGATGTTCTTGATCCGCTTGCCCCACTCCAGGGTGTCGCCCTCGGCCGCGTAGATCGCCGCGTCGGACTCGGGCAGAACGGCGGCGGCCAGGATCTTCTCCTGCGCGTCCGGGTCCTTGCCGTAGCCACCGGTGCGGAGGTTGGCCAGGATGACGGTGCCCTGGGCGTCGCTGGCGAACCGCATCGCCGCCTCCCAGACCTGGTCCTGGCCGTCGACCTTGATCGTCTTGCCGATCGAGCACAGCCGCAGGTCGAGGTCCGGATCGGTGGACCTGGTGCACTCGTACCCGGCCGCGGTCAGCTTCTCCTGGACCCGGTCGGCCTGGCCCGGGTCCGCCTTCCACGGTCCGGTCATACCGGTCGGCGTCGGGCTCGGTGTCGACGACGGCTCACCGGAGCCGCTCTGGTCGTCACCGCCGCCGGACGAGTCGGAGCCGCACGCCACCAGGGCGAACGTCAGCAGCGCTGTCGTCGCGACCGCGCCGGCCCGCCGGAACCTCAGGTGCGAACCCATCTCAGCAAGTTCCTCCATCGAGAAAGGGCAGATACGGACAGTGACGATAGCCCCTGCTGGGGTCTGGACCCGGCATCGCCCCGGCGGAGTTGCAGGAAGCTGCAACTCACCGCCCGATCGCGGGGCGTCCGCTCGCCGCTGACAGGATGTCCGGGTGGAGCGCAAGGTCGGATCCGGGACCGCCACCGTCGAGGCCGAGGCGGACGGGACGTTCGTGCTGCGCGTGGACGGTTCGCTGCAGTCCCAGGTCGACCTCGCGGATCCCAGCCGGCTCGGCTTCGAGTACGTCCGCCGCATCGGCGACGTGGCCGACGCGCTGGCGCCCCGGCGGCAACCGATCTCGGTGCTGCACATCGGCGGCGCCGGCCTGACCCTGCCGCGGTACGTCGCGGCCACCCGGCCCCGGTCCCGGCAGATCGTGCTGGAACCGGACGAGGACCTGACCGAGTTCGTCCGCGAGGTGCTCCCACTGCCGAAGCGGGCCGGGATCAAGGTCCGCGGGACGTCCGGCCGGGCCGGGATCGGCGCCGTGTACGAGGACTCGGCCGACCTGGTCATCGTCGACGCGTTCGTCCGTGAGGCCGTCCCGGCGAACCTGGTCACCACCGAGTTCGTGGCCGAGTGCGCCCGGGTGCTGCGGCCCACCGGCGTCCTGGCGCACAACCTGATCGACGGCTCGGCCGGGCTCGGGTTCGTCCGCCGGGTCGCGGCCACGGTGCGTGCGGTGCTCGGCGAGGGCGTGGTGCTCGCGGAGCGCAAAGTCCTGCGGGGCAAGGCTTTCGGCAACGTGGTCGTGGTCGCTTCGGCGCAGGCGGTTCCCGATCTGACCGACGCCGGCCGCCGTGCGCAACCGCCGTACGACGTGCTGTCGCTGGCCGAGCTCGCGGGCAAGGCGGCGCCGTTGACGGACGCGGAGGGATTCGCGTCGCCGGCCGCGCCGTCCGGGACGTTCCGGAAGTGAACAAATCGGCGTCAGCTATCCGGTCGGGCTACGCCGCGACGGCACCGGCCCCCGTAGTGTTGCCCAGGTGTCTGCCGCCAGAGTCTCCACGCTGACCTCTTACCCGGTGAAGGGCCTGGCCGGGGTGTCCGTCGAGCGGACCGAGGTCGGTCCGGCCGGGCTGCGGCACGACCGGACGTTCATGCTGGTCGAGCCGGACGGCACGTTCCTGAGCCAGCGGGTCGTCCCCGCGATGGCGCCGTTGCGGGCCGAGGTGCTCGGCGACGGCGACGGGCTGCGGCTGTCCGACGGCTCCGGCTCCCTGGAGATCCCGGTCGCGTACGACGGGAAGCGGCGCGACGTGAGCCTGTTCGGCAAGTGGTTCGGCGCGGGCGTCGCCCAGGATCCGGCCGCGGACGCGTGGTTCACCGAGCGGCTCGGGCGACCGGCGGGCCTGGTCCGGGTGACGCCCGAGCACGAGCGGCCGGGCTGGGGCGTGAACCCGGGCGAGACCGGGTTCGGTGACGCGCACGCACTGCTGATCACCTCGCTCGCGTCCCTCGACGAGCTGAACGCGCGGATCGTCGAGACCGGCGGCGACGCGATCCCGATGAACCGGTTCCGGGCCAACGTGGTCGTCGCCGGCTGGACCGAACCGCACACCGAGGACAAGGTGTTGCGGGCCAGAGCAGGCGGACTCGAGCTCGGGTACGCGGCTCGCGCGATCCGCTGCGCCGTCCCGACCGTGAACCAGGCGACTGGTGAGAAGAACGGTCCCGAGCCGACCCGGACCCTGGCCCGGTACCGGCGCCAGCCCGACTACGGCGGTGGCGTCTCCTTCGGGATGAAGGCCGCCGTGCTCCGGCCGGGGACGATCACGGTCGGCGACGAGTTCGAGGTACTGGCCTGGCTTCCGGACGGACCCGACCCGGCGCCGACGACCCGGTAGTTGCCCGTGGATAGACCAGGCGAGAGTTAGGCTCCTCGGCACCGATCTCCTGGGGAGGCGCCGTGCGTCGGACTTTGGTGGTGCTGCTGGTGCTGGCCGGTCTCGTGGCCGGTCCGTTGCCGTCTGCGGTTGCTGTTGGCAACCTTTCGCGCGCGCCCGGCGACGCGGCGTACGACGTGCGGTTGCGCGCCGACGCGACCGGCACGAACTGGACCGGCCGGGAGCGGATCACGTTCGCCAACACTTCCGACGTCCCGCTGACCGAGGTGTGGCTGCGGTTGTGGGGCAACGCCTGGGACGGGTGCGCGTCGCCGGTCGAGGTGAGCCGGTTCGCCGGCGGGAAGGCGGCCACTCCGACGGTGAACTGCACCGCGGTGAAGGTGACGCTGACGAAGCCGCTGCGCCCGGGCAAGAAGACGACGGTCGCCTTCGACGTGACGATGACGGCACCGGACCGGGCCGAGCGTTTCGGGCGCTCCGGCAAGTACCGGTTCTTCGGGAACGCCCTGCCGGTCCTCGCGGTGCGCGATCAGGCCGGCTGGCACCTGGAGCCCGACGTCGGGATCGGCGAGAGCTACTACACGCTCGCGTCCGACTTCGTGGTCCGGCTCGACCACCCGGCCGGGCTGTCCGTCCCGGCGACCGGAGTGGCGACGCGGCACGGCAGTACGTCGACGGTGAGCGTGGCCAAGCAGGTCCGGGACTTCGCGTGGGCGGCCGGGCCGTTCCAGCAGTCGACCACGAAGACGCCCGCCGGGACCACGGTCCGGACCTGGTGGACCGACGTGGTGAAGCCGGCCGCCGTCGCCGACGCGCGGACCAAGGGTGCGGCCGCCCTCGACGATTTCGGCCGGCGGTTCGGGAAGTACCCGTACGGTGAGGTCGACCTGGTCCTGAACGACAACTGGGAGTCGTTCTCCGGGATGGAGTACCCCGGGTTCGTGTTGCTGGTCGCCCCGCCGGACGAGGAGGGCCCGGTGGTCCACGAACTGGCGCACCAGTGGTGGTACGGGATCGTCGGCAACAACGAGTACGCCGATCCGTGGCTGGACGAGTCGCTCGCGGTGTACTCCTCCTACCTGCACTGGGGTGACTCGCAGGAGGACTGCTGGAACGGTCCGCTGGAGCACGCGATCAGCAACGACATGGGGTACTGGAAGCAGCACGGTCCCGGCTGGAGCGCGTACGTGTACTCCTACGGCGCGTGCATGCTCGCGGATCTCGAGCGCGTCCTCGGCAGCCCGGCGATGGCGAAGATGCTGAAGGACTACGCGAAGGCGCACTGGTACGGGGTCTCCACGCCGGCCGCGTTCAAGGCGGCGGCGCAGGCGGCCACCTCGAAGGACCTGACCGCGTTCTGGAAGGACCACGGCATCAGCTGAGGTCCAGCTAGAGCAGCAGGATGAGTGAGTAGAGCGCGGGTGCCGAGAACATCACCAGCATGATCCAGGCCATCGTCTTGTGCCGTGGTTTGGTGCTGTCCAGCGACGACGCGAAGGCGAGCACGGCGCCCTCCTCGGTGTGCCGGCTCAGGCCCATCCGGCGGGCCTCCTCGGGCCGCTGGTCCGGCCGCTCGTCCGCGAGCGCGTCGGGCGGAATCCCGAACAACGCGGGCCGGGCCGGTTCGAGATCGTCGCGCTCCCCGTACATCCGGCCTCCCGCGGGTCGATGGAACCTGCCTCCATCGTCGCACCCGGAACCACGAACGGCGGCCCGATCCCACCGAGCCGCCGTCCGTCACTTCCGTTGGTAGCCGCGCCACCACTCCCGGTTCAGCTGAAGTCGACCACCCACGCGACGCGGGTCTTGGTCGTGCAGAGCAGCGGAATCGGGCAGAGGCCTTCCTTGCGCTCGTCGTCCCCGCGGCCGACACCGAGCTCGTCGAAGCTGCACTTGAAGAGCACTACGGAGTTCTCCGACTTGAGCTTGGAGAAGGCGCTCTTCGCACTCATGCTGTCGCCGCCTGTCGAAGCGCTGGAGCTCCCGGTGGAGTTCACCGAGCCACTTGCCGCCCGGCTCTCGGCGTCGTCTCGGGCTCCGTGGGTCAGGCTGGTGTCGCGATCGAGCGGTGCGCAGCCGCGGGACTGGCGCTCGTTGTCGATCAGCGTGAACAGCTCCTCCTCGGCGCCGTTCATGTCGCCGTCGTCGGGCGGCTCGGTCGGCTTGGGGCTGGTTGGCTTGACCGTGGGCGTGACGCTGCCGTCCTCGGTCGGCCGCGGGCCCGCGGTCGGCCGGGTCGAGGGCGCGTCCGACGGCGTGCTGGTCGGCTCGTCCTCGGTCGGCGCCGAGCTCGGGACCCGGGTCGGACGGTCCGTTGGGTCGGCGGTCGGCGTGGCCGTCTCGCCCGCGGTCGGGGTCGCGGACGGCTTCGGCGTACCGGCGGTCGGCGTCGGGGTCGGCGTCTTCTTGGCCGGCGGGTCCGTCGTCTTGGCGACCGGCTCGTTGGACGCGGTGATGTACGTGTCGTCGTCCCTGGTCACGTACGGGACCGAGGCGTCGGCCTGGTCGGACTGCGGTTCGTGCAGCAGGATCCAGGAGATCGGCGTGATCACCAGGATGACGGACGCCAGCGCGACCAGCGGCCGCCGCACCCGGGACGGTTGCGGGGCGGATCTCTTGCTGCGCCGGCGCCGGGCGCCTGCTCCAGGCTGTGACATTACCTACTCGTTCCCTTCACGGTCGCCCCCAAGACGTGCCTCATTCGTCTCACCGTGCGCCGCGAGGAGCGCTCGATGGCATAGCAAGGTCGGATCTACCCGCAGTCGCCGGTCGTCAACCCGCTGTGGTTTGTCGTCCGGCCACAACGTCTGCGCGGAACCCGGTGCCCGGGCCACAGTGGTCAGCTCACCCGGCCGAAGTCCTGCACCCAACTGCCCGGTCCCCAGTCGGACTTGACCTGGCCCGGGTCGTAGCCGATGCCGATCCGGTTGAACTTGCAGTTCAGGATGTTCGCCCGGTGGCCGTCGCTCTTCATCCAGGCGGAGAACACCCGCCGCGCCGTGTCGTACCCGGCGGCGATGTTCTCACCCCAGCTCGACCCCTGGAAGCCGGCCGCCCGGATCCGGTCGCCCGGGTCCTGGCCGTCCGGGTTGTCGTGGTCGAGGTAGTGCCGGCGGACCATGTCGGAGGCGTGCCGGCCGGCTGCCTCGACCAGGCTGTCGTCCAGCCGCAGCGGCTTGCAGCCCTGCTCGCGCCGGGCCGCGTTGGACAGGTCGAGCACCTCGCGCTCGATCTCGCTGGTCCCGCCTCCGGTCGTCGGCGGCTCGGGGGAGTCGTCCGGCGTCGGCTCGGTGGTGACCGTCTTCGTCGCCGTCGGCTTGCTCGGCTTCGTCGGCTTGGTCGGGTGCGGCTTGGTGCTGCCGTTGTCCCGCGGCGGGCCGGGCGTGACGGTGACCGTCTTCACCGGGCTGCCAGGGGTGGTGGTGACCGTCGCCGGTCCACCGGTCGCCGGCGTACTCGTGGTCGCCTCGGCCGGCCCGAGCACCGGCGTACCGGACGGGGTGACCGTGGTGGTCGTGCCGTTCGGCAGGGTCGCGGTGACGGTGACCTGCGGCTTGCCGGTCCTGACGGCCGGTCCGCTGGAGTCCTCGCCGGTACCGGGACCGGCGCTGTCCTCCGAGACGTTCATGACCTCGGTGGGTGCGTCCTCGGCGACGGCCGAGCCGTCCCGCGCGGTCATCAGCCAGACCACCGGACCGATGGCCAGCAGCACCGACAGCGAACTGACGAGCGGGCCGATCAGACCCCGGCGGCGGCGCCGGCGGGCGCGTCGGCTCCGGTGCCGCCCAGGGGTTGGCGAGTCCGTCATCGGTGGGCGAGTCCTCTTCGTTCGATCGTGCCGGAAAGTCCTTGTTTCCCCGCGCGTCCGTCTGCCAGGTCCCCCCTGGTTGCGAACATGGACCTTAACGGATGCGCAAGGTCACCGTTACAGGTCGCGCACCCGTCTTAACATTCACCGAAGATTCGGCCGCCGCCGGCCGTGGGACTGCCCGGATCGTGGACTCAGCCGCCGAAGTCCTGCACCCAGCTGCCCGGTCCCCAGTCGGACTTCACCTGGCCGGGGTCGTAGCCGATCCCGATCATCGTGTAGTCGCAGTTGAGGATGTTGCGCCGGTGGCCTTCGCTGTTCATCCAGCCCTTCACCACCGCGGCCGCGCTGCTGTAGCCGACCGCGATGTTCTCGGCCATCGCGCCCCCGGTGAACCCGGCCGCCTTCATCCGGTCGAACGGGCTGCGGCCGTCCTGGCTCGCGTGGTCGAAGAAGTGGTTGATCACCATGTCGGCGGCGTGCAGGTCGGCCGCGCGGGTGAGGGCGCTGTTCGTCCGCAGCGGACCACAGCCGGCCTTCTGTCGTTCGGCGTTGGTCAGCTCCAGGACCTGGGCCTCCTTGGCCCCGGTGCTCGGCGGCGCCGGCTTGGTCGTCGACGGCCGCGTGCTCGGCGTACTGCTGTGGCTCGGCTTCGGCGTCGACGGGTCCGGCTTGGGGGTTCGGGTCGCGCCCCGGCTCGGCGCCGTGGTCGATCGCGAAGGCTTCGGGGTTGGCGTGGCACTCGGCGTCCGGGACGGGGTCCGCGTCGGGGTGGCGGACGGCGTCGTACTCGGGGTCGTCGCCGGTGTCGGGCTCGGGGTGTCCTCGATGACCGGCGGCGAGCTGACCTCGGTGGTCTCGGTCAGTGGTTCGTCCTGGCCGGTGGCCCGGGTGTCCTTGGCGTCGCGGGTGACGTACCAGCCGCCGCCGGCGAGCAGGCCGAGGACGGCGAGTGCCGCCAGGATCGGGCCCGCGACACCGCGTCGCTTCGCCCGCCTCGCCCTGGGACCGGGGTGGTCGTACCGCTGCTCTGGATCCTGGCCGTTCATGGACTTCTGCAAGCCTTCCTGGTCGTCCGCCGAACCCCGTGATCCCCAGTAGCGCCGCGCGCGGCACCCGAGGGACCGTAGCGGATGTGGCCGTGGACGACGACCCCTGGTCGCCGTCCACGGCCACGCATTGACGAAGGCTTGACGTACCCGCCGGTCAGTTCGAGCGGGCGATGACGATGTCGGCGATGACCTTCCAGCCCAGGCTGCGGTACAGCCGCAGGCCGTCGATCGACGCGATCAGGATGCCGCGCTTGGCGCCCTGGGCCGCCGCGGTCTCCACCAGCGAGGCCATCACCGCGCTGCCCAGCCCGCGCCGCCGGTGCGCCGGGTCGGTCTCGATCCGGTCCGCCACCGCGTCCTCACCGACGACGGCCATCCGGCCACTGGACACCACGCCGCCGTGCAGGGTGGCCCTGGTCACGATCAGGTCGGAGGACGCCCGTCCCGCGACCGCCGGACTCGACTCGAGTTCGGTGTGCAGGGCGTACCGGTCGTTCAGCTGGAGGGCGGGCTGTTCGGACAGCTGGATCGTCATCAGCCAGTCCTGTTCCCGCTGCACCTCCAGCCCGAGATCTTCCAGCTGGTCGACGCGTGCCTCACGGTCATCGGTGGCCAGGGTGATCCAGCCGGCGCCGCGGCCGCCGCCGGCCGCCAGAGCCAGTTCGGCGGCACGGTCGACCCGGTCGGGCTGGTCGTCCGCGTCGAGCACGACGTACTCCATGGCGCGGTTGTCCTCACCCGCGCGCACGGTCAGTATCCCGTCGTGGTCGTCCTCGACCTTGGTCCAGCCGCGCGAAACAGACCATCCCGTCTGCCACCGGCGGACGAGTTCCTCACGATCTTTCACCCGTCGATTCAAGCAGCCCGGACGCGTCCCGGCGAGGGGAAATGGTGTCGGCCGGCACCGACACGCCGCAGTTTCCCGGTTTCGCGGTGTGATCAAACCCTTGTTCGGGCCGGTCCACACCTCGGGACGGAGTACCTCAGGGGGTGGACGACGGCCGCCTCAGGCCGAGCTGGTCCGGACCGGATCGGTGACCAGCAGGTCGAACCGGATCAGGTCGCTGTAGCTGCCGTCGCGGAGCGGGCTGGTGGCCCGGTCGGTCCCGGTCCGGGTGAACCCGTTGGCCACGGCAACGTGCTCCGAGGCCGTGTTGCCGGCGGCCGCCAGCAGGATCAGCCGGCGTCGTCCGAGGCCGCCCTCGTCGATCGGCGTGAACGCGTGCCGGATCGCCAGCGCGACCGCCGCCGTCACCACGCCGCGGCCGCGGGCGTCCGGGTGGGCCCAGTAGCCGACCTCGCCCAGCGTGTTGTCGACCCGGTGCTGCAGGTCGAACACGCTGATGTTGCCGAGCAACTCGTCGGTCACCGGGTCCGCGATCGCCCACGACACGCACTCGCCCGACGCCTGCACCTCGATCCGGTTCTCGATGAACGCCTGCGCGTCCTCCAGCTTGTACGGCGACGGCATCGCGGCCAGCCAGTGCAGGGTCCGCTCGTCGTTGCAGGCCTCGGCGACCCGTTCCGCGTCGGCCGGGCGGAGCGGGCGCAACCGGACCTTCTCGCCCTCGAGCACGGGCACGTCCCACCAGGGCGTCTTCGGCTCCAGCTCGTCGTCGGGCGTCACGGACGCGACCCACTCGTCGTACCGGACCCCGCGGGCGAGCCCGCCGTCCCGGACCTTGACCAGTTGCCGGAAGCCCGCCTTCCACGCGACCCGGCGGGAGGCCCAGTTGCCGACGAACGCGCGCCAGCTGACCCGCCGCCAGCCGAGTACGTCGAACGCGTGCCGCACGGCCAGCCTGACCGCCCGCGTCATCACCCCGTGCCCGCGCGCCCAGGGCGACACCGCGAACCCGATCTCCCCGGTCCCGCCCTCGGTGTCCCGCAGATCCACCGTGCCGGCGTAGCGACCCTCGTACTCGATCGCCCAGGCGTACGTGGTCTCCTCCCGCCAACCGGTCGGGATGATGCCGGTCACGTACGTCTCGGCGTTCTGCCGTTCGTACGGCACCGGGATCGTCGTCCAGCGCTGCATCTCCGGGTCCTGGCAGGCCTCGTACGCCGGGTCGATGTCGGTGGGGGTGTGCGCCCGCAGGGTGATCACGCCGTCGGTCAGCACCGGGACGTCCTCAGGGAATCGCATCTGTCCAGCGTGGCTGCGGACGCGGCGGGCGGCAACGTGATTTTCGGCGGCCGGCGGCACACAAACCAACACAAACGGACTGCGGTGGCGGCACGCAGACCTTAGGCTGTCGGTGTGAGCGCAGCCGGAAACGCCGAAGCGTCCCGCGGCCGGGGCGGTCAGCTGGCTGCCCAGCGGCAGGCCACCATCGTTGCCGAGGTCAACAGCCGGGGCGCGGTCACGGTGGCCGAGCTGGTCGAGCGGTTCGGGGTGTCGGACATGACGATCCGGCGCGACCTGGACGCGCTGGACTCCAGCGGCCTGCTGCACAAGGTGCACGGCGGCGCGACCTCGGTCGGGCTGCGCAGCGCGCACGAGCCCGGTTTCGACGCGAAGCTGACCCAGGAATCCACCGCCAAGCAGGCGATCGCGGCCGAGGCAGCCCGCCGGGTCCGGCCGGACAGCGCGATCGGTATCGGCGCCGGCACCACGACGTACGCGCTGGCCCGGCAGCTGTTGCGGGTCGAGAACCTCACCGTGGTGACGAATTCGGCCCGGATCGCCGATGTGTTCCACGGCAACGGCCGCTCCGACCGCACGGTGGTCCTGATCGGCGGGATCCGTACCCCGTCCGACGCGCTGGTCGGCCCGATCGCCACCGCGGCCCTGCAGTCGCTGCACCTGGACATGCTGTTCCTCGGCGCCCACGGCGTCGACGCCGAGCACGGCCTCAGTACGCCGAACCTGATGGAGGCCGAGACCAACCGCGCCTTCATCGCGGCCAGTCGCGAGGTGGTCCTGGTCGCCGACCACACCAAGTGGGGCACGGTCGGCCTGAGCACCTTCGCCACCTGGGACGACCTGGACGTGGTCGTCACCGACACCGGGCTGCCGGCCGCGGCCCGCAAGGCGATGCGTGACACCGGCTGCGAGCTCGTCGTCGCGTCCTGACGGCCGCCCGCCCCGACGGACGAACGGCCGTACTCTGCAGTCCTGAGTCGGACACCAGCTGTTGCTCAGGACAAACCCTTGCCGGCGGCAAGGCTGTCGGTCACCGCACCCGCGAGGCTCCGGCCGAGGGGTCGGCGGCGAGCGACGTCGGCGCGCGGAAGCCGTGCTCGGCGAACGCCTTCTCGATCGCCGCGAACACCTGCTCCGCCGCGGCCGCCTCGACCAGGGCGATGATGCAGCCGCCGAACCCGCCACCGGTCATCCGGGCCCCGAGAGCCCCGGCGGCGAGCGCGGTGTCGACGGCGACGTCCAGCTCCGGCACGGTGATCTCGAAGTCGTCCCGCAGCGACGCGTGCGACGCGGTGAACAGCGGCCCGACCTCGCGCAGCCGGCCGGCCCGCATCAGCGCGACGGCGTCCTCGACCCGGCGGATCTCGGTCACCACGTGCCGGACCCGGCGGCGGTCGACGTCGTCGTCCAGCCGGGCCAGCGCGTCGTCCAGCTGGTCGAGCTCGATCGACCGGAGCGCGGGTACCCCGAGCGCGGCCGCGGCCTGCTCGCAGCTCCTCCGGCGGGCTGCGTACTCCCCGTCGACGTGCCGGTGCGGCGCCTTCACGTCGATCACGAGCAAGGTCAGGTCGTCGTCGGCCGGCGCGAACGGGATCTGGTCGGTCGTCATCGCCCGGATGTCGAAGTACAGCGCGTGGCCCTCGGTGCAGCACATCGAGGCCATCTGGTCCATCAGCCCGACCGGGGCTCCGACGTACTGGTTCTCCGCGCGCTGGGCCAGCCGGGCCACCTCGGCCGGGTCGACCTCGATACCGCGCAGACCGAGCAACGCGACCGCGCTCGCGCACAGCAACGCGGCCGAAGACGAGAGCCCGGCACCGGAGGGCAGGTCAGAGTCGAAGAGCAGGTTCGCGCCGCCGATCCCGTACCCGGCCTCGCGCAGGACCCAGGCCGCGCCGGCCGGGTACGCCGCCCAGTCCGGGACGGATCCCGGCTGCAACGAGTCGAGGGTGAACTCGACGACGCCCTCCTGGCCGTTCGACGAGACCGCGACGACGCCGTCCTCGCGGGCGGACGCGCTGACCGCGATCCGGTTCGGCAACGCGATCGGCAGCACCAGGCCGTCGTTGTAGTCGGTGTGCTCACCGATCAGGTTGACCCGGCCGGGCGCGCGCCAGGCGCCGTCCGGCTCGGTTCCGAACACCTCGGCGAACGTACTCACGAACCCACCTTCCGCAGCGTCTCGGCAACATCCTCGGGCCGGGTGTCGGAGATGAACGCGCCCATCCCGGACTCCGAACCGGCAAGGTACTTGATCTTGTCCGCGGCCCGCCGGATGGACAGCAGCTCCAGGTGCAGGTACCCGAGCTCGCGGTCCGCCCGCACCGGCGCGGCGTGCCAGGCCGCGATGTACGGCAGCCGGTCGCCGTACAGCCCGTCGAACCGGCTCAGCACGTCGAGGTACAACTCGGCGAAGTCGTCCCGCTCCTCGGTCGTGAGCTCGGCGATGTCGGCCACCTGGCGGTGCGGGTACAGGTGCACCTCGACCGGCCAGCGGGCCGCCTCCGGCACGAACGCGGTCCAGGTGCCGTTCTCCGCGACGACGCGGGTGCCCTCCTTGCGTTCGGCGGCCAGGACGTCGGCGAAGAGGTTGCTCCCGGCAACTTCCTGGTGTTCGCGGGCCCGCGCCATCAGGGTCCGCATCCGCGGCGGGACGAACGGGTACGCGTAGATCTGGCCGTGCGGGTGGTTCAGCGTCACGCCGATCTCGCGGCCCCGGTTCTCGAACGCGAAGACGTACTCGACGTCCGGCCGGGCGCTCAGCTCCGCGGTCCGGTCCGCCCAGGCCTCGACGACGAGCCGGGCCTGGCCCTGGGAGAGGTCGGTGAACGACTTGTCGTGGTCGCTGGTGAAGCAGACCACCTCGGTGCGGCCCGGCCCGGCGAACGAGGGGAACCTGTTCGCGAAGACGGCGACGTTGTAGTCGTGGTCCGGGATCTCGGTCGGGTTGCCCGGCTTGGTCGCGCACAGCGGGCACTGGTCCGCCGGCGGCAGGTACGTCCGGGTGTTGCGGTGGGTGGCGTAGGTGATGACGTCACCGGTCAGCGGGTCGGTCCGCAGGTCGACCTGCGGCTTCGGCTCGGGCAGGCCGCGGGTGTCCTCGAGCGGCACCCGGGCCGGGGCGTCGGCCGGGTCGTAGTAGAAGAGGTCCCGGCCGTCGGACAACTGGGTGTCCGTCCGGCGCGCGCCGCGCGGTGTTTGCATCGTCCGACCTTTCCGGGGGATCGCGGCCGAGCTGTGACCCACTCGGCCAGCAATCATCGTAATCCAACATATTCAAACATGCATCGTGAGACCCGGTCCCGCTACTCTGGACAGATGGACGTCGCCCTAGCGTCGCGTCCTCTCCGCCCCGGGCCCACGTGGTCGCCGGGTCTTGACCAGGAGAGGGCGCCGAGACCCCACCGATGAACGACACCCTGCTCAACATTCTCCTGATCTTCGTCTTCGTCCTGATCGGTGGCGTCTTCGCCGCTGCCGAGATGGCCCTGGTGTCGCTGCGCGAGAGCCAGCTCAAGTCGATCGCCCAGCGCGGCAAGCGCGGTGAGACGGTGGCCAAGGTCGCCGCCAACCCGAACCGCTTCCTGTCCGCGGTGCAGATCGGCGTCACCCTGATGGGCTTCCTGTCCGCCGCGTTCGGCGGCGCGACCCTCGCGGACGGCCTGTCCCCCCACCTGCAGGACCTCGGCCTGCCGCCGTCCGTCGCGGACACGGTCGCCCTGGTCCTGATCACAGTGCTGATCTCGTACGTCTCGATCGTGCTCGGCGAGCTCGCGGCCAAGCGGCTCGCGCTGCAGCGGGCCGAGACGTTCGCGCTCGGCCTGGCCCCGCTGGTGGACCGGATCGCGTCGATCGCCCGGCCGGTGATCTGGCTGCTGTCGAAGTCGACGGACCTGGTGGTCCGCGCGCTCGGCGGCGACCCGACGGCGAACCGCGAGGTGATGACCGACGAGGAGCTCCGGGATCTGGTCTCCGGGCACGAGTCGCTCGGCGAGGAGGAGCGCCGGATCGTCGACGACGTCTTCGAGGCCGGCGGCCGCCAGCTGCGCGAGCTGATGCTGCCGCGGACCGAGGTGGACTTCGTCGACGCGGAGATGCCGGCGTACAAGGCGGTGAAGTTCGCCGCCGAGCGGCCGCACTCGCGGTACCCGGTGATGAACGGCTCGGCCGACGACATCGCCGGCTTCGTGCACGTCCGGGACCTCTTCGACCCCGCGGTCGCGTCCCGCTCGGTCCGGGTCGGCGACCTGGCCCGGGACGTGCTGATGCTGCCCGACACCGCCAAGCTGCTGCCGACGCTGACCGAGATGCGCCGCCGCAGTACCCATCTGGCGATCGTGCTGGACGAGTACGGTGGTACGGCCGGCATCGTGACGCTCGAGGACCTGGTCGAGGAACTCATCGGCGACATCAAGGACGAGTACGACGAAGAGGCGGGCGAGACCACCCGGCTGCGCAGCGGCGACGTCGAGGTGGACGGCCTGCTCAACCTGGACGACTTCGCCGACGAGACCGGTGTCGAGCTGCCGGACGGGCCGTACGAGACGGTCGGCGGATTCCTCGCCGCCCAGCTCGGCCGGGTGCCCGCCACCGCCGACGAGGCCGAGGTGGGCGAGCACCGGCTGACCGTCACCGCGATGGACGGCCGCCGGGTCGCCCGGGTCCGGGTGCACCAGGTCAGGCCGGCTGACGAACCAGCGGCGGACTGACGTCGTCGGCGCCGGCCGCGACGAGCGTCCGGCGCCGGCCCAGTACCACCAGGCCGCCGACCAAGAACCCGAGTCCCTGGAAGACCAGGACCGGGATGATGCCGACGACGTCCCCGAGGACGCCCGACGCGAAGATCCCGGCCAGCAGGGCAACGCCTTCCGCCGCGAACAACGCGCCGAACACGCGGCCGCGGGAGGTGTCGTCGGTCAGCCGCTGGATCACCGTCATCGACCCGGCCACCAGGAACGCGCCGGGCACGCCGACCACGACCATGCAGACGAACGCCGGGACCAGGCTGTCCGAGACCAGCGGTGACAGGAACAGCACCAGGTCCACCAGGCCGAACAGCACCGCACCCACGCCCCACATCCAGGTCGCCCGGAGCCGCGAGCCGACCGCGGCCGCGACCAGTCCGCCGACGATCCCGCCGACCGCCTGCGACGACAGGATCAGCCCGTACTGCGTACCGTCGCCGCCGAGCTCCGTGCTGACGAACGGCGCGAACAACGTACTCATCGCGCCCTCGCCGACCCCGGTGACCAGGCCGAACACGAACACCAGCCGCATCGCCGGTCCGGCTACGCAGATCCGCAGTCCCTCGACCCAGTCGGCCCGGAGCTTGCGCGCGACACCGCCGGTACGGTCGATGGGCTTCCGCTCGGACCGATGCCGGACCGCGAGCAGCAACCCCGTCGCCAGTACATAGGTGGCCGCGTCGGCCGCGGCGAGCAGCGGGAGTCCGCCGAGCGCGGCCAGGCCACCGCCGAGGGCGGCGCCGACCAGCCGGGCGACGTCGCTGATCTGGCTGTTCAACGCGTTCGCGGTGACGAGCTGGCCGGGATCCACCAACGCCGGGATGAGCGACTGCTCGGCCGGCCGGAAGAACTGCTGCAGGCAACTCTGGACCAGCACGACCAGGTAGATCAGCCAGAGCGTGCCCTCGTCGTGCACGCCGAGCAGCGGCAGCAGGACCACCGCGTGCAGGACGTTGGTGACGATCATCGTCCGGCGCCGGTCCCAGCGGTCCGCGAAGACCCCGGCGACCGAGCCGAGCACGACCAGCGGACCGAACGAAGCCAGCAGCAATCCGCCGGAGGCCAGCGTCGAGCCGGTCAGCGTGTACACGTGGAACGCCAGGCCCACCTTGAGGATCCAGTCCCCGGTGAGCGAGACCAGCCCCGCTCCCAGCACCAGCCGGTAGTCGCGCCGCCGCAGCAGTACGTCCCACAACGTCCTCACTGCTCGTCCTCGGCCGGGTCGTCGTCCTCGTCGGCGGGGCTGACGGTGACGATCCGGACGATGTCGACCCGGCGGCTGCCGGGCGGCCGGGTGGACTTGTCGTCGATCGGCCGCTCGTCGACGTACCGCCGGAGCAGGCCGCTGATCTGGTCCTCCAGCTCGGCCAGTTCCTCGCCGGTGAGGTAGATCCCGGTCTGGTCGATACCCGCGTTGTCCATCCAGACGTCGTCCTCGCTCGATCGGCGCTGCTGCCAGTCGGCGAGGTTGTTCAGCGCCCGCTCGGCGATCAGTTGCTCGAGGATGTCGGCGGCCGCCGCACCCTCCGGCGTCGCGTGCGCGCTCCGCCAGGACTGCGAGGTGGAGACCAGCCGCCACGGCCGCTCCCGGTTGTCCCGGCCCGGCGCCGGCTCGACGAAGTCGTACTTCGCCAGCTGCCGCAGGTGATGGGACGCCAGCGCCTGGCTGATCCCGAGCCGGCGCGCCGCGTCGGCGGCGGTCAGCGGACCGTGCTTGCCGAGCAGGGCCTGCAGGTCGAGCCGGACCGGGTGCGCGAGGGCGCGGATGGCGAGCGGATCGTCGAGCAGCCGTTTCCGCCGGGACTCGGGCGGGTCTGATTCCAAGGACATGCTTGGAATATGCGCCGCGGTCCAGCCTGATGTCAAGCCCTTGCTTGGAATGTCGGCCGCGACGGACCCGGGACGGCTACGCGGACCTGGCTCAGCGGTTCTTGTGCTTGCCCTTGGCCTTGCCGTTCGACGTACTCGGGTGCTGGGCGGACTTGCCCTGGTTCGACGGCTTCCGCACCGAGGGCTTGGCCTCGGTCCGGCGCTGCGTGGTCCCGACGACCCGAGCGGACTGGGTCGGCGTCGGCTTCGGCTTCGGCTTCGAGATCCCCGTCGGCTTCGGGATCGTCGTGCTCGGCTTCGGCGCTGGCTGGGTCGGCGGCGCGAAGTTCGCGGTCTCCGGTACCCGCGTTCCTCGCGAGTCCAGGAGGACGGCGGACGAGGATCCGACCACCACGGTCAGCGCGGCGGCGACCGCGATCAGCCTTCGGCGCATCGAGGGCGGCTGCCGGAATTCCATGGTGGGTTCGTCGTCCGGCCCGGGCAGCCCCTCGACCGCGGCGGGCAACTCGGCCGTCGCGACCTCGTGAGCGGTCGGCCGGGCGGCCGGGTCCTTGGCCAGCATGCTGAGCAACAGGTCCTCGATCGGTCCACCGAGTTCCGGTCGCAGGACGCTCGGCCGGACCGGGGGAGTCGCCACGTGCTGGTACATCACGCTGGCGGGCTGGTCGGCCTGGAACGGCGGATGCCCGGTGAGCAGGTGATAGAGCACGCAGCCGAGCGCGTACATGTCGGACGCCTTCCCGGCCGGACGACCCTGGGCCCGCTCGGGAGCCAGGTAGTAGCTGGTCCCCAGGACCTGGCCGGTCGCGGTCAGCGTGGTCGTGGTGTCCTCGAGGAAGCGGGCGATGCCGAAGTCGGTCAGTTTCACCGTGCCGTCCGCGGTCAGCAGCAGGTTGCCCGGCTTGATGTCGCGGTGGACGATGTCGTGCCGGTGCGCCGTCGCGAGTCCGGCCGCGGCCTGCTGGACGATTGCGATCGCACGCTCGGACGGCAGCGGCCCGCTCTGCCGTACCTCTTCCGCGAGCGTCCGGCCCTCGACCAGTTCCATCACCAGGAACCAGCCGTCGTCGTGCCGGCCGAAGTCGTACGCCGCGACCACGTTCTGGTCCGCGACCATCGCCGCCGCCCGGGCCTCGCGCTGGAACCGCGCGGTCGCCACCGGGTCCAGCCGGGACGGCAGCAACAACTTCACCGCCACCTCGCGTCCGAGCACCTCGTCGGTGGCCCGATGCACCTCGCCCATCCCTCCGCGGCCCAGCGGCGCGGACAGCCGGTAGCGCTCAGCAACGAGCATCGGGGGTACCTCCGGATCGCCTCATCCGGCCCTAGGTACCCCGGCCGTGCCTCGGCCAATCGACGACGCCGGACGCGCCGGGTCAGGCCCGGCCGGCCCGGTCGCGCAGCCAGACG
Source organism: Kribbella amoyensis (assembly GCF_007828865.1). Taxonomy (NCBI): domain Bacteria; kingdom Bacillati; phylum Actinomycetota; class Actinomycetes; order Propionibacteriales; family Kribbellaceae; genus Kribbella; species Kribbella amoyensis. Next base: position 3,120,779 of record NZ_VIVK01000001.1, read on the forward strand.
AGCGAGTCCTCCGCGTGCCTGAGGATGGAGATGTGGCCCTCGTCAGGGTGCAACGCGAGCTTGGCGGTACCGAGGTTGGCGGCGAGCCACTCGGCATGGCCCGGCGGGATGATGCGGTCCTGGGCGCCGTGCAGGAGCATGACGGGCGCCGTGATCCCGGCCGGGTCGCAGCCCCACGGCAGGACATAGGACACGTCGTCGTCGATCTGCCCGTACGGTCCCGCGTCGAGCGCCGGCCCGACCACTGTGCCGAGCCAGCCCCAACTGGTCGAGAACAGCGCGACGTCGGCAGGGGTGAACTCCGGGTCGTACTCCACGCCGGACGCCTCGTACTCGGTCTTCACCTCCCGGCCGGCGGCCGCGGCCCGCAAGGTGGCCACGCCGGACGGGATCATCCCGTCGAACCAGTCCAGCCCGTCCACGGCGTACGGCGCGATCGCGGCCAGCGCGACGACGGCGCGGACCCGGTCGCCGAGGGTGGCCGCGGTCCCGAGCGCGTACGAGCCGCCGCCGGAGTGGCCGACGACGGTGAGGTCGCCGATCCCGAGCGAGTCGGCGACGAACTCCAGGTCCCGCGCGACCGAGGTCATCGTCCGGCCCGGGGCCACCGTCGACCCGCCGTACCCGGGCCGGTCGAACCCGATCCAGCGCAGTCCGAGCCAGTCGCCGACCTCGAACAACGGCTCCGGAGGGCTGCCGAGGTTGGGCGTGCCGTGATGCCAGAACACCGGCATCCGGGCGTCGTCACCGGGATGCGTGTCGTACACGTGCAGGGTGCGCCCGTCGGGCAGTCGCAGGTCCGTCTCTTCCACCACGTCACTCACCTTAGGTCCGTTCCGGTACTGACGGCCGGGACGTCGGACCCGGCTCGGGCCGGTCGACATTTCCCGGAATGTCGTCTGCTAACGGATCCCCACCACTCACCAACCTCGCGGCACCGGCAGAGTCGCGTCGTCGCCAGGCGGTGGAAGCGCTGCGTGACGGCGGGATCGGCTGGTTGGCGAGTGGTGCAGGTCCTCAGCTGACCAGGCGGGTGTGGTTGGCGCGGGTCGCCAGGGCGGGGTCGAGGGCGCCGAGGGCGAGCCAGGTGGCGCCGCCGACCCCGTCGCGGGCGGTGAGGACGTCGCCGGGGAAGTGGTCGCGCAGGTTCTGCCGGAGCAACCGGCCGACCGGCGAGGAGTCCCCGGCGACACTTCCGGCCAGCACCAGCGGGCCGTTGTCCGACGTTGTCCGGACCCGGCGCACCGTTTCTGTGAGCAGGTCCGCTGCGCGTTTCACCAGCGCCCGCGCCGTCGGGTCGTCCTGCTCGTAGCTGCTGACCACGGTCCGGGCCAGCTCGGCCAGCAGGACCGGGGGACGCGAGTTCACGGTGCGAATCAGGTCGTCACGCAGCACGTCGTACCCCTCACGCTGGGCGACGGCGTCCGGATCGCGGTCGGGCAGCACGGCCGCGACGACCGCCTCGCCGAGTGCGCCGATCGGCTCGCCGAGATCGAGAGCGCGCAACAGGCTGCGCAAAGCCTCCCGGCCGAGCCAGAAGCCGGAACCGTCGTCGCCGAGCAGCCAGCCGTGCCCGTCCGCGGTCCGGATCAGCCGGTGGTCGCGGACCAGACCGGCCGCGGCGCCGGTCCCGGCGATCAGGACGACGCCGTCGGACGCCGGCGTCCCGGAGGCGAACGCGACCTCCAGATCACCGATGAAGTCCGGTGCGCAGACCAGACCGGCCCCGGTCCAGGCCGCGTCGAACTGGGCCCGCACCTCGGGCTTGGACAGCGCCGAGCCGCCGGCCGCGCCGATCACCGCCGCCTTCACCATCGTGGGATCGAGCGGGCCGTCGCCGAGCCCGGCCAGTGCCTGGTGAATCGCCTGACCGAAGTTGGCCGCCGCGCTGGCCGGATGACTGGTGGGGTTGCCGCCCGCGGCGGCGCCCCGACCGACTACCTTGCCGTCGTGGTCCGCGATCACGATCCGGGTGGAGGTGCCGCCGAGGTCGCCGCCCAGGACCAGTGCATTGGCTGGCATCAGGACCACTGTGTCCCCTGGTTCCGGAAGGGGGCGTTCGAGCGACATAGGCGGTGCTCCAAACTGCTCAAAAGAGGCCGAAACGAACACAGAAAAGCAAGGTCACGCAACGGTCCCGATCTGGAGGGAAGAGTGAGATGAGCCTTGACTTTAGCTGCCAGGTGAGAAAAGTTCTGTCCAGCAAACCGCAAACTTGCGCACTTGTCGGCACCAGGTGTGTCGCGGTGAACAGATTAGACGAGGGGTTGGGCCGCTGATGGCCAGCACGGCAGACGGCAGCACGCACGCGCGTCAGGTGACGAGCGGTGGAGTGAGCGCGCAATCGTATGTTCACACGCTGACACCGATTCTCGCCGCGGTCACCGAGCAGATCGACGGCCCGATCCAGCAGGCCGCCGACCTGGTGACGGCCTCGCTGCGCGCCGACGGCGTCATCCAGGCCTTCGGGTCCGGTCACTCCGAGGCGCTCGCGATGGAGATCGCCGGCCGCGCCGGCGGGCTGATCGCCACCAACCGGATCGCGCTGCGCGACCTGGTCCTGCTCGGCGGCGAGCCGGTCGAGCTGCTCCGCGGGGGCGAACTGGAACGCGACCCGTCGATCTCGCGCAAGTTGTACGACCTGTCCGCGGCCCAGCCGAACGACCTGTTCGTGATCGCCTCCAACTCGGGCGTGAACGGCTCGATCGTCGAGTTCGCCGCCGTGGTCAAGGAGAAGGGTCACCCGCTGATCGCGATCACGTCGCTGCAGCACACCGCCGGGGTGGAGTCACGGCACCCGTCCGGCAAGAAGCTGATCGACTTCGCCGACGTGGTACTGGACAACCACGCGCCGTACGGCGACTCTGTGCTCGACCTCCCCGACGGGGGGAAGGTCTGCGCCGTGTCGTCCATCACCGCCGCGCTGATCGCGCAGCTGCTGGTCGCCGAGGTCCTGCGCCGGCTCACCGAGGCCGGCGAGACCCCACCGGTCTACCTGTCCGCGAACATCCCGGGCGGCGACGACCACAACCACGCCCTTGAAGCAAAGTACGCCGGCCGGATCCGTCGTACTGCCTGAAACACATTCCTCGGAAGGCGGGACCCATGAGCACTCCCCACAACATGTCGCGGCGGCTGTTCCTGCAGCGCGCGGCGGTCGGCACCCTGATGGCCACGGGAGGCAGCACGTTGCTGGCCGCCTGCGCCGGCAGCGGCAGCGACGACAGCGGTTCCGACAGTGGTGGCGCCGAGAAGTCTGCGGACAACCCGTTCGGCATGGCGGAGAAGGCGGCCATCGAGGCGGTCATCTTCAACGGCGGTTACGGGTACGACTACGTGCAGTTCGCGGCCAACCTCGTGCAGCAGAAGTTCGGGGGTTCGACGGTCAAGGTCTCTCCGTCCACCGAGATCGCCCAGCAGCTGCAGCCGCGCTTCGTCGGCGGCAACCCGCCGGACCTGATCGACAACTCCGGCAAGGCCCAGATCGGCTTCGGCACGATCCTGGACCAGCTGGAGACGCTGGACGACATCTTCGAGGCCAACAACTACGAGGGCACGAAGATCGCCGACACCCTGTACCCGGGCGCCAAGAACCCCGGCACCTTCGACGGCAAGTTCGTCGCGCTGAACTACGTGCTCACGCTGTACGGCCTGTGGTACTCCGAGAGCCTGTTCAAGGAGAACGGCTGGGAGGTGCCGAAGACCTACGACGGGCTGCTCGACCTCGGCGCCAAGGCCAAGGCGAAGGGCAAGTACCTGTTCGTCTGGGGCAAGGAAGCCGCGACCTACTACCACACGATGGCCGTCGACGGCGCGATCAAGGAGGGTGGCGACGAGGTCCGGCTGGCGCTGGAGAACCTCGAGGAGAACTGCTGGTCGAAGCCGCAGATCCAGAGCATCTTCAAGGCCCTGGAGACCATGGTCAAGAACGGCTACTTCGTCCCGGGCGGCGCCGGCACCCAGTTCACCGCCGCGCAGGCGAAGTGGAGCAACGACCAGCAGGCGATCCTCTACCCGTCGGGCTCGTGGATCGAGAACGAGATGAAGAAGGCCACCAAGTCCGGCTTCGACATGAAGGGCGTCCCGGAGCCGACCGTCACCGACAGCCCGAAGCTGCCGTACGAGGCGCTGCGCAGCGCGGCCGGTGAGCCGTTCATCGTCCCGTCCAAGGGCAAGAACGTTGCCGGCGGCAAGGAGCTGCTGCGGGCGATGCTGTCCAAGGAGGCGGCGACCAACTTCGCCAAGACCCGGCTCGCGCCGACGATCGTCAAGGGCCTGATTCCCGCCGACGGCTTCGGTTCGACCGCGCTGCAGTCGCAGACGCAGATGCTGGACGCCGCCGGCACCAACGTCTTCGACTACCAGTTCGTCGGTCTGTACGGCATGAACACCGACAACCTGGTGGTCTGGAACTCCTTCCTGTCCGGCCAGCTGGACGCGGCCGGCCTGACGAAGGGTCTGCAGCAGATCACCGACAAGGTGCGCAACGACAGCTCCGTCAAGAAGATCCCGGTCACCAAGTGACCACGACGCACGAGGCTGTGCCGGGAGGCGGACCCAAGCGGTCCGTCACCCGGCGCCGCCGGCCGCTGACCTTCGACCGGGCCAGCTTCATGGTCGTGTTCCTCGGCCTGCCGTTGGTGATCTTCGTGGTCTTCGTGGTCTCGCCGTTCGTGCAGGCGCTGTACTACTCGCTGACCGACTGGTCCGGGTTCAGCGCGGGGCAGAACTTCGTCGGCTTCGACAACTACGTGCGGCTGTTCCACGACGACATCTTCCTGAAGGCCGTGCGCAACAACGTCCTGCTCGCGATCGTGGTCCCGATCGTGACGATCGTCCTGGCGCTGACCCTCGCCACGCTCGTGACGATCGGCGGCTCTGGCACCGGGACCGTCCGCGGGCTGCGCAACTCCGGCTTCTACCGGATCGTCTCGTTCTTCCCGTACGTGATCCCCGCGATCGTGATCGGCCTGATCTGGGCCCAGGTGTTCACCCCGGGCTCGGGCATCCTGGACGCGCTGCTGACGAAGATCGGGCTCGAGCAGTTCGAGAACTACGCCTGGCTCGGCGACGCGCGGACCGCGATGCCGGCGTCGATGTTCGTGATGATCTGGGGCTTCGTCGGCTTCTACATGGTGCTGTTCATCGCCGCCATCCGGGGCATCGAGCCCGAGGTGTTCGAGGCGGCCCGGATCGACGGCGCCGGCCGGTTCCGCAGTGCGGTGTCGATCACCGTGCCGCTGATCCGCGACAACGTGCAGACGGCGTACATCTACCTCGGGATCGCCGCGCTCGACGCCTTCGTCTACATGCAGGCGCTGAACCCCGGCGGCGGACCGCAGAACTCGACCCTGGTGATGCCTCAGCAGCTGTTCACCACTGCCTTCACCAAGGGCCAGTTCGGCTACTCGACGGCGATGGGCGTGATCCTCGCCGCGGTGACGATGCTGTTCGCGCTCCTGGTGTTCACGGTGAACGCGCTGACCGGCGGACGTGAGCGGAAAGTGAAGGGACGCCGATGACAACCACCGCCGCCGACCGATCGGACGCCGTCGCCGGATCCCGCGCGCCCGGCCAGCGGGCCCGGGAGGGCAGGGGCGTGGCCACGACCGCCCACATCGCGCTGATCCTGTGGTCGCTGCTGGTGATCCTGCCGCTGGTGTGGACGCTGCTGTCCTCGTTCAAGACGTCGCAGGAGGTCCTGGGGAACCCGCTGTCGCTGCCGAGCGCGCTGCGGTTCGAGAACTACGCCAACGCCTGGACCACGGCCGGTATCGGCCGCTACTTCCTGAACACGGTGATCGTCGTCGGCTCCGCCCTGGTGCTGGTGATGATCCTCGGTGCCATGTGCGCGTACGTGCTGGCCAGGTTCACGTTCCCCGGCAACCGGCTGATCTACTACTCGATGCTGGCCGGTCTGACGTTCCCGGTCTTCCTGGCGATCGTGCCGCTGTTCTTCGTGCTGAAGAACCTGGCGCTGCTGAACACCCTGCCCGGGTTGATCATCACGTACGTCGCGTTCGCGCTGCCGTTCACGGTCTTCTTCCTGCACAGCTTCTTCAAGGCGCTGCCGGGCGAGATCTACGAGGCGGCGCAGATCGACGGTGCCGGTGAGTGGCGGACGTTCTTCTCGGTGATGCTGCCGATGGCGAAGCCGGGCATGGCGTCGGTCGCGATCTTCAACTTCCTGGGATTGTGGAACCAGTTCCTGCTCCCGGTCGCGCTGAACACCGACTCGAAGAACTATGTGCTCTCGCAGGGGATGGCCTCGTTCGCATCGCAGGCCGGCTATGCGGTGGACTTCGGGGCCTTGTTCGCGGCCGTAGTGATCACCGTGGCGCCGGTACTGGTCGTCTACATCATCTTCCAGCGTCAGCTGCAGGTCTCCGTGACTGCCGGAGGCGTGAAGTAGCGCTCGCCTGCCGGTGACCACCTCGTCGGGTCCGTGAACACGTCAGAACGTGTCCGCGGACCCGACTTCTTGTGTGCGGCCCCCGGTTTGCATAATCATGCAGTGGCCTGCATAATTATTGCCATGTCCAAGGTGCTTACGTCCCTCCCCGTCGGTGAACGCGTCGGGATCGCCTTCTCCGGCGGTCTCGATACCTCCGTTGCGGTGGCGTGGATGCGCGACAAGGGTGCGGTGCCCTGCACCTACACCGCCGACATCGGCCAGTACGACGAGCCCGACATCGCCTCGGTCCCCGCCCGCGCCACCGCGTACGGGGCGGAGGTCGCGCGGCTGGTCGACTGCCGGGCCGCGCTGGTGGAGGAGGGCCTGGCCGCGCTGGCCTGTGGGGCGTTCCACATCCGCTCCGGCGGCCGCAGCTACTTCAACACCACGCCGCTCGGGCGGGCCGTGACCGGGACGCTGCTGGTCCGGGCGATGCTCGAGGACGACGTGCAGATCTGGGGCGACGGCTCCACCTTCAAGGGCAACGACATCGAGCGGTTCTACCGGTACGGCCTGCTGGCGAACCCGTCGCTGCGGATCTACAAGCCGTGGCTGGACGCGGACTTCGTCACCGAGCTCGGCGGCCGTAAGGAGATGTCGGAGTGGCTCGCCACCCACGACCTGCCGTACCGGGACAGCACCGAGAAGGCGTACTCGACCGACGCGAACATCTGGGGCGCGACGCACGAGGCCAAGTCGCTGGAGCACCTGGACACCGGACTCGAGATCGTCGAGCCGATCATGGGCGTGAAGTTCTGGGACCCGACGGTGGAGATCCCGGCCGAGGACGTCACAATCGGGTTCGAGCAGGGCCGGCCGGTGACGATCAACGGCAAGGAGTTCGCCTCCGCGGTCGACCTGGTGCTGGAGGCCAACGCGATCGGCGGCCGGCACGGGCTGGGCATGTCGGACCAGATCGAGAACCGGATCATCGAGGCCAAGAGCCGGGGTATCTACGAGGCGCCCGGGATGGCGCTGCTGCACGCGGGGTACGAGCGGCTGGTGAACGCGATCCACAACGAGGACACGCTCGCGACGTACCACAGCGAGGGCCGGCGGCTCGGCCGGCTGATGTACGAGGGCCGCTGGCTGGACCCGCAGGCGCTGATGCTGCGGGAGTCGCTGCAGCGGTGGGTCGGGACCGCGGTCACCGGCGAGGTGACGTTGCGGCTGCGGCGGGGCGAGGACTACTCGATCCTCGACACCACCGGGCCGGCCTTCAGCTACCACCCGGACAAGCTGTCGATGGAGCGGACCGAGGACTCCGCGTTCGGCCCGCTGGACCGGATCGGCCAGCTGACCATGCGCAACCTCGACATCGCCGACTCCCGGGCCAAGCTGGAGCAGTACGCGGGCCTCGGCATGGTCGGCAGCTCGCACCCGGCCCTGATCGGCGCGGCCCAGGCCGCCTCGACCGGCCTGATCGGTGCGATGGACCAAGGCGGCGCCGAGGCGATCGCGTCCCGCGGCGAGACCGCCGAGGAGGAGATCCTGCTCGACCGGGCCGCGATGGAGTTCGGCACCGACTGACCCACCCTGATCCCGACCGCCGTCGTACCGCCTCCCACGGGCCGGAACGACGGCGGTCGGTCGTTTCCTGCCCGGGCGAAACGCGGGCGCGGCCGCTCGAGGTGTGATCGGAGCAGGGCCCGGGTAGGCTGTTCGGCCGAACCGTAAGCGTCCAGAATCCGGCGCTGGTGGCGTTCTGTGCTACCCACTGGCTGGAGAATCGATGTCTGACCGTTCCGAGCAGTTCGGCGAGCTCGCGATGCACCTGCACGATCAGGACGGCGTGCTCGCGACCGTGGAGGGCGTGCTGCAATTCGCCGTCGAGGCGCTGCATTACGACCACGCGTCGGTGATGCTGATGAACCGGAAGCGGGCCGAGACGATCGCCGCGACGGACCCGCTGGTCACCCTCGCGGACCAGTTGCAGGTCGATCTCGGCGAGGGACCGAGCCTGCTCGCGATCAGCCGGCGCGACAACGTCCTGGTCAGGGACACCGTCGGCGACGCCCGGTGGCCCAAGTGGTCCCCGACGGCGGCGGAGGCCGGGATCCGCAGTGTGCTCGCGCTCCGGCTGTACACGGCACACTCCACCAGCGGCGTGCTGAACCCGGCGTCCTCCGAGCCCTACCGGTTCGGCGAAGGCGAGGCGGAGGCCGCCCAGTTGCTCGCGTTGCACGCTTCGATCGCGGTCGCGTCTGCCCGGCAGGAGGAGTCGCTCAAGCTGGCCGTGGACGCCCGGAAGGAGGTCGGCCAGGCGGTCGGCCGGCTGATGGAGCGGTACGGCCTCGACGCGGTCCGTGCGTTCGCCGTGCTGAAGCGCTACTCCCAGGACACCAACCAGCGGCTGAGTGTCGTGGCCGACCTGGTGAACCGCACCGGCCGGTTGCCCGCGTGACGCTGACGCGGCCGTGGACCGACCAGGTACTAGTGCCCCGCGGCGCACTAGTCTGCCGACCATGCTGACTCGGCGGGCTTTGCTGCAAGGGGGTCTGGCCGGTGTGGCGCTGGCCGGCTGTGCTTCGGGCGAGGAGGGGCCGGTCACGGACGCGGGGAACCCGTTCGGCGTCGCCGGGGAGACCCCGGTCGAGGTGGTCGTCTCCGAGGAGTACGGCGGGTTCGCGGCCCCGCAGTACCGGCGCAGGTACGAGAAGGCGGTCGTCACCGTCACGCCGACGAAGCAGTTGCGCGATCTGTTGCAGTCCCGGTTCGCCGCGGGGAGCCCGCCGGACGCCGTCCTGAACACGGGCGCGAAGGCGCTCACCGTGAGCCGCCTGGTCGCGGACAACCACCTCGCCGACCTCGGCCCGCTGCTGGACGCGCCCTCCTGGGAGAACAAGGACGTCCCGGTCAAGGACACGATGCTGCCCGGCCTGCTCGACGCCGGCCGGTACGAGGGCACGCAGCGCTCGCTGAACTACGTCGTCGACGTGTACGGCCTGTGGTACTCGGCCCAGCTCTTCCAGAAGCGCGGCTGGGACGTGCCGCGGACGTGGCCCGAGTTGCTCGCGCTGGGTGCCGAGATGAAGGCCGCGGGCGTCGGGCCGTTCACGTACGCGGGAGTGCACCCGTACTACGTGCTGGAGTCCGTGCTCACGCTCGCGGTGAAGACCGGCGGCCACGACGTGGTCAAGCGGATCGACAACCTCGAGGACGGGGCCTGGAAGGACAAGAACGTGATCCGCGCGATCACCGCGTTCGGTGAGCTCACCAAGCGCGGCCTGATCGCGCCGGGCAGCCAGCAGCTGGACCACCTCGGCTCGCAGACCCGGCTGGTCACGTCGAAGGCCGGCCTGCTGCCGTGCGGGAACTGGCTGGAGAACGAGATGAAGGCCGTCATCCCGCCGAACTTCGGGCTGACCATGATCGGGCTCCCGCCGCTGGACGGATCGGCCGCGCTGCCGCGGGGGGTCCACATCGCGCCGACCGCGCCGCTGCTGGTCGCGGAGAAGGCGAAGAACAAGGCCGGCGGGCTCGAGTACCTGCGGGCGATGCTGTCCAAGGAGGTCGCGGCCCAGGTCACCAGCGAGACGAACCAGCTGACCGTGGTCCGCGGCGCCGCCGACGGGCTGGAGATCAGCACCGCGTTGCGCTCGGCCCGGGACCTGCTGAACGCCGCCGGCGACCAGGCGATCCGCTGGTACTTCGACAGCTGGTACCCCGAGTTCGCGACCACGGCCGGCCGGCTGACCGCGCAGTACCTGACCGGCGCGTTCCGCCCGGACGAGTGGGCCGCCGGGGTCCAGGCGGCGGCCGACAAACTCAAGCAGGACAAGGCGGTCACCAAGTACCACCGTGACTGACGCGGCAACGAGCGACACAGGTAAGGTTAGGGCAACCTAACCAATCCTGTGAGGTTCTGATGCGCTCCCCGCTGCGGCCGCTCGCGCTGCTGGTTCTTCCCCTGCTGGCCCTGACCGCGTGCGGCTCCGGTGAGTCCGAGGACACCGCCGCGCAGACCGCGCCGTCGGCCGAGGCGGGAGCGTTCCCGGTCTCGATCCAGAACAAGTTCGGTACCGCCGAGATCAAGGCGGCGCCGCAGCGGGTCGTCTCGGTCGGCCTGGTCGAGCAGGACGCGCTGCTCGCGCTCGGCGTGACCCCGGTCGGGACCACCGAGTGGTTCGGTGAGAAGCCCGGCGCGCTGTTCCCGTGGGCGAAGGAGAAGCTCGGCGACGGGCCGGTACCGACCGTGCTGAGCGACAAGGACGGCATCCAGTTCGAGAAGATCGCGGCGCTGCGGCCCGACCTGATCATCGGCCTGTACTCCGGGATCACCGCCGACGACTACAAGAAGCTGACCGCGATCGCGCCGACCGTCGCCCAGCCGGCCGGCGTCCCGGACTACGGCGTCGCCTGGCAGGACGCGGCCCGCACCGTCGGCAAGGCGGTCGGCAAAGCGGGTCAGGCGGACGAGCTGGTGCAGGCGATCGAGCAGCGGTTCGCCAAGGTCCGCGCCGACCACCCCGAGTTCAAGGACAAGCCGGCATTGATGGCGACGCCGTACGAGGGGTACTTCGTCTACGGCACCCAGGATCCGCGGTCGCGGCTGCTGACCGACTTCGGGTTCAGCCTGCCGGCCGGGCTGGACAAGGTGATCGGCGACAAGTTCGGCGGCAACATCAGCGCCGAGCGGATCTCCGTGCTCGACCAGCAGGCGCTGGTCTGGTTCCCGACCAAGGGCGGCACCACGAAGCTGCAGAACGACCCGCTGTACAAGAACCTGAACGTCCGCAAGCAGGGCCGGGACGTGTTCGTCGAGGAGAACTACGACGACGAGCTGTACGGCGCGACCAGCTTCGTCTCGGTGCTCAGCCTGCCGATCGTGCTCGAGCAGCTGGTCCCGAAACTCGCCGCCGCCGTCGACGGGGACCCGGCCACCACGGCCTGATCGGGGTGGCCGAGGTCATAGCGCGGGCCCTATGAGCGCAGCGACCCGCCCCGGTGTGGGGTGGACCAGGGACGCTGGCAGAATCGGGGGTATGTCTGTTGCTGCGTCTGACCCCTCCGCAGCCGGATCCCAGCGCCGCCCTCGCGTGCTGTCCGGGATCCAGCCGACGGCGGACTCCTTCCACTTCGGCAACTACCTCGGTGCGTTGCGGCAGTGGGTGGCCCTGCAGGACGACCACGACGCGTTCTACTGCGTGGTGGACCTGCACGCGATCACGGTGGAGTACGACCCGAAGGTGCTGCGGGAGCGGACCCGCCGCTCGGTCGCGCAGCTGCTGGCGGCCGGGATCGACCCGGAGCGGTCCACGCTGTTCGTCCAGTCGCACGTCCCCGAGCACGCGCAGCTGAGCTGGGTGCTCGGCTGCATCACCGGGTTCGGCGAGGCCAGCCGGATGACGCAGTTCAAGGACAAGTCCGCGAAGGGCGGCGCCGACCGCGCCACCGTCGGCCTGTTCACGTACCCGATCCTGCAGGCCGCCGACATCCTGATCTACCAGGCCGACCGGGTCCCGGTCGGGGAGGACCAGCGCCAGCACCTGGAGCTGACCCGCGACCTGGCCCAGCGGTTCAACCACCGGTTCGGCAAGACCTTCCGGCTGCCCGAGGCGTACATCGTCAAGGAGACCGCGAAGATCGCGGACCTGCAGGACCCCACCGCGAAGATGAGCAAGTCGTCGTCCTCGCCGGCCGGCATCATCGACCTGCTCGACGAGCCGAAGGCGAGCGCGAAGAAGATCCGCTCCGCGGTCACCGACTCGGGCCGCGACGTCGTCTTCGACCCGGAGAACAAGGCCGGCGTGGCGAACCTGCTGACCATCTACTCCGCGCTCAGCGGCCGCAAGATCAGCGAGCTCGAGGACGAGTACGCCGGCCGCGGGTACGGCGACTTCAAGAAGGACCTGGCCGAGCAGGTGGTCGAGTTCGTCACCCCGTTCCGGGAGAAGACGCTCGGCTACCTGGACGACAAGGCCGAGCTGGACGCGATCCTGGCCGCCGGCGCCGAGCGGGCCCGCGCGGTCACCGAGCCGGTGCTGCAGCGGGTCTACGACCGGCTCGGCTTCGTGCCCGGCCCGTCCGGATCCGGCCGGTAGGGCGGCTGGATGGCGACGATCGGTGTCGCGATCCCGATCGCGGAACCCTACGGCTCGGAGCTGCAGAAGTACCGGGCGGACTTCGGCGACCCGATGGCCAGCTCGATCCCGACGCACGTCACGCTGCTGCCGCCGACCGAGGTGGACGACGCGGACCTGGCCGGGATCGACGAGCACCTGCTGCAGGTGGCCGCGCGGTTCCCGAAGTTCCGGATCCGGCTGCGCGGGACGGCGACCTTCCGGCCGATCTCCCCGGTGGTGTTCGTGACCCTGGCCGAGGGGATCTCCTCGTGTGAGGTGCTGCAGTCCCAGGTCCGCTCCGGTCCGCTCGAGGTGGAGCTGCGGTTCCCGTACCACCCGCACGTGACCGTCGCGCACGACCTGAACAAGGAGTCCCTGGATCGCGCGTACGACACGTTGTCGTCGTACGACTGCGCCTTCGACGTGGACGCGTTCAGCCGGTACGAGCACGGCGCGGACGGCGTGTGGCGGCCGCAGCGCGACTTCCCCCTGGCAGGCTAGTTCTCCTCACTCGGGGTACAGGAGAGCCATGGGCGTGGTGGAACGGGGCAAGGCGGTCTGGCAGCGGTTCAGCCGGTCGCAGGTGTGGCGGGCGTGGCAGCGGTACGGTAATCGGCGCGGTAACCGGCTGGCCGGCGCGACCACGTTCTTCGGCTTCCTGTCGATGTTCCCGCTGATCGTGCTGGCGGCGGCCGTCACCGGCGCGTTGCTGCCCGACTCGGCGGTCGACAAGCTCAAGGAAGCGCTGAAGACGAACCTGCCCGGCATCGGCGACAAGATCAACATCGACGGCCTGATCGCCAACGCCGGCACCATCGGGTTCATCTCGGCGGTCTCACTGCTGCTCACCGGTCTCGGCTGGATCGACTCGTTGCGCGCCTCGATCCGGTCGATGCACGAGCTGGACGACCAGCCCGGGAACGCGCTGAAGCTGAAGCTCACCGATCTCGGTGCGCTGGTCGGCCTCGGCCTGATCGGGCTGGTCGCCACGGCCGCGTCGTCGATCCTCACCGGGCTGTCGCAGCAGATCGTCGGCTGGACCGGCCTGGAGGGGACCTGGCTGGCGAACTGGGGGCTGGACTCGGTCAGCGTGATCATCGGGATCGCGTCCGGCGCCGTGCTGTTCGTGTACATGCTCAGCGCGCTGCCGCGGATCGTGCTGCCGCGCAAGGTCGCGCTGATCGGCGCGCTGGCCGGTGGGGTGCTGTTCTTCGCGGCGCAGAAGCTGGGCAACTTCTACGTCTCCAACGTGATCGGCAACAACGCCGCGTACGGCGCGCTGGCGCTGCCGCTGGCATTGCTGGTGTGGATCTACCTGATGACGCGGGCGATCATGCTGATCGCTGCGTGGACCAAGGAAGCGACGCTCGACCATCGCTGGCACACGGGCGAGGCCGAGGAGGCCGCTCGCGCCGCGATGCCGTTCGAGACGGATTCGGATGCCGTCGGGACGTGGAACGTACGGCGGCGGCCGACGGGCGCGGTCGGGACGACCGCGGTGCCGGCGGGTGGGCCGGACGAGGAAGGGCTGCTTCCTGGGCCGCCGGGGAAGCGGTTCAAGGTGGTGCCGATTCCGGCGAAGAAGGCCGATACGGTCGCGGTCGCGGCCGGTGCGCTGCTCGGGATGACGGCGACGGCCATCACCGTGCAGTTGGCGAGGGCTGCTCGCTCGTTCCGCCGCTGAAACCTAGGCGCTGACCTGGTGCCGGGCGGAGCTGTGCCTCGGGTGCTGTCAGTGGCGGCGGGCGTTGCGGGTGCGGTGGCGGCGGGCGTGGACGCGGAGAGCGCGGGGGCGGCGGAGGAAAAGGCTCAGCAGCAGAATCGGCGGCGCGGCGTATGCCCAGACCGGGACGCGGAACACGATCGCCTGGACGGCCTGGCCGGAGGCGAGCACGGTCCGGCTGCGCTGGGGGATCGGTGAACCGATCGGTGCCTTCTTCGACGTGGTGCGGCTCTTCCCCGTCGCGGGCACGGGAGCGGCCGGCTTGACCAGGGTCCCGACCGGCGTGAGCGCGCTGTAGTTCTTGAAGCCCCAGTCGAGCAGGTTGGTGGCGTCCTGGGTGATGCCGTGTGGTGAGTTCATCAGCGTGACGGCCAGGGTGTGCCCGTCCCGCCGGGCGGCGCCGATGAACGTGTTGCGGGCCAGCGTCGTGTACCCGGTCTTCACGCCGAGCGCGCCGTCGTAGTTGAACAGCAGCTTGTTCTGGTTCGCGACCTGGTAGGTACCGGTCTGCGCCAGCGGGAAGTTCGTGTACTTCGTCGACGCGTACTTCGCGAAGTCCGGCCGGGCCAGTCCCGCTCGGGCGAACAACGCCAGGTCGTACGCGCTGGACAGCTGCCCGTCCGCGTCGAGCCCGGTCGGGTCCGTGACGTGGGTGTCGGACGCCCCGAGATCCGCGGCGAGCTTGTTCATCCGCTGGATCGTCCCCGGGACACCGCCCTGGTCGTGCACGGCCAGCGCGTGCACCGCGTCGTTCCCCGAGGCGAGGAACATGCCCTGGAAGAGCAGGTCCACGCTGTACCGCAGGCCCGGGTACACGCCGACCTTGCTGCCCTCGATGCCGGCGTCCTTGTCGGTGCCGACGACCACGTCGCTCTTGTTCAGCCGGGGCAGCAGGACGAGCGCGGTGAGCGTCTTGAGCGTACTGGCCGGGCGCAGCTTGGCGTGCGGCGCCTTCGCGGCGAGGACGGACCCGGTGGTCAGGTCGGCGAGCACGAACGCGGACGCCTGCACGGCCGGCGGTGTCGCGCCCTCCGCGACCACCGTCGGCGCCGACGTCAGCCGGGCGCCGCCGACCGGGCTCTGGGGGCCCAGATCGGCGGCGCTCGCGGTGAGCGGACCCGCCACCACCAACGCGGTGGTGGCGCAGGCCGCTAGAAGCGCACGCATCGGCGGCACTCTAGACAAAATCCGGTCCAGGAGTCACGCCGGGATCCGCTTCGCGGTCAATCGTTGCCGGGCCCGATCAGGCGCGGTACGCGGTCCACATGTTGCTGATCCGGGTGCTCTGGCCCGGCGTGAACTGGTTGTAGCAGGAGTCGTAGGAGTAGTCCATGTAGTTGCGGATCGGGTCGAGCCCCGGCAGCGAACACGAGTCCCGTCCGGTCGGGCAGCCGCTGGTCGCACTGCGCTGCGCGGGCGTGTCGGACACCGAGTCGTTCGTGCTCGTACACCCGCCCTGGAACGTGTGGTAGAGCCCGAACCAGTGCCCGGCCTCGTGGGTGGCCGTCTTGCCGAGGTTGTAGTTCGTCGACGAGCCACCGGGCAACGAGCTGTACTGCACCCGGATCCCGTCGATGCTCGGGTTGCTCGCGTAGTCCCACGGGAACGTGGCGATGCCGAGGTAGCTGAAGTTGACCAGCCAGATGTTCAGCGCGTTCTTGCCACCCTTGCGGGTCTGCGCGCGGTACGTGGTGCTCTGGCCGTCCCGGTGCCAGGTGCTGTTGTTGTACCGGTAGGTGCCGGCCAGGTAGAACGAGAAGCCGGTGTTCGCCGCCTGCGAGGACTCGCCGCCGGCGAAGTTCTGGTTCAGCTCGGCGATCTGCTGGGTGATCTGCGAGCTCGTCACGTCACCGGCGCCGGAGCTGCTCCGCATCACGTGGATGTAGACCGGCACACTCGCCGCGGCGAGCGTCCCGGCCTTCGGCGCGAGACCCCGCGCCTGCTTGGCCTTCAGGATCTCCGCGGTCCGCGCGTCGATCGCCTTCTGCTCGGCCGCGCTCAGCTCCCGGTGGTCGGCCTCCTGGCCGCCGCGGGCCGAGGTGGCGTTCTCCGGCGTGAAACACGGATTGCCGAGCTGCTCGGCCGGCACCTTGGCCGTCGCCTGGCCACTGAGTGGGCTGAACACGAGCGCCGTGCCGGCCAGCAGGACGGCCAGGGCGCGAGGACGGGTGATGAAAGATCGCATGGCGCGCTCCTCCAGAATCGGGCCGCTTGGGCGGTGCGGCCGAATCAGCCGATTTTCAGCGCGATCCCGGGAACTGCAAAGCGATCGACCGGCCTAGAAGTGCCACGGCAGTACTGCGCCTCCGTCGCTCACCTGGCCGCGTCGGTCACGCGCCTGGCCCGCGTCGGTCACGCGCCTGGCCCGGCTCGGAGGACCGCGCGGACCTCGGCCACGGTCACGTGCTCGGGATCGAAGTCCACCAGCCGCCAGGTGGCGCCGGCTTCCTCGTACGGGCGGGGATCCACCTCCGGCTCCAGCCCCACCACGACGTCGAACGGTTCCTCCGCGCCGAACGTCTTCAACTCCGCGAGGATCTCCGCCACCTGGTCGGCATGGTCCAGGTTCACCGGGAAGAACCCGTCCCAGCGCACGGCTCGCTCCATCGGCTTCCGCTTCCCCGGGAACCCGGCCACCCACACCGGTACCCGCGGCCGCTGTACCGGTGTCGGCTCGAACGTCAACCCGTCCACCCGATAGTGCTCACCCTCGAACCGCACTTCCTCGCCGGACCAGGCTCCCGCCAGCACCGCCAGCGATTCGTCCAGCTGCTGAGCCCGGACGCGATCGTTCACCTCGTCGCCGGTCGCCGAGAACTCCCGCCCGAACCGGTCACTCCCGAGCCCGACCCCGAGGACCAGGCGCCCGCCACTCAACTGATCCAGCGTCGCCGTCTCGCGCGCCAGCTTCACGGGCCTTCGTCGCGGCAGCGGGGTGACCATCGGACCCAGCCGGAGCCGCTCGGTCCTCGCGGCGACCGCGGAGAGCACCACCCAGGGATCGGCGACCGCGCGGATCGGTGGGTTCCAGTTCACGTGGTCCCACACGAAGAACCCGTCCCAGCCGGCGTCCTCGGCCTCCACCGCGAGCTGGACCACGGTCGCCGGGTCGGACAGCTCGTCGAACAAGGGCAACCACAACGCCGAACGCAGGCTCACGACAACTCCGATTCCGCTGGCTCGATGGCCGCGAACTCTTCCTCGGGAGCGGAGGCCACCAAGTGATGCCGGCTGTAGAACCAGAAGTATGCCAGCGTGACCACGAACAGGACGGCCGTGATCGCCGGCGCTCTTTGCGCGCCTTCCTCACAGGAGCCGCTCAAATCCTCGACCAGGGAGCCGGCACGGGCACAGCCGGGTCAGTGGACCCGACGCAGGTACGACACGCCCGGGATCAAAACGAGTCGAGGGGACGGCTCTGGGTGGCTGAACCAGGTAATCGGAGGTGCTGGCCGCACCCTACGCCCCGAAGCGCCGCCGGATCGGGGAACTGGGAGTGTCAACAGGATGGTGACAAGGGGGTGGCGGTGACGTTTCCGTGTGTGACACTCGCCGTGTCGATTGGCACTCGACTGTGATGCCGGGCGAATGTAATCCTTCGGGGAGAATGTGGATCGATGACTGACGACGAGCTGGTCGGGCGCGCCGGGCTGGTCGAGCGTGCGCGGACGCAGCTCGAGACCAGCGGCAGTGTGCTGCTCTACGGGCCGACCGGGATCGGCAAGTCCGCGCTCGGCCGCGCCCTCGTGGCGGAGCGGTCGCGGGCGGGCTGGCGGGTGCTGAGTGCCGCACCGTCGCAGAGCGAGGCCGGTCTGCCCTACGTCACGCTCCTCGATCTGCTCTCGAACCAGCTCGAACTCGCCTGGCAGGTACTGCCGGACCATCTCCGCCAACCGCTCGAGGTCGCGCTGCTCAAGGCGAGCGCACCCGACACCGTGCGGGACGAGCTGGCTGTCCGGCTCGCCGTGTTGCACGTCCTGCGGCGGCTGGCGGCGTCCGGTCCGGTGCTGCTGGTCGTGGACGACATCCAATGGGTCGACCCGTCCAGTCTCGAAGTACTGACGTTCTGCGCGCGCCGGTTGAACGAAGGCGTCCACATGCTCGCCACCGAGCAGGTCGCCGACGGCGATCTCCCCGTGATGGCCGAGGCCTGTCCCGAGCCCGTGCTGCAGCTCGAGGTCCCGCCGCTCGCGGAGCCGGACGTCCTCGCCCTGCTGCGGAGCAGGCTCTCCAGTCCCCTCCCGGTCCGGACGGCCCGGCGCATCTACACGGCCAGCGCGGGCAACCCGTTCATGGCGTTGGAGCTGGGACGGGCCGTGCTCCGGCATCCGCAAGGTGTGTCGCCGAACGATCCGCTCCCGGTGTCGAGCCGGCTGAAGACCCTGCTCGGTGACCGGCTGGCCGCTCTGAGCCCGGCGGCCTACGAGCTTCTCCTGCACGCCGCCTCGTCCCCACGTCCGACTACCAGTCAGCTGTGCCGGTCGCTGGGACGCCCCGTCGATCGCGAGCTCGCCGAAGCCGAGGGGCTTGGGCTGATCGACGTGTCGTCGGACCGGCTGCGCTTCAGCCATCCACTGCTGCGTGAGTTCGTCTACGCGGAGGCGACGTCGGCCGCACGTCGGCAAGCCCACGCGCAGCTGGCCGCAGTGGTCGAGGAGCCGGTGGAGAACGCGACCCACCGCGCCCTGGCCACCCAGGAAGCGAACGCCGAGCTCGCGGTCACCATCGAGGACGCGGCCGCGACGGCCGGAGCCCGCGGTGCGTTGGGTGCCGCGGCGACCCTCTGGCGCCTGGCCGCCGAGCGGACGCCCTCGGACCACCCGGACGACCGCGCTCGGCGGCTCACCCGCGCCGCGGACGACGCGGCGGCCGCCGGTCACCTCGTGGAGTCCGCGGAGATGGCGCGTCGCGCGGTCCAGGCGGCGACCCGTCCCGACGTGAAGGTGCCCGCGCTCCTGCTGCTCGTCGACGCCGCGTGGCCCGAGCACGACCAGCGGATCGAGCTGCTCGACGAGGCGTTCGAGGCCGCGCTCGGCGACGACCAGTTGCTGGCCAAGGTCCGCGTCGTGCAGAGCCACAGCGCGTACTTCGACCGGCGGCTCGACGACGCCCGCGAGGATGCCCGCGCGGCCGAGGAGCTGGCCCGCAAGTGCGACGACACCGAGGTCCTCGTCGACGCCCTGAGCGCGGCGAACTCGGTCGAGATCGCCGTCGGCGGTGGCCAGACGGCGGATCGGCTGCTGGAGCAGGCGGCCGAGCTGGCGCTGGAGCTGCCGCTCACCAAGACCGTCGTCCACGCCCGGCAGATGGCGGCGATGCGCGAGCTCTTCCGTGGCCGGACCGATGCCGCGATCACGGGGATCAGTGGACTGGTCGACGAGGTCCGCGCGGTCGGTGCTGTCCGTTGGCTGGCCGGCATCCTCATCTCCGCGACAGCGATCTACGAACGCAGTGGCCATGGCGCGGACGCGCTCGCGGCCGGGCACGAGTGCCTGCAGCTGATGCAGGATCTTGGCGACGAGCCCGAGGTCGGCATGGTCATCGCCTCGCGCGCCGAGTGGGCCGGTGGCACGGCGACCATGGCCCGCGAGCTCGCCGACGCGTCCCTCGAAGCGGTCCGCACCATCGGCAACGACGAGTGGACCGGACCGGCCCTCGCGAGCGTCGGTCTCGTCGGTGTGCTCACCGGCGACCCGCAGCGCGCGGTCGAGGCGTTCGACGCGATCGCCGACTCGGGGGAGGCGGCGATGCCGTACGACCCGGCGATCATCCCGTGGCACGCGGACTATGCCGAAGCCCTGGTCGCGGCCGGGCGGCTGGACGACGCGGCCGCGCTGATCGCCGAGATCCGGGAGCGGGCCGAGACCTTGGACCGCGAGGTGATCAAGGTCGGGCTGGCCCGCGCCGAGGCACTGCTGATCGCGAAGCAGGGCGACCCGGCGGCGGCGCTGGAGCTGCTGGAGAAGACGCTCGACGGCGCCGGCGATCGGGTGTACCCGCTGGACCTGGCCCGGTGCGAGCTCACCCGTGGACGCGTCGCCCGGCAGGCCCGTCGCCGGTCGGTGGCGCGCACCGCCTTCCTGGACGCGATCGAGCAGTTCGAGTCGTACGGCGCCCCCGCCTGGCGGGAGGTCGCCGAGACCGAGCTCGCCCGGCTCGACGTGCCGAGCCGGTCCCGGCAGCCGTCGGAGCTGACCGACAACGAGCAGCAGATCGTCGCGATGGTGCGGGACGGCTCCACCAACCGCGAGATCGCCGCAGCCCTCTACCTCAGCGTCAAGGCGGTCGAGTCGCAGCTCACCCGCCTGTACCGCCGGTTCGGGGTGGCCAACCGCACCCAGCTCCTCCGCACGGTCGACCGCAACGGTCCCGACCTCGCCTCCCGCTGAGTCCCTCCGGACGCGGCCTCGCGCAAAGGGAAACCCTTGAGGTGACCCGTCAGTAGCTTCGAACCTCTTGCCGGTCGCGACGACATCGAGAAACCTCGTCCTCACGGAGAGAGCTCGCCCCTCGCTCGGGGCGGCCGAGTGAGGCGCGGCCGCCCCGCTCCGGATCGCGTTTGCGAGACTGGAGGGGTGAAACTCGAACGCAAGCACGCGCTGGTCCTGATCGGCGTCGCGGTGTGGAACGTGGTCACCTACGCGACCTTCATCAAGAACCTGGCCGCCACCGAGGGCCGGCCGACCGGGTACTACGTCGCGCACACCGTGCTGATCGTCGTCAACCTGGGCATCGCCGGGGTGCTCGGCAGCTGGGGCGTCAAGGCCTACCGGGCCAACCGCGCCGTGGGCTCCGAGCCGGCGCCGAAGGCCGACCTGAACGCCTGAGGTCAGACCCGGGCGAACCGGCTCGGGGTGACGCCGAGCATCCGGCGGAAGTGCCGGGTCAGGTGCGACTGGTCGTAGAACCCGGCCAGTTGCGCCACCTCGGTCGCCGGCCGCCCGGCCAGCAGGTACCGCCGGGCCAGATCGACCCGCCGGCCGGTGAGATACCGATGCGGCGGCATCCCGAACTCCCGGCTGAACGCGCGGACCAGGTGCGCCGGATGAGCGTGCACCAACCGCGACGCCTCGTCGAGCGTGATCCCCGTCGGCAGGTGCGCGTCGAGCACTTCGCGCAGCTTGTGGGCCACGCCCGGATCGCGGCGATCCGGTGGTGCGCTGACGGCCCGGAGCAGGTGCTGCCGAAGACGTTCCTCCACCAGCAGCAGCCGGCTCTCCGCCTCGAGCGGCTCCCTGCCGTCCGCGAGCACTCCGTGCAACTGGTGAATCCGCCGGCGCAGCACCGGATCCACCAGCTCCGGCTGATCCACGGCCGCGCCGATCACGTCGTACCCCAGCCGCTCCGGCTCCAGGTAGAGGACGCGTTTGCGGAAGCCCTCCGGACGGACCGAGCGGCCGTCGTGCGGGACGTTCGGCGGTAAGAGGGAGACCTGTGTCTGGGCCAGACCGTGCTCGCGATGATCCAGGTCGTAGCGGACCACGCCCTCGTCCACCAGGAGCACCGTCCAGGCATCGTGCGTGTGGCTCGGGTACGCGTGCGAGGGGAAGTACGCGTGCAGGACCTCGACGATCCCGTCCACCGCGGGGCGCCACGCACTGACCTCGGCACCGGCCTTCACGTTCCCGACCATACGCTTCACCCGCAAGGACATACGCTGCTGTCCACAAGCCGACGGCGAAGGGGATCGCGTGCGGGTCTACATCAGCGCGGACATGGAAGGCATCACCGGACTGGTCGACGCCGAGGACGTCCAGCCACCGGGCCGCGACTACGAGCGCTCCCGGGGGATGATGACCGAGGACGTGAACGCGGCGATCCGCGGCGCGTACGACGCGGGCGCCAGCACCGTCCTGGTGAACGACGCCCACGGTCCGATGCGGAACCTGCTGCCCGACCAGCTCGACTCGCGGGCCGTGCTGATCAAGGGCCGGCCGAAGCCGATGGGCATGATCGAGGGGCTCACCGCGGAGTACGACGCCGCGCTGTGCGTCGGCTTCCACGCCCGCGCCGGGGTGCTCGGCGTCCTGAGCCACAGCTACATGGGTCATGAGATCGAGGACATGTGGCTCGACGACCAGCCGGTCGGTGAGATCGGCATGCTTCATGCGGCCGCCTCCTCGCTCGGCGTGCCGGTGGCGCTGCTCACCGGCGACGACGCGGCCTGTGCCGAGATGACGGACTGGGACGCCACCGTCCGGACGGTCCCGGTGAAGTTCGCCAAGGACCGCTTCGCCGCGGAGCTCGTCCCGGTCCCCGATGCCCGCGCGACGATCGAGGCCACCGCGCAACTCGCGCTGCGCAATCTCCCCGAGCGCCCGCGGGCCGATGGGGCCGCGCCCCGCCGGCTCGCCGTGCGCTGGCAGTCGGCCTCGGTCGGCTCCCACCTGACCGCGATCCCCGGGGTCAAGCGCCAGGACGATCGCACCGTCACCGTCGAGGCGCCGATGATCGACCTGTACCGGCTGTTCAACCTGTTCCTGCGTGTCGCCACCGCCGTCACCTCCAATCCGCCGTACTGCTGAACCACTGAAGACGTTTGAAACGTACAAGCGTCGACCGGTCCGGCTACGGCAGATTCAGGAGCTGTGGACAACGAGAACCAGCCCCAGCGCTTCGACACCAAGATCGCCGTCCTGCTCCGCGACGACCTGGCTACCTGGCAACGACTGAACGTCACCGCGTTCCTGGTCAGCGGGATCGCGGCGACCCTGCCTGAGGTGGTCGGCGAGCCGTACGAGGACGCCGACGCGACCCGGTACCTGCCGATGTTCCGGCAGCCGGTGCTCGTGTTCGAGGGGTCGAAGGAGTTCATGAGCGTCGCGCACGGCCGTGCGCTGAGCCGGCAGATCCCGCACTCCGTCTTCACGGCCGATCTGTTTGCCACTGGCAACGATCGGGACAACCGCGCGGCCGTTCGCGCGGTCCGGCGGGACGAGCTCGACCTCGTCGGCTTCGCGCTGCACGGCCCCAAGAACGCGGTCGACAAGATCCTCAAGGGCTCCCGCATGCACCCGTGACCGCGAACGGCCCCCGGAGATCATGGAGATCCCGGGGGCCGCGCAAGGTGGTACCGGTCAGCAGACGAACTGGAAGCTCTCCGCGTCGTTGTCGAAGCCGACCAGCTCCAGGTTGCTGTAGGACTCGCCCGCGGCCAGGTCCACCGACCGACCGCCGAAGTTGTCGTCCGCGTACAGCCGGACGGTGCACGTGGTCTCGTTGCGGACGGACGAAATCTCGTTGTCGCCGTCCCAGCCGTCGATGTCGCAGCCGTCCGGGCAGTTGGCCGGCGTCGCGTCGACGTACTGGCTGCCCGTGTAGTTCGGGTCCTCCCACATCCGCACCGAACCGGCCGCCGGGGCGCTTTCCGAGGCAGACGCGGGGTTGATGGCGCCGAACGTCGCGACGGCCAGGCCACTGATCATCACGGCTGCTGCTACACGCTTGCGGAACATCGTCACTCCTTCTGTCAGCTGATCTCGCGGAACCCCTTCATCAAAAGCGCGCCGGCTTTCAGAACGGTCTCAAACGTCTGTCGCAATCCGCTCGCAGAACAGCTGAGATCCGGGCGCGAAACAGTCGTTGCCCAGTCGTCATAAAACGCCGAAAACGCCCCCGGAAGTGAGCATCCGGAGACGTTGTCGGGGTGATGCGAAGATCAGACGCGGCGGAAGATCAACGCCCGCTTGACTTCCTGGATCGCCTTGGTGACCTCGATCCCGCGCGGGCAGGCGTCGGTGCAGTTGAAGGTGGTCCGGCAGCGCCAGACACCCTCCTTGTCGTTCAGGATCTCCAGCCGCTGCTCGGTGCCCTCGTCACGGCTGTCGAAGATGAACCGGTGCGCGCCGACGATCGCCTGCGGGCCGAAGTACTGGCCATCGGACCAGAACACCGGGCAGGACGTGGTGCACGCGGCGCACAGGATGCACTTGGTGGTGTCGTCGAACCGGTCCCGGTCCGCCTGCGACTGGATCCGCTCCCGGGTCGGCTCGTGCCCGCTGGTGACCAGGAACGGCATCACCGAGCGGTACGCGTCGAAGAACGGCTCCATGTCGACGACCAGGTCCTTGAGCACCGGCAGGCCCTTGATGGGCTCGACGGTGATCTCCTTGTCCGGGTTCAGGTCCTTGATCAGCGTCTTGCAGGCCAGCCGGTTGCGGCCGTTGATCCGCATCGCGTCGGAACCGCAGACACCGTGCGCGCAGGACCGGCGGAACGTGAGCGTGCCGTCCTGCTCCCACTTGACCTTGTGCAGCGCGTCCAGCACCCGGTCCGTCGGCTGCAGCGTGACCGAGTACGTCTTCCACTCGGCCTCGTCGACGACCTCCGGGTTGTACCTGAGGATCTTGACCTTGACGTCCATCAGTACTTGCGCTCCATCGGCTTGTAGCGGGTCTGGACGACCGGTTTGTAGTCGAGCCGGATGCTGGCGTTGCCGTCGGCATCGACCTCGCGGTACGCCATCGTGTGCCGCATGAAGTTCACGTCGTCGCGTTTGTCGTAGTCCTCGCGGAAGTGCCCGCCGCGGGACTCCTTACGCGCCAGCGCGGACTCCACCAGGACCTCTGCGAGGTCGATCAGGAAGCCCAGCTCGACCGCCTCGAGCAGGTCGGTGTTGAACCGCTTGCCCTTGTCCTGCACCGAGACGTCCGCGAACCGCTTCTTCAGCGCCTCCAGATCGGTCTGCGCCTGCTTCAGCGAGCCCTCGGTCCGGTACACCTGCGCGTTCAGGTCCATCGTCGCCTGCAGGTCGGACCGGATCGCGGCCACCCGCTCCTGGCCGGTGGACGTGCGCAGACCCTCGATCAGGTCGACCACGAAGTCCTCCGGCTGCTCCGGCAGCTCCTCGAACTCCGCCGTCTCCGCGTACTCCGCGGCCGCGATCCCGGCGCGCCGGCCGAACACGTTGATGTCGAGCAGCGAGTTCGTCCCGAGCCGGTTCGCACCGTGCACGGACACGCAAGCGACCTCGCCCGCGGCGTACAGGCCGGGGATGACGTCGTCGTTGTTGGCCAGCGCCTCGCCCTTGATGTTGGTCGGGATGCCGCCCATCGCGTAGTGCGCGGTCGGGAACACCGGGATCTGCTCGGTGTACGGCTCCACACCCAGGTAGGTGCGAGCGAACTCGGTGATGTCCGGCAGCTTCGCGTCGATGTGCGCGGGCTCGAGGTGGGTCAGGTCGAGCATCACGTACGCGCCCTCGGGGCCGCAGCCACGTCCCTCGCGGACCTCGTTCGCCATCGCGCGGGCCACCATGTCGCGCGGGGCTAGGTCCTTCACGGTCGGGGCGTACCGCTCCATGAACCGTTCGTTGTCCTTGTTCCGCAGGATGCCGCCCTCACCACGGGCCGCCTCCGACAGCAGGACGCCGAGTCCGGCCAGGCCGGTCGGGTGGAACTGGAAGAACTCCATGTCCTCCAGTGGCAGGCCCTTGCGCCAGACGATGCCCATCCCGTCGCCGGTCAGGGTGTGCGCGTTCGACGTGGTCCGGAAGACCTTGCCGAACCCGCCCGAGGCGAACACGATCGACTTCGCCGAGAAGATGTGCAGCTCACCGGTGGCCAGCTCGTACGCGACCACGCCGGTCGCCTTGCCGGCCACCATCAGCAGGTCGAGCACGTAGAACTCGTTGAAGAACTCGACGTTCTGCTTGATGCACTGCTGGTACAGCGTCTGCAGGATCATGTGGCCGGTGCGGTCCGCGGCGAAGCAGGACCGGCGGACCACGGCCTCACCGTGGTTGCGGGTGTGGCCGCCGAAGAACCGCTGGTCGATCTTGCCCTCGGCGGTCCGGTTGAACGGCAGGCCCATCTTCTCCAGGTCGAGGACCGCGTCGACGGCCTCGCGGCACATCACCTCGGCCGCGTCCTGGTCGACCAGGAAGTCGCCACCCTTGACCGTGTCGAAGGTGTGCCACTCCCAGTTGTCCTCCTCGACGTTGGCCAGCGCGGCACACATGCCGCCCTGGGCCGCGCCGGTGTGGGACCGGGTCGGGTACAGCTTGGTGAGCACCGCGGTGCGAGTGCGCTTGCTGGACTCCAGCGCGGCGCGCATTCCGGCGCCGCCCGCGCCCACGATCACCACGTCGTACTGATGGCGTTGCATTACGGGCGTTCCTTACTTGCTGCAGACCGACAGCGTGGAGTTGGGGTCGAGGCAGGGGTCGAAGGTGAAGATCACCAGGGTGCCGAGCACGACGATCACGATCGAGGCGGTGATCAGCAGGGACTTCAGCCAGAACCGGGTCTGGTCCTTCTCGGCGTAGTCGTTGATGATCGTGCGCAGCCCGTTCGTGCCGTGCAGCATGGCCAGCCACAGCATCAGCAGGTCCCAGACCTGCCAGAGCGGGTTGGCCCACTTGCCGGCCACGAAACCGAAGTCGAGCGCGGTGATCCCGCCGCCGAGCATCAGGTTGGTGAACAGGTGGCCGAGCACCAGCACGACCAGGGCGAGCCCGGACAGCCGCATGAACAGCCAGCTGTACAGCTCGAAGTTGGTCTGGCCGGACCGGTTGCGGCCGCCGCCCTTGAGCGAGCGGGATCGGCCGGCCGAGCGCGGCTGGGCGATGTCGGTCATCTCAGCCTCCGAACACGTGGGTCAGGTGCCGGATGACGAAGGGCACGAACAGCACGAACCAGACGACACCGACACCGATCATCAGCTGCCGCTGGTACCGCGGGCCCTTGGCCCAGAAGTCCACCAGGATCAGCCGGATGCCGTTGAAGGCGTGGAACAGGATGGCGGCGACCAGGCCGACCTCGAGCAGGCCGACGATCGGGTTCTTGTAGGTGCCGATGACCTCGTTGTACGCCTCCGGCGACACCCGGACCAGCGCGGTGTCGAGCACGTGGACCAGGAGGAAGAAGAAGATCCCGACCCCGGTGATGCGGTGCGCCACCCACGACCACATACCCTCGCGGCCGCGGTACAAGGTGCCAGCTGGCTTGCTGGGCAAACCGATCCTCCGATCGGACGACAGACCAGAGCCGGGAAACGCGGCGACTCCGGGGCGCCCAGACTGGGTGTTCCGCATGGCTGAGGGGGCCGCGCGCGGCTCGGCCTGGAAGGGGACCAGGCCGTTCCTGATGTTATCGCTGCGCTGAACGCTTTCTCGCCCGGTCTCGTGTGACATCGCTCTCCAGGGTGTTCCAGGTCACGGAACCGCTGGTTCCGTGGGAAGACGGGCGTCTTGGTGGCTCCCGTGATTCCGGATGAAGTGGCCCGTGCCGAACAGGCCGTCCGGGCCTAGGTTGGGAGGCAGGACAAGAGAGGGGATCACGGTGAGTTTCTGGATCTGTGCGACGTGTGCCGTCGAGCACTCCGGCAAGGTCGAGGTGTGCGCCATCTGCGCCGACGAGCGGCAGTGGGTACCGGCCGACGGGCAGCGCTGGACCACGCTCGACGAGCTGGCCGGGCGGGGGTACGAGGTCCGCTTCAAGGACGTCGAACCAGGGCTGGTCGGGATGACGTCCGAACCGGGCGCCGGAATCGGCCAGCAGTCGATGCTCGTCACGACGAGTGAGGGCAACCTGCTCTGGGACCCGATCGGGTACCTCGACGACGCCGCCGTACGCCGGATCGGTGAACTGGGCGGTGTCGCGGCGATCATCGCGAGCCACCCGCACATGTACGGGGTACAGGTGGAGTGGAGTCATCGGCTCGGCGACGTGCCGGTGTACGTGTCGGAGGCGGACGCCGAGTGGGTCGCGCGGCAGGACGCGGTGATCCGTACCTGGTCGGGGACGCTGGAGCCGTTGCCGGGGATCACGGTGATCCAGCCGGGCGGGCACTTCCCCGGGAGCGCGGTCGCACACTGGGCGGAAGGGGCCGAGGGCAAGGGCGTGATCCTTGCCGGCGACACCATCTTCGCCAACCCGGACCGGACGTCGGTGAGCTTCATGCGCTCGTACCCGAACCGCATCCCGCTGTCGGGTGCCGTGGTGGATCGGGTGGCGAAGGCGCTGGACGTCTTTTCGTACGACCGGTTGTACGGGAACTTCGGAGCGTCGATTCCCGAGGACGCGCGCGGGGTGGTTCGGCGGTCGGCGGATCGGCACGCGGCGTGGGTACGGGGGGACTTCGATCATTTGACGTGAGCAGCGCCGACGCTGACGGCTTGGACCCGCTCCTTGGTCGCGGTGCTGAGTACGTGTGAGGTGTGGATTGGTCAGTCACGAGCTGCCGTGGTGAGCGAGGGGTAGGGCGCCCTGCCTCCCTAACCCTCCCGCACCTCACCGCGCAGCAACTCCGCAGGCAGCCGATCCTGCACATCGAACAGGTAGTCCAGCGCAGCCTCCACCCGCTCCACCGCGCTGAATCTCCCCACCGTCATCACGTTCAGAATCGACCGGCTGACAACCTCCGGCACACCATCCTCCTCAGGCGTCAGATCCTCGTAGTCCCAGATCACCCGCATCTTCCGGCTGCGCTCGTCACTCAACAGCCACTCGATCACCTCAGTGTTCAGCGCCTTCTTCACGAAGTCCTTGTCCCGTGAGGCCACCAAGAACTCCGCATCGAACCGCTCGTCCCCCGTGAGCACCCGATCCGGCGTCGTCGGATTCGTCACTCGCGCAGGTGCTGTCGCCTTCGGGATGAGCTCCACCTTCGGCCAAGGCGCACCGGGTACGACCACGCGCACCACCACGACCCACGACTGATCCCGCCCCCACAGCTTCGGGTTCGTCTCGAACGCCTCGACATCCCGCCCGCGGTACGTCCGTCGCTCCAACCGGTGGATCGCCCCGACCGGTGACGTCCCCAACGCCTCGTCCGGGATCGCGCTGAGCGGCTGCTCGGGAACCGCCGCCGCCCACTCGGTCGTGAACAGATAAGGCTCCAGCAGCTCGTACACCGCGCCCGCGTGTGTGATCAGCCGGCCGAACTCCGATCCCTTGGTGAACTCCACCTCGGACCACACCGTCAGCGTGCGACCGTCCAGGCGGATGCCGTACTCCGTCTCGGTGTCCAGCAGGAGCGCCATCAGACGTGGTGTCACCACGGCATGGTTGAACCGTCCGTCCGGGCCTTCGACGCGGAACACCGCGTTGAACCGCCCGCTCTCGAGTGACGTGTCCGCTCCACGGAGCGCGTCGCCGGCGACCTCGGGGCGGATCGTCACCGGGGGGACCAGGCCCGGTAGTTCGATCACGGTTGCGACCGCGCGGCCCGACTTCAGGCCGGAGCTGCCGGTGCTCTCGCGTTGGTCGGCGTCGGGGTTCACGTACCAGCTGAACTGGATGGTGAGGGCCCGCTGCCCGTGGATCTGACCGGCGACGACGTCCTGCACGTCGCGGCTGAAGCCTCGGTGGAACGGGGTGCCGCGGAAGTACTGCAGGAGCTGGTCGGTGCCTTGGGAGTAGCGCCAGCCGTTGCGGCCGGCCCACCAGCTGACGAAGAGTTTCCGGTCGTCGTTCTCGACCGCTCGCCAGGCCCACCAGACCAGGGCCACCAGCCCGACGACGACGACGCCGGCCACGATCAGTACGGTCCGCATCACCCCATGCAACCACGCCGCGGGTCTCCGGCTCGGACGACGGCTTGTCACCGGGGCGTGGTTGGCTGGTTACCGTGCGGGTGCTCGGTGGACTCCTGGCGTGCTTCTCGGCGCCGCCAGGGAATCTTGCAGGTGTCACGCGACGGTGGCCCAAGGTTCACCGTCGGCCGGGAACCTTCCAACCGTGCGCATCGTCATGGTCGCTGAGTCGTTTCTGCCGCAGATCAATGGGGTGGCGAACACGGTTCGCCACGTCGCCGACCGGCTGCTCGCCCGGGGACACGAGTTGCTGATCATCGCCGCCGGCGCCGGGCCGGACACCTACCACGGAGTCCGGGTGCTTCGCGCCCGGAGCTTCGGGATTCCCGGGTACAAGGAGTTTCCGGTCGGGCTGCCCGATCCCGCGATCGAGCGGAGCATGACCGAGTTCAAGCCCGACCTGGTGCATCTCGCGTCGCCGTTCTTCCTGGGCGCGTACGGATTGCGCGCGGCGCGGCGGCTCGGGCTGCCGACGGTCGCCGTCTTCCAGACCGACATCGCGGGGTTCGCCCGGCAGTACCCGCTGTTCGCCAAGACGGACCGCGCGGTCTGGGCGTTGCTGCGGCGCAACCACTCTCGCGTCGATCGCACGCTGGCGCCTTCGTCGGCGTCGATGGCGTTGCTGATGCAGGCCGGGATCCCGCGGGTCCAGCACTGGGGCCGCGGGGTCAACCTCGAGCTCTTCGATCCCGCACATCGCTCGCAGCAGTGGCGGGACGAGATCTCGCCGGACGGGCAGCCGATCGTCGGGTACGTGGGCCGGCTGGCCGCGGAGAAGAAGGTCCGCCGGCTCGCCGAGCTGAGCGATCTCGGCTGCCGTGTGGTCGTGATCGGCGACGGCCCGGACCGCGCGTCCCTGGAACACTCCTTGCCCAATGCAACGTTCCTCGGAATGCGCCGGGGTGCGGAGCTCGCGTCGATCTTCGCCGGGCTGGACGTGTTCGTGCACACCGGCGAACACGAGACCTTCTGCCAGACCATCCAGGAAGCCCAGGCCTCAGGCGTCGCCACGGTCGGTCCGGCCGCGGGTGGCCCGCTCGACCTGATCCGGCCGGGTGAGACGGGATTGCTCTTCGAACCAGGGCAACCCGGTTCGCTGCGGAGCGCGGTCTCCTTCCTCCTCGACAACCCGGACGCGCGCGCCTCGATGGCAGCCCGTGGCCTCCAACGCGTCCAGACGAGAACCTGGCCCGCGGTCGTCGACGATCTCGTGGACAGGCACTACGCCGAAGTGCTGCACGAGGCGACCGTCGTACGCCCTACGCCCGCTCGTACCGCGCGGGTCCGGCGGGCCGCATGACACTTCGGATCGCGCAGCTCGCGAACTTCGTCGGTCCCACGTCGGGTGGGATGCGGACCGCGATCGAGCACCTCGGCCAGGGGTACCGCGAGGCCGGTGCCGAACGCATCCTGATCACGCCCGGCGAACGGGACAGCGTCACCCACACCGAAGTCGGCACGATCGTCCGGATGAAGGCGCCGAAGGTCGGAGGCGGGTACCGGCTGATCACCGATCCCTGGCGGGTGATCGAGGCGCTGGAGCGGTTCCGGCCGACGACCGTGGAGATCTCGGACAAGTCCACGTTGTTGCCAGTGGCAAGGTGGGCCCGGCGCAACGGCATCGGCTCCGTCCTGTTCAGCCACGAACGCCTGGACGCGATGCTCTCCCTGCGAACCGGCCGCCAACTCGGCGTCGCGGCCGGCGTCGGCGCGCTGTACAAGCTGCTGAGCCGCACGTACGACGCGGTCGTGGTCACGTCGAGGTACGCGGCCGCCGAGTTCGACGAGGTCACGACGCCGCTGGTCCGGATCCCGCTCGGCGTCGACCTGGACACGTTCCACCCGTCGCTCGGTGCACCGGTGGACGACGGCGTCCTCAAGCTGGTCCACGCGGGCCGCCTCTCCCGCGAGAAGAGCCCGCATCTCGCGGTGGCGACTGCCGTCGAGCTGCACCGACGGGGAGTACCGCTGCGCATGGACGTGTACGGCTCCGGGCCTCACCTGGACGAACTGGTCGCCATCGCCGGCGACGCCCCCATCTACTTCCGCGGCTATATCGGCGACCGAACAGAGCTGGCCCGCCACCTCACCCAAGCCGACATAGCCCTCTCCGTCTGCCCCGGCGAAACCTTCGGCCTCGCAGTCCTCGAAGCACTGTCCGCAGGTACACCGGTCGTCACCGCCGACACCGGAGGCGCCCGCGAGCTAGTGGATCAGTACTGCGGTCGCTGGGCGGCACCGAACCCCGTCGACCTGGCGGATGCCGTACTGGCCCTGGCTAACGTCCCGGACCGCCGTGCCGCTGCCCGGCGTCGAGCGGAGCAGTACGACTGGACCACCTGTATCGACCGCATGCTCGCCCTCCACGCCCGCCTCACCGCCTCGGCCGGCCGCTCCGTCGCCTGACCCTCCGCCCAACGCGACCAGCAACACCGGAAGGTGGTGACGCCTGAACACGGAGGCTGCTCGATGGCGCGCTGAACCGGCGCGTCGCCGCAACAACCTGCAGACCTCTTGCCACACGTGGTGTTCTAACGATAAAGATCTGCTGATTTTCTTGCCGGTGCCACAACAAGGTCACTTATCGCTATATCGAGGACGGTCTGCTGCGTTCGCAGGTGGAGATGCAGGGGGCGAACACGATCAGTTCGCATTCTCTGGGCTATGACCTGGATGGTCGGCGTACGTCGGGGACTGCCCCGGGTTCGGTTGACTCCTGATCTGTGAGGACTTGGGTCCTTGCTGGAAGGATGTCTGTCGTGCCGAAAGCGTTTCCGTTGGAGTTCCGTCGTGATGTGGTCGCGGTTGCCCGCAAGGGTGAGGCGCCGATCGCGCAGGTCGCGAAGGACTTCGGGATTTCCGTGTCGTGTCTGCAGCGCTGGCTGAAGCTGGCCGATATCGAGGACGGTCACCAGTCGGGCGCCACTCGGGAGGAGTCGGCTGAGCTGCGCGAGGTGAAGAAGCGCAACCGGCAGTTGGAGCAGGAGAACGAGATCTTGCGGCGCGCCGCGGCCTACTTCGCCCGCGACGTCAACCCAAAATGATGTACCCGCTGGTCCTTGACCTCGCCGCCGACGCGATCCCTGTCGCGGTGACCTGCCGGGTACTCGGCTTCACCACCCAAGCCTTCTACAAGTGGCGCAAGAATCCTGTCACGCAAAGAGATTTCGACGATGCGCACCTGATCAACGTCGCCATCGACATTCACGCCGATGACCCGACGTTCGGGTACCGGTTGATCGCCGACGAGCTCGCCGACGCCGGAGTCGCCGCGGGTGAGAACCGGGTCGCCAGGTTGTGCTCGCAGGAGCGGATCTGGTCGATCCACGCCAAGAAACGCGGCCTGACCCGCAAGGCCGGCCCACCGGTGCACGACGACCTGGTGAAACGCGGGTTCAGCGCGGCCGGACCGAACCTGATCTGGCTGACCGACATCACCGAACACGCCACAGCTGAGGGCAAGCTCTACCTCTGCGCGATCAAGGACGTCTACTCCAACCGGATCGTCGGTTACTCGATCGGGTCACGAATGAAGGCGTCCCTGGCGGTGTCAGCGCTGCGGAACGCGATCGCCTTGCGGGCACCAACTGCCAATCTGATCGTGCACTCGGATCGCGGCAGCCAGTTCCGGTCCACGAAATTCGTCCGGGTCTTGAAGGCCTACCAGCTGCGCGGATCAATGGGCCGCGTCGGAGCTTGCGGCGACAACGCCGCGATGGAGTCATTCTTCGCCCTGCTGCAGAAGAATGTTCTGGACCGACGACGCTGGACCACCAGACACGAACTGCGTCTGGCGATCGTGTCCTGGATCGAGACCACCTACCACCGCCGACGCCGCCAACGCGGCCTCGGCAAACTCACACCCATCGAGTTTGAGACACTTCAACCGGTCGTACTCGCGGCCTGAACCACCACACCCCACGAGTCAACTGAACTCGGGGCAGTCCCTCGGATGTGTCGAAGGTGCAGAATGCCGATTCGCCGTCGTCGTATCTGAGTCAGACCCAGAACATCGTCTACACAGCTGATGGCCGGTTGAGGTGGATCACCAAGACTGGCGCGAATCCGGGTGCGTTCGAGGCGTATTCGTACGACGCTGCGGGTAATACGACGTGGCAGCAGTTGGGGTCGGCGAATACGTTTTTGAGGTATGACCGGAATCGGTTGTTGTGTGCTGGTTTGGTGCAGGCGGATCCGTGTTCGGGGTCGCCGGCGGTGTACAACTATGACCCGTTTGGTCGGTTGGACACGGTGGCTTCGGGTGATAAGACGGTTGAGCGGTTTGGCTATGACGGTTTCGACCGGACGGTGTCGCACCGCAAGTATGACCCGGCGACGGGTGCGTTGAAGTCGGCGCAGTCGTCGGTGTTCGATCCGCTGGATCGGACGGTGTCGGAGTCGACGACGGTTGGTACTGGTGTGCCGAAGACGACGACGTTTGGCTATGTCGGGTTGACGGATCAGGTGATCGCTGAGGAGCAGCCTGATTCGGGTGGTGTGCCGAAGGCGGTCGCGTCGTACACCTACGGTCCTGGTGGTGAGCGGCTCTCGCAGACGAAGACCCCGCTGGCCGGTGGTGCGACCGAGACGAGTTTCTACGGTTTGAATCCGCATACCGATGTGGAGACGTTGACGTCGGAGAGGGGTGCGGCGCGGTCGACGTGATCATGGGGTTCAGGAACGAAAACCCGAAATACCACACCAACCTGGACATCGACTGGGCCGTGGCTACCTATGGGCACCGGGTCATCGATGGCCACGCCGTGGAGTCCGACGCCTTCTGGCAATGGCTTAGGAACGTTGAATTTCGAGCCTGAATGGTCAAATTGAATTCGTCGAGGGGCTATTTTACCGAATGACTACGGCTGCTGCTCTGCGTAAGCGGTGGGTGAGTTCCAGTGGGCGTGACCTGGCTGGGCGTGTGTTTGGCTGGTTGGGGGGAGGTGATCGGCCGTCGGACCTTGCTGTCTTCGACGGTCGAGCGGATCTGCGGGGTTTTGCGGCGCCGGATCCGTCTGTCTTGCGCAATATTGAGGCCACACCCTCGATTCAGGCGTCGATGCTCGGTGGGGTCACTCAGCTCGACGATGTGCACTGGGAGCACCTGGATCTGAGCTATGCGCGACTGGCGAGTTGGAGATTTATGAACTCCTCGGTCGAAGACTGCGTGTTCGAGGGTGCGTCGTGTCGTGACTGGCGTTTATGGGGCAGCGCGGTGGAGGGGTCGTCATTCGAGGGCGCCGATCTGCGGGATGCCGCATTGGGGACATGGCATGACGGGCGATCGAATACGTGGCGAGATATCAATTTTGCTGGCGGTGATCTGCGAGGGGTATTGTTCTCGGCCGGTCGGCTGGAGGGTTGTCGATTCATCGGGACCCGTATTTCGGGGGCGAAGTTTCACAATGTTAATATTGTAGACTGCGTTTTTTCCGGTAGGATGCAAAATGTGCTCTTCGATGGGCGGAAGCTGCAAAGTGAGACGATCGCCGCGCCTTTGGCGTCGGTGGATTTCACTGGAGCATCCTTCGTGGACGTCGAGTTCCGGGGCTACGCATTCTCGGATGTCCGACTCCCGAGTGATGTTGTCGAGATCCTGAACTATCCAAAAGTTGCACGGCACGCGCTGGAGATCGTCGCGGGTGGTTCGTCGGTGGAAGACCGTATGCTGGCTGCCGAGTTCAGGAATGTGCTCAAAGCTCCAGGGTCTGATGATTGGACGGCGATCGTCAATCGCGCCGATTACGTGGCATCCGGCGGTGAGGAGCTTGCCGATCGGGCGGAGTCGGTACTCCGAGCGGCAGCGCGGCAGGTGCGGTAGATCGCTGAGAGGCGACCTGTAGACGAGATGGCACGTTGGGCCTTACCAAGTCGACATGACACGTCTGGATCGGATTGTTGGTGGGACTCGAGGGTGCGCAGTGTTCGTCGGATCTCACGCGGACCGAGGGTGAGCGGCTTCGGTCGCGTCGGCTGGAGGACGCCTGAACGGGGAGGGTTGAAATGACGCCTGCTCACCTTGCTGTCGAGGGCGAGGATCTGCCGTGGTTGCGTGAATTGATTGACGGTGGAGTCGATGTGGAGGAGGTCGATGGGGGTCTGACGCTGCTCCAGCACGCGATCGACGTCGAACTTGACGGGCACGCGCAGACGGGGGAGCCGTTGCATGTTGATGTCACGGCGTATTTGCTTGCGAGGGGTGCTGATCCGCTTGTGGCACCTGCTGGCGGCGGTGGGGCTTCTGCTCTTCATATGGCGCAGGTCGGTGGACACTGGCTTGCGGTATCTCTGATCGAGGCGTTCGTGAAGCGAGGGCAGTAGGACACCTGTCAGCATGAGGGCGGTTGTTGAAGTTCTCCATGCTCAACGAATCTCGGTCATGCCGGGACACCGAGTTTGACCCCTGGAGTGGGGCTCGGTGACGAATCTGTACGGTGCTGGATGCTTGCAGTCGCACTGCTGATCGCCGGTGCTCCGGTGGTCGGCAGAATGTGGGTGATGACTGGGAGAGGGATGGGCGTGGAGTTGCCGGAGTACCTGCCGTCTGGGCGTGTGGTTGTGGACGGGCAGGGGGTGCCGTTGTTCTGGTTGAGCGACGGACCGGCGGAGGTCGGGGTGCATCGGCGGTTGCTGGCTGATCACGGGCGGACCGGGTTGTGGCCGGTGATCGCGGAGGGGCATCCGCAGGATCCGTTGCGGCCTTGGCAGAGCGGGGAGTTGTCGCCGCAGCCCGTGTCCGACATCGATCGGTACGACGCGGCCGCGGTGATGCGGGGGTTCTGGACAGACTGGGTGACTCCTCAGGAGCACGAGGAGGAGGACCACGACTTCGCGGAGCTGGAGCCGTTCGGCAGGACCTGCCCGGGGCTCGCGGAGCCGGGCGAAGCTATGGCGTCGCCCGAGGCGGCCGCCGACTGGTACGTGGGGGAGTTGGAGCCGGCCGCGGACGCGCGGCTGATGCTGGCCAGGGTGAAGCGCGGCGCCGACCTGCCGGCCATGGCCGGGTGGGACGGGCCGGTCAACCACTCCACCGACGTGGCTCCGCTGCTGGCGATGCTGCGGTCGTGGGAGGAGCGGTTCGGGGCGCGGGTCGTCCGGATCGGGTTCGACACGCTCGACCTGAGCATCGCGGCGCCGCCGACGACAGAGGAGCACGCCCTCCACGTCGCGGCCGAGCACTGGGCGTTCTGCCCGGACAACATCGACCAGGGCCCGGGCAGCCTGCGCGAGTACGCCGCCGCGATCCGCGGCTTGAACTCGTGGTCCTTCTGGTGGGACTGACGGTCAATACAGTCGTGGGCTGACCATCGGAGTCGGCCGCGTTGCAGCTAGCTGCAATCTGCTTGCCGGGAGAACCGCGAACGCGGTATTCATGAGCGCTTCGCCGGTGTCGCTCGGGGTGCGCCGGATTCGCCCTCTCCCCTGGAGGTTCGACCGATGCGCCGCACCCGCGCGCTTCGCTACGCCCTGGCCGCTGCCCTCGCCGCTGTCACCGTCCCCTTCCTCGCCCACGCCGCTTTCGGTGACGACACCGTGGCCGCACCCACCGCCCAGGTGTTCCCCACGCGCAGCGGAGTCGGCGTCACCTGGGACACGGTGAATGCCTCGGCCTACAAGGTGGAACGCAAGCTCGGCAGCGCTGACTGGCAGGACGCCAGCGGTGCCCTGGCCGAGTCCGCCACGTCCTGGATCGACACCACGCTGACTCCCGGCGCATCCGCTGAGTACCGCGTGGTGGCTGACGACACGGTCACCAGTACTGCTGTCGCAGCGACCAGGTCCACGCAGGCTCCGGCCGTCGGAGATGTGGACCTGCTGATGATGGACGCGGACCCGGGTGACGGGGCGACCTGGTTGCGCAACGAGACGGCCACCGGAGTGACCGTGTCCGCGCCGGCTGACGGTACGCGGACCCTCTCGGCCGGCCCGATCAAGCTGAGCCTGCCGGCCTTCTTCCCGGGCCCGGGCAAGCACCCGGCGACCGAGGCGGTACGGCTGACGCAGGGCGACCGGAGTTGCATGGCCGACGGGGAGTTCACCGTCGACGAGGTCCTCTACACCCCGGATCGCGCGATCGAGACGATGGCCGGCTCGTTCAAGGGCTGGAACTGTGCCGGGGTCGAAGGCGGATTCAGTGTCGACATCAGGGTCAGCAGCACGAAGACCTACCAGGCGCTGTCGATCGACCCGTTCGAGACCAAGGCCGGCACGGTCGTCAAGGGTCAGACTTCGGGACCGCTGCCGGTCACGGTGAAGAACACCGGTACTGCGCCGGTGGAGCTGGAGAAGTTCGAGGTCAAATCCGGGGCGTCGTGGGCCTGGCCGGTCAAGTCCAACGCCTGTCCCGCAATCCTGCCGATCGGGGCGTCCTGCACCGTCAAGGTGGAGTTCGCGCCGGACTTCGTCGCGTTCACCCGGGCCAAGCTCGTGATCAGCGACTCGACCGCGCGAGGCTGGCACACCGCGTCCTTCAGCGGCCAGGGCGCGTCCTTGCCCGGAGCCCACGGCCTCACGGTGACCCCGACCTTCACCGGCAACGCGATCCGCTGGGCCGCTCTCCCGACCTCCGGCGGAACGACCGTGAAGGGCTACTTCCTGCACGAGTACGTGGACGGGGTCGAGAAGACGCACTGGGTGGACGGCGCCGATCGGACCACCGGCTTCTACACAGTCGCTGACGTTCGACCGGCCGTCGGGATCGAGTACGCCCTGTCGGTCGTCAATCAGGTCGGCGAGGGCCCGACCGGCGCTCGGCAGAAGGCGGGGCGTGCGACCCAGCAGATCGCGTTCAGCGGCGGCGATCCGGCCGGCCGCGACCTGGTCTCGGCGGACCTCGTGAACGGTCAGGCTGTCGCGATCCCGGACGAGTTGACCGCCCCGGCCGCTGCGGTCACCGCCTCACCGGACGGCAAGTCGCTCGCCTATGTCACCGGCTCGGGGGAGGGCGACCTGTGGACCCGGCGAGTGGAGCCGGGCGGAATCGGCGCACCGGTGCAGATGTGGTCGGACGGTCAGCGCCGCCTCACGCATCTGTCGTGGTCGCCGGACGGGGCCCGGATCGCGTTCCAGGCAACGAACGACAACGACAAGGACCGGCCGTGCGTGTACGTCGTCGCGGCGGCCGGTGGTACGCCCGAAGAGATCGCCTGTGACGTCAGCAGCCCCAGCTGGATGCCCGATGCCCGGACGCTTGTCGTGCTCGACGATCGGGGCGACGGTCAGCCCGTCCTCGCCCAGGTCGACGCGAAGGCCGGCGGGAACCGCGTGCGGTCGTACGGCCTGACCGCGAGCGAGGGGACGCCGGCCCGCGTTTCCCCGGACGGCCGCACCGTGGCGGTGGGCCTCGGTACCGGGGTGACGTTCCTCGGGACGCAGACGGGCGCGGTGGTCAGTCTGAGCCTCGGCGATGGGATCAAGGCGATCAGCTGGTCCCCGGACGGCGGCCAACTGCTGGCCCTGGAGACGCGCGGACAGCTGAGCAAGATCGCGTTCAGCTCCGACGGCGGTCTGAAGCTGGAACCGCCCGTCGTGCTGTGGCCGACCGGTGGACAGCCCGCCTACGACGTGACCTGGCAGCGACTCGGCGTACGGATCGAGCCGTCGGCAGCCACGACCGGTCCGACGATCTCGGTCGCCTACGATCACTCGGCGCTGCTGCCGGGCACCACCTTCAACTGCCTCCTGACGGGCAGGTCGATCTCCCCGTGTCCCTCCCCGGTGACTGCTGGAGTCACGTTGTCCGGACCGCAGTCCCTCGAGGTCATCGCGACCGAACCCGACGGGCGCGTGACCAGGGCCTTCCGTACCTTCACGGCGGACGCGACCGGACCGGTGGCGCGAGTGGATGCCCCGACGTTCGACGCGACGACAGCGGGCACGGCTGGGCTCAAGTACTCCGCGTCGGACGGTGCCGGGGTGGCTTCGTACGACGTGCGCTACCGCAAGGCGTCGTACCTGAGCGGGTTCGGCGCGTACGCCCAGCCCTGGACCGCGACCACGGCGACCTCGGTGAACCTGGCCGTGGACCCGGGCTACGAGTACTGCGTGTCTGTGCGGGCCAAGGACAAGCTCGGCAACGTCGGTGCGTGGAGTACCGAGCGGTGCTTCGCGCGGCCGCTGGACGACCGCGCGATGGGTGCACCGACGGCTGGGTGGAGCCGGGTGAGCTGGTCGGCGTTCTATCTGGCGACGGCGACGCAGACCTCGACCTACGGCGCCTCCCTGACCAGGACCGTGTCGGGCAAGCGGTTCTCGCTGGTGGCGACGAAGTGCCCGACTTGTGGGCTCGTCGCGGTGTACGCGGGCGGCAAGTACATCGGCGCGGTGAACCTGGCGTCGTCGTCGACCCAGCGACAGGCGGTGTTGCCGCTGCCGGTCCAGGCAGCGGTGTTCAACGGGACGCTCACGTTCACGGTCCGCTCACCCAGCGGCAAGGGCGTGCAGATCGACGGCCTGGTGGTCCGCCGGACCTGATCCCTGGACCTGATCGGGGGATCAGGACGGGGCGCCGCCGAAGGCGAATTCGTTGCCGTCAGGGTCTTGGTAGGTGATTTTGCGGGTGCCGCCTTCGAACTGTTCCTCGCGGGCCGGTTCGAAGCCCTGGTCGGCCAGGTCCGTCAGTCGGGCGTCGAGGTCTTCGACGAAGGCGAGGGTGCGGGCGTGGCCGGCGTGGTCGGGGAGCTCGACGATGTAGACGTAGCGGTGATCGCCCAGCGCCCAGACCGCTTCGATGTCGTTCGGGAAGAAGCTCGGTGGGGTGCCGAGGAGGCGTTCGTACCACGCCAGGGACTTCGCGAAGTCGGTGACCGGGATGCCTGCGAACAAGTCGATTGCCATGCTCGATGGTAGAAAGCCGGGGGTCCTGGCCGGATGTATTCGACCAGGACCCCCAGGCATCGGCTACGGCCGGGGTGCGCCGAGCAGGTGGTTCATCGAGCGGCGGATCAGGTCGGTGCGCATCGCCTGTGTGGTCAGGCCCTCCGCGCCGAAGCCGACGAACACGGTGTCCCGCGTCGTCACGCCGGCGCCCTCGTCGAAGGCGGTCGGCGTCCGGATCCAGTCGTTCGGGTTCGGCGCCGAACCGGTGGGTGCGCCCGACACCACCCAGCCGCCGAGGTCGGTCTCGAACGACGTCTGCGCCCTGGCGGTGCCGTCGATGGTCACCGTGGTGTCGTCGACGAACGTGCCGAGGCCCTGCGTCCCCCAGTCACTCGCGTAGGTGATCGAGACCTCGACCTGCTTGCCGGCGTACGGCGTGAGGTCGATGTTCCAGTCCTGCCAGCCCGAACTGGCTCCCGACGCCGCATTCCAGGCCCCGGTCGTCCCGGTCGGAGAGCAGTCCGCCCCCTGGTAGTGAGCGAGCTGTGGGTGCAGCTGGACCCAGCCGGACGCGCAGCTCTGGCCCGTGTCCTGCTGCGTGTGGCCGTTCGTGTCCGGCAGCGTCGTCCAGTCGTCCTGGCCAACGGTGTGCGCCTCGACGAACACGTAGTCCCAGTCCGCCTCGGTGTTGTACGACATCTTGAACGACAGCGAGCCGCTGGTCCCGCCGGTGAGGTCCACCGTGCGGGTCAGCCGCTTGTAGCTGACGTCCGCCCGCTGGCTGTAGACGTACTGCGTCCCGGTGACCGGCTCGAACGGTGCCGAACCAGGGCGCTGCCACTTGAGCGCGGCCGAGCTGGCGAACTGTGGGAACTGCCGTGGCGGCAGCAGGCTCGACGTGAGGACGAACGCCGCCGTGTGGTCCTGGTTGTTCGCGGAGTCGCCACCGTTGAGGGTCCCGCTGAACCCGTTGAACGCACCGCTTGCGCCACTCAGCGGGTACGGCTGTCCGGTGCCCGCATCGGTACCGCTGTTGTCGACGTAGTTGTACGCCCCCAACCAGTACTGCTGGAAGTCGTTCAGCAACGGGAGACACGGGTACTGCTGAGCCGTGCACTCGCCCTGCTCCTCCTCGAACGGGTTGTAGAAGTACAGGCCGTCCGCACCGGAGGCGAAGCCGGCGTACTTGCCCGTGTAGAGCAGCTTGCCGCCTTCGTTCAGGTAGTCGCGGACGCTCAACTCGAGATCCAGCGCCAGCTCGGCGGCGGTACCGCCCGGCTGGCCGACGTCGCGCGTGATGATGTCGTCGCCGTGCTCCCAGACGACAGCCTTGTAATGCGACAGCACGCCGAGGTGGTGCGGTGCGACCCGGTTGTTGGTGTCCACGTCGTACACGTCGGACGTCCGGCCCGCGGCCGTCAACGCGGCGGCGTAGCTCGCGGCGTACTTGGAGCTCGTCACGCCCTGGGCCGGGCTGGCACCGGTGACGTCCTCGGCCGACAGGATCAGCACGTCCCCGCCGATGTCCGTCGCGACCTTGTACGTGAAGTGCTCGCTGCTGACCGGTCCCTTGCCCGGCTTGACCCCGCTGAACCACACCTCCACGGAGTCACCCGGTCTGGTCCTGCGGACGGTCCCGCGGAACTCGGCGTAGTAGTCGTCGTGCGTACCGCCGTACCGCTCGCCGCCCTTCCACTCCGCCACCTTGTCGCTCACCGTGCGGCCACCGTTGACCCGGTAGTTCATCCGCAGGTTCTTCAGCGCCCGCTTCGCCGTCACCGCGACCGGCTGGGTGGTGCCGTACGAGACCGCGAACGGGTCGGCCACCAGGTCGGGCGCCGTCCGGCCGACCACCGAGACCGGGTCGTCCGGGTCGTGTGCGGACTTCGCGATCGACAACGCGAACGGGATGTTCTTGGCGAACTCGGCCTGGATCAGCGCCTCGTCGTCGGGGAACGTGAACACGCTGACGCAGTCCTCGGGCAGCCACTGGTCGTTCGGGTCCGCGGCCGACACGGTCTGACAGGTCGTCATCTCCGGCGTGAACCCGAGGGTCCCGTACTTGACCGTGGCGTGCGTGTCCGTGTCGCCGTTGGTGGTGTACAGCTCGGCCGAGATGTCCGGGTCGTACCCGGGGATCGCGGGATTCGCGTCGTCCCCGGCCATCGCCTCGTTGATCACGTCGTCCGGTGACGGCGTACTGACCTGCCAGCCGATCCCGTACAGCAGCAACTCGGCCGCCGAGTGGTAGTTGACGAAGTGGGTGAACCCGATCCGCCGGAACAACCCGTCGAGCGCCTTCGTCTCCGGCTCCGAGTTCGGCCCGCGCCCGCGGTACGTGTCGCTGCTCGGATCCGGCGACGAGCCCTCGTTGTCGTACCCCCACTTGACCGCGAAGTTGCGGTTCAGGTCGACGCCGTCGCCGACCACGATGCTGCCGTTGCCGTCGTTGTCGCGCAGGTTCTTGCGCCACAACCGGTTGCCCTCGGTGAAGGTGAAGTCGTACCCGTCCGGGTTCGCGACCGGCACGAACCACAGCTCGGTGGTGTCGACCAGTTTCGTCAGCTCGGTGTTGGTGCCGTAGTTGTCGAGGAAGTGGTGCATCAACCGGCGGACCATCTCGGGCGTGATCCACTCGCGCGCGTGCTGCGCACCGGCGTACAGGACCGCCGGTCGCTTGCCGTCCTGGGTGGTGCGGGCGTTCTTGGTGACCTTGACGGCGAGCAGGCTCTGGCCGTTCACAGTCCGGCCGAGGTTGACCAGCTTGGCCGTCCCCGGGTGGTCCCGCGCGGTCGCGATCAGCTCGTCGCGGATCCCGCCGGGCTCGCTGTACGAGCGGAACACCGTGTTCCCGGCCTGGGCCTGGCGCGCCGCCTCCTGCGACGCGTCCCGGCCCTTCACCTTCTTCACGGTCAGGTCGACGCCCTCGGAACGGAGCTTGGCCGCCTGCCGATCGGTGACGACGACCTCGACCTTGACCTTGCCGTTCGCCCCCTTCTCGGTCGCGACGTCCTCGCGGTCCAGGCCGGCTTCGCTGAGCTTCTGCAACTGGCCCGGGCCGACCTCACCGACGTACACCTCGAGGCCGTCACCCCCGGACGGTGGTGGTGCGGCGGTGGCCTGTGATCCGGCGGCCAGTCCGCCCGCGATCAGTCCGAGTGCCGCGATGAGAACCGTAGATCTGCGCATGTCGCCCCTCCCCGGTCGACGGTGGATCTGTCGGCAGACTCCTGTGACCCAGGTCACAAGTCAACAGTTCGCGTGCGCGATCTCACCCGCTACGCCGATACCAGTGGGCGGTGTGGTCGCCTTACGGTGGGGGAATGAGCCATCAGACCGAGTCGGGCTGGGACTTCGAGGCGGTGTACGGACCCGAGCGGCTGGCCGGGTTCGAGCCGGCCGAGAAGCTGGGCGAGCCCGGGCAGTACCCGTTCACCCGCGGGGTCTACCCGAGCATGTACACGGCCCGGCCGTGGACCATGCGCCAGTACGCCGGGTTCGGGACGGCCGCCGAGTCGAACCAGCGGTACCACCGGCTGATCGAGCACGGCACGATGGGCCTGTCGGTCGCGTTCGACCTGCCGACCCAGATGGGGTACGACTCGGACGCCCCGATCGCGCACGGCGAGGTCGGCAAGGTCGGGGTGGCGATCGACTCGATCGACGACATGCGGGTGCTGTTCGACCGGATCCCGCTCGACCAGGTGTCCACGTCGATGACGATCAACGCGCCCGGCTCGGTGCTGCTCCTGCTCTACCAACTGGTGGCCGAGGAGCAGGGCGTCGCCGGCGACAAGCTGACCGGGACGATCCAGAACGACGTGCTCAAGGAGTACATCGCCCGCGGCACCTACATCTACCCGCCGAAGGAGTCGCTGCGGCTGATCAGCGACATCTTCGCGTACTGCAAGGCGGACCTGCCGCGCTGGAACACGATCTCGATCTCCGGCTACCACATGGCCGAGGCGGGTGCGACGCCCGCGCAGGAGATCGCGTTCACCCTCGCCGACGGGATCGAGTACGTCCGGGCCGCGGTCGCGTCCGGGCTGGACGTGGACGA
Source organism: Kribbella amoyensis (assembly GCF_007828865.1). Taxonomy (NCBI): domain Bacteria; kingdom Bacillati; phylum Actinomycetota; class Actinomycetes; order Propionibacteriales; family Kribbellaceae; genus Kribbella; species Kribbella amoyensis. Next base: position 3,165,434 of record NZ_VIVK01000001.1, read on the forward strand.
GTTCGCGCCGCGGCTGTCGTTCTTCTTCGTTTCGCGGACGACGTTGCTCGAGGAGGTCGCGAAGTTCCGCGCGGCCCGGCGGATCTGGGCCCGGGTGATGCGGGAGGAGTTCGGCGCGAAGAACCCGAAGTCGATGATGCTCCGCTTCCACACCCAGACGGCGGGGGTCCAGCTGACGGCCCAACAGCCCGAGGTGAACCTGGTCCGCGTCGCCGTCCAGGGACTGGCCGCGGTACTCGGTGGAACTCAGTCGCTGCACACCAACTCCTACGACGAGGCGATCGCGCTACCGACCGAGAAGGCGGCGCGGCTGGCGCTGCGTACCCAGCAGGTGTTGGCCTATGAGACCGACGTGACGGCGACGGTGGATCCGTTCGCGGGGTCGTACGTCGTCGAGTCGCTCACCGACGAGGTGGAGAAGGCGGCGCTGGAGTTGATGGACCAGGTCGAGGAGTACGGCGGTGCCGTGGCCGCGATCGAGAAAGGCTTCCAGAAACAGGAGATCGAGCGGTCGGCGTACCGGATCGCGCAGGAGATCGACTCGGCCGAACGTGTCGTGGTCGGTCTGAACCGCTTCACGGTCGCGGAGGAGGAACCGTACGAACCACTACGCGTGGACCCGGCGATCGAGGCCCAGCAGGTGGAGCGGCTGGCGAAGCTGCGGGCCGAGCGTGATCAGGACGCCGTCGATGCCGCGCTGGCGGAGCTGAAGAAGGCGGCCGAAGGGTCGGACAACTGCCTGTACCCGATGAAGGCCGCGCTGAAGGCCCGGGCGACGGTCGGCGAGGTCTGTGACGCGCTGCGGGACGTGTGGGGCGTCTACGTACCGGCGGACACGTTCTAGGCGGACGCCCACCACTCATCAACTGCCCGTTGCCGGGCCGATCAACGCCGGCCTGAGCGTCGGCGAATGCGGGCACCGATGGTTGGTGAGTGGTGGAGATCCGCTCAATCCAGCAAGGCCGATGACACCAGGACCGTTGTTCCCAAGGCGATCGCGTGTTCTGACGGGTTGAACCCTGGGGTGTGCAGGTCCGCGGCCGTCTCGACCCCTACCGGCCGGACCCCGAGTCGTGCCATCGCGCCCGGCACGTGCTCCAGGTACCAGGCGAAGTCTTCCCCGCCCAGGCTCTGATCGGTCGACGCCACCGCGTCCGCGCCCAGGCTCAGCTGCACCGCGGACCGGAGTACGTCGATCGCGCCCGCGTCGTTCATCACCGGCGGCACTCCGTGAGTTACCTCGGTATCCACCGACACCCCGTACAGCGCGACCAGGTGCTCCGCCAACTCGGGGAGCAGCTCGGCCGCCTGGCGCCAAGCGCCAACGTCCAAGCTCCGCAACGTCCCCTCGGCCTCGCCTCGCGCCGGGATCGCGTTGGCCGCGGACCCGGACGTGATGCGGCCCCACACCAGGGACATCCCGGCTCGCGGGTCCACCCGGCGGGAGAGTGCCGCAGGCAACTGTGTCACCAGGGTCGCCAACGCGTACACGAGATCGCCGGTCAGGTGCGGCCGCGACGTATGCCCGCCCGCTCCGCGCAGCCGGACCAGTACCCGGTCCGAGGCCGCGGTCAGCGCGCCGACCCGGAGACCGAACTGGCCGATCTGGAGGCGAGGGTCGCAGTGCAGGCCGTAGATGCGGTGGACGCCTTCGAGGCCACCCGCCGCGATGACGCCGAGGGCTCCGCCGGGCATGACCTCTTCGGCCGGCTGGAAGATCAGGCGTACTCGGCGATCGAGCAGGCCTTCGGAGGCCATCCGGGCCAGGACCAGGGCGGCGCCGACCAACGCGGCGGTGTGGACGTCGTGCCCGCACGCGTGGGCCACTCCGTCCAGGGTCGAACGCCACGGGGCTTCGATCGCGTCGGGGACCGGAAGGGCATCGATGTCAGCGCGGAGCGCTACGCAGGTGTCACCGGAGCCGACATCGCAGATCAGACCGGTGCCGGTGGGGAGTACCTGGGGTGACAGGCCGGCGGCGAGCAGTTGTTGCCTGATCTGCTCGGTCGTGCGGACCTCGTGCCAGCCGAGTTCGGGATGGGCGTGCAGGTCACGGCGGACGGCGATGGCTTCCTCTCGCACCGCCTCCACCCGCGCCTTCAGGTCCGCGAGCAGCGGCTGGGGCGATGTCGTCATCTGTCGATCTTCGCATTCGGGCTTCGTGAGGACGGGAGGGCCCTTGGCGACGATCACAGAAAGTGACGGCGACTGACCTATCGCGACGGCCGCGGGCAGGGTAGGGGTGCGGATGGTGATTCACGCCGCGCGGACGGTAGCCAGACCGGAGAAGTTTCAGAATTGTGACGAAAGCGCCGGTCACTTTCCGGTATCGAGGCCCCTTTGGCGTTCTGGGAACGCCGACCGGCCCCTATAGTCTGCGGATGCGGCACGCTGGTAGGCGCGCCGGGCAAGGGAATCTGGTCGACGAAGGAGACGTCCGGTGAAGAAGTACGTGCGGGGACTGGCGATCGTGGGCGTGACAACGCTCGCCGTCGCCGCTTGTGGCAGCAAGCCGACCGAGGACTCGGCTGCCGGGGGCGCCAACAAGGACTTCAAGGCCTGCATGGTCTCCGACTCGGGTGGTTTCGACGACAAGTCGTTCAACCAGACCTCCTACGCCGGCCTGCAGGCCGCCGTGAAGGAGAAGGGGCTGACCGAGGTCAAGGCCGAGTCGAAGTCGGACAACGACTACCCGACCAACATGCAGGCGATGGTGACGGCCGGATGCAACGTCATCGTCTCGGTCGGCTTCAAGCTCGAGGACGCCACCGACAAGGCGGCCAAGGCCAACGAGGGCATCAAGTTCGCGATCGTCGACTCGGCCCCGGCCCAGCCGATCGCCAACGTCAAGCCGCTCGGCTTCAACACCGCACAGTCCAGCTTCCAGGCGGGTTACCTGGCCGCGGCGATGTCGCAGACCGGCAAGGTCGGCACCTACGGCGGCATCAAGATCCCGCCGGTCACGATCTTCATGGACGGCTTCGCCGAGGGCGTGCGGTACTACAACAAGCAGAAGGGCAAGAACGTCCAGGTGCTCGGCTGGGACGACGCGAAGCAGGCCGGTCTGTTCACCGGTGACTTCGAGGACAAGGCGAAGGGCCAGAACACCGCCCAGAACCTGATCACCCAGGGCGCCGACATCATCTTCCCGGTGGCCGGTCCGGCCGGTCTGGGCGGGCTGCAGGCGGCCAAGGCGAGCAACGGCAAGGTCAACGCGATCTGGGTCGACACCGACGGCTGCGAGAGCGCCGCGGAGTATTGCTCGGTCCTGATCAGCAGCGTCAAGAAGGGCATGGACGTCGCCGTCGAGGACGCGATCGTCTCCGTCGTCGACAACAAGTTCGACAACAGCCAGTTCATCGGCACGCTGGAGAACGGCGGCACCTCGCTGGCGCCGTTCCACGAGTTCGACAGCAAGGTGCCGGCCGAGCTGAAGTCGGAGCTCGACCAGATCAAGGCCGACATCATCGGCGGCAAGATCACCATCGAGTCCAAGGCGCAGCCGAAAGCCTCCTGAAGGTAGGCGTCACCGCGTAGTACGGTGCGAGCCAGGAAGACCGCCCCGACCGGGTGGCCTTCCTGGCTCGCCGTCTGAAGGAAGGCTGCCCGCATGCATCTCGAGCTCTCGGGGCTGACCAAGAGTTTCGGCTCCCTGGTCGCCAACGACCACATCGACCTGGTGATCGAGCCCGGTGAGATCCACTGTCTGCTCGGTGAGAACGGTGCCGGCAAGAGCACCCTGATGAACATGCTGTACGGGCTGTTGCAGCCCGATTCCGGCGAGATCCTGGTCGACGGCGAGAAGGTGAAGATCACCTCGCCCAGTGACGCGATCGCGCACGGCATCGGCATGGTGCACCAGCACTTCATGCTCGTCCCGGTGTTCACCGTCGCCGAGAACATCATGCTCGGCCGGGAGAACACCCGCGGCGCCGGCGTGCTGGACCGCAAGCGGGCGCAGGCGCTCGTCACCCAGCTGTCCGAGCGGTACGGGTTCGAGGTGGACCCGGACGCGCTGGTGGAGAACATCCCGGTCGGGGTGCAACAGCGGGTGGAGATCATCAAGGCGCTCACCAACGACGCCAAGGTACTGATCCTGGACGAGCCGACGGCCGTGCTCACCCCGGCCGAGATCGACGAGCTGATCGAGGTGATGCGGCGGCTCAAGGAGAGCGGGACGTCGATCGTCTTCATCACCCACAAGCTCAAGGAGGTCAAGGCGATCGCGGACACCATCACCGTGATCCGCCGCGGCAAGGTGGTCGGCAACGCCGAGCCGTCCGCGACCGAGGAAGAGCTGGCCGAGCTGATGGTCGGCCGCGCCGTCGACCTGGTGGTGGACAAGGAACCGGCCCAGCCCGGCGAGCCGGTCCTGATGGTCGAGGGGCTCACCGTCATCGACGAGCGCGGGTTCACCGCCGTCGATGCCGTGGACCTGGAGGTCCGGGCCGGCGAGATCCTCGCGGTGGCCGGTGTCCAGGGCAACGGCCAGACCGAGCTCGCCGAGGCGCTGCTCGGGCTCAGCCCGGTCGCGGCCGGGCGGATCAGCCTGGACGGCAAGGACCTGACCACCGCGAGTACCAGGCAACGGCTGGACGCGGGCATCGGGTACGTCCCCGAAGACCGCGGTCACGACGGGTTCGTCGGGCCGTTCTCGGTCGCCGAGAACCTGGTCCTCGACCTGTTCCGGCGGGAGCCGTTCGGCAAGGGGCTCTCGCTGCGGACCGACGAGATCCACAAGAACGCCGAGGCCCGGGTGGAGGAGTTCGACATCCGTACCCAGGGCGTCGAGCTGTCCACCTCGTCGCTGTCCGGCGGCAACCAGCAGAAGGTCGTGCTGGCCCGGGAGCTGTCCCGGCCGCTGAAGCTGCTGGTCGCCTCGCAGCCGACCCGCGGTGTCGACGTCGGCTCGATCGAGTTCCTGCACACCCGGATCGTCGAGGAGCGGGACCGCGGGACCGCGGTGCTGATCGTGTCCACCGAGCTGGACGAGATCGCCGCGCTGGCCGACCGGGTCGCGGTGATGTACCGCGGCAAGGTGGTCGGCGTCGTCCCCGCCGACACCCCGCGCGACGAGCTGGGCCTGATGATGGCCGGCGCCTCCAAGAGTGAGGCGCAAGCGGAGGCCACCGAGCACCCGACCACGTTGGGAACCATCTAGATGAGCAACGACACTGTCACCGAGCGGGCCCCGGCCCCGGCCGGCCCGCCCGCCGGTTCGCAGCGCAGCGGGCTGCCGAACTGGGCGGTCCAGGGCCTGGTCTCGCTGAGCGCGATCGTGCTGGCGCTGGTCGTCGGTGCGGTCCTGATCATCATCGGCGACGACCAGGTGCAGGCCGCGGTCAAGTACTTCGGCGCCGCGCCGATGGACACCGTGTCGGCGGCGCTGACCGCGGTCGGCGAGGCGTACAAGGCGCTGGTCGTCGGCGCGATCGGCGGGATCGACCCGATCACCGAGTCGCTCACCCAGGCGACCCCGTTGATCTGCGGCGGTCTGGCCGTCTCGCTGGCGTTCCGGACCGGGCTGTTCAACATCGGCGCCCAGGGCCAGCTGATCATGGGCGCGATCCTGGCCGCCTACATCGGCTTCGCCTGGCAGCTGCCGCCGGTGCTGCACCTGCTGCTCGCGATCATCGGCGGCCTGGTCGGCGGCGCGCTCTGGGGCGGCGTGGTCGGCGTCCTGAAGGCGCGGACCGGGGCGCACGAGGTGATCGTCACGATCATGCTCAACTACGTCGCCATCTACCTGCTCCAGTGGTTGCTGACGACAACGACGTTCAAGCGGCCCGGCCGCGAGGACCCGATCAGCCCGATCGCCGACCCGAACGCGCAGTACCCCCAGTTCGGTGACACCCGGCTGCACGGCGGCTTCATCCTCGCGCTGCTGGCCGCGGTCTTCGTCTGGTGGCTGCTGAACCGCTCCACGATCGGCTTCGAGCTGCGCGCGGTGGGTGCGAACGCGGACGCGTCCCGGACCGCGGGCATGTCGGTCGGCCGGGCGTACATCATCGCGATGGTGACCGCCGGTGCGTTGGCCGGCCTGGCCGGTACCCAGCAGGTGCTCGGGACCGATCTGCCGCTGACCGACGGCGTCGCCGCGACGGTCGGGTTCGACGCGATCACGGTCGCGCTGCTCGGCCGAGGTACGCCACTCGGGACAGTGCTCGCCGGGCTGCTGTTCGGCGCGCTGAACGCGGGCGGCCTGCAGATGCAGCTGCAGACCCAGACGCCGCTGACCCTGACCACCGTCCTGCAGGCCGTGATCGTGCTGTTCGTCGCGGCCCCGGCGCTGGTGCGCTCGATCTTCCGGTTCCTGCCGAAGGAACGTGGGACCGGGCCCGTCCTCGCGAAAGGCTGGAACGGATGAGCGAGACGACCACGACCCAGGACACCGTCCGGGAACCGGCCCCGGCCGCGATCGAGGCGCCGGCCGAGCGGACCCGCCGGTTGCGCGTCGGCGGCCTGATGGTGGTGTTCGCCCTGATCGGGCTGCTGCTGGCGATCTTCACCAACGGCGGCAAGGCCACCTTCCAGCTCGTCTCCGGCGACCTGCAGAACAACCTGCTCGGCGTCCCGGCCCAGGCGACCGCGCTGATCCTCGGGATCCTCGGCATCATCGCCGCCGGCGCGTACGTCCTGCGCCGCGTGCCGCAGTCGTACTCCGGCTACCTGGCCACCCTGCTCGGGATCTGCTTCATCGGCTCGTTCCTGTGCTGGGCCGCCGCGGGCAAGACCTTCCCGCTGGCCAACCAGTTTCAGGGCACGCTGAACTTCGCCACCCCGCTGATCCTCGGCGCGCTGGCCGGGGTGCTGTGCGAGCGGGCCGGCGTCATCAACATCGCGATCGAGGGCCAGTTCCTGGTCGGCGCGTTCACCGCGGCCGTCGTCTCCAGTACGACCGGCAGCCAGGTGGCGGCGTTGATCGCGGCCGCGGTGACCGGGGTCCTGATGGCCTCGCTGCTGGCCGTGTTCTCGATCAAGTACCTGGTCAACCAGGTGGTCCTCGGTGTCGTCCTGGTCGTCTTCGCGTCCGGTATCACCGGGTACCTGTTCGACCAGTTCCTGCAGGACGACGCGCAGAACCTGAACACCCCCGAGGTGTTGTCCGCGGTGAAGATCCCGCTGCTCGGCGACATCCCGTTCATCGGGCCGATCCTGTTCCAGCAGACCGTGCTCGTGTACCTGACGTACATCGCGGTCGCCGTGGTCACGTTCGTGCTGTTCGAGACCCGGTGGGGCCTGCGGGTCCGCGCGGTCGGCGAGCACCCGAAGGCAGCCGACACGGTCGGTATCAAGGTCAAGCGGGTCCGGTACTCCGCGGTGCTCTGGGCCGGCGTACTGGCCGGGCTCGGCGGCGCGTTCTTCACCGTCGGGTACGCGGGCTCGTTCTCCAAGGAGATGACCGCGGGCAACGGGTTCATCGCGCTGGCCGCGTTGATCATGGGCCGCTGGCACCCGATCGGCGCGATGGTGGCCGCGCTGTTCTTCGGCTTCGCCACCCAGTTGCAGTCCCAGCTGCAGATCATCCAGACCCCGATCCCGGGCGAGCTGCTGCTGATGGCGCCGTACCTGGCCACCATCATCGCCGTCGCCGGACTGGTCGGCCGGGTCCGAGCTCCGAAGGCCGACGGTGAGCCGTACGTCACCGAGTAGCGCGGACCCGATCGACTGGGCCGCCTTGCGGGCGGCCGCGGTCGAGGTGATGGGCCGCGCCTACGCGCCGTACTCCGGGTTCGCGGTCGGCGCCGCGGCGTACGCGGACGACGGCCGGATCGTTGCCGGGTGCAACGTGGAGAACGCGTCGTACGGGCTGACCCTGTGCGCCGAGTGCGGGCTGGTGTCGGAGCTGCACCGGACCGGCGGGGGCCGGCTGGTCGCGTTCACCTGCGTGGACCACGACGGTGAGCTGCTGACGCCGTGCGGCCGGTGCCGGCAGTTGCTGCACGAGAACGGCGGGCCCGGCCTGCTGCTGGAAACCCCGAGCGGCCCGCGGCCGTTGCGGGAGCTGTTGCCCGACGCGTTCGGGCCCGAGGACCTGGAGGACTAGCGCATGTTCGACGCGGTCGACGTGATCCGCACCAAGCGGGACAAGGGCGAGCTGACCGACGACCAGATCGACTGGGTGATCGCGGCGTACACCCGCGGCGACGTCGCCGACGAGCAGATGGCGTCGCTGGCGATGGCGATCCTGCTGAACGGGATGGACCGGCGCGAGATCGCCCGCTGGACCACGGCGATGATCGCCTCCGGGGAGCGGATGGACTTCGCCAAGCTGTCCCGGCCGACCGCGGACAAGCACTCCACCGGCGGCGTCGGCGACAAGATCACGTTGCCGCTGGCCCCGTTGGTCGCGGCCTGCGGGGTCGCCGTCCCGCAGCTGTCCGGGCGCGGTCTCGGCCACACCGGCGGCACGCTGGACAAGCTGGAGTCGATCCCCGGCTGGCGGGCCGCGCTGTCGAACGACGAGCTGATGCGCCAGCTCGAGGATGTCGGCGCGGTGATCTGCGCGGCCGGCGACGGGCTGGCCCCGGCGGACAAGAAGCTGTACGCCCTGCGCGACGTGACCGGTACCGTCGAGGCGATCCCGCTGATCGCCAGCTCGATCATGAGCAAGAAGATCGCCGAGGGCACCGGCGCGCTCGTCCTGGACGTGAAGGTCGGCACCGGCGCGTTCATGAAGGAGCTCGCCCACGCCCGCGAGCTGGCCGAGACGATGGTTGCTCTCGGCACCGATGAGGGTGTGAACACGGTCGCGTTGCTGACCGACATGTCGACACCGCTCGGCCTGACCGCGGGCCACTCGCTCGAGGTCCGCGAGTCGCTCGAGGTCCTCGCCGGTGGTGGGCCGGGTGACGTTGTCGAGCTGACCGTGGCGCTGGCGACCGAGATGCTGGCCGCGGCCGGGGTCACGGACGTGGATCCGGCGGAGAAGCTGCGGGACGGTTCCGCGATGGACGTGTGGCGCCGGATGATCGCGGCCCAGGGCGGCGACGTGGACGCCCCGCTGCCGGTGGCTCCGGAACAGCAGGTGATCAAGGCGGAGTCGTCCGGTGTGCTGACCAAGCTGGACGCGATGGCGGTCGGCGTGGCCGCGTGGCGGCTCGGGGCCGGCCGGGCGCGCAAGGAGGACCCGGTGTCCGACGTCGCGGGGGTCGAGCTGCACGCCAAGCCGGGCGACCAGGTCACCGAAGGACAGCCGCTGATGACCCTGCACACCGAGGACACCGCACGCTTCGACCGGGCTCTGGAAGTACTGGCGAGCGCAGTGGAGATCGGTTCGACGGCGCCGGACCACAGGTTGATCATCGACCGCATCACCGCCTGACCACTGCGTTCTGCCCCCGCGACCTGGGATCCTGGGCCGGTTCTCACGACCCCCGGCCGAGGAGCGTACTTTGCCGCTTGACCAACGCGCGTTCATGGACCTGCTGCGCCAGTCGTACCCCGACGACCACGCCCGGGCAGGCAGCCAAGGCTGGGGCGATCCGCATCTGTACGCCGACGCGGCCGGCTGCCGGGCCGCGGTGGTCAGTAGTCTGGGCGACGACTGGCAGTGGTCGAAGCTCGACGACGCCGACAAGGTGCGGCTGACCCAGTTGGCGGCCCAGTCGGCGCCGCTCACGGATCTGTACAACTTCGTCGACTACCGGATGAAGCAGACGGTGGTCTATGACCCTCAGACCGGCGTGAAGGATCGCCGTGCCATGGGGTCGTCGTGGCGACCGCTGGTCGAGCCCCCGAACGACCGGGATCCGAAGGCGCGCGACGAAGCCAGGAGCCGGGCGGTGCAGCACATCAACGCGGCCGATCGGAACAACCCGAACCGCTTCCTGGGGGCATCGGTGACCCCAGGAACGCCTGGCCGGGCAGCTTCCCCGGCGGCTTTCGGTAAGCCCGACGCCTCGGGCGAGCGGCCGACCGCGCATCGCCCGCAAACCGGACGGCAAAGCGGTACCGGTCTCGGCGGCTGATCCGGCCGGGCCCTGGAGTCAGTGCCGAGCGCTGTGCAGACCGGTACGACGCTGCCGGACTTCGCCGACCTCATCGCCGCCTGACCGGAGCACGAAGACTCCGGTCAGTAGCAGCCACAGCGGTACTCCGTAGGCGGTCACGCGTTCCATCCCGCCGGTCCCGAGACCGAGGCCGTGACCGCCGAAGTGCAGCACCATCGCGGCCAGACCGAGCGCGCCGAATCCCGCGGCGTACCAGCGGGTGCGGCTGATCGGGGTCCCGGTGCGCAGGAACCCGGCCAGGAGCAGGGCCGCGTTGCCGCAGAGGAAGATGATGACCGCGCCGCCCAGGACGTGCATGTCCTCGTTGACGTCGGCCGGCCACAGTCCTGCGACGGCCCAGCCGAAACCCGTTGCTGCCAGCAACAGCCTGGTGATGATCGCGACGGCACCCCGGGGCCAGGCGGTGGAGGTGAGCAGCACCCCGCCGACGATGAGGACGCCGCCGAGTACGAACGAGACGTTCATCAGGTCGTGCAAGGGCGAGCAGACGGACCGGCCGCCGAACTCGCCGCAGGTCACGTTGCCGAGATCGCTGATGTTGTTGTCCGCCCAGCTGTACGGCGACTCCCAGGCGAGCTCGACGATCACCATCACCGCGAAGAACTGCACCACCCCGGCGATCCATCCGATCGCCCCGAGCCTGGCTGAAGTTGTCATGGCCACGACGGTAGGGATTGCCGTCGCGCCCGGACAGGGTGCCGACGACCGGCCGTGGGTAGCGCGGGAGCTACCCGGCGGCGGGCCGGGCGAGCCGAAGATGCTGCTGCTGGGCGACGGTCGTGGCCAAGGTGACGTCCGGAGTCAGGGTGCCGCCGACGGCGCCGACCTCGCTCACCTTGGTCCGGACCACGGTGGTGCCGACGACGAAGCTGGTCTCGGCGATCGCCTCGGACCGGTTGACCGTGCCCGTGACCACGACCCGCTGGTCGCTGAAGACCTGCGGAACCCCCGGTACGGAGAACTTCTTGCTGTGCGAGCTCTGGTTCCACAGGCCGAGTTGGAGGTTCTTCGCCTGCCGGTTCGAGCTGGTCCGGAAGAGCTGCACGGTGTACTGCTTGCGCCGATCCGGGCTGACCCGGACGGCCTGGTACCCGGTCTTGAACCCCGCGTTGAGCAGCAGCGCGCGGTCCTCGGGCGGGGCCGGCGAGATGGACGCGAGGAAGGTCTGCAGGTCGAACGTCCCGCTCGATCCCCGCGGATCCGCGGCGTAGCCCTTCGGGACGACGATCTGCGCCGCCAGGCCGGTCGGCGCGGTGGGTGCGGCGTTCACCTCAGGCGCGGTACCGGCCACGTCCCGGGTCGTCGTCGAGGCACCCGCGTCCCCACCGGCGCACCCGGTCAGCCCGAGGACCGCGGCCGTCAGTACGGCACAGCTCGACGCAACGGCCTTCCGCCTCACGGTTCCTCCACGGCTCCAGGGAATTCGAAGCCGATCGGATCAGATCCAGGTGAACCCCAGGCAAACCACACCTGACTCCCTGGCGGTCAGCGGGCCCGGGTGGTGGCGAGGAGCTCGGTGATGCGGCGGCGGGCGGCCTTCGGGTGGAGGGGTTCGCAGCCGGCGTCGAGACAGCGGCGGACGACGCGGGGATCGTCCCGGAGGAGCCGCAGTCCGCGGCGGAGCAACGTGAGCGGTGGTTTGCGGTGCTCGCGGAGATCGCGCTGGAACCGGCGCAGGAAGGTGACCACGCGGTGGTGCCGGACGCAGATCGCGGCGGCGAGCAGTTCGCGGGACCTCAGTTCGCCGACGATCTGGTCCGCGAAGATGCCCTCGGCAATCACCAGTGCCTGACCCTCGGTCGTCACGACGCGGTGACCCACCGTCGCGTCCACGGCGATGTCGTAGATCGGCATGTCCGCCGACCCCGTCGTACACAGCCGCTCCAACGCGTCCACGGCCCGCCCGGCGTCCCACGAGTACGGATCGTCCCAGTCGATGATGCCGAGCGACGACCGCGGCATCGCCTCGTCGTCCCCGTCCCGGTAGAAGTCGTCCAGCCGCACCACCGGCAACCCCACCAACTCGGCGAGATGAGACTTCCCGGTCCCCGAAGGACCGGCCAGCAGGACGACGCGCGCGCTCACCCGCACATTCTCCGGCATCCCAGGCGCACCCCCACCCACGGGTAACACCTCGCCTCCCTCGCCTCCCTCGGCGCCGACTTTGTGCGCGGCTCGGTCGCACTGGCTCGACTTTGTGCGCGGGTCGGTCGTTTGTGGTGGGTTGGGGTGGCGGGTTCGTGCTCAAAGTCGGCGTTGGCGAGGCGCGGGACGGTACGAGGGTGGCGGTTGTGGGGCGAGGCTTCGTGCCACCTGACCTGGACGTCTTTGTGCGCGGGTCAGTGGTGCCGGCTCGACTTTGTGCGCGGGTCGGTCGTTTGGGGTGAGTTGGGGTGGCGGGTTCGTGCTCAAAGTTGCGGTGGCGGGAGTGGGGGTGGCGGGTTCGTGCTCAAAGTCGCCGGCGGCGGGGTGGCGGTGGCGGGTTCGTGCTCAAAGTCGCCGGTAGCGGGGTGTGGGGTCGAGGCTTCGTGCCACCTGAGGGGGGCGTCTTTGGGGTCTGCTGCACGGATAGGTGACAGTTTCGGTCACGCGGCCTGACTGGCCGGTGTGGTCATGATTGTTTCGTATTCGATGGGGGTCAATCGGCCGAGGGCGGTTTGCCGGCGGCGGCGGTGGTAGGTCCGTTCGATCCAGCTCACGATCGCGACGCGGAGTTCGTCGCGCGTGGACCAGGTGCGCCGGTCGAGAACATTCTTCTGCAGCAGCGCGAAGAAGCTTTCCATCGCGGCGTTGTCACCGGCGGCCCCGACCCGGCCCATCGAGCCGACCAGGCCGTCGCGGCCGAGTGCGTGCACGAATTTCCTGGACCGAAATTGCGTCCCGCGGTCGGTGTGCAGCACGCAGCCGGCGACCCCATCGCGGCGGGCGACGGCGCTGTTCAGCGCGGCCACGGCGAGGCGGGACTTCATCCTGGAGTCGATGGAGTAGCCCACGATCCGGTTGGAGTAGACGTCCTTGACCGCGCACAAGTAGAGCTTGCCTTCGCCGGTGCGGTGTTCGGTGATGTCGGCCAGCCACAACCGATTGGGTGCCTGCGCGGTGAAATCACGACGCACGAGATCGTCGTGGACCGGCGGACCAGGCTTCTTACCGTTCTTGCTCCGCTTCTTGCCGAACGCGCTCCACCAGCCCATCGCTGAGCAGATCCGCCACGCGGTCCGGTCCGCCATCGACACGCCGGCGGCGCGGGCCTCGTCGACCAGGAACCGGTAACCGAACTCGGGGTCGTCGCGGTGCGCGCCGAACAACGCGTTCGCGCGATAAGCCTGCTCGAGCTCGGCGGTGGTGACCGGCTGGTCCAGCCACCGGTAGTACGGCTGGCGAGCGATCTTCAGCACCCGGCACGTCACCACGACGGGGATCCCGTCCGCGGCCAGCCTCTTCACGAGCGGGTAGAGCCTTTTCCCGGCAGATGCGCCTGCGACAGATAGGCCGCCGCACGGCGCAGCACCTCGTTCTCCTGCTCCAGCAACTTGATCCGCCGCCGCGCCTCGCGCAGTTCGGCCGACTCACCACGAGACACACCCGGCTTGGTGCCTTCATCGATCTCGGCTTGGCGCAGCCACTTGAACAACGTCATCGGGTGCACCCCGAAGTCCTTGGCGATCTGCTCCACCGTCACACCGGGATCACGGTCACGAGCCACCCGAACGACATCGTCACGGAACTCGCGGGGATAAGGCTTAGGCACAGCAACATCCTTCCAGGCCAGCCTCACGGCAAGCCAGCACAGATGTCACCTACTCGTACAGCAGACCCGGTGTGGGGTGGCGGGTTCGTGCTCAAGGTGGCGGGTGGCGGGGTGTGGGGTGGCGGGTTCGTGCTCAAGGTGGCGGGTGGCGGGGTGTGGGGTGGAGGTGGCGGGTTCGTGCTCGAGGTCGTGGGTGGTGGGGTGTGGGGCGCGCGGGTAACGACGGAGCTCTGCGGGCGATATCTCCAGCAGTCGCATAGAACCGGAGATTCGCATGGCACCTCGTTTGAGCTGGCCAGGTTTGGTCGCCTATCTGGGGATCGCCGGCGTCATGGCGGTCCAGGGCGTGCGCATCGTGCGGTACGACGAGGTGTGGGTCGGCGGGAATCGCTGGGCCGCGGGCGCGTTGCTCGTGATAGTCGCCCTGACCGCGTTGCTCTTCGTGGTCGGCGCGATGACGAGGACTCCGCTGGTCGGCGACGACACCCGGGTACTGGGGCGCCGCGGCGGGTTGGCGGTGATCGCCTTGACCTTGCTCGGGCTGGCGATCGTGGTGGTGTCCGGCTTGGACGCGTTCAAGGTCTGGCCGAGTTGGATGGCGATATTCGTGCCGTACGGGGTCCGGAAGTACGAGGACGCTTATCGCGAAGGCGTCGAGGAAGGGCGCCTCGTCGCGGAAGCGCTCCGCGAAGAGCGGGAGAGGTGAGGCCGGCTCTCAGTTCAGGAGGGCTTGGTGGAGGGTTTGGGCCTGGGTGGCGAACCAGGTGTTGGTGCGGGCGGTGAGGGCTGCTTCGCCGGTGGACCATCTTTGGTGGAACCAGGGGTGGCCGGCTTCGGCCCGGCGGCGGACGTAGTCCATGCACCAGGTGTGGTTGTCGGTGGCTGCTTCGACCAGGCGGGTGCGGTCCTCGGGGGAGAGGCCGTAGCTGTCGGCGAAGCGTTTGAGCCGGGTCAGGGTGCGGCCGCGGCGTTGGTCGTCGACGTCGGGCTCGGGGCGGAGCGGGGCCCAGAGCCGGATCGCGGTCGCCACGTCCCACAACGCGGACCCCGGGCCGGCCAGGTCGAAGTCGATCAGGGCGACCGCGGTGCCGTCGCGGAAGACGATGTTGTCCAGGTTCGGGTCGTTGTGGCTGACCAGGCCGTCCACGTACGCGCGGGGTACCGGCTCGGCCCAGGCGACGTCCTCGGGGACGAAGTCGGCCACCGCCTCGTGGTACCGGCGCAGGAGCACGGCGACGCTGTCGAGCGCCTGGTCCGTCATCGACCAGGCCGGGTACGGCGGGGTGACGGACTCGCCGGGGACGAACGACAGCACCTCGCGGCCGTGCTCGTCGATGCCGAGGAATCGTGGTGCGCCGTCGAATCCGGACCGTTCGAGGTGATCGAGCAACCGGTGCACGGCCGGGCCGCTCGGCCGGAGTGGGCGGCGGACGGTGTCGCCGACCCGGACCACCCGGCCGCGGTTCGCGGTCCCGCCGGGCAACTGCGTCTCGACCTCGCCCATCGGGGTCAGGCGATCTCGTCCAGCAGCGCCGTCGCCAGCGGGGTATGGGTGACCAGCCCGTTCACCAGCCCCCCGCGGACCGCCGCCAGCACGGCCTCCACCTTCGCCACGCCGTACGGGATCGCGACCACCTCGTCGATCGCGTCCATCTGGGCCGCGTTGATCGCGATCACCCGCTCGGTCACCGGGGTCCGGACCGGTTCGCCGGCGGCGTTCACGAACACCCCGGAGATCTCCGCCACCACTCCGCGCCGGCGCAGTTGCTCACAAGCCTGCTCGTCCATCGCGTCGAACAACGTGGACTGCCCGTTCGCCCAGGACCCGAGCCCGACCACGGCCTTGGTCACCGAGTCGAAGTGCCCGATCGCGTCGGCCACCTCCGGCTGCTGGCGCAACGCCCGGGCGGTCGACGCGTCCGGGACGACCAGCGGCGCGTAGAACAGGTACGCCGGGCCGCCGGACAACCGGGCCACGTTGCGGACCAGTTCCACCGAGTTCGCCTCGATGTCGGGCCGGGTCAGCGCGCCGGTGAGCTGGACGACGGGGACCCGGGCCAGCGAGGTCAGCTGCTCGGTCATCGCGGTCACCGCGCGCGCCCAGGCCAGGCCGAGCACGTCCTCGGCGGTGACGATCTCGGTGAGCAGGTCGGCCGCGGCCTTGCCGAGCTGGAGCCGGAGCGCGGCCGGGTCGACCTCGGGGGTGTCCACCACGATCGCGCGGCGCAGCCCGAGCGCCTCGCGCAACCGGGCCGAGAGGTCCAGGTCGATGGTGCCCGGGTGGCTGATCTCGATCCGGACCATGCCGCTGTTGCGGGCCTGGTCGAGCAGCCGAGCGACCTTGAACCGGCTGAGCCGGAACTCCTCGGCGATCTCCACCTTGGACCGGCCGTCGACGTAGTACCGGCGCGCGATCGACGCCGTCAGGACGAGCTGCGCCGGCCCCGGGGTCCCGGTGCTCGCGGCGTTGCTGCTCGGCTCCATCTGACCTCCCGCTCATATGAGCATGACTGCGCCCTAGTGTTGCACAGAGTCTTGACAGCGGGAATCGCCTCCGGTTCACTCGTTCCGTGAGCAGCCCCCTGCTCATTTGAGCAAGCCCGAGACCGACGCCGACTGCGAAGGAGCACTCGTGCTGGGTAAGCGGAAAAGGATCGGCGCCCTGGCGGTCGCGGTCCTCCTCGCCGGAGCGGCCAGCGGCTGCGCGGGCTGGGGTGGTGGCGCCGGCGGCGGTGGAGCCGACAGCATCAACGTGCTGATGGTGAACAACCCGCAGATGATCGACCTGCAGCAACTCACCGCGGAGCACTTCACCAAAGAGACCGGCATCAAGGTGAACTTCACCGTGCTGCCGGAGAACGACGTCCGGGACAAGATCAGCCAGGAGTTCTCCAGCCAGGCCGGCCAGTACGACGTCGCCTCGCTGAGCAACTTCGAGATCCCGATCTACGCGACCAGCAAGTGGATCGCGCCGCTGTCGGACTACATCGCCGAGGACCCGTCGTTCGACCAGGACGACGTGCTGAAGCCGATGACCCAGTCGCTGTCCGGCGAGGACGGTCAGGTGTACGGCGAACCGTTCTACGGCGAGTCGTCGTTCCTGATGTACCGCAAGGACGTGCTCGCCTCGAAGGGCGTGACGATGCCGGCCAAACCGACCTGGCAGCAGGTCGCCGACATCGCCGCCAAGGTGGACAACGCCCAGCCGGGGATGCGCGGGATCTGCCTGCGCGGCCAGCCGGGCTGGGGCCAGCTGTTCGCGCCGCTGACCACGGTGGTGAACACGTTCGGCGGGACCTGGTTCACCGAGGACTGGCAGGCCAAGGTGAACTCGCCGGAGTTCACCGAGGCGACGAAGTTCTACGTCGACCTGGTCCGCAACCACGGCGAGCTCGGCGCTCCCCAGGCCGGGTTCACCGAGTGTCTCAACAACCTTGTCCAGGGCAACGTCGCGATGTGGTACGACGCGACCTCGGCGGCCGGATCGCTGGAGGCGCCCGACTCCCCGGTGAAGGGCAAGATCGGGTACGCGCCCGCGCCGGTGGTGAAGACGGACAGCTCGGGCTGGCTGTACGCGTGGTCCTGGAGCATCCAGCAGGCCAGCGAGAAGAAGGACAACGCCTGGAAGTTCATCTCCTGGGCCTCCGGCAAGGAGTACGAGGAACTGGTCGGGCAGAAGCTCGGCTGGTCCCGGGTCCCGGCCGGCAAGCGGGCCTCGACGTACGCGAACCCGCAGTACGTGAAGGAGGCCGGCGCGTTCGCCGAGCCGACCAAGCAGGCGATCGAGGCGGCGGATCCGCGCAACCCGGGGGTGCAGCCGCGGCCGGCGATCGGGATCCAGTTCGTCGACATCCCGGAGTTCCCCGATCTCGGCACCCAGGTCAGCCAGGACGTGAGTTCGGCGATCGCGGGCCGGATGACGGTGGAGAAGGCGCTCGGCCGGGGCCAGGAACTCGCCGACGACGTGGCCGAGCGGTACCGCTCACGAGAAGCGAAGTGAGGGAGCCGAGATGACGACAGTCGACACGCCGGCCCGGCCGCGCAAGCAGGCCGCGGCCCCGCCCGGTTCCCAGGGCACGCTGCTGCGGAAGACCGGCGACTGGGCCCGGCGCGCGCCGCTGCTGCCCGCGCTGGTGTTCATGATCGTGGTGACGCAGCTGCCGTTCCTGGTCACGATCGTGACGTCCTTCATGGACTGGAACGCCTACTACCCCGACGAGCGCGCCTTCGCCGGGATCGACAACTTCCGCCGCGTCCTCACCGACGCGAACACCCGGCAGGCGATCCTGGTGACGATCCTGCTGACCGCGGCCGTGGTCCTGATCAGCCTCGTCCTCGGTCTGGTGATCGCGTTGCTGCTGGACCGCAAGTTCCGGGGCCGCGGCATCGTCCGGACAATGATGATCACGCCGTTCCTGGTCGTTCCGGTGGCCGCTGCGCTGCTGTGGAAGCACGCTCTCTACAACCCGGAGTACGGGCTGTTCAACGGCGTGCTGACCTGGATCTTCGGCGACAACGCGCCGCAGCCGGACTGGATCAGCAACCAGCCGCTGTGGTCGGTGATCTTCGCGCTGGTCTGGCAGTGGACGCCGTTCATGATGCTGATCCTGCTGGCCGGGCTGCAGAGCCGCCCGCTCGACGTGGTCGAGGCGGCCGGGATCGACGGCGCCAGCAGCTGGGACATCTTCCGCTACATGACGCTGCCGCACCTGCGGCAGTACCTGGAGCTGAGCGCGCTGCTCGGATCGATCTACGTGGTGCAGAACTTCGACCACGTCTTCACGATCACCTCCGGCGGCCTCGGCACCGCGAACCTGCCGTACTCGATCTACCAGACCTTCTACACCGCGCACGACTACGGCCGCGCCTCGGCCGCCGGCGTGATCGTCGTGATCGGCACCATCATCATCGCGACGCTGGCGCTGCGCTCGGTGTCCACGCTGTTCAGGGAGGAGACCGGACGATGAGTACCGCGAACCCGGCCACGTCCGCCGGACCCACCTTCCGCAAACCGCCGCGCAGCGGGCTGCTGCTGACCGGGGTGGCCTGGATCGTCGGCATCCTGTTCGTGCTGCCGGTGCTGTGGATGGCGCTGACCTCGTTCCACTCCGAGCCGGACGCCGCCACCAACCCGCCGTCGATCGCGGCTCCGCTGACCTTCGACGGGTACAAGGCGTTCTTCGACTCCGGACCCTGGCCGTCGATCCTGAACTCGGTCACCGCGAGCCTGCTGTCGACGGTCCTGGTGATCCTGCTCGCCTTCCCGGCGGCGTACGCGCTGTCGATCAAGCCGGTGCGCAAGTGGACCGACGTGCTGTTCTTCTTCCTCTCCACCAAGATGCTGCCGGTCGTCGCCGGGCTGCTGCCGATCTACCTGTTCGCGCAGTCGGTGCACTTCCTGGACAACATCTGGCTGCTGATCATCCTGTACACCTCGATGAACCTGCCGATCGCGGTCTGGATGCTGCGCAGCTTCCTCGCCGAGGTCCCGGTCGAGATCCTCGAGGCCGCCTCGGTCGACGGGGCCGGCCTGGCCCGGACCTTGCGCTCGGTGGTCGCGCCCGTCGTCACGCCGGGGATCGCGTCCGCTGCCCTGATCTGCTTCATCTTCAGCTGGAACGAGTTGCTGTTTGCCCGGGTGCTCACGGGTACGGTGGCTCAGACCGCACCGGTCTTCCTCACCGGCTTCGTGACCAGTCAGGGCCTGTTCCTGGCCAAGGTGTGCGCGGCCTCCCTGGTGGTGTCGCTGCCGGTACTGATCGCCGGATTCGCCGCCCAGGACAAACTGGTCCAGGGCCTGTCGTTGGGAGCCGTCAAGTGACATCGACCAGCCCGCAGCAGCTCGGCCCCGCCCACCTGGGCGCCCTCGGTACCGAGGTGGGCCGGCCGGAGTACGACCGGGCGGAGGTCCGCGCCGGCATCGTGCACTTCGGGGTCGGCGGATTCCACCGGGCCCACCAGGCGATGTACCTGGACCGGCTGATGAACGACGGCAAGGCGCTGGACTGGGGGATCTGCGGCGTCGGCGTCCTGCCCCAGGACCGCCGGATGGCCGACGTGATGGCCGCGCAGGACGGGCTGTACACGCTGGTGGTCAAGCACCCGGACGGCACGCTCGAGCCGCGCGTGATCGGGTCCGTCGTCGACTACCTGTTCGCGCCGGACGACCCCGAGGCGGTGCTGGCCCGGATGGCCGATCCGGCCACCCGGATCGTGTCGCTGACGATCACCGAAGGCGGGTACAACGTCCACCAGGTGACCGGTGAGCTGGACACTTCCGACCCGGCGCTGGCCGCGGACCTGGAGCCGGGGGCGACGCCGGGCAGCGTGTTCGGGTTCGTCGTCGAGGCGCTGGCGCGACGGCGGGCGGCCGGGGTGGCGCCGTTCACGCTGATGTCGTGCGACAACATCCCGGGCAACGGGCACGTCGCGAAGAAGATGCTGACCGCGTTCGCCCGGCTGAAGGACCCGGAGCTGGCCGGCTGGATCGAGCGCGAGGTGCGGTTCCCGAACTCGATGGTCGACCGGATCACCCCGGTCACCACCGACGCGGACAAGGCCGCGCTGGCCGAGCGGTTCGGGATCGACGACGGCTGGCCGGTGGTCTGCGAGCCGTTCACCCAGTGGGTGCTCGAGGACGAGTTCGGCGGCGACCGGCCGCCGTACGAGGAGGTTGGCGTCCAGCTCGTGCAGGACGTCGAGCCGTACGAGCTGATGAAGCTGCGGCTGCTGAACGCGAGCCACCAGGCGCTGTGCTACCTCGGCTACCTGGCCGGCTACCGGTACGCGCACGAGGTCTGCCAGGACAAGCTGTTCGTCGACTTCCTGCTCACCTACATGGATGACGAGGGGACGCCGACCCTGCCGCCGGTCCCGGGGGTAGACCTGGACCGGTACAAGCACCAGCTGATCGAGCGGTTCGCGAACCCCGAGGTCCGCGACACCCTGGCCCGGTTGTGCGCGGAGAGCTCGGACCGGATCCCGAAGTGGCTGCTGCCCGTGGTCCGCGAGCAGCTCACCGCCGGCCGGACGATCGACCGCGCCGCATTGGTGGTCGCCTCGTGGGCCCGGTACGCCGAGGCCGTGGACGAGCAGGGCGAGCCGATCGAGGTGGTCGACCGGTTGCGCGACAAGCTGGTCGAGCGGGCCCAGCACAACCACGAGGACCCGCTGGTGTTCATCTCCGACCCGGACCTCTTCGGCGACCTCGCCCAGGACGAGCGGTTCGTCCAGGCGTACACGTCGTCGCTCGCTTCCTTGCACGAACGCGGAGCCCGAGCCACGCTCGAAAGTTTCGCGTGAGCTCAGCAGGCGGGCGGGGGCTGGCGGTCCTGGCCGTGGTGACGAGAATGGCTGGCAGACCGACTGAGGAGAGAGGCCGAGAATGAGCCAGCCGAGACTGGTCGCCGGGGTGGACTGCTCCACCCAGGCGACCAAGGTCGTGGTGTGCGACGCGAAGACCGGCGAGATCCTGCGCGAGGGACGGGCACCGCATCCCGACGCCACCCAGGTGGATCCGGCCGAGTGGTACCGGGCCTGGGAGAGTGCGTCCGACGGCTTGCTCGACGGTGTCGAGGCGATCTCGGTCGGCGGCCAGCAGCACGGCATGGTGCTGCTCGACGAAGCCGGCGAGGTCGTCCACCCGGCCGTGCTCTGGAACGACACCAGCTCCGCCGACGCGACCACCGAGCTCGTCACCGAACTGGGCGGCCCGGAGAAGTGGGCCGAGGCGGTCGGTTCTGTCCCGGTCCCGAGCTTCACGGTCACCAAGCTGCGCTGGGTCCGCTCGGCCGCACCCGACGCGGCGGACCGGGCGGCCGCGGTCGCGTTGCCGCACGACTGGATGACGCACAAACTGGCCGCGGACCGGCAGGGCATCGGGGACCTCACCACCGACCGCGGTGACGCCTCCGGTACCGGTTGGTGGTCCCCGGCAACCAACGACTACCGCCCCGACCTGGTCGAACGCGCCTTCGGCCGCTCCCTCGCCCTACCTCGCGTCGCCGGCCCGACCGAGATCGTCGGCCACACCGCGGCCGGAGCTGCCCTGGCCGCGGGAACCGGGGACAACATGGCCGCGGCCCTCGGGCTCGACCTGCAGCCCGGCGACGTGGCCGTCTCCCTCGGGACCAGCGGTACGGCGTTCGCGCGGTCCTCGGCATCGACGGCGGACCCGTCCGGCCTGGTCGCCGGATTCGCCGACGCGACCGGCGGATACCTGCCCCTGGTCTGCACCCTCAACGCGGCCCGCGTGCTCTCCGCGACCGCGCAGATGCTCGGCCTGGACCTCGCCGCGTTCGACGAAGCCGCCCTCACCTCCGCAGGCAGCGACGGCCTCGTCCTCCTGCCCTACCTGGACGGCGAACGCACCCCCGACCTCCCTCACTCCACCGGTCTCATCTACGGCCTGACCAGAGCCACCATGCAACCAGCCACGATGGCCCGAGCCGCCGTAGAAGGCCTCCTCTGCGGCCTGGCCGACGCGGTCGACGCCCTCCGCGTCCAAGGCCTCCCGGTCGAACGCGTACTCCTCCTGGGCGGCGCGGCCCGCTCCCGCGCAGTACAGGCCCTCGCCCCAGCCCTGTTGGGTGCACCCGTCGTCCTGCCCGAACCAGCCGAGTACGTAGCCCTCGGCGCCGCCCGCCAGGCCGCCTGGGCTGTCTCTGGTGAAGACACCCCACCCACCTGGACCGTTGCCACCGGCAAACCAGAGTCTCCAGTCATGACAGACGACCAAGCCGCACCGGTCCGCACCCGCTATGCCGAAGTCCTCACCGGCACCCGCCCCTTGCTGGCAGCTCCTCGGTCCTGACTACTGGACCATCACTTTCCGCAGTCGATGTAACAGAGAGCGTCTTTCCCCGATAACAGAGCGAGCGCGTCCTCTCGCGCCCGCTCTGAATCCTGGGGGATCCCTTGCGTACTCTCTCGCGCTTCGTCGTGCCCTTGGCTCTGGCCGGACTTCTGGCGACGGCGGCGCTTCCAGCCTCCGCGGCACCTGCTGTCTCCGCGGCCGAGCCTTCAGTCACCGTGCTGAGTCCGGTGCCTGAGAGTACGGTTCCGCTGGGCGATGTCCCGGTGAAGCTGAAGGTTGATCTCGGCGGGGAACCGAGCGGCCGGGTCGACGTCACCCTCGGGTACTACGTGTCCGGCGCGGTCACGATCGAGCCCGGGACCTGCGACGCGACCTGCGAGCTCACCGTGCCGCTCCGGATCGGCGATTGGGATCACCCGCAGAGCGGCTCACTGCTGTTGAGCGCGAAGCTGACGACCGCGTCCGGCGCGATCAGCCACGGCGGAGGGTACCTCTCCTTCGTCGCGCCGACGCAGATCTACGAGCTTCGCCATCTCCGGGACGGAGAGGTGTTCAGCGATGGGGTGGCGGACAGCTCCGCAACCTTCCGGGTGACCGTGATCAACGATCCCGGCGAAGCCGTGGCGGAACTGCGGTTGATCGAGCTCGCCACCGGCGCCACCAGGCTGACCGCCTCCGCGCCCTTCTCGTCGTCCCGGGGCCTGGCTCGGGACGCGCTGCTCGACCTCGACGTCACCGACCTGACCGACGGCTTGTACCGGGTGGAGACCCGGGCTCGTGGCGTGGACGGGTACTACGGCTCCGGGCAGGTCACCCAGCTTCGCGTGAACCACGCGAACCAGGCCGGCTTCGATCTCGGCGATGAAAGGCCGGCCGTCGTTGGTTGGGCCGGGCTCAGCGCGAACCTGCTGGTGCAGGGCCCGCTGCTGAGCGGGAGCAAGCCGGCCGCCGTCCGGCTCACCGTCGACGGCGCCGAGCGAGCGGTGCTGGTCTTGCCGGGGGTGTGGATGCCGAACAACTGGCAGCAACCGACTGCCAAGCAGCAGGTGTCGGTCTACATGCAGGGTGACGATCTCACGCTCGGCACACATCAGGTCAAGCTGGAGTTGTTCGACACCGCCGGCCGGATCATCGGCCGGCCGACCACTCGGACCGTGCTGGTGTCGGACTTCAAGGCAACCGTTGTGGCGCCGACGCTGGTGGTCGGACGTCGCTCGGTCGTGACCCTCAACGGCGACGCTCCGACCGGTCATCTCCTCACCCAATGCCACGCCGAGCTGGCCGCTCCCCAGCCGATCGACAGCACGGGACTCGGAGCGTTCTGCACCACGCCGGCGGCGACCCTGCGGACCACGGCGCCGGTGACTCCCAGGGCCTCGGGGCGGAGCAGCCTCGGCCTCTACCTGAACGCCGACGGGTACTCGAAGCTCTTCGAGCGGCCGGTCACCGTGCACGCCGCCCGCCGAGCGACTACCACGGCTCCGGCGGTGCCGTACGGCCAGCGGGGTACGGCGAAGGTGACGGTTCAGGACAGCCACCGCATCGGAGCCTGGACCGCCGCACCCGCGGGCGTCACGGTCACCTTGCAGCGCCAAGCGGTCGGCAGTACCGCGTGGGCCACGGTCGGCTCGGTGAAGACCATGACTGGTGGGATCGCCTCGATCCCGTTCACCAGCGGTGCCAACGGCAACTTCCGCGCGGTCCTCGCGTCATCGGTACCGGGGGAGACCGTGATCACCCCGACCGTCGCAGCGGTGTCGGTGGCGACGGTGGTCTGGCGGAGCGTGCCGACGTCGGTCATTCGCGGCAAGGCGACGACGTATGAGGTCGCCGCCGCGCCGTACGAAGCGGGAGCCGTGGCCCACCTCCAGGCGCGCAAACCGGGCTCGACGGTCTGGACCACGGTCCGCAGTGTTGCCGTGCCGAGCAGCACGGTCACCCGCATTGCGTACTCCTTCCCGACGGCCGGTACCTGGTCGATCCGGGTTCTCCGTGCCGCCACCAAGCAACACGCGGCCGGCCTGTCCGGAGCTGCCACCGTCAAGGTCAAGTGAACTGAGCGATCTCGCGCATAATGCCCGTCGTGCGCGAGATCGCTTACAAGACTGTTGGAGGCCGGACGCTCTACCTGCGGGTGTTGCCGCCTGGAGATCCGGGTGGAGGGCAGGCGGCGGTGGCGGTCTTCTTTCACGGGGGTGGGTGGGTTCGGGGGAGTTGGGAGCAGTTCGTGCCGCAGGCCGAACTGCTGAACGCCTTGGGCATGGTCACCGTGTTGGTGGAGTACCGGCTCGACGGGCCTGTCGTGGCTGCGGCGGATGCCGTGGATGCGATGAACGCCGTGTTCGAGCTGGCAGCGGACCTCGGCGGCGATCCGGCGCGGGTCGTGGCCGTCGGGGGGTCGGCCGGTGGGCAGTTGGCGTTGGCGACCGCGGTGCTCGAATTGCCTGGTTCTGTTCCGGAGTATCGACCGGCCGCGGTTGCCCTGCTGAATCCGGTCACGGACACCACCGGCGATTTCCCGAAAGGATTTGGGCGACGTCATTTCGAGGATGACGACCAGGCTTTGATGTACTCGCCGGTGCATCACGTCAGCGCGACGACGCCGCCGTCGATCCTCTTGCACGGAACGGCGGACACGGCTGTCCACCACGAGAACTCGATCAGGTTCGCCGACGCCGTGAATGCCGTCGGCGGGCAAGCGGAAATCGTTCTGTACGACGGCCAGAAGCACGGGTTCTTCAATGCTCACAAATCCCGGGAATACTTCGAGCTGACCACCCAGGAAATCATCGGATTCCTGCGCCGGACGGTCCTTCAGAGCTCCTGAGCGGGGCCGGCGCCGGCTCGGCAAGAGGCTGAGGGCTGGGGTCTTGACGACTGGCGGCGGGTGTCCGTACGGTGGCGCTCACTTCTTATTTATACGTATTAAAGGACGGCCATGACAGCGAAACGACGGCGCCCGACCCAGGTGGACATCGCTCGCCGGGTCGGCATCTCGCAGGCGACGGTCTCGCTCGTCATCAGCGGTGGTGCCGCCAGCGACCTGGTGGCCGAGGACACCCGGCGCGCGGTCCTGGAGGCCGCTGCCGAGCTCGGGTACACGGTGAACACCGCGGCGCGCAGTCTGAAGGGCGGGCGCAACCGGATGCTCGGCCTGTACACGTTCGAGTCGGTCTTTCCCGTGGATCAGCGGGACTTCTACTTCCCGTTCCTGCTCGGGGTGGAAGGGGCGGCCGCCGAGTTCGGGTACGACCTGCTGCTGTTCAGCTCGGCCAGTCCGGAAGCGGGCCGGCGGATCTACGCGGACGGGGTCAATCGGCTGAAGGTCGCCGACGGGTGCGTCCTGCTGGGCCGTCAGCTCGACCGCAGCGAGGTCGCCGAGCTGATCAAGGAGGATTTCCCGTTCGTCTTCGTCGGACGACGCGAGGTCCCCGGCGTCGAGCTGCCGTACGTCGCGGCCGACTACATCGGCGCGACCCGGGAGATGGTCCGCCGGTTGGCCCAGGCCGGGCACCGGAAGCTGGCGTACCTGAAGGTCACCGACGACAAGGAGTGGACCCGGGACCGCGAGGCCGGGTTCCGGCAGGGGCTCGACGAGGCCGGGATCGCCGCCGCCGACGTCCCGTTCATCGCGATCGACGAGGAGTCGCCGCTGACCGCGGTACGGCTGCGGGAGTGGCTGGCGGCCGGGATCACCGCGGTGGTGGTCGAGCCGAGCCACGACGACAGCGTGATCGCGGCCGTCGAGCGGGCCGCGACCGAGCTCGGGCTGAGCATCCCCGCGGATCTCTCGGTCGCCGTGCTCGGCGACCCACTGTTGCGGGACGCAACTGTCCGGGACTGGAGCCGGTTCGCCCTTCCCCGGGAGGAGATGGGCCGCGAAGCCGTCCGGCTCCTGCTCCAGCTGTTCGACGACACCGCGACCGAGCGGCAGCTGTACCTCGACTGCACCCAGATTCCCGGTGACTCGGTGGCCGCACCGCCCGGCCGGCCCGGCGCCTGAGTTCACCGGACCACAAGGTCCGACCATTCACTTCGACGGAGGCACGATGCAGAAGGTCATGGCTTACGAGCGCGGCCTGGAAAAGTACAACCCGCTGAAGACCGTCGTCACCTACGACGACTTCGACCGCGGCTTCAACGGCTGGATGGACCTGACCCCGAACTTCGTCAACGACGACTACCGGCACCACCCGTCCGAGGTGGACCTGGCGAGCTGGGCGCCGACCATGCTGAGCGCGGCGCCGATGCGGTTCGCCGCCACCCACGGGTCGATGGAGGGCACGTACTCGCTCAAGCTGAACACCAAGCCGGTCGCCAACCGGTACGAGGAGAAGCCGGCCAACGGCAGCATGGGGTGCGCGCTCAAGCGGCTGTCGAACTTCGATCCCAACCTGCGCTACGTGCAGATGGAGACCTGGTACGCCTACACCCCGCAGCAGGACCGGCTCGGGTTCGGCGAGGAGGACCTGCGCGCGTTCGGCTTCTACTTCGACCTGCAGGACACCGAGTACCGGTGGATGCCCGGCGTCCGCTACGTGAACTCGGTCAACGGCAAGCTCACCAAGAAGTGGCAGTACTGGAAGGTCGCCGAGGGCGTCACGAAGAAGGACTGGTGCTACGGCCGCGAGGACGGCTGGCAGCGGCCCGGGATCGACAACCTCTGGTACGGGCGGCGCTTCCCGGACGGGTCGGCGGACGCCTTCCAGTGGGTGCCGGACGGTGACCAGGACCTGCTCTACAACGAAAGCCCGGACAAGATCAACTGGCTGTACCTGCGGCTGCTGGTCGACTACCAGCGCCGGGAGTACGTCGAACTGCAGAGCATGGACCGGACCTTCGACCTGCGCGGCCTGACGCCGACGCTGTCCGACCCGTACAAGAGCATCACCAACCTGATCAACCCGATCTTCTTCGTCGAGACCGACACGAACCGCAGCGTGAATCTCTTCCTCGACTCCGTCGTGTACTCGACCGAATGAGCTCGTCCGTACCTCTGCCCACGCCATCTCAGAAGGGTCCGCTCCGTGCTCACATTCGCAACCTCGGTGATCGAACGCCGGCTGACGATCGAGGCCGCGCACACCACCCACCCGTACGAGGTGGGCTGGGCCGGCGAGGCCGTCTTCTTCGTCCAGGTCGAAGGGACGCACCCGGCGTTGTCCGTGCAGGCGCAGATCTCGCCGGACGGACTGCACTGGGTCGACCGCGGTACACCGACGACGGTGGCCGCGGACGACGAGATCGTCGCGCTCGAGCTGGCGAACTTCGGTGGCTGGCTCCGGCTGGCCATCACCGGAGCGACGTCCGAACAACCGGCCCGGGTGCTGGTTCACCTTGCCCTGAAGGGCTGACCAGGTAGGGCGGCCGGTGCCGGTCGCCGCGATCGAGAGGAGGCGGTATCGATGCTCGCTCAGCTCGTGCGTCGACTCGGCCTGATGCTGTTCACCGTGTGGGGGGCGCTCACCCTCACCTTCGTGATCCTCCGGCTCGCCCCCGGAGACCAGGCCACCGTCCAGCTGGGACCGGACGCGACCGCGGCCGAGGTCGAGGCGCTGCGGTCCGATCTCGGCCTCGACCGGCCGCTCCCGGTGCAGTACCTGGACTACCTGGGGTCGGCGGTCACCGGGGACTTCGGCAGGTCGTACCGGTTCCGCGAGTCGGCGATGACGGTCATCCTCGAACGGTTCCCCGCGACGGTCGTCCTCGCGCTCACGGCGACGCTGCTCGCCCTGGTGATCGGGGTCCTGCTCGGCATCCTGGCCGGCCGGGCGCCGGGAAAACTCGCCGACCGGGCGATCTCGGGCATCACCCTGGTCATGCAGGCGGTGCCGCCGTTCTGGTCGGGCATCATGCTGATTCTCCTGATGGCGTTGACGTTGCGGCTGCTGCCGAGCGCGGGATCGGGCGACCTGCGGCATCTCGTACTCCCGGCCGTGACGCTCGCGATTCCGTTCACGGCGCTGGTGGCCCGGATCACCCGCAGCAGTGTCGCCGAGGTCACCACCGAGCCGTATCTGTTGACGGCTCGGTCGAAGGGGCTGACCGAGCGCGCGGTCCTCGGCCGGCACGCCCTGCGGAACGCGATGATCCCGGTCGTCACGATCGTGTCCCTGCACATCGGCACGCTGATGGGCGGTGCGGTGATCGTCGAGCAGGTGTTCGCGTGGGAAGGTGTCGGCTCGCTCCTGGTGAGTGCCGTCGGCAACCGTGACTACGCGATCGTCCAGGGCGCGACGGTGCTGTTCGCGATCATCGTCGTGACGATGAACCTGCTCGCCGACGTGCTCAACGCCCGGCTGGATCCGCGGATCCGGGTGGGAGGGGCGTCATGACGGCGATGGGGCTGGTCCAGGACACGGTCACGCCGGCGGCGACCCGGTCCCGGCGGACCACGGCCCGGAAGGTCGTTGCCGCCGTCCCCGTGGTGATCTTCGGCCTGTACGTCGTCGCGGGCCTGGTGGGTCCGTTCTTCGTCGAGTACTCGTCGGTCGGCGGGGAGCTCGACGATCGGCTGCTCGGTCCCGGCTCGGTCCTCAGCGACGGCAGTACGGCGCTGCTCGGGACCGACGCCCTCGGCCGGGATCTGCTCGGCCAGGTCGTCCACGGGGCCCGGACCTCGCTGGTGATCGGGACGCTCGTCGTCCTGTTCAGCGGCCTGGTCGGGATCACGGTCGGCTGTCTCGCGGGGTACCGGCGCGGCAAGACCGATCTGCTGGCGTCGCGGGTCATCGACGTCCTGCTCGCCTTTCCGGGGATCCTGCTGGCCATCGTCATCGCCGGGGTGTTCGACCGGAGCCTGGCGATCGTGGTGATCGCGCTCAGCGTGACCAACTGGATCGGGTTCGCCCGGCTCTCCCGGTCGATGGCGATGACCCTGCGGGAACGCGACTGGGTGCTGTCGGCAACGGTGATGGGGGTCCGGCGCGGCCGGATCATCGTCCGGCACATCCTGCCGTTCATCGCCGGGCCGACCCTGGCGCTGGCCACCACCGAGTTCGCCGGCGCGATCCTGGCCGAGGCCTCGCTGAGCTTCCTCGGTCTCGGCCTGCCGCCGGAGTCGGCGTCCTGGGGGCAGTCGATCGCCTCCGGCAAGGAGTACCTCGGCAGCGCGTGGTGGATCTCGGCCTTCCCGGGCATCTTCCTCGCGGTGCTGGTCATCTGCGTGGGATTCACCGGGGACCGGCTCACCCGGCACTTCGGTCGCAAGCACTAGCGGACGGCGGCGGTCCGCACCTGGTACGTCGCAAAGCCGAGCACAGCTCAGTGAGGAGCAAGGACATGAGATTCCTTCGGCACTCCGTGATCGCGGCCACCGCGGTCCTCAGCCTGGTCGCGGCCACGGCCTGTGACTCCGGCGGGAGTTCCGCGGCCGGCGGGGAGATCGCCGTCGCGGGCCAGTTCCCGATCGAGTCGATCGACCCGAACGGGCCGCTGGCGATCGACGGCGGCACCCGGGTCGCGTCGATCCAGCTCTACAGCCCGTTGCTGGACACGGTCGGCCCGGGCAAGTTCGACGGCAGGGTCGCGGAGAAGTGGGAGACCGACGGCACCGCGACGAAGACCACCTTCACGCTGCGGCCGGGGATCACCTTCTCCGACGGCACCCCGATCACCGGCCAGGACGTGGTGAAGTCGTTCGAGCGCACGGTGGCGGCGGACAGCCCGTTCTCGGCGAACTTCAAGAACGTCAAGGCCCAGGCGACCGGGACCGTGGTGACGTTCACCTCGGCGAACCCCGACCCGGCGCTCCCGGCCAAGCTGACCGGCCTGATGATCACCCCGGCCGCCGCCACCGAGCAGAGCTACCTGGACAAGCCGGTGACGTCCGGCCCGTTCCAGGTGGAGTCGTTCACCCCGGGGGGCGATCTGGTGATGGTGCCGAACGCCAAGTACTGGGGCGACAAGCCGACGATCGAGCGGGTCACGATCCGCTCGGTCCCCGAGGTCGCCGCCCGGGTCACCGCGCTGGAGACCGGTGAGCTCGACATCATCTGGGGCATCTCCGACGACCAGGTGAAGCAGCTGAAGAGCAACTCCGAGATCGAGATCGCCTCGGCGGCCGGCTCCGGGGTCCTGACCATGTGGATGAACTCGTCGACACCGTCGTTGCAGAAGGCCGAGGTCCGCAAGGCGCTGTGGCAGGCGGTCGACTTCGACAAGAAGATCAAGGCCCTCTACCCGGACAGCGGTGAGCCCGCCAACTCGGTGATCGCGCCGACCGTCTTCGGGTACGCCCCGCAGGAGCCGGTCAAGTACGACCCGGATGCGGCCAAGAAGGCGCTCGTCGCCGCGGGGTTCGACTTCAACACGACGCTGCGCTTCCACTTCTCCCAGGCCCAGTTCCGGCAGTGGGTGACGTCGGTGGTGTCCGATCTCGCGGCCATCGGGGTCAAGGCCCAGGCGTTGGAGAAGGAGCAGGCCGTCTACACCAAGGACCTGCTGGCGCTGAAGTGGGACATCAACATCCAGCAGGTCGGCACGCTCGGCCTGGACGCGTCGTACAACCTCGGCCGGCTCTACACCTGCGCGGCGAAGCGGACCGGGTACTGCGACCCGAAGCTGGACGAGCTGCTGAAGAAGGCCGGGAGCGCGGTCGATCCGGAGGACCGGAAGACGGCGTACGCCGAGGCGACCAAGCTGATCTGGGACCAGGCGGTCGGGATGTACCCGATGTTCGTCAAGAACCTCTTCGCGAACCGGTCGTCGGTCGGCGGCTTCCAGCCGGACGGTGAAGGGCTGCCGCGGTTCCAGTCGGTGACCCTCGATGGGTGACCGGCGCCCCGGTCGGGCGAGCGCGACCCTGGTGAGGTCGGGCGGTCCCCCGGAGCGGCCGGACGGTACCTTGCGGGTCAGGGAGCTGCGGATCGTGCTACCCGGTCCGCGGGGCCAGGCGGCCGTCGTCGACGGTGTCTCGTTCGACGTCGTCCAGGGCCGGACGACCGGGCTGATCGGGGAGTCCGGCAGCGGGAAGTCGCTGACGGCGATGGCCCTGGTCGGGCTGGTCCCGGAGACCGCGGTGGTCAGCGGCCAGGTTCTGTTGGGGGACGAGGACCTGGTCACGGCCGGCCGGGAGCGGATCCGGCAGGTCCGGGGCGCCGAGATCTCGGTGGTGTTCCAGGATCCGTCGTCCGCGCTCAACCCGACGATGACCATCGGCGACCAGGTCGGCGAGATCCTGCGCAGCCGCGGTGCGTCGAAGCGCGAGGCGCGGCAGCGGGCGGTGGAACTGCTCGACCACGTCGGAGTACCGGACGCGGCGAGCCGTGTCGCGGCGTACCCGCACGAGTTCTCCGGCGGGATGCGGCAGCGCGCGATGATCGCGCTGGCGCTCGCGGGGCGGCCCCGGTTCGTGCTGGCCGACGAGCCGACCACCGCGCTCGACGTCACCGTGCAGGCGCGGATTCTGGACCTGCTCGGCCGCCTCCGTGACGAGGACGATCTCGCGCTGCTGCTGGTCAGTCACGACCTGCGCGTGATGTCGCACGTCGCGGACGATCTCGTCGTCATGTACGCCGGGCGGATCTGCGAACGCGGACCAGCCAAGGCCGTACTGTCGCGCGGCCTGCATCCGTACACGACCGCGCTGGTCCGTAGCGTGCCGTCGGTCCGCACCCGCAGCGCGATCGCGGACCCGCTGCCCGGCAGTCCGGCCAACCCGTTCGACCGTCCGGCGGGCTGCCCGTTCAACCCGCGGTGCCCGCGCGCGGAGGACCGCTGCCGGACCGAGGTACCGGAGTTGCGGGAGATCGCGCCGGGCCGGGTCAGTGCCTGCCACTTCGCGGAGGAGCTGCAATGACCGGGCTGCGGATCAGCGACCTGACCGTCACCTATCCCGGCCCGCGGACCGGCAGTCTCGGCCGGCGGTCCCAGGTCGAGGCGGTCCGCGGGGTGAGCCTGGACGTCGCCTCGGACGAAGCGGTCGCCCTGGTCGGTGAATCCGGGTCCGGCAAGTCGACGATCGCCCGCGCCGTCGTCGGGCTCGTCGCGCCGGCGTCCGGGTCGGTCGAGTTCGACGGCGCGTCGCTGCTGGACCCACGCGGTGGCCCGCGGGCGCGCCGGGGGATCGCGATGATCTTCCAGGATCCGCGGTCCTCGCTGAACCCGCGCCGGTCCGTCGAGGCGTCCATCAGCGAGGCCTGGCAGGCCCAGCCCGACGCGGCGCCGGCCGGTGTCCGGACCGATCCACGGCGCCGGCGGGACGCGGTGGTCGAGCTGCTGGACCAGGTCGGGCTGGATCCCGACGTCGCCAGGAAACGCCCGCCGGCGTTGTCGGGTGGGCAGTGCCAGCGGGTCAGCATCGCGCGTGCCCTGGCGCTCAAGCCGCGGCTGCTCATCTGCGACGAGGCCGTGTCGGCGCTCGACGTCTCCGTCCAGGCCCAGGTCCTGCAGCTGCTGGTGAGCATTCGCCGGACGCACGGTCTGTCGATGCTCTTCATCACCCACGACCTCGGGGTGGTGCGGCAGGTCGCCGACCGCGTCGCGGTCATGCGCCGGGGCGAGCTGGTGGAGAGCGCCGGCGTCCAGACCCTCTTCACCGATCCACAGCACGACTACACCCGAGAGCTTCTCTCCGCCGCCGTCGATCTCGAGGTGAGTGCCTGACCTCGACCGCCGCGGTACCGCCCTACCGAAGACCCACGATCGGAGCAGAGCATGACCGAACGCATCAACCGCCGCTCGATGATCCGTTCCACCGCCGTCGCAGGTGCCGCCGGCGTCGGCGGGCTCGCACTCGGCGGACCCGCACAGGCCGCGGCCGCACCGAGCCTGGTCCAGGCCGACGGCACGCCCGTCCTCACACCCCAGCAGTTCGGCGCTGTCGGTGACGGCGTCGCCGACGACACCGCGGCCATCCAGGCAGCGATCAACGCCGCGCGTTCGCAGCTGAACAAGATCGTCGTGATCCCGCCCGGGCAGTACAAGGTCACCTCGACGCTGGTCGTCGGTGACCACGAGTACGAGACGCCCGGCCAGCACCTGAACCGTTTCGTCCTGCGCGGGTACGGCATGTTCGGCGAGGAGGCGTCGAAGCTGATCTTCGACCACGACGGCGTCGGCCTCCGGTGGGAGGCTTCGCTCGGCGGGATCCACGGCGTGGCCTTCGACGCCCCGGTCAAGACCGCCACCAACGTCGGCATCCACGTCGCCCGGACGGCGAACACCGACGACACCGACGTGACGATCGTCGAGTGCTCGTTCCTGCGGTTCCAGCGCGCCATCGAGAGTGTCGGCCGCGGTTTCCTGTTCAGCAAGAACAAGGTGGCCGTCTGCACGACCGGTATCAGCATCTCCTGGCCCACCGAAGGCGTCCAGGGCAGCGGGGTCCACGTGCTGCCGTACGGGCTGCGCAAGTGGCTGATCACCGACAACCACTTCCATTCGAACTTCGACGCGATCGTGTTCACCGGCGCCCCGGACGGCAACTTCCGGGGTGCGGTGATCAGCAACAACCTGCTCGACATCGGCCGCCGGTTGTTCAAGGGCAGCCTGACGAACTCGACCATCAGCGGCAACGTGGTGGAGAACGGTACCGGCAACGCGATCGTCCAGATCGATGCCGGCGGCCACAACCTCACCATCACCGGCAACGTGCTCGGCGGCTTCGACACCACCCCGGGCGCGTGGGACCCGCCCCGGTACGCGATCCACTTCACCAGCGGGGTGTCGGCGAAGAACGTGACGATCTCGGCGAACACCTTCAACTGGATCGACGGCTCCGGCATCCAGTTCGACCAGGCCGCCGACAAGGTCAGCATCACCGGCAACTCGTTCGACCACTGGAACCTGTCCAGGTCGTCGATCCACGGAGTGGTGCGGACGAACGCGGACGCGACCCGGTTCGCCGTGCTCGGCAACGCGATCTCGGCCAACCCGAACCCGGCCGGGGCGCCGATCAGGATCGCCGGCACGCTGGCCGAGTCCACCGTGGTGGGCAACGCGTTCGAGACGGACGCCCTGGTCGCGGCGGGGACGATCGGCGCCGACTCGTTCGTCGAGACCGAACCGGGTCGCTTCACCAAACTCCAGCTGGCCGCGGCGAAGAACGGTGCCGCCCGCGTCGTCAGTACGGCGTCCGTTGTAGTTGCCAACGACAACTACGGCTCGTACCTGGTGGAGGGCGCGGCCACGGTCGGTGGGGGACCGGGCGTCAAGGGCGGGGTCGAGGTGGTCGCGGTGAACGCGTCCGGCGCGGCGGCCACCAACCTGCTCTGCGCCACGAACTCGTCGAACGACGTGGTCGCCTTCCAGGCCAGCGTGGCGGGCCTGATCCCGCCGACCGACAACGCCCGCGACCTCGGCAGCGCCACCGCGAACATCCGCACGGTGTACACCAGGGCGACCCGGCTGCACCCGCATACGGTGTCGACCTTGCCGGCGGCCGCCGATTCACCAGGTGCGCTCATCCACGTCCGGGACGGGCACGACGGCAAACCGTGTCTGGCGATGTCCGACGGTACGGCGTGGCGCCGGGTGCCGCTCGGCAACCCGATCGGGTAGCTAGGGGAGGACGACATGAACTCGGCCCAGTGGTGGCGGGACGCGGTGATCTACCAGCTGTACATCCAGTCGTTCGCGGACGGGACCGCGGACGGGGTCGGCGACATCGCCGGTCTGCGCGGCAGGATCGGGTACCTGTCCGCGTTGGGGGTCGACGCGATCTGGATCACGCCCTGGTTCCACTCACCGTTGCGCGACGCCGGGTACGACGTGGCCGACTACCGGGCCGTGCATCCGCGGTACGGCTCGGTGGCCGAGGCGCGGGCGCTGATCGACGAGTGCCACGGAGCCGGGATCAGGGTGCTCCTCGACATCGTCCCGAACCACACCTCGTCGGACCACGCCTGGTTCGCCGAGGCGTTGCGCTCGGCACCGGAATCGGCGGCCCGCGACCGGTACCACTTCCGCCCCGGGCGCGACGGCGGACAGCGTCCTCCGAACGACTGGCTGAGCGTGTTCGGCGGTCCGGCCTGGACCCGGGTCGACGACGGGCCCGAGTGGTACCTGCATCTCTTCGACGCCTCCCAGCCCGATCTGAACTGGGACAACGGACAGGTGCGGGCCGAGTTCGAGGACATCCTGCGGTACTGGTTCGACCTCGGCGTCGACGGCTTCCGGATCGACGTCGCCACGGCGTTGGTGAAGGCGCCGGGGCTCCCGGATCTCGGCTATCCCGACGACGCCCTGCTCGCCGATCTCACCCGGCCGGACCACCCGCACCGCGACCGCGACGAGGTGCACGAGATCTACCGGGACTGGCGCAAGATCGCCGACTCCTACTACCCGCCCCGGATCTTCGCGGCGGAGGCCTGGCTCGAGGACGCGGAACGGTTGTCGCGGTACGTCCGGCCGGACGAGCTGCACACCACCTTGAACCTGCTGTACCTGAAGTCCGCCTGGACGGCGGCGTCGATGCGCGACGCGATCGACGCCTCGATGGCGACCACGGCTCGGGTGGGCGCGCCCACCACCTGGGGCCTGTCGAACCACGACATCGAGCGGGTGGTCACCCGGTACGGCCGCGCCGACACCCGACGTCGCCCAGGCGTCGCGGGACCCGAGCTCGGCCCGGTCGACGAGCACCTCGGGCGTCGCCGGGCCCGGGCCGCGGCGCTGTTGACGCTCGCGCTGCCCGGGAGCGCCTACATCTACCAGGGTGACGAGCTCGGTCTGGCGGACGCGGACGTTCCCGAGCACGCTCGGCAGGACCCCATCTGGGTTCGCTCCCAGGGACGTCGGTGGGGACGCGACGGCGCGCGCATCCCGTTGCCCTGGACAACGGACGGCAGCTCGTACGGGTTCGGCGAGGACGGGTCCTGGCTGCCGCAGCCTGAGGGGTGGGGTGCCAACGCGGTGTCGGTCCAGGAGGGCGACGACTCGTCGATGCTCTGGCTGTACCGCCGGGCGCTGAGCTTTCGCCGGACGCATTCCGCGTTGGGTGGGACGGACCGGCTGCACTGGGGTGAGGCGCCGCGCGACGATGTGCTGGTCTTCACGCGGGAACCCGGCTTCGGTTGTGTCGTCAACTTCGGCACGGCGCCGATCCCGCTCCCCTTGGACGGTCGGGTGCTCTTGTCCAGCGACGAGAGTGCGGGTGCCGGCGTGGTTCCACCCGACGGCGCGGTGTGGCTGGATTTCGAGCACAGCGAGCAGACGCGGAACGGGGTACGAAATGGGTGACCAAGGAGCGCGCACCAAGCCGAACATCGTGCTGGTGGTGATGGACGACCTCGGCTACGGCGACCTGAGCTGTATGGGCAACCGGATCCTGCGGACGCAGCGGATCGACTCGATCGCCGAGAACGGCATCAACCTGCGGCACATGTACGCCGCGTCGGCGGTATGTACCCCGTCGCGGGCCGCCCTGATGACCGGGCGGTACCCGCAGCGGGTCGGGTTGCCCAAGGTGCTGTCGCCGACAGACGGCGCAGGCTTGTCGGACTGGGAGTACACGCTGCCGGAGATGCTGCGGGACGCTGGGTACCGGACGGCGATGTTCGGGAAGTGGCATCTCGGCTGCCGGCCGGAGCACTACCCGACGCGGCACGGGTTCGACGAGTACGCCGGGCTCCTGTACAGCAACGACATGCACCCGGTCGAGCTCTTCGAGGGGGAGCACATC
The DNA here is from genome assembly GCF_007828865.1 of Kribbella amoyensis. Lineage (NCBI taxonomy): Bacteria > Bacillati > Actinomycetota > Actinomycetes > Propionibacteriales > Kribbellaceae > Kribbella > Kribbella amoyensis. The sequence goes on from NZ_VIVK01000001.1 coordinate 3,202,636, forward strand.
ACCACGACCGACGTCGACCAGGCGACGCTCACGGGGGCGTACACCGACCAGGCCATCGACTTCATCAAGCGGACCGCGGACGAGCCGTTCTTCGCGTACGTGGCCCACACGATGCCGCACCTGCCGTTGCACGTCGAAGAGGGCTTCCGGGGCCGGTCGGCCGGCGGCAAGTACGGCGACGTCGTCGAGAACCTGGACCACCACATCGGCCGGCTGCTCGACGCCCTGGACGACCTCGGCTTGACCGACGACACCCTGGTGATGGTGACCAGCGACAACGGGCCGTGGTTCGAGGGCAGCACGGGCGGGCTCCGGGGGACCAAGCTGCACACGTACGAAGGGGGAATCCGGGTCCCGTTCGTCGCCCAGTGGCCGGGGCGGATCCCGGCGGGCACGGTGTCCGACGAAGTCGCCTGCCTGTTCGACCTGCTGCCGACCCTGGCCGCACTGACGGAGGGGTCGGTGCGGCCGGATCGCCCGGTCGACGGCGAGGACATCTCGGCCGTGCTCGCCGGTGGAACAGGCCCGGACCAGCGGGCGTTGTACTTCTTCCACTGGTGGACGCTCAACGCCGTCCGGTCGGGCCCGTGGAAGCTGCACCTCGATCGGTTCCCGCGAGACCCGAACCGGGCCCACCACCGGGAGCTGCCGCAGCTGTTCAACCTCGAGCTCGACCCGGCGGAGAGCTACGACCTGAAGGACAACCACCCCGAGGTCCTGCACGAACTCCTCGCCCTGGCAGCCCGTTTCACCGCCGACATCGACGCCCAGCGATCGACCGCCGAAGCCCGCGCGGCCGGCCGGGCGACGGCCGGCGCGCGCTGATCCCGGAGCGGCCTGGAGCCACTCAGTCGATGAGGTTCTGGACGATGGTGGTCATCCGGTCGACCGGGATGGCGAAGCCGATACCGATGTTGCCGCTGCGGCTGCTGGAGCCGAGGGTGGCGATGGCGGTGTTGACGCCGACGACCTGACCGGACGCGTTGACCAACGGGCCGCCGGAGTTGCCTGGGTTGATGGCGGCGTCGGTCTGGATGGCGGACTGGCGGTTGCTGTTGTCGCCGAAGCGGGCCTGGCGGTTGACGGCGCTGACGATGCCGGCAGTGACGGTCCCTTCCAGGCCGAGGGGTGAGCCGACGGCGAGGACGGGGTCGCCGACACGGAGTTCGGCGGAGCGACCGAGGGTGAGGGCGCGGAGGCCGGAGCTGTTCGCGGCGTCGGAGACCTGCAGGACGGCCAGGTCGTTGTCGGTGTCCATACCGATGATGTCTGCTTCGAGGGTGCGGTTGTTCGCCAGGACCAGGGAGACGGAGCGGGCGCCTTCGACCACGTGGGCATTGGTGACCACGTGGCCCTGCTGGTCGATCGCGAACCCCGAGCCGGTGGCCCGGCCGGCCCGGACGGACACCACCCCGGGCAGGACGCTCGCCGCCGCCGAGGCGATCGACGAGCCGCCGGTACCGGGTGCCGACGGGGCCGAGGCCTGGGGCAACTGAGCCGTCGCCGGCCGGGACGGGTCGTCGCCCCAGGAACCGGTGACCGCGCCGGCCAGACCGCCGGCGAGGATCGACAGGGCGAGCCCGGCCACCAGCGCCCGTCCGGTACGGCGTACCGGTGCAGGTGGGGCCGCCACCCCGGCCGGCACCGGCGAGGGGGGAGCCGGTGGGGCCGAGGCCGGGGTGACGGGGAACGGGAGGCCGGTGGGCGCGGCCGGGGGTTGCGGTGCGGCCGGTGGTGGGCCGGGCCGGTAGTGGGGACCGCGGAACGGCTGACCCAGATGAGGGCTCACAAGGACTCCTAAAAGGTGCTCAGGGCAACCGCGAGAACCAGAGCAGCGAGGCGAGGCCGGCCAGCAGCGCCGCGGCCAGGGCGATACCCGCCACCAGGTTGGTGATCTCGCGTTCCTCGGTGGTCCAGCCGATCGACGACTGGAGGTCGGAGTACACGTCGCGCAGTTCCTGGTCGCTCTCGGCGGCGTAGAAGGAACCCGCGGTCGCCTCGGCCAGGTCCTGCAGGGACCCGGTGTCGGCGGGGACCGGCACCGGCCGGCCTTCGATGTCGACGGTGCCGTCCGGCGTGCCGTACGCGATCGTGGAGACGGGGACGCCGGCCTCGGTGGCCGCGCGGGCGCCTTCGTCGATCGGCCGGCCGGCCGTGTTGCCGCCGTCGGACAGCAGCACGATCCGGGCCGGCGGCGGGTCCTCGGCAGCCTGGGCGTCCAGCGAACGGACGGCCTGCAGGCTGGTCAGGACGGCTTCGCCGATCGCCGTGCTGTCGGTCAGCGTCAGCCCTTCGATCGCGTCCACGGTCGCCTGGTGGTTCGTACTCGGTGGCGCGACCACGGCCGCGGTCCGGGCGAACGAGACCAGGCCGACGTTGAACTGCTCGGGCAGGTTGTTGACGAACTCGGTCGCCGCCTCCTTGGCCACCTCGAACCGGTTCGGCGCCACGTCGGTGGCCGCCATCGAGTTGGAGATGTCCATCGCCACCACGACGGTCGCGCGTTCCCGCGGCACCCGGACGTCGGCGACGGGCCGGGCGATCGCGATGGTCAGCACCACGATCGCGGCCAGGAACGCCAGCGCGGGCGCGTGCCGTCGCCAGCCGGGGCGGCGCGGGGCCACCTTCTCCAGCATCGGCAGCGTCGCGAACCGGACGGCGTACCGGCTCCGGCGGCGCTGGGCGACGACATACGCGACGACGAGTGCCGCGGCGACGGGCAGCAGCCAGAGCCACAGGGGTTGCTCGAATCTCATCGGATCCCGGTCCTCCCTCGGGGGTTGCGGCGGGCCGCGGCCCGCCGGCGCGCGGTGGTGAAGGCGGCGACGTCACGGACCCAGTCCGTGTCGGTCCGCAGGATCAGGTGGCCGGCGCCCGCGGCGCGGATCGCCTGCGCGGTCTGTTCCCGCCGTTCGGTCATCGCCGCGGCGTACCGGGCGCGCAGCCGCTTGCTGCCGGTGTGGACCTCGCGGCGCCGGCCGGTCTCGGGATCGACCAGCGTGAGCAGGCCGACCTCGGGCAGTTCGAGTTCCCGCGGATCGACGATCTCGACCGCGAGGACCTCGTGCCGCGCGGTCAACCGGCGCAACGGTCCCGCCCAGCCACCGAGGCGGTCGCCCGCGGTCGCCGGGAACAGTCCGCTGTCGTCGTGGAAGTCGGACACCACCACCCGCAGCCCGGGCCGCGGGTGCTCGCGGGCCAGCCGGCTGATCGCCCGGCCGAGGTCGGTCGCGGGGTACTCCCCAGGGGTTGCCCTGGGCAACGAGAGCAACGTGCGGACGGTCCGGCGAAGTGCCGCGTGCCCGCCCCCGTCGGGGACCCGGCGGAGTTCGTTGCCCAGCGCAACCCGTACGCCGAGGCGGTTGCCCGGGCGGTCCGCGAGCAGGCCGACCGCACCGACCACGGCGACGGCGAGATCGCGCTTCTCGCTGAGGGCGGTGCCGAAGTCCATACTCGCCGACGCGTCCACCAACGCCCAGGTCTCCAGCTCGCGCTCGGCCAGCGGTGCCCGGACGTGCGGTTCGAGCGAGCGGGCCGTGACGTTCCAGTCCATCCGGCGGACGTCGTCCTGCCCGGCCTGGTACGGCCGGGCCTCGTTCGGCTCGCTGCCCGGTCCGCTGCGGAGCCCGGTGATGTCGCCCTGCAGGTAACCCTCCAGCCGCCGCTTCACGGAGAGCTCCAGTGCGCGCAGAGCCCGTTCCCGCCCGGCCAGCAGGTCGGGTCCGGAAGCAGTGGCCGGCGGGAGAGGGCGGTTCATGCGGCCGAGCCTTGAGCGCCGCCGGTGGGATCGAAGCCGGGCGGGGCGTTGACGGCGGGCGCGTCGTCGGCCGGGACCACGTGCGGTTGGTCGACGGCCTGCAGGACACGTGCGACCACGGCTCGCGGGTCCACGCCGTCAGCGAGAGCGTCGAAGGTGAGGACCAGGCGATGAGCCATCACGTCGAGCGCCACGTCCGCCACATCGGCCGGCAGGACGTAGTCGCGGCCCCGCAACAAGGCGAGCGCGCGTCCCGCCGCGACCAGGCCGAGAGTGGCCCGCGGACTCACGCCGAACTCCAGCACCCCTTGCAGATCGTCGATCCCGTACTGCCGTGGAACGCGGGTCGCGTGCACGAGCCGGACGACGTACTCCGCGACCGCGTTGTGCACGAACACGTCCTCGGTGGTCTCCTGCAGCTCCTTGACCAGGGCCGGGGTGAGCACCGGGTTCGCGTGCGGGCGGCGCGAGCTCATCCGTTGCAGGATGGTGAGCTCCTCCATCGGGCTCGGGTAGTCGACCGTGATCTTCAGCAGGAACCGGTCCCGCTGCGCCTCGGGCAACGCGTACACGCCCTCGGACTCGACCGGGTTCTGCGTCGCCAGTACCAGGAACGGCTCCGGCAACGGGTAGCTGGTGCCGCCGATACTGACCTGCTGTTCGGCCATCGCCTCGAGCAACGCGGACTGCACCTTGGCAGGCGCCCGGTTGATCTCGTCGGCGAGCACGAGGTTGGCGAAGACCGGGCCGAGCTCGGTGTCGAACCCCTCCGCCGACGGCCGCCAGATCCGGGTCCCGACGATGTCGCCGGGGACCAGGTCCGGGGTGAACTGCAACCGGGCGAACCGGCCGCCGATCACCTCGGCCAGGGTCCGGACCGCGAGCGTCTTGGCGACGCCCGGGACCCCTTCGAGCAGGCAGTGACCGCGGGCCAGCAGGCCCACCATCATCCGCTCGACCAGGTGGTCCTGGCCGACCACGACCCGCTTGACCTCGAAGAGGGCCCGCTCCAGGACTGCCGTCATGCCTGACCCCGCGGATCGGCCTGACCCTGCTCGGGCTGGGACTCCGGCTGCGCCTGCTGGCCCGAACCGTTCTTCTCGGGGCAGTCGCGGCCGTTCTGCTGTGGGGCGATGCTCTGGTTCGGTGACGGGGTGGTCGCGCCGTCCTCGATGGTGACGTAGCCCTGCTCGGGCACCGGGTCGTTGCCGGCCGCGTACGCGATCCCGCCGACGCCCAACGCGGCGGTGGCGATCGCGGTACCGAGCAGGACACGCTTACCGGGGAGATTCATGCTGGCTCCTTCGATCGGATGGTGGCCACCAATTCATCAGGTGAGGGCGAAAACGACCGGAAAGCAGAACGAAAGTGCACCGAAAGCAGACCCCGGCGATCCGGGTCCGCCCGGCTACCTTGGGCAGGTGCGATTACTGGTGGTGGAGGACGAGGAAGGCCTGGTCAGCGCGCTGCGCTCGGGACTCGGCCGGGCCGGCTATGCCGTCGACACGGCGCTGACCGGGGCCGAGGCGATGGAGAAGGTCGCGACCACGGCGTACGACCTGGCCATCCTGGACATCACGCTGCCGGACACCAGCGGGCTCGACCTGTGCCGCGCGGTCCGGCGGGGCGAGATCGAGGTGGCGTCCGGCCGGGAGCTGCGGGTGCTGATGCTGACCGCGCGCGCCTCGCTGGCCGACCGGGTCCGCGGCCTGGACGAGGGCGCGGACGACTACCTGACCAAGCCGTTCGCGCTGGTCGAGCTGCTGGCCCGGATCCGCGCCCTGCTCCGGCGCGACGTGACGAACGGGACCACCCAGCTGCACGTCGGCGAGCTCGTCCTGGACAGTTCTCGGCATCTCGCCACCCGGGCCGGTCGCGAGCTCCCGCTGACGCTGAAGGAATTCGGCGTCCTCCGGTACCTGATGTCGCGGCCGGGGCACGTCGTCTCGGCCGAGGAACTGCTCGAACACGTCTGGGACGAGAACGCGGACCCCTTCACCCAGAGCGTCCGGGTGACCGTCGGGACGCTGCGCCGCAAGCTCACGCTGGACGGCGAGGAACCCTTGCTGGAAACGGTGATCGGCCGGGGGTACCGGCTGCGAGGTGAGTCATGACGACACGGCTGCCCGGGTGGGCCCAGACGATCCGCTTCCGGCTCACGCTGACGTACTCCGCGGTGCTGATCGCGTTGTCCGCGTTGCTGCTCGGTGGCCTGTACTTCGCGCTGTCGGCGTACCTCGATCCCAAGCCGCTGAACCCGATCACGGTGAACAAGGTGCATCGCGGCGCCGACGGCGAGCTCAAGGTGAAAGAGGGGTACATCATCCAGGCCGCCGAGCTGTCCAGCATCGAGTCGGCGGTGAACTACCGGACCCTGGAGACGCTGCGGAACTACTCGGCCGCCGGGATGGGCGTGCTGTTCCTGGTCAGCCTGGGCACCGGGTGGTGGTTGTCCGGGCGCGCGCTGCGGCCGGTCCGCCGGATCACCGCGACCGCGCAGGAGATCTCCGCGACCGACCTGTCCCGGCGGATCGCGCTGGACGGCCCGAAGGACGAGCTGCGGAACCTGTCCGACACCGTGGACGACATGCTCGGCCGGCTCGAGTCCGCGTTCGTCGCGCAGCGCCAGCTCGTCGACGACGCCTCGCACGAACTGCGCAACCCGCTGGCCGTGATCCAGGCGAACGTGGACGCGGTCCTCGCCCACGACGACACGCCTCCCGACGACCGGGCCCAGGCGACCGCGATCGTGTCCCGGGCGATCCAGCGGATGACCCGGCTGGTCGAGGACCTGCTCGCGTCGGCCCGGCGGAACTCGCCCGCGTTCGTCGACGCCGACGTGGACCTGGCCGCGATCGCGGGGGAGGCGGCCGAGGAGTACGCCCTGCTCGCGGCCGACCGGGAGCTGCGGCTGGTCCGCCGGTTGTCGCCCGGCCCGATCGCGGCCGGGGACGCGTCCGCGTTGCGCCGGGCCGTGGACAACCTGCTGTCGAACGCGGTCAGGCTGGCCCGCGGCGGCAGCGAACTCGTCCTCGCCGTCGGCAGCCGCCACGGGTGGGCCTGGATCGCGGTCCGCGACGAGGGACCCGGGATCGCCGAACAGGACGCCGACCGGGTCTTCGACCGCTTCTTCCGGTCGGGGCAACGGCAACCGCCGTCGACCGTCCCGTCCAGCGGTGAGCGCCGGGCCGGTCTCGGTCTGGCCATCGTCCGCCAGATCGTCGAGTCGCACGGCGGGTCGGTCGTGCTGCACTCCGAGGTCGGGATCGGCAGCACGTTCGTGCTCTGGCTGCCGGAGCGATCGCTCACCAACACCACCCGACGATCCCCGACCCCACCGGACGAGGACCCGCTCGGTCCACGGCTGTGACCGTCAGGCCCAGCTGACCTCGGCGGAAAGCGGCCCGGACACCGGCGTGGTCCCGGTGTCCTCGTCGCTGTGCCGCCGGACCCAGTCGTCGAGGTCGAGCGCGGTCTCCAGCGGTTCGCGGAGGAGATGGGTACGCCACCAGTCGCCGGGGACCGCGGCCGTCCCACCCCGGAAGCGGGTCTCCGCGGTCCCGTACCGGATCCGGGTCAGCCCTTCGGACAAACCCAGCTGCGGCGCGATCCGCGGCCAGTCGGCCCCGGACATCCGGGCGTACACGACAACAGCTTCGAGGTACCGCGCGGTCGCCGCCAGGACGTCGGCGGCGAGCTCCAGCGCCGCCGCCGGCCGGTCGCCCAGCTCGTCCCGCTGGATCGGCACCGCCAGGCGGACGGTCTCGGCCAGCTGGCACGCCTCGTACGAGAGGGCGAGCCGGGCCGTCGCGGTCTGGCTGGGATTCTGCATGAGGACCTCCTGTCCTCCCGAGGATCGGCGAATCCAGCGGGCCGCACAATGCGGGATTCGCTCAGCAAGACTCTGTCTCAGACATAGGCTGAGCGCATGCGCTATGACCTCGACGATCTGCGGCTGTTCGTCGCCGTGGTGGCCGAAGGGTCCATCACGGCAGGCGCGAGCGCGGTCCACCTGAGTCTTCCGTCGGCGAGTGCGCGGGTACGAGCCCTGGAGGCGCAGGCCGGTCTGCCTCTGTTGATCCGCGAACGCAGAGGGGTCCGGCCGACCCCCGCGGGGACGACCCTGGCGCGGCATGCGCAGGCCGTGCTCGCGGAGACGACCCGGCTCGACAGCGCGGTCGGTAGTTACACGGCGCCGCCGAGTCGGCCGGTGGTCCTGGTCGCGGGCGCGTCGGCGATGCACCGGCTGGTCCCCCTCGCGCTGACCGGCTTCCTCAGCGCGCACCCGGAGTACGACGTGGCCGTCTCGGAGCACCGGACGCCGGAGAGTCTGCGGCTGCTGGTGGAAGGGCAGGCGGATCTCGGCATCGTGCTGCACGACGAGGCGGGCGAGACCGAGTTGCCGATCGAGCCGTTGTCCGACGACCATCTGGTCGTGATCGGCCAAGCCGGTGGCGTGCTCACCGGGCGGTCGGAGATGACGTACCGCGAGGCCGCCGAGCACCCGATGGTCGGTCTGTCGCTCGACTCGTCACTGCGCGGGTGGATCGACCGCCACCTGGCCCCGAACGCGCCCGTGGCCCGCTATCGCACCCTGGTGCCCGACCTGCACACGCTGATCACGCTGGCGGCGGCCGGTGCCGGTCTGGCCGTGGTCCCGCGTCGCGCGGTCCCGGAGATGCCGGACCTCGACATCTGCCCGCTCCAGGACTCGTGGTCCCTCCGCCGTCACCTGCTCTGCCGGGCCGCCCGAGAACCCACAGCGGCCATCACCGCGCTGGCCGACCACATCCACCGGGCCGCCGCGAGGTAGACGGATTCAGCGGCGGAAGGTGGGGGCCCAGGGGGCGTTCTCGAGGCCTACCCGGTCGACGGCTTCGGCGATCAGGGCGGCCAGCCTCTCCAGTTCGGCGACCCGGGCCTTGAGTGGGCGGCGCGAGACGGACCAGTAGGCGCCGACGGCGGCTACCGACACCGGTTCGCCGACCGGGACCATGGCCAGGCTCCGGACGAAGGTGGTGCGGTAGGCCTGCAGCGGGATCCGGTCGTCCTGCTCGATGTCCGGGATCACCGCGGTCTGGTGGTTGAGCATCGCCCAGCCGCTGATGCACGAGGTGATCGGGAACCGCTGGCCCTTCCAGAGCGGCGCGATGGCGTCCTCGTCGGCGTAGAAGCACGAGTCCTCCTCGCGCAGCACGAACGTCGCACCCTGCGCGCCGGTGACCTCCCGGGCCGCCTTCCGCGCCAGCCGGGTCACCTCGCCCAGGTCGTGCGCCGCCGCCAGCTCCGCCCGGTACTCCTCCGCAGCCCTCACAGCCCGCTCCTCCCGCTCAGAGGCATCCTCCCTCCCTCCGCGCCGGAGCGCCAGTCCGCATCACACTCCGTGACCGACGACCTCCTGCTGTGAGCAGAACGCAACCACCGGCGGGCCGCCCGGTTGTTAGGGTCGGCCAATGCGTGCGCTGACGGTCGAGGAGGCCCGCGAGCGGGCCGCAACAGTCCAGGAGCCGGCCTACCGGCTCGAGTTCGCTTTCACCGGGGACGAGCAGACGTTCGCGACCGTGAGCACGATCCGGTTCCGGGCCACGCCCGGCGGGTCGACCTGGGTGGACGTGAAACCGGCCGAGCTGCGGTCGGTCACGCTCAACGGCGAGTCGCTCGACGTCGGCCGGCTGGCCGAGGGCCGGTTCCCGCTCGAGGCGCTGCGGGCCGAGAACGAGCTCGTCGTCGAGGCGTCGATGGCGTACTCCTTCGACGGCGAGGGGATGCAGCGCAGCGTCGACGCCGCCGACGACCGGGTCTACCTGTACGGGATGTCCTCGCTGGAGTCCGCGCCGCGGTACTTCGCCTGTTTCGACCAGCCCGACCTGAAGGCGCCGTACACGGTGGCCGTCACCGCGCCCGAGGACTGGATCGTGCTCGGCAACGGCGCCGCCACCCGGACCGCGCCGGGGCACTGGGAGCTGGCCGAGACGAAGCCGCTGTCCACGTACTTCGTGACGCTGGTGGCGGGTCCGTACCACCAGATCCAGGGTGAGCACGACGGGATCCCGTTGAGCCTGGCCTGCCGGCAGTCGCTGGCGCCGGCCCTGGACCGCGATGCCGAGGATCTGTTCACGGTGACCGGGCAGGCGTTCGACGAGTACCACCGGCTGTTCGGCTACCGGTACCCGTTCGGCGAGTACCACCAGGTGTTCGTGCCCGACTTCAACCTCGGCGCGATGGAGAACCCGGGCTGCGTGACGTTCACCGACCGGCTGGTGTTCCGGTCGGCGGTGACGGACGCGGAGCGCAGTACCCGGGCGCGGATCGTGGTGCACGAGATGGCGCACATGTGGTTCGGCGACACGGTCACGATGAAGTGGTGGAACGACCTGTGGCTGAACGAGTCGTTCGCGGAGTACATGGCGCACCGGGTCTCGCACGACGCGACCGACCACCCCGGCCACTGGACCGACTTCGGCTTCGTCCGGAAGTGGTGGGGGCTGCAGGCGGACCAACGCTCGTCGACGCACCCGGTCGCGGCCGACGCGGTGAAGGACGCGCGCGGCTCGCTCGACGACTTCGACGGCATCTCGTACGCCAAGTTCGGTAACGCGGACCTGGGCGAGTTCATCGCGATGCTGTCCGCTGCCGGCGCGGAGAACCTGCCGCACTGGTCCGAGCAGTGGCTGCGCACGTCCGGCGTGGACACGCTGCGTGCGGAGCGGACGGCGACCGGGATCAGGCTGCACCGGGACCGGCCGGACCACGCCGAGCGCCCGCATCAGCTCACGGTCGCCGGGTACGACGAAGCCGGGCAAGCCACCTCGGTCGACGTCCTGCTCGACCAGGACCAGGTCGACGTGGCCCTCGATCCCGCGGTCGCCCTGGTGATCCCGGACGCCGGCGACGACACCTGGGCGAAGATCCGGCTGGACGCGGACACGCTGGACCGGCTGCCGAAGGTGCTGCTGCGGATCGCCGACGGAACCACCCGCGCGGTGATCTGGAACAGCCTGCGGGACTCGGTCGCGACGGCCGACCTGGATCCGCGCAAGGCGCTGGCGATCCTGCTCGAGGCGTTGCCGGCCGAGGACAGCGACATCGCGATCGGGTCGCTGCTGCGTTGGGCCGAGGACCGGCTGATCGGCGTCGCGCTCCCGTACGAGCCGTACCGGGGTGAGCTCGCGAACGCCTTGACCAGCAGGCTTTCCGGGGCGCCGGCCGGCAGCAGCCTGCAGCTGGCCGTTGCCCGGGGCACCATTGCGATGACCGGCGACGTGGACCTGCTGCGCGGCTGGCTCGCCGGGACGGGCGTACCGGCCGGGTTGGAGATCGACACCGATCTGCGCTGGTCCCTGGTGCTGCGGCTGGTCCGGCTGGGCGAGTTCGGTGCCGCAGACGTCGACGCGGAACTGACCCGGGACCGGTCGACCGAAGGCGTGATCCACGCGGCTCGGTGCCGGGCCGCGCTGGCCGACGGCAAGGAGGCGGCCTGGGCACGGATCACGGCGGAGTCCGGGATCGGCGTGAACGAGTTGTTCGCCACCTGTGAGGGGTTCTGGCATCCCGGTCAGGCCGAGGCGACCGCGCCGTACGTCGAGCGGTTCTTCACCGACATCGCCGGCACGGCCGAGCTGCGGTTCGGGATGGCGTTGCAGCTGGCCACGACGCGGGCGTTCCCGCGGTACGCGGTCGAGCCGCGCACGATCGAGCTGGCCGAGCGGCTGCTTGCCGACGACAACGTTGCCCCGAGCATCCGCCGGACCGTGGCCGACCAGAGCGACGACCTGCGCCGCGCGGTCCGGGCCCGACGCGCCTTCGGCTGAGCGAGGAAGGCGGCGGTGCGGATCAGCGGACGGTGAGACGCTCCGCGACCTGCTTGCGGGCTTGGTGGATCCGGGCTTTCACCGTACCCAGCGGGACGTCGAGCTCGTCGGCGATCTCGGCGTAGGACATCGCCCCGAGATCGCGGAGCACCAACGGCTGGACGAGCTGCGGGTGGTTCGCCTCCAGCGCCTCCAGGGCCTCGAGCAGGTCGAGGCGGGACCCGGCGATGACCGAGGTGGTGCGCGGGTCGACCGCCTCGGGCAGGACCTCGGCGGACTGCTCGACCGCACGGCGCTTGAGCGATCGGTAGGTCTGCCGGGCCTGGTTCGTCGCGACCACGGTCAGCCAGCCCGCGAAAGTCCCGGTGCCCTTGAAGGTCTGGATCTTGGTGGCCACCGTCAGCAGCGTGTCCTGGGCCGCCTCCTCGGCGTCCTCGCGGTACGGCAGGAACTTCGCCACCCGGCGCTGGACCTGGGGACGGATCGCCTGCAGCAGTTCGGGCAACGCGGCCTGGTCCCCGGCCGCCGCCCGGGCCGCGAGCTCTTCCAGGTCCTCGTTCATGCTCCCCCAGAGTGTCCGACGCGGTGTGTCCGCCGCAGTACTCTTCGCTTCGGCCCCGCCCTCCCCGACAATAGCCGGGATGGATGTCATCGGGCGATACCGGCTGCAGGAGCAGGTCGGCGCGGGCGCGTTCGCGACGGTCTGGCGGGGCTACGACGACGACCTCGACGTGGACGTGGCCGTGAAGGTGCTGGCCGACAACTGGGCCTCGCGGGCCGATGTGCGCGAGCGGTTCCTGTCCGAGGCGCGGCTGATGCGCCGGATCGCGAGCGACCGGGTGGTCCGGGTGTTCGACCTGGGCAAGCTACCCGACGGCCGGCCGTACTTCGTGATGGACTACGTCGACGGCGGCACGCTGGCCGACATCCTGGCCGGTGGCCCGGTCGATCCGGCCGACGCGCTGTGGTGGGGTGCGGATCTGGCCCGCGCGGTCGCCGCGTTGCACGCCGAGGGCGTCGTCCATCGCGACATCACCCCGGCCAACCTGTTGCTGCGCCCGTCGAACGGGCTGGAGTCCGGCGGCGGGACGCACCGGATCGTGCTCGCCGATCTCGGCCTGGCGAAAAGGGCCGCCGAGGCTTCGGGTCTCACCCAGGCCGTGGGGACGCCGTCGTACATGGCACCCGAGCAGGGTCGCGGTGACGGCGGCTTCGACGAGCGCGCCGACGTGTACGCGGTAGGCGCGGTGACGTACGCGCTGCTGACCGGCCGCGCGCCGTTCGTCGTGTCCTCGATCTCCGATGTGCTCGGCCGCGACCCGGACAGCAACCCGCCGAGCCTGCGCCCGTTGTTGCACGACGCGGTCGGTCAGCTCGACGACCTGCTGGCCCGGGCGCTCGCGTACCGCGTCGGCGACCGCTGGCAGCGCGCGGACACCCTGGCCGAACACCTGGAGGCGGAGGCGTACCGGCTGGAGCAGGAGGCGCCGATGCTCGCGTCCGCGCGGACCGCTGCCGGCGATCCGGACGCCGTGGACACGACGATCAGGTCGGCCGGCACCACCGCGCATCCTGGTCGTCGGCAGTGGGTTCTGGCCGCTCTGCCGGTTTTGTTCGTCGGCGCGGCCGTGGCGACCTGGTTCCTGCTCGGGCGCTGATCACTGACTGAGACGGGTCCTCCGCTCTCACCGTATGGTTGCTTAAAGTGATCTCATGGCTACTCTACGGAAGTTGCTGGCTACCGTGGCAGTCGTATCCCTGGCCACCGCACTCCCCGCGGCCGCGGCGGAACCGGTCAGCTACGCGTGCCGGGCGGACACCAAGTTCGGGCAGCACCACGTGTCGCTGCGGCAGGGCGCGGACGCGAAGGCGCCGGCCTCGGTGAAGCCGGGCGCGACCTTCGACGTGGTGGTCGACCTCAAGCCGGGCTCGCTGCCCGGCGAGGTGAAGGGCTTCAAGCTCAAGGAGGTCCGTGACCTCGCGCTCCGCGTCCCGGTGCCCGCGAACGCGAGCTTCGAGGGCGCGTTCCTCACCGGCGGATCCGGCCTGAACTCCCAGCCCACCGTCGAGGCCGGCCAGGGCGTCGTCACCCTCCGCGTGGCCGGTCCGATCGCGGGCGGCGCGGCGTACCAGCTGCCGCGGCTCACGGTCCGGCTGAAGGCGGGCCAGGCCGGGGCGATCGAGACCCGCCTGCACGGCACCGGCTTCGACAACCCCGGGCTCACCCTGCAGGCGAAGATCAAGTGGAAGTTCGTCACCATCACCTCGCCGGTGAGCTGCTACCCCGATCCGAACCCGGCCCTGACCCGGACGGTGATCAGCAAGGCCGAATGAGGACAGGCGATCAGGAACGCGGTCGTTTCTCTGGCGGCCGGGGCCCGGGCACCGTAGGTTCGGGCAATGAGTGGGCAGACGAGTGGCGGTTACGACCCAGAGAAGTTCGAGCGGCTCTTCGCGCTGGACGCGGGCAGCTTCTGGTTCCGTGCGCGGAGTGACCTGATCGGCTGGGCCCTGGACCGCAACTTCCCGGCCGCCCGCTCGTTCCTCGAGCTCGGCTGTGGCAACGGGTACGTCATCGACCGGGTCCGCCGCGACCACCCCGACTGGCGGCTGGTCGGAACCGAACTCTTCGAGGAAGGCCTCGCGAACGCGCGGATCCGGATGCCCGAGGGCGTGGAACTACGGCAACTGGACGCGACCGAGAACCCGTACGACGCGGAGTTCGACGTGGCCGGCGCGTTCGACGTGATCGAGCACATCGAGGACGCGCCCGCGGTACTGGCCGGGATGTTCGCGTCGGTCCGGCCGGGCGGCGGTGTCCTGATCACGGTGCCGCAGCACAAGTGGTTGTGGAGCAAGGCCGACGTCGCCGCGCACCACGTCAAGCGGTACACCCGGCGAGAGCTGATCGGCGAGCTCCAGGACGCCGGCTTCGAGGTGCTCCGGGTGACGTCGTTCGTGTCGCTGTTGCTGCCGGCGATGATGGCGTCCCGCCTGGTCAAACGGGACGCCGCCGACGTCGAGGGTGAACTGGACATGGCCGCCCCGCTGAACACCGCCTGCTACCAGGTGATGCGGGCCGAGGGTGCCCTGATCCGGGCCGGCCTCAACCTCCCGGCGGGCGGCTCCCTGCTCGCCGTCGCCCGCCGCCCGCGTCTGCCGGGTTAACCCCTCACGTGCATGGTTGGCCCACCGAAATACCGTGGGCCAACCAGCAACCCGGCGGGTTAACCCACGAGACGCTCGGCTTCAGAGGCCGATGGGGTGCCAGACGGTCTTGGTCTCCAGGTACTGGGTGAGGCGGGACAGGCCCGGGTTCGCCGACCAGTCCTCCTCCTCGGGACGGCGGACGCGCTTGAGGTTCTCCGCGGCGGCGGCCTCCAGGTCGCGCGCCTCGTCGGCGTCCTGGACCCCGCACAGGTCGATCGCGTTCACGTCCAGGTGCGAGGCCAGCCACGGGCCCACCTCGGACGCGGATCCGGTCAGGATGTTGACAACGCCACCAGGAACGTCGGAGGTCGCCATCACCTCGCCGAGCGTGATCGCGGGCACCGGCCGGTCGAACGAGCTGACCACGACGGCGGTGTTGCCGGACACGATCGCCGGCGCGATCACACTGGTCAGGCCGAGCAGGCTGGAGTCCTGCGGGGCCAGCAGCGCCACCACACCGGTTGCCTCGGGCAACGAGAAGTCGAAGTACGGGCCGGCCACCGGGTTGCTGGAACCGACCACCTGGGCCAGCTTGTCCGCCCAGCCGGCGTACCAGACCCAGCGGTCGATCGACTGGTCCACCAGGGCGCGGGCCTTGGAGATCGACAGTCCCTCGGCGGCGGCGACCTCGGCACTGAACTGGTCGTGCCGGCCCTCCATCACCTCGGCGATCCGGTAGAGCACCTGGCCGCGGTTGTACGCGGTCCGCGCGGACCAGCCGCCGAACGCCTTGCGGGCCGCGACGACGGCGTCCCTGGCGTCCTTGCGGGAGGCCTGCGAGGCGTTCGCGAGGAACTTGCCCTTGGCATCGGTCACGACGTACGAGCGGCCGGACTCGCTGCGCGGGAAGGCCCCGCCGACGTACAGCTTGTACGTCTTGCGTACGTCGAGACGGGAGCTGTCCTTAGTGGGCAAGGTAGGCCTCCAGACCGTGACGGCCACCCTCGCGGCCGTAGCCCGACTCCTTGTAGCCGCCGAACGGCGAGGTCGGGTCGAAGCGGTTGAACGTGTTCGCCCAGACGACGCCGGCGCGCAGCTGGTTCGCCATCCAGAGGATCCGGGAGCCCTTGTCGGTCCAGACGCCGGCGGACAGCCCGAACGGGGTGTTGTTGGCCTTCTCCACTGCCTCGGCCGGGGTCCGGAAGGTGAGCACCGACAGCACCGGCCCGAAGATCTCCTCGCGGGCGATCCGGTGCGCCTGCGTCACCCCGGTGAACACGGTCGGCGGGAACCAGTACCCCTGGGCCGGCAGCTCGCACTCCGGCGACCAGCGCTCGGCGCCCTCGTCCTCGCCGACCTGGGACAGCTCGCGGATCCGGGCCAGCTGGGCCGACGAGTTGATCGCGCCGATGTCGGTGTTCTTGTCCAGCGGGTCGCCGACGCGCAGGGTCTCCATCCGGCGCTTGAGCCGGCCGAGAACCTCGTCGTACACGCTCTCCTGGACCAGCAGCCGCGACCCGGCGCAGCAGACGTGGCCCTGGTTGAAGAAGATGCCGTTGACGATGCCCTCGACGGTCTGGTCGATCGGCGCGTCCTCGAAGACGATGTTCGCCGCCTTGCCGCCGAGCTCGAGCGTCACCTTCTTGTCGGTACCGGCCACCGCCTTCGCGATCGAGCGGCCGACCGCCGTCGATCCGGTGAACGCGATCTTGTCCACGTCCGGGTGCTCGATCAGCGCCTGGCCGGTTCGGCCGGCCCCGGTGACGATGTTGACGACGCCCGGCGGGAGGTCGGCCTGCTGGCAGATCTCGGCGAACGCGAGCGCGGTCAGCGGGGTGGTCTCGGCCGGCTTCAGCACGACCGTGTTCCCGGCCGCGAGCGCGGGGGCGATCTTCCACGCGAGCATCAGCAACGGGAAGTTCCACGGGATCACCTGGCCGGCCACACCCCACGGCCGCGGGTCGGGCCCGGCGCCGGCGTACTCGAGCTTGTCGGCCCAGCCCGCGTAGTAGAAGAAGTGCGCCGCGACCAACGGGAGGTCGACGTCGCGGGACTCGCGGATCGGCTTGCCGTTGTCCAGCGACTCCAGCACCGCGAGCTCACGGGACCGCTCCTGGATCAGCCGCGCGATCCGGAACAGGTACTTGGCCCGGTCCCGGCCAGCCATCGGGCCCCAGACCTTGTCGAACGCCTTGCGGGCCGCCTTCACCGCCTTGTCGACGTCAGCCGGGCCGGCCTCGCTGACCTCGGCCAGCACCTCCTCCGACGCCGGGCTCACCGTCTTGAACGGCTTGCCGTCCGTCGCCTCGACGAAGGCGCCGTTGACGAACAGCCCGTAGGAGGACCTGATGTCCACGATGGCCCGCGACTCGGGGGCCGGTGCGTACTCGAATCTGCTCATGCGTCAGTCCAGCGTGAAGTAGTCGGGGCCCGGATAGTGGCCGGTGGCGAGCTTGGTGCGTTGCATCAGCAGGTCGTTCAGCAGGCTGGACGCGCCGAACCGGAACAGCTCCGGGTCCAGCCAGTCCGGTCCGGCGGTCTCGTTCACCGTGACCAGGTACTTGATCGCGTCCTTCGCGGTCCGGATCCCGCCGGCCGGCTTGACGCCGATGTGCAGCCCGGTGGCCTCGTGGTAGTCGCGGACCGCCTCCAGCATCACCAGCGTCACCGGCAGCGTCGCGGCCGGGGAGACCTTGCCGGTCGAGGTCTTGATGAAGTCGGCGCCGGCCAGCATCGCCAGCCAGGACGCCCGCCGCACGTTGTCGTAGGTGACCAGCTCACCGGTCTCCAGGATCACCTTCAGGTGCGCTTCCCCGGCGGCCTCGCGGATCGCGGCGATCTCGTCGAAGACCAGCCCGTACCGCCCGGACAGGAAGGCGCCCCGGTCGATCACCATGTCCACCTCGTCGGCGCCGGCGGCGACGGCGTCCTTGGTGTCCTGCACCTTGATCGCCAGGCTCGACCGCCCGCTCGGGAACGCCGTCGCCACACTGGCCACGTTGATCCCGGAGTCGCGCAGCTCGTACTTCGCGGTGGCGACGAGGTCCGGGTACACACAGACCGCGGCGACCTGGGGCGCACTCGGGTCCGCCGGGTCGGGCCGCCGCGCCTTCGCGCACAGCGCCCGCACCTTGCCCGGGGTGTCCTGGCCCTCCAGCGTGGTCAGGTCGATCATCCGGATCGCGAGGTCCAGCGCGTACGCCTTCGCGGTCGTCTTGATCGACCGCGTCCCGAGCATGGCGGCCCGCGCCTCGGCGCCGACCTGGTCGACACCAGGCAACCCGAGCAGGAACCGCCGCAGCCGGTCCTCGGAAGAGGTCACGTCGGCCAGACTGTCGACGCCGGAACCGACGCCGTTGTCGATGGTGGTCACGCCCGGCAGTCTAATCGGATTTCGCCGCCGCCCCGATCCGCGCGCGGTCCGGACGTGATTCCACCCACGGATCGCCGCCCTCGTCCGCGGTACCACGACCGGCTACTTTGTCCGGGTGAAACCGAAGGTGTCTGAGAACGAGCAGTACCTGTCGTCGTCGAACCGGATCACCGGTGCGGTGGTGATGGTGATCGGGCTGGTGGGGCTGGTCGACATCGTGATCGAGTGGCGCACGCTCGGCGGGCTGCTGGTGGCCGCGCTGATCGGAGTGCTGATGGTGGTGACCTACCTCGGCCTGTTCCGGCCTTCGGTGACGCTGCGGCCGGACGGGCTGCTGATCCGTAACCACGTCCGCGACCACCACGTCCCGTGGAACCGGATCACCGACGTCGACGTGGCCGACATCCTGCGGGTCGAGACCGAGGGCGCGGGCCGGATCCGCTGCCCCGGCGTGCAACTGGTGATGCGGGACCTGCGCAAGCAGCGGGTCGGCGGCCGCAAACTGGCCGCGGAGAACTCGATCTCGCGCGCCGACTTCGTGGTCGAGCGGATCGAGAGCCACCGGGAGCGGTACGCCGCCGCGGCCGATCCGGACAGCAAGGTCGTCACCACCTGGGCCCTGCCGGAGCTGATCGCGCTGGCGGCCCTGCTCGTGATCGCCCTCGTCGCCCAACTCCTGCGGTGAGCCCGCGGATCGGCCGGCGCCGCTTCCTCGCGGCCACGGCCGGTACCGCGATCGGTGCCGTCGTCGCGGCCGCGGCCGGTGTGGAGACCGGGGTTCTCCCGGGCAGGGCGCGGATCCACGCCAAGCTCGGCCTGACCGGCGAGGACGGCGTCGTCCCGGATGTCGCCGCGGGACAAGCCGTGGCGGGCACGTTCAAGTCCGCCGCCCGGCGGACCACGGTCGGCTGGACCGCGTTGTACCCGCAGGGCCAGCGCCTGGACGCGCGGCTCCCGGTCGTCCTGATGCTGCACGGCCGAGGCGGTGACCACACCTCGGCCGTCAACGACCTCGGCGCCGACCGGTACCTCACCCAGGTCGTGCAGAGCGGGACGGCACCGTTCGCGCTGGTCGCCGTGGACGGGGGACAGGACAGCTACTGGCATCAGCGCACGACCGGGGACGACCCGCAGCGGATGCTCACCGCCGAACTCCTTCCCCTGTTGGCCGAACGCGGTCTTCGCACCGACCGGTACGGCGTCCTCGGCTGGTCGATGGGCGGGTACGGCGCGCTCTTGCTCGCCGCCGACGCCGGGGACAGGGTCGTCGCGGCCGGGGCGATGAGTCCGGCGCTGTGGCACGAGTACGCGGACGTCGCGCCCGGTGCGTACGACGGACCGGACGACTTCGCGCGGCACCAGGTGTTCGGCCGGGCCGAGCTGAAGGACGTTGCTCTTCGCATCGACTGCGGCCGGGACGACCCGTTCGCGGGTGCGGTCCGCGATCTGCGCGAGCAGGTCCACGCGGCCGGCGGGATCGAGGCCGGCGCCCATACCGCCGGTTACTGGCGGCGCATGCTCCCTGACCACCTGCGGTTTCTCGGGGGCGAAATCGCAAGTTGAGGGGAACTTGAGGGGCAGTTGCGGCGTCCGACCCGCTGTCCGCCCGGAGATGACCTCCCAGTGATTCAGGATTGGCTCCGGTAAGTCCCCCAGTACATCGAGAGTGGAGCGCATGAAACATCTCTCCAGCAAGAAGCTGCGCGGCCTGGTCGGCGCCATCGCCCTGGCCAGCTGCGCGGCACTCGCGATGCCGAATGCTCAGGCCGTCACGGCCGGTCCGACGGCAGTGCAGCCGCTCCCCGTCGTGGGCGAGGTCGCCGAGGTTCCGCCG
Organism: Kribbella amoyensis; assembly: GCF_007828865.1. Lineage (NCBI taxonomy): Bacteria > Bacillati > Actinomycetota > Actinomycetes > Propionibacteriales > Kribbellaceae > Kribbella > Kribbella amoyensis. The sequence continues at coordinate 3,222,561 of NZ_VIVK01000001.1, forward strand.
AACGACTCCGGTCGGGACGCGGGCTGGACCTCGGCCAGCGCCTGGAACGCGGTGCGGTACAACAAGCTCTACAACACCGGCGCCATCCCGGCGTCCAAGTGCAAGCGGCCCAACGTCGCGCTGAACACGGAGTACCGGGTCCGGTACTTCGAGCAGGAACTCGTCCGCTGCATGCACGCGGTCTGGAAGAGCAACCTGTGGCGGGCCGGCAACGCCAAGTGGAACGTCAAGCCGAACCTGGTCGTGCACGGCTACAACACGATCAAGACCTCCTGCGGCTCGGTGACCGGCTGGATCTCCTTCTACTGCTCGTCGGGCAACGGGACCATCTACATCCCGTGGCGCCAGATCGTCACCTACTACTCGCAGAACCCGACGTTCGCCGTGGCGTACGCGACCAACACGATCGCGCACGAGTACGGTCACCACGTCCAGGCGATGAGCGGCCTGCTGACCGCCTCCTGGTGGCGGCAGAACCACATGTCCAAGGACGCGGGCCTGGCCGAGAGCCGTCGTCGTGAGCTGCAGGCGTCCTGCTTCGGCTCCGCGTACATCGGCGCCAACAAGGCCTACTACCCGATGACCGGTGGGCTGAAGGCGCAGTGGGACTACGTCGTCTCGCACTCCGGCGACCGTCCGGGCTACCCGCGGGACCACGGCTCGTGGACCAGCCACAACTTCTGGTCGCAGGCCGGTTTCAAGGGCAACGGCCGGTACAGCCACCCGGGCAGCTGCCAGACCTGGGCCGCCCCGGCGACCCGGATCGCCTGATCGATTCGGTAACCATGACGGTTCCGTGACAACGGCGCCGTAACCAGGGCGCCCGGAGAGCGTTGGCTCTCCGGGCGCCTTCGGTTTTTGCCGACACGTACACGATCTGCGATCGTGTGGTAACCGTGTTTCGGGTCCGCACGCCTTAGCATCTGGGTCGAACGTCGAACGGCAGGAGTCAAGGACAGTGAACTACGACGAGTTCAACACCGAGTACACCAAGGTGCTGGACAAGATCAAGAGTGGCAAGTGCAGCTGGTCGGAGCTGTCCGGGCACGTGACCCGGCTGCGCCAGGCCACCGCCGGCATCACCTCGGCGGACGACCGCGCGCAGATCGACAGCGACCTGGGCGCGCTCGGCCAGATGGTCGACCTGTCCCGCCGCACGAACGACAAGGAGGACGTCTGGACGGTGACGTCCGACGCGATCCGCAGCGCGAGCAGCCAGGAGGGCTCGGTCGCCGCCCGGATCGCCCGGATCGAGGCGGCGATCAACGAGATCACCGCGCTCGCCCACCGGAACCCGGACGAGCGGGACGCCCTGATGCAGTCCACCAGCACCCTGCGCATCCTGCACTCTTCCTTGCAGAGCTCGCTGCGTCAGGAGCAGGCCGAGCAGGCGGAGCAGGAAGCGGCCGCCGTCCGCTGACCCGCCGCCGGGAGTAACCCGCCAGTCGCTCCCACCGGCAGCACCGCAGCCTCAGCGCGGTACCGAATCGGGCCCCTGGTCACCAGGGGCCCTTTCGTTGTTCAGATTCCGGCGGCGGTGGCGAGGTCGCGCTTGATCGCGGCGAGCTCGGTGGCGGCCTGGGTCCGGGCCGCGGGGACGTCGTCGGCGCGGACCGGGATCACCACTTCCAGGTAGCACTTGAGCTTCGGCTCGGTCCCGGACGGGCGGACGACGACCCGGGCGCCGCCGGACAGCGTGTACCGCAGGCCGTCGGTCGGCGGCAGGTCCGCGCTGCCCTCGCTCAGGTCGTCCACCCGGTCGACGGTGTGGCCGCCCAGCTCGGTCGGCGGCGTCGCCCGCAACCGCTCCATCGCCTGCGCGATCAGGCTCAGGTCCTCGACCCGGACGGACAGCTGATCGGTTGCGTGCAGCCCGTATTTCTTCGCCAGGTCGTCCAGCAGGTCGGGCAAGGTCCGCCCGGCCGCCTTCGCCCGGGCGCCGAGCTGGAGCACCCGGATCAGTGTGGACACACCGTCCTTGTCCTTCACGGCCGCCGGATCCACGCAGTACCCGAGCGCCTCCTCGTACCCGAAGACCAGGTCCGGGACGCGGCCGATCCACTTGAACCCGGTGAGCGTCTCGGTGTACCGGACCCCGTACGCCGCCGCGATCTTGCCCAGCAACGACGACGACACGATCGAACAGGCGGCCACGCCGTCGGGGTGCGGCGACAGCAGGAACTCCCCGAGCAACCCGCCCAGCTCGTCCCCGCGGAGCATCCGCCACCCGCCGTCCGCGGCCGGATCCGGGACCGCGACCGCGCAGCGATCCGCGTCCGGGTCGTTCGCCACGGCCAGGTCCGCCCCCTGGGCCCGGGCCAGCTCCAGCGCCGCGTCGATCGCGCCGGGCTCCTCAGGATTCGGAAACGACACCGTCGGGAAGTCGGGATCCGGGTCGGCCTGCGACGGCACTACGGCCGGTACGGCGAAGCCCGCGCGCTCGACCGCCCGCTCCACCAGGGCGCGGCCTACCCCGTGCAGCGGCGTGTACGCGACCGTCAACGCCCGCGGTGCGTCGGGTGGGACCAGGGTCGCGATGCGCTCCAGATACGCGTCCAGCAGCTCGTCGCCGATCGTCTGCCAGTCGTCGCCCCGGGGGACGGAGGCCAGCGGGCCGACCGCGTCGATCGCGGCGGCGATCTCGCTGTCCGCGGGCGGCACGATCTGCGAGCCGTCGCCGAGATAGACCTTGTACCCGTTGTCCTGCGGCGGGTTGTGCGAGGCGGTGACGACCACTCCGGCGACGGCGTCCAGGTGCCGGATCCCGAAGGCGACCACCGGGGTCGGGGCGGGCCGGTCCAGCAGGATCGCGTCGAGCCCGGCCCCGCGGACCACGGCCGCGGTGTCCTGGGCGAAGACGTCGGACTTGTGCCGGGCGTCGTACCCGATCAGGACCGGGCCGTCGGTCAGCCCGTTGGCCTTCAGGTACGCGCAGAGGCCGGCGGCGGCGCGGATCACGACGACCCGGTTCATCCGGTTCGGCCCGGCGCCGACGGCTCCGCGGAGCCCGGCGGTCCCGAACTCCAGCGTCCCGGCGAACCGGTCCGCGAGCTCGGCGTCGGCCGCGGAGTCCAGCAGTTGCCGCAGCTCCGCCCGCGTGTCGGGATCAGGGTCCTCCGCGAGCCAGGCAGCGGCGGCGGTACGGGTGAGAGCGGCATCGTTGGCGGTCACGCCCGCACGATACCGCCGAGTTCGGCCAGGAAAGCGTGCTAGTGACCGGAGGACTGGCAGGGGCGGGCGCGGAGGTCGGCCACGTAGTCGTCCGGTGCGCCGGCGGCCTCGGCGGCCTCGGCGAGGATGCCGAGGTAGCGGGCGGAGGGCAGGCCGCCCTCGTAGGCGTTCAGTACGTACATCCAGGCCAGCTGCTCACCGTCCAGGGTCTGCACCCGGACCTGGATCTTGCGGTAGACGCCCTGGTCGATCCACTCCCACTCGTCCAGCCGCTCGACGTCCTTGGGGTGCACGTCGTAGAGCGCGACGAAGACCTGGTTCGCCGGGTCCGCGGGGTCCTCGACGACGGTCGCCATCGCACCCTCCCAGCCGAGTTCCTCGCCTCCGAAGGTCAGGCGCCAGCCGACGATCCACCCGGTCCCGCGCAGGGGGGAGTACGGGCACCGTTCGGCCATCACCTTCGGGTCCAGATTCGACGCAAACGCGGCGTACAGGGTCACGACGAAACAGGATACGGAACAATGGCGTCTCGTGGCGCGAGTTGTGATCATCGGTGGCGGTCCTGGCGGGTACGAAGCGGCGAGTGCGGCCGCCCAGCTGGGAGCGGAGGTGACGGTCGTCGATTCCGACGGGATCGGCGGATCCGCCGTGCTCACCGACTGTGTTCCGAGCAAAACGCTGATCGCCACCGCCGAGGTGATGACCGAGGTGGAGGAGGCCGGCGAGCTCGGGGTCCGGCTCGACGACGGCGACGACGATCCGGCGAACTCCGTGCGTGTCGATCTCTCCGTCGTCAACCAACGGGTCAAGGCGCTGGCGGCCGCGCAGTCCGACGGCATCACCCGGCGGCTCGCCGACGACAAGATCCGGGTGATCCACGGCCGCGGCCGGCTGGACGGTCCGCAGACGGTCCTGGCCGGTGACGAGCGGCTCGAGGCGGATTTCGTCCTGATCGCCACGGGCGCGCGGCCGCGGATCCTGGCGGGTTCGGAGCCGGACGGTGAGCGGATCCTCACCTGGGAGCAGGTGTACGAGCTCGAGGACCTGCCGGAGAAGCTGATCGTGGTCGGTTCCGGTGTCACTGGCGCCGAGTTCGCCAGCGCGTACGACGCGCTCGGCAGCGAGGTCGTCCTGGTGTCGTCGCGGGACCGGGTGCTCCCGGGCGAGGACGCGGACGCGGCCGCCGTGCTGGAGGACGTGTTCCAGCGGCGTGGCCTGACCGTGCTCGGCAAGTCCCGCGCGGAGTCGGTCAAGCGGCAGGGCGACGGCGTCGTGGTCACGCTCACCGACGGCCGCAAGGTCGAGGGATCGCACGCGCTGCTCGCGGTCGGTTCGCTGCCGAACACCGATGACATGGGACTGACCGAGTCGGGCGTGTCGCTGGGCGACGGCGGCTTCATCACGGTCGACAAGGTGTCCCGGACCACGGCTCGCGGCGTGTACGCGGCCGGTGACTGTACGGGGGTGCTGATGCTCGCCTCGGTGGCCGCGATGCAGGGCCGGATCGCGATGTCGCACGCCCTCGGCGACGCGGTCACCCCGCTGGACCTGTCCACGGTCTCCTCGAACGTCTTCACCGCACCCGAGATCGCCACCGTCGGCCTGACCCAGGCGGCCCTGGACGCGGGCGGCAGTACGGCGCTGGTCGTGAAGGTGCCGCTGGCCGACAACGCGCGGGCCAAGATGCAGGGCGTCCGGGACGGGTTCGTGAAGCTGTTCTGCCTGCCGAACACCGGCATCGTGGTCGGTGGTGTGGTGGTCGCGCCGCGGGCGTCGGAGCTGATCCACCCGATCGCGCTCGCCGTCGGGGCCCGGCTGACCGTCGACCAGGTGGCCCAGTCGTTCACCGTCTACCCGTCCATCTCCGGCTCGGTCGCCGAGGCGGCCCGCCGGTTGCACCTGCGGAACTGACGATGAAGTTCCTCGTGCTCTGGCAGATCGAGCTGAGCCTGCTCTCCCCGGAGATGGCCCGGGCGGTCGGCGCGATGCCGGAGTACGGGCGGCGGCTGGAGCAGGAGGGCAAGGTGCTGTCGCGGTACCACGTGGTCGGCTCGCACGGCGGGGCCTGGATCTACGAGGTCGGCTCGCACGAGGAGTTCGAGCGGCTGCTGGGGCGGGCGCCGGTGTTCAACTTCGCCCGCTACACGGTGTACCCGCTGGCCGAGATGGACTCCGGGCCAGCCGCTGATTGACGGACCCGCCGGTCCGGGTCATGGTGGGCAGCACGGGAGGTCCTCATGTTCGAAGACTCCGACGCTGTCGCCGTCGACCGGCACCTGATCGTGACGCACCGGCTCCGCGCCCGCCGGCTCCAGCTCGGCCTGACGCAGAAGCAAGTGGTCACCCGGCTGGCGCGACGCGGGATCCGGACGACGAACAAGACCCTCAGCAGCTTCGAGCACGGCGCCGGCGTGGACGTGGTCCGGTTGCCCGAACTGGCCGCGGCCCTGGACTGCACGGTCACCTACCTGCTCGGGCTGACCGAGACCCCGACGAGCTGGATCCCGGACCTCGCCGACGGCTTCGCGAAGCCGGCCGACCCGGTCCGTGAGCGGCGAGCCACGGACGGCCGGTGGATCCTCGGACCGGACGTTCCCTCCCGGCCGACACGGCGCTGAGACCGTCACCGGACCAGCGCGTGCCGCTGATTCGCGAGTTCCAGGTGGTGGGCCGAGTACCGGCGGAGCGCGGCCAGGTGCGCCGGGGTCAGGCGATCGCAGACCCACTCCCAATGCAGGGAGACCCATTCACCGGGACGAAGGGGCCCGACCAGGCTCATCCCGTCCACTCCCCGGATCACCGTTTCCTGGCGCAGCGGACCGAGGACCAGCCCGCCGGTACGCCGGACCAGCGGCCGTGACTCGACCACGACGTGCTCGCCCGTGTCCGCGACGACGCGGCCCCACCTGATCCGGCACTGGTCCAGTACCCGCAACGCCTGCTCGCTGCTGCGTTCGTCGTCGAGCAGGTCGAACCACGGGTACGCGCAGAACACCTGGAAACTGTGGTGCGGCAGCTCGCCTTCCGCGGTCCCGGCCCGGTCGAGCAGCCGGTTGCCGATCCAGTACGCCTCGACCACCTCGCGGTCGAGCGGATCCACGGCCCCGCTCGCGGCTGCGATCCGCTGGAGTTGCGGCCACGCACCCTCGAACTGACGAGCCAGGGTGCGCAGCCCGGGGTCGACCCGCCCGGTCACGCCGTACTCGAAGAACGTGCTGCCGTCCGACGGGCCGCAGTACCCGAGCCGGTTGGGCGCGAGCGCGTACCGGACGAAGAGGGTCGGGCCCTCGGTCACGGCTCGGCCCCGAAGAACGCGAGGGCGTCCGCGGCGCGTTCCGCGGTCATCCGCTCGAGCGCGAACCCGCTGTGGATCAGGATGTACTCCCCGGGGACGAACGGCCCGTCCAGCAGGGACAGGTTGATCTCGCGCACCACCCCGGCGACCTCGACCCGGCCGAGATCGTTGCCCGGGTCCGTACTGACGATCCGGCCGGGGATGCCCAGGCACATGTCAGACTCCTTCCCGGGTCCCGGCGACCGCGGCGAGGACGAGCTCGGTGACTGCCTCGGCCGCCTCGTCCACGGCTGCCTCCACCGCGGGCGTGAGACCGAGCCCGGTCCCGAGGTCCGCGGGCTGGCAGCCGACCACCACGACCGGTCCCAGGGTGCCGCCGAGTCGCGGGACCAGGGCGAGCACCGCGTCGGGTGCCAGGTCGTGCGCGTCCATGCTGACCTCGGGCCCCGGCTCGTCGGCCGGTTCCGCCTCGACCACGTACACGGTGCCCGGCGGTCCACCGCGGTCGATCGCGTCCACCAGCACCACCAGGTCGTACGGCTCCAGCAGCTGGTACGCGAGGTGGATGCCGCGGATGCCGAAGTCGCTCACCTCGACCCCGGCCGGCCAGGTCCGCCCGGCCAGCCGCTGGACCACCGAGACGCCGAACCCGTCGTCGGTACAGAACAGGTTGCCCAGTCCGGCCACCAGGATCCGCGCGGTCATCCGGTCCCCACCAGCGGCTCGACCTCGTCCGGGCTGAAGTACAGGTACCGCCCGTGCGACCGTTGGACCTCGCCCTCCGCGCCGTCCAGCGCGACCGCCAGGTGGGTCTCGCCGTCCACGTCGGCCAGCACGGCGACCACGGTCCCGAGCCGGCCGGTGAGGAACATGTCCTGCGCGTCGGCCCGTTTCACACCCGGATTCAGCCGCACCCTGGTCCCGTTGCCAACGGCAACCTCACCGACGACCACGGTGTCGGCCGTGGGGGAGACCGAGGCGTCGTTGCCCGGGTCCCACCACGGCTTCGCCTCCTCGGGGGGCTCCGGATCGGACGTGACCTGCTGGAGGTAGCGGATCGTGCCGTGCAGGCGGTCGAGCAGTTCGGGCGGCATCGAGTCGACCCGGTCGAGCAACGCCGCGGCCCGGGGATCCGTGCCGCGGACCTCGCGCTTCTCCGCGTCGGTGAGCGTCATCGTCCGCAGGCTGAGGATCTCGTCGATCTCGGTCGCGTCGAACAGGTCGCCCTGGCTCTCCGGCGCGATCCGCGGCTGGTCGTAGAGGATGATCGGCGACGCCAGCACCAGCCCGTCCGCGAGCACCGGGAAGAGCCCGGAGTTCTCGCACTCGGCGACATACCCGCTCGCCCACTCCGGCGGCTCCAGCAACGACAGGAACCGGGAACCCTCCGACGCGAGCAGCACGTGATGCGCGATCAACGCCCGCCGCAACGCCGCGGTCCGCTCGGTCCCACCTTCCGATGAACGGTTCTCGACCCGCACCCGCAACCGCGTGACGCCGTACGGGCCGGGCAACGGGGTGGCCGAGACCAGGAGCGCACCGGTCAGCTCGGCTCTGGTCCGCCGAAGCTGCCCGGCCGCGCCGATCGCCTCGTACTCGGTGCCCCCGGCAACGACGAACGGCACCTCGGCCGGCAGCGCGTCCACCCGGACCGTGCTGTCCACGGTCCGCTCGACGGCCTCGTCCCACGGTACGTACGTCGCGTCGTCGTACTCCAAGCTGTCCACCTCGACCCCGTCGGCGGACAGCACGGATCGCTGCTGGGCCTGGAGGAAGCGCAGCCGGATCGTCAGCTCCGCGTCGTCACCGTCCAGCAGGCACTCCAGCTGGGACCACGTCCGCTCTGACGCGTCCACCTCGGCGTACGCCGGTGGCATCAGGACGCCGAACTGCCAGCGGACCTGGTTCTTGTTCGAGGACGCGCGGTACGGGTAGAGGACGTACCCCTCGAACAGCACCGCGTCCGCGAGCTGCTGGACGGTGTCGAACGCGCTCGTCATGGCTGCTGCTCTTTCAACAGCCGGTCGATCGCGTCGTCCCAGCCCGGTAGCGCCTCGCGGACGCGGTACGCGTACAGCCGGTCGAACGTGTCCCGCCGCAGCCGCAACCAGGACGCGCCCGGGAAGTGCTGGTCCATCGCGTCCCGCCACACCGACACCGGCAGCTCGTACCGGGTCTCCTTCTGCCACGCCACCGGGGTGACGGCGAGATGCCCCGCCTGTCCGGTGAAGATCGTCCCGTTGAACAGCAGCAACAGCGGCGCACCGCCTTCGCGCAGCCCGTAGAGGTACTTGTGCGCGGCCACCTCGAAGTCGTAGCTGCACGGCAACTGCAGGTCCACCTCGGTCGAGCCGGTGAACCCGGGCAGCAACTGGGACACGAACGCGAACTGCAACGGCTTGAGCGTCTCGCCCCAGCGGTCCCGGGACCCGAACAGGTCCGCGAGCGCCGCGGCCTCCTCGTCGTCGTACCGGCGGCGTACCGGCTCGATCCGGATCTGGCTGCGCAACGCGAGCACGTGGACCGGCGTCCCCGTGGTCTCGGTGACGCGCAGGTGCAGCAGGATCGTCGGGGCCGCGGCGTACCGGTCCGAGTCGGCGCCCAGGCAGGTGAACTCCAGGTCAACCATCGCCACGCTCCCGGATCCGGGCGAAGAACTCGTCGATCCGCTGCCAGACCTCCTCGCCACCCGCGAAGCCCTCCCACGACTGCCGGACCAGCCCGACCAGTTCGTAGCAGGCGTCGATCGGGACCAGGTGACACTCGACCCCGTCCCCGGTCCGGCGCAGCAGAACGGCCTCGACGTCGGGGATCAGCTCGCCCAGCAACGGATTCGCGGCGACCACCTCGTCCCACCCGGCCAGGTCGAGCAGCGACTCGGTGGCACCACCCGGACTCGGGTAGAACGCGACGTACCGATCGCCCTCGGTCTGCCGGTAGAAGAACGCGAGGTCGACCGGAATCCCTAGCGAGTCCCACTGGGCCGGGGTGAGGGCGAAGTCGGCGTAGTGCCGATACGTCTCCGGGACGGCGCGGTAGTGCCCACGGGACGCGGCCGTCGTACTGAACAGGAGATAGCACGGCCGGCAGGTACACAGCAGCCGATGGTCCGGGACGTCGGCGACGTGCGGGTGCACAGGGCCGATCGGGACCGCGCACATCTCGCACTGCTCACCCGGCGCACCCTGGGCCCGGGAGCCGCCGGTGAACCGGCCCAACACGGCCGCGGGATCCGGCGTTGCGGCCGGACCCTGCGGTCGTACAGGCGAGCCGCGCGCGAGCGAGCGCAGCGAAGCCGAGGTCCTCACACTGGTTGCCTCCCCGGTACTGCGATCTTCCAGTCCTCTCCGTCGGGCAACAGTGGCAGTGGCTCCAACGGTTCTCCGCCGTCTTTCGCTCGGCCGGCCAGCCGTACGTCATAGTGGGTGGCGCAGCGGGAACAGGTGAGCTCGTCACCTGTCAGCGCGCCGGTGTGCAAGGTCGCCGAGCAGACCGGGCAATTGTTGAGATAGGCAAACAATGTGCCGGCCAGGTTGGCGACGAACAGGTCGAGACCGGTCACCCGCTGGACCTCACCGGGAGCGACCGAGAGCTTCAGCCGGTGCCAGCCCGCACTCTCCTCGTGCGGCCGGAACGGCTCGATCGTCAGCAGGGTCTGTCGTGGCGTGGCCTCGACCATGCCCTCCACCTCGACCGCCACGGCCTCGGGCGCCGCGTCGAGGACGGCGTTCTCCACGGTCAGCCGAACGGTCGTGGTGGAACCTGGGCAGCCGTCGCAGCTGCCCTGCAACCTCAGGTGCACCACGCCGTCGTCGTCCAGCCCGAGGTAGTCGATCCCGCCCGCGTGCGAGCCCAGGTACGGCCGGACCCGGTCCAGCGCCGCCTGGATCCGGGTGCCGACGTCGTCGGGATGGAGATCGTGCAGCAGCAGCAACCCGGCGACCAGGTCGTCCTCGAGCAGGTCCCGGGTCCGCGCTTCGTCCAGCCGGCCCAGCAGCCGTTCCAGTCCGGCACCGTGCAACGAGAGAACGGCGCGCACCAGTTCCTCGACCTTCGCGGTCACTGCGGGCGTGGCCTCCCGCTGCACCTCGTCGAGCAGGACGTCGATCCGCTCGCCGAGCTGCTGGACCGCGGCGACCTCCGTCGGTGCGTCCATCAGTACGGCTTGACGGCGATCGTGGGCGAGTGCAGGTGGGACTTCTCCTGTCCGTTGCCGACGAACATGTGCACCCCGCAGGGCAGACACGGGTCGAAGCTGCGGACCGCCCGCATGATGTCGATGCCCTTGAACCGGTCCGGTGGGTTCTCCTCGAAGATCGGCGTGTTCTGCACCGCGTCCTCGTACGGTCCCGGGGTGCCGTAGCTGTCCCGGACGCTGCCGTTCCACGGGGTCGGTGGGTACGGGTGATAGTTCGCGATCTTGCCCTCGCGGATCACCACGTGGTGCGACAGGACGCCGCGGACCGCCTCGGTGAACCCGCAGGAGATGGCCTCCTCGGGCACCTTGAACGGTGTCCACGTCTCGGTCCGGCCGGCCCTGACCTCGGCCATCGCCTTCTCGCAGAAGTGCAGCGCGAGCGCCGCGGAGTACGCCTGGAAGTAGGTCCGGGCCCGGTTCCGCTCGATCGCGTTGCTCCAGCGCGGGATCTGCCACTCGTACTCCGTGGCCGGCTTGAGCGCCGTCCTGGGCAGCTGGATCTTCACGCTGTGCCCGGTGGCCTGCACGTAGTCGGTGCTGACCAGGCCGGACAGCGCGGTCGACCACAGCCGGGCGAGCGGGCCGCCACCGGTGTCCAGGGCCAGGTGGTCCTTGCCGTCGAACCAGCGCGGCGACATCGTCCAGCTGTACGCGTTCGAGAAGTCGCGCTTCTGCGGTTTCGGCAGCGTGTGCTGGTTCCACGGGTGCCGGACGTCGATCGCGTTGCCGAGCGGGTCCACGTCGACGAACTTCTCGTACCCGCCACCGGCCCAGTCGTCGTAGTACGAGCTGCCGAGCAGGATCCGCAGGCCGAGGTTGATGTCGACCAGGCTGTTGGTCACCAGCTCACCGTCGACGATGACGCCGGGGGTGACGAACATCCGCCGCCCCCAGGTCTCCATCGTCTGGTACCGGAAGTCGCACACCGCCGGGTCGTTCAGGCTGCCCCAGCAACCGAGCAGGATCCGCCGCCGGCCGACCTCCTCGTAGCCGGGCAGCGCCTCGTAGAAGAAGTCGAACAGGTCGTCGTGCAACGGCACGACCTTCTTCATGAACTCGACGTAGCGCATCAGCCGGGTCAGATAGTCGGTGAACAGCTGGATCGTCGCCACCGTGCCGACGCCGCCGGGGTACAGCGTCGACGGGTGTACGTGCCGGCCCTCCATCAGGCAGAACATCTCCCGGGTGTAGCGGCTGACGTGCAGCGCCTCCCGGTAGAACTCGCCCTCCAGCGGGTTCAGCGCCCGCATGATGTCGCCGATCGTCCGGTACCCGTGGTCGGCCGTGTGCGGTGCCTGGGTCCGGTTCGCCAGCTCCAGCACGCCCGAGTTGGTCTCCTTCACCATCCGTTCGCAGTAGTCCACCCCGACCAGGTTCTCCTGGAAGATGTTGTGGTCGAACATGTACTCCGCGGCCTCGCCGAGGTTGACGATCCACTCGCCGAGATGCGGCGGGGCGACGCCGTAGGCCATGTTCTGCGCGTACACCGAGCAGGTGGCGTGGTTGTCGCCGCAGATCCCGCAGATCCGGCTGGTGATGAAGTGCGCGTCCCGCGGGTCCTTGCCCTTCATGAAGATGCTGTAGCCGCGGAAGATCGACGAGGTGCTGTGGCACTCCTGGACGACCTTCTGCTTGAAGTCCACGTTGGCGTAGATGCCGAGGCTGCCGACGATCCGGGTGATCGGGTCCCAGGCCATCTCGACGACGTCGGACTCGGCCTTCGAGGCTTCCCGGCCGCTCGTCTTCGGTGCGGTGGTGGTCATCGTGTCACCAGACCTTCGTGTAGCCGGTGGAGAGCTGCGAACCCTTGTGCCGCCACTTGGGTTCCTTGTTCTTCTGCCGGATCGTGTACTTGCGCAGCCGGCGCACCACGGTCCCGTACGCCGTGCTCGCGGTGGTCGACACCCGGGCGCCGGTGGGTTCGTCCATGAACGGCATGAACTTGTCCGGGAAGCCGGGCATCGTGCAGGCGATACAGATCCCGCCCACGTTCGGGCAGCCGCCGACGCCGTTGATCCAGCCTCGCTTCGGTACGTTGCAGTTCACCACCGGGCCCCAGCAGCCCAGCTTCACCAGGCACTTGGCCGACCCGTACTCCTTGGCGAAGTCGCCCTGCTCGTAGTACCCGGCCCGGTCGCAGCCCTCGTGCACGGTGCTGCCGAACAGCCACTGCGGCCGCAGTTCGGCGTCGAGCGGGATCATCGGGGCCTGGCCGGCCACCTGGTACAGCAGGTAGACGAGCGTCTCGGACAGGTTGTCGGGGTGGATCGGACAGCCGGGGACGCAGACGATCGGCAGGCCCGCCTTCGACTTCCAGCCCCAGCCCAGGTAGTCCGGCACGCCCATCGCGCCGGTCGGGTTACCGGCCATCGCGTGGATCCCGCCGTACGTCGCGCAGGTGCCGACGGCAACGACCGCGGTCGCCTTCGAGGCCAGCCGGTCCAGCCACTCCGAGGTCCGCATCGGCTGTCCGGTGGCCGGGTTGTTGCCGAAGCCGGCCCAGTACCCCTCGGACTTGATCGCCTCGTTCGGGATCGAGCCCTCGACCACCAGCACGAACGGCTCCAGCTCGCCGCGGTCGGCCTTGTGCCACCACTCGATGAAGTTGTCCGCACCGGTCTCCGGGCCGCACTCGAAGTCGATCAGCGGCCAGTGCACCGCGATCTTCGGCAGCCCGGGCAGGGCGCCGAGGACGATCTCCTCGATACTCGGCTGAGTCGCCGCGGTGAGCGCCACCGAGTCGCCGTCGCAGCTCAGCCCACCGTTCATCCAGAGGATGTGGACCGCCGCTTCCTCGGCCGTCTCCTGTGCGTGTTCCGGCTCCAGCGTGGTGGACACGAGCCCCGCCTCCCTGACCCACGGTTGACGTGCGCACCGGCACCTGGCGGGCCTCGGCGCGCCTCTGTTTCGGACCCTACGTCCGGACCGGCGCGCGGGACAGACACTTGTGTCAGGTATTAATGGCAGTGTCGGGAATTCCGTGATTCCGCGATTCCGGGACAATTCGGCCGAGCGGGTCCGGTGCGTTCCGTGGGTATCGTTGAGCATTACCGCGAACATCGACCGGAAATGCCCTGGAGCGGTGCCGAGATGCCTGCCGATCCGCCGCCGGACGGCTCCGGCAGCGAGACCTTCGTCTCGCCCGTGGTCGTCGTCTCCCATGTCTTCCCGGCGCGCCCGGGATCGCTGCCGGACGCCGAGCTGTTCGTCCGGGAAGCGCTCCAGCCCGCCGCGCTGGAGCCGGCCGAGCAGCAGTCCCTCTACCACGCGATCACGAGCGCTCTGCTGGCCGCGGCCGGTCCGGCGGAAGGGACCTTCGACGTCACCGTGCGGCTCTTTCCCGACGGCGTCGAGGTCGAGGTCCTGCACGGTGCGACCGGTCGTCCGGTCGAGTCGTCTCCCGAGCCCTTCGCCGAGTGGTTCACCGGAGTCTTGCGCGGCCAAGGGCTCTCCCAGCAGGCGGCGGCCCGCCGGATCGGAGTGTCGGTGCGCACCATCAGCAGGTGGCTCCGCGGTGACACCGAACCGCGATTACGGGACCTGCGCCGATTGCACGAAATCTTCGGGCCGTGATTCTTCCGGGGCTGTTGCCGGCCGTCGCCCGGGTCTAGGCTGCGAAAAAGAGTCCGTCGTTGACGGAATGCGCGAATTTTCGGCGGCCACACCGGTGGGGTGAGGGCAACGATCGATGGCACGCGGGTCCGTGATCGCCTGCTGGTGACGGGGGTCGTCCAGGGCGTCGGGTTCCGCCCGTTCGTGTACGCCCTGGCCCGCGAGCTGGGTCTGTCCGGTCAGGTCGCGAACACCGCGGCCGGCGTGATCGCCGAGGTCGAGGGACCGGCCGTCGCGGTGGCCGCGTTCGCCCGGCGGATCGCGGTGGACGCCCCGCCTCTCGCCGTCGTGGAGAGCGTCCAGGCCGAGGCGGTCGAGCCGGCCGGCGGGACCGAGTTCGTGATCCTCGAATCCGCCGCGGGAACCGGCCGGACCCTGGTCTCACCCGACGTGGCGACCTGCGCGGACTGCCTGGCCGAGCTGGCGGATCCGGCCGACCGGCGGTTCCGGCATCCGTTCGTCAGCTGTACGAACTGCGGGCCGCGGTTCACCATCATCACCGGGCTGCCGTACGACCGGCCGGCCACGACGATGGCGGCGTTCCCGCTCTGCCCGGACTGCCGGCGCGAGTACTCCGATCCCGCGGACCGCCGGTTCCATGCGCAGCCGATCGCCTGTCCTTTCTGCGGTCCCCGGCTTCGCCTGTATCAGCCCGGCACCGAACCGCGGTACGGCGAGGAGGCGTTGGCGGTCGCGCATCTGTTGCTCGGGTCGGGCGGGATCCTTGCGGTGAAGGGGCTGGGTGGATTCCACCTGGTCTGCGACGCGTCCGACGAGACCGCGGTCGCGTCCTTGCGGAAGCGCAAGGACCGCGGCAACAAGCCGTTCGCGGTGATGGCGGCCGACCTGGCCGCGGCACGATCGATCGCGGAGATCGACGACGCGGAGGCCGAGCTGCTCGCGGGTCACCTGCGGCCGATCGTGTTGTTGCGGAGTCGATCCA
Organism: Kribbella amoyensis; assembly: GCF_007828865.1. Taxonomy (NCBI): domain Bacteria; kingdom Bacillati; phylum Actinomycetota; class Actinomycetes; order Propionibacteriales; family Kribbellaceae; genus Kribbella; species Kribbella amoyensis. The sequence continues at coordinate 3,237,780 of NZ_VIVK01000001.1, forward strand.
GCTCCGGAATCGCGCCGAGTGTTGCCCCGGGCAACCCCGACCTCGGGATCATGGTGCCGTACACCCCGCTGCACCAGCTGCTGTTCGACCAACCCGGTCCGTGCGTGCTGGTGATGACCAGCGGCAACCTCTCCGGCGAGCCGATCGTCACCGCCGACGACGAGGCCGAGGTACGGCTCGCCGCGCTCGCGGACGCCTGGCTCGGGCACGACCGGCCGATCCACGTGCCGTGCGACGACTCGGTGGTCCGGATCGTCGACAGGGCCGAACTGCCGGTCCGTCGCTCCCGCGGGTACGCGCCGTTCCCGATCGACCTACCGATCCCGGTGCGGCCGACGCTGGCGGTGGGCGGGGACCTGAAGAACACGTTCTGCCTGGGCGACGGCCGGTACGCGTGGTTGTCCGGGCATGTGGGCGACATGGACAACCTCGCCACCTTGCGCGCGTTCGAGAAGGCGGAGCAACACCTCGAGCTGCTCACCGGGGTCCAGCCGGAGCTCCTGGTCACCGACAAGCACCCGGGGTACCGATCGCGGCAGTGGGCCCTTCGGCATGCGGCCGGACGGCCCGTCGTCAGCGTGCAGCATCACCACGCGCACCTCGCCTCGGTGATGGCGGAGCACCGGCACGACGGTCCGGTGATCGGCTTCGCCTTCGACGGCACGGGGTACGGCGATGACGGGGCTGTGTGGGGCGGCGAGGCGATGCGCGCGACGTACGACGGGTTCGAGCGGCTGGCCCATCTTCGGTACGTGCCGTTGCCGGGTGGGGACGCGGGGGTCCGTAATCCCTGCCGGATGGCGTTGTCGCACCTGCGAGCGGCCGGGCTGCCGTGGGATCCGCGGCTGCCGTCCGTGGCCGAATGTACCGGCGCGGAACGGGACCTGCTGGCCGCGCAGTTGGAGCGCGAGATCGCCTGCGTACCCACGTCGAGCATGGGCCGGTTGTTCGACGCGGTGTCCTCGTTGGCGGGAGTGTGTCACCGCGTCGGGTACGAGGCGCAGGCCGCCATCGAGCTGGAGGGCCTGGCCGTCGCCGACGAGCGGGGCGGGTACGAGTTCGCCTTACAGGGTGAGGAGATCGACCCGGCACCGGTGCTGGCTGCCGTCGTCAGGGACGTGCTGGCCGGGGTGGACGCCGGGGTGGTGAGTGCCCGGTTCCACCGAGCGGTGGCCGGGCTGATTGTCGCGGAGGCGGAGCGGATCAGGACGGCCGACGGGCTGTCCACAGTCGCTCTGTCCGGTGGCGTGTTCGTGAACAAAGTGTTGCTGTCGGCAACTTGCCGGGCGCTGACCGAAGGCGGGTTCACCGTGCTCCGGCCGCACCGGGTGCCGCCCACCGACGCCGGTCTGGCGCTCGGGCAACTGGCTGTCGCGGCCCGTGAACGGAAGGAGGGAACAGCATGTGTCTAGCCGTACCGGGACGAGTGGTGGAGATCCGGGAGGAGGACGGGACCCGGATGGGCAAAGTGGACTTCGGCGGCGTGATCAAGGACGTCTGCCTGGCGTACCTGCCCGACCTCCAGGAGGGCGAGTACACGATCGTGCACGTCGGGTTCGCGCTGCAGCGGCTGGACGAGGAGTCGGCCCGGCAGTCGCTCGAGCTGTACCGCAAGCTCGGCGCGCTGGAGGAGGAGTTCGGCGACCAGTGGGGCCTGGCCGCGCAGCAGGCCGGTGAGCGGCGGCCGCCGGGGACCGAGTGGGGGGCCGCGCAATGAAGTACCTGGACGAGTTCAGCGATCCCGAGCTGGCCAAGCACCTGGTCGGCCAGATCCACGCCACGGCGACGAAGCCGTGGTCGATGATGGAGGTCTGCGGCGGGCAGACGCACACGATCGTGCGGCACGGGATCGACCAGTTGCTGCCGGACGGGGTGCAGATGATCCACGGCCCTGGCTGCCCGGTCTGCGTGACCCCGCTGGAGATCATCGACAAGGCGCTCGAGATCGCGTCCCAGCCGGGTGTGATCTTCTGCTCCTTCGGCGACATGCTCCGGGTCCCCGGCAGCGGGCGCGACCTGTTCCGGATCAAGAGCGAGGGCGGCGACGTCCGGGTGGTGTACTCGCCGCTGGACGCGCTCCGGCTGGCCCAGGAGAACCCGGATCGTCAGGTGGTGTTCTTCGGTATCGGCTTCGAGACCACCGCGCCGCCGAACGCGATGACGGTGTACCAGGCGAAGAAGCTCGGCATCCCCAACTTCAGCCTGCTCGTCTCGCACGTCCGGGTGCCGCCCGCGATCGAGGCGATCATGCAGTCGCCCGACTGCCGGGTCCAGGGCTTCCTGGCCGCCGGTCACGTCTGCAGCGTGATGGGCACCGCGGAGTACCCGGAGCTCGCCGACAGATACCGGGTGCCGATCGTGGTGACCGGGTTCGAGCCGCTGGACATCCTGGCCGGGATCCTGCGCACGGTGACCCAGCTGGAACGCGGTGAGCACGTGGTCGAGAACGCGTACCAGCGGGCCGTCCGGGACGAAGGGAACCCGGCCGCGAAGGCGATGCTGGAGGACGTGTTCGAGACCACCGACCGGTCCTGGCGGGGGATCGGGATGATCCCGCGGAGCGGCTGGCGGCTGTCGGAGCGCTACCGCGAGTGGGACGCGGAGTACAGGTTCCAGGTCCGCGACATCGCCACCGAGGAGTCGACGATCTGCCGAAGTGGTGAGGTGTTGCAGGGGCAGATCAAGCCGCACGAGTGCGCGGCGTTCGGCACCCTCTGTACGCCGAGGAACCCGCTCGGCGCGACGATGGTTTCGAGCGAGGGCGCGTGCGCCGCGTACTACCTGTACCGCCGTCTGCAGACACCGGCGGCCGCTGGTACCGGGGCGGTGAGCAGCGGTGATTGAGCCGATCCCGCTGCCGGATCCGTCGGTCCCGGATCCGCCGGACTTCAGCGGCTGGACGTGCCCGATGCCGTTGCGCGACCACCCGAACGTGGTGATGGGACACGGTGGCGGCGGGCAGATGTCGGGGGAGCTGATCGAGCACCTCTTCGTGCCGGCGTTCGCGAATCCGGTGCTGGCCGGGCTGACCGACTCGGCGGTCTTCGAGCTCGGTGGTGCGCGGCTGGCGTTCTCGACCGACTCGTTCGTCGTCCGGCCGTTGTTCTTCCCGGGCGGCAGCATCGGCGACCTGGCCGTCAACGGGACCGTGAACGATCTGGCGATGAGCGGCGCGCAGGCGGCGTACCTGTCCTGCGGCTTCATCCTCGAGGAGGGCGTCGAGCTGTCCGTGGTCGGGCGGATCGCGAAGGACCTCGGCACCGCGGCCGAGCGGGCCGGCGTGATCGTCGCGACCGGGGACACGAAGGTGGTCGACGCGGGCCACGGGGACGGCGTCTTCGTGAACACCGCCGGCGTCGGGCTGGTCCGCGAGGGCGTGGACATCCGGCCGCAACGCGCCGCCCCCGGGGACGTGGTGATCGTCAGCGGGATGATCGGCGTGCACGGAATCGCGATCATGAGCGTACGGGAGGGAATCTCGTTCGGTACCGAGGTGGTCAGCGACTGCGCCCCGTTGAACGGCCTGGTCGCGGCGATGCTGGACGTGACGACCGACCTGCACGTGTTGCGGGATCCGACCCGCGGCGGCGTGGCCACGTCGCTCAACGAGATCGCCAAGGCGGCCGGGACCGGGATCGATCTGGTCGAACGTCAGTTGCCGATCCCGGAGACGGTCGCGAACGCGTGCTCGTTCCTCGGCCTCGACCCGCTCTACGTCGCGAACGAGGGCAAGCTCCTCGCCGTGGTCGCGCCGGGCGACGCGGACGCTGTCCTGGCGGCGATGCGAGCCCATCCGCTGGGCCAGGACGCGGCGATCATCGGCGAGTGCGTCGAGGACCACCCGGGTCTGGTCGTCACCCGCACCGCCTTCGGCGCGACCCGGGTCGTCGACACCCCGATCGGAGAACAACTACCCCGCATCTGCTGACCGCACCACCACGGCCACCACCTCGTCGACGGGCGCTCGCGTGTCGATCTCGACAGTCGCGACCTCGCGCAGCAGCGGCTCGACGGTATCCTTGAACTCCAGACTCCGCGCGACCTCCGCCGGGTCCTTGCCGTACACGTTGGTGGTCCGGGTGGTCAGCCGCTCCACCATCACGTCCTTCGGCGCACTGAGCAGGACGACTGCATCGAACGACGGCACGAACTGGCCCATGTTCGCTGCGCATCCACTGACGAACAACGGCCGCTCGATCGGTCGGGCGAGCAGCTCCCGGACCCGGTCCGCCCGCCAAACCCAGTCCTGCCCGGCCTTCTCCGGCGACGGCCCGTCATCGTCCTCGACGTCCACCCATTCGGACCACTCGGCATCGTCCAGATCGACCGCGGTGTGGCCGTCCGCGGCCAGCCGCTCGATCACGGTCGACTTCCCGACCCCGGACATCCCCGTCACCAAGACACGTCGCATCCGCTCATCTTAGTGTGTTGACCATCTTGGGTGGCTGACTAGTTTCGCCTTATCCACAAGGGGGTCTGTGGATAGTGGATTTGCGGTGGTGTCGGTTGGTTGATCTATAGTCGATCACATGTTCGATGGCGATGTTGCGGAGCTCGACGCGACCGGGGTACTGACCTCGGCCGCGGCGCATCGTGCTGAGATCGATCGGCTTGAGGCTCGGTTGTTGGTGCATGCGCAGGTGTTTGCTGATTTGCACTGTGCTGATGGGTTGCCTGCTCGGGGTGGGGAGGGGCGGGAGCGGGGTGTGGTTTATGGGGGTGTGGGGTGTCCGGCGATTGCGGAGTTCGCGCCGGCGGAGTTCGGGGCGATGGTCGGGACGTCGGCGGGCAGCGCTGCGGCCTACATCGGGCAGGCGTTGGCGCTACGGCATCGGCTCCCGCGGATCTGGGCGACGGTGTTGAACGGGGAGGCGACGCCGTGGAAAGCCTGCAAGGTCGCGACCGCCTGCCTGGACCTGTCCGAAGAAGCTGCAGCGATCGTCGACGAACAGGTCGCCGGCCTCGTCGACACCGTCACCCCGGTCCGGCTCGGCAAGATCGTCACCGCTGCTCGTTATCGCGCTGATCAGGATGCTGCCCGGTCTGCTGCCGAGCGGAAGGCGCGTGAGCGTGGTGTGTATGTCGGGCGGGCCGATGATCACGGCACCAAGTCGGTGTGGATCCTGGCCGCGACCGGTGACGTGCTGCGCTTCGACGCCACGATTGACGCGCTGGCGGAGGCGTTGAAGACGCTGGGTGATCCGGATCCTGTGCGGCTGCGGCGGGCGCGGGCGCTGGGCATCCTGGCCGACCCGGCCCATGCCCAAGCCATTCTCACCGCCGGGCGCGCCGGAGTCGTTGCCCAGCCGGCGGCCAGCGATTCAGCGACTGCCGCCGCAAACAGCGCGACTGCTGCCGCAAACAGCGGGACTGCTGCCGGAGACGGCGCGACTGCCGCTCAGCCCGGTTCCGTCCAGCCGGATCCGGTGCAGGGGAGCGCACTGCGGGCTGATCTCCCTCAGCTGGAACTTGTCCAACCTCGCGAGGCACCGCCGCAGTCGGCGGCACCGGACGCCGCCGTCGGGACAGCGGCCGCGGGCGCCGCCGGCGAGGCAGGCGGAGTGGAGCCGTGGGACATCCCTGCCGATACCCCTGCCACCGCCGAGCAGACACCGGTGGACTCCGGCGTGCCCACACGTCAGGTGGTCAACGCCGACCTGGCCCAACTCGATGGCATCACCGGCTCCCGCACCAGCCGCACCACCATCTACGTCCACCTCACCGACCACACCCTCGCCACCGGCCACGGCGTCGCCCGGGTCGAAGGCGCCGGGCCGCTCCTCGCCACCCAGCTCACCGAACTCATCGGCCACCGCCCCTACTCGGTCCGGCCGGTGATCGACCTGAACGACACCATCAGCGTCGACGCCTACGAAATCCCCCGCCGGCTGCGCGAGCAACTCAAACTCATCCACCCCATCGAACAGTTCCCCTACGGCACCGCAGAGACCACGCTCGCCACCGACCTCGACCACATCCAGCCCTACGACCCGCACGGTCCACCCGGGCAGACCGGCACCACCAAACTCATCCCGCTACGGCGCTACAGCCACCGGGTCAAAACCCACGGCCGCTGGAAGGTCAGCCGTGTGACCGACGGTGCCCTGGAATGGACCAGCCCCCACGGCTTCACCTTCCACGTCGACCACACCGGCACCCGCCGCACCGACAACGCCCATCCTCGCGACGCCGACGCCGACGCCGACGCCGACGCCCGCCCAGGCTGACGACGGATCGACAGGGCGCGACTCACCTGAGTGCCGGGTCCAGCTGCAGCGTGGTGAGCCAGTGCTGCCAGGCACCCAGGCCGTCGCCTTTGGTGGCGGAGACCTTCAGCAACTCGGCGTCGGGGTTGAGGCGGTGGATCAGGTCGAGGCAGAGGTCGACGTCGAAGTCGACGTACGGGAGCAGGTCGACCTTGTTCAGCAGGACCAGGTCGGCGGTGCGGAACATGTACGGGTACTTGGCCGGTTTGTCGGCGCCCTCGGTGACCGAGATGATCACCACCCGCGCGATCTCGCCGAGGTCGAACAGGGCCGGGCAGACCAGGTTGCCGACGTTCTCCACGAAGACCAGCGCGCCGTCCGGCGGATCGAGCTCGGTGAGACCGTTCGCCAGCATGTCCGCGTCCAGGTGACAGCCGGCGCCGGTGTTGATCTGGACCACCCGGCTGCCGGTCTCGCGGATCCGCCGGGCGTCCAGCCAGGTCTCCTGATCGCCTTCGACGACAAGGGTTTCGCGGGTCCCCTCGAACGCGCGGATCGTCGCCTCCAGCAACGTCGTCTTGCCGGAGCCGGGGGAACTCATCAGGTTGACCGCGGTGATCCCGCGCTCGGTCAGGCGTCGGCGGGTGACCGCGGCGATCCCGTCGTTCTTCGCCAGGATCTCCTGCTCCAGCAAGACCGTCCGGCTCTCCTCGCGCGGATGCCCATGCCCGTGCCCATGACCGTGGCCGTGGTCATGACCGTGGCCGTGGTCATGACCGTCCCCGTGGTCGTGGTGATGTTCCTCGATCAGGGAGATGCGGGTGCCGCTGCCTTCGCCGGAACATCCGCAGGTGCTGCACATCGTCAGGCCACCTCCACCGAGAGGATCCTCAGCTGCCGGCCGCTGAGAACGTCGAGGTTCGCGCTACCGCACGGGCACAGCATGATCGGGTCCTCGAGGGCGAACTCGTCACCGCAGTCCCGACAGTACGCCCGGCCCGCCGGTTCGTCGATGTCCAGCGTCGCCCGCTCCAGCCCGGTCCCGGCCGCGACGACGTCGAAGCAGAATCGCAGCGAGTCCACCACGACGCCGGAGAGTTTCCCGATCTCCAGGCGCACCACCGTCACCGGACCGTCCCCGACCTTGTCGGTCACCGCCCCGATCACGCTCTCGGCGATCGCGAGCTCGTGCACATCTCGGACGGTAGAACCGCGCCGGGCGGTCCGGCAAGGCCGGGGACACCGGACCGCCCGGCCTCAGCAGCTCAACGGCTGCAGGGTGAACGGCAGTAGCGTGTCCGCACCCGGACGCAGTACGACGTCCACCGACGCGGGCCGGTAACCGTTCGCCGCGACCACGACGCGGGTCTTCACCGCGTTCCCCGGCAACCAGAGCGCGTACCCGCCGTCCGCCCCGCTGGTCAGCGTCCACGAGTCACTCCGCCGGTCGATCGCGAGCACGGCGTCCCGTACCGGCTGGACGCTCCCGTCGCACGCCTTCGCGGTCACGGTGCCGGAAAGCCTTGCCCAGTTGGGCGGAGCGTCCGCGGTCATCGTGACGTCGACCGGGCCCGCGGCGTACGGGGTGTTCTCCCGGACCAGGAGGCGCGAGCGGTACACGCCTGGTTGCGCGACCACCTTCGCGTTCAGCGTCACGGTGATGGTGACGCTCGTCTTCGGGGCCAGGGTGCCGGTCGTGGCCGACTCGCTCAGCCAGGGTGCGTCTGTTCCCGCTTCCTCGCAGTCGTCGAAGCCCGGCAACTGCTCGCTGTACGGCACCGCTCGCGCGTCGACCAGGCCGCCCACCCGGTAGAAGCCGCAGGCCGCGGCGCCGCGGTAGATGGCGCGACTGCTGTTCGGCAGCGCGGTCCACCGGTCCGACTCGGGGTCGTAGCCGAACGTCTCGTTGGTGAGTACCGAGGAACGCACCGCGACACCGCCCGCGACGACCAGTTGACCGTTCGCGACCGCGTAGCTGCTTGCCCACAGGTCGACCGGCAGGTCCGCGATCCGGGACCACGCGTTGCTCACCGGGTCGTAGACGTAGCTCCGGTTCGAACTCCGCGGCGACCCCTCACCGAGCCCGCCGGCGCAGTACAGCTTCCCGTCGATCCCGCCGCAGGACGGCCACGAGACCGGCTCCGGATACGGCGCGACCAGGTCGAACCGGTTGTGGGCCACGTCGTACGCCGTGACGTCGGTGGTCGCCGTCTGGCATTCACCCTCGCAGCCGCCGACGGAGTACACCTTGCCGTCGAGCACCGCCGAGCCGGCTGCGCCCCAGGGCTTGGGGTTGTCGGCGCCGGTGGTCCACCGGTTCGCCGCGGGATCGTAGATCATCGTGCGCGCCGCGGGCGGTCCCTGCGGACCCCACCCGCTGACCACGTACAGCTTGCCGTCCACGAAGCCCGCGGCCGGCTTCTGCCGCGCCTCCGGCATGTCCGCGAGACGCCGCCACTGCAGTTGCGCCGGGTCGTAGACGTACGAGGCCGGGGTCGCACTGCCACCGAAAACAGCCCCGCCGACCGAGTACACGAGTCCGCCGGAGGTCGCCACGGCGTGGTCCTTGACGGTCGTCGGGTAGTCGGCCACCGGCATCCACCAACTCGCGCTCGGCTCGGCTGTGGAGCTGGTCGACGCGCTGACGACCCGACCAGCCTGCGGAGTCACCGGCGTACGGCGAACCGGTGCGCCGGTGGGAGTGGTCAGCCGCTGGAGGTCGAATCCACCTTGTGCTTCGGCCAGCGAGTACGTGAGCGGTGCCGTGCCGTCGTTCCGCAGGGTGACCTGGCGGGTGGCCGTCTTGCCGAGCCGGAGCCTCGCGTCGACGGCGGACTCGGACACGGTCAGGCGGCCGGCCTTGAGGGCGAAGTTCGCCGACGTGATCCAGTCACGTTCGACCTCGACCGCCTTGCGCTGGACCTGGTACCCGTTCCGGGACGCGCTGACCTTCTCCGTACTGCCGAGCGGCACGAACAGCCAGTACAGCCCGTCCGGTTGGCCTTCGTCGTCGGGCGTGGCGATCGTCGTCGCTGTGTGCCCGTTCGCGGTGACGGTCGCGGCCGTGATCGGCTGCTTGGTGTTCGTGTCCGTGACCACGCCGTGCACGAGGCCGCCGGACACGCGGCCGCACTGCGCGTCGTACCCGAGGGCCTTGCAGTTCCGCGGATCGACGGGGACGTTCACGTCCTTGAGGGTGTCCTCGGTGAGCTCGATGTCGAAGCTGCTCGCGGTGTACCCGGCGGCGATCGGCTGGACCGTCAAGCGGTGCACCGCGCCGACCGGCAGGTCGATCGAGTACCGGCCGGTGGTCGGCTTGGTGAACCACTGGCCGGGGACACCGTCGATCGTCAGCTTCGCGTACAACGGCCAGCCGTGGCCGGACCCGTCCCGGACCAGGCCGCTCAGCGTCGACCGCGGACTGACGGCCAGGGTGATGTCCTTCGTGGTGGTCGACTGCGCCTGGATCGCGAGCTTGCCGAGGACCTGGCTGTCGTAGCCGAACAGCTGGACCGTGACATCGTGCTCGCCCGCGTCGAGGTACAACTGATAGTTGCCCTGGGCATCCGAAGTCGCGACCACGCTGCCCGGTGCACTGAGCTTCGCCCCGGCGACCGGGGATCCGGTGGCGTCGGTGACCTTGCCGGTGAGCAGGCCGGCGTCCGGCCGGGGCGCGTTGCCGATGGCGTCGAGCACGTCCAGCATGCCCTCGCCGTACACGCTGTTGTCCGCCGCCGTACCGCCGCAGCTGGTGTCGTCGCGATCGTGCGCCGTCCGGTCCAGGAGTGCCCGGGTCGCGGCCACGTCACCGACCAACGACGGCGCGGCCGACCAGAGCAGCGCGACGGCGCCGCTGAGATGCGGCGCGGCCATCGACGTTCCGCTGTACCAGGCGTACCGCCCGCCGGGAACGCTGGACCGGACCATCTGCCCCGGCGCCACGATGTCGGGCTTGACCTCGCCGGACTGCGGGTTGCCGCGGGAGGAGAAGCTCGCGATCTTGCCCTGCTCGTCGACCGCGCCGACGGCGTACGACTCGGCGTAGTCACCGGGTGAGCCGTTGGTCGAGCAGGCCGGCCCGTTGTTGCCAGCGGCAAAGGTCGTGAAGATGCCGGCCGCGGTCCACTGCCGGACCCAGTCCTGGTACCACGGGTCGTTGACCGGCGCGGACCAGGAGTTGTTGACGATGTTCGGCCGCTTGGACGGATCCGGGTCGGACCCGTCCAGCTTGGTCGGCGCCAGCATCCACTGCGCGCTCAGGGCCAGGCCGAGATCGGAACACCCGTCGGTCGTCGCGCAGCCCTTGGCCGAGATCCACCGGGCGCCCGGCGCGACCCCGATCTGGTTCCCGGCGTGGTCGTCACCGGCCATCGTCCCGAGCGTGTGCGACCCGTGCCCGACGTTGTCGCACGGGACCGGACTCCCACACGCGTTCTCCGGGTCGTACCAGTTGTAGTCATGGCTGAACGTGCCGTCGCCGACGGTCCCGCGGTACGACGACACCAGGGCCGGGTGGTCGTACTGCGCCCCCGAGTCGATGCTGCCGATCACGATGCCCTGACCCGTGCTGCGGTACCGGGTCCACGCCTGGTCCGCGTGGATCGCCGAGACACCCCACTCGATCCCGGCGGCCGCCTTGGTCCTCGAACCCGCGGTCGGGGCCGGAAGCTGGTACGTGGTCGTGGGGCGGAGCGAGACCACCTTCGGATCGGCGGCGAGCTTCTCGGCGAGCTCGCGGCTGCCGTTGCGGACATAGATCGAGTTGTCGATGTACAGCGAGGTGTAGCCCGTCTTCGCCTTCCGGAGGACGTCGACCGCGTCGGCCTGGTCCCGGTCCGCCTTGCCACGGAGACCGGCGACCACCGCCTCACCGCGGGCCTTCCAGCCCTTGATCCGCGCGGCCGAACCGAGCGTGGGTTGCGCCTCGAACCGGACCCAGAAGTCGGTCCGCGCCGTGGTGAGCTTCGAGGACAACCCTGGTTCGATCTTGCCGAGTGGGCTCGCTTCGGCGGCCGCGGTACCGGCCAGGGCGGAGGCGACCACGGCGACCGGCAGGAGGACCCCGGCCAGGACGCGACGGATCGGCCGGGACGTCGGTATGCGCACGGGGGTTCTCCTTCAGCACGGGGCGGTCGACCGTCGATCCTCGTCAGCCCGGGCGGGACCCGGCAAGACGCTCGGCTGGCCTGATCCCGCCATGGCGGATGTCGGCCAGGTCCGGGCTTCTGGTGGGTCGATGGGCCGGCAGCGCTCGGGGGTGGGGAGACGGATATGGCACGATTTCAGGGTGACCACCAGATCCGAGGAGGCGCAGCGGCTGAACGACCTGGCCCTGCTACGCCGCGTCCGGGACCGGATCGACCGGGAGTACGCCCAGCCGCTCGACGTGGAGGCGCTCGCTCGCGGCGTGAACATGTCCGCCGGGCACCTGAGCCGCCAGTTCCGCGCCGCGTACGGTGAGTCGCCGTACGGGTACCTGATGACGCGGCGGATCGAGCGCGCGATGGCGCTGCTGCGGATCGGCGAGATGAGCGTCACCGAGGTCTGCTTCGCGGTCGGCAGCTCGTCGCTGGGGACGTTCAGCACCCGCTTCACCGAGCTGGTCGGGGTGCCGCCGAGCGTCTACCGCCGGCAGATGACCGAGGGCACCGCGGGGATCCCGGCCTGCGTGGAGAAACAGGTGACCAGACCGATCAGGAATCGAGAAGCGCGGCCCGCCGCCCGCGCCTAGCCTGAGCGGCATGGACATCACCATTCACTACGCGTTCCTGCCGCACACCGACCCGGACGCCTCGCTCGCGTTCTACCGCGACACGCTCGGCTTCGAGGTCCGCAACGACGTCGGGTACGCCGGCATGCGCTGGCTCACCGTCGGTCCGCCCAACCAGCCCGGCACCGCGATCGTCCTGCACCCGCCCGGCGCCGACCCGGGCGTCACCGAGGACGAGCGCCGCACCATCGCCGAGATGATGGCCAAGGGCACGTACGCCGGCCTTTCCCTGGCCACCCCGGACCTCGACGAAACCTTCGAGAAACTCCAGAGCGGCGACGCCGAAGTGGTCCAGGAACCCACCGAGCAGCCCTACGGCGTCCGCGACTGCGCCTTCCGAGACCCAGCCGGCAACCTCATCCGCATCAGCGAAGTCAACTAACCCGCACACCCGCGCACCCCCGGCACCCCCGCACGCCGCGGAACACCCCGCGCCCGCGCGCATCAGGCCGACTTTGTACGCGGCTCAGCCACTTCCGCGCCGACGAGGTGCCTGACCCACGCACAAAGTGGCCGACCATCCGCCCACAGCAGGCGGGCAACGCGGCTCGCGGATGCTCGGACCCAACTCGGGACCTGGAACACCAACCGGGGCCGGGTACAGGCCATAGCTTGTTCACGGTCCCGGCTACGGGTTCACGGTCCCGGCTACTGGTACTCGGTGTCGGCTTGGGTGGGTGGTTGAACGGCGAACCACCCGGGGCCTGGGGCTCCCGGGTGGTTCGTGGTGTTGTTCCGCTGGTCAGCGGGGTGGGGTCAGAAGTCGAAGCCGCCGTCGAAGCCGCCGCCGTCGCCGCCGCCGAAGTCCCAGCCGCCGCCGTCGCCGCCGCCCATGTCGCCGCCGCCGGAGTCCTGGCTGAAGTCGAAGTCGCCGCCGCCGTCGCCCCCTTCGCCGCCGCCACCGTCGGCCATGCCGGCGTCGTAGCCGGCCGCGTAGTCGCCGTAGCCGCCGCCGGCGAACATGCCGCCGAGCATGGTGCCGATGAACATACCGGTCATCACGCCGCCGAGGGCGCCGAACATGCCCTGGGCGTACGGGGCGTAGGCCGGGCCGGCCTGCCAGTACGGGACGCGCTGCGGGCCGACCATGACCTTGCGGATGTCCGGGTCGGCACCGGCGCGGACGCGCTCGGCGTCGGCGGCGCAGGCCGGGACCTCGCGCGGGGCGCCGCCCGGGGGAGACCAGGTGACGTCCTCGACGGACGGGCCGTGCTGCGGGTTGAAGAAGCAGGACGGGCGGCGCTGCGGGAGCGGCTCGCCGTTCACCCGGGCGCGGACGCACGCCATCGCGTAGCGGCCGTCCTCGAGGATCTCGATCACGTGCTTGATCTGCTCGGCCTCGGTCACCTGGGTGACGGCCTGCTTGGCCGACTCGTAGGAGTCCAGGGCGCGCTGGTAGTCCTGCCGGGCGCCGTCGCCGAGGTCCTTGCCGACCATGTCCAGGTCGAGCTCCTGCAGCTCCTCACCGAACCGGGTGATGTCCTCGTCGGCGGTCCGCTTGACCGATTCGACCTCGGCCGCGGTGATCTGCTGCTGCTGCTTCGACTGCAGCTGGGTGCGTCTGTACGACCGGTACGCCAGAACTGCTATCACGACGACCGCGATCAGCAGGATGAATTCCATGACGAGCCTTCCTCGACGGGCTTTACGTCGAGCCTACCGAAGCGGTCCAATTCCGCGGAAAAATCCCGCGGGTCAGCCGCGCTCGGCGGGGTCGTACCGGCGCCGCATCGCCTCGCTCGCCGCGGGTCCGGAGGTGAAGACGTGCTCCGGCCCGTCGATCCGGCGGCCGCTGGCCCGGTCGACCAGGACCGGTTCGACCTCGGTCCCGGTCTCGGCGTCGACCAGGATCATCGTCCGGTCCGCGGGTGCCAGCCGGGCGTTGCCCCAGGCGGCCAGCGCGACGATCACCGGCCGTAGCGACCGGCCGAGGTCGGTCAGCACGTACTCGTACCGGGTCGGCCTGTCCTGGTACCGGCGCCGCTCCAGCAGCCCGTCGTCGACGAGGGTGCGGAGCCGGGTGGTCAGCATGCTCGACGAGATGCCCAGGTTGCGCTGGAACTCGTCGAACCGGGTGAAGCCGTCGAACGCGTCGTGCAGGATCAGCAGCGTCCACCACTCGCCGACGTGCTGGACCGTCGTCGAGAGCGGGCAGGACAGATCCTCGAACCGGAACTGGTTCCGCATCACGACCCCTCACTTCGATTTCCGAAGTCATTCTAGGTCGTCCACCCGCCCACGCCACGCAGGGTGACGGGAATGCGCGGATCCCGGTCACTCCTCGCACATAATCGGTTACTGCTGTCGCATCAAGCACCAGCTCGGCCGGAGGCTGTCCGATGAGCACCACTCGATCCCTTCGACTCACGGGGGCTGCGGCGACGGGGCTGGCCCTGTTCGCCACCTTGCTCCCGCTTCCGTGGAACCACCCCGCACCCGCTGCCGGAGTACTGGCCGGCGAGGTCGGCGAGTCCCCGTCGTACGAGGAGCTGCCGCTCAACACGGCACCCGGTACGCGGTCCGCCAACGCGTCCGCGCAGGCGACGAAGCCGTTCGGCCTGGTCGGGGTGACCTGGCCGTACCAGGCCGATTCGAGCCGGGTCCAGGTGAAGGTCCGGGTCCAGCGCGACGGAGCGTGGTCCGCGTGGGAGTCGCTGCACGTGGAGGACGAGCACGGGCCGTCCGACCGGGAGGGCCGCGCGCGCTCCGGGACGGAACCGTGGTGGGTCGGTGACGCGAGCGGGATCGAGGCGTCGCTGACGACCAAGGACGGGACCGCGATCCGTGGGGCGAAGGTTGCCCTGATCAACCCCGGCACGAGCGTGTCCGACGAGAACCCGCAGGCCGCGGCCACGGTCACCGGTGCCGAGGTGGATCGGCAGGCGAGCCGGCCGCCGTATCCGATTCCGGCGATCATCGGCCGGCCCGGCTGGGGCGCGGACGAGCGGTTGCGCAGTCACAACGGGGCCGCCTGCGCGAAGCCGAAGTACACGAGCACGGTCCAGGCTGCGTTCGTCCACCACACGGCCGACCGCAACGACTACACCCGGGCGCAGGTGCCCGCGATGATCCGCAGCATGTACGCGTACCACGTGAAGAGCCGTGGCTGGTGCGACCTCGGGTACAACTTCCTCGTCGACCGGTTCGGCCGCGCCTGGGAGGGCCGGTACGGCGGGATGCAGCTGCCCGTGCTCGGCGCGCACACCGGGGCGTACAACGCGAACTCCTTCGGCGTCTCGCTGATCGGCAACTACGAGAAGACGGCCCCGAGCGCGCAGATGCTGGAGGCGACGGCCCGCATCGTCGCCTGGAAGCTGGACGCGAACTACCGCTCCCCGGTCGGCACCGTCGTCCTCGCCGGGACCAAGCTGAACACCGTCTCCGGGCACCGTGACACCAAGGCGACCGCGTGCCCGGGCAACGACCTGTACTCCAAACTCGGGTGGCTGCGGCAACGAGTGCACGCGTTGATGGGCAAGAGCGTGTCCACCGAGATCTACCAGTACGCCCAGCGGCTCGGCGGGTACCGTGCGATCGGTCAGCCCTTCTGGGGTGAGCACCCGACCAGGACCGGCCGGGCGACGTACTTCGGGAACCGGGACATCTACTGGTCGTCCAGGACCGGGGCGAAGTCGGTGCAGGGCGGATTCCGCGCGCGGTTCCGGGCGATCGGGCCCGACGGCGTCCTCGGTCTGCCGGTCGCCGAACAGCGCAACGGCCGGGTGTCCGGCAGCCGGGTCCAGGCGTTCCGCAGCGGCGCGATCTACTGGTCGCCGCGGACCGGGATGCACGCGGTGTACGGGCTGATCTCGCGCAGGTACGGCGCACTCGGCGCGGAGTCGTCCCGGCTAGGCCTGCCCACCTCGCCGACGTACAAGGTGAATGGTGGCACCCAGCAACGATTCCAGCGGGGCACGCTGACCCTGAGCACCCGGACCCAGCAGGTGTACCTCTCGTGAAGCGGGCGTTGACCGTCGGGCTCGTGCTGGCCACCTTGCCGAGCGGACTCGCGGTCGCCGGTGAGCCCGGCGAGCCGGTCGAGGCCGAGGCGGTCCAGACGATCACCGGTCGCGGCTTCGGCCACGGTCGCGGCATGTCCCAGTACGGCGCACAGGGGGCCGCGATCGCCGGGAAGAACGCACGCCAGATCCTCGACTTCTACTACCCCGGGACCGGGACGGGCAAGGCGACCGGGACCATCCGGGTCCGGCTCACCGGGGACACCACCGACGGCGTCCGGGTCGCGGCCGCGGCGAACCTGAAACTCCGCGATCTCAAGGGCAACAAGGTCTACACGTTGCCCAGGGCATCGAATCGGAACCAGTGGTCGATCGACCCGCACGGCGACCACGGCACCCGGGTCAGCTGGTTCGACGCGAAGCAGCGGAAGTGGACGCTGTGGCGCACGTTGCCGGGGATGGGTCAGTTCGAGGGCGCGGCCGTGATCGCGCTGATCATGCCGAGCGGCGCCCAGGTCGGGTACCGCGGCGCGATCCGCTCGGCCGACGTGGCCGGCCCGCACCTGGACACGATCAACGTGCTGCCGCTGGAGACGTACCTGCGCGGCGTGGTCCCGCGGGAGGCGATCACCAGCTGGCGTCCGGCCGCGCTACAGGCCCAGGCCGTTGCCGCGCGCACCTATTCGGCGTACCACCGGAAGCGGGCCGGGAACCGGGCGTACGACCTCTGTGACACGGTCGCCTGCCAGGTGTACGGCGGGTACGGCGCCGAGGTGGCGTCGACGAACGCGGCCATCGCGGCGACCGCGGGCCAGATCCGGGTGCACCGGAACGCGCCGATCATCGCCGAGTTCTCCTCGTCCAACGGGGGAGCGACGGCGGCGGGCGACACGGCGTACCAGGTGCTCAAGCTGGACAGCTGGGACGCGTACCCGGGCAACCGGAATCCCAACGCGACCTGGACCGTCACCCGGACCAGCGCCCAGCTGCAGGCGGCCTTCGGGGTCGGCGCGTTGCGCAGCCTGAAGATCACCTCGCGCACGGGGGTCGGCCCGACGGGTGGCCGGGTGAACTCGGTCGAGGCGGTCGGCGCGTCCGGGCGGAAGGTGCTCAGCGGTGACGCGGTGCGGTCCCGGCTGGGTTTGCGGTCGGCCTGGTTCACCTTCGCCGGGGTGCAGCCGCTTGATATACCAACTATTCCCTGACAATTCGGGGGTGCCGAGCCATTGACGCGGAATCCCTGTGACAGTTAGAAACTGACATCGATGTCAACCGCTGCCGCCCAGGAGGAGCAGATCGATGCCCAGTAAATTTGGTATATCAACCCGAGTCGCCGGTGGGCTGCTCGCCGTCGCGATGCTCGGCGCGCTGCACACCCCGACCGCCGGTGCCGCCCCGACCCAGGGGGACGGCCCGGTGAGCGCCGCGGCCCGCGCCGCCGCGTCGTACCAAGCGATGAACCAGTACTTCGACGCAGGCAAGGGCCTGCTGCTGGAGGAGTACCCGAACGAGCAGCAGAACCCGTACGCCTACGTCTGGCCGTACTCGCAGGCCGTCGTCGCCGCCGAGAACCTGGCCGGCATTCCCGGACTCGGCCGCCGCTGGGACGGCGAGGCCGAGAAGCGCCTCGACGGGTACGAGCCGTACTGGAACGCGGGCACCACGCCGAAGGGGTACGACTCCTACGTCCGGCCGCCGCTCGGTCAGGGCGGCGACAAGTTCTACGACGACAACGAGTGGATCGGCCTCAACCTGATCCAGCACTACCAGCGGACTGGTGACCGCTCGTCGCTGGCGCGGGCGAAGGAGATCTTCGCGCTCGTCGTGCACGGCTGGGACACCGACCCGTCGCACCCGTGCGCCGGCGGCGTCTACTGGACCCAGGCCCCGTGGAGCCAGGACCGCAACACGGTGTCGAACGGCCCCGGCGCCGAGCTCGGCGCGCATCTCTACCTGCTCACCAAGGACAAGTCGTTCCTGACCTGGGCGCAGAAGATGTACAAGTGGGCGCAGGACTGCATGCTCGCCCCGAACGGGCTGTACTGGGACCACATCGACCTGGCCGGCAACGTCGAGAAGACGCAGTGGAGCTACAACCAGGGCGTCATGCTCGGTGCCGGCGTGCTGCTCTACAAGTCGACCGGTGACAAGAAGTACCTGAACGACGCCAAGTCGGTCGCGAACGCGTCGCTCGCCTTCTACGGCAGCGAGGACCGGCTCTGGAAGCAGCCGACCCGGTTCAACTCGATCTGGTTCAAGAACCTGCTCATCCTCGACTCGGTCAGCCACGACCCGCGCTACAAGCAGACGATGCAGGCGTACTCCGACCGCGCCTGGCGCGAGGTCCGTGACCCCGAGACCGGTCTCTTCCACTTCGTCGACGGCCCCGTCCAGTTGTTGGAGCAGTCCGCGATGGTCCAGATCGACGCCCTCCTCGCCTGGCCCCGCAGCAGGTACGACGAACTCGCCTGACCCCGACTGAGCAAGAGGCTCCTCCTTCCCCCGACGGAAGGGGGAGCCTTTTGCGGTAGCGGACAGCCGTCCGGGCGGTCGCGATGCAGGGTCTTAGCTGGCGGCGGTCGCGCTGGTGATGCGGACCTCGGTGGCCGGCTTGCCGTCGGTGGGGCCGCCTTCGGGGAGGACGCCGGCGTTGGCGACCTTGTCGATCGCCTTCAGGCCGGTCGCGTCGACGGTGCCGAAGGCCGTGTACGCCGGGTCGAGGCCGGTGCCGTCGCCGTAGACGATGAAGAACTGGCTGCCGTTGGTGTTGGGGCCCGAGTTCGCCATCGCCAGCGTGCCGCGGCCGTACTTCAACTGGGGGAACACCTCGTCGTTGAACTTGTACCCCGGGCCGCCCATGCCGCTGGCGCTCGGGTCACCGCACTGCAGTACCTGCAGGCCGGCGCCGACGGTGAGGCGGTGGCAGATGGTGTTGTCGAAGTACTTCTGCCCGACCAGGCTGAGGAAGCTCTTCACCGTGCACGGCGCGAGCGCGCTGTCCAGGGTGAGGCCGAGGTCGCCGACGCTCGTCTTCAGGGTGACCGCGGACGTGCCGCTCGCCTTCACCTGGCCGTTGGCCGGCGGGTCCACCTTCTTCGCCGCGTCGCCGTCCTTGGTGTACGTGCAGTCCACCTGGGCCGGCAGCGCGGTCGGGCGCTTCAGCGGTGCCGCGAGCGCGGTCGGGATCGACTTCGGCTTGTTGTCCGGGCCGGCCGTTGACGGCAGTGCGGTGGGCGGCGTACTCGGTGACTCACCCGCTGTAGGCGTGTTCTCGTCGCCGGTGTTGGCCGCGATCACGATCACCCCGGCGATCACCACGACCACGGCCACGATCGAGGTGATCGTGATCGCCAGCATCCGGCGCCGGCGGGCCCGCTCCGCCGCGCGCTCCGCCTGCCGCGCGGCCTTCCGCGCCGCCAGCTGCTGCTGATGGGTCTTCTTCGACATGGTTCTCCTCCCACGCACCGACGCAGGGAACTTACAGCCAAACCCTGAGAATCAGCTGGTAAACCAAGAAGGTTGTGGAAAAGCAATCATCGGAGAGGCAGGCATGACGAGCGACGGCAAGCTGGTCCGGGACCGGATCCCCGAGATCGTCCGCGCGCACGGCGAGGAGCCGAACACGTACCAGGCCGGCCCGGACGAGTACCGGCGCCGCCTGCGGGCGAAGCTGACCGAGGAGGTCGGCGAGTTCCTCGAAGCGGGTCAGGAGCAGGCGATCGAGGAACTGGCCGACGTGCTCGAGGTGGTCTACGCGCTGGCCGCCGACCTGGGCGTCGACCGGGTGCGGCTGGAGCAGGTTCGCGAGGAGAAGGCGGAGCAGCGGGGCGGATTCACCGAGCGGATCGTGTGGACGGGAGTCGGCTGACCCCCGTCCTCGGCACTACGCGTCGTACGGCTGGCGGCCGCCGTTGACGGTGGTGTAGAGCGAGTACAGCGAGGTGGTCGCGGTGAGGAAGAGACGGTTGCGCTTCTCGCCGCCGAAGCAGAGGTTGGAGACCGTCTCGGGGACGAGGAGCTTGCCGAGCAGGGTGGCGTCCGGGTGGTACACGTGCACGCCGTCGGCCGCGGCGCCCCAGACGCGGCCCTCGGTGTCGAGGCGGATGCCGTCGAAGATCCCGTTGCCGCACTCGGCGAAGACGTCGCCGCCGGACAGCGCCGTGCCGTCCGCGCTGACGTCGAAGACGCGGATGTGGCCCTCGTCCGAGTCGGTGACGTAGAGCAGGGACTCGTCGTTGGAGAAGGCGAGCCCGTTCGGCCGGACGAAGTCGTCGGCCACCCGGCTGATCAAGCCGTCGGGGCCGATCCGGTACACGTGGCAGCCGCCGGTCTCGATGTCGGCCCGGTGGCCCTCGTAGTCGCTGTCGATCCCGTACGCCGGGTCGGTGAACCAGACCGAGCCGTCGGACCGGACCACCACGTCGTTCGGGCTGTTCAGCCGCTTGCCTTCGTAGCCGTCGGCAAGGACCCGGACGGAGCCGTCGTGCTCGGTCCGGGTGACCCGGCGGTGGCCGTGCTCACAGCTGACCAGGCGGCCCTCGGTGTCCCGGGTATGGCCGTTGGTGTTGCCGGCCGGCTGCCGGTACGCCGACACCTGGTACGAGGTCTCGTCCCAGCGCAGGATCCGGTCGTTCGGGATGTCGCTGAACAGCAGGTACTTCCCGTCCGGCGAGTACACCGGTCCCTCCAGCCAGCGGCCGCCGGTCCAGAGTCGCTCGAGGTGCTGGTCGCCGCGGATGCCGGCGAACCGGTCGTCCTGTTTCTCCCAGACGGCGGGGGCGGTTCCGGCCAGCGGTGCGAGCAGGGTCATCCGGGACTCCTCAGGAAGCGGCAGAAAGCGTTCTCCGATCGTACGGGGCGGGCGCGCCGTCCGTCGTGAGCAGCCAGGAGTACACCGAGGTGGTCGCGGTGACGAAGAGCCGGTTCCGTTTGGCACCGCCGAAGCACAGGTTCGACACGACGTCGGGGAACAGCAGCTTGCCGATCAGCGTGCCGTCGGGATCGAAGCAGTGCACGCCTTCGTGCGTCGCCGCCCAGACCCGGCCGGTCGCGTCCAGCCGGATCCCGTCGAACATGCCGGCCTCGCACAAGGCGAACACGTCCCCGCCGGTGAGCCTGCCGTCGTCCTTCACGTCGAACCTTCGGATGTGCCGCGCCGGGGTGTCCACGACGTACAGCTGCGACTCGTCGAGGGAGAACGCGAGCCCGTTCGGCCGGACGAAGTCGTCGGCGACCACGGTCAGTACGCCGTCCGGCGAGACCCGGTACACGTGGCATCCGGCGATCTCTTGCTCGGCCGCGTGCCCCTCGTAGTTCGAGGTGATCCCGTACGGCGGGTCGGTGAACCAGACGGAGCCGTCGGAGCGCACGACCACGTCGTTCGGGCTGTTCAACCGGGCGCCGTCCAGGTGGGAGGCGAGCACCGCGATCGATCCGTCGGCCTCGGTCCGGGTGACCCGGCGATTCCCTTGCTCGCAACTGATCAGGCGGCCGCGGGCGTCCAGGGTGTGGCCGTTGGTGTACCCGGCGGGCTGCCGGAACACGGAGACCTGGCCGGACACCTCGTCCCAGCGGAGCATCCGGTCGTTCGGGATGTCGCTGAACAGCAGACATCGCCAGGCCGGGGAGTACACGGGTCCCTCCAGCCAGCGGCCGCCGGCGTACAGGCGCTCGACGTACTCGTCGCCGCGCGCGACCGGTCCGAAGCGCTCGTCCAGCGTGACCAGGTCGGCCCTCAGACGGGCGGGCGGCTCGGACAGCGTGACAGTCATGATGCCTTCTTTCTGAATGATCTACTGCTAGATTTCTAGTTCACAGGATCTGATTCGGCAAGAGGTGTTCATGGCCATAGACGATGTCGACCGCGCCCTGCTCGTGCGGTTGCAGAACGACGCAACCCAGTCGTACGCCGCACTCGGGCAAGCCGTCGGCCTGTCCGCGGGCGCCGCGCACGAGCGGGTCCGCAAACTCAAGGCGACCGGCGTGATCCGCCGGACGACGATCGAGGTGGATCCGGCGGCCCTCGGCAGCGGCGTGCTCGCGTACGTGTTGCTCGACTCGGACGCGTGGATGGGCGACGAGCCGACGCTGGACGCGTTGCAGGCGATCCCGACGGTCGAGGAGGCGCACATCATCGCGGGACCGGCATCGGTGCTGGTGAAGGTGCGGACCGGGAGCACCGAAGCGCTGCAGGCGACGCTGCGATCGCTCCACTTGGTGGACGGCGTGACCAGTACTCAGACAATTGTCGTGCTGGAATCCTTCTTCGAGAGAGCGCCCGCCGTGGTGTGATCAACGCCCTGTCCTCCTCCGGCTACGTTGTCCCTAGACTCAGGCGACGCCGAAGGGAGTTCAGCTGTGTCAGACCGCAAGCAGATCACCAAGGTCCTGGTCGCGAACCGGGGCGAGATCGCCGTCCGGGTCGTCCGTGCCGCCGCCGACGCCGGCCTGGCCAGCGTCGCCGTGTACGCCGAGCCCGACCGGGACGCGCTGTTCGTCCGGCTCGCCGACGAGGCGTACTCGCTCGACGGTGCGACCCCGGCTGACTCCTACCTGAACATCGCCAAGATCCTCGACGCCGCCGCCCGCTCCGGCGCGGACGCGGTGCACCCGGGGTACGGGTTCCTGGCCGAGAACGCCGAGTTCGCCCAGGCCGTGCTGGATGCCGGCCTGATCTGGATCGGCCCGCCGCCGGCCGCGATCGACTCGCTCGGCGACAAGGTGAAGGCCCGGCACATCGCCGACAAGGTCGGCGCCCCGCAGGTCCCCGGGACGCCCGACCCGGTCGCGGACGCCGCCGAGGTGGTCGCCTTCGCCGAGCAGTACGGGCTCCCGATCGCGATCAAGGCGGCCTACGGCGGCGGCGGTCGCGGGATGAAGGTCGCCCGCTCGATGGAGGAGATCCCCGAGCTGTTCGACTCCGCGGTCCGCGAGGCGGTCAGCGCCTTCGGCCGGGGCGAGTGCTTCGTCGAGCGGTACCTGGACCAGCCCCGGCACGTCGAGACGCAGTGCCTGGCCGATGCCCACGGCAACGTTGTTGTCGTCTCCACCCGGGACTGCTCGCTGCAACGGCGGTACCAGAAGCTCGTCGAGGAAGCGCCGGCACCGTTCCTCTCGGAGTCGCAGCTGGAGACCCTGTACACGTCCTCGAAGGCGATCCTGCGCGAGGCCGGGTACGTCGGCGCCGGGACGTGCGAGTTCCTGGTCGGGCAGGACGGGCTGATCTCGTTCCTCGAGGTGAACACCCGGCTCCAGGTCGAGCACCCGGTCTCCGAGGAGGTCACCGGGCTGGACCTGGTCCGCGAGATGTTCCGGATCGCGAACGGTGAGGAACTCGGCTACGACGACCCGGAGGTCTCCGGCCACTCGATCGAGTTCCGCATCAACGCGGAGGACGCGGGACGTGGATTCCTGCCGGCCCCGGGGACGTTGACCCGCTGGCACGCGCCGTCCGGTCCGGGCGTGCGGCTCGACGGTGGGTACGACCAGGGCGAGACGGTCCCTGGTTCGTTCGACTCGCTGGTGGCGAAGTTGATCGTGAGCGGCCGCGACCGGACCCAGGCGCTGGAGCGGTCCCGCCGTGCGCTGAAGGAGTTCGTGGTCGAGGGAATGCCGACGGTCATCCCGTTCCACGCGACCGTGGTCTCGGATCCGGCGTTCGTCGGCGAAGACGGCTTCAAGGTGCACACCCGGTGGATCGAGACCGAGTTCGACAACCAGATCCCGCCGTACGAGGGTGCTGCTGAGACCCCCGAGGCCGGTGAGCGGGAGAAGGTGACTGTCGAGGTTGGTGGGAAGCGGCTCGAGGTCGTACTCCCTGCTGGGCTTGGCGCTTCGGCCGTTGGTGCGGGTGTTGCCGCAGGCAAGAAGAAGCCGGCCCGTCGCGCCGGCGGGAGCAGCAAGTCGTCCGCGGCCTCGGGTGATTCGCTGGCCTCGCCTATGCAGGGCACGATCGTGAAGATCGCGGTCGAAGAAGGCGCGACCGTTGCCGAGGGCGACCTCATCGTGGTCCTGGAAGCGATGAAGATGGAACAGCCGCTGAACGCCCACAAGGCAGGCACGGTCACCGGGCTCTCGGCCGAGGTCGGTGCCACAGTC
Organism: Kribbella amoyensis; assembly: GCF_007828865.1. Lineage (NCBI taxonomy): Bacteria > Bacillati > Actinomycetota > Actinomycetes > Propionibacteriales > Kribbellaceae > Kribbella > Kribbella amoyensis. Next base: position 3,261,812 of record NZ_VIVK01000001.1, read on the forward strand.
GCAGCCGGCGCGGTCATCTGCGACCTCAAGGACTGATTCGGGGGTACGCGGGGGCGGGGCGCGGTTCGGCGGCTCCTTTCGTCGGAGAATCGCTGGGTGGGAGCAAACAATCTGCTCGTGGGTGACACTCTGCAATTTTCGTCGAAAGAACTCACCGTTAAGGTCGCGGCCGTTGCGCGGTCGAAGGCTTCTATTCGCGTTCACAATATAACAGTCGAGAATGCGCACAACTATTTCGTCTTGGTTGGGAACGTCCCGGTCCTTGTGCATAACTGTGACTTCGGCCCGGGAATTGCTGATCATAAGTATGACAAGCGTCCTTGGCGTAGGTAAAAAATCTGGCGCCGATATGCCGGAGTATGATTATGATGGTCGATTCGAGCAGTACGTCGACGATGCTAGATCGCTGATGTGCAGCGAATCGTGTCCTAGTGGCGCGATGGAGACAACGCGAAATCTTGATGGTAGAGTCACCGTAATTCGGCTGGACTCGGCCGGTCGGCTCGGGATGCGGGAAGGTAATAGAATCACTATCTTCTTCAGGCCGGACAACCCAATGGAGTACTTCGCTGGGCGTGCAAATGAGCAGTTATATGGATAGAGATAGCGATTTTGTCGAGGCGTTCTCGGAGTTTATCCGGTCCCTAGTGTCGCGTTAGCGAAGTAACTTTACTTCGGGTTGGTTCTTCGGAATCATTCGGTCGTGGCGTTGACTGTGGTGGTGGATGTGTCGCCGGGCGATCGTGAGGTTCTGGAGTCGTGGATGCGTTCGCCGTCGCTGCGGGCGGGGCTGGCGCAGCGGGCGCGGATCGTGTTGCTGGCTGCAGATGGCGTGCCGGTGAAGGACATCGTGGAGCGGGTCGGGGCATCCAAGCCGACGGTGATCGGCTGGAAGAAGCGCTATCTGGCTGAAGGTCTCGGCGGGTTGGACGATCGGCCGAAACCGGGGCGTCGCAAGCAGATCGATGACGTCGAGGTCGTGCTGGCCACGTTGGAGCCGCCACCGGAACGGCTCGGTGTGACGCACTGGTCGTCGCGGCTACTGGCCACCGAGCTGGGGCTGTCGCACGTGACCGTGGCGAAGGTGTGGAAACAGTGGGGCCTGCAGCCGTGGCGGGTCGAGACGTTCAAGTTCTCCACCGATCCCGAACTCCAGGCCAGGGTCCGCGACGTCGTGGGTCTGTATCTGAACCCGCCGGAGAACGCGATCGTCTTGTCGGTCGACGAAAAGTCCCAGATCCAGGCCCTGGACCGGACCGCGCCGATCCTGCCACTGCGACCCGGGATCCCTGAGAAACAGACCCATGACTACGTTCGGCACGGCACCACCACGCTGTTCGCCGCGCTCGAGGTCGCCACTGGCAAGGTCGTCGACGCCTGCTACCCGCGGCACCGCAACACCGAGTTCCTCAAGTTCTTGAAGCAGGTCGCCAAGGCCTATCCCCGGCGCCGGCTGCACATCGTGTGCGACAACTACCGCACCCACAAACACGCCAACGTGCAAGCCTGGCTGGCCAAGAACCCGCGGATCACGCTGCACTTCACCCCGACGTCCGGCTCCTGGCTGAACATGGTCGAGATCTTCTTCGGGATCATCACCCGCCAAGCCATCCGCCGCGGCAGCTTCAACAGCGTCAACGAACTCACCACCGCGATCCGCCGATTCATCGACGGCTGGAACGACCGCTGCCAACCCTTCACCTGGACCAAGACCGCCGACGACATCCTCGACCACACCAACCCAGGTCAAAGAACATCCTTTACGCGACACTAGGGCGTTGGCGGGATTTCGATCCGGCATCCCTGGTTGGACGATGGGTTGAATTCGTCGCGGAGTGCATTAGTGGCTACCAGGGTGAGCTAAATGAAGACTATTTCAACGATCTGACTGTAAGAAACGATCTTGAAAAAGCTTTCAATGCGCCGCAGTTGTCAGCGTACCCATCAATGGAGTCAATTCGTCGTGATGTAATGAGAGCCGACGAAGAGCTCCGCGCTATCCTGATCCCTGATGTCCTCGAGAATGTCCCTCAAGAGCAATGGTGGCTGAGGGGAGTCGTTAGTTACGCCGGCCAGGTCCTCGTCGACGAACTACGGATCCAGTATGGGGTGTCTATCCGGTTGATGAAGTGAAATGGCGTCATGGCAACGGGTCAGCGACGCCGCCGTCGGCGCGTGGTCTGGTAGGGGAGAGTGGAGAGTGCAGATTGGCTGCAGAAGATCAGAGTTCCGATCCATTGCCTGATCGATCGGGGCATGTTCAGCAGATTGCTCGTATACGCGAGGATCTGGCGTTGGCGTTGGAAGATGCTGTCGAAGATTCTGCTGGGATGAAATAGCCGACCCTGCTGTTAGTTGCAGACCGAAAGTAGATCGACCTAGGCATCAAATCTTCGGGGAGCCGGTAGGCCCTGTGGCATTGACGCCGTGGCGGAGAGGCTGCTTCAGCCGCGAGTGGGTCGGTGGGAGCCGACGGACGAAGGCTCGGCGTCGGGCTACCTCGGCTCCCACCTATGAAACTCAGAAGTTGTTCTTGATTTGGTCTATGACGGTGAAGATGGCTAGGAAGCCGAAGGCCAGGAAGGCGAAGATGAGAACCCCAGTGCGGAGCCTTGTGATGCGGATGGCCGGCGGGAGGGCCCTGGAGTTCATCCACCAGAGCAGGCCGGAGTAGATGAACATCATCGTGCCGGCTGTGCAGGCTGAGATGACCAGCAGGACCAGGGGCTGGTCCAGGCCGGCGAGGAGGACCAGGATGCCGAAGGCGACCAGGCCCCAGACGAGCCAGAAGTAGAGCTTGGACTCGGTCATCGGTGATTCGCGCAGGTAGCGGGACTTGATCATGTCGGCGGCGAGCCGGGAGGTGTAGTCGACGATTCCGGCGGCCGCGGCGAAGAGGGCGAAGGCGCCGATGGCCCAGAAGAGGTAGCCGAACCAGCCGCCGACCAGGGTCTGCAGCTGGGTTCCTTCCACCTTGAGGAAGGAGATCTTGTTCTGGACGTCGGGGTTCCCGAACAGGGTGGCGTGGGCAAGCATCGAGGTGAACACGATGGTCACGATCGTGATGGCGACGAATGTGGCGGCCTGCTCGATGTTGGCGAACTTCCACCAGCGCCGCCAGCGGGCCATGTTCTCCTCGTTCGGTGTGAACGTGTACCCGTTGGCGGTCGGGTCGGCTTCGGTCTCGCCGGTGACCGGGGAGGTCAGCCGGGGGACGTGGACGCCCATGCCGAAACCCTTGTCGCGGATCCAGTTGCTCTGGCAGAGGTTCTGGCCGCCACCGGCACCGGCGTACGCGATCGCGCCCATCACCAGCGCGAAGCCGAGCTGGTCGACCGGGAACTGCGGGTTGGTGACCGCGTCACCGAGCGCACTGTACGTCTTGCCGCGGATCGCGAAGACGAGTGCGAGCACGACCAGGAGTGCGACAGCCGCGATCTTGACGAAGATAAGCCGCTCCAGCATCACGTAGACCACCGGCGCCAGCGTCAGGATCGCGCCGATCACCAGCAGGATGCAGATCGCGATCCAGCGCGGATCGCCCGCGCCGAACAGGTACGTGAGCATCGAGGCGGAGCTCGTCGCCCAGCCGGGCCAGAGGTTCGCGAAGTACGTCATGATCGCGAAGAACAGGCCCCAGTGTTTCCCGTACCGGTTGAAGCCGGTCAACGCTGTCTCACCAGTGGCCAGCGTGTACCGCTCGATCTCCATGTTCAGGAACCACTGGACGCACACCCCGACGACGGCGCCCCAGAGGAACACCAGCCCGACCTGGGACGCGATGTACGGCCAGAGGATGAATTCGCCCGAGGCCAGCCCGACGCCGGCGCCGACCATGCCGGGGCCGACGATCTTCCAGGTTTGGCTGGGTGGCTCGGGTAGGTCGCGAACCTGCGGTGCGGGCAGGTTCTTGGTCGGCAGGTTGAAGACTTGTTGTGTGGACCTGGTGTCTGCCATGGGCTCCTCATTCCCAATCGACCCCCGCTCCGGACCATAACGAACCAGCGCCGTAGAGGCGACCCGACACAGCCTTGACAGATCACGACGTACTGCGCACGGTGGGGCGCCTTGTCGACAAATCGCCGCCGGCGACTCAGGACCGCAGCATTACCAGGGCTCCCTTGAACGTCGCCATGAGATCAAGGCTGCTTCGCGCGAGCCAGTTTGCTCGGCCACCAGACCTTGCGGCCCAGGTCGTACGAGAGGGCGGGGACGAGCAGCGAGCGGACCACGGTGGTGTCGAGGAGTACGCCGAACGCGACCATGAACGCGATCTGGACCAGGAACAGGATCGGCAGCACCGCGAGCGCGGAGAAGGTGGCCGCGAGCACCACGCCGGCCGAGGTGATGACGCCGCCGGTGACGGCGAGGCCGACCAGGATGCCCGGCCGGGTGCCCTGGTGGATCGACTCCTCCCGGACCCGGGTCATCAGGAAGATCGAGTAGTCGATGCCCAGCGCGACCAGGAACACGAACGCGTACAGCGGGATCGACGGATCGGCACCGGGGAACCCGAAGACATGGTTGAACACCAGCGCGCTGACCCCGACCGTAGCCGCGAACGAGATCACGTTCGCCACCACCAGCAGGACGGCCGCCGTGATCGAGCGGAGCAGCAGCATCAGCACCACGAAGATGACCAGCAGGATCGCCGGGATGATCACCCGCAGATCGCGTTCGCTCGCGTCCAGCACGTCCAGGTTGATCGCGGTGGTGCCGCCGACCAGGACCTCCGGGCCGACCTTGTCCAGCTCGGTCCGCAGGTGCTCGACCACCTTGGTCGCCTCGGGCGAGTCGGCCGCCACCTCCAGCGTGGCCTGGACCAGGACGTTGCCCTCGACAACCTTCGGCGGTGTCCCCGGGGCCGCGCCGATGGCCGCGGCGCCGACGCCGTCGACCTGGCTCGCGATCTCGATCACCTGGGTGGCCTTGCCCTGCGGGGTGAGGATCTGGACCGGGGTCCCGGCGCCGGCGTCGAAGTGCTTGGCCAGCTGCTCCTGGCCGGTGACCGACTCGACCTTGTCCAGGAACAGTTCCTCCTGCGAGATCCCGGACGCCTTGAACGTCGGCAGGAAAGCGCCGCAGGCCAGCAGCGCGAGCGCCGTGATCGCCCACACCTTGCGCGGGCTGCGGCCGACCAGCCCGGACACCCGGCCCCACAGCTTGCGGCCGCCGACCTGGTCGCTCGCGTGCACGTGGTCCAGCTTCGGGATCGACGGCCAGAAGATCCGCCGGCCGAACGCGAGCAGGACCGCGGGCAGGAACGTCATCGCGGAGATCAGCGCGCCGGCGATGCCGATGGCCCCGACCGGGCCGAGTCCCTTGGTGCTGCCGAGCTGGGAGAGCAGCAGGCAGAGCAGGCCGAGGATGACGGTCGCCGCGCTGGCCGCGATCGGCTCGATCGACGCCCGCCAGGCGACCCGCATCGCGTCGAACTTGCTCTCGTAGTCGTGCAGTTCTTCCTTGTACCGCGAGACGAGCAGCAGCGAGTAGTCCGTCGCGGCCCCGACCACGAGGATGAACAGGATGCCCTGGCTCTGCCCGTTCAGCTCGATCACGTCGTTCTCTGCCAGCGGATAGACCACCAGCGCGGCCAGGGCGAGCCCGAAGACCGCGGTGAGCAGGACCGCGATCGGCAGCACCGGGCTGCGGTACACGATCAGCAGGATCACGAACACCACCGCCAGCGCGACCCCGAGCAGGATGCCGTCGATCCCGCCGAACGCGACCACGAAGTCGGCGAACACACCACCCGGCCCGGTCACGTACACCTGCAGCCCGGTCGGGGTGAGGCTCTGCTTGATCTCGGTCCGCATCGAGTCGGCGGCGGCGAACAGCACGGTCTCGCCTTCCGTGACCACCTCGTCGGCCTTGTCACCGTCCAGCTCGACGGTGAGCAGCAGCGCCTTGCGGTCCTCGGACGGGATGACCTGCTGGGCGGGCGCGGCGAGGTAGTCGCCGAGCTTCTTGCCCGCGCCGAGGTCGAGGTCCCCGACCTTTGCGAGGAACCCCTTCGCCGCGACCAGGTCGTCGGCGGTGATGCCGCTCTCGCGTTCGATCAGGACGAAGTACGGCAGCGCGCGCGAGTCGACGAACTTCGCCGCCTGGTCCGCGACCAGGGTGGACTCGGCCTGTTTGGGCAGGAAGTTCGCGTTGTCGTTCTCCTGCACCTCGCTCAGCCGGCCGACGGTGGGACCGCCGAGCGCGCCGAGGACGAGCCAGCCGACCAGGACCGCCGCGATCGCCGCGCGCCAGGCCCACCGGCCGGACTTCCGCCGCGGTGCCTTGTGCTCGGCCCTGTGGTGCTGATCGGTTCCCGATCCCTGCTGGTCCACCCGTGGTCCCCTCGTTCGGTCCAGCTTGCGTAGACCCGCACAGTACCCAGCCGGGCGGCTCGCACCGCCGATGCCCCGCCGCCCTACCGGACGGTCAGCTCTCACCGCCCGCCGGGTGGTGTGCGGAGGCCGTTTCGGCGACGTAACAACAGGATGACCACTCGGAAACACCCCGGTCATAGCGTCCTGGCCTAATCAGTGGGGTCGAGGATCGGAGACGAAGCATGACGCTCGAGGCGCGACCGGAGGTCGTCACTCCGCGCGAGCAGGCCGGCGCGGTCGGTACCGTCGACCAGCCCCGCAAGGGTCGCTGGATCGATGTCTGGGACCCGGAGGACACCGCGTTCTGGGCGGAGAAGGGCCGCCGGGTGGCGCAGCGGAACCTGTGGCCGTCCATCTTCGCCGAGTTCCTCGGCTTCTCGGTCTGGCAGCTGTGGAGCATCGTCGTGGTGTCGCTGCCGGCTGCGGGCTTCGCCTACACCACCGACCAGATGTTCTGGCTGGTGGCGCTGCCGAGCCTGGTCGGGGCCACCCTGCGACTGCCGTACACGTTCGCGGTGCCGCGGTTCGGCGGCCGGAACTGGACCATCGTCTCGGCGTTGCTGCTGCTGATCCCGACGATCGGGCTGGCCTTCTTCGTATCCCGGCCGGACACACCGTTCTGGCTGATGGCCCTGGTGGCCGCGACGGCCGGCGTCGGCGGCGGGAACTTCGCCAGCTCGATGACCAACATCTCCTTCTTCTACCCCGAACGGGACAAGGGCTTCGCGCTCGGGCTGAACGCGGCCGGCGGCAACCTGGGCGTCGCCGTGGTCCAGCTGCTGGTGCCGATCGTGATCGTCGCCGGAGCCGGGCTGACCCTGAACCGGGCCGGGCTGATCTGGCTGCCGCTGATCGCGCTGGCGGCGATCCTGGCCTGGCGGGTGATGGACAACCTGTCCGCGGCCACCTCGTCGTTCCGGGCCTCGATCGCGGCGGCGAAGCGGCCGCACACCTGGGTGATCTCGTTCCTGTACATCGGCACGTTCGGCTCGTTCATCGGCTTCTCGGCCGCGTTCCCGCTGTTGATCAAGACCACCTTCCCGGAGATCGCCGGGGTCCAGCTGGCCTTCCTCGGCGCGCTGGTCGGCTCGGTCGCCCGGCCGTTCGGCGGCAAGCTGTCGGACGCGGTCGGCGGCGCCAAGGTGACGGTCTGCGCGTTCGTGGTGATGGGCCTGGGCATCCTGGCCGCGGTCGTCTCGCTGAACGCGGGCAGCTTCCCCGGGTTCCTGGTCAGCTTCCTGTTCCTGTTCGTGGCCAGCGGCGCCGGCAACGGTTCGACGTACCGGATGATCCCGGCGGTGTTCCGGCAGACCACGCGGGACCTGGACGGTGGGACGGACCTGGTCCGGGCCAAGCGGGAAGCGGCAGCGTGCATCGGGATCGCGTCCGCGATCGGTGCGTACGGCGGGTTCCTGGTACCGCGTGGGTTCGCGATGTCGAGCGGGCACTTCGGGTCGCTCGTCCCCGCGCTGTACTGCTTCTGCGCCTTCTACGTGGTCTGCCTGGGTGTCACGTACTTCTGCTACCTGCGCCGTGGTGGCCCGCTGAGTGGGGAACGCGTGTGACGGGAGTCGCCACGCACTGTCCGTACTGCGCGCTGCAGTGCGCCACGTCGCTGCACCCGGCCGCTGAGCCGGGTGCGGTGGTGGTGCGGCCGCGCGAGTTCCCGACCAACCGCGGCGGGCTGTGCCGGAAGGGCTGGACCGCGGCGGAGGTGCTCACCGCGCCGGACCGGTTGACGGCGCCGCTGGTCCGCAACGCGGCCGGTGAGCTGGTCGAGGCGAGCTGGGACGACGCGCTGGACTTCGTGGCCGGGCGGATCCGGCAGCTGCAGACCGAGCACGGCAACGATGCGGTGGCGGTCTTCGGTGGTGGTGGCCTGACGAACGAGAAGGCGTACGCGCTCGGCAAGTTCGCCCGGGTCGCGCTGCGGACGAAGAACGTGGACTACAACGGCCGGTTCTGCATGTCGTCCGCGGCCGCCGCGACGAACCGGGCCTTCGGCATCGATCGCGGGCTGCCGTTCCCCTTGACGGACGTGGCCGGCGGGGCGGCCGTCCTGCTGGTCGGGAGCAACCTGGCCGAGACGATGCCGCCGGCCGTGGCCCACCTGGCGGGAGCCCGGGAGGGGGGTGGCCTGCTGGTGGTGGACCCGCGGCGTACGGCGACCGCACAGCTCACCGAGGACGGTGCGGGGATCCACCTGCAGGCGACCCCGGGGACGGACCTGGCGTTGGTGCTGGCCCTGACGCACGTAGTACTGCAGGAGGGGCTGGCGGATACGGAGTACCTCGCGGCGCGGACCGACGACCCGGACGGGCTGTACCGCTCGACCGCGGCTTGGTGGCCGGAGCGGGCCGAGCGGGTGACCGGCGTACCGGCCGCGGTGATCCGGCAGGCTGCGCGGGTCCTCGCGGCGGCGGCGCCCATCCACGGTGGAGCAGGGGCGTTCATCCTCACGGGACGCGGCGCCGAGCAACACAGCAAGGGCACGGACACCGTGACGGCCTGCATCAACCTGGCCCTGGCCCTCGGACTGCCAGGGCGGGTCGGGAGCGGGTACGGCTGCATCACCGGACAGGGCAACGGACAGGGCGGCCGCGAACACGGGCAGAAGGCGGACCAGCTCCCCGGCTACCGCAGCATCGCCGACCCGGCCGCGCGGCAGCACCTGGGAGCCGTGTGGGGCGTCGACCCCGAGGACCTGCCCGGCCCGGGTCAGAGCGCGGTCGAGCTGATCAACGCACTCGGTACGCCGGACGGCCCGCGCGCGTTGTTCGTCCACGGGAGCAACCTGGTCGTATCCGCTCCCCGGCTCGCCTCGGTCCGCGACCACCTTGCTGCGCTCGACCTGCTCGTGGTGGCCGACGTGGTCCCGTCCGAGACGGCGCTGTTGGCGGACGTGGTGTTCCCGGTGACGCAGTGGGCCGAGGAAGACGGCACGATGACCTCGCTGGAAGGCCGGGTCCTGCGGCGCAAGGCAGCGGTGACTCCGCCGGGCGACGTCCGCAGCGACCTCGCGATCTTCGCCGGCCTGGCCGCGCGACTGGGGTGCGCAGCTTCGTTCCCGACGGACCCGGCCGAGGTGTTCGAGGAGCTGCGGCGCGCGAGCGAGGGCGGGATCGCGGACTACTCGGGCATCACGTACGCCCGGCTCGACGCTGGCGAGGCGCTGTACTGGCCGGTGCCGGCCGAGGACCACGCGGGCACGCCCCGGTTGTTCGCGGACTCGTTCGGTACGCCGGACGGCCGGGCGCGGGTGATCGCCGTGGATCATCGGCCCGTGGCGGACGACCTGACCGGCGGCTCACCGCTGTACCTGGTTACGGGACGGCTGCTCCAGCACTACCAGAGCGGGGCGCAGACCCGACGCGTGGTGGAGTTGGCGGAGGCGGAGCCAGAGGTGTTCGTGGAGCTTCACCCGCGGGTCGCCGCGTCGCTCGGGGTCGTCGACGGCGCCCCGGTGCGGTTGCGGACCGCGCGCGGCTCGATGGTGGCGGCCGCCCGGGTGACCTCGGACGTCCGGCCGGACACGGTGTTCGTGCCGTTCCACTACGGCGGCGCGAGCGCGGTGAACGAGCTCACCAACGACGCGCTCGACCCGATCTCGCGGATGCCGGAGTTCAAGGCCTGCGCCGTCGAGGTCAGTGCCGAGATCGCGGCGAGGGGAGTCCCCGCATGAGCGAGCGCATCGTGATCATCGGCCGCGGCATGGCCGGTACGCGGCTGGCCTCCCTGCTGGACCAGGCGTACGCCGTGACCGTCCTCGGCGACGAGGGCTCGTACCACCGGAACCGGCTGACCGAGTACGTCGCCGGCCGTGCCGCGGAACCCGTTGTGGGCAAGGAAGAACGGGCCACCGCGGTCCACGTCGATCGCGCTCGCCGGGTGGTGACCGACGGCGCGGGCACGGAGCACGCGTACGACCGGCTCGTGTTCGCGACCGGGGCGGTACCGGTGGTGCCCGACGCGGTTCGCGGGGCACACGGCGTACTGACCTTGCGTACGGCAACCGACGCGGCCGCAATCGTCGAGGCGGCCGGGCGAGTACGCCGGGCCGTGGTGCTCGGTGGTGGCGTCCTCGGCCTGGAGACGGCGTGCGCACTCCGGGAACGCGGCGTCGCCGTCACGCTCGTCCATGACGGGGAAACCCTGCTGGACAAGAGCGTCCGGGCCACCGCTGGTCGGCGGATCACACGAGCTGCACGGAAGCTGGGGATCGAGGTCGTCCTCAACGCGGAGGTTCAGGCGGCCGAGTCGCGGGGCGAGCACTTCCGCGCATTGCACCTGAGCGGCGGCCGCGTGGTCTTCGGCGAACTGCTCGTGGCCACTTGCGGCGTCAGACCGCGCACCGAACTCGCCGCAGCCGCAGCACTCCCGCTCGGCGCAGGCGGCGGCGTACTGGTGGACGAGACGTTCACCAGCCCGGCCGACGATCGTGTCCACGCCATCGGCGACTGCGCGGAGCAGGACGGCGTCGTCACCGGCACCGTCGAATCGGCCTGGGCACAAGCGGTCGCGCTCGCTACGCACCTCACCACGGTCCCGGACGCCTCGCGGACCGCGGTACCCGCTGTCGGCGCGCCCGAGGTCGTGCGGCTCACCGCCGGTGGGCTGGACGTCCTCGTACTCGGTGCCGCCGACACGGACGGCGCCGTGGTGCGACTGGAAGACGGCGAGCGGTACGTGCGAGCGGTACTGCGGGACGGCGTGGTCCACGCGGCGGTGGCGATCGGGGCGCCGGAGGTGGCAGCCGAGTTGGTACTGCTGGCCGACCGGCGGACCCCGGTCCTGGCGGATTCGTTGCTGCAGGCACCGGAACCGCCGCGGAAGCCGGCCCCGGTGTGCCGGTGCAACGGAGTGACGAAGGCCGCGATCGAAGCGGCCTGGCAGGCGGGTGCCGACAGTGTGGCCGGCATCGCGGCGACGACCAGGGCGACCACCGGATGCGGCAGTTGCACCGGCGCGGTCGGCTCCCTTCTCGACCGGCTCCGGCGCGGCGAGACCGAACCCCCGACCAGGAGGGCGACGATGGAACAGCTGAACAGGGCCAAGCACCTGGTGATCGTCGGTGGCGGCATGGTGGCGCACCGGCTGGTGGAGGCACTGCGCTCCCGTGACGCCGACGTCGCGTGGCGGATCACCGTCCTCGCCGAGGAGCCGCGGCTCCCGTACGACCGGGTCGCGCTGACCACGTACTTCTCCGGCCGCGACCCGCACGACCTCAGCCTCGGTGAGCCGGAGCTGTGGGACGACCCGGCCGTGACCCTGCGCAAGGGCGTCACGGTCGCCTCGATCGACGTGGACGCGAAGACGGTCCGGACCGTGCGCGACGAGGTGATCGGGTACGACGAGCTGGTGCTCGCGACCGGCTCGAACGCGTTCGTGCCGCCGGTGAAGAACAGCGACGCCACGGGCTGCTTCGTCTACCGCACCATCGACGACGTTGCCGCGCTGCGCACGTACGTCGAACGGCTGCGCGGTGAACGCGACGAGATCAGCGGCGTCGTCGTCGGCGGTGGTCTGCTCGGCCTGGAGGCGGCCGGTGCGCTGCGGGCGCTCGGTGCGGTCACGCAGGTGGTCGAGTTCGCGCCGCGGCTGATGCCGTTGCAGGTGGACGAGGGCGGTGGGAGTGCGCTTGCCCGGCTGATCCGCGGGCTCGACGTCGACGTGCTCACCTCGACCCAGGTGACCCGGGTGAAGACGACGTCCCAGGGGTCCGCGAAGGCGATGGCCGTTGCCGACGGACCCGATCTGCCGGCCGACGTGGTCGTGTTCGCCACCGGGGTCCGGCCGCGGGACGAGCTGGGGCGCGCCGCCGGCCTGGCGGTCGGCGAACGCGGTGGCATCGTGGTCGACGCGGCCTGCCGAGCCTCGGTCCCCGGAGTCTGGGCGATCGGCGAGGTCGCCTGCATCGAGGGCCGGGTCTGGGGGCTGGTCGCGCCCGGGTACGCGATGGCCGAGATCGTCGCGGACCGGCTGCTCGGTGGCGAGGCGACGTTCCCGGGCGCCGATTCGTCCACGAAGCTGAAGCTGCTCGGGGTCGACGTGGCCAGCTTCGGCGACGCGTTCGGCGCGACCGAGGGCGCGCTCGACATCGTGTACGCCGACCCGGTGGCCGGGGTCTACAAGAAGCTGGTGCTCTCCGACGACGCGCGCACGTTGCTCGGCGGCATCCTGGTCGGCGACGCCTCGGCGTACTCCGCGCTGCGGCCGATGGTGGGACGCGAGCTCGGCGGCGACCCCGCGTCGTACCTGCTGCCCGAGGGTGTGCAGCCGGCTCAGTTGGAGCTGCCGGACGACGCTCCCGTCTGCTCCTGCAACAACGTGTCGGCCGGCGCGATCCGGTGCGCGGTCCGCGACGACGGGTGCGGTGACCTCAAGTCCTTGTGTGGCAAGACGAAGGCCGGTACCAGCTGCGGTTCCTGCTTGCCGATCGTGAAGAACCTGCTGAACTCCGAACTGGCCGCGGCCGGTGTCGAGGTCAGCAAGGCGTTGTGCGAGCACTTCGCGCTGTCCCGGGCGCAACTGTTCGACGTGGTCCGGGTGACCGAGCTGCGCACCTTCAGCGAGATCGTCGAACGACACGGGACCGGCCGCGGCTGCGACATCTGCAAGCCCGTGGTCGCGTCGATCCTGGCCAGCCTCGACCCGGGCGTCCACGTGCTCGAAGGCGAGCGGGCCACCCTGCAGGACACCAACGACCACGTGATGGCCAACCTGCAGAAGGACGGCACGTACTCGGTCGTCCCGCGGATCCCCGGCGGCGAGGTGACCCCCGAGGGGCTGATCGTGATCGGCCAGGTCGCGCGCGACTTCGGGCTGTACACGAAGATCACCGGTGGCCAGCGGATCGACCTGTTCGGCGCCCGGATCGAGCAGCTGCCGGCGATCTGGTCCCGGCTGGTCGACGCCGGGTTCGAGAGCGGGCACGCGTACGGCAAGTCGCTGCGCACGGTGAAGTCGTGTGTCGGGTCCACCTGGTGCCGGTACGGGGTGCAGGACTCGGTCGGGATGGCGATCGCGCTGGAGCTGCGGTACCGCGGGCTGCGGTCGCCGCACAAGCTCAAGCTCGGCGTCTCCGGCTGCGCCCGCGAGTGCGCCGAGGCCCGCGGCAAGGACGTGGGCGTGATCGCCACCGAGAAGGGCTGGAACCTGTACGTCGGCGGCAACGGCGGCATGACCCCGCGGCACGCGCAGTTGCTGGCCTCGGACCTGACCGACGAGCAGTTGCTGCAGGCGATCGACCGGTTCCTCCTGTACTACGTCCGGACCGGGGACCGGCTGCAGCGGACCGCGGTCTGGCTGAACGAGATCGAGGGCGGCCTGGACCACGTCCGCGCGGTCGTGCTCGAGGACAGCCTGGGGATCGCGGCCGACCTCGACGCCGCGATGGCGGCGCACATCGGCTCGTACGAGGACGAGTGGCAGGCGACCCTGCGGGACCCGGAGAAACTGGCCCGGTTCGTGTCGTTCGTGAACGCGCCGGACCAGCCCGACGCCGACCTGCGCTACGTGGTCGAACGCAACCAGCCGCGCCCGGCGACCCCGGCCGAACGCGGTCAGCTCGAGCCGGTGCTGCTGGCCGGCCCCCGATTGGAGGTCCGTGGATGAGTGTCCCGACAGTGACGACGGCAACCCCGGTCTGCGCGTACGAGGTGCTGCTGCCCGAGCGCGGTGTGGCCGCGTTGCTCGGGGACCGGCAGATCGCGCTGTTCCGTACCTACGACGGCACGGTATACGCCCTGGGCAACCAGGACCCGTTCAGTGGGGCGAACGTGCTGTCCCGTGGCATCGTGGGCAGCCGGGGCGACGTCCCGACGGTGGCGTCGCCGATGTTCAAGCAGGTCTTCGATCTGCGCACCGGGGCGTGCCTGGACGACCCGGACGTCCGGGTCCCGGCGTACCCGGTGCAGATCGTCGACGGTCAGGTCCTGGTGAGCCTCGGTGACGACTAGGCCCGGCCCGCTCAGCGGCTGCACGATCGCCGTCACCGCCCACCGGCGCGCGGACGACCTGATCGCGTCGTTCGAGCGGCGCGGGGCGAAGGTGGTGCACGCGCCGACACTGCAGATCGTGCCCGCGCCGGACGACCATGCGCTGATCGAGGCGACCCGGCGGGTGATCGCGAACCCGCCGGACGACGTCGTGGTCACCACCGCGGTCGGCTTCCGCGGCTGGATCGAGGCGGCCGACACCGCGGGTCTGGCGGCAGACCTGCTCAGCACGCTGGAGCAGGCCAGGTTGCTGGCGCGGGGTCCGAAGGCGCGCGGCGCGATCCGCGCGGCCGGGCTGGTGGAGCACTGGTCGGCCCGCTCGGAGACGACGGCCGAGGTCGTGGACTGGTTGCGCGACCAGGGCGTCGGCGGGCGGAAGATCGTCGTCCAGTTGCACGGCCTGTCGGACCCCGCGCTGCAGGAAGCGCTGCGCTCCGCCGGTGCGTCGGTCCGCGGGCTGGAGGTGTACCGCTGGGGTCCGGCGCCCGATCCGGCCGCGGTGGACAAGATGATCGGTCAGCTCTGCACGGGTGCCGTGGACGCGGTCGTCCACACGTCCGCGCCCGGTGCTCAGGCGTTGCTGGACGCGGCCGCACTGAACGGGCAGTACGACGCGCTGGTGACGGCACTGCGGACAGGGCGGGTGCTGAACGCGTGTGTGGGTCCGGTGACCGCCGCGCCCTTCGTCGCGTTGGGGCTGGAGCCGTTGGTACCGGACCGGTTCCGGCTGGGTGCGTTGATCCGGAGCGTGACCGACCGGCTCACGGACGACAACGCGCGCTCGATCGAGACGACGTTCGGTCAACTGGTGATCCGTGGTGGTGCCGCGGTCCTGGACGGTGTGGTGCTGCCGCTGGGACCTGGGCCCCGAGCGGTACTGGCTGCTCTGGTGGCGGCCGGTGGTGATGTGGTGTCACGTCCGGATCTGCTGGCAGTGCTGCCGGGAGCCGAGGACGTCCATGCGGTGGAGGTGACTGTGAACCGTCTGCGGACCGCGGTCGGCAAACCCGAGCTGGTCCGTACCGTCGTCCGCCGCGGCTACCGCCTGGCCGTCGAACCCGCGGGGGTACCGACGTGATCGAGCCCAGCGTTGTCGACCCACATCGGCCGGAGCGGGTTGTCGACCTGGTCGCGGCCGCGCACGGGACCGCGGATCCTCGGGGACTCCGCGAGGTGCACGCGCTGGTCCGCGAGATGGCCCGGTTGCGGCCGGACGTACCGATTTCGCTCGGTTTCGTCGACGTGGTCGAGCCGGCGCTGCCGTCCCTCGTCTCCCGTGTTGTGGCCGACAGCAACGAGGCGGTGGTCGTGCCACTGTTGCTCAGCAGCGGGTACCACGTCGCCGTCGACGTCGCGGGGGAGGCCGAGCGACGACCCGGCCAGGTCCACGCTGCCGGTGCGCTTGGACCCGACCCGGTCCTCGCCGAGGTGCTGGCCGATCGGCTGATCGAGGCGGTCGGCTCGTTCCGGCGGATCGACCGGGTCGTCCTGGCCGCGGCCGGATCCTCGGACCGGCGGGCCCTCCTGGACTGCTCGGCCGTCGCCGCGTCCTTGGCCGAGCTGGTCGACCGCCCGGTGGAGATCGGGTGCGTCTCCGGTGCGGGCGAGCGTCTCCCGTCGGTCCTTGCCCGGACACCAGGACGCGTCGCGGTCGCGACGTACCTGCTGGCGCCCGGGTTCTTCGCGGACCTGGTCCGGCGGCGGGCGGGTGACGTCCCGGTGAGTGCCCCACTCGGTGCCGATCCGCGGATCGCGGCGCTCGCCGTCCGGCGGTACGAACAGGCGGTCAGCCGATCGGTGCCGGCGTCAACGGTCTGAGCTCGCGGGCTGGAAAGTACCCACGCAGGCCTTGTTGCCGTCCGGGTCCGCGATGATCGTGGTCCACGGCGCCCGGCCGGCATCGACGATCACGGCCCCGGCGGCGACTGCGGCGGCGATGCGTTCCTCGGCCACGTCGTACGGGACCTGGATGTCGACGTGGAAGCGCTGCCGTGGTGTCTCGTGCGGCTCGGTCTCCTGGAACCACAGGATCGGCACCCGGTTCGTGGCGTCGCGCACGTCGTCGCCGAGGGTGCCGCGGCCCTGCGCCTCGGCTCCACCGGTCAGCAGCGCCGACCAGACGGGCGCCAGCTGGGCCGAGTTCGCGGTGTCGAGCGCCAACTCGATCGCCACGATCGCTTGCGGATCCGCGGTCACGCCTTGCTCGGCGGCGATCTCGCTGATCCGCCGAGCGAGGGCGACGTCCTGCTGGGTCACCCATTCGACCCGGTGTTCCGTGCCGGTCCCGTCACGGTAAATCGCGTCGTCGCTGATCAGCTTGAGATCGACCTCGGTCCCGGCCATCCGTACCTGGGGCTGGTGCCCGGCGGCCTGGCCCGCCTCGGCGATCGCGCAGACGAACCGCGCTCCCGCCGGGAAGTCGGGGACGACGAAGCGCGCGTGCAGGCCCTGGCCGAGCTTGCGCCACTCGGCCAGGCCCGCCGCGGTGATCTCCTCGCCGCTGAGCATGTCCATCGTCCGTTCTCCTGTTTCGAGGTGATACGGCGACGGTAGTCCCGGATCCGGACGACCTGCGTCCGGAGAACGGCTACGGCCGGCGGTACTTGGTGATGACGACGCCGGTCGTGGTCGGGATCGCCTCGGTCAGCTCGAGCTTCTGGTGGGTGTCGCCGAACAGCCGCAGCCCGGTGCCGAGGACGAGCGGGTGGATCAGCAGGATGTATTCGTCGATCAGTTCCGGGATCGACCGGATCAGCGCGCCGCTGCCGAGGATCACCAGGTCCTGCTCGGCCTTGAGGCTCTTGATGTCGTCGATACCGATGACGTGGGTGTTGACCCACTCGGGATCACGCAGCGTCGACGACACGACGTACTTGTGCTGCTGGTCGAGCGCCTCGGTGTACGGGTTCGGGGGCTGCTTCGGCCAGAAGTCGGCGAGCGCCTGGTACGTTTCCCGGCCGACCAGCAGCCCGGCTTCGTGGCCGGCCCGCTCGCCGAGGACCCGGCCCATCGCGTCCGCGCTGTACGGCGCCGCCCACCCGCCGTACGCGAAATCGCCGCGCAGGTCCTCGTCGGCCCGGCCCGGCGCCTGCATCACGCCGTCGAGACTCAGGTTGCAAATCACGGTGATCATGTCGTTCTCCTCCCTCGTTGGTGTGTCACTGCCCCCTACACGAACGGGATCGACGCAGATCGACAGGAAACCTTCAGCAAATAGTGATTCTTTTGGGCGGGACCCGGACCGGGCAGCCGATAGGGTCGACGAGGACGGCCCGGAGGCCGCTGACATCCTGCCCAGGAGGCTGTTCGTTGAGCGCGGCAAGCATTCCCCCGATCACCGGTGACCGGCTGCCTCGCAAGGCCCGCCGGCTCGCCGCGGAACTCCCCGAGCTCGGCAGGATCCGGCACGTCGAGGGCAACCCGCCGTCGCCCCTGGCGTGGTGGGTCACGATCGGGTGCGCCGTCGTCTTCACGGCGATCATCGCCCTCGGCAACGGCAGCCTCGCCGATGCGCTCGTCCTGATCCCCGCGTGGGCAGTGATCGCGTGGATCATCCTCGGCTACCTGGGCGCGGAGAAGGTCGTCGTCCTCGACCGCGGGCTGCTGATCGGGTCGTTCGCACCGTTCCTGCGCCCCTACGTAGTGCCGTTCGACCGTTTCGAGGTGGGCTCGATCACGGCGGTACGACCGGGCTGGAAGCTGCCCCGGATGCTCAGCGGGCGGACCAAGCTCACCACCGGACGGACCGCGGTCTGGGCCTGGAACGGCGTGGCCTTCGTCGCGGCGCCGGGGCCGCTGGCTCGGCGGAGCACCGTCGACGCGGCCGGGATCTTCGGCCCGGAGGACCCGGCGCGGCGCGAGCGCCTCGTCTGGTGGTTCGGCACCTGGCGGCAGCCCGACCGCCTGGTGAACGCGCTGGAGTCGGCCCTCGTGGACCTGGGGCACCCGGTCGCCGGACTCTCGCAGCAGGTGCTGCCGCTGGTCCCGATCAGTGGGCACCCGGCCGACGCCGCCCGCCAGGTGCCTCGCCTGGTCGCCACGCTGGAGAGCTCGCGCTGAGCCACGGCCAGGCCGCTACCGCTTTGACTTCTTCGCTCTGAGGGACTCGAGGTCGGCCTGGCAGCGGAGTTCCACCTCGGTCAGGTCGGCGAGGGTCTCGTCGATGTCGCGGCGGCGCTGCTCGAGGTCGGCGCGGCGGCGGGTGATCTGGTCCAGGAGGTAGACCAGCTGGCCTTCCTCGCCCGGTTCCGCGTCGTACATGTCGACGATGGTGGCGATCTCGTCCAGGCTGAACCCGAGCCGCTTGCCGCGCAGGATCAGGCCGAGCCGGACCCGGTCGCGCGGGTGGTACACGCGGACCGTGCCGCGCCGCTCCGGGGTGAGCAGGCCGCGGTCCTCGTAGAACCGGATCGTCCGCAGCGTGACGTCGTACTCGGTGGCCAGTTCGGCGATCGACCACGTTCTCTCGGCGAGGGTCACCGGGTCATTGTGCACACACATCATCGTGCTTTACGTTTACGTAAGCGTCAATCAGAGCGACTGGAGCCTGGTCATGTCTTACGAGTTGTCCGACGAGCACCGTGAGTTCCGCAGCAGCGTGCGGGACTTCGCCGAGGCGGAGATCGCGCCGTACGCCGCGGAGTGGGACCGCAAGCACTACTTCCCGGTCGAGACGGTGCAGAAGATGGGCCGGCTCGGCCTGTTCGGGCTGACCGCGCCGGAGGAGTACGGCGGCGCCGGCGGCGACTTCACCAGCCTGTGCGTCGCGATCGAGGAGATCTCCCGGGTCGACCAGTCGATGGGAATCACCCTGGAGGCCGCCGTCGGGCTCGGGATCAACCCGATCCTCACCTACGGCACCGACGAGCAGAAGCAGCGTTGGCTCCCCGACCTGGTGGCCGGCACCAAGCTGGCCGGCTTCGGCCTGACCGAGCCCGAGTCCGGCTCCGACGCGGGCGCGACCAAGACCCGGGCCGTGCTCGACGGCGACGAGTGGGTGATCGACGGGTCGAAGCAGTTCATCACCAACTCCGGCTCCACCATCACCTCGGTCGTCACGGTGACCGCGCGGACCGGCGAGCGCCCGGACGGCCGGCCCGAGATCTCCACGATCATCGTCCCGACCGGGACACCGGGGTTCGTCGCGGAGGCGCAGTACGACAAGCTCGGCTGGCACGCGAGCGACACGCACCCGCTGTCGTTCAGCGGCTGCCGCGTCCCGGCCGAGAACCTGCTCGGCAACCGCGGCAAGGGGTTCGCGCAGTTCCTCGCGACCCTGGACGACGGGCGGGTCGCGATCGGTGCGGTGGCGCTCGGCTGCATCAAGGCGTGCCTGGAGATGTCCGTGCAGTACGCGGGGGAGCGCAAGACGTTCGGCGTCCCGATCGGGCAGAAGCAGGGCGTCGCGTTCCAGATCTCCGACCTCAAGGTGATGGCCGACGCGGCCGAGCTGCTCGTGTACCGGGCTGCCGCGCTGAAGGACGCGGGCGCGTCGGTGCAGGAGTTCAAGCAGGCCGCCGCAGTCGCCAAGCTGTACGCGACCGAGGCCGCGGTGACCGCGACCCGGATCGCCACCCAGGTGTTCGGCGGCTACGGGTTCATGGAGGAGTACCCGGTGACCCGGTTCTACCGGGACGCCAAGATCCTCGAGATCGGCGAGGGCACGTCGGAGGTCCAGCGGATGCTGATCGCCCGCGGCCTCGGCCTGCCGGTCGAGTGACCAGCCCCAGCCGGCCCAGCCGGCCCGGCCGCCGTCGTTCGCGGGGCCGGGCGACGAGAGTGACAGGATTGACCGCATGACGCGCGATCACTGGACCGAGGTCAAGGTCGCCCGCGAGGCGACGCTGGCACCGCCCGAGAAGGCGGCCGCCAAGCTCGCCACGCAGAACAAGCTCTACGTCCGCGACCGGATCGCCCTGCTCGTCGACGAGGGCAGCTTCGTCGAGGACGCCCAGCTCGCCAACGCGCTGAGCGCCGGCCTGCCGGCCGACGGCGTGGTCACCGGCCGCGCGTTGGTGGACGGGCGGCCGGCGTTGCTCGTCGCCAACGACCCGACCGTCAAGGCCGGCTCCTGGGGCGCGCGGACGGTGGAGAAGATCGTCCGGATCACCGAGGTCGCGTTGCGCGACGAACTGCCGATCTTCTGGCTGATCGACTCCGCCGGCGCCCGGATCACCGACCAGGTGGAGCTCTTCCCGGGCCGCCGCGGGGCCGGCCGGATCTTCCACAACCAGGTCGCGCTGTCCGGCAAGGTGCCGCAGATCTGCTGCCTGTTCGGCCCGTCGGCGGCCGGCGGGGCGTACATCCCGGCCTTCTGCGACCTGGTGATCATGGTCGACGGCAACGCCTCGATGTACCTCGGGTCGCCGCGGATGGCCGAGATGGTGGTCGGCGAGAAGGTGACGCTGGAGGAGATGGGCGGTGCCCGGATGCACACCAGCGTCTCCGGCTGCGGGGACCTGCTCGCCGCCGACGACGCCGAGGCGATCGACCTGGCCAAGCAGTACTTCTCCTACCTGCCCGGCTCCTGGCAGACCCGGCCGCCGTCGTACGACGCGTCGCCGGCCGGCCGCGACTTCACCCGCGACCTGGTCCCGGCCGAGGAGTCGGTCGGCTTCGACATCCACGACGTGATCGACGCGATCCTGGACGCGGACACCTTCTTCGAGCTCAAGCCCGCGTACGCGCCCGAGCTGGTGGTCGGCTTCGGTCTGCTGGCGGGCCAGGTCGTCGGCATCGTGGCGAACCAGCCGGCCGTCAAGGGCGGCGTGCTGTTCGTCGACTCGGCGGACAAGGCGGCCCGGTTCATCTGGTTGTGCGACGCGTTCAACGTGCCGCTGGTCTACCTGTGCGACGTCCCCGGATTCATGATCGGCTCCGAGGTCGAACGCGCGGGCATCATCCGGCACGGCGCGAAGATGATCACCGCGGTCTCCGAGGCCACCGTCCCGACCGTCTCGGTGATCGTCCGCAAGGCCTACGGCGCCGGGCTGTACGCGATGTGCGGACCAGGGTTCTCACCCGACGCCTGTATCGCGTTGCCGACGGCGAAGATCGCGGTGATGGGCCCGGAGGCGGCGATCAACGCGGTGTACTACAACAAGATCCAGGAGATCCCGGACGAGACCGAGCGGATCGAGTACGTCGCGAAGCTGCGCGAGGAGTACGAAACCGACATCGACATCCTCCGCCTCGCCGCCGACCTCGTCATCGACGCCATCGTCGAACCCGAGAACCTCCGCGAAGACCTCATCGCCCGCCTCGCCGCAGCCCAAACCAAAGACCGCCACTTCAGCACCAAACGCCACGGCGTCCCCCCGGTCTAACCCCCAAGCCAGAGCACGGGCGCACGGCAGTACCGGGCCTGTCGCCCCAGCACCCCCACCCACCCCGCGGTACGCCCTGCCCACCCGCGGCACGCCCTGCCTACCCGCGGTACGCCCCTGCCTACCCGCGGCACGCCCCTGGCTACGCGCGCCGTACGCCCTGCCCACCCCGCGGTACGCCCTGCCCGCTCTGCCGGTACGCCCTGCCCGCTCCGCCGGTACGCCCCTGCCTACCCGCGCTGTACGCCCTGCCCACCCCGCGGTACGCCCTGCCCGCTCTGCCGGTACGCCCTGCCCGCTCCGCCGGTACGCCCCTGCCTACCCGCGCCGTACGCCCTGCCCACCCGGCGTCTCCACCGCATCCCGCAGTCCGCCCGCCACTTCACCTCCCGCCGCACTTTGTGCACGCCCCAGCCACCTCGATCCCACCTTGTGCACACGTCAGCACGCCCGACGCCGTCTTTGTGCGCGGGTCAGTCGTCTGGCTGCGGCTGGCATGGCTGGGGCGCGCACAAAGTGGGGCGCTGTGCTGGTGTGGGGTGGGGCGTTGCGTCGTGCGCCGTGGCGGGCCGCCGGGGTGGTGTCGCACTTTGTGCACGTACTGGTGATGGCGCGCCGACTTTGTGCGCGGGTCGGTCGTCTGGCTGCGGCTGGGATGGCTGGGGCGCGCACAAAGTGGGGCGTTGTGCTGGTGGGGTGGGGCGTTGCGTCGTGCGCCGTGGCGGGCTGGGGTGGTGTCGCACTTTGTGCGCGTATTGGTGATGGCGCGCCGACTTTGTGCGCGGGTCAGTCGTCTGGGCGGGGCCGAGATGGCTGGTGTGCGCACAAAGTGCGGCGTGCGGGGGAGCGGGCGCGCGGGGGCCCAGGGCGCGCGGGGGAGCGGGCGCGCGGGGGCCCAGGGCGCGCGGGGGCCCAGGGCGCGCGGGGGCCCAGGGCGCGCGGGGGAGCGGGCGCGCGGGAGCCAGGGCGCGCGGAGGAGCAGGCGCGCGGAGGCCAGGGCGCGCGGAGGCCAGGGCGCGCGGAGGAGCAGGCGCGCGGAGGCCAGGGCGGGCGGGGGCCAGGGCGCGCGGAGGAGCGGGCGTGCGGGAGGGCGGGACGTGCGGGAGGAGCAGGGGGGTGCGGGAGGCGGCGTGCGGGAGGTGGGCGTGCGGTGGTGGGCGGGGTTAGGGGGTGTGGGCCAGGTCGGCGGCTTGGTGGAGGGCTTCGATCATGCTGGCGATGGCTACTTTGCCGGTGCCGGCGATGTCGAAGGCGGTGCCGTGGTCGACCGAGGTGCGGATGACCGGGAGGCCGACGGTGATGTTGACGCCGGTCTCGATGCCGAGGACCTTGACCGGGCCGTGGCCCTGGTCGTGGTACATCGCGACGATCAGGTCGTAGTCGCCGCGGCCGGCCAGGAAGAAGGCGGTGTCGGCCGGGAGCGGGCCGCGGGCGTCGATGCCGTCGGCGCGGACCGCGGTCAGGGCCGGCTCGATCTTCTCGGCCTCCTCGCCGTACCCGAACAGGCCGCCCTCACCGGCGTGCGGGTTGATCGCGCAGACGCCGATCCGGGGCGCCGTGATGCCCGCGCCGAGCATGGCGGTGTGGCCGCGGCGGATGGTGCGTTCGACCAGGCCGGGCTCGATCTTCGCGACCGCGTCGATCAGGCCGATGTGCGTGGTCACGTGGATCACCCGCAGCTTCGGCGTCGACAGCATCATCGACACCTCCTCGGTCCCGGTCAGGTCCGCGAGCAGTTCCGTGTGCCCGGGGTAGATGTGGCCGCCCGCGTGCAGCGCCTCCTTGTTCAGCGGCGCCGTGCAGATCGCCGCCACCTCACCTTGCTGGGCGAGCTCGGCCGCGACCCGGATGTATTGGTACGCCGCGTCGCCCGCGATCGCGCTCACCTCACCCCACGGCAGGTCGGCCGGCAACAGGGCGAGGTCGATCACGTTGATCCGGCCGGGCTCGAACCGCGCGTCGGCGATCCGCTCGACCGGGACGACGTCGGCCTCGGCGCCGAGGACGGTCGCGGCCTGCCGGAGTCGCGCGGCGTCGCCGATCACGACCGGCCGGCACAGAGCGGCCACCTCGTCGGACAGCAGGGCGCCGACGCAGACCTCGGGGCCGACGCCGGCTCCGTCGCCCATGGTGACGGCGATCAACGGCAACTGGTTCGTACTGGTCACGATGCGGGGACCTTCCGGGACAGGGGTGAGCGGAGAGCGGCATGGATCGCGGCGAACGAGGTTCGGTCGCCGAAGCTGCCGGGCCGGGTGACGATCCGGCGGCCGTCGGGTGCGGCCAGCAGGACGGCGCCGTGGTGGACCTCGCCGAGGACAGTGAGGCGGCTGATCCCGAGCGCGTCGAGCACGACCCGCGCGGTGTGGCCGCCGGTGAGTACGAGGTCGGGCTGTTCGATGCCTGAAGCAACCACCTCGGCGGTGACGGCGGCGAGCGTCGCGGCGACCGTGTCCCCGGCGACGCCCGATCCGGTCACCCGCAGCGTCGTACCGCGGCGCGCGCGAAGGCTCGCGGCGACGGCATCGACGTACGGCGTGGGGGCGAGGTCGTCGGTGGGGATGGTGACGTGGGTGGTGTCGACGCTCGAGGCGAGCTGGTCGAGTTGGTCGAGCGCGGTGGGCTCGGTGGTACCGACAACAAACAGCACCGGCCGCGGCGCCTCATCCGCCGACTGGTGAGCCGGCTCGGCGCCGGCTGATCGGCTGGCGCCTCCGGGGCGCGTGCTTTCGGGTTGGGTGGTTGTGCGGTGGCGGGCGAGTGCGGCGGCCAGGCCGCCGGCGCCTACGTAGCGGATGCCCGGGATGTCCCAGGTCGCCTCGATCAGGTGGTCGAGGTCTTCGTCGGTCGCGGTGTCGTAGACGGTGACGGCGCCGGGCTCGACCACGTCGCGGGTGACGGTGGTGGGACCGGCCAGGCGGACCGGAAGGTTGCCCAAGGCATCGGCGATGGACGCGGGCGCAGGCCCGGAAGCCCAAGCAGGTAAGGCGGACAAAGGCCGGCCGTTGACGAGGGCGACCCCGTCGGCGACCGTACGACCGGCCGCGGGCAGCGCCGGCGCGAACACGACCGGGTGACGCGCCGGGTCGAGCGCCCGTACATGCGCCGCGACGTTGCCCCGCAGCAGCGAATCGATCTTGGTCAGGAACACCTCGCCGTCGACCGTCAGAGCTTCCCGCGCCCGCGCCTCCGCAGCAGCCTCCGGAAGCACCCGGGTGTCCAGATCGAGAACCGTCAGCCCGTCGCCGCGCGGCCCCGGCCCCGACAACCGCAAAGCCGTTGCCCCTAGCAACGCGGCGACCTCGGCGGCGCCGGACAGATCGTCGGCGTGCACGCGCAGACCGGTCATCCGGACCCCTCGCGCGAGACGATCACCAGGTCGCGCCCGGCCGCGCGGAACTCCTCGACCACCTCGGCCGGTGCGTCGGCGTCGGTGACCAGCGTCCAGGGTCCGGCCAGTCTGGCCCACGAGTGGAACGGGCGGTGGTTCAGCTTCGCGGCGTGCACGAGGACGTAGACCGCGCGGGCCCGCCGGGCCATCAGTTCCTTCAGGCGGGTCTGGTCCGGCTCGGCCTCGCAGAGTCCGCCGTCGCTGGTCACGCCGTCCGCGCCGAGGAACACCGTGTCGAAGCTCAGTCGCTCCAGTGCCGCCTCGGTCAGCGGTCCGACGAAGGCATCGCTGAGCGTGCGCAGCCGGCCGCCGAGGCAGTACGTCGTGACGTCGTCGCGGGCGTGCAGGTTGCCGAGGACGGGCAGGCTTGTCGTGGTCACGGTCAGGCCGGCGTCGGTGGGGAGTTCGCGGGCGAGCAGGGCGACCGTCGTCCCGGCGTCCAGCAGGATCGAGCTGCCTGGTTCGATCCGGGTCGCGGCCCAGCGGGCGATGGCGAGCTTCGCGTCGTGGGCCTGTGAGTCGCGCTGCGGCAACGACAACTCGGGGCCGCCCGGTACCGCGATCGCGCCGCCGTACGTCCGCGCCAGCCGGCCGCTCTCGCTGAGCCGGGCCAGGTCACGGCGGATCGTCGAAGCGGTCACCCCGAACCGCTGGGCCAACTGCTCGACACTGGCCGGACCCCGATCGGTCGCGACCCGTAAGATCTCCTCCCGCCGCTCCCGCGACCGCAACGGCCGATCCCCGTCCATGCCGGCTCCGCCTCGCGCACCCGGCTCCACGCCGGCTCCTGTCTGCGCATCCGTGCCGGCTCCCGCCTGCGCACCCGTGCCGGCAGCGTCTGCCCCCGCCGGCGTGGTCGCCCCCGCCGGCGTGGTCGCGTCCGCGGGTGCGTCCGTGGCCGGGTCGGTGCCTGGCGGGAGGTTGTCCACATCCCTGGTGTCGGTCGTCGCCATGCCGGTGCGGCTCCTCTCGGTCGGCGCCACCGGGGCTCAGCGTACCAGCGACTTGCGCGGAAAACGCTGCTAGGCTTGCGTGGAAAGCGCGATCCAAGCGACCTCAGGAGGCTGCTGTGGCACGACTCCGCCCAGCGTGCACGCGTAAATCAAGGCCAACGGCACCAACTGGCACCCTGATCGCAAACTGCGCGTTTCGCGCAACTAAGCAGGTGGCCCGATGAGTACTGAGCTCGTCCTGGGCACGATGACCTTCGGCGACACGGTCGACGCCGACGGCGTCGCGGTCCTGCTCGACACCGCGCTCGACCTCGGCATCACCGCGATCGACACCGCCAACGGGTACGCCGGTGGGACCTCCGAGACCCTTCTCGGCGAGCTGCTGCAGGGCCGCCGTGATCAGGTGACGCTGGCGACCAAGGCCGGCATCCCGCATCCGGACGCGGGCGACAACGCCCCGCTGTCCCGGACCGGGATCCGCCGATGCCTGGAGGCCAGTCTGCGCCGCCTCCGCACGGATCACGTCGACCTCTTCTACCTGCACCAGCCGGACCGCGCGACGCCGTTCGAGGAGACCGCCGCCACCCTCGCCGAACTGGTGAAGGAGGGCGCGATCCGGTCGTGGGGTGTCTCCAACTTCGCCGCCTGGCAGATCGGTGAGGCCCGCCGGTACGCCGCGGCGGCCGGTGCGCCCGAGCCGGTGGTCGCCCAGCAGCTGTACAACCTGCTCGCCCGTCGCGTCGAAGAGGAGTACATCGAGTCCGCGCTGACGACGGGACTGCGGACGATCGTCTACAACCCGTTGGGCGGTGGCCTGCTGACCGGCCGGCACCAGTTCACCGAACAGCCCGAGCACGGCCGGTTCGGTGACTCGCGGGTCGCCGGGATGTACCGCGACCGGTACTGGAACGCGGACCTCTTCGCGGTCGTGGACGAACTGACCGAGGTCGCCCGGGCCGAGGGGATCGGACTCGCCGAGCTGGCGCTGCGCTGGGTCGGGCACCAACCTGGTGTCGACGCCGTACTCGTCGGGGCTTCCCGGCCGGATCACCTGACCCAGAACGCCGCGGCGTTGCGGGCCGGGCCGTTGTCGCCGGAGGCCGTCAGGTCCTGCGCGGCGATCGGTGACCGGCTCCGCGGCCCGATGCCGTCGTACAACCGCTAGAGGCAACCGCTGGAGGCAACCGCCGAAGGTGACCGCAAAGGCAACCGCTGAAGGAGATGCTGTGAGCTCGAAGGACTTCGCTGACCGGCTCCGCGCCCGGCAGACGCTGGTCGGGTACTGGATGGTGCTCGACGCGCCGCCCGCGACCGAACGGATCGCCCGGATCGGGTACGACTACGTCGTCCTCGACATGCAGCACGGCCTGATCGGCTACCAGGGCCTGGTGAACGGGCTGCTCGCGATCGACGCCGGCGGCGCGCTCGGCGACGGCGCGGTCGGGCTGGCCCGGGTCGAGGCGAACGACGTGACCCCGATCGGCCGCGCCCTGGACGCGGGCGCGAGCGGCGTCATCGTCCCGCTGATCAACTCCGCCGAGGATGCCAGGCGGGCGGTGGAAGCGTGCCGGTACCCACCGGTCGGCGTGCGCTCGTACGGGCCGATGCGCTCGTCGCTGCGGATCGGGCCGAAGCCGGAGGAGGCCGGTGCCGCGACCGTGGTACTGGCGATGATCGAGACCACCCAGGGCCTGGCCAACGTGGCCGAGATCTGCGCGACGCCGGGCCTGGACGGTGTGTACGTCGGGCCGTCCGACCTCTGCCTGGCCGTCGGTGGCCGGTACCCGGGTGACCCGGACGTGGCGGAGCCGTTCGCCGCCGCGGTCCAGCTGATCGCCAAGACCGCGGCCGACGCCGGGATCGCGGCCGGTATCCACACCCCCGACGGCGAGACCGCGCAGCGCCGGCTGGCCGAGGGGTACACCTTCGCGACCGTGGCCGGCGACCTCAACCACCTGGAGGCCGCGGCCGCCGGCCACCTGGAGATCGCCCGCTCCTGAAAGGCTTGGTCCGGGCCGGATCCGGGGACAAGTGCTCCGACGCGGGGCACTAGGCTCGGACCATGAGGGCTCCCGAGCGAGGCGCGCTGCCGTTGTGGCTGGCCACAACGCTGGGCCGCGAGTACGGGCGGGTGACCGAGGTCGTCCAGGGCCTGCCGGACGACGACTTCGCTCGCCGGACCCGGTGCCCCGGGATGGCGGTCGGGCCGTTGCTCGTGCACCTGCTGTACGACGCGGAGCGCGCGCTCACCGCGTTCGCGTCGCCGTCGACCGAGGCGCCGGACCGGGACTTCGTCAGCTACTGGCGGGACTTCCCGGCCCGGCCCGGTCGTCGGGCCGAACCGGACACGTCGTTCGTCCAGGTGATCGCCTCGGCGTACTCGCGGCCGTCCGACGGGCTGGTCCGGCACTGGCGGGAGCTGTCCGAGGCCGCGGTCCGCGCCGCGGCGTACGCCCTGGTGGACAAGGGGAAACGGGTCTCGACCCAGGGCCACGTGCTCCCGGTACCGGACTTCGTGGCGACGTTGATCCTCGAGGCGACCGTGCACCACCTGGACCTGACGCTGGAGTTGCCCGACGCCCCCGAGCCGGATCCGGAGGCGTTGCAGGTGACCGCGCGGACGCTGGACGGGTTGTTCGGTCCGGACGCGTGGGACGTGATCGGCTGGGACACCACCACGTACGTCCTGAAGGCGACCGGCCGGATCCCGCTCGACGAGGACGACTTCGACATGCTCGGCCCGCACGCCGCCCGGCTGCCCCTGCTCGGCTAGCCGCTACAGCACACCGGCGAACGGGTCCTCGAGCGACTGCCAGTCCAGCGTGGCCAACTCGGCCTCGGTCAGCAGGCACGCGTCCAGTACCGCCTGCAGGCGCGCCGGATCGAGGCCGACGCCGGTCGCGACCACCGTGCACTCGGCGAGGTGCTCCGTGTCGGACCACTCGCCCAGCCGGCCCAGTGAGGCGCTGAAGCCGGCCGACTCCCACCGCACCCGCTGCGTGGGCCTGTTCGCCAGCCACACCACACCGCGGCTGCGGACCACGCCGTCGACGATGTCCTCGAGCGCCTCGTTCAACCGGGCCGGATGCAACGGCCTGGTCGAACGCCACAGCACCGTGGTGACGCCGTCACCGCTTGGCTGCAACCGGTCCTCCGCGGCCAGCTCACCCGCCCACGCCTCGGCCGCCGCGTGGTCGAACAACCCGGTCCGCGCGACCCGCCCCGTCGGTACGCCGGCCGGGTCCGCGTCGACGACAGTGGTGCGCGGGTTCAGGTGGAGCAGCAGGTTGTGCAGGCGCTCGGGAACCGCGCTGCGATGGGGATTCGCGAGCACACAGACATCGGCGTACTCGATCTGTCGCGCGGTCAGCTCGGCGACGTTGCGCCGGTCGGGCGGACCGAGGGCGAGGCCGCGCTCGTCCAGCAACTCGTCGCCGGACAACTGCTCGACCAGCAGTACCGCGTCGACCACACAGGTGACCGTGTCCACGGTGAGCTCCGGCATCGACGCCACCAGCGCGCTCACCAACGGACGGGCCTCCATCGCGGGCGGCGCCGCGAGGACGATGTGGTCCCAGTGGCCGCGCGCTACCAGCGTCTCCAGCAACGGGACGAGCGACTCGATCAGCTGGCAGGCACCGCAGTCGTCGCCGACCGTGAATTCGCCGGCGTCGATCGGCCCGGAGGCGTCGGCCACCCGCCAGGTCAGGACGCCGCGCACCGGCAACTCGTCCTGGTCCACGCCGACGACCACGGTGGTGGCATCGGCCATCGTCTCCAGGACCGGTTGGCGGAGCGTCGTCGAGAGCCCGGTGAGCAAGGTCAGCGGCGTCTTCCGTTGGGCGGCCATGACCCCAGTATATGAAAACGGTTTTCATCGAGTCTAGACCCTCGAAGGCCCGATTTTCCCGCCAGGCCGGGGAAATCCGGGCTCCGGCGGATGTCCCGAGGGTGAGTGTTAGTCCGATCACGCCGTCCGCGCGAGACTCGGCGAGCATTCCTGCGGCGAGCCCACCGAAAACTCGGGCGCGGTTGTCCGCGCGGTCTGGTAGGTAAGGGACATGACGAACGGGATCGGGCGGTTCGAGGGCGAGTGGGACGAGCTGGTGCGGCTGCTGAACCTGGGGTTCGCGCAGCCTTGGAGCGAGGCGCAGCTGGAGGCCGAGCGGAAGGTCACGGAGCCGGAGCGCAGCTTCGTCGGGCGCGAGGACAAGGAGCTGACCGGGCACACGACCGCGTTCTCGCTGCGGATGGCGGTGCCTGGGGGGCAGCTGCCGGTCGCGGGCGTGAGCATGGTCTGCGTCAGCCCGACCCATACCCGGCGCGGCATCCTGCGTGACCTGATGCGGGCGCAGCTGACCGACCTGTACGAGACCGGGGTCGAGCCGGTCGCCGCGCTGACCGCGAGCGAGCCGGTGATCTACGGCCGGTTCGGGTACGGCCTCGGCTCCGACCAGGTCCACCTCACCGTGCCGCGAGCGTCCCGCGCGTTGCGCCCGGTGGCCGGGGCCGACGACGTCCGGATCCGGTTCGCCGATCCGGTCGAGTCGCGCGCGATCACCAGCCGGATCCACAACGAGCACGCCGCCGAGCGGGTCGGCATGTTCCATCACGACGAACGCTGGCAGGAGTACGTCACCGGGGAGAACGTGCTCACCGACACCGACGGCGCGTCGCCGCTGCGGTGCGTGCTCGCCTCGGTCGACGGCGAGGTCACCGGGTACGCGCACTACCGGACCAAGCGGACCACCAAGGCCTTCGTCGACGTCACCCGGGTCCATGCCGACGACCTCGCCTCGCACGTCGCGCTCTGGCGGTTCCTGCTCGACCAGGACCTGCTCAGCGAAACGACGTACGGGCAGCTGCCGTCCGACGATCCGCTGCTGTCGTTGCTGGTCGACCCGCGGGCGCCGAAGCCGACCACGTACGACGGGGTGTGGCTCCGGCTCGCAGACCTCGGCAAGGCGCTGGCCGGCCGGACGTATGCGCAGGAGGTGGACGTGGTGCTCGGTGTGGCCGACGACTTCCTGCCCTGGAACGCGGGCAACTGGCACCTCGCCGGCGGACCGTCCGGGGCGACCTGTGAGAAGACCGACCGCGATCCCGACCTGCTGCTCGACGTCCGCGAACTGGGCGCCGTCTATCTCGGCAAGCCGTCCCTGCAGCGGCTCGGCGCGGCCGGCCTGGTCGAGGAGCGCACCAGCGGCGCGTTGGCGGCGACCTCGCAGGCCTTCCTCGGAAAGCGCCTCCCCTGGCTGGACACCGGTTTCTGATTGACCAGTTAGTCTTCCGGGATGCAACCGAGCCGCCGCGGTGCCCTGGCTGTAGTTGCTGTGCTTGTACTGGGGGTGGCCGCGGTGGTGTTGGTGGTGCTCGCCTCGGCCGGCGGCAGCGTGCAGCCGGTCAGCGAGAGCACCCTCTCCCCGTCGCCACGTGCGGTCCCGACCGACAACGCGACCGTCTCGGTCAACATCCCGACGCCGGGGGAGGCGCCGCCACCCGGTGAGGTGAAGGCGATCGAGATGCCTGAGTGGCTGAAGGCACTCTGGCAGGCACTCGTGTACGCCGCGGCGACGTTGCTCGTGCTGTTCCTGGTCCGGGCCCTGTACCGGATGCTCCGCAAGGTGCGGCTGCCCGAGGCCGAGAGCGACGACACGGACTGGGACCGGGTGAAGATCGACCGGCTCACCGAGGCGGTCGAATCCGGCCTGGCCTCGGTGGACTCCGGTACGGCGACCGACGCGGTGATCGCGTGCTGGGTGGCGTTGGAGGACGCGGCCGCGTCGGCCGGGGTGTCCCGCCAGGCCTCGGAGACCCCGGCCGAGTTCACCGTCCGCGTGCTCGGCGTCGGCGGGATCTCCGAGCCCCAACTGGTCCGCCTCGCCCAGCTCTACCGGGAAGCGCGGTACTCGACCCACGGCTCGTCCGAACAGGCCCGGACCGAGGCCCGCGCGGCCCTGCTCCGCCTTCGCGACGAGCTCACCGCGGCCTCGACCACAACCCCCGTGCGGGCTTCGGGTGACGCCGAGTGAGCGGGCCGTCGGTGTGGCGCAAGGTGCCGTCGGTGAACCGCGTCCTGCTCCAGTACCTGGGGGTCGCCGTGCTCGGCAGCCTGCTGCTGATCGCCGGGTTCGGGCTCGCCGGGACCAGCCCGCGGCCGCTCTGGTTCGTCGCGATGGCGCTCGCGATCGCCTTCGCCGCGGTGGCGATCCGGCTGCTGTTCCCGCAGTTGCAGGAGACGTCCTGGCCGACAAGGTACGACGAGCGGATCGCTGCCCTCACCGGCCGCACCAGCGACAACCGGACCCAGTTCCTGGCCACCTGGATCCAGGAGGCCGACCGGGAACGCCGGGCGGGTGAAGGCTCGCTGACGTTCGTCCGCCGGATCCGGCCGTTGCTGCTGGAGCTCACCACCGACCGGCTCGTGCACCGGCACGGCATCGACCCGGCGGTGGATCCGGAGCGCGCCCGGGCGCTCGTGGGGGACCAGGTGTGGACGTTGATCGCCGGGGCCGAGAAGCAGACGGCGTCCTTCGCCGAGATCGAGCAGGCTGTCCAGACCATCGAGAAGCTGTGAGGAACCGTGACTGATCGGCAACCAGGCGTGGAGCTCGACCTGCCCGACGTGTCGGCGCTGAGCCGGCAGGTGCTGGACCGGGTCGGCGAGGCCGTGGTCGGCAAGGCCGAGGCGCTCGAACTGGTGCTGGCCGGCATCCTGGCCGGTGGCCACGTGCTGCTGGAGGACTACCCGGGCCTGGCCAAGACGCTGGCCGCACGGTCGTTCGCGCAGGCGCTCGGGCTGGAGTTCCGCCGGGTCCAGTTCACCCCGGATCTGCTGCCGTCCGACGTCACCGGCGCCTTCGTCTACGACCAGAAGGAGTCCGAGTTCGTCTTCCGGCCGGGCCCGATCTTCACCGGCCTGCTGCTCGCCGACGAGATCAACCGGACCCCGCCGAAGACCCAGGCCGCGCTGCTCGAGTCGATGCAGGAGCACCAGGTCACGGTCGAGGGCCAGACGTTCCCGCTGCCCGCGCCGTTCCATGTACTCGCGACCGCGAACCCGGTCGAGTACGAAGGCACGTACCCGTTGCCGGAGGCCCAGCTCGACCGGTTCATGCTCCGCATCGGCTTCGGGTACCCGAGCGCCGACGAGGAGTGGGAGGTACTCCGCCGCCGGATGGGCCGCCGCCAGGAGGACCAGGTGGTCGAGGCGGTGACCGACGCGGCCGGCTTGCGGTCCGCGCAGCGCGTGATCGAGACCGTCACCGTGGACGACACCGTCGGTCGGTACTGCGTGGAGCTGGCCGCCGCGACCCGGCGGGACTCGCAGGTCCTCGTCGGTGCGTCGCCGCGTGGTTCGCTGGCGTTGCTGCTGACCGCCCGCGCGTACGCCGTGATCCAGGGCCGCGACTACGTCGTCCCCGAGGACGTGAAGGCGGTCGCGATCGCCGCGCTGGCGCACCGGATCACCGTGCGCCCGGAGCTGTGGCTGCACGAGGTCACCGGAGCGACCGTGGTCCGCGCGGTGCTCGGATCCGTCCCGGCCCCGCCGACCGTCGTAGGCGCCCGGCAGTGAGCTGGCGGCCGACGCACGCGCAGCTCCGGGCGGTCGTCGTGGCCGCCGGACTGCTGGTGATCGCTGTCCTGGCCCGCCGCCCCGACGCCGCCGTCCTCGGACTCCCGCTGGCCCTGCTCGCCGGCTGGGGCCGCTTCTTCCGGCCCCGCGAGCAGCCCGAGGTCCGGACCGAACTGGACGCTGACGTGCTCTTCGAGGGCCAGGCGACCACGTACCGGGTCAAGGTCACCGGGACCCCGGATCCGGACATCGACCTGGTCGTCGCCGCACTGCCGCGGGCGAGGTGGTTCCGCTACGACCCACCGCAGGCCGCGATCGCGGTGCCCGCGACGACCGACGAGCTCGCGTTGGAGGTGGGCGTCCGCTCCGAGCGCTGGGGGCTACGGCCGCTCGAACGCCCCCAGGTGATCGCCACGTCCGTCCTCGGTGCGTACCGCGTCCCGATCCCGTCCGCGGCCGCGTTGTCGGTGACCACGCTGCCGTTGCGCGAGGGGTTCGAAGCCGTCGACGCCGTACCGCGACCCGCCGGCCTGGTCGGGCTGCACCGGTCCCGGCGACCGGGGGAGGGTACGGAGATCGCCGGAGTCCGCCCGTTCCGTACCGGGGACCGTCTGCGCCGGATCAACTGGTCCGTGTCCGCCCGGACCCGCGAACTGCACGTCACGTCCACCTGGTCCGACCGGGACACCGAGGTGGTGATCCTGCTCGACACCGGCCAAGAGGTCGGGATCAGCGAGGGCATCGACGGTCGCTCCAGCAGCCTGGACACCGCGGTCCGTGCGGCAGCGTCGATCGCGGAGCACTACCTGCGGCACGGGGACAGGGTCCGCCTGGTCGACACGGGCACCGCGGTTCGCGGCGTACGGACCGGGAGCGGACGGTCTCACCTGCGCCGGATCCTCGACGTCCTGGTGCACGCGGATCGCAAGGGACGGCAGCAGGACGAGCTGCAGCTGGCACGACGGCACCGGATCCGGCCGGACAGCCTGGTCCTCGCGTTGAGCCCGTTGCTGCGGCAGTCGATGCTCGGCTACATCGTCACGCTGGTCCACTCCGGCTGCACCGTGATCGCGGTGGACACGTTGCCCGAGGACGTTGCCGACGTCATCGACCTGAACGAGCACGACGCGAAGGCGTGGCCGCTGGCCTGGCGACTGCGGCTGCTCGAACGCCGCCGCGAACTCGACCGGCTCGGCGACCTCGGCGTACCGACCGTGCGCTGGCGGGGTGCGGGCACCCTGGACGAGGTCCTGCGGGACGCCGCGCGCGTGTCCGCCGCCCCGAGGATGCGGTCATGACCGTCGCCGACCGGATCTCCCGCTGGCTGGCCGAGCTGCGCGCCTCGGGCCAGGCGTCGTTGCTGGCGCGCACCGTCATCGCGGTCGCCGGCGCGATCGCCCTGCTGGTCCCGGCGATCCAGCCGTGGGACGAGCTCGACCTCGTACCGGTCCTCGGTATCCCCTTGCTGGTGGCCTGTGTGGTGCTTCCGGACTCCGCGGCGGCACTCGCGTTCCTGGTGGTCGTGGCGGGTGGCTGGGTCATCCGGGCGCCCGCCGATATCGGGGTCGGGGTGGTGGTCACCGCGATCGCGCTGGTCGCGGTGCACCTCGCGAGCGCGTTCGCCGGCCAGATCCCCTCCTTCGGCCGGGTCGGCCGTGGCGCCCTGCGAAGATGGTTGCTCCCAGCAAGTATCGCGATCGGGCTCGCGCCGGTGGTCGGGATCGGTGCGGCGCTGGTCCGCGGGGCCGACGTCCCCGGCTCGTTGCTGGTGACCGTGGCCGCGCTGGCCGCCGCGACGGTCGCGATCTGGTTCGCGGCCGGCCAGACGTTGAGCGGCCGCGACTAGAGGCTTTCGAGCAGGTCGGTCGACCAGGCGCACTCGATCGCGTTCGGGCCGGCCACCTGCATCGCGGCCATCACGGTGAGCAGCATGCCGGTGGCGAGGAACTCGCGGGCCTCTTCGGGGGAGGCGCCGGTGAGGTCGCGGACCAGGCGGTAGATCTCGCCGAACCGGGCCCGGACCAGCTCGCCGATCGCAGGCTCCGCGCTGGCCGCGAACCCGTGCAGCAGGACGACCAGCAGTTCGCGCTCGGTCATCAGCCGGTTGTACGCGTCGCCCAAGCTCTCCAGGTCGGCGCGCTCCGCGGCCGCGGCCCGGAACGCGTCCCCGATCCGCTCGCAGACCCGCTCGACGGTGGCCAGGAACAGCTGCTGCTTGGTCCCGAACAGCCGGATCACGTACGGCTGGGACACCCCGGCCAGGCGGGCGATCTCGTCGGTCTTCGTGCCCGCGTACCCGGACGCGCCGAAGGCCTGGACCGCCGCCCGCAGGACCTCCTCGCCGCGCTCGGCCGCCGTCAACCTGGTTCTCGTCATCGGGTCTCCTCTCGGTGCTGCCTTGACATGTTATCAGTCGATGCATACTTTGAACCCGAGCCTAGTTATCAGTCGATAACAACAAACTTGCCCGACGGAGGGGAACACGATGACTTCGACCGCCCTCGAACCCGGCCCGGTCGCCGTGCCGGGAGCCCGGCGTTCGCTTGGCACGGTGCTGGCCGTGGTGGGGATTCCGATGTTCATGGTCACGCTCGACAACCTGGTCGTGACCAACGCGCTGCCGGTGATCAAGGCCGAGCTGGGCGCCTCGTTGACCGACCTGCAATGGTTCGTCAACGCGTACACCCTCGCCTTCGCCGCGTTGCTGCTGACCGCCTCGGCGATCGGTGACCGGCTCGGCCGGCGGCGGATCTTCCTGGCCGGGATCGCGCTGTTCACCCTCGCCTCGGCCGCCTGTGCGTTGGCCACCGAGCCGTGGATGCTGATCACCGCCCGCGCGGTCCAGGGGGTCGGTGCCGCGGCCGTCATGCCGTTGTCGCTGACCCTGCTGTCCGCGGCCGTGCCCGAGAAGCAGCGCAGCGCCGCGATCGGGATCTGGGGCGGCATCTCCGGACTCGGCGTCGCGGTCGGCCCGGTCGTGGGCGGCGCGGTCGTCGACGGCCTGAACTGGCAGTGGATCTTCTGGCTGAACGTGCCGATCGGCGTGCTCGCGCTGCCGTTCGCCGCGCGGGTGCTGACCGAGTCACGGGGCGGTGCGCGCAAGCTGGACCTGGTCGGCCTGGTGCTGTCCGCGGTGAGCGTGCTGAGCATCGTCTGGGGCGTCATTCACGGGGCCGACGACGGCTGGACCTCTGGCCCGGTCCTCGGCTCGCTGGTCGCCGGGGTGCTGCTGCTGATCGGGTTCGTGGTCTGGGAGAGCCGGACGGCGACCCCGATGCTGCCGCTGCGGCTGTTCTCGTCGCGGGCGTTCAGCGTGGTCAACCTGACCTCGTTCACCTTCTCGGTCGGCGTCTTCGGCGCGGTGTTCCTGCTGGCGCAGTACTTCCAGGTGGTCCAGGGGTACACGCCGCTGGAGTCCGGGATCCGCACGCTGCCGTGGACGATGGCGCCGATGGTGGTCGCCCCGCTGGCCGGGCTCGTCGTCGACCGGGTCGGCGCCCGCGCCCTGATCGGTACCGGTCAGGCCCTGCTGGCGATCGCGCTGGCCTGGATCGCCCTGGTGACCACGGTCGACGTCGAGTACGGCTCGCTGGTCGCGCCGTTCGTGCTGGCCGGGATCGGGATGGGCCTGACGTTCGCGCCGGCCGCCAGCGTGGTGATGGCGAGCGCCGCCGAGTCCGACCGGGGCGTCGCCTCCGGGACCAACAACACGATCCGCGAGATCGGCGTGGCGATGGGCGTCGCCGTGCTCGCCTCGGTCTTCGCGTCGGCCGGCTCCTACGAGAACCCGGCCCGGTACGTCGACGGGCTGGTCCCGGCCGTCTGGGTCGGCGCCTCGGTCGTCGCGGTCGGGGCGTTCGTCGCCCTGCTGTTGCCCGGTCGCCCGCGCGGGATCAGCCGGGGGTGATGCCGTAGTGCGCTCGGATGTCCCGGATCTGCGGGGCGCCGTTGAAGGCGTCGAGAGAGTTCGCCCAGACCTCGATCGAGCTGTTCTGGACCGTGTACTTCTCCGGGGTGTGCCACTCGTCCTTGAGATCGGGAGACGCGGCGTAGGCCTTCAGGACGTTCTCCATCACCCGCATCGCCTCGGCCTTGGTGGACGCCTCGAGTACCACGTCGCCCCGCTGCCAACCGCCGCCGAACTGGAAGCTGCAGTCCCAGGACGCGGAGACCACGCCGTCGACCGACAGCGCTGCCGCGGGGAAGGCCTTCTCGCAGTCTGCGGCCTTCCCTGAGCAGCCCGCCAGGGTGAAGGGCAGCAGGAGTACCGCGGCGACCATCGTCGCCGCGTGCCGGATCCGTTTGAACACTGTGTCACCTTGCTTGCTGCGGAAGTGGATCGCACGCTGCCCTCAGCGAGCCTGGGCCAGGCGGCGGGCGCGAGCGTACTGGCGGATTGCGACGGGGACACAGCCGAGACCGGCGACGACGAGCAGCGCGACGGCGATCCAGGGGAAGCTGTCGCCTGCGTTGAATCCGCGGTAGTTCTCCTGGTACTCGCCGGCCTGGGCGACCCACCACGCCGCGGCGGTCAGACCAGCGCCGAGCCAGGCCACCAGCGCGAAGAGTCCCCACATCAGGGCCAGGCGACGGGCCAGGGCGGGATCGCCACGATCCGCCCAGCGGTCCGTCGCGGTCATCGGTTCCTCCTCCTCGGGCCGGCTCGTCCCAGCTGGCGTGTCGGGAAGAATTCAGATGCCTACGGCAAGGATTTTAACCGACGGCGACCCGCACCGTTCTGCCCGTACTCCGCCCGTACTTCGCCGGCTGTCCGGGGCTTGGTGCAGGATGGGGGTCCGCTGTCAGGGGGAGAGGTAGGAACGCCGTGCTCGACGCCGACGACGTACGCCGGATCGCGTTGTCCTTGCCGGAGGCCGTGGAGAAGGAACGCTGGCGCCATCCGACCTTCGACGTGGCCGGGCGGATGTTCCTGACGATCCCGGACGACCAGACCTCGTTCGCGGTCCGCTGCCCCAAGCTGGAGCGCGACGAGCTGATCGCCGCCGAGCCGGCCAAGTTCTGGGTCCCGCCGCACGAGGCGCCGTCGGCCTGGGTCCGGGCCCGGCTGGCCGAGCTGGAGGACACCGACGAGCTGTACGACATCGTCCTGGACTCCTGGCGGCAGGCGGCGCCGGGGCACCTGACCGCCCCGGATCGGCCCTGATCCGAGCAGGTTCGCGGGTGTCGTGGGCAGCTGTGGATTTCCTGACGCGCCGACAGCGGTCCCGGGGGTAGTGTCGGGCGGGTGACGGATGCGACTACACCGACCAGTCCGATCGACGTGGTGTCGGAGCGGTTCCTCGAGGAGTTCGTCGAGCTCGCCCCGACCAACGCCACCTTCATGGGGATCGAGGGGTACGACCACCGGCTGCCGGACTACTCGCCGGCCGGGTTCGAGGCGCTCGCCGAGCTGAACCGGCGGACCCTGGCCGAGGCGACGGCGATCACGCCCGGCAGTCCGCGCGAGGAGGTCGCGAAGGACGCCCTGCTGGAACGCCTCGGCCTGGAGCTGGAGACGTACCAGGCCGGCGTCCCGCAGTACCAGCTGAACGCGCTCGTCTCGGTGCCCGCGGAGATCCGGCAGGTGTTCGACCTGATGCCGACCGCGACCGACGAGCACTGGGAGACCATCGCGATCCGGCTCAACCAGGTCGGCACCACGCTGGACGGGTTCCGCGAGTCGCTGCTCGGCCAGGCCGCCCAGGGCCGCGTCTCGGCGGCCCGCCAGGTGAACGACCTGGCCCAGCGGATCGCCAGCTGGACCGGCGCCGACGGCGAGGACTTCTTCGCCGGCCTGGCCGCGCGAGCACCGGAGAGCCCGGTCAAGGCCACCGTGGAGACGGCCGCGGCCGCCGCGCGCAAGGCATACGAGCAGTTCGGTCAGTGGCTGGTCACCGACCTGTTGCCGAAGGCGCCGCGCCGGGACGCCTGCGGCCGCGAGGTGTACGAGCTGGCCTCGCGGAACTTCCTCGGCGCCACCGTCGACCTCGAGGAGACGTACGCCTGGGGCTGGCAGGAGCTCGGCCGGATCGAGGCCGAGATGGCCAAGATCGCCGCCGAGCTGAACGGCGGTGACCCGAGCATCGCGGCCGTCGCCGGGCTGCTGGACAACGACCCGGCCCGCAAGATCCGCGGCAAGGAGGCGTTCCGCGATTGGATGCAGCAGCTCGCCGACGCCGCGGTGACCGAGCTGGCTGGAACGCATTTCGACATCCCGGACGAGATCCGCCGGATCGAGTGCATGATCGCGCCGACGTCCGACGGCACCATCTACTACACCGGGCCGAGCGAGGACCTGACCAGCCGGCCCGGCCGGATGTGGTGGGCGGTGCCGGCCGGCGTCCAGGACTTCGCCACCTGGCGCGAGGTGACCACGGTGTACCACGAGGGCGTCCCGGGGCATCACCTCCAGGTCGCCCAGACGATGCTGCAGGCCGGCCGGCTGAACCGCTGGCAGCGGATGGGCTGCTGGGTCTCCGGTCACGGCGAGGGCTGGGCGCTGTACGCCGAGCGCCTGATGGAGGAGCTCGGGTACCTGGAGGAGCCGGGCGCCCGGCTCGGCATGCTGGACGCGCAGGCGTTCCGGTCGGCCCGGGTGGTGGTCGACATCGGCATGCACCTGGAGCTGGAGATCCCGCGGGACAACCCGTTCGGCTGGCGTCCGGGTGAGACCTGGAACGCCGAGCTCGGGTTCGAGTTCCTCCGGGCGCACTGCCGGATGGAGACCGAGTTCCTCAAGGCCGAGCTGAACCGGTACCTCGGCTGGCCGGGGCAGGCTCCGTCGTACAAGGTGGGCGAGCGGATCTGGCTGCAGGCGCGCGAGGACGCCAAGCAGCGCAAGGGATCCGCGTTCGACCTGCGCACCTTCCACTCCGACGCGCTCAACCTGGGTTCCCTCGGACTCGACCCGTTGCGCCGCGCGCTCGACAAGCTGTGACCGATCCGAAGCGGGACCGCCCGCGGTTTGTGCTGGCCTCCGCCTCGCCGGCCCGGCTGAAGACGCTGCGCAGCGCCGGGGTCGAGCCGGAGGTGATCGTCTCCGGGGTCGACGAGGACCACATCACCGCCGAGAGCCCGGGTGAGCTGGCGCGCGTGCTGGCGACCCTCAAGGCCCGCGCGGTCGTCGCCACCCTGACCGACCACGCGACCGTGCTCGGCTGCGACTCGGTGCTGGAGATCGACGGCGTCGCGTACGGCAAGCCCGGGACCCCGGACGCCGCGCGGGAGCGGCTCCGGGCGATGAGCGGGCGCACCGGCGTCCTGCACACCGGGCACTGCCTGTTCGACACCCGCACCAAGCAGGAGTTGCGCGAGCTCGGTTCGACCACGGTCCACTTCGCCGAGCTCACCGAGGAGGAGATCGACGCGTACGTCGCGACCGGCGAGCCGCTGGTCGTGGCCGGGTCGTTCACCGTCGACGGCATCGGCGGGCCGTTCGTCCGCGCGATCGAGGGCGACTACCACAACGTCGTCGGGGTCTCGCTGCCGTTGCTCCGCACGATGCTCGCGCAGGTCGGCATCTCCTGGCCGGCGTTGTGGGAGCAGCCGCACTTCGCCTACGACGAGGACGAGGCAGCCAAGTACGACGAGACCCGCGGTGGTCCCGATCGCGCCCGCGCGGCCGCTCTCGCGGTGCACGAGCTGCTCGGTTCCACGGGTGGCCGGGTGCTCGAGCTGGCGGTGGGGACGGGGATCGTCGGGGCCGAGCTGGTTGCCTTGGGCAACTTGGTGCACGGGGTCGACCTGTCGCCGGCGATGCTGCGGCGCGCGAGGATCAGGCTGCCCGGTCACGTGGCGGCTGCGGATGCGGCGCAATTGCCGTTCGCCGATCGCCGGTGCGACGCCGTGGTCGCCGTCTGGCTGCTGCACCTGCTGGCCGACAGCGATGCGGTGCTGGCCGAGGTGGCGCGCGTCCTGCGGCCGGGCGGGGTCTTCGTGACCACCGCGGAGAAGTCCGAGGCCGGCCGCGTCGCCGACGGGCGTACGCCCAAGGAAGGACGGTCCGAGGACTCCCTCGCGTTGCTGGTCGCCCGCGCCGCCCGGTACGGCCTGGTCCTCGACGGAGCCACCACCTTCGTCGGCCACAACCAGGCTCGCGGCACCACCGCCGACCCGGTGTACCCCGTGGCCCGCTTCCGCCGGGTGGACTAGCCGCCGGGTCGACTAGTTGTCGCTGATGCCGGCCTTGGTGTCGAGGTGCTGGAGGAGGTCGTGGGCCGCCAGTTCGACCTTCTTGTGGCGCCACTCGGAGGCTCGGTAGACGCAGGCGATCAGGGCGGTGCGGTGGATGCGGCGGAAGTCGCCGAGGACGAAGGCGTAGCGAGCCTTCGTCTCGTCGGTGGCGCCGTCGGTCAGGCCGAGATGCCAGGCGGCGTAGTCGTCCCAGCCGTGGTTGGCGAGGTAGGCGTTCTGGTCGTCCGCCTTCGGTTGCACCGCGCCCCAGTCGCTCTCCAGGACGTACTGGCGCGCGTCGATCAGCCCGCGCGCGTACTCGACCGCCTGCTCGTTGACCGCGTACTTGGCCATGCCGCCAGTGTCACGGATGCGCGCTCGCTCGCCAACGACCCGGGCCGGGGTGGAGCGGGCGTTTCGCGGTGCGCCAGTACGTGGCCCAGTCGCCGGCGCGGTCCGGCTCGGGGGCTGCGGGGACCGCGGTTGCGCGGGCAGTGACGACGGCGACCAGGGCAGCCAGTTCCTCGGGGGTCGGGTCGCCCTTGACGACCCGGAGGACGGGCTGCGGCTCAGGTGTGGCGGATTCGGTCATGAGGGCTCCCATCACAGCGGGATGTTGCCGTGCTTCTTCGGGGGCAGGGTGTCGCGTTTGGTGCGGAGGAGGCGGAGGGCCCGGATGATCTCGGAGCGGGTCTCGCTCGGCTTGATCACCGCGTCGATGTAGCCACGCTCGGCCGCGACGTACGGGTTGGCCAGGTGGTCCTCGTACTCGGTGATCAGTTGCTGCCGGCGGCCTTCGGCGTCCTCGGTCGCGGCCAGCTCCCGCCGGTACAGGATGTTGACGGCGCCCTGGGCCCCCATCACGGCGATCTGCGCGGTCGGCCAGGCGATGTTCATGTCGGCGCCGAGGTGCTTGGACCCCATCACGTCGTACGCGCCGCCGTACGCCTTCCGGGTGATCACCGTGATCATCGGCACGGTCGCCTCGGCGTAGGCGTAGATCAGCTTGGCGCCGCGGCGGATGATGCCGTTCCACTCCTGGTCGGTGCCGGGCAGGAAGCCGGGCACGTCGACGAAGGTGAGGATCGGCAGGTTGAACGCGTCGCAGGTCCGGACGAACCGGGCCGCCTTCTCGGACGCGTCGATGTCGAGCGTCCCGGCGAACTGCATTGGCTGGTTCGCGACCACGCCGACCGGGCGGCCCTCGACCCGGCCGAAGCCGACGATCAGGTTCGGC
The DNA here is from genome assembly GCF_007828865.1 of Kribbella amoyensis. Classification (NCBI taxonomy): domain Bacteria; kingdom Bacillati; phylum Actinomycetota; class Actinomycetes; order Propionibacteriales; family Kribbellaceae; genus Kribbella; species Kribbella amoyensis. Next base: position 3,304,840 of record NZ_VIVK01000001.1, read on the forward strand.
GCGAACAACGCCTGCACCTCGAGGAACTCGCCGTCGTCGACCACCGCCTCGATCGCGGTGTGCATCTCGTACGGCTGGTTCGGCGAGTCCGGGATCAGCGTGTCCAGCGCCAGGTCGGTCTCGGTCGGGGCCAGGTCGGCCGGCTCGTCGAAGGCCGGCGGGTCCTCCAAATTGTTCTGCGGGAGGTGCCCGACGAGCGCCTTCACCCACTCGATCGCGTCCTCCTCGTCGCTGCCGAGGTAGTGCGCGTTACCGGACTTGGTGTTGTGCGTCCGGGCGCCGCCGAGCGCCTCTTGGCTGACGTCCTCGCCGGTGACGGTCTTGATCACGTCCGGGCCGGTGATGAACATGTACGACGACTCGTCCACCATCACGGTGAAGTCGGTGACCGCGGGGGAGTACACCGCGCCGCCCGCGCACGGGCCCATGATCAGGGAGATCTGCGGGATCACGCCGGACGCGCGGACGTTGCGGCGGAAGATCTCGCCGTACAGGCCGAGCGAGACCACGCCCTCCTGGATCCGGGCGCCGCCGGAGTCGTTGATGCCGATCAGCGGGCAGCCGATCTTCATCGCCAGGTCCATCACCTTGACGATCTTCTCGCCGAAGACCTCGCCGAGGCTGCCACCGAAGACGGTGAAGTCCTGGGCGAACACGCACACCTGGCGGCCGTCGATGGTGCCGAACCCGGTCACCACGCCGTCGCCGTACGGGCGGTTGGCGTCCAGGCCGAACGACGTCGACCGGTGCCGGGCGAACTCGTCCAGCTCGGAGAAGGAGTCCTCGTCCAGCAGCAGCGCGATCCGCTCCCGGGCGGTCTTCTTGCCGCGGGCGTGCTGCTTCTCGACCGCGCGCTCCGACCCGGCGTGCACGGCCTCGTCCAGCCGCTGATCCAGGTCCGCGAGCTTCCCGGCGGTGGTGTGGATGTTCACGGTCTCTCCCATAAGCGGGCAGCCTAACTCGCCGGTAGCCGTTCGGGGGCTGTGACGTTGCCCGCAGCCTCTGGCCGTGGACCGGGTGAGCGGTAGGTTGCCGGGGGTGACGGACGCGAGTGTCGACGATCTCATCCGCGCCATCAACTCGCTGGTGGTCCAGGACACCGGCGGAGTTTCCCTGGCGAGCGGGCAGCAGCTGCCCGGCGTGACCAGGAGTGTCCGAGCCCGGGTCGATCGCCTGGCGGACAATCTCGACGTACCGGCCCGCCTCGCGCCGGCGCCGGGTGAGCCGGACAGCCGGCCCGCGATCCGGCAGGCCGTGACCGAGGTGGTCGCGAACTGCGCGTACACGCTCGCGCCTGAAGGCCCGCTGCCGTTGCCGGAGGACGGCGACCGGTACCGCTTCGCGGAGGCGACCAGCCGGGCGTACGCGGCGCTGGCGACCCCGCGACTGCTGCAGCAGTTGATGCCCGAGGCCGGTGACGCGCCGCTCGGCCAGTTCCCGGAGCCGGCTCTCGTCGGTGACACGGCGGCCGCGCGGACGGTTGCCCTCGGCATCAGCGGGCGCACCGGGCAGGGCGAGGACGCGATCCTGACGGAGATGGTCGCGGCCGGCCGTGGTGGCGCCGGGCCGGCTGCTGCCGAACTGCTGATGAGGTCGCGCCCGTCGTTCGCGCAGCTGTCGCCGGACGATCGACGTGAGGTCGTGGAAATGGTCGCAGCCGAGCTGGAGTGGCGGTTCTCCGCGGGGGACCGGGTCAGTCCCAGGGCGAGCGTGGTCGGGCAACGGCTGGACGCCACGGCGCGCGGTGCGGAGGCCGTCGACGAGGCCAACCACGCCGGGGACCGGGCGACCGCGTACCGGCACGAGCGCAGCATCAACGCCGAGGTGGTGGAACCACTGCGGATCGGGCTGCCGACCGAGCGGCCGGACTCCGTCCACGAGCTCTTGAACCGGGTCCAGGGAGCGGTCGGGGAGTTGACCGGGGCCCAGGGGTCGCTGTGGAACGGCCGGATCGAGTTCCTGCCCGGGGAGTACGAGGAGGCCGGGCGCGTCGGTCAGTCACCGCAGGGCACGCTCGTCCTCAGCGAGGAGCGGGTCGCGGTTCCCCTGACCAACCTGACCGTTGACGGACCCGATCGGCTCACCCCGGGTCAGGTGGTGGCCGCGCGGGAGGCGCTGAAGGAGGTCAGCGGGATGTTCGCGCGGTTCGCCGTACCGGAGGGGTACACCCGGGAGAACGAGGAGCTCGCCGTGGCCGCGGCGCCGCGGTTCGAGGCGCTCGCGTACGGGGTCGGCCAGGCATTCACCGAGGACAACCTGCACGCGATCGTGGACCGTACGGTGCCGCAGGAGCTGGCCGAGCGCCTGCAGGCGACCGGTGCGCCGCAGGCCGACACGGAGTGGGCGCCGGCCGCGCGGGGTCTCGCGTTCGCCGTCGACGTAAGCACTGGGCGGGACGCGGACCCGAGCGAGACGCTGCGCGCGTTGGCGGGACAGGGCCGGGCGGGTGCGGCGACCGTTGCCGCCGAGACGCTCGTCCTGCACTCCGAGATCCCGCGTGCCGAGCGAGCGGCCGTGATCCGGCAGGTGGCGGAGTCCGTGGATCGTGGGTTCGAGGCCTTGCCCGAGCGGGTCGCGAGCTGGAACGCCGACGGTGGTGGGCCGGGGACGACGTACGGCCGATCCCGCGAGTACGGCATGGCGCTCGGCCAGCAGGCGGCGGAGCAGGTGCGGCGGGCGGAGAACGAATCGGCGCCGGGCGGCCAGCAGCAGGACGCGACGGCGCAGCGGCAGGACGCGACGGCGCGGTTCGCCGCGGATCCGGCGGTGAAGCCGCTGACCGGGGTCCAGCCGCCGGCGGCCAAGGCGGAGGACGCCGCGAGGTCCGGCCGTCCGGGCACGCCGGCTGAGCAACAGAAGCCCACCGGCCTCGACCGCTGAGGCCCTGGCGCTGGGCCGGCCGCTGAGCGTCAGCCTGGGCTCGACCTGGGCTCGACCTGAGCCTGGGGCCGGCCGCTGAGTATCAGCCCGGACCGACCGCGAAGATCTTGGTCAGGCGGGCGGCCAGGGCCAGGTCGCCGCGGACCGAGAGCCGTTGTTTGAGCACCGCGGTGACCGGGTCCTCGTTGCCGGTGACGATCTTCAGCAGCGTCGCCGGATCGGTGCGGACGGAGATCTGGGCCGGCTCGGTCCGGTCGGCGAGCACGCTGCAGCGGCCGTCGCGGACCCGGATCCGGTACTCGTCGACGCCGTTCTCACCTCCGCCCGCCCCCGTGATCAGCCAGGCGACGACAGCGTCGAACCCGGCGGCACGGGCGGGGCGGAGGTAATCCGGCATCCGGCGAAAGATCTCGCGCAACGCGACCTCTCGCACTCCCCCGATGAGTCGATGCCGGAGCTCTCGTTCCGAGGTGTGGTCCACCAGCCGGGCCAGTTCGGCCAGGTCGAGGGCGGCGAGATCCCCGGATTCGAGCCAGGCGGCACTGCCTCGCTCGGTCATCGGCGACCTCCCGGCGCAGTTCCTACCAGACCGTAGGAATTTCCTACGATCTGGTAGGTTTGTCAAGTGGTGGACCCCGAAGAACCTCGCCGCCGGGCCGCACACCTCGGACCGGAACGCCGCCGTCCGCTGATCCTGGACGCCGCCCTCGAGGTGTTCGTCGAGCGCGGGTACGCCGGCACGACGATGCAGGCGGTCGCCGACGCGGCCGGTGTCACCAAGCCCGTCGTCTACGCCTCCTTCGCCAACCGCGACGAACTCCTGCTCGCCCTGCTGGCCCGCGAGGAGCAGCACCTGGTCATCTCGATCGTCGCCGCGCTGCCGGCCGATCCGAGTGTCGGCAGCCCGCAGGAGCACGTGCTGGAGGGGCTGACCGCGTTCCTGGAGGCGGTGCAGAAGACGCCGCGGTCCTGGCAGATCGTCTTCGGCGCCCAGTACGGCGCGGCGCCGGTGGTGGCCGATCGCGTCCGGGGGGCCCGCGCGTTCTTGGTCGAGGCGTTGCGGCTGACCCTGGTGAAATCGATGCCGCATGCCACCGATCCGGACGCGAACCTGCCGGTGCTGGCCGAGTTGCTGGCCTCGATGACCGAGAGCTGCGCCCGGATGCTCGTCGTCGAGGGCAGCACCCGGACCCCGGCCGAGCTGGCCCGGACCGTCTCCCAGGTCGTCGGCGGCGGCTTCGGCGCGGTCTAGGTCCGGGAGCGGACAGTTCGCTCGCTTACTGTCCGGTCACTTGGACGAACGGTCACGATCGATGCTCACAGGGCGGACCGGGGAGCGGGAGACCGTGTGCGTCGATAGGGTGGGCGAACGTGACCGAGACCGGTAGTCAGGCGAACGTCCGCACCCGTACCCGAGCGCGCTTCGAGGTGCCCGAGGAGCTGCGCGCCGATGTGCGCCTGCTCGGCGAGATTCTCGGCCGCGTGCTGGTCGAGTACGCCGGTCAGCCGCTGCTCGACGACGTCGAGAAGCTGCGCGAGCTCACCATCGCCGGGGACGGCGAGGCGGCCGAGCAGCTGGTGGCCTCCTGGCCGCACGAGCGGGCCGAGGACGTCGCCCGCGCGTTCACCTGCTACTTCCACCTCACCAACCTGAGCGAGGAACTGCACCGCGCCCGCGTCCTGCGGGCCCGCGACCGGGCCGGGGACGCGCCGGCGGTGTCGGAGCTGGCCCAGGCCGTCGAAAAGATCTCCGTGGAGGCCGGAGAGCAGCAGGCCCGGGCGCTGCTGACCGGGTTGGAGTTCCGCCCGGTCCTCACCGCGCACCCGACCGAGGCCCGGCGCCGTGCCGTGCTCGCGACGATCCGGCGGATCTCGGCGCTGCTGGAGGAGCGCGGCGACCCGCGCACCGGCGACACCGAGCTGGCCGAGAACCAGCGCCGCCTGGTCGAGCAGGTGGACATCCTCTGGCGAACGTCGCAGCTGCGGACCAGCCGGCCGTCGCCGCTGGACGAGGTGCGCTCCGCGATGGCGGTGTTCGAGGAGACCCTGTTCGATGTCGTCGGCAACGTCTACCGCCGGCTCGACGACGCGCTGGCCGGCGACGCCGCCGGGACCAGGCCGCCCGCGGTCGCGCCGTTCGTCCGGCTCGGTTCCTGGATCGGCGGCGACCGCGACGGCAACCCGAACGTCACCGCCGCGATCACCCGTGAGGCGATGCAGATCCAGGCCGACCACGTCCTGCGGGCCCTGGAGCGGGCGACCGACCAGCTCGGCCGGTCGCTCACCCTGGACGCGGCCACCACGCCGCCGTCGGCCCCGGTCCGTCGGCTGCTGGAGGACGCCCGCGCGGTCAACCCGGAGCTGATCGCGGACATCGAGACCCGGTCGCCGTCCGAGCCGCACCGCCAGCTCCTGCTGCTCGCGGCCCGCCGGCTGGCCGCCACCCGGTCCCGTGACGCCGACTTCGGGTACCCGCGTTCCGCCGACTTCCTGCACGAGCTCAAGGTGCTGCAGGACTCGCTGGTCACCGCGGGCGCGCCCCGGCAGGCGTACGGCGAGCTCCAGCAGTTGATCTGGCAGGTGACCTCGTTCGGGTTCCACCTGGCCGAACTGGAGGTCCGGCAGCACTCGTCCGTGCACGCGAAGGCGCTGGAGGAGGTCCTCGGCGGCGGCGAGCTGTCCGAGCAGACCGAGGAGGTACTGGCCACGCTGCGGGTGATCGCCCAGATCCAGCAGCGGTTCGGCCCCGAGGCCTGCCGTCGGTACATCGTCTCCTTCACCCGGAACGCGGGCGACCTTGCCGCGGTGTACGAGCTGGCCGACGCGGCCCTGGACGGGCGGCCGATCGAGCTCGACGTGGTGCCGCTGTTCGAGACCGGCGAGGACCTGCAGAACTCGGTCGAGGTGCTCGACAACGCGCTCCAGCTGACCCGGGTCCGGCACCGGCTGACCGCGAACGACCGGCGCTTCGAGGTGATGCTCGGGTACTCCGACTCGGCCAAGGACGTCGGTCCGGTGTCGGCGACGCTGGCCCTGTACGACGCGCAGGCGCGGATCACCGCGTGGGCGCGGCGGAACGCGATCCGGCTGACCCTGTTCCACGGTCGGGGCGGCGCGCTCGGCCGGGGTGGCGGTCCCGCGAACCGCGCGGTCCTGGCGCAGGCGCCGGGGTCGGTCGCGGGGCGCTTCAAGCTCACCGAGCAAGGTGAGGCGATCCCGGCCCGGTACGGCAACTCCGCGATCGCGCAGCGGCACATCGAGCAGGTGACGTCGGCGACGTTGCTGGCCTCGACGCCCGCGATCGAGGAGCGCGCCGCGGCCGCCGCCGAGCGGTTCGCCGTGGTCGAGAAGACGCTGGACGAGGCCGCCCGGACGACGTACCACCGGCTGGTGAAGGCCGACGGGTTCGCGGAGTGGTTCGGCCGGGTGACGCCGCTGGAGGAGCTCGGCCAGTTGCCGCTCGGATCCCGGCCGGCCCGCCGGGGGGTCGCGGTGTCGTCGCTGGAGGACCTGCGGGCGATCCCGTGGGTGTTCGCGTGGTCGCAGGCCCGGGTGAACGCGCCTGGCTGGTACGGCCTCGGCTCCGCGCTCGCCGCCGTGGACGACGTGGCCGTCCTGCGGGACGCGAACGAGAACTGGCCGCTGTTCCAGGTGATGCTGGAGAACGCGGAGATGTCGCTGGCCAAGACCGACCGGCGGATCCTCGGCCGGTACCTCGAGCTGGGTGACCGGCCGGACCTGACCCAGCTGATGCTGGACGAGCACGAGCTGACCACCGAGTGGGTGCTCAAGGTGCTCGGCAGCGACCGGCTGCTCAGCGGACGCCGGGTGCTCGGCCGCGCGGTCGAGCTGCGGAACCCGTACGTCGACGCGCTGAGCTACCTGCAGTTGCGGGCGCTGCGCACGTTGCGGACGGACGACTCACTGACCGACGAGCAGATCGAGCGCACCCGCCGGCTGCTGCTGCTCACCGTCTCCGGGGTCGCCGCCGGCCTGCAGAACACGGGCTGATGTTCGGCGACCTGGAGCGGTCCCCGCTGGACGCGAAGTTCCTGCGCGGACGGCTGGTGAAACCTGGTGCGCTGTGGACGCGCATCGACGTACTGCCCGAGACGGCGTCCACCAACGCGGTCGTGGCCGACGCCGCGCGCGACGGCGTGCCTGAGGGGCTCGTGGTGCTCACGGAGTACCAGTCGTCGGGTCGTGGCCGTCTCGGCCGGACGTGGACCACGCCGCCTCGGTCCGCGGTGCTCATGTCGGCGTTGCTGCGGCCCGCTGACATCCCGGCGGCCAGGTGGCCGTGGCTGGGTCTGCTGGTCCCATTGGCGGTGGCGTCCGCGGTCCGCCGGGTCGCCGAGATCCCCGCGCAGGTGAAGTGGCCCAACGACGTGCTCGTCGGGGACCGCAAGCTTGCCGGGATCCTGCTGGAGCGCGTGGACGGGCCCGCGGCCGTGGTCGGGATCGGGCTGAACGTGACCCTGCGGGAGGACGAGCGCCCACATCCGGCGGCCACCTCGCTGGCGTTGGAGGGCGCCCTCACCACCGACCGGCACACGGTGGTCTCCGCGATCCTCCGGGAGCTGGCCACCCGGTACCAGGACTGGGTCGCGGCCGCGGGGGATCCGGCGGTGATCCTGCCGGACTATTCGGAGCTCTCGGCAACCATCGGGCAGGCGGTCCGGGTGGAGTTGCCGGACGGCACGTTCCTCGAAGGGACGGCGACCGGGTTGGACACCGACGGCCGGCTCGTCGTCGACACTCCGAGTGGCCGTCGTCCGCTGGCCGCCGGGGACGTGACCCACCTGCGCGCCCAGCACTCCTGACCGATCAGGGGACCCGCCGCAACCACTCGTCGGTGCCGAACCGCTCGACGACCCGCTTCTGCGCCAGCTCGACGGTGGCGTCGTCGATCGTGCCGGGGGCCAGGCCGTACCGGTCGCCGAACGACCCCACCATCCGGTCGATCACCTCGGCTCTCGGCAGGCCGGTCTGGCTGCGCAGCGGGTCGACCCGCTTGTTGGCGCTGGTCGTGCCCTTGTCGGACAGCTTCTCCCGGCCGATCCGCAGGACCTGGACCATCTTCTCCGCGTCCATGTCGTACGCCATCGTCACGTGGTGCAGCACGGCCCCACCGGCCAGCCGCTTCTGGGCCGCGCCGGCGATCTTCCCGGCGGGCGAGGTGATGTCGTTGATCGGCTGGTACGTCGCCGCGATGCCGAGGTCGTTGAGGGCCCCGATCACCCAGTCGTCCAGGAACGCGTACGACTCGACGAAGGACAGCCCGGAGACCAGCGACTCAGGGACGTAGAGCGAGTACGTGATGGTGTTGCCCGGTTCGACGAACATCGCGCCGCCACCGCTGATCCGGCGGACCACGGTGACGTCGTGCTCGGCGGCACCGGCCAGGTCGACCTCGTTGCGCAGGGACTGGAAGCTGCCGATGATCACCGCGTTCGACGCCCACTCCCAGACCCGCAGAGTCGGCGGACGCTCACCTGATCCGACCTGCTCGGTCAGCACCTCGTCCAACGCCATCTGCAGCGCCGGTTCGCGGGGTACGTCGTGGACGAACTGCCAGGCGTGGTCGTGCCAGCCCGTCGCGCCGGTGAGGGCACGACGGACCGCGACGGCGACCGCCTCGGGGGAGAAGCCGAGCATCTCGACCCCGTCGCCCAGGGCGGCCCGGACCTTCGCGGCGACCTGGGCGACCGGCATCACGGTCTGCAGCCCGGTCAGCGCGGCGTCGATCCGCTCCAGCGCGGTGTCGGGCTCGAGGAGGAAGTCACCGCTGATCCGGGCCGTACGGATCCGGTCGCCGGCCACCTCGAGGTCGGCCACGACCAGCTTCCCGCCGGGCACCTTGTACTCACCATGCACATCTTCGGCAACCAAACCCCCGGCGCGGATGTTCCCTCAGTGGGTGAACAACTTGGCCGCGGTGACCAGGGTCTGGATCACGCCGTAGCCGAGCAGGACGGCCACCAGCAGCCAGGACAGGACCAGGCGAGGGGTCTGGTTCATTGCGCCGCCTCCTTCGTCGGGGTGGTGGACTTCTCGTGGAACCGCGCCGCGACCGGCCGGATCAGCAGGTTGGCGACGAACCCGACCGCGAGCACACCGACCATGGTGAACAACGCCGGCCGGTACGCCTCGGCCGTCAGCGTGCCCGGTTTGCCCTCCCGGTCCAGGAAGCCGTTGATGATCAGCGGACCGGTGATCCCCGCCGCCGACCACGCGGTCAGCAATCGGCCGTGGATCGCGCCGACCTGGTACGTGCCGAACAGGTCCCGCAGGTACGCCGGGACGGTGGCGAACTCGCCGCCGTAGAAGGACAGGATCACCGCCGCGAGCAGGACGAAGACGGCCGTGCTGGTGTGGCCGACGGTGGCGAGCAGCGCGTAGCAGACGATGCCGACGCCGAGGTACAACGCGTAGATCGGTTTGCGGCCGATGGCGTCCGACGTGGTGGACCAGCCGAACCGCCCGGCCATGTTGAAGATCGACAGCAGTCCGACGAAGCCGGCCGCCGCCGCGACCGCGACCGTGGACCTGCCGTCGGCACCGCGGAAGAAGTCCTGGATCATCGGGCTGGCCTGTTCGAGGATGCCGATCCCGGCCGTGACGTTGCAGAGCAGCACGATCCACAGGCACCAGAACTGCGGTGTCTTGATCGCGTTCGCGGCCGACACACTGGCCGTGGTGACGAGCGCCTTCTGCTTGACCGTCGAGGGGTCGAACCCGGCCGGGGTCCAGCCGTCGGCGGGGACCCGGATCGTGAACACCCCGAACATCATGATCACGAAGTAGCCGATGCCGAGGGTGAGGAACAACGCGACCAGGGCACCGCCGCCGGCGACCGAGGCGGCGTTGTTCGGGTCGTAGCCCGCGTCGTACACCCCGAGCAGCTGGCGGGACAGCGGACTGGCGACCAGGGCGCCGCCGCCGAAGCCCATGATCGCGAGTCCGGTGGCCAGGCCCGGCCGGTCCGGGAACCACTTGATCAACGTGGACACCGGCGAGATGTACCCGATGCCGAGACCGATGCCGCCGATCACGCCGTACCCGAGGTAGACGAGCCAGAGCTGGCCGGTGCCGATGCCGAGGGCACCGACCAGGAATCCGGTCGACCAGAAGCAGGCGGAGACGAACATCGCCTTGCGCGGACCGTTGCGTTCCACCCAGGTCCCGCCGATCGCGGCGGACAGCCCGAGCATCACGATCGCGATGCTGAACACGACGCCGATCGCGGTCTGGCCGGCGTCGAAGTGTTTCACCAGCGACGTCTTGTAGACCGAGGTGGCATAGGCCTGACCGATACAGAGGTGGACGGCCAGGGCGGCCGGCGGGATCAGCCAGCGGCTGTATCCCGGGGGCGCGACGGTGTGCTCCCGGTCGAGGACCGACAAGATGCCCATCGAGGCTCCTTCAGTGATCGACCCCCCAGGTGGTGGACGACTGACCGTCTCGCGCATCTAGGTTGTGTCTGGTAATCCCCCACCTACGGCGCGGGATTACCAGACACGACCTAGGCGGACAGTATCCACTTTGTGAAGGATTCAATCGCTTCGGTGCCGCTCGTCGTGTCGCCAGGCGGCATTTCGCCCCCGGAACTGTGAGACTGGGGCCATGGCGATCTCGGCGAAGTTGTTGGGCGAGGACGAGTACATCGTCGTCAGTACCCGGACGCACTGGAAGGCGCTGATCTTCCCGGTCTTCCTGCTGCTCGTGGTGGCCGGCGCGGGCGGGTTCCTGGCCGCGATCGTGCCGCCGGGCAGCATGCAGACACCGGCCCGGCTGGCGATCCTCGCGGTCGGCGTGGTGCTGCTGGCCGCGTTCGCCGCCAAGCGGGTGCTGAACTGGTTCTTCTCCACGTACACGCTGACCAATCGCCGGCTGATCACCCGGCACGGCATCCTGACCCGGACCGGCCGGGACATCCCGCTGATGCGGATCAACGACGTCTCGTACGAGCACGGCCTGGTGGACCGGATGCTCGGCTGCGGCACCCTGCAGATCGAGTCGGCCGGTGAGCGTGGCCAGGTGGTCCTGCCGGACGTGCCGCACGTCGAGCACATGCACCTGCAGATGTCCGACCTGCTCTTCGGCGGCCCGGACGGCAAGCCGGGCGACGGCATCCTCGACGACGAAGCCCCACCGGAAACCCTCCGCCGGCGCCCCCAGCCCCAAGACCAGGACAGCGAAACCCTCTTCAACTCCGACGAAAACGACCGCCGCTGAGCAACCCCACCACCACGTCGGCCAACGACTCGCCTTCATCACCCACCGGCCCTCCGCCTTCCGGAGCGGTCAGCGCTGATCTTGCGGTCGTCAGCGCTTCGGCGCGGGCGTCGATCTCGTCCGGAACGAACAGCGGCGCACCCAGCCGCCGGCGCTCGCGGTCGGCGATCCGCAGCAGCCTGAGCGCCTCCTCGGGGTTGTCCGCGGCCTCCAGCCCGGCCCAGGCTTCGACCATGTCCAGCTCGCCCTCCTCGAGCTGCAGTTCCTGGTAGAGCTTCAAGCTGCGCAGGTAGTACTCCCGCGCCTTCTCGACCCGCCCCTGCCGAGCAGCGATCACGCCGAGGTTGCCAACGGCGGCCGCCTCACCCCGCCGATCCTCACAGCCGCTGAACAGCTCCAGCGCCTCCGAGAACCCCGCGGCTGCTTCGTCCAGCCGGCCCAGGCAGCGCAGTACCGTCGCCGTGTTGTTAGCCGCGATCGCGAGCCCCCGCTCGGCTCCGACCAGCTCCGCCTCCTGCCGCGAGTGCTCGGCGTACTCCAGCGCCGCGTCGAGGTCGCGCTGCCCGGTCGCGGTCATGCAGAGGTTGTTCCAGACCATCGCCAGTCCGCGCCGATCGCCCAGCTCCTGCTGCACGGCCAGGGCTTCGAGGCCGAGCTTCCGCGCGGTCTCCAGGTCACCGCTGTTGCGGGCGAGCGCGGCCGCCGCGCGCAGAGCCTCGCCGCGGACCGCCCGTGCACCCGGCTCGGCAACGGCCAGGGCACGCTGCAACCACTGGCTGCCTTCGTTCATCTGGCCGGTCGTCCACCAGAACCACCAGGACCGCGTCGCGATCGCCAGGGCCTGTTCCGCCTGGCCGTCCAGGGCCCAGTCCATCGCCGCTCGCAGGTTGCCCAGCTCACTGGTGAGCCGGGCCAACCAGAAAGCGTGGTCGTCACCGCCGAACTGCGGCGCCGTCTCCACCCACTGCTGCCACCACTTCCCGTGCAACTCGGCGACCGAGTCAGCGTCACCCGCGGCGGCGAGCCGCTCCACGGCGTACTCGTGGATCGTCTCCAGCATCCGGTACCGCGTGACCGGGCCGTCCAGGTCGGGTACGAGAAGCGAGCGGTGCACCAGTCGCGACACGAGGTCCAGTACGGGCGGAGCGTCGTCCAGGCCGGTCCCGATGTACTCCGCGGCCTCCAGCGGGAACCCGTCGACGAAGACGGCGAGCCGCGCGAACAGGGCTCGCTCCGGCTTGTCCAGCAGGTCGTGGCTCCACTCCAGCGTCGACCGCAGCGCGCGGTGTCGTCGGGGGAGTGAGCGGTTGTCGGCGGTGAGCAGGTCCAGCGGGCGCTCGAGCCGCTGCTCCAACTCGGTCAGGTTCAGCATCCGCAACCGGGCCGCCGCGAGCTCGATCGCCAACGGCAGTCCGTCCAGCTGACGGCAGACAGCCACCGCGGACCGGTACGTGTCCGGCGTGATCCGGAACCCGGCCCGCGCCGTCGCGCCGCGCGCCGCGAGCAAGCGGATCGCCTCCGATCGCGTCGCCTCCTCGTACGACGCGTCCGCGCGTGGTAGTTCGAGGCCGCCTACCGGTACGACCGTCTCGCCGGTGACCGCGATCGGTTCGCGGCTGGTGACGAGGAGGCGGAGCGAGCCGCAGTGGTTGAGCAGGTAGTCGGCGAGTTCGGCCACGGCGTCGACGACGTGCTCGCAGTTGTCCAGGACGACCAGGGCACGCGCGTGCTGGAGATGGACGGCGATCGTGGTGGCCAGTGGTTCGCCGGGGAGTTCCCGGGCTCCGACGGCGGCTGCGAGGCGGCCAGTCACCGACGCCTCGTCCGAGGAACCCGCCAGCTCGATCAGGTGAATGCCGTCGGGGTAGTGCGCGGTACCGAGGTCGCGGGCGAGCTGCAGCGCGAGCCGGGTCTTGCCCGTACCGCCGGGGCCGGTCAACGTGAGCAGGCGGCAAGTGCCGAGCAGTTCCTCGATCCGGTCGAGCTCGCGCCGGCGTCCGACGAACCGGCTCGCGGGGACGGGCAACGCCGCAGGTCCCGGGGCGTCCAAGGTGGGGTCGTTGCGCCGGATGCCTTCGGCCAGCGCTCGGAGTCGGTCGGAGGGCTCGGTGCCGAGCTCGTCCCTGCAGGCGGTCTCGAAGCGCACGTAGATGCCGTTGGCATCGGCGGTCCGGCCGGACTGGTGCAAAGCCAGCATGAGCTGACCAGAAAGGCGCTCCCGCAACGGATGAGCCGCAACAAGCGCAGTCAATTCGGAAACCAAAGCCCGATGCCGCCCCAAAGCCAACTCGGCCTCAACCCGCCGCTCAAGAGCCTCCAGGCGCAACTCCCCCAACCGCTCCCGCGCCCCAACCACCGAAGCAGCCTCCCCAGCCCCACCCAGAACCTCCCCCCGCCACAACCCCAACCCTTCCCCCAACCGCGCCACAACCTCCCCGGGTTCCTGTCCGGCGGATGTGGTGAGACGGATGAACTCGGTGGCGTCCAATTCGCCTTCTTTGACGTGGAGGACGTAGCCGGCGGGGGTTCTTTGGAGGCGGTTGCCGAGGATTTTGCGGAGGCCGGAGAGGTGGACTTGCAGGGTGGCTGTGCCGGTGGCTGGTGGGTCTGTGCCCCAGAGTTCGTCGATCAGGCGCTCGGCCGGGATCGGGCGGTTGTCGGCCAGCAACAACAGCGCCAGCAGAGTCCGTTGTTTCGGGCTGCCGGGCGACAGCGGTTCCCCGTCATCGGCCAGCACCTCCAACGGACCCAGGATGCCGAACCGCATCACCGGTCTCCTTAAGCGTTTCTTAGCTCCACCCCACGAAGCTGTGACGGTCGATCGCGACCAGACTGCCCTGGGGGGACAGCGTGTTCAGGATCAGTGGACGGAATCGTAGCGGCGCCCGGGTCGCCGTGGCGTGGCTCGCCGCGGCCACTTTGCTGGCGACCGGCTGTACGGCGAAACCGGACGCGGGCAGTGCCGTCCAACCGGCCGCCAACACCTCACCCAGCGACCACCAGCCGACCCCTTCGGAAACCATCACCACCGCGGACCTGACCGCGGCCGGATTCCGCATCGTGCCCACCGAAACCACCGCGGTCGCCCCGAAACCAGGCGAGCTGCTGATCACCGAGGCACAAGCCGACCGCATGATCGCCGAACAGCGAGCAGGCGGCGGCTTGCTCGGTACCGAGGTCGACCGGCTGGCACCGATGCCGGCGGGTTCACCCCCACTCAGCTACCTCGTCGCAGCGTGGATCGCCCGCCAACCGACCGACGCCGCGAAGGTTGCGCACCGGCTGATGGGCGACCGTGGCTGGAAGCACGCCGGGCAGGTCGTGTTCCCGCTGGCCGTGCTGACGCTGTTCGTCACCGACTTCACCCGCCCCCTCACGGCCGCTCCGACGCCGACGACGACCCAACCGACCACGCCCGGCCCGGTCCGCAGTACCGGCCCGAGCAGAAGCGGCGTACGGCCGGCCGCGGTCGCGTTCGACCCGTGCACGGACATCACCAACTTCCTGGCCAACGCCCTCAAGACGGTGTTCGACGCGCTCAAGCTGAAACCGGCGAGCTCGGGCGGGTTCTGGACCGTCGTCTCCTGGCTCGCCGACGTCTGGAACTTCGCGCTCGGCCTGGCCCAGGGCATCGTCCAGGCGGTCGTCGACAAGCTGACCCGGCCGCTCTTCGACGCGCTCCGGTCGGCGATCGGCGCGCTGACCGTGGCGACGCTGGTGATCTCCTACTTCACCAAGCAGAGCTTGCGGGTGGCCCTGCAACCGGCCGGCCCGTACCGGTTCGCGGTCGGCGCCGAGCCGGACGTCACCGGCGAATTCGTGGCCGTCGGCGACAAGCTGACCGCGTCCTGGCCGGACGCCCTGGTCAAGTGCGCCCAGGTGGCCGGCAAGAAGCTGCCCGAGGTGGTCGCCGCCGGTTCACCCGCGACCTGGAAGGTGATCGCCAACGACGGCGTGAT
Source organism: Kribbella amoyensis (assembly GCF_007828865.1). Classification (NCBI taxonomy): domain Bacteria; kingdom Bacillati; phylum Actinomycetota; class Actinomycetes; order Propionibacteriales; family Kribbellaceae; genus Kribbella; species Kribbella amoyensis. Next base: position 3,319,917 of record NZ_VIVK01000001.1, read on the forward strand.
CACGCCCGGCCCGCTGGCCGGCCAGGTCGGCTCCGACCGCACGGCCCGGCTCCGGTTCGCCACCGGTCGCGAGACGGCCGAGGACGCTGCCGGTACGCCGGTCACGGGACGCGCGGTGGCTCGGATCGAGGTGGAGCGCAAGGAGATCCGGGATCTGCTCGGCGAGGTGAAGAACCAGGTCCGCGGGGTCCTCTCCTCGCTGCTGCCGGTGATCCCGCCCGCGATCCTGAACGGCATCTTCGACCCGCTGCTCAACGTCGTCGAGGCCGAGCTGGCCGCGCGGGCCGGCGGCATCTTCGCGGTCGCGGGGAGCGGCAGCGTCACCGTGCTCTTCCACAAGCCGGTGCCGAAGCCGACGCCCACGCCGACCCCGTCGAAGCCCGGCCGTGGTGACTTCTGCACGCAGTACCGGGCGATGGCGAAGTGGTCGTCCGACCACCAGGCGCAGCCCACTCCGGAGGCCTGGGCCGGCGAGCTGGTCCGGCGGCTCACCGCGATGCGCCCGCTGGCTCCTGCCGACAAGCTCGTGTGGGTCGACGCGCTGCTCCGGGTGTACCGGCTGGTGGCGACTGGCGCCGGCGCGGCCGCCATCGGCAACGAGGCCGCCGCCTCGAACTTCCCGGCCGCCGGGACCGGCCTCGCTCGCTTCTGCAAGGTCGACCCGGCCCTGCTCCAACCCCGCTGATCCACGAGGAGACCGACATGTCCGTACGACGCACCGCCGCCGCGGTGGCTGGGCTGATCCTGCTGGCGACGACCGCCTGTGGCGGCGGCGACGAGAGTCCCGCCGCGGCGCCCGCGGCGAAGACCTCCACCTCCCAGCCGACCGACCCGCAGGCGTCCGAGAAACCGGCGGCGCAGGACTCGGCGCCGGTCCGCACCAAGGTGGTCGTGGACGCGCAGGGCGGTGGCGCCGGCCAGGGGCTGTGCACGCTGTTCAGCCAGGCGGAGATCGCCGAGCGTTTCGGCGGCGAGGTGGGAGCCGGACAGGTGAGCGGCCCGCTCGACTCGGCCTGCCAGTGGAGCGCGACGGCCGACACCGGCGGCAGCATCATGATCCAGCGGGTGCCCGCCGGCTTCTGGTCGCCGCCGACGATGGCCAAGAACTACAAGGTGCTGACCGGGATCGGCGACAAGGCGTACTCCGCGCCCGGCATGGTCGACGGCGACTGGGACGCCGCGGCGCTCCACGGCAGGTACGTGACCGTGGCCAACCAGAGCGGGCCCAAGGCCAGTGCGGACGGTGCTGTGGCGTTGCTCAGGGAAGTACTGGCTCGCGGCTGACGCAGGACGTTGCGGTACTCAGCGGACGGCAGGGAGGTCGCCGGTGGACTCGGCGTCCAGCTCGGCGGGGGAGTCCGGGGCGTGCGCGGTCTGCTCCGCCTCGTCGAGCGCGATCTCCTCGCGGAAGACGAACTTGCGGTAGGACCAGAAGCGGAACAGCGTGCCCAGGCCGAGCCCGATCACGTTCGCGGAGATGTTGTCGGCCAGCGCGGTGTGCAGGTCGAGCACGTACCGGGAGAAGCCGAGGCAGCCGGCCGCGATCAGCAGGCCGATGCCGTTGAGCACGAAGAACAGCACGTACTCCCGCTGCAGGCCGGAGCGCTCGCGGTGCCGCCAGGTCCAGTGCCGGTTGCCCAGGTAGGTCGCGACGGTGGCGATGGTGACCGAGATGAACTTCGCGGTCACCGGCCGGTCGTGCAACAGGCCGTCGCCGTGCGTGCCGAAGACGACCAGCGGGTTGTTGAACACCAGCCAGTTGTAGATCGGCAGGTCGACGACCATGCCGAGCAGTCCGACCAGCCCGAACTTGGCCACTTCGTGCACCAGGTGCTCGACCTGGCGGTACAGCGTGGTGACGATCTTCAACGGCCGGGCGACTCTCTGTGCTGACGAACGACAGGGACAGTGAACTTCACGGTACCCGCCGACCGGGCCGAGACGAAAATCCCCCGCGCGCCGAACTGGCCCCCCTCCGGCCACCTGTTGTAAGCACATTAGGCTCCAGCCTGTGAAGTTTCAGCGTACGGAGCTCCCTGTCGGTACCCCCGTGGTCGGGATGGTCGGTGGTGGCCAGCTGGCCCGGATGACGCAGGAGGCTGCGGTCGCGCTGGGGATCCAGTTGCGGGTGCTGGCCGAGGGACCGACGGTGTCGGCGGCGCAGGCGGTCGCGGATGCGCCGGTGGGGGACTACCGCGACCCGGAGACGGTTCGCCGGTTCGCCGCGGAGGCCGACGTGGTCACGTTCGACCACGAGCACGTCCCGACGGACCTGCTGCGGTCCCTGGAGGCGGACGGGGTCCAGGTACGCCCCGGCCCGGACGCGCTCGTGCACGCCCAGGACAAGGCGGTGATGCGGCAGCGGCTGGACACCATCGACGCGCCCGCACCGGCCCACCAGGTGGTCGCCGACCGTGACGACATCGCCGACTTCGCCAAGCGCGTCGGCGGCTTTCCGATCATCCTCAAGACCACCCGCGGCGGGTACGACGGCAAGGGCGTCTGGGTGGTCGACGGCCCGGACGACCCCGCGGTCGAGGCGGCCTTCGGGGCCGGCGTGGCGATCCTGGCCGAGGAGAAGGTCGACTTCGTCCGCGAACTGTCCGCGATCGTGGCCCGCAGCCCGCACGGCCAGGCGGTGGCGTACCCGATCGTGGAGTCGGTGCAGAAGGACGGCATCTGCGTCGAGGTGACCGCCCCGGCGCCCGGCCTGGACCCGGAGAAGGCCGCGTACGCCCAGCAGACGGCGCTGCGGATCGCGGGCGAGCTCGGCGTCGTCGGGGTGCTCGCGGTGGAGATGTTCGAGGCCCGCGACGGCCGGCTGCTGGTGAACGAGCTCGCGATGCGCCCGCACAACACCGGCCACTGGTCGATCGAGGGCGCGGTGACGAGCCAGTTCGAGAACCACCTGCGCGCCGTCCTGGACCTGCCGCTCGGGTCACCGGCCGCGCGGGCGCCGTACACGGTGATGGTGAACGTGCTCGGTGGCGACGTCGAGGACATGCACCGGGGGCTGCTGCACTGCCTGGCGCGGGACCCGGGGCTGAAGGTGCACTTCTACGGCAAGTCCGTGAAGCCGGGCCGCAAGGTCGGCCACGTCACGGCGTACGGCGACGACCTCGAGGACGTCCGCGAGCGTGCCCGGCACGCGGCGGCGTACCTGACCGGCACGATCGACGAGTGAGGACCAGACCATGAGCGTGGGCATCGTGATGGGGTCGGACTCCGACTGGCCGGTGATGAAGGCCGCCGCGGACGTGTGCGTGGAGTTCGGGGTGGAGTTCGAGGCGGACGTGATCTCCGCGCACCGGATGCCGGTGGAGATGATCGACTACGGCCGGGCCGCGCACGAGCGGGGTCTCAAGGTCCTGATCGCCGGGGCCGGCGGCGCCGCGCACCTGCCCGGCATGCTGGCCGCGGTGACGCCGCTGCCGGTGATCGGGGTACCGGTGCCGCTGAAGTACCTGGACGGGATGGACTCGCTGTTGTCGATCGTGCAGATGCCGGCCGGGGTCCCGGTCGCCACCGTCTCGATCGGCAACGCGCGGAACGCCGGCCTGCTCGCGGTCCGGATCCTGGCCGTGCACGACGAGAAGCTGCGGGACCGGATGCTCGCCTTCCAGGAGTCCCTGGCCGACCTCGCCCGGGCCAAGGGCGCGACGGTGCGTGACGGGGCGGACGAGCTGCGTCCCCGCTGACGGCAGCCGGATTTCCCCCGACTTCGGCGCGAGTAGCCGTCAAAACCCCACTGTCTCGTCTAAGGTCATCGATCGTGACTCCGCCCGCAGCTTCGGACACGCAGCGCATCCCGGCCAGGTACTGGATCTGGCTGTTCGGCGCGGCCGTGTCGCTGCTCGGCGATCTGACCATCGCGTTCGCCATCGGCTGGTCCGCCAGCCACTACGGCGGCCGGGTGGCGGGCCTGGTCCTGCTGCTGGCCGCGGCGCCGCGGGCCGCCCTGCTGCTGATCGGTGGCGCGGTCGGTGACCGGTTCGGGGCGCCGAAGGTCCTGCTGGTCAGTTGTGCCGCGATGTTCTTCGTCACGGCCTCGCTGGTCCCGGTCACGATCGCGGTCGAGGAGCCGATCTGGCTGCTCGTCACCGTGGCCCTCGTGGTCGGCGTGATCGACGCGTTCTTCCTGCCGTCGTCCCGGGCGATGCCGCGGCTGCTGGTCCAGCCCGAGCTGGTGCCGCGGGTGATGGCGAGCTTTCAGGTCACCGGGATGGTGTTCGCGGTCGCCGGGACGGCGGTCGGCGGCATCCTGGTCAGCTGGGCCGGCCTGACCGCGGCCGCCGGGTTCGACGCGCTGACGTTCGCGGTGATGATCGTGGTCCTGGGAATCGTCGGCCGGACCGTCGACCCGCCGCCAAAGGTGACCACGGGCATGTTCCGGTCGATCGCGGACGGGATGAAGGTCGCCTTCGGGCGACCGCTGACCCGGACCCTGCTGATCACGATGACGCTCGCGGCCGGGCTGCTGATGCCGATGGACGCCCTGATCCTGCCGTTGCTGGCCCGCGATCACCAGTGGGACGCCGCGACGGCCGGGCTGCTGATCGCCACCCGGAGCCTCGGCGTCGGCGTGATCGCGGTGCGGATCCTGTTCCGTGGCGCGTTCAACCGGCCGGGTCTGGTGGCCGCGCTCGGCCTGCTGCTCGCCGCCGTCGGCCTGGTCGGGCTGTCGATGTTCGATCAGCTGCCGTTGGCGATCGCGTCCGCCGTGGTCAGCGGAATCGGGGTCGGGACGTTCACCGGCCACGTCCTGCCGCTGCTGATGAACTCGGTCGAGCGGGAGTACCAGTCCCGGCTGCAGTCGGTCATCGTGCTCTGCCAGAGCCTCGCCCTGGTGGTGATGAACCCGGTGCTCGGGACGCTCTCGGATCTCGACTCGGTCGGGATCACCGGTGTCTGTCTCGGGATCGGGATCGCGTCCGCGCTGATCGGCCTGGTCGCGCTGACCCGCCCGGTCCTGCGGAACGCGACCGTCACCTGACCAACGGGCGACGGTCGCGTCTTCTGGCTTGCGAGATTCAGGGCTTGCCGGGAGCCCGGTACGTCCAGCCGGCCGCGCGCCACTTCGCCGAGTCGAGCGAGAGCCGGGCGTCCAGCACCACCGGAGCGGCCACCGAGCCGGTCAACGCGGCCGGGTCGAGCTCACGGAACTCGGGCCACTCGGTCAGGTGCAGGACCAGGTGCGCGTCCTCGCAGGCCTCGACCGCGGACGCGGCGTACCGCAGGGTCGGGCGGACCCGTCGCGCGTTTTCCATCGCCTCCGGGTCGTACACGGTGACGTTCGCGCCGTGCAGCTGGATTCGGCCGGCCACGTCGAGCGCGGGCGAGTCGCGGACGTCGTCGGTGCCGGCCTTGAAGGCGGCCCCGAGGACGGTGACGTTGCGGCCGACCCACTCGCCGCCGAGCAGTTCGTGCGCGACGTCGACGATCCGGGCCCGCCGCCGGTAGTTGATGTCGTCGACTTCGCGGAGCAGCGTGATGACCTCCTCGACACCGAGCTCGCCGGCCCGGGCCATGAACGCGCGCAGGTCCTTCGGCAGGCAGCCGCCGCCGTAGCCCGGGCCCGCGTTCAGCATGCCGCGGCCGATCCGCTTGTCGAAGCCGAGCGCGTCGGCCAGCTGGGTGACGTCGGCGCCGGTCGCGTCGGCCATCTCGGCGAGCGCGTTGACGAACGAGATCTTCGTGGCCAGGAAGGCGTTCGCGCCACCCTTGACCAGCTCGGCGGTCGGCAGGTTGCAGACGACGACCGGGGTGCCCTCGGCGATCGGGGTGGCGAACACCTCACGCAGCTTGGTCTCCGCCGCGGCCGACTGGACCCCGAAGACGAGGCGGTCCGGGTGCAGCGTGTCGTCGACGCCGTGCGCCTCGCGGAGGAACTCGGGCTGCCAGGCGATCTCGACCGACGAACCGGCCGGCGCCTCGGCGTGGAAGCGCCGCTCGACCAGCTTCGAGGTGCCGACCGGGACCGTGGAGCGGCCGACCACCAGGCACGGCCGGGTCAGCAACGGCGCCAGCATGTCGACCACCGAGTTCACCTGGGCCAGGTCCGCGGAGTCGCTGCCTTCCAGCTGCGGCGTGCCCACGCAGATGAAGTGCACGTCCGCCCAGTCGGCGATCTCCCGGTAGTCCTTGGTGAACCGCAGCCGGCCGGAGTCGGTGTGCTTCTTGAGCAGCGGATCCAGCCCCGGTTCGTACAACGGCGCCTTGCCGTCGTTGAGCAGCTTCAGCCGGTGCTCGTCGATCTCGACCCCGACCACGTCGAAGCCGAACTCGGCCATTCCCGCGGCGGTGTTGGCGCCGAGGTAGTTCGTGCCGATCACCGCGATGCGCAGCGGTCGTTCGCTGCTGGGCGTGCCTACAGTCATGCGGCGACTCTACCGATGCCGATGTCCGAGGCGTGACCGGAGGATGACCAGCGCGGTCTGGCAGGGGGTCCGGTGATCGTACGAGGGTGCGCCGTTCGTCACTTTCCGGTGCGGCCGGGTCCCGGTCGGGGGCGATCCGTCGTACATTGCAACTCGTGAGTAACTCATTCGACCTGTACGCCCTGTCCGAGGAGCACCAGGCGATCCGGGAGGCCGTCCGCGACGTCTGCGATGCCAAGGTGGCGCCGCATGCCGGGGACGTGGACGAGCTCGCCGAGTTCCCCAAGGCGTCGTACGACGCGCTGAAGGCGTCGGACTTCCACGCCCCGCACATCCCCGAGCAGTACGGCGGGGCCGGGGCGGACGCGCTCGCCACCGTGATCGTGATCGAGGAGGTGGCCCGCGCCTGCGCGTCCACCTCGCTGATCCCCGCGGTGAACAAGCTGGGTTCGCTGCCGTTGCTGCTGGCCGCGTCCGACGAGGTCAAGCAGCGGTACCTGCCGCCGGTGGCCGCGGGCGAGTCGATGTTCTCGTACTGCCTGTCCGAGCCCGAGGCCGGTTCGGACGCCGTCTCGATGAAGACCCGCGCGGTGCTCGACGGTGACACGTACGTGCTGAACGGCGTGAAGCGCTGGATCACCAACGCGGGCGTCAGCGACTTCTACACCGTGTTCGCGGTGACCGATCCGGATCAGCGGTCCAAGGGCATCAGCGCCTTCGTGGTGGAGAAGGGCGACGAGGGTGTCTCCTTCGGCGCCCCGGAGAAGAAGCTCGGCATCAAGGGCTCGCCGACCCGCGAGGTGTACTTCGACAACGTCCGCATCCCGGCCGCCCGTCTCATCGGCGACCCGGGCACCGGCTTCGGTACCGCGATGGCGACGCTCGACCACACCCGGGTGACGATCGCGGCCCAGGCCCTCGGTATCGCCCAGGGCGCGCTGGACTACGCCCTCGGGTACGTGCAGGAGCGCAAGCAGTTCGGCAAGGCGATCGCGGAGTTCCAGGGCCTGCAGTTCATGCTCGCCGACATGGGCATGAAGATCGAAGCCGCCCGCCAGCTCACGTACGCCGCGGCCGCGCGCTCCGAGCGCAACGACACCGACCTCACGTACTTCGGCGCCGCTGCCAAATGCTTCGCTTCCGACGTGGCCATGGCCGTCACCACCGACGCCGTCCAACTCCTCGGCGGCTACGGCTACACCCACGACTACCCGGTCGAGCGGATGATGCGCGACGCCAAGATCACCCAGATCTACGAAGGCACCAACCAGGTCCAACGCATCGTCATGGCCCGCCAACTGCTCAAAGGTCTCGGCTAGCAGGCCCTTGCGCCTGGTCAGTCGTCATCGTGGTCAGAAGCCAGGGCAGTGTCGACGACCTCGGCCAGCTCCGTGGCTGTAGGCAGCGAACCGGGGCGAGGGCAGGTGCCATAGGTGTAGTCAGCGACCGCGATCGGATGTGCGGTGCCGGCCAGGGCATAGCGAAGATCCCTGCACAACTGGCGTAGCTAAGTGTGTAGCCACTTTCCGCCAACGACGCCCGTACGCCGAGGCTCTGGCGCGGAGATTTCTTGCTCAACATGCCGGGATCCTGTGGCCGGGAATCTGGCGGTTCGGGTGGCAGAGCTGCAGTCCGGCAGAGTTCAGAAACCCGGCCATCGGTGGCCTCGACTGCACAGTTCCGTGGGCGAGAATTTTGGCATGGAGCTTGATGCGGAGCTTGAGTGGTCACCGTGGTTGCCGTTCCAGGAGGCGGTAGTGGTGGCTCCCCGAGATCCGGGCGTCTACCGCGCCCGTGAACGAACGACTCAGCAGGTCGTCTACATCGGCATAGCCGGCGAGCGTGGCGGTCGAGGCATGCAGGATCGGCTCCGGCGCTATCTGAGTGGCAAGGCGGCTGTGAGCGGGTTGGGTGAGGCCGCTCTTGACCGGGCCCTGGCCGACTCAGCTTGGCTCGCCAGATGGTTCACCGGGCTGAGACTGAGGGCCCACTTCGAGCAAGACAGTGGGCGAAGGCCGCAATCGTGCGTGTCGACCTCGAGCTGGCCTGGATCGTCACTGCGGACGGTGTAGGGGCGGCGACCCTTGAGAAGCGGCTGATCTCCGCATCTACCCATCAGCTCTGGAACCGGCGAATCTGACTACGCCGGTCGACAGTGCCATTCGCCGTAGGCCATGGCAACCCCAATGGCGATCAGCGTACGACGCGCAGATGTGGGCGGTCGTCGGCTTCGTCGAGCAGGCTGGCCAGGTGCTGCGTGGTCCAGCACAGCTCACGTGCGAGGTCCGCGTGGTGGAATCCACGTTTGCCTGCGAGATCCATGGCTTCTCGAAGGAGTGTGGGCATCTCCCCTGGGTATGAGGCGATCGGTTCGTCCGGTCTTAGGTCGGCAATCTGCGCCAGCCGTTGATGGGCTCGCCGGATGGATGCGTCGGAGACTAGGCGAAGTTCGCCCATGCGGTAGATGAGCGACTCGATCGACACGCCCCAGGTTTTGCTGAGCTGATCGAGTGCGGCGATCCGGATGCTCTTGGGCAGCAGCGGCTCGATCTCGGCGCGAGGAGTGAGAAACTCTGCGGCGAACTGGTCGGCTTCTCGTTCTTGCTGCCGGTCGCCGGGCAGTGGGTTGGGGTGGAGCAGCAGGTGGCCGACTTCGTGTGCGCAGGTGAATCGGTACTCGTAGACCGATTTGAACCTTTCCGGCGTGATGATGATCAGCGGCCTGCCGAGCGCGTCGGTGGAGTATGCCTTGACGCGTGTGATGGCTTCGTTCGTGAGCGGGATGAGGCATACGACGATGCCGCGCGATTCCATGGTTGCCGCGAGGTGGGGTACCGGTCCGCGGCCGATGGACCAGGCTGCGCGTAATGACCGCGCTGCCTCGGCCGGTGTCGCGCCGTCAGGCATGGAGGGCAGTGAGACCGCCGGAAACTGGACCTGTTTCTCCAGTGCGTAGGTCAGTTCCCACAGCTGCTCGGCGTGGGCGACCGCTTTGGCTCGGTCCTTGGCGCGCGTGGATCGCAGGCTGCGGAAGTGAGCGCTCGACGAATCCAGCCGACCGAAAGGTCGCCCGGCTGCGAAGTACTCGGCCGGGACGTTCAGCGTGCTGGCCAGTCGCGGGATGAGGTCGGGCCTGGGCCTGCTCGCTCCTGCCTCGTACTGCCCGATAGCCGCAGCTGATACGCCGATGGCCTCGGACAGTTCAGCCTTCGTGAGTTCGGCAAGCACCCGGGCCTGAGTAAGCCGTGCGGGGTCGAACGCACTGGCAATTGACTCGATTACTGGTTGCCGGCCGCCGCCGATCATGACCAGGTCTGAGCCTTGTGTGTCATCGCTCATCCGTTGATGCTTCTCCGTCGACATCGGTATCCGGGAACCTCTTCGGCGGTTCGCCGGAGGTGAAGGTACGGGTCGGTGAGGTGGAGACAGGCAGTGTCGGCTGCAGCTCGAGCAAGCTTTCGGGATCGCCGATCCACTCGACGTACCCGTCAGCGGTCAACTGGACCTCGCCCCACTGCACGGAGAACAGCCCGTTTACGGAGCTGGAGATTGCGACCAGCACCATCCGACTCGAACTCACCAGCGGATCACCGGTGTAGGCGGTGAAGCCGTCTACGAGCAGTTGCTCTTCCTCGGTCAACTGCGGGTCCGGGAGGTCGAGTGAGAGGAGAGCTTCCTGCACACCGGTCGGCCGAAGGTTGGCAGCCTCCGTCCGTGCCGATGAGGTCGCGAAGGGGGTGTTTGCCAGCTCGGTCTCTCGGCTCTTTGCATACCGCCAGGGGTAGAGCGCCACGCCGTTGACGACCGGGATTTTGTACGGGGCGCCTCCAGGCCGGGTCATCGCCGCTCCTGGCAGGTTGCCGAAGAATTCTTCGAACTTCTCGAGGATGCCTCGCCAGTACTCTCCGTACACGCTGCGGGAGCGGTGGCCTGAGGCTTCTTGGGCGTCGAGGCTGGATTCGTGCTCGTCTAGGACCAGTTTCGCGATCTGTTCGCGGATCAATGGTCCGTACTGTCCGAAGGTTTCCAGCGCCCAGCGCCGCCCTGCATCCATGTCGCCTCCCGATGGATCTTGCTCAGAGACTACACTGGGGCTTTAGATTTTGACACATATTGCACAGTTCTACTTCAGTGCTCCCCTGGAGGAGTGGCTAGCTAGCTAGCCAGCCGGCCCGCAGAACCGCTCCCGTCACCACAGGTAATGCGACAGGCTCCGCCACTACCGAGGGTGTTAGGGAGCCAGGAGTGCTTGCTAAGTAACCTGGCCAAGCATGGGGATACTTTAAAAGTCACGCTTAGAGGGTTACTATCGAAGCATCAGGGAGGTGATTGCTATGCAGGCATTGGACGTACTGGAGTCGTTGGAGCTCCTTGGGTCCGGTCAGTGGGGCCTGGTGACTGCCAGCCAGGCACAGGACGGCGGCGTATCGAAGATGCAGCTTTCTCGTCTTGCCGAGCGCGGCACGTTGCAGCGGGTGCGGCATGGCGTCTACGCGCTCCCTTCAGCCGACACGGGATCCCTGCAAGGTCTGCGGGCGGCGTGGCTTGCCACAGGAAGCCGTCCAGCGGGAGAGCAGCCCCTGGCAGTGGTTTCGGGGGAATCGGCAGCGGCGGTACACGGCCTGGGTGACCTGCTGCCTTCGAAGTACGAGTTCAGCTCAGCCGTGCGTCGGCAGACCGCGCAGGCGGACACGCGCTATCGCAAGCGTGACTTGCCGGATGAGGATGTCACCTGGGTGAACGGGTTGCCGGTGACGAGTGTTGCTCGAACACTGAAGGACCTGGCGGATGGTGGAACCGACTCAGATCATCTGGCCGGTGCGGTGCGCGATGCGGTGAGCATGAGAGATGCCGCGTCCGTCGAACTCACGCGGGCACTCACGCCCTCTCACAAGGGGTCCACTCTCGTGGATACGAATGCTCTACTCGACGCGGCACTCAAGACGTCTGCCTACCGGCCCCCGGCCGAGCTCGTAGAGCTCCTGGTGCCAGATTTCCGGGAGAAGCTCGTTGCGCAGCTGGGGCCACAGCTGCGCAATGTCTTCACCAATGCCCTTGCCGAACAGCTTCGACAGCTCGCCCCGCCATATGACGCAACAGAGCTGGCCCAGCAGCTGCTCCGCTCGGCCCTGCCGGACACAGAGGCTCTCGTCCGGACCTTGACGCAGCAGCTCCGTCCCCGCGTCACGGCGGCAGAGCTTGCCGAGTGCAGGGACGGCAAAACGCTGGTTGCCGCTGGCCGGCAGAACAAGGAAGTAGACGATGTCAGAACCGAAGTCTCAGATAGAACTGATCCGACTCAGGGCGTCTCTGGGAGCGAAGCTGGCTAGCGAGGCCCGCAAACGAGGGGTCACCGCGGATCTAGTCCGCAAGCAGTACATCTTCACGATCTTCCTGAGCCGAATCTTCCAAGACGATGCGGCACCATGGGTGCTGCTCGGCGGCAATGCACTCACGATTCGGACCGGCCACGGCCGGTTCACGCAGGATGTTGACCTGGCGCGGCAGTCGGCGTGGCGAAGCCTCGATGACGCGCTCGCCGAGCTTCGTCTGTTGTCCAGCCGGCCATATCGCAACGATCCGTTCGAGTTCAAGCTCGACTCGGTCGAGCAGCATCAAGAACCTGATCCGTACGGCTACGGCGCGGAGACAGGCAAAGTGAAGGCGAGAGCGATGCTGGCTGGCCGGGATTTTGAGAGTTTCAGCATCGACCTGACGACTCGCAGGCACGTCGACGGGAGAGTGGACAACATTCCGCTGAGGCCGATCATCGAGCACGAGACGCTGGAGGAGCTGCCCGCGGTTCCGACAACGCCGATCGAGAATCACCTCGCCGACAAGATCTGTGCGCTCTACGAGCGGCACGGGCCGGATGGTTCGGTACCGTCGACGAGATATCGCGATCTGGCCGACATCGTTCGGATCATCAAGGCGACGCCGTTCGATGCTGGCCGCCTTATGATCGTTCTCGAGCGCGAGGCCGGTCGGCGCCGCATGACGTTGCCGGCTGGGTTCATCGCACCGAGTGCCGACTGGGTGGCGGCGTTCCCGCGGGCAGCAGCGAACTTCGCGGAGTATCCGCGAGAATTGGGGGACCTTGCTGCCGCGTTGACGTTTTGTGGGGCTTGCCTGGACGGGGTACTTGCGGGGCATCGGCGGGGCGGGAGCTGGGATCCTCGAGATCAGTCGTGGAAGTAGCGCGCCGTCTTGTGCAGCCCACGAGGCTGGTTCTTGGAGCGCTTGGTCATGTCGCTGCCGGGTCCGCCTTTGTGTCGCCGGAATTGTCGTTGCTGCTGCCGGAATCGACGAGCACCCATTCCCCGCCATCAGGTTCGCGCTGACCCGTGCGTCGGAACCGTCCATGGGCTCCGAGGAAGTCGATCATGACCTGGACGGCCTGGGCCGCATCCCAGTGACTTGGTGCCGAACCGTGGTGGGCGGCATCGTTGCGAAGGTGGCTGAGCTCGCGTAGGCGATCGACAGGTACGGCCAGCGGCAGGCCGGACTCCTCGGCTATCGAGACCCAGGTGCCCAAAGCAGTGCGGTCGTTGATGCGATTGCGCTGCTTGTCCGGCAGGTGGTCGGAGCGGTCGCGGACGTATCGGCCAAGGGAAATTTCGAGCGCTGTCGCGGCGTCGATGATCGCGCGCCGGGTGGCGTAGCGCCGGTGAGCGGCACGAGCGTCGCGGCTGAGAATCTCTTCTAGGGGTGGCTCTTTGCCGGCCTGCACGAGTTTGAGGATGCCAGCCCATTCCCGTGCGCGCAGCGGGAGGACGCTGGGCGTCGTGATCGTCATGCCTAGCGCGCCGTCGTTGGCCGGCTCGATGAATGTCAGGCCATGGCCGACCGGCTCGGCATCGTAGACGCGGTGGTTGGGGTCGAGGTCCTGGCCGGTCATGATCTCTGCCCAGGTGCGTACTTCGTCGAACCAGGCATGCACGGACTCAGCGAGCAGGTGTTCCGGGCCTGCCCATGACCTGTGCTCGTAGGTGGACCGTCGACGTCAGTCAGGGCTACGCGGTGGAGAGCGGTGGCTGGCTGCAGCGATTCGGGAATGTGGGCGCCGTATTCCTGCACCCAGGTGACTTGTTCACCCGACTGTTCAGAGGGCAGCTCGATCCCTGACAGGTCAGGTGGACCTCCGACGGGAGGCTGGCCGGTTGGCATGGCGACGGTGAACCGGAGATCGCCGTAGCCGGTGGGGTACGTCGCGGAGAGCGCGTCGCAGGTCAGCCAGATGTGTACTGGAAGCTCGAAGATCGCCGTGACACTCATGCCCACCCTCGTGAAGGTTTGTCGGACCCGTCCTGCGCGCGTAGACCTAGATCGTAGAGACCGAACGCTCGACTGCCTCGGACCGGCTGGGTGCCGCATCGTTGCCGTCGGGCTGGGCGCTAGGAGATCTCGACTTCCAATTCCGAGATGATCCGGAGCCGGTGGCGTTCGAGGTGCCGGGTGCGACGTCCGACGTCGGCCCACAGCAGCGGGTGAGACGTTGCTGACGTGCGGAGTTACAGCTGGGCTGTGGCGCTGCCGGACGAGGTGACCCGTGCTGATCGCGGTCACAGTCGCCGGCGACAGAGAGGCGTCACGGCTCAGCCTCTGGAGCGGCAGCCCTTCCAAGGCGCCATGCTAATCGTGCATCCGAGAAGCTGCGCACCGTACGCGTGGCTTCGTCTCTGCGCGGGCGCACCTGCGCGGATCAGGCAATGGTGGTGAGGAAGTGCTTCACGCGAGCCATCTTGATGAAGTAGCGCCGGGCCGCGATAGTCAACAGGGTGGCACCGGTTTCGCTGAGCCATACCTCGCGGTCGCCGCCGTGTTCCTCGACTGGGTGGAGCGCGTAGTTGCGGATGTCTCGAAAGAGGTGGCCTTGGCTGGTGGATCTCGGTGACCAGGGTTCTACTTCGTTTCAGGGTCAGCAGGTGAGGTTCTGTCAGCCGGATTACCTCTGCGATGTCTCGGCCTTCCGTGGTCAATCGGTGAAGCTTCTCGCCGGACTCTGGGATGCTGCGTGCCAGGTTGAACCAAGCTGCTTCCGACGCGGCCGCGAGCAGACTGGACGAGGACAGGTACAGGCCGCGTTGCAAGGACTTGCGGCTCTCGCGGACCAACTGCTCCCCTTGGGCGCCGAGGATCCCCTTGAGATCGGCCAGCATTTCGTCGACTGGCAGTAGGGCTTCGGCAGCACCGGCATCCTCGGGAGTAACGAGTAGGAATCTCGGTGTGCTGGAAGCATCTGCGATGAAGGGGCTATGAACAAAGAGCGGGGCGCTGTCTCCACCTCCGGCATAGGTGATCGAGAGTCGCTCGGGCTGCAGGTCGTATTGGTTGCCCTCTCCGCGAGCAAGCACGCCTACTGCGGTGAGTTGTGCGACGGCACGCCGTACTGCGTGCCGTCCCCGGAACTGCATGAGGTGAGGGTCCGCAGGCTCAGGGTCCTCAAAGCGCCGCCAAGGAGCGGCTGATGCGGCCGCAAAGTACTGTGATCTCTCTGCTGGCCGCCTGGTTCCTTGCGCCTCGAGCCAGGCGTCCTCGAAGGTCGTCAGCAGTTGCGGCTCTGGGGACTCGAGTGCGCTCAGGATGACTCCGCGGGCAATGCTCACATCGGCGGCCGTTGGGGTCACCGCCACCTCGAGCGCCTGAACAAACGCATCTCCAAAGTCCATGTGCCGAGTCTGCCGCCTGCGAGGCAGACTCGGCCTCCGAGACGCCGTCGATCGGTAGGTAGGCCTCGCGCTTCATCTTCTGATTGACACAGTGCAGATAAACCGCATTTACTCCACGTGGAAGAACAGCAGGTCGATGTAGAAGTCCCGGCCGTCGACGTCGAAGTGGACCTGGCGGCCGACGAAGCTGAGCCCACGGCCGAACTCGGACAGGGTGCGCTGCAGGCTGTCGATGAGGCCTTGCTCGAGGTCGCGCTCGGTCATCGCCGCGGTGAGCTCGAGGAAATCGAACACGTACGGGTCGCGGGTGAGCTGCTGGGCCAGGTCGGAGTCGGCCGGTGGAAGCCGTGCGGGGAAGTTGGACGGCGCGGCGCCTTCGCGTTGGTGCAGGCGGTTCTTGATCTGGTTCAGCAGCATGTGGCGGGACCAGCCGTGCTCGGCAGCTGCGATGGCGTACCAATCCCGTTCGGTCTGGTCGTCGAGCCGGTCGAGCAGCACCAGGATGTGCCCCCACGGCAATTGCGCAGCAGGTTGCTGCGCAATTGGCCCTGGCCACGCACGTGCCGCGGAGGCCATGTACTGAAGGTTACGGCCTGAAAAGCCTCGCATGTCCGGAAACTCGGCGCGCAGGTCGTCCGCGAGCCGGTGGATCACGCGTGTTCCCCAGCCCTCGACGGCTTGACGTTCCAGGAGCGCCGTTCCGATCGCCCAGTACAAGCGCAGCAATTCGATACTGACGACGCGGTCACTCTACGCACTGGCCACGCTGCAGCAGATCAGGCTGACGCGCGAACAACCCGCCTCACCGCAGGCGGCCGGCCGGGGACGACCTCCCACGCTTGCCGGCTGAGTACTCGCAGTCCGCCTGCCCGGTTCGAACGCCTCCGTTGATCCCTGACAATGGGGGATGACTTTTGCTGCGGAGCGGTTGGTTTGGCGGGTTGGTGAGGCGGATGCCGGGCTGGATCAGGAGCTGAGTGATCGGCTGGACGAGTTCAACGCGGAGGCGACGGCCGGTACCGCGGCGGCTCGTGAGCTGACCGTGCGGGCTCAGGACGACGATGGCCGGTTGATCGCGGGGATCAGTGGGTGGACCTGGGGTGTGGCCGGGGGGATCGGGATGGTGTGGGTGCATCCGGATGCTCGCGGGCATGGGGTCGGTGGCCGGTTGTTGCGGGACTTCGAGGTGGAGGCGGCCGGGCGTGGCTGTACCCACGTGTTCGTGACGTCGTTCACCTTCCAGGCGCCGGAGTTCTACGAGCGGAACGGGTACCGCCAGATCTTCCGGTGGGAGGGCGTACCGACCGCCGGCCACTCCGACATCCACTTCCGCAAGGATCTTTAGAGGTCCTTGCGGAGGAAGCCGAGGGCGGCGAGGGTCCAGATCATGGCGACCCAGATGGCGGACCAGGCCAGGTACGGGACGGCTAGTGGGGCGTCGCTGAGGAAGGGGAAGCCTTCTCTTTCCGGGCCGAACTGCGCCAGGGCTACTGGGTCTTGGAGGGCATGCATCGCGCCGCGCCAGAGGCCGTCGGTGGGGAGGAGGATGCGGGAGATCGTGCCTACTTGGGCGACGTCTTCGTTGCCGAGGGCTGTGCCGACTCCGCCCACTACGCCGGCTACCCAGGTGGCGCCGAAGAGGCCGACCGTGACGACACCGGAGGCCATCGGGGAGACCACGGTCGAGAGCAGGACGGCCAGGGTGAGCAGGACGGTCGTCTCACCGGCGAGCAGGGCGAGGGCGGCCGCGGGGTTCGGCGGCCAGTAGTCGACCGTCCAGCGGACGATCAGGCACTGGGCCAGACCCGCGAGCCCGACGAACCCGGTGCCAAAGGCAACCAAACCGAGCCACTTGCCGAGCAGGAAGGCGGAGCGGCGGATCGGGCGAGCCAGAACGGCCAGTGCGATCCCGGACTCGGTCTCGCCGGACACGGTCGGCCCGGCCAGGAACGCCGTCCCCAGGGCCGCGATCAGGCTGAAGCCGAACATCACCAGGTTGAGCACCTGGGACGCGGCCAACCGTGCCTCGCCAGTGGTCAGCGAACCCTGGGCCGACTCGGCCGCCAGCCGGGAGAACCCCCACGCGCTCAACCCGAGCAGCAGAATCGTCAACACAGCAAGGGCGAGCAGCACCCGACGCCGGGACGCCTCGCGCAGGGTGAGTCCCGCGATCGTCAGCACGGTACTCATCGGTCGCCGCCCTGGTCCGCGCGGAGAATGCCGAGCAGGCGTTCCTCCAGGCTGATCCGGGCCGGCTCGACCGCGTGCACCTCGATGCCGTCGGCCACAAGATCGCGGACCAGCGACGGTACGGCGGTACTGTCGTCCTCGGCCGGGAGCGCGACCGTGTACCAGTCGCCGGCTCTCTCGACAACGCCGAGGGCGGCAAGCCGGTTCTCGGCCGAAGGGGTGACACCGGTCAGATGGAGTTTGAGTTCGCGCTGACCCAGGAGCTCGGCCAGGCTTCCGGACGCGGCCACCTCGCCGTGGTCGAGGATGACCACGCGATCGCAGACCCGTTCGACCTCACCGATCAAGTGGGAGTTGAGCAGGACGGCGACGCCACGGGACTTCAGGTCGAGCACGATGTCGCGAACGTCGGCCCGGCCGAGGGGATCCAGCGCGCTCGTCGGCTCGTCCAGGATCACGAACTCCGGGTCGGCGACCAGCGCGATCGCCAGACCGAGCCGCTGCTGCATTCCCTTGGAGAAGCCGCCCACCCGGTCGTCGGCCCGACCGGCCAGCCCGACCTTCGCCAAGCAGTCGTGGCGCGCTTGCTTGGACGAACCACGGTGCGCCAAGCGGGAGTGCAGGGTGAGCACCTCGGCCGCGGTCAGCCAGGGCTGGTACCGGAAGAGCTCGGGCAGGTACCCGACGCGGGTCCGCGCGGCTGGATCCGTCACAGGCCGGCCGAGTAACCGGACGTCGCCCGCGTCGGGATGAGTGAGGCCGAGCAGCATCTTGATCACCGTGGTCTTGCCGGCGCCGTTCGGCCCGAGCAGTCCGACGACCTCGCCTCGGCCTACCTCGAGCGAGACCCCTTGGACCGCAGGGCGCCGGCCGAAGCGCTTGCGCAGACCGGAGCACCAGACTGCCTGGTCCACCGACGACTTGCCGACCGTGGGCACGTCGACGTCGAGGATCACCGCAGCTCCCGAGCGACCTGCAGGAGTTCGTCGGAATCCAGCGAACCGGCGACCGCGGTCACGAGGCCGTCCTGTACCCAGACGACGGCCGCCATCGTCTTGTCGCGCGCGGTCAGGACGACGGCCGGGCTGCCGTTCACCTGCGCCGACGACGTGGTCACCTGATCGGCCGGGACCGGCAACGGCAGCGTGGAACCGTCGCCGGTGAAGGTCCGCAACTGGGCCGCCACCTTCTCAGGGACGCCGGGAAGCGACAACAGGTAGTCCCGAGCGGTCGCGAACGGCACGCCCGTGGACGAGGCCGAGGGAGCAACAGCGCGACCGACGATCAGCGCGGGGACGCCGGCGTCGGACGACCACACCTGGGTCACCCCTGGTCCGGCGACGAGCCGCACCCGCGAACCGTCGAGCCCCGGTGGCGGAGGCGGCAAGGTCTGTCCGGCCTCTTCCGTGGCTCGCGCTGTGGAGAAGGTGAACGTCGCAGTCAGTTTGCCGACGACCTGGTACTCGGACTTCCCGCTGACGCCGCGCGGCAGGCTCGCGACCTCCGGTACGTCCAGCCCGGTCTTCGCCGCTGCCGTCGCCACGTCGCCGACCCGCCTGAGGGTGCTGTTCCCGGTCACCTCGACCTCGCCGTACCCGCGCAGATCGGGCAGGCTCACCAGGTCGTCGGCCCGGAGGCCGATCGGTGCGAGCTGCTTGGTCTGGAAGATCGGCAGCCAGTCGTTCGCCGCGGCGGTCGCGGCCCCGGTGAGGACCAGGCCGACGGCGAGCGCCGCGACCAGGGGATGCCGCCAAGATCGGCGGAACGGACCTTCTTGCGGACGACGCATACCCTCAGCTCCCCTCGACGCAGACGCCGCACACCGCAGCGCCTGCATCGAAGATCGCTGATAATCTATCGAAAGTCAATCGATACCCATTGGCGGCCGTTAGCTCGGCGGCGAAGGTCGCCGAACCCGCATCAACAGACTGGTGAGCGCGTACAGAGCCGCCGACCCGGCCAGCGCCAACGGCAGCCCGACCACGCCCGCGACCGCGGCGATCGCCACGCCACCGGTGATCTCGCCCAGGTACTCGGCCTGCGCCAGGAACGAGTGCGTGGTCGCCCGGATGTCGCTGGTGGTCCGCGCGTTGATCCAGATCGTCGAGATCACCCGGGTCAACGGGATCGCGATCCCGGAGACGATCACCAGCGCTACGCTCCCGGTCACGGCGTCGGGTGCGAACGCGAGCAGAGCCGTCCCGCCCGCACCGATCAGCGCGGCTGTCCCGTACGACGAGCGCGCGTGGTCGCCGTCGAGCCGCCGGCCGACCACCCGGATCGCGAGTACGCCGACCAGCAACCCGACGGAACCGAGCCCGGTGAACCAGACCACTGGATCCCCGCCGATCGGCAGGCCGAGGTCGACCAGTTGCTTCGGGGCGAGCCGGCCACCCGCGTCGGCCGCGCCGTTGATGAGCGCCGTGGCCAGGAAGATCCGGCGCAGGTCCGGGCTCCGGCGGACCAGCGCGACCCCGCGCCGGAACACGGTCAGCGAGGCCGACCACCGGGCCCGGCGAGCCGCGACGAACCGTTCCTCGGTGAACCGGACCACGACGTACACCGCGAGCAGCAGCATCGCCGATCCCGCGAGGACGATCGCGAGATCGCGGCGGGTCGCGTACGCCAGGGCGCCGAGCACGGCGAGACCGGTCGCGGCACCCGCGAGCTGGGCGCGCGCGGCTCGGGCGAGGACGGAGGTGATGACGTCCGGGCGATCCAGCTCGTCGGTGATCCAGGCGATGTCGGCACCGCTGGAGAACGTCCACGAAAGTCCCCAGACCACCTGGGTGGCCAGGAGCAACGGGAACGACGTGACCAGGCCGGTACCGATCATCGCGGTCCCCATCAGGACGAGCGAGAGGACGAGCGAGAGCTTGCGGCTGACGGTGTCCGCGAGGACCCCGGCCGGGATCTCACCGAACAGCGCGAAGACGCTCTGGACGGCACCGATCAGGACGAGCTGGGACGGAGTCAGCCCGGCGTCGAGGACGAGGTAGAGGCTGGTGACCAGCCACCAGCCGTTATGGAGTGCGGAGCGCAGCCAGGTCCACCGCAGATAGGCGGTGACCAGGGGGTGGCGGAACGATGAACGGGAAGCCAAGCGTCAGGTCCTTCCGGGAACGAACGAACGAGGACACGGACGCTGGACGCATGAGCTTCTCCCTGGTGGGCGGATTCGGTGGCAGCAGTCGAGCACGCGTGCGCTGCCGCGGGCAACGGGATTTCGGGGCCGCTGCCGGGTCAGGCTTCTGCTGCCGAGTGGTTGTGATGGGCAACCTGATCGGCTGGGAAAGGCTTTGCAGACAGGCGGATCGCGGCGGACACGGCGCAAGGGCTTGCGGTCGGTGCCGGAGTTCGGTAGACCGGAGGCCTCATCACAACTCGTCAACGCCGTCTCGCCCACGGTACCGGCGGGCTGCCATCAGCAGCACCACTCGGGAGGCGCACCAATGACGAATCAGTTCGACGAAGAGAACGCCGGGAACTCCGGATACGGTGAGTCCGGCAACCAACCCTCGCCTGGCGGAGGAAGCGAGGGTTACGGCGGCGGAGACAACGACCGCGGCCAGGGCTCGGACCGTGGCGGCGACGGCGGTGGCTTCGGTGAAGACCGCGGGAACGACGGCGGAAACTTCGGCGACAGCGGCAGCAACGGCGGCGGTTTCGGTAACGACGGCAGCGATTCCGGCGGTGGTGGCGGCTACGGCGACGACCGGTCCGGCGGCGGCGAAGGCGGCGATCAGGGCGGCGGCTACGGCGAGAGCGGTGGCGGCAACGACGGCGGCTTCGGCGGTGGAGGCAACGACTCCGGCTTCGGTGGCGGAGGCAACGACTCGGGCTCGGAATCCGGGTTCGGGGGCGGTGGCAACGACTCCGGGTCGAATGGATTCGGGGGCGAAGGTTCCGGATCCGGCGAATCGGGTACCGGCGGCGAATGGCAGGACCAGGACCGGTCCTGACGGGTGCCGAGGGCAACTGACTGGTTGCCCCGGCTGACATCGACGGGGTTCGCACGCGCGGACTCGTCGCAAGGAGAAGGAGTCCCGACATGGGTGTCTTCGACAGCTTCAAGGACAAGGCCACGGACGCGGTCGACGAGCACGGCGACAAGATCGACCAGGGTCTCGACAAGGGCGGTGACATGCTCGACGAGAAGACCGGCGGCCAGCACGGCGACAAGATCGACCAAGGTGTCGACCAGGCCAAGGAGCGTCTCGACGGTCTCGACGGTCAGGACGACGACATCAGCTAGTTCCGGCCGGACGGCGTAGGAACGAGCAGACAGCGAAGAACGGCCGCGGGAACCTGCTTCCCGCGGCCGTTCGACGTGTCAGAACCGGATCAGGAACTCGCTCAGGACAGGCTCGCCAGCGCGTCGTTCCAGGTCTTCGACGGGCGCATCGCGGTGGCCGCCTTGGCCGGGTCGGGCTGGTAGTAGCCGCCGAGCTCGACCGGGCTGCCCTGGACGGCGAGCAGCTCCTCGACGATGGCCTGCTCGTTGCCGGCCAGCGTCTCGGCCAGCGGTCCGAACGCCTTCGCGAGCTCCGCGTCGTCGGTCTGCTTGGCCAGCTCCTGCGCCCAGTACAGCGACAGGTAGAAGTGGCTGCCGCGGTTGTCGATGCCGCCGACGCGCCGGGTCGGCGACTTGTCCTCGTTCAGGAACGTCGCGGTCGCCCGGTCGAGGGTGTCG
The DNA here is from genome assembly GCF_007828865.1 of Kribbella amoyensis. Classification (NCBI taxonomy): domain Bacteria; kingdom Bacillati; phylum Actinomycetota; class Actinomycetes; order Propionibacteriales; family Kribbellaceae; genus Kribbella; species Kribbella amoyensis. Next base: position 3,341,846 of record NZ_VIVK01000001.1, read on the forward strand.
GCGAGGATCTGGGCCCGGGCGTTGCCGGCCGTCTGGGCCAGGTGCTCGAAGCTCGCGGCCAGCGCGAAGAACTCGCCCAGGCTGTCCCAGCGCAGGTAGTTCTCCTTGACCAGCTGCTGCACGTGCTTCGGCGCGGACCCGCCGGCGCCCGTCTCGAACAGACCGCCGCCGGCCATCAGCGGGACGATCGACAGCATCTTCGCGCTGGTGCCGAGCTCGAGGATCGGGAACAGGTCGGTCAGGTAGTCGCGCAGCACGTTGCCGGTCACCGAGATGGTGTTCTCGCCGCGGCGGATCCGCTCCAGCGAGAACGCGATCGCGTCCACCGGCGCCAGGATCCGCAGGTCCAGGCCGTCGGTGTCGTGCTCGGCCAGGTACTCCTTGACCTTGCCGATCAGGTTCGCGTCGTGCGCACGGGTCTCGTCCAGCCAGAACACCGCCGGGTCGCCGGTCGCGCGGGCCCGGGTGACGGCCAGCTTGACCCAGTCGCGGATCGGCGCGTCCTTGGTCTGGCAGGCGCGGAAGATGTCACCGGCCGAGACGGTCTGCTCCAGTACGGCGTTGCCCGCGGCGTCGACCAGCCGGACCGTGCCGGTGGTGGCGACCTCGAAGGTCTTGTCGTGGCTGCCGTACTCCTCGGCCTTCTGCGCCATCAGGCCGACGTTCGGCACCGAGCCCATCGTGGCCGGGTCGAAGGCGCCGTGGGCGCGGCAGTCGTCCAGGACGACCTGGTAGATCCCCGCGTAGCTGCTGTCCGGGAGGACCGCGAGGGTGTCGTGCTCCTGACCGTCCGGGCCCCACATGTGGCCGGAGGTGCGGATCATCGCCGGCATCGAGGCGTCCACGATCACGTCGGACGGGACGTGCAGGTTGGTGATGCCCTTGTCGGAGTCGACCATCGCCAGCGCCGGGCCGTCGGCCAGCTCGGCGTCGAAGGAGGCCTTGATCTCGGCACCCTCCGGCAGCGCGGCCAGCCCGGCCAGGATCCCGCCGAGGCCGTCGTTCGGGGTCAGGCCCGCCTTGGCGAAGATCTCGCCGTACCGGGCGAAGGTCTTCGGGAAGAAGGCGCGGACGACGTGACCGAAGACGATCGGGTCGGACACCTTCATCATGGTGGCCTTCAGGTGGACGGAGAACAGCACGTCCTCGGCCTTCGCCTGGGCGACCTGCGCGGTGAGGAACTCGCGCAGCGCGGCCACGTGCATCACCGACGCGTCGACGACCTCGCCGGCCTGCACCGGGACCGACTCGCGCAGCACGGTGGTACTGCCGTCGTCACCGACCAGCTCGATCCGCAGCGCGCCGTCCTCGGTGATCACGGCGGACTTCTCGGTCGAGCGGAAGTCGTCCTGGCCCATCGTGGCCACGTTGGTCTTCGAGTCCGGGGTCCAGGCGCCCATCCGGTGCGGGTGGGTCTTGGCGTAGTTCTTCACCGAGGCGGGCGCGCGGCGGTCCGAGTTGCCCTCGCGCAGTACCGGGTTCACCGCGGAGCCCTTGACCTTGTCGTACCGGGCGCGGATGTCGCGCTCCTCGTCGGTCTTCGGCTCGTCCGGGTAGTCCGGCAGTGCGTACCCCTGGCCCTGCAGCTCGGCGACCGCTGCCTTCAGCTGCGGGATCGAGGCCGAGACGTTCGGCAGCTTGATGATGTTCGCGGCCGGAGTCTTGGCCAGCTCACCGAGCTCGGCGAGCGCGTCGGCGATCCGCTGGTCCTCGGTCAGGTAGTCACCGAAGACCGCGATGATCCGCCCGGCCAGCGAGATGTCCCGGGTCTCCACGGCGACGCCCGCCTGCGCGGCGTACGCCTGGATCACCGGCAGGAACGAATACGTGGCCAGTGCCGGCGCCTCGTCGGTATGCGTATAGATGATGGTCGAGTCAGTCACCGGGCTCCCAATCTGCCAACACTTCGTCATGGACCTACGTGCACCCTAATAGCCCGCCGTACCCCGGAGCGCAGGCCAGTCACCCCTCGGCCCACGGGAGTGGCGAGGCTCACCCTGGAAGCTCGTGTCCGGGCGGTGACCGACAGTGCCGGCCGGTCTGCGTCAGTCCAGGGACTTGATGATCGTCTTCAGCAGCTCGTCGGTCTCGCGCGGCGTGCCGGCGGTGACGGACAGGGCGTCCATGGTGACGACGTACTTGTCCAGGTCCTCGCGCTTGTCCAGGTAGACGGCGCTGGTCAGGTGCTCGATGTACACCACGTCGGGCAGGTCGCTGTCGGAGAACCGCATCAGGGTGAACGCGCCACCGGTCGCCGCGTAGCCGCCGGCCTCGATCGGGATCGCCTGCAGGGTGACGTTCGGCAGCCGGGACAGCTCCAGCAGGTGCTCGAGCTGGTCCCGCAGCACGGCCGGACCGCCGATCGCGCGGCGCAGCACGACCTCGTCGATGACGGCCCACAACCGGGTCGGCCGGGGCCGGGTGAGGATCTTCTGCCGCTTCGTCCGCAACGCCACCAGGCGCTCCACCTCGGCGGTCGGCAGCGGCGCCTCGGCGTGGCCGAGCTGGCTGACGGCGCGGGCGTACTCCTCGGTCTGCAACAGGCCGGGGACGAACTGCACCTCGAACGTCCGGATCAGCGTCGCCGCCTCCTCCAGGCCCACGTAGGAGTGGAACCAGGTCGGCGTCAGGTCGTCGTAGCGCTGCCACCAGCCCGGGTTGTTGGCCTGGTCGGCGAGGTCCAGCAACCGGTTCCGCTCGTCGGCGTCGGCGACCTTGTAGAGGGTGAGCAGATCGGCGACGTCGCGGGACTTGAAGCCGACCCGGCCCAGCTCGAGCCGGCTGATCTTGGACTCCGAGCCGCGGATCGCCCAGCCGGCGTCGGCCCGGCTGATCCCGGCCTCCTCGCGCATCCGGCGAAGGTGCGCGCCGAGCATGATCCGCAGAGCGGTAGGGCCGCCCGGCGTGCCCTGCTCCTCGGCCACGACCCGCCTCCCATCGACTCCCCGCGAAACCGCACGGACGATCCTTTCACGTCCGGACGGTGCTTGTAGAGAGCCGACTCGCTACCGGGCGTGATCTTTCGGCCCTGTGGCCAGGAGTTGCCGAGGGCCTCTTTCAGGAGGTCTCCGAGACCAGGACCGCCGTCGTACCGGGCTCGAGGGCCTGGAAGACGTGCGGCACGTCGCCGGGGTAGGCGATGTAGTCACCGGGCTTGAGCTCGACCGGCTCGCCGGTGAGACCGACCAGGGCCCGGCCGGTACTGAGGACGACGTGCTCGACCGTCCCCGGCATGTGCGGCTGGGACTCTCGGCCGGGACCAGGGGCGACCGCGATCCGGTACAGGTCGCGCCGCGCGTTCGGCGGGCAGGACGCGACCAGGGTGGCGGCATAGTCGGCGTGCTCGGAGTAGATCGCCGGGCCCTCGTCCGCGCGGATCACCTGGACCCGTGGCCGGGGCGGGTCGATCAGGTCGGCGAACTGGATGCCGAGCGCGACGCAGAGCGCCCAGAGTGTCTCCACGCTCGGGTTGCCCGTGCCTGATTCGAGTTGGGACAGGGTGGACTTGGCCACGCCGGCCCGTTTCGCGACCTCGGTCAGGGACAGGCCGGAGCGGGCGCGTTCCCGGCGGAGCGCGGCCGCGATGACGTCGAGTGGGGCCTTGGTGTCGTGCTGTGTTCGATCCATCGGTCCATCTGTTCGGCTTGACGAACAACTTCTGCGTGTTCATCATAAAACCCATGCGTTCGATATGGCGAACATTGGATCGCGGGCTCGCGCGGGACATCGCGCTGGTCTGCCTGGCCGACGGCATCGTCGGGCTCTCGTACGGGGCGATCAGCGTCGGCGGCGGCCTCGACCTGTGGGTCCCGGTGGTCCTCTCGCTGCTCGTGTTCGCCGGCGCCTCGCAGTTCCTGTTCGTCGGGATCGTGGCCGCCGGCGGCAGCCCGATCGCGGCCACGATCGCCGGGCTGCTGGTGAACAGCCGGCACGTGGCGTTCGGCCTGGCGGTCAGCGACGTGATCGGTGGTGGCTGGCGGCGGATCCCGGGCAGCCACCTGATGACCGACGAGAACGTGGCCTTCGCGATCGGCCAGGAGGAACTGCGGCAGAAGCGCGCGGCGTACTGGGCCTGTGGGCTCGGGATCTTCGTCTGCTGGAACCTCGGCGTCGTGGCCGGCGCCCTGGCCGGCACCGTGATCACGGACACCGACGCGTTCGGCCTGGACGCGGCGTTCCCGGCGGTACTGCTCGCGCTGGTCCTGCCCGCGGTCCGGGACAAGGCGACCAGGACGGCGGCGTTGGTGGGGGCCGTGGTCGCGCTGGCGGCGGTGCCGTTCCTGCCTTCGGGGGTGCCGGTGCTGCTGGCGCTGGTCGGGTTGCTGTTCTACCGCCCGATCAGGACGCCGGAGTTGGAGACCGCCCGATGAACGATCCCGCCCTGCTGCTCGGCGCCATCCTGGTCCTTGCCATCGGCACCTTTTCGCTGCGGATCGCGGGTCCGTTGCTGCGCTCGCGGTTCGAGCTGCCGGCCCGGGCCCAGCAGGTACTCGCTGCCGCGGCCGTCGTCCTGCTGGCCGCGCTGGTCGCGACCTCGGCGCTGACCGACGGGCACACGCACGCGGGGATCGCCCGGCCGGCCGGGGTCCTGGTCGGTGGTGTCCTGGCCTGGCGCAAGGCGCCGTTCGTCCTGGTGGTGGTCGCGGCCGCGGCCACGGCGGCCGTCCTGCGGCTCCTCGGCGTACCGTGATCGCCTGAGGCGATAGCGTCTGGCGCATGACGACTCAGCCAGGACAGTCCGCGCCGAAGAAGACGATGGCGCGGATCGGGATCGCCTGCATCGTGGTCGGCGTGCTGCTCAGCGGGTTCTTCGTCTGGCGCATCGTGCAGACCGCGCCGCGGACCCCGGTCGACGTGAGCAGCGGCCCGATCAAGCTGGAGAAGGACGGGCTGACGATCTACGCGTCCCGGCCGGTACTGCGGCCGCCGTGCGAGGCCAAGGACGCGAACGGCAACGACATCCCGCTGCGGAACCCGTCCGGGTCCGAGTCGATCACGATCAACGAGCGGACCTTCGACGTCGTGGCCAAGTCGGTCGACCCGGTGCCGCCGCAGGAGGTCGTGGTCAGCTGCCAGGACACCGAGAGCGGGGCGAGGTTCTACGCGGGGCCGATGATGTCGGTGGCGTCGTTCGTGCTGTCGATCCTCGGGACGGTCTTCTCGCTGCTGATCTTCCTCATCGTCGGCATCTTCCTCATCACCTTCGGCTCGCTCAAGCGCCGCCGCGCGAACCGCGGACCCAACACCTTCCCCGGCTCGCAGCCGCACACCGGCAGCACCTTCCCGACCCAGCAGCCGGGGCAGCACCAGCAGTCCGGGCAGTACCCGCAGGGCGGGAACTACCCGCAGTACCAGTCCGGCCCTCTCCCACAGCAGGGCCAGCCACAGCAGGGGCAGCCGCAGGACTACCGCCCGCAGGACAGCGCGCCGCGGGACGGTGGACCGCAGGACCGCTGAGTTTCAAGTAAGACGCCCGGCGGGATCCATCCGCCGGGCGCTAACGTGCTGCCGGTGACGACGCCTCCAGTACCGCCCAAGCCGCGCCGGCCCTTGATCGGGATCGCGGTCGCCTGCTTTCTCGCCGGTCTCGTGGTCAGCGGGTTCTTCATCTACCTGCTGGTCAGCAACCTGCCCTCAGTACCGACCCGGCTCGGCGACTCACCGGTGCGGCTGGAGCGCGCCGGGCTCACCGTGTTCGCCTCCCAGCCGGCCCTGAGCGTGACCTGCAAGGCCACCGACGAATCCGGCGCGGACATCCCATTGCGCAAGCCGGACCGCTCCGAGCAGTACGCGCTGGAGACCAAGACGTTCTACGTGGTCGCGCACTCGGTCGACAAGGTCCCGCCGCAGTCCGTGCAGGTACGGTGCCCGGACAGCGACGTTGCCTTCTACGTAGGCCAGCGCCACACGATGGGGACGTTCATGATCCCCGCCCTCGGCGCCGTCGGCTCCTTCGGCCTGTTCCTGGTCATCGGCGTCGTCCTCATCGTCCTCGACCGACGCCAGACCCGGCGCTGACCTGGCTCAAGGCGATGTCCGCGGCGGTGTAGCGCAGGGGATCGGAAAGCTCGTCCACGACGACGCGGTGGCCCTTGGCTTGCGTAGCCTGGGGCCTGTCGGGGGTGGCCAAGCAACGGCGAGTATGGATCGAGCTGACTATTCCCTTGATGACTGGTGAACCCACGGTCTCATCCGCAGACCTGCTGCAGGCCTTTCTGGATGCCTGTGACGAGCTGATGCTCGACCTTTACGAGCCGGTGCTCGGCCCGGACCTGCAGCCCCTACGATCGGAGCTGCGCCGGGCCAGTGCCGTCTTGGTAGGGCCGCTCAGCAGCGATGCCGCGTCACCCGAGCCGACAGAAGGTCAGGCATGAGCACCGAAACCGCGCACAGACTTGAACAGGCCAGGGCACTCGAAGACACCCTGCGGGCAGCCGCGGTATCGATTGCGTCGGCGGCCCTCGTACCTGGCACCATGCGCACCGCCTTCTCGGCCGCCGCGTCAGCCGACGATCGGAAGCTCCCGCAGGCGTTGAGCCGCGTGGCCGAGGCGGCGCAGCTCGGTCCGGCAGCGATGAACGCTGCCCAGATGGCCGCCCGGGTCCAGCTGAGCGATGGCCGGGCGATCCTCGACCAGCTTCGGGACGAGCCACAGCTGGACCGGCTCGTCACCGACCTGGAGGCAGCGGTCGGAACCGTCCAGGCCGAGACGACAGTGATGAGTGCAGCTGTACTCACGAAGCTGGGCGATGTCGACAAGCTGCCGAGCGCAGGGCAGGTCAGGCTCGATGCGTTGAGCGAGAAGCGTGACAGGCTGGGGGAGTTCGATCCTCCGCTCGCCAGGTTGACCGATGACCTCGACCGGCTGTCATCACAAGCCGAGGCTGCCCTTGCGGCCGGGAGAGAGGTTTCGATGGCCGCCTACACGGCTCACACCGAAGGCCTGGTGCATTGGGAGCGGCTCCCCGAGCAGGCCGAAAATGCCGCTCGAGACGCCCGCGGCGCGTTGCATGGGCCGCACTCGGACTGTACAGGGTGAGAAGCCACAACTCGTTCGAGATCAGCGGGCTGGCCGACGAACTGAAGGCCGCGTACCAGGAGCGCGCCGGCGTCCGCGACCCAGCGGACGTCGCGGTCGAGCTCGATGAGCACCTGAGTGGCCAACGGGACGATCTGCTGGCGGTCAGGACGCAGCTTGCCAACGGCATCGAAGCGCTCAACCGGTGCGACGACTATCTGTCAGCAGCCAGGAAACAGCCTGGCCTGGGCAACCTCCAGGGTTTTGCCGGGTCCAGGTCGGCGAAGACGCTCGGGCGCGACGCCGGGGCCGCTGTCTCTGCCGTCGACCGCGCGATCCGCGAGGTCGACAGGGCCCTGGCTGAAGTCCGGCGCCTGACGCCGGGGGCCTCCATCTGGAGACATGCCAGCGCACTTTCCCAGTTGGCCTACGCCGATAAGGGCGTCAACGGCGGACTCGACACAACGCGGACGAAACTGGGGATGGCCGTTGACGGCGCCGAGTCCCTCGTCCTCGACGCCGCCGCCTTCCGGGCCGCGCAGTTGCCTCCGGGCTCGGGGCGCGCCGGCACCACAGCGCAGGGACGGCCTCCGCATCGGCAGGGCGGCGATACGCGCTCGTCCGGCCGCGAGCGATGACTCCAGCACGGTCCGTCCGGTGACAAGGCCGACCTGGGCCGACCGAGGCCGGTCCAGGTCGTCTTGTCGCTCCGTCAGGAACCCAGTTAGCCGCTGCTCCCTGCTCGTAGTGGTGATTTCGGGGTGAGTAGGAAGGCGCCCACGTAGAGGAGGGCGGCGACGATGAGGAGGCCGTCGAAGCCGATCACCAGAGCGGCGTACTCCAGGCAGCCGCCGAGCATCGCGCCGAGGAGGTTGGCGCCGAAGCTGGCAGTGCCGTCGGCCGTGTCGGTGAACCGCTTCGCGAAGATCACGTTCGCCGCGAAGATCGGCAGGAACGCGATCAGGACCGCGACGATCGCGCGCAACCCGAGCGGCATCCCCAGCAGCCAGCTGTCCGGGAACACCCAGGACAGCACCAGGCCGCCGAACAGGACGACGTACATCGCCTTCAACGGTGGGGTCCGGAATCGTCTGGTCACTTCGACGGCGGCCAGGACGGCGACCAGGACCCCCGCGAACACGATCGCGTTGACCACCCACGTCGTGCCGAACAGCAACGCGAACCCGGTGATGCTCTTCGTCTCCAGCAGCATGAAGCCCGCGCCGAGCAGGAACAGGTCCGCGTACGGCCGCATCCGCCGGTACGACGAGCCGCCGCCCGCGACGCCGACACCGATCAGCCCGGCCACCAGGATCAGGCCGAGCGTGATCAGGTAGAGGTTCGGGATCCGGTCGGTGAACAGGTACAGGAACGGCCGGTTGTCGGTGGCCGGCGGCGGGGTGGTCTCGGTCGCGCCGGCCCAGGTCGCGGCGCAGGTCTGGTCCGCCTCGGTCAGGCCGACGGTGACGACGGCCTGCTGCAGGTCGTCGCCGACCTTGTCCACACAGGGCTTGTGGCCGAACGCCTGCTCCGCGGTCGACGCGAGCCGGTCGATCAGCCAGGTCTCGCGGTAGTAGTTGTACATCGCGAACGCGCCGCCCGGGTTCAGGTGCTCCTGCGCGCTCTTGAACGCCTGCTCGGTGAACAGGTAGCTCTCCAGCTGCAGCGAGCTCGCACCGTTGACCAGGGTCAGCGAATCCGGCAGGGCCAGCAGGATCAGGTCGTACTTCTTGTCCGTCCGGGACAGGAACGCGCGGCCGTCGTCGATGTGCGAGGTCACCCGCGGGTCCTGGTACGGGCGGTCCGGATGCTTCTCCCGGCCGATGTCGCGCAGCCGCGGGTCGATCTCGACCGCGTCGACGTGTTGCGCACCGTTGCGCAGGGCAACGGCCACGTCGGTCCCGGAGCCGGCGCCGATGATCAGCACGTCCTTCGGGTTCTTCACCGCGGCCCGCTCGTACGGCAGCCCGTACTGCGGTTCCCACTGCAGCCGCTTCTCGGCCGGGATCGCCTGCTGGTGCGGGACACCGTTCACCGTGATCGTGAGCAGCGGGGTGTTCTGGTACTCCGAGGTCGAGGTCTGCACCTTGTAGTACGGCGACCAGCTGTTGTCCGGCCGGGTCGACTCGTGCAGCAGGATCCCGAGCATCACCAGCATCGGCGTCAGGACGAGCGTGCCGCTCAGGACGGCGGCGGTCACCCGCGGTTGCGGGACCATCAGGGCGAGGAACCCGGCGGTGACGATCAGCCCCCACCACACCGGCGGCGCGCCGAGGAACGACAGCAGCGTGAAGGCCGCGATCCCGGACAGGCTGCCGATCAGGTCGAACCGGTACGCGGTCAGCCGGGGGAGTTCGGTGAAGCAGCGGCCGACGAGCTCGGCCGGACCGGCCAGGATCACCGCGGCGGCGACGAAGATGATCGGCAGGATCACCCAGACCGGCGGCCCGGTGGTGTCCAGGCTGGTGAAGTAGATGACGTTGTCGCCGGCCCGGTCGACGGTGACCGGCTTCCAGGCGATCACCAGCACCAGCAGGCCGAGCATCACCGGGGAGTAGTACGGCAGCCGCTTCGCCTTCGACGCCCGCAGCACGCCGAGCCCGATCCCGAGGAACGAGCCGAGCAGCACGAAGTTCGAGAAGTAGCTCAGATGCACCACGTTCGAGCCGGTCCAGCGGATCAGCGCGAGTTCGAGGAAGAGCATCAACGCGCTGGCCGCGACCAGGCGGGTTCTCACTCCGAGCGGGTTGTGCCAGTTCTTGGCTTCGGGCGTGCGGGCTGGTGAAGCGTCGACGGCCATGGGCGGCGACCATACCGGATCAGCAGTGGCCCACGTCACCCTTTCGCGCGATTCGTCCGGATTCGGCGACCGGTCGCCCGGCCGCCGAATCCGGACAGTGATCAGCGGGCGGGCTTGGCGAGTTGGCAGCCGGCCTTGGTCAGGTCGATCGCGCGCGCCTCGGTCAGGCAGGTGTAGAGCCACCAGGTCTGCTGGCCGTACGCGGCGCCCTGTTCGACGGTGATGTTGCCGTCCGCATCTACTTCGCAGGGGTTGTTCACCGTGCAGCGTTGGCCGTCCTCGTTGCCGGTGTTGTTCACACCGATGACCTCGCCGTTCTCGGTGCTCACCACCGGCGAACCGGAGGTGCCGCCGATCGTCTCGCAGCCGGGCTGCTGGTACTTGATCGACTCCTTCCAGGTCCAGTCGCCTTCGCGGAGTTCGGGGATCGTGCCTTGCACGGAGCAGGTGTAGATCCGCTTCCAGTACCCGGACACGACGGCCATCCCGGCCCCGTTCGCGGGCGCCTGCTGGGCCAGGGTGAGCGGGGTGACGCCGAGGCGGGACTTGATCGACGCGTACGACTCGGTCACCTCGTACACGATCATGTCGGTCTTGGTCATCGTGCCGTAGAGGATGCGGCCGGCCCGGACGGTCCCCGCGCGGCTCGCGTCCGGCTTGAGCAACGTGATCGAACGGGACGACGCGCTGTTCACCAGCACCTGGCCGGGATTCAGGAAGCCGCCTTCGTAGCAGTGGCCGTTGGTGAGTACGAGCGCCTTGTCGGTGTCGGCCGACGAGGCGTACCGGACGAGCGAGGCGGAACAGTTGCTGAGGGCAGCGATCCCGGTGAAGTCCGCGCCGGGCGCGGCGGCCTTCGGCGGACCGGTGGTGGGGCCGGCCTCGACGGCGAGCGCCTGGCCGCCACCGAGCAGGAGGGAGCCGAGCGCGACCACGGCCGCGACGGCAGGACGGAACAGTTTCATGGGCGGTATTCCTTTGTCCTCACTGGGTCCACGTGGGCGACGCGGACGGGGTGTGATCACCCTGGAACTCTTCGTATCCGATGCCGGGTGGCCGGGACCATCACAGCCGCATGAAGGTTGACCCGGCACGCTGCACCGCAGGGGTTTCCCTCCGTGGTTCGGCAACCTTCCCTGCCGGTCGCGGACATGTCGGGGTATGAGAATCCCGAGAATCCGCCGGGCCGCCCTCGCCGCGGTCCTGCTGACCGCCCTCGCGGTCCCGGTGACCCCGGTGGCCGCGGAACCGGCCCGCTCCCCAGCCACTCCTGAACCGACGCGGACCGTCCTCCCGGGGGTGTCGAAGCAGCTTGAGGTCCGCGGGCCGTCGGGCCTGTCCAGCCGACGCCTCCCAGCCGGGACGACGCACAAGCTGACCCTGCGCCATCTCGGTCACGACGGCGCGCTCGCGCCCACCGCGTTCACCGGGATCGCCAACCTGGACGGCTCGCTGAACGAACCCGTGGACGTCGGCACGGGCGAGGTCACCCTGGCCTTGCCCGCCGGCCGGTACGTGTTCGCGAGCACCTTGGAGGTCGGCGAGCAGACCAGCGTGCTCGTCCAGCCGCTGCTCGACCTGCGTGCCGACACGACCGTCGCGGTCGACTTCCGCCGGACCAAGCCGCTCGCGATCACGGTCGACGACGCCTCGGTCTCCTCGTACTTCAGCGCGCTGTACTTCGCCCGGCGGCTGGCGGACGGGTCGATGCTCGAGTTCAGCGCCCCCGGTGGTCCGCTCGAGGACGTCCGGGCCGGGCAACTCGGACCCGACGTGCCCGCGAACGAGCTCAAGTCGAGTGTCGGGACCCACTGGGCCGTCCCTGGTCCGCGGGGCGACTTCGCCGACAGCCCGGTGACCTACCACTCGATGGACACGGTCGACGGCCGCTTCGTCCAAGGCCTCCAGCGCGTCGTCCGGCGGTCCGCGCTCGCCCGGCTGGTGTCGACCACGTACTCGACCGCTGCTGACCTGGTAGGGGTGAAGTCGATCGCGGTCCTGCCGCCGGACCACCACAGCGTCTGGAGCAAGGGGCTGACCAGGAACCGGCCGGGCACGGTCACGGAGTACGTCGAGGCCGGACGCGAGGTGTCCGCCGGCTTCCAGGAGCGGACCGGCGGTGGGGAGGAGAGCGTCCTGGTCGCCGAGCTGAATTGGGGGTCCAGCCGATCGTTCGCGGCCGGCAGTTTGCATCGGACTGAGTGGAACCGGGCAGTCCTCGGTCCAGGTCTCCCGGAAGGCGCGGCCGCGCGGTACGGGGACCAGTTGGCGGTGGAGGTCGGGCTGACCGACGACGCGGCCGGCAACAACGGCTGGGGCATGGACCAGGCCGCGGCGACCCGGCTGTACCGGGACGGCGTGCTGGTGGTCGAGACCGATCGGCCCGGGAACCTCGGCCGCGAAGCGATCGTCGAGCCAGGCCAGGCGAAGTACCGGCTGGAGACCGAGGTGATCCGGGCGGCCGGGACCCGACGGTCGACGGTGGTCAAGACGGCCTGGACGTTCCGGTCGGACACGACGAGCGAGTCCGGTGAGGCGTTGCCGCTCTGGGTGGCGCGGTTCGCTCCGGGGACAGGGCTCGCGAACGACGTGGCCGCCGGTCGGATCGTGGTGCCGCTCACGCTGACGCCCCAACCCGGCGCGAAGGTGGGCAAGCCCGGGGTCCCGGTGGTGGAGACCTCGGCCGACGGCGGCGGTAGCTGGCGGCGGGCGACCGTCGTACCGGTAGGTGGTGGCCGGTACCAGGTGGGCTTCACCGCGACCGTGGGGACGGTCGGGCTGCGGGTCACGATGACCGACTCGCTGGGGAACTCGGTCGAGCAGAGCGTGGCGGACGCGCTCGGCGTGCGCTGATCCACCGACCTCCGAAGGCGTCGCCCGGTGACCCGGGCGGCGCCTTCGCTGCGTGGTCAACCTGTTACGCTTCGTTTCCGGATCCGCCCGGCCCGAACCATCGCCGCGCTCGGTACGTCGTACCAGCGAGCGGGGGAACAGCAAGGACGGCGGCGCGCCTGATCGAGGCGGCTGCCGTGCCGAGGCCATACTGAACGACGCGACGACCGGCCAACGGGGGCCGTCCCGGCAAGTTCCGGCAGCGCCGTACGGAGAACGGAAGGACGTCATGCCGCAGGAGAAACCAGACCTGCGCAATCTCAGCGAGCCGGTGCGCTTCAAGCGCGCGATCGCGTTGCTGCTGATGACCCTGGTACTCCCCGGATCCGCGCAGATCGTGGCCGGCAGCAAGCGGGCCGGCCGGTACGCCTGGCGGGTGATCGCCGGCCTGATCGCGATCATCGTGTTCCTGGTGCTGCTGTCGCTGGTCTGGCGGTCCGGCACCATCAACCTGCTGGTCTCGCCGAAGACACTGCGGGTGGTCCAGGTCCTGCTGGTACTGCTCGCGCTCGGCTGGGCCGCGCTCTTCGTGGACGCGTACCGGCTGGGCCGGCCGCTCACGCTGGAACGCAACCACCGGCTCACCGCGAGCATCCTGGACGGGGTCCTCGTGCTGCTCGTGGTGGGCGCGCTGATCTGGGGCAGCACGATCGTGTCGGCCCAGCGGGACTTCGTCGCGAGCGTGTTCGGCAACGGGGAGAAGTCCCAGGCGGACAAGGGCCGGTACAACGTGCTCCTGCTCGGCGGCGACTCCGGCGCGAACCGGGTCGGGGTGCGCCCGGACAGCGTCACCCTGGCCAGCGTCGACGCCGACACCGGCCGGACCGTGCTGATCGGCCTGCCGCGGAACATGGCCAAGATCCCGTTCCCGGCCGGCACCGAGATGGCCAAGCAGTTCCCGGACGGGTTCGAGTGGGACGGCTGCGGCCACGACTGCTACCTGAACGGCGTCTACACCTGGGCGATGGGGCACAAGCAGTACTTCCCCGGCGTCGAGGAGCCCGGCCTGAAGGCGACCCAGCAGGCGGTCGAGGGCATCACCGGGCTGAAGGTCAACTACTACGTGCTGATCGACATCGCCGGCTTCCAGCACCTGCTGGACGCGGTCGGCGGGATCACGGTCGACGTCGGCAAGAAGGTCCCGATCGGCGGCATCGGCGGGCCGATCAAGGGGTACATCCAGCCCGGGAAGGACCAGCACCTGGACGGGTACCATGCGATGTGGTTCGCGCGGTCCCGAGCGGGGGCCAGCGACTACGAACGGATGACCCGGCAGAAATGCGTGATGACCGCGATGCTCAACCAGTTGTCACCGCAGAAGGTGCTGACCAAGTTCCAGGGCATCGCGGCGGCCAGCAAGGAAGTCGTGCAGACCAACATTCCCTCGGGCGAACTCGGAACTTTCACCGATCTGGCGCTGGACTCGAAGAAGCTCCCGGTGTCATCCTTCTCGCCGGTTCCCCCACTCATCAAGACGGGGAATCCCGACTTCGACCTGGTCCGTGCCAAGGTCGCCGAGGCGATCGGAAAGTCCGAAGCGCTGGACAAGGCGGCCGAGGACGGGGACGGTAAGAAGCCGGACACACCGAGTAGCGTGTCCACCAAGAAGCCGACCACACCGGGCAAGCCCGGTTCGACCCCGTCCAAGCCAGCCACCGATGTCGACGACGTCGCTCAAGTCTGTAAGGCCTGACCTGAACATGCCGCTGTCCGAATGGCCCCCGGTCTCCGTCGTGATGCCCGTGCTGAACGAGGAACGCCACCTCGAAGAGGCGGTCGGCCGTGTCCTCGACCAGGAGTATCCGGGCGAACTCGAGGTGGTGCTCGCGATCGGGCCGAGCAAGGACCGGACCGAGGAGATCGCCGACCGGTTGGCCGGCTCCGACGCCCGGATCAGGATCGTCCCGAACCCGAGCGGCAAGACCCCGGCCGGCCTGAACGTCGGCATCGCCCAGGCGAAGCACGACATCGTCGTCCGGGTCGACGGCCACGGCGTGCTCACCCAGGGGTACATCGCCCGCGCGGTCGAGGTGCTCGAGGAGAGCGGCGCGGACAACGTCGGCGGCGTGATGGCGGCCGAGGGGCGGACCCCGTTCGAGATGGCGGTCGCCTGCGCGTACCGGTCCCGGCTCGGCCTCGGCGCGTCCACGTTCCACCAGGGCGGCAAGGCGGGCCCGGCGGACACGGTGTACCTCGGCGTCTTCCGGCGGGCCGCGCTCGAACGCGTCGGCGGCTTCGACGAGTCGATGCACCGGGCCCAGGACTGGGAGCTGAACTACCGCATCCGCAAGACCGGCGGGCTGATCTGGTTCACCCCGGACCTGTCCGTGACGTACCGGCCGCGGTCGTCGCTGTCGGCGGTCGCGAAGCAGTTCTTCCACACCGGTCAGTGGCGGCGTGAGGTCATTCGCCGGCACCCGGAGACCGCGAGCAAGCGGTACCTGGCCCCGCCGGTCGCGGTCGCGCTGCTCACGGTCGGGACGTTGCTGGGGATCGTCGGCCTGATCACCGGGATCAGCTGGCTGGACCTCGGCTTCGTGATCCCGGTCGGCTACGCCTTCGCGATCGGCCTCGGTTCGGCGATGGAGGGCCGCTACCTGCCGTGGAAGGCGCTGTTCTGGCTGCCGCCGGTGATCGCGACCATGCACGTCTCCTGGGGACTGGGCTTCATCGTCGGCCTGCAGGAAAAGCCGGCCGGCCCGGTCCTGAACGCCTCCGAGACCCCGGCCTAGGACCAGCTCACTCGATCGACTGCCCGCGAGATCCGCGCCGCTGGTGAGCGGGGCGGGTCTCGCCGCTTGTTCCCTGGTCGGTCTCCGGGCCTCGGCGGGGGCGCCTCAGGCCGCCGAGGAACTTCCTCAGGTGGCCGGTGTCCAGCTCACCACCGCCCGCGGCGGAGACCCAGCGTTGCTGATCCGGGTCCCAGCCGAGCCCGCTCTCGTCGTACTGGATGCCCACGAACGGTGGTTCCTTGCGGCCCTCGGCCTCGTCGACCAGGCCCTCGATCGCGCCGATCGCCGCGGTACCGGCCTCGGTCGCCTTCGTGCGTACGGTCTCCGGATCGAGCCCAGGGGTCGTGTCCAGCTCGACCAGGCCCGCGATCGCCGGACGCTGCAGCGCTTCCAGCCTGGGGACGAGGACGTCCGGAGCGTGGGGGTGGGCGCCGAGCTTGCGTTCGACCGCCAGCTCGGCCAGGGTCCTGCAGCGCTGGGTCAGCGTGGCGGTCCGGAGCCGGTCGTGGATCTCGGGCAGCTTCCGCTCGTCGTTGTCCGCGAGGTAGCGGGTCACCGGGTCGAGGGCGAGCTCGGTCGCGGGATAGGCGACCTGGATCGAGAGCTCGCGCAGACCAGGGTGCTGCTCGGTCAGGCCGAGCTCGCCGACCACGTGCCGGATCTCCTGGGTCGTGCCGAGGTCGGCGAGGTACTCCTCGATCGCGTGGTCGGGCGCGAAGTACACCCCAGGGCCGCTCCGGGTGAGCAGGTGCATGCTCTCGTGGGTGACGACGCCCGCGGCGTCGATCGTGGCCTGCAACTCGCCGGGGCTCAGCCGGTCGTTGTCGTACGCCTTGCGCAGCGGGTCGAGGGTGAGCCCGGGATGCACCTGGAGGGCGCCGTCGCTCATCACGCGACCGCTGGAGTTCCGCTGCTCCAGCTCCTCCGCGGCCAGCCAGACCTCGCCGTTCCAGCCGCTGCTGATCCCGGTCCGCGCGGACACCGTCTCGATCACGGTGGCGACCCAGCCGTACTCGCGGGTGCTCGGGTCCAGCAGTTCCATCCCGGGATCCGTTCTGGGGGTCAGGGCAAGCAGGGCCCGGCAACCCTATGCCGTCGCGGGTGAACGGCGAGGCGACCGCGTGACCCTGTGACGGTCAACACTCGAAGCACCGAGAGGGCGGGAGGCCGGCCGATGATTCGCCTGGATATGACCATGTCCCTGGACGGGTACATCGCCGGTCCGCAGGACGACGCGGACGCGCCGCTGGGGATCGGCGGGTTCCGGTTGTTCAACTGGCTCGACCTGCGCAACGAACCAGGGCCCAGCGGCGAGGTGTACGCCGAGGCGCTCGCGACGCGGGCCGTCATCGCGGGGCGCCGGACGTTCGAGCTCGCCGGGCAGTGGAACGGCGATCACCACGACGGGGTACCGATCTTCGTCCTCACACACCGGATTCCGGCCGAGCCGCCGATGGGGGTGGCCCGGTACGTCACCGATGTCCGTGAATGCGCCGCGCTGGCCCGGACGGCGGCCGGGGACGGGGACGTGATGGTCCATGGGGCCGCGGCCGGTCAGGCGCTGCTTCGGGCCGGTGAGCTCGACGAGCTGCAGCTGCACGTCGTACCGGTCCTGCTCGGGGCCGGCCGTCGGTTGTTCGACCACCTGCCGATCGAGCCGGTCCACCTCGAGCTGGTCCGCCGGCTGACCACGCCGGACGTGAAGAATCCCGCGCAGCACGCCCTGCACCTGCGCTACCGCGTCCGCCGCTCCTGACGTTCAGACGAGGACCCCGCCCGCCCGGCGAAGCATGAAGACATCGATCGGGTCCTCGGCTTCCACGGTGAACCCGTGCCGCTCGTACAGCCGCTGCGCCGCGCTGCCCTGCAACACGTTCAGGCGCACCGGTACGTCCTCGGCGTCGATCCGCTGCAAGAGAGCCCGCAGGATCGCCGAGCCGAGGCCCCGGCCCTGGAATCCGGGCGCGAGGTAGAAGTGCTCCAGCCAGCGGCCGTCCTGGGCCGGCCGGACCGTGACCGATCCGGCGACGGCCCCGGCCACCTCGACGACCGAGGTGTGCCGGACCGAGAACGCGTCCCGGAACCGCTGCCGGACCCGGTGCTCGTCGTACCGGCCGAGGCGTTCCAGGTCCGGTCGCATCACGACCGCCCGGAGTTCGGCGATCGCCTCGACGTCCCCCGCCTCGGCGGGTCGCAACGCCCACCTCACCGCATCGCCCCAGGTCTCCACCGCGGGAGTATCTCAAGGGCGATGCTCAGCGCTTGCCGGTGGCTTCCTTGTTGTAGGCGTCGACGACGTCCTCGACGTTGCCGTCCATCCGCAGCACGCCCTTGTCGAGCCAGATCGCGCGGTTGCAGGTGTCGAGGACGACGTCGAGACTGTGGCTGACCAGGAACACCGTGCCGGCCTCGGCGCGGAGGTCCTTGATCTTCTGCTCGGAGCGGACCCGGAACTCGGCGTCGCCGGTGGCCAGCGCCTCGTCGACCAGCAGGATGTCGTGCGTCTTGGCCGAGGCGATGGCGAACTTGAGCCGCGCCGACATCCCGGAGGAGTAGGTCGACATCGGCAGGTCGATGAAGTCGCCGATCCCGGAGAACTCGACGATGTCGTCGTAGCGGTCCTCGATCTCCTCCGGGCTCATCCCCATCGCGAGGCAGCCGAGCACGACGTTGCGGTCGCCGGTGAGGTCGTTCATCATCGCCGCGTTGACGCCCAGCAACGACGGCTGGCCGCCGGTGTAGATGGCGCCGGTGGCCGGCGGCAGCAGCCCCGCGATCGCCCGCAGCAGGGTGGACTTGCCGGAGCCGTTACGGCCGATCAGGCCGATGGCGTCGCCCTTGTACGCGGTGAAGGTGACGTTCTTGACCGCGTGCACCTCGCGGATGGTCGGGCGGTCCTGGCGCTTGATCAGCCGCCGGAACGCGCTCGCCGCGGTGCCCTTGCCGCCGGAGCCGGCCGTCACCTTGTAGATGATGTTGACGTTGTCGGCGATCACGGTGGGGACAGCGTCGGACGCCGGCGCGGTTGCCGCCGGGGTCGGAGCTGCCTGTTCAGCCACGGCCATACCTGTCCTCCGCACGCCAGAAGTAGATGAAGCCACCGACCAGGGAGACCACCGCCCAGCCGATCGCGATCGGCCAGGCGTTCGGCAGCGCGTCATGTTCCTCGAGCAGGGCGCGACGGATGATGTCGATGTACGCCGAGATCGGGTTCAGCGCGAGCGCGTGCACGACCCAGCTCGGGGCGTCGAGCTGGGAGAGCTTCTCCGGGATGGAGAAGAAGATGCCGGACGCGTAGAGCCAGGTCCGGGTGATGAACGGGAGCAGCTGGCTGATGTCGGTCAGGAACGTTCCCAGCCGGGCGAAGGCAAGCGTCATGCCGATGTTGAACATCGTCTGCAGCAGCAGCGCGGGAATCACCAGCAGCCAGCGCAGCGAGATGCCGTCGGTGAAGCCGACCAGCAGGAACAGGATGCCCATCGACAGGAACATCTGGTTCAGCTCGTTGACCACGTACGCCAGCGGCAGGGTGGCCCGCGGGAAGTGCAGCGTGCGGATCAGCGACAGGTTCGTCGAGATCGCCCGCGAGCCCTCGGTCATCGACCGCTGCGTGTAGGTGAACACGAACATCCCGCAGATCAGGAACGCGGGGTAGTTCGGGATGCCCTTGGCGGTACCGAGCAGGACGCCGAACGCGAGGTAGTACACGGCTGCGTTGAGCAGGGGAGTGAGGAGCTGCCAGACCGACCCCAGCCGCGCGCCCGCGTAGAGCGCGTACGTGCGCGCGCGGGCGTAGCTGACGATGAACTGACGGCGTCCCCAGAGTTCACGGAGGTAGCCCCGGAGCGGCGGTCGTGCCGAACTCCGCGACAACCCGTAGCGCTCGGCAAGATCCGCCACATCAGCGGTCTTGGCCGACTCGGCGGCGGTTGACATGCGGGCCAATCTACTGGGCCTGGCGCCCTCTCATCACATCGGCGCGCTCTGAACCGTTTCAGGCGGTCACGGAAGGTCGCGGCTCTGCAACAATTGGCCACCGGGTGAGTGCTGACCTGCGCGGCGGCATAGGTTCATCGGTGATGAAGGAGTCCCGCCCGACCGACCTGTCCGAAGAACAACTCGGCTTCCGTCCCCGCAAGGCCGTCCGGTGGCTGCTGCCCTCGGTGCTGGCCGACTCCGGCCTGAAGGCGTTGCTGGCCGCGATCTTCGGGGCGTACGCCGACAAACGCGAACTGCAGAACTCGCTCGACGGCGCCGTCTACCGGCACGGCGACGACGAGCTCTGGTTCGATTTCGTGGCCGACCTCGGCGACGGCTTCGACGCGACGTACTCCGTCGCCTCGCAGCTCGCCGCACCCGAGCTGGAGCCCGCCGACGGGGTCCGGCTGCCCCGGGGCGAGCTGCTCGTGATGGGCGGCGACGAGGTGTACCCGACGGCGTCGTCGACGGCGTACGAGGACCGCACCAAGGGCCCGTACCACGCGGCTCTGCCGGACCCGGAGAAGCCACCGACGCTGTTCGCGCTGCCGGGCAACCACGACTGGTACGACGGGCTCACGGCGTTTCTCCGCGTGTTCGCCCAGGGCCGTCCGGTCGGTGGCTGGAACACCGAGCAGGCCCGCAGCTACTTCGCGATCGAGCTGCCGCACCGGTGGTGGCTGTTCGCGATCGACACCCAGTTCGACGAGTACATCGACGCGCCGCAACTGGCGTACTTCCGGGCGGCCGCGGAGCAACTGCAGGAAGGCGACGGCGTGATTCTCTGCACACCGAAGCCGGCCTGGGTCGCGGCCGGATCGGGCGGCGAGTCGCACGGCTACGACACGATCCGGTTCTTCGAGCGCGAGATCATCCGGCCGACCGGCGCGGTGACCCGGGTGATGCTGTCCGGCGACTCGCACCACTACGCCCGCTACACCGAGCGGGACGGGTCGGCTCAGCTGATCACCAGCGGTGGTGGCGGCGCGTTCCTCAGTGCGACGCACCTGCTGCCGAAGTCGCTGGAGCTGCCGCCGAAGAAGACGCGGGTCCCGGACGCCACCGAGACGAAGACGTTCGACCGGGGTACGACGTACCCGTCGCGGCAGGAGTCGTCCCGGCTCGCGAACGGGATCTTCTTCCGGCTGCCGCTGCGCAATCCCGGGTTCCTCGGGCTGACCGCGATGCTGCAGACCGTGCTCGCGTTGTTCGTCCAGTTCGGCCTCGGCTCGGAACCGGCCGGGATCTTCGGCCGGCTGGTCGTCTGGGCGCCGACGGCGTTCGCGGTGACGGCGGTGGTGGTCGGCGGCGTGCTGTTCGCCCGGAAGGGGCTGGTCCGCGGGTCGATCGCCGCGGTGGTCGCCGGGTTCCTGCACTCGCTGGCGCATCTCGCCCTGACCGCGGTCTGGGCCGTCGTGCTGCGCCGGCTGGAGCTCGAGGCGGCCGACTGGATCGTGGTGGTCGTCGCCCTGGTCGTCACCCCGCTGCTGATCGGGTTCGTGGACGCGGAGATCGTCGCGGTGTACCTGCTGGTGGCTTGCCGGTTCTCGATGAACATGAACGAGGTGTTCGCCGGCCAGAGCATCGAGGACTACAAGAACTTCCTCCGCCTGCACATCGACCCGACCGGCCGGCTCACGATCTACCCGATCAAGGTGCCCAAGGTCTGCCACGAGTGGCGCGCCGACCCGGGCGGCGCCAAGGACGCGCCCTGGCTCGTCCCGGCCGACGGGCCGGTGCAGGTCGCCCTGATCGAGGCACCCATCCAGGTCAGCCGCGAGGCCCAGCAGGCTCCGCTCCCGGTCTGAGCTCCGTCGTGGTGAGCCGGTCGTGCAGGGCGGCGAGCTCCGCGTCGGTGAGGCCGCCGTGGCGCAGGTACGCCGCGGGGCCGCCGTAAGTGCGGTCGAGGTGGTCGAGGATCGCTTCGAGGGACTCGGCCCGGGTGTCGCCGAACTCGATCAGCTCAGCTCGCAGGGATTCGTCCGGCTGGTCGGCGAGCTGCTCGGCCAGGAACGGGGCCAGCCCGGCCTTGGTGAGGAAGTAGTCGGCGACGATCTCGGCCCGCGGGACTCCGGCGATGCTGAGCGCGAGCGCGACCACCATGCCGGTCCGGTCCTTGCCGCCGAAGCAGTGCACCACGACGGCGCCTCAGAGCACCCGGCCCTCCGGGGTGACCGAGCCGTCGGCCGTCGCGATCCGCGCGTACACGTGGTCGTTGAACTCGTCCACCTTCGCCTTGATCCGGGCCGGACCGAGGTCGAGCTGTTCCAGGATCGTGAACCGGCCGGGCCGGGTCTGCGGCGCGTACTCGACCACGGCCGCGAACTCCTCCAGGCCGAAGCCGAGATCGGCCGGCCGGACCGGCAGCCCGTGCCGGTGCAGGCAGTCCACCGTCGTCCGGAACATCTCCTCCTCGTCGCGCAGGAACCACGCGAACGCCGCGCCGACGCCGACCTGCTCACCGTGGAACGCGCGCCGGTCCGGGTGCAGCAGGTCGATCGCGTGCGAGATCTCGTGACACGCGCCCGACGACGGCCGCGACGTCCCGGCGACCACCATCGAGATCCCGGACAACACCAGGCCTTCGGCGAGGGTGGCGAGGAAACCGTCGTCGGTGACGCCGCCCGGATGGTTCACCACGGCCTGCGCGGACGTCCGGGCCAGCGAGACCGCGAGACCGTCCATCTCCTCGCCCTGCAAGGCGTGCGCGGCCTCCCAGTCGGCGACCGCGGACAGGTTCGAGACGATCTCACCGATCCCGGAGCTGACCGATCGCGGCGGTGCCTGGGCGATCAGGTCCAGGTCGACCAGGACGGCGATCGGCGCGGGCACACCGTACGATCCGCGGCCGGCGTCGTTGTCCAGGGTGCTGATCGGCGAGGCGACGCCGTCGTGGGCGAGGTTGGTGGCGACCGCGACCATCGGCAGCCCGAGCCGCGCGGCCGCGAACTTGGTCACGTCCAGCACGGTGCCGCCGCCGATCCCGACGATCGCGTCGTAGCGCTGCTGCCGGATCTGCTCGACCAGCTTGACCGCGGTGTTGATCGTGCCGCCCTCGACGGTGAACCAGTCCGCCTCGACCAGGTCGTGCTCGAAGGTCCGTTGCACGATCGGCCCGTGCGTCGGTCCGACCGCGATCGCGACCCGGCCGGAGGTGGAGATCCGCTGGTCGGCCAGGATCGCGGCCAGCTCGGACAGCGCGCCGCGGTGCACCTCGACCACCAGCGGCGCGGTGACGAACCGGGCTAGGAGGGGCATACGATCTCGCGGGCCCGGGCCAGGTCGGCGTGGTTGTCGATCTCGACCCAGTCCACCGTGCCGATCGGGGCGACGTCGATCCGGAACCCGGCGTCCACGAGCACCTGGTAGCCGTCCTCGTAGTACTGGTCCGGGTCGCGCTCCCAGGTCTCGCGGAGGGCCGCTGCGAGCTCGTCGGCGGCGTCCGGCTCGATCAGGGTGACGCCGATGTACTCCCCGGTGGCGGTGGCCGGGTCCATCAGCTTGGTGATGCTGCGGACCCCGGTCGCCTCGTCCCAGACGACCTTCATCTCCTCGTCGGCCAGCGGTTTCACGGTGTCCAGCGCGAGCACGATCCGGCGCGCGTCGCCGCGGGCCGCGAGCAGGATGCGCTCGACCGAGGCCGGGTGCACGGTGTCGCCGTTCGCCAGGATCACGCCCTGCTTCAGCAGGTCACGGGCGCACCACAACGAGTACGCGTTGTTCCAGATCTCGGCCTTGTCGTTGTGCACCAGCTCGAGCCGGACGCCGTACCGGTCCTGCAGCTCGGCGACCCGGGCCTCGATGGCGGCCGCGGCGTACCCGACCACGACGGCGACGTCGGTGACGCCGACCTCAGCGAAGTTCGCCAGCGTCAGGTCGAGCGGAGTGGTCTCGGGATCGATCGGGACCAGCGCCTTCGGCAACGTGTCCGTGTAAGGGCGCAACCGGCGGCCGGCACCGGCGGCGAGGACTAGTCCGATCATTGCCTGATGGTACCGGCTGAGGCCGGTTTGACCAGGGGTTCGCGAGGCCCGCGGGCGCTGCTTCCGGCGGGGTTCCGAGGACCGCGCGGGGTGCTGGCAGGATAGACGCCATGACATGGCTGGTGACTGGTGGTGCCGGGTACATCGGGGCGCACGTGGTGCGCGCTTTCGTCGCGGACGGGATCGACGTCGTCGTGATCGACGACCTGTCCAGCGGGAAGCTGGAGTTCCTGGTGGAGGGGGTCCCGTTCGTCGAGGCGAACCTGCTCGACACCGACACGGCGCGCAAGACGCTCGACGGGGTCAGCGGCGTGGTCCACCTCGCCGGGTACAAGTACGCCGGTGTCTCGGTCGAGAAGCCGATGCACACCTACACGCAGAACATCTCCGCGATGGTGTCGCTGCTCACCGCGATGGCCGACACCGGCGTCCGCAACATCGTGTTCTCGTCCAGCGCCGGCGTGTACGGCACCCCGACGGACGAGGTGGTCACCGAGCGGACCGCGCCCGCCCCGGAGAGCCCGTACGGCGAGACCAAGCTCGTCGGTGAGTGGCTGCTCGCGGACCAGGCCAAGGCGGTCCCGCTGAACCACACCTCGCTGCGCTACTTCAACGTGGTCGGCTCGGGTGACCCGAAGGTGTACGACGCGAGCCCGTACAACCTCTTCCCGATCGTCTGCAACCTGCTGACCCAGGGCAAGATCCCGCAGATCTACGGCACCGACCACCCGACCCCGGACGGCACGTCGGTCAAGGACTACGTGCACGTGGCCGACCTGGCCCGCGCCCACGTCGCCGCGGCCCGCGCACTCGACTCGGGCAAGCAGCTGGAGACGGTCTACAACCTCGGCAGCGGGACCGGGACGAGTGTCCGCGAGATCATGGACGCCGCCCGCCGGGTGACCGGGATCGACTTCACCCCGACCGAGGGTCCGCGGCGTCCCGGCGACCCGTCCCGGGTGGTCGCGTCCGGCGAGCTCGCGGCGCGCGATCTGGAGTGGAAGAACACGCACACCGTGGACGAGATGTTCGCCTCCGCCTGGGAGTCCTGGCCGAAGTCCTGAACCAGGATCAGCGGCTCGCGGCCGCCCAGGTACGGCTCAACCGGGTGATCAGGGCCGGGTCGATGGTGGGCGGCTTGGTGGGCTGAGGGACGTACTGGCGGCGGGCGATCCGGCCGAGCGGGATGACGCCCACCTTGTCCCCGCCCTGGCTCGCGGAGAGGTTGATCGTGACCGTCGCCGGCAGCGTGGCCATCGCCTTCAGGGCACTGGTCAGGTCGGCGTCGGAGATGTCCTGGGCGATGCTCAGATTGGCGGCCCGCGGACCGATCTGGACCTCGGTCACCCCGGCCAGGTCGGCGATCGCGGCGTGGATCCGGTACTCGGCGTCCTGGTCGTAGGGGGAGCCGCGGAAGACGGCGGTGGGCCGGCGGCCGGGGTACTCCGACGGCCGCCGGACCAGCTCGATCGGCACGTACGCGTCCCGGATCCGGCGCAGGGTCGCGACCGCCCCGACGTATCCGGCGCGGTCCTTGACCCGGACCGAGGCGAGGTCCGGCTTCCCGCCGTCGTCGCGGAACTCCAGACCGGTGACACCGGCAACCTTCGCCAGTTCGGTGGCGAGCCGGCGGTGCTCCTGGGTGAGGGCGGCCGCGAACACCGTCGCGGGCGCGTGCACGATGCCCCACCCGACCTCGAGCCGCTCGAACAGCTCGGCCTTCGGCGGTGCCTCGAGCAACGCGTCGAGGGTGAGGTCGGTCGCGGCGAAGTGGATCCCGGCCTGGCGTTCCGGGAACGACAGCCAGCCGACGACTCCCGGGTACCGCGCCTGCAGGTCCGCGAAGTACTGGGTCGCCTTACGGTCGAGCCGGAAATCGGCGTACGGACTCTCCGCCCACTCGACGACGGCCTGCCGATCGGCGGACTCGACCCGATGTGTCCGCCGGTCCTTCGACACCGGTGCCGCCGCCTCGAACCCGAGCGCGACCGCCGCCACCGCCGACGCGGGCGCCGTGACCACCTGCCCGGACGCGCCGTACGTCACCGCCGTCGCGCGACCGTCCCGGCGTAACCAGAGCGCCCGTTCGAGGTCGGTGTCCCGCTTCGTCACCGGCGACGGATAGAACCGGCCCCGGTACCCGTCGAGCTCGACCTCGATGCTGTTGAGGTAGTCGCCACGCCGCGACTCGAAGTCCTTCTTGACCTTGCCGGTGAGCGCGTTGACCGCGTCGTCGGCCAGCCCCTTCGTCAACCTGAGCAGGATCAAGTCGTCCTGAGGATCTGTCGCGGAAGTGATGACCTCGGCCCGCTCGACCCCGTCCAGCCCCCCGAGCCACTCCAGCCGATCCCGCGCCATCGCCTCGGGACCCTTCTCCCCACACCCCGCCACAGCCCCGAGAAGAATCCCACCAGCCAATGCCCCGAACCCCCGTCGGCTGATCCACATGCGCCGATTCTGAACTACTTCCGGGTCAGTTCCCGGCCTGCAGGGATTGGGCGATGAGGGTTCCGACTTGGTCCAGTTCGATCAGGAAACCGTCGTGGCCGTAGGCGGAGTTGATGAGGTGGACCTCTGGTTTGGCGGGATGAGCTTCGGCCAGTTCCTGGGTGAGGTGGGGTGGGTAGAGGCGGTCGGTGGTGACTGCTGCGAGGACGAGGGTGGCTTTGAGGGCCTGCAGTGTTCGGGGGAGTGGGCCTCGGGATCTGGTGAGGTCGTGGGTGTTCATCGCGCGGGTCAGGGTCACGTACGAGCCGGGGTCGAAGCGGCCGGCGAGTTTGCCGGCGTGGTGGTCGAGGTAGGACTCGACGGCGAAGCGGCCGGTGGCGTCGGGCTGGACGGTCCGGCCGAAGCGGGTACCGAGCTCTTCCGCGGAGCGATAGGTGATGTGGGCGATGCGGCGGGCGATGCCTAGTCCTTGGAGAGGCGCGCGGCCGGTGTCGTAGTAGTCGCCGCCTTGCCAGTCGGGATCGGACTCGATCGCCGCCAACTGTGGTGCGCACCAAGCGATCTGGTCGGCGGTCGCGTACCCCGTGGACGCGAGCACGATCGCGGTCCGCACCCGATCGGGGAACAGGAGCGGCCATTCGAGTGCACGCATGCCGCCCATCGAGCCGCCGATCACCGCGGCCCAGCGATCGATCCCCAGGACGTCGGCGAGGGCGGCCTCCGCCGTCACCTGGTCCCGGATCGTGATCGCGGGGAATCGGCTGCCCCACGGACGTCCATCGGGTGCGGGTGAGGACGGCCCTGTCGTTCCTTGGCAGCCACCGAGGACGTTGGCCGCGACCACGTACCAGTCGCGCGGATCGACGTACCGGCCTTCGCCGATCAGACCGTCCCACCAGCCCGGGGTGGAGTGTCCCGGGCCGGTCGGGCCGACGACCTGCGCGTCCCCGGTGAGGGCATGACAGATCAGCACGGCGTTGTCCCGGGCGGCGTTCGGCCGGCCCCAGGTCTGGTAGGCGATAGTTGTCCCTGGCAACGATGCGCCGGACTCCAGCGGGAGGTCGCCGACGGCCGCGAAGAGCCGCCGGCCGGCAGGATCACCCACCCGCCACCCACCGGCCACCTGACCTGGTGAGTGGATCGCCCGCCGCGCGTCCGCCGCCTCCGCATCCGCCGTACCCAGCGGTGCGGTCCGCGGCCCTGCCTGGTGAACAGGGCCGTGGTCAGGTGGATCGGGCGCGTCCTGCCGGCGGACGGCCGCCTGGGCGTCGGTGGGCCGTGGCCGGGCACCGACGGTCCGCTCCCGGGCGGGATCGGGTGGGTGATCCTGGTTCATGGGAGGGTCAGGCGGACTTGGCGGCGGCGAAGCCGGTCTCGAGGTCGGCGAGGATGTCCTCGACGTGCTCGATCCCGACCGCCAGCCGGACCAGGCCCGGCGTGACCCCGGAGGCCAGCTGGTCCTCGGCGGACAATTGGCTGTGGGTCGTCGAGGCCGGGTGGATCACCAGCGACCGGACGTCACCGATGTTGGCCACGTGGCTGTGCAGCCGCAGCGCGTTCACGAATTGCTTGCCCGCGTCCACGCCACCCTTGATCTCGAACGCGATCACCGCACCCGCACCCCGCGGCGCGTACTTGGTGGCCAGCTCGTACCACGGCGACGACGGCAGGCTCGCGTACGCGACGCTCTCCACCTCGTCCCGGTCCTCCAGCCACTGCGCGACCTTGAGCGCGTTGTCGACGTGCCGCTCGATCCGCAGCGACAACGTCTCCAGGCCCTGCGCGATCAGGAACGCGTTGAACGGCGACACCGCCGGACCGAGGTCGCGCAGCCACTGCACCCGCGCCTTCAGGATGAACGCGAGGTTGCCGAGGTCCGAGCCGACGCCGAGGTCGCGGGCGTAGGTGAGCCCGTGGTAGCTCGGGTCCGGCCGGTTGAACCCGGGGAACCGTTCGGGGTCGGCGGCGTAGTCGAAGTTGCCCGAGTCAACGATCGCGCCCGCGATCGCGGTGCCGTGGCCGCCCAGGTACTTCGTCGCCGAGTGCACCACGACGTCCGCGCCGTGCTCGATCGGGCGGATCAGGTACGGCGTCGCGACCGTGTTGTCGACCACCAGCGGGACACCGGCCTCGTGCGCGACCCCGGCGACCGCGGCGATGTCGAGGATCTCGCTCTTCGGGTTCGCGATCGTCTCGGCGAAGAAGACCTTGGTGTTCGGCTCGACCGCGCGCCGCCAGGACTCCAGGTCGTTCGGGTCGTCGACGAACGAGACCTGGATGCCGAGCTTCGGCAGCGTGTAGTGGAACAGGTTGTACGTCCCGCCGTACAGGCTCGGGCTGCTGACGATGTGGTCGCCGGCCTCGGCGATGTTCAGCAGGGCCAGGGTTTCGGCGGCCTGGCCGGACGACACCAGCAGCGCCGCGGTGCCGCCTTCGAGACTGGCGATCCGCTGCTCGACCGCGTCCTGGGTCGGGTTCTGGATCCGGGTGTAGATGTTGCCGAACTCCTGCAGCCCGAACAGGCTCGCCGCGTGGTCGGTGCTGTCGAACGTGTACGACGTGGTCTGGTAGATCGGCAGCGCCCGCGCCTTGGTGACCGCATCGGCGGTCTGGCCGGCGTGGATCTGGCGGGTCTCGAACGACCAGCTCGGGGTGGTGTCGGTCATCTGGCGATCCTGTTCTCGGGACGTCACTGAATGTGTTTAAAGACAATAGGCTTACTGCACATTCAGTCCCGACGCCGTCCACGATGTGAACAGCGCGGTGGATCAGCCCTGGTCGGCCGGCCCGGACGGGGTCAGGTCGAGGATGGGCGGGCCGGCCAGCACGCCGCCTTCGACCGGCAGGGTGACGCCGGTGATCCAGGCCGCGTCGTCGGAGCCGAGGAAGGCGACCGCGGCCGCGATGTCCTCGGGCTCGCCGATCCGGCGCAGCGGGTACATCTTCACGAACCGGTCCAGGGTGCCGGGCTGGTTGTCCCAGTTCGGCGTCCGAATGGTGCCCGGGGCAACGATGTTGAACCGGACGCCGCTGCCGCCGTGCCGGACGGCGAGGTTCTTGGTCATCGCGATCTGGCCTGCCTTGGCCGCGGAGTACTCCACGTTGCCGAACGCGGCCAGCCCGTTCACCGAGCTGATCGTGACGACGTTGCCGCGGCTGTTCTGCAGGTGCGGGAGTGCGGACTGGATGCACTGCGCGGCGCCGACCAGCGTGAGGTCGAGCTGTCGGTTCCACTCCTCGACGGTGGTCTGCTCGGGCGCCGTGGACACGACGCAGCCGCCGGCGTTGTTGACCAGGAGATCGAGCCGGCCGAACCGCTCCACCCCGGCCGCGACCGCCGCGTCGATCTGGTCCCGCTGGGTCACGTCGACCTTGGCTGCCAGCGCCCGGTCCGGCCCGAGCTCGGCCACCAGCGCGTCGATCTTGTCCTGCTGCAGGTCGGTGACGATCACGGCGCCGCCCTCGGCCGCGATCCGGCGGACGACCGCCGCACCGATGCCCTGCGCCCCCGCCGTGACCAGCGCGACCCGACCCTCGAACCGTTGCACCATGCTCTAGTCCTCCACCACTCGATCGACCTTCTCGTCCGCGATCCGCCGCTCCAGCTTGTCCTCGGCGAGGTTGCGGCAGAGCACGATGGAACCACCTCCGGCGATCACGCCGACCAGCAGGCCGATCCCGGCCGGCGCGACCAGGTCCTGGCGAACCAGGACGCGCTCGGAGATCGGTACGGCGGCCGCGATCAGGTCCGCGTGCGAGGTCCCGTCGTACGCCGGGCTGCCGGGCGTCGGGGGATCGAACGGGACGAAGACGTCGCCGTGGTTGTACACCTCGGCGCCGTAGTCGTGGACGCCGTCGGGGACCGGGTCGCGGAAGCGGCCGCCCAACGGCAGCAAGGCGGACGCGATCGTCTCCCGGCCGCCGCGGACCGCGAAGTCGGGTCCGGTGATCGCGAGGTCGCCGGTGCCGGTGCTGATCGCGGCGCCCGCGGACCAGGTGGCCAGCGCCCAGACGACGCCGAGCCAGTGCGGCGGCAACCCGATCGCGACGGTCTCGCTGGGCTCCAGGTCGTACTCGTCGACCAGCAGGTTCGCCGTCTTGGCGACCCAGTTGGCGGTGGTGAGCGCGCTCAGCTCGATCCGTTCGCCGGACGCGTCGTCGTAGTAGGTCAGGAACGGGCTCGCGCCGTCGCGGCGGACGGCGGCGGTGAACAGTTCGGGCAGGGTTCCGGCCATGGCGGCCACCCTACTTTCGATCTCCAACGGCTGGTCCTCAGGCGGGCGACTCCATCCGGCGCCAGTACCCGCAGAAGTAGATCTGGAGTTTCTCCAGGCCCCGCTCGGCCACCAGATGGCGGCGGACCGAGGTGACGAGCGAGGACTCGCCGGCCACCCAGGCGTACGCCCTGCCGGTCGGAAGCGCGGTCTGCCGGAGGCGGCGCAGCAGCAGGTCGCCACCGCCGGGCGGGGTGTCGCCGCGATGCAGCCAGTGCAGCCGGACCCCGGGGTGGCGGGGGATGGCGAGTTCGTCGTCCCGATCGCCGACCTCGACGAACGCCAGCGCCCGCTCGTCCGGGCGGAGCTGCTCGATGATCGCCGCGATCGCCGGCAGCGCGGTCTCGTCGCCGACCAGCAACTGCCACTCGGTGTCGTCCGGCGGGCGGTAGTCGGCGCCGTCGCTCAGGATGCCGAGCACGTCGCCGGGCTGGGCGCTCGCCGCGAACGCCGACCCCGGACCGGTGCCGTGCAGCACGAAGTCGATGCCGAGCCGGCGGGCCGTCGGATCGAAGGCGCGGACGGTGTAGTTCCGCAGGATCGGCCGGATCGCCGGATCCAGCTCCTGCAGCTCCGGCCACCAGCGGTCGGTCTTCGGCAGCACCAGGTCGGCGCCGGGAGCCGGCGGCAGGAAGATCCGGACCAGGTGATCGGGACCGGCGTAGTCGAAGCGGTTCAGCTCCGGAGCCGTGACCGTGACTCGCACCAACTGACGGGTCAGCCGGGTCACCGCGGTGACCCGGGCGGGAAGGGGACGACGCACCAGCTCCATGGCGATTAGGTTAGCCTTGGCTAAGTCGTCGAGTCCATGCCCATCGGGGTCCCGAGGTGTGGGGGCGGCGCGCGAGTAAGGTCAGGCCATGCTGATCCTGGCGGGGCTGGCCTTGATCCTTGCCCTGACTGTTGCCACCGGCTACTTCGTGGCGCAGGAGTTCTCCTACGTCGCGGTCGACCGGAGCCGGCTGCGGGGTCTCGCCGACGCCGGTGATGCCGCCGCGGCCCGGGCGCTCAAGGTGACGTCGCGGTTGTCGTTCGTCCTGTCCGGTGCCCAGGTCGGGATCACGGTCACGGGCCTGCTCGCCGGGTACGCCGCCCAGCCGTACCTGGGCGAGGGGCTGGAGAAGCTGCTCGGGACCGCGGGACTGCCGGCCGGGCTGAGCCTGTCCCTGTCCGTACTCCTGGCGTTGCTGTTGGCAACCATGATCCAGATGGTGCTCGGCGAGCTGGCCCCGAAGAACCTGGCCATCGCCCGGGCCGAGCAGCTCGCGCTCCGGCTGTCCCGGTCCACGCTGCTGTACCTGACCGTGGCCGGGCCGTTGATCCACCTGTTCGACGCCGCCTCGAACCGGATTCTGCGCCGGGTCGGGATCGAGCCGGTCGAGGAGCTGCCGCAGGGCGCGACCGCGCAGGACCTGGACCGGATCATCGCGTCCTCGTACGAGCAGGGCCTGCTCGACCGCGACACCACCCGGCTGCTGGACCGCGGGCTGGACTTCCGCGGCCGGATCGCCGGGGAGGTGATGATTCCCCGCGTCGACGTGGTCACCGTGCACGAAGGCGAGCCGCTGACCCGGGTGGTGGAGCTGCTCGACACCGGGCACAGCCGGTTCCCGGTGATCGCGTCGTCGGTCGACGAGGTGGTCGGCGTGGTCGCGGTCGGCGACGTCGTCGAGGTCGATCCGGACGAGCGCGGGAACCTCACCGTGGGGTCGCTCGCGGCGGCGCCGGTGGTCGTCCCGTTCACGTTGCACCTGCCCGCGGTCCTGGAGCAGCTGCGGACCACGCACCGGCAGCTCGCGATCGTCGTGGACGAGTTCGGCGGGTTCGCCGGGGTGGTGACGCTGGAGGACATCGCCGAGGAGCTGGTCGGCGAGATCCGGGACGAGGACGACCTGCCCGAGGCCGACCTGGTCGCGAACGCCGACGGCAGCTGGACGGTCCCGGGCCGGTGGCGGCTGGACCAGGTCGAGGAGGCGATCGGGATCACGCTGCCGGACGACGAGGACTACGACACCGTCTCGGGTCTGGTGATGGCCCAGCTCGGCCGGCTGCCGGTGGTCACCGACGAACTGGTGATCCGGCTGCCACCACGGATCGGCCATGACGGCCGGCCGGTCCCGGTCGAGCGAGTACGGCTGAAGGTCCAGACCGTCGAACGGCACGTCGCCGGTCTCGTCGTGGTGGAGCGGCTGGCATGAGTACGCCCGTCGCGTTGCTGATCTCGGTCCTGTTGCTGGCCTGCAACGGGTTCTTCGTCGCGGCCGAGTTCGCGCTGGTCGCGGCCAAGCGGCATCGGCTGGAGCAGGCGGCCGCGTCCGGTAGCCGGTCCGCGCGGGCCGCGATCGCGGGCGTGAGCGAGTTGTCGTTGATGCTCGCCGGCGCCCAGCTCGGCGTCACCCTGTGCACACTGGGACTCGGTTCGTTGTCGGAGCCGGCGGTGGCGCATCTGCTGCACCCGCTGTTCGAGCTGATCGGCCTGCCGGAGAGCGCGGGGCACGTGATCTCGCTGATCATCGCGGTGGCCGGGATCGGGCTGCTGCACGTCCTGCTCGGCGAGATGGCGCCGAAATCGTGGGCGATCAGCGACCCCGAGCGGGCCGCGTTGCTGCTGGCGTTGCCGTTCCGGGCGTTCACCTGGCTGCTCCGGCCGCTGCTGATCGTCCTGAACTGGCTGGCGAACGGCGTCGTCCGCGCGCTCAAGGTGACCCCGCAGAACGAGATCGCCAACGCGCACGGGCCCGAGGAACTGCGGCTGCTGATCGAGTCGTCCCGCGAGCACGGCACCCTCGAAGCACCCGAGCACGCGCTGCTGACGGCGATGCTGGCCCTGCAGAACACCACGGTCGAGCAGGTGATGACGCCGATCGGCGAGCTCGCGACGGTACCGGCCGAGGCGACCGCGCGGGAGGTCGAGCGAGCCAGCCGGCAGCAGGGCCGGTCCCGGCTGGCCGTGGTCGCGCCGGGCACCTCGATGATCTGCGGCATCGTGCACGTCCGGGACGCGGTCCGCGCGACGACGGGCGGCGGCCAGACGCTGCGGACCGCCGACCTGATGACCGAGCCGCTACGGCTGCCGTCGACGACGCCGGTGGCCGCCGCGATCCGGGTGATGCGGGAGAAGCGGTCCCAGCTCGCCGTGGTCGAGGACGCCGGGCACGCGGTCGGCGTGGTCGCGCTGGAGGATCTGCTGGAGGAGGTGATCGGTGAGTTCGACGACGAGACCGACCCGATCGTCTCGGCCGCTCGCCGCCCGATCCCGCCGCCGCCCGAAGGCTGATCGACCACTGGTGTGGCGTTCCCACCCCGACGTCCTACCGTTGTCGCAGGAGCAGCAGTACCGTCCCGTGTCCGGAGGAGAGCCACCGTGCCTGTCAGTCGTCTCGGCCTGGTCGTCCACGAGGGCCGTCCGGTCGCCGTCCAGACCGCGAAGACCGTCCGTACCTGGTGCGAGCGCAACGGCATCGGCTGGACCGACATCGACGTGTGGAAGGAACACGGGACCCGCCGTGGCGGCATGGACGAGATGCACCACGCCGGCAACCCGGACCTGGTGGTCACCCTCGGCGGCGACGGGACGTTCCTGCGGGGTGCCCGGATCGCGGCCAAGAACGACGCGGCCGTCCTCGGCGTCGACCTCGGCAAGGTCGGCTTTCTGACCGAGGTCGCCTGCCGCGACGTGGAGGAGGCGCTGGACGCGGTCCACCAGGACAGCGCGACGATCGAGCAGCGGATGACGCTGACGATGCGCGCGTCCCGGCCGCTGGAGATCCCGGCCGGTATCGAGTCGCTGCTCCGGTACGGCCACGGTCCCGCCCTCCCGCCGCCCCCGGTCCGGACCGAGATGGAGGGCAACGGCTGGGGCGTGGCGCTCGACGTGACCGCGCTGAACGACGTGGTGCTGGAGAAGCTCTCCCGGGACCACCAGGTCGCGCTCGGCGTGTACCTGTCCGGCCGGCTGCTCGCCTCGTACTCCGCCGACGCCGTCATCGTGGCCACGCCCACCGGCAGTACGGCGTACTCCTTCGCGGCCGGTGGACCGATCCTCTCGCCGAACACCCAGGGCATCGTCTTCACCCCGGTCGCCCCGCACATGACCTTCAACCGCAGCGTGGTCGCCGCCCCGGACGAACCCGTCGCCCTCCGCGTCCTGCCGCACTCCGGCCAGGCCGCGGTCAGCATCGACGGCCAGCTCCGCGGCGTCCTCGACCCCGGCGACTGGATCGGCGTCTACGGCTCCCGCCGCCCGCTGCGCCTGGTCCGCCTCCGCCCCACCGACTTCTACGGCCGCGTCCGTGACCGCTTCCGCCTCACCGACGCCCCTGCCACCGCCGTCGACGGCGAATCCGAAACCTTCTGGCGAGCCGACACCCCCGTCCCGGAAGACCTCGCCCACCTCCGCCTCGCCCCAGAGGCCCAAGCCCCCGAAATCCCACCGGACCCGGCCTGCGAGACCTGACGAACCAGGCCCGCGAACCCCTACCCGGTAGGGTTCGTCTCCATGCGAAACGTGGTGATCCTGGCCGGTGGTTCGGGGACGCGGTTGTGGCCGTTGTCCCGGGCCGACAAGCCCAAGCAGGTGTTGCCGCTCGCGGCGGGGAACTCCTTGCTCCGGGTGGCGTACAACCGGCTGCGGGGACTGGTCGATCCCGCGAACATCTACGTGTGTACGGTCGCCGCGCACACCGACCTGGTCCGCGAGCAACTGCCCGAACTCGGTGAGCACAACATCATCGGCGAGCCGGTCGGCCGGGACACCGCGAACGCGGTCGGTCTCGCCTCCGCCGTGGTGGCCCGCAACGACCCGGACGCGGTGCTCGCGATCGTCGGGTCGGACCACCTGATCACGCCCGAGGCCGAGTTCCGGGCCGCGATCGAGAGCGGGTTCGAGCTGGTGGAAGGCCGGCCCCGATCGCTGGTGACGTTCGGGATCGAGCCGACCCACCCGCACACCGGTCTCGGGTACGTCGAACGGGGCGCGGCGATCGAGGGCACCGGGGCCTACGTGGTGGACCGGTTCCGGGAGAAGCCGGACCGGGCGACCGCGGAGGAGTACCTGGCCACCGGGCGGTTCTGGTGGAACTCCGGCATGTTCGTCTGGCGGGCCGAGACCGTGCTGAGCGTGCTCGACGAGCTGCTGCCCGAGTCGGCCGCCCAGCTCCGCCAGGTCGCGTCCGTCTGGGACACCCCGGAGCGCGACGCCACGCTGGCGAAGATCTACCCGGAGCTGCGCAAGATCAGCGTCGACTACGCGGTGATGGAGCCGGCCTCACAGGGCAAGGTGGACGCCGACGTGGTGGTCGTCCCGATGCCGGTGCACTGGCTCGACGTGGGTTCCTGGGCCGCGTTGGCCGGGACGTACGAGGTCGATGCCAAGGGCAACCGTCATGACGACAGCGTGCTCAGCTGCCTGCTCGACTCGCACGACAACATCATCGTCACCGACGACCCGGACCACCTGATCGCCGCGGTCGGCCTGCGCGGCCACATCATCGTCCACACCCACGACGTGACGATGGTCTGCCCACTGGCCGACGGCGAACGCGTCAAGGACCTCGTCGCCCAGGTCGTCTCCGACCACTCCGAGCGCTACACCTGATCGAACCGGCAACAGCAAGGGCGCCTGGATCTGCTCGATCCAGGCGCCCTTGCTGTTGCGTGAGCGGGCGGGTCAGCCGCCGTTGGGTTCCTGGGCGTCCATGGCCGGGAACTTGTCCATGAACTGCTGCAGGGCCTCGCCGCTGACGGAGCCGCAGAACTGGCGGTGGCCCTGGGCCGTCGCCTGGCCCTGCTTGTTGCCGCTCCAGTGCGAGAAGGCGACCTGCTTGCCCTCGGGCCAGGGCTGCTGGCCGTCGGAGTCCTTGAACGGCGCCGCGATGAACTTGCCCAGCGAGCTGTCCGGCAGCTTGGCCTTGGAGATCTTCTCGATCGTGTCGACCTGGTCCTGCGGCAGCGTGTCCTTGTACCAGAGGATCGTGTAGCCGTGCTCCAGGTTGTGCACCAGGTTCGGGATCGCCGGCCGGTCGTCGGCGGTGTAGAACTTCTTCCCGAACGGCGCCCAGACGGCGTAGTGCGGGCCCGACGAGGGCGGCGAGACCGGGTACTGGATCACGGTGCCGTCCGGCTTGTGGTCCTGGGTACCGCTGGCCTGGTCGTCGATGACCGCTGCGCAGGAGGCGGCCGCTGCGGCCACACCGAGCTCGGTGATCGCCTGGTTCTTGGTACGGGAGTCCTGGATCAGGCGGATCGCGGGGTACGCGATGATGGCCAGGCCGACGACGATCGAGGCCACGACGATGAGCAGAGTGCGGCGCTTGTCGGACCGTTCGTGGTCCCGCTGCATCTTCTCGATCAGTTCGCGGCGCGACTGCTTCTGTGATGACGCTTTACCCACAGTGTTGTCTTCCCGAATCGGGCGGCCCTGGCGCCGCCGTGCGGATGCAGTGTACGCAGGCAGTCTGAGAAGTTGCCTAGAAAGCTACCGTGAACGTGAGCCGAACGTGACCGTTGCCTCACTCCCCGGACCCGTCCGCACACTCACGCCGTATCCCTCCGCGTGCAGCAGGACGGCGAGGCGCTCCGCGACGGTCCCGACAGCGACCGGATTCTCCCCGAAAACGGCCACCGACTGCTCCTGCAACTCCAGGTGCACGTCCTCGTCGTCGGCGAGCAGCCCGGCCCACAACGCCGGGTCCAGCTCGCGCGGCCCGGCCGGCGGCTGCCGATCCAGTACTGCGGCGCGCGCCGCTTCCCGGGTGCCCAGGCTGAACATGTCGTGCTCCGCGTCCCGGACCAGCGCGCGGGCCCCGCTGCCGTGGTCCCCGGCCGCGAGCACCACGTCGGACAGGCCTCGCAGCACCGCCACCGGGACCCCGTCCGCCTTGCCCTTCACCAGTTCCCCGGCGGCGGCGACCTCGTCGGCCACGGCCGGCTCGGTGACGGCGAGGACGTTCCCGTGGCTGTCGGTGGTGCCGCGCAGGTCCTCGACCACCTGGACCCCGGCGGCGCCGATCGCCACGTCGGTCTGACCGACCCGCCACGGCCGGCCGAGCGTGTCCGTGATCACGATGCCCACGTTCACGTCGTACCGCTGCCACAGGGCGTCCCGGAGCTCGCGAGCGGACCTGTCGGGATCGACAGGGAGCAGCAGGACAGTCCCGGGGGCCGTGTTGGACGTGTCCGTCCCGGCGGCCGCCATCACGAGTCCGTGCCGGGTCTGCACGATCCGGGTGTCCCCGCGCTGGGCGACGACGCGGACCAGCTCGCTGTCCACCGCCTCGGCCCGGGTCCCCGTGGTCAGGCGCCCCTCGGCCTTGCTGACGATCTTCGACGTGACGGCCACCACGTCGCCGTCCCGGAGATCGGCCGCGTCGCCGATCAGCCCGGCCAGGTCGGCCCCGGCGGCCACTTCGGGCAGGCCGGTCACCGGGAACACCTCGAGGTACTTCCTCATCGCCGTACTGCCTCCGCCAGGTTCAGTGCCGCGTCAGCCATCGCGGCCGTGGTGGTCTCGTCCGTCATCCACAACGGCACGGCCTGCGCGTGGATTCCGGCGGCCACGATCGAATGCAGCTGGATCGCGTCGGAGGTGTCGACCAGCCAGCCGTCCAGCACGCCGCCCGACGCACGCGACCCGTAGTACTCCGCGACCGCGGCGGCCGTGGACTCCACCCCGACGGCGGCCAGCACCTTGTCGGCCATGCCGCGGACCGGGCCGGTCCCGATGATGGGGGACAGCCCGATCACCGGCGCCGCGGTCTCCCGGACGGCGTCGCGGATCCCCGGGACGCCGAGGATCGTGCCGACCGACACGACCGGGTTCGACGGCGGTAGCAGCAGGACGTCGCAGTCGGCGATCGCGTCCAGGACGCCCGGTGCCGGCTTCGCCTTCTCCTGCCCCACCGCGACGATCTGGTGCGCCGGGACCTCGGCGTGCAGGCGGACCCAGTACTCCTGGAAGTGGATCGCCTTGCGGCCGCCGGGCTGGTCCGGGTCGTCGGTGACGACATGCGTCTCGACCCGGTCGTCGCTCATCGGCAGCAGCCGGACCGGGAGGTCCCACCGGGTACACAGTGCCTCGGTGACCGCGGTCAGGCTGTAGCCGGCGTCCAGCATCTGGGTCCGGACCAGGTGGGTGGCCACGTCCCGGTCGCCGAGGCCGAACCAGGTCGGCTCCATCTTGTACGCGGCGAGCTCCTCCTTGATCACCCAGCTCTCGTCCTCCCGGCCCCAGCCGCGCTCCTTCGAGATCCCGCCGCCGAGGGTGTACATCACCGTGTCCAGGTCCGGGCAGACCCGCAGGCCGAACAGGGTGATGTCGTCCGCGGTGTTCCCGATCACGGTGATCTCGGCGTCCGGTCGGGCCGTCAGCAGGCCACGGAGGAAGGTGGAACCGCCGATACCACCGGCCAGCACTGTCAATCGCATGGGAAGAGTCTGCCCGAGTCGTCAATGCGGCGAACCACCGCACGACTATGCTGCCGTGGGTCCGAAGTGTGTAATCCGTCAGTTGCACGGCCCCCCAACATCCCGAGGAGCCCTCGTGGTCACCGACGCAACCAAAAAGCTCAGAGAGCCGGTCGCGTACATCCTGCTCGCCTTCGCCGGCCTGGTGGCGCTGGCCTCGCTGATCCGGCTGTTCGTCGGTGGCGCGGGCTTCACCGCCGCCGCCGGTGGCGTCCAAGGCACGCTCACCCCACCTGGACTCACCGCACTGGTGCTGCTGATCTCGCTCGCCGCATCGGTCTGGCTGGTGACGGAGGCCGGTGAGCGGACGCCCAACGCCCGGCTCGTGACCCTCGCGGCGCTGGTGATCCTCGGCCTGATCCTGCTGATCGGCCTGATCACCGCGTTCGCCGGGTTCAACGAGACGACCACGGCCGGCCTGAAGATCGTCGGCTTCGTCTACGCGCTCGCCGGCCTGACGCTGTACGCGGCCGCCGGGCTCTACATCCTGAAGACCTTCCAGGCGCTGCCCGCCCCGGCACGCGCCCCGAAGCCGCAGCAGGGCCAGTTCGCCGGCCAGAACCAGTACGGCCAGCAGGGCCAGTTCCCGCAGCAGGGCCAGTACGGCCAGCAGGGGCAGTACGGCCAGCAGGGCCAACAGGGTCAGTACGGGCAGTACGGCCAGGCCGAGCAGGGTGGCCAGGGCCAGTACGGCCAGTACGGCGCGGCTGCCGCCGGTGCCGGCGCGGGTGCGGCCGGTGGGTACGCGGCGGCCCAGCAGGGCGACAACCAGTGGCCGCAGGAGCAGGGCTGGAACCAGGGCGAGCAGCAGCAGGCCTGGTCCGCCGGTGAGGGCGAGGGCCGCCAGGCCGAGCAGGCGTGGTCCGCCGAGGGCCAAGGCACCGAGCCGACCCAGCAGTGGAGCCCCGAGGGCCAGCAGCAGTGGGGCGGCCAGGAGCAGGCGGCGCAGCAGTGGCCGCAGGAGCAGCAGCAGTGGTCCGGTGACGCCGACCAGCAGCGCGAGCAGCACGACCTGCCGCAGCACGAGCAGCAGCAGCCCGAGCAGCAGTGGTCCGGCCAGGAGCAGTACGGCCAGCAGGGCCAGCAGGAGTGG
This sequence comes from Kribbella amoyensis, assembly GCF_007828865.1. Classification (NCBI taxonomy): domain Bacteria; kingdom Bacillati; phylum Actinomycetota; class Actinomycetes; order Propionibacteriales; family Kribbellaceae; genus Kribbella; species Kribbella amoyensis. Next base: position 3,381,527 of record NZ_VIVK01000001.1, read on the forward strand.
TCGAGCCAGCCGGAGCAGGCGCAGCCGCAGGCCGAGCCGGAGTGGTCGGGTCAGCAGGAGCAGCAGACCTGGCCGCAGGGCGACGGCAGCTGGCAGGGCGAGGAGCCGCAGCCGGCCGCCGAGCCGCAGCAGGCCGCGGCGCAGCCGGAGACCGAGGCCGCCGACGAGACCCGGGTGGAGCCGCGGGTCGAGGACGCGCCGAAGGACGGCGACCAGCAGCCGGGTCAGGGGAACAACCAGGGCTGGTGGTCCCAGCCTTCCTGAACCAGCGAATTTCCCTGTACGGGCGGCGTTTTTCGCCGTCCGGTGCACAGCACGCCGGGGGACGAAATCCCCCGGCGGGCCGGCACCGAGGTGGGCGAATGCCTGCCAGGGAAGGAAAAAAGCGCTCCGGTCAGCCGGGATCCGGCCGCGGACGCGAGAGTTCGGCGAGCCCGAGAGGCCTGTGTCCACAGGCCTCTCGTTCTTTTGCAGCCGTGTTGCGGATACCGCCAATAGCAGACCACGGCTTGACTTTCGTGGATTGCAGGAATGTAATTTCAACCGTGTCGTTCGTTGGACACTCGGTATCGGGGACCGTTGCAGAGCGCAGGACGGACGAGGTCAGGCATGTGGGCCCGCAAACCCACATGTGACAGGGGAACGAACAGGGTCGAGGAGGTCGTACCGTGACAGAGCTGATGGCGATTGTCGACGGTGAGGCGATCGAGGAGGAGCCGAGCTGGCAGGAAAGGGCGCTGTGTGCCCAGACCGATCCAGAGGCTTTCTTCCCGGAAAAAGGTGGATCCACGCGCGAGGCGAAGAAGGTCTGCCTCGGCTGTGACGTCCGGGGCGAGTGCCTCGAGTACGCATTGCAGAACGACGAACGCTTCGGAATCTGGGGCGGGCTGTCGGAGCGGGAGCGCCGCAAGCTGAAGAAGAGGGCCGTCTAGACACACCTACACGGACCGACGGACGGTGGTGCCCTGCCACCCCCGCCGTCGCCGGTGCGGACGGCCGCACGATCGCCAAGGCCTGAGCAGCAGGGCTGACAAAACCGACAACAGAGCTTCCGCGCGAGGCCCCGGCCGGACATCGTCCACCGGGGCCCGCGGCTTTTCCGGCCGTGGTCGCGGCTTCCTCCACAGCTTCCGGCGTCGTCTCGGCGCCGTCCGAGGGTCGTCATCGGGACGACCGGACACGACCCGGGCAACTTCGCGTATGGTGAGTCCTCGCCGTGGTCTCGAATTGGTCACGACAGGCCGCTCCGTTCCCCTGAAGGTGTACCCGCAGCAGATGGAATCCGAAGCTCCGGCCGGCTGGGACTTCTTCGACGCCGTCGATGTCCCGACCGGCCTCACGCATGACCCGATGGGTCGCGCTCCGGTCCGGCACGTCGTCACCGCGGTCGTGGTCGGCCACGAGGGAGCCGCCTGGCTGCCCCGGCTGACCGAGGCGCTGTGGGCGCTCGACCGCCGGCCCGAGCGGCTGATCGCGGTCGACACCGGCTCCACCGACGAAACCGCCGAACTGCTCGCCGCGATGCCCGGGGTCGAGCCGGTGGTGGGCGTGTCCGCCCGCACCGGGTTCGGTACCGCGGTCTCCCGCGGCCTGGAGGCGGTCGGGTTCGCGTCGATCCCGTCCGCGGTCGGGCCGTACGGCGACGACGGGCACATGCCCGTGGTCGAGTGGCTCTGGCTGCTGCACGACGACTGCGCGCCGGCCCCGAAGGCGCTGGAGCACTTGTTGCTCCAGGCCACTTTGTCGCCGGAGACCGGGATCTGGGGCCCGAAGCTGCGGTTGTGGCCGCGGGACCGCGAACTGCTCGAGGTCGGCGTCACTACCTCGCTCGGCGGCCGCCGCGACACCGGGATCGAGAACGGCGAGCTCGACCAGGGCCAGCACGACCAGGTCCGGCAGGTGCTCGCGGTCAGCTCGGCCGGCATGCTCGTCCGCCGGGACGTCTGGGAGGCGCTGAACGGGTTCGACCCGCGGCTGCCGATGTTCCGCGACGACATCGACTTCGGCTGGCGGGCCAGCAAGGCCGGCTTTCAGGTCGGTGTCGCGCCCGACGCGGTCGTGTACCACGCGCAGGCCGCGGCAACCGGTGAGCGCGCTCTCGCGGGCACCCGCCGGCACGCGTACCAGCTGGACCGTGCCCACGCGTACTACACCGTGCTGGCCAACGCGCCCGGCAAGTTGCTGCCGCTGCTCCTGCTGCGTTTCCTGCTCGGCACGATCCTCCGCTCGGCGTGGTTCGTCCTGGGCAAGACGCCGTCGGGTGCGGTGGACGAGTGGACCGCGTTGCTCGGTACGGTGCTGGCCGGTGGCTGGACCCAGGCCCGCAAGGACCGGCGCCGGCTGAACAGGGTGCCGTACGACAGCTTCAAGACTTTGTTCTCCAGGTCGGTCCACGCGCTGCGGCACAACCTGGAGGAGACCGGTAGCACGATCTCCGAGCGGCTCCGCGAAGCGTGGGCGGACGAGCCGGAGGAGCAGCCCGTCACCTCTGCGCGCCGGGCGAAGAGCACGGCCCGCGTCGCGGTGGACCAGCCGAGATGGCGGCGGCAGCTGATCCGGCGGCCGTTCCTGGTGGCCTGGGTGTTCCTGGCGATCGGTGCTGTCGTTGCCGCTCGTGGCTTGATCGGGAGTGGCGTCCTGCGGTCTCCCTTGCTGCTGCCGCCGCACGAGACTCTTGGCGCGCTCTGGCATGCGGCCGCCGCGGCTCCGGCCGGCGTGACTCCACCCGCCTGGCTGGCGCAGTTCTGGGCGCTGTCGACGATCACCTTCGGTCCGTCCGGCGCGACGAACGTCGTCCTGCTCGGTGCCGTACCGCTGGCCGCGTTGGCCGCGTGGGCGTTGTTGCGGGCCTTCGTGGTCGACCGGGTCGCGCGAGCCTGGGGCGCCGCGGCGTACGGGCTGGCCGTGTTCACCAACGGCGCGGTGTCGCAGGGCCGGCTCGGGACTTGCGTGGCCGCGATCGTGTTGCCGTTGCTCGGTGCCGCTGTCCACACGGTGGCTCGACGCCGGCGCGTGGTGATCCAGGGCAGTTGGCGGGCCGCGTGGTTCACCGGGATCTGCCTGGCGGTCTTGTTCGCTTTCACGCCGTCGCTCGGTCTGCTCGTCGCGGTGGTGCTGTTGGTGGGTGCGCTGGCCGGATTCGGCTGGCGGCGGCAGGGCCGGCAGCTGGTGTTCTCGGTCGTCCTCGGCCTCGTCCTGGTCCTGCCCTGGACGATCCAGCTGGTGCTGCACCCGTCACGCCTCGGCCAGGAGGCGGGTGGTCCGCCGACCGCGGCCGTCGGACCGGGCGACAGCCTGGCGAACCTGTTGACCGGTACGCCGGTGGGCGGGCCGACCCCGTGGTGGCTCGCGGTGCCATTGATCCTGGTCGCGCTGCTGGCCGTGACCCGCGAGTCGCGGCAGCGGTACGAGTTGCTCGGGTGGTTCGCCGCCCTGGCCGGTCTGGCGGGCACGTTGGTGGCCAGCCGGCTCGGTGGTGGCAGCGGGCCGTTGATGTTCCTGATGACGGCCGGCTGGATCCTCGCCGTGACGGTCGCCTGGGACTCGGTCGGGAAGTCGTCCGAGCTGATCGTCCAGGGCGTGCTCGGGCTGGTGCTCGTCGCGACCCTGGTGATCTCCGGGTTCTGGCTGGTCCGCGGCGCCGACGGCCCGTTGTGGCGAGGCCCGGCGCAGGACCTCCCGGCGTACCTGATGTCCTCGCAGGAGCCACCGCAGAACGCGTCGATCCTGGTCGTACGCAAGGACGGCACGAACCCGACCCGGTTCTCGCTGGTCCGCGAGGGCGGGCCGCGGATGGGGTCGCTCGAGGCCTCACCGAAGCCCGAGCAGGCCAAGCCCATCACCGATGTGCTGTCCGCGCTCGGCGGCGGTGGGACCGGTGAGGAGGGGCGGCAGCTGGCCGCGCTCGCGATCGACTACGTGTACCTGCCGGCGCCGGTGGACCCGACGCTGATGTCGACGCTCGACTCGTTGCCCGGTCTGACCCGCGCGTCCGCGACCGACGGTGACGCCTCCTGGCTGGTCGACCGGACCAAGGTCCAGGGCCAGACCCCGATCGAGGCCGAGACGCGGAGCATCTGGCGCATCCTCGGCATCGTCGCCTGGCTGATCGCCCTGATCTCCTGCCTGCCGACCGCGCGCCGGACGGTCGCGGTACCGCAGGGGACGCACGCGAGGAGAACGCCGTGATCAGACTGCTCTCGGACTCCCGGATCCGGCTGGCCGTGTGCCTGCTCGCCCTGGCCGTCCTGGCCGGGCTCGGCGTCGTGACCCAGGCGAAGGACCCGTCGACCCGCGCCGAGGGCGTCGAGGAGCCGACCCGCACGGTGGTGAACCGGACGGCGCTCGCCTGCCCCGTCCCCGGTGCCGGGGTGAAGCTGCAGAACTGGGTGAACGCGGTCGCCCCGACGTTGCCCGCGGGCACGCCGACCGCCGCGGGCGAGGAGGCGCCGCTGTCGATCGCGCCGCTCGCCTCGACCGGGAACCCGGTCGGCTCTGTCCTGGTCCGCGGCCGCATCGCGTCCACCGCCAAGACCGCGAAGCTGGACCCGCTGGCGATCCAGGGCACCGGCCCACTCGCCGCGGGGACGGCCGCGACCAGTACGACGACGGCCACCGACGGCGTGAACCGCGGGATGGCGAGCGTGACCTGCCAGACCCCGGGCTCCGACTTCTGGTTCGTCGGCGCCTCGGCCGCACCGGGCCGCCGTGACGTGCTGGTCCTGACGAACCTGGACAGCATCAACGCCGAGGTCAGCGTCACCGTTTACGCCGGATCCGGGCCGCTGGACGCCCCGAACGCGCGCGGCGTCGTGGTCCCGGCACGGGGGACGGCCGAGATCTACCTGGGCCAGGTGGCACCGGGGCAGCGCGATCTGGCGTTGCGGGTGGTGTCGTCCGGCGGCCGGGTCGCGCCGGCCCTGCGGGACAACGCGATGAACGGCAAGACCCCGGCCGGTGTCGACTGGATCAACCCGTCGGCCGCGCCGGCCGAGAAGGTGGTCGTGCCCGGGTTGGCGCCGGGCGGCGGCGTCCGCATCCTCACCCTGTTGAACCCGACCGACCTGCAGGCGACGGCGGCGTTGACGGTGAACGGTCCCAACGGTCCGTTCAAGCCGGCCGGCCTGGCGACGGTGCAGATCCCGGCCGGTTCGGTCAAGGTGCTCCGGCTCGACAAGGCGCTGCACGGGGACGCGTCGGCGGTGACGATCGACTCGGACCAGCCGATCACGGCGTCCGCGCGGATGACGGACGCGTCGGTGACCGAGTTCGCCACCATCGGCGCGACCGAGTCGCTGAGCGGCCCGGGGTACCTGGTGCTCCCGCCGCACGACCAGCCCGCGGTCCTGCAGGTGACGGCACCGGGCGAGACGGCCGGCGTCCGCTTCGAGCTCCGGGACGCGGCGAACAAGGTGATCCAGGCCCGCTCCCTCGACGTGGTCGGCGGCGCCACCAACCTGATCACCTTCAAGCCGCAGACCAGGCCGACGTACCTGATGGTCGAGCAACTCAAGGGTGCCCTGCACGCGGGCGTCACTCTGATGCCGGCGGCCGAACCCAAGGAGGACGACGTCCCCCAGGTCGCCGCCTGGCCGCTGACGACCTCCCTCGTCTTCCGCGCCCAACTAGGCGCCGAACCCGACGTCCGAGCCGCCCTCCGCTGACCCTCGAACCCTGGGCCTCAGTCTTCGTCGGAGTCGAAGTCGGGGTCTATTTGTTCGGGGGAGAGGGCCAGGACGTCGGCCAGTTCGAGGACGAGGGCCGAGCGGACCAGCCAGGACAGGCCGGTGCCGGACCTTTCGGCCCGGAGCTCGATCGGGCGGCGGAAGACGACGATGCGGTACGGCTCGTGGGAGGTGCCGCCGGTGGAGTGGGTGAGCGGGATCTCGCCCGCGTCGGCGTCCAGGTTCGGGACGTCCTCGATGGCGAACTCGACCCGCGCCACCACCTGCGGCAGCCGCTTCTCCAGCCGCGTCACCTCGACCGCGACCACCTCGTCGAACTGGGCCGCGGTGGATCTCTGCAGCGGCAGTCCGCGCGGCGCGAAGCTGCTGGGACGGCTGATCGGGCCGAGCATGCCCCGGCCGTGGCGGTCGATGTGCCTGCGATGACGGCGAGCCTCGGTCACGCGATCAGCCTAGTGGGGGTAGCGTCTGGTCGTGAGCATCGCCAGGATCTGTTCGCGCGCCGCCTGTCATCGGCCGGCCGTGTCGACGCTCACCTACGTCTACGCGGACTCGACCTGCGTGCTCGGCCCGCTCGCGACGTACGCGGAACCGCACTGCTACGACCTCTGCGCCGACCACGCCGACCGCCTCACCGCGCCGAACGGCTGGGAGGTGATCCGGCTGGCTCCGGACCCGGCGGCGGCCGGCCCGTCGTCCGACGACCTGGAAGCGCTGGCCAACGCGGTCCGTGAGGCGGCCCGTCCGCTCCCTCGGGACCAGGCGCCCAGGAACCAGGCACCCCGGAACCAGGCCCCGAAGACCGGGACGGGCGGGGGACCGGTCGAGGTCGCTCGCCGCGGCCATCTGCGGGTCATCCGCGACTCGGGCAGTTCCGAACAAGCCTGAAAGCCGTCCGAAGAACCGGGGTCGTCGCGATCCCGCGGCATGACATAGCTCACCCGACACCCCCGCCGTTGCCGCCCCTTGCGGTCCCTCGCGTCCCGGCCGACGCCTCCCGCCCCACCCGGTACCGCGACGCGCCCGATTTCCCCCAGGACGTGGTGTTGGGAAATGTTTCGTAGCGTGGGATGAGGTTGACCACGTTGTCAGGCGTCGGAAGGATTCTCGGTGTGAACGATCAAAAGTTGCGCGTGGGAGTGATCGGGCTCGGGTTTGCGGGGCGGACCGCCCTGCAGGCCTTCTCGGAGTTGCCCGACGTCGAGGTGGTCGCGCTGGCGGGCCTCGAGCAGGACTTGCTGAAGGAGCTCGGGACCAAGCACCTGGTCCCGAACCTGTACGAGCGGTGGGAGGACCTGCTGCAGGCCGGCGGGCTGGACGCGGTCAGCATCGGGACCCCGACCCAGCTGCACGCGCCGATCGCGCTGGCGGCGCTGGACAAGGGTCTGCACGTCCTCTGCGAGAAGCCGCTGGCGCGGACCGTCGCCGAGGGCGAGCAGATGGTCGCGGCGGCGGAGAAGGCCGGCAAGGTGCTGAAGGTGATCTTCAACCACCGCGAGCGGGGTGACGTCGCCGTCCTGAAGCACCAGATCGACGAGGGCCTGCTCGGCCGGGTGTACTACGCGAAGGCGCACTGGATGCGCCGCAACGGCATCCCCGGCATGGGCGGCTGGTTCACCAACCGCGAGCTGTCCGGCGGCGGCCCGCTGATCGACCTCGGCGTGCACATCCTCGATCTGGCCCTGCACCTGCTGAACGAGCCGAAGGTGACCACGGTCAGCGCGAACACGTTCGCCGAGCTCGGCCCGCGCGGCCGGGGCAGCTCGAGCAACGCGATCCGGCCGACGATCGACACGCTGGGCTCGAAGTTCGAGGTGGAGGACCTGGCCACCGCGTACCTGCGGCTCGAGGGCGGCGGCGCGCTGCAGCTGGAGACCAGCTGGGCCACCTACCGGGCGCCGGGCGACAACTTCGGCATCGAGCTGTTCGGGACCGAGGGCGGCGCCAAGATCGAGGTCCAGAACTACACCACCACCGACACCCTGAAGATCTTCACCGACGTCGCGGGCGTGCCCGCCGAGGTGAAGCCCGCCACCGGCGCCGGCCTCGGCCACCGCGCCGTGGTCAGCGAGTTCGTCGCCACCGTACTGAGCGGTGACTGGACCAGGCACAACGGTTCCGAGGCCCTGGTCCGGACCGAGATCATCGACGCCTGCTACGCCTCGGCGCAGGCCGGACGAGAGGTAGTACTCCATGGCTGACCCGATCCGCGTGACCGTCTGGGGCGAGAACGTCCACGAGCAGGACGACGCCGCGGTCCAGAAGGTGTACCCCGACACCATGCACGAGACGATCGCGGCCGCGCTCCGCGAGCAGCTCGGCGCCGACGTCGTCGTCCGGACGGCGTGGCTGCAGCAGCCCGAGCACGGCCTGACCGAGGAGGTGCTGGCCGACACCGACGTGCTCACCTGGTGGGGGCACCGCGCGCACGGCGACGTGGACGACGCCGTGGTGGAGCGGGTACAGAAGCACGTGCTGTCCGGGATGGGCCTGATCGCCCTGCACTCGGCGCACTTCTCGAAGATCTTCATCAAGCTGATGGGCACCACCTGCTCGCTGGACTGGCGGTCCGAGAACGACCGCGAGCTGATCTGGACGGTCGCCGCCGGGCACCCGATCGCGCAGGGGGTCCCGCACCCGCTGGTGATCGAGCGCGAGGAGATGTACGGCGAGTTGTTCGACATCCCGCAGCCGGACGAGCTGGTCTTCGTCAGCTCGTTCACCGGCGGCGAGGTGTTCCGGTCCGGCTGCTGCTACCGCCGTGGCCAGGGCCGGGTGTTCTACTTCCGGCCGGGCGACCAGGAGTACCCGACCTACCACCAGCCGGAGATCCAGCGGATCCTGGCGAACTCGGTCCGCTGGGCCGCGCCGACCAGCCCGCGGCAGCTGCCGACGGTGCACCACCGGAAGAACCCGGGCTGGTTCGAGCAGGCCTGACCCGGCTCCGTCGTCTCGGCAGGGCGTGCCTGGTTCCGCAGGCACGCCCTGCGCCGGATAGGGTCCACGCATGGTTGACGTTGCTGCGATCTTCAAGGCGTACGACGTGCGCGGGGTCGTCCCGGACGAGCTGGACGAGTCGGTGGCCCGGGCGGCCGGGGCCGCGTTCGTCGAGGTCCTGGACGTCCTGGCCGGTCCGGGCGCCGTGGTGGTCGGCTACGACATGCGGCCGTCCAGCCCGGGGCTCGCGGCCGCCTTCGCCGAGGGCGTGACCAGTACCGGCGCGGACGTGGTCGACATCGGCCTGGCCTCCACCGACCAGCTGTACTTCGCCTCCGGGCGGCTCCAGCTCCCCGGCGCGATGTTCACCGCCAGCCACAACCCGGCCAAGTACAACGGCATCAAGCTCTGCCGGGCCGGCGCGTCCCCGGTCGGTGCGGAGTCCGGGCTGCGCGACATCGCGGACCTGGTGGCCAAGTCGCTGACCGAGCCACCCGCGGGCGTCCCGGTCCCGGGGAAGGTGACCCGGAAGAACCTGCTCACCGCGTACGCCGACCACCTGAACGAGCTCGTCGACCTGACCGGGATCCGCCCGCTCAAGGTCGTCGTGGACGCCGGCAACGGAATGGGCGGGCACACCGTCCCGGCCGTGTTCGCCACCGGCCCGGTCGAGATCGTCCCGCTGTACTTCGAGCTGGACGGCAACTTCCCGAACCACGAGGCGAACCCGCTGGACCCGAAGAACCTGGTCGACCTGCAGGCCAAGGTCCGCGAGGTCGGCGCCGATCTCGGTCTCGCCTTCGACGGCGACGCGGACCGCTGCTTCGTGGTGGACGAGCAAGGTGACCCGATCTCGCCGAGCGCGATCACCGGGGCCGTCGCCGTCCGCGAGCTGGCCAAGCACCCGGGCTCGTCGGTGATCCACAACCTGATCACCTCCAAGGCGGTGCCCGAGCTGATCACCGAGCACGGCGGTACGCCGGTCCGGGCCCGCGTCGGCCACTCGTACATCAAGGCGCAGATGGCCGAGACGGACGCCGTCTTCGGTGGCGAGCACTCGGCGCACTACTACTTCCGCGACTTCTGGCGGGCCGACACCGGCATGCTCGCGGCGTTGCACGTGCTCGCCGCGGTCGGTGAGCAGGACCGGCCGGCCAGCGAGGTGTTCGCGAAGTACGAGCGGTACGTGGCCTCCGGCGAGATCAACAACCGGGTGGACGACCCGGCCGCGACGGTCGCGGCGATCGAGGACACCTACGCGGGCCGCGACGGCGTTACCGTGGACCACCTGGACGGCCTGACCGTGGACGCGGAAGAGTGGTGGTTCAACGTGCGCGCGTCGAACACCGAGCCGCTGCTCCGGCTGAACGTCGAGGCCGGGGACGCTGCCACGATGGCACGTGTCCGTGACGAAGTACTGGCCCTGATCACCGGCGCACCGGTGGAGGAGAACTGAATGGCAGTCAATCTGGACCCGGACCTGCTCAGCATCCTGGTCTGCCCCAAGTGCCGGTCGGAGTTCCGGGTGGACGACGAGGCGAGCGAACTGGTCTGCACCAACGCCGGCTGCGCGCTGGCCTACCCGGTACGGGACGACATCCCCGTACTGCTGATCGACGAAGCCCGTGAGACCAAAGAGGCCGACGACCACCGATGAGCTCCTTCGACGACTCGCGGCTGGACGACCCGGCCGCGCTCGAGGCGACCGACCACCTGTTGCGCCGGCTGGCCGGCGCCGGAGCCCGGGTCCGGGCCGAGATCGACGCGGCCGAGGAGGTGCTGGCCGGGCTGGACTCGGACGGCTTCCGGCCCCGCGCGGTCGTGGCCGCCGGCCGGGACGCGCGGCTGGTCCGCGCCGTGCTCGAACCGGTCTGCCCGGTGCCGTTCGTGGCCTGGCCCGGTCCGGGTCTGCCGGGTTGGACCGGCCCGCTCGACCTGGTGATCGTGCTCGGTGGCAGCACCGACGACCCGGAGGCGACGTCCGCCGCGTCCGAGGCGGTCCGCCGCGGCTGTGGCCTGATGGTCGCCTGTCCGGAGAACTCGCCGGTCGCCCAGGCGTCGGCGGGGTCCCGGCACGCGATCCGGTTGCCGTCGCAGTCCGACGACCAGCTGGCCGCGGCGGTCGCGGTCCTGCAGGGCCTGCACCAGATGGAGCTCGGCCCGGTCGTCGACGCCAAGGCGGTCGCGACCCTGCTGGACGACGTCGCGATCGAGTGCTCGCCGAACAACGACGTGGCGTCGAACCCGGCCAAGGACCTGTCCCTGATGCTCGCCGACGCGCTGCCGCTGGTCTGGGGCGGTTCCGTCCTGGCCGCGCGGGCCGCCCGGCGGGTGGTCGAGGCGCTGCGGCTGGCCAGCGGTCGCCCGGCACTCGCCGCCGACGCGGGTCACCTGCTGCCGGTCCTGAACCAGCCGCCGCGCGACCTGTTCGCCGACCCGTTCGACCAGGCGGAGGAACTGCGGCCCGGCCTGGTCATCCTGGACGACGGCGTCGAGGACGCGGGCGTGGCCGAGCACCGTCGCCAGCTGGAGGAGAAGGCGGAGCGGCACGACGTCCGCGTGCACATCGTCCGGCAGGCCAGCGGGACCGACATCGCGCGGTACGCAGCGCTCACCCAGCACGGCCGGTACGCCGCGGCGTACCTCGGCATCGGTCTCGGCCGGTACGGCACCGCCGTCGCCGACACCCCGGCCGCTCCGGGCAACCCGGCGGTGGATCCGGCGTGGTAGCCAAACTCTCGAACACGATCCGCGACTACGCCTGGGGGTCGCTCACCGCGATCCCGGCGCTGACCGGTAGCACGCCGGACGGCAAGCCGCAGGCCGAGCTGTGGATGGGGGCGCACGAGTCGGCGTCCTCCATCCTGCCGAGCGGCGAGGCGCTGTACGACGTGGTCAGCTCGCAGCCGACAGAGACGCTGGGGGAGGAGACCGCGCTGCGCTTCGACGGGCGGTTCCCGTTCCTGGCCAAGATCCTGGCCGCCGCGCAGCCGTTGTCGATCCAGGCGCACCCGTCGCCCGAGCAGGCCGTGGAGGGGTACGCCCGGGACGAGGCGGCCGGCATCCCGAAGGACGCGGCCGACCGCAACTACAAGGACGCCTGGCCGAAGCCGGAGATCCTGATCGCGCTCGAGCCGTTCGACGCGCTGGTCGGCTTCCGGCCGCTGGAGCGGACCGTGGCATTCCTGGACGCGCTGGCGGCCGAGGAGCTGTCCGGCCTCACCGACCTGCTGCGCGACGGCAAGCTCCGGGAGGCCTTCACGGCGTTCATGAGCAGCGACCGGGACGCGATCCGTCCGCAGGTCACCGCCCTCGGTGAAGCCTGCCGCCGGTATGCCGGGGACGCGTTCGCGGTGGAGGCCGCGACCCTGGACCAGTTGGCCGCCGACTTCCCCGACGACCCGGGCGTACTCGCTGCCCTGCTGCTCAACCGGGTCCGGCTGGACCGGTTCCAGGCGGTCTACCTCCCGGCCGGCAACGTGCACGCGTACCTGCGCGGGACCGGCTTCGAGGTGATGGCGAACTCGGACAACGTGCTCCGTGGCGGCCTGACCCGCAAGCACATCGACGTCCCTGAGCTCGTCTCCGTGGTCGACTTCGAAGCGCTGGCCGACCCGGTCCTCGAGGGCACCGCGGAGGCGGCCGGCATCACCCGGTACGAGACCGGCTGCGCGTACTTCGCGGTCCGCCGGGCCGACGTCGGCGCGGAACCGCTCACCGTGAACGCCGAGGGTCCGCGGATCGTCGCTGTGGTGGACGGAACCGTCACGGTCGGTGCCGAGGGCATCGAGGTGACCGAGTCGTTGTCCGCCGGGCAGTCCGCGTTCGTCCGAGGACCCGAGGGACCCTGTACCCTGCGTGGTTCCGGCACGGCGTTCGTCGTGTCCGCTCGCTGATTCCGGCGAGCTCTCGAGGCCCCCCGAAACAGTAGAGGACGAACCAACATGGCTGGTGGCGGTACCAAGGCCGTCGTCGCGGCACTGCTGGCGAACACCGGAATCGCGGTCACCAAGTTCGCCGCCTGGGGGCTCACCCAGTCGGCCTCGATGCTGGCCGAGGCGATCCACTCGGTCGCCGACGCGGGCAACCAGGTGCTGCTGCTGGTCGGCGGCAAGCGGGCCCGGCGGGAGGCGGACGAGCTGCACCAGTTCGGCTTCGGCCGGGAGCGGTACGTCTACTCGTTCATCGTCGCGATCGTGCTGTTCAGCGTCGGTGGCCTGTTCGCGCTGTACGAGGGCTACCACAAGATCCACGACCCGCACCCGATCGAGAACTGGAAGTGGGTCCCGGTCGTGGTGCTGGTGGCCGCGATCATCATGGAGACGCTGTCGTTCCGGACCGCGATCGTCGAGGCGAACAAGGTCCGCGGTCAGGTCGGCTGGGCCAAGTTCGTCCGGCAGGCCCGGTCGCCGGAGCTGCCGGTGATCCTGCTCGAGGACTTCGCCGCGCTCACCGGTCTGGTGCTGGCGCTCATCGGCGTGGTCCTGACGCTTGTCACCGGCAACGGTGTGTGGGACGGCGTGGGCTCGATGGCGATCGGCGCGCTGCTGGTCGTGGTGGCGATCTTCCTCGCGATCGAGATGAAGTCGCTGCTGCTCGGCGAGTCGGCCACCCGGGAGGCGCAGCAGAAGATCGTCGCCGCGATCGAGAACACCCCGGGCGTGCAGAAGCTGATCCACATCAAGACCCTGCACCTCGGCCCGGAAGAGGTCCTGGTCGCCGCCAAGCTGGGGGTCGAGCCGACCACCGACGCGGCCGTGGTCGCGCAGACGATCAACGCCGCCGAGCAAGCGGTCCGCGAAGCCGAGCCGATGTCGGTCCACATCTACCTGGAACCCGACATCTACGTCGAAGGCTACGTCCGCGAAGAACGCCCCGCCGTCCCCGAGGCCCCCTCCCACTAACCCACCCCCCGGTCCCCACCCCCACCCCCACCCCCACCCCCGTCCCCGCCCCCGCCCCCGCTCGCCGTCGGCCGTCGGCGTTTCATGGGTTAACCCACCAGGTGCAGGGTTCACCCACCAAAATTCCGTGGGCCAACCCTGCATCCGCCGGGTTAACCCATGAAACGCGGACCGGACCGGGCCGGCGGACCGGACCGCCGGACGGGGACCGGGCCGGACGGGGACGGGGCGGCGGTGGCTGGTGGTGGTTCAGCGGGGGCGTTGGGGTGGTGGGGGCAGGACGCCGGAGCGGCCGAGCCAGTGCAGTGCCCGTTCGCGGTCGATCTCGGCCGGGCTCGGGGGTGCGGTGAGGCGGCCGGTGCGGTAGCCGAGGTTGCGCAGGTCCGCGGCGACGGACGGTTCGGCCAGGGCCTTGAGGGCGAAGGCGAGGGCGGCCGGGGTCACGTCGTAGCGGCGTTCGAGCTCGAGGGCCAGCCGGACCGCGGCGAGATCGCGGTCGTCGTACTGGCGCTGTGAGGTGCGGCCGATGCGCGTCCGGGGCAGCAGGCCGAGCGCCTCCCGGTAGCGCAGCATGCGGGGTGTCGTCCCCAGCTGTTTTGCGGCCTCGGTGATGCGCATGAGGTTCATCCTGACATTTCGGTGTCAGGAATGCCTACCCAGTACCCACCCCGGCCGCCCCACACCGCTAGCCTCGTCTCCGAAGACTTCACACCGACACCCTCAAGGGAGCGGCAACCGCATGACGTTCGACTACAAGGTGGCAGACCTCGGGCTGGCCGAGTTCGGTCGCAAGGAGATCCGGCTCGCCGAGCACGAGATGCCCGGCCTGATGGCGATGCGCGCGCAGTACGGCGACAGCAAGCCGCTGGCCGGCGCGAAGATCATGGGCTCGCTGCACATGACCATCCAGACCGCCGTGCTGATCGAGACGCTGACGGCGCTCGGCGCCGAGGTGCGCTGGGTGTCCTGCAACATCTTCTCCACCCAGGACCACGCCGCCGCCGCGGTCGTCGTCGGCCCGGACGGCACCGCCGACGCGCCGGCCGGTGTGCCGGTCTTCGCCTGGAAGGGCGAGACGCTGGAGGAGTACTGGTGGTGCACGGAGCAGGCGCTGACCTGGCCGGGCGCCGACGGCCCGAACATGATCCTGGACGACGGCGGCGACGCCACCATGCTCGTCCACAAGGGCACCGAGTTCGAGAAGGCCGGCGTCGTGCCGGACCCGTCGACCGCGGAGTCCGAGGAGTACGGCGTCGTGCTGTCCCTGCTCACCCGCTCGCTGGAGCAGAGCAAGGGCAAGTGGACCACGATCGGCGCCGGCATCAAGGGCGTCACCGAGGAGACCACCACCGGTGTGCACCGGCTGTACGAGATGCACAAGGCCGGCGCGCTGCTGTTCCCGGCGATCAACGTCAACGACTCGGTGACCAAGTCGAAGTTCGACAACAAGTACGGCTGCCGGCACTCGCTGATCGACGGCATCAACCGCGCCACCGACGTCCTGATCGGCGGCAAGGTCGCGGTCGTGGCCGGCTACGGCGACGTCGGCAAGGGCTGCGCCGAGTCGCTGCGGGGCCAGGGCGCCCGGGTCGTCGTCACCGAGATCGACCCGATCTGCGCGCTGCAGGCCGCGATGGACGGCTACCAGGTCACCACCCTCGACGACGTCGTCGGGACCGCCGACATCTTCATCACGACGACCGGTAACAAGGACGTCATCACCGCCGACCACATGGCGCGGATGAAGCACCAGGCGATCGTCGGCAACATCGGCCACTTCGACAACGAGATCGACATGGCCGGCCTGTACAAGACCGCCGGCATCGAGCGGGTCACGATCAAGCCGCAGGTCGACGAGTTCCGGTTCGCCGACGGGCACACCGTGATCATCCTGTCCGAGGGCCGGCTGCTGAACCTCGGCAACGCGACCGGGCACCCGTCGTTCGTGATGTCGAACTCGTTCACCAACCAGGTGCTGGCGCAGATCGAGCTGTTCGTGAAGACCGCCGAGTACCCGACCGACGTCTACGTGCTGCCGAAGCACCTGGACGAGATGGTCGCCCGGCTGCACCTGGACGCGCTCGGCGTGAAGCTGACCGAGCTGAGCAAGGAGCAGGCCGAGTACCTCGGCGTCCCCGTCGAGGGCCCGTACAAGTCGGACCACTACCGGTACTGAGTTCCCCGGTACTGAGTTCCCGGTACGTACCGAAGGCGCCGCATCCCGCTCGGGGGTGCGGCGCCTTCGTCGTTGCGGGACCGTCAGCGGATGGCGGCGAACAGGTGCTTGTCGGCGACCTGACCGAGAACGGCGACCTCGGCGAAGCCGGCCTTGTGGAAGGCGTTCTGGGTATCGGTGAGGGTGATGGCGCGGCCCTTGTGCCGATCGGCGAAGCGGCGCTCGCGTTCGGCCAGGAGGCCGGCGAACGCGGGCTCCTCGGCGGCAGCGTTCCACCAGGTCGCCCAGTCCTCGACGCCGGCCGCGTGGGAGTCGGTCCAGATCTGGTCGCGGAGGGCGACGGCGAGTTCGTCGAGCCGGGGGACCTCGGTCGGGCCGAGGCGCATCGTGTCCGCGTTGAGGAAGACGCCGCCGGGACGGATCCGGGTGGCGAGAGTCTGCGCGAGCGTGGTGAGGTCGGCCGGGTCGAGCCAGTGCAGGGCGGTCGCCGAGCAGACTGCGTCGACCGGGTCGGCACCGAGGACCTCGTCCCAGTCCGGCGCGCGGAGGTCGGCCTCGGCGAACATGACACCGGGGACTGCTTGGCGGGCGAGCTCCAGCAGGAACGGGTCGAGGTCGACGCCGACGATCTCCGTGCTCGGGAACTTCGCGTGCGCCCGGGTGGCGATGGAGCCGGGCCCGCAAGCGAGGTCGATGAAGCGGCCAGGCGTGCCGGTGAGGCGTTCGACGATATCGAGCATCAGGGCGAACTGCTCCTCGCGATCAGGCAGGTACCCCGCCTGCTGGTCGTCCCAGCGCCTCAGCCAGCCGGTCCAGTCAATTTGCAGATGCGACATGGTCGCAAGAATAGGCGCCGGACCCGCAGCACTCACCAACCCCCTCGTCAGAGCTCTTCCCAGGCCTACGTGAGCGGGGAAGAGCGGGGAGGCGGGGGTTGATGAGTGGTGGCGGTCCGGCTAGTTGGTGCCGGGGGCGTGCCAGCCCTGCTGGTTCACGGTCGAGCGGGGCGCTTCCTGTGCTGCCGGTGGGCCCCAAACCGTGGCCGGGGCTCCGTACGCCGGAGCAGGCGCGATCGCGGGGGTCTGCGCGTACGGGCTGGGCGGCCCGAACGGTCCGGTCGGGGTGCTGTAAGAGCTGCCGTTGTACGACGAGCCGAACGGGCCGGTCGGCGTGCTGTACGAGCTGGCGAACGGGTTGGGGGTGAGGGCCGGGCGCGCGGCCAGGCGGGCCATTTCGCGGCGGCGGCGTTCGGCCAGGACGGCGGAGAGGAAGGCCGGTGACGAGATCGGGACCGGTGGGGCGGGAGCCGTGACGGCGCCGACGCGGGCGGCCAGCGCGTCCCCCAGCGCGACCTGGGCCGGCGGTTCGAGGTCGCGGTAGCGGGCCAGGTACTCGCGGGCCGTGTTGGCGAGGTCGTCGGACAGCCGGGACAACTCGAGCGACTGGGCCCACTGGACCAGGTGGCCGGGGACGAAGAGCGGCGGCGACGCCATTGGCTGGTGGCGTTCGCGGATCACCACGGTGCCCGCGACCATGTCGCCGATCCGCTTGCCCTGCTTGTTCATCAGGCTCGCGACGATGCCCGGGCTGGCCGCGAACCACGGCGCGAAGTCCACGAAGACCCACAGCAGCGACCGCACCAGCGCGTGCCGGAACCGGATCGAGCTGCCGTCGTCGCGGACCACTCGGAGTCCGAGCGCGAGCTTGCCCAGCGTCCGGCCGCGGGTCAGCGTCTCCATCACCACGCGGTACCCGACCAGGACCAGCAGCAGCGAGATGAACACCAGCGCCACCCCGAGCGCCTCGCTGGCCCCGGAGATCAGGTAGCCGAACAGGGAAGCCAGCAGTACGCCGAGCACGATCATCTGCAGGGTGAAGTCGATCGCGCAGGCCAGCGCCCGGGTCGGCATCCGGGCGATGCGGACCTGGAGGACAACCGCCTCTCCCGTCACCAGCTGCGACAACCCGTACCTCCTCCCGACAGATCCGTGAGAGTCAGTCTCGCTCATGCCAGGTCCTCCCGGGCCTGCGGGCGCGGGCCGAACCGGCGACCCTAGGATGCGGGAGACTCGAGCAGGGACCAGGACGGGAGGTGGCGGGTGGACGTCGAGGCGTACGTGTCGGTTCATCAGCCGCAGTGGGACCGGCTGGCCGAGCTGACCCGGCGGCAGCGCCGGCTGAGTGGGGCCGAGGCCGACGAGCTCGTGTTGCTCTATCAGCGGGTCGGTACGCATCTGGCCGCGCTTCGGGCCGGGGGTGCCGATCCCGTCACCGTCGGGCGGTTGTCCGGGCTGATCGCGGACGCGCGCGGGGCCGTGACCGGGGCGCAGGCACCGGTCTGGCGGGACATCTCGCGGTACTTCCTGGTGAGCTTCCCGGCCGCGCTCTACCTGACCCGGCGCTGGTGGCTGACGATCGGGCTGCTGTTCTACCTGGTCGCGGCCTGGGTCGCGTGGCGGATCATCAGCCGGCCGGAGATCCTCGACTCGGTGGCGACGCCGGTGCAGATCCAGCAGCTCGTCGACAAGGACTTCGCCGCGTACTACTCGGAGAACCCGGCCCAGGACTTCGCCCTCCGGGTCTGGATCAACAACGCGACGATCGCGGCCGCCGTGCTCGCGGTCGGGGTGCTGTTGCTGCCGGCCGTGTTCGTGCTCTGGAGCAACGCGCTCAACCTGGGCGTGATGGCCGGCGTGATGATCGGGCACGACCGCGGCGACGTGTTCTTCGGCCTGATCACGCCGCACGGCCTGCTCGAGCTGACCGCGGTGTTCGTCGCGGCCGCGGCCGGGTTGCGGCTCGGCTGGTCCTGGATCGCGCCCGGCCCGCGGACCCGGATGCAGGCGCTCGCGCAGACCGGCCGGGCGACCGTCGGGATGGCGATCGGGCTCGCGGTGATCCTGCTGACCACCGGCCTGATCGAGGCGTTCGTGACCCCGTCGCCGCTGCCGACCGCGATCCGGGTCGGCATCGGCGTCCTCGCCGAGGTGGGCTTCTTCGTCTACGTCTGGACCCTCGGCCGCCGGGCGGCACGCGCCGGGGAGTACGGCGATGTCGAGGCCGTCGATCGCGAGGCGACAGCACCGGTCTCGGCCTGACGCCGCGGCACCGTTTGCGGTTGGGTACGGGTTCTGACGACTTGGGGACCGCCACTCGTGTCGTGAGGGAGCAGGATGAGGACCGCCGCACGCCAGGCCCAGAACAGCAAGGTGTACGACCTGTCGATCACGGTCGGACTGATCGCGTACGGCGTCGTCTACCTGCTGGTCGCCTGGATCGCCTTCCAGCTCGCCTGGGGCAACTCGGATCAGGAGGCGTCGCAACAGGGCGCGCTCCGTGAGCTCGCGGACAAGCCACTCGGTGGGGTCCTGCTCTGGGTGGTCGCCTTCGGCCTGTTCGCGTTGGTGGTGTGGAAGGCGCTCTCGCTCGCCTACGGGCAACTGGACACCGGCAAGAAGCTGTCCGCGGCCGGGCAGGGCGCCGTGTACCTGGTGCTCGGGTTCAGCGCGATCAAGGTCGCCCTCGGTTCGGGGAGTTCGGGCAGCGGCAGCGAGCAGTCGTTGACGGCCAAGCTGATGGCCAACGGCGCCGGCCGGGTGGTCGTGGTGATCATCGGCCTGGTGATCGTCGGGATCGGCGTCCGGCAGGTGTACAAGGCGGTGACGAAGAAGTTCACCGAGGACCTGGTCGGTGGGATCTCCACCACGACCCTGCTGCTCGGTCGGCTCGGGTACACCGCCAAGGGCGTCGCCTTCCTGGTCGTCGGCGCGCTGTTCACCTGGGCCGCGATCGACTACGACCCGAAGAAGGCGGGCGGCCTCGACACCGCCCTGCAGACCATCAAGGGCCAGCCGTTCGGGACGTTCCTGCTCACCGTGATGGCGATCGGCATCGCCTGCTTCGGCCTGTACTGCTTCGTCTGGTCCCGCAACGCCAAGCACTGAGCACGTCCTGTCGCCGCCGCGGGCCAGGGAACGGAAGTATGACAAAGATCGGTAAATCGTTGACACCCACGGTCCTTCTGGTGTGGCTTTCTCTCTAAACAACGCGCGAGGGAAACAACGCGCGAGGGCGGAAGGTGCGTGGGGCGATGAGGAAGTGGCTGGCAGGACTGGCTGCACTGGGGATGGCGGCGGTGGGGATCCTGCCCGCACAAGCCGCCGAGCCGGACAGCCCGAAGGTGATCCGGGTCGGTGCGACCCAGGCGATGGACTCGATGAACCCGTTCCTGGCCGTCCGGCTGGTGTCGTCGTCGATCCACCGCTGGATGTACGGGTTCCTCACCGTGCCGGACTCGAAGACGCTCCAGCCGAGCCCGGACCTGGCGGAGTCCTGGACGACGTCGCCGGACGGGCTGACCTGGACGTTCAAGATCCGGCAGGCGAAGTGGTCCGACGGGCAGCCGGTGACGGCCGAGGACGCGGCCTGGACCTTCACCAAGATGATGACCGACGACGGCGCGAAGACGGCGAACGGCCCGGCGGTGGAGAACTTCGCCAGTGTGACGGCGAACGGCCAGGAGCTGACCATCAAGCTGAAGGCCCCGCAGGCGTCGATGCTGGACAACCCGGTGCCGATCATGCCCAAGCACGTCTGGGAGAAGGTCGGCGACATCGCCAAGTACGACGCCGACGACTATCCCGCGGTGACCAGCGGGCCGTACATCGCGGTGGAGCACAAGAAGGACCAGTACGTGAAGCTGAAGGCCAACCCGGACTACTGGCGCGGCCGGCCGAAGATCGACGAGCTGCAGATGATCTTCTACGACAACCCGGCGGCCGCGGTGGTCGGCCTGAAGAAGGGCGACATCGACCTGATCGGCCGGCTCGCACCGCCGGACTTCGAGGCGCTCAAGGGCACCGACACCATCGTCCAGTGGAACACCGAGGGCCGGCGGTCGACGTATCTGCAGATCAACCACGGCGCCACCACCAGCGACAACAAGCCGATCGGGGACGGGCACCCGGCGCTGAAGGACCCGCGGGTCCGGCAGGCGCTGCACACCGCGATCGACAAGCAGAAGCTGGTCGACGAGGTGCAGAACGGGCTGGCCCGGCCGGCCGACGGCTCGATCGTCCCGCCGATGTACAAGGACTTCTTCTGGGAGGCCACCGGGGCCGAGAAGGTGTCGTTCGACCTGGCCAAGGCGAACAAGATCCTCGACGACGCCGGGTACAAGAAGGGGGCCGACGGCATCCGGGCCATGCCCGACGGGTCCCGCAAGCTGCAGTTCCGGTTCAGCATCCACACCGACACCCCGATCGAGGACAAGCTGGCCGAGTACCTGACCGGCTGGTTCAAGGAGCTCGGGATCACGCTGACCACCAAGCGGCTGGACTCCAGCAAGTTCACCGAGGAGACCGGTACCACCGCGCTGTTCGACATCGCGATCAGCGGCTGGTCGGTGAACCCGGACCCGGAGGAGGTGCTGGCCACGCACCTGTGCAGCCGGCGGCCGACCGCGTCCGGCGAGGGCGGCGGGACCGAGTCGTTCTACTGCGACCCGCAGTTCGAGCAGCTGTACGCCCAGCAGCAGAAGGAGCTGGACCGCGGCAAGCGGGCCGAGGTGATCAAGAAGATGGAGCAGCGGCTCTACACCGACGCTCCGGTGATCGCGCTGTACTACCCGAACAACCTCGAGGGCTACCGCAGTGACCGGATCGCCAGCGTCACCTCCATCCCGGAGGACAAGGGCATGCTGTACGGCGGCAGCGGCTACTGGCCGTTCTACACGCTCGAGGCGGTGAGCACGAACGGCGAGTCCGACGAGGGCTCGAACACCGGCGTGATCGTCGGTGTCGTGGCCGCTGTCGTGGTGCTCGCCGCGGCCGGTCTGTTTGTTGCCCGGCGCAAGCGTGGCGTCGCGGACGAGCGCGAATGACGGCCGTTCGTCCAGGAGTACCGCGATGACGGTGACCCAGTCGGCCGTCGACGCGATCGAGGAGCGCCCCGCCCGCCACGGCCTGGCCCGGTACGCCGCGGCCAAGGCGGGCGGGGCCCTGCTCAGCATCGCGATGGTGATCGTGGCGACGTTCTTCGCGTTCCGGCTGCTGCCGGGCGACCCGGTCCGGGCGCTCGCGCAGGGCCGGAACATGACGCCCGAGCAGCTGGACCTCGAACGCGCGCGGCTCGGGCTGGACAAGTCCCTGCCCGAGCAGTTCGTGCACTTCGTCGGTCAGACCCTGCGGTTCGACCTCGGCGTCTCGTACGAGTACAAGCGGCCTGTGCTCGACCTGATCGGTGAGCGGATCGGGTCGACGTTGCTGCTCACCGGGACCGCGCTGGTGATGGCGGTCAGCCTCGGCGTCTGGCAGGGCGCGCGGGCCGGGTGGAAGCCGGGCAGCCGGTTCGACCGGTTCTCCACCGCGATCTCGCTGGTGCTCTGGTCGGTGCCGACGTTCTGGCTCGGCCTGTTGCTGCTGATGGTGTTCGCGGCCGGCGTCGGCCCGATCCCCGGCATCTTCCCGACCCGGGGGATCGAGAGCGTCGACGCGCCGGACGGGTTCGGGTACGTGCTCGACGTGGCCAAACACATGGTGCTGCCCTGTCTGACGATGGTGGCGGTGGTCTATGCGCAGTACCTGCTGGTGATGCGGTCGTCGGTGCTGGACGAGGTCGGGCAGGACTACGTCACCACGGCCCGCGCCAAGGGGCTGCGCGACGACGAGGTACGCCGCAAGCACGCCGTCCCGAACGCGTTGCTGCCGACCGTGACGCTGGTGTTCATGCGGATCGGGTTCGTCGTCGGCGGGGCCGTCACGGTCGAGGCGATCTTCAGCTGGCCGGGACTGGGGCAGCTGTTCTACGAGGCGATCCGGGTGCCCGACTTCACCCTGATGCAGGGCACGTTCCTGCTGATCACGGTGTCGGTGATCCTGATGAACACGCTCGCCGACGTCGTCTACCACGTGCTCGACCCGAGGGTGAGGTCCGCATGAGTGTCACCTGGACCCGGCGCAAGCGCGGGCTGCGGCGGTTCTGGTCGGATTTCCGGACCCACCGGGCCGGGGTGACCGGGCTCGCGATCCTGGTCGTCGCCGTCGTACTCGCGGTGATCGCGCCTTTGTTCATCGACGAGAGCGTGACCAACGTGGTCCGCGGGACCGGCGAGAAGCTGGCACCGCCGAGCCTGGACAACCCGCTCGGCACCGACGAGTCCGGCCGGTCGATCCTGCAGCTGATCTGGTGGGGTTCGCGGACGTCGCTGCTGATCGGTTTTCTGGCCGCCTTGCTCAGTATGGTGATCGGCACCGTGCTCGGGATCGCGGCCGGCCACTTCCGCGGCTGGATCGGCGCGGTGATCATGCGGGTGACCGACTGGTTCCTGGTCCTGCCGTCGCTGGTCACGGCGCTGGTGCTGGCGGCCATCCTCGGCGGCAGCACGGCGACCATCATCATCGCGATCGGCGTCACCTCGTGGCCGTCGACGGCCCGGCTGATCCGGGCCCAGACGCTGGCGGTGGAGGCACGGCCCTACATCGAGCGGTCCCAAGCGCTCGGCGGTGGACACTGGCACATCACCACCCGGCACGTCCTGCCGAACGTCGCACCGTTGCTGCTGGCAAGTACCACGCTGGAGGTGGCGAGCGCGATCGTCACCGAGTCCACGCTGGCCTTCCTCGGGGTGAGTGCGAACAAGACCTCGTGGGGCACCATGCTGCGCGGTTCGTACGACTGGGGCGCGGCGACGTCGGGCGCCTGGTGGTACATCCTCGTGCCCGGTCTGTGCATCGTCGTGGTGGTGCTGGCGTTCACGCTGTGCGGCCGCGCGCTGGAGACCGTGCTCAACCCGCGACTCCGGGGAGCGACCCGATGAGCCTGCTCGAACTCGACGACGTCTCGATCACGTACCGGCTGGCCGACGGCGAGCTGCCCGCTGTCCGCGGCGTGTCGTTGGCCCTGGACGCCGGCCAGGCGCTCGGCGTGGTGGGGGAGTCCGGCTCGGGCAAGTCCACCCTGGCGATGGCGTTGCTCCGGTTGTTGCCGAAGGACGCCCGGGTCACCGGGAGCGTCCGGCTCGACGGCGAGGACGTGCTGGCGATGAAGTGGGGCCGGCTCCGCGCGGTCCGCTGGGCGCAGGCCTCGATCGTCTTCCAGGGCGCCCAGCACGGCCTGAACCCGGTCCGCCGGATCGGCGAGCAGATCGCCGAACCGCTGCTCGTGCACAAGCTCGCGGACCCGGATCGGGCCAGGCGGCGGGTGGCCGAGCTGCTCGACCAGGTGGGCCTGCCGGCCTGGCGGGCGAAGAGCTACCCGCACGAGTTGAGTGGGGGCCAGCGGCAACGGGTGATGATCGCGATGGCGCTGGCCTGCGAACCACGTCTCATCGTCGCCGACGAGCCGACCACCGCGCTCGACGTGATGGTGCAGGCGCAGGTGCTGACGCTGATCCGCGAGCTGGTCGCCGCCGAGGACATCGCGCTGCTGATGATCTCGCACGACCTGTCCGTGCTGGCCGATCTCTGCGACCGGCTGGTCGTCATGTACGCCGGGCGGGTGGTCGAGTCGGCGCCCGCGGGTGAAGGGTTCACCCACCCGTACAGCAAGGCGCTGGCCGCGGCGTTCCCGACGATCGGTGATCCCGCGTCCCGGCTGGCACCCCAGGGACTTGGCGGCGATCCGCCCGATCCGCTGCAGCTGCCGACGGGGTGCGTGTTCCATCCACGCTGCCCGGTCGCGCTCGACACTTGTTCCACCGTGGAGATCGACCTGCGTCCGGCCGGTGACCGGCGGACGGCGGCCTGTGTGCTGGCCGGGGAGGCATAGATGCTTGAGGCAAGGAACTTGGCGGTCGAGTTTGCCTCCCGGGGCCGGCGCGCCCGGGCTGTCGACGGGGTCAACCTGACCGTCGGCGCCGGCGAGATCGTCGCCCTGGTCGGCGAGTCCGGCTGCGGCAAGACCACGCTCGCCCGGACCCTGCTCGGCCTGGAACGCCCCACGGCCGGCGAGGTCGTGTACGACGGGTCCCCACTCGGGTACCGGCCCCGGGCACTGAAGGCGTACCGGCGTCAGGTGCAGCTGGTCCTGCAGGATCCGATGGGCTCGCTCAATCCCCGGCAGACCGTGTACGAGGCGGTCGCCGAAGGGCCGCGGATCCACGGCCTGCCGGACGAGGAGCAGGTCGTCGCCGACGCGCTCTCCCGGGCCGGACTGCGACCGCCGGAACGGTTCTTCCTCCGGTACCCGCACGAGCTCTCCGGCGGTCAGCGGCAGCGGGTCGTGATCGCGGGTGCGCTCGCCCTGAATCCGAAGGTGCTGATCGCCGACGAACCGGTCGCGTCCCTGGACGCCTCGGTGCGCGGCGAGATCCTGGCCCTGCTGCTCCGCCTCCGCGCCGATCTCGGCCTGTCCGCGCTGGTCGTCACCCACGACCTCGGCCTGGCCTGGAACATCGCGGACCGGGTCGCCGTGATGTACCTGGGCCGGATCGTCGAGTCGGGCCCGGTCGAGCAGGTCCTGACGGCACCCCGGCACCCGTACACCCAGGCGCTGCTCTCGGTCCTGCCCGAGTCACCGGAACGCATCGTGCTCACCGGCGAGCCCCCGGACCCGACCCGGATCCCGGCCGGCTGCCGCTTCCACCCCCGCTGCCAGGTGGTCGCCTCCGGGCGGGCCGCCGCCGCGGGCATCGAACAGGACTGCAGCGGCAAGGCGCTCCCCGTCCTCACCGCCGACCCGGTGGCCGAGGTCGCCTGTCACCTGATCGACACCCGCGTTCCCTCCGAGCCGACGTAGTCCGCGCGGTCAGCGGGCAGGTCGCCGGTGAGGATGATCTCGTCGGCGAGGTCGCGGAGTTTGCGGTTGCTGCGCTGGCTGGCCGCGCTGAGCACGTCGAAGGCCTGCGCCTCGGTGAGGTGGAGGCGGGTCATCAGGACGCCCAGGGCGGTGCCGATCCGGCGGTTGGAGGCAAGCGCCTTGCGGAGCTCGGCGGACTCCTGCGCGGACGTGCTCAGGACGTGCTCGCGCAGTTGGTGGAGCTCGTGGTGGACCCGCAGACGGGCCAGCAGTTCGGCCGCGTCGAACGGCTTCACGATGTAGTCGTCCGCGCCCGCCGTCAGACCGTCGACGGCCGCGGACGCCCCGGCCCGCGCGGTGAGCAGGACGACCGGGGTCCGGGCCAGCGGTGGGTACGCCCGGATCGTCTGCAGCAGGGCGATCCCGTCCCGGCCGGGCAGCATGATGTCGCTCAGCACGAGGTCCGGTGGCTCCCGCACGGTGAGCGCGCTGTCCACGTCACCGACGGCGTCGACCGTCCAGCCGTCGGTGGACAGCAGCCGGACCAGGTACTCCCGCATGTCCGTGTTGTCCTCCACCAGCAGGAGCCGGCCCAGTTCCACCCGCGGCGGCGTGGTCGTTGCCTCGGACAACTGCTTGGTGGGTCCGGCCGCGTTCAGATGCGCCTCGGTGAGCGCGCGGACCGATTCCAGCGGCGCGGGCGGGGCCAGTTTCTCGGCGGTCACCGGCATCCGCACCGTGAACGTACTGCCCTTGCCCGGTTCGCTGGCGACCGCGATCGTCCCGCCGTGCAGCCGGACCAGTTCCGTGGCCAACGGCAACCCGATCCCGGCCCCTTCGGCGCTCCGCGCGGTCGGGTCGTCGCTGCGGTGGAACCGCTCGAACACGTGCTCGGTGTCCGCGGCCGCGATCCCGATCCCGGTGTCGGTCACCGCGCAGACGACCTCGTCGGCGGTCGTCGTCAGGGTCACGTCGATCCGGCCGGACGGGGTGTACTTCACCGCGTTGGACAGCAAATTGGACAGCACCTTCACCCACATCTCCCGGTCGACCAGCGCCACCACCGGCCGATCCGGGACCGCCACCGTGAGCTCCAGGCCGTGCCGTTCGGCGGCGGAGCGGAACATGCTCGTCGTCTCGACGGTCAGCTCCGCGACGTCGGTCGGCTCCGGCTGGGCCCGCAACTGCCCGGCGTCGGCCAGCGAGATGTCCAGCAGCCCGTCCACGAGCTGGCGCAACCGGACGGCCGCCCGGCGCGCGGTCTCCACCTGGTGCTGCTTTCCGGCCGGCAACGGTTCGCCGGAGGACAGCTCCTTCAACGGGCCGAGCAGCAACGTGAGCGGCGTCCGGAACTCGTGGCTGATGTTCTGGAAGAACCGGGTCTTCGCCGCGTCCAGGTCGGCCAGCGACTGGGCCCGGCGCCGTTCGGCCTGGTACGCCCAAGCGTCGGTGAGCGTTGTCGTCACCTGCCGCGCGACGACGTCGAGGAAGTTGCGGTACTCCCGGTCGAACGCCCGGTGCGGGCTGATCCCGAGCACCAGCACCCCGAGCGGCCCGGACGGACCGGTGAGCGGGGTGACGAGCGCTTCCGACGGCGTTCCCGGCCCGACGAAGCTCGGGGTGATCCCGTTCGGCGGGAGCCCGGTGACGTGCTCGGCGACCGCGGTCGACCGGACCCGCTCGACCACCTCCCTCAGGCCCGGTTGATCCGCCGGCGACCCGGTCACGCCGTACGCCGTGACCGGCTCACCCTGGTCCGGCCGTTCGTCGTACAGCACGGCGAACGGTACGTCGGCGCGGTTGTCTCCGAGCACGTCGAGCGCGGACCGGGCCGCGGCGAGCACGGTGGTCCCCGCCGCGGAGAGTCCACCGAGCTGATTCAGCGTGACCAGGCGGCGTCGTCCGACCACGGCGGCGGACACGTCGGTGGTGGCCACGAACACGCCGCGGACGGCGTTCTCCGCGTCGGTGATCGGGCTGTACGAGAACGTCCAGTACGTCTCCTCGCGGTACCCGTGCCGGTTCAGCAGCAGGAACTGCTCGACCGAGTACGTCGCCCCCGCGCCGGACAGCACCTGCATCGCCATCGGCCGCAGCTCCGGCCACGCCTCGGCCCAGCACACCGCGGCCGCCTGCCCCATCGACGCGGGGTGCTTGCTGCCGAGGACCGGCGTGTACGCGTCGTTGTAGAGCTGCAGCAGGTCCGGTCCCCACCAGATCAGCATCGGCACCTCGGACGCGAGCACCGTCCGGACCGCCGCCAGGAGCTCCGGCGGCCACTGGTCCACCGGGCCCAGTGGCGTCGACTCCCATGCGTGTTCGCGGAGCAGCTTCCGCGTCGTTCCCGTCCCGCGGAACAGCTCCTCGGCCGTCACCGACACACTTTCTCCTCGTCCCCCTGGCGACTCGTTCTCGTCGGAGCCGCAGGGTACACATGATTCAGCCGCAGGAAGGGTAAAGTTTCCAGTGCCTTCAAAGCCGTTGGGTCGGCCCGAACCACCGGGTCGGATACTCATAGTCACTCGGGGACCACTGGGCATGATCGATCGCGCGGCGTTGCTGGCTCGCCTTGCGCAACTCACGGCTGCGCGCGGCAGGGAACGTCGACTGGCCGACCGGCTCTGCGAGGCCAGTTGTCAGATCCTTGGCGTCGACGGGGGTTCCATCAGCGTGCACACGACGACTGTCAACCGCCTCACCCTGGCCGCCACCGACGACCTGTCGAACCGTTTCGAGGACCTGCAGGACGTGCTCGGCGAGGGGCCCTGCCGGGACGCCTACCGGTTCAACCAGCCGGTCGTCACGAACCTGCACGACACCGTCAGCGCCAGGTGGCCGGAGTTCACCCGCGCCGCGCTGGAAAGTGCCGACGACCTGACCCTGCTCTGTTACCCGATGCGGCCGGCGATGGTGCCGCTCGGGGTGTTCAGCCTCTACGTCCAGGGCGACGGCCTGCACGCCGTGTCCGAGGAGACGCAGTTCCTGGCCGACGCGCTCGGCGCGGCGGTCCTGTACGACCCGGCGACCCAGGAGGACGGCACCTGGTCGATCCGGGCGACGGTTCACCAGGCCACCGGCATGGTGGTCGCTCAGTTGCAGGTCGGCGTCGACGACGCGTTGGCGATCCTGCGGGCGCACGCCTATGCCCACGGGACGACACTGGCCGAGATCGCCGAGGAGGTCGTGCAGCGCCGCCTCGACTTTCGGGAGGAAACATGACCGAGGCAAGTCAGCAGCTGCCTCCGGGTGTCGTCCGGGAGCTGGCCGCCGCGACGACTGCGCTGACCGAGGACCACGACGTCGTCGGTACTCTCACCCAGTTGCTGGTCGGTTGTGCCCGGGTGACCCGGGCAGAGGCGGCCGGACTGCTGGTCCAGGGACCGGCACCTGGTTCGCTGGAGTTGCTGGCGTCGACCAGCCATCGCGCCGCGGAGCTCGAGCTCTACCAGCTGCATACCGACCAAGGTCCCTGTATCGAGGCGATCCAGGAGAACGCGCCGAGGTCGGCCACCGGGCTGGCCGAGGTGACCGGTCGCTGGCCGCAGCTGGTCGGGGTGTTCCTGAAGAACGACTTCACCGGTGCGCACGCGTCACCGTTGCGCTGGCGCGGTGAGGCACTGGGCGCGCTGGGACTGTTCTTCGCCGACGGCACCGCGGCCGAGGGGATCGACGACCTCGCCCAGGCGTTCGCGGACATGGCGACACTGACGATCGTGCACGCCGGCACGGTGTCCGCGGACCAGGTGATCGAGCAGACCCAGGCGGCGCTGGCCGAGCGGACCGTGATCGAACAGGCCAAGGGTGTGCTCGCCTACCAACGCGGGCTGCAGATGGACGCCTCGTTCGACGAGCTGCTGACGATGGCCGCCGAGCAGGACCGGCCGGCTGCCCAGGTGGCGGCCGAGATCGTCCGCCGGGCAGCTACAGGCGACCAGCCTTCTTGAGCGCCAGGTAGGTGTCGGCCAGCGCCGGCGCCAGCTGGTCCGGGTTCTCGTCGACGACGGTGACACCGGCCCGGGTGAGGACCGCGGTGACGCGTTCCCGGTCGAGGCGGGAGCGCGCCGCCGAGGCCGCGCCGTACACCTCGATCAGGTCGCCGCGGGCGGCTTCGAGCTCGTCCAGCCGGGGGTCGGCGACGGAGGCCAGCACGATCAGGTGCCGGCGCAGCAGCGGCCCGATGATCGGCAGCAGCGACTCCTCGATCACGGCCGGGTCCAGCCCGGTCAGCAGGACGACGAGCGAGCGCTGGCCGAGGCGTTCGAGCACCTGCGACACCACCACCCGGAAGTCGGTCTGGACCAGCTCCGCGTCGACGGTGGCGAGCGCGTTCACGAACGACGGCAGGACGTCGGCGGGGGCCGGCCTGCGGACGTCGGCGCGGACCGCGGAATCACAGGCCAGCAGCGTGACCCGGTCACCGGCCCGGGTGGCCAGGGCCGCGAGCAGCAGAGCCGCGTCCATCGCGTGGTCGAGCCGAGGCGCGTCGCCGACCCGGCCGGCCGACATCCGGCCCGAGTCGATCACGATCGCCACCTGCCGGTCCCGTTCGGGACGCCAGGTCCGCAGCACGACGTTGCCGCGGCGGGCGGTGGCTCGCCAGTCGATCGAGCGCACGTCGTCGCCGGGAACGTAGTCCCGCAAGGAGTCGAACTCGGTGCCCTGGCCCCGGACGAGCAGAGCGGTACGCCCGTCCAGCTCGCGCAACCGGGCCAGCCGGGACGGCAGGTGCTTGCGGCTGGTGAACGGGGGAAGCGCCCGCACCGTCCACGGCACCCGGTGCGATCCCTGCCGGCCCGCGAAGCCCAGCGGACCGATCGACCGGACCGTCACCCGGTACGCCTGCCGGTCGCCGCGCCGCGTCGGTACCAGGGTCGTCGTGAACCGGCGGCGTTCGCCCGTCGGCAGGTCGAGGCGGTGCGGCGGATCCTGGACCCCCGCGGACGGCGGCCAGGCGTCCCGGAGGAGCCCGCGGACCCGGCGGCCAGGGTTCGCGACCAGGAGGGTGACCGTGGCTCGCTCGCTGAGGCGGACCGCGTTGTCCCCCTCCCGGCCGAACTGCAGCCGCCGGGGCGAACCTGCGAGCAGGACGTCGGTCAGGCAGACCACCAGCACGACGGCGACGACCAGGCCGACGCCGGACCAGTTCGGCAGGACCAGGGCGACGAGGACGACGCCGAGCGCCGCGAGCAGCCCGGCCCGGCCCGTGACGACCATCAGCGGGGGACCGGGACCGTGGCCAGCACGCTCTCCAGCACGGCGTCGGCGGTGACCCCTTCCAGCTCCGCCTCCGGCCGGATCTGCACCCGGTGCCGCAGACAGGGCCGCGCCATCGCCTTCACGTCGTCCGGGATCACGTAGTCGCGCCCGGACAACCACGCCCACGCCCGGGCGACCGCGAGCAGCGCCGTCGCACCACGCGGCGACACCCCGAGCTGCAACGAGGGCGACTGCCGGGTGGCCCGGCAGAGGTCGACGACGTACGCCAGGACGTCCTCGCGGACCGCGACCCGGCGGACCGCGGCCTGTCCGGCGCGCAGGTCCTCGGGGCCGGCCACCGGACGCAGCCCCGCCGCGGCCAGGTCGCGCGGGTCGAAGCCCTGCGCGTGCCGGGCCAGGACGGCGATCTCCGCGTCCCGCGGCGGGATGTCCAGGGTCACCTTGAGCAGGAACCGGTCCAGCTGGGCCTCGGGCAACGGGTACGTGCCCTCGTACTCGACCGGGTTCTGGGTGGCGGCCACCACGAACGGCTCCGGCAGCTTGCGCGGGACGCCGTCGACGGTGACCTGCCGCTCCTCCATCGCCTCGAGCAGCGCGGCCTGCGTCTTCGGCGGGGTCCGGTTGATCTCGTCGGCGAGCAGGATGTTGGTGAACACCGGCCCGGGCCGGAACTCGAACTCGCTCGTCTTCGCGTCGTAGACCAGCGACCCGGTGACGTCACCGGGCATCAGGTCCGGGGTGAACTGGACCCGCTTCGTGTCCAGCCGCAGCGCGGTCGACAGCGCCCGCACCATCAGCGTCTTCGCCGTCCCGGGCACGCCTTCGAGCAGGACGTGTCCCTTGCACAGCAACGCCAGCACCAACGCGGTCACCGCGGTGTCCTGGCCGACCACCGCCTTGCCGATCTCGGTCCGCAGCTCGACCAGCGCCTGCCGGGCCCGCTCGGGAGTCACGTCAGCGCTCGTGGTTGTCACGGGTGTTCTACCTCCTGGAGAAGCCGATCGAGCTCGTACGACAAGGACATCAGGGCCGCGTCGTCCGCGGGTGCCATGCCGTACAGGAGTTCGTACAGCATGGCCGGGTCGCGACCGGTGCGGGCGGCAACGGTCGCCACCACCGCGTTCGGGTCTGCCCGGCGGGGGATGCCGTGGGCCTTGTGCAGCTTGCCGAGGGCGGACTCGCGCAGCGCGGCGGCGGCCCGGTCCCGGGCGCGGGAGCGACGGTACAACCGGGCGCGGCCCTCGGTGGTCTCCGCCGCGTGGACGATGACGGGCAGCGGCTCGGGGACGACGGGGCCGAGCCGGCGACCTCGCCACAGCGCGATGACGAACGCGGCGAACGCGAGCGACCAGGCGACGTACCGGACGCCCGGCGGGACGACCGGTACGTCCTCGTCACCTGCTTTGCCGTACGCCGTCGAGTCGTACTGCGGGAGATACCAGACCAGCTCCTCGTGGGTGCCGATCAGGTTGAGCGCGAGGGCCGCGTTGCCGTCCTCGGCCAGTTGGGAGTTCGTGAAGGAGCGGGGCGTGCCGATGACGTCGACGGTCCGGTCACCGTTCTCCAGCCGGATCACGGTGTGGTTGATGCCGTCGCCGTAACAGGTCTGCGCCTCCGACGGTGCGGAGTACGACGTCCCGGCCACCGTGGCGGTCCCGGCCTTCACCGCGGCCGGCAGGTCGCAGCCGGGCTGACGGCTCTCCTCGGACAGACCGGCACTCACGCTTTCGATGCCTGGGGCAAAGACTTCCAGGGCGCGTTCGTCCGGCCGGACCAGGATCACGTGGTCCCAGCCAGCCGAGCCGATCCGCTGCCAGTCGCTCCTGCTCAGCGCACCTCCGGGCGTGATCAGCAGCGCACGGCCCTCCCCATCGGCTTGCGCGTCATCCACGTTCTCCGTACCGGTCACCTCCACCCCGTGGTCACGCAGCAGGCTCGCGAGGGCTCGCGCGCCGGTCGGCTCGGCGGAGTCCGGGCTGAACGGTCCGGTGGTCCGGGCCGTCGTCGCGATCATCACGACGAACACCCCGAGGACGAGCAGCCCGGTGATCAGCAGCGGCATCCGCAGGACGCGCCAGCTCTCGGCGGCGCTCCGGCCGACCGGAGTACTCGTGCTCATCCGCGCACCAGCGCCCTGGTGCTCACCTTGCGGGCGGCCTCGTCTGCGGCGACGACGGCGGCGTACCGCTCGGGCGTCCCAGGACGATTGCCGTAGACAACTTCGGTGAAAACGTCCGCCCCCGGCTGCAACCTTTGCCGCAGCTCCGGTACCACCTGCGCCGCGTCGGCCACCGCCTCGTACGCCGTCCGGCCGGCCCGTTCGTCCAGCACGGTGCGCTCGGTCAGCTCGGCCACACAGGCGCGGAACCGGCTACGGACAGCGGCCGCGTAATCGCCGGCAGCGGCCTCCTGCTCGGCCTGTGTCCGATACTGCGTTGCGGTCAGCGGCCTGGCGGTGTCGAAGACGGCCTCGGTGCTCGTGGACCGCGTGGTACGAAGCACCCCGGCCCGCCAGAGCACGACGATCACCACCAGCGCGATCAGGCCGATGAGCATGTACAGCCCACCGTTGCCGCCGCTCGCCGGGTCCACCAGGCCGTCGAACAGGTCGTAGATCCACTCCAGCACCTTCTGGATCGCCCGGGAGATCAGCGAGTCGCCGGCCTGGCCGTACACCGGCTTCGACAGCTCGCGGGCCGCCTCGGCCGCGGCGTCGTCGCGGCTGATGTCCACCGGTGGTTCGGACGGGAACATCGCGATCACCACCCCGATCCGGTCGGTTGTCCGGCCGGCAGCTCGGTCGGCCGGAGCGCGGGCCGCAGCCACAGGTCGAGGCCCTCCCGCCGGACCCGGAGGTCCAGGTAGATCAGGGCCTGGACCGCGGACATGAAGGCCAGGCTCGCGATCAGCGTCAGCACCGTGGCGACACCGGCGGCGGCACCGACCGCGACGGCCACCACGACCGCGCTGTCGCTGTTGCTGCCGTCCGCCCACGCACCGAGGGTCAACACCAGAGTGGTGATGCCGAACTGCAGCGCGTAGCTGACCACGTTCACCACCAGGCCGCCGAAGAGCAGGATGCCGAAGACCCGCCAGAACCGGCCGCGAACCAGCTCCCACGAACGCTTCAGGGCGCCCCAGATCCCCACCCGGACAGGGATGTACAGCCCGATGTCCGGCGCGTGCTTGCCCTCCAGCAGGACCACCGTCCCGGCCAGGACCAGCCGGATCCCGACGAAGAGCACGAGCAGACCGCCCACCAGCATGAGCACCAGGGCGAGCCCGCCGGCCACCTCGGACGAGATCGCCGCGTCCGCTCCGCTGCCCAGGCCGACCACGGCGAGCAGCCACCCGGCGATGAGCAAGACGAACGACAACGACTGCGCGAGCCCGACCGCGGCGAGCGCGGGCAACGCCGGCCGGACCAGGCGGAGCAGCTCCTTCGGGCCGAGCCGGTGCGCCAGCTGGCTGCGGATCGCCGCCAGCGCGATGATCCCGGCCAGCATGCTCGACACGACCGCGAACAGCACCAGCTGCACGGCGTACGTGAGCAACAGCGCGGCACCCGCCTGTGCCAGCGGATCATCGGCCTCCAAGAACCCACCGATGCCGCCCGGTACCGCCACCTGGGTGAGCGCGGCCTGGACGGCGGCCAGCGCGATCCCGGCCAGCACCGGCAGGCCGAGCATGATCGTCTTGTTCTCGGAGATGGTCCGGGCCGCGTTGTCCAGCAGGTCGGCGGGCAGCCACGGGCGCAACGGCTCGGCAACGGTCTCCCGGACTCCCAGGTCGTCCCGCACGCCGCCTCCGCTCGCTCGCCGGGTCACCGGGTTGTCCCCGGCCCGCGCTGTGCACCATGATCTCCCCCCGGACGGTCACCGGCCGCCCTGGTTGGGCGCCCTCCGGCGATCCGGCGTGTGCATTACCCCGGGAATGGGACACTATCCGTAGTGCGTACGGCAGCGCACTGGACTCGAACCGGCAAGGAGCAACGGCGTGGCAGACGGTAACCGGACGATGCGGGGCCGCATTCTCATCGTCGACGACGACACCGCGTTGTCGGAGATGCTCAGCATCGTGCTGCGCAACGAGGGCTACGACACGTACCTGGTCGCCACCGGGGACAAGGCCGTGCCGGCCTTCCGTGAGTTCAAGCCGGACCTGTTGCTGCTCGACCTGATGCTGCCGGGGATGGACGGAATCGACGTCTGCCGCGCGATCCGGGCCGAGTCCGGCGTACCGATCGTGATGCTGACCGCGAAGAGCGACACCGTGGACGTCGTGCTGGGCCTGGAGTCCGGCGCCGACGACTACGTGGTGAAGCCGTTCAAGCCGAAGGAGCTGGTGGCCCGGATCCGGGCCCGGCTGCGCCGGATGGACGAGCCCGGGCCGGAGTCGCTGACCATCGGGGACCTGACCATCGACGTGGCCGGCCACTCGGTGAAGCGGGCCGGCGAGACGATCCAGCTGACCCCGCTGGAGTTCGACCTGCTGGTCTGCCTGGCCTCCAAGCCCTGGCAGGTGTTCACCCGTGAGGTGCTGCTGGAGCAGGTCTGGGGCTACCGGCACGCCGCGGACACCCGGTTGGTGAACGTGCACGTGCAGCGGCTCCGGTCGAAGATCGAGAAGGACCCTGAGCACCCCGAGATCGTGGTCACGGTCCGGGGCGTCGGTTACAAGGCGGGTGCGGACTGATCGAGTACGGCCGCGACGAGACGTCGCCGGCGGAGAAACCGGACCAAGAACCGGAACCCCGCGGTACCGAGATCGAGCTCACCGCCGCCGGGGTGGACTGGCACGCCCTGCCGCAACCGTTCTGGCGGACCCACCCCAAGCACTGGCCGGACCTGTGGCGGCGCTCGATCCAGGCCCGGATCGTCACCGGCACGCTGCTGATGTCCGCGGTGGTGGTGATCCTGGTCGGCTGGGTGATGATGAGCCAGGTCACCGACGGCGTGCTGGAGTCCCGCCGGACCAGCGCCCAGGCCGAGGCGGCCGCCCAGCTCACCACGCTGAGCAACTCGATCAACGCGGCCGACCCGGCCGCGATCAGCCAGAACCTGTCCCAGCTGGTCCAGGGCTCCAACCGGGCCGGCCTGTACGACGTGGTGCTGGTGCCGACCGACTCGTCCGGCTCCACCAACATCCGCAGTACCGGGCTGGTGGAGTCCTCGTCGATCCCGCAGCAGCTGCAGTCGTCGGTGTCGAGCGACGAGAGCAAGCTCTACGACACGTACACGCTGATCAAGTACGACGGCCGGCCGAGCGAGCCCGGGCTGGTGATCGGCTCGAAGGTCCGGGTGAACTCCACCGGCGAGCGGTACCAGGTCTACTTCCTGTTCCCGCTGACCGCACAGCAGGAGATCCTCGACGTGGTCCAGCGGGCCCTGGTCACCGCCGGGTTGCTGCTGGTGCTGCTGCTCGGCGCGGTCGCCTGGCTGGTCACCCGGCAGGTGGTCACCCCGGTCCGGATGGCCCGCCGGATCGCGGAGCGGCTCGCGGCCGGCAAGCTCGAGGAGCGGATGCAGGTCCGCGGGTCCGACGACCTGGCCCGGCTGGCGGTCTCGTTCAACAAGATGGCCAGCAACCTGCAGCAGCAGATCCGCCGGCTGGAGGAGCTGTCCCGGTTGCAGCGCCGGTTCGTGTCCGACGTGTCGCACGAACTGCGCACCCCGCTCACCACGGTCCGGATGGCGGCCGACCTGCTGCACGAGTCCCGCGACGAGTTCGACCCGATCAGCCGCCGGTCCGTCGAGCTGCTGCAGAACGAGCTCAACCGGTTCGAGGAACTGCTCGCCGATCTGCTCGAGATCAGCCGGTTCGACGCGGGCGCCGCCGCGCTGGACCTGGAGGACGTCGACCTGCGCGACATCGTCGCCCGGGTGCTGGAGAACCACGAGACCCTGTTGCAGCGCAAGGGCTGCGAGGTGGAACTGGACATGCCCGTACCGTGCCGCGCCCAGGTCGACTCGCGCCGGATCGAACGGATCCTGCGCAACCTGGTCGGCAACGCGATCGAGCACAGCGAGGGCCTGCCGATCCGGATCAGCACGGCGACCGACGACGACGCGGCCGCGGTCGCGGTCCGCGACCACGGGGTCGGGTTCCGCGCCGAGGAGGCCGAGATGGTGTTCAGCCGGTTCTGGCGGGCCGACCCGGCCCGGGCCAGGACGACCGGCGGGACCGGGCTCGGCCTGTCGATCGCGCTCGAGGATGCCCGGTTGCACGGCGGCCGGCTGGACGCGTGGGGCGCGCCCGGCGACGGCGCGTACTTCCGGTTGACCCTGCCGCGCAGTCCGGACATCACCTTGTCGGGCTCCCCGCTGCCGTCCCGGCCGACCGATGCCCGGCGGGTGGTGCCCGACCTGTCCCTGGTCGACGTCGGCGCGCCGTACCAGAAGCTCACCGGTGGTGAGGACCGATGAGGACGAAGCTGCTGGCCGCCGCGGTGATCACCGTGCTGCTGCTGACCGGGTGCGCGGCCGTACCGACGCAGGGCCCGATCCGCAACGGGAGTCCGGACGGCCCGGTCCAGCAGGTCAACGGTGTCGTCATCGAGGCCCAGTCGCCGCGCAAGAACGCCAAGCCGCTGGTGATCGTGAACGGCTTCCTGGAGGCGATGTCGGACTCGCGCGCCTTCAACGTGGCCCGCGAGTACATGACCCCGGACGCGGCCGCGGCCTGGAAGCCGGAGACCAAGACCTACGTCTACGACCAGAGCTCGACCAAGTCGCTGTCGGCGCTCGACAACAGCCGGATCGAGCTGCGCGCACCGTTGATCGGCACCATCGACGAACGCGGTTCCTGGACCCCGGCGGCCCGTGGCCAGACCGTGCAGTTCGTGTTCAAGATCTCCGAGGCCGACGGCCAGTACCGGGTCTCCAGCGTGCCGCCGGGCGTGTTCCTGGGCAGCAACCAGCTGGAGCCGCAGCTGCAGCCGGTCGCGCTGTACTTCCTCAACCGGGAGCG
This sequence comes from Kribbella amoyensis, assembly GCF_007828865.1. NCBI lineage: Bacteria > Bacillati > Actinomycetota > Actinomycetes > Propionibacteriales > Kribbellaceae > Kribbella > Kribbella amoyensis. Next base: position 3,419,149 of record NZ_VIVK01000001.1, read on the forward strand.
CAACATGCTCGTCCCGGACCCGATCTACCTGCCGCTGAACCTCCCGCCCGGGCAGCGCGCGACCCTGCTGATCCAGGGCCTGCTGAACGGCCAGACCAGCCGCCTGGGCAGCGCGGTCGGCACCGCGGCCCCGGCCGGTACGCAGATGAACGTGTCCGTCCCGGTCGACGTCGGGGTCGCCACGGTGACGCTGAACGACGCGGTCGCGGGCCTGAACGAGAGCGACCGGCGGGCCCTGGCCGCGCAGATCGCCTGGACGCTGCGCCCGATCAGTACCCGGGTCCGGATCACCGTCGACGGGGCGAAACTGCTGCAGGAGTCCGAGATCGTCTCCTACAGCGACTTCCTGGACTTCGACCCGTCCGTCCCGGCGAACCAGATGAAGGACCTGTACGGGGTCCGGGCCGGCAAGATCCAGCGGATCGCCCAGGACGGCTCGGCCACGATCGGCGCGAACCCGCTGAACAACAGCCAGCTGTACCAGTTCCCGGCGGAGTCGTTCGCGGTGGACCTGCGCGGCGAGTTCGGCGCCATCGTCACCCGGATCGACGGCGAGCGGGTGATCGCGGTGGACCGGCTCGATCCCGGCGACAAGGACGGCAAGGTGGAGACGCTGGCGACGGCCGGGACGGTGCTCCGGCCAAGCTACGACAACGCCGGCAACCTCTGGGTCGTCGACCGTGCCGAAAGTCCGGCCCCGCGACTGCGGATCCGGTCCCGGGAGGGCAAGCTGACCGAGATCCAGACCACCTTCGGCGGCCTCACCCCGGTGCAGTTCCGGATCGCGCCGGACGGGGTCCGGGTGCTGCTGGTGCTGCGGAAGAACGGCACCGTCACGGTGCAGACCGCGACCATCGGCCCGAACGCGCAGAACCAGCTGGTGCTGGGCAACTACCGCCCGCTCGAGCTGCCGTTGACCGACATCAGCGACGCCACCTGGTACCAGAGCGGCCTGCTGGTCGCCGGACGGGCCCGGGCCGGGGCGGCGCGGCAGCCGTGGCAGGTCAACGTGGACGGGTCCCAGCCACGGCCGATCCCGGGCGTGAGCAACGAGTTCCAGGCCGACAAGCTGGCCGCGAACCCGAACATCGACACGCTGCCCGCGGTCCAGGACCAGTCCGGCCAGTTGCACTGGCAGACCAAGGACCTGAGCTGGTTCACCCTGGAGGAGGACCCGCCGGCCCCGATCGACCCGGTCTACCCGGGCTGATTCCTGGGTTCACCTGGTCCGGTTGTCCACAGCCGGGCGCGGATCCGGTTGCGGCCGGGTGGGCGGATCCCGCAGTGTTGCCGGGGTGCCGCTGGGGGACGCGTTCGCCGATCTCGTCCTCGGCGGGACGTGCGCGGGCTGTGGGCGCCCCGGCCGCACGCTCTGCGCCGCGTGCCGGACCGAACTGACTACGGTCGCACCGTTTCGCGCCTGGCCCGCTCCGGTGCCCGACCGGCTCCGCCCGCCGACCGCGGCCACTGCGTACGACGGGGTGGTGCGGCGGGTGATCCTCGAGCACAAGGAGCACGCGCGGTACCGGCTCGCGGGTCCGCTCGGGCGGCTGCTGGCCGAGGCGGTCCGGACCGGATTGGGCGACGGCCGGGCCGCATGGCTGTGCCCGGTGCCGTCCTCGTGGACCACGGTCCGGGGCCGCGGCCACGACCCGCTCCGGCGGCTGACGATAGTTGCCGTCCGCCACCTCCGGCGACAGGGGTACGACGTCCGTGCGGCCGACGCGCTGCGGGTGCTCCGGCGGCCCGCGGACCAGTCCGGCCTGTCGGCACAGGCCCGTGCGGCCAACCTGGCCGGGGCTTTCGGGCCGCGTTCGCGCTGGGCTGAACCGCTGACGGATCAACCGGTCCTGGTCGTGGACGACGTGCTCACCACCGGATCCACGCTCGCGGAAGCCTGCCGGGCCTTGGAATCGGCCGGAATCGGGGTGCTCGGCTGCGCCGTCGTGGCCGCCACCGCTCGGACTGCGACACACCCTTCATGAGAACTTCCCTACCGGTTTTCGCCGAAGCCGATTAGCGTTGGCCTATGACACCCGCCAGGGCTTGTCGGGCAGTGAAGTGGTCGAGGACCGGATCAGCCGGATTCCTCGCCGCGGAGTCCGACCGGTTCGGAGGCGGGTGTCGTCGTTTCGGGCGCCCCTTCCTTGGAAACGGGGGTCCGGAGACGTAAAGAAGTCGCCGATCGATGGAGGTTTCCGTGGACGTCGTTGTCAAGGGTCATCACTGCGAGGTCAGTGACCGCTTCCGGCAGTACGTCGAGGAAAAGCTCGCCAGGATCGAGAAGGTCGATCACCGGGTACTGCGTTGCGAGGTGGAAGTCAGTCAGGAGAAGAACCCGCGACAGCACGATCGGGCGATGCGCGTCGAGCTCACCATGTACACCAAGGGCCCGGTGGTCCGGGCCGAGGCGTGCGGTGAGACCAAGCAGGCGGCGTTCGACGTCAGCCTGGACCGGCTGCGGGCCCAGGTCCGCAAAGCCGCCGACCGACGCCGGGTCCACCGTGGCGACCGCACCCCGGAGGGGCTGCGGCACGTCAACGCGAAGCAGACGATGAACGGCAACGAGCCCGAGGTAGTGGAGGACAACGCCACCGAGGACGAGGTGGCGACGCGCAAGGTCGGACCCCTCACGGTCACCGGCGACGGTCCGCTGGTGATGCGGGAGAAGACCCACACGGCCAAGCCGATGTCGCTCGACCAGGCGCTCTACGAACTGGAGCTGGTCGGGCACGACTTCTACCTGTTCGTGGATGCCGACGAGAACCAGCCGAGCGTCGTCTACCGGCGGCGCGGCTACGACTACGGCGTCATCCGGCTCGCCGTCTGAGTCTTCGGGAGGAGCACACGCAAGCGGGGCCCGGGATCATCCCGGGCCCCGCTTGCTGTGCGGAGTGGGTCAGCTGTCGATCTGGGCCTGCAGCTGGGCGGCGTACGTGGCGACCTCCGCGTAGACGCCGGGGTTGCCCGCGTCCGCGCAGCCGACGCCCCAGGAGACGACGCCGAAGAGCCGGCCGTTCAGGACCAGCGGGCCACCGGAGTCACCCTGGCAGGAGTCCTTGCCGCCGTCCTCGTACCCGGCGCAGATCTCGCCGTTCGCGGTGAAGCCCTCGCTGGCGTACGCCGACTCGCAGAACGCGTCACCGAGGACCGGGACGAGCACCTTCTGGAACGTGTCCGCCGGGCCGGTGCCCTCGGTCGAGCCCCAGCCGTACACCGTGGACTGCGCGCCCTCGGCGTCCGCGGCGGTGTCGGTCTCCAGCGCCAGCGTCTCGACGCCCTCGAACGGCGTGGCCAGTGTCATCACCGCGACGTCGTGACCACCTTCCTTGCCGTAGTCCGGGTCGGCCCAGATGCTGGTGATCTTCGAGGTCTGGCCACCGGAGTCGGACAGCTTGTCGCGGCCCTGGACCGCGGTGTAGGTGCCCGCGGCCTCGGTCGCGCAGTGCGCGGCGGTGACGATCTTGGTCGGCGCGACGAGGGTGGCACCGCAGTACTGGCCGCTCGGGACGGGCGAGTTGCTGTTGTTCAGCGCGATGGCCCAGGGGGCGTCGGCGGTCTTGGCGAGCTCACCGCCGACGATCCGGGTCTGCGGCCCACCGGGCGCCGGTGCGGCCGACGCGGTGACGGCGACAGCGCCGAGGGAAGCGGTGGCGAGAGCGCCCGCCGCGAGGACAGCACGGACCAGCTGGAATTTTCCTGTCATGCCTCACTCCACAGGTCAAGGGCCACACGGGCGGCGTGGCCTACCACCGCAGAGTCCCTTGAACACCAGGAGTAGCGCACCTCTCACTTATGGTAACTCCGGAGTTATGACCACTCACTTCGACGGAGCGGGCACCGAGCCGACCGCTGACTACTATGCGGCTCATCCCACCGAACGCTGGAGTCACTGTGCAGCCGTCACCACCACCTCAGTCATGGACTGCGCAGAACTGGACGCCGCCGGCCGGATCCGCGCCGCTGCCCCCGACCTCCGCAGGCTCGCAGGCCGCTCCCGACCCGTCGGGATGGGGCCCGCGGTTGCGGCGGTGGGGGACGAAAGCGCTGGTTTACGCCGTACCGCTGGTGACGTTCGGCCTCGGTGCCGCGCCGCTGTTCGGCGTGCTGGCCGCCCAACGGCGGAGCCGGGAACTCGGGGTGACCGCAGTCGTCTACGGAGCGGGGACCGTCACGTCCTTCGCGTTGCTCATCGGTGCGCCCGAAGACAGCTGGATGTCGACGGCCGGTGTCCTGCTGCTGTTCGGGTTCGTGTTCACCTCTGCCGCGCACGCGGCGCTGATCGTGCCCGCTCCGGCCGCGCGGCTGCGGTCGTGGTCGCCGTCGCGGTCGGCGCGGCCCGCGGTCCCGGCGCTGCCGGTCGAGGTCCGTCGGGAGCAGGCCCGCCGACTGGCCGAGCGCTACCCGGCCGTCGCGCGCGAGCTGTGCATCGGGCGGCCGGATCAGCCGCGGGCCCTCGGCGACGGCGGACTCCTGGACCTGAACGAGGTCTCGACCGAGCACCTCCGCACCGTGGTCGGCATCGGTCCGGCCCAGGCCGACGCGATCGTCACCGCCCGCCGGACCTGGGGCCGGTACGGCTCGGTCGCCGACCTGGTCCATCGCGGCCTGATGCCGTTGCCCCTCCCGCCGGAGGTCGAGCAGCGCCTGGTCGTGATCCGGCCCGGCGACACACCACCTGCGCTGACGCGATGAGCACGCCCGCCCGGTCAGCAGGTCCGCCGGGTTCTGTCGGTGCGGACCGGCAGAATGCCTGAGGTGACTACGACCCAGGTGCTGTCCCAGGCGCAGGCTCGGCGGATCGCGCTGGCCGCGCAGGGTTTCATGGATCCCCGGCCCAAGGGCGTCGCCGACCTGCGCATGCTCAACCGGGTACTCGGCCGGATCGGGCTGATCCAGATCGACTCGGTCAACGTGCTCAGCCGGGCCCAGTACCTGCCGCTGTACTCGCGCCTCGGTCCGTACCCACGCGACCTGCTCGACCGGGCCGCCGGGAAGGCGCCGCGCCGCCTGGTCGAGTACTGGGCGCACGAGGCGTCGCTGATCCCGGTCGAGACGCACCCGCTGATGCGCTGGCGGATGGAGCGGGCGACCACCGAGGCGTGGGGCGGTCCGCGGGCGATCGCGGTGGAGCGGCCGGACCTGGTCAAGCAGGTGCTCGCCGACGTCCGCGACCACGGCCCACTGACCGCGCGGCAGATCGACGACGACGTGGAGCGCGACCGGAACCACTGGGGCTGGAACTGGTCCGACGTGAAGCGGGCCCTGGAGTTCCTGTTCTTCGCCGGGGAGATCACCGTGGCCCGGCGGAACCAGCAGTTCGAGCGGCTCTACGACCTCCCCGAGCGGGTGCTGCCGAAGGCGGTCGTGGCGACCCCGACGCCATCGCTGGACGAGGCGCACCGCGGATTGGTGTCGATCGCGGCCCGGGCGCACGGGGTGTCGACCGCGCAGTGCCTGAAGGACTACTTCCGCACCTCCCCGGCGCCGACCGCCCAGGCGATCGCCGAGCTGGTCGAGGAGGGCGAGCTGCTGCCGGTGACGATCCAGGGCTGGAAGCGGCCCGCGTACCTGCACCGCGACGCCCGGCTGCCCCGCCGGGTGAACGCGCGCGCCCTGGTCAGCCCGTTCGACTCGCTGGTGTTCGAGCGGACCAGGACCGAGGTGCTGTTCGACTTCCGGTACCGGATCGAGATCTACGTGCCGGCCGAGAAGCGCGTGCACGGGTACTACGTGCTCCCGTTCCTGCTCGGGGACCGCCTGGTGGGCCGGGTGGATCTGAAGGCGGACCGGGCCAGTGGGGTGCTGCTGGTCCAGTCCGCGCACGCCGAGCCGGGCGCACCGGCCGAGACCCCGCGGGAGCTGGCCGCCGAGCTGGTCCAGCTGGCCGGCTGGCTCGGCCTGGACCAGGTCCGGGTGGCCGGACCGGGCGACCTGGCCCCGGCCCTGAGCCACGCGCTGATCGGCCACTGACAGTCGCCTGCTCGCCGCTGTCCGGAGCGGTGCGGAGCGACGCGAGGCGCCCGGGCGGAACTTTTCCGGCCGGCCGGTCGTGCCTTAGTTGAGGGGCGGGGCACGCACGGGAGGTGGCTTGACTCACCGAGCCCCGTACCATGGGTGGCGCCCGCCCGGCGGGTTGACCGCGCCGTTCCCGGATCGGGCCGGCGGCGGCGTTCCGGTACGACCCGCCCATCAGGCTTCAGCAGCAAGGAGAGAACTCCCCACCATGAAGGTGATCGACAAGGTCCTGCGGATCGGCGAGGGCAAGACGCTGCGCCGGCTCGAGGGCATCGCCAAGCTGGTCAACTCCATCGAGGACGACTTCGTCGGCATGTCCGACGAGGAGTTGCGCGGGCAGACGGACGAGTTCAAGCAGCGGGTGGAGAACGGGGAGTCCCTCGACGCGCTGCTCCCGGAGGCGTTCGCGGTGGTCCGCGAGGCCGCCAAGCGGACCCTGCACCAGCGTCACTACGACGTCCAGATCATGGGCGGCGCCGCGCTGCACCTGGGCAACATCGCCGAGATGAAGACCGGTGAGGGCAAGACCCTGGTCGGCACCCTGCCGACCTACCTGAACGCGCTGTCCGGCAAGGGCGTGCACGTGGTCACCGTGAACGACTACCTGGCCAAGTTCCAGGCCGAGTGGATGGGCCGGGTGTACCACTTCCTCGGCCTCGACTACGGCGTGATCCTGCCGGAGATGACCCCGGCCGAGCGCCGGATCGCCTACGGCAAGGACATCACCTACGGCACGAACAACGAGTTCGGCTTCGACTACCTGCGCGACAACATGGCGTCGAACATCGACGACTGCGTCCAGCGCGAGCACAACTACGCGATCGTGGACGAGGTCGACTCGATCCTGGTCGACGAGGCCCGGACCCCGCTGATCATCTCCGGCCCGGCCGAGGACTCGCAGCGCTGGTACGTCGAGATGTCGAACATCGCCGGTCAGCTGAAGCCGCGGTTCGCCGACGACAAGGTGCCCGAGGACCAGCGCCCGGTCGCCGACTACGAGGTGGACGAGAAGAAGCGCACCGTCGCCATCCTCGAGCGCGGGATCGAGAAGGTCGAGGACCGGCTCGGCATCGACAACCTGTACGAGTCGGCGAACACCCCGCTGATCAGCTACCTGAACAACGCGCTGAAGGCCAAGGACCTGTTCAAGCGCGACAAGGACTACGTGGTCGTCGACAACGAGGTGCTGATCGTCGACGAGCACACCGGCCGGACCCTGCACGGCCGCCGGTACAACGAGGGTCTGCACCAGGCGATCGAGGCCAAGGAGAAGGTCGAGATCAAGGAGGAGTACCAGACCCTCGCGACGATCACCCTGCAGAACTACTTCCGGCTCTACGACAAGCTGGCCGGGATGACCGGTACGGCGATGACCGAGGCGGCCGAGTTCTCCAAGATCTACAGCCTCGGCGTGGTCCCGATCCCGACCAACAAGCCGATGATCCGCGAGGACCAGCGGGACCTGATCTATCGCACCGAGGACGCCAAGTTCGACGCGGTGGTCGAGGACATCGTCAAGCGGCACGAGACCGGGCAGCCGATCCTGGTCGGCACCACCTCGGTGGAGAAGTCCGAGCGGCTCTCGGCCCAGCTGCGCAAGCGCAACGTGGCGCACGAGGTGCTGAACGCGAAGCAGCACGCCCGGGAGGCCGCGATCGTGGCCGAGGCGGGCCGCCGCAGCGCGGTCACGGTGGCCACCAACATGGCCGGTCGTGGCACCGACATCATCCTCGGCGGCAACCCGGAGTTCCTGGCCGACAAGGACCTGCGCGCCCGCGGGCTCGACCCGGTGGAGACGCCGGAGGAGTACGAGGCCGAGTTCCCGAAGGTGCTGGAGAAGTTCGAGCTGCAGGTGAAGGAGGAGCAGAAGGAGGTCCGCGAGGCGGGCGGCCTGTACGTCCTCGGCACCGAGCGGCACGAGTCCCGGCGGATCGACAACCAGCTCCGCGGCCGGTCCGGCCGGCAGGGTGACCCGGGCGAGTCCCGGTTCTACCTGTCGCTGGAGGACGACCTGATGCGGCTGTTCAAGCGCGAGATGGTCGACTGGGCGATGTCGCGCAACGAGGACGACACCGTCCCGCTGGAGAACAAGGTCGTCACCAAGGCGATCGCGTCGGCGCAGTCCCAGGTCGAGGCGCAGAACTTCGAGACCCGGAAGAACATCCTCAAGTACGACGACGTGATGAACCGGCAGCGGCACGTCGTGTACGACGAGCGGCGCCGGGTGCTCGAGGGCGCGGACCTGCACGAGCAGGTGCAGGACATGCTCGACGAGACCGTCACCGGCTACGTCCAGGGCGCGACCGCCGACGGCTTCGCCGAGGACTGGGAACTGGACCCGCTGTTCACCGCGCTGAAGACGCTGTACGGCACCGAGCTGACCGAGGACGAGCTGGTCGAGGAGGCCGGCGGCGACCGGGCCGGGCTGACCCAGGACTTCCTGGTCGAGCGGTTCGTCACCGACGCCCGGGAGGCCTACGCCCGCCGCGAGGAGCTGCTCGGCAGCGAGGCGATGCGCGAGCTGGAGCGCCGGGTGGTGCTGAGCGTGCTCGACCGGAAGTGGCGCGAGCACCTGTACGAGATGGACTACCTGCGCGAGGGCATCGGGCTGCGCGCGATGGCGCAGCGCGACCCGCTGGTCGAGTACCAGCGCGAGGGCTACGACATGTTCGCCGCGATGATGGAGTCGATCAAGGAGGAATCGGTCGCGTTCGTCTTCAACGTCGAGGTCGACGTCGAGGCGATGCAGGCCGAGATGGCCGCGGCTGCCGAGGTGGTCGAGGAGGCCGAGGACCTGCTGATGCCGGGCACCCCGCTGTCGGAGTTCCGGAACCGGGACTCCGACGAGGAGCGCCCGCAGGACACCCCGCGGCTGCGCGCCAAGGGCCTGAGCACCGAGTCCCGGCCGCAGCGGTTGTCGTACTCCGCGCCGACGATCGACGGTGACGAGGAGGTCGCGGTCCGGACCGACGGCGACGCGGCCGCCGGTGGGCTCGAGTACGCCGGGACCCCGCGCAACGTCGCCTGCCCGTGTGGTTCGGGCAAGAAGTACAAGCGGTGCCACGGTGATCCGCAGTCGGACGCCTACAAGCACTGAGCCGTACCGCGCCGAGGCCGCCCCGGGGTTGATCCCCGCGGGCGGCCTCCGCCTTTTCCGGGCGGAATCGACGGGTGGAAACGGCGGGGTGGAAGGTCAGGGGGAAGGTCGGTGGAAGGTTCGGGGAAGGCGGGGCTCCTAGCGTCCGGAGGACAGCACAGCGCGCCGGGCCGACCCGGCCGGACCCAGGGGAGTACCGATGACCACCACCACCGAGAGCCCGCGCCGCAACGGCGTGGACACCGCGACGCTGTTCGCCACCCGCGACGCCGTCAAGGCGCAGCCCGAGCTGGCCGCGTTCCAGTTCCGGGCGAGCAACACCTGGGTGACGGGCACCCACAGCCGGTCGACCGCGGCCGATTTCCACGGTGCGCTGCAGGAGCAGCGGCACACCGAGGACACCGTGCTCGACTTCGACCACCCGGTCGTCCTCGTCGGTACGGACCACGGGCCGACGCCGGTGGAGTACCTGCTGCACGCGATCGCCGCCTGCCTGACCGCCGGAATCGCCAACATCGCCGCGGCCCGGGGCGTCGAGCTGACCAGGGTCACGTCGACGGTCGAGGGCGACATCGACCTGCTCGGCATCCTCGGCCTGTCGGACGGCTCGGTCCGCAACGGCTACGAGCAGATCCGGGTCACCCTGCACGTCGAGGGCGACGCCGACGACGAGACGTTGCGCGGCATCGTCGAGCAGTCCCGCCGCCGCTCGGCCGTGTACGACGTCCTCGCCAACCCGACTGCCGTCGCCATCGACGTGGTCACCGGCTGACCGCACTGCACCCGCGGACCCGGACCGGTGGCCGTGAGCGCCGCCGGTCCGGGATCGGCCGGAGGAGGAATGTCATGCACTCCATCGACACCGTGGTGGTCGGCGCCGGGCACGCCGGTCTCGCCGTCAGCCGGTTGCTCGGCCTGGCCGGACGGGACCACGTGGTCCTCGACCGCGGCCGGATCGGCGAACGCTGGCGGACCGAGCGCTGGGACTCGCTGCGCCTGCTCTCACCGAACTGGCTGACCCGCTTGCCCGGGTGGCCCTACGGCGGCGCGGACCCGGACGGGTTCATGACCGCCGCCCGGTTCGTCCGTCACCTCGAGCGGTACGCGACGTCCTTCGACGCCCCCGTCCTCGGCGGGACCACGGTCCGCGAGCTCCGCGCCTTCGGCGACGGCTACCTGCTGATCACCGACCGCGGTACCTGGCGGGCAGCGAACGTCGTCATCGCGACCGGCCCGCACGCCGTACCGGTGGTGCCCGCGGGACTCGCCGCCACCGGCCTCGAGGTCGTCACCGCGAACCGGTACCGCAATCCCGGTCAGCTCGCGCCCGGTGGAGTCCTGGTCGTCGGCGCCTCGTCGTCGGGCGTGCAACTCGCCGACGAGCTCAACCGCGCGGGCCGGGACGTCGTCCTCGCCGTCGGACGGCACACCCGGTTGCCGCGGCGCTATCGCGGGATGGACATCTTCAGGTGGCTCGACATCACCGGCAAGCTGGCCCGGACCATCGACGAGGTCCCCGATCCCGTGGCCGCGCGGCACGAACCGTCGATGCAACTCGTCGGCACCGACAGCGCACCCCGCGACCTCGACCTGGTGACCCTGCAGGACCAAGGCGTCCGGCTCGTCGGCCACTTCGCCAGGCTGGAGGGGACCAGGGCTCGCTTCCGCCCGGACCTGGCCGAGCAGGCGGCCGTCGCCGACAAGCGGTTGACCCACTTGCTCGACTCGATCGACTGGTACGCGGCGTGGACCGGCCTGGGCACCGAGATCCTGCCGATCACGCGACCACGACGGCTCGACGTACCGGCACCCGTGGAGCGGCTCGACCTGGCGCGGGAGGGGATCGGTACCGTCCTCGTCGCAACCGGGTACAGGCCCGACACCAGGTGGATCCGGCTACCCATCACCGGTCCCGACGGCGCGGTCCGGCAACGGCGGGGCGTCACGCCCGCACCCGGGGTGTACGTGGTCGGCCAGCGGTTCCAGTACCGGCGGGATTCAGCGTTCATCGACGGTGCTCGGTACGACGCTGCGGACGTGGTCCGGCACCTCACCGGATCGGCAGCGGGCAGCGTCGGAGCGGAGCCGGCCGCATGAGCGCGCAGTACGACGTGGTTGTCGTCGGTGCTCGCGTCGCTGGTGCGGCGACCGCGCTCCTGTTGGCCCGAGCAGGCGCCCGCGTCGCGCTGGTCGATCGGAACGCCTACGGCAGCGACACGATCTCCACACACGGCCTGATGCGCGGGGCCGTGTTGCAGTTGTCGCGCTGGGGCCTGCTGGACGAGGTGGTGCGCGCCGGGACACCCCGGATCGAGCGGACGCTCTTCCACTACGCAGACAGCGATCCCGAGCAGGTCGCCATCCGCGCCACCCCCGGCGTCGACGCACTGTACGCACCACGGCGCCACGTCCTCGACCGGATCCTCGTCGACGCTGCAGCGAAGGCGGGAGTCCACGTACACCACGAGGTGAAGGTCACGGAACTCCTGCAAAACAAGGACGAACGCGTACTCGGTGTCCGCGGACAGGACCGCACCGGGAGGAACATCGAGCTCCACGCCACCGTCACGGTCGGCGCCGACGGCCTCCGCTCGACCGTGGCGAGCCTGGCCGGGGCCGAGGTCGTCGAACGCGGCCGCACTCGCAGCGCCGTCCTCTACCGGTACTACGCCGGAGCGCGTCCCGCCGGGTACGAGCTCGCGTACTCCGTGGGCAGTGCGGCAGGCTTCATCCCCACCAACGACGGCCAGACCTGCGTGTTCGTGGCGACCACCCCGGACCACCTGCGAACCCTGCGCCGCGATGGAGCCGACCAGGCCTTCAGCGCTTTGCTTACGGACACGGCACCGCACCTCGCGGACCGGATCGCGGCGGCGGATCCCGAGAGCCGGTTGACCGGATGGGCCGGCGTCGCCAACTTCGTCCGCCGCTCCGGGGGACCGGGGTGGGCGCTGGTCGGGGACGCGGGCTACTTCAAGGACCCGATCACCATGCACGGCATCACCGACGGACTCCGGGACGCCGAACTCCTCGCCGACCAGCTCGTCGCCGTCCTCGGCGGCCAGGTGCCCGAGTCGGTGGCCCTCACCCGGTACCAGGCGATCCGCGAACACCTGTCGCGCGCGATGATCGGGGCTACCGAGGCGGTTGCGGCGTACACCTGGGACCTCGACCAGGTCCGCGTCCTGTTGCGTGAGGTCAGCTCGGCCATGAGCGACGAGGTCGAGCACCTGCAGACCCACCCGGCTCCACCGCTTCTGACCGGAGACCGGCGCGCGTAGCGTGGTGGTCGTCAGGGGAGGGGCGGGGCGGCGATGACCGTCAGGATCAGATTGCTCGACGGCTTCGCGGTGACCGTGGACGGCGTCCCGGTTCCCGCGCCGACCTGGCGACGCCGCCCGGCCGGTGCCCTGGTCAAGCTGCTCGCGCTCTCGCCGGAGAGCCGGCTCCACCGTGATCGCGTGGTCGACGCGCTCTGGCCCGACGTCACCCTCGACCTCGCGCTGCCTCGGTTGCACAAGGCGGCCCACTACGCCCGGACCGCGCTGGGACACCGGGATGCCGTTGTCCTGAAGGGAGAAGTGGTTGCCTTCTTCCCCGGAATCACGGTGGAGGTGGACGCGCTGGCGTTCGAGACCGCCGCGGATCTCGCCCTCGCTTCGGACCCACCGTCGCCGGCCGCCTGCGCCGACGCGTTGAAGCTGGCGGGCGAGCTGTTGCCCGAAGACCTGGCCGAGTCCTGGCTGGAGGAACCTCGCGAACGCCTCCGTCTTCGCGTCACCCAGCTCCTCCGAGGCGCGCACCGCTGGGAGGACCTGCTCCGCCTCGACCTCGCGAACGAGGAGGCGCATCTCGAACTCCTCCGCGAAGCCGTCCTCGCCGGTGACCGCACCACGGCACTCCGCCGGTACGCCCGGATGCGGGAAGCCCTGGAGTCCGAACTCGGGATCACGCCGAGCCCCGAGGCCGTCGTACTGCGGGATCGCGCGTTGGCCGCTGTCTCGTCTCCCGATGAGGTGGTTGAGCTGTCGGCCGAGCTGGTCGAGCGGGACGAGGAGCTGGCCGCGTTGAGCACGGCGATCCGTTCGGTGGTCGAGGAACGTCGGGGCGTCGTGGCGCTCGTGTCCGGTGAGGCCGGGGCCGGGAAGTCGGCGTTGGTGCGGGCGTTCGTCGGTGGCTTGGACCAGCGGATCGCAGTTGCTCTGGGTGGTTGCGACGACCTGCTGGCGCCGAGGAGCCTGGGCCCGTTCCGGGACATGGCCGCGGTGGATCCGCAGATAGCGGAAGCGCTGGACCGGCCGGAGGATGCGCTGCCCGGACTGCTCCGGGTGTTCGCCGCCCGTCCGTCGGTCGTCGTGGTCGAGGACGTGCACTGGGCGGACGACGCGACGCTCGACGCGATCCGCTTCCTGGCTCGCCGGGTCCCCGGGATCCCGGCTGCGCTGGTGCTGACGTTCCGCGAGACCGGTACCGATCCGGCGCACCCGCTGCGGCAACTCCTCGGCACCCTGACCGGTCCGGCCGTCCGCCGGGTCACGTTGCCGCCGCTCAGCGTGGACGCGGTCCGCCGGCTCGGGGCCACCTCGTCGGCGCAGGCGGTCGAGATCCAGCGGGTGACCCAGGGCAACCCGTTCTTCGTCACCGAGGTGCTGGCCGCCGGCGGGACCGGCGTACCGCACACCGTCCGCGACGCGGTCCTCGCGCGGCTGGGGACGTTGTCGGTGCCGGCCCGGACCGTGGTCGAGCGGCTGTCCGTGATTCCGACGCGGGCGGAACGGTGGCTGGCCGAGACGCTCGCTTCCGGTGATGCGGACCTGCTCGTCGAAGCGGAACGGTCCGGCATGCTGGTCGGCGGGGAGAGCACCGTGGCGTTCCGGCACGAGCTGGCCCGGCAGGCGATCGAGTCCGCGCTGACCGCGGGTGAACGGGTCCAGGCCAACCGGGTCGTGGTCGACGCTCTGCTCGGTCACCCGGAGGTGGAGCCGTCCCGCTTGGTCCACCACGCCGACCGTTGTGGCCGGACCGACGTCATCCTCGCCCAGGGCCCGGCCGCCGCCCGCGAAGCGGCCCGCCTCGGCGCACACCGCCAGGCCGCCGAGATTCTGGATGTCGTCCTGCGTCACCACGACCTGCTCGAACCAGCTGAAGCCGCTGACCTGTACACGAGGCGCGCGTACTCGCTCTACTTGGTGAACCAGTACGAGGCGGCGCTCGACTGCGCGCAGTCCGCTGTCACCGCGGCCGAAGGGGACGCGGTGCTGCAGGCCGACGCGTTGATCGTGCTGTCCCGCGTCGCGCTGTTCGCCCGTGGCCCGCTCTTCGCTCGCTGGGCATCTGCGCGGGCCGTCGACCTGCTCGACTCCGGTGGCGACGATGCCCGGCTGGCCGCCGCCCTCACCGAGGTGGCTCGCGCCCACGGCAATCTCGCGACGGTCGGCGGCGTCGCGGAGCCGAGCGAGCTGGCCGAACAGTACGCCGAGCGCGCGTTGACCATCGCGGAAGCCCTTCAACGCAAGGAGCTCGAGGCCCAGGCGCTCTGCTACGTCGGCGACGCCCGGCTGGCTCGTGGAGATGCGCGCGGGGAGGCGGATCTCCGCCGAGCGATCACGTTGGCCGCCTCGGACAGTCGTGCGGAGAACCGCGTCCGCTGCTACGTCAACGCGGCCGGGGGCGCACATCGCACTGGCCGGCTGGACGACGCGCAGCGGTACGTCGCCGCTGGTCTGCGCGCGGCCGCCGACGGCGAGTTCTTCGCTGGCCAGTACCGGCTTCGCCTCACCGCGGCCGCCGTGCAGGCATGCCGTGGTGAGTGGGACCAGGCGATCACCGGTCTCCGCGAACTTCTGGCCAGCCCCGGTGAACCAGGGTTGATGGCCGCCCTGGCCCGCAGCGTTCTTGCCCGCCTGCTGGCTCGTCGCGGCGACCCCGCAGCCGCCGACGTCCTGGCGCCGGCACTCGCGGATCCGATCGGCGCCGACGACACGTACATCGCGGGGCCGCTCGCGATCGCGCAGGTCGAGCTCGGCTGGCTGGACGGTTCGCTGGGTGACCTGACCGACGAGGCACAGCGTGCCCTCGACCTGGCCGCGGCGACCGGGCACCGGTCGATCCAGGCCGAGCTGGCCGTGTACCTGCAGCGAGCCGGCCTCGACGTCCCTGGGCCGACCGACCCACCAGGACCGTGGGCGCCGACGCTCGCCGGTCGCTGGCGGGAGGCCGTGGCCGCGTGGGCGGCGCACGGTGACGAGTACGAGCAGGCCGTCGTCCTGGCGCGGGCTCCGACGTCCGCGGCTCGGGCTGAGGGGCACCGTCGCCTCGCGGCTCTCGGCGCGGTCGCCACCCTGCCCGCCGTTTGACCCAGCTGTAAGACCAGTGCGCTCCGAGGTCTTGACGTGGCGCGTTTGGACCGGTTTAGTGGCTGTTTAAACCGGTTTAAACACTCCTCGAGAGGTCCCTGAATGTCGAAAGAGCGACCCACGATCGCGGACGTGGCGCAGCGGGCCGGGGTGTCCAAGGGCTCGGTGTCGTTCGCGCTCAACGGCCGGCCGGGGCTCGCCCAGGCGACCGTCGACCGGATCCTGGCGGCCGCCGACGAGCTCGGCTGGCGGCCCAGCAACCGGGCCCGCTCGCTGTCGGTGTCGAAGGCGTTCGCGCTCGGCCTGGTCATCACCCGGGATCCGGCCGTGCTGTCCTCGGACCCGTTCTTCCCCGCGTTCATCGCCGGAGTGGAGAGCGTGCTCGGGCCGCGGGGCCAGGCACTCGTCCTCCAGGTGGTGACGCCCGGCGAGTCCGAGGCCGACGGGTACCGGCGGCTGGCGAGCGACGGCCGGGTGGACGGAGTCTTCCTGTCCGACCTGCGGCACGAGGATCCCCGGATCGACCTGCTGACCGAGCTCGGCCTGCCTGCGGTCACCCTGAACCGGCCCGACGGCGGCTCGCCGTTCCCGGCCGTCGTCCTCGACGACCGGCCCGGCACGATCGCGGTCGTCGAGCACCTGGTCGGTCTCGGCCACCGCCGGATCGCGCACGTCGCCGGTCCGCCCACCTTCGTGCACGCGACCGCCCGGACCGCCGCGTTCGTGCGGGCGCTGGCCGACGCCGGTCTCGAGCCGGCCGCGATCGAGGTCAGCGACTTCACCGCGGCCGGCGGGATCGCGGCCACCCAGCGGTTGCTCGCGCGGCCGGACCGGCCGACCGCGATCGTCTATGCCAACGACCGGATGGCCATCGCCGGCCTCGGCGCCGCCCAGCAGGCCGGGCTGACGGTGCCGGACGACATCAGCATGGCCGGCTTCGACGACAGCGAGCTGGCCGAGTTCGTCCACCCCGGCCTGACCACCGTGCGCGCGGATCCGTACGCCTTCGGCGAGGCCGCCGCGCAAGCCCTCAACCAGTTGATCGACGGACCCGGCGAGGTCGCGGACACCGAACTCCCGCCCGCCCGGCTCGTAGTACGGCGCTCGACCGCCCGTTTGGAGGAGAAGTGAAACACAAACTGACAGCCGCTCTGCTCGGCCTGGGGCTCGCAGTCACCACGGCCGCCTGTGGCGGCGGCGGTGGCGGTGGTGACGCCGACGCCGCGGCCAAGGCCCGCGGCGAGATCACCATCTGGCTCTCGAACAACCCGGAAGAGGTTGCTTGGGGCAAGCAGATGGTGGCGGCGTGGAACGCCGCGCACGCGGATCAGAAGGTGACGGCTCAGGAGATCCCGGCGGGCAAGAGCTCGGAGGAGGTGATCGGGGCTGCGATCACGGCGGGGAACGCGCCCTGCCTGATCTTCAACACCTCGCCGGCCTCGGTGTCGCAGTTCCAGAAGCAGGGTGGCCTGGTGGCGCTCGACAGCTTCGAGGACGGCAAGTCGTACGTCGAGGAGCGCAGCGGCAAGGTCGCCGAGCAGTACAGGTCGACGGACGGCAAGTACTACCAGCTGCCGTGGAAGTCGAACCCGGTGATGATCTTCTACAACAAGAAGGCGTTCGCCAAGGCGGGCCTGGATCCGGACAAGCCCGAGCTGGCGACCTATGACCAGTTCCTGGCGACGGCGCGGAAGGTGGTCGCCGGGAAGGGGGCGCCGTTCGCGATCTATCCGGCGCCGAGTAACGAGTTCTTCCAGTCCTGGTTCGATTTCTATCCGTTGTTCGCGGCCGAGTCCGGTGGCAAGCAGTTGGTCCAGGACGGCAAGGCGCAGTTCGCCTCCGAGGAGGGCAAGAAGGTCGCCGCGTTCTGGCGGACGCTGTACGCGGAGAAGCTGGCGGCGCAGGAGAAGTACACCGGCGACTCGTTCGTCGAGGGCAAGGCGGCGATGGCGATCGTGGGTCCGTGGGCGATCGCGACGTACAAGGACAAGGTCGACTGGGGTGTCGTGCCGGTACCGACGTCGGCGGGCAAGCCGGCCGCCGAGACGTACACCTTCAGTGACGCGAAGAACGTCGCGATGTACTCGGCGTGCAAGAACCGCGGGACGGCGTGGGACGTGCTGAAGTTCGCGACCAGCCAGGAGCAGGACGGCAAGTTCCTGACCTCGACCGGGCAGATGCCGATCCGGGACGGGGTCGCGGCGGCCTACCCGGACTACTTCGCGAAGAACGCCGACTACAAGGTGTTCGCCGACCAGGCCGCACGGACGGTCGAGGTGCCGAACGTGCCGAACTCGATCACGATCTGGCAGACCTTCCGCGACGCGTACTCCAAGTCGGTCATCTTCGGGCAGCAGGATCCGGGCGAGGCGCTGGACGGCGCCGTGGAGAAGGTCGATCAGCTCGCCTCGCAGTCATGAGGTGGTTGCTCGGCAAGCAGCCGGCGGGGACGGCGTTCGTCACGCCGTACGTCGTCTTCCTGGCCGCGGTGTTCGCGTACCCGTTGGGGTTCGCGGTGTACATGTCCTTCCACGACTACTTCTTCGCCGCCCCCGGCGCGATCGTGGACCGGCCGTTCGTCGGGTTCGAGAACTACGTGACCGTGCTCTCGGACCCGGCGGTCCGCCGCTCGTTCCTCAACGTCGGCATCTTCCTGCTCATCAACGTCCCGCTCACCGTCGTGCTGGCGCTGCTGCTCGCCACGGCGCTGAACACGGCGATCCGGTGGCGGACGTTCTTCCGGGTCTCGTACTACGTGCCGTACGTGACCGCGAGCGTCGCCCTGGTCGGGGTCTGGCTGTTCCTGTTCAACGAGAACGGCCTGGTGAACTCGATCCTCGGCCCGCTCGCGCCGGATCCGTCCTGGCTGGTGAACTCCAAGCTGGCGATGCCGACGATCGCGGTCTACGTGACCTGGAAACAGCTCGGCTTCTTCATCCTGCTCTACCTGGCCGCGCTGCAGAACGTGTCCAAGGACCTGTACGAAGCGGCGTCGATGGACGGCGCGGGCAAGGCCAAGTCATTCTGGAACGTCACCGTCCCCGGCGTCCGACCCGCCACGACGCTGGTCGTCCTGCTGGCCACGGTGACCGGGGCGAACCTGTTCACCGAGCCGTACCTGCTGACCGGTGGCGGTGGACCGGACGGCGCGTCCGCGTCGCCGGTCCTGATCATGTACCAGCGCGGTATCGAGCAAGGTAATCCGGACATCGGCGCCGCCATCGGCGTGCTGCTGGTGATCGGGGTGCTGTTGCTCGCGTTGTTGCAGCGCCGGTTGCTGGAGAGGGAGAGCTGATGCCGAAGGCCGTCCGGTTCGTGCTCCTGCTCGTCGGGGCGTTCGTGTTCCTGTTCCCCTTCTACTACATGCTGATCGGCTCGCTGCAGACCGAGCCGGATTCGACCGTGCGCGGGGCGTTCCCGTCACCGGACAACCTGACCGGGCACAACTACGCGGAGATCAACGCCGCGATCAACCTCGGCCGGTCCCTGCTGAACTCGGGGATCTTCACCGGTGGCGTGATCCTCGGCACGATGGTGTTCGGCGTCCTGGCCGGGTACGCGCTGGCCCGTCTGCAGTTCCGCGGTCGCGGTGCGGTGTTCGCGTTGATGCTGCTGGTGCAGGTGATCCCGTTCCAGCTGCTGACGATCCCGCTGTACGTGATGATCGTCCGCGGGTACGGGCTCGCCGACTCGTACCTGGGCATGATCCTGCCGTTCGCGATCAACTCGACCGCGGTGTTCGTGTTCCGGCAGTACTTCCTGCAGCTGCCGCAGGAGTTGTTCGACGCGGCGCGGGTGGACGGTGCCGGTGAGCTGACCACGTTGGTCCGGATCGCGATCCCGCTGGTGAAGCCGGCTTTGCTGACCGGTGTGCTGCTGACGTTCATCGGTCCGTGGAACGAGTTCCTCTGGCCGTTCCTGATCACCAAGCAGCAGGACCTGCAGCCGCTGGCCGTGTCGCTGTCCAACTACCTGACCACGGTGGCGGCCCGGGCGGCGAACCCGTTCGGTGCCGTACTGGCCGGCGCGTGTGTGCTGGCCGCGCCCGCGGTGGTGCTGTTCCTGGTGTTCCAGCGCCGCTTCATCTCCTCGAGCCTCGAGTCCGGCGTCAAGGGCTGACGCTCACTCTGCCAAGAAAGGTCTTCTGTCGTGACTGTTCCGTACACCCTGACCCGTGTCGGTGTGCTGATGACGCCCGAGCCCGGCAACGCGCTGGAGGTCGAGGGCGTACTCAACCCGGCCACCGGCCACACCCCGGACGGCACCCTGTACCTGCTCCCGCGCCTGGTTGCTGATGGCAACGTTTCCCGGGTCGGCCTGGCCGAGGTCGAACTCACCGACGGCGTCCCCACCGGAGTCCGCCGCGAAGGGGTCGTCCTCGAGCCCGACGAGGGCTGGGAGCGCGGCCTGAACAACGCCGGTGTCGAGGATCCTCGGGTCACCTGGATCCCGTCCCTGAACACCCACGTGATGACCTACGTCGCGTACGGACCGCTCGGCCCGAAGCCGGCGCTCGCCGTGTCGGAGGACCTGCGAACCTGGCGCCGTCTGGGCCCGCTGCACTTCGAGTACCAGCCCGACCTGGACACCGATCTGAACCTGTTCCCGAACAAGGACACTGTGTTCTTCCCCGAACCGGTCACCGGTCCCGACGGCGAACCGGCGTACGCGATGCTGCACCGCCCGATGTGGGACCTCGGCTGGTTCCGCGAGGGCGAGGGCGTGCACCTGCCGGCGGGGGTGACCGACGACCGGCCGGGGATCTGGATCTCGTTCGTCCCGGTCGCCGAGGTGGAGGCCGATGTCCGGAATCTCGTGCACCTGCGGCACCACCGGTTGGTGGCGATGTCGGAGCACCCGTTCGAGGAGCTGAAGATCGGCGCGGGCCCGGCCCCGCTGCGAGTCCCCGAGGGCTGGCTGGTGATCCACCACGGTGTGACCGGGGAGCAGCCGGAGGGGTTCGACCCGACCACGCAGAAGGTGAGTTACGCCGCCGGTGCGTTGTTGCTCGACGCGAACGATGTGACCAAGGTGATCGACCGGACGGTGGAGCCGATCCTGGTCCCCGAGACCGAGGAGGAGCGGATCGGAACTGTCGGCAACGTCGTCTTCCCGACCGCGATCGAGGAGGTCGACGGCGTGCACTACGTCTTCTACGGCATGGCCGACGCCAAGAT
Source organism: Kribbella amoyensis (assembly GCF_007828865.1). Lineage (NCBI taxonomy): Bacteria > Bacillati > Actinomycetota > Actinomycetes > Propionibacteriales > Kribbellaceae > Kribbella > Kribbella amoyensis. The sequence goes on from NZ_VIVK01000001.1 coordinate 3,439,797, forward strand.
CGGTGTGGCCCGGCTGGACCGGCAGTCATGACCGTCTCCCGCCGTACCGTCCTCGGTGGGTCTGTCGCTCTCGCCGCCGCCACCGGCATCACCACCGGCACCAGTTGGCCCGCCGCCGCGTCGTCGGCCACGTCCGCGTCCTCGGGCTCCGGCCGGCTGGTGAACCTCGCCCACCTGGACTACCTGGGCGACACCGTCACGCCACCCGCGACCCCGGGCCACTCGAGGTACGGATCCGGTCCGCTCGGTGTGCTGTGGACGTACGCCGACCGCCGGGCCGACGGGTCGTACGCGCGGATCGGTGGCGGTCCGTACGACGCCGCGACCAACACGTACGGGCAGGGGGCGTTCAACACGGACGACCTGACCCGGGCGGCCGTGGTGTACCTGCGGCACTTCCAGGCGCGCGGGGATGCGCACAGCCGGGCCGCGGCGTACGGGCTGCTCCGGGCGGTGACATACCTGCAGACCGTCGGCGGTCCCAACGACGGCAACGTGGTCCTGTGGATGCAGCCGGACGGCACGCTCAACCCCAGCGCCGAGCCGGTCGAACTGCCCGACCCGTCCGACTCCGGTCCGTCGTACTGGCTCGCTCGGACCGTGTGGGCGCTGGGCGAGGGGTACGCCGTGTTCCGCCGGGTCGACCCGGGGTTCGCGGAGTTCCTGAAGACGCGGCTGGAGCTGGCGCTGCGGGCACTGGAGCGGCAGGTGCTCGTCCGGTACGGCCAGTGGAACGTGGTGGACGGACGACGCGTCCCCGCCTGGCTCATCGTCGCCGGTGCGGACGCCACGTCGGAAGCGGTGCTCGGGTTGTCCGCGTATGTGCGTGCCGGTGGTTCCCCGGCAGCGCGGCGGGCCCTAGTCCGGTTCGCCGAGGCCGTCGGCGCGATGAGCGCAGGTGACGTGCGGGAGTGGCCGTTCCGCGCGCTGCTGCCGTGGGGCGAGTCGATCTCGTTTTGGCACGCGTGGGGTGCGCAGATGCCCACCGCGCTGGCGTCTGCGGCGACCGCTCTGGGCGATCGGTCATTGCTGATTCCGGCGGTGGGCGACACAGCCGGGTTCACGCCGTTGCTGCTGACTGCCGGGGGACCGGACAACGGGTGGCTCCCAGTCCCCGCCGATCGCACGCAGATCGCGTACGGCGTGGACGCGCGACTGCAGGGACTCCTGTCGGTCGGTGCGGCCGCTGATCGGCCGGGCCTGCGCCAGGTCGCCGCGTTCGTCGCCGCCTGGTACTTCGGGGCGAACCGCGCCGGGGAGGCGATGTACGACCCGGCAACCGGCCGGACCTACGACGGCATCTCGGGCGACGGCGTGGTCAACCGGAACTCGGGCGCCGAGTCCACTATCCACGGCCTGCTCTCGATGCTCGCGCTGGACGAGTCCCTGGCCGGCGAGGCGCAACGGCTTGGTGCTGGTGCTGGCGCCGGGGCGATACAGCGGAGCGGGCTGACCGTTGTCGAAGCGGAGACGGCGCAGCTCAGCGGTGGAGCTTCGGTGGTCACGCCGCCGTCCGCGTGGACCGGTGAATCGCAGTGGAGCAACGGCTCGTACGTATCGCTGCCTGCTGGAGCCACGGCGTCCTGGTCCATCGTCTCGTCCGCCTCGGAGTCCCGGTTGGTACTGCCCGTGGTCGACCTGGTCGCCGACCGCCGCGCGGGACGCAGTACGTGGAGCAGCGGGGGTCGTCGGCTCGGAGCGATCGACCACGGGAGCGGGGGAGCACAAGGTGTGTCCGCTGCACCGGGCGCCCTCCTGCCGGTGACGTTGTCGGGGCTGCTCGCTCCTGGTACCGACAAGGTGGCCGTGACGTCGTCCGGTGCGAGCGTGCGGGTGGATGCGTTGTTGTTGCTGCCGTTGGTCAGCTCTGTCCGCCTCGGCGATGCGACGTTGCTGGTGAGCGTGGACTCGCATCCACGGCGCGTGTCGGTCGACGGACCGGCCGGCGCGGTGGCCTACGCGTACACGTCGACGGGCGCGCTGCACTCCCGTCGTCCGTTGTCCGCCGGCGCACTCGTCGTCCCAGGCGGCTTCACCGTCGTCCGCGGCTGAGCGCTTCCGCACACCATTCGGCGACGAACGCGAGCGCGATCCCGCGTTGGCGGAACAGGTACGGCCCGTCGGCCTCCCGGTGGTACGCCTGGTGCTGCTCGTCCGACGCACGAGCCAGCAACAACGGCAACAACCAGGCGTACTTCACCCCGGACGCCATCACGGCGAGCCGCACCTGCGTGTCGTCGCCGGTCCACCCGGCCTCGTGGAGTCCGTCGAGGTAGCTCTCGACGCACGTCTCGGCGAGGTCGGGCATCCGCTCAGCCGGCCAGAACAGGTCGAACACCGCGTCGGGGATGTGGTTGCCGATGTCCTCACCGAGTGCGCCGTCCCCGGTGAACGCCCAGTCCAGCGCGGCCATCCCGCCCGCCGGCCGGCGGATCACGTTGCTGACCCAGAGATCGAGGTGACACCTTGCCCTGGGCAACTTCTCGGTGAGGGTGAGCAGGTCCTCGCGGTGGTCGACCAGCCGCCGCCAGGCCGCTCTCAGGTGGGGTGGCCAGGTCTCGACGATCAACGGCTGCTGCCAGGCGGCGTCGTCGTCGAGCAGGTCCCACCGGACGTCACGGGTGGTGGAGTAGTCGCGGAGGAACCCGATCGAGGTCCACGGCCGGTCCGGCGCGGGCACGGCCTGCCAACGCCCGACGGCTCGCGCGAGCTCGGCGTGGTCGTCGAGGGTGAACTCGGGGCCCGGTACGCCGTGGATGTCTTCGAGGTGGATGACGGCGCCGGTCGGGGTCTCCTCGATCTCGGCGTTCGGTAGCTCGAGTCCAGCAGCGGCGAGTTGGTGGCGGAGCTCGTGGTCCTGATAGACGTCGAGCTCGCGATGCCAGTAGTTCCAGTGCCGCGGATCGATGGAGGCGGCCCAGCTGTCTTTGGCGCCGGAGGGGCGACGCAGTTCTTTGCGGATCACGGTGCTGCCGTCGGTGTTCACGATCCGCTCGACGGTCACGGTGACGGCGTTCTTGGGGTTGTGTCGCAGGGTGGTGACACGCGCTGGCGCTGGTTCGGCTCGGTTCGTGGAGCTCATCAGGTCAGTAGGGCTCGGGGTGGCACTCCGGTGAGCGCTTTGACGTCGCGGGTGAAGTGGGCCTGATCGGCGTACCCGGTGTGGACCGCGACGTCGGCCAGGGAGAGACCGGTACGGGCGTATTCGAGGGCGCGGTTCATCCGGAGGACGCGGTCGAGCATCTTCGGTCCGTAGCCGAACGCGTCCAGGCACCGGCGATGCAGTTGCCGCTCGCTCAGGCCCACACTCCCGGCCAGCATCGGCACGCCGATCCCGCGCCGAACCCCGCGCAGCACCTGCCGCACCACCCCGTCCGGGCGCACGTCGTACAACCTGGCGACGGCTTCCTCCAACGCGAGCTCGGGACTGGCCGCTGTACCGACCTCGTTCGCGAGCCGGCGAGCCCGGGCCGGTGACCAGATCTCGGCGAGCGGGGCCCGGATGTTGAGCAACGCGCGGGCCGGGATCCCGAGGAACGCGGGCGCCGTCCCCGGCGAGAACCGCACCGCGGCGAACCTGGTGCCCGCCTCGGCCGCACTCACGAACGCGCGCGTGTCCGGCCCGGCGACGAAGAGCTCGCCCTCGGCCCAGATCAGGTCCATGCACCCGTCCGGCAGGACCAAGCCGGGTGACCCGTCCGTCGTCCGCGTCCAAACCACGGCCCCCGGCAGCACGGCCGGCCACTCGCGATAAGGAACGCCCACACTCATCCCCCCAGTGTGCCAACCCCCACCGACAACCTCGGACCGCCTCGGGCCGGGTGCCGGGGCTCCGCGGGGACACCATCCCGGGACCGTGAACAAGGAATAGCGTGTCCGCGCCCCCGAGTACCTGTTCACGGTGTCGGCGTCCCGGAGCAGCTGGAGCAGGTCGGCGCCGTCCGGACCGGGTGGTGGGCTCAGCCGAGTTCGAGGGCTGTGCAGACCCAGCGGCCGCGGTGGATTTCCAGCCGCAGGGCGATTGCCCGGGACCGCTGGCCGTAGCGAACGTGGGCGGCGATCTCGGCGACCTCTTCGACCGGGGAGGAAACGTGGACGGACCGGACCGAGCACCGCTCCTTCGTACTCCGTGCCTCGGCCGTCGTGGTCAGGCCGAGCAGTCGCACCCGCCGGCTCAGGTCCATGAACACCGTCGAGTCCGTCCACCGCACCAGCTGATTCAGCGGCCGGTCCCCGGCCAGCACCTCGGCCACCGCCTGCACAAGCCGGGTGCCCCAAGCCTGCGCATCCGGCACCCGCGGCCGCACCAGAGCCTTCACCGGCACATCCGGGTCCAGAACGCTCAACTGGACAACAGCACCCACCGCCGAACCACCTTCCACCTGCCCGGCGCCACCCTTCCCAGCGGTTCCGGTCCGCGCAGCACCTGCCGCGGTGTCCGCCGTTCTCAGCTGGGTGGTGGCGCCCGCAGGATCGCAAACGGCCTTCGGCCCGCCGTGCTGTGCGTCGGGTCGCCCGGCCGGGATGGTGCCGGCGGACGGGTCGATGCCGGGGAGGGCCAGGGCGCCGTACGTCATGAGTTGGGCGTTGGCTCGTTCCAGCTGGGCGCGGCTGGCTGGTGCCTGGTGGAGTGGGATGGGTGGGGTCCCCGGGGAGCGGCGGACGGCGACGAGCTTCGGGTGCTTGGTCATGTCACTTCTCCTCGTGGGTTTGCGGCACGGCGGGAGCGGCAGGCGCCGGGGTACGGAGCACCTGTCCGGAACGAATGAGGTCGGGGTCGGACCCGATGACGGCGCGATTCGCGGCGTACCACTGCCGCCAGCGCGCGTCGATCTGCGAATTGGTTGCCTGGGGCCCGAGTTCCCCGGCGGCGATGGACCACAGCGACTCCCCGGTGGCGACGACCCGGCCGGCCACTCGCCCGGTCCCGAGATCCGTGTACCGGGTGGGAGCCCCCACCGTCGGCCGATCCGGTACCCCGACCCGTCGTGCCGTGGACGGTTTGTCGCCCCGTCCCGGGGTCGTGGGCTTGGTGGAATCGCCTTCGGTCGGGCGGGTCGGAGCGGGGATCGCGACTCGGCTCTTCTTCGGGTCCGGCGCGGTGGGCGTCTCTGTCAGGCGCACCGTGGAAGCGGACTCCTGCGCCCGCCAGTCGGCGGGACTCGCCGTCGACCTACGGGCCGGCTCTGTGAGGCGGACCGTGGACGGCGACTCGGTGGTTCGCCAGTTGGCCGAGGTCGCGCCGGGCGTACGGGCTGAGTCGGTCAGGCGAATCGTCGAGGACTGCTCCGTGGTGCGCCAGTTCGCGGCGCTCTGGGTGGAGTCGCCGAGGGCGAGGGTCGAGGGGGACTCGACGGGGCCCCACGCGCGGTGGTTCGGCGCGTCGGCCGGGGTGGCGTGGGCCACCCCGATGGTGAGTGGGGTGACTGCGGCGACGCCCAACGCCGAGCGGAGGAGGGCGCGGGAGCCGTGCGAGGTGATGGTGCCGGCGATGGCCGAGGCGGCGCTGCCCAGGGCGCCCGGGAGCTGCTCGAGGACGGTGGCGAGGACGGCGAGCAGGAGCCAGGCGTACGCGAACCAGGCGACCACGCCGACGGTGACGAAGGCCATCGAGGGGAGGTCCTCGACGGAGGCTGCGTCGAGCATGCCGCCGGTCATCCAACGGAGCAGCAGGCCCAGGGCGGTCAGTGCGCCGAGTGCCAGGAGTGCTTTCACTGCCCGGATCATCGCTTTCACCCGTCTTCGTCGCTGATCTATGAGTTTGCGTTAGTTTGCGTTGGCTTGGCCAGGATATCCCTGGTTGGGTCGGCTTTGGCAAGTCGAAAGCGTCGACGTGTCGCTACGCAGGGTCCTGGACGACCACGAAGAGTGCCGGCGAGCGCGACGGAGGGTAGGTTCTCGGCATGCGTTGGGATGCTCTGTTCGAGGACCTGGAGTCGCAGTTCGCGGCGCTCCAGGACGGCGATCTGTACGGCGAGGTGGCGGAGCGGATCCGGGCCGAGGTCGGCAAGATCACGCTGCTCGACCGGTTGCGCGGGGCGGTCGGGACCGTGATCCGGGTCGAGCTGACCCACGCCGAGCCGGTCCAGGGCGAGCTCACCCGCGTCGGGAACGACTGCCTGCTGCTGGAGGGCGAGCATTTCGACGAGTGGTTGATCCCGGTCGCCGCGCTGACCGCGATCCACCGGATCGGGCCGTGGGCGGAGCCGGCCGTCGGCGCGATCGCGGCCAAGCTGGGGCTGGCGTACCTGTTGCGGGGGATCGCGCGGGATCGCTCACCCGTCACGCTCTTCTGCGCCGGCCACAACGGTCACCCGATCACCGGCACCATCGACCGGGTCGGCGCCGACTTCCTCGAGCTCGCGGAGCATCCCCTCGATGCTCCCCGCCGGCGCAGCGAGGTCCAGAACGTCCGTCTGGTCCCCACCCAAGCCCTCTCAGCCCTCCGCCGCCGCTGAACCACCCAGCCGGTACTCCCGGGTGCGCTGGGTGCCGGACAAGCGAACACACCCGGCTCGAGGTTGGCGTGGGGCTGGCGTTACTGCGAGGTGAGTGGCCCGGGGTGCGCCTGCATGGGGCGCGGTCCGCGGGCAGGTGGTGGGCGCTACCGGGCGGGTGCGGGTGCGGAGCGGGCTGGTGTTACGGCGAGGTGGGCGGGAGGCCGGACGCGGCGCGGGTTCGCGGGTGGGTGCCGTGCCGGTCCTGGGGGTGTGCGGTTGGGTGGGGGTTAGCGGTGAAGTTCTTCGGGTTGGTCGGCTTCTTCGCCGAAGGGGTGGGTGTCGATGAACTGCTTGGTTTCGGTGTAGAGGCGCTCGATGTACTTCTCCAGCTCGGTGGCTTCTACTCGCCACTGGCCGCGGCCGCCGATCTTGACCGCGGGGATGTCGCCGCGGCGGACCAGGGCGTAGACCTGGTTGGCGGAGATGTTCAGCACCTCGGCGACGTCCGAGAGCTGGAGGAAGCGTGGTTGCGGCATACGCCTGGCGCCCTTTCCCTGGTCGACGGTCCGCTGCGGTGACGGTTGCAGCTTCCTGCAACGGCACTTCCTTCAGTTTGCCACGGTTGGCCTTCGGACGATTGAGTTTGTCCCCAGCCCGGCGGACCTGTGGACGGCGGAGCACGGAAAGAACCGGGAGTTGGCACAATGCCGTTCTCGGAGCGCGTTCGGTTCGTCACAGGGGAGAGTCGGCATCGTGGTGGTGGAGAGTCCAGTCCGGAGCGGGTTCGCGGCGCAGTCCGTGCCGGCGCAGCGCAGTCGCCGGGCCCGGTGGAAGGACGGCCGGCTGCTGCTCGGGGTGCTGCTGGTCGCGGTGACCGCGCTGGCCGGTGCGAAGGTGCTGTCGTCGGCCGACGACACCACCTCGATCTGGGCGGCGGAGCGGGACCTCCCGGCCGGGACCAGGCTGACCGCCGACGACCTGACCACGGTCCGGGTCCGCTTCACCGGCACCGACGAGGCGAACCAGTACGTCGCCGCCGACGCCGACCTGAAGGGCCTGATCGTGGTCCGCGCGGTCAAGGCGGGCGAGTTCGTCCCGCGGCAGGCAGCTGTGAACCAGGCCGACAACGACCGCACCGAGCTCCCGCTGTCGGTCGCCAGTGGCCGGCTCCCGGCGGACACGGCAGCGGGCGACCAGGTCGACATCTGGGTGGTCCCGAAGGATCCCGAGCAGCCGGCCCGCAAGCTCTACGACACCGTCCGCGTGGTCCAGATCGACGCCGTGAAAGGGGTCGCCGGCGGTAGTTCGCGGCGTCAGGTGCTGATCGGGCTCGAGCCGGCCGACCTCCCGAAGCTGCCGGCCGCGCTCGCCGCGACCGGTACCGGGGAGCCCGTCCTCGTCCGGCGGGGCCGCTGATGTCGGTTCCCGTCCTGCTCGCGGTGACCGGGGCGCCGTGGGAGGCCGACGTGGTCCGCCGGGCCGAGCGTGCCCCCGGGATCCGGATCGTGCGGCGCTGTGTGGACATCGCCGACGTGATGGCGGCCGCGACCGCGGGGCAGGCGCGGGCCGTGCTGCTCGCCGAGGACCTGCCGCGGCTCAGCTCCGACGCGGTCGCTGCCCTGCACGCCCGCCGGATCGTCGTGGTCGCGCTGGTCGACCCGTCGGACAACGGTGAGCCCGCCGGCGGCGAGGACAGGCTCAGCCGGATGGGGATCGAGCGGATCCTGCCGGCCGACGTCAGCGGCGAGGACCTAGGCCGCGCGATCACCGACGCCGTGGACTCCGGCCCACCCGCGACCGTCTCCCACTTCTCCGGTGGCTTCGTCCCCCAACCTGCCGGATCCACCGAGCCGGTCCAGCGGCACTACGACCCCTCGGGCAACGGCCGCCTCATCGCGGTCTGGGGTCCCACCGGCGCACCGGGCCGCAGTACGGTCGCGGTGGGGCTGGCCACCGAGCTGGCCGCGCGTGGGGTGTCCACGCTGCTCGCCGACGCGGACGTGTACGGCGGGACGGTGGCCCAGCAGCTCGGCATGCTCGACGAGACCTCCGGGCTCGCGGCGGCCGCGCGGTCGGCGAGCGGCGGATCGCTCACCGTCGAGGTGCTCGCCAAGCAGGGGCGCCAGGTCGCCGCCCATCTCCTCGTCCTCACCGGGCTCAGCCGCGCCGACCGCTGGACCGAGCTCCGGCCGGCGGCGGTCGAGTCGGTCTGGTCGACGGCCCGGCAGCTCGCGCCGTGCACCGTGGTCGACGTCAGCTTCTGTCTGGAGAGCGACGAGGAGATCTCCTTCGACACGCTCGCTCCCCGCCGCAACGGCGTGACCCTGGCCACCCTGGAGGAGGCCGACGAGGTGGTCGTGGTCGGGACCGCCGACCCGGTCGGCCTCACCCGGCTGATCCGGTCCCTGCACGAGCTCCGCGCCGCGGTCCCGTCGGCGAACACCCGCGTCGTGGTCAACAGGGTCCGCTCAGGGTCGCTCGGCAGTTCCCCGGCCGACTCGGTCGCGGAGGCGCTCGGCCGGTACGCCGGGGTCGAGGCGGCCGCGTTGCTCCCGCTGGACCAGGCGGCCTGCGACGCCGCGCTCACGCACGGGCGGAGCCTGGCCGAGGCGGCCCGGTCGAGCAAGTTGCGCAAGGCGATGCAGGGGTTGGCCACCGGAGTGATCAGGGATCACCTCAGTTGATTCCCGGGGGAAATCCCCACCGACAACGCCCCGCGGATATGTCAGGGTGAGCAGCAGGTCACCAGTACGGGAGTGAGCATGTCCGAGGTTCAAGGTCGTCCGGCCAGCAGCATCAGCGCGCAGCGCCGGTACGGGATCGCGATCTCGGTCGGGCTGATCCTCGGTGGGGCGTACTGGGCGCTGACCAGCCTGACCGAGGAGGCCAAGGCCAGCCAGGACCACTACCCGGTGCAGGGGACCGCGGTCGCGATCGAGAGCAGCTCGGCCGACGTCGAGATCCGGTCCGGGGACGTCGGCGACATCACCATCGACCGCCGGTTCGAGCGCAACCTGTTCGGGTCGGAGCCGAAGGAGAAGTACAAGAACGGCAAGCTGGAGATCCGGGACACCAGCTGCGGGTTCCTCTCGTTCGGCTGCTCCACCCACTACGTGATCACCGTGCCCAAGGACGTCGCGGTGAGCGTGGAGAGCACCAGTGGCGACCTGACCATCACCGATCTGCCCGGCGGCGCGAAGGTGAAGACCAGCTCCGGCGGGGTCGAGGCGAGCCGGATCGGCGGCGAGCTGCTGCTGAACTCGTCCTCCGGTGACCTCGAGGCCAGTGAGCTGACCGCGACCAAGGTGATCACGAACAGCAGCTCCGGCAGCGTGGACCTGAGCTTCGAGACCGCGCCGCAGTCGGTCGAGGCGGAGGCGAGCTCGGGCGACGTCACCGTTCAGGTGCCGGAGGGCACCGAGACGTACCAGGTGCAGACCGACACCTCTTCCGGGGACGAGTCCGCCAACGTCCGGTCCGACCCGGCCGCCACCCGCACGATCAAGGCGAAGACGTCGAGCGGTGACGTCACGATCGAGTACACCCGCTGACCGAGCGCGACCACCCGACCGCGGTCACCGGCAGCGACGAGCGGGCGAAACGACCGGTACGCCCGGGGCGGGTGACCGGCGCTGAGTAGTCTTGCGCGCATGCCTGACGACAAGCCCGCACTGCGTGGTCTGCTGGTGGACTGGGGCGGGGTGCTCACCTCCGGCCTGAACGACGCGCTCGGCCGCTGGGCCGAACTCGACGGGCTCGACTACGAGGCGTACTACCGGGCGATGATGGACTGGCTGGCCACCACCCCGGCCGAGGCCGAGCTGAACCCGATCCACGCGCTCGAACGCGGGCAGATCGCGGTACCGGACTTCGAGCGCCGGCTGGCCGCGCTCCTGATCCGCCGGGACGGGACCCCGGTCCCGGCCGAGGGCCTGATCGAGCGGATGTTCGCGCACTTCGAGCACCAGCCGCAGATGTCCGCGCTGGTCCGCCGGGCCCGGTCGCACGGGATCCGGACCGCGCTGCTGTCCAACTCGTGGGGCAACTCCTATCCGCGCGACACCTGGGACGGGATGTTCGACGACATCGTCATCTCCGGTGAGGTCGGGCTGCGCAAGCCGGAGCCGGAGATCTTCCTGCTGGCCAGCGAGCGGCTCGGGCTGAAGCCGGCCGAGTGCGTGTTCGTCGACGACATGGAACCCAACGTCGTGGGTGCCCGCGAGCTCGGCATGACCGCGGTGCACCACACCTCCTACGACGAGACCCGGCGCGAGCTGGAAGCCCTGTTCGGGGCCGACCTGACGTGAGTACGACGACCGCACCGCGGGCGACCGACCGTCGCAAGCTCGTCCTGGTGATCCTCGGCTGTGCTGCCTTCGTCGCCCTGGGCGCGTGGGCGTACGGCCTGTTCGGCAGCATGATCGACCTCCGCGTCTACCGGATGGGAGGCTCGGTCCTGCTCGACAGAGCCTCCCTGTACGACGCGCAGCTGCCGGGCTCGGGGCTGCCGTTCACGTACCCGCCGTTCGCCGCGATCGCGATGGTGCCGTTGGCCGCCGTCCCGTGGGGTGTCGCGCTGGTCGTGTGGACGACGATCTCGGTGCTGTGCATCGCCGCGATCTGGCGGGTCAGCCTGCCGGAGAACGCGTGGAGCCTGCTCCCGGAGCCGTGGCGGGACCGGCGGCTCGTGGTGCTCGCGGCGCTGACCCTGGCGTCGTTGCTGCTCGAGCCGGTCTGGCAGACGATCCAGTTCGGCCAGATCAACCTGTTGCTGACGGCAATGATCCTGCTGGACCTGGTCCGGCCGGCCTCGGCCCGGTGGCGCGGGTTCTGGCTCGGCGTCACGATCGGGATCAAGCTGACCCCGTTGCCGTTCCTGGCCTTCCTGCTGATCACCAAGCAGTGGCGCGCGTTCCGGAACGCGGTCCTGGGCCTGCTCGCGACGATGGCGATCGGTTTCGCGGTCGTGCCGAACCAGTCCTGGGAGTACTGGACCGTCGTGGTCCGCAACGCCAACCGGGTCGGCGGTCTCGCCTACACCGCGAACCAGTCCTTCATGGGTTTCCTCAGCCGCCTCGGTGACGACGCGGGCTGGATCCAGCCCGTCTGGTTCGTGCTGTCGGCCGCCTTCGGTCTCGCGGTGCTCTGGCTGGCCCGCCGGTACTGGCTCGCCGGCGAACGTGTCACCGCCTTGTCGGTGATGGCGCTGGCGGTGCTCTACGCCTCACCGGTGTCGTGGAGCCACCACTGGGTCTGGATCATCCCGCTCGGGATCAGCCTGATCCGCGCCGTACACCGCCGGTGGGGCTTCCGGGCCGCGACGATCAGCGGCGCCCTCTGGTACGCCCTGTTCGTGCTCCGCTCGATCTGGTGGGTCCCGTTCCGCGACGACCGGGAGCTGTCCTGGTCCTTCTGGCAGTCGATCCCGGGCAACTCCCACCTGATCCTCGGCCTGGTCGCGTTCGCGGTCCTGGCGTACGCGGCGCCGGTACCGGACCGGGCCAGGCAGACCGCGGGCGCCTGACCTGGTTCAGCTGCCGGAGCCGACGATGGCGGTGACGCGGATCTCGATCCGCATGGTGGCGAGGCCGAGGACGGTGACACCGGTCTCGGTCCAGATCGGCGCGCGACCGCCCATCCGGAGCCGGAACTGCTCGGCCATCACCTTGTTGTGGTCGTCGCCGATCACGTCCTCGCCCGGGGCGACCTTGTGGTACGAGTTCACGTGGATGACGTCCTTCCAGGTCGCGCCGACCGTGGCCAGAGCGCGCTCCACGTTGTCGAAGGCCCGGACGATCTCGTCCTCCAGCGCGTCGGGGATGACCAGGTCGTCGTCCACCCCGGCCTGGCCGGAGATCTCGACCCGGTCGTCGACGCGGACGGCCCCGCTGTAGCCGAGGGCCGCGTGCAGCTTCTCGCCGTAGCCCGGGACGACGCCGAAAGTCACAGTGCTCATGATGGTTCCTCTGCGTGTTGGTAGGGAGTGCGTTTCCTCGGAGATGAGTTCACGCGTAAAGTGATAGTAGCGCGCGATGACTTCAAGCGCAAAGTGATGACCGCGACCGGAAGGACAGGACGACCCATGGGCGAGGACGACGAGCCGCGCTGGCTCGACGAGCAGGAGAAGGCGGCGTGGACGGGGCTGATCTCCCTGGTCCTGTTGCTGCCGAGCAAGCTGGAGTCGCCGCTGCGGCAGGAGCACGGCATCACGCTGTTCGAGTACCTCGTGCTCAGCCACCTGTCCGAGGCGCGGCGGCGCAAACTGCGGATGGGCGAGCTCGCGTTCCTCGCCAGCGGGTCGTTGTCCCGCCTGTCCAACGTCGTCAAACGCTGTGAACAGCGCGGCTGGGTGGTCCGTACCCCGGACCCGGCCGACGGCCGCTACACCCTCGCCGAACTCACCGACGCGGGCTTCGACATCGTCCGTGAGGCGGCCCCCACCCACCTGCGCGCCGTCCGCCGGATCGTCCTCGACTCGCTCAACCCCACCGACCAGAAGGCCCTCGTCCGCGTCGCCGAGAAGCTCCGCATCGTGCCCGCGGACTTCGGCTGAGGGCCGCCGGGAGACACCAATGGGCTAGGACGAGAACAGCAGGATCAGGCCGCCGACCGTGTAGCCGACCATGACCACGAGGAGCGGGACCTGGCCGAGCAGGGCCTTGTGCCGGGGGAAGAGGGCGACCGCGCGGTCGTGGGCGGAGACGACGCCCATCAGGTGGCCGCCGACGACGGCGAGGACCTGGAGGACCGCGATGGTGGTGCTGTGGTTGGTGATCCCGGTGTTCACCGCGAGCAGTCCGGTGCCGAAGACGTTCGCGCCGTTGCTGAGCGGGTCGCTGAGGTAGATCAGCGTCCGCTGGCCCTCCAGGATGAACAGGGTCAGGTAGTGCGCGACGACGTACCCGAGCGCGATCGGGACCACCGAATGCGCGAACAAGCCGGGCAACGACGTCCGCCGGCTGTCCGACAACCGGCCGGCCAGCAGCGTCGCCCCGGAGTACGTGACCAGGACGAACAGGATGAACGTGATCAGCGCACAGGTGCCGAGGACGGTCATCGAGACGTCCTGGTTCTGCGCCCAGCCGATCCAGGCCGACGAGTTCGAGAACCCGTCGTAGGCCGTACTGCCGAGCAGCGCCGCGACCACACCGACCAGGCCGGGCCGGGGTTTGAGGCCGTCCAGGTTCTCCAGGGGACGGCGGATCACCAGCAGCCCGTCGGTCCGGCGGCCCCACACCGACAGCCGGGCCATCAGGGTCGCGTACACCTCGAACGGGTCCGCGCTGGAGAACCAGCGGTCACCGAAGAGGATCGCGCCGAACAGCATGATCACCACGTACAACGCGAGCCAGGCCTGCAGGACCGGCAGCGTGGCGCGGTCCGGGGCGACCAGTTCGAGCCAGGTGAACGCGAACAGGCCGAGTGCGGCCGGCCACATCCCGGCCCGGCGCGGCAGCTCGATCAGGCCCTTGGACGGGACCTGGCGGAGCACCTTGCTGAGCAGCAGGTGGATCGTGCGCAGCGGGTTCAGCGTGCGCCAGACCGGGCCGAACAGCAGCGAGATCGGCACCAGGCCGACCCAGACCACGATGTAGACGAAGCCGAAGATCGGGTTCGTCAGCCGGTCCACCCCGGCCAGCAGCGACACCATCGCGTACAGGAAGACGGCCAGCCCGAACAGCCGGACGAGCCAGCGGAACCAGGGTGCGTCGACCGTCCGGGTGATTGCTCGGGGCAACGGCTTGCCGGACGCGTCGCCCCGGTACCTCGGTGACCGCCAGGCGAAGCCGAGGATCACGAACGACAGCGCGATCGCGACCGCGGCGCCGCCGACGGCGAGGCCGAACGGGACGGGCAGGTCCTGACGCCCGCCGATCCCGTGCAGCGGCAGCAGCAGAGCGTTCATCGGGTCAGGACACGACCAGCTTGGCGACCAGCTTGCCGCTCTCGTGCGTCTCGATCTCGAAGGTGCCCTTCTGGTCCGCGGTGAACTTCACCGAGGCCGGCTTGCCCGGCAGCAGGGCGACCTCCTTGTCGTACCCGTGGATGTGCAGTTCGTCCTTGGCGTCGCTCACCCCGGTGACCAGGACGGTCTGGCCGGCCTTGACCTTGATGCTGGTGCCGCTCGGGTTGACCTTGCCGTTGGCAACGGTGACGTTGATGGTCACGTCGGCCTGCTCGCCGGACGGGTCGGCGGTGTTCGACGGGCTGGTGGTGTTCGGCCCGCTCGGGGTGGCGGACGGCGTGCCGCCCGGCGTGTCGGTCGGGGCCGACGTGGGCGCCGACACGCTCGGGCTCGGACTCGCGCCGCTGTCGGCGTCACCGCCGCCACAGCCGGCCAGGACCAGGATGCCGAGGGCGGGCAGGAGAGCGAGCGCGGTACCGCGGGAGAGCGTCGAACGCATGATTGCGAGGGGCCTTTCAACGATTCGGTTCGAGTCGGGCGCCGAACACGCCCATAGGCCCCTACGAACACCCCGCGCGCGAGGTTCCCGGATGAACCATCGATCGTGTCACGATCGCCCGGGTGCCGCATGCCGCCGCGGTACCCGACACTGTGCAGTGTCGCAGCTCACTGTCGACGGTCACCGCTAGGGTGATCGGACAAGCCTGGAGAGGGAGGTGGCCGCGGATGCCGGACCGGTTGTCGTCGCTGGACCTGACCTTCCTGAAGACCGAGAGCCCGGCGACCCCGATGCACGTCGGCACGGTGGACATCTTCGAGCCGCCGGTGCACGGCGACGACGGGTTCGACTACGAGAGCCTGGTCGCGCTGATCCGGGACCGGATCGCCTTCGTGCCGCGGTACCGGCAGCGGATCCAGCAGGTGCCGGGCCGGTTCGCCGGGCCGATCTGGGTGGACGACGAGGAGTTCGACATCACCTTCCACGTCCGCCGGTCGGCGCTGCCGCGGCCGGGGACGCACGCCCAGCTGCTCGAGCTGGTCGCCCGGATCATGTCCCGCCGGCTGGACCGGGCCCGCCCGTTGTGGGAGATGTACCTGGTCGAGGGCCTGCAGGGGGACCGGTTCGCGATCATCTCCAAGTCCCACCAGGCCCTTGTCGACGGCAACAGCACGGTCGACATCGGCCAGGTCGTGCTGGACGCCACCGCGCATCCGCGGGACACCCCGACCGACACCTGGCAGCCCGCGCACCCACCGTCCGCGCTGGAGCTGCTGGCCGGCGTGTTCGCCGACGCCACCCGGCACCCGGCCGCGGTGCTGGAGCTGGCCCGGGCCGAGATGGCCAGCCTGACCGGGTCCGCCTCGGTCCGCGAGGTGCTCGGCGACGTGGTCGGCTCGCTGGTGGCGCAACGGCACGTCCAGGAGAGCTCGCTGCACGTGAAGACGTCCGGGCAGCGCCGGTTCACCACCGTGCAGACCGACCTGGAGGACTACCGCGCGGTCCGGGCGATGCACGGCGGCACGGTCAACGACGTGGTCCTCGCCGTCGTCGCCGGTGCCTTCCGCGCCTGGATGATGACCCGCGGTGAGGGCGTCGGCCCGACCCGGAGCGTGCGCGCCGTGGTCCCGGTCAGCATCCGCGACGACGAGGACGAGGAGCCGACGTCGCTCGGGTCCCAGGTGATCGCCTCGACCGTGACGCTGCCGGTGGGGGAGAACTCCCCGGTCATGCGGCTGCACCAGATCTCGTACCAGACCAAGGTGCACAAGGACACCGGGCGCGCGGTCAGCGCCCGCTCGCTGGTCGGCATCGCCGGGTTCGCCCCGACCACGCTGCACGCGCTGGCCGCCCGGGTGGCCACGGCGACCGTGCGGCCGATCGACGACGTGGTGATCACCAACGTGCCGGGCCCGCAGTTCCCGTTGTACGCCCAGGGTGCGCAGATGCTGGCGTCGTACCCGGTGGTCCCGCTGATGCCGGGCCAGAGTCTGTCCGTCGGCGTCACCTCGTACGACGGCAAGGTGTCGTTCGGGCTGAACGCGGACCGGACGGCGATGCCGGACCTGGCGGTCTTCGCCCAGTGCGTGACCGACGCGCTGGACGAGTTGCTGGACACCACCAAGGGCAGCCGGAACCGGGCCTCGCGCGGCCGGAAACAACCCCGGAGTACGAAGAAAGCGGGCCAATGAGGGTCTACCTACCGTGTACCTTGCCGCTGCTCGACGCGGCCTGCCACGCCGGCGAGTTCGGCCCGGCCCCGTTGACCGCGTACGCCGTGACCCCGGCGCTGCGGGAGTGGTACGCCGACGGCGACGACGAGGAGCTGGAGTACGCCGCGATGGCGCAGGCGGCCCGCGCGTCGGTCGGGCTGCTGGCCGCTGACCCGGACGCGGCCCGGCGGCGGGTGGTGGTCGCGTGCGAGGTGGGCGCGGTGCCACCGGCCGACGGCACGGTGGAGCTCGGTGACGCCCAGCTGGAGCTGCACGTGCTGGTCCCGTGGTCGGCGGTGGCCTCGGTCCACCTGGACGCCGGCTCGGCCGCGGAGGTGGTCGGCAAGGCGGCGGCGGTGTGGGACGCGGCGATCGCGGGTGACGAAGACGCTGTTTTCGCCCTCGACTCGTGCGAGGGTGAAGACCTGCTGTGGTACGCGACGCAGGAGATCCCCGATCTCCTCGCCGCGGAGGGTCCGCACGGCGGTCCCAAGGGTTGACGGCGGACTGACAGGAGCTGATGGCGATGCAGGCGATCTGGAAGGGAGCCATCTCGTTCGGGATGGTCACGATCCCGATCAAGGTGTACTCCGCGACCGAGGAGAAGGACATCTCCTTCCGGCAGGTGCACGTCGCCGACGGCGGCCGGATCCGGTACAAGCGGGTCTGCGCAGAGTGCGGCGAGGAGGTGCCGTACTCGGACATCGCCAAGGGCTACGAGATGGCCGACGGCCGGATGGTGGTGCTGGAGGCGGACGACTTCGCCGACCTGCCGCTGTCCAGCAAGAAGGTCATCGACGTACTGGAGTTCGTCCCGGCCGACCAGGTGGATCCGCTCTACCTGGGCAAGTCGTACTACCTGGCCGCGGACGGCGGCCCCGGCGGCAAACCGTACGTGCTGCTCCGGGACGCGCTCGAGGGCTCCGACCTGTACGCGCTGGTCAAGGTGGCGCTGCGGTCGCGGGAGAGCCTCGGACTGCTCCGCACCCACGACAACGTGCTGGTCCTGCAGGTGATGCTCTGGCCGGACGAGGTGCGGGACTCCTCGTTCGCGGCGCCGGAGGACGACATCGAGATCCGCAAGCAGGAGAAGGCGATGGCCGAGTCGTACATCGACACCCTGCGTGGCGAGTTCGACCCGGACCAGTACCACGACGAGTACCGGGCCGCGCTGGAGCAGGTGGTCGAGGCGAAGGCGGCCGGTGTCCCGCTGCCCGAGGCGGAGGAAGAGGAGACCGAGACCGCCGAGGTGGTCGACCTGGTCGCCGCGTTGCGGGCGTCGGTCGAGGCCGCCAAGGCGAGGCGCGCGGCCGGTGGTTCCGGTGCCGGCGAGGAGGAGCCGGCCAAGAAGGCTCCCGCGAAGAAGGCGGCCGCGAAGAAGGCACCGGCCAAGAAGGCGGCCGCCGCCAAGAAGGCGTCGGCGAAGAAGACCCCGGCCAAGAAGGCCACGAAGGAGTCCGCATGAGCGACCAGCCGCAGAACCCGGCCGTAGACACCCCGGCCGTAGACACCCCGGCCGTGGACGCCCAAGCCGCGGACACATCGGCCGGGGAGGGGCTTGGGCCGGCGACGGCGCCGGTGTTGCCGGGGGCGTTCCTGCTCGAGCTTGTGCCGGTGCCGGTGACCGATCTGGACCGGTCGAAGGCGTTCTACCAGCGGGCCGGTTTTCACGTCGACGTGGACATGACGCCGGCGGAGGGCGTCCGGATCGTGCAGGTCACGCCGCCCGGCTCGTTCTGCTCGATCCTGCTGGCCGAGGGGATCGCGCAGTTCGACATGCCCGCCGGGACGCTGCGCGGTCTGCACCTCGTCGTCGCGGACATCGAGGCGGCCCGGGCGGACCTGATCGGCCGCGGGATCGAGGTCAGCCCGACCGAGGATCTCGGCGGCGTCTTCTACGCCTGGTTCGCCGATCCCGACGGCAACACCTGGACCGTGCAGCACATGCCCTGGCGGCAGTAGCCGGGCGGACGGATGCGCACCGCAACATTCTGATCGCGGGGTGCATCGAGGTGGTCAGAAGGAGTGATCACCATGCCGCTGACGGCCCTGCCGCCAACCACCTCACCGCCCGCCCCCAATCCACCGAACCTCGCGCGCCGTTGCCGCCTGCTGCTGGCGCTCGCGCTCGTCCTCGTGCTCGCAAGCGCGCCCACCCAGGCCCAAGCGGCCGGCGTCGTCGAGCTCGACCGGTTCGCGGTCGTCGAGCCCTACGTCACCGTGCTCGGCGCGTCACCGTCCGGCGTGCTCTACCGGGTCTCCCGGCTGCACGAGCAACGCCTTGTCGAGGACTCCGCCTGGGTGAAGCCGGCGGACGGACCGGCGTACCAGGTCGACCTGTCGTTCAAGCGGCTCGCCGGGGACAAGATCTTCGGCGCGCAGCCGTTCGGCACGGCGACGTACCAGTACATCGGCAGCCAGCAGACGCATACCTGCTCCGGGGTCCCCCAACCCGTGCACCAGTTCGGCATGGTCGACGGGGTCGCCCTGTTCGCCTCGTTCGGTTGGCTGGGCGAGAACGGTGAGCGCGTCGAGGTGAGCCCCACCGGCTGCCGCGTCACCGCGCGGTACCCGGCGATCGGCGCCGAGAAGCTGATCGCGATGGACGACCGCGGCTACCTCACCGTCGACCCGTACGGCGGGGTGAACGGGGAGCGCCCGCTGGCGTACCGCGCGTACGCCGCACCCACCTCGCCCCGCGTCGTCGCGGACGGCGGGTACAACCGACGGCTCGACGGCGTCGCGCTCTCCGGTACCGCGGTCAGCTGGCGGCAGTTCGACTACGACCAGCAGCCCACCACCCATTCGTACGTGGTCCGCTCATCGGTCGACGGATCCAAGGCACCGCAGGTCACCCGGGTCGAAGGGTCCGTGATCGACACCGCCATCGCCGGGGGCACGACCAGCTGGATCGGCGGCCTTGACGGCGTCACGAAGAGCGGTTCGGTCCGCGCGGACGGCACCCGCACGGCCATCACCGGCACGACGCGATCGGTGGTCAGCGACGGCACCAAGTTCGTCTACGACACCAGCGGCCCGACCCAGGGCGCCCCAGCCGGAGTGGACGTGGCCGCGACGCTCGGAGGATCGGAGCCGGTCACCCGGATCGCGTCCGTCGGCAAGCTGACCCCGCTGGCCGAGCAGGTCTCCGTGGGAGCCGGCGGCGTCGCGTACGTCGACTGGCAGCCGCCGGCCGAGTCGGTCAACCGGCGTCTCTACACCCAGTCCGGCAGCACCATCACCCTCGGCGAGCAGACCCGGCTCGGCCACGGTGGCTCGTACTATCGCCAGGTCTCCCGCGAGGGCCGGCGCACGGCATATGCGGACGATGCCGGCGGACTCTGGCTGGTCGGCGACGACGGGGTCCGGACCAAGGTGTTCACGTCGACCACCCGGGTCGCGATCCTCGGGGGCAACGAGCTCCGGCTGTCCGGGTCGCGGCTGCTCTGGTGGAAGGCGAAGTACACCCGCGACCACTGCGAACCGCCGAACGGTCCACCGAACTGCGACCCGGTCTACGGCACCGTCGTCCCGATGCTCTACGACCTGCGCACCGGGGTCAGTACTGAGCTCGCCCTGCCCGCGACGAAGTACCGGGCCGTCGATCTGTGGGGCAACTTCCTCACCTGGGCGGACGCCCAGAACGCAATCTGGCGCCGCGATCTGCACAGCGGTGCCGTCCGGCAGGCGAAGGCCGCCGGGACTGCGAGCGTACGCAGCGTCGCCGTGCACGACGACTGGGTCGCGTGGGCGACGTGTCAGGCGTCCGGTGGCGATCAGTGCGCGCAGTCCGTGCTGGGGCATCGCAACCTTCAGACCCAGGCCCCCGCGATCCAGCTGACCAGCGCGCACACCGAGGTGGTCCGGCTGTCCGGTGGTCACGTCGTCTACTCGACGTACCCGCAGGCCGGCCACGTACCGTCGACCGGCACCGTCAAGGTCTGGCGGCTGGGGACGTCGGCGACCGGCGTGGTCGGGTCCGTGTGGTGGCGCACGAAGTTCGACGTGCACGACGAGACGCTGGGCTGGGTCGGGCCGGACGGGATCGCCCGGATCGGGCCGAACTCGCCGTTCGTCGCCTACCCGAAGTACCTCGGCAACGGCCACGCCCCGGCCTCGTTCACGCCGGCGACCCGGACCTGGAACCCGGAGTTCGGGATCAGCAAGGCGCTGCCGACCTGCAGTCTGACGATCAGCGCCGGGACGACGGTCCGCCGGGTCCTGCCGTGCGCGACCACCACCGGGTCGGCCCGGGCGAGCTGGGACGGCCGGGACTCCGCCGGAACCCTGCTGCCGAAGGGCACGTACACGTGGACCCTGGCCGGCCGGGACGGTGACGGGACGCTGCGCTGGTGGACCGGCGCGACCCACCCGATCACCGGCACGGTCCGCATCGACTGAGGCCGTCGGGTCGTCGGTTGCCGGACGTCACGTCGCCCGGGTCCGGTGACTGCGGGCGACGTGGCCGGTACTGGGTCGGACACGCTCGAGCAGCGGACCAGTCGGGTTCGTGGTCCGGGGCTCGGGCGTGGCAGCATGAGTTCCGCGAACGTGTCGCGGAAGACCCCGATCGGGCCTCCGTGGCCCGCATCACCCGGCGTACCCACCACCGATCGAGGAGCCCGCAGCAATGGATGCCGTCACCGCCGTACCGACGCCCGTGAACGAGACCGTGAAGGGCTACGCGCCGGGCTCTGCCGAACGAGCCGGCCTGGAGGCGAAGCTCAAGGAGTTCAACGCCGGCGGCGCGATCGACCTGACCTGCACGATCGGTGGTGAGCAGCGGCTCGGTGGCGGGGCGCCGGTCCAGGTGGTCCAGCCGCACAAGCACGCACACGTCCTGGGCACGCTCGGCAACGCCACCGAGGCGGACGGCCGGGCGGCGGTCGACGCCGCGCTCGCGGCGGCGCCGGGCTGGCGGGCGCTGTCGTTCGACGACCGGGCCGCGATCTTCCTGAAGGCGGCCGACCTGCTGGCCGGGCCGTGGCGGGACACGCTGAATGCGGCCACGATGCTGGGCCAGTCCAAGACGGTCCAGCAGGCCGAGATCGACGCCGCCTGCGAGCTGATCGACTTCCTCCGCTTCAACGTCGCGTTCGCCCGGCAGATCGTCAGCGACCAGCCGATCTCGTCCCCGGGGGTGTGGAACCGGGTCGACTACCGGCCGCTGGAGGGGTTCGTCTACGCGATCACGCCGTTCAACTTCACCGCGATCGCGGGCAATCTGCCGAGCGCGCCGGCGTTGATGGGCAACACGGTGGTGTGGAAGCCGTCGCCGACGCAGCAGTTCGCGGCGCACTGGACGATGCGGCTGTTCGAGGCCGCCGGGCTGCCAGCCGGCGTGATCAACCTGGTCACCGGTGACGGCATCGAGGTGAGCAAGGCGGCGCTGACCCACCCGGCGCTCGCGGGGATCCACTTCACCGGCTCCACGAAGACGTTCCAGTCGCTGTGGTCCACGGTCGGCGCGAACATCGGCTCGTACCGGACGTATCCGCGGCTGGTCGGTGAGACCGGGGGCAAGGACTTCATCTTGGCGCACCCGTCGGCCGACCCGGCGGTGTTGAAGACCGCGATGGTGCGCGGCGCGTTCGAGTACCAGGGCCAGAAGTGTTCCGCGGCCAGCCGGTCGTACGTGCCGCGCTCGGTCTGGGACCGGATCCGCGACGACCTGGTCGCCGAGACCGAGTCGCTCACGATGGGTGACGTCAGCGACCTGTCGAACTTCATCGGTGCCGTGATCGACGACCGGGCGTTCGCCAAGCACAAGGCCGCGATCGACCGGGCTCGCCAGTCCGGCACGGTCGAGGTGCTGGCCGGTGGCACGTACGACGACAGCGAGGGGTACTTCGTTCGTCCGACGCTGCTGTTGTCCGACGACCCGACCGACGAGATCTTCACGACCGAGTACTTCGGCCCGATCCTTGGCGTGCACGTGTACGACGATGCCGATTACGGCCAGGTGGTGCAGCAGATGGAGAGCGCCGCGCCGTACGGGCTGACCGGTGCGGTGATCGCGCAGGACCGGCAGGTGATCGCCGAGGCGGCCGAGTACCTGCGGTTCGCGGCCGGGAACTTCTACGTCAACGACAAGCCGACCGGCGCGGTCGTGGGCCAGCAGCCGTTCGGTGGTGCCCGGGCGTCGGGGACCAACGACAAGGCCGGCTCGATGTGGAACCTGATCCGCTGGGCCAGCCCGCGGTCGATGAAGGAGACCTTCGCCCCGCCGACCGACTACCGGTACCCGCACCAGGGCTGAGCCCGGCAACACCTTTCGACGTTCGCCCTCCGGGCCGGGGAAATTTCTCCGGCCCGGAGGGATTCGATTCCCCGCCGCGGGGCACCGGGTGCCGCGGGCGGAGGAAACGCGGATGTCGACAGCAGGGGAGCCGACATCCGCGCTTCCTGAACTGGGAGACTCAGGCTGTCCAGGGAAGGTCAGCCAGTTCTGGGAAAGCTCAGGCGGGGCGGTCCAGAAGCTGGACCGGGGGTCCGATCAGCAGCGCGGATCCGCAGGTCACGCAGATCCACTCGCCGGCCGGGTCGTCGGCCGGGTGGTCCCCGGCCTCGACGGACTCGAAGAGCTCGACGGCTTCACAGATCACGCAGTACTGCGTGTCCTCGCCGGTCTGCTCGAAGCTCCTGCGCTGGGTTCGCACGACAGGCTCACCTCCGGTGACTCGTCCTGATCAGACTGCCACCGGCCGCTGAGCCTGCCGGGGAACGACACGGCGGTTCGACGAGGTGTCCGCTGACCGGATCCAGGGTCAGCGGTCTCCTGGCAACGGGTCCAGGGTCAGTTGGTGCCGTCGTGCCACTCGCGGCCGAGCTCGTGCTCCTTGGCCAGGCCGGACCGGATCGCCTCGACGACGAACGGCTCGATCTTCTTCCCGATCAGCGGAACGGCCACCTTCACGTCCAGCTCGATCGCCTGCACGGTCTGACCGCCCTGCGCCTTGATCGTCGCGCTGCCCTTGAGCGTGACCGGGGTGTTCGCGATCTCGCCCTGGACGTCCGCGTTCCGCGACCCGTCCGCGTTCGCCGCGTGCCAGGTCTCGGTCTGCACCACGGTCAGTGTCTGGCCGACGAACTTGCGGGCGATGTCCGGGACGTCGTCCGACGGCATCTCCCGCTGGACCCGGACGACGGTGTCGGCGCCCGAGGTGGTGACCTTGACGTCGTACGACAGCGCCTTGGTCTTCTCGCAGGCCTGCTCGCGGAAGGTGGCGTCGGTGACGATGGCGAAGACTTCCTCAGGGGTCGCGTCGTACGACGCGGAGAGCTTCAGTTCCATGCCGGACATCATGGCATTACCGCCCGGTCACGATGACGGCCCGCCACGGCGCCCGAACGGCCACGACCGGCCCTCTCCAGCGGGTCAGTCCACCAGGCCCGCCTGGTGCGCGAGGACGACCAACTGGGCGCGGTCCCGGAGGCCGAGCTTGGTCAGCAGACGGCTCACGTAGGTCCGCGCGGTCTCCGGGCTCAGGAACAACGCCTGCCCGATCTCCTCGTTCGACAGGCCGCGGCCGACGTGCGCGAGGATGTCGAGCTCGCGTGCGGTGAGGTCGGCCAGCGCCTCGTCGCGAATCCGCCGGGCCGGCCGGCGCGCGATCTGCCGCATCATCAGTTTCGCGATCCTCGGCGCGACGGGTGCGTCGCCAGCGAGCGCGGTCCGGATGGCCGCGCGCAACTCGTCCGGTTCGAGGTCCTTGAGCAGGTACCCCGAGGCGCCGGCCTGGATCGCGTCGACGATGTCGTCATCGTCGTCGAAGGTGGTCAGCACGAGCACCGGGACGTCGCGCAGCAGCGGGTCCGCGCGGATCGCGGCGATCGTCTCCACGCCGCCCATCACCGGCATCTGCAGGTCCATCAGGATGACGTCCGGCTTCTGTTCCCGGGCCAGCGCCAGCGCCTCCCGCCCGGTCCCGGCCTCGCCGATCACCTCGAGGTCGTCGGCGTTGTCGACCAGCAGCCGCAACCCCGCGCGGACGAGCATCTGGTCGTCCACGACGAGCACCCGGATCATGACCGGTCCTCCTTCGGCAGAAGCGCTGTGACCTGCCAGCCGTCGGCCGTGGCCCGGACCTCGAGCGAGCCACCGACGGCCTCGACCCGCTCGCGCATCCCGGCCAGACCGTGTCCGGCGGGACAGCTGGGCGGTCGCGCTGGGACTCCGTCGTCGCTCACCGCGACCTTGATCCGGTCCTCGCCCTCGGCGACGACGCGGACCGTGATCGCGCCGGCGTCGGCGTGGCGCAGGGTGTTCGTGATCGCCTCCTGGACCAGGCGGAACGCGGTCGCCTCGACGGTCGCCGAGCAGCTGAGGTCCTCGGCCACGTCCAGCTCGACCTTGTACCCCGCGGCCCCCGGCGCGTCGACGAGGCGTGGAATGTCCGCCAGTGTGCCGCTGTCGAGCTCGGAGGCCGACGAGCGGAGCAACGTCACCGTCGAGCGGAGCTGCGTCATCGCCTCACCGACCGCCTCCCGGACCAGGCGGAGGGCGTGGGTCCGATCCGTTTCGGAGTTCGCTTCCCTGGCCACATTGGTGTGCAGGGATGCGACCGCCAGACAGTGCCCGATCGAGTCGTGCAGTTCCCTGGCGAGGCGGAGCCGCTCGGCGCGCGTCCTGCCCTCGGCCTGCAGGATCGCCTGGTGTGCTGTCAGCGACGCGACTTGGTCGGTCCTCTCCCGCAGAGCCCGGTGCGCACGGACACTGGAGCCGAGCGCGACGACTGCTGCGATCAACGCCGCGTGGCCGACCAGTTCGTAGCCGAGTACATAGCCGGTGGACTGCCCGATGAGCAGCCGGTACGTGGTCGAGACCGTCAACACCGTCAGGGCGATGACGATCGCGATGCGGAGATGCCCCGCCTCGGCGGCCGAGTAGACGGCTGCGGCGATGGGCACGGCCACGCCGATCGCGGGAAATCCCGCCGAGTAGTACGCGAAGTACCCGAGTGCGGTGAGGACGAGGACGAGGACCGGCGCCGTCCGCCGGAGCAACATCAGCGCACCGAGGCAGATCGCCCACAGGTACGGGAGCGGGCCCGCGGGGACCGTACTCGCCTGGCCGGCCGCCACCGCCGCGGAGATCACCCCGGTGACCGCGAGGGCGAGCGCGATGTCGGCGGCTCTCGGGGTCATCGGTACCAGCCGTCCGGTCATCTGCCGATGGTAAGCGGACTCCTGCGACCGGGTACCTCACTGCTTCCCGGATCGAGCGGCGATTCGCTGGATCACGGTGGCCACCAGACCGCACAACAGGCCGACGGCAATGCCCGTGAACACGCTGCTGAACGAGGCGGCGATCCGCATCACCACCTCCTCGGCACCGGCGGGCATCCGGTTCTCCAGATTGCCACCGAGCTTGGGTGGTCCGTCGGCGAACGCCTTGTCCCAGAAGAGGTTGTGGCCGATCGCCAGGATGCAGCCGTAGAACGCGCCGATCACCAGCCCGGTCGCCCACGGCCAGAGCGCCTTGGAGCGCACCGCGGCCACGATCCAGATCAGCGCCGGCCCGATCGCGAGCAACCCGGCCAGCGGACCGGTGACCGCGACGCCCAGGTCGTGCAGTGCCACCCGGGGAGCCGCCAGCAGGGCCAGCGCGGCCAGTGCCCAGACCGGCAGGCCGAGCTTGCTGCGGTCGGTGCGGGTTTCAGAACGAGTCGACATGCTCGCCACGGTAGGGAGTCGCGCCCTCTCCCACAGTCCCCGAGACGCGACAACCCGTTCCCCTGAAAGAGGTGCGTTCCAGGTCCGCCC
Organism: Kribbella amoyensis; assembly: GCF_007828865.1. Taxonomy (NCBI): domain Bacteria; kingdom Bacillati; phylum Actinomycetota; class Actinomycetes; order Propionibacteriales; family Kribbellaceae; genus Kribbella; species Kribbella amoyensis. Next base: position 3,466,119 of record NZ_VIVK01000001.1, read on the forward strand.
GGCGGGACCGATGCCCGCGAGAAGCGACGAAAGTGTCGCTCCTCGGCGCTTGCGGTCGCTGTCCTGCTCCCGTTGCGGTGACTGCCCGGACTGTCTGCTTTGCGTCATGACGCCTTCTGGGCAGCCGAGCGGGGGTGACGAGAGCCTGTCCGGCCTTGCACTCTCAGCGGGTGGGGGACACAGAGAGGAAGAAACGTGAGGAAACGAACCAGGGTCCTTCGCTGGGGCAGTCTGGCGACCGCTCTCGCCACGACCGCCGCGCTGGTGGTCCCCACCGGACCCGCCGCGGCCCGCTCGGACGGGCCGGAGCCGGCCTCGGCCAACAAGTTGGCAAAAGCAACTACTTCGGTCACTCTGGTCACCGGTGACACCGTGCGGCTGGAATCCCAGCCCGGTGGCCGGAAGGCGGTCGACTTCATTCCCGCCAAGGGCCGCGAGAAGGTGACCTTCCAGCAGCTGGAGGTGGACGGCGAGCTGTACGTCTACCCGATGGACGTGCTGCCGTACGTCGGGGCGAAGCGGCTCGACACCGCGTTGTTCAACATCACCGACCTCGTTGCCGACGGCTACGACAACGCGCAGCGGTCGACCATCCCGCTGATCGTCCGCTACCGCGACGGCGTCAACGCGGCCCGGTCCGCCTCGATCGAGGGGGCCAGCAACGGTCCCGTCCTCGAGAGCGTCAACGCGCGCGCCGTGAAGGCCGAGAAGGCGACCGCGCAACGGTTCTGGGAGTCGCTCGACGACGACCGGCCGCGGACCGCGTCGACGCCGGAGCTGGCCGGTGGGGTGGTGGAGATCCGCCTCGATCGGAAGGTCCGCGCGAGCCTCGATCGCAGTGTCCGGCAGATCGGTGCGCCGGACGCCTGGTCGGCCGGCTTCGACGGTGCGGGCGTCAAGGTCGCCGTGCTCGACACCGGGGCCGACCTGGCCCACCCGGACCTGGCCGGCAAGATCGCCGCGTCCCAGAGCTTCGTGCCGGGCGAGGAGGTCCAGGACGGGTTCGGTCACGGGACGCACGTCGCCTCGACCATCGCGGGCAGCGGCCAGGCCTCCGAGGGCCTGCGCAAGGGCGTCGCGCACGGGGCCGGGCTGGTCATCGGCAAGGTGCTGTCCGACGAGGGGTCCGGTGAGGAGTCCTGGGTCATCGAGGGGATGGAGTGGGCCGCGGCCTCCGGCGCCAAGGTGGTGAACATGAGCCTGGGCGCGGGTCCCACGGACGGCGCCGACCTGATGAGCCAGGCGCTGAACGACCTCACCAGCCGGACCGGTGTGCTGTTCGTGGTGTCCGCGGGCAACGCCGGTCCTGCTCCGGAAACGGTCGGAGCGCCCGGGTCCGCAGACGCCGCGCTGACGGTGGCCGCGGTCGACCGCGACGAGTCGATCGCGAGCTTCTCCAGCCGCGGACCGCGACTCGGCAACCAGGGGCTGAAGCCGGACATCTCGGCCCCCGGCGTCAACATCGTCGCCGCCCGGGCCGCCGGGACGAACATGGGCGGCGGCGCGGTCGACGAGTACTACGGCGCGGCGAGCGGTACCTCGATGGCTGCCCCGCATGTTGCCGGCGCGGCCGCGATCCTGGCCCAGCAGCACCCGGACTGGACCGCCACCGAGCTCAAGGACGCGCTGGTGAGCACCGCGCAGCGCAACGCCGAGCTGAAGGTCTGGGACCAGGGCGGTGGCCGCACCGACCTCACTCGGGCCGTCCGGCAAGGCGTCCACTCGACGGGGACCCTCGACCTCGGGACCTATCAGCCGGCCAACTCCCAGGCGCAGAAGGACGTGAGCTACACCAACACCACCGACGCGCCCGTCCAGCTCGCGCTCTCCCTGCGGCTGACCGGCCGCGACGGCAGGACCACTCTGCCTGCCGACGCGGTGGAACTCGGCAGCACGACCGTCGACGTACCGGCCGGCGCGACCACGAAGGTGCCGGTGACCGTGGACCCGGCCCTGATTCCGGCGGGTCACTACTCCGGTTATCTCCAGGCCACCGGACCGAACGGCGTCGTGGTGCACACGACCCTCGGTCTGCTGAAGGAGGCTCCGCGGCAGAAGGTGAACCTGAGCGTCGTCGCGGAGGACGGCAACCCGGGGCATGCGGTCGCCCTGATGGTCTTCGGTGAGGACCGGCGGTACGACGTGATCGGTTCGCTGTTCGGTGGGCCGGCCGAGGTCGAGCTGCCCGCGGGCCCGTACTACATGCTCGCGCTCATGGGGTTCTCGAACGGCGACCGGGACCTGCACACCGTCGTGCATCCGCGGCTGATGGTGACCGGGCCGACCGACGTCACCTTCGACGCCCGGACGACCAAGGAGGTCCTGGTCAACACGCCGCGACCGGCCGTCCAGGACGGGACGTGGAGCTACCTGTTCCGCCGGGAGTTCGCCGGCCGCCGGATCTCGAACTTCGGCAACGCCTTCGACATCACCCAGCGGATCCACATCAACCCGACCGCGAAGGTGACCGACGGCGAGTTCGAGTTCGGCACCCGCTGGTCGAAGATCGCGCCGCCGCTGACCACCTCGATCAGTACTCCGCGCAACGGCGGACCGGTCCACCTGATGTACCAGGCGCAGTCGCCCGCGATCGACGGGACGAAGACCCTGGAACTGGTCGACGTCGGCCAGGGCAGACCGAGCGACTACGCCGGGAAGAACGTGCGCGGCAAGATCGCGCTGGTCTCCGGCGTGGAGGTGGGGATGGAACCCGACCGAGCCACCGACGCCGCGAACGCCGGGGCCGCCATGGCCGCGATGATCGGTCTCCAGGGCGACGCCGTTTACGGCCGGCTGGACCTCGCGAACGGGGACCGGCTGCCGACCGTGGCCACCGTGCTCCGCTACGACGAAGGCGAGCGGCTCCGGAACCAGCTGGCCAAGGGCCCGGTGAAACTGACCCTGACCGGGGTGCCGATCAGCTCGTACCTCTATGACCTGATGCTGACCGTCAACGGCCAGATCCCCAACCAGGTCGTGCACAACGTCAACGCCACCAACACAGCGACCGTGACCGCGCAGTACCGCGAGGCCGGTGGCGAGCAGTGGACCAAGGAGCAGCGCTTCGGCTGGCGGCCGTGGCAGGAGGCCGCGATCAACCAGACACAGCGGACCGTCCGCACGCCGATGACCCGGACGGAGTACGTGAGCTCCGGCTCGACCTGGTGGAAGCAGCAGGTGAGCCACCAACGGATCTGGTCCGACAGCGAGCCCTTGTTCACCGGCATGTCCCACCTGCCCGTGACGTACGGCGCCGGGCAACGGGTCGCCGAGACCTGGTGGGCGCCGGTGGTCCGGCCGGTGATCCCGCGGGCGATGCCGCACCTGCAGTCCACCCGGGAAGGCGACGTCCTCCAGCTCCGGGTCCCCGAGTTCGTCGACGACTCGCCGACGCATTACGGGTACGCCGAGGCGGACATGGTCGGCGTGCCCGACAACGGCCTGATGCGCCTGTACCGCAACGGGGAACTGCTGACCCAGGACGAATGGGCGTGGGGCAACTTCGCGGCCGGTGGGACGAGCGGTGACTACCGGCTGGACCTGGAGGTCCGGCGGACCAGCCCGCACTGGCAGTTCTCGACCCGCACGGCGACTTCCTGGAAGTTCGGCTCGACCCGGCCGGCGTCCGGTAAGGCCCTGCTGCCGCTGCTCCAGGTCGACTACCGCATCGGCACCGACGGCTGGAACCGCGCTGCGGCGAACAGGCCGGCCCAGGTCGGTCTGACGGTTCGGCACCAGACCGGACTGGCCGGGCCGAAACCGGCCGGTGTCCGGCTGTGGGCCACGTACGACGACGGGCTGACCTGGACCGAGGCACGCGGGATGAAGCTCGCCGCGGACGGTACGGCGGTCGCGCGGGTGGATCATCCGGCGCTGAAGAAGACCAACGGGTACGTCGGGCTGCGGGTGCAGGCGTGGGACGCCGCCGGGAACACCGTGACGCAGACCGTCAACCGGGCCTACGGGTTGCGCTGACCCACGGGCTCGCCGAGGAGACGTCTTGCCTGTGCTCTGGGGGCACCTGGCACAGGCAAGACTTCCTGATCCTCAGTCGGCGTTGAACCAGAACCAGGTCTCCGTCTCCGCCGGGACGCCGGCCTGATCGCACCACTCGGCGACGCGGCGGTGGTTCTCCTGCAGCGGAAGCTCGTCGCCGAGTTCGCCGGCTGCCACCAGGGCGTGGAAGGCGCCGACGAGCTGGTCCGCCGGGTCGCCGGCGAAGGTCTGGCCGAGCTTGCCTTCGAAGTAGACGACGAGCGGACCGAGGGCGTCGTACGCGGCGTAGACGGAGTAGATGTACTCGCGCCCAGGGTCGCCCGCGAGCGGCAGGTAGTCGTAGCTCTCGGCGAAGGCGATGCCGTGGTCGCCGCGCTCCGGTTCGAGAGTGACGCGCAGCCCGAAGACGCAGTCGTTCCGGGTCCGCCGTACCTCGACCAGGGTCTCCCGCCGTTCCACGTCGCCACGGTAGTCGGGATCGCAAGTTCGGATCGGACCGGCCGTGTTCGACTCTGGACGGCGGCTGTCGCACCGGCCCGTTGATGGGGGAGAGTGGTCCGGATGTCCCTTCTTCACCGCTGGCATGCCCTGAGCCCGACCGTCCGGGCAGCGGCCGTCCGCTCCGCACGGGAGCGGGCCGGCATCCCCGACTCGCGACAGCGCGCCGCCTGGCAGACCCGGAATCAGCACGTGGTCATCGCGATCCTGGCCGAGGCCGCCGCCGACAGGGAGCAACCGTGGCCGCACACGCTGCTGTCCGACTTCGCCCGGTACTGGCGTGACGGCGTTCGCACCGCGTACGAGGGTCCCGCTGGTGGGCTGCGGCGGCGGACGACCACGGCGGTGCTCGCGGCCGCGGTGTCGGGGGAGCAGGAGTACGTGGATGCCGCGGCCGACGGGCTGATGTTGCTGTGTGAACAGACCACGTGGTGCTGGGCGGCGCACGAGTCGTTCGCGGCGGCGCGGGACGAGGTGGTCGCGGATCCGGCCGAGCCGTACCTCGATCTCGGGGCCGCCGAGACCGTGGAGATCCTTGCCTGGGCCGACCTGGTCCTGGGGCCGGTGCTGGACGAACGCGTTCCCGGACTGCGGCGCCGGATGCGGGCGGAGGCACGGACCCGGGTCCTACGGCCGTTCCTCGACGATCGCCGGTGGCACTGGCTCGGCCTGGACGGGCACCTGCACAACTGGAACCCGTGGATCCACGGCCATGTCCTCGCCGCCGCGCTGTTCCTGGAGACCGACGAGCAGCTCCAGTCCGAGGTGGTGGACCTGGTCGTCGACGGACTCGACCGGTACCTGGCCGCGCTCCCGGACGACGGCGGCTGCGACGAGGGGTACGCGTACTGGTGGAACGGCCCGGCCCGGCTCGCCGCGGCGCTCGAACTGCTCGACCGGGTGACGGACGGCGAGTTCGCCCCGTGGACCTGTACCCCGCTCGCCGAACTGGCCCGCTACCCGCAACGGATGGCGCTGGGCGACGGGTGGTACGTCAACGTCGGTGACGGTCCCGCCCGTCCGTCGACCGAGCAGCCCTGGCACGACCTGCATCGCTGGGGCCGCCGGATCGCCGATGCCGGGGTGATGGCCCAGGCGGCCGCGTACCGGAACCAGCCGCTGTCCGCCGAGAACGGTCTCGGCCGCGCCGTGGTCGGTCTGTTCGACGACACCTGGTGGTCCGCCGAGCCAGGGCCGCTCCCGTTGCCGGCGTCGAGCTGGCTTCCCGACGTCGAGCTCCTGGTTGCCCGGGGCAACGGGCTCACGCTGGCGGTCAAGGGCGGCCACAACGCCGAGAACCACAACCACAACGACATCGGCTCGGCCATCGTGGCCGTGGACGCGACCCCGGTCCTGATCGACCTCGGCCAGCCCACGTACACCGCGATCTCCTTCTCCGAGCGCCGGTACGAGCAGTGGGTGGTCCGCAGCGAGTGGCACAACGTCCCCGTGGTCGACGGGCACGAGCAGTCACCGGGTCCGCAATGGCGAGCCACCGGCCTCGCGGTACGGCAGGATGCGGCGGATTCCCTTGCGGTCGACCTGTCCCGCGCCTACCCGAGTGGTGAGGTACGACGGGTCGCGACGCTCGACCGGGATGCGCGGGAGGTCCGCATCGTCGACGAGTGGGGTGACGGGACCCGCCTCGCCGAGCACTTCGTGATCGCGGGGGAGCCGGCGGTCCATGAGGCCGGGGCGCTTGTCATCGAGACGCTCGGTGGTGCTACGGCGCGGCTGGCGTGGGACCCGGCGCTGGGTCCCGGCGAGCTGGAACGCCGCGAGGTCGACGACGACCTGCTCGAAGACGTCTGGGGACCGGTCGTGCATCGGCTGATCCTCGACGCCGGTCCGGACCGGCAGCGGTTCGAACTCACCGTGACCCGGCTCGAGGAGAGCGTCCGTGACTGACACCCAGGGCCTGCGAGCCGGACTGACCCGCGACGACTGGGGCGCCGCCGCCGATCGCCTGCTGCTCTCGCTGCGCCCGTGGTCCTCACCTGACCACGCCCGCATCGACCTGCCCGGACCGAACAGCGCGTACGGCCCGGACAGCGATTCGCTCGAAGCCTTCGCCCGGTCCTTCCTGCTCGCGGCGATCCGGTTGCGCGGTGAGAACGGCGCGGACCCGCACGGCATCGCCGACTGGTACGCCGAGGGCCTGCGCGCCGGGACGTCACCCAGCTCGCCGACCGCGTGGCCCCGGCCGGACCAGCTCGACCAGGCGAAGGTGGAGGCGTGCTCGATCGCGCTCGGGCTGCACCTGTCCAGGCCGTGGCTGTGGGACCGGCTGACCGACGCCGATCGCGACCAGGTCGTCACCTGGTTCGCGACCGTGGTCGGTCAGAAGTACCCGCCGATCAACTGGGTCTGGTTCCAGATCGTGGTGGAGACGTTCCTGAAGTCGGTCGGTGGGCCCTGGTCATCGGCCGATATCGAGAGCGGGCTGGCGGTGCACGAGGCGCTCTACCGCGACCACGGCTGGTACGCGGACGGGCCGGAGCGCGCGTTCGACCACTACAACGGCTGGGCGCTGCACGTGTATCCGTTGCTCTGGGCATCGATGGACAGGAGCCTCTGCGACCCCGCGCTCGAAACCGCCTGGCGGGACCGGCTGTCGACCTTCCTCGACGGCCACGTCCACCTGGTCGGCGGGAACGGATCGCCTTTGGTGCAAGGGCGCAGCCTCACGTACCGCTTCGCTGCCGCGGCGCCGTTGTGGATGGGCGCGATCACCGGTGCGACCGATCTCGCTCCCGGCGTACTGCGTCGCGCCGCATCCGGAATGCTCGGCCACTTCCTCGACCGTGGCGTCCCCGACGAGCGCGGGCTGCTCAACCTCGGCTGGTACGGCGAGTGGCCGGCGATCGCGCAGTCGTACTCCGGGCCGGGCTCGCCGTACTGGGCCGTGAAGGGCATGCTCGGCCTGATGCTCCCGGCCGACCACCCGGTCTGGACCGCCGAGGAGGAACCGCTCCCGGTCGAGTCCGGCGACTTCGCGATCACCCTGCCGGAGCCGGGCTGGCTTGTCAGCGGGACCAGGTCCGACGGCATCGTCCGCGTCGTCAACCACGGCACCGACCACTCGAACGAGGACGACCGGCGCGCGGACTCCCCGTTGTACGCCCGGCTCGCGTACTCGACCCACACGATGCCCCCGATGAGTACGCCGTTCTGGGCGGAGGCGCTGGAGAACAGCGTGACCGTGGTCCATCCCGAGCTCGGAACCTCACACCGCAACGGGTTCCGGACGATCTCGCCCAACGCCTCGGTCACGTCGTCCCACTGGGTCCGAACGGCCGAGGACACCAGCCCGGAACACGGCTCGGGCCGAGGCGGCACGGTCATCGAGGGACCGGAGCTCGTGGTCGCGTCGGCCCTGCGCGGCAGCCACGAGGTCCGCGCGGTCCGGATCCACCCGGACGCCGAACTCGACCCCACCTGGCTCCTCGAACTCTCCGGCTGGCCCCTCTCCGCCGACACCCCGCCCACGTCGACCACCGACGTGGTCGCCCGCGTCGATACCGACGACCTCACCTCCATCGTTGCCAACAGCACCGGCTTCACCACCGCGGAAGTACGTCACGTCGAGCAGGCAAGTGCCACCGGCAACCACACCGCAATCCCCTTGCTCCGAACGACTCCCGAGCCAGGCACCGTGTACGTAGCCGTGGTCACCCTGGCAGGAGCCCCACCCGAAGAGTCCCCCCGCACAGCCCTGGACGGCACCACGGTCACCATCACCTGGTCCGACGGCACGACCGAAGAACTGCGCCTCGACGTCCCCTGATCACTGGACGCTGCGAACCGTTCCACCGTCGACGCGGAGCGACGCACCGCTGATGTAGTCGGCGAGCGGCCCACACAGGTACGCGACGGCGCCGGCGATCTCGTCGGGACGGCCGAAGCGGTTCGCGTCGTTGGGGACCAGCTCGCGCACGGAGTTCACCTCGATCTCGTCCCAGCTGTCGCCCCAGCCGCGCTCGCCCGCGATCCCGGTCAGCAGCTTCTCGACGGCCGGGACGAGGATCGCGCCGGGGGCGACGACGTTCGACGTGACCCCGGTGCCCTTCAGTTCGCGGGCGAGCGACACGGCCAGGTTGTGCCGGGCCGCGAGAGTGGCGTTGTACTGCGGGTGGGTGTTCATCGGCTGGCCGCCGAGGCCGCCGCCGATGGTGATCACCCGACCCCAGCCGCGCTCGCGCATCGCCGGCACCAGGCGCTGGATCATCCGGACACCGGAGATCACGTTCTGGTCGTAGGTGGTGGCCCAGGCCGCCGGCGTCGCCTCGCTCCAGTCGAGGTGCTCGTAGGCGCCGGCGTTGTTGACCAGGATGTCGACCGGACCGCCGGCCAGAGCGGCCTCGGCGACCGCGTCGGCGCCGGCGTCGGTGCTGAGATCGCCGACCGCGACCGAGGCCCGGCCGCCCGCGGCGATCAGTTCGTCCGCGATCGCCCGGGCCCGTTCGGCGTTGCGGCCGTGGACGACCACGGCGGCGCCTTCGGCGGCGAGCATCCGGACGGTGGCCTCGCCGAGGCCCGAGGTCGAGCCGGTGACCAGGGCGCGGCGGGCGGACAGGTGCAGATCCATGACAGGTCCTTCCAGAGAATGTCTACAGTCGTAGACTTACGATCTGAGTATACACACGTAGACTTGTCGCCATGAATCAGAGTTCGCCGCGCTCCCGCAACGCCGCCGCGACCCGGGAGGCGATCCTGGCGTCGGCGGTCGCGGGGTTCACCCGGCACGGGTACGACGGGATCGGGGTCCGCGACATCGCCAAGGACGCCGGCGTCACCGCGATGCTGGTGAACCGGTACTTCGGCTCGAAGGAAGGCCTGTTCACCGAGGTCGTGGACGTGGTGTTCGCGCCGCCGACGATGGTCCCGGGCGACCCCGGGCCGGCCACCGGCCTGGCCCGGTCCACCGCCGAGGCGCTGGTCGGCCGGACCGATCCCGCGGCCGGACAGCTCGGTCCGTTCGACCTGATGCTCCGGTCGGCGGCGAACCCACGGGCGGCGGAGATCATCCGGGCCGGCATCGAGCAGCATGTGGGCGCGCGGTTCGCCGCCGCTCTCGACGGCCCGCACGCGAGCGAGCGCGCCGAGCTCGGGCTGTCCCTGCTGGCTGGTGTCTGGCTACTGCGCACCGTGATCGGCACGCCCGCCCTGCGGGAGACTCCGGCGGCCCGGCTGACCGAGCAGGTGGCGGCGATGCTGTCGGTCGTCGTCGACCCGCGACCTTCCCCGCGCTAGCTTCGGGTGAGGGGCATCGAGGAGTCCCGGATGACCAGTTCGGGGGTGATCAGGATGCGTTGGGACGGGCGGCGGCGGCCTTCGACCAGGCGGGCGACCATCTGTTCGACGGCGGTGCGGCCGACCATCGCCTTCGGGGGCCGGACCGCGGTCATCGCCGGTTCCGCGAGCTGGGCGACTTCGTCGTCGTAGGCAACGATCGCCAGGTCCTCCGGGATCGCCATGCCCAGTTCCAGGCAGTACTGCGCGACCGACATCGCGTCCGGATCGGAGTGGATCACCAGCCCGGTGGTGCCGGTCGCGCGGCAGCGGGCAAGCAGTTGGGCGATGATCTCGCGGTGCCCGGGTTCGTCCATCCGGACCGACTCGCGGACCACCATGCCCGCGTCCAGCCCGAGGTCCGCGCAGACCAGGTCCCAGCCGCGGGCCAGGTGGGCCGAGGTCGGGCTGCCCTTCGACAGCAGCAGTCCGAGGTGGCGGTGGCCGTGGTCGTGCAGGTGCCGGACCGCCAGCTCGACGCCGAGCGCGTGGTCGCTGCGGACCCACTCGAGCTGGCTCTTCGTCGGCGTCCAGCGCGGGGGCTGCCGCTCGATCAGCATCACCGGCACCGGTAGGTCGCCGATCCACTGCACCATCTCGCCGACGTCGTCGCCCTCCAGGTTCGGCGCGAGCAACAGGCCCTGGACCTGCTGGGCCTCGATCAGCCGGGTGATCTGCCGTTGGTCCTCGGCCCAGTCGTAGGTCGACCCGCGGAGCTGGATCGCCACGCCCTGCGCGGCCGCGGTGGACCGGGCGCCGCCGACGATCGGCGGCCAGTAGTAGTCGAGCGACGGCACCACCATGCCGATCGTGAACCGCGGCGCCGCCGACCCGCGCCGGCGCTGGGTCGAGGCCGGGGCCAGGTCGGTGGGCAACGTGGCGCCGCCGTGCACCTTGGTGAGCAGGTTCTGCGCGGCCAATGCGGAGATGTCGCGGCGCACGGTGAGCTCGCTGACGCCGAGCAACTCGGCCAGGTCCTTCACCCGGACCGCGCCGTGGCGGCGCAGCTCGTCCAGCACGCGCTCATGCCGTTGCAGCCCGAACAGGCGATCGTCCGGCACGCCGCCACCTCCGATGTACGAGTCTGAACGTTTCGGGTTGATTCTGTACGACCTGTAGATGTCCTGAACACCCAGGACATCTCATGTTCACATGACAGCAACGGTAACCGCTTGCCGGACCAGTCGCCCCGGCCAGGGGGCGCGCGGATGACCGCGCCCGCGGCGCTCGTCGTGATGAACCGGGACTCGTTCCAGGCGCATTTCGACCAGGCCCGGCTGGACCGGTTGCGGGAGCTGGTGACCCTGGCCGACCCGGTTTGGGTCGACGAGCTCGACTCGCCGATCGCCCGGGCCCGGTTGGCCGGCGCGGAGGTCCTGGTCACCTCCTGGGGCGTCCCCCGGCTGACCGCGGACCGGCTGGCCCGGGCGCCGCACCTGCGGGCCGTGTTCCACTCGGCCGGCAGCGTCCGCTCGCTCGCCGACGACGAGCACCTGTGGACCCGCGACCTCGTGGTCACCAGCGCCGCCGACGCGAACGCGGTCCCGGTCGCGGAGTACACGCTGGCCGCGATCATCTTCGCGGGCAAGAAGGCCCCGTTCCTCGCCGCCGACGCGAGCACGGCGTACCGGGGCTGGAGCCACCTGCGCGGGTACGGCGACCTGTCGAACTTCCGCCGCACGATCGGGGTCGTCGGCTTCTCCCGGATCGGCCGCCGCGTGGTCGAGCTGCTCCGTACCCTCGACGGGCCGACCGTGCTGGTCGCCGATCCGTACGCCGACGCGGGCGCGGTGGCCGCGGCCGGTGGCGAACTGGTCGAGCTGGACGCGTTGCTGCCCCGCGTCGACGTGTTGTCCCTGCACGCACCCGCCCTCCCGAGTACGCATCACCTGATCGGTACGGCCGAGCTGGCGCAGCTCCCGGACCACGCGACCGTGATCAACACGGCCCGCGGCAGCCTGGTCGACTCGGTCGCGCTGGCGGCCGAATGCCGGGCCGGCCGGCTGTTCGCGATCCTCGACGTGACCGATCCCGAGCCGCTGCCGGCCGAGTCGCCGTTGTGGTCCGCCCCGAACGTGATGGTCACGCCGCACATCGCCGGGTCGCTCGGCACCGAGGTGCACCGGCTCACCGACCACACCCTCGACGAACTGACCCGGTGGCTGGCGGGGGAGCCGCTGGTCAGCCAGGTCACCGCCGCCACCTTCCCACTCAGCGCCTGACCCGCAGGCGACGAAGCACGCACCACCTGTCCGCAGTACGAAGTCCAAGGAGATCGTCGTGAAGCGACACCTCGTACCCACCCTCGCCGCCGCCGCGGCGCTGGCCCTGCTCACCGCCTGCGGGGGCGGCGGCTCGTCCGACCAGGCCGGCGACGGCCCGCAGACGCTCAAGGTGGCGCTCTGGAACTACGCCACCACACCGGAGTTCAAGGCGATCATCGACGGCTTCCAGCAGACCCACCCGGACATCAAGGTCGAGCCGGTCGACATCCTCGCCGACGACTACGCCGAGAAGGTCACCACGATGCTGGCCGGCGGCGACAGCACCGACGTGCTGACGATGAAGAACGTCATCGACTACTCCCGCTTCGGCACCCGGGGCCAGCTCGTTCCGCTCACCGACGAGGCGAAGAAGCTGGACGCCACCAAGTACTCCGGCCTGGACGCGTACGACCTGGACGGCAAGTACTTCGCGCTGCCGTACCGCCAGGACTTCTGGGTGCTCTACTACAACAAAACCCTGCTCAAGCAGGCCGGCGTGCCCGAGTCGAAACTGCAGAACCTCACCTGGCAGGGCTACGCCGAGCTGGCCAAGAGCCTGACCAAGGGCGACGGCGGGTCCAAGGTGTACGGCGCGTACCAGCACACCTGGCGCTCGGTGGTCGAGGCGACGGCCGCGGCCCAGACCGGCGGTGACCTGCTCGGCGGCGACTACGGGTTCTTCAAGGACCAGTACCAGCTGACCCTGGACCTGCAGAAGAACGGCGCGTTGATGCCGTGGGCCACGGCGTCCAGCCAGAAGGTCACGTACAACACAATGTTCTCCACCGGCAAGGCCGCGCTGATGCCGATGGGCACCTGGTACGCCTCGACGCTGTTGGCCGACACCAAGTCCGGCAAGACGAAGGTGGAGTGGGGTGTGGCCCCGCTGCCGCAGCGCGCGGCCGACGGCAAGGTGACCACGTTCGGGTCGCCGACCGCGTTCGCGGTGAACAAGAACTCCAAGCACACCGAGGCCGCCAAGACGTTCGTCGAGTGGGCGTCGAGCGAGGCCGGCGCGACCGCCGTCGCGAAGGCGGGCGTGACGCCGTCGCTGCAGGACCAGAAGATCCTGGACGCGTACTTCGCGCTGCCGGGCGTGCCGAACGACGCGATCGCGAAGAAGGCGTTCAAGCCCGACCAGGTCGTGCTGGAGATGCCGGTCGGGGACAAGTCGGCCGACGTGGACCAGATCCTCACCGAGGAGCACGAGCTGATCATGACCGGTGAGAAGTCGCTCGACGACGGTCTGGCCGAGATGTCCAAGCGGGTCAAGAACGAGGTCGGCTGAGCCATGGCCAGTACGCCGACCACGTTGCCTGCCCCCGGGGTCTCCGGGGGCGGGCGGTACCGCGCGACGCGGCGCCGGCGGTCCAGTACATGGGTCGGCTGGAGTTTCATCCTGCCGAACTTCCTCGGCTTCGCCACGCTGACCCTGGTGCCGGTGATCGCCTCGCTCGCGTTGTCCTTCCTGGACTGGGACTCCTACAGCACGCCGCGCTGGGTCGGGCTGGCCAACTTCGAGCGGATGATCCACAACGACACGTTCTGGACCGCGCTCCGCAACACCGCGTACTACGCGGTCGGGCACGTGCCGTTGACGCTGGCCGCGGCACTCGGGTTCGCCGTCCTGCTGAACCAGAAGCTCCGCGGCGTGCAGTTCTTCCGGACCGCGTTGTTCTTCCCCTACATCACCTCGCTGGTCGCGGTGGCCGTGGTCTGGAACATGCTGCTCAGCCCGGACCTCGGCCCGGTGAACCAGTTCCTCCGCGGCCTCGGTATCGACCACCCGCCGGGCTGGACCACCTCGACCACCTGGGCGATGCCGGCCGTGATCGTGGCCAGCGTCTGGCGTGACCTCGGGTACTACATGATCCTCTACCTGGCCGGGCTGCAGACGATCCCGGCCGAGCTGTACGAGGCGGCGCAGGTGGACGGCGCGAGCGGCTGGCAGCGGTTCTGGCACATCACCGTGCCGTCGTTGCGGCCGACCACGTTCTTCGTGCTGATCATGCTGACGATCTCGAGTTTCAAGGTGTTCGACCTGATCCAGGTGATGACCGAGGGCGGCCCGGGCCGGTCGACGCTGGTGCTGTCCCAGGTGATCTTCCGCGAGGGCATCACGCAGGGCCGGTTCGGCTACTCCTCGGCGGTGTCGATGGTGTTGTTCGTGATCGTGCTGACCATCACCGTGGTGCAGTTCCGCTGGCAGCGAAGGAGCGAGCGATGACCCTGACGGCGGCCCCGCCCACCCGGACCACACCGCCACCGGCCGACCCGCCGGTTCGTGGCCGCAGGCAACTGTTCTCGGTCCGCCGGGTGTTCGCGTACGTCCTGCTGACGGTGCTCTCGGTGGCGGTCCTGGTGCCGTTCGCCTGGATGGTGTCGTCGTCGCTGAAGCTGGACGCCGAGGTGTTCAGCGTGCCGATCCGGTGGATCCCGGCGGAGTTCCACTGGGACAACTTCACCCGGATCTGGGAGCGCATCCCGCTGCTCACCTACCTGCGCAACTCGGTCTTCCTGAGCCTGACCATCACCGCGTTGCAGGTGCTCACCGGGAGCTTCGCGGCGTACGGGTTCGCCAAGGTGCGGTTCCCCGGCCGGGACGCGTTGTTCCTCGCCTACATCGCGACGATCGCGGTGCCCTGGCAGGCGTACATGGTGCCGCAGTACATCATCATGCAGAAGGCGGGCCTGGTGAACACGCACCTGTCGCTGATCCTGCTGCAGGCGTTCAGCGCGTTCGGGGTGTTCCTGATGCGGCAGTACTACCTGACGATCCCGGACGAGCTGAGCGAAGCCGCGCGGCTCGACGGGCTCAGCGAGTACGGGATCTGGGCCCGGATCGTGCTGCCGTTGTCGAAGCCGGCCCTGGCGAGTCTGGCGCTGCTGACGTTCGTGAACACCTGGAACGACTACATGGGCCCGTTCATCTACCTGACCGACAACAAGCTCTGGACGATCCAGCTCGGCCTGCGCTCGTTCGTCGGCCTGTACGACGCCGAGTACGCGATGATCATGACCGGCTCGGTGCTGTCGGTGCTGCCGATCCTGGTGATCTTCCTGCTCGGCCAGAAGTACTTCGTGCAGGGCATCGCGACCAGCGGGATGAAGTGATGGCGTCCCCGCTGGCCCGCGTCAACGTCGGCGCGGACGCGTGGGACCTGGTCTGGTCGTTCCTGCACCGGACGATGGTGGTGAACCTCGGTCTCGCGGTCGGCGGGGTGCCGTTGTTCCTGGCGCTGGCCACGGTCGCGGAGCCATGGCGGTACCCAGTCTTCTTCGGCGTTCTCACCCTCCCGCTCGGCCCGTCGCTCGCGGCCGCCTTCGCTTACCTGGCGGGTGAGGATCCGTCGCTCCGGGTCCTCACCCGCGCGTACCGTGCGCCGGCGGTCCGCGCACTCCTGCTGTGGTCCGGTGTGGTCGGTCTGCTCGGCGTCCTGCTCGCCGACATCCACGTCCTGTACGACGCGATGCCGGGCGCGGCCGTGGTCCCACTCCTTGCCGTGCTCGCCGTCCTCGTACTCGCTGCTGGGCTGGCCGCTTTGGTGCTGGTGGCAACCAAGCCGGAGCTGCCGATCCGGACGATCCTGCGGGTCGCCGTGTATGCCGCGGTCCGGACGTGGCCGCTGAGCCTGCTGTCCCTGGTGGTCCTGGCCGTGGCCGCGGTGATCGTCAACCAGGTCCCGCTGGCCGGCCTCGCCACGGTGCCCGGGTGTGCGGTCTGGGTGCTGCTCACCAACGCCCGGTTCCAGCTCGGCGGGGTGCTCGACGCGTCACGGAGCCACGTTCAGTAGGTCGAGGGCGGACTGTTGCCGGGCGGCGTCCAGCTTGTCGATCGGGCCGTACCAGCGCAGCCCGTACTGGTCCATCGCGGTCCGGTCGGAGGCGTACGCGTGATCCGCCTGGCGCTGCAGGTACGCCGTGTACGGGTGGTCGGACAGCGTCGCGTTGAGCTGACCGAGTCCGCGGACGTACGCACCCTTGAACGACGGCGCGTCGCCGTCGCACTCGCCGGACTCGCATGGCTCACGCAGCACGCCGTCCGCCGTGTGCAACGAGGACGCCGTCGTGGACGCGTCCGCGAGCTGCCGGGCGTCGTCGAGGTACGCGGTGTTGTCGCTGGCCTTGGCGAGCTCGGTGAGAGCACCGATCAGGACGCCCTGGTTGTACGTCCACGCGGTGTCGCCGTTGTTCTTGCAGGTGGACAGGTCGATCCCGTCGTTGACCAGGTGGGAGCCGTTGATCATCCCGGTCTGCTGGAACCACGTCCAGCCGCTCTGCGCCCGCTGCAGGTACGTGGAGTCACCCGGGAGCCGGCGGTGCAGGGCCGCGCTGAGCTGGATGTACAGCGAGTTCGTGATCGCGTTCTTGTACGTCTTCGCCTGGCTCCACCAGACCCCGCCGCCACACGTGTCGTCCCAGTGCGCGGCCATGTGGTCCGCGTCGATGCGTGCCGTCTGCAGGTACCGCGCGTCCCCGGTCAGGTCGTACGCCGCGACCCACGCGAGACCCCACCAGCCGGTGTCGTCGATGTAGTCGTTGCGGAACTGGCCCTGCTGCGCGGTCAGGTTGAGGTCGTACGTCCGGGCGATCGCGTACTCGTAGCTGTCCATCCCGGTCACCCTGGCGTTGTCGATGATCGCGGTGAGGGCGTTCGCCGAGTTCCACCAGCCGGTGGTGTCGAACAACCCGGTCTCGTAGTTGTAGTACTGCATCTGAGCGGTCGCCGCGGCGGTTCGCCGGTCGCTCGCGTTCCAGGTGGTCCGCGTCCACGGCGTACAGGCGATGTCCGGCCGGTCAGCTGCCTTGCCGCAGGCTCGGAGGGCGCCGACACCGTGGTTGGTCCAGTCGTCCACGTTGTACATCTGGGTCCGCCACCCGGTCTGCCCGGCCGGGATCGCGGTGTTGCCGAGCCGGCTCGAGTTCGACGATGCGGAGGTCCAGGTCCGGCCGCCGTCGAAGGACCGGTCCAGCCAGACCTCGTCGCCGGGACTGCCGCCCTCGATCGAGGCCCAGCCCATCGCGTCCGCGTCGTCGAAGTGGATCCGGATCGTCCGGCCGAAGAGGGTTGCCGCGTCCGGTGACCGGTCCCCGGACGCCAGCGCCGGGTCTCGGCCGTCACGGTACTTGTTGCTGATCGTGCCCTGGGTCGCCATTCACCGGAGCCTGACCGCCATCCGTGACAAGGTCAACACATCAGGTGACGGAAACGGAGGACAGCGCAACCAACGACCCGCCACGCGCATCGAGTGAAGACGTGGAGGCGGCGGTGGGGAATCCTGGTCGACTGTGAGGAGCCGGCGGATGCGTTCGATCGTGCACCTGCTTGCCTTGGTGCTGGCCTGCTGCGCGGCCGGGGTAGTCGGGGCGGAGTTGCCGGCGGCTCGGTCGTTGGATGTGCACGCCTACCTGGACGATCCGCGGCAGGTCGGTGAGGGCCAGGTCGCGCCGCACACCCGGCTGTGGCCGTACGCCGATGACGAGTCCGCGGCGCGGGGCGAGGGATCACCGTACGTGCAGTCGCTCGACGGGGAGTGGCGGTTCGCGCTCGCGGATCGGCCGGAGGAGGTACCGGACGGGTTCCAGCGGGACGGGTACGACGCTTCGGGGTGGCGGACGGTCCAGGTGCCGCACACCTGGCAGAGCTCCTCGGGGATGTTTCTGGATCATCCGATGTTCCGGAACATCCCGGAGGAGCTCTGGCCGGCCGCACCGCCGAAGGTGCCGCGGGACGTGAACCCGACCGGGGCGTACCTGCGGTCGTTCGAGCTCCCGGCCGCGGACAAGGGCCGGCGGCAACTGATCCGGTTCGAGGGAATGACCAGCGGGGCCTTCGTCTGGGTCAACGGGGAGTACGTCGGGTACGACCAGGGCGGGTACAGCCCGGCCGAGTTCGACGTCACCGGCAAGGTCCGGCCCGGGCGCAACGTGCTCGCGGTCCAGGTGCACCGGTGGGGATCGGGGTCCTACCTGGAGGACTTCGACCAGTGGAGGTACGCCGGGATCTTCCGTTCGGTGTCCACCTACTCGGTCCCGGCGCAGCGGATCCAGGACGCCACCGTGACCACGGACCTCGACGCGTCGTACCGCGATGCCACGCTGTCCGTCGACACGGAGCTGGTCGATGCCGAGGGGTACCGTCTGACCGCGACGCTGCGGGATCCACGGGGCAAGGTGGTCAGCACGCTCGAGGGGACGGCCGACGGTGATCGGCTGAAGGTGTCCGGCACCGTGGCGAACCCGGCCAAGTGGTCGGACGAGTCACCGACGCTCTACAGCCTGGTGCTGTCCTTGGCCGATCGCGACGGCCGGGTCGTGCACCGGACGAGCCAGCGCGTCGGTTTTCGCGAGATCGAGGTGAAGGACCGGCAGATCCGGCTCAACGGCAAGCGCGTCGTCTTTCGCGGCGTCAACCGGGCCGAGACCGATCCGAAGACGGGGCGGCACGTGACCCGTGAGGCGATGGAGCGCGACGTCCGCCTGATGAAGCAGCTCCACGTCAACGCGGTCCGCACCTCGCACTACGAGAGCGACCCGTCCTGGTACGAGCTGGCCGACCGGTACGGGCTGCTCCTCGTCGACGAGGTGGACATCGAGACGCATGCCCGCGATGTCTGTCCGACGAACTGCCTGGCCGACAAGCCGGAGTGGCGGGACGCGTTCCACGACCGATTCGCGGCCCTAATCGAGCGGGACAAGAACCACCCGAGCGTCGTGTTCTGGGACACCGGCAACGAGGCCGGGCTCGGGACCGCGCACTTCGCGATGGCCGACTGGGCGCGGAAGCACGATCCGACCCGGTTGCTCTACCACCAGCCGAACCGCCCCGACGGCGACGCCCCGTACGCCGACGTGGCCGGGCCGCGGTACCCGACTCCGGCCGGGCTCGAGCAGAAGGCGCGGACGACGACCAAGCCGATCGTGCTGGGCGAATACGCGCATGCCATGGGCAACGGTCTCGGGAACTTCGCCGACTTCTGGGCCCTGGTCCGCAAGTACCCGTCGGTGCAGGGCGGCTTCGTCTGGGACTGGGCCGAGCAGAACCTCGAACAACCCCTGGTCACCACCCCCGACTCGGGCCGCCATCACCTGCAGACCTTCTTCGTCGGCAAACCCCAGCTCGTCGACGGCCAGGAAGGCAAGGGGGTCGAGCTGTCCGGCCTCGACGACTACGTGAACGTCTTCCGCGATCCGGCGCTCGACGTCCCCGGCCCGCTCACCGTCGACGCCTGGGTGAAACCGTCCCCCTGGACCGGATCCCTGCCGATCGTGACCAAAGGCAACCAGTACGCCCTGCAACAGCCGAACGCGTCGACCGTCGAGTTCCGCGTCACCCTCGACGGCCGGGAGAAGGCCGTCACCGCTCGGGTCCCGGCGAACTGGGTGAACACCTGGCATCGGGTCACCGGCACGTACGACGGGTCGGCGCTGAGGGTGTTCGTCGACGGTCGCGAGGCCGGCCGGACCGCGGCGCGCGGGATCGTGGAACCAGGGGTGTGGGAGGTGAACGTGGGCCGCAACGCGCAGACCCAGCAGGACCACACCCGGACCCGCCTCGGCCATGGGGTGGTGGACCAGGTCCGGATCCTCCCGCGGGCGGTGACGGCGGCCGACCTCGCGGCCGGGAACGACTGGGACGACGCGGTGCTCGCGTTGGACTTCGAGGAGACCGGGGACGCCGGCCGTTTCGCGAGTCTCGGGATCAGCTTGTCCGGCACGGACGGTCTGGTCGGGACTGATCGCGGACTCCAACCCGAGACGGCCGAGCTCGCGTGGGCGCAGTCGCCGGTGCGCCTCTCGTCCTCGGCCGCCGGGGTGGTCGAGGTACGGAACGAGCAGCAGTTCGCGCCGCTCACCTTCGAGCTGCGCTGGGCGATTCGTGAGGCCGGCGTGACGATCAAGGCCGGCAAGATCCCGCTGACGCTGGCGCCGAACTCCCGGCAGGTCGTGCGCATCCCGGTCGCCGTGTCGGCCCGGGAACGCTTCCTGGACGTGGATGCCGTAGCCGACCGTGGTCTCCTGCAACGCGACCAGTTCGCGCTGGGTGGAAAGCAGGTGGCCGGTGTCGGCTCACCTGTCGTCGGGGCAGCGGCGGTGACCTCGACCGGTGGGAAGGCGGTCGTGGCCGGGCGGGACTTCCGGTACACCTTCGACGGGGGCCGGCTGGTCTCCATGGTTGCGCGCGGCAAGGAAATGTTGCGGCGTGGTCCGGAGCTCGACGTGTGGCGCCCGCCGACCTCGAACGAGACCTACACCTGGGGCACCGCCGACCGCGAGCTCTGGAACGCGATCGGCCTCGATCGCCTCCGCACCACCACCGGAACGCCCACGGTGCAACGGCTTTCCGACGGACGCGTCCAGGTAGCCGTCCCGAGTACGGCGGCCGCGCCGGGACATGCGGACGAGCTCGCGTTCGCGCAGACGATGACGTACACGATCGACGGGACGGGGGCGATCACCCTCACCCACCAGGTCACGCCGCGCGGTGCCAAGCTCACCACGCTGCCCTACCTGCCGCGGCTCGGCTTCTCCCTGCAGGTGCCCGACTCCCTCAGCCGCTTCGCGTACTACGGCCGCGGCCCGGAGGAGTCGTACTCGGATCGCGCCCGGGGTACTCGGATCGGTGTCTATCGCAGCACCGTGGAACAGCAGTACGTCCGGTACTCGCGTCCGCAGGCCCACGGGAACCACACCGACACGCGCTGGACGAGTCTGTCGGACACCCGGCACGGCGTCCTCGTTGCTGCTGCTCCTGGGGATGCGGTGGACGTCAGCGTCACGCAGTACGACCAGTTGGACCGGGCGGAGTACGACTTCCAGTTGCCACTGGTCCGCAACCAGGGCTGGTCGACCTTGCACGTCGCGGACGCCGAGACCGGGATGGGCGAGACACCCAACGGCGTCCTCGCCCCACACCGCGTCGACCCACGGCAGCCCCGGACGTACTCGGTCACCCTGCGCCCCCTGTCAGCCGCCGAAGCCGCCACCGGAGCGCCGCGGTAACTACTTGTTCAGCGGCTTGATCGTGGTGCCGTTGGTGAGGTGCGCGCTCACCTTGGCGGTGGTGCGGCCCGGGATGGCGACCAGGCGGCCCTGGACGGTCTGCGGGCCGACGGCGATGCGGTCGACGTGCCGGCTGCCGGCGGCGAGCAGGTACGTCGCGCCGCCGCTCGGGGCGTGCCAGGCGGTGGTGGCGAGCACGTTCTGGTCGAAGCGGCTGCAGATGGCCGTGTTGGTGGCCTGGCCGGCGACCAGGCCCGCCGGGAGCAGGCGGACCGAGGCCCAGCCGCTGCCTTCCCAGCTGTCCGAGCGGGTGCAGACCCAGTCCGCGCTGGTCCGGTCCGGCAGGGTCTGCTCGGCGAAGACCCAGTTGTTCGCGGTCTTGATGCCCTTGTCCTGCAGGGTTTGCAGCCCGCAGACCGTCCGGGACCAGCTGACCAGCGCCGGTCCGCCGGTGGCCTCTCGCGGGGACCGGGCGACACCCTCCGACGGCGGCGGCATGTAGGTCAGGTGGGTCGGGCTCAGACCGCCGAGGTCGGTGAGCAGGAACGCGTGCTTCTCGGCGACGGCCGACGACGACCGCAGCTGCAGGGCCGGCCAGCTCGAACAGTTCGCCGCCGGTGGCTGGACCGGCTCGGTGACCCCGTCCTGCCGGCCCAGGTCGCGGGCGGGCGTGTCCGGCTTCTTCAGATCACGCAGCCCGGCGGTCGCGACCCACGGCGCGGTGAGGTACCGGATCCCTTGTGCGGAACGGCTCAGCGCCACCGCGCCCGCGGTCGTGACGTCCGCGTCGTCGGTCCGCGCGACCACCAGGCCGTCGCCCTCGGTGTACCGAGCCAGCCGGCGGCCGTCGTGCAGGACCACGACGGCCTTCCCGTCCACCTCACCGGCGTACAGGAGCTGGGGTTCTTCGGTGGGAGCCGCGAGGGAGGTGTTCACGACCGCGGTGACGTCCTTGCCGGCCGTCCAGGTGTCGAGGGCGCGGGCGAGCAGGGCCTTGTCGTTGACCAGTCCACCGCGCGGCGGCCAGGCGGTGAAGTCGACGCGTGCCGTGTCCTGCCACCGCGTCGCACCCGTACGGCGCAGCGCGTCTGGGCTGAGCTTGGTGGTCTGCGTGAGCGTCGGCGCCTGGACGGACTGGACCCGGGTCGTCTCGGCGCGCTCCCGGCCGCCGGACACCAACAGGGACAGGAGAATCGCGAGCACGAGCACCGCGGTGACACAGATCGTGACCGCACGACCGCGGGCCCGCCGGCGCATCAGGTCGCTCGGCGCCAACCGCACCGAACACGGGTCGAACACCGCGGCGTCCAACGGCCCGTGGATCCCCGCGACGGCGGCCTCGTCGAGCTCGCCCGCCTCGGCGATCGCCCGCTCCGGGTGCCGCACCCCGGCCGCACGCAGCTCTTGCTCGACCTCGGCGATCGACAGGCGCTCGGCGCGGACCAACGCCCAAGCGGCACGGGCTTCCGGCGACCGCACCGCAAGGGCGTGGTCGAGCGCGAGGTCGTCGGCGGCCCCTGACTTCGGGAACAGCCGCAGACCCCACACCTGCGGCAGCAACCGCAGCGGGGTCCGGCTGCGCGACTGCCGCACCGCGCCTTGCACGACCCGCCGCCGCAGGAACGAGAGCGCGCTGGTGTCCGCTGTCTCCCGTTCGATCTTGCGGCGGTCCGGCAGCGCGTGCTGGACGACGCCGTGGGCCGCGAGGATCCGGCGGTGCCGCCCCAGCGAGGGTGGCAGCACCAGGTACGCGAGCCGCACCAGCTTGGCGTAGTTCTCCAGCAGCGCGGTCTCGGCTTCGGCGGGACCGATCGACCTGTGCTCCAGCGTCTGAACGTCCGTCATGACCGCCCCGTCACATCCTTCGCCCGTTGTCCTACCCCTCTCCCAACGAGCGACTTCCTGCCCAGTCACACACCGGATTGCCCCGGCTGCGGATCGCGACGACCGGGGCGGCGCCCACCACGGCGGTTATCCTCGGCCTCGTGAGCAGCGAATCGAGCGGGATCCAGCCGTCGGCCGACGCCGTCACCGGGCGCTGGGACGGCGTTCAGGTGAACTTCGGCGAGGAGGGCGGCCGGCTCACGTACGGCAGTTACCTGCGGCTCGGCGCGCTGCTCGACCAGCAGCGGCTGGAGTCCGACCCGCCGGCCCACGACGAACTGCTGTTCATCACCATCCACCAGGTGTACGAGCTGTGGTTCAAGCAGGTCCTGCACGAACTGACCGCGTCCCGCGACGCGATGCTGTCCGGCGAGCTCTGGCGCGCCGAGCACCTGCTCCGCCGGGTCCACACGATCGAGCGCACCCTCATCCAGCAGGTCGACATCCTGGAGACGATGACCCCGCAGGACTTCGGCGAGTTCCGGCACCGGTTGTCGCCGGCCAGCGGCTTCCAGTCCGTGCAGTACCGCGAGATCGAGTTCCTCTCCGGCGCCAAGGACCCGTCGTTCGTCAAGCGCTTCCGCGGTCTCACCGACACCGAGCGCGCCCGGCTCGAGCAGCGCCTGGAAGAACCGACCCTGTGGGACGCCTTCCTCGCCGTCCTCCACGCGGCCGGCTTCGGCACCACCGACGAGGACCAGATCCGCGTCGCCCTGCAGACCATCGCCGCCGACCGCGGCCGGTACGCCGCCGCCTGGGAACTGGCCGAAGCCCTGGTCCAGCACGACGAACTCGCGGCCGCCTGGCGAGCCCGCCACGTCGTCATGGTCGAAAGGATGATCGGCACCAAACCAGGCACCGGCGGCTCCTCCGGCGCCGGCTACCTCCGCTCCCGCCTCGACCTCCGCTACTACCCCCTCCTCTGGAACCTCCGCACCGCTCTGTAGAGCCTTTCCGGCCCGCCGAATGTGAGGGGGCGTACGGCGACGCTGAGCCTGAGGTGTCAGCTTACCTTCGCGAATCGCGCAGTTTACATGCGCGAATCGCGTGATTAACATAGAGCCATGTTTGCTCTCGAGGGCTTGGAAGAAGCACTCGGAACTCTCGGCGCGGTACTGCGCAGCCGTCGGACCGAGAGCCGGATCCTGGTGGTGGGTGGCAGCAGTCTGCTGCTCCTCGGCGTGGTCGACCGCCCGACCGCCGACCTCCACGTCGCCGGACTCGCGATCGAGGGCGGGTACGTGAAGGCCGAGCGGATTCCGCCGCCGCTGGCCGAGGCGGTGCGGGATGTCGGTGCGGCGCTGGGGCTCCCTGATGGCTGGCTCAACAACGGACCGGCCTCGTTGTTCGACTTCGGCTTGCCGGACGGGTACGAGCAACGGGTGACGGTGCGTCGGTACGGAGCCCTGGAAGTCCACGTCGCCGGGCGTCTCGACATGCTCTGCTTCAAGCTCTATGCGGCGGTGGATCACTCCGGATACCGGACGAGCAAGCACTTCGACGACCTGCGGGCGTTGGCCCCGAACGGGGAGGAGTTGCTGACAGAGGCGCGGTGGACGCGGACACACGACAGCTCTGATGCGTTTCGCGGCGAGCTGGTCAAGATTCTGGCGAGCCTGGGCCTGGAGGTCTCCGATGGTCAGGTCTGAGCAGGACGAGCGGTCGCTGGCTGAGCTCGAGCTGGCTCTGGTGGCGGGAGCCTGGCGTGAGCTGGGGGTGTCCGGGTGGAGCCGGACCCATGGCGACTGGGCGATCGACCCGGAACCGTTGATCATCCGGACGGCAGAGCTCGCGGACGAGGACGCCCGGCTCCGGGACGAGGCGCTCGACTGGTGTATTCATTACTGGCGGTACATCTCCCGCACGCGGTTACGAGGCCTGCTGCGGAAACGGTCCGATGAAGCCGCCGAGGCGTGGGGCCGCTTCGCCGCTACCGTCAACGAGCACTCCATCGCTCGTTGGCCGAATGCGACCGACCCGATGCCGTACAAGATCACCGGCCGTTCGTCGATGCCTTCCATGGAGCAGCCGTCGCGGGCATGGTTGCGGCTGCGGGCGACCTTCGGTGTCGGCGCGCGGGCCGAGATCCTGCGGTACTTCCTGTCCGGTCGAACGGTCAGCTCCACGGCCCTGATCGCCGAGCACGCCCAGTACGCCAAACGAAACATCGACATCGAGTGCGATTCGCTGGAGAAGGCCGGCGTACTCAGACGGCGCAAGCTCGGCAACCGGTACCTGTACTCACTGGTCCGAGCTGACGCGCTGCGAGAGTTCGCCGGTGAGATCGCGCCGATCCGGCCGTCCTGGTCGGCTCTGCTCACGGTGACAGCTGCCTTTGTGGGCCTGGAGAACACGTCGCACGATCTGCCGGACCGCGTCCTGATGGTCGAGTCGTTCAGGATCCTGCAGTCGCTCGAGGACGCCTTGGACGCTCTGGACATCGAGGACCGCCCGAGGTTCGCACGCCCACAGGATCACTGGCCTGAGATCCGCCGATTCGCCGCCGGCCATCTGTCGGCCTGGGCAGCAGGCGATTGGGTTCCGAAGGATCGTTAGTGTCCACCCGGCGTGGAGCGGGCACGCTGGGGGTGGGCTAGGGAAGGGTGTGGGTGTGAAGGTCTACTCCGAGGTCGGGGCGCAGCGGTTCGGGCAGGTGCTGGGGGATCTTCTGCTGGTCGGGTGGGTGCTCTTCTGTACCGCGCTCGGGCTGGCGGTCTTCCGGATCACGAACGCGCTCGGGGCTCCGGGGCGGAAGGCGGCCGAGGCGGGGGACGGGCTGGCCGGGGATCTGCGGAGCATGTCGGAGCCGGTGGGGAAGGTGCCCGCGGTCGGGGACGAGCTGCGCGCGCCGATCGACGGGGCCGCGGGAGCGGCGGCGCGGTTGGCGCAGGCCGGGCGGGATCAGGCGCACGCCGTGGAGCAGCTCGCGTATCTGCTGGCCGCGGTGACGATCGGGTTGCCGGTGTTGTTCGCGGTGCTGATCTGGTTGCCGCGGCGGATCCGGTTCTCCCGGCGGGCGACGGCGGCGCAGAAGTTCATCGACAGCGCGGCCGACCTGGACCTGTTCGCGTTGCGGGCGATGGCGAACCAGCCGATGCACCAGCTGGCCAAGATCTCCGACGACCCGGTCACCGCCTGGCGCGAAGGCGATGCCGAGGTGATCGGGCGACTGGCCGAGCTGGAGCTGCGCACTACCGGGCTGAAGCCGCCGCGGGCGCTGCCGTCGGGCTGACCAGGGCCCGACCGCCTACGCTCGGGACATGGCGCGGGTACTGCTGGTCGAGGACGACGACGCGATCCGGACGTCGCTGAGCAAGGCGCTCACGGCGGCCGGGCATGTCGTCACGGCCCTCGCCGGTGGAGCCGAAGGGGTCGCTGCGGTCGCGCGGGACCGGCCCGACGTACTCCTGCTCGACCTGGGACTGCCCGACCTCGACGGCCGGGACGTACTCGCCATGGTGCGCGCCGTCAGCGACGTACCGGTCATCGTCACCACCGCCCGCGACGACGACGCGAGCATGGTCCGGTTGCTCGACGCGGGCGCGGACGACTACGTGATCAAGCCGTTCAGCTCCGCTCAGCTGGACGCCCGGATCCGCGCGGTACTGCGTCGGCTCGGTACCGATCAGCAGCACGAGGTGGTGAGCCTCGGGGCGCTGGAGATCGATCCGCGCAGCCGGGAGGTCACCGTGGACGGCAAGCCGGTGGACCTGACCCGCAAGGAGTTCGACCTGCTGCTGGCGTTGTCCCGTCGGCCCGGTGCCGTGGTGACCAAGCGGGAACTGCTGGCCGAGGTGTGGGGGCTGCCCTGGGGAGGCGGAGACCGCACGGTCGACGTCCACCTCTCCTGGTTGCGCCGGAAGCTCGGTGAGACCGCAGCGCACCCGCGATACCTGCACAGCGTTCGCGGTGTCGGGGTGAAGCTCGCAGCACCCGAGGGCGGCTGACATGCGTCGCCGGATCCTGCTGTTGTCGGTGGGGATGACCACGTTGGTCGTTCTCGCTTTCGCCATCCCACTGGCGATCCTGCTGCGCAACGCCGCGATCGACGACGCACTGGAGAAGGCCTCGGTCCGCGCCGAGGGAATCGCGTACTACGTGGGCGACAAGAACCGTACGACCGACGAGATCCGCGCGTACATCGTCGAGGTCAGCGGGAACGGGCCCGGCCGGATCTCGGTCCTGCTGCCCAGCGACACCACCCTCGGCGACCCGCCTCCCGGGGGAGTCGGCGCACCGAAGGGCAACCCCGGCGGGTACGGCGATGACGACGGCGACGAGCACCGGGGACCGCCGAAGGTGGCGGCCGCGACGGTCCGGTCGCTCGACGGTGGCAAGGCGACCGAAGTGGTGGTCGGCACGATCAGGGGGCCCGCGGCGGTCTGTCTCTTCCTCACCACCCAGCAGTTGTACGACGGGCTGGTGCCGCAGCTGGTCGTCCTGGCCGCGGGCAGCGCGCTCGTCCTGATCCTCAGCATCGTCGGCGCCGAACTCGTCTCGCGCCGGCTGGCCCGTCCGCTCGAGGAGACCGCGCGAACCGCGGAACGCTTGGCCCGCGGTGACATGGATGCGCGCGCCCCCACGACCGGACCGGCCGAGGTCGCCCAGGTCGGTGCCGCGCTCAACGGTCTCGCCGACCGCATCGACGAGGTGATCGCGGTCGAACGCGAGGCGGTCGCCGATCTCTCGCACCGGCTCCGGACCCCGCTCACCGCCCTCCGGCTCCAGGTCGAGGCACTGCCCGACCGGGATCGTGCCGAGGAGCTGAACACCCAGGTCACCGCTCTGGAACGCACGCTCACCGCGGTGATCAGGGCCGCCCGCCGACCACAGCGCGAGGGCCGGGTCCCGCGGTCCGACGCGGTCGAGGTGATCCGGCAGCGGGCCGCGTTCTGGGCCCCGCTGTTCGAGGACCAGGGCCGCGAACTCACCCTCGACCTGCCCGAATCCGCCGCCGAGATCCGCGCCGCGTCCGAGGACCTGGCCGCCGCCCTCGACGCCTTGGTGGAGAACGTCGTCGCGCACACGCCCGACGGCACCCCGGCCCGGATCACGCTCACCCACGCCGACGCCGAGGTGCGGATCGTGGTCGCCGACGAGGGACCCGGGATCCCGCTCGGCGCCGGGGAACGCGGCCGCAGCGACCGGGGTTCGACCGGTCTCGGCCTCGACATCGCCCGCCAGGTCACCGAGAGCGCGGGCGGCCGGCTCGGCATCCACCGCAACTCGGTGGAGTTGACGCTCCCGTCGTTCTGACCGGGCGGCCGAATCCGGGAAACTGTAACGGTACGCACCGTACTTGCTTGATCACTGAGTGAAGTCGGCCGTGGTATGCAGGTTCGGGTGCCTTGCCGACAGGTGCCGGAAACGGGGACTTCGGATGGCCGCTGGGCTGCTGTCACGCGCCGGGAATCGACGGAATCGGGGCGTCGGGCTGCTCATCGGCCTGCTGCTCGTGCTGGTGCCTGGGACGGTGGTCCAGCAGCCGGCCCGGGCGGAGACGGTCCGGCCCTTCGAGAAGGTGTTCGGCGCCCAGACCAACGGCGCGATCCGGATCACCGGCAACACCCTGCTGACCTGCGACACGGCCGACGCCGGGTGCCGCGCGGCCCTGGCCGGTGGTTCGGCCGACGCGAACAACAACTCGTGGACGATGCAACTGCTCGACGCCGACTCGGACTCGTCGACCCAGTCGTCCTCGGCGGCGACGATGAACCTGCCGCCCGGTGCGAAGGTCCTGTACGCCGGCCTGTTCTGGGGTGCGGCCCGGGGCGCGGGCAAGGGCGGCACCTCGTCACCCGACGACGGCACCACGATGAAGCTCCGGCGGCCGGGGCAGTCGGCGTACGAGACGGTGACCGCGAGCCGGACCGACCTGCTGAACGCGGGTTCGAAGAACGACTACTCGTCCTACCTCGACGTCACGGACCGGGTGCGGGCGTCGGGCAACGGGCAGTACTGGGGCGCCGACGTACCGACCGGGACGGGCGCCGACCGGTACGCCGGGTGGAGCCTGGTGATCGCCTACGAGCAGGCGAACGAGCCGTTGCGCGATCTCACCGTGTTCACCGGGTACGCCCGGGTGACCAGCGGCGAGGTGGCCCGGACCGAGATCGCCGGCTTCCTGGCTCCGCCGAGCGGCGCGGTCAACGCCCGGTTCGGCAGTGTCACCTACGAGGGCGACGCCGGCGTCACCGGTGACTACTTCGCGGTCAACGGCACCCGGCTCGCCGACGCCGAGAGCCCGTCGGCGAACTTCTACGGCAGCCGGATCACCGACGGCGGCGCGAACCTGACCGACCGTAACCCGGCCAGCCTGAACACCCTCGGGATGGACGCGAAGGTGGTCGACGCCGCGGGGATCCTGCCGAACAGCTCGACCAGTGCGCAGCTCACCTTCGCCAGTACCGGCGACGTGTACTACCCGGCCGCGCTGACCACCCAGATCGACCTCTACGCGCCGGCGATCCACGGCACCAAGACCGTCCGGAACCTGGCCGGGAACGAACCGGCCAAGGTGGGCGACACCCTCGAGTACACGATGAGTTTCGCCAACACCGGCGACGACGACGCGCTCCGGTCCATGGTCCGCGACGCGCTGCCGGCGAACACCAGCTACGTGCCCGGGTCGCTGTCGGTGGTGTCGGGGACGGCCGCTGGTGGGAAGACCGACGCGGCCGGTGACGACCAGGCGGAGTACGACGCGGGTTCGCGCGCGGTGGTGTTCCGGATCGGGCCTGGTGCGAACGGGAGAGTGGGTGGCCGCCTGGCGAAGGGCCGGGAGAGTACGGTCCGATTCCGGGTCACCGTCGACGCGGCGTCCGCGGGGACGACCCTGGCGAACACGGGGCTGCTGGACTACACGGCGGAGACACTGAACAAGCCGTACACCTACCGCACCGACGAGGTGCTCACGCCGGTGGCGGCCCAGGCGGACCTGGCGCTGACGAAGACGGGTACACCGGATCCGGTCCCGGCCGGCGGCAACCTCACGTACACGTTGGTTGCCCGGAACAACGGTCCGAGCCCGGCCCGGGACGTCACCGTCAAGGACACGCTGCCCGACGGCGTCGAGCTGGTCTCGGCCGATCCCGCGCAGGGCACCTGTCCGCCGTCCACCGTCGAGTGCGCCCTCGGGACCGTCGCGGCCGGCGCGACCGTCACGGTGAAGATCGTGGTCCGGGTCTCGTCGGCGAGTACCGCGACCGGGCTGACGAACGTCGCCACGGTCACCACCTCCACCTCGGACCCGAACCCGGACAACGACAGCGCCTCGGTCACCACGAAGGTGACCCGCTCCGCCGACCTCTCCCTGGCCAAGTCCGTGTCACCGGAGCGCCCAGCGCCGGGCGAGTCGGTCACCTACACCCTCACGGCAAAGAACGTGGGACCCTCCGACGCCGAGCAGGTACGGATCGCGGACACCCTCCCCGCAGGTCTGACGATCACCTCTGTCCAACCGGCCGCGAGCTGTACGACCGCCGGCCAGGACGTGAGCTGTACCGCAGCCCGGCTGGCCAGTGGGGCGACCCTGGTGGTCCGGGTCACGGCGACGCTCGACTCCGGGTACCAGGGTGGCCCGCTGACGAACGCGGCCAAGGTCGCGAGCGAGACGCCCGATCCGGACCCGGCGAACAACACCGGCAAGACCACCGTGACGCCGAGCGCCCCGACGGCGGACCTGGTCGTCACCAAGAAGACGGTCACCAAGCCGGTCGTCGCCGGGCAGCCGGTGACGTACCAGGTCACGGTCCGGAACGACGGTCCCTCGGACGCCCGTTCGGTCCAGCTGGCCGACGATGTACCGGCCTCACTGACCGCGGTCGCCGCCGAGACCTCGGCCGGATCCTGCACGGTGAACCAGGGTGCGATCCGCTGTGCGATCGGCGATCTGACCACGGGTTCGACGGCCACCGTGACGGTGAACGCGACAGTGGACCCGACCGCGACGGCGCCGATCACCAACGCGGCCACGGCGAGCAGTTCTACGAGTGACCCCGACCCGGACAACAACACGGGCCGGACCACGGACCCGGTGACCGGCAGCGCTGACCTGGCCATCACCAAGACCGCCCAGCCCGTACCGGTTCAGGCCGGGCGCCCGGTGACGTACACGCTCACCGTGACCAACAACGGCCCCTCCGCGGCGCAGTCCGTGAAGGTGACCGACCCGGTACCGGCTCCGCTCCGGTACGCGTCGGCGGAATCGTCACAGGGGAGCTGTACCGAGGCAGACAGCACGGTGACGTGCGCGGTCGGAAGAGTGGCGCCGGGTGCCGTTGTCGCGGTGACCGTGGTGGCGAACGTCCCGTCCGGTACGCCACCGGACGGCGTGGACAACACGGCCACGGTCTCCTCGCCCACGTCCGACCCGGAGCCGGACAACAACTCCGCGACGTACACGCTGACCACAGATGCGCAGGCGAATCTCAAGCTGACCAAGACGGTCAGCCCTGACCCGGTGGTCGCCGGCCGGAGCATCACCTACAAGCTGACGGCGACGAACGCGGGTCCCTCCGATGCGCAGGGCGTCACCATCACGGACGACGTGCCGGAGGCGGTGACGGACGTGTCCGCCTCCGCGACCGGCGGCGCCGTCTGTACCGACGCCGGCGGCAGTGTGCGCTGTACGGCCGTGACCCTGGCCGCCGGGGAGAGCATCGTGGTCACGGTGACCGGGACGGTGTCCCCGTCCGCCAAGCCCGGCGAGCTCGCGAACACCGCGACCGTCGAATCCCGGACACCGACGGACCCGACCATCTCGGACAACACCTCGACCGGGACCAGCACGGTCACCGCGCAGGCGGACCTGGCGCTGACCAAGGTGGCGCCGGAGACAGTTGTCGCTGGCAACGAGCTGACCTACCGCCTGACGGTCCGCAACGCCGGTCCGTCGGACGCCGTGGACGGATTCGTCAGCGACACCCTGCCGGCCGGGACCACGTTCGTCCGCGGCACTGGTCCGGCGGGCGCCTGTACCCAGGACCCGTCCGGGTCCGAGCCCGTGGTGACCTGTCCCGTCGGCACCCTGGCGCCGGAGGACGATGCGGAGGTCACCGTCGTGGTGAAGGTCGCACCCCACCAGCCCGCCGGGAAGCTGACGAACACCGCGACCGTCAGCTCGCGGACACCGGACCCGCTCGACGGCAACAACGCCGCCTCGGCCGAGACGACGGTGAGCGCCTCCGCCGACGTGTCCATCACGAAATCGGTGAAGCCGTCGCCGCTGGTCGCCGGTGCGGAAGGCCTTTACACGTTGACGGTTCGCAACGACGGCCCGTCCACCGCGCAGGGCGTGAAGATCGCCGACGAGCTGCCGTCCGGAGTTTCGCTGCTCGGGGCAACCAGCGCGGACGGTACCTGCACCGTCTCCGGGTCCTCGGTGAGCTGCACGCTGGGCGCTGTCGGTCCGGACGGTACCGCGGTGGTCGTGATCCGCGTCGCCGTTGCCGCGGCGCAGACCGCGAACGTGACCAACACCGGCAACGTGACCAGTACGACACCTGATCCCGATCCTTCGAACAACGAGGACACGATCACCACCGAGGTCGAGCGGATGGCCGACGTCGAAGTGATCAAGACCAGCGACGAGTCCTCCGCGGTCGCGGGGAACGGGGTGATCTACCGCTTGACGGTCGTCAACCACGGGCCGTCGGATGCCACCGCGGTCCAGCTGGCCGACTCGCTGCCGGCCGGGCTGACGATCACCGAGACCGACGCGGGCCAGGGCCAGTGCACCACGACCGGCCAGGATGTCCGGTGCGCGCTCAGGACGATCGCCGCCGGCGGGACCACGACCGTGAAGATCGCGGCGGGCCTGGATCCGGGGTTCCGCGGGACCTCGCTGGCGAACACCGCGACGGCTGCTTCGCCGGTGACCGACCCGGACGAGAGCAACAACAGCTCGACCGTGACGATCCCGGTCCGGACCGAGGCGGACGTCAGCGTCACCAAGCAGTCCGATCCCGCAGGCGTCACACCGGGCAGCACGTTCGAGTACGCGATCGTGGTGGCGAACGCCGGCCCGGCGACGGCCCGCTCCGTCGTCATCACGGACCGGATGCCCGCGGGCCTGACGGTGGTCTCCGCGTCGGCGGGAGGGACACCGTGCCCGGCCGACGACGGCGGCGTCGTCCGCTGTGCGCTCGGTGACCTGCCGATCGGGCAGACGATCGTCACGGTCACGGTCCGGCTGGCCTCCGGGTACGACGGCGCCTCGGTGACCAACACCGCGACCGCCTCGTCGAGCACGCCGGACCCGGATCCGAAGAACAACGCCGGCACGGTGGAGTCGCCGGTGACGGCCTTGGCCGACCTGGCGATCACGAAGGCGATGACCCCGGCGGCCCCGGTGTCCGGCCGCACTGTGAAGTACACGCTGGTAGTGCGGAACAACGGCCCGTCCGATGCCCGCGACGTGATGGTCACCGACGAGTTGCCGCGTGGTCTGACCAAGGTGAGCACCGTGGCTCCCGCCGGGGTCACGTGTGTCCTGCGGCCGCCGATCGGGTCGAGTTCCGGTGATGCGCCCGAGGCCGGCGTGGTGGAGTGTGGGAGGGCGCTGCTCGCCGAAGGGGCGACGCTCACCGTCACGATCACGGCGACCGTGGCGCCCGGGTTCTCCGGCCAACTGGAGAACATCGCCCGGGTCGGCGCGGCGACCTCGGACCCGGTGATCGCGAACAACGAGGCGAAGGCGACCGGCCGGACCACCCAGGCGGCGAACCTCGGCCTCCGCAAGGCCGCGTCGGCGTCGTCCGTTGTCGCCGGCCACAACCTGACGTACGACCTCGCCGTCCGGAACGCGGGTCCGTCGTCGGCGGCCGGAGTCACGGTCACCGACAACCTGCCCGACGGCGTCCGGCTCGCTGGTACGCCCCGGGGCTGCACGTTGCAGGAGCGGACGCTCTCGTGCGACGTGGGCCGCATCGATCCAGGCAAGACGGTCCGGGTGAAGATCACGGTGACCGTCGACGCGACGTACCTCGGGACCTTGCTGACGAACACCTCGTCGGTCCGGTCGACCACCCCGGATCCCGACCAGGCCGACAACACCAGCTCGGTCACGGTCCGGGTCACCCCGCCACCACCGGATCGCCCGGTCCCGCCCGGCTCCGACGACCCGCTTCCCGACACCGGCAGTCAGGTCGACCTGACCCTGCTGCTGCTCGCGCTCGGCCTGGTCGCCGCCGGCGCGGCCCTGGTCCTGCTGACGCGCGGCCACCGGCTTCGGTAGGCCCTTGCACCTGGTCGGGTTGATGCGTCAACCCGGCCAGGTAGGATGGCGGCGTGGCGAACGAACCGTGGCTCGACGAGGACGAGCAGAAGGCCTGGCGCAGCTACCTGCTGATGCGCAAGACGCTGGAGACCCACCTGACCCGGCACCTGCAGCGCGAGTTCGGGCTGTCCGCACCGGACTTCGAGATCCTGGTCAACCTGTCCGAGTCCGAGACCGGCCGGATGCGCGCGTTCGAACTGGGCGAGGCGACCCAGTGGGAGAAGAGCCGGATGTCGCACCACCTCAGCCGGATGGAGAAGCGCGGCCTGATCGCCAAGGTCGCCTGCGACGCGCGGTACCCGGAGATCGCCATCACCGAGCAGGGCCTGGACGTGATCCGGTCCTGCGCGCCGGTGCACGCCGCCCGGGTCCGCGAGCTGTTCGTCGACGTGCTCGGCCGGGACCGGATGGCCGTGCTCGGTGAGCTGTCCGACGAGGTGGTCGACGCGATCGCCGAGCACGAGCGGACCAACTGCCCGCCGGAGGTCCGCGGCAGCTGCTGAGAGCGGCTCTCAGCAGAGTTTCAGCAGGACTTGACCGTGGCTTGACGTTCTCTTGGCGTGCGGCTGAGGCGGTCACCGGGAAGCTTCCGGCATGGTCACCTCAGATGCGTTCGATCCTCACCCGGACCGCACCCGCTGGCTGCGCCGCGCGGGGGCCGCAGGCGTCGCCACCGCGGTGCTCGGCATCGGCAGCACGGGCCTGGCCGTCGCGGTGCTGTCCGCCCGCCAGCCCACCACCGGCTCCGGCTCGTCCGGCACCAGCTCCAGCGGTGACAGCTGGAGCAGTGACGGCTCGGGCGGTACGAGTGACGACAACGGCGGTTCCAGCAGCAACCAGGGCAGCGATCAGGGCAGCGGGCTCGGTCAGGCCCAGCAGGGGTCGCCGGTGCAGGGCGGGAGTCACGGCTCATGACCGCCTCCCGCACGTGGACCGCGTGGAGCTGCACGGTACGCCTCACGGTCGACGACCCCGCCGTCCTCGGTGCCGCCTGTGGTGCGCTGAAGGCGTTGATGGATCGCGTCGACAAGGCCGCCAGCCGGTTCCGGCCCGACTCCGAGCTGTCCGCGGTCAACCAGCGGGCCGGTGCGATGGTGCCGGTCTCCCGGTTGCTCGTCGACCTCGTCGACGTCAGCCTGGTCGCCGCCTCGATGAGCGGCGGCGCCGTTGACCCGACGGTCGGGGCCGCGGTCGTTGCCGCGGGCTACGACCAGGACATCGACGTGGTCCGCCGGCGCGCGCCGCGTCCGACGGCGCCGCCGCCAGTGATCCCCGGCTGGCAACAGGTCCAGCTCAACCGCAAGCTCGCGCTGATCGGCGTTCCGGCGGAGACCGCGCTCGACCTCGGAGCGACGGCGAAGGCGTGGACCGCGGACCGGGCCGCCCTGGTGCTCAGCAAGCGGCACGGCTGCGCGGTCCTGGTCGAGATCGGCGGCGACCTCCGGGCCGCCGGCGAACCGGCCGCGCCCTGGGTCATCGAGGTCGCCGAGCGCCAAGGTGATCCCGCAGTCGCCGTGACGCTCGCGCACGGCGGCCTCACCACTTCCACCCGGCTCGCCCGTCGGTGGGAGACCGTGGACGGCTCCGCGCACCACGTGATCGACCCGCGGACCGGACGACCCGCGGAAGGCCCGTACCGAACCGCCTCCGTCTGGGCGCCCACCGCGGTCCGCGCCAACACCTTCAGTACCGCGCTCGTCGCCACCGGGGAGGCCGCGGTCGGCCGCCTCACGCTGGCCGGTTACCCGGCGCGACTCGTCGGTGAGGACGGCGAGGTCAAGGAGCTGGCCGGCTGGCCCGCGGCAAGCAGGGCCGCCTGATGACCCTGTGGTACCTGGCTCGCGCGGCCGGGGTGATGGCGTTGGTGCTGTTCACCCTCGCGGCTTGCCTCGGCCTGCTCGCGGCCGGTGGACGGCGACCGGAACAACGGTTCTGGCTGCAGTACGTCCACCGCTCCGCGTCGGTCACCGGCCTGGTCCTGCTCGCCGCCCACGTCATCGCGGTACTCACCGACGGCCACGTGGACATCGGCGCCTCGGTCCTGGTCCTCCCGTTCACCTCGGGGTACCGCCCGTTCGCCGTCTTCGTCGGAGTCCTCGCCCTGTACGGCGTGGTCCTCGCTGCCGTCGTCGGTGCGGCACGGGGCCGGCTGGCTCGGTCCGAGGCGTTCACCAAGCACTGGCGCACGATCCACGTCGCCGCGGCCGTCGGCTGGCTGCTGTCCATCGGCCACAGCCTGCTGGCCGGGACGGACCGCGGTACGCCGTGGATGCTCGCCATCACCCTCGGCTGCCTCGCCGCGGTCGCCACCTCCGCCTCGGTCCGGCTCAAGCGCCACGCGGACCGATCCGGTACTCCGCTCAACCTCGCCCGGGCCGGGAGAAGCCGATGACCACCCTGCAAGCAGAACCCCACGTCCGCGTCATCGGCGAAGCAAGGGTGCTCGCCGGCCTCGACGGCGGACGCGTGGACCTCCAGCGGCACCTGTGGATCCACGGTCCGCAGCCGGAGCTCAATCGCGAGGCGTGTACCGAACTCGCCGAGGCCGTCGGCCTGCGGGGACGCGGTGGCGCCGGCTTCCCGGTCGCGCTCAAGCTGGCGGACCTCCCGGCGAGCGGTGCCGAGACCGTCGTCGTCAACGGCTCGGAGAGTGAGCCGCTGAGTCTCAAGGACCGGCTCCTCCTGATCCAGTCGCCGCACCTGGTTCTCGACGGCGCCACCGCACTCGCCAACGCGCTCGGTGCCCGCAGGCTGCTCATCGCGGTCCACGACGCGCACGCCGCCGCCTCCGTCCGCGCCGCGATCGGCGAACGGGGCCCCGCCACTCTGGAGATCCACGTCCACGACACTCCTGGGCGCTTCGTCGCCGGCGAGGCCCGGGCCGTCCTCAACTCGCTCGACGGCGGCCGCGCGGTACCGCCTGGCCGCCGGATCCTGCCGACCCGGAAGGGCTACCAGCAGCGCCCGACGTTCCTGTCGAACGTGGAGACCTTCGCCCAGTTCGCCGTCCTCGCGCGTCTCGGGGCCCGCGCATTCGCGGCCACCGGGATCGCGTCCGAGCCGGGGACGCAGTTGCTGACCGTCTCCGGCGCGGTCGAGCGCCCGGGCGTCGTCGAGACCCCGACCGGGATCCCGCTCGACGCGGTCCTGCGGTTCGCGGGTGCGGAGCCGGGTCCGGTCCTGCTCGGTGGCTACCACGGCCGCTGGCTGCCGCGAACCGACGGCGTCCTGCTGAACCGGCCGGAGAGCTCGACCGGCATCGTCCTCGCCCTCGGGCCGGAGACCTGCCCACTCGGCGAGGTCCACCGCGTGGCCGGGTGGCTCGCGGCCCAGTCGGCGGGGCAGTGCGGCCCGTGTGTCCTCGGACTGGGGTCACTCGCCGACGACTTCGGCCGGCTGTTGCGCGGCGACCAGGCCGGCTGGCACGACGCACAACGCCACCTCGGACTGGTACCGGGTCGTGGTGCTTGCGCACACCCCGACGGCTCGGCCCGGTTCCTGACGTCCGCGCTCGGGATCTTCGCCGAGGACCTGCGCCTGCACCTGCGGACCGGGAGCTGCGGGCGTCCGGTACTGGGTGTCCTGCCCGTCACTTCGTCCCCGGAGGCTTCCCGTGGCTAAGCTGGAGATCGACTGGACGAGGTGCGACGGGCACGGGCTCTGCGCGACCTTGCTGCCGGACGACGTGGCGCTGGACGAGTGGGGATTCCCCGTCCTGCGGGGCCGCGGGATCGACGCCGACGAGGTGCCGAACGCCCGCCGGGCCGTGCTCGCCTGTCCCGCGCTGGCGTTGCGACTGGGTCGCGGCGGCGGGTGATCCGTCAGGCACCCGCAAGGACCGTCCCGGCATCACACCAGTGACAAAGGTGGACTAGTCTCTGAGTGACCGCACAAGGGCGTGCGGCCCGGCGCGAACCGGCGCCGTAGTCACGCGTGGAGACGGTGGGGAATGCAGAGCAAGCTGGACGTCCAGAAGGCGGATGTTCTCGCGAAGGCCGTGGCCGCAGGGTCACACGGGCACGACAAGTCGGTGGACCCGGCGAAGCTGCGGAGCTTCCTCGAGCGGTACTACCGGTACGTGGCCGCCGAAGACGTCGCCGAGCGGCAGCCGACCGACTGCCTCGGTGCCGCGAAGCACCACTACAAATCCGCGATGGCCCGCCCCCAGGGCACCGCCAAGGTGCACGTCTTCACCCCGACCCTGGAGGAGCACGGCTGGTCGGCGAACGGCCGGACCGTGGTCGAGATCGTCGTCGACGACATGCCGTTCCTGGTCGACAGCGCGGCCATGGTGATCACCGAGCACGGGCTCGAGCTGCAGCTGCTGGTGCACCCGCAGTTCGTCGTCCGCCGGGACGTGGCCGGCACCCTGCAGGAGGTGCTCGACGACGCGGCCAGCGCGGACGGGCACGACCTGGTCCGGGAGAGCTGGATGCACCTGGAGGTCGAGCGGATCGCCGACCCCGCCGAGCACCGCGAGCTGGAGCGCGCGCTGCAGCAGGTGCTGAGCGACGTGCGCGAGGCGGTCGAGGACTGGCCGAAGATGCACGAGAAGGCCGTCGGCATCGCCGAGGAGCTGGACGCGGCGAAGCTGCCGGTCAGCGCGACCGAGGTGGAGGAGGCCCGGGAGCTGCTGGAGTGGCTCGCCGACGAGCACTTCACCTTCCTCGGCTACCGCGAGTACGCGTTCTCGATGCGCGGTGACCAGGGCGTCCTGCGCGGCGTCCCCGGGACCGGGCTGGGCATCCTCCGGCCGGACCCGAAGCAGGACGAGAACGCCGGCCTGCTCCCGCCCGAGGTGAGCGCGAAGGCCCGGGAGAAGAAGCTGCTCATCCTGACCAAGGCGAACTCCCGCTCCACCGTGCACCGGTCGGCGTACCTCGACTACGTCGGGCTGAAGCAGTTCGACGAGAACGGCGAGCCGGTCGGGGAGCGGCGGTTCATCGGCCTGCTCTCCTCCACGGCGTACACCGAGAGCGTCATGCAGGTCCCGGTGCTGCGGCGCAAGGCGCTCGAGCTGTTCAAGCTGACCGGCTTCGAGGCGAACAGCCACAGCGGCAAGGGCCTGCTGGACGTGCTGGAGACCTACCCGCGCGACGAGCTGCTGCAGGCGCCGGTGGAGGACCTGCTGCCGATCGTCCAGACGGTGCTGCACCTGCAGGAGCGGCGCGCGGTCAAGCTGTTCGTCCGGCGCGACGTCTACAACCGATACCTGTCCTGCCTGGTCTACCTGCCGCGTGACCGCTACACGACCGCGGTCCGGCTGAAGATGCAGCAGTTGCTCAAGGACGCGATCGGCGCCGACTCGGTGGAGTACACCGCGGCCGTGTCCGAGTCCGTCCTGGCCCGCGTGCACTTCGTCGTCCGGATGAAGGCGGGGGAGACGGTCGGCAGCTACGACGCCGACCTGCTCGAGCAGAAGGTGGTCGAGGCGGCCCGCTCCTGGCAGGACGACTTCGGCGCGGCGCTGCACGCGCTCGGCGGTGACCGGGCGGTGACCCGGCTGAACAGCCAGTACGCCGACGGCTTCCCGGAGGCGTACAAGGAGGACTTCGACGCCCGGGTCGCGGTCCGGGACGTGATGGTGCTGGACGACCTGCCGACCGAGGACGGTCTGGCGATGTCGCTCTACACGCCGATCGACGAGCAGTGGGAGGGCGAGCGCCGGTTCAAGGTGTACCGGACCGGGTCCGCGCTGTCGCTGTCCGACGTGCTGCCGCACCTGACCCACATGGGGGTCGAGGTGATCGACGAGCGGCCGTACGAGATCCGCCGCGCCGGGGGATCCGCGTACATCTACGACTTCGGGTTGCGCGCCCCGGTCGAGTACGAGGAACGCGAGGAACTGCGCAAGCTGTTCTCCGACACGTTCCAGGCCGTCTGGGAGGGCCGGGCCGAGTCGGACAAGCTGAACGCGCTGGTCCTGCGGGGCAACCTCAGCTGGCGGCAGGTGTCGATCCTGCGGGCGTACCAGAAGTACATCCGGCAGGGCGGGACGCCGTTCAGCCGGGACTACATCCAGACCACGTTCCTCAACCACGTGGACGTGGCGAGCCTGCTGGTGCAGCTGTTCGAGACCAGCTTCGACCCGGCTCGCGGTGCCGCCGACGACCCGGCCCGGGTGAGCGCGGTGGCCCAGTTGGAGAAGGAGATCGTCGCCGCGCTGGACACGGTGAAGAGCCTGGACGAGGACCGGATCCTGCGGTCCTACCTGACCGTGATGAAGGCGACCCTGCGGACGAACTTCTTCCAGCCCGGCCCGGACGGCCGGCCGCGCGACTACATCTCGCTGAAGCTGGAGCCGAAGGCCATCCCGGAGCTGCCGGAGCCGCGGCCGGCGTACGAGATCTTCGTGTACTCGCCGCAGGTCGAGGGCGTGCACCTGCGGTTCGGCGCCGTCGCCCGCGGTGGGTTGCGCTGGTCGGACCGGCAGGAGGACTTCCGGACCGAGGTGCTCGGCCTGGTCAAGGCGCAGATGGTGAAGAACTCGGTGATCGTGCCGGTCGGCGCCAAGGGCGGGTTCTTCGCCAAGCAGCTGCCCGACCCGGCCGTCGACCGGGACGCCTGGCTGGCCGAGGGGGTGGCGTCGTACAAGACGTTCATCTCCGGCCTGCTGGACATCACCGACAACATCGTCGCCGGCGAGATCATTGCCCCGAGCAACGTGGTCCGGTACGACGGCGACGACGCCTACCTGGTGGTCGCCGCGGACAAGGGCACGGCGACGTTCTCCGACATCGCGAACGGCGTGGCCAAGGAGTACGGGTTCTGGCTCGGGGACGCGTTCGCCTCCGGCGGCTCGGTCGGGTACGACCACAAGGCGATGGGGATCACCGCGCGGGGCGCCTGGGAGTCGGTCAAGCGGCACTTCCGCGAGATGGGCCACGACTGCCAGAACGCCGACTTCACCGTCGTCGGCGTCGGCGACCTGTCCGGCGACGTGTTCGGCAACGGGATGCTGCTGTCGGAGCACATCCGGCTGGTCGCGGCGTTCGACCACCGGCACATCTTCCTCGACCCCAGCCCGGACGCGGCCGTCTCGTTCGCGGAGCGGCGCCGGTTGTTCGACCTGCCGCGGTCGTCCTGGGCGGACTACGACAGCGCGCTGATCTCGGCGGGCGGCGGCGTCTTCCCGCGGACGGACAAGGCGATCCCGATCTCGACCGAGGTGCGGGACGCGCTCGGGATCGAGGGCCACCCGGCGACGCTGACCCCGGCCGAGCTGATGAGCGCGATCCTGAAGGCGCCGGTCGACCTGTTCTGGAACGGCGGCATCGGTACGTACGTGAAGTCCGCGGCCGAGACGCACGCCGACGTCGGCGACAAGGCCAACGACCCGATCCGGATCAACGGGTCCGACCTGCGGGCCCGCGCGGTCGGCGAGGGCGGCAACCTGGGCTTCACCCAGCTCGGCCGGATCGAGTACGCCCAGCACGGTGGCCGGATCAACACCGACTTCATCGACAACGTGGC
Organism: Kribbella amoyensis; assembly: GCF_007828865.1. NCBI lineage: Bacteria > Bacillati > Actinomycetota > Actinomycetes > Propionibacteriales > Kribbellaceae > Kribbella > Kribbella amoyensis. The sequence goes on from NZ_VIVK01000001.1 coordinate 3,507,807, forward strand.
CGGCGTGGACACCTCCGACCACGAGGTGAACATCAAGATCCTGCTGGACCAGGTGGTCGTCGACGGCGACCTGACCGAGAAGCAGCGCAACGACGTGATCGCGTCGATGACCGACGAGGTCGCCCAGTTGGTGCTGAAGAGCAACTACCGGCAGAACATCGCGCTCGCGAACGCGTCCGCGCAGGCGCCCGCGTTGCTGCACGTCCACCAGGACTGGGTCCGCCGGCTGGAGAAGCAGGGCCTGCTCGACCGCGAACTGGAGTTCCTGCCGAGCATCGCGGAGTTCAAGCGCCGCAAGCTCGAGGGCAAGGGGCTGACGTCCCCCGAGCTGTCGGTGCTGATCGCGTACACCAAGATCGTGCTCGAGGCCGAACTCCTGAACACCTCGCTGCCCGACGACGACTACCTGGCGGCCAAGCTCGCGAGCTACTTCCCGCAGGTGATCCAGGAGCGGTTCGGCGACCCGATGCAGGCGCACCAGCTGCGCCGGGAGATCATCACCACCCAGGTGGTGAACGAGTTCGTGAACTCGTCCGGGATCACCGCGTTCCACCGGCTCTCGCTGGAGACCGGCGGGACCGTCGAGGACGTCGTGCGCGCGAACCTCGCCGCCAGCCGGATCTTCGGCCAGCCCGAACTGCTCGCCCACAACGCCGACCTGGACAACGTCGTCGACGCGGACACCCAGACCAGGATGCGGCTGGAGACCCGCACCCTGGTCGAGCGCGCGACCCGTTGGCTGGTCAGCAACCGGCGGCCCCCGGTCGACATCGCCGAACTGGTCGACTTCTTCGCGCCCGGGATCGCGAAGCTGACCAGCGCGCTGCCCGAGGTCCTGCGCGGCCGCGAGCTCGCGTTGTTCGAGCAGCGCCGGGAAGCCCTGGTGGCGAAGGGGGTGCCGGAGGAGTTCGCGACCCGGATCGCGGTCCTGCCGCCGGCGTACGCGGGGCTCGGTGTCGTCGAGACCGCCGACCGGGACGACCTCGACATCCTCGAGGTGGCGAAGGTGCACTTCGCTCTCGGTGAGCGGCTGCAGCTCGGCCGGTTCCTGGAGCGCATCATCGCGTTGCCGCGGACCGACCGTTGGCAGACGATGGCCCGGGCCGCCCTCCGCGACGACCTCCACGCCGTCCACGCCCGGCTCACCGCCCAGGTGCTCGCCGCCACGGACGCCACCGCCGACCCGGAGGAGCGCGTCATCTCCTGGCAGGACCAGAACGAGGCGGCCCTGTCGAGAGCGGCGACCATGCTCGAGGAGATCGTCGAGACCGACGGCCCCGAGCTGGCCCACCTCTCGGTCGGCCTCCGCCTGGTCCGGACCCTGCTGGCCAACCAGGCCTGATGGTTGGAGCACCAGCTCGTGGCTGACCGAATTCGGTCAGCCACGAGCCGAGCTCTTGTCACCGCCCGGCCCCGCCCCTACGGTCACAGCAGCACGACCCAAGCAAGCCGCCGCCCGGCCCTGAGCCCCGGGCGGCGCTCTGCTTTGCGGGGTGTCCGGGGTGCGGGATCAGCGGTCGCTGACGACGACGTCCACGGAGTACTGGTCGGCGCGGTAGCAGTGGTCGCCGAACTCGACGGGCGCACCGTCGGCGGCATAGGCGGAGCGGGTCATCGTGACCAGCGGCTCGGCCTTCGACATGTGCAGGGTGCGGCGCTCCTCGGCGGTGGCGTTGCGGGCGCCGATGCGTTGCCGGGCGACCGTCGGGCGGATGCCGCGGGCCCGCAGCACGGCGTACAGGCCGTCGGCGGTGAGTTGCTCGATGGTCAGGTCGTCGAGTGCCGGGGGCAACCAGTTCCGCATGATCGCGAGCGGGATGTCGCCCGCGTACCGCAGTCGCACGACCGCCACCAACGGCGTCCCCGACGGCAACTCCAGGACGCCGGCCGCCCGGTCGTCCTGCGCTTCGCAGTTCAGCGAGAGCACCTCTGTCCGTGGCGTGCGCCCCTCGCGGACCAGGTCCTCGTACAGGCTGGTCAGCTCGGCCTTGCGGTGCACCATCTGGCTCGCGACCGTGGTGCCGATCCCACGCCGGCGGACCAGCAGGCCCTGGTTCACGAGCTCGGAGATGGCCCGGCGCACGGTCGGGCGGGACAGGCTCAGCCGATCCGACATGGCGATCTCGTTCTCGAACGGATCACCGGGACGCAGCGTGCCGCCGGTGATGGCAGCGGTCAGCTGCTCGGCGAGCTGATGGTAGAGCGGCACCGGGCTCGCCCGATCGAGCTGGATCGGCAGGGCGGCGGTCATGGGCCGGATGTTACAGCAAGCAGGTATGTATGTCTCTACGTGAAAATGTGTTAACAAACTATTGACACCTCTGGCGTGGCCGGGAAGGCTGGCCGCACAGGACGCGTGCCGCTCGGCCCCGGGACGGCGCGGACTGGCAGGGGATTCCGGGACGGGAGAGGGCTGCGGATGCGGATCGGTTTGGTCGGAGTCGGACGGATCGGGGCGTTCCACGCCGCCACCCTGAAGGGGTTGCCGGCGGTGGACCAGGTGGTGGTCGCGGACGCCGACGCGAACCGCGCGGAACTGGTCGCGAAGGATCTCGGGATCGAGTTCGCCCCGGACGTGGACGCCTTGCTGGCGAGCCGCCTGGACGGGTTCGTGATAGCGGCCGCGACGTCGGCACACGCGGACCTGCTCGCCCGGGGCGTGGCCGCGGGGATCCCCACCTTCTGCGAGAAGCCGATCGCGCACGACCTGGCCGACACCCAACGCGTGGTCGAGCTGGTCGAGGCGTCCGACGTGCCGGTGCACATCGGCTTCCAGCGCCGCTTCGACGCCGGCTACCAGGCGGCCGCGGCCCAGGTCCGGTCCGGCGAGCTCGGGTTCGTCCACCACATCCGGGCGAACACCAACGACGCCTTCCCGCCGCCGCGGGAGTACATCCCGACCAGCGGCGGCTTCTTCCGCGACTGCACGGTGCACGACTTCGACATCATCCGGTTCGTCACCGGCCGCGAGGTGGTCAGCGTGTACGCCACCGGCGCGAACCGGGGCGAGCCCTTCTTCGGCGAGTACGGCGACGTGGACGCGGCCGCCGCGCTGCTCACCCTCGACGACAGCACGTTCGTCTCGGTCAGCGGCACCCGGTACAACGCGGCCGGCCACGACGTCCGGATGGAGGTGCTCGGCAGCCTCGGCTCGGTCGCGGTCGGCCTGGACGAGCACACCGCGCTGCGCTCGGCCGAAGCCGGGGTCACCTTCCCCGGTGGCGAGCCGCACGCCACGTTCATGGACCGCTTCCGCCCTGCGTACGTCGCCGAGCTCACCGCCTTCACCGAGGTGGTCGCCGGGACTCGCGAGGTCCCGTGCACCGTCCGCGATGCGCTGCAGGCGTTCCGGATCGCCGACGCCTGCGAACTGTCCCGCCACGAGAACCGCGTTGTCAGCCTGGAGGAGATCGCCCGATGAGTGACCTTGCTGCCCGGATCGCCGGAGCCCCGATCTCGTGGGGTGTCTGCGAGGTCCCCGGCTGGGGCTGGCAGTACGACCCGGAGACGGTCCTGGCACAGATGCGCGACGTCGGCATCGCGGCGACCGAGTTCGGGCCGGACGGGTTCCTGCCGGACGATCCGGCCGAGAAGGCGAAGACGCTCGCCGATCTCGGGCTCCGCGCGGTCGGCGGGTTCGTCCCGGTCGTGCTGCACGATCCGGGGCACGACCCGATCCCCGAGGTCGCCCGGGCGCTGCGAGGCTTCGTGGCCGCCGGCGCCTCGACCCTCGTGCTCGCGGCCGCGACGGGCCAGGACGGGTACGACGACCGCCCGGTGCTGGACGACACCGGCTGGGCCACGCTGCTCGCCAACCTGGACAAGCTGTCCGCGCTCGCCGCCGACGAGGGCATCCAGGCCACGATCCACCCGCACGTCGGCACGATGGTCGAGAACGCCGACGACGTGGACCGCGTCCTCCGTGGCTCGGCGATCGGCCTCACCCTCGACACCGGCCACCTGCTGATCGGCGGCGTCGACCCGGTCGCCCTCACCATCGAACACACGGCCCGGATCAAGCACACCCACCTCAAGGACGTCGACGCGGCGTGGGCGGCGAAGGTCCAGTCCGGTGAGGTCGGCTACACCGACGCGGTGCGCCAGGGCATGTACCGACCGCTCGGCGCCGGCGACATCGACCTCGGCGCGATCGTCAGCACGCTCGAAGGCGCCGGCTACCAAGGCTGGTACGTCCTCGAGCAGGACACGATCCTGCAAGCGCGCCCCGCCGGCGAGGGCCCGGTCGCCGACGTCCGGGCCAGTATCACCCACCTACGCCGCCTGGCGGAGGCCGTCCGATGACGAACCCGCAGGAACCACCCCGGCGCGTCGACGAGGTGTTGACGATCGGGCGGATCGGGGTCGACCTGTATCCGTTGCAGATCGGGACTCCTCTGCAGGACGTGGCGAGCTTCGGCAAGTTCCTCGGTGGGAGCGCCACGAACGTCGCGGTGGCGGCGGCGCAGCACGGGCGGCGGTCCGCGGTGATCAGCCGGACCGGGAACGACCCGTTCGGGACCTTCATCCACCGGTCGCTGCGGGAACTCGGCGTGGACGACCGCTTCGTGACTCCGGTCGACACCCTGCCGACGCCGATCACGTTCTGCGAGATCTTCCCGCCGGACAACTTCCCGCTGTACTTCTACCGGTTCCCGAAGGCGCCCGACCTGGAGATCTATCCGTCCGAGCTGGACCTGGACGCGATCCGGTCGGCGTCGATCTACTGGTCGACCGTCACCGGTCTGTCCGCCGAACCGAGCCGCTCGGCCCACTTCGTCGCCTGGGAGGCCCGCGAACGCCGGCCGCTGACCGTGCTCGACCTGGACTACCGGCCGATGTTCTGGGCGGATCCGAGCGAGGCGCACGAGCAGGTCAGCCGCGCCCTCGACCACTGCACCGTTGCCGTCGGCAACCGTGAGGAGTGCGAGGTCGCCGTCGGCGAGACGGACCCGGACAAGGCCGCCCAGGCGCTGCTGGACCGCGGCCTCGACCTGGCGATCGTCAAGCAGGGTCCGAAGGGCACCCTGGCCCGCACCCGGGACGAGCGCGTCGAGGTCCCGCCGTTCCCGGTCGAGGTGGTGAACGGTCTCGGTGCCGGCGACGGATTCGGCGGCGCCCTCTGCCACGGGCTGCTGTCCGGCTGGCCGCTGGAGAAGGTGATCCGGTTCGCGAACACGGCCGGCGCCATCGTCGCCTCCCGGCTGGAGTGCTCGACCGCGATGCCGACCGAGTCCGAGGTCCTGGCGAAGCTGGGTGAGCAGGCATGAGCGGCCTCGCGGAAGACCGTCCGGACCTCGGCAGACAGGTGGTCCCGGACGGGCCGCGGGCCGAGGTGCGTCGACAGGTGGACCTGACCGAGCTGCGCGTGCGGCACCCGGAGCGGGTCGCCGAGGCATGGCAGCAGCGGCGACGGCGTGAACTGGTCGGCGAGGACGGGCGACTGCTGATCGTCGCCGCGGACCACCCGGCCCGCGGCGCGCTCGGGGTCCGGGACGACCGGATGGCGATGGCGAGCCGGCCGGCCTTGATCGATCGGCTGGTGGCCGCGCTGGAACGCCCCGGGGTCGACGGGGTCCTCGCGACGCCCGACGTCCTGGAGGATCTCCTCCTGCTCGGTGCCCTGGAAGGCAAGATCGTCATCGGCTCGATGAACCGTGGCGGCCTGCAGGGCGCGACCTTCGAACTGGACGACCGGTTCACCGCGTACGGGAGTGCCGAGGAGATCGCCGCACGCCGGCTGGACGGCGGCAAGATGCTGACCCGGATCGACCTCGCGGACCCCGGCACCGTCGCCACGCTGGAGAGCGCCGCGACCGCGGTCACCGGACTGGCCGAGCGCAAGCTGATGGCGATGGTCGAGCCGTTCTGGTCGACCCGCGAGGACGGGCGGGTCACCAACCTGCTCGACCCCGACTCGGTGATCAGGTCGATCCACATCGCCTCCGGTCTCGGCGCGACCAGCGCGTACACCTGGCTCAAGCTGCCCGTGGTCGACGACCTCGCCCGGGTGATGGAGGCGACGACGTTGCCGACGTTGTTGCTCGGTGGCGATCCCACGGTCGCGCCCGAGGAGACGTACGCGTCCTGGGGGAAGGCGCTCAGCCTGCCCTCGGTCCGGGGTCTCGTGGTCGGTCGCGCGCTCCTGTTCCCGCCCGACGGCGACGTGCCGGCCGCAGTCGACCACGCCGCTGCCCTAGTCCATGGAGGTGCCGCATGACCGAGTGGTTCAGGCCCGCGGGATCGACCGCTCAGGACGGCTTCGAGCTGATGGTGCGACCGGGGGAGCAGGACTGGCACCACACCGGTCTCGCCGTCCGCACCTTGCGGCCCGGCCAGTCGGTCGAGATCGACACCGGCGACTGCGAATACCTCGTGCTGCCGCTGAGCGGATCGGCCGAGGTGATCGTGGACGGCGAGACCGTCCCGCTCGGTGGTCGCGCGGACGTGTTCGCCGGAGCGACGGACCTCGCCTACGTCCCGCGTGGTACCACGATGGCGGTGGTGAGTGCCGGTGGGGCCCGGATCGCCTTCCCGCACGCGAAGGCGGCGAGCGACTACCCGTTCCGGCGGATCGGGGTCGAGCAGGTCGAGACCGAGTTGCGCGGCGCCGGGGTCGCGTCCCGGCAGGTCCGGAACTTCGGCACGCCCGCGGTCCTCGAGGCGGACTCGATCATCGCTTGCGAGGTGCTCACCCCGGCCGGCAACTGGTCGTCGTATCCGCCGCACAAGCACGACGAGCACAAGCCGGGCCAGGAGAGCGAGCTGGAGGAGATCTACTACTTCGAGCTGCAGCTGTCCGACGCGGCGCCGGAAGGTGTCAAGGGCAACGACCCGATCGGGTACCAGCGGGTGTACGGCACCGACGACCGGCCGATCGACGTGCTGGCCGAGGTCCGCAGCGGTGACCTCGTCCTGGTCCCGCACGGCTGGCACGGTCCGGCGATGGCGCCGCCCGGGTACGACATGTACTACCTGAACGTGATGGCCGGGCCGGGGACCGAGCGGCAGTGGCTGATCAGCGACGACCCGCAGCACGGCTGGGTCCGCGAGCTGTGGACCAGCCAGCAGATCGACAGCCGGCTCCCGTTCGGCGACGACCGGTGAAGCGGGCGAAGGCAGACGGGGTGGACCGATGAAGAACCGAGCTCTGGGAGGACAACGATGACGGTACGGCTCACGGTCGCGCAGGCGCTGGTGCGATTCCTGAGCGTCCAGTACTCGGAGCGGGACGGGGAACGGCAGAAGCTGTTCGCCGGCTGCTTCGGGATCTTCGGGCACGGCAACGTCGCGGGTCTCGGCCAGGCGTTGCTGCAGTCCGAGCTCGACGACCCCACGGCGCTGCCGTACATCCTGGCGCGCAACGAGCAGGCGATGGTGCACACCGCCGCCGCGTTCGCCCGGACCCGGGACCGGCTGCAGACCTACGCCTGCACCGCGAGTATCGGGCCCGGCTCGACCAACATGATCACCGGGGCCGCCCTGGCGACGGTCAACCGGCTGCCCGTCCTGCTGCTGCCGTCGGACGTGTTCGCGACCCGCGTCGCGACGCCGGTGCTGCAGGAACTGGAGAGCTTCGCGGCCGGCGACGTGTCGGTGAACGACGCCTTCCGCCCGGTGTCGAAGTACTTCGACCGGGTCTGGCGGCCGGAGCAGCTGCCGTCGGCCCTGCTGAACGCGATGCGCGTGCTCACCGATCCGGTGGAGACCGGCGCGGTGACGCTCGCGCTGCCGCAGGACGTGCAGGCCGAGGCGTACGACTGGCCGGAGGAGCTGTTCGCCGAGCGCACCTGGTACGTCGCGCGCCCGTTGCCTGAGGCATCGATTGTCGACAAAGCGGTAGAGCTCCTCAAGGCCTCGGAGCGGCCGTTGATCGTGGCCGGTGGTGGGGTCGCCTACTCCCGGGCGCAGGACGCGTTGCGCGAGTTCGCGGAAGCGACCGGCATCCCGGTGGCGGAAAGCCAAGCGGGCAAGGGATCGCTGCGCTACGACCACCCGCAGTCGGTCGGCGCGGTCGGCTCGACCGGAACCACGGCAGCGAACGCGCTGGCGCGCGACGCCGACCTGGTGATCGGCATCGGCACCCGGTACGGCGACTTCACGACGGCGTCGCGGACGGCCTTCCAGAACCCGGACGTGAAGTTCGTCAACATCAACGTGGCGCGGTTCGACGGTGGTAAGCATGCGGGCCTTCCTCTCGTCGCGGATGCTCGGGAAGCCCTTGTTTCCTTGCGATCCGCGATCGGTGACTGGAGTGTGCGGGGAACATACACGGCTTCGGCCTCCGAGCTGGCGAAGAAGTGGGACGAGGTTGTGGACAACGCCTACAACCCACCCGCGGAGGTGACCGGGAAGCTGGCCGAGGGACTGCTCACCCAGGGCGAGGTGCTCGGTGCCGTCAACGAATTGTCGGCGCCGTCTGATGTGGTGGTCTGTGCCGCCGGATCGATGCCCGGCGACCTGCACAAACTCTGGCGGACCCGCGACCCGAAGGGATACCACGTCGAATATGGCTATTCCTGCATGGGTTACGAGATCGCCGGCGGGCTGGGCGTCCGGCTCGGTGCCCCGGACCGGGACGTGTTCGTCCTGGTCGGCGACGGGTCGTACCTGATGATGTCGAGCGAGCTGGCCACGGCCGTCCAGGAGGACCTGAAGATCATCGTCGTCCTGGTGCAGAACCACGGCTTCGCCTCCATCGGCGCGCTGTCGGAGTCCCTCGGGTCGCAGCGCTTCGGCACGGCGTACCGCAAGCGCACCGGGGACGGCCGGCTCGACGGCGACCACCTGCCCGTGGATCTGGCCGCCAACGTGCGCAGCTTCGGCGTCGAGGTGCTCGAGGTGAGCAGCCGGGCCGAGCTGGAGAAGGCGATCCACACCGCGAAGGCGGCGACCGGGCCGATCGCGATCCACGTCAGCACGGATCCGTTGATCGGTGCCCCGGGCAGCGACTCGTGGTGGGACGTTCCGGTGAGCCAGGTGTCGGAGCTGCGGTCCACCCAGGCCGCCGCCGCGGAGTACGAGGAGTCCAAGAAGATCCAGCGGCCGCTGCTGGCCCCGGTCCGACGGGAGTCCTGAGCGGCGTTGGCGAGTTGAGATCGGCTGGGGGTGGCGTATCGGTCCGGCGGCCAGCAGAGTGTGAGATCTCTGGTCCCAAGTAGCACCGCGGGGTGACCGCGGATCGTCCGAAAGGCTGGTAGGAGACATGGTTCGGTGGCAGAACAAGGCGGTGGCGGCGGGGGCGGCGGTCGTGCTGGCCGCGGCGCTGGTCGCCTGCAGTTCCTCCGGTGGCAAGCAGGAGGAGCAGAAGTCCGGGGGGGCCGCGGGCAACGTCGCGAACACCCCACGGATCAAGGTGGCGCTGATCACCCACTCGGGTCCCGGTGACACCTTCTGGGACATCGTCCGCCGCGGTGCCGAGGCGGCCGCGCAGAAGGACAACGTCGAACTCCAGTACTCGGCCGACCCCGACGGCGCCGCCCAGGCCAACCTGGTGCAGACGGCGATCGACTCGAAGGTCGACGGCATCGCGGTCACGCTGAACAAGCCCGACGCGGTGATGCCGAACGTGAAGAAGGCCGTCGCCGCCGGCATCCCGGTGACGGTGCTGAACGGCGGCCTGGACGTCTGGCAGGGCTCCGGCGCACTCGGGTACTTCGGCCAGGACGAGCGGATCGCGGGTGAGGCCGCCGGGACCAGGCTCAAGCAGGAGGGTGCGAAGAAGGTCATCTGCATCATCCACGAGCAGGGCAACGTCAGCCTGGAGTCCCGGTGCCAGGGCATCAAGGACAAGTTCGGCGCCGCGGTCGAGAACCTGAACGTCAACGGCACCGACATCCCGGGGACGCAGGCGACCGTCACCTCGAAGCTGCAGCAGGACAAGACCGCCGACTACGTGGTCGGGCTGAACGCCGGGATCACCCTGGCCGCCGTCCAGGCCGCCAAGGACGCCGGGTCGTCGGCCAAGATCGCCAGCTTCGACATGAGCAAGGAGATGGTCAAGGCGATCCAGGACGGCACCGTGCAGTGGACCGTCGACCAGCAGCCGTACCTGCAGGGGTACCTGGCGGTGGACTCGATCTGGCTCTACCGGACCAACGGCGACACCATCGGCGGTGGCCAGGCGACGCTGACGGGACCGGCGTTCATCGACAAGGACAACGTCACGGCGGTCGAGAAGTACGCCGCGGCGGGGACGCGCTGAGGTCCGGCCATGGCATCGACCATCACCACACCGGTGGCCGGGGACGACCGGGTCTCGGCACGGTCGATCGGCGCCCGGTTGCTCAGCCGGCCCGAGATCGGCTCGCTCGTCGGCGCGTTGGTGATCCTGGTGTTCTTCGTCGTCACCGCGCCGCCATTCCGTGACATCGACAACACCGGCACGATCCTGTACCAGGCCGCCCTGATCGGTGTCATGGCCGTCCCGGTGTCGCTGCTGATGATCGGCGGCGAGTTCGACCTGTCGGCCGGTGTGGCCGTGACGACGGCCGGGCTCACCGCCGGTCTGTTCGCCTACCAGTTCAGCCTCAACGTCTGGGTCGGCGTCGTCATCGCCCTGGTGCTGGCGCTGCTGATCGGCCTGTTCAACGGCTGGCTGCTGATGCGGACCGGACTGCCGAGCTTCCTGGTGACCCTCGGCACCTTCTTCATCCTGCAGGGCCTGAACATCGCGGTGACCCGGCTGGCCTCCGGCGCGGTCGCGTCGAACTCGATCAGCGACATGGACGGGTTCGCGTCGGCCAAGGCGGTGTTCGCCTCCGAGTTCCAGCTCGGCGGGATCACGATCAAGATCATCGTCGTCTGGTGGATCGTGTTCGTCGCGATCGCGGCCTGGGTGCTGCAGCGGACCAGGATCGGCAACTGGATCTTCGCCGTCGGCGGGGACGCGGCCGCGGCCCGGGCGGTCGGGGTGCCGGTGAAGCGGGTCAAGATCGGCCTGTTCATGACCGTCGGCTTCTTCGCCTGGTTCGCCGGGATGCAGTTGCTGTTCAACTCCAACGGCGTGGTGCAGTCCGGTGAGGGGGTCGGCAAGGAGTTCCTCTACATCATCGCGGCGGTCGTCGGCGGCTGCCTGCTCACCGGCGGGTACGGCTCCGTGGTGGGCGCGGCGATCGGGGCGCTGATCTTCGGCATGGTCCAGCTCGGCGTGGTGTACGCGGGCTGGAACCCGGACTGGTTCAAGGCGTTCCTGGGCGCGATGTTGCTGCTGGCCACGATCGTGAACCTGGTCGTCCGGAGCAAGGCGGAGGCGAGATGAGCACCACCACGGGATTCGCCGACGAGGCGACCACCAGCCCGACCACGCCGATCGTGCATCTGGAGGACATCGGCAAGAGCTACGGCAACATCCATGCCCTGCGGGGAGTGTCGTTGTCGGTCCGGCAGGGCGAGATCACCTGCGTGCTCGGCGACAACGGTGCCGGCAAGTCGACGTTGATCAAGATCATCGCCGGCCTGCACGACTACACCTCCGGCACCATGTCGGTGAACGGTCAGGAGCGGCACTTCTCGTCACCGCGCGAGTCCCTCGACAGCGGGATCGCGACCGTCTACCAGGATCTCGCCCTGGCGCCGCTGATGTCGGTCTGGCGGAACTTCTTCCTGGGCAACGAGCTGACCAAGGGCCCGTTCGGCCTGCTGGACGCGGCCCGGATGAAGCGGATCGCGCAGGAGGAGCTGACCAGGATGGGGATCTCGATCCCCGACCTGGAACAGCCCGTCGGCAAGTTGTCGGGTGGTCAGCGCCAATGTGTCGCGATCGCCCGGGCGATCCACTTCGGCGCGAAGGTGCTGATCCTGGACGAGCCGACGGCGGCGCTCGGCGTGAACCAGTCGGGCATCGTGCTCAAGTACGTCGTCAAGGCGCGGGACGCGGGGATCGGCGTCGTCTTCATCACGCACAACCCGCACCACGCGTACCTGGTCGGCAACCACTTCGTCGTGCTCAAGCTCGGCCGGGTCGCGCTGGACACGCAGCGGGCCGACATCACGTTGGAGCAGCTCACCACGGAGATGGCCGGCGGTTCGGAGCTGGAGGCGCTCAGCCACGAGCTGCGCGCCGTCGACCCGACCGCCCCCACCGACGAGGTGACGGCGTCGGCCGAGGCGGGGCGGGAATCGCGGACGGACAAGGGAGACGGATGAAGGACCTCAGGATCGGCATCATCGGCGTCGGCACGATGGGGGCCGATCACGCCGAGCGGGTGGCGCGGAAGATCTCCGGTGCGCGCCTGGTCGCGGTGTCGGATCCCGACACGGACCGGGCCGCCGCCGTGGCCGCGCCGCTCGGCGACGTCCGGGTGATCGGCGACCCACTGGCGTTGATCGGCGCGCCGGACGTGGACGCGGTGATCATCGCCTCGCCCGGGTTCGCGCATGCCGAGCAGTTGGCGGCCTGCCTGGAGCACGGCAAGCCCACGCTCTGCGAGAAGCCGCTGACGATGGACACCGAGTCGTCGCTGCGGGTGGTCGAGGCCGAGCACAAGCTCGGCCGGCCGTTGATCCAGGTCGGTTTCATGCGCCGCTTCGATCCGGAGTACGCGGCGTTGAAACGGCTGCTCGACTCCGGCGAGCTCGGCCGGCCGCTGTTGCTGCACAACGTGCACCGCAACAAGACCTCGGCCCCGCATTTCCGCAGCGAGATGATCGTGCGGGACTCGCTGGTGCACGAGGTCGACGTGACCCGCTGGCTGTTCGGCGAGGAGATCACCCGGGTCACCGTGCACGCACCGAAGCCGACCGGACTGGTCGCGGACGGTGTGCTCGACCCGCAGTTCGCGGTGTTCGAGCTGGCGAACGGCGCCCTGGCCGACGTGGAGGTGTTCGTCAACTTCCAGGTCGGGTACGAGGTGCGCTGCGAGGCCGTCGGTGAGCGGGGCAGCGCGACCATCGGCCTCGGGGTCGACGTGCTGACCAGGTCGGCCGGACACTGGGGAGGAGCGGTGCCGGAGGACTACCGGACCCGCTTCGCGACCGCGTACGACGTCGAGGTGCAGCGCTGGGCCGACGCCGCGGCACGGGGTGGGATCGACGGTCCGACGGCCTGGGACGGGTACGCCGCGGCGGCCGTCTGTACGGCGGGGCTGGAGTCGCTGGCCGAGGGACGGCCGGTCGCGGTGGAGCTGGCACGACGTGACGAGGTGCTGGGGTGAGTCGCGTGGGGACGAGTATCGGACGACAAGAGGACACAGCTGTGAGTACTGAGCGCATCACCCATCTGATCGGCGGGACGCCCTGGGCGGGGGTCTCGGAGCGCACCAGCAAGGTCTACAACCCGGCGACGGGTGAGGTCACCGGCGAGCTGGACCTGGCCTCGGCCGCGACCGTCGACGAGGTGGTCAAGGTCGCCCACGACGCGTCCAAGGCGTGGGGCCGGACGTCGCTCACCAAGCGCGCCCAGGTGCTGTTCGCGTTCCGCGAGCTGCTGAACGCGCGCAAGGAGGAGATCGCGGCGCTGATCACCGCCGAGCACGGCAAGGTGCTGTCCGACGCGCTCGGCGAGGTGACCCGCGGTCTGGAGGTGGTCGAGTTCGCCTGCGGGATCCCGCACCTGCTGAAGGGCGGGTTCAGCGAGAACGTCTCGACCAACGTCGACGTGTACTCGATCCGCCAGCCGCTCGGCGCGGTCGCGGTGATCTCGCCGTTCAACTTCCCGGCGATGGTGCCGCTCTGGTTCGTCCCGATTGCCGTTGCCTGTGGCAACAGCGTGGTGATCAAGCCGTCCGAGAAGGACCCGTCGGCGGTGAACGCGGTGGCCGCGTTGTGGAAGGAGGCGGGCCTGCCGGACGGCGTGATGAACGTCGTGCACGGCGACAAGGAGGCCGTCGACCGGCTGCTCGAGCACCCCGACATCAAGGCCGTCTCGTTCGTCGGCTCGACCCCGATCGCGCGCTACGTGTACGAGCGGGGCACGGCCAACGGCAAGCGCGTCCAGGCCCTCGGCGGCGCGAAGAACCACATGGTCGTGCTGCCCGACGCCGATCTGGACCTGACCGCCGACGCCGCGGTGAACGCCGGCTTCGGTTCCGCGGGGGAGCGCTGCATGGCGATCTCCGCGCTGATCGCGGTCGAGCCGGTGGCCGACGACCTGATCGGCAAGATCAAGGAGCGGATGGCGACGTTGCGGACCGGCGACGGCACCCGCGGCTGCGACATGGGTCCGCTGGTGACCGGCGCGCACCGCGACAAGGTCGTCGGATACGTCGAGGCCGGGGTCGACGCGGGCGCGGAGCTGGCGGTGGACGGTCGCGAGGGTCCGTTCGACGGCGGTGACGACGGCTTCTGGCTCGGCCCGACGCTGTTCGACAAGGTCACGCCGGACATGTCGATCTACACCGACGAGATCTTCGGACCGGTGCTCTCGGTGGTCCGCGTCCCCTCCTACGACGCCGCGCTCGACCTGGTGAACTCCAACCCGTACGGCAACGGCACGGCGATCTTCACCAACGACGGCGGCGCCGCCCGGCGGTACCAGACCGAGGTCGAGGTCGGCATGGTCGGCGTGAACGTGCCGATCCCGGTGCCGATGGCGTACTACTCGTTCGGCGGCTGGAAGAACTCGTTGTTCGGCGACACCCACGCGCACGGCGCCGAGGGCGTGCACTTCTTCACGCGCGGCAAGGTGGTCACGTCCCGCTGGCTCGATCCGTCCCACGGCGGCCTGAACCTGGGCTTCCCGACCCACGACTGAGCCGGCGATCGCGGTGATCGGCTGGCCGGCCGATCACCGCGATCCCGGGTGCTACGTGGCCTTCGGGTAGACGGCCAGCTCGTACAGCGAGTACCCGTACGTCGTCGCGCGATCGACGCCCTGCATCCGCAGATAGCGCCCGGTCGCGTCGAGCCAGACCGTATCGGTCCCGCCGTCCCCGCCGGTGACCTCGGCCGCCTTCGTCCAGGTCGTCCCGTCGTCGGACACCTGCACCTCGTACGCCGAGCCGAACGCGGTCTCCCAGGTCAGCACGACCTTGCCGACCCGGGTCCTGCTCCCGAGGTCCACCTGGAGCCACGAGGAGTCGTCGTACCCCGAGGCCCATCGCGTTGTCGCGTTGCCGTCGACGGCGAGATCGGCGGTGAACGACGTTCCCGGTTCGACGCCGGACGCGGTGGCCGGACGACCCAGCGCTGCGTTGGTGGTGGACGTCTTCGGCCGCACGGCGACCCGGAGGACTGCCTCGGCCACCTCGTCGCCCGTTGTGAAGGTGACGGGGATGTCGACGTCACCGAGAGCCGCGTCGGCAGGCGGTGTCACCTTGACCGGGACGGATTGGGCGAAGCCGCGCTTCACGGTCAGTGAGGTGCTCGCCGGAGTGACCGACCACCCGGCCGGCACCGTAACGGCCAACGTGCCGCTCACCGTCTCGGCTCGACCAGGCGCCGCTTCGACGACGAAGTTTGACGCCAAACCTCCGACGACATCGGCGCGGTCGTCGCCGACGGTCAGCTCGACCACCGGTTCGTCGGACCAGCGCGGGACGAGTTCGGCGACCGACGGCGTGCCGCTCTTCCAGACCAGGCGGATCGCTTCGGCCAGGGCGTCCGCGGTGTCGAGCTCGGCGAAGGCGGTGGAGACATCGCCGACTGGTCGCCACTCCCCGCCGACCTGGATCTCGACGGTGGCGGATCCGACTGCGTTCTCGTTCTGCAACACGGTCAGGCCGGCCAGCTCGCGCGGTGCGGAGAGGGTGGCGACCAACGCGTCACCGTTGGCCGGAGCGTTTGCGGGGACGTAGCCGGTCTCCACGTTGCCGTCCGCGGCGCGCTGGAACGACGAACCCTCGGCGGGTGCCGGTGTACCGGTCACGGCCAGCGTCGTCTTCTTTCCGCCGATCGCCTCGACGGAGAACTCGCGGACCACGAGCCAGAAGTCGCTGGCCGACAACGACCGGTACCGGACGTACCGCGCCGTGGTCCCCGCCGGAGCGGTCGCACGGACCTCTGCCGTCGTAGCGCGGATGAGTTCGGTCCAGCGGGTGCCGTCGACCGAGTACTCCAGGGCGCCGGAGCGGATGTAGTCGTTCGGGCTCGACGACTTGCCCATCAGGACCGCGACGTCGCCGATCTCGGACGCGACGCCGAGGTCGACCCGCACCTCGGAGCCGGGACCAGGGCTGCCGTTGCTCCAGAAGAACGTGGCCGGGTCGCCGTCGGTCATCCGGGCGGGCACGTTGTCCTGGTAGGTGCCGAGATTCGTGGTCGCGGTCCGTCCGGGGACGACGCCGAGCCAGCGATCGTGGATCCGCCCGGTCTCGGCCAGGAACTCGTCGATCACCCGTTCGCCGATCCGCGGGTAGGTGCCGTTGTGCGGTGCGCGGCTGTCCCGGATCGCCTTCGCCTGGGTGACCAGGGCGGTGATCTCCTGGCGCGCCGTCCACGCGGACGCGCCGTTGCCCTGGTCGAGGGCGGCGAGCAGATCGAGACCACGGTGCATCGCCCGGCCCCAGAGTTCCGTTGCCTTGAGCCATGATTCCGCCTCGGCCGTGAACGCGGGGTCGACGACGCCTTGACGGATCACGGCCGGGGCAGCGGCGACGGCGGCCACCCGGGGACGTAGTACGGACAGCGCGGTGGAGCGTTTGCCCGTACTCCAGGTCTGCCAGAAGGCGTCCACCGCCGCACCGAGCTCGGGCGCGCTCTCCGGATGCAGGGTGCCGTCGTACGTGTTGAGGTCCGCGAAGACCTGGAGTGCCTCGGTGGTCGCAGGGTCGCCGCCGGCGCGTTCGGTGAGCGCGCGGAGCCAGGAGGCGCGGACGTTGTACTTGGCCGGGTTCCAGCCGAGCTCGGCGAACGAGTACAGCGCGACCTTGCTGACGGCTGCCTGGTTCATCGGATTCGAGATCACGCCCGCGACGTGTTCGGCGATGGCAGGTTCGCGTCCGCTGTATCCGGCCAGCAGGAGCCGTCCGGCCGCGTAGTCGTTCACCGGGTAGTTGTCCCAGATCAGGATGTCGTGTCCGAACACGGCCTTCGCCTGCGCCGCCTGGGCCGCGGTGATCGTCTTCGGCACCACCCCGACACCCGTCCAGTGCACGACCACGTCGGAGTCGAGCTGCTCCCGCAACGCCTTCTTGTACGGGGATTCGGTGATGTTGTAGTACTCGGTGGGGACCATCTGCAGCGGAGCCACGTCCGGCTTGGTCTCCACCCACTCCCGCTGCACCCGGTTGAGCAGGTCGCTCTGCGCTCGACCGGCGGCGCCCCCACCCGTGCCGTACTTCGCGCGGTCGGCGTCGCAGTGCCAGTTGTTGTAGTCGATGTCGTCCAGCGGCACGTTGAAAGACCGCGCACCGAGCGAGTACAGCGCCTCGAACTTTGCCACGATCGCCTGGAAGTCCGCGTCCGCCGTGTAGCAGATGTCGAGGCCCGGGGAGAGCGCGAAGGTGAAGTCCACCTTGTTCCGCAGCGCGCGGGTGACGAGTTCGCCGAGCTGGGCGAGCTTGTCCGCGGGGTACGGATCCCGCCAGCGGTCGCGGTGGTACGGGTCGTCCTTGGGCGCGTACTCGTACGTGTTCATCCGGTGCGCGCCGAGGTAGTCGAGATGGTCGAGCCGGTCGGCGTGCGACCAGGGCGTGCCGTAGAACCCCTCGATCGAACCGCGGTATCGCATGGTCGGCCAGTCCCGCACGGCGACACCGGGGACCCAGTCCTGACCGGGACGGGGCTGGACGAGCTGGGCGAGCGACTGCGCGGCGTAGTACGTACCGTCGGTGTCGGCACCGTCGAGCACCACGTGCCCGCGCCCGGCTCGGTCGCGGCCGGCGGCGAGTACGTAGCCCTCGGCGGGGAGCTCGGCGCTGTTGTCGACGCGCAACTCGGTGAGTACGGGGTCGGCCTGGCCGAGCCAGATGGTGGTGGGCGTGTTCGGGTCGGCGCCGTCGGTGGTGCGGACGGTCTTCACCCCGGCGCGCTGGAGCGTTTCCCGGACCACGCGCTCGGCGTCCGCGTCGGAGCGGTCGCTGCGGACGAGACCGACGACGGGGGTGAGCGGGAAGCCGTCGGGTCTGGGGGTGAGTTGCTGCGGTTCGGGGGAGATGGGGCCTGCCGGTGGTGGCGGGGCGGCGGTAGCGAGGCTGGGGGCCACGACGGCGACGGTAGTCACCACGGCGAGGACGCTGACAGCGGACAGGAGCAGACGCATCAAGTCTCCTCAAGCGGGGCGGTCGAAGAAGCCAGTTAGCCACTGCGCAGAACTGCGCGTCAAGGCGTCACCCAAGTCAATTTCAGGCAAACCATTCACAGCTTCGATTGAACGGGCGCGCGGCGCTCGACGCCGGGGACCGACGTGCAGGCCGGTGGCGGCCGGGCGAAAGCCGTGGGTCCAGGTGGGTGCCTCGGCCGGGCGAACGACTACCTACACCTCAGCTGCTTTCGTCCGGCGTGCAGACGAGTGCAGGCAGCAAGCTTGAAGGCGGCCGGAAGCTATCCAGCCCAGGACAAGCCGCAGCCGCCGCGACCCCGGAATGGGGCGCGGCGGCCGGCGAATCTCGAAGTTCCTTAGATGCTTGTGACCGGTCGGGGTGACATGCCGGCGTCGCGGTAGCAGGCGTCGATCAGCTGCATCGTCGCCAGCGCGTCCTCGGCGTCCGTCAGGACCGGCTTGCCTTCACGCACCGCCCCGGCGAACGCCTCCAGTTGGTACGTGTACGACGTCCGGGTGCCGAGGTGCTCGACCCAGGTGTCTTCCTTGGTGGTCACGATGACCCGGTCGTCCAGGTGCGGCAGGACGAAGCCGGGAGCGAACGCCTCGCCGCGGGTGCCGATCACCTTGAGGCTGAAGTCCAGCTCCTCCGCGGCCATGCTCGTCCGCACTGCCCCGGTCGCGCCGCTCGGGAACTCCAGGTCCGCGTTCAGCCATTCGTCGACGCCAGGCATCCGCTTGCGCTCACCGGCGCGCGCGTTCACCAGCGTCGGCGCCCCACCACCGAACGGCGCGAGCAGCCGCTGAGCGTGCAGCGCATAGCAGCCGACGTCCATCACCGCTCCACCAGCGAGCGACAACGACCAGCGCGGGTCCTCGTCGGCCGGCGGACCCATCACCATGGTGGCTTCGATGTGCTGGAGGTCGCCCAGTTCGCCCTTGGCCAGGAGCTCCTGGAGCCGCTTCATCACCGGGTGGTAGGCGTAGTGGAACGCCTCCATGAACACGATGCCGCCGTCGCGGGCCGCGTCGCGCACCGCCGCGGCCTCCTCGGCGTTGCTCGCGGACGGCTTCTCGGTCAGCACATGCTTGCCTGCGGCAATGGCTTTCAGGTTCCACGGGCCGTGCAGGCCGTTGGCGAGCGGGTTGTAGACCGCCTCGATCTCCGGGTCGGCCAGCACGTCCTCGTACGAGGCATGGACCCGCTCGACGCCGTGCTCGGCGGCGAAGGCCTCGGCCCGGCCGGTGACCCGGGCGGCGACCGCGACCAGCCGGTGGCCGGTCAGCCGGGCCGGGTCGGCGATCGCCCTGCCCGCGATCCGGGCAGCGCCGAGAACACCGATGCGCAGCGGTTCCATGCCTTCTCCTTAGATGTCGTCCGTACGGCGGCGTACGGCGTGCTCGTCGAGGGCGTGGTCCAGCCGGTCGCTGGGCCGGTCCTCGGCGAGGGCCTGGCGGAGCAGGTCCGCCTGGGTCCTGGGGCCAGCCCGCCGATCGGCTGGTCCCGGTCCGGAGTGGCCGGAAAAGCGTATCCCTCCGCACTCGCGGCGATGACGTTGTCCAGGCCGAACGCGTCATCCTGCCCGAGGTCGCGCAGCACCGGGTAGAGCCTGACCGCCATCCGGACCCGGTCGACACTGTCCATCGCCCGGCCGAAAGCGGAGGATATCTGCACCAGGTTCGCCCTCCGCCGGATGTCCACGGAGTGGTTGCCGCCGGCCGCTGGACAACGTGTGCACGTAGGCAGGGTAGAGCGCGGCGCCCTCGGCCGACTGGAATCCGAGGCGATAGTCACGAGGTACCGCCTGACCTTCACCTCCCGGATTCACCACGTTCACCTGGGACCTCGCCCTCACGTCCTTGCCGAAGGCCCCTTCAGTACGACGATCCCGGATCCGTCAACGAGCGCGCCGAGGGGCGCGAACTCACCGAATTCACCGAGGTGATCCGGGAAAACACCCCGCCACCGGTCACCGGGTACGACGCCCGGAACGCACTCCGGATCGCGCTGGCGGCGATGAAGTCGCACCAGGAAAGCCGGCCGGTGCGGATCGGGGAAATCGGCTGAGGCCACCCGGCTGAGCGGAGACGGTGTTCACCGAGCTGCCATTCCCGGAACTGGTCGAGCGAATCCACCCGGCCGGCTGGAGACCTGGAACTGGACGGGACAAGGGCCTCACCACGCTGCGGCAACCCCCGGTACGGCGACGTGGACGCCCGAAGAAAATGGCGCACCTGCCGGGAGCAATTGGGCCGCGATCGCGGCGGCGCCGGGAAAGCCGGGATATCGGGGCACCGTCGGTCCCGAGGCGTTCGCCGAAAGCGACAGTGAGCGGCTCCGCGGCGTTTCCGGGACGCATTCTCAAACCCCGAGATCTGATCAAATCCCGTGGGTGACTCGACGGTGGGCGTCCGACCCTCCAAGATGTGCGCATGAGCACCGTCCAGGTCACTGTCGATCGCACCAGCCGTACCCCGCTCCACGTGCAGCTGGCGCAGCAACTCGAGGCGGCCATCCAGGGCGGTGACCTCCCGGTCGGTTCCCGGCTCAGCAACGAGGTGGACCTCGCCGAGGCGTACGGACTCAGCCGCCCGACGGTCCGGCAGGCCATCGCGCGCCTGGTGGACCAGGGACTGCTGGTCCGCAAACGCGGTGTCGGCACGCAGGTCGTCGGCAGTTCCGGCCAGGTCCGTCGCTCGCTGGAGCTCACCAGCCTGTACGACGACCTCTCCGCCGCGCACCGCAAACCGGAGACCGAGGTGCTCCGCTTCGGCATCGCCCCGGCGAGCACGGACGTGGCCGCGGCCTTGCAGTGCGAATCGGGTGACCGGGTGCTGCGACTGGAGCGGCTCCGTCGAGCCGACGGCGAACCGCTGGCCCTGATGCGCAACTGGCTGCCCTCGGAACTCCTGGACCCGGACCCGGCGCTGCTGGCCGAGCACGGTCTGTACGAACTGCTCCGCGCCGAGGGCGTCCGGCTCAAGGTCGCCCACCAGACGATCTCCGCGCAGCCGGCCACGACGGAACAAGCCCGGCTCCTCACCGAGGAACCGGGCTGTCCACTGCTCGCGACGACGCGGATCACCTACGACGACCACGGCCGCGCGGTCGAGTACGGCTCCCACTTGTTCCGGGCGTCGCGGTACGCCTTCGAGCACACGCTCGTACACCGCTGACGGTTACCGGGACTTCCGCTCGGGGGTCTTGGTGTCCGCCGCGGTCGGGAACTCCCAGCGCTTGCTGCTCGCGATCGAGGTCAGCTGCCCGATCGTCAGGACCGGCTTCACTCGCGTCGCCGGCGCACCCTTCTCCCCGGCGCCGTTGTAGTTGATCAACGAGATCACCCGGCCGTCGGGGTACGTCAGCTGCACCGTGTTCTCGACGATGTCGTCGTCGACGCGGGCGGGCTTGCCGGGAGCGGGTGGATTCGTCTGCCGTTCCTTGGACCAGGTGAGCACGCTGCCGTCCGGCCGGACCGAGCAGTTCTCCAGGCCCTCCCGATCCGGGGTACAGGCCGTCGTTCCACCCTCCCGGGACAACCAGGCCACCACCTGGGACGCGCCCTTGCCGTCGTTCAGCACGATCGATGCGCCGTTGAAGCCTTCCGCGTCGCCGCCCCACGTGTACGGAGCGGACTGCTTGTACTTGGGCGGGAGCAAGCTCTTCAGGGTGGGCAGGGTGGTGTCGGTCTTCGGCAGCGCTGTCGGCTGAGGCGTGGGCTTCGGACTGGGCGTCGAGCTGGTCGCGACGGCGAGCGGCGGACCGGCGACCGGGGCGTCACCGGTGGTGCCGCCGAAGAGCTGGGTGCCGCCGACGATGATGCCCGCGGTGGCGAGGATCGCGCCCGCGCCGCTGAAGCTGAGGACCGCGGTACGCCGCCGGCGGAGCTGGACGCCACGGCGCAGGCCGCGCTCGACCAGGTCGGTGGATTCGGGTTCGAGGTGTTCGGTGGCCCGCCGCATCAGGTCCGGCAGGGCGTCGTCGAGGTTGTTGGTCACGGGGTTCTCCTGGGTCAGAGGGCGATCAGGTGGACGTCGTCGCCGAGGACCGTGCGCAACCGGTCCAGGGCGCGGGACGTCCGGGTCCGGATCGCGCCGGCGTTCTTGCCGAGATCGAGCGCGACCTGTTCGACGCTGCGATCTTCGAAGAACCGCAGCACCAGCACCGCACGATCGAGGGGAGACAGCTCGGCCAGGGCTGTCTGCAGGGAGAGCCGCAGTTCGTGGTCGCCAGGGCGCTCGGCCCGGTCCGGCATCGCCTCGGTCGGCTGCTCCGACCAACTCCGGCGCCGACGCTGCGACACGTACGTCCGTGCCAGCACCGTCTGCGCGTAAGCGGCCGGGTTGTCGATCCGCCGGATGCCCCGCCACGCCCGGTACATCTTGGCGAGCGTCTCCTGGACCAGGTCCTCGGCGTGGTGCCGATCGCCGGTCAGCAGCCAGGCCGTCCGATAGAGGTGAGGGGTTCGCACTCTGGCGAACTCCTCGAAGTCGTCCGTCGTCATCACAGCCTCTCCGTCGGGGTCTCACCCACATCGACGCGCCGACCCGGCCATCGTGTTACACCCGGAACCACGATGGCGGTGCGGGCGCCTCGAGTCGTGGCCGCCGACGACAGAACCGATGTCAAAAGCTGCAACGGGGTGGACCTGGCGGTGACCGGGCGGATACGTTCTGTCGGCTTGTGCCCTGATCGGGTTATCCACAGGCGGAGCGGATCAGGTTGGCGCGGCGGACCTCGTCCTTGCGAGGATGGTCGCGCAGGGTGACGAGCTGGTCGCCGCCGAGACGGACACGGGGAGACGATGACTGCGGACCGACTGGCCGCGCGCCGGCCCGACAGCCCGTACGGCGCCGACGGTCAGGGCGCGGTCGAGCTGATCGACGCGCAGGTCCGCGACGTGGTCCGCCGGGAGGGCATCGACCCGCTCCGCAACCCGTCGGCCGTGACCGCGATCGTCGCCACCGTCGTCCGCGAGTACGACGAGCGCAGCCTGACCGGGATCGTCCCGCCGATCGGCGACCTGGCCGCGGTCAGCCGGGAGGTGCACGACCGGGTGGCCGGCTTCGGCCCGCTGCAGCGGTACCTGGACGATCCCGCGGTCGAGGAGATCTGGATCAACGAGCCGTCCCGGGTGTTCATCGCCCGCGACGGCCGGCACGAGCTGACCACCACGGTGCTGACCGAGGAGGAGGTCGGCGACCTGGTCGAGCGGATGCTGAAGACCACCGGCCGGCGGATCGACGTCTCCCAGCCGTTCACCGACGCGCGGCTGCCGGACGGGAGCCGGGTGCACGTCGTGCTCGGCGGCATCACCCAGCGGTACGCCGCGATCAACATCCGCAAGTTCACCGTGCGGGCGACCCGGCTGGCCGACCTGGTCGCGCTCGGCTCGCTGACCCCGCACGCCGCGGCGGTGCTGGAGGCGTCCGTTGCCGTCGGCCTCAATGTGCTCGTCTCCGGCGGCACCCAGGCCGGCAAGACCACGATGCTGAACGCGCTGGCCGGGTCGATCCCGGGCAGCGAGCGGGTGATCTCCTGCGAGGAGGTCTTCGAGATCCGGCTGCCGATCCCGGACTGGGTCTCGATGCAGACCCGCCAGGCCGGGCTGGAGGGTACCGGCGAGGTGCGGCTGCGCGACCTGGTCAAGGAGTCGCTGCGGATGCGCCCGTCCCGGGTCATCGTCGGCGAGGTGCGCGGCGAGGAGTGCCTGGATCTCCTCTTGGCGTTGAACTCTGGATTACCCGGCATGTGCACGATCCATGCGAACTCCGCCCGCGAGGCGCTGACCAAGATGTGCACGCTGCCGCTGCTCGCGGGGGAGAACATCGGCTCCCGGTTCGTGCTGCCGACGGTGGCCGGGTGCGTCGACCTCGTCGTTCACCTCGGCATCGGGGCGGACGGGCAGCGGCGGGTGCGCGAGATCGTCGCGGTCACCGGGCGGGTCGAGGAGCAGGCGATCGAGACCGAGACGGTGTTCGGCCTGGTCGACGGCGGATTGCGCCGGGCAGAAGGGCAGTTGCCGCATCCGGAGCGGTTCCAGCAAGCCGGGTACTCGACCGCGGGCCTGCTCACCGAGCTGCCGCCGGGGGTGAGCTGATGGGACTGCTGATCGGGCTCTTCTTCGGCGTCGGGATCCTGCTGATCGTCTGGGCGTTCATCGCACCCGCCGACGAGGACGCCCCGGCCGAGGGCAAGCTACGGGCACGGGCGCGGGAGTTGCTGGCGAGCGCGGGCGTCGAGGGAGTGACGCCGGGCGCGTTCATCGGGGCCTGCGTGATCACCGGAGTGCTGGCGTTCGTGCTGATGTTCCTGGTGACCGCCGCGTTGCCGGTCGGAGCGGTGTTCGGCGTGATGGCCGGCGGTGTCCCGGTGGCGTTGCTCAAGGCAAGGGCCCGGAAGCGGCTCGCCGAGTTCCGGGAGCTGTGGCCGGACGTGGTCGACAACATCGCGTCCGCGGTGCGGGCCGGGCTGTCCTTGTCCGAGGCGCTGGCGCAGGTCGGGGAGCGCGGGCCGTTGCCGTTGCGCGATCCGTTCCGCCGGTTCGGGGCCGACTACGCCTCGACCGGCCGGTTCGCCGAAGCCCTGGACCGGTTGAAGGAGCGGCTCGCGGATCCGGTCGGCGACCGCGTGGTGGAGGCGTTGCGGATCGCGCGCGAGGTCGGCGGTGGCGATCTCGGCCGGCTGCTGCGGTCGCTGTCCACCTTCCTCCGCGACGACGCCCGGACCAGGTCCGAGCTGGAGTCACGGCAGGCCTGGTCCGTCAACGGGGCCCGGGTCGCCGTGGCCGCGCCGTGGCTGGTGCTGGGCGCGTTGTCGTTCCAGGGCGACGTCATCCAGCGGTACAACTCGCCCGTCGGCGCGCTGATCATCGGGATCGGCGCCGCGGTCTGCGTGGTCGCGTACCGGTTGATGCTGCGGATCGGCCGGCTGCCGGAGCCGGGGCGGGTGCTGCGATGAGCCCGGCCGCGATCGGTGCGCTGCTCGGCCTGGTGTTCGGTGCGGGACTGTTGCTGGTGATCCGGCGGTTGCCGTTCCTGCGGAAGCCGTCCGTCGACGACCGGATCGGCCCGTACCTGCGCGACCTCGGCGGCGGCAACGTGTTCCTCGGGGTGACGACGTCGAGTTCGCCGTTCTCCGCGATCGTGCGGCTGTTCGGTCCGTCCCTGCGAGCGGGAGCGTTGCGGCTGGAGCGGATCCTCGGTGGTTCGGCGTCGATCCGGCGCCGGCTCGCCCGGGCAGGGATCGACCAGAGCGTCGAGGAGTTCCGGATCGAGCAGGTGCTGTGGGGCACGGTCGGCTTCGGCATCGGCCTGCTGATCGCGCTGGTCGCGTTGTCGCTCGGCGCCGGGAATCCGATCGGCCTGCTCGTCCTCAGCGGGATCCTCGCGGTGCTCGGCGTGTTGTCGCGGGACACCTATCTCACGACCCAGGTGAGCCGGCGCGAGCGGCGGTTGCTGGCGGAGCTGCCGACGGTCGCCGAGTTGCTCGCGTTGTCGGTCGCGGCCGGCGAAGGTCCCGCGGCGGCGCTCGACCGGGTCGCCCGATCCTGCCGGGGCGAGCTGGCCGAGGAGCTGAAGCGGGTCCTGGCCGAGACGCGAGCCGGGGAGACGCTGGTCCGCGCGCTCGACGGACTCGCGGACCGGACCGGGCTGGTCGCGTTGTCCCGGTTCGCCGACGGCCTCGCGGTTGCGCTCGAACGAGGGACCCCACTGGCCGACGTCCTCCGCGCGCAGGCGGGCGACATCCGGGAGGCGAACCGGCGGGACCTGATCGAGTCCGGCGCCCGCCGCGAGGTCTCGATGATGGTGCCCGTGATCTTCCTGGTGCTGCCTGTCACGATCATTTTCGCCTTCTACCCGGGCGCAGTCGGTATCCGGCTGATCGCCGGATGAGATGAGGAGAACCCATGTCCCTACTGCTGACCAGACTCGTGCTTGCGCTGGTCCTGAGACCACGGCCGGCGGCCAAGGAGCGCGGCGACGTTCCCGGCTGGGTGCTGATCACGGTGATGACGGCCGGCCTGGTCGTCACGCTGTGGGTCGCCGCCGAGAACCAGCTGAAGGCCATCTTCGAACGCGCGCTGGACTCCGTCACCAACAAGTGAGCCCGACTCCGCTGCACACGGGTGCCGGGCTGCGGGTGACCACGAGGCGATGGAGTCCGCGACAGCCGCGGCCTGGTGGTCGCCGGCGGGGCGATCAGGGTGCCGCCGTGGTCGACTTCGTGCTGGTGTCGGTACTGGTGGTGCCACTGTTCCTCGCGGTGTTGCAGGTCGGCCTCTACCTGTACATCCGGAACACGATCACCGCCGCGGCCTCCGAAGGCGCCCACTACGCCGCCGTCCTGAACCGCGATCCCGCCGACGGTGAGGAACACGCCCGTCGCCTGGTCACCGGGGTGGTTCGCGACGAGCTGGTCGAGGCCGTCACCGCGGAGCCGGTGGAGATCGAAGGACAGCCGGGGGTCCGGGTGGTCGTGAAGGCGCACATGCCCGCACTCGGCCTGTGGGGACCAGGTCTCGGCTTCGAGGTCGAAGGCCACGCCGTCAAGGAGACCGGCGAATGACCCGCCGATCGTCCCGCCGACCGAGGCGGTGGCAGGTCAGATTGGTGCCTCGGGCAACGGATGAGCGGGGGAGTGCCGTGGTCGAGTTCTCCTGGCTGGCGCTGGTGCTGCTGATCCCGCTCGTGTACCTGATGCTCGGCGTCTTCGAGGTTCAGCGGGCCTCGTACGGCGCGACCGCGGCGACGCGGGCGGCCGGGCGTGCGTTCATCATCGTCCCGGCCGGACTGTCCGAGGACGACGCGCGCTCACGGGCGTACGAGGCGGCGCGGCTGGCGATGAAGGACCAGGGCATCGAGCTCCGGCCGGAAGAGCTCAGCATCTCCTGTACCCCGGCCTGCCTGGAGCCTGGTTCGACCGTGACGGTGCGGCTGGACACGCAGGTGCCGTTGCCGTTGATCCCCGACGCACTCGGCGGCGAGCGCCCCGCCGTACGGATCACCGCGTCGCACATCGAGTCGTACGGCGACTACCGCGAAGCCAAGGGGGACGGGTGACGGCGCGGCGCCGGGGTGAGGAGGGGCAGATGTCCGTGCTCATCATCGGGTTCACCGTGATCGTCGTCCTGCTGATCGTGGTCGTCACCGATCTGTCCAAGGTGTTCCTCGTCCGGCGCGACCTGGACGCGACCGCGGACGGCGCGGTGCTTGCCGCGGCCAACGGTCTCGCCGCCGTCTACGCCCAACCCGGGCCGGGGTCGAACGCCGAGCTCGATCCCGAGGAGGCCCGGCGGCTGACCGCGGAGTACCTGGACGCCGTTGCCGCAGGCACCCGTTTCGACGCCTTCGACTGGTCCGCCGACGTGACCGGGACGACGGTGACGGTGGAGCTCACGTCGAGTGTCGACCTGCCGTTCACGCCGCCCGGCTGGCAGGGATCGGCCGACGTCGGGTCGACCTCGTCCGCCACCGTCCCGATCCGCTGACTCTTTGGCACGATGGACCGATGAAGATCGAACTGAGCGGACGACGGGCCCTGGTGTCGGGATCCAGCCAGGGGATCGGCCTCGCGATCGCCACCGAGTTGGCGCGCGCCGGGGCGACGGTGGTGGTGAACGGCCGCGACCAGGGGAAGACGGAGCGGGCGGTGGTCGAGGTGGTCGGGGCGGTTCCGGGCGCCGAGGTGCTGCCGATCGCGGCCGACCTCGCGACAGCCGAGGGCGCCGAGTCGCTGCGGGAACGGGCCGGCGAGCTCGACATCCTGGTGAACAACCTCGGCATCTTCGGCGCGAGACCGGTGCTCGAGATCGACGACGACGAGTGGCGCCGGTACTTCGAGGTGAACGTGCTGTCCGCGGTGCGGCTGATCCGGCTGTACCTGCCCGGCATGATCGAGCGCGGCTTCGGCCGGGTGATGAACATCGCCAGCGACTCCGCCGTGGCGACTCCGGTCGAGATGGTCCACTACGGCATGACCAAGACCGCCCTGCTCGCCGTCACCCGCGGGTACGCGAAGGCCGCGGCCGGGACAGGCGTCACGGTGAACTCGGTGATGGCCGGCCCGACCCACACTCCCGGCGTCGAGGACTTCGTCGGTGAACTGGTCGGCACCGACCTGCCCTGGGACGAGGCGCAGCGCCGGTTCATGAAGGAGCACCGCCCGTACTCCCTCATCCAGCGCCTGATCGAGCCGCCCGAGATCGGCAACATGGTCGTGTACCTCAGCTCCGACCAGGCCTCGGCGACCACGGGTGGCGCGGTCCGCGTCGACGGCGGCTACATCGACTCGATCCTGCCCTGAGGTCCGGCGGGTCCGGCCCTACTCGGCGAAGACCTCGGGGTGGTCGCGGAGCCAGGTCTGCCAGGACCGGGCGGGATGCGCCGTGAGGAGTTCGACCCCTGGCTCGATCGGATGGGGCAGCCCGACCCGGCTCGCCCAGTACGACATCAGGCTCCGGAACTGGGCCTGGTTGCGCATACCCCGGCTCATCTCCTCCTCGGCCTGGGCCGGGGCGAGGTCGACGGCCTCGATCGGCACACCGGTGACCTCGGTGATCTGCTCGATCTGGCGGCGCCTGGTCATCGACTCGGGGCCGCTGAGCGGGTACGCCCGGCCGTCGTGCGGTGAACCGGGTCCGGCCAGCAGGACCTGGACGGCGGCGTCGGCGATGTCCTGTTCGTGGATCGGGGCCTCCTCGGCGTCCAGGTAGGGCAGCCGGATCTGGCCGGTCGCGCGCAGGGCGTACGACCAGAAGATCGCGTTGGTCATGAAGGCGCCGGGCTGCAGACACGTCACGGCGTACGCGCCGGTCTTGATGACGCGCTCGGTCTCGGCGTGTGGGTCGGCGGCCGCGTCCTCGTTGTCCGCGTACGACGACATCGAGGAGAGCAGGACGACCTTCTTCACCCCGGCCGCGTCGGCTGCTTCGACGAAGGCGGCGGCCGTGGTCGGTTCGGCGTACAGGAACACCTGGGTCACGTCGCGCAGGGCGGCGCTCACGGTCGATGGATCGGTGAGGTCGAACGGGACGGAGCCAGGGACGGCGGAGGTATCGCGGCTGGCGACTCGGGGGTCGAGGCCGGCGGCGGTCAGGCCGGCGACGACGGCACGGGCGATCCGGCCGCGGCCACCGGTGACGAGAATGGTCATGGTGTCGCTCCAAAAATGTAGTCACTACAACAATGGAGGGAGTAAAGCACGGTGCTCTAGGCTCTGTCCATGACGTCCACGGGTGCCGACCGGCCGGCGAGTGCGGAGACCGGGCGGCGGGAGCGGAAGAAGCGGCAGACGCGGCAGGCGATCTCGGATGTCGCGACCGAGCTGTTCCTGGCCCGCGGGTTCGACGCCGTCACGGTGGCCGAGGTCGCGAAGGCCGCGGACGTCGCCGTGCAGACCGTCTTCAACCACTTCCCCACCAAGGAGGACCTGTTCTTCGACGAGGACAGCTGGTGGGCCGGACCGGCCGAGGCGATCCGGGCGGCGCCGGCCGAGATGGACGCGGTGACCGCGCTCGAGGACCACTACCTGGCCGTGACCCGCGCGCGGCTGGAGTCGGGTCACCTCGCGACCTGGCTGCGGTTCAGCCGGACCCTGGAGGACAGCGAGACGTTGCGGGCGAGGCGGCGGCTCGTCGCGACCAGGATGGAGCAGCTCATCGCGGAGGCGTTGCTGGAGCGGGACGAGGGGATGCCGCGATGGAAGGCCGAGCTGATCGGCGCGCAGTACGCCGCGGCGCAGAAGGTGCTGGAGGCCGAGCTGGCCAGGCTGCTGCCCGACACCGCTGATCAGGCCCAGCTCGAAGCGGCCAACGCCCGGCTCGCCGACGCGACCGCCGAGGTGTTCGGCATCCTCCGTCACGGCCTGTCGGCGCCGGGGTCAGGGCCGGGGCCGGGACAAAGGATTCCCGGGGTGTGAGTGTTAGCGGGTACGCTGCTTGGTTGTGGCTGGACTGGATTTTGACGCGGAGCTCAAGCAGCTCGACGTGACGCTGACCTCGATCGAGAAGGTGCTCGATCTGGACGCGCTGCGCCGGGAGATCGCCGACCTGGGGGAGCAGGTCGCTGCGCCCGACCTGTGGGACGACCAGCCGAACGCGCAGAAGGTGACCTCGCGGCTGTCCAGCCTGCAGGCCGACGTCGAACGGGTGACCAACCTGCGCGGCCGGCTCGACGACCTCGGCGTGCTGGTCGAGCTCGGCCGGGAGGAGAACGACCCGGACAGCCTCGCCGAGGCGGAGAAGGAAGTCGGCGCGGTCGGGAAGGCGATCCAGTCGCTCGAGGTGCGCACCCTGCTGTCCGGGGAGTACGACGAGCGCGAGGCGCTGGTGACCATCCGGTCCGGCGCGGGCGGTGTCGACGCCGCCGACTTCGCCGAGATGCTGCAGCGGATGTACCTGCGCTGGGCCGAGCGGCACGGGTACGGCTCCGAGGTCTACGACACCTCCTACGCCGAAGAGGCCGGGATCAAGTCGACCACGTTCGCGGTGAAGGCGCCGTACGCGTACGGCACGCTGAGCGTGGAGTCGGGCACGCACCGGCTGGTCCGGATCTCCCCGTTCGACAACCAGGGCCGCCGGCAGACCTCGTTCGCCGCGGTCGAGGTGGTCCCGGTGCTGGAGCAGACCGACGAGATCGACGTACCCGAGGAGGAGCTGCGGATCGACGTGTACCGCTCGTCCGGCCCGGGTGGCCAGAGCGTCAACACCACCGACTCCGCGGTCCGGATCACGCACCTCCCGACCGGCACGGTGGTCTCCTGCCAGAACGAGAAGTCCCAGCTGCAGAACAAGGCCAGCGCGATGGTGATCCTGAAGGCCAAGCTGCTCGCGCTGAAGAAGGCCGAGGAGCGGGCCCAGATCGACGCGCTGCGCGGTGACGTCCAAGGGTCGTGGGGCGACCAGATGCGGTCCTACGTGCTGCACCCGTACCAGATGGTCAAGGACCTGCGGACGCTGTTCGAGTCGGGCAACACGTCGGGTGTGTTCGACGGCGAGATCGACGAGTTCATCGAGGCCGGGATCCGCTGGCGCCGGACCGGCCAGACGGTCGCCGAGCAGAACTAGTACCGGTGCCCCTGGCGGAGCTCCGCGCCGACTGCGGCCGGTGCTTCGGACTGTGCTGCGTCGCGCTGACGTTCGCGAAGTCGGCCGACTTCGCCATCGACAAACCGGCCGGTGAACCCTGCCCGAACCTGCGGGACGACTTCCGCTGTGGGATCCACAGCAAGCTGCGGCCCGAAGGCTTCCAGGGCTGCACGGTGTACGACTGCTTCGGCGCGGGCCAGAAGATCTCCGAGCAGGCCGGGACCAGTTGGCGGCAGCGGCCCGGTCAGGACCTGTTCGCCCAGTTGCCGATCATGCGGCAGCTGCACGAGCTGCTCTGGTACCTCGCGGACGCCCTGGACCGGCCGGAGACCGCGCCGATCGCCGACGCGCTGCGCAAGGCCGAGCACCACGTCGAGCAGCTCACCCGGATCGCGGTCCTGGACGTTGACCTGGGCAACGAACGCCAGCAGGTCAACGCACTCCTGCTGCGGACCAGCGAGCTCGTCCGCGGCAAGCAGCCGAAGAAGAAGGAGCGTCGCGGAGCGGACCTGGTCGGCGCGAGGCTGCGCGGCGCCGATCTCGCCCGGGCCAACCTCCGCGGCGCGTACCTGATCGCCGCCGACCTCACCGGCGCGGATCTGCGCCGGGCCGACCTGATCGGCGCCGACTTCCGCGACACGGAGCTGTCCGGCGCCGATCTCCGCGAGGCCCTCTTCCTCACCCAGTCGCAGGTCAACGCGGCCAAGGGCGACGCGGCCACGAAGCTGCCCGCCACCGTCCTCCGCCCCGGCCACTGGTGATCAGCGGCTCCGCAACCGCCACGTGATCGGTGTCATCAGCAACGAGATCGCCGTGATCGCGAACGCGACCGCTGCCAGCGAACCACCCTGACCCCACGACGTCCCGGCCAGCGACAGGTACGCCGTGCCGACGGTGGCCGCGCCGAGTGAGAGGCAGGTCTGCTGGCTGGTCAACAGGATCCCGCTGCCGAGTCCGGCCTGCGCCGGCGGGACCTGACCAAGGACCACGCCGATCAGCGGCACCATCACCAGCCCGTTCCCGAAGCCCGCCACCAGCATCGGCAGCGCCAGCCGGAGAGGTGACACGTCGGGCCAGAGCATCAACGTGACCACGGCCAGCAGCGAGTACCCCACAGCCTGCACCAGCCAGCCGCGGACGATCAGCCCGGCCCCGTACCGGAGCTGCAGGCGCGGGCCGTAGATCGACGTGACGAGGAACCCGACCGCCATCGGCAGCAGGCTCAGCCCGCCTTCGAGCGGCGACATCCCCGCCTCGCCCTGGGTCGCGAGCGCGAAGACGAACATGAACCCGCCGAACGTCGTGAAGAACCCGACCGCGAGCAGCAGACCGACCCGCATCGCCCGCAACCGCAGCACCGTCGGTGGGATCAGCGGTGCCTGACCCGCCCGCTCGGCCCGGTGCTGATGCAGCCCGAGCACGGCCGCGGAAGGAATCACCGCGGCCAGCGAGATCCAGGTCCACAACGGCCAGCCCAGCGGACGCCCTTCGGTCAACGGCAGCAGCAGAAGCACCAGCGTCAGAGCGAGCAGCCCCGCACCGACCAGGTCGACCTGGTGGGCCTGGTCCGCTCGCGTCTCGGGCAGCAACCGCAGCGCCGCGCCAAGGGCGAGCAGGCCGACCGGGACGTTGACCAGGAACACCGCCCGCCAGCCGAGCCCGAACACGTCGGCCTCGACGAGCACGCCACCGAGGATCTGACCGAGTGCGGCCGCCGCACCACCGGCGACGCCGAACCAGGCCATCGCGCGGGCCCGGTGTTCGCCGGTGAGCAGGCTGCTGATCGAGGCCAGCACCTGCGGCGTCATCGCAGCGGCCGCGGCACCCTGGACGACCCGGGCAGCGAGCAGCACACCGATCGTCGGGGCGAGTGCGCAGATCAGCGAGAGCACGGTGAACCCGGTCAGCCCGGCGAGGAACAGCCGCTTCCGGCCGAACCCGTCACCGAGCCGGCCACCGACCACGAGCAGGGTCGCGTTGGCGATGCCGTAGCTGCCGACGACGAGCTGGAGTTCCCCGGACGAGGCGTGCAGGTCGCCGCCGATCGCGGGCAATGCGACGTTGATGATGAAGAAGGAGAGCATCGGCAGGAACGCGCCGAAGAGCAGAGTCGTGAGAGCCACCGGCCCGAGTGGCGAGGCGTCCCGCGGAGGCGCGGGCACCGGGGCGGTCTGGAGCTGGTCAGTCATGCGAACCAGCCTGCGACGGATCGGATCCTGGTGGTGAGAGCCTGCTTATCCTGGTATCCACAGCACCTGGCACCAGCCTCCCGTACCCCGGAACCACCGACCAGGATGGGACCATGACCACCAGCCTGCCCGCAGAGTACGCCCGCACCGTGACCGGCAAGCACGAGCGGCACCGGGAGCTGGGCGCGTTCCTCCGGAGCCGGCGGGAGCGGATCCGGCCGGAGGAGGTCGGGTTCGCACCGGGTGGCCGACGACGGACACCGGGTCTACGGCGCGAGGAGGTCGCGCAGCTCGCAGGTGTCGGGATCACTTGGTACACCTGGCTCGAACAGGGCCGTGACATCAACGTGTCCGCACAGGTGCTCGACGCGGTCGCACGGACGCTACGGCTGGACCGGCTCGAGCGCAGCCACCTGTACCGGCTCGCGGGGCTCCCGCCGGGTCCGGTGACCGGTGAGTGCACCGTCCTGCCCGACTCGGTGCAGCGCATGCTCGACAAGGCCTCGCCGTACCCCGCGGTTGTGCTGAACGCGCGCTACGACGTGCTCGCCTTCAACGACGCGTACTGCAAGGTGCTGCTCGACATGGCCACGATCCCGCCCGAGGAGCGGAACCTGCTCTGGCTCACTTTCGTGTCCGAGGAGTGGCAGTGCCGCTTCACCGAGGCGGAGTCGCTGCAACTGCACATGGTCGCCGGGTACCGGGGCGCGCTGGCGGACCACCTCGGCGAACCGGCCTGGCAGGAGCTCACCCAGCAACTGCTGTCCCGGTCACCGTTGTTCGCCGACCTGTGGGAGCGGTACGAAGTGGCCGCGCCGAGCAACAACATCAAGCTGCTGGAGACCGCGCGGCACGGCCTCGTCCGGGTGGAACCGGTGAACCTCTGGCTCACCCAGCTCGGCCAGGTCCGCGCGACCGTCTACACCGCGGCCGACGACGAGTCCGAGGCCAAGCTGCAGGCCCTTGTCGGCGACTGACCGGTCGCGCCCGCCTCTTTCGAGCTCGACGCGCCGGAGTCGCTGATCGCGCACCCCGGGCCCGGCACGGGGGCGGTGTGCCGGGCCCGGGCGTTCCTGTGGTTCAGCCGGTCGGACCGTGTTCAACTCGTCGGGAAGGCGTCGGCGGTGCGGATCCGGTCCCGGACCCAGACGCCGGCCGGCTTCAGCACCGACGTCCCGGTGAACGTGTTGCCCGCACAGGTGCCCGGCTTGAAGACGGCGCCGGAGCGGAAGTCGTCGGAGAAGTTCCAGTTGGTCCAGCCGATCTTCTTCGCGGCCAGCAGGTCGAGGTACTTCTGGGAGTACGCGAAGTCGTTGCCGCCGTCACCGGTGTACGTCTGGGTGCCGAACTCGGTGACGAACAACGGGATCCGGTCCGCGGCCCGGGACAGGGCGGCGAAGTACTCGTCCTGGTGCGACGCGGCGTAGAAGTGGAACGTGTACATCAGGTTGGTCGCGTTGACCGGGTTGCTGATCACGTCGTTCTCGGTCCGGCCGTCGGAGATCCCCAGCGAGGCCCAGCCGTGGGTCCCGACGAAGACGACGCCGTCGGGGTCCTTGGCCCGGATCACCGGCACCATCTGCTCGGCGTAGGACTTGATCCCGGCCCAGCTGACGTTGTTCGGCTCGTTGGCGATGTCGTAGATGATGTTGGTCTTGTCCTTGTGCCGCTCCGCGATCTCGGTGAAGAACGTCTTCGCCTTGCTCAGGTTGGCGTTCGGGTCACCGGGGTCGAGCTGGTGCCAGTCGACCAGCGCGTACAGGCCGCGCTTGGTGGCCTCCTCGATGTAGCCGTGGACCAGGTCGGTGAACCGGCGCGGATCGGTCTCGTAGCCGCCCTCCTGCACGTACAGCGAGATGCGCAGGATGTCGGCCTTCCAGTCGTTCGCGAGCGCGTCCAGCGACGCGGTCTTCACGCACTGGCTGTACCACTGCAGCCCGTGCGTGCTCATCCCACGGAGCTGGATCGGCTTGCCGTACTGGTTGCACAGCTTGGTGCCGCAGACATGCAGCTGGCCGTTGATCCCGACCGGCGTGGTCGCTGCGGGCCGGGACGCGGCGGAGTCGATGGGGGCAGGGGCGGCGGTACTGGCGGCCGGGCTGGTCACCAGGGCGGTGGCGGCCAGCGCGATACTGCCGGCCAGCGCGGCCCAACGGGAACGGGACATCGTGCCTCCTTCGCCTGGGGCGGGGACGGAGCGAGGTGGATGAACAGGAAGGTTTCCTAACTATTTCCCGGAAACCTAACGAGGAAGCTCACCGCTGTCAATCGATCGCACAGTGTGATCAAACCTCGCGGAGTCCCTGGCGGGCAGGTCAACCGGGTCCATGGCGTGGAGTCAAGCTGTGTCGCGGTCGCGCCAGCCGGTCTTCAGGGCGGTGAGGGCGGCCGCGATCGCTGGGCGCCGGGCGGTCGCGGTCCGCCAGACCGCGTACAGCCGCCGGCTCGGCGCGGGCTGCAGCGGGACCGCGACGACTCCGTCCGGCAACGGGCCGCGGCCGAGCCGGGGGAGCAGGCCGATCCCGATCCCGCGGGCCAGCAGCGCGAGCTGGGTCTGGTACTCGGCGACCGAGTACGCGACGAACGGTTCGACGCCGGCCGATCGCATCGTCCGGACCAGCCAGTCGTGGCAGATCGACCCGGCGGGCTGGCAGATCCAGCGTTCGCCGACGAGGTCGACGGCGCGGACGGACTCCTTGCCGGCCAGCCGGTGCGTCTCCGGAACCAGGATGTCGGCGGGATCGCTGCCGAGCTTGGCCCGGGACAACTCGTCGGGCAGGGCGAGCGGGCTGTTGTGCCAGTCGTGGACGACCGCGATGTGCACCTCACCGCGCTGGACCGCGGCGACCGCTTCGTACGGGTCGATCTCGAGCACCCGGACGTCGAGCGCGGGGTTGCCGTCGATCAGCCGCGGCAGTGCGGCTGGCAGCAGTCCGCGGGCCGCCGTCGGGAAGGCGGCGATCACGAGCTCGCCGATGGCCTGGCCGCGTTGCTCCTCCAGCTGCAGCTCGGCCTCCTCGACCAGGCGGAGGACTTCGGCCGCCGTCGCCGCGAGCTGTTGGGCCGCGTCGGTCAGGACGATGCCGCGGCCGCGCTTCTCCAGCAATGGCGTGCGGGTCTCGCGTTCCAGCTTGGCCAGTTGCTGGGAGACCGCGGACGGTGTGTACCCGAGCGCGTCGGCCGCGGTGCCGATCGACCCGTGCACCGCGACGGCGTGCAGGGCGCGTAACCGGCCGAGCTCAATCATGTAGCGCTCCTACAGTGATTGCCATAGCAAGCTGTGCTGGTCCTTAACTGTACTCGCGCCCAGACTGGGTGACCATGAGCCCTCGTCACGTCCTCCTCGCGGTCGCGGTGGCCGCTGTCTGGGGAATCAACTTCGTCGTCATCGAGGTCGGTCTGCAGGACTTCCCGCCGTTGCTGTTCTCGGCTCTGCGCTTCCTGTTCGCCGCGGTCCCGGCGATCTTCCTGCTCGGCCGCCCGCGGGTCGCCTGGCGGTACGTGATCGCTGTCGGCCTGGCGCTCGGGGTGGCGAAGTTCGGGTTGCTGTTTGTCGGCATGGACCACGGTGTACCGGCTGGGCTGGCGTCGCTGGTGTTGCAGAGCCAGGTGGTGTTCACGCTGCTGTTCGCCATGCTGGTCCTGCGGGAGCGGCCGCGGCGTACGCAGCTCGTCGGTATCGCCGTTGCCTGTGCAGGGCTGCTGCTGATCGTGCTGGACGGCGGACTGAGCGCACCGCTCGGTGCGTTGGCGCTCGTGATCGCAGCGGCCGCGTGCTGGGGCGTCTCGAACACGGTGATCCGCCACGCGAAGCCGCAGGACACGCTGCGCTTCATGGTCTGGGTCAGCGCGGTCGCAGTCGTCCCGCTGCTGGGGCTGTCGTTGCTGACCGAGGGGCCACGAGTGGATCTCGACGCGTTGCGCGGGATCGACCTCACCGGTGTGGGCGCGCTGGCCTATCTGTCGTTCGTCGCCACGCTGTTCGGCTTCGGGGTGTGGGGCTTCCTGCTGCGGGTGTACGACGCGAGCACCGTCGCGCCGTTCTCGCTCCTGGTGCCCGTGGTCGGGATGGCGGCGGCCTGGTTGTTCCGTGGCGAAGCGGTCGGTCTGCAGCAGGGGATCGCGGCCGCGCTGATCATCGGTGGGATGGCCTGTACCGTGCTGCGTAGGCGAACCCGTCAACAGGCAGACTCCTCCGAGTGGATGCTCACCAAGTCGGCCGTCTGACCTCCCGCTGGATCGACACGCTCCCCGGTGACGACAGCACCGTCGTCTCCGGGTACGGCGTCGCCCCGCTCATCGCGATGCTCGGCGCGCTCGCCAATGAGCCGGCGCGCTCCGAGTTGCTCGCTGTCGCCGACTCCACCGAGCTGCTCCCGAGTACCGAGGAACTGCGCACAGCGGTTGCCCTGTGGACGAACGCGGAGGTGCCGCTCGAACCAGGGCTCGACAAGGTGATCCCGCCCGAGCTGCGCGGCGTACTGTCCGACCGGGATGCGCTGGACCAGTGGGTGAACGAGCAGACGGGCGGTCTGTTGCAGCGGATGCCGGTGGAGCTCACACCGGAGACGCTGCTCGTGCTGGCGTCCGCGCTGGCGGTGCGTACCTCGTGGGCGTTGCCGTTCACGGAGAACGAGCGGTTCGTCGACGGTCGGCCCGTGTGGTGGTTGTCCCGCGCCGACCCGGATCTCGGCACGGTACGGCTCCACCGGACCGCGGCCGGGCCGTTGACTGCGATCACGGTGCGGGGGACCGGTGAGGTCGACGTCCGCCTGGTCGTCGGGGAGCCGGGTGCGTCGCGTTCCGCCGTACTGGGTGCCGGGTTGGCGCTCGCGGACTCCGGTGCGGGTGCTGAGGAGTTGCTGGGCGGTACGGCGGCGCCGGGAGTCAAGGTGATCGAGTCGATGGCGCCGCGGCCCGCTGTCCTGCTCGGGGTGCCGTACTTCGAGGTCGACGCCGAGCACGATCTGCTGGCGACGCCCGAGGTGTTCGGGTTGGCGGCCGCGTCGGACCCGAGTCGCGGGCACTTCCCGGGGGTGAGCCCGATGCCGTTGGCGGTGAGTCAGGCCAAGCAGGCCGTGATGGCGCGGTTCTCGGCGAAGGGGTTCGAGGCGGCCGCGGTGACCGCGATGCCGATGGCGGCCGGTTCCGCGCCGATGCCGGGTGCCAAGGCCTTGTGGATCGACCTGGACCGCCCGTTCGGCTTCATCGCGGTGCACCGGCCGACGGGGCTGCCCCTGGTGGCCGGGTGGACCACGTCCTCGGCGTACAAGGTCGCCGGCCGCTGACTCGTACTGCTTACTCGTACGGGTTCGCCGGGGCGGTCACCGGGCGGATCTCCGTAACGGTCAGCGCGGCCACGTCGCCGTCGACGCGCTTGGTCGGCTCGGCCCATTCGCCGGTGACGGTGACCCACTGGTTCTTCGGCGGCGCGGTCTGGCCGCGGGCCTCGACCATGAACGCGGTCCCGTCGGCGACGCAGCAGGTCAGCCCGATCCGGGAGACGTACCAGGCGCCGTCCTTGCCCGGTGTCACGAAGCCGGTGAGCTGGAAGTTGCGGCCCTTCATCCGGTCGGACTCCCAGACGGCCCAGACCGCGTAGTCGCGGACCGCCAACGCGACCGGGACGTCGCTCTGGGCGCTGTTCGCCAACCAGGACTGGTCCTTCGGTGCGACCGGCTTGGCGGCGACCGGGGACTGCCGTTGCGCGGCGTCGGCACCGAGCGCCGGCGGATCCACGACGAGCAAGGCGAAGACGGGGATCAGCAGCAGCCAGGCGGCCCGGGGCAGACCGTGGTGTCCGTGACCGTCGTCGGCGACCGGCTTCCGCCTGGTGTCGGCGAACACGTCCACGACGGCCAAGGCGATCAGGATGATGCCGGCGGCGAGCAGCATCCAGCGCATGTTCGGTTTCACGTAGCGCAGGTAGGTGTCCGAGATCGCGAGCTGCACGGTGGCCGCACCGACGAACACGATCACGAGCCCCGCGACGTTGCGTCTCACAGCAACCACCATCCGACGAGAAGACTGGACACCACGGCGACCAGGAAGGTCGCCGGCGCGAACCGGGCCGCGAACTTGGGGCCGAACGTGCCCGCCTGCAACGCGATCAGCTTCACGTCCACGATCGGCCCGACCACCATGAACGCGAGTCGCGCGGTGAGTGAGAACTGCGTGAGGCTGGCGGCGACGAACGCGTCCGCCTCCGAACAGATCGCGAGCAGCACCGCGAGCAGACCGAGGACGAGCACGGACAGCAGCAGATTGCCGGCGACGTGATCGAGCCACTCGCGCGGAACGACGACGTTGAGCGTGGCCGCGGCGGCAGCCCCGATGACCAGGAAGCCGCCGGCATGCAGGAAGTCGTGCAGCATCGAGGAGCGGAACACGTCCGCCTTGCTGGTCCCGTCGGCATGCCGGTTCTTCGGCATCCGCAACCAGGAGCTTCCGCGCCCGGTCGCGAGCCAGAGCCAGCCGAGGATCATCGAAACCCCGAGACTCGTCACCGCCCGCGCCAGAACCACCTTCGGCTGCCCGGGGAACGCGACCGCCGTGGACGCCAGCACGACCGGATTGATCGCGGGCGCGGAGAGCAGGAACGCGAGTGCCGCCGCCGGAGTCACCCCTCGACTCATCAGCGCGGCCGAGACCGGTACCGAGGCGCACTCGCACCCGGGGAGCACGACCCCCGACGCGCTGGCGACCGGTACGGCGAGAGCCGGGTGCTTGGGGAGCGCCTTGGCGAAGAACGACGCCGGGACGAAGGCGGTGAGCGCTGCGGAGAGGAGTACGCCGAGGACCAGGAACGGCAGCGCTTGGACGGTCACACCGACGAACATCGTGGCCCAGGTCCGTACCCCGTCGTCGGTGAACAGCCCGGCGAACAACTTCCGCCCGAACAACGCGAGCCCGACCAGGATCACCAAGGTCACCGTGAACACGATCGACGACCCGGCCGGCTCCTTCGGCGGATCGTGATCCGGATGCTGGTGGTCGGTGTCCTCGGCGTGCCCGGCGTCGGCCGCGACCGCGGGATCCAGGGCCTCAGCGGACTCGGCGGGCGTACTCATGGGCGGAATCCTGACACAGCACCGCGCACCGGATCGACTACCCACCGTGCCCGCAAATGAAAATCACCGCCACTCCGCGGAATACTGGTTCTCGGCTGTGACGACCGGGATCGACCGGCCTTGAGTTCCTGGAGAGTGCAGGGTGAGTTCCTGGTGAGTGCACTGGGGCCATGGCACTGTGGAGCGCATGGACACCGACGTCGTACGCGCAGTCACCACGCTGACCTCCCGTTGGGCCCGCACGCTTCCCCCGGGCAACTCGGTCGTGTCCGGGCTCGGTCTCTGGCCACTGCTGGCTCTGCTCGCTTCCGCGGCGGACGAGCCAGGGCGCGCCGAGCTGGCCGAGGCGGCCGGCGTCGATCCTGGAACCGCGGCCGGGCAGGCCGTCGAGCTGATTCGCGTGGTCGACGGTGCGAGCGATCTGCAGGCGGCGTTGGGGATCTGGTTGCATCAGCAGTTGAAGCTGAGCGAGTCCTTCGACAGCGTCATCCCGGTCGAGGTGACCGGCGCGCTGACCGGTGACCTGGCCGCGGACAAGGCGAAGCTCGACGCCTGGGCGGCCGAGCACACCGACAACCTGATCCGGGAGATGCCGATCGAGGTGACCCCGGACCTGATGGTGGTGCTCGCGTCCGCTCTGTCCCTGCGAACCACCTGGGTGCAGGCGTTCAAGGAGCAGATCCGGCGCGTGTACGACGGCCCGTGGTCCGGCGGAGCGTGGCACTGGCTGGACCGCGTCGACCAGGACCTCGACGCCGTCCGCGTCCACGAGACCCCGGCCGGCCGCCTGACCGTGATCACGGTCCGCGGCGACGCCGACGTGGATGTCCTGCTCGGGATCGGTACCCCGCAAGCCTCGCAACCCGACGTACTGGCCGGCCTCCTGGAAGCCGCCCTCGAGCCGCAGTCCGGCCAGTCCGGATCAGCGCTCCTCGAGCTCGGCCAACCGGGTGACGAGCTCGCCCCGGCCCTGCGCCTCGGCCAGACCACCTCGCGTCATCCTGAGGTGAAGCTCTCCCTCCCGTCCTTCAGCGTCCAGGCCGAGCACGACCTGATGGCCCAGCGCGACCTCTTCGGCCTCACCACGGTGACGACCGACCCCGGCCCGAGCGGCCACTTCAGCGCGATCAGCCCCGACCCCCTGGTCGTCGGCCAAGCCAAGCAAACCGTCCTCGCCCGCTTCTTCGCCACCGGGTTCGAAGCCGCCGCGGTCACCGCCATGGGCATGATGCGAACGTCCATGCCCACCACCCAGTCCCGCCGCCTCGAAGCAACCCTGGACCGCCCCTTCGCCTTCACAGCAGTCCACCGCGCAACCCGCCTCCCCGTAGTCACCGGCTGGCTGTCCCAACCCACCGAACCGGAGTAGGTCCGCTTCCTACCGGGTGACTGTGGTCTTGGCCAGGATCTCGGCCAGGGCCTCGTAGTCGACCACTTGGCCTTCCTTGATGTCGACAGCCTTGCGGTGGGTTGCCGGGTGTGAACACCTTGCCGGGACCTCGGACATGTTGTGCGTTGTCCGTGGTCCCGGGTTCTTGTTCACGGTCCGCCTAAGCGGCCGCGCAGTGAAGCCGGACGGCGGATCTACTGCTGTTCGCAGATCTTCTTGAGGCTTTCGCCTTCGAGGGTGATGTAGCGGTTGGTGAGGTTTGCGTAGAGCTTGCCGAAGAGCCAGCCGAGGGGGCCTTCCTGGACGATCGTCGACGTCGCGACGACCGTCCCGTCGGCTGCCTCCTCGACGCGGTGACCGCCGGTGGTCCGGATGCCCGGTGCGGTCGAGACCCAGGCGAAGTACTCGCCTTCGACGAGTTCGGTGACCT
Organism: Kribbella amoyensis; assembly: GCF_007828865.1. NCBI lineage: Bacteria > Bacillati > Actinomycetota > Actinomycetes > Propionibacteriales > Kribbellaceae > Kribbella > Kribbella amoyensis. The sequence continues at coordinate 3,550,110 of NZ_VIVK01000001.1, forward strand.
CCCAGATCGCGACCGGGAGTTTCGGCTGCCGGATGCGGGTCCGGGCGCCGACGTGGATCGGGCCCTCGTCGAGGCGTTCGACCGAGTCGACCGTCGGGGTCCAGTCGGGCCAGTGGGCGACGTCGCTGAACACCTCCCAGACGCGTTCGCGGGGAGCGTGCACGGTGACCGAGGATTCGAAGCGCATGTGCCAAACGGTACATGCGCACCCCCTGGTCCAGGAAAAGTGCCCGGGAACCAGCGGAGCGTGTCTGGCCGGCGTACGGAGGGTAAGAGCCGGGTCAGATCGGGTGTCGCCGTGTGCTGGCGGTCCGATGCCGCCGGTAGGGTCTGCGCCATGGCAGACCAGAACGTCACGAACAACGTCGAGAACGAGCAGGACCCGGGAGCGAGCACGCAGATGTTCCGCGCCTTCGTCAAGGAGGGCGAGGTCGAGACCGCCGAGGAGCCGAAGCTGAACGGCCGCAGGCTGGCCTTCATCGGTGCCGGTGTCGTGCTGATCGCGGTCATCGCCGCCGTTCTCGTCTTCTGACCGGCCCGCTGACGCGCCCACTGACCGGCCAGGCAAGCAAGTGTCCACCGTCGCCGTCGATGTCGTCCGGGTCTTCGTCGACCCGTCCGGGGATTTCGGCAACCCGCTCGGCATCGTCGACGGCACCCGAGTACCACCCGCGGACCGCCGAGAACTAGCGGCCCGCCTCGGCTACAGCGAGACCGTGTACGTCGACGATCCCGCGACCGGCCGTCTCCAGATCTTCGCCGCCACCGGCGAGATGGCGTTCGCCGGCCACCCCACCGTCGGCGTCGCGTGGTGGCTCCGCACCCAGGGGTACCCGGCCGACGTCCTCCACGTCCCGGCCGGCGAGGTCCCGGTCCGCCATGACGGCGATCTCACCTCGGTCCGTGCCCACGCGACCTGGGGCAGCACCTTTGAATGGCACCAGCTCCCCACTCCGGACGATGTGCTCGCCGCCGACCCCGCGCAGTACGAGGCGGGTCATACCTTCCTCTGGTCCTGGCAGGACGAGCAGCAGGGAACCATCCGGGCTCGGATGTTCGCCCCGGCGATGGGGGTCCGCGAGGACGAGGCCACCGGGTCCGCGGTGACCCAGTTGACCGCGCGGCTCGGCCGCGACCTCACCGTCGTCCAGGGCGCCGGCTCGCACCTGCTCACCACCTACCTCGACCCCGACTGGGTCACCGTCGGCGGCCGGGTCACCGTGGCCGCTCCGCGCACGCTCGACTACTGAGCGACCGGCGTCTTTCCCGAAGCCGTTGACGGGGGTCCCGTCCGGGCGGAGCATGGATGTTCGGCTAGTGCGGGAGGTCGGGGAATGGCTGAGGTCGTACGGGCGGCGCTGGTCCAGACGAACTGGACGGGGGACCAGGAGTCGATGATCAAGGCGCACGAGGAGTACGCGCGGCAGGCGGCGGCCCAGGGAGCGCGGGTGATCTGCTTCCAGGAGCTCTTCTACGGGCCGTACTTCTGCCAGCTGCAGGATCCGAAGTTCTACGAATACGCCGAGTCGGTGCCGGGGCCCACCGTGGAGCGGTTCCAGGCACTCGCCGCGGAGCTCGGCCTGGTCACGGTGCTGCCGGTGTACGAGCAGGAGCAGGAAGGCGTGCTCTACAACACCGCCGCCGTGATCGATGCTGACGGCAAGTACCTCGGGAAGTACCGGAAGACGCACATCCCACAGGTGAAGGGGTTCTGGGAGAAGTTCTACTTCCGCCCGGGCAACCTCGGGTACCCGGTCTTCGACACCGCGGTCGGCCGGATCGGCGTGTACATCTGCTACGACCGGCACTTCCCCGAGGGCTGGCGGGCACTGGGCCTGGCGGGAGCCAAGATCGTGTTCAACCCGTCGGCGACCAGTCGCGGGTTGTCGTCGTACCTGTGGAAGCTGGAGCAGCCGGCCTCGGCGGTCGCCAACGAGTACTTCGTCGGCGCGATCAACCGGGTCGGGATCGAGTCCGACCTCGGCGACAACGACTTCTACGGCACGTCCTACTTCGTCGACCCCGAGGGCAAGTTCGTCGGCGACGTCGGGCACGACCACGATCCCGAGCTGATCGTCCGCGACCTCGACCTGGAGCTGCTGGCCACGGTCCGGGACCGTTGGCAGTTCTACCGGGACCGCCGCCCGGACGCGTACGGGGACCTCACCGCACCGTAGCGCCGCGCCGGAGCACAACCGACCGACCGAAGGAGCGCCAAGGATGTCGTTGCTGGTCAGAGGTGGGACGGTGGTCGGGCCGACCGGGACCCAGGTCGCCGACGTACTGGTGGACGGCGAGCGGATCGTCGCGTTGTTCGATCCGGGGTACCGTCAACCGGTGCAGGCCGACGAGGTGATCGATGCCTCGGGCAAGTACGTGATCCCGGGCGGGATCGACGCGCACACGCACATGGAGCTGCCGTTCGGCGGGACCGCGGCGAGCGACACGTTCGAGACCGGGACCCGGGCCGCGGCCTGGGGCGGGACCACGACGATCATCGACTTCGCGGTGCAGCGGACCGGCGAGATCGTCCAGGACGGGCTGGCCGCCTGGCACGCGAAGGCGGACGGCAACTGCCACATCGACTACGCGTTCCACATGATCCTCGGTGGCGTCGACACCGACGCGCTGAAGGCGATGGACCAGCTGGTCGCCGACGAGGGCATCACCAGCTTCAAGCTGTTCATGGCGTACCCGGGCGTCTTCTACTCCGACGACGGCCAGATCCTGCGGGCGATGCAGACCGCGCGGGACAACGGCGCGCTGGTGATGATGCACGCGGAGAACGGGATCGCCATCGACGTCCTGGTCCAGCAGGCCCTGTCCCGCGGCGAGACGGACCCGGTCTACCACGGGATCACCCGGCCGGCCGCGCTCGAGACGGAGGCGACCAGTCGCGCGATCGCACTCGCCGAGGTCGCCCGGGACTGCCCGCTGTACATCGTCCACCTGTCCGCGAGCGGTGCCCTGGAAGCGGTCGCGGCCGCCCGGGACAAGGGCCGGAACGTGTTCGCCGAGACCTGCCCGCAGTACCTCTATCTCACCCTGGAGGACCAGCTCGGCGCGCCCGGGTTCGAGGGGGCGAAGTGGGTCTGTTCGACGCCGCTGCGGAGCAAGCACGAGTCGCACCAGCGGGACCTGTGGAAGGGGCTGCGCAGCAACGACCTGGCGATCGTGTCCACCGACCACTGCCCGTTCTGCTTCAAGGACCAGAAGGAGCTCGGTCTCGGCGACTTCTCCAAGATCCCGAACGGGATCGGTGGCGTCGAGCACCGGGTGGACCTGGTCTACCAGGGCGTGGTGGACGGCAAGATCTCGCTGGAGCGCTGGGTGGAGACGATCGCGACCACGCCGGCCCGGATGTTCGGGCTGTACCCGCGCAAGGGCGTGATCCAGCCCGGCGCCGACGGCGACCTGGTCGTCTACGACCCGAACGGGACCACCCGGATCGGGGTCGCGACGCACCACATGAACATGGACCACTCGGCCTACGAGGGGTTCGAGATCGCCGGTCACGTGGACACGGTGATCTCCCGCGGCACCGTGATCGTGGCCGATGGCAATTACCACGGCCGGAAGGGACACGGTCGGTACCTGCGCCGCGGGTTGTCGTCGTACCTGGTCTGAAGGGGGAAGCCGGTGGAGTTCGGAGTGGTGTTCCAGTGTGATCCGCCCGCGTCGGAGGTGATCGGTCTGGCCCGCCAGGCCGAGCTGGCCGGCTTCTCGTACGTCTGGACGTTCGACTCGCACCTGCTCTGGCAGGAGCCGTTCGTCATCTACCCGCAGATCCTCGCCGCCACCGAGCGGGTCACCGTCGGGCCGATGGTGACGAATCCGGGCACCCGGGACTGGACCGTGATCGCTTCCCAGTTCGCGACGATGAACGAGATGTTCGGGAACCGGACGATCTGCGGGATCGGCCGCGGCGACTCGGCGCTGCGGACCCTCGGCGCGAAGCCGGGCACGCTCGCCCAACTGAAGGACTGCGTGCGGGTGGTCCGTGGGCTGGCGCGCGGCGAGACGGTGACGTACCGGGGCCAGGACCTGAAGTTCTCCTGGGTCTCCGACGGCAAGCTGGACGTCTGGGTCGCGGCGTACGGGCCGAAGGCGCTGGCCCTGACCGGCGAGGTGGGGGACGGGTACATCCTCCAGCTCGCCGATCCGGACATCGCCGCCTGGATGATCGCCGCGGTTCGCGCCTCGGCCGAGAAGGCCGGCCGGGATCCGATGGCGATCCGGTTCTGCGTCGCGGCCCCTGCGTACGTCGGGGACGACCTGGCCCACCAACGCGACCAGACCCGGTGGTTCGGCGGCATGGTCGGCAACCACGTCGCCGACATCGTCGCCCGGTACGGCGCGGCCGGCACCGTACCGACCGCGCTCACCGACTACATCAAGGGCCGGCACGGCTACGACTACGCCGAGCACGGCCGGGCCGGGAACACCCACACCGACTTCGTCCCGGACGAGGTGATCGACCGGTTCTGCATCCTCGGCCCGGTCGAGCACCACGTGAACCGGCTGAAGGAGCTCCGCGAGCTCGGCGTCGACCAGTTCGCCCTCTACCTACAGCACGACGAAAAGGAGGAGACGCTCGCGGCGTACGGCCGTGACGTCATCCCGCAGCTTCCGAGCTGACCGGGCCGTACGGGAACACCGTGTCCGGGTCGTAGGTCGCGCGGATCTCGGCCAGGCGGGCGAAGGTTGCCGGTGGCCAGGACGCCTCGTACGTGCCCGGTACCGTCAGGCCGCCCGCGTAGTTGATCGTGGTCTCGGCCGAGATCCACGGGCGCAGCGGCGCGAGCAACTGCTCGGCCGCGTCCGGGAAGATCGGGCGCAGGCTCGGATCCGGGGCGCCGATCAGCATCAGCGTGTACGCCCCGCCGCGTCCGCCGACCGCGCTGCCCTCGGGGACGTCGCGCGCCGTGGCTCCGCCGAGGTGCCGGATCTCGATCGCGACGAACGGCACCCGCTGCTCCGGACCGGCCGCACCGAGGAACGCGGGCGCGAAGCCGGCGTCCAGGTCGTCGAGCAGCTGCCCGCGATCCCAGGTCGGGCCGGGGTCCTTGGGGTCGTTGTGGATCATCGCGATCCGGTCCGCCGGCATCTCCGCGACCAGGTCGATCAGGCTCACGCCCGCGTCCCGGATCGGCTGGAACAGCTTCTCGCCGTCGGCCGCGTCGCCGATGAACGCGAACCGCACGCTGAGGACGGTCTTGCCCCGCAACGGTTCGGGAATGAACTCCAGCGGGGGCAGCCGCAGAATCACCACCGACGTGGTCGCCGTCTCCGGCAGCGTCTTGGTCCAGTCCACCCACTTGCCGAACACGGGCGCGATCTGGTCCGCGTCGAAGAACGCCGCCCCGCCGTACAGCGTGGTCAGCTCGACCAGTTCGAAGTCCATCGCCGTCACGATGCCGAACCCGCCCTTGCCACCACGGAGCGCCCAGAACAGATCCGGGTGCTCGTCGCCGGTGACGGTGCGGATCTGTCCGTCGGCGGTGACGAGGCGGAACCCGCGCGCCCAGTCCGACGAGAAACCGTACGTCCTGGCGAGCGGACCCAGGCCGCCGCCGAGCGTGTACCCGATACAGCCGACGTTGTCCGAGGCACCGGTGATCGGCGCGAGGCCGTGCTCGGCGGCCGCGGCGATCACCTCGTCCCAGCGGCAGCCGGCACCGATGTGGGCGATCCGGGTCTCGGGGTCGACGGTGACTCCGCCGAGCCGCCGGGTGGTGACCAGGATGCCGCCCGTGACCGGCGTGGCCGAGCCGTGGCCGGTGGCGAGTACGCGGACCGGGGTCCCGCTCGCGGCGGCGATCCGTACCACCGCCGCGACGTCCTCCTCCGACGTCACGCCGACCGCCACGTCCGGGGTGTGCAGGACCGCGGTGTTCTGCGCGGCCACCTCCTCGGTGAAACCTTCGTCGCCCGGACCGAGGACCGGGCCGCTCACCTCACCGCGGAGCAGGCCGATCAGGTCGCTGTCGAATGTCACGTTGTCCCCCTTGCGGAATGGTTGTCACTCACTGATGCCAGAGCGTTCGACGCCCTGCACGATCCAACGTTGCAGGAAGACGAACATCACCACCAGAGGCAAGATCGCGATCGTGGCCGCGATGAACAGCTGCGGCAGGTTGATCGTTTGCGCGGTGAGGAAGGTGGACAGCGCGATCTGGACCGTCCAGGCGTCCTGGTCCGGCGCGATCACCAGCGGCCAGAGGAACGCGTTCCACGAGCCGATGAAGGTGATCGTGCCGATCGCGGCGACGAACCCCTTCGAGTTCGGCACCACGATCCGCCAGAACGTCCCCCAGTACGCCGTCCCGTCGAGCTGGGCCGCCTCCTCGAGTTCCCGCGGGAAACCGAGGAAGTACTGGCGGAACAGGAAGGTCGCGAACGCCTGGAACAACCCGGGCACGATCAGGCCGCGCAACGTGCTGACCCACCCGAGCGTGGACACCAGGACGAAGCTGGGGACGAACGTCACCGCGGCCGGGATCAGCAGCGTCGCCAGGATGAAGTAGAACACCGCGTTCGCGTACCGGAACGGGATCCGGGCCAGGCCGTACCCCGCCAGGCCGGAGATCACCAGGACGCCGATCGTCTGGATCACCGAGATCACCAGCGAGTTCAGCAACGACCGCGCCATCGGCACGGTGGGATCGCGGAAGAGGTCGGGCAGGTTGCTCCACTGCAGGGACGAGGGGAACAGCTTCCACGACGGCGAGGTGATGTCCTGCTCGGTCGACAGCCCGTTGCGGACGAGCAGGTAGAACGGCAGCAGGAACAGCAGGGCGCCGATCGCGAGCACGACGTACCGGATCACCGAGCCGGTCCGGTCCGCCGAGGAGCGCTGGATGCCGGCCATCAGTCGTCTCTCCGTCCGAGCCCGAGGAACCGGCCCTGGGCCAACGCGATCAGCGCGATCATCAACGTGAGGATCACCGCGCCGGCACTGCCGTGACCGAAGTCCTGACCCTGGCCGAGCGCCGCGTAGTACAGGTAGACCAGCGGCGGCCGCGCGTACGGCGGGTACTGGCCCGAGCTGGACAGCAGGTTGTAGAACTCGTCGAACGCCTGGAACGCGTTGATCAGCAGCAGCAACAGGACCGCGGTCGACGTCGCCCGCAACTGCGGCAGCGTGACGTACCGCAGCACCCGCCACCCGGTCGCGCCGTCGATCGCGGCCGCCTCGTAGAGCGACGGCGAGATCCGCTGCAACCCGGCCAGGAACAGGATCATGTAGAACCCGGCCTGCAGCCACATCCGCGCGGTCACCAGCACCAGCCAGTACCACGGGGGCTGGGTGACCGAGAGCCAGGCGACCGGCTCCAGACCGAACCAGCCGAGCACCGTGTTCGCCAGGCCGAAGCGCACGCCGTTGAAGATGGAGAGCTTCCAGATCAGCGACGCCACCACGTACGAACACGCGGTCGGCAGGAAGAACACGGACCGGAAGAACGTCCGGGCGAACCGGGCCCGGTGCACCAGCAGGGCCAGCCCCAGCGACACGACGAACGTCGTCGGCACGATGAACAACGCGAACACCACGAAGGTGAGCAGGCTGCTCCGGAACGCGGAGTCCCGGAGCATGTCCAGGTAGTTGCCCAGGCCGACGAAATCCGTCGGCGTGACCGTGTTCCGGGCGTCGAAGAAGCTGAGCACCACCGACCACACGATCGGCACGTAGACGAAGACCGCCAGGCCGAGCACGAACGGCCCCACGAAGATCGCGAACCACAGGTTCCGGTCGTACCGGCCGCGCAGCCGCGTCGTCAGCGAAACCGGTGGACGGTCCTCGGCGGTGGGCCGGGTCCGGCTCGTTGCCGGGGCCGACATCAGCCCGCGATGCGTTGCAGCTCAGCGTCCACGACGGCCTTGACCGCCTTGATCTCGGTCGCGGGATCGGTGCCGTTCTTGATGATCCGGTTCAGCGCGTCGGAGTACGCGGTGCCCGACTTCGGGGTCCAGAGCAACGGGTTCTGCGCGTGCCCGACCTCGTTGACGAACTTAACCGCGTCCGCGGCCGGGCCGGACTTCAGCTTGTCCGCCCGCTCCGCCAGGCTCTTCCGGGCGGGGATGTGGAAGCCGTACGTCTGGGCCCAGTCGAGCTGCTTGTCGGTCTGGTCCACCCACAGCCACTGGACGAACTTCTTGGCCGCCTCGACGTCCTTCGCCTTCGTGCTGACCGCGGCCCCGTACGCCCCGACCGTGACACTCGGCGCGCCGGTGGAGGCGTTCAGCTTGGGCCAGGGGAGGACCCCGAAGTCGTCCGGGAACGCCTTCTGCAACTGCGGGAACGTCCACAGTCCGGTGAACTGCATCGCGGTCAGGCCCTGCGTGAACGCGGACGGGTCGGACCAGTCGGTCGGTGCCCCGAGCAACAACGACTTCGAGGTGAACAGCTCGCGCAGTTTCCGCAGCGACTCGACCGCGGCCGGGTCGTCGAAGCCGAACTGGTTGTCCTTGGTCAGGTAGTCCACGCCCGCCGACCACAGCGCCGGACCGCCGAGGATGCCGACGCCGCCGTCGTTGCCGACGAACAGGCCCTTCACCTTGTCGGTGGTCAGCTTCTTCGCCGCGGCGAGCAGCTCGTCGACGGTCGTCGGCGGCTCCACCCCGGCCTGCTGCAACAGGCTCTTGCGGTACACCAGCAGCTGCATGTCGGTGACCTGCGGGATCGCGTACAGCTTGCCCTGGTACGACATCCGCTCGATCAGCGACGGGGTGAAGTCGCTCTTCGCGTCGCCGAGCAGGTCGGTCAGGTCGACCACCTGGCCGCCCTTGATCATGTCGATGCTCGGCCCGTTGCCGTACTCGAACACGTCCGGGCCGCTGTCGGTCAACAGGGCCGAGGCAACCTTCTTGTCGTAGTCACCGGGGGACCACTGGACGGTCACCGCGGCGTCGGCGTACTCCTTGGCGTACCGCTCGACGGCCTGCTGGGTGCCCGGTTCGCCGTACTGGTGGTACCACTGCGCGAGCGCGGGTTTGCCGCCCTCGGAGCCACCGCCGCCGGCCTCCTCGCGGCCCGTGTTCGAGCCGCACCCGGCCACGGCCAGCGCGGCCAGGCCGCCGCCCATGGCGAGAAAGCTCCGCCGGTTGAATCCACCCGCACCCGACATCTCGACGTACCTCCACACCTCGACTGACCAGCAGACCGACCCTACGGCCGTTGGGGTGCCAAGGTGGGGAGTTCCCACGCTCCGAAAATCAACTGGCACGATCGACTTCGAGAGGTACGCTGTGCGCCATGCAGCGCTTCTGTGACTAGAGCGGGCTCGTTGTAGAGAGCCCCCACTTTCATCGCCCGGCTTCTTGCCGTGGATCCCTTCAGGAGCGATTCCGCATGTCCAGCACTGTCCGTGCTGGGAGCTACCGTGACGTCTTCTTGTTGCCGTCGGCCCTGCGCACCTTCGCGCCCGCGCTGGCCGGCCGGCTGGCGTACGGTCTGCTCCCGCTGTCCGCTTTGTTCACCGTTCAACAACGCACCGGGTCGTTCGCGATCGCCGGTGCCGCGACCGCCGGCTTCGGGCTGGCGTCGCTCTCGATGCCGTACAAGTCGCGCCTCGTCGACCGGTACAGCCAGCGCCGCGTCCTCCCCGGTCTCGCCCTGGTCTGCGCGGCCGGCCTGATCCTGCTCACGGCGATCCCGACCACGAACGCCGCCGCTCTGGTTGCCTTGACCACCGGGTCCGGGGTGTTCGCACCACCACTCGGACCGTCGATGCGCGCGTCCTGGCGACGGCTCACCGAAGGCACCGAGCTCAAGGAACGCGCCTACGCCCTGGACGCGATCTGCGAGGAGTCGCTGTACCTGCTCGGGCCGCTGCTCGCCGGGTTCCTGATCAGCCTCTGGTCCGCCCCGGTCGCGCTCACCGCGACCGCGGCACTTCTTGCCGTCGGCACCTTCCTGATGGTCACGTCCCCGGTCACGCGGCACACCGAGGAGCCGGCCCGGTCCCGGCATCCGCTCGGACCACTCACCCTCCCGGCGCTCCGCCGGATCCTGCTGGTCATCCTGGTCACCGCCTCGGGGATCAGCGTGGCGTACCTGTGCCTCGCCGGGGTCGCGGCCGGGCAGGGGCATCCGGGGGCGACCGGGTTCCTCGAGGCGGGGATCGGGTTGGGCAGCGTGGTCGGGGGACTGCTGTGGGCACGGCGGCAGCACACACGGTCGTCGTGGACCCACCTCGCCGGGCTGATCGGCGTACTGGCTGCCGGGTTGCTGGCGGCATCGACGACGACGAACCTGGTCCTGCTCGGCGTGGTGATGGCCGCCGCGGGAGTCGCGGTGGCGCCGTTGTTCGTGGTGTCGTACCTGGCCGCGGACGAGCTGACGCCGCCGGACCAGCGGACCGAGGCGAGTACGTGGATCAACACCGCGAACAACCTCGGCAGCTCGGCCGGCGCCTCCCTGGCCGGGCTGGCGATCGATCGCTCCGGCCCGGCGCTCGGGTTCGTCGCCGGGGGAGTGCTGCTGGCTCTGACCAGCCTGACGCTCGCCCTCGGCCGCCGGCGCGCCTGATCGGCGTACGTCCGTTGAGCCCGCCGGTCGTTGTGCCGGCGGGTTCAACGGGCTCGGCGGTCAGGCGTCGGAGAGGCGGGCGATCGTCGCGCCGGCGCGGCGGACGATCGGGACCGGGCCGGCCGGGAGGACGTCGCCGATGAAGGTGTAGTGCCGCAGTACCTCGGGGTCGACGTCGCCGGGACGGTGCCGGCTGTGGTCGCGGACCCAGTCGATGATGTCGCCCCAGCCCGGCGCCGCCAGCGAGCCGCCGAAGTGCTGCACCGACAGCCCCGCGCACAGGTTCCCGAACGCGAGCCGATGAGCGAGCGGCCAGCCGCGCAAGGTACCGAGGACGAGCGAGGCGAGGAAGACGTCGCCCGCGCCGGTCGGGTCGTACGAACGCACCGGCAGCGCGGGGACCTCTTCCTCCTCGCCGGTGGTCGAGTCGATCGCCAGCACCCCGTCGGACCCGTTCGTCACGACGGCCAGCGGGACCCGTTCGGCCAGCTTGTGCAGCGCCGCCTTCGGGGTGTCGGTCCTGGTGTACGCCATCGCCTCGCCCGCGTTCGGCGTGAACGCGTGGAAGCCGTCGAGCACGTCGAGCACCGCGGGGGACCAGGTGTCGGTCGGGTCCCAGCCGACGTCGCCGAACAGCAGCGCGCCCGACTCGCGGACCTCGATCGTCCAGTCCGGCAGTTCCTCGGCCACCGGGACGATCGCGGACCGGGTCAGCAGGCCAGGCCCGACCAGCTTGCTCGGATCACCGGGCGCCTCGTGGGCGTGGGTCACCATCGCCCGGTCCCGGTCGATCGACATCGACACCGTGACCGGCGAGTGCCAGTGCCCGATCCGGCGCGAGTGGCTCAGGTCGACGCCCTCCTGGTCGGCCAGGGTGCGCCAGCAGAAGTCGGCGTACACGTCGTCGCCGAAGACGGCCGCCAGTCCGCTGCGCAGGCCGAGCCGGCTGGCCGCGATGGCGAAGTTCGCGACGCCGCCCGGGCACGATCCCATCCCCTCGGCGAAGATCTCGGTCCCGGTGGTCGGGGCCGATTCCAGCCCGGTCATCACGATGTCGAGGAACACGGTCCCCTGCACGAACACGTCGTACCGCGCCGGGTCGTCGGTCACGATGTACAGCTCCCCCACTTGTCGGTGGTGCGTGGTCTGCTCTCTTCGTAGCATCATCGACCGGTCAAGACCACGGATTTGGGAGGACGCGAGTGAGTACTGGGGTGTGTTCGTGATTCCGACCTGGATCTCGGTGGTGGGTGTGATCGTCACCGTGCTGAGCCCGTTCCTCGCGCTGGGCGGCGTCGTCCTCGGCGGGTACCTGACCCGCAAGTCCGATCGCGAGCTGGACGTCTGGCGGCATCGCGAGGAGACGATGCGGATGGTCCGCTGGTCGGTCGAGCAGATCCTGGAGGGCACCGACGCGGGCACCGACGCCGGGGTCGTCACGCTCCGTTCACTGATGCGCTCCGAGCTGTTACAGCCCGAGGACTACGATCTGGTCGCCGCGCTGACCGCCTCGGTAGCGATCGACCGGGTCGGGGCGGACGCGTACGCTGATCTTGCGGACGCGGACACGATGATTGTGGAAGGAGAAGGCGCCGATGGCTGAGAAGAAGAAGGTGACGGTCACCCGTCAAGCCGTCGAGCTCGCCCGCCTCCACGTAGAAGCAGCCCGCCGGGCCGGCCGCAAACCGGAACCAGGCCTGGCCCGGATAGCCGACGCCCGCCCCGACCCAGACCCAGGCGCCACCCCAGCCCCAGCCTGAACCCTCGCGAGAGGCGCCAGGATCACGGTGGTGTCCAGGACGTAGGACGTCCGGGGTGGTGGTTCGCCGGGTATCGGACGTGGGATGGGCGTTTGGCATGTCTGTCCTGAGCACGTTCCGGTTGCCCCTAGACTGAGCGGCGGCCGCTTCGGCGGCGTACGGTGCTCGACCGGCCGCGCGCTGCTCCCTGTTCCCGACCACGGCCGGAATAGCCCGTGATCCGCTTCGAGAATGTTTCCAAGACGTACGAGGGCCAGTCCAAGCCGGCCCTGCTGAACGTGAACGTCGAGATCGAGAAGGGCGAGTTCGTCTTCCTCGTCGGGACCTCCGGGTCCGGCAAGTCGACGTTCCTGCGTCTCGTGCTGCGCGAGCACCGGACCTCCAAGGGCCACATCATGGTCGCCGGCAAGGACCTGAACCGGCTCGCGAGCTGGCGGATCCCGCAGATGCGCCGCCAGATCGGCACCGTGTTCCAGGACTTCCGGCTGCTGCCGAACAAGACCGTCTCCGAGAACGTCGCGTTCGCCCTGCAGGTGATCGGCAAGCCGCGCTCGCACATCCGCAAGACCGTGCCCGAGGTGCTCGAGCTGGTCGGCCTGGACGGCAAGGAGGACCGGCTCCCCGACGAGCTGTCCGGCGGCGAGCAGCAGCGGGTCGCGATCGCCCGGGCGTTCGTGAACCGGCCGATGATCCTGATCGCCGACGAGCCGACCGGAAACCTGGACCCCGGCACGTCGGTCGGCATCATGAAGCTGCTGGACCGGATCAACCGCACCGGCACCACCGTGGTGATGGCGACCCACGACGTGTCGATCGTCGACCAGATGCGCAAGCGCGTGATCGAGCTGGAGAACGGCCATGTCGTCCGCGACGAGTCGCGCGGCGTCTACGGCTACCAGCACTGAGACAGGGACTGACTGACTGATGCGCTTGAACTACATCCTCTCCGACCTCGGGATCGGCCTGAAGCGGAACCTGTCGATGACGATCGCGGTCGTCGTCACCATCTGGGTCTCGCTGTCGCTGTTCGGCAGCGCGTTGCTCGCCCGCGAGCAGGTCGACCTGATGAAGGGCAACTGGTACGACAAGATCCAGATCTCGATCTTCCTCTGCACCAAGGACTCCGGCGGCCGCGGCTGCTCCGGCGCCGAGGTGACCACGGAGCAGAAGAACCGGATCAAGCAGGTGATCGAGTCCAGCCCGGACACCGCGCCGGAGGGCGTCTTCGGCGAGTCGAAGAAGGAAGCCTTCGAGCAGTTCAAGAAGCTCTACAAGGACTCGCCGATCGTCAGCACGGTCACCGAGGACCAGATGCAGGAGTCGTACCGGGTCAAGCTGAAGGACCCACAGCGGTACCAGAACCTGGTCAGCGCGGTCGCCGGTCTGCCCGGCGTGGACACCGTCCAGGACCTGAGACAGTATCTCGATCCACTCTTCAAGGCGCTGAACGGCTTGCAAGTCGGCGCCCTGGTGGCGGCCGCGTTGCTGCTGGTCGCCGCGCTGATGCAGATCTCGAACACGATCCGGCTGGCCGCGTACGCCCGCCGGCGGGAGATAGGCATCATGCGCCTGGTGGGCGCCTCGAACTTCTACATCCAGCTACCGTTCCTGCTGGAAGCGGTGCTGGCGGCCCTGATCGGTGCGGTCCTTGCCTGCGGCACCCTCTGGGTCGGCGTGTACTTCGTGGTCATGCAGCGCGCCCAGGAGACGTTCCGGGTCTGGCAGTGGGTCGGCGCGGCCGAGACCTTCCAGGCGACCGTGATCATGGTGGTCGTCGGGCTGGTGCTCGCGGTGGTTCCGACATTCCTGACAACGCGGAAATACCTCAAAGTCTGACCCGGGTGACTTATCGTGCTTCGGTAGCACGACAACTCAACCCAGAGCAAGGGGTCGACTGTGGTTTCGCCCTTCCCCGGTGCGGACCCGCGTGAGCGGGCGAGCATCCAGCGAGACGACAGCATCGGCGCCACCGCCACACCGAGCGGACGGTCGCGTACGCGACCGCCCGGCCGGCAGACGCTTGTCGCCGCTTGCTGCCTTGTCCTGTCCCTGACCGCCGGAGCCCTGGCGGTGGTGCCGTCTGCCCAGGCGGAGCCACCGGATCCCCAGGCCAAGAAGAAGCAGCTGGACTCGCAGATCAACCAGTCCAAGGCCGATCTGCACGAGTCGTACGACCAGCTGTCCAAATCCGTTGCCGCGTACAACAGCGCCGAGGCGCAGTACAAGGCCGTCCAGGCGAGGTACGCCGCGGCACAGGGCAAGCTGGCCGCCGCGAAGGCCGCCGATGTGGTTGCCGCGAACAAGCTCAAGGCGGCCGAGCAGGCGCTGACGACGGCCCAGGGCAACGTCGCCGACGGTGAGAAGGCGATCGCCGAGAAGACCCAGCTCGCCGGGCGTGCGGTCCGGTCGGCGTACCAGCAGCAGAACAGCCTGGTCGGGCTGTCCATCGTGCTGCGCGGCGCGTCGCCGACCGACCTGGCCACCGGGATGCAGGTCCAGCGCAACGTGTTCGGCATCCAGGGCAAGGTCATCACCGGCCTGAACAACGCCCAGGCGCAACTCGCGAACAAGCGGGCCAAACTCGCCGAGGCGGAGCGCCAGGTCGCCGCGCAACGCGCCGAGGCGGCCCGGACCGTCCAGGAGGTCACCCGGCTCACCCAGCAGGTGGCGGCCGACAAGGCGGCGGCCGCGCAGGTCACGGCCACCCGGATGGTGGCGTACCAGGCGGCGGAGAAGGACAAGAACGCCGAACTGTCCCACTACAACTCGCTGGTCGCCGAACGCGGCCGGGTCGAGCAGATCCTGATCGCCCGGGCCCGGGCCGAGAAGGCCGCGGCCGCTCGCCGGAAGGCCGCCAAGGAGGCTGCCGAACGCGCGAAGGCGAAGAAGGAGAACCGGCCACCGCGCCCGGTCCCGGACGACCCGGGCAACGACGGTGGGCTCAGCTTCCCGATCAACACCTACATCACGTCGCCGTACGGGATGCGGTTCCACCCGATCCTGAAGTACTGGAAGCTGCACGACGGGACCGACTTCGGCGCCGGCTGCGGCACGCCGATCCGCGCGGCCGCGAGCGGTACCGTCACCGACCGGTACTACAACGGCGGGTACGGCAACCGGATCTTCATCTCCCACGGCGTCATCGGCGGCGACTCGATCACCACCGTGTACAACCACCTGTCGCGGTATAAGGCCAGGGTCGGCCAGCACGTCCGCAAGGGCCAGGTGATCGGCTACGTCGGCAGCACGGGGTACTCGACCGGCTGTCACCTGCACTTCATGGTGTACCGCGACGGCCGGGTGGTTAACCCGATGAAGTACCTGTAGGCGTCTGGGATACTGGCCGGATGGTGAAACAGACCGGCCAGAAGCCGATCGCGCAGAACCGCAAGGCGCGACACGACTACCACATCGACGACGTGGTGGAGGCCGGACTCGTGCTGACAGGGACCGAGGTGAAATCCCTGCGGCTGGGTCGGGCCTCCCTCGTCGACGCCTTCGCGGCCGTCCGCGGGAACGAGCTCTGGCTGCAGAACATGCACATCCCGGAGTACACCCACGGCACCTGGACCAACCACGACCCCCGCCGCACCCGCAAACTCCTCCTCCACCGCGACGAGCTCCAGAAGCTGATCAAATCGGTCGAGCAGGACGGCGTGACGCTGGTCCCGCTCTCCCTGTACTTCAAAGACGGCTACGCCAAGGTCGAGCTGGCGACGGCGCGAGGCAAGAAGGACTACGACAAGCGGCACGCCCTGGCCGAGCGGCAGGCCAGCCGCGAGGCACAGCGAGCGCTGTCGGACCGGAGCCGGGGGCGGTAGGCAGGCTGAGACCTCGGACAGCAGGCTGAGACCTCGGACCGCATGCCGGGACGACGGACAACTCGTCGGGTCCGTGAACAGCACGCGGTGACCGGGGACCGGGGGTTTCGGGACCTTGAACAGGTTATGTGGTGACCGCGGCCCCGAGTGCTTGTTCACGGTGGTCGCGCAGGTTGCCCGGTGCTGGGTGGAGCCCCGCGCGGTGGCCGGCCGGGGGTTGGCTCAGGGGTGGGTCCGGGCGGAACCCTATGGGTTGTGCGCGCGGTCGATTGCACAGTGGATTCATGTCCACTTCAGAGCTGCTGGTGACGCCGGCCCAACGGGACCGTGCGGTCGAGATCCTGCAAGAGATGTATGCCGACGGCCGGCTGACCCACCTCGAGTTCGACACGCGGCTCGAGTTGGCGCTGAAGGCCCGTACCCGGGCCGAGCTGAACGGGTCCTTCGACGGGCTGATGTCCCGCCCGGTCCCCACCCATGTCCCTGCTGCTTTCAGCCGGCCCGCGCCGGTGCAGAAGTACGACGGGCGGACGCGTGGCCTGGGGACGTTCACGCACTGGCTCGGGTACCCCACCTTCTTCGTCGGGCCGGCGCTCGTCGCAGCTGCCTCGGGGAAGGAGAATCCGGTGGTTCGCAAGCACGCCATCGAGGCGGTGAACTTCCAGCTCAGCGCGCTCGGCGTCTTCGCGCTGCTCGGCATCGTCACGGGTGTCACCGACGGGTTCACCGGGTTCCTGTTCCCGCTCGTCGGGCTGGTCTGGTTCGTGCTGACCGGGATCGGTGGGCTGGCCGCGCTGCTCGGGTCGGAGTTCCGCTACCCGTTCACCTTGCGGCTGATCAAGTGACGGCGGGTGACGGCCGCGCCGGGGAATCTCGGGTGCGGGCGTCGTGTTGGACCCTGTAGTGTTGGTCTTCTGCGGCCCTCGGGTCGTAGGAGTTTGACAACTCAACAGGGGGTGAACGGTTTCGACTTTGGACGTACGTTTCAAGGGAAGCGGGCCGAGGATCCAGGGTTATCTCGTTAACGATCTCTGGAAACCAATAACTGCCAACTCTAAGTCGCGCAGTAGCTTCGCTCTCGCCGCCTGACGGCCTGAGCACTTAAAGAAGCGGTCAGCCCGGGGATGCTTCCGCCCCGGTTCCTGGCCTCAGCTAGGGAGCTTGCTTTGTTAGCCCGGTCACGGGGCTAGCACGGGACATCAACAGTGACTGAGTCCGTCAGCGACGTGTCTGTACGAGCGCTGGGACTGAGAAAACGCCACTACAGACTGCGCCCGGAGAAGTCTTGTTGCGACGCTGAAGGACGCGGGTTCGATTCCCGCCACCTCCACCCCTGATGAAGTCGAACACGAGCCCCGGCAGCCCAGCTGCCGGGGCTTTGTCATGCCCAGGTGGGAAGAGCGGGCCGTCGGCCGGGGTTGCGATCGGTATGACGATCAAGGTGGGTGTGCTGCTGCCGACTTCTACTCCTGATCCGCGGCGGCCTGTGTTGGGGGATATTCGGGGTGCGGCTCGGGCGGCTGAGGTGGGTGGGTTGGAGTCCTTGTGGGCTACGGATCACTTGGTGGCCAGTGCGCCGATGTTGGACAGCACTGTTGTGTTGGCGACAGCGGCGGCTGTGACCGAGCGGATTCGGGTCGGGTTCGGGGTGATGTTGCTGGCCCTGCGACCGGTGGCCTGGGCGGCCAAGCAGGTGAGTTCGTTGCAGTTCGTTTCCGGGGATCGCATGCTGCTCGGGGTCGGGACGGGGAATCCGGCGCACGGCGATATCGGCTGGCGGGCGGCCGGAGTGTCGTACCAGGACCGTGGCCGGTTGACCGATGAGTCCCTGCGGGTGCTCCCCGATCTGATCGCCGGCCGGACGGCCGCGCTCCCGGACGGGCTCGAGGTCGCCATTGCTCCTGGGGCGACGGTGCCGCCGATCCTGGTGGCGGGGGACGGGATGCGCGCGATGGAGCGAGCCGCCCAGTTCGGGGACGGGTGGGTGTCGATCGGGCTGGCCGTGGAGGACGTTGCCGCGCGGCTCGCGGTACTGGGGGAGCTGGCCGAGAAGTACGAGCGGCCGCGGCCCGCGGTGACCGTGGTCGCTCCGGTGTTCGGGGACGACGCGGCCAAGCTGGCGGCGTACGGCGAGGCCGGGGTGGAGCGGGTGATTCTCCCGCCGACCGAGGCCGGCTGGGAGCGCGACGTCGAACGAGCCGCTGAAGTCCAGGCCGCGGTCTGACAACAAGCAACAGAGCCCCGGCCAGAACCGAGCCCCGGCCACAACAGAGCCCTGGCAGCGGTGATCA
Organism: Kribbella amoyensis; assembly: GCF_007828865.1. Classification (NCBI taxonomy): domain Bacteria; kingdom Bacillati; phylum Actinomycetota; class Actinomycetes; order Propionibacteriales; family Kribbellaceae; genus Kribbella; species Kribbella amoyensis. The sequence goes on from NZ_VIVK01000001.1 coordinate 3,568,513, forward strand.
GCTGCCGGGGCCCTGTTCTGGTTCTACTTCGCGGCGACCGCGGCTGGTTGGGCCGGCCGGGTCCGAGTGGCCGCGCGGGTGCCGAGGAACATCGCCACCGCGAGGGCGATCGCGATCACGTAGAAGATCGCCGCGCCGGTGAAGGTCGCGCGGAAACCCTCGGCGCGGTTGGTGTGGGCGGTGAAGACAATGGTGAGGATCGCGATGCCCAGCGAGCCGCCGAGTTGGTGGGCGACGTTGACGAGCCCGGAGGCGGCGCCCGCGTCGTCTGCCTCGACTCCGGCGACGCCGGACTGGGTCATCAGGATGATCGCGATGCCCTGGCCGACCCCGAGGACCAGGAGGGGCAGCAGGACGTCCGGGAAGTACGACGAGTGCGCGTCAACGCGGGTCAGCCAGGTCATCCCGGCCAGGGCGACGACGAGGGACGCGATCAGGAGGGCCGGGCGGCCGAGCCGGTTGAGCAGCGGGCGGACGACGTACACCATCGCGAAGAACATGCCGGTGATCGGGACGTAGGCGAATCCGGTGGCCAGAGCGCTCAGGCCGAGGACGCCCTGCAGGTACTGGCTGAGGAAGTAGAAGGTGGAGAAGGTCGCGCCGACGATCAGGACGCGGCCCGCGTACGCGCCGGAGCGCTCGAGGTTGGCGAAGAGGCGCAGTGGGGTGATCGGTTGCGCGGCGCGGCGTTCGACCACGACGAAGGCGACCAGGAGGACCGCGGCCAGGACGAACGAGACGACGGTCACAGGGTCGGCCCAGCCGCTCTCCGCGGCCCCGATGAAGCCGAAGACGAGGGAGCTCATCCCGATCGTCGAGGTCAGCGCGCCAGGCAGGTCGAAGACCCCGGTACGCCGTTCGGTCTCGGGCAGGAAGCGGAACGCGAGGGCGACGATCGCGATCCCGAGCGGGACGTTGATGAGCAGGCCCCAGCGCCACGAGAGCAGGTCGGTGAAGACGCCGCCGATGACGATGCCGACGCTGCCACCGGCCCCGATCACCGCGCTGTAAAGGGCGATCGCGCGGGTCCGGCCGGCCGGGTCGGGGTAGTTGGCGACCAGCAGGGCGAGCGTGGACGGGATCGCGAGCGACGCGGCGAGCCCTTGGGCGACTCGGGCGAGCACCAGCCATTCGGCGTTCAGCGCGAGCCCGGCGCCGAGTGACGCGAGGGTGAACAGAGCCACTCCGGCGACGAAGACGCGGCGGCGGCCGAGCAGGTCGCCGGCCCGGGCGCCGAGCAGGAGCAGGCCGCCGAAGGCTAGGACGTACGCGTTCTGCACCCAGGAGAGGCCGGCCTCGGAGAAGCCGAACTCACGCTGCACGTGGGGGAGTGCGGTGGTGATGATCGAGGTGTCGAGCACCATCATCAGCTGGCAGCCGAGGATGAGCGCGAGCGCGATCCCGCGGCGGGCCGCGGAGTCGATCGGTGTGGTCATGACTGGGTTCCTTCTGCCCGACCGGGCTAGACTGAGAGCGAGCCTCCAGTTATCTGGAGGGTACCTATCACTATAGTGATAGGTACCCTCCACTTTCAAGTTCGGCGAGGAGAAGAACGCAGTGATCGACCTGACCCCCCTACGCCTGCCGCGGCCTCACCGCGCCGACGCCGCACGCAATTACGACGCGATCCTCGAGGCGGCTCGGGAGACCTTCGCCGAGCAGGGCGCCGACGTGGCGCTGGAGGAGATCGCGCGCCGCGCCGGAGTGGGCATCGCGACGCTTTACCGGAACTTCCCGACCCGCGAGCAGTTGATCGAGAACGTCTACATCGCCGAGGTCGAGGCGGTCTGCCGGACCGCGGAGGAGTCCGCGGACCTCGACCCGTGGGAGGGGCTGTCGGTCTGGCTGCACCGCTTCGTCGAGTACATCGGCGCCAAGCGGCCCCTCGCCGCCGGCCTGAACCGCGAGTCCGCCACCTATGACGCGTGCCGGCAGGCGCTGTACCAGGCCGGGGGGCCGTTGCTGGACCGCGCACAGGCGAGCGGCCAGGTCCGTCCCGACGTGACGATCGACGACGTGATGCGGCTGGCCAGCGGGATCGCCGGGGTCGACTTCGCCACCGCCGCCCAGCGCGAACACGTTCTCTCCGTGGCCCTGGACGGCCTCGGAGTCCTGCCGGTCCCGAGCGGGCATGGGAGTGGGTCGCCCAACAGCAGTCTGGGTTCCAACTAGCTGCGCCGAGGCGTGCGGGCAGCCACATTCGGCTGGATGTCAGCGCTTACGCTGGACCGCGACGTCGGTAAAATTCGGCTATGTCATTCGCCGCTCGAGAAGACCTGCGAACGGCGTACCAGGCATTGCGGGATCGTTCTGGCGGGATGACGCCGCAGGCTCGAGGGCAGAGGTTCAATGGCTGGCTCGCGGAGTTGCTGCGTAGCTACGGAATCGAGTCGAGGGCCGATCAGCGATCCGCTGGCGAGATCGACGTCGCTTTCGTGATCGGTGACGCCCGCTTCATCCTCGAAGCGAAGTGGACGCAGGCGAAGGCTGACACCGGTCATCTGGCGAAATTGCAGAAGCGCCTGCGCCAGCGGCTCGGCGGTACGTACGGCATCTTCGTCTCCATGGCCGGATACACCGATGAGGCGCTCGCAGACCTGCTTCAAGGCGAACGACTGGAGCTTATTCTTCTCGACCGGGAGCACGTCGAGGCCATGCTGGCTGAAGAAATCTCGCCTCAGGAACTCTTGTCGATCCTGCGTGACGAAGCGTCCTTCACCGGCCGCGCCTACACACAGATGACGATGGTGCGAATCCTCAGGACATCTGCTGCGGTTGAGCGGCCAACAGTCCGGATAGACCCGCGACCTGAACAGGCGGAGTCTGAGTCGGTAGGCCCTGAGCTTCGAGTCCCTGGATGGGATCCATTTCAGGCTCGGCGAGGAAATCCATCATCCGGGTATGTCGTCTTCGAGGGCCGTCAGCATATGTACTGGACTGCTGTCGCTCTATACATGATGCTCGCGGCCTTGACCTCGCTCGGGGTGATCTTCGGCGACGGACTGTGGCGGCTGGCTGCGTTTGGCTGCCTCGGCATCGAAGTCATATTGGTCGTCAAGTTGTGGCGGATGGCGATGCGACCGATTCGGTTGGAGATCGGTATGGCCGGGATCCAGGTGTTCTTCGCCAAAAGCAACGCGTGGCTACCGTGGGAACTAATCGATCGGGTGGACGTCACCCGAGTCGATGGCAACCTTGCGGTTGTCGCCTGGACGCGGTACGCCACCGTGTATCCGCCGCTTGCCAAGGCGGGTGTCGGCGCTTACTACGTCCCTGCATTTGAAGCTGTAGCGGCCTGCCCGCTCGGTCCTTTGAAAGCAAAGCGGCAGGACGTCGTTCGTGCCTTGCAGTATTACGGGCAGAACCGCTACTAGCTCTCCCTGGGAGGTCAGTTCAAGGTCATCCTGGGTTCGCCGTTGACGAGGCCGGTGCCGGCGATCGTGCAGGTGCCGCCGCGGTGCTGGGTGTAGGCCTGGCGGACGCAGGACCTGGTCGCGAGCTGGGCCCAGTAGTTGGGGTGCAGGGACTCCTGGAGGTAGTAGTTCGAGCCGACCGTGGTGACCGTGCGGATCTGGTTGACCCACTCGGTCTTGTCGACGGCGGCCGGCTGCGTCCAGGAGGACAGGCCCACCTCCTCGTACAGGCCGACCGTCTTCTCGCAGAGCCGGCGGCCGTTGAACGCGGACTGGAGTTCGAGCACCCGCGTGTTGGTCAGGCCGGACTGGCCGATCGCGGCGCGGACGGTGTTGTTGATCGTGGGGAGCGCGGTCGCGTTGGCCCAGTCGGCGTCCGCGTTCCAGAAGCCGCAGCCGCCGACGCTCTGCCGGGTGAACCCGCTCTGCCCGTACCGGAACCCGCTCGCCGACGGGATCGGGGACGGGTAGGTCTGGACCAGCAACGTCCAGGTGTTGTCGGCGTACCCCGCGGCGCGCATCGCGGTCCGCAGGTTCTGGAAGGAGGCCGCGATCCGGGCCCGGACCGCGGTGATGTTGGCCGCGGTGAAGTTCGCGACCACCGAGGAGTCGTCCTTGCAGTAGTCCGGGTACCACGACGGCGACGTCAGGAAGTCGGTCACGCAGGACGTCACGATCGACGCGAAGTTGAAGTCGTTGCCGCCGATCGACACGACCACCTGCTGCACGTTGTGCGTCGTGGCGAACTGCTGCAGCAGCTTGGCCTGACCCTGCCGGCCCGCGCCGTTGTCGTAGAAGTCGAGCCCGGGTTTGAAGTCGTTCCCGGCCGACGTCGTGGTCCGGGCGCCGGAGCAGGCGAGGTTGATCCCACCGACGCCGCCGCCGATGTACGCCTCGGCGGACCGGCTGCGGTGGCACTTCGCGATCTGCTCGCCGGTCCCGGCGGCGTTGTCGTGGTACGCGTGCGCGCCGAGTGCGTCGGCGGGCGTCTCGGAGTTGTTCGAGCTGCCGGCCCACCGACCGGCCTCCCCCGAGATGTACGAATCGCCGACGGTCACCACGTACGGCGTACCGGTGCCCGGGCCGTCGGCGTGGGCCGCGGGGGCGGTGGCGACCAGGGCGCCGGTGGTCAGCAGGAGGGAAGCGGAGGCGATGGACAGACGACGACTGCGCAGGCTCATGGGCGGAAGGCCTCTCTCGCCGAAGGTCAGCGGCCGCTCGGACCCCGTGGCAGCCACTGTGCAGCGCGAACATACCTGCCGGTAACCGCCGGCACCAGACCGAGCGTGCTGACAAGTTTGCGCACTGTCACCGTGGTGCCACGTGAGCCTCGAGCTCACCGCTACCGCAGTGCGGTCAGCCCTTCGCCTCGGGGAAGCGCGGCGTCCACCACGTCCGCCAGCGCTCGTCGATCGTGGCCCGCTCGTCGTCCGGGACGCCGTACAGCGTGAGCACCGCCATCTCGGCGCCGGCCGGCTTCTGCTCGCCCGGCGCGGTGTGGCTCAGCACGAGCAACCCGTTGCCCCAACCGTCGACCGTGACGCCGACCTGGTGCTCCGACCGGAACCACACCCGCCCGGTCGCCTTCTCGCCGGCCAGGTCCAGCGCGTACGGAGCTCCGACCGGCGCCGTGATCCCCAGCGCGGCCGCTGCCGACTCCCCGGCCGTCCCCGAGTAGAAGAGCGTCCGCCGTGCCTCACCCGGATGCGCCTCGAGCGCGAATCGCAGCTGCTGCAGGAACGTCGTCCAGCCCTCGGTGATGTCGTCGTAGTACGCGTCCCACTCGGGGTCGTCGCTGTGCGGCGCCCGGGTCAGCCGGACCCGCGAGCCACCCTCGACCGCCTCCACCTCGAACCGGTCGCCACCCTTCTCGCCCTGAAGCTGCAGCACGTGCGCCCCCGGGTCCTCGCTGAAGTCGCTGAAGTAGATCAGGTCGATCTCCTGCTCCAGCCCGCCCTCGGGTCCGTCGTACTCCCAGCCGTGCCAGTGCCGGATCTTCTCCTTGTCCCGCAGCGCCTGCCAGACCGCCTCGACGGGCGCGGCCACGGTCACCTCGATCCTCGGCGTCTCCTCGCTCACCTTGCGTCCCCTTCGTTCGTCTTCGATCCGGCCTCGTCGGTACCGCGGGGTGCCGGGTGGCCGCCGGCGACCAGGCGGTACGGCCTGCCCCCGGACGTGTCGAACCGGTCGATCACGTCCTGCACGGCGGCGGCCAGCTCGTCGGTGAACCGGTGCACGTCGCCCGGCTCGCCGAACCGCACCTCCGCCTCCACCGTGAACGTCAGCAGCCGCTTCCCGGCCGCGTCCGCCTCGCCCTGCATCCGGGCCACCTCGCGAACGGTGCCCGCGGCAACTTCCACCAGGTGCTCGGCCGCGTACTGGTCGTGCATCCGGGTGAACTCGCCCTGCATCACCGACGGGTCCACCACGAACGCCGCCGACGACGCCCGCAGGATCCGCTCGACGAAGCCGCGCCGCTGCCGCTCCTCGACGAGCTCGACCAGCCCGGCCTTCTCCAGCTCCTTCAGGTGGTAGTTCACCCGCTGCCGCGGCAACTCCAGCGCCGCCGCGAGCTGGGTCGCCGAAGCAGGCTCCCGCAACAGCCCCAGCAACTGCCGCCGCAACGGCGACAACGCCGCCCGCACCTCGTCCGGCCCCTCCAGCAACCTCATGCGCCCAGCTTCATATTGACAGTTTCATTTGTCAATACGCCGCCGCGGACCTCCACCACTCACCAACCACCGCAATTCCGCCGCCGCGACCCCAAGGGAGGCGGCGGACAGCGGGAGGTGAGAGGTTAGTGAGTGGTGGAGGTCCGGTTGTCCGGCAGCATGGGCGGCATGGGTGTCGAGGGACCGCAGTTGCCGGTCGGGACGCAGGTCGTTCTCCGGGTCGCGCGACCGGATCGGGCCGACGGGGTCGCGCAACGCGGCGCCACCGGCCGGGTCGGCGGGATCACGCGTGACGGGCAGTACGAGATCCACCTGGTCGACGGGAGGATCGCGGACGCGCGGCGGGATCAGCTCAGCCTGCGCGCGGCGTACCAGGACGAGGCAATCGCGGTCGAGCCGCCGGACGGGGATCGGCTGGTGCGGGAGCACACGATCTACGCGGCGGTCGTCGGGTCGCGTGCGTTCGGGCTGGCCACGGACGAGTCCGACACCGATACCCGCGGCGTCTACGTCGCGCCGACCGAGGCGTTCTGGTCGCTGGCCAAGCCCCCGACGCACGTGGACGGGCCGGAGCCGGAGTGGTTCTCCTGGGAGGTCGAGCGGTTCTGCGAACTCGCGTTGAAGGCGAACCCGAATCTGCTCGAAGTGCTGCACTCGCCGCTCGTGGTGACCCAGACCCCACTCGGTGAGGAACTGGTCGGACTGCGGCGCGCCTTCCTGTCCCAGCTGGCATACCAGACGTACTCCGGGTACGTGCTGAGCCAGTTCAAGAAGCTGGAGGCCGACTTCCGCCGGGACGGGGCGCCGAAGTGGAAGCACGTCATGCACCTGATCCGGTTGTTGCTCGCGGCCCGTACTTTGCTGACCGAGGGCGAGCTGGCCGTCGACGTCGGCCCGGACCGCGACCGGCTGCTCGCGATCAGGGCCGGCATGGTCCCGTGGGACGAGGTCGAGCGCTGGCGGTTGTCGTTGCACGCGGAACTGGACGAGGCGCTGCGGAAGACCGTGCTTCCTGCGGTACCGGATGTCACCAGGGTCGACGGCTGGCTCCGATCGGTCCGGAGGGCGGGCCTTACCCGCTGACTCGCCCCTGAGAACGGCCGGCCACGCACAGTGGCCGGCCGTTTCCTTCGTTGTAGAAGGCCGCCTACAGGGCTGGCGTATTTACTTAACTTCGTGAAGCATTGACATCCGGCGTATCAGGGTATTTAGTTCCGTCCTGAAATCAATCAGAAAGCAGAGTGAATCAACAGTGTCGAACATCAAGGTGCTGCAGCTCCGCGCCGGAGGGGTCAGCCTCGTGCTGGACTGCTCCGGGCCGGCCCTCCCCTCCGTCCTCCACTGGGGCGCCGATCTCGGCGAGCTGACGGAACCCGCTCTGCTCGAACTGCGGCGCGGGGCCGGCGCGGTCCAGGCCGGCAACGGGCTCGACGACAACCAGCCGGTCGCGATCATCCCCGAGTACTCCGCGGGCTGGTTCGGCCTGCCGGGACTGTCCGGGCACCGCGACGGCAAGGACTTCTCCGCCGCGTTCCAGCTCGAGTCGGTCGCGCAGGCCGAGAACGGCGTGACCGTCCAGGCAGCCGATCCGGTGGCCGGGCTGAAGGTTGCCCTGCACATCGAACTGACCGACTCCGGGCTGGTCCGGACCAAGGCGGACCTGACCAACACCGGCGACTCGGCGTACACCGTCGACGGGCTGGTGCTCGCGCTGCCGGTGCCGACCGAGGCGACCGAGTTGCTCGACATGACCGGCCGACACATCGGTGAGCGGCACCCGCAGCGGCACGCGTTCACGCAGGGGGCGCACGTCCGCGACAACCGGCGCGGCCGGACCGGCGCGGACGCGACGCTGCTGCTGATCGCGGGGACGCGCGGCTTCGACTTCGGCACCGGCGAGATCTGGGCCGTCCACACCGCCTGGAGCGGTAACCACCGGTCGTACGCCGAGCGCGGGATGAGCGGGTACGCCGTGATCGGCGGCGGCGAGCTCCTGCTGCCTGGTGAGGGCCGGCTGGAGTCGGAGGGGACATACAGCACTCCGTGGATCTACGGGTCGTACGGCGTCGGACTGGACGCGGTGTCCGCACGGTTCCACCAGTACCTGCGGGCCCGGGCGACGCACCCGACGACGGACCGCCCGGTCGTGCTGAACACCTGGGAAGCGGTCTACTTCGACCTGGACCTGGACAAGCTGAAGGCGCTCGCGGACGCGGCCGCCGAGGTCGGGGCCGAGCGGTTCGTGCTCGACGACGGCTGGTTCCGCGGCCGCCGCGACGACCACGCCGGCCTCGGCGACTGGTACGTGGACGAGGGGATCTGGCCGAAGGGCCTGCACCCGCTCGTCGACCACGTCACCGGACTCGGCCTGCAGTTCGGTCTGTGGGTGGAGCCGGAGATGGTGAACCCGGACTCCGACCTGGCCCGCGAGCACCCCGAGTGGATCCTCGCCACCGGTGACCGGATGCCGCCGACCGCGCGGCACCAGCAGGGCCTGAACCTGGGCATCCCGGCGGCCTACGACTACATCCTGGAGCGGCTGGACTCGCTCCTGACCGAGTACGACATCTCGTACCTGAAATGGGACCACAACCGCGACTTCGTTGACGGCGGCAACCAGTTGACCGGGACCGCGGGGATCCACGAGCAGACGCTCGCGCTGTACCGGCTGATCGACGAGCTGAAGAAGCGGCACCCAGGGCTGGAGATCGAGTCCTGCTCGTCCGGCGGCGCCCGCGTCGACCTCGCCGTGCTGGAGCGGACCGACCGGGTCTGGGGCAGTGACAGCAACGACGCGCTGGAGCGGCAGAAGATCCAGCGGTACACGCAGTTGCTGCTGCCGCCGGAGCTGATCGGCTGCCACGTCGGCCCGCCGAAGGCACACACCACCGGCCGGACCCAGAGCCTCGCGTTCCGGGCGACGACGGCGTTGTTCGGCCACTTCGGCATCGAATGGGACATCAGCGCGGCGAGCCCGGAGGAGCGCCAGGAGCTGGCAGGGTGGGTCGCACTGCACAAGGAACTGCGGCCGCTTCTGCACACCGGCCGGGTGGTCCGTGCCGACCGGGGTTCGGAGGACTTCCTCCTGCACGGAGTCGTGGCCCAGGACGGTTCGCGCGCGGTGTACTCCGCGGTGCAGCTGACCCAGTCGATCACCTCCGACCTGGGCCGGGTCCGGCTCCCCGGTCTCGACCCGCGGCGGACGTACCGGGTCGCGCGGACCGCGACGCCCGGGCCGGAACCGCGGACCGCGCCGTGGTGGGTCGACGGCGGTCAGGTGGAACTGAACGGGGCGACCCTCGCCGCCGTCGGGGTCCAGGTCCCGGCGCAGTGGCCCGAGAACGCGATCCTGCTGGACGTGACGGCAGTCGACTGAGGAGGAGATCGCCCTTGACCGCGACGACGAGTGCACCACCCGGACGGAAAAGACGAAACCTGGGGGACCTGAAGGTCGCGCTGATCTTCCTCGGCCCGGCCACCCTCGGGTTCGTGGTCTTCTACATCTGGCCGACCCTGCGAGGCGCGTACCTGAGCTTCACCCAGTACAGCCTGCTGTCGCCACCGGAGTTCACCGGGCTGAAGAACTACGAGCGGATGATCCACGACGGGTTCTTCTGGAACGCGCTCGTCGTCACGGTCGAGTACGTCGCGATCAACATCGGCCTGCAGACCGTGCTGGCCGTGCTGATCGCGATGCTGATGTACCGGCTGACCAAGTCGATCACGGTGCGAGCGGTGATCCTGCTGCCGTACCTGGTCGCGAACGTCGTCGTCGCGCTGGTCTGGTACTGGATGCTCGACTTCCAGGTCGGCATCGTGAACCAGGCGCTGACCTGGATCGGGATCGACCCGGTCGCCTTCTTCGGCGACTCCGCCTGGGCGATCCCGACCGTGGCCGGGATCAACATCTGGCGGCACATGGGCTACACGGCGCTCCTGGTGTTCGCCGGCCTGCAGACGATCCCGCCGTACGTCTACGAGGCGGCCGCGGTGGACGGGTCGACCGAGATGAAGACGTTCTGGCGGATCACCCTGCCGCTGCTGCGGCCGGTCCTGGTGATGGTGACCGTGGTGACGATCATCGGGTCGTTCCAGATCTTCGACACGGTCGCGGTGACCACCCAGGGCGGCCCGATCAACGCGACCCGGGTGATCTACTACTACATCTACGAGCGGGCTTTCACCCGGTTCGACTTCGGGTACGCCTCGGCGATGGCGATGGTGCTGTTCGCCATTCTCGCGATCGTCTCGCTGCTCCAGTTGCGGTTGCTGCGGGCGAAGGAGAGTGACCTGTCATGAGGCGCACCCTGAACCCGGGCCGCACGGTCGCGTGGATCGTCCTGATCGTGCTGATGCTGCTCACCCTGTTCCCGTTCTACTGGATGCTGCGGACCGCGTTCTCCGACAACACCCAGCTGGCCGGGAACCCGAACTCGCTGCTCCCGGTGGAGTCCACGCTCGGCGCGTTCAAGCGCGTCCTCGGGCTGGCGACCGTCGAGGAGGCGCAGGCCCAGGGCGGATCCGGTGCCTCGGTCAACTTCTGGCTGTACCTGCGCAACTCGTTGGTGGTGGCCACGGTCACCACGGTCTGCCAGGTGTTCTTCAGCGCGATGGCGGCCTACGCGTTCGCCCGGCTGCGCTGGCCCGGCCGGGACAAGGTGTTCGCGGTGTTCCTGGCCGCGCTGATGGTGCCGCCGATCTTCACCACGCTGCCGAACTTCGTGCTGATCAAGAACCTCGGCCTGCTGAACAGCTTCGCCGGCATCATCCTGCCGGGCGCGTTCATGACCCCGTTCGCGATCTTCTTCCTGCGCCAGTTCTTCCTCGGCATCAGCCGGGAACTGGAGGAGGCGGCGATGATCGACGGGGCCGGGCACCGGAAGATCTTCTTCGGGCTGATCCTGCCGATGAGCGCGGCGCCGATCACGACGCTGGCGATCCTGACCTACATCAACTCCTGGAACGACTACTTCTGGCCGTTGCTGGTCGGGCAGCAGGAGAACGTGCGGGTACTGACGGTCGCGCTGGGCGTGTTCCGGTCGCAGACGCCGCAGGGTTCGCCGGACTGGGCCGGGCTGATGGCGGCGACGCTGATCGCGGCGCTGCCGATGATCATCCTGTTCCTGGCGTTCGCCAAGCGGATCACCAACTCCATCGGCTTCTCCGGGATCAAGTGAGGTTTCCGATGACACTTTCGAGACGATCACTGCTGAAGGCCGGACTGGCCGGGATCGCCGCCACCGCGGTGGCCGGCTGCAACAACGGCGCCGCGTCGCGGGGTACCGGCGAGGTCATCTACTGGTTGTGGGACTCCGCGCAGCTGCCGATGTACGCGGAGGCGGCGAAGGCGTTCCACGAGCAGAACCCGCAGTACACGGTCACCATCGAGCAGTACGGCTGGAACGACTACTGGTCCAAGCTGGTCACCGGATTCATCTCGGGGACCGCGCCGGACGTGTTCACCTCGCACTCGGCGAAGTACCCGCTGTTCGCCGACAAGGGACAGGTCTTGCCGATCGACGACTTCGTCGCGCAGGACGGTGTCGATCTGGGGATCTACCAGCAGGGCCTGGCCGATCGCTGGGTCGGTGCCGACGGCAAGCGGTACGGCCTGCCGAAGGACTGGGACACCGAGGCGTACTTCTACAACAGCGCGTTCACCGAGGCGGCCGGGATCAGTACCGAGCAGCTGAACTCGATGACCTGGAACCCCCAGGACGGCGGCACGTTCGAGGAGATCGTCCGCCGGCTCACCGTCGACGCCAAGGGCCGGCGCGGTGACCAGCCCGGGTTCGACAAGGAGACCGTGAAGGTGCACGGTCTCGGGTTCGCCGACGGCGGCGGCAACGACGGCCAGACCAGCTGGAGCTGGTACGCGGCGTCGAACGGCTGGAAGTACTCCGAGGGCGAACCGTGGGGGACCAGGTTCTTCTACGGCGACCCGAAGTTCACCGAGACGATCGCCTGGTGGCGCGGCCTCATCACCAAGGGGTACATGCCGACGCTGGCGCAGGCGAAGTCCGGTGTCGACGTCACCGCGACCTTCGGTGCGGGCAAGTACGGGATCACCCCGAACGGGTCCTGGATGATGGGCGCCTACTCCGGCCTGGGCAAGGTGAAGACCAAGCTGGCCCGGTTGCCGGAGGGTCCGAACGGCAAGCGGATGTCGATGATGAACGGGCTCGCGGACACCATCTGGGCGGGCACCACCCGCCAGGAGGCGGCCTGGGCCTGGGTGAAGTTCCTCGGCTCGAAGCAGGCGCAGGACATCGTCGCCAAGGCGGGTGTGGTGTTCCCGGCGGTGAAGGAGTGCATGCCGGCCGCCACCGCCGCGTTCAAGGCAGACGGCTGGGACATCACGCCGTTCCTCGAACCGGTCGCCGCGGGCGCCACGTTCGCCTACCCGGCCAGCCCGAACGCGGCCGACCTGACCGCGATCATGAGCCCGGCGATGGACTCGGTGATGGCGTTCGAGACCGACCCGGCGGACCTGGTCGAGGCCAACGACGAGGTCAACCAGGTACTCGCCGCGGCGTCCTGACCGCGGTCCGACCCTGAGTGCTCCCCTGGGTGCGTGTACGCCCGGGGGAGTACGTCGTCCTGCTTCACCGGGCGCAGCGGCCTCCCCTTGGAGTAGGTGAGGTGTAGCCGCCGAGGCGACGCGGGGACGGGGGTCCGGACGACACGATCGGTGCAGTCGGAAACAGCGAGCACCGAGGAGTGTCATGAACGAGCAGCGGCCGGGCGGCGAGGTCCGCATCGGCGACCAGGAACGTGAGGACGCCGTCCGGCGTCTGGGCGAGCACTACGAAGCGGGCCGGCTGAGCGCGGACGAGCACACCGAGCGCGTCGGCGAGGCCCTGCAGGCGAAGACCGGCGCCGATCTGGGCGCGCTCTTCGCGGATCTTCCCGGGGAGCACCAGGCTGGTTCCGCCGGTACCTCTGGTCCTGCCTCGACCTCGGGTGGTTCGGGGCAGGAGCAGTGGGCCGGTCCTTGGGGCTGGACGCGGCCGCCGTGGACCGCTGCCGAGTCGGGTGGTCCCGCTTCCGGTGGGGCTGCTGCCGGTGGTGGGGCCGGTGGGCGGCCGCCGTGGGCGGCGAAGGGGCCGTTCGGGCGGATTCCGTTCCCGCTGCTCGTCGCGCTGGGCGTGCTCGGCGTGCTGCTGTCGATCGGTTGCGTCGTCGGCGGCGGACACCCGCCGATCCTGCCGCTGCTGCTGATCGTGGCCGGCGTGATCATCTACAAGAAGCGCCGTCAGGAGCACCGCGCATGAGGGCGGCGTACCGGGGACTGGCGTCGCTGATCGCCTTGGCGGTGGTGCTCCAGGTCGCGTCGATCGCGCTGGCCGGGTTCACCATCGCCGGGGACGCCGAGGACGGCGCCACGATCGGGGCCGACTACAGCAACCTCGGCCAGAGCTACCACAGCATCGCGGGCAGCGTGATCGGGTTGCTGGCGCTGGTGTTCCTGATCGTGTCCTTCCTGACTGACGTACCGCGCGGGCGGATGCTCGCCGGCGTGGTCGTCGGGCTGGTGGCGCTGCAGTTCGCGCTGGCCGTGGTGTCCTTCGGACTCCCGGCGCTGGGCGTGCTGCACGGCATCAACGGTCTGGCGATCGCAGGCGTCGCAGGAGCCGCGTCCCGGAGCGCGTCCGGGTCGGTGAGCCGGACCGCGGCGGACCCGGCCGCGACCCATGGCTGACGACCCAGGTCCGGAGTCCCCCTCGGCCGCGGAGTTGGCGGCCGGTGATCGGCCGAGGCGGAAGTCCCGGGTGCGGAATCGGCTGGTTGCTCTGGGGGTGACGCTGGCGGTGTTGGTGCCGCTGGCGTACCTCTGGGCGACCAGCCTGGTCCCCGACGAGTACTCGGCCGCGGAGATGGGGTACGCCGACCACGGAGGCGGGCCGGTCTCCGCGCCGGGTGGGCATCACGGTGGTCACCACGGTGCCCGGAGCGTGACCGAGTTGGCCGGCCCGGCGAACGGCGTACCGGACGTCACGGCGACCCTGGTCGCGCGGAAGCAGAAGGTCACGCTGGCGTCGGGTGAGACGGTCGACGGGTACACGCTCAACGGGACGTCCCCGGGTCCGCTGATCCGGGCCGACGTCGGTGACCTCGTCCAGGTGACCCTGGTGAACGAGTCGGTCGCGGACGGAGCCACGCTGCACTGGCACGGGATCGACGTACCGAACGCCGAGGACGGTGTCGCCGGAGTCACCCAGGACGCGGTACCGGTGGGTGGGAAGCACGTGTACCGCTTCGTCGCCGACGAGCCGGGCACGTACTGGTACCACTCGCACCAGGTGTCGAGCGAACAGGTCCGCAACGGGTTGTTCGGCACGATCGTGATCGGCGGATCGCCGAAGGACGTGGTGGCCGCGATCCACACCTACGACGGCCGCCGGACCCTCAACGGGCGGACCGGATCGGCGCGCCAGGATGTTGCTGCAGGCACCTTGTTGAGGGTTCGGGTGATCAACACGGACAACGCGCTGGTCCGGGTCGGGTTGGTGGGCGCGCCGTACCGGGTCGTGGCCGTGGACGGTCGGGAGCTGAACGGTCCCACGCCGGTGACGGACGCCTTTCCGTTGGCGGCCGGTGCTCGGGCCGACTTCGAGGTGACCGTGCCGGCCGGGGGTGTGCGACTGGAAGCCGGCGGGGTTTCGCTGGGTCTCGCGCCGGCTGGAATGGATCCACCGGGTGATGCGTTGCCGTCGGGGACCGTTGACTTGTTGAGTTATGGGACACCGGCACCCCTTGGACTTGATCCGAAGGCGGCTGACCGGTCGTTCGAGTACCGGATCGGCCGGCGACCCGGGTTCCTCGACGGGGTACCGGGGTTGTGGTGGACCATCAACGGGCACAAGTTCCCGGACGTGCCGATGTTCATGGTGGCCGAGGGCGACGTGGTCCGGATGACGATCAGCAACACCTCCGGCCAGGCCCACCCGATGCACCTGCACGGCCACCACGCCGTCGTCCTGTCCCGCAACGGCACCCCGTCGACCGGTACCCCGTGGTGGGTCGACACCCTCGAAGTCGGCGACGACGAAACGTACGAGATCGCCTTCCTCGCCGACAACCCGGGCCTCTGGATGGACCACTGTCACAACCTCCCGCACGCCAGCGAAGGTCTGATGACCCACCTGATGTACGAAGGAACCACCACCCCGTTCAAGATTGGAGGCCACGCCGAGAACGAGCCCGAGTAGGGGCGGCGGTCCGGAATGCCGCCTGCACGATGTCGGCCGGCCGACGCGCGACACCAGGTGTCAGGCGGATTTGTGGCGGGCGCCGCCCTCGATGTGGATCGTCTCGCCGGAGACGAAGCCCGCGCGGAGGAGCCACATCACCGTGTCGACGACGTCCTCGGTCTCGCCGTGGCGTCCGACGAACGTGCCGGCGGCGCTCCTGCTCAGCAACCTGGCCTTGCCCTCACCCAGGCGATCCCAGGCGCCCGAGTCCACGACACCGGGCGAGACGGCGTTGACCCGCACCGGAGCGAGATCCGCGGCCAGGTGGCGCGCGGCGTACTCGACCGCACCGTTCGTGATCCCCTTGACCAGCGAGCCCGGCCCAGGCCGCCAGCCGACGACGCCGGAGAACATCACCATCGACCCGGTCGGCCGCAGGACCGAGGCGAAGTGCTTGGCGACGAGCAGCGGGCCCACCACCTTGGCGGTGAACGCGGCCACCACCTTGTCGCGATCCAGCTCGGCCGTGCGAACGTCGTGCGGAGCCGAACCGGTCGTCACGAGGTGATCGATTCCGTCCTTCAGCCGCTCAGCCGCGGCGCCGATCGTCGACTCGTCCTGCAGGTCGATCCGCATCGCAGTGGCGCCGATCTTGCGCGCCAGCGCGTCGGCCGCCGCCAGGTCACGCGCACCGACAACCACGTCGTACCCGTCCTTCACCGCACGCCTCGCCACGGCCGCGCCGAGCGCTCGTGCACCGCCGATGACCAGGATCCGCTCCATGTGTGTCACTCCCTCTCGTAGACTTGGGAGCCACGGTATGGATTTGATACCGGTATCTACAACGGAACCGGGAGCACCGATGGGCAAGGCGTACAACGTGATGGCAGCGACCTGCCCGAGCCGCACCGTGCTGCACCGCATCGGAGCCCGCTGGACCGTGTTCGTCGTCAACGCCCTGGACGACGGACCTCGCCGCTTCACCGAACTGAAGGCGCACATCCAGGGCATCACCCCGAAGGTCCTGACCGAGACCCTGCGGTCCCTGGAAGCCGACGGCCTGATCAGCCGGCACGAGTACGACGAGAACCCGCCTCGCGTCGAGTACGCCCTGACACCACTGGGCCGCTCCCTGCTCATCCCACTCCGCGCCGTCCGGCTCTGGGCCGAACAACACGTCCCCGACATCGAAGCAGCCCGAGCTCGTCTCCAGGGTGACTCGTAGCGATTCAGGCAGTCAGCGTCGGGGTGCCGAGTTGCTGGATGCGGTGGAGGTTCCGGGCGGCGATGTGCGCGCACGCGGCGTCGATGGCGGCTCGATGCGAGTGATAGAGCCCACACCACTGCGGGTTGTCCGGCTGCGGATCCAGTTCGTCGTCGACATCGGCGTACCAGCCCGTGCCGGTCCGGAAGATCCGCGCGTGCAGATGCAATGCAGTCCCGTTCATCGCCCGTTTCTCCTGCTCGAGATGCGTGCGTTGCCCAGTTCCATCATGTGACCGGGCGACGGGGATGCCGGCCTGCGACACGCGGGATTCAGGTGACCAGGACGGTGAGGCGCTGCGCGCTGTTGTTGGCGAAGCCGCCGCGGTTCCACGGAGCCTCGATCGGTTGGGTGCGGCCGCTCTCGTCGTGGGCGCGGCAGGTGAGGACGTGCTCACCCGGGGTGGCCTGCCAGTCGTAGGAGAAGGCGCGCCAGGCGAGGTCTTCGTTGCTGGTGGCATCGAGTTTGGCGTCGTGCCAGGTGAGGCCCGCGTCGGTACTGATCTCGACGCGGTCGATCGGCGCCCACCCGGACCAGGCGCGGCCCTGCAGGGTGACCTGGCCCGACGGTACGAAGCGGTGGCGGGACATGAAGTCCGGGTGCCCTGGCGGAGCTAGCAGGGCGCGGGGCTCGATCCGGGTGACGGCCACGCCTGGTTCGCCGGCTTCGGTGCGGAGGCGATAGGCGACCGAGTTCTGGAAGCCGTCGAACTCGTGGTCGATCAGCTCGATCGAGCGCAGCCACTTGACGCTGGCCATGCCGTACCAGCCCGGGACGACGAGGCGCAGGGGATAGCCGTGTTGGGGCGGGAGCGGCATGCCGTTCATCTCCCAGGCGACGATCGCGCCGGAGTCGAGCGCCTCGGCGACGGTGAGGCCGCGTTGGTAGTCCTGCTCGACCATTCGCTCGACCCCGTGGTCCGCGCCGGTGAACACCACGTCGACCGCGTCCTCGCGGACCCCGGCCGCCTGCAGGAGATCGGCGAGCGGTACGCCGGTCCACTCGGCGGTGCCGACCGCTTCGGTCAGCCAGGGCTGGCTGATCGGGCGGGGATGCAGGGTGGCTCGGCCGTTGCCGGCGCATTCCAGCGTGACGCGGACGGTCTTGCGGCCCATCGCCCGGAGCGAGGTCAGTCCGAACGACAATGGTTGCTCGACGCAACCGTCCACCGTGAGTTGCCAGGTCGCCGCGTTGGTCAGCGGGATGTCGTAGTGCACCAACACGTAGTGCAGACCGGGCGGGGTCAGGTCGTACCGGAGTGCCTCCAGCGGCATCCCGTGGTTGCGCGCCGCCAGTTGCAGCTCGTCGCCGGTGATCCCCTCACCGGTGTCCGCCAGGCGTCCCTTCGGACTGAATTGCTCGATCGACATCACAAGCCCCCCTTCACCGAACTCCACCCTAAGCAGCCCGAGCTCTCCGTGCCAGACGCGGGGCGTCGCCTCCGTGCCCGAGCGGCGGACGAAGGCGCTGAGGACCAGTTGTTACCGCGGCGTAGTCACCAGCTGGTGCCGAGGTGGATGGCATCGGCCGCGGGTGGGCGTGGTGTGATCTGGGGGTGGGTTCGCTGCGGGTGCCGCCGACGGGGCTGGTTCTGGGTGGGGTCGTTTCGGTTCAGTTCGGTGGGGCGCTCGCGGCGACCTTGATTCAGCGGGTCGGGGCTCCGGGGACTGTCGGGCTGCGGCTGGCGATGGCTCTTCCGGTGCTGCTCCTGATCGCCCGGCCCTCGCTGTGGCGGCGGAGCCGGCGGGACCTCGGGGCCGTGGTTGCTTTCGGCATCGTGCTCGGGTTGATGAACCTCTGCTTCTACCTCTCGCTGGAACGCCTGCCGCTCGGGGTCGCCGTGACGATCGAGTTCATCGGGCCGCTCGGGCTGGCGGCCGCGATGTCGCGCCGGCGCAAGGACCTGGTCGCCGTTCTCGCGGCCGCGGTCGGCGTGGTCCTGGTGAACGGGCACGAGCTGGGCCAGGTGGACTGGCTCGGCGTCGGGTTCGCGGCTGCGGCGGGTGCGCTCTGGGCCGGGTACATCCTGCTCAGCGCCGAGACGGGCCGCCGGTTCGCGCAGCTCGACGGGCTCGCGTTGGCGATGGTGGTGGCCGCCGCGATCACGGTACCGATCGGGCTCGCGACCGCGGGCGCCGCCGAACTCCTGCACCCCCGCATCCTGCTGGCCGGCCTCGCGATCGCGCTGCTGTCGTCAGTCCTGCCGTACTCGCTGGAGACGCTCGCTCTCCGGAACATGCGCCCGGCCGTCTTCGGCATCCTGATGAGCGTCGAACCGGCGGTCGGCGCCATCGCCGGGTTCGTCGTCCTGCACCAGCGGCTCGGCGCGATCCAGCTGCTCGGCATGGTCTGCGTGGTCGGTGCGTCGATCGCGATCACCCGGACGCGTCAGTCGGAGGCACCCGACATCTGACGGATGTCATGGGTACGTCGTGACGCTCGGCCGAAGGGTCGTCACGGTCCGGACAGCAGGCTTGCCGGTATGACGACAACGACTGCGGTCACCCTGAACGGAGTGACCAAGAGGTACGGCGAGGTACAGGCCGTGGCTGGGGTGGACCTCACGATCCGGTCGGGTGAAGTCGTGGCGCTGCTGGGGCCGAACGGTGCCGGGAAGTCGACCACGCTCGAGATGCTGCTCGGCCTGGTCCGGCCCGACCAGGGCACGGTCCAGGTGTACGGCGCGTCGCCGACGGACGCGATCGCGGCCGGGCAGGTCGGGGTGATGCTGCAGAGCGGTGGGATCATCGAGGACGCCAAGGTGGGCGAGCTGCTCAACCTGGTCGGCGGGCTGCACCACGACCCGCTGCCGGTGAGCGATGCTTTGCAGTGCGCCGGGATCGAGGATCTCGCGAACCGCAAGATGAAGGGGCTGTCCGGCGGGCAGAAGCAGCGGGTCAGGTTCGCGATGGCGATCATCCCGCAGCCCGACCTGATCGTGCTGGACGAGCCGACCACGGGGATGGACGTGGAGTCGCGCCGGGACTTCTGGGCGTCGATGCATGCCGAGACCGCGCGCGGCCGGACGGTGCTGTTCGCGACCCACTACCTGGAGGAGGCCGACTCGTACGCCGACCGGGTGGTGCTGATGCGGCACGGCCGGATCGTTGCCGACGGCACCGCCGCGCAGATCAAGGCGGGCGTGTCCGGCCGGACGATCCGGGCCACCGTCCCCGGGGCCGACCTCGCCACGCTCGCGTCATTGCCCGGCGTACGGACCGTGGAGACCAGGGGCGACGTGGTCCTGCTGCAGTGCGCGGACTCGGACGACACCCTGCGGTACCTGCTGACCAGCACTCCCGCCCACGACATCGAGGTGACCTCGGCCGACCTCGAGGACGCCGTCCTGGCGCTCAGCACCGAAGCCCTCAGCGCCGAAGAGGAGACGCTCACATGAACTTCGACTACCTGCTCTTCGACATCCGCCGCACCCTGCGGAACCGGCGCGTGCTGATCTTCGCGGTGCTGATGCCGGTCGTCCTCTTCCTGATCTTCGGTGCGACACTGCAGGGCGGCGACACCGAGGCGGGCATCTCCGCGATCGCGTACGTGATGGTCAGCATGGCCATGTTCGGCTCGATGAACGCCGCGCTCAGCAGCGGCGGGGTGATCGCGGCCGAGCGGGACGGCGGCTGGAACCGGACGCTCCGGCTGACCCCGCTCAAGCCGCAGGCGTACGTCGCGACCAAGGTGATCCTGTCGCTGTTGCTGGCGATTCCGCCGCTGCTCGTCGTCTTCGTCGCCGGCATGGTGATCGGGCACGTCCACCTGAGCGCAGGTCAGTGGTTGTCGGTCGGGCTGGTGTCCTGGCTGGGTGCGCTGCCGTTCGCCGGTCTCGGCCTGGTGATCGGGTATGTCGCCAAGCCGGACAGCGTGCAGCCGATCACCGGACTGACCACGATGCTGATCGCGGCGTTCGGCGGACTGTGGCTGCCGGTCGAGCAGATGCCGGCCGTGATGCGCGACATCGCCCGTCTGACCCCGGCGTACTGGACCGGGCTGAGCTCGCGCAGTGCGCTGTCCGAGAGCGGCCTGGACGTGAAGGCGCTGCTCGTGGTGCTCGGCTGGACGCTCGTGCTCGGGTTCATCGGGCTGCGGAGGTTCCGTGCGGACACCGCGCGGGCGTGATCTGGAAGAAGTAGCGTGACAACTGTGAAGAGCACGCCGACTCTGCTGGACGCTCTGGCGGAGAGAGGTCAGCAGCGGCCGCGTCCGTGGGGTTGGCTCGCGGCCGGGATCTGGTTGTTCTACCTCGCCAGTCCGCTGCAGGAGATGGCCAAGCACAGCGAGGGCCTGACCCGGATCGTCGGGATCGCCGCGTTGCTGCTGTTCGCGGCCGGGTACATGGGCTTCTTCGTCTGGATCCGGCAGGTCGGGCTGCGGGCCGGCGAGCTGGCGTTGTGGCAGCGGCTCGCGTACCTCGCGGTGCTGCTCGCGTTGGCGCTCGTGATGGTGCCGGCGGCCGATCAGACGGCCCTCACCACGCTCGTCTACATCAGCGCCGTCGGCATGATGGCGCTCCCGCTGCCGGTGGCGGTCGGGGTCACGCTGAGTCTGCTGGGCGGCGCCGAACTCGCGATGCGGGTGGTCCCGGGCTGGACCGACGACGGCAGCTACGGGTTCGCGATCTTCCTCGGCGCACTGGCCGTGTTCGGGATGCGGCGCGCGATCCAGCGCAGTATCGAGCTGTCGGTGGCCCGGCAGGACTTCGCCGAGCTGGTCGTGCAGGAGGAGCGGAACCGGTTCGCCCGCGACCTGCACGACATCCTCGGCCACTCACTGACCGTCATCACGGTGAAGGCCGAGCTGGCCGGCCGGCTGATCCAGGCGAACCCGGAGCGCGCCGCGACCGAGGTGGCCGACGTGGAACAGCTCGCCCGCGCGGCCCTGGCCGACGTCCGGGCGGCGGTCGCGGGGTACCGGGAACTGAGCCTGGCCGGCGAGCTGGTGGCGGCCCGGGCCGCGTTGGAGGCGGCCGGGATCCGGGCGGACCTGCCGACCACCGTGGACGAGGTCCCGGAGGAGAACCGCGAGTTGTTCGCCTGGGTCGTCCGGGAAGGGGTGACGAACGTGGTGCGGCACTCCGGCGCGAAGAAGGCGACCGTCAAGGTAGGGGCGCGACAGATCGAGGTCCTTGACGACGGCAAGGGACCGGTCTCGGGTAGCGGCGCAAACGGGCACGGGCTGATCGGATTGCGGGAACGCGCCGACCAGGTGGGCGCGAGCTTGCACGTCGGCAAGTCGCCGGAGGACGGGTTCCGGCTGGCTGTCAGGGTGGGACCGTGAGTATCCGACTGCTGATCGCGGACGACCAGGCGCTGGTCCGCGGGGCCCTGGCCGCGTTGCTCGACCTGGAACCCGACCTCGAGGTGGTCGCCGAGGTCGGCCGCGGTGACGAGGTGATCGAGGCCGCGCGGTCCGCGAAACCGGATGTGGCCCTGCTCGACGTGGAGATGCCCGGCCTGGACGGGATCGAGGCGGCCGCCGCGTTGCGGTCCTCGGTTCCGGGAGTGCGGGTGCTGATGGTGACGACCTTCGGCCGACCCGGCTACCTGCGTCGCGCGATGGAGGCGGGGGCCGCCGGCTTCGTCGTGAAGGACACCCCGGCCGCGCAGCTGGCCGACGCCGTCCGCCGGGTGCAGCAGGGATTGCGGGTCGTCGATCCGTCGTTGGCGGCCGAGACGCTGGTGGCCGGGATCAGCCCGCTGACCGCGCGCGAGTCCGACGTCCTCCGTGCCGCTCGCGAAGGCGGGACCGTCGCCGACATCGCGAAGGAACTGCACCTGTCGGAGGGGACCGTCCGCAACCACCTCTCGGCGGCGATCGGCAAGACCGGCGCCCGGACCCGCGCGGAAGCGGCCCGGATCGCGCTGGACAACGGCTGGCTCTGAACCTGCAGCACTCACCAAGCACGGCCAGAGGCTGCTGATGGTCCTGGTGCCAGGCGGAAGGCGAGCCGATGAGCGCTGTTGGTGAGTGGTGGGCGTCCGGTTCAGCTCTCGCGGAGGGCGCGCAATCCCTGCCAGAGCAGGTCTTGCAGGGTGCGGGCGACCTTCTCCGGGGTGGGGGAGTTGTCGTTCCGGGTGCGCCAGATCGCCAGTCGCTCGGTGGCGCCCGAGATGGTCTGCGCGACGATCTGGATCTCCTCCTCGTCGGTCGCGCGGCCGGGCGGGAGGTTGAGGCGGACCATGGTCGCGATCAGCTCGACGAAGTCGGCGCGGACCTCGTCGGCGGCCTGGGCCGCGGGACCGGCGGACAGCATGCCCTCGTCGACGATCACCGACCACGCTCGCGGGTGCTCGTCGAGGAACGCGAACCACGCGACGAAGCCCGCGTACATCGCCTCCTCCGCATCGGGGGCCGCGAGTACCGCGTCCGAGACAGCCTCGAGGAGCTGGGCGCGGAGCCGGCTCAGGCAGGCGAGGAACAGCCCGTCCTTCGACCCGTAGTACTGGTAGATCAGCGGCTTCGAGACCCCGACGACGGCGGCGACCTCGTCCATCGAGGTGCCCTGGTAACCCCGCTCGCCGAAGATCCGCTCGGCCGCGTCCAGGATCTCCCGCTCCCGCGCCGCCCGGTCCCGCCGGCGCTTCACCGGTACTGCGTCGTCCGTGGTCGAGGTCACTTGCGGAGTCTAACTGACCCCGAGTAACTTACTGGGAGTAAGTTCTTCCGACGGCGGAGGTTGCGATGACGGCCGAGCGACAGCATCACCGGATCGTGGTGATCGGCACCGGGTTCGCCGGGATCGGGATGGCGGTGCGGCTGAAGCAGGCCGGGTACCACGACTTCGTCGTCCTCGAACGCGCGGACGACGTCGGCGGGACGTGGCGCGACAACACGTACCCGGGGTGCCGTTGTGACGTGCCGTCGCACCTGTACTCGTTCTCGTTCGCGCCGAATCCGGAGTGGTCGAGCACGTTCTCCCCGCAGCCCGAGATCGAGGCGTACCTGCGGCAGGTGACCGACTCGTTCGGGGTCCGGCCGCACATCCGCTTCGGTCACGCGGTCGAGTCGGCCGCGTGGGAGGACGGGCGCTGGCTGGTCCGGACGAGTGCGGGCGTGTTCTCGGCCGACGTGCTGTTGTCCGGGATGGGCCCGCTCGCCGAGCCGTCGTACCCGAAGCTGCCGGGGATCGAGGCGTTCGAGGGCAAGGTGTTCCACTCGGCGGAGTGGGACCACGAGCTCGACCTGAGCGGGCGCAAGGTGGCCGTGATCGGGACCGGCGCGTCGGCGATCCAGTTCGTGCCGGCGATCCAGCCCGAGGTCGAGGAACTGCACCTGTTCCAGCGGACGCCGCCGTGGGTGATGCCGCGGCCGGACCGCAGGATCAGCGCGGCCGAGAAGGCGATCTACCGGCGCTTTCCCCTGGTACAGAAGGCGGTCCGGGCCGGGATCTACTGGGGCCGCGAGTCGATGGTGCTCGGGTTCGCCAAGCTGCCCGGGATCATGAAGCAGGCGCAGAAGGTCGCCGAGAAACACCTCGCGCACCAGATCCGCGATCCCGAACTCCGGGCCCGGCTGACGCCCGACTTCACCCTCGGCTGCAAGCGCGTGCTGATCTCCGACGACTACTACCCGGCCGTCGCCCAGCCGAACGTCGAGGTGGTGACCGACGGCATCGCCGAGGTGACGCCGACCGGGATCGTCACCGAGGACGGCGTGAAGCACGAGGTCGACACGATCATCTACGGCACCGGATTCCGGGTCACCGACCTGCCGGTGATGGACCTGCTGCACGGCCGCGACGGCCTGACGCTGCGGGAGGCGTGGTCGGGCGGGATGGAGGCGCACCTCGGTACCGCGGTGGCCGGCTTCCCGAACTTCTTCCTGCTGATCGGTCCGAACACCGGCCTCGGCCACAGCTCGATGGTGTTCATGATCGAGTCCCAGATCGCCTACATCCTCGACGCCCTGCAGAAGATGGACGCGGCCGGCATCACCGAGGTGGAGGTCCGCCCAGAGGTCCAGCGAGCCTTCGTGGACAACGTCCGGAGCTCCATGCGCAACACGGTCTGGACCCGAGGCGGCTGCACCAGCTGGTACCTCGACGCCGAAGGCCGCAACACGACCCTCTGGCCCTCCTTCACCTTCCGCTTCCGCCAACTCACCCGCCACTTCAACCCCACGGAGTACGTGACCCGGTGAGCCCGCTCCGGGTCGGGGTCCGGAGCGGGCGTGGGGGTGATGGCTACTTGATACCGCCCTCGAAGTGCGAGGACTCGTAGTCGAGGAAGCCGGGCTCGACCTCGATGCCGACCTGGCTCTGCTGCGCCTTGCTGATTTCGAAGCCGTACCGCGCGGTCTTGGTGCGGCCTGGCGGGATGGTGCCGGTGAATCCGAGGCCGAGGTTCTGATCCATGTCGAAGACCTGCTTGGCCTCCTCGCCGTTCGGTCCGCCGGTCGCGCGCACCCTGGTGAGGTCGACGTCGACCGTCTGCTTGGTGCCGTTCTTGATGGTGACGGTCGCGATCACGCCCTTGCTGAAACGAGTCAGCTTGGTCACCTGGACCTGGAGGCCGTCGTCGTAGCGGAACCACTCGGTCGCGCCGATCTTCGCGACGGTGCTCTCATCGGCCGCGTTGCTCTCGGTCGTCGCCGGCGGCTTGGCGGCGCTGCTCGCCGGAGCGCTCGGGGCGTGCGCGGACCCAGTCGTTCCGCTGGTCTGCTTGGTGGCGTCGTCGAGGGCGTCGCCGGCGCTGAGGACGATGGCTGCGCAGCCGCCGGTGAAGAGGACGAAGGTTGCTGTGAGGGCCAGGAAGATGTTGCGGGCGGTGTGCTTCTTCTTGGGCGGCTGGAACTGCGGGTGCGGCTGGAACTGCGTGTACTGCTGGGTCATTTCTCCCCCAGGTCGTGTGCTCTCCGGACCGGTGGCGTCACCCCGGGACAGGGGTGACGCCACCGGTATTACTGTCCGTCGCCGGGCCGCGCTCGGGGCATGGGACGAGGTCACGATCTGTGATAGACCAAGGTCCTGGATCGGTCCCTCGCCATGTGACATTGGGCGTGTTACATTCGATCGGTCACGTAGCTGAGGGAAGGGGCCGCGGCTGATGATCGCGCTGCACGGGATCGGTGGGCGTGGTGACCTGCCCGTGCCGTTGTGGCTCGCCGTGTACTCCGCGGCCGCGGCGGTCGCGGTTTCGTTCTTCGCGCTGGCCGCGTTCTGGGCGCGGCCGAAGTTCGAGCGGTTCTCCGGTCCGCCGTTGCGCCGGCTGACCGTCTTCGTCGACGCCCCGGCGACCAGGTGGACCCTTCGACTCCTCGGTCTCGGCGCGTTCGCGCTGCTCCTGGGAGCCGCGTGGTTCGGCAGCGAGTCGCCGGCCGAGAACCCGGCGCCCACCTGGCTGTACGTGTGGATCTGGGTCGGCATCATCCCGATCTCGCTGCTCCTCGGACCGGTCTGGCGGATCGTCAACCCGCTGCGAACCCTCGCCGCTTTCGTCCCGCGCTCGGCGTACCGGCCGTTGCCCGGCGGGATCGCGTACTGGCCGGCCGTCGCCGGGTTGTTCGGGTTCCTCTGGCTCGAGCTCGCGTATCCGCACGGGTCCGAGCCGCGCGTCGTCGCGCTCGCCCTGACCGGGTACGCCGTGGTGAACGTTGCCGCCGGCATCGTCTACGGGCCGCGCTGGTTCGCGATCGGCGACAGCTTCGAGGTGTACGCCGAGACGCTGGCGCGGCTGAGCCCGATCGGCCGGTCCGAGGGGCGCCTGGTGCTCCGGAACCCGCTCGCCGGTCTCGCGACGATGCCGCAGGAGCCGGGCCTGGTCGCGGTGCTCTGTCTGCTGCTCGGGTCGACCGCGTTCGACGGCATCTCGCGGTGGTCGGTCTGGACGGATCGCACCGGCCAGCTCGGTCCGGGGCAACACGTCGTCGCGCACACCCTCGGCCTTCTCGTCGCGGTGGCCGTGGTGTCCGCGCTGTTCGTGGTCGCCGCGCGTGCGACCGGGGCGGCGCGGGTCCGGCCGGGTGCGATCGAGGCGGCGGGTCTGCCCGGGGCGTTCGCGCACTCGCTGGTGCCGATCGCGATCGGGTACGCGGTGGCGCACTACTTCTCGTTCGCGATGTTCCAGGGTCAGGCCGGTGTCCTGCTGGCGACGGACCCCTTCAGCCGCGGCTGGGATCTGCTCGGGACGGCGGGAACGCGCATCGACTACGCGTTCCTGGGTACCGGGCTGATCGCAACCGTTCAGATCGGCGCGATCGTGCTCGGACACGTCCTCGGGGTGGTGTCCGCGCATGATCGCGCCGCCGGTCTGTTCCGGCGCCGGCAGCTGCGCCGGGCGCAGTACCCGATGCTGGCCGCGATGGTCGCGTTCACGGCCGGCGGGATCGCGTTGGTGACGGCCTCATGATCGTCCTCCACATGGGCGGCATCCCCGAGCTGGCGATGTTCCTCGGCCCGCTCCTGCTGATCGCCGCCTTCGTCCGGATCGCCCGCCGCAACGAGGCGGCGACCACGGACGAGGACGACGACTGGGACGCCGAACTCGGCGACCTCCCGACGGTCTCAGCGCAGGATCACCTGCCGGATCAGGAGCAGCCCGGGATCAACGCGGGACCGGCACCCGTTCGAGCCGGACGTCGCCGCGGGTGACGCTCTGGGTCAGCGGCTGGTTCAGGAAGTCGTGCGGGAAGCCCAGCTCGATCCGGCTCGCCTCCTCGAGTTCCGCGACGTCCTGCTCGCCGAACTCGACGTCCAGGGCGCCCAGGTTGTCCTCGAGCTGACCCAGCGTCCGGACCCCGAGGATCGGCGAGGTCACCGCCGGGTTCCGCAGCGTCCAGGCGATCGCCACCTGGGACGGCGTCTTTCCGTTGCGCTCAGCAACCTTCTTCACGACGTCGGCGATCGACAGGGCCCGCGCGGTCAGCGAACCGTTGGCTGCGGCAACGTTCTTCCGGGTGCCCGCCGCGGACGCCTCGCCGCCGCCGTGGTCCAGGTCGGCCGTCGTGTACTTCCCGGCCAGCACGCCGGACGCCAGCGGCGACCACGGCAGCACGCCGAGACCGAGTTCACGGGCCATCGGGATCAGCTCGCGCTCGACGGTCCGTTCGACCAGGCTGTACTCGATCTGCAGCGCGATCAGCGGGGACCAGCCGCGCAGGTCGGCGATCGCCTGCATCCGCGCGATCTGCCAGGCCGGCGCGTCCGAGATCCCGACGTACAGGACCTTCCCGGCGGAGACCAGGTCGTCCATCGCGCGGAGGATCTCCTCGACCGGCGTGGTGAAGTCCCAGGCGTGCAGGTAGAGCAGATCGAGGTAGTCGGTCTGCAGCCGGCGCAGGCTGGCCTCGACCGAACCGACCATGCTCTTGCGGTGGTTGCCGCCCGAGTTCGGGTCCTTCGGCCGGCTGGTCATCGTGTACTTCGTCGCGATCACCAGCTCGTCGCGCCGGCCGCAAGCGAACTGCCCGACGAACTCCTCCGACGTCCCGTTCGTGTACTGGTTCGCGGTGTCGACGAAGTTCCCGCCCCGGTCCAGGTAGGTGTCGAAGATCCGCCCGGCCTCGTCCTTGTCCGCACCCCAGCCCCAGTCGGACCCGAAGGTCATCGTGCCCAGCGAGAGCGGTGAGACCCGCAGCCCGGACCGGCCGAGCAGGCGGTAGGTGTCCAGTGATGCCACGTCAGCTTTCTCCTTCGATCGTTGGCTTCCGACAGCTTCGGCGACCGCGTGGACGGGCAAAAGGGAGACCTCTTCCTGGGACCGGCTCTCCCACTCTCCGGTCGGCGGGGAGGACGGTGGCGATCAAGTTAGGTTAGCCTAAGTAACGTGAGGCAACCGAGTGCAGCAGACGCCGTCCTGTCCGTACCGGTGGTGTGCCGGTGACCGCGGTGGTGATGGGGACCGTGGTCGCCGTCCGGTCCCTGAGTCCGTCGTTCGTGACGGTGAGCCTGGCCGGCTGCTCCGGCCTGGAGACCGGTGGGTACGACCAGCGGATCAAGATCCTGCTGGCGCGCCCGGGCCAGGACGAGCCGGTGCTGCCGCCCGCGGACAACTGGTACGGCGCGTACCGGGAGATGCCCGACGACGTCCGGCCGGTGATGCGGACCTTCACGATCCGCGCCCAGCAGGGCGAGGTGATCGACGTCGAGTTCGCCCTGCACGGCGACACCGGGCCGGCGTCCGCGTGGGCACGATCCGCCAAGCCAGGCAGCAAACTCGGCATCGTCGGACCCGAGCCGAGCGACGAGCCGAAGGCCCTGCAGTACCGTCCGGACGGGCCCGACTGGCAGCTGCTCGTCGCCGACGAGACCGCGCTGCCCGCGCTGACCTCGATCGTCGAGAACCTGCCCGCGGGGACCGACGCCCGCGTCGTGGTCCAGGTCCGCGAGCCCGGCGACATCCGCGAGTTCGGTACCGCGGCCGAGCTGGACGTGGTCTGGGTGGTCGCCGATGACCTCGCCGAGGCGGTCCGCAAGGTGGAGCTCCCCGCCGGTACGCCGTACGCGTGGGTGGCCGGCGAGGCCGGGGTGGTGCGCGAGATCCGCCGGTACCTCACCAAGGAGCTCGGCTGGGAGAGCGCGCCGCACTACTTCGGCGGCTACTGGAAGACCGGCCAGTCCGAAGGCTGAGGCCGGGTCACGCCCGACGTCGGCCCCGCGTCGGGTGACGCCGGTGGTTCGTAGACTCGGGGGATGGACGTCGCGCACGAGCTGGCCGTCTTCCTGCGGACCCGCCGGGAGCGGCTGACGCCTGCCGAGGTGGACCTGCCGGACCGCGGCCGGACCAGGCGGACGCCGGGGTTGCGGCGCGAGGAGGTCGCGGAGCTGGCCGGCGTCTCGGTCGACTACGTGATCCGGCTCGAGCAGGCTCGGGGGTTGCGGCCTTCGGCGGAGGTGCTGGGCGCGTTGTCCCGGGCCTTGCGGCTCACCGACGACGAGCACGCGTACGTCTTCGACCTGACCCGGCAGTGGTCCTCGGTCCGCCGGGCCGCGGGTGGTGACGCGGATTCGCTGGCCGCGCTGGTCCGGGCGATGTCGCCGTTGCCCGCGATGCTGGTGAACCACCGGTTCGACATCTGCGCGTGGAATCCGGAGATGGCCGCGCTGATGCTCGACTTCGCCGGCGTGCCCGCGGAGAAGCGGAACACGATGTGGCTGTGCACGATGGAGCCCGCCTTCGGCGACTTCTACGTGGACCGCGAACAGGTGATCCGGGAGGGCATCGCGGATCTGCGCGCCGCCTGGGCCGCGCACGCGGACGACTCGGAGCTCGCGGACCTGGTCCGGGCGCTGACGGCGGAGAGCACCGAGTTCGCCGCCTGGTGGGAGCGGCACGACGTGATGGTGAAGGGCAACGGGCTGAAGCGGGTGAACCACCCGGTCGTCGGTCCGGTGACGATCGAGTACGACGTGCTCACGCCGCTCGGTGACACCTTCCAGCGGCTGATCGTCTACCGCGCCGCCGACGCCGCGTCCCAGCGCGCCCTCGACCAGCTGATCCCGGACCGGACGCTGCGCGCGATCTGACTCTCGCGCGACCGTGGCCGAAGTCAGCCGGTGGAGGGGAGTTCGTCCGGCGGCAGGCCGAGTTCCTCGTAGGCGGCGATCTCGATCTCGCGGCCCATCGCCTCCCGGAACGCGGCGACCAGGGCCTGGCCGGCCAGCGGGATGATGTTCTCCAGGGTGCGCTGGACCTCGGGCCAGCCGTCGGCCGGCAGCCCCGCGTCGGCGAACCGGCGCCAGACCGTGCCGCGGAACAGCTCCACGTAGATCTTCGCGACCTCGTCGGCCTGGTGGAACAGCTTCGGCAGCATCTCGAAGATCGCGTCCAGCGGGACACCGAGCTTGATCACCTCGAGTCCGGTCCGGAGCAGGTCCGGGTTCGGGATCCGCAGCTTGCCGTCGTCGAGGCGTTCGCAGATCCCGAGCTCGATCAGCTTCTCGATCGTCGCCGGGTCGTGCGGGATCCCGGCCCGCTCGGCCAGCTGGTGCTCGTCGATCACCTCGGGCTCGGCCGGGGTCCACGGGGTCACCAGGGTCTCGAACACGCCCAGCGCGAGCGCGCCGTCGGGGAGCTCGGTCAGCATCCGCTCGACCGCGGCCAGCGTGTACCCCTTGCCGAGCAGCTCGCGGACCAACGTGAGCCGGGCGACGTGGTCGGCGCCGTAGTACCCGGTCCGGCCGACCAGCCGGGGCGGCGGGATCAGCCCACGCCCGGCGTACGCGCGCACGTTGCGCACCGTCATGCCCACCTTGGCGGCGAGCTGGTCGACGGTCAGTTCCTCGGGGCCCTCGGCGGGCGATGTCCGTGCTCCCACCCTTGACAGTCTTCCAGACTCCACGTTACATATCGTATGTAACATCAGGCATGGCGCATACCTAGTGTTGTGTCCCCCGCATCCGAGGGAGATTCCCATGACCGTGCCGCTGGCGGCATCGACCGGGACCGCGACGTTCGACCAGATCGCGATCGTCACCGGGCTGGTCGGCCTGATGTACGTCGCGCTCGCCGTGCTGCTCTGGCGCGAACGGACCGGCCGGGTGACCTTGGTCGGCAGGCTCGCGGACGCGGTCGGCCGGTTCGACGGCGTACCCCGCTGGGCCGCCCTGACGCCGTACCTGCACGCGGTCTCGCTGCTGTCCTGCGCGTTCGGGGTGTGGTGGGACATCGCGGTGCACATCGGCCGCGGCCGCGACACCGGCCCGTTCGGGACGCCCGCGCACTACCCGATCTTCTTCGGCATTCTCGGCGTGATCATCTCGGGCGTGTTGCCGATCGCACTGGCCGGGAAACCGCTGCCGGCCCGGACGATCAAGCTGACCAAGGGCTGGCGGATTCCGTGCAGCGCCGCGCTGGTCACCTTCTGCGGTACGTTCGCGCTGGTCGGGTTCCCGCTGGACGACGTCTGGCACCGGTTGTTCGGTGAGGACGTCACGCTCTGGGGCCCGACCCACCTGCTGATGATCGGCGGCGTGGTGCTGTCGATCTTCGCCCGGCTGCTCGCTTCGGCCGAGGTCGAGCAACTGGTCGGGACGAACAAGCGGCGCCGGTTCCAGGAGATCGTGGCCGTCGGCGCGTTGCTGATCGCGTGGGACCTGTTCAGCACCGAGTTCAACTACGGCGTGCCGCAGTTCCCGTTGATCCTGCAGCCGCTGCTGATCGTGTTCGGCGCGGCGATGGCGTTCACCTTGCTGCGCTCGCGGATGGGCCGGGGGAGTACCTTCGCCGCGCTCGCCGTGTATTTGGTGATCCGCGGCGGGATCGCCTGGGCGGTGGACCAGCCGCTCGGCGAGTTGCTCGGCCACTTCCCGCTGCTGCTCGTCGAGGCGATCCTGGTCGAGCTGGTGGCGCTTGCCCTGGGCAACAAGAACCGCTTTCGCCTCGGTGCCGTCGCAGGGGTCCTGATCGGCACCGTCGGCCTGCTCGCGGAGTACGGCTGGAGCCAGGTCTGGATGCCGATCCGCTGGCCCGCGTCGATGCTGCCGTCGGCGCTCGGGTTCGGCGTCTTCGTCGGGCTCGGGGCCGGCCTGGTCGGCGCCTGGCTGGCGACCCGGTACGCCGAGGTCGCGGGCGAGGTCCGGGCCAGGCCGACCGTCCGGCGGACCCACCAGCTCGGCGCGGCCGGCCTGATCGTCGTGCTCGGGATCATCTTCTTCTGCGTACCGCGGTCGGCCGAGCCCGGTGTGACCGCGACGGTCTCGCTCGACCGGGTCGCGACCGGGTCCGAGCCGACCGCGTACGTGACGGTCGAGCTGGATCCCGCCGACGCGGCCGAGGGCGCGCGCTGGTTCGAGGCGATGGCCTGGCAGGGTGGCGGATTCGTCACGCACTCGATGGAGAAGGTTGCCGAGGGCACGTACCGGTCGGCGGACGCGTTGCCGATGTACGGCAAGTGGAAGTCGATGGTCCGGCTGCACCAGGGCCGGCGGGACATGGTGTCGGCCTGGGTCTACGCGCCCGAGGACCTCGCGATCGAGCAGCCCGCGATCCAGGTGTCCGACGGCAAGGCGGTCGAGTTCATCAACGAGCAGCAGGTTCTGCGGCGGGAGGAGCGGACCGACGTCCCGCGCTGGATGTGGAACGGCGGGTACGCCCTGCTCGCGGTCGTCGGCTCGCTGGAGATCCTCGGGATCGCGTGGCTCGTCGGCCGAGGCGCCCGCGGTGGCCGGCAACGGGCCGCCCACCTCGCGGCCGAGGCGACCAAGCGTGAACGGGAGACCGCGTGACCGGCCGGGCAGGCTTTGTCCGTCGTCCCTTGCCGTGGGAGCTCACCGGCAAACGCGTCCTGATCACGGGGGCCGCGGGCGCGTTCGGTACGGCGACGGCCGAGGCCCTGCGGCTCCGCGGCGCGACCGTCGTCGGGATCGACCTGCAGAAGAGCGATGACGTGATCGAGTGCGACCTGACCCGGCCGGACCGGATCCCGGCCGCGGTCGGTGAGGCGATCGACCGGCTCGGCGGACTGGACCTGCTGATCAACAACGCGGGCATCGGCGTACCGGCCCTGGCCGGGGACGCGCCGGATTCGGTCGCCCGCAAGGTGGTCGAGGTGAACCTGTTCGCCGGTTGGGGTGTGACCGCGGCCGCGTTGACCGCAGTGCGCGCGTCCCGGGGCCGGGTGATCTTCGTGTCCTCGGCCCTCGCCTACGTGACGCTGCCGCTCGCCGCGTCGTACCTGGTCTCCAAGCGCGCGATCGACACGTACGCCGACGCGCTGCGGATCGAGAACGGCCGGCACCTCGACGTGAGCGTGATCTACCCCGGGTTCGTCCGGACGCCGATCCACGACGCGTCGCTGGCCCGCGGGGTCGACCTCGGGATGTTCGTGCCCGCCGAGACGGTGGAGCAAG
This sequence comes from Kribbella amoyensis, assembly GCF_007828865.1. Classification (NCBI taxonomy): domain Bacteria; kingdom Bacillati; phylum Actinomycetota; class Actinomycetes; order Propionibacteriales; family Kribbellaceae; genus Kribbella; species Kribbella amoyensis. Next base: position 3,601,851 of record NZ_VIVK01000001.1, read on the forward strand.
TCGTTGGCACAATCGTGAAGGTGGCCGAATCCGCGAAACCACCGCGCAACCGGGCCTCGACCCGCGGCACCGGGGTCGCGGTCGCGCTGGCCCGGCACCTGCCGGCGCTGACCGACCGCGTGATCCGGTTGCGGACGAACCAGCAGCGGCGCCGAGGCGGACTGGGCGAACTCACCGACGAACTGGGGAAGCTATGACGCTGCACGCCGAACGGACCGGCGTCACCACCACCGACGGCGTACGGCTGCACGTCGAGACCACCGGGCCGGCGGACGCGCCCGTCACGGTCCTGCTCTCCCACGGCTGGACCTGTTCGAACCGCAGTTGGCACAACCAGGTGGAGACGCTCCCGTCGATTCTCGGCGAGTCCCGGGTCCGTGTCGTCACGTACGACCATCGCGGTCACGGGCGGTCCGAGGCGGCGCCGGCCGGGACCACACGGATCGAGCAACTGGCCGACGACCTGGTCACCGTGCTGGACGAGGTGGTCCCGTCGGGTCCGGTCGTGTACGCCGGGCACTCGATGGGCGGGATGACGTTGATGGCCCTCGCCGATCAACGGCCGGACCTGTTCGGCTCGCGGATCGCCGGCGCGGCCCTGGTCAGTACGACGGCCGGTCAGGTGACGTCGCGGGCTCTCGGGCTCCCGGCGCGCTTGGACGGTGCCGCCGCCCTCGTCGCACCGCGGGCGGTCAACCTGGCCGGGGCGCGGCTGGAACGTCGCGAACACCGGCGCGCCGCGGACGCCGTACGGGCTGAGGCACTTGCAGAGGCGGCCGCCGGACCTGCGCGGGGTACGGCGTGGTTACAGGCGGCGTCGACGGGCGTACGGCGGCCCGCGTTGCGTCAGCTGGTCTTCGGCAAGCGGGTGGATCCGGACGAGGTGGACATCTTCATGGAGGACCTGGCGCTCACCCCGGGACGCTCGTTCAGCGGGTTCTTCGACGCGATCACGCACCACGACCGCGGCGACGCCCTGAAGGTCCTCGACAGCATCCCGGTCGAGATCATGCACGGCACCCGCGACCGCCTCCTCGGCCCCCGGCACGCGAACCGCCTCGCCCACCTGGCCCCGTCCGCCCGCCTCTGGATGTACCCGGGCGCCGGCCACATGCTCATGCAGGAACGCCCCCGCGACGTCACCCACCGCCTCGCCTCCCTGGCCCGCAAAGCCCTCGCCTGATCGGTCCGAGGCGCCGCCCGCCGGTCCGGTTGCCTTCGTCCGAGCCTGACCGTCAGCGGGTGGATCGCGGCAGCGGGGGTGAGGGGCGCGTCACTGTCGTCACGGCGGGATCGGCCTAGGGTTGGCGGGGTGCAGAACCTACTGTCGGACCTCGTCGTCGTGGACCTGACCCGGGCGCTCGCGGGGCCGCACGCCGCGATGATGCTGGGCGATCTCGGCGCACGCGTGATCAAGGTCGAGACCCCGGCCGGTGGTGACGACAGTCGCGGCTGGGGACCGCCGTTCGTGGGTCCGGACGAGGACCGCGAGTCGACGTACTTCCTCTCCGCCAACCGGAACAAGGAATCCGTCACCGCCGACCTCAAGTCCGACGAGGGCCGCGAGTTCCTCACCCAGCTGGTCCGCCGGGCCGACGTACTGATCGAGAACTTCCGGCCCGGCGTCCTCGACCGGCTCGGCTTCTCGGTCGAGCGGCTGCACGAACTCAACCCGGGCCTGGTGATCCTCTCGATCACCGGCTTCGGGCACGACGGACCGGAGGGCGGGCGCGCGGGGTACGACCAGATCGCGCAGGGCGAAGGCGGGCTGATGAGCATCACCGGCGCCGTCGAACCCACCAAGACCGGCGTCCCCATCGCCGACCTGCTGGCCGGCATGTACGGGGCGTACGGCGCCCTGGCCGCGTTGCACGAGCGCTCCGTCACCGGCAAGGGCCGCGTGGTCCGGACCAGCCTGCTCGCGTCGGTCGTCGGCGTCCACGCGTTCCACGGCACCAAGTGGACCGTGGCGGGGGAGCTGCCCGAGCGAGTCGGCAACCACCACGCGCAGATCGCGCCGTACGGGCTGTTCCGCACCCAGGACGACACCGTCCAGGTCGCGGTCGGCAGCGAGGGCCAGTGGAAGACGTTCGCCCCGATCGTCGGCCTGGACCCCACCGACGAACGCTTCGCCACCAACGCGGACCGCGTCGCCCACCGCGACCAGCTGACCGCCGCGATCGAGGCGGCCTTCGCGTCGGAATCCGCGGATCTGTGGCTGCGGAGGCTGGCGGACGCGGGGATCCCGGCCGGCAAGGTCCGCGACTTCCAGCAGGTGTACGACTGGGAGCAGACCAAGTCCCAAGGCCTGCTCATCGAGGTCGACCACCCGACCCTGGGCCCCATCAATCTCCCCGGCCCACCCCTCCGCTTCGACGAAAACCCCCACGCCGGAGCCCGCCGCAAGAACCTCCCCCCACCCAAACTGGGCGAACACAACCAAACAGTCCGAACCTGGCTGACCGACCACCCCTGACCCACCCACGCCCACACCCACCCACGCCCACACCCGCACGCGCCCCGGTCGCGCTGCCGCGGGGCAAGCCCGCTGGCCGGCGCCCAAGCACTGCCCGCACCCCCGGCCGCTTCTACCGCCGCCCGACTTTGTGCACGCCCCGGCCGCGGCCCACGTACTCCGGGCCGACTTTGTGCGCGCCGCGGCTGCGGCTCGCGTACTCCGGGCCGACTTTGTGCACGCCCCGGCCGCGGCTCACGTGCTCCCGGCCGACCTTGCGCACGCCCCGATCGCTCCCGGCCAACTTTGTGCACGCCCCGGCCGTCCAGCCGTGTCTGCGGCGGCCAGTTGGTGCACAAGGTCGGCCAACTGCGCGGCGAGGTGGCTGATTTGTGCTCAAGGTCAGTGAAGCACGGGGTTTGCGTGGCTGGTCGGTGCTCAAGGTCGGCCCGGTCCCCGACTGCGTGGCTGACTGGTGCTCAAAGTCGGTGGCGAGCCAGCTCGATGGCGGGTTGTTTGACGGCTGACGGGTTGCAACCCGCCCTGCGGTGACATAACCCGTCAACGGCGAAACAACCCGCCAGCGGGCGGGCGCCAACCGTGTACGCCACCCGTCGTGCCCACCACGCCTCCTGCCACCCACCTCCGCCCGGCGGACGAGTCACCGGCCGACTTTGTGCACGCATCGGTCGTCCAGCTGCGTCGTTGACGGCTGGTCAGTGCACGAAGTCGGCCAACTGCGCGGCGAGGTGGCTGGCTGGTGCTCAACGTCGGCGGCGAGCCTGGTCGATGGCGGGTTGTTTGACGGCTGACGGGTTGCAACCCGCCCTGCGGTGACATAACCCGCCAGCGGCGAGACAAGCCGCCATTGGGCTGGCGGCAACCGCGCTCGCCACCCGCCGCCGTCACCGTGATCGACGCGCCCCGGCGCAGACCGGTACCCGCCGCACCTTCTCCCGCCTCCGCCTCGCCCGCCGCCGCACCTTCTCCCGCCGCCGCACCTTTCCCCCCCGTCGCACCTCTCCCGCCGTCGCGCCTCCTCCCACGTCCGCGCACATCTCACCTCCGCGCCTTCACCCACCGCGGGCGTGTCGGCGGCCGACTTTGTGTACGCACCGGTCGTCCGGCTGCTTCGGCGGTGGCCAGTTGGAGCTCAAGGTCGCCCAGCTGCGCGGTGAGGTGGCTGGTTGGTGCACAAGGTCGGCCACCAGCGCAGGTGCGTGGCTGGTTGGTGCTCAAGGTCGGCCAGCTACGCGCGAGGTGGCTGGTTGGTGCACAAAGTTGGCCAACAGCGCAGGTGCGTGGCTGGTTGGTGCTCAAGGTCGGCGCGGCGGCCAGGCTCAGTGGAGGGTTGTTGGGGGCTGGTGTGGTGTGGCGGGCTCTGGGCGAGCTCGCCGAGAGAGCATGCGGGTGAGGGGTGGGGTTTTCGTGGTGGTCGAAGGGGTGGGGTCAGGTGAATGAGGCGCTTAGCGTGCGGGTGGTGGGCTTCGGGGTGAGGGGTTGACTAGATATCGATTTCCCTTGCGTCGGGGGTGAGGGGTTGACGCTTCGGTGAGCTCAGGTCTAGCGTCCGGGAAATCGATTACTCACCCGCTCGCGGAGGTGTCATGGCCGAGGTCGCCGCGTTGGTCCGGATGACCCGGATCGGCAAGCGGTACGGCGGGGTGCAGGCGTGCCGGGAGGTCGACTTCGCGCTTGGCGCGGGCGAGGTGCACGCGTTGCTGGGCGAGAACGGCGCCGGCAAGAGCACGCTGATGAAGATCCTGTCCGGGGACGTCACCGACTACGACGGCGAGATCCGGATCAACGACCAGCCGGTCGGCTTCGGTGGTCCGACCGATGCGCAGGCGGCCGGGATCGCGATGATCCACCAGGAGCTCGACCTGGTACCCGGGTTGTCCGTCGCCGACAACATCTTCCTCGGCCGCGAACTGCGGACCCCGTGGCGTACCGTCGACCGCCGCCGGATGGATCGCGAGGCGCGCGCCCTGCTCGAGCGCAGTGGTGTCGACCTGGATCCGCGCCGCCCGGTCGGCGAGCTCCGGGTCGGGGAGCAGCAGCTCGTCACCATCGCGAAGGCGATCTCGCTCGACGCCCGGGTGCTGATCATGGACGAACCCACCTCGGCGCTCACCACGTCCGAGGTCGAGCGGCTGTTCGTGGTGATCCGCGAACTCCGCCGGGCCGGGGTAGGCATCGTCTACATCAGTCACCGGATGGAGGAGATCGCCCAGGTCGCGGACCGGGCGACGGTGCTCCGCAACGGCCAGATCGTCAGCAGCTTCGACCCGCGCAAGCTCAGTACCGCCGAGGTGGTCGAGGCGATGGTCGGGCGGCCCGTGCAGACGATGTTCACCACACCCGACTCCGCGACCGGGGACGAGCTGCTCCGGGTGGAGGACCTGGTCGTCCGCCCGCGGCGTCCCCGGCCTGGCCGCCGCGATCCCGAAGGCATCTCGTTGACCGTGCGAGCGGGCGAGATCGTCGGCTTGGCCGGGTTGCTCGGCGCCGGCCGGACCGAACTGCTCGAGACCCTGTACGGCGTGGCGCCCGCGGGGGCCCGGTCCGGTCGGATCGTCTTGCAGGGCCAGGAGATTCGTCCGCGCACCCCGCGGCAGGCGCTGGCTCGCGGGATCGGGTTCGTGCCCGAGGACCGGCGGACGTCCGGGTTGGTGTTGTTCCACTCGATCCTCGCGAACACGGTGGTGTCCAGCCTCCCGGCGTACGGGCGGCTCGGGGTGATCGCGCGGCGGATGGAGCGGTCGGCGTCGGTCCGGATGGCGGATCGGCTCCGGCTGAAGTTCGGCCGGTTGCAGGACGAGGTCGGCACGTTGTCTGGCGGGAACCAGCAGAAGGTCGTGTTCGGCCGGATGCTGCTGACCGAGCCGAAGCTGCTGTTGCTCGACGAGCCGACCCGGGGTGTCGACATCGGGGCGAAGGCGGAGATCTACCGGCTGCTCGGCGAGCTGGCCGGCCAAGGCATCGGGGTCCTGCTCGCCTCGTCCGAACTGCCCGAGCTGATCGGGGTGTGCGACCGCGTCGTCGTACTCCGCGACGGGCGGGACGTGGCGTCGTTCAGTACCGCCGATTCGGGCGAGGGCGACCTGCTCGCCGCCGCGATGGGAGAGAGCGCTGTGTTCGAAGAAGCCGGAGGCCCGCAGTGACCGACGTAAAAGGCCAGGCCACCGCCACCGCGACGCCGGTCGAGAAGGCGTCCGGCGGGGTGGTCGCGACGCTGTTCCGGTTCCAGAGTGTGTTCGGGCTGCTCGCGGTGTTCGTCGCGGCGATCATCTTCTCGCCCCGGCGCAACGGCGAGATCCTCTTCCTGTCCGCGGACAACCTGGCCAACGTGGTCCGCGCCGTGTCCGAGATCGGCATCATCGCGGTCGGGATGACGTTCGTGATCCTGATCGGCGGGATCGACCTGTCCGTCGGCGCGGTGCTCGGGCTGGCCGCGGTCGGTTCGGCGGTGCTGATGGTGGAGAGCGACTGGGGCTTCCTGCCGTCGGTCGTCCTCGTCCTCGCGATCGGTCTCGTCTTCGGCGCGTTGCAGGGGATGGCGACCGCGATGATCGGGATCCAGTCCTTCATCGTCACGCTGGCCGGATTACAGATAGCCAGAGGTCTGGCCCGGATCTGGTCCGACGGGCAGGGCGTCGCGATCGCGTACGGCGACGGGCCGAACGAGGCACCGGAGTCGTTCGCGATCCTCGGTGAGCGGACATTCGGCGGCCTGGTCCCGATCCCGGTACTGATCTTCGCGGTGGTGGCGATCGCGGCCGTGGTGTTCCTGCGGATCAGCGCGTTCTCCCGGCACCTGTACGCGGTCGGCGGCAACGAGAAGGCGGCGCGGCTGTCCGGGGTGCCGGTGATCCGGGTCAAGATCGCCGTGTTCGCGATCTGCGGGCTGCTCGCCTCGCTGGCCGGCATCGTGCACGCGGTCCAGCTGAACCAGGGCAGCCCGAACGACGGCATCGGGTACGAGCTGGACGCGATCGCGGCCGTCGTGATCGGCGGCACCAGCCTGGCCGGCGGCCGCGGGTCCGTCGCCGGGACGATCGCGGGCGCGCTGCTGCTCGGCGTCCTCAACAACATCCTTGCCCTGAACAACATCGACTCCAACATCCAGCTCCTGATCAAGGGTCTGGTGATCGTTGCCGCGGCCGCGCTGCAACGGCTCCGGCCCGCCTCGTGAGGAAGGTTCATCCCTGATGAAGATCCACAAGTTGTCACTGGCCGTCGCGGCCGTGACCGCCCTGGTGCTGGCCGGCTGCGGAACCACCAGCGAACGTACCGCCGACGGTCCGCAGGCGCAGAGCTCCAAGGAGTGCAAGGGGGCCGACGGCAAGTACGTGATCGGGATGAGCCAGGCCAACGTGGCCGAGCCGTACCGGCAGCGGATGGACGACGACATCAAGACGGCCGCCGAGGAGGTGCCGCAGTTCGAGGTGAAGTTCGCCGACGCCGCGCAGGACAACGCCAAGCAGGTCGCGGACGTGGAGAACTACATCACCCAGCAGATCGACCTGCTGATCATCAGCCCGAACGAGGCCAAGCCGCTGACCGCGGTGGTGAAGAAGGCCTACGACAAGGGCATCCCGGTGATCGTGCTGGACCGCAAGGTCGAGGGCGACGCGTACACCGGCTTCATCGGTGGCGACAACGTGCAGATCGGCACCGAGGCCGGCAAGTACGTCGCCGAGAAGGTGCTGCCGGACGGCGGCACCGTGGTCGAGCTCAAGGGCCTGGCCGGCGCCACCCCGCAGGCCGAGCGGAACCAGGGCTTCGCCGCCGGGATCAAGGCGAACCCGAAGATCAAGATCGTCGCGACCGCGAGCGGTGACTGGCTGCGGGAGAAGGGCCAGGCGCAGATGGACGCGCTGCTCAAGGCGAACCCGAAGATCGACGTGGTCTACGCCCACAACGACCCGATGGCCGAGGGCGCGTACCTGGCCGCGAAGGCGGTCGGCCGGGAGAAGGAGATGAAGTTCATCGGGATCGACGCGCTGCCGATCCCGTCCGGCGGGATCAAGGCGGTGGAGCAGGGCCGGCTGACGGCCACCTTCACGTACCCGACCAACGGCAAGGAAGCGATCGCCGCGGCGAAGAAGATCCTGGTGGACTGCGGCACCATCGACAAGACCCAGACCCTGCCGACCCGGCTGATCGACAAGGCCAACGCGGCCCAGATCTACGCCGACGAGAACCCGACCGGCTGACGTCTCCGCCCGGCTCGCCGCATCCGGTGGGTCAACCCAGCAAGGAGGGGGTTGGCCCACCGGAATTCGGTGGGCCAACCCCAAATCTGGTGGGTTGACCCAGCAAGGAGAGGGCTGGCCCATCGGAATTCGGTGGGCCAACCGTAGATCTGGTGGGTTGACCCAGCAAGGAGGGGGTTGGCCCACCGGAACTTGGTGGGCCAACCGTAGATCCGGTGGGCCAACCCCAGATCTGGTGGGTTGACCCAGCAAGGGAGGTCTCGGCCGGGTTCAGCGAGTCAGCCGCGGTGGGAGCTGCCGCGTTCGATCAGGCGGGCGCCGAGGGTGGTGGTGGTCGGGGGCCGGGTACTGTCGGTGATCCTTGCCAGCAGCAACCTTGCGGCCACGGTGCCGATCTCGTACGCCGGTTGCGCGACCACCGACAACGGCGGGTCGATCAGCGCGGCCCACGGTGCGTCGTCGAAGGAGACCAGGCCCACCTCACGGCCCAGGCGTACCCCGTGCTCCTGCAGGGCTTGCAGGACGCCGACCGCCATCGCGCTGTTCGCGACGAGCAACGCGTCCGGCGGTTCCGCCTGCTCCAGCAGTTCGCGGGCCGCCTTGTGTGCACCGGCGGCCTTGTACTCCGTCCGGCGGACCAGCTTGGCCGTACTCCTGCGCTTCGCGGCCCGCAACGCGTCGCGGTACCCGGCGAGGCGGTCGTCCGCCGTCCGTACCCCGGCCGGGCCGGTCACGCAGCCGACGCGTTCGTAGCCTTGGGCAATCAAGTGCTCGGTCGCCTGCCGGGCCGCGGCCCGGGTGTCGACGAGGACCACGTCACTCTCATGCGGCAACGGCCGGTCGACCGCGACGAACGCCGTCCCACGGGCCGCCAGCTTCTCCACCGACGACGTCGACCCGGTGGGGGACAGGATCACGCCCGCGACCCGCTCTTGGATCGCCACGTCGACGTACCGGCTCTCCTTGTCGGCGCTCTCGTCGGAGTTGCAGAGGACGACCGAGTACCCGACCTCGTGCGCGACGTCCTCGACCCCGCGGGCGACCGCGGTCCAGAACGGGTTCTCCACGTCGGAGATGATCAGCGCGACGACCGCGGCCTCCTGGCGGCGCAGGTTGCGGGCCGGGCCGTTCGGCCGGTAGCCGAGCTCGCCGGCGGCCTTGCGGACCCGGGCGGCCAGCTCGGGATCGACCGTGGCCTTGCCGTTCAGCGCCCGCGAGACGGTCGCCGTCGAGACCCCGGCGAGCGCCGCGACATCGCTGATGGTGGCCACTGGTCTCCCTCCTCCGCGGTCCGACTCTAGCGGCCGAGTAAAGGATTACCCAGCAGGGCGTCGCGAACGCAACGTACGGAATCTCCTGCTGGTTGGGCGGCCATGAGAAGATCGCGGGCGTGACTGCCTTGCCGAGCGTTTCCTACTCCATCACCGTTCGCCTCGAGGTGCCCGCGGGCGGCTCGACGGTGAGCAAGCTGACGACCGCGGTCGAGGCGGCCGGCGGTCTGGTCACCGCCCTCGACGTGACCGCCTCCGGTCACGAGCGGCTGCGGATCGACGTGACCTGCGCCGCCGCGGACACCGAGCACGCCGGCCGCCTGGTCGAGGCGATGCGCGCGGTGCCCGGCGTCGAGATCGCCCGGGTCTCGGACCGGACCTTCCTGATGCACCTCGGCGGCAAGATCTCGATGGAGGCCAAGCACCCGATCCGTAACCGGGACGACCTCTCGATGATCTACACGCCGGGCGTCGCGCGGGTCTGCCTGGCGATCGCGGCGAACCCGGACGACGCCCGCCGGCTGACCATCAAGCGGAACAGCGTCGCCGTGGTCACCGACGGCTCCGCGGTGCTCGGCCTGGGCAACATCGGCCCCAAGGCGGCGCTACCGGTGATGGAGGGCAAGGCGGCGCTGTTCAAGCGGTTCGCCGGGATCGACGCCTGGCCGCTGTGCCTGGACACCCAGGACCCGGACGAGATCGTCGGCATCGTCAAGGCGATCGCGCCGGGCTTCGCCGGGATCAACCTGGAGGACATCTCCGCGCCGCGCTGCTTCGAGATCGAGGCCAAGCTGCGCGAGGAACTGGACATCCCGGTCTTCCACGACGACCAGCACGGTACGGCGGTCGTCGTGCTCGCCGCCCTGTACAACGCGTTGCGCGTGGTCGGTAAGGACATCAGCGCTGTCCGGGTGGTGATGTCGGGCGCGGGCGCGGCCGGGACGGCGATCCTCAAGCTGCTGATCGCGGCCGGGGTCAAGGACTCCATCGTCGCGGACATCGCCGGCGTCATCCACGTCGGCCGGGACGGGCTGTCGCCGGAGCTGCGCTGGATCGCGGAGAACACCAACGCGGCCAAGTACAGCGGCGACCTGAAGGGCGCGCTGGCCGGCGCGGACGTGTTCATCGGGGTCTCGGCGCCGAACATCCTGAACGGCGACGACATCGCCACCATGAACGACGGCGCGATCGTGTTCGCGCTGGCGAACCCGGATCCCGAGGTGGACCCGGCGTCGGCCGGTGAGCACGCGGCCGTCGTCGCGACCGGGCGCAGCGACTTCCCGAACCAGATCAACAACGTGCTGGTCTTCCCGGGCGTCTTCCGCGGTCTGCTCGACGCGCAGTCGTCGAAGGTGTCGATCGAGATGGAGCTCGCGGCCGCGCAGGCGCTGGCCGGCGTGGTCACCGACGACGAGCTGAACGCCGACTACATCGTGCCGAGCGTGTTCCACCCCGAGGTGCACACGATGGTCGCGCACGCGGTCCGGGACGCGGCCGGCGGTACCTCCCACACCGGTGAGCACTACCCGGACGACTCGCCGCACCTCTGATCCGGCGGTCTGCGAGGCTGGAGGAGTGGCACACGCACGGGGGCGGGTCTCAGGGCCGGCGTTGCGGAAGTGGGGTTGGCGGGGCGGTTTCCTGCTGGCCGTCGTTGTCCAGCTGTACGGGCTGTACGCGCCGACCCAGCCAGGTCCGCCGGGGATTCCGTACCTGGACAAGGTCTCGCACTGCGTGATCTTCGCGGCCGTGGCGTACCTCGGGCTGCGGGCGCGGATCCCGGCGCGGTGGCTGCTGGGAGCCCTGGTCGCGCACGCGGTGGTCAGCGAGCTGATCCAGGGGTACCTGCTGCCGTCGCGCAGTGGCGACCCGTTCGACGCGCTCGCCGATGTGCTCGGGGTGGCGATCGGGGCGTGGTTCGGGTTCCGCGCGCTGCGGCGTGCTCCGGGCGCGGTACAAAAGTTGCCGGGCACGACATGATGGGGTCATGACGGTGCAGACGCTGACCGGATCGCTGCTGGTGGCGACCCCACTGCTCGACGAGCCGCCGTTCCGCCGGTCGGTGATCCTGTTGCTCGACCACGACGACGACGGGGCGCTCGGCGTGGTGGTGAACCGCGCCGCCGACCTCGCCGTCGACCGGGTCCTGCCGGACTGGTCCGAGACGGTGAACGAGCCGGGTGTGCTGTTCATGGGCGGCCCGGTCGGCACCGACAGCGCGCTCGCCGTCGCCGAGGTGATCGACACCGCCGACCCGCCCGGCTGGCGCGAGTGCTTCGGCCGGATCGGGCTGATCGACCTCGACGTCCCGCCGGAGCTGCTGGAAGGCGCGATCCAGCGGATGCGCATCTTCGCCGGCTACGCGGGCTGGTCCAGCGGCCAGCTCGAGGGCGAGATCACCGAGGGCGCCTGGTACGTCGTCCCGTCCGAGCCCGACGACGTGTTCAGCCACCGCCCCGAGGACCTGTGGCGCCGCGTGCTGCGACGCCAGAACGACCAGATGGCTTACCTCGCCACCTACCCGGACGACCCGACCCAGAACTGACCACGCCGACTCGCCGGCCGACCGCGGCCGCTCGACTGACCGCGGCTTGTCGTCGACGGCCGGCGGCTACTCGTCGCCGTCGCCGTCGTCGTCACCGGGGTTGAGCGAGTCCCAGATCTCCTTGCACTCCGGGCAGACCGGGAACTTCTGCGGATCCCGGCTGGGTACCCAGACCTTGCCGCACAGTGCGACCACCGGCGTACCCATCACCATCGCCTCGGTCAGCTTGTCCTTCGGCACGTAGTGCGAGAACCGCTCGTGGTCACCCTCGTCCAGCGACGGCAGCGTGCGCTCGTCGGTGACCGTCTCGGCGCCAGGACTCAACTGAGTGCTCATCCCCCGAGTGTAGGCCGACAACCCAGCCCCACCTGCCTTTCTCCACAGCCGCGGTTGTCCACAGCTCGCGAACTGCCCCGGGAAACTCGGGGCAGTCGACGGCATGTTCTCGGCGTGGACTACCCAAGGAGGCACCATGACACTCATGGAATTCAGCCCGGACGAGCCGAAGGTCCCCTGGCGGCCCAGCGAGCCGCTGACCAAGGACGACCTCGACAGGATGCCCGATGACGGGCACCGGTACGAGGTCATCGACGGGACACTGCTGGTGACCCCGGCGCCGTCACGGCTGCACCAACGCGTGGTGGCAGCTGTCTACCGCACGCTGTTCGACACTTGCCCCGCCAATCTCGAGGTGCTGTTCGCGCCGTTCGACGTGGTCATCTCGCCGGACACCGTCCTGCAACCCGACGTCCTCGTGGCCCGGCGGGAGGATTTCACCGACAACGACCTCCCGAAGGCGCCACTGCTGGCGGTGGAAGTGTTGTCCGCGAGCACGAAGCGCATCGACGTGATGCTCAAGTGGTCCCGGCTCGAGGCGGCGGGCTGCCCGGCGTACTGGGTGGTCGATCCCGACACGCCGAGCCTGATCGGGTGGGAGTTGCGCGACGGGGCATATGCGCAGGTGGCGAAGGTCGCCGGGGACGAGCCGGTGGTCCTGACGAGTCCGTACGACGTCACGGTGGTGCCCGCGGATCTGATCTTGTAGCGGTTGTCGGGTAACGTTCTGGCCCGGCCGACAGTCGACTATCGGGGGAGCAAGCCGTCCGTGGATTCGCACGCGCCAGCGACACCAGCCGTGCTTCCTCCGGCCTACCCGGATCGCGCCGCTTGGGGTACCGCCAGCAAGCTGCGCGCCTGGCAGGCGGAGGCACTCAGCCTCTATCTGGACCAGCAGCCGAAGGACTTCCTCGCCGTCGCGACCCCGGGCGCGGGCAAGACCACGTTCGCGCTGACGGTGGCGTCGGAGCTGCTGCAACGTCGGGTCATCGAGCGGGTCACCGTGGTGACGCCGACCGAGCACCTGAAGGTCCAGTGGGCCGAGGCGGCCGACCGGGCCGGGATCGCGATCGACCCGGCGTTCGCGGGCCGGCGCGGCAAGACCAACAAGGACTTCCAGGGCGTCGCGGTGACGTACGCCGGGGTCGCGGTGAACCCGCTGGCCTTCCGGGTCCGGACCGAGCGGTTCCGCACGCTCGTGATCATGGACGAGGTGCACCACGGCGGCGACGCGCTCAGCTGGGGTGACGGGGTCCGCGAGGCGTTCGAGCCGGCGACCCGCCGGCTCGCGCTGACCGGGACGCCGTTCCGCAGCGATGACAACCCGATCCCGTTCGTCACCTACGAGCACGGCCACGACGGTGCCGCCCGGAGCAAGGCCGACTACACGTACGGGTACGGTCACGCGCTGCGCGACCACGTGGTCCGGCCAGTCATCTTCATGTCGTACTCCGGTGAGATGCGCTGGCGGACGAAGGCCGGGGACGAGGTCGCCGCCCGGCTCGGCGAGCCGCTCACCAAGGACCTCACCGCCCAGGCGCTGCGGACCGCGCTCGATCCGGCCGGCGAGTGGATGCAGGCCGTTCTGGCCGCTGCGGACAAGCGGCTGACCGAGGTCCGCCGGCACATGCCCGACGCGGGTGGCCTGGTCATCTCCGGTGACCAGAACACGGCCCGCGCGTACGCCAAGCTGCTGCGTGAGATCACCGGTGAGGCGCCGACCGTGGTGCTGTCGGACGAGAAGGCGGCGAGCAAGAAGATCGCGGCGTTCTCCGAGGGCGAGCAGCGCTGGATGGTCGCGGTCCGGATGGTCAGCGAGGGTGTCGACGTCCCCCGGCTCGCCGTCGGGGTGTACGCGACCCCGACCTCGACGCCGCTGTTCTTCGCCCAGGCGGTCGGCCGGTTCGTCCGGGCCCGCAAGCGCGGGGAGACGGCGTCGGTGTTCGTCCCGTCGGTCACCCGGTTGCTCGGCTTCGCGGCCGAGATGGAGGTCGAGCGCGACCACGTCCTCGGCCGGAAGAACTCCAGCGAGGACGGCGACATCTTCGCCCTCGAGGACGACCTGATCAAGCAGGCGAACCAGGCCGAGGGCGCGAGCGACGAGCTGGACGCCAAGTTCGAGGCGCTCGGGTCGGACGCGAGCTTCGACCGGGTCGTGTTCGACGGCGGCGACTACGGCACCGGTGGCGACCTGGCGTCGGACGAGGAGCTGGACTTCCTCGGTCTGCCCGGACTGCTGGAGCCCGACCAGGTCCGCGAGCTGCTCCGCAAACGGCAGGCCAAGTCGATCGCCCAGCAGAAGCGGTCCCAGCGGTCGACGGCCGCCGAGCCGGAGGACCCGACCCCGACCGAGTTGGCGACGCACGAGCAGATCGCGCTGCTCCGCCGCGAGCTCAACGGACTGGTTGCCGCCTGGCATCACCGCACCGGTCAGCCGCACGGCGTGATCCACAACGACCTGCGCCGCAAGCTGGGTGGTCCGGCCGCGGCGCACGCCTCGTCGACCCAGCTGCAGGAGCGCATCACGTTGCTGCGGGACTGGGCCACGAAACGTCGCGCCTGAGCCGTTCCCTTGTCCCGGGCTGGGATCATTCTGGGCATGAGTTACGACCTGGTGGTCTGGGTGGGCGAGCGACCGGACGACGCCGACGCGGCGGACGCGAAGTACGACGAACTGATGGAGCTGCTCGAGTCGGACGACGGCAGCCCCGCCAACCCACGCCTGGTCGCGTACGCCGACGCTCTGCTGGAGCGGTGGCCCGCGGACGCCCGGGTCAGCCCGTGGGTGGTGGAGCCGCTGATCTCCGACGCGGTCGGCGACGTCTTCCCGTTCGGTGTGCAGTTCGAGCACGCCGAAGTGGTCGCCTCGTACGCCGCCGGTCTGGCGATCAAGCACGGGCTGGTCTGCTACGACCCGCAGGAGGGCCGGCTCCGTCCCTGACCGCCTCGGCTCGAGTCAGGGGCGATAGACGCGGACGTGGTCGATCTGCATCGACTCTTCGGTCACCGTCGGCGGGATCTTGCTGTAGACGAACCTGTCGAGGATGAGCGCGTCGCCGGTCCCGGAGTACGCGCCCTGCTCGCAGATCTTCCGGCCGTCCAGGTACCAGGTGGTGCGGTCCGGGCCGAGCTGCTGGGCGATCGTGTGCCAATCCTTGGTGAGGTCCGCAGGCGACTCGTACGTGCAGCTGCCGCCGCCGGCCTGGTGGTTGGTGAGGTACAGGTTGGTGTGGTTGTCGCTGTAGAACTCGTACGTGTCCTGCTCGTTGGACCCGTTGCCGTTCCAGGTCCACGTGGACGGCCAGAATCCGCGCGCCGCCGGCAGCTTCAGCCGGGTCTCCACGTAGTCGCCCGGCTGGACGGCGAAGGAGTTCCGCGGCTCGTGCCCGCAGGCCTGGCCGGTGGTAATCAGGCCGCTCGACCACTCATACCCGGGGTGCGGGTTGTTCTTCCGGGCGGTGATGGTGAGCACGCCGTTCGCCACCGAGAGCGCGTCCCAGGTGTGCCACTCGAGCTCCTGGTTGCCCTTGTTGCCGAGGCACTGGTCGGCCTCCGCGTTCGAGTGGATCGCCCACTTGTCCCGGTCGATCGCGGACCCGTCGAACTCGTCCGCGAACACGAGCTTGCCCGGTGCCGCGGTACCGGCCGAGGACGCGGAGCCCTGGTCGTCGGCGGATGCGGCCGAGCCGATCGCGGTCACGGCGGTCGCGGCCAGGCTCAGCCCGAGCAGGGCGGTAAGTATCTTTCGCATCAACAAACGCCTCTCGTCAGAAAGTGACGATCAAACGCTCGCTTGCCGGGAGAAGGTTGTCAATCAAGGTGGGATGACGATCAGGTCGTACTGAGCGACTGGGTGCCGACGACGTCGAGCAGGCGCAGAGCCTGCTCCGACGGCGAGCCTGGCTCAGCGGTGTAGAGGACGACGCGCTGGTCGCGGTCCGGGACGACAAGGACCTCGCAGATCACGTCGATCCGGCCGACGACGGGGTGGTGGATCGTCTGGCACAGGCTGCGCTGGTTCGCCACCTCGTGCAGCGCCCAGATCCGGGCGAACTCCTCGCTCCCGGCCAGCAGGTCCTCGACCAACGCGGCCACCGCCTGGTCGTCCGGGTACTTGCCCGTCGCTGCGCGCAGGTCCGCGGCCACCTCCCGCGCGAACTCGGCGGTCGCCTCCTCGCCGAACAACTCCTGCTGCCGGGTATCGCCGAGGAACCGCAGCCGCAGCAGGTTCCGCTCCCGCGCCGGCAACGCCGAGAAGTCGCCGAGCAACGCGGCCGCCAACGGGTTCCACGCGAGGACGTCGTACTTCGCGTCCAGGACCAGCCCGGGGACGTCGAGGCGGCCGAGCATCCGCAGTACGCCGGTCCGGACGTCCGCGGGTGGTCCGGGTAGCGGGTCGGGTTGTTCACCGGCCAGCCGGAACAGGTGGTCGCGTTCGTCGGTGGACAGCCGCAACGCCCGGGCGAGACCGGTCAGCACCGGCCGGGACGGACGCGGGCCGCGGGCCTGCTCGAGCCGGGTGTAGTAGTCCGCCGACATCGTGGCGAGCGCCGCGACCTCCTCGCGCCGCAGGCCCGGGGTACGCCGCCGGAGGCCGGCCGGGAGCCCGACGTCCTCCGGGCGGAGCCGCTCGCGCCGGACGCGGAGGAACTCCCCGAGCTGTGTTTTGTCCACAATCCAAGGATCCCAGCCCGGCCGGGTCGCCAGCCAGGCACTGTGGGTCCCTGGATCCAGCCGCTCTGCCGCGGCCCGCCGGACCGGCCGAGGGTGGCTCCATGACCACGCAGATGATCGCGCTCGTCACGGGCGCCAGCAAGGGAATCGGCCGGGAGATCGCCCGGCAGCTCGGCGGCCTCGGGTACCTCGTCCTGGTCGGGGCCAGGGACCTGGGCCGCGGAGAGGTCGTCGCCAAGGAGCTCGTTGCCGAGGGCATCGAGGCGGCGGCGGTGCGGATCGACGTGACGGACCCGGACTCGGTCGCGGCCGCGGCGGGCCGGATCGGGACGGAGTACGGCCGGCTCGACGTCCTGGTGAACAACGCGGCGATCATCGCCGACGGGGACGCGGCCGTGAGCGTGGTTCCGGCGGAGGCGCTGCGGCGGAGCTTCGAGGTGAACGTGATCGGGCTCGTCGCGACCACCGCGGCGATGCTGCCGTTGCTCCGGGCGGTCGGGCCGGCGCGGATCGTCAACCTCTCCAGCGAACTGGCGTCGATGGAGCGGGTCGGCGATCCGACGTCCGGATTGTCGACAATCCTCACGACCGGGTACAACGCGTCCAAAGCGGCGGTGAACATGATCACGGTGATGCTCGCCAACGAACTCCGCGGCGAAGGCATCCTGGTCAACGCCGCCGACCCGGGGAACTGCGCGACCGACATGGGCGGCTGGGACGCCCCGAGGACGGCAGCCGAGGGCGCTGCGGTGGCCGTCCGGTTGGCGACGCTGGCCGCGAACGGACCGACCGGCGAACTCCACGCCGAATCCGGCCGCCTCCCGTGGTGACCGACGTCGGGATCAGTCGAAGTCGAAGATCGAGTTGGTGTCGTAGAAGTGCAGAACGTAGCGGCAGTTCATGCAGATCATCAGCGTCATCCGGTGGGAGGTGAAGCCCCACTGCGAGTCGCTGCGGGCCACCTCCTGCTGGAACTGCTGGCAGGAGCACAGCGGGCACGTGAGCATGGGGGCTTGCTGGTGATGAGTCATGCGGACAGGGACGCACGACCTGGCCGCACGGGTTCCGGCTCACCAGGGGTGGCGGCCGCCGGGTGGTGGGTGGCCGCCCGGGTGGTGGGCAGGCGTCGGGCCGTGAGATCGCTACCACGGTGTAGTGCCGTTTTGGTCATGACATAAGTTGCGGGATGTGCCGCGCCTGCTCACCGATATCCGCCCGCTGAAGGAGTCGGTGGAGTTCCGGCGGTTGTGGATCGGGTCGACGGTGTCGCAGCTCGGTCAGCAGATGACCGCGGTGACCGTGTCGATCCAGGTGTACGCGCTGACCGAATCGACGTTCGCGGTCGGCCTCGTCGGACTCTGCTCGCTGGTGCCGCTGATCGTGTTCGGGCTGTACGGCGGGGCGATGGCGGACGCGGTCGACCGGCGGACGCTCGCGCTGGTGAGCAGCACCGGACTGTGGCTGCTCTCGATGGTCCTCGTGCTCCAGTCCGTCCTGGAATGGGAGCAGGTCGGCGTCCTGTACGGCGTGGTCGCGCTGCAGTCCGCGTGTTTCGCGGTGAACAACCCGGCGCGTTCCGCGATCATCCCGCGACTCATCCGTCCCGAGTTGTTGCCCGCGGCGAACACGCTGAGCCAGGCCGCGTTCAACCTCGGCTTCACCGCCGGGCCGTTGCTGGGGGCAGCCGTGATCGCGTGGCACGGGTTCGGCGCGGCGTACTTGGTGGACGTGCTGACGTTCACGGCCGCGCTGTACGCGTTGTTCCGGTTGCCGCCGGTACCGCCGACGGGGGAGGTGCGGCGGGCCGGGATCCGGTCGGTGCTCGAGGGGTTCAGCTTCCTCCGCGCGGCGCCGGCGTTGCTGGCCACGTTCGTCGCGGACATCCTCGCGATGGTGTTCGCGCAGCCGCGGGCACTCTTCCCGGCGGTCGCGGGCGCGTTCTTCGGCGGCGGCGTGCGGACCGTGGGTCTGCTGCAGGCGGCGCCCGCGATCGGGGCGTTGCTGGGGGTGCTGTTCTCCGGCTGGGTGAGCCGGATCCGGCGGCAGGGCGTGGCGATCGTGGTGGCGATCACGGTGTACGCGGCGGCGGTCGGGCTGTTCGGGCTGTCGCGGACGATCTGGCTCGGCGTGGCGCTGCTCGCGGTGTCGGGGGCCGCGGACATGGTCAGCTCGGCGTACCGGAACACGGTGCTGCAGTCCGCCGCGCCCGACGAGATGCGCGGCCGGTTGCAGGGCGTGTTCATCGTGGTCGTCGCGGGTGGTCCGCGGCTGGGCGACTTCGTGGCGGGGACGACGGCGTCGCTGACGACCCCGACGATCGCGCTGCTGGCCGGCGCGTGCGCGTGTATCGTCGGCCTGCTGATCCTGCTCGCCGCGAACAAACCGTTCCGCCGCTACGACTCCGAGGTCCGCGCCCTGCGCTGAGCCCGCGGGGGTACGGGATCTGATCGCGACCGGCGCAGCTTAGGGCCGGTAGGGGCTGGTCAGCCGCCGGTGACGAGCTTGCCCAGGACGGTCGGCCAGGAGTCGAGGTCGACGTCGAGCTTCTTCAGCTCCTTGTCGTCGACGGTGACCACCTTGCGGTCCCCGAGCGGCTCCTTCAGCTCGATCGAGGCGATCGAGATGTCGTCGTCGGGCGGGCACGGGTCGCTGTTGTCGATGACGGCGGTGACCTTGTCCTCGGACTCGACCACCCGCAGGTCCAGCGCACAGTTGCCGCCGACACCGATCACCAGGTCGATGTCGTTGTACGAGGGCCGGTTCTGGATCCAGCGCAGGTACTTGGGCTTCTTGCCCTCGACCACCTGGTACGCCGCGACCGGCTGCGGCTCGGATCCGGTGACGCTGCCCGAGCCGTCGCCGATGAAGGAACCGTAGATCTTGTTGATGCACGGGTCCTTCTCCCGGTCGGCGCCGTCGATCGCGCCCCACGCCCTGGCCGCCTGGTAGCAGCCGTTCGCCTCACGGTTGAGCGAGATGTTGAACCCGACCAGGGCGAACGCCGCCAGGACCATCAGCCCGGCCAGCATCCGGCGGGACTGCACCCGCTTCGGCGACAGGCCCGGCTCGCCCTCCTCCGGCTGCTGCCGGAACAGGCCGAGGATGTTCGTCGTCCACTGCGGGTTGATCAGCGTCGGGACCGCGTAGAGCAGGATCAGGACCACGCAGACGGCGATGGCGGGGAGGAGCGCCCAGTAATTTCGCACGGCAGCAAGATACGGGGCCATCGGTCCGCGCCCGAAAAGCGGATACGCTTCGGGAGTGCCAGCAGAGACGTCACAGACGCTCGACCGGGGACTCACGGTCCTCGAGTTGCTGGCGGACGCCCCGGACGGGTTGTCGATCACCGAGCTCGCCGCGTCCCTCGGCGTCAGCCGCACCGTGGTGTACCGGCTGGTCAACACGCTCGAACTGCACCGGCTGGTCCGCCGCGACAGTGAAGGCCGGGCCCGGCTCGGTCTGGCGGTGCTGCACTACAGCCGTCGCGTGCAGCCGACGCTTCGTGACGCGGCGCTACCGGTCCTGCGGTCGCTGGCCGAGGACACCGGCGCGACGGCCCACCTGACGGTCGCGGACGGTGAGGAAGCACTCGCGATCGCGGTGATCGAGCCGAGCTGGACCGACTTCCACGTCTCGTACCGGATGGGCTCCCGGCACGCCCTCGACCAAGGAGCCGCCGGCAAGGCGATCCTGGCCGGCCGCCGCAAGCCCGACCCGGCCGGCCGGCCCTTCGTCATCACCTCCGGTGAGCTCCAGGCCGGCGCCCAGGGCGTCTCCTCCCCGGTCCTCGGCGTCCCCGGCGTCGAAGCCAGCATCGGCGTCGTGGTCCTGGGCAAGCTCGACCGCGACTTCGTCGGCCCCAGAGTCGCCCGAGCCGCCGTAGAAGTAGCCAAACGCCTCGCCTGAACCCAGTACCTCAACCCTCCTCAGCCGCGGGTGGCTGCGTGGACGAGGGGGAGGACTCGGTGCGGGATCTGTTCGGCCAGGGCGATGACTGTCGAGGCTCTTTGGATGCCTTGGACCACGACGACCTGGTCGATGACCCGCTGGAGGTCGGCGTTGGAGCGGGCGACCAGGCGGCACCAGAGGTCTTCGGCCCCGGTGATGGTGTGGACTTCGAGGACCTCCGGGATGCCGGCGAGTGCCTCCGCGACGGCCGTGTGTCCCGTGCCCTGCTCGATCTGCAAGGTCGCGAAGGCCGTCACCGGATAGCCGATCGCGGTGGTGTCGATGGCGGGGCCCCAGCCGCGGACCACGCCTTCTCGCTGCAGGCGGTCGAGGCGGGCCTGGATCGTGCCACGGGCGACGCCGAGGCGGCGGGAGGCTTCGAGGACGCCGACGCGGGGTTCGGCGGCGAAGAGGTCGAGGATGCGGGCGTCCAGGGCGTCCACGCTCATCTTGGTCTCCCGAGTGGTCAGGCTGTCCAAACAGTCCAGCGGAACCCTCATGATACTGGGCAACCTGACCAATGAAACAACGATCCGTTGCGCAACCTGCGTCGGCGCGGAAGGCTCTCCGCACAGCTGACCACCGACCGGGAGGACCGCGATGACCAGCACCGACCTGACCCCCGTCGAGCTCGACGCCGACCTGGACCTCGACCAGCTCAAGCAGCTCGTCGGCCTGGTGCCGTACGACGAGAGCACCGACCCGTTCCCGGTCACCGCGATGGACGCGGTCGTGTTCGTGGTGGGCAACGCCACCCAGACCGCGAAGTTCTACCAGGGCGCCTTCGGCATGGACCTGGTCGCGTACTCGGGTCCGGAGACCGGGTCGATGGACAGCAAGGCGTTCGTCCTGAAGTCCGGCTCGGCCCGGTTCGTCGTCACCGGCGGCGTGCACCCGAAGAGCCCGCTGCACGACCACCACCGCAAGCACGGTGACGGTGTCGCCGACCTGGCCCTCGAGGTGCCGGACGTGGACAAGTGCGTCGAGCACGCTCGCAAGATGGGCGCGACCGTGCTCGAGGAGCCGAACGACGTGTCCGACGAGCACGGGACGATCCGGCGCGCCGCGATCGCGGCGTACGGCGACACCCGGCACACGCTGATCGACCGGAGCAGGTACGACGGGCCGTACCTGCCCGGGTTCGTCGCGGCGCAGACCGCCGTGACCCGGCCGGAGGGGCACCCGAAGCGGCTGTTCCAGGCGGTCGACCACGTCGTCGGGAACGTCGAGCTCGGCAAGATGGACGAGTGGGTGGCGTTCTACAACAAGGTGATGGGCTTCGTGAACATGGCGGAGTTCGTCGGCGACGACATCGCCACCGACTACTCCGCGCTGATGAGCAAGGTGGTGGCCAATGGCAACCACCGGGTGAAGTTCCCGCTGAACGAGCCGGCGATCGCGAAGAAGAAGTCCCAGATCGACGAGTTCCTGGAGTTCTACGACGGCGCCGGCGCGCAGCACATCGCGCTGGCCACCAACGACATCCTGCGCACCGTCGACATCCTGCGCGCGAACGGCGTCGAGTTCCTGAACACACCGGACTCGTACTACTCCGACCCGGAGCTGCGGGCCCGGATCGGTGAGGTCCGGGTGCCGATCGAGGAGCTGCAGTCGCGCGGCATCCTCGTCGACCGGGACGAGGACGGGTACCTGCTGCAGATCTTCACCGCCCCGATCGGCGACCGGCCGACGGTGTTCTACGAGCTGATCGAGCGGCACGGCTCGCTCGGCTTCGGCAAGGGCAACTTCAAGGCGCTGTTCGAGGCGATCGAGCGCGAGCAGGAGCGCCGCGGCAACCTCTGAGCGGCGGGTCGGCGGGCTCGGAGTACGCCGAACCCGGCCGGGCGTGCCGTCGCGGTGCGCGCCCGGCCGGGTACCCGGCGACACGCCCGGACGGTGGCCTGGAACGGTGGCCGGGAACGACGCTCGGTACCGCTCTCGACACCGAAAGTCACTCGTCCGATTACCGGATTGACTGTCAGGTCAGGGTCGGTTCGCGTACGCTGCCCCATGAATGTGCGTCGGGGCGTACATTCAGGAAGGGTTTCCGATGAAGATACTGGGCATTTTGCTCAGCACCGCGGGCCTGGCCGGAGTGGGCGTTCTCGCCCTGGCCACACCAGCACAGGCGGTCGAAGCCGCCAACTGCCCGGGTGCCCGGACGATCTCGTCAGCGCAGATCTTCCGTGACAACAAACCGCCCGGCTGGGGCGACGTCAAACTGGTCCGGGACAACTGCTCGCAGTACTGGGCCGAGGTCACGATGGACGCCAAGCTACCGAAGTACGCGCTGACCAGTGCGTATCTGCAGCAGTACGGCGGATCCAACAGCGGCCGCGTGCTCTCCTGCGACTCCGGTGGCGGGACGGGTGCGGTGACCGCCGGTCAACGAACCTGCCGGACACCGAAGGTGAAGTCGCTGGACACCAGCACGACCTTCGTGGCGATCGCCAGGGAGTTCCACAACTACGGCGGCGGCTACCAGAAGATCTCCGAGAACCGGACCGCCCGGACGCGCTAGCGCCCAGCTGTCCACAGACCCGCGACTCCACCTGAAATGGCGCCGAAACTTCGGGTGCCCCGCGTCGGGGGTTGCTCGGCACTCGCAGCGCCCAGGCACGCACCTCGCGGCACGCACCTGGACACCGCGATCACTCGAGCAACCCCCGACGCGGGGCACTAGGCTCCATGACATGAGTGAGGTTGTCGAACGTCTGCGGCAGGTGCTGCCGCCGGAGGCCCTGGTCACCGACCCGGACCGGATGGAGAGCTACCGGTACGACCGGGCGATGTTCTGCCCGGCCGGCGAGCCGGCGGCGGTGGTGCTCGCGCGCGAGACCGCGCACGTGCAGGCGGCGGTCCGGGCCGCTGCCGAGTTCGGCGTGCCCGTGGTTCCACAGGGCGCGCGGTCCGGCCTGTCCGGCGCCGCGAACGCGCTGGACGGCTGCGTCGTGATCTCGCTGGAGAAGATGGACCAGATCCTCGCGATCGAGCCCGTCGACCGGTACGTCGTGACCCAGCCGGGCGTGTACAACGCGGTGCTCTCGCGCGCCGTGGCCGAGCAGGGGCTGTTCTACCCGCCGGATCCGTCCAGCTGGGAGTTCTGCTCGATCGGCGGCAACCTGTCCACCAACTCGGGCGGCCTGTGCTGCGTGAAGTACGGCGTCACCACCGACTACGTCCTCGGGCTCGAGGTGGTGCTCGCGGACGGCCAGGTGCTCCGGACCGGGCGCAAGACGGTCAAGGGCGTCGCGGGGTACGACCTGACCAAGCTGATCGTGGGCAGTGAGGGGACGCTCGGCATCATCACCGAGGCGACCCTCGCGTTGCGCCCGCAGGCGGCCCGGCCGCGGACGATGGCAGCGCTGTTCGGTTCCGGCGTGGCGGCCGGTGAAACGATCGTCGAGATCATCCGGTCCGGCGTGTCGCTGAGTCTGCTGGAGATCATGGACCGGACCACGATCGCCGCGGTGAACGACTACAAGCGGATGGACCTGCCGACCGACGCGGCGGCGATGCTGATCGCGCAGTCGGACGCCGGCGGCGAGGCGGGCGCGGCCGACATCGCCACGGTCGCCAAGCTGTGCCGGGAGTTCGGCGCGATCGAGTGCATCGAGGCCGACGACGAGGCCGAGGGCGAACTGTTGCTGGAGGCCCGCCGGGCGGCGCTGATCGCGCTGGAGCAACTCGGCACGACGATGATCGACGACGTCTGCGTCCCGCGGTCCCGGCTGGCCGACTTCATCGGCGCGATCGAGAAGGTCGCGCAGGACCTGGACATCACCGTCGGCGTGCTCGGCCACGCCGGCGACGGGAACATGCACCCGACCGTGGTGTTCGACCAGCACGACCCGGAGCAGGCCCGCCGGGCCCAGGCGGCGTTCGACCGGATCATGGAGATCGGCCTGGAGCTGGGCGGCACGATCACCGGCGAGCACGGCGTCGGCGTCCTCAAGCGGCAGTGGCTGACCGAGGAGATCGGCCCGGTCGCGGTCTCGGTGCACCACGCGATCAAGCGCGCGCTGGACCCGAAGAACCTGCTGAACCCAGGCAAGGTGGTGACGTGAGGGTTCTTTCAACTTCCGTGACCCAACCGCAACGGAATTGCCGGGCCGGTACGACCTGTGTGGCCGTGGATCGTGACGTCCGGCCCGCACCATGGAAGGTAGCTGACTGAAAGTCCGGGGGAACCGCCGTTGCACACCAGGAGGACACGCATGCGAGCGAGGCAGTTGCTGCCGGCTGCGCTGGCGCTGATCGTCCTGGCCGTGCTCGCCGGCTGTGCGAACGGCAGCGGCCTGCGGGTCGAGGGCGCCGAGCCGGCCAGTACCCCCACCCCGTCCGTCACCACGCACGGATTCGCCCCGGGGAAGAACGACCGCACCGCCACCACGCCGGTGCCGGTCACCGCGAGCCTGGCCCAGATCCGGCTGAAGCTGCTCGCGGACAAGAAGCTGGAGCCCTTCTTCCGGACCGTACTGACCAGGTGCTCGGTGGTCGAGCGCTGCCTGACCCGCGGTCCGACCGTGAACGTGATGCGGTCCGAGCACCCGCAGATCGTCGTGATCATTCACACGCTGGACGATTTCGTCTACGGTGCGGTCCTGATGGCCATCGAACCGTCCGGTCCGCGCCCGGTGTGGAGCCTGCGGGGCGAGCGGCTGAAGATCAACGCCAGCCAGCAGGGTGACCTCGTGGTCGAGTCGGGAATCTTCGCCGTCGACGACAAACCCTGCTGTCCGTCGGTAACCCGGGTCGAGGTCTACCGTTGGAATGGTCGTCAGATGATCAAGCTGAGCTCGCAGGACCAAAAGGGAGACTGACTTCGGTGGTACCGGAAGAACCGGCCGCGCGCATCCTCATGGTCGAGGACGACGCGGTGATTCGTGAGGCGACCCAGTTGACCCTCGAGCGGCACGGCTACGACGTCACCACGGCCGAGGACGGCCTGGAGGCGATCGAGAGTTTCGAGAAGATCCACCCGGACGCGGTGATGCTCGACATCATGCTGCCCGGGCTCGACGGCATCTCAGTGTGCCGCCGGATCCGCGAGACCAGCCTGGTCCCGATCGTGATGGTGTCCGCGCGCGGTGACGCGCTGGACGTCGTCCTCGGGCTGGAAGCCGGGGCGGACGACTACGTGACCAAGCCGTTCGACACCCAGGTCCTGGTGGCCCGGCTGCGCGCCGTGATGCGCCGCGCTGTCGCCGACCCGGAGCGGCCGGCCCCCGCGACCGGGGCGACCGTCGAGCAGTTCGGCGACCTGGAGCTCGACCGGGAGGCGCTGGAGGTCCGCCGGGGCGGGAGTACCGTCCAGCTGACCCCGACCGAGCTCAAGTTGCTGATCGAGTTCGCCAACAACCCCGGCGTGGTACTCAGCCGGTCCACGCTGCTGCAGCGGGTCTGGGACTACGAGTGGGGCGGCGACGGCCGGCTCGTCGACGTCCACCTGCAGCGCCTGCGGACCAAGATCGGCGCGGACCGCATCGAGACGGTCCGCGGGTTCGGATACAAGCTGCGGGCGTAGGGGCATGCCTGGCGGTCCGGGGATGGGCCTGCGCAGCAAGCTGGGCCTGATCTTCCTGCTGGTGTCGTCGCTGGCGATCCTGGTGCTCTGCGTGGCCGTGTACACGCAGGCCCAGTCGTCGCGTCTGGACCGGACGCGCAGCTTCGCCGACGAGCGGATCCAGCTCGCCGCGGAGAGCTACAACCAGAACGACGTCCCGCTGTTCGGGTCCAAGCTGGACGACCCGGATCTGCCGCCGCAGCTGCGGCAGGCGGTGCTGGAGGGCAAGCGGGCGACGTACAAGACCGGCTCGCCGAACGCGAAGATGTGGGCCGCGGCCGGGGTCAAGGACGGCAAGATCCTGTCGATCGTGCAGGACTACGACACCGACGACCCGTCGATGAACGCGCTCCGGCGCGCCCTGATCCTGGGCGGGATCGGGACGGTCGCGCTGGTGGCACTGGTCAGCGTCGTCGCGGCCGGCAGCCTGTCCCGGCGGATCGTCGGGGTGGCCGGGACGGCGCGCCGGATCGCTGCCGGGGACCTGGACGCGTCGGCGGCCGAGGCGGTCGGCAAGGGCCGGGACGAGGTGGCATCACTGGCGACCGCGATCGACAC
This sequence comes from Kribbella amoyensis, assembly GCF_007828865.1. NCBI lineage: Bacteria > Bacillati > Actinomycetota > Actinomycetes > Propionibacteriales > Kribbellaceae > Kribbella > Kribbella amoyensis. The sequence goes on from NZ_VIVK01000001.1 coordinate 3,628,423, forward strand.
GATGGCGAGTTCGCTGCGCGGTCAGCTGGAGGCCGAGCGCCGGTTCACCGCCGACGTCGCGCACGACCTGCGGACCCCGGTCACCGGCCTGCTCACCGCCGCGGAGCTGTTGCCGCCGGGGCGTCCGAGCGAGCTGGTCCGGGACCGGGCCAAGGTACTGCGCCGGCTGGTCGAGGACCTGCTGGAGATCGCCCGGTTCGACTCCGGTGTCGAACAGGCGGATCTCGAGCACGTCGGGCTCGGGGCGTTCGTCGGCTCCGCGGTCGGCCGGTTGCGGATGCAGCAGGCGCTCGCGCCGGACAGCATCGTCGTGCACCGGGTCGGCGAGGACGAGACCGTCTGGACGGACTCGCGCCGGATCGAGCGGATCCTGGCCAACCTGATCGTCAACGGCCTGCGGCACGGCCGGCCGCCGATCGAGGTGACTGTGAACGGCCGGGTGATCGAGGTCGCCGACCACGGTGACGGCTACCCCGAGGAGTTGATTGCCGAGGGCCCCCGTCGGTTCCGGTCCGGGATGGCCGAGCGTGGGGTCGGGCACGGGCTCGGCCTGACCATCGCGGCCGGGCACGCGAAGGTCCTCGGCGCCGAGCTGACCTTCGGGACCGCGGCCACCGGTGGTGCGCTGGCACGGCTGGTGCTGCCGCCGTCGCCTGAGACGGAATCTTCATAAACCATTCGCCGCGGCGGGTCGTCTTCCCTCACGTCGGGTTCACCGGAATCCGTTGAAACGAGGGGAAACCAGAACCATGCGCAGTCGTTCTCAGCTCGTCCGTCGTACCGTCGCCGCTGTCGTCGGCGTCACCCTGGCCGCCGGCGCGGTCGGTGTCGCGGGAGCCCTGCAGGCGAACGCGGCGCCCGACGCCACGCAGGCCGCTCAGGGCGTCGGTATGGTTGCCGCGGCGTCGTCGATCAGCATCACCCCGGACCGGACCACCGCGAAGGCCTGGTCGAAGGTGTCGCTGACCGGGAAGACGGCCGGGATCGCGGCCGGCACCAAGGTCCAGGTGCAGCGGCTGGAGAACGGCAAGTGGGTGAACTTCCCGGCCACCACCAAGGTGACCAGCCGGGCCACGTACTCGGTCTGGGTGCAGAGCGGCCGCGTCGGCGTGAACAAGTTCCGCGTCGTCGCCGGCAAGGCGGCCAGCGCCGCGGTGAGCGTCACCATCACCAAGTAGTCCCCGAACGACAAACGGCGCCACCTCCCGACCGGGAGCTGGCGCCGTCTCTTTGCCTCCGGCCCCTACCTGGTGCCGTACACGTTCAGCTCCGCCGCGGAGCCGAAGACGGCACCGTTGAGCGAACTCGTCCCGACGAACTTCACGTACCGCCCGGACTTGGCGGTGAAGTCGACCCGCTGGACGTCCCGGGAGTTCGGGAACTCACCTACCTTGACCGGGGTGCCCCAGTCCTGGCCGTCGGCGCTGACGTAGATCTCGTACCCCTTGAACATCCCGTTGGTCCCGGTCGGACGGGCCAGGTAGCTGAACCCGTCGACCACGTACGTCGTGCCGAGGTCCAGCGTGACGTGGTGCGGGAAGGTCGCCGGGGTCGGTACCTGCGACCAGGCCGAGTGCCACAGCGTGCTGGGGTTGCCGTCCAGCGCCGCCGTCGCCGCACCGCCGGTCGCGGTGTCCTCGCTGCTCACGTCGGCCACCTTGATCCGCGACTGCGGCACGATTCCCGGCGGGAGCACGGTCGCCTCCGCGGTGATCGTCGAACGGCCACCCGTTGCCGTGAGCACGTACCGGCCGTCCGGTGTCCCGGCCGGCGGGGTCACCGCGAAGTCCGTGGTCACACTGGTGCCCGCGGCCACCGATGCGTGGGTGGCGGGTGTGGTTGCCTCGACGGTCCAGCCGGTCGGCACCTGCAGACCCAGGGTGATGTCCTTCACCGCCACCGTGTCGTTGTTGGTGAACTTGGCCGTCACCGTGTTCGCCTCGCCGGACACCATCCCGGTGAGCCCCGGGCCCGCCACGCTCAGCGCCGTACAGTCGGCCGGTTCGCTGGTCGCGCCGAGGTCGGTCACGGCGAAGTTGTCGAGCACGAAGTCGGCCTGGTCGCCGCCGCCGCTGAGCTTGCGCAGCCCGACCCAGTAGTCGCCGCCACAGCCGGCCACGAACTCCTGGCTGAAGGTCGCCTTCGTCTGCTGCACGCCGATCGGGGTCGCGTTCACCTCGACCGACTGCGGCCGGTCGACGCCGTGCACCCAGGTGTACTGGCCGGCCCGGCCGTTCTCGTAGTCGAAGCTGACCTTGTACTTGTGGCCCGGCTGGAAGTTCACCGTGGACGGCACGGTCCGGTAGACCAGGCCGGCGTTCTCCTCGTGCGACTTCAGCGACCAGTCACCGGCCAGTACGTCGTCGACCAGCTTGCCGTTCCAGCCGGCCTGCGTGTACGGCGCGTGCTTGCGGGCCAGGCTGGTCCGCGGGTCGGTGGTGCCACCAGCGTCGCCCTTGACGAACGGGCCCCAGCCCTGGTCGACGTGCTCGAAGTCCTCGACCAATCCGGCCGCCGGGCGCTGCGTCTCGACCACGCGGACGTCGTCGATCCGTACCTTCGCGGGGCCGGCCGGTGCGCCGATGGTGAGGGTGGCCGCGGTTCCCTTGGCGGTGAAGAGTACCTTCGCGCGCTGGTAGTACATCCCGTTCTTGTCGTCCGCGGCGACCCGGTTCTGGGCGGTCGACAGGGTGACGGTGACCTTCGCGCCGTCGATGGTGAGCGTGGTCGGGCGGGACTTGCCGGGCTCGACCTCGATCCACGCCGACGCGCTGTACGTCCGGCCCTTGGTGAGGCCGGTGATGCGCTGCTCCAGCGAGCTCTGCGCGGTCCCGAGGGACGCGACGTGCTGGCCGTTCTCCAGCCGGTCGATGGCCGGGTTGCCCTTCGGATTCCAGGCCGTCAGGTTGCCCGCGTTGAAGCCGGGGTCCTTCAGGTGCGTGCCGTCGCCCCACTGCGCGGCCGGCAGTTGCGGCGCGGCGTCGGGGTACAGGACGTACGGCTGGCCGGCGACCGCGTCGACGGTGACGGAGCCGTTGCGGACCTGAGCGGTGGTCACCTTGACCCGGCCGGTGTCGGTGAGCTTGTAGACGGAGAACTTGCTCGCCCCGGTCAAGGGTGCTGGGACTTTCCAGGTGGTCGTCCCGCCGGCGGGGTTGTAGTGGTACAGCTTCTTGCCCTGCCACGGGAGCAGGTACTTGTCGCCGTCGAGCACCTTCGCGGAGCCGACGTACACCGCGCGCTTGCCGTTCTCGACGGCGCCGCGGACGTCACCGGTGAAGCGGATCTCGCCGGTGTTCCAGTCGGTGATCTTCTGCTGCTGGAGGAACTTGGTCGGCAGGTTGTGCTGCCAGACGTTGGCGTAGAACGCGTTCCAGTCGGTCTCACCGGTCCAGCCCTCGAACTCGACCAGCGAGCTCTGACCGAGGATCGGGTCGGCGTTCCAGACGTCCTTCTCGTGGTTGCGGACGAACCGGATGATCTGCGAGTTCAGGCCCTTGTTGGTGGCGCCGCCGTAGTCGAGGTCGTTGGCCCAGTGCGACCACAGCGAGGTGCGCTCGTGCCGGTCGGCCCACTCGGTGGCGATCTGCCAGCCCTGGTTCGCCAGTTGCCGGGTCAGGCCGTCGGCGAGCCAGCCGGACTGGTAGTAGACGTCGATGTAGAGCTGCTGCAAGTTGCCGTCGGTCTCGTCCCGGAGCTGCTGGAACCGCTTGACGATGTTGCCGGTGGCAAGGTCCGGGCGCTGCTTGATGTAGTAGCTCTGGTTCAGCCAGTTCCAGCCCTTGCTGGACTTGTCGACCAGGTCCTCGCTGAACGCGTTCGCCTCCGGGTACGACTCGGTCGCGTTGACGTGCACGCCGAACGCCGCGTTCCACGCCTTGCCCTTGCTGAGCAGGGCGTTCAGGTCGGTCAGGCCGCCGGCGCGGGTGTTGTAGTTGCCGCCGTAGTCCGGGTGCGCCGAGTCGTGGCCCTCGGAGCCGTACCCCTTGAGCAGCGCGAGCTGGCCGAGTCCGTCGGTGGCGAGCGAGATCCGCTTGACGTCGTCCAGCGTGCGCAGGAACGGGTGCGTCGCCTGGCTGGCGAAGTTGAACGGGATGTGCGTGATCACCCGGTCCTTGACCAGGTCACCGCCCTTCGGCTCGGTCATGATCGCGCGGAACGCGAGCGCGCCGTCCTGCCAGTCGACGGTCTTGTCGTCGTTCGCGTCCGGCGTCACCACGACCTTGGCCCAGGGCAACGGCTCGGTGTACGTGGAGGTGTCGCCGCGATAGGTCCACTGGCCGCTCCAGACGCCGACCCGGGTGGTCCCGTCGGCCGCCTTGCGAGCCCGGTGCCAGAAGCGCGCACCGTCGTCCACGGACTGCCCGGACGGCTTGTCGTACACGGAGTTCGACTCGATCCCCGCGGCGAGGCCGTTGGTGTTCACGAACGCGTACGCCGCGCCGGTGGCCGCCGGCTCGGCCGGTGTCGCCGAGGTGATCGCGGTGATCTTGTCCGCGGTCCGGGTGGAGTCCGGATCCAGCGTGGTGAAGGCGGTGGTCGCGCCGGGCTGGGTGGAGTCGACCGAGACCAGGTCGTGGTCGGGGATGTCGATCGTGGTCACCCGGCTGGTCGCGGTGTCGCGGACCGCGTCGATCCGGAACGTGGTGACCCGGCCGCTGACCGACAGGCTGGCGTCGAGCTCGACCTCGGGCAGCGCGTCGAACGCAAGCTGGTACGCGGCGCGGCTGCCGTCGACGACCGGCGCCGCCTTGAGCTTCGCGGTGCGGGCGACGCCGTTGATCGTGACCGTGGAGATCGGGTCGCTCTGGCCGCCGAGGGTCTGCCCGGACGCGGTGTCGGCGTACCCGATCACGCGTGGGAAGTCGGCGGCCACGGTGACCGCGAGGTCTGGTGAGCGGAGGACGAGGGGATCGTCGGTGGAGGCTGCGGTCGCCGGGGTCACGGCGAACGCGCCCGCGGTGAGCAGGCCTCCGGTGAGCGCGAGGGCGGCGGTGAGCGCCGCTGGGCGGATGGACGTCACGGGCGGACTCCCTGGATGGACGGACAGGGTCGTTCCGGATTCTGTGCGCAAGAGCGAGCATCAGTCAAGAGAAACGAACACTAATGAACAAGACAGCGCGCCCGATCGCTGGCAGACTGCGAGCTTGTCGAGCGGAGGCCGCGGATGATGGAGAACTCGGAGCAACGCGCCGAAGTACTGCGGGTCGTCGCCGACGCGGTGCCTCGGTCGGTGGCCGGTGAACCGGTACTGGTCGCCGTCGATGGCGTGGACGGCGCCGGCAAGTCCGTCTTCGGGGACCAGTTCGCGGAGGTCCTGCGGGACGCCGGGCACTCGGTGATCCGGGCCTCGGTCGACGACTTCCACCGGCCGCGCGAGCACCGGTACTGCCGGGGCCGGGAGTCGCCGTCCGGCTTCTGGCTCGACTCCTTCGACTACGACCGGCTCCGGGCCGAGCTCCTCGATCCACTCAGCCCGGGTGGATCAGGGCGCTATCGGACCGCGGTCCACGAGTTCGCGACCGATCGGCACCTCGACGAGCCGTGGCAATCGGCCACCAGGGGTGCGGTGCTCGTGCTCGACGGGCTGTTCCTCCATCGCGACGAGCTCCGCGCGTACTGGGACCTGTCGGTGTTCCTCGCAGTACCGTTCGCCGTCACCGCGCGACGGATGGCCGAGCGGGACGGCACTCCCGCAGATCCGGATCACCCGAAGCTGCGGCGGTACGTGGGTGCTCAGCGGATGTACTTCGAGAGTTCGCGTCCGTTGGAGCGGGCGGACGTGGTGATCGACAACAGCCACTGGGCCGAGCCGGTGATCATCCGACGGCCGGAGTGATCCGCCCCGTCACCTCGCCGAGGCCGATACGTTGTCCGCTCGAGGTCTGGGCCCAGCCGGTGATCGTGACCTCGTCGCCGTCCTCGAGGAACGTGCGCTGCTCGCCGTTGACGGTCAAGGGCTCGCGGCCGCCCCAGCTCAGCTCGATGAACGAGCCGCGTTCGTCCGGTCCCGGGCCGGAGACGGTGCCGGAGGCGAACAGGTCGCCGGTTCGCAGCGTCGCGCCGTTGACGGTCATGTGCGCGACCATCTGGGCCGGCGACCAGTACAGTTCCTTGTACTTCGGGGTGCTGACCAGCTGGCCGTTCAGCCGGACCTCGAAGGTGATGTCGTGGACCGTGAGCCGGTCGCCGGCCAGGTACGGCAGGACCGGCGGATCCTGCGGGCCGAGCGGGATCGCGGCGTCGCGGAGCGCGTCCAGCGACACCACCCAGGGGGAGATCGAGGTGGCGAACGACTTGCCGAGGAACGGTCCGAGTGGCACGTACTCCCAGGCCTGCAGGTCGCGCGCGGACCAGTCGTTGACCAGCACCACGCCGTACACGTGCTCCTCGAACGCGTCGACGGGCACCGGCCGGCCGAGGGTCGACGGGCGGCCGACGACGTACCCGAGCTCGACCTCGATGTCGAGCCGCCGGGACGGACCGAAGTCGGGGGCGGCGGCGTCCGGTGGTTTGCGCTGGCCGGACGGGCGGACGATCTCGGTGCCGCTGGCAACGATCGTGCCGGCCCGGCCGTGGTACCCGACCGGGAGGTGCTTCCAGTTCGGCAGCAGTGGTTCGCTGTCGGGGCGGAAGAGGCGGCCTAGGTTCGACGCGTGCTGTTCGGAGGCGTAGAAGTCGACGTAGTCGGCGACCTCGAACGGTAGCTGCATCGTCACCGCGGACAGCGGGATCAGGTGCGGCTCGACCGCGTCCCGCTGGGCCTCGTTCCGGACCAGGTCGAGCAGCCACTCGCGGGTCGCCTGCCAGGCCGGCCGGCCGAGCGCGAGGAAGCCGTTCAGCGTCGGCTCGGCGAACCACTGGGCGCCATCGAGCATCTGCGCCGACGCGACCGGGGCCAGGTCGATCAGCTGGTCGCCGATCGCGGCGCCCACCCGGGGCTCCTCGTCGCCGGTCCGGAACACGCCCAGCGGCAGGGTGTCCGGGCCGAACGGGGAATGCTCGGGGATGTCGATCCAGGTCACTGCGCCTCCAGCAGGTGCAACGTGGTCAGGTCTTCGCGGGGTTCGTCGATGCTGCACGATCCGAACGACGTGAACCACCGGCGGGTACCGGCGGCCTGCTGCTCGGACAACGCGCCGGCCCGGGTGGCCAGGGACGTGCCGTCGCGGTCGTCCAGGACCGCGGCGACCTCGGTCTGGGACGCGCCGTCGAGCGACGCGCGGGTGGCGAGCAGGGCGTTGAGGAAGCCGTGGTGCTCGAACCCGGTCGCCGGGTCGGTGTGCCGGACCGCGTTGTGCAGGCCGGCCGTGCACTTGAACGCGACCTCGCGATCCAGGCACGCCGTGACGAACGCGGCCACCTGGTCACTGCTCGGGAACAGGCTCGCGTCGAGGCCGCCGGTCCGGAGCTTGGCCGCGTACCCGGCGTCGGCGACCACGTCGAGCGCCCGCTCCCAGGCGCCGTCGAGGCCGATCTCGACGAACGCGTTCTCCTCGTCGAGACAGTCGTCGCAGGCGCGGACCACGCGCAGCGCGTTACGGGACAGGTCGTCCTCGGCGCGGAGCCGGACCTCGATCGAGGCCACGGTGACGTCGGCCGAGCGATCGCCGTACCGGACGGCCGGCTCGATCCCGCCGGCGCCGCCGGTGATGACCACGGAGACCTCGAGCGGTCCGGATCCGGTCCGCGCGGCCTCGGCGGCCACGGCCATCAGGTTCTCGTCGGTACACACGAACGGGCCGACCAGGTCGGCGTACTCCGACGCGCGGTGTGCCCGGTGCGCGGCGACCGCCTCGGCCAGGGGGAGCTCCCCGGGCGGGAACATCGCGGCGTCGTCGACCAGGTGCCGGAACAGCGCAGGGACGGTTGACATGCCTGCGAGCCTAACGGATCCTTTCGGTAAGCGGACACACGTGTTCGATAGTCGTACAGGTTGCGCGGGAGATGGAGTCATGGCGTACTACCGGCAGGTCGGCCAGGTGCCCCCGAAGCGGCACACCCAGTTTCGGAAGCCGGACGGGGGGCGCTACTACGAGGAACTGATGGGCGAGGAGGGGTTCAGCTCCGACTCGTCGCTGCTGTACCACGTCGGCGTGCCGTCGGCGATCGTGGACTCGCGGGTGTGGGAACTGCCGGACCTCGCCACTACGCCGAACCACCCGATCACGCCCCGGCATCTCAAGCTGCACGACCTGTTCAAGGAGGGGACCGGCTACAACCCGGTCGAGGATCGCCGGCTGGTCCTGGGCAACGGCGACGTCCGGATCTCGTACGTGGTGGCCGCGGACGTCTCGCCGTACTACCGGAACGCGATCGGCGACGAGTGTGTGTACGTGGAGAAGGGGTCCGCGACCGTCGAGACCGTGTTCGGTGTGCTCACGGCGTCGGAGGGTGACTACGTGATCATCCCGCGGGCCACGACGCACCGGTGGATCCCGGGGCCCGATGGCGTCCACGCGTACTGCATCGAGGCGAACAGCCACATCGCGCCGCCGAAGCGGTACCTGTCGAGGTACGGCCAGTTCCTGGAGCACTCGCCGTACTGCGAGCGTGACCTGCACACGCCGGGGGAGCCGCTTGTTGTCGAGGGCAACGACGTGGAGGTGCTGGTCAAGCACCGGGGCAGCGGGCCGAGCGGGATCGTGGGGACGCGGATGACGTACGCGACGCATCCGTTCGACGTGGTCGGCTGGGACGGGTGCCTGTACCCGTACACGTTCAACGTGAACGACTTCGAGCCGATCACCGGCCGGATCCACCAACCGCCGCCGGTGCACCAGGTCTTCGAGGGGAACAACTTCGTCGTCTGCAACTTCGTGCCGCGCAAGGTCGACTATCACCCGTTGTCGGTGCCGGTGCCGTACTACCACTCGAACGTGGACTCCGACGAGGTGATGTTCTACTGCGGCGGCGACTACGAGGCGCGCAAGGGATCCGGGATCGGGCTCGGGTCGATCTCGCTGCATCCCGGCGGGTACGCGCACGGCCCGCAGCCGTCGGCGATCGAGGCGTCGCTGGGCGCGGAACGGTTCGAGGAGCTGGCCGTCATGGTCGACACCTTCCGCCCGCTCGAACTCGGCGAGGCCGGCCGTGCTGTGGACGACGGTGTGTACGCGTGGACGTGGGCGGGGCGGCGTCTGGGGGACTGAGTTTCCCGTTATCCACAAGGGGGATCTTGTCGCTTGGAAACTTTCGGGCTGGTTGTTTACAGTCCTTGGCATGATGGGGGTTCGCGAGCGGCCGACTTGGTCGATGGACGGTGCCGAGCTGCTGGCTGCTCTCGACGAGGTCCAGCACGAGGTCAACCGGCTGCAGCTGTACCGCTTCGAGCTGCTCGCCGCGTTGGACAAGATCGGCCATGCGGCCGAGGTGGGCGCGCGGGACACGACCGACCTGGTCGCGTCCCGGCACCGCGTCGACGGTCCCGCGGTTCGGCGCGATCTCCGGTTGTCTGTTGCCCTGCCCAAGTACCCCGCGGTGGAATCGGCGCTGCGGGCGTCGGCGTTGCACGCGGATCAGGCCGAGGCGATCGTGTCGGCGCTGGAGAAGGTGCCCGCTTCTGTCCCGGCCGAGGACCTGAAGGTCGCGGAAGCCGAGATGGTGACCGCTGCCGAGACGCTGGCGCCACGGGATCTCCGCATCCTCGGCAAGCGGGTGCGCGACACCCTCGACACGGACGGTCCGGAGCCGGACGAGCAGCGGGCGTACAAGAACGAGACGCTCTGGCTCAAACCGACCGACCTCGGCGTCGAGTTCGGCGGCTACCTGGCCTGTGAGAACGCCGAACTCCTGCAGACCCTCGTCTTCGCCGGCGCCAAACCCCACAAGACCCCGGAAGGCCATCGCGACCACCGCAGCCGAGGCAAACGCCAGGCCGACGCGCTGACCGCGATCCTCAATGCGGCCGCCGCGAGCGGTTCCGCCGCGCCCGCGCACGGCGACATCAAGCCGCACATCACGGTCACCATCGACTACGAGTCGCTCCGCAAGTCCGAAGGCGTCGGAACCCTCGCCCACGGCCGAACCCTCTCCGCCGCCACCATCCGCCGCCTCGCCTGCGACGCCGGCGTCATCCCGCTCGTGCTCGGCACCAACTCCGAGCCGCTGGATCTCGGCACCCAGGAACGCTTCGTCAACAGAGCCCTCCGCCGCGCCCTCAACGCCCGCGACAAAGGCTGTGTCATCTGCGCGGCCCCACCGGCGCTCTGCGAAGCGCACCACGTCAAGCACTGGTCAGACGGCGGCAAAACTGCCCTGACCAACCTGGTCCTGCTCTGCAAGGCCCACCACATATCCATCCACCAGGCCCACTGGACCATCACCTTTCACAACGGCCGCCCCACGGTCACCCGCCCACCGTGGACGAAACCCCAGCCCGCCCGCCGACCAACCCCAACCCACCAGCCGCCCGCAAGGCCCAAGCCAGACCCGGCGCCCTGCTCCAGGGCGCCGTAACCCCGGCAGCACCAACCCGAGCGACACCCCGGGCCCAACTCTCGGGGTGCCGCTGCCTGCCCAGCCGCCGAGCCCAAAGGGCTGGGGATGTGGGCGGCGCTGTCAGGGTTGGTGCCGGGCGGCCTGGGCTTGGAGGGCGGAGGTCAGGGTGGTGGCCCAAGTGGTGATGGTTGTGGGGGTGAAGAGGGCAGTGCTGTATTCGAGGTCGAGGGTGAAGGTGGAATCGGTCAGGGTGAAGACCACGTAGAGCTCGGTTCGGGCCTGGTTCGACGAGGGCAGCGCGTCGACCGGGAAAGTGCCAAGGGGGAGGTCGAGGGTGGCGGGGGGAGAGGTGATGACGGTGAACAGGACCGCGGGGTAAGGCGACTGCGCCTCTGCGGGCAGGGCAACCCGGACGACCTCGGCCAACGGCAGGGCCTCGTGGTCCAAGGCGGCGTACAGGGCTCTGGCCGTTTCCGTGAGGAGGTTCTCGGTGTCCAGCCGGACCCGGACCAGGACCGCTTCGCCGATATAGCCGAGGACTCCGTCGTACTCGGATCGCCGGCGGCGTGCGCTGGACACCGGCAGGATCACCTCGTCGTCACCGCAAAGGTCCCCCAGCCAGCGGGCGAAGGCGGCCGCGATCACCAGGTAGGGCGTGGTTCCGGCCGCTGCGGCGGTGGACCTGATCTGGTCGGCCAGCTCGGGCGGCAGCTCCACGTGGTGGGTGGACCCGAGCCCGTCGAGGACCTCCGGACGCGGATAGTCGATCGGCAACGCCGGGCGGAGCGAGGCGCCGGCGAGTTCGTCGCGCCAGAAGGTCTCCAGCTTGTCGCGGGTACTCCCGGTGAGGCTGGAGCCTTCCCACCGGGCGTAGTCGGTGTACTGAGCGGTGGTCGGCGGGAGCTCGGTGCCGCTGTACAGGGCCGACAGGTCCTGCCAGAACAGCCGTGCCGACCAGCCGTCGTTGATCAGGTGATGGACGGCGATGACCAGCACCCATCGGTTCGCCGACACTCGGCCGAGCCGGGCGCGCCAAAGCGGTGCCTGTGTGGGCTCCAGAGCCGGCCGGGCCGTCTCGGCACACCAGGCGTGGATCCGGTCCTCGTCGTCCGGCAGGTCTGTCACCGGCAGCGCGACCTCCACGTCGGCCAGCACCTCCTGCCGATCCTCGAACACCGCGGTCCGCAAGGCACCATGGCGCTGCACCACGCCACGCAAGGCGATCCGCAGCGCCTCGGGATCGAGCGGCCCGGTCACGTCGACTCGGCTGAGGCTGTTGTAGACCGATGCGTCCTGCCTGGCCCGATGCCGGCCGAGCGCCCGCCGCTGCGCGAACGTCAGCGGTGCGACGTCGGCGACTGCCCCGTCCGCGGCAACTTGCGCACCCTGTTCGGCCGTCTGCTCTGCCTCAGCCACTGCGGTCTGGCCCAGCGCAGCAACGGCGCGTACGGTCGGGGCCCGGAAGAAGTCGGTCAACGTGAGGTCGATGCCGGTGGCCTCGCGAGTCCGGTTCAACAGCCGGACGGCGAGCAGCGAGTGTCCGCCGAGCTCGAAGAACGACGCGGTCACCCCCAGTTCTGTCCGCTCCAGCACGTCGCACCACACCGCTTGCACCCTCCGCTCCAGTGGCGTGGCCGGAGCGACTGCGAGCTGCGCCTGCGCCGTCGCAGGCGCAGGCAACGCGGACCGGTCGAGCTTCCCTGTGGTTGTCAGCGGCAACCGATCCAGCCGGATCCAGCGCCGCGGGACGAGGTACTGCGGCAGCTGTCTCGCGAGGTGCTCGATCAGCTCGGCATGGTCGACCGAGCCGACCGTGTACCCGGCCAGCTCGCCGTCGCTCACCACAACGGCCGCGTCCACGATCGCCGGATGGCCGAGGACGGCCGCGCGGATCTCACCCGGCTCGACGCGGATCCCGCGGACCTGGACCTGCTCGTCAGCGCGACCGTGGAACTCGAGCTCGCCGCTGGACCGCCATCGGCCGAGATCACCGGTCGCGTACCAGGCCGGTGCGAAGAAGGCCGTGGCCGTCTCCTCCGGCCGGTTCAGGTACCCGTCGGTGACGCACACGCCCTCAACACAGATCTCGCCGATCGCGCCGACCGGCACCGGGCGACGATGCGCGTCGAGCAGCCGGACACGCACTCCCCGGATCGGCCGGCCGATCGGAGGCTGCGGGTCTGCTCGACCGACCAGTTGCTCGGTCACCACGATCGACGCTTCGGTGGGCCCGTAGCCGTTGTAGAGCAGGCAGTCCGGGTGTGCGGTGAGGAAGTCGTGCTCCACAGCGGACGGCGTCGTCGCCTCCCCGGCCGAGTAGATCTCCCGCAACGACGGCAGCTGCGGCCGGGTCGCCAGCAGCGCGTGGACCGCGCTGAACGGCATGGCTATCTTCTCGATCTCGTACCGGCGGATTCGCGCGGCCAGCTCCGTGGGGTCGTACCGGCGGCTGTCTTCGATCAGCACCAGCGTCCGGCCGGTCGCGAAGGTCGTGAAGATCTCGTGCATGCTGACGTCGAAGGTCGGCGACACCCACTGCAGTGTCCGGGTGGGCTCGTGACCGGCGACGTAATCGAGGACGTGATTGACCGGACCGCGATGGGGTACCAGCACTCCCTTGGGCACGCCGGTCGATCCCGAGGTGTACATGCAGTAGGCCAGGTCGTCGGGGATCACGCTCACCCCCACTCGCCCCGCCGTACCTGACTCGAGCCGGTCCACTCGCAGCGTCGGCCGGTCACCCAGATCGGGCATCCCGGCGCGCGTGACGAGGAGGACTGCGCCCGAGTCCTCGAGGAGGAACCGCAGTCGTTCCAGCGGAGCGTCCGGATCCAGCGGTAGGTAGCCGGCGCCGGCCTTCAGCACGCCGAGAAGTACGGCGAGCTGCTCAAGGCCGCGTGGGAGGCAACTGCCGACCAGCCGGCCTCGTTCGACGCCGAGCGAGATCAGCTCAGCGGCTATCTGGTTGGACCGTTCGTCGAGTTCGGCGTAGGTCTGGTCGCCGAAGTCGCCGGTCAGCGCCAAGGCGTCCGGATGCTGGTCGGCTTGCCGTTCGAACAACTCGTGCAGGCACTCGCTCGGCGCTGGGCCGGGCTCGCCCTCCAGCTCGGACAACAACTGGTCGTCCGCAGGGGTGAGCACTGCCAACTCCGCCAGTGGGACGCCCTCGGCCCTGGTCGCCAGGTCAAGGGTCAGCTCTAGGTAGGCCAGCAGCCGCCGGATCGTGGATTCGTCGAACAGGTCCGTGGCGTACTCGGCCACACACTGCACGCCGGACGGTGCGTAGGTCAGGTACAGCAACAGGTCGAGCGGCGCCCGCTCGCTGGGCAGGTCGAGCATCGTGGCGACCACCGACGGCGGCGCGAACGCCACCTCCTCGGCGAGGTTCTCGAACTCGACCATGACGCCGAACAGCGGATTGCGCCCGGTGGACCGATCCGGGTTGAGGCTCGCCACGATCTCCTCGAACGGCAGGTCGCGATGGTCGACCGCGTCCATCAGGGACAGGCCGAGCGACCGGGCCAGCTCGGCGAGATCAGCCTGTTCGGGCAGCCGGATCCTCAGCGGGAGGGTGTCGACGAACATGCCGACGGCTTTGGACGCGCCCTTCCCACGGCCGGAGACGCCCGTACCAAGGACGAAGTCGCGCTGTCCGCTGAACCGGGACAGCACCACGCTGAACCCGGCGAGCAAGGTGCTGAACACCGTGACCCCCGCTTGGGCGGCGAAGGCGCTGAGCCGGCTGGTCAGTTCCTCGCGCAGCTCATGGGTCACTGACCGGCCAGCCCCACTCCGCGACCGCGGCCGCGGACGATCCGTGGGCAGCCGCAGCTCAGGTGCATCGGCGAGCTGGGTCGACCAGAAGTCACGGTGCTCGGCGAGACGTGCTCCCAGTTCGTCGCCCCCGGGGCCGGCGGCCGGACCGCCGTACAAGTCGTCCGGACCGCCGTACAGGTCGTCCGGTAGACCGTCCACGGCGGGCGGCAGACCTGGATCGGCAGGCCAGGATCTGTAGTACGCGCCGAGGTCGCGCGTCACGACGGGCGTCGAGGCGGAGTCGAAGACGATGTGATGGCCCACCAGGAGCAGCACGTGGTGCTCGTCGGCGAGCCGTACCAGCCGGGCTCGCAGCAGCGGCGCCGTGCTCAGCTCGAGCTGACCCAGCCGGACATCACGCAGCAGTTCGCGGAGATCGTGGCCCTCGGCATCGACCAGCTCACACTCGACGCGCACGCCGGATCGGACGAACGCACGTGGCTCGCCGTCGATCGGCCGATACTCGGTTCGCAGTGCGGGGTGCCGGTCGACCACCCGTTGCAGGGCGCCGCGCAACGCGGCCTGGTCCAGTGGTCCGCGCAGTTCGATCGCCTTGGGCTCGTGATAGGTGTTCGCACCAGGATCGAGCTGCTCGAGGAACCAGATCCGCTGCTCCGCCGGCGTCAGCCGCCGCCCGCGATCCGCTGGTGCCTGGCGGTACTCCGCCCGGAGTTTGTCGACCTCGGCCAGGCTGCGCATCACCTGGTCCGGCGCGACACCGAAGTCCACGAAGCAGGCGAGCTCGTTCGCCCCGGCGGCGAGCACCGCCTCGACGATCTCGCGGCAACTGTCCCGGGTACCGATCAGGGCGCGGGACTCGCAGTAGCGCCGATAGGCCTGGCCGAGCAGGAAGTCGACGTCGTCCGGCGCCGTCTTGTCGAGGTCGATTTGGACGCCGAGGCTGTTGGTCACCTGGCCGAACAGCGACAGCGACGAGCGCAGATAGTCGCAGAACGGCTGGTACGCCTCGGCTCGGACCGACTCCAGGTCCTCGCCGACATAAGTGTGCAGCAGGACCACCACCCGCCCGCCGTCCGGATCGAGCCCGTGCTCGGCGCGCGTCGCCCGGTACAGCGCGACGTTCTTGGCGAGGTCCTCGACCGACTGCGCCATCAGGTTGGTCACGATGCCGAGGCCGTGGCGGGCCGCGAGCCGATACGACTCGGGGTTGCCGACGACCGCGGTGAACAGCGGCGGCTGCTCCTGGATCGGGCGCGGATAGAGGCGTACCTCGGTCGGCCCGCCGTTGCCGGCGGTCGCGGTGATCGTCTCGCCGGCCCAGAGCTTGCGGACGGTGTCGAGCCGCTCGTACATCTCGGCGCGGTGGTTCCCGTACGCGTCCGGAGCGAGCACGAAGTCACGCGCATGCCAGCCGCTGGCGACACAAAGCCCGACTCGGCCGCCGGAAAGGTTGTCCACCACCGACCACTCCTCGGCAACGCGGATCGGGTGGTGCAGCGGGAGCACCACCGAGCCCGCGTTCAGCCGGATCTGCTGGGTCCGGGTGGCGAGCGCGGCGGCCAGCACCGACGGGTTGGGGAACAGGGCGCCGAAGGAGTGGAAGTGCCGTTCGGGCAACCAGACCGAGTGGAATCCCCGCTGGTCGGCGAACTCGGTCGCGCGCAGGATGAGGCCGTACTTGTCCGTCGTGGCCGAGTCGGGGTAGTCCCCGAAGAAGTACAGGCTGAAGTCGCACGTGGCCGGCGAGGTGGCCGACGTGGCCGACGTGGCTGACGTGGCCGACCTGGCCGACGTGGCCGACGTGGCCGAGGTCGCCGACCTGGCCGACGTGGCCGACGTGGCCGACGTGGCGCGCGCGGCCGGCGTGGCCGGCGTGGCCGGCGCGGGATCGCGACGAGCCGACTGCATGCGCGGTTGATCCTCGTCGTCCCGGCGGTCGCCGCGGGCAGTGACCGGGACCGGGGCCGGGCGAGTCGGCTCGACCGGTCGGGACGGCGCACCGGCCGACCGGCCGAGCAGGTCCGCGAGCTTGGCCGGGGTGTCGACGTCTTCGAACAGGCTGCGCACCGGGACGGTGACGCCGAAGGTCTCCTCCAGGTCCCCGACCAGCCGCATCAGCGACAGCGAGTCCGCGCCGAGGCTGAGGAACGCAACCTCCGCGGGCACGTCGGCAGCCTGGAGGCCCAGCGACGGTGCGATCAGTGCTCGAACCCGGTCCAGCAGGTCGCCCGAGGCCGGTCCGGCAGTGGGCTCGGCGGGCGAAGGCTCGGCTGAAGGCCTGGCCAGCGGGTGACCGGGGAGCGGGATCCGGCGGCCGGTCGCCAGTGGCGCCCAGTTGATGTCGGCGCCGGTTCTGTGCAGCTCAGCCACCGCTTCGGCGAACTGCTGCGTCGATCCGCGGCGCTGGCTCGCGACCCACCTGGTGCCGGCCGACATCCGCCGGCCGAGTGGCGTGAGAACGGCATCGGGTCCGACCTCGAGGAACCGGCTCGCGCCGCGGCTACGGGCGCCGGCGACAGCGAGGTCGAACCGAACCGTCCGGCGGGCGTGATCGACGAAGTACTGACTGCTGAGGCTGGTCAGCAGCGAGCCGTCCAGGCTACTGACGAACGGGAGGCCGAAGGGCCGGAAGCTGATCTGGTCGGCAGTCCCGCGGAGCTCGTCCAGCACCGGCTCGACCATCGCCGAGTGGAACGCCCTTTCCACCGCCATCCGCCGCCAGGTCACGCCCTCCCGGTCGAGCAGCTCCGTCAGCAGGGCCATCGCCGGCTCCGGGCCGGACAACACCTGCCGGCCCGGTCCGTTGCTCACGGCAACTTCCACTCCGCACTCGGCGGCGAGCCGCTGGGCCGTGGCGAGCTCCGCCACCACGGCGACCATCGCACCGGGTTGCATTCCGGCCCGCATCAGGGTGCCGCGCCGAGCCGTGAGTCGCGCTCCGTCCTCCAGAGACAGCGCCCCGGCCGCGTACAGCCCGGCGTATTCGCCGACGCTGTGCCCGACGACCAGCTCCGGTACGACGCCCAGCGACCTCCAGAGCTCGGTCCAGGCGACCTGGCCGGCGAACAAGCCGACCTGGGTCTGCTCATCCGGCGTCGCGCCGATCACCTGCTCGACCTCGTCGAACACGGTCCTGGCCACCTCGAACGTCCGGCGCAGCCAGTCGAACATCCCCGGGTAGGCCGCGCCCTGTCCCGAGTACGCGAACACCAACGGGCCCCCGCTCGGCACCCGGTCAGCGGTCAGTCGCTCCAGAGCCAGCGCCAACGCGTTCGTACCGACGCCTACCACCGCCTGGCGGTGCGGGTGATGACGCCGGCCGAGCCCCAGCGTGGTTGCGACGTCGGCCGGTGCGAGTGCCGGGTTGGCCGCGAGGTGGTCGCGCAGCGAGCCGATCAGCTCGCGCAGAGCGGACTCCGACTTCGCCGAGACCGGTAGGACCACCGGATCGTCCGCGCGGGCCGGCGGTTCCACGGGCTCGGGTGGCTGTTCGAGAACGACATGGGCGTTGGTGCCGCCGACGCCGAGCGCGCTGACCCCGGCCCGTCGCGGCCCGGCCGCCCCGTTCCAGGCTCGCGCCTGCGTGACCAGCTCGAAAGGGCTGTTCTCGATCCGCAGGTCCGGATGCGGCCGAGTCAGGTTGAGGGTCGGCACCAGCCGCCCGTGCCGCAGCATCAGGATCGCCTTGACCAACCCGGCCATCCCGGCGCACGAGTCCAGGTGCCCGACGTTCGCCTTCACCGAACCCAGCGCACACCTCGCCGCTCGGGGGCCCGCCGCACCGAAGACCCGCGACAGCGCCTCGAACTCGATCGGGTCCCCGACCGCGGTCCCGGTACCGTGCGCCTCGACGTACGAGACCGTCTCCGCGGCCACGCCGGCCCGCTGCAGCGCCCGCCGTACGACGTCCACCTGGCCGGCCACACTCGGCGCGGTGAACCCGACCTTGGTGGTCCCGTCGTTGTTGACCGCGCTGCCGAGGATCACGGCGTGGATCGTGTCGCCGTCGGCGATCGCGCGATCCAGCCGCTTCAGCAGGACCGCGGCCACCCCGTTGCCGCCGACCGTGCCGTCCGCGTCGGCGTCGAACGGTCGGCAGCGCCCGGTACGGGAGAGGATCGAACCAGGCAGGTACTCGTATCCGGCATCCTGCGGCAACCGGATCGCCGCGGCTCCTGCGATCGCGAGATCCGCGTCGGCGGTGAGCAGACCCTGGACAGCCAGGTGCACCGCGACGAGCGAGGTCGAGCAAGCCGTCTGGACGCCGATCGCCGGTCCGGTCAGCCCGAGCCGGTACGCGACCCGGCTGGCCAGGAAATCCGACGTGTCCCCGATCGTGGCCTGCATCGCGGTCGGTACGTCAGCGGGGGCGTCCACCGTGGACGGGTGCAGCCGATCCTGATGACCGTAGAGGTTCATCCCGGCGCCGGCGTACACACCGATCCGGACAGTGTCCGCGGCCGCGTAGCCACCGTGCTCCAGGGCCTGGTAGGCGACTTCGAGGAACTGCCGGTGCGCCGCGTCGGTGAGCGCCGCTTCCTTCGGGGACAGGCCGAAGAAGTCGGCGTCGAAGCCCTCGGCGTCGTCGAGGACGCCGCCCGCGAGGACCTGCTCCGGCCCGGCTGCCCGGGCGAAGGAGGACACGCTGTCCACGGACCCGCACAGGTTTGCCCAGAACTCGTCGACCGACCGCGCCCCGGGGAACCGCGCGGCCATCCCGATCACGGCGATCCGGCGGTCGAGCCCTTCGGCCGGGGCGACACCGCCTGGACCGGGCCGGCTCGCCGCCGCCGTCACCGCCTCCTCCGTCGCCGTCGCCGCCTCCTCCGTCGCCGTCACGACCTCCTCCGTCGGAGCCGTCACCACCTCCTCCGGCGTCTTCGTCGCCGCCGATCGGACGGCGGCCACGAGCCAGGTGGTCAGGGCAGCGGCGGTCGGGTGCTCGAACGGGACCGTGGCCGGTACCTCGATCCCGAACTGGTCCGCCAACGCCGCGCGCAGCCGTACGAGCTTGATCGAGGTGAGGCCCAGGTCGTAGAACGGGACGTTCGCGCCGACGGGCCTGCCCGCAAGTTCGAGCAGTAGTTCGCCTACCTGCGCTGCCACCTCACCAGCCGCCGCCGGGCTCACCGCGCCACGTTGGCCGGCCCGAGCGGTGTCGTACCGGCCCTGCTGGTACCGCTCGCGCAGCTCGTTGCGCCGGACCTTGCCGCTCGCCGTACGCGGGAACTCACCGGCCGGTACGCGGACAACGTCGGTCGCCGTCAACCGAAGCCGGCCGAACAGCTCCGCCTTCACCGCCGGTACCAGTTCGTCCCCGCCCCTGCCTGTGTCCTCGAAGAACACCACGAGATCCTCGGTACCGGTCGCCGGATTCGGGATGCCGCAGGCGCCGATGCCCCGCCGGCCGAGCCCTTCGACGCCGCCGGCCACCTCCTCGATCTCGTGGCAGAAAACGGTGTTCCCGTTGACGACGACGGTGTCGCCCTCGCGGCCGGTGATCACCACCTGACCGCCCGACACGAACGCCAGATCGCCGGTCCGCAACCACTCGCCGTCGGGCAGCGCGGCCGTGGTGGCCGGCTCGTTGTTCACGTAGCCGGGGGTGACCCGGTGCGAGCGGACCTGCAGCCGCCCGATCCGCAGCTCGGGCAGGACCTGATCCGCTCCGTCGACGACCCGGGTCGCTGCCCCTGGAGCCGGCCCGCCGACCGCGACGAACGTCGTACAGTCCGCGTCCGGCGTCTCGGGCGGCGCGATGACCAGGTCAGCGGCCACCGAGGACTTGAGCACCCGCAGGACGCAGCCGGTGTCGGTGAGCCGGCCGATGGTGATCGCGGTCGCCGTCTCGGCCATCCCCCAGGCCGGCCGGAAGCGCGTCGGGTCGAGTCCCGAGGACGCGGTCGCAACGAAGAATCGCTCCACCACCGGAAGGACGATCTGCTCACCGCCCGACACCACCGACCGCACCGTCCCGAGGTCCAGCTCGTCCCGCATCAGTTCGGCCGCCAGCTGCAGCCCGAAGGTCGGCGCCCAGATGTGGTGCGCCCGGTGCTCGGCGGCTTTCTCCAACCACAGCGGCGGATTCGCCAACACGTCGCTCGTCGGCAGATGCACGTTGTCGGACCCGGTGAACACGGGCACGACGTGGTACAGCAACAAGGCGCCGCTGTGGTCCACCGGCAGCCAGTTGAGCATCGTCTCGCCCGGACGGATGTCCAGCTGGCGGCGTGCACCGGCAGCCAGCTCGGCAAGGCCTCGATGGGTCAGAGCCGCCGCCTTGGGCGCGCCCGTACTGCCGGACGAAAGCATCAGTACGGCGATGTCGTCCGGGGCCGGCCGATACAACTCCTCAGCTGGCGGATGCTCGGCCAGGTCGTCGACGACCGCCACCCGGGAGCCGGTCAGCCGCGCGGCGTTCGGCAGATCGGTCAGGACGAGCGGCGACTCCAGCAGGTCGCAGGTGTGCCGCAGCCGGTCCATCGCGGGTGCTCCGGCCGTCACCGGTTCGCTGATCACCGCAGGCCGCATCCCGCCGAGCAAACAGGCCCAGAAGGCCGGGAAGAAGTCGTCCAGGGACAGTCCTAGCACGACAACGGCGTCGCCGTCGCGGACTCCCCGGTCGCGAAGGCCGGTCAGAATCCGCCGGGCCTGGGCGAGCAGGTCCGGATAGCTGAGCAGCCCGGCAGGCGTCCGCACACCGGCGGAAGGATTTTCCGCCGCGGCGCGGCGCAGCGCGCCCACCGCGTCAGCCGGGTCATCCTCGGTCAGCACCAGCCGGGGACCGTGAATGATCGATGTGTTCGCCACCATGGCTCCTCCTCGAGAGCAACAGAAAGACCAGCACGCCGGTCACCGCGATCCCGTGCAGCCCACCGACCACGGCCAGCACCGGTAGTACGTCGAGCAGGCCGGCCGCGATCACCATGCCGCCGGCGAAAGCCGAGTTCTCCACACTCGCGGACAGCCCGAAGACCCGGGTGCGTTCCTGTTCCGGCATCGTCTGCAAGGTGGACAGATAACCGATCTCGCTCACCCCGTCGGCGACTCCGGCCAGCAGGCAGACCGCGATCAGCCAGTACGGCGGCAGACCGGTGAAGGCGAGGACGAAGCAGACCGACATCGCGCAGGTCGCGATCGCGAACGTCCGGTGATCGACCCGCTTCACCAGCCGGTTGACCAGCTGATGGGCACTCATGCTTCCGATCGCCCAGGCCGTCCAGAACTGGGCGCTCACGGCGGCCGGATGGTCCGGCGCCGTCAAACTCGCATAGATCGGCAACGCGACGTTGTGCCCGGCCGAAGCCAGCGCGTCCACGCCGCGGACCACGACCATGCCGGCCAGCAGCGGCGGCAGGTACCGCAGCAAGGAACGGCTCTTGCGGCGGCTCGGCGAGTCCGGAGCATGCTCAGACCTCGGCCAGCGCACGAACGCCAGCGCCGACGCGGAAACGACGAACGAGGCCGCGTTCAGCAGGAAGGCCGCGGTGTAACCACCGAGGTCGATCACCAGCGCCGCCGTACCGAAGCCGAGCACGCTGGCCAGCGAACGAGCCGTGACCAGGCGCCCGTTCGCCCGGGTTCGGCCGTCCGGTGGCACGAGATCCGGGATGCCGCTGCGCAGCGCGACGACCAGCGTGGTGTTACCCGCTCCGAGAACCACCGCGACCAGGACCAGGACCGCCAGGCTCGGCGCCAGGACCAGGACCACCATGGCCGTCGCCTGCAGCAGATCCAGCCCGAGTAGCAACGGCCGGCGCGCCACTCGCGGCAGCACCCGGCCGGAAACCAGCCCGGTCACGAATCCCGTCCCGAGCCGGATCGCCATGATCGCGCCGGTGGCCCAGGTGCTGCCGGTCCACTGATAGCTGAACAGACCGAGCGCGATCAGGTTGAGGTAGTTCCCGTACGACGACACGGCGTAGCCGCCCAGCAACAGCCAGAAATCGCGGGGCGGACGCGACATCGTGGGACCCTCCCTGGTCGCCGGAGTGGGCGAGAGCCGACGCCAGTAGCAGCTTAGAAAGAAGCGTCCCGTTACGGCTGCCGCACCGGAGCGTCGCTTGCGGTGATCGGCCGGTGCGACCTCGAGACCAGCGGCCGTGCTCCGCCAACTCCGTCAGTTCGGTCAGCTCCGGCATTGCCAGCTTCCCCGGCATCTGAATCATCCTTGGGCAGCTACGGCTCAGAAGGCGGTCGCGAGCCGGTTGCCTCGGCGGCTGACCCGGAGGGTGGTCGCGTGAGCGGCCGTCTTCTCAGCCCGTGCCTTAGTGGTCGCCCAAGGCGTCCCTCGATGTCGGGCTCGGTGCGGATCGTGCGAGTCGACGGCCCACCGCTGCTCTGCCGATGGAACCGTTCGGGGCAGGTCTGGCCGGCCGCATCGCTCGCCGTACACCGCGAGAAGGATGTTGTCGCCGATCAGGTTGTGCTGTTCGTGCGAGGTTGCGTGGTGAGGCGCAGATGTCGGATCGCGGTGGTGAGTGACGCAGTGGTTGGTCTTCAGGTCAGAACCTTGGCGGTGTAGGTGGCTGCTTCGGCTAGGAGGGCGGAGGTTGAGGGGGCTTGTTCTTGGGGTTTGCTGGAGAGGATGGCGATGAGGAGGGGTGGAGCCTGAGGGGTTGGCCAGGTGAGGGCTATGTCGTTCGTGGTGCCGTAGTCGCCGGTGCCGGTTTTGTCGGCGACGGTCCAGGACTTGGGCAGGCCGGCCCGGATGCGCCGCCGGCCGGCTTCGGTGGCGTTGCGTTCGAGGAGGTCGCGGAGGTGGGCTTGCTTCTCGGGGGCCAGGGCTTTACCGACGACGAGGTTCTGGTACGTCGTACCGATGGCGCGGGGCGTGGTGGTGTCCCGGGGGTCGCCGGGGATGGCGGTGACGATGTGTGGTTCGTAGCGGTCCATGCGGGTGACCTGGTCGCCGAGGGTGCGGAGGTACGCGGTGAGGGCCGCGGGGCCGCCTAGTTCGCGGAGGAGAAGGTTGCCCGCGGTGCCGTCGCTGTAGCGGACCGCGGCGTCGCAGAGTTGGCGCAGCGTCATGCCGGTGCGGACGTGCTGCCGCGTGATGACCGAGCTCTTCATCAGGTCGTCGGTCGTGTACGTGACGACGGTGTCGAGGTGTGTCAGCGGGTTGTGGTGGAGTACGCCGGCCGCGGCCAGACCCTTGAAGGTCGAGCAGAACGCGAACCGTTCGTCGGCGCGGTGCGCAAGCGTGCGGCCGGTGCCGGTGGCAACGGCGTAGACGCCGAGACGGGCGCCGTACTTGCGTTCCAGCGCCAGCAACTGGTCATGGCGCTCGGGCGGGGGAGTAGCGGTCGACGGAGCCGTCGGAGACGCGGACTCGGTGGACCGCGAGGGCGATGAGGACACCGACGGCGATGAAGTCAGCGAGGGAGGCGACGAGGGGGATGCGTCCAGGGTTGGGGATTCGGCGCAGCCGGCCAACGGTACGAGTGCGGCCGCGCCCAGGAGGGTGCGCCGGGAGATTTGTGATGACACTTTCTTCCTTCCGCCCGTGAACGGTGAAACTAACAAGCTTCGAGGCCAGTCACGCCGCGCCGCCCGGGGTCGCGTGCCAGGTCGTGCCAGCTCGTGCCAGCTCGTTCCAGGTTGTGCCAGGACGTGTCGGAAGGCGAGCGGACGGGGGAGCTGAGAACCTAGGGGCATGAGTGAGCAGGCTCCGGTGCAGACGTTCGTGGTGGGCGTCGACCAGGACGGGTTGGTGCGGCGGCGGGCCGTCGTACGGAGGCGGCTGCGGATCGGGGCCTTCGTCTCCGGTGGGATCGGGGCCGTGGGCATCGTTGTGGCGCTGGTGGCGTTGATCGCGTTCTGGGGTTCCGGGTTGTGGCCGTTCTCGCTGTTGCTGATCTTGAGCATGGTGCCGCTGGTGCTCAGCGCGGTACTGGCGTTCCGGCTGGTGGCGGATCGGGAGAGGTGGTTCACGGCCAACGGGGTGCAGCCGCTGGCGATGCGGATGTCGCCCAAAGGTCTCGAACTGGCGATCGACGGCGCCGCGTACCCGGTGAGCTTGCCGTGGAGCGCGGTCCGGGGGTTCCAGCAGTTGAAGATCTTCGGCGAATACGTACTGGATCTCCGCCTGCAGCCGGGGATCGCGGCCACCACGGCGGGAGTGCGAGGCCTCGACCAGCCGGCGGTCCGGGCCGTGGTCAAGCCCAGTCCGTTGCTCCGCCCCGTCGGCATGTTCCCCGTGACCGCGCTCGACCAGCCGGTCCACGTGATCGACCAGGCGCTCAAGCATTTGGCCGACGGCAAAGCCTCGATACTGCGCTGAGGAGGGGGCAGCGGCGAGGCAGGCGGGCGCCGGGGCGGGCTGCGTGGTGGCTGGGGTGGGGTGGACCTCTGGGCTGGGAGGGTTTTGGGGATGGAGGGTTTTGTGGTGGGCCTGGATCGGAGTGAGGTCCTGCGGCGGCGGGCGTCGGTTCGGCGGACGCGGTTGGTCGGTGGTGTGGTGGTGATCGCCTTCTCGGCTGTTGGGGTTGGGCTTTCGGTGGAGTTGATGGTTCTGCTGGGGGACAGCTGGCCGGTGGGGTTGTTGATGATGGCGGCCTTTGTGTTGCCGGTGGTCGCGGCGGTGCGGGGGCTGTGGACGAATGCGACGATGAAGCGCTGGTACGCGGCGGCGGACGTGCCTCCGTTTGCGCTGCGGATGACGGCGGCTTCGCTCGAGCTCGGGGTCGAGGGGGCGCAGCGGCCGTTGGTGGTGCCTTGGGAGGCTGTGCGTGGGTTCCGGCGGCGGTTGAGGTTCGGGCAGCCGATCCTCGAGGTCGAGTTGCGGCCCGGGATTCAGCCGATCACTCCGGGGGTTACCGGCCTCGAGCAGCCGGCTGTTCAGAAGATGGTGCGGCCGAGCCGGCTGACGAAGGGTGCTGGGCTCTACGGGATCGCGTCGTTGGATCAGCCGGTCGAGGCGATCGACCAGGCGCTGCGGTACTTCTCACGTGGCGGCGTCGGCGTGAGCGGATGACGCAGGCGCGGCGGTGGGCGGTGCGGCGGTTGCGGGCCGAGATTCTGCGGTTGCGGATCGGGATGGGGCTGATCGTCGGTGCTGGGCTCGTGCTGCTGTTCCTGATCGATCATCCGATGCCTGGGCTGCTGGTCGTCCTCGGCGGGTTCTTCCTGCAGGCGGCAGTCAGTTCGCGCACCCGCCGCTTGCGGCATCTCGAGCACTCCCTTCGCGCCGACGACTAGTGCATGTCCGGCACCCCGGCCGCGCCGCCGGTCATCACCCTCGGCCGCGCCGGCCGGATCGGGTGAGGTGGTGCTGATCTGGGTGGGCCGGATCAGCAGGGGAGTGACTGGAAGGTGTAGCCCTGGGCGGTGAGTTGGGTCAGGGCGCGGTCGAGGGCGGTGACGGTTTGGGAGCGGTTGCCGCCGCCGTCGTGCATGAGGATGATCGCGCCGGGGCGGGCGCCGCGGAGGATGGCTCGTTCGATCTTGGCCGCGCCGGGCTTCTCCCAGTCCAGGGTGTCGACGTCCCAGAGGATCTGGCGCTGGTGGTACTGCGCCGCGACCGCCGCGACGTGCGCGTTGGTGTCGCGGAACGGTGGCCGGAAGCAGCGCGAGCTGATGCCCGACGAGATCTCCTCGCGCAGCCGCGCCGGGGAGAGCTTGGTGAGCATCGGGTGGTCCCAGGTGTGGTTGCCGATCCGGTGGCCGGCGCGGCGAGTCGTCGCGACCAGGTCCGGGTGGGCGGCGGCCTCGCGGCCGAGGACGAAGAACGTCGCCTTCGCGCTGTGCTTGGCGAGGATGTTGAGCACCTTCGGGGTGTACACCCGCTGCGGCCCGTCGTCGAACGTCAGGTACAGCACCTTGC
This sequence comes from Kribbella amoyensis, assembly GCF_007828865.1. NCBI lineage: Bacteria > Bacillati > Actinomycetota > Actinomycetes > Propionibacteriales > Kribbellaceae > Kribbella > Kribbella amoyensis. Next base: position 3,654,464 of record NZ_VIVK01000001.1, read on the forward strand.
CACCGGCCGGCAGGTTCCAGGTCTCCGGCTCGGAGGTGCGCTGGTTCGAGTCGGCCGTGCGCTGGCTCTTCTTCCGGATCGGCGGCGCCGCGGCCCGCGGTTTCACCGGGACGGTGAGCGGCCCGTGAGCGGCGGGTACGACCGACGCGGCGGAGCTCGTCGAGCGGTCGGACGAGTGGGCGGCATGCTGCGTGGACGGCTGGGCGGATTGGGCCAGAGCGGCTCCGAGCAGGACAGCGGCAGCGAGAAGAAGTTTGCCGGGCGGCACGTTCATGGGCGGCATCCTCTCGCTCCGACGGGGGCATCCCGTCGACATCGGCGGGTGTGTCGCACGTATCGTGCTGCGGGCCACAACCAACGACGTGTGAGGCGGACTCGATGACAGGCGGCGAGCGGAAGACGATGGGCAGACGAACGGTGATCGGCGGCGCGGCCGCGGCACTCGCGGCAGCCGGGTTCGAGGCGGCGCCGGCGTACGCGGGTGCGCCGAGCAGTACGCCGAGTGGTGCGGCCGGCAGCGGGGACCAGCGGGTCGTCCGGCTGAGCGTGCTCGGGACCACCGACCTGCACGGCAACGTCTTCAACTGGGACTACTTCAAGAACGCCGAGTACGACGACTCCGCGCACAACGACATCGGCCTCGCCAAGATCTCCACGCTCGTCAAGGCGGTGCGGGCGCGGCTAGCTGCACAGAAGCACACCCCGGAACCGCTGGTGCTCGACGCCGGCGACACGATCCAGGGCACCCCGCTGGCGTACTACTTCGCCAAGATCCAGCCGATCACCGGCGGCCACGTCCATCCGATGGCGGCGGCGATGAACGAGATCGGGTACGACGCGGCCGCGCTCGGCAACCACGAGTTCAACTACGGCCTCGACATCCTGCGCAAGTTCCAGCGGCAACTCGAGTTCCCGTTGCTCGGCGCGAACGCGCAGGACTGGACCACGGGCCTGCCGGTGTTCCCGCCGTACGTGCTGAAGAAGGTCCACGTCCGCGGCGAGAAGCCGATCACGGTCGGCATCCTCGGCCTGACCAACCCCGGCATCGCGATCTGGGACAAGGCCGTGGTCGAGAACAAGATCAAGTTCGGCGGCATCGTCGAGCTGGCCAAGTCCTGGGTGCCGAAGGTCCGGGCGGCCGGCGCCGACGTGGTGATCGTGTCCGTGCACTCGGGGATCGACCTGTCCTCGTCCTACGGCGACGCGCTGCCGTACCCGGAGAACGCGGCCGGCCCGATGGTCGAGCAGGTCCCCGGCATCGACGCGGTCCTGGTCGGCCACGCGCACCAGGAAGTCGCCGAGCGGTTCGTCACCAACCAGCAGACCGGCGAGAAGGTCGTCCTGGTCGAGCCGCTGAAGTGGGGGATGCGGCTGGCGATGATCGACCTGGACCTGCAGAAGGTCCGCGGCCGGTGGACGGTCGTCGGCCGGCACAGCCAGGTCCTGAACGCGAACACGGTCGAGCCCGACCCGAAGGTCACCAAGCTGCTGCAGAAGGACCACGACAAGGTGGTCGAGTACGTGAACTCCAAGATCGGTACCTGCACCGAGGCGATGTCCGCGGCCACGGCGCCGTGGGAGGACACGGCGGCGCTCGACTTCGTCAACTTCGTCCAGGCCGACGCGGTGTCGAAGGCGCTCGCCGGGACGCCGCAGGCCGACCTGCCGGTGCTCGCGATCGCGGCGCCGTTCAACCGGGCCGCGGCGATCCCGGCCGGCGACGTGTCGGTCCGGGACGTGGCGGGGCTGTACATCTTCGACAACACGCTGCTCGCGGTGACGATGACGGGCGCGCAGGTCCGGGCGTACCTGGAGTTCAGTGCGCAGTACTTCAAGCAGGTGACCGGGACCGGGCCGTTCACGCCGGACCAGGTGACCAACGCGCCGACCCCGACCGCGCCGAACGGTACGCCGGACTACAACTACGACATCCTCGGTGGGCTGACGGCGCCGCTCGCGTACCACGTCGACATCGCGAAGCCGGTCGGGTCGCGGATCGCCGATCTCGCGTACGACGGTGCGGCGGTCACCGACGACCAGCAGTTCGTCGTGGCCGTGAACAACTACCGGCAGTCCGGCGGCGGCAACTTCCCGCACGTCAGCAAGGCCGAGGTGGTCTACAACCGGCAGGTCGAGATCCGCCAGCTGATGATCGACTACGTGAGCACCACCGGCACGGTCGACCCGTCCGCGTTCCACACCACCGACTGGTCGCTGACCTCCAACGGCGCCCCGATCACGGTCACCAGCTGAGTTCCCGACCGCCGGCCGAGCCCAACCACCGTCGGAGCCCAATCTCCGGTGAAGCCCAATCACCAGCAGAGCCCAATCACCAGCTGAGGTCCGACGACCACCTGATTCCGGTGCGCCAGCGGGCCCCGGACCACCATGCGGGGCCTGAAGGGTTGACGAAGGAAAAGAGTAAGTGATTTAGTCAGTTTGTGACCTACTCAGCAGCGGCGGCGCCGAGCTTGTCGGATCGGTTGACGGACGCGATCCTGCGGATCATCCGTGATCGCGGGCTCGGCCCGGGCGACGCGATTCCGTCCGCCCGGGAGCTGGCGAAGCAGTTCGAGATCACCACGCCGACGGTGCGCGAGGCGCTGCGGAAGCTCGAGGCGACCGGTGCGGTCGAGTTCCGGCACGGGTCCGGGACGTACGTCGGCCCGACGATCAACAACGTCGTGCTGGCGAACCCGCACCGGCCGCCGATCACCAAGGACTCCGTCCTGCAGCTGATCGGCGCCCGCGTCGTGATCGAGCCCGCGGTCGCCGCGCAGTCGGCGCTCGCGCGGCAGCCGGAGAACCTGGAGCGGCTGGAGGCGGCGGTCACCAACGCGCTGGTACCGCCCGGTGGGCCGGCGTTCGCGTTGAACTTCCACGTCGAGCTCGCGGCCGCCTCCGGGAACCCGCTGCTGGAGGAGGTGCTCGCCTCGTTGCTGAAGGTGCGCGTCCGCGAGCAGCAGCAGATCCGCCAGCTCTACGACAACCGGAACCGCGATCACGACGAGCACCGCGCGATCCTCGACGCCGTGCGGGCCCGGGACGCGCAGGAGGCCGAGCGGCTCACCCGCGACCACCTGGAGAACATCCGCGCCGCGGTCGAGGCCGCCGACTTCCCGGAGCTGCCATGACCTGGCGACTGGCCGAGATGACCACCGACCAGGCGCGGGACGCCGTTCGGGAGTCGCCGCTGGCGATCATCCCGGTCGGTGCCCAGGAGCAGCACGGCGGCGGCATGGCGATGTCCACCGACTCCGTTCGCGCCGTCGGACTCGCCGAACGCGTGGCCGAGCGGCTCGCCGGACGTGCGGTGGTCGCGCCCGCGGTGAACTACGGGGTCTCGCCGCATCATCTGGAGTTCGCCGGCACGATGTCGTTGTCGCCAGCAACCTTTACCGCCGTGGTGCGGGAGTTGGTCGACAGTTTGTCCCAGCACGGCTGGCGCCGGTTCCTGGTGATCACCGGGCACGGCGGCAACAACCCCGCGTTGTCCGTGCTGGCGCAGGAGTACGTGCGCAGCGATCTCGTCTTCGCCTGGACGCCTTTCACCTCGGTGGTCGCCGACCTGATCGACGGGGTCAGCGAGGTGCACGGGCACGCGGGCGAGGCCGAGACCGCGCAGATGTTGTACCTCGCGCCCGACCTGGTCCAGGTCGACCGCCTGGAGCCGGGCGCGACCACGCTCGACGAACTCGGACCCGTCGCCCGGCTGGCTCGCCGGGCCGGTGGGCCGCGGGTGTCGGTCGGGTTCGATGTGTACCACAAGCGTGGCGTGCTGGGAGATCCCCGGATCGCCACCGCTGAGCAGGGCCGTCTGCTGGTGGAGACGGCCGCCGACCGGATCGCCGACTTCGCCGAGGAGCTGCTCTCGGCCTGAGCGCGTGACCCGACGCCGCTCCAGGCGCCGTTCACGAGACGCCATCCCCCCGATCGCTGGGACGTGCCGGTCACGTCCCAGGCGCGAGCCTGCCCGCCCGCAGGCCGCCGGCCCGAGGAGGCCCCCTGATGAGACTCCACCGCTTTGCCGTCGCCGGGCTGGTGACGGCCGGCCTGGTGACCGCCGTCACCGGCGCCCCGCCGCTGACCCCGGCCGCCGCCCACGCAACCACCGACCAAACGGCCGCCGACCACGCAACCACCGAACAAACGGCCGCCGACCAAGCGACCGCGGGCCAAACGGTCGCTGTCCCCGCGACCGCAAGCAACCCGACCGCCGCGGCCGCTCGGAGTGGGGGCTGTGGGCAACAGAGTTCGCAACGACCGGGGACGGGGGCCGACTATCAGCTGGTCAGTGGCGGCCTGACCCGGACGTACCGGCTGCATCTGCCGTCCGGGTACGACGAGACCAAGCCGAAGTCGCTGATCGTCGTGTACCACGGTCGCGGCAAGACCGGTGAGTTCACCGAGGCGTTCTCGGAGGTGTCGAAGCTGGACGCGATCGTTGCCTACCCCAACGGTGTCGTCGGGGACGAGGACAAGCAGGCCTGGCAGGGTGCGCCGTACGCGAAGGACGGCGTGGACGACGTGAAGTTCACCGCGGACCTGCTCGACAAGCTCGAGGCCGGGTTCTGCGTGGACCGGGACGCGGTGTACGCGACCGGGAAGTCCAACGGTGCCGGGTTCACCGGGATCCTCGCGTGCACGATGGCCGACCGGTTCGCCGCGATCGCGCCGGTCGCCGGGGCGTACTACCAGCAGGGCACCCGGTGCGCGCCGAGTCGCCCGGTCCCGGTGCTCGCGATCCACGGTACCGGGGACACGACGATCCCGTACGGCGGTGACGGGCAACGTGATCTGCCGAGCGTGCAGACGTGGGTCCGCGACTGGTCCGTCCGCGACCACTGCAACCCGGAGCCGAAGTACACCCAGCAAGGCGATGACGTGCTGACCGCTACGTACAAGGGCTGCCGCGCGGACGTCGTCCATGTCGCCGTGACCGACGGCGGGCACACGTGGCCCGGGTCGGACGCGTCGTCGGGTCCTGGCTACGTCACGCAGACGTTCGAGGCGCACGAGCTGATCGGCGCCTTCTTCCGCTCGCACAAGTTGAGGCACTGACATGACGAGCACAGTGACGCAGCCGAAGGACCAGTTGCCGCGGATCGTCCGGGCGATGGGCGTGATCGAGCGGGTCGGGAACGCGTTGCCGCATCCGTTCTGGTTGTTCTGGATCCTGTCGGCGATCCTCGCGGTGGTCAGCTGGATCCTGGCCACGCTGGACGTCTCGGTGGTCTCGCCGAAGGACGGCAAGACGGTCGCGGTCCAGAACCTGCTGTCCGGCGACGGCCTGCAGATGGCAGTCTCCACCGCGATCTCGAACTTCGCCGAGTTCCCGCCGATGGCCACCATCGTGGTGGTGATCATGGGCGTCGCGCTGGCCGAGCGGACCGGGTTCCTGCAGGCGTTGATGAAGGTCAGCGTGTCCCGGGTGCCGACCTCGATGGTGGTGTTCGCGGTCGCGTTCGCCGGCACGATGGCGCACGTCGCGTCGGCCGCGGCGTACATCATCCTGGTCCCGCTCGGCGGACTCGCGTTCCGCGCGGTCGGCCGGTCGCCGATCCTCGGCATCGTGGTCGCGTACACCGCGATCGCATCCGGTTACGACGCCAGCCCGATCCCGACGCCGAACGACGCGATCTTCGCCGGGATCACCGAGGCGGCCGCCAAGACCGTGGATCCAGGCGCGTCGGTGTCGCCGCTGTCGAACTGGTTCTTCAACATCGCGTCGTCGGTGCTGCTGGCGCTGGTGATCACGCTGGTGACGAAGCTGGTGCTGAGCAAGCGGACCGACCTCGACGCCGATCCGGACGCGCCCGGCGACGATCCCGACGCGCTGCGGTTGTCGGCGCGGGAGCGGACCGGGTTGCTCAGGGCAACCATTGTGTTCGCGGCCGTGGCGATCGCGATCGTCGCCGCGCTGATCCCGTCCAGCTCCCCGTTGCGCGGTGAGAACGGCAGCATCGTCGAATCGCCCTTCCTGGACGGGATCGCGATGGTGGTCGCGGTGTTGTTCGGCCTCGTCGGGATCGCGTACGGCGTGACGGTCGGGGTGATCGAGCAGGCCGGTGACGTGCCGAAGCTGATGGCCGAGGGGATCAAGCAGATGGCGCCGGTACTGGTGCTGTTCTTCGCGATCGCGCAGTTCCTGGCGTACTTCGACTGGAGCAACATCGGCGACCTGCTGTCGGCCGAGTCGGCCCGGGTACTGGGTGATCTCGGCGCGCCGACGGTGGTGATCTTCCTCGGCATCCTGGTGCTGCTGACGCTGATCAACGTGCTGGTGACGAGCGGCTCGGCGATGTGGTCGCTGACCGCGCCGATCCTGGTCCCGATGATGCTGCTGCTGAACGTACCGGCCGAGACGACGCAGGCGCTGTTCCGGATCGCCGACTCGGGGTCGACCGCGATCACGCCGATGAGCCCGTACTTCGTGATGGCGCTCGGCTTCCTGCAGCGCTACAGCAAGGACGCCGGTGTCGGCACCCTCGCGTCGTACACCGTGCCGCTGGCGATCGCGATGACGATCGCGTGGACCCTGCTCTTCCTGGCCTGGTGGGCGCTCGGCATCCCCCTCGGCCCGGGCGCGCCGGTCAGGTAGAAGCGTTCGCATCGCCCGCAAGTTGGTACAGGCGGGAGTGGTGCCGAACGTCGTCGGACCGAATCACCAGCTCGCGCAGGACTCCATGCAAGCCGCCGGCCTTCTACCTCACCGAAGAAGGCCGGGCCGACGGTGGCTCAGGTGAGCGTGACGCCCGCGGTCCGGAGGTCGATGAGGGTCTGTTCGGTGCTGGCCGGTGCCACCCCAGCGGTGAGGCCGGTCAGTACCGTCGTCCGGAAGCCCGCGGTTCGTGCGTCGAGGGCGGTGGCCCGGACGCAGTAGTCGGTGGCGATGCCGCAGACGTCCACGTCGGTCACCTCCTTCTCCCGGAGCCAGTCCACCAGCGCGTGGCCGTCGTGGGACTTCCCCTCGAAGCCGGAGTACGCCGCGGCGTACTCGCCCTTGTCGAAGATCGCGTCGAACGGCTGCGGGTCGAGGTTCGGGTGGAAGCTGACCCCGTCGGTACCGACCACGCAGTGCCGTGGCCAGGAGTCCACGAAGTCGGGCTGCTCGGAGAAGTGGGTGCCGGGATCGATGTGATGGTCCCGGGTCGCGACGACGTAGGCGTACTGCTTGTCCGGCGGATCCGCCTCGTACCACTTGTGCAGCAGCTGCCCGATCCGGAACGCGACATCCGCCCCGCCCGCGACAGCGAGACTCCCGCCCTCGCAGAAGTCGTTCTGCACGTCCACCACGATCAGGGCCCGCGTCATCTCCGAACTCCTCTCTCCTGCTCCCCACGGTACAAGCCGCGTCGGCCATCGGTGCGGAGGGCGCCCGGAGCGCCACCGCGGAGAACCACCGCTGGGAACCGCCACAGAGAGCTAACCACCGAGCGCCACGACGCCCCGCTCGGTGACGGGCCCCTCTAATGCCACCGGCGGCTCGTCGAGGTGTCCCGGAGCGTGTCGGCGGCGCAGTGGAGGTCGCCTTTGGAGACGGGAGTCGTGGCGAGGTCGCGTTGTGCGGCTTCAGTCGGGGAGCGGGTCGGTGGGGTGAGGGCTCTGAGGTGGGACGGCTAGTGGTGGCAGGGCGGTACGGATCTGGTCGCGGGTCGGTTCCAGCCAGGGTGGGAGTTTCAGGGAGCGGCCGAGTTCGAGGAGGGGTTCGTCGATGGTGAAGCCGGGGGCGTCGGTGGCGATCTCGAGGAGCACGCCGCCTGGTTCGCGGAAGTAGATCGAGGTGAAGTACTGGCGGTCGATGATCTCGGTGACCTCCAGCCCGGCGTCGAGCAGTTCCTGCCGCCAGCGGGCTTGGGTCTCGCCGTCGGGCGCCCGGAATGCGACGTGGTGGACGGTACCGCCCGCCTGCCGGCCAGGAAGGTCCATCGCCGCGGCGACGTCGACGACCGTCCCGGGCGAGTCGCCGTGCATCGTGAGCCGGACCCGGTCGCCGTCCTCGGTACCGAGCCGCATGCCGAGCATTCCGGTCAGCAAGTCCGCGGTCGGTTCGAGCTGCTGTTCCGACATCGTGATCGCGTGCAGGCCACGGATCGCCTGGTCCGCGCCGATCCCCGCGGCGCCGTCCCAGCCGGATCGGGCGTCGCCGTCGGCTGCGACGAGTTCGATCACCAGGCCGTCGGGATCGCGGAAGGTGAGCACCGCCTCCGCCGACCGGTCCACCGGCGCCTCGGTCGCGACCCCGAGTCCGGTCAGCCGCTGCTGCCACCACCCGAGCGCCTCGGGCGGGATGCTGAACGCGGTCGCGGTGGCGAGTCCGGTGCCCTGTTCGCCGGCTGGGACCTCGGGCCAGGGGAAGAACGTCAGCAACGTCGCGGGCCGGCCGGATTCGTCGCCGTAATACAGGTGATAGGTGTCCGGGCGATCGAAGTTGACCGTCTGCTTGACCAGACGGAGCCCGAGAACGGTGGTGTAGAAGTCCACGTTCCGCTGCGGATCCGTAGCGATCGCGGTGACATGGTGCAGGCCGTGCGGGGCAATCGAGCTCATCACCCCTCCCTCCAGTTCCTGCCAGCATGCCCCGAACCCCCGCCGCATGCGAGCGCCCGCGTACCCCGTGCCGCGTCGGATGCCCGTCGGGTGCGGCGGCTGGAGCGAGTGGGTTACGGGCGCGGGGAGAGCGGGCGGGTCTGGTCCTTCTTGCGGGCGCGGTAGGCCTTGGCCTTCATCTTGTTGCCGCAGGTTTCCATGGCGCACCACTCGCGCCGGCCGCCGCGGGAGCGGTCGAGGTACACCTGGGTGCACTCCGGGCGGCCGCATTCCTTCAGCAGGTCGGCGTCGGAGCCGCCGAGGATGGTGATCGCGTCGCGGGCGATCGTCGACAACGCCTGGTCCGCGGTCGCCTCGATCCGGTGGCCGGTGCGGGTCAGTTGGGGGATCGCGGCGGGGGAGCGCGCGGCCGTGTTCACCACCGCGAGGGAGAGCTCGTCGTACGGCTCCTGGTGCAGGCGGGACCAGATCAGCGCGTAGATCGCCTCGCGCAACGTCACCGCCTTCGCGACGTCGGGCGGTACGCACGTGGTCTCGGTGCCGACGACGACGCCGGATTCGCGGAACCACGCCTGCAGGCTCTCCGGCGAGCCGAGTTTCTCCAGCGGTGCCGCGTTGCGCCTCGCCCGCAAGGTGCCGACGAAGTCGAGAGCGGTGTTGCCACAAGGAAATCGATGCTCCACGTCACCAGTTTGACGGGTGACGTGAATGAGTGCAAGGATCGTCACCAGTCAGACCGGTGACGCTAGACGCCGGACGGCGCGGCGGATCGGCCGCGAGTTCACGAGACCGGGAGGGGTCGATGATCACCACCGAGCAGGGCGGGTTGGTGCGTGCCGCCGCCTCACGCGGGTACGAGCAGAACCCGCCGGCGACGTCCTACGCCCCGACGGACTTGCCTTGTTGGCCGACCCGCAGGTACTCCCAGCCGGGCTGACCGCGACGACACCCAGATCGCCAGCGGGATCCAGGTCTTCCGGCAGGGCTGGGGCTGGGGCTGCGAGCTGCGAGATTGGCGGGCTGGGGCGTTACCAGCCGGGGAGTACCAGGGCCGTCCAGACGAGGAGGGGGCCCGCGGCGACGACTATGGCGCTGTAGGTGAGGATCTGCCGGTAGTACGTGGGTTCTTCGATGGTTTCCGGTTTGTTGGCCAGCATCAGGGCGCCGTTGGTGGAGAAGGGGCTGACGTCGACGATGGTCGAGGCGATCGCGAGCGCCGCGACGAAGAGGCCCGCGCTGATGCCGCCGGTGGCGATCAGGGGGACGGCGATCGGGATGATCACCGGCAGCAGTGCCGTCGACGACGCGAACGCCGAGACGACGCCGCCCACGTAGCAGAGGATCAGGGCGCCGATCGCGGCCGCGCCGAGACCGGCGGCCCAGTTGCCGACGAATTCCGGTGAGCCTGCTTCGGTCAGGATCGCGGCGTACGTGCTCACGCCGGCGACCAGGAGCACGGTCGGCCAGGCGATCTGCCGGACCGCGTCCTTGTGTTCCTTCGGGGCCAGGGTCGCCAGGAGGACCGCGGCTGTGATCGAGACGAAGCCGATGTTCTTGTCGAACACCAGCGCGACCACCGCGACCCCGACGAAGGCGACCAGGGTGAGCAACTGGTCCCGGCGTACGCCGAGCGCCTGGGTACCGGTCCGCGGTGACGCGCCGAGGCCGCGAGCCGGTACGGTCGCGCCGCCGCGGTGCAGGTCCTCGGCCAGTTGCTCCGGGTCGTCCGGGTCGATCCGCTCGGCCATCAGTCGGCGGCCGCCGAGCACTACGAACAGGACGGCCGCCAGCACCAGGTTGACGACCAGGCTGGACAGGAACACGACGAGCTCGCTCGACGGCAGGCCGTTCTGCTCCATCACCGAGTTCGTGATCGTGCCGTAGATGCTGATCGGCGAGAACCCGCCGCCCTGCGCGCCGTGCACGACGAACATACCCATCATCAACGGGTTGATCCGGTACCAACCGGCGAACCCGAGCGCGATCGGCCCGATGATCGCGCACGCCGCCGGACTGGCCGCGCCGATCGCGGTGAGCAGCGCCGTGACCGCGAACATCACCCACGGGATCAGCGCGACCCGCCCGCCGACGGCCCGGACCGCGGACGAGACGATGAGGTCCACGGTGCCGTTGTTCTTGGCGATCGCGAACAGGTACGTGACGCCGATCAAGGTCAGGATCAGGTCGCCGCTGACGCCGCCGAGGATCTCCTTCTCGCTCAGGCCCAGCGAGAACATCCCGACCAGCCAGGCGGCGACGTACGCCAGCGCGCCCATGTTGATCGGCAGCAGGGTGCCCAGCACGAACAGCGCCACCAGCGCGAGAATCGCCACCCACTCCGGTCCCATGACCGCCTCCGATGGTTGTGGCTTGAACCACGTCGGATCAGTGGCTCAGCCAATAGCTCACTCACCCACTTGTCAATACGCTGGATCCCATGGACTCGCCGCGCTTCCCCCGACCCGTACTGCGGACCCGCCTGTACGAGCAGGTCGCCGAGCAGATCACCGGATGGATCGCGGAGAACGGCCTGCGCGCCGGCGATCGGCTGCCGCCGGAGCGGGAGCTCGCGAGCCGGCTGGGTGTCAGCCGGGCCACGCTGAGCCAGGCCCTGGTCGCGCTCGAGGTGATCGGGGTCGTTATGGTCCGGCACGGCGACGGCACAGTACTCACCGATCGCGCGCGTACTGCCCCCGTGATCGAGGCGATCCGGGCACACGCCGATCGGTTGCCCGAGATCATCGAGGCCCGGGACGCGTTGGAGTCCAAGCTCGCCGCGCTCGCGGCGGTCCGGCGGACGGACGCGGACCTGGCGACGATCCGGCTGACGCTGTCCGACATGGAGCGCGATCTCGCGGCCGGCGGCCGTGGGGTCGAGGCGGACGAACGGTTCCACGCGGCGGTGACGGCGGCGGCGCGGTCGGACCTGCTCGCGCAGATGATGGCCGCGCTGCAAGACCTGATCCAGGAGACCAGGATCGAGTCGTTGTCGCAGCCGGGCCGGCCGGAGGAGTCGCTGGCCGGACATCGCCGGATCGCCGACGCGATCGCGGCCGGGGACGCGGCCGCCGCGTCGCGGGCGATGCACGAGCACGTTCTGCTGGTGAGCGACGTCGCCGTCCTGCGCGAGCAGCAGTCGTGACCGGCCTCGAACACGTGGCGGTGGTGGCCGCCGGACTCGGTGCTGGCCTGCTGACGTCGACGGTCGGCGTGGCGTCGCTGGTCAGCTTCCCGGTCCTGGTCGCGTTGGGTATCCCGCCGGTGGTCGCGAACGCGTCCAACACGGTCGGGCTGATCCCGGCCGGCCTCGGGGGTTCGCTCGGGTACCGCCGGGAGCTGCGCGAACAGCCGAAGGTGACGTGGCTCGTGGTGGCGACCTGCGCGGTCGGTTCGATCGGCGGGGCCGCGTTGCTGCTGGCGTTGCCGCCCGGGGTGTTCGAGTCGATCGTGCCGTGGCTGATCCTGTTCACCTGCTTGATCGTCGGCGCGCAGCCGTGGATCTCGCGCTGGCTGCGGTCGCGCAAACCGCACGACCTCGAACCGCGGACCTCGATGGGTCCGGTGACGACCGTGTTCGCGGCGCTGACCGGCGTGTACGGCGGGTACTTCGGCGCCGGGTCGGGCGTGATGATGATGGCCGTGCTCGGACTCGGGCTGGACCTCGAACTGCGGGTCGTGAACGCGCTGAAGACGTTGGCGGTGCTGGCGGCGAACATCGTGGCCGGGCTGATCTTCGTCTTCGTCGCCGAGCTGGACTTCACCGCGATCGGGCTGCTCGCGGCCGGGTCCATCATCGGCGGCTACGCCGGCGCCCACATCGGCCGCGTGCTGCCGCCGACGTTGCTCCGCGTCCTGATCGTCCTGGCCGGCATCACCGCCGCGATCGCGATGCTCCGCTGACCCGGCTCAGCTTTCCGGTGGGATCAGGGCGAGGAGGCGGCGGCGGATCGGGTCGACGGGACGGTCGTCGGCGAGGGCGGTGGCCAGGTCGTCGAGGGTCTGCCAGTACTGGTGCTTGGCCGGCCAGGTGATCGGGAGGGACGCGAGGCGGGCGTTGGTACAGCGGAGTTCGAGGCGGAAGCGGACGACCTCGCGTTCGCCTTCGTAGGCGGGGACCGCGTCGGTCAGGTCGCCGGAGGCCGCGAGTTCGGTGAGCAGGACTTCGTGGGCCTGCCGGGCGAGGACGTACGGGTTGTGCTCCTGGCGCCAGGTACGGACGGCGTCGCTCGCCTCTTGCAGGGAGAGCGCGACGAGCGCGATGACGCCGGCCTTGATCACCTCCGCGGCGACCGGATCGCCGACCGCGAGCGCGCCGAGTGGTGCCGAGGCGATGGCGAGTGCGATGAGCGCGAGGATGCGGGTGAGAGCGCCGAGCAGCCGGTCGAGCAGCGAGTGCTCCCGGCTGATCTCGATCTCGTTGAGCTGGGCCCGCAACTGTTCGACCTGCTGCAGCGCGCGTCGCCGGTCTTCCTGGTTCGCGACGCCTTGGTCGGCGAGCGTGGCGAGCACGTCGGCGACCACGCCCCGCTGCAGACCGAGGAAGTCCGCCACGTCGTCGAACGGCAGATGGCCGAGCGCCGAGACGGCGACCAGGCGCGGCACCGCCTTCTTGACGCGCTGCCTGGACCGAGGATGGTCGCCCGACCGGAGCTGGACCGCGGCACTCGCCAGCAGGATGTCGAGATCGCGGACGACGTCCTGCAGCGCGCGACCCGCCAGCGACACATCACCCGCCTGCCGTGCGGCCGCGCGTTGCTCCTCATGGTCGAGCAGGCGTTGCAGCAGCGGTGGTGCCGCGGCGCCCTGCGGCGAATCCTCCCGGGGCGACGACTCGTACCGGACCTCGGTCGGCGGCTTGTCGCCGTCGCTGTCCGGCGCGGCCGCACCCTGCCGGTACGTCTCGGACAGTTTGAACCATTCGTCACGACGCGGACCCGAGGCGGAGAAGCTCACGAACTCACCCTAGTGCCCGGTCAGTGCTCGTGCCGGAGGTCAGAAGAGGGCGAGGAAGGGTGGGACGGCGATCAGGCCGATGACGATGCCGTTGGCGACCTTGTGGTCGGCGAGGACGGCGAGGTACTCGCGGATGGTCGCGCTCGGCCAGAAGTACCGGGCGGTCGGGGAGCCGAGGACGTGGCCGTTGACCTTCGCCTTGCGGGCGGTGAACGCGGCACGCAGGGCGTGGAAGTTGTTGGTGACGATCAGGCACCGGTACTTCGGGTTCCGCGCGGCCATCAGCTTGTCGCTGAAGGTCAGATTCTCGAACGTCGAGGTGGACTCGTTCTCGCGCAGCACCTGATCGGCCGGGACGCCACGCTCGATCAGGTAGTCCGCCATCGCGTCCGCCTCGGGCATGTCCTCGCCCGGTCCCTGGCCGCCGGACGTGATCAGCAGCGGGGTACGGCCCTTGCGCCGCTCCTCGGTCCAGACCGCCTGCGCCTTGTCCAGCCGGCTGGCGAGCAACGGCGGTACGCGGCGGCCGCGCAGGCCCGAGCCGAGCACCACGATGAAGTCCGGCCGCCGGAAGAACCGGATCCGCGCGTAGACGAACGAGTAGGCGAGGAAACAGACGAACAGGAACGACAGGTACCCGAGCACCCCGCCGAGCGCGCTCCACACCGCGGCCAGGAACCGCGAGTCGAACCGCTGCACCACCGCGCTGAAGCCGACGAACGCGAAGAACCCGACTCCCGCGACCAGCGACAGCAGGTTCGCCGGCCGCCGGCCCTCGCGGCGCAGCATCACCACGCCGTTGGCGACCAGCGCGACCGCGAGGACGACCGTCGTCAGCGGGATCAGCAGCAGCACCGTCAAGGCCAGCCAGCGCGCGGCCGTCTGGTTGACCGACTCGAGCGCGAAGATCGTGCCGAGCCCGGCGAACAACAAGGCCAGCACCAGGAAGATCCCGTTCCGCAGCACCCGGCGATCGCGGACGAAGCCGATCACGAACAACGCGAACCAGAACGCCGCGATGCCGAACCCGAAGATCATCCGCGCTCCAACCGAGTGGCCGTGGTCCCCAACCGAGGGGCCCTGGTCTCCAGCCGCCGCCAGCTCGCCCAGAACACCAGCGCCGCGAGGACGGACCCGGTCGTCGCGAGCGAGGTCGCGCCGAGGGAGTTCGGCCGCTCGGACTCGGTCAGCGCGGTCCCGAAGTCCTGACCGGCGATCGGTACGCCCCACAGGATGCCGCCGAGGACGAGAGACACCAGCAGGTACCCGCTGAACAGCACGACCAGGATCACCCGAGGAACGTACTTCCGGCCGGTGTACTCGTGGACCACGCCGCGCCGGGCGAGCCACCACGACGCCAGACAGGCCAGGCAGGCGAAGGCCAGCGAGTAGATCGTGATCTCGGCCAGCGTGGTGCCGGCGGTGACGGCGTTGTCGCGGTTGTACGTCTCGTCGGCGCCGCGGAGCGCGGTGTTCTCCAGCTGCCGCCCGGTCCGGGTCCGGACCGCGAGCAGGTAGGTGCTGATGGCAACCAGTGCGGACGCGCCGGCGATCCACAGCCAGTGCCGGCGGGATGCCACTCCGGGTGCCTCCTTCGTCACGGACGATGAGCGGCCGTCATCAAATCACGGCGGGGCAACCCCGGCCGAGCGCCCGCGCCGCGTGTGAGCGGCCCGAAAGCTCCCCGCGACAAGCCCGCCGCGAGCCCATCGGAGGTGCCCGCCGGGAGAAGTGCCCGCCAGGAGGTTCCCCGGGATGAGGTCGCCGGGGTGAGACGGCGGTGTCACTGGTCGCGCGGCTGTGCGAGGCTCCCGGGTGGGTCATCGACGACGGAGGTACGGATGCGGAACTGGGCGGGCAACATCACCTTCTCGGCCGGCGAACTGGCGCAGCCGGGCACGGTGGCGGAGCTGCAGGAGCTGGTCGGCGCGGGTGAGCACGTCCGGGTGCTCGGCACCGGGCACTCGTTCAACCGGATCGCGGACACGCCCGGCACGCTCATCTCGGTGGCCGCGCTGCCGAAGCTGATCGAGATCGCGCCGGACCGTCGCTCGGTCCGGGTCGCGGCCGGCCTGCGGTACGGCGAGATCACCGCCGAGCTGGAAGCGAACGGGCTCGCCCTGCACAACCTCGGTTCGCTGCCGCACATCTCGGTCGCCGGTGCCTGCGCGACGGGGACGCACGGATCCGGTGACACCAACGCCCCGCTCGCGGCCGCCGTCGTGTGGACCGAGTTCGTCGGCGCGGACGGCGAGCTGGTCAGCCTGGACCGGAGCCACCCGGACTTCCCCGGCTCGGTGATCTCGCTCGGCGCGCTGGGTGTGACGACGTACCTGACCCTCGCGGTCGAGCCGTCGTACCAGATCCGGCAGGTCGTGTACGACGGGCTGCCGGTCGAGCGGCTGGCGACCGACTTCGACGCGGTGTTCGCCAGCGCGTACTCGGTCAGCGCGTTCACCGACTGGGCCGATCCCGAGGTGATGGTGTGGCGCAAGGCGAAGGAGATCTCGGTCGATCCCGAGTGGCTCGGCGCCCGGCTCGCCGACGGGCCGCGGCACCCGATCAAGACGATGCCGGCCGACTTCGCCACCGAGCAGGGCGGTGTCCCGGGGCCGTGGAACGCGCGGCTGCCGCACTTCCGGCTCGAGTTCACCCCGAGCAACGGTGAGGAACTGCAGTCCGAGTACTTCGTGCCGCGGGCCGAGGCCGGGTCCGCGATCGAGGCGATGCGGGCCCTGGGCAACGATCTGCGGGAGCTCCTGCAGGTGTCGGAGGTCCGCACGATCGCGGCCGACGACCTCTGGCTGAGCCCGAGCCAGGGGCGGGACACGGTCGCGTTCCACTTCACCTGGATCCAGGACGAGGCCGCGGTCCGGCCGGTCGTGGAGAAGATCGAGCGCGCCCTGCTCCCACTCGGTGGACGGCCGCACTGGGGCAAGGTGTTCGCCGCCGACGCGGCCACCCTGCGCGACTGCTACCCCCTGGTGCCGGATTTCGTCGCTCTCGCCGCGAAGTACGACCCGACCGGCAAGTTCCGCAACCCCTATCTCGACACCTACCTCCCCGCCTGAGCCCGTGTCCTCCGCCGCGCGGTCGGAGGGTGGACGTCCACCACTCACCAACCGCGGGATGCCGGCCCGGCTCAGGCGGGTGAATGGCCGACGGCGGCTGTTCAGGAGGGGTTGGTGAGTGGTGTGTGTCCGGGCCCCGGCTGGGTTCGCCGGCTGGTCGGCGCCGTCGGCGTTGTCGGGGTGGAGCCTAACCGGTTCAGTGCGAGGTGTTGACGGGATCGGGGGGCGGTTCTACGGTTTGTCGAAGCGCTTCGTCGAAGCGTTTCGATGATCCGGCCGGAGGTGGCTCGTGGCGACGATGACGGAGGTGGCGCGGCGGGCCGGGGTGTCGATCAGCACGGTGTCGTACGCACTCACCGGGACCCGGCCGATCTCCGCCGCGACCCGGGACCGGGTGCTGCAGGCGATGACCGATCTCGGGTACCAGCCGAACGCGCTGGCTCGTGGGCTGGCGAGCCGGCGGAGCAGCATTCTCGGGCTGTTGCTGCCGCTGACCGGCCGCGGCCTGGGCGCGACCGAGACCGCGTTCGTGACCGGCGCGACCGCGGCGGCGCGGGAGGCGGGGTACCACCTGATGCTGTGTCCGGTCGGCGCCGACGACACCGACGAGCTGCACGCGCTGGCCACCCAGCGATTGCTGGACGGCTTCCTCGTGATGGAAGTCGGGCTGACCGACGGCCGGGTCGACCTGCTGCGCAAGCTGGACGTGCCGTTCGTGCTGATCGGGCGGACCGCCGACACCGAGGGCCTGGCCTGTGTCGACATCGACTTCGAGCGCACCGTCGAGGACGCGGTCGCGCACCTGGCCGGGCTCGGCCACCGGACGATTGCCTACGTCAACCATTCCCGGGACAGCCTGGCCGGCGGGTACGGGCCGGCCAAGCGCACCGAGACGGCGTTCACGGCGGCGCTCGAGCGGCACGGGATCACCGGCGTGATGGTGCCGACCGAGGACACCGCCGGCGGCGGCCGGGCCGCGATCCGGGAGGCGCGCGAGCGGTGTCCGGAGCTGACCGGCGTGCTGGTGATGAACGAGAACGCCGCCCTCGGCATCCTCGCGGATCTGCGCGAGTCCGGCCTGGAGGTGCCGTTCGACGTCTCGGTGGTGTCGATGGTGACGTCCCCGGTGGTCGCGGACCTGGCCAGCCCTCCGCTCACCGCGATGACCTCGCCCGGGACCGCGGTCGGCGCCGCCGCGACCCGCGTCCTCCTGCGCCGCCTCGCCGGCGACAGCGGCGAAGCCGGCGAAGGCCAGGGCGCGACGTACGAGGAACTGGTGCCGTGCGAGCTGGAGGTCCGGGGGACCAGCGGACCGGCGCGGACAAGGAAGCCGGCCCGCGGCCGGCGCTGACCATTCGTCCACTCCCGCGAGATCACCGCCGGCGTTCAGGTTGAGAGGCAACGGATGAAGTTCACCGACGGGCACTGGCAGTTGCGGACCGGGCTGACCCGGCTGCGACCGGCAGAGGTGGAGAGCGTCGAGGCAGGTGACCGCTCGCTGACCGTGTACGCCCCGGCGAAGCGGATCGCCCATCGCGGCGACACGCTCAACCAGCCCCTGTTCACGATCACGTTCGACTCCCCGGCAGCGGGGATCATCGGCGTCCACGTCAGCCATCACCGCGGCGGCCTGCCACCGCACCCGCGGTACGCGCTGAACCGTGGCGACGAGCATCCCGTGAAGGTCGAGGTGGAAGCTGGGACCGCGCGGCTGACGAGTGGCGAGCTGACCGCCGTCGTCGCGCTGACCGGGCCGTGGGACGTGCGGTTCGAGCGGGACGGCCGGGCGATCACCGGTTCGGGCGCGGGCAGCATCGGGCTGATCACCGCCGCGGACGGGCGGACGTACCTGCACGAGCAGCTCGCGTTGGGCGTCGGCGAGACGGTGTACGGCCTGGGCGAGCGGTTCGGGCCGTTGGTGAAGAACGGGCAGACCGTCGACATCTGGAACGCCGACGGCGGCACGTCCAGCGAGCAGGCGTACAAGAACGTGCCGTTCTTCCTGAGCAGCAACGGGTACGGCGTGCTCGTGGACACGCCCGCGCAGGTGTCGTTCGAGGTCGGCTCCGAGGTGGTCTCGCGGAACCAGTTCAGCGTCGAGGGCGAGGAGCTGAGCTACTACGTCATCGACGGACCGGCGCCGAAGGACGTGCTCGATCGGTACACCGGGCTCACCGGACGGCCGGCCCGGGTCCCGGCCTGGTCGATGGGGCTGTGGCTGTCGACGTCGTTCACCACGGACTACAACGAGCCGACGGTGACCAGCTTCGTCGACGGGATGGCCGAGCGGGACCTGCCGTTGAGCGTGTTCCACTTCGACTGCTTCTGGATGCGGCAGTTCCACTGGTGCGACTTCCTCTGGGACCCGGCGGCGTTCCCGGACCCGGCCGGGATGCTGGCCCGGCTGAAGTCCCGCGGACTGCGGATCAGCCTGTGGATCAACCCGTACATCGCGCAGCGCTCGGTGCTGTTCGAGGAGGGCCGCGAGCTCGGGTACCTGCTGAAGCGGACGGACGGCTCGGTCTGGCAGTGGGACCTGTGGCAGGCCGGGATGGCGATCGTCGACTTCACCAACCCGGACGCGACCGGGTGGTTCCGGAGCAAGCTGCAGGCCCTTATCGACGTCGGGGTGGACTGCTTCAAGACCGACTTCGGCGAGCGCATCCCGGTCGACGACGTGGCTTGGTTCGACGGGTCGGATCCGGCGCGGATGCACAACTACTACCCGCAGCTGTACAACGCGGCCGTGTTCGGTCTGCTGGAGGAGAACCGCGGTCCGGGCGAGGCGGTCCTGTTCGCGCGGTCGGCGACGGCGGGCGGACAGCAGTTCCCGGTGCACTGGGCTGGCGACTGCGAGTCCACGTTCGAGGCGATGGCGGAGTCGTTGCGGGGCGGGCTGTCGCTGGCCGCGTCCGGGTTCGGGTACTGGAGCCACGACATCGGGGGCTTCGAGGGGACACCGGATCCGGCCGTGTTCAAGCGGTGGTTGCCGTTCGGGCTGCTGTCGTCCCACTCGCGACTGCACGGCTCCGGCTCGTACCGCGTCCCGTGGGCGTTCGACGAGGAAGCGGTGGACGTCCTGCGGTCGTTCACGAAGCTGAAGTTGTCGCTGATGCCTTACCTGATGACCGCGGCCCGCGAGGCACACACTGCCGGGACGCCGGTGATGCGGCCGATGCTGCTGGAGTTCCCGGAGGATCCTGCGGTCGCGTACCTCGAACGGCAGTACATGCTCGGGCCGGACCTGCTGGTCGCGCCGGTGATGAGCGCGGACGGCGAAGTGCGGTTCTACCTGCCGGCGGGGACGTGGACGGACCTGTTCACCGGCGAGCGAGTGGACGGGTCCCGGTGGATCACGCGGACGTACGGGTTCGACCGGTTGCCGCTGTTCGTTCGCGAGGGCGCGGTGATCGCGTTCGGCGCGGCGGACGACCGGCCGGAGTACGACTGGGCCGACGGGGTCACATTGCGCTGGTTCGCGCCCTCCGACGAGCAGGTGACCGTGGTGAGCCTGCCGGAGCCGGGTGGTGAGGTCGCGGCGCGGATCGAGCTGACGTACTCGGGTGGGCGGGTCGAGACGCGTGTGGTGGAAGGCGTTTGCGAGCGGTACGAGGTCGAGGTCCGTGGTTGAGCCGAAGCCGCTCTGGTTCGGCGGCGACTACAACCCCGAGCAGTGGCCGCCGCAGGTCTGGGCCGAAGACGTGGAGCTGATGCGGCGGGCCGGGGTGAACCTGGTGACCGTCGGGGTTTTCTCCTGGTCCAGCCTCGAACCCGAGCCCGGCCGGTACGAGTTCGGCTGGCTCGACCAGGTGCTGGATCTCTTGCACAGCAACGGGATCCGGGTCACCCTGGCCACGCCGACCGCGTCCCCGCCGCCCTGGTTCAGCCTCGCGCATCCCGACGCGTTGCCGGTGACCGCGGACGGAGTACGACTGCTGCACGGGAGCCGGGACACGTACTGCGTGTGCGCCCCGGCGTACCGGGAGGCGGCGGCACGGATCGCGCGGGTGCTGGGGGAGCGGTACGGGGATCACCCGGCGGTGGAGATGTGGCACGTGCACAACGAGTACGGCACCACGTGCTACTGCGATCACGTGGCCGAGTCGTTCCGGCGGTGGTTGCGCGGGAGGTACGGGGACCTCGCTGCGTTGAACGACGCGTGGACGACGGCGTTCTGGAGTCAGGGGTACTCCGCGTGGGAGCAGGTGTTCCCACCGCGGCGGACGCAGTACCTGGCGAATCCCACGCAGGTGCTGGACTTCCGGCGGTTCTACTCCGACGAGCTGCTGGCCGCGTACCGCGAGCAGAAGGCGGTGCTGGGGACGCGGGTGCCGATCACCACCAACTTCGTCTTCGGCTCCTGGGTACCGGTCGACCACTGGCGCTGGGCGGACGACGTGGATGTCGTTGCCATCGACCACTATCCCGACGGGCCGGGGATCGAGGCCGAACAGCAGACGGCGTTCGGTGCCGACCTGGCCCGCGCGTGGGCCGGTGGCGGATCGTGGTTGTTGATGGAGCAGGCGGCCGGATCGATCAACGACCGCGGCCGGATGCACGCCAAGGAGCCCGGCCGGATGGCGCTGAACAGCCTCTCCCACCTCGCCAGAGGATCGCGAGGCGCGCTGTTCTTCCAATGGCGGGCCTCGCGTGGTGGGTCGGAGCGGTACCACACGGCGATGGTGCCGCACGCGGGGCCGGACAGCCGGATGTTCCGCGAGATCACCGAGCTCGGCGAGTTGCTGCCGCGGCTGGCGGAGGCGGATGCCGGTGTGGTCGAGGCGGAGGTCGCGATCCTGTGGGACGCCGAGTCGTGGTGGGCGTTGCAGGGTCCCGGGCTGCCGTCGCCGACCATCGACTACCTGGAGTCGGTCCGCGCCGCTCATCGGCAGTTCTGGTCACTCGGCATCGGCGTGGACTTCGCCCGCCCGACCGACGACCTGTCCCGCTACCGCGTCGTGGTGGTGCCGAGCCTGTACCTGCTGACCGACGAGGCGGCGGCCGCGCTCTCGGCGTACGAGGGCCAGCTCCTGGTCACCCCGTTGAGCGGCATCGCGGACGAAGCGGCACGTATCCGGCTGGGCGGGTACCCGGGGGCGCTGCGCGACGTGCTGGGCGTACGGGTTGAGGAGTTCCACCCGATCGACGGTGAGGTGGAACTGTCGACGGGAGCCCGCGGTCATGGCTGGACCGAGCTGATGACGGTCACCGACGCCGAGGTGCTCGCGACCTACGAGAACGGCGACCCGGCCATCACCCGCCGCGCCAACGCCTGGTACATCTCCACCTGGCTCGACGACCCCTCGTACGAGGCCCTCGTCCGGCAGGTCCTCCAAGCCGCGGCCATCGATCCCCCGAACTACCCCCGCGGCGTAGAAGTCATCACGAGGAGAACCGGCCGAACCCGCTGGCGCTACCTGCTCAACCACACCGGCCAACCGGCCGAAATCGCCACCGACGCCGAAAACCTCATCACCGGCGAGGAGACCGCCGGAAGCTTGGTCCTCGCCCCCGGCAGCTTCGCCGTCCTCCGCGAACAAGCCTGAGGCAGCTCTGTCCAGAACAAGCCTTCAGATAGTGCTGCGGTTCGCGTACGGGTTGCGCGCGGTCAGGTCGCCGATGTATTCGGTGGGGATGGCGGGCTCGCCGCGGCTCAGTTGGCTTGCGCTACGGGGGAGTTCGTCGCGGACCTTCAGGTGATGGGCCTGGGCTTCGTCGGGGGTGGTGCGGCCGACGATCTTGCCTGCCTCGACCAGGGGCTGCAGGAGGACGCGGTCGTCGCCGTCGTCGACCGGGGGCTCGCCGACGCCGATCAGCTCGACCTCCGCCACGCCCGCGGGGTTGCGCCGGCGCAGGGCGTACTTGCGGCCGCCGATGGAGATCTTGTCCGGGCTCTTCTTCGCCACCGGCTGCAGGACCCCGTCGCCGTCCTCGCGCGCGACCAGCTTGTACACGAAGCCGCAGGTCGGGTGCCCGCTGCCGGTGACCAGCGACGTGCCCACGCCGTACCCGTCGACGGCTGCCGGTGCGAGGGCGGCGATCTGGAACTCGTCCAGGTCGCTCGTCACGATGATCCGCGTCTTCCGCGCCCCCAGCGAGTCCAGCTGCTCGCGGACCTGGCCCGCCAGCGACGGCAGGTCGCCCGAGTCCAGCCGGACCGCACCGAGCTCGGTCCCCGTCACGTCGATCGCGGTCCGCACCGCCTCGCTCAGGTCGTACGTGTCCACCAGCAGCGTCGTCCCCTTGCCCAGCGCGTCCACCTGGGACCGGAACGCGTCCCGCTCGGTGTCGTGCAGCAGCGTGAACGAGTGCGCCGCCGTCCCGGCGCTGGGGATGCCGAACCGCCGGGCGGCCTCCAGGTTCGACGTGGTGGCGAAGCCCGCGATGTACGCCGCGAGCGCGGACGCGACCGCGGCCTCCTCGTGGGTCCGGCGCGAACCCATCTCGATACACGGCCGGCCGCCGGCCCACCAGGTCATCCGGGACGCCGCCGACGCGACCGCCGAGTCGTGGTTCAGGATCGACAGGAACACGGTCTCCAGCAGCACCGCCTCGGCGAAACTGGACTCGACCACCAGGATCGGCGAGCCGGGGAAGAAGATCTCGCCGTCCGCGTACCCGGCGATGTCGCCGCTGAACCGGTAGCCGGCCAGCCACTCGCAGGTAGGCTCGTCGACCACGCCGCGCTCGGCCAGGAAGGCCAGGGTGGGCTCGTCGAAGCGGAACCGCTCGAGCGCGTCGAGGAGCCGGTTCACGCCCGCGACCACGCCGTACCGGCGGCCGTCCGGCAGGCGGCGCGCGAACAGTTCGAACACCGAACGCCGGTGCGCGGTACCGTCGGCGAGGCTGGCCTGGAGCATGGTCAGCTCGTAGTGGTCGGTCAGCAGGGCTGTGGAAGGTGCCACTGTGTTCACAGAGGGCAGCCTATTGCGAACCGAGAACCGATGATGGAGAGAATGGACAGGTGACCACCGCACCCAGCGAACTCGAGAGCCCCGAGATCGACGAGGCGATCGAGCTCAGCCCACCGTGGGTGACGATCGTCTGGAACGATCCGGTCAATTTGATGGACTACGTCACCTTCGTCTTCCAGACCTACTTCGGCTACTCCAAGCAGAAGGCGGAGAAGCTGATGATGCAGGTTCACTCCGACGGCAAGTCGGCGGTCTCGAACGGCAACCGCGAGGCGATGGAACGCGACGTCGAGGCGATGCACTCCTACGGCCTGTGGGCCACCTGCGAGAAGTCGTGACCCGGTTCCGGAAGCGCCGCAAAACCGTCGTCGTCAGTTTCGCCGAGCACGAGGCGGACATCCTGGCGAACCTGCTCCGCAACCTGGTCGAGCTCCTGTACGACGGGATGCCGCCGCGCGCCACCGAGTCGTCCGACCCGCTGGCCGCGTTGCTCGACTCCGACGGGCCGACCGCGCCCCCGGAGGACGTGGTGCTGCAACGGCTGCTGCCGAACGCGTACTCCGGTGACGACCAGGCGTCCGCCGAGTTCCGCCGGTTCACCGAGCGCGGGCTCCGCGACGGCAAGGCGAGCGACGCCAAGCGGGTGCTGGCGGCGCTGGAGGACACCGACGCGGACGAGATCGCGCTCGAACACGACGAGCAGCTCGCCTGGTTGCGCGCGCTGAACGACCTGCGGCTCGCGATCGGCACCCGGCTCGGCATCGAGGACGAGGACGACTACGCGACCTGGGAGAAGCTCCCCGACGACGACCCGCGCCGCCTCACCTACGACCTGTACGACTGGCTCGGCTACCTCCAGTCCGCCCTGCTGCACAACATGCGTCCCTGACCACGACCTGGCGCTCCGGGCCGGAACACTAGGGTGAGCCGCATGGAGAAGCGGACGCTGGGGCGTACTGGGCGTGAGGTCGGCGTGGTCGGGCTCGGGGCCTGGCAGCTGGGCGCGGACTGGGGCGAGGTCGGCGAGGACGACGCGCTCGGCGTACTGCGGGCCGCGGTGGAGGGTGGCGTCACGTTCATCGACACGGCCGACGTGTACGGCGACGGCCGCAGCGAGCAGCTGGTCGGTCGGATCCTGCGCGAGTACGACGGGCTGACGGTGGCGACGAAGATGGGCCGCCGGGTCGAGCAGGTCCCGGCGAACTACACGGCCGCCAACTTCCGCGCCTGGAACGACCGGTCCCGCGCGAACCTCGGCGTGGACACGATCGACCTGGTCCAGCTGCACTGCCCGCCGACCCCGGTGTACTCCGCGGACGAGGTGTTCGACGCGCTGGACGCGATGGTCGACGAGGGCCGGATCGCGGCGTACGGGGTGAGCGTGGAGACCTGCGCCGAGGCGCTCACCGCGATCGCCCGGCCGCAGGTGGCGTCGGTACAGATCATCCTGAACGCGTTCCGGCTGAAGCCGCTCGACCAGGTCCTCCCGGCGGCTCGAGAGGCCGGGGTCGGCATCATCGCCCGGGTCCCGCTCGCCAGCGGCCTGCTGTCCGGCAAGTACGACGAGAACACCGTCTTCGGCGCCGACGACCACCGCACGTACAACCGGCAGGGCGAGGCCTTCGACGTCGGCGAGACCTTCTCCGGGGTCGACTTCAGCACCGGCCTCGAAGCAGTCCGCCGTCTCCGGCCGTCGATCCCAGCCGGCACCACGACGGCCCAGTTCGCCCTCCGCTGGATCCTCGACCAGCCAGGCGTCTCCGTCGTCATCCCAGGCGCCCGCAACCCGGCCCAGGTCACCGGCAACCTCGCCGCCGCAAACCTCCCACCCCTGTCCGAGGACCAGCTCGCCGCGATCCAGCAAACCTACGACGAGCTGATCCGCCCCCAGCTCCACTCCCGCTGGTAGGCCTTAAGCCGCGACGATGGCGAGAGTTGTACTCACCACGGTGGACACGATGCCCACCATCGTGCTGACGGTGGCGAGGCTCTTGGTCCCGTTCACCCAGAGGCCCTTGTTCAGCTCACGCCACCGCTTGGGCACGACCGCAAGTTTCAGCTTCTGCCATTTGTGCTGACGGAGGCTGCAGCCCATCAAGATGCCGGACGAGTTGTTCCTGCAGGGGCCCTGGCGCCCCTCTGCCCCACACCAGACCGGTGTCTGGAAGAGGAAGTAGGCGGTCACCAGGAGCCATCCCGCCAGCAGCACGCCTGGACCGAGTTTCCAGGTCCAAGCCGTGGTCATCAGCCCGAGGAACAGCAGCCAGCCCCAGTATTTGCGGAGACCTTTCACGGACACCCCCTAGAGTCAGATGACTACTCTAAGCAAACATCCAGCATTCGGACAGAGCATCGGTGTGGCGGGGTCGGTGGGGTGGGCCGACTACCTTGGGGGTGTGCTCATCATCGACTCGGCGACTTACGACGCGATCGTGGCGCATGCCCGGCGGGATCATCCGGACGAGGCCTGTGGAGTGGTGGCCGGGCCGGCCGGGTCGGATCGGCCCGAGCGGTTCGTGCCGATGCTGAACGCGGCGATGTCGCCCACGTTCTACGAGTTCGACTCCGGCGACCTGCTCAAGCTCTACAAGGACATGGACGCCCGCGACGAGGAGCCGGTGGTGATCTACCACTCGCACACCGCGACCGAGGCGTACCCGTCCCGGACCGACATCACGCTGGCCCAGGAGCCGGGCGCGCACTACGTGCTGGTGTCGACCCGCGACGGCGCCGACTCGCCGGCGTACGACGGGCCGGTGGAGTTCCGGTCGTACCGGATCGTCGACGGCGTGGTGACGGAAGAGGAAGTCAAGGTCGTGGCGGACTACGGCAACAACCTAGGAGACAACTGATATGGCGATCGAGCTGCGCGTGCCGACCATCCTGCGCACCTACACGGCGGGCGAGAAGGCGGTGACCGGCGCCGGCGGCACGCTCGCCGAGCTGATCGACGACCTGGAGACCAACCACCCCGGCCTCAAGTCGCGGATCATCGAGGGCGAGCCGGAGGAGCTGCGCCGGTTCGTCAACGTGTACGTGAACGACGAGGACGTCCGCTTCACCGGCGGGCTGAAGACCGGCCTCAAGGACGGCGACGTCGTCGTCGTACTGCCCGCCGTCGCCGGCGGCTGACCGTGCGCTTCGACAACCTGCTCGACTCGGTCGGCGGTACCCCGCTGGTCGGGTTGCCGCGGCTCTCGCCGTCGCCGGACGTCCGGTTGTGGGCGAAGCTGGAGGACCGCAACCCGACCGGGTCGATCAAGGACCGGGCCGCGCTGCGGATGCTGACCGACGCGGAGAAGGACGGCCGGCTCCGGCCGGGCAACACCATCCTCGAGCCGACGTCGGGCAACACCGGCATCTCGCTCGCGATGGCGGCCAAGCTGCGCGGGTACCGGATGGTCTGCGTGATGCCGGAGAACACCTCCGAGGAGCGCCGGCAGATCCTGCGGATGTGGGGCGTCGAGATCATCTCCTCGCCGGCCGCGGGCGGTTCGAACGAAGCGGTCCGGGTGGCCAAGCAGGTCGCCGAGGAGCACCCGGACTGGGTGATGCTCTACCAGTACGGCAACCCGTCGAACGCGGCCGCGCACCACGACGGCACGGCCCGGGAGATCCTCGCCGACCTGCCGTCGGTGACCCATTTCGTCGCCGGGCTCGGGACCACCGGCACGTTGATGGGCGTCGGCCGGTTCTTCCGTGCGGAGAAGCCCGAGGTCCGGATCGTCGCCGCCGAGCCGCGGTACGGCGAACTGGTGTACGGCCTGCGCAACCTGGACGAGGGTTTCGTCCCGGAGCTGTACGACGAGACGCTGATCGACGCCCGCTTCTCGGTCGGGCCGCGGGACGCCGTCCGCCGGGTCCGCGAGCTGCTCGACAACGAGGGCATCTTCGCCGGTATCTCGACCGGCGCGATCCTGCACGCCGCGCTCGGCCAGGCCGCCAAGTGCGTCCGCGAGGGACAGTCCGCCGACATCGCGTTCATCGTCGCCGACGGCGGCTGGAAGTACCTGTCGACCGGCGCCTACGAGGGCACCATCGACGAGGCCGAGGACCGGCTCGAAGGCCAGCTCTGGGCCTGAGCTGGAGCAATCGCTTGAACTGTACGGGTTGTCGCTGTTCAGCCACGATGCGTGGGTGAAAACTGGCCAGGTCCGAAAAATCTGACCACAGCCAGGGGAGAACGATGAACCGCAAGTTCAGGTCGGCCGCGACAGCGGTGGTCCTGCTGGGCGCCGCGTTGGCCGCGGTGCCGCCGACTGCCGAGGCCGCGACCTCGGTGACCTATGACCCGGTCCAGATCTGGGGACCGAGGGCCGGGGCCCGGACGCCGCCCTCCGGTGCGCCGGATCACAACGTGCTCCAATTGAAGTCGGTGAGCCTGTCGATGGCGGCGGGCCAGACGGCTTACGTCGTGTCCGTCATGATCGCGAACGGAGCGACCGAGACCTCGCTGTTCGACAACGAGGTCAGGTGTTCCCTGCCCGACGGCACCAGCAAGAACATGGTGATCGGTGAGAACGTCTACAAGTCGGGATCGGGGCACCCTGACTGGGAGCAGCGGGCACTCACGACCAGGTTCCTGGTCCAGGCACCGACCGCCGGGACGGTCACCTGCACCGGCTACGCCCGAGTGGCCTCACAGAGTCTGTTGGACACCACAGTGCAGTTGGCCAGCGGATCGCTCGCGTTCGCTGACTCGTCGGTGGACAACGACATCGCGGGCAAGCCGATCCAGGCCAGCGTTCCGAACGGTCTGGTCAAGGTGGACGCGACGACGCCGACCGCCCGGGTGCCGGCCATCGACCTGTTCGAGGTCGCGCCCGGATTCGACGGGCTGAGTGTCTTCGGCGACACGGAGTTCATGGTTTGTCACAGCAAGACCTGCGGACAGACCCAGACCACGGCCACGTTCAGGTTGTACGTGAACCAGTGGAAGGAGGACGGCGTAACCCCCTGCCGCCCAACCGTGGCCTCCGAGCCGCTCACCAAGACGATGTCGTACTGGGTCCACCACCACTACATCCCTCTCCACCTACCCAACGTCACGGTCGAGACCGCGAACGGGTGTGCGCCGAAGTTCAACGCCTACGTCAAGGTCGACTGGGTCTCGGGGGAGACCGGCGCCGTGCAGGGTGTGGCCACTCCGCTGGAGGACTCGCGCGGTTCGACGACCACGCACTCGTCCGACATGAGCCACGCGTACGTGGTGCCGTACCACTTGTAGTAGCTGCTGAGCGGTCGAGTCGCGAGGATCTGACGACTGCGCGACAATGTGCGCCCGCGCCTTCCGTCCTGGCCTCACCAGGGGTCCGGACGGAAGGCAGTGCGTTCCGCGGGGACCGTTCGACGCGGTCTCCGCGGGTACGCCGGCGTCGCCGCCGCGGGCGGGCGCGACGAGCCGGGGCCGGTGATCGGACCGGCGGCCGTTGTCCGATCAGGTCATGGTTGCTTGAAGAGCACTTTCCGTCCCATCCGGGGATGCGTGCCGCGGCCCTTGCAACTGGTGCAGGGACGCGTCGCGTAGTTGAACAGGGAGCCGCGGTGCCGGCCCATCCCCTTGCAGCGGTTGCACTTCGCGTTCGGGTGCAACGACAGCGAGAG
Source organism: Kribbella amoyensis (assembly GCF_007828865.1). Lineage (NCBI taxonomy): Bacteria > Bacillati > Actinomycetota > Actinomycetes > Propionibacteriales > Kribbellaceae > Kribbella > Kribbella amoyensis. The sequence continues at coordinate 3,683,556 of NZ_VIVK01000001.1, forward strand.
GACGTAGCCGGCGAAGACGGCGAGCGCGAACAGCAGCAGCATCCCGGTCGGCCCGAGGGCCGTCGCGAGGTCCGCGGCGGTGCTGTTCGTGCTTGTGTCCGCAGCCTGGTTCACGGCGTGCCCAGCGGCCGTGGGGTCCTGCGGATTCGGTGCGGCGGTGGCGCTGAGTGCCACCGCGAAATGGTGTGCCAGATTCATGGCTTCACGAGGGGCGGTTGCAAATACATCGCTCCAGAGTGGCCTGCGTCACGTGACAATGCAATTCCTGAGAGTAAAGATGTGGATAACTCCGGCGTGTCGTTCCCCGGGCTCAGGGAGCCCTCACCTCGGCATCTGCCCGTTCCCGGTCCGGCGGTCCGGCGGTGGATGCGCCGAGCCCGCTGTCGGCGTCAGCGGTTAGGGTTCGATCCGTGGCAGACGCACCGATCGGCATCTTCGACTCCGGCTTCGGCGGACTCACCGTGGCGCGGGCGGTGCTCGACCAGCTCCCGCACGAGCCGATCCTGTACCTCGGCGACACCGCGCGTCAGCCGTACGGGTCGAAGACGATCGCCGAGGTCCGCGAGTACGCGCTGGAGTGTCTCGACCACCTCGTCGACGCCGGGGTGAAGGCGCTCGTCATTGCCTGCAACTCGGCCAGCGCCGCGATGCTCCGCGACGCCCGCGAACGGTACGACGTGCCCGTGGTCGAGGTGATCATGCCGGCCGCCCGCCGCGCCGTCGCGGCCACCAGGAACCAGCGGGTCGGCGTGATCTGCACCCGCTCGACGGCGGCCTCGCTCGCGTACGACGACGCGTTCGCCGCCGCCCCGCAGGTCCAGCTGACCACGCAGGCCTGCCCGAAGTTCGTCGACTTCGTCGAATCCGGTGTCACGTCCGGCCCGGAGCTGCTCGCCGCGGCCCACGAGTACCTGGACCCCCTGGTCGACGCCGGCGTGGACACGTTGATCCTCGGCTGCACGCACTACCCGTTGCTGACCGGCGTGATCTCGTACGTGATGGGCGACGAGGTCACCCTGGTGAGCAGCGCGGAGGAGGGCGCCAAGGACGTGTACGGCGTGCTCACCAAGGCCGGCGTACTGCGCGACGACAGCCTGCCGGAGCCAGGGCACCGCTTCGTCACCACCGGCAACCCGGGCGAGTTCGCCGCGATCGGGTCCCGATTCCTCGGCCCGGTGATCGACACGGTCGACCAGTTCGCCTGGATCCGCTGACGGGTGGTCGCCTGATCGGGGCAGCGCACGGGTGGCGGGTCTCTCGGTGGATGTTGTCGGCGGCCCCTGAACTGCTGCGAATCCTCGGCAGGTAACCCGATCCAGGCCTCGCCGACGCCCCAACGTGCCCTGCGGACGGGCGAACCCGCCGGTATGGTTCACGGCATGAAGCTCACCGTGATCGGCTGTTCCGGGTCCGTCCCCGGGCCCGACTCGCCCGCCTCGAGCTATCTGGTCAGCGCCGACGGGTTCCACCTGGTCCTGGACCTCGGCAGCGGTGCGCTCGGTGCCCTGCAGCGGGCGCTCGACGTACCGGAGATCGGCGCGATCGGGTTGTCGCACCTGCATCCCGACCACTGCATGGACCTGTGCGGGCTGTACGTCGCGCTCAAGTACTCGCCCGCCGCGCCGTTTCCCCGGATCCCGGTCTACGGCCCGCCCGGGACCGCGGCCCGGATGGCGTCCGCGTACGACCTGCCGTTCGACCCGGGGATGGAGGAGGAGCTGGAGTTCCACGCCTGGCTGGGCGTCCAGACGATCGGCCCCTTCACGGTCCGTACCGCGAAGATGGTGCACCCGGTCCCGGCATACGCGATCCGGGTCGAGCACGGCAGCAAGTCGCTCGTCTACACCGGCGACACCGGGCCGACCGACGCGCTGGTCGAGCTGGCCCGCGGTGCCGACCTGCTGTTGTCCGAAGCGGCCTTGCAGGACGACGATCAGCGCAATCCGCCCGACCTGCACCTCACCCCGGCCGACGCGGGTGCGCAGGCGAAACGGGCCGGCGTCAAGCACCTCGTCATCACCCACGTGCCGCCGTGGTTCGACCGCGACACCCAGACCGACCACGCCCGCCGCACGTTCCCCGGCCAGGTCTCCACGGCCACTCCGGGCGCCGTCTTCGAGGTGTGACCCGGCTGTCCGACAGCGTCCGGCTACAGACCTGGACGACCGGTACGCCGAGCGCGCGGCCGCCGGTGGTCCGAGCCCGCACCGCCTGACCCGAGCCCCTGACCCGAGCCCCTGACCCGTGGCCTCCTCGCCTGACCCGCGGCAGCGGAGGTGCTCAACCTGGGCGTGCCCTGGTCCCCATTTGAGGGGTTAACCTCTCGGCTGACGGGTTGGCCCACCGAATTTCGGTGGGCCAACCATCCACTTCGGGGGTTAACCCCTCAAATGGGGCGCGCCCGACCAGGGATCTCGGCGGCGGGGTTCGGGCGCGCGGGTTAAGGCGCGGGGTTCGGGCGCGCGGGTCAGGCGTGGGTCGGACGCGGGGTTCGGGCGCGGGTCGGCGTCGGGCTCAGGCTCGCGTCTGGCCGCGGTCGAAGTACGCGACCAGTTCGGGGTGGAGGGCCGGGATGTCGACCGCGGCGCCGTCGTTGCGCAGCGACGTGGTGGCCGCGTGCCCTGCGGCGACCGCGGCGCGGGCCGCGACCGGGGAGGTGAGGGTCGCGCCGCCGTCACGGACGAAGGTGGTGAACTCCGCGACGAGGAGCGGGTCGGCGCCGCCGTGCCAGCGGTCCTCGCTCTTGACCTCGACGGTCTGGTCGGCGTCCGCGCGGTACCCGGAGCGGCCGCTGTTCCAGACCTTGATCACGCTGCCGGCCGTGTCACCGAAGTTCTCCAGCCGGCCGTGCGTGCCGATCACGGTGTAGTTGCGCCAGTAGTCCGGGGTGAAGTGGCACTGCTCGTAGGTGAGGAAGACCCCGTTGTCCAGCTTGAGATTGGCCATCGAGAGGTCCTCGACGTCCATCACCGGGGCCAGGCCCTTCTGCTCCAGCGGCGGCCAGTTGTCGTTCGAGACGAACTCGGAGAACCGCTGCCCGGTCCGGTCCTCGCGGTCCTCGATCCCGCCGTACAGCACCAGGCCGCCCATCGCGTTCGCGCGGGTGGTGTACCCACCGGCGAGCCAGTGCATCACGTCGATGTCGTGCGCGCCCTTCTGCAGCAGGAGACTGGTGGTCCGGCTGCGGTCGGCGTGCCAGTCCTTGAAGTAGAAGTCGCCGCCGTGCCCGACGAAGTGCCGGCACCAGATCGCCTTCACCTCGCCGATCGCGCCGGCCTGGATCAGCTCGCGCATCTGCTGGATCACCGGCATGTGCCGCATGTTGTGGCCGACGTACAACCGGGTCCCGGTCTCGTACGCCGCCTGCAGCACCCGGTCGCAGCCCTCGGTCGTGATCGCGAGCGGCTTCTCCACGAACACCGCGACTCCGGCGCGAAGGAAGTCGATCGCGGGGTCCTCGTGCAGGTCGTCCGGCGTGGTCAGGAAGACCCCGTCCAGCTTGAGGTCCAGCAGTTCCCGGTGGTCGGCGTACGCGGTGGCGTCCGGGTACGTCTCCAGCGCCTGCTGCCGCTGCTTGCCGACCGGGTCGCAGACGGCGACGATCTCGGCGCCCTCGCCCGGCTTGTGCGCGTGCTGCGCCAGCGAGCTGCGCGCGCCGAGTCCGACCACACCGAACCGAAGATCTGTCATCGTTGGCTACTCCTGCACGTAGATGTTTGCAAAAGCCTATGTCCGAACAGTTGCGGCCTTCAACATCGGTCTGATCCGTGGAACTGCCCGATCGGTCACCTGGACCTCACCGCCTACTCGCTCGGTGGCGTCACCATGACGGAACGTGAGCCTCCACTATGTGGCACTCGGCGACTCGACCACGGTAGGGGTCGGGGACCCGCTGAACGGCAGCACGACCGAACTTTCCGGTGCCGGTGCACGCCCGGGCGACGGCTGGCGAGGCTGGGCCAGCCTGCTCGCCGACGCGCTGGGCAGCTCCCACCGTGTGACGTTCTCCAACCACGCGACCAGCGGCGCGACCGTCCCGATCGTCGCCGCCGACCAACTGCCCGCGCTCGGCGCGGTCTGGCTGGTCAAGGAGGGCGTTCCGTGGCTCGGTCGGCGGGCGGGCGACCTCACCCCGTGGGCGGCCCGGATGATCCTGACCCAGTACCGGGGCCCGGCCAATGCGGAGGTCCGGCGGATCGAGGCATAGGGTCGGCTCCATGGCACGTATCGATGGACGTCAACCCGATCAGCTCCGGCCGGTGACCCTGACCCGCAAGTGGCTGGACCACGCCGAAGGGTCGGTCCTGGTCGAGTTCGGCCGGACCCGGGTGCTGTGCGCGGCCAGCGTCACCGAGGGCGTGCCGCGGTGGCGAAAGGGGTCCGGCCTCGGCTGGGTTAGCGCGGAGTACGCGATGCTGCCGCGGTCCACCAACACCCGGTCGGACCGGGAGTCGGTGAAGGGCCGGATCGGCGGCCGGACGCACGAGATCTCCCGGCTGATCGGCCGCTCGCTGCGCGCCGTGATCGACTACAAGGCGCTCGGCGAGAACACCATCCTGCTCGACTGCGACGTCCTCCAGGCCGACGGCGGCACCCGGACCGCCGCGATCACCGGCGCGTACGTCGCGCTGGCGGACGCGGTGTCGTACCTGCGCGGCCAGAAGGCGCTGAAGGGCGAGCCGCTGACCGGGTCGGTCGCCGCGGTGTCGGTCGGCATCATCGACGGCGCCCCGATGCTCGACCTCTGCTACGAGGAGGACGTCCGGGCCGAGACCGACATGAACCTGGTGCTCACCGGCGACGGCAAGTTCATCGAGGTCCAGGGCACCGCCGAGGGCGCGCCGTTCGACCGGAGCGAGCTGGACAGCCTGCTCGAGCTCGGCTCCGCGGGCTGCGCCGAGCTGACCCGGCTGCAGCAGGAGGCGCTGGCATGACCAAGGTGCTGCTCGCCTCGAACAACCAGAAGAAGCTCGACGAACTGCGCCGCATCCTCGCCCCGATCGTGCCCGGGATCGAGGTGCTCGGCCTGGCCGACGTCGCGCCGTACCCGGAACCGGCCGAGACCGAGCCGACGTTCGAGGGCAACGCGCTGCTGAAGGCCCGCGCGGCCGTCGCGGCGACCGGGCTGCCGTCGATCGCGGACGACAGCGGGATCTGCGTCGAGGCGCTGAACGGGATGCCCGGCGTCCTGTCGGCCCGCTGGTCCGGCCCGGCCAAGGACAACCACGCGAACAACGTGCTCCTGCTCGGCCAGCTCGAGGACGTCCCGGACGAGCGCCGCGGGGCGTCGTTCGTCGCCGCCGTCGCGTTCTGCCGTCCCGGCGCCCAGGACGAGATCGTCGTGGGCGAGATGCCCGGCTCGGTCGGCCGCGAGCTCCGCGGCAGCAACGGGTTCGGGTACGACGTGCTCTTCGTCGCCGAGGGGTACGACCGGACGACGGCGGAGCTGTCCGTGGAGGAGAAGGACGCGATCAGCCACCGGGGCAAGGCGCTGCGCGCGATCGCGCCGATCGTGGCGAAGGCATTGGGGGCCTGATGCTGTTCGCCGGGACCGACACGGAAGGCGTCGCCGCGGGCCGGATCACGGTCGCGTACCGCCGCTGGGCCGAGCCGCGCGTGGTGGCGGGCCGGGTGTACCGGACCAACGCCGGGCGGATCGAGATCGAGAGCATCAAAGAGGTGAACCCCGACCTCATCGCCGACACCGACGACGATCTCACCCTGGCCGACCGCCGCAACGCCAAGGACGTCCGGCGCCGGCTGCGCGGTGACGAATCCCTGCCGACGTTCCTGATCCGCTTCCACCTGGTCGAAGGCGCTGACCCTCGCGAGGAGCTCGCTGCCACCGCCGATCTCAGCGGTGAGGATCTCGACGAACTCCAGGCGAAACTGGCCCGCCTGGACGAGTTCAGCCGCACCGGCCCGTGGACCACGAAAACCCTGCGCCTGATCGAATCCAAGCCCGCCACCCGAGCCGCCGACCTCGCCGCCGACCTGGGCCGCGACACCGCCGGCTTCAAGATCGACGTCCGCAAACTGAAGAACCTGGGCCTGACCCAAAGCCTCGAAGTCGGCTACCAACTGAGCCCACGCGGCATCGCGTACCTGAGCACTCTTTAGCAAGCCCCACCAACGCGGCTACCGCCGCCCCGCCACCACCGACTTTGAGCACGAATCCGCCACCCCAACTCACCACAAACGACTGAATCGTGCACAAATTCGAGCCAGCGCGACTAGTGCGCGCACAAAGTTGCCCGACGTCAGATGGCCCGAAGGGAAACACCGGGTACCACCGCGACGGTTCGGATGCCGAGTGGCTGGACGACTAGTAGCCTCGGCGGGCATGAGGGCTTCTCGGATGGACGATCTACTGCGGAGGCCGCAGTGCCTCCCGGCGGGCTTGTGGTGAGGTGGCTCGAGGAGGGGTCGCCTGCTGCGGTGGCTGAGGCTTTGGGGGTGGTTGCTCCTGAGTTGGCCGGTTTGCCGATCTCGGTTCGGGCGGGCTTAAGTGAGGATGATCCGCTGTGGTGGGCGGGGAGTGCGGTGGTCGGCGGGCGGTACGTGGCGAAGTTCGCGTGGTCTCGTGCTGCGGCCTTGCGGGTGGTGCATGAGATTGCTGTGCTGGATGCTTTGGCCGACGGAGGCGTTCCGTATCTGCCGGAGGTAGTTGCTAGCAGCATCGATCCCGTACTCCTCGTCACGCGGCTGGTTCCCGGTGAGGCGTTGTTCGAGGTCGTGGACTCGCTTGATCGTGACCTGGTCGGACGGCAGCTCGCTCGGTTCCTGGGGGATTTGCACGCTCCGGCGGCCAGGCGCCAGGCCGAGGCCGTACTCGGTGAGTTGCCCCCGGCGTCGCTGCAACCGGCGACCACCGACGTCCTGCGGGACCAGTTCCCTCGGTGGGTTCGTCCCGATCAGCGTCCTGCGGTCCTGCGATGGTGCGACTGGGCCGACGAGGTGCTCGCGACGCCGAGTACGCAGGTGTTGGTGCACGCCGACCTTCATGGTGGCAACCAGGTCTGGGCGGACGGCAAGCTCCAGGTGGTTGTCGATTTCGAGACGGCGGGGCTTGCCGAGGCGGAGTACGACCTGCGGGCGTTTCCCGGGACCGGGCCGGGCGTCGAACTGCTGACTTCGACTCTGCACCACTATCGGCAGCTCACCGGCCGTGAACTGGTGATCGAGCGGGTGATGGCCTGGCATCTGCGCACCATGCTCGGCGATGCGCTCTGGCGGAGCGAGGCCGGCGTACCGCTGCCGGATCATCGGACGCCGCCGGCCTGGGTCGACGATCTCGCCCAGCGCTTCATAGCTTTGGCGATCGACCCGTTCTAGTGTCGCCTGAAGTTAGTTGGTTAGCGTCAGGATGGGGATGGCGAGTGGACCTGCAGCTGCGTTGGCTTTCATGTGGGTGATCGGGAGCGCCTGGTGCGGATATCGCCAAGTCCTACCCCGACAACCGGTTGCACCTGGTGATGGCAAACAAACTCCCCGAAATCCATACCTGGCTGACTGCTGCCCAAATGGCTACAGCGGATGGACCTGCTCAGGATCTGGTCTGACTTCTATGACGCCACCGGAGGCTGCCTCCAACTCGGCGGCATAGATAGGGTCTCGACGGTCCAGGGCGACTAGCAGCCGGCCGCTTTCCGGATCCGGGTATGACCAGGAGATCCCCGTTCTTGCCCCTCCTGGTTCCGGCTGTGTGGCATGTAGCCATTCCTGGACTCGCTCGGCGTCCTCCAGCGAACGCTGGAAACGCCGGACTCTTAGTCTGTCGGCTCGCTCCAGCAGGGGCGTTAGCTCGTCCTGAATCCAGCGGACGTCCTGTCGTCGCGGAACCGTCACCACGATAAGTACATGCCCCATGGTGGATTCGTAGGGCGCCCGGTCGACATGAACGAGCGCCCTGGCGCCCGGGTGCTGTTCAATCCAAGCCTTGACTATGGGTAGGTCTATCGCCACTGTCGCCTGCTCGTCGGGTGGAAGCTCCTTCATGTCAACCCTCCCAAACTGCAACTACCTGCAGCGCCGGACGCTCGCTCGCCCGTCAAGAGCACGATCCGCGCAGGCTGCGCCAGACCTGCCCGACTCGACGACGACCGCGACATCCGCACCAGCCCGCCCCGAGCACCCACACGAATGCCAACGCTGCAGCAGGTCGATTCGCCATCCCATCCTGGCGCACATCAACAAACTACACGCGACACTAGGGGGCACCTGCGCTCTATCCTCGGAGGGTGGAGACAGGCGATGAGGACTGGCGGGTGCTGGAGGGCGGGGCTTATGCCTGGTTCGAGGCGCCGTCCCTGGCAGCCGGGGCGAAGTTGGTTGCGCGGATCGTGGAGCTGGGCGAGGCTCTTCCGGACGTCGACCTGCGGGCCGGCGGGGTCCGATTGCGGATCCGCCCCGGCGTGCTCGAACGCGATGAGGTGGAGCTTGCCCGCCTGATCTCAGAGGTGGCTCGGGAGCTTGGGCTGGTGGCGGATCCCTCGGTACTGCAGGGGTTTCGGGTGGTGATCGATGCCCGCGACGTACCTCCGGTGCTGGGGTTCTGGCGGACCGCGCTCGGGTACGACCTGGTCGGCGACACCGAACTAGCGGATCCGGCAGGCCGCGATCCCGTGTTCGCCATCCAGCAGCTGGACGAGCCGCGGCCTTTGCGCAATCGGATCCACGTCGACATCGGTCGCCCGGCCGAGGCGGTGGAGGCGGCCCGGACCGCGGTCGGGCAGGAGCCGTACGGCGCGTACCAGCTCACGCTGGCTGATGCCGAGGGCAACGAGGCCGACGTGGTTCCGGGGGAGGCGCTGACCGAGGACTGGCGGGCGCTGTTCGGTGCGATGACCTTCTACCCGACCTCCTCGCCGATCCAGGCCAGCCGGCTCGCGACGGCCGTCGCCCAGTTGGCCGAGGACGCTGGGTGGCCGTTGTTGGTGGACATTCGACCGACCGGCGTGACGATCGACAGCGGCAAGGACCGGTGGGAGGACGGCGTGTACGAGGCCGTTATCCCGTTCGCCGAGTTGGCCGGGCGGATCCAGGCGGCCGCTCGCGAACTCGGGCTTCGTGCCGACCCCGCGAACTTGCGGTTCGTCCAGCTGGGCTTCGACGCGGTCGACACTGCCGAGGTCCAGGCGTTCTGGCTGACCGTCCTCGGCTACGAGCGCGACCCCCGCCAGGACCTGACCGACATCTACGACCCGCGCCGCCTCGGGCCCGTCATCATGTTCCAGAGCCTGGACGCAGCGGACGAAGAACGGCGGAAGCAGCGCAACCGCATCCACTGCAGTCTCGCCGTCCCGTCCGACCAGGCCCAGGTACGCATCGACGCAGCCGTGGCCGCCGGCGGCAGCATCCTGGACCGTACGCCCAGCAACTGCACGCTCGCCGACCCCGAAGGCAACGAACTCACCATCACCACCCAGGCCTAGGGTCTTCGCAACCTTCGTCGCGTCGTCGGCATCGTCCCCAGTAGGGGCAATCCCGAGGGGGCTCGGGGATCGAGGGGGACGACCGCATGGTTGACGCACGCCCGGAAACGACCGGCGAGCTGAACTACGAGACCTACCGAGCAACGAAGCACTTCTCCGCATTGGACGGTCTGCGGGCGGTGAGCGTGCTGGCGGTGATCTGGCAACACACGGCCGGGTTCAACGACGGACGCGGGCTGCCGGCCCGGGGGTACCTCGGGGTGGACTGCTTCTTCGTGATCAGCGGATTCCTGATCACCACGTTGCTGCTCCGCGAACGTGCGGCCACCGGGCGGATCTCGTTACGCGACTTCTACCTGCGGCGGGCACTGCGGATCTTCCCGATCTACTACGCCGTGCTCGCGGTGTACGCGGTGCTGGTGCTCGCCATGACCCGGCACACGCGGAGTGGGCAGGAGTTCCTGCACAACCTGCCCGCGTTCGCCACGTACACGTCGAACTGGTTCGTCGGGCGCGGTGACTCGGTCACGTTCTACTTCGCCTGGTCGCTCGCCACCGAGGAGCAGTTCTATCTCTTCTGGCCACCGCTGCTGATCCTGTTGCTGGGTTGGGTTTTCGGGCGCGGTCGGTGGGCCAGCTGGGCGCATCTCCCGCTGATCAGCCTCGCCGGCCTCCTCGCGCTCGACATCGCTGCCCACCTGAACGGCTGGACCGTCCTCGCCTCGCTCGCCGCCCCGATCCTCCTCGGCGCCGCGGCCGCCGTGATCCTGCACCACCCGATCGGGTACCGACGCTCGGCCGAAGTCTTCGGCGCGCCGTGGACCGCACCCGTCCTCGCCGCAGTCACCCTCGCCGCGATCCAGGTCGAGCTGCCGGACGCCTTCGTGTTCCTGCTGCTCGCGTACCTGTTGGTGGCGTGCGTGGTCCGCGAAGACACCGGCCTGCATCGACTGCTCACCTGGCGTCCGCTGGTCGTGCTCGGCACGATCTCGTACGGCGTCTACCTGATGCACATGCTGGCCGCGAACCTGGTCCGCCCCGTCCTCGGGCACCGCTTCGGCGTCGACGTCTTCGCGGTCACGGTGCCGTTGGTTGCCGGGGCGGCCTACCTGTCGTACCAGTGGTTCGAGCGGCCGATCCGGTTGCTCGCGCGCAAGCGCGGCCGATGACTCGGCGAAGGGTGCCAGAGGAGGGACTCGAACCCTCACACCCGAAGGCACCGGCACCTAAAGCCGGCGTGTCTGCCATTCCACCACTCTGGCCTGGGGACGTGCTCCCCAACATCTTAGGGAGCACGTCCGCTCAGCGGCTCTGCAGGGCGTCGATGAAGACCTGCTGCAGGTCGGTGGGGTTGCGGGCCACGTAGCTGCGGCCGCCGGTGGCCTGGGCCAGCCGGTTGAGCTCGGTGGCGTCCGCGTCCGGACCGATGCCCAGGGCGATGATCCGGACCGGGCGGGCCGGGTCACGCAGGCGCCCCAGGGCCTGGATCGCGCTGTCCAGACTCGGCGAACCCGGGTCGTCGTTCTTGCCGTCGGTGAACAGCAGCACGGTGTTGACCGCACTGGAGTCGTAGTTGGACCGGACCTCCCGGACCGCCGCGATCGCGGTGTCGTACAGGCCGGTGCCGCCGCCCACGCGGGCGGTCTGCGACTTCAGCTGGCTCAACATCTGGCCGCGGTGCGCCGGGGTCAGCTTGCTGATGCCGACGAGCTTGCGGTAGTCGGCGCTGTCGTCGCCGATCTTGGTGGAGAAGGTCCACAGGCCCAGCGCGGCGGTGTCCGGGAACAGCTTGAGGCCGCTCTCGGCCGCCTCGATGGTGAGCTGCATCCGCGTCTTGGCGCTGCCGGCCACCTTCTCGGCCATCGAGCCGGACACGTCGATGACGGCCAGCGAGTGCGCCGACAGCGACAGCGTCGCCCAGCTCTGCAGGGTCTTGTCGACCGAGGCCGCGGTCGGCTTGGTCAGCTGGCTGATGTCGCCGACCCCGCGGCCGGCGCCGAGCGGGCTGATCAGGTGGTCCCGGAAGCCGGCGTCGTCGCGGGCCTGTGCGCCCGCGTCGCCCAGCATCTCCTGGGCCAGCGCCTTCCCGGCCTCGCTGACGGCTTCGGCGTTCGACCGGGCGGTGACCACGACCGGGTAGTCCAGGACCAGGGTCCCGGTGCCCGGCACGATCGCCTTCAGCTGCGCCTCCGGGTGGTCCTCCTGGTACTTGACGAAGCTGTGCTCGGAGACCGGGACGACGATGTTGCTGCCGTCGGCGGACGCCTTGCTGAGCGGACCGTCCACCTCGGTGTACTGCTTGGCCATCGAGCCGAGCCGCTGTGCGAGGGGGACCAGCACGCTCGCGACCTGCGTGTTCGAGGCCGAGGTCTTCGCCCGCTCCGCCTGGATCGCGAGCAGCGGCAGCGCGCCCTCGGACGTACCGAGCGGGTCGAGCAGCGCGGGCTGGGTACCGCCGAAGGAACCGAGCCACGACGAGGTGTTCGCGAAGTTCTCGCTGCGGCCGACCAGGACCAGCGGCGACGTCGCGACGGACGGCACCGCGATCGACGGGATCGACTCCCCGTCGTCCGCGCGGGCCACCCACAGCGAGGAGTCCGGGACCCACAGGTCGGGACGCTGGTCGGACCCGGACGCCAGGTCCTGGGCCACCTTCGCGGAGGACGCGCCGGTGATGGTGAACTGCAGACACGGAGTGCCGTCCTCGCCGCCCTTCGCGGCCAGCGACTTGGCCGCCGACTCGAGTTGCGGCTGGAGATCCGGCGTGGTGCTCAGCTTGACCTGGACGGGGTCGTCGCACGAGCCACCACCGAGCAACCCGTCGGCGCCGGCTTCGGATCCGAAGGAGCGGACCACGAAGAACGCGCCCAACGAGATGACCAGGAGACCGACTGCGGTCAGATAGACCGCCCGGCGGTTGCTGTTACTTCGTGTCACCGCAGAGGAATGTTTTCCCATCGCGGCAGGTCCCTCCCTCCCAGAGGCAGACTGCGCGCGCAGATTACCCGGTTTGCACTGGTCAGAGCGAAGGTCGACGAGCCCGTTCCTCGTTCCGGAACCGCCCGTTACCGCAACGATGAATGCTTATCCAGGACTCCGCATCCGTGCGGAAGGGTGAAATCTGACCGTCCGTAGCCGGGCCGCTGCGATGCGCTGAGATTGGCGTGTGATCCAAATCACGCCGAACCACTGCTCAAACGACCGTTGGATGGACCACTGCCATGAAACGGTCGAGGGTTTCCCTGCGGGTCAGGTCAGCACAAAGCCTTACAGCCCGAGGTCGCGGCGCAACTTGGCGACGTGACCGGTCGCCTTCACGTTGTACTGCGCGACCGCGATCCGGCCGTCCGGGTCGACCACGAAGGTGGACCGGATCACGCCGGTCACCTTCTTGCCGTACATCATCTTCTCGCCGAACGCCCCGTACGCGCCCAGGACCTCCTTGTCCGGGTCGCTGAGCAGCGGGAAGGTGACGCCGTCGCGGTCGCGGAACTTCTGCAGCTTGGCCGGCTTGTCCGGCGAGATGCCGAGCACGGCGTACCCGGCGGCGGCCAGCGAGTCGAGCGAGTCGCGGAAGTCGCAGGCCTGCTTGGTGCAGCCCGGCGTCATCGCGGCCGGGTAGAAGTAGACGATGACGTTCTTGCCGCGCAGGTCCTTCAGCGCCACCTCGTTGCCGTCGGCGTCGGGCAGGGTGAAGTCGGGTGCGGCATCGCCGACGGACAGGCGCTCGGACATGGTGCGGTCCCTCCCGGAAAGACTCGGACAGTCGCTCGCCATTCTGCCGTACGCCGGGGTGTTCGCCGCGCGGTGACTTGCCTGCGGTGGGTGAGCGGAGTGGAGTGAACCCATGCGGGCTATGACGATCGTGCCGGGCCGGGCGGACTCCGCCGCGGTCGGCGAGGTGGAGGAGCCGCCGCCGTCCGACGGGGCGGTCCTGGTCGAGGGCGTACTGGCCGGGATCTGCGGTACGGACGTGGAGCTGGTCTCCGGCGGATTCGGCAGCGGGCCGCCCGGGTCCGACCGGCTCGTCCTGGGGCACGAGTCGCTCGGACAGGTGATCGAGGCGCCGCCCGGATCGGGGTTGACGCCGGGCGACCTGGTCGCGGGCATCGTCCGCCGGCCCGACCCCGAGCCGTGCCCCGCCTGTGCTCGCGGCGAGTGGGACTTCTGCCGCAACGGCCGCTACACCGAACGCGGCATCAAGGAAGCCCACGGGTACGGCGCCGAGCGCTGGCGGATCGACCCGTACTTCGCGGTGCCGGTACCGCCGGAGCTCGGCCGGTACGGCGTCCTGGTGGAGCCGGCCAGCATCCTCGCGAAGGCGTGGGACCTGGTCGACCAGGTCGGCGAGCGGTCCTGGTACGCACCCGAGCACGTCCTGGTCACCGGCGGCGGGCCGATCGGGCTGCTGGCCGCGCTGATCGCGGCGCAGCGCGGGTACACCGTGCATCTGCTGGACCGGCGCGACGAGGGACCGAAGCCGAAGCTGGTCCGCGCACTCGGCGGCGAGTTCATCACCGATCTCGGTCAGCTCGGGGTCCAGCCCGACGTCGTGATCGAGGCGACCGGGTCCGGCCGGGTGGTGGCGCAGAGTGCGCAACTGCTCGCGCCCGCCGGGGTGATGTGCCTGACCGGGATCTCGCCGAGCCCGGACCCGATCGACGTCCCGATGGACGCGGTGAACCGGCACCTGGTGACCCGGAACGCGGCCCTCGTCGGTTCGGTCAACGCGGCGAAGCGGCATTACGCGGACGCGGTGGGCGTGCTCCTGGCCGCCGACCCCGCCTGGCTGGACCAGCTGATCACCCGGACGGTCCCGCTGTCGGACTGGACGTCGGCGCTCACCAAGGAGCCCGACGACATCAAGGTGGTCGTGGACCTGCGGGCCTGACCTGCGAGGATGGGACCAGGGCAGCCCCGGCCATCCCGGGGCAGCACGAGGTGACACGAGGTAAGGAGCGTCGACAGGTGTCGGACACGCAGGCTCGGACGGCCGAGCAGATCGAGGCGGACATCGCCGCCACCAGGGCGCGGTTGGCCTCGACCGTGGACGAGCTGGTCGACCGCGCGCACCCGAAGAACGTCGCCAAGCGGCAGGTCGAGCAGGCGAAGTCGCAGGTCTTCGACGAGACCGGGCAGCTCCGGACGCAGAAGCTGGCCGCGATCGGCGGCGCCGTCGTCGGGGTCGTCACCGTCCTGCTGCTGATCCGCCGGCTGGTGGGACGCAAGTGACTCCTCGCAAACGCCTCTCGGACGACAAGCTGCCGATCCGGATGCTGCACGACCGGGTGCTGGTCCAGCTCGACCGGGAGTCCGGCGAGCGGAAGTCCTCGGCCGGCATCCTGATCCCGGCCACCGCGCAGATGGGCCGCCGGCTCGCCTGGGCCAAGGTGGTCGCGATCGGCGCCAACGTCCGCACCGTCGAGGTCGACGACCGGGTGCTGTTCGACCCCGAGGACCGCGCCGAGGTCGAGGTCCGCGGCGACGACTACGTCCTGCTCCGCGAACGCGACCTGCACGCCGTCGCCGCCAACCGCCTCGAAGACGGCCAGACCGGCCTCTACCTCTGAGCCGCGCCCGACGGCTGAGCCGCGCCGACGGCTGAGCCGCGCCGACGGCTGAGCCGGGCGGCTGGCTGAGGTCGGGCCGATGTCTCTGCACTGAACCCCGACCAGGGTGCGCCGGCCGCGGTCGGGGGGAGTCCGCGGCCGGCGCGATCGCTCAGCCGGTCAGGCCGAACGCCCTCGGCAGCTCGTGGTACACACGGCTGCCGGCTCGGTCGACGGCGTCGATCCGCAGCGACACCGCGGTCGCGCCGGCCGGTGCCCGCGGGATCGAGGCCTTGCGGGCGTTGCCCTGACCGGTGACCTTGGCCGCCTTCCAGGTGGTGCCGTCGTCGAAGCTGTACCACGCGGTCAGCGAGGTCAGCGGCTTCTCGGTGACGGTGCTGCTCTCGTGGTACGCGGTCAGGTCGACCACCGACCCCGCGCGCGGTGCCTGGTTCCGCTGGTTCAGGGCAGCCTTGACCCGCACCTGCAGCAGCGGCTGCACCCCGCAGGCTCCGGCCGGCGCCGGGGTGAGCTTCGGGCACGAGGTACCGGCAGTGGTGTCCGTGGTCGCCCGCCGGGTGGTGAAGGTCCACTCCGTCCGGATCGCCCGGCCGTACCGCATGAACTCCGGCCGATCGGAGCCGTCCCGCTCGTAGACGAGCTTCAGGGTCGCCGGTGTCGACGGCACGTCGAAAAGGCCGTAGCGCAGGCTGCTCGTCTGGTACATCGGCAGTTCGTTGCTCCCGGCATAGAGCTTCAGTGAGTCCCGCGGGTCGAGCCAGGCCGCGAACGGCAGGGTCCCGTCCTGGTACGTGCCCGGCAGGATCCCGGCGTCCGGATCGGTCAGGGCCGCCGGGTCCGCCAGGGTGAGCGTCGGCCGGACCAGCAAGGTGTCGCCTTGCCGGCAGGTCGAGCAGAGCCGGTTCACCAGCGGGTGGTCCACGGCCGCCCCCGGTACCTGCGGTCCGTCGAAGGACGCCTCCACCGGGTTCGTCCCGGGCTTCAGCGTCGAACTGCGGTAGCCCTGGGTCCAGAAGCTGCTGTCCTCGCCCGTTGCCGGCGGCCAGGTGTGGTCGGTCCGGTTCCAGCGGGTCCAGGTCTGTCCGGGCTGGAGCGGACCGACCAGCAGGGTGAGCTTCGCCGGGGCGATCTGCAGGACAGAAGGTGCCAGCGTGAGCAGGGCCGACCCGGCCGTGTCCGGCAGTTCGCCGGCCTGTCCCCACTTACCGAGGGTGTAGCGCCACTGGTACTCCTGCACGGCACCGTTGGTGTGGTACTCCTGCGGCAGCTGAGCGAGCTGCGAATCCTTCACCGAGTACTGCAGCGACCCGATGCTGTCGCGCTCGTAGAACTTGAGGCTGTACTGGTAGGGGGTCTGGGTGACGCTGGTCAGGTTCACGCCGACCGGGCCGGCCTTCGATCGCCGGCTGAGCTCGTCACCTTCTTCCCAGGGCAGCCCCGCGACCGGGAGCTTGCGACTCTCGAAGGAACCGCCGGCGTACGGCACGCGATAGGCCAGGTCCGGGTTCCAGACCAGGACGCCGATCGCCCCGGCTGCCGCGAGCGCGGCCTCCTGCTCCTCTTCCAGATCCGGCGCGTACTGCCCGGTGTACACGTTGAACGGCGGCATCGCGAGCGCGATCGCACCGCGGAGTTTCGCCGCCTCCTCCGGTTCGAGGGTGGGACCGACGTCGACCAGCGGCGCGTTCTTCACCGTCGCGGCGAACTTCGGCTCGGCCGCGGAGTGCGTCGTGTAGCGCGGGTGCAGGGCCAGCGAGTCGGTGCCGGTGGTCTTGCCCTGGACGGGGACCGCACCGAGCTCCAGTTGGGTGGTGAGCAGCATCGAGCCGGTCGTCACCTGGCCGGCCGGGATGGACCACAGCCCGCTCTCGTTGTAGCCGGTGATCCAGCCGTTGAGGTAGTAGTACTCGCCCGACTGGCGCTGGTAGAGCTGGGTGCCGCCGTACAGGTGCTGCGGCCGCTCGGTACTGACCTTGACCTGCTTGGCCTTGGCCACGCTCAGGTTCACCATCTGGAAGCCGCCGAGGTTCTTGGCGACCACCAGTTCCGGCACCGTGAGGACCGCAACGTTCGTCGTGCCGTTGGCGGTGAAGTGCACGTTGGCCGAGACCGAGTACCGGCCGGGCTTGACCAGCAGCGGCTCACTGGCGTCCCGCACACTCACCGACAGGGTCGGATCGTCGAGGTTCATCGCCGTCACGCCGGTGTAGGAGCAGCTCTGGATACTCGCGTCGGGGGTGCACTTCTCGCCGTTGCGGCCGGTGATCATCGGCAGCAGCTTCATGGTCTCGTACGCGCGGACGTGGCCGATCGAGGTCCGTACCTGGTGGCCGGCGGCATCCGTGGCCACCAGCGAACCGGCGTACTGGCCGACCGCGAGCTTGCCGATGTCGAGGGTGAACGCGGCGTCGTACTGGCCACCGGCCGGGACGGTCACCTTGGTGGGAGCCGTCAGGACGCCGTCCGGAATCGCGGCGCCGCCCGCCTGCTTCAGCTCGGCAGTCAGGGTCAGCTCGACCGGGACGGTGCCGGAGTTGGCGTACGTCAGGGTCTTCGTGATCGGCGCGGCCGCGGTCTCGACGGACCGGCCGAGGTCGAGTGATCCCCTGGTGGTGACCGTGGCCTGGATCGCGGTGGCGACGTTGAGCCGGCCGGTGCCGCGGACGAACGGGTTGCCGTCGGTCTCGTCGGTCGTCGAGACCAGGGCGTCCTTCAACTGGGCACCGGTCCAGTCGGGATGCCGCTGAGCGAGGATCGCAGCGGCCCCGGCGACGTGCGGAGTGGCCATCGACGTACCGGACGCCCGCGTGTAGAGGTCGTCGATCGGTGTACCCATCGTGGTACCGCCGGCGCGGGCCGCGGCGATGTCGACACCCGGCGCGGCCAGGTCGGGCTTGAGCACGCGCTGGTACGTCTGCGGAAGCGGGCCGCGCGAGGAGAAGTCGGCAGCCTGGTCTTCGTCGTCCACGGCGGCGACGGTCAGTGCGGAGGCGGCGACACCCGGACTGCCGATCGTGCTCTGGTCCGGACCCGAGTTACCGGCGGCGATCACGAACAACGTCCCGCTCGCGCTCAGCTGGTCGACCGTCTGCGAGAGCAGGTCCTGCGCTTCCGAAGCCGGCGCCGGGCCGCCCAGGCTCATGCTGATCACCCGGGCGCCCTGTGCGGCCGCCCACTCGATCCCGGCGATCACCTCGGAGTCCGAGCCGTTGCCCTGGTCGGAGAGCACCTTCCCGACCAGCAGTTTCGCGCCCGGGGCGACGCCCTTGTACTGACCGTTGCGGCCCGCACCCGTACCCGCGATGGTCGAGGCGACGTGGGTCCCGTGGCCGTGGCCGTCGGCAACGGTCTGGCCGGCGACGAAGCTCTTCGAGTCGATCACCTGGCCGGCCAGTTCCGGGTGGTCCGCGTCGATCCCGGTGTCCAGGACGGCGACCTTCACGCCGGTACCGTCGAACCCGGCGGCCCAGGCCTCGGGCGCGTGCACCTGCGGCACGGACCTGTCGAGCAGGGCCTTCACCGGACGGTCCAGGACCAGCCGGGTGACACCTCGGTTCAACGTCCTTGCCGGAGTCGTGGCGACGCCGCTCCGCAGGTCCTGCCAGAACGAGGACGCCTGCGCGACCGGTACCGACAACGCGGTGCCGTGGACCGAGGCGAGCGGCCGGACCACGTCCGCGCCCCGCAGCTGGTCCGCCTGGCCGCGAAGGTTGCTCTTAGCAACCGACTTCGCGAACGTCGAGATGACCTGAATCGGGGCGGCCTTGGTTCCGTACCCGGCGGCGCGGAGGCGGGTGATGTCGAACAGCCCCTCGTCGACCGCACCGGAGGCGATCAGCGGGGCGGCGTCGTCGGGGACCACCAGAATGCGCCGCTTCGCCGGGTCCTTCTCCGGCGGGCTGCTGATCGCGAAGTTCGGCTCCCGCCCGTCGCGGCGCTTCGCCGCCGTCACTGTCACCGCGCCACCGTCGGTCGAGACGACGTCCCCGGTGATCAGCGTGATCGGCTCACCGTCCGGTACGACCCCGGGGGCGGACGGTGCGGCGGTGGATGGCGCGGCGGTGGATGGTACGGCGGTGGCGGGGGCGGGCCCGGCGGCCGACGGCGGTCCGGTGGAAGCGGACGCGGCGGCCGGGGTGACGAGGCCGGCCAGCAGGGCCAGGCCGGCGCCGGCGGTCAGCCAGCGGTTCGCTCGGTGCCGAGAGGGCGGTTCGACAGATCTCATCAAGGTCTCCTCAGGGTGCGACTCAGACCTGGACCCAGCCGCCGTGGCCGGGCAGAGGGCGCGGAGGGTGCGGCACGGATTCCGGTTCGCCGGTCGCGAGGTCAGCGGCTGCAGCCGCCTCCTCCGAGTCGGCAGCGGTGGTGGTCTCCGCTGCGTCGGTGGGAAGTTCTGGCGTGGCGCGTTCCTCGGCCAGGCGTTCGTCACCGAGACGCGGTCCGGGCCGATAGCGGGGCTCGGTGGGGGGTTCGGGCGGGTGGTTCATCGGTTCAGGGTGGGCGAGGCCGCGAACCGTAACCAGTGGGCGAATGCCCCATCCTTGCTATGGGCCGGCTTCGGTCAGCCGGTGGGCGAGCGCTGTGCGGGAGCGGAGACCGAGCTTCGCCAGGGCGCTGCGGAGGTGCTTGTCGACCGTCTTGTGGGACAGGAACAGCTCCGCCCCGATCTCCTTGTTCGTCCGGCCGGTAGCGGCCAGTTCCGCGACCTGCTGCTCCCGCGGCGACAGAGCGGCGCCGTACCCACGCCGCCCGCCGCGATGCCGACCCGGCACCGCCACCCCGTGTTTCCGAGCGAGCGTGGTGGCCCTGTCGTCGTCCCGCCGGGTACCCAACTCGCGGTAACAGCTCAGCGCGGCCAGCAGGTTCTCCGCACCACCAGGCTCCCCGGACTCCAGTTGCACAGCTGCAAGCGCCTCCCGAGCCAGCGCCTCGTCGTACGGCGCCGACCTCCGCGCGTACCCCTCTGCTGCCTCAAGAAGGAAGCTGACAGAGCCAGTGAGCTCGGCCCGTGCCCGTACCAGCGCAGCACTCGCGAGAGGCAGGTCGAGCCGCTCGAACTCCTGCTCGCAACGGTCCACGAGTTCGGCGGCGTCGTCGGTGCGGGCGTCGGCTGCCAAGGCCTGGACCAGGGCGGGGAGCGCGTCGGGCAGCAGCGACCACAGCTCGTGGGAGGAGTACAGGTCGATCAGGTGATCGGCCAGCCTGGTCGCTGTTGTCACGGCCTGGCGGTCGAGCGCCGAGCGCACCAGGACAGCCGTCGGGCGCCCGAGCAGGTCGACGACGTGCCGTTGCTCGGCATCGACGAGGACCGCGGCCAGCCGATCGAGGGCGTCCTGGGTCCCGCCGGTCACCGCTTCGAGGCAGGCCGCGACCGCTTGGACGTCGATCCCGAAGTTGGGAGACTCGTGCAACTCGTCGGTCAGCGCGCGGAGGCGTTCGCCGAGTCCGTCCCACCGGCCGCGGTAGTAGTCGAGGACTGCCCCGGCGGCACGCACCCGCAGTCCCAGCTGAGGGCTCCCCGCCGCGGTCGCCCGCTGCTCGGCCTCCACGAGCAGAGCGGCCGCATCGGGGTAATGGCCGACGTAAACGGCTTCCAGCCCGACGGACGTATAGGCGTTGGCCACCATCCGGTGCGACGAGGCCGGGGTCGTCCGGTCGATCATCTGCGCGGTCACCTGGCGCCAGAGCGGATCGCCGAGCGCCAGCATCACCATCGCGATCTTGCCGAGCAGGAAGACCGGGAAGTCCGGATCGGTCACCCGTTCCAGCGTGACCAGGGCCCGCTCGAGCCAGCCGCGCCGCTCGGCAGGATCGTCGCCCGGCGCGGGCAGCCCGAGTCCGACCATCGCCCAGGCCTGGAGGTCGGGCCGCTCCGCCAGGTCGTCGATCGCGGCCAGGTAGAGCGCGGACGCGCGCGCCGGGTCACTGTCGTCGGACACGTGCGCCAGCAGGCCGAGCCGGAGCCGCAGCTCACCGCGAACGACCGGCGGCAGCTCGTCCTCCAGCACCTCGGTGAGCAGCGCCGCCACGGTCGGGGCGACGTGCAGCATCTCGACGGCCGCCTGACCGAGTTTCACGGCCAGCCGGCCGCGGAGTACGGCGTCGCCCTTGGTCTCCCGCAGGACCTGTTCGTACAGCCGGGCGGCCTCCACATCGTGGCGCAGGGCAACGGCCTGGTCCGCTGCCTGCTCCGCGGCAATCACCCATTCGTCCCGGCGGCCCGCCTCGTGCAGGTGGTGGGCCAGCTGCCCGAGGGGCGGCGGGGCCAGCGCAGCAAGGGCGTCGGCGGCACGATCGTGCAAGGCACGCCGAGCTGGTCCCGCAAGATCCTCGTAGACGGCCTGGGCCGCCAGCTGATGCCGGAACCCGATCCTGGCGTCCCGCTGCTCGCCGAGCAGCCCGGACCCGAGTGCCTCGATCAGCCCGTTCACGGCCTCGGTGGGATCGAGCCGTGTGGTTGCCGTGAGCACCTGCTCGGCCACCGGTACTTGGAGGACAGCGGCGGCGTCCGCTACACCACGAGCCGCGGGGGAGAGCCGCCCGAGCCGCTCCAGTACGGCGTCGCGGATCCGGGCCGGCACGTCGAGCTCGTCGAGCGTCCGGCGTTCCCAGCCACCGGCACGACGGACCAGCGATCCCCGGGCTTGCAACAGCGCGAGCAGCTCCTCGATCGCGAACGGCAGCCCAGAGGTCCGTTCACACAGGTACCGGCCGAACTCGGCGGAGACCTCGGCCGCATCGAGCATGGTCGCCGCCAGCGTCGCGGTGGCGACGGCATCCAGTGGGGTCAGCCGAAGGACCAGCTGACCGGGTCCACCGGACCATCGACCGGCCGCCGCCATCAGTCGCGGCGACGCATCCTCACGCCGATAGGTCAGGACCACCGACAGCGCCGCGGGCCGAACCGAGGCCAGGTAGTCGATGAACTCCAGAGTCTGCGCATCCGCCCAGTGCAGGTCTTCGAGCGCCAGGACTGCCGGGCCGAGCGCGGCCAGGATCTCCGCGAGACCGCGGAACAGCCGATGCGTCTCGGCGCCACGGTCGTCCAGCGGCTCCGGGAGCGCGGGTAATACGGTGGCCAGCTCGGGCAGGAACGGCCGGACGGCGCCGGCGACCGGGGAGAGGGACGTCTTTCGCAGATTCGTGCTGACGTCGCGGAGCGCCTCCAGTACGGGGCCGAGCGGGAACGGCTCGTGGATCTGACGGCAGGAGCCGGTCACGAAAACCTGGCCGGTCGATCGCGTCGCCAGCTCGGCCACCAGCCGGGTCTTGCCGATCCCGGCCTCACCCTCGATCACCGCCACCGCCGGCGAGGTGGACACCACCGCAACCAGCCGAGCCAGCTCGTCGTCCCGCCCGACCAGCTCCGGCGACACCACCCGCCCCCTAGCCCCGCTCATGCCGAACATCTGAGCACACGCCCGGCTCCCTGGGCGAGCACATTCGGCCGGCTTGCCCGGAAGTGCACGGTCGTGCTGTTATGGGCGGGTGAGCAAGGGTGAGGCGACCAGGGCGGCGGTGTTGGACATTGCCGCGCGCCAGGTCAGCCTGATCGGGCTGAGTGGGCTGACCATCGGGCTGCTCGCCGACCAGGCGAAGCTGTCGAAGTCCGGCCTGTTCGCCCACTTCCGGTCCAAGGAGCAGTTGCAGCTCGCGGTGATCGACTGGACCGCGGAGCTGTTCGCCGAGCGGGTGGTCCGGCCGGCGCTCAAGGCGCCGCGCGGCGAGGAGCGGTTGCGGGTGCTGTTCGACCGCAAGCTGCGCTGGGACCACGGCGATCTCGCGCTGCCCGGAGGCTGCTTCTTCTACAGCGTCTCCGCGGAGCTGGACGACGCTCCCGCCGGTCCGGTCCGGGACCGGTTCCTGCAGGCGTACCAGGACTACGTCGAGACGATCGCGACCGTGTTCCGGACCGGGATCTCCGAGGGGCAGTTCCGCCCGGACGCCGATCCGGAGCAGTACGCGTTCGACATCCAGGGCGTGCTGATGTCGTTCCACCATGCCAGCCGGCTGCTCGGTGACGAGCACGCCGAGCAACGGGCCCGCGCGGCCTTCGAGTCGCTCGTCCGGGCGGCTCGCGTCTGATGCTCGCAAGTCTGTCGAAGTGGGGGTTGTGGCGGTGAAGAAAAGCACGACCGTTCGGTCGTTGATCGTGCTGTTCGCGACGCTGGAGAAGGTCGCGCCGCCGCTCGGCGCACGGTTGCTGCACGGACCTGGTTCCGGCTGCCGGCGGTCCCGGCGAAGCTCCGGCAGGCGCGGATCGAGCTGCCGCCCGGCCGCCCGATCGAGGTGGAGTTCGCCGGCGGCACCATCCGCGGCCAGGTGTTCGGGGAAGGGCCGGCGGTGTACCTCGTACACGGCTGGGGTGGCTGGGGACTGCAGCTGGCCGCGTTCGTCCCGGCGCTGGTCGCGGACCGATTCCGCGTGGTCGCGTACGACGCGCCCAGCCACGGTGACTCCGCTCCCGGCCCGGAGGGACCCGGCCGGAGCACGCTGCTGGAGATCGCGGACGCCTTCCAGGCTGTGGTCGACGCCGAGGGACCGGCGTACGGGGTGATCGCGCATTCGCTCGGTGCGGCCGCGATCACGCATGCGCTGAAGTGCGGGAGCCAGGCGGAGCGGGTGGTGTTCGTCGCGGCCGCGGTCGATTTCGCCGAGACGCTCGACCAGTTGCAGGGGGTGTTCCGGTTCGGGCCGCGGACCAGGTCGAGCTTCTTGTACCGGTTCAGCCGGCGGTTCGGGCCGATGGAGAGCTTCGAGGTGGCCGGGGTGATCGGCGACCTGGCCGGGCGGCGGGAGCTCCCGGCGCTGCTCGCGATCCACGACCGCTCCGACCGCGAGACGCACTACGAGGGCAGCGTCCGGGTGGCGTCCGTGTGGCCGGGGGCCGTGGTCGAGCTGACCGACGGGCTCGGGCATCGGCGGATCCTGCGGGACGCCGCGGTGGCGGAGGCGGCGCATCGGCACCTGTCCGCCGATCGGGCGGCCGCCAGCGAGCCGCCGGAGCCGCAGGAGAGAATGCTGGGGTGATCTACTCCACCTCCAGTCGCCTGCCGGACTTCCCCTGGGACAAGCTCGCCCCGTTCAAGCAGAAGGCGGGTGCGCATCCGGACGGGATCGTGGACCTGTCCATCGGCAGCCCGGTGGATCCGATCCCCGACCTGGTGCAGCGGGCGCTCGCGGACGCGGCCGACGCCCCGGCGTACCCGACCACGATCGGGACGACGACGGCACGGCAGGCCTCCGCCGAGTGGCTGGCCCGGCGGTTCGGCGTGACCGGGGTGGACCCGCAGAGCGGCGTGCTGCCGGTGATCGGTACCAAGGAGCTGATCATGCTGCTGCCGACGCTGCTCGGCATCGGCGCGGGGGACACGGTGCTCATCCCCGACCTCGCCTACCCGACGTACGAGGCGGGTGCCGCGCTCGCCCGGGCGACGAGCGTGCCGGTCGCCGACGTCACGCAGTACGACGGGCCGGTGCGGGTCGCCTACCTGAACTCCCCGCGCAACCCGTCCGGGCAGATCACCTCGGCCGAGGACCTGCGCGCCGCGGTCGAGTGGGCCCGGGCGAACGACGTCCTGCTGGTGAACGACGAGTGCTACCTCGAGTTCGGCTGGGACGCGCAGCCGGTGTCGGTCCTGCACCCGGACGTGTGCGGTGCCTCGTTCGACAACCTGCTGGCCGTGCACTCGCTGTCCAAGCGGTCCAACCTGGCCGGGTACCGGGCCGGGTTCGTCGCCGGGGACGAGCGGGTCGTCGCCGAACTGCTTGCCGTCCGCAAGCACGCCGGGCTGATGGTGCCGGCGCCGATCCAGGCCGCGATGGCGGTCGCGTTCGCGGACGACGCGCACGTGGACGCGCAGCGCGAGCGGTACATCCGGCGCCGGACCGTCCTGCGTGACGCGCTCACCGCGGCCGGCTGGCGGATCACCCACTCCGAGGGCGGACTGTACCTGTGGGCCGAGCACCCAGAGTACGACGCGTACGGGTCGGTCGGCGCGCTGGCGGACCGCGGCATCCTGGTCGCGCCGGGCGCGTTCTACGGCGCCGCGGGCGAGCGGAACATCCGGGTCGCGCTGACCGGGACCGACGAGCGGGTCGACGCCGCCGTGAAAAGGTTGCACGAATGAGCAAACCTTTCGTGCGTGTGTGACGTCTTGCTGGGCGAGGGACCTCTATAAGGGGTGAAGGGAGCCGCTTGGGCTCTGCTGGGGAGGAAGACGATGCTTCGACGCGCACTCGCGATCACCGCACTACTGGCCACGGCCGCCGCACTCCAACCCAGTGCGGCCGCCGCCGACCAACCACCGAACACCGCGACACCGCCGGCGAGTGCTCCGTACACCGCGACCGCGCCGGTAGGTGCGCAGTCACCGACGCCCGAGTCGAGTGCGACGCCGCCGGTCCGCCCCACCGACCCGGCCGGTCCTTCCGACCCGACTGCGTCCGCCTCGGCCGATCGGCCTGGTGCTGACCCGACGGACTCGGCGGACCCGACGACCCCTGCGGAACCGACGACGCCTACGGAGCCGTCGACGACGACGCCCGGGCCGACGACGCCGGCGCAGCCGACTACCGCGGCTGCTTTGGCGATCTCGCTGGATCAGCCGGCGACGACGTGGGAGGACCGGCCGCTCACCTTCACCGGTCAGCTGAGCAACGGCGCCACCAACTGGTACATCTCGCTGTGGCAGGCCTTGCCGAGCGGGTGGGTGCTGCGCGGCGCGACGCAGTCCACGGCGGGCGGGGCGTACCGGATCACGTACACGCCGACCACCGCGATCCACACCACGTTCCGGACCGTGATCGGCCCGAAGTTCTACGGTGCGCCCGCGATCTCGCCGGCCCGGATCGGTACCGCGCAGGACCGGCGGATCGTGGTCAACAAGCCGGCCGCGTCGTACGTCACCCTCACCGGCGTCGCTGTCACCGGCGCCACGGTCCCGGCCGAACCGGGCCGCGAGGTGGTCCTCCAGGACCTGCTCGGCAGCGGCCAGTGGCGCTGGCTGACCAGCGTCAAGGCGGACGCCAAGGGCAACTTCCGGCTGCCGGTCCCGGACAACTTCCCGTCCAGCCGGACCGTCCGGGTGGTCAGCCGGGGCGTCCCGGCACCCGAGGTCGAGGTCTCACCGACCGCCTGGATCGTGATCAAGGCCGGCCTGAACGCGAAGGTCTACGCGGTCGCCCCGAGCATGGTGCCGAAGACGTACCGGGCCGGCTGCCCGGTCGCGCCCGGGTCGCTGCGCCTGCTGACGATGAACCACTGGGGCCTCGACGGCCTGGTCCACAAGGGTGAACTGATCGTCCGGGACGCGGCCGTGCAGAAGATGATCAGCGTCTGGTCCCAGTCGTTCAGCGCGAAGTTCCCGATCCGCCGGATGTGGCGGGTCGACGTCTACGGCGGGAACGACGTCACCGCGATGGAGGCGGACAACACCTCGGTGTTCAACTGCCGCCAGGTCACCGGCAACCCGTACGCGCTCTCGCCGCACTCCTACGGGTACGCGATCGACATCAACACCGTCGAGAACCCGTACCTGGCGGCGAACAACGTCTGGTACCCGAAGAACGGCCTGGCTTACCGCGACCGGTCGACCGTGCGCCCCGGCATGCTGTTCACCGGCAGCACGCCGACGAAGGCGCTGATCGCCCAGGGGTACTTCTGGGGCGCGCGCTGGAGCAAGCCCGACTACCAGCACTTCGAGCCCAAGTGAGCAGGCCGATCATCGCTACGGGGAGAGCTGTACTGGCGAGCGCGGCCGTGGCGGGACTGCTGGTGGGGTGCAGCTCCGCCACCGGTGACGAGCCGGCCGCCGCTGCGCCGACCAAGCCCACCACGCCGATCCCGAGTGTGGTGGGCGGGACGGTGCCCGTGCCCACAGTGACGCCGAACACGGCCAAGCCGACCGACGCCGCGGTACCGCCCGCATTGCCCGAGCAGGCGACGGTCCCGCCGCCGGCCGAGGCGGGACCTGTCTCCAGCAAGAACCTCCCGCCCGCGGACAAGCTCGGCAACGGCTGGAAGACGTACACGGATCCCGGGGGTGCCGAGGCCGGGTTCCTCGGCAACGACACGTGGACGCGGCAACGGGAGGCGCACCAGGCGGCGTACGAGGCGCTGCCCGTGGGATGCGCGAACAAGCTGCCGACCGGGGCGCTGCCGGTACCGCAGTACGCACTGCAAGCCTCGTATCGGACGGGGAATGACGGGCCGGCTACTGCGTTGCTGCTGCGCTTCGGTGATGCGGGGAAGGCATCGGCGTATTACAGCGGGTACCAGGCCCGCATGGCTGCGTGCGGTTCTCCTGAGGACGCGCAGCTCGGTGTCGAGGAGCTGTGGTCGGAGAAGTCGGCCGCGGCTGCCGTACGCCGGTACGCGGGCGCCGAGTCGTTCACCGAGGTCTCAGTGGTGCGTGGATCCACCATCGCGCTGGTCGCGGCCCAATTAGCCGAGCCGGACACCGACTGGACAAGGAGCGTGACTCCAGAGCTGGAAGCTGTGATCGATTCGGCATAAAAGATGTACTACTTTTCAGTTTTTGTTCGGCTTAAACTCCTGACATGGGTGACTTCGCCACCTACGAGCGCCTCACCGCGGACCTGGATCCGCCGTACGCCGTAGTCGACCTCGCCGCGTTCCGGCGGAACGCGGCCGACCTGGTCCGGCGCGCGGCCGGTACGCCGGTCCGGGTGGCGTCCAAGTCGGTCCGGTGCCGGGCCCTGCTCGCGGAGGCGCTGGCCGTGCCCGGGTTCCACGGGGTGATGAGCTACTCGTTGCCCGAGGCCCTGTGGCTCGCGCGGAACGGTGTCGACGACATCCTGATGGGCTACCCGACCGTGCACCGGGCCGCACTCCGCGAGCTGAGCCAGGACGCCGAGGCGGCCGCGCGGATCACGCTGATGATCGACGACGTCGAGCACCTCGCGTTCCTCAAGACGGTGACCGGCGGGGGCGAGCGGCTCCGCGTCTGCCTGGACGTGGACGCCTCCCTCCGCGTCCTCGGCCGCCATCTCGGTGTCCGGCGTTCCCCGCTGCGTACTCCGGCGGAAGTGGTCGACCTGGCTCGCCGGGTCACGGCCGACGGCGCGTTCGACCTGGCCGGGCTGATGTTCTACGAAGCGCAGATCGCGGGTCTGCCGGACACCTCGCCGGCGGTCCGCTGGGTCAAGCGCCGCTCGGCCGCCGAGCTGGCCGAGCGCCGTGGCGCGGTGGCGGACGCGGTGAAGCAACTCGCCCCACTCCGCCTCGTGAACAGCGGCGGGACGGGCAGCCTCGAAGTCAGCAGCGCCGACCCCGCGGTCACCGAGGTCACCGCCGGCTCCGGCCTGTACGGGCCGACGCTCTTCGACCGGTACGACGTGTTCCGGCCCGAGCCCGCGGTCGCGTTCGCGCTCGGCGTGGTCCGCCGTCCGGCTCAGGGGATCGCGACGCTGTTCGGCGGCGGGTATGTCGCGTCCGGGCCGGCGAAGAAGTCGCGGTTGCCCTTGCCGAGCTGGCCGCTCGGGCTCAAGCTGCTCGGGACCGAAGGCGCGGGGGAGGTGCAGACGCCGGTCCAGGGTGAGCACGCGCGCGGGCTGAAGATCGGGGACCGCGTCTGGATGCGGTACGCCAAGGCGGGCGAGATGCTGGAACGGTTCGACCGGCTGCACGCGATCGACGGCGGGACCGTGACCGAGCTGGTCAGCTACCGAGGCGAGGGGAAGAACTTCGGATGAGCACCTGGCGGAACTGGGCCGGTACCGAGTCCGCGACCGGCGTCGAGGTGCTGCGCCCGACGTCCACCGACGAGACCGCGGCCCTGGTGAAGAGCGCGGCCGAGCGGGGCCGCAAGCTCAAGGCGGTCGGCTCCGGCCACTCGTTCACCGGTTGCTCGGTTCCTGACCAGGTGATGGTCCGGCTCGACGGGCTGGCCTCGATCGTGTCCGCGGACCAGGCGACCGGCCGGGTCACGGTCGGCGCCGGGACCGGCTTGCGCAAGCTGAACGAAGGCCTCGCGTCGTTCGATCTCGCGCTGGCCAACCTCGGCGACATCGACAAGCAGACGATCTCCGGCGCCATCTCGACCGGGACCCACGGCACCGGCGCCAAGCTCGGCGGGCTCGCGACCCAGGTGGCCGGGCTGGAGCTGGTCACGGCCGACGGGTCGGTACTGACCTGTTCGGCCGAGGAGAACGCGGACGTGTTCCACGCGGCCCGGGTCGGGGTCGGCGCGCTCGGCGTGATCACCTCGGTCACGCTGCAGTGCGTGCCGGCGTTCCTGCTCCGGGCCCAGGAGATGCCGCTGCCGCTGGCCGAGGTGCTCGGCACCTTCGATGCGCTTGCCGAGAGCAACGATCACTTCGAGTTCTACTGGTTCCCGCACACCGACCTGGCGCTGACGAAGCGGAACAACCGGGTCGCGCCCGGCGTCGGCGCGTCCCCGGTCGGCCCGGTCCGCGGCTGGATCGACGACGAGTTGCTGTCGAACAAGGTGTTCGAGCTGACCAACCGGCTCGCCGCCCGCCGGCCCGGCCTGGTCCCGCGGATCAACCAGGTGGCGTCCCGGGCGTTGTCGGCCCGCGAGTACGTCGACGCGTCGTACCGGGTCTTCTGCTCGGAGCGCAACGTGGTGTTCCGCGAGTCCGAGTACGCCCTGCCGCGGGAGCGCGTGGTCGATGTCCTGCACCAGTTGCGGGCCTGGATCGACCGGTCGGGGGAGCGGATCCCGTTCCCGATCGAGGTGCGGGTGGCCGCTGCCGACGACATCTGGCTGTCCACGGCGTACGGGCGGGACACGGCCTACGTGGCGATCCACCAGTACCACCGGCTCGACCACAGCCGGTACTTCGCCGCGTTCGAGCAGATCGTCGCGGCGGTGGGCGGGCGGCCGCACTGGGGCAAGCTGCACACGCTCACCGCGGACCGGTTGCGCGAGCGGTACCCGCGGTTCGACGACTTCCTCGCGGTCCGGCACCGGCTCGACCCGCACCGCGCGTTCGAGAACGCCTACACCCGCCAGGTCTTCGGCGCCTGAGGCACCTTGCCGGTTCACCGTCGCCAGCCGGGACGGTTCCGATTAGCCTGCGAAGATGACTGTCACACCGCTGGAACCACTCGCCGAGGACTGGCAGAAGGCGCTCGCCGTGGTCGCACACCCGGACGACCTGGAGTTCGGCGCCGCGGCCGCGATCGCCCGCTGGACCGGGCAGGGCAAGGAGATCGTCTACTGCCTGCTCACCTCGGGCGAGGCAGGGATCGACGGCCTCGCGCCGGCCGAGTGCGGCCCGCTGCGGGAGGCCGAGCAGATCGAGTCGGCCCGGATCGTCGGGGTCTCGCAGGTTGAGTTCCTCGGCCAGCCGGACGGCACGATCGAGTACGGCGTGGCGCTGCGCCAGGTGATCGCCGAAGTGATCCGCCGGCATCAGCCGGAGATCGTCATCACGAACAACTTCCGCGATACCTGGGACGGTGACGTGCTGCTCAACCAGGCCGACCACATCAACACCGGCCGGGCCACCCTGGACGCCACCCGGGACGCCGCGAATCGGTGGATCTTCGCCGAGACCGGCGAGCGCTGGAACGGTGTCCGCGAGGTCTGGGCGGCCGGATCACCGAACAGCAAGCACGCCGCGGACACGACCGACACGTTCGCGCAGGGCGTGGCGTCGCTGAAGGCCCACGACGCCTACATCCGCGGGCTGAACTGGCCAGACTTCGACCCGGAGGAGTTCCTCGAAGGCCTGGCCCGAGCCACCGGCACCCGGCTCGGCACCAAGCTCGCCGCCCCGTTCGAGGTCTTCACCCCGTAACCCCTTTCGGCGCGGCGGGTGGCTGGTACGACGTGCTTGGTCCGGGTGGTCAGTCCGTGGGGAGGTCGAGCGACTCGGACAGGTGCGGCGGGCCCGGCTTGGGAGAGCGCGGTTCGCGATCGCCCGCGGTACCAGGGCCGCCTGATCCGTCCGGGCCGACCCAGGAACGGACCAGGGTGCGGCCGCGTTTGCGGGACATCCGGATCAGGTCGATCTGCTGCACCCGGGCGGCCGGGATCCCGAGCTGGGCCAGGCTGCGGTTCACCATCAGCGCGGCCTCGTCGTGCTTGCGCGGACTGAGCTTGCGCTGCAGGACGATCGCGACCCGGCCGTCGGGCAGCTCGTCGATCCGCTGGAAGCGCATGCCTTTGTCGAGGGACTGGGAGTCGAGGGCGAGTTCGAGGTAGGCGGCGGAGGTCAGCCGCCGGTCGAGCCGGGCGCGGGCGATGACTTCGTACTGGGCCATGGGTCGATCATGCGTCGTCCGCACGGCGTTTTCCAGGAATGCACCCCGGACCTGCCAGACTCGTAATGCACGGGGACGACTCCAGAGGAGGCGCAGTTGCCGTGTCGGACGAAGCCGCTCAGCTCGACACCTGGCAACCACCGTGGTGGCTGCTCGTCTTTGCCCCGTTCGGCTGGCTGCTGATCACCGGGCTCGTCCTGAACGTCCGCGGCTGGGAGCTCGCCGTCGTCACGTTCGTGGTGCTGGCGCCGCTGGGGATGCCGATCCCGTGGTTGCTGCGCCTGCTCCGCCGCCATCGCCGGCTGGCCGGCGCACACGTGGGTCCGGTGGTGTGGGCCGTGGTGATCCTCGTGAGCGGCCTGCCGATCTGGTTGTGTACCGCGGTCGCGCTCACGGCCTTGCTGTTCGGCCTGCTCGTCACGACGATGCGCGAACTCGCCGAAGAACCCGACTGACCGGGCAGCTCAGAGCTGGAGGACGCGGTGGGCGTCGGCAAGGACCTGCGGCGAGGCGAGCGACTGCCAGCGCGGGACCTGTTCCTGGAGGAACGGGCGGAGCTTCGGCGCCATCGCCGGGGCGTGGTCGAGGACGTCGAGCTCGTTGACGATGGTGAGGTCGACGAAGTCGCGCAGGTCCTCGGTGGACAGCTCCTCGGAGGTCCCGGTGAACCGGTCCGTCACGGTCCGGTGCTCGGCGAGATCGCGCCAGGTGGTCTCCCGCTCGCAGGACCCGTACCGGTAGACGAGCAGCTCGGCGTCGGCCCCGATCACGGCCTCCAGCACCGGGCGCTCCTGCTGCCAGTCGAACAGGTGCGTCGGGAACCCGTCCGTCCCGTACGCCGCGTGCGCGAGCCCCGCGATGACGAGCTGGTCGGAGGCACCGAGCGTGGTGAGCCGCTTGGCGACGCGGTGCAGGTGCACGTACAACGTGCCGCCCGCATGGTCGAGCTCGTCCGCACCGCGAACCAGCAACAGAGATCCCAGGTCTTGGAAGGTGCTCATCTGACCCCTTCGGCTCGGAGCGGCCAGGGCGCGCCAGGACGGCCCAGAGCAAATACCGTACGACGGTCTGCACACCCCTGCCCACGAAAACGGCGTGCCGAATACGTCACAGCTCTTTCCCAGGCACCACAGGAAGACCGATCGCCGCGAACCCAGGTAACAACAAACCCACCCGCCAACTCACCAATCCACCGAACCCACAGCCTCATGCTGTTCCTGCGAGAGGTCGGGTGAGCGGGGCGCCGGGCTGGGGGTTTCCGGGGTGGTGCGGATGCTGACGCGCCGGGCCGACATGGTCGGCCCGGCGCGCTCCTCAGGGGTCCTGGGGTTGCCGGACGCCTGGCTTCCCGAGGACGCCGCCGCCGGGTTGCGGGGGAAGGCCGCTCGCCGGCTGCGGGGATTGTGGGGGTTTCAGTCTTCGAGGTCGGCCAGCGCCTTGCGGGCGGCTTCCAGCTCGGCCTCGAGGGCGGCGACCTTGGCGGCCTGCTGTTCGCGGGCGGCTTCGATGACCTCGTCGATCGGGGTGGAGAGATCCTCGTGCAGTTCCTTGGCGGCGCGGGAGACGGCGGCCGCGGCGACGGCGAGGTTGCGGGCCAGATAGCTGCTGCCCTGCTTCAGCTCGGCATGCCACTCGCCGTCGGCGGTGCCGGTCACGGTGAGGGTCAGCTCGAGGGTCTTGGTCTTCTTCGCGGCGGCCTTCTTGGCCGGTGCCTTCTTCGGCTTCGTCTCGGCCGGCGCGGAGTCGGCGGCGTCGTCGGCCACCGAACCGGCCGCGGCGGTGGTCGCGCTCGCGGTGGTCTCGGCGGTCGCCGGAGAACTGGTGATCGCGCCTTCGGGAGTGTCGGTGCCGTCGGTCTGCGGTTCTACTGCCAGAGTGTCTACGGTCATCGGTGCGGCGATCTCCTTCGAAGTGACTTAGCCCGCCGGAGCGGGCTGGCGCTGAGAGTCTATTGGAACATACGTTCGACCCCAGCGCCAACCCGGCCGGCGCCTCGAAGACCACCGCGGTGGTCGCTCAGCGTGTCAGGCGCTGTGCTCCTTGCGATCGCCGGACCAGTCGAGGTGGAACGCGCCGTCGCGGTCCACCCGCCGGTAGGTGTGCGCCCCGAAGAGGTCGCGCAGACCCTGGATCAGGGCCGCCGGCAACCGCTCGGCGCGCAGGCCGTCGTAGTACGAGAGCGCCGCCGAGAAGCCCGGGGCCGGGACGCCGACCGAGGCCGCGGTGGCGACGACCCGGCGCCAGGCCTCCTGGCCGTTCGCGACGGCTTCCTTGAAGTAGTCGTCGACGAGCAGCGACGGCAGGTTCGGGTCGCGGTCGTACGCCTCCTTGATCCGGTCCAGGAAGACGGCCCGGATGATGCAGCCGCCGCGCCAGATCTTCGCCATCGCGCCGAGGTCGATGTCCCAGCCGTACTGCTCGCTGGCCGCCCGGATCGCGTCGAACCCCTGCGCGTACGCGACCAGCTTCGACGCGTACAGCGCGTGCCGCACGTCCTCGATGAACGCGGCCCGGTCCACATCGGCCTTCGTGTCGGCCGGCCCCGGCAGTACCCCGGCCGCCGCCTCGCGCCGGACCACGTCACCCGACAGCGAACGGCCGAACACGGCCTCGGCCATGCCGCTGACCGGGATCCCGAGGTCGAGCGCGACCTGGACGGTCCAGCGGCCGGTGCCCTTCTGCTCGGCCTGGTCCAGCACCACGTCGACGAACGGCTGCCCGGTGGACTCGTCGACCTGGCTCAGCACCTCCGCGGTGATCTCGATCAGGAACGACTCCAGGTCGCCGCTGTTCCAGTCCCGGAACACGTCGGCCGTCTCGGCGGCACTCAGGCCGAGGACGTGCCGGAGCAGGTCGTACGACTCCGCGATCAGCTGCATGTCGGCGTACTCGATGCCGTTGTGCAGCATCTTGACGAAGTGGCCGGCGCCGTCCGGGCCGACGTGCACGCAACACGGTTCGCCGTTCACGTGCGCGGAGATCTTGGTCAGCATCGGCTCGAGCGCGGCGTACGACTCCGGCGAACCGCCCGGCATGATGCTCGGGCCGTTCAGCGCGCCCTCCTCGCCACCGGACACGCCGCTGCCGACGAAGTGCAGGCCCTTCTCCTTCAGCGCGTTCTCCCGGCGCCGGGTGTCGGCGAAGTGCGCGTTGCCGGCGTCGACGACGATGTCGCCCTGGTCCAGCAGCGGGACCAGTTCGTCGATGACGGCGTCGGTCGGCTCGCCGGCCTTGACCATGATGATGATCTTGCGCGGCTGCTCGAGCGCCTGGACGAGCGCGGGCAGGTCGTCGGCGGGCACGAACTCACCCTCGTGGCCGAACTCCTCGACCAGGGCGTCCGTGCGGCCCTTGGACCGGTTGTGAACGGCGACACGGAACCCGTTGCGCGCCAGGTTCCGGGCCAGGTTGCGGCCCATCACCGCGAGGCCGGTGACGCCGATCTGGGCTGGGGCAGAGCTCATGAAAAGTCTCCTGCGGGTGAGTGCTGAACGTCGGATTGCCAGACCAGTCTGTCCCGCGACGGCCCGGTCCGGCGCACCGGGCCAGCCTTTGGACAGCGCTTTCTCGGCCGGGTTCTCCACCTGCTGCGCACGCCCGCGCGAATTAGCAGATCGTGCGCAGGAAGTAAACGGCTTCGAACTCTTCTCAAGCACGACGGCCCGATGGTAGAAACCGGAGAAATCGATTTCCCGGAATCGGAAGGCCGCCCATGACCAGAACCCGCCGACTCGCCGCGCTGGCCCTCGGTGCCCTGCTCTGTCTTCCCCTCGTCTCCCCGGCCCAGGCCTCCGCGACCCCGGGTTCCGGGTCCGCCGCGACGGCCTCGGGGAGCAACGGACCGGTCGGGTGGGACGTGTACCGCCACCTCGACCGGCTGCCCGAACTCCAGACCGGCGTCCGGACCAAGCAGTTCTCCAGCTTCGGCCGCGACGGCACCAACAACGACGGGTTCGAGGGCACGTACTCGTGCCTGAAGACCACCTCGGCCGGCTGCGTGATCGCCGAGGACGCCGGCCCTGGTGAGGTCGGCACCATCTGGTTCACCCGGGACGGCGGCGACGTCCGCGCGACCGGCAGGATCACTGTCGAGCTGGACGGCCGCAAGGTCGTCGACGCTTCCCTGCAGGACGTCGTCGACGGCAAGCTCGGTGCGCCGTTCACGTTCCCGCTGGTCGCGAACGCCCTGGAGACCAGCGGCGGCGTGTACATCCGCGTCCCGATGCCGTACCGCCGGTCGATGCGCGTCACGGTCGAGAAGAACCCGTACTTCTACCACGTCGGGTACCGCGAGTTCCCGGACGCGAACGGGGTCACCACCTTCGATCCGGCCGACAAGGCCCAGGACGTGGTGGACCTGCTCAAGGCAGCCGGGACCAGAGACCCGAAGCCGGCCAACCCGGCCGCGAAGACCACCAGCAAGGCGGTCGACCTGGCCCCTGGTCAGCAGGTGAAGGTGGCCGATCTGAACGGACCCGGCGAGCTCAGCGGGTTGCGGCTCAAGCTGCCGAGCATCCAGGGGCTCGACCTGAAGTCGGTCTCGGACGACGGCCGCGCGCACGTCGGTACCAGCGAGTTCACCGTCAAGGTCGACCCGGCCAACACCGGGGTGAAGCTGATCCGGCGGATGGACCTGAAGATCGGCAACCAGCGGGCCAAGGTGCTCGTCGACGGGGTCGAGGCCGGTGAGTGGGCGCCGTTGAAGGCCGAGGGCGCGCAGTGGTACGACCAGGTCGTCGAGCTGCCGGCGTCGGTCACCGCGGGCAGGTCCGAGCTGCGGATCCGCAACGAGTTCGTCTCCTCCGACCTCGACTTCAACGAGTTCACCTACTGGGCCGACTCGATCGTCGGCGGCACCGCGAAGCGCACCGACACCTTCGACCTCGGCCCGGAGCACCTGGCCGACGAGCAGGCGCACGGGTACGCGATCACCCAGCAGAACTGGAGCGGCCGCAACTCGATGCCGTACGCCGCGACGCCCGAGGACGCCGAGCGGGTGAAGCCGTCCGACGCGCTGCTGGCCGGTGTTCGGGTCCAGGTCACCGTGGACGGCAAGAAGCGGGTGGACGCGCCGATCGGCGAGTACTTCGGCTCCGGCCTCGGCGAGTACCCGGTTCGCAGCCTGTTCTTCGGGATGGACCCGGACGGCTGGTACTCCTCGTGGTGGCCGATGCCGCACCTCGCGAAGGCCACGGTCACCCTGGTGAACACCTCGCAGTACGCGCTGCGCGGTGGGACCGCCGAGGTGACGGCGGCCCGGGACGCGAGCAAGGCGGTCGACCTGGTCACCGGGAAGAGCGGGTACTTCACCGCGATCTCGCACCGGGCCGAGCCGGTGATGGGGCAGGACTGGACCATCGCCGACACCACCGGGCGGGGCAAGTTCGTCGGCGTGACGCAGACCATGGAGGGACTGCAGCCGGACGGCAACACCCGCGGGTACCTGGAGGGTGACGAGCGCGTGTACGTCGACGGCGAACGCACCCCGGCGATCTACGGCACCGGCACCGAGGACTACTACGAGTCCGGCTGGTACTTCAACCAGGGCACGTACTCGACGCCGTTCCACGGGAACTCCGGGCACGAGGTGAAGACGGGGGCGTGCAAGGTCGAGTGCGACGGCGCCTGGCGGTTGCACATCACCGACGCGATCGACTTCCAGAACCAGCTCACCTTCGGGATCGAGCACGGCCAGCAGAACGACCACGCCGCGATGTACGGCTCGACCGCGTACCTCTACAGCACCGACAGGTTCGGGGCGAAGGAGACCGACCGGATCGACACGGGCGACGCGGCGAGCCGGTCGGCGCACGGGTACACCGACAGCAACGCGCAGACGGCCGACCTCACCTCGGTCTACGAGGGCGACCACGACGACACCGGGCTGACCGACCAGGTCCGGTCGGCGACGAGCCCGATCCGGTTCACCGTGAAGGTCGATCCGGCCAACCAGGGCGTGACGTTGCGCCGGACGAGTGACCAGAAGACCGCCTGGCAGTCCGCGAAGGTGGTTGTCAACGGCAAGGACGCGGGGACCTGGCTGCAGCCGCTCGGCAACGACAAGCAGCGCTGGCTGGACGACAACTTCCAGGTCCCGGCCGCGTTGTCCGCCGGCCGGACGAAGCTCACCGTCGAACTCCGGCCGAGCGGCCCGGCCTGGACCGCCGCCGCTTACGCCGTCCAGTCGCTGGTGCGCCCATACGCCGACAACAAGGCGCCCGCGACGGTGCAGAACGTGAAGGCCGCCGGCCGGACCGACAACGCGATCGGGCTGACCTGGTCGGAGGCGTCCGACGAGAGCGGCGTGGCCAAGTACAACGTGTACGGGAGCAAGGCCGGGGCGGCCGAGAAGCTGGTCGGCAGCAGCACGGTCCCGGGGTTCCTGCACAAGGGGCTCGGGTTGAAGGAGGCCTGGAAGTACCGGGTCACCGCGGTCGACCTGGCCGGTCGGGAGAGCACGCGGTCGGCGGCGGCCGACGGCACCTCGGGCAGCACGTTGCGGGTCGAGGCGGAGTCGCTGTTGCCGGCGGTGTCGGCGACGGTGCCGGTGGATCCGCAGGGGAGTTGCTGCGGGGTGAGCTGGTCCGGCGGTAGCCAGCTGTGGATCCACGGGTCGAAAGCCGGCGACAAGGTGGTGCTGGAGTTCGCCGTGCCGACGACAGGGACGTACAAGCTGTCCTCGGTGCTGACCAAGGCGGCCGACTACGGGATCGCCGAGCTGAGTGTCGACGGCAACAACAAGACCAGCTTCGACGGATACCTGGCGTCCGGGGTGAGTACGCAGCGGGCCGAGCTCGGTACCGCGAACCTCGCCGCCGGCAAGCACCAGCTGACGATCACCTTGACCGGCAAGAACGCGGCGGCGACCAACTACCTGGTCGGCGTCGACCTGCTGGACCTGGAGCTGACCTGATGGGCTGGCGGCGAATCCTCGCCGTCCTGGTGGGTGCCGCCGTGCTGAGCACGGCGGCCCTGCCGGCCACGGCGACCGGTCCCGGTGACCGGGTCCGGAGCGTCCCCTTCGTCCAGGTCGGCAAGGTGGTTGCTGCAGGCCCCTTCGTCAAGGTGTACGACCCGAGCGTGGGCGAGACGGAGCGCTGGTACTACAACGACCACACGCTGGTCCAGGACCGCAGGACCGGCACCTGGCACGTGTACGCGATCACCCACGCAGAGCCGGCGAACCCGCTCGACGAGAAGAGTTTCGGCCACGCGACCGCGCCGACGCCGAACGGGCCGTGGACCAAGCAACCACCCGCACTGGTCGCCGATCCGGCCGCGGGGGAGAACCACATCTGGGCGCCGTACGTGCTGTACGAGGCGGGCACGTACTACATGTACTACGCGGCCGGGACGCCCGACCACACGGCGTACCGGATGCACCTGGCGACGTCGACGGACCTCGTGCACTGGACCCGGGACGGGGCGAACCCACTGTTCACCGACGGGTTCGACGGGCGGGACCCGATGGTGCGCCGGGTCGGTGACCAGTGGGTGATGTACTACACCGCGAACTCGGCCCCGGCCGGTGGCAACCACATCGTTGCCTACCGCACCAGTACCGATCTGCGGCACTGGAGCGAGCGGCGGACCGCGTTCGAGCACCCGGCGACGGGGACGTTCGGTGGTCCGACGGAGTCGCCGTTCGTGGTGCAGCGCGGGAGTGACTGGTACCTGTTCGTCTGTTGCGACGGCGGGTACGAGGTGACGAAGGTCTACAAGAGCAAGGACCCGCTGCGGTTCACGATCGACCAGCTCGCCGGGACGATCCCCGCGCACGCTGCCGAGGTCGTGCAGGACGGCGCGGACTGGTGGGTCACGGGTGCCGGTTGGGGCAAGGGCGGGCTGTACGTCGCGCCGTTGGACTTCAGCAAGCTCCAGGTGACGAGGGGGCGCGTCGTCAGTACGCCGTACTACCGCGCGACCGTCCAGACCACACCACGGAGCGCGCTGACCCAGCTCGACGTGGATCCGGCCGGGCGCTCGCAGTACCGGCCGGCGCTCGACTCGTCGTCCCGTGCGACG
Source organism: Kribbella amoyensis (assembly GCF_007828865.1). NCBI lineage: Bacteria > Bacillati > Actinomycetota > Actinomycetes > Propionibacteriales > Kribbellaceae > Kribbella > Kribbella amoyensis. The sequence continues at coordinate 3,722,840 of NZ_VIVK01000001.1, forward strand.
GCGCCGTACCTCGCGGTCGGTGCCTTCGGCGCAACGGACACGTCGGGTCCGGCTGCCCGGGTGGATGCGGGGCGGGAGTCGCTGGCGTTGAAGGGCATCAGCTTCAACGACGAACCGGTGACGGCGGACTGGTCGTTCGCGTTCGGTCCGCGGACGTTCGACATGCGGCTGACGTGGACGGTTCACGGCGAGACCACGGCGTCGGTCTGGGAGGCCGCGCTCAACGTCGACTCGGCGCTGCCCGACCAGGGCGATCCCGGTGGATTCGACCGGAACGGGGACGTCGCGGGCCTGCCGACATGGTCGATGGCGAGCGGTCCAGGGCTGAGCGTCGTCACGGCGTACCGGAAGAGCTCGGCCTGGTCGGAGGACAACCACTGGTACGACCCACCCAACGGCGCCGTCGCGTGGCAACCGCTCTGGCAACCCGGCGGCCGGCCTCTCCCCGTGGGGACCTACGCCGGGGGTACGTACCGGCTCGGCTTCTCGGCCGAAGCCCGGGACACCGCCTTCGCCGACCAGTTGGCAGCGTCCCTCGGCTGATCATCCGGGCCGCGCCCCTTGCCGGGGCGCGGCCCGGACCAACTAGGGTCGATGAGTGACGACTTTGAGTTTGGAGCCGCGGCGGACGGCGCTGGTACTGATCGACCTGATGCCGCGGATCATCGCGCTCGACACCGCCCCGCTCACCGGTCGTGAGGTGCTCGAACGCTCGGTGGCCCTGGCCAAGGCGACCCGGTCGGTGGGTGGCCTGGTCGTCCATGTCCGGGTCGAACGCCCCGGCGTCGGCGTCCAGCCCGACGGCAGCGAACTCGCCCCGGAGCTGGACCCGCAACCCGCGGACCTGGAGATCGTCAAGCGCACCGTCGGCGCCTTCCACAACACCGGCCTCGACGACGCCCTCAGATCCCGCGACATCACCACCGTCGCCCTCGCCGGCATCGCCACCAACTTCGGCGTCGAGTCCACCGGCCGCAGCGCCGACGACCACGGCTACGCCACCCTCTACCTGGCCGACGCCATGACCGGCCTCGACGCCCCGTCCCACGACTTCGCCGTCACCCGCATCTTCCCCCGCTTCGGCACGGTCACCACCGGCGCCGAATACATAGCCGCCCTCGGCCCGAACACGTAAGGCCTGTTTGCTCGCCAGAGGCGAGGGGCACCGGGGCGGGATGTCGGGGTCTTTGGCTACTGCTTCCTTGCTCGACACCGGTCGGGTGCTGCGGGATGTGCTGCTGCCCGTGGTGGCTCAGGGGGCCGTCTTGCGGCGGCCGGCGTGGAGTCGGCTGGCTGATCGGGTTCAGGCGGACGATCGGTCGTTGCGCCGGATTCGCAAGCTGCGGGCTCGGTACGGCGCGGGCCCGTTGGTGCTGCGGGTGCCGGGGCGGACGTTGGCGTTGGTGCTGGCGCCGAAGGACGTCTGGCGGTTGCTCGACGAGACGCCGGAGCCGTTCTCGGCCGCGACCACCGAGAAGGTCGCCGCACTCCGCCACTTCCAGCCGCACGCGGTACTCGTCACCGATCCGCCGTTGCGCGCACCTCGGCGCAAGCTCAACGAGGACGTCCTGGACGCCCACCGACCCGTGCACCGGTACGGGCAGCGGATGCAGGAGATCGTCACCGAGGAGCTCGGCGATCTCCGCGGAACGCTGGGCTGGGAGGACTTCCGGGCGGTGTGGTCGCGGGTGGTCCGGCGGATCGTGCTCGGTGACTCGGCTCGCGACGACACCGAACTCACCGACCTGCTCGACTCGCTCCGCGGTGGCGCGAACTGGGCCGGCTTCCGGCCGCGGAACCAGGCGTCCCGCCGACGGTTCGAGGGACGACTCACGGAGTACGTCGAGAAGGCGGAGCCGGGCTCGCTCGTCGAGGCGCTGCGGCAGGGCCCGTCCGACGGGCTCGACCCGGTCGGGCAGGTGCCGCACTGGTTGTTCGCGTTCGACGCCGCCGGGATCGCGGTGTGGCGGTTGCTCGCCGTCCTCGCGGTGAGGCCCGACGACCGCGAGCGGATCGCCGCCGAGGCACGTCATCCGGACGAGTCGCCCTTGCTCGCGCAGGCGGGTGCCGCGGTCGAGGAGTCGCTCCGGCTCTGGCCGACGACGCTGGTGATCCTGCGCGAGAGCAGGGCCGAGACGCGGTGGAGCGGCGGGACCGCGCCGGCCGGGACGCAGTTCGCGATCGTCAGTTCGGTGTTCCATCGCGACGACGAGGCCCTCGGCTACGCGAACTCGTTCGAGCCGGGGATCTGGCTGGACGGTCGCTCGGACGGCGACTGGCCGTTGATCCCGTTCAGCGCCGGACCGGCGGTCTGTCCGGGCCGCAACGTCGTCCTGCTCAGCACGAGCGCGGCGGTCAGCCACCTGATCGCGCAGTACGACCTCGACCTCGATCCCGCCACCCGGCAGGCCTTGGCAGGTCCGATGCCGGCCACCTTCGACCACACCGGCCCACGCCTGGGCTTCTGGAGGAAACCATGACCGCTCGTCCTGCCGAGGTCGGGGATCTGCGCCTGGCCACGATCTGTGTGAACGCGACCGACATGGACCGGGCCGCCGCGTTCTGGTCCGCGGCGCTCGGGTACGACGGGCCGGGGCCGATCGGAGCCGGGGACCAGTTCGCCAAACTGAGCGACCCGGCCGGGACCGGACCCGACGTCCTGCTCCAGCGGGCCGGGCGTATCCCGGACGATCCCGCGCCGGTCCACCTCGACCTCTACACCGGCGACCGTGATCGCCACGTCGACCGCCTCGTCGCCCTCGGCGCGACCCGGCCGGACTCCTGGGACTATCCGGACGAGCACGACTTCATCGTCCTGCGGGACACCGAAGGCAACGAGTTCTGCGTGATCTCGGTCTAGGAGAACAGCGCCTTGTTCTCCTGGGTCCAGGCCTCGAGGGTCCGGGGTGGGTGGCCGGTGACGCGTTGGACGTCGTCGGTGACGCTGGTTTCGTCGATGATGCCGTCGGCGTAGAAGCTCTCGAAGGCGGACGCGTACTGCTCGGGCATCGTGGCGCGCAGCTCGGCGATCGTCTCGGCGTCCTCCATTTCGTACGCGCGCAGGGGCCGGCCGAGTGCCTCGCCGAGGATGCGGACCTGCTCGGCCGGACGAAGCGCGACCGGCCCGGTCAGGCGGTACGCCGTGCGCTCGTGGCCGTCCTCGGTCAGGGCGCGGACCGCGACTTCCGCGAGGTCGTCCGGGTGGATCGTGGCGACCGCGACGTCGGGCCACTGGACCCGGATCTCGTCGCCGGCGCGGAGCTGGTCGAGCCAGCGCAGCGTGTTCGTCATGAAGCTGTTCGGCCGGAGGAAGGTCCAGGCCATCCCCGAACTCGTCACCGCCTGCTCGGCCGCGAGGTGGTACGCCGCGATCGCGTTGTCCGTCCGCGTCCCGACCACCGAACTGCTGGACAGCAGCGCGATCCGGCGGACTCCGGCGTCGGCCGCGTTCTTCAGCAACTCCTCGGCCCGCTCGTACCCGCTGAGCAGGAACATCCCCGTCACCCCGGCGAGCCCGGACGCGAACGTGTCCGGCCGATTGAGGTCACCGATGACCGGCTCGATCCCGGTCGGCAGCTCCACTTCCTTGCGGACCAGCGCGCGACCGGGGATCCCCGCCGCCGCGAGTGCCCGGACCACCGCGCTGCCGGCGTTCCCGGTCGCGCCCGTCACCAGTACCGTCATCGTTGCCCCCTCATCAGTTCGACCAGTTCGGCGTTGCCCGTGACCGTGGCTCCGCCCGGCGCCGTGAGTACGTCCTCGAGCCCCACCCGCAGCCCGTACCCCTCGGTCCGTGCCCAGTCCAGCACGTCCCAGGTCCACTCGTTCTCGCCGTGGACGACGAGCTCGTGGACGGTGTCGACCTCGGCCAGGATGTCGCGGGCCGCGGTGACCCCGTCGGTTCCCGGTGAGATCCCGGGCAACGCCTCGACCAGGACCCGGACGACCGGCCCGGCCCACGCCCGGAACTTGCGCGCACTGGCAGGCGTGAACAGGCCGGCCTCGATACCGATTCCGCGGCCGAGCAGGGCCTCGGCGACCTGCTCGGCTCCGTCCTCGTGCCAGTTCACGCTGGCGAAGTCGGGTCCGTCGTCGTCGGGTCCACGCCAGTCGGTCAAGAGGGCGAGCCGGTCAGCCAGGGCGGACACGATCTCCTCCCGCGTCGAAACGCCGACCGGGAACCCGGGACACCGAGTACGCACCGCGGCCACGGCCGCGCGAACGTCGTCCCACCTCAGGCTCTCGCGCTCGTCAGCTCCCCGCGGATGTAGGTGGATCACCTGCGCCCCGGCAGCCACGGCGGCAAAGGCGTCGTCGGCCAGCTCCACCGGCGTGATCGGCACCGCCGCGTGGTCGGCCCGCCGGCGATCCCCGTTCAGACAAACCTTCAGCACCCGGCCCATACCGCCACCCTGCCAGACCGTTGGTCAGCGGACCTCCAGCACTCACCAACTCCGCGGACACCGGCTTCCGCGCACGACTGCACGCTCAGCCTGGCCGTTGATGCGGAGATCGGGGTCGGTTCGTGAGTGCTGGAGGTCCGGGCGTTTCACCTCAGTCGAATGCGGTGCCAGGTGCGGCGGCCGGAGCGGAGGATGGTGTCGGGTTGCAGAGTGGGCTTCTCGTCGGGGTCGGTGGACTTGGTGCCGTCGATCGTGACGGCGCCTTGGCGGATCAGGCGACGGAGTTCGGAGTTGCTGTCGTCCGGCCGCGCCGCTTGGAGGAGTTGCAGCGTGGTCGGGGACGCCGTGCTCACCACGACCGCCGGGATGTCCTCCGGCTCGGCGCGTTCCGAGAAGACGCGGGTGAACGCGTCCAGCTCGGCCCGGGCGGCACCGGCGCCGTGGTACCTCGTGACGACCGCGGCCGCGAGCTGCAGCTTGGCGTCCCGGGCCGCGGGACCACCGACAGCCGCCGAACCACCAAGGGCGGCGACCGTGGACAGCGGCAGCTCGGTGTAGACCCGCGCGTACGTCTCCACCAGGTCGTCGGGCAGGCTCATCAGCTTGCCGAACTTGTCCTTCGGCGAGTCCGTCAGCGCGATGTAGTTCCGCAGCGACTTCGACTGTTTCGGGCCACCGTCGATTCCGGGCGTGATCGTGCTGGTGACGACGACCTGCGGCGCGGCGCCCAGGCGTTGCTGGAAGTGCCGGCCGAGTTGCTCGTTGAACAGCTGGTCCGACCCGACGATGGTGAGGTCGCTCTTCATCGCGAAACTGTCGTACCCCTGCAGCACCGGGTAGGTCAGTTCGTGCAGCGCGATCTCCCGCCCGGCCGCGATCCGGGCCCGGAACATGTCCCGCGCGACCAGCTGCGCGTGCGTCACCTGGCTGAACAGCCCGAGCAACGTGGCCACGTCCATCCCGCCGTACCACTCGGAGTTGCGCCGGACCTCGAACACGGCCGGGTCGGTCCGCAGTACCAGCGCCACCTGGTCCAGGAACGCGGCCGCGTTCACCTCGATCTCCTCCGGCGACAGCGTCGGCCGGGTCTCGCTGCGCCCGGTCGGGTCGCCGATCCGGGTGGTCAGGTCGCCGAGCAGGAACACCACCTTGTGGCCGAGATCCTGCAGCCCGCGCATCATCCACAGGTTCACCGCGTGACCGAGGTGGAGTTCGGGCGCGGTGCAGTCCACGCCGTACTTGATCCGCAGCGGCCGGCCGGATCTCAGCCGGTCGAGCAGGTCCTCGGCCCCGATGACGGTGTCGATGGTGCGGCGTAACCGGTCGATCACGGCCTGGGCGTCTTGGATCATCTCTTCCTCTCGTCAACAGGGGCGAGAGGCACCCACCCACGGCAGCCTCCCGGCAAACAAAAGAGGCAGGAACCGGATTGGTTCCCGCCTCGGAGGCTCTGGGTGTGCAGCGTTCGTGGGGACTACAAGACCCCGGCTCCGCCCAGAGCCGGTCGATACACCACGCAACGCTTGGTCACGGGATCAGGCTACCAGCACCGCGATCGGACGCCGCTCGCGCGCGGATCTGGTGCCCCGCACTAACCTTGAGCGATGAACACGGAGAAGGTCGTCCTGCTCGACGAGACCGGGCAGGTGGTCGGCAGCGAGGACAAGGCGGTCGTGCACCACGCCGCCACCCCGTTGCACCTGGCCTTCTCCAGCTACGTCCTCGACCCGGGCGGCCGCGTCCTGCTGACCCAGCGCGCGCACTCGAAGTCCACCTGGCCGGGCGTCTGGACCAACAGTTGCTGTGGGCATCCACTCCCGGGCGAACCGGTCGCGGCCGCGGTCCGTCGCCGGTTGGCGGACGAGCTCGGCCTGGTCGCCGAGGAGGTCGACCTGGTGCTTCCGGAGTTCCGCTACCGCGCCGAGATGCCGGAGGGGATCGTCGAGAACGAGCTGTGCCCGGTGTACCGGGTACGCACCTCGGGCGATCCGGTCCCGGACCCGGCCGAGGTCGCCGCGTACGAGTGGGTCGACTGGGCGGACGTCGCGGGGCGGCCGGGCCTGTCGCCGTGGTGCCTCCTGCAACTGGCCGAACTGGATCGCCTCGGCCCCGACCCGCTCGACTGGCCGACAGCCGATCCCGCGCTGCTCCCGCCCGCTGCCCGAGTCGGCCTCTGACCGCAGCTGATCAGACGCGGCGGCCGATGCGGTCAGCTCATCAGCAGCGTCGGCAGTTGCTTTCGGTTGAGCAGCTGCGGCGGCCGTTGCGGTCGGCTGTCGGCAGTCAGGCGCGGCGGCCGGTCAGTTCGGCGTACAACGCGTCGCCCGTCCACGGTCTGCGGGAGCCTGATTCGGCCGCGCGGATCAGCTCGACCAGCTTCGCGTTCACCGGGGCCTCCCGCCCGACGGTCGCCGCGAGCTGGACGATCTCGCCGTTCAGATAGTCGATCTCGGTGCGGCGCCTGGCCCGCAGGTCCTCCCACAGCGAACTGCGCGCGTGCGGATCGATCGCCAGCATCTTGCTAGCCAGCCGCCGGAACAGGAAGTCCGGCAACCGCAGCACCGTCGGCAACCGCCGGGCCGGGACCGCCATCAGTTGCGCGGGCTCGATCCCGGCCGCGGCGAGCACGTCGATCGCCTCCGCCTGCGCCGCCGCGACGCACCGCCGGTACGCCCGCTGGGACAACTCGTCGCGCAACGGCAGGTCCGACAACGCGTTGATCGGGTTGTTCAGATTGAGCAGCAGCTTCGCCCACTGCACGGCCACCATGTCCGCGTGCCGGGTGAGCGGCAGCCCAGCACGGCGAAACGCGTCCTCGTACTCGTCCAGCGCGGGGTGATCCTCGACGTCGAGCCCACCCTGCGTGCCCTGGTGGAACACGCCGCCGCCCCGATTCAGCACGTTGAACGGCACCATCCCGGTGATCACCACCTGCTCCGGCAACCGCTCCCGGAGTACCTCCGCGTTGCGAACCCCGTTCTGAAAGCTCACCACGACCACCCCGGGCCGCAGTACGCCGGCCAGCTCCTCCGCCGCACTCGCGGTCGCCGCCGACTTCACCGTGACGAGCACCAGCTCCGCCGAAGCAGCCGCATCCGGCGTCGTCGCGTACCGCACGTCGTCCACGCGCCACTCGGTACCGAGGTAGTCGGTCAGCGTCAGCCCGTACTCCGCAACCTCACCAGCCAGCCGCGGCCGCCCGACGAACCCAACCTCCATGCCGGAAGCAACCAGCCGCCCCCCGACATAACACCCGATCCCCCCGGCCCCATAAACCACCACCGCCACGACCCACCTCCCAACCACCCGTACCCTACGCGCGCCCCCAGCCCACCCCAGCACATCCCGCACCCCAGCACATCCCGCACCCCAGCACATCCCGCACCCCACCCCAGCCGACTTTGGGCACGCACCAGCCGTGTCGCCGTGTCGGAGCTGGCTGGTCGGCGCCCAAAGTCGGCCGATCTCGGGGCCGCTGGCGGGTTGTTTGATGAGTAGCGCGTTGTAACGCGTCATCGATGAAGAAACCCCGTCAGCGATGAACCCGCCAGCGACGGCGCGCCCCCCGCGCTCGCCCTCCGCGCCCGCCCTCCGCGCCCGCCCTCCGCGCTCGCCCTCCGCGCTCGCCCTCCGCGCTCGCCCTCCGCGCTCGCCCTCCGCGCTCGCCCTCCGCGCTCGCCCTCCGCGCTCGCCCTCCGCGCTCGCCCTCCGCGCTCGCCCACCGTGCTCGCCCACCGCGCCTGCTTGGCCGGCTGACTTTGTGCACGTACCAGTCAGTTGCCCGCGCTGGAGCAGGCTGGCTGGTGCTCAAAGTCGCCTCGTCCCTGGGGTCGCTGGCGGGTTGTTCGATGAATGGCGTGTTGCAGCGCGTCATCGGTGAAAGAACCCGTCAGCGACGAAACAACCCGCCAGCGACGGCGTATCGCCACCTCGCCCACTGCCCCTGCCTCGGCCAGGCTGACCTTGTGCCTGTACCGGTCAGGTGCCCGCGCCATAGATGGCTGGTTGGTGCTCAAAGTCGGTCGGCCACGATGCGGCAGCGGGTGCGGCCGACAGCGGGTCCGGCCGGCAGCGGCTGCGGTTGGCCGTGGAGGTGGGGTGGTGGTTGTGGGTGGTGGGGTGGTTGGGGTCAGTGGAGGCGGACTCGGGGGTCTAGGACGGCGTAGACGATGTCGACGGCGATGTTGGCGACGACTACCGCGGCCGAGGCGAAGAGGACGATGCCGATGATGACCGGGAGGTCCTGCTGGTTGATCGCGGTGACCGCGGTCTGGCCCAGACCCGGCAGGCTGAAGACCGTTTCGGTCACCACCACCCCACCGATCAGCTGGCCCAGATCGATCCCGAACTGCGTCACCACCGGCGTCAACGCACTCCGCAGACCGTGTCGCACGATCACCCGGCTCTCCCGCAGCCCCTTGGAACGCGCCGTCCTGATGTAGTCCTCCCCGAGAACGTCCAGCATCGACCCCCGCGTCAACCGCGTATACGTTGCCGCAAGCAACAACGCGAGCGCGATCCACGGCAACACCAAGTGCTGGAACCACGGCCCGAACCCTTGCGCGAGCGGCGAGTACCCACCGGCCGGGAACCACTGGTACCCCGCCAGAGTCAGCCGGAAGTACAAGAAGTACAGCAGCAACAAGCCGAGCAGGAACGACGGGAACGAGTAGAAGAACAACGAGAACAGCGTCAGCCCGCGATCCGCCAGCGAGCGCGGCCGGATCGCCGAGACCACGCCGTTGAACACGCCGAGCAGCAACCACAGGACCGCGGCACCGAGAGCGAGCGAGAGCGTGATCGGCAGGGCCTGGCCGATGATCGTCGTGACCGGCACCTGGTGGTAGTAGTCGTAGCCGAGGTTGCCGTGCAGGGCGTTCTCGACGAACTTCAGGTACTGCTTCCAGACCGGCAGGTCGAGGCCGAGCCGGTGTTCGATCAGCGCGATGGTCTCCGGGGTCGCCTGCCGGCCGGCCAGCGTCTGCGCGACGTTGCGGGGCGCGACGAAGAACAGGGCGAACACCGCCATCGTGATCAGCCAGAGCACCAGCAGCCCGTGGCCGAGCCGGCGGAGCAGGAAGACAAGCATCGGTCACCCTCCTCAGAGCCGGTCGGCGCGCGGGTCGAAGGCGTCCCGGACCCCGTCGCCGAAGAGGTTGAACGCGAGCGTGGTCACCAGCAGCGCCAGCCCGGGGAAGAAGATGAACCACCAGGCGGTGGTGTAGTAGTTCTGCGACGCGCTGATCATGCCGCCCCAGTCCGCGGTCGGCGGCGGCAGCCCGAGACCGAGGAACGACAGCGTCGCCTGGGTCACGATCACCACCGGGACCAGCAGCGTGGTGTAGACGATCACCGGCGCCAGCACGTTCGGCAGGATGTCGACGAACATGATCCGGGTGTCGCTCGACCCCAGCGACCGGGCCGCCTCGACGAACTCGCGTTCGCGCAGCGACAGCACCTGGCCGCGGACGATCCGGGCCACCGAGGCCCAGCTGAAGAACCCGATCACCAGCACCGTGATGCTCAGGCTCGGCCCGGTCACCGACACCAGCGCGATCGCGACCAGCAGGAACGGCACCGACAGCACCACGTCGACCAACCGGGCCAGCACGGTGTCCACCAGACCCCCGAGGAAGCCGGCCGCCAGCCCGAGGACGACGCCGATGGCCACCGTGATCGCGGTCGCCACCACCCCGACGAGCAGCGAGATCCTGGCGCCGTAGGCGATCCGGACCAGGATGTCCCGGCCGAGGTCGTCGGTGCCCAGCCAGAACGTACTGTTCGGGCCCTTCGGCAACCCGTCGGCGGTGAGGCCGATGTCGCGGTACTGCTCGTTCGGCGGGTGCCCGGTGATGTGCGCGAAGACCGGCGCGAACACCGCCATCAACACGATCAGCAGGATCACCCCGAGCGATACCATCGCGACCTTGTCCCGACGCAACCGGCGCAGCGCCAGCATCAACGGGCTGCGGCCCTGGATCGCCGGGGAGGCCGGTTCCACCGCTTCGGCGACCGCGGTCATGACGCCGGCTCCGGTACGGCGGACGCGAGGTCCTCGCCGACGGTCAATGGGAAGAAGCACGCGGTCCGATGCTCCGGCCCGTCGGCCAGGACCGGTTCGAGCGGCGGCTCCTCGGCGGCGCAGTCGGGCCGCGCCTTCGGGCACCGGGTGTGGAACCGGCATCCCGACGGCGGCGCCGTGGCCGAGGGGATGTCGCCCGCCAGGATGATCTGCTCGCGGCTGTCGGCGGTGTCCGGATCGGCCACCGGCAAGGCGGACAGCAGCGCTCGCGTGTACGGGTGCCGGGTCTCGCCGAACAGGTCCGCGGTCGGAGCGAGCTCGACGATCTTGCCCAGGTACATCACCGCGATCCGGTCGCTGACGTGCCGAACGACGGACAGGTCGTGGGTGATGAACACGTACGTCAGGTCGAACTCGCGTTGCAGGTCGGCGAGCAGGTTGATGATCTGGGCCTGGATCGACACGTCCAGCGCGGACACCGGCTCGTCGCAGATCACCAGCTTCGGCCGGAGCGCGAGCGCCCGGGCCACGCCGATCCGTTGCCGCTGTCCGCCGGAGAACTCGGCCGGGAACCGGTTGTAGTGCTCGGGATTCAGCCCGACCAGCTCCATCAGCTCCTGGACCTTCTGCTTCCGCTCGGACCCGCCGGCGATGCCGTGGATCGCGAACGGGTCCCCGATGATCGACCCGACCCGGCGGCGTGGGTTCAGCGAGCTGTACGGGTCCTGGAAGATCACCTGGATCTCCCGGCGGACCGGCCGCAGCTCCCGCCGCGACAAGCCGGTGATGTCCCGGCCGTCGAACCAGACCGAGCCCGACGTCACGTCGTACAACCGGGCGACGCAACGGGCCAGCGTGGACTTGCCGCAGCCGGTCTCGCCGACCAGGCCGAGCGTCTCGCCGCGGCCGACCTCCAGCGACACCCCGTCGACCGCGTGGATCACCTCGCGGCGCTGGGTCGGGAACTCCTTGCGGACGTTCTCGATCCGGAGCAACGGTTCGGTCATGACGCCACCGCCTCTCGTCCGCTGTGGTCCAGCCAGCACGCCGACTGGTGCCGAAGATCGCCGTACACGTCGGTCAGCGGCGGTGTCTCCGCGCGGCACCGGTCGAAGACGTGCGGGCACCGGGCCGCGAACGGACAGCCGGCCGGCGGGTCGATCAGGCTCGGCGGACTGCCCGGGATCGGGGTCAGCCGGTGCCCGCTCTGGGCCGGCAGCGAGGCCAGCAACCCGCGCGTGTACGGGTGGTGGTTGCGGTAGAAGACCTCTCGGCGCGGGGCGCGTTCCATCACCGCGCCCGCGTACATCACGATCACCTCGTCGGACATCTCCGCGACCACGCCGAGGTCGTGCGTGATCAGGATGATCGCGGTCCCGAACTCCTCCTGGAGCCGCCGCATCACCGCCAGTACCTGCGCCTGCACGGTGACGTCGAGCGCGGTGGTCGGCTCGTCCGCGATCAGCAACGCGGGGTCGAGCGCCATCGCCATCGCGATCATCACGCGTTGCCGCATCCCGCCGGAGAACTGGTGCGGGTAGTCGTCGATGCGCTCGGCCGGCCGCGGGATCCCGACCAGCCCGAGCAGGTCGGCGGCCCGCCGCCGCGCCGCCGATCGGGTGACGTCCTGGTCGTGCGCCTGGATCATCTCGGTGATCTGCCAGCCGACCCGGTACAGCGGATGCAGGCTGGACAGCGGGTCCTGGAAGATCATCCCGATCTGCGCACCGCGGATCCGGCGCAGCGTGGCCGGGTCCGCGGTGATCAGGTCGGTTCCGTCGAAGAACGCCGTCCCGGACACCTCGGCGCCCCGGGTCAGCCCGGTGATGGTCTGGGTGGACACGCTCTTGCCGGACCCCGACTCGCCGACCACGGCCAGGGTGCGGCCGCGGTCGACCGTGAACGACAGGCCCCGGACGGCGCGGACGGTGCCGTCCGGGGTGTCGAAGGAGACCCGCAGGTCGCTGACCTCCAGCAGCGCCATCGGATCAGCCCTGCTTGCCCGCGCTGAGCCAGACGTTGGTCGGGTCGAACATCTGCAGCGACGGCACGAAGGCCGCGTTGTTCACCTGCTCGGCGTGGTAGTTCGCGTTCTTCGGGTTGGTGAGCGGGTAGAACGGCGCGTCGGCCATCACCTGGGCGTCCGCCTTGGCCCACAACTGCGCGGCCTGGTCGGTGTCCGGTGCCGCGATCGCCTGCTTGATCAGCGCGTTCGTCGCCGGGTTCACGTACAGCCCGAAGTTGCTGCCGACCGGCGGGAACGACGGCTCACCGGAGAACAGCGGGTTGAAGAACGACAGCGCCGCGTTCCCGTACCAGTCGGCGCCCCAGCCGGCCAGCGACAGGTCCCACACCCCGCGCTGCGCGACGGTCGGCACCTGCAGGTACTTCACGTAGAAGTCCGCGTTCGGCGACGGGACCCCGACCACCGTGATCCCGATCTTGGACAGGTCCTGCTGGATCGTCTGGAAGGCCTTGCTGCTGCCCTCGGAGGCGTTCCGGTACAGGAACTTCAGGGTCAGGTTCGGGTGCCCGGCCTCGGCGAGCAGTTGCTTGGCCTTGTCCGGGTCGTAGGGGTACGGGTCGATCTGCTGGGAGCCGAGGATGTTGCCCGGGAGCACGTGGGTCAGCGGTGGGTTCACCGTCGGTCCGCCGTACACCTGGATGACGTGGTCACGGTTCAGCGCGTAGCTGATCGCCTGCCGGACCTTCACGTTCGCCAGCGCCTTGTTGTTGTTCGGCGAGGCGGTGTTGTAGACCACGTACGGGTTGCTGGACGCGGTCTCGCCGAGGTTGAGGTTCTTGTCCTTCTTGCTGATCAGGGCCGGCAGCTGCGACGGCGGTGGGCCGACGTCGAACTCCAGGTCCGCGGTCGGCGTCCCGGTCTGCAGCTGCTGCTGGATCGAGTCCTGGCTGACCGTCTCGTTGACCTCGATCTTGTCCACGTAGGCCTTCCGGACCGGGTCGGTGGCGGCGTTCCAGGCCGGGTTGCGCGAGTAGCTGATCGACTTCGTCGGCACCCACTTGTCCACCTTGTACGGACCGTCGGACGGCCACGCGTTGCCCGACTCGGTGCTGGCCGGCAGGTACTTCAGCACCTCGGCCGGAGCCGGCGAGAACGCCGTCAGGGTGAGCATGTCGACGAAGTACGTGGCCGGCTGGGTGAGCTTGAAGACGACCGTGGTGTCGTCCTTCGCGACCACGCCCGGCAACGGCGTGTCGTTGATGTACGCCGCGATCGCGGCCGGCGTCTTGGCCACCTTGGCGAAGCCGTCGGCGAACGACTTGTAGCCGACGATCAGGTCGGCGAAGTCGGGGATCCCGCCGAACGGCTGGACCGGGTTCGCGGTCCGCTTGACGCCGCGGACCAGGTCGGCCGCGGTCACCTGCCGGGCCGGCGAGGTGTTCCACTGCGCGCCCGGGCGGATCTTGATCGTGTACGTCTTCCCGTCCGCGCTGACCCCGCCGTTCGCGGCCGTCGGCAGCTCGGTGGCCAGGTCGGCGACCGGCGTGGTGTTCTTGCCGCCCACCTCACCCGGGTAGGTGAACAGCTGCCGGCTCCACATCCGCAGGTTCAGGTAGCCGACCGAGTAGTAGCTGAGGTTGGGGTCCATGTAGTCCACGTCGCCCGACCCGAGCATGTTCAGCGTGCCGCCCTTGACCGGTTCGGCGGCCGGTGAGCCGCCCGCGGTCGAGGCCCCGTTGCCGGAGCTGCAGGCCGCCAGGGTGAGGGTGAGAGCCGCGACCACGGTCGCGGTCACGTACCGTCTGCTGGCCATTCGTCCTCCTCCGAGACTCGATACCGGTGAAGGTAGGAGCGTTCGGGCCGGCCGGACCCGGAGTCACCGAAGCGTCATGGCCTTGTCATCGAGCCGGCGCGGGCGGATGACGAAGTCATGACAGACGTCATCGGGCCGCGAACGCTTCGGGGGTGACACTGATCGGGTGGCGCACAGCTTGCTGTTGGTGGACGACGAGCCCCGGATCCGCCGGGTACTGCGACTCGCGCTCGAGGACGAGGGCTACCAGATCTCCGAAGCGGGCAACGGACTGGAGGCGCTGGTCGCGTTGCGCCGCGAACCGCCGGACGTGGTGCTGCTCGACCTGATGCTGCCGGACCGGGACGGGTTCGCCGTCTGCCGGGAGATCCGGCGCAGCAGCGACGTCCCGGTGATCATGGTGACCGCGCGGACCGACAGCCACGACGTGGTCGCCGGGCTGGAGGCGGGCGCGGACGACTACGTGACCAAACCACTGGTGGCCAAGGAGCTCTCGGCCCGGATCCGCGCCCTGCTCCGCCGGGTCGAACCGGCCACCACCCCGCAGGCCGACCTGCTCGCGATCGGCGACCTGGAGATCGACGTCCCGGCCGCCGAGGTGCTCCGCGACGGCGAACTGCTGGCGCTGACCCGGACGGAGTTCAAGCTGCTGGTCGAGCTGGCGGTGGCCGAGGGCAAGGTCTGTAGCCGCGAGCACCTGCTGTCCCGGGTCTGGGGGTACGGGTACTTCGGCGACAGCCGGATCGTCGACGTGCACGTCCGCCGGCTGCGGCTGAAGATCGAACGCGACCCGGCCAGTCCGCGGCACCTCGTCACCGCCCGCGGTCTCGGGTACCGACTGGTGAGCTGACGGTGCGCGGCCGGGTCAGCCTGCGGGGGCGGGTGATGCTCGCCTACGGCCTGCTCGCGCTCGGATTCGCGGTCGTGCTCGCGGTGGTCAGCTGGAACGTGGTGTCGAGCCACCTGATCGACCAGCGGATCTCGTCGGCCGAGGTCGAGACCGCCGACAACGCGGCCGCCCTGCACTACGGCATCTTCGGCCCGAGCCGGCCCTGCCGCCCGGTCCGCGAGACCCCGGAGTGCTCCGGTCCGGCCCCGGCCCGGGACGTCGACATCGCCGGGCTGCTCAGCACCCTGCCGTCGACGGACTCGGCCGCGTCGATGGTCTTCTACGACGGCACCTGGTACTCCGCGACCGGCCGGCCGGCCGATCTGCCCGCGGACCTGGTGGCGGCGGTCCGCGCCGACCGGCCGGCGTCCCGGCGGATGGAGGTCAGCGGCCAGCAGGTGCTGGCCGTCGGTGTCCCGCTGTCGCCGCCGGGTGCGGCGTACTTCGAGTGGCACCCGATGACCGCGCTCGACGACACCCTGCGGACGGTGAAGCTCACCCTCGTCGTGGCCGCGATCATGACCGCGCTGCTCGGGCTCGCGGTCGGACGGCTCGCGAGTACGGTCGCGTTGCGGCCGCTGGCGAAGCTGACCGACGTGGCGTCGGAGGTCGCCCGGGGCCAGCTGGACGCGCGGTTGCAGGCCGAGGACGACCGGGACCTCGGCGGGCTGGCACGGTCGTTCAACCAGACGGCGGCGAACCTGCAACGCCGGGTCGCGGCCGACGCCCGGTTCGCCGGGGACGTGAGTCACGAGCTGCGGACGCCGTTGATGACGATGCTGAACTCGATGCAGCTGATCCAGAACCACCGCGACGAACTACCGGCCGTGGTCCGCGAACCGGTCGACCTGCTCGGCGACGACCTGGACCGGTTCCGCCGGCTGGTTGTCGACCTGCTGGAGATCTCTCGCGACGACGGCGGTGACCAGGGCAGCCGCGAGATCGTCCGGATCGCCGACCTGGTCCGCGCCGCCGCCGACGCGACCGCGGGCCGCCAGGTCACCACGGTGGAGCCCGAGGCCGAGCAGCTCACCCTGCAGGCCGACAAGCGCCGCCTGGAACGCGTCGTGGCCAACCTGGTGGAGAACGCCGAGGACCACGCGGGCGGCTGCAAAGGCGTCACGGTCACGGCCGGCGGCCTCGGCGTCGTCATCACCGTCGACGACTCCGGTCCCGGCATCCCGGACGAACACCTGGACCGCATCTTCGAACGGTTCGGCCGCGCCGATCCGACCGGCGGGGGCCGCGGGGTCGGACTCGGGCTCGCGATCGTGGCCCGGCACGTCCAGTGGCATCAGGGCACGATCCAGGCCGGGAAACGCCCCGAAGGCGGCGCCCGGTTCACCGTCGAACTGCCGGCCACCTGAATATTCACGTGCGCCACCGAGCGTCACCTCGTACCGTGGGCGCATGGCTACTTGCCTCTGTGTCTAGCTGACCGACCCGCTTTCGCAGGTGGAGTCCGTCTTCTAGTCATCACGGAGTGTGTTGGTCATGATCACCGTACGCGGTGTCGAACTGCGTTTTGGCGCCCGGCTGTTGCTGGGCGAGGTTACCTTTCACGTCGGTCCCGGCGACCGGGTCGGTCTGGTCGGGCGCAACGGCGCCGGCAAGACCACCCTGTTGCGCACGCTCGCCGGGCAGGAGCGGCCGGCCGCGGGCACGATCCAGGCGACCGGCTCGGTCGGGTATCTGCCGCAGGACCCGAAGGCCGCCGATCCCGCGATCACCGTGACCGCGCGGATCCTGTCCGCCCGCGGCCTCGATGTCGCGGTGGCGCGGTTGCGGAAGGCGGAGGCCGCGATGGCCACCGCGACCGGGGCCGCGCAGGAGCGGGCGATGGCGGCGTACGTCCGGGCCGAGACCGCGTTCCTCGCCGCCGGTGGGTACGCCGCGGAGGCCGAGGCGGCGCGGCTGGCCGCCGGAGTGGGGTTGCCGATGCGGGCGATGGAGCAACCGGTCGGCGAGTTGTCGGGCGGTCAGCGCCGGCGGGTCGAGCTGGCCCGGATCCTGTTCGCCGAGCACGACACGTTGCTGCTGGACGAGCCGACGAACCACCTGGACGCGGACTCCGTGCTCTGGTTGCGGTCCTTCCTGCTCGGCTACCCGGGCGGTCTGATCGTGATCAGCCACGACCGTGAGTTGCTGGCGGCAACGGTCAACCGGGTGTTCCACCTGGACCCGCAGCGGGCCGCGATCGACGTGCACAACACCGGCTGGGCGAAGTACCTCGAGCAGCTGGCAGTGGACGAGCGGCGGCGCGCGCGGGAACGTAGTACGGCGGAACGCAAGGCGGCCGTGCTGCATTCGCAGGCAGCGAAGATGCAGGCCGGCGCCAGCACGGCCGTTGCCGCGCGCAACATGGCGCGCCGGGCCGACAAGCTGCTCGCCGACCTCGAGCCGGTACGCCGCGCCGCCCGCGTCGCGCGGATCCGGCTGCCCGATCCGGTCCCGTCCGGCCGGACCCCACTGAGCGCGACGGGCCTGACGAAGGCGTACGGCGGGCTCCGGGTCCTCACCGGCGTCGACCTGGCCGTGGACCGGGGCAGCCGGGTGGTGATCCTCGGGCTCAACGGTGCCGGGAAGACCACGTTGCTCCGCGTCCTCGCCGGGCAGGAACAGCCTGACGACGGCCGGGTGATCCACGGGCACGGGCTCCGGCTCGGGTACTTCGCGCAGGAGCACGACACGCTCGACCTGGCCGGTACGGTCCGGCAGAACCTCGCCTCGGTGGCCCCCGGGTTGACCGACGGTGAGGTGCGGACCGTCCTCGGGTCGTTCCTCTTCAGCGGGGACGACGCGGACAAACCCGCGCGGGTGCTGTCCGGTGGTGAGAAGACCCGGCTCGCGCTGGCCGGCCTGGTCCACTCGGGCGCGAACGTGCTGCTGCTGGACGAGCCGACGAACAACCTCGACCCGGCCTCCCGCGACGAGGTGCTCGGCGCGGTCGGCTCGTACCCGGGCGCGATCGTCATGGTCACCCACGACGAGGGCGCCATCGAGGCCCTCCGGCCGGACCGGGTGCTGCTGCTCCCGGACGCGACCGAGGACCTGTGGTCCGACGAGTACCTCGAACTGGTCTCGCTGGCCTGAGGGTCAGGGCGCCGGCGGGGCGAGGGCGCGGACGACGACAGCGGTGAGCTCGTCCGCGTACGCCTCGTCGAACGGGTGGGTGCGCAGGATCCAGCGGTGGTAGATCGGCCCGAAGATCACCTCGACGGCGACGTCCAGGTCGAGTCCGGCGGCGACCTGCCCCGCCTCCTGCGCGGCCACCAGCCGGCGTCGGGTGGCGGCGAGCTGGGGGCGGAGCATCCGGGTCAGCACCGACTCGCTGAGGGCCGGGTCGTGCTGCATGTCGATCATCAGTGCCCGCAGCGTCGCCGACGTGTCCTCGTCGGCGAACGCGGCGATCGTTGCCCGCAGCACCAGGCGCAGGTCGGCCGTGAGATCGCCGGTGTCGGGCCACTCGACGTCCGGTTGCTCGGCGATCAGGGCGTCGAGCACGACCGCGCCCTTCGACGGCCACCAGCGGTAGATCGTCTGCTTGCCGACCCCGGCCCGTGCCGCGATGCCCTCGATGGTGGTCCTCGCGTAGCCGAGCTCGGCGACCGCAGCGGCGGCCGCGGTAAGGATCGCGCTGTGGGCCCGGTCGCTGCGCCGGCGCTGGTCTGGACTTTTCATAGGCGAGACGATACGGTCCGTCTCGTTGAAGTTCAAGCGGAGAGGTCGAGCAGATGAGACTGTGGTTGATCACCGGGGCCGGCCGGGGGTTGGGGCGCGCGTTCGCCGAGGCGGCGCTGGAGCGGGGTGACCGGGTGGTCGCGACGATCCGCCGGGACGGGGTGCTCGACGACCTGGTCAAGGAGTACGGCGACCGGGTGGTGCCACGCCGGCTCGACGTCGGGTCCCGCGCCGACGTGGCGGCGGTGGTGGCCGACGTGGTCGCCACTGTGGGCACGCCGGACGTGGTCGTGAACAACGCCGGGTACGGGCTGGTCGGTGCGGTCGAGGAGTTGTCCGAGGCGGAGCTGCGGGCCCAGTTCGACGTGAACCTGTACGGCGCGGTCTGGGTGAGCCAGGCCGTGCTGCCGGCGATGCGGGCGCGCGGATCCGGGCGGATCGTGCAGGTGTCCAGCGTGGGCGCGGTCGGGCATCTGCCGTTGTTCGGTGCGTACAACGCGACCAAGTGGGCGCTGGAGGGACTGAGCGCGGCGCTCGCGGACGAGGTCCGGCCGTTCGGGATCGGGGTCCACCTGCTCCAGCTCGGTGGATTCGCGACCGACTGGGCCGGCTCGAGCATGCGCTTCACCACCGCCGACCCGGCGTACGACGGCACCCGCGAGGCGATCCTCGGCCTGCCGTCCTACCCGACCGCCGAGCAGATCGCAGCTGCCGCCGAGTCGGCCCCGGCGGAGTCCGCGGAAGCGGCCGAGGAGTCGCCGGCGGTGGCGGCACAGGCGCTGCTGGCGTTCCTGGACGAGCCGGAACCGGCGCTGCGCAAGGTGATCGGCACCGGCGCACACGCGATGGTGAGTGCCGCGCTGGAGTGGCGCCGCGACGACTACGCCCGCGACCCCGCCTTCACCTGGCCCACCTGAGCCAGGCCCGGCGGCGACCCGGGCCGGCGGTTGCCGGCCCCGGGTCAGAGGCGTTCGTTCAGGTGCACGGTGATCTCGTCGCCGGGATTCTTGCCGAGCCGGTCGCGGAGCTCGCCCTTGACCGGGAGTTTGTGGGTACCGTCGCCGAGCGCCATGAACGAGCTCTCGAACGGCTCCCCGTCCATCGTGCCGCGGACTTTCACCAGCCCGCGGGTCCCGAAGTACTCGGCCGACCCGGGCATCACCAGGTACGTCCAGCCGCCCTTCGCGTCGCTCTTCAGCAGCGGTGCGGTGAACTGCTTGTCCAGCTTGCCGGCCTGCTTGCTCATCTCGGTCTCCTTGTCCGTCGCGGTGCCTTCACCTCACAGGTAGAAGCCGCGCCACCCGTTTCGACATCCTGCACCGAACTTCGGTGCAAATCGTGGATGGCAGGATGAGAAGCGTGGAGATCAGAGCCGGGGGAGCGGCCGACGTGGCCGGCGTGCTGGAGCTGCTGGACGGGGCGACCGAGTGGCTGGTGGCGCAGGGGCGGACCGATCAGTGGGGCACCGAACGGCACTCGGCCAACCCGCGCCGGGTCGAGCAGGTCACCGGATTCGCGGCGGACGGTGGGCTGTGGATCGCCGAACGCGACGGCCGGGCCGTCGGCGCGCTGGCGGTCGGCGCGGCCCTCCCGTACGTCCCGCCCGCCACCGAGCCCGAGCTGTACGTCCGCCTGCTCGTGACGGACCGGGCGGCCAAGGGCACCGGGATCGGCACGGCCCTGCTCGACCACGCCCGCTCCCTCGCGAAGGAGCTGGGCGTCGGGATGCTCCGGGTGGACTGTTTCGCGGGCGGCGACGGTGCCCTGGTCCGGTACTACGAAGGCCAGGGCTTCACCCGCGCGGAAGCGTTCGAGGTACCGGTCAACGACTCCGCGTGGCCGGGTCAGCTGCTGATCCAGCGGCTGTGACCGACTCTGGTACCGGCCGGTGGACGGCGCCGTGCGAGTCGCTGCAGTGAGCCTCGAGGACATCGCCGGTGGCGTGGTCGACCTGCAACGTCGAATGGGTCAGGTGATGCCGGTCGGCGAGGACCGCCTCGATCCGGCCGCGGATCTGGTGGCAGTCCAGGCCCTCGCGGACCAGGATGTGCGCGGACGCGGCCGGTTCGCCCGAGGTGATCTCCCAGACGTGCAGGTCGTGCACCTCGACGACTCCGTCGACGGCGCACAGCTCGGCGCCGAGCGCGGCCGGGTCGAGTCCGGCCGGCGCGGCCTCGAGGAAGATCCGGCCCGAGGCGCGGACCAGATCGATCCCCGCCTTGAGCATCAGCGCGGCGACCACCAGCGCGGCGATCGCGTCGGCCCGGCTGAACCCGGTGAGCAGGACGACCAGCCCGGCCACCGCCGTCGCGATGAAGGCGAACAAATCGTTGAGGATGTGCTGGAACGCGCCTTCGACGTTCAGGCTGGACCGGTTCGCCTTGCTGATCAGCCAGGTCGCCGCGAGGTTCACCACGATCCCGGCCACCCCGGTGATCAGGACCAGCGCGCCCTTCACCTCGGGCGGGTGGATCATCCGCTGCACCGACTCGTACACGAAGAACGCGGCGAGCAGCAGCAGGGTGATCCCGTTCGCCTGGGCGGACAGGATCTCCACCCGCTTGAAGCCGAAGGTGAAACCACCGGCCGGCGGCTTCGCGGAGAGCCGGATCGCCAGCAGCGCGAGCATGATCGCGATCGCGTCGGTCAGCATGTGCGCGGCGTCGGTGATCAGCGCCAGCGACCCGGCCGCCAGCCCGACGACCACCTCGGCGGCCATGAAGCCGAGGATCAGCGCCAGCGCACCGCTCAGCAGCCGCCGGTCCGCACTCGGGTTCGCCGCGTGCCCGTGCCCGTGACCATGACCGGCGCTCACTGGTCCCGCTCCGGGTGGATGGCGTCGGTGTGCTCGGTGTGGGCGACGGCCAGGTCGACGAGCATCCGGACGTGCGCGTCGTCGAGCCGGTAGAACGCCATCCGGCCGTCCCGGCGGACCGAGACGACCCGGTGCGCCCGCAGCAGCCGGAGCGCGTGCGACGTCGCCGACTCGCTCATCCCGGTCACCGCGGCGAGATCGCAGACGCACAGCTCCCCGTCGAGCAGCGCGACGAGCAGCTTCAGCCGGCGCGGGTCGCCGAGCAGCCCGAACACGTCGGCCGTGTCGACGACGTCGTCCTCGGCGGGCATCCTGGCCAGGACGGTCTGCACCCGCTCCGGATCGACCAGCCGGACCGCGCACCCGTCGACGGACTGCACATCTGCAGAACTCTTCATATATCCAAGGTAGGGCACGCCCGCGCCCGCTGTCACGCCGGGTGGTCAGCTGGTGAGTTGGCGCAACAGGCCCAGCATGTCCGGGGCCACCCACTCCTCGGCGACCTGGCCGTCTTCGACCCGGTACAGCTCGAGGCTGGCGAACTCGACCTGCCGCTGGGTCGGCGGGATCTCGAGGAACGGGCCCTGGTGGGTGCCGGCGAAGTGCAGCCGGACCACGACCTGGTCACCGGCGCCGAAGATGTCGTCGATCGTGATCCGCAGGTCGGGGAAGGCGTCCAGCATGTGCTGGGCGCCGGCCCGCCAGGTGTCCCGGCCGAGGCTGGGCTCGGGCCGGCCGGGCTGATGGGCGACGAAGTCCTCGGTCAGGTGCGCGGCGGCCCGGTCCAGGTCGCCACTCGCGAGCAACTTGTACAGTCCCTGCAGCAATTCGACGTTGTCCTGGGTCCTCATCGGCGTCCTTCGATCGGGGTACGATTTAGTGAACATGGTACATGATGAGTCTAGTACACCATCTGGCCGGGAGGTGCTGAACCGGCTGTTCGCGGTGTCGATCCTGATGGCCGACGACATGGCCCGCGGGCTGGCCGCCCGCGGCCTGACCCGGGCCCGGGCCACGGCGCTCTGGGAGATCGCGCGGCACGGTCCGTTGAACCAGCGGCAGCTGGCCGACCGGCTCCAGGTCACTCCGCGGAACGTGACCACGCTGGTCGACGCACTGGAGCAGTCCGGGTTCGTCGTCCGGACCGCGCACGCCGACGACCGCCGCGCCTTGCTGGTGAAGCCGACCCGGAAGGGGTCCGCGGCGGCCCGGCGGATGGACGCCGAGTCCGATCGCCTGGCCGAGGACCTGTTCGGCGATCTGCCGGCCGCGGACGTCGCCACCGTCGACCGTGTCCTCGCCCAGCTGGAGCAACGGCTCAGTACTTCGTAGCCGGTGGCCGGATCACTGGCTGTAACGTCGTGAGGACAGGGGCGATATAGCCAGTGGGGGTCTGTGATGAGCGGATCGACACAGAACGGCGCGCCCGGTCCGGTGGAGTTCGGACGGGTCGGTGGGTACCTCGCGGCCATCGCGGTCCTGTGGCTCGCGCTGAACGAGATCAGCCTGCTCTCCGGCGGTTTCCTCGCGGCCGACGACTCCTCCTGGATGTTCAACACCATGGCCGGCCCGGGCAGCTGGGGTCAGGCCGACGGGTGGCACGCCGTGCTCGACGCCGATCAGTTGCAGCACTGGGGCCGCCTGCTCGCGGCGTACCTCGTGCTCGACTTCGTCTTCATCGTCGTCTACACCAGCGCGCTGTGGCAGCTGGCGCGTTCGTGGGTGCGCTGGCTGGTCGTCGCGCTGGCCGCGTTCGACGTGCTGGAGAACGTCGGCACCATCTGGCTCGGGATCGAGCGGTGCGCCGGCGCCGACTGTGTACCGTCCGCCGGGCCGACGGTCGTCGCGGTGATCACCACGCTCAAGTGGCTGGCCGTGATCGGGTTGCTGATGGCCGGGATCGCGAGGCTGCGGGCGGGCCCGTTGCGGCGGATCTGGCGGGCCGTCTGGATCCAGCGGTTCAGCCTGCTGGCGTTCCTGCCGCTGGCCGCGCTCGCGATCGTGCCGGGCAGCAACGTCTTCGACCAGCTGCCCGACGTCCAGCGCCGCTGGCTCGACGCCCCGATCGGCCTGTGGCACGCGGCCGCGGCCGGACTCGTGTACGCCGTGGTGCTGCTGCCGGCGATCTTCGTGCTCGGCAGGATCCGCGCGGACTGGGCCCAACGCCGCGTCGTCGGCGACGGGTACTGGCCGTTCTGGGACGACCTGGCGCACCAGCGTCCCCGTCGGCAGGACCTGCGGTTGTGGGCCCTCGGACCGGTGCTGTTGTTCGCGGTGGCGTTGGTGATCGCCTTCGCCGAAGGCGGCACCGTTTTCTGGCCACGGCTGGTCGTCTTCTGCGCGATCCCGGTCCTGGTGATGATCGTCTCGGCCCTCGTGTACCGCCACGGCGAGCACAGTCCGCGTCCACTTCGCCCGGTCACCGCGACGTTCCCGCGCGACGTGATGGCGGCCGGAGACGCGATCGCGATCGCCGCCCTCTCGCTGGCCGGGCTCGGCATGGTGCGCGCCTTCACCGGCCTCGCCGCCCTCGAACTCGCCGGCCTCCTCGACGCCTCGTACGTCGTGCCGCCGTGGCTCGCGTTGCTGGTCGGTGCCGCGTTGGCGATCGTGCCGTGGCTGGTGGCGCGTCCGGTGCTGGCCGCGATCGCGACCTGGTCCGGCCGGCCGACACCGGTCCGTCAGTACGTCGGTCGGCTCGCCGAACCGGGTACGGACGTCAACGGCAGTACGGCCGTCCTCGGTGCCCCGCGGAAGGCCTTGCGGATCAGCCTCCTGGTCACGTCGATCGTGCTCTTCCTCTTCCTCGCGGCGTGGCCCCGGCTGGTCGCGGACGGGCTCGGTGTGCTGGCTGCCACGATGCTCGCGCTGACCACGCTGGTGACGATGGTCGGCGTGATCGTGGTCTACGCGCAGGAGCGGCAGCCGCCGGAGATCTTCCAGATCGGGCCGCGGGTGTTCCGGCGCCGGGCGACCCCGATCATCGCGTTGCTGGTGGTCGCGCTGATCCTGACCGGACTGGCCGGTGGCAAGACCGACATCCACCCGGTCACCGCGGCCGGGACGGTCCCGGCCCGGCCGACGATGCGGCAGGCCTTCGACGCCTGGCTCGCGCAGTCCGGCGGGTGCGCGTATCCCGTGGACGCCGGGCTGTCGATCCGGCCGATGCTGATGGTCGCGGCCGAGGGCGGCGGCATCCGGGCGACGTACTGGACCGCGTCCGCCCTGGCGAAGATAGGGGCCACCGGCAACGGATGCGGCCGGCGGGTGGCCTTGTTCTCGGCCGGGGCCAGCGGTGGCGCGCTCGGTGTGACGATCGCGCGGTTCAGCGGCCGCCCGGTGCCCGCGGTCGAGGCGATCGCCGGACACGAGGCCCTCGGCGCCGCTTCGGTCTCCCTGTTGTCGGGTGACCTGCTGGCGAGCGCCGCCGGGCTGCGATTCGACGCGGCCTCGCCGTACCGCACCCCGACCGCGCAACCGCTGGACCGGGCCGAGCTGATGGAGACGACCTGGGAGCATCGACTGGCAGACCTGCGGACCCACTTCCTGCCCGATCAGGTGGACCAGGCGACGTCCGGCGAAGGTGCGGTGACGGGGCAACTGGTACTCACCTCGACCGCGGTCCGGGACGGCTGCAACGCCTTGCTGAGTCAGCTCGATCTGAGTGCGGGCGGCCGGTCGTCCGGCGGCGCGCCCGTCTGCGGCGCGGGGGCCGCGGGCGCGCACAACTACGACCTGCTGGGCCTCTACGGCCGAACGGGGAACCGGTCCGCGAAAGAGTGCCTGGGCAACATTCAGGCGTTGACGGCGGGCTTGCTGGCCAGCCGTTTCCCGTACGTCACGCCGTCCGGGGTGGTCGAGGAGTGCGGCGACCTGCAAGCGGCGCAACTCGTCGACGGCGGGTACACCGACAACACCGGGCTGAGCACGATCGTCGATCTCGCCCCGCTCTGGCTGCCGCTGGTCCGCGCGCACAACGACCAGGTGATTGCCGAGGGCAAGGGTGAGTTCGTGGTCCCGCTGGTCGTGTACGTGGAGAACGGCACCGGCCCGGACTTCAGTACCGCGACCCACGACAACGCGCCGCCGGACTCCCGGGTGATCCCGGGGACGCCGGGGGACCAGGCGATCGGCTGGACCCAGATCCCGGAGAGCCTGGTCCCACCGGTGACCAAGCTGTACACGGCCAAGGGCAACGCGACCGCGAGCCGGCCGATGCTCGCCCGCGCGGCCGAGGTGGTGTCGCCCGGCGGGTTGTGCACGGACGCGCCGCAGTGCCGGCAGCTGCGGACCGACCCGCGCGTAGCCGGCCGGGTGTTCGTGGTCCACCAGAGCACCCAGCCGTCGCTGTCCGCACCGCTCGGCTGGACCCTGTCGAAGGCCAGCCAGCAGGACCTCACCGACGACCTCCGTGCCGCCCTCGTCCCGTGCGGTCCTGGCTGCGCCGGCTTCGCCACCTTGGGCGACCTGATCGCCACGCTCACCCCGGCCGGCCCCAACTGACCGGGACGTCGCGAGGCCGGTTCCTGACGCGGGAGACACTTACGCGAAGTGATCGGCCGGTGGCACTGGTGAGTCGGTGTCACCGGCCGTATCGTGCTCTGAGACCATCGTCACGGGGAGGTTTGTCCTGAGTAAGGACTGTGTGAAGAATCGCTGCTGACGGCTTCCGGGTTGTGGATCCACGGTCGGTGGACCGTAAGTTCGGAGAGGTGTCAGTCGAGGTCAGGAGTGAACGTAGTGCAACGGGGCAGTCGGACCTTGCCGTCGGCAGGTCCGCGGATTTAGGTGTCGGCACAGGCATGACGACACTGAACAAGATTCTCGGCATCGCCGGAGTGGTTCTGCTGCTCGGCGGGCTCGGGCTCGGCTTCCGCTCGATCGCGGTGGGCGAGACGACTTGCGGTTCGGTCTTCGTACCGGCCGGTGGCATCACGCCGATGGCCTGCGACGGCCGCCTGGACAACTCGGCCACGCTGGTCACCATCGTTCTCGTCGTCGGCGGGCTCAGCCTGATCGCGGCGCTCGTCCTGAAGGTCCTGAACGACCGCCGCTCCGTCTCGGTCTGACCGCGCACCGGAAATCCGGTGCGCGGTGTCCCCGGACGGGTGGACAGTGACGCCATGACGATCGAACCTTTCCGGCTGGCCGTCCCGGAGCAGCAGCTGGACGACCTCCGCCGGCGGCTGGACCTGGTCCGCTGGCCCGACGAACTCCCCGGCGTCGGCTGGGAGTACGGCGTCCCGCGGGACCGCCTGCGGGAGCTCGTGGCGTACTGGCGGGACGAGTACGACTGGCGCGAGGCCGAGGCCAGGCTGAACGAGTGGCCGCAGTTCGTCACCGAGATCGACGGCACCCGGATCCACTTCGCCCACCTGATCTCACCCGATCCGGACGCGTTGCCGTTGATGATCACGCACGGCTGGCCCGGATCGATCGTGGAGTTCACCGAGATCGCCGGCCCCTTGCTGCACGGGGATCCCGCCTTCCACCTGATCCTGCCGACCATCCCCGGCTTCACCCTGTCCGGACCGACCCCGGAGCCCGGCTGGGAGGTGAACCGGGTCGCCCGCGCGTTCGCCGTCCTGCTGGAGCGCCTCGGGTACGGCCGGTACGGCGTCCAGGGTGGCGACTGGGGCGCCGCGATCTCCCGGGAACTCGGCCGGATCCACCCGGACCGGGTCGTCGGCGTCCACCTCAACCTGCTCCCCGGTGCCGGCGCGACCACCGAACCGACGGCCGGCGAACTGGCCGCGCTCGACCCGGCCGAGCGGGACCGCACCCTCGCGTCCTGGGAGCGGATGCGCGCGTGGATCCGGGGGAAGCGGGGGTACGCCGATCTGCAGATGACGCGCCCGCAGACGCTGGCGTACGCGCTGACCGATTCGCCGGTCGGCCAGCTGGCCTGGATCGCGGAGAAGTTCCACGAGTGGTCCGACCCGGCGAGCGTCATCGGCACCGACCACCTGCTCACCAACGTGATGCTGTACTGGCTGACCGGGACCGCGGGCTCGTCCGGGCGGATCTACTACGAACGCGCTCACCACGGCCGGCCGATGGAGCCGTCCGGGACACCGACCGCGCTGGCCGACTTCGCGCACGACAACTTCGTCCCGTTGCGGCACCGCGCCGACCGGACCGACAACATCGTCCGCTGGACCACATATCCGGACGGCGGCCACTTCGCCGCGCTCGAACAACCGGACGTCCTGGTCGCCGACATCCGCGCCTTCTTCGCCGGGCTCCCGCCCAGATAGGTGCTGACGGCAACCACCTGGCCGCCGGCCGCCGCCGGCCGGGCCGCCGGTGAGCGGAAACCTGCCGCGCCGACGGCCGCCTCGGACCGGTGCAAACCGGCCGCGATCGGGGATCATGGAAGGACCACATCCGAGAGGAGGACAGCAGTGACCGACCAGCTCGACCCGACCGGTACGGCCGACAGGTTCGCGGAGCTCGCGATGGAGCTGCACGCTTCCGAAGGGGTCGAGGAGACGATCGAGACAGTACTGTCCTTCGCCCTCGACGCGATCGGATGCACCCACGCCGGCTGCGTCCTCCAGGAGCGCGGCCGGCTCGAGGTCGCCGCGGTCACCGACCCGGTGATCGAGCGGATCTACACGGCCCAGCTCGAGCGGGGCGAGGGACCGTTGATCACGGCCCAGGACGAACGCCGCACGCTCTGGATCCGCGACACCGCACTGGAGACCCGCTGGCCGGAGTGGAGTGCGCAGATCTCGGCCGAGGGCCTGCGGACCGTGATGCAACTGCCCCTGATGATCGCGGGGCGGGCGGTCGGCGTGCTCACTCTGTACAGCACCGAGGTCGACGCCTTCGACGACGACGACGAGGCGGTCGCGCAGATCCTCGCCCGGCACGCCGCGGTGGCGACGGCGACCGCGCGGCAGGAGCAGACCCTGGTCGAGGCGGTCGACGCGCGGAAGCTGATCGGTCAGGCGATGGGGATCCTGATGGAGCGGTTCGCGGTCGACGGCGACCAGGCGTTCGCGATCCTGCGCCGCTACTCCCAGGACAACAACGTCAAGCTCCGCGTGGTCGCCGACGACCTGGTCCGGACCCGGCGGCTGCCGGTGTGACTATCGTGGCGGCATGAGCTTCACCGGGTTCCCGACCGCCGCGCTGGACTTCTACGACGACCTGGAGATGGACAACACCAAGACGTACTGGACCGCGCACAAGCACGTCTACGAGGAGTCGGTGCGGGCACCGATGACGGCCCTGCTCGCCGCGCTCGAGCCCGAGTTCGGCGCGGCGAAGATCTTCCGGCCGTACCGCGACGTCCGGTTCGCCAAGGACAAGACGCCGTACAAGACCCACCAGGGCGCGTTCATCGCCTGTGGCCCGTCGACCGGCTGGTACGTCCAGCTCGGCGCGCCCGGAGTCCGGGTCGGGGCCGGGTTCTACGAGGCACCGGCCGATCGGCTGGCCCGGATCCGGGCCGCGATCGACGAGGAACGGCGCGGCACCGAACTGGAGAAGGTGCTGGCCGGCCTGACCGCCGACGGCTGGACGGTCGGCGGCGAGAAGCTGAAGACCTCGCCCCGCGGGTACGACACCGGTCATCCGCGGATCGAGCTGCTCCGGCACAAGTCGATCACGCTGTCGAAGTCGTACGGATTCGAGCCGGTGATCCACTCCGCCGACCTGCTCGACCAGATCCGGACCGACTGGCGCGCCACCACCCCGTTCCTGGAGTGGATCACCGCCAACGCCTGAGGCCATGCCCTAGTCGTCGAAGTCCTTGAGGATCCGGGCGATGTGGTCGCGGGTCTTGTTCGGCGGTGGGGCCGCGACGCAGAGGCCTCCATCGTCGCGGTGTACTGGTCCAGGTCCTCGAGCTTGTCCAGGTAGAGCGCACTGGTCAGGTGCTCGATGTAGACGATGTCCGGCAGGTCCTGCTCGGGGAACCGCAGGATGCTGTACGCACCGCCGGTGGCCGCGTGGCCACCGGACGAGAACGGCATCACCTGGAGCGTGAC
This sequence comes from Kribbella amoyensis, assembly GCF_007828865.1. Classification (NCBI taxonomy): domain Bacteria; kingdom Bacillati; phylum Actinomycetota; class Actinomycetes; order Propionibacteriales; family Kribbellaceae; genus Kribbella; species Kribbella amoyensis. The sequence goes on from NZ_VIVK01000001.1 coordinate 3,752,426, forward strand.
GTTCGGCGCGTGGGTCGCCTCGATCAGGTGCTCGAGCTGCAGCCGCATCGCCTTCGTGCCGCCGATCGGCCGGCGCAGCACCGACTCGTCCACGACCGCCCAGAGCCGGACCGGGTCGATCGCCCGGGTGAGCACCTCCTGCCGCTCGACCCGCAGGGTGACCCGCCGCTCGACCTCCTCGGCCGGGATCAGGCCGCGGCCGAGCTGGACGACGGCGCGGACGTACTCCGGGGTCTGCAGCAGGCCGGGGATGAACTGGAGCTCGTAGGTACGGATCAGCTGAGCAGCGGCCTCGAGTCCGAGGTAGGAGTGGAACCAGCTCGGCAGCACGTCGCCGAAGCGGTGCCACCAGCCGGGGTTGTTCGCGTCCCGGGCGAGGGCGAGCAGGCGCTGCCGCTCCTCCTCGTCGTCCAGCCCGTACAACCGGAGCAGGTCGGCGACGTCGCGCTCCTTGAAGCCGACGCGGCCCAGCTCCATCCGGCTGACCTTGGACTCCGAGGAGCGGATCTCCCAGCCCGCGTCCGCGCGGGTGATGCCGGCGGCCTCCCGCATCCGGCGAAGATGCGCTCCGAGGATGATGCGAAGCGCTGTCGGCCCGCTTTGCGCGCCCGACTCCGTCACACTCACCTCCGACGCCCCAGCTTCCGTCTCGATGACAGGTCTCCCCGTGCCCGACAAATCATCGCACGCCGGCGACCCGATCTGCCGAACTTCTTACATTAGCCGCGCCCGGTCCACCACTCCTACTCCGCGCGCCCGCGCACGTGTACGCGCAAGACGTCGGTGTGACCCCGATGCCCGCGCGTGCCCGGACCGCCACAGGCGGTGGGTTCGAGCAGGTTCACGGACAGTGATGCTCCGGCCCCGCACACCCTAGCCCGTGAGCATCTTTGTCAGGACATATCAACCGCTTGAATCGCCCGGAATCGCGGGGATCGGCCGCTCCGGAGCCCGGATCTGAGGCGGCGGAGGCCCGTTCGGAGGTCACAACTGAAAAACGTGCGGATGCACGTGCATCGGGCGCTTGCATTCGCAGCGTGCCGACGCCATGATTGATTCATGCACAGAAGGTGAGCTGGATCTCGCGAAAAGTGACACCTGCGAGGTCCGGTAGGCCGGTTCTACAGACCGTCGGCAGTTCGCTGCCGACATGACTGGTTGGGGAACCCGAGTCGATGAGCAACTACGACATCGAGCACGTCGAGGACAACAGCCTGAGCGCAAGCGGCCGGGCGCCCGACGAGCTGAGTGAGCGGGAGATCCAGGAACTGGTGGCGCGCTGCCCCGAGGAGCAGCGCTGGGCCTTCGAGGGCTGGCTGCGCGGCGTCCGCCAGCTCGATGGTGACCCCATCGTGAGCCTGACGCCATGACCACAGACCGAGCAGGAGGCCGAAAGATGGTGCGGATCTGGTTGGGGGACCACCTGATCGCCGAGTACGTCGCTGAGCCGGATCGGGCTTCGAAGTACCAGCGGGTGATGACCCCGAAGTTCACCGGGCTGCGCATCACCGTCGACAACGCGGCCGGTGGCTCGGCGTCCGAGCTCCCGCGCAGTGAGCAGCTCTGGCCGCTCACGGTGCAGTGAAGCCCTTGTTTTCTTACTGATCGACCGTTGGCCGGCCCAGTGATCGGGACCGGTCGACGGTGGCACCACCGTCCCGCATGCCCGCGGGGCGTCCACCGAGAAGCCGTCCCCCTCCTCAGGGACGGTGAACCTCGAGCCGCTCTCCATCCTCAGGGAGTGGCAGTGCAGCAAGCCGACCCTCTCCTCAGGGGCCGGTGCGTCCGAAGGGCCGTCCCTGTCCTCAGGGGACGGCACAGCAAAAGGCCGTCTCCCTCCTCAAGGGGCGGCCTTTTGTTATGCCCGCTGCCGACAGCGGTCCGCCGGCCCGGTCAGGTCGTTCCGGGCGCCCTCGGCCCGGACCTGGCCCGCACTCGTCCGTAGACGCGAAGAGGCCCCCTCCCGCTCGCCCGGGAGGGGGCCTCTTGCTTCGTTGATCGCTCAGGCGAGGTCGTCGAACTCGCCGTCGTGAACGCCGCCGAGGAAAGCCTCGATCTCGGCCTGGGTGAAGACCAGGGCCGGTCCGTCGGTGTGACGCGAGTTCCGCATCGCCACGCCGCCGCCCGGCAGCTTCGCTACCTCTACGCAGTTGCCGTTGGGGCCACTCCGCTGACTCTTCCGCCAGTTCAGCTCGCTCATCGCGTCGCCGGGCATGCCGTTGTAGACAGCAGTCATCAGCTGCACCTTCCGTACGTCTTTGGCATATGCACGTGCATTTGGGCTTGCATTTGCATCGTACACGGTTGTGGGCCGTGTGTCTGATCCAATACGCAGCGTCGCCGGGTCCCCGCCGGTCCTCGGCGTGGCGATCGCGGTGGGTGATGGAAATCGGCTCCGGCGCGCCGAAAACCGCGACTCGTCCGGCGTGCGGTTGAGAACGGAGCCGCCGGGGAATGACTGCACCTGGCGGTCTCGGGAGTCCTCGGGCAGCCGGCGCTGTACCGGCCGTCTGCAACGGTTCGCGCGGGGCCGTCCACGGCCGGCGGATCGGCCGACGAGGGCAGGAGTGGTGGCTTGCCGGATCGCCTTGATTTGTTGAGAAATCAGGCTTTTCGGATGGGCTCGTGCGGACACTCCGGGCCCCGCCGATCCGGGCGCCCGGCGGTTCGTGGATGCACTACGATGACGAGCACCTTTTTCTTCCCTACGACACGAAGGCTGCGCCGATGGCGACTCCCGACGGCCCGGAAGCACCTCCGGAGTTCGACACCTCCCAACCGACCATCGCGCGCGTCTACGACGCGTTGCTCGGTGGCAAGGACAACTTCGCCGCCGACCGCGAGGGTGCGGCGACCTATCTGAAGTACGTGCCGGACGCGGGTCGCTGTGCGATCGACAACCGGGACGCCCTGGTCAAGGGCGTGCAGTACCTGGTCCGCGAGGCGGAGATCGACCAGTTCCTCGACATCGGCAGCGGTCTGCCGACGCAGAAGAACACGCACCAGGCGGCGCAGGAGCTGAACCCGGGGGTGAAGGTCGCCTACGTCGACAACGACCCGATCGTGCTCGCGCACGGCCGCGCGCTGCTGGCGACGAACCAGAGCACCATCGTGGTGACCGCGGACCTGCGCGAGCCGCAGGCCATCCTGGACAACCAGGAGATCAAGGACCACCTGGACTTCAGCCGCCCGATCGCGCTGATGATCGTCGGCATCCACATGCACTTCCACGACGACGAGAAGCCGGACGAGTGGGTCCGCACGCTGATGAACGCGCTGGCCCCGGGCAGCTACCTGTTCATCACCGACTTCGTCGACACCGGTGAGCCGCTGCAGAAGGCGATGGAGCAGGCCGGCCTGGAGAGCCTGGGCAACGGCTGGATCCGAACCCCGGAGCGGATCGAGCAGCACTTCCTCGGGCTGCCGATCATCCCGCCGGGCGTGGACTTCCTGGCGCGCTGGTTCCCCGAGGACCCGGACGCCGACATCCCCGACGTCGACGAGCTGCAGCCGTACCAGCGCATCCTGATGGCCGGGATCGCCAAGAAGGGCTGACCGGCCCGAGCAGGTCCAGGCAAGGCGCGCGTCCTGGTGACGCGCGCCTTGTCATTTAGTCGTCGATCGGGAGCGGCTTGGTCGCGGGGCCGTCGAGGACCTCACCTGTCGCGCCGAAGCGCGATCCGTGGCAGTTGCAGTCCCAGGTGCGGTCGGCTTCGTTCCAGTGCAGCGGGCAGCCGAGATGAGTACACACCGGCTTGACCTTCCCGTGCAGCGCGTGGCCGAGGTGCCCGGCGGTGAACTCCTTGCCGACCTTGAGATTGTCCTTGACCAGCTTGGCGACCGAGTGGGCGTCGCCGATCCGGTCGGCGCCGTACAGGGCGGCGAACGGGTTGGCGCGATCGATGACCAGGTCGCGGAGGATGCCGGCGGCAACGGTCCCGTTGGTCAGGCCCCACTTGTGCATACCGGTCGCGACGGAGGTCGCCTTGCTGCCGGGAGAGCGGCCGACGTACGGGAGCAGGTCGGGAGTGCCGTAGTCCTGGGCCGACCAGCGGTAGGCCGGTCGCGCGGCGAAGTTCCACAGTGAGCCGGCCCAGTCGGCCAGGCCGCGGTACGCCGCTTCGGTGTCGGTACCGTCCCCGGTCTCGTGATCGCCGCCGACGACGATGAGGCCGTTGGGACCGCCGCCGGGCCAGGGCCTGGTCGAGCGGGTCGGGGCGTCGACGGAGATCGCCATCCCGGCCGGCGCCGCCACCGGCAGGGTGAGCGCGATCCCGTGGGACTGGCTGGGCCGGGTCCGAGCGAAGAACGCGCCGGTGACGTTGATGGGGAGCAGCGTCGCGACGACCGCGTGCTGGGCCTTGACCGTGTGACCGTCCTCGGTGCTGACCTGGACGCCGTCCGCGTGGTCGTCGACTGTGAGCACGCGGCTGTGTTCGTAGATGCGCCCGCCCGCCGTGGTCAGCGAGCGGGCCAGGCCGGCCAGGTACCGCACCGGGTGCAGCTGGACCTGGTCGGTGAACCGGACCGCCGACCGGGCCGGGACGCCGACCTCGGCCGGATCGACGAAGGTGGCCGGGAGACCGAGGGACGCCGCCACGTCGGCCTCGCGGCGCAGGGTGTTCTCCGGCCGGGTGGAGTAGACGTACGACGGGGTCCGGGTCAGCTCGCACTCGATCCCGAGCCGGTCGACCAGCGCCGCCACCTCGTCGACGGCGACCTGGTTCGCGTTTGCGTAGGTGCGGGTCTTCTCCTCGCCGTGCCGGTCGAGGAGGTCCGCGTAGATCGCGCCGTGCTGCGACGTCACCTTGCCGGTGGTGTTGCCGCTCGTCCGGCCGGCCAGGCGGCGGGCCTCGAGCAGGACCACCGACGCGCCGTCCTGGGCCAGGTAGAGCGCCGTGGTCAGGCCGATCAGGCCGCCGCCGATCACGACCACCTCCGCCTGGTCGTCGGATCGCAGGGCGGGGTACTCCGGGAGCGCGGCGGTCGCCAGCCATACCGATCCGTGGTCAGTCATGGCGGCCCCGGTACCCGAATGGGCCGGCGAGATGCGGGTACCGCAGAGGATCGCCGAGTCAAGGAGTACGCCATGCCGAGCGTGGTCATCACGGGTGCGGGGAGCGGGATCGGAGCTGCGGCCGTGGTCCGGCTGGACCGGGCCGGGTGGCGGGTGTTCGCCGGGGTCCATCAGCGGCATGACGCGGAGATCCTCGATCGGCAGACGTCGGAGCGGGTCACGGTGGAACTGCTCGACGTCACCGACGGCGGATCGATCGAGGAGCTGGCGGCGAAGGTCGGCGACGGGCTCGGCCCGGACGGGCTGACGGCCTTGGTGAACAACGCGGGCGAGGGGGTCGCGGGGCCGTTGGAGACCCTGCCGATCGAGCAACTCCGGCATCAGCTGGAGGTGAACGTGGTCGGGCAGGTCGCGGTGACGCAGCAGTTCCTTCCGCTGTTGCGGCGGGATCGGTCGGAGAACGGGAGCCGGGTGGTGTTCGTCGGGTCGATGGGCGGGCTGGTCGCGGTGCAGTTCGCGGGTCCGTACCACGCGTCGAAGTACGCGATCGAGGCGATCGGCGACGCCTGGCGGCAGGAGCTCGCGCCGGACCGGATCCAGGTGGCGATCGTCGAGCCGGGGCCGATCGCCACGCCGATCTGGTCGAAGGCGGCGCATCGGCTCGACTCGCTGCCGGTGAACGAGCGGTACGAGCGCCGGGTGGCCGCGCTGCGGGAACAGTTGCTGCGGATGGGGAAGGAGAGCAGCGGGGCGGCCGAGGCGGTTGATCTGATCGAGCACGCGGTGAGTGCGCGGCGCCCGCACACGCGGTACACGGCCGGGCTGGCCGCGACCTTCGTGCCCAAGGTCCGGCGGTTGTTGCCGGATCGCCTGTTCGACGTCCTCGCCCGGCACGCGACCACGAAGAACTAGGTGTACCGGGTCGACAAGGCCCTAGCGTCGCGGCTCGAAGACGTTGCCCGGGGTCGGGCCGACCGGGGTGCGGGTCAGGCCGAGACGCTTCATCATCGGCGTGACCAGGGCGTCGTAGACCGCGGGGAGGAAGCGGAAGCCGAGTTCCATCACTGTGTTGGCGAGGCCGATGTTCACCTCACGACGTGGCCGGTCCGCCAGGCGTACGACGGCGGCGGCGACCTTGTCCGCGGAGGCCACCGGGGGTGGTGGCTGGGCCGCCCGGCCGGCGTAGTTGCCGGCGTGCTCGTAGACCGGGGTGTCGACGGCGCCGGGGACGACCAGACTGACGTGGATCGCGGGCCGGTCGCGGTACTCGGTCTGCAGGGCGCGGGCCAGACCGTGGACAGCCCACTTGCTCGTCACGTACGCGCTCATGAACGGTGGCGCGATCTTGCCGAGGACCGAGCCGAACAGGACGAGCTGGCCGGATCCTTGGTCCTCGAACCGCCGCAGTGCCGCGCGGGCGACCTGGACGGTGCCGTCGACGTCGACCCGGAGTACGCGTTCGTAGACGTCGGCCGGTACCTCGTCGAACCGGCCGTACGCGACGACCGCCGCGCAGTGGACGACGAGGTCGACCTTTCCGCTGCCGGTGGTCGCGAAGTCGAGCAGCGAGTCGACCTGCCGCGGGTCGGACACGTCGGTGGGCGCCACCGTGGCCGGGGCGCCGAGATCCCGGCACTCCCGGGCGACGTGATCGAGGCTGGTCCGGGAGCGGCCGGCCAGAACGACCTGGTCGCCACGACGAGCGAAAGCGAGCGCCGTCGCCCGGCCGATGCCGCTGGAGGCGCCGGTGATGACGACGGTCATCGGACCTGCTTCTCCGCCAGCAGTTTGAGTCGTCGCAAGGTCTCGTTGTTGCGCGCGCGGAGAATCGGGTCGAGGACGGCGGCGGGGATCAGCGTGACCGGCCCTTTGACCGCGGTCTCCCGCATGGTCAGGTGACAGCCACCGTCCTGCTCGGTCGCGACGAACTCGACCTGGCCCTCACCGGTCGGCCAGGCGCGGACGTTGAGCTGCAGGAACCGGTTCGGCTCGTACTGCTCGGACGAGGTGCTGTCGTCGATCACCAACGGCCAGACCCCGACCGAGTGGTGGATGCTGTGCCCCGGCTGCGGGAACCCGGCCTCCACGTCGCGCACCCGCGAAGCGCCGACCACCCACCCGGCGTACGTCCAGCCGTCCGTGAGGATCGCGAAGACAGCCTCCACCGGCGCATGAATCAGACACTCGTTCTCACTCATACCCACGCCGGTACCCACTCCCGACGCTCATCCGCACGCTGACCGCGGCTGTTGGTCCTGGTGGTGGTCGTGGTGTGCTTCGGGGGTGCAGAATCTTCGGCGGGCGCTTGGGGTTCGGGATGCTGTTGTGGTGGGGCTCGGCGCCATGGTGGGAGCCGGGGTTTTCGCGGCTTTCGGGCCGGCGGCCGGGGCTGCTGGCTCGGGGTTGTTGGTGGGGCTCGGGGTTGCCGCTGTTGTTGCCTTTTGCAACGCGACGTCCTCCGCGCGGTTGGCTGCCGTTTACCCACAATCCGGCGGGACCTACGTGTACGGGCGCGAGCGGCTCGGGCCGTTCTGGGGGTACCTGGCCGGGTGGGCGTTCGTCGTGGGGAAGAGCGCGTCGTGTGCGGCGATGGCGCTCACCGTCGGGTCGTACCTGTGGCCCGAGTACAAGAACGTGGTCGCCGTGGTGGCCGTCGTCGCGTTGACCGGGCTCAACTACTGCGGGATCCAGAAGGCCGCCTGGTTGACGCGGGTCGTCGTGGCGTTCGTGCTGGTGCTGCTCGCGATCGTGGTGGCCGTTTCGCTCGCGTCCGGGTCGGCTGAGTTCGCGCGGCTCGGGATCGGTGCGGACGCGGGGCCGGGTGGGATCCTGCGGGCGGCGGGGTTGTTGTTCTTCGCGTTCGCCGGGTACGCGCGGATCGCCACCCTCGGCGAAGAGGTGAAGGATCCCCGCCGGACCATCCCACGGGCGGTCCCGATCGCGTTGACGATCACGCTGATCACGTACGCCGCGGTCGCGGTCGCCCTGCTCGCCCTGCTCGGTCCCACCCGGCTCGCCGCCTCGCCGGACCCGCTCGCCGAGGCGGTACGGGTGGCCGGCGTACCTGGGCTGGCTCCGGTGGTCCGGGTCGGTGCGGCGATCGCGGCGCTCGGGTCGTTGCTCGCGTTGATCCTCGGGGTCTCGCGGACCACGTTCGCGATGGCGCGGGACCGGCATCTGCCGACGGCCCTCGCCGCGATCCACCCGCGGTACCAGGTGCCGCATCACGCCGAGCTCGCGGTCGGCGCCGTGGTCGCGGTGGTTGCGGCGACCACCGATCTGCGCGGGGCGATCGGGTTCTCGTCCTTCGGTGTACTTCTCTACTACGCGATCGCGAACGCGTCCGCCTGGACCCTGCGCCCCGACGAGGGCCGCCCGCCTCGGATGGTCCCGGTGGTGGGGCTCGTCGGGTGCGTCGTGCTCGCCTTCGCGCTGCCGTGGACCGCGGTGGTGGCCGGCTCGGTGGTCCTCGCGGTCGGTGCGCTCGTCTATCGGCTCCGGACGGGGTGAATGCATGGGGTCCGGGGGAATGGGTACGAGTGAGTTCAGGTAGTGACTGTGGTCCAGAGATGTGCCACGCCGTGACTGATAGTCGCGAGGTCATCCCATGTTCACCCCTTGTAACCCCGTGCCTGTGCAGTGCACGACGGCGGCCGATCGGGCCGCACGCGAAGCGGCCACCAGAAGTCTTCTCGAACGCAGGGCCGCGTGCTCGGACGAAACGGAGCGGCAACAGCTGCTCGAAGAAGCCGTCGAACTCAACCTCGAAATGGCCAAGGGCATCGCCCGCCGGTTCCGCGGTCGCGGAGCCGAGGCCGACGACCTCGAACAGGTCGCGTACCTCGGCCTGGTGAAGGCCGCGCACCACTACCGGCTGGACGCGGACACCCCGTTCATCGGTTTCGCCATCCCGACCATCCGCGGTGAGGTCAAGCGATACTTCCGCGACTGCGCCTGGACCGTGCGGATCCCGCGCCGGTTGCAGGAGATGCAGGGCAGTATCGCCACCAAGGTGCCCGAACTCGAACAGTTGCTCAACCGCGAACCGACACCGGTCGAGATCGCCGATCACCTCGGCGTCGAGCTCGCCGAGGTGGAGCAGGCGATGGCGGCGAAGGGCTGCTTCAACGTGCTCTCGCTGGACAAGCCGTCCGACGTTGACGCCGACCTCACCCTGGCCGACGTGGTCGCCGGGGACGAGGACACCTCGATCGATCTGCTGGAGGCCGTCGACATGCTCCAGCCGGTGCTCGAGGATCTCGGCCCGCGGGAACGGCGGATCCTGCAGCTGCGGTTCGTCGAGGGCTGGACCCAGTCCGAGATCGGCAAGGACATCGGCGTCAGCCAGATGCAGGTGTCCAGGGTGCTGCGCCGCATTCTCGACGACCTGCGCGCCAAGCTGTCGCCGCTCCCGGCCGCGGCCTGAGCCGGATGCACGACGCCGGCGGCTGATCCTGACCAGTCGCCGGCGGTGGTCAGTCCGTCGTCGGAGTGCGGAGTTCTGAAGCGATCGCTTGTCGCCCATCCTCGTCCATTCGGCCGAGCCTCAAGGGCCAGAGCCGGGAGCGCGCGGTGGTTTCCGCTGCCGACTCGCCCGCCGAGGTGGTGACCGACGGTGCCGGGGACCGGCAGAATGAGCTGTCGGGTTCTACGGACGGGGAAGGCGTTTTGCCGGAGCGGTTGTATCGGAGTCTGCCGGCGGATGCGAAGGCCATTGTGCGGGCGTATCCGCCGATGATCGTGTGGTTCGCGGCCGCGCTCGCGGGCCTCGCGGTGGTGTTCGACGTCTTCTACCTGGTCGCGAGCCCGGGTCCCGCACTGGCCGCCGTGTACGCGGTCCCGGTCCTGGCCGGGGTGGTGGCCGGCCTGGTCGCGGCGGCCGAGGATCTCGAGCTGGACCGGCGGGTGCTGGTCCGGACCATCGTCGCGGCGGTTGCCCTCGGCATCACCAACCTCGTCGTGGTGGCGATGATCTCGGCGATCCGCCGGACCGATCCGTCGAACTGGGCGGCCGGTGGCCAGGCGGTCCTGCTGGCCGCGTTGCTGGTGCTCTCGCTCGGGTTCACCTCGGTTGTCCTGAGCAACCTCATCGGTGCCCTGGGCATTGAACTGCGGACCCACCGGCGGCACCGCAAGCCGGTACCGGCGCCGGTCGCCGCACCTGCCGCCGCCCCGAAGCCGCGGGCGAGCAAGGAGGCGGCCGCTCGCGCGAAGCCGGTCCAGGTGGTGGAGGAGAGGTACGAACCGGATCCGGAGCCGTTCGTACCGCCGCCACCGCGCGTGGTCGACCTGGAGGAGCCGCGCGAGGTGGTCACGGCCGACCCGACGGCGCATGCGGATCGGCGCCTGACCCGCGGGACCCGGGCCCCGGTCGTCCCGCCGTCCCGTCGCCCGCACCGTCCTGGTCGTCGCCCCGGCCGCTGATCGCGGGGACCCCTTCGCGCGAGCCGGGATGACCGGAGCCCGACGTGGGCACACTAGGGAGGTCGCCTGGTGTACGGGGAGGGGTTGTGAAGCCGGTTTGGGACGTGGTCGTGGTCGGCGCCGGACCCGCCGGAGCCTCGGCCGCCTTGGGCGCGCTCGCCGTGGATCCGCGGTTGTCGGTGCTGCTGCTGGACCGGGAGGACTTCCCGAGGGACAAGGCTTGTGGGGACGGAATCGCGCCGCACGTGCTCGACCTGCTGGCCGACGTCGGGGTGACGGGGGTGCTGGACGACTGGACGCCCGTGCGGCGATTCTGCCTCGAACGGGGTTCGCTGGCGGTTGACCGTGAACTCGCGCGTCCGACCTGGGTGGTGCCGCGGACGGTGTTCGACGAGCGCCTGGTTGCGGCGGCTCGATCGGCGGGTGCCCAGCTCGTACGGCATCGCGTGCGCGACCTGCGGGTGGACGGCGACACGGTGCTGTTGGACGGGTCGCTCACGGGGCGCATCGTGATCGGAGCCGACGGTGCGCACTCCGTCGTACGCCGGGTCGCCGGTGGTCGCCGTGGTCCGACTGCGCTCGCGTTGCGGGGGTATGCGCCGACGCCGCCGAACCGGTCCGCGCAGCAGGCGATCGTGTACGGTCCAGGGCCGCAACCGTCGTACGCGTGGTCCTTCGACCGGGGTGACGGTCTGTCCAACGTCGGGTACGGCGAAGCGCTCACCGGACGACGCCAGCACCCGACCCGGACCGAGTTGCTGAACCGGCTGGAGGACCTGCTGCCGGGTGCGACGGACGGCGGTACGGACTGGCGGGCGCACCACCTGCCGCTGACGAGCTGGAGCTGGCGCCCGGGGAAGGGCCGAGTCCTGCTCACCGGCGACGCGGCCGGCCTGGTGAATCCGATGACGGGTGAGGGCATCTACTACGCCGTGGCCACCGGTCTGTCGGCGGGACGAGCGGCTGCCGGGTCCCTCCGTGACGGTGACGGGCGCGGCGCGGGCACGGCTTACCGGCAGCTGAGTTCGCCGTTGAACCGGCACTTCCGCCACACCGCGTTGGCCGCGCTGCTGACCCAGTCCGGCCGGGTCCTCGACGCGGGGATCCGGGCGGCGGCCGCGGACCAGCAGGTGTTCGACGACCTGGTCGAGCTGGGCCTCGCCGACGGCGGCCTGACCCGCCCCCTCGTCCGCGGTTTGTTCGGCCGCTGAGTTTCCCGGCAGGTCCGTCGGGTACCCGGGCGGCATGGACATCTCGCGCCTGACTCCTGTGTACGAAGCCGGTGGTCCGTTCGCCACGGTCACGCTCGACGTCAGCCACGACAGCGAGACGGCGGCACGCGAGCACGAACTCAGGGTCCGGGACGCCGGTTCGGACCTGGATCGGCAAGGTGCGCCGGAAGCGGTGATCCGGGCGGTGACCGATCCGCTGGCCGAGAACCCGGCCGAGCCCGCCCCCCAGGCCCGGACCGTGGTCGGGAACCGGGACGGCGTCCGGTTCGACGAGCTCGTGCACCGGCAGGTGGACCAGGCAGCGGTGAGCTGGTCCGCGCTGCCCGACCTGGCCGGCTGGGTGCGACTTGCCCAGGGCAACATCCGGTTCGTGCTGGCGCTGGTCGACCACGTCGGCGGTGACGTCGCGGTGTACCGGTCGGAGGTGCCCGAGCCCGAGTTCGCGACCACGGCGGGCGGGGAGACGTACCACGTGCACAAGGTCCCGGTCGGCGGCTGGTCGGCACTGCGGTACCAGCACGAGACCGAGAACGTCTGGCGCCGGAACGCCGACGCGGTCGGCGACGAGGTGGAGAGCCGGGTACGCGAGGGCGTCAAGCTGGTCCTGGTCGCCGGCGACGCGCGCTCCGTGAGCCATCTGCTGAACCGGCTGGAGAAGGTTCAGGCGACCGTGGTCCGGCTGGACAGTGGTGGCCGCGCGGACGACGGTGGTGGCGAGGCGATGCGGCAGGCGATCCGCGAAGCGCTGCAGGAGTACGCGGTCGCGCGTCAGCTCGAACTGGTGCACCGGCTGAAGGACCGGCTCGGTCAGGGGTTCGCGGTCGCGACCGGGGTCCGGGACGTGGCCGACGCGTTCGTCCAAGGCCAGGTGGAAACGCTGCTGCTCGACCCGGACGGCGCCGCGGACCACGAGCTGCTCCCGAAGGACCACCCCGGCCTCGTCCTCGGCGACGTACCGGAAGACGAAGCGGTGCGCGCCGACCAAGCACTGCTCGCGGCGGCGGCTCTGACGAGCGCGGAGGTGACGGCGCTACCGCTGGTCGCCATCGCGGGGACGCCGGCGGCTGCCCTGCTGCGGTGGGACAACCACGAGAGCTGACCGCGGCCGCGCCGCGCTGAGATCGGAGGACGAGGATGGCTTGGTTGGCCAAGCTGAAGGAGCGCTGGTTCGCTCACCGCATCAACGAGGGCGACGCCCCGGCCGACACCGGAGTCGCCGCCAGCCGGGAAACCGGCGGAATCGCCGGCCACGACCCGACCGGCGACGCCCAGTCGACCACCGGCACCGGAAAGAACCAAACGTTCGTAGGCCGCCCAGCCGGCGACGACGACGGCTACACAGGCCGAACCGGAGCCGAAGCCCGAGCCGAGGAGAAGGAGTAGTACGCGTCGTGGGCTCGCTGGGCGGTAACTTCTCGGGGTGGACTCCACTGATCCCAAGGACTTGGTTCGCCGTGGGTACGACGCTGTTTCCGCGCGGTACGACGAGGTTTACGGTGCGGAGACGAAGTACGAGGCTCTGCTGAGTGAGATCTGCGAGCTGGTACCGGTGGGTGGGGCGGTGCTGGATGTCGGTTGCGGGAGTGGAGTGCCTGTCGCGCGGACGCTGGCGACCGCCGGGTACCGGGTTGTCGGGATCGATCTCAGCGAGGTGCAGGTCCGTCGGGCGCGGGAGCAGGTGCCTGCGGCGGAGTTCATCCACGCCGATGTGATGACGGCTTCCTTCGATCCAGCGTCGTTCGATGCCGTGGTCTCGTTGTTCGCGCTGATCCACCTTCCGCTGGCCGAGCAGCAGGATCTGCTCGGCCGGATCGCTGGCTGGCCTCGGCCGGGAGGTCACTTCGTGGCGACCACCGGGCACGGCGAATGGACCGGTACCGAAGAGAACCGGCTCGGCGGTGGAGCCCCGATGTGGTGGAGCCACGGGGACGCCGCCACCAACCGGAGCTGGATCCGGCAAGCAGGTCTGGAGATCGACCGAGAAGACTTCCTCCCCGAAGGCACCGGCGGCCACGCCCTCTTCTGGGCCCACCGCCCGGGAAACCCCACCTGACAACCAACCTCCACCCGCTCACGTCCAGCACCGCAGATCGCCCGCCGGGTCCACCCGCCTCAACCAAGCTGCGAGCTCGCTCGCGGACCCGGCCGCGGGTGACGTCGGCGGACCTGCGCACGTCAACTTTCGCTGGGTTCTCTCAGAAATCTCTTGTGTTCAAGGGGTTTCAGGCTTCTTGGGCGGTCGGGCCTGGGCGGAAGGCTGTTTCGCGCGGGGTCGGTTCGTGGCCTGCTTGGCAGCGGAGGACTACCTGGACTTCTGCTTCGCAGCCGCGGTGGTGGGCTACCAGAGGCGGACCGCCGGGGATCGGGAGGTGCTGGTCGCCCCACTGGACCAGGGCGACCAGGACCGGGTACAGGTCGAGGCCGGCTTCGGTGAGGCGGTACTCGGAGCGTTCCCGCTGGCCCGGGACGCGGTACGGGACACGGTGGAGGAGGCCTCGGTCGATCAGGCGGGTGAGGCGGTCGGTGAGGACCTGGCGGGGGATGTCGGTGCGGGCGCGGATGTCCTCGAAGCGGCGGACGCCGAGGAAGACCTCGCGGAGCACGTGGAACGTCCACTTCTCGCCGAGGATCTCCATCGTGCGGGAGATGGTGCAGTTGGCGGTGGACCAGCGCATCGCCTCGGGCAGGGTCTGCTCGGCTGTCATGGTTCGAGGATAGGTCTGCTTGACAGACTCAGCCAGTGCGGCGAACCTGACTCTGTGAATCAGACTCAGGTAGGCCGTGACGGTGTAGTCGTCCGGCCCGCGGTGGAGGCGGACCGGGACGCGCTCGCGAACATGCTGGCCGGGTTGTCCGAGCTGACCTTGTACTTCCGCTTCCAGACCGCGGTCGGGCGTCCGCCTCGGCCGTCGGTGGTGGAGCCCTTGCTCCGGCCGACGGGGGCCGCCTGGGTCGCCGAGCACGAGTGCCGGTTGATCGGTCACGTGATGTGGGCGTAGGCGCACGGCGACCTGGATTCGACGGCCGAGCTCGCCGTCGTCGTGAGCGAACCGCACCAGGGGAACGGGCTCGGGCTGCACCTGGTGTCGACCGCGGCCGCACACGCCCGGGCTGCCGGGGCGACCAGGTTCCTGCTCGTCGTGAGCGCCGCCAACGACAAGATGCTGCGGCTCGTCCGGCGGTACTGGCCGAGCCCGCGGACCGAGCGTGACGGGGCGCTCCTCACCTTCCTCGTCCCCGCGGTACTCCCCGCCCGGACCGCGCTGGTCTCGGCCTGAGGCCTGAGGGTCAGGCGCTGGCGACCGCCGGCCCGGCTTCGGTGCCGCCGCTGTTGTTGAGTGCGCGCCGGACCACCAGGCCGATCGCGATGAAGACGGCGCCCCAGATCAGTGCCATCACGCCGAGCAGGACGGCGATCCCGACCACGGCCGCGCCCGGGTTGGCAGTGAACAGGATGCCGAGCACGATCGAGAGCACGGCGCTGAGGACGAGCAGCCAGCGTGGGGTCAGCAGGTCGCTGCGGAAGGCGGCGAAGAGTTCGAACAGGCCGCGGACGATCAGCCAGATGCCGAGGATCCAGGTCAGCGCGACCGCCGTCGTCGAGGGGTGGAAGATCGCGAAGAACGCCACCACCAGCGAGACCACGCCGAGCCCGGCCAGCCACCACCGGTTCCCGCCGGACCGTTGCTGGAACGCCTGCACCAGTGCGCCGACCCCTTCCACCAGCGCCCAGAATCCCCACAGCAACGCCAGCGCGATCGCCGTCTCCAGCGGCCAGACGATGGCCAGGATGCCGAACACCACCGCGAGCGCGCCCCGGACCACGAGTATCTTCCAGCCGAGCGTCAACCACTCCCGATCCATCCCCGTCCCCTTCTCCGCCGGCTCCCGGACCCCTCCATCGTTCGCCGGTTTCGCGTCGTTGACAACCACCGGTCACGGATCGTGATCGTTGCGGCCGGCATCGGTGTGCGCGGTGCCCGCGAGCCGGCGGATCAGCGCGAGTACAACCCGGTCAGCCGGCCCTGGGCGAGGGCGAGGGAGACGGCCTCGCGGGCCTGGTCGAGCGAGGCGCCGTGGTTCAGCCCGGTCGGGGCCGGCAGGGCGTACACGGTGAAGCGGTAGTGGTGCGTACCGCTGGGCGGGCACGGTCCGAAGTACGACGGGTTGCCGGCCGAGTTCTTGCCCTGGACGACCGAGGTTCCCGAGTACGACTCCGGCAGCTCGGTCGTGTCGGGCGGGAGATCGAGGACGACCCAGTGGACGAACGTGCCCCGCGGCGCGTCCGGGTCGTCGAGGATCAGCGCGAGCGCCTGCGTCTCCGGCGGGACGTCCTGCCAGGCGAGCGGCGGTGAGACGTCGGCGCCGTCGCAGGTGTACCTGGCCGGGATCCGGTCGAAGTCCCCGAAGGCCGGGCTGGTCACGGTGATGAGGTTCGGTGCGGACATGGTCACCTCCGGTGCCGGCTGCGGGCGGGTGTCGCTGCACCCGCCCAGGATCGCCAGGGCAGCGAGCACCGCCGGAGCCAGGTGCGGTCGCACCCTGCCAGCGTCTCACCGTGCTCCCGAACCGGCCAGGGCCCTCGTCCCGGCATCCGGGACTCGCGGGAAAGCGGTTGCTGACTCTCTCTAGGATGACCCGGTGACACCGAACTCCGAGCGCCGCTGACCGCGGGTGTCGTCCGTCGTCGGTGCGTTCGCCGCGCTGGTCGCCGTCGCCGTCCTGGGCTACCTGGTCGGCGTCTTCCGCGTGCTCCGGGCCGAGGACGAGCTGGTGCTGTCCCGGCTGGCGTTCTTCGTCGCGACCCCGGCGCTGATGTTCACCACGGTGGCGCGGGCCGACCTCGGGTCGATCTTCTCGCCGGTCCTGCTGACCAACTTGGCCAGCCTCTTCGTGGTCCAGGTGTTGTACCTGGGGATCGCGGTGCTGCTCTGGCGGCGGGACCGGAGCCGGGCCACGATCGGCGTGCTCGCGGCGTCGTACGTGAACGCGGGCAATCTCGGTGTCCCGGTCGCCGTGTACGTGCTCGGTGACGGGGCCCTGGTCGCGCCGGTCGTGCTGTTCCAGTTGCTCGTGATGGTGCCGGTCGCGTTCGCTGTGCTGGACGGCGATCGGCTGGGTTCGGGGCGCCGCGTCTCGCTGCGGGCCGTGCTCACGAGGCCACTGCGCAACCCGGTGACCGTTGCCACCCTGCTCGGTCTGCTCGTCGCCACGATCGGCGTCGAACTCCCCGAGGTCCTGCTCCGGCCGGTCGACCTGGTGGCCGCGGCCGCGGTCCCGGTCTCGTTGGTGGCGTACGGACTCAGCCTGAGCGGGGCGCGTCAGTCGATCCGGCTCGGGCCGGGACCGGATCTCGCGCTCGCGGTCGCACTGAAGGCGTTCGTCCAGCCGGCGATCGCGTACGCGTTCGGGCGCTGGGTCCTCGGACTGCACGGTGGCGAGCTGCTCGGTCCGACGCTGCTCGCGGCCTTGCCGACGGCGCAGAACGTGTACGTCTATGCCGTGCACTACCGAACCGGCCGGCGGCTGGCCCGGAGTGCCGTGCTCACCAGTACGTTGCTCGCGATCCCCGTGATGATGGCGATCAGCGGACTCCTCGGCTGATCGGTCAGGCGCTCGGACGCCAGCCAGGCGGCGGGTCCTCGCCGACGTGCCCGTCGACGGCCTCGCGGAGGAGATCGGCGTGACCGGTGTGCCGGCCGTACTCCTCGATCAGGTCGCAGACCAGTCGGCGCAGGCTCGCGTGGACGCCGTCCGGTGAGCTGACGTGGGCCTCCTGGTCGAGGCCGCCGTTCTCGATCGCGGCGTCCAGGGTCGCCCGCGAGCGTTCGACGGCGCCGTCCCAGTACGCGTACAGCTGCGCCGGGGTGTCCTTGGCGGCGGACTCGAACTCCCAGTCGTTGCTGCCGTTCCAGCCGAGCTCGGTCCAGGGTCCGGCGATCGGTTCGCCGCGCAGCTTGGCGGTGAACGTGTAGTCCTCCTGCGCCGCGAGGTGCTTGAGCAGTCCGCCGAGGGTGATGCTGGAGGCGCCGATCCGGGTACTCAGGCCGGCGGCGTCCAGGCCGTCCGCCTTCCAGCGGAAGGTGGCCCGCAACCGGTCGAGGGCGCCGAGCAGGTGCTCGACCTCGGTCCCGGCGAGCGGCGGCTCCCAAGGAGTCAGGGAGGTCTCGTCATGCGTGGTCATGGTGACCACCGTAGAACTGTTTCCGGACGATCGGCTTCCGGAAGGGTCAGTCTTCGTCCGGACGCGGTGGCAGCGTCGGGTACCCGGTCATCGGGTACAGCCCGATCGCGAACCCGTACGAGGTGTCGCCCGAGCGCGGCAGCTTGTCGAACTCGTGGATGATCCCCTCGACCCGGTCCCAGAACTCGGCCGCGCGTTCCTCGGGGATGCGGGCGTGCCGGAGGAACGCGCGCAGCTGGCCCGCCTCGTACGCGCCGCTGGACTCCTGGGCCGCGACCTCGAAGTCGTTGAAGTCACCGGGCAGGCTCGAGCCGTCGGCCTGTTTGCGGCCCAGCCCGACGAAGAACATCCGCGCCGTCCGGCCGTAGTACCGCTCGTCGATGGCCCGCACCCGCCTGGTCCGGACGACGCGCAGCAGACCGGCGTCGGCGAGGACGTTGACGTGGTGCGCGACCGTGCTCTTCGGGCGCCTGACCGCGGTCGCCAGCTCGGTCACCGTGGCGGCGCGTTCGTGCAGCAGGCCGAGGATCGTTGTCCGCAGCGGGTCGCCGATCGCGCGGACCTGCTCGGCGGTGGTGAGCTCGATCGTCTCCTCGAGCTCGTAGTCCGGGACCGCGGGATGGCTGGCCATGATCGGCTCAGCGTAGCAATCGGTCGAAAGATCTCGAACGTTCGACATCGCCGCCGATCCGGGCCGGTCAGCCGGCCGGATCCGGTGGGCTGAGCAGGCCGCGGGTGATCAGCCGCTGGTTGGCGGCGCTGCGTTCGGCCAGTGGCCCGGGGTCGAAGACCGGGGCGTCCAGGGTCGGGCCGATGACCGGTTCGAGCAGCATCGGACCGAGGATCAGGAAGAGGGCCTGGTACGGCGCCCAGCGGGTGTCGGCCGCGTCGGCGGAGTCGTGGCCGGCCGCCTCACGGAGGGTGCGGAGCTGCTCGTCGGCGCCGGTCAGCAGCCGCTGGAACAGGGCGGTACCGGCAGGCCCGCCTTCGAGGAGGACACGGCGCAGGTAGTTGCGCCGCAGGCTGTCCGAGCCGAAGAGCTGGGCCGTGACGGAGCCGAGCGCCGCCAGTCCGCCGGCCGGTTCGAACTTGGCCAGCTCCTGGTCGAACGTGTCCAGTACGTCCTCGTCGACGGCCGCGCGCAGCCCGTCCTTGGAGCCGAAGTGGTGCCGCAGCAGAGCGTGCGAAACCCCTGCCTCGGTGGCGATCGCGCGCGTCGACGTCGCCTCGAACCCGTGCTCGGCGAACAGGTGCAGGGCCGCCAGCCGCAGCCGGGCCCGCGCGGTCAGGTCGGTCGGACGCGGCTCACTCATCGCGCCGAGTCTAGATCCAGGCCCGCAGATAGCGGACTCGGCGGAGACCCGTGGCGAGCGTGAAGCTCAGCGGGACTGCGATGAAGCCGACCAGGAGGAACTTCAGCAGTGGGGGCGCGCTGAGCTCGCGGGTGGCGAGTTGAAGGGCGACGACGACCGGGACGTGGAGGACGTAGACCGTGAACGATGCCGCGGCCAGACGTTGCAGGAAGCGGTTCGGTTGGTTGAGGCGTTCGCGGAAGAGGGTGAGCAGGCCGAGGCTCAGCGCGGTACACATCGTCGTCTCGACCACCGACCACACAAGCGAACGGATCCCGGTGCCACCCGGCGCGTAGTACCGCGCTAGCTGGGGCAGGGCGGCGTAGTGGGCGATCGCGAGCGTGACGCCGACGGCGAGCCAGGTGTACCCCGCGCGACTGCTCAGGCCCGTGAACCAGCCGCGGCGGTACGCGAGCAGCCCGGCGAGGAAGAAGCCGCCGTACTGGACCAGGTCGGCGGGTTCGGCCTGGAGGAAGTCGAGGATGCCGACCCAGGTGTCGACGGGCCAGGTGATCCGGATCGCGTACGTGCCGAGGCCGAGCACCGCGGTGAATCCGATGATCGCGGCCGTCCGGGGACTCTCGACCGTGCTCGGCCGGGGACGCCGGCGGACGACGGCGCGCCACACGGCGTACAGGATCGCGTAGACGAGCAGGTGCTCGATGAACCAGAGGTGCCCGAACTGCAGATCGGGCCAGCTCGGTCCGGTCCAGCCGGCCGGCTCGGGGGCGAGACCGAGGTAGACGTCGGTGTAGTAGCGGCCGAAGGAGATCGACGGGTAGTCGCGGAAGACGCGGTAGTGGGCGTACATCAGCGCCGGGATGATCACCGCGACCCCGAAGAGCAGCGGCGCGCCGAGCCGGCGGAACCGGTCGAGGAGGTACCGCGGGCCGCCCTTGCGGTCGAAGGACGCGGGCAGCAAGTACGCCGAGATCGCGAAGAACAGGCTCATGAAGAAGGCGCCGTTGACCACCGTGAACCGGCCCAGCGGTTCCCAGCGGTCCGTGCCGGTGACGTACCACCAGTCCGGCGGCCCGAACGGCTGGGCGGCGTGGTGCAGCACCACGAGCACGACCAGCGCGACCTTCAGGTGATCGAGGAAATGCAGGCGTCCGCGCGCCGGTCGCTGTCCGACTGGATTATTTACTGTCCACATGGACAGTATCGTACGATGCGCCGTCGTGACCGGGCGACCGGAAGCGCCCCGAGCGGTACCCGCAGCCGACCCTGACTGCTGGTCAGGGCAGCGACCGGCTGCGACCATGAAGGCGAGACCCGGTCTCGCCTGTGCCCCAAGGTGTCGCTGCGCCGATGGCTGGGTCATGGGGGAGGGGATGCCTCGTGGCCGGGGACGCGGTACCGGGTGTGCACAA
Source organism: Kribbella amoyensis (assembly GCF_007828865.1). Classification (NCBI taxonomy): domain Bacteria; kingdom Bacillati; phylum Actinomycetota; class Actinomycetes; order Propionibacteriales; family Kribbellaceae; genus Kribbella; species Kribbella amoyensis. The sequence goes on from NZ_VIVK01000001.1 coordinate 3,773,008, forward strand.
GGAGTCGGCGGGTCAGCGACGATTGGCGCTGTTGCTCGCGATGGCGATGTTCGTGCTGGTCGTGGACACGTCACTGATGAACGTCTCGATCTCGTCGGTGGTGCGCGATCTCGACACCACCGTGAGCGGGGTGCAGTCCGCGATCGCGCTGGAGGCGCTGGTCTCGGCCGCGTTCATCCTGATCGGCAGCAAGATCGGCGACCTGTTCGGGCGGAAGCGCGCGTACGTGCTCGGCCTGCTCGGGTACGCCGTGGGCGCGATCGCGATGACGCTGGCCCAAGGGCTGACCGCGATCATCGTGTTCTGGGCCGTGATCGGCGGGATCGGCGCGGCGTTGCTGCTGCCGGCGATGCAGTCGCTGATCCACGGGAACTTCGAGGGCGACGCGCAACGGCAGACGTACGCGCTGGTCGGGGCGTCGGCCGCGATCGCCGCCGCCGTCGGGCCGTTGCTCGGCGGGTTCATCACCACGTACCTGTCCTGGCGCGTCGGGTTCCTGCTCGAGGCGGTCATCATCGCGGTCGTCCTGTCCGGGATCCGGCTGGTCAAGGATGCGCCCTACACCGGTGAGCGGTCGATCGACCTGGTCGGGGCGCTGCTGTCGGTGGTCGGGATGGGCGGCGTCGTGCTCGGCATCCTGGTCTGGCAGGAGGGCGGCGAGTACGTCGGGCTGCTGATCGGGATCGGCGTCGTCGGGCTGGCCGCGCTGGCGTACTGGCTGGTCCGCAGGCACCGGGCCGGGAAGGCGACGTTGCTCGACCCGGAGCTGTTCAGGGTGCGCACGTTCCGGTTCGGCATCTCCGGCCAGTTGCTCCAGCAGGTCGCGCTCGGTGGCGCCATGATCGCGCTGCCGATCTACCTGCAGATGGTGCTGGAGTACAACGCGATGCAGGCCGGGCTCTCGCTCGCGCCGTTGTCGCTGAGCATGTTCGCGATCGCGCTGCTGGCCGGGAAGAAGGCCGGGAAACGCCGGCCGAGCGGCATCATCCGCTGGGGGTTCACGTTGCTCGCCATCGGTGTGGCCGGGCTGTTGCCGCTCGTCCCGCGGGTCGACTCCGGCTGGTACCTCGTCGTCCCGTTGCTGGTGGCCGGGTCGGGGCTCGGGCTGCTCGTCTCCCAGCTGAACAACTACACGCTCAGCCCGATCTCCGAGGAGCGGGTCAGTGAGGCGGCCGGGGTGAACTCGGCGGGCGGGTCGTTCGGGCTGTCGTTCGGGCTGGCCTTCACCGGCGCGATCATGCTGGCGATGCTGTCGTTCACGTTCACTTCGCTGTCCGACGACAGCACCGTGCTGCCGCCGTCCGACAAGGAGCGGGTCGCGCAGGCGCTGAACGACGACGCCGAGCTGATGAGCAACACCCAGCTCAAGGAACTGCTCGCCGACGAGCCGCCGGCGATCCAGGAGGAGATTCTCCGGATCAACACCGACGCCCGGCCGATCGCGCTCCAGGTGGCCCTGCTCATCCCGCTCGGCGCCGCGCTGCTCGGCCTGGGGAACTCGTTCCGGATGGTCCGGATCCCCGACCCGGTGCCGTCCAGCCCGGACGGCCCGGTGCCGTTGGGCTGACCCGGACCCGGGTGGCCGCCGCGGACCTCATCCGAGCTGGGTGATCCGGGCGGGCACCGGCCCCGGTACTGGTGGAGGCATCCAGGACCGAGGGGGTGGGCGGAATGGCCGACGTGCCGCGCAGTACCGAGACCGCCACCAGGCCGGCCGACGTGCAGCCGAAACGGGCCGGGCTGGTCCTGTTCGCGCTGATCCTGGTCGCCGCGGTCGCGAACCTGAACCTGTCCGCGGCCAACGTGGCGCTGCCCGCGATCGGCCGGGCGTTCGACTCCTCGCAGACGACGCTGGACCTGGTCGCGGTCGCGTACTCGCTCGGCCTGGCCGCCTCGGTCCTCTACCTCGGCGCGCTCGGCGACCGTTACGGGCGGAAGCTGATGCTCGTACTCGGCATGGTGCTCTCGGTCCCGGCCTGCCTGCTCGCGGCGTACGCGCCGAGCGACACCGTCCTGTTCCTCGCCCGCGTCCTCGGCGGGATCTCGGCCGGGCTCGCGTACCCGACGACGCTGGCCCTGATCGCGGCGCTGTGGTCGGGGCCGGGCCGGACCAAGGCGATCGCGTTGTGGTCCGCGATCGGTGGCGGCATCGCCTCGCTGGGTCCGCTCGTCGCGGGCGCGCTGCTGGAGTCGTTCTGGTGGGGTTCGGTCTTCCTGATCACCTTGCCGCTGGTGGTGGTGGCGCTGGTGATGGCGGTCTGGCTGGTGCCGGGCCACGTCAACGAGACGACCGAGCCGGTCGACAACCTCGGCGGCATCCTGTCCGTGGTCCTGGTCGGCGCGCTGATCCTCGCGATCAACTTCGCGCCGGTACCGAACAAGGGCACGCAGGTGCTCGTCCTGTCCGTGATCGCCGTCGTGGCCCTGGTGGCGTTCCTGCTCCGGCAGCGCCGGGCCGCGAACCCGCTGTACGACCTGCGCGTCGCCCGGCGGCGGATCTTCTGGGTCGCCGCGTGCGCGGGCATCATCGTGTTCGGGGCGCTGATGGGCTCGGCGTTCATCAGCCAGCAGTACCTGCAGAACGTGCTCGCCTACTCGACGCTCGAAGCGGGTGCCGCCTTCCTGCCGGCGATCGTGTTCATGATCCTGGTCGCGCGGCTGTCGGCGAAGCTGGTCGACGACCGGGGCGCACGCTTCACCCTGCTGGCCGGGTACGTGTTCCTGCTGCTCGCGTTCGGCGGGATGCTGCTGCTCTGGTCCGACAACAGCCCGTACTGGCAGGTCGCGATCGTGTACGCCTTCATCGGCATCGGGGTCGGGTTCGCCGGGACGCCCGCGTCGCACTCGCTGACCGGGTCCGTGCCGGTCCAGCGGGCCGGGATGGCGTCGGGCACGGCCGACCTGCAACGCGATCTCGGCGGCGCGTTCATGCAGTCGATCTTCGGTGCCCTGCTCGCCTCCGGGTACACGTCCGCCTTCGCCGCGACGATCGCGTCCGCGCCGAACGGGCAGCAGGTCAGCGACACCGTGGAGAACCAGCTGACCAAGTCCTTCGCCGGCGCGGCCGAGACCGCCGAGCAGTACCCGCAGTACGCCCAGCAGATCGTCGACGCGGCGAAGTCGTCGTTCCTGGACGGCGCCGACTGGGCCTACACCGCGGGTATCACCGCGATCGTCATCGGTGCGCTGCTCGTGTTCTTCCTGTTCCCGCACCGGGACCGCGAGCAGGAGCTGCTCGCGCAGTACGAGGCCGAGGACACCGGCAGCCCGCCGAAGTGAGGGTGACCGCGGTCCCCGGGTTTCACCCCATCGGGGCGATGCCGGGCTGTGCCCCGGAAACCATAGTCGGAGCCGGGGACCGCCCTCGCGGGCGAAGGGTAGTTGCCGCAGTACTGAGGGGGCCGGGGGATGACGGTGCAGCGAGCCACGGGCCGATCCGACGGGGAACCGGGACCGCACGTCCTGAGACCGTTCGACGAGCTCCGGCCGAAGGTGCGCCGGCGGAGGACGGGCCGGCCGGGCAGCCGGATCCGGCCACCGGCGCAGTCGTTCCGGGTGGTCGAACGGCAACGCCTGCTGGACCGGGTGTCCCAGGCGGTCGAGCGGCACCCGTTCACCTTGGTCAGCGCACCGGCCGGATCCGGCAAGACGGTGCTCACCTCGACCTGGTCGAAGCGGCAGGCGGAGTCGAGTCCGGTCGCGTGGTTGTCGCTCGCCGACACCGACGACGACGCCGGCCGGTTCTGGGCGGACCTGCGGTACGCGCTGGCCGACGTCTCGGTCGATGCCGGCCGCACCCCGTACGCGGTCCGGGCGGGCGCCGGTGACGTCGACGTGCTGTCCGAGCAGTTGCTGCGGTTGGACGAACCCGTGGTCCTCGTCCTCGACGCCGCCGAACACGTCCGCGGGGCCGCCGTCTTCGACCAGCTCGATCGCTTGATCGACACGGCCGGCGAGCGGTTGCGGGTCCTGATGACGACCCGCGCCGATCCGCCGATGCCGTTGCACCGGTACCGGCTGGAGGGAACGCTGGCCGAGATCCGGCACGACGAGCTGGCCTTCACCGGCCCGGAGGTCGAGGCGATGCTGGACCCGGGCAAGAAGGTGCCTGAGGCCACGACAAGGCAGGTGCTCGACCGGACCGAGGGCTGGGCCGCCGGGGTCCGGCTGGCCGCGCTCGCGCTGCGGTCGGGGGAGCACCGCGCTCCGCTGGACGGGCTGGCGGACGACTACCTGCTGGCCGAGGTCTTCGACGGACTCAGCGGGCCGGATCGGGACTTCCTGCTCAAGGTCAGCCTGGCCGAGGAACTCACCGCCGACCTCGGGACCGCGCTCACCGGCCGGACCGACGCCGGTGAGCTGCTCCGGCGGATGGCGGCCGGGAACACGTTCGTCCAGCCGATCCGCGGCCGGCCGCAGTGGTACCGGATCCACCCGCTCTTCCGCGATCTGCTCCGCGCCGAGGCCGCCCGGACGATGCCCGCCGCGATCGACGCACTGCACGGCCGGGCCGCCGATTGGCTGGCCGGCCAAGGGGAACTGGTACCTGCCGTCCGGCGCGCCTGCGAGCAGGAGGACTGGGTGCGCGCGGCCGGTTTCGTGGTGAGTGCCCGTGGAGTAGGGGAGCTGCTGCTCGCACCGCCCACGAGCTCCGTGCTCGGCGGATGTCTGGCGGCGATGCCGGACCTGGACTCCGCCGATGTACGGCTGGTCCGCGCCGCACTGGCCGTCGGGCGGGACGACCTGGTGTCGGCGCGGACCAGTCTTGCGAGCTGTGCCGCACCCGACGAAGCAGGCGACGACTGGTCGTTGTCGGCCGCGGTCGTGACCACGCGCCTGTCCGACATGGCCGGCCGGACGGACGACACGTTGGCGGCCGCCCGGATCGCGCGGGAGCACCTCTCGCGTCACCCGGTCGCCCGGGACCGCAGACTTCAGCAGCTCAACGCGTTGGTGCTGAACGCCGAAGGAACGGCGTACCTGCGGTCGGGTGACCTCGACGGCGCGTGCGCGGTCCTCGGGGACGCGGTCCGCTCGGCGGCGGCCGTGGACTGTGCGGAACTGCGGCTCAGATCCGTTGCCACGTTGGCGCTGGCCGAGGTTTGCCGTGGCCGGCTGTCTAGAGGCCAGGGGCTGGCGGACACGGCCGAGCGACTAGCGAGCGAGTGTGTCGCCGAACGCCGTCCGGCGGCCACCCATCTCGCGCACGCCTGGGTCGCGCTGGAACGCCAGGACCTGAGCCGGGCGCAGCGTTCGCTCGACCGGGCCCGCCGGCTGCACGAGACCCGCGACGACGCGTTGCTGAGCTCCGTGTCCGCGCTGCTCCGGGCTCGCCTGATGCGCGATCGTGGCGACCGGGTCGGCGCTCGGTGCGTGCTGAGATCCCCGGTCGCTTCGACCCAGTGGTTACAGAGCTTTGTCGACATCGAGGCAGCCGGTGTCGGCCTGCCGAGAGCGGTCGGCGACGCCTACCCCGCGGTGTCCGTTTCCCAGCAGGTGCAGGAGTTGCTGGAGAACGCGCAGACGCAATGGGGCGACGGGGACACCCGAGGTGGCCGGGCCGACGTCGCGAAGGCGCTGTCGCTGGCGCGGGGCGAACGGATCCGCCGGCCGTTCGCGCACACCTCGGCCCGGATCCGCGCGATGATCCGGACCGACCACGCGCTGCGGTCGCTCGCGGGCTGGCTGCGGCCGGAGCAGACCGCCGGCGTGCTGCGGCCGGGGGACGATCCCGCCCCGATCATCGAGGACCTGTCGGAGCGCGAGCTCGAGGTGCTGCGGCACCTCGCGGCGTTGCTGACCACCGAGGAGATCGCGGCCGAGCTGTTCATCTCCGTGAACACGGTGAAGACGCACGTCCGCAAGATCCTGCGCAAGCTGTCGGTCGCCAATCGCAACGAGGCGGTCCGGCGGGCCTGGGACCTGCATCTGGTCTGACCCGAGTCACCCGCGCCGGGTGATGCCGCCGCTTCGCGGGCCCGGACAGACTCGGCACACGGAGGCACCCGGGGGCCGCCCCACGGTGCGCGGGGAGGCTCGGATGCTCGATGGCGTTGCCAGTCTGACGATCGCGGCCGCCGTCGATCCGGTGCCGTGGGCCCGGGCGCAGATGGCGTTCACGCTGGCCTGTCACATCATCCTGGTTCCGCTCGGGGTGTCGTGGGCGTTCATGACCCTGGTGGCGAACTACCGGGCGTTGCGCCACGACGACCGGGACGCGTTGGTGCTGGCCCAGCGCTGGTCGAAGTACATGGCGGTGACGTTCGCCGTCGGCGCGGTGACGGGGACCGTGCTGAGCTTCGAGTTCGGGCTGCTCTGGCCGAACTTCATGGGCACCTGGGGCGAGGCGTTCGGGGTCCCGTTCGCGTTCGAGGGCCTGTTCTTCTTCACCGAGGCGATCTTCGTCGCGATCTACATCTTCGGCTGGCGCCGGCTGAAGCCGTGGACGCACTTCTGGACCGGCGTACCGATCGTCATCGCGGGCATCTTCGGCGCGGTCTCGGTGGTCGCCGCGAACGCCTGGATGAACGCGCCGGCCGGGTTCACCCTGAACAGCAACGGCGAGGTGGTGAAGGTCGATCCGCTCGGCGTGATCTTCAACGACGCGATGCCGTTGCAGTCCGCGCACATGCTGGTCGCCGCGTACCTGGTCGGCGGGTTCCTGGTCTCGTCGGTCTACGCGGCCGGGATGTTGCGCGGCCGCACCGACCGGTACCACCGGACCGGCTTCCTGATCGCGTTCACGGTCGCCGCCGTGATGACGCCGGTGCAGATGGGCGTCGGCGACGCGCTGGCCCGCTGGGTGTACAACAACCAGCCGGTGAAGTTCGCCGCGATCGAGCTGGTCCCGACCACGAGCTCAGACGTACCGGAAACCCTGCTGGGCAAGCTGAACGACGACGGCACCGTGACCGGCGGCATCGCGATCCCGGGGCTGGCGTCCTGGTTGTCCGACCCGGGGACCGGCAAGTCGACCGTGGTCCAAGGGCTCGACACCGTCCCGGCGAACGAGCGGCCGTCGACCCGGCAGGTGAACACCGTCCACCTGTCCTGGGACATCATGGTCGGCCTCGGGACGGCGCTGTTCCTGCTCTCGGTCTGGTACGGGCTCAGCTGGGCGATCAAGCGCCGGATGCCGCAGAGCAAGTGGTTCCTCCGGGCCGCGGCCTGCTCGGGCGTGCTCGCCGTGATCACGATGGAGGCCGGCTGGGTGGTCGCCGAGGTCGGCCGGCAACCGTGGATCGTCTACCGCTACATGAAGGTCGAGGACGCCGCCACCGAGAACTCCGGGGTCTGGATCACCTTCATCGTCGTCGCGGTGCTGTACGTCGCCCTCGGCATCACCACGATCGCCGTCCTGCGTGCGATGAGCAAACGGTTCCGCCGGGCCGGTGGGTTCGTCGACCACGACACCCCGTACGGGCCGCCCGAGCAGGTCACCGCCGGCACCGGCGGGCAGACCGAGGAGAAGGCGCCGTGAGTACGACGATCGCGGTCGTCCTGCTGCTCGCGCTGGCCGCGTACGCGGTGTTCGGCGGGGCCGACTTCGGGGCCGGGTTCTGGGACCTGACCGCCGGCGGACCCGAGCAGGGCGCGGCGCCACGCGCCGTCATCGACCGGTCGATCGGTGCCGTCTGGGAGGCGAACCACGTCTGGCTGATCTTCATCTTCGTGGTCACCTGGTCCGCGTTCAGCCCGGCGTACGCGGCGATCATGCTGACCATGTACGTCCCGCTCACGCTCGCCGCGCTCGGGATCGTGCTGCGTGGATCGAGCTTCGCCTTCCGCAAGTCGGTGGCGACGTTGCGGTACCGGCGGATCTTCGGTGGCGGGTTCGCGTTGTCGTCCGTGCTGGTGCCGTTCTGCATGGGCGCGATCGCGGGCGGCATCGCCTCGGGACAGGTGCCCGCGGGTGGCAAGGCGGGCGACCCGGTCGACAGCTGGCTGAACCTGGCGTCGATCGTCACCGGGGTTTTCGCGGTCGTCGTCGCGGCGTACCTGGCGTCGGTCTACCTGGTCCGGGACGCCCGCTCGGCCGGCGACACCGCGATGGTGGAGTACTTCCGGCGCCGGGCCGTGGTGACCGCGGTGGTGGCCGCCGTGGTCGCGGGCGTCGACCTGATCGTGCTGAATTCCAAGGCCTCGTACGTCTTCGACGGGCTGATGTCGCGGGGTCTGGCGCTGGTGATCCTCAGTGTGCTCTGCGGATTCGGCGCACTCGTGCTGCTGGTCCGGAACGCGGCCCGGGGTGCCCGCGTCCTCGCGATCCTCGCGGTCGCCTCGATCATCGGCAGCTGGGGTGCCGCGCAATGGCCGTACCTGTTGCCCGAGAGCCTGAAGGTGTCCGAGGCGGCCGCACCGGACGGGACGCTGACCGCGTTGCTCGTCGCCGTCGGTGTGGCGCTCGTCCTCGTCGTGCCGGGGTTCGTCCTGCTCTACCTGCTGCACGAGCGGCAGTTGCTGCCGGAGGAGGGCGCCGAGGACGTCAGCGACCGGTCGCCCGCAGCGCGCTGATCCGTGCGGGTCAATCATCTGCCGCGGGTGATTCGGCCGGCCGCTCCGGCCGCCAGCCTGGAATCGGACTCGCGACCGCAGAGGGAGGATCCGCGATGACTGCCTCGACTCCAGCGCCGGGCGCCGACCGGGACGACACCGGGCGCGTCGTCGTCCTCGGCGGCGGGCTGGCCGGTGTCGCCTGCGCCCACAAGCTCGGTGACGAGGGCATCGCCGTGACCTTGGTGGATCGCAACAACTACCACCAGTTCCAGCCGCTGCTCTACCAGGTCGCGACGGCGCAGCTGCCCGCCGAGGACATCGCCCGGCCGCACCGGACGATCTTCCGCGAGCTCCCGGCGGTCGAGATCCGCACCACCCAGGCGACCGGGATCGACCTCGAGCACCGGACCGTGACGCTGGCCGGCGGCGAGCAGGTCAGCGGGGCCGACCTGGTCATCGCCGCGGGCGCGCGACCGGAGTACTTCGGGGTGCCGGGCGCCGCCGAGCACGCGTTCCCGCTGTACTCGGTGGCCGACGCCGAACGGCTCCGGCTGCATCTGCAGGACATGGTCCGGGCCGGGTCCGAAGCAGGGGCCGACGCCGGCCTGCTGGACATCGTCGTGGTGGGCGGCGGACCCACCGGCGTGGAGATCTCGGGCGCGATCACCGAGCTGATGGCCGCCCTGGTGGCGACCGGCCGGATCTCGACGCCGGGGCGCATCGTCCTGATCGACCGCGGCAAGACGTTGCTCGGTGGGTTCTCCGACAAGTCGCACGAGTACGCGCACGAGAAGCTCAGCAGCGACGGCGCCGATCCGCGGCTGACCACCGGGGTCACGGCCGTACACGCCGACCGGGTCGAGCTCGACGACGGGACCTCGATCCGGACCCGGACCGTGATCTGGGGCGGCGGCGAGTCGGCCGCCTCGGTGATCGGGACCGCCACCGGGCTGAAGACCGGCCGGGGCGGGCGGATCGACGTCCTGCCCGACCTGAGCGTCGAGGGACACAGCCACGTCTACGCGGTCGGCGACGCGGCCAACATCCCGGCGAAGGACGGCGCGATCCTGCCTCAGCTGGGCTCGGTCGCGCAGCAGGCGGGGCTGTGGGCTGCCGAGAACATCCTGCGCGAGCGCCGCGGCGACAAGCGCGAACCCTTCCGCTACAAGGACAAGGGCATCATGGCGATGATCGGCCGCAACGCCGCCGTCGCCGAGGTCGGCCGGCACCGGCACCAGGTCGAGGGCCCGGTCGCCTTCGCCGCCTGGCTCGGGGTGCACGCGATGCTGCTCAGCGGCGCGCACAGCAAGGCCGACGCGTTCCTGTCCTGGGCCTGGGACTACTTCGACCGCGACCACGCCGCGATCGTCGAGTGGTCCGACACCCCGCAGCGCATCGTCTGGGGCGACGACTCCGCGGACGTCCCACACATCACCGTCGACCGGCCCGGCCCGGACACCACGGCGGGTCGTTCCTGAGGAGGACAGCATGCCCGAGCAGTACGACGTCATCATCGTGGGATCGGGAGCCGGTGGTGGCACGCTCGCGCACCGGCTCGCCCCGTCGGGGAAGCGGGTCCTGATCCTGGAACGCGGCGACTGGCTGCCGCGGGAGGCGGAGAACTGGGACGCCGCCGCCGTCTTCGTCGCCAACCGGTACATCTCGGCGGACCAGTGGTTCGACGGCAACGGCAAGGCGTTCCAGCCGCAGGTGCACTACTTCGTGGGCGGCGCGACCAAGTTCTACGGCGCGGCCCTGTACCGGTTGCGCGAGCGGGACTTCGGCGAGCTCAAGCACCACGGCGGGATCTCGCCGGCCTGGCCGATCGGGTACGACGTGATGGAGCCGTACTACACGCTGGCCGAGCAGCTGTACCAGGTGCACGGGGCCCGCGGTGAGGATCCGACCGACCCGCCCGCCTCGGCGCCGTACCCGTATCCGCCGGTGTCGCACGAACCGCGGATCCAGCAGCTGTTCGACGACATGGCCGCCGTCGGGCTGCACCCGTTCCACTCGCCGTCGGGGGTGATGCTGGACGAGGCGAACCCGGCGTTCAGCAAGTGCATCCGGTGCGCGACCTGCGACGGATTCCCTTGCCTGGTGCACGCGAAGTCCGACGCGGACGTCATCGCGGTCCGGCCGGCCATCGAGAACGACACCGTGACCCTCCTCCGCAACACGCACGTCCGCCGGCTCGAGACCGACGCGTCCGGGCGGACCGTGACGTCCGTGGTCGCCGAGGTCGACGGTACGGAGCAGCGCTTCACCGCCGACGTGGTCGTGCTGTCGGCGGGCGCGGTCAACTCGGCCAAGATCTTGCTCGCCAGTGCCGGGGACAAGCACCCGAACGGTCTCGCGAACTCCTCCGACCAGGTCGGGCGGAACTACGTGTTCCACAACAGCCGGGCGTTCCTGGCGGTGTCGACCGAGAAGAACGACACCCGGTTCCAGAAGACGCTCGGGCTGAACGACTACTACTTCGGCGACGCCGACTTCGACTACCCGATGGGCAACCTGCAGATGGTGGGCAAGTCGTCGGCGCCGATGTACCGCGGGGAGAAGCCGGTCGAGACCGCGCTGGCCCCGTCGTTCGCGCTGCGCGACGTCGCCGAGCACGCGGTCGACTTCTGGCTCTCGGTCGAGGACCTGCCCGATCCGGACAACCGGGTCACGCTGGACCGCGACGGCAACGTCCACCTCAGCTACACCCCGAACAACCAGGAACCGATGGAGCAGCTGTACAAGCGGACCAAGAAGCACCTCAGCAGTTTCGGCATGCACCCGCACCACCTGATTCCCCGCAGTGTCTACATGAAGAACGACATCCCGGTGGCGGGCTGCGCGCACCAGGCCGGCACCGTCCGGTTCGGGCACGACCCGGCGACCTCGGTGCTGGACATCAACTGCAAGGCGCACGACGTGGACAACCTGTACGTGGTCGACACCAGCTTCTTCCCGAGCATCGGCGCCGTGAACCCGGCCCTGACCGCGATCGCGAACAGCCTCCGCGTCGGCGACCACCTGCTGGAGCGACTCGGCTAGTACTACATCCCCCACTCGGCCATCAGCTTGACCGCCTGGCCGCGGGAGGAGACGCCGAGCTTGCGGTAGACCGACTTCGCCTGGGACTTGATCGTGTTCGGCGAGACGTACAGGCGGTCGGCGATCTCCGGGAACGACAGGTGGGTCGGCAGGAGCTGGACCAGCCGGAGCTCGGCCGTGGTCAGCGAGGATGCGCCGGCGGCCGCGGCGACGGTGATCTGGTCGACCCGGGTCCGGAGCTTGCGGACGGCGGCAGGCAGGGTCCCGAGGTCGGGGCGGCGGCGGAGGATGTTCTGCGCCTGTTCGAGCACGGCCCGCGCGCCGTCGGGGTCGACGAGGGTCAGGTACGCCCGCGCGAGTTCGAGCAGCGCCTGGACGGACACCGCGGGCAGCGCGTAGGTGAGCAGCGGGCGCAAGGCGGCGGCACGGCGTACGTACTGGCGGGCTGCTCGCATCTCCCCACGGCGAACGGCGGCCTGGGCCGCGGACGCGAAGACGAGCGCGCTGGTCCAGTACCCGTCGAAGCGGCCGGTGTCGACGATGTCGACCGCACGCTTGAGCAGGGCGTCGGCCGCGGCTTGTTCGTCCTGCTCGAACGCCAGCAGCGACTGCTCGACCAGGATCAGCGCGGTGAGCGGGAGAATGTCGAAGCCGGTCGCGACGTCGTACGCGTGGGTGAACCCGGCGTCCGCGCGCTCGTGATCGCCCTCGAGCATCCACGACAGCGCCTCGCAGTGCAGCATCGTGGCCCGGAACGGACTGGCCGAGCTGAGCCCTTCCAACGCGAGGACGCTGTCCGTCCGCATCGCCGCCGGCCCGGCCCGGCCCAGGTTCGCGCGCATGTACGCCAGGGTCGCGGCGACCGTACTCCCGTCGGACAAGGTCCCCGTCACCGGCAGGCTCTCGGCCACGCCGACCCAGCGCTCGGCCTCGCGAACCCTTCCCAGCAAGGCGAAGATCAACGCCCCGTGCGCGGCGACCGCGGTGTACTGCGGTGCGCGCGGTCGCTTGTCGAGCAGTTGCAGCCAGGCCCGCACGGTGTCGACCCGGCCGGAGGCCCAGACCGGTTGCATCAGTTCGAGGACGAGCCGGGTCGCCCGTTCGGTGTCCGCGGCCGCGTCGGCGTGCTCGATCGCGGCCTCGGCCAGACCGTTCGCCTCGTACCAGTCGGCGGCCCGGGTGTGCATCGCCCGGACCAGGTCGGGATCGCCGCGGCGCAGATCGGCGCGGAGCAGGTCGCGGAGCAGATGGTGGTACCGGTACCACTCGCCGTGGCGGTCCAGCGGGACGACGAGCAGGTTGCGGCGTTCCAGCTCCTCCAGCATCCGGGCGGATTGCTTGCCCCCGACAACGGCATCGCAGAGTGGGCCGTTCATCCGGTCCAGCAGCGAGGTCTTCACCAGGAACTCGGCCTGGCCACGCGGCAACCGGGTCAGCAGCTCGGTGTGCAGGTAGTCGTCGACGAGCCGGTCGTCCCCGGTGAAACTGAACCCGGTCGCGGGGGAGCCGGACTGGATCGCCAGCGCGGCCAGGTACAGCCCGGCCGGCCAGCCCTCGGTCCGCCGGACCAGCTCGTCGGTCTCGGCCGCGGACACCTCGGCCCCCGCCAGCCGGAGCAGCGCGGCCGCCTCCTCGGACCCCATCGCGAGCTGGTCGACCCCCACCTCGACGATCCGCCGGCCGACCCGCAACCGGGACAGCGGCAACGGCAGCGCGTCCCGCGACGAGACCGCGAGCTGCCAGCCGTCGGGCACCCGGAACGCGAACTCGGCGATCGACGTCCGGCACTGCGGGCTGGTGATCGACTCGAGGTGGTCGAGCACGACCAGCACCGGGGCCGGCAACTTGCTCAGCGTCGCGACCAGCCCGGGGACGACGTCCACACCGCCACCGAAAACAGCGAGCAGCGCTCTCGCCTGATCGCCGACCGGCGCGATCCGGTCCAGCGCGTCGATGATGCCGGTCCAGAGCGCGACCGGGTCGTTGTCCGAGCGCTCGCAGGAGATCCACGCGACCCGCGGCCCGAACCGCTCGGCCCACTGCGCCAGCAGCGTGGTCTTGCCGTACCCCGGCGGCGCGACGACCGCGGTGACCGGCTCGGCTGACCGCAGCAAACGCTCGACCAACACGCTCCGCGGCACCAGCCGATCGCGGGCAGCCGGACCTCTCGGCCTCTCGTTTCGCCCCCCGGAGGTCGCTCTCGGTGCGGTGGCGGGAACGGAGGCTGCACCCGAACCAGTGTCCGGCCCCTGCACCCTCCCGACCCTACGCCCTGATCCTGAACTCGGGGACCTACTTCGGTCCCGGCAGCCAGGGCGCCCGCCAGCCACCGAAGCCGTCCGCCACCTCACCGGCCGCGGCCGGCCCCCAGCTCCCCTGGGCGTACGCGTGGATCGGTGTCGGCGCGTCGAGCAACGGCTGCATGATCCGCCAGGTCTCCTCGACGCAGTCCTGCCGGGTGAACCTGGTGCTCTTCCCGGTCAGCGCCGCCTGCAGCAGCACCTCGTACGGGGTCGGTCCCTCGCCGCCCTCCTCGGCGAACTCCATGTCCAGCTCGATCGGCGCGATCCGGGCCTGGTCGGCGCGATGCGCGTCCAGCCGGATCCGGATCCCGGTGGCCGGGTCGAGCTTGACCACCAGCTGGTTCGGTTCGACCAGGTGCCCGGCCGGCCCGAAGCCCAGCCGGGGCGGCCGCCGGAACACCAGTCGCAGCTCGGTCTGCGTCACCGGCAGCCGCTTACCGGTCCGGATCAGGAACGGCACCCCGGACCAGCGCCAGTTCTCGATCTCGAGCCGGAGCGCGGCGTACGTCTCCGTGCTCGACCCGGGCGCGACCCCGTCGATCTTCTGGTACCCGTCGTACTGGCCACGGACGTAGTGCGCCGGATCGGCCTCCTGGACCGAGCGGAACAGCGCGGCCTGGGAGTCCTTGAGCGTCGTCGGGTCACCGCCGGACGGTGGCTCCATCGCGGCTGCCGCGACCACCTGCATCAGGTGGTTGACCACGACGTCGCGGAGCGCGCCGACCGGATCGTAGAAGTGACCGCGGTCCTCGACACCGAAGTTCTCCGCCATCGTGATCTGCACGCAGTCCACGTAGTTGCGGCTCCACACCGGTTCGAGCATGGCGTTCGCGAACCGCAGATAGAGGATCTCCTCCAGCCCCATCTTGCCCAGGTAGTGGTCGATCCTGAACAGCTGCGACTCGTCGATGTACTGGTGCAGCTCGTCGGCCAGCGCCCGCGCCGAGCGCAGGTCGTGCCCGAACGGTTTCTCCACCACCACCCGGGCGCTGGTGGTCAGCCCGGCCTCGGACAGCCCCTCCACCACCCGCCCGAACAGGAACGGCGGGATCTCCAGGTAGAACACCGGCGTCTCGGCGCCCTTGATCGCGTCACCGACCCGCTGGTACGTGGCCGCGTCGGTGAAGTCACCGCTGACATAGGTGAGCCGGGCCGCGAAGCTGTCGAAGACGGCCGGGTCGATCCGGACCCCCGTTCCCTCGATCGAGGTCCGGGCCCGGTCGACGAGCTGGTCCAGGGTCCAGTCGTCCGCCGCCACCCCGACGATCGGGCAGTTCAGCAGGCCGCGCGCCTCCAGCCGGTACAGCGACCGGAACGTCATCACCTTGGCGAGGTCGCCGGTGATGCCGAACACGACGAGAACGTCCGCCTGCTTGCCCTCCGAGTTCCTGGCCGTCATCCGTCCACCCCGGGTCTCAGCGCCGGCGCCGGTCGACGCGGCGCGCGGTCCGGCGGGACGTCCGCCGGGCTACTCTGCGGGATCCGAACATGAGTCGCCTCCTTCGTCGGCCGCCGGCCCTCACTGGGCGGCGGCGGTCTCCATCTCGTGCAGGTCCTTGGCCTCGTCGGCCGCCATCAGCCCGATCTCCACCAGGTCCAGCGGACTGATGAAGCCGTCCGAGATCCGGAACCCGCCGGCCCGGGCGATCGCGTCCCGCAGCGGCACGGCCCACTGGTGTTCGAGCAGGATCAGCGCGGCGGCCGAGTCGTTCGGGATGTCCTCCAGTACGTCCCACGCCTCGTCCTCGAACACCTCGATGCCGTCCGCGGCGGCCGCGGCGCCCATCTCGGCACCCTTCGCCATCCCGTCCTCGCCCTCGATCCCGAGGCCGATCAAGGCGCCGATCACGGTGCCCAGCTCGGCGGCCTCGTCCATCGTGAGGTTGCTGAGGTGGTTCACCTCGATCGCGCCCTCGGCGTCCTTGCTGACTGCCAGCGCGTCGATCACCCGAACCGTGTCGCTCGCCCGGAGCCGCTCCAGTTCGTCGATGATCTCCCCGTGGAAGTCCGGGTGCCGGAACCCCAGCACCAACAACTGC
The DNA here is from genome assembly GCF_007828865.1 of Kribbella amoyensis. NCBI lineage: Bacteria > Bacillati > Actinomycetota > Actinomycetes > Propionibacteriales > Kribbellaceae > Kribbella > Kribbella amoyensis. The sequence continues at coordinate 3,788,888 of NZ_VIVK01000001.1, forward strand.
ACCGGTCCAACGGCCATCAGGCTCACCCTTTCCCTGCCGGATCATCGGCAGCCCCCGAGCACCCCACGGCCGCCGTCGCTCCATCGTCGGTACCGGGCCGGGGGCGGGCATCATCCGCAGGGGGTGATTCCGCCGGGGTCAGATCCCGTAGGCGTGGATCTTGCGGTAGATGCTGGCCCGCGACATGCCCAGCGACTGGGCCGCGCGGCCCTTGTTGCCGTCGTTGTCGACCAGGCTGCGGATGATCGCGTCCCGCTCCAGCGACTCCAGCTGGCTGAGGCTGCGGCGGCTGATCGCCTGCAGCCGGGCCGGGAGGTCGGCGGGCACGATCGTGCCGGCCCGGCGCCGGTGCTGCACGACCTGGGTGAGGACCTGGTACAGCTCGGCGGTGTTGCCCGGCCACGCGGACCGGAGCAGCTGGTGCATCGCCTCCGGGGAACAGGTCAGGTCGCCGTGGCTCAACTGGGCCAGGAAGAACGGCACCAGCTCGCGGACGTCCTCGACGTGGTGCCGCAACGGCGGGACCTCGACGGTGAGCGGGAACAACGCCAGCAGGTCGCCGAGCTCGGGATCGTTCGCGCCGTCCTCGCTCAACGTGATCGCGACCCACGGCGGGTTCGACGGCCGCCGTTCGCGGACGCCGTACAGCACCCCCACCAGCTCGTCGAGCCCGGCCGCGTCGAGCCGGTCGGCGTGCCGGATCACCAACGCCTGCACGGCCTCGTCGGCCAGCTCGGCCGCCAGGTCGGGGCCGAACGTGTCGCCGGCGGCCGCCGCGTCGATCACGTGACACGAACCCGCCGGACTGTTCTGCTGGTGCGCGGCCCGGGCGAGCGCGACCTTGCCGACGCCCGGTTCACCGCTGAGCACCACCCATTGGCCGGCCCGGTACGCGTTGTCCACCTCGCGGCCGCTGCCGAGCCAGGGCGCGCTCCGGCCGACCACCCCGGGCAGCCCGGGACGCGGTGGCGGCCGGTTCCCGGCGACCGCCTTGCCGAGCTCGACGGTCTGGGCCACCACGTGGATGACGCCGCCGACGGGCTGTCCACCGGCCTCGACCGGACGGCAGCTGATCCGGACCCGGCTCCCGGTCGGCAGCTCGGTACTGATCGGCTCCGTACTGCCGCGGGCCAGCAGCTCGGCGGCGTACGCCAGAACGGCCTGCTGGTCGGCGGCGTCGAGGTTCTGCTGGGCCTTCGCGTTCATCAGCAGCAGGTCCTCGTCGATCGCCAGCACCATGTCGCCGGACCGGCGGTTGCTCTGCAGATAGGCCTGCAGCAACGCCAGCTCGCGCGCCGAGCTGTCGGTCACCAGGGCGGCCCGGATCTGCTCGGCCGTGGTCTTGGCGAGCGCGATCAGCAGCGAGCCCGCGTCCTTGCGCCAGCAGGTCAGGTCGATCGCGCCGACGGTCTTGCCGGTCACCGGATGCTTGATCGGGACACCGGCGCAGGCCAGGTCCTCCAGGTCCTCGGCGAAGTGCTCGTGGCCGAAGACGTGCATCGGTCCGCCGCCTTCGAGCGCGGTCCCGATGCCGTTCGTGCCGGCGTACCGCTCGGCGTAGCTGAAGCCCGGGGCGAGGTGCACCTTGTCGAGGTGGTTGCTCAGTCGCGCGTCGGCGGTGAGGCGACGCAGGACGAGGCCGTTCTTGTCGGTGAGGATGACGCTGATCGGCTGGCCGGCCAGGTGCTCGTGCAACCGCTGCAGCACCGGCCGGGCACTGCGGGTGAGCGGCAGGTCGGGATCGGGATCCGCGATGTACGGCAGGGCGATCCGGTCGGCCGGGAGGTTCATCCGGCGGGCCCGCAGCCAGGACGCGAGGATCGGTGGCCGGACGTCGCGTGGCGGCACCGGTTCGGCCGTGAGGAAGCGCAGCCGGGCCTTCGCGGCCCGGCGGCTGTCGTCGCCCGACAAGGGTGCGAGCTCGTCCACTGGCCCTCCCGAAGCCAGGGGAGACCTCCCGAAGGCGCAGGCCCCCCGCACCGGTCGTATCGCGTCATCGAGCATAGTCCGTCGGCGCCCCGGCGCGGTGGTCTCAGATTGAGACAACCGCCCTGATCGCCAGGGCTTGTGATGCCGTCCGCGCCGGGCTTGTGATGCGAGGAGCGAGTGAGGAGGCCGTCGATGGACGAACCCCACCAGACCGACGAGACGTACAACCCGTGGACCGTCGTGAACCTCGTCTTCCACCACCTCGCCGACGAGGGCCTGCACCCCGTCCTGGGCGCCGCCGGGCATCCGGGCGAGCCGGCCGCGGCGCTGCTGGTCGCGTTCGGCATCCAGCCGGTCGCCGAGGGGAACGCGAAGATCCTGCGCGACACCGACGACCAGCTGGCCGATCTGCGCCGCGCGGTGCTCGGCGAGCCCTGATCGCCGGCCGAGCACCGGCCGGCCGCAAGGCTTCTCAATTTGAGACCTCGGCGCCCGGGCCGGTGGCGATGTACTGCAACTACGAGCAAGGCGCGGGCGCCCGGCCAGTGTCCGCTGTCTGCCTGGTCACTCGGCCGCGCCCGGTACACGGGGTGCCGGAACGGCGGGCGGCCCACACCAGTCGGCCACAGCGAGTGTGAGGAGTGCCATGAGTCGCCAGAGTGTGGCAAAGGCCCACCAGAAGATCCAGGAACTGTCCTGGGAGCCCAAGTACCACGAGCCGGTCTCGCAGTACGGGACCGACTACTCCTTCCAGAAGGCGCAGAAGAAGGACCCGCTGAAGCAGGTGCTGCGGTCCTACTTCCCGATGCAGGAGGAGAAGGACCACCGCGTCTACGGAGCCTCCGACGGCGCCATTCGCGGCAACATGTTCCGTCAGGTGCAGGAACGCTGGCTGGAGTGGCAGAAGCTGTTCCTGAGCATCATCCCGCTGCCGGAGATCTCGGCGGCCCGGGCGATGCCGCTGCTGTTCCGGACCGTGCCGAACCCCGAGCTGCACAACGGCCAGGCGATCCAGATGATCGACGAGGTCCGGCACTCGACGATTCAGCAGAACCTCAAGCGCCTGTACATGAACAACTACATCGACCCGGCGGGCTTCAACTCCAGCCTGCGCAACTTCCAGAACGACTACTGCGGCACGATCGGCCGGCAGTTCGCCGAGGGGTTCATCACCGGCGACGCGATCACGGCGGCCAGTATCTACCTGACCATCGTGGCCGAGACCGCGTTCACCAACACCCTGTTCGTCGCGATGCCCGCCGAGGCGGCCGCGAACGGCGACTACCTGCTGCCGACGGTGTTCCACTCGGTGCAGTCCGACGAGTCGCGGCACATCAGCAACGGGTACGCGACACTGCTGATGGCGCTCGCCGACGAGGACAACCACCAGCTGCTGGCCCGCGACCTGCGCTACGCGTGGTGGAACAACCACCGCGTCGTCGACGCCGCGATCGGCACCTTCATCGAGTACGGCACCAAGGACCGCCGCAAGGACCGGGAGAGCTACGCCGAGATGTGGCGGCGGTGGATCTACGACGACTACTACCGCAGCTACCTGGTGCCGCTGGAGAAGTACGGTCTGGAGATCCCGCACGACCTGATCGAGGAGGCGTGGAACCAGATCTGGAACAAGGGGTACGTGCACGAGGTCGCGCAGTTCTTCGCCACCGGCTGGCTGGCCAACTACTGGCGGATCGACCCGATGACCGACAAGGACTTCGAGTGGTTCGAGTCCAAGTACCCCGGCTGGTACGACAAGTACGGCAAGTGGTGGGAGAACTACAACCGGCTCAGCACCCCGAACGGGCATCACCCGATCGTGTTCGAGGACGTGGACTACGAGTACCCGCACCGCTGCTGGACCTGCATGGTGCCGTGCCTGGTCCGCGAGGACATGGTGATGGCCGAGGTCGACGGCCAGTGGCGGACGTACTGCCACGAGATGTGCCGGTGGACCGACGAGGTCGCGTTCCGGCCGACGTACGAGGGCCGGCAGACGCCGAACATGGGCAAGCTGATCGGCCACCGCGAGTGGGAGACGCTCTACCACGGCTGGAACTGGGCCGACGTGGTGAAGGACATGGGCTTCGTCCGCGACGACGGCAAGACCATGACCGCGCAACCGCACCTCGACCTGAACCCGGACAAGATGTGGACGCTCGACCACCTGCGCCGGTGCCCGCCGCTGCAGAGCCCGAACGTGCTGCTGAACGAGATGACCGACGACGAGCGGACGGCGTTCGCGGCCCGCTACGTCCGCGGCGGCCCCGCCGGACGAGCGCCGGTCGACGCCTGAGCCGTGGTCCACGGACGGGAGGGCGGCCGCGTCTGTCCTCCCGTTCCCACCTCGTCGTTCGACGACCAGCCGTGAGGGAGCCATGGGCGACAAGCACGTCGTACGGTTCGAGCCCGTCGGGATCGAGATCGAGGTCGACGAGGAGCAGACGATCCTGCGGGCCGCCGCCGAGCAGGGCGTGATGCTGATGCACGGCTGCAAGGAGGGCCAGTGCTCCTCCTGCAAGTCGTTCGTGCTCGACGGCGACGACATCGAGCTCGACCGGTACTCGACGTTCGCGCTGCCCGAGTACGAGCTGGACGAGGGGTACACGCTGCTGTGCCGGGCGCACCCGTACGAGGACCTGACGATCGAGCTGCTCAACTACGACGAGGAGATGATCCGCTCCGGACTCCCGATCCAGGAGCGGACCGCCGAGGTGGTCGCCAACGACCCGGTCACCCACGACCTGCGGCACCTCGTGCTGAAGCTGGACGACGCCGGTGAGCTGAAGTACTTCCCCGGCCAGTACGTCGACATCCGGGTACCGGGCTGGGAGGCGACCAGGTCGTTCTCGATGGCGAACCCGACCAGCCGGGAGGACGGGCTGCTCGAGTTCGTCATCAAGGTGTACCCGGGTGGGCTGTTCTCCGAGCACCTGGCCACCCGGCTGGCGGTCGGCGACCGGCTCGAGCTGTCCGGCCCGTTCGGGGTGTTCACCCTGCGGGACAACGCCGACGCGCCGCTGCTCTTCCTCGGTGGTGGGGCCGGGATGGCCCCGATCCTGTCGCTGCTGCGGTCGATGGCGGCCCGCGGCATCGACCGCCCGACCACCTTCTACTACGGGGCCCGGGCCCGCCGGGACCTCTGCTTCGAGGCGGAGCTGCGGGAACTCGAACGCACCCTGCCGCGGTTCCGCTACGTACCGGCTCTGTCCGAGCCGGCCGAGGACGACGGGTGGGACGGCAAGGCCGGTCTGATCACCGACGTCGTGAAACAGCACGAAGCCGATCTGACCGGCGCGGACGCCTACGTCTGCGGGCCGCCGCCGATGGTCGAAGCCGCGATCCCGCTGCTGGAACAGCTCGGGGTGGCGGCCAAACACGTCTACTACGACAAGTTCACCACGACCGGCGACGCCGGTGACTCGAAGGTGCTGGAGGCAGAGAACAGATGACCACCACACAGCAAGAGCGGAGCGTGCCGAAGCCGGTCTTCACCGATGCCGAAGCCGGTGCCAAGGAGTTCCCGGACTCGAAGGCCCGCCGGTACAACTACTACAAGCCGCAGAAGCGCAAGCAGAGCCACTACGAGGACGTCACCGTCGAGGTCCAGCCCGACCCGCGGCACTACCTCAGCCAGGGCTGGCTGTACGGGTTCTCCGACGGCCGCGGCGGCTACCCGATGGACTGGACCGTGCTGAAGGCCTGGGGTTCGGACCAGCCGAGCCCGCACCGTGGACCGGGCAGCGGCGGGATGTTCGTCGAGGAGTGGCCGGCCACCGGCTGGCACGAGTTCCGCGATCCGAACGAGGAGTGGGAGCTCACCCTCTACCGGTACAACTCGAACGTGGTCCGCCAGGTCACCCAGAACATCGAGTCGGCCCGGCAGGCGAAGGCCTTCGACCAGTGGAACCCGAACTGGGTCCGGTTCGTCGAGCAGCACGTCGGCGCCTGGATGCACGTGGACCACGGCCTCGGCCTGTACCTGTTCGCGAACGCCAACCGGCGGGCGCCGACCAACATGCACAACAACGCGATCTCGGTGAACAGCATGCACCGGATCCGCGCGGCCCAGGACCTCGCGCTCTACAACCTGACCCTGACCGAGGAGATCGACGGGTTCGACGGCAGCGCGCACCTGCAGACCTGGAACTCCGACCCGGTCTGGCAGGGGGTGCGCGAACTGGCCGAGCGGCTGACCGGGATCGACGACTGGTGCGAGGCGATCTTCGCCGCGAACGTGGTGTTCGAGCCGCTCGTCGGCGAACTGTTCCGCAGCCAGCTGATCCAGCAGGCCGCCCCGCGCAACGGCGACTTCGTCACCCCGACGGTGATCGGCGCGGCCGAGTACGACTTCGCCGAGCGGGACCTGCGCTACACCACGGCGATGTTCGAACTGCTCACCGCGGACCGCGAGTTCGCCGGCCACAACATCGCGATCCTGCAGGACTGGATGTCCACCTGGACCGCACAGGCGCTCAGCGCCGCCCGGACCCTGCAACCGCTGTGGTCCCAGCCGGACGCCAAGCCGCCGCGGTTCGAGGACGGCCTGGACCGGGCCAAGAGCCGCTTCAGCGGCATCGTGACGAGTCTGCGGCTCGAGGAACCGAAGGAGTTGGCACAGTGACCACCACGCTCAAGGGAGTCGTCGAGAGCCCGTTCAAGGCGGACAACACAGCGTCCAACCGGTGCGGCTTCACCCTGATGAACAACCAGGTCGGCGTCGTCGTCGCGGACGTGATGGGCGGTAAGGACAACGTCACCGTGACGCCGCTGCCCTCGATGATCAGGGTCGATGCCGTCGGCAAGATGGAGGTCGTCTACGACGAGGTCTCCGAGGCGCTCGGCGAGGACGCCGGCTACTTCGACCAGGCCGAGTTCGAGGAGAACATGTCCACGCACTACGGCCGGATGATCCATCTCGACGACCGGACGATCCTGGTCGCGAATCCCGAGGACGCGGCCGAGTACCTCGGCTTCGACCTCACCGCCGTCTGACAGCGAGCAAGCCGGGAGGGGACCATGTACGAGAAGAACGGCGAGAAGTACTTCGTGGTCGACACGCATATGCACTACTGGAACGCCGCCGAGGACAACTGGGTCGAAGGCGCCGAGCAGTACGCCAAGGGGTGGATCGAGTGCTTCTACGGCTACCACGGGCTGGGGCCGGACGACACCAGGTGGACCCTGGAGAAGTACAAGAAGTACTCCGAGGACGACCTGATGTCGGACGTCTTCGACAAGGGCCATGTCGACGTGGCGATCTTCCAGCCGACCGATCTGGCCGAGTGGTACAAGGAGGGTTTCAACACCACCGAGCGGGACGCGATCCTGTTCGAGAAGTACCCGGACAAGTTCGTCCTCAACACCCGCTGGGACCCGCGCGAGGGTGAGGACGGCCTGAAGACCCTGCGGCACAACGTCGAACGGTACGGCTGCAAGGGCGTGAAGCTCTACACCGCGGAGTGGCGGCAGGGCTCGCGCGGCTGGAAGCTCAGCGACCCGGAGGCCTACAAGTACCTGGAGGCCTGCCAGGAGCTCGGCATCAAGAACATCCATGCCCACAAGGGACCGACGATCTGGCCCCTGGACAAGGACGCGTTCGACATGACCGACATCGACCACGCCGCCACCGACTTCCCGGAGCTCAACTTCATCGTCGAGCACTCCGGCATCCCGCGGATCGACGACTTCTGCTACCTGGCCACGCAGGAGCCGAACGTGTACGCCGGGCTGTCCGTGGTGGTCGGCGGGCTGATGCACTCGCGGCCGCGGTTCTTCGCCCGGTGCATGGGCGAGCTGTTGTTCTGGGTCGGCGAGGACAAGATGACGTTCGGCAGCGACTACGCCATCTGGGAGCCGAAGTGGCAGGTCGAGGGCTTCGTGGACTGGGACTTCCCGGACGACGAGCAGTACGCCGACTACCCGCGGCTCGGCGTGGACGGCAAGAAGAAGATCCTCGGGCTGAACGCCGCCAAGCTGTACGGGCTCGAGGTGCCCGAGGAGTACCAGCTCGGGTACGGCAAGCCGGCCGCGCAGGACGACGCGAAGCTGGTCACGCAGTAATGACCGCGGCGGTCGCGGAACGGTCCCGGGTCCTCGCCGCGCTCGACACGGTGCGGGACCCGGAGCTCGACGAGCCGATCACGACGCTCGGGTTCGTCTCGACCTGCGTCGTGTCGGCGGCCGGGGACGTCGTGGTCCGGTTGCGGTTGCCGACCTACTTCTGTGCGCCCAACTTCGCCTTTCTGATGGTCGCCGACGCCTACGACGTGGTGGCGGCGCTGCCCGAGGTCCGCAGCGCCGACGTCGCGCTGGAGGACCACTTCGCGTCGACGGAGATCAACGCCGGAGTGGCGGCCCGGGCCGGGTTCGCGGTGTCGTTCGCGGGCGAGGCGCTGGGGGAACTGGACGAGTTGCGGCGGACGTTCCTGTCGAAGGCCGTGCTGGCCGGTACCGACCAGGTGTGCCGGCCGCTGGTCGCCGCCGGACTCGATCCGGCGGCGCTGGCGACGATGACGATCGGGGACGCGCCCCCGTCCGCCCAGCTGGAGCGGCTGTGCCGGCGACGGGCCGAACTCGGTCTGCGAACCGACCCCGCCGCGCCCCTGCTCGTCGACCCCGGCACCGGTGCACCGATCACCGGTGCCGAGGTGTCGTTGCACCTGGCGCGGGCGCGGACCTCCAGGGTCGGGATCGAGGCCAACACCGGCATCTGCCGGGGGATGCTGCGTCACCGGTACGGAACCACCGGTGCGGGTGAGGAGGAGGACGAGGGATGAGAGCCGTTCGACTGCATGGGTATCACCAGCAACCAGTGCTCGAGGACGTTCCGGAGCCGGCGCTGCGCGGTCCGCTCGACGTGATCGTCCGGATCGGCGGCGCCGGGGTCTGCCGGACCGACCTGCACATCATCGAGGGCCAGTGGGCCGAGGCGATGCACCCGGCGCTGCCGTACACGATCGGGCACGAGAACGCCGGCTGGGTCGAGGAGATCGGCTCGGCCGTCACCAACGTGCAGGCCGGCGACACGGTGATCCTGCACCCGACCCCGACCTGCGGACTCTGCCGCGCCTGCCGCGCGGGCAACGACATGCACTGCGAGGTCAGCACCTTCCCGGGTCTCGACAGCGACGGCGGGATGGCGGAGTACCTGCTCACGTCGGCGCGGGCCTGCGTGAAGCTGGAGCCGAGCACCCGGCCGCAGGACGTGGCCGCGCTGGCCGACGCGGGCATCACCGCGTACCACGCGGTCCGCAAGGCGCTGCCGCTGCTGCCCCCCGGGACCACCTGTGTCGTGATCGGCGCGGGCGGCCTCGGCCACATCGGGATCCAATGCCTGGCCGCGCTGACCGGGACCAGGATCATCGTCGTCGACCGCAACCCGGAGGCGCTGAAACTGGCCGAGCAGCTCGGCGCCGACGAGACAGTCGTTGCTGTCGGCAACCAGGTGGCCGCGGTCCAGGAGCTGACCGGCGGGACCGGGGCGACCGTGGTGCTCGACTTCGTCGCCGAACAGGGCGCCGAGCAGGACGGGTTCGCGATGACCGCGCCGGGCGGCTCGTACTTCGTGATCGGGTACGGCGGCCAGGTGACGATCCCGACCCTGGACATCATCTCCACCGAGCGCAACATCATCGGCAACATCGTCGGCACCTACAACGAACTGGCCGAGCTGATGGCGCTGGCCCAGGCCGGCAAGGTCACCCTGCACACCCGGACGTACCCGTTGGAGGCCGCCACCGAGGCGATCGCCGATCTCGACGCCGGCCGGGTCCGCGGCCGCGCGATCCTCATTCCGTAACGACTGGAGGACCGATGGCCAAGGAACTGCGGTTCGGCGAGCAGGCGCGCGGGCTGATGCTCGCCGGGGTGGACCAGCTGGCGGAGGCGGTGAAGTCGACGCTGGGACCGAAAGGCCGCAACGTGATCCTGGAGAAGATCACCGGGTCGCCGGTGGTCACCAACGACGGGGTCACGATCGCCCGGGAGATCCACCTGCGGGACCAGTTCGAGAACATGGGCGCCCAACTGGTGAAGGAGGCCGCGATCAAGACCAACGACATCGTCGGCGACGGCACCACCACGGCGACCGTGCTCGCGCACGCGATCGTCCGGGAGGGGATCCGGGCGATCGGCTCGGGCGGCAACCCGGTGCTGGTGAAACGCGGCATCGACGTGGCCGTGGCCCGGCTGGTCGAGCGGTTGCAGCAGGTCGCCCACCCGGTCGAGACCGAGCACGACCTGGCCCGGGTGGCGGCGATCTCGGCGAACGACGACGACCTGGTCGGCGCCGTCATCGCGAAGGCGCTGCACACCGTCGGCGACGGCGGCATCGTCACCGTCGAGGAGTCGCCGGCGCACGGCGTCCAGGTCGGCTTCGTCGAGGGGTTCGAGTTCGACAACGGGTACCTGTCGCCGTACATGGTGACCGATCCCGGCAGTCTGCAGGCGGTGCTCGACGACCCGTACATCCTGTTGTGCAGCGAGAAGATCACCAAGGTCCAGGAGCTGATGCCGCTGCTGGACAAGATCATGCGCGAGCCCCGGCCGCTGGTGATCATCGCCGAGAGCCTGGAGGGTACGGCGCTCAGCATGCTGGTGCACAACCACGTGAACGGGATCTTCCAGTGCGTCGGGATCCGGGCGCCCGGCTTCGGCGACCGGCGGCTGCACAAGCTGGAGGACATCGCCGCGATCACCGGTGGTGCGGTGTACAGCCGGCACTCGGGGTTCACGCTGGAGACGATGACGGTCGCGCAGCTGGGCCGGGCCGACCAGGTCCGGGTCACGGCCGACCGGACCGCGATCGTCGCCGCGGCCGGGCACGAGGAGGAGGTGGCGTTCCGGCTCACCCAGCTCCGGGCCGAGCGGGAGCGGGCCACGTTCGGGGTCGACGAGGACGTCCTCACCGAACGGATCGGCGCGTTGTCCGGCCGGGTCGCGGTGATCCGGGTGGGCGCGCCGACGCCGGCCGAGCTGAAGGAACTGCAGCACCGGGTCGAGGACGCGTTGTCGGCGACCCGGGCCGCGATGGCCGAGGGCATCGTGGCCGGCGGCGGGGTGGCGTTGCTGCACGCCGCGTCCGCGCTCGACGACCTGGACGTGAAGGACGACTACGCGACCGGCGTGGACATCGTCCGGCAGGCGCTGCGCGAACCGGCGTTCCTGATCGCGACGAACGCGGGGTACTCGGGCACCGAGGTGCTGGAGCGGACGGCGCAGCTCGGGACCGACGACGGGTTCGACGCGTTGGAAGGCCGGTACGGGAACATGCTGGAGATGGGCATCGTCGATCCGTTGCTGGTGGCCCGGTCGGCCCTGCAGAACGGCGCCTCGGTCGCGGGGTTGTTGCTCACGACAAACACCTTGATCGCCGAGGAGCAGACGCCGTGGGGTGGGAGTCCCGCGCTGATGACCGAGTTCGGCGCGCTCGACGAAGGGCTGCACCAGCCGTCGCCGGACTCCAGTACGCCGCAGTCGCTCGGGCTGGGACCGTCGGTCGGCTGAGCCGACGACGTGAGCCGTCCGGTCAGCGAGGGCGGCTCACGCCTGTCCGATGCCCTGCAGCAAGGCGGACACGGCGAGGTCGGCGGCGGGGGCCGGTTCGAGGTCGGGGACGTCCTCGGCGGCGGTCCGGATCACCTGGCGGAGCAGCGCCTCGACCCAGCCGGCCGGGAGATCGGCGCGGAACAACCCCGCTTCGGTCGCCCGGCGGATGAAGGCGTCGAGCTGCTCGCCGAAAGCCTCTCGCCGGTCGGCAGTCGGCGGGTCCGCGGTCATCCGGTGGAACTCGACCGGCCACTCCCGGGTGACGGTGATGATGCCCTCGGCGTACCGGTGCAGGGCGACCGCGACCGGTGCCTCGGTCAGCCGCGCCTCGGCGAAGACCACCGCGACCGCGTCGTACCGGGCCCGGTAGATCGCGGACAGCAACGCCTCCCGGGATTCGAACTGCCGGTAGATCGTCCGCCGGTCCACCCCGGCCTCAGCGGCGATCATGCTCATGCTCGCCCCCGGATCGGCGGCCAGCAGGCGCGCCCCGGTCCGGAGGATCTTGTCCAGGTTGCGTGCGGCGTCGGCTCTCATCGCGGTCAGACTCTACCTCTCCGTGGCGTTAAGCAGGGCGTAATCGACATCTCAGTAGCACTTCATCAGATAAGTGCTACATTGATGTGACAGATGGAGAGCCTAGCCGAAGGTGGAGTGAAATGAGCAAGACCTGGTTGATCACCGGCAGTTCGCGGGGCCTGGGCCGCGCCCTGGCCGAGGCGGTGCTCGGCACCGGGGACCGGGTGGTCGCCACCGCGCGGCGTCCCGAGCAGCTCGACGACCTGGTGAAGGAGTACGGCGACGCCGTCCGGGCCGTCGCGCTCGATGTGACCGACGCGGCGGCCGCGCGGTCCGCGGTCGAGCAGGCGGTGGCGGCGTTCGGCGGGCTCGACGTGGTGGCGAACAACGCCGGCCAGGCCAACAGCGCGCCGATCGAGGAGATGGCCGAGGACGACTTCCGGGGCCAGATCGAGACCAACCTGTTCGGCGTGGTGAACGTGACCAGGGCGGCGTTGCCGGTGTTCCGGCGGCAGCGGTCCGGCCACTTCCTGCAGTTCTCGTCGATCGGCGGCCGGGTCGGCGGGACGCCGGGGATGGGCGCGTACCAGACCGCGAAGTTCGCCGTGGAGGGCTTCTCCGAGGTACTGAACAACGAGGTGAAGCCGTTCGGCGTGAAGGTGACGATCATCGAGCCGGGCGCCTTCCGGACCGACTGGGGCGGCTCGTCGATGACGCTCGCCCAGGTCGGCGCGGACTACCAGGCCACGGTCGGTGAGCTCAACAAGTACCGCGCTGAGGTCGACGGCACCCAACCCGGCGATCCGGCCAAAGCGGCCCGCGCCATCCTCGAGATCGTCGCGACCGAGGAGCCGCCCCTGCGCCTCCTTCTCGGCAAGGACGCCTACGCCCTGGCGGAGAAGTCGAGCCAGGCCCGTGCGGAAGAGGCCACCCGCTGGGCCGGTCTCAGCAATTCGACCGACTACTGACCTCCGACAGATGCCGCGGGGCCGGACGGATCCGGTCCCGCGGCTCCCCTGTGGGGACGAGTCAAGCTGGTGGTGCTCTCAAACGGCTCTCATCGGGCTGTCCTCAGCAGTTGGGGACGCCGGGGAGCTGGGCCGCCGGGTGGTCGATGTAGATGTTGGAGATGTAGCCGCCCTGGTCGCGCAGGCGGGACCACCAGTTGTTGGTGTGGCCTTCGGCCGTCACCGTGTCGCCCTGCTTCTGGCACTGCACGAACACCTGGGTCGGCCCGGCCAGCGTGGTGACGACCGGGGCGTTGAGCCGGGCGTCGGACCTGACCCGGATGCCCGTGCCGTAGGTGGAGAAGTTGTACTGCGGCGGTTCCGGGTCACCGAGGATCGCCGCGACGTCCGCGCGCATCGAGTCGAGGTTGATCGCGTACGGATCGATCTTGCCGGTCGTACTGGTCTCGCGGTGACCACGGGCGAAGCTGGCGTCCTTGCCGAGCCGGGCGAGTACGGCCGCGGTCGCCTTGACCGACGCCGTGTACTGCGCCGGGCTCATCTCCTGGGAGACCCCGTTGTAGTCGATCTCCCAGCCGATCAGCATGGTGTTCCCGTCACCGGCCGGGATCGGGCCGCTGACCCGGGCCGGGCCGGCGTGGTTGCAGCGACCGGCCGAGATGACGTGGAAGACGCCGTTGTAGTCGACCAGCGCCTGGGCCAGCGGCCCCTGCAGGTCGGGCCGGCCGTTGATGACGACGTTCAGGCCGGGATGCGGATTGCTCGGGCTGGAGGTGGAGGCCGCGGTGTGGTGCCAGAGCACGCCGATCGGGTTGAACGAGCCGGCCACCGCCCGGCCCTGCCAGTTGCCTTCTTCAACGACCTCGACGCCGGCCGCGCGCAGCACGTCGGCCAGCCAGGGAATCGTCGCCATCACGCCCCCCGCAGCAGGTCGGCCGCGCACTCGAACACCTGCGGCTTGGCCTGCGGAGCGGCCTGCGCGGTCTGCGTCGTGACGGTGGTGGCCACCGCCGTGGCGACGGCCAGCGCGGGGACGCCGAGCAACAGCCGGCGCCGCGACGGTTGCGCCGCGGCCGGTTCGGGCCGGGTCTGGTCGGAGGGAGTGGATGGGGACATGAAGTGAACCCTTTCGCCGGGGCGGACGACGATCCGAAATCGATTGCCCCGAGTCTCCGAGCGGGCCCGGACAGAGTCAACGGCTTCGATCAGGGTGGAACTGACCGTCGACCATCGCTCAGCGGCTGTCCGGCACGCGACGAAGCACGGTGAGAGCGATGAGGACCGCGCCGACCAGGAGGACGGCACTCAGGGTGAGGCCGAGGGCGTATCCGTCGTTGAGTGCGGCAGGCGCGTCGCTCTGGCCGGTGCGGTGGTTGGCCGCGGTGCCCAGCGCGGCAAGGCCTAGCGATGCGCCGATCTGACGCGAGCTGCTGAGCAGGCCGGACGCGGTCCCGGCCTCGTGCGGCGGGACACCCACCGTCGCGAGAGAGACAACGGGCCCGAGGCAAAGACCGAAGCCGATGCTCGCGAAGATCGACGGCCCGAGTACGTCGGTGAGGAACGCGCCGTCCACGCTGATCAGCCCGAACCAGGCGAACCCGGTGGCCGTCATCAGCCCGCCGGTGACCAGCAGGATCCACGGCGCCACCCGGTACCCGAGCTTGATGGCGAGCACGGACCCGACGACGACCCCGAGCGCGAACGGCAGGAACTGCAGCCCGGTCAGCGCGGGACCGGTGCCCAGAACCCGTTGCAGATAAAGGGAAACGAAGTAGAACGCCGACGCCATCGCCGCACCGACTAGCAGGTTGTACGCGTTGGCGCCCGCGACCGAGCGATGCGCGAAGAGGCCGAGGCGGATGAGCGGTTCGCGGGTCGTGATCCGTTCGAGCCGGACGAACCCGGCCAGCAACGCGACCGCGACGACCACGGTGGTGACGGTGACGGGCGAGGTCCACCCGTACCGATCGGTGCGCACGATGCCGAACACCAACAGCGTCACCCCCGAGGTCGCGAGGACGGCACCGACGACGTCCGGGCGCCCGGTACGGACCGGGCGGGCGTCGGTGTTGATCCCGCGCTGCGCGAGGACGACGGCGACAGCGGCCATCGGGACGTTCACGAACATCACCCACCGCCAGCCGGCGTACTCGGTGAGCAGTCCGCCGATCAGGACGCCGAGGGCACCACCGGCCGCGTTCATCGCGCTCCAGACCCCGAAGGCGCGGACGCGCGGCCGACCCGTCGGGAACGTTGCGGTCAGCAACGCCAGGGCGGCCGGGGCGAGTGCGGCCGCGCCGACTCCCTGAACGGCGCGAGCGGCGACCAGGTGGCCGGGTGCCTGCGCGAACCCGCCGAGCAGCGAGGCGAGACCGAACAGGCCCAGACCGAGCAGGAGGACCCGCTTGCGTCCGTACCGATCGGCGGCCTTGCCGCCGAGCAGGAGCAACCCGCCGAACGCGAGGGCGTAGGCGTGGATCACCCACGGCAGGTTCGCCGCACCGAAGCCGAGACCGGCGGCGATCTGGGGAAGACCGACGTTCACGACCGACAGGTCCAGCGAAACCATGAACTGCACGACGGCCACGGCGGCGAGTGTCACTCCCGCCCGCTCGACGGCCGGAGGTGCTGCGGTAGACTTTAGGAACATGTTCCAAAAGTATCACCGGGTCCCGGCGGCTGTCGACCGGTCAAGCCCGTGGCACCGCGTGAGTGGGGTGAGCCAGCATGATGGGACCGTGCCTCGTTCGAAACCGGCCTCCGGCCGGACCGGCCGCCCGCCGGTCACCTCCCGCGCCCAGATCCTGGCGGCCGCCCGCCGGCTCATCGACCGCGACGGCTGGGAGAAGCTCACCGTCCGCCGGTTGGCCGCCGAGCTCGGGATCGGCCCGACGACCCTCTACCACCACGTCCGTGACCGCGAGGATCTGCTGATCCAGCTGCTCAACGAGCACTTCGACCGGACCGTCGTCGCCGACCTGCCGAGCGAACCGCGGGACCGCCTCGTCGCGGCAGCCGTGGTGATCCACGACTCCTTGTCCGCCTGGCCGTGGGCCGCCGAGGTGCTCACCACCGACGGGCTGCTCGGCCGGCTCGGCGCCCCGGCCGTGCGGATGGTGGAGGTGGTCGTCGCCGGTGCCGTCGACGCCGGCTGTACGCCGGAGCAGGCCGTCCACGTCTTCCGCGGCCTCTGGTACTACACGGTCGGCGAGATCCTCGTCCGCGCCCACTCCGACCCCGACCGGCCGGGCCAGGCCACCTTCTTCGCGGACCTCGATCCCGCCGACGTCCCGCAGCTCGCTGCCGTCGGCAACCAGTGGCCGGTCCTCGCCGCGCAGGACACCTACGCCGAGGGCCTGCGCGCCTTCGTCGACGGGCTGCTCGCCCAGGCGGCTCGCTGACCATCGGAGAGTTCGCGGTGTGAGCGCGCACGCTCTGCCTTGCCTAAAGGCTTTAGGTAAATGCAGAATGTGTGTAGGAAAAGAGAGGGGAGTGGGATGCGCGCCGGACTGACGCCCGACCGCCTCGCCCGGGCCGGCGCGGAGCTGGCGGACGAGGTCGGGTTCGAGCAGGTCACCGTGTCCGCCGTGGCGCGGCGGTTCGACGTGAAGGTGGCGAGCCTGTACTCGCACGTCCGCAGCTCGCAGGACCTGAAGACGCGGATCGCCTTGCTGGCCCTCGAAGAGCTCGCCGACCAGGGCGCCGACGCGTTGGCCGGCCGGTCCGGACGGGACGCGATCGCCGCCCTCGCGGATGTGTACCGCTCCTATGCCCGCGAGCACCCGGGCCGGTACGCCGCGATGCAGTTCCGGCTCGATCCGGAGACGGCGGCCGCGAGCGCGGGACCACGGCACGCCGAGTTGGCCCGGGCGATCCTACGCGGGTACGACCTGGCCGAGCCGGAGCAGACGCACGCCGTCCGCCTGCTCGGCAGCGTCTTCCACGGGTACGTCAGTCTCGAGCTCGGTGGTGGGTTCAGTCACAGCGCGCCCGACAGCGACGAGACCTGGGTCCGCATCATCGACGCCCTCGACGCCCTCCTCACGAACTGGCCGACCTGACCGACGGGGATCACCATGACCGACTGGATCACCACACCCATCACCGCCGACCTGCTCCGCGGCGTCATCGAACTGGAGCGAACCGGGACCGGCGTACTGCCGCACCGGCTGACCGCGACGGCCCGAGCACAGTCAGCGGATCCGCAGCTCGCGATGGCCGAGTCCCAGCCGTCCGGGGTGCGCCTGGTCTTCAGCACCGCGGCCACCGCGATCGAGCTGGACTCCGTGCCCACCAAGCGGGTCTACGCCGGGGCACCGCCGCGACCGGACGGCGTGTACGACCTGCTCGTCGACGGCCGCCTGGCCGCTCAGGGTGTGGTTGCGGGCGGCAACAAGCTGCTGATCGACGTGACCGCGGGGACCTGGGAGACCCGGCCAGGGGCGCCGGGGACGGTGCGCTTCACCGGGCTGAGCGCGGACCCGAAGACGGTCGAGATCTGGCTGCCGCACGACGAGACCACCGAGCTCGTCGCCCTGCGCACCGATGCGCCCGTCGCCGCGGTGCCGGCCGGCGATCGCCCGGTCTGGCTGCATCACGGCAGTTCGATCAGCCACGGGTCCAACGCGACCAGCCCGTCGACGATCTGGCCCGCGCTGGCCGCGTCGCTCGGCAAGGTGGACCTGGTCAACCTGGGCTTCGGGGGCGGCGCCCTGCTCGATCCGTTCACCGCCCGCGTCCTCCGGGACACTCCGGCGGACCTGATCAGCATCAAGCTGGGCATCAACGTGGTGAACGCCGACCTGATGCGGCTGCGGGCCTTCACGCCCGCGGTCCACGGGTTCCTCGACACCGTGCGGGAGGGTCACCCGACGACCCCGTTGCTGGTGGTGTCGTCGATCCTCTGCCCGATCCACGAGGACACCCCAGGACCGGCGGCCCTGGATCCCGAAGCGCTGGCCGCCGGCGAGGTACGGTTCCGCGCGCAGGGTGATCCCGCGGAAGTGGCGGCCGGCAAGCTCACGCTGAACGTCGTCCGGGCGGAGCTGGCCCGGATCGTGGCGCAGCGGGCGGAGCAGGATCCCCACCTGTACTACCTGGACGGCCGCCGGCTGTACGGCGAGGCGGACGCCACCGAGTTGCCGCTGCGGGACGCGTTGCACCCCGACGCGGCGACCCACCGCCTGATCGGCGAACGCTTCGCGGAGCTGGCCTTCGCGAACAACGGAGCCTTCGGCACCGATCCGGCGCGCTGGCGTTCGTGACGTCCGCAACGATCACAACTGATCGAGGCGACCCCCGCGGATCACGTGCTGACTGACTTCGCCGAGCCTCTAGTGCCCCGCGTCGGAAGTTCTGTTGCACAACTTCCGACGCGGGGCACTAGATCAGGATCCGGAAGACGGGGTACTGGCCGGCGATCTCCTCGAAGGCGGTCAGCGGTGCGCGTCGATCGACGGGGAAGTGTGGCCGAGCACCGGGCGCCACAGCAAGGTACTGCCGCAGGATCGGGGCGCGGTCGGCCGGCGGTACCTCTTCGAGTCGTGCGGCCGTCCGGCCGCGTCGATGCAGGGCGACCTGGCCTCCGGCGGCCCGGACGTTGCGGACCCAGTGCGCGTCCGGGCCGAGCATCGAGACCACGTACCGCGCGCCGTCGTACTCGGTGATCGCGACGGGCAGGCGGACCGGGCGGCCGGTGTGGCGGCCGGTGACTTCCAGGGTGACGGCGTGACTCGGTAGGAGCAGGCCGGCCGCGTACAGCTTCGCGGAGAGGCGGTTGAGGATCCGCGCCACGGCGCCGGCCCGGCCGCCGCGGTACATCCGCCGTTTGACCTCGTACAGCCGGCCGGCGACCGTTCGTCGCGGCGGGATCGTCAACTGGCGCGGCGGAAGAGACGCGCGGTCGCGAAGGCGCCCGCGACGGCCGGCAGGATCGCGAGCACGCCCCACAGCGGCGGGAAGATGCGCTCGCCGTACTCGGAGGCCGTCAGCAACACGACCGCGACGCTCGCCGAGATCAGGACCGCGATCACGGCCAGGACGCCCGCGGCGCGGCGCTTCGAGCGGGCGACCCCGAACACCACCAGCCACAGCAGAACGTTGACGACGGCAACGGTGTGGAGCAGCCCGTACAGCAGGCCGGCCGACGGCGCCTTGCCGTACGACGCGTACGCGGCTTCGGCGTGCTCGACGAGTGCCTGACCGCCGCTCTGGTCGATGACCGCGGCCACCGTCAGCGCGACGGAAAGGACAACCGCTGCCAGGACCGCGGGCGACGAGGCCGAAGACTTTTCGGAAAGTGACTGTCTCATGCGAGTGACTGTACGAACGCGGTTAGCGGACAGTCAAGTTCTTTTGAGAGTCACTTGCTGAACGAGCCGGCGATCTCGTACGCTCGGCGGATGGGAACCGGGCTGCGGGAACGCCGGCGGGAGAAGGCCAGGCGGACGATCCAGGAATGCGCGCTCGATCTGTTCGACGAGCGCGGGTTCGACGCCGTCACGATCGAGGAGATCGCCGCGGCGGCGGAGGTCTCGCCGTCGTCGGTCTACCGGTACTTCGGCACCAAGGAAGGACTGCTGGTCGCCGACGAGTTCGACACCATGAGCGAGGCGGCGCTGGCCGACCTGCTCGACCTGGACGACCCGGTCGGCAGCCTGGTGCGGATCGTGCGGCGGTACGAGGAGACACCGGACGGGGCGCCGCGGTCCGAGCCGGGTCCGTGGCGCCGGATCCGCTACTTCTTCCAGCAGCCGTCGGTCCGGATGGCCGCGTGCGCGACCCTCGACCGGGCCGGCCGGCGGATCGCCGTGACGATGGCCGGGCACGGCCGGCTGACCGAGACGCAGGCGCGGGTGGCGGCGAACGCGCTCGTGTTCGGGTACTTCGCCGCGCTGGAGCAGTGGTACCTGGACGGCGGTGAGCGGCCGATCGCGGAGTACGTCGAGGAGGGTCTCGCGCCGCTGCGGCCGATCTGGTCGCCGGCGTAGTTGCTGGGGGCAAACTCCTAGCCGGGGTGGACGTGCCGGAGCTTGGCCGGGTTGACGATCACGTCGATCGCGGTCACCGCGTCGTCCGTCACGGTGATGGTGGCGACCGCGATCACGATGCCGTCGCGTTCCATCACCAGGCCGGGTCCACCGTTGACGACGGCCATCCGCTGACTCGCGTCGGCGTACAGGTCGTTGAGGCCGAAGAGCAGCTGGGCCACCCGGTCGGGGCCGGCCACGGTCCGGCGGGCGGCCGCCACGACGCCACCGCCGTCGGTCCGGAACACCACTTCCGGGTCGAGCAGCCGGACCAGCCCCTCGACGTCGCCGCCTTCGACGGCCGCCTGGAACGCCACGATCACCCGGTGCCGGTCGTCCGAGCTGACGTCGAACCGCGGGGCGCCCGCGCGGACCTGGGCGCGGGCCCGGGAGGCGAGCTTGCGGCACGCGACCACGGACCGCCCGACGATGTCCGCGATCTCGGCGAACTCCAGGCCGAACACGTCGTGCAGGACGAACGCGGTCCGCTCGGCGGGGCTCAGCCGTTCGAGGACGAGCAGCATCGCCATCTGGACGGACTCCTGCTGGGCCACCTGGTCGACCGGGTCGAGCGGCGGCTCCACGCCGACCAAGGGTTCGGGGAGCCACGGTCCGACGTAGGTCTCGCGCCGGGCTCTGGCCGACCGCAGTTCATCCAGGCAGATCCGGGACACGACCGTGGTCAGCCAGGCCCGGAGCTCGGCGATGTCGTCCAGGTCGACGCGTTCCAGCCGCAGGAACGCTTCCTGGACGGCGTCCTCCGCGTCGGTGACGCTGCCGAGCAACCGGTACGCGATCGCGAGCAGGTAGCCGCGCTGCTGCTGCCAGACCCGCGGATCGATGGCCATGCCGCTCCCGTTTCTGTCGGTGCTCACGGTGGATGACGGGGCAGGCGGTCCAGGTGTGACGTTCGGCATGTCACGTCCGGCCCAGCTGTCCCGTCATCGACGCGCCGGACCGACCAGACCCGAGAGGAACCTTGCCATGCTCGACCCGTGGTGGCCGCTCGCCGCCCTCGCCGTCGTCCAGTTCACCGACGCACTGCTCTGCCTGAAGCCGGTCCGGTTCGTCCAGCAGTGTCTCCTCGACGTCGGGTTCCCGCGGCGGCTGTGGTGGGTGCTCACGCCGCTGAAGCTGGCCGCGGCGGCCGGCCTGGTCCTCGGGATCTGGGTCACGCCGCTCGCCGTGCTGACCACCGCGGCCCTGGTCGCGTACTTCGTGGTCGCGATCGTCATGCACCTGCGCGCCCACGACTACTCGCGGAACCTCTTCGCCAACGCGACCGGGATGCTCGCGCTGTGCGTCGCCACCTTCGTCTTCGTCCTGCGGGTGGCCTGATCCGGGCGTGTGAACTGAATCTCAAGGTTTGGTGGCGAGCGATCCCGGCCCGTACCGTTGCTTAGGCAAGCCTTACCTACCTACTGGGGAAATCGTGAGAGACCTCCGAGTCGCCGTCGTCGGCGCCGGGCCGGCCGGGATCTACGCCGCCGACATTCTGACCAAGGAGCACGAGCGGGCCCACGTCGACCTGATCGAGCGGCTGCCGGCCCCGTTCGGCCTGGTCCGGTACGGCGTGGCGCCGGACCACCCGCGGATCAAGGAGATCATCAAGGCGCTGCACCGGGTCGTCGGCCGGGACCGGATCCGGTTCCTCGGCAACGTCGACTTCGGCACCGACCTCAAGCTCGAGGACCTGCGCCGGCACTACGACGCCGTGATCTTCGCGACCGGCGCGATCGCGGACCGTGCCCTCGACATCCCCGGCGTCGACCTGCCCGGCAGCCACGGTGCCGCCGACTTCGTCAGCTGGTACGCCGGTCACCCCGACGTCCCCCGGGACTGGCCGCTGGACGCCCGGCACGTCGCGGTGATCGGGGCCGGCAACGTGGCGCTCGACGTGGCCCGGATGCTGGCGAAACCGGCCGACGAGCAGCTCACGACCGAGATCGCGGCCACCGTGTACCAGGGGCTGAAGGCCAACCAGGCCACGGATGTGCACGTGTTCGCGCGCCGTGGTCCGGCGCAGCTCAAGTTCACCCCGATGGAACTGCGCGAGCTCTCGCACTCCCCGTCGGTCGACGTGATCGTGCATCCCGAGGGCTTCGAGATCGACGCGGCGAGCCAGCGCGCGATCAGCTCCAGCAAGGGCACCCGGCTGGTCGTCGACACCCTGCTGAAGTACCTCGAGGCCGAACCGACCGGCGCGGAACACCGCATCCACATCCACCTGTGCCACGCGCCGGTCGAGATCCTCGGCACCGACCGCGTCGAGGGACTGCGGACCGAGCGCACCGAACTGCAGGGCGACGGCACCGTCCGCGGCACCGGGGAGTACGTCGAAACCCCGGTGCAGGCCGTGTACCGCGCGGTCGGGTACCTCTCGTCGCACCTGCCCGAGCTCCCGTTCGACCACCAGGCCGGCGTGATGCCCAACGATCGCGGCCGGGTCCTCGACCTGGACGACGTCCCCCTGCCCGGCCTCTACGTCACCGGCTGGATCAAGCGCGGCCCGATCGGCCTGATCGGCCACACCAAGTCCGACGCGGCCGAGACGATCGCCGGCCTGCTCGAAGATCTGGACGGTTTGCCCCGCCCCGAGCTGACCGATCCGGACGCCATCCTCAACCACCTCACCGCCCGCGGCGCCACCGTCGTCGACGCCGACGGCTGGACCCGCCTCGACGCCCACGAGCAGACCCTCGGCCAGGCCGAGGGCCGCGAGCGCATCAAGCTGATCCCCCGCGACGCGATGATCCGGGCCGCCCAGCCCTGATCGATCGCCCAGTCCTGACCGATCGCCCAGCCCTGACCGCTCACCTCTCGCCGGGCAGTTCGATCTCGGCGATGAGGATGCGGACGGTGGGGGTCCGGTCGGTGCGGGCTTCGACGGCCTTGGTGACGGCCCGGTGGGTGTCCTCACCGATGGTGGCCGCCGGGTGGGTGGCGGTGACGACCAGGCGGAGGTCGATCTTCAGCCGGTCCTCGGTGAGGTCGACGTCCACGCCGGCCACGTCGGGGACCGGGCGGCCGGTGGCGCGTTCCCAGGTCTGGGCGGCGAGCTGTTTGAGCAGGCCGACGAGGCCTGGTTGAAGGCGGACGACGCCCGGGATCGCACGAGCTGCCTGGGCGGCCGCCTCGGCGAGGGCGATGCGCTCGACCTCGCGGTCGGGCGGGGTGTGCGGACGGAGTGGTTCCGCGCTCACCGGGGCTCCGTCCAGACGTCCACGACCTCGAAGTCGAGCCGGTCGAGGGCGAGACCGACCTGGGCGCGGACCACGGCCGCGACGCGGGTGCGCGCTTCGTCGAGAGCGAGGACCTGGCCGGTCCCGAACTTCAGGGCGACCGTCATCCGGACGTCGATCGCGTCCGCCCGGTCGGCCGAGAGCTCGACGCGGCACTGCCTGGCCCGGATCCCGGGGACCGCGTCCACGGCGTACCGGAGGACGGCGGCGAGAGCGGGGACGGACAGCTCGACATGTGCCGACAACGGGAGGGTCTTGCCAAGGTTCAGGTCGGCGCGGACCGCGGTCATCACACGGTCCAGCATGCCGGTCGGGACGTCGACCGGTTCGTCGATGAGCAACGCGGTGGCCACGGCGAGCTCCTCCAGACCGGCCTTCGCGGTCTGGCAGTGCGGGCAGTCGGCCAGATGCGGATCGGGGTGTGGATCGTGCTGCGCCGACTCGAGCTCGTCCCAGACGGCCTCGACGGTGCGGCCGCACGGCAACGGGTGAGTCCCCGTGAGCTGAGTCCCTGGCCGTGGATTCATCTCCATGGCTTCATCACCTCCGCGAGCTCGGCGCGGGCTCGGGCTATCCGGCCGCGGACGGCCGTGGGCGTGGTACCGACCAGCTCGGCGATCTCCTGGTACGAGCGCCCGTGGACCTCACGGAGCAACCAGCAGGCGCGCTGCGGGGGCGGCAACTTCTGCAGAGCCTCGGACAGCGCGTGCATCGCGGCGCTGCTGCTCGCGGTCCGCTCCGGGTCGCCGCCCGGCCGCGGATCCGGCGGCGGGTTGTCCTCGTCGAGATCGAGGGTCGGCCGGCGGCGCTGGAGCAGGGTGAGGCACTTGTTGGTGGCGGTCCGGTAGAGCCAGCCGCCGAACGCCGCGTCGTCGCGGATCTCGGGCAACCGCCGCCACGCGGTCACGAAGGTCTCCTGGGCGACGTCCTCGGCATCGCCGGTGGCGCCGTTCAGCATTCGCAGGCAGAGCGTGTAGATGCGGCGCTGGTACCGGCGGACCAGCAGCTCGAACGACACCGGATCGCGGTCCCGGGCCCGCGCCACCAGCGTCGCCTCGTCGAGGTCCACCGCCTCTGGACGTGTCACCGCACCGCTCGGCGCGGTCGCCGTGGACTGCTGGAGGCCACCCATGCTGGGTAGACGACGACAGGGGCCCGGACGTCACGGTGAGTTCTGGCTCTCCAACTGTGAGACACATCACGCACCCGGCGTAGGTGCGGCGGAGTCGCCGGAAAGAGTTCCGCTGGGACCGTGACGTTTGCGGTCGTCGCGATGTCTGTCCGGCGTAAGGCTCGAACTCCGGGCGCGACCGCTGACCAGAAAGGCATCCCCGATGACCGAAACCCTGACCACGAAGTCCGGCCCGAAGCGGTCCACCGGTACCGGGACCGCCGGTACCGAGGTCGTTGCCGACAGCACCGAAGTCGACGGGACGCCGGGCGGCCGGACCTCGATCGCCGACGTGGTGGTGTCCAAGATCGCCGGGATCGCCACCCGTGAGATCGCCGGGGTGCACGCGCTCGGCGGCGGGGCGGCGCGCGCCGTCGGCCTGCTGCGGGACCGCATCCCGGGGTCGCGGACCAACCTGTCCCAGGGCGTGTCGGTCGAGGTCGGCGAGAAGCAGGCGGCGGTCGACATCGAGCTGGTCGCCGAGTACGGCGTGAGCATCGCCGACCTGGCCACCGCGATCCGCGGCAACGTGATCGCCGCGGTCGAGCGGATGACCGGGCTGGAGGTCACCGAGGTGAACATCGCGGTCAGCGACGTCCACCTCGAAGGCGAGGACGACGCCGAGGACACCGACGAGGCGCCGGTCGAGCGCCGGGTGCGGTGACCGGCGACTGAACCAGGTCAGCGCCGAGGACAGTGATGACGGAGGAGGGTTCGTGAGTACATCCACGATCGGCTTGTTCGCCGGTCTGCTGATCGCCGTCGCGAGTGCGGCCGGTGGTTTCGCCGGGTTCCTGCTCGCGCTGGTGCTGGGCGCCGTCGGGTTCGCGGTCGGCCGGTTCCTGTCCGACGGCAGCAAGGGTCTCGACGACCTGCTCTCCCGCCGCGGTCGTGGCTGAGACTGTTCTCCCCGCCGCCCAGGCGCCGGGCCCGGTCGCGCACGGGGGTGATCGGGGCCGGCTGGAGATCGCCCAGCGCGCGGTGGAGCGGATCGCCGAGATCACCGCTCGGCAGCACGGCGCGGTGCTGCGGAGAAACGCGGCGATCGGCCGCGGCCTGCCGAAGGCGCGCGCCGTCATCGCGGGCCGGCGGACCCGCCTCGAGGTCCAGGTCGCCGCGGCGTGGGGTCATCCCCTCGACCAGGTGGCGGCCGAGGTACGCCGGGACGTCACGGCCGACGTCGAGCGCCTCACCGGCCTCGGCGTGGACCGGGTCGACGTGGACGTCATCGCCGTCGCCCCCGCGACCGAATCGGCCTCCGTGGCGAGCGCTGCGGGTGGTGTGATGGCGGCGCGCGGGCCGGTGGCTGGGCCGGCGGCTTCGGGGGTGGGGGTTTGCGCGGCTCTGGTGGTGATCGGGGTCGGGGTGGTGCTCATCGGGGAGATGCTGAGCGCCGTCGGTCTGCTCGATGGTCCCGCGGTCCCGCGGTCCTGGTTCGGGCAGACTTTCGAGGTGGAGCCGATGAGCTGGTTGCTGCCGGCCGGGATCGCCGTGGCGGTCATCGGGATCGTGCTGCTGGTCGCGACGCTGAAGCCCCGCCGACGCACGCATCTGGTCGTGGACGACGCGGCCAAGTTGGTCTGGATCCGCCCGTCGGACGCAGCGCGGTTGGCGGCGAACAGCGCGGCCCGGGTCGACTCGGTGACCGGGGTATCCGCCACCGGTAAGGGACGCCGCATTCGATTGACGACGGCAACGTTCGGCGACCGGGAGCGGGTACGCGGTGAAGTGTGCGAGGTGGTGACGGAGCGGCTGCGCGGTCTCACCCCGTCGCCGCGGCTGAGCGTCCTGGTCCGGGAGGAGTGACATGCGGCGCGGAGTGGTCGTCCTCGACCGGCTGATCGGCACGATTGTCGCGCTGGTCCTCGTCGCCCTCGGCGGGCTGGCGATCGCCTGGCGGTACGGCGAGCTGCCCGGCCTCGGCGACCGGATCGAGGTGTACGCCCCGGCCGACCCCACCGGGACGGAATGGTGGCCCTGGGCAACGGGTACGGCGGGCGTCGTGCTGGTCATGCTCGGGCTGTGGTGGCTCGTCCGGCATCTCCCGCGCCGGGTCGGTGGCCGGTTCTCGTTGCCTGGTGGCGATCGGAGCGGCCGGTTGTCCGCCGATGCTCACGCGGCGGTCGGTGCCGCGGCGGCGACGTTGGCCCAGCGGCCCGAGATCCGGGACGGCTCCGGCCGGGTGGTCGCGGATCGCGGCGAGCTCGTCGCCGAGCTGCAGTGCACCGTCGAGCCGAGCGCCGATCTTCAGGACGTCCACACAACCGTCTCCCGCGTTGTCACGGACCTGTCCCGCGTGATCGGCCTGCCCAACCTGCGGTACCGGGTGCTGCTCCGCGTCGCTCGCGCCGACAAGACGGCCGTCCAGCCGCGCGTCAGCTGACCTTCTGTGCCCGGGCGCCCTTGGCCGGATCGGGGACGATCCCGTCGGCGGCGGTCAGCAGTTCGCGGAGCCGGCGGACGAAGCGGGCCGTGGGGGCGCCGTCGACGATGTCGTGGTCCACGCTGACGGTGAGCTGCAGGAACTCCCGCTCGACCAGCCTGCCCTGGAAGAGGATCGGGCGCCGGGTGATGCCGCCGACGACGACGCTCAAGGTGTGCAGCTGGAACCCGATACCCCACCCACCACCCGCGCCGAACATCCCGACCGCGGTCACGCCGACGGTCCCGGCGAGAGCACGTTGCCGGTACGGCCATCGGTGCAATCCACCAAGCAGGCCGACGCGGACGAAGCCGGGCAGCACCAGGTACGCCCGGGCCCATGACGCCTTGCGGACGGACGGGCTGTCGCCTGGAGTCGTCTTGACCTGGTGGAGTTCGCGGGAGAGTTCGTCGACCGTGCGGCGAGCGGCGTCGCGGAGTACGTGGGTGAAGGCGAACGGCGTCCCCTCGACGTCCACCTCGACCGGTACGCCGATGTCGACCTGGTCGAACACGACCTCACGGCCCCGGAGATCGCGGTACGCCTGGACCCCGGGATCGGCGGCGACCGCGCGGGCCACGCAGTGGATCACGAACGCGGTGAACGACGGCGCGTGACCCTGTCGGCTCAGCGCATCCCGAGCTGAGGTGACGTCGACCTCGAACAGACCGTGGATCGCGTGCCGGTGGTGCGCGGCCCGGCCGGTGTCGATCACCAGCTGCCGTACCCAGGGCACGCGCACGATCTTGGACTCCACGTGACGCACGGATCCACCTCCTGTCCCGAGCATCCCCGGCCCGATCGGGGTACCGCACGGGCCGATCGGTCCGCGCTCACCGGGACCTTCGGCCTCACTCACCGGGCGTTCTTCGGACCCGGAGGTCACCTGTTCACGTGATGTGCCGGGGTGCCGGTGACGGCGAGGCTCGGGGTACCGCGCGGCACTTCGCCGTCGTGGTCCCCGCGGCCGGGACCGGCCGCTGACGAAGGAGAACGCTCATGGCTCAGTTCGCCATCATGTTGTACCTGCCGGCGCCGGCCGCTCTGGCCGACATCCCGCCGGAGGAGCTGGCCGCGCAGGAGCGGCACGGGGCCGAGCTCGAGGAGCTCGGCGTGAAGATCGTCTCCGGCTACGCGCTGGAGGGGAGTACGGCCGCGCGCACCGTCCGTGGCGAGACCGTTGCCGACGGCCCGTTCACCGCGACGGCCGAGGTACTGGCCGGGTTCCTGGTGATCGAGGCCCGGGACGCCGACCACGCGCTCGAGGTCGGTCGCCGCAACCCGGCCGTGCGCCGGGGTGCCGTCGAGGTCCGGCCGTTGCTCTGAGTCCCGCCCGGCCCACCTGGTGAACCGAAGGGAAAGAACTGATGAGTGAAGTGACTGTGGCCGCGCCCCGGGCGGGGCCGGCGGCAATGGATCGGGCTGGCCGTCCTGGCCCTGCCCACGTTGTTGTTGTCGCTCGACGTGAGCGTGCTCTACCTGGCGCTCCCGGAGCTGAGCGCCGACCTGGGGGCGAACGGCGTCGAGCAGCTGTGGATCCTGGACATCTACTCGTTCCTGCTGGCCGGTTGCCTGGTCACGATGGGAACTCTCGGCGACCGGATCGGGCGGCGCCGGCTGTTGCTGATCGGCGGCGCGGCGTTCGGGATCCTGTCGGTCCTGGCCGCCTACTCGAGCAGCCCGGAACTGCTGATCCTGTCCCGGGCGTTGCTCGGCATCGCCGGGGCGAGCCTGATGCCGTCGACGATGGCGCTGATCCGCAACATGTTCCACGATCCGGTCCAGCTGGGGCAGGCGATCGGGATCTGGTTCAGCTGTTTCATCGGCGGCATGCTGGTCGGTCCGGTGATCGGCGGGGTGTTGCTGGAGCAGTTCTGGTGGGGCTCGGTGTTCCTGCTCGGCGTCCCGGTGATGGTGCTGCTGCTGATCCTCGGGCCGATCCTGCTGCCCGAGTACTCCGACGAGTCGGCCGGGCGGATCGACCTGCTCAGCGTGCTGCTCTCGCTGGCCGCGATCCTGCCGGCGATCTGGGGCCTGAAGGAACTGGCCCGCTCGGGCTGGGCGACGCTGCCGGCGCTGGCGATCGTGGCCGGGGTGGCGATCGGGATCACGTTCGCGCGCCGGCAGCACCGGCTGGCCGACCCGCTGCTGGACATGCGGCTGTTCCGGTTCCCCAGGTTCAGCGCGGCGCTGGGCGTGATGCTGGCCGCCGGGGTGGTGATGGCGGGGATCTCGTTCCAGGCGGCCGTCTACCTGCAGGTGGTCGGCGGGCTCTCGCCGCTGCAGGCAGGGCTCTGGCTGATCCCGCAGAACGTCACCATGGTGATCGGGCTCAACCTGGCTCCGCGGATCGCCAAGCGCCGGTCGACCGCGCAGACGATGGCGCTCGGGCTGGTCCTGGCCGCCGCCGGCCTGCTGATCACGATGGGTGCCGACGGCAGCGGCCGGGTCGGTGCACTCGTCGCCGGGCTCGCGCTGGCGTCGTTCGGGATCGGGCTGCCGATGGCGCTGACCATGAACCTGGTCCTCGCCAGTGCGCCGCCGGAGCGGGCCGGGTCGGCCGCGTCGATGTCCGAGACCAGCAGCGAGGCCGGGATCGCCCTGGGCATCGCGTCGCTGGGCAGCCTCGGCACCGTCGTGTACCGCGGGCAGCTCGACAGCAACCTCCCAGCCGGGCTGCCGGACGGATGGGTGGCGCAGGCCCGGCAGGGTGTCGGGCCGGCGATCGCGGCCGCCCAGCAACTCCCCGGGCAGCTCGGCAGCGAGATGGAGTTGGTGGCCAAGGCCGCGTTCGCGAGTGGGCTGCGGGTGGTGGCGATCGCGGGCGCGGTCCTCCTGCTCGGCAGTGCCTTGCTGACGCTCACGGTGCTGCGCCGCCACACCGACGTCACGTGATTGCCGCACCGGCGCACCGTCGTGTCCAATGGAGCCTCGACCGGCTCAGGGAAGGGCACGACACCAGGTGCGACGGACGACGACCAGCTCGCAGCTGATCGGGCGTGGAGCGGAGCTGGCCGCGATCCGCGCCGGGTACGACCGGGCCCGGGACGAGCAGAACGTCACGGTCCTGATCTCCGGTGAGGCCGGGATCGGCAAGTCCCGCCTGGTCGAGGCCGTGGTCGGCGAACTCCCCGGCGATCCGCTCGTCCTCGTCGGCGGGTGCCTGGAGCTGGCCACGGCCGGCGTGCCCTATGCGGCGTTCACGACCATGCTCCGCCGGCTGATCCGTCAACTGGGCCGGGAACCGGGCGAAGCGGTCCTCGGCCGGGGACTGACGGAGTGGCTCGCCGGTCCGTCGGGGGACGCGGCCGACGCGTCGCCGGAGTTCCTCGAGCTGGAGTCGGCCACCGAGCGGAGCCGGCTGTTGCGCGAGTTCGTGGCCCTGGTCGCCCGGCTGACCGAGGAGCGGCCGACGGTCCTGGTGGTCGAGGATCTGCACTGGTCCGACGACGCGAGCCGGGACCTGTTCGTCCACCTCGCGCGCAGCCTGCTCGGACCAGGGCTGCTGCTCATCGGCACGATCCGGACCGGCGAACTCGGTCTGGAACACCCGGTCCGGCAGTTGCTGGGCGAGCTTCGCCGCCGGTCGGAGGTCGTCGCGCTCGATCTCGAACCGCTGAACCGTGCCGAGGTCGTCGAGCAACTGGCGGCCGTGACGGGCCGGCCGGTCGATCCGTGGTTCGCTGCCGTGGTCCACCGGCGCAGTGGCGGTAACCCGCTCTTCGTCGAGTCGCTCAGCGGCGCGACCGATCTCGGGACCACGACTCTTCGGGGCCTCCTGCTCGGCCGGATCGCCCGGCTGGCCGTGGAGCCGCGGCAACTGCTCGCGACGATCGCGGTCGGCGGGGCCCACGTGACCGACAGCCTGCTGCCACTCGTGTCGGACCTGTCCGGCGAGGCGTTGTCCACCGCGCTGCGAACGCTCGTCGAGTACCGCCAGATCGTCGTCGCCGAGGATGGGTACCAGCTCCGGCACGACCTGATTCGTGAAGCCGTCTACACGGACCTCTTACCGGCGGAGCGACGGCAGCTCCACCGACGGTACGCCGAAGCATTGACCGAGTTGCCGGCCGTGGCCCTCCCGGACCGGCTTGCCGAGCTCGCCCTTCACTGGGCGGCGGCCGGGGTGCCGAAGGAGGCGTTGACGGCGGCCTGGGAGGCGAGCCGGCAGCTGCACCGGCGGACCGCGTACGGCGAGGAGCTCCGGCATCTGGAAACGGTGCTCGACCACTGGTCCTCGGTACCGGGGGCCGCGGCGCTGATCGGCGCTGAACGCGTGGACGTCCTCGAACGAGCGGTCGCCGCGGCCGTCGCCGGTGGTCCACCCGGCCGGGGCCTGGCCCACGCGGAGGAGGCGCTCGCCTCGCTCGACGCCGTCGCCCAGCCGGAGCGCCGGGCCACGGTGCTCTGCTTACAGGCCCGGCTGCTCAATCGCACCGACGCGGGTGGTCACGAAGCGATCCGCGAGGCGCTCGGCCTCTTCGGGCCGGGCCGGAACGACGACGTCCGGCGGCTGGTCCTGATCTCCGCGATCCAGGTGGGAGCGACGACGGAGGCGTTCGGCGAGTTCGGCGCGTACTGCGACGAGCTCGCCGACCTCGCCGGGCGGGCCGGTGACTCGCTCGGGCTGGCCTGGAGCCACGCCGGCCGGATCCGGCTGGCGATGATCGCCGCGGAGGTCGAGCGGGCCGAGGACGACTACCTGGCCGGCATCCGGCATGCGCGCGCGGCCGGTGACGAGCAGACCGAGCTCACCATCCATCAGTGGTGGTCCGGGGCGCTGATGTCCGACGACCAGATCGAGGCCGCGCTGCCGATCGCCCAGCTGGCGTACGCCCAGGCGGAGCGGACCGGCCTGCGGCGTTCGCGCGGTCCGTTGCTGGCCCTGGTCGTCGCCGTCTGCCAGTTCCAGGTCGGCCGCTGGACCGAGGCGGCGGACCTGCTGGACGAGCTGCTCACGGACGAGATCCCGCCGCTGTTCGACGCGGCGGTTCGGGGACTTCGCGCGTGGATCGCGGTCGGACGCGGTGAACTGGCGCTGGCGCAGGACCTGCTCGAGGTCAGCGGCAAGGTCGGTACACGGAGCCGGTCGGCCGCCCGGTACCTGGTGTTCGCCGAGCTGGCCCGGCTCGAACTGCAGCTCGCGCTCGGGGATCCCGAGGCCGCCGACCAGTGCGTGGAGCGGCTCCTCGAGGTCCGCGATCACTGGGTCCCCGCGGATGTCTACCAAGTAGTCCTCGACGGCCTCCGGGTCCAGACGGCACGCCAAGCAGCGGCGCCGCGGAACCAGGCCATCGGTGCCCAGATCCGGGCCCGGCGGACCACGCTGCTGGCCTTGGTCGATCGGTTGGGTGAGCCGTCCGCCGGCCATCGCCCGTACCTGCTCACGATCCGCGCCGAGGCCGGACCGGCGACTGTGGCCGACTGGGACGCGGCCGCGGAAGCCTGGCGCAACAACGGGATTCGCTACCACCTGGCCAGGGTGCTGGTGTCCGGAGCCAAGTCGGCGTTGACCAACAGCAACCGGGCCGGTGCCGTTGCCCGGCTCAACCAGGCCCGGACGATCGCCGAGGAGCTCGGTGTGGGGCCACTGCTGACGATCATCGACGAGCTCGCCGGCCGGGCCGGACTCGGCGCGGGGGAGGAGCCCGAGCCGCCGGGCGCTCATGGCCTGACCGCGCGGGAGCGAGAGGTACTCCGAGTCCTGGCGCGAGGCCTGACGAATCGGCAGATCGCCGCCGAGCTGTACCTGTCGCCCAACACCGTCGGTGCCCACGTCAGCCGGATCTTCGCCAAGCTGATGGTCAACTCCCGCGCCGAGGCGACCGCGCTCGCGCACCGTGACGGACTGGCCTGACCTGGGGCCGCTCGATCAGCCGGTCACCTTCGCCAGCAGTTCGCGCAGCTCGTCCCCGGTCGCCTGCTGCCGTTCGCGGTCGCAAGGCGCGAGCTGGTCGTGCAGACGCAGCGCCTCTGTCCAGGCCGAGCGGGCCGCCTCGACGTTGCCGACGCCGAAATGGGCGTGCCCCAGTTTGATCCGGGACCCGAGGCTGGTCACGGCCAGCTGGTACTCGGTCGCGAGCCGGACCGCCTCCTCCAGATGGTGGATCGCCTCGGCCGGCCGCTGCTGCGCCAGCCGGACCTGCCCGGCGGTGTCCTGTGCGTACGCGAGGCCGCGCCAGTCGTCCTCGGCCTCGTGCAGCCGGACGGCCTCGGTCGCCGACTCGGCCGCTTCGTCGAAGCGTTCGAGGGCGAGCTGCGTCACCGCGAGGTTGTTGAGCAGCCGCGCGGTCCGGAGCTCGTCGCCGTCCCGCCGAGCCGTCACGAGTGCGGCCTCGAGCCGGCGCGCGGACTCGTCGTACTCCCCGGTCAGGCGCAGGGCCAGACCGAGGTTGTCGAGGGCTATCCCCTCGCCCTCGGCGTGCCCGACCTGGCGAAAGAGCTCCAGCGCGCGGCGCAGCATCTCGCAGGCGGCCTGCGCGTCGCCCGATCGTCCCGCGCTGATCGCGATCTGGTTGGCCGCGAACGCTTCGAGCAGGGGATCGCCGGCCGCCTTCGCGGCGTCCAGGGCGACCTGCTGGACCTTCGCCGAGTCGGTGAAGTCCCAGATCTGTTCGAGGTAGGTCCACAGGTTCAGCGCGAGCTGCGCCGCGGTCCGGTGATGACCCCGCCGGGCCCCGTCGACGACGGCGTGGACGAGGTACCGGCGCTCGGTGGCGTACCAGGTCATCGCCTGGCCGAACGAGGTGAACTCCTGCGGCCGGCACCCCGGCGGCGGCTCGGCGGCGTACCCGGGCCCGGCCGGTACGCCCATCGCGGCGGACGCGGCCTGGACGGTGTGCAGGTACCACTCGAGCAGGCGGGCCTCGATCCTCGTGACGACGTCGTCGCCGTCTTCCTTGCCGGCCTTCTCGCGAGCGAACGCGGAGAGCAGCGCGTGTTGCTCGTACCGGCCGTGCGCCGACTCGGTCACCAGGTGCAGATCGGTGAGGCGGTACAGGGCCTTCGTGGCGGCCGGCAACTCCAGGTCCGCTGCTGCCGCGGCACCCGCTGTACTCAGTGGGTGGCCGATCACGCCGAACGCCCGGAACAGCCGCGCGCACTCGGGACCAAGGGTCCGATACGAGCTGTCGAGCACCGCGCGCAGGTCGGACGCGGGATCGTCCGCCACCGTCAGCAGGTCCAGCCAGTCCTCGGCGAGACCGAGCCGGTCGACCGCGTCCGCGGAGGCGAGCCGCGGTTGCCGGTTGACCCGCGCGGACGCGACCGCCAGCGCGAGCGGGAGACCGCTGCAAAGTTCGGCCAGCCGGTCGAGGTGGGCGGCCGTGGTCGGCTTGCTGATCATCGTCCTCAGCAGGCCGCGCGCTTCCTCCGGCCGCAGCGTGGGGACGGCGACCTGGTGGACGCCGTCCCTCGCGGAGAGACCGTCGAGCCGGCTCCGGCTGGTGATCAGGACGAGTGACGAACCGCCGGGGAGCAGCGGACGGACCTGCTCCGCACTCCGGGCGTCGTCGAGGACGAGGACCAACGGGCGGGTCGCCGTCAACGAGCGGAACATCGCGCTCCGCCCGTTCAGCGAAGGGGGAATGGACTGACCGTCCACGCCCATCGCCCGCAGCATCTCGTCCAGCGCCTCGTCCGGGGTGAGCGGGCTGGAGCGCGCGTACCCGGCGAGATCGACGAACAGGTGCGCGTCGTCGGGAAGACCTTCCGCGTGATGGGCCCAGTGCACGGCCACGCAGGTCTTGCCGACACCGGCTTCACCGTGCAGGACGACGACCTTGTTCGCGATGGGAGCGAGGTCCGACCGGAGCAGCAGCCGGTCCAGCTCGGCCAGGGTCTCCTGTCGTCCGAAGAAGCGCGGCAGGTCCGCCGGGAGCTGGCGCAGCTGGACCGGTTCCGCGGGCTGGGGGTTCGCGGTGACCACGGCGAGGGCGCTGCGCAGCTCCGCGCCAGGGCCGACGCCGAGCTCCTCCTGCAGGTACGCGCAGGCCTGTTCGTACTGCGCGACCGCGTCGGCGCGACGGCCGTCGGCGGCGAGCGCGAGCAGGTACCGGGACCAGAGGGACTCGCGGAGCGGGTGTTGCGCGACCACTTCGCGAAGGCGCGCGCACGCGGTGTCCGGCTGGTCGAGCCGGCGGCCGAGGTCGGCCCAGCGCTCGACCGCGGTCAGGTAGCACTCGGTCAGGCTCGCCTTCTCGGTCTGGGCGAGCCAGTCGACGAATCCGCCGACGAACGGCTCGTCCCAGCAGGCGATGCCCTGACCCAGCAGGCTGTGCTTGCGGGCCGGGTCGTCCTCCCGCTCGGCGGCGGCGAACAGGTCGGCCATCGTGAGCGCGTCGACGTCCGCCCGGGCGATCGCCAGCTCGTAGCCCTCGTGATGGGTCACGACCGTGTCGCCGAGCGTCCGCCGCAGCCTGGCCATCGCGGAGTGCAGCGTGGCGCGCGGATTCACCGGCAACTCCTCGCCCCACAACCGCTCGATCAGCGTGGCGGCGGCGACCGGGCGGCCGGCGGCGAGCGCGAGCAGGGCCACCAGCGACCGCTGGACCTCGCCCCGCGGCGAGACCCGGGTCCCGTTCACTTCGATCAGCAGTTCGCCGAGAAGCCGCACGCTGGTAGCAGCCATGCCCGGATGATAGAGCCTCCGGGGTCGGCGGACGATTCCCTGACAGGTCAGGACACCGGCGTCAGCCCCAGCTCGGCGACCGCGGTCCCCTCGGCCACGATACGGCCGTCCTCGACCACAGCAAAGGCCGGGAAGCCGCGGACGCCGAAGACGGAGCGGGCGAGGTGGCTGTCGTCGTCCTGCCGGACGACCTGGCCGACGGCGGACAACGCGCCGACGTACTCGCCCGCGTCCGCCTCCGGACCGACGACCACCGCCAGCACGTCCGTCCGCGGCCCGCCCGGCTGCCCGGCTTGGGCGACGAACAGAGGTAGTTGCACTGTGCAAGCACTACAACCGGGAGAGAAGAACGCCACCAGGTACCGCGGCCCGAGCGTGCTGTCCGTGATCCGGTCCCCGGTCACCGTGTCGGCGGCGAACCCGGCAAGCCCGGCGCCGTCGGTGGTGGCCGGCGTGAACAGATCCTGGACCCTGCCACCGGCGAGCCGGTCGAGTTGCTCGGCTTGTTCCCGGAGCCGGCGGATCACGCCGAACGAGAACAACAGGTTGACGACGCCCAGCGCGGCGACGACAACGACGACGGCAGTACCCATTGACTTCAACTCCCGACGGCTGCGGACGGCAGCCTGTTCAATTCCGGCGGTTTCCCAGGCTCAGTAGCAGAAGTCGCACTGGATGATCGTGTAGCTCCTGCAGTCGCAGCTCATCCGGACCAGCGCCTTGCGGGCGTAGGGGCATTCCGCGTAGGCCTTGCAGGCGGACCAGAACGTGTCACCGCAGGCGCACGCCCCTGCCGTAGATCGCGGAACCACAGCAGTGACCAGGCGGTCTGCCAGTGCACCGATCGCACTTCTCATCGCAGGTTCACATCCTTCTCTCGAGGCTGAGCGGTCAGTATGTCCAGCACGTGCTGTCGGCGCGCTGCCGTCACCCTGTCGTGGATCCCGCCGGCGGATCGGCCACCCGCGCATCGCCGTATCCGCTCGCCTGCAAGGTGAACAACCGGGCGTAGCTCTGCTCGGCGCTCATCAGTTCGTCGTGCGTACCCGTCTCCGTGATCCGGCCGCCGGACAGGACGACGATGCGGTCGGCGTCCCGCAGCGTGCCGAGCCGGTGCGACACCAGCAGGCTGGTCCGCCCGGCCCGGAAGGCGCGCAGGCTCTGATGAAGCTGGTGCTCGGACTCCGCGTCGAGCCCGGCGCTCGGCTCGTCCAGGATGAGCAGGTCACGGTCCCGCCGCATCAGGGTCCGGGCGATCGCGAGCCGCTGCCACTGGCCGCCCGACAGGGAGGTACCGCCGTCGGTCCGGCCGTCGGTTTCCTCGGCGAGGAACAACCGGCTGAGCATCGTCTCGTAGCCGCGGCCGAGGCTGCGGACCGTGGCGTCGACCCCGGCGCTCCGGGCGGCCGCCTCGATCCCGGGCCGGTCATCGAGGCGATCCAGGTCGCCGAGGCCGATGTTCTCGGCAGCGGTCAGGTCGTAGCTCATGTAGTCCTGGAAGAGCACACCGAGCCGGCGCCGGACGTCGGTGACCCGTACGTCCCGCAGATCCACGCCGTCCCAGTGGATCGAGCCCATCGTCGGGTCGTAGAAGCGGCACAGGAGCTTGATCAGGGTGCTTTTCCCGGCCCCGTTGAGACCGACGAGGGCGAGCGCCTCGCCGGCCGTGATGGTCAGGGTGACGCCTTCGAGGACCCAGGGCAGGTCGTCGTCGTACCGGAACCAGACGTCACGGAGTTCGATGCCCTGACGCAACGCGGGCAACGGGACCGGCGTACTCGGCTCGGGCAGGTCGTCCGGGAGCCCCAGGACGGAGCGGTGGTACCCGAACATCACCAGGGCCCGGTGGGCCGCGGCGAAGCCGGTCACCAGGCCAGCCAGGGCCGACTGGGTCCCGGCGACGGCGGCGATGAAGGCGGCGAGGTCGCCGAGGCTGAGGCGGCCGGTCGCGGCGGAGCCGACGATCCAGGCCAGGCCGGCGGCCGAGATCGTCGCGCCGAGCAGGGCCAGGCCGCCCTGGACGGTCGCGGTCCGCCGGTCGATCCGGCGTTCGCCGGCATGGATCCGGTCGATCGTGCCGGCCAGCCGGCGGCCGAGGAAGCGGCCGAGACCGAACAGCCGGAGTTCGCTCGCCGCCGACAGGTCCGTCATCAGCGAGTTGTAGAACAGCTGCCGCCGGTTCTCCGGGGTCAGGCTGAACATCGTCCCGGTGGCACTGCGGGTCAGCCGGAATTCCGCGACCACCGCCGGGACCGCCGCCAGCAGCAGGATCCCGGCCATCACCGGGCTGATCGCGGCCAGGGTGAGCAGCAGGCTCACCGCCGTCACCAGGCTCCGGACGATGTCGAACAGCCCGATGGTGGCCGGCGCGATCGAGCCACCGGTGGTCCGGGTGGCCATCCTGAGCTGGTCGAGGAACCGCGGTGACTCGAACCGGGACAGGCCGGAGAACCCGTTCACCGCGCTGTACAGGTCCAGCTCGAGGCGCCGGCTGATCCGGCGGGTCAGCTCACCGCGAAGGTACCCGGAAACGTGCGGCTCGACGGCGACGAGCAGACCGACCAGGACCAGACCGGCGGTCGGGCGGACCAGGGCATCCGCGGGCGCACCGGCCGCGAGGGTGTCGACGACGTACTTCGTCAGCCAGACGACCGCCGCCGGAAGGGTTCCGGCCGCGATCGTCAGCATCAGCAGGGCCGCACACTGCGGTGGCCCCGCTCGCAGGCACAGCGCGGCAGCCGCCAGGGGATCGGCCGGGCGGATCCGCCGCGTGGTCACGGCGGTCAGGATCTTGGCCGCGGGCGGGGCGCCACCAACGAGACCAGGTCGTCGAACCTGATCAGCAGCAGGGCGACCACCACGGCGACGAGCGCGGCCAGCGGGATCCCGGCCGGGTCACCGGTGGCTGATTCCGGCGCGAGCAGGCCGATTCCGCCGACCGCGAGCATCAGCAGGTTGCGGACGACGTGCGCCCGGCTGATCGGAGCCGAACTCGCGCCGAAGCAGCGACAGGCGACCCGCTCACCTCGGCGAAGCACGACGACCTGGACGACCGTGAAACCCACGAGCAGCACCGCCGTGTACGCCAGTCCCAGGGTGCGGAGTGGCCCGACAGCGAGCAGGACAACGGCGAGACCTTCAGCGATGACGACCGCGATCGCCACACCACGGACCGATTCGCGAGGCACCAGCCGTACGGCCGCCACACTGGCCGCGAAGTCCGCGAACGAGCCGGCCCAGAGCTTGCTCAGACAGGACGCGAGCATGATGATCAGCAGCACCAGGCCACAGGTGAATCCGACGTAGGCCACGCTACGACCGGCTTCCGGAAGAGGTCGTCCGGCGCGGCCGCACCACCACGCCGAGGACGGAGTCGGACCGGTAGTACCCGCGGTGCCGGGAGTCGTGGCTCGCGTTCGGGTTGTCCCCCAACAGCACCAGACACCCGGCGGGGACCAGCGCGCCCGCTTCCAACGCGGGCAGACCAGGTGCCACCCGGTCACCGGGGACGGCGCTGACCCGCTTCATCAGCCACGGCGGGTCACCCGGTACCGCGGTCTCGCTGTCCGGGTAGGCCACGACGATCACCTGACCGGGCCGGATGTTCTGCGGGCCGGTTCGCCGGACCAGGACCACGTCGCCGTCGCGATGCGCCGGCTCCATGCTCCGACCGGCCACCGTGACCGCGACGTACCTTCGCCGCACGAGGATCAGCGCGACCAGCACACACGTGAGCAGCGACAGCCGCAGACCTCTGCCGACCACGCTGCTGGGTGAGTTGTTGCGCGGGTCTTGCTCTCGGATGTCCATGACAGCGGTGATCCTGGCAAGGCGCCCTGTCACCGGGCTGTCGCCGTGCTGCCGTACCGCGATCGCACCGCACGTTCCGGCGGCGCACCGGCCGGGTGGGCGGCGGTCGGCGGACCGGCTCGAAGGAAGAGCCGACGCGCTGCCACGCCCTGGGCCGAAGGTCGCTCCGGGTCGGGACGGATGGCCCTCGTGGGTCCGGCCGGCCGCGCGAAGACTGGTAGTACCTGTCGACGGCCCGAGGGGGAGACGATGATTGCGAGCAGACGGTGGAAGGTCGACGTCTTCATCGACGAGAACGACGACGAGCGGACCACGCACGCCGAGGCCCGGCTGCTGACCAACGACAAGACCCACCTGGTCGGCCGCGGCGTCGCGCACCGGCATCCGAACGACCTGGAGGTGGCCGAGATCGGGGACGAGCTGGCCGTCGCCCGGGCGTTGTCCAACCTCGCCCACGAACTGGTCCACGCCGCCGCCACCGACATCGAGCAGATCACCAAACAACACGTCGACCTGACCAGCTGACCGCGCGTCCAGGTTGTGGCTGGCGGCAACCATCGCGGGTTCCGGCGCCAGGCCGGGCCGGGTGTTAGGGTCGTCCGTGTGCCGGCCGCTGCTGTTGTCGGCGGCAACTTTCTCGGGGAAGGTGCGACCTGTGGCGGACGAAACCGGCGAGTCCTACGACGGCCCGATCCTGGCGGAGGACCTGCTGCTGGTGTTGTTCCAGCCGGACTCCGGCACCATCGCGGGGGAGGGCACGCTCTACTACACGCTGGCCGGCGGGGTGCTCGCGGACCTCGGGCTCGGTGACCACGTGCGGACCGAGCCCGGCCGGGTCGGGACGAAGGTGGCGGCCGTCGAAGACCGCCCGCCGTCGGACGAGATCCTCCGCCAAGGCTGGGACTACGTGGCCGCGAAGCCCCGCGGCGTCCAGACCGTCCTCGCCGCGATCGGTCCGAACCTGCGGTCCCCGCTGCTCGACCGGCTAGTCGAGCGCGGCGAGCTCCGCCGGACCAGCCGCAAGAAGCTCGGGGTGTTCGAGTCGACGGTCCTCGAGGACGGCGGGACCGGTCGCCGGGCCGAGCTCGTCGAGCAGATCCGCAAGGTCCTCGTCGACGGTGCCGAACCGGAGCCCCGGGTCGCGGCCCTCGCGGCCCTGCTCTCGGGCAGCGGGACGCTTCCGCAGTTCCACCGGGAGATCCCCTGGACGTCGCCCGTGATCGCGCGGGCCAAGGAGCTCGAGCAGGGCAACTGGGGCGCCGGGGCCGCCGCCGAAGCCGTCACTCGCACGGTCACCGCGACCATCGTCAACAACGTCGTCGTCGCGACCGCCGTCCTTCCGCGGGGCTGATCAGCCCGTCCTCGGGTACTCCGGCGGGTGCGCCGCCGGAGTACCCGCCACGGTTCAGAACTTGATCTCGACCTGGGTCCCGGTCGGTTCACCGGGATGCCGCAGCCACAACACCCCGACCCCGGCGTCGTACCGCAGGTCACCGACCTCGGCCCCGTCGGCCCGTACCACGGCCGGCTCAGCGGGAACACGGAGCGCGGTGGTCACCTGTACTCCGCGCGGCGCCTCGCTGCTGTAGGTGATCCCGGTCCGGTCGCTCTGCCAGTCCACGACCCGCCCGGCCGAGGCCAGTACGGGCTCGTCGTCGTAGCCGAGGTCGCGGAGCCAGGTCAGCTCGCCCGGCCCGAGTTCGCGGCGCCGGACGATCCCGAGTTGCGGGTCGAGCAGGTCGAGGTACGTCCCCTCGACGACGTGCGAGCCACCGGCCTCCGCGAGGACCGCGCCGACGAGGTACGGCCCGCGGTGGACGGAGAGCCAGTTCGTGGAGTCCCAGCTGTGCCCGCCTGCCTCGGCCAGTTCGCGGAGGGCCGTGACCAGCTCGGCAGCGCGTTCCGGTGACTCGGAGAACTCGGCCGGCCGGGACGCGAGGAAGCGGACGCGCCCCTGACCGATCGGCTGGACGCCCTCGTGACCGCGATCCGCGCCGAGCGCCTCGGCCAGGTGGTCGGCACAGGTGTCGTAGCGACCCGTCCACCAGGAGCGGATCGCGTGGTACGGGTCGGCGCCGTCGCCCACGTACAGCAGGCTGCCGCCGCGGTTGACCCACCCGGCCAGCGCAAAGTGGATCCCCGGGGCCAGCGGCTTCTGGAACTCGTAACTCAGCACCAGTACGTCGACGTCGTCCAGCGCGTCGGGCGTGTCGATCACGTTCTCCAGCTGGACCGGGCAGACCCGCTGCCCGTCGCACAACGGCGGCAACGCGAGACCGTAGAAGTCGGAGAAGTGCAGCTGCTCGCGACCCTCCAGCGCCAGCGCGTCCTGGAGGCCGTCGTAGTGACCGCTCTCGCCACCGGGAGCCCAGCGCTGGAACATCGCCGTGTCCGACAGCACGATCCCGATCCGCGCACCCTCCGGTGCCCAGCGCACATCCGGCTGATCCTGGTCGCGCAGGCTGTTCATCGCGACCAGGTAGCTGGTCGCCGTGTCCGGCGGAATCGGCTCCCGCTCGGTGGATCCCTCGCGCAGGTACGGGCGGTTGAAGATCCGGTTCGGCCAGGGCGCCACCTCGTACCGCGAGACGCCCGGGTGCAGCAGCGACGCGACCAGGGTCCGCTGGTAGTTCGCCAGGTAGTCCTCCCAGGTACGGTCCGGGTGATCCTCGATCGGGTCGTGCAGGAACCACATCCGCCGATCCGTCCCGCGGGTCAGGTCCTGCGCGATGCCGTACTCCAGGTACGCGGTCTCGAACGTGCGCTCCGCGGTCCTGCCGGCGTACACGTTCGGTGTCCGCGAGGTCCCGGTCCACACCTGGGCGATCGCGCCGTCGATCGAGGGCAGCGTCCGCAGCCGGGATTCGGGGCTGATGATCTGCCACTGGGTGTAGTTCAGCAGGCTGTGCGTCGGGACGTAGAAGCGCACCTGGCGGCCCTGCTGGAGCGCCTCGTCGCGGAGGACCGACGTGACCCGGTCCAGGCTGCGGGAGAGCAGGTGCTGCTTGAGCTGGCCGGAGCGGAAGTGCGCCTCGGCCGTACTGTGCGGGGGCTGCCACGGCTCTCCGAAGAAGGCCTGCCACTCCCGTTTGAACGATTCCGAGTACCCCGCCCGGGCCCAGAACTCGGGCTCCTCCAGGTGGATGCCCTCGACCCCGAGCTCGATGATCGGCCGCAGCTTCCGCACCAGGTACTCGGTGAAGCCGAACGTCGGCACCATGTACGGGATGTCGGTGCTGTGGCCGTGCAGGATCGGTGACCCGTCCCCCGCGGTCTGCGCGTCGGCCCAGTGGTCCGAGCCGTCCCACCGGCCGTCCAGGTAGTCCTGGTACGTGCCCCAGGAGATCCCGGTCATCAGGTGCACCCGGTACCCGGCCGCACGCCAGCGCGCGATCCGCTCCGGCGTGGTGTCGTTCAACCCGTACACCATCACGAAGTCGGTGCGCAGGTCGATCGAAGCGTCGTACGGCGCCTGCTCCTGGAACCCGGTCGCCTCGGCGAGCTTGTCGGTGTTGCGGTCACTGTCGGCGTTGCTGTTCGTCATACGCCCTTCCCGTTCCCTCGACTGCCTCAACCCTTCCGCTCCCGGGGCAGCCGGCGCCAGTACGACGTCAGGAACTGGACACCTGACCGCCGGAATCGGGGTTGAAGCTGCCGCAACGGCAACACCTAGGCTCCCGGGCCATGACCAGACGCATCCAGTCGCCGCTGTCCGACGCCGAGAAGCAGGAAGTGTGGGGCGATTTCGCGGACCAGGCGGAAGCGTCCTTCGACGAGGTCGAGCGCCGTTGGGGCGACAGCCCGGCGTACGCCGAATCCGCGCGCCGGGTCGCCCGGTACGGCAAGGCGGAGTGGCAGCGGATCAACGCGGACGGTGC
This sequence comes from Kribbella amoyensis, assembly GCF_007828865.1. Lineage (NCBI taxonomy): Bacteria > Bacillati > Actinomycetota > Actinomycetes > Propionibacteriales > Kribbellaceae > Kribbella > Kribbella amoyensis. The sequence goes on from NZ_VIVK01000001.1 coordinate 3,832,033, forward strand.
CGTCATCAACACCCGCATCGCCGAACTGATGGACGCCGGGGTCGGTCCGGACAGCGAGGACGCGATGGACGTCGCGGAGGCACAGCGGTTGCACGTCTCCCGGTGGTTCTACCCGATGGACCACGAGTTCCACGTTGCCAAGAGCGTCCTGTACGTGCAGGACCCGCGGTTCCGGGAAGGACTCGAGGAAAGCACGCGTCCGGGCGCGGCCGGATGGTTGCAGCTAGCAATCAAGGCCAACGCCTGCCGAGCCGGCTGGGCACCCCGGACAGCCGAATGACAGAGCAATGACAGTGGCGCCTGTGAGGCTCACGGGATGGTCGCGGTGAACAGCGCGTCGAGCGTACTGCTGGCGGTGGTCTTCCTGGTCTCGTCGAGCAGCAAGTTCGTCGGTCGCACGGGCTTCCGCCAGTACAGGGCCTCGGTGATCGCCTCGGGAGTCCCCACCGCGTACGCCCACCGCGTCGCTGTGCTGACGACCGGCGCGGAGGTCACCGTCGTCCTGCTGCTCGCGCTCTCGCCCGTCCTCGGATCCACCCGCCCCGGTACCGCGGCCGCTAGCCTCCTGCTCCTGTGGCTGACCGCGATCGCGGTACGAGGTGCCCGCCTGCGGCCCGACGAGTTGACCGGCCCCGCCTTCCGCGAGGCCACCTTGCTCCTGATCGCCCTGACCGGCGTCCTCACCGCCTCCGCACCAGGCGACCCCTCCTCCTCCGAACTAGCTCTCGCCGCCTCGTCAGGTCTCGTCGGCAGCCTCCTGTTCGCCAACCTCGATCAGGTCGTCGACCTCTTCGGCGGACCGGCTCGCAGGCGCTTCGGCGGGCGGTAGGCTGCCGAGCTCGGCGGAGAGCTGACGGTCGGCGAGGTCTTCTGGACGGCGGATCGGCTCGCTCATCTGCCGTGACCGTTCGCGCGGCGGCGGATGCCGTACCCCGAGGACTGAAAGTCCGCGGCCGGACAGAACCTCCCGCCGGGGCCTGGCGTCTTTAGGGCGTACGGCTACTGAGGGAGTGACGGATGACGGATGGCGCCGCGCGCGACGAGGACTTCACGGCCTTCGTCGCCGCGAAATCCGGGCGGCTGGTCCGGTTCGCTTACGTGCTCTGCGGTGACCAGCGCCTCGCCGAGGACCTGGTCCAGACGGCGCTCGAGAAGGCGTACCTGCGCTGGCACCGGATCGAGCTCGGCGACCCGTTCGGCTACGTCCGGCAGGCGGTGGTGAACCACCATCTGTCCTGGCTGCGGCGTCGCTCGTGGCGGGAACGCCCGGTCGGCGGCCCGGCCGAACTGGACCTGGACTCACCGGCCCCGCCCGTCGAGGACGTCGGGCTCGGCGTGCAGCGGCGGACGGACGTCGAGGCCGCGCTCGGCGCCCTGACCAAGCGGGAGCGTGCCGTCGTGGTGCTCAGGTACGTCGAGGACCTCAGTGAGGCCGAGACCGCGGCCGTGCTCGGCATCGCGGTCGGCACCGTCAAGAGCACGGCCGCGCGGGCCTTGGGGAAGTTGCGGCTGGCCCCGGAACTCGCGCATTCGATGGCAGGAGGAGAAGCATGAACGACCTGGAGACGAAGACGAGGGCGCTGCGGGCGCTGCGCGACGACGACGGACCGGGGCTCGACCCGGGCACCCTGATGGCCGGGGCGAAGCGTCGCCGGGCCCGCGGTGTCGCCGCGACGGCGGTGGCGTCGGTGGCGGTCGCATCGGTCGCGGTAGGCGGATTCCTGGCCGCGGCGGGCGACGAAGGCGAACCCCAGGTCGCGGGTCCGGCCGGCCCGGTGGCGACGCCGTCGGTGCAGCCGTCGGTGCAGCCGTTGGCATCGGCGAGCGCGTCGTCCGGCCTGCCTTCGGGCCCGGAGACGCTACCCCGGACCGCCTCCAGCCAGCCGATCCCGAAGGCCCGCACCTCCTGGACGCCGGGTGGCCCGATCGGGGCGAAGCCGGTCGGGACAGTACCGATCCGCGGCAAGGTCGCGATCGCGGCGAAGTACTGGTTCGAGACCCGTGGGACGCAGTGGTGCATCACCGCCTACGACGCGACGACGGGCGGTACCTTCGAACCGCTCGGCTGCCGCGGCACGGTCGGCAACACCAACCTCGGTGACGACCGCGTGCCGGGGATCCAGTCGTCGATCGATGCGGCCGGCAACAAGGTGGTGACCAGCGTCTTCCGCGGCGCGCCACGGCGAGTGATCTACACCGACGGCGACAGGTACTACGAGGCCAAGCTGTACCGCCTCGCCGGCATCCCCGGCTGGACGATGGCGGTCGCGACCTACCAGCCGGTCGGCAGCCGGCTCCCGGCCGATGCGTACGTCTTCGCCTACGACGACGCGGGCCGGGTGACGGCCCAGTTCCCCGCCGCGGACCAGGGCGGACCGGCGACCGACCCGCTGCGCTGATCCACCTCAGGCGTTGTTCGTCGGCACGGTGGTGGCGATGACGGCGCTGTTGACGACGACGGCCGTCATCGTGCGGGTGACGGCTTCGGCGGCTGCTCGGGCGCCCCAGTTCCCCTGTTCGAGTTCCATGGCGCGGGAGATGACCGCGGAGTTCCACGGGATGTCGGGGTGGAACTGGGGGAGCGTGCCGCTGCCCGAGATCAGGGCCGCCAGCGCCGCCACCCGGGCCGTCGGTTCGACCCCGTCCACGAGGGTTCCCCGGACTGCCGCGAGCAGTTCCTCCCGGCGCCCGGTGGTCCCCTCCGTCAGCACCTTCCTGGTGAAGACCAGCAGCGACTTGCGTTCGACCTGATCGAGGTCACCTCGGTCGATCAGCCGCTGGAGCAACGGGCCCCGCAGGACCGGGCCGATGGTCGCGAGCACGGTCTGGACCCGGCGGGGCCTCTCGTCGATGGTGTCCCAGGCCGAGCGCAGGCTGGGATCGGCTGGGACCTGGTCCCCAAAGGTCTCTAGTTTGCCGCCGGGCTCGTTCATGGTCACGTACCCGTGCATCGCGAGGTCGGCGAGTACCGCTCCACCCAGTACGTAGAACAGGGTGTTCTCGCCCGCGATCGTGCCGGAGCGCGGCTGGAAGAGCAGGAGCAGAAGGTCCTCTGCGAGGGTCGGATTCTCAGGCTTGGTCATGGTGGTCCTCCTGGGGATCAAGGTCGGCTGGGCTCAGCGGCGGGGTTCCCACTGGAAGTACTTCAGGGCGAGGGCTCCGGAGACGGCCACCCAGGCCAGCGTCGGCGCGACGAGCACCAGGACGTCGGCGCCAGGTACTCCGCCGTCCCAGGCGCGGGTGAGTAGTTCGGTGGCCGCGCCACCCGGGGCCAGGCGCTTGAGCATCGTCAGCGAATCGGTCCCGGTGATGGCGACCCAGTTCACGATCGCGATCACGCCGAGGCTGATCGGGAGCGTCGTCACCTGGGCGTGCTCGGGCGAGCGGGTGACGCCCGCCGTCGCCAGCCCGAGGCCGATCATCATGGCGAGCACCAGGACCGACGCCAGCACCATCAGGACGAGGTCGCTGGGCCGGTTCGTCACGGCCGCGAGGACCACGAGGATCAGCGTCGTCTGGATCACGGCGATGACCGTGGCCGGCAGCACCATGCCGACCAGGATCCCGGCGTCGCTGACCGCGGTCGACCGCAGCCGCTTGAGGAACAGGTTCTGCCGGCGCGCGGCCAGCGACGTGACGGCGCCGGCGTAGAGGCCGAAGGCGGCGATGGTGAAGACGACCAGGGCCGCGATGAAGCCGCGGCCGACGGTCTCGAACACCTCGTGGCGCCAGATGAAGAACACACTGGCGGCCACTGGCATGAAGAAGCTGGTGATCAGCACGGAACGGTTGCGGAAGGTCTGGGCGAGCTCGCTCAGGGCGATGTCGAACATGATCGATCCTTGTCTGCGGGATTGGAGTCAGGCGCGGTCGATCGACCGGAAGATGTCGTCGAGCCGGGTCGGCCCGGCTTCGAGCTCGGCCAGCGGGACGGCGGCGCTGTGTGCCCAGTTGAGCAACGTCCGGAGGTCCGGCTCGAGCTCGAAGGTCTCGATGCGGTAGGCGCCGTGCTCGGTCCGGCCGGCCCGCAACGGGGGAGCGGGTGCGTCGTCGGGGAGCCGGAAGGTGATGACCGCCGGGAGCGTACTGGTCAGCTCGCGGACCGTTCCCTCGCGGTGGAACCTGCCCTTGTGCATCAGGCCGATCCGGTCGGCGCGCTGCTGCGCCTCTTCGAGATAGTGCGTGGTGAGGACGACGGTCGAGCCGTCGTCACGGAGCCGGTCGACCGCTTCCCAGAGGTCGTCGCGGGACTGGATGTCCAGCCCGGTGGTCGGTTCGTCGAGGAAGATCAGCTCCGGGCCGCCGTACACCGCGGTGGCGAAGTCCAGCCGGCGCTTCTCACCGCCCGACAACTGGGAGACCCGGGTCGTTGCCTTGTGCCTCAGTTCGACCAGGGTCAGGACCCGGTCGACGTCGTCGGTCCGCCGGGAGAGCCGGCCGATCAAGTGCACCGTCTCGCGCACGGTCAGGTCGGGGGAGAACCCGCTCTCCTGCAGCATGATCCCCATCCGGGGCCGGGTCTGCAGCCGGTTCCGCGGGGTGCGGCCGAAGACCTCGACCGAGCCCGAGGCCGCCGTGCGATGTCCTTCGATCACCTCCAGCGTGGAGGTCTTGCCGGCGCCGTTGGTCCCGAGCAGGGCGTACAGCTCGCCCTTGCGGACCTGGAACGAGAGGTCGCGGACGGCCTGGAACTCGCCGTAGGTGACGTTGAGTCCTTCGACTTCGATGACTGCTGTGGAGGGCATGTCTCCATCTCAGCCGAAGTGCCCTTGTGACCACAGTGCCGCTGCGTCACCGCCGTTTGTGACTCCGGTCGGGCCACCACTGTGACACCACGTCACACGTCTGCTGACCGGGCAGGGGAACTACAGCCAGTCGTGCTCGCGGGCGTAGCGGGCCGCCTCGTGCCGGTTCTTGGCCTGCGTCTTGCGCAGCGCGTTCGAGAGGTAGTTCCGAACGGTGCCTTCGGCAAGGAACAGCCGGGTCGCGATATCGGCCACCGAGTACCCCTCGGCGGTCAGCCGGAGTGCGTCGAGCTCGCGGTCGGTCAGCGGGTTGTCGTCGACCACGGCGCGCGCCGACACCTCGGGGTCGATCCAGCGCCGGCCGTCGTGCAGGATGCCGATCACCGAGGCGATGTGGGCCGGTTCCGCAGACTTGCTGACGAACCCCTGGATCCCGAGCTTGAGAGCCCGCCGGAGTACCCCTGGCTTGGCGTGCCGGGTCAGCATCAGGATCACCTGGTCCGGCCGGGTCCGCCGGATCTCGGCCACGGCGTCCAGCCCGTCGGTTCCCGGCATCTCCAGGTCGATCACGAGCACATCGGGATCGTGCCGTGCCGTCGCGGTCACCGCCTCCGCGCCGTCGGCGGCCTCGGCGACCACCTCGATCCCGGCCTCCATCGGCAACAGCTTCGCCAGGGCCTTGCGCAACAGGGCCTCGTCGTCCGCCAGCACGATCCTGATCATCGCGAGCCACCACCGTCCGCGGCCGGCGTTCCGAACGTCACGGCCGTCCGGAACTCCTCGCCCTGCTGGTCCGCGACGAGCCGACCGCCGCTGTCCAGGACGCGTTCCCGCAACGCGGCCAGGCCCCGCAGCTCGGGGCTGCGATCCAGCTCGGCACCGTCGTTGGTGATCACCAGCCCGGCCGCTCCCAGCTCGATCCGGACGGTACTGGCGCGTGCGTGCCGCAGGATGTTGGTGGTGGACTCGCGGAGCACCTGGCTCAACGAGTCGCTCCAGCCCGGATCGGGCTCGCCGTCCCGCTCGATCACGACCTTGGCACCGGCCGCTTCGAGCAGGTTCTTCGCGTTCTCCAACTCGGCCTGGAGATTGAGCTGGCGCTGACCGTACGCGAGCGCCTTGGTCTGGGCGATCGTGTCGACGACCAACGCGTGGATCTCCCGCAGCTCCTGCTCGGCCTGATCGGCGTCGGTGCGGAGGATCTTCTGGGCCAGCGCGACCTTCAGCTTGACCACGTGCAGGGTATGCCCCTGGACGTCGTGCAGGTCGCCGGCGAACCGGACCCGCTCGCGCATCACCGCCAGCTCGGCCTCCCGCTCCCGCGACTCCTCCAGCTCCCGGACCACGTCGTAGAAGGAGTGGTTGGGAAACATCAGCCCGGTCACGATGGCGGTGATCGCCGCGGGCACGACGACGTACCCGATCAGGTCGCCGCGGAACCCGTCCGGCGCGATCCAGAGTTTCGCCGACCCCAGCACCGCGATGAGGACCACGAGCCCGACCGCCGCGGCCCGGCGGTACCGGCCGAGCTCCGGAACGACGAGCGGGCCGACGATGAGCAGCCCGATGAACGCGCCGCCGCTGTGGATCACCGTCGCCCCGGCCAGCCAGACCGCGCCGGCGACGACCAGGCACGGCACGGCGACGGTCATCACCCGGCCGGAGGTCCACCGGACGAAGGCCAGCACCCCCGCGGCGACCCCGGCCCCGAGCACCACCGCGTGCCACCAGGTCCGGGAGTCGATCGCGACGTGCAGCACCCCGGCCGCGGCGACCACCGGCAGCAGCATGGACAGGTTCAGCCGCCGCAGCTTCGCCTTCGATCCGTTCGTCATCGTTCGCAAGAGTATGTCGCCGTTCCACGCGTCGGCCTAGTGACGTGGCGTCACATTCCGGCCGGGCCAGTCCGGGAGTCAGTGCCGCTCGGATTTCCTTCTGGTTGAAGTTAATGGGCGCCGAGCTGTTGACAGGGCTCGCGCGGCTAATTAACTTCAGCTGGAAGTTAAGCCTTCGAGCAGCGAGGTGGACCGCGTGGCCGATCGTCCGAACGTACTGGTCGTGATGGCCGACGAGCAGAGCTGGAACACGATGGGCTGGACCGGGAACCCGGCCGCGCGGACGCCGAACCTGGACGCGCTGGCGGGGGAGTCCACCGTCTTCGACGCCTGCTACACGCCGTTCCCGTTGTGCTGTCCGGCGCGCACGAGTCTGTGGACCGGGCTGATGCCGCGGCACCACGGGGTACTGGGGAACTGGCGGCCGATCGAGCCGCGGTTGCAGTCGGCCGGGGTCGCGCAGGCGTTCGCCGCGGCCGGTTATCACACGCACTACAACGGCAAATGGCACGTTCCGGGGACGACGCCCGACCGGATGGGCTGGGCCGACACGAGTGCGATCCCCGCCGTACTCCGGGGGCAGGACCGTGGTCGGTACATCGAGGACTACCGCGCCTGGGCCGGCGAGCGTGGGTACACGTTCGACCCCGACCACATCGAGAACCTGACCACGAGCGACCTCGCCGCGTTGCGCGAGCGACCGTACGCCACTTCGAGCGTTCCGCTGGACTCGTTCCTGGAGACGTGGCAGTGCGACACGTTCCTCGCCGGACTCGAGCGGCGACCGGCGGACCGGCCCTGGCTCGCCGTCTGTTCCATGAACGCACCGCACTTCCCGATGCTCGTTCCCAGCCCGTACGACCGGCTCATCGATCGTGACCAGGTCCGACTGCCGGAGAGCTGGTCCACCGGGACCGCGACCAAGCCGCGCGAGGTCCGGGAGTCGCACTTCGCCCGCGACTTCGAGGCGCTCGACGAGCAGGGGTGGATCGAGGTCACCAGCCACTATCTCGGGTTGTGCGCGCTCGTCGACGCGCAGTTCGGGCGGATCCGCCAGTACCTCGAGGACACCGGCGAGTGGGATCGGACCGTGGTCGTGTTCACCTCGGACCACGGCGACATGATGGGCGCGCATCGCCTGATGGAGAAGGGCCACTGGCTGCACTACGAGGAAGACCTGCGGGTCCCTCTGATCGTGCGGCACCCCGACGGTTCACAGAGCCGGAACGCCAACTTCGTCTCCCTGGTCGACGTCGCGCCGACGCTGAGCGAACTGGCCGGTGTCCGGTGGGACGAACCGCGGGACGGCCTGTCGTTCGCGAGCATGCTCGGCAACGACGCGGCCGCCCCGATCCGCGAGTACGTCACCGCCGAGACGATGCTCCACGACGGCCGCCCCGGTGGGAACGGGGATCCGTTCCACGCGGCCGACTGGCAGTACCCGCGGGACAGCCTGAACCTGTCCGTCCGGACCGCCGGGCACCGGTACGTCTTCCGGTCGCACGACGAGGCCGAGTTGTACGACCTGGCTGCCGACCCCTGGGAGCAGCGCAACATCGCGGCCACGGCCGAGGGAGCGTCGACGGCAGCGTTGCTGGCCGGGCTCCTGGCGGACGAGGTGGCCGACGTACTGCCCGACGCCGCGGCGCTGGTCCGCAAGGGCGTCACCCCGACGGACGGATCCGCCGTCCCCGCATCGAAAGCGAAGGGCACCTCATGACGTCGATCAACGGCACCCAGTTCTCCCGGCGATCGCTGCTGCGGTTCGGGGCCGCGGCGGCCGGAGTCGCCGCCGTCTCCTCCTGCGCCCGCGGACTCGGCGGCGGGGACAAGTCGTCCTCCGGCGGCTCGGACGCGGCGCTGGACATGATGTTCTGGGGCGAAGGCGACCAGAACAAGAAGCTGATCGCTGCCCTCGACCTGTACCAGCAGAGCGAGGGCGCGGCGAAGGTCAACCCGCAGTACTCCGGCTTCTCCGGGTACTACGACAAGCTCGCGACCCGCGTTGCCGGGGGCAACCCTCCGGACGTGTTCCAGATCCACCTGCCGTACCTGATGGAGTACATCAAGCGTGGTGCGGTGGCGCCGCTGGACGAGTACAAGGACGACCTCGGCCTGGACTCGATGCCGGACTACGTGGCCACCACGACGAAGGCCGACGGCAAGTACTACTTCGCGTTGCTCGGTGCCGCGACGCAGCCGGCCATCATCGTCAACACCACCAAGCTCAAGGGTCTCGGTCTGGTCGCGCCGAGTACGGACTGGAACCTCGACCGGTACAAGGCGACGATGGCCGAGGTCTGGGACAAGAGCGGGCGCAAGCTGGCAGGCACGGCGGACCTCGGTGGTAACGCGATCGCGTTCGAGTCCTTCCTGCGCGGCCGGGGCAAGGCGTTGTTCGCCGACGGGAGCTCGCTCGGGTTCGGCGAGGACGACCTGGCCGCGTGGGTGCAGCTCTGGCAGGACCTGCGCGGTAGCGGCGCCGCGGTCCCGATGGCGCTGACGGCCGCGTCGACCGGGTTCCAGAACGACCCGGTGACGGTCGGCAAGGCGGCGTACACCGGGACGGCCACCTCGCGGGGCCTGCCGTCGATGCAGAGCCTGACCAAGGACACGTTGAGCCTGGGCACGTTCCCGTCCGGCGGACCTGGCTCCGAGCCCGGGACGAACATCATCCCGGCCGGCTGGTTCGCGATCTCGCCGAAGTCCAAGAACATCGAGGGCGCGGTGTCGATGCTGAAGTACCTGACCAGCCAGCCGGACGCGGCGAACGCGATGGGGCTGGCGCGCGGCGTCCCGATCCCGGCGGACATCCGGACCAAGGTGGCGTCGTCGGCGACCGGGCTGAACAAGCTGGTGCTGGACAACTACGCGCTGGTCGCGTCGAAGGGCCCGGCCGCCCTGCAGATGTACCCGCCCGGCGCCAGCAAGCTGCTGCAGACCTCGCTCCCGAACGTGAACGAGGTGGTCGGGTTCGGCAGGAGCACGGTGCCGCAGGCGGTGACCAAGTTCTTCTCGGACGCGAAGGCCGCCCTCAAGTGAGATCGGTCCAGCCGTTCGACGTCCGGCAGCAGAACTACTCCGCGATCCTGCGGACGGTGATGCGGCACGGACCGATCGCACGGTCGGAGCTGTCGGGGCGGACCGGGATGGCGACCGGGACGATGACGAAGCTGACGAGTCTGCTGTCCGAGGCGGGCCTGCTGCGGGAGCTGCCGGCCGAGTCGGGGCACGGGGCGCTGGGACGTCCGCGGACCCCGATGGTGGTGGACGAGCGGACCCACCGCGTGGTCGGGGTGCACTTCGGTCTCCGGCGGACGACGGTGTGCCTGCTGGATCTGCGCGGGACCCTGCTGGCCGAGGTACGGCTGCCGCATCGGGGCCGGCGCGGGTTCGAACTCCTGGTGGCGCAGGCCGTCGAGGGGATCCAGGAGCTGATCGGCCGGAACCCGGGCTCGGTCCTCGGCGTCGGCGCGAGCACCGGTGGCTGGGTCGACCGGGAGGCCGGGGTGGTCCGGGATCACCGGGTGCTGCGGTGGCGGAACGTGCCGCTGCGCGAGGTCCTCGCGGACGGCCTGGGGTTGCCGACAGAGGTCGACTCGAGCTTCCGGTCGCTGACGATGGCCGAGCGCTGGTTCGGCGGCGCCCAGGGCGTGGACGACCTGATCGGGCTGTTCGTCGGGAACGTCGTGGGTGCCGGCTTCGTCCTCGGCGGCCGCGTCTTCCCGGGGTACAGCGCCGCGGCCGGGACAGTGGATCACCTCTCCGTCGGGGTGGCCGCCGAGGAGCCTTGCTCGTGCGGACGGCGGGACTGTCTGCACGGGGCGGCCAGCGACCTGGCGGTCCTCGCGCATGCCCGACGGTCCGACCTGATCGGTCCCCGCGGGACCCTGGAACATCTCGTCCAGCTCGCGCGGGACGGGGACGTCGCCGCCGATGGGTTGCTGGTGGCGCGGGCCGAGTTGGTCGGTGTGGCCGCCGGGACGTTGATCGACATGCTCGATCCCGAGGTGGTCGTCGTCAGCGGGGGTGTGGTCGACGCACCGGAGTACCTGAAGTCGGTCCAGCGGGGCGCTCGCGCGTACCTGCGGGACAAGCGACGGGTCGACGTGGACTCGGTGGTCCGGCTGAGCGCCTTCGGTACCGATGGCGTGGCCGTGTCCGCCGCGAGTGTGGTCCTGGACCGGATCTACGCGGCGCCGGCCGAGTTCGTGCCCGGGCTGCTCGAACTGCGGTACGGGTGATGAGGATGGACGTCGAGTCCGCGGTGGTGTGGTCGCATCGAGCGTCGCGCCGGAGTACCTGGACGATGGTCGAGGTGGTTGCCGACGGCATCCGGGGCGTCGGCGAACTGTCCGACGGCGCGCCGGTGGATGCGTTGGTCGCGGCGGCGCGGTCGGTGGGTTTCTTGATCACGGGCCTGCCGGTGGAGAAGGCGCGGGTCGCGATGCAGGACGAGCTGGTGCGGCGGCGCCTTGCCGGTGACGGGTTCCTGTGGTCGACCGTGCTCGGTGGGTACGAGGCCGCGTTCGCCGACCTGGTCGCCCGGATCGAGGGGCGGGCCTTGTCCGAGTCCCTGGGGCTGGGTGCACCTCGGCCGGTGCGGCTGTACGCCAATCTCAACCGGCGGTTCGGTGCGGACGGGCCGGCCGCGATCGTCGCCGAGGCGTTGTGCGCGATAGGCAACGGATTCACGGCTGTGAAGGTGGCGCCCTTCCTGGACGCCCACGCGGCTGGGCTGTCGGGTACGCGGTTGATCGCGTTCGCGCTCGACTTGGTGGCCAGGGTGCGATCGGCGATCCCAGCCGGCGTCCAGCTGATGGTGGATTGCCATCACCGGGTGCCCGCCGACCACCTCGCCGTGGTGACGCGGGAACTGGCCGGGCTGGCGCTGTACTGGGTCGAGGACCTGGTGGCTGACCGATCGGGGCTGGAATCGGCCGCCGAGGGCGGGCTCGCACTGGCCGCGGGGGAGCACGTGTGGGATCCCGTGGTCGCCGCGGCAGCGTGTGCCGGCGGAGCGCTGCGGTACTGGCTCGTCGATCCGAAGCATGCCGGTGGACCGGACGGCGTGGCCCGGATCGCCGAGGCCGTGGGGGAGACGCGGTTGACCTTCCACAACCCGAGTGGCCCGGTCGGTACCGCGCATGCCGCTCACCTGGCCGCCCTCGGTGGCGATGGCACGTGGCTCGAGTACGCCTGGGGCGAGGCGGACCGGCTCACCCTGATCGAACCCGCCGAGACGGTGCTCGACGGCACCCTGCGGCCGATCGGTCCGGGGATCGGGATCGGCACGGCCATGACCCGACCGACGACGACGAAGGAAGCGCTGTGACTTGGTTCGGACCCGTGTCGACGCTCGGCGAGTGCCCGCGCTGGGACGCCGCGACCGGCACCCTCACCTGGGTCGACATCGACGGTGGCACCTTGCACCACGCGACGCTCCACGGCACCGACTGGAGGACGCGGACGACGCACCTCGGCGCACCGCTCGCCGGAGCGCTCGCGGTCGACGACAAGACGTACGTGGTCGCACTCGGCACCGACCTGGTCGAGTGGTCCGAGGTGGACGGGTTCGGTGAGCGGACCCGGTTGCTGGACTCGGACGCCGTCCGGCTGAACGAGGCGGTCACCGATCCCCGTGGACGCGTCTGGGTCGGGAGCATGGCGTACGACTGGACCGCGGGGGCCGGTGCCTACTTCGTCCGCGAGCCCGACGGACGCGTCCGTCAGGTGATCGACGGCGGGACCATTCCCAACGGGATGGGGTGGAGCCCGGACGGCACGGTCATGCACACGACCGAGACGCGACCTGGACGGATCACCGCGTGGACCGTGGGTCCGGACGGCGATCCGGTGGAGCCGCGGACGGTGGTCGAGGCCGACGGGTCGGACGGTGCACCCGACGGGCTCGCGGTCGATGTCGACGGCAACTTGTGGAGCGCGTTCGCGGGTGGTGGGCACGTCACCTGCTTCTCGCCGTCGGGACGGGTCCTGCACCGGGTCGACGTCCCGGTGCCGTTGACGACGAGCTGTTGTTTCGCCGGGCCCGACCGGGACCGGCTGGTGGTGACCACCGGGACCAAGCGGCTGGACGCTCCCGCACTGCAGCGGTTCCCGGAGTCCGGGCGGGTGTGGGACGCCGGGCGGGTGGGGGCCGTCGGGGTCGAGTTGACACGAGTCGGAGAGGAGTGATCGTGGCTGTTGCGTTCCCGGCGATGCGCGGCGGGCGACGAACGAGGTACCAGAACGGGTGGGCGTTGCTGTTCCTGGCGCCCTGGCTGATCGGGTTCCTGGCGTTCACCGCCGGACCGATGCTGATGTCGCTGTACCTCGCCTTCACCAAGTACGACCTGCTGACCGCGCCGAAGTGGATCGGCTGGGGCAACTTCGGCCGGATGTTCGGCGACGACCCGTTGTTCCTGCAGTCGCTGAAGGTGACAGCGATCTACGTGGTCGTGGGCACTCCGCTCAGTCTCGCCTTCGCCCTCGCGGTCGCCGTCGTCCTCAACCGCGGTCTGCGCGGACTCGACTTCTACCGCTCGGCGATCTACCTGCCGTCGTTGTTCGGCGGCAGCGTCGCGATCGCGGTGCTGTGGCGGAAAGTGTTCAACGGCGACGGCCTCGTGAACCAGATCCTCGCCCTGGTCGGGATCACCGGGCCGTCGTGGATCTCCGAGCCGCATACCGCGCTCGGTACGCTGATCGCCCTCGAGGTCTGGCAGTTCGGCGCCCCGATGGTGATCTTCCTGGCCGGCCTGCGGCAGATCCCGCGGGAGTTCTACGAGGCCGCCCAGGTGGACGGGGCGAGCCGGTACCGGCAGTTCTGGAGCATCACGATGCCGCTGCTGAGCCCGATCGTGTTCTTCAACCTGACCCTGCAACTGATCCGGTCGTTCCAGGCGTTCGCACCGGCGTTCATCATCAGCGACGGCTCCGGCGGACCGGCCGACTCGACGCTGTTCTACTCGCTGTACCTCTACCAGGAGGGCTTCGTGAACTTCGACATGGGCTACGCCGCCGCGATGGCCTGGATGCTGGTGCTGCTGGCCGGCGCCGTGGTGGCCGTCAACTTCCTCTTCGGCCGGTACTGGGTGCACTATGGCGACTGAGCGACTCACCGCGATCTCCGACGACGCCGAGGCGCGTCCGGCCACCCGCCGCTGGGCACCGGGCCGCCGGCTGCTGGCGCACTTCGCGCTCGTCGTGGTCACCCTCGTGATGCTCTATCCCCTGGTGTGGATGGTGGCCAGCTCCTTCAAACCGACCGACGAGATCTTCTCCCAGCCCGGCCTGATCCCACGGCACTTCGAGCCGTCGAACTATGCCGAGGGCTGGAAGGGTGTCTCCACCGCGTTCAGCATCTTCGTCGAGAACTCGCTGTTCATCTCGGTGGCGGCGATCATCGGCAACGTGTTCTCCTGCAGTCTCGCGGCGTTCGCGTTCGCGCGGCTGAACTTCATCGGCCGCCGGATCGCCTACGCGACGATGCTGGTCACGCTGATGCTGCCGACCCACGTCACGCTGGTGCCGCAGTACATCCTGTTCAACAAGCTGGGCTGGGTGAACACGTTCTACCCGCTGTTCGTGCCGCACTTCTTCGCCGTCGACGCGTTCTTCGTGCTGCTGATGGTGCAGTTCATCCGCTCGCTGCCGAAGGAGCTGGACGAGGCGGCCCGGCTGGACGGGTGCTCGCCGTGGAAGATCTACCGGCACATCGTCTTCCCGTTGCTGCGGCCGGCCCTGGTGACCACGGTGATCTTCACCTTCATCTGGACGTACAACGACTTCTTCAAGCAGCTCATCTACCTGAACGACGTCGAGCTGTTCACCGTACCGCTGGGGCTGCGGCAGTTCCTCGACTCCACCGGTGACTCGTCCTGGGGCCCGATGCTTGCCATGAGCACCCTGGCGCTGGTGCCGCCGCTGGTCCTGTTCGTCACGTTCCAGCGCCGGATCGTCGACGGCGTCGCCACCTCGGGCCTGAAGGGATGAGCCCGCCGGTACCAGTCGCCCTGGTCACCGGCGCCGGGGGTGGGATCGGCTCAGCGGTCGTGACGACGCTGGCGAAACACGGCTGGGCGGTGGTCGGCGTCGACCTGGTGGACCGCCCGGCCGGGCTCGATGTCTTCGGATCGACGGAGTGGGTCGTCGGCGACGTGCGCGACGAGTCGACCATCAGCTGCGCGCTGGAGGCCGCGACTGGTCTCGGTCAGGTCTGCGGACTGGTGACAGCGACGCTTGCCGAGCAGCGGGGTGCGCTGGACAGCCTGGACCAGGCCGCGCTCGCCGCGGTGTTCGACGTACAGGTCGCCGCGGCCTGGGCGTGGAGTACGGCGGTCGTCGCCGCCGCTTCGGACGAGTCGTCGATCGTGCACATCTCCAGCGTGCACTCGCAACGGGCAGCGGCCGGTATGGCGGCGTACGCGATCGGGAAGGCCGCCCTGGACGCACTCGTGCGGGCGGGTGCGGTCGAGTGGGGTCCGCGAGGGATCCGGTGCAACGCCGTACTCCCCGGATTCGTGCCGGTGGAGCGGAACAAGGCCCGCTGGTCGGACCCCGATGTGGCCGGGAACCTGCTGGCCAACCATCCGCTCGGCCGCTTCGTCACCGCCGAGGACGTCGCGCAGGTCGTCGCGTTCCTCCTCGGCCCGGAGGCCCGCGCGATCACGGGCGTGGCCCTGCCGGTCGACGGCGGGATGCTCGCGATGCTCCCGCGCTGGGCCTGACCACCTTCACACCAGACAGAGAGGCGCACATGGGATCCGCGCGACCGAACGTCCTGATCATCCTGGTCGACGACATGGGGTACTCCGACATCGGCTGTTACGGCGGCGAGATCGGTACTCCGGCGATCGACAGCCTCGCCGCCACCGGGGCCCGGCTGACGAACTTCTACAACACGGCGCGCTGCAGCCCGTCGCGCGCGTCGCTGCTGACCGGTCTGCACCCGCATCAGACCGGCGTCGCCGAACTGGTGAACAACGACGGCCCCGGCGGGTACCCGGGCAGCCTGACCGAGCGGTCCGCCACCCTGGCCGAGACGTTCCGCGCCGCCGGGTACCGGACCCACCTGACCGGCAAGTGGCACCTGTCGAACGAGCGGGAGCGGCCGGACGGGAGCTGGCCGACGCGGCGCGGGTTCGACCGGTTCTGGGGGACGATCAGCGGTGCCGGGAGCTACTTCCAGACGACCACGTTGCACGACGGCGAGACCCCGGTACCGCTGTCCGAGCTCGGGCCGGACTTCTACTACACCGACGAGATCGGGACGCACGCCGCGGCCGCGATCCGGGACCAGGGCGACGACGGCCAGCCGTTCTTCGGGTACGTCGCGTTCACGGCGCCGCACTGGCCGTTGCACGCCAAGGAGTCCGATCTGGTCGAGACACGCGGCCAGTTCGACGAGGGCTGGGACGTCCTGCGGACCCGTCGTCGCCGGCGCCAGCTCGACGCCGGGATCTGCTCCGCCGACGCGACACTCGACCAGCGGGACCCGGCCGTTCCGGCGTGGGCGGACGAGCCCGAGCAGAAGTGGCAGCTGGAGCGGATGGAGGCGTACGCCGCCCAGGTCCGGGCGATGGACCGCGCCGTCGGGACGATCCTGACCGCGCTGGACGAGACCGGGCAGCGGGACAACACGATCGTGCTGTTCCTGTCGGACAACGGTGGGTGCGCCGAGGAACTGCGCAGTGACGCGGAGGCCGCGGACCAGTTCCGCCGGCAGCACCTGATCATCCCGCCGAGCGCGCCCGACGGTACCCCGATGCGGGTGGGCAACTCGCCCACGATCCGGCCGGGCACGGCGGACACGTACACGAGCTACGGCCAGGCCTGGGCGAATCTCTCGAACACCCCGTTCCGCCTGTACAAGCGCTGGGTCCATGAGGGCGGGATCGCGACTCCGCTGATCGTGTCGTGGCCTGCCGGCGGTCTGAGCGACGGCGTGTTCGACGCACCGCACCAGCTGACCGACATCGCCCCGACGTTGCTGCAGGCAACCGGCGTCCCGGCGGTCGTCGAGCGGGACGGGCAGTCCTTGCCGGCCCTGCGAGGTGTCAGCATGCTGGACCTGCTCCGGGGTGGATCCGGCGTCGAGCACGACCTGTTCTGGGAGCACATCGGTAACGCCGCGGTCCGGTCCGGCGACTGGAAGCTCGTCCGCGAGTACGAGGGCGCGTGGGAGCTGTACGACCTCGCTGCGGATCGGAGTGAGAGCAACGACCTCGCGGCGGAGCACCCTGAGCGGGTCGAGGACCTCGCCGCGAAATGGCAGGCCTGGGCGGACTCGATCGGCGTGATCCCGTACGGCGATGTCCTCGCGGCCCGCGCGTCGATGCCGAAACAGCCCGCCTGAAAGGACGACGGACATGAAGAAGCGAACAGGGGCGATCGCCTTGGCGCTGATCGCCGCCGGCCTGACGCAGGTGCAGTTGCCGGCTGACGCGCGACCAGGTGACCGGGTCGCGATCCGGGTGGATCAGGGGCCACTGATGATGGCGGACGGCGTTCCCGCGCCGCCGATCGCGCCGGAGATCTTCGGGGCGAACGCCCGCTGGATCGACGACGAACTCGGCGCCTGGGACCCGGCGACCCAGGGCCCGGCGGCGGGCTTCGCGGACGCGGCCCAGGTAGCCGATCTCGAGCTGATCCGCTATCCCGGCGGGACGGTGGCGAACTTCTTCGACTTCAAGAAGGCGATCGGGGCGAAGACGATGGTGATGGTGCCGTCGATCAACCAGACCGCCCAGGACGCGGCGGACTACGTCGAGTACATGAACGCACCCAGCGACGGAGCCGCGACCAACCCGAACGGGGGGACCGACTGGGCCGAGGTACGGGCGGCGAACGGTCATCCGGCGCCGTACGGCATCAAGACGTGGGAGTACGGCAACGAGCCGTTCCTCGACGGACAGCGGTACTGGCGGGACCTCGACCAGCAGACGCGGGTACGGCAGTTCATCGAAGGCGGGTGGAGCCGGCAGACCGCGGCGTCGGCGACGTACCAGAACGACGACGGGCTGTTCAGCGGCTGCGACCTGGTGAACCGCAAGACGAGCACGGGTGCGGGCGGACAGACGTACCGGACGCGCTACCCCCCGATCGCGCTGCCGGCCGACACGACGCCCGGGTCCGGCCCGATCGCGGAGCCGGTGCTGACCGTGAACGGCGCGCGCTGGACCCGGGTCGACTCGCTGGCGACCGCGGGTCCGGCCGATCAGGTGTACCAGGTCGGGACGGCCGACGGCACGGTCACCTTCGGGGACGGTGTCCACGGCGCGATCCCGGCGAATGGCGCCACGTTGAGCCTCGAGTACACAACCGGGCGGCACGACGGGTTCCTCGATTTCGTCCGGGCGATGAAGGCGGTCGACCCGGGGATCACGGTCTGCTCGGGCTGGGGCAAGCCGGAGTTCGTCGATGCCATGGGCAAACGTCCGTACGACTGCCTCGGGATCCACTCCTACACCGACCAGCACGGCGGGGACGCCGAGGGCGCGTACGACTCGACCGAGCTGTACCAGCAGCTGATGAACGCGAGCGACCGCCCGACACAGGAGCTCGTCGACCTCCGCAAGCAACTCGGCAAGTACTTCCCGGATCCGCGTCAGCGGCCGGATCTCACCGTCACCGAGTACGGCACGATCAGCCAGAACGGGCCGACCGGGGTCGGGACGCCGAGCAACTTCGCGGCGATGCAGATGCACAACGTCTACCTGGCCACGATGCTGATCGGGCAACTCGGCAACGGCGTCCAGCTCTCCGTCAACTCGAACCTGAACGGCGGACCGAACGCCGACCCGGCGAAACGGGACTGGGGCAACATCCTCGCCTCGCCACCGGGCTTCGGGATCACCGGCCGGTCGATGACGCTCACCCTGGCCGCGCCGATGATCGGAGCCGCACCACGCCAGGTGACGGTCGCCGGGAACCCGGTCGTGGCTGGGCAGAACTACACAGCCATTGTGGCCGCGGCGACTCGGACCAAGCACGGGTTGCAGCTGCTGGTCGTCAACCGGAGTCTCGACCAGGCGCTGCCGATCACCGTCGATCCGGCCGGCGGACCCGCGGTGAAGTCGGCCCGGCAGACGACGGTGACCGACGACGACATCACGGCGTACAACAACGACCAGGCACAACCGGTGCAGCCGGCAACGAAAACCCTGGCCAACGACCCGAAGGTCGACGCCGAACTCCCACCGCACTCGGTCAGCCTGATCGAGCTTTCCTCCTAGACGGCGTTCGCCCTGAGAGCGGCGACGAAGGTCTCGGGGGAGCGGTAGACGGCGTCCAGCATGATCGCGGCGGCGGCGATGCCGAGGGCGTGCGGGCCGAAGGCGCTGGCCCGGATCCGTGCCTCGACGTCGCCGCCCCGGTCGACCGCGAGCTTGGCCCGCGCACTCTCGCGCAGGACCGCGACGTGGTCGACCGGAGCGGCGATCCCGCCACCGATCACGACGAGTTCGGGATCGAGCAGCTCGATCAGGGTCGCCGTCGCGGTCCCGACCAGGGCGGCCCGATCCTGGAGCAGCCGGCGGGCCCGGGCGTCACCGTTCACGGCGAGGGCGAACACGTCGTACACCTCCTGGTCGCCGCTGATCAGGCCGGCCGCGCGGGCCCGGCGGGCGACCTCGAGGTCCCCGCCGACCGCGGCGAAACAGGTCCGGCTGCCACAGGTGCACGGCTCGCTGGACCGGCCCGCGACGGGGAGGTGATCCAGACCGCCGGCGGCCGAGTGCGCGCCCCGGTACGGGGATCCGTTGAACACGTACCCCGCGCCGATGACGTTGCCGACGAACAGGTGGATGAAGTTGTCCACGCCGGTCGCCGCGCCGAACCAGTGCTCGGCCAGCGCGAGTGCCCGGACCTGCGAGTCGACCCGGATCGGCCGGTCCACCAGGTCGCCGAGCATCGCCGCCAGCGGGGCGTCCTGCCACCCGAGGACCGGCTGGCTGTGCACCTTCCCGGCCGCGCTGTCGACCCAGCCACCGGTACTCGCGCCGACCCCGAGCACGGTCAGGTCGTGCGTGTCGAGCATCTTGTGGACCGAGCGCGCCACACTCCGTACCAGCGGCCGGAGGTTGGTGGTCCGCTCGGTGGTCGGGAGTTCGGCGATCAGCCGGCCGCGGAGGTCGATCAGGCAGGTC
The DNA here is from genome assembly GCF_007828865.1 of Kribbella amoyensis. Classification (NCBI taxonomy): domain Bacteria; kingdom Bacillati; phylum Actinomycetota; class Actinomycetes; order Propionibacteriales; family Kribbellaceae; genus Kribbella; species Kribbella amoyensis. The sequence continues at coordinate 3,851,761 of NZ_VIVK01000001.1, forward strand.
ATCGTCCGGTGCAGGCCGAAGTGCACCCCGATCACGCCGTACCGCGACCCGTCGATGGCGACCGGGACCTTCGGGCGGCCCATCCCGCGCTGCGTCGGCTCGGTGACCTCGGTGACCAGCCCGGAGCGGACCAGGGCACCGGTCAGCCGGGTGACCGATCCGGTCGACATCCCGATCGCGGTGGCGAGGTCGGTGCGCGCGGTCGGTCCGGAGCGCATCAGCTCGCGCATGATCGTCGAGTAGTTCTGCTGCCGGATATCGCTCAGCTGGGCAGAACGCGGGACGGCTGTCATGCCGTCGGTTCTAGCACCGTGGGTCGGTCCGGTCCATTGACACCCCCGAACCGGGCCATTTAACTTCAACTCAGAGATAAGTTGGCGGAAGGAATCCGGAGTGAGCACACGAGCGACGTTCAAGCTGCGCGGGACCGTCAACGGGACGATCCGGCCGGAGATCTACGGGCAGTTCCTGTCCCGCCGCCGCTGGGTGGCCGACGAGGCGCTGCACAACCCCGGTCACCCGGACGCGGATGCCGACGGCTTGCGGCGGACCGTGGTCGACGCGATCACGGGTCTCGGTGCGCCCGTGGTCCGCTGGCCGGGTGGGTGCACGGGGACGTCGTACGAGTGGGAGCGCGGGGTCGGCCCGAGCGAGGAGCGCGACCGGACCGTCGACTGGCACTTCGGGTACGACGTCGGGAACGGGTTCGGGACCGCGGAGTTCGTGGCGTACTGCCGGCGGATCGGGGCCGAGCCGCAGATCAACCTCACCACCGGGACGGGTTCGCTGCGCGAGGCGCTCGCCTGGGTCGAGTACTGCAACGGCACCGGCGACTCGGTGTACGCGAACCTGCGGCGCTCGCACGGGTACGAGGAACCGTTCGACGTCCGGTACTGGCAGATCGGCAACGAGGAGTGGGGTTCCTGGGAACTCGGCCAGGTCGGCCCGCGGGACAACGCCGTCCGCTGCCGCGAATGGGCCAAGGCGATCAAGCGCATCGACCCGACCCTGAAGGTGCTCGCGATCGGCTGCTTCGAGCCCGCGCAGGCGGTCGACTGGAACCTCGCCCTGCTCCGGGAGGCGTGGGAGCACATCGACTACCTGACGCTGCACACGTACTGGCCGTTCGACCCCGCGTCCGAGGACGGCGGCTACGCCCGCGTCCTCAGCGGCCCGTACCGCACCGAGGCCGACATCGTCGCGATCCAGGGCCTGGTCGACCTGGTCGCCCGCGAGAAGCCCGGGACGCCGAAGCCGGAGCTCGCCTTCACCGAGTGGAACTGCGCCGACGCCACCCGGTTCGAGATGAGCCCGAAGTGGCGGCCGGGACAGACGCGGTACCGGACCGTGGACGCGTTGGCGGTCGCGTCGTTCCTGAACGTCCTGCAGCGTCAGTCCCACAGCGTCACGCTGGCGAACTTCGCCCAGACCATCAACGTCGTCGGCGCCCTCGTGGTCACCGACGACCAGGTGGTCCACGAAACCGTCTACTGGCCCCTGAAGCTGCAACGCCACCACAGCGGTACCGTCTCCCTCGCCGGTGACACGGCGACCACGACCGTCCCTGGCGAGACCCTCGAACGGACGTCGCTCGACCTTCCCGCGGTCGACATCAGCGCCTCGACGAACCCGGGCGACACCACCGTCTGGCTCTCGGTCGTCAACCGCGCCCGTACCCCGGTCCACCTCACCCTGGACCTCGGCCGGCCGCTGGCGACCAACCTCGTCCGCCTGCACCAGCTCCACACCGACGACCCGCTGACCCAGAACACCGTCACCACCCCCGACGCGGTCACCCCGACCTCCGAGGAACTCAAGCTGGACGACGACCGAACCGTCGAACTCCCGGCAAGCTCGTACTCGATCATCGAACTCACCACGGCCACCCCGCTCGCCGGCTGAGGGCACAAAGCGACCAGCCGGTGGAGCGCGGGGAAACAGCGCGCGCACGGTCGATGGAGAGCGGGCGAGACGTACTGACTCAGCGGCCGCGCCTGATTACGGTGGCGGCCATGGCCAACCACCCTCGCGGCCGTTCGGGCCGGGTCGAGCAGGCTGCGGACCCGGACGACGTCCAGGCCGTGGGGTACGGTCCCCGCGATGTTCCCCAGGCACCTGAGCGGTACGCCGGGCTGGTCGTGCACAAGGAGACCTCGGGACGGGGCGAGCGCTGGAACGACCAGCTGATGCAACCCGAGCCATCCGCGGTGTACGTGGTCGACGAACGCTACCTGTACGTCACCGACAAGGCGGGCCGGGTCACCCATGCCGAGGGGTGGCTCGGGTGGCTGCCGTCGGCGGAGAACGACGAGCGGCGCAATCTCCAGGCCCAGCGCGAAGCCGGCGAGCCGTATCGGCAGCGCGAGGACGACGGTGGGCATCTGTTCGCGACGTCGCTCGACGGGCCGGGTGAGGCGATCAACCTCACCGCGCAGTCGCGGACCCAGAACCAGGCGGTGAAGGGCAGCGACAACTGGCGCCGGATGGAGGAGAGCTGGCAGGCGCTGCGGGCCGCCGGGATCCAGGTGCACGCGAGCATCGACGTCCGCTACGCCGATGCCTCGTCGCGCCGGCCGTCGGCCCGGGCCGTCATCGACCGTCATGAAGGCAGCAGGTCTCCCCGGCGTATTTTCAAGGAGACCAAGCCGCGACCGACCCGGGGACACGAATGAGCGAGAAGCCCACCGAGATGGACACGATCGACACGATGGCCCGGGCGCTGACGGCCGCGCTGCCGGCCGGGTGGCGCGAGGTCAGCGCGACGTACCGGGTGACAGCGCCGTACGCCGAGCTCGACGCCTCGGTGGTGAACGCCGCCGGGCAGTCGGAGCAGGTCGACCCGCTGCCGGACGGGCTTGAAGGCCAGTTCGAGACGCTGCGGCTGCAGATGTACCAGCCGGGCCGGGGTGCGTGGCTGACCGCGAGCCTCACGATCACCAGGGCGGGCCGCTTCTCGACCGACTTCGACTACGAGGGCGAACCGTCGTGGTCGATTCCGGTCAGCGCGGAGATCTACGCGACCGATCTCGCCGAGTTCCCGCGCGAGGACGAGTACATCCCCGCGTGGCTCCGCGAGAAGGCCCGAAACCCGCGCTGACCCGCTGTGCTGCCTCGGGGGTACCCCTGGGCCCGCCCTGCGAACCACCGGCTCCCAGGAGTCGGTCCGAGCTGAGTCGAAGTCCTGACGGGTTTCAGGCACCGAAGAACCTTTTGTGCCCTGATCGCGTTCCAGCACCGACAGGCTCGACGACGGACAGGTGAGGTATGGATCGGGACGAGGATTTCACCGACTTCGTGCAGGCTCGCTCGACCCGGTTGCTGCAGTTCGCCTGGATGCTCTGCGGAGACAAGAGCCAGGCCGAAGACCTCGTGCAGAGCGCGCTCGAGAAGGTGTATCCGCACTGGGACCGGGTGCGTGCGGGCGACCCGTACGCCTACGTCCGGCGCGCGGTGACCAACCACCATCTGTCGTGGCTGCGGCGCCGGATCTGGCGGGAGCGGCCGGTCGGTGGCCCGCCGGAGCTCGACCGGACTTCGCGCGGTGCGGCGCCGGACGGTGCCGAGGCAATTTCCGGAAACCTGGCGATCACCCAGGCGCTGACGGTTCTGACCCAGCGTGAGCGGTCGGTCGTCGTCCTGCGCTATCTCGAGGATCTGAGCGAGAAGGAGACGGCGGCCGTCCTCGGGGTGGCCGTCGGGACTGTGAAGAGCGTGACGTTCCGGGCGCTTCGGAAACTCCGGACCACGTCGCTCGACGCGAGCATGATCGGAGAGCAGAGATGAGAGCCGAGGACCTGGCCCGGGCGTTGCAGTCGGTGCCGAACGCTTTCCAGCCACTCGACCCGGCCACGGTGATCGCCGGTCATCGCAGGCGGCGACGCCGTCAGGTGACGGCCGCCTTGGCGGCCGTGTCGGTACTGGTTGCCGCGGGGGTTGTCACCACGGTGGCCGGCTCCGGCCGGGACACGCTGCCACCGGTGGCCAGTACGCCGTCCACGTCACCCGAATCCGTGAGTCCGGCAGAGCGTGCCTGCCGTGCGGAGATCTCCGCTTCCGCCAAGCGGTCTGCCCGCCTTCCCGACGACTTGGCCGCGAAGATGGAGGTAGTTGCCGGCAGTTCGCTGCCAGGCGTCGCGGGGAAGGTGCTGGTGCTGAAGGGCCCGGACGTCTGGCTCGGCTGCGACACCGTGGCCGATCGGGGCCGCGCTGTCGTCAGCCAGGCGCGGCCGCTGGGCGGCGGGTCGTTCCAGGGCTCAGATTTCGCAACGGCCTTCAACGTGATCACCGTGAGCGGCAAGCTGACGGACTACTACTGGGCGGCCGGAATCCTGCCTGACGGGATCAAGCGGATCCGCTACCGCTTCGAGGATGGGTCCCGCGCCGATGCGAAAGTCGTCGGAAGCTACTGGATCATGCAGAGCCTGCAGACGTCGGGCAACGGACCGGCCGAGGTCGAACTGATCGATGCCGGCGGCAAGGTGGTGCGACGTCACCCGGTCGATCCGACGGGGTGCCCGCTCGAGACCAGAGGGTGCTGATCAGCAGAACCTTTTCCGCGCAGGCGGCGTTTACAGCGCGTCCGAACGCAATCGACGAGCAGGAGAAGCACAATGCGATCGAAGAAGATCCGTACCGCCCGGATCGTGATGGCGGGGCTGGTGGTCGCCGGAGTCTCGGGGGCCGGGTTCGCCGCAGTCGCCGCGGCGAGAACCGAGCAGGCCGCGCCGTTGCGAGAGACGGCGAAGACCGAGCAGATCACGGCCTCGCGGCAAGCGCAGCCGGCGTCGGGCGCCACGAAGTCGAAGTTCGTGTTCCAGAACCAGCGCCCGGCCGCGGTGCCCGGGCGCACCGATGTCACGCCACGGGGTACGAAGGACACGCTGCACTCCTCGCTCCGCGTGGAGCCCGCTCCTGGCGGCCCGGAGCTGAGTTCCAGCTTCCCGACGACCAAGGTGCACACGGTGGTCTTCACCCGAGGGACGAAGGCCTGGTACGCCGCCGTACAGCATCGCGACGGCTGGACCTCGGCTACCGTCAAGCTCAAGGGGGAGTCGTACACCGGGGAGGCGGCCGGACCGACCAACCCGTCCACCTTCGGCTTCGGGGTGTTCGCCTATGACCGATCGGGTCGGCTGCTGCAGCAGTTCCCGGGCAAGGTCGCCGATCCCCTGGGCAAAGGCCCGGTGAAGAGCCCGCCGGGGTTCACGGTGTCCACCACCGTCGGCTGAGCCGAGCCGCAGGACCGATCCGGTACGCCGTTGCCCACCGCGGCGGACCGGATCGGGTCGAACGCACCTCAGGCCGATCGGCAACGGCCCCGACCTGTCGTGCGGCGGCGTCCAATACCTTGCCTGCGGCAACATTGGGCACCCGGTCGCGCAAGGCGATCGGCAGTGAGGATCCGGACACGTGCCGCAGGCCTGTCGCTCGCAAGAACGTGGCGACAGGCCTGAGGCAGGTCGGGCGCTGAGACTGTCTGCTGAGTCCCAGAGCGAAGTTCGAGACGCTGCGGCTGCAGATGTACCAGCCGGGCCGGGGCGTACGCGACAGATCTCGCCGAGTTCCCGCGCGGGGACGGGTACATCCCCGCCTGGCTGCGCGAGAAGGCCCGCGACCCGCGCTGACTGGATCATCGCCGGTGGTCAGAAGTACTGGCCGGCGATCTCCTCGGCGAAGGGCTGCAACTGCTCGATGCGGGCGGTGTCCGGCGGGCCGTCGGTGCCGCGAGGCGGGAAGGTCTGGAAGGTCAGTCTGAGGAAGGCGCCGTCGGCGCTGGTCAGCTCCAGTCGGGCCCGCTCGCCGTCGGGGTCGCTCACGATCACCGCGTCCCGTCCGGCGAGCTTGACGGTCGTGGGGGTCGGTCGGGTGCCGAGCACCGGCTGGTCGCCGACCTCGACCGTGATCGCGAAAGCGCGCGTCGGCTCGAGGTAGGTACAGGTGCCCAGCTGCCCGGGCGGGTTCTCGGGGAGGGTGGTCATCGGCTGGAGCTCGGCACCGAACCGCCGGCGCACTGCGGCGACACTGATCGCGCAAAGGACGTTGCGATCGGCGCGCACGTGCCGCAGTACCTCCTGGCCGCCCTTCGGCGCCTCGACCGGCACGTACGGCAGGCAGTGCTGGTTGCCGGTCACGTCATCCAGCTCCGCGCAGCCACCTGGTTTGTCGGAATGCGGCTCGTCGGCGCGGAGATAGATCGGGTACTGCGGAGCCGGCCCCTTGCGCGCCGGGCCGGCGAGCACGGTCCGTGCCTTCTGGGTCCATCGCTTCGCCTCGGCGCAGTTCGCTGCACTGAGCGAGACGAGGAGATTCTCGTACGGTGCGGGCTGCCCGGACGAACCTTCGCTCCAGGTGGCGACACAGAGCTGGTCACCGCCGCCGGTCAGCTCGACCTGCCGTCCGCCGATCCGGACCACTTCGTCCTTTCCGTCGTACTCCGGCGCCGAGTCGTAAATGAGGCCGAGTCCGACACCCGCCTTTCTGCAGTCGTCGACGCCGTCGAACATCTCCACCGAGCCGATCGGCTGACCGAGGATCGCGCTCAGCGCAGTGCATCCACTCCACCCCGCGGGTCGTCCGCGGGTGGGCGTCGACGCTTTGGCCAGGACGGGGATCGCGGCCGCGGCGAACGCTTCGGTCTCCCGGCAGGAAGCCTCCTTCCCGGCCGAGCTGGACCTGCCGAAGATCGCGATCGAGTAGGCGAACGAAACCGGCACGAAGACCCTGCACGTGCTCTCCGTGGCCACCTGGTAGATCCTGACGCCGCCGAACTTGGCGGTGGCCATGGGGAACCGCTGGGACCACGAGTTCGAGACCGCGGGCCAAGCCCGGATCAGGACATTCCGACCGGCCCCGACCTTGCCCTCGACCTCGCACCGGTGCGGCGCGGTCCGGCGGAGCTTGGCGGTCCGCAGGCCCGGTACCTTCGCCCGTCCAGGGGCCAGCAGTGCGCAGGCGTCGAGCGCTGTCAGGCTCGCGAAGACCCGGGCGAGGTCCCGATCGCGCGGCACCTTCGGGCTCGGATGAGTCACCGGAGGCAGCTTGGGCAAGGTGCTCGGGGCACTGACAGGCGTCGAAGCCTCCTTGGGGTCGTCGGTGGAACTGCACGCCGTCAACAGCAGCGCGGGAACCACCACGCCGATCGCCAGAACCCGGAACACCATGCCGTCACCTTCGAGTCGTTCAGGTCCAGTCCAGTTCCGCGACGGAACCGGAGGCCGGAGTCGGTTCGGAGGTCAGCAGTACTCGATCTGGTCTTGGGCATGGGAGGAGCCAATCAGCGGTCGGTCTCAGAACCCTCTCTGCTTCCGCCGCCCGCGGTGAGGGAGTTGAGAGCGCTGCCGGTGATCGCCTCGATGACGGTCGGGTGGACGCGGGGTGGCAGCTCGTGGCCGACCGGGAGGAACTGGAGTACGGCGCCCGGGATCTCGGCCGTCAGGGCGGTGGCGTTGGCCGGTGGGAACAGCGGGTCCTGGTCGCCGTGCAGGACCACCGTCGGTACGGCGATCTCCTCGAGGCGATGGCGCCACCGCGGGCCTTGGTCGGCCATCGGGTGGTTGATGACGGCGGACCGGAGATCAGCTGATCGGGTGACGCAGCTCGTACCGATGGCGCGGGCGGCCTGCTCGTCGAACGGTGCGGCCGCCAGTGATCGCTCGGACTCGACCAGGTAGTCGATCATCGCCGCCGGGTCGTCCCAGAGCGGTTCACCGGACTGCTCCCACGTGGCGAGGAGTTCGGCGGTGACTTCCGGCAGATCGGGATCTGCCTGTCCGTGCCCGGTCGGCCGGGTCGAGATCAGGGTGAGCGCCGCGACGCGGTCGGGGTGGTCGAGCGCGGCGAGCTGACTCACCCAACCGCCTTGGGAGAAGCCGACCCAGTACGCCTGGTCGATGCTGTACCCGTCGAGGACTCCGACGGCGTCACGGGTCAGGTCGGTCAGCGAGTACGTCGGGTTGCCGGGCTCGTCGCGGCTGGAGCGGCCCGTGTCGCGCTGGTCGAAGCGGAGCACGAAGAAGCCGCGGCCGGCGAGCGCGGTACAGAAGTCCGGGGTCCACCAGTCCATCGAGCACGACGTGCCGGCGACCAGCAACACGGCGGGATCCTCCGGTGCACCGTAGGTCTGCGTGCACAGCTGGATGCCGTTGGTCTCGATGACGCGTTCAGGAGAGTTCATGCCGTCGATCCTGGGCGGAACGCGCGCCGCCCGTCCAACACCTTCGTACCCCGGATTGACACGAAACGTGTGTCAGTCTTGCCGGGTGGAGAAGAACCTCGACCTGCGGCTGGTCCGGCATTTCGTCGTCGTCGCCGAGGAACTCCACTTCCGCCGGGCGGCCACCAAGTTGTTCGTCGCCCAGCAGGTGCTGAGCCGCGACGTACGCAAGCTGGAGGACCAGCTCGGCGTCCGCCTCCTCGACCGGACCACCCGCACAGTGAAACTGACCGCCGAAGGCGAGCTGATGCTCGACGGAGCCCGGGACCTGCTCGCCCGCCAGGACGACCTGCTCCGACGCCTCCGCGGACCGAGCGACCGGCTGGTGGTCGACGTCGGCGGCCACGGTACGACACCCGCCTCACTGGTGGCGGAGGCGAGACCACACGAAGCCGGCTTCGAGTTCTACACCACCTTCAACTCCAGCCTGACCGAGTCACTGGCCCAGCTGTCCGCCCAAACCCTGGACGTCGCGTTCGCCGCCCTCGGCCCCGACCCGCTACCGGCTGGACTCCAGCACCGACTCGTCCGCCTCGAACCATTGGCACTGCTCGTCCCCGAAGGCCATCGCTTCGCAGAGCTCCCCGCGATCCCGCTGGCAGACCTCCGCGACGAGCCGATCTGCTACCTGGCCGGCGACCACGTCACCGACCAGTGGGAGGAGGTCGCCCGCCAGCTCGTCACCCTGACCGGCGCCCTCCCCGCGCCGACCCACCCGAAGGTCCGCGGCGTCAACGAACTGGCCCACCACATCCGCCCAGGTGAACCAGCAGTCCTCACCCTCGCCAGCCAGTACGACGTGCCGTCCGCGGTCCTACGCCCCCTGGTCGACCCGACCCCGCTGTACCCCTGGACCATGCTGTGGCGCACCCGCTTCCAGCACCCAGGCGTCGACCTGCTGCACCAAATCATCGACACCCACCAGAAGACCTGGCTCAACCGTCCAGCCGACCACTGGCTCCGGGAGCGCCCGGACGGTTGAGTCGTGCCGGCCACGGTTCAAGTGAGGTCGATGACCACTTTGCCGAGCGCGCGGCCCTCGCCGACGTGGGCGAGCGCGGCGGGGACCTGATCGAGAGCGAATGTGCGGTCGATGGCGATGCGGACCTGCCCGGACGCGCAGAGGTCGGCCAGCGGCTCGAACTGAGCCGGTCCCTCCCTCACGGCAAGGACTCCGATCGTGCGGCCGGTCAGGTGGCCGACCAGCCAGCCGGCGGTGAGTACGCGCAGCAGCGTCGGTACCGATCCGCCCACGCACCGGTACCTGCCGCCGCGGGCCAACGCCCGCCGGTAGGCGAACACCGACCGGTGTGCGACCAGGTCAAGGATCAGGTCGTAGGGATCGGCGGTCCTGGTGAAGTCGTCGCGGCGGTAGTCGATCACCTCGTCGGCGCCGGCCGAGCGCATGAACTCGAGCTTGCCGGCGTTGTCGACCCCGGTGACCTGGGCGCCGAGCCGCCGGGCGAGCTGGATCGCGAACATCCCTGACCCGCCACCGGCACCGTTGATCAGGATCCTGCGTCCGGCCGCGGCCCCCGCCGTCCCCTGCCAGGCGATCGCGCCCGCCTGCGGAACGGCCGACGCTTCCGCGAAGCTGAGCTGACCGGGTTTGTGAGCCAGCACGGACGCCGGCGCGATTGCGTACTCCGCGAAACCACCCTTGAGCTGCAGATTGTCGCCGTACACCTCGTCACCGGGCCGGAACCGGGTCACCCCGTCGCCGACCTCGTCGACCACGCCGGCGAGATCCGACCCGAGGGTACGCCGAGCCGGCGCCCGCAGCCCGCCGATCCGTGCGTAGGCGGGCGATCCGCGCAGACACTCCCAGTCGCTCAGGTTCACCGAAGTCGCGACCACCCTGACCCGGACCTGCCCGGCGGCGGGAGCAGGCGTCGGGACGTCCTCGACCCGCAGTACCTCGGGACCGCCGTAGCGGTCGTGGACGACCGCCTTCACCCCTGCCCCACCACCCACCTGGTCACGCCGCAAAGTAGCAACCCGCGACGGCAGCCCGCCAGGGAATCAGCAGGGCTTTCGGCGCGGGATGTCACGAATCCGGCGCTGCGGAGTCATCGAGGTAGCCGCGATGTGTGCCGAGATCGAATTCGCGGGCCAAGTGCAAGCTGGGCTCTTGTCATGCGTCAGGCGCATGGTTATGGTCCTGCAATGCGTGATACGAGCAGTCTTCAGTCTGAGGCATCAACGGTCACCTCGAATCGAGGGAGACTGCTCGTCGCCCCGGCCGAAGATCGGCGTTCTTTCCGGACCGAGCGCCGCGACGCCGATCTGGTGATCGTCGGCGGCGGCCTGGCGGGTACCTGCGCCGCGATCACGGCGGCCCGCGCGGGGGTCCGGGTGATCCTCGTCCACGACCGGCCGGTGCTCGGCGGCAACTCGTCGTCGGAGGTGCGGCTGTGGGTCCTCGGAGCCACCGCGCACATGAGCAACAACAACCGGTGGGCCCGCGAGGGCGGGGTCGTGGACGAGATCCTGGTCGAGAACACGTACCGCAACCAGGACGGCAACCCGTTGATCTTCGACACCGTCCTGCTGGAGAAGGCGACCGCCGAGCCGAACCTCACCGTGCTGCTCAACACGGCTCTGGTCGACGTGGAGATGGCCGACGCCTCCGGCCGCCGGATCGAACGTGTCGCGGCGTTCTGCAGCCAGAACTCGACGAGGTACGACATCGCCGGACGCCTGTTCCTGGACTCCAGCGGCGATGGGGCGCTGGCCTTCCTTGCCGGTGCGGCGTTCCGGATGGGGGCCGAAGCGAGCTCGGAGTTCGGCGAGAAGTTCGCCCCCTCCGACGACTACGGCCACCTCCTCGGACACTCGATCTACTTCTACAGCAAGGATGTCGGCCACCCGGTGCGCTTCACACCGCCGGCGTTCGCGCTGTCCGATCTGAGTTCGATCCCGCGGGCGCGCAACTTCAACACCAGCGAGGACGGCTGCCGGCTCTGGTGGATCGAGTGGGGTGGACGCCTCGACACCGTGCACGAGACCGAGACGATCAAGTGGCGGTTGTGGCAGGTGGTGTACGGCGTCTGGAGCCACCTGAAGAACTCCGGTGAGTTTCCCGAGGCCGAGAACCTGACGCTGGAGTGGGTCGGGACGATCCCCGGCAAGCGGGAGAGCCGTCGGTTCGAAGGGCTCTACATGCTCCGTCAGGACGACGTGTTCGGCCAGACCCAGCATCCTGACGCCGTTGCGTACGGCGGCTGGTCCATCGACCTGCATCCGGCCGACGGGGTCTTCAGCGAGAAGCCCGGCTGCAACCAGTTGCACAGTCGTGGGACCTACCAGATCCCGTACCGGTCCTTGGTCAGCCGGGACGTGGACAACCTGTTCCTGGCGGGCCGGGTGATGAGTGCCAGCCACGTCGCATTCGGATCGACCCGTGTGATGGGCACGTCGGCGCACTGCGCCCAGGCCGTGGCGGTGGCTGCGGCACTGTGCTTGCGCGACGGTCGTCGCCCGGCCGACCTTGTCGAGCCGGAGTCGATGGCCGAGCTGCAGCGTGAACTCCTGCGCCTGGGGCAGCACATCCCCCAGCACGCGCTCAGCGACGGCGACGACCTGGTACGGCGTGGACGCGTGTCGGCGACTTCCGCACTCGCACTCGGATCGTTGCCCGCCAACGGATCCGCCCTGCCGCTGGCGGAGGACCGCGGTCAGCTGCTCCCACTGCCCGCCGGCCCGGTGCCCCAGTTCGGCCTGCGCCTCGACGTGTCCGAGCCGACCACGCTGCGGGTAGAGCTCCGCCAGGGCCGCCGTCCGGACGACTTCACGCCGGACCGCGTGCTCTCCCGGAGGAAGGTCCGGTTGGACAAGGGAGACGACCAGCTGATCAAGGTCGACTTCGACGCCCACCAGGCAGAGGCCGGCTACGTCACCCTGTGCCTGCTCGCCAACGATCAGGTGCGGGTACGCGAGTCCGACCAGCTCGTCACCGGCCTCGTACCGCTGCGCCACCGCGGCGACCAGGCCGAGGACCCCGGCACCGGATGCCCCGGTTTCGAGTTCTGGGCGCCGGTCCGGCGGCCCAAGGGGCGGAACCTCGCGCTGACTCTCGATCCACCCGTCCTGCTCGGTGACCCGGCGGCCGTCTCGAACGGCGTCGACCGACCGACGTCCGCGACCAACGCCTGGATCGCCGGGTTCGACGACCGACGCCCGAGCCTGGTCGTGCGCTGGGACGAGCCGGTCGACATCGGCCGGATCGAGCTCGCGTTCGACACCGACTTCGACCATGCGATGGAATCGGTCCTCTACGGTCAGCCCGAGGACGCGATGCCGCACTGCGTCCGGGACTTCCGGGTCCGGTCGGGTGCACGGGTCCTGGCCGAGGTACACGATCATCACCAGAGCCGCTGGACTCTGGTGCTCGACGAAGTGGTCAGTACCGATGAGCTCATCGTCGAGGTGGAGGCGGTGAACGGCGCCGCACCGGCCGCGATCTTCTCCGTCCGCTGCTATTCCGACCCGGACGCCCGGATCCTTCGTCACCACGGGGGTGTTCGGCCGTGACCGACTTCAGGAGCGACGCGGCACCGGCGCCGATCGCAGCGGGTTCGGAGCGCAATCCTCCGGGGAGCGGCAGCAATCAGGCTCTGGCCCGGGGTCTGCACATCCTGCGGATGCTCGTCGACGAGGGAGAACCGATGACGGCCACGGAGATAGCCCGCCGGATCGGGATGCACCAGAGCTCGGCATCCCGGATCCTCGCGACGCTGGGCGAGGTGGGCTACGTCCGCAAGGACCAGGGCCGGTTCGCGCCGGACTACGGGGTCCTCGCACTGGGGTCGGCGACCACGCGGCTGCCGTTGATCCAGCGGCCTCGTGCCGCCTTCGAGCAGCTCACCGCCGAGCACGGCGACATCACCATGACGATGTGCATGTTGTGGCGAGACGAGTTGCTCTATCTGCTCCGCCAGACCAGCGGGTCGGAGCCGCTGGCGTTCTGGACCGGCGCCTTCCCGATCAACGTTTCCGCGCCTGGCCTTCGGCTTCTGGTCGACCTGCCGGACGAGGAGGCGCTGCACATTCTGCGGATGGCGCGGCAGCGGAACGGGTGGGGCGGTCGTCCCGAGATCGTTCCCTCGACCGAGGAAGGCCTGCTCGCGAAGGCCCGCGCCACGGTGGCCGACGACGTACTCATCATGGCGGACTGGGTCGTGGAGGGGCGCACGAGTGGGGCGATTCCGCTGATCACTCCCGAGCCGCATCCGGTGGCGCTGGCGATCGTGGACGACGTGGGTGCCCTCGGACCTGACCGGCTGGCGCTGCTGTTGCACAAGGCGCGGCGGCTGGTCGAGCAATCCTTCCTGACCTGACCGCCCGGGGCGAACGCCTCGCTCGGCAAGATCCACCTCCCCCTGCAACTCTCACCGAGAGGACGCGAGCATGACCGGATCGCGCACCATCACCCGACGTTCCCTGTTAGGCATCGCGGCCGCCGCCGGCGCCGCCTCGCTGGCCGGATGCAATCTCGGCGCCGGCGGCGGTCAGTCCGGCGGAAAGGCGAGTGCCACCCTGAACGTGTGGGGCGGCGTCCCGAACGAGTCCGGGCCGGACGACATGTGCAAGGCCTTCATGGCCGAGCATCCCGGTGTGACCGTCACCTACACCCGCTACGTCAACGACGACCAGGGCAACCTCAAGCTGGACACGTCGCTCAGCGGCGGCGTACCGATCGACCTCTACTTCTCCTACGGCCCGGTTCCGATGTTCAAGCGCAGCGCTGCCGGCCTCGCGCTGGACCTGACCGACAAGATCAAGGCCGAGAAGGACTTCGCCGCACTGACCCCCGATGCCGACCCGCTGTCCAACTACGTGCTCGACGGCAAGCTCTACGGGTTGCCGGCCGCGCGGGCGCCGCAGCAGGTCTACATCAACAAGTCGATGCTGGACGCCGCCGGGATCACGCTGGGCAAGACCTGGACCGTTGACGAATTCAACGAGGTGGCCCGCAAGCTGACCAAGCCGGGAGTCTTCGGCACCTTGACCGCACCGCCGCTGGCCCGGCCGACGCTCGGCCCGAACTACCTGTATGCCGACGGCGGCAAGCGGTCGAACTTCGGGAACAAGGTGTTCGCCGAGGAGCTCGAGCTCGCGCTCCGGCTGCAGAAGGCCAAGATCGCGATGGACCGCCAGACGATCATCGCCGAGAAGCTGCAGACGTTCAGCCAGAACCCGTTCATCGCCGGGCGGGTCGCGATGCTGATCCAGTCCGGGCAGATCATCAGGTCGATCAACGACACCAAGGGGTACCCGCACAAGTTCGCCACCTACTGCATGCCCGTCCCGGTGCCGGCCGGGTCCGAGGGCTGGAACACCGGGCAGATCGGTGACCAGATCTCGATCAGCCCGAAGTCGAAGTTCCAGGACCAGGCCTGGGAGCTGGCCAAGTTCTGGGCCCGCAACGCCGGCAAGTACATGACCCGGGGCGGCCGGCTGCCGTTGCTCGCCGGCGATTCGACGCCCGACCAGATTCTCGAGCGGCTGCTCGGACCGCAGCGCGAGACGCTCTACGACGTGGCGTCCTGGAAGTCCACGCTGTTCGAGACCGATCTCAAGCTGCCGGTCGACACGATCTTCACCGCCGGCACCGAGATCTCGACGATCACCGGCAAGCTGACCGACGAGACCCTGCTCGGCGATCGCACCGTCCCGTCGTGGGTCACCGAGGCGACCCGGCAGAGCGACGCCGCGATCGCGAAGGCAGGAAAGTGAGCGCCGCGGTCCTCCCCGCACCCATCGGCCGCCGACGACGGCGTGGTCCTGGTGGCGCCTCCGTCACGGCGGGCTGGTTGTTCATCCTTCCCAATCTGCTCGGCTTCCTGGCCTTCACCCTGGTACCGCTGGTGTCCGGAATCGGCATCTCGTTCACCGACTGGAACGTGATCTCGGGGCTGAGCGGGATCCGGTTCGTCGGACTGGACAACTTCGCCGGGCTCGTCAAGGACGCGGAGTTCTGGCAGGCGGTCGGCCGCACGGGGCTGTACGCCGGCGTAGGCGTTCCGCTGACGATGATGGGCGGATTGATCATCGCGCTCTGCCTGAACGGCCCGGTCTTCGGGCGCTCGGCGCTGCGGGTGATCTTCTTCATCCCGCACATCGTGAGCTCGATCGCGATCGGGTTCGTGTGGTTGCTGCTGCTCCACCCCAGCAGCGGACTGGTCAATCTGGCCCTGAAGGAGATCGGTGCCGCCCAGCCGCCGACGTGGCTGGTCTCCCAGGACTGGAGTCTCGCCTCGTTGATCCTGATCACGTCGTGGGCCGGGATGGGCTTCCACGCCGTGATCTACCTGTCCGCGCTCCAAGCGCTGCCGACCGACCTCTACGAGGCGGCCGAGCTGGACGGCGCCGGACCCTGGCACCGCTTCACCGCCATCACGTGGCCGTCGTTGATGCCGACCACGACCTTTCTGGCCATCATGTCGATGATCGGGCACTCGCAGGGCTTCGGCCTGATCGCCTTCCTCACCCAAGGCGGTCCGGGTGACTCCTCCACCACGTTGTCGTACCTGATGTACCAGAACGGCTTCCAGTACTACCGCTTCGGCTACGCGGCGGCGATGGGCATCATGAGCTTCCTCGGCGTACTCCTGCTAAGCGCGTTCTTCTGGCGCTTCCAGCGTGGACGAGGGCTGTACTCATGAGCGGGGCTTCGATGGACTCCGGCCCGGTGACCGTCACCGGACCGCGGGCCGTTGCGTCACCGGTGCCCGCGAGACCGGTCCCGGTCAACCGGTCGCGACGGGCGCCGCAGTCCCGGCGCCCTGGGTCCCGCGTCGGCTATGTGGTCAAGTCCGTTCTGCTGTGGGCCTTCGCGATGTTGTTCCTGCTGCCGTTCGTCTGGATGCTCTCGTCGTCGCTGAAGCGCAACCTCGACGTGTTCGCGATCCCGGTGCGCTGGATCCCCAGTCCGGTGGAGTGGAAGAACTACGTCGAGGTGTGGACGGGCGGCGCGGTGACGATGGCGGTGTTCTTCGCCAACTCGCTGACCGTCTCGCTGATCGGTGTGGTCGGTGACCTCACCACGTCGGCGATGGCCGGCTACGCCTTCGCCCGGCTGACTTTCCGAGGTCGCGACAAGGTCTTCCTCCTGTACGTGGCGACGGCCATCGTGCCGATGCAACTGTTGCTCATTCCCCGGTTCATGTTCTTCCAGCAACTCGGGCTCTACAACACATTGTGGGCGTTGATCCTGCCGGGCATCTTCACGGTCTTCGGCACGTTCCTGGTCCGGCAGGCGTTCCTGGCGGTGCCGGCCGAGCTCGGAGAGGCGGCACGGATCGACGGAGCAGGGGAGTGGCGGGTCTTCTCCCGGGTGTACCTGCCGCAGATCCGGCCGACCCTCGCCGCGCTGGCGATCATCAGCTTCGTCGGATCCTGGAACGACTACGAAGGTCCGCTGATCATGCTGTCCGACCAGAATCTCTACACCGTCCCGCTCGGGCTGACGAGGTTCGTCGATGCGGACGGAGGTCTGTCCGCCGGTTTGGCGATGGCAGGCTCGGTCTCCTCGGTCATCCCGATCCTGATCATCTTCCTGGTGTTTCAGCGCCAGTTCGTCGCCGCGCTGGCCACTAGCGGCTTGAAGTGAAATACGACGTACCGTAGGGCGCCTCGACGGGCCCAGCCGCGACAGGATGACGTATGGCAGGGTCTGTCCGCCCGATCACGAAGCTCTGGTCTGGGAGGGGAGCCGTCGAGGTAGGCCCGACGGCTCCCGCCCGTGGCGGCTGCCGTACTCCCGGATCGGGCTGTTCCTCACCGAGGCCTGCGCGGGCCTTCCGCGAACTCAAGGTCTTCAACGGGTCCGGTGGTTCCGCGGACCGCTGAAGACTGCAGCGGCCGGGCGGTCGTCAGGTGGTGCGGTGGATGCCGGGGATGCCGTTGTAGACCTCGAAGGAAGCCGCGGTGAAGACCGGGTCGTCGTGGCGGGAGACCTTGTCGACGGCGCGGATGTCGGCGTGCAGGCGGTCCGCGTCAAGGTCGCACAGGACGTAGCCGCAGTGCAGGTCGGCCCACTTCAGTGACGGGTTGACCCGGCGCCGGACCTGGCGCGCCTCGTTCGCGGCCGGGTTGAAGTCTTGCGCGCTGGTGATCGACGTACTGGTGATCTCGGCGCCGATGACGCGTGAGGTCGGGTCGGTCGTGTCGGCCGAGATGTCGGAGACGTAGCTGCAGTGCACGTCGCCGGAGAGTACGACGAAGTTGGACGACGTACCGCGTGCCTGGGATGTGGCGACGGTGTCGAACAGCCGCTGCTGTCCAGCCTGGTAGCCGTCCCAGGTGCCGGGGGAGAAGGTGGCCGGTGTTTCGGGGTCGGCAGCGGTATTCAGCCGCGCCATCAGGATCTGCTGTGCTACCAGGTTCCAGCGGACCTGCTCGGCGCCGAAGCCTGCCGTGAACTAGCGCTCCTGCTCGGCCCCGAGGATCTCCCGGGCGGGATCGCGCCGTGGCCCCTGGTCGGCGGCGGCTCCGCCGGCGAGCTGGGGATCGCGGTACTGGCGCGTGTCGAGGACGTCGATCTGGGCCAGCCTGCCGTGCCGGAACCGTCGGTACAGGCGGGCGTCGGCGTCGCGCGGCGGCTGGGGCCAGCGGAGCGGGAGAAACTCCCAGTAGGCCCGGTAGGCCGCGGCCCGGCGGTCGAGGTCGGGCGTACTCCACGACTCGTAGTCGTTGGCGACTTCGTGGTCGTCCCAGGACACGATCCAGGGCATGCTGCTGTGGGCGGCGAGGAGGTCGGGATCCGTTCGGTACAAGGCATAGCGCAGCCGGTACTGGTCGAGGGACATCGTGGTGGGGACGACCTCGGCGGGCAGGTTCGGGTCGATGTGGCGCCCGACGGCGAGCTGCTGGACCGGGTACTCGTACAGGTAGTCGCCGACGAACAGCATCAGCTCGGCGTCCCGAGCGACGACGTCGGCCATCGTCTGGAAGTAGCCTGCGCGCCAGTTCTGGCAGGAGGCGACCGCGAAGCGCAGCGGGCGCGTCGATTGCCGTGGCGGCATCGTTCGGGTCCGGCCGACCTCGCTGAGGTGACCGCCGGCGCGGAAGCGGTACCAGTACTCCCGGCCCGGGCGCAGACCGCGGACGTCGATGTGCACCGTGTGGGAGGTGTCGGGGCTGGTCGTCGTCGTACCGGAGCGGACTACGCGGTGGAAGCGTTCGTCCTCGGCGACCTGCCAGCCGACGCCGACCCGGGCGCCCGCGTCCAGGCCGCCGTTCGGCAGCAGTGGCGCCGGCGCGATCCGGGTCCAGATCACCACCGCGTCCTCCACCGGATCGCCCGAGGCGACGCCCTGTGTGAACGGATACGGCAGTGCGCCGCCACTGCTCGCGGCGGCAGGCTGCGGCATCGCGAGGCCGAACGCGAGCCCGATGGCGCTGCCACCGGCGAGGCTGAGGAACCGACGGCGATCCGTCGCGGGCAACGTCCGGAACGAAGTCCTGGCAGTCATGGCGCAGGACGCTAACAGCCCAACGACCACAGGAGAAGAGTTCGTAACGCAACGCGCCGTTAAAATCTCAAGATCAGATGGTGAATCTGAGGTCGTCTATCGCAGAGTGGCAGTTGGTTGGCGTCGGTCAGGTGCCAGGCGATGCGGTACGTGGTCGCGCCGGTGGGGATCGCAGTGGTGGGGTGCGTTCGGGGTTGCTCAGGCCGTGGGCGGTTGGCGAGGGGGGATGGGTCGGAGAATCGCCTTGCGCTGCGGGGTTACCCGGGTGAGCAACTCTTCGGAGTACGTGTAGCCGTAGCGGGTTGTTGCCCACGAGGGGCCGTAGCGGTAGATCACTGCGCGGCGTTCACCTGGGTTGGTGCGGGTCGACGCGCCGTGGGAGAGGCCGTCGCAGAACAACAGCGCATCTCCCTTGCGGAGGTGCACCTCGACGACCCCCGGCATGGTGTCCATGGGCGTGCGCCAGGTTGCGTAGTCCTCGAAGCACGGGTGCTGAAGGTTCGACTTGTGGCTCCCGGGGACGACAAGGGTGCCACCGTCTCCGACGCCGATGTCGGTCAAGGCCATCAGGATGTTGACCTGCCCGCAGCGAAAGAGGCCGTTGTCGTAGCGATACTGCCCGCGAACAGCGCCGCGGTAGCCGCCGGAGTGCACCGGGAAGAAGCCACCGTGTTGCCGGATGGTGGCGAAGCACTCGTCGATGAACAGTCCTTCGACGTAGCTGTCCTGCTCACCACAGTAGCGGCGCACGTGGCCGAGCCACGACGGGTGATCGATAAGCCGTTCGAACGCGCTGCCGCCTTCGACGATGTTCTGCAGTTCCAGGCCCGCGTCTCCGGGGTTGTTGTCGACGCGCTGCACGTTGCCGAACCAGGCCTGCGGCTGCAGGCGGGGAAGCGCGTCCAGGGCGGTGTTGAGATCGTCGACCAGGTCGGGTTCCAGAGCTTGTTCCAGAACCAAGTAGCCGCGCAGGTCGAAGAGATAGTCATCCAGTTCCGTCGGGGTGGCCATGGGAGGGTCTCCTTGCACATGGTGTTCGATCTCCTTGACTGTAAGAAGGACAGGTCGCCGCTCGCATCTCGTGTGGTGGCCAGCTTGTTCTCATTCCATGCGCAGGGGGCTCGTTGATGATCGATGATGTTCTGCCGTCCGACGGGCTGCTGTTCGCGCGCCGCGATCGTGTCGAGGTCATGACTGTCGCGCACCGGCATCGGGGAGTGGAGCTCAACCTGGTCGTCGACGGCACCGCGGTCTACCTGCTCGACCGGCACCGCTATCACCTCGGGCCCGGCACTTTGGTCTGGTTGTTTCCGGGCCAGGGCCATCTGTTCATGGACGCGTCGCCCGGGTACCGGGACTGGCTCTGCGTCTTCGACCCCGCAGCGCTCGGATTGGATGGCGCAACTGGCTGGACCCGGCCCTTGTATGCCGCCGATCCGCCGGGCGTCTTCGTGCGACGGCTGGGTGTCGACCAGTTCGCCGGCCTGGACACCCTGTTTCGCCAGGTTGAGGCCGCCGTGCACGCCGAGGTCGGTTTCGCCGGGCGCCGCTATGCGATCCTCGCGGCCTGGGAGGCGTTCCAAGCGGCTCCGAGGACCGTGCCGGACAGCGTGGTACATCCAGCTGTGGCCGAGGCTGCCGCCCTGCTCCGTGATTCAACCGCACCGCCGACGGTTCCGATGCTGGCGCGCGCGGTCGATCTGACCCCTGCCCACTTGAGCCGCCTGTTCGCCCGGCAGATGGGCATGAGTATCACGCAGTTCCGTAACGAGCATCGGTTCCGCCGCTTCCTGAACCTGTACGGCACCGGTCAGGCGATCACGATGCTCGAGGCGGCGCTCGAGGCCGGCTTCGGGAGCTATGCGCAGTTCCATCGCATCGCCCGATCGCTGACCGGGCTGACGCCGGCCGACTACCTGCGCAAACACAGACGAGCTTCAGCGGACGATCATGCTCGCCCGGATCCAGATGGACCGGCCGACCAGCGCCGTGGCAACTGTCCCGTCAAGCCAACACGGACTGCGTGAGGATCGCGACTGTCGTCTGACTTTGCCTCGGCATTGTCGCTCAGCACGAGGCCGGGATGGTCGGTGTCGGCGACGACCAGGACCTGGGAGCAGACGCGATCCGCCTACGGTGGTGAGGTTGCACTGCTCATCCACGCCGTGCGGCCGCGGCCGGACGGGGTAGCGGGCGCCGAAGGTTCTGACTATCGTGCCTTGCCGCTGGGACGTTTCGCCGCAGCCGAGCTTGCGGTGTCGACGATGGACTGATCGATCAGTGCTGCCATCGCGGTGCGTGCCGCGCGTGGGCGCTTGTTGCGCACGGCAAGCAGTACCTTGGCGTGCAAGTCGACTGCCTTGGAGTCGAGGCTGCCGTGCGTGTATCGGTCCCGGAGTCGCATGCCGGCCTCGATGACTGTCGCCATGCGGGTCAACAACTCGTTGTGCGCCGCGTCCAGCAGCGCGTTGTGGAATGCGAAGTCGGCCTCGACCTGCGCTGTCGCGTCGGGCCCGATGGAAGCGGACAGGGCGGCCAAAGCATCTTCGAGGTCCGCGAGGTCTCGATCGGTACGCCGGGTCGCGGCCAGTGATGCAGCCATCGGCTCCACCATCAGACGCACTTCGGCGAGTTCGGTGAGGAAGGTGTCGTCGACGGCTGAGTCGAAGCGCCAGCGCAACACATCCGGGTCGAGCAGGTTCCACTGTCGGCGCGGTGTGACGAAGGTGCCGCGTCGGGGCCTGGCATCGACCAGACCTTTGGCCATCAGAACCCGGAGGGCCTCACGCACAGCAGTGCGGCTCGCGCTGAACTGCTTTCCCAGGTCGATCGGGTCGAGATCATGACCTGGTTCTATCTGACCGGTGACGATGGACACGCCGAGGTTGCTGACCACGCGTGCATGGGCTCCGCTCTGGCGACTACCGGTCATGCGCGCATCATGCCACGGCATCCGTCGGGGGCACCGTCATGACGCGTCCTTGGCAATCTCCACGTCGTCGATAGATTTCTCGACCAGGGATCGCATTGCGGCCTCGGCCGCTTTCGGTCGCTGTTTGCGGACTGCCAGCAGGACCTCGGCGTGCTTGTCAGCGGATTCGGTCGTCAGCATGCTGTGGACGAATTGGTCACGCAGCCGCAGTCCGACCTCGATGACCACCGACATCTGCAGCAAGAGTTCGTTGTGGGCCGCCAGCAACATGGCATCGTGGAACGCGAGGTCGGCCGTCACATGATCTTCGGCGGCTCCTCCGGCTGCCCGGCGCATCGCGGTGAGTGCGTCCTCGAGATCTGCCAGGTCTCGATCGGTTCGGCGTATCGCGGCCAGTCGGGCTGCCGTCGGTTCGACCGTGAGGCGCACTTCGCCCAGTTCGTCGAGGAAATGACCGTCGACGCGATCAGCGAATCGCCACCGGAGTACGTCGGCGTCCAGAAGCGACCATTGCTCGCGGGGCGCCACGAAGGTTCCCCGCCGTGGCCGGGCGCCGACCAGCCCCTTCGCGGACAGCACACGCAAGGCCTCTCGAACCGCGGTCCGGCTCACTCCGAACTGGGCTTCGAGCGCGACAGTGTCCAGATTCGCGTCGGGATCGAGTCGGCCAGTGACGATCGACGTCCCGAGGCTGGTCACGAGGCGATCGTGCGCTCGAGCGCGCGGGTGCTCCGTCATGGGCCGAATCATGTCATGTCCAAGGCGCCAGGTCGAAGATTTAGTATGACTTATCCGTCGATTAGTGCGTTTCGTGGGCCGACGATCCGCAAGGTGTCGTGCTATCCATCTGGTTGACAGGTTGAATGGTCAACTTGTTGGTGCCGTTCCTGAGGCACCCGTATGCGCCGCACGCCGGGCCGGTTGCCTGGACTTTTGGTATGACAAGCTCCAGAATAAGTCATACTGTTGGCTTGATCATCTCAACCGCATGCCGGAGAGGACGCTGTGCTCCATGCCAGTCCCCATTCCTGACCACCTGCCCGAGAAGCTCACGATCACGCTCTGGGACTTCTCGTGGTACACCCGGACCGGCCACGGCGAGCCGTTCCACGATCTCGACCGGGCGTTCGCCGAGGCGGTCGACCGCGGGTACAACACCGTGCGCATCTGTGCGATGCCTTTCCTGCTCTTCGGATCCGGCCTCGATACCTCCGCGCTGCGGCTGACGCGGCTCGGCGGCGAGTACGCCCAGCGCACCCGGTGGTACGACGTCGGTGCGGATGCCGTTCTGGACGGACGTGCGCATCTGATCCAGCTGTTCGAGGCGGCGGCGCGGCACGACTGCTTCGTGATCTTGTCGAGTTGGGAGTATCAGCAGAGCCCGGCGTTCCTCGCGGACTCGTCGTGGTACGACGCCTTGGCGGCCGTTCCGCCGGCGGAACGGCCGACCGCACTGGCCGATGCCCTGGCCGAGATGATCCGGTTCCTCGCCGAGCACGGTCTCGATCACCGAGTGGCGTTCACCGAGATCCACAACGAGGTTCAGGCGGGCCACCTCACTGACGACGTGCCGGACGGTGTCGACACTGTCGTTGCCTTGCGCCCTCGATTGGAAGCGGCGATCGACCACTTCCACCGTCAGGTGCCGAACCGTCCTGTGGCAGCGAACTATTCACGGGTGCCGGTGGGCAGCATGCGAGGGCTGCCGCGGAACGCCGATGTGGCCGTCTTCCATCCGTACGTCTACGGGGTGCTCGAGGAGCTGTACGAGACGTTCGCGGTGCGTCGGCCGGACCGAGAGTTCCCCGAGGCGCGGGCGCGGAGCGAGCTGCTGCGCGACGATGCACCCTCGCCGGAGGCGTGGGAACTTCCTGCCGACGCACGCTGGCGACTGAAGGCGACAGTCGTGCCACAGCGTGAGGTCTATGTGCACGACTGGTGCGACGCGCAGAAGTTCGACCGGTGGCTCTACAGCCGCTACGCAGGCTATGCATCCCAGATGCGTGCCGTCATGGAGGCATGGATGCTGTCGGCCTCTGACTGGGCGGCGGAGCATGAGGTGCCGCTCGTCTTCGGCGAGGGCTGGGTCGGCTACACCCCGCTCCTCTCCGAGTTCGAAGGTGGGCCGATCGGGGCGCAGGTGTGCCGCGACGCCGTACAACGCGCCGGCCAGCTCGGAGCCTGGGGCGCGGTGGTCTGCTCCAATGCGGCTCCGCACCACCCGATGTGGGACGACCTCGACCTTCAGGTACAGATCAACACCGACTTCAAGAAGGGATCGTCCCGATGAGCGGAGCGGTGCGCACCCACAGCGTCAAGGTCGGCGCTCCCGAGCCGGCTCTGACGGGTCACCTGCGACTGGGCGGCAGGTCGAAGTCGGGGAGCGAGATCTCGGTCGACAGCCGCAGCCTGTGGCGCGACGGGACGCCCTGGTTTCCGGTGATGGGGGAGTTTCATTACTCCCGATACCCGCGGGCGGAGTGGGAGTCCGAACTGAGGAAGATAAAGGCAGGCGGCATCACGATCGTCGGCGCCTATGTCTTCTGGATCCTGCACGAGGAACGGAAGGGCGTTTACCGGTGGGATGGCGACCGGGACCTGCGCAGGTTCGTCGAGCTGTGCCACCAGGTGGGCCTCGAAGTCGTCGCTCGCATCGGTCCCTGGGGGCATGGCGAGGCGCGCAATGGGGCCTTCCCGGACTGGCTCATGGACCTCGACCTGGAGGCGCGCACGGACGATCCGCGCTACCTCGCCATCGTGCGGCCGTGGTACAGCGAGATCGCCCGGCAACTGGAAGGTCTGTTCTGGCTGGACGGCGGGCCTGTGGTCGCCGTCCAGATCGAGAACGAGCTCTACGATCAGCCGGAGCATCTGCGGACGCTCAAGCGCATGGCGAAGGACGTCGGCTTCGACGTTCCGATCTGGACCGTGACCGGCTGGGGACGCGCGGACATTCCTCGCGACGAGTTCATCCCTCTGTTCGGTGGGTATCCCGAGGCGGCGTGGGACGAGCACGACGCCGGCTGGGCGAAGCAGAGCCGGCTGCACTTCTTCTTCACCCACGTCCGCGACGATTTCACGATCGGATCCGACCTGCGGCAGGAGGGCGGATCCGCGGCCGATTCGATGGCCGACACGGGAGGGGGCGGAGCGATCGGTGGCAACACCGAAGGAGCCACGGGACCAGAGTTGGAACGGTATCCGTTCGCGACGTGCGAGCTGGGCGGCGGGATGTACACCGCCTACCATCGCCGGCCGCGGATCGCCGCCGACGACATCGCAGCGATCTCGCTGGTGAAGCTTGGCTCAGGGTCGACGTGGCAGGGCTACTACATGTACCACGGCGGCACCCAGGTGATCGGTGAGCTGTCGACAACCCAGGAATCACACGCCACCGGCTACCCCAATGACCTGCCGCTGCTCACGTACGACTTCCAGGCACCACTGTCGGAGTACGGGCAAGTGCGGCCCTCGTTCGCCGCACTGAGGCAGCACGCGACTTGGATCGCGGCCGAGGGCTCGAAGCTCGCGCGGATGGTGACGACGCTGCCGGACGACGCTCCTACAGACCCGGAGAACCGCGCGGCCTTGCGGTGGGCAGTCCGTTCGGACGGGGACTCCGGGTACCTGTTCGTCAACAATCATCAGCCGGTCGAACACCTCGCCGAGCAGGCAGGCATCCGGTTCGAGGTAGCCGGTCTCGGTGCGGACGCGATCACCATCCCGACCGCGGGGTGCGACATCCCAAGTGGTGCCTACTTCGCGTGGCCATTGCGTCTCGACATCTCTGGAGCTCGCTTGTCGGCGTCTGCTCAGGTCGTCGCGCGCACTCAGGTCGGTGATCGCGATGCGCTCGTCTTGGCTGCTGTGGACGGGAGTCCGATCGAGCTGCAGGTGGAGGGTGGTTCCGTGCGGGATCTGCCCGAAGGCGCCTCGGTCCGCGAGCGCTCAGGCCTGGTTACTGTCACGCAGTTGACGGCCGGATTGGACTGCAAGGTCACCATCGCGGGTCCTCAAGGGGCCACTGACGTCTACGTCCTCGCCGCACCTGACCGACTTTGTGTCAGCGTGGTCGACAGAGAGGTCTATCGCAGCGCGGATCCGGTCGTTTCGTTCTCCGGCGGACCGCGGGTGGTGACGACCTCGGAGCGGGTGACCGTGCACCAGCTCACCGACGAGGGGTGGCGAGGGATCGAGCTGCAGGGAGCGTCGGCAGATCAAGTCGTGGCGTCGCGGGCGGTGCGCAGTGCCGGCCCACCACGGGACATTCCTCGGGGCGGCTCACTGGGGCGCGCCTCGGCGCCGGTCGACGAGGATTTCGCAGCGGCGGCAGAGTGGCATCTCGATACCTCGGAGCTCGCGGCGTTCGTCGACAACGACGAGCACGACGGCGATGTACTGCTGCGGATCGACTACCTGGGTGATGTAGCGCGGCTGTATGCCGGCGATCGGTTGCTGGCGGATCATTTCTGGTACGGGCCGGCCTGGGAGGTGGGGCTCGACCGCCTCGGCAGAGAGGTGCTTCGCGATGGTCTGCGCCTCTTGGTCCTCCCCCTGGCAGAGGGGCCGCCCATCTATCTGTCGCCCGGGGAGGTTCCGCACTATGAATCAGGTGTCGCGCTGGACCTGCGAGGCGTCACGGCGTTTCGGCGTGTGACGGTTCCGGTCGCGTAGGAGCTATGCATGGCCCGGAAAGATCTCAGTTAAAACAGTAATACTATTATCTTAACTCGTACTATAAAGCGCGAGATTGTTGCAGCACCGATCCGCTGGATCCTTGAGGAGACCGCGTGCCTACCGCCTGCCGCTCTACCGTGCGCCGACCCCACCCTGAGGGCGCGCTGTGAAGATCGTCGATGTCGAGACGTTTCTGGTGCCGCCCCGGTGGCTGTTCTGCCGGATCCAGACAGATGATGGACTCGTCGGCTGGGGCGAACCACTGGTCGAGGGCCAAGCAGAATCCGTCCGCGCCGCGGTGCATGCGCTGGCCGAGGTCCTGATCGGCAGCGATCCGCTGCGCATCGAGGACAACTGGCAGGTGATGTCGCGCGGCGGCTTCTACAGAGGCGGCCCGGTGCTGTCGAGCGCGGTCGCAGGACTCGATCAGGCGTTGTGGGACATCGCCGGCAAGGCGTACGGTCTGCCCGTCCATGCCTTGCTCGGGGGCCATGTGCGCGATCGCGTCCCGGTGTACTCGTGGGTCGGTGGAGACGAGCCGGCGGAGTTGGTGGATGCCATCCAGGAGCAGGTCGAGGCCGGCTTCACCGCGATCAAGATGAACGCCTGCGGCCGGATGCCGGCGGCTGCGACCCCGCGCGACCTCGCCGGAGTGGCGGAGCGTGCAGGAATCGCCCGCGAGGTCCTCGGGCCGGATCGTCACCTGGCCATCGACTTCCACGGGCGCGTCACGGCGCCGACGGCGCATCGCTTGTTGCCACTCCTGGAGGAGTTCCAGCCTCTCTTCGTGGAAGAACCGGTCTTACCGGAGCATGCGCACGCGCTGCCCGATCTGGTGAAGTGCTCGTCGATTCCGATCGCGACCGGTGAACGGCTGTACTCACGGTCGGACTTCCTACCTGCCCTGCAGTCCGGTATCGCGGTTGCTCAGCCCGATCTCTCCCATGCGGGCGGAATCTCGGAGGTACGCCGGATCGCCGCGCTGGCGGAAACCTTCGACGTGGCCCTCGCGCCGCACTGCCCGCTGGGGCCGATCTCGTTGGCGGCGAGTCTGCAAGTGGCGTTCGCGACACCCAACTTCCTGATCCAGGAACAGAGCCTCGGCATCCATTACAACGTCGACAACGACCTCCTCGACTATCTCGTCGACCCGTCCGTGCTGACGTTCGTCGATGGGTACGCCGCCCGCCCCGTTGGGCCGGGGCTCGGCCTCACCGTTGACGAGGCGGCTGTCCGCGAAGCCGACCGGCGAGGACACAAGTGGCGCGCACCTTTGTGGCGTCATATCGACGGCTCCTTCGCGGAATGGTGACCGCGATGGTGCGTAAGCCGCGAGCTGTCGGGGCCACCGGATGCGCTCCTGGGCGCAGGACCTTCTGAAGCTGGAAGGTGGGGGTGGCGTCGTCAAGGCGTCACCCCCACCTGGTGGTTGTCTACGGTCGGGTCTTACGCTGCCCGGCGCTGACGTTGTAGAGGTACGCGTCGAGCCCCGGGAGGGCTCGGCCGGTGAAGTCGAACAGCGTGGTGTTCTCCACGACATTCGGCTGGCCGACCTCCCAGCCCACTCCCTCGGCCGGGATCATGACGGGATCCCAGTACAGGTCCCCGATGACGTTGCCGTCCGGCACCGACTTCAGGCCGGCGAACAGTTCGTACAGGAAGTCGCGCTGACCCTGCGGGGTGTCGGGGTACGGCACCGGGCCACCGTTCTCGAGTTGGCCAGGCTCGCCGTAGGACGTGAGCGGGTTCCAGTTGAAGCCGGTCTCCGTCACCAGGATCTTCTTGCCGAACTCCCGAGAGATCGTGTCGAAGAACGGGAGTACGGTCGGGACGTCCTTCTGGGTCCAGTACGGGTAGTACGACGAGCCGATCACGTCCCAGGGGACGCCGTTGTCGCGCAGCATGCCGAAGAACCAACGGTACTTGTCGTAGTTGCCGGCGTCGTCGAGGTGGATGACGACCTGTGTCCGCGGGTCAGCGGCCTTGGCGCCGGCGTACCCCGCCTTGAGGAAGCGGAAGAGGTTCGTCTCCGTGCCACCCCATGCCCGGCCGTACGGAAACAGCAGCCCGCCCTGCATCTCGTTGCCGAGCGACACGTAATCCACGGGTGTGCCCTGCGCGGAGAACTTCTTCACCACGTCTCGGGTGTAGTTGCCCACCAGCGAGGTGAGTTCGTCGACCGCTTGCGCGTCGGGGAGGTTCTCGACGGAGCGCCAGTCCTTCGGGATGTCCTGAATGGCGCCGTTGCTCCAGTAGTCGCTGTAGTGCAAGGTCAACTGGATCTTCATGCCGTACCGAGCGGCCCGACGGGCAAGGTCCAGGTTGTCGGCCAGGTCCCCGTACCCGTCCGGAAGGTAACTGTTCGGGAAGCCGATCCTCGGGTGATCCGGTCCGGTGTTGTTGTACAGCCGCAACCGGACGATGTTGACTCCCTTCTCCGCCATGATCCGGAGCGGATCTTGACGCTTTCCAGTCTCATCGGCGAAGGTCGCGCCCGCGTCCTCGACGAGATTCAGCTGGCTGATGTCGCCGCCCTGCAAGAACTCGTACGGCCCTCCCGCGCGCGTGAGCGTGACGCTGTCGATCGTGCTCATCCCGCCGGCCGCACTCTTGGCACGAACTCCTAGGTGGAGTGTTCCCTTGTCGACGCGCACTCCGCGGACGACGACGACGGTCCAATCCGCGCGGACCGGGAGGGCGGTGCGAGCCTCACCGCCGTTGCTGCCCTCGGCGAACAGGTACACCGCATCCTGGCCGCTGCTGCGCGCCATCAGAGACACGGTGTAGTAGCCGTCGGCCAGGCCTTTCACTGTCTGGCCAACGGTGACGTCGTGGCGTCCAGTCGAGCCGAGTTGGAGTGCGTGCTCACTGTCGTTGCCAGGTGCAATGACCTTCGCGGCTGCCGGCGTACCGGAGATTCTCCAGCCCGGTATGGCATCAGGCCGTCCCGCCGCGGCTTCGAAGTCTCCGTTGAGCACGGCCGTGCTGGGACGAACCGGCGCCTCGTCGGCCATCGCCGGCGGTGCACCGCCTAGCGTGATCGCCGCTGCCACGGCGACGGCGAACCATCGTCTGCCTGTCATGTCTTCCCTCCTGGGTCCGGAACGGGCCTGGTGGCGACTGCGGGACAGGCGCAGTGGCGGTCAGGTCCTGGAGCGGTCCTGACTGTTGCGCACAGTTGTAATACTCGTCAATGCTTAAGTATGATTTTTCCGCTAGCGAGGACGGCTTGGTGCTCGTCGACGGCGGAACCCGAGACCGCTGAGTGGACGATCCGGGGCCAGCGAGGCCAGGGTCCGAGGCGAAGGCCCCGCTCCGCAGGATCCGTGACGAGGTCAGGGTGTCACGGTCGTGTGTAACCAACCAAGATAAAATCATCCTCGTAGATAATTTTGTATGATTATATTCTTGACAGGTAGGATAGTTAGGTCCGATGCTGCGGGGTGTACCAAGCCTCTGTTCAGTGTGGAAGGACGAAACGATGACGCACACGGACCGCCGCAGCTTCCTGCGGACCACTGGCCTGCTCGGTGGCGCGCTGCTGCTGCCGGGCGGGTTGGCCGCCTGCAGCGGAGGCTCAAGCGAGAGTTCCGCGACAGCTTCTGGGCCGGTCGAGCTGGAGTTCTGGACGCACGACCCGGGCTACGTGAAGACCTTCACGGCTGCGGCCAAGGCCTACCAGGCGGCCGGTGACACCCAGTTCCAGTACACGCTGAAGCCGGTCAATGCCGACGGGGACTCGCTGGTGACGCGTCTCATCTCCAACGCCTCGGCCGGCAAGGGAACAGCGGACATGATCGGCATCATCATCTCCACCTTCAACCGGCTGATGACCGGCGGGATCGCGCCGAACGTGCTGTACGACTGGTCGGGTGACGTTTCGTCACTGGACGGCGATCTGCTGCCGTCCAGGGTCGCGCCGTACACACTCGACGGCAAGGTCTACGCGATCGAGTCGGACAACTGCACCACGGTGTACTACTACCGCGAGGATCTGTTCGACTCGCTGAAGATCGACATCGCGACCCCGACCTGGGAGGAGATGGCCGAGGTCGGCGCCAAGGTGTCGAAGGACACCGGCAAGTCACTCGGCATCGCCTGTACCGGTGACGACACCTCGGCAACGAACCAGTATCTGCAGTTCCTCGCCCAGCGCGGCGGGTCCTTCTTCGACAAGGACGGCAACCTCGCGCTGGACACGCCCGAGGCAGTCGAGGTGCTGAAGTTCATGGTCGACGGCGTCAAGAGCGGGTTCCTGCTCGAGGTTCCCGACCCGTACGGTCCGGCCGCGAACGCGGCATTGAAGAGCGGCAAGTTGATCGCGATCACGATGCCGAACTGGTTCAACGTCTACGGGCTGCAGGCGAACGTGCCCGAGCAGAAAGGCAAATGGCGGCTGGCCGCGATGCCGAAGTTCGCCGGGGGCGGTACTCGGGCCTCCTCGCTCGGCGGCACCGGTTTCGCCGTCATCAAGAACCGTCCGAACACGACCGCCGCGCACGACCTGCTCAAGTACACCTACTTGACCGAGGCCGGGCAGGTCATGAGATTCAAGTCGGCCGGCTACTTGCCGACGCTGAAGTCGGTCTACGACAACGCCGAGCTGCTCGCCCATCAAGACGCGTACCTGGGTGGACAGAAGGTCTTCGAGACGTACCGCGAGTTGGCAGCAGACGTTCCGCCGTACTTCCAGAGCCCTGAGCTCAGCAAGCTCGTCGCGGCGCTCGGAAAGCAGGTCCAGGCGGCGATCAAGGGCAGGACCACGCCCGAAAAGGCGATCGCCGACGCAGTCGCCGGCTTCCAGGGCTGAGGATCCTGTGTCCGGTCGCGCTCGCCAAGTGAGTCTCGAACCAGACCTCCCGGATGTCTCCGCGGACAGGGCGGCGACATCCGGGAGCTCCGCGCCAGCGCCGTCCTCGTCTCCGAAGGCGGGGCGTCGCCAACAGGAACGCGGGCCCAAGGGGTGGGCTCGGCGCCAGAAGGAGCTGGCACCGTACCTGTTCATTTCACCGTTCTACTTGCTGTACGGCCTGTTCCTGATCGTTCCGGTCTTTGTCGCGCTCTACCTGAGCCTGACCGCGTGGGCCGGCTTCGGGTCACCGATCTGGGTCGGGCTGCGTAACTACCAGGATCTGATCGGCGACGCGGTCTTCTTCTCATCGGTGATGAACACAGTGCTGTACGTCCTGATCAGTGTCTTTGTCGTGGTCCCAGCGGCCTTGCTACTGGCCACCGCGCTGAACGCCCGCGGGTTGCGGGGGCGCGATCTCTTCCGGTTGGTCTACTTCACACCGGTCGTACTGTCCCCGATCGTGATCACGCTGGTCTTCAGCCTCTTCTTCGACCGGGAGTTCGGCGTCCTGAACGCGGTTCTGCGGGCCACCTTCGGTTTCGGTGGGGTGGACTGGCTGGGTGATCCTTGGTGGGCGCGGGTGGTTGTCGCCTTCCTGATCGTCTGGCGATGGACCGGCTACCTGACCATCTTCTTCCTGGCCGGACTGCAGAACATCCCGCGCGAGTTGTACGAGGCAGCATCGCTGGATGGCGCCGGACCGGTCCGCCAGTTCTGCAACGTCACGCTGCCGATGCTGAGACCGGTGACCGCGTTCGTGGCCGTTACCGTCATGGTCGGCTCGGCTCAGATCTTTGACGAGCCGTATCTGCTCACCCGCGGTGGTCCAGGCGACGCCACCATTTCGGTTGCCATGTTCATCTATCGGGAGGCCTTCATGCGCCAGCAACTCGGATACGCCGCGGCGGCCGGCGTCCTGATGTTCGTCGGAGTCTTCGCCATCGGGCGACTGGCGAACGCCGTACTCGGGATCGGACGGGACCGATGAGCTCGTTGGCGGTCGGTCGCCGGGAGTACCGAGGTCCCCGGCCAGGCAGGATCTTGCTGTACCTCAGTCTGATCGTCTTGGTGCTCGTCTTCGTGCTGCCCCTCGTCTGGGCGGCCGCCAGCTCGTTCAAGCTTCGCGGCGATATCTTCGCGTATCCGCCGAAGCTGTTCCCGGAGCATCCGACGCTTCACAACTACCAGACGCTGCTGGCCGAGCAACCGTTCTGGGGCTGGTTCGCGATGAGTACCGTCGTGGCGCTCATCTCGACCGCGGTGTCGGTCTTCGTCTGTTCGCTGGCGGGCTTCGGATTCGCGAAGTATCGCTTCAAGGGCAAGAATTTTCTGTTCAACGTGATGTTCTCGTCGCTCGCGATCCCGTTCGCGGTCATCGTCGTACCGCTGTTCATCATGCTGGTGCGGACCGGCCTGAACTCGCCGTACTTCGCGCTGATCGTGCCATGGGTGGCGCCGGCGTTCGGCATCTTCATGATGCGGCAGTTCACCGAGCAGTCCATCCCGGACGAGTTGCTGGAGTCCGGTCGCGTCGACGGATGCGGGGAGTTCATGATCTTCTGGACCATCGTGCTGCCGCTTCTGCGACCGGCGCTCGGGGCCCTGGCGGTCTGGAGTTTCATCAACAGCTACAACGCGTTCCTCTGGCCGCTCATCATCGTGGGCGAACCGTCGCAGTACACCCTGCCGCTCGGCCTTGGCGCCCTCTTCGCCACCGAGAATCGCCAGTACGACCTCGTCCTGGCCGGCTCCGTGCTCGCCGCGATCCCCAGCCTGCTCCTGTTCATCGGGCTCCGTAAACAGCTCATCGACGGCCTCACCGCCGGCGCCGTGAAGAGCTGAGCTCCTCAGCCATCGGGCAATGGGGCAGGGCGTTCCGTCAGGTGCTCGACGGAACGCCCCGATGGATGCGGAGTCGTCCATAGCCGCGCCGACCTGCTCCGAAATCCACGGAATCGCCCAGCTCTCGTCGCCGATCGTTCGCATCCTTCATGGATGGTCAGCAGTTGGCTGCCCGACGGCTGGAGCGGACCGGCACTGCACGCCGGTGTGATGTGACACACAGTCACGCGTTGCCTCGCGCGAGCGGGCGAAAAGTGGACTGTTCTGGTCCGCTCCAGAAACGACAAAGCCCAGGACACTTGCGTGACCTGGGCTGTTGTGCGCCGCCAGGGACTCGAACCCCGAACCCGCTGATTAAGAGTCAGCTGCTCTGCCAATTGAGCTAGCGGCGCATTTTGTTCTGTTGTGGTGCCTTCGAACGATGAGGATCGTAGCAGGGTGTTCGGGGAGATGTGAAATCGGTTCTGGGGGCCGGGGGCGGGCCCTCGGGGCCGGGGGTTTCAGGGGTGCTGTTCGAGGACGGCCTGGGCGGCGTTGTGGCCGGCTATGCCGCTGACCGCGCCGCCTCGGCGGGCTCCGGAGCCGCAGATCATGAGGTTCGCCACATCGGTCGCGACGCCCCAGCGCTCGGGGGCCGAGAGGCCGTCGGAGGGATCGTCGAGCCAGGGCCACTGGAGGTCGCCGTGGAAGATGTGGCCGCCCGGCATCCCGACCGAGGCCTCGATGTCGTACGGCGTCTTCGCCTCCACGCACGGGGCGCCGTCGGCGTCGCGGGCGATGCAGTCCTCGAGGGGTTCGGACAGGTACGCGTCCAGGCCGGCCAGGACGCGGCGGACGGACTCGGCCCGGGCCGCTTCGTTGTCTGAGGCAAACAAACGGGCGGGGAAGTGGACGCCGAAGACGGTGAGGGTGTGGTAGCCCGCGGCAACCAGGGACGGGCTGAGGATGGTCGGGTCGGTCAGCGAGTGGCAGTACACCTCGGAGGGCGGGACCGTGGGCAGCGCGCCGGCCGCGGCCTCGGCGTACGCGGTGTCGAGGCGGCTGTACTCCTCGTCGATGTGGAACGTCCCCGCGAACGCGCGCCGCGGGTCGTCGCCCGACTTGAGCCGGGGGAGTCGCGAGAGCAGCAGGTTCACCTTCAACTGCGAACCCTCCGGCCCTTCGCCAACGGATCGACCGCGTAGTCGGTCGAGCACGGACGGGGCCACGTTCGCGAGGACGTACCGGCAGTCCACCGAGCGCTCGCCGTCACCGCCCATCCACGTCACCGAGCCGCGTTGGCCGTCGGCCTCGACCGAGGACACGGCCGCGTTGGTCACCACCGACGCGCCTGCCGTCCGGGCCGCGGCGAGCAGCGCGTCGGTCACCGCGCCCATGCCGCCGACGGGGACGCGCCACTCGCCCGTACCGTTGCCGATCAGGTGGTACAGGAAGCACCGGTTCTGCAGCAGCGACTCGTCCTGCAACCGGGCGAACGTACCGATCACGCCGTCGGTCGCGACCACGCCGCGGACCGTGTCGTCGGCGAACCGGCGCTCGACGGTCTCCCCGAGCGGCCGCTCGACGAGCTCCTCCCACAATTCCGCGTCCACCCGCCGCCGCAGCGAAGCGGCAGACTGCAGAGGCTCGAGCAAGGTCGGCGCGACCACCCCAGCCAGCTCCCCGACGGCTCCGTAGAACGACTGCCAGGCGTCGTACTCCGCGTCGCTACCGGTCAGCGCCGCGAACGACCGACGCGTCGCGGCTCCCTCCGGCCGCTCGACCAGCAGGCCGAGGTCGCGGCCGTCGCGGTGGACCGGGGTGTACGACGCGACCGAGCGGGACCGCAGGTCGAGGGACAGGCCGAGGTCGGCCACGACCTTGTCCGGGAGCAGGCTGACCAGGTACGAGTACCGCGACAGCCGCGCGTCCACGCCGGGGAACACCTGCTGGCTGACCGCGGCGCCGCCCGTGTGCGGCTGCTGCTCGAGCACCAGCGTCGACAGCCCGGCCCGGGCCAGGTACGTGGCCGCGACGAGACCGTTGTGCCCGCCGCCCACGATGACGGCGTCGTAGTAGTCCCTCATCAGACCGGCCACTCCAGTTCGTGGTACGCGGCGTCCCAGAACATCCACTCGTACCGGGTGGTGGTGGAGAAGTGCCGGAGGCAACGATCCCGCTCGGCCGGTCCGACTTCGGTGCCGAGCCGGTTAGTTACCCCCAGTACCGACTCTACGACCGCGTCGAACTCGGGGGAACCGTACGTCGCGATCCACTGCGCGTAGAGCGGGTCCGGCGACGACCGCTCGAGCAGGGCGCGGCCGACGTCGCGGTAGATCCAGTAGCAGGGCAGTACGGCGGCGACGGCCTCCGCGTACGTACCGGTCGCGCAGACCGCGGTCAGGTACGACATGTACGCCGTGGTCGTCGGGCCCGAGCCGGCCGTGTCGACGTCGGCCGAGGTGAGTCCGAGGGAGCCGAGCAGAGACGCGTGCAGTTCCCGCTCGACGTCGATCGCCTCTGCGGCGTGCCGGCAGAACATGCTGACCGCGTCCTCGTCGGTCGCGCGGGCGGCGACCAGCGCGAGCGCGCGGGAGTACGCGCGCAGGTAGTGGCTGTCCTGGATGACGAAGTACCGGAACTTCGCGTGCGGGAGCGTCCCGTCGGTCAGCCCGGTGATGAACGGATGCCGGACGATCTCCTCGTACACCTTGGCCGCGCCGTGCTCCCACAGGTCGGCGGAAAACGTCATCCTCAGCTCCTCGTGCTCGACTGGGACGACCTTAACGAGCCCGGGCGCGCGATCCACGAGACGAAAGTCACGTCCCGGCCTTACCCTGAACCATGGGGGAGCGTCCTGCCGCCGTCGACCCGGCGACCACCGAGCGTCCAGTCACCGTGGGTCCCACCATGCCGCCGGACACGCCCCTGTTGCGCCGGATCCGGGCCTCCGTGATCGGCGACGACCAGGTGATGCCCGGGCCGTACGGACCGCGCCGGGTCACCTACGCCGACTACACCGCGAGCGGCCGGGCGCTGACGTTCCTCGAGGACTTCCTCCGCGCCGAGGTGCTGCCGCGGTACGCGAACACCCACACCGAGTCGAGCGGGACCGGGCTGCAGACCACCCGGTTGCGCGAAGACGCCCGCCGGATCATCCACGACAGCGTCGGCGGCGACGACGAGACCGCGGTGATCTTCTGCGGCTCCGGGGCGACCGGCGCGATCGACAAGCTGATCGGCGTGCTCGGGCTGCGGATCCCGGCCGAGCTCGACGACCGGTACCACTTCCGCGACCAGATCCCGCCGCAGGACCGCCCGGTCGTCTTCATCGGGCCGTACGAGCACCACTCGAACGAACTGCCCTGGCGCGAGTCCATCGCCGACGTGGTGCTGATCGGGCAGGACTCCGACGGGCACATCGACATCCCGATGCTCGAGGCGAAGCTGACCGAGTACGCCGCCCGGCCGCTGAAGATCGGCTCCTTCTCGGCCGCCAGCAACGTCACCGGGATCGTCAGCAACACCCACCGTGTCTCGGCGCTGCTGCACCGGTACGGCGCGTTGTCGTTCTGGGACTTCGCCGCGGCCGCGCCGTACGTGGAGATCGACATGTACGGCGGTCGCGACCGGGACCCGCTGGCGTACAAGGACGCGATCTTCCTCAGTCCGCACAAGTTCATCGGTGGTCCCGGGACGCCCGGGGTCCTGGTGGCCCGGCGGGAGTTGTTGCGCAACCGCGTCCCCGACGTACCGGGTGGCGGCACGGTGGCGTACGTGAATCCGATCGAGCACCGGTACCTCGACGACCCCGTCCATCGCGAGGAAGGCGGCACGCCCGCGATCATCGGGTCGATCCGGGCCGGCCTGGTGTTCCAGCTGAAGCAGGCGGTCGGGATTGACGTGATCCGGGCGCACGAGGACGCGTACCTGCGCCGCGCCGTGGCCGCGTGGAAGCAGGAGCCGAACCTGGAGATCCTCGGCAACCTGGACTCCGAGCGGCTGTCGATCGTGTCGTTCGTGGTGAAGGCACCGTCCGGGCGCTACCTGCACCACAACTTCGTCGTCGCGGTGCTGAACGACCTGTTCGGGATCCAGTCCCGCGGCGGCTGCTCGTGCGCGGGTCCGTACGGGCACACCCTGCTCGGCATCGACCTGGAACGGTCGCACGAGTTCGCCGAGGAGATCGAGCACGGGTGTGAGGGGATCAAGCCGGGCTGGGTCCGGGTGAACTTCAACTACTTCATCTCCGAGGCCGTGTTCGCCTACGTCGTCGAGGCGGTCCAGCTGGTCGCGCGGCACGGCTGGCGGCTGCTCGGCGACTACCGGTTCGACCCGTCCAACGGCCTGTGGCGGCACCACCGTGGTCCGGTCGAACCGCCGCTGCGGCTGTCCCAGGTCGGGTACGACGCCGACGGCAGCCTCCGGTACCCGCGGCACGGGGCGACCGCGCCGGAGTCGGCGTTGCGGGAGTACCTGGCCGAGGCCCGCGACCTGCTGGCCGCGTGCCGGTACGCGGGGACCGAGGCCGAGGGCCACGTCAACAGCGAGTTCGACCACCTGCGCTGGTTCGACCTGCCGAGCAGCTGCCTGGCCCCGGTCGTCCGCTGAGTCTGCTGGCTTCTACGTCTGGGGCATCGCCGCCTCGCCGGTCCTGATCTCGGGCAGCTGCTCGCGGACCATGTACGCGCTGGCGCAGGTGATCCAGACGGCGGCCACCAGCAGCGGCACCGTGGTCATCAGGGTGCCACCGGCCGCGAACGTCCCGTCGGTCTCGAACACCCCGAACGCACCGGCGAACGACACCACGGCCGCACCCAGCGCGAGGTACCCGAGCCAGTTCGGCATCAGGCGGGTCCGCAGTACCCCGAGCCCGGCGGCCGCGAGCGGCAGGACCGCGGCGAATCCGATCAGCGTGGTGATGACGGCCGACCACTGGTACATCATCACCGTCATCGCGGGCTGCCGGTTCTCGACGCCGTACGCCACGGCCGCGCTCGCCGCCGCGTTCACGAAGATGGCGGCGCCGACCAGGACCGACCCGGCCAGCACGGCCATGTGCAGGTCGCTGCGCTCGTCCCGTTCCCGCAGCGCCTCGGCGAAGGCGGCCGCGAACCAGATGATCAACCCGGCCGCGGCGCTCCACAGCAGCGCCCCGGTGAGGATCGAGGCGCGGCCGTCGACCAGGTAGTTCCTGATCGCGTCCGCCGGCTCGTCGACGCCCGGCGCGGTGCCGGGCAGGAACTTCCCGAGCAGGGCCAGGACGACGAACGCCAACCCGGCGATACCGCCCCACCGCAACTCATGTCGCTCGATCATGGGGAACACCTCCAGCCAACGCGTCACAACCCGAGTGACGCCCTTACTGCCGATGTTCCGCCGTTCCCGGCCGCCGTCAAGAGCCGATTTCGGGGTGCTCCTGAGGGGGTCTGGCAGTACCGGGAAGGGTGGGTACTCCCGGCCGCCCGGGGTGGCTGGTTGGCTGGTGCCGTCGCATCGTCCCGGATCGGAAGGACCCCGAAACATGAGCACGTGGTTGATCACCGGCTGTTCCACCGGCCTGGGTCGCGCCCTCGCCGAAGCGGTCCTCGCGGCCGGCCACCAGGCGGTCGTCACGGCCCGCGACGCCGGTACGCTCGCCAGCCTGGCCGCAGAGTACCCGGAGACAGCCCTGGCGTTGCCGCTCGACGTGACCGACCGCGGCCAGATCGCGGCCACGGTGTCGCAGGCGGAGTCGCGGTTCGGCGGGGTGGACGTGCTGGTGAACAACGCCGGCTACGGGTACCGCGCGGCCGTCGAGGAGGCGGACGAGGCCGACGTCGAGCAGTTGTTCGCGACGAACTTCTTCGGTGCCGTGGCCGTGATCAAGGCGGTCCTGCCGGGGATGCGCGCACGGCGTACCGGGGCGATCGTGAACGTGTCCTCGATAGGGGCCCGGATCTGCCCGCCTGGCTCGGGGTACTACGCCGCCTCGAAGGCTGCCCTGGAAGGGATGTCGGGCTCCCTGCGCAAGGAGGTCGAGCCGCTCGGCCTCACGGTCACCGTGGTGGAACCGGGTGGCTTCCGTACCGACTTCGCCGGGCGCTCGCTGACCCAGTCGGCCGAGGCGCTGGCCGACTACGCGGCCACGGCCGGCCCACGGCGCAAGGAGAACGACACCGTCCACGGCACGCAACCAGGGGACCCGGCCAAGGCCGCAGCGGCGATCATCACAGCTGTCGAATCAGGTGAGCTGCCTGCGTTCTTGTTGCTCGGGTCCGATGCCCTTGGGGCGGTAACCGGCGTACTGGAGGCGGAGCGCGCGGAGATCGACCGATGGAGCAAGCTCACCTTGAGCACGGACTACTGACCGGAATCGGACAATTCGCGGAATCCTTTGCTGGGAAGGGGTTTTCGGGCAGGAACTGTCGGTGGGCTTGGTTAGCTTGGTCGGCATGAAGGGGATCTGCGGGCGGCCGGGCTGGTCGATGAGTGGCGGCGAGTTGCTGTCCACGCTCGACGCCGTGCAAGCCGAGATCGCCCGGCTGCAGACGTACCGGCTGGAGCTTCTGGCCGAGCTGGATTCCCGCGGTCACGCAGCCGAGGTCGGTGCGCGCGACACTGCCACCTTGATCGCGACGCGGCATCGGCTGGATCCTCGGGAGGTCCGGCGGGATCTCCGGTTCGCGCTGGCGTTGCCCAAGTACGACGCGGTTCGGGCCGCGTTGCCTTCTGCTGACGCTGACCTTGGTCCTGGGGAGCTCCATCCTGCGCAGGGGGAGGCGATCGTGGCGGCGTTGGAGAAGGTGCCGACGGCCGCGAAGGTTCCGGTGGAAACCCTGCGCGTCGCCGAATCCGAGCTGGTGAAGGCCGCCGCCGTCCTGAACCCGGCCGACCTCCGCCGCCTCGGCCGCAAGGTCCGCGACACCCTCGACCCGGACGGCCGCGAGCCGGACGAGGACCGCGCCCACGACGCCGAGGACCTCTGGCTCAAACCAGGGGCCCTCGGCATCGAATTCGGCGGCTACCTGGCCGGCGACAACGGCGAGCTCCTGCAAACGCTGATCTTCGCCGGCGCCAAACCCCACCAGACCCCGGAGGGCCGCCGCGATCCCCGCTCCCGCGGTAAGCGCCAGGCCGACGCCCTGACCGCAATCCTCACGACGGCCGCCGCGACCGGTACAGCCGTCCCCTCCCACGGCGGCATCCGCCCGCATGTGACCGTGACGATCAGCCTGGACGACCTGATCAGCGGCACCGGTACAGGCGACCTTGCCCACGGCAACACCCTCTCGGCAGCAGCAGTCCGTCGCCTGGCCTGCGACGCCGGCATCATCCCGCTCGTCCTCGGCGCGAACTCCGAACCCCTCGACCTCGGTACCCAGCACCGCTTCGTCACCCCGGCCCTCCGCCAAGCCCTCAACGCCCGCGACCGCGGCTGCGTGATCTGCGGCGCCCCACCAGCCATGTGCGAGGCTCATCACCTGATCCACTGGGCCAACGGCGGCAAGACAGCCCTCACCAACCTCGCCCTGCTCTGCAAGCAGGACCACCACCAAGTCCACCGCGGCAACTACATCCTGGAAATGCACCAAGGCCGCCCCCGAGCAACCACCGGCCCCTGGACAACCCCCACAACCCCAGCACCAAACCGCCCACCCACCCCACAACCGACCGCCAACCGACAACCCGCGGCCGGTGAGACGAGCACGGCCACCCCACGCCCCACCGCCAACGCGAGCCCCACCGGCGGTACCAACCGCACGGCCGCCTCGCGCCCCACCGCGAACGCACGCCCCACCGGCGGTCGCAGGGACACGGCCAACCCGCGCCCCGCCGCGAACCGCCGGCCTGCCGCCACAACCGCCGCCACCACTGCGACGGCAACCAGCCACCCAGCCCACCGGAACCGCCCGCCCACCCGCACCAAACCCCCAAGACCACCCCCACCCACAACACCCTGACCACCCAACGCGACCCTCGGCACCGCCCGCCCCGAGCCGGCCGCACGCTCCACCCTGCCCACCGCGCCCGAGCAATCCCCACGCCGGGAAGCAACCACCCGGCAGGAGGCACCCAGCACCGGCACCTCCAACAAGCCGCTCAGACCCCGACCAAGGAGTTCGCCGGATCCAACCCGACCAGTCCGGCGTGTTCCCGGCCCCGGCGAGCGCGTGCGAGCCACTTGCCGCAGCCCGTCGAACCCACCACAGCCTGAACAGACCAGACTCCAACTCACCCGGACCTGAACTGGCCAGGATCCGTCCTGGCCGGAGCTGTTGGTTGCCCAGCGCACTGAACTCGGCCGCAGAGGGCGATCCCACCTGAGCGGCCTGCTGAGCTGACGTGCGCTGGCCGGACCGGGCTGGTCCAGGCGCGCGACACGACCGGGCTGGTTCCCGTGCGCTACACGGACCGGGACGGTTTACGTGCGCTGCACGGACCGGGACGTTCACGTGCGCTAGGCGGACCGGGACGGGCCGGCGGCGGCTTGGGACCAGTCGAGTTCGTCGAGACCGGTGTCGAGGCGGGCGGCGTCGATGAATCGCCGACGCGAGAGCCAGTAGGTATCGCGCCACGCCCGGAACCGTTGTCCCTCGAGATCCTGCCCCCGCATCAAACCGTCACCTCGGAGGTGATCCCACAACGCGGCAGCCCGCGACGCCGGCAGCTCACTGGCCAGCAACCGAAGACTCTCCAGCCGAGCCTGCGCCTCCCGCGCTGACAAGAGCCGAACTTCGGCGACGGTTTCCTGCCGCGTCCTGCCATCCTCCCGATGCACCCGGCGCAGCTCGACGACCTGGGTGTAGAGGTCGTGAACAGCAGTAAGAAAGTCGACGTACGCATGCCGCCGAGCAGTAGCCAGCCGTTCCTCCGACTCGCGCCGGTAGGAGCTCCGTTGAGTCAGATAGGTACCGGCAACACCCACGATGGCGCCCAGCAAGGTCCCCAGGACGGCAATCAAAGACTCCACACCGACACCCAACCACCTCTTCGGCTCTCGCGCGTTGCCCCAGGCATCGCCTTGGCGTCACGAGGTCGGCCGCGGCGCGTTCGCGAGGTCGGCGACGCGCGGGTGTCGCGCCCACGGTCCCGACCACCATCGCGACCGGGCGGCCTTGTTAAATCTGCCGCCGTGCCGCCGTGCCGCCGTGCCGCCGTGCCGCCGTGCCTCCCGCCGAGCCGAGCCGTCGTGCCGCCGGGTCGTGCCGTCGTGCCGTCGGGCGGACAAGCCGTCGTGCCGGCGCTGACCGGCGGGGATCAGCTCGCCGAGCTCGCAGCCGATGGTTTGCTGGAATCGCAAGTATTCGTGCGGTTGCGGGGGATTGCGGTGAGACTGAGCCGCAGGTAGAGCAAGCGCAGAGGCTGGACGAGTGAGCGCCGCGCACCAGCCGGGTGAGTGGGCGAGCGCAGCGTGAGCGTGGAGCGAGGAGAGTTGGATGCCGGGTAGGACTCGTCGTCGGCGGGATACGCCGCCGCCGCGGACTGGGCAGACTGAGGTCGAGACGTTGCGTGGGTTTCTCGACTACCTGCGGACGTCTGTTGCCGGGAAGGTCGAGGGTGCGCCTGAGGTGGAGGCGCGGGCCGCGGCTGTGCAGTCGGGGACGAATCTGCTCGGCCTGCTCAATCACCTGACGGCCGTCGAGAGCTGGCTCTTCCTCGGCGACGATGTGAAGGACTGGCCCTCGACGTTCCACGCCGTACCGGAGGACAGCGTGGACGATGTCGTCGCTCGCTATCGGAAGACGGTTGATCAGGTGAACGAACTACTCGACACCTGTACCGATCTCGCCGCACCGGTTCCGCATTCCCAGCCAGGGCGGAAAGCACCGAGCCTCCGGTGGGCACTCACCCACATGATCGAGGAAACCGGCCGGCACGCAGGCCACGCCGACATCCTGCGTGAACTGATCGACGGCTCCACCGGCCGCTGACCGCCCACCCATCCAACCGAAACCGACGACCAGCACCATCCGCGTGCAGCACGCTGCGAACCACCCTCTCCGGGTGTCGCATGGCGACGATCAGCACGGTCACACGACTGACCGACTGACCGACTGACCGACTGAGCAGCTAGCCAGCCTCAGGCCGCCCGGAACGCCCCTCCGCGGCCCCGACATACGGCTAGACACGCAAGTGCATCCAGGTAGTCCGCCGGGCGGGCACCTACGCACGCAGGTAGTACGTCGGGCACGCACGTGTGCAGGTAGGTGGTACGCCGGGCGGGCACGTACGCACGCGGGTAGTACGTCGGGCACGGGCGTGTGTAGGCAGGTGGTACGCCGGGCGGGCACGTACGCACGCGGGTAGTACGTCGGGCACGGGCGTGTGCAGGCAGGTGGTACGCCGAGGCAGGAGTTGAGGCACGCAGGAGGTGCGTCGGGTACCCGGCCACTCAGCGAGGTGAGGCCCGCCGGGGGCGCAGGCTCCGCTTGCGTGCCAGAGGGGTGTGGCTGAAGGGCTAGCCCACGGGTGTGGATGGAGGGCGCGGATCGATTGGTGAGTGCGGCTCCGACAACTGAGCGGGCCGGGTGATGTCGAGGCTTGGGTTGACGGGCCACGTTGGGCGAGCGCTGCTCAACAAGACAACCTGGTGCAGGTGCGGCAGCGCGCGGGCTCGGGTGGTCGAGCGTGCCTTCAGAGCGAGGTCACGAGGTCGCATGGAGACGTGCTGCCGGGCGGGAGGTACGGCTCGGGTCGGATGGTCAGGCGGGTCGGCCGTGGGGGTGGGGATCGGCTGAATGCTTGCTCGGGCGGCCGGGTGTGCAGCCGAAA
Organism: Kribbella amoyensis; assembly: GCF_007828865.1. Taxonomy (NCBI): domain Bacteria; kingdom Bacillati; phylum Actinomycetota; class Actinomycetes; order Propionibacteriales; family Kribbellaceae; genus Kribbella; species Kribbella amoyensis. The sequence goes on from NZ_VIVK01000001.1 coordinate 3,895,488, forward strand.
GCCGAGGATCAGCCGCAGGGCGCACCTCGGGCTGCGGTCTGGAGGTTTGTTAGGGGGTGGGGGCTCGGCCGGTGCTGCCTCGGACCAGGAGGCGGGGGCGGAAGGTGGCTTGGTTCTGGGTGGGGTTGTTGTGGAGTTGGTTGGAGAGTTGGGTCCAGGCTTGGTGGCCGAGGACGTTCTTGGGGACGGCGGCGGTGGTGAGGGGTGGGGTTGTGTAGCGGGCGAAGGGGATGTCGTCGAAGCCGGTGATGGACAGGCGGCCCGGGATGGGGATGCCTAGTTCGTGGAGGCCGCTGAGGGCTCCGAAGGCGACCATGTCGTTGTAGGCGACGACGGCCGTGGCGCCGGTTTCGACGACGGCGCCCGCCATCGCGTGGCCGTTCTCGAAGGTTGCGCCGCAGGCGAGTTGGACGAGCTCGAACTCCCTGCCTTCCGCGGACAGGCGGAGGAGTGCGTCGACGCGGTCCTGATTCGAGATGCTGGCTGAGGGACCGGACAGGTACGCGATCCGCCGATGGCCGAGTGACAGCAGGTGGGCGACCAGGTCGCCGATGCCGGCGCCGTGGTCGACCGAAAGCGACGGTACGCCGGTGCCGGGGAGTTTGCGGTTGATCAGTACCAGCGGGCTCAGCAACGGCGCGAGCCGTTCGAGGTCTTCGGTCGGGAGCCGGGGTGAGGCGAGCACGATGCCGTCGCAGCGGCGCCGGGCTTCGACCGCGAGGACCTCCTCGTTCGCCACGTTCTCGTTCGACTCGGCGACGATCAGGCGGTGGCCGTCCTCGCCGGCGGCCTGGCTGAGGCCGCGGAGTACGTCCTGGAACATCGGGTTGGCCAGATCCGGCACGATCAGCGCGATCGTCGCGGTCCGGCCGAGCGCGAGACTGCGGGCGACCGGGCTCGGCGCGTAGTCGAGGGCGCGGGCGGCCTCGAGGACCCGCGCGGCCAGTTCCGGCGCGACCGTGGAGCGGCCGTTCATCACCCGGGACACGGTCGCCCGGGAGACGCCGGCGGCCTCCGCGACCCGCCGGATGGTGGCCGTCGGCCGACCGTTCTCGCTCATCGCCACTCCCCACCCTTCGACCCCACAACACAGCAACCCCACAACGCAGCGCGACCCCGCGACGCACCGCCGACCCGGCGATGCACCGCGATCGGGCGACGCAGCGACCCGACGACACAGCGACCTGACGACACAGCGACCTGACGATGCACCGCCACCCGGAGACACACCGCCACCCGGTGACGAATTGCGGCCCCGCGATGCATCGCGACCCCGTGGCATGCCGCTGACGCACGACCGGCGTTCTCGGGCCGGCTGGTCGCCGACCTAGCTTGCCGGTTCGTCACCATAACCCGGCGACGGCGATCTGGGAAACCGGTCTCTCAGCCGCGCACTCACCGAAATCTTTCGTTGGCGAAAGATTCAACCAACGCCGCCCGAACCGTTGACACGTTTCAAAGCGGCCTGCTAGAAACCGGTTACTCGCGACGGCGAGGGCCGCTCCCTCGCCTGCCGGCCGGGCCAGTTCGACCCGGGCTGTTCGACCAGGACCGATCGTCTCGGCCTGTTCGACTTCGGCCCGTTCGACCTGGGCCGTTCGATCCGGCCTGTTCGACCCAGCTGGTCGAACTGGGCTGTTCGATATGTCCGGCCGCGCGCAGATCCGATCAGGAGGTGTCGCGTGAGCAGGACGACGACCGTGCTCCGCCGCCGAGTTCCCCCCGAGACGGCCGCGCCGCCGGGGCCCGATCGCGCCGACCGGCCGCGGTACAGCCGGCGGGTTCGCGACGGGGTCACCGGTTACGTGTTCCTCGCGCCCTGGCTGGTCGGCCTGGTCGCGATCACGATCGGGCCGATCCTGGCGTCGCTGTACCTGGCCTTCACCGACTATTCGCTGCTCAAGCCACCGGAGTGGGTCGGGCTGGCGAACTTCGCCGAGATGCTGTCCGACGACCGGCTGCACAAGTCGTTGTGGGTGACGTTCCAGTATGTGTTCATCTCGGTGCCGCTGCAGTTGGTGATGGCGCTCGGGCTGGCGATCGTGCTGAACCAGGGGATCCGCGGCCTGAGCTTCTACCGCTCGGTGTTCTACCTGCCGTCGCTGCTGGCCGGCAGCGTGTCGATCGCGATCCTGTGGCGGCAGATCTTCGGCCAGGACGGCCTGGTGAACGACGTCCTGGCCAAGGTCGGGATCGAGGGCCAGAGCTGGATCGCGCATCCGGACTTCGCGCTGGGCACCCTGGTGCTGCTCAACGGCTGGACGTTCGGCGCGCCGATGGTGATCTTCCTGGCCGGGCTGCGGCAGATCCCGTCCTCGTACTACGAGGCCGCCGCGGTCGACGGCGCGAGCAGGTGGCGGGTGTTCGTGCACGTCACGCTGCCGCTGCTGACCCCGATCATCTTCTTCAACCTGGTGCTGCAGGTGATCGGCGCGTTCCAGAGTTTCACCCAGGCGTTCGTGATCAGCGGCGGCTCCGGCGGCCCGGCGGACTCGACGCTGCTGTTCACGCTCTACCTGTACGAGGAGGGCTTCGGCTCCTTCCACATGGGCTACGCGTCCGCGATGGCCTGGCTGCTGTTGGTCATCATCGCGACGCTGACCGCGCTCAACTTCCTGTTCGCCAAGCGATGGGTGTTCTACGGTGACGAGTGAAACGCTGCGGGTGCGCCGGGCCGACCGCCCCGCGCAGCCCGACGACCGGATCCGCCGGTTCACCCGGCACCTGCTGATCATCGGCTTCGGCCTGGTGATGCTGTACCCGCTGCTGTGGATGGTGTCGAGCTCGTTCAAGCCGACCGAGCTGATCTTCCGCGAGCCCGGGCTGTTCCCGAGCGAGGCGAGTTTCCGCAACTACACCGAGGGCTGGGGCGCGCTCGCGCACCCGTTCGAGCACTACCTGCTGAACTCGGCGCTGATCGCGGTGCTGGCGATCGTCGGGAACCTGCTCAGCTGCTCGCTCGCGGCGTACGCGTTCGCCCGGGTCGAGTTCCCGCTGAAGAAGCTGTGGTTCGCCCTCATGCTCGGCACGATCATGCTGCCGGTGCACGTGCTGATCGTGCCGCAGTACGTGTTGTTCTCGAAGCTGGACTGGATCAACACGATCCTGCCGCTGGTGGTGCCGAAGTTCCTCGCGCACGACGCGTTCTTCGTGTTCCTGATGGTGCAGTTCATCCGCGGCCTGCCCCGTGAGCTGGACGAGGCGGCCCGGCTGGACGGCTGCGGGCACTTCCGGATCTTCGGCCGGATCGTGCTGCCGTTGTGCCTGCCGGCGCTGGCGACGTCGGCGGTGTTCACCTTCATCTGGACCTGGAACGACTTCTTCAGCCAGCTGATCTTCCTCACCGACCCGGACAAGTACACCGTGCCGGTGGCGCTGCGCTCGTTCATGGACGCGCAGGGCCAGACCTCGTGGGGCCCGCTGTTCGCGATGTCGATCGTCGCCCTGGTGCCGATCTTCGGCTTCTTCCTGGCCGGCCAGCGCTACCTCACCCGGGGTATCGCGACCACCGGCCTCAAGTGATCCCGCCTGCGCGGGGAAGGGAATCGAGCATGAGACTCACGACCACGAGGTACCGCGGGCTCGGCGGCCGGCTGACCGCGCTCGCGCTGGCCGGCGTCCTGCTGACGCTGCCCGGCTGCGGCGGCGGGGACTCCGGCGGCGGTGGCGAGGCCGGCGGACCGGTGACGTTGCGGTTCTCCTGGTGGGGCAACGAGGACCGGGCGAAGCTGACCCAGAAGGCGATCGACGCGTTCCAGGCGGCGAACCCGGGGATCACCGTCAAGCCCGAGTACAGCGACTTCAACGGGTACTTCGACAAGCTCGCGACCGGGGTCGCCGCGAACGACGCGCCGGACGTGATCACGCTCGGCGGCGCGTACCCGCGGGAGTACGGCGACCGTGGTGCGTTACTCGACCTGGCCGAGGTGTCCGGCGAGCTGAAGACCGACAAGATCGACAAGGCCGCGCTGTCCAACGGCAACTTCGAGGGCAAGCAGTACGGCGTCCCGACGGGTGTGAACGCGTTCGGCGTGGTGGTGAACCCGAAGGTGTTCCAGGCGGCCGGGGTCCCGCTGCCGGACGACAACACCTGGACCTGGGACGACTACCAGCGGATCGCGCAGCAGGTCGGCAAAGCGGCGCCGAAGGGGACGTACGGATCGGAGGACCCGACCAGCTCGGACGCGCTCGACCTGTTCGCCCGGCAGCGCGGTGAGTCGCTGTACACCGAGGACGGCAAGATCGGGCTGACCGAGCAGACGCTGACCGACTGGTTCACGATGACCACGGCGATGCGGGACTCCGGAGCGGCGCCGCCGGCCGCGATGACGTCGGAGCTCGCGGGTCAGCCGTCGCCGGAGCAGACGCTGATGGGTCGCGGCCTGGCCGGGATGCAGCTGGACTGGACGAACCAGCTCGGCTCGCTGCGGTCCGCGTCCGGGTCGGAGCTGCGGCTGCTCCGGGCGCCGGGGGAGAGCGCGGCGACGAAGCCGGGGATGTGGTTGCAGGCGTCGCAGATCTACACGATCAGCGCGCGCACCAAGCACCCTAAGGAGGCGGCGAAGTTCCTCGACTTCCTGGTGAACAGCCCCGAGGCCGGCAAGATCACGCTGGCCAACCGCGGCATCCCGGCGAACTCCGACGTACTCGCGGCGGTGAAGAGCTCATTGCCGAAGGACGAGGCCGCGTCCGGTGACTTCATCGCGGCGGTGACGCCGAAGGTGGGTCCGGCGCTGGTGATCGGGCCGACCGGGTCGACCGAGAGCGTGAAGATCCTGGAGCGGGTCAACGCGGAGGTGCTGTTCAACCGGCTGTCCCCGGCCGACGGCGCGAAGCGCTTCCTCAAAGGGCTCAACTCGGCGATCAAGTGACTCCTGCTGATCAGGCGAGTCCTGCCGATCAGGCGAGTCCCGCCGATCAACAGCTCCCCGGCCGCTCGACCATCCCTCGAGCGGCCGGGGCCGCCGGGCGGCACCAGACCGCCATCGACCGCCGTGCCCTGGTCGATCGGCACGCGGTCGAACTGCACAGCGTGGATCCCGAGTCGCCGCTGTCCGTCGGCAACGGCGAGCTGTGCTTCACCGTCGACGTAACCGGCCTGCAGACGATGCCCGACCGGTACCCCGTCGCGCCCCGGCCCGGCGACGCCAAGCCCGGTACCCCGCCGGGCACGCTGCTCGGCACCTTGTCGAACTGGGGCTGGCACAGTCTGCCGACCGGCACCGAGTACCGGCTCGACGACGCTCGGCGGATCTACGCGACTCCGACCGGCCCCGTTCCGTACGTCGACCTGACCGGTGAGCAGGAGCTCGCGTCCTCGGTCGATGCCGAGCAGAGCATCGCCGAGGAATGGCTCCGCGCCAACCCGCATCGCCTCGACCTGGCCAGGATCGGCTTCACCGAGGAACCGTCCACCGGCCCCACCCGGCAGCGACTCGACATGTGGACCGGGATCATCACCAGCTCCTTCGCGGTCGGCGGCGCACCGGTCGAGGTACGGACGCTTTGTCACCCAGCCGAAGATGTGCTCGCTGTACACATCCGATCCGGGGCCCTGAGCAACGGTCTCGGAGTCCGCATCGCCTTCCCGTACGGGTCCGCCGCCTGGGGTAACGCGGCCGACTGGACCCGTCCCGAGGCGCACACGTCCACGGTCCGCGAGGTCGACGGCGGCTGGGTGGTCGAGCGGGCACTCGACGAGACGCGGTACGCCGTGTCGATCGCGGCGTCGTCGTCGGCCGGGCTGACGATCACGGGGGACCACGAACTGGTGCTCGCGGCAACCACCGACGAGCTGGTCCTGCGGATCGGGTTCGCGCCGACGGCCTCCCACGTCCCGTCGTACGAGGAGATCGAGCGGGCCTCGACGGCGTACTGGCAGAGGTTCTGGGAATCGGGGGCCGCGGTCGAGCTGGACAGCGGGGACGAGCGAGGCGCCGAGCTGGAACGGCGCGTCGTCCTGTCGCAGTACCTCACCGCGATCAACTGCGCCGGCTCGCTGCCTCCCCAGGAGACCGGGCTGACGTGCAACAGCTGGCGCGGCCGGTTCCACCTGGAGATGCACTGGTGGCACGGTGCCCATTTCCCGTTGTGGGGAAGGGCGGAGCTGCTCGAACGCAGCCTCGGCTGGTACCAGCGCATCCTGCCGGAAGCCGAGGCGACGGCGCGCCTGCAAGGGTACGCCGGGGCGCGGTGGCCCAAGCAGGTCGGCCCGGACGGGCGGGAGAGTCCGAGCAGTATCGGGCCGTTCCTGGTCTGGCAGCAGCCGGCGCCGATCTACCTGGCCGAGCTGATCCGCCGGAGCGGCGACGAGTCCGCCCTGGAGCGGTACGGCGACCTCGTGTTCGCGTCGGCCGAGTTCATGGCGTCGTTCGCGACCCCGGTCGCAGGGCGCTTCCAGCTCGGTCCACCGCTGATCCCGGCGCAGGAGTCGTACGGGAAGCTGCGCGCCGGCCTGGTCAACCCGACGTTCGAGCTCGCGTACTGGCGCTGGGCGCTCCAGGTCGCGCAGGACTGGCGGACCGCGCTGGGCCTCGCCCCGGATCCCCGCTGGACCGCGGTGGCCGACAACCTCGCCCCACCCCCGCTCCAAGGTGACACGTATGCCGCGATCGACGGCGAGCCCTGGACGATCCGGACCGACCACCCGTCGATGCTCGCCGCGCTCGGCGTCGTCCCGGACACCGGATACATCGACCAGCCGACGATGCAGCGGACCCTGGCCGCGGTCCTGGCCGACTGGGACTGGGGCAGTACGTGGGGCTGGGACTACCCGATGATCGCGATGACGGCCGCGCGGCTGGGGGAGCGGGAGACCGCGGTCGACGCGTTGCTGCTGACGGCCGGGAAGAACACGTTCCTCGCCAACGGGCACAACCGCCAGAACCCGTCCCTACCGCTCTACCTCCCCGGCAACGGCGGCCTCCTCACCGCGATCGCCCTGATGGCAGCAGGCTGGGACGGCGACGACGGCACGCGTGCTCCGGGCTTCCCCAAGACGTGGACCGTCCGCCACGAAGGCCTGACCAAGATGCCTTGAACCAAAGCAAGAGGGCTAGTGCGGCTGCAGCGAGGCGGACGTGCGTTGCTGTGGGTTCCCGCCCGACTTCAGCGCCGGTACGTAGCGCCCGTCCGAGTCGGCGGTCCACACCGCGTCGTTGACGATGACAGCGCGCCCCGCGATCGGGGTCCGCGCGGTGGCGAGCACCGGGCGACGCTCCCACTTGCAGCCGACCCGATCGGCCAGCTGGGTCACCCGTACCGCCACGGCGCCCGGGCCCTCGGCGTACGTGCTGGCTCGCAGGTACTGCGTACACCCGACCGGGGTCGCCACCACGAGCACCACCTGCCGGCGATTCGAGACGACCGGCCGGACCGCGTACACCTTCGCCTCGGTCACCTTGACCGACGGCGAGACGGTCGGCGAGGGAACGGCGGACGTCACCTCGGGCACCGGTGGCCGGTCCTCGGGCGCGGAGCCCCCGAAGACCTTGGACAGCACGAACACGCTGAAGGCGACCAGCCCGATCAGGAACGTGACGACAACAGCGACTCCGTAGACGAACCAGACGCTCCCCGACGACTTCACCCGAAGGATTGTCCCAAGCCCACCGGCTCAACCCGAACCAACCCGCCGACCCACCCCGAATCGGCGGGCCGGCGAGCGGGGTCAGGCTGCCGTGACGACGCCTGGATCGGCCTCCAGCGTGATCGAGTCCAGGTTGACGTTTCCGTTGTCGGCCGGTCCGAACGCGAAGGTCAACGGCGTCCCCGGGCCGAGCGGCAGGCTCGCCTGGTGGTCCGACCAGGTGTCCCAGTTCGCCAGCGTCGGCAGCTGGACCTGTACCGACCGGGTCCCGCTGGTCAGCGTCATGGTCTGGGTGGTCCCCATCGCGTTCGCATAGCGGATCCGGACCGAGTACAGCCCCTCGGCGGACACCGGCGCGTTGAACTGCACGCCGCTGCCCTTCGCCTTCAGACAAGCCACGAACCCACTGCCGGTGTAGCCGGTGTGATCGGTCCGCAGGCACGCGCCGCTGACGAGTTGCGCCGTCGCCGCCTCTATCGTCCGCGGTCCAGCGGCCAGGGTCTCGCCGATCGCCAACAGCTCGGCCGCGACGTCACCGGGGATCGATCCACCCTCGACCAACGCGGTGAACCGATTGAGTGCAGCCTCCATCCCCGCGGCATCCTTCTTGACCGCCGCAGAGACCGCCGCCCGGACCTCAGCGCTCAGCATGCCGGACAACGCGACCTCGACAGCGCCGTCGTCCGCAGCCTCGCGCACCTTCAGCGCGAGCGAGAGCAACCCCTGCGGAGTACCGAGCCGTGTGGCCAGCACCTCGTCGAGAGCAGCGCGGGCCGCAGCCGTCACCTCGGTGACCGCCGAACCATAGAGGGTCAGCCGCAACTCCTGCAGAGCCAGGAGCCGCCCGGTCACGTCGCCCCGATGCAGAGCGGCCTCGGACCGCAGAGCCTGCGCCTGCAAGCCCGCACCCGCGGACGGCGATACCGCACCGGATCGGCGGAACTCCCGCACCAGGTCGACCAGCGACCGCGGCTGGACCACCCGCACCGACCGGCCCCGAGGACCACCCAGCTCACCGACCGCGAGCTGGAAGTCCTGATCAGGTACCTCGGTCGCCGGCACCGTCCATTCGACAGTCCGCGAACCGTTGCCCGCGACCCGGACGCCCCGGATCGTGCTGGTGGCGTGCCCGTCGACGAACACGCCGGCCCGGACCTCGGTCACGGTACTGCCCGCATTGGTGAGCTGAGCCTGCACGGTGACCTGCTGGGTGACCGGATCGAGCACCGCCTGCGCTGGACCGAAGCCCGCCCGCGGCTGGGCGTACCAGGACAAAGTCCTCAGGTCCTCCGCGGTCGCCGGGCGGAGCTTGACGGCCTGACCACCACCTCCGACCAGGGCCATCGACAGCCGCGTGGAAGGCCGGACCAGCGTCTTCGTGATCTCGACGGGCAACGGATCGCCCTTCCAGCTGGTCTCCTGCGCATCGGCGTAGATCTCCGCGACGTACGGGCCGTCCTGGAGGAACGACAGCGGTACGTCGAGGGTCCGGTCGAACTCGTCGGTGATCGCGCCGAGGTACCAGGTGTCGCCGCTGCGCCGGGCCGTCGTCGTGTAGTCACCGATCACGCTGTCCAGGACGTGCGACTCGTCCCAGGTCGACGGAATGCCTTGCAGATAAGCGAATCCTGGATGTGCCGCGTAGTTCTCCGGCGTGTCGGCGAGCATCTGCAACGGGCTGAAGAACGTCGTGTACAGCGCGAGCTGCGCGGCCGACGTGGTCTGCACCCGGGTACCGAGCCGGGCCGGGTCCCAGGTCACGTTGAGGACGCCCGGGGTGTAGTCGGCCGGGCCGCCGAGGAACCGGGTGAACGGGAGGATCGTGGCCTGCGCGGGTGGGTTGCCCTTGGCCCCCATGTAGTTCTGCTGCTCCATCCCGGCGACGCCCTCACCCGTCATCAGGTTCGGGTACGTGCGGGCCAGCCCGGTCGGCTTGATCGCCTCGTGCGCGTCGATCGTGATCCGGTACCGGGCGGCAGCGTCGATCACCCGCTGATAGTGCCGGACCGCCTCCTGGTCGAAGTGGCTGCGATTCACCCCGCCGAGCAGGAACTTGGTGGCGTACCCGGTCTTCACCGCGTGGATGCCGAGCTCGGCGTACCGGGCGAAGATCTTCTCCAGGTTCTGGTCGTAGTGGTCGACGTCGCCGCGGGTCTCGTTGTGCGCGATGTACCCGATCCCGTTCGCCGCGGCGTACCGGAGCACCTCGGGCAGGTCGAAGTCGGCCTGCGGGGTGAGGAAGTCCTGGCCGGACCAGCTCCCGCCCGCGTTCGTGTTCCAGCCCTCGGCCAGCACGAACTTGGCGCCTGCGGCCTTGGCCAGATCGATGTACTGCTTGACCCGGGCCGTGGTCGCACCGTGCTTCGGCCCCGCGGTCCAGGTGGTGTCCCGGCGCTGCAGCTCCCACCAGACGCCCACATAGGTCGCCGGCCGGATCCACGAGGTGTCGCCGCAGAGCGCGCACGGGTCGTTCAGGTTCTCGATCAGGTGGGACTCGGCCAGGTCGCCGGGCCGCTCGCCCACGGTCACGGTCCGCCAGGGCGTGGAGAACTCGCCCGCCAGCTTGGCCTTGCTCCCGTCGGGCAGCGCGATCAGGTCACTGGTGAAGGTGCCTGGGCGATCGGCGACGGCCTTGAGCGTCATGCTCGGGTAGTCGGTCAGATCGGCCTCGTGCACCACCAGGTACGCGTCGTCGGCGGGCGAGGCGGTGATGGGTGTCTGGGCAGTCGGTACCGCGGAGAGCGGCAGTTCGCGGTAGTGCTGCTCGTCGGCGGCCCACGTCTTCCCCGCGGCGATCGACCAGCTCTTCGCCGCGGGGTCGAGGGCGAACTCGGTCTGCTCGGCCGTCACGGTGTACGCGTCCAGCCCGGGCTGCGCCGGGAAGTGGTACCGGAAGCCGACGCCGTCGTCGAACACCCGGAACACCAGGTCGAGCTGGAACCCGGTCCCGGCCTGGACCGCGTGCACGGTGAGCTCGTTCGCGTGGTTGCGGACCGAGCTCGCCGTCCCCCAGACCGGCTTCCAGGTCTCGTCGATCGTGCGCCGCTCGACCGACTCGATCAGCATGTCCTCGGTCAGGCTCGGCCGGCCGGCGAGGTCCACGCCGAGCCCGGACGCGCCGACCAGGACCCGGTCGTGGTGGCGCACACTGTAGGTCAGCCTGCCGTCGACCGCGCTGACCGCGACCCGCAGGTCGCGGTCCGGTGACTCGACGATCCGGGCGTCCTGGGGCACGACCTCGTCGAGGCCGGTGGGGGACGCCGGCCGGCCCCAGGCGGGGCTCGTCACGAGCCCTCCTGAGGCCAGCACGGCCGCTGTCGTCGCGAGCAGTCCGGCACGCCTTACCTTCGCTTTCCGGTTCACGGTGTTCCTCCTCGGGCGTGCCGGCGCTCGCGACTCAGCGCGAGGCCTTGAGGGCCTGGGCGAGTTCCTCGGCGATCTTGTCCCCGCCGCCGCTCTTCCACTTCTTCACCGCTCCGGCCCAGGCCGACACCGGCTTGCGGCCCTGGATGATGTCCTCGACGATGCCGTCGATGTCCTCGGTGAGCTGCGGGCCCTTGCGGACGTTGGTCTCGGAGTACAGTCCCGCGGCCGGGCTGGCGATCGCGGTCGGGCAGGTCGCCTTCATCGCGTTGTACTCCGCCTCGCTGCTGCCCTCGCGCTCGGGCAGGAAGATCGTCCACGGCGCGTCCGCCTGGTACGACAGGCCCAGCTGGGTCTCGCTGAAGCCCTTCTCGTTGAGGACGGGGTTGCCGTCGACGACGTTGTGGTGGACGCCCTGCCGGCCGAACTTGCGGAACAGGTACTCCTGGGTGCCGAACGGCGCGGCCAGGAAGTTCAGGTACTTCAGCAGTGTCTCGACCCGGGCCTCGGCCTTCTTGCTGATCGCGGTGACGCCGATCGCCGGCGCGCCGAGCCAGGTCCGGCCCGGTCCCGAGCCGTCGTGCTTGGGCGGCGGCACGATCGCGATCCGGCCCTGCTTGTCGACCATCGTCTGCAGGTACGTCGGCCAGGCGCTGAAGGTGTCCTGTACCAGCGGGCTGGAGCCGTTCGAGAACCGGGTCTTCAGGTCCTGGTTCTGCCCGGAGAACGCGTCCGGGTGGATGTAGCCCGCCTTCCACAGCTTCTGGATGACGCCCAGCGCCTCCTCCTGGGCGGGGTGCTCCAGGCTGCTGACCAGTTTCTCCCCGTCCTCGCTCCACGCATTCGGGATGTCGAACATGTTCCGCACGTACTGCGTCGGGGAGGCGGCCAGCGCGAACCTGTTCAGCCGCCGGTCGGTCAGGCCCTTGCACAGCTCGAGGAAGTCGTCCGCGCTCTTGACCTCCGCCTTCAGCCCCTGCTTCTCCAGGATGTCCTCGCGGCTGTAGAGGACCTGCGAGCTGATCGCGCCGCGCGGGATCGGGACCGCGTAGATCTTGCCGTCGAAGATGCAGCCGTTCCAGCAGACCTCCGGCAGGTTCGCCAGGAACGGGTACTTCTTGATGTTGTCGCCGGACAGGTGCGGGGTCAGGTCGACCGCCTTGGAGGCCAGCAGCTGCGGCACCTGCGGGACCCCGCCGACCATGAAGATGTCGCCGAGCCGGTCGCCGGCGACCGCGGTGGCGAACTTCTGCGTGTAGTCGACCGACGGGGTCAGGTTCACCGACACCGGCGACCCGGCCATCTTGTTGAACTCCTGCCAGAACGCGTTCTGCTCCAGCTTCGGCGGGATCGGCGTGTTCGTGTACGTCATCGCCTGGATCGGCTTGCCGTCGCCCGGCGGCTCCTCGATCGCCTTGACCGGGTCGGCCGGGTAGCGCCGGAACGCGTCCGGGATGTTGAACTCGGCCCCGGGCAGGTCCGGCTCGACCCCGGTGTAGCGAACGTACGCCGGCCGTACCGTCGACCGCGACGCCTCGTCGTTGCCCCCGCCTCCGCCGCCGCGGCCCTCGTTCGAGCAGGCGCCGACCGTACCGCTCACCCCCAGCGCGAGGCTGCCTGCCATCAGTGTCCGGCGGGTCACCGGTCGCATCTCGAAAGCACCCATGGTGTTACCTCTTCTCCTGTCAGCCCTTCACGGCTCCGGTCAGCACGCCCTTGGCGAAATGGCGCTGGATGAACGGATACACGGCGAGGATCGGAACGATCGAAATCATCAGGATCGCCATCTGGATCGACGTCTGCGGCGGCAACGCCTCGGACCCCACCCCGAGGTCCTGACCGCCGATCTCGACCCCGTTGACGACGTAGGTGCGCAGCACCAGTTGCAGCGGCCACTGGCTGCTGTCGTTGAGGTACAACATCGCGTTGAAGAAGCTGTTCCAGTAGCCGACGCCGTAGAACAGGCCGATCACGGCCACCACCGCCTTGGCCAGCGGCAGGCCGATGTACCAGAACAGCTTCCACTCCGACGCGCCGTCGATCCGCGCGGAGTCGATGATCTCGTCCGGCAGGCCGACGAAGTAGGCCCGCACGACGATCACGTTGAACGCGCTCACGCAGACCGGGACGATGACCGCCCACAGACTGTCGAGCAGCCCGAACTGCTGCACCACCAGGTACGACGGGATCAGCCCGGGGTTGAACAGCAGGCTGATCAGGACGAGCAGCAGCAACTTCCGGTTGCCGACCGTCCCCCGCCGGCTCAGAGCCCAGCCGAGGGTGCAGGTGAGCAGCAGCGCGAGCAGCGTCCCGACGCCGGTGATGAAGCAGCTCACCAGCAGCGCCTGGGTGACGGTGCCACCGGCGAAGATCGACTTGTACGCGCCCAGGTCGATCCCGTGCGTCGGCAGCATCACGAAGCCGCCGGCCCGGGTCACCTCCTCGGGAGTGGCCAGACTGGTCGAGATCACGCCGATGAACGGGACCACGACGAAGGCGCAGATGATCGTCAGGAAGACGGCCTTGCCGATCCGTTCCGGCCAGCCCGGCATCGGCATCCCACCGGCCAGCGCGGCCGGCGGACGTTTGCCTGGAGCAACTTTTGTGTGCGTCATCCGCGGTAGACCCCTTCCTCGCCGAAGCGGTGGGCGACCTTGTTCGCGGCCAGCACCAGGGCCAGCGCGACGGCGCTCTTGGCCAGCCCGACCGCGGCGGCCACGCCCCAGTTCCCGCCGATGATCCCGTTGTTGTAGACGTAGGTGTCGAGCACTTCGCTGACGTCGGCACCGACCGCCTGTTGCTGCAGGATGATCTGCTCGAACCCGACCGTCAGCGAGTCGCCGAGCTTCAGGATCAGCAGCAGGATGATGATCGGCCGCAGCCCCGGCAGCGTGACGTGCCAGGTCTGCCGCCACCGGGTCGCCCCGTCGACGGCCGACGCCTCGTACAGGGCGCGGTCGATCTGCGACAGCACGGCCAGGAACAGGATGGTCGCCCACCCGGTGTCCTTCCACAGCACCTGCGCGGTCAGCAGCGCGCGGAAGGCCTCGACGTTGCCGATCACGTTGATAGGGTCGTACCCGTGCGTCCGCAGCCAGTTGTTGATCATCCCGGTGCCGCCCAGCACCTGCTGGAAGACGGCGACCACGATCACCCAGGACATGAAGTGCGGCAGGTAGATCACCGACTGGACGAACTGCCGGAGCCGGTTCGACAGCAGGCTGTGCAGCACGATCGCCACGACGATCGGCGCCGGGAAGACGATGATCGTCTGGATCGCGGTCAGGATCAGCGTGTTCTTGACCGCGTTGAGGAACTCCGGGTCACCGTCGAAGAGCACCCGGAAGTTCTCGATCCCCACCCACAGGCTCTGATCGATGCCCAGGTACGGCTGGTAGTCCTGGAACGCGATCACGTTGCCGAGCAGCGGGTAGTACTGGAAGGCGAGGATGATCAGCAGCCCCGGGATCGCCAGCAGGAGAACCGGATAGTCCCGGCGCAGCCGGGTGAAGAGCGAACGCCTGGTGGGCTTCGCTTTGGTCGGTGCGCCGGCGTCGTTGCCGGCGGTGGCGCGCGGTGGGCGCGCGACGTCGAGATCGGTCACAGGCACTCCCTTGGTCGGCCTGACGAGCAGCGATCGGATGGACAGCGATCTCCTGGGGCGGCGGCGATCGCTCGGGCGGCGGCGGTGGACCCGCCGATCAGGGGCGGCTCCGTCCTTCCAGCCGGCCGATCGCCTGCGTCCCGGCGTTGCCGCGGAGGCCCGCGGCGTAGTGCCAGCCGGTCAGCGCACCGGGGGCGGTGAAGTCGATGCGGTCCTGGGGTGTGCCCGGCCGGAGCTGGGTCCAGCCCAGCCCCTGCTCGGCCCAGAGGCTGATGGAGTTGCCGTCGAGCACGAAGGCCCAGCGGTCGCCCGGCTTCAGCGGCGCGCCCTGGACACAGCAGAAGCTGGTCAGCCGGCCGTCGATCCGGTAGTCGATCCCGAACCGGCCCTTGGACTCGGTCCAGGCCAGGAGGTAGTTGTTCTGGTCCTTGATCAGGCCGTTGAACAGCGCGTCCTGACCGACCCCGGTGCCGATCCACTGCTGGTGGTCGACGATCACCACCGCGCGCGGCACCGCCGGCCCGGCCTGGTGACCGAGCACCCCGAAGTACTTCGCGGTGCTGGTGGCGCGCAGGCTGCCCGAACCGAAGGTCAGCTCCGGCAGTTCCTCGGTCGTGGACGTCTTGTGCACCGTGTAGTTCGCCCGGGTGTCGGTGTCGAAGCTGTCGTCGACGTCGACCTTCGGGTACGCGGCGGGGTCGAACCCGACCGTCGAGGACGCGATCGCCTGGACCGCCTGACCGGACCACGAGGCTGTCGCGGTGAAGTCGACGCGTTGCCCGGTCGACACCGCGGAGCCCGAGCGGATCGCGAACGCGAGATGCCGTGCCTGACCCGGCTTCAGACCGGCGACGCGGGCCGGTTCGGTCGCCTCGGCCGTCCAGCCACTCGGCGGTGCCAGCGCGACGTCGATGTCGCGCACGGTCTGCGCGGTGTCGTTGACCACCGACACGATCACCGTGCCGGTCCCCGTGGCCGGGTTGATCCGGGCCTGCGCCTGGTACACCGACAACCGGGTGTCGACCGGCCGGAACGCGGGCCGCTCGTCCGGTACCGAGACCTGTCCCGCGACCAGCCGAGGCGGTACCCCGTACCGGCCGGAGCCGACGCCGAAGATCGACAGCCCGCCACCGTCCGAGGCGAACCGTAGCGTCGCCTTCGCGGAGGTGCCCAGGTCCTTGGCGGTCACCGGGACCGCGATCCGATAGCCGTGCCGGCTGCCCCAGTCCCCGGCGAGCGGGCCGCGGGGGCGACCGGCGAGCGCGGTCGGGTCGTTCGGGTCGTCGGGCAACGTGATCGCCTGGTGCTCGACCCCGTTGACCGAGACGGTCAGCTCGGTCGGGTACCGGCGGGCCGCGGTCACGTTGTTCGCGTCGTACCAGCCCTCGGTCTGGGTCGAGGAGACCTCGGCGATCAAGGTCGCCCGCTGGTCCCGGCCGGACCGGATCCCCTCCGGCACGGCCACCTGGTACTCGAAGTAGCCACGGCCGAACCCCGTGACCCGATCGGCGCCCTTCGAAGCGTGGATCGCCGTACCACCCGTCCACGCGTGCCCGGACGGCGCACCGGGGGAGAAGGCCGCGTCCCCGGCGGACCAGGGCACGTCGAACGTGAGGTAGTTCTCGGCGACCGTCCCGTGACCGTCGTCCAGCCAGACCCACAGATACCCGGTCCGCAGCCCCGCCGGCACCTTGACGGACACGACGCCCGCATCGGAGACCGTGTACTGCCCGGGGCTGACCGGGCGCGATCCACTGGCGGCGTCCGCGATCCACCGGCCCTGGTCGTCGTAGCCGCCGACCTTCCAGCGCAACGTGGCCTTGGACAGATCGGTGTCGCCGAAGTGGCTCAGCTTCACCGGTGCCTCGAGCGTGTCACCGGGTTCGACCGTGCGGGTGGAAGTACCGACCAGGGCGACCGCGTCGTCGCGCTGGAACATCTCGACCGTGCGCGGTTTGCCCTGGTGGTCGACGAAGATCGGTGGGTTGTGCTGCCGGTCGAACGTGATCGCGCTGCCGTCCTCCTGCTCGGTCTCGGCGAGCTGCACCGCGACGTACCCGTTCAGCTTGGGGTAGCTGCGGAAGATCCCGGAGGTACTCGCGAACCGGCCGGAGCCCAGGCTGAACTCGGAGTTGAGCCACGGCTGGCCGCTCTGGGTGCCGCTGTTGAAGTTCCAGTCGGAGCCCGGTTCCACCTTGGCGTCGAACCCGTCCAGCAGCCGCTTCCACTCGTCGTAGGTGGACAGGTAGTAGTGGAAGTCGTTCAGGTCGGTGTCGAGGTGACCGTTGCTGCAACAGGCCGAGTTGTCCACCACCAACCGGGACGGATCGTTGTCACGGACAACCTTCACCATGTTCCGCACGTAGCCGAAGGCGGCGTCGGGGATCGGCTGGCCCCACGGGTTGTCGCTGATGCCCCAGGCCTCGTTGAAGACGGTCCAGAACACGATCGACGGGTGGTTGTGGTCGCGCTGCAGGGTGGTGCGCAGGAGATCCTCGAAGAGTTGCTCGGCCTTCGGGTCACCCTGGGAGTGCCAGCCGGCGTTCGGCATGTCGTACCAGACCATCAGACCCAGCTGGTCCGCCAGGTGGTAGTAGGCCGGTTCGTTCACCTTGACGTGGGTCCGGACCACGTTGAAGCCCAGCGCCTTCGCGTCCTTCAGGTCTCGCAGCATGGAACCACGGCCCGGAGCCTGGTCCGTTCCGGTGCGCAGGTCGGGCCCGGCCGTGACGCCCGTGTAGGTGTAGACGCCCCATGGGTTGTACGCCTGGTCGAGCACGCCGCGCACGTAGATCGGCCGGTTGTTCAGGTTGATGTACTGGTACTCGCCGTCGTGCCCGGGCGCCCACTGACGGTCGACCTTGCGCATCCCGAACGACGTACGCAGACCGTCCCGGAGATCGCCATGGTCGCCGAGCTGGAAGTCCGCGGAGTACAGGGCCGGGCTGTTCGGTTCCCAGAGCCGCGGTTTGTCGATCAGGACCCGCGCGGTGCCGTTCCCGTCGGTCAGGGGGACGTCGACGACCTTGACGAGCTTGCCCTGCGGATCACGCAGCCGCACCGTGGCCTTGTCGGCGCCCGTGGCCGCGACGTCGAGCTTGACCGCGGACTGCGACGGCGTGCGGGCGGTACCGGTGAAGGTCAGCTCGGGCGTCACCTGGGTCTTCGTCAGCCGCGCCGCGGAGTACGGCTCGATCCAGACCGACTGCCAGATGCCGCCGATGTCGGTGAACCAGCCGGTGTACTCCCCGTCGGGCTCGCCGGTCTGCTTGCCCTGCGGGTACGGCGACTCGGCGTCGGTCGGGGGAGCGACCACGCGGATCGTCAGCCGGTGGGTCGACCCTGGTTCGAGCTTGCCGAGCCCGGCCTGGATCTCGGTGTACCCGTCCCCGGAGTACGGCAGGACCTGCTCGCCGTCCAGCCAGACCGAGGCGCCCCAGTCGGCGGCGCCGATGCGGAGCCGGACGTCCTTGCCGTCGAAGCCGGCCGGGACGGTGAACGAGCGCTGGTACCAGACGGTGCCGCGGTACTGCGAGAACGCGCTGCGGAAGATCTCGTTGGTCGCGAGCTGCTCCTCGCCCCAAGCGGCCAGCGACTGGTACCCGAACGGGACCCGGATCGCCTTGCCCAGCTGGTGATCCGGGGCGAACCACTGCTCGCGTTCGCCGACGTCTCCGGGGTCGAAGTCGAACGACCAGGTGCCGTTCAGCGTCAGCCATGCGTTGCCGGTGAACGGCCGCCGGTCGGCGTCTGGCCGCGGGTACTCCGCCCGTGCGGGCGTCTTCTCGCGGCCGAGCGTCAGCCGCACCTCGTCGCCCTTGGTGGTGGAGGCGAAGTCGTACCCCTCCTTGCCGGCCACGACGAGCGCGGAACTCTCCGGCACCGCGGGGAGGACGAAGGACCCGTCCGCCCCGCTCGTGGTGAAGAGGTCGGTCCGCGAAGCGTGCACGCTCGCGCCCTCGATCGGTGCACCCGTCCGGGCGTCGACGACCTTCCCGCGCACGGTACTCGGGGTCCCGCCGGCCGGGTCGGACACCGGCGGCCGGGGCGGTACCGCGGTGGCCTGGGCGGTGCCGAGGAGCAGGGCCACGACGGCGATCAGGGCGACCGCCACGCCGATGGGCGTGCGGCGGCTGGGGGCGATGGGCGTTCGCATGCCCGGCAGGATAGGGCGGCCGGTCCGCTGGCGACAAGGGGTCAATTTTGACGTTGTACTCGCTGTTGACTTGCCCAGATCGCTTCGGTACAAGTGGTTTCGCCAACCGGTGTTCAGAGCGTGTACAACGTTCCGCATCGACCTCTCAGGAGCCTCGGAGGGACGTGAGAGGATGCTGCAATGCCGAAGGACCAAAGGCCCGCGACCCCCGCCGCAGTGAGCGTCCGGGACGTCGCGGCGCTGGCCCGGGTGTCGCCGACCACGGTGTCGAACGTGCTGTCGGGCAACCGCCGGGTGTCGGAGGAGACGCAGGACCGGGTGCGCTGGGCGATCGACCAGCTCGGGTACCGGCCGAACCTGTCGGCGCGCAACCTGCGCCTGAACCGCACCGGGCTGATCGCGGTCGCCGTCCCGGAGATCGACGTGCCCTATTTCGCCGAGCTGATCCGGCACGTGGTCCAGGGCGCGCGCGAGCACGGGTACACGGTGCTGGTCGACCAGACCGAGGGCCGGATCGAGGCCGAGCAGTTCGTGGTGGACGGCATGAACCGGGGGATGGTCGACGGCATCCTGCTGAGCCCGCTGGGCATGACCCGCGCGGAGTACGACCAGCGCCGTGACGACACCCCACTGGTCCTGCTGGGCGAACGCATCGTCGGCAAGGGCATCGACCACGTCGGCATCGACAACGTGGCCGCCGCCGAGGACGCCACCCGACACCTCGCGGACCGTGGCCGCCGACGCATCGCCGCCATCGGCCACCAAACCCCGAGAGGGGGCGGCACAGCTCCCCAACGCACCAAGGGCTACCGCAAGGCCCTCCGCTCAGCCGGCCTTCCGTACGACCCGACCCTCGTCGTCCCCACCCGCAACTACCACCGCCTCGACGGAGCCCAGGCCATGGCCGACCTCCTCGACAGCGGCGCCCTCCCCGACGCCGTCTTCTGCTACACCGACCTCCTGGCCCTAGGAGCCCTCCACACCCTCCACCAAAGAGGCCTCAAGGTCCCCGACGAAGTAGCGGTCATCGGCATCGACGACATCGACGAAGGCCGCTACAGCCTCCCCACCCTCACCACCATCTCCCCCAACAAACCCACCATCGCCCAAACAGCCCTGGACCTCCTCCTCACCAGAATCACCACAAAGGAGCAGGACCCCCAACAAGTAGTAATCCCCCACACCCTCGAACAACGCGAAAGCACCTAACCCCCCGCACAGAGCCAAGCGAACCGATGGCGCCCGCCCTACCGGAGCCGAGCGAAGCGAAGGCGGCCCACCCACCAACGGCCACCACAGCGACGTTCACGTACCCATCCCGGGCACCATCCGCCGGAGGGGGGTGCGGGTGGCGAAGCCCCCGCCCGCGCCAAGCGAAGCGCAGGCGCAAAAAGACCGAAGGCGACCCGTCCGCGCTCTCCGCGGACATAGGTCGCCTTCGCCTGAGGGTGAGTGACGGGACTCGAACCCGCGGCCACCTGGACCACAACCAGGTGCTCTACCAGCTGAGCTACACCCACCATTGCCGCCCTGATTGCGACGGCTGGGTAATCATAGCGGCGATGGTCAGTTACCTGAAATCGGCCCCATCACCAGGCTCGCGGCGGCCCGCGCGGTGTCGGAATCGGGTCCGGGCTGGGGCACGAAGACGGTCTCCCGGTAGTACCGCAACTCGGCGATGCTCTCGGTGATGTCGGCCAGCGCGCGGTGGTTGCCGTTCTTCGCCGGGGTGGCGTAGTAGACGCGTGGGTACCAGCGGCGGACGAGTTCCTTGATGGAGCTGACGTCGACGTTGCGGTAGTGCAGGTGGGCCTCGACCTTGGGCATGTCCCGGACCAGGAAGGTGCGGTCGGTGCCGACCGAGTTCCCGGCGAGCGCGGCCTTGCGGGGTTCCTTCACGTAGCCGGAGATGAAGTCGAGGACCTGGTCCTCGGCGTCGGCGAGCGGGATCCCGGTAGCGAGTTCCTCGAGCAGGCCGGAGGCGGTGTGCATGTCGCGGACGAAGTCGCCCATCTGTTCGAGGGCGGCGGGCGGCGGCGCGATCACCAGGTCGATCCCGTCGCCGAGCACGTTGAGTTCGTAGTCGGTCACCAGGACCGCGACCTCGATCAAGGCGTCCGCCGCCAGGTCGAGCCCGGTCATCTCACAGTCGATCCACACCAGCCGGTCGTTCATGGGCACCCACCTTACGGCGCCGGGGCCTCACCGCCGCACGCGACAGTCCTCAACCTCCGAGTGGCGCCCACCACCTTGTCCGGTGAACGCCACCCGACCGACCGCCGAACCGGGCCGGGCCGGGCCGGGCCGGAGCGAGGTCAGGCCGGAGCGTGACCGAGGTGGATGCTGCGGGCCGAGATGACGGCGAGGTCCGTGCGGTGGCCGAGGTAGTGCTCGTCCGCCGGGTCGAGCAGGCGGCGCCAGGTGGCGAGGTCCTCGGCGGACAACCAGTCCTCGGTCACCGGGGTGTGCCCATGCCCGTGCCCGGCCGCCTGCCCAGCGCCGTGCCCATGACCGTGCCCGTGCAGGTCGGCGTTGGGGACGGCCGGGTCCAGCCGGTCGATGCGGTGCTGGAACTCGGTGACCAGGGTGGCGACGTCCGCGGCCGGCAGCGGTACCGGCTTCTCGGTCAGGATCGTGCGGGTGGTGACCTCGGTGAGGCCGGCCCGGCGGAGCGCCTCGGTCCAGGCGTAGGGCATCGGGACGGAGCCGGGCAGCGAGTCGCGCATCAGGGCATACCAGCGGTCCTGGGCCGCGTCGAGCCGCAGTTCGAGCCCGGGTTCGCCGAGGCCGAGGTCCCAGGGCAGGCACCGGGCCGGGAGACCGCCTTCGGCCAGGGCGAGCCGGCCACCGGGTGCGAGCAACGAGGCCAAGGCGGTGACCGCGGCCTGCTGGTCGGCCGCGTGGTGCACCGAGGCGGAGGCCCAGATCAAGTCGGCCGGGGCACCGATTGCCTTGCGCAACGGTTCCGCGCCGTCGTCCATCGACGCGAGCTCGCAGCGGACCAGGCCGCCGGTGTGCTCGCGGGCCTGGGCGAGGACGTCGGCGTCCGCGTCGACGGCGACCACTTCGGCCGGCGTCTCCTGCCCGGCGGACAGGCCGAGCGCGGTGGCCAGGGCCTTGGCCATGCCACCTCCGCCGCACCCGACGTCGACGGCGAGGCGGTCGGTCGGGCGGATCAGGCCGCCGGCGACCTGGAGGTTCCAGTCGGCTTCGGTCGTCGCGGAGTGGCGGAGTTTGTCGGCCTGACCGGCCCAGTCGATCTCGATCATGCCGCCAGTGTCCATCGATCCGGCCGGACCACCGAGCTTTCTTGCCGCTTCGGCAACGTGACCGCTCCGGCGACGGAACCGCTCCGGCGACGGGACCGGGCGCGGTGGCTTACGGTGGCCCGATGATCGCGACCCGGTTCGAGACCGAGCGGCTCCTGCTGCTGCCGTTGCGGGTCGAGTACGCCGCGGAGATGGTCGCCGTCCTCGGCGACCCCGGGCTCTACACCTTCACCGGGGGCGAGCCGCCGACGCTCGAGGCCCTCACCGCCCGGTACGAGCGGCAGGTGGCCGGCCCGGGCCGGCCGGGGGAGAGCTGGCTCAACTGGGTGATCAGGTCCCGCGCGGACGGCACGCTCGCCGGGTACGTCCAGGCGACCGTGACCGGGGACGGCGCCGAGATCGCGTGGGTCCTCGGCACCCGCACGCAGGGCCGTGGGTACGCCCGCGAGGCCGCCGTCGGCCTGGTCGGCTGGCTCCGGGAGCACCAGGTCGAACGGGTCGTCGCGCATGTCCACCCGGAGCACGCGAAGTCGGCCGCCGTCGCCGCGGCCGCTGGGTTGTCGCGGACGACTCAGGTGGACGACGGCGAGGAGCTCTGGGTGCTGGAAGCAGAACAGGCCCGGTCCTGACGGACCGGGCCTGCTGTGCTGAAGGTGTGGTTCAGAGCGGGCGAACGTTGTCCGCCTGCGGGCCCTTCGGGCCCTGGGTCAGGTCGAACTCGACCTTCTGGTTCTCGTCCAGGGAGCGGTAGCCGCTCGTCGCGATCGCCGAGTAGTGCACGAACACGTCGGCGCCGCCGTCGTCCTGGGAGATGAAGCCGAAGCCCTTTTCGCTGTTGAACCACTTCACGGTTCCGCTGGCCATGATCTGCTCCTTTGGTGTGGGGGCAATTGACAGGTACCGACGGGCGCCGGTCCCCGGGTTGCCGTACGAGCCCTCGCACCCGGACCAAGGCCCGGAGATGAGAAAAACGCCCGGCGGAGCACTCCGCGGGCGTTTCGAAACGAACGTGGAACTGCAACTGCAACCGGGAAAACCCTAGCACCATTCGGTCCGTTGTCGAGACCCTCAGGGCCCGGATGTCGAGACCGTCACGGTCCGGAGAACCGTCGTTCCCGGTTCTCCGGACCGGACCCACCGCGGCGCCGGGATCAGCGCGCGTGCTCGACGGCCCAGCCGAGCGCGTCGTCGGCGAGCTGCTCCCAGCCCGCTTCGGCCGGCATCAGGTGCGAGCGGCCCGGGTAGAACCGCAACTCGGTGACCGTCTTGGCCGACCGGTAATGCTTCAGGTTCGACTTCTGGATCGCCGGCGGCATCAGGTGGTCCTCACCGCCGGACATGAACAGCAACGGCGCCCGGTCGTCGTTGCCGTAGTCGACCCAGGTCGCCTGCCGGCCGGGCCGGAAGTTCGCCAGCACGCTGTCCCAGAGGATCCCGCCCGAGGCCGGGACGTGGTACCGCTCGTACAGCCGCCGTGACTCGGCCTCGCCGAAGGTGTTGGTGAACGCGTAGCGCCACTGGTCGTAGGTGTAGCCGATCGCTTTCTTCCGGTTCGCCGGGTTGTTCAGTACCGGGAACGTGGCCCGCAGCTGCTGCGGCGGGATCACCCGGACCCCCTCGGTCGGCGCCGAGTTCATCGCCACCCCGGCCGCGCCGTACCCGTGGTCGAGCAGGATCTGCACGAACGCGCCGCCGGCCGGGTGCCCGATCAGGATCGGCGGGCTGTCCAGGTCCCCGATCACCTTCTCGTGGTGCGCGATGATCTCCGGCACCGTGACCCGGGCGATCGGCTCCGGGTCCGCGGTCAGCGCCTCGACCTCGACCTCGAATCCCGGGTAGGCCGGCGCGATCACCCGGTAGCCCTGTCGCTCGTAGTGCTCGATCCAGTGCTCCCAGCTGCGCGGCGTCACCCAGAAGCCGTGGACCAGGACGATCGTGTCGGGTTTCATCTGTCTGCCTCCGGTGCCGAAGTGGTGCGGTCGATGCCTTCAGTGTTCGGCCAGAGCACCCCCGCGCACGCCTCGATCCGGGCCATACTTGCCCCAGATCAGGACACCCCGGGGAGGGGCGATGGCGGACAGGCATCGGGTGGGGATCGCGGTTCTCGGCGGCACGACCGCGCTGGATCTTGCGGTCGCGGTGCAGGCGTTCGGACGGCGGCCGGCCGTGTTCCACCGGATCCGGCCGGAGCCCGAGTCGCCGTACGAGATCACGCTGTGCGGGCGGGCCGGGGTACCGACTTTCGGCGAGCTGCGGCCGATGTCCGAGCTGGCCGCCGCCGACACCGTGGTCGTCCCCGGCGTCGACGATCCGCTCGCCGCCCGCGATCCCGAGGTTCTGGAGGCCATCGCGGTCGCGGCCGAGCGCGGGGCCCGGCTGCTGTCCCTGTGCGCGGGCGCGTTCGTCCTCGGGTACGCCGGGGTGCTGCACGGGCACCGGGTCACCACGCACTGGGCGCTCGCGGACGACTTCCGGGCCGAGTTCCCGCGGGTCGAGCTGGCCGAGCACGAGCTGTACGTCGACGACGGCCAGGTGCTCGCCTCGGGCGGCATGCTGGCGGCCGCGGATCTCTGCCTGCACGTCCTGCGCACCGATCACGGCCAGGCGTACGCGAACGACATGTCCCGGCTGCTGGTCAGTCCACCGCATCGGACCGGCGGCCAGTCGCAGTACTCGAAGGTGATCGACAGACCACTCACCGGCAGCCTCGCCCCAGTCCTGGAGTGGATGCTCGCGCACCTGGACGAGCCGCTGACCCTGCGGTCGGTGGCGGCGCACGCGCACATGAGTACACGGACCCTGGCGCGCCGGTTCCGGGCCGAGACCGGGCAGAGCCTGCTGGACTGGGTGGTGATGCGCCGGGTCGAGCGGGCCCGCGAGCTGCTGGAGGAGTCGGACCTGACCGTCACCCAGATCGCGTACGCGGCCGGCTTCGGCTCCACGGAGTCGCTGCGCCGGCATTTCCTGCTGAGCAGCGGCACCAGTCCCGGCGCGTACCGGGCGACCTTTCGGCTCGCGGCAGGCTGAGTCAGGCGGTTACCAGGAGCCGCGGTGGTCCGGTACCAGCAGGGTGAACGGGACGATCAGCAGCAGCACCGCGGCGAACACCACGAAGCTGTGCGCCTGCGCGATCCCCGGGTTCGCGCTGTGCGAGAGCAGGGTCGTCGTCACCGACACCGCGATGATCCCGCCCGACTGCCGGAACATCCCGCGCAACCCGGCGATCGCCGAGATCTGGTCCGGCGCGAGCTGCAGGCTGGCGTTGTTCGAGGCCGGGATCGACAGCCCCATCCCGATCCCGGTGATCCCGGCCGCGATCGCCAGCCAGGCGTACGGCGTGAGCCCGTGCGGCGCGATCGCCATCACCGTCATCCCGGCCGCGACCAGCAGGAAGCCGCCGATCATCGGCGCCCGGTACCCGGTCCGGCGGAGCGCGAACACGGCCAGCCCCGCGACGCAGATCATCCCGACGGCTCTTGCCGTGAGCAACGTTCCGGCCTGGAGCGGCTGGATCCCGTACCGCGCCTCGGCGTACAGCGGGAAGAGTGCGCCGAACCCGAGTACGGCCGCCCCATAGAGCAGGTTGATCGCGTTCATCACGCCGAACCCGCGGCCGCGCAGCAGCCGGACCGGGATGAACGGCGAGGCGGCCCGGTTGGCGTGCCGGACGAACAGGAACCCGAAGACCAGCGCGAGCACCTCGGCGGTGAGGAACACCGGATCGAGCGGCCCGGCGTCGCGGCTGCCGAGCGAGGTGATCCCGTACATCCCGGTGAGGATGGTGAGCGCCAGCAAGGCCGCGCCGACCAGGTCGATCCGGGCCGCCTTGGCGGGCGTACTGCGCGGGATGAAGCGGGCGGCGAGCAGGATCAGCAGCAGCCCGGCCGGCACGTTGACGAGGAAGATCTCCCGCCAGGACCAGTAGGTGACGATGACGCCGCCGATGATCGGGCCGAGGACGCCGCCGATCGGGAAGATGCTGGTGAACATCCCGACCGCGCGGTCCCGGTCCCGGCCGAACTGCTCGGCCACGATGCCGGTCGCGGTCGGCATGAACGCGCCGCCGCCGATCGCCTGGAGCGCGCGGAACACCACCAGCAGGTAGATGTTGTCGACCAGGCTGCAGGCCAGCGAGGCGAGCGTGAACAGCACCGCGGCGCCGAGGAAGATCCGCTTCCGGCCGAACTGGTCGCCGAGCCGGCCGGCCACGGGCATCACCAGGATCTGGCCGAGCGCGTAGATGGTGATGGTCCAGCCGCTCCAGTTCAGCGGCGCGTCCAGGTCGTGCTGGATGGCGGTCAGCGCGGTGGCGACTATGGTCTGGTCGATCGAGGCCATCAGCAGGGCGATGGACACGATGCCGAACACGATCCGCCGATGCGGGAGCGGTTCGTCCGCGTCCGGCGGGGCGGTCGAGGTCCTCGGCGTCGCGGTCATCAACCGTCAGAGTACATTGCTTGCCAGCAGGCAATAAAGGGGTAACCATGTCCGACACCGAGACGCTGAACCAGCTCCGCGGGGTGATCTCGCGGCTCGCGCGGGAGCTCAACGCCACGGCGACGCACGAGGGGCTGACGCCGACCCAGGCGTCGGTGCTGGGCCTGATCGCGTTCCGCGGCCCGCTCGGACTGACCGAACTGGCCCAGCTGGAGGGTCTGAACCCGACCATGCTGTCCCGGGTGATCGGCAAGCTCACCGAGTTGGAGCTGATCCAGCGCGACCCGAATCCGGACGACCTCCGCGCGATCCGGGTCGCGGCGACCGACGCGGGCCGCCAACTGCACGAACGCATCAAGCTGCTCCGTACTGAGGCGATCGCCGAGTGCCTGGGCAAGATCCCGGAGCAGTCCGCGCAGACCATCATCGATGCCCTTCCGGCCCTGGACGAACTCGCCCAGGCCCTCCGCGCGACCCACAGCTGACCCCGCGAGGTCCCTCGCTGTCCCCGAGGGTGCGTCGGTACGGGTGAGTACGGGCAGTGACCGGTAGGCCTTTTTGGTTACGCTCCGGCTTCAGCTGGAAAATCTATGGGCGGCCTCGGGGTACGTCCTAGGAGGAATCGAAAGTGACGAGGAACATCCTGCGTGGCCGTCGGACCCGTGCGGTCGTCATCGCCACCGTAGTGGCCGGTGGCCTGGTGGCGGGCGTGACCACGGCGGTCCACGCGGATCAGAAGAGTTCGAGCAACACCCCGGTGTCCGCGCCGGCGGCAGCGGCTCCCGCGGCCACGACGGCTGCGACCGAAGCAGTGACCGAGGCTGCCGCGACCGCGGCGAACTGCTACAGCACCTACCTGGCGTACGGCAGCCGGGGTACCTGTGTGAAGCAGTTGCAGAAGAAGATCGGTGCGCTCTCCGTCGACGGTGTGTACGGCGCGGGAACGCGGAACCGGGTCCGGGCGTTCCAGGCCGACGCCGGCCTCTCGGTCGACGGAAAGGTCGGCCCCCAGACCTGGCGGAAGCTGCGGACCCTGGGCATGGCGCTGGGCTGGAAGTCCGGCTTCACCGTGTACATGTGCAAGGAGCGCTCGGGGGACTTCCGCTACTCCGCGTGGAACAACACGGGCAAGAACTCCCTCTTCTACTTCTACACCGACCCGGGTACCTACTTCGACGGTGACGCCATGCGCCCCAACCGGATCGCCAAGCAGGGCGGGTACTACGGCGGCACGTACAAGAGCGTCAAGCTCGACGTCTTCGTCGGCACCTACCGCCCGGCCCACACCACCAGGAGCGTGCGCGACTTCTCCCGCAGCAGCCTGCCTGCCTGCATCTGACAAACCGCGTAACCGTTCGTCGTACTGAAACGGGGTGCCGGGCCACGTCGCCCGGCACCCCGTTCGCCTGCGTACCGAGCGTCGATGTCCCGGTTCCCGGGGCTCCGCTGATCCCGATCATCGGCGGATGCGAGCGCGTCGTGACACTTCGGCGGGTTAACTGTTCGGCGTGAGCGACGACTTCGCGGTGCGGACCGCGCCCTACCGCCGGGAGTTGCTGGCGTACTGCTACCGCATGTCCGCCGCGGCCCACGATGCCGAGGACCTCCTGCAGGAGACCCTGATCCGTGCCTGGCGCGCCTTCGACCGGTACGACGAGGACCGGGCGTCGTTGCGGACCTGGCTCTACCGGATCGCCACGAACACCTGCCTCACCGCGCTGAAGTCCCGCGCCCGCCGCCCGCTCCCGTCCGGCCTGGTGGCCCGCTCCGACGACCCGGGCACGCCACTCGTCCGCAGTACCGAGGTCGCCTGGCTCCAGCCGATGCCGGACGCGATGGTGGCCCCGGATCCCGCCGACCCGGAGGCGGTGGCCGTCCGCCGTGACTCGTTGCGGCTGGCGCTGATCGCCGCGTTGCAGTACCTGCCGGCCAAGCAACGGGTACTGGAGATGCCGCCGTTCCTCACCTGGTTCCGCGGCCGCGACGACCACCTGCGCTTCGTCGCCAGGATCTTCGAGCTGCGCGGGACCGACTGGCGGGTGTTCCCCCTGGCGGCGAACGGGCAGCCCGGGATCGCGGTCTACCGGGGCGACGGCGACGGCGGGTACGCCCTGCACACGCTGCACGTCTTCACCGTCACCCCGGCCGGGATCACCCACAACCGGGTGTTCCAGTACGACCAGGTCTTCGACGCCTTCCAGCCAGCCGTTCGTAGCCTCGCGCTCGTACCGGGCGAGGACGGCGGCACCGACCTGCTCGGCCGCCGTGCAGGTCAGGTGAAGGGGAGCGGTGAAGAGCCGTTCCCCCGCGCCGACGGCCGACGGGAAGGTCAGCAGCCGGTACTCGTCGACCAGGTCCGCTGCCTGCAGGGCCCGCACCACGCTGACGCTGCCGGCGACGATGACGTCCTGGCGTTCCCGCCGGGCCCGGACCCCGTTGACCAGGTCCCCGTCGAGGACGGTCGAGTTGGGCCAGGCTGACACGTCGCCGAGTGACGTCGACGCGACCAGCTCCTCCGCCTTGTTCATCCGGGTGGAGAAGTCGTCGGTCCGGCGGGGCCAGATCCGCGCGAACAGCTGCCAGGTGGCCCGGCCCAACAGCATCACCCCGTCGTCCAGCGAGCGGCCGAGCCGGAACTTGTCACCGGCCACCGACTCAGGGCCGTGCCGGAAGGCCCAGCCGCCGGTCGGCGTCCCGGCCGATCCGTCCGGGTCCGTGACGACACCGTCCAGGCTGATGAACTCGATCACGATGACACGTCCCACGATGGGCTCCTTCCGGCGGGTCCGTACGGACCGGTGAACAGCTGACACCCGTACGTACTGCCGGTGGTCGCCGGATTCATCGGTCCGGCACGAACTATTTCTCCCAGCCGCCGGAGGGGGCGAAGTGTGACCTTTGTCATGCCTTGACCGGTTCCGGACGCCAGCCTACTGTATCCCGTATACCAAGCCCTCCGAAAGGCGGGACCGATGGAATCCTTGTTCGCACCGGCCGTGAACTGCTCGATCCTGTTCACCGAGCTGCCCCTACTGGAAAGACCCGCGGCTGCCCGTTCCGCCGGATTCGAAGCGGTGGAGTTCTGGTGGCCGTTCGACTCGGCCCTGCCCGGTGACGCCGAGGTCGACGCGTTCGAACGCGCGATCCGCGACGCCGGCGTCCGGCTGATCGGCCTCAACTTCGCGGCCGGCGACCTGCCCGGCGGCGACCGCGGCCTGGTCTCCTGGCCGCAGCGGTCCCTGGAGTTCCGCGACAACATCGCGGTGGCGCTCGGGATCGGTGAACGGCTCGGCTGCCGGGCCTTCAACGCGCTGTACGGCAATCGGGTGGACGGGACCGACCCGGCGGCCCAGGACGAACTGGCCGTGGAGAACCTCGCCCTGGCCGCCACCGCGGCCGGGTCGTTCGGCGGGACCGTCCTGGTCGAGCCCGTCAGCGGGGCGGACCGCTATCCGCTGCTGACGGCCGCCGACGCGGTCGCGGTGATCGACCGGGTCGAGCGCGACGCCGGCGTCACCGGGATCGGGCTGCTGGCCGACCTCTACCACCTGACCGTCAACGGGGACGACGTGCCGAAGGTGATCGCGACCTGCGCCGATCGCATCGCGCACGTACAGATCGCGGACGCGCCCGGCCGGCACGAGCCCGGAACCGGCACGATCCCGCTCGACGAGCACCTCGGCGCCCTGCGCGCGGCCGGGTACACCGGCTGGATCGGGCTGGAGTACAAGCCCAGCGGCAGTACCGCCGAGAGCTTCGGCTGGATCCCCCGCACGGATCGATAAGGAGCTGGCATGCCTCGTATGACTGCCGCCCGCGCGGCGGTGGAGATCCTCCGTCGTGAGGGCGTGACCCACCTGTTCGGGCTGCCCGGCGCGGCCATCAACCCGTTCTACGCCGCGGTCCGCGCGCAGGGCGAGCTACGGCACGTCCTCGCCCGGCACGTCGAGGGCGCGTCGCACATGGCCGAGGGCTACACCCGCGCCGCGCCGGACAACATCGGCGTCTGCGTCGGGACCTCCGGCCCGGCTGGGACCGACATGATCACCGGCCTGTACTCCGCGTCGGCCGACTCGATCCCGATCCTCTGCATCACCGGGCAGGCTCCGGTCGCCAAGCTGCACAAGGAGGACTTCCAGGCGATCGACGTCCCCGCGATCGCCGGTCCGGTGACCAAGCTCGCGGTCACCGTACTGGAGGCCGCGCAGGTGCCCGGGACCTTCCAGAAGGCGTTCCAGCTGATGCGCTCCGGCCGGCCCGGCCCGGTCCTGCTCGACCTGCCGCTGGACGTACAGCTGACCGAGATCGACTTCGACCCGGACCTGTACACACCGTTGCCGGTGGCAACGCCACGCGCCTCGGTCGCGCAGGCGGAGAAGGTGCTCGAAATGCTGGCGGCGGCCGAGCGCCCGCTGATCGTGGCCGGCGGCGGCATCGTCAACGCCGACGCGGCGGACCTGCTGGTGGAGTTCGCCGAACTGCACGGTGTCCCGGTCGTGCCGACGCTGATGGGCTGGGGCACGATCCCGGACGACCACCGGTTGATGGCCGGCATGGTCGGCCTGCAGACCTCCCACCGGTACGGGAACGAGACGTTGCTCGCCTCCGACCTGGTCGTCGGGATCGGCAACCGGTGGGCGAACCGGCACACCGGCGGGCTGGACGTGTACCGGGCCGGGCGCAAGTTCGTCCACATCGACGTCGAGCCGACCCAGATCGGCCGGGTCTTCGCGCCCGACCTCGGCATCGTCTCCGACGCGAAGGCGGCCCTGGAGACGCTGATCCACGTCACCCGGCAACGCGTGGCCGAGGGACCCTTGCCGGACCGGTCGGAGTGGACCGCCGCCTGCCGCGAACGCAAGCGCACGCTGCAGCGCCGGACCGACTTCGACGACATCCCGGTGAAACCGCAACGGGTCTACCAGGAGATGAACACCGCGTTCGGCCCGGACGTCCGGTACGTCTCCACGATCGGGCTGTCGCAGATCCAGGCCGCGCAGATGCTGCACGTGTACCGGCCGCGGCACTGGATCAACGCGGGCCAGGCAGGCCCACTCGGCTGGACCGGACCGGCCGCGCTCGGGGTCGCCGTCGCGGATCCGGAGGCGACCGTCGTCGCGTTGTCGGGGGACTACGACTTCCAGTTCCTGATCGAGGAGCTTGCGGTCGGCGCCCAGTTCAACGTCCCGTACATCCACGTGGTGGTGAACAACGCATACCTCGGGCTGATCCGGCAGGCGCAACGCGGGCTGGACATGGACTACTGCGTCCAGCTCTCGTTCGACAACATCAACACCCCCGAGCTCGGCGGGTACGGCGTCGACCACGTCAAGGTGGCCGAGGGACTGGGCTGCAAGGCGCTGCGGGTGACCGAGCCGGACGGCATCCTGCCCGCGCTGGAGGAGGCGAAGAAGCTCCTCGTCGAGTACGAGGTGCCGGTCGTCGTCGAGGTGATCCTGGAACGCGTCACGAACGTTGCCATGGGCACCGAGATCGACAACGTCGTCGAGTTCGACGAGCTCACCGACGTGGCGAACCCGATCCCGACCGCCTCCGGGCTCAGAGACTAGGGGACCTCTCATGCGAGTCGCAGTTCTCGGCGCCGGGGCGATCGGCGCCTATGTCGGCGCGGCCCTGCACCGCGGCGGGACCGAGGTCCACCTCGTCGCCCGCGGTGCCCATCTCGACGCGATCCGCAAGGACGGCGTCCAGGTCTTCAGCCCGCGCGGCGACTGGGTCGCGCGGACCCCGGCCACCGACGACCCGGCCGAGATCGGTCCGGTGGACTACGTGTTCCTCGGCCTGAAAGCCAACTCGTACGCCTCGGCCGGACCGTTGCTGGAGCCGTTGCTGCACGACAGGACAGCCGTCATCGCGGCCCAGAACGGCATCCCCTGGTGGTACTTCCACGGCCTGCCCGGACCGTACGAGGGGCGCCGGATCGAGTCCGTGGACCCGGACGGTGAGGTGACCCGGGTGCTCGCGCTGAACCGCGCGATCGGCTGCGTCGTGTACTGCTCGACCGAACTGGACGGACCGGGCGTGGTCCGGCACCTGGAGGGCACCCGGTTCTCGATCGGCGAACCGGCCGGCGGGACCAGCGAGCGGTGCCAGGCGTTCAGTACCGCGATGGTCGAGGGCGGCCTGAAATGCCCGGTCGAGGCGGACGTCCGCAAGGACATCTGGATCAAGCTGCTCGGCAACGCCGCCTTCAACCCGATCAGCGCCCTGGCCCGGGCGACGATGGTGGAGATCGCCCAGCATCAAGGCACCCGCGCGATGATCCGCCTGATGATGGAGGAGACCCTGGAGATCGCCGAAGCGGTCGGCTGCGCCCCGGAGATCTCGGTGGACAAACGCATCGACGGCGCCGAACGCGTCGGCGACCACAAGACCTCCATGCTCCAGGACCTGGAGAAGGACAAACCCCTCGAGCTCGACGTCATCCTCGCCGCCGTCGTCGAACTGGCCGACCTCACCGGCACGAAAGCCCCCACCCTCCGCGCGGTCCACGCAGTAGCCGACCTCCTCGCCACCAAGATCGGCACCGGCGGCGCCAACCTCGCCCACGCCCCCACAGCAGCCCGAGCCCCCGCCACCCCCTGACCCAGGAGGCAGATCCACCTCCTCCAGAACCCACTCTGCGTCTGAAGGTCACCGCGAGGACCTTCAGACGCAGAGTGCTGTCAGCCCTGAAGACACTGTCAGTCCTGAAGACAAAGGAAAGCGGGCCGGCTTGGGGGCCGGCCCGCGTTCGGGTGGGAGAGTGGTCAGCGGCCGGAGAGGTCTTCGATGACCTTGAGGAGGGCTGAGTGGTCGAGGGAGCCGTGGCCTTTGGCTTTGGCCGCGGCTACCAGTTGGGCTACTTGGCCGGTGACCGGGAGGGCTACGCCTGCTGAGCGGGCTGCTGTGGTGGCTATGCCCATGTCCTTGTGGTGGAGGTCGATGCGGAAGCCCGGATCGAACTGGCGGGCCAGCATGGTGGCGGCTTTGAGGTCGAGGATGCGGTTGCCGGCCAGGCCGCCGGCGAGGACCTCGAGGCCGCGTTCGCCGTCGACGCCGGAGGCTTCCAGCAGCACGATCGCCTCGCTGACCAGGGCGATGGTGCCGGCGACGAGCAGTTGGTTGGCCGCCTTGACGGTCTGGCCGGCGCCGTGGCCGCCCACGTGCACGATGGTCCGGCCGAGGTCTTCCAGGATCGGCCGGGCCGCCTCGAACACGTCATCCTCGCCGCCGACCATGATCGACAACGACGCCTTGATCGCGCCTTGCTCACCACCACTCACCGGCGCGTCCAGCACCCGTACTCCACGCGCGGCGCCGGCGGCGGCCACCTCACGCGAGGTCTCCGGGGCGATCGACGACATGTCGATCAGCAGCAACCCGGAGGCCGCCGACTCGAGCACGCCGCCGGGACCGAGTACCACCTCGGCCACCTGCGGGGAGTCGGGCAGCATGGTGATCACCACTTCGGCGCCCGCGACGGCCCCGGCGATGTCGGGTGCCGGTTTGCCGCCGGCTTGCAGGAGCTTCTCCACCGACGCGGGCACCACGTCGTACCCGGTGACCTCGTGGCCGGCCCGGACCAGGTTGGCCGCCATGTGCGAGCCCATGATCCCGAGCCCGACGAATCCGATCTTTGCCATGTGACTACCTCTCCGAATCAGACCGGGTCGAGGATCTGCTCGAGCGCCGCGCGCATCAGCCGCGCCGCCTCGGACGGGGTCTTGCCGACCTTCACACCGACCGCCTCGAGCGCTTCCTGCTTCGCGGCCGCGGTACCGGACGACCCGGACACGATCGCGCCCGCGTGCCCCATCGTCTTGCCCTCGGGCGCGGTGAAGCCGGCCACGTACCCGACCACCGGCTTGGTCACGTTCGCCGCGATGAAGGCGGCCGCACGTTCCTCGGCGTCGCCGCCGATCTCGCCGATCATCATGATCGCGTCGGTGTCCGGGTCCTCCTGGAACGCCTGCAGGGCATCGATGTGGGTGGTCCCGATGATCGGGTCACCGCCGATCCCGATCGCAGTGGAGAACCCGTACTCCCGCAGCTCGTACATCATCTGGTACGTCAGCGTGCCCGACTTCGACACCAGCCCGATCCGGCCGGGACCGGCGATGTCGGTCGGGATGATGCCCGCGTTCGCCCGGCCGGGGCTGATGATGCCGGGGCAGTTGGGCCCGATGATCCGGGTGCCGGCCGCCTGCGCGTGCGCGAAAAAGGCGGCCGTGTCGTGCACCGGTACGCCCTCGGTGATCACGACCACCAGCGGGATCCCCGCGTCGACGGCCTCGATCACGGCGCCCTTGGTGAACTTCGGCGGCACGAACACCACCGAGACGTCCGCCCGGGCCGACCTCACCGCGTCGGCACACGATCCGTACACCGGGATCGACCGCTTGGCGAAGTCGACCGACCGGCCGCCCTTGCCCGGCGTCACGCCGCCGACGATATTGGTGCCCGCGGCAAGCATCCGGCTGGTGTGCTTCTGTCCCTCGGATCCGGTCATGCCCTGCACGATGACCCTGCTCTGCTCGGTCAGGAAGATCGCCATAGCTCGATTCCTCTCAGGCCTGCGCGGCCAGTTCGGCGGCGCGGTCCGCGGCGCCGTCCATCGTGTCGACCACGGTCACCAGCGGGTGGTTCGCCCGGGCCAGGATCCGGCGGCCCTCGTCCACGTTGTTGCCGTCGAGCCGGACCACCAGCGCCTTGTCCGCGCTCTTGCCGAGCAGCTCCAGCGCCTGGACGATCCCGTTCGACACCGCGTCGCAGGCGGTGATGCCGCCGAAGACGTTCACGAACACGCTCTTCACCTGCGCGTCGCCGAGGATGATCCCGAGTCCGTTCGCCATCACCGCCGCCGAGGCGCCGCCGCCGATGTCGAGGAAGTTGGCCGGCTTCACCCCGCCGTGCGCCTCACCCGCGTACGCGACCACGTCGAGCGTGGACATGACCAGGCCGGCGCCGTTGCCGATGATGCCGACCTCGCCGTCCAGCTTGACGTAGTTCAGCCCCTTCTCCTGGGCCGCGGCCTCGAGCGGATCGGCCGCCGCCTTGTCCTCGAACGCCGCGTGGTCCGGGTGCCGGTACGCCGCGTTCTCGTCCAGCGTGACCTTGCCGTCGAGCGCCTCCAGCCGGCCGTCGGCCAGCTTGACCAGCGGATTCACCTCGACCAGCGAGGCGTCCTCGGCGACGAACACGTCCCACAGCTTGCGAACCACCTCGGCCGCCTCGGCCGGGAACCCGGCCGCCGCGACGATCTCGGCCGCCTTCGCCTCGTCGACGCCGACGGCGGGATCGATCGGTACCTTGGCGATCGCGTCCGGGTTCGTGTGCGCGACCTCCTCGATCTCGACGCCGCCCTCGGTGCTCGCGATGCACAGGTAGTTGCGCTGCGCCCGGTCCACCAGGAAGGAGAAGTAGTACTCCTCGGCGATCTCGGCCGCGGGTGCGAGCAGGACCCGGCGGACGGTGTGGCCCTTGATGTCCATCCCGAGGATGTCCTTGGCCCGCGCGGTCGCCTCGGCCGGATCGGCGGCGAGCTTGACCCCGCCCGCCTTGCCCCGGCCGCCGGTCTTCACCTGGGCCTTGACCACCACCCGGCCACCGAGCGCTTCGGCCGCCTCGGCCGCGTCCGCCGCATCCTCGATCACCCGGCCGAGCGTGACCGGTACGCCGTGCCGGGCGAAGAGTTCTTTGGCTTGGTACTCCATCAGGTCCACAGGCAGTCCTCTCCTCGGATCGGGCGGGCCGTCGCACGACAGAAGTCGCTAGAAATGCCGACTGTATGCTGTATGCACATCGCTTCACAAGGGTCCGCGCTCTGGACAACGGCTGCTGGGAGGAGTACCAAAGTTCCATACGGTATGCAGTAGTCAGGAGGCGCTCATGAACGTGACCCCCACCCCCCGGGACGTGCGTGACGTCTACGGACGCCAGTACCGGATCGGCGAGGACGCCCAGGACCTGAGTGGACATCCACGCCGCTGGCAACTGTGGGCCGCGTGGGCCTGCATGGTCGCAATCAGTCCGCTGCAATACTCCTTCGGCGCCGCCGCACTCGGTCTGGAGTCGAGCCGCTCGTGGAGTGCGGTCGCGACGATGTGGCTGCTCGCGCTCTTCGTGGCTTGCCAGGCCCTGGTGGCCGTACCCGCGGCCTGGGTCCACCGGGTCCGCCGAGCCACGCCCACCCAACTCGTGGTCCTGGGTGGCGTCCTCGCCGCGATCGGCCTGGCCACGCTCGCGCACGCGGGCAGCTATCCGGTCGTCCTGATCGGGTACGCCGTGGTCGGTGGCGCGGGTGCCGGGCTTGTCTACACAGCCTGTATCACCACGGCCGCTCGGTGGTTCCCGGATCGGCGGACCGCGACGATCGGGTTCGTCACCGGTGGCTTCGCGGTCGGCGCGGTGCCGAGTATCGCGTTGCTGACGATCTTCGACTCGGCCGGCGGGCAGCGGATCGTGTTCGACGTGACCGCCGTGATCGCGCTGCTGGTGGTGCTGACCGCGGGCAGTGTGCTCAAGGATCCGCCGCGGCACTGGTGGCCGGCCGAGATCGACGCGCAGGCGTGGGCCGTCGACCGGAAGCTGAACCGGAACATCCCGCACAACGTTCCCGCGGTCCGGTACTACAAGCCGGCCGAGGCGATGCGGACCGGTGCGTTGCCGTTGATGTGGCTGACCCTCGCGGTCAGCGCCGCGTTGTCGTTGTTCGGGATCGCGTTCGTCTTCAGCTACGCGGTCGAGGTCCAGCTGGGAGTCGCGGTCGCCGGGTTCGCCGCCGGACTGCTTGCCGCGGTCAACGGTCTCGGCCGGTCCTTCGCCGGCAGCCTGTCCGACCGGTTCGGCCGTCGCCGGGTACTGGCCGCGGTCCTGATGATCGAGGGCTGTACCCATGTCGGTCTGGTGCTGGCGGGGGAGGCGGGGATCGGCTGGGCGTTCGTGCTGTGCGCGATGTTCGCCGGGCTCGGCGGTGGCGCGTTCTACGCGATCATGGCGAACCTGGTGCTGGAGTACTTCGGCGAGAACAGCCTCCTGCAGAACCAGGCGATCCTCTACAGCGCGAAGGCCGTCGGTGGCCTGCTCGGGATCGGTGTCGCCGCGGCCCTGGTGGCCACCGTCGGGTACCGGCCGCTCTTCCTCGGCGCCGGGTTGCTCGGCCTGCTCACCGCGAGCGGCGTCCGCTTCCTCAAACAACCCGGCCGCCCTGCCCTGCGTCTGCGATCCCAACTCGGCACACCGGTGACCGGCGCAGTACGGCCGGGCGAGTGAGCCGCGCGGAGACCGGGCCCCTCGCCGGGCCCGGCAACCGCCCAAGCCTCCTCCGGGTGGCTCCCGAGCCGGTGGAGCCGTCGTACACGGACCAGGGCTTCAGCTCGTACGCGTGGGTGGCGCGCCCCGAACCCTGCGTCCTCGAGCTGGTCTCCAAACTGGCCCGGGAGCCGTGGACCGACCGGCCGACCTGCGTCCACCCGGTTCTCGGCTCGATCGCGCGAGCCGTGCACGACCACAGCAGTACCGCGGGGCGTCGTGAGCTCCTCCCGATGGCGCCCGCGTTCCTCGACACCGCGCGGACCGGCTTCGAGCTGTCCGCGCGGTTGGTCGCGCTCTGTGGGTCCACCGCGCTGTCCGGCACGGCCGACCTGACGAAGGACGAACGCGGACGGCTCACCCGCGGGTATCAGACCGCGCTCTACCTCCTCGCGGAAAGACCGGACCAGCGAGCCGGGGGAGTGGCTCGCTGGTGGTTGCCGGTCCTTGGACGGGTGCGGCTCGGCGAGTCGTTCTACCGGACGTTCGTGGCGACCGAACACGCTGCCGAAGCCGTCGCGGTCGCCGCCCGGACCACGGACGACGACCGCGACGTACGGCTACGGCGGTTGCTGAAGCAGTGCCTCGCGCTCGCCTGATCCGGTCAGGGCGCCCGGCGGCCCGGTGCGCCGAGGCCCTCGTGGTCGATGTCGCCGGCGCCCCAGAAGGCGTGCGCCGGTTCGTCGTCGGGGATCACCACCAGCTCGTGCGGACGCGGTGCGCGGACCTGGTCCTCCAGCCGGCGCAGGTCCGCCGAGCAGCGCGCGACGTCGTCGGCCAGGCGGAGTACGTCGAGGTGTGGGCCGAGCTGGTTCCGCAGTCCGGTCAGGGCGTTCTCGAGCGCCTGCAGGGCGCGCCGGGTGCGGTCGAGTTCGTCGTGGATGGTCATCGCAGCTCCCCTGTTCGCGGTACTTCCGGCCGGGACTCCATGGACAAGAATATGGGATACTGCATACAGTCGCCATAGCGAATTCTGCCGGGTGCCGACCTCTGGACAACGGGTTCGGGGGTGCGATATGACTACGACTACACCATACGGTATGCAATCTACTGAACAGGTCGACTGACCCAGCTGCAGTGTGGCCCACCCGGGCAGACCGGACCTTCCACGAGGAGATGACTGCACAGATGGCCCAAACAGTGTCGGAATCAAACGCGGTCGCCGCGGTGACCGAGCCGGAGCCGAAGCCCGAGACGATCTCCGGCGGTCACCTGGTCGCCAAGGCCCTCAAGGCCGAGGGGATCGACGTGATCTTCACCCTCTGCGGCGGACACATCATCGACATCTACGACGGTTGCGTCGACGAGGGCATCGCGGTGGTGGACGTCCGGCACGAGCAGGTCGCCGCGCACGCGGCCGACGGGTACGCGCGGATGACCGGCAAGCCCGGTTGCGCCGTCGTCACCGCCGGCCCCGGCACCACCGACGCGGTCACCGGCGTCGCGAACGCGTTCCGGGCCGAGAGCCCGATGCTGCTGATCGGCGGCCAGGGCGCGCTGAACCAGCACAAGATGGGGTCCCTGCAGGACCTGCCGCACGTCGACATGATGACGCCGATCACCAAGTTCGCCGCGACCGTCCCGCACACCGCGCGGGTCGCCGACATGGTCTCGATGGCGTTCCGCGAGTGCTACAACGGCGCCCCCGGCCCGTCGTTCCTGGAGATCCCGCGCGACATCCTGGACAACTCCGTCCCGGTCGAGTCCGCGACCGTCCCGGAGCAGGGCCGGTACCGCGGGTCCACCAAGAGCATCGGCGACCCGGCGAACGTCGAGGCGCTCGCCGACCTGCTCGCCCACGCCGAGAAGCCGGTCGTCCTGCTCGGGACCCAGGTATGGACGTCTCGCGGCAGTGACGCCGCGATCGAGTTCGTCCGGCAGCTCGACGTTCCGGCGTACATGAACGGCTCTGCCCGGGGCACGCTGCCGCCCGGCGACCCGCACCACTTCCACCTGTCCCGGCGGTACGGGTTCAACAACGCCGACCTGATCCTGATCGTCGGCACCCCGTTCGACTTCCGGATGGGCTACGGCCGCCGGCTGCCGAAGGGCGCGACCGTGGTCCAGATCGACATGGACTACCGCACCGTCGGCAAGAACCGCGACATCGACCTCGGCCTGGTCGGCGACCCGGGCGCGATCCTGGCCGC
Source organism: Kribbella amoyensis (assembly GCF_007828865.1). Lineage (NCBI taxonomy): Bacteria > Bacillati > Actinomycetota > Actinomycetes > Propionibacteriales > Kribbellaceae > Kribbella > Kribbella amoyensis. The sequence continues at coordinate 3,935,368 of NZ_VIVK01000001.1, forward strand.
GGTCACCCAGGCCTCGTCGGGCCGGGTCCGCAAGACCGACCGGAAGGCCTGGTTCGCCGAACTGCGGGCCGAGGAGGACGCGGCGTACCAGAAGCGGCTGCCGCGGCAGTTGTCGGACGCGAACCCGATCCACCCGCTCCGGCTCGCGCACGAGATCAACGAGTTCCTCACCGAGGACTCGATCTACATCGGCGACGGCGGCGACATCGTCACCTTCTCCGGCGGCGTCGTGCAGCCGAAGGCGCCCGGCCACTGGATGGACCCGGGCCCGCTCGGCACCATCGGCGTCGGCATCCCGTTCGTGCTCGCGGCCAAGTACGCCCGGCCGGACCAGGAGGTGGTCGCGCTGTTCGGCGACGGCGCCTTCTCGCTCACCGGGTGGGACTTCGAGACGCTGGTCCGGTTCAACCTGCCGTTCGTCGGCGTGGTCGGCAACAACTCCTCGATGAACCAGATCCGGTACGGCCAGGAGGCCAAGTACGGCAAGGACCGCGGCCGGATCGGCAACACCCTGGGCGACGTGAAGTACGACGAGTTCGCCCGGATGCTCGGCGGCTACGGCGAGGAGGTCCGCGACCCCAAGGACATCGGACCGGCGATGCAGCGAGCCCGCGAGTCCGGCCTGCCGTCGCTGATCAACGTGTGGGTCGACCCCGACGCGTACGCGCCCGGCACGATGAACCAGACCATGTACAAGTAGCGATCCCGGCGGTGGTGCGCCGGTGGAATCGCGGCCGGCGCCCCCGCCCCAGTCCTGGAGGACCGACATGGCCAAGGCCCTTGAAGGTGTCCGCGTACTCGACATGACCCACGTGCAGTCCGGACCGTCCTGCACCCAGATCCTCGCCTGGCTCGGCGCCGACGTGATCAAGCTCGAGGCGCCCACCGGCGACATCACCCGCCAGCAGCTGCGCGACATCCCGGACGTCGACAGCCTGTACTTCACGATGCTCAACTGCAACAAGCGCAGCATCACCCTGAACATGAAGAGCGACCGGGGCAAGGAGATCTTCACCGACCTGGTGAAGGACGTCGACATCCTGGTGGAGAACTTCGCCCCCGGCGCGATCGACCGGATGGGCTTCACCTGGGACCGGCTGCAGCTGATCAACCCCGGTCTGATCTTCGCCTCGATCAAGGGCTTCGGCCCCGGTCGGTACGAGGACTTCAAGGCCTACGAGGTGGTCGCTCAGGCGATGGGCGGCGCGATGAGCACGACCGGGTTCGAGGACGGCCCGCCGACCGCGACCGGCGCCCAGATCGGCGACTCCGGGACCGGTATCCACCTCGTCGCCGGCATCCTGGCGGCGCTGTACCAGCGGACCCACAGCGGCAAGGGCCAGCGGGTCAGCGTGGCGATGCAGGAGGCCGTGCTGAACCTGACCCGGGTCAAGCTGCGCGACCAGCAGCGGCTCGCCCACGGACCGCTGCGGGAGTACCCGAACGACAACTTCGGCGACGAGGTGCCGCGCTCCGGCAACGCGTCCGGTGGCGGCCAGCCGGGCTGGGCGGTGCGGTGTGCGCCGGGCGGACCGAACGACTACATCTACGTGATCGTCCAGCCGCCCGGCTGGGCCCCGATCGCGACCCTGATCGGCAAGCCCGAACTGGCCGACGACCCGGACTGGGCCACCCCGGCCGCCCGGCTCGACAAGCTGGACAAGATGTTCGCGCTGATCGAGCAGTGGACCGAGCAGCACACCAAGTTCGAGGTGATGGACAAGCTCAACGCGCTGAACGTGCCGTGCGGGCCGATCATGTCGACCCGGGAGCTGATCGAGGACGAGACGCTCGCCGAGCTCGGCGCGGTGGTCGAGGTGAAGCACCCCGGCCGGGGCAGCTTCAAGACCGTCGGCTGCCCGATCAAGCTGTCCGACTCGCCGGTCCAGGTGGAGACCTCACCTGGCCTGGGCGAACACAACTCCGTGATCTACGGCGGCCTCGGCATCGACACGGCCGAACTGGAAGAGCTCAAGGCCGCCGGCGTCATCTGAGCGCCACCCACACCGCTTCTGAGGAGCTTCAGGCATGACTTATGACAAGGCAGTGGTCCAGTCCATCCTCGACCAGGCGCTCGCCGACGGCAGCGGTTCGCTCAGCGCGCCCGACGCCAAGCGGGTCGCCGACGCGTATGGCATCCCGACCCCGGGCGAGGGGCTGGCCACCAGCGCCGAGGAGGCGGCCGGCCTGGCCGCCGAGATCGGGTTCCCGGTCGTGCTGAAGATCGTCTCGCCGGACATCCTGCACAAGACCGACGCCGGCGGTGTGGTGGTCGGCGTCGACTCCGCCCAGGCCGCGGTCGAGGCGTACGAGAAGATCCTGGCCAACGCGGCGGCGTACAAGGCCGACGCGGAGATCACCGGGGTCCAGGTCCAGAAGATGCTCGTCACGGGCGGTGATGTGCAGGAGGTCATCGTCGGGGCGGTGACCGACCCGACGTTCGGCAAGGTGGTCGCGTTCGGCCTTGGCGGCGTCCTGGTCGAGGTACTGAAGGACGTCACCTTCCGGCTCGCGCCCACCTCGGCCGACGAGGCCCGCTCGATGATCGACGGGATCGGCGCGCACGAGATGCTCGACGGCGTCCGCGGCGCGCGGCCGGTGGACAAGGACGCGCTGGCCGGGATCGTCCAGCGGCTGTCCGACCTGGTCACCGACTTCCCGCAGTTCGCCGAGGTGGACCTGAACCCGGTGCTGGCCGGGCCGGACGGGGCCACCGCGGTCGACTTCCGGGTGATCGTGGACGCCGAGGCGGGCAAGCCGGTCGACCGGTACAGCCAGGACGAGATCCTGTCCGCGATGAACCGGATCATGAAGCCGCGCGCGGTCGCCGTGATCGGGGCGTCCAACGAGGCCGGCAAGATCGGCAACTCGGTGATGAAGAACCTCGTCAACGGTGGGTACGCCGGGGAGATCTACCCGATCAACCCCAAGGGCGGCGAGGTACTCGGGCTGAAGGCGTTCCCGAGCATCACCGACGTGCCCGGTGATGTGGACGTCGCGGTGTTCGCGGTGCCGGCCAAGTTCGTCGGCGGGGCGCTCGAGCAGTGCGGTGAGAAGGGTGTGGCCGGCGCGATCCTGATCCCGTCCGGGTTCGCCGAGACCGGTGAGCAGGAGCTCCAGGACGAGGTCGTCGCGATCGCGAAGAAGTCAGGCGTCCGGATCCTCGGCCCGAACATCTACGGCTACTACTACCTGCCGGAAAGCCTGTGCGCCACCTTCTGTACGCCGTACGACGTGCGCGGCAGCGTGGCGTTGTCGTCACAGAGCGGAGGCATCGGGATGGCGATCCTCGGCTTCAGCCGGTCCAGCCGGATGGGCGTCTCCGCGATCGTTGGGGTAGGCAACAAGGCCGACATCGACGAGGATGACCTCCTGACGTTCTTCGAGAACGACGACAACACCAACCTGATCGCCATGCACCTGGAGGATCTCAAGGACGGCCGGGCCTTCGCCGAGACCGCGGCGCGGGTCTCGAAGAACAAGCCGGTGGTTGTGCTCAAGGCCGGCCGCACCGACATGGGCGCGCGGGCCGCGAGCTCGCACACCGGCGCGCTGGCCGGCAACGACAAGGTGTACGACGACATCCTGCGGCAGGGCGGGGTGGTCCGGGCTCCGGGGCTGAACGAGATGCTCCAGTACGCCCGCGGCATCCCGCTGCTGCCGACGCCGAAGGGTGAGAACGTGGTCATCATCACGGGTGCGGGCGGCTCCGGCGTGCTGCTGTCCGACGCGTGTGTGGACAACGGGCTGACCCTGATGTCGATGCCGGCCGACCTGGACACCGCGTTCAAGGAGTACATCCCGCCGTTCGGAGCCTCCGGCAACCCGGTCGACATCACCGGTGGCGAACCGCCGTCGACGTACCGGAACACGATCGCGCTCGGTCTGTCCGACGACCGGATCCACGCGCTGATCCTGGGTTACTGGCACACCATCGTGACCCCGCCGATGGTGTTCGCGCAGCTCGTCGCCGAGGTGGTCGAGGAGTACCGGGCCAAGGGCATCGACAAGCCCGTGGTCGCCTCGCTGTCCGGTGACGTCGAGGTCGAGGAGGCCAGCCAGTACCTGTTCGACCACGGGGTGGTCGCCTACCCGTACACCACCGAGCTGCCCGTCCAGGTGCTCGGCGCGAAGTACCGGTGGGCCCGGAACGCGGGACCGCTGGGGTCCTGACCACCGCCAACAGTGAGGAAGCCGGTGATGCGTTTGGAGAAGGGGGGAATCCACGGGGGAGCAGTACTTGTCACGCTGGCGTCGATCTAAGGAGTCCGCCTTGGACGTCACAAGCAAGACCTCAGAAGTACCGGAAGAGCCTGCCTCGACCGCTGGGACCGAACGGGTCTGGCGGGCCGGGAGGCTCGAACCGATGCCGATCCGGCCGCTGCCGGAGGCACCGCCTTCCCTGCACATCCTCGGTCCGACCGTCTTCCTGGTCGCGCTGGGCGTCGGCATGGGTGAGTCCTACATGTGGCCCCGGCTCGTCCTGGTCTTCGGTCCGGACATCCGCTGGTTGTTCCTGGTCGGAGTCACCCTGCAGGCGTTCGTCCTGCTGGAGATGGCGCGGTACGCGATGGCGACCGGAGAGAGCATCTTCTTCGGCGCCGCGCGTGTCTTCAAACCGCTGATGTGGTTCTTCTACGTGGCCGCGATCCTGATCTACATCTGGCCCGGCCATCTCTCCGCCGGCGCGGCCGCGTTCGAGGAGATATCGGGGGTCCCCTGGCAGGTCACGGCCTGCGTCGCCCTGATCTTCGTCGGCGTGCTGTTCAGCATGCTCTCGGTGATCTACAACTTCCTGGAGAAGCTGCTCGGCCTGCTGATCGGCCTGCTGGTGGTCGGCACGTCGGTGATCGCGGCGATCGTCGGCAGCTGGGGCGACCTGGGCAACACGCTGTCCGGCATGTTCGCCTTCGGGTACTTCCCGGAGAAGGCGTTGTCGGAGGCGTGGTTCCCGATCGTGGTCGGCTCGATCGCGTTCGCCGGACCGTCCGGGATGCAGCAGATGTGGTACACCCTGCAGCTGCGCGACAGCGGCGCCGCGATGGGGTCGCACATCCCGAAGATCCGCGGCCTGCGGTCGGCCGGCGAGGCGGAGTCGATGCCGTCCCGCGGGTACATGTTCGACACCGACGACGCCGACGAGATGCGCAAGTGGAAGGGCTGGCGGAAGTGGGTCACGTTCGACGCGCTGCTGCTGTTCTGGGGCATCACGATGCTGGTCACGGTCTCGTTCACCGTGCTGGCGATGTCGGCGGCCCGGGAGAATCCGAACGTCGCGTCGCTGATCGAGGGCGGTGACCGGGACGCCGCGCTGAGCGCGATGTCGGACGCCTTCGCCTCGGCCGGCAGCCCGATCCTGGGGACGTTGTTCTTCGGCTTCATCGCGCTGATCGGCCTGAACGCGACGCTCGGGCTGTTCGACTCGTTCAGCCGCGGCCAGGCGGACATGACGTACTACTTCATCCCCGGGGCCAAGCGGTTCTCGATGTCGCGACTGTACGCCGGGTTCCTGTGGGGCGTCATCACGTTCGGGATCCTGATCCTGTTGTTCGGTCCGGCCGACGGTCCGGCGGGCATCCTGGACATCCTGGCGTTCCTGTCCACGTTCGCGATGGGCGCGTACTGCATCGTGTTGCTCCTGGTGAACAACAAGATGCTGCCCAAACCGATCCGGCCCGGCCCGGTCCGCAACGCGATCATCGGGTTCGGTGCCGTCTTCTACCTCGGCATGCTGTTCTACAGCCTGGTGCGCTTCGGCGTGGTCGTGGGCTGAGATGGACACCGAGAAGGTCCGGCAGCTGGCGGAGTACTCCGTGCCCGCCGCGGCCGTGGGAGTCGCAGCCGGCCTGATCGCCGGGGGGCTGGGCGCGTTCATCGGCCAGCCCGTCGGCTGGGCCGTGCTGACCGGACTCGGTCTCGCGGTACCGCTCGTCGCCCTGGGCGTCGGGTACGCCGTGCTGATCGCGTTCCGCAAGGTCCCTGCCGGGGTGTTCGCGCCGGCAGCGGTCTACTGGGTGATCGGGTTCCCGCTCGCCCTGCTGGTGCACGCGGTGGTGACCGAATGGGTGGTCGCGGGGACGCCCGGACTGCCCGAACAACCGCTGCAGTTCCTCGCGTTTCGGGCCCTGCTCAGTATGGGGTTCGCGATCGGGTTCCTCTGGATGCACGAACAGATCGGCCGGCACTGGTGGCCGCGGATCATGGAGCACAACCCGTACGCCCGGAGCACCGTCGCGCAGTACGTCCACCTGGCCGAGTCGATGCAGGCTCGCAAGGAGGCCGCCGCCCGCGCCCGGAAGAAACGCCGGGCCCGCACCGCCTGATCCCGGCGGAGCACTCTTTCCGCACCGCGGCGCACTCTCGCCGCACCGAAGCCGCCCGCGACTGCACCGTCAGCCGCGGGCGGCCGCGTATCCGGCCTGCCCGCCGGAGCCCTGGAGGAGCACATGACCGTTTCGTTGTCGGCGTGGATCGTCACCATCGCCGCCCTGCTGGCCCTGCTGGTGCTGGACTTCCTGATCGTGGCCCGGAAGCCGCACGAACCGTCCCTGCGCGAGGCGACCCTGTGGGTGTCCTTCTACGTCGGCATCGCGCTGCTGTTCGGCGTCGGCCTGACCCTGGTCGCGGGCGGTGAGCCGGGTGGGGAGTTCTTTGCCGGCTGGCTGACCGAGTACTCGCTGTCGGTCGACAACCTGTTCGTCTTCATCATCATCATGGGCAAGTTCGCGGTGCCGCGGCAGTACCAGCAGAAGGTGCTGCTGGTCGGGGTCGCGCTGGCGCTGGTGATGCGCGGCATCTTCATCGCGGTCGGCGCCGAGGCGATCTCGCACTTCAACTGGGTGTTCTACCTGTTCGGCGCGTTCCTGCTGTACACGGCGTGGAAGCTGGCGACGTCGAAGGAAGAGGAGGAGTTCAAGGAGAACGCCGTCCTGGTCAAGGTCCGCAAGGTGCTGCCGACCACGGAGACGTACCACCAGGCGCGGCTGACCACGCGGATCGACGGCAAGCGCTTCGCGACCCCGATGCTGGTCGTGATGATCGCGATCGGCACCACCGACCTGCTCTTCGCCCTCGACTCGATCCCGGCGATCTTCGGCCTCACCCAGGAGCCGTACCTGGTCTTCACCGCCAACGCGTTCGCGCTGATGGGGTTGCGCCAGCTCTTCTTCCTGATCGGCGGCCTGCTCGACCGCCTCGTCTACCTCTCGTACGGCCTCTCGGTGGTGCTCGGCTTCATCGGCGTCAAACTGATCCTCGAAGCCCTCCACCACAGCGGCGTCTCCTGGGCCCCCGAGATCCCCATCGTGGTCTCCCTGAGCATCATCCTCGGCACCCTGGTCCTCACCGCCGTCCTCAGCCTCCTCAAATCCTCCCGAGACAGCCGCACAACCAACCAGGACCAGCCCCAACCCGAGGAAGTCAGCGCAAACGACTAACCCGCCAACAACCACCCAACCCACGCACCCGCCCCCCGCCCCGGCCACCCGCCCCGCAGTCCCACGCCCCCGGAGTCCCACGTCCGGCCACCCACCCCGGCCACCCGCCCCGCAGTCCGACGCCCCCGACGCCCCCGCCAACCGCCTTCCGCCCCCGCCCCCCGCGCCGGCGCCGGCGGCGTTTGATGGGCTAACCCACGAAATGGTGGGTTGGCCCGCCGAATTTCGGTTGGCCAACCCACCGTTTCAGGGGTTAACCCATCAAATGGGGGGCCAGCCCGCTCGCGCGTACGCCGGTTGGCTGTGGCTGGAGCCCGGTCCGGAGCGGAGCGAGGTCGGTGGGTGCTGGGGGCGGGGCCGGCCTGTGGTGGGGCCGGGGCAGGAGGCGGTGGTTCGCCCCAGGCGCCCGGGGTCTTCACCACCGGATGCTGGCCCGAGCCGCCCCGGCTGCTGGCCGCGAGCCCCTGGGGCCGCGGCCGCCTGCTGGCGCCGCGCCGTCGCCCTGCGGGCCGGCGCCCCGTCGCCCCGTCGCCCCGCGGGGTGTCGCCCTGTCGGCGTTTGAGGGGTTAACCCACGAAGTGGAGGGTTGGCTCGCTGAATTTCGGTTGGCCAACCCACCGTTTCAGGGGTTAACCCATCAAACGGGGGGACGCCCGCTCGCGTCGGACGGGGGGACGGCCGCTCGCGTTGGTCGGGGGGACGGCCGATCGCGTCGGTCGGGGGACGCCCGCTCGCGTCGGACGGGGGGACGCCCGATCGCGTCGGACGGGGGACGGCCGCTCGCGTCGGACGGGGGCACGCCCGACCGCGTCGGAGGGGCGCGCCTGCTTGCGCGTACGCCGGTTGGGTGTGGCAGGGGCCCGGCGGCCGGCGCGGGGTTTGCGGGTTAGGACCTGGCGCGGCGTGGGGCGTGGCGTGGAACCGAGGTGGGTCAGCTCCCAGGTGAGCGCGGGTGCGGGGCGTGAGTTGGCGGGGCGGGGGCCTCGGACCCGGGTGGGGGTGGGGATGGGTCAGGTTGTGGGGCGGCGACGGCGGGGGGTGGGTTTCTTTTCTGGGGCCTGGGTGGGGGTTTGGGTTTGGAGGTCGTGGTAGGCGGTTCTGGTGTGTTCGGTGTGCTCTCGCATGATCTGGGCGGCTTTGTCCTCGTCGCCTTCGCCGATCGCCTTGACCAGGCGGGCGTGCTCGCGCCAGGAGGCGGCGCCGCGGACCGGGGCGACCGGGGTGTAGTACCAGCGGACCCGGCGGTCGACCTGGCCGGCGAAGTCGACCAGGAAGCGGTTGCCGGACATCGCGGTGATCTTGGCGTGCAGTTCGCCGTTGGTGCGCACCGCGCCGTCGATGTCCCCGGCTTCCTGGAACGCCGTGCCGACCTTGCAGAGCTCCTTGAGCGCCGCGACGTCCTCCTTGGACGCGTGCCGGGCGGCGAGCCGGGCGGACTCGGACTCCAGCGCCGCGCGGGCCGCCAGGAGCTGGTCCACCTCGTCCTCGGCCGGGACGTGCACCATCGCGCCGAAGCCGGGGCGCAGGTCCACCCAGCCTTCGTTGTTGAGCCGCTGGAGTGCTTCGCGCACCGGCTGACGGGAGACGCCGAGGAGACCGGCCAGCTCGACCTCGACGAGGTGCCGGCCGCGCTCGAGGGTGCCGTCGATGATCATCTCGGTGAGGGCCTCGTAGACCGACTCCCGCAGAGGCGTCGGCCGCTTGACGTGCCGTACGCCCGGGGTGTCGGAACTGGGATCCGGGCCCGCGCTGATAGTCGTCATGGACGTCCTTCCCGACACACGTAATGGCACTTGGTAGACAGTCTACCAAGTGCCAGGTCTGGTGCCGATGCTCGTCCTTGAGCCGGCCGGGGAGTACCCCCTGCTCCCGGTGCTCCGGATCCTGGGATCGTGGTCCGCGGGGAGTCCGCCGCCGCGGTCAAGGTCCCGGCCGTCCACTGCCGGCCACGTGTCCGGAGCACCGATTCGGGGTGGGTCAGGCAGCCGTCGTCTCGCGAGCGGTCTGCTGCTCGTCGCCGTCGCGGACCTGCCGGCCCAGCTCGACGTCGAGGTCCAGCTCCTGCTGCAGCTCCGGGGCATCCGGGAACTGCGGCCGGGCCGCCAGAGCACCGAACCTACGGGTGAAGATCATTTCTGCCTTTCCGCTCCGGGATCCGCCCGGAGTCTGTCTGGTCGGTCCCCCCGGAACCAGGCGTCCCGGAGAGTGAGGCCCAAATACTGCCTACTGCATACATTCAACCAGCCGAGCGAAGCCGCTATGCCCTCGTCTCACGTGATCCCGGTTACAAGGCCGCTTCGCAGGCGGGACGGACCGGCTCGGGTGTCGGTGACGTCGGTCACGCGCCCCGTTGCCCGGTCACCCCTCCGGTACCCCGTGCGCGGTCCCGTAGTACTCCGGGCCCTTGTGGGGAAGGGGTTTTCGTCTCTTCCATCGTGGCCGCGCGGGACCTCGCCGGTCAAAGACCCAGTTGCTATCCCGTGATAGCCGCGGTCTATCAGGCGAGTTGCGCCGAATAGCCGGAACCCATCAGGTGGACGTCCAGCAGCTCGTCGAGCGCGAGGTGGACGCCGGCCTGACGAGCCACGTCGAGCAGGGCCCGGGCGAGGACCGCCTCGGGGCTCCGCGCGGCGACGACCAGGCCGACCCGCGGCCCGTGCGCCGGGCTCTTCAGCGGGACCACGCGCATCCCGTCCGGTACGCCGAACATGTGCAGCCAGGCGTGCGAGATCACGGTCGACCAGTGTCCGCCGTGCAGGTGGCTGTACAGCCCGGAGACGGTGTCGCTCTCGATCGCGGGGGTCGCGGTGGCACCGTCGTCGGAGAAGTAGCTGTTCATGATCCGCCGGTTCCGCATCTCCGGGGACAGCAGGCACAGCGGCAACTCGGCCACCTGGGCCCAGGTCGCGACCGGGAGCTCGGCCAGCTCGCCGTCCTTCGGGGTGAGCAGCAGGTACCGCTCCTCGTACAGCGGGGTCTTCCGGACGCTGCCGAGGGTGTCGTCGTCGAGGTACGTCATCGCGACGTCGAGCTCGAAGCCGGCCAGCTTCTGGGTGATGTCGCGCGACGACAGCGACTCCAGCGTCACCCGGGCCTGGGTGTGCTTCTCGCAGAACGGCGTGGTCAGCAGCGAGACCACCGGCATCGCGGTCGGGATCGCGCCCAGCCGCAGCGTCCCGGTCAGGCCGCCGCGCATCACCGACAGCTCGTGCCGCAGCGCGTCCCGCTCCGCCAGGATGCGCTGGGCCCAGAGCAGCACGCGCTCACCCTCGGGCGTCAGTCCCTCGAACCGGCGGCCGCGCCGGACGATGGGGACGTCCAGCTCCTGTTCCAGCTTGCGGATCGCCGCGGACAGTGACGGCTGGGAGACGTAGCAGGCGTCGGCGGCACGGGCGAAATGCCGTTCCCGGGCGAGCGCGACCAGGTACTCGAGCTGGCGGAGCAACATGTCAGCCTCGTTTCCGCGACCGGCCGGCCGGCGAGAGGGCGGCGGCATACCGTTCGCCTGTATACATCATCCAATCGTACTGGGAAGCGCCGCCGGCGGACAGGGTTCAGGTGTGACTCAGATCACATAGGAGTCGGTCGAAAACGCGGGGCTCTGCTCGACGCGTTGGCAGGAGCGCAAACAGGAAGGCACTGGACATGGACAAGGTCATCTCCGCCGACGGCACGCCGATCGCCTACGAAACGTTCGGGTCGGGACCGGGGCTCGTCCTGGTCGCCGGCGCGCTGACGACCCGCGGGTACTACGTGCCGCTCGCCACCGCGCTGTCGTCGGCCTTCACCGTGGTCACGTACGACCGGCGCGGCCGTGGCGACTCGGGCGACAATCCGCGGTACGAGGTCGAGCGTGAGGTCGAGGATCTGGCGGCGGTGCGGCGGGCCACCGGCGCCGAGTACGGGTACGCCGACTCGTCGGGCGTGATGGTGCTGCTCCGGGCGGTCGCGGCCGGGGTGCCGTTCGGGAAGCTGACGATCATGGAGCCGCCGTTCCGGGTCGAGGGGGCACCGCCGGCGCCGGACCGCTACCTCGAGCGGCTCCGCGAATTCGTTGCGGCCGGCAACCCCGGGGGAGCGGCCGAGCTGTTCATGGTCGAGGCGGTCGGGCAGCCGCAGGAGCTGGTCGACGGGTTCAAGCAGTCGCCGATGTGGCCCGGGATCGAGGCGATCGGGCACACGCTGGTGTACGACGCGGAGCAGTTGGGAGACAGCGCGGTCCCGGTCGAGCTGCTGTCCGGGATCACCGTGGAGACGCTGGCTCTGCACAGCACCGGGAGCCCGGAGTGGCTGCAGCGCGCGGTGCGGTTGGCGGCCGGCGCGCTGCCGAAGGCCGAGGTGCGGGAGCTGGAAGGCGAGTTCCACCAGGTACCGCCCGAAGTACTCGCGCCGGCGTTGACCGAGTTCTACCTCTGAGACAAAGGCGAAGGGGCGCCGCAGTTCAGTCCTGCGGCGCCCCTTCGTTCGTGGTGTGGATCAGCCGGTGACTGTCACCTGCCTCGTGATGGTGGCTGCCTTGCCCCAGCCGTCGGTGGTCGTCAGCGTGACCGTGTAGGTGCCCGCTGCCGGGAACGTGTGCGACGGTGCCGACGAGGTGCTCGTCGGAGTGCCGTCCCCGAAGTTCCACAGGTAGGTGAAGGTGTCACCGGTGTTCGGGTCCGCGGAGCCGACCCCGGAGATGTTGCAGGTCAGCACCGAGCAGGCCGGCGGGTTGATCACCGGGACCGGGGCCACGTTGTTCGTCGGCTCCGTGATGGTGACCGTCTGAGTAGCGGTCGCGGTCGCGCCCCACTCGTCCCGCGCGGTCAATGTGACCGTGTAGGTGTTGGCGCTGGTGTACGTCCTGGTCGGGAGCGGTCCGCTGCCGGAGCCGTTGCCGAAGTTCCAGCTGTACGTCAGCGTCGTCGGGTTCTCGTCGGTCGAGCTGCGCGCGTCGTAGGTACAGACGTTCTGCTGGCACGAGACGGTGAAGTTCGCCACCGGCGGCTGGTTGCCGGCCGGATGGACCACTGTCACGTGCCGCTCGGACGGCACCGCGGTGACCAGGTCGTGCTGGTCGACCGCCCGGACCCGGACCGTGTACGCGCCCGGCGGGACCACCGGAGTGGTGTACGAGAAGTTCGACCCCGGCGTGCCCGGGCTGGTCAGGAAGGCGGTCCGCCAGCTGGCCGTCGTGCTCGTGAACGTCCCGGACGAGCTCATGTACTGCCCGAGCGAGTTCACGATGCCGACCTCGACCCGCTGCATCGCCTGGTCGTCCTCGGCCCGGCCGGTGACGAAGATCTTCCCGTCGGTGAACTCGGTGCCCTCCACCGGCGTCAACAGCGCCTCGTTGAGCGTCGGCGGTGTGTCACCCGGGTAGATCCGGTACCGGGCGGTGGCTCCCGACGTCGAGGTGTCCTGCTGCCCGGCGGTGTCGTACGCGTACGCCGTCACGGCCCAGTCGCCCTGGGTCGGCAGGGTGACCGGCAACGAGAACGTGGTACTCGTGCCGTTCGGTGTCGCCAGGGTCGCCGGCAGCGTCGCGAAGGACGCCGCCATCGAGCCGTTCGGCTGCAGGTACCGGTTGGTGTCCTGGTCCTCCAGGGACACCCGGACCTCGGCCACTCCCTGGGCGTCGGTCGCCGTCCCGGTCAGGTTGAGCTGCAGGCTCTGCCCGCCGGTGACGGTCCCGGTGACGTCCAGCCGGCCGTCCGGTGGGGTGTCACCCGGGATCTGGGCGCTCAGGCTGAGCCGGCCCTGGTTCGCGTTCGACGTGGTCAGGCCCAGCTGGTCGGTCGCCCGGACCGAGAAGCTGTACGAGCCCGGCTTGAGGTTGAACGGTGTCGTGTAGGACCAGTTGTAGCTGGCCTGGTTGAGGTTCAGCGGCGAGACCCGGTACCAGCCCGCGATCGCGTCCACGCCCCAGCTGCCGTCGGCCGCGAGGTTCTCCCGGGTCGTGCTGTTGCGCAGCTGGATCTCCACGCTGTATAGGGACTGCTCGTCGTTCGCCGAGCCGGCGAAGGTGAGCGGCTGCCCCGGGGTGACCACCACGGTCCCGACCGTTGTCGGCGGGATCATCGACACCGGCGAACTGATGGAGACCGTCGGCGGTACCCCGTTCTCGGTGACGATCCAGCTCCGGTCGGCGGTGTCCAGGTCGGACTGGCCGGACGTGTCGGTGGCTCTGGCCTGGGCCTGCCATTCGCCCTCGTACGGGACCGTGACCTCCAGGGACCAGGTCGTACTGGTCGCGCCGACCACGTCCGGGGTGATCCGGAACGTGTGGATGGTCGGCGACACCGTGCCGTCGTCCTGCAGGTACCGGTTGTTGCTCAGGTCCCGCAGGGTCAGGCCGATCGAGTTCACGCCGAGGTCGTCGGTCGCGGACCCGGTGATCGTGTAGGTGAAGGAGTTGACGACGTTGCCGGACGGTCCGGAGACGCTGGTGTTCGGCGTCTCGTCGGCCAGGCCGAAGGTTTCGTACTTCTTCGTCGCCTTGGTCGGATCCTGCGAGTTGTTCACGGCCACCGTTCTGGCCATCACCTGCAGTTCCCGGTTCTGCGTCATCGTCAGCGGCAGCGACCAGGTGGTCGAGGTCGCGTTCGGTGACGCCAGCGTGGCGTTGATGGTGTTGCTGGTGGTGGTACCCCAGGTGGTCAGGTCGTCGTTCAGGTACCGGCGGCTCTGCCGGTCCATGATCTCCACCTGGACCCGTTGCACCCCGCTCGCCGCCGACGCGGTCCCGCTGATCGTGTACGGCTCGTCGACCGGCTTGATCCGGCCCTCGATCGGATCGGTGATCGTCGTCTCGGTGCCGTTCGGCGCGGCCACCGAGTTGAAGTCGAAGAACGCGACCCGGCCGACGTTGTAGCCGCCCTTGGTCTGTCCGTCACCGCCGACGAACAGGCCGCGCGGCGTGATCTCGATGTGTTTGTCGCCCTCGAACGAGTTCGACCCCGGGTTGAACCCGTCGATGGCGGTGCCGTCGGCGGGGTTCAGGGCACCGAGGTGCTCCCGCCGGACCACCGCGTCGCCGAGGCCGTACCCGGACAGGCCCTGGCCGGTGCCGTAGCCCTGGTCGGTCAGTCCCGGCCAGGGTTGCGGCGAGGTCGGGGACTCCTGCCAGGCGAAGTGGCCGCCGACGTAGATCGCGTTCTCGGCGATCGCGATCGAGTACACGCTGTCGAAGTGCCGCGAGATCCACAGCGGCTGGACGTTGTCGCCGCCGTCCATCGGGTACGCCACCACGGTGTCGTTGATCGGCGGCCGGTCGCCACCGGATCCGCTGGTCACCGCGAAGTACGTGCCGTCTGGGGAGATGTCGCCGCCGTAGATCCGCTGGATGCCGCCGACGAACTGCAGGTTGTCGTCCCACAGCCGGGTCCGCCACGGCAGCAGCTTGCCGGTCCGGGTGTTGATCATGCCGATGCCGTACCGGTCCTGGCCGTTGATCTGCCGGCCGGTGTGGACGACGAGCAGACGGCCCTGATCCGGGCTCAGTTTCAGCCGCTGGACGGTGAAGTCGCCGTTGGCCCCGATGCCGCCGGTGACGTCGTTGATGAAGTCGGTCCGGACGGCGCCGGTGTTGCCGTCGAGGGCCGCGAGCGCGCTGCGCGGTGCGCCGTTGACCGCGGTGAAGCGGCCGCCGACGTACACGGTGGTGTTGGTCACCGCGAGCTCCTGCGACTTGGCGTTCCCGTCCGCGACGAAGCCGGTGACCGGGGCGCCGGTGGCGGGATCGATCCGCGCGATGCCCTTGCGGGTCAGGCCGTTGACGGTGCCGAAGTTGCCGGCGATGTACAGCTTGGTGCCGTCCGGCGAGGCCTCGACCGCCTCGACGCCACCGTTGCCGATGACCGGCCGGAAGGTGGTGTCGATCAGGCCGGTGGTCAGGTTGAACGCCGCGATCTGGGCCTGGTTCACCGTGGTGGTGTTCCCGGTCGCGTTGTTGCGCAGCGAGGTGAAGCCGCCCGCGACGTACACGCGGTTGCCGACGACCTCGATGTCCCAGATCTCCCCCGCGCTGATCAGCGGGAAGTTGGTCCGCGGCGTGTCCGGCACGATCCGGGTGCCGTGGCCCGGGCCCGCTGGTTGCGCGGTCGCGACCGCCACGCCGGTCTTGGTCGCCGTGTGGGTGCCGTCGCTGACCGTCAGGGTCACCGTGCGGCTGCCCGCGCTGGCGTAGGTGTGCACCGGGCTGTCGCCGGTACCGGTCTGCCCGTCGCCGAAGTTCCAGCTGTAGGTCAGGGCGTCACCGTCGGGGTCGAACGAGTGGTTCGCGTCGAACTCGCACGTCATCGTGGCGCAGCCGGTGGTGAAGTCCGGGATCGGCGCCTCGTTGGTGCCGGTCGCGTCGGTCCCGGGGTCGAGGACCACCGAGAACATCACCGACCGGGAGGCGGCCGAGCTGGTGGTCGCGGTCCGGGCGGCGGCGGTACCGATCGGCACGCCGGCGTTCGAGTCCGCGACGACCGCGCTGACCTTGCCGGTCCCGGTGCTCGCCGCGGTGGTTCGCGACGTCACGTTGGCCGGCAGCGTCCAGGTCTGGACGACCGAGGACTTCTCGCCCCAGACGTTCACCAGCCAGGAGTTGCCCTTGGCAACCGGAGCCGTCGGCGTCGCGTGGCTGCTCGCACTCGCGTCGACACCGCGGACGGCCGACGCGGAGACGACCGCGACACCGGTACTGCGGTACGCGGCGACGCTCATGACCGACTTGGACAGCTCGCTGCCGGTGACGGTCACGTCGGTGTTCGCGTCCTGCGCGGTCGCCGCCTTGGTCCAGGCGCGGCCGCGGATGCCGTTGCCGTCGCGGGTCTGGATCAGGGTCCAGCCGGGCAGCGTGTCGGTCAGGGTGCCGGTGGTCGAGTTCGTGGTGAGGAACAGCAGGAGCCGGTCCTGGGTCTGCACGTTCGACGGGATCCGGACCGTGTGCGAGGACCGGTTCCCCTGCGTACTCGCGCCGCCCACGTACGAGACCTGGCCCTGGCTCACCGTGGCGGTCGGGTTGACCGGGTGCGTCACGGTGTTGGTCAAGGAGCCGTCGCTGACCGTCAGGGTCACGGTGCGCTGGCCGTCACTCGCGTAGGTGTGGTTCGGGTTGACGCCGGTCCCGGTCTGGCCGTCGCCGAAGTTCCACGCGTAGGTGAGCGTGTTGCCGTCGGGGTCGGTGGAGCTGGACGCGTCGAAGCCGCAGACGAGGCCGTTGCAGCTGGCAACGAAGGCGGCGACCGGCGGCTGGTTCACCGGATCGGTGGTCTCACCCGGGCTGAGCGCGAGCGAGAACATCACGGACCGGGACACGGCCACGCTGGTGGTGGCGGTGCGCCCGGCGGCGGTACCGACCGCGACGGCGCCGGCCGAGTCGGCGAGGACCGCGCTGGTCTTGCCGGAGCCGGTGGCGGCCGAGGTGGTCCGCGAGGTCGAGCCGGCCGGCAGGGTCCAGGTCAGATCGGTCGACGACTTCTCCTCCCAGATGTTCACCAGCCACGAACCGGTGTCGGCGATGGCCACCGACGGAGTGGTGTGGCTGCTGCCCGACGTGTCACTGCCACCGACCGCGGAAGCGGTGATGGTCGCGTTGCCGGTACTGCGGTACGCGGCGACGCCGATCGTCGACTTGAGCGTGTCGCTCGTCGTCACGGTGACGTTGGCGTTCACGTCGGCGGCGGTGGCGGTCTTGGTCCAGACCCGGCCGCGCACGCCGTTGCCGTTGCGGGACTGGAGCAACGTCCAGCCGGGCAGGGCATCGGTGATGGTGCCGGTGGTGGCATTCACCACGGTGTAGAGGACCAGGGCGTCCCCGGCCTGGGCGGTCGCGGGGACCCGGACCGTATGCGCGGTCCTGGCGCCGCTGTTACTGGTTGCGGCTACGAACGAGAGTTCACCGGGCGCAGCGGACGCTGACGTCGCCAGGACCGCGGTGAGGCCCAGGGAGGGCACCAACGCGACCAGGACGACGACCAGCACATGCAGGAGCCGCCTTCGGCCGTGGACGGATGGATTGAAGAGCTGGGACACGATCACTCACCAACCAGTTCTCGGAGAACAGGACAGAGCCGGGAGACCTCGCCGGCCCGCTGCGGCATCCGTGGTGGTGAGACGTGGTGGTGTGGTGTTCATCGGCCGGGCATGCGCCCGTCGGTCGGTGGAAATGGCCGCGTCGGACGTTCGGACGGCACCCTGGGCACGGCGCTTCAGCGCGCGCGCCAGCACGACAGGACCATGATCTCGACCATGGCCTGTCGGCGTCGCAAGGTGTCGTGTCAACGACGTGGCCGACCACCGACAATGCTCGTCACCCCCCAGTGACCGAGAACCCACCCCAAGAGACCCGCCCCCCGGATCCTCTGGGGCGACTGTGGCATTCCACCACGCTGCGTGCAACCCCTCCGGGCAGGTTTGGGACTTTCGGCCCGCTTTCGCTACCCGCTGTAGGCACCCGGCTCCGGCTGCGCGGCCCGCACCGGGCCCGCTCGGTCAGGAGACCGTCAGTCGCCGCCTGCGGGCCGCGGGGGACGGGATGCGCTCAGCCGGTGGAAGGCGGCGAGGACGGTGGCCGGGAGCTCGACGCGATCGATGAAGTTGCGGCCCAGCGGGCCGTAGCCGGTCTCCCGCAGGCGGTACACCTCGCCGAGCAGCAACGACGTGAAGCGCTCCCTGGACCAGATCGGTGGACCGTTGCCAGCGGCACCGACCTGGTCCGGGCCGATCGAGGGGACAACCGCCGCGTGGCTGCGCAACTCGGTGCCGCGCAGATCGGCGAAGGCGCGCTCGAAGGACGCGTGGGTCCGTCGTTGCATCGTCGGATCCTGGATCAGCACGAGGCGCTGGGGCCGATCGATGAGCCGGCGGGTGTACGTCGCGTTCTCCCCGCAGTTCGTCGAGTGCGGCTCGACGACGAGCGCGGCGTCCGGTACCGCGTGGTCCCTGCGCAGCAGGTCCGCGAAGATCTCCGCCTCGGCCCGGCCCGCCGCGGCGACCTCGACCCCGCGCACAGCGAGCGCCTCGACAAGATGCCGGGTGGAGTGCCCGATCCCACCGCTGACCAGGATCCTCGGCGCGATCCCACGACGGTAGGCGTCGGCGACCACCTCGACCGACTCCACCACCGCGCTCCCCATCAACACGATCACGTCCGCCGGCTCCGTCAGCGCACCGTCGTCCCGCCGCGCGAGGTAGGCCGACAGAACCTCGAGATCCTCGTTCGCCGTCATCGGTTCAGCGCAGGTCGAGGGCGAGATGGGAGCGGCTCAGGCGGCGGGTGCGCCGGAGCCGGCGGAGGTCGGTCGGGTTGTCGTACATGAGCTGCCAGTGGAAGTAGTTCACGTACTCCGCGATCGCCAGCGCCAGCAGGACGAGGCCGGGGACGACGTGCCTCGGGCTGTCGTCGAAGCCGAGTCCGACGATGCCCGCGGCCACGACCAGCAGGACCGGGCAGGCGCTGCGGAGCACCCGGAAGACGGCAAGACCCGGTGGCCGGGCGGAGTTGCCACGGAGTTGGTGGAGTTTCGCGAACCAGTACGCCGATCCGACCACCAGCAGGAACGCTGCCGCGAGGTAGCCGGCCGCGTTGGCGGCGGTGATCGGCGCCCGGAGGACGGTGAACACGAGCCAGCCGATCAGCGCGACGTTGACCAGTTCGAGGATCGCCAGGGTGCGCAACCTGGCGGTGACCGGGGTACGGGCGCTCAAGAGGCGGCGGTGGTACCGACGGGGGCGGGCTGGGCGGTCGAGTCGCGGGTGACGAGGCGGGTGGCGAGCTCCACGTGGTGGGAGTCGACCTTCTCGCCGGCGGCCAGCCGGAGCGCGGTCCGCAGGGCCACGGAGCCCATCTCCCGCAGGGGTTGCTTGATCGTGGTCAGCTGCGGCGAGGCGAGACGCGCCACCTGGGTGTCGTCGAAGCCCACCACGCTGAGGTCCTCGGGGACCCGGAGACCGCGAGCGCGGGCCGCTTCCATCACGCCGAGGGCGACCTCGTCACTGCCGGCGAAGATGGCGGTCGGTGGTTCGGGCAGGTCGAGCAACGCGGCGCCACCGGCCAGGCCGTCGTCGTAGAGGAACTCCCGGGTCCACACGTACTCCTTGGGGACCGGAGCGCCGGCCGCTTCCATCGCACCGCGGAAGCCGTTCATCCTTGCCTGGTTGCAGCCTGAGGTCGGTGGCCCGCCGAGGTACGCGATCCGGCGGTGCCCCAGCGAGAGCAGGTGCTGGGTGGCCGCGATCCCGCCGGCGAAGTTCGTCGAGCCGACACTGGTGACGTCCGGCTGGGCCACGTTCACCGGGTCGACCACGACCAGCGGCAACCGTGCCCGGGCCAGCGCGGCCAGGTCGGCGTCGGTGAGGTCGCTGGTGATCCCGATCGCGGCCCGCCGGCCGGTCGAGGTGAGGTCGCGGATCCACTGCGCCGCCCGGCTCGCGGTCCGGCCCGGCGGGCGGGGTGGATGCGTACTCACGACGACGTCGACGTCCGCGGTCTGCGCGGCCTCGACGACGCCCTGGATCACCTCGACCGAGTAGTTGTTGAGGAATCCCTGGTAGAACAGCTCGACCGTGGTCCGGTCGACCTGCTCCGGCCGGCGTCCGACGTACTCGTGTTCCTCGAGCACCGCCTGGACGCGGGCGCGGGTCGACTCGGAGACGTCGCTGCGTCCGTTCAGCACCTTGGAGACGGTGGCGATCGAGACCCCGGCGGAGGTCGCGACGGTGGCCAAGGTGACGCGTCCGGTCAACCGCGGCACCTCCTCACGCTCCTCCTCCGGATCCTCCGACGTCGGCCCCGCACGGCGTCAGGCCGACGGGGGTCACCATCGTACGATCGTGCCCGACCGGCCGCACTTCTCCGGTCAGGCGCACGGTGGCACGGCACGACAGGTCCGCGGACGACGTCCCGACCAGGATCTCGACATCGCCTGGTTCGACGATGCGGCGCAGGTCCGGCCCGGTGTACGCAGTGCGATCGGCGTGCACGGTGAACGTGACGTCCAGCGCGCCTCCCGGCTCGAGGGTCACCCGGGCGAATCCGGTGAGCAGCTTCAACGGCCGGGCGACCTGGGCGACGAGGTCGTGCAGATAGAGCTGGACCACCTCGTCCCCGGTCCGCGACCCGGTGTTGCGGACGCGGACGGTCGCGGTGAACTCGCCGTCGGTACCGATCTCGGTCGCGCTGAGCCGGAGGTCGTCCACCTCGAACGTGGTGTACGAAGCCCCGTACCCGAAGGCGAACAGCGGGACGGCGTCCAGCCCGCTGATCCCGGAACTCTCGACGCTGCCGAGCGCGGGTTGCAGGTACGTCCCGGGCTGGCCGCCGACGTGCCGCGGGATCTGGACCGGGAGTTTGCCGCCGGGAACGACGCGCCCGCTGAGGACTCCGGCGATGGCGGCACCGCCTTCCTGGCCGGGGATGAACGCCTGCACCAACCCGGCCGCGCGGTCCGCGATCTCGCCCAGCGCGTACGGCCGGCCGGAGACGACGACCACGACCACCGGCGTACCGGTCGCCAGCAGCTCGGCGACCAGGTCACCCTGGACCCCCGGCAGCCGGAGATCCTCGGCGTCACACCCCTCGCCGGACGAGCCGTGCCCGAATAGCCCGGACAGGTCGCCGACGTACGCGACGCACAGGTCCGCGTCCTTCGCCGCCGCCACCGCGGCCGCGAATCCGGTCCGGTCGTCGCCGAGCACCGCGCAACCGGCTTCGTGGACGATCTCGACACCCGGCAGTTCGTTGCGCAGGGCATCCACTCCGCTCGGGACGTCGATCCCGAGGGCGCGGTCCGGGTACCGGGGCAGCACGTGGTTGGGGAAGGCGTAGCAGCCCATGAAGGTCCGGGGATCGCCCGCACACGGACCGACGACGGCGACCCGCCGGACCGGCGGCCGGTCGGCACCCAGCAACGGCAACGCCGTGCCGGGGTCGAGCAGGACGATCGAGCGCTCGGCGAGTTCGCGGGCCAGGGCGCGATTGGCGGCCGAGTCGAGGTCGAGGCCGTCGCGGCGGACCGAGCCGGCCGGGGTCCAGTCCGGGTCGAGCAGACCGAGCTGGACCTTCTGCAGCAGCAACCGCCGGGCCGCCCGGTCGACGAGTGCCTCGGGCAACTCGCCCGACTTCACCCGGTCGAGCAGGCCGCGGCCGAAGCCGACCGTGTCCGGCAGTTCGACATCGGTGCCCGCGGCAAGGGCCAGGGCGCCGGCCGCCTCCGGGTCGGCGGCGACGTGGTGCATCGTGGCGAGGAACGGCACCGCCCAGTAGTCCGACACGACCGTGCCGGTGAAGCCCCATTCGTCCCGCAGGAGCTGGGTGAACAACCAGGGGTCCGCACCCGCCGGGAGCCCGTCCAGGTCGGAGTACGAGGTCATCACCGAGCCGGCGCCGGCTGTCGCGATCGCGGCCTCGAAGGTCGGCAGGACCACGTCCAGCAGTTCACGCCGGCCGATCGAGACGGGACCGTGGTTGCGGCCGGCGCGCGACGCGGAGTACCCGGCGAAGTGTTTGAGTGTCGCGATCACGCCCGTGCTCTGCAACCCGCGGACGTACGCCGAGCCGAGCTGGCCGACCAGATACGGGTCCTCGCCCATCGTTTCCTCGACGCGCCCCCAGCGGTAGTCGCGGACCACGTCGAGGACAGGGGAGAGGCCCTGGTGGACTCCGGCCGCGGCCAGGTCCCGGCCGATCGCGGCCGCCATCCGCTCGACCAGTCCGGGGTCGAACGTGGCTCCCCACGCGAGCGCGGTCGGGTACACCGTCGCGCCGTACGTGGTGAAGCCGGTCAGGCATTCCTCGTGGACGAGGGCGGGGACCTGGAGCCGGGTGCCGGCCAGGACGACCTCGTGCTGGCGGACCAGCTCGGCGATGCCCTCGTCGACGGTGACCGGGACGCTGCCCCAGATCCGGGTGAGGTGGCCGAGACCGTTCCGGCTCGCCTCCTCCAGCGAGACGGAGCCGCCGGCGCCGAACACGTCCTGCATCGGGGCCACGTTGAGCTGCTCGTCGGCGGGGACCTCGGTGTCGGCCATGTCGTTGCCGGCCCACCGGCTGCCGAGCTGGGCGATCTTCTCCTCCAGCGTCATCGCGCGCAGCAGCAGCTCGGCCCGCTCGGCCGCCGGCAGGGCGGGGTCGAGCCACGGGCGGTCCGCGGGCGTTGAGACAGCGTTCGTCACGAAATTCTCCCTACTATTCGACCCGAGCGGTGCAGAAGTTTCGAAAAGTTTCGACGCTCGGTCTGCACCACGGCGATCGCCCGAGGATTTCTCGGCTGGGCCCGGAATCGCCTGCTGACAGGCGCATCTGCGCCCCTACTCTGACCCTGAAATGCCATGGTTTCAAGATATTGACAGCGAGTCCCCCGAAATCTACGTTACGAAACACAGGCTTAATCAGTAAGTGCTTCCGCAACCTCGTGGAGCCTCCGGCCGGGCGCGCCCCAGCGCCGGACCGGCGGGCCGGAACACCTGACAACCCACCTGCCGTGGAGTGGTCCGCGGCACGGAGTACGGAGATCACCGTGGATCCCATGACGACATCTCGGCGTAATTTCCTTCGCCTGACCGGCGGTGCCGCCATCGCCGCCGGCCTGGCCGCGTGCGGTACCTCCGGTCCGCAGAGCTCCGGCGGTTCCACCGGCGGTACGAACGGTGGCGGAGGCGGCGGTGGCGCCACCTACTGGTTCCTCACCGGGCAGCCGCAGCAGGCCATCCGGGAGGCGCAGGTCAAGCGGTTCAACGACGCCAACTCGGGCAGCCAGCTGAAGACCACCGAGTTCCAGAACGACGCGTTCAAGCAGAAGATCAAGACCGCGATCGGGGCCGGCCAGGCACCGACGCTGATCTGGGGCTGGGGTGGTGGCGGCCTGAAGAGCTACGTCGACGCGAACCAGGTCGAGGACCTGACCAGCTGGTTCGGCGAGAACGCCGAGCTGAAGAACGGGATCTTCCCGTCCGCGTTCGGGGCCGCCTCGGTCGGCGGCAAGATCTACGCGATGCCGGTCGAGACGACGACGCCGATCGTCCTGTACTGGAACAAGAAGGTGTTCGAGAAGGTCGGGGCCGAACCGCCCAAGTCCTGGGGCGACATCATGGACCTGGTGCCGAAGTTCAACGAGCAGAACATCGCGCCGTTCTCGCTCGGCGGCCAGTCCCGCTGGACCAACATGATGTGGCTCGAGTTCCTCTACGACCGGATCGGCGGTCCGGAGGTCTTCCAGGCCATCTACGACGGCCAGCCCGACGCCTGGAACGACCCGTCCTCGATCAAGGCGCTGACCGAGGTACAGAACCTGGTCAAGGCGAATGGCTTCATCAAGGGCTTCTCCTCGATCACCGCCGACTCCAACGCCGACCAGGCGCTGCTGTACACCGGCAAGGCCGCGATGATGCTGCACGGCGCCTGGACGTACGGCGGGATGAAGGCCGACGGCGGCGACTTCGTCACCGGCGGCCACCTCGGGTACATGAACTTCCCGCCGGTCGACGGCGGCAAGGGCGACCCGTCCAACACCGTCGGCAACCCCGGCCAGTACCTGTCGATCTCGTCGAAGGCGAGTGACGCGGAGAAGGAGACGGCGAAGAAGTTCCTGGCCAACAACACCCTGGACGAGGCGTCGGTCGAGGAGTGGGTGAAGTCGGGCAACATCCCGGTGGTGAAGAGCGCCAAGGACAAGCTGTCCTCGGTCAGCGACGCCAACGACAAGGCCTGGCTGGAGTTCGTCTACGACACCTCGGCGAACGCCAAGACGTTCTCGCAGTCGTGGGACCAGGCGCTCAGCCCGGCCGCGGCCGAGACGCTGCTCGACAACATCGCCAAGCTGTTCCAGCTGTCGGTCACCCCGCAGCAGTTCGCGAGCAACATGAACGCGGTGATCGGCAAGTGACGGCGGTCGTTCCGCCCGGCGCCCGGGCCGTGGTGCGCTCACCGGCCACCGGCGCCGGACGGAGCGGCCCGGTGGCCTGGATGGTGCTGCCCGCGCTGGTGATGTTCGTGGTGTTCGGCGTCGTCCCGCTGGTCGGGGTGCTGGTGCTGAGCTTCACCCAGTGGGACGGCCTCGGCGCGATTACCCCGGCCGGGGTGTCGAACTGGCGGGTCGCGCTGCAGGACCCGGGGCTGTACCACGCGCTCTGGGTGACGTTCGAGATCATGATCCTGTCCTGGCTGGTGCAGACCCCGATGAGCCTGTTGCTCGGGGTGTTCCTGGCCGGCCGGCAGCGGTACCGCGCCTTCCTGGCCGTGCTGTTCTTCATCCCGTTGCTGCTCAGCTCGGCGGCGATCGCGATCACCTACAAGGCCCTGCTCGACCCGAACTTCGGTCTCGGTCCCGGGCTGCACCTGAGCCTGCTCACCCAGGACTGGCTGGGCAAGTCCAACCTGGCCATCGCGGTGATCATCTTCATCGTGTCCTGGCAGTTCATCCCGTTCCACTCGCTGATCTATCAGGGCGGGGTACGGCAGATCCCGGTCTCGATGTACGAGGCGGCCGCGATCGACGGGGCCGGCCGGGTGCGGCAGTTCTTCAGCATCACGGTGCCGCAGCTGAAGTACACGATCATCACCTCGTCGACGTTGATGGTGGTCGGGTCGCTGACCTTCTTCGACCTGATCTTCGTGCTGACCGCGGGCGGTCCTGGTGACTCGACCCGGGTGCTCGCCCTGCTGATGTACCAGCAGGGGTTCCAGGCCAACCAGATGGGCCTGGCCAGCGTGATCGCGGTCGTCATCGTCGTCCTCGGCCTGCTGCTCGCGTTGCTGCTCCGGCGGCTCGGCGGCAGTACGACGGCCAGCCAGATGGAAGGAATGTGAGATGGCGGCGGTGACCAGCGAACCCCGGGCGACGGCGCGACCGGCCGGCGGCGGTGGGGTACCGATCGGGCGCAAGCTGCTCCGGATGAACTGGCTCGGCGGGACCGCGGGCTGGCTCTGGCTGGTGATCGTGCTGGTCCCGCTGTACTGGATCGTGGTCACCAGCTTCAAGGCGCAGAGCGCGTACTTCAGCCAGAACCCGTTCGCGCCGCCGGCCGATCCGACCCTGGACAACTACCGGCTGGTGATCGAGTCGGACTTCCCGCGGTACTTCCTGAACAGCGTGATCGTGGCCGCCGGGACCGTGATCCCGGCCGGCGCGATCGCGTTCATGGCGGCGTACGCGATCGTCCGCGGCGCCGGCAGCCGGTTCCTCGGGCTGACCAACGGGCTGTTCCTGATGGGCCTGGCGATCCCGCTGCAGGCGACGATCATCCCGGTCTATCTGCTGATCATCCGGATGCACCTGTACGACAGCCTGCTCGCGCTGATCCTGCCGTCGATCGCGTTCGCCATCCCGTTGTCGGTGCTGGTGCTGACCAACTTCATCCGGGACGTGCCGAAGGAGCTGTTCGAGTCGATGCGGGTCGACGGTGCCAGCGAGTGGGACATGCTGCGCAAGCTCGCCCTGCCGCTCACCCAGCCGGCCCTCGTCACGGTCGGGATCTACAACGGCCTGGCCGTCTGGAACGGTTTCCTGCTGCCGCTGATCCTGACCCAGAGCCCGGACAAACGGACCCTGCCGCTCGCACTGTGGACGTTCCAGGGCCAGTACTCCGTGAACGTGCCGGCCGTACTAGCGTCGGTGGTGCTGACCACGTTGCCGATCGTCGTCCTCTACGCGATCGGGCGACGGCAGCTGCTGAGCGGTCTGACCGCCGGGTTCAGCAAGTGACCTGACCCCTCGGAGGCAGCGCCGCCTCCGCCGTGAAGACCCCCAAGAGACGGAGACCATCACATGACCGATGCCGACTTCACGCCCACCCGGGACGACAAGTTCTCCTTCGGGTTGTGGACCGTCGGTTGGCAGGGTGTCGACGTGTTCGGTGGCGCGGTCCGGCCGGTGCTGGACCCGGCCGAGGCGGTGCGCAAGCTGGCCGAGCTCGGCGCGTACGGCATCACCTTCCACGACAACGACGTGTTCGCCTTCGACGCGTCGCCGAGTGAGCGGGACGCCGCACTGAAGCCGTTCCGGGCGGCGCTGGAGGAGACCGGGATCGCGGTGCCGATGGTGACCACGAACCTGTTCTCGCATCCGGTGTTCCGCGACGGCGGGTTCACCAACAACGACCGCGACGTGCGCCGGTTCGCGATCCGCAAGGCCGCCGATCAGCTCGACCTGGCCGCCGAACTGGGGGCCGAGACCTTCGTGGCCTGGGGCGGTCGCGAGGGGGCCGAGTCGGGTGCGGCCAAGGACGTGCGGGCCGCGCTCGACCGGTACAAGGAGGCCTTCGACCTGCTCGGCGCGTACGCGATCGAGCAGGGCTACGACATCCGGTTCGCGATCGAGCCGAAGCCGAACGAGCCGCGCGGTGACATCCTGCTGCCGACGATCGGGCACGCGTTGGCGTTCATCGAGTCGCTGGAGCACTCCGAGCGGGTCGGGCTGAACCCGGAAGTCGGGCACGAGGAGATGGCCGGGCTGAACTACGCGCACGGGCTGGCCCAGGCGCTGTGGCACGGCAAGCTCTTCCACGCCGACCTGAACGGGCAGAACGGGCCGCGGTACGACCAGGACCTGCGGTTCGGCGCCGGCAACGCGCGGGGCGCCTTCTGGACCGTCGACGTGCTCGAGCACGGTGGGTACGAAGGGCCGCGGCACTTCGACTTCAAGCCGCCGCGGACCGAGGACCTGGACGGCGTCTGGGCGTCGGCCGCGGGCTGTATGCGGAACTACCTGATCCTGCGGGCGAAGGTCCGGGCGTTCCGCGCCGACCCGGAGGTCCAGGAGGCGCTGCGGGCCGCGCGGCTGGACCAGCTCGCCCAGCCGACCCTGGCCGAGGGCGAGAGCATCGCGACGCTGCGGGCCGAGGCGTTCGACCCGGAGGAGGCCGGCCGCCGCGGGATGGCGTTCGAGCAGCTGGACCAGCTGGCCATCGAGCACCTGTACGGCACCCGCGGCTGAGGCGTCGCGGCCACCCTTGACCGGAGTGCCGATCGGGCGGGACGCTCCGGACAGGGGTGGTCGCGATGAGTTCTTACTGGAGTACCGAGACCGGGCTGGCGCAGCTGACGACAGCCAGCGGGAGCGAGTTGCGGTCCGAGCAGGCGTTGTACGCCGGGGACGCGCTCACCTCGCCGAACGGGCGGTACCGGCTGGCGTATCAGGCCGACGGGAACCTGGTCCTGTACGGGCCGTCGGGCGCGTCGGCCTGGTCGTCGGGGACGTCGGGTCAGCCGGCCGGGCTGTGCACGATCGACAGCGACGGGAACCTGACCATCTACGGCCCCGGGATGCGGGTGCTGTGGTCCAAGCCGCACGGCGAACGCCGGGTGAACGCGCGGCTCGTCGTCCAGAACGACGGCGACGTCGTCCTCCTCGGGGATCCGGTGCCCGAACAGCAGTGAACCACCGGCGGCCGCTCGGGGGAGCGGGGCCGGTGGTTCGTGGTCTCAGCGCTTGTTCTTGGCGGCGAGGCCTTCGGCAGTGCCGACGAGCAGCACCGAGGCGATCACCGCGACGACGAACCCGAGCACGTTGAGCTCGAAGAACCCGCCGGTCCCGAGGAAGGTGGCCACCGTGCCACCGATGAGCGAGCCGGCCAGGCCGAGCAGCAACGTCCACAGCAGGCTCAGCCTCTGCTTGCCCGGGGTGAACAGCCGAGCCAGCGCCCCGATGATGAGCCCGGCGACGATGAAGCCGATCATGTCGTGTCTCCTGTGCTTGAGAGGTTGCCTCCACTCTTCCAGTTCCCCGGCGCAATCCAAGCCGGAAACCGCCCCCGCCCGCCCCGGACCCGACCCTGGCCGAACCCCTGACCCGCGCGTCCGGGACGGCTCCTGATCAGGACGCCGGGACCTTGCGGACGAAGGCTTCCTCGGGTTCGAGGACACGGCCGGTGGCGTCGGTGGGCTCGAGTTTGCGCAGCGGGCTCTCGGTGGCGGTGTCGAGCAGGACCGAGTGCGGTTCGTCGTCGGCGAACAGGTGCGCCTCGCCCCACTGACGCAGGCTGACCAGGATGACGAAGAGGTCGCGGCCCCGGTCGGTGAGGCGGTACTCGTGGTACGACGTGCCGTCGGCGGCCGGGGCGGTCTCCAGGATGCCGCGGGCGACCAGGTCGCGGAGCCGCGCGGAGAGGATGTTCTTCGCCAGGCCGAGGTTGCGCTGGAACTCGCCGAACCGGCTGATGCCGTCGAAGGCGTCCCGGACGATCAGCAGCGACCAGCGGTCCCCGATCACGTCGACGGTCCTGGCCACCGGGCACTCCGCCCGCTCGTGACTCACGCGTTCCGGCATCGCTACCCCCGGGGTCGAACTGGTTCCGCTCGGTCGGCGACCAAGTGGTTGCAAGTTTAAACCGGGTCCCCTACGCTCCTCAAATCGGTTTCAAAGTGAAACCGGTTCGAGCGAAGGAGTACGCCATGACGACACAGGCGAGCGAGGACACCCGGGTCAGCCCGGTCCGGGTCGCGGTCGTGCAGTTCGAGCCCCGCGTCGGCGTCGAGAACCTGAAGGCCAATGCCCTGGCCGTGGAACAGCGGCTGGTCGCGGCCGCCGACGAGGGGGCGCGGTTGATCGTGCTGCCCGAGCTGGCGACCACGGGGTACGTGTTCGAGACCCGCGAGGAGGCGTTCGCCCACGCCGAGGCGGTGCCCGACGGCCGGACCGTGGAGTCGTTCGCGCGGTTCGCGGCCGAGCGGGACGTGTACGTCGTCGGGTGCGTGGTCGAGCGGGACGGCGAGCAGCTGTACGACACGGCGGTCCTGGTCGGCCCGGAGGGGTACATCGGCCGCTATCGCAAGACGCACCTGTGGAACACCGAGAAGCTGTGGTTCACCCCGGGCAACGAGGGGTTCTCCGTGTTCGACACCAAGATCGGGCGGATCGGCCTGCTGGTCTGCTGGGACATCTGGTTCCCCGAGACCGCGCGGATCGTGGCGCAGCTAGGCGCTGACATCATCTGTATCCCGACCGGCTGGGTGTGGACGCCGCCGCCCTTGTACGACGCGAGCGGGGTCTGCATGGCGGCGTACCTGACCATCACGGCCGCGCACGCCAACAACGTCTTCATCGCGACCGCGGACCGGATCGGCCAGGAACGCGGCGCCGGGTTCATGGGCAACTCGCTGATCGCGGGGACCAACGGCTGGCCGATCGACCGGATCGCCGGCCCGGACGAGGACACCATCGTGTACGCCGACGTCGACCTGGTCGCGGCCCGGACCGCGCCGATCTGGAACCAGCTGAACGATCTGCACCGCGACCGTCGGACCGATCTGTACGACCAGCTGCTCGGCTACACCGGCTCGGCTCCGCTGCCGCGGTGACGTCGTGACGACGATCCGCAGTACCTCGCGGCGCCTGTGGAGTCGCCCGGTCGCCTACACCGTCGGCATCGCCGGTTGTGTGATCGGTTGCGCGGTTCTGGTCACCGTCCTCGCCGGGGAGTTCCGGACCACCGCGTGGCAACCGTGGGACGGGGAGTACGCCGAGATCGGGCGGCTCGCGATCTGGTTGGTCGCGTCCGTCAGCGAGCCGCAGTACTACGCGGTCGCGTCCGCGTCGGCGGGTCTGCTCCTCGGTGGGGCGTTCGCGCAGCTGGCGTACCGGCGGTCGTGGACGTGGCAAGGGTTCGTCCAGGCCTGCGGTTCCGGGATCTGGCCGTGGGCAGTCGGGAGCGGGGTGAGCAGTCTCGTGCTCGGCAACCTCCTGTGGGGATGGACGCTGGGAGCGGGGCAGTGGCAACCGTTGTTCGTCCCGCTCGTCTCGGTGGCGCCCGCGATCGTCATCCACTTCGGCCCGCGGTGGTCCGTCGCCGTGACGGGGACCGTGCTCGGAGCACTCCTCACGCCGCCGATCGCCCTGCTCGCGATCAAGTACATCTGCGAGCCGTGGGACCTTCCCCTCGTCGTCGGTGCCACCGGTGGGATGACCGTCGGTGCCGTGATCGCGTTCTGGCTCTGCGGTCGGCTGCCGTGGATGCCGTCACCTGGTAGGTGGCGAGGGCCGGGTGCAGCGAGTCCTGAGGCGTCGCGGTTCTGGGTTGTGCGGAGGGCGCTGGCCGACTTCAGCGAGGCGCAGTTCTTCGGCAACGAGTGGGCGAGTGCGGCGCTGATCCTCGGGGCTCTGCTGGTCCATCTGCTCAACCCGTCCTTGCTCGTGTACGGCTCGGGTCTGTTCCCCGAGGTGCTCGCGAGCCAGGTCCTCACCGCCGTCGCCGGGGTGCTGCTCTGGCGGCGGAAGTGGGCCGCGCACGGGTTCTACCCGACCTTCGTGCCGGTCGTGTCCGTCGCGCCCGCGACCGTGCTGGCCTTCGGTGGGACGGCCCAGTCCGTCGTGGCCGGGGCGTTGCTCGGCGCGATCGTCGGTCCGCCGGTCGCCGCGGCGATCGCGGCCCGGCTGCCGAACACCTTCCATCCGTTCATCGGGAACGTGGCGTCGATGACCTTGTGTACCGCGGTCGCCGTGCCGGTTCTCGGTCTGCTTCCGGGATTCGCCGCATGAACTCACCAGGTACTGATTCGATCGTCACCCTCGCGCGAGCGCTTCGCCGGGGCGACACCACCTCGGCCGAGCTGGTCGACCAGGCGCTCAGCCAGATCCATCACCAGAACCCGATCCTCAACGCGTTCGTCCTGGTCACCGGCGACGACGCCCGGAAGGCCGCACGGGTCGCCGACGAGGAACTTGCCGCAGGCATCGATCGTGGCCCGCTGCACGGGATCCCGTTCGCGGTCAAGGACCTGGTCGACGTCGCCGGCCTGCCGACCACCTGCGGCTCGGCAACCTCGTTCGGCGGCCCGGCCTCGGTCGACGCCGACGTGGTGAAGCGGTTACGGGACTGCGGTGCCGTCCTCGTCGGGAAGACCACGCTGCACGAGTTCGCGTACGGAGCGACCGGTGACCGCTCGGTCCACGGTCCCTCCCGCAATCCCCACGATCCCGGCCGGATGTCGGGCGGCAGCAGCGGGGGCAGCGCGGTCGCGGTGGCGTCCGGCATGGTCCCGCTCGCCCTCGGCACGGACACGGCCGGCTCGGTCCGGGTCCCGGCCGCGCTCTGCGGGGTGGCCGGGTTCAAGCCGGCGTACGACGCGATCTCCAGTACCGGCGTGTACCCGTTGGCGCCGTCGCTCGACCATGTCGGGTTGTTCGCCGGCTCTTCGGAGGACACGCGGGTCGCGTACGAGGCGATCGTGGGACGGCGGTTGCCGGGTGCGGGTGAACGGTTGAAGGTGGGGTGGATCCCGCCGGGGGAGATCGCGGTGACGGATCCGCGGGTCGAGGCCGTGGGGTCGGAGCTGGTCCACCGGGCCGGGTTCGAGGTGGCGTCGGTACCGTGGTCGTTCGACCTTGCGCTCTTCGACGTTTTCTCAACCCTACAAGGGAAAGAGGCGTACAACGTGCACGCGGGTCACCTCGGAGACGATCGCGATCGCGTGGATCCCGAGGTCCTGGCCCGCCTCGATCGCGGACGCGGGATCACCTCGGCCGAGTACGCCCGGGCCGACCAGGTACGGCGGGAGTTCCGCGCGATCGTGGACGAGCTGCTCGCGGGGTACGACGTGCTGGCGTTGCCGACGGTACCGGTGGTGGCGCCGCCGATCGGCGCTCGGTCCGTGACTGTGGACGGGACCGAGCTGGAGGTCCGGGCCGCGTTGCTCTCGTTGACCAGTCCGTGGAACCTGGCCGGCGTTCCCGCGGTGAGTGTGCCGGTGGGTGCGGTGGACGGGCTCCCGGTCGCGGTCCAGCTGGTCAGTGCCGTCGGCAACGAGCACCTGTTGTTCGCGGCCGCGCGGTCCCTCGAATCCCCGCTCGACAGGAAGGACACCTGATGCCCTCGATCCAGCTCGACCTACCTCTGACCCTCGAGCCGGTGGCCAAGCGTGACCTGGCGCGGACGATCGGCACGATCTACGCCGAGATCATGCAGGTGGGGATGGACCTGCTCACCGTCTCGGTGCACGACCTCGGCGAAGGCGCGGTCTGGCGCTGTCACGAGGACGGCCCGCCCACGCCGTCGGCGCTGATCATGTGCGACATCCGCAAGGGCCGCCAGTACGAGACCCGGGCACGGCTCGCCCAGGCGTTGATCGACGCATGCGTGAAGCAGTTCGACCTGGACGCACTGTGGATCAAGGTCGAGTTCACCCAGCACGCGGGCGACGACATGTACCACCCGCACCTCGGCGGGTTCAACACGGACTGGACCGGCGACGAGCGGGCTCACTGACCAGTGCGCTGGAGCAGCGTGCCCGTGCTGGTGAAGCCCAGCGCTTCGTAGAACCGCACGGTCTCCTCGCGGGAGTCGACGGTGAGCTTCCGGACACCGCGGGCGTCGGCAGTGGCGCAGATCGCCTCCATCAGGCGACGGCCGATGCCGAGTCCGCGGTGCCCAGGAAGGACGAAGACGCTCTGCACGTCACCGGAGCGTCTGGTCAGGTCGCCCGGGTTCGGGACGCGGTCGAACACCGCGAGCCAGGCCATCCCGACCAGCGCACCGTCGAGCACCGCGAGCTGACAGACCGACGCGTCACCCTGGGCCGTCATCCAGCGCTCCAGGTCGGCGCCGAACTCGCGAAGCACCTCGGGCGATGCCACCTCGTCCGCTCGGGCCCAGCGCCAGCGGAGCGCGGTGAGGGCGGGCAGATCAGCGGCTTGGGCGGTCCGGACGACGAGGTTCATCGCCCCAGTATCTCTCCCCGCACCGTCCCGCGGCTTCAGGGTTTGGTGCCGAAGGCAACTGTCTGCAGCTGGTCGGCCTGCTGCCGGTCGATGATGACGGCGGAGGCGGCGCCGGGGACGATCCGGCCGGGGTAACGGGCTGCCTGGGCGAGCAGGCGTGGCCAGCGGCGGGTGTGGGTCGCCATGGCGTGCGGGCGGATGATGCGGCCGCGAGCCTGCTGGCCGGTCCGGGCCACGTCCTCCGGGACGTCGAGGAGGACGAGGTGCACGGTCAGCCCCGACCACCGTGCGCCCCAGCCGATCAGGTACCTGGACAACGGGCGGGTCGCGCATTCGTGCACCAGCAGCGGGCCACCGCGGCGCATCGCGCGCAGCACCATCCCGTAGTACGTCAGGTGCAGGAACGGGCGCCACCAGACGTACGGGATCGCACCGAGGACGGGGATCCACCGGGCCCGCAGACGCTCCGAGTCGAGGACCTGGAGGTTGCCGTTGTCCGGGTCGGGGAACAGCCGGCGGAGCAGGGTGCTCTTGCCCGCTCCGGGGATGCCGGCGAGGACCACGACGGCGTCGTCGGGGTAGCGGAGTTCCGTAGTGGCTTGTGCGCGGCGGGTGTCCGGCGGCGCGGCGATGCCCAGGAGTGCCACGGGGACGTCCTCTCGTCGGCGGAGTGCTGCTGTTGAAAAACCAACGGAGGAAGGCCGGTCCGGTGTTCCGGATTCGGGCCGTGGAACGCTGAGAAGTTGATGAGAACTCGAGGTAAGCGCTCTCTCAGCCGGGTGGGCGGATGATCCGCTGTTCGATCGCGCGGGCGACCGCGGCCGCGCGGGTGTCCACCCCGAGCTTGGTGTAGATGTGCGAGAGGTGGGACTTCACCGTCGCCTCGCTGACGAACAACTGTTTGGCCAGCTCCCGGTTCGACTGCCCGGTCGCGAGCAGCCCGAGGATCTCCACCTCGCGTTCGGTGAGCGTGGTGGCCGTGGAGCCGGCCCGCTTCACCAACCGGGCGGCCACCACCGGAGCGAGGATCACCTCGCCGCGCGCGGTCCCGCGGATCGCGCGGAACAGGTCCTCCGGTGGTGCGTCCTTCAGCAGGTACCCGGAGGCGCCCGCGTCGATCGCGCCGAGGATGTCCGCCTCGGTGTCGTACGTGGTGAGGACGAGTACCCGAGGTGGTTCGGGGAAGGCACGGAGTCGCGCGGTGACCTCGGCTCCACCAGGTCCGTCGCCGAGGTTCAGGTCCATCAGGACGACGTCCGGACGGACCGCGGCGACCAACTGCTCGGCACTGTGCGCGTCCGAGGCCTCACCGACGACGGACAGGTCCTCCTGGCCGTCGACGAGCGCGCGCATCCCGGCCCGGACCACCGGGTGGTCGTCGACCAGCGCGACCCGAATCACCTGTGTTCCAGTCACGCGTGCTCCAACGGAACGGACGCGGCCAGCGCAGTCCCCTCGCCCGGTTCGCTCTCCAGGATCAGGGTGCCGCCGAGTCCCTGCAGGCGATCACGGATCCCGGCCAGGCCGCGGCCGCGATCCGGCTCGCTCACCGGCGGATCGACGGGCAGGCCGCGGCCGTCGTCGCGGACGTCGAGAGTGACCGCGTCCGGTTGGTAGGTCAGCGTGACCACGGCGGTCCTGGCGTCCGCGTGTTCGAGGACGTTGGCCAGCGCACCACGGGCTGTGCGGAGCAAGGCGGTCTCGATCTCCGGGCCCAGCGGTACGGGCGTGCCGTGCACCTGGATCCGCACTTCCACGCCGCCATGCTCCGCGAGGCGCTCGCAGGTCTGTTGGAGTGCAGCGGGCAGTGCTGGCTCCCCGGGTGCGGTGGCGAGCTGTGCGGGGGCCAGGTCGCGGACGACGCGCCGTACCTCGTCGAGGCTGTCGCGGGCGGTCGTTGCTGCCTGGGAAGCGTGTTGGCGGGCCGCGGCCGGGCGGTCCTCCCACTCGCGATCGGCGGCCTGCAGGAGCAGGTTGATGCTGGACAGTCCCTGGGCGACGCTGTCGTGGATCTCCCGCGACAACCGCGCCCGCTCGGCCAGTACGCCGGCCTGGTGCTGCGCGTCGGCCAGATCGCCCTGTGCCGCGCTCAGGTCGTCGAGCAGCGCCTGCCGCGCGAGCGCGTCCCGCTCCAGCGCCCGGTACGCACCGACGGCGAGGACAGCAACGCACACCGGGCCGAGCACGATGGTGGGATCCAGCCGATCGGTCATCCGGGTCCACGTGACCACCGTGGTCGCCACCATCCCGGCCACGACCGCACAGGCCGGCCAGAACGGCAGTACACGCAGGGCCACGAACGACAACGGTACGGCGCACCAGGCGAAGGACGGAGCCAGCAACGCCAGCCCGAACCACACCAGTACGAGCACCGCGAGCCACACCTGACTCGGCAGGAACCGGTGCGCGGCGTACGTCGCCAGCAGCACCGCGGCTCCGGTCAGCACCCACGGGGCCTGGTCCCCGAAGCCGTGCCCGGACAGGTACCGCACCGCGGACGCCACGACGAGGACGACGAACGCGGCATGCAGGACCGTCACCAGTCCGTTGGCGCGGCCGAGGATGCCGGCGGCCCAGGCTGGTGTGCTCGGTCGCGGGGGTGAAGTGGTCATGTGGAGCCGATGGTAGGCCTGATCGGGCCGGGACCGAATCATCCGATCGGCTACTTCATCGTCGCCGATCGCCCGTCGTCCCCGCGTCCGTCCCGGGCCAGGCTGGACACATCGACCTTCCACCGACCGTTGCGAGGTACTCATGGCCGTCCGTTCCCTCACCGCGACCCTGGCGCTGTCCGCCGTCCTGTTCGGCGTCGGCGCGCCGTTCGCGTCCGCCCACTCCGCCACGTATCAGCTGCCGGGCGACCCGGTGGTGAACGGCGCGGGTGGCTCGAAGTACGAGGGCATCGGGTACGACGTTCGCACCCAGCGCTTCTACGTGTCCGAGACGACGGGCGGCGAGATCCACCGCGGCTCGCTGCGGTCCTCGGCCGCGACCGAGTGGCTGGCCGGTGACGGGACGGACGGCCGCTGGACCGCTCGCGGAGTGACCGTGGACGCGAAGGGCCGCGTGTACGTCGCGGGTGGGCCGAACGGCATCGACCACCCTGGCGCGCCCGACCTGTGGGTGTACGACCGGTCCGGCCGGTTGCTTGCCGCACTGCGGACCGGCGTACCGAACACCTTCCTGAACGACCTGGCGATCGGCCCGGACGGCGCCGCGTACGTGACCAACTCGAACGCGCCGCAGATCTTCCGGGTAGCCGAGCAGCACGGCCGCTGGACGATCCGGACCTGGGCGGACGCGACCGCGACGATCCCGACCGCGACCGGGTTCAACCTGGGCGGCATCGTGCTCTCGCCGGACCGCCGTGCGCTGGTAGTGGCCCAGGGCAACGTCGGCAAGCTGTGGCGGTTCGACCTGCGGACCGGCCGGGCCACCCTGGTCGACACCGGTGACACCGACCTGGTGAACGCGGACGGCCTGGTCCAGCAGGGCCGGCAGCTCTGGGTCGTCCGGAACTTCTCCCGCGTCCTGACCACGCTGCGACTGGCCCCGGACGGGACTGCGGCCACCCTGGTCCGCGCGACCGCGACCGACCCGGACCGCGTGTTCACCACCGCGAAGCTCGCACAGGGCCGGCTGCTGCTGGTCGACAGCAAGTTCGACGAGCCGGTCGGGCTGCCGCCGTACGAGGTCGTTGCCCTCACCCCGCCGCGCCGATGAGCAGGCCGATCACCGCGGCCGCCGTGGCTGCCGTCATGCTGGTGACGGTCGCGGCCTGCTCCACCGAGCAGACTGCGCCGCAGGCCGGACCGACTACAGCCGCGGCGTCCCCGTCCGCCAAGCCGTCCACCGAGCCGTCAGGCAGGTCGGGTCCGAGCCCGTCCGCCCTGACCACCAGCCCCAGCCCCAGCCAGGAACCGAGCGAGAAACCGAGGACCACCCCAGTGCCGACCGCCGACGCGCTCGACCGCCAGCTGATCGCCGCCGCCTGGAAGAACGACGTCGCGGAGGCGCGGCGGCTGGTCGCGGCCGGCGCCGACGTGAACGCGGTCGACGACACCGTGCAGAGCGCGTACCTGATCGCCGCGAGCGAGGGGTACCTCGAACTCCTCGACCTGACCCTGGCCCACGGCGCCGACCTGCGCAGCCTGGACAGCTACCGCGGTACCGCCCTGATCCGCGCCGCCGAACGCGGTCACGCTCCCGTCGTCGCCCGCCTCCTCCGCGCCGGCATCACCGTGGACCACGTCAACCGCCTCGGCTGGACCGCACTGCACGAAGCGGTCCTGCTCGGTGACGGCAGCCCGCGGTACGTCGAGACCGTGCGCCTCCTGATCGCGGCCGGGGCGAACCGTGATCTCCCGGCTGAGCGGGACGGCGTGACGCCGGTCCAGGGCGCCCGTGATCAGAAGGCGGTGTCCGCGGTCCTGACCACGGCGCCGCCGTCCCGTGGGGAGGCGCCGAAGGCCCTGCTCGCGGCCGCGGATTCCGGTGACACGAACAAGGTCGCTGCCGCACTCGCAGCTGGAGCGCCCCTGGAAAGCAAGGACGCGAACCGTCGTACCGCGCTCCTGCGTGCCGCGCTGAAGGATCGCGTCGAAACGGCCCGTTTGCTGGTCGGGCTCGGCGCGGATCCGGATGCGCAGGACGACCGGAGCGACTCGGCCTGGCTGGTCACCGGGGTCACCGGCAGCGTCGCGATGCTGGAGACGCTGCTGCCGGCCGGCCCGGACCTGAAGCTGCGGAACCGGTTCGGCGGCCTCTCCGTGATCCCGGCGAGCGAACGCGGTCACGTCGACTACGTCCGGCGGGTGGTGAAGACCGGGATCGACGTCAACCACGTCAACGACCTCGGCTGGACCGCGTTGCTCGAAGCGGTGATCCTCGGCAAGGGGACCGAGCAGTGGCAGGAGATCGTCCGCATCCTGCTGGCCGCCGGGGCGAACCCGTCGCTCCCGGACCGCGGCGGCGTCACCCCGCTCCAGCACGCCACCGACAGCGGGTACGACGAGATCGCCAAGATCCTCCGCGCCGCGGGCGCCCGCTGATCAGCGCGCTCGTCAGGTGGAGACGAGCAGGACGCCGGTGACCACGGCCGCGAGGCCGGCGGCCGAGGTGAGGGTGATCCGCTCGCGCAGGATCGCGACGCCGAAGAGGTTGCCGACGACAACGTTCAGGGTGCGCCCGACGGCCACGGTACCGACGGGGGCGAGCGACAACGCGACCAGGACGAGGCCGTAGCTCGCCGGGGCCAGCAGCGCGATCGGGACGGCCTGGCGCCAAGAGGCCAGGACAGTCCCGAGCCGGCCACGCCGGGGGATCAGGACCAGTGTGAGCAGGGCGAGCTGGCCGAGGTTCGCGACGGCGAGGTAGGGCAGGACGCGTGCGCCTAGCGTCGCGACGGCGTACCCGTCCCACAAGGTGTACGCGCAGCTGCACGCCGCGACCAGGAGGCCGGGCCACGATCCGCGGTTGTGCCGAGCTGAGACCCGGTCCATGAGCAGCACGCCGACGAGGACCGCCGCGACACCGCACCACGCTGCCGTCGAGGGTGAACCCAGCCAGGGGATCGTGACGAGGACGACGAGCACCGGCGCCATCCCGCGGCTCACGGAGTACACGACCGAGAAGTCGCCTGCCTTGTACGCCCACTGCAGGACCACGGCGTACGTGGTGTGCAGGGCCATGCTGACCAGACCGGCCCACCAGGCGTTGCCGACGCCGTCGTGCCCGGCGGCCCAGCCGAGCAGGACCAGCGAGGCCGGGGCCGGGATCGCGCCGTAGAGCCAGACGAACTCCGGGCCCTGGTGTCCCGACGATTTCACCAGCAGGTTCCAGCCGGCATGGCAGGCGGCGGCCAGTGTGAGCAGTCCCAGAGCGAGCACGTAGACAGTGTCTACTATCGAGGTAGACAGCGTCTACTCGGGACTGGACGCGGTCGGGTCTGCGAGACTCTCGGCATGGTGGGGCAGCCGGGTGCCTCGACGAGGACCCTGCCGTCAGGGGTGGTCTCGATGTTGTTCTCGGACATCGAGGGATCCACCCTGCTCCTGACCCGGCTCGGCAGCAGCTATGTCGATGCGCTGGCACTGCACCGCCGCATCCTGCGCGGGGTCTGGGCCGAGTGCGGTGGGACGGAGATGGGGACCGAGGGGGACAGCTTCTTCGTCGTGTTCCCGACGGCGTCCGGCGCGGTCGGCGCCGCCGCCGAGGCACAGCGGAGGCTCGCGGACCACAGCTGGCCGGACGGCGAACGGGTCCGGGTCCGGATGGGCGTCCACACCGGCTCGCCCGGTGTCCACGACGGCGACTACTGGGGGATGGACGTGCACCGGGCCGCCCGGATCGCGGCGGCCGCACACGGCGGACAGATCGTGGTGTCCGCCGCGACCGTCCACCTGGCCCGGACCGGGTTGAGCGGTGGGGTCTCGTTACGCGACCTCGGATCCCATCACCTGAAGGACATTCCCGAGCCCGAGTCGCTGTACCAGCTGACCGTGGCCGGGCTGCAGGACGAGTTCCCGCCGCTGCGGACCCTCGGCACGTCGTCCAGCCTGCCGGTCCCGGCGACGCCGTTGCTCGGCCGGGATGCGGAGCTCGCGCGGCTCACGGAGTTGCTGCGCTCGCCCGACGTGCGGCTGGTGACGCTGGTCGGACCAGGTGGCGCGGGGAAGACGCGGCTGGCGATCGCGGCCGGGGCCGCCTTGACGGCAGGGTTCTCCGACGGCGTGTACTTCGTGCCGCTGGCGGCCGCGCAGACCGAGCAGGTGCTGTGGACGTCGATCGCGGAGGTGCTCGACTTCCCCGCACGGGACCGGGCGCCCGGTCCGCTGATGAGTCACCTCGCCCAGCGGTCGCTCGTCCTGGTCCTCGACAACCTGGAGCAGGTCGAGGACGCCGACAAGGTGGTCGCCGCGATCCTCGAGGCCGCGCCGAACGTGGCTGTCCTCGCGACGTCCCGGCGGCCGCTCGGACTCGTCGGCGAACACCAGCACCCGGTCGTACCGCTGGCGTTGCCCGACGAGGTGGGTCTGGCGGCGGCGGAGCGATCCGGGGCCGTCCAGCTGTTCGTGCAACGGGCCCAGGCGGTCCAGCCGGGGTTCGCGCTCACGGCCGGCAACGTGGCCGACGTGGTCGCGATCTGCCGGCACCTGGACGGGTTGCCGCTGGCGATCGAGTTGTCCGCGACCCGGGTCCGCCTGCTGGGTCCGAAGGCGTTGCTGGCCCGGATCGACCAGGCGCTCGACATCGCCTCGACGAGCAGCGTGACCCCGTCCCGGCAACGGACTCTGCGGGACACGATCGCGTGGTCGTACCAGTTGCTCGCTCCCGACCATCGGCGCGTGTTCCGCCGGCTGGCCGTGTTCGCCGGGGGCGCCGACCTGGACGCGGTCGCCGCCATCGCGTGCCCGGGGCTGGGCCAGGAGGATCCCCTGGACGTGGTTGCGGAGCTGAACGACGCCAGCCTGGTCACGATCTCGACCGACTCCGACGCGGGTCCCAGGATCTCGCTGCTGCAGACGATCAGCCAGTACGCCGATGACGAACTGCGCGCCGGGGACGAGGAGGAGGCCGCCCGCCGAGCGCACGCGGAGTACTACGCGGAGGTGGCCGAGAAGCTGTTGGCGATGCGGGAGTCCACCCACGGCACCGCGCTCGAACTGGCGGAGACCGAGCTCGGCAACTTCCGGGCCGCTCTTGGTTGGGCGGTCCCGGACTCGGCTGAGGCGGCTGGGGACATCGGCACCGGGCTCCGGCTTTGTGCCGCGCTCGGGTGGGTCTGGCTGCTCGGCGGGTACGTCGCCGAGGGCCGGCGCTGGCACGAACACGTCGTCGCCCGGGCCGGCGCGGAACCGTCGAAGAACCTCGCGGCCTGTCTGCGGGGGCTGGGCAACCTGCTCCTGATGCAGGGCGAGATCGAGCGCGCCCAGGAGGTGGCGACCAGCAGTCTCGCGATGGCGCGGACCCTCGACGACGCGGCCGGGATCGCGTTCTCGATGAGCCTGCTCGGTACGGCCCAGCTCCAACTCGGTCAGCTCGACGCCGCCCGCGATCTCCTGGAGGAAGCTCTCACCCAGCACCGTCGCCTCGACGAACCAGGCCGGCTGGCCCGCGTCCTCGGCAACCTCGGCGGTGTCGAGGAAGAGCTCGGCCATCTCGACCGTGCCGAGTCCCTGATGCGCGAATCCCTTGCTCTGCTGGAAGAACTCGGCGACGTCCACGAAGCCGCCGTCCAGGGCCAGAACCTCGCGTACCTGCTGATCGTCGCCGGCCGCCTCCCCGAAGCCGAGGCCGAGGCCCGCGCCCTGGTCGACACCGTGGTCGCCCTCGGCAGCCCGAGCCTCACGATGGCGTTCGCGAACACCACGATGAACCTCCTGCTCCGCAACGGTGACCTGGTCGGCGCGGCCCACCTCTTCGGCGCCGAGGAAGCGATGCGCGACCGCCTCGAAATGCCGAACCCGTACCTCGAAGAGGAACTGACCGAAGCTCTCGCCGCACTGGACGGCGCGATGACCCCCGAAACCTGGCAGACCCACCGCCAGGCCGGCCGGGCGTACCGCGTCGAGGACCTGCTGACCCGATTCCCTGGGTGATGTCACAGATCCGTGCGGCTGTTTCGTCTCGGGTGGTGAAGCGAACCTTTCCGGGACGGGAGCGGAGATGAGCGAGGATACGAAGGTCGCGTTGGTGACCGGGGCGAACAAGGGGATCGGGCGTGGGGTT
Organism: Kribbella amoyensis; assembly: GCF_007828865.1. Taxonomy (NCBI): domain Bacteria; kingdom Bacillati; phylum Actinomycetota; class Actinomycetes; order Propionibacteriales; family Kribbellaceae; genus Kribbella; species Kribbella amoyensis. Next base: position 3,977,150 of record NZ_VIVK01000001.1, read on the forward strand.
GCCGAGCAGTTGGCCGGGTTGGGGATGGCGGTGCTGGTCGGGGCTCGGGATGCGCGGCGTGGTGAGGACACTGCGGCCGTACTGCGGGCGGGTGGGGGTGACGTCCGCGCGGTGGCTCTGGACGTGACCGACTCGGCGGGTATTGCTGCGGCCGCGGTGGAGATCGAGGCGCGGTACGGGCGGCTCGATGTGCTGGTGAACAACGCCGGGATCACCGGGTCGGGTCAGGTTTCGCCTGCGGAGGCGTACGACCAGGTTCCCAGTTCGGTCGAGCTGGGGATGGTTCGGTCGGTGTTCGAGACGAACGTGTTCGGGGTGATCGCGGTGACACAGGCGATGTTGCCGTTGCTCCGGCGGTCGTCGGCACCGCGCATCGTCAACGTCAGCAGCCACGGTGCGTCGTTGGCGCTGACGAGTGATCCCGATGGACCGTTCGCGGGGCTGCTGCCGTCCGCGGCGTACTTCCCGTCGAAGACCGCGCTGCTCGCGCTGACCGTGCAGTACGCGAACGAGCTGCGGAAGGACGGCTTCCTCGTCAACGCCGCCGCGCCCGGGTATGTCGACACCGACAGCAACAACCACACCGGGTTCCTCACCGTCGCGCGGGGCGCCGCGGTCGTCGTCCGGCTGGCTACGCTCGGGGTGGACGGGCCGACCGGCGGCTTCTTCGGCGAGGAGGGTCCGGTGCCGTGGTGACTCGGGCCGAGGAGTTCGAGGAGTTGCGGCCGCTGTTGTTCTCGATCGCCTATCGGATCCTGGGGAGTGTCAGCGAGGCCGAGGACGCCGTCCAGGAGGCGTGGCTGCGATACGAGGGCACGCCGACGGAACCGAGGTCGGCCAAGGCGTTCCTGTCGGCCACGGTGAGCCGGATCGCGATCGACGTGCTGCGGTCCGCTCGGGTCCGGCGGGAGGAGTACGTGGGGCCGTGGTTCCCTGAGCCGCTGCTGGCCGATCCGTACCAGGATCCGCAGCGCTCGGCGGAGTTGTCCGATTCGCTGTCGATGGCGGCGCTGTTGCTGCTCGAACGCCTCACCCCGTTGGAACGCGCGGTCTTCGTACTGCGGGAGGTGTTCGCGTTCACCTTCCCGGAAGTGGCGGCCGCCGTGGGTCGGTCGGAGGCTGCGTGCCGTCAGTTGGCGGTCCGGGCGCGTCGGCACATGGACGCGGGGCGGCCGCGGTTCGAGGCCGACCGGGTGGAGCGTACGGAGCTGGCCGGGCGGTTCCTCGACGCGTTCCGGGACGGGGATGTCGACGGGCTGACCGCGTTGCTGGCTGCCGATGTGCAGCTGGTCGGCGATGGCGGCGGCAAGGCTCCGCAGTGGGCGGACCGCTTCCTCGGAGTCGACCGGGTGAGCTGGGTCCTCGCCGAGCTGGTGTCGCTGTTCGGCGGGCTCGGTGCGCGGGTCGAGCCGCACGAGGTGAACGGGCAACCGGGAGCGATCTTCCGGGATCGGGACGGCAAGGTGCTGAGTACGTGGGCCCTGGACATCGTCGACGGCCAGGTCCAGACGATCCGGACGGTCAGCAATCCCGACAAGCTCCGGCACGTCGGTCCGGTGGCGGATCCGCTGGCCGCTTTCCGGGAGGCGTACGAGCTGCGGCGGGACGCGGACTAGGACTGCTGCTGGGTTTGCTTGAGGCCGAGGCGGTCGCGGAAGATCACGGCGCCGGGGGAGGGCCGTTGCTCGCGGTGGCGGCCGTCGACGGACACCGTCAGCTTGTCGTCGAGGAAGGCGATCAACCCGGCGAGCTGGGTCGCCCCGTCGAGCGGTTCGGCGTAGCTCCAGGCCAGGTCGGTGTAGCCGGCGGCCGAGAAGTACGTGGCGTGGCCCTTGTAGGCGCAGGCGGAGCTGCGGTCGGACGGGACCAGCTCGGCGACGACGTCCGCGCGTGGCAGGTAGTACCGCATCGGCAGGTTCGTCTCGAACACGAGGACCGGGCGGCTGCTCTCGGCCAGCAGGACGCCGTCCACCTCGAGCCGGACCGTCCGCGAACTCTGCCGGACGTCGACCCGGTGGTACGGGTCCCGCGGATGCGCCACCAGCACCTCGTCCTCGCCCAGCCACTCGTCGAACGCCCAGAAGTCCAGCACGACGTACTCGGCCAGCGCCTCGTCCTCCAGCCGGAACCCGGCCCCGGCGAACCGGGTGTCACCGGCCACCACGTCCACGGTCGTCCCCGGGCTCGTGTGCGCGACGAACGGGATCCCCGGATCGAGCAGGCGGCCGCGCGCCGGTACCGGCTCGACCGTGGACTCGGCCGGCTCGCAGCGCAGATCGGCCAGCGGGACGGCGTACGACGGCACGATGCGGCGTGGTTCCCAGACCAGCATCGCCCGGGTGGTGTCCGCGATCTCGGTCCCGCCCGCGCGGACCCGGATGCGCATCTCGGTCGGCTCGTACCGCAGCAGCGGCAGGCCGTCGAACATCCAGCCCTGCATCATCACGCTCACCCGGCCAGGGTAAGAACGAGGCCGCCGCGGAGGGTAGAGGCTAGGACGCGTCGTCCGTGGAGAGATTCTCCAGGTAATCGGGCGGCCACTCGACGAGTTCGATCCGGTACCCGTCCGGGTCGATCAGCCAGGCCGTCGTCGGTCCGTCCGGTCCGCCGGGTTGTTCCGCCGGCCCTGGTTCCAGCCCGGCCGCGGTGAGCCGCTCCAGGGTGCTGCCGAGCTCGCCGACGTCGATGGCCAGGTGCTCGAACCCCTTGATCTCCACCGGTCCGCCGGCCGGCCGGTGGACCAGTTCGAGCGAGACCGTGGCCTCGCCGGGCAGCTTCAGCCAGACCAGACTGGACCCGTCCTCGAACGGCACCGTCCCCAGTTCGGAGTAGCCGAGCGCCCGGTAGAACCGCAGCGACCGGACGAGATCACTCACCCGATACGCGCAAAGGATCGTCTTCATGCCAGCCGATCCAACTGCGATCGCGGCGGCGGGTCAACGAGTGGTCTGCTCGGGTCCGTCCGGACGGTCGAGGGTGTACCACGCGACGGCCGCGGCGATCAGGGCGAGGGCGGCGAGCGCGAGGTACGCGATGGTGGCGCCCCGGTCGAAGGCGTCGCGGGCCGCCGAAGCCAGCGCGTCACCGGTGGCTGGGGGCAGGGTATCGGCGACTTCGAGAGCGCCCTGCAACGAGCCGCGGGCCTTGTCGGCCTGGGCCGGGTCGAGCGCGGGGAGGACGGGATCGAGGTCGCGGACGTAGGCGCTCGCGAGCAGGGAGCCGACGACCGCGACACCGAACGACGCGCCCACGAAGCGGCTGACGAAGTTGAGCGAGGAGCCGTCGCCGGCCTTGGCAGCGGGGAGGTTGTTCATCACCACGGTCGAGGGCGGGGCGATCAGGACGGACAGCCCGATCCCGAGGACGACGGTGCCGGCGAGCATGACCCAGAGCGGCCGCGTCCCCGCGAACGCGAAGACCACGATCGCGCCGGCGGTCACGATCAGGCCGAGCGCGATCGTGGTCCGGGCGCCCAGCCGTTGAAGGATCCGCTGGGCCTGCAACGAGCACAACCCGAACACCACCGCGAACGGGACGAACATCAGCCCGACCGACACGATCGACTCACCGCGGACGTCCTGCAGGTACTGGGGATTCAGGAAGAGGTACGAGGTGAGCAGCAGGTACGCCACCAGCAAGGTGATCGCCCCGGTCGCGACCGGCGCGCGCCGCAGGATCCGTACGTCGAAGAGGGGCGAGCTCGTCCGCAGTTCCCACCCGACGAATGCGGCGAGCCCGACGACACCGATCCCGAGAGCGAGCAGGACGACGGGCGCGGTCCAGCCTCGGCCGGGTCCCTCGATGATGCCGAAGAGCAGGCCACCGAGTCCGACGACCGAGAGCACCGCACCGACCAGGTCGAGCCGGCCGGCCGGTCCCGGGGCGCGCGACTCGGGGATGGTCCGCGCGCCGAGAACGATGCCGACGGCAATGATCGGTACGTTGACCAGGAACACCGAGCCCCACCAGAAATGGTCCAGCAGCAGCCCACCCGCGATCGGTCCGACAGCGAGCCCGGTCGCGCCGAACACCACGAACGTACCGATCGCGCGGCCCCGCTTGTCCGGCGGGTACATCGACGCGATGATCGCCAGCGCGGGCGCCGTCACCCCGGCCGCGCCGAGCCCCATCACCGCCCGCGCCGCGATCAACGCCCCCGTCGACGGGCTGAACGCCGCGGCCAGCGAGGCGAGCGCGAACACGGCGTAGCTGACAAGGAACACCCGGCGCCGCCCCTCCCGATCCGCGAGCGCACCGCCGAGTACGAGCATCCCGGCCAGGACGAGGTTGTACGCGTCGATCGTCCACTGCAGCTCGTCGGTCCCGGCGTCGAGAGCCCGCCCGATCTCGGGCAGCGCGACGTTGGTGATGGTGAGATCGACCCCGGAGGTCAGCGCACACAGGCAAAGGATCCCGAGCGCGAGCGACCGCCGGCGGGCACCGACCAACGTCCCCCCGGGCTCCTGATGATGCGGATGCAGACGCCCATGGTCATGCATGCTTCCCAAACTAAGGTCTCCCCGCCGGTTTGTGATCATCTGTTACCTCCGATCCGGCCGCCTCGTCGGGTAGGTATGACGACGACGGAGCAGACCTCGGTACTGATCACCGGAGGCAACAAGGGACTCGGGTTCGAGGCGGCCCGGCGGCTCGGCGAGCTGGGCTGGCGGATCTTCCTCGGCTCGCGCGACGTCGATCGGGGCCAGGTGGCCGCGGCCAAGCTGATCGCCGGCGGCGCGGACGTGGTGATGGTCCCGCTGGACGTGACCTCGGACGATTCGGTCGCCGACGCTGTCCGGCTGGTCCGCGAGCACACCGACAAGCTGGACGTCCTGATCAACAACGCCGGTACGCCCGGGCGGGGGACCAACCCGGCCGACGCGACCGCCGACGAGATCCACGCGGTCTACGACACCAACGTGTACGGCCCGATCAGGGTGACGCGAGCGGTCCTGCCGTTGTTGCAGGCGGCGGACAACCCGCGGGTGGTGATGGTGTCCAGCGGCGGTAGTTCCTTCACGGTCGTGACGGACCCGGAGCAGCCGTTCTCGAAGCTGCACGAACTCGGCTACAGCTCCTCGAAGACGGCGCTGAACATGATCACGGTCCGGTACGCCCAGGCGCTGCCCGGCATCAAGTTCAACCTGGCGACTCCCGGCGAGGTCGCGAACAAGACGTTCGCGGCCACCGACATGAACAACAACACCGGCAAGCTCACCGTCACCGAGGGCACCGACTCGATCCTCCGCCTCGCCACCCTCGGCCCCGACGGCCCGACCGGCGTCTTCGTCGACCGTCTGGGCCCGGTGGCTTGGTGAGATTTGCATGAATATGCAGTGACGAATCTCCCCGCCCGATCGCGTTCCGTGCTGTACTGCTCCGGCTGCCCTCGGCGAAGGGCTGGGGGAGTTTCATCCGGATGGGGGAAGTACTCGATGCGTTTCACCAAGAAGGCCATGGTGGGTGGGGGAGTCGCGCTCGCGGTGGGGGCCGCAGCGACCGTCGGCCTGGTCCTCAACTCCGCGAACGCGGCGGAGCCGAGCCGGGACAGCGCCACGCTGGCCCCGGCCAACAGCGTCAACAGCTCGGCGATCCGGGACGGTTCGATCGGCGAGCGCGATCTCTACCCGGCGTACCGGGACGCGCTGTACAAGGTGTTCAACCAGACCGTCGGGATGCCGGCGCTGAAGCCGGAGGTCGCCGGCGCGCTGGAGAACGGTCAGCAGACCGCGAGCACGTCGATCAAGGCGCAGCCGATCGAGAAGATCGGCGGTTCCTGGAAGGCGAACGCGACCAAGGTCGGCGAGCTCGAGCTGCCGAAGGCGGGCACGTACCTGATCAACACGGCCGCGGTGTTCGACCGTAAGGACGCCGGGTCGGAGGGCTACGTCGCGCCGACCACCGATCTGTACCCGCAGCTCGCCCTGCGGTACGGCGAGGAGAACGGGCAGGACGCCGGCACCGTCATGGGCACCGCGATCTCGAAGGCCGGGTTCGTCGAGCTCACCGCGTCGGCCACCAAGACCGTCAAGGTCGACGGCGCGACCACGATCGCCGTCTACGGGTTCGGCTACAACGAGAACCGCAGCGGCGAGGGCGCCGGCCAGGTGACCGTCGCGGCCGAGATCACCGCGATCAAGGTCGGCTGACACCGAAGACCGATCCCCAGCCGCCTCACCGGCTGGGGCGGCGTCGTTTCGAGGATTCTCGAAGTGCTCGATCGCTTGCCCCTGGTGACACCTACGGTCCCTGCCGTTGTGCAAGGCAACGGCAGTCGGACGAAAGGGAGCAAGCTGATGAGAGCGATCGCGCAGATGGTGGCCGTCGCAGGGATGGCCGTGACCGCGGTGGCCGGGAGCACGATGGCGGCGCACGCGCAGGAGGCGCGCGTGCAGGAGGCGCCGGCGACCGTGGCCGCGGGCACGCAGTCGAGCGGTGAGTACTGGTGTGGGAACAACTACAACAAGTGCGACTCTGAGCGGTACACCTACCTGCACTACGGATTCCAGGTCAGCCCGATCTACTACCGCGAGGGCCAGACCTGTCCCGGTGGCGCCAGCTGCGCCGACGGTTACTACTTCTACTGGTGGAGCTGATCCGCCACACGAGGTGAGCAGGGTCGCAGCGGAATTCGGGGACGCTGCGGCCCGTGCACCGTCTCAGCGGAGGGCGGCGTCCAGTCGGCGGATAAGTTCGCCGGCTCGGCCGCCACCTGAGGGTGCGGCCGGGTAGCGGCTCAGGACGTCTTTCACGACCTCGTTCGCGAGGGCTTCGCATTCGGTGAGGTGGTGGGCGGCGATCGTGGGGTCGTTGCCTGCGGCTAGTTCGAGTGCTCGGGCGGCGTGGGCGGCCGGGCCGAGGATGTGCTTGACCTGGGTGGCTTTCGCTAGCGGGTGAAGGTACGCGGCGCTGGCGGCGGCCAAGGCGGCACGGGCAGCCTCACTGGCCGCGAGGAGGCCGGCGTCCTTGGCTTCCTGGCCGGCTCGCATCGCGGCCCAGGCGCAGTCCCGGATCAGCTTGGTCCGCCGGCCGCCCTCGGCGAAGGCCTGGGCGGCGTCGATGGCTTCTCGGGGGCGCCGGTCGTCGGGGCGTTCGTTCTCGAAGATCACCAGGGCGGGTCGCGCACAGGCGATCGCGAAGGCGGTGACTTCCCGCAGCTCGGCCAGGCCGAGGTCGATCTCTTCGGTCATGTGCATCAAGCGTATCGTTGAACCTCGTCGTTGAAGGTTCTCGATCACCCTGCGGCTGGTCCTTGGGAAAAGCTTCAAACACCTAGCGCAGGATCTTGGCCATCGCCCTGCCCTTGGCGAGTTCGTCGACCAGCTTGTCCAGGTAGCGGATCTGCTGCATCAACGGATCGTCGATGGTCTCGACGCGGACGCCGCAGATGGTGCCGGTGATCAGCGACGCCTGGGGATTGAGCTCGGCCTCGGCGAAGAAGTCCTCGAACGTCGTCTCCGCGGCCAGGTGCGCATCCAGCGCCGCCTGATCGAACCCGGTCAGCCACTCGATCACCTCGTCGAGCTCGGCCTTCGTCCGGCCCTTCTTCTCGACCTTGGTCACGTAGTGCGGGTACACCGACGCGAAACTGACGGTGAAGATTCGGCTCATCCACCGAGCCTAACGACCGAAAGCCCACGCGACCATCAACGGGAACTCCTCCTGCCAGAACGGGTCCCCGTGGTTCCCGTCCCGCTCGGTGATCACGACGTCCGCCTCGGCATCGCGAAGCGCGTCCGCCCACCTGGTCGCGTTCGCCAGGAACCACGGCTCCTGCGTCCCGGCGACGAGGTACGTCCGCGGAAGTGGGCGCGGCAACTCGGCCGGCGGCTGGTACCCACCGCCCGGCGAGGCGCAGAACACCGAGCCGTAGATCTCCGGGTGCCTCAGTCCCAGAGCGAGCGAGAGCTCCCCACTCGCCGACACGCCGCAGACCGCCGTACGCTCCGCCGGCAACGCCACGCCGAACCGCGACCGTACCCGGTCGCGCACCTCCTCGACGAAGAACTTCTCGTGCGCCGCGAACTTCTCCTCGTCGAACGACGGTGAGTACTCCCGAATCCGCGCCATCTCGTCCGGGTCGTCCGTGCGGTAAGCCCCCACGATCATCGTCGGCGGCACGTCGGCAGCCTCGAGCAGCCCACCCCACTGCGAAATCAGCTGACCGTCCCCGGCGAACACGACCGCCTCGGGAGGATCCGGCGGCATGTACACCGCGACCTGCCGCCCGCCGTCGTACGAGAACTCCTCGACGACAACCTCGCCCGAGACCCGCCCACCGTGAGCCACCTCATGAGCACCCATCGCTCGACCGTAGCGGTGTTCACCACCAATGTCTGCGGCCTACCAGCCACCATCCGAACCGCGCCGCCCACCAATCTGCTTGCGTGAGGCAAGCTTCTTGGTCACTGGAACGGGCGGAGTTCGATCTTCCGGTCGCAGACCTTGGAGGCTTCGGTGGCGAGGTCGCGGGCGAGTTCCAGGGTGGGGACCTCCCAGACCCAGACGCCGGCCAGGTACTCCTTCGACTCGACGAACGGGCCGTCGCTGAAGATCGCGTGCTCGCCTCGGTTGTCGATCACCGTCGCTTCTGTCGTGTCGGCGAGGCCGCCGGCGAAGACCCAGTAGCCGTCGGCGATCAGCCGCTCGTTGAAGGTGCTGATAGCCGGCATCCGGTCTGTGCTGCCGGGGTTGACCTTGTCGTCGATCACGGAAACCAGGAACTTCATCCGCCCATCATCTCCTCTGGTGTCGGGACAGCGTCGCTCAGGCCGTCGCGTACTGCGGGCGCCCGGCCGGCCGACAGACCTGGATCGCCACGCCCTTCGAGTCGCCCCGGGACTCGACCACGTCGAGCGCGTGGTCCGGCGCCGGGCCCCAAGAACGGGCGAACGACTCGCACGTCTGAGTCATGGTCGTCAGCTTCATGATCGCGGTTCCTCGCCTCGGCGCCGCCCCTCATCGGCGGCCTCACCCCAGCTACGAACCCAACCACCCCGATCCGACACCGCGCCCCGGACATCGCGAGACAATTCTGCTTCGTCGATCGCTGGAGGTCTTCGCTATGCCCAACCGCTTCGTCGTGCTGGATGCGATGGGTGTGCTCTACCGGCACAGCAATGTCGTGCGCAACGTCCTGATCCCCTACCTGCGAGACCACCGCTGCCCGAGCACCGAGGCGGAAATCCGTGCTGCGTACCGCCGCTGCACGCTCGGCGAGATCTCGACCGGCGAACTCTGGTCGCTGCTGGGCGTACCAGGAACCGCAAACGACGCCGACTACTGCCAGCGGCACGAGCTGACGCCAGGCGTTCCGCAGCTTCTGAGCAGCCTCCGATCCGCCGGGATCACCGCCCTGGTGCTGACCAACGACGCCGCGCCGTGGTCTGAGCTACTGCGTCACCGGTTCGACCTCGACGCCGAGGTCGAACGGTGGTTCGTGAGCTCGGAGATCGGCGCTCGCAAGCCGGACCCGGCCGCGTACAAGGCCGTGCTGAGCCACTCCGGCCTCGACCCTGCACAGTCGGTGTTCGTCGACGACCGCCCCACCAACCTGGTCGCCGCACAAGCCGCCGGCTTCGAGCCCGTTCTGTTTCACAGTGAAGACACCGACGCGCACCCTGAGACCGACTTCGCGCCGACAGCCGTCCACACCATGCGTGAACTGTCCGATTTCCTGACCACGGTGTGAGCCGAGCGGGTGGCCCATCGAAACCGCCTCGGAGTGGCCCAGTGATGGCGGGCCTCGGCTGCCTACGGTCGAGGTGAACCAGCAACGACTACTGGAAGAGACTTTCATGCGTGCCGTCACTGTCCGGGACCGCGAGGCCGACGACTACGGGCTGTCCTTGACCGAGCTGCCCTACCCCCACGCCGCCGAGAACGACGTCATCGTGCAGGTCCATGCCGCCGGCTTCGTCCGAGACGAGCCGGCCTGGCCCGGGACCTGGACGGACCGCGCCGGCCGCGACCGTACGCCAAGCGTCCTCGGTCACGAGCTGTCCGGTGTGGTTGTCGAGCTCGGCTACGGCACCACCGGTCTTTCGGTCGGCCAGCGAGTGTTCGGGCTGACCGACTGGGCCCGCAACGGTTCGCTCGCCGAGTACACCGCCGTGGAGGCCCGCAACCTGGCTCCGCTGCCCGCTGACGTCGACCACCTCACCGCGGCGGCCCTGCCAATGCCCGGTCTGACAGCCTGGCAAGCGCTGTTCGACCACGCTCGCCTTCAAGCAGGCCAATCCGTCCTCGTCCACGGCGTCGGCGGCTCCGTCGGCTCCGTCGCGGTACAACTGGCGCGCGAGACCGGAGCCCACATCATCGGCACCGGCCGGGCCTCCGACCGGGACCTCGCTGACACCCTGGGCGTCCACGAGTTCCTCGACCTGGACGGCGACCGCCTCGAGGACGCCGGTGAGGTCGACGTAGTGCTCGACGTGATCGGCGGCGCGATCCGCGACCGCTCCACCGCGCTGGTACGCCCCGGCGGCACCCTCGTCACTGTCGCCGACCCGCCGACAGTCCAACCCCGCGACGGCCGGGCGATCTTCTTCGTTGTCGAGCCCAACCGCGAACAAGCGGCGCTGCTGGCGGGTCGCCTCCGCGATGGACGGCTCACACCCCTCGTCACGGCCGTCCGCGAGCTGTCCGACTTCCCCGCCACCTTCGCAGAGCGCACCCGCGGCAGGACCATCATCAAGGTGAGATGACCTGGTTGGCCGGGCGCGTGGGATTCGATCTCCACGCAAACCAGTCGCCAAGGGCTGGAGCCCGCCCTAGGTTGTAGAGGTGGCTCTACGACTTGAAGCAGTGGTCTTCGACGTGGCCGACGCGACCGCGGTGGCGGCCTTTTGGGCTGGGCTGCTCGATCGAGAAGTGCTCACGGAGCCCGGCGGTGCGTTGGTACCAGGTGACGAGGCGCAGGTCGGGCTCCGCTTCGTCACCTCCGACACCTCGCAGCTCGGCCCGCGACAGCTGCATCTGCACCTGACCAGCACCAGCCTTGAACACCAGCAGCGAACCGTCGAGAAGGCGCTGCGCCTGGGCGGCCGCCACCTCGACGTGGGCCAAGCACCCGACGACAAGTTTGTTGTACTGGCCGACCCTGGCGGTAACGAGCTGTGTGTGATCGAGCCGGGCAACAAGTATCTGGCCGGCACCGGCTCCCTCGGCGAGGTCACTTGTGACGGATCACCGGACGTCGGCCGGTTCTGGCGCGACGCGCTGGACTGGCCGCTGGTGTTGGACGAGAACGGGCAGACCGCGGTTCAGTCGCCGCTCGGCGGTACCAAGATCTCCTGGGACTCGTGGGACGAACCGCCGGTCCAGCCCAAAACAGCAAGGAACCGGCAGCGCTTCGACCTGGTCACCGCGGACCCCGCCAGCGAGGCGGAACGACTGCTCTCACTCGGTGCGACCCGTCTCGCCGACCGGGCTGACCGCATCGAGATGGCCGACCCGGACAGGAACGAATTCGGCCTCCACCCAGCCTGAGTCTCAACGCACCGACGCTCCAGTTCGCGCGCCCGTCAGGCTCCTCGTCGCCGGCCGGCCGGAAGCGGCGCGAGACGTCGCCCAAGACCTGATCGGCACCCGCAAGCTGCCCACCTGTGGGGCGGCCCCTGAGGACATTGGGGGGTGAGAATGCCTCAGGGGCCAACCCACCTCCTTGGTACCCACCCGGTATGCGCTGTCAGCGCATACCGGTCAGACGGACAGGGCGTGCTGGAGCCGGGTCAGGATGGTGCGGAGAAGGCGGGAGACCTGCATCTGGCTGACGCCGATCTCGACGCCGATCTCGGTCTGGGTGCGATGGTCGACGAACCGGCGGTGCAGGATCAGCTTGTCGCGGTCCGGGAGGTCGTCGATCGCGGGGAGTAGTGAGTGGACCTGGTTGACCAGTTCGTAGGTGTCGGCCGGGTCGGCGACCTTCTCGCTCAGGCTCTGTCGATCGCTGTCGCGGTACGGCGGGACGTCCAGTGACGCGGGCTGGAAGCAGCCGCGGGCCTGCTCGGCTTCGTTGACGTCGGCAACGTCTACCGCGAGGGCGGTGGCGACCTCTTGCTGGGTCGGCCAGCGGTGGAGTTCTCCGGCGAGTTCGGGGGTGACAGCGTTGATCTCGGACTGGAGGTTCTGCATCCGTCGGGGCACCTTGACCGCCCAGGCGTGGTCGCGGAAGTGATGGCGGATCCCGCCCCGGATGGTCGGCACCGCGTAGGAGCGGAAGTCGGAGTCGTCGGTCGGGAGGGGGGAGGTGGTCGGCATCGGGGGGCGTCCTGCCTTCGAGCCCGGCGAAACGCGGCAATGGGTTCTACCTCGCCGGGACACGTTGCGGGTACCCGCTGTCAGCATTCGCACACAGCCGCCGACAACGTGGAAGGAAGATGGGTGGCCCCGCGGCGTCCGGCCCTCACCTTCGTCGGTTCGAGCTGGGTACCGGGACCCATGAGTTACGAGAACATCGAACCGGATCCTCGCCGGGATCACCCTCCGAACACCCATGTCAGACGGTGGGGTGCCGTCTATCTGTTGCTCATCCTGTTCCTCGGTTCGTGGCTCGGGCAGTTCTTCACCCAGCTGAGTGAGTTCAAGAGCGACCAGCAGGAGCACGGGCAGCCGTTCTCGCTGGGCGACTTCTGGCCGAACTTCTTCGCCAGCACGTTCGAGAACTGGCAGAGCGAGTGGCTGCAACTGGTCTTCCAGGCCATCCTGCTGCTCGGCGCCAAGCACTTCCTCTTCCGCGTCGAAGCCGAGGACATGGAACGCCTCGAAGCCAAAGTCGACAAGATCAGTCAGCAGTTGCGGGAGCGTCCATTGGAGCGAACCTGAACACCCACGACCGACGATGAAGCTGTACGGGCTGGTCCCGCGCGAGGTCACCGCAGGCCGCCACCATGCCGCGGCGAAGGCCTGGTCCGCGTCGAAGTCGTAGCGCTCCATCAGTAGGCCCATCGCCTGGCCGACCGGTTTCCGGGCATGAACCGCCGTGGTCACGGCGTTTCGGGCGCCACCGATCGTGGGCCCAGAGATCGTCGTTCAGGACATGGACCGATAGCGGACCCTCACGGTCCAGTCCGGCCACCGCCGCCCGGCAGTGGTATCAGTCACCAGTTGATCGCTGGACGGCCTTCGACGGATGCCGCGCGGATGATCAACCGTCGCTACCGGAGGACCGGCGGGACCCAGGCCTGGGATCGGGTCAGGAACCGTCGTCGTCACGCGCGAGGCGCTCGCGCCGGTCCTGTTCTCGCTTGGAGTAGGCGGCGGCGCGGATCGCCTCGTCCGACTCCAGGCCCGATCCGAGGCCACCGCCGACGGTTGCGGCCGACGCGACGAACCAGGCCAGGACGAACAGGTCGCCGTGGCCGATCGGGACGTCGACGTAGCCGCCCATCACACCGGGGTCGAGGACGAAGTACGCCCATGCCAGGTTCACGACGTACAGGGCGGCATAACAGATGACTACGCCGACCGTCAGGGTCAGCAGGGTCGAGGCGTTGTAGAGGCGCGATCTCTCCTTGGCCTGCGCGGAGTCGTCGTCGGGACGGTCCCACAGTTCGCCGTCGATCACCAGCCATCCGACGACGAGTGCTATCGAGGCGACGCTCGCGACGACCAGACGCCACCACGGCATCGAACCCGCGAGTAGCCAGACCGTGGAGTTGACGGTGGCCACGGCCCCGGTGGCCAGCGCCGCCACGAGCGCGGACTCAGACCGGGGACCAGGAGCCACGGACGGTTGGCGAGCACCATCCCCAGGAGCAGCCGCCAGCGGCCCCGCAGACGCGGCAGGGCGACGCGGCGCTCCCCATCGGTTCCCGGGTCGGTCATCCCGTTGACCAGTGAGCGGACTGCCCTGCGGGCGCGGGCATGCATCCGGAGCCCGCCCAGTGCCGGCAGCGACAGCACCGCGGTTCGTTGTTGTGGATCGGTTTCCACGAGCAGATGCCGGCCCTCGCGGTCGTGGAGTGGGAGTTCGGTCAGGCCGACCACGAGGTCCCAGTGCTGTTCGCGGGCTTGGTCCTGCAGCCGGCCCACCGCGGTCTCGACATCCTCGGAGCCGGTGGTGAACGGCTCACTCACCACGGCGATGTCCCAGTTGTCCTTGCCGTCGAGCGGTCGCAGGTCGGTCATTCTCCGAGCGACCTCGGTCGGAGCGGCCGGATCTGCCACAAGCCCAACACGGATGGCGTTCACAGGTGTCGGGTACCCACCGCGGCCGCAACGTACCAGCCGCTCTCACCGTCCGGTGCATCGGAGGGCACCGACCTGGACGCTTGTGCCTAGTGAGGTCGGGGCGTGCGCCGGGTGCTTCGCTGATGGGTTGGGACCACCCGCAAACACCCCAAATGGCAACACCCGAACCCACAAATCGTGGGTTCGGGTGTTGCCTATGTCTTGAGACATACAAGGCGCGCCAGGCAGTGTTGTGGTTCAGGACATAGGCGACAGATGTCTCAAGACATAGGCGACACGTGTCTCGGGTGATCGGCGACAGGTGTGGTGGGCTGGATGCTCGGGCATGTCGAAGGCTCGGTTGGTCATCACCGCCTTGTTCGTGGAGGGTCAGACCGCGGCCGATGTCGCCGCGAGGTACGGGGTGCATCGGGCCTGGGTCTACAAGCTGAAGGCCAGGTATCTGGCCGAGGGCGAGGCGGCGTTCGTGCCGCGGTCACGGCGTCCGAAGACGTCGCCGCGGGCCACGCCGGCGGCGACGGTGGAGCTGGTACTCGCGCTGCGCAAACAGCTGGCCGAGCAGGGGCTGGATGCGGGCGCGGACACGATCGGCTGGCATCTTGAGCACCACCACGCCACCGCGCTGTCGCGGGCCACGATCCACCGCATCCTGACCCGCGCGGGCGCCGTCGTACCGGACCCGGGCAAGCGGCCGAGGTCGTCGTACCTGCGGTTCGCCGCCGACCAGCCCAACGAGTGCTGGCAGTCCGACTTCACCCACTACCGCCTCACCCGCCCCGACGATTCCCCCGGGCCCGACGTGGAGGTCATCAGCTGGCTCGACGACCACTCCCGCTACGCCCTGTCAGTCACCGCGCATCCGCGGATCACCGGCCAGATCGTGCTGAGCAGCTTCCGCGAAACCGTTGCGCAGTACGGGATCCCGGCCTCGACACTGACCGACAACGGCATGGTCTACACCACCCGCCTGTCCGGCGGGAAAGGCGGCCGCAACGGCCTCGAGACCGAACTCCGCCGCCTGAACATCACCCAGAAGAACTCCCGCCCGAACCACCCGACCACCTGCGGGAAAGTGGAGCGGTTCCAGCAGACCCTGAAGAAGTGGCTGCGCGCCCAACCCGACCAGCCCACCACCGTCGCCGAACTTCAAGTGCTGCTCGACGCCTTCGTCCAGGCCTACAACCAGCGCAGGCCGCACCGGTCCCTGCCGCATCGAGCCACCCCGGCGACCGCCTATCACGCCCGGCCGAAAGCAACCCCGAGCATCGACCGGACCGGCGAGGTCCACTACCGGGTCCGCACCGACCGGGTCGACCACACCGGCGTGGTCACCCTGCGCCTGAACGGCCGGCTCCACCACATAGGCATCGGGCGAACCCACGCCCGAACCCACGTCCTCCTGCTCGTCCAAGACCTCGACATCCGCGTCGTCGACGCCGCCACCGGCGAACTGCTGCGCGAACTCACCCTCGACCCCACCCGCGACTACCAACCCACCGGCAAGCCACCCGGACCGACCCCAAAACACCCCAAACAGACCAACAGCCGAACCCACGAATCGTAGGTTCGGCTGTCGCCTATGTCTTGAGACATCACAAGGCGCGCCAGGCAGGATTCGAACCTGCGACCAACGGATTAGAAGTCCGACGCTCTATCCAGCTGAGCTACTGGCGCCTGGGCCTCGACGGCCCGGGGAAGAGTGTCTCAGATCGTGGGGGGACTACGCGCGCGGGTTACCGGTCGTGTGCGCAGAGATCGGGACAACGGGTGGAGGATCGTCCAGGGAATCGGCGGGACGGTGGTGATCTGTCCATCGTCCGGGGGCGGCCTCGGCTGGTTGAGTCGAGGCATGTCGATCGTTGCAGAGGACAGGGTGATGGTTCCCGCTCGGAGTGGGCGGGCCGTTCGGTTGCCGGCGGGGGACCGGATCCGGGTGGTGGACCTGGCCGGTGGGCAGGTCGGCGACCTGTTCGCCTTCGCGGACCCGACGTCAGGCCAAACAGAGCTGACCGAGTACCTCAGTGCCGCGCATACGCGAGCGCAGACCGAGCGGGTGTTTCCCGCGGTCGGGGACGACCTGGTGACCGATCAGCGCCGGCCGATCCTGACCCTGGTCGCGGACGGTTCGCCTGGTCGGCACGACATGCTGATCGCGGCCTGTGACGCCACGCGGTACGCCGGGCTCGGGGTACCGGGGCATCCGTCCTGCGCGCAGAACCTGGCCGACGCGCTCGCCGACCTCGGGTTGAGCGCGGCCGTCGTCCCGCAGCCGGTGAACGTGTTCATGAACGTTCCGGTGGATCCGGACGGCGGACTGAGCTGGTTGCCCGCGCCAACGGATCCGGGTGACTCGATCACGTTCGAGGCCGCGATCGACTGTGTCGTCGTGGTGTCCGCGTGCCCGCAGGACCTGACCGGGATCAACGGCGACGGCCCGACCGACCTCGCGCTCGACCTCCTCCGCAGCCACTAGTACAAGGGAGTACCTATGACCGACCGCCCCAGCCTCCGCCCGACCCGCCTCGGCCACCTGGAACTCGCGAACCGCCTGGCCGTGGCCCCGATGACGCGGGTCTCGGCCGCGGAGTACGGCGTGCCGACCGAGGAGATGGCCGACTACTACACCGAGTTCGCGGCCGGTGGGTTCGGCCTCGTGATCACCGAGGGGACGTACCCGGACACCGCGTTCAGCCAGGGGTACCGCAACCAGCCCGGCCTCGCCACCGAGGCGCACGTGGACGGGTGGCGGCGGGTGACGTCGCGGGTCCACGCCGCCGGCAGCCCGATCATCGCCCAGCTGATGCACGCGGGCGCGTTGTCGCAGGGCAGCGCGTACGGCGAGGAGCGGGTCGCGCCGTCGGCCGTCCAGCCGATCGGCGAGATGATGCCCGAGTACGGCGGCCGCGGACCGTGGACCTCTCCCCGCGAACTCACCACGGCCGAGATCGATCAGGTCATCGCGAACTTCGTCCAGGCGGCTCACCACGCCAAAGCGGCCGGCTTCGACGGGGTCGAGCTGCACGGCGCGAACGGGTACCTGCTCGACCAGTTCCTCACCGTGTACACGAACCAGCGCGTCGATCGGTACGGCGGGACCGTGGCGAACCGGATCCGCTTCACCGCCGAGATCGCGGCGGCCGTGAAGGCGGCGGACCTCGGCGACTTCGTCCTCGGGGTCCGGCTGTCGCAGACGAAGGTGAACGACTTCGAGTACCGCTGGCCCGGCGGCGCCGAGGACGGTGAGGTCATCTTCGAGCGGCTCGCGGAGACCGGGATCGACTACCTGCACATCGCCAGCGAGGGGCGGAACTGGATCGACACGGCAAGGCTCGACGGCACCGAGACGATCACCGGCCTGGCTCGCCGCGTCACCGGGCTCCCGGTGATCGCGAACGGCGGGATGCACGTCCTCGATCAGGCCGAGCAGGTGCTCGCCGACGGTCACGCGGACCTGCTCTCGATCGCTCGCGGCGCACTCACGAACTCCGACCTGCCGCGCCGGTGGGCCAAGCAGGTGGAGACGGACCGGTTCGACCACGCGATGCTGCACCCGAAGGCGACACTGGCGAACGTGCGGCAATGGCGGCAGGATCGGTCGGCATGACCGGTGCGTGGCACGACGACGGATCCGCGGTCGTCACCCTGACCTTCGACGTGGACGCCGAGACGCCGATCCTCGCGGCCGGCGCCCGGTACGCCGATCACCTGATGACGATGTCGCACCAGGCGTACGGCCCGGACGTCGGCGTTCCGCGCATCCTCGAACTGCTCGACGACCTCGGCGTCCCGGCCACGTTCTTCGTCCCGGGCTGGGTCGCCGAACGCCGGCCCGCGATGGTGGCCGCGATCGCCGAGCACGGCCACGAGATCGCGCACCACACGTACAGCCATCGCGCTCCCACGTCGCTGCACCCGGACGAGGAGCGCGCCGACTTCGAACGTGGGCTCGCTGTGTTCGCGGACCAGGGCATCGAGATCGTCGGGTACCGGGCGGCGCAGTGGGAGGCGGCGCGGTCGACGTTCGGGCTGCTGCGCGACCACGGTCTGCGGTACGACTCCTCGTTGATGGGTGACGACCGGCCGTACGCGCTGGACCTCGGCGACGGGGTCCGGATCGCGGAGTTGCCGGTGCACTGGTCGCTGGACGACTGGGAGCAGTACGCGTTCCTGCCGGAGCCGCAGATCGGGTCGGTGATCGAGTCGCCGCGCAAGGTGCTGGAGCTGTGGCGCGCCGAACTCGATGCCATGCGCAACTACCGCTGTCTGTTCAACCTCTGCCTGCACCCGTTCCTGTCCGGGCGGCCGAGTCGGCTGGCGGCGGTCCGGGAGCTGATCGAGTACGGCCTCGGTCTCGGGGACGTACGGTTCCGGCGGTGCCGTGACGTGGCCGAAGCCGCGCTCGCCGATCCGGACGTACCGACCCGGGGGCTGCCGGACGTCACCGTGGACCGGGCCGTCTATCCGGACTGACGGTCAGCGCATCGCGTCCGCTTCGAGGGCGAGGAAGAGCTCGACCCGGTCCTCGGTCCGGGTGACGTCACGGCCGGACAGCTCGGCGATCTTGGTGAGCCTGTTCCGCAACGTGTTCACGTGGACGTACAGCTGCGTCGCGGTGGTACCGAACTGCCCGTCGTTCGCCAGGAACACCCGCAGGGTCCGCTCGAGCTCCCCGGCGTGCTTCCGGTCGTACTCGCGTAGCGGGGTCAGCACGGTGTCCGCGAACCCACCGAGCGTCTCCTGGTCCTGCAGCCCGAGCAGCAGCCGGTGCGTACCGAGCTCGGCGAACGCGGCCACGGACTGGTCGCTGCGCCGGCGAAGTAGCCGACACGCTTCTCGCGCCTGGACCAGGGGGCGTCGCAGCTCGGCAGCAGAGGACGCGAGCTCGCCGAGACCGGCCACGGGGCGCTGATCGGGGAAGCGGCGCCGTACTGCGTCACACAGCTCCGCGGCGAGTACGGCGAGTTCTGCGGCCGCCCGGCGCCAGGGGAGTACCGCGACGACGTCCTGGCTGCCCGCAGCGACCACGGCGGCGATCCCGTGGCCGAGGAAGAAGTCGGTCACCGTGTCCGCGATGCCGGGCAGCGGCTCCCCGGCGGCGAACGCGAGCGCGCAGACCGCGAGCGGCGCCGACGGATCCACCCCGAACGAGCGCAGCCGGTCGGGGACCTCGGCCGCCCGCTGCGCACCGGACAGGATCATGTCCAGGAGTTCGCTCGCGTACCGCTGCTCGATCGCATGCACGGCCTGCTGCTTGGCCACCTCCAGGCTGAGGAAGCGCGCGGTCTGTTCGAGCGCGTCCTGCTCGGCCCGCGACAGCCCGGCGACCGGGCGCAGGCAGAGCAGCGCCGCGTCGATGTCGCTCACCGCGCTGACCAGGAAGATCGTGGCCGTGGTGCCGTCACCCAGGTCCAGCTCGAGCGGAGGAGGCCGACGGGCCAGCGCCCCGGCGACGGTCCGGAGCTGCTCGGGAGTCAGCTCCGCGTCCGCCGCGGCGAGCGACCGCCCCATCCGGTCCACCACCACGAGCGGTAGCCGGTGCTCGCGCCGGAGCACGGACAGTACACCGGTGGCTCCCGCGCCGTGCGAGATCGCGGAGGCCAGCGCGTTGCCCCGGCGGACCAGACCGACGAGCGCATCCTGGCGCTGCTCGGTGTAGATGTCCGCCGCGGCCTCGGTCACCGCGCTGAACGGAACCTTGATCGAGATCTCGACCAGCGGCAACCCGGCCCGCTCACAAGCGCTGATCAGGTCGTCCGGGGTCCGCGGGGTCTCCTTGCGCAGCCCGAAGATCAGCCCGGCCGCCCCGGCCGTCAACAGGTGGCCGACGAACGACTCCGCGGTCGTCTCGTGCAGCCAGAGCCCGTTGGTGAGCACGATCTCGCCTGCCCGGACGTAGCGGGAGGGATCGGGCAGCTCGGTGTTGTGCAGCCACAAGGCCGGCTGGTCGAGCGATCCTGGTGGTCCCGGCACCAGCGGACGTAGTTCGAGGGCCGGGTCCTGCAGGAGGGTCTGCAGGGTGAGCATGGTGTGAACATATCCAGTCGATCGGGCCGATCGCTAGAGGATCGCCTACTGCGCCGCCCCCGGCGCCGGCTGCTTACTGGGAGGCAACTCACCCCTGCGGAGGCAGTCATGACCACCAGTACCGACCCGACCGAGGCCGTCCGGTTCGATGCCCACGGCATTCGGCCGATCCCACCCGCCGGCCGGGACTCGACGCCGTGGGAGCAGTTCTGGATCTGGACCGGCGCCAACCTGGCCCCGATCAACTGGGTTCTCGGCGCGCTCGGTGTCACGCTCGGGCTCAGCCTGCTGGAGACGCTCGTGGTGGTTGTCGCGGGCAACGTCGTCGGCTGCGCGGTGTTCGGGATCTTCAACGTCGTCGGCCACCGCACCGGCGTCAACCAGATGGTGCTCGGCCGGTCCGCGTTCGGCCGCCGCGGCGCAGTCCTGCCCGGCGTCGTCCAGGGCCTGCTGACGATGGCCTGGGTCGGCGTGAACACCTGGGTCGTGCTCGACCTGGCGCTCGCGGTCCTCGGCCGGCTCGGCGTCCACGGCGGCCTCGGGCTGAAGGCGGTCGTCGCGGCGTTGATCATGGTCGTCCAGCTGGTACTCGCGCTGTACGGGTTCTACGCGATCCGCACCTTCGAGAAGTACACCGTGCCGCTGACCGTGGTCGTGATGGCGGTGATGACAGTGATCGCGCTGAGCCGGACCGAGCTGCACTGGACGGCGTCGACCGCGACCAGCCCGGCCGAGAAGGTCACCGCGATCACCCAGTTGCTGACCGCGATCGGCATCGGCTGGGGCATCTCCTGGGTGCCGTACTCCGCGGACTACAGCCGGTTCGTCAAGGCGGGCGTGCCGGACCGCCACGTCTTCTGGTCGACCGCGCTGGGCATGTTCGTCCCGACGGTGTGGCTGGCCGGACTCGGCGCCTGCCTGGCCAGCGCCGGTGGTGGCAGCGATCCGTCCACGTTGGTGATCGGTGCCTTCGGCATCATGGCGCTGCCGGTACTGGTCCTGGTCATGCACGGGCCGATCGCCACCAACATCCTCAACCTGTACTCCTGCTCGCTCGCGGCGCTCTCCATCGGCGTCCGGGCCGGCCGCTGGAAGGTCACCCTGGTCGCGGGCGTGATCGCCTCGGTGGTGCTGGCGGTCTTCGTCCAGGCCGACAACTTCGCGCACGCCTTCGACCAGTGGATGGTGTCGATCCTGGTCTGGATCAGCCCGTGGGCCGGCGTCGTCCTGGTCGACTACTTCATCGTCCACCGCGGCCGGATCGACCTGACCTCGCTGTACGACGAGGCGCGGGGCCGGGCCGTCAACGCTCCCGCCCTGGTCAGCCTCGGTGCGGGACTGGTCGCCGCGTGGGCGTGGCAGTACGGACTCGTGCCCGCGATGCAGGGCCCGCTGGCGAAGGCGCTGAACAACACCGACTTCTCCTGGCTGTCCGGTGCTGTCGTCGCAGGCGGCCTGTACTGCGCGCTCAGCCGGGCGCGGATCGTGGCGCGCGAGACGGTGGTACCGGCGACGAGCCTGGAGCCGCAGTGATCAGCGTGCTCGCGACCGGTGGGACCATCGCGTCCCGCCGGACCGCCCCGGGTGCGGCGGTCCGCGTCGGCCTCGCCGGGCGACACCTGGTCGAGCAGGCAGGGCTGGCCGCGGACGTCCGGGTGAAGGACGTCCTCTGCAAGCACAGCTTCGCCCTGACCCTGTCCGACCTGCTGACGCTCGCAGCTTCCGTCCTCGCCGAGCTGAGCTCATCCGCTGTGAGAGGCGTCGTGGTCACGCACGGCACCGACACGATGGAGGAGACGGCGTACCTGCTCGACCTGCTCCTGCCCGCGGACGCGACCGTGGTGCTGACCGGTGCACAACGACATGCCGGTGAGCCGGACGGCGACGGCCCACGCAACCTGGCCGACGCCGTGCGGGTGGCCGCGAGCGGTGAGGGGCTGGGGGCCGTCGTGGTGATGGCGGGGCAGATCCACGCTGCTCGACAGGTCCGCAAGGCCCACACGCTGGCGCCGACCGGGTTCATCTCCGCGGACTGCGGCCCGGTCGGCGCCGTGGACGACAGGGGAGTACGAGTCTGGAGTCGCCCGATCCGGCCCGGCGGCTTCCACCTCGCCGAGCTGAGTGCCGGACTGGCCCGCGTTGACATCGCGACGCTCTACCTGGGCGCGGACGCCACGCAGTTGAAGGCGTCCAGTGCGGCAGGGGCCCGGGGCATCGTTCTCGAGGCGCTGGGCGCGG
This sequence comes from Kribbella amoyensis, assembly GCF_007828865.1. Lineage (NCBI taxonomy): Bacteria > Bacillati > Actinomycetota > Actinomycetes > Propionibacteriales > Kribbellaceae > Kribbella > Kribbella amoyensis. The sequence continues at coordinate 3,999,605 of NZ_VIVK01000001.1, forward strand.
GCAACCCGACACCGCAGGTGCTGGACGCGGTCACGAAGCTGGAGGCCGACGGCATTCCCGTGGTGGTGACCTCCCGGTGCGGCAGCGGCCCGGTGGTACCGATCTACGGCGCCGGAGGCGGTGCGGACCTGGCCCGGGCCGGTGCGACCTTTGCGGGTCGGCTCGGTACCGCGCAGGCCCGTCTCCTGCTCGCCGCATCGCTCGCTGCCGAGGCGGATCCCGACGCTGCGGTGGGCCGTTTCCGCTCGATCGCGGAGTGACAGCGGATGGGCGCGGCAGTGGGGGCACCGGGGTGCGGCCGGGCGCCCGCAGTACGGCGGCCGGAGGGTGCGAATAAGTTGCGGATAAGTACAGCCCTGTCGTTCCATCCCGGTAACGCTGAGTGGGCGGTCCTGCCGTGGCTGGGGCTCGGCAACTAGGCTGCGGGCATGAGTTACCCCTCACCAGGCCCAGCCGGGACGCCGCAACCGGTGGCGAGCGGCTCGGCCGGCCCGCCCGGCGCCCCCTACCCGCAGCCGAACGAGCTCGGCAAGCACCCGGTCCCCGGGCAGCGGCGGAACCAGGGGGTGCTGATCGGGGTCGCGATCGCGGTGGTGTTCGCGATCGCCGGTCTGCTGATCTTCGGGATCGTGGCCCGCTCGACCGGGTCGAGCGGCTTCGCGTGGGGACTCGGGTTCGCGATCGTACCGGTCGTCCCGGTGATCGCCCTCTACCTGTGGCTGGACCGGTACGAACCGGAGCCGGCCAGATACATCCTGTTCGCCCTCGGTTGGGGCGCGTTCATCGCGACGCTGGTGGCGATCTTCATCAACACCGAGGCGGCGAACCTGCTGCGGGAGTCGCAGGGCGGCGGCAGCCGGGCGGCGGTGTTCGTGGCGCCGCCGGTCGAGGAGTTCGCCAAGGGTGCGGTGATCCTGCTGCTCGCGCTGATCCGGCGCAAGGAGTTCGACGGCATCATCGACGGTCTGGTCTACGCCGGCATGGTCGGTGTCGGCTTCGCCTTCACCGAGAACATCCTCTACATCGGCCGCATCTTCAACGAGATGTCCGAGGAGGGCGGCAGCGAAGCGGGTCTGCGCGGCGCCTTCCTGCTGTTCGTGATCCGCTGTGTGATCTCGCCGTTCGCGCATCCGCTCTTCACCTCGTTCACGGCGATCGGGATCGGCATCGCGGTCCGGCACCGCAGTACCGCGGTCCGCTTCCTCGCGCCGCTGGTCGGGTACCTCGTCGCGGTGCTCGCGCACGGACTCTGGAACGGCGGTGCGAGCTGGGCCGGTGGCGGCGGCTTCATCACCGTGTACCTGTTCCTGATGGTGCCGATCTTCATCGCGATGGTGGTCTTCGCGGTCGTGATGCGCTCCCGCGAGGGACAGATGATCGCCTCCCGGCTGTACGACTACGTCCGGTTCGGCTGGCTGGTTCCCCAGGACGTACCGCTGATCGCGACGCTGCGCGGGCGCAAGGCGCTGCGGCAGAACGCGAAGCGGTACGGCGTCCAGGCGGAGACCGCGGCGAAGGCGTTCCAGGCCACCGCGACCGAACTGGCCTACCTGCGCGACAAGATCGTCCGCCAGGTGATCGGCGCCGAGGCGCTGGACACCGAGAAGAAGCTGCTGGACGAACTCCGCGCCCGGCGCCCCAGCGTCCCGTTCCCGCCGCTGCCGGCGTTCGCCCAGGCGGCCCCGCAGTTCGCGGCCGGTCCCGGCGCGCCGGGCCAGATTCCTGGGCCACCCCCGTACGGTGGGCCGGGCGGACCGCAGTACCCGGGTCCGGTCGGACCAGGTGGTCCGAGTGGTCCAGGCGTTCCGGTCGGTCCCGGTGGTCCGGGTGGACCTCCGGCGGGGCAGCCTGGTCCGCAGCCGGTCGCGCCGGGTGGACCGCAGGGCGGGTATCCGCAGGGTGGTTATCCGGGGCCCCAGCCGGGGTATCCGTCGGGGCAACCCGGCGCTCCGGGCGGCCCGGCCGGTTACCCACCAGGACCCGGCGGACCGCAAGGACCGCCGGGAGGATACGGTCCGTATCCTCCGTCGCAGTAACCGACCCCCGTCCACGCCGCCACACGGGATGAAGATGACTTTGCTTCTGCGCTGTCCGACCGGGCACTCTGTGCTCGTGGGCGGAAGCCGTGGCTGACACCAGGTCAGCAGCCGGTGAGGGTTCGGAGCGCTCGGATGAGCCGCAGGTTCCGGACCGGAGTCGGCCTGCCCAGGAGCAGGCGTCGGTGATCACCGATTCAGGGGCCAAGGGCAAAGGTTTCTGGCGCCGCCGCCGCAAGTCCAAGACCCCCGAACCCGCACCCGCCGAGCCGGCCCCACCGCCGACCCCGGCCGAGCCCAAGGCACCCGAGGCGGACGCTGAGGCGAAGCCTGCTGAGGCGGCCGCTCCCGAGACGGCGGCTGAGGCGACTTCCGCTGGATCGGCCGCGGGTGGATCGACCCCGGCTGGATCGACTTCGGCTGGATCGAGTCCGGCTGAGGAGGCCTCGGCGGAGGCGGCTGTGGCTGACGCGGGTGCCGCTGAGGTGACCGACGGTGGGCCGGGTGACGCGCCTGCGGGCGAGACGACTGCCGAGCCGAGTGCTGCTGAGGCGAGTACAGCTGAGGCGAGTGCTGGCGAGGCCGGTGCGGTGGAGAGTTCGGCGGCGAAGGCGACGGACGAGCCGAAGGCCGACGCCGCGGTCGAGCCTTCCGACGCCTCCACCGCCGTTGCTGACGAGAAGGCTGCAGCCGACGAGAAGGCGGATGCCGAACCGGCCGCGGACGAAAAGGCAGCCGAGGGCAACAAACCCGAGGACAAGCCCGCCGAGGCCAAGAAAGCCCGTCCGACCGTGGGCGTGGTCTACGAGCCCGACGACTCGGCCGACGGCTTCCCGCTGGAGTACGGCGAAATCATCATCGGCCTCCCCAAGCAGCCCGGCTCCCAGCAGATGTCGCCCAGCGCGGATTCGAGCGACGAGTACTCGGCCGAGATGGTCTCACCCACCTCGGAGTCCGCCGCAGAGGCAACTCCCGACGAGCAGCCGGAAGAGGCAGCCGCCCGCCCGGACGACGCCGCTGATACCTCCGCCGCAACCGCCGAGGAAGTACCCGCAGAGGTAGCCGCCGACGCGCCCAGTACGCACGCGGACGCTGATGAGGCCGGTACAGAGGAGGGCACCGCCGACGCGCCCAGTACGCAGGCGGATGCTGATGAGGCCGGTACAGACGAAGGCACCGTCGACGCGACTGGTGTGCAGGTAGACGACACGTCAGGGGAAGCGGACGCGTCGCCTGCAAAGGACGACGGTGCCGAAACTGCACCCGCCTCGCCTGGCGAGGCGGGCGACGCAGAGGCTGACGCTGTCGAGGCAACCGCGTCAGCCTCGTCAGCAGACGAAGCTGACCGGGCTGACGAGGCTGCGGAGGTACCTGCCTCGGCTGAGGCGGCGGAGGAAGCTCAGGCTGACGGTGAAGCGGACACGTCTGCTGAGGACGTGAAGGCAGGCGACGTCTCGAAAGGCGCGTCTGCTGGCGATGGCTCGGAGATCGCATCCGACAGCGCCTCACCTGACGCTGCCAGCGAATCCGACCAAGCCGCGGCAGAGACCAGCTCCGACGAAGGCGCGGGCGAGGCTGACTCCCACGAAGGCGACTCCGACGCAGCTGCGGTGGACGCCGACGGCAAGGCCGACACCGAACAAGACGCCGCCGAGGACACCGAGGGCGCAGACGCCGCCGCGGCCGCCAACGAAGCCGCCGACGCCGAAGACGCAGACTCCGCCGCCGAGGACGCAGGCGCCGAGGACGCAGACTCCGCCGCCGAGGACGCAGGCGCCGAGGACGCAGACTCCGCCGCCGAGGACGCAGGCGCCGAGGACGCAGACTCCGACGCCGCTGCGGCCGACTCCGTCGACGCAGGCTCCGGCAGTGCCACGTCCGACGCCGATGCCGAGGGCGCAGAGCCCGGTGCTGCTGCGGTCGAGTCCGGCGACGCCGACTCCGACGCTGCCTCGGATGCCGAGGTAGAGGGCGCGGCAGCTGCGGCTGGTGCTGCTGAGCGGGCTGTTGAGCAGCAGGCGGCGATGGCTTTGATCACGGCGCTGATGAAGCTGCGCGGTGCTTTGGCTGCCAGCCGGATGCCTTTGGATGTGGTGGGGGCCGACGAGGCTCGGCAGCAGCAGAAGGCGATGCTGGATCAGCTCGACGACTACATCCTGCCGCGCCTGGTCCAGCTCGAGGCGCCGGTGCTCGCCGTCGTCGGTGGGTCGACCGGGGCGGGCAAGTCGACGCTGGTGAACACCCTGATCGGGCACGTCGTCAGTGAGCCCGGTGTCCTCCGGCCGACCACGCGGTCGCCGGTGCTGATCCACAACCCGGCCGACGCCGAGTGGTTCGTCGGCGACCGGGTACTGCCGCAGATGGCCCGGTCGAGCGGTGACAACCCCGGCGGCATGGAGGATCCCGGTCAGCTGCGATTGGTTGCCGCGGACACCGTTCCGCGCGGACTGGCGATCCTGGACGCGCCCGACATCGACTCCGTCGTCGAGGCGAACCGCGATCTCGCCACCCAGCTGCTCGCGGCCGCCGATCTCTGGTTGTTCGTGACCACCGCCGCGCGGTACGCGGATGCCGTCCCGTGGGACTTCCTGCAGAGCGCGTCGGACCGCAGTACGGCGGTCGCGGTCGTGCTGGACCGGGCGCCGTCCGACACGATCGACGACATCACCGGGCACCTCGCGCAGATGCTGCTCGAACGCGGGCTGGGTGACTCGCCGTTGTTCAGCATCAAGGAGACCGTGGTCGACGGCAGCGGCATGTTGCCGGCCGAGACGGTTGCCTCGATCAAGGACTGGCTGATCGACCTGGCCGCCGACGTGGACGCGCGGACGGCCGTCGTCCGCCGGACGCTGCACGGCGCCGTGACCGCGATGACCAAGAAGGCGCCCGGGTTCGCCAAGGCCGTACGCGACCAGGCGGACACCGTCGCCGACCTGCGGGCGTCCGCGGAAACGGCGTACGAGCGGGCCGTCAAGGACGTGAACAAGGCGACCCAGGACGGCACCCTGCTGCGCGGCGAGGTGCTCGCGCGGTGGCAGGAGTTCGTCGGCACCGGCGAACTGCTGAAGGGCTTGCAGACGAACGTCGGCCGCCTACGGGACAAGGTCCGGTCGGCCGTGGTCGGCAAGCCGCCGCCGACGCGCGACCTCAACGACGCGGTGGAATCCGGGCTGGAGTCGTTGCTGCGCGAGCACGCGGAGGCCGCTGCCGAGCGCGCCGAGGAGTCGTGGCAGTCCACCGCACCCGGTCGCCAGTTGCTGGCCGCCGGGGACCGCGATCTCGGCCGGATGTCCAAGGAGTTCCCGCCCGCCGCCGGACGTGCGGTGCGCGAGTGGCAGGGCTATGTCCTCGACCTGGTCCGCCAGGAAGGCGCCGACAAGCGTTCCACGGCACGGATCCTCGCGTACGGCGTGAACGGGCTCGGCCTGTCGCTGATGATCGTCATCTTCGCCAGTACGGCGGGGCTGAGCGGCGCCGAGGTCGGGGTGGGCGCCGGAACGGCCGTGGTCGGGCAGAAGCTGCTGGAGGCCGTGTTCGGCGATCAGGCCGTCCGGACCCTGGTCGCGAAAGCCCGGGAGAACCTTGACGATAGGGTTCATGCCCTGATGGATGCCGAATTCGCCCGCTACCTGGCCGTGCTCGACCAGCATCCGGTCGACCCGGAAGCACCCAGGCAACTGACTGAGGCCGCCCGCGCGGTGGAGGACTGTACGTGACGGGAATCGTGGATACGGTCAAGGGCCTGGTGAGGGGCTCTTCCGATGTCCTGACCAAGATCGACGCACTGGCCGAGGCGGCGGACGCCGGGCAGGGCCGGCTGGACCAGGTGGTGCTCACCGAGGCCGGCCAGATCGTCGACCGCGCCGGGCAACGGCTGCGGATGTCCGGCGACCTGACCGTGGTCGCGCTGGCCGGCGCGACCGGCTCCGGCAAGTCGTCGCTGTTCAACGCGCTGACCGGGCTCGACCTGGCCGCGATCGGGACCCGGCGGCCGACCAGCTCGATGCCGCTGGCCTGCGTGTGGGGCGAGGAGCCGGCCGGCGAGGTACTGAACTGGCTGGGCATTCCGCGGCGGCACCAGGTGCAGCACCGCAGCTCGCTGGAGGACGCGCACTCGGAGGACCTGGACGGCCTGGTCCTGCTGGACCTGCCCGACCACGACTCCACCGAGGTGGAGCACCGGCTGATCGTGGACCGGCTGGTCGAGCTGGTGGACCTGCTGGTCTGGGTGGTCGACCCGCAGAAGTACGCGGACGCCGCGCTGCACAACCGGTACATCAAGCCGTTCGCTTCGCACTCGTCGGTGATGGTGTTCGCGCTGAACCACGTGGACAAGCTCACCGAGGAGCAGCGCAAGAGCTGCCTGAACGACCTGGACCGGCTGCTGAAGGCCGACGGGCTGAAGACCCCGACCGTGGTCGCGACCTCCGCGGTCAGCGGCGACGGGCTGGACGACCTGCGCGACCTGCTGATCAAGCGGGTCAGCAACAAGCGCGCCGCCCGCGAGCGACTGGCCGCCGACGTCGACCGGGTCGCGGACCGGCTGGCCAGCCAGTGCGGCACGGCGAAGACCCCGGAGATCGCGAAGGCCGATGTCACCGAGCTGGTGGACGCCCTCTCCGACGCGAGCGGTGTACCGGTCGTGGTCGACGCTGTCCGCCGCTCGTACCTGCAGCGTGCCCGGGCCGCGACGGGCTGGCCGGTGACCAAGTGGCTCGGCCGGTTCAAGCCGGATCCGCTGCGCCGGCTGCACCTGGACCAGGGTTCTCGCCAGCAGAGCAAGGCGTTGCGCAAGTCCGCGTCGAACGAGGTGTCGATCGCCCGTTCTTCGTTGCCCGCGGCAACTCCCGTGCAACGGGCCCGGATGGACACGGCGGTCCGGACGATCACGAACAAGGCCGCCGAGGGGCTGTCCCGGCCGTGGGCCGACTCGGTCCGCTCGGCGATCCGTCGGCGCGAGGAGACCCTGGGCGACGAGCTCGACCAAGCGGTCGCGCGGACGGACCTGGGCGCGTCGAACAACCCGGGCTGGTGGACCGCGGCCCGGGCCTTGCAGTGGCTGCTGTTCCTTGTCGCGCTCGGCGGCGCGCTGTGGCTCGGTGCGATGGCGGTGTTCGGCTATCTGCAGCTGGAGGATCCGCCGTTGCCGCGGTGGAACGGGATCCCGTACGCGACGATCATGCTGATCGGTGGCGTTCTCCTAGGAGTGGCCGTGTCGTTCGGTTGCCGGCTGCTCGCGTCGAGCGGGGCGAGCCGGCGAGCCCGGCTGGTCGCGAAGGCGCTCCGGACCGAGCTGGAGAAGGTTGCCGACAGCCACGTTGTCGCGCCGGCCCGCGAGGAACTGGACGCGTACACCCGCTGCCGCGACCAGGTGGCCATCGCCCGCCGCTGAACGACCTGACAACGCACGAACGCCGGAACCACCCTGTCTGGGGGGTTCCGGCGTCTGCTTGATCGGTGGAGTCAGCTGAGGTCGAGCTTGCTGTCGGGGGCGAACTGCGCCAGCGAGATCTCCGCGGTGGCCCGGAGCTCTTCCTCGGTGACGTCGCCGGACGCGCGGACGACCTCGATCCAGGTGTAGACGGACTTCTCGTTGAGCTTGATCACCTCGGGCGAGTTCGCCATCTCGACCGGGTCGCTGTCCTCCCCGATCTCGCCGGCCAGGTAGAGCCCCAGTGAGACCACGGCGCCGTCCCAGCCGGGCCCGACGTACAGCGCACCGCCCGTACCCGGCGCAGGCGGTTCCGTCATCGCGTGCTCGAGCTCGAACTCGGTGGTCTCGCCCGGGCCGGGCGTCAGCCGCACCTCGACCAGGCTGGTCGGGCCGCCGAACGTGACCTTGAACCGCTTCGGCGCCTCGCACTCGACGATGTCGCCGCCGGCGTTGTCCTGGATCTGGAACGTGCCGCCGGCCTTGAGCTCGCCGGTCACCGGCGAGAACCAGCGCTTGATCCGGTCCGGATCGGTGAGCGCGTCCCAGACGTCCTCGATCTCCGCCTGGTAGGTCCGGCGTAGCAGCACGCTGGCCGTGACCGTGTCCGCGTTCCACCTGGCCTCGCGCTGGATCGTGCTGAGGTGTTCGAGGATGTCCTTCACTGTCCCTGTCTCCTGAGTTCGACGACCGTTGCCGCCAGAATGCCGGTTCTCGCTTATATAAGTCAAGGCTGAGATTAGGTTGTCCCCAGGCTGTGAAGTCACCGGCCGGTCCCGGGGGAGTTCGCGGCATCTTCTCTGTGACGGCACCATCAACGACCGAAGGGACACCGCAATGAGCGTCGGCGAGAGCTATCTGACCGTCCAGGGCAACGTGGGTGGCGAGGTCCAGTTCAAGGACGTGAACGACACCATCGCCCTGGCCTCCTTCCGGCTGGCCTCCACGCCCCGGCAGTTCGACCGTGGCAAGGGCAGCTGGATCGACCGCCCGACCACCTGGTTCACGGTCGAGTGCTGGCGCACCCTGGCCAAGAATGTCGCCGTATCCGTCGAGCGAGGGCATCCGGTCATCGTCACCGGCCGCCTGAAGACCACCGAGTGGACCGAGGAGGGCGAGACCAGGAGCCGGACCGTCCTGGAGGCCTTCTCGGTCGGCCACGACCTCTCCCGCGGCACCACGGCCTTTACGAAGAACCCACCCCAGGCCATCGGCGGCACGGGGAACCTCGACGAGCAGATGCGAGACCTGACCACCCGGGCGGAATCGCCGACCGACAAGCCAGAGGAAGAGGAGTACGCCCCGAGCCGGCAGGCAGCCTGATGGATGGCGGATCCGGTCGGGGCAGTCCGGCGTGGCGAGGTTGGCTGTGCGTGACGGACGGTCAGCATGGAGTGTATGACCGAGTCAGCAGTCCGGAGCGGGCAGACGACGGCGTACTCCGTCTCGCGGGTGTGGCACGGGGCGATCGCGGCGGTGATCCTCGCTTCGCTGTGCATTCAGCTCGTGCTGCTGTTCTCCGGCGGCGCCGACGCGAACTCCGGCGACGTCGGTGGCGAGCTCGGGGTGGCGACGCGGCTGTGGCGGCTGTTCAGCTACTTCACCATCCAGAGCAACCTGATCGTCCTGGCCGTCGCGCTCGTGCTCGCGGCCCGGCCGTTGTCCGACGGCCGGACCTGGCGGGTGGTCCGGCTCGATTCGCTGCTGGGCATCGTGATCACCGGTCTGGTGTTCGCGATCGTGCTGGCTCCGCAGGTCCACCTGACCGGCGCGGCGCTGGTGGCGACCATCGGGTTCCACTACGTCTCGCCGTGGGCGACCTTGGCCGCCTGGCTGATCTTCGGTCCACGGCCGCGGCTGACCTGGTCGGTGGTGGCGGCCGCGTTCGTCTGGCCGCTGTGCTGGCTGATCTACATCTTCACCCAGGGCGCCTTCACCGACTGGTACCCGTACCCGTTCCTGGACGTCACCGAGCTCGGCTTCGCGGTCGCCGTCCGGAACGCCCTGGCCGTGTTGGTGATCGGGCTGGTGCTGGCCGCGATCCTCAAGCTCGCCGACGCCAAGCTCCGCGCGGTACGCCTCGACGCCGGCGACCAGGACATCAGGGGCTAGGAGGTGGCGCCGGTGTAGCGGCGTACGCCTAGTTGCCAGAGGAGTGTCGTGGCCGCTGTGAAGGCGGCCCCGAGGGCGACGGCGAGTAGGAGAGTGCTGAGTTCCGCGCCTCGGGTGAGGGTTGCGGCCGGCCAGGTGGTGATCGCGGCGACGGGGAAGGCGAAGGTGAGCAGCCGTCGGAGCCAGGTGCCGTAGATGTCGACCGGGTACCGGCCGAGTTCCCAGGCGGCGCCGTGCAGGACGCCGAGGCTGAGCCGCGGTGCCCAGAACGCGAGGGAGGCGAGTCCGACCGAGGTCGCCCAGGCGATCAGCAGTCCGATCAACGCGAGGAGGGCCCAGCCGGCGATGGCCGGAGCAGACGGGACGACGGCGAGTTGGCGGAGGCCGAGGACGATCACGCCGATCCCGAGGACGCTCTGCACCAGGGCCAGTGGTGCATGCCGGGTGCTGGTGGCGAGGAAAACGGTGTTCGCCGGGCGGAGCAGGTACGTGTCGAGGCGGCCGTCCCTGATCTGCTGGGAAAGGTCGGCGAGGCTGGGATCGAGGAAGGCCGCCCGGAGCCCGGTGACGAGTGCGTAGGTACCGGTGAGGACGAGCATCTGTCCGGCAGACCAGCCGGCCAGCAGTCCGGTGCGGTGGAAGACGATGCCGATCGTGGCCACCGATGCCGCCAGTTCCACGAGCGCGAGGAGTGCGTCGAAGAGGAGGTTGGCGCGGTGTGCGAGCGCCCGCCGCAACGAGAGCGAGAAGGCTGTGCCGAGTAGCCGGACGACCCGCATCATGCGCCCACCGTGGTGTAGCGGCGAATGCCGAGACGCCAGGCGCCGACTGCCGCGTAACCCAGTGCGGCCGTCCACAGCACCGCGATCACGTACCCGGCGGCCGCGTCGGCCGAGGTCAGTGTGCCGGCGGCCAGTTCGGCGGGGAAGCCGAGCATCGACCGGAACGGCAAGAGCTGGGCGATGCCGCGTAGGGGATCGGGGAGCATGGCGTTCGGTGCGGCGGACCCACCGAGCAGGACGATCAGGACACCACCGAAGCCGACCACGGCATGGACTCGTTCGGTCCAGAACGCGGCCATCGCCAAGGTCCAGACGAACAAGAATCGGAGGACGGCCGCGAGGACGAGAGCAGGCAGGGCAAGCAGGATGGCAAGGGGCGAGTAGGAGACGTCGACGGCCAGACCGACGACGATGAGCATCGGGAGGCCGAGAACGATCATCCAGCAGCGAATGGCGAGGTTCTCGCCGAGCGGGCCGAGGACGGGTGCCTGCGGACGGACCAGCGCGGCTGCGAGGTCGCCGCTGTAGATCGACTGGGCGAACGTGTGGTTCTCGAACGACGCGGTCATCAGCGCCACGCAGATCACGGCGAGGTAGTAGCTGCTGACCTGCGCGCCGGCACCGGGGACCTGGAGCCAGACGAACAGCCCGAGCAACGGTGCCACAGCCTGGCCGACGACCAGCGTCACGACGAACCACCAGGCCCCTGACCAGCCGACGAGCTGACGCCAGATCTCGAGCCGTACCAGGCGGAAGACCCGGCTCATCGGGTGATGCTTCGAGAGGCAGCGGGCGACTGGCGGAGTCGTTGGTACGCCTGGTCCATCACGTTCTCCAAGGACGGTTCCTCGACGGCCAGGTCGGCCACGGTGAACCGCGACAGGATCCGGGCCGTCGTCGTCGGGACCACCTCCCGGTCCACGCGCAACAGCCACTGGTTCCCGTCGCGCTGCAGCACATCGCCGTACGACGCCAGGTCCGCGTCGTCCTCGGTGACGGCGACCCGGATCAGCTTCGTCGGGGCGAAGACCGAGCTGAGTTCGTCGCGCCCGCCGTCGAAGGCGATGGCGCCGTTGTCGACGAGGATCAGCCGTGGACACAGCGATTCCACGTCGGCCATCGAGTGGCTCGTCAGCAACACCGTCGCCCCGGTCTGCGCGGAGTACTCGGCGACGAACGTCCGCACCGCCTTCGCCGCCGAGAGGTCCAGTCCGATCGTGGGTTCGTCGAGGAACAGGATCTTCGGGCGGTAGATCAGCGCGAGCGCGAGACCGGCGCGCATTCGTTCGCCGAGGCTGAGGGCGCGGACCTGGCGGCGGAGCAGGACGTCGAGGTCGAGCAGTGCGCTCAGCTCGGCCAGGTTCTGCCGGAAGTCCGCCTCGGCGACGTCGTAGAGCACCTGCTGATAGCGAAAGGAGTCCATCACGGTCAGCTCCGGGGCGTCCCCGATCGGCTGGCTTCCGCGGATCAGGGCGATGGCGCGGAGGTACTGGGTGTGCCGTCGCCACGGGACGTCGCCGAGGACCCGAACGCGGCCGCTCGTCGGGTGCAGGATGCCGGCCAGGATCTTCAACGTGGTCGTCTTGCCGGCGCCGTTGCGGCCGAGGAACCCGACGACCTCCCCGGCCGCCACCTTGAACGAGATGTCCTGGACGGCGTGGACGTCGCGGTACTGCCGCCGGACCAGGGAACGGGCCGCGGCGACGAGTCCAGGGTTGCGGACCGGTACGCGGTACGTCATGCACAGCTCGTCGACGGCGACAGTCGGGCCGGGCGAAGTCATGCTTAAAGTTTCTCATTGAAGTACCGCTAGACTGTTTGCCGCGAGAGGGAGGAAATTCGAGTGCGCAAACCCTCAAGTGGCGCCTCAAGGGCGATCCGGGGCAGTGTGCTCGCTCACGAGGCCGGCATCTCGGTCCAGCAGGTCCGCAACTACGAGCAGGCCGGGCTCCTGCCGCGGGCCACTCGCACAGCCGCCGGGTACCGGGAGTTCGACGAGTCGCACCGGCGGGCGTTGATCGCTGCCCGCGCATTGGTCAGGGCGTACGGCTGGGACGGCGCCGTCACGATCTTGGCGGCCGTGCACCGTGATGACCGGCAGACTGCCGTGGCGCAGGTCGACCGCGCGCACGCTCAGCTGGACCGCGAACGCGAGCGAATCCAACGTGCCCTGCAGGCCTTCGAGGTGGTGGTGACCCATCCGCTGGACACCGATCCACGGATGTCGGCGGCCCTCGATCAGATGGCGCGGCAGGGAACCCACCTACGGATCGGCCAGCTCGCAGCCCTGCTGGGCGTACGAACGTCCACCTTGCGCTTCTGGGAGCAGGCCGGCCTGATCCGCCCGGGCCGCGAGCGCGCCACCGGGTACCGGGTGTTCGACATCGGCGCCGCGAGGGATGCTCATCTGGTCCGGCTCCTGCGCGAAGGCAATTTCCCGACCACGATCATCCGTGCCGCGCTGGACGAGATGCACTCCTCACCCGACGGCCGCCCGGACCGGGTCGGGGCCGAACTCAGCCGCCGCAACGCCCAGTTGCACGAGCGGAGCTGGGCCCGGTTACGCGCCGACGCGGCCCTGGTCGCGTACCTGGACTGGCGGGACGGCCAGAACACCTGAGCGGCCGTGACCGCTGCCGGTTGGGAGTCGGCGGGGGCGACCGCATAGGCTCTGGAACATGGCGGAATTCATCTACACCCTTCGCAACGTCCGCAAGGCGTTCGGCGAAAAGGTCGTTCTCGACAACGTCACGCTGAACTTCCTGACCGGAGCGAAGATCGGCGTCGTCGGGCCCAACGGCACCGGCAAGTCCTCGCTGTTCAAGATCATGGCCGGGCTCGAACAGCCGAACAACGGCGAGGGCCGGCTGGCCGACGACGCGACGGTCGGGATCCTGCTGCAGGAGCCGCCGCTGACCGAGGGCAAGACCGTGCTGGAGAACGTCCAGGAAGGGGTCGGCGACACCAAGCAGAAGCTCGACCGCTTCAACGAGATCTCCGCCGAGCTGGCCGACCCGGACGCGGACTACGACACCCTGCTGGCCGAGATGGGTGACCTGCAGACCGAGCTGGACCACCGCAACGCGTGGGACGTCGACGCCCAGCTGGAGCAGGCGATGGACGCGCTGCGCTGCCCGCCGCCTGACGCGCTGGTGGACAACCTGTCCGGTGGTGAGCGCCGCCGGGTCGCGCTGTGCAAGCTGCTGCTGCAGCAGCCCGACCTGCTGCTGCTCGACGAGCCCACCAACCACCTGGATGCCGAGTCCGTGCTGTGGCTCGAGCAGCACCTGCAGAAGTACGCGGGCGCCGTCCTGGCGATCACCCACGACCGGTACTTCCTCGACAACGTCGCCGAGTGGATCCTCGAGCTCGACCGCGGCCGCACCTACGGGTACGAGGGCAACTACTCGAAGTACCTGGAGACCAAGCAGCAGCGGCTCGTGGTCGAGGGACAGAAGGACGCCAAGCGGCAGAAGATCCTGGAGCGCGAGCTCGAGTGGGTCCGGTCGAACGCGAAGGCCCGGCAGACCAAGAGCAAGGCCCGGCTGGCCCGGTACGAGGAGCTCGCGGCGGAGGCCGAGCGGGCGAAGAAGCTCGACATCGACGAGATCAACATCCCGGCCGGACCGCGGCTGGGCAGCACGGTGCTGGAGGTCGCGAAGCTGGAGAAGGGCTTCGGCGACCGCAAGCTGATCGACGGTCTGAGCTTCAGCCTGCCGCGGGCCGGCATCGTCGGTATCGTCGGCCCGAACGGCGTCGGCAAGTCGACGCTGTTCCGGATGATCGTCGGCGAGGAGCAGCCGGACGCGGGCAGCCTGAAGATCGGCGAGACGGTCAAGATCTCCTACGTCGACCAGTCGCGCGGCGGGCTGGACCCGAAGAAGACGGTCTGGCAGCAGGTCTCCGACGAGCTCGACTACATCAAGGTCGCGAACTTCGAGATGCCGAGCCGCGCGTACGTGGCGTCGTTCGGGTTCAAGGGGCCGGACCAGCAGAAGCCGACCGGCGTCCTGTCCGGTGGTGAGCGGAACCGGCTGAACCTGGCCCTGACGCTGAAGATGGGCGGCAACCTGCTGCTCCTCGACGAGCCGACCAACGACCTGGACGTCGAGACGCTGCAGTCGCTCGAGGACGCGCTGCTGGAGTTCCCGGGCTGTGCCGTGGTGATCTCCCACGACCGGTGGTTCCTGGACCGCGTGGCGACGCACATCCTCGCCTGGGAGGGGACCGAAGAGGACCCGGCCCAGTGGTTCTGGTTCGAGGGCAACTTCGCGGCGTACGAGGCGAACAAGATCGAACGCCTCGGCCCGGAGGCGGCGCGGCCGCACCGCGTCACCCACCGCAAGCTCACCCGCGACTGAAGTCCTGTCGCTCACTGAGACCCACCCGGCGATCCCGCCGGGTGGGTCTTTCACTTTCCAGGAGCGGTACTGCGGGCCGGCGGTTCGAGCGAGGCCGGCGCGGGCTGGGTACGCGAACAAGTTCGCGGGAGTGGGTGGGGCGGCTGGTGTTTGTGCGGGCGGTGCCGGGGGTTGGCGGTTGGGGTGAGGTCGGCGGGGGCTGGGTACGCGAACAAGTTCGCGGGAGTGGTTAGGCAGGTGGGTCCGTGCCCGAAGTTTGCGGCTGAGCGCCCCCAGTCCGCGCCCCCAGTCCGCGCCCCCAGTCCGCGCACCTGAGTCCGCGCCCCCAGTCCGCGCCCCCAGTCCGCGCACCTGAGTCCGCGCCCCCAGTCCGCGCTCCTGGGTCCGCGCACCGCAGTCCGCACCCCAGTCCGCGCTCCTGGGTTCCCCGTTTAGCCCCGCCTTGAAGCCCCCGCCTCTAAGCCCCTGCGTTCAAGCCACCGGCCGCCTCTAAGTCACCGCCTCAAGCCGCCGCCTTTGAGGTGCCGCCGTTGGACTGCGCCTTCAGCGCGCGCTTGGGCAGGTGTTGCGACGTCGGGTTGGGCCGGGCTTTGGGCTTGTGTCAGGTCCGCGCCTGGGGCTGCTTACTGCTGCGGGTGCCTGTGGCCTGGTTCTAGAGGGTGTTGAGGGGTTGGGAGTTGGTGAGGGCGTCCTGCAGGAAGGTCTTGATGGTTCGGAGTTCTGGTTCGGATCTGGTGGCGAGGACTTCCTGGATGCGGCGGCCCTGTTCTGCGTAGAGGGGGGTCAGCTTCTGCTGGATCGCCTCGGTCGACGGGGTGACGAGGACCTTGCGGCGGTCGGTCGGGTCGGGGCGGCGGGTGACCAGGCCCAACGACTCCAGCCGGTCGATGACGCCGGTGACCGTGCCCGAGGTCAGGCCGGTGTGTTCGGCGAGCTGGCGTGGGGTGAGGGGGCCGTGGGTCTGCAGCAGCGTCATGAACTGGGAGTCGCTCGCGCCCAGGCCGAGCTTGGCCGAGACGGCGTGGTTGAACAGGACCACGGACGCGATGAAGCGGACCAGCTGGTCCTGCAGCTCGGCGGTGATCTCTTCGCGGGTGCTCATGACAGACCTCTCCTCGGCACGACCGGTCTTGCATTTCTCTCGGATCTCCAAGATACTCGGATTGGCGAGATACTTGTTCGACCAAGAGATGTCTGATGGTAGAGGAGGAGACGGCGATGAAGGTGCTGGTGATCGGCGGTGGGACCGGTGGGCTCGCGTTGGCGCACGGTCTGCGCCGGGCCGGGATCGAGGTCGCCGTGTTCGAGCGGGACAAGCTGCGCACCGATGGCCTGCACGGGTACCGCGTCGGCATCGACCCGGACGGCAGCCGGGCCCTGCACGCGTTGCTCCCGCCGGACCTGTACGACACCTTCGTCGCGACCCGGGCGCGCGACCCCAAGTACTTCACCATGCTGACCGAGGACCTCAAGGAGGTGCTCTCGCTCGACCTCCCGCCGATGCCCGACCCGGTGGAGAGCGAGAAGTCGATCAGCCGGATGACGTTGCGCCAGGTGCTGCTGACCGGTCTGGACGACGTGGTCGAGTTCGGCAAGGAGTTCGTCCGGTACGAGCAGGACGGCGACCACGTCACCGCGTACTTCGCGGACGGGTCCAGCACGTCCGGGGATCTGCTCGTCGCCGCGGACGGTTCGGGCTCGCGCGTACGCCGTCAGTACCTGCCGCAGGCGCGGACCGAGGAGACGGGGATCGTCGCGATCGCCGGCAAGTTGCCGCTCACCGAGGAGAGTGCCGCGCTGGTCCCGCCCAAGGTGTTCGAGGGGATCTCGATGGTGAACGCGCCGCGCGGACTGGCCTGCATCCTGCACGTGATGGAGTTCCAGTGGGACCGCGACGGCATCGTGCGCGACGGTATCGGCGGCAGTACCGAGGAGCTGATCCGGAACTGGCCCGGTCTGCAGTTCGACAACACCCGCGACTACATCAACTGGGGTCTGTCCGCGGCGAAGGACAAGCTGCCCGCCGACGTCATGGAGCTTCGCGGCCGTGAGCTCGTCGACCTCGCGCTCGACCTCACCCCGGGCTGGCATCCGAACCTGCGCAGGCTGTTCGAGCTCACCGATCCCGGTACGTGCTTCCCGGTGAACATCTGGACGTCGGTCCCGCTCGAGCCCTGGCCGACGACGAACGTCACGCTGCTCGGCGACGCGATCCACACGATGACGCCCGGCCGGGGAGTGGGCGCCAACACCGCACTCCGGGACGCGCTGCAGCTCTGCCGCACGCTCGTCGACGTCCGCGACGGCCGGGCCGAGCTGCTGGCCGCGGTGCGCGAGTACGAGGCCGCGATGATCGAGTACGGCTTCGACGCGGTGCTGAAGAGCCGCGCGCAGATGAGCGCCGACGACCCGATGCACAAGCCCGTCATCGGTCGGGCGGCCCTCGCCGGCTTCCGCACGGCGATGCGGACCGTCAACCACATGCCGCCGCTCAAGCGCCGGATGCGCGACTCGATGCTCACGTACCGCGGGGCCGACCGCGACCACGACGCCTTCGAGATCACCCCCACGAACGCCGACCGCTAGCTGTGATGTCCGCCGAGCCGCCGGCCCCGAGCAGACGGTCGGACGGCCGATCGGTCAGCCGTGGGTTCGGTGGTCCGCGAGGACCTCCGCGATCACCTGCTCGTTGACCTCGGTGTCGTTGCCGGCGGCAAGGACGATGAGCGCTTTCCAGAGCGCCCACCCGCGAGCACGCGCCCAGGTCCCGGCGTCCTGGCCGACCGTGTCCCGGAAGACCGCGCGGGACTCGCCATCGAAGAACGTGTACGCGATGACCAGGTCGCACGCGGGATCGCCGACACCGGACGTGCCGAAGTCGATGACCGCCGACAGTCGGCCGTCCTGGACCAGCAGGTTGCCGCTCGCGATGTCGCCGTGGAACCACGTCGGCGGTCCGTCCCACGAACTCGCCAGCGCCGCCTCCCAGACCTCGCGCGCCCCGTCCGTGTCGAGCCGGCCCTTCAACGCGGCAAGGGCAGCGACCGTCTCGTCGTGGTAGAAGCTCGGCGGGGCGCCTCGGTGGAAGCTGTGTGCGCCGGCGATCGGTCCGCCGGTCGCGTCGCAGCTCTGCAACGCAAGGATGAACTCGGCTACCGACCGGGCGAACTCGGGCAGGTCGGTCACGCGTTCGTGAGACGCGGTGTCCCCGTCGATCCACCGGCGGATCGCCCAGGGATGCGGGTACCCCTCACCCGGCTCGCCCGTCGCGACCGCCTCCGGGATCGGCACGGGCAAGGACGGCGCCAGGAACGGGAGCCACCGGTGCTCCTTGTCGACGGCGGCGACGTAGGCCGGGTGCGTCGGGAGTCGCGCGGTGAGTTCGTCACCCAAGCGGTAGGTCCGGTTGTCCCAGCCTTCGACGGGAACAGGCGCCACCGGCAAGCCGGCCCACTGCGGGAACTGCTGAGCGATCAGTCGCCGGACCAGGTCCGCGTCGATCCCGGCGCGGCCGTCCTTGGGGGAGTTCGTCACAGCACGCCATTCTGCGGCCTCGGCGAGTCCGGCTCCACCCGATTACGCCCGCCCGGCGAACGCCTCCAGCCAGGCATCCGCGAGTACCCGCTGCCCGGCGTACGTGGGGTGGATGCCGTCCCAGATCCAGTACTCCGCGGGGGCCCGGGAAACCGCGACGTTCATCGCCCGCTGGTACGGAACGAAGACCGCCCCGTACTCCGAGGCCAGCTCCCGCGCGATTGCGGCGTGACCGGTGACGAGGTCGGCCCACTTCGCGCGGTCCGCGAGTACCGGGCTGGTCGGGAGGTAGAACGGCTCGCCCAGCACCAGCAGTACGTCGGGCAACTCGGCCCGGGTCCGCTCCAGCAGGGCCTCGTACGTCGTCCGGAAGCGGTGACCGTCGACGTCGTCGGACGCGCCGTTCATGATCTGGTTCACGTCGTTGATGCCGACGAGGATGCTCAGCACGTCGGGACGCAGGTCCACCGCGTCGGCCGGCCAGCGCGCGGCCAGGTCGGCGACCGAGTCACCGCTGACGCCGCGGTTCACGAAGCGCCAGCGCATCGCCGGGTACCGGGCGGCCGCGTCGGCCGCGATCAGGAACGGGTACGAGTGGCCGAGGACGTGGTTCGGGTCCTCGGTGGGGCCGCGGCCGCCGTGTGTGATCGAGTCGCCCTGGAACAGCACGAGCCGGCCGGCCGGGAGATCGAGCTCCGGGGCCGGCCGGTTGTCGGCGGTCAGCGCTGCCCGATGTGTTCGGAGACGGCGTCGAAGACGCGTCCGACGGCGGCGAAGTCCTCGGAGCTGGCCAGGTCGAGCAGGTTCTCCCGGACGCCTTCGACATGGAACGGCGCCGCCTGCTCCAGCAGGGCGAAGCCGGCCTCGGTCAGCTCGGCCCAGACCCCGCGCTTGTCGCTGGTGCAGGAGGTCCGGCGGACCAGGTCGGCCGACTCCAGCCGGCCCACCGTGTGGGTCAGCCGGGACCGGCTCTGGTGCAGCCGGTCGGCCAGGTCGGCCATCCGCAACCGGCGGTCGGGCGCCTCGGACAGCCGGACCAGGATCTCGTAGTCGTTCAGCCCCAGGCCGAACTGGCGCAGGTCGTCGTCCAGCTTCGCCATCAGGCGCGCAGTGCCCAGCAGGTACGCGCGCCACGCCACCTGCTGCTCGGCGTCGAGCCACCGGGTCCCAGTCGTCATCGTCACCCGATCAGTGTACCGGGAATGTAGTTGACTTTTAAACCGTTCATCTCTATCGTCAAGGTCATTGATTGAAGGTTGAACTTCTTTCGACGGCTGCCCCCCGACCTCCCGAAGGGAACCACCAGAAATGAGCACCACCGCCATCACCTCCGTCCCCGGCCTCGTCAGCGGGACGTACGTCCTGGACACCGCGCACAGCGAGATCGGCTTCACCGTCCGGCACCTGATGACCAAGGTGCGCGGCACCTTCCAGGAGTTCGCCGGCGAGATCGTCGTGAAGGACTCGCTCGAGGAGTCCACCACCGCCGTCACCATCGAGCTGGCCTCCGTGCACACCCGGAGCGAGCAGCGCGACGCCCACCTGCGCTCCAGCGACATCTTCGACGCCGAGAAGAGCCCGAAGATGACCTTCGCCAGCACCGAGCTGCGCCCGAACGGCGACGACTACGTCCTGGTCGGCGAGCTGACCATCAAGGACGTCACCAAGCCGGTCGAGCTGGACGTCGAGTTCCTCGGCGTGGACCAGAACGCCTACGGCCAGACCATCATCGGCTTCGAGGCGAGCACCCAGATCAACCGCAAGGACTGGGGCGTCGACTTCAACATCCCGCTCGAGGGCGGCAAGCTCCTGATCGGCGACAAGGTGGACATCCACCTCGACATCCAGGCCGCGCTGCAGGTCTGACCTCCGGCCGCTCCCGTCCGAGCTGCCGAGAAGGCTCCCGCACCGAGTAACGGTGCCGGGGGCCTTCGGCTTGTCCGGGGTCAGGTCTGGACCATCCGGTGGGCCAGGTCGGCGTAGAGCGCGCCGAGGGCCACGGGATCGCCGCGGTGCGGGGTGTACCAGCGGGCCACGTCGATCGCGAGCGAGAGCACCGCGAGCGTCGTCCCGGGGGGATCGTCGACCGCGAACGAAGCGTCCGCGACGCCGTCGGCCAGCACCTGCTCGACCTCGGCCGAGATGGCGCGCCGGATCACGGCGACCTCGGCCAGGTGCTCCGGGGTCAGTGCGGCCAGCTCGTACTGCACGACCCGCGCGATCGTGTGGTGCTCGGCGTGCCAGGCCGTGAACGCCGCGACCATTCCACGGAGCCGCTCCTCTGGTGATCCGTCGGTGCCGGCGGCCCGCAGGACGTCGAGGGCGGCGCGGTGGCCGTACAGGCTGATCTCGAAGAGCAGGCGTTCCTTCGACGGGTAGTGCACGTAGAGCGCGGCAGGGGACATGCCGGCCCGGGACGCGATGTCGCGGGTCGTGGTCGCCTGGAAGCCGCGCTCGGCGAACGCGTCGATCGCGCCGGTGAGCAAGCGACGGGCGGCGGCCGGCTGGACGTGTTCCCAGACGAGGGGGCTGGTGACTGCGGACACGTTGACACTCTGCCCTGGATTGGCGAAGCTAAGCAAGCGCTTAGTGATCGCTGCTCGGGGAGGCCAGCCCATGGAACGGATCATCTTCAACGAGGACCACCACGCGTTCCGCGCGAGCGCCAAGGAGTACTGCGATCGGTCCCTGGTCCCACGGATGGAGCAGTTCCTCGAGGAGAAGACCATCGACCGCGCCGCCTGGCTGGAGGCCGGGAAGCAGGGGTTCCTCGGGCTGGACGTGCCGGAGGAGTACGGCGGGTCGAGTGTCGGCGACTACCGGTTCAACGCGGTGTTCGCCGAGGAGGTGTCCAAGGTCTCCGCGTCGCTGTCGAGCTGCTTCGGCATCCACTACGACTGCTCCGCGCCGTACCTGGTGGACCTCGGCACCGAGGAGCAGAAGCAGCGCTGGCTGCCGCGGTTCTGCTCGGGTGAGCTCGTCGCCGCGATCGGGATGACCGAGCCTTCCGGTGGGTCCGACCTGGCCGCGTTGAAGACGACGGCGAAGAAGACCGACGGCGGCTGGATCCTGAACGGGTCCAAGACCTTCATCACCAACGGCGACATGGCCGACCTGACGATCACCGCCGCGCGGACCGATCCGGCCAAGGGCGCCAAGGGGATCACGCTGTTCGCGGTCGAGGCGGGGATGGACGGATTCGCCCGCGGTCGCAAGCTGGACAAGGTCGGGCAGACCGAGTCGGGCACGTCCGAGCTGTTCTTCGAGGACGTGTTCGTGCCGGACGAGAACGTGCTCGGCGAGGTGGACCGCGGGTTCATCCACATGATGGAGCGGCTCGCGCAGGAACGGGTCGGCGCCGCCGTCTCGAACATCGCGCACGCGACCCAGATCCTGGCCGAGACGATCGAGTACGTGAAGCAGCGCAAGGCGTTCGGTCAGCCGGTCGGCTCGTTCCAGTACAACAAGTTCCTGGTCGCCGAGCTGGTCACCAAGGCCGAGGTGACCCAGGCCTACGTCGACAACGCGATCGTCGCGCACGACGAGGACCGGCTGTCCGCGGTGGACGCGGCCAAGGTGAAGTGGTGGAGCGCCCAGGTGCAGAACGAGATCCTGGACGCGTGTGTCCAGCTGCACGGCGGCTACGGGTACATGAACGAGTACCGGGTCGCGCGGGCCTGGCGGGACGCCCGGGTGACCAAGATCTGGGCCGGCTCGAACGAGATCATGAAGGAACTCATCGGCCGCGACCTCGGCCTCTAGGAAGGACAGCCATGCCCGAAGCAGTCATCGTCTCCACCGCGCGTTCGCCGATCGGCCGGGCGTACAAGGGGTCGCTGAAGGACCTCCGGCCCGACGACCTGGCCGTCCAGGTGATCAAGGCGGCGGTGGACCAGGCCGGGCTCACCGGGGACCAGGTCGAGGACCTGATGCTGGGCTGCGCCGAGCCGCACGACGAACACGGCGGCAACATGGCCCGCCGGGTCGCGGTCCAGCTCGGCTGGGACAGCACGCCGGCGACGACCGTGAACCGGTTCTGCGCCTCGTCGACGCAGACCGCGCGGATGGCGTACCACGCGATCAAGGCCGGCGAGGGCGACATCTTCGTCAGCGCCGGCGTCGAGTGCGTCTCGCGGTACCAGAACTTCGGCTCGGCCGGGGTGGGGGACCCGTCGTCGTTCAACCAGGTGTTCGCCGACGCGGTGCAGCGGACCGAGAAGTACGCCGAGACCAACGAGACCTGGCACGACCCGCGGGCGGACGGGCTGATCCCGGACATCTACATCTCGATGGGCCAGACCGCGGAGAACGTGGCGACCCTGACCGGGATCGGCCGGGCCGACCAGGACGCGTTCGGGGTCCGCTCGCAGAACCTGGCCGAGAAGGCGATCGGCAACGGCTTCTTCGAGCGCGAGATCACCCCGGTGACGCTGCCGGACGGGACCGTGGTCAGCAAGGACGACGGGCCGCGGGCCGGGACCACGCTGGAGAAGGTCAGCCAGCTGCAGCCGGTGTTCCGCCCCGACGGCACCGTGACGGCCGGCAACTGCTGCCCGCTGAACGACGGCGCCGCGGCGGTGGTGATCATGAGCGACACCAAGGCCCGCGAACTCGGTCTCACCCCGCTGGCCCGGATCGTGGCGACCGGGGTCAGCGGTCTCTCGCCGGAGATCATGGGGCTCGGTCCGGTCGACGCGACCCGGCAGGCACTGGCCCGGGCCGGGATGAGCATCGGCGACATCGACCTGGTCGAGATCAACGAGGCGTTCGCGGTCCAGGTGCTCGGCTCGGCCCGGGAGCTCGGGATCGACGAGGACAAGCTGAACGTGCACGGCGGCGCGATCGCGCTCGGCCATCCGTTCGGGTCCACCGGGGCGCGGATCATGACCACGCTGGTGAACGGGCTGCAGTTCGAGGACAAGCAGTTCGGCCTGGAGACGATGTGCGTCGGTGGCGGGCAGGGCATGGCCGTCATCCTGGAGCGCCTCAGCTGATGAGCGGCGTACGCACGGCCCGGCGAGGACGGCGATGAAGGGCCGGACCGCGATCGTCACCGGGGCGTCCCGCGGGATCGGCCTCGCCGTGGCCCAGCGGTTGGTCGCCGCCGGCGCCCGGGTGGTGATCACCGGGCGCACGCAGGAGACGCTGGACGCGGCCGTCGAGACGCTCGGCGGGGCGGAGAACGCGCTTGCCGTCGCCGGGAAGGCCGCCGACCCGGAGCACCGCGCCCAGGTGATCGAGACCGTCTTGGCGACGTACGGGTCGGTGGACCTGCTGGTCAACAACACCGGCATCAACCCGATCTACGGCCCGCTGCTCGACGTCGACAGCGCGGTGGCGGCGAAGATGGTCGACACGAACGTGCTGGCCGCGATCGCCTGGGTGAAGGCCTGCCGGGACGCCTGGATGGGCGCGCACGGTGGTGCCGTGGTCAACCTGTCCTCGGTGGCCGGCCTGGCCCCGTCACCCGGGATCGGCTGGTACGGCGCGACCAAGGCGATGCTGTCCCGGGTGACGATGGAGCTGGCGATCGAGCTGGCCCCGGCGATCCGGATCAACGCCGTCGCGCCCGCGGTGGTGAAGACCAAGTTCGCCGGCGCGCTCTACCAGGGGCGCGAGGACGAGGTCGCCGCGGCGTACCCGCTGAAGCGGCTGGGCCGGCCCGAGGACGTCGCGTCGCTGGTGTGGTTCCTGCTCAGCGACGAGGCGTCCTGGATCACGGGTCAGACCGTCACCATCGACGGCGGCCTGACCCTCAACGGCGGCATCGTCCAGTAGCTCCTACGGCTGCCGTCCCATCCAAGCGGCCAGCCGGTCGTACGCCGGGGCGTCGGCGGCGACCGGCCGCCGCTGGCGGGTTGTTTCATCGCCGACGGGATTCCCTCACCGATAACGCGCTACAACACGCCATCCATCAAACAACTCGCCAACGCCCCCGAGACCAGCCAACCTTGAGCACCAACCAGCCACCTCAAGCGCGGCCACCCGACCGGTACATGCACAAAGTCGCCTGGCGGCGCAGGTGCGGTGGGCGAGCGATCGCGGTACCCCTTCCAGTCCGCGGCCCAGCTCTTGGTCCGGGTGGTGGCCATCGGGATGTCCAGCGCGTTGCCGCCGTGCGACTGCGGTACGCCTCCACAAGAGCGGGGACGACGGTCCGCCGTACGGTCGACGTACGGGCCGAGTGGGAGCGGCTCTGCTCCGGTTGGCCAACGCCGCCGTTGCTACCTACGGCTGAGTCACTCCGCCGAGGAGAGGACCAGGGTGCGGAGCTTGGTGATCGCCAGGGTGAGACCGGCTGCCGTGACCGCGACCAGGAGGATCAGGCTGATCGGGAGTTCGGTCGCCGCCTCGATGGTCGGGACGTTGCTGAGATGCTCGACCACGGCCAATGACCACTGCTGGACCGACAGTACCTTGGCGCCGTCGACGTACTGACCCATCACGCTCTCCCACAGCAGCGTGTAGATCAGGCCGATGGTGACCGCGTTCCCGGACAGCACCGAGAGCGGGACGAAGATCGCGGTGTACGCGATGCCCGCGACCAGGGCGCCGGCCCCGAAGGCGAGCGCGGTCCGCACGTCGCCGGGGTCGAGGACGATCCCGGCCAGCACCATCGGGACCGCGCCGAGTGCGAGGATCACGGCGACGGCGACGGCGACCTTGGTGAGGATGATCGTGGAGCGCTGGATCGGCTTGCTGAGCAGGTACACGATCGAGCCGTCGTCGATCTCGGTGGCGATCACGCCGGTGCCCGCGATCAACGCGACCAGCGGCAGGATCACGGCGAGCCCGAACTGCTGCAGCATCGCCGGGGCCAGGCCGTCCTTGTCGTCCACGGTGAGCGCGAGCAGGACGCACAGCCCGACGAACACCGCGGGCAGGATGAACAACAGCACCCCGCGCCGGTGCCCGAACAGCGTGGCCAGGGTGAGGCGCGCGATCGTCCGGTTCATCGCTTGCCCCCGACCAGGTAGGAGAAGACGCTCTCCAGCGACTCGTCGGTGGGGGACACCTCGTGCAGCCGGATGCCCAGCTCGCGCGCGAGCCCGGGGACCAGCTTGCTGAAGCGTTCGAAGTCGGCCACCTGGACGTGCAGGGCTTCCGCGTCCAGATCGGCTCCGGTGGTGCACGGGTCGCCGATCAGGGCAGCCGCGATCCGGCGGTCGTCGCTGGTGCGCATCCGGTACAGCACCGGGCGGTCGGTCATCAGGGTACGGATCGCCCGGTAGTCGCCGGACGCCGCGTGCCGGCCGGACACGACCACTTCGATGTGCGTCGCGACCTGCTGCACCTCCTCGAGGATGTGCGAGCTGAACAGCACGGTCCGGCCTTCCGCACCCATCTTGCGCAGCAACTCCATCAGGTGCAGCCGTTGCCGCGGGTCCATCCCGTTGAACGGTTCGTCGAGCAGCAGGACCGACGGCTCGTGGACCAGCGCGGCCGCCATCTTGATCCGTTGCTTCATCCCCTTCGAGTACGTCGCGATCCGCCGGCCGGCCGCTTCCTCCATCGCGACCGTCGCGATCGCGGTCGCCGCCGCGGCGCCTGCGTTCGCGAGGCCGTGCAGCTCCGCGTTGGCCCGGACGAAGTCGGCGCCGGACAACGTGTCGTACACGGCCTCGGTCTCCGGGACCAGGCCGATCTGCGCGTACGCCCGCTCGTTCCGCCAGATCGGGACGTCGTCCAGTGTGACCGAGCCGGTCGACGGCGGCAGGAAGCCGGCCATCATCGTGATCAGCGTCGACTTGCCCGCGCCGTTCGGGCCGAGCAGGCCGGTGACGCCCGGGCCGATCGACATCGACACGTCGTTGACGGCGACCACGTTCCCGTACCAGCGGGAGACCTTCGCGATCCGGACCAGGCTCACCCGCGGGCCACCTTCGCGTACCGCGTGTTCACGCCCCACACGCACAGCCCGACCAGGGCGACGTACACGGCCGTGAACACCAGGCCCTGCTGGGTGGTCGGCATCCAGTCCGCCTTGTGGTCGCGGAGCAGGAACGTGCCGACCGTCTGCGCCAGCGAGAACGGCGAGCCGAGATTCGCGTACCGGGCGGCGGCGCTGGACATGTCGCCTTCGGTGTTGAGGATCGCGGTGGTGGTGACGACCGCGGTGAACGACACGATCAGTACTGCGATGATCGCCGCGACCGCGAAGCCCCGGCGTGGGGTGGCAGCCGCGATCAGTCCGCCGATCGCGGCGAGCAGCACGGACACCAGCACGGCAACGGCCAGGCCAGTGGCGAATTGCTTGCTCATGTCAACGAAGTTGTACTTGGCCAGCAGCGCGCCGACGTACAGCACGACCAGCGGCAGCCCGATCAGGACGAGCAGCGCGAGCGTCAATGCGGTCAACTTCGCCAGCGCGTAGTCGGTCCGTCGCGGCGGCCGGGCCAGGTACAGCACGATCGAGCGGTACCGCAGGTCGCGGGAGAACAGCTGGGGCGCCTGCGCCGCGAGGTACAGGGCGATGACCGGCTGGAGCAGGAACACATAATCGACGGGGACGATCGGTGGCTCGTCGAACCGCATCATGTTCTCGATGCCGACCGTGATCGCGGCCGGGACGATCATCACCGCGAGCAGCAGGATCGGCATCGTCTTCGACTTACCGCTGCGGCCGAAGCCGTACGCGTTCCGCAGGCTGTAGACCATCAGCGCCCGGCTGATCGCGACCCGGCCGAGCCGCGGCCCGTCGTAGTGCCGGTAACCGATGTCGTGGATGACACCGGCGCGCGGCGGCTGCGGGATCGGTTCAGACACTGAAGACCTCTTCCAGCCGGTGCCGGTGCGGCTCGATCCGGACCAGGCCGAGGCCGAGGTCGGCCACCGCGTCGCGGACCACGTCGTACGTCTCCTCGCCGGTGATCTCCACCAGCACCAGCGGTCCGTCGGCCCGCGCCCGCGCACCGGCGCGAGCCAGCGCGGCGCCGAGCCGGTCACGGCCGCTCAGGTCCCGCACCTCGACCGCGAGGACGCCGGTCTCACCGGTGAGCGCCGCCTTCGACTCCGAGCGGAGCAGCCGGCCGCCGTCCAGGACGACGATGTGGTCACAGACGCTCTCCAGCTCGCCGAGCAGGTGCGACGTGATCAGCACCGGGATGCCGAACTCTGTCCCGATCCGGCGGACCAGGGCGAGCATCTCGTCCCGGCCGCTCGGGTCCAGGCCGTTGGTCGGCTCGTCGAGCAGGACGAGCTGGGGATCGTGGACGAGCGCCTGGGCCAGCTTGACCCGCTGCTTCATGCCGGTGGAGTACCCGCCCATCGGCCGGTACCGGGCCTCGTCCAGGCCGACGTGGCGCAGCACGTCCGCGGCCCGCTCGCGCGCGGCCGTCGCGGGCAGGCCGGACATCTGGGCCAGGTGGACGACGAACTCGGTCGCCGACACGTCCGGCGGCAGACAGTCGTGCTCGGGCATGTAGCCGACCAGGGCCCGGACCGCCTCGCCGCCGGTGACCACGTCGTGTCCCAGCACGATGGCACTTCCGGCGGTCGGGGCGATCAGTCCGAGCAGGATCTTCAGCAGGGTCGACTTGCCGGCCCCATTGGCTCCGACCAGTCCGGTCACGCCGGACCCCACCTCGACGGTCAGCTCGTCGAGCGCCGTGACTCGCGGATACCGTTTGGTCAGCGCGGTGGTGGCGATCACGGGCACCCCGCAACCCTAGACCCCGGCCCGCCCATCGCAGAATCGCCGACCCTTGCGATCAGATCCCAAGTACCCACCGATCGTTATTGGATGGCCGGTCCGGGCCGGGGTGGCTATGGTCCGGCGCATGGACATCAGGCTCGCTGAACCGGACGACGCCACGGCGCTCTCCGCCTTGCGCCGCGCGGTCTACTCGTACTCCGTCATGTCACCGGCGAGCGCGCGGCACATGATCACCGTGCGTACTCCGGGGGAGAAGTGCCTTCAGTTGGTGGCCGTCGCCGACGACGAGGTGGTCGGCTGGGGCGCGACCGGGCTGAACACGTGGACGAGCGAGCCGGGCCACGCCTGGGTGGCGATCTACGTGCATCCGGGCCATCGGCGGCAGGGGATCGGCGGTGCGCTGTCGGACCGCGTGCACGAGCACCTTGGTGGGATCGGAGCGCAGCGGGCCCGGATCTTCGCGGATGCGGACGCGGTCGACTTCGCGGTCCGGCACGGGTACGAGGCGAGTCGGCAGATGCATTACGCCGGCGCCGATCCGCGGAACCTGCCGGAGCAGCCGTCGACGCCGGCGGACATCCGGTTGGCCGGGCTGGACGAAGTGGATCCGCGGCAGGCGTACACGGCCGACACGATCGCCTCGCTGGACGAGCCGGGTGACGCGCCGATGGACGCGGTGTCGTACGAGGACTGGCTGAAGGACGTCTGGGAGGCGCCCGGGCTGGACAAAGGGCTCAGCGTCGCGGCGATGGCGGGTGACGAGATGGTGGCGTTCACCGCGGTCGAGACCGACGTGGATCGCGCGTGGGCCGGGATGACGGGCACCGTCCCGGCGTACCGGGGGCGTGGGCTCGCGAAGCTGGTGAAGTCGGTCGCGCTGCGCCGGTGCGCGGCCGCCGGGATCACCGGTGCGTACACGTCGAACGATGACTCGAACGGTCCGATGCTTGCCATCAACAATTGGCTCGGGTATCGCCGGATCGCGACCCAGACCGGGTTGGTGCGCCCGCTCTGATCGGGAGGTGCGGGCGCGTTACGAACTCTTGACCGTCCGTTGGCAACCGGTCCGTACCAGTTTTCGCCGAGGCAGGAGTATCTTCCGGAGTACTTCGGTGAAGGAGGGGTCCGGTGGAAATCAGGCCTGCCGTCCTGGACGACGTCGATTCGGCGGTCGTCCTGCACAAGCTCTTTGCTCCCTACCTGGTCGTGACCGGTACCCAGTTGCGGCACCGGCTGCGCGACCGGATCGTGCCGCCCGGGGCCGGGACGTTCGCGGCCGTGGCGGACGGCGAGGTGGTCGGCTGGGCCACCACCGGGTTGATCGGCGGCTCCGATCCGCTGGACGGGCAGCTGCGGTTGATCGTCGACCCGGCCTATCGGGGTCGAGGGGCCGGCGGGGAACTGCTCGAGCTCGCGCACGAAGAGCTGAGGCGGGCCGGCGCGGTGAGTGCGCGGGTGTTCGCGGATCCCGATGCGGCTGCCTGGGCCAGCCGCTGGGGGTACCGGCAGACGCGGCTGGTGCACTACGCGGAGATGGATCCGCAGAAGGCGCCCGAGCTCCCGCCCGTCCCCGACGGACTCCGGCTCGCGCCGTTGGACTCGCTGGATCCGCGGCAGGTGTACGCGGCCGATGAAGTTGCCCAACGCACCAAACCGGGCGACGCCAACATCACCACCCGCCCGTACGAGGACTGGCTGGCGGGCGTGTGGGAACTCCCGGGGATGGTCCTGGACCTGAGCGTCGCCGTCCTCGACGGCGACCAGGTCGTCGCCTTCACCCTCGGCAACGGCGACCACCACAAGGTCTGGTCCCAGATGACGGCCACCCTGCCGGACCGCCGCGGCCTGGGCCTGGCGAAGCTGGTCAAGTGCGCGGCTCTCCACGGCGCGGCCGAAGCGGGCGTGGTCGGCATGCACACAGCCAATTACGACGGCAACTCCCCGATGATCGCCGTCAACCACTGGCTCGGCTACACCCGAACAGCAACCCACAAAGTCCTCATCACCCACCTCTGAATTTCGGAGGCGAACCTGAGCGTGGTCGCCCACCCGACCGCGGCGGTGGGCCGGGCACGCCAGCAAGCTGGCAGAAGTACGTGGGTGGGCGGGATCACCGACGTGAGCGTGGTGCCGGGTCGGGTATGCCAGCAAGCTGGGGGGAGTCTGGGGGTGGGCGGCGCTGCGCCGGATCAGGTGGGGTGCTTGGAGTCGGCGATCAAGCACCGCCGGGGCTGCAGGTCGCGACTGCCCCTACCGACACTGCCAGCTTGCTGGCGTGCTTCGCCCAAGACAGCGGATCGTTCTACTCCTGGCTTCCGGGGCGCGACCTCAGGGGACGAGGAGGACGACGGTTTCGGCTACGCAGGCCGGTTTGGTGGTGTTTTCCAGTTCGATGACCCATTGGAGGGAGACCTGGACGCCGGTCGGGGTTTCGGTGGCGCCGGCGAGGGTTGCCGAGGCCCGGACCCGGCTTCCTACCGGGACCGGCGTGGGGAAGCGGACCTTGTTGACGCCGTAGTTGAGTTTGGCGGTCACGCCGGACACGGCGAAGAGTTCGTCGCCGAAGCGGGCGATCAGGCTGAGGGTCAGGTAGCCGTGCGCGATCGTGCCGCCGTACGGGCCGGCCGCGGCGCGGTCCACGTCGACGTGGATCCACTGGTGGTCGCCGGTGGCTTCGGCGAACTGGTTCACCTGCTCCTGGGTGATCTCCAGCCACTCGGTCTCGCCGAGCCGGGTGCCGATCGCGTGCACGACCTCGTCGACCCCGGTGAAGGACTGCGGCATGGTTCGTCCAGCTCCTGTCAGTTCTTCGGTCCGCCCGCGACGTACAGCACCTGGCCGGAGACGAAGCCGGCCTCCTCGCCGCAGAAGTACGAGGCGGCGGCCGCGATGTCCTCGGGCTTGCCGGTCCGGTTCACCGCGGTCTTCTCGGCGTTGAACTTCTTGAACTCCTCGAAGTCCATCCCGACCCGGGCCGCCGTCGCCGCGGTCATGTCGGTCTCGATGAAGCCGGGCGCGATCGCGTTCGAGGTGATGCCGAACTTGCCCAGCTCGAACGCGAGCGTCTTGGCCAGCCCCTGCAGACCGGCCTTCGCGGAGGCGTAGTTCGCCTGGCCGCGGTTGCCCAGCGCGGAGGTGGAGGACAGGAACACGATCCGCCCGTAGCCCGCCTCGACCATGTGCGCCTGGCACGCCTTCGACATCAGGAAGCTGCCCCGCAGGTGCACCTGCATCACGGTGTCCCAGTCGTCCTCGGACATCTTGAACAGCAGGTTGTCGCGCAAGACGCCGGCGTTGTTCACCAGGATCGTCGGGGCACCCAGCTCGGCGACCACTCGCTCGACCGCGGCGCTCACCTGGCCGGACTTGCTGACGTCGCAGCCAACCGCGAGCGCCCGCCCCCCGGCCGAGGTGATCGCCTCGACGGTCTCCGCGCAGGTGGCCTCGTCCAGGTCCAGGACCGCGACCGCGTTGCCGTCGGCGGCGAGCCGCTTCGCCACGGCGGCCCCGATTCCCCGGGCGGCTCCGGTGACGATCGCCACCCGCTGCTGCTCGCTCATCTCGACCTGCCTCTCTGCTCGGCCCACCAGGCGGTTGCCCGGGATGACATTACCCACGTTCGATCACACCCGGTGGAGTCCGGATGCGATGATGCACCGTGTGCATGATCACAGCGATGATCACGACAGGGGCCGCAACCGCCACGTCTACCACTGTCCGCTCCGCTGGGGTGACCTGGACGCGCTCGGCCACGTGAACAATGGGCGCTACGTCGACTATCTGCAGGACGCGCGGGTCGATTTCCTGTTCCGGACCGCGAAGGACCTCGGCGCCGACGACCTGGAGACCGGGTTGCTGGTGGCCCGGCACGAGGTGCAGTACCGGGCGCCGCTGCGGTACCGCCCCGAGCCGGTGCGGATCGAGTTGTGGATCAGCGAGATCCGGGCCGCCTCGTTCACGATCGGCTACGAGATCCTCGACCTGGAGCCGCGCCGGACCTACGTGCAGGCGTGGACCAGGCTGGTCCCGTTCGACTTCGGCGCCGACCGGTTGCGCCGGATCACCCCCGAGGAGCGCGAGGTGCTGGCGAAGTTGGTGGGCGCGTGAGCACGTTCTCGTACCCGGTGCTGGTCCGCTGGTCCGACATCGACTCCTACGACCACGTCAACAACGTCCGGTACTTCGACTATCTGCAGGAGGCCCGGATCGCGTTCCTGGCCGAGCTGCTCGCGACCCCGGCGGGCGGGTTCTTCGCCGAGTACCCGTGTGTGCTGGTGAGTCAGACGGTGGACTACCTGCGGCCGATCCTGCTCCGGCACCCGCCGTACGCCGTGGACGTCTGGGTGGACGCGGTCGGCGGCTCGTCGTACACGCTCGGCTCGCGGATCGTGGACCGCAGCGGCGAGGCCGACGTGGTGTACGCGCGGGCCACCTCGGTCCTGGTCGCGGTGACGGCGGACACGCACACGAAACGGCCGCTGAGCGAGGCGGAGCGGGCAGCCCTCGTCCGGCACGTTGGCGCGTCTTGAGACACTGGGGACCTGATGAGTGAGCCGAAGAGTTTCTACGACGCCGTCGGCGGGGCGGAGACGTTCCACCGGCTGGTGGCGGCGTTCTACCGCGGCGTCGCCGCCGATCCGGAGCTGCGCGCGATGTACCCGGAAGAGGATCTCGGTCCGGCCGAGGTCCGGTTCCGGATGTTCCTGGAGCAGTACTGGGGCGGCCCGCGGACCTACTCCGAGCAGCGCGGGCACCCCCGGCTGCGGATGCGGCACCACCCGTTCGCCGTCACCCCGGGCGCACGGGACCGCTGGCTCGGCCACATGCGGGCCGCCCTCGACGAGATCGCGCTGCCGCCCGATCGCGACGAGGAGATCTGGACGTACATGGTGATGGCGGCACACAGCATGGTGAACACCGACGAACCGCAGTACCCGGGCGCGATCGACGTGTCCGGCACCTGACTTCTTGGGAGAGACAACGAGCATGGCAACCACTCGTACCGCGAAGGCGCACTGGGAAGGCTCGCTGATGGAGGGCGCCGGCCAGGTCGCGCTGGAGTCGTCCGGGATCGGCACCTACGACGTGACCTGGGCGTCCCGGGCGAACGAGGCCGACGGCCGGACCAGCCCGGAGGAGCTGATCGCCGCCGCGCACTGCACCTGCTTCTCGATGGCGCTCTCGCACGCGCTCGCCGGGGCCGGGAACGCACCGGAGTCCCTGGACACCACCGCCGACGTCACCTTCCAGCCGGGTGAGGGCATCACCGGTATCAAGCTGAGCGTGAACGGCAAGGTCCCCGGCCTGACCGCCGACCAGTTCGCCGAGTTCGCCGAGGGCGCCAAGAAGAACTGCCCCGTCAGCCAGGCCCTGGCCGCCGTCCCGATCACCCTGGACGTCACCTTCACCGCCTGACCCAGCTGTGCGAACGGCGCCGGATCCCCAGGACGGGGGGCGGCGCCGTTCGCGTTGTGTGAGGGGCTTCCACCCGGAGGGTGAACGGCTTACCGTCAGAGATGAGAGGGGGGCTCTCATGACGACGGAACAGTCAACGGGGACGGAGCAGTCACCGGGTACCAAGCAGTGCCCGTACTGCAAGGAAGAGATCCGGGCCGACGCGGTGGTCTGCAAGCACTGCGGCTCGCGACTCGAGGCGCAGGGGCCCGAGCACGGCGGGACGTGCCCGTACTGCCGGGAGCAGATCCACCCTGAAGCCCGGCGCTGCAAGCACTGCCACGCGGACCTGACGCCCCAACCGGTTCGCTCGGCGTCCTCCTCCGGCTGCGGATGCGGCGGGGGCTGCGGAGGCGGGTGCGGCGGCCAGTACTCGCGCGGTGGCGGCGTCAGGTCGGTCGCGCGCGAGGAGGAGTTCGGCGGGGGCCAGTGCTACAACCGCTGCATGCTCCTGTGCGGCGGAGGCTTCCTCTGCGAGCTCCAGTGCGGCTGGATCTGCGAGGGCGCCCCGGCGACGCTTCCGGCTCGCCCGATCTTCCGCTGACCTGTCAGTCGACCGGGGTGTGACCACCGGCCGGACGAGTGGGGGACTCAGTCACCGTCGTGGTCGCGGCGGCTGCCGTAGCGGTCGCCGGAGGTTGCTCGGCGGGGGCTTCGACGGCCTGGTCCTCTGACTTCTCGTCGGCCTTCTCCGCGGCGGAACCGACACCGGTGGACCCGGCGTCGGGATCGCGGTTGGTCAGATTGCCGACCCGGAAGACCTCGCCGTTGCGGACGTACCAGATGGTGCCGTCCTCGCCGCGCAGCCGGGTGACGCGCAGGCCGACGGCCTCGACCACGCCGGTGGCCTTCTCCATGTCGATCAGGTCGCCGACGCCGTACTGGTCCTCGAAGATCATGAAGATCCCGGCCAGGAAGTCCTTCACCAGGGTCTGTGCGCCGAAGCCGAGCGCGACGCCGATGATGCTCGCGGACGCGACGACCGGCAGGATGTTGAAGCCGAGCTCGGCCAGCACCATCACCACCAGGACCGCGGTCAGCACGATGGTCACGGCACTGCAGAGCAACGACGCGATCGTCTCCGCGCGCTGGGCCCGGCGTTCGTTCGCGAGGGTGTTCTCGACGAACACCTGACCACGCTTCGACCGGGCGAGTACCCCCGCGACCGCGCCCGCCCCGGTCCGGCGGGCGAACCGGCGGATCAGCTTGTGCAGCAGCAGACGGACCACGAAGAACGCCACGATCAGACCGGCGATCCGGGCCGGCACCATGACGATCTGGTCGGTCACTTCGAGCTGCCCGTCGTTGCCACGCCGGAAGAACGTGGGGAACTGTTCCGGCAGGGACAGGGCGGTGAGCAGGGGGTGACTGAGCAGGGACACGGGGTAGCTGAGCAGAATAGGCATATCGCCGCCCTACTGTAGTGACCACCGCCTGAATCGCCGCATCACCGAAGACCTACGTTGCGAGGGAGAAAGCGGTCTATGCCGAGCCGGCTGGATGACGAGCTGAAAAGGCTGGTGAGTGCCGGCGTCCTGCGCCAGTACCAGGCCGACGCCCTGCGATCCGCGGCCACGGCCGATTCCAGCGTGGAGCCCCCCGAATCCGCTGCGGTGAGTACGCCGCCGAGTACGCCGAGCAAGCCCGTGGCGCCCCCGGAACCGAACCGCGGATCAGCGCTGACCGAGGTGCTCGGGTACATCGGCGGAGCGTTACTCCTCGGGGCTGTGGCTCTTCTCACGGTCGCGAACTGGGGCGAGATGGGCCGCGGTGCCCGGATATCGACCGGTACGGCGGCTGCGGTGCTTCTGCTCGGCACCGCCGTCCTGCTCGCCGTGTTCCGCCGGCGCGACCAGTTGAGCTCCTCGCTGGCCGCGCTCGGTTGTTGCGTGGCCGGGTTCGCCACCTACGTCGCGATCGAGGACGCGTCCGGCCGGATCGCCGGGGTCGCGGTCGCACTGGTCCTGGCCGGGGCCGGGGTCTGGTGGCTCCGCGGCCCATCGTTGCTCGTAGCAACGTTCGCGATCCTCGCGGTCGGCGTCCTCGTGCTCACCTCGGACGTGTTCACGCCGGCGGAGAGCGTGCACACGAGCAGCGCGGGGATCGCGGCGACCGGGTTCATCCTGGTCGCCGTGGTGTTCGGGGCGCTCGGCCTGGTCCGCGACCAGGTGACGTCGTGGTCGCTGGCCGGGGCGGCGATGTTCAGCTCGTCGATCTGCTGGCTGGTCCAGGACCGGGGCGAGGTGATGGCGCTGGCCGTGGGAACCGCGGGGCCGGTCGCGCTGCTGGTGATGTACGGCCGCCGCCGCGCCTCGGCGTACCTGGTGATCGGGTGCTCGATCCTGCTGGTGATCTGGCCGTTGTCGCTCTACCAGCTGACCGACAACCTGGCCGGTGTCGCGATCGGCCTGGTGATCGCGAGCGGGGCGCTGCTGACGGCGGTGATGCTGCTGTCCCGTCGTCGGCTGCCGTCAACCTGACCGGACGACCTTCAGCCCGCGCAGCGACAACGCGCCGTCCGTCGACGCGCGGCCGAGGTGCAGGTAGCCACCACGGAACGCCGGGTCCGTGACCGTGATCCGCGCCGCGTCGTCCTGCCGGATCCAGGTCAGCTGCGTCGGCGTCACCTCGAGCCGGAACCGCATCCACTTCTTCCGGACCGGAGCCGCGGTCCGCTTGGTCCCCAGCTTCGTCCCGGGCCCCTTGCCGACGCGGTGCGCGTACAGACCGAGTTCGCCGTCGGCCTGGAGGATCGCGTGATACCCGTCCGACGTACCGAGCCGGTGCTCGTAGTACCGGTCGTCCTGGTGCCCGAACGCGAGGGTGAGGTTCGCGGTCTCCTCGGCGGGCAGCACGTCGTACGCCGCCTCGAACTCCACCGCGTACGCAGAGGCGGTCACGGGACCGAGGTTCCCGAGCGTGACGAAGTGCTGCACGTCCTTCGCGCCGAGCGTGACCGAGGCGTCGATGTTCCACCGCAGCGCGTACCGGTCGTCGGCCGGGTCCCTGGTCAGCTCCCCGGCCACGGCGGCACCGCGAGCCCACTGGTCCGACGTCGCGATCTCGGTGGTGCCGTTGAGGTACCCGAGGTCGGGCGTGACCGCACCGGCCACCCCGAGCGCCCGGTACCGCTCGAGCTCGGACCGTCGGTGGATCGGCGACGCCCACACCGGTACGCCGGCCGCGACCGCCACTTCGGTCAGGTCCGCAGAGACTCCCGTGGTCGGCAGGACGAGCGCATCGGTCCGCGGTGACAACAGGCTCGCCACGGTCTGCACGGATTCCCCAGTGAGCTCGGCCGGGCCAGCCGCGGAGGCCAGGACACCGAGGCCCTGCTTCTTGAGTTCGCCGAGTCGTATGCTGCGGAACGTCGTCCGCACCAGGACCGAGGTCTCCAGCCGGTTCCGCGCGATCATCGACATCATCGGCTCGTACGCGCGGTCGTCGCGCGCGTCCACACAGAGGATCACCCGCCCACCGAACCGCTTGAGCACGTCCTCGAACAGCGGCACCCGCAACTTCTTGTACTGCCACGCCGGACCGAGTCGCGGGATGTCGAGCCACCCGTTGCGCAGTGGAGCCAGGCTCGTCCCGCGGAGAGCGCCGGTCAGGTTGGTCGTCCGTTCGAGGCTCTGGTCCTGCAGGCAGACCAGGGCGTTGTCCGCGGTCAGTCCGACGCTCACTTCCAGTGCCCGCGCACCCCAGTCGACCGCGGCCTGGTACGACTCCATGCTGTGCTCCGGGAAGACGTCACCGGCGCCCCGGTGTCCGATCAGGTAGTGGTCACCGCGATCGGAGACCCAGTCGGTCAGGCCGTAGACCGGCTGCGACGAACCGGGATCGGCTGCGCTCGCGCCACGGCATCCGCCGGTCAGGGCGACCGCGGTCAGCCCGCCCAGCCAACCCAGCGTCGTCCGTCGCGTGATCCTCATCCGGTGCCCCCTCCACTCCCCACCGGGGAAGAGTAGAGGCAGAGCGGACGATCACGACAAGGCTGGATCCGTGCACGGTCGCTCGCAGCTGGTGACCGATGTTCCCGTCCCGGCGCGCGGCGTTCTGCCCCGCAGCCGTTGATACGGCAGACTCGCACGCGTGACAGCTCCCACCGCGGCCCTCGTCGAACTGGCCGTCGCGCATGGTGTGGCGACGGAGTACTGGGACTGGCAGGGCGACCACGTCCGGGTCTCCAGCGAAGTGGTGTCGGCCGTGCTGGCCGCGCTCGGTGTGGACGCGTCCACACCGGCCAAGGCGGCGCAGGCCCTCGCCGAGCACCGGCTGACCCGCTGGCGTCGGGTCCTGCCCGCCACCCTGGTGATGCGCGAGGGCTGGACGCCGTGGTTCGCGGTGCACCTGCCGCACGGGTCGGCCGCGGAGGTGTGGGTCGACCTGGAGGACGGCGGCCAGCGCCGGGACATCCCGCAGCAGGAGCACTGGGTCGAACCGGAGTGGGTCGACGGCCAGCAGGTCGGCGAGGCGACGTTCCAGCTGCCCGGCGATCTCCCGCTCGGGTACCACCGGTTGCGGGCCCGGATCGGCACCAGCCAGGAGGTCCACACCGGCACGCTGATCGTCACGCCGAAGCGGCTCGAACCGGAGAACCTGCAGCGCACCTGGGGCTGGGTCCTGCAGTTGTACTCGGTGCGCTCGCGGCGTTCGTGGGGGATCGGCGACCTGCACGACCTGGCCGACCTGGCCGCCTGGTCCGCGACCGACCTCGGCGCCGGGTTCGTTTTGGTCAACCCGCTGCACGCCGCGGAGACGGCCGGCCGGATGGAGCCGTCCCCGTACCTGCCCGCGTCCCGGCGGTTCGCGAACCCGATCTACCTGCGGATCGAGGACATCGACGAGTACGGCGACCTCGCGCCGGCCGAGCGGGACCGCGTCCGCACCCTCGGGCTGCAGTCCCGCGCGCTGAACGAGGACGCCACCGCGCTCGACCGGGACACGGTGTGGGCCGCCAAGCGGGAGGCGCTGCAACTGCTGTTCGGGGTCCGGCCGTCGATCGGCCGAATCGCGGAGTACGGGGCGTACTGCGACCGGGAGGGCCAGGGGCTGATCGACTTCGCCACCTGGGCCGCGCTGGCCGACGAGCACGGGCCCGAGTGGAGCAAGTGGCCGGAGGAACTGCGCGACCCGGCGTCCGCCCAGGTTGTTGCCTTCCGCAATGACCACCCGGACGCGGTGGAGTTCCACTGCTGGTTGCAGTGGCAGCTCGACGAGCAGCTCGCGCGGACCCAGGCCCGCGCGCGGAACGCGGGGATGTCGCTCGGCGTCATGCACGACCTGGCCGTCGGCGTGCACCCGGACGGCGCGGACGCGTGGGCCCTGCAGGACGTGCTCGCGGCCGGGATCCACGTGGGCGCGCCGCCGGACGCGTTCAACCAGCAGGGCCAGGACTGGTCCCAGCCGCCGTGGCGCCCGGACGCCCTGGCCGAGACCGGGTACGCCGCCTGGCGCGACCTGGTCCGCGCGGTGATGCGGCACGGTGGTGGGCTGCGGATCGACCACATCCTCGGCATGTTTCGGCTCTGGTGGGTCACCTCGCCGGAGCGCCCGACCGAGGGCACGTACGTCCGGTACGACCACGAGGCGCTGATCGGCATCCTCGTCCTGGAGGCCACCCGGGCCGGGGTCGTCGTGGTCGGCGAGGACCTCGGTACGGTCGAGCCGTGGGTCCGCGACTACCTCACCGAGCGCGGCGTCCTCGGTACGTCGGTGCTGTGGTTCGAGCGGGACGCCAAGGGCAACCCGCTGGCGCCCGAGCGGTGGCGCGAGGCCTGCCTGGCGACGGTGACGACGCACGACCTGCCGCCGACCGCGGGGTACCTGGCCGGTGACCACGTCGAGCTGCGGCACCGCCTGGGCCTGCTGACCCGGCCGGTGGCCGAGGAGCTGGCGGTCGACGAAGCGGAGCGGGACTCCTGGCTCAACGCGTTGCGGGAGCGTCACCTGCTCAGCGATCACGACGGAGACGTCGAGCGGATCGTGGAGGCGCTGCATCGGTACGTCGCGCACACGCCGGCGAAGCTGGTCGGGGTCGCGCTGACCGATGCGGTGGGGGAGCGGCGGACCCAGAACCAGCCGGGCACGACCGACGAGTACCCGAACTGGCGGATCCCGCTCGGTGGGCCCGACGGGCTGCCGGTCCTGGTCGAGGACCTGCCGAACAACACCAGGCTGCGGCGGCTGATCGGCGTCCTCGGGCACTGACCGGACGCAGCACGGAATGTAAGCACTCGCTCACGAGCCGTTGACAATACATTCGAACGGTTGTTACCTATTGTCGCGAAGGCGCCTCGCACCGACCAGCAGGGCCAAGAACTGCGCCGACGGAGCGGTGCAGAACTGCGGCCAGATCCAGTGGGAACCGCAGAGCACCGAGGGGCCGAAAGGCTTCCCGGACAGCGGTCCCGCCGACGGCAAGCTGTGCTCGGCCGGTTTGGCGCAGTTCGCCGAGCTGGACGACCAGCGCGGCGGCGCGTGGCCGGCGACGCAGCTGTCGTCCGGCCAGAGCTACACGTTCCGCTGGCACCTGACCGCACCGCACAGCACCACCGACTTCAAGTACTACATCACTCAGCAGGGTTGGGATCCGAACGCTCCGCTGACCCGCTCGGCGCTCGAGCTGACGCCGTTCCTGACCGTCCCGCTGAACGGAAGCCGCCCCGCCAACGACGTCGCCCACCAGGGGACCGTCCCCGATCGGACCGGCCGGCACATGATCCTCGCCGTTTGGACGATCAGCGACACCGCGAACGCCTTCTACCAGTGCTCGGACGTCACTTTCTGAGGGGATCCGGAACTGGATCGGCCGCCCCCGATCCAGCTCCGGAC
This sequence comes from Kribbella amoyensis, assembly GCF_007828865.1. NCBI lineage: Bacteria > Bacillati > Actinomycetota > Actinomycetes > Propionibacteriales > Kribbellaceae > Kribbella > Kribbella amoyensis. The sequence continues at coordinate 4,039,804 of NZ_VIVK01000001.1, forward strand.
CGTCATCGCCCGTTCACGTTTGGTCAATAACCTCCCCGGGAATGGCACCCCTTGAAACCTTCCGCCCAGAGTTTCGAGGAGTGTCCCCATGAGAACTGTCGTCCGTCGCGTCCTGATCCCGGTCGTGGCCGTGCTGGTCGGGCTGCTGCCCGGCGTGGTCGCGGTCCAGCAGGCGTCCGCGGTCACCAAGATGACGCACAGCCAGGCCAGTTCGATCTTCCGCGCGGCCGGCCTGACCTGGTCGTCCACCGGCAACTGCTCCGACTGGAACGTCTCCACCTGTACGTCGTTCACCAACATCAACGACAGCACCGTGTACGGCGTCCGCACCCTGAAGCAGGCGAGCGGCTGCGCGGTCAACATCACCGGCGGCACCGAGGTCGGCCACGCCAGCGGCACCTACAGCCACCGCAACGGGTACAAGGTCGACATCTCGAAGTACACCTGTGTCGGCAACTACATCCGCGGCACCTTCACCCGGATCGCCGACCGCGGCGACGGGGCCGCGCAGTGGCGGTCCGGATCCGGCAACGTCTACGCCGACGAGGGCAACCACTGGGACATCACCTACTACAACTGCGGCGGCTGCTGACCGTCGTGACCCCCGCGCCCGCCCCGGTCGAGGCCCCGGGGCGGGCGCGGTCGCGTCCCAGGGGCAGCGACTTCGCGCCCGGGCCGATGGCCTAGGCTTCAGGGCGTGATCTCACAGCTCTCCGGCCACACCCTGCTGGTGTTCGTCGGCCTCCCGGCGCTGATCATCGCGGTGATCGCGCTGCTGGTGTTCGCGTCCTCGATCGCCGACGGCCCGCGCTACCGCCCCGGCCTGTCCTGGTGGGCCCCGCCGGTCTGGATCAACGGACCCGAGACCACCAAGCCGGACCCGGCCAGCCTGCCCGAGCTGCCGGCCGGCCCGACCACCACCGCGACCGCCGGTACCGGCGTCGCCCGCACGACCGGAGGCGCAAGTGCCAGCTGGTGACGCATTCACCCCGGACCAGCTGCTCGACCTCGAGCGCGCGGTCCGGCACGCCGAGTCGGCCTCCGGGCTGTCCTTCTCGATCTACGTCGGCGGCGCCGACTCCGAGACCCGGCCGTTCGCGCTGGAGCTGCTGAACGAGCTGCCGGACCCGGACCGCTCGGTGCTGGTGTTCGTCGACCCGGCCGGCCGCCGGCTGGAGATCGTCACCGGCGCCACCTCGAAGCGCCAGCTGTCCGACACCTCGGCCGGCCTGGCCGCGCTGACGATGCAGACCTCGTTCGCCGCCGGCGACCTGACCGGCGGTCTGGTCGCCGGCGTCCAGCAGCTCGGCGAGCACGCCCACCAGCCGCCGCTGCTGCACTCGAACGAGCCGCACAAGCAGTAATTCCACAGCCTGGATTCGCGCGACGAGGTAGAACAGCGGAGTGACGATCAGGCTCGAACCGACCGAGGTCGCCGCGGGCGACTTCTCGCTGCGACCCTTCACCGCGGCCGACGAGGCCGGCGTCGGCGCGGCACTGGCCGATCCCGGCATCCTCCGCTGGACAGCCGGCACCGCGGTGATCCGTACGCCGGCCGAGCAGCGTGGACGCAAGTGGCTCGCGACCCGGATCGACGGGTGGGCGCGGGGGAACGCGGTGTTCGCGATCGCGGATTCGGCGACGGGCGAGCTGCTCGGATCCGTGACGGTCCGGGACGTGCACCGGATTCCGGACCAGGCCGTGGTCGCGTACTGGGTGAGCCCGGCGGCCCGTGGTCGCCGGCTGGGAGCGCGAGCGTTGGACACGGCGGCGCGTTGGGCGTTCACGGCTCCCACCGAGGGCGGACTCGGGTTGCACCGGCTCTCGCTGGACCACGCCCTCGTCAACATCGGCTCGTGCCGCGTCGCGACCCGGGCCGGCTTCCTGCTCGAGGGGACCATGCGCGACTACTACGTCGAGAGCGACGGCACCCGGCACGACTCCCACCTGCACGCCCGGCTCTCGTCCGACGAGGTCGAGCGGCCCTGACGGTGCGGGCGGATCAGCCGAGCGGAGTCGCCGGTTCGTACGCGGGGCAGGCGACGTTCGCGTGCACGCGCTGGGTCTTTGGCGAGACGCACAGGGCGTTCGCGGCCTCGGACGACGCGTACGGGCCGAGGTAGACGACCCAGGTGTTCGTCATCGGCTGCTGGTCACCGCCCGCGAGTCCCGGGTACTGGCCGCCGGCGAGCATCGCCTTGGCCGGGACACCGGCGGCGATCAGGTCGGCGGCGAGGTCCTTGGCAACCTGGTCCGCGGCCATCCCGGCGTCAGTCGGGTAGCTGTCGAGCACGGCGATCCACTGGCCGGCCTTGAACGTCGGTGTCTCCGCGCCCGTGTTCGCCGCCGGTGGCGAGGCGCGCTGCGCGGGTGGCTTGCGGTCCGCCTTCGGGGTCGGGACCGTCGGGACCGTCGGGGCCGGGTCGGCGCTCGGCGGCGTGGACGTGACGGTCACGTCCCGGCCGGCCGCGGCGCCGGGATCGGCCGGTGGGGCCGAGGTGCCGTTGGTCAGGATGTACGCGAACGCGGCGGCCATCGCGGCACCGCCGACGACGGCGGCCCCGATCGCGCTGCGCGACCGGTTCGGGCGGCTCGATCGACCCGGGGGCTCCGCGCGATGGCCGCGGCGAGCTGAATGCGCCGAACGCCGGGCGGACCGGGTGGGCGGTTTGTGTTGATCAACTTGTGTCACGACAAAGGCCTCCCCAGCCTTGTCGGTGGAATTTGCGCGCCAAGTTTAGGCCGGAACCCAGGAAAAATGAGCAGTTTTCAAGTGCCGAGAATCTCTTTCCCGACAGGCGATCGCGGACCGGAACCGGACCACGACGCAACGCGCTGGGTCAGCCGTTTGAATTTCACCGGTAGCGTCCGCGCTACCACGGTCCGGGACCAGGAGCGATGGTGACGCGATGCACCGGCTGACAGCGTGAGCGGGAATTCTTCACCTGACGGAAGGCATTTCCATGCGACGGAGAACCCGGCTGCTCGTCCTGCTCGCGGCGCTGACCCTGATCCCGGTGGCACCGGCGGTGGCGTCCCGCGGATCGACCCTGCAGCACGATGCGGACCGGATCCGCGACGTCGGTGTGACCGGCGTCCTGGCCCGGGTGACGGACGGGGCCGGCCGGTCGAGGTCGGCAGTGAGCGGCGAGGCCGAGCTCGGCACCGGCCGCGCGCCGCGGTCCGACGGCCACTTCCGGATCGGCAGTACGAACAAGACGCTGGTGGCGACCGTCGTCCTGCAGCTCGTCGCCGAACGGCGGATGGGCCTCGACGACACCGTGGAGAAGTGGCTGCCCGGGTTCGTCCGCGGCCACGGGAACGACGGCCGGCTGATCACCGTGCGGCAGCTGCTCCAGCACACCGCGGGGATCTACGACGGGAACTTCCCCGGCATGGCGGACGCCGCGGAGTACCACGAGAAGCGGTACGACGTCCGGACCGAGGAGGACGTCGTCCGGGCCGGGCTCAGCCATGCCCCAGAGTTCGCCCCGGGGACCGGGTGGTCGTACTCGAACACCGGGTACAACCTGGTCGGGATGGTGATCAAGGCGGTCACCGGCCGGACCTGGTACGCCGAGGTGGACCGGCGCGTCGTTCGCCCGCTCGGCCTGCGGCACACGTACTTCCCGGGCACCGATCCGGGGATCGCGCTCCCGCACGCCAACGGGTACACGCGGTTCGCGGCGGGGGAGCCGTACACGGACACCACGGAGCTGATCGACGCCGACGCCTCGGGTGGGTACATCTCCACGCTCGCGGATCTCGACCGGTTCCAGCGGGCCCTCTTCGGTGGCCGGTTGCTGCAGGCGGCTCAGCTGCGCGAGATGACCCGGACGGTCCCGGTCGACGACAGCACGAACGAGCTGTGGCCGGGTGCCCGGTACGGGCTCGGCCTGTTCGCCCGCGACCTGAGCTGCGGCGGCACGGTCTGGATCCCGGGCGGTGACCAGATCGGCTACAAGACCAGGCTCGGCGTCCTCACGGGCGGCCGGAGGAGCGCCGTGGTCTCGATGTCGACGCAGCTGTTCGATTCGGTCGAGGTGGCGTTCGCCCAGGACCGCGCCGCCACCCGGCTGATCGACCGCTGGCTCTGCCGCTAGGTCCCGGACGGGATGCCGTCGAGCTTGGGCGCCGGGCGGGTGTCGAGGGCGTCGTCCAGCCAGGCCTCGACGTCCAGGCCGCCGGTGAGGATGTGCGCGACGTACGACGCCCGCTCGTAGCTGAGCACCTCCAGCTCCCACACCGAGGGCGCGGCCCCGATCGGCGCCGGCCGCAGGTCGTCCACGTCCAGGCCGCGGAAGATACTCAGCCTGGACTGGAAGTCCCGCGCCCAGCTCTGGACGACGAGCGAGGTCGCGTCGTCGCCGAGGTGCAGCACGACCACGCCGAGTCCGACGGCGCCCATCGCGTCGTCGAACTCGAGCTGACGGGTCGCCGCGGACCGGGCGAGCTCGACCATGTCGTCGTCCCACGAACGGCCGCGGGCGGTGAGCACGTACGGCTTCACCAGACGGTGCGGGAACCGCCACGGGACCAACGGGGTGACCGGCCGAGGTCGATAAGCCTCGGCCAGTCCCGTCAGCGCGACCGCGGCGGCACCGGCAAGGGACGGATCAGGAGAAGCCACGGGGATCTACCCTGCAGCGTCACACCGCTGTGCGTCCAGCGCCCGGACCAGGTCGGCGCGTGCCTCCCCGACGTACCGCAGGGTGGGGGCGTCGACCGAGCCGGCCTCGGTGTCGAGCCATTCGGTCAGCGCTCGCAGCGTCGGCTCCTCGGGCAGGTTCCGCGGCGAGAGGTAGACGAGCACGTTCTCGCCCATCGACGAACCGAGCCGGGTGTACACGTCCTTCGCCGCGGCCAGGTACCGGCCGACGTACGGCCGGAGCAGGTCCTCCTGCCCCGGCTGCTGGAAGCCGAGGATGGTCCGGAACTGCGTCTCGTTCGGGGTGTCCTCGGACTCCACCGCGATCCGCCAGGCGGCTTCCTTGGCCTCGGCGGTCGGCCGGGCGGCGCGGGCCTGGGCAGCCCGCTCCTGACCGGTGATGGTGGTGTCCCGGGTCAGCTCGTCGTCGATCCGGTCGCCGTCGACCCGGCCGAGCCGGGCCAGCGCGACCAGCAGGGTCCAGCGCAGATCGGTGTCCACGACCAGGCCCTCGGGCAGGTCGGCCCCGTCCAGCCACTGGGCCAGCCGGTCCGCGCCCGCGGCGGAGAAGACGCCGCCGATGTACGCCCGGGCGAACGCGAGCTGGTGGTCGCTGCCCGCCTCGGCCGTCGTGAGCAGCTCGACGAGGGTCTGCTCGTACTGCGCCCGCAGCTCGGCGCGGTGCTCGGGTGCGGCGTAGCTGTTGATCGCCGACGTGGCCTGGCCGAGCAGGGACCGGACTCCGGTCAGGTCGGTCTCCGCGCGGATCCCCTTGAGCACGATGCCGACGTACTGGCTGGCCGGCATCTCGGCGTCGCGGGTCATGTCCCACGCCGCGCCCCAGGCCAGCGCCCGGGCGAGCGAGTCGGTGAGCTGGTCGATCGACTCGACCAGGGTGGCCCGGGACCGCTCGTCCAGCCGGATCTTCGCGTACGTCAGGTCGTCGTCGTTGAGCAGCACCAGGTCCGGCTGGGTCGCGCCGACGAGCTCGGCCAGCTCGGTCCGCGGCCCGTCGATGTCGACCTCGAACCGCTCGGTCCGGACCAGGCCCTCGTCGGTGCGGCGGTACAGGCCGACGGCGAGGCGGTGCGGACGCAGGACCGGGAAGTCGGCCGCGGCGGTCTGCTCGATCGCGAAGGCGGTGAAGGCGCCGGAGTCGTCGACGCTGAAGTCGGCCCGCAACGTGTTCACGCCCGCGGTCCGCAGCCAGCGCTCGGTCCAGTCGTCCAGGTCCCGGCCGGACGCCTTCTCCAGCGGCTTCAGCAGGTCGGTCAGCTCGGTGTTGCCGAAGGCGTGGTCGGCGAAGTACTCCTTCAGCGCGGCGACGAAGGTGTCCTCGCCGACGAACGCGACCAGCTGCCGCAGCGCCGACGCGCCCTTGGCGTAGGTGATGCCGTCGAAGTTCACCTCGACCGCGTGGAAGTCGACCATGTCCGCGGCGATCGGGTGCGTCGACGGCAACTGGTCCTGCCGGTAGGCCCAGTTCTTCCGGGCGTTGCAGAACGTTGTCCAGGCACCGTTGTACTTCTCGGTGGCGACGGCCTGCGCCCAGTGCGAGGCCCACTCGGCGAACGACTCGTTCAGCCACAGGTCGTCCCACCAGGTCATCGTGACCAGGTCGCCGAACCACATGTGCGCGAGCTCGTGCAGCACGGTGTTCGCGCGCGCCTCGAGCTCGGCGTGGGTGGTGCGGCTGCGGAAGATGTACTCGTCCCGCAGCGTCACGCAGCCCGCGTTCTCCATCGCGCCCATGTTGTACTCCGGCACGAACGCCTGGTCGTACTTGTGGAACGGGTACGGCCGGCCGAAGGCGCGCTCGAACAGCTCGAAGCCCTGCTTGGTGACCTCGAACACGTCGTCCGCGTCCAGCGCCTCGGCGAGCGACGGGCGGCACAGCAGCGACAACGGGTACGTGCCGTTCGGGCCTTTGTAGACATCGGTGACGACGTGGTACGGGCCGGCCACGACCGCGGTGATGTAGGTCGACATCGGCTCGGTCGGGGCGAAGGTCCAGGTCGCGAACTCCTCGCCGTCGACGCCCTTCACCGGCGTCGGCTCGGGGGTCGGCGCGTTCGAGATGACGACCCAGCGGGCCGGGGCCGTGACGGTGAAGCTGAACGGGGCCTTCAGGTCGGGCTGCTCGAACGTCACGAACACCCGGCGCGCGTCCGGAACCTCGAACTGGGTGTAGAGGTAGGTCTCCTTGTCGGCCGGGTCGACCGAGCGGTGCAGCCCTTCACCGGTGCGCGAGTAGATGCAGTCGGCGACCACGTGCAGTTCGTTGCGCTCCCGCAGGTCGTCCAGCTGGATCCGGGACCCGTCGTACACGGTCTCCGGATCGAGGGAGCGGCCGTTCAGCGTCACCTCGCGCACCCCCGCCGCGATCAGGTCGGCGAACGTGCTGGCACCGGCCTCGGCGCCGAAGGTGAGCGTAGTGGTCGACGCGAAGGTCGCGGCGCCGGTCGCGGCCGTGGTCAGGTCGAGTTCGATCGCGTAGCTCACGTCGCTGATCAGGCCCGCACGGGTCCGCGCCTCGTCGCGCGTCAGGTTGGTTCCAGGCATGTCGGCATCCTATGCACCTGGCCACGGCGTTGCCCGAGGGTTTCCCCGCGACTTCGGCACCGATGCCAAAGCGTTTCCGTGCCCTGCCGGTGGGTGAGCACGCCACGCCCGGCGGTGACCGGGGTGATTGCACTTTGTACGATCGAAGTCATGACTGCCTCCGCCGATTTCTGGTTCGACCCGGCCTGTCCCTGGGCCTGGATGACGTCTCGCTGGATGCTCGAGGTCGAGCAGGTCCGGGACGTGAAGACGACCTGGCACGTGATGAGCCTCGCCGTCCTGAACGAAGACCGCGAAGAGCACGACGCCAACTGGCTGCGCAAGCTCGGCATCGTCCGGGTCCTGATCGCGGCCGAGCAGGCGCACGGCAACGAGGTCCTCGGCCCGCTGTACACCGCGCTCGGCACCCGGATCCACAACCAGGGCCGCGGCACCAAGGACGAGGCCGTCCTGCCCGAGGCGCTCGCCGAGGCCGGTCTGCCGGCCGCCCTGATCGAGGCGAAGGACTCCGACCGGTACGACGACGCGCTGCGCAAGTCGCACCACGCCGGCATGGACCTGGTCGGGATGGAGGTCGGCACCCCGGTGATCTCGGTCGAGGGCACCGCCTTCTTCGGCCCGGTGGTCACCCCGGCCCCGAAGGGCGAGGCGGCCGGCAAGCTCTGGGACGGGGTCCGGCTGGTGGCCGGGACCGAGGGCTTCTTCGAGATCAAGCGGACCCGCGACCGCGGCCCGGTCTTCGACTGAACTGATCTTTCGGCCTGGCGTACAAGGGTTGAACTCAGCGGCCGGGCTGCGTGAGGGTGGCTCCCCGAGCAACGTTCGCCGACGGTGAGTGGGTGGCCTGTGAAGTTCCTGCGCAGTGGTCTGTCCGCGGTCCTGGCCGGGTCCGGAGTGATGTGGATGACGACGGCCGCGTCGGCCTCGACCGACGCGGCCGTCGTTCCGCCGGGCGTGACCGCCGGGGTCGTCGTCTTCGACCGGGAGACCGGTGAGTTCACCGAGCAGCTCAACCCGGATCTGCAGTTCCGGTCCGCATCCGTGGTGAAGCTGCTGATCGTGCTCGACTTCCTCTCCGACCGCGGCCCGCGGTACGACATCCCGGCGGCGGACAGGGCCCGGCTCGACGTGATGCTGCGGAGCAGCGACGACGATGCCGCGAGCTACTACTGGGAGGAACGGGGCGGCGGCGCGATCGTCGACCGGATGGTGGCGCGGCTCGGCCTGACCCACACGGAGCGTCCACCGGCCACGCATCCAGGATTCTGGGGATATGTCGCGATCACGGCGGCCGACACGGTGCGGATCTACCGGTACCTGCTCGAGCAGGCACCCGCGCCGGTCCGCGAGTACGTCCTCGGCAACCTCGGTCAGGCGACCCGCTGTGGGACCGACGGGTTCGACCAGTACTTCGGGATCGCGGCCGTGTTCGACCTGGCGTTCCGGGTCAAGCAGGGCTGGTCCGGATTCACGAACTCGGGCGGCTGCGCCTCGGCGACGCCCCGGGCGGCCGGGATCGACCTGACCAGCGAGGCCCTGCACACCACGGGCACCGTCGGGACCGACGACCGGACGATCGTTGCCGTGTACACCCTGCACCCGGACGGCACCGGGTACGGGAAGGCGTACTCCGACCTGACCAGGCTGACCCGGTCCCTCACCGTGCCCGGCGGGATCCGGGCCGAGGGGACGTGGGTGACGACGAGCGGTTCCGGGGTCCGGGTGCGCTCGGAGGCTTCCACCTCGAGCCAGGTGCTCGGCGTACTCCCGGCCGGGGTGGACGTACTCGTCTCGTGTCAGCGCAAGGGTGAGCTCGTGGAAGGGTCACCGCGGTCGAGCGAGTGGTGGGCGTACCTGCCGAAGTACGGCGGCTACGTGACGAACGTGTACGTCGGCTCCGGGTCCGACAAGCTGCCCGGCGTGCCGGACTGTCAGTGAGGGGTGGGAGACTGCCCCAATGCGAGTGCACATCGGCTCCGACCATGCCGGCTTCGAACTGAAGAACCACCTGGTCCAGCACCTCACGGCTGCCGGGCACGACGTCGTCGACCACGGCCCGGCCGTGTACGACGCGGTCGACGACTACCCGCCGTTCTGTCTGCGGACCGGCGAGGCGGTCGCGGCGGACGCGGACAGCCTCGGCATCGTGATCGGCGGCTCCGGCAACGGCGAGCAGATCGCCGCCAACAAGGTGAAGGGGGTCCGGGCCGCGCTGGCCTGGAGCACCGAGACCGCCAAGCTGGGCCGCGAGCACAACAACGCGAACGTGATCAGCGTCGGCGCCCGGATGCACTCCGAGGCCGAGGCGACCGGCTTCGTCGAGACGTTCCTGGCCACCGCCTACTCGGGCGAGGACCGGCACACCCGCCGGATCGACATGCTGGCCGGCTACGAGGAGACCGGCGAGCTGCCGCCGCTGCCGGAATCGTCCTGATCCCGCGGGCGTTTCCTCCGTTGCCGATCGGCCGGCTCGGGGCGTGGCCGGGAGACGTCCCGGGCGCGCATCGACCGGCCGGTCCCGACCACGGCCGGGGTCGGCGCACCCCGGCCCTTCCCGGCTCCTGAACCCGTAGTACCCACAAGAGGAATCATGCCCGAAGGTCACACCCTGCACCGGCTCGCGAACGACGTCTGGGACACGTTCGGCGGCCGGGTGGTCCGCGCGTCCAGTCCGCAAGGCCGGTTCCTGGACGGCGCCGCGCTGCTCGACGGCCGGGTGCTGCGGCAGACCGAGGCCCACGGCAAGCACTTCCTGGCCGAGTTCGAGGGCGCCGGCTGGCTGCACATCCACCTCGGCCTGATCGGCAAGGTCGACTTCGGGACCGCGCCGATCCCCGAGCCGGTCGGCCAGGTCCGGCTCCGGCTGCAGAACGACGCGGCGTACGCGGACCTGCGCGGAGCGACCGTGTGCGAGGTGCTGACCGACGGCGAACGCGAGGCGTTGATCGCGCGGCTCGGGCCGGACCCGCTGCGTGACGACGCGGATCCCGACCTGGCCTGGAAGCGGATCCAGCGCAGCAAGCTGCCGATCGGCCAGCTGCTGATGGACCAGGAGGTGCTCAGCGGCGTCGGCAACGTGTACCGGGCCGAGGTGCTGTTCCGCGCGAAGCTGCATCCGATGACGCCGGGCCACCTGGTCCGCAAACGCGAGTGGCAGGGCATGTGGACCGACCTGCTCGACCTGATGAAGTACGGCGTCGAGACCGGCCGGATCGACACCGTCACCGACGATCACACCCCCGAGGCGATGGGTCGCGATCCGCGCCGCGACGATCACGGTGGCGAGGTGTACGTGTACCGCCGGCAAGGGCAGCGGTGCCACGTCTGCGACTCGGTGATCCGGACCGAACTGCTGGCCGGACGCAACCTGTTCTGGTGCCCGAAGTGCCAGCGCACCGGCCTGACCCGCAAGCCGCCGGCGGCCAAGCCCGTCCGGAAGACGGCGGCCGGAACCGGTCGTCGCGGCGGGGCACGAAGGTCGTCGGACAAGAAGTCGTGACGACGTGATGCGCGGACCAGCGGGTGCCGTTATCTTCGTCTCACCATGAGTAGTAGCGGCATGATGGCTGGGCTGCGACGGGTCGGCCTGCGGGCCCGCTCGTGGCTGGGTCGTGCCCGCCGCGGTCTGGTCCGCCGGGCACATCGCTCGCATCCGCTGGCGATGATCCTGTTGCTGCTCTTCACCGTCGCGATCTGCGTCCTGTCGTGGGCGCTACCCGCCTACATACCCACCTCGGCGCTGATCATTCCCTTGTTGCTCGGGGGATTGCTCCTGCGGTTCCGGCAGATGCTCGTGGTGACGCTGGTCGCGCTGGTGCTCGGCGCGTACGTCGTGTCCGGGCGGGCCGCCGGCCTGCCGAAGGTCGGCTTCGTCGTCGTCCTCGGGCTGGCCGCGTGGATCGTGCTGGCCGGGTCCAAGGTGCGCAGCCGGCTGGGGGTCTCGGGCACCCGGGGCGAGTCGATGCTGATCGATCTGCGCGACCTGCTGACCGCGCAGGGCGACCTGCCCGACCTGCCGCCCGACTGGCTCGCCGAGTCGGCGATCCGGTCGGCCGGCCAGTCCAAGTTCTCCGGCGACTTCGTGGTCGCGGCGACCCGCGGCGACGACCAGGTCGAGGTCGCGCTGGTCGATGTCTCCGGCAAGGGAATCGATGCCGGAACCAGGGCGCTGCTCCTCGCCGGTGCGTTCGGCGGTCTGCTCGGGGTGGTCCCGGTGGCGGATTTCCTGCCGGCCGCGAACCAGTACCTGCGCCGCCAGGACTGGGACGACGACTTCGCCACCGTCGTCCATGTCGCGGTCAACCTGAGCACCGGCGAGTTCGAACTGCGGACCGCCGGTCATCCGCCCGCCATCCAGTTCGACGCGTGGTCCGGCCGGTGGGCCACCCGCGACAGCGACGGCCCTCTGCTCGGGCTGCTCGAGTCCCCGGAGTTCCAGGTGAACAAGGGCCAGCTCAAATCCGGGGACGCGCTGTTCCTCTACAGCGACGGCATGGTGGAGACGCCGATCCGCGACATCGGCCGCGGCACCGACCGGCTGGCCGGTCATGCCGAACGCCTGGTGTCACAGGGTTTCAAGGGCGCCGCGGCCGAACTGGTCCGCGAGATCGGTGGTCCCGGCGACGACAGCGCGATCGTGGTGATCCATCGCCGGGCCGCGCTCACCGAGTCGGCGCCGCCACCGGTCCCCGTCGCCAAGCCCGCTCCACGGCACCGTCGACGGCGCCGGCGGGCCGCTTTGGGCCGGACGAGCTGACCTCTCGTAACAGTTCGTCGGTTGGTCATCACAAGGCCTTGTGCGGGTGAATGGTGAATGTGGGAGCATGTCGCCGTGTCTGCGCCGCTCCGCACACCGTTCACTTGTCGCACGGCCCTCCACGGCATCGGTACTTCCCGGTTCTCGTCGGCGGCCGCGCTGTCCCCACCCCCCAGAAGCGGCCCTTGCGCGCGATCATCGCCGCGGTCCCCGTTCAGCTAGCAACGGCGAGGGGACGACCGGGCGCCCCGCGGTCTTCCTGTGGACACTCCCTCATCCGCACGACTCACTTTGACAAGGAATGGACATGACCACATCGGGTGTGCGCTCCCGGATCGCCGGCGCGGTTGCCGGGGCCGGTGCGCTTTCCCTGCTCCTCGGGGCGGCGGCGCTGGTCGCGGCGCCGGCGGCCTCCGCGGACCAGTCGGCCGCGACGAGCAAGGGCGGTAACCCGCCGGGCAACAACGGCACCGTGAAGATCGAAGGCGTCGACCTGCAGAGCGGTCCGCCGGACAACAACCCGCACCAGGGCTGCACGTTCGTCGTCGAGTTCTACAACTTCGACCAGGGCGACCTGAACGCCAAGGTCACCTTCGAGGACCAGGCGCCGACCGCGGACGCCGGTCTGCAGGTCGTCTCCGGTGACCTCACCCCCTTCATCGGCGGTGACCCGGCCGGCGGTGGCAACGACCTCGACGCCCGGGAGACGTACACGCTGAAGTTCAGCGGCGAGCCGCACCCGAAGCAGGGGTACCACGTCAAGCTCACCGTGAACGCTCCGGGTTCGATCGGCAACGACACCAAGCACAAGGTGTTCTGGGTCGAGGGCTGCACCACGACCACCCCGCCCACGACCCCGCCGACGACCGAGCCCACCTCGCCGTCCACGACGGAGCCCACGTCGCCTTCGACGACCGAGCCGACCTCGCCGTCCACGACGGAGCCCACGTCGCCTTCGACGACCGAGCCGACCTCGCCGTCCACGACGGAGCCCACGTCGCCTTCGACGACCGAGCCGACCTCGCCGTCCACGACGGAGCCGACCTCGCCGTCGACGACCGAGCCCACGTCGCCGTCGACCACGGAGCCGACCTCGCCGTCCACCACCGAGCCCACGTCGCCGTCGACCACGGAGCCGACCTCGCCGTCCACGACCGGGCCGACCTCGCCGTCCACCACCGAGCCGACGTCGGGAACGCCCACGTCCACGGCGACCGGCACCGCCGGCGTTCCGGGTCCGTCGGACTCCGACACGCCGACCGAAGGCGTACCGACCGAGGTCGACGCCGGTCTGGCCGGGGGCCGGACTGTTGCCGCGAGCAACAGCAACCCGCTCGGTACGGTCGGCACCGTGCTGATGGCCGCCGGTGGCGTGATGCTCGCCGCGGGTGCAGCCTTCACGCTGCGCCGTCGCGGGAAGCACAGCGTCTGAGGCACAACGCATGACCTCAGCTCGGCGTCGCGGACGACCCGCCCCACTGCGGTGGGGCGGGTTGCTCGCGGTCGCCGGGCTGCTGGTCGCGGGGATCGGCGCCGGCGTCCAGTTCGGCCGTGATCAGGCCGGCGCCTCGCCGACTCCCGGCCCGTCGGCGTCTCCGTCCGCCCGCCCCGGCGGACCGAAGGCGTTGCTCACCCCGCCGTCCGAGTCACCGGCCGAGAAGCCGGACCAGCCATCGGCGAGTTCGTCCGCGGGGACCAGGAAGGGCACCCCGGCAACGACGTCGGCCCGGCCCGGGCGTCCGACCCGGATCTCCCTTCCGCAGTTGGGCATCACGGCTCCGGTCGTCGGAATCAAGGCCGTCAACGGTCAGCTCATCCCACCCGCCGACGCGACGAAGGTCGGCTGGTGGTCGGGTGGCGCGCAGCCGGGTGCTGCCCGCGGCTCCGCGGTGATCACCGGCCATACGGTCCACAACGGTGGCGGCGCCTTCGACGACCTGGACCAGCTCCGCCCCGGGACCACCGTCACCGTGACGACGGCGCGCGGCACTCTGCGGTACCAGGTCACCAGCGTCACGACGTACCGGAAGCGTTCGCTGGCCGCGCATGCCGGGGAGTTGTTCGACCAGCAGGTCAAGGGCCGGCTCGTCCTGGTCACCTGTGAGGACTGGAACGGCCAGGTCTATCTCAGCAACGTGGTCGTGGTCGCCCGCCCGATGGCGTAATCTCCTGCGTCGTGGCGATCGATGGCGTGGAGAGCGCGGACCGGAGTGCGCCGGATGTGTCCTTCGAGGACCTGGTCGCGATGATGCCGGCCTCGGTGCGCGAGGTGTTCCCGCCGACCCGGTGGAAGCTCGGCCGGCTCTGGGCGCTGGACCTGCGGGTCGAACCGGTCGAGGTCGCGGACCTGGTCTGGCTGTTCGACCTGCCGCTGTGGCAACTGCACGGCGAACGGTTCAAGGTCACCCCGAACCAGGTCGCCGTCACGCCGATGAACTACCGCGACCACTACCAGCGGGTGATGGACGCCGATCTCGACTTCCCGATCCACCTGGTCGCGTACCGCGGCCGGCTGGTGGTGCTGGACGGGGTGCATCGGTTGCTCAAGGCCCACTTCCTCCGGCGCCGCTGGATCGAGGCGAAGATCGCTACCGCCGCGCAGTTGCAGGAGTGCGTCGGCCCCTGATCCCCCGGATCGGGCTCACACCGTTGCCGCGGCGATGACGCGGGTGAGGTTCTTGTGCAGGCTCTCCAGCTCGCCGATCGTCATGCCGAGCCGGTCGATGATGGCCGGCGGGATCTTCAGCGCCTCGGTCCGCAGCTCCCGGCCGGCCGGGGTCAGCTCGACCGCCAGCGACCGCTCGTCGCGCGGATCGCGGCGCCGGGTCACGTAGCCGGCCGACTCGAGCCGCTTGAGCAACGGGGACAGCGTGCCCGGGTCGAGCTGGAGCAGCCCGCTGAGCTGCTTGACCGACAGCGGTGACTCCTCCCACAACGCGAGCATCACCAGGTATTGCGGGTGGGTGAGCCCCATCGGGTCCAGCAACGGCCGGTACAGCGCGATCACGCTGCGGGAGGCGACCGCGAGCGCGAAGCAGACCTGACGGTCCAGCGCGAGCAGGTCCACCTCGTCGGACTGCGGCATAGATCTCTCCCTTCGGACGTTGACTACACTAACACTTGGTGCACAAACTATTGCCACACCAATCATGGGAGAGCGCGTGATGAGCGACAAGAACGAGGGCCTGAGCCTCGGCTACCGGATCCGCTGGCGGCTGACCTGGCTGCTCCTGCACGTCGCCGGCCCGGCCTCGCTGTCCGACGCCCAGGATCCACGCCGCCGGATGGAGCGCGAGCGGGCCGCCCGGGTGGCCCGGAACCAGCAGGCCCGCGCGGTCCGGGAGCAGGCTCCCACTGGTCGATGATGTGCAAGTAGCGAGTTGCACATTGCCCGCCCCCGATGACATGCTGGCCGGGTGATGCCGACCGAGGGGAGCGAGCCCATGATCGCCAGTGTCGAGCGCGAGGTGTACGTGCAGGCGCGACCTGATCAGGTCTGGAACGCGCTGACCCAGCCCGAGCAGCTCGCCCGGTGGTACGCGTTCGGTGGTGCCGAGCTCGAGCTACGACCCGGCGGCCGGCTGGTCCTGCGGTGGGACGAGCACGGGGAGTTCCGCGGGTTCGTGGAGAAGGTGGAGCCGGGACGACGGTTCGCCTATCGGTACGCGGTGGAGCCGGACGTCGATCCGGCGCCGGGGAACTCGAACCAGGTCGAGTTCACGCTCACCCCTGAAGGCGAGGGGACCCGGCTGACCGTGGTCGAGAGCGGCTTCGACCGGCTGGATCTTCCGGCACGGCAACGGGCCGAGCACGCGGCGAACGCTGAGCAGGGCTGGGACGGCGGCCTCGCTGAGCTCACCGTTCTCGCCAAGGAGCTGTGACGAACCGCCCCGACCCACCTCCGAGTGCTGCGACCGGGGACTCGGGGGAGACCGGCGCGGTGCTGGCCGCGTTGGCGGATCCGACCCGGCGGCAGGTGGTGGCGTTGCTGGCGGAGCGTGGCGCGGCCACGGCGACCTCGTTGGCGCGGGAACTGCCCGTCACCCGGCAGGCCGTCGTCCAGCATCTGGCCGTCCTCAAACAAGCGGGCGTCGTACGCAGTGAGAAGTCGGGCCGGGACGTACTGTTCGAGCTCGAGCCGGCCAGTCTGACCGGGGCCGCTCGCTGGATGGACGCCGTGGCCGCCCGCTGGGACCAGCGGCTCGCGACGCTCAAGGCGATGGTCGAACACGACGCGCGCGAGACAGCGGGGTGACATGTCAACGGTAGGATCGATGACATGTCATCCGAAACTGAGTACGCCCCCAGCCCGTCCGACTGGGTCCGCGAGGCCGTCGAGAAGATCGAGGCCGCGGGCACGACCGAACCGGCCGGCTTCAACGGGATGTCCGTCGTCCTGATGACGATGCGCGGCAACAAGTCCGGCAAGATCCGCAAGGTGCCGGTGATGCGCGTCGAGCACGACGGCGTGTACGTCGCGGTCGCCTCGCTCGGCGGCGCCCCGAAGCACCCGGTCTGGTACTACAACCTGAAGGCCGACCCGAACGTCACGGTCCAGGACGGCGCCGAGTCGGGGCAGTACGTCGCCCGCGAGATCGACGGCGAGGAGTACGACCTGTGGTGGAAGCGCTCGGTCGAGGCGTACCCGGACTACGCCGAGTACCAGCTGAAGACCAGCCGCAAGATCCCGCAGTTCCTGCTCGAGCCGGCCAAGTAGCAGGCTCCGGGGTGGTCACAGGTAGCTGAGCCACACCATCGTGCCGCCGGCGGTGACCTTGAAGGCACCGTCGGCGATCCACGAAGCCCGGTAGGGGATGGCCGGCACCAGCAGGCCGAGCCCCGCGTTGAGGATGCAGAGCAGGCCGCAGATCGGGCCGTGCGAGACGGCCAGGATCAGGAAGTGCACCCCGACCACCAACAGGATCCACAGCCAGAACTCGCGGGACTCGCGGTCCGGCACCTTCGCGATCACCAGGTTCACCAGCCCGACCTCGGCGACCACGCCGACACCGAACGCGATGTACTGGTAGATCGCCGGGTAGCCCAGCCCGTCGAAGACGGTCTTGGTGATCCCGCCCACCATCATCACCAGGACGGCCAGCGCGGCACCGGTGATCAGCCCCGGCAACAGCCACCGGCGACCGCCGATCCCGCCCACCACCAGGCCCAGACCGACCAGCACGAGCAGGGCTCCGCCGCCGCGCATCAAGGGAAAAGTCCGCGCCATCCCGGCGACGTCGGTGAAGAGATCCACCGCCGAAGGGTACGTGCTGCCAGGGTGCGCCCTGGTGCTGTGAGATTCTGGGGCCCGAGAAGTCCGGCGCAGCGCGTCGACCGAGTTCTGGGAGTCCCACTGACCACACACGACGCGGTGCGGGAACCGTTCGTCGGGTCGACGCGGCTGCGTCTGGCCGGACTGGCACTGCATGCCTATACCGCGAGCGGAACGGTGCTCGCGCTGCTGATCGTGATCGCCGCCATCGACGGCGACACCATCCGGGCGCTCTGGCTCGGCCTCGCCGCGCTGGTGATCGACGGAACCGACGGGATGCTGGCCCGCCGGCTGCGGGTGAAGGAAACCATCCCGTGGTTCGACGGCGCCATGCTGGACAACATCGTCGACTACCTGACCTACGCGTTCGCGCCGATCGTGCTGCTCTGGACCGGCGGCTACCTGCCGAACGGGACCTGGGGCGCCGTGCTGGCGGCGTTGCCGTTGCTTGCCTCCAGCTACCAGTTCTGCCGGACCGACGCGAAGACCGACGACCACTTCTTCCTCGGGTTCCCGAGCTACTGGAACGTGGTCGCCTTCTACGTGGTGATCCTCGGACTCGGCCCGGCCGCGACCGGCGTGATCCTGCTGACCTGCTCGGTGCTGGTCTTCGTCCCGGTGAAGTACGTGTACCCGTCGCGGACCAAGGCGTTCCGCTCGATGAACCTGCTCACCACTGCGATCTGGCTCGGGTCGTACGCCGTGCTGCTGGCGCAGATGCCCGACCCGAACCCGATCGTGGTCGCCGTCTCGCTCGCGTACCTGGTGTACTACGCGGCGCTCAGCCTCTATCTGACCTTCTGGGTGCCGCGGCGACGGGTCGCCTAGGTGGTACTGGGTCTCGGCGCCGCGCTCGGTGCGGCGGTGCTCTTCGGGATCGCCGCGATCCTGCAGGCGGTCGGCTCCCGCAAGGTCCCGACCGGGTCCGAGCTGGATCCGCGCCGGCTGGCCGGGTTCGTCGTCGCGTTGCTGAAGCAGCCCGCGTTCCTGGCCGCGCTGGTGCTCAACCTGGCCGGGTTCGGGCTGCACTTCGTCGCGCTCCGGCTGCTGCCGCTGTACCTCGCGCAGGCGGGGATCGCGGCCAGCCTGGTCGTCACCGCGTTGCTCGCGACCCGGTTGATGAGTGACCAGCTGTCCGCGATCGAGTGGTCGGCGGTGGTCGGAGTCTGCGTCGGGCTCGGTCTGCTCGCCGTCTCGGCCGGGCACGCGGGGGAGACCGCGCGGCACCACGGCCTGACCGTCGGGCTCATCGTCGGGCTGGTCGTGATCGGGGTGCTCGGTGGAATCGCCAGCCGCTCCGAACACGGCGGCGCCACCGCCGTCCTCGGTCTGCTGGCCGGGCTCGGCTATGCCGGCGTCGCGATCTCGGCGCGGCTGCTGGACGACGGCTCGATCGGCGCGTTGCTGGCCAGCCCGACGACGTACACGCTGCTGCTGAGCGGTGCGCTCGCCTTCGTCCTGTACTCGCTCGCCCTGCAACGCGGCTCGGTCACGCTCGCGACCACTCCGATGATCGCGCTGCAGACGATCACCCCGGCCGTGGTCGGCGTCCTCGTCCTCGACGACGCGGTCCGCGACGGCTGGTCCCTGGGGGCCGTGGGCGGTTTCGTACTGACCGCGATCGGCGCGCTGATCCTGGTTCGGTTCGAGTCGGTGAAGGATCCGGCTACCGAGTCGGCCACTTCCACGGCGGCTGGTCCAGAAGGCCCTGACCCTCGATAGCGGTCTGGCCGAACTCCTTCACCAGCTCGATCGGGTGCAGGTCCTCGGCCCCGACCTGCAACGCGGCGAGGAACGGCCGCGAGTGCGTGACCACGATGACCTGGGTGTCGGTCGCGGCGGTGACGACCAGATTCGCCAACGCGGGGAGCAGGTCCGGGTGCAGGCTCGTCTCCGGCTCGTTCAGGACCAGGAGCTCGGGCGGCCGCGGACTCAGCAACGCGGCGACCCAGAGCAGGTACCGCAGGGTCCCGTCCGACAGCTCGGCCCCGGAGAGCGGCCGGAGCAGCCCGTGCTGGTGGAACGCGAGCTCGAACCGGCCACCGTCGACCCGGATCTCCAGCCGGCTGCCGGGAAACGCGTGCTCGATCGCCTCGTGCAGGGCGCCCTTGTTCCCGATCTCGAGGATCGTCTGTAGCGCGGCAGCCACGTCGGCGCCTTCGGAGTCCAGCACGACGGTCCGGGTCCCGACCTGGGCCTGCCGAGCGGGTGCGGCCGCGTCCGTCCGGAGGTGGTCGTAGAACCGCCAGGACCGCATCCGCTCCCGGACTCGCAGCAACTCCGGCGCGCGGAGCGGATCGGCGAACTCGCTGAGCATGCTGTCGAACGGCTGCAGCGCGTGCCCGCCGTCCTCCCACTCACCGCTGTCGCTGCGGATCCGGACCGCCGAGCCGCGCCGATCCATCAGCAACGACGCGGGCCGGAAGAACGGGCCGGCCCACAACGCCTCCCGCTTGATCTCGGGATCGAGCGCGAACGCCCCGGCCGGCGGCGTCGGCAACCCGAAGTCCATCGCGTACCCGTAGTCGTCCGACGCGAACCCGAGCAGCAGACTCACCGGACCCGACCGCACCGTCCCTTGGACGCGATGCTCGCCCCGCCGTACCGCACTCCCCAGCTGCTCAGGCCCCGCCCACAAGGTCGACTGCAGCCCACCCTCCCGCGCCAGGGCCGAGACCGCACCGTTGCGCGAGGCATCGGCCAGCAACCGCAGAGCCTTGTACAGACTCGACTTCCCCGACCCGTTCGACCCGGTGACGACACTAAGCCGCCCCAACGGCATCACCACGCGCCGCAAGGACCGGTAGTTCTCCACCGCCACCGTCCGCAACATACGGCCAACCTAACGACACCCACCGACAACCCAACCCCGCCCGCCCAACTGCGGCACCCAACCCCGCCCGGCGCATCTGCGCCACCCCAACCCCCCGGCGCATCTGCGGCACCCAACCCCCGGCCGGCGCATCTGAGGGGTTAACCCCGGAAATGAAGGGATGGCCCACCGAAATTCGGTGGGCCATCCCTCGACCTCGGAGGTCAACCCCTGAGATGCGGCACTGGATCAGGCCAGCGAGTCCTCCCAGGCCTGGTGCAGGTCGGCGTAGTTGCCGCCGGTGGTGACGAGGGTCTGCGGGGCGCCGTCCTCGATGATGCGGCCGTGTTCGAGGACGATGACCCGGTCGGCGGTCTCGACGGTGGACAACCGGTGCGCGATCACGATCGCGGTCCGGTCGGCCAGGATGGTCCGGAGCGCGCGCTGGATCAGCCGCTCGCTCGGGATGTCCAGGCTGGACGTGGCCTCGTCGAGGATCAGTACCGCCGGGTCGGCGAGGAACGCGCGGGCGAACGCGACCAGCTGCCGCTGCCCCGCGGACAACCGGCTGCCGCGCTTCTCCACCTGGGTCTCGTAGCCCTCCGGGAGCCGGGTGATGAAGTCGTGGGCGCCGATCACCTTCGCCGCCTCGACCACCTCCTCCAGCGTCGCGTCCGGCTTGCCGAAGCGGATGTTGTCGGCGACCGTGCCGGTGAACAGGAAGTTCTCCTGCGTCACCATCACCACCCGCTCACGCAGGTCGTCCTCGGTCAGTTGCCGCAGGTCGATCCCGTCCAGCAGCAGCTGGCCACCGGTCGGGTCGTAGAACCGCGCCACCAGTTTGGCGATCGTGGTCTTGCCCGCACCCGTCGTCCCGACCAGGGCGAGCGTCTGCCCGGCCGGTACGTCCAGGTCCAGCCCCGGCAGGACCGGGACCCCGTCGACGTAGCGGAACTGCACGTTGCGCAGCTCCAGGTGCCCGCGGGCCTTCTTCGCCGGTTCGGCCGGCTCCTCCGGCTCGGCCACGTCCGGCTTCTCGTTGAGGACGCCGGACAGCTTCTCCAGCGCCGCGCTCGCGGACAGGAAGGTGTTGTAGAACTGCGAGATGTCCTGCAGCGGCTCGAAGAACTGCCGCAGGTACAGCAGGAACGCGGTCAGCACGCCGACCGTGACGTGGCCGTGGTACGCCTGGTACCCGCCGTAGAACAGGATCGCCACGATGGTGATGTTGCCGACGCCCTTGATCGACGGCATGAAGATCGCGTTCAGCCGGAACGACTCCAGGTTCGCCTCGCGGTACTTGTCGTTGACGCCGTGGAAGATCTCCTCGTTCCGCGGCTCCCGGCGGAACGCCTGCACCGCGCGGATCCCGGTCATCGACTCGACGAAGTGCACGATGACCAGGACGACGGTCTCCCGGGTCCGCCGGTAGACGACCGCCGACCGGCGCCGGAACCAGGCGGTGATCAGCAGCAGGACCGGGAACGACAGGAGGGCCAGCAGGCCGAGCTTGAGATCCAGCGTGAGCAGCAGGATCGACGTACCGATCAGTGTCAGCAGGGCCGTCACCAGGCCGTCGAACCCGTTCGCCAGCATCTCGTCGATGACGCCCACGTCGGACGTCATCCGCGAGATCACCCGGCCCGAGGTGTACTTGTCGTGGAACGACGGGCTGAGCCGCTGGAAGTGGTCGAACACCCGGCGGCGCAGCCCGAGCAGGATCGTCTGCCCGAGCCGCCCCGACCGCATCAGGAACACCTGCCGCGCGAACGCCTGCAGCAGCGCCATCGCGAACACGCCGATCACCACCGTGATCAGCGTGGTGGCGCCCTCCCCGGCGAGGATCGGCGGGATGCCGTTGTCGATGCCGAGGTGGACCAGGTACGGCACCGCGAGCCGGGCCGCGTTCTCGACCACGACGATCACGACCAGCAGCCAGATCATCTTGTGGTACGGGCGGAGCAGCTCGCCGAGCAGTTTGCGCGAGTCCTCCTTCAACCGGATGGTCGTTGCCCTCGACAACTCCCGGTCGCCCTCGTCCTCGAACACCCCCCGCCAGGACTGCTCGGGATTCTTCTCCTCGTCCCGCTCGTCCTCGGCCGGAGGTGTCTGCTGGGTCGTCGTCATGCGTGCACCTCCTCTTCCTCGGCCGCGAGCAGCAGCCGGTACGCCGGGACTTCGGCGAGCAACTCCTGATGGGTACCGACGTGGGTGACCGTGCCGTTCTCCAGCAGCGCCACCTTGTCGGCCAGCATCACCGTGGACGCCCGGTGCGCGACCACGATGCCGGTCGTGTCGGCGAGTACGTTGCGCAGCGCCTCCTCGACCAGTGCTTCGGTGTGCACGTCCAGCGCCGACAGGGTGTCGTCGAGCACCAGGACGGCCGGGCGGGCGATCACCGCCCGGGCGAGCGCGAGCCGCTGCCGCTGACCGCCGGACAGCGACATGCCCTGCTCACCGACCCGGGTGTCCAGGCCCCAGGGCAGGTCGTTGGCGAACTGGGCCTGGGCTACCTGGAGCGCCTGCTGGACCTCGGCCTCGGTCGCGTCCGGCCGGCCGAGGGTGAGGTTCTCCCGGACGCTCATCGAGAACAGCGTCGGGTCGTCGAACGCGGACGCGACCGCGCTGCGCAGCGACGGCAGGGTGAGGTCGCGGATGTCGTGCCCATCGATCGTGATCCGGCCGGCGGTCACGTCGTACAGGCGGGGGACCAGCGAGGTGAGGGTGGTCTTGCCGGACCCCGTCGCCCCGACCAGGGCCAGCGTGGTCCCGGGCGTGAGGTCGAGGTTGACGTCGTGCAGCACCTCCGCGGTGTCGTCGGAGAACCGGAAGCCGACGTTCTCGAACCGCAGGTGGCCGCGCGGGTGCTCGAGCTCCTCCGGTCCGGATTGGATGGTGGACCAGGTGTCGAGGATCTCGCTGATCCGGTCCGCCGCGGTCATCGCCTCCTGCGCCATCGCCAGGATCGCGCCGAGCGAGGTGACCGGCCAGATCAGCGACAGCATCAGCGTGATGAAGGCGACCAGGGTGCCGAGGGTGATCGACTCCCGGCCGACCGCGAGCGCGCCGAGCAGCAGCACGATCACCAGGGTCAGGTTCGGGATCACGCCGAGGAAGCTCCAGAACCTCGACGCCAGCCGGACCTTCTCGACCTCGGTGCCGTACAACGTCTTGGCGCCGTCGTCGAACTGCTGCTGGACGTGCTGACGGCGGCCGAACGCCTTGATCACCCGGAACCCGAGCGCGGACTCCTCGATCTGGGTGGCCAGGTCGCCCTGCTGGTCCTGGACGGTGCGGGAGATGACCAGGTACTTGCGCTCGAACTTCAGCGACACCGTGATGATCGGTACCGCGGCCAGCAGGACGACGATGCCGAGCGGCCAGTACAGCTGCAGCAGCAGGATCGTGACGACGACCAGCTGGAGGATGTTCATCACCAGGAACAGCAGGCCGAAGCCCATGAACCGGCGGATGGTGGACAGGTCGGTGGTGACCCGGGACAGCAGCTGGCCACTCTGCCAGCGGGTGTGGAACTCCATCGGCAGCGACTGCAGCCGGACGTACAGGTCGTGCCGGAGGGTGGCCTCCAGGTCGCTGACGGTGCGGGACTGGGCCCACCGGCGGGCCCAGACCAGGATGACCTCGGCGATGCTGAGGCCGAGGGCGAGGAGGGCGAGCGGGACCAGCAGGCTGAGCTCGCGGCGGGTGACCGGGCCGTCGATGATCGCTCGGGTGACGAGGGGGATGGAGAGGCTGACGCCGACGCCCAGCATGGCTGTCGTGAACATGATCGACAGCCGCCATTTGTGGGGCTTCAAATAGGGGCGCAACCGCCAGAGATTGCGGCTACGCTCGGGGGCTCGGCTGGAAGAGGACGCGATCGAGGGTTTCTGGACGCGTTGATCTGGGGGCATCTGGACGGGCGCACTTCCCAACATGCTCGGGAGTTGGAGGGCATGACCGGCCGACGAGCGGCAGACATGACCTGCGACCGGAAAACGGCGCGTCTTCCAGTATCGCGTAGAGGTAAGCGCTTGTCCTGCCCTTTCCATTCCCCGGTGAACAATTACAGCTTTGTGCAATGACCAAATCCGGTCCGGCGCGGTGACCGGGTTCACACTGATTACGAACCATGATCAGTCGGCGGCCGGAAATCAGGTGACAGGACAGCGATCCGCGCGGGATCCTGCTGGCCGAGGCAAGGGGAGAAGGGACTGGATGCAGGCTGCTGTCACCGTGACGCCGGGGTCGTTGCCCGAGGTGTTGCTGCACGTCGCGGTCGTCCGGCCGGTGTTCCTGTGGGGAGCGCCCGGGATCGGCAAGAGCAGTCTGGTGCGGTCGTTCGCCGAGTCGCTCGGCCTGGAGTGCGTCACGCTGCTCGGCACCCAGCTCGCGCCGGAGGACCTGATCGGCGTCCCGCAGCTGGTCGACGGCCGGAGCCGGTTCGCCCCGCCGACGAGCATCGCCCGCGACGAGCCGTACTGCCTGTTCCTGGACGAGCTGAACGCGTCCTCGGCCGAGGTGCAGAAGGCGTTCTACTCGCTCATCCTGGACCGCCGGATCGGGGAGTACGAGCTGCCCGAGGGCTCGGTCGTGATCGGCGCCGGGAACCGGGCCACCGACAACGCGCTGGCCCGTCCGATGGCGTCCGCCCTGGTCAACCGGCTGGTGCACGTCCACCTGCGGGCGTCGGCGTCCGACTGGATCCGCTGGGCCGGCGGCGCCGGGATCCACCCGTGGGTCCTGGAGTACCTGCGGAACCGGCCGGACCACCTGTGGGTCGCGCCGCCGAAGACGGAGGAGCCGTTCTCCTCGCCGCGGTCCTGGCACATGCTGTCCGACGCGCTGCACTCGTACGGTGACGGCATCGACGACGAGACCCTGCGGATCCTTGCCTTCGGGACGGTCACGGCCGCGCACGCGTCCACGTTCCGTGCCTACGTGAAGACGGTGCGCAACGCGTACGGGCTGGAGGCGGTGCTCAAGGGGGAGACCGGCTGGCCGGCCGCGCCCGAGGACCGCGACCTGCTGTACTTCCTGGCCGAGACGTTCCGGGCCCGGCTGGTCAAGGAGCTGCCCGCGGACAAGGCGTCCGGCAGTGCGGCCGCCCGGCAGCTGGCGCACCGCGGCAAGGCGCTGCTGGTCGAGCTGGCGGAGATCTCGCTCGAGGTCGCGCAGCTGGTGATCGCCTCGGACGACGACGGCCGCGCCGTCCTGCCGACCTGGTTCCTGGTCGAGGTCACCCGGGACCTGCCGCGGCTTGTCGCCGCCCGGAGCTGAGACCGTGGCCCGCCGGCGCCAGGCCAAGCAGCGGGACCCGGGCTGGGAGGCGATCACGGCCGGCTGGTCCGTGGTCGAGTCGCACCCGTTGTTCGGCCCGATGAGCCGGTACGACCCGGCCCGCAGCGACCTGGTCCCTGCTGACGGGTGGGCGATCGTGGACAGCTCGGGAATGATCCACGTCCACCGGACCCGCCGGGCGACGCCGGAGGAGTGGACGTGGGTGTTCGCGCACCTGCTCATCCACCTCGGGCTGGACCACACCGATCCGAACCGGCCCGACCCCGATCACGCGTCCGCGGCGGCCTGTTGCGTCGCGGTGAACCGGTTCCTCACGACGTTGAAGCTCGGTCGCCCGGTGGTCGAACTCCCGGTCGTCCTGCCCGAGACCGACGAGGACGAGCTGGTCCGGCGGTGGCGGTCGGACACCGTACCGGAGGAGTACGCGCGAGGTGGGGTCGCCGGGGGAGCGAGCGACATCCTCCTGAAGCGGATCTGGGGTCGTCCGATGAACTGGACGGACCGGTTCGCCGCGGGACTTTCCGCTGCGGCGACGGCGGCCGTGGACGTCGCTGGTGGAGCGCGGTCCTCACTGACCGACACGGGGGAGCGGACCGAGGTATGGACGGGCGCGCTCGGGTGGTTCGTGGCGTCGTACCCGCTGCTGGGCGCGCTGGCCGCGTCGATGAAGGTGGTCGCGAACGTCGAGCTGGCCCGGAACTGGGACATCCAGGTGGCCGCGGTGAACGCGGCAGCCGGCGAGATCTACGTGAACCCACTGGCCGGACTCACGTCGGCGGAGTGGCGGTTCGTGATGGCGCACGAGATGCTGCACGCCGCACTGCGCCACGGGGACCGCGTGGCCTGGCGGGACCCGTACCTGTGGAACGTGGCCGCGGACCTGGTGATCAACGGCTGGCTGCTGGAGATGGGTGTCGGGGTGATGCCCGACGGCGCGCTGCACGATCCGGAGCTGAAGGGGCTGTCGGCGGAAGCGGTGTACGACCGGATCGCCAAGGACCTGCGCCGCTACCGCAAGCTGGCGACCATGCGCGGTGTGGGGCTCGGTGACGTCCTCGGTGAGCCGCTGCCGCATCCGGGGGAGGGTGTGCGTGGTGCGGGGCTCGACGACATCTACCGTCGCGCGCTGACCACGGGACTCGCGTACCACGATTCCAGCCGCGGCCTGCTGCCCGCGGGACTTGTCGCGGAGATCCGCGCCCTGGAACACCCTCCGCTCGCTTGGGACGCGGAGTTGGCCCGCTGGTTCGAGGAGTACGTACCGTCCGCGACGCCCACTCGGACGTACGCCCGCGCCTCACGCAGGCAGGCGAGTACGCCCGACATCCCGCGACCGGCCTGGGTCCGCCCGCTCGCGCTGGAGCGGCTCCCGACGTACGGGGTGGTGCTGGACACGTCCGGCTCGATGGACCACAAGCTCCTCGGCAAGGCGCTCGGCGCGATCGCGTCGTACTCCCGCGCCCGCGACGTCCCCGCCGCCCGCGTCGTGTACTGCGACGCGGCCGCCTACGACGCGGGGTACGTCCTGGTGGACGACATCGCGGGCCGCGTCCATATTCGCGGGCGCGGCGGCACCGTCCTCCACCCGGCATCGACCTGCTGGAACGCGCCCCCGACTTCCCACCCGACGGCCCGATCCTGGTCATCACCGACGGCGAGTGCGACGTGGTCCGCATCCGGCGGCCGCATGCCTGGCTGGTATCCCGCGGAGCGACCCTGCCCTTCACCCCGAGGGGTCCGGTCTTCCGCGTGAGCTGACTACGGGTGCGCCTTGCGCCGTCCGAACAGGAAGTAGGCGATCGGCACCAGGCCCATCGAGTTCACCAACCCGACGCTGATAGCCCAAACCCCACGAGACCCCCGAACCTCGCCGGCCGACCGCCGCTTCAGATCCACCAGCGCGATCAGCCGAAGCACCCCGTCAACAGCCCCACCAGCCACAGCAAGCTTCTGCTCCTGCGGACTCAACTCACCCCAAGCCTTCCGCCCCATACCCCCTCCAACCCCCGGAAACTGATCTCCCCACAGTCTGCCCGCGTCCGCCAGTTCGCACCATCCACCATCTGCTCGACCACCGCGCGAATGGTTACCGTGAGCAGTAACTCGTCCGTGTGATTCTGCTGAAGGAGTGCTTCATGGCGGTTGAGGATCGGTCCGCTCGTAAGGTTGTCGCCGGGTATTTCCTGTCGCTCGACGGAGTGGCCGAGGCTCCGGATCGGTTTCTCACCGGGTGGGACGAGGAGACGGACGCCAGCGGGGCCGAGCTCATCGCCAGTCAGGACACGGTGATTCTCGGTCGGCGTACCTACGACGAATGGGCCGGATTCTGGCCGACCAGCGAGATCGAGCCTTTCGCGTCCTTCGTCAACGCCGCACCGAAGTAGGTCGCCACGTCCACGCCGCTCGACCAGGAATGGGCCAACTCGACCGTGATCGACGGCGACCTGGTCGGCTTCGTCCGGAAGCTGAAGGACCAGCCGGGCGGCGACGTCGGGATCCACGGCAGCATCTCGGTCACTCGTACGCTGCTGGCCGCCGGCCTGGTCGACGAACTCCGGCTCGTCATCGCCCCGACGATCGCCGCGAACGGGAAACGCCTGTTCGACGAGTTGCCGCCCATCCAGCTGGAAACGATCCGCGGTACCACCTCACCGAGCGGCCACCTCCTCGTCACCTACCGCGTTGGCCGACCTACCAGCTAACGCTTCTCGGCACGCAGACCCAGCACCCACGGCACCGGCTCGCTCCGCGGCTCCACGGTCCGTGTGATCACCAGGCCCGCCTCGGCAAACGCGTTGAGCAACTCGGCCAGCGGTACATGCCGCATCCCAAGCCGCTGCCGAATCCCGCCGACACCCCACCAAGGCGCCGGCGGATGCCAACCGACTCTGCGGTACGTCGGATGAACGATGCGCCCCTCATCGGCCCGACCCTCGGTATGCGGCCCGTTGAAGCACGGGTGAGCACCGTAGAACACCACGACCCCACCCGGCCGCAGTACGCGAGCCGCCTCACCCAGGACAGCGGCGAAGTCGTCGACATCGGTGGAGAGCCACAGGGCCGCGACCGTGGAGAAGACGCCGTCGGCAAACGGCAGTACGGCGGCGTCGCCCTGAATCAGCACCTCACCACGCCCGGCACGTCCCCGGGCAAGCCGCAGCTGATCCGCGGAGTACTCAAGCCCGACGACGGTACGCCCGGTACTCCGCAAGGTTTGCAAATTCTGCCCAGTCCCACACCCAAGATCCAGACAAAGCCCACCACCCGACCCCAACAAATCCACCAACGGCTCCCGATTGGCCTCGGCCGCACCCGCATTAGCCTCGTCATACCAATCAGCCAACCCGTCATAACGAGCAACCGTCATCAAGCACCTCCTCCGCGCCCCATTCTGGCGGGATCAAATGGACGTCATGGCGCTTGGTGGAGTCGCGGGCCACGACGCGCTACGTGTCGTAGTGGAGGCCGTCCCAGGGTTCGTAGTACGCGATGAAGTCTCCTGGTTCGATGTTGATCGAGTAGACGCCTTCGAACTCGCTGCCCAGCCAGCCGAAGGTCACGCCGCTGACCCTCCTCGGTGAACGGCTCGACCTCGATCGGCTCCAGCACGTGCTTCCCGAGTTCGGCCAGGCGCGCGGCGACGAGGTCATCCGCGCCGGCCGAGGCAGCCTGACCCGGAGGTACGCCCCTGGTGCGTCCTACCTCGTCGACCTTGACCTCGTCGTACGTCCCGTCGGCCTTCCAGAGGAACAGCCCGACATAGCCAGATTCGTCGCTGAACAGTTCGTCACTGAGGAAGAACTTCCGCCCGTCCTCGGCGGTACCGGCGTACGGCACGTGATAGTCGTCCGGAATGATCGTGAAACGCTCAGGTGATTGGCTCACGGCGCACAAACTAAGTCTCCATCCGCGATCGTGTCACTGCCGGCTACGTGTTGTCCGGGACGGATCGAGGGTCGCTCGGGCCAGCCGCATCTGGCGCTCTACGTCCGCGAGCGCTGTGGTCTTGCGCCGGTAGCGGGTCTTGCCGCTGCCGGACCGATAGACGCGGATCGTCCAGCCGCCGCGGAACACGATCAGATGGGTGAGCCAGTTGAGAAGCCATGCGAGTGGATACAGGATCAGCTCGGCGATATCGCCAGTACCCGACGAGTAGTTCCAGTCGATGAATCCGGATCGCCGCAGATCGACCTCGACCAGGCAGTCCGTCGCGATCGGTGAGTCCATCTGGTCATCGTCGCTGACGCGGGTGGCACGTCGAGGCCCTGGACTTGGTCCCCGGCGTGACGAAGGCCCGCGGCCTCGGGCTTCTGTGACCAGTTCAATCGAGCGGCGGGCGGTGCAGCACCTCGACGAAGGCGATGCGTTCATCGACCACGTCGAGGATCAGATGGCCATTCCATCCCGGTTGGTCATCCTCGGGGTACCAGTTGCGGTGCCGGTCCGCGGGGTAGGCCCCGTTGGGCGCCGGTTGGGTGTAGAAGCTCTGACAGAAGTCGTCGTCGCAGCTGCACATTTCGAGGATGAGCAGCCCGTCTACCTGACTCGCCAGGCCGGCCTCGTCGTCGCGGACGAGCGCCTCTCTGAGCTGCCGGCCGAGCTTCGGCCACCGATCGACGAGCCTGGGCGGATCTAGTTCCATCTGCGGAGGTTACGACCCGCAGTTGCGGCTAGGAGGATGACGCCGCCCAACACCCCCTGAGCGGCTAATGGCACGCGGTCGGTCGGTGGCCCGCTTCGACGGAAGGCGCAGGCTCGAGGTCGTCGAATTGGATTGCACAGATGGTTAACACGACCGGAGACTCGGCTGCATGTCTTCCGAGGAGGTTCAACTCGTTGAGTTCGACGACGGAGCCTTGCCGCCTTTACTGAAGTATCAGGTTCTGTCTTTTCTCCGGATCGTCTGGCCTGATGGCTTCACAGGCAGCCTCCGGCATCGAGACTGGATCACGAATCCGGAATACGACCCGCACCACATGCTGTACATCGCCGGTGACCTCGTCGTCAGTCACCTAGAGGTTGTGCATCGTGACGTGACGCCTGAAGGCGTGACATACAGGGCCTACGCTCCCACTAGTGTGCTCACCTTTCCGCCCTTCCGCCGCGAGGGCTGGGCAGGCAAGCTTGTGGAGAAGGCGAGTCGCTGGATTGAGGAAAGCGATGCGGACCTGGGTCTCATCTGCTGTGAGCCGGAAAGCCAAGGGTTCTACGCCAGGAATTCCGGCTGGGACCCTGTACCTGAGGCGAGGATCGTCGTCGGCGATGACAAAACCCGCGCCGAGCTGACGCCTCAGGTACTCCTTGCATGCTTCTTGACGGAGAAGTCACAGCAGCATCGGGAAACATTTGGACAAGCTCCGCTGTGGCTCAAGGACGAGTTGTAGACGCAAGCCCGATACCCCAGGCCTGCCGCCTCTGCCTGATAGCTGGAAGGCGACGACGGGGACCCGGTGCTGACCGGCCAGTCGCACGCTGATCGCACGAGGCGGGGGGAGCGCCTCAGGTAAGGGAAAGGCCCAGGATGGAGGATCGTGCCTCTGGGCAGTTTCAAGGGGTCGTTGCAACACCGCCTTGGTTTCTAGGTGGTGAGTAGATCACGCAAGCGCTCGGCTGGGGTGTCCCAGTCGAGCGTTTTGCGTGGTCGGGCGTTGAGTTCTTGGGCGACGTGTTCGAGGTCTGCGGGTCCGTGGACGGACAGGTCGGTGCCTTTGGGGAAGTACTGGCGGAGCAGTCCGTTGGTGTTTTCGTTGGTGCCGCGCTGCCAGGGTGAGTGTGGGTCACAGAAGTAGACGGCGATGTCGGTGGCGATGGTGAACTGCTTGTGGCGGGCCATCTCGCTGCCCTGGTCCCAGGTCAGCGAGCCGCGCAGGTGTTCGGGCAGGGTCTGCATCGTCGCGATGAGGCCGTCACGGACCTGTTCGGCGTCGTGGCCGCCGGGCAGGTGGACCAGCATCGTGTAGCGGGTGGCGCGTTCGACCAGGGTCGCGATCGCGGACTGGTTGTTCTCGCCCATGATCAGGTCGCCTTCCCAGTGGCCGGGGACCGCGCGGTCCTCGGCCTCGGCCGGCCGTTCGGAGATCATGATCATCTCGTCGACGAACCGGTGCCGGCGTTGCCCGGGCTGTCGTTGGGGTTGGCGGCGGGTCCGGCCGGTGCGCAGCGCGGTCTGGACTTCGCGTTTGAGGCCGCCGCGGGCCTGGAAGTACAGCGCTTGGTAGATCGTTTCGTGGCTCACGCGCATGCTCTCGTCATCGGGGAAGTCTTTGACGAGCCTGTTCGAGATCTGCTCCGGTGACAACTTCCGTTCCAGGCCCAGCTCGACCCGGTCACGCAGCGCGGCGTCGGTAACCAGCTTCGAGGCCTTGGGCCGGGCCCGGGCCGCCGCAGCGTCACGGTGGGCCTGGTACGGCAGGTAAAGCCCTTCGATGCTGTGTGCACGGACCTCACGAGAGACCGTGGACTTGTTCTTACCGATGCCGGCCGCGATCGCGGTGAGGGTGAGCTTGTTGATCAACCCGTCGGCAATCGCCAGCCGTTCATCCAGGCACAGGTAACGGTCACTGATCACAACCTCAGCTGGTCCGGTCATGGAAGTCAGATACCGGGCAGCGGCGCCGGAGTCCACGACCCGCCCGCCGGGATGGATCCGCGTGTTGTTCACCTTGCGGACTCCGCGACACCAATCCAGCCCGGTGCGCCGGTTCACGCCCACCTCCCGGGCCGCGCGCGTGATCGACCATCCCGACTCGATCAACCCGGTGAACCGCGCCCTCGCCTGCACTTTGCCCCTCACAGCCGTCACCGCGGGCACCAGCCCGGCCGCGACCAGGATCCGCCGGGCAGTGCCATGACTCACCCCGCAGGCGATCGCAGCACGGTTGATGCTCGCGGACTCGCCGAACACCGCGATCACCTGCCCCCGCACCGCGTCGGTGATGACCGTTCGTCGGCCAGACCCACCACCACGTGCTCGCAAGATCTCGTAACCACGACCCCGCTTGATTCCCAGCGCGTCACACGCCGCCGCTACCGCGACCCCCGCATCAACCATCCGCACCAAAGCATCACCGTGACGCTCAAGATCCTCCGAAAACGACATGGCCGCCGCAACTCCTCAAATCGAGGTGTTGCGACGACCACGTGAACCCGCCCTGACCTGGGCCTTTGCCTTTGGAGCGGGTGACGAGAATCGAACTCGCGTAGCCAGTTTGGAAGACTGGGGCTCTACCATTGAGCTACACCCGCGGGCGCTCCTTGCGGAGTGCTCGCACATGATTCCACATCGGGGTGGTTGGACTCAAAACGGGTGTCTGGGAGGGTGGGGGCGCGAGCAGTGGTCCGCGTCCACTAGACTCGTGCGGTCACTGCGGGGCGTAGCGTAGTGGCTAGCGCGCCTGCTTTGGGAGCAGGAGACCGCAGGTTCGAGTCCTGTCGCCCCGACAAACCCCTGCAGTACCCCTGCAGCGTGGGCTGTCCTGGCCGCGTTGTGAATGTCATCGATCAAGGAGAACCGCCACCGTGAAGAGCACCGTCGAGTCCTTGAGCCCGACCAAGGTCAAGCTCATCGTCGAGGTGCCGTTCGAGGAGCTCAAGCCGAGCCTCGACGCGGCGTACCAGAGCATCGCCCAGCAGATCGTGGTCCCGGGCTTCCGCAAGGGCAAGGTTCCGCCGCAGGTGATCGACCAGCGGGTCGGTCGCGCCCCGGTGCTGGAGGAGGCGATCAACGACGCGCTGCCGAAGCTGTACTCGCAGGCGGTGCAGGACAACCAGGTCAAGGCGATCGGCCGGCCCGAGGTCGACGTGACCGAGTTCAACGACAAGGAGAGCCTGCAGTTCTCCGCCGAGGTCGAGGTGCGGCCGGAGATCACCCTGCCGGACCTGGCCGGGCTCGAGGCCAGCGTCGAGGACATCGCGGTCAGTGACGACGAGATCACCGAGCAGATCGAGGCGCTGCGGCAGCGGTTCGGCTCGCTGAACCCGGTCGAGCGCGCGGTCGGCGACAACGACTTCATCACCCTCGACCTGTCGGCCAGCAAGGACGGCGAGAAGGTCGAGGAGGCGCAGGCCACCGGCCTGTCGTACCAGGTCGGCAGCGGCCAGCTGCTCGACGGCCTGGACGAGGCCGTGACCGGGCTGTCCGCGGGGGAGTCGAACTCCTTCGTGACCCAGCTGGTCGGCGGCGCGCTGAAGGGTGAGGACGTCGACGTCGAGGTCACCGTCACCGCGGTCAAGGAGCAGGAGCTGCCGGAGTTCGACGACGAGTTCGCGCAGACCGCGTCGGAGTTCGACACCGCCGACGAGCTGCGCGCCGACGTGCAGACCCGGCTGGAGCGCGGCAAGCGGCTCGAGCAGGCCGGCGACGCCCGCGACGCGGTGCTGGAGAAGATCCTCACCCTGGTCGACGTGCCGGTCCCCGAGGGCCTGCTGACCGACGAGCTGGCCGCCCGCAAGGAGAACCTGGAGCAGCAGCTCGGGTACTCCGGGATGACCATGGAGCAGTTCCTCGAGGGTGAGGAGCAGACCCAGGAAGAGTTCGACGAGGACCTGAAGAAGCGCTCCGAGGACGCGATCAAGGCCCAGTTCGTGCTCGACCTGGTGGCCGAGGAGCAGGAGCTCAGCGTCAACGACCAGGAACTGACCGAGCACATCGTCCGGCACGCGCAGCGCTCCGGCGTCAGCCCGGACCAGTTCGCCCAGCACGCGGTCGAGAACAACCTGGTCCCGAGCCTGGTGTCCGAGGTCGTCCGCGGCAAGGCGCTCGCGCACCTGGTCGAGAACGCGAAGGTCACCGACGCCTCCGGCAACGCGGTCGAGCTGAAGACCCTGCAGCCGGACGGCACCTACGCCGACCCGGAGGCCGCCGCCGCCGACGAGGCCCCGGCCGAGGAAGAGCCGGCCAAGGCCTGAGCCACAGGCTGGGTCACAGCCTGGCCGACGGCCTGATCCAAGGCCTGACGAACCACCGAGGTACGCCCCGGAGCCCGCGCAGGGTCCGGGGCGTACTCGCGTCCAGCGGGCGTTGGTGGGAAAACACCGCCGACGCAGCGTGGCCGGACACAAACTCCCCGCGCTCGGCGGCGCGGAGTACGGGCCGGGGGCCTCGCGGCGGATTCGCTCAGGGCAGACAGCGTGCGCCGTGAGCGAACACCCGCCGACCGGTCTTAGGTCTGTCGCCGTCGCCCAGTAATGTCGGCTTCGTGAACGAGACACTTGCAGCCAGCCCCACCGCCGCGGGCGGCAACGGATCCGGCGGACTCGACGACCACATCTACCAGCGTCTGCTGACGAACCGGATCATCTTCCTGGGGTCCGAGGTTCGCGACGACAACGCGAACGCGATCTGCGCGCAGATGCTGCTCCTCAACGCCGAGGACCCGAACAAGGACATCTGGCTGTACATCAACTCGCCGGGTGGTTCGGTCGACGCGGGCATGGCGATCTACGACACCATGCAGTACATCTCCAACGACGTCGCCACCGTCGGTATGGGCCTGGCCGCGTCGATGGGCCAGTTCCTGCTCTGCGCGGGCGCGAAGGACAAGCGGTTCGCCCTTCCGCACGCCCGGATCATGATGCACCAGCCGTCCGGCGGTATGGGCGGTACGGCGTCGGACATCAAGATCCAGGCCGAGCAGTCGCTGCACATCAAGGCGCAGCTGTTCCGGCTGATCGCCGAGCACACCAGCCAGCCGCTGGAGCAGGTCGAGAACGACGCCGACCGGGATCGGTGGTTCACCGCCGACCAGGCTCGCGAGTACGGCTTCATCGACCACGTCGTCGCTTCTGCCGCGCAGCTCGGCAGCGGCGGCCCGAACTCCTGATCTCCCACTCAGAGCCGTAAAGGACACCCCATGAACTACTTCATCCCGCAGTGGGAGGAGCGCACGTCGTACGGCATGCGCCGGATCGATCCGT
Source organism: Kribbella amoyensis (assembly GCF_007828865.1). Classification (NCBI taxonomy): domain Bacteria; kingdom Bacillati; phylum Actinomycetota; class Actinomycetes; order Propionibacteriales; family Kribbellaceae; genus Kribbella; species Kribbella amoyensis. The sequence goes on from NZ_VIVK01000001.1 coordinate 4,075,070, forward strand.
ACACGAAGCTGTTCGAGGACCGGATCATCTTCCTCGGCACGCCGATCACGGACGAGATCGCGAACGCCGTGATGGCGCAGCTGCTGTGCCTGCAGTCGATGGACTCCGACCGCGACATCAGCATCTACATCAACTCGCCGGGTGGCTCGTTCACCGCGCTGACCGCGATCTACGACACGATCCGCTACATCAAGCCGGACGTGCAGACGGTCTGCCTCGGCCAGGCCGCCTCGGCCGCCGCGGTGCTGCTCGCCGCCGGGACTCCGGGCAAGCGGCTCGCGCTGCCGAACAGCCGGATCATCATCCACCAGCCGGCCACCGAGGGCACCTACGGCCAGTCCAGCGACATCGAGATCCAGGCGAACGAGATCCTCCGCCTGCGCGCGCTGCTGGAGAAGATGCTCGCCGAGGCCAGCGGCAAGCCGCACGAGGAGATCTCCCGCGACATCGAGCGGGACAAGTTCCTGACCGCCGACCAGGCGATCGAGTACGGCCTGATCGACGACGTCCTGCAGACCCTGAAGACCCCGGTTCCGGCGGGCGTCTGACCCCATGTCCTGCGCCGGGATCCGTGCGGACCACGGCGCAGGACGTCTCGTTCCCGGTAGTTGGCCCGCCTCGGCGGTGCTGTCAAGAGGGCCCGGCGTTCGCCAGCGGCGTAGTCACAACGCGGCGACGACAGCGGCGTTTCGGCCCTCGGCGCGGTACCGTCGAAGCGGGACCGGGGGAGAAGGGGTACGGCCCGGTTCGACTGCTCAGAGAAGGGATCTGTCCCGGTGGCACGCATAGGTGACGGCGGCGACCTGCTCAAATGCTCGTTCTGCGGTAAGAGCCAGAAGCAGGTCAAGAAGCTCATCGCCGGTCCCGGCGTCTACATCTGCGACGAGTGCATCGATCTCTGTAACGAGATCATCGAGGAGGAGCTGAACGAGGGCTCCGAGGTCGGCCTCACGGAGCTCCCGAAGCCCCGCGAGATCTACGACTTCCTCAACGCCTACGTCGTCGGACAGGACGTGGCCAAGAAGGCGCTCGCGGTGGCGGTCTACAACCACTACAAGCGCGTCCGCGACGGTCAGGGCTCCTCGAGCGCCGGCCGGCACGCGAAGGACGAGGCGGTCGAGCTCGCCAAGTCGAACATCCTGCTGATCGGCCCCACGGGCTGCGGCAAGACCTACCTCGCCCAGACCCTGGCCCGGATGCTGAACGTGCCGTTCGCGATCGCGGACGCCACGGCGCTGACCGAGGCCGGGTACGTCGGCGAGGACGTCGAGAACATCCTGCTCAAGCTGATCCAGGCGGCCGACTACGACGTCAAGAAGGCCGAGACCGGGATCATCTACATCGACGAGGTCGACAAGATCGCCCGCAAGAGCGAGAACCCGTCGATCACCCGGGACGTGTCCGGCGAGGGCGTGCAGCAGGCGCTGCTGAAGATCCTCGAGGGCACCACCGCTTCGGTCCCGCCGCAGGGCGGCCGCAAGCACCCGCACCAGGAGTTCATCCAGATCGACACCACCAACGTGCTGTTCATCGTCGGCGGCGCGTTCGCCGGCCTCGACCACATGGTGGAGCAGCGGGTCGGCAAGAAGACGCTCGGCTTCAACACCGTCCGCGAGGACGAGAAGCCGAAGGAGATCGGCGGCTACTCGGACGTCATGCCCGAGGACCTGCTGAAGTTCGGCCTGATCCCCGAGTTCATCGGCCGGCTCCCGGTGATCACCACCGTGTCCCCGCTGGACCGGGAAGCGCTGATCAAGATCCTCTCCGAGCCGAAGAACGCGCTGGTCAAGCAGTACCGGCGGCTGTTCGAGATCGACAACGTCGAGCTGGAGTTCAGCGACGACGCGGTCGAGGCGATCGCGGACCAGGCGCTGCTGCGCGGGACCGGCGCTCGCGGGCTGCGGGCGATCATGGAGGAAGTCCTGCTCAACGTGATGTACGAGGTGCCGAGCCGCGAGGACGTCGCCAAGGTCGTCGTCACCGGCGAGGTCGTGCTGGAGAACGTCAACCCCACGCTGATCCCGCGGGACCAGATCGAGCGCAAGCGGGAGCGGCGCGAGAAGACCGCCTGATCCCACCCAGGTTTCCGAGGAGGCCGGTGCTCCGCTGCAAGGCGGACCGCCGGCCTCCTTCTCGTGGTGGACGACGGCGGCGTACCGCGGTTCCTAGCGTGGACGGCGATCCTGCCGCCGACCGCCGGAGCGAACGCCATGCGCCCGACCTTCCGAAGACTCCTCGCCGCCACGACCGCGACCGCCCTAGTCGTACCGATCACGTCCGCGTCTGCGTCGGGGACCAGTCGAGCCGTACCGTCGATCGCGTGGGGGAGCTGCGGTGACGCGCCCGCGGTGGCGGCGTTCCAGTGCGCTTCGGTCGAGGTGCCGACCGACTACGACCGCCCGGGCGGGGCGACCACGACGATCGCGCTGACCCGGTTGCCGGCGAGTGATCCGGCGCGGCGGATCGGGTCGCTGTTCACGAATCCCGGTGGGCCTGGTGGGTCCGGGGTCGCGTTCGTGCAGCAGTACGCGGCGTCGTACCGGCCGGAGGTGCGGGCGCGGTTCGACATCGTCGGGTTCGACCCGCGGGGTGTTGGCAAGTCCGATCCGGTGACCTGTTTCCCGACGGCGGCCGAGGAGCTCGCTGCGGTGAAGGATCTGCCCGCGTTCCCGATGACGCGGGCCGAGGTTCGCGAGTTCACGCGGACGAACGCGCGGATCGGGCTCGGCTGTGCGACGACGTCGCCGGACCGGGTCGCGCACTACTCGACGGCGAATGTTGCCCGGGACATGGATCTGCTGCGGCAGGCGGTCGGTGACGAGAAGCTGAGCTATGTGGGCTACTCGTACGGCACGTTCCTCGGTGCGACGTACGCGAAGTTGTTCCCTGACAACGTGCGCGCGCTGGCCCTGGACGGGACGTGGCGCCCGGACGCGTACTCCGGATCGGCGGCCGACTCGCGGCCTGTCGGTGAGCGGCTCGGGCAGACGACGGCCGGTGCGGAGGTCTTCGCGCAGTTCAAGGCCGAGTGCGCGAAGGCAGGGCCGAGTGGCTGTGCATTGGCCGGGTTGGGTGATCCGGGCCAGGTCGCGGAGCGACTGCTGGAGCGGCTGAAGACGCAGCCGGTCGACCTGACGCTGCCGGACGGCAGCCAGCTGCGAGTGACGTATGCGCTGATGGTGGCAACGATCTTCAGCACGCTCTACACGCCGGCCGACTGGCCCGATCTCGCCGCGCTGATGGCCCAGCTCGCCGCCCCCTCGAAACGCACCCTCAAGGCGTCGACGGAGGGCGCGAAGCTGCTCGGCCAGAAGGAGGAGTACGCCTCGGTCGGAGGCAGCCTGCAGCCGTGCGTCGAGGCGCGGCAGACGGGCCGCCCGCTCGCGTACCAGGCGTACGCCGATGCGGCCGATCGCGCGGCCCCGCACTTCGGCCGGTTGCGGGTCTGGACCGGGCTGATGTGCGAGTTCCAGCCGATCCGGGACACCGACGCGTTCCGTGGCCCGTGGACCAAGCTGGAGGTCGACGAGCCGGTCCTGGTGATCGGGACCCGGTACGACCCGGCCACGCCGTACGAGCACACCCGCCCGTACGCCGATCTGTACCGGGACGGCCGCCTGCTGACCGTGAACGGTTGGGGGCACACCACGATCGGTAAGAGCAGCTGCGCGGATTCGGTCCTGACGCGGTACCTGGTCGAGCTGAAGGCACCTGTCGACGGTACTAGCTGCGCCCAGGATCGGCGGCCGTTCGGCTGACAGAGGTCGCACGGCATCGCTGCGAACTAGTGCCCCGCGTCGGAAGTTCTGTTGCGCTACCGGCGCCCGGGCACGCACCTCGCGGCACCGGAGGAACAGCCACGATGGAAAAGCATCGAGGCCGCCCCTCCGCCACCACGAGGCACGCACCCGGACACCGCTATCGCTAACACAACTTCCGACGCGGGGCACTAGGGCTGAATCTGTCCGGTTTGCCAGGCCCAGGCCGCGATGCCGACGCGGCTGCGGGCCGTGAGTTTGCGTTGGATGTTGGCTACGTGGGTTTTCACCGTGCCGATCGAGATGAACAGCTCGGTCGCGATGTCGGCATTGCTCAGGCCTTGGCCGACCAGGACGGCGATCTCGCGTTCGCGATCGGTCAGGACCGCGCTGCCCGGCAACGGACCGGCGATGTGTCGGTGCCGCAACTGCTCAAGGAGCCGAACGGTCACCTGCGGGCTGATCAGGGTGTCGCCGTTGACGGCTGCGCGCACGGCCTCGACCAGCAAGTTCGGTCCCGAACGCTTCAGCAAGAAGCCGCTCGCTCCATGGTGCAAGGCAGTGTGAACATACTCGTCGACCTCGAACGTCGTGATCACGATGACCTTCACCGGTACCTCGAAGCCCGCCGAGGCGACCTGACGTGTCAGCTCCAGGCCGTCGATGTTCGGCATCCTGACATCGGTCAGTACGACGTCGGGCCGCCGCGAGCGGATCAAGGTCAATGCCTCAGCGCCGTCACGGGCCTCCGCCACCACACACATGTCGGGCTGTGAGTCCAGGATGAGCCGGAAGCCGATCCGGACACGCTCCTGGTCATCGGCAATGAGGATCCGTGTCTTGCCGTCAGCCATGGCATTCGCCCACGGGGAAACGAGCCCGCACCTGCCACCTGCTGGGAGTCACGAAGCCAGCCTCTACGATTCCACCCAGCAGCTCGACCCGCTGGCGCAGGCCCGCGAGCCCGACACCTGATCCGGACCGGACGACAGGTCGGTCCACAGTGCCGGTGTGCTCGTTGGTGACCTCTACAAGGATGGCTGAGCCACCCTGGTCGGCTGCAACGCTACGGAGGACCACCGTGGCGTTCGGCGCGGCTGGGGCGTGTCGGCGGATGTTGGTCAGAGCCTCGGCGACCAGCCGGAAGATCGTCGTACCGATCTCTGGGTCGAGGGAGCTCGACGAGACCGTTCCGTCGTCCAACTCCGTGGGCGTCGTTCCGGTGTCGTTGAATCGCTGCACCAGTGCCGGAAGGTCCTCGAGACCTGGGGCCGGACGGGTCGCCGACTGCTGCGGGACTGCTTCGGCAGTGGGCTCCGACGATCCGAACAAGGTCGCCACCACCCGATCAAGTGTCGCCAGCGCACGCGTCGCATCCCCCTCGATGCTCGACAGGACTGCCTGGTCCTCGCGGTCTCGAGTACGGACCACCGACGCCGCCTGCGCCTGCACGAGAATGGCGGTCAGATCGTGTCCGAGGTAGTCGTGAAGGTCTTTGGCGAGTTCTTCCCGACGTGCGCGACGCAGCTCCAGGTCACGCAGCTGCCGCAGCTGACCGCGGCGCCGGACAGTCGCACCAGTGGCAGCAACAACTCCTGCGAGCACCGCACCGAAGAGCGACATCCCGGCAGCTTGTTCGAGCGACGACACCTCTGCGAGCCGGAGGACCAGTACCGAGGTGGCCGCGCCCGCCGCGACACAGCAGACGATAGCGTGCCAGGCGGTTGACAACTGGGTGGCCGCGGCGATCAGAACGAGCAAACCGACAGCTTCGGCGACTGCCACCGCACCGGCCGACGAGTCGGCAGGTTTGGGATAGAGACTCGTGATGAGGATCGAGGCCGCGGCGGCCGCGACGACGATCGGCCCGGCGGCGGACGTCCCGGGCCGACAGATCACCACGACGAGCGCGGCTGTGAGGGTCAGTGCGGCGCCCAGTGAGCTGAGCGGATCGGTCCAGAACGCGATTGCCGCCCCTACGGCACCCGGGATCAGAGCAATGGCCACCTGCGCGGGCCGACGATCCGTCATGCCGCGAGTCTAAGAAGGCGATGCGGTCGCCCGCCTCCCTCCGAAGGCTGAACTCGTGCTCACTCCCGCCCGAGATCTCTGTCTTTCGGTGGATGTCACCTTCGCTGCGGGCCAGCAGGCTGGAGTGCACTTCCACCAGACATCGGAGCTTGCACACATGACCTCTACCTACGCGCCGGAACAGCGGCCGGTCTCGACCACTGCGAAGGTGAGCGGATACCTCGCCGCAGCTATGGCCGCCGGCCTCGGAATCACTCATCTCACGATCTACACAGTGGGCTTTCTCGACGCCTCGGATGTGGCCTTGAGCACCTATCTGCTCGGTGGCGTCGCCATCGCGGCTGTGGCCTTGGTGTTCGCCGCGGCCGCCGCACTTCTCACCTGGCGTAGCAATGTCCGCCTGCGTCGAACTCTTCGCGCGGCATGCTGGGTCGCCGCGACTGTGCTCAGCCTTCAGGCAGTGGGCATAGCGTTGGCCGAGCCGGTCCTGCTGATTCAGCCGGCCGGTCCAGGACCTTGGTCGCTCGTCGGCGGACCTGCCTTCGCGATCTTCCTGTGGCAGTCACGTAAGGCGCGGACGCGATGACCGAGTCGAAGACACGGGCGAAGTACTGGTGGTGGATGGTGACCGGTTGGAGCTCCGCCTATCTTCTGCTGGGAATTGTCTGGATCCTGGGAGGTCCGGGTTACCCATTCGAGGACGCCTCTGCGGCGCGGACGTCCGGTGCCCTCCTGGTCGGCCCACCCAGAGAACCGACGAGCGCTGTCATCGCCTGCCTGGCATTTGCGGTTCTGGTTGCCGTTGTCCTCGGCCGGCAGTCCTCCCGGTCCAGCTGGCCGTCCCGGTTCGTCATGGGTGTCGCCATTCTGCTGGTACTGACGGTCCCGGATGCGCGCCTTCTCGTTGCCTTGATCAACTTGCCCCTCGGCAATCTCGCGCCGTTCTCGGCCGCGGTGTGGCACCAGGTGTGGATCCTGCTGGGAGCGTTCCTCTTCTGGCGGGCGTCCGCGACCCGAGCGACACCGCGGCCGGGGCGTGTCTTCGAGTCACAAGAGCGACCGACCGGCCGGCAGAGACGGATCTGGATCGCTGCCATGGCGCTTCCTCTGGTGTACGCCGGGCGACAGCTCGCTTGGGCCGCTGGTCTGCATTTCGGCGTCACCGATGAGTTCATCGAGCCGTACACCGCAGCGGGCGCCCGAATCACGGAGGCGGCCTTGGCGGCAGCGGCAATCCTCGGTGCGCTGCTCACCGCCGGTCTTGGCCAACGGTGGGGCACTCGATTCCCCCGATGGACTCCGTTTCTGGCCGGCCGCAGCGTCCCTGTGCTGCTGGCGGTGATACCCGGTCTGACGATCGCTGTGATCCTCTCGGCCGCCGGCCTGTCGATCTATCGCGGGCTCCTGGCCATGGCCTTCGGTCTCACCCCCGTCGAGCCCAGCGCCACGATGGAGAACTGGGCGGTGTGGATGCCCACGCTGAGTTGGTTGCCCTGGGGTGTCACCTTGGGGCTGGCCACGCTGAGCTATCGACGACGAAGGATCATCGCGGCATCTCAGCGACAGCACGCCCAGCCCCGCGGCGTGACGCCGAGGGAGCCTGCGGAGGCGCAACTTCGTTAGGGAACTACCCGACGGAGGCCGAGGAGCAGGCCGCGCTGAACTCGATCAGTGCCGGCGTCTACTTCATCGCGTCGAAGGCCTCGTCGGTCACCGGGCCCACGTCCTCGACGCCGACGCCGTCGTTCGCGGCCTGGGTGATGACGGTGAGCGTGTTGGATCCGCGGTAGCACTGGGTCGGCAGCTTGTCGGTCGACTCGACACAGGTGGACTTGCCGACCTTCTTCACCTGGTCCGGCGACGCCCCGGAATCCTTGATCGTCTTGTCGATGTCCACCTTGCCGCGCAACGCGATCACGACGTACATGCGCTGCCCGTTGAGATCCCCGTACGCCTCGACCGTCGCCTGCTTGCCGTCGTTGATCCGGCTCAATGCCTCCTTGGTCTGGTCCAGTTGCAACTGGTCCCGCACCTGTGGATCCGTGATCCGGTCCAGCCCACCCAACTTCGCCGGCGGCGTGATCCCGCGAGCAGCGTTCAACCGGCTCATCGGCCCGAGCCCAGCGAAGTACCCGAGCCCGGCCAGCACCAGCAGAACAACAAGAATCGCCCCGACAGTCACCAGCGGACTCCGCCACCGCCGCTTCTTCCCAGCCCCGTCCGCAGGTCCCTTACCCCCACCCTTGGCGCCCGCCCCAGAACCACCAGCCGTACCACCCGCGGCACCAGAACCGCCTGCAGCACTAGAACCACCCGCAGCACCAGAACCACCCGCAGCACTAGAACCACCCGCAGCACCGGCCTTACCACCGGAAGCCGCGGAGGCACCAGCAGCACCCGTACCAGCGGCCGACGCGGCGGCACCGGGGGAAGGCGCTGACGTACCTGGTGCACCCGCGGTGGACGCAGAAGTACCAGGTGCATCTCCGGATGCACCGGCGGTCTGCCCAGAGGAACCCGCAGCCTTGCCGCTCGCGGTCTCGGCGCCGGCCCCAGTCGTGCCTGCTGCCTCGGCTGAGTCCGCTGCAGAGCCAGGCTTATCCGCGGGCGCCGAGCTACCCGGAGTACCCGCGGCGGGCGCGGAGGCGTCGGCCGCCTTGTCCCCGGAGTTCGCAGCGCCCGGCCCCGACGTACCCGCCTCGCCACCGCTGGACGGTGGGATGACCGCCGTCTCATCCTCCGCCGTGCCACCAGCCTCAGCCGGCTTCTCCGCAGCCTCAGTCTTGGTAGGAGTGTCCGCAGCGTCCGCAGGCGTTTTCTTGGTGGGGCGGCGGGATGACTTGGGGGCGCCTGGTGGGGTGTTGGGGGTTTCTGGTGGCTGGGGCGCGTCGGTCATCAGGGGTGCTCCTTGGGACTGGCTGCGGGTCGCCGGTGTCGCCGATGGTTCCACATCGGGCGGGTGGTCCCGCAGCGTAGTCGTTGGGGTGAAGGCAGTAGCGCCCGCCTCCCGGGTGCGGGAAGCGGGCGCCAGGGAGCCGGTGGGCGTCAGAGGGTCGCGACGACCGTGACGCTGTCCGCCGACTCGTCGGGGCTCCAGACGATCTCGCCGGTGATCCGGCCGGCCGCGCGGAGGTCGCCCTCGGCGCGCTCGGCCAGGGCGAGGCGGGCCGGCGGACCGGTGACCTCGACCTTGGCGACCTCGGTCTTCATCGAGACCTGGGCCGTCGACTTGGCACCGCGGATCCCCGCGAGCACCTCGGCGACCGCGGCCAGCACGGCCGGGTCCTGCTCGGCGACCGCGAGGTCGGTGTCCGCGACCGGCCAGCCGGCCAGGTGGATCGAACCCTCCTGCCACCACGACCAGACCTCTTCGGTCGCGAACGGCAGGTACGGCGCGAGCAGCCGCAGCTGGACCGACAGGGCAACCGCCAGCGCCGCCTTCGCCGAGGCCGCGCCCGCTTCGCCGTGGCCGCCGTAGGCGCGCTCCTTGACCAGCTCGACGTAGTCGTCGCAGAAGGTCCAGAAGAACCGCTCCGACACCTCCAGCGCACCGGTGTAGTCGTACTTCTCGAACGCCGCCGTGGCCTCGTCGACGACCTTGCGCAGCTGCTGCAGCATCGCCAGGTCGACCGGCTCGGTCACGCCGGCCGCGTCGACCGTGGTGGCGCCGAAGCCGAGCACGAACTTGGACGCGTTCAGCACCTTGATCGCGAGCCGGCGGCCGACCTTCATCTGCGACTCGTCGAACGGCGAGTCCAGGCCGGGCCGGGCCATCGCGGCGCGCCAGCGGACCGCGTCGGAGCCGAACTTCTCCAGGATCTCCGACGGCACGATCGCGTTGCCCTTGGACTTCGACATCTTCTTGCGGTCCGGGTCGACGACGAAGCCGGAGATCATCGACCGGGCCCACGGCAGTGTGCCGTTCTCGAAGTGGGCCCGGACCACGCGGGAGAACAACCAGGTGCGGATGATCTCGTGGGCGTGGGTGTTCAGGTCCATCGGGAACGTGCGGGCGAACAGGTCGTTGTCCCGCTCCCAGCCGCAGACGATGTGCGGGCTGAGCGAGGAGGTGGCCCAGGTGTCCATCACGTCCGGGTCGGCCTCGAACCCGCCCGGCTTGCCGCGCTGGGACTCGTCGTACCCGCGCGGCGCCTGCGATGTCGGGTCGATCGGCAGCTCGGCCTCGCTCGGCATCAGCGGGTGGGCGTAGTCCGGCTCGCCGTCGGCGTCCAGCGGGTACCAGACCGGGAACGGGACGCCGAAGTAGCGCTGGCGGGAGATCAGCCAGTCGCCGTTCAGCCCCTCGACCCAGTTCAGGTAGCGGTGCCGCATGTGCTCCGGGACCCAGGCGAGCTCGTTGCCGCGCTCGATGAACTCCTGCTTGAGCGCGGCGTCGCGGCCGCCGTTGGTGATGTACCACTGCCGGGTGGAGACGATCTCGAGCGGCTTGTCGCCGTTCTCGTAGAAGTTCGCCATCCGCTCGGTCTTGGTCGGCTCGCCGTCCAGGTCGCCGCTCTCGCGCAGCTTCTGGACGGTCAGCTCGCGCGCGCTGAACACGGTCTTGCCGGCCAGTTCGGCGTACAGCTCGGTCGCCTCGGACCCCTCGAGCCAGGCCGGGGTGTCGCGCAGCAGCCGGCCGTCGCGGCCGATCACGGTCCGGACCGGCAGCTGCAGCTCACGCCACCACTGGATGTCGGTCTGGTCGCCGAACGTGCAGCACATCGCGATGCCGGCGCCCTTGTCCATCTCGGCGGCCGGGTGCGCCAGGACCGGGACCTCGACGCCGTACAGCGGCGTCCGGACCGTGGTCCCGAACAAGTGCTTGTACCGCTCGTCGTCGGGGTGCGCGATCAGCGCGACACAGGCCGGGATCAGCTCCGGCCGGGTGGTCTCGATGTAGATCGGCCCGTCGGCGCCGTGGAAGGAGATCCGGTGGAAGGCGCCGGGGTACTTGCGGGCCTCCTGCTCGGCCTGCGCGACCGCGGTCTGGAACGTGACGTCCCAGACCGTCGGCGCCTCGGACAGGTACGCCTCGCCACGGGCGAAGTTGCGCAGGAAGGCGCGCTGGGACGTCCGCCGGCTGTCCTCCGAGATCGTCGTGTAGAGGTACGACCAGTCGACGCTCAGGCCGACCTGGCGCCACATCGCCTCGAACGCCTGCTCGTCGATGTGGGTCAGCTCGCCGCACAGGTCGACGAAGTTCTGCCGGGAGATCGGGACCTGCTTCTTCGGGTCGGGCTTCGCCGGCGGGGTGAAGTCCGGATCGTACGGCAGCGACGGGTCGCACTTGACGCCGTAGTAGTTCTGGACGCGGCGCTCGGTGGGCAGGCCGTTGTCGTCCCAGCCGATCGGGTAGAAGACCTTCTTCCCCCGCATCCGCTGGAACCGCGCGACCAGGTCGGTGTGCGTGTAGCTGAAGATGTGGCCGACGTGCAGCGACCCGGAGACGGTCGGCGGCGGGGTGTCGATGGAGAAGACGTCCGCCCGCTCGGCCGTCCGGTCGAACGCGTACGTCTCCTGGTCCTTCCATACCGCAGCCCACTTCTCCTCGAGGCCGTCGAGTGTGGGCTTGTCTGGAACACGGGACGTATCGGTCATGCAGTCAATCGTAGTGGTTGTCAAGGGGTGCTTCCGACCGGTTATCCACAGCCCCTGGCCCGGACCCTAGACTGGCAGCCTGATGAGCGACCTCTCCTACGCCGAGGTGTCGGCGAAGCTCCAGGCCCGCTGGCCCGAGAACAAGATCGATCCAACGCTGGACCGGATCCGGCGACTGACCGAACTGCTGGGCGACCCGCAGAAGGCGTACCCGGTGGTCCACCTGACCGGGACGAACGGCAAGACCTCCACCGCCCGGATGGTCGACGCGCTGCTGAAGGAGGCCGGGTTGCGGACCGGCCGGTTCACCAGCCCGCACCTGGAGTCGGTCCGGGAGCGGATCACGCTGGACGGCGAGCCGATCAGCGAGGAGCGCTTCGTCGAGGCGTACGCCGAGCTGGAGCCCTACCTGGCCGTGGTCGACGCCGAGTTCGAGCACCCGCTGTCGTTCTTCGAGGCGATGACGGGGATGGCGTTCGCGGTGTTCGCCGACGCGCCCGTCGACGTCGCGGTGCTCGAGGTCGGACTCGGTGGGACGTGGGACTCCACCAACGTCGCCGACGGCGCGGTCAGCGTGATCACCCCGGTCGCCGTCGACCACGCGCACATCCTCGGCGACGACCCGGTCACGATCGCCGGCGAGAAGGCAGGGATCATCAAGCCCGGCGGGACCGCGGTGATGGCGCAGCAGAGCCTGGAGGTGTTCGAGGTCCTGCTCCGGCGCGCGGTCGAGGTCGGCGCCCAGGTCGCCCGGGAGGGGATCGAGTTCGGCGTCACCAGCCGGACCCTGGCCGTCGGCGGCCAGGTGATCGCGATCAAGGGCCTCGGCGGGGAGTACGAGGAGATCTTCCTGCCCCTGCACGGGGAGTACCAGGCGCACAACGCGGCCACCGCACTCGCCGCGGTCGAGGCGTTGCTGGGCGCGAGCGAGCAGACCGAGGGCCGGATCACCACCGAGACCGTCCAGGCCGGGTTCGCGGCCGTGACGTCGCCGGGCCGGATGGAGGTGGTCCGGAACAGCCCGACCATCGTCGTCGACGCCGCCCACAACCCGCACGGCGCCGAGGCGACCGCGGCGACGGTGTCGGAGGCGTTCCAGTTCCAGCCGCTGATCGGCGTGATCGGCTGCATGCGGGACAAGGACGTGTACGGCCTGCTCGAGGCGTACGAGCCGATCATGGAGACCGTGGTCGTCACCCGGAACTCGTTCGAGCGGTCGATGCCGGCCGAGGAGCTCGGTGAACTGGCGATCGAGGTGTTCGGCGAGGACCGGGTCCTGGTCCGGCCGCACCTGGTGGACGCGCTCGACGACGCGATCCGGCTGGCCGAGGAGAACGCGGTCGCCCTCGGAACCGGCGGCGTCCTGGTCACCGGCTCGGTGATCACCGCCGGCGAGGCCCGCAAACTGCTGGTGAGGAAGGACCGATGAGGTCGCTCGCGTCGATCGTGCTCGGCTTCGAGTCGATCGTGCTCGCGCTGGCCACGATCGTGATGATCTCCGTCGCCGGCGTCGACCCGAGTACGGCGCTGCCGCTGTGCCTGGGCCTCGCGGTGCTGGCCGTCGTCGCGGCCGGGCTGCTGCGCAACCGGGTCGGGTACGCGCTCGGCTGGATCGTCCAGGTAGGGGCGATCGGCCTCGGTTTCGTGGTCCCGGTGATGTTCGTGCTGGGACTCGCGTTCGGGGGATTCTGGGTGGCCGCGATCGTGCTCGGCCGCCGGATCGACGAAGCCAAGGCGGCACAGCAGGCGCAGTCCGGTTAGGCTCGGCGCCCCGAAGCACTTCGAGAGAGAGTAGAGATATGTCGCAGCGCACCCTCGTCCTGCTGAAGCCCGACACCGTCCGCCGTGGCCTGGTCGGCGAGATCCTCGGCCGGTTCGAGGCGAAAGGGCTGAGCATCGTCGCGCTGGAGTTCCGCGCGATCGACGGCGAACTGGCCGACCAGCACTACGCCGAGCACGTCGAGCGCGACTTCTACCCGCCGCTGCGCGAGTTCGTCACCAGCGGCCCGCTGGTCGCCCTGGTCCTCGAAGGCGACGAGGCGATCGAGGTCGTCCGCGCCCTCAACGGCGCCACCGACGGCCGCAAGGCCGCCCCGGGCACCATCCGCGGCGACCTCTCCCTGTCCAACCGCGAGAACCTCGTCCACGGCTCCGACTCCCCGGAATCGGCCTCCCGCGAGATCAAGATCTGGTTCCCCGACCTGCCGTAGTACTTCCCGGCTCCGGTGCGTGATCCGTGCCGGAGCCGTCGTCATCCCAGCGCGGCCGCGACCTTCTGGTGGAAGGTGGGGTTCGCGAAGGGGTGGCTGGGGGTGATGCTTCTCTGGACGACCTCGATGATCACCGTGTCGGCGGCCTTGATCGCGGTGATGAGGTCTGACTCGGTGACGTGGCCGGTCCAGAGGAAGTGGCCGTCCGCGAAGAGGGGGCGGAGGTTGCCGAGGGCCGTGTAGGCGAAGGAGTCGCCGATGATCACGGTGCGGCCGGGGATCAGGCCGGTGGCCGGACAGGTCGTCCACTTCTGCTGGCCGTAGTGCACTTCGAGAGGGTCGTACTCCGCGGAGCCGGGTGCCGGTGTGACGGTTCCTCCGGTGGAGAGCTGGACGCCGGGTGGGGTCTCCTTCCCGGTCAGGCCCAGGAGGACGTTGAGGTCGGCGGTCTTCGTGGTGGACTCGGGTTCCATGGTCAGGCGCGCGGCGAGCGACGGGTTCAGCTTGGCCGCCAGGGAGCGCGCGAACACGGCGGATCCAGCGCTCGACCAATGCGAGTCCGTCTTCCAGTACGTCTGCGAGTCCGTCAGGTCCTTGCGGACGCCGAGCCAGGACGGGTGCCGGTACGAGTCGAGGATCTGGTTCTGCGTCTCCAGTCCTTCCGAAGCGCACTCGCCCTTCGGTACGACGGACGGCAGCGCGTCGGTGACCACGGAGGACTTGTTCGGGCCGACGGTGAACACCGCCTTGCGCCCGGACTTCTCGATGATCGCCGCGAGCTTTCCGAGCCGGTCCAGCCCCTCCCGGAAGCCAGGGGTCTGGGTGCACGCCTTGGTGAAGTCCTCGCCGAGGAAGAGGTACCCGTCGGAGCCGCGGATCACCTTGCCGGACGGGGGGACCTGCCGCAGGACGTTGAAGTCGAACCAGGACTTCGCCCGTACGGCGCTGGAACGGGCCGCGAGCCGGTCGGACGCCCACGGGCCGACGGCTTCGAGTGCGGCGAACCCGGCCGCGGCGGAAGGCGTCGGTGCCATCGCGCGGTTGTCGGCGGGCTCCTGACGCCAGCCGACCGCGTACCCGACGGCTGGCCCGAAGACGAAGAGCAGGGCCATCGCAGTACCGGCCACTCGCTTGCGCAGCATCACCACATCCCCTCAGAACTGGAAGTACAGGAACGGACTGAACGTCCCCGCTACCGCGACCACAGCGGCGTACGGCGCGATCACGAGTGCCGCCGCTCGGACAGAGCGACGGGCCCACAGCGGTGACTCCTGCAGCCCGTCGATCACGCGGCCGGTGACCCACGTAGCCGGCAGGAAGGCGGAGGCGATGACCAGGAGGAGCAGGGCCGTGCGGTGTCCGGACAGCAGGAGCGCGACGTCCGGGGAGATTCCCCAGCCCTGCAAGGGATTCACCATCACGTGCAGCATCCGTCCGGCCGCCGGCAACGACTCCGCGCGGAACAGCACCCAGCCGAAAACCACCAGCAGGAAGGTGATCGCGCGCCGCGGCCCTGCCCAGCGGGTGGATCGTCCGAGCCCTGTCGCTCGCTCGATGATCAGCAGCAACCCGTGGTACGCGCCCCACAGCACGAACGTCCATGCGGCACCGTGCCAGAGCCCCGTGGTGAGGAACACGATGCTGAGGTTGCGGTACGTCCGGTACGTGCCGCCGCGGTTGCCGCCGAGCGGGACGTACAGGTAGTCGCGGAACCAGCGGGACAACGACTGGTGCCAGCGTCGCCAGAAGTCGGTCACCGAGACCGCGGAGTACGGCCGGGCGAAGTTCTCCGGCAACCGCAGACCGAGCATGGTGCCGAGCCCGATCGCCATGTCGGAGTAGCCGGAGAAGTCGAAGTAGATCTGGCCCGTGTACGCGAGCGCTCCGATCCACGCGGTCGCGCTGGACGGGTCCGGGACCGCGAACGCGGCGTCGGCGATCGGGGCCAGCGAGTCCGCGATCGCGACCTTCTTGAACAGCCCCCAGGCGAACCGCGGGAAGCCGTCGGCGAAGTCGGCGAGCCGGTGCCGCCGGGCGTCGCGGAGCTGGTCGGCGATCTCGTGGTACCGCACGATCGGCCCGGCCACCAGTTGCGGGAACATCGCGATGTAGGTGACGAAGGTGAGCGGGTTCCGCATCGGCGCCCGGATCCCGCGGTACACGTCCACGACGTACGAGAGGTGGTGGAAGGTGAAGAAGCTGATCCCGATCGGCAGGATCAGGCTGATCACCCGGGTGTCACCGAGGCCGGCCGTACTCGCGATCGAGTGCACAACGGTGGACGCGAATCCGGCGTACTTCCAGACCGCGAGCACGGCCAGGTCCACGACGATGGTTGCCGCAAGCAAGGCCTTTCGGTGGCGCCGGGGCAGTGCGCCGATGGCGAGCCCGGCCGCGTAGTTGACCGCGATCAACGCGAGCAACAGCAGCACGAACTCCTTGCCTCCGACCGCGTAGAAGGCCAGCGAGGACACCGCGACGACTCCGTTGCGGGCACCGTGCGGCAGGATCCAGGTGGCGAGCAGCACAGCGGGCAGGAAGTACCACAGGAACAGCGGTGCGGCGAACGACAACCTGACCTCCTCCCAGGATCGCGGCCGGCAAGACCGTCTATCTGCCTTGAGGCGATCCCGAGGGGAAAGGTTGCCGAAAGAACCTAGTGCCCCGCGTCGGAAGTTGTGTTGCGCTACCGGCGCCCGGGCACGCACCTCGCGGCAGCGGAGGAACAGCTACGATGGAAAAGCATCGAGGCCGCCCCTCCGCCACCGCGAGGCACGCACCCGGACACCGCTATCGCTAACACAACTTCCGACGCGGGGCACTAGTTCGTCGGATGTTCCAGGCGGAGCCCGGCGAGACGGTGGTCGATCGCCTCGGCGTCGGGGTGGTTCAGGTCGGTCAGCAGGGCCAGGGCCGCCTGCCAGGACGTGCCGGCCGCCTCCTGGTTGCCGAGTTCGTGGTGGAGGTCGCCGAGGTTCTGCAGCATCAGTGCCTGGTAGTAGAGGTCGTTCAGCTGGCGGTAGAGCGCGAGCGCCTGGCGGTACGCGCTGATCGACTCGGTGTACGCCGCCATCCCGCGGTACGCGTAGCCGAGGTGGTCCCAGGTCGCCGCCTCACCGAGCTTGTGGTCGACCTCCTGGTACAGCCTCTGCGCCTGCCGGCAGTAGGCGATCGCCTGGTCGAAGTCGCCGAAGGTGGACGCCTGCAACCTGCCCAGCGAGTTCAGCGCGAGCGCCTGTCCGGTCCGGTGTCCCGCGGCCTGGAACAAGTCCGACGCGATCACGTCGTGCTCGTACGACTCCTTCAGCCGCTCCTGCTGCGACAACACGAACGCGAGCATCCGCCGGCACCACGCCTGCGCGACCTGGTTGCCGTGCCGCTCAGCGAGGTCGAGCGCGGTCTCCGCCTCGGTCAGGGCCTCGTCCAGCCGCAGTTGCCGGGCCAGCGCGTGCGCGCGGTACCGATGCGCCATCACCTGACCGGGGACGTCCTCGGCCCGCACACACGCCTGGACGGCCGTCTCCATCACCTCGACCCAGGTGTTCCACAGACCACGGCGTTCCAGGAAGCCGGTGATCGTCCGGGCCAGGTGCGTCGCGTGTCCGTCGAACCCGTTGCGCGCCGCGTGATCCACGAGCACCACGAGATTCGGGTACTCCGCTTCGAACCACTCGAACGCCTCCTGGTACCCACTGAAGCTCTCCGCGGACGGCGTACCGCGCGGCGCGGGTAGTTCGTCGGGGTCACGGTGCGGGCGCAACCACTGGTCACCGGCGTCCGCGGTACGCAGGTAGTGGTCCAGGAGCCGCCAGAGAGCCTCGCGCTCGTTCTCGTGTTCGCGGGCCAGCTCGGTGGCGTAGATGTGGAGGAGATCGTGCGCGGAGTACCGGTCCGGGGAGAGCCGGCTCATCAGGTGCGCGCGTTCGAGCTCGGCGAGTGCGGGGCGGATGCGGTCGGGCGTAGTACCGACGAGGGCGGCCGCGGCCGGTACGGAGAGGTGCGGGCCTGGGTGGACGCCGGACAGCCGGAAGAGCCGGGCGGAGGTCGCGGTGACGAGCTGGTACGACCAGGAGAAGACGGCACGCAGATCTGTGGCCTGATCCTCACCCGTGAACGCGTCGAGCCCTTGCCGCGTACGCCGGAGGTCGGTGGCGACCGCGTCCAAGGACCACGTCGAGTGCGCGGCAGCGTGAGCGGCAACGAGCGACAGGGCGAGGGGGAGACGTGCAGAGAGCGAGACGAGCTCCTCGGCGGCAGCGGGCTCGGCAGCGATCCGCTCTGCACCGACAGCGCCTTCCAGGAGTGAGCGGGCCTGGTCCCAGCTCATCAGGTCGAGCGTGAGGAGGTGCGCGCCCTCACTGGCGAGCAGCCCCGGCAGCGAACTCCTGCTGGTAACCACCACACGGCAGCTGTTCCCACCCGGCAACAACGGCCGGATCTGCGCCGCACTGCGCGCGTTGTCGAGCACGATGAGCAGGCGACGATCCGCCAGCAAGGTCCGGTACAGCGCGGCCTGAGCGGCGGCGCCGGACGGGATCCGGCCAGGCGTGGTCTGGAGCGCGTCCAGGAATCCGCGCACCGCATCCTCCGGGCTGACCGCGTCGCCCGTGGGGTCGAAGCCGCGCAAATTCACGTACAGCTGGCCGTCGGGGAACTCCGCGCTCGCCCGCTCGGCCCACCGCACCGCCAACGCGGTCTTGCCGACTCCTGCGGTCCCTGCGATGACAGCGATGGAGCCGGTGGCGCTGAGCAGTTCCTTGTCGAGCTGTGTGAGCTCCTCGGTCCGTCCGACGAAGCTCCGCCCAACCGTCGGGAGCTGATGCGGTACCACCTCGCGCGCAGCCCGTACCGCGGCCGCCCGCGCGTCCGTCGCCAGGACGGTCTGGTGGAGCCGCCGCAGGGCTGGGCCTGGATCGAGGCCGAGCTCGTCCGCCAACCGCCTGGACGCCTCGCTGTACGTGGCGAGCGCATCCGCCGGGCGGCCCGCACGGATCTGTGCCTGCATCAACAGCGCCCACAGCGACTCGCGGAGCGGGTGCCGCCTGGTCAGCCCGCGCAGCTCGGACGTCACGGCCGCATGGTCGCCCCGCTCGAGCCGGGCCGCCAGCAACAGCTCGGTGGCGTGCAGCCGCTCCTCGGCGAGGACAGGGATCGCGTCTCGGATGAGCGCGCCCGCGGTCAGTCCGGCGAGCGGCTCGCCCTCCCAGAGCTCCAGCGCCTCGGTGAGGAGCCGGACGCGCTCGGCCGGGTCGGTGGTCGACGTGCTGTTCGCGACGAACGCGCGGAACCGCACCAGGTCGACCTCCTCCGGCGCCACGTTGATCACGTAGCCGGCCGGCTCGGTCTGGATGATCGGGCGGCCGAGCAGTGTCCGCAGCCGCGACACGTACGTCTGCAGGGCGGACCGCGGCCGGGCCGGCAGGTCCTCCTCCCACAGCGTGTCCATCAACTGCTGCCCGGCGACGACACGGTTGGGCTGCAGCAGCAGCGCGGCGAGCAGGACCCGGAGCCGGTTCGCGGCCAGCTCGATCCGCCGGCCGGAGTCGTCGAAGACCTCGACCGGACCGAGCAGGCGGAATTCCATCCAGTCATTCTGGCCCAACTCTCCGTGAAAGCGCGGCGAAAGCGTCATGAATGCGCCGGGCGGCATGCTGGGCGCCGCGGGATCGTCGTCGTGCCGGACCGCCGCCCGGGACTGGACCTGAGCCAGACCCGGCCGGACCCGGGCCTGACCATCGGCGACGTCTCCCGCCGCGCCTTTTGGGGGAGGAGCGCTCGCCCGTCAGGGGAGGGGCGAGATCTGGGGGCGGGTGGTGTCGCCGGCGGTCGGCCCCGGCGGCACCACCCGTACCGGCCCTACCGGCCCCCGAGCGTCGGCGGGAGCGTTCGGAAGCCGGGTCCGGCCCACCCTCGACGGCGGCCGTGCCGAGCGGGTACCTTCCGGGTGGACCTGGGGGCCACCCGGAACTGGCGCGGAGTGAGACGGCGGATACGATGCGTGGTGGGCGGACGGGTCGTGTCGGTCCCCGGGTGGCGATGGGTCCGCGCTTAGCCTGAGAACCCCGGGACCCGAGCAGCGGGAGGGCGCCTGCGATGGCGAACAGCATGCTCGGCCGCGACATGGCGGTCGACCTCGGCACGGCCAACACGCTGGTCTACGTGCGCGGCCGCGGGGTCGTGCTCAACGAGCCTTCCGTGGTCGCGATCCGGACCGACGAGCCGCGCGAGGCGGTCGCGTTCGGGCAGGAAGCCAAGAAGATGATCGGCCGCACGCCCGGCAACATCACCGCGATCCGGCCGCTCAAGGACGGCGTGATCGCCGACTTCGACGCCGCCGAGCAGATGCTGCGGTACTTCATCCAGCGGGTGCACCGGCGGCGGTACTTCGCCAAGCCGCGGATCGTGGTCTGCGTGCCGTCCGGGATCACCGCGGTCGAGCAGCGCGCCGTCCGCGACGCCGGGTACATGGCCGGCGCCCGCAAGGTCTACATCATCGAGGAGCCGATGGCCGCCGCGCTCGGCTCCAACCTCGAGGTCCGCGACGCCACCGGCAACATGGTCGTCGACATCGGCGGCGGTACCACCGAGGTCGCGGTGATCTCGTTCGGCGGCATCGTCACCAGCCAGTCGATCCGGGTGGCCGGCGACGCGATCGACAAGGCGGTCGTGAACTACTGCAAGAAGGAGTACTCGCTGCTGCTCGGCGAGGCGACCTCCGAGCAGATCAAGATGACCATCGGTTCGGCCTTCCCGACCTCGGACGGGCCGGACTCCGAGATCCGCGGCCGGGACATGATCTCCGGTCTGCCGCGCACCGTGAAGGTGTCCTCGGCCAGCATCCGGCAGGCGATCGAGGAGCCGATCACCGCGATCGTCGACGCGGTCAAGGCGACCCTCGACAAGACCCCGCCCGAGCTGGCCGGCGACATCGTCGACCGGGGCATCGTGCTGACCGGCGGCGGCGCCCTGCTGAAGGGGATGGACGAACGCCTGCGGCACGAGACCGGGATCCCGATCCACGTCGCCGAGAACCCGCTGGACGCGGTCGTGCTGGGGGCGGGCAAGTGCGTCGACAACATCGAGACGCTGAACCGCATCCTCGTCACCGACCGGCGCTGAGCCGCACGGGGACCGACCATGCTCAAAGACCTCGGTACTCCGGCCCGGGGACTGGTCCGCTCGGCCGGGCTGCCGCGGGAGATCCGCCGCCGCCGGACCGTGCTGGTGCTCGTCATCCTGGCCTGCCTGACCCTGATCGTGCTGGACGCGCGCCGCTCGGCCGGGTCCCCGGTGGACCCGTTGCGGCACGCGGCCGCCGCCGTCTTCGGCCCGCTGGAGTCGGGCGCGACCTCGGCGAAGATCCCTGTGGACAACCTCCGCGACCGGTTCGCCGAAACGGATAGGTTGAAAGCAGAGAACGAGAAACTCCAAGCGGACAACGAGAAACTGACCAACGAGCTGCGAACCAGCGACTACGCCCGCAACCGCGCCGCCGAACTGGACCGCCTGCTGAAGGTGGCTCCCACGTACACGGTGACGCCGGCCCGGGTGATCGGGATCGGGAGTGCCCAGAGCTTCAACCACACAGTGACCATCGATGCCGGAACGGCGGACGGGGTGCGGCCGGACATGACGGTACTCAACGGCGACGGGCTGGTCGGCCGGGTGGTGCGGACCACCGAGGACACCGCGACGGTGTTGCTGATCGGTGACCGCAACTCCACGGTCGGCGGCCGGCTCAACGCGACGCTCGCGCTCGGGTTCGTCTCCGGCCGGGGCGAGAGCGGCGGCACGCTCGACTACAAGCTGGTCGACCTGAAGGCGCGGCCGAAGGTGAGCGACCGGATCGTCACCTGGGGATCGAAGGGCAACGCGCCCTACGTTCCCGGGGTCCCGATCGGCACCGTCACCTCCGTCACGCCGAACCAGGGCGCCCTCGGTTCCACCGCCACGGTGAAGCCGTTCGTCGACCCCACCCGGATCGACACGGTCGGTGTGGTCACCGGTCCGCCGGCCCGGGCGCCGCGGACGCCGGTGAAGGGCGGCTGACGTGATCCCGCTCCGGATCGGCCTGGCCGCGGTGTTCCTGGTGGTCGCGGTGACACTGCAGACCTCGGTCCTGCCGGGGATCGCGGTGGCGGGGGTCACCTGCGACCTGGTGCTGATCGTGGTCCTCGCGCTGGCGCTGTCCCGCGGTCCAGAGTGGGGTGCGATCACCGGTTTCGCCGGGGGGCTGATGCTCGACGTGGTGCCGCCGGCCGACCACACCGCCGGCCGGTGGGCGCTCGCGCTCGCCATCGCGGGATACGTGGCCGGCCTGATCCGGCGGGAGACCTCGGCCGGACCGGTCGGGCCGCTCGGGGTCGCGCTGACCGTCGTGCTCGGGACGGCCCTGTCGTTGCTGGTGTACTCCGCGACCGGGTCGCTGCTGCACGATCCGTCGGTCGACTGGGGCGAGTTCGGGGTCCGCCTCGGCCTCGCCGCCGGGTACGACGTGGTCGGGGCGATCGTGGTGATCCCGCTGGTGATGTGGGTGATGCGCCGGGTGGTGCCGGCCCGGGAGCGGCAGCGGGTGCTGCCGTGAGCTGGGACAGTTTCGAGCTCGCTCCGTTGAAGGCGCGGCTGCGGCTGTTCGTCATCGGGGTGCTGGTGTTCTCGCTGTTCTGCACCCTGTTCGGCCGGCTCTGGTACCTGCAGGTCATCGTCGGCGACAGCTACGCGAACGCCGCCGACAACAACCGCACCCGCGAGGTGCTCACCCCGGCGCCCCGCGGCACGATCGTGGACGCCGCCGGCCGGACGTTGGTGGGCAACCGCGTCTCCCTGGTGATCACGGTGGACCGGTCCGTCCTGGCCAAGCTCACCGCCGACCAGCAGAAGAGCGTGCTCACCCGGCTCGCGAAGGTGCTCGGCCAGAAGCCGGCCGACCTGACCGCGCGGACCATGCTCTGCGGTGAGCCCGGCGCCTCCAAACCACCCGCCTGCTGGAACGGTTCGCCGTACCAGCCGATCCCGGTCGCCAAGGACGTCAGCGAGCAGGTCGCGATCGAGGTGATGGAGCGCCGCGAGGACTTCCCTGGCGTCGCCGCCGAGTCCACCGCGCTCCGGGCGTACCCGGCGCCGTACGGGGTGAACGCCGCGCACCTCCTCGGGTACCTCTCACCGATCACCACCGGCGAGCTGGACAAGATGGAAGCGTCCGGGCAGGACCCGGTGGTCCACCGGTCCGACCTGGTCGGCCGGGCCGGCGTCGAGCGGACGTACGACGCACTGCTCCGCGGCACGCCGGGCAGCAAGAC
Source organism: Kribbella amoyensis (assembly GCF_007828865.1). NCBI lineage: Bacteria > Bacillati > Actinomycetota > Actinomycetes > Propionibacteriales > Kribbellaceae > Kribbella > Kribbella amoyensis. The sequence continues at coordinate 4,097,966 of NZ_VIVK01000001.1, forward strand.
GGTCAGCGTGGACGCCGTCGGGTACACGACCGGCACGGTCAAGCAGTCCGCGCCCGTGCCCGGGTCGACGTTGGTGACCAGCATCGACTCGCGGATCCAGGCCTCGGTGGAGAAGGAGCTCCGCGGCGCGATCATGACCGCGCGCAAGCAGTACGACAAGATCACCAGGCGGAACTACGTCGCCGACTCCGGTGCCGCCGTGGTGATGGACACCAAGACCGGCCAGGTCGTGGCGATGGCGAGCTACCCGTCGTACGACCCGGGCGTGTGGGTGGGCGGGATCTCCCAGCGCGAGCTGGACGCGCTGTACTCGCCGAGTTCGGGTACCCCGCTGCTGTCGCGGGCGCTGCAGGGTCAGCTGGCGCCCGGTTCGACGTTCAAGCCGATCACGACCGCGGCCGCGATGGGCGCCGGGTACAGCACGAAGACCCGGCTGGACTGCTCGTCGTTCTTCGAGGTCGGCAACCGCCGCTTCAAGAACTACGAGTCCGCCTCGTACGGGATGATCGGGTTCGACCAGGCGCTGGCGCTGTCCTGCGACACCTTCTTCTACCGGATCGCCTACGCCCTCTGGCTCAAGGAAGGCGGGAACTCCAGCGACGTCAACGCGGTGGACCCGCTGGTCGAGATGGCGAAGAAGTTCGGCCTCGGCAAGCCGACCGGGGTCGACCTGCCCGGCGAGGCGTCCGGCCGGATCGCGGACCGGAAGTGGAAGAAGGCGTACTACGACGCGCAGAAGGACTACTACTGCAAGCTGGCCGACAACCCGCCGGCCGGGACGTCGTCGTTCCTGAAGCAGTTCTCCCGCGAGTTCTGCATCGACGGCTTCCGGTACCGGGCCGGCGACGCGGTGAACTTCGCCATCGGCCAGGGCGACACCACGCTGACTCCGTTGCAGCTGGCCACGGTCTACTCCGCCCTGTCGAACGGCGGCACCCTCTGGGAACCGCACGTCGCGCAGAAGGTGATCGGCCCGGGCGGCAAAGCGAAGCCGGTGCCGGCCAAGGTCGCGTCCCGGCTGCCGGTCCCGTCGTCCACGCTGCGCTACATCGACAAGGCGCTGCGGGAGACGGTCCGAAGCGGGACGGCGGCCTGGAAGTTCACCGGGTTCCCGCTCGACCAGGTGCCGATCCGCGCGAAGACCGGTACGGCCGAGGTCTACGGCAAGCAGACCACGTCGTGGCTCGCCTCCTACACCGACCGGTACGCGGTGGTCATGATGATCGCCCAGGCCGGTACGGGTTCCGGCGCCTCGGGGACGGCGGTCCGGCACATCTACGAGACCCTCTACAACATCAAGCCGGCCCCTCCGGCGAAGAAGCCGGGCTCATGACCGGGGCGAAAGCGGGGGAGGTGGCGAGATGGTGAGTCTGCTGACCCCGGTCCGCCCGTCCCGACCGACGCGGCCCAGGGTAGACCGGCGCTCCGCGCTCTGGCAGGCCGACTGGGTCCTCGTGGTCGGGGTGCTCGCGCTGTCGTCGATCGGTGCGCTGCTGATCTGGTCCGCCACGTACCAGCGCACCTCGCTGACCGGCGGCAACCAGTACACGTACCTGCTCCGGCACGCCCTCAACTTCGCGATCGGCTCGGTCCTCGCGGTCGGCGCCGCGCTCACCGACCATCGCCGGGTCCGGATCCTCGCCCCGCTGCTGTACGGGTTGTCGCTGATCGGGCTGATCCTGGTCCTCGTCCCCGGCGTCGGTGCCGTGGTCAACGGATCGCGGTCGTGGATCCACCTGCCGTGGATGTCGATCCAGCCCAGTGAGTTCGCCAAGCTCGCGGTGATCGTCGGGATGGCGCTGCTGATCGCGGAGAAGGGCGAGACCAACCACCGGGAGAACGCCCGCACGATCGACGTCGCGCAGGCGATCGCGGTCGCGGCGATCCCGGTGTTTCTGGTGATGCTGCAGCCCGACCTCGGGACCGTGATGGTGCTCGGCTCGATCGTGTTCGGCATCATCGCGGTCTCCGGCGTGCCGAAGCGGTGGATGCTCGGCCTGGTCACGGCCGCCACGGTGGTGGCCGCGGCCGCGATCCACTTCGACGTGCTGAAGGACTACCAGATCGCCCGCTTCACCGCGTTCGCCGATCCGTCCCAGGATCCGCAGGGCATCGGCTACAACGTGAACCAGGCCCGCATCGCGATCGGCAACGGCGGCGTCTTCGGCCAGGGCCTGTTCCACGGTTCGCAGACCCAGAACGCCTTCGTCCCCGAGCAGCACACCGACTTCGTCTTCACCGTCGCCGGCGAGGAACTCGGCCTGATCGGCGCGGGCGCGATCATCGTCCTCTTCGCCCTCGTACTCTGGCGCGGCCTGAGGATCGCGGTCAACGCCCGGGACGCCTTCCACCGCCTGGTCGCCACCGGCATCGTCTGCTGGTTCGCCTTCCAGGCCTTCGAGAACATCGGCATGACCCTCGGCATCATGCCGGTCACCGGCCTCCCCCTCCCCTTCGTCTCCTACGGCGGCTCCTCCCTCTTCGCCGGCCTCCTCGCCATCGGCCTGCTCCAGAACATCCACCTCAGAACCCACCAGGTCTGACGACTCACCTGGGCGGCGCCGGTTGCGTGCATCCGGACAGGAGGTAGTCGGCGTCCTGCGCTGTTTCGCGTGGTCGGCCTCGACTGACCACTGGCCGGGGATGGCTCTACCTCCTGTCCAAGTGCACGCACCTCACCAGCAGGACCACCTCAGATCAGTGGCCTGATCTCGCCTACTGGGGTTCCGCCGCCGAGGATCGGGGTGGCTTTCAGGTGGGTGGCTGGGGTTGTGTCCAGGCCGCATTTCTCCAGCAGGCTCAGGGCGAGCAGGGTTGTTGCCCGGGGGTTGCCGTCGATGACTTTGACGGCGACCGCGTACCCATCCTCGGTTGCCATCGCGATGACGCCTTCGGCTCCTCCTTTGGCTATGACGCCGGGGAGGCTGCGCATGACTTCGGTGTTCACGTGGCCGTGGCCGCCGACCAGTTCGGGGTACCTGCGCATCGCGTCGGCCACGCGGCGGTCCGCCGTGTCTGGTTCGGCTTGGGCCAGCTGGCTGAAGGCTCTGGCCAGGCCGATCAGCGGGCTGTCGAAGAGGGGTGCGCCGCAGCCGTCGACGGTGACGATGCTGGTGGGGGCTCCGGTCAGGCGGTCGATCTCGGCTCGGATCGTGCGTTGGACCGGGGCTTCGGGGGAGAGGTACGTGGCTGGGTCCGCGGTGGCTTTGAGCATGGCGGCGTGTTTGCCCGAGCAGTTCATCCGGATCGGGGCCGGTTTGATGCCTTGGGCAATCAAGCGGTGGCGGGTCTCCTCGTCCTCCGGCTGATCGGGTGGGCAGCCGAGAGCGTCGTGGTCGAGGCCGGCGGACTTGAGCATCCGGTCGACCAACGCGACGTGGCGGTCTTCGCCGGTGTGGCTGCCGGCGGCGATGGCGGTTTCCTCGGCGTCGAGTTCGGCGCCCGCGATCAGGCAGCCGACCGCCTGCAGGGGCTTGGCTGTCGACCGCGGGAGGATCACCGCGTCGACGTCCCCGGTGGCGAACACCACGCGTCCGTCCGGATCCAGCGCGACCGCCATGCCGAAGTGACGGCTCTCCACGAATCCGCCGCGGATCACGTCGGCCACCGGACTCACCCCCGCGAGCCCCGGCACACCCGGACCACCGGCCACATCCGGCGTACCTGCCGCACCTGTTGTCACCGTCGGTCCCTCCGATCGCCGATCAGCCGCCGCAGGCTATCAACCGGCGGCCGAGTCAGGTCGCGGCCAGGTCAGATCAGGCTCAGGTCAGGTCGGGTCAGGCCAGGATCAGGTCGAGGACGGCGACGAGGCCCAGGCCGACGACGGAGACCAGCCAGAGGCTGCGGGTCAGGCGCGCCACGGCGGCGATGATGACGATCGCGGCCGCCACCTCGACGGCGTCACCGCTGCTGGTGTGACGGAAGAAGCCGAGGATCTCGACGGCGATCATCGACGCGAGGACCGCCGGCGCCAGGTGTTCCAGCGCCGACCGCAGTGTCTGGGGGAGTCGCTCGGCCGGCAGCAGCGTGACGAAGGCGATCCGGAACACCCAGCAGACGCCGGCCAGCAGAACCATCGAGACCACAGCGGGGATCATGACCGCGCCGTCCGTCCTGGAGTGACGCGACGGCGGGTGGTGAGGCTCGCGGTCGCTGTGCCGGCCAGGGCGCCGGCGAGGATGCCGAGTTCGGGGCGGATGGTTCCCACGGCTGCTGCTGTCAGGGCGGCGGTGGCTGCTGCGGTGACGGCAGGACGGGTGGTCAGGCGGGGGATCAGCATGCCGAGGAAGAGGGCCGTGCTGGTGAGGCGGAGGTGCGGCATCGGCGGCAGGAGTGGTCCGATCGCGAGGCCGAGGGTGATCGCGCCGGTCCACGTCACGAGGATCGCAGTGCCGACCGCGCCCCAGTACTGGCGGAAAGCGCGGTGGGTCAGGCCGGGACGGGCGTCGGCCAGCAGGTAGGTCTGGTCGATCAGGAAGTGCGGTGCCAGCCAGGTGAACCAGGTCGGTTGTGCATGGAAGCGCCCGGACATCGCCGCGCTGTACAGGAGGAAGCGGCTGTTCACGACCGCCGCGGACGCGACGACAGCCAGTACTGCGGTGCCTTGGTGGAGCAGGGTCACCGCGGTGAGCTGTGCGCTGCCGCTGTAGACCGCGACCGCGCCGAGCAGGCCGGGGAACGCGCCGAAGCCGAGGACCGAGATCGTCACGCCCAGCGTCATGCCGAACGCGGCGATCCCGACGGCGACCGACGCGGCGTCCCGTACCCCCTGCATCCGCGGCGCCGCGGACAAGCCCGCGCCCGCCTCCACCCGCACCGGCTGCGCCTGCCCCGCCCGCGCCGACTCGGCCCGCGCCGGCGCAGCGGACGCGGAGGACGCAGAGGACGCGGTTTCGATGCAGCTCGACGTGGTGCTCATGGAGCCAACAGTCGCCCCCGGAAGCCGAAGATGCCTGGTGGTGGTGTGGAGACCAGTTGGAGATGAACCAACCACGAGTTCTCCATTCGAACTCCAGGTCGTCTCCAAGCGCGCAACGCCCCTCAGCGGGACGGTCGAATCACCACCGGCCACCGCGAACGACGAGGAGCGGACCATGACCATCACGAAGCGCAGCGAGCACGAGGTCGTCGTTGTCGGTGCGCGCTGTGCCGGCGCGGCGACGGCGATGTTGCTCGGGCGGATGGGACATGACGTGGTCGTGGTCGACAAGGCGCGACTGCCCAGTGACACGCTGTCGACCCACGGCCTGGTCCGCGGCGGCGTGGTGCAGCTCGATCGCTGGGGACTGCTGGACGAGGTACTGGCCGCCGGTGCTCCCGCGATCGAGAAGGTCAGGTTCGACGCGGCCGGTCAGTCCATCACGCGGCGGATCAAGGAACGAGCCGGCGTGGACATCCTCATCGCGCCCCGCCGTTACGTACTCGACGAACTCCTGTACGACGCAGCGGACCGAGCAGGTGCCGACCTGCGCAACCAGGTGACCGCAACAGGCCTCACCCGCTCCACAGACGGACGAGTAACCGGCCTCACCGCTCACACCGCATCCGGTGATGAGCTGGAGCTCTCCGCTCGCTACGTGATCGGGGCGGACGGCCGGAGCTCGCGGATGGCGCAGTACTTCGGTGCGCCGATGACGGAGAGCTTCACCCCGCTGTCCACGGTCTTCTACACCTACGTGGAGGCGGACGGCTGGGACGCGTTCGAGTTCCACGTGACGCACGGTGCGTTCGTGGGCGTGTTCCCGACGAACGACGGCCAGGCGTGTGTGTGGATGTGCTCGCCCAGCACCTCACCGACGGACCTGCGTACGGCGGGGTCGCGGCGCACGGCCGCGTTCGTGGAGGCGATCGACCGGCTGGCTCCCGAGCTCGCCCGCCGAGTCCGGGCCGGCCGCATCGTCGCCCCGATCCGGGGTGTGGCGAACATGCCGAACTACCTCCGGATGCCGTACGGACCGGGGTGGGCACTCGTCGGCGACGCCGGGTACCACCGGGACCCGATCACCGGGCACGGCATCACCGACGCGTTCCGCGATGCCGAGTTGCTCGCGACCGCCCTGGACCGCGCACTGCGGAACCCGGCCGCCGAACCCGACGCGCTGGCGACGTACCACCGGACCCGGGACGACCAGGCGCGCGAGGTGTTCGACCTGACCCGGGCGCTGACCGCGTTCCCGCCGGTCGAGGAGTTCGTCGCGCTGCAGATCCGGTTGAGCGAGGCCCTGGAACGGGAGGCCGACTTCCTCGCCGGGCTCCCGCTGGTACCGGGTGTCGCCGCCGCGGCCTGACCCATCACCGAACCACCAGGAAGGACCAGAGCCATGTCGATCGAAGAAATGACGAGCGGCCACAACGGCGTCGACGTCGCGACCCTGTTCGCCACGCTGGACGCGGTCAAGGAGCAGCCGCAACTCGCCCGGTTCCAGTTCCGGGCCAGCAACCGGTGGATCAGCGGGACCAACAACCGCGGCACCGTGAACGGGTACTACGGCGCCGGTCAGGAGCACAGCCGGGACGCGGACTTCAGCTTCGACGCGGACCACCCGCCGGTCCTGGTCGGGCTGGACCGTGGCCCGACCCCCGCCGAGCACCTGCTGATCGCGCTCGCCGCCTGCCTCACCAGCGGGCTGGCCAACATCGCTGCCGCCCGTGGGATCCAGCTCGAGGAGGTCACCTCGACGGTCGAGGGCGACATCAACCTGCTCGGCATCCTCGGTCTCGACGACGAGGTCCGCAACGGGTACGAGGCGATCCGGGTGGTGTTCCACGTCAAGGGCGACGCCGAGGCGGAGAAGCTGGCCGCGCTGGTCGAGCAGTCCCGCCGCCGGTCCGCGGTCTTCGACGTGATCACCCACGGCGTCCCGGTCACCGTCGACGTCGCCACCGCCTGAACCCCGACGCCTTGGGCAACCACCAACCACGGTTGCCCAAGGCAATCATCAGGAAGCGCCAACAGCTCGGTAAGCCGCCGGCGACCCGTTCCCGCCGTACTCCGGCGCGACCTCCAGCACCACCCCGGACCCGGCCAGCAGATCCCGCACGGCGGACGAAACCCACACCGCTCCCGGCGGCGCCTGGTCCGCCAGGTCCGACGCGAGTCTGACCCCGGTCTCGGCCACCTGGTCACCGTGCCGCGGCACCTCCCCGATCGCGACCCCGAGCCGCACCGCACCACTCAACTGCGCGAGCCCAGCCCGTACCGCGGTGGCCGGACCGTCGAACAGCACGACCGACCGCCCACCGGGATCCGTCCGCAACCGCCCGCCCGCACTCGCGAGCCCGTCGGCCAGGCCGGCGGCACCAGGCCCAGCCGGTACGGCGATGGCGGCGAGCGACAACTCGGGATCGCCCCGGCCGGCGAGATCGGCGAGGAACGGCTCGATCGCGTCGAGGATCTGATCGGGGTTCCCGGAGACGAAGTGGTCGTCGCCGGGCAGCAGGACGAGTTCGGCGCCCTGGATCCGCTCGGCCAGGTACGCCGCCTCCTCGGTCCGGGTCAGCGCGTCGCCGTCCCGGTGCACCACCAACGTCGGGACGCGGACCGCCGACAACGCGTCGCGAACGTCGACCAGCGAGTTCATGTCGAGCAACGCGCGCACCGTCGTCGGTGTCGCGGCGGCCCGCATCCGTTGCGCCCACCAGCGCTGCATCGGCGGATCGGCCGACGGGCACCGCATCCGCAGGTCGGCCTCCCAGTCCCACTCGGTCACCAGCTTGTCGGTGTACGTGGACCGCTCCTCCGGGGTCTGCGCCCACGGGTAGTCCTCGGCCCAGGTCCGTTTCGCGTAGCACCCGTAGAGCACCAGCGCGCTGACCCGTTCGGGATGCGCGGCCGCGAACAGGATCGACATCGGCCCACCCTCGGAGTAGCCGACGAGGACCGCCTGCCGCGATCCGGCCGCGTCCATCACGGCGAGCACGTCGTGCATCCGCGTCTCCAGGTCGGGCAGCCCGATCGGCCGGTCGGACATCCCGGTCCCCCGCTTGTCGAACCGGATCAGCCGCCCGAACGATCCGAGCCGGTCGAGGAAGTGCGCGTGCCGCGGATCGGCCCAGTCGAGCTCCAGGTGCGAGACGAACCCGGACACCAGGACGAGGTCGAGGTCACCGCCACCGGTCACCTGGTACGCGATGTGCAGACCGTCGCTCACCGTGTACCGGATCGGCGACCGCAACGACGGAGCCGGCGAACTTTCCAGCGCACCGGGCGCCGCCACGAACCGGTAGCCCCGCCCGTGCACGGTCCGGATGATCCGCTGGCTGTGCCCGTCGTCGCCGATCGCCCGGCGGATCTGCTTGATCCGGGTGCTGACCGCGGTCTCGCTGACGAACCGGCCGCCCCAGACGGCGTCCATCAGCTCCTCCTTCGCGACCACCCGGTCACGGTGCGCGACCAGGTACGCGAGCACGTCGAACGCCTGCGGCTCCAGCGGCACAGAGGTCCCATCGCGCCGGACCTCGTACAGATCCGCGTCGAACTCGAGACCGCCGTCGAACTGGAGTACCACAGCTCGACTATCGCACCCGGGCACGCCTGGACACACGGGTCCGGGACAGGCACCGATCGGGTTCGTAGGCTGGGGCCATGCGACTGCATCACGAGATGACCGGTCCCGAGGGCGCACCCGTGGTTCTGCTCGGCTCGTCCCTCGGTACGACGCACGCGATGTGGGCACCGCAGGTCGAGGCGCTGTCCGAACGATTCCGGGTGGTCGCGTTCGACCATCGCGGCCACGGTGACTCCGAGACCCCCGACGGCCCGTACACGCTCGCCGACCTCGGCAACGACGTCCTGGAGCTGCTCGACACGCTGGACGAGCAGCAGGCGTCGTACGTCGGGATCTCCCTCGGTGGCGCGGTCGGCCTGTGGCTCGCGGAGAACGCGCCCGACCGCTTCCACCGGTTCGCCCTGCTCTGCCCACCGGCTGACCCGGCGGCGAACGCGGCGATGTGGACCGAGCGAGCCGCCCAGGTCCGCGCCGAGGGGACGAAGGCGATCGCGGAGGCGACACTGGGCCGCTGGTTCCTGCCCGAGCACGCGGAATCCCACCAGGCCGAGGTCGAGGCGATCCGCGACCAGCTCCTCGGCACCTCCGCCGAGGGGTACGCCGCCTGCTGCGAGGCCCTGGCCACGGCCGACCTCACCGCGGACCTGGGGAAGATCACCGCGCCCGTCCTCCTCGTCACCACCGAGCAGGACGCCTCGATCCCGCCCGAGACGGTCATCCCGCTCGCTGGCCGGATCGCCGGCGCGCACCTGGAGATCATCGAGAACGCCGCCCACCTGGTCACGTACTCGCATCCGGAGACGATCAACCCGCTGCTCCTGACCCACCTGAGCTGACCCAAGGTAGTCACGGTGACACACCCCGTCGGCTAACCTGCTGGCCTTCGTGGCCATCGCAGGGAGGACCGACGTGGCTGGTCAGGTACGGGAAACCGGCGGCGTCGAGCTGGTCCTCGGTGACCTCTTCGAGACGGAGGCCGCGGCCCTGGTGGTTCCGGCCGGCGCGAACGGTTCGGTCGCGATCGACGTCGACAACCGGCTGCGGGCGATGGGCATCGACCTGGCCGCCGAACCGATGCGTCTCGGCACCGTGCGGCTGGTCGCGGGCGGACCGAAGTTGCTGCTGGTCGCCGCTGTCGTTCCGGACTGGGACCGCTCCACCCCCGCGCTGATCGAGGAAGCGGCTCGCCAGATCGGTGCGTTGGTCCCCACAGCCGGCTCGGCGATCGCGTTCCCGCTGCTCGGTACCGGGGCCGGCGGGCTCGATCCCGAGGACTCCGCTCGCGCGATCGCGGCCGGCTTCAGCAGTACCGCTCCGGAGGGATCGCGCGCGCAGATCTTCGTCCGCGACTCCCACACCCTGGCCGCACTCCGAAACGCGCTGCCAGAGCTCTCGCTGGGGGCCTCGCTGCTCAACCTCTTCGGCGATGCCCGAACGGAGCTGCCGATCCAGAACCAGACCCAGGACATCGCCGGCTTCGACCAATCGGTCCAGCAGGAACCGGCTCGGCCGATCGAGACTGTGCCCACGCACACCGACAGCCCGGCCGTGGTCGACGAGCTCGGCCGGAAGGGATTCGCGCGAGTCCTTGCCCGGCGGATCCGGGACGCCCGCACAGAGGAGAGCCGGAAGGCATCCGGGTCGCCCGATCGGCGGACGCGACGCGGCGGCGCCTTCCTGATCCACCTGCACGCACCGTGGGGCGCGGGGAAGACCTCGCTGCTGAACTTCCTCAGCGCCGAGCTCCGCCGCGACGATCCGGCTGCGGGGGAGCGGCGCTGCGTGGTCGTCGACTTCAACGCCTGGCGGCATCAGCGGATCGACCCGCCGTGGTGGTGGCTGATGACCGCGCTCTACAGCGGCGCCGTCCGCGAGCTGCGGCAGTTCGACCGGCGCCGGGCGTACCTGCTCCGGTTGCGCGAGTGGTACTGGCGGCTCAAGGGCGGCTGGCCCGGGTACCTCGCGTTGCTGCTCGTCGCGGCCATCCTGGTCGTGGTCTGGCAGACCGGGTGGCTCGGCGGGGTCCGCGGGCAGAAGCTGTTCTCGCTCAACGCGGCGACCGGCCTGATCGTCACCGTGGCCGCGATCGTCACGCCTGCCCTCACGATTTGGGGCCTGCTGCACGGCTTCGGGCGCTGGGTCTTCGCGACCTCGGCGCGGGGCGCACGGCGGTTCATCGCGAACACCAGTGATCCGATGCGGCTCGTCCAGGAACACCTCGGCGACCTGGCCGCGTGGATCCACCACGACGTGGTGATCATGATCGACGACCTGGACCGCTGCCGTGCGCCGTACGTGGTCGAGCTGCTGGAAGGGATCCAGACGCTCTTCCGAGACGTGCCAGTGACGTACGTGGTCGCCGCCGACCGGGACTGGCTCGCGGACAGCTACGCCACGGAGTACGGCGACTTCGCCGGGTCCACGGCCGAGCCGGGGCGGCCGGTGGGGTTCCTGTTCCTGGAGAAGACGTTCCAGATCTCCACCGGTCTGCCGCGGGTGGGCGACCAGGCGGACGGGTTCTGGGGTCGCCTCTTGCGGTCGACGGCCGGCCCTGGTGAGCACGAGCTCGACACCGCTCGCGCCGCCGCTACCCGCGAGCTGGGCCGCCGTGGAGTGACCGAGGCGCGCCGAGAGGTTGCTGCCCGGCCCGGGGCGACTCCGGCCGACGTCCAGGCGCGGCTGGAGACACTGGCCGTCGAGATGGTCAGCGAGCGGGCGCAGCTGCAGAACACGCACGTACTCGAACCGTTCCGCACCCTGCTCGGCCGCGACCCGAACCCGCGGCTGATGAAGCGCCTGGTGAACGCATACGGGATCGCCCGCGGCATCGAGACGTTGCAGGGCATCAACCTCGCCGACGACCGTGGTCGGGAGCAGCAGACCGCGCTGTGGACGATCCTCTGCCTGCGCTGGCCCCTGCTCGGCGCGTACCTCGCCCGGTACCCCGAGCGGGTGGCGCTGATCGGCGGCGAGGCGGAGCGCGACGTCGTCCCGGAGGACCTGCGCGTGCTTTGCACGGATCCGGAGGTGGTTGCCGTGGTCCACGGTGACGCTCCGGGGGTGACGGCTGCGCTGGAGGACGCCGCGCTACGCTCCGTCGTCCTCGCCTGAGCCCTGGGTGCAACGGCGGCCCGGAGCGGCTTCGGAGGTGAGCGATGCGGGGATCGGGACGGTCCGGCGCTAACCTGGTAGGCGGTCTGTCCCCGTCTGGAAGTGTCTGATGACTGTCGACTCGTTGTTTCCCCGCCTGGAGCCGTTGTTGCCGGGTGTGCAGAAGCCGATCCAGTACGTCGGTGGTGAACTGAACTCGGTCAGCAAGGAGTGGGACGCGGTCAGTGTCCGGTGGGCGCTGATGTACCCCGACGCGTACGAGGTCGGCTTGCCGAACCAGGGTGTGCAGATCCTGTACGAAGTGCTGAACGAGCGGGACCACCTGCTGGCCGAGCGGACGTACTCGGTCTGGCCGGACATGGAGAAGGTGATGCGGGAGCACGACATCCCGCAGTTCACCCTGGACAGCCACCGGCCGGTCCGGGCGTTCGACGTGTTCGGGCTGTCGTTCTCGACCGAGCTCGGCTACACCAACATGCTGACCGCGCTCGATCTGGCCGGGATCCCGCTGTACGCCGTGGACCGGACCGACGAGGACCCGATCGTGCTCGCCGGTGGGCACGCGGCCTTCAACCCCGAGCCGATCGCGGACTTCATCGACGCGGCCGTGCTGGGCGACGGCGAGGAGATCGTGCTGGCGATCTCCGAGGTGATCCGGGAGTGGAAGGACGAGGGCCGTCCGGGTGGCCGGGACGAGGTGCTGCTCCGGCTGGCCAAGTCCGGTGGCGTCTACATCCCGAAGTTCTTCACCGTCGAGTACCTCGAGGACGGCCGGATCAAGCGGGTCGCGCCGAACCGGCCGGGCGTGCCGTGGCGGACCGCCAAGCACACCGTGATGGACCTGGACGCCTGGCCGTACCCGAAGAAGCCGCTGGTCCCGCTCGCCGAGACCGTGCACGAGCGGTACTCGGTGGAGATCTTCCGCGGCTGTACCCGCGGCTGCCGGTTCTGCCAGGCCGGGATGATCACCCGGCCGGTCCGGGAGCGCAGCATCACCACGATCGGCGACATGGTCGACAACGGGCTGAAGCAGTCCGGGTTCGAGGAGGTCGGGCTGCTCAGCCTGAGCTCGGCCGACCACAGCGAGATCGCCGACGTCGCCAAGGGCCTCGGCGACCGGTACGAGGGCAGCAACGTGTCGCTGTCGTTGCCCTCGACAAGGGTCGACGCGTTCAACATCACGCTGGCCAACGAGTTCTCCCGCAACGGCCGGCGCAGCGGTCTGACCTTCGCCCCGGAGGGCGGCTCGGACCGGATGCGCAAGGTGATCAACAAGATGGTCAGCGAGGAGGACCTGATCCGCACCGTCGCCGCGGCGTACAGCCACGGCTGGCGGCAGGTGAAGCTGTACTTCATGTGCGGGCTGCCGACCGAGACCGACGAGGACGTGCTCGCGATCGCGGACCTGGCCAAGCGCGTGATCGCGACCGGCCGTGAGGTCTCCGGCCGCCGCGACATCCGCTGCACCGTGTCGATCGGCGGGTTCGTGCCGAAGCCGCACACGCCGTTCCAGTGGGCCTCGCAGCTCGGTGCCGAGGAGACCGACGCGCGGCTGAGCAAGCTCGCCGCCGCGATCCGGTCCGACAAGAACTACGCCAAGGCGATCGGGTTCCGGTACCACGACGGCAAGCCCGGCATCATCGAGGGCCTGCTGTCCCGCGGCGACCGCCGGGTCGGCCGGATCATCGAGCAGGTCTGGCGCGACGGCGGCCGGTTCGACGGCTGGAGCGAGCACTTCTCGTACGACCGGTGGGTCGACGCGGCCGGGCAGGCGCTCGCCGCCGAGCCCGTGGACCTGGCCTGGTACACGACCCGGGAGCGGGAGTACGCCGAGGTGCTGCCGTGGGACCACCTGGACTCCGGGCTGGACCGCGACTGGCTCTGGGAGGACTGGCAGGACGCGCTCGAGGAGGACGGCGCGATCGAGGTCGAGGACTGCCGCTGGACCCCGTGCTTCGACTGCGGCGTCTGCCCGCAGATGGGCACCGAGATCCAGGTCGGCCCGACCGGCAAGAAGCTGCTTCCGCTCTCCGTCGTCTGAACCGAGCCCGGCTCAGGACGCCAGGTCCTCCGCCGGGTCCAGCAGGTCGAGCGCTTCCCGCAAGGGAAGCGCCTCGGCACTGTCGAGGACCACGTCGGCACCGGCCAGCTCGTCGGCGCTGACGTACGGGTTGGGGATCCCGATCGTCCCCATCCCGGCAGCGGCCGCGGCGGCGACCCCGTGCGCCGTGTCCTCCACAGCGACCGCCGCGGAGCCGGCCACACCCAACCGCGACAACGCGAGCAGGTACACCGCCGGATCCGGCTTGTGCCCGTCCACGTCGTCCCCGGTCACCACCACGTCGAAGAGGTCCAGCGCACCCACCCGCACGAGGTGCCCTTCGACCCAGGACCGCGCCGAACTGCTCGCGATCGCCACCCGCAGCCCGAGCTCGCGGGCCTCGGTGAGCCAGGCCCGGATCCCCGGCCGGAAGTCGAGCGTCTCGGTGTCCATCACCAGCCCGTCGAAGTCGAACACCACCGCTTCGATCGTGCTCCCCACCAACCGGGCGCTCAGCTGGTCGATCTCGGTGTCGGTCAGCCCGATCCGGACCAGGTAGGCCCGGGCGCCGCCGTACCGCCGATCCAGGTGATCGAGGGAGTCGAGGATGACCTCGGGCGGAGTCCGCAGGTCGGCAGGGCGTTCCGTGATCTCCAGCAGGACCTCGCTGATCGCGTAGTCCGCGGCGATCAGGTCCCGCGGGACGCCGACCAGGTCGAGCAGGACCGCGACGAGCAAGCCGGTGCGGTCCTTCCCGGAGTGGCAGTGCACGACCACGGGAGCGCTCAACGGTACGGCCGCGATCGCCCGGTACGCCGCGGCGATCTTCCGCCCGTTGCGGTCGAGGCTGCCGCGGTAGATGTGCGCCAGCGACGGCTCGGACTCGGGATCACGCAGCGCCTCGGCCTCGGGGTCGATCCACGGGATCCGGACGTACGTGGGCGAGCCGTCGAGCGGGTGCGGTTCGCCGAGGGTTTCCATCTCCCAGTCGGACCGCAGGTCGAGCACGAGGCCCGCGGCGATACCGTCCAGCGCGGCGCGGCCGGCTGGGGACAACCGGTGCAGCGAGTCCGTCCGGACCACGGTGCCGGCGCGGGTCGTCCGTCCTGAGTTGGTCGGCAGCCCGCCGACGTCGCGTGCGTTCCGGCAGCCGTCCCACCCCAGTTGAGCCACGCGCTCTAGATTAGGGCACCTCCGAGCGACTCGAAGTCGTGCCAGGTCCCGTCCCAGGCTTTGTGCTGCAGCGAGCGGTCCGCACCGGCGGCGAACACGTCCACCCGTCCGGGACCCCACGACACCACCGACCCGGCCGGCCGTGGCCGCGTCCGAGCCGTCGCCTGCAGGCCGAGCCAACCGGCGAGCGCGGCGACGTTCATCCGCAGGATCTCGGCGGCGAGGGCCCAGTCGAGGAAGGTCAGCTTGTCGTCGGCCGAGTGGATGTGCCCGTTCGCGCTGTCGGCGCCCTCGATCGTCAGCAGCGCGGGCAACCCCGCGTTGATGAACGGGACGTGGTCGCTGGCGAACGGGTTCAGCGACGTCTCCACCTTCAGCGACGTGTACGTGGCGGCCGCCGCGGCCAGGTCGCTCATCAACGCCGACGAAACCTGCGCACCCTCCAGCAGTACCGTCGGTCCGGCCGTGTTCTTGCTGGCGATCATGTCCATGTTCAGTACCGCGCGGAGGCGGGCCCGTTCAGCGGCGGGCAGCGCAGCGACGTACTGCTTGCTCCCGTGCAGCCCCTCCTCCTCACCACCGAAGAGGACCAGGCGGAGGTCGTGCTGCCACGGCCGGGTCGCGAGGATCCGGCCGAGCTCGAGGACCCCGGCCGAGCCGCTGCCGTTGTCATCGGCGCCGGGCGCCGGGCCGTTCGGTCCGCCGGCCAGGTTGATCGAGTCCAGGTGCGCCGTGATCAGGACCAGCCCGCGCGGGACCGGACCACCACCGGCCCGGTCGCCGATCAGGTTCTGCGACTGGCCCGCGCCCACCGTGATCGGCATCCGGGTCACGCTGTAGCCCATGGCCACCATCCGGGCGGCGGCGAAGTCCACCGCCTGACCGAACGCCGGGCTCAGCGAGTGCCGGGTCGGCAGACTCGCGAACCAGGTCAGGTCGGCCTGGTACGAGGTCGGCGACAGCGCACCGACCAGGGCCGTGACCGCGGGATCCACCCGGCGCGGCGCGAGCGTCGGTACGTCCACCGCGATCCCGGGGCGCAGGGTCTGGACGCGCCAGCAGTGGTTGTTCCGCCGACGCGGTCTGTCGGCGGACGAGATCACCAGTTGGCGTCCGTGGTCCAGCAACGGCACCACGTCGGGGTACTCGTCCTGGAACGAGCGGCCGACCTGGGTCACCAGCAGCAGACCGGGCGCGGTCCGGGAAGCGCGGCCGAGTCGTTCGTCGGCGCCGCCCCAGACCAGGGACCGATCGCCGAACCGCGCGGCCTGTGGAGCGTCCACGGCCTCGGCAGCCGGGACGACGAGATAACGGACAGGTGAGGTGGTCATGCTATTCCTGCCAAACGAGTTCGAGTCGGTCGGGATCGGCGCCGACCACCATCGCGGAGCCGCCGACGCCGCGGGCGACCACGCCGGACGGTTCCCACTCGCCGGTGTGGGGTTCCGGGGCGTCGCCGCGGCCGATCAGCCACTCGACGAAGGTGCCGTCCGCGCGGAACTCCACTCCCCGCCGGCCGCGGGCCGGCGGGAAGGGGAAGTCGTCGCGGCGGTAGACGGTCACCCCGTCGTGGTCCTCCTCGAAGGAGTGCGTCCACCGCCCGACGATCGGGTCCGTGTTCAGGTCGCCATCACCTGCCCAGACGTTGCCGCGGGCATCGTTTCCTCGGCCGGTGCGGCGGGGCCGGTCGGCGGCAGCGAGATCTTGAAGTCGCTGATCACGCCGCCGAGGTACTCGTAGCCGGTGAGCGACGGTCCCCAGGCGTTCCCGTCCCACCACTTGTGGTAGAGCGCGGAGTCGGTGCCGACCACGAAGACGTCCAGCCGATCGCTGTCCCAGGAACTGACCCGCGGCTCGTCGACGCAGATGCCGCCGAGCGACTCCCAGCCGGACCAGGCGTTCCCGTCCCACGCCTGGTGCCAGAGTGCGGAGTCCGTGCCGAGCACGAACACGTCGAGCCGGTTCTCGCCCCACGACACCACGGTCGGTGTGGTCGTGCAGATGCCGCCGAGCGACTCCCAGCCGGACCAGGCGTTGCCGTCCCACCACTTGTGCCAGAGCGCGGAGTCCGTCCCGACGACGAACAGGTCCAGCCGGTTCTCGCCCCACGCGACCACCCGCGGCGGGCTCGCGCAGATCCCGCCGAGCGACTCGTACCCGGACCAGCCGGATCCGTCGTACCACTTGTGCCAGACGGCGTTGTCGGTCCCGAGCACGAAGGCGTCGAGCCGGCTCTCACCCCACGACACCACCTCGGGTGGGCTCATGCAGATCCCGCCGAGGTACTCGTAGCCGGTGACGGACGGTCCCCAGGCGTTCCCGTCCCACCACTTGTGGTAGAGCGCGCGGTCCGTGCCGAGCACGAACACGTCGAGCCGGTTCTCGCCCCACGTCGCCACCCGCGGCGGGCTCATGCAGATCCCGCCCATGTACTCGTAGCCGGTGACGGACGGTCCCCAGGCGTTCCCGTCCCACCACTTGTGATAGAGCGCGCGGTCGGTCCCGAGCACGAAGGCGTCGAGCCGGTCCTCGCCCCAGGCGGCCACTTCCGGGGCACTCATGCAGACACCTCCCATGTATTCGTAGTCGGTGACGGACGGTCCCCAGGCGGACCCGTCCCACCACTTGTGGTACATCGCGCGGTCCGTGCCGAGCACGAACGTGTCCAGTCGATCGGCGCCCCAGGCAACCACCGGGCCGGCCGGTTCGGGCGTCCCGGCGCCGGCCGAACCGGCGATCAGTGGCGACCGCACGGTGTCCAGGCAGGCCGCCATCCGGGCCACCTGGTCGGTCGTGAACATCACCATGCCGCGGTCGTCGGTGTAGTCCATGTAGTTGACGAACAGGTCCCCGTTCGGCCCGTTGTTGCAGGTCACGTGCGGGAACGCCGGCACCCCGAAGTTCGGGCCGGCCTGGTTCGGGGTGTCGGCGACCTCGTCGCTGCCGGAGCAGCCGGTGCCGTCGTCGCCCCAGATGTGGAACAGGTTCAGGTAGTGCCCGACCTCGTGGGTGGTGGTCCGGCCGAGGTCGAACGGCGCCGCCGCGGTCCCGTTCGTGCCGAAGCCGGAGTGCAGGATCACCACGCCGTCGGTGTTCGCCGGGCCGCCGGGGAACTGCGCGTACCCGAGCAGGCCGCCGCCGAGCTGGCAGACCCAGACGTTCAGGTACCGGTCGGTCGGCCACGGGTCCACGCCGCCGGTCGCCGAGGACTTCACCGCATCGTCGGTACTGAACGAGGTCTTCGTGGTCTGGGTCCGGGTGATCCCGTTCGTCGGGTTGCCGTTCGGGTCCTCGGTCGCCAGGAAGAACTCGATCCGTCCGTCCGCGACCAGCCCGCTGTACGGCGCGGGGGTGAAGCCGATGTCGGTGTTGGCGGCCCGGAAGTCCCGGTTCAGGACGGCGAGCTGGCTGTCGATCTGGGCCTGCGAGATGTTCTGCGCGGCGGTGTTGAAGACGACGTGCACGACGACCGGGATCCGCGCGATCCCGGGGAACCGCTGCTCACCGGTGACGTACTGCGTGGTCGCGTTCTCCAGCGCCGACCGTGCCGCGGCGTACCCGGGCTCGGTCGACAGCAGCCGGCGGTGGACGTCCATCACGCCACAGTTGCGCCTCGTCGGCTGGTCCGCGGCGCCACCGTCACCGCCGTCGCCGGACCGGCCGCCGCCACCCGATCCGCCGGATCCTCCACCGCCGGTTCCCGGGCCACCGGACATCCCCGCGCCACCCGGCATCCCGGACTCGGCCCGGCCCGCCGATCCGGTCATTCCCATCGCGGGACCGGTCGACTCCGCGGTCATCCGGGTCTCGGCCGGACTGCCCGGACTCCCGTTCGCCGACATCCCGCGCGCCGGCATCCCACCGGACTCGCGGCCCGCCGGCATTCCGCCCGCCGCCGTCGGACCGGACATCGCCTCGCCCGGCATCCCCGGCATCCGGTCCTCCGGCCGGTGCCTGTCCGCTCGCCCGTTCGCCTTCCTCGGCATTTCTCCCCCTTGCTCCGGGAGGGGCGCAGAGCAGGACGGAACCGGCCGCCGCGTCAGCGCGCGCGTCATCGGTTCCGGACCGGAACGCTTTCCCAGATCCCCCAGACCCACGTCTCAGCCGAAGGCGGACCGACCACCTTCCCCCACCGAACAGGCTGCCCCTGGTCACTGTTCGCTTCCACCTTGCTCCCGTCACCCGGGGTGCACAACCCCACAGGTACCGGTAGTGACCACCACCGAGCACCCCGCCCGAGGTAGAAGAGTTGCTTGAACCACGAACCAGCGGCGGCGGTGTCGGTTCAGAGGGTTCGCTGGAGGGCGACCCGGCGGTCGGAGGGGGTGAAGCCGAGGTGTTCGTTGACGCGGATCATCGGGCCGTTCTCGGGGGCGTTCCAGGTGTGCACGATCGCCGGCTCGGTGAGGTCAGCCTGGAGGGAGCGGAGGTTGGGGATCTTGACGGCCATACCGAGCCGGTGGCCGCGGTGCTCCGGGCGGACGAAGGTGTCGTACTGGTAGAGGCGCTCGCGGTTCGCGGTCGAACCACCCAGCTGCGTGTACGCCGCCAGCCTGCCGTCCCCGTCGACCGCGACCGT
Organism: Kribbella amoyensis; assembly: GCF_007828865.1. Taxonomy (NCBI): domain Bacteria; kingdom Bacillati; phylum Actinomycetota; class Actinomycetes; order Propionibacteriales; family Kribbellaceae; genus Kribbella; species Kribbella amoyensis. Next base: position 4,117,380 of record NZ_VIVK01000001.1, read on the forward strand.
GGTGTGGCAGAACCGGCCCTGCGCGATCCGCCGCGCCTCGGCCTCGCGGATCCGCTCGGGCGTCCAGCGCATCTCCTCGAGCCCGCGCTCGCCCTGCGGTACGTCGTTGCTCATCGCCCGGTGCGCGTCCGCGAACTCCGCCAGCCACTCGTCGGGCGTATGCTCCCGCCACTGCACCAGCTCGTACCCCGTGACCGGCCGGTCCAGCTTGCCGATCGCCTCGTCCGACAGCGGCAGCCGGAGTACCTGGTGCAGCTCCTCGTGGGTCCGGACGAACCCGCGCGCCTCGGCGAACGCCGTACCGGAGCTCGTACCGTCGGCAGCGCCCGCGATCACGTTGGTGGACAGTCGCGTCCGCCCGTCCGCGCGCGCCTTGTCGACGATGACGTCCAGCAGCTTCGACGCCACGCCCTGCCGGCGGTACTGGGGAGCGACGACGATCTCGACGTCGAGGACATCCGTGTTCTCCTCCAGCCACCAGTCGAGCCACGCCATCCCGAGCCAGCTGTCCCCGTCGACCAGCCCGAGACCCTCGACCCGGACGTCGGAGTGCTCGGTGGCGAACATCACCTGCGCGTCCTCGCGGCTGAACCCCGCCGGGAACTCCTGCTCCGCCTGCCGGACCTCCTCCCGCAACCGGAAGTACCGCTCGAAGATCGCGTTGTCCCGGCCGTCTACTCTCAAGATCTCCACCGCGCGACCCTATGCGGCTGGATCCTCGCCCTTCCACCGGGTTTCCCCGTGGCTGCCCCAGCTGGGTGAAATGCACGGCCGGAGCCGGACACGTACGGGAGTGTGACGACAACGAAGGGGTCTCCCCTGCGGAAGAGACGACTGGCGGCCGGGTTGTTGCTGATGGCATCGCTCCTCGCGGTGCCGCTACCCACCCAGGCCGCCCAGCCTGTACCCGAGAGCCGGCAGATCACCTTGATCACCGGGGATCAGGTGGTCCTGGAAGGCGGTGACTCCGACCGGCTCTCGATCCTTCCGGGACCTGGACGCGAGCAGATCTCGTTCGAGGCCCGGCGGACCGCAGGGGAGTGGACGGTGATCCCGTCCGACGTCCGCGCCGAACTCCGCAACGGCCGGCTCGACCGGCGGCTGTTCGACCTGGAGATGCTGCTGCGGGACGGGTACGACGATTCCCGGCGCGCCGACATCCCGGTGATCGTGACCGGCGCCTCGGTGCAGAGCCGAGACGCGAAGGCGATCCGCGATCTCGGTGCTTCGACCGCGCTGGTCGTACCGAAGTCGAAGGCCAAGGGTGTGCTCACCGAGCTCCTCGGTGAGAAGACCGGGCGCGACGCCGGCGGCAGCAAGATCTGGCTGGATCGGAAGTTGCGCACGACATTGGACAAGAGCGTCCCGCAGATCGGCGCACCGGCCGCGTGGCAGGCGGGGTACACGGGTCGTGGGGTGAAGGTCGCCGTCCTCGACAGCGGGATCGACGACAAGCACCCCGACCTGACCGGCCAGGTGATCGCCCGGCAGAACTTCACCACCGACCCGGCCACCGACGTCGCGGGCCACGGTACGCACGTCGCCTCGACGATCGCGGGCAAGGGCACCGACGGGTACCGCGGGGTCGCGCCGGACGCCAAGCTCCTCGACGGCAAGGTCTGCGACGACGTCGGCGACTGCAACGAGTCGAACGTGCTGGCCGGGATCGAATGGGCCGTCCAGCACCGCGCCCAGGTGGTGAACCTCAGCCTCGGCGGCGATCCGACCGACGGGACCGACCCGGTCGAGGACGCGATGGAGCGCTACGGCAACGACGTCCTCTTCGTCGTTGCTGCTGGCAATCAGTCCGGCGATGGGACGATCGGTTCGCCGGGGACGGCGTCGGCCGCCCTCACCGTCGGCGCCGTCGATCGGGACGAGAACCTGGCCGACTTCTCCTCCCAGGGCCCGGCGCACGGAGGCGCGATCAAGCCCGACGTCACCGCGCCCGGCGTCGGGATCGTCGCGGCGCGCTCGGGCGCGTCCCAGCCGCAGGAGCCGGTGGGCGACAACTACGCGCGGATGTCGGGCACCTCGATGGCGACGCCCCATGTCGCCGGCGCGGCCGCGTTGCTGGCTCAACAGCACGCCGGTTGGAAGGCGCCCGAACTGAAGAGCGCGCTGACGTCAGCCGCCCAGGCCAACCCCGCGCTCACGGCGTACCAGCAAGGCGCCGGCCGCGTCGACGTGGCACGGGCGATCAAGCAGGTCGTGCAGGCGAAGACGGTCAGCCTGGCGTTCGGTACGGCGATCTGGCCGCACGCCGATGACAGGCCGGTCACTCGGGAGGCCGTGTTCCGCAACCTCGGTACGGCCTCGGTGACGCTCGACCTCAAGTCCGAGCTGACGATCGCGGGCAAGGCCGCCCCGGCGTCGGCGCTCAAGCTGAGCGCGGACCGGTTGACCGTCCCGGCGGGCGGCGAAGCGTCGGTCCAGGTGGTCTCCGACACCACCCACTCCGGCCCGGACGGCGTGTACTCGGGGCGCATCACGGCGACCACCGGGGAGCAGCAGATCGTCGTACCGCTGGTCGTGGACAAGGAGGTCGAGAGCTACGACGTCGCGCTGAAAACCCTGGACGAGAACGGTGAACCGGCAGCGCGGAACCGCACGTTCGTCTCGTTCACGAACCTGACGGACGGCGAATCGGAAGGTGGCGTCACCCCGACGACCAGGCTGCCGCGCGGGAAGTACTTGCTGGACGCGACGATGTTCGGCGCCGAGGGACAGCACTATCGCCTCGTGCAGCCGGAGTTCGTGGTCACGGGGAACAGGTCGGTAGTCGTCGACGCCAGGAAGACGGAGCCGGTCAAGGTGTCCGTCCCGCGCAAGGACGCCAGCGGCTTCGTCGCGTTCTTCGGCTACGAACGCAGGCTCGCGGACGGCGGGTCGATCAAGACGTTCAACCTCCAACCCAAGATCGAGAAGCTTTCTCTGGGGAGGATCGGCGGTCCGGTGCCGCCGAAGGACTTCACCGCCTTCGTGGTCTCCTACCTGGGCCGCGTGGGCGAGGACGGCACGCTGGCGGGCAGCCCGTACGTCTACGGCCTGGTCGACACGAGCCCGGGCCGCTTCTTCGACGGCCTCGACCGCAAGGTGCAGTCCGACCGCCAACTCGCCCACGTAGTTGCCAAGTACAACGGCCCGCCGGACGTCGAAACCAGCTGGCGCCTGGCAACCCGCGACACCATGCCTATCGGCGTCTCGGTCCGACTCCCCACCAAGCTCGACCAGTACCTCGAACCGCGCACCCCCTGGCAACAAGCCTTCGCCGACCAAACCAACCCACCGAGAACCTATCCGGCAGGCCGAACCACCGAAGAAGCCTTTAACTACAAAGAAGGTTGATGAGCAGCTGCCACCTGAGCTCCGCTTTCGTCGGCCGAAGGCGCCGCGTCGCCCGCCGGACAGCCGCCGGCTGAGCGACTACCTCCTGTTCGAATGCACCGAACTCAGTGGTGGGGCCGGAGGGCGCGGTTGGCGGCTGGCTCGGCGATCTGGGCTCGGAAGGGGTGGGCCGGATAGACGCCCAGGAGCCTCACCTCGACCGAGAAGAAGGCCAGCTCTTCCAGCGCCAGCGCGACGTTCGGGTCTTCCGGATGACCTTCGATGTCGGCGTAGAACTGGGTGGCGAAGAAGGTGCCGCCGAGTTGGTAGCTCTCCAGCTTCGTCATGTTGACGTTGTTGGTCGCGAAACCGCCCAGCGCCTTGTACAGCGCGGCCGACACGTTGCGGACGCGGTACACGAAGCTGGTGATGACCGGACCCGCGTCCACCGGTGGGACTTCCGGCTCGCGGGACAGCACCAGGAAGCGGGTCGTGTTGTGGTGCTCGTCCTCCACGTCGGACGCGAGGATGTCCAGGCCGTACAGCTGCGCCGCGCCTCGCGGAGACAACGCGGCGACCGTCGGGTCTTGGAGTTCGGCGACTTCGCGGGCGGCGCCGGCGGTGTCGTCGGCGACCACCGTGGACCAGCCGTGTTCGCGAATGACCTTGCGGCACTGGCCGAGGGCGTGGACGTGGGAGCGGACGGTGCGGATCGAGTCCAGGGTCGCACCCGGAACCGCCATCAGCTGGAAGTGGATCGGGAGGAAGTGCTCGCCGATGATGTGCAGGCCGGACTCGGGCAGCAGGTGGTGGATGTCGGCGACGCGACCGGCGATGGAGTTGTCCACCGGGATCATCGCGAGCCCGGCCGCGCCCGAACTCACCGCCTCGAGTGCGTCCTCGAACGTCGTGCAGGGCAACTGCTCGCGGTCGGGGAACATCTCCGTACAAGCCATCGCCGAATTCGCGCCTGGCTCACCTTGATAAGCGATCGGTCCGTCCACGATCTCCCAGCCTACGCCCCGCCCGTCTCACAGCACGGATCAGGTGTCCGACTTGCGGACCTTCTTCGGGGCGCCGGTGACCGCGCGGCCCTCGAGTTGCTTGGCCTTGGTGGCGTAGAGGTCGACGTACTCCTGGCCGGACAGCTCCATGATCTTGTACATGATCTCGTCGGTGACGGCGCGCAGGATCAGCCGGTCACCCTCCATTCCCTCGTACCGGGAGAAGTCCAGCGGCTCGCCGAACTTGACCACCGGGGACGCCAGCGACGCGACCACCTTGCCGGGCGGGGCGACCTTGTCGGTGCCGATCACGCCGCACGGGATCACCGGGACCTTCGCCTCCAGCGCGAGCCGGGCGACGCCGGTACGGCCCTTGTACAGCTTGCCGTCGTGGGAGCGGGTGCCCTCGGGGTAGATGCCGAACAGCTCACCGCGTTCGAGCACCTTCATCCCGGCCCGCATCGCGCCCTCGGACGCCGACCCGCCGGACCGGTCGATCGGGACCTGGCCGGTGCCCTTGAAGAAGCCGCGCTGGAACCGGCCCTTGATCCCGGCACCGGTGAAGTAGTCGGACTTCGCGACGAAGGTGACCCGGCGGCGCAGGACCAGCGGCATGAAGATCCAGTCCGCGTACGACAGGTGGTTGCTGGCGATGATCGCCGGCCCCTGGACCGGGACGTGCTCGGCGCCTTCGACGACAGGCCGGAAGAGGCGCTTGACCGGCGGGCCGATCAGCACGTTCTTCAGCACCCAGTAGATGCCCTTGCCGTCCCCGTCACCGGCGTCGTCGACCGGTGGGCTCCGGTCCGGCTCGGGCCGCGGCGACTGCGCCGGTTGCGTCATCGATGTCCTTTCCTCACGAACCCCCGACCCCTCATGATGCCGTACCGCGCCGCCCGCGCGCGCCGACCGTGGCGAAGTCGGCGCGCGGGAACGCCTGACAATCCCGGCGCCGGGTTCGTAGGCTTCTCACGGCGGGCCCGTCCGGGCTCACGGGGCGCCGGGGACGGTGGGGAGGCGCGGGGCTGTGCGGACGAGCTTCAGGGCGGGACGGTTGACGGCGGTCGTGGGGGTGGTGGCCGCGGTCCTCGCCGGCCTGCCGCTGGCCGCGGGACCAGCAGCAGCGGACCCGGCCGCGAGTACAGCGGTGGTCGCCGACGAGGCGAAGGTGGTGCCGATCCAGGTCACCGGCCCGGCGTCGTCGCGGTTCAACCTGGTGGTGATGGGCGACGGGTACACCGCCGCCGAACTGCCGAAGTTCCGCGAGCAGGTCGACAAGCACCTGAACATCCTCTGGAGCATCGAGCCGTTCAAGTCGTACCGCAACTACCTCAACGTCTACGCGGTCGAGATCCCGTCTCCGCAGAGCGGCGTCGACTGCGACCCGGACCTGACCTCGCCGAAGGTCGACACCCCGCTCAGCATGGGTTTCTGGGGCGGCTGCAACCCGGCCAGCGTCCAGCGCCTGCTCACGGTCAGCTCGGCCGCTGCCGCGCAGTACGCCGACCTGGTGCCCGGCACCACCTCGGCCAACCGGCAGATCCTTGCTATCGGCAACAGCGACACGTACGGCGGCGCGGGCGGCTCGTACGCGACCGCGTCCGGCGGCAACGCGCTGTCGGCCCTGATCACCCCGCACGAGCTCGGTCACTCGCTCGGCGGCCTCCAGGACGAGTACGACTACTACGCCCGCGGCGACCGCGGCGCGCCGTACGCCGGGGGAGAGCCGAGCTCGATCCACCACACCCTGCTGACCGAGCAGCAGCTGCTCGACCAGCAGCGCAAGTGGTGGCGCTGGCTCGGTGAGGAGAGCGAGAGCGGCGGCCGGATCGGCCGGTACGAGGCCGGCATGTACGCCGGGTCCGGGGTCTGGCGGCCGAGCAAGCACTCGATGATGAAGGTGCTCGGGTACTACTTCGACCAGGTCTCCCGGGAGCGGATGACGCAGCGGATCTCGTCCCGCGCCGCGTTGTTCCAGGCAAGTACGCCGGCCGGGACGGTGGCCGGTGACCAGGTGGTCTGGCTGCAGACCCTGCACCCGGCCAGCCACGAGCTCGACGTCACCTGGACCCTCGACGGCGCCGTCGTCCCGGCGGGCAACAGCCGCGCCCTCGACCTCGGCACGCTCGACCTGGCCCCGGGGACGCACACGCTGACCGCGAAGATCGTCGACCCGACCGATTTCGTCCGCGATCCCGCGGTCCGCGACTCGCCCGCGCTGACCGAGACCCGGACGTGGACGGTCGACACCAGCCGCTCGGCCACGGCGGCGGAGGAGCCGGCGACGTTCACCACGTCGACCGCGACCGATCACCCGGTGAACGCCGACGAGGTGGTCTACGTCGAGACGAGCCAGTCCGACACGGTCCAGCCGGCCGTGAGCTGGCGGCTCGACGGGCGCCTGGTCCCGAATCCGGGCAACGACCGCGATCTCGCCCTCGCCCCGCTCCAGCTGACCGGCCGGCACACCCTGACCGCGACGGTCGGCGCCGACACCCTGACCTGGACGGTCGACGGTGCCGAGCCCGTGGTCACGCCGACGATGTCCCGGCCGTTGCTGACGGTGACGAAGCCGAGCGGGCCCGAGTACATCTACAACGACGCGTTCACGATGAAGCTGACCGCGACGGACGACAGCGACGGGTACGTCGTGCCGGAGTTCCGGGTCGACGGGGACGGTTGGTACAACTACTTCGGCTGGCCGACCGACGCGAACGCGCCGTTCCGGTTCACCGCCGAGGGCACAGAGATCGACCAGCTCGTCTACGGCAAGCTCGGCGTCCCGCGGGTGGTGCCGTGGGACGACGTCCCGTCGGGGTACGGACGGCACCAGGTCGAGTACCGCGCGATCGATGCCCCCGGCAACATCGGGTCGGCGGGCCGGTTCGCGGCCACGCTGCTCCGGCCGGTACCGGCCTGTACGACGACCGTGACGGGGACGCGGAGCGGGCCGCTGTACGTCGGATCCGGGGTGACCTGTCTCCAGGGTGCGACGGTGAACGGGCCGGTGACGGTCGCCGCCGGGGCCTCGCTGGTGAGTACGGATTCGACGATCTCGGGCCCGGTCAGCGCGTCCAGGGCCGTCCAGGTCCATCTGCTCCGGAGCAAGGTCAACGGTCCGGTCTCGCTCGACGGCACCACGCAGGCCGCGGTACTGGTCGGGACCACTGTCGGCGGACCCGTTTCCGTGGTCGGTGCGCGGACGACCGAGCCGGTCGTGCTGGCCGGGAACACCGTCAACGGCCCGCTCTCGTGCTCGGGGAACGCGGCCCCGCCGACCGACCTCCAGGCGCCGAACACGGTGGCCGGTCCCCGCGGCGGTCAATGCACTTCCCTCTGAGCCCGACCTGAGGGGAAGCTTTGCTCGGCGGGGCAAGGTGGCCCTCAGGCGGGAAGTGAGTGGAGATGGAAGGACTACGGATCGCGGCGCTGCTGGCGGCCACGATCACCACCGGCATGGTCGCGGGCGTGTACGCGATCTGGGCGAACACGATCATGCCGGGACTCGGCCGGACCGACGACCGGACCTTCGTCGGGGCGTTCCAGGCGATGGACCGGGCGATCCTCAACCCGGTCTTCATCGGCCTCGGGTTCCTCGGGTCGCTGGTGCTGACCCTGGTGGCCGGGCTGCTGCACCTCGGCGAGGACCCGCTGCCGTGGATCGCTGCCGCGTTCGTGCTGTACCTGCTGACCGTGATCATCACGATCTCGGCGAACGTCCCGCGCAACGACGCGCTGCGGGCGGCCGGCGACCCGGACACGATCGACGTCGCCGCCGCCCGGGCCGCCTTCGACGAGGCGCGCTGGCGACGGTTCAACCTGGCCCGGACCGGCCTGAACACGGTCGCCTTCGGGCTGCTCGCCTGGGCGCTGTTCCTGGCCGGGAAAGCCGCCGCGTAACCGGGGAGTGGGGCCGGGCCGTCCCCGCGGATGTGATGCCGGAGCGGCCCGGCTGCCAGAATGGCGGCGTGGCACCAGTACAAGCTCCGCCGTCCCAGCAACTGCCCGCGGTCCAGAAGTTGCGGATCCGCTTCGCCAAGCGCGGGCGGCTCCGCTTCACCTCGCACCGCGACTTCCAGCGCGCGTTCGAGCGGGCGGTCCGCCGGGCGGAGCTGCCGGTGGCCTTCTCGCACGGCTTCAGCCCGCACCCGAAGATCTCGTACGCCGGGGCCGCGCCGACCGGGGCCGCCTCGGAGGCGGAGTACCTGGAGATCTCGCTCACACACGAGCGGGAGCCGGAGCAGGTCCGGACCGCCCTGGACGAGGCGCTGCCGCCGGGGCTGGACATCCTCGAGGTGGTCACCGCGGGACCGGGGTCGCTGGCCGACCGGCTGGAGGTCAGCGAGTGGCTGATCGCGTTACCGGGCGTGGATCCGGCGGCGGCCGGGACCGCGGTCGAGGCGTTCCTGGCCCGGGAGGAAATTCTGGTCGAACGCATGACCAAACGGGGCCTTCGCTCGTTCGACTGTCGGGGTGCCGTTCTCCGACTCGCGGTCGGGAGTGAACCGGCGCCGGTTGCGGCATGTGCGATACTGCAAGTGGTGTTACGGCACGGAACCCCGGCCGTGAGACCCGACGACGTTCTCGCCGGCGTGCTCGAAGTAGCGACGCTCCCGGTGACGGGCCCGGCTCTTCTGACCAGGCTCGCCCAGGGCCCGCTCATCGCGGCCTCCGGCACGGTGGACGATCCGCTCGCTCGTGACCGCGACGCCACCCAGGCGACCGCGGCCGGCCAGGCGGACGCCGGCCACCAGACGCATCCAGCGGAGGGCGACGCCGCCGCTCCGACTGCGCCCTGACAGCGCGGGGGAGCGGGACCCAGAAGGCTTCCGCCGCGCGGGCACCGTTGCCCGCCGTGGCGAACCGAGACCGCTTTCTGGCTGCGCCGGACCTGTGACAGAGGTCCCCAGGGTGCGCCGGAAGGCCTGAGGAGACCCGCACCGCATGCTCGAGAACGAGCCGAACGACACCACCGAGGCAGCCGACGGCGCTGCCACCGCCCCGCAGCCGGCGAAGAAGGCCGCTGCGAAGAAGACGACTCGCAAGCGCGTCACCAAGAAGGCCGCCGCGAGCGCCCCGACCGATGCCGCGGACCCTGTGGACACCGTGGCCACCGAGGCAGTGAGTACCCAGTCCGACGCCGAGGCGTCCGACCCGGCACCGGCCCCGGCGAAGAAGACTGCCAAGCGCCCGGCGAAGAAGGCGGCGGCCAAGGCCCCCGCCAAGAAGGCCGCGGCCAAGCGCACCACCCGCAAGACCGCCGCCGCCCAGGATCCACTCCCGGAAGCTGACGAAGCAGCGACCGTGACCGCCGCCGACCCGGCCGCGGGCGAGTCGCTCGCGGACGCCGCCCCGGTCGTGGAGACCCCGGCCCCGGCCAAGAAGACCACCCGCAAGCGCACCTCGAAGAAGGCCGCCGCGGCCGGGCTCACCACCCCGGACTCCCCGCTCACCGACGGACCGGTCGCCCCTGCCGACGACGCCGCGGCCACCGCCGGTAGTGCGACCGCTGGTAGCGGCGTGACCGCTGGTACCGCGGCGACGGCCGTCGAGGCCGACACGGCCACCGAGGAAGAGACCGAACTCACCGCGGAGGCCGCCGCCCAGGCTGCCGCCGCGCCTGCGGAGCCGCAGGCGACCACCACGAGCGCCACCGACGGCCAGGCTGCCGCCGGCGAGCAGGCTGAGGCTGCGCCGCAGAGTGGGCGGCGGTCCCGGCGGCGGGCTCCTGCTGCCGCTGCCGTGCTGTTCCAGGCGCCGGAGCAGGTTGCCGCGCAGGCCGCTCAGGAGGTCGCCGAGCAGGCCGCCGCGACCAGCCCGGTCGAGGCGACGGCCGAGGTCACGCCGGAGGCGGGGACCGAGGAGCAGCCGACCACGTCGCGCCGCCGTCGCAGCCGACGGACCCGGGACGCCGAGGAGGCCCCGGCCGACCGCGCCGAGCCGGTCGTCGAGGAGGCCAAGCCGGACACCAAGCCGGAGACCAAGCCGGAGGAGGCCGAGGAGGCCACCGCCGAGGGCGAGTCCGACACCGATTCCGACGCGGACGAGCACGGTGAGGGCACCCGCCGTCGCCGTCGCCGCCGAGGCGGCCGTCGCCGCCGCAAGGCCGGCGACTCGGACTCCGACGAGCACTCCGACGACGACGAGCACGGCGCCGACGACGAGGCGGACGGCAAGTCCGACGGGTCCGACGACGACTCCGACGAGGCGAGCGCCGAGTCCGACGACGACGCCGAGGGGTCCGGCAGCGGATCCCGCCGCCGGCGCCGCCGTCGCCGCCGCAAGGGCGAGGACTCCGGTTCGTCGCCGGACGACCCGGACGAGACCGTCGTCCGCGTCCGCGAGCCGCGCAGCAAGAACACCGCGAACGAGATCACCGCGGTCGAGGGGTCGACGCGGCTGGAGGCGAAGAAGCAGCGCCGCCGCGAGGGCCGCGCCGCCGGTCGCCGCCGCGCGCCGATCGTCACCGAGGCCGAGTTCCTGGCCCGGCGCGAGTCGGTCGAGCGGACGATGGTGATCCGGGCCCGCGAGGACCTGACCCAGATCGCGGTGTCCGAGGACAACGTGCTGGTCGAGCACTACGTCGCCCAGGCGGAGCAGAGCTCGCTGATCGGGAACGTGTACCTCGGCCGGGTGCAGAACGTGCTGCCCAGCATGGAGGCCGCGTTCATCGACATCGGCAAGGGCCGCAACGCGGTGCTGTACGCCGGTGAGGTGGACTGGAACACGCTCGGCGGCGGCAACGGGCCGCGCAAGATCGAGTCCGTGCTGAAATCCGGCCAGGCGGTCCTGGTCCAGGTGACCAAGGACCCGATCGGCCACAAGGGCGCCCGGCTGACCAACCAGATCAGCCTGCCCGGCCGGTACGTCGTGTACGTGCCGCGCGGGGGCAACGGCGGGATCAGCCGCAAGCTGCCCGACACCGAGCGGAACCGGCTCAAGACCATCCTCAAGGACATCGTCCCGGACGAGGCGGGCGTGATCGTGCGCACCGCGGCCGAGGGCGCCTCGGAGGAGGAGCTGACCGCCGACGTCAGCCGACTGCAGAAGTACTGGACCGAGATCGACAAGAAGTCGAAGAACGGCCAGGCACCGCAGCTGCTGCACGGTGAGCCCGATCTGCTGATCCGGGTGGTGCGCGACCTGTTCACCGAGGACTTCACCAAGCTGGTGATCTCCGGCGACGACGCGTTCGACCAGGTTCGCGCGTACGTCTCCGACGTCGCCCCGCACCTGGCCGACCGGGTGGAGAAGTGGAGCGGGGACAGCGACGTCTTCGCGAACTTCCGGATCGACGAGCAGATCAAGAAGGCGCTGGACCGCAAGGTCTGGCTGCCTTCGGGTGGTTCGCTGATCATCGACCGGACCGAGGCGATGACGGTCGTCGACGTGAACACCGGCAAGTTCACCGGCTCCGGCGGCAACCTCGAGGAGACCGTCACCAAGAACAACCTGGAGGCGGCCGAGGAGATCGTTCGGCAGCTCCGGCTCCGCGACATCGGCGGCATCATCGTGATCGACTTCATCGACATGGTGCTGGAGTCGAACCGGGACCTGGTGCTGCGCCGGCTGGTCGAGTGCCTGGGCCGGGACCGGACCAAGCACCAGGTGGCCGAGGTGACGTCGCTGGGCCTGGTCCAGATGACCCGCAAGCGGATCGGTACCGGGCTGCTCGAGGCGTTCAGCGAGAACTGCGACCACTGCGGTGGCCGCGGCCTGATCCTGCACGACGAGCCGAAGGAGTCGCGCCGCCGGGCCGACGGCCGCAACGGTCACGACCACGGCGCCAAGGGTGGCGGCGACGGCGAGAACAAGAAGAGCTCGCGCCGCAACCGCCGCGGCAAGAACCGCGACGAGGACCACACCGAGTCCACCGAGGCCGCCACCGGCGGTAACGGCAACGGTGACGCCGCCCAGCGGCTGGCCCAGATCGCGGCCGCCTCCAACGGCAACGGCAACGGCAACGGCAACGGGCACCAGGCCGACGGCGAGTCCACCGAGGCTCCGGCCGAGGCGGCGCACGCCGACCACGGCACGTCCGCCCAGACCAGCGCTGACCAGGGCGCCACTGACCACAGTGGTGACCAGGGCAGCGGTGAGCGGGGCGCTACGGACCAGGGCGCGGCGGACCGGGGTACGGGCGAGCAGTCCGCGGCCGACGGCGACCAGGGCAAGGCGGAGCAGAACGGGACGCCCTCCAAGAGCACCCGGCGGCGGCGTGGCGGCCGTGGCCGGGCGAAGGCGGAGAGCGACGGCAGCGCGGCGAGCAGCACCGATTCGGACGCCGGGACCACGGCGCCCGAGCTGGTGTCGACGTCACACTGACCCCGGTTTGACCCGCTTGTGACGCGCCCCGTAAACTTGAGCTTCGGCGCGCGTCACGCGTGCCTCCTTTGTGTGGGCCGCCAAGTGTAGGTCTGTGCAGGCCCCGAGTAAGTCTTCCGAACAAACAGAGAGTGAGATCCACGGTGTACGCGATCGTGCGCAGTGGCGGCACCCAGCAGAAGGTCGCCGTCGGCGATGTCATCGAGATCGACAGCCTGACGGACCAGGTCGGCGACACGGTTTCGCTGCCCGCAGTCCTCGTCGTCGATGGCGACACCGTGACGACCGATGCTGCCGCGCTGGCCAAGGTGGCCGTGTCCGCAGAGGTCCTCGGCCGCACCAAGGGCCCGAAGATCAACATCCTCAAGTACAAGAACAAGACCGGTTACCGCAAGCGCCAGGGGCACCGTCAGCACTACACCCAGGTCAAGGTCACCGCGATCGACGCGAAGAAGAAGTGAGCTGATCAGTCATGGCACACAAGAAGGGCGCGGCGTCCACCCGTAACGGGCGGGACTCGAACGCGCAGCGGCTCGGCGTCAAGCGGTACGGCGGCCAGCTGGTCAACGCCGGCGAGATCATCGTCCGGCAGCGTGGCACCCACTTCCACCCGGGCAACCTGGTCGGCCGTGGCGGCGACGACACCCTGTTCGCGCTGGCCGAGGGCCAGGTCGAGTTCGGCACCCGCCGGGGTCGTCGCGTCGTGAACATCGTCCCGGTCCCGGCGGAGTAACACCGCCACCCGGTACAGCAAGCCTTGTGAAAGGGCGGGTCGCGGAATACCGCGGACCCGCCCTTTCGCTGTGTGTAGCACGAACCCCAGCAGTCCGAAGGAAAGAGACATCGATGGCGATCCCCAGCTTCGTCGACCGGGTCACGGTGCACGTCACCGGTGGCAACGGCGGGAACGGCTGCGCCTCGGTGCACCGGGAGAAGTTCAAACCGCTCGGCGGCCCCGACGGCGGCAACGGCGGTGACGGCGGCAGCGTGATCCTGCGCGTCGACCCGGACCTGACCACGCTGGTCGACTACCACCGGTCCGGCCACCGCTCCGCGACGAACGGTGCCCAGGGCAAGGGCGACAACCAGGCCGGCAGCAAGGGCGGCGACGTCGTCCTCCCGGTCCCGGACGGCACGGTCGTCAGTACGCCGGACGGCGAGGTGCTCGCGGACCTGGTCGGACCGGGCGCCGAGTTCGTCGCGGCCCAGGGCGGCAAGGGTGGTCTCGGCAACGCGGCGCTGGCCAGCTCGGCCCGGAAGGCGCCCGGCTTCGCCCTGCTCGGCGAGGACGGCGAGGAGCGGACCGTCGTCCTCGAGCTCAAGGTCGTCGCCGACATCGGCCTGGTCGGCTTCCCGAGCGCGGGCAAGTCCTCGCTGGTCGCCTCGATCAGCCGGGCCCGGCCGAAGATCGCGGACTACCCCTTCACCACCCTGATCCCGAACCTCGGCGTCGTGGTCGCCGGGGACACCACCTTCACTGTCGCGGACGTGCCGGGCCTGATCGAGGGCGCGAGCGAGGGCCGCGGTCTCGGCCACGACTTCCTCCGCCACGTCGAGCGGTGCGCCGCGCTGATCCACGTGATCGACTGCGCGACGTACGAGCCGGGCCGCGATCCGCTCAGCGACCTGGACACGATCGAGGCCGAGCTCACCGCGCACGGCGGCCTGGACGACCGGCCCCGGCTGGTCGCGCTGAACAAGGTGGACGTGCCGGACGCCCGCGAGATCGCCGAGATGGTGACGGCCGAGCTGGAGCAGCGCGGCCTGAAGGTGTTCTCGATCTCGACCGCGAGCCACGAGGGCCTGGAGGCGCTCAAGTTCGCGATGGCCGAGCTGGTGACCAAGCGCCGGGCCGAGACCGAGAAGCCCGACACGACCCGGATCGTGATCCGCCCGCAGGTGGCCGGCGGGCCGGAGTTCAAGGTCCGCAAGACCCCCGAGGGCGGCTGGCTGGTGACCGGCGAGAAGCCCGAGCGCTGGGTCCGGCAGACCGACTTCGCGAACGCCGAGGCGACCGGGTACCTGGCCGACCGGCTGAACCGGCTCGGCGTGGAGAAGACGCTGCTGGACAAGGGCGCGATCGAGGGCGACGCGGTGATCATCGGCGACGGCCCGAACGCGGTCGTGTTCGACTTCGCCCCCGAGGTGCAGGCCGGCGCGGAGATCCTGGCCCGGCGCGGCGAGGACCACCGGCTGGACGAGGTCCGGCCGGCCGAACTGCGCCGGCGCGCCAAGGACGAGGAGTACCACGCCCGCCGGTCGGGCGAGCTGGAGCGGCCGGCGGACCTGTCGGAGTACGGGCAGAACTGGGGCGAGGACGAGGTGGACCTGTCCCCGGCGGAGGCGAAGGCGGCAGCCAGAGCCGCGGCGAAGCTGGCGCGCAAGGAAGCGCTCCAGCGGGCCGCGGACGAGGAACTCGACCAGAACGAGTGATCGCATGAAGCAACGCGCGGAGGTCGTCGAGGCCACCCGCATCGTGGTGAAGGTCGGCTCCTCGTCGCTCACCCAGCGCGGCCGGATCGACCTCGAGCGCCTCCGGTTGCTCGTCGACGCCCTCGCGGCCCGGCGGGTCGGCGGGACCGAGGTCGTGCTGGTCTCCTCCGGCGCGATCGCGGCCGGCCTGGCCCCGATGGGTCTGCGCTCCCGGCCACGCGACCTCGCCACCCAGCAGGCGGCCGCGTCCGTCGGCCAGGGCCTGCTGATGGCCCGGTACAGCGACGCCTTCGCGGCTCACGGGCTCAAGGTCGGCCAGGTGCTGCTGACCGTGGACGACGTGACCCGGCGCAGCCACTACCGGAACGCGTACCGGACGTTCGCCCGGCTGCTCGAGCTCGGTGTGGTCCCGATCGTCAACGAGAACGACACCGTCGCGACCACGGAGATCCGGTTCGGCGACAACGACCGCCTCGCCGCCCTGACCAGCCACCTGGTGCACACCGACCTGCTGGTCCTGCTCTCCGACGTGGAGGGCCTGTACGACGGGGATCCGCGCCGCCCGGGGACGACGATGCTCACCGACGTTCGTGGTCCCGCGGACCTGGAGCCGCTGAAGATCGGCCGGTCCGGGTCCTCCGGCGTCGGTACCGGCGGGATGCAGACGAAGGTGGAGGCGGCCGCGATCGCCACGGAGGCAGGGATTCCGGTGGTGCTCACGTCGGCGGCCCACGTCGGCGAGGCGCTGCGCGGGGACAAGGTGGGCACGCTGTTCCACCCGACCGGGCGTCGTCGGAAGACGCGGTTGCTGTGGCTCGCGCATGCCACCTCGGGTCAGGGCCGGCTGCAGCTCGACGAGGGCGCGGTCCGGGCGGTGACGGAGCGGCGTACGTCGTTGTTGCCGGCCGGGATCAGTTCGGTCGAGGGGACGTTCTCGGCGGGAGATCCGGTGGACCTGGTCTCGCCCGCCGGCGTCGTCGTCGCGCGCGGGCTGGTGAACTACGACGCCACCGAGCTGCCCGATCTGCTCGGCCGGTCGACCCGGGATCTCGCGCGTGAACTCGGCGCGGCGTACGAGCGGGAAGTGGTGCACCGCGACGACCTCGTCCTGCTCTGATGGACGCCGTGCAGAAGGTCGCGTGGGGGCTGCTCGCGGCGTGGATCGTCCACGACCTCGAGGAACTCGCGACGATGCCCGGCTGGTCCCAGCGGGCGGCCGCCGATCTCCCGGCGCCGATCGGCAAGATCCTGCCGATGTCACGGGCTGAAGCAGCGACCGCGGTCGGCCTGACCGGTGTGGCGATGGCCGCCGCCTCGGCCGCGGGCGCGGCGACGGGCGGGCGGAGCAAGTTCTTCCAGGCGTCGCTGACCGGATTCGGCCTCCACGCGGGCACGCACCTCGCGCAGTCCGCGCTGCACCGCGGGTACACGCCCGGGCTGGTGACGACGCCGCTCGTGGTCATCCCGTACTCCTTGTGGGCTTGGCGCCGGCTGCGACTGAGCGGCGTACCGCAGGCGCCGTCCGATGTGCGGCTCAACCTGGCGCTGGCCGCGGTGGTGCCGTTGTCGCATCTGGTCGCCCGGCTGCCTCGGCTGCTGCGGCGGAAGGTTGTCCACAGGCGCTGAGACGGCTGCGCGGCGGACGGGCCGATCGCAATACGATGAAGGCGTGAGCGAGATCATCGAACTGTGCCGGCGGGCGCGGGAGGCGTCGTACGCCTTGGCCGCGGCGTCCCGCGCGACCAAGGACACCGCCCTGCGTGCCATGGCGGCGGCGCTGCGTGCCCACACCGACGCGATCGTCACGGCGAACGCGAAGGACGTGGCCGCCGCGCGCGAAGCCGGGACCCCGGAGTCGACGGTGGACCGGCTCGCCCTCGACCCGGCCCGGGTGGACGGGATGGCGGCGGGCCTGGAGCAGCTGGCCGGCCTGGTGGACCCGGTCGGCGAGGTGGTCCGCGGCTACACCCTGGCGAACGGCCTGGAGCTGCGCCAGGTCCGGGTGCCGTTCGGCGTGGTCGGCATCATCTACGAGGCCCGGCCGAACGTGACGGCCGACGCGGCCGGCATCGCCCTGAAGTCCGGGAACGCGGTGCTCCTGCGTGGTTCCGCCTCGGCCGCTTCGTCGAACGAGGCGATCGTCGCCGTCCTGCGCGACGCCGTGGTCGAGGCCGGGCTGCCCGCGGACGTGATCCAGGGCGTTCCGGGGGACCGGGCCGCGGTGAAGGAGCTCATGCAGGCGCGTGGGCTGGTCGACGTGCTGATCCCTCGCGGTGGCGCGGGCCTGATCCAGACCGTGGTGACCGAGTCGACCGTGCCGGTGATCGAGACCGGGGTTGGCAACTGCCACGTGTACGTCGACGCGGACGCCGATCTCGACCTCGCGCTGACGATCCTGCTCAACTCGAAGACCCAGCGCCCGAGTGTCTGCAACGCGGCCGAGTCGCTGCTGGTGCACGCCGAGGTCGCCGACGAGTTCCTCGCGAAAGCCCTGCCGGCGTTGGCTTCCGCGGGCGTGACCGTCCACGGCGATCCCGCGGTTGTTGCTCAGGGCAATGGGGTGGTCGCCGCGACCGACGAGGACTACGGCCGGGAGTACAACTCGCTCGACCTGTCCGCGGCCGTCGTCGACTCGCTGGACGCCGCGATCGACCACATCCGCAAGTACAGCTCGGCCCACACGGACGCGATCATCACCCGGTCCCAGTCCACCGCCCGGCGGTTCGTCCAGGCCGTCGACTCGGCGGCGGTCGTGGTGAATGCGAGCACGCGGTTCACCGACGGGGGCGAGTTCGGCTTCGGCGCCGAGATCGGCATCTCCACCCAGAAGTTGCACGCCCGTGGCCCGATGGGGCTGCCGGAGATGACCAGCACCAAGTACGTCGTCACCGGCGAGGGCCAGATCCGGACCTGACGTCCTACCGGGGCCGGCGTCGTCACCGGGTCAGTGTCGTCACCTGGTCAGCAACGGGGCGGCGTCGATGGAGTGGACGGTGAGCGCGGCCGAGGTGAGCGCCGCGAGTGAGGCGACGTGCTTGGCGTCCACCGCGAGATCGGCGAGCTGGACCGGACCGGTGTGAGCCGGCCAGTCGAGGACCGCGGCCGGTTGATCGGGCGGCGTGACGACGATCTTGCGGAAGTCGGCGCGGATCCCGTCCCCGGTCGCCTTCACCAGCGCCTCCTTGCGCGTCCAGTACTGGGTGAACGCGCGCGCCCGATCGGTTTCGGCGTACCGGGTGAGGTGGGCGGCCTCGCTGTCGGCCAGGGTGATGGTGGCGAGGGCGTCGGGGTCGAGCTTGGGGTCGACGAGTTCGACGTCGAGTCCGACCGGCGTACTCGGGTGGAACGCGACCCCGATCAGGTCCCCGGAGTGCGACACGGAGACCTGCATCCCGTCCGCGTGCACCTTGCCGTGCGGCCGCCCGCAGTCCGGGCAGGTGCGATCGAGCTGGACCGCGGCCGGGGGAAGGAGCAGGTGTACTCCGAGGACCCGGCGCACGATCGCCACACCGAGGAGGAACCGCGCCTTGTCCTCGTCCCGCGCGTAGGCGTTCAGGCGTTCCCGCTCGACCGCGTCCAGGTCGTCGGCCAACGCCGGGCGACTGTCGTCCAGGCGGGCCCACCAAACCTCGACGGCACTCACGATGCCTCACCCCTGCAAGGCGTGCGTGGTCGGTTGGGAGAGGTCATGAGGCGGTTGCGGTCCGGGCGGCCCAGTCGACCGCGTCGGCCAGGTCGGTCACGGGGTACCGGACGGCCTGGACGGTGCGATCGGGCGCGGCGACGAGGACGAAGCGTTTGAGGCGTTCGATGCCGCCGGCGCGGAAGGTCGGGAGGCGGAGTGCGGCCGTGAGTCCGAGCTCGACGTCGGAGAGCAGGACGTGGGGGATCTTCTCCAGCTCCGCGAAGGCGCTCTGCTCGTCCGGTCGCTGCGTACTCACCCCGTGTACGGCGATCCCGGCGGCGGCGAACTCGCTGGACCGCTCGGCGAACAACCGGTTCTCCAACGTGCACCCGTGCGCGCCGGCGATGTCCTTCCAGTCGTCCGGCAGCGGAGCCGGTCGGCCGGTCGCCGGATAGCCGAAGAGCACGGTCGCCCTCGCCTCGCCGGACACCACGTCCACCTGTTCGCCGTTGGTAGCCGGGAGCAACAGATCCGTGGGGATGCGGTGCCCCACCAGCTCGTGCAGACGCTGGGCCGGGAGCTCGTCCTCGGTGTTCGTCCCGGTGAGCTCGCCGTCGTCCAGCAACCACCGATCACCCCAGTCCTGCAAAGCCACCAACACCGGCAGCAACGCCCGGCCCCGAGCGGTCAGCCGATACGCGTACCGAGTCGGCCGCACCTGGTACGGAGTCCGCTCGGCGATCCCGTTGTCGAGCAATCCGGTCAGCCGCTCCGTGAGGACCTTCCGGGAGATCCGCAGAGAATCCGCCAGCAGATCGAACCGATCCAGCCCCCGCGCCAGATCCCGGACGATCAGCAGTTCCCACCCGTCCCCGACCACCGCCAGCGCCTGAGCCACCGCACAATCCGCCTCCGGAGCAAAACTACTCCGCCGCACCAGCCACCCTCCCAACCACCAGAAACCGAACCCCCACGCTAACCGCCACCCCCACCACCATCACCCGGCCCCGACCAACCAACGCAACACCCCCACCCGAGCTACGACTCCCGCCAGCACGGGCACGGACGGCGAGCACGGTGGCACTGGCGGCCGGCCGATGGCGGGTTGTTTGATGGATAGCGCGCTGCAACACGCCACCCGCCAAACTACGCGTCACTCGCACAACAACGCGCCAGCGAGCACGCCCGGCAGCTGCGGAGGTTGCCCGGTCAGGATGCGGGCAGGCGGGGAGCAGGCGGTGCGAGGTGGCGGCCGGGTGCAGATGCTGTTGGCCGGGGTGCGGGCAGCTCGGGTTGAAGGTCGGCTCAGCCGGTGCTGCCGGTTGGTCGGTGGCGGGTTGTTTGATGGATGGCGCGCTGCAACACGCCATCGGCCCAACAACCCGTCACTCGGCAAACAACGCATCAGTCGGGGAGGGGGGCTGGGCGGCCTTCCCAGCGGGTGGAGAGGACTACCGTCGTTCGGGTTCTGACTACGCCGTTGACGCGGCGCAGTGAGCCGACCACGGCCTCCAGCGCTATCACATCCGGGACGCGGACCTTGACCACCAGCTCCTGGTCGCCGGCTACGAACCAGCAGTCCTCGACGGCGGGGATCTCGCGGACCTGGTCGACGATGTCGTCGGTCTCCACGTCGTCGCGCTGGAAGAGACCGATCAGGGCGCTGGTCCCGAGGCCGACGTGATCGGGCGCGACCACGGCGCGGTAGCCGAGGAGTACGCCGCGTTCCTCCAGTCGCTTGACCCTTTCCTGGACGCTCGGGCCGGACAACCCGACCACCCGGCCCAGCTCGGCCCAGCTGGACCGGCCGTTCGCGCGCAGTGCCTCGACCAGTTGCCGATCGATCGCGTCCATGTGAATCCTCCCGTTCGCCGCAGATTCGTAGGGAGATCATCGAATCTGCCTTTAATTCGTTGTGTACGCCCGGTCTCCAGCGTACAATTTCAAGCGTTCGGGGTCGCCGCCCCGAGTCTTGGAACCAACTCTGTGAAGGAATCATGATCACCCCCGAAGTCGCCCGTGCCCACATCGACGAGATGCGCCGTGTCGCCGCTCTGCAGCACCGCGGTGTCGCCGCGTCCCCCTCGGTCTGGCGCCGGCTGCTCACCCGCACCACCCGCCGCCACTGATCCGTCCACCGATTCACTCCCAGCCCCACTCCCAGCGGCCGCGCACCGTGCAGCGGTCCGGCCGCTGATCGACCAGCCGCCAGGCTCCGCGCGACCGGCAGGCCGTCCAGGCCCACCGGTCGCGCTCGCTTGCCGGGACAGGAGATAGGCTTCGCCCCATGGTTTCCGAACTCCTGCCGCAGCTGGCTCCGCTCGAAGAGGCCGCCGGTGAGGCCGCGCACATCTCCCCGTGGTGGTACGGCGGGTTCACCCTGGTCGTGCTGGCCGGTCTGCTGGCCGTCACCCTGATCATGGGCAAGGGCCGGCCGCACAGCTGAGCGGCCGACAGCGGGCAGACGTGAACTCCCCGGAGCGGGTCCGGCGCCTCGGCGTGATGGGTGGCACCTTCGACCCGATCCACCACGGCCACCTGGTCGCGGCCAGCGAGGTGCAGTCGTACTTCGACCTGGACGAGGTCATCTTCGTCCCGACCGGCCAGCCCTGGCAGAAGTCGGACCGGGACGTGTCCCCGGCCGAGGACCGGTACCTGATGACGGTCATCGCGACCGCCTCCAATCCGCGCTTCTCGGTCAGCCGGGTCGACATCGACCGCCCGGGCCCGACGTACACGATCGACACGCTGCGCGACCTGTCCCAGCTGTACCCCGGGGCCGAGCTGTTCTTCATCACCGGGGCCGACGCGCTCGCGCAGATCCTGACCTGGCGCGACGTCGACGAGATGTTCAAGCTGGCCCGCTTCGTCGGCTGTACCCGGCCGGGGACCGAGGCGGCCGAGCTGCCGCTGGACCGGCTGCCGATGGACCGGATCACGCTGCTCGAGGTGCCCGCGCTGGCGATCTCGTCGACCGAGTGCCGGCAGCGGGTCGCGAAGGGCCACCCGACGTGGTACCTGGTCCCGGACGGGATCGTCCAGTACATCGCCAAGCGCGATCTCTACACCAACCACTAGAAGGTACGAGAAGGAACAGATGCCAGCCTCCGAACGCGCCGTCGAGCTGCTCACCGCGGCAGCAGAGGCGGCCCACGACAAGAAGGCGGAGAACGTGCTCGCGTTCGACGTCTCCGAACAACTCGCCATCACCGACGCGTTCCTGGTCGCGTCCGCCTCGAACGACCGGCAGGTCCGCGCGATCGTCGACGCGGTCGAGGAGAAGCTCCGGGTCGACTTCGACGCCAAGCCGGTCCGCCGGGAAGGCGCCCGCGAGGGCCGCTGGGTGCTGCTCGACTACCTCGAGGTCGTGATCCACGTCCAGCACGACGAGGAGCGCAGCTTCTACGCGCTCGAGCGGCTCTGGCGCGACTGCCCGGTGATCCCGCTCCCGTCGCCGGTCCCCGGCTCCACGGCCGAATGACGGCAGGCCGGTTGATCGTCTGGCGGCACGGCCGGACGGAGTGGAACCTGCAGGACAAGATCCAGGGTCAGGCCGACATCCCGCTCGACGAGGTCGGGGTCGAGCAGGCCCGGGTCGCGGCGGCCCGGCTGGCGTCGCTGGCGCCGACCCGGCTGTTCTCCAGCGATCTGCGCCGCGCGGCGTCGACCGCGGGCGAGCTGGCCGCGCTGACCGGGCTCAAGATCGAGTACGACGAAGCGTTGCGCGAGATCGACGTCGACGACTGGGCCGGGCTGACGATGGCCGAGCTGGCCGACGCCAACCCCGAGGCCGCGGCCCGGATCCGGTCCGGCGAGTCGCAGCGGCGGGGGACGGCCGGCGAGACCGTCGAGGAGGTCGCGGAGCGGTTCGCGCCGGCGCTGGCCCGCGTGGTCGAGCACGGTGAGCCGTCGGACACCGTCGTCGTGGCTACCCACGGCCTGGCCGCCCGGGTCGGGATCTGCCGGTTCCTCGGGATTCCGCAGGAGTACTGGCCCGCGTTCGGCGGTCTGTCCAACTGCAACTGGGTCTCGCTGCTGCCAGGCCGCGGTGGTCGCTGGCGGATCGAGGAGTGGAACGCGGGTTCGCTGCCCGAGCCGGTGATGAGCGACGACCCGCAACGGTAAATGCATTAGCAATTTAGATAAGTATGTGATCTACTTCGGCAGGTGTCGACGCCTCCCGAGTTGAGCATTCCCGAGCTGACGTCCGTGCTGGGCGAGTTCACCCGGATGAACATCCGGCTGCCCGCCCTGCAACGGCTCAGCTTCACCACGTTGTCGGTGCTTCACACGCTCACCCACGACGGCCCCAAGCGGCTGAGCGAGCTGACCGCCACCGAGCAGGTCACCCAGCCCGCGATCACCCAGTTGGTGACCAAGCTCGAGCGGGACGGTCTGGTCGAGCGGCACCCGGATCCGTCCGACGGGCGGGCGACGCTCGTCCACATCACCCCGGCCGGGACCGCGATCACCCAGGGTCGCCAGGCGGAGCGCAACGCGCGCCTCACCGAGCTCGCCGACCACCTCACCCCGGCCGAACGCGCGGCGATCGCCGTCGCCCTGCCCGCGCTCGCCCGCCTGGTCCAGCTCCACCGCGAAGGGGGCCAGGCATGAAGCCCGAACCGATCCACGTCCCCGACGAGGTGCTCGCCGACCTCCGGCAACGGCTCGCCCTGACCCGCTGGCCCGCCGGCGAGGGCTACGACGACCCGTACTACGGGGTGGACCTCACCCTGCTCCGCGAGCTCGTCGAGTACTGGGGTACCGGGTACGACTGGCGCCAGGCGGAGTCGGCGATCAACGCGTACGACCACTACCGCGTCGAGGTGGACGGCGTACCGATCCACTTCCTGCGGCGCCCCGGCGTCGGCCCGGCCCCGATCCCGTTGATCCTGACGCACGGGTGGCCGTGGACCTTCTGGCACTGGGCGAAGGTGATCGACCCGCTGGCCGACCCGGGCGCGTACGGCGGTGATCCGGCGGACGCGTTCGACGTGATCGTGCCGTCGTTCCCCGGCTTCGGGTTCTCGACGCCGGTACCGCGCGAGATGAACTACTGGAAGGTGGCCGACCTCTGGCACACCCTGATGACCGAGACCCTCGGCCACCCGCGGTACGCCGCCGCCGGGTGCGACGTGGGCGCGCTGGTCACCGGGCAGCTCGGCCACAAGTACGCCGGGGAGCTCTACGGCATCCACATCGGTTCGGGGCTCAAGCTCGACCTCTTCACCGGTGACCGGGCCTGGGACTTCAGCGGGGGCCGGCCGATTCCCGAGGGCCTCGCGCCCGAGGTGCACGCGCGGGTGGTCGAGCTGGATCGGCGGTTCGCGGTGCATCTCGCGGCCCACGTCCTCGACTCGAGCACCCTCGCGTACGGGCTGGCCGACTCGCCCGCCGGGATGCTGGCGTGGGTCCTGCGGCGCTGGCTCTCGTGGAAGGCGGAGGAGACCGTGTTCAGCCAGGACGAGCTGCTCACGTTCGCCACGATCTACTGGGTCACCAACACGATCGGTTCCTCGATCCGCACGTACGCGAACAACAACCGCTACCCGTGGACCCCGTCGCACGACCGGATCCCGCAGATCGAGGCGCCCACCGGGATCACGTTCGTCGCCCATGAGAACCCACCGGGCGTCACCACCGCGGACCGGGTCGAGCACTTCCTCTCGACCGACCGCGCCGGCTGGTACAACCACGTGAACCTGACCGCGCATGCCAACGGCGGCCACTTCATCCCGTGGGAGATCCCGCAGGAGTGGACCGAAGACCTCCGCCGTACTTTCCGCGATCGCCGCTGATACCTTCCGCCCATGCCGAACGACGAGATCCAGCTCTGCTGCCTGCTGTGGGCCCGTGACGGCGAGGAGGCCGGCCTGACGGCGTACGAGGACAAGGTGCTGGCCCTGGTACCGGAGCACGGTGGCGCGGTCGTGAGCCGGGCCCGCTCGACCGGCGCCGACGGTCAGGCGCACGAGGTGCAGCTCTTCCGCTTCCGGGACCAGGCGGCCCTGGACGGATTCCTCCAGGACCCGCGGCGTCTTGCGCTGACCGACGAGCGGGACCGAGTGATCGCCCGGACCGAGCTTTTCGCGGTCGAGTTCCTCGGCTGATCGGCGGCGTCAAAGGTCCCGGCGCCGGCTGATGTTCCCGTGCGGCCGCTTCATCCCGTCGAAAGATCCGGGCGGAGTGGACGGCGGATCTCCGCTGGGCCTCCGCCTCGCCCCGTGGGCACGCGACCCGGTCCGCTCGATAGCCTTCTCGAACGTGTGACGCGACAGGCGTCACCCAGAGCGGGTGGGGGCGATGGAGTCCAACGGCAGACCGCCCAGCCCGATCGGTGCTCGGTCGTACGACGAACTGTCGGCCCGCCTGAGCGAGCTGCTGGCGTGGGCAGGCATCACGATCCGCGAGGCTCACCGCCGGGTCCTCCGTGATCGTGAAGAGCGAGGGGTGCCGGAGGTGCCCGCCTTCGAGACCGTCCGTCGCTGCGTCCGGCCGGGGGGACGCCGCCGGGCCAGGATCGACGTGGATCTGGTCGTGGACCTCGCCCGCGTCGTGGTCGGCGACGAGGCGGGCGGTCACGAGTGGCGGCAGGCCTGCCAGGTGATCGCGGGTCGTGCCGACGAAACGACCGTGGTCCAGGTCGATCGGCGGCTGCCCGCGGACCCGAAGGGCGTCATAGGTCGTGAGGCCGAGCTGACCGAACTGCTCGCCGGCCTGCGGACCGCGACCCCCGGGCCGGCCGTCAGCGTGATCTGCGGTATGCCGGGGATGGGGAAGACCACGCTGGCAGTGCGCGCGGCGCATCGGCGCGCCGGTCGCGGCCGGGTGGACCTCGCGGTGAACCTCAGGGGATACGACCTCGACTACCCGCCGGCGGATCCGGCCGCCGTCCTGGACGGATTCCTTCGGGCCCTCGGCGTCGCCGGTCACGAGATCGGCCGACTCGGTCTGGTTGCGCGCCGGGAGCGGTTCGCCGCGCTGCTGGCCGGACAGTCGGCGACCATACTGCTCGACAACGCGGCCGGCGCCGAGCAGGTGAGGCCGCTCATCCCGGCCGGCGTGGACTGTGCAGTGCTGGTCACCAGCCGGGACGTTCTCGACCTGGCGGGAGCGAAGCGCATCGTCCTCGGTGCCTTGAGTCCGGCTGACTCCGTGGAACTGCTCCGCTCACGCCTCGGCCCGGAGGCGGTCGACGCCGCACCACGGACCGCGGCGCGGATCGCCGATCTCGGTGGCCGGCTCCCGCTGGCGCTCGCGCTGATCTCCGGGCGGATCGGTGCCCAGAGCAACTACACGCTGACCGACCACCTCGACTGGTTGCTCGAGGATCGCGAGCGCGGCCGGCTGGCCGACGGGGTCGAGCTGGCCTTCCGTTCGTCGTACGAACAGTTGCCCGCGGAGATGCGCCGCTTGCTGCGCCTCATCGCGCTGCATCCTGGCCGCGAGTTCGACGGGTACGCGGCGGCAGCCCTCACCGGCCGTCTTCGCGATCCTCTCGGACCACTCCTCACCGCGCTCGTGAGCCGGAGCATGCTGGAGGCTGTTGGGACGGACCGCTACTCGATGCACGACCTGGTGCGCGTGTTCGCAGCGGAACAGGCGCGGACGAGTGAGTCACCGGGGGAGCGCCGCAGTGCGATCGACCGGTTGACCAAGTACTACCGGTCCGCGGCCGTCGTGGCGATGGACGTGTACTCACCTCAGAGCCAAGCCGGCCGGCCGCGGGTGCCGGACGGTGGGCGCGATCTGCCGTCGTTCGCCGACCGAGCCGACGCGAAGGCGTGGCTCGACGGCGAGTACCCGTCGATGGTTGCGGTCGCCCTTCAGCCAGGCGCGACTGGCTCGCCGCACCCCGCGGTCGACTTGTCGGCGACCTTGTTCGGCTACCTCGACGAGGCGGCGCGCCATCGGGATGCCCTCCAGTTGCACGGCCATGCCAGCGTCGTTGCCGATGGCACCGAAAAATCCCGGGTGCTGGTGAATCTGGGCGCCACGCTGTTCCGGCTGGGCCGGTACTCGGAGGCCATCGAGCGCTACCTGGAGGCGCTCGCCCGCTACGCCGAACACGGTGATCCGGTGGGCGCCGGACGCGCACATGGCAATCTCGGCGTCGCCTATGCCCAGATCGGCGACCATGTGCGGGCCGCGGAGCAACTCGAGTGTGCGGTGGCGACCCACCGGAAGGCCGGGAACAGGTCCAACGAGGCGATCGCGAGTGGCAACCTCTGTCATCTCTACCAGCGGCTCGAACGGTACGATGAGGCCCAGCGCCACGGCGAGCACCACCTGCTCCTGGCTCGTGAACTCGGCGACCGGCTCGGCGAGGGCGTCGCACTCGGAAACCTCGGCGGCCTGTACCGCAGCCGGGGACAGTTTGCCGAGGCGCTGCACCATCACGAACTCGCCCGGGCGATCGCGCGCGAGATCGGCTACAGCGAGAGCGAGCCGGAAGAGGTCAATGACGTGGCGACCGACCTGCGGCTGCTGGGTCGCGGCGACGAAGCGATCGGCCGGCATCGGGAGGCGTTGGAGCTGGCTCTCACCATCGGTAACCGGTATCAGCAGGCCCGAGCACATGAGGGCATCGGAAGATGCCTGCTGGCCGCCGGAGCCGGGAACGGCGAGGCCGAACTGAAGGAAGCGATTCGCCTGTACACCGAGCTCGGCACCCCCGAGGCGGTCGAGCTGGCGACGTTGCTCGACGGAACTGACTGATCGGCAGTCCCGATCCGTCAGGGCTCGAGGTGCCAGGTCGGGCAGGTACCCCCTGCGGGGCAAGAACTGCGCAACCAGTCACCGGTCGGATGGAAGAGTCCGGTGGCGTGGTCGTACGAACCCCAGCGCCCGTACCAACGACCTTCCGCGTCCTGCTTGTACTGCGCCCCGAAGGTCGTCCCCGCCGCGCCGATGGCGAGTCGTGGGTTGCCGAGGAAGCGGCCGCTCACGCCGTCCGTCGCCGGCACCGGACCCCATCGACCAGGGGCCTGACTCTCGTACAGCGGGTACCAACTCGCCCAGGTGTAAGTCCCGGTCGCCTGATCGAGGGTGCCCACTCGCCCCTGATCGCCGAGGATCTGACCGCATCTGACCAGCCGGCGGCCGTCCGGGGATGTCAGCGCGGTACCGCATTCGATCTTGATCACAGGTGAGCTGGTGGCCACCAGCGGGCCGGCCGGGTTGCCTTGCTCCAGCAGGTCCACAGCCGCGGCATTGCCAGTGCTGGTCGCCAGCATGCCGACGACCAGCCCTGTCAGTGCGATGGCTCGCCTCGCTCTCGACATCGCCTTGTCCTTCCCGTGCCACCATCGAAGTCGCATACCCCGATCCTGCCGATCCCTTCGCCACGCCGCCCGACTCCGAGTCAACGCGAGTCAGGCCCGCATGACCAACTTTGACTGAACGCCGGGTCATCCCCCGCGCGGTTCGCGAGAGTCGTGCCATGACAAGGCACAGGAGATTGGTCACGGCGGCTGCCGCGCTCGGGGTCACAGTTCTGCCGCTGGCCAACTGCGGTGGCAGTACCGACGAGCCGTCCGCCTCAGAGGCGACCAGCAGCGCGTCCGTCCGCGCCTGGGCATCGAACCCCGGCCAAGTCGACCGGGCGACGACGGTCCTGCGTGACCGGGGCTACAACTGCTCCGACTTCGACAGCGACGATTTCCTCTTCCGGGTGTGTACGCACGGCACCCGGAGCACCGCCCACGACGACACCGGCGGCTTCTCCTATCAGAGCTGGCGGACGAACTCGGTGAGATTCGTTGCCGCAGCGGACGGCACGGTGGTCCAGGTGGTCTTCTCCGACGAGGATCCGGATGCGGAAGTGGTTGGCGCTGTCGCTCCGCAGGTGGTCGGCCCGGAAGACGCGGCTGTCCTCGCCGCCGACGGGACCACGATCGGCTGGGGCAAGACTCACCAACTCGAGCGCAAGGGGTACGACGACGCACTGGCGCTCACCATCAAGGGACTGCCAGGCCTGATCCGTCCACCTTCGTCGCGCCTGGAACAGACCAAGGAACAGTTGCTTCAGGCCTTGCGGCAGGCAGGCCGGTGGGACTGTGACTTCGACGAGGCCGATCAGTCGCCCGAGCCGTCCTCCCTGGGCCGGATCGGCATCCGGGCGACACTCGACTGCAGCCAGGCCGAGATCGCCCCCGGCCAGCGGGTCGCGGTGACCTTCGCCGACGACGGGCCGGGGATCGACGACCTGAGGTTCTCCGCCCGCCATCGGACGGATCCCGGGGCGTCGGGCACAACGCTGCTGACCGGCCTCCGTGCCGTTTGGCCGCTCCTTCGCGGGCCTGCGGGCTGGCCTGCTGCGGTAGAGCGGCAGGTTCGCTCGGGGGTCGGGGGGATCGTCTACTCAGGCGGTTGGAAGATCGTCGTCGACGTCCGTGCGGATCTTCTCGGCTCGAGCTACTCCGGGCGCGAGTTCGCCGGTTACGTCACGTCGGTCCGGATCCTGTCGGAGTCTGCGCAGTACATGGACCCGAGAGAGCCCTGACGTGAAACGTGCCGCATTCCTGCCCACCTGCTTGGCGCTAGTCGCCGGCGCCCTCGCCGCCTGTACGTCGTCGCCTCCTGCTGCCGACCCGCCTGTCTCAGCAGGCAAAGGCAGGTTGCAGGTGACGGTGAACGGCCTACCGAACGGAGCGGCCGCCAAGGTCCGCGTCGAGGGCGCCGGCGATCACTGGGATCTGGCGGGATCCCGTGAGCTGGACGTGAACCCCGGCCGCTACACCGTGACGGTGCTGCCGGTCCGGGTCTCCGCCTCGAGTCGTCACGGGATCGAGGAGCCCCGCACCGTGGTGGTCGAGCCCGGTCGCACGCTGGTCGTGGATGCGTCCTATCTGGTGACTGTCCCGGACACGACCAAGATCATCGACGACGCGGCCACCCGTCCCCGGATCGTTGCCGTGGCCGCGAACCAGGTGGTGATCTCCCGCGGCCCGTACTCCGACCGGCTACGCCTGGGCGACACGATCCTGGCCGGCCACGGTCCGAAGACCCCTGGTGGGCTGTGTGTCAAGGTCGTCGGGATCACCGTCAACGCCGGCACCGTGGTGGTGCGAACCGCACCCGCTCGGTTGCTGGAGGCTCTTCCGGATGGTCGCCTCACGTTCTCCGGGGCACCGGTCGAGCATGGTCTGGATGGCGAGTTCGCCGGGACCGTTCCGCTCGGACCGGTCGAGGCCCGGGTCCATCGCAAGGGCAGGCTGGCCGTCGACCTCCAGGACAGTGAGGTGCGATGGCGATCGGACGGTGACTACCTCGACGTCCTGATCCATCCCAAGTTGTCCTACGACGAGCAGTGGGGCTATGAGGTCGCGGCCGAGATCACGGACGAGAAGGGCCGGGTCGAGGTGCCGTTGAAGAGCGGGATCGGCCAGCTGAAGCACCTCTGCGGAGCCGGCCTGGTGATCAAGATTCTCAAGCTGACACTCCCGGTGTCGTGCCAGATCAAGGGAATTCTCTCTGCCGCACCGACCGTGCGTGGCGCGGTGTCAGGCTCCTGGACCGGATCCGGAGTCTTCGACGGTCGGTTCCACTGGCGGTCCGACCGCGCGACGAAGCCGGAGTACGAGGTGGTGTCACAACCCCTGGACTGGACCTTCGACACCGTTCTGGTTGCTGAGGGCAAGCTCAAGGCCGCGGCCGGAGTGTGGATCGGGATCACGACCGGGAAGTCGATCGCCGACCTCGACGTCGGGCTGGAGGTGACCTTCGAGGGGACCGAGACCATCACCCGCACGCGGCCCAAGGGTGGGCCCGTGACGGTCAGCGCAGCGGCCGACTTCGGGGCGAAGGTGGGGCTGTCGGCGGAGCTGAACTTCGTCGCCGGCCTTATCGACGGCCCGAGTGGTGAGCTGAACGTGGCCTATCGACCGATCAAGTCGTGGTCGGAGCAGTTGTCACCGGGGGACCTCAACACCCGCGCGCCGGGGTACTCCAAGCAGCAGGTGCGCGATGCGGTCGAGACCGTCGCGAAGAGTCACCTGCCGAACGGCTATCGCTTGTTCGACGGCGCGGCCGCCTGTCCTGACCCCCGGAGCGGATGCGAGTTCGCGAGTCCGGCCGGCGGAACCACCTGGCAGTTCAACGCCGTCGCCGAACCGCGTGACTTCATCACGCTTTCCACGACGGCCTATCGGTCCGACCAGGAAGCCCGGTACGCGGCCGATCGGGCGAGGCGCCAGCTGGCAGCTTTCGAAGGCCGGTTCGCCGTTCCGGCCACCGACCCGTCGGCCACCTCCAGCCGGCCCTCGACCTTCGGGCTCGACGGGCAGGGCGCCTTCGGTATCGAGTCGGTCTTCGAGTGGCCGGGCCATGGCCTTCTCCGCCAGTACGAGGAGGTGCCGACGCCGCGAATCCTGGAGGAGCTGAGGCATCGAGGCTGCGACTCGCCCTCGAATGCCTCCGCCCGAGGCTGCGGCGGACCATTCTCGTGGCAGGACCAGTGGATGGTCGTCGCTAGTCACAACCTGGTTCTGACCGGTCACGTGAAGCAACCACTCGCGGCAGCGGAGAAGAACACGGCCTACCTTCGCACCCTGCGGACCGTTCTCGAGGATTTCGTCACCGCGATCGGCCAGCCTTCAGGCGTTGCGGGGTACTGACAGCGTTAGCTGTCGCCGGGACCGGACGCCAGCACGCGGAGCTCGGCCGGCTCGACTGAAGGGCTGGCCGAGCTCGTCCGGTCGAGCATCCCGGGGCGATCGCGGCGCCGGCCGCTTACGATCGAGCGGTGGGTGGGTCGGGGGTGGCCGTCCGGGGCCCGCGGGCGTGGGCGGTCCGCGGGCTGGAGCGGCTGGCCGAGATCGGGGCTCGGCCGGAGGACTCGCACGACGAGCGGCTCCGGCGGGGCACGCTTGTCTTCCTGTCGGTCCTGATCACCGTGCTCTCCACGATCTGGGTCACCACCTACTTCGCGTACGGCGACCCGGTCTCGGCCGCGATTCCCGGCGCGTACCAGGTGATCACGGTCGTCGGTCTGGTCGTCCTGGCCCGGACCAAGCGGTTCGGCGTCTTCCGCAGTACGCAGCTCGCGGCGTTCCTGGTCTTGCCGGCCCTGCTGCAGATCTCGCTCGGTGGATTCGTGGCCTCCAGCGGGATGATCCTGTGGGCGGCCGTCATGCCGCTGGCGGCGCTGGCACTGCTCGGGGTGCGTCGATCCTTGCCGTGGCTGGGCGCCCTGCTCGCCGTCCTGGTGCTGCTCGCCCTGCCCGACGCCCGCCTGGCGCGCTCTCCGGCCGCGCTGTCGACGGGGTTCGTGGTCACGTTCCTGGTGCTCAACATCGCGAGCGTCACGGTGTGCGCGTACGTGATGCTCGCGTACTTCGTGGAGCAGCGCGACCGGGCTCACCGGGAGCTGCAGGCCGAGCGGGAACGGTCCGAGCGCCTCCTGCTCAACGTCCTGCCGGAGCCGATCGCCCAACGACTCAAGACCCGGCCGGGGGTGATCGCGGAACGCCACGAGGCGGTGAGCGTGCTGTTCGCCGACATCGTCGGGTTCACCGCGCACTCGGCGGCGATGGCGGCCGAACAGGTGGTGGAGCTGCTGGACCAGGTCTTCACCGCCTTCGACCGGCTCGCCGACGCCGCGGGCGTCGAGAAGATCAAGACGATCGGCGACGCGTACATGGTGGTTGGCGGCCTGCCCGTGCCCCGGCCCGACCACCTCGCCGCTGTTGCCCGGACCGCGCTCGCGATGCGCGCCGAGATCGCCCGGATCGCGGCCCAGCCGGGGTGCGACTGGCTCGCGGTCCGGATCGGCATCGACACCGGTCCGGTGGTGGCCGGCGTGATCGGGCGCCGCAAGTTCATCTACGACCTCTGGGGCGACACGGTCAACACGGCCAGCCGGATGGAGTCGCACGGTCCGCCCGGCCAGATCCAGCTCACACACCGCGCGGCGATCGCGCTCGGCCCGGAGTTCACCGTCCGCCGGCGCGGCACGATCGAGGTCAAGGGGAAGGGCCCGATGGAGACGTACCTGCTCGACGGCGCGACCGGATAATCGCGAGCCGATCGACCAGGCGGCCTGTTAGCGTCCCGGGACATGCCGACCTTTCGTTCGTACGACGGGACCGAGCTGGCGTACCACGTGCGAGGCGAGGGCGCGATCCTCGTCTGCCTGCCAGGCGGACCCGCACGCGCCTCGGAGTACCTGGGCGACCTCGGTGGGTTGTCGGCGGATCGTCGGCTGGTCCTGCTGGACAGCCGTGGTTCGGGGGAGTCGGCGGTGCCCGACGACCCGGACACGTACCGGTGTGAGCGGCTGGTCGACGACGTCGAGGCGTTGCGGCGGCACCTCGGACTCGACCACCTCGACCTGCTCGCGCATTCGGCCGCGGGCAACCTGCTGAGCCTGTACGCGGCTCGGTACCCGGACCGAGTCGGAAGCGCCGTACTGGTGGCTCCGGGATTCGACGCGGTCGGCCTGGACTTCACCGACGAGGAGTGGCTGGAGGCGGTACGACGGCGGTCCGGCGAGCCCTGGTACGAGGAGGCGTTCGCCGCGTTGATGCGTCTGGACGACGGATCCACCGAGCTCGCCGACCGGCTCCAGGCGGCTCCGCTGTTCTACGGCCCGTGGACCGAGGAGGCCCGCGCCGCCGAAGAACGCTGGGTCGAGCAGATCGCCCCGGCCGCGCGGATCGGATTCCGTAGCCCGGGGTCCTTCGGGGATCCCGCGATCACGCGAGCTGCCCTTGCCGAGCTGGCGGCGCCGGTGCTGCTGATCGGTGGCGAGCTGGATCCTGCGCCGACTCCGCGGGTCCTGGCGGAGTACGCCGCGTTGTTCCCCGACGCCCAGGTGGTCGTCCAGCCGAACGCCGGCCACACTCCGTGGATCGACGATCCCGCTGCTTTCCGCGAGCTCGTGAACTCGTTCCTCGACTCGCTCCTCAGTGCCGTGGAGTCGGCCGCTTCGGGACAGGGTCCGCGCCGTCGATGCCCCGAATGCCGTGGTGCCGCCCGCCTTCCGGGGCTGGTCAAGACCACCAACATGGGCAGCGGGATGGGTAGCTCCTTCGGCCCGTGCCCCAGCTGCGACGGCCTCGGCTACCTCACCGACGACGAGTCTCTGTAGGGACCATGGCGAAGCGCAACTACCTGGTCGAAGGCGGTTCAGGGACAGGTAAGAGCTCGGTCTGCCGCGAACTCCGCCGGCGCGGGTACCAAGCCGTTGACGGTGACAACGAACTCGCGTACCAGGGCGACCCCGCAACGGGGGAGCGGATCGACGGGCCCGGGCGGCACGAGCAGCACATCTGGGACGTGGACCGGGTCCGGGAGATTGCCGCGAGCAACGAAGAGGAGATCGCCTTCTTCTGCGGCGGATCCAGGAACTTCCACCAGTTCCTGGACCTCTTCGACCAGGTCATCGTGCTGGACGTGGACACCCGGGGCATCGTGATCGACACGGACCGCCCGCTCGAGGAAGTCGTCGACGCTGTCCTCAGATCTGCTGAGGCTTAGGGTCAGTTCAGCCTCGGGCCGGTCGCTTCGCGGTGTACTGGTTGAGGGCTGCGACCAGGGCCAGGCCGGCGGCCTCGACGACGTCCGCGGACGATGCCCGGACCGCGACCCTGCGGCCTGGCAGTTCCACCTCGAGCTCGACCTCTCCGACCGCCTCGCTGCCCGGGCCGACCGAGTACGCGCGGAACCCGACCACCCGCGCCTGCACGCCCGTCGCTTGCGAGATCGAGTGGCACACCGCGTCGATGAGGCCGGTCCCCGAGCCCTCGGCGTGGACCTGTTCCCCAGCTCGCGAGAGCTTGACGTTGGCGCGCGGTCCGTCCTGCGTGCCCCCGGAGTACGTGATGGCGTCGACCTGCCAACTGGTGGACAGCTCCGTCATGCGATCCCCCTGATGTCCTGCCGAGCCAGGGCCGGTCCTTCCCCGGCAGCATCCTGCGCCCGGCACCCCTCAGCCGGAGCCTAACCGGCGACCTGCGAACGGGCCACACATCGCCGAGTGATGAGTTGTCGAGCCCGCGGCCGTCATACCTCCGACGAGACACGACGAGACGGAAGGATGACGGGTGATGAGTACGGACACACTGCTGAAGGAGCTGGGCGTGAGCGGTGGGAGGGACCTCGGCATGGTCGACGAGCCGGCGTTCACGGCGTTGGCGGAGCGGCACCGCCGGGAGCTGCACGTGCACTGCTACCGGATGCTCGGATCGTTCCAGGACGCCGAGGACACTGTGCAGGAGACGTTCCTCCGGGCCTGGCGGCGGCGGGAGACGTTCGAGGGGCGGTCGACGTTCCGGGCCTGGCTGTACCGGATCGCCACCAACGCCTGCCTGGACCTGCTCGCCGCGCGCCGCCCGGAGCCCGCCACCGGGGGTGAGGTCCCGTGGCTGCAGCCCTACCCGGACCGGCTGCTCGACGAACTGCGAGCGGACGACGCGGACGAGCCGGAGACCGTCGCTGTCGCGCGGGAGACAATCGAGCTGGCGTACCTGGTCGCGGTCCAGCATCTCGCGCCGCGCCCACGGGCCGTGCTGATCCTGCGGGATGTGGTCGGCTGGCCGGCCAAGGACGTCGCGGAGCTCCTCGGCGACTCCGTCAACTCCGTGAACAGCGCGTTGCAGCGCGCCCGCGCCGGCCTGCGGGAGCATCTGCCCGCCGAGCGGCAGGACTGGACCGGCAGCGAGGAGGACACCAGGACGCGCGAGCTGGTACGCCGCTATACCGAGGCGAGTGTGACCACGGACATCGATGGGCTGGCCGCGCTGCTGCGGGACGACGTCCGCTGCTCGATGCCGCCCACGCCGGGCCTGTACGTCGGCCGCGAGGCAGTCGTGAACGACTGGATCGAGAGCGGCTTCGGGCAGATGACGGGCCTGCGCGCCGTCCTCACCTCCGTGAACCGGCAGCCCGCCGTCGCCGTCTACCACCGGCAGGACCGAGAGGGCGCCTACCTGCCGCTCACGATCGACGTCCTGCGCATCACCGGCGGCGCGATCGCCGAGATCACCACGTTCCACGCCGACCAGTTCCCGCGGCTCGACCTGCCCGAGCGCCTGCCGGCGTAGTCCAGGTCCGGACGCACCGCGCTGAGGCGAATGAGGAACGACATGAACAGCAACAGGAAAGGCAGCGGGCTGTTCGCAGGCCCGGAATCGGCGCAAAGGTACGGATTGCGCGGGCTCGTCGTCACCGGCCTCCTGGCCGCGATCGCCGCGATGGTTGCCACCACTGTCGCCGCTGCGCTCGCACAAGCAGCCGGGGTCGACTTCGAGGTCCCCGAAGGTGGCGAAACGATCCCGTTGGGCGGATTCGCCGTGGTCACCGGCGTCTTCTCGGTCATGGGCGTCGTCATCGCCGTCGCGCTTCGTCGGTGGAGCGCTCGCCCCGCCGAGCGCTTCGTGTGGACGACCGTGCCACTGACCGCGATCTCGTTCGTTCCGCCCCTTCTCTCCGGGGCAGCCACGGCCACCGTCGCTGGGCTCATCGGACTGCACCTCGTCGCTTCGGCAGTGATGATCTCGATCCTTGCGAGGAGCCTCCGTCAGGAGCCCTGGTAGCCCTTTGCCTGTGTGGTGAAGAGGCGGGCGTAGGTGCCGCCAGTGCTGAGCAAGGAAGTGTGAGTACCGGTCTCCGTGACCGCTCCGTCGTCCAGGACCACGATCAGGTCGGCGTCACGCAAAGTACCGAGCCGGTGCGAGATCAGGACCGACGTGCTTCCGGCGCGCAAGGTACTGATCCTGGCGTGCAGCTCGGCTTCGGCTTCCGGATCGAGGCCCGCGTTCGGTTCGTCGAGGATCAGCAGGTCCGCGTCGGCGCGGAGGAAGGCGCGGGCCAGGGCCAGTCGTTGCCACTGTCCGCCGGAGAGGACGACCCCGGTCCCGTCCGAGCCGTCGTCGTCGGCGAACATCCGGCTGAGCAGGGTGCGGTAGCCGCTCGGGAGTTTCTCGACGACCTCGTGGATGTCGGCCTGGGTCGCGGCCGCGGTGATCCGGTCCGGATCCTCCAGTGCGGTGAGGTCGCCGAGTGCGATGTTCTCCGTCACGGTGAGGTCGTAGGACATGAAGTCCTGGAACACCGCGCCGACCCTGGCCCGGAGCTGGGCCGGGTCGAGGTCGCGCAGGTCGACGCCGTCCCAGGTGATGCGGCCCTTGGTCGGGTCGTACATCCGGCACAGGAGTTTGACGACGGTGGACTTGCCCGCGCCGTTCTTCCCGACCAGCCCGACGGCCAGCCCGGAAGGAATGGTGACCGTCACGCCCCGCAGTACCCAGGGCAGGTCGTCGCCGTAGCGGAACCAGACGTCCTCGAACACGATGCCTCGCTGGAGTGCCGGCGTCCCGACCGGGTGCTCCGCGATGGGCAGCTCGGGTGGCGCGCCGAGTACGGCGGTGTAGCGGTCGAAGATCATCAGCTGTTCGGTCGTCTGGGCCAGCAACGACACGATGCCGGCGACCGCGGTCTGCACCCCGGCGACCGCGGCGATGAACAGCGCGATGTCGCCCGCGGTCAGCTCGCCGCGGCCCGCCTCTAGAATCGCCCAGACCAGACCCGCCCCGGCGACGGCCGCGGCGAAGAGTTCGAGCCCGCTCTGGACGAACAGCTCGCGGCGGTCGAGGGTACGCCGCGCGGCGTGGATCCCCGACAGCGTGCGCATCATCCGGCCGCGCAGGAAGTCGCCGATACCGAACAGCCGGATCTCCTTGCCGGCGCGTTCGTCGGACAGCAGCAGCTGGTAGAAGAGCTCGCGGCGTTCGTCCGGGCTCAGCCGGACGGTGGTGTTGACGCGGCGTCTCGCCAGCGCGAGCTCGGCCAGCAGGGTCGGCAGTGCGGCGACCAGCACGATGCCGGCGATGAGCGGGCTGATGATGACCAGCGAGCCGAACAGGCCGAGCGCCGCGATCACGTTCTTGACCAGCTGAATGGTTGCGACGGTCAATTGTGCCGGAGCCGTGTCGGCGGCTTCGGCCAGGCGCAACTGGTTGAGGAACTGCGGATCCTCGAACCGGCCGAGTCCGGGGAACCGGTTGACCGCCTGGTACAGCCGGTCCCTGGCCGCACGGCTGACACGCCGCTGCGCCTCCGCGGAGAAGTACTGCGTGAGCTGCGGCAGCGTCGCGGTCAGGGCGCCGAGTACGGCAAGGACGATCGCCAGCGGAAGCAGATCGTCGATCGCGGTGCCCGCGGTCACCGAATCGATGACCAGCTTGGTCAGCCAGGTGATCGCGACCGGGAGTACGGCGCCGACCAACGCGATCGCGCTCAGCAGCGCGAGCTGCGCGGGGGCCTCCCGAAACGCCAGCTTCGCCGCTGGCGCCAACCCTCGGCCCGTACGCCGGCTCAAGTCCGGCTCCTGGCCTGTGGACGCAGCGATCTGGTGACCACGCCAAGTACCGCATCCCCTGTCGTGAAGCCCCAGTGCCGGGAGTCTCCGCTGCGGGCGGCGTTGTCCCCGAGCAACAACAGCCGGCCCTCCGGCACGACCTCACCGGCGAAGTTGATCTCGTTCTCGGCCCAGCTGTCCCGGATGACCGGTGGTACCCGTTCGCCGGCCGTCGCGGCGACGCGCTTGATCACCCAGGCGCCGGCGGCCGCGAACTCGGGGGAGTGCGGACGGGCGACGACGACCAGGTCACCGGTCCGGAGCGCAGTCAGGGGGGCGCGCCGGACCAGGACCCGGTCGCCGTCGTACAAGGCCGGTTCCATGCTCGGGCCCCGAACGTCGACCACCACGAGCCGTCGCACCCGCACCAGCAGTACGAGCAACGCGAGCGCACCAACGCCAGCGACAACTCTCCGTAGCACCGCGAGGTCCGGTCAGGCCGGAGTAGGTACCGGTAGCGCGGTGAACTCGATCGCGCTCGCGGTGATCCGTCCGGCCGCGACCACGCCGTAGGTCGGGAAGGCGGTCACGCCGAACGCGGTGGTGACCGGTCCCTCGTACCCCTCGACGACGACCCGGGCGCTGTCGCCGAGGACGCGGACGAACTCGGCCGGATCCTCGCCCTCGTCGGCGATGACGATCGCGAGCACGGCGTCCTTCCCGACTCCGGCGGCGTGGGCGGCGAACTTCGGGGCGCCCTCGACGCAGGGCGCGCAGGACACCGAGAAGAAGCCGACCAGCGTCTCCGTGGTCAGCGAGTCCTTGGTGACCGGAACGCCGTCCGTACTCAGCGCGGTGAACTCGTCGACCTCCGAGCCCGGCGCCCGCATCGAATCCGCCGGCGGGCTCTGCAGCGGGCCGTACGGGATGTTCGCGATCGCCTGGTCGTGCTCCTTCAGCCGGCGAACGACGCCGAACAGCAGCAACAGGTTCAGTACGCCGACAATGCCGACCACGATCACCAGCGCGGTGAGAAACGTCGTCACGGGATCCAGCCTCTTTTCACTGGTGCTTGCCGAGCTGGGACGTGGCGGTCGTCGCTCGGAACAGTCCGATCAGGTCGTCCAGCCGGGCCGTCAGCACGACGCCGAGCAACGCGGCGAAGGCGACGACGCAGGCCAGTCCGATGTCGAGCGAGGACGTAACCTCGCTCAAGCTCGCGGCGATCCCGAGGGCGCCGATCGCGGCGAGCACGGCATTGCGGGCCACATGCTGCGTACCGAGGGGCGAGCTCGACGCACCGAAGCAACGACAAGGCGCCCGTTGCCCACGACGCAGGGAACGCACGATCGCCGCCGAGAACACGGCGAGCAGGCCGATGCCTCCGGCGAACCCCCACGGAACCAGGACGGGGACGATCAAGGCGACCACGACTGCGATCTCGGCTGCCACCGTGCCGGCGGCGAGCTGTCGCGCTCGGCCCGTACCGGCTCCGGTCAGCCGCGTCGTCGCTGCCGCGAAGTCAGCGAACGCGGCCCGCGAGTACACCTTGGAGCCGGCGGACACGGCGAACACGCCGCCCACCAGGACCTGACAGCCGAACTGCAGATACTCCACGCCCACCTCGATCGACGATGTCCACCCGGGATTGCGGAGCGGCGGCGTTCGCTCGAACGCCGCCGCCGATCACTACGGGTTTACGGCGCGCACTCGGAGACGGCGACGCAGGTGACGGTCTCCCGCTGGCACCCAGGGCCCGAGTAGCAAACCCTGGAGCGGTACCGGCGGTTCCCGTTGCAGCCACCACACTGGCCGACGATCCGGCAAGGCGGACAAGCCGCCGACGCCTGGATCTTCGGTGCGAACACGGAGAGCAGGCCGTCGCCCATGCTCTGGAACAACCTCGTCATAGAAACCTCCACGGTCGGGGTGCGGAACCGATCATCGAGCCCCCGAGAAGCCCTCCGGCCACCTCGATCTGGCGCAGACTACGAGCCCCCGACATCGCCCCCCTGCCCGTACTCCGCCCGCACCGCGCGGGTCCGGGTGCGCTCTCGACCGTCCTCGGGACGACCCCTGGTGGTTGGTGCGTCAGAGGTTCTCGGCGATGTGCTTGATAGTGGCGAGGCGGCGGTCCCATTCGGTGCCGATGGCGTCGAGCCGGCGGGCCATAGCGCTGAGCGGTGCGCCGATGGCCCGGTACTGCACCTCGCGCCCGGCTTGCACCGTCTCCACGAGTCCGACCTCGTGCAGCACCGCGAGATGTTTCGCGATGGCTTGCCGGGTGACGGGCAGGCGTCGGGCGAGGGCGGATGCCGACGCGTCGCCCTCGCTGAGGGCGGTCAGGATGCTCCAACGGGTCTCTTCGCCGAGCGCGTTGCACAGGGCGACCACGGTTCCGTCCGGCAGTGCTCGGCCGCTCATGCGTCGCGCTCGAGCAGGGCGACGAGCTTGTCGAGTTCCCCGTCCCAGCCTTCACGGTGGTCGGCCATGACCTGTGCCGGATCGCTGGTGCGCTCGAAGCCCGTCTCGACGACGGTGAGCTGCGTGCCGCTGGAGGTCGCTTCGAGGGTGAAGGTGAAGACCGTCGAGCGCTGCTCGTCGAGAGTCTCCGGGAGCGGGTCTTCCGCGTTGCACCAGCGGTAGGAGACCTCTGAGC
Source organism: Kribbella amoyensis (assembly GCF_007828865.1). Lineage (NCBI taxonomy): Bacteria > Bacillati > Actinomycetota > Actinomycetes > Propionibacteriales > Kribbellaceae > Kribbella > Kribbella amoyensis. The sequence continues at coordinate 4,158,053 of NZ_VIVK01000001.1, forward strand.
GCGGGTTGAAGGTCTCGACCCTGATCGGCGCCCGGCGCTCGTCCGGCCAACCGATCGTGCCGAGGGCGCCGGCACCTGTACCGGTGAGGGCGAGCTGGCCGAACCACTGCGAGACCAGCGCGGGCTCGGTGACGGTGCGCCAGACCTTCTCCAGAGGGGCGCTGATGTGGATCGTCCGGCGCACGCTGAAGGTGTCAGCGTCGATCACGGCCTGAGGGTTGTGGGTGCTCTCCATGCGTCTGTCCTCGTTCTTCGGTCGATGGTCACTGGACGGTGGCAGGTTCGGTTTCCTGGCGCAGGGCCGATTCGGTCTGCGGCCGGCGGGCGGGCCGCAACGACCGGCTGGCGATCGCGGCGGCGATGGACCCGATGGCGAGGATCGCGGCCGTGAGGATCGCTGTGGGGATGCCGCCGAGGTCGATCGCCTGCCCTCCGCTGAAGGCGCCGACGGCGTCGCCGAGGTTCCCGGCGGAGGCGGGCAGCGAGGCCGCGAGGATCACGCCGGGGCCGGCGAGGTGTTCGACGCGGTGCTGCCAGGGGCTCGTGATGCCTGCACTGCACAGGGCGAGACCGAGCAGCGCGATCACCGCGACGACCGGGTTCGCGCCCCACAGCACCATCGCGACGAGCGATGCCGCGACACCGACGGCGCCGAGGATCAGGGCGCGTGCGGCGCCGGTATCAGCAAACCTGCCACCGCCGAACGACCCGATCGCGGCGGCGATCCCGAAGCCCATCAGGCACGCCCCGATCCAAGGCCCGGAGACCCCGGCGACGCCGTCCAGGAAGGGAACGAGGTAGGTCTGTGCAGCCGAGACGCCCGCGAACAGCAGGACGCCGACGGCGAGCACCGCCAGTACGGGTGGGGCGAACGCGAACCGCAGTTGGCCCAGCATCCCGACCTCGCTCTCGCCCGGCACACGAGGCACCACGAGCAAGGCGATCACGAGAACGACGGCGGCTGTCAGCACGACGGCGAGGAACGACACCCGCCAGCCGACGGCTTCGCCGAGCAGCCGGCCCAGCGGCATCCCCACTGCACCGGAGACAGCGAAACCGGAGATCACCACCGCCATCGCGCGGCCGACTCGCTCCCGCGGCACGATCGAGGTCGCCGTCGTGATGGCCGCGGCGATGAAGAGCCCCTCCGCCGCACCGATCACGACCCGGGCCGCGATGAAAGCCTCCAGACCGGCACCGAGGGCGGGCAGCAGGTTCAGTCCGGTGAACACGGCGAGCGCGACCAGCAGTACCGGTCGCCGGCCGAGCCGGGCGGTCAGGAACGTCAGCAGCGGCCCACCGATCGCGATCCCGAGCGCATTCGCGGACACCAGCGCGCCCACTGCCGACAGCGGTACCGCCAGGTCCGCGGCCATCAGATCGAGCATTCCCGCCACGAGCATCTCGGCGCACCCCATCACGAACGTTCCGGCGAACAACGCGCCCAGGACGATCGCCACCCGCGAACGACCAGCACCGGGAAGTCTCCGTGGGTCAGACATCAGAACCTCCAAGAACATGCAACCGTATGGTTGCAGTCAAGCTTGCCGCACAACCTCGAAGATTGCAACCTATCGGTTGCAGTATCGATCAGCCGCTGGACGCGTCGCGGACCATCACGTCATCCCGGCCGGCGTCCTTGAGGTGCGGCTGGATCGTCGTCAAACCGAACGCCGGGTGTTCCCAGAGGCACGCTAGGTAGCATGGGTCGATGTCCGATAGGCGCAGCATTCGCGTCGAGGTCGCGAACGCCGGCGATGTCGACGACCTGATCCGCCTCGAGACGCGCCTTTTCCTCGAGGACGCCGGTACCCACGACGCGCTCGTCGATGTCAGTTGGCCAGGGCAACATGCGCGAGAAGACTTCATCCGCCTCATCGACAACGAGTCCGCCCTCGTTCTCGTCGCAAGGCAGGACGAGAGAATCGCCGGACACCTCGTCGGCTACCTGACAGGTCCGTCGCCTACCCGTTTCGGCCGACGTACTGCTGAGATCCGCAGTCTTTACGTCGACGAAGCTGTTCGCTCCACCGGGATGGGCCAGGCCATGGTCCGCTACTTCACAACCTGGGCTCGGTCCCACGCTGCCGCAGCCATCTCCGTCACCGCCTACGCCGCCAACCGGTCCGCTCGCGCGTTCTACGACAAACTCGGCTTCGTCGAGCAGAGCGTCGTACTTCGCGCCGCCCTCGACCAGTGAGGTCTCACCGGGTCGTTCTCAGTCACTCAAGTCATGCAAGAGGCCGGTCTCCCGAAGGGAAACCGGCCTCTGACCTGGGGTGGAGCTTAGGGGATTCGAACCCCTGACCTCTTCCATGCCATGGAAGCGCGCTACCAACTGCGCCAAAGCCCCGCGTTGTCCTTGCGACTCCGGAAGTTTAGCGGACACCTGGGCTCAAAGAAAAATCGGGGGTTGGGGGTGGTGAGGGCGGGGGTCGGTGGGGGTTGGCGGGACGGACTGTGGCGTACGCTCGGGAGCCGGTGGCGGGTGGTGCGCGGTGAGCTTCGGAGGTGCGGGATGCGCTTTCTGCAGGGGCAGGTGCCGGGGCAGGACCTCACGTTCAACGACGTCTTCCTGGTCCCGAACCGGTCCGAGGTGGCGTCGCGGCTGGACGTGGACCTGTCGACGCGGGACGGGAGTGGGGCGTCGATCCCGATCGTCGCCGCGAACATGACCGCGGTGTCCGGGCGGCGGATGGCCGAGACGATGGCGCGCTGTGGTGGGCTGGCGGTGATCCCGCAGGACATCCCGGTCGAGGTGGTCGCCGAGGTGACCGGGTGGATCAAGCAGCGACACACCGTGTACGACACCCCGCTGGTGATGACGCCCAGCGGGACCGTCGGCGAAGCGCTGAACCTGCTGCCCAAACGCGGCCACGGGGCCGTGATCGTGGTGGACGGGCGCGGCCAGGCCGTCGGGGTCGTCACCGAGGCGGACTGCGCCGGCGTAGACCGGTACACGCAGCTGGACGCGGTGATGTCGCGGGAGTTGCTGACGTTGCCGGCCGGGATCGCGGCGGAGGCGGCGTTCGACCAGTTGCACGGCGGACGGCACCGGCTCGCTCCGGTCGTGGACGAGTCCGGGCGGATCGTCGGCATCCTGACCCGGACGAGGGCGCTGCGCGCGACCCTGTACGAGCCGGCCGTCGACGCCGCGGGCAAGCTGCGGGTGGCCGCCGCGCTCGGGATCAACGGCGACGTCGGCCAGAAGGCGAAGGCGCTGCTCGACGCCGGGATCGACCTCCTCGTCGTGGACACCGCGCACGGTCACCAGGAGCGCATGCTCGACGTACTGCGGACCGTCCGCGCCCTCGATCCGCAGGTCCCCGTCGTCGCGGGCAACGTGGTCACCGCGGCCGGGACCGCCGACCTGATCGAGGCCGGGGCCGACATCGTCAAGGTCGGGGTCGGGCCGGGCGCGATGTGCACGACCCGGATGCAGACCGCAGTCGGGCGGCCGCAGTTCTCCGCGGTCCTGGAGTGCGCGGCGAAGGCCCGGGAGCTCGGCAAGCACGTCTGGGCCGACGGCGGCGTCCGGCATCCACGGGACGTGGCGCTCGCCCTCGCGGCCGGGGCGTCGAACGTGATGATCGGATCCTGGTTCGCCGGGACGTACGAGTCACCCGGCGATCCGCATCGCGACGGGCAGGGCCGGATCTACAAGGAGAGCTTCGGGATGGCGTCGGCGCGGGCGGTCCGCTCCCGGGCGGCCGAGGACAGCCCGTTCCAGCGAGCCCGCAAGGAGTTCTTCAACGAGGGCATATCGACCGCGCGGATGTACCTCGACCCGCGCCGCCCGAGCGTCGAGGACGTACTGGACGAGATCGTCGCCGGGATCCGCAGCTCCTGCACGTACGCCGGGGCGGCCGACCTCACCGAGTTCCACGAGCGCGCGACCGTCGGCGTCCAGACCGCGGCCGGGTACACCGAGGGCCAGCCCGTCGACTCCAGCTGGTGATCGGCGGGATCGTGGGTCCTCAGCGGTGCGCAGCGAGATCGCGTGTCCTCAGCGGGATCGCGAGTGCTCGGCCGGATCGGCGTGGGTCAGCTGGATCGCCGTGATCAGCGGGTCGCGGTGATCAGCGCCGAGTGCCGCCGGACGAAGAAGTGGCCCTGGGCATCGATCTCGGCCTGGACCAGGTCCCGCACCGCCGCGGCCTCGGCCGGCGTCAGGTCCGCGGTTCCCAGGCTGTCGAGATACGCGAGCACCGGGTCGGCGGACGGGATCTCCAGGTCGCTGGAATAGCGCTCGACGTCGACGTCCGCGAAGTACTTGGCGACGATCGCGCCGCCGTTGTCCGCGGCGAAGTCGTTCACCACCAGCCCGCGGAGCAACCCGGGCCGTCCGATCGCGGGGCCGAGTTCGCGGAGTTCCTGCATGTGGTCGCGCCCGTTGATCGCTGCGGCCAGCCGCCCGCCGGGCCGCAGGACCCGCGCGAACTCCCGCAGCGCGGCCTCCGGATCGTCGACGTGGTACAGCATGTGGTTCGCGATCACCGCGTCGAAGCTCGCATCCTCGAACGGCAGCTCGGTCGCATCGCATTGCCGCACCTCGGCACCGGGTACACCCCGAAGCTCCTCGCACATCCCGGCCGAGAAGTCGGTCAACGTCAACCGCGCCTCGTCGTGCGGAACCTCGGCCCAGAGCCGCCCGCTCCCCGCCCCGACCTCGAGCACGTCCCCCCGCACCGGCAACCGCTCCGCCAACCAGGAGTACCACCCCTGCGGATGCGTCCCGAACTCGTGAATCCCCATCCGGGCCCGCAACCGCGAACTCCCGTCCGAGTACTGACTCACCGCATGCCCAGAAGGAGTCGTCATACCCGCGATTCTAGGTATCGCTCGGTTCTCGGCTGACAAGACGCCGAGACTGCGGACAGATCGCCGGGACCTCGGACGCGTCGCCGGGGCGTTGCACCTCACGCCGGGACCTCGGACAGCTCGTCGGGACCGTGGACAGGTTGTGTGATGTCCGCGGTCCCTGATTCCTGTTCGAGGTGTACTCGCGGACGGCCGCGTTCCAGCCGGAGCGCGCGCGGGCACGCCGGTACTTCGCCGGTGCCTCGCCGATACCGCGTCGGGGTGCGGCCTGTCTGATGGGTGGGGGTGTTAGATGGCTGCCCTCAACGCGGCCGTCAGGTCTTTTTCGGTTTGTTTGAGGTGTTTGCGCATGGCGGCAGCCGCGGCTTGGGGGTCTTGGGCGCGGACTGCTTCGGCGATGGCGCGGTGTTGGTCGATGGTGGTGGAGACCGGGAGTTGGCGCTCGATCTGACCCTCGTAGCTGCGACGGCGACGTCGGCGTTCTCACAGCACGTCGCGGTAGCGGGAACGCTCGAAGGCGAAGAAGCACGTCATCAGGATCCCGACGACGACGGCACCGATGGCGTACGCGACCGCGACCCGGTCGGTGCCGGCGATCCGCACCACCAGCAAGGCGACCGCGATCCCGCCGATGGCCGCGGTGATCAGCGCGGTCGTCGCCGCGATGCTGACGATCTCGGGCCGTGTCCTGGTCGCCAGCATCGCCAGCGCTTCGGTGGCCTCGGCGGGGTTCTCGTGCCGGCTGTACTTCCCGAAGTACCGCGCGTGGTCCTCGTCCAGGGTCCGGTAGAAGGCTCGGATCCGGGCGATCGCCTGCTGGAACATCAACCCCTGGACGCCGTTCTCCACCAGCCGCACCGTCGTCGCGACGCCCAGCCCGAACAACAACGGCAGTACCGCCGAGACGAACGGCCAGAAGGCGGTCTCGTTCCCCACGGTGAACCCGATGGCCACCATCGATGACGAAACTGTCAGCACGAAGCCGGTGGCCCGCGCCCCGCTCTCACTGATCGCAGTCCCAGCAGCACTCTGCAGCACGTAGTGCTCAGTGGTCAGCGCATCGAGAACCGCACCTTTCCGCTCACCGTCCATCCGTCAGCGGTACCCACCACCCCACCCCACGAACCGGCGCGCTCAGCCGGCGTCGAAGCGGGAGTGGCGTACTGCGTGGCGGCCTGGGGTGTGGCCGTAGGTTCTGGTGAAGGCGGCTATGTAGGCGCTGGGGGTCGAGTAGCCGACCCGGTGGGCTACTTCACCGACCGGGTGGGTGTCGAGGAGGACGAGGGAGGCGCGGAGGCGGAGGTCGGTGCGCCAGGTGGTGAAGGAGCGGCCGAACTCGCGGTGGAAGTCGCGTTGCAGGGTCTTGGGGCTGATGTGCAGCCGGGTGGCCCAGGCTTCCAGGGTGGTCGGGTCGGCCGGGTCGTGGGCGAGGGCGCGGGCGACGCGGAGCGCGAAGCCGGGGCCGGTGCTCGGGGATCCGGTGAGGTCGCGGCCGGCTGGTTCGAGGCCGGCCATCAGCCGTCCGCGGGCTTCCAGGGCGACCGCCTCGGCGATGCCGGGGGAGGCGAGCGACTCGATCACGTCCGCCACTTCGGGGGATACTCCCGCGATCCCGATCCGGACGCCGGTCAGGGCGGGCGGGACCTCGCGCAGACAGACCCGGTACACGGTCTGCCGATCGACGGAGGCCGTGTGGACCGAGTGCGTGACCGCTCGGTGGATCCAGGCCGCTTCGGTGGAGTCGACGAAGTGGGTGCTGGTGCCGTGGGCGACCGAGAGCGGGCCGTCGGGGGACCAGTACAACTGGTGCAGGAAGTCCTGCCGGCTCTCGGTGAACTCCAACGTCCCGGCGGACCGGTACCGCAGGACGAGGATGCCGCCCGGAGTGCCGAGGCCGTAGCCGAACTCCTGGCACGACTCGGGGTCGGTGCCGAACGCGGTCACCAGGTTCAAGGTGTCCTCCCGGCGACAGTGGGTGTCTCGTCCGCGCTATCGGGACGCGATTGGTAAGGCTAGCCTAACTTCGACCGCCGACCCCTGGAGAAGGACCCCGCCAGCCATGTCCCTGCGCCTGTCCGGTGCGCTCGCCACCCTCCTCGCCGTCACCCTCGGCCTGACCGCCTGCGGCTCGTCCGACGACACCGGAGCGGCCGCGGCCGAGACCCGGGTGTTCGCCGCCGACAACGGCGACATCACCATCCCGAAGGATCCGCAACGCGTCGTCGCCACCGGGTACGCCGTGCCCGCGCTGATCGAGGCGGACGCCAAACTCGTCGGCATCTCCAGTTGGCAACGCGGGATCCCGATGATGTCGGCCGAGGACAAGGCGAAGTACGACGCGCTGGACAAGATCGCCGGCGAGACCGCGGACGAGACCGACTACGAGAAGATCGCGCTGGCCGAGCCCGACCTGATCGTGATCGGGGTCCCGGCACCCGTACTCGGTGACATCGACCTGGAACGCCTCGAGGGGGTCGCCCCTGTCGTTGCCATCGGCCCGACCGTGCCGGACGCGTGGCGCGAGCTGTCCCGCCGCCAGTCCGACGCGGCCGGCCGGACCGCCACCTTCGACCGGGCCAAGGCCGCGTACGACGAGAAGGCGGCCGCGTTGAAGACGAAGTACGCGGGCGTGCTCGGCTCGCTGAAGTTCGGCCACGTCGGCGGGTACGGGCAAGTGGCCAAGGGCAACTTCATGCGCGAGTACGCCCGGTCCTGGGGGACGAACATCGCGCAGGACGTCGGCGTGACGTACTACGGCGAGGTGAAGAAGAAGGGTGGCGGCAGTCTCGACGTGTCCGAGCAGGAGTCGATCGAGTTGCTGCCCGAGAGCCTCCGGGACGCCGACGCGATCACGTACACGCTCGAACCGGACGGCACCGTCGGTCCCGCGATCAAGTTCGTGCTCGACTCGCCGTTGTGGAAGAGCCTGCCCGCGGTCAAGGCCGGCCGGGTGTACCCGATCCGCTACACCCAGGCGGCGACGTACGAGTCCGCGCGGCTCACCCTCGACTCACTCGACCAGGCGTTCGCGCCGTTGCTGAACCGATGAACCGCGACCACGCCAAGGAACGCGTCGCCGCCTTGCACACCGACGGCACCGTCATCGAGCGGATCCCGTACCCGATCGGCATCCGCACCCCGAAGGTCGCCGCCAAGCGGTACGTCACCCCGCACCTGCTGCGGGTCACCCTGGAGGGCCCTGGCCTGGACGGGTTCCACAGCTACCAGTGCGACGACCACGTGAAGATCGTGTTCCCGGATCCCGACGGCACCCACCGCGTCCCGGTCCCGAACGACCGCCAGATGCTCGACTGGCCGCGCCCGATCCCGACGACGCGGCGCTACACGGTCCGGCGGTACGCCGGGCGCGAACTGGAGCTGGAGTTCGTCGTCCATCCGGGTGGGCTGGCGGCGACCTGGGCCGAGGCGCTCGCGATCGGGGACGAGGTCGCGATCGCTGGTCCGCCAGGGGCGAAGGCGTTCCCGCACAATTACGACCATTACGTGTTCGCCGTGGATCCGACCGGGTTGCCCGCGGCCGCGAGGTGGCTGGAGGAGTCGCCGGAGGACGTGTCCGCCGATCTCGTCGTCGAGTTCGACCACGACGACGAGACGGCGTACCCGCTGGCCGAGCGGCCCGGGGTCAGGGTCCGCTGGGTGCCAAGGTCATTGCTCGCGGCAACGGTCATGGAGCTGCCGCCGGCGGCCGGCCGCGCGTTCCTGTTCGCGGCCGGCGAGGCCGACGGGATCCGCCCGCTCCGTGCCTGGAGCAAGAACCGGCTGGACCACCTCGTCACCGGTTACTGGAAGCGGGGCGCCGCCGACCACGCCGACGACTGACGCGTCCTACAGCCGCGGGTCGCGGGGGTCCAGCCGCGCGTCGCGGCGTTCCTCGACCACGGTGTGGCTGGTCCGGGACCGCTGGCCGTTGATGACCACGGCCAGGATCAGGCCGAGCGCGCCGGCGCCCATCAGGATGTAGCCGACCACGGTCAGGTCGATCCCGCTGATCCGGTCCGAGACCGCGAACGCCAGGATGCCGCCGACCGCGAGCAGGAAGATTCCCGCACCGATACCCATCGAAGTCCTCCTCGTGCCATGCCTCACGCCGGTGGAGTCCGGCTCCACCTGCCGCCCCCGCGGAGCCTCCGGTGCCCGGTCCCGGCGGCGGTCAAACGAGGCGCCCCGCGGGACTGGCCGGAAGGTGGTATCCGGTATACATTGATGCCGAATGGATCGGTTGTGATCTGGCGCACGGCTCCGGCCCACCGCGACGGGTACGATCGGCCCGTTTGTGCGTACGCCGGTCCGCCCGCCGTGGTGGTTCGTCGTGCGGGCGTGGAGGGGAGTATTCCTCCCGGACCCGGCTCGACCGGGTCCGTAGCGGCAGCGTCGTCATCACGGAAGGCCTGGACGGCCGGCCCGGTGCTGCCGGTCCGGGCGGTTCGCCGGGCGGAAGAGACCTCCGGACCTGGAAGCTGTCGTCCGGAGGTTCGTCATGGTCTCAGCGATGTCCCCTGCGGTCTGGATCCTCACGATCGCCGGTCTGCTCGCGATCGTCGCCTTCGACCTGATCGTGATCGCCCGGCGCAAGCGCACCGTAACGATCAAGGACGCCACCCGCTGGGTGCTGTTCTACGTCGGCCTGGCCGGTTTGTTCGCGGTCGGGCTGTTCGTGCTCAGCCCGGGCGCCTCGGGCGGCGAGTTCGTCGCCGGGTACATCACCGAGTACAGCCTCAGCGTCGACAACCTGTTCGTGTTCGTGATCATCATGGCCCGGTTCGCGGTGCCGCCGATCGCGCAGGACAAGGTGCTGTACATCGGCATCGTGGTCTCGATGGTGCTGCGCGCGGTGTTCATCCTGGCCGGTGCGGCCGCGATCGCGGCGGCGAGCTGGGTGTTCTACATCTTCGGCGCGTTCCTGGTCTACACCGCGGTCCGGCTGGCCCTCGAGGGTGACAACGAGGAGAGCGACTTCCAGGAGAACGCGGTACTGCGCGGGATGCGCCGGATCCTGCCGCTGACGCACGACTACGACGACGCCCGGCTGACCACCCGGGTCGACGGCCGCAGGATGCTGACGCCGCTGGTGATCGTGATCTCCGCGATCGGGATGGCGAACGTGATCTTCGCGCTCGACTCGATCCCGGCGATCTTCGGCCTCACCCAGGACGCGTACATCGTGCTGACCGCGAACGCGTTCGCGCTGATGGGGCTGCGCCAGCTGTACTTCCTGATCGGCGGGCTGCTGGAACGGATCATCTACCTGAACGTCGGGCTGTCGGTGATCCTCGCGTTCATCGGCGTGAAGCTGATCATCGAGGCGCTGCACGGCTCGCACATCGACGACATCGGCGCGATCCACCTGCCGCACATCGGTATCGCCACCTCGCTCGGCTTCATCGCCGGCACGCTGCTGGTGACGACGGTCGCCAGCCTGATCAAGTCCGGCTACGACCGTCGCCGCCTGGAGGCCGAGGCGGACTAGTCCGCGCCGGCCGTGGCCGCCCGGTCCGTGACTGCCCGGTCCGGGGCCGGGCGCAACCGGAGGTACAGCCAGGGGATCGGGGTCAGGATCAGGCCCGAGACCATCAGTGCCGTCCGCAGGCTGCGGCCGGCCAGGGCGCCGAGCGGCGGACCGCCGGCCACCTGACCGATCGCGTTCGCCTGCGACACCATCGAGATCACCGTGGCTCGCGAGCCGGACTCCAGGTTGCGGTTCAGCCAGGCTGCCTCGATCGGCGCGGCCAGGGTGAGCGCGACCCGGCTCAGCCACATCGCCGCCAGCGCGAACCACAGGCTGCCGATCAGCGCGAACCCGATCACGCCGACGACCTGCAGCCCGGCCAGGAACGCGAGCAACCCGTTCGGGTGCAGGTTGTTCACGCGGGCGGCCGACACCCGGTTGACGACCAGCGAGGCGGCCAGCGCCAGGAACGTCCCGATCAGCGCGAGCACCGTGAACCAGAACGCGGGATCGGAGGTGCCGAACACCTCGGGGAACCGGAACTCGAGCACCTTCACCGTCCACAGCCGGTCGAACGCCTCGCTCGACAACCCCGAGATCAGGCTGATCAGGACCAGGCTGCGGACCACCGGACGGCTCCGCGCCACCGCGATCCCGGTCCGGAAGGTCTTGGCCAGATGGGTGAAGGTCTCGCGCTCGGCCCGCGGGGTCGGGTGGAAGTTGCGCTCGGGCATCACCAGCACCAGGACCAGACCGAGCAGGATCATCCCGGCCCCGGAGACCGTCATCGGCACCGGCAGCGCGATCAGGCCGAGCGCGCCCGCGGTGACGGTACCGAGGATCGTGCCGGTGAGGGTGACCTGCTGCTCGCGGACGAACACGGGACCGACCCGGTCGGCGCCGATCTCGTCGGTGATCCACGCCTGGTCGGCGCCGGAGGTGAACGTGTACCCGATTCCCCAGAGCACCTGGGCGGCGAGGATCGCGAGGAACGCCGGCACCAGCGCCTGGAGCAGGAACCCGGCGCCGATCAGGACGAACCCGATGATGATGGACAGCTTGCGGCTGTACAGGTCGGCGACGATCCCCGTCGGGATCTCGAAGAGGAAACAGGAGAGCTCGAGCGTGGTCCCGACCAGGACCAGTTGCAGCGGACTCAGCCCGACGTCGCGCACGTAGTACACCGCGGAGAGGGTGAACGTCAGCGCGAGGAGGAAGGACCAGACGCCGTTGAAGGCGTAGTAGGTGCGGACCGCGTCGGCGGTTCCGCGGGCAGGCAAGGACATGGGTGTTCGGCTCCTGGAAGCAGCACGGCATGCGGACAGGACGCAGCGCGGCCGGCAGTGACGGCCCGGCGCTGGAACGTGACGCACGACGGCGGTTCCGGCGGATCACCGGAGCGCGGAGGTGCGCTTTCAGGAAGGACGTTGCATGCGCGCAAGAGTAAGTGGGACACCGGCGTTTCCGCCTCCGAATTTGCCGATTGACCCCGGCCGTCGGGGGTACCATCGGAAGTAGCCTGGCCCGGCCGTTCCCCCGTGATGGTCGGGTCAGGTCTTTGCTGTCAGACGAGGACGTTTCTCATGCCGAAGCTGGTCCCTCCGGTGTTGCCCGCCGGGACGCTGCGGGAGCGGGATCAGCCAGTACTGCCGGGGCTGCGGCCGTGGCGTCCAGCGGATGCCGGCCAGGTCCGGGAAGCCTTTGGGGACGCGGAGATCCAGCGCTGGCACCTGCTCCGGATCGACGACCAGGACGAGGCGCGGGACTGGATCGCGCAATGGGGCCGCCGCTGGGCCGACGAGGACGCGGCGAGCTGGGCGATCGTCGACGACGGGGACGAGGCCCTGGGTCAGGTCGGGCTCCGTGGCGTCGATCTGGCCGGCGCGTCGGTGCACCTCTCGTACTGGATGCTGCCGCAGGCTCGGGGGCGTGGTCTCGCGACCCGGGCGGTCGGGGTGGTGGAGCGCTGGTGTTTCGAGGAGATCGGCTTCCGGCGGCTGACCCTGGAGCACTCGACCGAGAACGTGCAGTCCTGCCGGGTCGCGGAGAAGTCCGGGTACGCGCTCGAAGGCGTTCTCCGCAGTTGCTGGCAACACCTCGACGGCTGGCACGACGTCCACGTTCACGCCCGGACGCGGGCGGTCGACCGTCCTTCCTCGAACACGTACGGCAGCAACGCCGGCTCCGTGGGCGCCGTCCCTTCCAGCTGATCGATCAACGCCTCGACCCCCAAGCGACCGAGGTCCGGCCCGGGGGAGTGCAGGACGGTGAGCGGCGGATCGGCGAGCGCGCCCATGTCCGGTGACATGAACGCCACCACGGAGAGATCCCGCGGTACGACGTACCCCGCGTGGGCCAGGCCGGTGAGTACGCCGAACGTCGCGTACTCGTTCATCAGCACTACCGCCGTCGCTCGCTCGACCAGCTCAGGGACCAAAGCCCGCCCGGCCGGTGCCGTCGGATCGCAGTCATACAGCTGCGGCGTCAGCCCGCGCTCGGCACAGAGCCGCTCGTACGCCGCCCGCGTTCGCACCTTGGGACCGTAGTCGGGCAACGGGCTCCGCGCGGTCACCAAGGCGATGTCACGATGCCCGAGCTTCTGGAGATGGTCGAGCGCGATCGCCACCGACCGGTCGAAGTCGATGTCGACGTGCACCAGCCCGGCCGGATCCGCGGTCCGCCCGATCAACGCGAACGGCGTCCCCGCGGTCCGCAGGACGCCGATCCGGGGATCCTCCATCCGCACCTCCATCAGCACGACCCCGTCGACCAGGCCCTGCCCGAGCAACTCGCGGAGCTCGCCGCCATCGGTGTCGACCGGCCAGAGCACGAGGTGGTACCCGCGGGACCGGGCCGCGCGGCCGGCACTGGTGACGAAATCCGGTGTCGAACTGCCGAAGCGGTGCTCCCCGGTCGGATGCGCGAGCGCGACGATCCTGGTCCGCCGGCTCGCCAGTGCCCGGGCCAGCTCGTTGCGCCGGTACCCGAGCTCCGCGACCGCGGACTCGACCCGCTGCCGGGTCGCCGGGGTCACCGGTTTGGTGCCGTTCAGGACGAACGACACGGTCGCGACCGACACCCCGGCGCGCTCGGCGACATCGCGCACGGTCGGCACCCGGACCTCCTCTTGACAGCGCCGCCCCGACGGCGGCTAACCTCACCTCAGGTTAAGCGTTTTACCGCCCACTCCACCAGCTGCCCGGGAGCGATCACCCATGCCCGAACCGCTGCGCGTCCTCGTCTGGGGCGAGAACCGGCACGAGCAGCGCGACGAGAACGTCGCCGCGCTCTACCCGGACGGCATGCACACCACGATCCAGCGCGGCATCGAGGAGAACCTCGGCGCCGCCGCGACGGTCCGCACGGCTACCCTCGACGAGCCCGAGCACGGCTTGACCGACGAGGTGCTCGCAGAGACCGACGTCCTGGTCTGGTGGGGCCACGCGGCACACGACGAGGTGGACGACCAGGTGGTCGACCGGGTCCAGGAGCACGTCCTCGCCGGACTCGGCCTGGTGGTGCTGCACTCGGGCCACTGGTCGAAGATCTTCCGCAAGCTGATGGGGACGACCTGCACCTTGCGCTGGCGCAACGAGCGGGACCGCGAGCTGGTCTGGACCGTCGACCCGACGCACCCGATCGCCCAAGGCGTCCCGCAGCCGATCGAGATCGAGGCGCAGGAGATGTACGGCGAGTTCTTCGACATCCCCGTGCCCGACGAGCTGGTGTTCGTCAGCAACTTCAGCGGCGGCGAGGTGTTCCGCAGTGGGTGCACCTTCCGGCGCGGCCACGGCCGGATCTTCTACTTCTCACCCGGCGACCAGGACTATCCCGTGTACCACCACCGGGACGTGCGCAAGGTGATCGCGAACGGCGTCGCCTGGGCGTACACCGACCGGCCTGCCCGTGGGATCCCGGTCCTGAACCGGCACGCGGTCGGTGAGTTCGATGCCTGAGCCACTGCGGATCCTCCAGGTCGGGGCCGGCGCGATGGGCCGGGCCTGGTTGCACACCATCGCCGCTTCCCCTGACGCCGAGCTGGTCGGCCTGGTGGACCTCGACCTCGAGCTCGCCCAGCGCGTCACCGAGGAGGAGCTGGCGGCCGTCGTCCCCGTGGCACGGTCGTTGTCCGAGCTCAAGGACGCGACCGGTGCGGACGCCGTTCTCAACGTGACCGTGCCGGGTGCGCATAACCCGGTCAACGAGGAGGCGTTGCGGGCCGGGTTGCCGGTGCTGTGTGAGAAGCCGATCGCGCCGACGGTCGCGGCCGCGCAGTACATCGCGGGGGTGGCCGAGGAGACCGGGCAGCTGTTGATGATCAGCCAGTCACGGCGGTACCTGAACCAGTTCGCCGCACTCCGCGAGGCGACCGGGAAGCTCGGCCGGATCGCGAGTGTGTCCTGCGAGTTCGCGAAGGCGCCACACTTCGGCGGGTTCCGCGAGCAGATGCCGTACCCGTTGCTGGTGGACATGGCGATCCACCAGTTCGACTCGGCCCGGGCGTTGCTCGGGGCGGATCCGGTCAGCGTGTACTGCGAGTCGTACAACCCGGGCTGGAGCTGGTTCGCCGGCGACGCCGCGGCGACCGCGATCTTCGAGTTCGCGGGCGGGACCCGGTTCGTCTTCCACGGCAGCTGGTGCGCACCCGGCCAGGAGACCTCGTGGAACAGCGCATGGCGGGTGAGCGGCGAACACGGTACGGCCTTGTGGAACGGGGACGACGCCCCGACGACGGGGGATCCGGTCAAGGAGTTCGAGGTCGGCGACGCCCCGGAGCAGACGGCCGGCTCGTTGGCGGAATTCGTCCATTGCGTGCGAACTGGTGAGCCTTCCCAGACCGATGCGCGCAGCAACGTGCACAGCCTCGCGATGGTCGAGGCGGCGGTGTTGTCCGCCACCGAGCAGCGGCGGGTCGAGCTCGCCGAGGTGCTGACCGCGCGCGCCTGAACAGTACGGGTCGCGCGCGGCTGAACGACACAGCCGGCAAGTCTTGACATGTTCGCGCCGGCACAGTTGACTGCGACATAGTTAACGGAAGAAATAAAACCGGACCGGTCCGGAGACGCCCGCTCAGAACGTCTCCGACCGGTACTCGATCCTGCCTCCGATCCCTCGGCGAAGCCTGGGGATCCGCTCGGCGTTTCCCGGGTTTTCTTGCTGTCGGCAACTGCGTGGATCCCTTGTAGGCAAGGGATTCCGGCGCTCGGTCAACATCGGATATCGACCCGGGCCGAGGCTCTTCCACTGTCGCGGGTTCTGTGTCATATTCCCGGGGAAAGGATTCCGAGATCCTATCGGATATCGGTTTGACTCCGAGCGGTGGCCGGGCGATCACGGGCCGTGCGGGCAGGGAAGGGACGCGGTGTGAGCGGAACGATCGAGGTGAGACCGGCGCCCCCGGCCCCGGTGGTGGAGCGGCCGGCGCCGTCCGGCCGGCCCCGGCGGACGAGCCGGCGGACCGCGGCCCGGCGGAGCTTCCGGCGGCACTGGCAGCTCTACCTGCTGATCCTCGTGCCGGTCGCGTACTTCGTCATCTTCAAGTACATCCCGATCGCGAACGCGGTGATCGCGTTCAAGAACTACAGCCCGGTGAAGGGCCCGTGGGGCAGCGACTGGGTCGGCTTCCAGAACTTCGAGCTGTTCTTCGCCAACCCGGTGTTCTGGACGCTGCTGAAGAACACCTTCCTGCTGGCGCTGTACCTGGTGCTGGCCAGCTTCCCGATCCCGATCATCCTGGCGCTGGCGCTGAACGAGATCCGGGTCGGGCTGTTCAAGAAGGCGGTGCAGCTGGTCACCTACGCGCCGTACTTCATCTCCACCGTGGTGGTCGTCTCGATGACGATCCTGGTGCTGTCGCCGCGGCTCGGTTTCGTCAACGACGCGATCGGCCTGTTCGGCGTCCCGGCGATCGACTTCCTCGGCAACCCGGACTACTTCCGGCACATCTACGTCTGGTCCGACGTCTGGCAGACCACCGGGTACTCCGCGGTGATCTACCTCGCCGCGCTGGCCGGGATCGACCCGGCGCTGCACGAGTCGGCCAAGATCGACGGTGCCAGCCGGATCCAGCGGATCCTGCACGTCGACCTGCCCGGCATCCTGCCGACCGCGGTGATCATCCTGGTCCTCGGCGTCGGCAACATCATGTCGATCGGGTTCGAGAAGGTCTTCCTGCTGCAGAACCCGCTGAACCTGAGCCAGTCCGAGATCATCGCCACCTACGTGTACAAGACCGGCCTGATCAACGCCGACTTCAGCATGGCCACCGCGATCGGCCTGTTCAACTCGGTCATCAACCTGTTCCTGCTGCTCGGCGTGAACTTCGCCGCCAAGCGCATCACCGGAAACGGACTCTGGTCATGAGCGCCCGCACGAGTGTCAAGCCGACGTCGATCGCGGAGACCCGCGGTGACCGGATCTTCCTGCTGGTGGTCAAGCTGCTGCTCTGGCTGGCGCTGATCGCGGTCGCGGTGCCGCTGATCTACATCGTCGCCAACTCGTTCAGCAGCGCGTCCGCGGTGTCCGGCGGCCGGGTGCTGCTCTGGCCGGTCGAGCCGAGCCTGCGCGCGTACCAGGTGGCGTTCGGCGACCCGCAGATCATGCAGGGCTACCTGAACTCCTTCATCTACGCGGCCGGCGGCACCCTGATCAGCGTCACGCTGACCATCGCGATCGCCTATCCGTTGTCCAGGACGACGTTCTTCGGCCGGAACGTGATCATGAGCTTCCTGCTCTTCACGATGCTGTTCTCCGGCGGCCTGATCCCGACCTACCTGGTGGTGCAGGACCTCGGGATGCTGAACACCCGCTGGGCGATGGTGATCC
The DNA here is from genome assembly GCF_007828865.1 of Kribbella amoyensis. Lineage (NCBI taxonomy): Bacteria > Bacillati > Actinomycetota > Actinomycetes > Propionibacteriales > Kribbellaceae > Kribbella > Kribbella amoyensis. The sequence goes on from NZ_VIVK01000001.1 coordinate 4,175,166, forward strand.
CGAGCGCGATCGGGGTCTGGCAGGTGATCATCGCCCGCACCTTCTTCCGCAGCACCATCCCGAACGAGCTGTACGAGGCGGCGACGCTGGACGGGGCCAGCGACCTGCGCTTCCTCTGGTCGGTGGTGCTGCCGCTGTCGAAGCCGGTGATCGCGGTGATCGCGCTGATGTACGCGATCTTCCAGTGGAACAGCTACTTCGACGCCCTGGTGTACCTCAAGGACCCCAGCCTGTACCCGCTGCAGATCGTGCTGCGGAACGTGCTGATCCTCAACTCGCAGACCGGATCCTCCCAGGACCTGGCCAACCAGCTCGACCAGCAGCAGTTGGCGAACGTCCTCAAGTACGCGCTGATCGTGATCTCGACGGTGCCGGTACTTGTGATCTACCCGTTTGTCGCCCGTCACTTCACCAAAGGCGTGATGATCGGCGCCGTCAAGGGCTGACTCGGCCCTGCCAGAAAGGAACCCCGCAATGCGCTCGACAGTGAGCAAGGTGGCCGCGCTCGCGGCCGCCGTCACCCTGGCCGTGGCCGGCTGCAGTTCGGACAAGTCCGACGACAGCGCCAAGGCGGAGATGAACGGCGACAAGGTGGTCATCGACACCTTCGCGCCGGCCGACCCGACGACCAACCTGGACACCAACGCGGTGACCAAGGTGATGAGTGACAAGTTCAAGATCCAGTTCCGCTGGCAGACCACCACCTTCGACGGTGGACCGGCCAAGGAGAAGCGGCAGATCGCGCTGGCCAGCGGCGACTACCCGGACCTGTTCCTGCTGATCCCGTGGGTGGACGGCTTCACCCAGGCCGAGGTGCTGAAGCTCGGTACCCAGGGCGTCGCGCTGCCGCTGGAGCAGCTGATCAAGGACAACGCGCCGAACATCCAGAAGGCGCTGGACGAGAACAAGACGCTGAAGGAGATGTCGACCGCACCGGACGGTCACATCTACGCGCTGCCGCAGTGGTCGGACTGCTTCCACTGCACCTACCCGGACAAGCTCTGGATCAACACCGCCTGGCTGAAGAAGCTCGGCCTGCAGATGCCGAAGACGACCGAGGACCTGCGCAAGGTGCTGCAGGCCTTCAAGACCCAGGACCCGAACGGCAACGGCAAGGCCGACGAGATCCCGATGACGACCGACGTCCAGGACAGCAGCCTGATGGGCTACCTGATGAACGCCTTCGCCTACAACCCGGTCGGCGCCAACAACGGCGTCCGCTCGCTGCTCACCCTGAACGGCGACAAGGTGGTCACCCCGGTGAACACGCCGGAGTGGAAGGAGGGCCTGAAGTACATCAACTCCCTCTACAAGGACGGGCTGATCGACCAGGCCGCGTTCACCCAGAACGCCTCCGCGTTGCAGGCCCAGGGCAACAACCCGAAGGCGGTCACGCTCGGCACGGTCCCGGTGCTCTGGCCCGGCATCTTCGTCCAGCTCGACTCGAAGGACGGCCGGGACAAGCAGTACGACGCGGTGCCGCCGCTGACCGGGCCGGACGGGAAGAGCTACACCGGGTACAACTACCCGAGCTCGACCGGGTACACCTTCATGCTGACCAACAAGGCCAGCAAGGAGGCCCAGGTCGCCGCGATCAAGATGCTCGACTACATCTACGGCGACGAGGGCCGCAAGGTCAGCCTGATGGGCCCGGAGAACGTGGGCTGGCGGGCGCCGAAGGCCGGCGACATCGCGCTGGAGGGCAAGCCGGGCTGGTACCGGTTCTCCGGTGACAAGGCGCCGAAGAACCTGTCCTGGGACGCGATGGCGCAGTACAACATCACCCTGGCGTTCCGCAACGAGCAGGTCGTACCGGCCGACATCTACAGCTCGGACGGTCTCGAGCGGCGGCTGTTCCAGGCCACCAAGCAGTACGAGGGGCACGAGGACAAGGCGCTCTGGTTCCCGCAGACCTCGGTCTGGCCGGACCCCGCGCTCGGCAACGAGATCGCCACCCTGCAGACCAACCTGAACAACTACGTGAACCAGAACCAGCTGGCGTTCATCACCGGTTCGAAGAACCTCGACTCCGACTGGGACGCGTACGTGAAGGGCCTGGACAACACCGGCATGACCCGGTACCTCCAGATCCAGCAAGAGGCCTACGACAAGTACAAGTCCGGCCCGAAATAGCAGCCACCTGACCAGCGGCCGCGCCGGGGAAGCCACCGTCCAGGCTCCCCGCCGCGGCCGCACCCCTTTGCGGAGCTCGCTATCCGGCGGCGGCGCGCAGACCGTGGCCGTCGGCGGCGGTGGCGGGCCGGACTTGGACGGTCATGGCGTTCAGTTTGGCCGACTCGGGTGTCAGGCCCCGGTGTCACGTGAGGGGGAGGGGGCAGGTGGGGGTGTGGGCGCAGGTGGTGAGGTCCTGGCAGCCGGCGGTGAGGGCTTGGCGGAGGGTTTGGGCGACGGTGGTCAGGTCGGCGATGCGGGCTTCGATCTCGGTCAGTTTGGCGGCCGCGGTTTCCTGAAGGCCGGGTCTGGTCCAGTGCGGGGAGAGCAGGCCGGCGATCTCGGCCAGGGTGAAGCCGAGGCGCTGGGCCGCTTTGATCAGGCGGAGCCGTTCGAGGGCCTCGGGTGGGTACGTGCGGTGGCCGCCGAGGCTGCGATCGGGTTCGGGCAGCAGGCCGCGGCGCTCGTAGTACCGGAGGGTCTGCTGGTTGACCCCGGCCGCGGCGGCCAGTTCTCCGCTTCTCATGTCGACCAGCCTGCGGCCCGGCCGGCGAGTCCGTCCAGTACCGCGGTCCGGCCGGCGGGGACCTCGACCCGGAGCAGCACGTCGTCGGCACCGGCGGTGAAGGTGAAGTCGAAGAACGAGCAGCACGCGTTCTCCCGGGCGGTGAGCTCCCGGGCCTCGGACTCGGCGGCCGGGTCGAGGTGGAGGACGAGCAGGCTGGACGTGGGCCGGTCGACCGCGCGCACCGCGGTCCGGAAGAGCGCGTCGAACTCGGCCACCCGCAGCGGGCGGTCGGCGGTCGGCAGCGTGCAGGAGGAGTCGATCCAGTCGAGGTTCTCGGTCATGTCACCAGCTTCACCCTGTACCGCGGTCCCAGATTCCAGTCAGGTGAGGGTTGCCTAACCAAAGGCCTGTAATGTCTGCGGCGTTCCGCTCGAGCGAAGGAAGGCAACACATGATGGGGAGTCGGATCCGGACGGCTGTGGTGGGCGCGGTGGCGCTCGGCGTCCTGCTGACCGGTTGTAGTGGTGGCGACACCAAGGCGTCCGACAACGGACCCGGCGACACGGACGTGGCGACCGGCGGCCGGCTGTTCTCCACCGCCGACGCCGAGACCGCGAAGCTCGGTTCGGACGCTGCGGACGGGGCTTTCCCGCGGACCGTGAAGCACGCGCTCGGCGAGACCAAGCTGGAGAAGAAGCCGGAGCGCATCGTCGTCCTGGACAGCGGTGAGCTCGACGGCGTCCTGGCGCTCGGTCTGACTCCGGTCGGGATGGCGACCACCGCGGGCCAGAGCGGCGTCCCCAGCTACCTGGCCGGCAAGGCGCAGGGGATCCAGACCGTCGGCGGGATCAGCGAGCTGAACCTGGAGGCGATCGCGAACCTCAAGCCGGACCTGATCCTGGGCAGCAAGCTGCGCGCGAACGACCTGTACGACAAACTCAGCGCGATCGCCCCCACGGTGATGAGTATCCGGCCCGGGTTCCCGTGGAAGGAGGACTTCCTGCTGGTCGCGGACGCGGTCGGCGAGGAGGCCAAGGCCACCGGGCTGCTGAACGAGTACCAGAAGCGCGCCAACGAGGTGAAGGGCAAGGTCGACGGCTCGCCGACGATCTCGCTGGTCCGGTTCCGCCCGGGCGAGATCAGGCTGTACGGCAACAAGTCCTTCATCGGCGTGATCGTCAAGGACATCGGGCTGCCGCGGCCGAAGGTGCAGGACGTCGAGGACCTGGCGGTCGAGGTCTCGCAGGAGAACATCGGCCAGGCCGACGGCGACCGGATCTACTACTCCAGCTACGGCAAGCCGGAGACCACCGACGAGTCCAAGGTCGTCAACGGGAACCTGTGGAAGTCACTGCCGGCGGTCAAGGCCGGCCACGTCGACCGGGTCGACGACGAGGTGTGGTTCCTCGGGCTCGGGCCGATCGGCGCGATGGACGTGCTCTCCGACCTGGAGAAGCTGCTCGCTCCCCAGAGCTGACGGGGCCTAGTCGAGTACGCGCCCGCGGTCCGTCACGGCGACGTGCGGCGCGTGCTCGTGGACCGCGGCGGTCAGTTCCTCGAAGGTGAGGTGCTTGGCCAGCAGCCCCTCCGGCCAGTCGCAGGAGGGGCCCCAGTTCTTCGACAGCTTGGGCAGCGCGGAGTCCGGATGACGCAGCACCACGACGTGGGCGTGCCAGGTCTCCTCGCCGTCCCCGTCGACGTCGCGGCGTTCGACCCGGCAGATCCCGTGCACGTCGGACCACGGCAGCCGCTGCGGGCGGTCGCCGCCGAGGTAGACGCCGTCGTCCTCGATCATCAGCAGCACGTCCTCGTCGCCGGACTCGCGGCGCGCCTCGGCGGTGGTGACGAAGCCGACCCCGAGCAGCACCGGCAGCCCGACCGCGAAGATCAGCGGCATCCCGCCGAAGGACAGCCACACCGCCTCCAACGGCCCCCGCGGCGACTCGTCCCGCGCCCATGCGACCACGACACAGCCGAGCGTGAGCAACAGCATCAGCGCGAAGACGACCACCCCGGCGTACAGGATGAACGAGGTGGTCTCCCAGCGCTGTCTGCGGACGACGAACGGCCGCGTGGACTCCTCCGACATATCCGCATTGTCGGTACCGGCGGGGTCGCGCACCAGTGGCTCTGGCGAGTCCCTAACCCGCGTCGTTCTCGGCGAGCTCGCACATCACCACCAGCAGCCGGGGCCGGCCGGACCGAGGTAGCGCCGGGAATGTTGCCTTCGGCATCAGGTTTGTGACGGGGTGAAACGTCGTCCTTTCGGTCCGTTCCTCCTTCCTCCGGAGGATCGGCAGGGAGGAAATCCGCGCTCCGGGCGGCCGTGGACTTTGGCACGGCCCGGCTGTCCGTAACAATCGCTGTCATGCCCCCGAGCCAGACCACCGCGACCGACCGGAAGCCGAAGCCGCGAGCCGCCGCCAGGCAGCGTCGTCGCGCCGGCAGGTGGCGGCGTGGCTTGATCATCGCCGTCCTCGCCGTACTGACGGCGCTCCCGCTGCTGTTCCACCGCCGCGTACCGAACTCGTTCGGCAACATGGGCAGCCTGCTGGACACCTTCCTGCCCTGGGTCGGCCTGGCCATCCCCGTCCTCGCTGTCGCCGCCCTGGTCCGCCGGTCCGCGACCGCCGGGGTCGCACTGCTCGTACCGATCGCGGTCTGGTCGATGATGTTCGGTCACCTGCTGATCCCGAGCAGCAACGGCGGGGCGTACGACCTGCGGGTGCTGTCGCACAACGTCGACGCGGAGAACCCGGACCCGGCCGCCACCGCCAAGGAACTGCTGACCGCGGACGCCGACGTGATGGCGCTGGAGGAGATCACCTCGGCCGATCTGAAGGTCTACAAGGCCAAGTTCGCCAAGGCGTACCCGCACGTGGTGACGCGCGGCACGGTCGCGCTGTGGTCGAAGTTCCCGGTGGAGGAGAGCAGGTCGGTCGACGTCGGGTTCAGCTGGACCCGGGCGCTGCGGGCCGAGGTCAGCACCCCGGAGGGCAAGGTCGCGGTGTACGTCGCGCACCTGGCCTCGGTCCGGATCGGCGCCAGCGGCTTCACCTCGAACCAGCGCAACGACACCATCAAGCAGCTCGGCCAGCAGATCGCGACCGAGAAGCGCGCCGGGGTCGTGCTGATGGGCGACTTCAACGGCACCGCGAACGACCGCAGCCTGGCCCCGATCACGGCCGGCCTGCGCTCGGCCCAGGGCGCGGCCGGGCACGGCTTCGGGTTCACCTGGCCGGCCAAGTTCCCGATGGCCCGGATCGACCACATCATGGTCCGCGGCGTCACCCCGACGAAGGCCTGGGTGATGGAGCAGACCGGATCCGACCACCGCCCGGTCGTGGCCGAGCTGCGGATCTGACCACCCGGCCGTGGTCGGTCAGGCTTCGGCGAGGCCGTGGCGGTAGGCGTAGCGGACGGCCTCGGCGCGATGCCGGGCGCCGATCTTGGCGAAGGTGTTGTTGATGTGGGTCTTGACCGTCGCCTCGCCGATGAACAGCAGCGCGGCGATCTCGGGGTTGCTCAGCCCCTGCGCGATCAGCCGGAGCACCTCGGTCTCGCGTGCGGTCAGCCCGTCCCGGGCCGGGACCGGGGCGGGGTCGAGCCCGGCGACCAGGCGGTGGGACACCTCGGGGTCGAAGGTGGACTGACCGGCCGCGGTGGCCCGGAGCGCGGCGCCGATCTCGGTCCGGCCGGCGTCCTTGGTGAGGTACCCGCGGGCGCCGGCGCGCAGGGCCTTGGCGATCGACTCGTCGTCGGCGTAGGTGGTCAGCACCAGGACCGGTACCTCCGGGTACTCCGCGGTCAGCCGAGCGGTGGCCTGGATCCCGTCCAGGACCGGCATCCGCAGGTCCATCAGCACCACATCGACGTTGCCCTCGGCAACCAGCTGGACGGCCTCGGCGCCGTTCGCGGCGTCGCCCGTGACCTCGACGTCGGGCAGCAGGCCGAGCAACGCGACCAGCCCTTCACGGACCACCTGCTGATCGTCCGCCACCACCACCCGGATCGGTCGATCACTCATCCCGGCACCTCCACCAGCGTCGTTCGCTCACCCGTCACCTCGGCCACCACCACCCACTCCGTCCCGACCGGCCCGGCCGTCAGTGTCCCGCCGACCAACGCCAGCCGCTCCCGCATCCCGGTCAGCCCGAACCCGGCCTCGCCACCGTCCCCGGGCTGCTCGGGGATCGGGTTGCGAACCTCGAGCCGTACGCCGGTACCGCCGGTCAGGTGGACCTGGACCGGCCGGCCGGCGGCGTGCCGGGCGGCGTTCGTCAGGGCTTCGCGGGCCGCGCCGAGCAGGGCGACCACCGCGGCCGAGTCGAGTACTCCCGGCGCACCGTCCACGGTCACCCGCACGGTCGTCCCGTGGTCGCGGCGGTGCTGCTCGGCCAGGGTCGCGAGCGCCTCGGGCAACGCCGGGACGTCGTCGGACCGGAGTGCGGCCACCGCGTTCCGTGCCTCGGTGAGGCCCTGACGCGCGAGCTTGCGGGAGCGCTGGACCCGGTCGAGCGCGGCCGCCGGATCCTGCCGGTCCTCGAGCAGCGCCTCGGCGAGTTCGAGCTGGACGCTGAGCGCGCCGAGCGAGTGGGCCAGGACGTCGTGCAGTTCACGGGCGATCCGGGCCCGTTCGTCCAGGGCGGCCGCGCGGGCGTGTTCGCGCTGGGCGACCCGGGTCTGGGCGAGCAGTTGCTCGGTCTGCCGGGCCTGGATCTCGTACTGCCGCCGGTTCAGCCCGAACGCGATCAGCACCGCGGCCCACCCCAGCTGGCCGAGCCACCAGGTGAGGTCGCGGTCGAACAGCAGCGCCGACCCGCCGTACGCGAGCGCCGTGGCGACCCCGGCCACGATGATCGGCCTGTTCCGGCGGCCCCGGCCGAACGGCATCACGGCGATGTCGGTGATCGAGACCAGGACCAGCACCAGCGCGTTCGACCCGGGCATCCCCGCGATCAGCGCGGAACTCACCACGGCGTACCCGAGCAGCCCGAAGGCCCACCACTCCCGCGCCGTCATCAGGAAAGTGCCGATCAGGAACGCGGCGAAACCGGCGGCGAGGACGAACCAGGCCCACGGCTCGGCCGGGCGGGCGGTGGCCAGGACCGCGACGGCGACTCCCGAGGTGAGCAGCCGGCCGAGCCACCCGCTCTCGCCGTGCCGCGTCATCCGGTTCAGGCCCACGCACCGACGGTAACGACTCCGGGGTCACCGGCTGAACAACCCCTGGGTGGAGACCCGGAGGGAGACGCGGCGCGGGTCGGCGGGAGCATGATGGAGAGCAGGAGTAACGTTCCTCACCGGTAACACCACCATGCGTCACATTCGACGATGCGGAGGGCCGATGCTCGCGCAAGACTCGATCCTGCGGCTGGACGCGCAGGCGATCGACTACATCATCATCGCTTTGTACTTCGCCTTCGTGCTCGGCATCGGGTACCTGGCCAAACGCGCGGTCTCGAACAGCCTGGACTTCTTCCTGTCCGGCCGCTCGCTGCCGGCCTGGGTGACCGGGCTGGCCTTCATCTCGGCCAACCTGGGCGCGATCGAGATCATGGGCATGTCCGCGAACGGCGCGGAGTACGGGATGCCCACGTTCCACTACTTCTGGGTCGGCGCGGTCCCGGCGATGCTGTTCCTCGGCGTCGTGATGATGCCCTTCTACTACGGCTCGAAGGTCCGCAGCGTGCCGGAGTTCATGCTCCGCCGGTTCGGCAAACCCGCGCACCTGGTGAACGCGATCAGCTTCGCGCTGGCCCAGTTGCTGATCGCCGGGGTGAACCTGTTCCTGCTCGCCACCATCGTCAACGTGCTGCTCGGCTGGCCGATCTGGGTCTCCACGATCGTCGCCGCGGTCATCGTGCTCAGCTACATCACCCTCGGCGGGCTGTCGGCCGCGATCTACAACGAGGTGCTGCAGTTCTTCGTGATCGTGGCCGCGCTGCTGCCGCTGACCCTGGTCGGGCTGCACAAGGTGGGCGGCTGGCAGGGCCTGGTGGACAAGGTGACCGACTCCAAGGGCGGCGCCGAGCAGCTGAGCGCCTGGCCGGGGGAGCAGCTGAGCGGATTCACCAACAGCTTCCTCTCGGTGATCGGCATCGTGTTCGGTCTCGGCTTCGTGCTGTCCTTCGGCTACTGGACCACGAACTTCGTCGAGGTCCAGCGGGCGATGGCCAGCAAGAACATGTCGGCGGCCCGGCGGACCCCGATCATCGGCGCGTTCCCGAAGATGTTCATCCCGTTCATCGTCATCATCCCCGGCATGATCGCGGCCGTGGTCGTGCCGGAGCTGACCCAGTTCAAGGAGTCCGGCGGCGGCCAGGTCGACTACAACGACGCGTTGCTGCTGCTGATGCGCGACCTGCTGCCGAACGGCATGCTCGGCCTGGCGATCACCGGTCTGCTCGCCTCCTTCATGGCCGGCATGGCGGCGAATCTGAGCTCGTTCAACACCGTGATGACCTACGACCTGATCGAGCGGTACGGGCTCAAGGGCCGCGACGACGACTTCTACCTGAAGACCGGTCGCTGGGTGACCGTGGCCGGCACCCTGGTCGCGATCGGGACCGCGGCGATCGCGTCCGGCTACAGCAACCTGATGGACTACCTGCAGCAGCTGTTCTCGTTCTTCAACGCGCCGCTGTTCGCCACCTTCATCCTCGGCATGTTCTGGAAGCGGATGACCCCGACGGCCGGCTGGATCGGCCTGGTCACCGGGACCGGGACCGCGGTACTGGTCTTCATCCTGTCCGAGAACGGCGTGATCAACCTGCCCGGCCAGGGGGCCAGCTTCGTCGGCGCCGGGGTGGCGTTCGTCGTCGACATCCTGGTCAGCGTCGTGGTCAGCCTGGTCACCACGCCGAAGCGTGACACCGAGCTGATCGGGCTGGTGTACTCGCTGACCCCGAAGGAGGCCCGGACCGAGGTCGCGCAGGAAGGCGACCACGGCTGGTACCGCCGGCCGACGCTGCTGGCCGGGATCGCGCTCGCCCTCACCGTCGCCCTGAACATCGTCTTCGGCTGACCCGGAAAGGACTGGACCGATGGCTGACCAACAGCAGAAGAAGACCGGCGCGTTCGACATCCGGGTGGTGATCGCGGCGCTGATCGGGATCTACGGCCTGGTGCTGACCATCCTCGGCCTGATCGCGGATCCGGACGAGGTGGCCAAGGCCGACGGCCTGAACATCAACCTGTGGGGCGGGATCGCGATGCTGGTGTTCGCGGCCGGCTTCGTGCTCTGGGCCCGGCTGCGCCCGATCGTGGTGCAATCCGCCGCCGACGAGGACGCGCCGGCCGCGTCCGAGTGAGCTGGTGATGTCCGTTTGACGAACATCGGCGTCCGGTCCGGTCCTGCCCACCGGACGCCGGTGTTCGTAGGCTCGAAGTACCCCGATCAGGAGGACTTCGAGATGACGATCACGCACCGCTCGCCGGACCTGTCCGCGCTGGCCGAGCAGTACGCCACGGACGGCTTCGTGCTGGTGAAAGGCCTGCTCAGCAAGGAAGAAGCGGCCTTTTACCGCGAGCGCAGCCACACGCTGCTGGCCCAGCTGAACCGGCACGACGACCCGACCTGGAAGTCGGCGATGGGCCTGTCCGGTGGCGCCACCCGGCTCCAGCACCTGCACGACGCGCAGTTCTACGACGCGGCCTTCTCCCGGCTGATGGTGGACCCGCGGTTCACCGACGTGGCCGCCGCGGTGATGGGAGTGGAGGGCGTCCAGTTGCACCACACCAAGCTGTTCGTGAAGCCGCCGGAGAACGGGTCGCCGTTCCCGCTGCACCAGGACCACCCGTTCTTCCCGCACCAGTACCACCGGGTCGGCGCCGCGATCTTCCACTTCGACGACGCGCCGGAGGAGAAGGGCTGCGTCCGGGTGATTCCGGGCAGCCACCTGCAGGGTCCGCGCGAGCACGACCCGGAAGGCTCGTACCACCTGCCCGACGTCCCGTTCGAGTCCGCGACGCCGCAGCCCGCGGAGGCCGGGGACGTGCTGTTCTTCACGTACCTGACCGTGCACGGCTCCGGCGTGAACGTCAGCGAGGAGGCGCGGACCACCTGGCTGATCCAGTACCGCGACCCGGCGGACCCGCCGACGGTGAAGACGCACGACCACTCGCTCGGGCAGGGCATGATGCTGCGAGGCACCGACCCGACCCACAGGAGTGGCGTTTGACCCTCGCGGACGTCGCGACCGCGGACCGTTTCGTCGACCTCGCCGGACTGCTGGAGTCCTGCGAGGCCGACGGGTTCCGCGCGGACTTCCTCAGCTGGGGGCACTACCGGCCGGAGTACTGGCGGAACTACTGGCACAGCCACTCGTTCCACGAGGTCTGCCTCGCCTACACGGGTGAGGGCCGCTTCAACAACGGTGCGGTGCAGTACGACATCGCGCCCGGGTCGGTGTTCCTCGCGCGACCGGGCGACGTCCACGAGATCGAGTCCAGCCGGTCCGAACCACTGGGGATCGCGTTCTGGGGCTTCACCTTCCGGCCGGTCGCCACGGACAACCGGCCGGCGGCGGACCCTGGTGAGCCGGGGTGGTGGTCCGGCCTCGTCCGTACCGGTGGACCGGTGATGTCGGACCGCGTCGGCACCCTGCCCGCGCTGATCACGGCGCTCGCCGCCGAGGCAGCCGCACCCGTTGCGGGGTACAGCACGACCTTGGCGGCACTCGGCTCCACCCTGGTCGTCGAGACCGCGCGCGCCTTCGCGGTGGACGAGGACCTCGCCGTGGAGCCGGTACGCCGCGACCGCGGGTTGCTGGTGGTCGAGGCGATGCAGCGGCACCTCCGCGACAACCTGTCCCGGCCGATCACCGTGCGGGACGTGGCCGCCGCCGCGCATCTCTCGGAGCGGCACGCCGAGCGTCTCTTCAACCAGCAGACCGGTGCGTCGATCATGGCCACGCTGCGCCGCCTCCGGCTCGAACTGGCCGCACAGCTCCTGCTGGATCCATCGGTCACCGTCACCGAGGTGGCCCGCGCCTGCGGGTACTCCGACGTACGCCCGTTCTCGACCGCGTTCCGCCGCCACTACGGCCGGACGCCGGGGGAGCACCGGCGGACCGGTGGGACGGAGTTCCTCTAGGGGATGTCTGACGTTGTGCTCCGCGTCCTCGGCACGCCACAGCGGGTTCACGGACCCAGCCGTACGGTGCAGGCCGCTGGTCGACACCGAGGGTTGGAGCAGAGATGACCGACGAGAGCCAGGCTTCGCGCGGTACGACGTTCACCAGGCGCCGGCTGCTCGGTTCCGCGGCCGCCGCCGGGGGAGCTGGAATGGCCCTGGCGGCCCTGGCGCCCAACGTCGAGAAGGCGCTCGCGTCACCGCCGCCGAGCAAGCAGCCGTCGCTGCGGGACGTCGAGCACGTCGTTCTGCTGATGCAGGAGAACCGGAGCTTCGACCACTACTTCGGTGCGATGTCCGGGGTAGCCGGCTTCTCGGATCCGGACGCGATCCGGCTGCCGACCGGCCGGAACGTGTTCTACCAGCCGACCGACAAGAACCCGGACGGGTACCAGCTGCCGTTCCACCTGGACAGCCGGACCACGTCCGCGCTGGGCATGCCGTCGGCCGGCGCCTATGCCTGGGACCCGTCGCACATGGCGTGGAACGGCGGCCGGATGGATCAGTGGATGCCGGCGAGCTACCGCTACATCTCGGGCGACCAGTCCCGGATCCCCTTGCTGATGGGGTACTTCAAGGAGCAGGACATCCCGTTCCACTGGGCGCTGGCCGACGCGTTCACGATCTGCGACAGCTACCACTGCTCGATCCTCGGATCCACCACGCCGAACCGGGTCATGTGGGAGACCGGCACCGTCGACCCGGAGGGTGAGCGCGGCGGTCCGGTTCTCACCAACGCGATGAACGTCAACTCCTGGCGGACGTACGCCGAGAACCTCACCGACGCCGGCGTCAGCTGGAAGTTCTACTGGGAGGACGGCGGCATGAAGAGTCAGGCCTACCCGTACTTCAAGGGGTTCCGCGAGGCCGCGCCGAACTCGCCGCTGTACCTGAACACCAGGACCCCGGCCGCCGCCGGCCAGTTCGAGTACGACGCCGTCAACGACCGGCTGCCGCGGGTCAGCTGGCTGTTCCCGCCGGTCGCGGCGAACGAGCACCCCAACCAGGGCACGCCGGCCGCGGGAGCGCAGTACATCGCCTCGAAGATCGACGCGATCGCGGCGAACCCGGACGTGTGGGCGAAGACGGTGTTCCTGCTGGTCTGGGACGAGAACGGCGGCATGTTCGACCACGTACCGCCGCCGACCGCGCCGGCGGGCACCCCGGGCGAGTCGACCGAGCTCACCTCACCCGGTGGCGTTCACGGCGCCGGTCTGCCCCTCGGAGCGGGTTTCCGGGTGCCGTGCATCGTCGTGTCACCCTGGACGGCCGGTGGCTGGGTGTGCAGCGAGTTGTTCGACCACACCTCGCACCTGCGGTTCCTGGAACGCGTGACCGGTGTCGAATGCACGAACATCAGCCCGTGGCGCCGCCGGACCTTCGGCGACATGACCTCGGCACTCCGCTTCCGTGGCCGCCCCGCCGAACCGCCCACGATGCCGAGTACGACCGGTCAGCTCCGACTGGCCGAGTACGAGGTGGCGAACCTCCCGGCGCCGGTGGCCCGGCGGGATCACCAGACCCCGCCGTCCCAGGCTCCTGGCCGCCGGCCCACCACGCCGCCGCCCGGTCGCCGCTGAGCCGCCTGGACGCGGTTCCGGCTGCCGTTCGAGCGGCGGTGCTATTCTGACTTCATGCGAGTGAGCCTGCTCCTTACGTAGCCGTACTGGCATCCTGGCGCCGCTGAGCGCCGGTCAGTGCGGCGGCCCCTCCTGTGCGAGGGGCTTTTTTCTGTCCAGGGGTGCCATCTGGCACATTTAGGCTCAACCAAGACACGAAGTATGGAGTAGGACCGTGAGCGAGCAGGTGGAGGACACCCCCATCGACCGGGGTGGCTACGACTTCAACGCCATGCAGGCCAAGTGGCGGCCGGTGTGGGAGAAGCTGGACCCGTTCAAGGCCAAGGACGACGGCTCGGCCGAGCGGCGGTACGCGCTCACGATGTTCTCCTACCCCTCCGGCGACCTGCACATGGGCCACGGCGAGGTGTTCGCGCTGCACGACGTGGTGTCGCGGTACTGGTTCCAGCGCGGGTACGACGTCCTGAACCCGATCGGCTGGGACTCCTTCGGCCTGCCCGCCGAGAACGCCGCGATCAAGCGCAACGAGCACCCGGCCACGTACACCTACGGCAACATCGAGACCCAGGCGGAGTCGATCCGGCGGTACGCGCTGAGCTTCGACTGGTCCCGCCGGCTGCACACCTCGGACCCGGAGTACTACCGCTGGACCCAGTGGCTGTTCCTGCGGTTCTACGAGCGCGGCCTGGCGTACCGCAAGGCGTCGTTCGTGAACTGGTGCCCGCACGACCAGACCGTGCTGGCCAACGAGCAGGTCGTCCAGGGCCGCTGCGAGCGGTGTGGGCACGAGGTCACCAAGCGCGAGCTGACCCAGTGGTACTTCAAGACCACCGAGTACGCGCAGCGCCTGCTGGACGACATGGACCAGCTGGAGTGGCCCGAAGAGATCCTGCTGATGCAGCGGAACTGGATCGGCCGGTCCGAGGGCGCCTTCACGGACTTCGCCGTCGAGGGCCGCGAGGAGCCGATCCGCGTCTTCACCACCCGCCCGGACACGCTGTTCGGCGCCACCTTCATGGTGGTCGCGCCGGACGCGAAGCTGGCCGCCGAGCTGGTCACGCCGGACCAGCGGGAGGCGTTCGACGCGTACCTGACCGCGGTCAAGGCGACCACCGAGATCGAGCGGCTGAGCACCGAGCGGGAGAAGACCGGCGTCTTCCTGGGCTCGTACGCGATCAACCCGGTGACCGGCGAGCGGATCCCGATCTGGGCCGCCGACTACGTGCTGGCCGACTACGGCACCGGCGCGATCATGGCGGTCCCGGCGCAGGACACCCGGGACTGGGAGTTCGCGGAGAAGTTCGGCCTGCCGATCGTCCGGACCGTGCAGCCGCCGGAGGACTTCGACGGTCAGGCGTACACCGGGGACGGCCCGGCGATCAACAGCGCCAACGCCGAGATCAGCCTGGACGGGCTGGAGGTCGACGAGGCGAAGGCCCGGATCATCGACTGGCTGGCCGGCAAGGGCCTGGGCGAGCGGACGATCAACTACCGGCTGCGTGACTGGCTGCTGAGCCGGCAGCGGTACTGGGGCTGCCCGATCCCGATCATCCACTGCCCGTCCTGCGGCGAGGTGCCGGTCCCGGACGACCAGCTGCCGATGGAGCTGCCCGACCTGCGCGGTGAGGACCTGCGACCGAAGGGCGTGTCCCCGCTGGCGGCGGCCCGCGAGTGGGTCGAGGTCGACTGCCCGAAGTGCGGCGGCGCGGCCGAGCGGGACACCGACACGATGGACACCTTCGTCGACTCGTCCTGGTACTTCCTGCGCTACCTGTCGCCGGACTACACCGAGGGCCCGTTCGACCCGGCGGTCGCGGAGCGCTGGATGCCGGTGTTCCAGTACGTCGGTGGCAAGGAGCACGCGGTCCTGCATCTCCTGTACGCGCGCTTCTTCGTCAAGGCGCTGCACGACATGGGCCTGCTGACCGCGGTCGAGCCGTTCACCCGGCTGCTGAACCAGGGCCAGGTGATCAACCAGGGCAAGGCGATGAGCAAGTCGCTGGGCAACGGGGTCAACCTGGGCGACCAGATCGACGAGTTCGGCGTCGACGCGATCCGGCTGACGATGGTGTTCGCCGGGCCGCCGTCGGACGACATCGACTGGGCCGACCTGTCGCCGGGTGGCTCGCTGAAGTTCCTGCAGCGGGCCTGGCGGCTGTCGCACGGCGTCGAGGCGCCGGTCGGGGCGGACCCGTCGACGGGTGACGTCGCCCTGCGCAAGGTCACCCACCGCACCATCGCCGATGCCACCGAGCTGATCGAATCGCTGCGCTTCAACGTGATGGTGGCCCGGATCATGGAGCTGGTGAACGCCACCCGGAAGGCGGTCGACTCCGGTCCGGGGGCGGCCGACCCGGCGGTCCGCGAGGCGGTCGAGGCGACCGCGATCCTGCTGAGCCTGGTCGCGCCGTACACGGCCGAGGAGATGTGGGAGAGCCTGGGCCACGCGCCGACCGTCGCCAAGGCCGGCTGGCCCGAGGTCGACCCGGCGCTGCTGGTCGAGGACGCGGTGACCTGCGTGGTCCAGATCGCCGGCAAGGTGAAGGACCGGCTGGAGGTCGCGCCGGACATCAGCGACGCGGACCTGGAGCAGCTGGCGCTGGCCTCGGACCCGGTGCAGAAGGCGCTGGCCGGCCGCGGGGTCCGCAAGGTGATCGTGCGGGCGCCGAAGCTGGTCAACATCGTCCCGGCCTGATGGACTCCGAGCTGATCGACGTCTCGACCGGATCGGGTGAGGTCGTCCTCGACCTCACCCGCCGGTGCGAGGCTTTCGTCAACGGCCGCGGCGACGGGCTGCTGCACGTGTTCGTCCCGCATGCCACCGCCGGGGTCGCGATCCTGGAGACCGGGGCCGGCAGCGATACCGACCTGCTCGCACTCCTGGAGGACCTGCTGCCGCGCGACTTCGGCTGGCGGCACCGGCACGGGACGCCGGGTCACGGGCGCGATCACGTGCTGCCCGCGCTGATCCCGCCGTCCGCGAGCATCCCGGTGCTCGGCGGCCGGTTGCAGCTCGGGACCTGGCAGTCGATCTGTCTGGTCGACACCAACGTCGACAATCCCGACCGGCAGGTCCGGCTTTCCTGGCTGGCCGGTTAAAGGACTACCGAGTAACCCCGCGGGCGCGCATTTTGCTGACTTATCGTGATGTTGCGGATCGCGTTACGTTCGCGAAACACGTCTTCGATTGAATACCGGCATGGCGGCCCTGGACTCTCTGCGCGCACACTGGCTCGGCTTCGGCGCCGAGCTGGTCGTTCGCGCCACCCGCGGGATCAGCGCGGGCAGCGTGCTGAACGCCAACGCCGGCCGCGCCGTCACCAGCGCCCGGATCGAGGACTGGTCCGGCGTGCTTTCCCTCTACCCCGCGGAGAATGCGGCCGAGGACGTCCGGGCCAGCGCCTGACCCGCAATTCCTGCCGGCACAGTAATTGCGCGCGGCATTTCTTTTCCCGGTTGTTCGCCGGTGGTTCCCCGCCTTCCGTCCGGGCCGCGCCGCGGTACCGTCCCTGTCCATGGTCACCGGGTGCGTCCGGAATCAGGCCCGCGGTCACGCTATGTTGTGCGGTGGACGGGTGAGGGTCTGAAGGGGTGACGGGCTTGGCTGACGCGGAGAGCCGGGTGGACGGACGGCGGGCTTTCGCCGAGCTGTTGCTCGACTTGCGGGTCCAGGCCGGGTTCTCCCAGGAGGAGCTGGCCGATCGGGCCGGACTGAGTGTGCGGACGATCCGCGAGCTCGAAGCGGGCCGGGTCGCCCGGCCGCGCAAGGACTCGGTCCGCCTGCTCGCCGAAGGACTCGGCCTGCGTGACGGCGACGCGGCGACGTTCCTCACCGCTGCCGGTCACGCCCCACCCCGGCAGGCCGTCTCGGTGGTCTCGGTCGCCGACCCGGTGCCGACCGGACTGCGCTGGCGGGGGACGCGGCCCATCCCCGACGGCCTGGTCGGGCGTGAACAGGAGCTGACCGAGCTGGAGGACCTGCTCCGGCAGAACAGGCTGGTCACCCTGGTCGGTCCGGGCGGTGTCGGCAAGACCGAGCTCGCCCTCGCGGCCGCCGACCGCTTCTCCGGCGTGGACACCACGGTGGTCGTCGTGGACCTGACCACGGTGCAGCGCGACGCCGCCGTCCCGTCGGCGATCCTGGACGCGTTCGGGACAGCGCCTGGGACGTCGGATCTGGACGACGTGCTGTCCGGCCGCAAACCCGGTGACCTGGTCATCGTCGAGGACAACGCGGAGCACGTGCTCGACGGAGTCGCGACCGTCGCCAATCGGATGGTGCGCAGCTTCCCCGGGGTCGGCGTGCTGGTGACCTCGCGGATCCCGCTCGGGCTGCCGGACGAGGTGGTCCGCCGGGTCCAGGTGCTCGGGGTCCCGGCGAACGACAAGGACCTGGCCGAGATCGCGGCCAGCCCGGCCGTGGAGATGTTCGTGCGCCGGGCGACCCGGGTCCGGCCCGACTTCCGGCTGACCGCGGACAACGCGGCGACCGTGGCTCGGCTGTGCCAGCGGCTGGACGGTTTGCCGCTCGCGCTGGAGCTCGCGGCCGCCCGGGCCGGGTCGCTGTCGGTCGAGACGATCCTGGCCGCGCTGGACGACCGGTTCCGGTTGCTGTCCGGGCCACGGCGCTTCGGTGCGCCGCACCAGCGGACGTTGGCGGATACGATCGCGTGGAGCGTGGACGCGTTGTCGGACCCGGCCCGCCAGCTGCTGTACCGGGCGTCGATGCTGGGGTCGCCGTTCACATTGGACGCCGTCGTCGGGGTGTGTACCGGCGAGCCGATCGACGAGCTCGACGTCCCGATGTTGCTGGCCGAGCTGGCCGACAAGTCGCTGTTGCAGCCGGTGCTGGAGTTCGAGCAGTTGTACGGCGCCCGGTACAAGATGCTCGAGACGATCCGCGAGCACGCGTACGCGGGGCTGTCGTCGCAGGGGAACGACCTGACCGAGTTCCGCGATCGCGCGGTCGCCTGGTGCGCGGAGTACGTGAAGGGCCTGGACGGGGCGTGGGGGAGTCCGGACCGCGATCGGCGGTACCGCGCGGCGAACGCGAACTCGGCGACCTTCGAGGTGGCACTCGAGCGGTGCGCCGAGCTCGGTGAGTGGGAGACGGCCGCGCGGATCGTGCTCGGGTTCCGGGTCGCGTGGCAGTACCAGGCGAGCGTGGCGCAGAGCGGGATCCGGTGGGCAGTCGCCGCCGCGGAGAACGTGGCCGGCGAGGAGACCAGCGGGATGTTGCTGGCGATCGCGGGCCGGCTGTCGAACCTGACCGGCGACGTCCGGGCCGCCCGCTCGTACTACGGCGAGGCGCGGACGTTGCTCGCGCCCGGGTCGGAGTTGGGCCTGGTGGCCAGGGGCGGCCTGGTGTCGTCCGGGTCGCTGCTGCTGGATCCGCTCGGGCTGGCCGAGATCCCGGGCCTGGTGGCCGATGCGCGCGAGCACGGCAACGTCCAGCGGTCCGCGACGGTCCAGGCGATCTGCGGACTCGCGCTGGCCCGGTGGGGACGGTTGCCGGAGGCCAAGGAGTTGCTGCTCGCCTGGCAGGCCGCGCTGGTCAACCCGGGCGTGTATCCGGACGAGATCGCGTACATGGCGTTGAGCCGGGTCGAGCTGGAGCTGGGCAACCTGGACGAGGCGCGGCGCTGGGCGGAGCTGGCCCGGGACAGCCAGGCGTCCGACGACCCGGAGCGGACCAAGGTGGCCGGGTGTCTGGCGATGGTCGAGTTCCAGGCCGGCCGGTTCGACGTCGCGCAGGCGCTGCTGGACGAGGCGGCGGCCGACATCCAGGGTCACCGCGGCTACTTCGACTATCTGGTGATGCTGTACCGCAGCCGGCTGGCGCGGCGCTCGGGCGATCTCGCGGTGGCCCGCTCCGCGATCAAGGACGCGGTGAGCCGGCTGCTGCTCGAAGGACGGGTCGTCTACCTCCTCGACGTACTGCCCGAGGCCGTCGCGGTCCTGCATGCCGCCGGGCAGTCCGAGGACGCGGATCGGCTCTGCGGGCAGTTGCTCGCGTGGCAGCGGACGATGGACCCGCCGATGCTGCCGACGGCGTGGGCCGTCCTGCAGGAGTCGTGCGAGCGCGCCACGACGGCCGAGGGCTGGCCCGAGAACGATCCGGCCGAGTCGGTGCGCCGGCTGGCCGACGACGTACTGATCGCCCTTTCCTGACGCGGATCGGCGGAAGCTGCCGGGCAACTGCCGGTCCTTCTGCCTCGTCCGGCCGTGCCTCGCCGATCGAGGATAGAGGCCGTGGGACAGGTTCCACGGGCACGCAGAGACCACGGTCGGGTTCGAGCAACAGCGGCGGAAACGGGGCGGTGATCGCGATCAGGCAACCGCGATGTACCGAGCTGCCAGGGAAGGTTTCGAGCCGGGTCGAGGCGACGCGGAGGACATCCGGCGACCGGACGGCGGGGGCGCCGACCGGCTGTCGAGATCTCCGGAGTGCTGCGCCGTGCGGGCCTGTCCCACCACACACCGGGAACCGCGGACCGTCAGGGCCGCGGACCCGGGGCGGGGTCCCAGTTGGAGCCAGGCACACGACACAGGGGACGAGTGCGGGCTCGGCCGGTACGGGACGACCGGCAGGTTTGGTCACCTGCCGGTGGGCCGGCCACTGGGGCTCCCCGGGGGGCAGTCTCAGCTGACCACGAGGGGGAGTCAGCTACCGGTGGGGTGACAGTCAAGGAGGGGTTGGCTGTCACCTCGCCGTGCTCGTTCAGGACTCGCCGAGCGCGGCCGCCTTGTCGAAGGCGTACCCGACCATCCAGTGCGGCTGGAGCCGGCAGTACACGATCTCGTCGCCCCAGCTCGACGGCGAGCTGCCGTAGTGCGCGGTGAGGTGGTCCTCGATCTCCTGGAAGTCCGGATCCGCCGCGGTGAGGAACTCGACGTCGCCGTGGCTGAACACGCCGATCCGCTCGCCGTCGACGTACGACACGCTCGCTGCCGGTCTGGCCCGGAGGTGCCGCGCCTTGGCGGCCGTACCGGAGGTGGTGAACACCCAGCGGGCGTGCAGGAAGTGGCCGTCGACCGCGCTGATCCTGGGTTCGTGGCGGGCGGTGACGGTGGCCAGGTTGAGCGTGCGCATGCCGGTGAGCGCCTTGGTCAGCTCGGTCGCGTCCAGTTTGCGCTCGCCGTGGATGATCGCCTTCAGGTGGTCCGTGGAGCCTGCGTAGGCGGCGTCGAGGAGCCGCTGCAGCTCGCTGAGTTCCTCGCTGGTCTCCTTCATCCTCGGAGTCTGACACCGGGCGCCGACGAAAACCGTCCGGTAACCTCGCTGCATGTCAGGCCGCGTGCACGTCGTCACGGACTCCACAGCGGGGTTGTCGGCGCACGAGGTGCACCGGTACCCGGTGACCGTCGTCCCGCTGCAGGTGGTGATCGGCGGCACGGCGTACGACGACGGCGCGACCAGCGCGGACGCGGTCGCCGAGGCGTTGAAGACCTTCACCCCGGTCTCGACGAGCCGCCCGGCCCCGCAGACCTTCGCGGACACGTACGCCGAGTGCGCGGCCGGCGGTGCCGGCTCGATCGTGTCGATCCACCTGTCCGGGGACATGTCGGGGACGTTCGAGGCCGCGATGATCGGGGCCAAGGCGTCGCCGATCCCGGTCCGCGTGAT
Organism: Kribbella amoyensis; assembly: GCF_007828865.1. Taxonomy (NCBI): domain Bacteria; kingdom Bacillati; phylum Actinomycetota; class Actinomycetes; order Propionibacteriales; family Kribbellaceae; genus Kribbella; species Kribbella amoyensis. Next base: position 4,196,189 of record NZ_VIVK01000001.1, read on the forward strand.
CGATTCCCGCTCCCTCGGGATGGGCCTGGGTTTCCCGGTCCTGGCCGCCGCGGCCGCCGCTGCCGATGGTGCGAGCGTGACCGAGGTGGAGGCGGCCGCGCGGGCGCGAATGGGTGCGATCTCGGCGTACTTCTACGTGGACACCCTGGAGTACCTGCGCCGGGGTGGCCGTATCGGCGCGGCCCAGGCCCTGTTCGGTACGGCGCTGGCGGTCAAGCCCCTGCTGACGATCAGCGGCGGACGCATCGTGCCGCTGGAGAAGGTCCGCACCTCGAGCCGCGCCATCGCCAGGCTCGCCGACATCGCCGTCCAGCGCGCCGGCGAAGGCGAGGTCCAGGTGGCGGTCCACCACCTGGCCAACCTCGACAAGGCCCAGACCCTCGCCGACGGCCTCACCGAAAGACTGCCGGAAGCCGACGAGATCGTGCTCCGCGAAGTAGGCGCGGTCATCGGCGCTCACGTTGGTCCCGGCCTGCTCGCCGTCGTCGTGGCCCCGCGCTGACCTTGCCTCCGCAGTTCTCCACAGGCTGAGGATCGCCTGCTTCCGATGGGGGATTCGCTCGTACCTTCCTGGGCGTGAAGATGTCCCGCCGTCCTCCGGCACCCGACCCGGCCGACCGTCAGCACTCGCTGGCCCGGCTGCGCGCCGCGGCGCCCGCGAGACCGGCCGACGAACAGGAGGAGCAAGTGCGTGGTGGCTGGATCCCCGACCCCGTTCTGCCCGACCGCCTCCGAACCACCCGCCTCACCCTCGCGCCTCGCCACGTCGTCATCCTCGTCCTGATCCTCGCCGCCGGCCTGACCTGGGCCGGTTGCTCCCTGATCCGCGCCCAACCCGAGCCCGTCCCGACCCCGAGCACCGTCACCACCGGCAACCCGGTCACCGGCGCTCCGCCGACCGCCGCGCAACCAACCTCGACCCCATCGGCCGCTTCCACCGTCGTCGTCCACGTCGCCGGTAAGGTCCGCCGCCCCGGCCTCATCCGGACCCGCCCCGGCGCCCGCGTCGCGGACGTTCTCACCGCGGCCGGCGGCGCCCTGCCCGGTACCGATCTGACCACCCTCAACCTCGCCCGCCCGGTCACCGACGGCGAACAGATCCTCGTCGGAGTCCCCGGCAATCAGCCGGTCCCCAGCACTCCAGGAGGACCGAAGCAGTCAACCGGTCCGGTCGACCTCAACACCGCCACCCTCGCCCAACTCGAAGAGCTTCCCGGCGTCGGCCCGGTCCTCGCTCAGCGCATCCTCGACTACCGCACCCAGAACGGCCGCTTCACCTCCGTCGAGGAGCTGCAAGAGGTCTCCGGCGTGGGCGCCAAGAAGTACGAATCCCTCAAACCTCATGTCCGCGTCTGACCCCGCCGTCGACGCGACCGCCTCGGCCGCCGACCCCGTTGTGCCTGAGCAGAATCTGGACGCCCGGCTCCTCCTACCGGCCGCGTTCGGCTGGTTGGCCGCGGTCGTTCTCACCGCTCGGTCGGCGCGCTTCGGCCTGGCTGCGGCGATCGTCCTCACCGCCTTGGCCGGCGCCCTCGCCTTACTGCTCTGGCTTCGCAAGCGACTCGTCCACCGGCGACAGCTGCTGATCACCTGCCTCGGCATCCTCACGGTGACCGCAGGCATGTCCGGCGCCGCCGCCCTCCAAGTCCTCGAACTGACCTCCGGCCCCGTCCCCGACCTCGCCGCCAAGAACGCCACCGCCAAGGTCCGCCTCCAGCTCGCCGGTGATCCGGCGGTCCGCAGTACGCCCGGGTCCCGGCGCCCGCCGTACGTCGTCGTGAAGGCGACCCTCGAGCAGGTCACCGCTCGCGGCGAATCCACCAAGGTTCGCACTCCGGTCCTCGTCATCGGCTCCGAACAATGGCGGCACGTCCGCTTCGGTCAGTCTGTCGAAGCCACCGGCCGGCTCGGCCCGGTCGATTCCGGCTCCGACGTCGCCGCGATCCTGTCCGCTCGTTCCGCCCCGAAGCCTCTCGACGATCCAGCCTGGTGGCTCCGCGCCGCCGAACGCGTCCGTGCCGGTCTGCGCGAGTCCGTTGCCGATCAACCCCCGAATGTTCGTGGGCTCGTCCCCGCTCTCGTGATGGGCGACGAGTCCGCGCTTCCCGCCGAGCTGATCGAGGACTTCAGGACCACCGGCCTCACCCACCTCTCAGCGGTCTCCGGGACGAACCTGACGTTGCTGCTGGCGTTCGTCCTCCCGTTGGCCCGCCTGCTCGGGGTACGGGCCCGTGGCCTCACCGTTGTCGGTCTCGCCATGGTCGTCGTCTTCGTCGTCCTGGCCAGACCGCAACCGAGCGTGCTCCGAGCCGCCGCGATGGGCCTGGTCGCGCTCGCCGCGATGACCGGGTCCGGCGGCCGACGTCGCGCGGTACGCAGTCTCTCGGTTGCCGTGATTGCTCTGCTCCTGCTCGATACCTCGCTCGCCCGCTCAGCTGGGTTCGCGTTGTCCGTTCTGGCGACGGCGGGCATCGTCCTGCTCGGACCAGCCTGGCGTGATGCCCTGGCCAGGTGGCTCCCGGTTCGCCTGGCCGAAGCGGTTTCCTGTCCGTTGGCGGCCCAGCTCGCCTGTACTCCGATCGTGGCGTGGCTCTCCGGTGAGGTCTCGCTCGTCGCGGTCGCCGCTAATCTCCTCGCCGGTCCAGCGGTCGGCCCAGCCACCATCCTCGGCTTCGGCGCGGCCGGGATCGCCTTGCTGAGTGCGGATCTGGCTCGGTGGGCCGGCTGGCTCGCGGCCTGGCCGGCCCGTTGGATCATCCTCATCGCCGAGCGAGGCGCCGACCTCCCCGGCGCTACGAACCCTTGGCCGGCCACGGTCGTCGGCGTCGCCATCCTCACCGCCCTGTGCCTCGCGCTGTGCTTCGGCCTCCACAGGATCCTGGCCCGCCCGATCGCGATGTTGCTCGCGGTGGTGCTGCTGGTGGTCGCCGTGCTCCGGCCGACCGGCCGTCTTGGCTGGCCGCCGGGGGACTGGGTGATGGTCGCGTGCGACGTCGGCCAGGGCGACGGCCTCGTACTGCGGGTCGCGCCCGGCTCGGCCGTCGTCGTGGACACCGGCCCGGACCCGACCCCGATGGACCGCTGTCTCCAAGAACTCGGGATCCGCCATGTCCCGGTGCTGATCCTGACCCACTTCCACGCCGACCACGCGGGCGGTCTCGCGGGAGTCCTGCACAACCGCAAGGTCGACGAGATCGAGGTGACTCCCTATGCGTCCCCACCAGCCGAGCACCGCCGAGTACAAGCCCTCGCGGCCGCTCACCGGATCCCGGTCCGCGCCGTCACCTACCAAGAACGGCGCACCGTCGGCGCGCTCACGTGGACGACCTTGTGGCCGGCCCGGGTTCCGGCGCTGCCGGGGACGTCGACCGCTCCGTCCACGGACGAGGGTTCGCCGGAGAACAACGCAAGCATCACCCTCCTCGCGGAGGCGGCCGGCCTTCGCCTCCTTCTCACCGGCGACCTGGAGCCCGAATCCCAACGCGCCATCCTCGCCGATCACCCCGACCTGCGCGCCGATGTCGTCAAGGTTCCGCACCACGGTTCGGCGTATCAGAGCGACCAGTTCCTCCAAGCCACCAGGGCCCGCCTCGCCCTCATCTCGGCCGGCCTCGACAACGACTACGGTCACCCGGCGCCGAGGACGCTCGACCTGCTCACCCGGCTCGGCACCACGATCAGGAGGACCGACCAATCCGGCTCGATCGCCGTCACCAATCCCGGCAACCGGCTCTCCACCACGACCTCCGGCCCTTCGCCCTGACCGATCCCGGCAGGTGGCGGCGAGGTTGTCGGCGGGGCGTGGGATGCTGAGCGCGATATGGCTGCTCGAAAGAACTCCGCGCCCAAGCTCGGCGACGTGCTGCTCGTGACCGGAGCGGAGACGTTCCTGGCCGACCGGGCCGTGCGCTCGGCGATCGCGGCGGTGTCCAAGGGGAAGACGGACGTCGAGGTGACCGACGTCGGGGCCGGCGACCTGGACGTCGGCGTCTTCGCCGAGCTCACCGGTCCGTCGTTGTTCGCGGCCGAGCGGGTCCTCGTCCTGCGCGCGATCGAGAACCTGCCGGCCGAGATGGTGCCGCACCTCGTCGAGTACGCGGGCTCCCCGGCCGAGGACGTCCTGGCTGTGCTCGTCCACTCGGGCGGGCAGAAGGGCAAGGGCACACTCGACAAGCTGCGCAAGGCCTCGGTCAACAAGGTGGTCGCGACCGCGCCGAAGACGTGGGAGCTGCCGCAGTTCGTGGTCGGCGAGATCCGCCTGCTCGGCGGCAGTATCGACGAGCGCGGAGCCGCGGCCCTGGTGGACGCGGTCGGCCATGATCTGCGCGCACTCGCCGGCGCCTGCTCGCAGCTGGTGTCCGACTCCGACGGTCAGCCGGTCAGTACCGAGTTGATCGGCCAGTACTTCGGCGGCCGGGCCGAGGTCACCAGCTTCGCCGTGGCGGACGCCGCGATCGCGGGCCGGACCGAGCCGGCCTTGGAGCAGTTGCGCTGGGCCCTGGACTGCGGTGTCGCCCCGGTCCTGGTGACGAGCGCGATGGCGGGCGGTCTCCGCGGCCTGGCGAAGTACTCCAGCGCCCCGACCGGGCTGCGCGAAGCCGACCTGGCCCGCGAAGTCGGCGTACCGCCGTGGAAGCTGAAGCAACTGCGGCAGCAGTCCCGGGGCTGGACGGCCGGCGGTCTCGCCCGGGCCATCAAGGCCGTCGCTCAGGCGGACGCGGACGTCAAAGGCGCGTCCGGCGACGCGGGGTACGCCCTGGAGCGGATGGTCATCACCGTCAGCCACGCACACGGCCGCCGCTGACCCGGCGCGATCCGGCGCTGATCCGGGACGACCGCTGCTGACCCGGCGCGATCCGGCGGGGGAAATCCGGCGATAACTGTTCCGCCGGTCGTGCGTTGAATGAAGTGGGTGGCTTTCCACGAAAGTGGGTGGTCGCCCTCGCACCCTGCGGGGAGCGAGCCCGGGGGTGGAGGGCGACCGGGGAGCAGTCCTTGGCGCCTACTCGATCGATGGATTCGCTACCGCACACGGATCCTGGAGTAGGCGCTTTCGGTGGACGGACCTTTGCACGTGCTGCCCAGCACGGACTGCTCCCGGTCCTGGGGTACACCCGGCGCCGACCGATTCTGTTGTCTGAAGCGGTTCACGAAGTGGTGCGGATCGGCGCAAGGACGGACAGACGATCCACAGTAGGCGCTCGCGCAACAGAACACGAGCCGCAGCGGGTCGAATCCAGTGGGTCAAGCAGGTCCCGAACACCACAATTCAGCCGCTGCCGCAGAGCGCGGGCAGCCACGGCGGAGTACAAGTCGCTTGGGGCGGGTCCCCGGCAGATCACGCGGGGTCAGCTCAGCGCGGGCCTCATGGGCGAGGTGGTGCTGGCTCCAGGCACGCAAAAACGATCGGCCCGGTCCAATGGTGCTGGAGGGCCGATCGTTCGGGCGTTGTCAGAGGGAAGCGGCCTTCTTGAAGATGGCGGACTTCCGGTTGGCAGCCTGGTTGGCGTGGATGACACCCTTGCTGGCGGCCTTGTCGAGCAGACGGCCGGCCACGCGGGCGTGCTCCTGCGCCTTCGCGGAGTCGCCGGCCTCGGCGGACTCACGGAAAGCACGAACTGCCGTCTTGAGGGTCGACTTCACCGACTTGTTGCGAAGTCGCGCAGCCTCGTTCTGGCGGTTGCGCTTGATCTGGGACTTGATGTTCGCCACGGAGCAGAGCCTCGATCAGGAGTATGCGGTCAGTACAGGAAAAGGTGGTGCGTGCACGGGTGAGTACCAACGCACACGCGCGAAGAAACAGATTACCAACAACCCCGCACCTCCACCAAACCAGCCGCCACCCAGCTCAGGCGGGGATCGCCTCGGCGGCGGCCTTCAGGCGGGTCAGGGTGGTTCTGATGCCTTGGGCGTTGAGGTCCCGGCGGTCACCCATCAGGCGGTTCATGACCTGGCGCAGAAGACGGGGTCGGTAGTCGGTCCACGATTCCGTCACCACGCACCCGCTCGCCGCGTCATCGCCGTCCACTCCCTCTGCGTCGACGGCGCGGAACTCGTACTTCCACTCGGCGACCTGGAGAGGACCGAAGTGGATGCGGAACCTCAGTTCGCGCCCTGGTTCGGCGACGAGGATCCGCCCCTGGGTGTGCCAGCGGGCCACACCGGCCCGGTTGTGGCCGATGAAGCGGGCGCCGGGGACCGCGTGTCTGGGGCGCCCGGTCCAGGTGACGCCGGTGCATTCGGGGCTCCACTCGCTCATCCGGGGAAGGTCGGCGACCAGGGCGTACACGTCGGCCGGCCGGGCCTGGACGGTGATCGACTCGTGGACGTCGGGCATCGGTTCCTCCTGCTGTCCCGGGTGCGGGGGTGACACGGGTCGGACCGAGCGTGACATCAGCGGGGCGCACCGGCATACTCGGGGCCCCGTGGCCCCCTCGTGGTCACGGTGCCGCAGCCACTCTGCTCCACCCAGCTCCGTCCACTGCTCTGTTCAGCCCTGGAGGAACTCCGTGCCAGCATCCGCCCGCAGGCGCCTGAAAGTGATCACCGTGGCCACCGTGTCCGCGACCGCTCTGGTCGTCTCGCTGGTGAACCACGCGACCGCGTCCACCACTCCCGGCAGCGAGCCGGAACCGCAGGTCAAGGAGTCCGCGACCGGCGCCTACATCGTCCAGCTCGACGACAGCCCGGTCGCGGAGTACGACGGCGACATCGCCGGTCTGCCCGCGACCCGGATCGTGCCCGGCGGCAAGCTGCTCCGGACCGCGACCCAGGTCGTGTCGTACGTCGAGCACCTGGCCCGTGAGCGCACCGAGGTGCTGGCCCAGGTCCCCGACGTGAAGAAGCTGTACGACTACAACTACACGTACGCCGGGTTCTCGGCGCGGATGTCGCACGACGAGGCGGTCAAGCTGGCCAAGGCGTCCGGTGTGAAGAGCGTCGAGCCGAGCGAACTGCAGAAGCAGGACACCGTGGACACCCCGCGGTTCCTGGGACTGTCCGGCCGCGGTGGCGCGTGGCAGCAGGCCGGTGGCGTCGACAAGGCCGGTGACGGCGTCATCGTCGGCGTGATCGACTCCGGGTTCGTGCCGGAGCGGGCCAGCTTCGCCCCGCTGAAGACGACCAAGCAGTCGGACGCGCTGATCGCGAAGAAGTGGAAGGGCACCTGCCAGGCCGGTACCGAGGCCCCGGTCACCTGCAACAACAAGGTGATCGGCGCGCGGTACTTCGACGCCGGAATCGGCGACCGCCCGATCCCCGAGGAGTACCGCTCGCCTCGTGACTACGGCGGCCACGGCACCCACACCGCGAGCACGGCGGCCGGGAACTACGGCGTCGACATGTCGGTGCTCGGCCGGGACTACGGCAAGGGCTCCGGGATCGCCCCACACGCGCGGCTCGCGATCTACAAGGTGCTGTGGGCCGTGGACGCCAGCGGTGGCGGCAGCGGTACGGACGCGGACATCGTCGCCGGGATCGACGCGGCGGTCGCGGACGGCGTGGACGTGATCAACTACTCGATCTCCGGATCCGGGTCCACCTTCGTCAACGCGACTGGCCTGGCGTTCCTGCGGGCCGCGCGGGCCGGCGTCTTCGTCTCGACCAGCGCGGGCAACACCGGCCCCGGCGTGAGCACGGTCGGCAAGAACTACCCGTGGGTGACGACGGTTGCCAACGGCACCCACGACCGCGACGTCCAGACCACGGTCACCCTCGGCAACGGCAAGGCGTACACGGGCGCGGGCATCGGCGCCGGGACGCCGTCCGCGCCGGTGATCCTGGCCAAGGACGCGGGCGTCGCCGGGGCGAACCAGACCAACCTGGTGCTGTGCATGCCGGACACGCTCGACCCGGCCAAGGTCGAGGGCAAGATCGTCGTCTGCGACCGCGGGGTGAGCGCCCGCGTCGACAAGAGCCTGCAGGTGAAGAACGCGGGCGGTATCGGCGTGATCCTGGTCAACCCGACCGCGAGCACGCTCGACTCCGACCTGCACTCGGTCCCGACGGTCCACCTGGACCACGTCGCCGGCCCCGAGGTGAAGGCGTACGTCGGGTCCACCACGGCCCCGACCGCGCAGATCGGCGCGGCCCAGACGGTGCGGGTGAACGCGCCGAAGGTCGCCAGTACGTCGAGCCGCGGTCCCGCCCTCGCCGGGAACGGTGACCTGCTCAAGCCGGACGTGATGGCGCCCGGGACCAACGTGCTCGCCGCGACCACCGCGTTCAGCGCGGCCGGCGGCCAGTACGCGTTCATGAGCGGAACCTCGATGGCGGCGCCGCACGTCGCCGGGGCGGCCGCGGTGCTCAAGGGCAAGTACCCGACCTGGTCCCCGATGGCGATCAAGTCGGCGCTGCTCACCACCGGGACGGACCTGGACAGCAGCGGCAAGCCGATCCAGAACGACTCCGGGTCGCCGGGCAACCCGTTCGGCTACGGCGCCGGCCTGATCCAGCCGAAGAACGCGATGGACCCGGGTCTGGTCTACGACTCCTCCTACGACGACTGGGCCAAGTTCGTCTGCGGATCCGGCCAGGTCGCGTCCACGCACGAACTGTGCGCCAAGGGCAAGATCGACCCGAGCGACCTGAACTATCCGACCATCGCGATCGGCGACCTGGCCGGCAAGCAGACGGTCCAGCGGACGGTCCGCAACGTCGGCAAGCTGCCCGAGGCGTACTTCCCGAAGGTCGAGGGACTCGCCGGGTTCAAGGTGACGGTCACTCCGAAGGTCCTGGTCGTCCTGCCGGGCCAGTCGGCGACGTACAAGGTCACCGTCGAGCACAACGGCGCCCCGCTCGAGCAGTACTCGTTCGGCAAGCTCAACTGGCGTTCCGCCCGGCACGTGGTGAGCAGCACGGTCGCGGTGCGCCCGCTGACGGTCAAGGCGCCGGTCCAGGTGAGCGGCGCGGGTACCAGCGGTTCGGTGCAGGTCCCGCTCACCGCGGGGTACTCGGGCACGCTGCAGACCTCGGTGAGCGGCCTGGTCCCGGCGACGACCGAGCAGGCGACGCTGAAGAACCCGGGTGGCGTGTCCTTCCCGACGACGAACCCGGCGCCGAACGACCACGTCGCCAAGTTCACGGTGAACGTGCCGGCCGGGACGAAGTACGCGCGGTTCTCCACGTTCGACGCGGACTACCCGGCGGGGACAGACCTCGACGTGTTCGTGTACCGCGCGGGGACGTCGACGCTGCTCGGTTCGAGTACGGGTGGTTCGGCGGAGGAAGAGGTGAACCTGGCCCAGCCCGCGGGCGGTGCGTACGACGTGTACGTGGACTTCTACGCGGGAGCCGCTGAACAGGCGGTCAAGCTGGACCACTGGGAGGTGAACGCCTCGACCGGCAACCTCACCGCGACCCCGGAGACCCAGCAGGTCACCGCTGCGAGCCAGGTGTCGGTCACAGCGGCCTGGACCGGCCTCACCGCAGGCACGCGGTACCTGGGCCAGCTGAACTTCTCGGACGGAGCGGACGGCCGCGGTACGACGGTCGTCCGGGTGAACGGCTAAGGCTGGATCAGCCTGAAGGCGCGGACGGGCGGCGAGGTGTAGGCGACCTCACAGCCGCCCGTCCGTACGTCGCAGCGGTACACCGACTGCCGAGACCGGTCCAGTTGCTTGACCACCAGCAGGTGGTTCGCGTCCTCGAAGACCGGCTGCGCCAACGGCCTCACGATCCCCTCCACCGCCAACTGGGTGACCTTGCCGGAGTCCACCGAGACGGCGTGGCGTTCGTCGATGTCCACGATGGTCCGGCCGTCCGGGGAGAGCACCGGATCGTCGTGCCGAGGAGTCTCGGCGCGGCAGTACTCGCGATCGACCGTGAGCTTGCCCTGCACCAACCGGCCCGCCACGAAGCATGCCTTTCCGCCGTACCCGGTGGTCAGCAGCACCCGATCGGTACTGCCCGGTGCGGCCAGCCCGAGCGCGTACCCGGGGACGTCGAGCGTGGTGACGCGGTCCGTCCGGGGATCCCACACGGAGGGCTGCGCGGTGCTGGTGTAGGCCGGCTGCCACCAGAGCCCGTTGATGTTCCAAGCCAACAGGTCGACGGTCTGATGGGGGACCGTCTTGGCCGCGATCTCCTTCCCGCTGGACAGGTCGACCACGACGATGCGGGCGCGTCCTCGGTCGTCGCTCACCGACGTGGCCATCCGGGTCCGGTCGGGTGACACGGCGACGCTTCGCGGGCCGAGCGGACCGACCAATGTGACCGTGCCGTCGGGGTGGAGGACGCCGGCGCGATGGCTGTCCTGCTGCTTCACGGTCCCCACGAGCCAGCCCGCGGCGACCCGCTGGTCGACGGTCCACGCTCCGGCCGGAAGCTGAACGGTGCGCGCTCCGTCGTGCAGCGTCTGTTGCTTGTCCACGACCAGGTACGGAACGCCCAGGCCCGGTACCGGCTCGTCGGTGGGCGGCCGCTCGTCCGAGCGCGTCCAGTGGATCACCAGCGGGACGGCCAGGGCGATCATCGCGACGACGGCGGCCGCAGCGGCGAGAGCCGGCCAGGTCCGGCGACGGCCTGGGCGATCGAGATCGAGGGACGGGAGCTCGGCGTCCTCGGGGATCCGGCCGGCCTCCGCCTGGAGGAGGTCGCGGAGACGGGTCTCGCTGTCGGTCATCGCTGTTCCTCGAGTTTGCGGGTCAGGATCGCGAGGCCACGCGACGCGGTGGACCGGGCGCCGGACTCGCTGATCCCGAGCAGGCGGGCGATCTCGGCGTGGCTGAGGTCCAGGTAGTACCGCAGGACGAGGACCTCGCGGGTCCGGAGCGGCACGCTGCGCAGGGCGAGTTGCACCTCTCGCCGGTTCTCGCTCAGCTCGGCCGCGCTCTCGGCGGACTCGTCCGGACGAACGGCAGGTGGTAGGTAGAGACGGGCAACGCGACGCCTGCGCAGTACGGAGCGGCTGCGGTTGAGAACTGTGCTGCGCAAGTACTGCAGCGCCTTGGTGTCGTCCTTCAACGGCCACCGCCGGTACAACTCGGTGAAGGCCTCTTGGACCACGTCCTCGGCCGACGGCCGGTCGTCGACGATCAGCACGGCCAGCCGCACCAGGCCCAGCCAGTGCTCGCGGTACAGCCTCGCGACAGCGGCCGTCCGGTCGTCGGGGACCGGTACCGGCTGGGCTCGCCCGAGGCTCACCATCGGATTCGTCACACCCCAGAGACGCGCGAGCCGCCGGAACGCTGCATCAGGTCACTCGTTCACGCAACCAGTCGAGGCAGACCAGGGCGAACTCGCGTTGCCAGGAACGCATCGTCGGCAACCCGGGCGGAGCCGGCTGAGCCGAGCCCCACCAGAGCCCACCGGAGAACGCCGCGATGAACCCGGTGATGCCGTCGTCGTCCGGGAAATCCGGGAGCGTCAGCGATCCGCGCATGTCGGCCCGGAGGATCACGGGGTCGGCCCACGTGGGCGCGGCGGCCGCGTGCGCCCAGTCGATGAACACCACACGGTCGTCGGTGAGGATCAGGTTGTCCGCCCGTAGATCCCAGTGCGCGAGCGCCTCGGTCTTCGCCAGCGCCCGCATCCCGGTCCGCGCGAGCTCGGCGAACTCCTCCTCACGGCCGGCAGCCCAGTCCGGTACCGGGAGGTTGTCGGCGATCACCAGGTCCCACCGGGAGAGGAACCCCTCACTCCGTACCGCGGCGACCGGCGCATCCGGCCAGGGCGACGGGGTGAGCGCCTCGGTGAGGTCGGCGAGGGCACCGAGGACCCGGTCGGCGTCAGCGCGGTCCCACGGGTGCGGGGGAAGGCGGCCGTCGATGTCCTCCAGCAACATCGCCACCCACTCGCCGTCGTCGTACACCTCGTACAACCGCGGCACCTGGGGGAGCGGCGAGATCGCCTGCATGGCGGCGATCTCCCGGCGGAACAGGGTGGGCGTGTCGGGGTTGAGCTCCGGCCCGACGCCCTTGACGAAAGCCCGCCGGCCGGAAGCGGTCACCAACCGAGCGGCAACCCCAGGCGAAAACCCGCCCACCTGAGTAGAAGCCGAAACCACAGCAGACCCGAGCGAGTCCTCGACCCAGGCCCGAACCCGCCCCGGAGCCTGTTCGTAGGCCAAGCGGGTCCCCAGTGCGTGCGCCATGCCTACCGAGGGTAGATGGTCTCGCCACCCGGCCGCGGCCGGTTTTCCACCGGCCGGACTGTCGCCCGGCCGGTGGCTCTGCCGCTGGAAGGGATCAGGGGCGTCCGAGGTCGGGGCCGGCCGGGCCGGTCTGCTGGGGACCATCCTCGATCCGCTCGCAGCGCCCACCGGCGACGTCACAGCGAAGGGTCGCTTCGCGGGTCGACCCCACTCCCGTCTGGTCGATCAGGTGAGTGTCGTCCTCCCAGATGGCCTGGAAGTCCGCGTCGAGCAGGAGCGGCGATACGTTCAGCCGCGTCCTGGCCCCGGTTTCGACCTCGATCCCTGCCACCACGGCGCCTCCGGTCACGAGGAGTTCCCCGTCCGGTGAAAGCGCCGCGCCGCTGGCGCCGCACTGTTCCCGGACAGTTCGCAACCGGGTGCCCTCCAGGACGGCGACACGGACACAGGGACCTGGCCCCTTGCCGTCCTCGTCGACTTGCTCCTGCTCGCTGAGCAGCAGGCGGTCTGTCGTCCGGTACGCCGTCAGGCGCCGCCCGCTGGTGTCCACGGACACCGGGTCGGAGCCCGGCACCCACAGCTGGGTCCGGGAGCGCTCGCGCTCGGGCATGAACCAGATCCCGTTGCTGTTCCAGCCCAGCACCTCGGCCTCCCGGTCGGTCGGCCAGGAGGTGGCCTCCTTGCCGGTGGCAACGTTTCGGACGGTCACCCGGGCCTGGTCGTCCCCGGTCGGGGTGACGAACACGACCTGCGACCGGTCGGGGGAGAGGCTGAACCCGTCGCCGGTGAACGGACCGAACGACCGGTACGCGCCGGAGGTGTCCAGCCGCCCGATCTCGAGCTCGCCCCCGGAGCCGTAGCGCTGCCGGCCGATGATCCACCCACAGTCGACCCGGCCCAGGCTGAAGTACGTGAAGCCCTTCTCGACCGGAACGCGAACCCCCAGGTCCTCGAGGTAGCCACCCGCCCCCTCGCGGTTCGGCGCCATCGTGAACGGGACTCGCGGTGGCGGGCCGAACGGCAGCTTGTCCAGTTCCGGGGTCGCCGGCTTTGTACCGTTCTGCCGCGGGTAGGCCAACGGCTCGACGGCCGGCGGTGCGGCGCAGGTGCCGGTGGCGACCTGGCCGCGGTCGTCGTTCCGGGAGAGGACCACCGGTACGGCGACCGCCGCGATCACGGCCGCCGCCGCGACCGCGATCACCAGGACCGGCCGCGTACGCCGTACCGGCCGAACAGGAACCGGCGGCGGTACGGCGTCGCCCGGGACGGTCCGGGCCGCGGCGTCGAGGGCGTCGGTCAGACGCTGGTCGAGGTTCATCGATCCTCCTGCAGCTTCGCGCCCAGGGATTTCAGCGCCCGGGAGATGGTGGAACGGACGGTGACCGTGGTGATGCCGAGCGTCTGGGCGATCTCGGCGTCGGACAGGTGCAGGTAGAAGCGCATCACCAGCACCTCTCGCCGCCGGGTCGGCAGGGTCGCCAGCGCGGCCAGCACCTCGCGGCGGTCCTCGCCGAGCATCGCCTGGCTCTCGGCGGACCAGACCGGCGGATCGACGGGCTGCCGATGCAGTACGGCGAGCTTGCGGCGGCGCAGGACCGAGCGGCTGGTGTTCAGCACGGCCGACCGTAGGTACGCCTCGACCCTGGTCCCGTCCTTGATCTTGTCCCAGCGCCGGTACACGGCCGCGAACGACTCCTGCACGGCGTCCTCGGCCGAGGCGCGGTCGCCCAGCATCAGCAGCGCCAGCCGGACCATTCCCGCCCAGTGCTCCCGATAGAGGAGGGTGATCGCCGCCTCACGCTCCGCGTCAGGTGGTGGATGAGCAGGGGATCGGCCCAGGCCCAGTGTCATGTTGGTCACGGTAGAGAGACCCCGGTCCACGCCGTTTGTTGCACGGCCGGACGCTTCGATGCGGAAACGGCTGGCGTGTCATGGGAAGATGGAGCAGTTGTCCTGTCTCCACCCTCAGACGAACTGGATCCCTCCGTGCCCGTTGGACCCACGACCGTTCCGCAGCCGGGTCGCACCGACCCGGCGCTGATCCGGAACTTCTGCATCATCGCCCACATCGACCACGGCAAGTCGACGCTGGCCGACCGGATGCTGCAGATCACCGGCGTGGTCGATCCACGGCAGATGCGGGCCCAGTACCTGGACCGGATGGACATCGAGCGTGAGCGCGGCATCACGATCAAGTCCCAGGCGGTCCGGCTGCCGTTCACGCCGAAGCCGGACACCCCGGGCGGCCTGCTCGCGCCCGACGGCACGACGTACATCCTGAACATGATCGACACCCCCGGCCACGTCGACTTCACCTACGAGGTGTCCCGGTCGCTGGAGGCGTGCGAGGGCGCGGTCCTGCTGGTCGACGCGGCGCAGGGGATCGAGGCGCAGACGCTGGCCAACCTGTACCTCGCACTGAACGCGGACCTGCACATCATCCCGGTGCTGAACAAGATCGACCTGCCCGGCGCGATGCCGGAGAAGTACGCCGCCGAGCTGGCGCACATCATCGGCTGCAAGGAGTCCGACGTCCTGCGCGTCTCGGCCAAGACCGGTGCGGGCGTCGAGGACCTGCTCAGTGAGATCGTCGCCCAGGTCGAGCCGCCGAAGGGTGTCAAGGACGCACCACCGCGGGCGCTGATCTTCGACTCGGTGTACGACACCTACCGCGGCGTGGTCACCTACGTCCGGGTCGTCGACGGCGAGCTGACCCACCGCGAGAAGATCAAGATGATGTCCACCGGCGCGGTGCACGAGATGCTCGAGGTCGGCGTCATCTCGCCCGAGCCGATGAAGTCGCCGAGCATCGGCGTCGGCGAGGTCGGCTACCTGATCACCGGTGTGAAGGACGTCCGTCAGTCCCGCGTCGGTGACACCGTCACCTCGGCGGTGCACGGCGCCACCGAGGCCCTCGGCGGGTACAAGCACCCCCAGCCGATGGTGTACTCCGGCCTGTTCCCGATCGACGGCGACGACTACCCGACGCTGCGCGACGCCCTCGAGCGGCTCCAGCTGAACGACGCGGCCCTGCAGTACGAGCCGGAGAGCTCAGGTGCGCTCGGCTTCGGCTTCCGCTGCGGCTTCCTCGGCCTGCTGCACATGGAGATCGTCCGCGAGCGGCTCGAGCGCGAGTTCGATCTGGACCTGATCTCGACCGCGCCGAACGTGGTCTACCGGGTCGAGATGGAGGACGGCAAGGAACACGTCGTCACCAACCCGAGCGAGTTCCCCGAGGGCAAGATCGCCGAGATCTACGAGCCGGTGGTGCGGGCGACGATCCTCAGCCCGAAGGACTACATCGGCACGATCATGGACCTGTGCCAGACCAAGCGCGGCAACCTGCTCGGCATGGAGTATCTGTCCGAGGACCGGGTCGAGCTGCGCTACACGCTGCCGCTGGCCGAGATCGTCTTCGACTTCTTCGACCAGCTGAAGTCCAAGACCAAGGGCTACGCCTCGCTCGACTACGAACCGACCGGTGAGCAGTCCGCGGCGCTGGTCAAGGTCGACATCCTGCTGCAGGGCGAGACCGTGGACGCGTTCTCGGCGATCGTGCACCGCGACAACGCCTACGCGTACGGCGTCGCGCTGGCCGGCAAGCTCAAGGAGCTGATCCCGCGCCAGCAGTTCGAGGTGCCGATCCAGGCCGCGATCGGGTCCCGGATCATCGCCCGGGAGTCGATCCGGGCGATCCGCAAGGACGTGCTGGCGAAGTGCTACGGCGGTGACATCACCCGGAAGCGCAAGCTGCTGGAGAAGCAGAAGGAGGGCAAGAAGCGGATGAAGATGGTCGGCCGCGTCGAGGTCCCCCAAGAAGCCTTCATCGCCGCCCTGCGCACCAGCGACAGCCCGGAGAAGGCGAAGAAGTAGGTCGTCAGGGTGGGTCTGCCCCGCTCCCTTCGAGTCAGGAGACCCACCAAGTGCCGATTGAGATCCCGGCCGATTTCCTCGTCGTAGCGTCCCGTGGACCGGACTGGGCCGCGTGGCTCGACGAGCTGCCGCGCCTGACCCGCGAACTGCTCGACGAGTGGGAACTGCGGGTCGACGGCGGACCGGCGTACGGGAACTGCGCGGTGGTGGTTCCCGTGCTCACGTCGGACGGGGCACGCGCGGTACTGAAGGTGCAGTTCCCGCATTGGGAGGCGGAGACCGAGCACCTGGCTCTGCGGATCTGGGACGGCAACGGCGCTGTACGCATGCTGCGGGCGGATCCGCGGCGCTTCGCGATCCTGATGGAGCGGCTGGAGTCACGCGATCTGACGACCATCGGCGACGTGGACGCGTGCGAGGTGGTCGGGGCGGCTTACTCGCGGCTGCACGTGCCGGCTGGGCCGCAGTTCCGTACGTTGTCGGGTGAGTTGAAGCGGTGGATCCAGGGGTTTCGAGAGTTGCCGTCGTCGGCGCCGGTGCCGCATCGGTACGTGGAGCAGGCGATCTCGCTGGGGGAGGACTTCGCGTCGGATCCGTCGTGCGACGGGGTGTTGATCCACACGGATCTGCACTACTTCAACGTGCTGGCGGGGGAGCGGGAACCGTGGTTGGTGATCGACCCGAAGCCGCTCTCCGGTGATCCGTGCTACGAGGTCGCGCCGCTGCTGTGGAACCGCTGGGACGAAGTAGTTGCCTCCGGCGATCTTCGCTTCCGTGTGCGGCAGAGGTTCTACGCGGCAATCGACGCGGGCGGGTTGGATGAGGATCGGGCCCGCGACTGGGTGATCGTGCGGCAACTGCTGAACGTGTTGTGGACCCTGCAGGAGGCGGGCACCGACGAGTCCCTGCCGCAGGACTGGGTGACGCGAAACATCGCAATCGCCAAAGCAATCCAAGACTGAGTACCTAGAGTCGCCCCGTCAGCGCGTGCCCAGCCCGGTGCCGCGGTCCAAGGATCCTGCCTGGCCGGGGTAGGTCCGTTCGCCTGCCCCAGACAGTCAGCAACCCCGGGACCGCTGGGCTGGATCAGGGCTCGCCGGGCTCGCGTCCGCCAGTACGCCGTCAGGAAACTCGGTGGATGGGAGGTGGGCTTGGGGGTGAAGATTCGGGTATGCGGTTGTTGACGGTGAATGTTGTCGAGGAGCTTCTTCCAGGGCCCAAGGAGTCCGGGTTCACGGCGATCGACAAGCGACCTCAACCCGGACGGGTACCGGTGGGTGAGCTCGGGCTGCTCGGGGACCGGGTTTGTGACACCGCGAACCACGGGGGCCCGGATCAGGCGGTCTACGCCTACGCGCAGGAGGACGCCGACTGGTGGTCGGCGGAGATCGAGCGCGACATCCCGACCGGACTCTTCGGCGAGAACCTCCGCACCGAGGGTATCGACATCACCGACGCCCTCCTCGGTGAGACCTGGCGGATCGGCCCCGAGGTCGAGGTGATGGTCCGCGCGCCCCGCATCCCCTGCATCACGTTCCAGCACCGCATGCGGATCCCGCGCTGGGTCAAACGGTTCCATCAAGCCGGCCGGCCCGGGGCGTACCTCAAGGTGCTGAAGACCGGCACGATCGCCGCGGACGATTCCATCGAGGTACTGCACCGGCCGGAGCACGAAGTCACGATCGGGCACATGTTCGGGGACCAGGATCCCGGCAAGATGCAGGTGATGCTCGACTCCGGGGTCGACCTGATGGACGAACTACGGGAGATCGCGCAGCGCGTCGCGGCGCGCGGATGACGGGGGTCCTGCCCGCGCCTGGTCCGTTGCGGCCGTTGGCGCTCGCCACCTTGCTGAGCCGGATCGGGAACGGCTTGCTGATGACCGTCAGCGTGCTGTACTTCAGCCGGATCGTCGGGTTGTCGGTCGCGCAGATCGGGCTCGGCCTGACCGTCGCCGGCTTGTTCGGTCTGTTGTCCGCGGTGCCGTTCGGTCATCTTGCGGATCGGCGCGGGCCACGGACGTTGTTCGTTGTGCTGAGCATCGTTCTCTGCGGGTTGTCCCTGCTCTACCTGCTGGTCGAGAACTTCTGGCAGTTCCTCGTCGTCTCGGTCGTCCTGACGATCGTGGACCGCGGCGCGGGCGCGGTCCGGGTCGCGCTGATCGCCGCCGTCACGCAGGGCGCCGGACGGGTCGCGGCACGCGCGTATCTCCGCGCGATCACCAACATCGGGATCACGGCCGGCGCCGGGATCGCGGTGTTCGCGCTGCACTTCGACACCGCCACGGCGTACCGGCTGATGTTCGTCCTGGACGCGGGCCTCAGCGTGGTCGCCGCGCTGGTCGTGCTCGCCGTACCGCGGGTCGCGCCGCAGCCGAAGTCCGACGGCGGTCCCGTCTGGATCGCGCTGAGAGATCGCGGGTACCTCGCGGTGGCGGCGCTGAACGCGGGGATGTCGATCCACTACGCCGTCCTCGACGTGGCGATCCCGCTCTGGGTGGTCGACCACACGGACGCGCCTCGGTGGACGGTGGCCCTGCTGCTCGGCATCAACACGGTCGTGGTCGCGTTGTTCCAGGTTCGGTCCAGCCGCGGGATCGCCGACCCGGCGTCGGCCGCCAAGGCCACCCGGACCGCGGGACTGTTGCTTCTGGCCTCGATGGCGTTGTTCGCCGGCGCGGCCGGGGGCGGCGTGATCGTCGCGGTGGCCCTGCTCGCGGTCGGTGCGCTGGTCCAGGTGATCGGCGAGCTGCTGCAGTCGTCCGGCTCGTTCCTGCTCGGCTTCGATCTCGCCGACGACCGCGCCCAAGGTCAGTACCAGGGTGTCTGGAACACGAGCATGTCGATCAGCACCATGCTCGCCCCCACCGTCCTGGCCCTGCTCCCGCTCGGTCTCGGGGTACCGGGCTGGCTCATCCTCGGGGTCTGGTTCGCCGGGATCGGCATCCTCTTCGTCCCGGTCGTCCGCTGGGCCGCGGCGCGCAAACCCCAGCCGGCACTCGTCTAGACCGTCGGCTCCAGGTAGCCGAGAGCCGCGGAGATCTTGTGGGCGGCCTCGGTCGCGGCCGGGGCCATCAGGGCGACCTGCGCGATCGACTGCTCCAGGGACAACGTGGAGATGCTGACCGCGGCGATCGCGGTCGAGGTGTGGTCGTGGATGACGGCCGCGACACAGCGGATCCCCGGCTCGTTCTCCTCGTCGTCCAGCGCGTACCCGCGGGCGCGGACCTGGGCGAGGTCGGCCTTCAACGCGGCCGCGGTGGTGTGGGTGAGCGGGGTTCGCGCCGGCAGCCCGGTCCTGGTGATGAGCGCGTCCAGCTCGTCCTCGGACTTCTCGGCCAGCAACGCCTTGCCGATCCCGGTGCAGTGCAGCCAGAACGCCTTGCCGACGCGGGACGGCATCCGGTACGGCTTGGGGCCGTCCAGGCGGGCCACGTAGATCGCCTCGTCACCGTTGAGCAGGCCGACGTGCACCGTGCACCGGGTCTGCGCGACCAGGTCGGCGAGCACGGGCCGGGCGACCGTGGCCAGGTCGACGTTGGTGAGCGCGTGACCGGCGAGGCGCAGCGCCTTCGGGCCCGGGTGGTACGACCCGTTCTCGGCCTGGGCGACGAACTCGTGCTCGACCAGCGACGCCATGATCCGGTGCACGGTCGACTTGGCCAGCCCGGTCGCGGTGACCACGTCGGTGAACCGGGAGTGCTCGAGGACGGCGTCGAGCACCATCAGCGTCTTGTCGATGGCCGAGGGCGAACTCATGTCGCTCATCCTGTCACCTCTCCTCCGGTCCTCCGCCGCGGCGGAAGCAACCTCTCATCGGGCCAGCCAGCCACCGTCGACCGCGAGCACATGACCGTTGACGTAGTCCGCCGCCGCCGAGGCGAGGAACACCGCGGCGCCGACCAGGTCCTCCGGCCGCCCCCACCGCCCGGCCGGGATCCGCTCCCGGATCGAGGCCTCCCGGTCAGGGTCGGCCCGTAGTGCGGTGGTGTTGTCCGTACTGATGTAGCCCGGCGCGATCGCGTTGACCTGGACGCCGGCCGGTCCCCACTCGTTGGCGAGCGCCTTGGTCAGTCCCGCGACCGCGTGCTTGCTCGCAGTGTAGGCGGGCACCGTGATCCCGCCCTGGAAGCTGAGCAACGACGCGATCGTGACGATCTTGCCCGCGCCGCGCTCGGCCATCGCGGCCCCGATCGGCCGGGTCACGGCCCAGGTGGAGTTGAGGTTCACATCGATCACGTGCTGCCAGTCGGTGGCCGTGGTCGACGCCGCGGGGGCTCGCCGGATCGTGCCGGCGTTGTTGACCAGGATGTCGATCCGGCGCTCGGCGGCCAGTTCGGTGGCGACCGCCTCGACCGCTTCCGGGTCGGCGAAGTCGGCGGTGACCACGGTCGCCGCGCCGCCGCCGTTCTGCTTGATCGCGTCGAGCGTCTCGTCGACGGCGGTGTCCCGGGCCAGCAGGACCAGGTCCGCCCCGGCCGTGGCGTACCCGGCGGCGATGGCAGCGCCGATCCCGCGCCGGGCGCCGGTGACCAGGGCGGTCCGGCCGGCCAGGGAGAAAGTCACCGCAGCTCCGCCACGTCGACGCCGTCCATGTCGCCGAACGCCTGGTTCTCCCCGGCCATCGCCCAGACGAAGCTGTACGAGGACGTGCCGGCGCCGGAGTGGATCGACCAGCTCGGCGAGATCACGGCTTGGCGGTCCGCGACCAGCAGGTGCCGGGTCTCGTCGGGTTCGCCGAGGAGGTGCACGATCCGCTCGGTCTCGGGCAGGCCGAAGTACAAGTAGCACTCGGTCCGGCGGTCGTGGGTGTGCGCGGGCATCGTGTTCCACGTACTGCCCGCGTGCAGCGTGGTGACCCCGAGCACGACCTGGCAGCTGCGGACGCCGTCGGCGTGGATGTACTGGTCGATGGTCCGCCGGTTCGCGGTCTGCTGGTCGCCGAGCTCGAGCCGGTTGCCCTCGCCCGGATGGATCAGGGTGGTCGGGTACTCCGTGTGCGCGGCGGCGGAGAACACGTAGAACGCGGCCTCCTCGCCCTTGAACACGAC
Source organism: Kribbella amoyensis (assembly GCF_007828865.1). Classification (NCBI taxonomy): domain Bacteria; kingdom Bacillati; phylum Actinomycetota; class Actinomycetes; order Propionibacteriales; family Kribbellaceae; genus Kribbella; species Kribbella amoyensis. Next base: position 4,217,203 of record NZ_VIVK01000001.1, read on the forward strand.
CTCGCGCGCACCGCGTCCGGCGTACAGGCAGGCGCCGGTGGTGAGCTCGTACTTGGTGCCGTCGACGGTGATCGTGCCGGGACCGCCGACGTTGACGATGCCGGCCTCGCGACGCTCCAGGAAGTACTCGCTGCGCAGCTCCGGCCAGGTGCCGAGGGTGAGCGGCCCGGAGACCGGACGGGCGCCGGCCAGCACGATCCGGTCGTGGTGGGTGAGCACCGCGGTGATCGTGTCCGGGGTGAACAGGTCGTCGACCAGGTACGCCGCGCGGAGACCGGCGGTGTCGAACCCGGGGACCTGGGCGGGGTGGGTGGCGTGCCTGACCTGGAGAGGGTGCTGAGGTGTCGTCACAGAACAAGGTTCTATTCCACGGAACATCCTGTCAAACGCTGCCGGGTCGTGAAACGCTCTGCTGCGGTTCTATGGCGATTGCGGTTCCGCCTCTTGACACCGTGTTCTGGTGAATGGAACCTCCGAGTGACGTCCCGCCCACTGGAGGTAACCCATGACCGCACTCGACTGGTCGGTTCTGGCCGGCTATTTCGTGTTGATGGTGCTGATCGGGGTCTGGTCCCGCACCAAGATCAAGACCGTCGTCGACTACTTCACCACCGGCGGCCGGATCCCGTGGTGGTTGTCGGGGATCTCGCACCACATGTCCGGTTACAGCGCGGTCATGTTCGTCGCCTTCGCCGCGGTCGCCTACAGCTACGGCATCACGGTCTACGTCTGGTGGGCGGTCTCGATCGGCGTCGGGGTCGGGATCGGGGCGTTCGTCTTCGCCGCCCGCTGGAACCGGCTGCGCGCGAAACACGGCGTCGTCTCCCCGCTGGAGTACCTGGCCCGGCGGTACAACCTGCCGACCCAGCAGGCGCTCGCGTACTCCGGGGCCGCGCTCAAGGTGGTCGACATCGCCTCGAAGTGGGTGGCGATCGCCGTCCTGCTGAACGGCTTCACCGGCGTACCGATCCGCTGGGGCATCCTGCTCACCGGTGTGGTGACGATGCTGTACGCGACGCTCGGCGGGTTGTGGGCCGACGTGCTGACCGATTTCGGCCAGTTCGTCATCCAGTTCGCGGCCGGGATCGCGATGTTCGTCGGCGTGCTCACCCACCTCGACGGGATCCCGACCCTGTGGACGATGTGGGACCGGCTGCCCGAGGGACACGGTGATCCGCTGAACGGCCCGTACACCACGGTGTTCCTGATCGCGTTCCTGTTCATCAAGACGTTCGAGTACAACGGCGGCATGTGGAACCTGGCGCAGCGGTACATGGCGGCGCCGAGCGGGTCCGAGGCGAAGCGGTCCGCGTTGCTCTCGTCGGTGCTGTGGCTGATCTGGCCGCTGGTGCTGTTCATCCCGATGTGCGCGGCGCCGTTGCTCGTGCCGGATCTCGGCAAGCCGGAGCAGTCGTACGTCGAACTGGCGCAGCTGTTGTTGCCGACCGGGCTGATCGGGCTCGTGCTGGCCGGGTTCTTCTCGCACACTATGGCGATGGTCGCCTCCGACGCGAACGTGATCTCGTCCGTGATCACCCGCGACCTCGGCCCGGTGCTGGTCCCGAAGCTGCGCCGGCTGAGCGACGCGGCCACGCTGAAGTTCGCCCGGATCACCACCTTCACCTTCGTCACGGTGAGCATGCTGATCGCGATCGCGACCAACGGGCAGGGCGTGGTACTGAAGATCGTGGTGGACCTGGTGGCCGCGACGATGGGGCCGATCTCGATCCCGTTGATGCTCGGCCTGCTGCCCTGGTTCAAGCGCAGCGGGGCGCGGGCGGCGCTGGTCTCGTGGGCGGTCGGACTGGTGGTCTGGGCGATCGTCAAGTGGGGGATCGGGTCGACCGACACCACGCTGGTCGTTGCGTTGCCGTTGGCAACTTCCTTGGTGGTGTACGTCGGGCTCGGGTTGCTGCTGCCGGAACGCCGGGCCGACGTGGACGAGTTGGTCGACTCGCTGAACTCCGACCCGGACGAGACCGACGAGGTGCTCGCCAGGCGAACGGCCGCGCTGGGCTGAGCGTGATTCTGGAACAATGTTCCATCTGAAAGAACCGACATCACTGATCTGAGGAGCTCGCACTTATGCCGAACATCACCGTCGAACTGCTCTCCGGCCGCACCCTGGACCAGCGCCGCGAGTTCGTCGCCGCCGTCACCGACTCCGCCATCGCCATCCTCGGCGCCAAGCGCGAGGCGGTCCGCATCGTCTTCACCGAGATCGAGAAGTCCGACGTAGCCAACGGCGGAGTCCTCGTCTCCGACTCCTGACCCAGAAGAACCTCTTGAGAGGCGGGGGTGCCGTCGGCGCCGGCCTGACCGCAGCTTGTGGCTGGTGCTTTTCAAAAGCGGTGGTGGAAGTCGGCGCCCAGCCTGATCGCGGCCTGTGGCTGGGGCTTTCATGAGGCGGTTGTGGTCGGCGGCGCCCAGCCTGATCGCGGCCTGTGGCTGGGGCTTTTCAAGCGATGTGGATAGAAGCCGACGCTCAAGCCGAGCGCGGCCGCCACCTCGCCTAAAAGTCTCAGCCCCGGGCAGCGCTCGGGATGAGCTGCGGCCTCCACCCCTCGTTCTCCTGAAAAGCCTCAGCCACCCCGGGCGCGCTGGGCGTCACCACCGATCTCCTGAAAAGCCTTAGCTACGGGGCGGCGGTCGGCTGGGCGCGGTCTCTACCGCTCGTCTCTTGGATTGTTTTGGTAGTGCGGCTCCGGCCGGATGGTGGAATTCGGGCGGGAGCTGGGGTGGTCGGCTATACGCTCTGGGGCATGCGAGTTGGGGTTTTTGGTGCGACGGGTCAGGTCGGCGGCGTGATGCGGGAGTTGCTGGTCGAGCGGAAGTTCCCGCTGGACCAGGTGCGGTACTTCGCGTCCGCCCGGTCGGCGGGGACGCAGTTGCCGTTCGGGGACGAGAAGATCACCGTCGAGGATTCCGCGACGGCCGACTTCGCCGGGCTCGACCTGGCGCTGTTCTCGAACGGGAAGACGGCTTCGAAGGAGCTCGCCCCGAAGGTCGCCGCGGCCGGTGCGGTCGTGGTCGACAACTCGTCCGGCTGGCGGATGGATCCCGAGGTCCCGCTGGTCGTCGCCGAGGTGAACCCGGGCGACCTCGACCACCTGCCGAAGGGCATCGTCGCCAACCCGAACTGCACGACGATGGCCGCGATGCCGGTCCTCGCCCCGTTGCACCGCGAGGCCGGGCTGACCCGTCTCGTCGTCTCGACGTACCAGGCCGTGTCCGGTTCGGGCGGCGTCGGGGTGCGTGAGCTCGAGGACCAGACCCAGAGCCTGGTCGAGGGCGCCGGCCGGTTGGCTCGCGGCGCCGCCGGGATCGCGCTGCCGGAGCCCCAGGTGTACGCCGCGCCGATCGCGTTCAACGTGCTCCCGCTCGCCGGGTCGATCGTTGCCGACGGCACCGGTGAGACCGACGAGGAGCAGAAGCTGCGGAACGAGAGCCGCAAGATCCTGCACCTGCCGGACCTCCCGGTCGCCGGGACCTGCGTCCGGGTGCCCGTCTTCACCGGTCACTCGCTCAGCATCCACGCGGAGTTCGCCGCGCCGATCTCGCCGGAGCGCGCGACCGAGTTGCTCGCGGACGCCGCCGGGGTCGAGCTGGCCGACCTCCCGACCCCGTTGCAGGCGGCCGGCCAGGACCCGTCGTACGTGGGCCGGATCCGTCAGGACCAGTCGGTACCGGACGGCCGCGGGCTGGTCCTGTTCGTCTCGAACGACAATCTCCGCAAGGGCGCCGCGTTGAACGCGGTCCAGATCGCGGAGCTCCTGCTCGAGAAGAAGCGCTGACCCTCAGGCGGTCAGCCGGCGGCGGATCTCGGTGAGGTCCGCCGCGACGTTCGCGATCCGCTCGTCGGTCTCCCGGGCGTAGGCGGCCAGCGAATCGGCGGCGGACGTGCAGCGCTCCCGGAGCCGGTCGGCCTGATCCCGCGCCGCCTTCTTGGCCTGCGCGTTCTCCTGACGGACCAGGAGGTAGCGGTTCACGCCGATCCCGATCAGCACCAGGCCGACCAGGATCCAGAACCAGTGCACCAGCCCGAGTCCCACCGCGACCACCAACCCGGCCGCGGACCACACGCCCGGGCCGGCCAGATCGCGGGGCGCCGGCGGACCCACGGTCTCGACGATCGCGGCCTCCGCCTGCGACAACATCAGCGCGTCCGGTCCGTCCGGGCGGATCGTCACCTTCGCGGAGTTGGCCGCCAGGACCACCTCGGCCGGGCTCGGCCGACTCGCGGTCGCGGCCACCTTCTCGACGCCGGGCAGCACGCTCGGTGCGACCACGCGCAGGGCGGCGATCGCCAGGTGCGGTTCCTTCCCGTTCTGCAGGTCCTCGCGCAGCAACTGCTCGACCTGGGCGGCCGGATCGCCGATCGTCCCGGCGCCCGCCTTGCCGTCGCCGGTGATCTGAGCGCGGAGCAGCGCGACCCGGGCCAGCGACTCCCGCTCGGGCTCGCTGCCTTCCGAGATCAGCAGCCGCAGCAAGGCCGACGCGGAGTACTCGTCGGGCTTCTCGGCTTCGGCGTCCGCGAGGTCGCGGGCCGGCTCCAGCGCCTCGGTGTTCCCGGTGACGGTCTCGACGGCGGAGCGGATCCGGCTGACCCGGATCGCCGCCTCCACCTGGTCGGCCACCTCCTCGAACCGGGTCCGCGGCACCGAGTTCGCAGTCCCGCGGCTCTCGATCCGCATCGCCCAGTCGGCCTGCATCGGTGCGACCGACTGCAGCCGCTTCACCACCAACGCGAGTCCCTCGGCGCCGAATCCGCCTCGCGCGCCCGTGATCCACAGGACGCGCTGCAACCGGGTGATGGTGCCGTCGGCCGCCGGTACGCCGAACGCGGTGTCCAGCCACTCGGTACGGACCTGGTGGCGCAGGCCGAGCGTCGCGAGCGCGAGGGAGAGGAACACCGAGGTCCGCCGCTCGTCGACGCGCAGCGCCTCGGCCAACGGCCCTTCGGTGGACGCGGGTGCTTCAGCTGGTCCGTCCTGGACGCCCTTGCCGCTCAGGGCGATCAGCGCGTCGACCGCCGGCCGCAGCCAGTACCCGGGAACGTCGTCGACCGGCCGGGGCAACGCGGTGTCCGAGGCGAGCGCGGTGAGGACCTGCCCGGCGTACCGGCGGACCTCGGCGGCGTCGAGGAAGCCGGCCATCTCGTGCCGGATGTCGGACAGTTCCACGTACGCGTCGAACGCGGCGGACAGCCGTTCCAGCCTGGTCTCGAAGCTGCCCTGGAGCTGGGAGAGGCGGGAACGCAGGCTCGACGTCTCCCAGGCGGCGGACTCCATCTCGCCGCGGAGCTGGTCGAGCTGCTTGTTCTGCCGGTATTCGGTGTACCAGTCCGACGACATCGCGCTGACTCACTCCTCGTACTTCCGCAGTTCGGGCCGCAACAGCATCCCGTGACCCCGGGGTCACCCGGCCGGCCGCGACACGGCGTACGCGCTGGGCGACGGCTCGTGACGGTACCGGGGTGGTGGTCGCGCGCTGTTGCGGAAAAGTAATGCGGATGCCGGGCTGCGGTGGGCGAGGACCATGGTCACGGGGAGCGGGGTTCACTACTCTGCGGTTACCTGACCCCTGGGAGGCCAGAAATGAAGCCCGTTGCCGACGGACCGCAGCTCTCCGTACTCAGCTCCCGCAAGGAGCACCTCGCTCAGATGTTCCTCGACCGCGTCGCGGCGACACCGCAGCGCGAGGCCTTTCGTCACCCGGTCGGCACCGAGTGGAAGTCGGTCACCTGGCAGGAGACCGACGAACTGGTCCGCCGCCGCGGCGCCGGCCTGATCGCGCTCGGCGTCGAACCCGAGCAGCGCGTCGCCGTCGCCGCGAACACCCGGCTCGAATGGGTGCAGTGCTACCTCGGCGCCGTCGTGGCCGCGGCCGCGACGACGACGATCTACCCGACCACGATGGCGGGCGACGTCGCGTACATCGTCGCCGACGCCGAGGTCCAGGTCGTCTTCGCCGAGGACGAGAGCCAGGTCGCCAAGCTGCGCGAGCACCGGTCCGAGATTCCCTCGCTGCACAAGGTGATCCTGATCGACGGCGAACCCGAGGAGCGCGACGGCGACTGGGTGATCAGCCTGGCCAAACTCGACGAGCTCGGCGCGCAGTACCTCGACGAGCACCCGGAGGCGGTCGACGACCGGATCGCGCAGATCAAGCCGGAACACCTCTGCACGCTGGTCTACACGTCCGGGACCACCGGACGGCCCAAGGGCGTCCGGTTGCCGCACTCGGTCTGGACGTACGAGGGCGCGGCCGTGGAGGGGATCAAGGTCCTCAGCCCGGACGACCTGCAGTACCTCTGGCTGCCGCTGTCGCACGTGTTCGGTCAGGTGTTGCTGGCCGTCCAGTTCCAGATCGGCTTCGCGACCGCGATCGACGGCCGGGTCGACAAGATCGTCGAGAACGCGGCCGTGGTCCAGCCGACGTTCATGGCCGCCGCGCCGCGGGTCTTCGAGAAGGCGCACGCGCGGATCGTCACGATGATGGAGTCCGAGGGCGGGGTGAAGGCCAAACTGTTCCACTGGGCCTTCGGCGTCGGCGCCAAGGTCTCGAAGCTCCGCCAGCAGGGCAAGGAGCCGAGCGGTGTGCTCGCGGCCCAGTACGCGGTCGCCGACAAGCTCGTGCTGTCGAAGATCCGGGCCCGCTTCGGTGGCCGGATCCGCTTCTTCGTCTCCGGGTCCGCCGCCCTCGACAAGCACCTGGCGGAGTGGTTCCACGCCGCCGGGCTGCTGATCCTCGAGGGGTACGGGCTGTCCGAGACCGCGGCCGGCTCGTCGCTGAACCGGCCCGAGAACTACCGGCTCGGCAGCGTCGGCCCGATCTTCCCGGCGTCGGAGTTCAAGATCGCCGAGGACGGCGAGATCCTGATCAAGGGCCCCGGCGTGATGAGCGGGTACCACAACCTGCCCGAGCAGACCGCCGAGGTGATCGACGCCGACGGCTGGTTCCACACCGGCGACATCGGGCACTTCGAGGACGAGTTCCTCTTCATCACCGACCGGAAGAAGGACCTCTTCAAGACCTCCGGCGGCAAGTACGTCGCGCCGCAGGTGATCGAGGGTCGCTTCAAGATGATCTGCCCGTACGCGAGCCAGTTCCTGGTACACGGCAACCAGCGCAACTTCGTCTCCGCGCTGGTCACGCTCGACCCGGACGCGATCCAGGGCTGGGCCGACCAGAACGGGCTCGGCGGCAGGACGTACGCGGAGATCGTCACCTCCGACGCGGCGCGCAAGATGGTCGAGGGGTACGTCGACGAGCTCAACGCGGGGCTCAACCGGTGGGAGTCCATCAAGAAGTTCACCATCCTCGACAGGGATCTCACCGTCGAGGGCGGCGAGATGACGCCCAGCCTGAAACTCAAGCGCAAGCACGTGGAGACGACGTACGCCGACGTCCTGGACAAGATGTACGACTGAGCTGCCTTGGTGGGGCGGATGCGGGTGCGGCCGGTACGCCGACCCCACGCATCCGCCACCCGCTCGCTCCTGTGCTCGTGCGTGCGGTCGTCAGGTGGTGCCGGGGTCTGTCGGTGAACAGCACCGGCTCTCGGCGCGGACAGGTAGTTGCTTCACGCCCCCATTACCTCCACCTGAAAGCTTCCGTACCCGCCATCCCGCCTCTGCTCCAGCCACACCTCCACTGCCAAACGCTTGTTGGAGGCCGGGCTGTTGTCGGGGGAACGCGGTCGTCCTAGTGTCGTGGGCAGGGCTGCCGGGGGATCGACTTGGGCGGGGCGGCTTTGGGGGTCTTCGTGCATGCTTTTCTGGCGGGTTTGGGGCGGTGGGCCGCTCGGCGGCACTGGTGGGTGATCGGCGGGTGGCTGATCGTCGTGGTGGGGTTGTTCGTGCTGCGGTCGGCTTTCGGCGGGACCTACGTGAACAACTACACGGTGCCCGGCAGCCAGTCGTCGGACGGGCTGAACGTACTCAACCAGGACTTCTCGAAGCAGGGTGGTTACGCGGGGTCGATCGTCTTCCATGCGCAGCAGGGGGAGGTCTCGGCGCAGGGGGCGGCCGTGAAGACCTCGATGGACAACGTGGCCAAGTTGCCCGATGTCGTGTCGGCGGTGGATCCGTTGTCGACCTCGCCATCGCCTTATGTGTCGAAGGACGGGAGCATCGTCAACGCGCCGGTGTCGTTCTCGGTCGTGCCGGCTTCGCTCGACAAGACGTACCTGGCTTCGCTGGACACCGCGGTGAAGCCGGCGCGGGATGCCGGGCTCGAGGTGGAGTACGGCGGGGGCGCCGGCCAGATCGGGCGGCAGGCCGACGACCTCTTGTCGGAGGTGATCGGGCTCGGGCTCGCGTTGCTCCTGCTGTACTTGATGTTCCGCTCGGTCGTGGCGGCCGCGTTGCCGTTGGTCTCGGCGGTGTTCAGCGTCGGCGGTGGGCTCGCCATACTGGCTCTGCTCGCGGCGGTGAAGGAGTTCCCGACAACGGCACCCACCGTGGCCACGTTGCTCGGGCTCGGGGTCGCGATCGACTACGGCTTGTTCATGGTGTCGCGGCATCGCGAGCAGATGGACAACGGGATGGCGGTCGAGCAGTCGATCGGGCAGACGGAATCGACGTCCGGGGCAGCGATCCTCGTGGCCGGCGGGACCGTGGTGATCGCGATCCTCGGCCTGTACGTGTCGGGGGTGCCGTTCGTCGGGGCGCTCGGGTTGTCGTCCGCGATCGTCGTCGCCGTGACCGTGCTCGCGGCGTTGACGCTCATCCCCGCGTTGCTCGGACTGAACCGCCTGCTGGTCCTGAACCGGAAGGATCGGCAGCACCTCGCGGCGGAGCACGATCTCGAGGCGGCTCTCCCGGACGAGGCGGCGGTCGCGGCGCACCGGGCCGAGGAACGGGCTCGCCGTGACGCCAAGCACGAGCAGTCCGCGTTCGCCCGGTGGGGCCGCCGGGTCAGCGCGCGCCCGTGGCCGTACGGGATCGTGGCGACGCTGTTGCTGCTGGTGCTCGCGATCCCGTTGCTGTCCATCAACCTCGGCCAGCTGGACGCCGGGACGGACCCGAAGACGGACTCGAGCCGGAAGGCGTACGACCTGATCGCGCAGGGATTCGGTCCCGGGGCGAACGGGCCGTTGACCGTGGTCGTCTCGCTCGACCAGCAGAACGCGAGTACCAACCAGACCACCCTGAACAACCTGTCCAGCGAGCTCCAGAAGCAACCCGGGGTCGCGGCCGTGCAACCGGCGTCGACCAACTCCGCCGGGACCACGGCCGTCATCACCGTCATCCCGACCACGTCACCGTCGTCGGACGAGACCCAGGACCTGGTGAACCGGATCCGCGACGACGTCCTGCCCGGGGTACCGGACCAGACCTACGTGGTCGGGACCACCGCCGGGTACGTCGACTTCACCGAGAAGGTGTCGGCGCGGATGCTCTGGCTGATCGGGGCCGTCGTGCTGCTCGCGTTCGTGCTGCTCACGGTGGCGTTCCGGTCGATCGTCATCGGGTTGAAGGCGGCCGTGCTGAACCTGCTGTCGGTGGGCGCGGCGTACGGGGTGATCGTGGCCGTGTTCCAGTGGGGCTGGGGGTCCTCGCTGGTCGGGATCGACGAGAAGGTGCCGATCCCGTCGTTCGTGCCGATGCTGATGTTCGCGATCGTGTTCGGGTTGTCGATGGACTACGAGGTGTTCCTGTTGTCGCGCGTGCACGAGGCGTGGACGACGACCCAGGACGCCCACCGCGCGGTGGCGATCGGGATCGGGGCGACGGCCCGGGTGATCACGACCGCGGCGGCGATCATGATCGCGGTGTTCCTCAGCTTCGTGCTGGACGACGACGCGACCGTGAAGATGCTCGCGGTCGGGATGGCGGTCGCCGTCCTGATCGACGCCAGCGTGGTCCGGATGGTGCTGGTGCCGGCCGTGATGACGCTGCTCGGGGACAAGGCCTGGTGGCTGCCGGGCTGGCTGGACCGGATCGTCCCGGACATCCAGCTCGAGGGCGGCGCCGAACCGGAGCCGCAGCCGCGGGAGCCCGCCGGTGTCCCGCCCGGCGGATGAGGCGAAGAAAAGTCGGAGGGCTACGAAACGGTTGTCCTGGGCACATTGCCGGTGGGAGGACGGACAGCCGGTGGGAGTGAGCGGGATGGACGAGTCGTCGTTCGCGGAGATCAACGGTCACCGCGTCGTGGCCGTGCCGCTGACGGCCTCCGGTGGCCGGGTGATCAAGCGGTCCCTCTGCGTGATCTGTGACACACAGTTCGCGGACCGGCTGGCGATCGAGGAACGCCCCTGCCCGGGCATCGCGTTCGGCATCACGGACGCGCGCGGCCACGACCTGTTCGCCGACCCGGACTTCGGCATCCTCTTCTGCACCCGCTGCGAGCTGGTCGCCGTGGACCAGGCCGACCTGAACGGCGAACCCCGCTGCCCCCGCCCCGCCAAGAAGTCCGGCCCCACGGACACTCCCCACCGCGCCAACCGTTCCTCAGACACCTGACGGCGCCCTGGAACAGCCGTCACACTCGCCGCCCCGATCCCGATGGGGTGTCCCAGGTCCCGCCCTGGTGATCAAAGGGTTCCCAACGGTCCGTGCTCGGACAGGGACCGGGGACCGTGACCAGGTCTGGGCCGGGTGGTGGGGCCTGGGGTGGGGGTGGTCCGTAGCATGGGTGGGTGCCGTCGACATTGCCCGAGGGGGAGGTTGCGCCCCGGGACGGGTCGCTGCCGGAGAGCGCTGTTGCCGAGGCCGGCGAGCGGCCTTTCGGGTTCTACCTGCACGTGCCGTACTGCGCTTCCCGGTGCGGCTATTGCGACTTCAACACCTATACCGCCAAGGAGCTCGGCGGCGGTGCTTCGCAGGCCTCGTACGCGCGGACCGCGGTCGAGGAAGTGCGGCTGGCGCGGCGGGTGCTGACCGATCTGGACCGGCCGGTGGACACGGTGTTCTTCGGTGGTGGGACGCCCACTCTGTTGCCGGCCGAGGATCTCGGAGCGATGCTGGCCGCGGTCCGGGACGAGTTCGGGCTGGCCGCGGACGCGGAGGTCACGACCGAGGCGAATCCGGAGTCCGTCGACCCGGCGTACCTGGAGGCCCTGCTCGAGGCCGGGTTCACCCGGGTCAGCTTCGGGATGCAGAGCGCGTCCTCGCACGTGCTGCGGATCCTCGATCGGCAGCACACTCCTGGTCGCGCGCTGCAGGCGGTGAAGGAGGCGACGGCCGCCGGGTTCGAGCACGTGAACCTCGACCTCATCTACGGCACGCCCGGCGAGTCCCTCGACGACTGGCGGCTCTCGCTGGAGTCGGCGCTGTCGGCCGACCCGGACCACGTGAGCGCGTACGCGTTGATCGTCGAGGACGGTACCCAGCTGGCTCGCCGGGTCCGCCGGGGCGAGCTGCCGATGCCCGACGACGACGACCTCGCCGACAAGTACGGGCTCGCCGACGAACTGCTCAGCGGCGCCGGCCTCGGTTGGTACGAGGTGTCGAACTGGGCGCGGACCGACGCGGCGCGCTGCCGGCACAACGAGCTGTACTGGCGTGGCGACACCTGGTGGGGGATCGGGCCGGGCGCGCACAGCCACGTCGGCGGCGTCCGGTGGTGGAACGTGAAGCACCCGACCGCGTACTCCGAGCGGCTGGCCGCAGGCGAGAGCCCGGCGCACGCGCGCGAACTCCTCGACGACGAGACCCGCCGGATCGAACGCGTACTGCTGGAGATCCGCCTCCGCGCGGGCCTGCCGCTCGACGTGCTCGACGAAGCCGGCCGAGCCGCGGCCGGCGAACTCCTCGGCGACCTGCTGGTCCGCGAGCAGGACCACCTGGTCCTCACCCCCCGCGGCCGCCTCCTCGCCGATGCCGTCGTCCGCGACCTCCTGCCCTGACCCCGGCCGGCCCGCCCTCGGCCGGGCCCGCGCGAACCTCCTGACCGGCTACCTCTTCGCCGGATTTGGCGAAAGTGATCAAAACTGATCACAGCCAGCCCGTTGACGACTGCTGCGCGCACCCGGAATGCTATAGCAAACGCTTACTGCCGAGGAGTCGCGATGCCGTCCTTCATCCGCCGACGCCTGCTCCTGCAGGCCGGTCTCGCTGGTTGTGCCCTCACCGCCGTCGACCTGAGACTCGGTACCCCGAGCCGGGCGGCCGACGAGTTCGACACCCTGCGCACGCGCTGGACAGCGATGAACACCGGCGGCGCGATCGATCCCGCCGAGCCCGAGTACGCCGACGCGCTGGCCCGGCTCAGCGCCGACGCCCAAGGGTTCCTCGACACCCTGGACACCAGCGCGACCCGCACCGCGCTCTGGCCGGACCTGCCGCTCGGACCGACGACGGGCAACTTCTCGATCAGCTACACCCGGCTCCGGACGATCGCCCTCGCCCGCGCGACCCAGGGCACCACCTTGTCCGGCGACCCGGCCGAGCGGCTCGTCCAGGCGCTCGACTTCCTGAACGCCAAGGCGTACAACGAGACCCTCCCGGAGACCGGTAACTGGTGGTTCTGGGAGATCGGCGCCCCGAAGGCGCTGCTCGACACCTGCGCGTTCGCGGTCGACCTGCTCGACGCCGACCGGGTCGCCAAGTACCTGCGGGCCGTCGACCGCTTCGTCCCGGACCCGAACCGCCGGACCAACTCCCCGTCACTGCGCGAGACCGGTGCGAACCGTGTCGACAAGGCGCTGATCGTCGCCCTCCGCGGCATCGTCGGCAAGTCCGCCGACAAGGTGGCCGCGGCCCGGGACGCGCTGAGCGACGTGGCCGAAGCCGGCAAGAACAGCGTCTTCACGTACGTCACCAGCGGCGACGGGTTCTACCGGGACGGCTCGTTCGTCCAGCACGGCAACCTCGCGTACGTCGGGACCTACGGCAACGTGGCCCTCGGTGGTGTGGCCAACCTGTTCGCCCTGCTCGGTGGATCGACCTGGCAGATCACGGACCCGAACCGCAGCGTGATCCTCGACGCGGTGGAGGCGAGCTTCGCGCCGTTCGTCGTCAACGGGCTGATGATGGACAGCGTCTCCGGCCGCGCCATCTCCCGGGAACGCGCCGGCGACCATCGCAACGGCCACGGCACCACGTCCAGCGTGCTGCTGCTCGCCGGGGGAGCCGCGGAGCCGTACGCGAGCCGGTACAAGGAACTCGCCAAGGGCTGGATCACCCGTGATCGGCTAAGCGACTACCTCACCGGCGCGTCGATCCCGGAGATCTCCCGGGCCAAGGCGGTCCTCGACGACGCGGCCGTGGTCGCGGCACCGGCGCGACCGCGGCACTTCCAGTTCCACAACCAGGACCGCGTGGTCCATCGGCGCGACGGCTGGACCTTCGCGCTCGCGCTGTCGTCGAAGCGGATGGCGCGGTACGAGTTCGGCAACGGCGAGAACCTGCGCGGCTGGTACGTCGGCGACGGGATGACATATCTCTACAACGACGACCACTCGCAGTACTACGACGCGTTCTGGCCGACCGTCGACGCGCAACGGATGCCGGGCACAACGGTCAGTACCAAGCCCCGGCAACCGCACGGCAGCGGCGGCGGGACCGGGACGACGGCGGCGTACGCCGAGTGGGTCGGCGGGGCGTCGTACCAGGGCCGGGCCGGCGCGGTCGGGATGCACCTGATCAACCACGACAAGTCCTTGCAGGCAAGGAAGTCCTGGTTCTGCCTGTCCGACTCGGTGGTCGCGCTGGGTGCCGGGATCGCGGGCACCGACGGGTACGCCGCCGAGACCGTGGTCGAGAACCGGAACCTGCACGTGGACGGCGTCGCGGCGCTGTCGATCGACGGCACGACGCACCCCGTGGATCAAGGCTGGTCCGGCTCGTTCGAAGGACCACGCTGGGCGCATCTGGACGGCGTCGGCGGGTACCTCTTCCCGGCCGGCGGGACGTTGCGCGCGGCAAGGACCGAGCGGACCGGATCCTGGCGGGAGATCAACACCGGCAACGACACGGCCGGTTCGACGACGCCGATCACCCGGCGGTACCTGTCCCTGGTCCTCGACCACGGCGTGGATCCGGTCGACGGCGGCTACGCGTACATCCTGGTGCCGGGGGCCACCAAGCGGCGGACTGCCGAGCTGGCCCGGGACCCGGGGATCACGGTGCTCGCGAACTCGGCGACCGTGCAGGCGGTCCGGTCCGCTCGCGACCAGCTGGTGCTGGCGAACTTCTGGGCAGCCGGATCGGCGGGTGGGATCACCGCGACCGGGCCCGCGTCCGTGGTGGCCGGGAAGGACGGGCCGACCCTGCGGATCGCGGTCTCCGAACCGAGCCGGACCGTCCAGACCGTCCGCGTCACCGTCGACGAACGCTGCGGCGACCTGGTCAGCAAGGACGCCGCCGTCACCGTCGTTGCCACTGGCAAGCAGATCGTGCTCGACATCGCCGTCGGCGGCAGCCGGGGAGCCACCCACACAGCCACCTTCCGGCGCTGACCGCGGCAGGCGGTCACCCAAAGACCTGACCGCCTGCCCCGTTCACCCACAGACCGTCTCGGGCCGCGCCGATCTGGCGCGGTGCCGAAACGTCGCAGTACTCCGCAAGCACCCGGGGTCGGCACCCGAGCCGGCCGGGTCGCCGTGTGCTGGCACCACACCTGGAGGTTCTGATGCCGCACGTCCGACCCACTCTTCGCCGGCAGCGAAGGACAGTCTCCGCCCTGGCCGCGGTCCTCACCCTGGCCGACGTCACCGCCGTCCACGCGTCCGCAGTACCGGCCACGGAGACGATCACCGCGACGGCCTCGCCGGCCGCGGAGGTCAACCACACCTTCGTGATCCAGGCGTTGCCCTCGGCAAGGACCACCGAGCTGGACCGCACCCAGAACTCGCTCAGCAACACCGAGCTGCGGTCCACCGGCTTCTACCTGCCCGCGGCGACCGCGCTCAACGTCGTCGTGCACGACGGCAGCCTGCTCCCGACCCTCGTCGTCGGAGCCCCGGACGCCGACGCCCGCAAGGAGTTCAAGGCACCCCGGGAGTACCAGCTCCGGGTCGGCCGCAACACCGTCATCGACGCGGGTGGTGGCGTCGTCTACCTGAAGCTGATCGGCAGCACCGGCCAGGCCAAGGTCAGCCTCGGCGACCAGGCCCGGCCGATGCCGTACTTCGTCCTCGGCCGCACCACCGAGGCCGAGTTCCAGCAGCAGCTCGACGAGCGGACCACCCCGTACGTCGAACTCGTCGCACCGCACACCATGATCACCGTCGAACGCGAGTCGGCGCTCAAGTTCCGCACCGAGAACCACGCCACCCTGCTGTCCACCTACGAGGACATCGTCCGGATCGAGGACGCGCTGAGCGGGTTCGACGGATCCTCGTCGCTGCACGCCCGGCAGGCGCACCCGTACCATTTCGTCGGCTACCCGGCCGCGATCACCGGAGTGGGCGCCTACGCGACGCACGGGCACATGTCGTTCCCGCCGCCGATCCAGGACCGGATGCTCACCGTCGAGGGCCTGCGCACCCGGGGCTGGGGGATCTACCACGAGCTCGGGCACCAGCACCAGCAGATCACCTACAAGCCGAGCTCGCTCACCGAGGTCACGGTCAACCTGTACTCGCTGGCCGTCAACGCCGAGTTCGCCACCAAGTACGGGCAGGTGCCGAGGTTGCACGCCCCGGACGCGAAGACCGGACTGACCCCGTGGCAGAGCGCACCGGGCAAGCTGCGGCAACCGGGCGTGAACTACGGCACCACCTTCGATCCGTACGAGAAACTGGTGATGTTCGAGCAGTTGCGGATGGCCTTCGGCCCGGACTTCTGGCCGGGGCTGCACAAGCTCGTCCGGGTCGAGCGGCCGGCTGCGGGCAGCTACACCGACGAGGCCTTGCGGCTGCGCAACTTCGTCGTGCTGACCAGCCGGACCGCCGGGTACGACCTGAGGGACTTCTTCCAGGCCTGGGGATTCCCCGTCGACGCCGAGGCGATCAGCCAGCTCGACGCGCTCGGCCTCACCCCGCCGCCGGTCGACCCGACCACCCTCCGGCAGACCCCGCCCAGCTGATCACACCGAGAAAGGACGAAGGCACCCACCGGGTCGAGGTGGGTGCCTTCGCCGTTCTGGGGAGGAGCTCAGCCGCGGAGGAAGAGCTCGATCACGACGCTGTCGACGTCCGGCGCCCGGTTGGGCAGCTTGAGCGTCAACGTGTTGTCCGGCAGCCCGGCCAGGTACGTGTGGCCCGGCTCGTGCGGATCCACCTTCACCCGGCGGACCTCGGAGGCATCGTGCAGGAACTGCGCGTACTCGACCCGGTCGGCCAGACCCGGCAGGTGGAGATGGCCCATCGGCCAGGCGAAGACGTGCAGGTACAGCCGGTTGCCGTTCTGGGTGAAGCGGCAGTCCGCCGGCGGGACGTGGACGCTCGGCCCGCAGCCACGGATCGAGCGTTCGTGCAGCCGCATCCAGGCACCGATCCCGGCCAGGACCTCGAGCGCCCGCGGTTCCCAGGCGCCGCGGCCGTTCGGGCCGACGTTGAGCAGCATGTTGCCGCCCTTCGACACCGAGTCGACCAGCATCCGGATGAGCAGCGCCGGCGACTTCCAGTCGTGGTTGTCACGGTGATAGCCCCAGCTGCCGTTGAGCGTGTGGCACGCCTCCCACGGCACCTGCGTACCGTTGCCCGCGGCCACCTCGTTGCCCGGCGGCTGTACCTGTTCCGGCGTGGTGAAGTCGCCCTGGCCGAGACCGAGCCGGTTGTTCACGAGGATCCCCGGCTGCAGCTCCCGGGCCATCGCGAGCAGCTCGGCGGACCGCCACTCGTCCGGCCCCTTCGCGTTGAACCCACGACCGGCGTAGGAGAAGTCGAACCACAGCACGTCGATCTTCCCGTATTCGGTGAGCAGCTCGCGGACCTGCCCGTGCAGGTAGTCCGCGTACTTCGTGACGTCGCGGTCAGCGGTCCGGTCGATGAAGTCCACGTCGTCGCGCTGCGGGTGGTAGAGGTCGACGGGGAAGTCGGGATGGTGCCAGTCCAGCAGCGAGTGGTACAGCCCGATCTTGAACCCGCGGGCACGGAACGCCTCGACCATCGGGGCGAGCAGGTCCTTGCCCCACGGCGTCTTGGTCGCCTTGTAGTCGGTGAGCGCCGAGTCCCACAGGCAGAACCCGTCGTGGTGCTTGGTGGTGATGACCAGGTACCGCATCCCGGCGGCCCACGCGTCCTCGGCCCACTGCTCGGGGTCGTACAGGTCGGGCTCGAAGTGGTCGAAGTACGGCTGGTAGTCCTCGTCGGTCAGCCGTTCGTACGACTTCACCCACTCGTGCCGCGCGGCGGCCGCGTAGATGCCCCAGTGCACGAACAACCCGAGCCGGGCCTCGGTCAGCCAGCTGGTGTCAGCGGTCATCGCGGCGACGCACCGCCCAGCGCCTGCTCGAACTCGCCCCGGATCTTGTCGCCGCCGTCCTTGGCCCACTTCTTCACCGCGGCGTCGAACGCCGTCATCGGCTTGCGCCCGGCGATCACGTCGTTGCGGACGTCGGTCAGTGCCTGGCCCAGGTCGCCGCCGGACTTGTCGTCGGTCGGCGAGATCAGGTTCGCGGTCGGGTCCTCGACCACCAGCGCGATCAGCTTGCCGAGGTCCGCGTGCGCCTTGTCGACGTACGTCGGGTCGTCGGCGTTGAACAAGGTCTGCGGAGGACCGGCGATGTACTTCCACGGCACGGTCAGCTCGGCCTCGCCCTTGGCGTTCTGCTTCGGGTTCCCGTTCGCGTCCCGGGTGAAGTCCACGCCCTCGACGCCGTAGCTGAGCAACAGGTTCTCGGTACTGCCGAACGGGGCGGCGAAGAAGTTCGCGACGCCGAGCAGCTCCTTCACGCGGGCCTCGTCGGCCTTCTTCATCAGGGTGTACGCGAACAGGATGTTGTCGGACCAGGTGACCGCCTTGCCACCGGCCGGCGCGATCGGGACGAACGCGCGCGGGTCGTTCTTGGCGTCCAGCCGGTGCATGTCCTTCACGTAGTCCGGGTACGCCGGGAACCCGTCGTACACGAAGGCGCCCTTGCCGGCCTTGAACGCGTTCTTGCGGGCCTGGCTGTCGATCCCGTCCGAACCGGGCACCACGACGCCGGCCTTGACCAGCTGGACAGCGAACTCGAGCGCGGCCTTGTACTGCTCGGTCTCGAAGCTACGGACCAGCTTGCCGCCGTCGGAGCGCCAGCCGTTCGGGACGCCGAACATGTGCTGGATCATCGTGAAGAACGTGTTGCCCTTGGAGTTCACGATCGCCCAGCGGCCCTGCTGCGGTTTGGTCAGCGCCTTGCACGCGGCGAGGAACTCCTCGGCCGATGTCGGGTACCCGACACCGGCCTCGTCCAGGTGCCGCTGGTTGTAGAACCCGGAACCGCCGGTGATGCTGCGCGGGATCGGTAGGCCGTACAGCTTGTCGTCCACCACGCACGCCTGCCAGACGATCGCGGGCACGTTCGCCAGGTTCGGGTACTCCTTGACCTTGTCACCGGACAGGTACGGGGTCAGGTCGGCGCACTTCGCGGCCAGGAACGCGGGCAGGTTGTTCACCGCGGCCGGGTCGGCGAGCAGGGTGAGGTCGGGCAGTTCGTTCGCGGCCAGCACGGTCTGGAACTTCGTCTCCCAGTCGCTCGCCGGGACGATGGTCAGGTCCAGGCTGCCGCCGAGCTTGCGTTCGACCTCCTGCCAGGCCGAGTTCTTGTCCTTCGACGGCGGCAACGGGTCGAAGATGTTCGTCATCACGCTGACCTTGCCGCCGGACAGCGGGGGCTTCTCGACCGTGGTGACCAGGTCCTTGGGATAGACCCGGTACCCCGGCGGGACGCCGTCGGCGGTGCCGGGCAGGTCCGGCTTCGGACCCGCGAACGCGACGTAGGTCGGCAGGGTGAGCGACGAGGCGCGGGCCGTCCCGCCGGCCGCGCCGCCGCTGCTGCAGGCGGCGAGCGTGGGGACACCGATCGCGCTCATCGCGGCGACGCCGACCGCACTGCGCAGGAAGCTGCGCCGGCTGAGGCCCGCCGGCCGGGAGGTGGGGGTGGTCACGGTCTTTCTCCTAACCCTTGATGGCACCGGTGAGGACGCCCTTGGTGAAGTAGCGCTGGAGGAACGGGTAGACACAGAGGATCGGGACGAGCGCCACGACGACGACGGCCATCTGCAGCGCCTGGATCGAGGCGACCGCCTCGCCGGGGGACTCGGCCCCGGCGCCGACCGGCTGGCCCTGCAGGACGTACAGGCGCAGCACCAGCGGCAGCGGCCACTTGTTCGTGTCGCTCAGGTAGAGCAGTGCGTTGAAGAACGCGTTCCAGTGCCCGACCGCGTAGAACAGCGCGACCACGGCGAGCACCGCCTTCGACAGCGGCAGCACGATCCGGACCAGGATCGCCAGATCCCCGGCGCCGTCGATCCGGGCGCTGTCGATCAGTTCCTCGGGAATGTTCTGGAAGAAGTTGCGCAGGACCAGGAAGTTGAACGCGCTGACCAGGCCCGGTATCACCAGCGCGGCGTACGAGTCGTACAGGCCGAGCTGCTTGACCAGCAGGAAGTTCGGGATGATGCCGGCCCCGAACAGCATCGTGAACAGCACCGTGGTGAGCACGAACCGGCCGGCCACGATCGGCCTGCTCAGGCCGTACGCGAGCCCGATCGTGACCACCAGGTTGAGCACGGTCCCGATCACGGTGATCCCCGCGCTGACCAGTAGCGCGTGGCTGACCACCCCGCCCGCGAAGATCGTCCGGTACGCCGCGAGCGTCGGCTCGCTGGGGAACAGCGGGATGATGCCGCCGCGCCGGACGATCTCCGGCTCGCCCGCGAAACTGGTCGCGACGATGTTCACGAACGGGTAGAGCACGACCAGGCAGACGACGACGATCGCGACCGCCTTGGCGGCCAGGCCGAACCGGCTCGGTGGCTCCATCCACGGTGGCCGGTTGGACGGCCGCCGCGCCTTCGTCGACCTGTCCGCTCGGCGCCGGCCATGACGGCCGGCGGCGTGATCGGCCGCGCCGCCGGCTTGGCCGTTGACCTGGGTGGTGCCTGGGCCGGCGGCCGCGTCGGGATGCTCGGTGCGGAGACTCATCGACGGTAGATCCCTTCGTGGCCGAACCGGTGGGCGAGTTTGTTCGCGCCGAGGATGAGCACGAGCCCGATCAGGCCCTTGACCAGGCCGACCGCGGCCGCCGATCCCCACTGGCCGTCCAGCACACCGTGGAAGTAGACGTAGGTGTCGAGCACCTCGGCGGCGTCCGCGCCGACCGCGTCTCGTTGCAGCAGGATCTGCTCGAAGCCGACCGACAGAATGCTGCCCAGGTTGAGGATCAGCAGCAGCAGAATCACCGGCACGATCCCGGGCAGCGTGACGTGCCAGAGCCGGCGCCAGCGGTTCGCGCCGTCGATCGCGGCCGCCTCGTAGTGCGCGGTGTCGATGTTCAGCAGCGCGGCCAGGAAGATGATCGTGCCCCAGCCGGCGTCCTTCCAGATCAGCTGCAGTGTCACCAGCCAGGGGAAGAACTCCGGGCTGGTCATCAGGTCGACCCGCGGCAGCCCGAGCTCGCCGAGCAGTTGCGGGAGCAGCCCGGTCCCGCCGACGAGCTGCTGGCTGATCGAGATCAGGATCACCCAGCCGATGAAGTGCGGCAGGTACACGACGCTCTGAACGAACCGGCGCAGCTTCGAGCTGAGGATGCTGTTCAGCAACAGCGCCAGCGCGATCGGGGCAGGGAAGAAGAGCACCAGCTGGAGGAACGCGAACTTCAGCGTGTTCAGCAGCGCCCGGTAGAAGTCCGGCTCGCCGAACACGGCGAAGTTGCTCAGCCCGGCCCACGGACTGTCCCGGAAGCCGAGGTACGGCTGGTAGTCCTGGAAGACGATCACGTTCCCCAGCAGCGGGACGTAGTGGAACACCACGAAGAACAAGAACCCGGGCAGGACCAGGAGCAGCATCGTCCGGTCCCGCCGCAGCCGGGTCCCGAGGCCGGGCCGGGCCGGGGCGGGCGTCGCGCCGTCCGGTCGGGTGAAGAGGCGCATGACCCTCCTCCTGATAGAAAACGTTTGCTATCTGCGGTGGGAGCAACTTAGGAACGCCAGGTGGCGCGTGTCAAGGAGATGCGCCCGATCAGTCTTGACCAGTAGGCCGAGCGAAGCTTAGGTTTTCAGCAACCGTTTACTAGGAGTGATCCGTGCCGAATGACCAAGCCGCCTTGGCCGGGGCGCGTCCCCGCCGGCTGCGTACGCTCGTGGCGATGTCCGAACCGACCCGGGCGGAGCTCTTCTCGTCCGCCCTGTCCGAACGCCTCGAGCGGGTCGCCGACATCGCGGCCGGTGGAGCCATCGGCTCCTTCGCCGCGGCGGCGGACGAGCTGGCCGAGGCCGAGGTGCTGCTGACCGGTTGGGGCTGCCCGCCGATCACCGCCGAGGTGCTCGACGCGGCGCCCAACCTGCTCGCCGTGGTGCACGCGGCCGGGACGGTGAAGACCTTCGTCGACCCGGTGGTGTTCGAGCGGGGCATCGCGGTGTCGTCCGCGGCCGCCGCCAACGCGGTCCCGGTCGCGGAGTTCGCGCTGGCCGCGATCGTGTTCGCCGGCAAGCGAGCGTTCCGGCACCGGGACTGGTACCGGACCTCGCACGTGAAGCGCCCGCTGCCGGGTGCGCCCGTGATCGGCAACTACGGCACGACGATCGGCCTGGTCGGGGCGTCGCGAACCGGCCGGCTGGTCCTCGAGCGGTTGCGCGGCCTCGACGTCGACGTACTGCTGAGCGACCCGTACGTCGACGAGGTGGACGCGGCCCGTCTCGGTGCGCGGTTGTGCGACCTGAAGACGCTGTTCGCGCAGAGCGACGTGGTGAGCCTGCATGCCCCGCTACTGCCCGAGACCGAGCGCCTGGTCACCGCTGAGCTGCTGGCGGCGATGCCGGACGGGGCGGTGCTGATCAACACGGCCCGCGGTGGTCTGGTGGATCAGGTGGCGCTGGAACGCGAGTGCGAGTCGGGCCGGATCGACGCGGTCCTCGACGTGACGGACCCGGAGCCGCTGCCGGCCGACTCACCACTGTTCCGGCTCGCCAACGTCTTCGTCACCCCGCACCTGGCCGGTGCCATGGGCAACGAAGTTCGCCGGTTGGGCGAGGCCGCGGTCGCCGAGCTCGAACGCCTCGCCGCCGGGCAGTCGATGGTCCACGCGATCCGGGCCGAGGATTTCGGGCGGATCGCATGACCGTCCGGAAGGTGGGCGGCTCGCTCCGCCTGCCCGCGCCCGACCGGCTGCTGTCCGCGCGTACCGGGTACACGCGGGAGACCTGGCTGGCCGTCGCCGATCACCTGCTCGACTCGATGATGCCGTGGTTCTCTGCCGGGGCGGCGCAGGTCAGGTTGCCCGGGCGGGGGAGTTGGTCGGGCGCGACCTGCGACGGGCTGGAGGGCTTCGCCCGGTCGTTCCTGCTGGCCGCGTTCCGGATCGCGGCCGACGAGGGTCGCGGCTGCGAACCACTCATCGAGCGGTACGCCCGTGGTCTGGTCGCCGGTGCCGACCCGGATCACCCGGAGGCGTGGCCGCGGCTCACCCCTTGCTCGCAGCAGATGGTCGAGGCCGCGGCGATCGCGGTCGCGCTGCACGAGTCCCGCGCCTGGCTGTGGGACCAGCTGGACCCGGCGGAGCAGCAGAAGGTGGTCGACTGGCTGTCCGGCTTCGTCGGCTCGCGGACCTGGGACAACAACTGGCGGCTGTTCCAGGTCGTCGGTGAGCAGTTCCTCGCCTCGGTCGGCGCGCCGTACTCGAAGGACGACATCGAGGGCGGCCTGGAGCGGATCGAGGACTGGTATGTCGGGGACGGCTGGTACACCGACGGAGATGGGCAGAACTACGACTACTACATCGGCTGGGCGATGCACCTCTATCCGGCCCTGTGGACCCGGATGGCCGCGGCCACCCCGGGCACGGAGTACGAGGATCGGCTGAAGGTCTACCGCGAGCGGCTGCATCGCTTCCTCGAGGATGCGGTGCACCTCGTCGGTAGCGACGGCGCTCCGGTGCATCACGGGCGCTCGCTCTGCTACCGGATGGCCGCGGTCGCCCCGTACTGGACGGGCGCGCTGCTCGACGCGACCCCATTGGCTCCGGGAGCGACGCGGCGACTGTGTTCGGGTGTCCTGCGGCATTTCGTGGACCACGGCGTACCGGACGGGCGCGGGCTGCTGTCGTTGGGGTGGCACCACAAGTTCCTGCCGACGACGCAGCCGTACTCCGGTCCGGGCTCGCCGTACTGGGCGTCGAAGGGGTTCCTCGGCTTGCTGCTGCCGGCCGATCACCCGGTCTGGACGGATCGCGAGGCCGCGCTCCCGGGCGACGAGGGCGACCAGGTCCGCGCGATGGCGGCACCGGGTTTCCTGGTCCACAGCACGCATCACGACGGCGTGGTCCGCCTGCTCAACCACGGCAGCGACCACGCGTCCCCGGGGAAACCAGGTGAACCCGAGCCGGCCGCCGATCCGCACTACGACCGGCTGGCGTACTCGAACCACACGGCGCCGGAAGCCGCACCCATCGCGTCCCGGAATCGCATCGACAACCACGTCGCGATCGTCGGCGCGGACGGTACGACGAGCCACCGCGGCAGCATCAACCGCATCGGGGCCGGCGGGAGCTACGCGTCCTCGTGGTCCCACGCCTGGTTGCCGGACCGTGGTCCCTGGCGGATCGAGACCGCCTCGGTCGTTCACGGGGCGTGGGAGATCCGTTGCGTCCTCGTCGACGGTCCCGGCGGCGTCGTAATCCGGCACGGGGGATACGCCCTCGCCGCCGAGCAACGCCCTGACGCTGTTACCGGCGGATCCGGCCGGCCGTGGGCGCACGTGATTCGTGCGGACGGGCTCGCCTCGGCCGTCGTCGGGCTGCACGGGTACGACGGTGCCGCGGTCTGGCGGGACCTGGACGCGAACGCCTTCGGCCCGCACTCCGCGACGCCGTACCTGGTGCGCGAGGTGCATCCGGGAGGTCCGCTGGTCCTGGTCTCGGCGGTGATACTGTCCGGCGACACGGTATGGCCGGTCGCGATGGCCGAGAGTGTCGAGGTGGCCGTGGACGGCCTGCGGGTCGACGTGGAGTTCGCCGACGGCGCGGGTGCCGTCGTCCGCCTCGGTGCGGTGGCGGACGGGCCGCGATGCCTGGTGCGAACGGCCGGTGGACAGGAGGAGGTGGTCGTGGATGGCGGCGGAAACCCCGCGGCCGCGGGCGAAACGGCGTGATCCCGAGGCCGCCCGGACCATCCGCGACGTGGCCGCCCGGGCCGGCGTGTCCACGGCGACCGTCTCCCGTGTTGTCAACGGCAACTATCCCGTCGCCGCCTCGACCCGGGCCGCGGTCGAACGGGCGATGCGCGAGCTCGGCTACGTCGCGAACGCGCACGCCCGGGCACTGGCCGGGTCCACCACCCGGGTCGTCGGCATCGTCGTCAACGAGATCGTCGATCCGTTCTTCGCCTACATCGCCCGCGGCGTCCAGGCCGAGGCGGTCGCGTCCGGCCGGCTCTGCCTGGTCTGCTCGACCCAGGGCGACCAGGCGGCCGAGCTGAAGTTCGTCGACCTGCTGCTGGAGCAACGCGCGGACGCGGTGATCCTGGTCGGCGGCGCGGTCGAGGACAAGGAGTACTTCGCCGCCGTCGACCACCGAGCCCGGCAACTCGGTGCCAGCGGCTCCAGCCTGGTCCTGTGCGGGCGTCCCGGCCTCGCCTCCGACGCCCCGGCGTACGCGGTGGAGTACGACAACACCGGCGGCGCGGCCGCGATCACGGACCACCTGCTGAACGCGGGGCACACCCGGATCCTGTACCTCGGCGGCCCGACGGCGCTCTCCACGACGACGGCGCGGCTGCGTGGGTTCGAGCAGGCGCTCCGGGCCCGGGGCCACGAGCTCGATCCGGCACTGGTCCGGACCGGGGCGTTCGGGCGGCAGTTCGGGTACGAGCAGACCCTGCGCGCGATCGACGAGGGACTCGACTTCACCGCGATCTTCGCGGCCAACGACATCGTTGCCGCGGGCGTCTATGTCGCCCTGCGCGAACGCGGCCGGTCGGTCCCGGCCGACGTCTCGGTGGTCGGGTACGACGACGTCCCGGTCGCGTCCGAGCTCCAGCCGGCGCTGACCACCGTCCGGGTCCCGCTCGAGGAGCTCGGCCGCGCCGCGGTCCGGGCCGGGCTGTCCGGGCTGGAGAAGAACGCGGACCCGTTCGCCCATCAACGGCCGGTCACCACCCTCGGGACCGTGGTCGTCGTCCGCGACTCGGTCGCACCACCGCCACGCTGACCCTTCGTGGTCGAAGGAGGTCGTCGCCGACGGTCTGCCGACAGCCGTTTCTCGTCCGGACAAACCAGAGAACTCCCTGGTAGGCAAGCACTCCGTCATCGATCTGGTGCACACCGTGACGACCGGCCCGGCTATGTACTGACGTAGCGGGTCACATGTCTCAGAGTGACGGTGTGGTCCTTGACACAGTCCGCGACCGCACCTCAGGATCGGGTCACTTTTCCTTCGGGAGAACGCTCTCAACCCGTCCGAAACTCAGGGAGCTTCGTAATGCGGCCCAGTGCCCGCTGTCGCACCGCAGCCGTCGCCCTTGCCTGCAGCCTCACCCTGCTGGTCTCGGCCTGCGGCGGCAACGACCCGTCCGGCGCGTCCGACGACGCCGACGGTCCCAGGATCGAACTGACGATCGCCACCTTCAACGAGTTCGGTTACACCGAGCTGTACCGCGAGTACGAGGCGCTGCATCCGAACGTCCGGATCACCGAGCGCCGCGCCGCGACCGTCGACGCCCACATCGCGAACCTCGAGACCAACCTGAGGTCCGGGTCGGGGATGGCCGACATCGAGGCGATGGAGGTCAGCTGGATCTACAAGTACCTGGCCAAGGCGGACAAGTTCGCCGACCTGCGCCAGTACGGCGCCGACGACGTGAAGAACCGCTGGCTGGACTGGAAGCTGTCCGGCGCGACCACCACCGACGGCCGGATCATCGGTTACGGCACCGACATCGGTCCGGAGGCGATCTGCTACCGCCGCGACCTGTTCGCCAAGGCGGGGCTGCCGACCGACCGGGCCGAGGTGGCCAAACTCTTCCCGGACTGGGCGTCGTACTTCTCCTACGGCCGCCGGTTCAAGGCGAAGGTGCCGAACTCGGCCTGGTACGACTCGGCGGTGCTCACCTGGGAGGCGATGCGCAACCAGCTGATCCAGGCGTACTACTCCAACCAGGACCGCTACCTCGGTGACGAGAACCCGCTGCTGAAACGCACCTGGGACCAGATCGTCGCCGGTACCGCCGACGGGCTGTCCGCCAAGCTTCCGGCCTGGAGCGACGCGTGGACGAAGGCGTTCCGGACCGACGCGTTCGCCACGATGGCCTGTCCGGGCTGGCTGCTCGGCGTCATCCAGGACAACGCGGGCGCCTTCGGCAAGGGCAAGTGGGACGTGGCCGACGTGTTCCCGGGCGGCGGCGGCAACTGGGGCGGCTCGTACCTGACCGTCCCGACCCAGTCGTCCCAGCCGGCCGAGGCGGCGAAACTGGCCGCCTGGCTGACCGCGCCCGAGCAGCAGATCAAGGTCTTCCAGAAGGTCGGCTCGTTCCCGTCCACCACGGACGCCTACGACGACGAACAGGTGAAGAAGCAGGTCAACGAGTACTTCAACAACGCGCCCGTCGGCGAGATCTTCATCAACCGGGCCCGCACCGTCATCCTCAAACAACACAAGGGTCCCCGCGACGGCGAGATCAACCAGGTCTTCACCGAAGCCCTCGCCCGCGTCGACGAAGGCCGACAGAGTCCAGCAGCCGCCTGGAAACAAGCCCTCCGCACAGCCGAGAGAACAGCCACCACCCGCCCCACCAACTAGTGCCCCGTCCTGCGTCGGTCCGGTGGGATGGGGTGGGGCGCGCGTACTCCGGCGTGCCTGGTGGGGAATCCGGGGTGGCGGAAAGTGGCAGGAAATTCAGGTTCTGGCTGGTTCGCGTGGGGCGGGTGCGGCTGGGAATGATTGCGCCGGGGGGCGTACTACCTTTGGAACGTCACGATCAGGCTGGGAGGTCCCATGACGGTTGCTGGGCAGAACGGTGGGACACCGACC
Source organism: Kribbella amoyensis (assembly GCF_007828865.1). Classification (NCBI taxonomy): domain Bacteria; kingdom Bacillati; phylum Actinomycetota; class Actinomycetes; order Propionibacteriales; family Kribbellaceae; genus Kribbella; species Kribbella amoyensis. The sequence goes on from NZ_VIVK01000001.1 coordinate 4,244,260, forward strand.
TTGGAGCAGGTCGCCGCGCTGGCGGGCGTTTCGCGAGCGACGGTTTCGCGGGTGGTGAACGGGTCGCCGAAGGTCCTGCCCGACACCGTCGCCGCGGTGGAGCGGGCGATCGGCCAGCTCGGGTACGTACCGAACCGGGCCGCGCGCGCTCTCGTCACCCGGCGCACCGACTCGGTCGCGCTGGTCGTCCCGGAGCCGGACAGCCGGGTGTTCTCGGATCCCTTCTTCGCGGGCATTCTCCGCGGGGTCAGCATGACGCTGGCGCCGACCTCGTCGCAGTTGGTGCTGCTGATCGAGCCCGCCGAGGGTGACGACCAGCGGTTGCTGCGGTACCTGCGCGGCGGGCACGTGGACGGCGCGATCATCGTCAGCCACCACGGGCGCGACAACGTCTTGCAGGAGCTCGCGCAGTTGCCGTTGCCGATCGTGTTCAGCGCTCGCCCGCTCGGTGTCGACAAGGCGGTCGCGAGCGTCGACGTGGACAACGTGGCCGGGGCCCGGACCGCGGTCGAGCACCTGGTGTCGATCGGGCGGAGCCGGATCGGGACGATCGCCGGTCCGCTCGACATGACCGCCGGTCTGGACCGCCTGACCGGCTACCGGCAGGTCGCCAAGGAGGCCGGGTTCGCCGAGGCCGTTGCCTATGGCGACTTCACCGCGGACGGCGGTGAGCAGGCCGCCCTGAAGCTGTTCGACGAGCACCCGGATCTGGACGGGTTGTTCGTCGCGTCCGACCTGATGGCGACGGCGGCGTTGCGGGTGCTGTCGCAGAGCGGGCGGCGGGTACCGGCGGACGTGGCCGTGGTCGGGTTCGACGACTCGGTGGTGGCCACGACGACCACGCCGAAGCTCACCACGGTGCGGCAGCCCGTCGAGCAGTTGGGTGTGCGGCTGGCCGAGATCGTGCTGGCCAAGATCAGCGGTGCGCAACTGACGAGTCCGGAGATCTTCACCACCGAGCTGATCGTCCGCGGCTCGGCCTGATTGCTGTGCCCCGCGGCAACTAGGTGTACCCGGTCATGAGGTTGGTTGCAGTCGGGTGATGGGTGGGTGTCCTCCGAGTGCGGTGTGTGGGCGTTGAGTGTTGTAGGACTCGAGCCAGGGTGCAAGTGCGGCGGTGCGTTCGGTGTTGGTGGTGAAGACCTGCCGGTAGGCCCACTCTGTTTGCAGGGTCCGGTTGAGGCGCTCGACCTTCCCGTTCTGCCAGGGGCAGTGGGGTTTGATGAATTTCTGGGTGATGGCGTGGGTGGCGCAGACCTCGCGCAGTGACCAGCGGTAGGACCAGGCGTTGTCGGTCATCAACCGTTCGATCCGGGTGATGCCGTGCGCGGCGAAGAAGGCGATGGCGCGGGTCAGGAAGCCGGCGCAGGTGGGGCCTTTCTCGTCGGGCAGGATCTCTGAGTAGGCCAGCCGGGAGTGGTCGTCGACGAGTGAGTGCACGTAGTCGAACCCGACCCGGGTGCTGCGGTCGCGGCGGGTCGAGGCGCTGGCGCGGCCGTGTGCGCGCCAGCCGCCGCCGTCGGGGATCCGGCCGATCTTCTTCACGTCCATGTGGACCAGTTCGCCTGGCCGGTCCCGCTCGTACCTGATCGCGGTGGTCTTGGAGGCCCGGATCACCTGACCGGTGATCGGGTCACACACGGCCAGATGCGGCACCCGGTGGCGGCGCAGGATCCGCGACACCGTCCGGGCCGGTACCCCGGTCTGGGCCGCGATCGGTTCCGGACCGAGCCGCAACCGCTCCCGCGCGTCCAGGACCCGCTGCTCGACCTCGGCCGGCGTACGCCGCGGACACCGATGCGGCCGCGACGACCGGTCCCGCAGACCCGCCTCGCCTTCAGCCTCGTACCGATCGAGCCAGGTCTTCACACACTTGCGCGACACACCCATCGCCTTCGCGATATGCGCCTGCGCCCACCCGGCCCGGTGCCGCTGCACGATCAGCAACCGGCCATGAAACGTCGTACGCGCGTTACGGTGGGACACGAGAACCTCCGGTGAGTGTGAAGCCTTCGACAAGCCACACCCCAACCGGAGGTTCTCCTCACGTCAACCCCACCCCACCTGCCACCAACGTCTCGACCCGGTACAACTAGGGCGGGTCGTTCTGGAACTGGAACTGCACCCGGACCGAGTCGTTCAGCGGGACCACCAGCGTGGTGTTCGACCCGCTCCAGTTCTGCGGGACCAGGAACAGCCGGTTCTGGCCGACGACGAGCAGCCGCAGCCCGCGGTACCGGTAGTGGAAGGTCTGCCCCGCGCCCGGTCGCAACGCGGTCTCCTCGATGCCGGGGGAGCGGAGCTGGAGCCGTTCCTTCGTGTCCAGGATGACGACCGGGAACTGACCGAGGTCGGCCGCGTGCGCCTTCGCTAGCCCACGTCCGGAGTACTGCGCGGTGGTGGCCGTCGCCCAGAACGCGCAGGTCGTGGTGACGATGGCGAGCAGCACGATGAGGACCACGGGTGGCCGGAGTTCGGCGGTCCTCGCGGCCAGGTACGACAGGTACGCGAGGGCCGCCGCCGCGAGGCCGATCACGACCGGCACCACCAGCGGGTAGTACGGGAGGTCGCCGGCGAGCGGGTACGCGACGAGGACGAGGACACCCAGGACGAGCACCGCCAGCGCGATCCGGCGGGCTCGGCGAATGCCGGTCGCGGACGGGCGGACCGCGGTGTGCAGGACCACGCCGGCGACCGCGAGCAACGTCAGCGCGAGCAGAGGCACCAAGAGCGGTTGTGGGCTGCGCATCACGTAGTCCTGGGTACTCAGGCCGATCGTGTCGACGTCGATGCCGAAGTACTCGTACTGCGCCCGCGCGCTGACGTAGCCGAAGTAGAACAGCAACGCGCTGACCACCGTGATCGGGGCGACGATTCCGGCCGCGAAACTCGCCCAGCGTTCCAGCTGGGACCGGTCGTCAGCCACCCGAGGCGCCGGTGGCAGGGTCGGACGGCGCGTCCGAGGGCGAGCTCGACGGCGACTCGGAGGTCGCCTCGGAGGGCGTGGCCGTACCTGGTGATCCGCTCGTCGAGCTCGGCGCCACGCTGGGGGTCTCGCTCGGACCGACCGTCGGATCGGGGACGAAGGTGATCTGGCTGCCGGGCTGGTCGCCGACGAGGGTGTCGCAGTCGGACTGGGTCGCGCAGACCGCGACCGCCTCGAGGATCAGGGTCACCGGTTCGTCCTCGGTCCCGCTCTGCACCTGCCGGACCCCGATGTAGCAGGGGCGGAAGTTCTGCTCCTGCCAGTCGACGTTGATGCAGGGACGGTCGTCCGGCCGGCAGGCGCTCTGGTCGAACCGGAAGATGCCGCCGGGTTCGAGCGCCCGGGCCCCGGTCCGGATCGCGGTCCCGGCCGGGATCGGATTGCGGCCGAGCCAGTTCACCTCGGCGCACTGGTACTCCCCGTCGGCGTCGACGTCGCCGCCGATCGGGGCGTTCGCGAGCTGGATCGACGGCTTCTGCCGCGTCGGTTGCGTGGTCTCCGGCTCGGTCGGTTCGAGGGTGGGTTCGGTGGTGTCCTCCGTCGTGGGTCCACCGGTCGTCGGCGCGGTCGTCGGCGCGGTCGTCGTGGTGTCCGAGGTCGTGGGTGAGTCCGTGCCGTCGGTCCCGTCGCCCGTGCTGTCGGTACACGCCGCGGCCAGGACCAGCAGGACCGCGATCACGAGTGCTCCGAGCCGTCTGCCCACCGCGACCACCCCCTCTCAGAATGACGCTGAGTGGTGGCCCGGGACAACAGCCGACGGCCTTCTTTGTTCACGCTCCGCTGCGACGTCTGTCCCTCGCGGTCACACGGTGGTATCTGTGACGAAGGAGGAGGGGGGATCCATGGGGGACCACGAGATCCGCATCGCGCTGGTACTGAACGGGGGCGTCAGTCTGGCGGTCTGGATGGGCGGTGTCACACACGAGCTCGACCTGATCCGCCGGGCTTCGGCCGACACCGCGTTGCCACCGTCGCAGCCGTACGACGAGGTGCTGGCGGCACGGTGGAAGGAGTTGTGCCGGCGCGGAACCGATCGACGCCGGCTGGTCGTCGACGTGATCGCGGGGACGAGTGCCGGCGGGTTGAACGGCTCGCTGCTGGCGACCGCGATCTCGCACGGCTCGACCCTGGACCCGGGCAGCGAAGGCGACGACGGACCCTGGCTGCGGCAGAAGTGGGTCCGGCTCGGATCGCTGGAGGTCGGCAAGCTGGTCCCGGCCGCGGGCAAGCCGTCCACGTCCGTGCTCGACGGCAACTACTTCCTCAAGGAGCTGAACTCGCTGCTCGAGGACGTCGCCGGGGCAGGGGAGACGGGGATCTCCGAACCGGTCACGTTGTTCGTCACCGCGTCCGGGTTGGGCGTGCAGCAGTTCGAGGCGAAGGACGCGGCTGGCCAGCGGTTCGTCGTACCGGACCATCGGTACCTGTTCGGGTTCACCAGCGAGCAGACGGCCAGGTACGACCGGGGTACGCGATCGTTCTCGGTGTCGGAGACGAACGGGCTGGAGGACACCAAGCTGCTCGCCCGGGCGGCCCGCGCGTCGGCCTCGTTCCCGGCGGCCTTCGGACCGGTCCTGGAGACGCCCCGGATGGCCGCGTCCCCGCCTCGGTTGCAGCCCGGCCAGGCCGAGTCCGGTGCGTGGCTCGTCGACGGCGGCGTCCTGGACAACGCGCCGTTCGGGCCGGTCCTCGACGTGGTCGCACGGCGCCCCGTGTCCGGCCGGGCCAGCCGGTACGTGCTGTACGTGGTCCCGTCGGCCGGGATCGGGCTGGCCGAGACCAAGTTGCCGGACGCCACCGAACCGGGGTGGCAGGTCGCGGCGTTGTCGGCGGTGCAGTTCCCGCGGGAGGTGGACTTCCGGTCCGACGTCGAACAGCTCGAGCGGCTGCTGCTGGAAGCGGACGCGTCCTGGTCCGACACCCAGCGCCTCTTCGACCGTTGCCTAGCGCAACCAACAGAACGTGGGCCGTTGCACGAGGCCGCGGTGCTGCTGCAGCCCGTGTACTCGCGGGGCCGCGCGGCCGGGGGCGTGTGGGAGGCGGTGACGATCGCGACCCACGACCAGGCGACCGTCCTGGAACCGGCCACCGCGTTGTCGGAGACCGAGGTGGACGAGATCCTCGCCACCGAGCACCCGTGGGTCCCGAACCCGGACGGATCGACGGCGCCGTTGCGACCGAACGATCAGGGCGACCAGTGCTGGCCGTGGGGAACTGGTGCCGCGGAACGCGTCGTACGGCTCATCCTGCGCTCGTTGCGGACCCAGATCGACAACGCGGACCAGGCGGACCGGCCGATCCTGGAGCAGCGGTTGATCGCGGCGAGCGACGCACTGCAACGGGTCCAGGCGGTGCGGGACGCGCTGTCGGCGGAGCTGGCCGAGGCGGATCTCGACCTCCGGCCCGCCGGTGGTGCCGAGGCGGTCGCGGTCGGGCTGAACGACATCTTCGAGAAGCTCCACGTCCAGCGGGCGCTCGGGGCCGAGTTCGCGGCGTTGATCACCGCGATCGGCCCGGTGATGGTGGAGACCGCGCTGGAGGTGGAGATCGTCTCCCGCTGTACGTCCGCTCGGACGCCGCAGCAACGCAGCGCGCCGTTCCAGTTCCTTCGGCTCGGCCCCGACATTCCGTTGCGGCTGCTGGACGACCTGCCCGAGGGCTCGATCGCGAACGACCTCAAGGACCGGATCCTGTACGGCACCCAGGTCGGCCACTTCGGCGCGTTCGGGGCCGCGGACTGGCGGAAATGGGACTGGTTGATGGGCCGGCTGCACTGCGTCGCCCACCTCGGCGCGATGCTCGGCGCGGACCCGGACTGGATCCGCGAGACCCAGCGGCAGGTCCTCGAGGCGGAGAACTGGACCGCCGACAAGGTCGCCCGGCACGTCCGCAAACTGGCCGGCGACTTCCCGGTCGAGGCCGGGCTCGGCGCTCTCACGACGATGCGCGACGAGCTGAACCAGTCGAAGGAGGGCCGCGCGACGACGAAGGGCCTGGCCGATCGGATGATCGAGGTGTCCGGCGGACTCGGCCCGCAGGTCGGCGACTGGGTCAAGGCGGCGGCCGCCCGGAAGAACCAGCCGCGGCCGTGGATCCTCCGGAGCGTGCGGTGGTTCGCCAAGCCGATCCGGGAGAGCGTGTGGAACCGGCTGGTCCGCGGTGCCGAACTCGGTGACACCAAGCGGCCCTTGCTCTTCCAGCAGTGGTTGCCGGCCGCCGCACTCGGGGTCGCCGTGATCCTGCTGGTCGTTGCCGGGGTGGTCGGGTCGACGGCCGTGACGCTGATCGCTGCGTTGCTGGCCGGCCTGGTGCTGGCGGTCGGCGCCGCGTTGTTCGTGCTCGGGTGGTCCGTGCGACGGACGCGGCGCCGGATCCTGCGGTGGGTGGAGCAGCGGATGCCGCCGATCAGCCCGCCCCGCCAGCAGTAGACCTCAGTCGTTGGTGACGAAGTCGATCAGCTCCTCGACCCGGCCGAGCAGGGCCGGGTCGAGATCGGCGAACGAGTTCACCTTGGACAGGATGTGCTTCCACGCGGCCGCGACGTCGGCCTGGTCCGACGCGGGCCAGCCGAAGGTGCGCAGGACGCCCTTCTTCCAGTCCTCGCCGTGCGGGATCTTCGGCCAGGCGTTGATGCCGACCGACTTCGGCTTGACCGCTTCCCAGATGTCGATGAACGGGTGCCCGACCACGAGCACGTGCGCACCGGTGACCTGGGCCGCGATCCGGGACTCCTTCGACCCCTCGACCAGGTGGTCGACGAGGACCCCGAGCTTGCGCCCCGGCCCTGGCTGGAACCGGTTCACGATCGCGGGCAGGTCGTCGACCCCTTCGAGGTACTCGACCACGACGCCCTCGATCCGTAGGTCGTCGCCCCAGACCCGCTCGACCAGCTCGGCGTCGTGCCGGCCCTCGACGTAGATCCGGCTGGCCCGCGCGACCCGGGCCCGGACGTTGTCCACGGCCACCGAGCCGGATGCGGTCCGCGTCTTCTTGGCGGGCGCGGCCTTCTTCGGCGGTTGCAGCGACACCGGCTTCCCGTCGATCCAGAACCCGGGCCCCATCGGGTACGACCGCACCCGCCCGTGCCGGTCCTCGAGGTGCACCACCCCGTGCTCCCACCGGACCACGGCCCCGACGAACCCCGAGGACGGCTCCTCGACCACCATCCCCTTCGCGATCTCCACGTCGACGGTCCGCCCGTTCTTGGGCTTCCGCCAGTCCCCGGCCAGCACGTCGTTCCCATACCGATCAGCCACCCCCAAACCGTAATCCGCCGGCCGGCCCCACCAGCCCCGACCCGCGGGTCATGCCTTGAGGACCGCCACGCCGGACGCCTGGATCGCGGCGTCACGGGTGACCAGGGTGAGGTTCTCGGTCTGGGCTTGAGCGATCAGCATGCGGTCGAACGGGTCCCGGTGCAGTAGCGGCAGCCGACCCGCGCGGCTCGCGTGCTGGTACCGGATCGGGAGTTCGGCCACCCCGCTGTCCCGAACGACGTCGGGAAACGCGCGGGGGACCGTCAGCTTGCCCGCTTCGGCTTTGATCGAGACCTCCCAGACCGTCGCGGCGCTGACGTACACCTCCAGCTCGGTGTCGATGCGTTCCTTCACGTCGTCCGAGAGTTCGGTGCTGTCCGCCAGCCACCACAGCAGGACATGGGTGTCCAGCAGGAGCCGGTCCGCGTCTGTCGCCGGCGTCACGACGGCAGGCCGAAGTCGTCGGCGATCGATGCGTTGGTCTCCGGGCTGTCCCAGTCCTCGGCGAAGCTGATCCGTCCGGACAACGCGCCGCGTCCGGAGCGCCGCACCGTGGCCGGTAGCGGGATCACCTTCGCCACCGGCCGGCCGGCGCGGCTGATGATGACTTCCTCGCCGTGCTCGACGCGCTCGATGATGCGCGACAGCTGAGTCTTCGCCTCGTGCATGTTGTACTGCGCCGCTGCCTCGCCCACCCGAACCTCCTCCGATTAGTCTACTTAGCTAACCGTAGAACGGTTCGCGTGCGGATCACAAGCGCAGCCGCACCCCAGGACTCAGGCGCGGGTCATGGTGGAGGAGTAGCCGCCGCCTCCGGGGTAGGTCCAGGCGCCTTCCACGGTGGTGCCGTCGGGGCTGAAGGTGCCTTCGTAGTACGCCGGGCTGCCTTTGGCGCCGGCCCAGATCGTCAGGGTTTCACCGGTGAGGTCGTACACGTAGTCGAAGGTGTTGCCCTGGGAGTCGTAGAACCGGGACGCCACGTCCGTCCCGACGGGCTCGCCGAACGGGTGCAGGTGGCCGATGATCTCCAGGCCGCTCACCTTCGTCCCGTACTGCGTCAGCTCGACGTGCTGGTACAGGAAGTAGCCGCCCTGCATCCACTCGTACCGGACGGTGCCCTCGGCGCCTCCGCTCACGGTCCACGTACCGACGAGCCGGTCGAGCGCCCGCACGGCGTCGGTCGGCGGCTCGGTCGCGCCGTAGGACATGCCCTGGTCGGCGCACTCGTCCGCGATCGTCTGCTGGTTCTCGGTGTGGTTCATCGTGCTGCTCCTCGGTCGGTCGTCCGCGGTCCCTGATGGCCGCGTTCACCGTCACCTCGGAGCCGCGGCCGGGATTTCCACATCGGCCGCACTGTGATCCAGGTCACGCCCGAGTGATGTCAAAGCCGGCAGCCGCCGACCGAGGTAGCGGTGTTCGGACCCAACTCGTCCTGAGGAGGACAAGATGGCTTCACTCGCCACCACCACCGACCGCGACACGACGCAGTCCGCCGTACGGCCGTCGACCCGGCACCTGCTCACGGCCGCCGCGCTCGCGGGCCCGCTCTTCTTCACCTCCGCGGCCGCGCAGGGACTCACCCGGGACGGCTTCGATCTCCGGATCCACCCGATCAGCCAGCTCGCGACCGGCGACCTCGGCTGGATCCAGATGGCGACCTTCGTCCTGGCCGGCTCCGGTGTGGTCGCGTTGGCTGTCGCGTACCGGCGACTCGTGACCGAAGGCGTCGGACGGCGCCTCGTCCCGCTCCTCCTGACCGTCTTCGGCGCCGGGCTGATCCTGGCGGGCCTGTTCGTGATGGACCCGCAGCACGGGTTCCCGATCGGTACCCCGGACGGTCCCGCCGCCGCGATGTCGTGGAACGGCATCGTCCACTCCGCCGCGGCCGCGATCGCCTTCACCGCGTTGGCAGTCGCCTGCATCGCCCTGGTGGTCCGCTGCGTACGCCGTCGCCAGGTCGCCGCCGCTGTCGGTCATGGGGTTGTCGCCGTCGTTCTGCTGGTACCGATGCCGTCGGTCCCGATCAGCCTGCAGATCGCGTTCACGGGGCTGATCGCGTTCACCTGGACCACGGTCACGGCGCTCCGGCTTCGGCGCCGGTCCTGACCACGTCCCGCTCGTATCGTTGTCGACAATCTGAATCGGAGGACGACCATGAAGTTTCTCCTGCTCGGCTACACACCCGCGGCCGCCTGGGATGCCGAAACCGCCGACGTACCGTCCGAGGAGGCGGTGGCCGCGTTCGCGACGTACCAGCAGTTCGAGGCGGAGCTGCGGGCGACCGGCGAGTTCGTCAGTACCGAGGGGCTCGGTCACCCGGCGATGTCCAGGACCGTGCGGAAGTCCGACGGCGCCGTGGTTGCGACCGACGGCCCGTTCGCCGAACTGAAGGAAGTGCTCGCCAGCTTCGCCGTGATCGACTGCGTCAGCCTGGACCGCGCGACCGACATCGTCACCCGGATCGTGGAGATCCTCGGTGAGCCGATCGAGATCCGGCCGGTGATGTGCGACGAGTTCGGGGCCTGAGGCGCGAGCGTCGTGGGAGCCGCTGCCGAGCAAACCATCGAGGACCTGCTGCGTACCGAGGCGCCGCAGGTACTCGGTGCGTTGGTGCGGAGGTTCAGCCGGTTCGACATCGCGGAGGACGCGGTCCAGGAGGCGCTGCTGGTCGCGAGCCGGCGATGGCCGGTCGAGGGGATCCCGGTGGGGCCGCGGAGCTGGCTGATCCGCGTCGCCTATCGCCGGATGATCGACATGGTCCGCTCGGAGCAGTCCGCGCGACGCCGTGAAGAGGAAGCCGGGCTCGCCGATCCCGCCGTCCTCGATCCGTCCGCCCCGGAGCCGGGGGTGATGGACCAGGACGACAGCCTGCTGCTCCTGTTGCTCTGTTGCCACCCCACGCTCAGCCCGACGTCCCAGGTCGCGTTGACCCTGCGCGCGGTCGGCGGACTCACGACAGGGGAGATCGCGCACGCGTATGGATCCGCCGAGTCGTCGATGGGGACCAGGATCAGCCGGGCGAAGCAGCGCCTGAAGGAGTCCGGCGCCCGCTTCGTACCACCGGATCCGGCCGAGCTCCCGGCCCGGCTCGAGGCGGTCATGCAGGTGCTCTACCTGATCTTCAACGAGGGCTACACGGCGACCGCGGGGCGCCGGCTGGAACGGGTGGAGCTCACCGAGGAGGCGATCCGGATCACCCGGATGCTGTCCAGCGCGCGCCCGGACGATGCCGAGGTGGCCGGCCTGCTCGCGCTCATGCTGCTCGCCCAGTCCCGGCGTACTGCGCGGACCGGCGACGAGGCGGAGCTGATTCTGCTCGAGGACCAGGACCGTTCCGCGTGGGACCAGGAGCTCATCGCCGAGGGAGTCACGCTGATCGAGTCCGCCTGGAAGCAGCGGGAGGTCGGGCCGTACCAGCTGCAGGCCGCGATCGCCGCGGTCCACGCTCAAGCGCCGACTGCGGATGAGACGGACTGGCCGCAGATCGCGGGGCTCTACCTCTGGCTCGAACGCCTCACGCCGACATCGCCGATCAGCCTGAGCCGAGTCGTCGCGGTGTCCAAGGCGTACGGGGCGCAACGCGGGCTGGCCCTGCTCGACGATCTGGAGCGCACGTACCGGTTCTCGGAGAACCCGCTGACCCGCCAACGTGAGCTGTCAGTGCGGGCGCATCTGCTGGAGTCCGTCGGGGATCGACCGGGTGCGCAGGCGGCGTACCGAGCGGCTGCGGAGCTCACCGAGAACGAGGCGGAACAGCGCTATCTGCAGGGCCGAGCGGCCGCGATCCAGCCCGATGAACCGGCCAGGTGAAACCAATTTGGACGGACGGTGGAATCTGTGTAAGGTTCTTCTTGTTGGAGCGAGGCGCAGGACGCGAAAGCGGCCGGCTGCTCCAGCAAAACCCTGGAAGTCCTGGTCGCTGGAACACGCCCTGTAGTGGGTTTCAGTCACTGAGTCACGCCGGGGGCTGGTTCTGGAAAGGCCGATTTGACCGGCTGGGATGGGATCAGTAAGGTTTACCGAGTTGCCCCAGGGCTTCAAGCGGGAGTTTGAAGCGCGGTGTGCGCCCGATTTTTGAGAACTCAACAGCGTGCCGAAAGTCAATGCCGAAAGATGCATTAACCCCGTTCACAGGCATTGGATGATTTCTGACTCCCCTAGTCTTTTCGAGATTTTGGGTGTTGGGTTGTCTGTTGTGCTGTGGCGGATTCCTTTGAAATATTGATTCAAGTCAGTTTGATTGTTTCTGATTCAAGGGATCTACTCGATGTCGACTCACCACTTTGTGGTTTGTCATATTTTTCAACGGAGAGTTTGATCCTGGCTCAGGACGAACGCTGGCGGCGTGCTTAACACATGCAAGTCGAGCGGTAAGGCCCCTTCGGGGGTACACGAGCGGCGAACGGGTGAGTAACACGTGAGCAACCTACCTCCAACTCTGGGATAAGCCCGGGAAACCGGGTCTAATACCGGATATCACCAATTTCTTCATGGTTTTTGGTTGAAAGTTCTGGCGGTTGGGGATGGGCTCGCGGCCTATCAGCTTGTTGGTGGGGTAATGGCCTACCAAGGCGTCGACGGGTAGCCGGCCTGAGAGGGCGACCGGCCACACTGGGACTGAGACACGGCCCAGACTCCTACGGGAGGCAGCAGTGGGGAATATTGCGCAATGGGCGAAAGCCTGACGCAGCAACGCCGCGTGAGGGATGACGGCCTTCGGGTTGTAAACCTCTTTCAGCAGGGACGAAGCGAGAGTGACGGTACCTGCAGAAGAAGGACCGGCCAACTACGTGCCAGCAGCCGCGGTAATACGTAGGGTCCGAGCGTTGTCCGGAATTATTGGGCGTAAAGGGCTCGTAGGCGGTTCGTCACGTCGGGAGTGAAAACTCGGAGCTTAACTCCGAGCCTGCTTCCGATACGGGCAGACTAGAGGTAGGCAGGGGAGAGCGGAACTCCTGGTGTAGCGGTGGAATGCGCAGATATCAGGAAGAACACCGGTGGCGAAGGCGGCTCTCTGGGCCTTACCTGACGCTGAGGAGCGAAAGCGTGGGTAGCGAACAGGATTAGATACCCTGGTAGTCCACGCCGTAAACGTTGGGCGCTAGGTGTGGGGGACATTCCACGTCCTCCGTGCCGCAGCTAACGCATTAAGCGCCCCGCCTGGGGAGTACGGCCGCAAGGCTAAAACTCAAAGGAATTGACGGGGGCCCGCACAAGCGGCGGAGCATGCGGATTAATTCGATGCAACGCGAAGAACCTTACCTGGGTTTGACATATAGGGAAATCTCCCAGAGATGGGAGGTCCGTAAGGGTCCTATACAGGTGGTGCATGGCTGTCGTCAGCTCGTGTCGTGAGATGTTGGGTTAAGTCCCGCAACGAGCGCAACCCTCGTCCTATGTTGCCAGCACGTTATGGTGGGGACTCATAGGAGACTGCCGGGGTCAACTCGGAGGAAGGTGGGGATGACGTCAAGTCATCATGCCCCTTATGTCCAGGGCTTCACGCATGCTACAATGGCCGGTACAAAGGGCTGCGAAACTGTAAGGTGGAGCGAATCCCAAAAAGCCGGTCTCAGTTCGGATTGGGGTCTGCAACTCGACCCCATGAAGTCGGAGTCGCTAGTAATCGCAGATCAGCAACGCTGCGGTGAATACGTTCCCGGGCCTTGTACACACCGCCCGTCACGTCATGAAAGTCGGCAACACCCGAAGCCGGTGGCCTAACCCCTTGTGGGAGGGAGCCGTCGAAGGTGGGGCTGGCGATTAGGACGAAGTCGTAACAAGGTAGCCGTACCGGAAGGTGCGGCTGGATCACCTCCTTTCTAAGGAGCATTTGGCACTGGTTCCCGTAAGGGGCTGGTGTCTACAGGTCGTTTCTCGAGCGAGTGTCTCGGGGCGGCCGTGCTTCGGAATGTGGAACATTGACCATTAGATTCGGACCGATGCTGGGTGTCGTTAGTACTGCTCTTTTGTGAGCGTGGAACGCGGTGGCTGGTGGAGGAATGTTTCGAGGCGCGCTGTTGGGTCCTGAGAAATCGGGCCGCCCTGGAGAAGCGAGTTTTTTCTTCTTGGGTGGACGGTTTTTCTGGGTCGCAACCAACCGGGACCGTTGGGTTCGGGGTTGGTGTGTGGCTGGGGCCGGCTCTCACCAGACTGCCAGGTGTTCTTGGTTAGTGGTGGTTTCAGGGTCGGTTTTCCTGCCCGTATTTTGAGAACTGTATAGTGGACGCGAGCATCTCTTTGTAGTGTTTTGTTGTTTTTTTGTGACAAGCTACTAAGGGCAATCGGTGGATGTCTTGGCACCAAGAGCCGATGAAGGACGTAGGAGCCTGCGATAAGCCCCGGGGAGTTGGCAACCAAGCTGTGATCCGGGGGTGTCCGAATGGGGAAACCCAGCTGGCATTCTAAAGCCAGTTACCAGTGCCTGAACACATAGGGTTCTGGAGGGAACGCGGGGAAGTGAAACATCTCAGTACCCGCAGGAAGAGAAAACAATTGTGATTCCGTGAGTAGTGGCGAGCGAAAGCGGATGAGGCTAAACCATGTGCGTGTGATAGCCGGCGTGCGTTGCGTATGTGGGGTTGTGGGAGCATTCTGGGCCTAATGCCGTGGGTCCGAAGAGTTATAAATCATCGTTGAAGTCGAATCTTCTGGAATGTTGAGCCGTAGTGGGTAATGGCCCCGTAGGCGTAAGACGGTGACTCTTGAGTGTTTTCCCGAGTAGCACGGGACTCTTGAAATCTTGTGTGAATCTGGCGGGACCACCCGCTAAGCCTAAATACTTCTTGGTGACCGATAGCGGACTAGTACCGTGAGGGAAAGATGAAAAGTACCCCGGGAGGGGAGTGAAATAGTACCTGAAACCGGTTGCCTACAATCCGTCGGAGCATGCCTTTGGGTGTGTGACGGCGTGCCTTTTGAAGAATGAGCCTGCGAGTTAGTGGTATGTGGCGAGGTTAACCCGTGTGGGGTAGCCGTAGCGAAAGCGAGTCTGAATAGGGCGTTTGAGTCGCATGCTCTAGACCCGAAGCGGAGTGATCTATCCATGGGCAGGTTGAAGCGCGGGTAAGACCGCGTGGAGGACCGAACCCACCAGGGTTGAAAACCTGGGGGATGACCTGTGGATAGGGGTGAAAGGCCAATCAAACTCCGTGATAGCTGGTTCTCCCCGAAATGCATATAGGTGCAGCGTCGTGTGTTTCTTACCGGAGGTAGAGCACTGGATGGTCTAGGGGGCTTACCGGCTTACCGAAATCAGCCAAACTCCGAATGCCGGTAAGTGAGAGCGCGGCAGTGAGACTGCGGGGGATAAGCTCCGTAGTCGAGAGGGAAACAGCCCAGATCACCAGCTAAGGCCCCTAAGCGATTGCTAAGTGGAAAAGGATGTGGAGTTGCCCAGACAACCAGGAGGTTGGCTTAGAAGCAGCCACCCTTGAAAGAGTGCGTAATAGCTCACTGGTCAAGTGATTCCGCGCCGACAATGTAGCGGGGCTCAAGCAATCCGCCGAAGCTGTGGCATTCACACTTGTACCCGGCCTCACTTTCGGGTGTGGTCCAGGTGTGTGGATGGGTAGGGGAGCGTCGTGCAGCGTGTGAAGCAGCCTAGTGATGGAGTTGTGGATGCTGCACGAGTGAGAATGCAGGCATGAGTAGCGAATGACGGGTGAGAAACCCGTCCGCCGGATGATCAAGGGTTCCAGGGTCAAGCTAATCTGCCCTGGGTAAGTCGGGACCTAAGGCGAGGCCGACAGGCGTAGTCGATGGACAACGGGTTGATATTCCCGTACCGGCATTAACACGACCCGGCCGAACCCGCTGATGCTAAGAAACTGAATCCGTAAGGCCTTCGGGCTGCGTGGTGGAGGTTTTGACCCGAGGTGGTAGTAGGTGCACTGAGGAGTGACGCAGGAGGGTAGTCCAACCGCGGCGATGGTAGGCGCAAGCTGATCCGCGGGCAAGGTGGTAGGGCGAGGCATAGGCAAATCCGTGTCTCATATAGCCTGAGAGCCGAGGCGGACCCGTTCAGGGGAAGTGGATGATCCCATGCTGCCGAGAAAAACTTCGCAGTGAGTGTTAGAGCCGCCCGTACCCCAAACCGACACAGGTGATCAGGTAGAGAATACCAAGGCGATCGAGTGAACCATGGTTAAGGAACTCGGCAAAATGCCCCCGTAACTTCGGGAGAAGGGGGGCCTGATACGTGAGGCCACTTGCTGGCCGAGGCGTTGATGGCCGCAGAGACCAGGCCCAAGCGACTGTTTACTAAAAACACAGGTCCGTGCGAAGAAGTAATTCGATGTATACGGACTGACGCCTGCCCGGTGCTGGAACGTTAAGGGGACAGGTTAGTCGGTTTCGGCCGGCGAAGCTTTGAACTTAAGCGCCAGTAAACGGCGGTGGTAACTATAACCATCCTAAGGTAGCGAAATTCCTTGTCGGGTAAGTTCCGACCTGCACGAATGGCGTAACGACTTGGGCGCTGTCTCAACCATGGACTCGGCGAAATTGCATTACGAGTAAAGATGCTCGTTACGCGCAGCAGGACGGAAAGACCCCGGGACCTTTACTACAACTTGGTATTGGTGGTCGGTACAACTTGTGTAGGATAGGTGGGAGACTGTGAAGCTCGGACGCCAGTTCGGGTGGAGTCATCGTTGAAATACCACTCTGGTTGTTCTGGCTGTCTAACTTAGGTCCGTTATCCGGATCAGGGACAGTGCCTGGTGGGTAGTTTGACTGGGGCGGTCGCCTCCTAAAAGGTAACGGAGGCGCTCAAAGGTTCCCTCAGCCTGGTTGGCAATCAGGTGTCGAGTGTAAGTGCACAAGGGAGCTTGACTGTGAGACAGACATGTCGAGCAGGGACGAAAGTCGGAACTAGTGATCCGGCGGTGGCATGTGGGAGCACCGTCGCTCAACGGATAAAAGGTACCCCGGGGATAACAGGCTGATCTTCCCCAAGAGTCCATATCGACGGGATGGTTTGGCACCTCGATGTCGGCTCGTCGCATCCTGGGGCTGGAGTAGGTCCCAAGGGTTGGGCTGTTCGCCCATTAAAGCGGCACGCGAGCTGGGTTTAGAACGTCGTGAGACAGTTCGGTCCCTATCCGCTGCGCGCGCAGGAGACTTGAGAAGGGCTGCCCCTAGTACGAGAGGACCGGGGTGGACGAACCTCTGGTGTGCCAGTTGTTCCGCCAGGAGCACGGCTGGTTGGCTACGTTCGGGAGTGATAACCGCTGAAAGCATCTAAGCGGGAAGCACGCTTCAAGATGAGGTCTCCCACCGAGTTAATCGGGTAAGGCCCCCAGTAGACCACTGGGTTGATAGGCCAGAAGTGGAAGCACGGCAACGTGTGGAGCTGACTGGTACTAATAGGCCGAGGGCTTGTCACACACACCCACCTGGGTGTTTGAGTCTCAACAAAACGTCAAGCTGCGATACGAGTTGTTCGCGTTCACTGTACGGTTCCCGGAATACGGTCAGAACCACGTACCAGCACTGGCTGGTACTCGTGTGGTTGTGGTTGATATTTCTATAGAGTTTCGGTGGCCATAGCGTCGGGGAAACACCCAGTCTCCATTCCGAACCTGGAAGTTAAGCCCTTCAGCGCCGATGGTACTGCGATCGGGAGATCGTGGGAGAGTAGGACGTCGCCGGACATTCACACTGTTAAGGGCCACCCCATCTCGGGGTGGCCCTTAACATATGTACAGGCAGATTCAGATGCCGGCTGTGGCCTGCGTCGTGGCCGTCGACCGGCGGGACGCGGGAAGCGTCAGCGCCAGGTACACGACGAACCCCGCGACCAGGCCGACCACCCACGAGTAGTCGTACAACGGCTGCAAGAACGGAATCAGCCCGTCCTCCGGGAACGGGCCAGCCCCCGGCGCCGAGTACGCCCCGCCAACGGCCAGTACGGACCCGAGAGCGGTCGCCACCACAGCTCGCCAGTTCCAGCCCGCGTTGTACCAGTAGCGGCTCCCCGGCAGGTACAGCCCGGCCAGCTGGAGATTCGTCTTGTCGACGAACCAGTACCCCGCGATGAGTACACCCGCCACCGAGGCGAGCAGGCCGCCGTAGAACGAGAGCCAGACGAAGATGTAGATCGACGGGTCGGCGATCAACCGCCACGGCTGGATCACGATGCCGATGATCCCGGTGAGCAACCCGGCGGTCCGGAAGTTCAGGAACCGCGGCAGCGCGTTCGCGAAGTCGTACGACGGACTCACCACGTTCGCGGCAACGTTGCACGACATGGTCGCGAGAATCGCCATCACCAGACCGATCGTCACGACGACGGGACTCTCGAACTTGGTCGTCAGCTCGACCGGGTCCCAGATCGCGGAGCCGTAGACCAGCACGGTCCCGGACGTGGTGATGATCGAGACCAGGGCGATGAACGACATCGTCGTCGGCAGCCCGATGATCTGGCCGAGGATCTGCTGCCGTTGCCCTTTGCCGAACCGGGTGAAGTCGGGCATGTTCAGCGACAGCGTCGCCCAGAACGCGATCATCCCCATCAACGCCGGCGCGAAGATCTTCCAGAAGTCGGCGTCCCAGCCGAGCTTGGACGGCTGGTCCAGGATCGGGCCGAGTCCGCCGGCCTTCACCAGGATCGCGATCATCAGCGCCAGGAACGCGACCGTGACCAGCGGGGCCGCCCAGTTCTCGAACCGGCGCAACCCCTCGATGCCACGCCAGATCAGCCACATCTGCAGGGCCCAGAAGAACAGGAAGCTGAGCCACAGCGTCCACGGCTGCCCGCTGATCGTGGCCGCGTTGGACCAGCCGGATCCGGCCAGCTCGCCGACGATGGTGTAGATCGCCTGACCGCCGATCCAGGTCTGGATGCCGAACCACCCACACGCGATGAAGGCACGCAGCAAGGCCGGCAGGTTCGCCCCGCGGATCCCGTAGAAGGCGCGCGCGAACACCGGGAACGGGATGCCGTACTTCGTGCCCGCGTGGCTGTTCAGCAGCAGCGGGACGAGGACTATCAGGTTCCCGAGCGTGATCGTGAGGAACGCCTGCAGCCAGTTCATCCCGAGCGCTACCAGCCCGGACGCGAGCAGGTAGCTGGGGATGTTGTGCGCCATGCCCATCCACAGCGCGGTGTAGTTGTACGTCGTCCACTTGCGCTCGCTCATCCGGGTCGGAGCGAGCTCGGCATTGGCGTACCGGCTGTCCGCGATCGCGGCCCGGTCGGTCAGCTCGACGCGTCCGTCGGGGTGAACGGTCTGTTCCGTACCAGCCATCGGTCCCACCTCGTCCCCTCGCTGTGGCACTCGCGTTGCCAACAACGTGCGGGAAGCGGGATCACCGTGTCAACGGATCACGACTTTTGGTAGCAGCCCAATGGCTAGTCGTGTCCACCGAGCAGTGGCAGCGTCGGCCGGCGCGGCGTCCCGAGGACCTCGTATGCCCTGCGGATCGCGGTCGCCAGGTGCTCGACGGGCCACGGCCAGTCCTCGGTATGAGCGAGCGCCTGCTCGAGCGACGTACCCCCGTGGTGCAGACCGGAGATCGTGTTCGCGACCGTCCCGAGATCGCCGGCCTGGTCGCGGGCGAACTCGGCGTCCACCACGGCCCCGTGACCGGGGACCACCTTCGTGTCGGGCGACAGCATGCCGATCACCCGGTCGATCGTGTCCGGCCACTCGAGCGGGTACGAGTCGTCGCCGTACGACGGGGGAGCGGACTCCTCGACCAGGTCGCCGGCGAACAGCACGTCCACGTCCGGTACCACGGCCACCAGATCGCCGTCGGTGTGCGCGTTGCCCAGATGGAGCAGCTCGACCCGCCGGTCGCCGAGGTCGATCACCTTCGCCACCGCGAACGTGTTGCTCACGGCAACCAGCTCGGCGGCGGCCACGTCGGCCAGGACCGCCGGCGCGATCTCCGGGTACGCCGGGTCCGGGCCGGGGTTGTCGCGGTAGTGCTGCTGGAGAGCGGGACCACGGTCGGCGAGTGCGGCGGCCGCGTTCTCGTGGGCGTAGATCGCCGCGTCGGTGAAGACCGAGTTGCCGAAGGTGTGGTCGAAGTGCGCGTGCGTGTTGACCACCCAGCGCACCGGTACGTCCGTCACCTCGCCGAGGTGGGTCAGCACCTCGCGGGCCTGCTCGGTGGTGCCGCGGGTGTCGATCACCAGGGCGCCCTCGCTCCCGACGACCAGGCCGACGTTGACGTCCCACTCCGGGTACCGGCGGACCCAGCAGCGATCCCCGAGCTCGGTCCACTCACTCATGGCCCCGACCCTAACCGGCGCACCCCACTCCGCAACGCCCGCCCCCGCGGAAGCAGTCAGTTGGTCAGGACGTCGCCGCGTTCGATCTGGTCGCGCCGTACGTCGCTCAGCATCAGCCCGACGTTGTCGCCGGCCCGCGCCTCGTTCACCGTCTTGCGGAACATCTCCACCCCGGTGACCTGGAGCGCACCGAGCTGCTGCCCGGCCCGGCTGACGACGACCTGTTCGCCGACCCTGATCAGGCCGGAGGTGACCCGCCCGGTCACGACGGTCCCGCGCCCGGTGATCGTGAAGACGTCCTCGACCGTCAGCTGGAATCCGCCCGACGGTATGTCCTGCGGCCGGTGGACCGTGTCCTGCGGCCGCCGGCCGGGACCGTGCTGGGGCTCGGGACCGGCCTGCCGCGCCTGGGCCAGCAGCTGCTGTGGATCCATCGGGTTCGGCTCGCGCTTCCAGAACTTCCATCCCATGGTCGCCGACCTTAATGCGCATCCGGTCCCCGGCCGGATACGGACACCGTGGCAGGCACCGCCGGCAAGCCCTATCCACCGGCCGGAATCCCTCTTGCTGCCGGTTCCGGTGCCGCCTAGGGTCGCCTAGGCGGTTCCGACATTCATCCGATCTCTGCGAAGGGCGGACGGCGTGACGACACGACGGGCACTGGTGGTGCGGGGTGGCTGGGAAGGCCACGTCCCGGTCGAGGCGACCGACCTGTTCATCCCCTTCCTGCGGGACAACGGGTTCGAGGTCACCGTCTCCGGGAGCACCTCGAGCTACCTCGACCTGTCCGGGGTCGACCTCGTGGTGCAGTGCATCACCATGAGCGACATCGCGGACGAGGAACTGAAGGGCCTGGAAACCGCGGTCCGCGCCGGCACCGGGCTGGCCGGGTGGCACGGCGGCATCGCGGACTCGTTCCGGACCAAGGCCGACTACCACTTCATGACCGGCGGCCAGTTCGTCTCGCACCCGGGCGGATTCATCGACCACCGGATCTCGATCGTGTCGGACGACCCGATCGTGGCCGGTCTGGAGGACTTCGACCTGCACACCGAGCAGTACTACGTGCACGCGGACCCGACCAACACCGTGCTCGCCACCACGACCGTCCGGGCGCACCCCGACTACCCGTGGATCGACGGCGCCGTGATGCCGGCCGTCTGGACCCGGACCTGGGGCGACGGCAAGATCTTCGTCTGTACCCCGGGCCACAAGCTGGACGACCTGGAGACGCCGCAGGTCCGGACGATCATCGAGCGGGGGCTGCTGTGGGCGAGCAAGTGACCAAGATCGGGATCGTCGGCACCGGCGTCATCAGCGGTACGTACCTCGACCACCTCGGCAAGCTGCCCGGGGTCGAGGTCGTCGCGGTGGCCGACCTGGACGTGAGCCGGGCCCAGGCCGTCGCGGACAACCACCCGGGTGTCCGGGCCTTGTCATCCGACGACCTGCTGGCCGACCCGGCCGTCGACATCGTGCTCAACCTGACCATCCCGGCCGCCCACGCGCCCGTCCACGAGGCCGCGTTGCGGGCCGGTAAGCACGTGTACGGCGAGAAGCCGCTGGCCGTCGACCGGGCCGAGGCGGAGCCGCTGCTCAAGCTGGCGGCCGCGAACGACCTGCGGATCGGCTGCGCACCGGACACCGTGCTCGGGACCGGGACCCAGACCGCGCGGGCCGCGATCGACCGGGGCGACATCGGCGTACCGACCGCGGCGACCGCATCGTTCGTCACGCCGGGGCACGAGCTGTGGCACCCGGCGCCCGAGTTCTACTACCAAGCCGGCGGCGGTCCGCTGCTCGACATGGGGCCGTACTACGTCACCAGCCTGGTCACCCTGCTCGGTCCGGTCCGCCGGGTCACCGGTCGCGCCGGCCGGGCGCACCAGGAGCGCAAGGTCCACAAGGGGCCGCGGGCCGGGACCGTGTTCGGCGTCGACGTGCCGACCCACGTCACCGGCATCCTCGAGCACGAGTCGGGCGCGTTGACCACGGTGCTGATGTCGTTCGACATCTGGGCGGCCCGGCTGCCGCGGATCGAGGTGCACGGGACCGAGGGCAGCCTGTCGGTCCCGGACCCGAACGCGTTCGACGGCAAGGTCGAGCTGGCCACGGCCACCCAGCGTGACTGGACCGAACTCCCCGTGGCCGGCGGGTACGCCGGGGCCGGGCGGGGCGTCGGGGTCGCGGACATGGCCCGCGCGATCCGCACCGGCGGCAAGCACCGCGCGGACGGCGCGCTGGCCTACCACGTGCTCGACATCATGGAGTCGTTGCTCGAGTCGGCGGCCCAGGACCAGTCGCTGGACGTGGCGAGCACGGTCGACCGGCCGGCCGCCGTACCGTTGGGGGCGTCGCCCGACCTCGCCTGACACCTGGCCAGAGGACTGGGTCTGAGACCTGGCCCACGCCACGGTCCGGCCGTGCGAGTCGGTACGGCTCGGTAGACTGGCACTCGGACGATTTGAGTGCCAGTGAGATGGCAGGGCCGACGGAGAGGGTGGTGCGCGTGCTGGACGACCGCAAGCTGGACGTACTCCGGGCCATCGTCGAGGACTACGTCGCCACCCACGAGCCGGTCGGCTCGAAGACGCTGGTCGACCGGCACAACCTCGGCGTCTCCCCGGCCACGGTCCGTAACGACATGGCCGCGCTGGAGGAGGAGGGGTACATCACCCAGCCGCACACCAGCGCGGGGCGGATCCCGACTGACGCTGGGTACCGGCTGTTCGTGGACAAGCTCAGCACGGTCAAGCCGCTGTCCCCGGCGGAGAAGAAGGCGATCTCGTCCTTCCTCGCCGGCGCGGTCGACCTGGACGACGTGGTCCGGCGGACGGTCCGGCTGCTCGCCCAGATCACCCGGCAGGTCGCGATCGTGCAGTACCCGACCCTGATCCGGTCCAGCGTCCGGCACGTCGAGGTGGTCACGATGACGCCGCGGCGGCTGCTGCTGGTGCTGATCACCAGTACCGGCCGGGTCGAGCAGCGGATCGTCGAGTCGCCGGCCGCGGTGGACGAGCGGCTGGTCGCCGATCTGCGGTCCCGGCTGAACACCGCCCTGGCCGGCCAGCGGCTGACCGACGCGGCGACGTCGCTGGCCAGCGTCACCGAGTTGTTCGCGCCGGCCGACCGGCCGCTGGTGGCCGCGATCGTGACCACGCTGCTGGAGGCCTTCACCGACGAGGGCGAGCAGCGGATCGCGGTCGGCGGCGCCGCCAACCTGACCCGGTACGGCGACGACTTCGAGCGCAACGTGAAGCCGGTACTGGAGGCGCTCGAGGAGCACGTGATCCTGCTCCGGCTGCTCGGTGAGGCGACCCATCCGCAGACCCTCACGGTCCGGATCGGGCACGAGAACCCGTACGAGGAGCTGGCCACCACGTCGGTGGTCGCGACCGGGTACGGGTCGAAGTCGGAGGCGCTGGCCACCCTCGGCATCGTCGGCCCGACCCATATGGACTACCCGAGCACGATGGGCGCGGTCCGCGCCATCGCGCGGTACGTCAGCCAGATCCTGGCCGACTCATGACGAGCACCACGATCCCCGCCATCAACCTTTGGTCTGGAGTATGAGCACCGATTACTACGCCGTCCTGGGCGTCAGCCGTGACGCGTCCGCGGACGAGATCAAGAAGGCCTACCGCAAGCTGGCCCGCCAGTACCACCCGGACGTCAACGACTCCGAGGACGCGCACCACAAGTTCCAGGAGATCGGCCGCGCGTTCCAGGTGCTGAGCGACCCGCAGAAGCGGCAGATCCACGATCTCGGCGGCGACCCGTTGGGCACCGCGGCCGGGGCCGGTGCGGGGGCCGGGTTCGGCCAGGCGTTCACCTTCACCGACATCATGGACGCGTTCTTCGGCCAGACCGGCGGGGCCACCCGCGGGCCGCGGCCGCGGACCCGGCGCGGCCAGGACGCGCTGATCCCGCTGCGGATCGACCTCGGCGAGGCGGCGTTCGGGACCACCCGCGAGCTCAAGGTGGACACCGCGGTGCTCTGCCCGACCTGTTCCGGGTCGGGCGCGGCGGCCGGGTCCGAGCCGGTGACCTGCGACATCTGCCACGGCCGCGGCGAGGTGACCCACACCCAGCGGTCGTTCCTCGGCGAGGTCCGGACGATGCGCCCGTGCCCGAACTGCCGCGGCTACGGCACCACCATCCCGAACCCGTGCGTCGAGTGCTCCGGTGACGGCCGGGTCCGGTCCCGCCGCACCGTCACGGTGAAGATCCCCGGCGGCGTCGACAGCGGGACCAGGGTGCAGCTGTCCGGCCAGGGCGAGGTCGGCCCCGGCGGCGGCCCGGCCGGCGACCTGTACGTCGAGATCGAGGTCGAGCCGCACGACATCTTCACCCGCAACGGCGACGACCTGCACTGCACGGTGACGCTGCCGATGACGGCGGCCGCGCTCGGTACGACGATCGACCTGCCGACGCTCGAGGGCGAGACCACGCCGCTGGAGATCCGGGCGGGCACGCAGTCCGGGACGGCGCTCACGCTGACCGCTCGCGGCGTCCCGCGGTTGCGGCACGCGGGCCGCGGCGACCTGATCGTCCAGGTCATCGTGGAGACGCCGACGCGGGTCGACGACGCCCAGTCCGACCTGCTCCGCCAGCTCGCCGAACTGCGCGGCGAGGAGCGGCCGCAGGGTCAGGTCCAGGCCGCGCACAAGGGCGTCTTCGGGCGCCTGCGTGACGCGTTCGGCGCGCACTGAGCCTCACCGGCCGATGGGTATCCCCGTCTTCCACCACGCCGAGGTGTCCACCGACACCCCGGATCTCGCCCTCACCGGCGCCGAGGGCCGGCACGCGGCCGTCGTCCGCCGGATCGGACCGGGCGAGCGGGTCCGCCTGACCGACGGACAGGGCGCGTACGCCGACGGGACGGTCACGTCCGCCTCCAAGGGCGGGCTGGTCGTCACGGTCGAGGAGCGCGGCGCGGTACCGCGGCCCGGGCCGCGGATCGTCGTGGTCCAGGCGTTGCCCAAGGGCGAGCGGGCCGAGCTCGCGGTGGAGATGCTCACCGAGGTCGGCGTGGACGAGATCGTGCCGTGGAACGCGGACCGCAGCCAGTTCCGGACGAATCCCGAGCGGGTCGCCAAGACGCACGCGAAGTGGAAGGCCTGGGCGTTCGAGGCGAGCAAACAGGCCCGGCGGACGTGGTTCTGCGACGTGGCGCCGGTGGCGTCGACAGCCGAAGTGGCCGCCCTCGTCGCGAAGGCCGGTCTCGCTGTCGTCCTGCACGAGGAGGCCGACCTCCGGCTCGCCGCCCTGGACCCCCTGCCGCCGGGTGACATCGTGATCGTCGTCGGCCCGGAGGGCGGGCTCACCCCGGCCGAGCTGGAGACGTTCGGAGCGCCCCCGGTCCTGCTCGGCGACACCGTGCTGCGAACATCGACAGCAGGAGTCGCCGCCGCCTCGGTCCTGCTCGCCCGTACCCGCTGGACCTGACCGGCCGAGGCCACCTGATCGCTGGACCTGTTCGACCGCTGGGCCCCATCCGCTGGACCGACCCTGGAGGACGCCGCATGAGCTCGACGGACTGGCTGGAATGGCACACGCCGTACGACGACGACACCTCGCCGTTGAGTCAGCGACTGCACGCCGTCCAGGCAGTGATCCGGGCTCACCTGGACGCGCGGCCGGACGGACCGATCCGCGCGGTCAGCGCCTGCGCCGGTCAGGGCCGCGATCTCCTCGAGGTGCTCGCCACCCATCCTGCCCGGGGTCGCGTCACGGCCCGGCTGGTCGAGCTGGACCACCGCAACGTCGCGATCGCCCGGGCCGCCGCGGCCGTGAACGGGCTGACCTCGGTCGACGTGGTCGAGGCCGACGCCGGGAACACGGCCAACTACGGCGACGCGGTCCCCGCCGACCTCGTCCTGTTCTGCGGCGTGTTCGGCAACATCAGCCCTGAGGACGTCCGGCGCACGATCACCGCGCTGCCCGCGCTCTGTTCGCCCGGTGCCACCGTGGTGTGGACGTGCGGCCGGTTCGACCCCGACATCCGGCCGGCCATCCGGCAGTGGTTCGCCGAAGCCGGTTTCGACGAGCTTTCCTTCGAGGCCGCGCCTGACGGCGACCCGGATACCGGCTGGGCAGTCGGCGGCCACCGCTTCGCCGCCGATCCCCGCCCGCTGCCCGCGGACGAGCAGTTGTTCACCTTCGTCCGCTGACTACTTGACGACGAAGGTCTTCGAGTCGGTCGAGGTCTGCCGACCGTCCGCGGCCGAGATCTCGAACACCTCGAGCGCGTACTTCCCGGCCGGCAGCGGCCGCACCACGAACGCGTACGGCGTCAGCTTGAAGGCCTCCCTCGTCCGAGCGGGACCCTCGTCGACGACCTTCTGGGTCTGCTCGGAGATCACCCGCCAGTTGAGCTGCGCCTCGTTCACAGCGGCGATCCCGGTCACCTTGACCGGTGAGTCGACCACCACGTTGTTCTCGGGGGAGTCGATCCAGATGTACGCCTGGACGTCCTGGGCCTGGGCCCGGCTCATCGGCTGCCGCGCGGCCACACCGAACAGCTGATCGGTCGGCTGACCGCGCTCGGTGACCTTGACCGGCGCGGTCACGTCCGTCGCGCCCTGCACGGTGTAGACGAGCTGCTGGGTCGCGATGTGGGCGTCCTCGGGGTCGAGGGTCTCCCGCGGCAGCTGCTTGAAGTCGACCGTGATCCCGTCCTTGGTGAGCGTGACCGAGCTGACCTTCGCACCGGTCCACGGGGACGTGTAGTCGGGGTCGTTCGTCTTGCCCGACGTCATCAGCTGCAGCGCCTCGTACGCCGGCCGGCCCTTGATCCGCGACCAGGTCCGGTACAGCCGCACACTCGGCCCGGCCTCGATCCCCACGGCCTTGCCCAGCCAGTACACCGGGACCGCGCGGCTGGTGACCGGCTCGAGCCGGCCCCGCTCGGTCGGCTCGACCTTCGGCTCGGTGGGACTCGTGCCCGGCTTCCGGGTCGCGGCGGGGCTCGGGGTCGGCGCCGTGGTCGGCTGGTGGTCGGTCGAGGCGGACGCGCTGACGCTCGACGACGGGCTACCGGGACCGGCCACCTCGGTGTCGTTCCCGGCCTGGTTGCTGTCGTCGAGCACGGTGAACGCGCCGATCGCGGCCGCGGTCCCGACGATCGCGGCGCCGGCGGTGAGCATCCACGGCTTCCGGCCGGCCGGCTTGCGCTGGTCGCGGACGCGGGCCTGGATCTCGTGCAGGCCGTCAGCCGGCTCGATCCGGTCGGCCTCCGCGTGCAGGGACCGCCGCATCAGTTCGTCGAACGGGTCGTTCGGGTGGTCGTTCATCGGCTCTGCTCCAGGACCTGGCGCAGCGACTTGGTCGCCCGCGCGGCATGGCTCTTCACGGATCCGCGGCTGATTCCCATCGCGTCGGCGATCTCCGCCTCCGAGAGGTCACCGTAGTACCGCAGCACCATCACGGTGCGTTGTTTCTCCGGCAGGGTGCGCATCGCGTCGATCACCCGGTCGGTCTCGACGGTCCGCAGTGCGGCGTGCTCGGCGCTCGGCTCGTCCGGCAACGTCCGCGGGGTGTGCTTGTCCACCACGACCAGGTGCCGCTGCCGGGACCGGCAGCGGTTCACCACCGCGGTCCGCAGGTACGCCAGCGCCTTGTGCGGATCGCGCAGCCGGTGCCAGCGGGCGTGCATGGCGACGAAGGCGTCCTGCACGATCTCCTCCGCCGACCCGGTGTCACGCAACAGCAGGGCGCCGAGGCGGACCAACGACGTGTAGTGCGCCGTGTAGACAGCCGTCAGCGCCTCGTCGGCATCCCACGAGGACTCCTGAGCCACGCCCTTTTCGTACACCACCTCGAGCAGCGCCACGTGACAGGGACGCCAAAGTCGCGTCCCAGGTTGACAACCATGCGCCTGATTCCCGGCAGAATGTGACGCACGCGACCAGGAGGCCGAGGTGAAACAGCACGGGGACCAGTCCTGGTCCGGGCACCGCGAGCTCACGTACGCGGCCGTCCATCGGCTGTTCCGCCGGTTGGCCGGGCCGGACGACCGGCTGCGCGGGATCACCCGGGCGGAGTACGCCGACGCCCTCGACCGGGCCCAGGCGCACCAGGACCGGCTGCTCGGCGTGAACCGGATCGAGAACTTCCGCAACACCGGCCGGAGCCAGCTGTCCGTCCTCGGCCCGACCACGCACTCGGCGTACGCGAACCCGGGAGTGCAGCGGGAGCACTTCATGGCTGACCCGTACCTGCGCGGCGAGGACAACCTCGCCAACAACACGGAGTACCTGCACGAGCAGTTACGAGCGGCGGGGACCGCGACCGACCTGCCGGGGGAGATGCGCGGACTCGGCGCTGCGGCGCACGCGTTGCAGGACAGCTACAGCGGTGCCCACGCCTGGCGGGCGGAGGCGGTGTACCTGGGAGACCCGACCGCCCCGGTCGAGTCACTGCACATCTTCACCCCCTCACACATGGTCGGCTTCGAGGACGGGCTGAACACGCACTCCGACGAGTTCGACGAACCGCCGGCCGCGTCCGGATCCACCCAGGCAGCCGTCGAAGCCACGTACCGGATGCTGCGGGCGTACGAGCTGGGCCGGCAGGATCCCGGTCAGGCGGAGCTGCTGATCGCCCAGACCCTGGAGCCGATGACCCGGGCGTCGCCGAACGGCGTGACGGTCAACCTGCACCCGAGCCGCGAATGGGAGCAGGAACGCAATCGCCGGCTCGCCCTGGAACACGGTGTCCTCCAGCCCGCGGTCGGTCCCGACCAGGCGGCGCGGTACCTCGGCGCGGCCACGTCCGGTCCGGCCCGGACCGGCGGAGCGGCCGCTGCCCGGCCGGGAGACCACCGGGACACGGGCGGCCGGGCGGCCGGCCTTCGCGGCAAAACCCCAGGTCAGGGGGCGGGCCGGGGGTGAGCGGCGGTTTATCGGGTGAGGCTGTCGGAGTGGGCGGCTAGCATGGTTCAGTCAAGCTCACCTGTCATCAGGAGGAAAGGCTGTCCAGGCCACGCAGTATCGAGCCGTCGCATCCCGACGCGGCGCGCGCCGACCGCAGTGCGGACGGCGCTCTGAACCGGGCGTCCCACAAGATCGTCGTGCCGAACAGCATCGACATGGTGGCACTGCTCGGCGCCCGGGACGAATTCCTCCGGATCGTCGAGAAGGAGTTCGCCGCCGACATCCTGGTCCGTGGCAACGAGATCACCCTGACCGGTGAGCCGGCCGAGCTGGCCCTGGCCGAGCGGCTGGTGGACGAGCTGATCGCGGTGGTCCGGACCGGTCACGAGCTGACCGCCGACTCGGTCGAGCGCAGCATCGCGATGATCAAGGCCGCCACGGCCGAGAGCCCGCGCGACGTGCTGACCCAGAACATCCTGTCCAGCCGCGGCCGCACGATCCGGCCGAAGACGCTGAACCAGAAGCGCTACGTCGACGCGATCGACAAGAACACGATCGTGTTCGGCATCGGCCCGGCCGGTACCGGCAAGACGTACCTGGCCGTGGCCAAGGCCGTGCAGGCGCTGCAGGCCAAGGAGGTCAACCGGATCATCCTGACCCGGCCCGCGGTCGAGGCCGGCGAGCGGCTCGGGTTCCTGCCCGGCACGCTGTCGGAGAAGATCGACCCGTACCTGCGCCCGCTGTACGACGCGTTGCACGACATGCTGGACCCGGAGTCGATCCCGCGGCTGATGACGGCCGGCACGATCGAGATCGCCCCGCTGGCGTACATGCGCGGCCGGACCCTGAACGACGCCTACATCATCCTGGACGAGGCGCAGAACACCTCGCCGGAGCAGATGAAGATGTTCCTCACCCGGCTCGGGTTCGGGTCCAAGATGGTCGTCACCGGTGACGTCACCCAGGTCGACCTGCCGACCGGGACCAACTCCGGCCTGCGGGTCGTGCAGGGGATCCTCGAAGGCGTGCAGGACCTGGCGTTCTGCCGGCTCACCTCGCACGACGTGGTCCGGCACAAACTGGTCGGCCGGATCGTGTCGGCGTACGAGAACTACGAAGGCAGCGCTGAACCAATCAGATGAACGTCGAGGTCAACAACGAGTCCGGGGTCGAGATCGACGCGCACGGACTGATGCGGCTCAGCCGGTTCGTGATGTCGTCGCTGCGGCTGCACCCGGAGTGCGAGCTGTCGATCAAGCTGGTCGACGAGGACACGATGGCGCGCTACCACGTCGAGTTCCTGGACCTGCCCGGTCCGACCGACGTGATGTCGTGGCCGATGGACGAGCTGCGGCCCGGTGCGGAGGACGACGCCGAGCCGCCGCTCGGTCACCTCGGTGACATCGCGCTCTGCCCGACCGTCGCCGCCGCGCAGGGCGCCAAGGCGGGGCACGGGACGTGGGCGGAGCTGGAGCTGCTGACGGTGCACGGCATCCTGCACCTGCTCGGCTACGACCACGCCGAACCCGCCGAGAAGGCGGAGATGTGGGACGTCCAGGGCCGGCTGCTGGAAGCATGGCGGGCACCGGGGAACCGGTTGGAGGGCGTCTGATGGTCCCGTTGCGCGGACAGGAGTGAAGTTCCAGTGAGTTACCACGACGGCGTTCTGCTGGTTGTGGCCGCGGTGCTCGTGGTGCTGGCCGGTGTGTTCGCCGGCGCCGAGGCCGCGCTCTCGTCGTACTCGAAGGTGCGGGCGGACGAGCAGGTCGAGCAGGGCAACACCCGGGCCGCCAAGCTGGCCGAGTTGCTCGCCGACGCGCCGCGGTACCTCAACACCCTGCTGCTGGTCCGGCTGATCTGCGAGATCACCGCGATCGTGCTCGTCACCCAGGCCCTGTCGAACGTGTTCGCGGTGACCTGGGAGCACATCCTGATCACCGCCGTGCTGATGGTGGTGGTCTCGTACGTCATCATCGGCGTCGCCCCGCGGACCCTCGGCCGGCAGCACTCGGACCGGTTCGCGATGCTCTCGGCCGGTCCGGTGATGGCGCTGACGAGCGTGCTCGGCCCGATCCCGAAGCTGCTGATCCTGCTCGGCAACGCGCTCACCCCGGGCAAGGGGTACGCCGAGGGCCCGTTCGCGACCGAGTCCGAGCTGCGCGCGCTGGTCGACTACGCGGAGAAGTCCGCGGTGATCGAGTCCGGCGAGCGGCAGATGATCCACTCGGTGTTCGAGCTCGGTGACACCATCGCCCGCGAGGTGATGGTGCCGCGGACCGACATGGTCTACATCGAGCGGCACAAGAAGCTGCGCCAGCTCACCTCGCTCGCGCTCCGGTCCGGGTACTCCCGGATCCCGGTGATCGGGGAGTCGCTGGACGACATCGTCGGCGTCGTCTACCTCAAGGACGTGATGCGCCGGGTGTACGACAACGCCCAGTCCGAGTCGACCGAGCGGGTCGAGTCGGTGATGCGGCCGTGCATGTACATCCCGGACTCCAAGCCCGCCGACCAGCTGCTCCGCGAGATGCAGGCGGCGCGGATGCACGTCGCGATCGTCGTCGACGAGTACGGCGGAACGGCCGGCCTGGTCACCATCGAGGACATCCTCGAGGAGATCGTCGGCGAGATCACCGACGAGTACGACGAGGCCCCGGAAGCCGTGCAGGCGTTGGCCGACGGCGCGTTCCGGGTCTCCAGCCGGTACCCGGTCGACGAGCTGGGTGAGCTGTTCGGGCTGCCGTTGGACGACGACGACGTGGACACCGTCGGCGGGCTGATGGCCAAGCTGCTCGGCAAGGTGCCGATCCCCGGTGCCGAGGTGGAGATCCCGGACCTCGGACTGTCGCTCACCGCGGAGCGCCCGTCCGGCCGGCGCAACCAGGTCGGTACTGTTCTGGTCCGGCGTACCGACGAGGTCGCCGAGCAGCCGCAGGACCCCAGTCACCAGACCGCCTGAACCTTGGAGCCCCGACTTGACCGCTGATCTCTCGGCCGAGGACACCAAACTGGTCACGCTCGCCCGTGCCGCCCGGGCCCGGACCCGAGCTGCCGAGGGCGCCGCCGTCCGTGACTCCGACGGGCGCACGTACGCCGCCTGCACCGTCCAGCTCGACACCGTGCTGTTGTCGGCCCTGCAGCTGGCGACGGCGATGGCGGTGTCGTCCGGCGTGAAGGGCCTGGAGGCCGCGGCCGTGGTCACCGACGGCGGCGAGGTCGACGTCGAGGTGGTCCGGTACTTCGGTGGCGCCGCGCTGCCGGTAGTCGTTGCTGATGGCAACGGAGAGGTTCGTGATGTTGTCCACACCTGAGGAGTTCCGGTCCGGCTTCGCCTGTTTCGTCGGCCGGCCGAACGCGGGCAAGTCCACGCTCACGAACGCCCTGGTCGGGCAGAAGATCGTGATCACCTCGTCGAAGCCGCAGACCACCCGGCACGCCGTCCGCGGCATCGTGCACCGGCCGGACGCGCAGCTCGTCCTGGTCGACACCCCCGGCCTGCACAAGCCGCGCACCCTGCTCGGTGAGCGGCTCAACGACCTGGTCAAGACCACCTGGGCCGAGGTCGACGTGATCGCGATCTGCCTGCCGGCCAGCGACAAGATCGGTCCCGGCGACCGGTTCCTGGTCGGTGAGGCGGCGAAGGTCGCGAAGACCCCGAAGGTCGCGCTGGCCACCAAGTCCGACCTGGTCAGCCCGGACCGGATGGCCGAGCACCTGACCGAGATCGCCGCGCTCGGCGAGTCGGTCGGGATCGAGTGGGCCTCGGTGGTGCCGGTGTCCGCGGTCGACGGCTTCCAGGTCGACGTCGTCGCCGACGAGCTGGTGAGGCTGCTGCCCGAGGGCATGCCGCTGTACCCGGACGGCGACGTCACCGACGAGCCGGAGGAGATCCTGGTCGGCGAGCTGATCCGGGAGGCCGCGCTGGAGGGTGTCCGGGACGAGCTGCCGCACTCGATCGCGGTCACCATCGACGAGATGGGGCTGCGCGAGGGCCGGCCGGAGGACAAGCCGCTGCTCGACATCTACGCGAACATCTTCCTCGAGCGGGACAGCCAGAAGGGCATCGTGATCGGGCACAAGGGCACCCGGCTGCGCGAGGTCGGCGCGAACGCCCGCCGCCAGATCGAGGCGCTGCTCGGGACCCCGGTATACCTCGACCTGCACGTCAAGATCGCCAAGAACTGGCAGACCGACGCCAAGCACCTGCGCAAACTGGGCTTCTGAGTGAGCACCACGCTCGACCCGGTTGCCCCTGGTGACTCGTCGGCGGCCGTGCTCACCAACCCGGCATACGCCGCGCTGACCGGGCCGCACGCCGAGTTCGCCGAGATCCGGGGGAACGCGCGCAGGTACCCGTCCGACGTCGCGCCGTTCCTCGGCCTGCCGACGGACCCGACCGACCAGGACTGGGCCGACGCGGCCGAGCTGGTCGGGTCAGGTCATACCGCGGCCCTGATGCGCCCGGACCTGCCGATCCCGTCCGAGTGGTTCAAGCTCGATCGGCAGTTCGACCTGGTCCAGTTCGCGGCGCCGCCGTCGTTCGGGCTCGCCGACACCGAGCTGGTACGCCTCGGCCCGGACGACGTCCCGGACATGCTGGCCCTGGTCGCGCTGACCGACCCGGGCCCGTTCCGCACCCGTACCGTTGCTCTCGGCACCTACCTCGGCCTCCGCCGGGACGGCGAGCTGATCGCGATGGCCGGCGAGCGCTTCCACCCACCCGGCCACGTCGAGCTCAGCGCGGTCTGCACCCACCCCGACCACCGCGGCCAAGGCCTCGCCACCCGCCTGATCCGCGCAGTAGTAGCGGGTGCAGAGGACCGCGGCGACCAAGCCTTCCTCCACACCGGCGGCACCAACACGCGAGCCATCCGCCTCTACGAATCCCTGGGCTTCATCATCACCAACCGCATGAAGGTCACCATCATCCAGGCGCTGTGATCCTGCCTGCGAGCAGCGGGCCAACGTCCACTGGCTGGACGGTGGCACCGGCGCGGGCAAGTCCACCATCGCCCGCCGCCTGTCCGCCGAGTACGGGGGAGGGCTTCGGCCTGATCGTCGACGATCTGCTCCGCCTTCCAGCGGTGCCGACCGTGGTCGAAGGCTTCCGGTTGTTGCCGGAGCTGGTGGAGCCGCTGCTCACCGACCGCCTGACAAGCACGACCGCGCGTCTCGGCCTGCAGGGAGTACCGGTCGAGGTCGGCACCACCGAGGACGAACTGACCAAGCGAGTGACCGGACTGTTCAGCCTCTGACGGGGGCGAGACCCGCAGGGCTTGGACCCTCACCAGCGACTACCAGAAGGTGAACCAACGCCCCAGAACGCCGACAGTCCATCGCACAGCGTTCCCGAATCCACGCCTGAGGTCTCGGTGCACGAGCGAGAGGACCAACGCGAGCACGACGTACGTCCCGGCAAGGATTCCCAGAAGGATGACCGCGACCTGCACATCGACCGCAATCGCCATGACTACGAGAAGCGCAGCGACTGTCGCCAACCCAATCAGTGTGTCGCCACGATCAGGGGCAAGACCGAGGCGGCCCTCTGGCTGGTCCGAGCCTTCCTCAGGTGTCACCAGTCGCCCCTACGATCTCGCTGTCCCCGCCGAGCGTAGTGCCTGCAGGACCCCCCAGCGATCCCGTTTATTCCAGTGCATCGATGGGTGGGGCGCTCTAGATTGCGTGGGGTGGATCTTTCGCAGTTCGGGGTGCCGGTGGGGTCGATGGTTCGCGTTCATGGTGGGTTCGCGAATCGGATGTATCGGCTCGACACCGATCGGGGGTCGTTCGCGGTGAAGGAGCTGAACCTCGCCGACCGCCGCCTCATCTATCACGTCGAGGATGTGTTCAGGTTCGAGCGGGCGGCCTTCGCCGCGGGGATCCCGATGCCGGAGCCGATCTCGGCCGACCACCAGACGCTCGTCCATCGGTGGGTCGAGGGGGAGAAGGTGCCCGAGGCACCGGTGTCGGCGGCGTTCGCGGTCGAGATCGGTGAGATCCTCGCGCGCATCCACGCACTCGACGTCGAGTGGACCCACGGCGCGATCGAGGAGCCGACGGCACGGGACTGGCCCGAGCTCGCCGCACGGGCGGCAGCGACCGGACAGCCGTGGGCCGGCGACCTCGCCTCCCAGACGGAGACGTTCCTCGCGATCGCCCACTTCGTCGACACCTGCGAGCGTCCAGGCCCCGTCGTCCTGACCCACAAAGACATCCAGCCGTGGAACCTGCTCGCCCGCGACGGCCGGCCGGTGGTACTCGACTGGGAGCTCTCGGGCCTGCTCGACCTGGCCGGCGAACTCGGCTCGACCGCACTGAGCCTCGCGAAAGGTCCTGGCTTCGACAGCATCGAGCCAACGATCTTCCGCGCGGTGCTCGACGGCTACGTCGCAGGAGGTGGAGTACTGCCGCCACCGGGTCCGAGCTGGTTCGTCTACCTGATTGGCGGCTGGCTGGGCCACACGAGATGGAACATCCTCCGCTGCCTCGCAGACGTCGAGGCAAGCACCGGCCCAGACCTGGCGCTGTCCCACGAATCCGTACAGAACGGCCTCCGCGGCCTCCCCGACCTGTTCAGCCGCCTCCCGGACCTCGAGACGCTGCTCTAGCTTCGGGCTCGGTTCCTGGGTGGTTCAGTAGCCGCGAGGCTCGGTCTTTGATCCGACGCCTCGCCAGGCGGCCGGGCTCGACGCGGCCGGCTGGCTCGCGACGGCGCCGGCCGCTGGGGCGTACGGATCGCGCGACCGCTCGGCCTGCTCCTGCTGTTGTCCGGCCGGGAACTGTTGCTGGAGCCCGTCGGCGAACTTGAGCACCTGGCCGATCTTCTCCTCGGGACTGTGTTTCTCGTACCGCGATCCGCCTAGGCCGTGGCTCACCACCACGGCAGAGTCGTAGGACTCGTCCGGGTAGATGTAGGGGTCAGTCTTCGTCGGCGTGACCACCAGGTTCTCTGCCTGGTTCACGGACTTGCGGCCGACGACATAGCGATGGCCGTCGTTGTAGCTGTGCTGCTTGACGAATTCGAACTCGTGCTCGCACGTGGCGCTCACGGCGTCGATGAGGTCACTGCCCTTCACCGGTCGTCCGAACTTCACGGTGTGCATGGCGACGGAATCGCTGAGGTCGATCACCTTCGTCATGGTTCCATGGCCGCGGGGCATCGAGGATCGCCGGCCGGGGCCGGCCGCGCTTACCGTGGCATGGTCGGCTCCTGAGGTGGCCGGCCGAGGTCAGGGGAGGGTGCAGATGAGGTTCCTGGTTCGGATTCTGGTGAACGCGGTCGCGCTCGGTGTCGCGGCCTGGTTGCTGGACGGCATTAGCATCAGTGGGTCGACCGATACGCGGCGGGCGCTGACGTTGCTGGCCGTGGCGGCGATCTTCGGGATCGTCAACGCGATCGTGAAGCCGTTGGCGCTGCTGCTCTCGTTGCCGTTCATCGTGCTCACGCTCGGGTTGCTGATCTTCGTCATCAACGCGTTGATGCTGTTGCTGACCTCCTGGATCAGCGACCTGCTCGACCTGGATTTCCACGTCGACGGGTTCTGGACGGCCGTGGTCGGCGCGTTGATCATCACCGTGGTCAGCTGGCTGGCGAACGTGCTGCTCCCGGACAAGCTGGAGACCTGAGCGGCCTCAGGTCGCCGGGAGCGTCTTCTGGGTCGCGATCGCGCGCGCCACGATCCGGTAGCCGAGCTGTTCGTTGATGCCGATCATGTGCGCGTTGGACTCGGCGTTCCAGGTGTCCAGCTGGGTCAGCGCCGGTTCGGCCTCGCGCATCCAGAGCAGCATGGCCGTCTTCACCAGGGCGCCGAGGCGGTGACCGCGGTGCTCCCGGGCGACCGCGGTGTCGGCCTGCTCGGCGATCCACGGGCGCTCGCGTTCGACGGTGATGGTGGAGTGGCCGGCCAGCACACCGGTCGCCTTCTCCCGCGCGATCACCCGGTACAAGCCGCGATCGTGCTGGAACTGGGCCTCCTCGTACGAGCGCAGCCGCTCCGGGGAGTACACGTCGTCCTCGATGTCGAGGTCGTCCTTGGGCGCGTCGTTGATCGACTCGGTCACCGCGACCATGCCGTCGAGCAACTCGTCCGGCAGCCGCCCGTCGACCCGGACCAGCTCGTACGCCGTGGACGCGCGCACCGCCTCGTCGTACAGGGCCCGCACGACGGTCCAGTCGAGCGCGCCGAGGTCCTGGCGCCGGTTCACCTCGATCGCCTTCGCCTCGAACCCGTTCCGCCGGGCGAACGCGGCGGCCTTCGGCAGGTCCCAGTGGCTCATGCCGAGCGAGGTGCGGCCGAGGTCCCGGGCCAGCTGCTCACCGTGGCGGACCAGCGCGGTCCCGATCCCGCGGCCGCGGTGGTCCGGGTGCACGTCGACCTCGAACCAGACCAGGTCGGTGTTGTCGAAGGTCGGGATCTCGGCGTGGATCAGCCCGACCAGGGTGCCGTCCTCGTCCCGGGCCGCGAAGGCCTGGCCGGGGTCGCCGTCCCAGCCGTACCGGAGCTGGGCCGCGAACGACCGGGCCGTCGGTATCAGTGCCTCCGGGCAGTCGAGCTTGTTCGTGGCGACGAGCAGCGCCGCGGCGTCCGCACAGCCGACCTCGTCGTCGGCGGCGAGTCTGGTGATCTCCACCGACCCAGCGTCCACCGCGGCGCACCTTCACCGCGAGTGATTTATCCGTGGTCGGTGACTTCCGGCGCCGGCATCCCGTACGCGTGCTCGACCGTCATCGTGAACATCACCCGGCCGTCCTCGACCATCACCCGGCGGTACTCGTCCCAGTCGGGGTGCTCGCCGGAGGCCGTCCGGTAGTAGTCGACCAGCGCCTCGACCACCTCGTCCCGCGGGTGCGCGGCGACCGGGCTGAGCTCGGCCTTGCCTTCGAGGACCAGGTACGACCGGCCCTGGGGACCGTTCACGTAGAGGCTGGCGCGGGGATCGCGGCGCAGGTTGCGGGTCTTCGCGCGGTCGGCGGTGAGGGAGATCCGGATCCGCCGCTGGTCCGGGTCGTACACGTAGGTGACGTTGGACAGCTGCGGCCGGCCGTCCCGCTTCAGGGTGACCAGGACGCCGAGGCCGTGACCGCCGAGCCGGTCTTCGAGGGAGTCGCTCATACCGTCCAGCCTAGGAATTCAAGTCCACTTCAGCGCAACACCGTCACGCTCCGTGTCTCAGCGACCGAGACCCCCGGTTCGACGGCCGGAGCGGGTTGTGCATAGACTCACTGGCATCATGCGGCACCAGCTTCTCCTCCTTCGCTGCCGCGGCGAGGCCTGACGCAGGCCGGTTTCCTCGCCGCGGAGTTCTGTCGTACGCCGGTCGTCCACGACCCCGCAGTACACCCCCTCCGAGGAGAACCCCCGTGTCGCCGCAGAATCAGCCCCAGCCCGTCCAGCAGCCGTCCGGTATGCCCATCCACCGCTACCGGCCGTTCCCGCCGATCGACCTGCCCGACCGCACCTGGCCGGCCAAGTCCGTCGACCGGACCCCGCGCTGGCTGTCCACCGATCTCCGGGACGGCAACCAGGCCCTGGTCGAGCCGATGTCGCCGGCCCGCAAGCGGCGGATGTTCGACCTGCTGGTGAAGATGGGCTACAAGGAGATCGAGGTCGGTTTCCCGAGCGCCAGCCAGTACGACTTCGACTTCGTCCGCGGCCTGATCGAAGACGACGTCATTCCCGACGACGTCACCATCTCGGTCCTGACCCAGGCGCGGGAGGAGCTGATCGAGCGGACCGTGCAGTCGCTGCAGGGCTCGCCGAAGGCGACGATCCACCTGTACAACGCGACCGCGCCGCTGTTCCGCCGCGTCGTCTTCAACGTCGATCGCAACGAGTGCCGCAACATCGCCGTCCGCGGCACCGAGACGGTGATGAAGTACGCCGACGAGATTCTCGGCGACTGCGAGTTCGGCTACCAGTACAGCCCGGAGATCTTCACCGGGACCGAGCTGGAGTTCGCGCTCGAGGTCTGCGAGGCGGTCAGCGACGTCTGGCAGCCCGCCGAGGGCCGCGAGATCATCCTGAACCTGCCGGCCACGGTCGAGATGAGCACGCCGAACGTCTACGCCGACCAGATCGAGTGGTTCGGCCGCCAGCTCACCCGGCGCGAGTACAGCACGATCAGCCTGCACCCGCACAACGACCGCGGCACCGCGGTCGCGGCGACCGAGCTGGCCCTGATGGCCGGCGCGGACCGGGTCGAGGGCTGCCTGTTCGGCCACGGCGAGCGGACCGGCAACGTCGACCTGGTCACGCTGGGGATGAACCTGTTCAGCCAGGGCGTCGACCCGCAGATCGACTTCTCCGACATCGACGAGATCCGCCGCACGGTCGAGTACTGCACCCAGATGCGGGTCCCCGAGCGGCAGCCGTACGCGGGCGACCTGGTCTACACCGCCTTCTCCGGCTCGCACCAGGACGCGATCAAGAAGGGCCTGGAGGCGCTCGACAAGCAGGCGGCGGCCGAGGGCAAGCCGGTCTCCGAGGTCACCTGGGAGGCGCCGTACCTGCCGATCGACCCGAAGGACGTCGGCCGGTCGTACGAGGCGGTCATCCGGGTCAACTCGCAGTCCGGCAAGGGCGGCGTCGCGTACATCATGAAGTCGGAGCACCGGCTCGACCTGCCGCGCCGGCTGCAGATCGAGTTCAGCCGGGTGATCCAGCAGCACACCGATGCCGAGGGCGGCGAGGTCGGCCCGCAGCAGATGTGGGACATCTTCGCGGCCGAGTACCTGGCGCCGGGCCAGCTGTCGCTGCTGACCGTGAACTCGTCGTCCGGCGAGGGCCAGGGCGACGCGCTCCGGGTCCAGGTGTACTCGCACGGCGTCCCGCACGAGCTGACCGGTGAGGGCAACGGCCCGGTGTCGGCGTTCGTGGACGCGATCAAGCCGCTGAAGTACGACGTCCGGGTGCTGGACTACCACGAGCACGCGCTCTCGGCCGGCGGTGACGCGCTGGCCGCGGCGTACGTCGAGTGCGAGGTCGGCGACGACGTGTACTGGGGCGTCGGCCAGGACGCCAACATTCTCACCGCGTCGCTGAAGGCGGTCGTCTCCGCGATCAACCGCGCCACCCGCTGAGTCCGACCACCGGGCCGCCCGCACCGTATTTCGGTGGCGGGCGGCCCAGTGGTTTGGTTGGGTCGGCAGGTGATCACAGCGCGCGAGGTGGACCCGTTCGACGACGACCTGTTCGGCCGGTGGTACGCCGCGTTCCGGGCCGGAGCCGGGTACGAACGGCCCGACGCCCTGCTCGTCACCCGGGAGGCGCTCACGTACTCCCTGCGCAACCCGGGTGAGGCCAAGCGGCGGATCCCGGTCGGCGCGTTCGACGGGGACCGGCTGGTCGGCGCGATGCTGTTCGAGTACCGGCTGCTCGACAACCTGGACTCGGTCGAGGTGGAGATCGACGTTCCGCCGGCCGACCGCCGACGCGGTGCCGGTACCGTGCTCTGGCGTTGGGCGTCCGCACGGGCCCGGTCCCTCGGTCGCACGGTGATCCAGACCGAGCAGGGTGTGCCGTCGGAGCCGTGGCCGGGTGCCGTCTTCGCGGCCGGTCTCGGGTTCACGGTCGAGCATGTGGAGGATCACCTGGTCGTCCCGCTCCCGTACGACGAGGCGCGGCTCGAACGGTTGCGGTCGTCGGTGGGGGAGCTGGACGGGTACCGCCTGACGTCGTGGGCGGGGCCGTGTCCGGAGGAGCACCTGCAGGAGTACGCGGACCTGCACACCGCGATGGACCAGGACGTCCCCACCGGCGGGATGACGTGGAACCCGGCCCCGTGGACCGTGGACCGGATGCGCACCAACGAGGAACGGATGGCCGCCTCGTACCTCACCCTGGTGACAATGGCGCACACGCTCGACGGCACGCCCGCTGGGTACACGCAGCTCCACCTGATGCCGTCGGACCCGGACAACGCGATGCAGTCCGACACCCTGGTACTCCGCGACCACCGCGGCCACCGACTCGGCGTACACCTCAAACTGGCGAACCTGGACCAGCTGGCGAAGCACCGCAGTACGCAGGTCCGCCTGCACACGTGGACGGCCAAGTCGATCGCGGCGATGCGCCGGATCAACGACCAGTTCGGCTTCGTCCCGGTCGAGGAGAACCGCGAACTCGAGCTCACCGTCGCCAACCTCCGGCCGGCAGCCCGCGGCGTCGTCCTGGACGCGGAGAACCGGCTGCTCCTGATGCACTTCCGTTTCGACGACGGCAACGAGGTGTGGGCAACCCCGGGCGGCGGCGTGGAACCAGGCGAATCCCTGCACGACGCCCTGACCCGCGAACTCCGCGAAGAGATCGGCCTCGAACCCCCGGCCGACCCACCCCACCTCTGGCACCAGCAAGTAGTTGCCCAAGGCCACGCCACCGGCTACGACGGCGTCATCAACGACTACTTCCTGATCCGCGTCGACAGCCACCAAGCAGCCGGCACCATGTCGGCCGAAGAACTGGCCGAAGAAAACGTCCACGGCCACCGCTGGTGGACCCAAGAAGAACTTCACACCCACCAAGGCCCCGCAACCTTCGCCCCACGAGCCCTCCCCACCCTCATCCACCACCTCCTCACCGAAGGCCCACCGGAAACTCCACATCTCCTGGGTCTGTGAGAGGTGTGGTTGAAGGGTGTGAGAAGAGCTGCCTGAGTTGGGGTTCGGGTTTAGCTTCGGGGGGTGAGTGGATCTGGTGATGCGGGGCCCTTGTTCGTGCCGACCCGGTGGTGAGCGGTCAGAGGTGGCGTTGCCAGCTCAGGTGGCCCTCGTCCATGGTGGCGTGACCGTCGGCCGCCTCCGCGACGGTGGGGTCATGGGTGGCGACGATGACAGCGGCCCCGCGATCGGCCTCGCGCCGGAGCAACTCGAGCACGCGCTCGCGGTTCGTACTGTCGAGCTCGCTGGTCGACTCGTCCGCCAGCACCACCCGACCCTGCTGGGACAGCCCGCGCGCCACCGCGACCCGCTGCTGTTCGCCACCGGACAGTTCCTCGACCAGGTGATCGCCGCTCTCCTCGAGCCCGACCGCCTTCAGCGCCTCGTCGATCACCCGGTCGACATCTTTCTTGCCCTCGGCAAGCAATGGCAGTTCGAGATTCTCCCGCGCGGTCAGGACCCGCGCCAGCCCGTTGCCCTGAGGCACCAGGACCACGCCCTGCTTGGCCGCCCCCGGTCGGTCCACCACCGGGACGCCGTCCAGCTCAACGGTGCCCGATCTCGGCGCGATCGCCCCGGCGAGGGCCCACAGCAACGAGCTCTTGCCGGCCCCCGACGGCCCGCTGACCGCGAGGACGAACCCCGGCGGAACACGGAGCGACACGTCCGCGACAGCCACCAGTTCGCCGTACGCGACCG
This sequence comes from Kribbella amoyensis, assembly GCF_007828865.1. NCBI lineage: Bacteria > Bacillati > Actinomycetota > Actinomycetes > Propionibacteriales > Kribbellaceae > Kribbella > Kribbella amoyensis. The sequence continues at coordinate 4,285,973 of NZ_VIVK01000001.1, forward strand.
TGAGGCCGGTCGCGGTGATGCCCTGGGTCGCGCTCATCGGGTGCCCTCCTGCTCGACCGGGCTGAGCCGGACCTCGCCGTCCTCGGTGGTGGTGACCCGGAGCAGCATGCCGGGTGGGAGCAGATCGGCGACGTGTGGCGGCAACGGCAGCGACCCGTCGCTCGCCACCACCGCGAACTCCTCGCCGGAGCGGCCCTCCGACGCGATCCGGCCGTCCCGGATCGTGATCGTCCGGGGCAGCGCGGCGGCGACGTCGGGGTCGTGGGTGATCAACAGCACCGTCATCCCGGTGGTCCGGTTGATGGTCGCGATCGCCGCCAGGATCTCGTCGCGGGCCTGGTGGTCGAGCTGGCTGGTCGGCTCGTCGGCCAGCAGCAGCCCGGGGAAGGTGGCGATCCCGACCGCGACCGCGGTGAGCTGGATCTGGCCGGGGGTGAGGGTATCGAGGTGTGCGTCGGCCTGACCGGTGAGGCCGACCAGCGCCAGTACCTCCTCGGGCGGCGGCAGGTCCCGGTCCCGCGGCGCGGCGCGCTGGGCGTACCGGACGTTGTCGATCGGCGTCAGGTACGGGATCAGGTTCCGGCCGGCGCCCTGGAGGACGATGCCGACGTCGGCCGAACGCATCCGGTCCAGCTCCGCCTCGGTCATCGTGGCGACGTTGTGGTCGCCGATGTGCAGCCGGCCCGCGCTGGGCGTGAGCAGCCCGCCGCACAGTTGGAGCAGGGTCGACTTGCCCGCGCCGGACGGACCGAGCAGGCCGACGAGTTCCCCTGGGCGGACAGAGATCCCGATCCCGGACAGTGCCGCGACGTCGTGGCCCTGGCTGCGGTAGATGTGCACCAGCCCGCTGGTGGTGATCGCGAGTCCGCTCACTGGTGCACCATCCTTTGGTCAGTAACTGTGGATTGGTTGCTGATGCACCCGAGGTGCCGTCTGGTCACTGCCCTGCTCGCTTGACGTCTTGGACGTCCGTCATGAGATCTGCAGGGCCTGGCGGTTACCCGGGGCGTGCCGACCGTCGACAGGGCTGAGCGCCAGGGCTGTGTGCTGCGAGCGCCGATCAGTGAGCGAACCGGCAGCAGCGTCCCGGCACCACATAAGGGTGCCTCCCCACTGGGTCTAGCAGCGAGGAGGCTGACGTGAAGTCTGCCAGAAACACCCTGCCCGAAGAACCTCTCAACGCCGTCACAGCCGGCCTGGACTGGGCCCGCGACGACCACGCCGTATCGGTCGTCAACGCCCGCGGCCAAGAAGTCGACCGGTGCACCGTCGAACACACCGCCGCCGGCCTGCGCGACCTGATCGCCGTGCTGGGACGCAACGGTGTCGGCGAGGTCGCGATCGAACGACCCGACGGCCCGGTCGTCGATGCCCTTCTGCAAGCCGGTGTCACAGTGGTCGTGATCAGCCCGAACCAGGTCAAGAACCTCAGGAGCCGCTACGGATCGGCCGGCAACAAAGACGACCGATTCGACGCCTACGTCCTGGCCGACACCCTGCGCACCGATCGGGCCCGGCTCGCACCGCTCACCCCGGACAGCCCCGAAACCGTCGTACTGCGCCGCGCCTGCCGGACCCGCAAAGACCTCGTCGCTCACCGGGTCGCGGTCGCGAACCAGCTCCGCGCCCACCTGCGGAACGCTTTCCCCGGGGCAGTCGGGTTGTTCGCCGAGATCGATTCTCCGATCAGCCTGCAGTTCCTGACCCGCTTCGACACCCAAGACCGCGCCGACTGGCTCTCGCCGAAACGCCTCGGCGCCTGGCTGGCATCGGTCGGCTACTCCGGCAAGAAAGACCCTGCCGCGCTGCACACCTACCTGCTCGCCGCACCCCGCGGTGCGACCGGCCACGACGCCACCTTGAACGCCCAGATCACCCACGCCCTGGTCGCACTGCTCACCACGCTGGTCGACCAGATCAAAACCCTCACCGGCCAGATCAGCGACCAGCTCACCACGCACACCGATCAGCACATCTTCACCAGCCTGCCCCGCTCCGGCCGCGTCCGCGCCGCCCGGCTCCTGGCCGAGATCGGCGACTGCCGCGCCCGCTTCCCCACCCCCGAAGCCCTCGCCTGCCTGGCCGGAGCCGCACCCTCGACCCGGCAATCGGGCAAACTCCGCACGGTCAGCTTCCGCTGGGCCTGCGACAAACAACTCCGCGACGCCGTCACCGACTTCGCCGGCGACTCCCGACGAGCCAACCCCTGGGCAGCCGACCTCTACGACCGAGCCCGATCCCGAGGCCACGACCACCCCCACGCCGTCCGCATCCTCGCCCGCGCCTGGCTGTTCGTCATCTGGCACTGCTGGCAAAACAACACCGCCTACAACCCCACCAAACACAACGCTCTGCAACACATCCTCAACCCCACCCAGCAGGAGGCGGGTTGACACAGGGCTTCTCATGACAGCTCCTCCTTGATCCGGCTGTAGCCGGCCCGCCGGTTCACCCCGGAGCCGAGCAGTACGGTCGTGGTCGTCAGGACCACGGTGCCGATCAGCCAGAGCACGCCCGCGACCGCCCAGTTGGTGCCGAGGTCGAGCGGGATCGGTGACGGCTCACCGGTCTCGGCGAACAGCGGGATCAGCGGCAGCGCGACCTTCGCGCCGACCACGCCGCAGATCGATCCGAGCAGGACGGCCAGCGTCACCGGTCCGGTCTGTTCCCAGCGCGCCGCCCGTCCGGTCGTCGACGCCGGGACGCCGGTGATCCGCAGGCTCGCGTAGTCCTGCGCCCGCGACCGCCACGAGGTGACCACCATCAGCAGCAGCACGATGATAGCCAGCGACCAGCCGGCCACACCGATGATGGGGGTGAGCTGCAGCGCGAGCGCACTGGCCGACCGCCCGTACGCCGCCTCGCGTTCGGCGCTGCGGTCGACCAGCCGGGCCTCCATCCCGGCCTGGCCGAGTGCGGCGATCGCCTGGTCGGCCTTGGCCAGCCCTTCCGCGGAGAGCCAGACCTCGAACGAAACGTTGCTCAGGGCAACCGTACCGCCGATCCGCCGGAGCGTCTCCAGATCGACCACGGCGGCGCGCTCGGGGAACCGGTTGATCGGACCGTGCAACCGATCGACCGGGCCGATCAGTTGCGCCAACCCGTCCAGCGCCGGGACCGTCGTACCCTCCTGGAGCGGGTAGCCACTGGTCACCAGCGCGGGGATCCGGACCGGAGCCGACCTGTGCTGCAGGACGGTTTCCAGACCCATGCTGGTGATCTGCAGGGTCAGACCCCCGGTCGGCCCGTCCTTGGCGACGACGCTGCCGACGTCCTTGCTGAGCTGCGGGATCTCGTCCCAGTCGCCCGCTGCGCCCAGCGGTGTGTTCGGGGTTCGCTCCGTCCCGAACTTGCTCAGCACGACCTCACCTTCGATCCCGGTCTGATCGTCCAGATCCCGGGCGATGCCGAGCCGCATCAGGCGGCAGCCACCCGCGCATCCCGGCGCCGTGGCGGTCAGGTCGACGGTCCGGCCCGGAACCAGCGGCAGCTTCGGGAAACTGACGACGTACCGGCCGCCGTCCCTGAGACTGACCATGGTGGCCTGGATGATCACCCATCGGGCCGGGTCCTGCTTCGGCGGTGGCGTCCCGTCGAGCGTCTTCGGCAGGACCGGTTTCATCGGCCCGGTGCTCGCGCTGACCCGCAGTCTCTCGCCCCGGAGCTCGATCGCGGCCGGTTCCCGCGGTGCCGTGAGCTGCTCGAATCCCTCCGAGTCGGTGAGGTCGCCGCCGTGGAACGCGATCCGGCGGAAGCTGTCCGGCTCGATCATGACCGTCCGCAGCGAGTCCGGCGCGGTCGTCCTCGCGACGAGGACGGGACTGAGCCACTGCCGCTCCTGGTCCAGGCCGTCGAGCGCCTTGGTGAAGTCGCCGAGCGAGGTCGCGTTGACCGAGAGGACGCCGGCCGCGCCCGCCTCGTACCCGGCCCTCGCCTGCCGGTTGTCGTTGGCCACCGACGCGGCCTGCCCGGCGAACGACACCAACGCGGTGGCCACCGCGACGACGGCGACGATCCGGGTGACGGCCGGCCGGCGGGATACCTGGAGAGCGCCGAGGGCCAGGCCGAGCCGCCCGGCCCGCAACGCTCGCCGGCTGATCAGGGCCGCGGCCGGCAGCAGCAGGTGGGCGAAGGTCAGACCGACGGCCAGCGCGAGCAACGTCGGAGTCAGTACCGGCAGGGGTCCCCGCCCACCACCGGTGAGCGCTCCGACGAGCCCGGCAGTCGCCAGCACGACGATGGCGACATCGGCGATCGCCACGGTTCTGGCGCGGCGCCGGGGGACGATCCGGCGGAGGAGCGTCGCGATGGGCTGGCGCGCGACCGACCGTACCGTCGACGCCGTGACAGCGAGGCCGACGGCCAGGGCGACGGCGACGGCGGCGGGCACCGTCCAGGGCAGTTCGAGCGGGGAGCCTCCGTCCAGCCAGGTCGCCCGCACCACCAGGAGCAGGCCGAAGCCGGTGCCCGCGCCCAGCAGCATCCCGGCCGTGACCGCGACGCCCAGTTCGAGCATGACCGCCCGGCCGGTCCGGCGTGCGCTCAGTCCGCGCAGCCGGGCGACGGCGAGCTCAGGTCTGCGCTGATCGACCACCGCGGCGAGAGCGAGCGCCAGCACGACGACACCGAACAGGGCGACCTGGACCATCACGAGCGGGATGATCGTCGCCGCCTGCCGGCGTTCCGCGTCGATCGAGTCGATCAGCCCGACCAGTCCCGAGTTGTTGCCGGCGTTGTAGGCGGGAGCCGCTGCTGTGTCCGCGACAGCGAGGCTCGCCGCCTTCAGCCGGTCCAGGTCGTCCACCCGGGTCAGCTCGGGCAGCGGCCTGGTGTCGAAGGTGCTGCGGTTGCCCCAGGCGTTCTGCTCGAAGGTGCTCCGGTCCGTCATCAGGTTGTCGAGCGCGCCGAACCGGTTGCCGATCTCCGGGAACGAGTGCCCGGTCGGCGGCCGGCCGTTCCAGTAGAGGTCTAGCGCGTCGCTGGGGACGTACAGGCCGACCACGGTCAGGACGCCCTTGCCGACGTACTGGTCCGGAACGACGTCGAACTTCTGGCCGACCTTGATGCTGTGGTTCGTGACGTCGACGGTCGACCCCACCACCTCGTTCGGCGCCTGCGGACAGCGGCCCTCCACCAGCTTGAGCCGCTCGCAGTACCCGTCGCGCCAAGTCAACCGGGTGGGGATCCTCGGTGCGGTGATCTGTGGGCCGGTGACCCAGGTGATGTCGACGTGCTCCCCGATCACCGGCGGACTGAACAGCGGGCGCAGGTCGGCCGGGACGAGTTCCTGGAGCTTCTCCGGCGCGGTCGGCCCGGACTTCGCCCGGCTCGAGGCCGGCGGCAGCGCCTCCAGTTGCCAGGAGGCGACCAGTGGCCGGTCGGTCAGCATCTCGGTGGTCACGGTCTGCTCGACCGCCCGGGAGAACCAGGGCGCGAACGCCGCGCAGGTGCCGATCAGCAGGCTGACCCCGGCCAGGACCACCGCCTGGGACCATCGGTACCGCAAGGCGCGCCGCAGAAACATCTTTCCGTACCCCCCAGGACTCCGTGAAACCCTGCCGAGAACTTACGGAGTGACCGGTGTCACCGTCAGGACGTCGGTGGGCACCGATGCACTTTCGTTGCCTGGTCGGCTGGTTCCGCGCCGTCCATAACTACCCAGTGACAACCGCCGGTCACCGTGGGTCGATGCGGACACCGGTTCGCCCGGTTGGAGATGCTGGTCCGATGACGGATCCAAAGGTCACGCTGGAGCTGGACAGGCCGCAGGGTGGATCACTCGACGCACTGATGACCCTGCCGGCCGGCGAGGTCCGCGCCTACGCCGTACTGGCGCACTGCGCACCCGAGACCGTCGAGGTCATCGCCGAGACCCTGAACCAGGCCGGCATCGCCGTGCTCGCCTTCGAGATCGGGCCCGCCGGTGCGGTCGCGGACGTGGTCCTGGCGGCGTACCACCTGCGCGCCAACTACGAGTCGCCGGAGCTGCTGATCGGTCACTCGCTCGGTGGCGTCGCGGTACTGTCGGCGTCCCACCTGGTCCCCGGGATCAGCGCGGTAGTGACGATCAACGCGTCGGCCGGCGAGATCCCGCCGCCGCGGACCGCGTTGCTCGTGATGCACGCGCCGACCGACCAGCAGGTCGGGATCCAGAACGCCGGCAGCCTGTTCGTCGCGGCCCGGCACCCGAAGTCGTTCCTGGCCCTCGACGGCGCCGACCACCTGCTGACCGAGTCCGCCGACGCCGCCTACGCGGCCACGATGCTGGCCGCTTGGGCCACGCGGTACCTGCGGGTTCCGGCCCGGGGACTGCCCAGCGCGCAGCCGGACGGCTCGCTCACTCAGCGTCGTACCAGCTGACGGATGCCGCCAGGTGCTCCGGCCGGTGGTCGGGGTAGGTTCGGACCCATGCGTGAATCCCAGCTAGGTGAACTGACCGTTTCCAGCCTCGGCCTCGGCTGTATGGGGATGTCACAGTCCTACGGCGTCCAGAACGACGAAGCCGAGTCGATCGCGACCGTGCACGCGGCGATCGATGCCGGCTGCACCTTCATCGACACCGCCGACGTGTACGGCGACGGCGCCAACGAGGAGCTCGTCGGCCGCGCCCTGGCCGGCCGGCGCGACCAGGCGGTGCTGGCCACCAAGTTCGGGTTCAAGCGGGCCCAGCCCAGCGACTCGATGCCGAACGTCGTCGACGGCAGCCCGGAGTACTCCCGGGTCGCGCTCGACGCCTCGCTGCGGCGGCTCGGCGTCGAGCACATCGACCTGTGGTACCTGCACCGGCGCGACCCGAACGTGCCGATCGAGGAGACCGTCGGCGCGATGGCCGAGGCGGTCCAGGCCGGCAAGGTCCGGTACCTCGGGCTGTCCGAGGTGTCCGGTGACACCCTGCGGGCCGCGCACGCGGTGCACCCGATCTCGGCCGTCCAGAGCGAGTGGTCGCTGTGGACCCGCGACCCGGAGACCGGGATCCTGCCGACGCTGCGCGAGCTCGGGGTCGGGTTCGTCCCGTTCAGCCCGCTCGGCCGCGGCTTCCTGACCGGCCAGATCAAGTCTCCGGCGGACTTCGAGCCGGACGACATGCGCCGCGAGATGCCCCGGTTCACCGGTGAGAACTTCCAGAAGAACCTGGACCTGGTCGAAAAGGTCCGCGAGCTCGCCGCCGCCCGGGGCGTCACCGCGGGTCAGCTCGCGCTCGCCTGGCTCCTTGCCCAGGGCAATGACGTGGCCCCGATCCCGGGGACCAAGCGGCGCAAGTACCTGGCCGAGAACCTCGGCGCCGTCGACGTCGAGCTGACCGCGGCCGAACTGGCAGCGCTGGACGCCGCGTTCCCGCCGGACGCGGTGGCAGGTGATCGGTACAACGCGGGCGGCATGAGCATGGTCGGCAAATGAGCTCAGCCGACGGCTCCGCGGCCGGGCCGATCGCGGTGACCGGGTCGACCGGTCGACTGGGATCACGGGTGGCCCGGCTGCTGGCCGAGAGCGGGATCCGGCAACGTCTCGTCGTCCGGGATCCCGCTCGCGCGCCCGAGTTGCCCGGCGCGGAGGTGGCGCAGGCCTCGTACGGGGACCACCCCGCGCTGGTGAACGCGTTGCACGGGGTGGAGACCCTGTTGTTGCTCAGCGCCACCGAGACCGCCGACCGGGTTTCCTTGCACAAGGCAACCGTCGACGCGGCGGTGGCGGCCGGGGTCCGCCGGATCGTGTACACCTCGTTCGTGGGTGCGACCGCGAACGCGACTTTCACGTTCGCCCGGGACCACTGGCACACCGAGCAGCACCTGCGGGCGAGCGGCGCGGACTTCACCTTCCTGCGGGACAACCTGTACCTCGACTTCGTCCCCGGGTTCGTCGGCGAGGACGGCGTGATTCGTGGTCCCGCGGGAGACGGCCGGGTGGCCGCGGTCGCCCGGGACGACGTGGCGGCGGTGGCGGCACGGGTACTGGTGGACCCGCGGCACAACGGCGCGACGTACGACCTGACCGGGCCGGAGGCGTTCACCCTGACCGAGGCGGCCGCGTGGATCTCGGACGCGGGCGGCCAGAAGGTCCGGTACGAGCCGCAGACGCTGGACGAGGCGTACCGCTCCCGCGAACAGTACGGTGCCCCTTCCTGGGAGGTGGCCGGCTGGGTCACGTCGTACGCGGCCATCGCCAGCGGGGACCTGAGCGAGGTGTCCAGCGCGGTCGAGGAGATCACCGGGCGGCCACCGATCGGCCTGCGCGAGTACCTGGCCCGGGTTTGAGAGACTGGGGGCGTGCCGCTCTACCGTGACGAGGCGATCGTGCTCCGGACCCAGAAGCTGGGCGAGGCCGACCGGATCGCCACGCTCCTGACCCGGACCCACGGCAAGATCCGCGCCGTGGCGAAGGGGGTCCGCCGTACCTCGTCCCGCTTCGGCGCCCGGCTGGAACCGTTCAGCTACGTCGACCTCCAGCTCGCCACGGGACGCACCCTCGACGTGATCACCCAGGCCGAGTCGATCGCGGCGTACGGCGAACGCATCGTCAACGACTACGCCCGCTACACCACCGGTACCGTCCTGCTCGAAACCGCGGACCGCCTCGTCGTCGAGGAGAAGGAACCAGCCACCCAGCAACACCTCCTCCTCGCCGGTGCCCTCCGCGTCCTCTCAACGGGCGAACGCGAACCACGCCTGGTCCTCGACTCCTTCCTCCTCCGCAGCCTGGCCATCTCCGGCTACGCCCCCTCGTTCGCCGACTGCGCCAAATGCGGCGAAGAAGGCCCCCACCGAGCCTTCAACCCCCAAGCCGGCGGCATGGTCTGCACCACCTGCCGCCCCCCAGCCTCAGCCATGCCCGCCCCAGCCACAGTCACCCTCCTCGCCGCCCTCCTCAGCGGCGACTGGCCAGTAGCGGAAAAGGCCGACTCAAGAACCAAAAGAGAAGCCGACACCCTGGTAGCGGCCTTCGTCGCCTGGCACCTCGACCGCCAACTCCGCTCCCTACCCCACCTCGACCTGAGCACCACCCAACAAACAACAATCGACCTCGCCTGACCTCAACACTCGCCGGTTGACTTCTCATCTATGAGGAACCACATCGCGGTGGTCTGATGCAGGGGCGGCGCGAAAATCAACGTAGCTTGTGCCCGCTGGCGCGGATTGCTGCGCGAACCTATCGGCACCGGCTTGTCGTCCTTCTGAAATCGGATCTGTGTCTTGGCGCTGTCGATGCAGACGTCAAAGACGACCTTCGGCTGCGCGGCGCGGAGCTCGACGGACTTCGCAACAGTTGAGACGTCGGCGACTTCGCCCGCTCGGTACCAGCCGTACTTCTTGTACTGGTTCACGGAATGGTCGACCTCGATGAGCCAGTTGCCACCGTTACCAGCCTTCGCGAGCGCGGCGCGAGTGGACTTGGCCGGGGCTTTCATCGCGGCGTCGATGGCCGCGCGGGCAGCGGCGTAGCGTGCCTTGGCCGCCTCGATCGCCTGCGACTCCTCGGCACTCCACCGTGGAGGTTCTGGGGAGGTTGACGAGGAGACTGCGGTAGAAGGGAGCGACGTCGTCCCAGAGTGTCCGGCTTCGGGTGATCCTTGGCAGGCGGCCAAGGCGAGGACAACTGCGCAAGCCGCTGCCGTTGCGAAGGAGACCGGTCGGCGGATCATTCGGACGTCCCCGTCTCAATCGAGGGTTGGAGGGCAGACAGTGCTCCACTCAACGGGCGTGGTGATGTTTTATCCACAGGGCTGCTGCGTGGAAGGAATTTGTGTTCCTCCACCATCTGAATCAACCAACACAGGCACAGCCTCTCCGATCTGCAGGCCTGTTGCTGCCTGCTGAGTCATCGAGATCTGTCCGCTGTCGCCAAGCGTGCTCTGCCAGGTGATGTCCCACTGCGCCGCCGCGTTGACGGTGTATTTGCAGTCAGCCTGCTCTCGCGAAGTCTTGGCGTACCGGTGTCCGCAGTCAGGTGAGTCCTTGATGCCCATCGCCTTGTCGTACGGTGTGCCGGCGGTCTCACAGCGCACAGTCTTGCCGTCACCCATGGGGACTGCCCCGAGTTCAGTTGACTCGTGGGGTGTGGTGGTTCAGGCCGCGAGTACGACCGGTTGAAGTGTCTCAAACTCGATGGGTGTGAGTTTGCCGAGGCCGCGTTGGCGGCGTCGGCGGTGGTAGGTGGTCTCGATCCAGGACACGATCGCCAGACGCAGTTCGTGTCTGGTGGTCCAGCGTCGTCGGTCCAGAACATTCTTCTGCAGCAGGGCGAAGAATGACTCCATCGCGGCGTTGTCGCCGCAAGCTCCGACGCGGCCCATTGATCCGCGCAGCTGGTAGGCCTTCAAGACCCGGACGAATTTCGTGGACCGGAACTGGCTGCCGCGATCCGAGTGCACGATCAGATTGGCAGTTGGTGCCCGCAAGGCGATCGCGTTCCGCAGCGCTGACACCGCCAGGGACGCCTTCATTCGTGACCCGATCGAGTAACCGACGATCCGGTTGGAGTAGACGTCCTTGATCGCGCAGAGGTAGAGCTTGCCCTCAGCTGTGGCGTGTTCGGTGATGTCGGTCAGCCAGATCAGGTTCGGTCCGGCCGCGCTGACCCCGCGTTTCACCAGGTCGTCGTGCACCGGTGGGCCGGCCTTGCGGGTCAGGCCGCGTTTCTTGGCGTGGATCGACCAGATCCGCTCCTGCGAGCACAACCTGGCGACCCGGTTCTCACCCGCGGCGACTCCGGCGTCGGCGAGCTCGTCGGCGATCAACCGGTACCCGAACGTCGGGTCATCGGCGTGAATGTCGATGGCGACGTTGATCAGGTGCGCATCGTCGAAATCTCTTTGCGTGACAGGATTCTTGCGCCACTTGTAGAAGGCTTGGGTGGTGAAGCCGAGTACCCGGCAGGTCACCGCGACAGGGATCGCGTCGGCGGCGAGGTCAAGGACCAGCGGGTACATCATTTTGGGTTGACGTCGCGGGCGAAGTAGGCCGCGGCGCGCCGCAAGATCTCGTTCTCCTGCTCCAACTGCCGGTTGCGCTTCTTCACCTCGCGCAGCTCAGCCGACTCCTCCCGAGTGGCGCCCGACTGGTGACCGTCCTCGATATCGGCCAGCTTCAGCCAGCGCTGCAGACACGACACGGAAATCCCGAAGTCCTTCGCGACCTGCGCGATCGGCGCCTCACCCTTGCGGGCAACCGCGACCACATCACGACGGAACTCCAACGGAAACGCTTTCGGCACGACAGACATCCTTCCAGCAAGGACCCAAGTCCTCACAGATCAGGAGTCAACCGAACCCGGGGCAGTCCCATGGACCAGTTCAGTGCTTTGACCTGCGCGGTAGCTGTCACCGTCAAACCAGGGACACTTGCCTGCCGCACGATGGGACCCCAGGTGTTCTCGGATTTGTCCACCCACAGCCAGACCGGCATGTTCACCAACCCAATCTGACCGGCGCCGGGAGCGGTACGAATCTGGGGCTTCCCCAGTTGCATGGAGGCAATCGCTCGGTACGCAAGCGTCTCAGGGTCGATGACGACCGTGTCAGGTTCCCCTGGCAACCAGACCCATCTGGTCACGATATGACGGCCCTCGTCGTACCCCTGCTCCCGAAGGCACGCCCAGATCGACCCCTCGGTGTGACCTTGCCAGCGCGGATCGGAGTACGGAGGCTGAGGCGTCTCACGCTGGAGGTAACACTGCTGGCTGTTCGACCAATTGCCTAGCTCGCTGTTGGTGCACGCCTGCGGTGTACCGCCGAAATTGCAGACCTGCTTGACCTTCTTGGCGCCGGGCTTGGATTGATCCTCTCCGTCGCCGGCTCGGTTAGTGTCCTTGATCAGGAACCAATTGCAGGTGAATTCGGTCGTCGAGCACCGGAGCACGTACTCCGGCCCAGGCTTTGGTGGGATGTCGATCTTGGGGTCCGGATCTGCATTCGCATGTGTCGATGACAGGAAGAGGATCCCGAAAGCAAGCACGCCGCTCGCGAGGATCGGTCTCAACATTTGCCGAGACCTTTCTCTTCGACCACGAACCACATCTTCGTCGGCTTGCCGGTCGGCGATGCGTAGACCAGCTTGGCGCGGAAGGCGACGCGGCGCCCCGACTTCGAGCCGACGTGCACTGGCTTGCCGTCCTTCTGGAAATGCAGGGAAGTGCCGGCGCTGTCAACACACGACTTCAACTGAACGGTCGGTTGCTCAGAATCCAGAGCGACAGACTCCACCGCCAGCGATGCGATCTTGACTGAGCCCGAGCGATACCACCCGTCGTTGCGTAGGGAGCGCACATCGCCAATGGCAGCAATGAGCCACTCCCCGCCGAGGCCGGCGGCTTCAAGCGGCTCGCGGCTGGACTGTGTGGGATTGGCGAGTGCCTTGTCGATCGCAGCGCGAGCTGTCTTGTACCGCGCGGTGGCGGCGTCTATCGCCTGTTGTTCTTCGGGGGTCCAGGTGGTGGTTGGGGTTGGCGACGGGGTTGTGGTGGTGGTGGTGGTGGTGGATGTGGACGGGGCTGGGTCGGGGCGGCCGGCTTCCGGGGAGTCGTTGCAGGCTGTGAGTGTGAGGGTGGCGCACACTGCGAGGGCTGCTACGGCTTGCGGGCGGCGGCTCATCTGGCTCCGTTCGGGCTGCGGACGGTAGTCGGGGACTGCGGACGGTAATAGGTTGCCATACGGAGGGTGTGCTGGGGCTGGGGTTATCCACAGGCTGCAGGAAGTTGCAGTGTGGGGGTGCTGACGGGGTTACGTTGAGTGGTGTACGTGGTTTCGCGCTCCTTGGGTGGGCGGGGTGCGGGGCGCGATCTCGGGGTTGGGGCGGGCGTCCGGGTGGGGCTCGGGGTTTGGCAGACTCGGGGTTATGTCGCCTTTGGGTCGTCGTCGGGGTCGTGGGGATGTCGGTGCTCGGGTGGGGGAGGTTGTTGCTCCTGACCCGCATCCTTCGGGAGCTCGGCCGCCGTCGATCCCGGCGGAATTGGTGCCTCGGCATGTGGCGATCGTGATGGACGGGAACGGCCGGTGGGCGAAGGCTCGGGGGTTGCCCCGGACCGAGGGGCACAAGATGGGGGAGGCGTCGCTGCTCGACGTCATCAAGGGTGGGATCGAGATCGGGGTGAAGTACATCTCGGCGTACGCGTTCTCGACGGAGAACTGGGCGCGGTCGCCGGAGGAGGTGCGCTTCCTGATGGGGTTCAACCGGGACGTGATCCATCGGCGCCGGGACGAGCTGGACGCGATGGGGGTCCGCGTCGTCTGGTCGGGGCGGCGGCCGCGGTTGTGGAAGTCGGTGATCGACGAGCTGGAGTACGCGCAGGAGCGGACCAAGAACAACAGCACGATCACCCTGCAGTTCTGCGTGAACTACGGCGGTCGGGCCGAGATCGCCGACGCGATGCGGTCGATCGCGCGGGATGTTGCCGAGGGCAAGATCAAGCCGGACCGGATCAACGAGACCACGGTCGCTCGGCACTTGTACGCGCCGGACGTGCCGGAGGTGGACCTGTTCGTCCGGTCGTCGGGGGAGCAGCGGACGTCGAACTTCCTCGTCTGGCAGCTGGCGTACGCGGAGATGGTCTTCCTGGACACGCTGTGGCCGGACTTCGACCGGCGCGATCTGTGGCGGGCGATCGAGCTTTACGCGCAGAGGGATCGGCGGTACGGCGGGGCTGTTCCTAACGAGGTCGCTGGCAGCTAGGTATCCAGGTGGGCAGGCTCAGCGGGCGCCGGGGGAGGGGAGGAGGCCTCTTTCGATGGCTACTGTGACGGCTCTTGTTCGGTCGTCTACTTCCAGTTTGGTGAAGAGGCGTTGGAGGTGGGTCTTTACTGTTGCCTCCCCGATGAACAACTCGCGGCCGATCTCCGCGTTGCTCAGCCCCCGCGCCACCGCTGCCAACACCTCCAGCTCACGCGGTGACGGCTGAGCGGCGGCCGGCGGCGCGGGCGTACGTAGGCGATTCATCAGCCGAGCCGCAACCGGCGGAGCCAACACCGTCTCGCCGCGAGAGGCCGCGCGGATGCCCTCCAGGAGCTCCGCATGCGGTGTGTCCTTCAGCAAGTACCCCGCAGCTCCAGCCTCGACCGCGTGCAGGATGTCGGTGTCGGTGTCGTACGTGGTCAGGACCAACACCTTCGTCGACGGGTATGTCGAGACGATCGCTCCCGTGGCCGAGACGCCGTCGCGCCGGGGCATTCGGAGGTCCATGAGGACCACGTCGGGGTTGGTGGCCGCTACTTGGGCGAGGGCTTCCTCGCCGTCGCCGGCTTCGGCTACCACCTCGATGTCCTCGGTGACGGCGAGCATGCCGATGAGGCCCGAGCGCACGACCGGGTGGTCGTCCACCACCAGGACCCGGACGGTTTCCGTCACGACTTCTCCTGTGTTGTCGAGGGGATGAGGACCTGGATGCGCGTACCGCGGCCGGGTGCGCTGTCGACCTGGACGGAGCCGCCGGACTCCTCCACCCGGCCACGCATCGCGGTGAGGCCGAAGCCGGTCGCCGGGGCGGCTGGTTCGAAGCCGGTACCGTCGTCGCGGATCTCGATGCCGAGCCCTTCCGCGGACCGGCCGAGCGTGATGCGTACCGACGTCGCGCCGGCGTGTTTGCGGATGTTGGCCAGCGCCTCCTGGGCCGCGCGGAGCAGGACCACCTGTTGTCCCTGCGGCAATGCGGCGACCTCGTCGTCGGGGAGGTCGAGGGTGACCTGGACGTCGATCCCGGTCTCGCCCGCGAACCGTTCGCCCTGGCGGCGCAGCACCTCGGCCAGGGTGGCCTCGTGCAATGCGACCGGCGTGAACGCCGCGACCAGGGCGCGGGCTTCGGCGAGGTTCTCCCGGGCGGTGTCCTCGATCGCGGCGAGCCGGGCCGCGACCCCGTCGACGCCACCGCGGCCGAGTTCGACCGAGGCGGTCTGGGAGAGCATCACGATGCTGGTCATGCCCTGGGCGAGAGTGTCGTGGATCTCGCGGGCCATCCGCTCCCGCTCGGCCATCACGCCGGCGGAGTGGTGCGCCTCGGCCAGCTCGTCCCGGGCCGCGTGCAGCTGGCGGATCAGCTCGGCGCGTTGCTCACTCTGCTCGATCACCTTCTCGATCCAGATCCCGAGCAGCATGCTCACCACCAGGCTGATGAGCATCCACGGGAGGATGTCCCGGAACGCCTCGTACGTCCAGCCGGCCGCGTACAGCTGAGCGGTACCGACCGCGACCAGCAGCGCGATGCTGTACAGGACGCCGTCCAGGATGCGCTCGTTGAGCAGCCAGATCTGCGGTGACGCGAGGAATAACAGGAAGATGCTCTGCGGGTACAGCATCACCAGGACCGCCATCGCGGCGATCAGCAGGACCCGGTACAGGTGGGCCCGCACGGGGGCGTGGTTCCCGATCGCGGGGCGGCCGATGAACTGGTACGCCAAGCCGAGCAGCGCCAGGACGCCGAGGAACACCAGCCGCGGTCCGCCAGTCAGGTCGTCTGAGAGGAGCGAGACCAGCGCGGTGATGGCGAGCATCGTGTAGAAGACCGCGTGCCAGACGACCAACGTCCGGGTCCACACCGCCTGACTCACGACTCCCTCCGTCTCCATGGTCGCCATTCTGACCCAAAGCCTCGGGCCGAACCGCACCCGCCCAGCCACGCCCGCCACGCCCGTCACGCGTCAGCCGGCGTCGCGCCGGGTCCAGCGGAAGACCCGCTGAGCGACGACCAGACCGACGACGAGCCACAGCGACAGCACGATCGCGCCGGTCCCGAGCTGCCACGAGCCGCCCGGCTCGTTCGCCTCGAACCCGTCCGGCAGGAACACCGACCGCATGCCCTGCGCCAGCCACTTCAGCGGGAAGATCTCGGCCACGGTCTGCATCCACGCGGGCAGGCTGCTGTAGACGAAGTAGACGCCGGAGATGAACTGCAGCAGCAGCACCACCGGGGTGATCACCGCGGACGCCGCCTTGCCGGAGCGTGGTACGACCGAGAACGCGATCCCGAGGACCGACCCGGACGCCGTGCCGAGAACGAAGATCCAGAGGAAGTTCAGCCACTTCGCCGGCTCGGTCGGCAGGTCGACCCCGAGCGCCAGCCCGGCCACCGCGAGCAGCAGCGTGAACTGCAGCACCGACGTGACCAGGACCAGCCCGATCTTGCCGATGAAGTAGGCCTGCGGCGACATCGGTGTCCCGCGCAGCCGCTTGAGCAGATCCTCGTCCCGCTCCATCGCGATGGTGACCGCGAGCGACTGGAAGCTGGTCAGGAAGATCCCGGAGGCGAGCATCCCCGGGGTGAAGTAGGTCGCCGCGTCGACGCCGTCGGCGAAGTCGGTCGTGCCGCCGAAGACCGCGGAGAAGATGCCCAGGAAGATGATCGGGAAGAAGAAGGTGAAGACCAGCTGGTCCCGCTCCCTGAAGAACTGCTTGACCTCGAGCGAGGTCCGGGACAGGCCGATCCGCAGTGTGGACGGCAGCGCGGTGGCGACGACGGTGTTCATCAGGCGGCTCCGACCTCGACGGCGGGCTCGGCGGCGGTACCGACGGACCCGATCAACTCCAGATAGACGTCTTCCAGGCTCGGCCGCCGGACCTGCAACTCCGGGACCTCGCCGCCGAACCGCTGCATCAGCCGCGCCACCTCGGCGGTCGGCTCGTCGGTCCGTACCTCGTGCGCTCCGTCGGCGTCCAGCCAGGACACCCGCGCGGTGCGGGCGCCGCGGCCGCCGAGGGTCTCCGGGGTTCCGACCTCGACCATCCGGCCGTCGGCGATCACTCCGACCCGGTCGGCCAGGTGCTCGGCCTCGTCCAGGTAGTGGGTGGTCAGCAGGATCGTGGTCCCCGCGGTCCGAAGGTTCTCGATCAGGGTCCAGAACTGCCGCCGTGCCTCCGGGTCGAACCCGGTGGTCGGCTCGTCCAGGAACAGCAGCTCCGGGTTCCCGATCACGCCGAGCGCGACGTCGAGGCGGCGCCGTTGCCCGCCGGAGAGCTTGCGGGTCCGGGTCTTGCGCTTGTCCTGCAGCCCGACCGAGGCGATCACCTCGTCGGGATCGCGCGGGTTCGGGTAGTACCCGGCGAAGTGGTGGACGAGTTCGGCGACGGACAGCTCCGCCTCGTCCCGGGACGACTGCGCGACGATCCCGAGCCGGGACCGCCACCGCCGGTCCCCGTGCGCCGGGTCGACGCCGAGCACGCTGATCTCGCCTTCGTCGGCCCGGCGGTACCCCTCCAGTACCTCCGTGGCCGTGGTCTTGCCGGCGCCGTTCGGCCCGAGCAGGGCGAACACCTCACCGCGGTGGATGTCCAGGTCGACCCCGTCGACGGCGACCTTGTCGGGGTAGCGCTTGACGAGTCCGCGGACCCGTACGGCGTAGTCGTTCTCGTTCATGGCTCAACTCTCGCCCGGGCCGGCCGGTCGCCGGGAGCGCCGGACGGGTGACCGGCTGTCCCCCGATCGGTGGACACGCGCGGCGGGGCTGACGGCGGGTACGGTCGGCGGCTAGCGTCGGGCACATGAGCCAGACAGTGCGTGGAGTCGTAGCCCTCAGCAAGGGCGCCCCGGTCACGATCGAGCAGATCACGATCCCGGATCCCGGGCCGGGCGAGGCGGTGGTCCAGGTGCAGGCCTGCGGGGTCTGCCACACCGACCTGCACTATCGCGAGGGCGGGATCAACGACGACTTCCCGTTCCTGCTCGGCCACGAGGCGGCCGGGATCGTGGAGAGCGTCGGCGAGGGGGTGACCGATGTCGCGCCGGGTGACTTCGTGGTGCTGAACTGGCGGGCCGTCTGCGGCAACTGCCGGGCCTGCCTGCGCGGCCGCCCGTGGTACTGCTTCAACACCCACAACGCCGAGCAGAAGATGACCCTTGCTGATGGCACCGAGCTCTCGCCGGCGCTGGGTATCGGCGCGTTCGCGGAGAAGACCCTGGTCGCGGCCGGGCAGTGCACCAAGGTGGATCCGGCGGCCAAGCCCGAGGTGGCCGGACTGCTCGGCTGCGGCGTGATGGCCGGCCTCGGTGCCGCGATCAACACCGGCAACGTCGGCCGCGGCGACTCGGTCGCGGTGATCGGCTGCGGCGGCGTCGGTACGGCGTCCGTCGTCGGCGCCCGGCTCGCCGGTGCCGCCCGGGTGATCGCGATCGACCTCGACGAGCGGAAGTTGTCCGTCGCGCAGGAGCTCGGCGCGACCCACACGATCAACTCGAAGGGCCTGGATCAGGACGGCGTGGTCGAGGCGGTGCAGGAACTCACCGGCGGCTTCGGCGCGGACGTGGTGATCGACGCGGTCGGTCGCCCGGAGACCTGGCAGCAGGCGTTCTACGCCCGCGACCTGGCCGGCACCGTGGTCCTGGTCGGCGTCCCGACCCCGGACATGCGGCTGGACATGCCGCTGCTCGACTTCTTCGGCCGCGGCGGATCGCTCAAGTCCAGCTGGTACGGCGACTGCCTGCCGAGCCGCGACTTCCCGCTGCTGATCGACCTGCACCTGCAGGGCCGGCTGCCGCTGGACCGGTTCGTCTCCGAGACGATCGCGCTGGACGACGTGGAGGCCGCGTTCGCCAAGATGCACCACGGTGACGTGCTGCGCTCGGTGGTGGTGTTCTGATGCCGGCCCGGATCGAGCGCCTGGTCACCTCGGGCACGTTCAGCCTCGACGGCGGGACGTGGGACGTCGACAACAACGTCTGGCTGATCGGTGACGACAGCGAGGTCCTGGTGATCGACGCGGCGCACGACGCCCAGCGGATCCTCGAGGCGGTGGGGGACCGGCGGGTGGTGGCCCTGGTCTGCACCCACGCGCACAACGACCACATCAACGCGGTCGGCGGCGTCCAGGCGGTCCTGAAGGTCCCGGTCTGGCTCAACTCCGCCGACCAGATGCTCTGGGCCGCGCTGTACGACGACGCGCCCGACCACGACCTGACCGACGGCACCACCTTCGAGGTCGCGGGGACGACGCTGCGGGCGATCCACACGCCCGGGCACAGCCCCGGCTCCACCTGCCTGTACGCCGAGGACCTCGACGCGGTGTTCACCGGCGACACCCTCTTCCACGGCGGCCCGGGTGCGACCGGCCGCTCGTACAGTGACAAGCCGACGATCCTGAAGTCCATCCGGGAGCGGCTGCTGACGCTGCCGTCCGGCACGGTCGTGCACACCGGTCACGGCGACACCACGACGATCGCCGCGGAGGCGAACGCCGCCGACTGAAATCCAACGCCCCGCGCCGGAGGTTCCGGCGCGGGGCACCAGCGGTCCGAGGACCGGCGATGCGGTTGCCTTAGGCAATCGATCGCCGGTCCTTCCGTTTGGTCCCGGACAATCTATGGACACAGCGTTTACAGCGCTGTAACGTCTGGCCCCAGGTCGCCGGAGAAGTCCTTGCCGGCTGCCCTGTCCGACCCTGCCCGCCGTCCTGGAAGGTGCCCACCGAGGATGTCCCGCCGTCCCAACATCCTGCTGCTGATGACCGACCAGCACCGTGCCGGTTTCACCGCCGGCTCCGGTCTGGACCTGGACACCATGCCGTGTCTGGACAAGGTCGCGGCCGCCGGTGCCGCCTTCGGCCGCGCGTACACGAGCTACCCGGCCTGTGTGCCCGCGCGGACCAGCCTGCTCACCGGCCGGTTCCCGACCGCCCACCGGGTCCGGCAGAACAGCGCCGCCAAGCACGCCCTGTACTCCGAGGACCTCCTCGACGTGCTGCGCGCCGCGGGGTACTCGCTGCACTTCTCCGGCAAGCCGCACATGTACCGGACGGCGGAGGACTTCGACAGCTTCCACGGACCGTTCCTGCACGACCACGGTCCGGCGGAGTCGGCGACGGACGCGGCCTTCGACCAGTGGCTGCACGAGCTGGACCACGGGGTCTCGGCGGAACCGACGCCGTTCCCGGTGGAGGCGCAGTTGCCGTACCGGATCGTGTCGGGCGCGATCGACGCGCTGGACTCGACCACCGAGGAGGACCCGTTCTTCCTCTGGGTCTCGTTCCCCGAACCGCACAACCCGTACCAGGTGCCGGAGCCGTACTTCAGCGAGTTCGCCGAGTCGGAGGTGCCCGAGCGGCTGGCCGGGCCGGAGGCGATTCCCGAGCTCGGCTGGCGGTACCGCTGGCTGCACGAGCTGACCACCGGCAAGCGGCCCGGGTACGACGACGCGTGGCGGCGGTACCGGGCCAACTACCTCGGCATGCTGCGGCTGATCGACGACCAGATCGCCCGGTTGCTCGACCGGCTCGGTGATCGGCTGGACGACACGCTGGTGGTGTTCGTCAGCGACCACGGCGACTACGTCGGCGAGTACGGGCTGCAGCGCAAGGGCGCCGGCATGTCCGACTTCCTGATGCGGATCCCGTTCGTAATCAGCGGGCCCGGCGTCACGGCGGGGCCGCGGGACGAGCTGGTCTCGATGGTCGACCTGTTCCCGACCCTGTGCGAGCTGGTCGGGGCCGACCTGCCCGCCGGGGTCCAGGGCCGCAGCCTCGCCCCGGTCCTGGCCGGCGAGCCGGGGCCCGAGTCCGAGTTCGGCAGCATCTACGCCGAGCTCGGGTACGGCGGCGTCTCGTACGACGAGGACGACCGGCCCGCACTGCACTTCCCCTACGAGGGGCGCACGTATGACGAGCTGAACAGCGTCACCCAGAGCGGTGGCGAACGGATGGTGGTCAGCGGCGACCACAAGCTGATCGTGGACGACCGCGGCCGCCGCCGGCTGTACGACCTGCGCGCCGATCCGGCCGAGCTGGTCGACCTGTCCGACGACCCCGCCCACCGGGCCGTGTCCGACGCCCTGCAGGCCACCTTGGTGCGCTGGCTGATCCGCGTCGCCGACGACCTCCCGGTCGGGGTCTACACACCGAAGACGACCAAGCACAACTGGCGTTGGTCCTGAGGGACCGGCGCCGGCGTACCTCACCCCTGGAGGCACACGATGGCAGGACTCACCCGACGGTCATTTCTCGGGTTCGGAGCGGCGACCGCGGCGGCCGTGGCGCTGCCCGGTTGCGGCGGCGGTGACAGCGGCGGATCCGCCGACGGGCTGCGGGTCGCCTGGTACGGCGGCGATCCGGTGCACAAGGCGATGGACAAGGCGCTCGCCGACTTCACCGCCGACCACGCGGACCTGAAGCTCAGTACCGAGCGCGCCGCGTTCGGCGACTACTGGGACAAGCTGGCGACGCAGACCGCCGGCCGCAAGGGCCCGGACGTTTTCCGGATGTCGATGAGCTACTACTCCGAGTACGCCCAGCGCGGCGCCCTGCTCGACCTGACCGACAAGGCCGGCAGCGCGATCAAGGTGGACACGCTCGACAAGGACGTCGCGGAGAGCGGCCGGATCGACGGCAAGCTGATGGGGATCGGGCAGTCCTCGATCACGCACGCGACGTTCCGCAATCCGCAGCTGGTCGAGAAGCTCGGCGGCAAGCTGCCGGCCGAGTGGAGCTGGGACAGCTTCGCCACCTTCGCGAAGGACTTCGCGGGCGACGCCGGCCCGGGCAAGTACGGCACCGGGGACGCCGGCGGGCAGTTCCAGATCTTCGAGGTCTGGTCCCGCGAGTACGGCACCGAGGTGTTCGCCGACGGCAAGCTGGCGGTCGCCAAGGACGTGATCGAGGGCTGGTTCGCGTACTGGCAGGACCTGCGCAAGGCGAAGGCGGCGCCGGGCGCGGATGTGACGGCGGAGGGTGGTTCGTTCGAGACCTCGCAGCTGTCGAAGGGCGCGTCGCCGATCGAGTTCGGCTGGGTCCAGCAGCTCGCCTTCTACCAGCCGCTGGTCAAGGACGCCGAGCTCGTCGTCGGTGCCGTCCCGGGCCGGACCGCGGGCTCGCTGAAGGGCCAGTTCCTCAAGGCGCTCGACTTCTGGTCGGTCTCCGGGACGACCAAGAACCCCGACGGCGCCGCCCAGGTGATCGACTTCCTGGTGAACGACGACCGCGCGGTGAAGGCGATCGGGCTCACCCTCGGGGTCCCGCCGTCGAAGAAGTCCCGCGACCTGCTCGCCGCCCAGCCGAACACCCCGGCCGGCCGCGCGATCGCGTACGTCGAGCAGATCGAGCAGCAGGTCGGCCCGTCGCCGCAGCCCTGGCCGAAGGGATACGGCGAACTGGGCACCGTGTTCACCCGGCTCAACCAGGACATCGGGTTCGGCCGGACCGACCCCGCGGCCGCGGCGGACAAGTTCGCCTCCGAGGCCGGCCGGGTCCTGGGCGCATGATCAGCAAGACCCTCCCCGGCCGGTTGCGGGAGAGCCTGCCCGCGTACGCGTTCCTGGCGCCGTGGCTGATCGGGCTGTTCGGGCTCACCCTGATCCCGATGGTGTTGTCGCTGTACTACTCGTTCACCGACTACAGCCTGCTCGCCCCACCGGTCTGGGAAGGTCTGGCGAACTACCAGCGGATGCTGTCCGACGACCGGTACCAGCACTCGCTGGTGGTGACCTTCACCTACGTGTTGCTGTCGGTGCCGCTGGAGATGGTGTTCGCGCTCGCGGTCGCCGTCGTCCTGAACCAGGGGCTGAAGGCGGTCGCGTTCTACCGGGCCGTGTACTACGTGCCCAGTCTGCTCGGCGGCAGCGTCGCGATCGCGATCCTGTGGCGGCAGATCTTCGGCGCGGACGGCCTGGTGAACCAGGTGCTCGGCACGGTCGGCCTGGACGGGCCCGGCTGGATCTCCTCGCCGGACACGTCGCTGTTCACGCTGGTCCTGCTGCGGGTCTGGCAGTTCGGCGCGCCGATGGTGATCTTCCTGGCCGGGCTGCGGCAGATCCCGGGGGACGTGCTGGAGGCCGCCGAGGTGGACGGCGCCGGGCGGGTCCGCCGGTTCGTCCACATCACGCTGCCGCTGTTGTCGCCGATCATCTTCTTCAACCTGGTCCTGCAGATCATCGGCGCGTTCCAGGCGTTCACACCGGCCTTCATCGTGTCCGGCGGCAGCGGCGGCCCGTCCGACTCGACGCTCTTCTACACCTTGTACCTCTACCAGAAGGCGTTCGGCAGTTTCGAGATGGGCTACGCGGCCGCGATGGCCTGGGTCCTGCTGCTGATCATCGCCGGATTCACCGCGGCCAACTTCGTGATGGGCAAGCGGTGGGTCTTCTACGCCGACGAACGGGAGGCCCGATGAGTACGCCGGTCCGCCAGCGCCCGCCCCGGACCGAGAGCGCGCCCAGGTCGGTACCACGGCGCACCCGCGCCGCGAACCGGCAAGGGCTGATGTCGCGCCGTACCGTCGCCCATGCCGCGATCATCCTGATCGGCCTGGTGATGGTCTACCCGTTGGTGTGGATGCTCAGCAGTTCGTTCGAGCCGACGACCGAGATCTTCGGCTCCACCTCGCTGGTCCCGAAGTCGCCGAGCCTGGACAACTACTCGGCCGGCTGGTCGGGTCCGGGCGCGCCGTTCTCGGTGTACCTGCTGAACTCGTTGCTGATCTGCGCGCTGACGATCGTCGGCAACGTGCTGTCCTGCTCGCTCGCGGCGTACGCGTTCGCGCGGATGTCGTTCGTCGGCCGCCGGGTGCTGTTCGGGGTGATGCTCGGCACGATCATGTTGCCGGCGCACGTCACGCTGATCGCGCAGTACTCGATCTTCCGCGACCTCGGCTGGGTGGACACCTACCTGCCGCTGGTGGTGCCGAAGTTCCTCGGGACCGAGGCGTTCTTCATCTTCCTGATGGTGCAGTTCATCCGCGGGCTGCCGCGGGAGCTGGACGAGGCGGCCCGGATCGACGGCTGCGGGGTGTTCCAGATCTACCTGCGGATCGTGCTGCCGTTGCTGCGCCCGGCGCTGGTGACGACGGCGATCTTCTCCTTCATCTGGAGCTACAACGACTTCTTCACCGCGCTGATCTACGTGTCCGACCCGGCCAGACTGACCGTACCGCTGGCGCTGCGCACGTTCCTGGACTCGTCCGGGCAGTCGGAGTGGGGCCAGATGTTCGCGATGAGCCTGGTCACGATGGTGCCGGTGCTGGTGGCGTTCGTGCTGTTCCAGCGGCGCATCGTCGAGGGGGTCGCCACCACCGGCCTGAAGTGATCCGGCGGGTAGCCTGTCGGGCGTGATCGGCGAGGAGCGGTGCGGGTGACGAGCAGACCGAGGCTGGCCGACGTGGCCGCGCGGGCGGGCGTGTCGATGAAGACCGTCTCGAACGTGATCAACGACTTCCGGCACGTCGCGCCCGAGACCAGGGCCAAGGTGCAGGCCGCGATCGACGAGATCGGGTACCGGCCGAACCTGTCCGCCCGCAACCTCGCACTCGGCCGGGCCGGCCTGATCGCGCTGGTGGTTCCCCAGCTCGACATGCCGTACTTCGCGGCGCTGTCCGGGCAGATCCTGGAGGCGGCCGCCCGGCACAACTGGGTGGTACTGATCCAGCAGACCGGGGAGGACACCTCGGTCGAGCGGGACGCGCTGGCCGGACACTTCCCGCAGCGGATCGACGGACTGATTCTGAGCTCGCCACGGATCCGGCCGGCCGATCTGCGCAAGCGGACCGACCGGACCCCGCTGGTGATGCTGGGGGAGCGGAACTTCCAAGGCATCGCGCAGCACGTCTCGATCGACAACGTCGCCGCCTCCGAGACCGCGGTGAACCACCTGATCGAGCGGGGCCGGCGGCGGATCGCGATCATCGGGACGCGACCGACCGACCGGCAGCACCCCCGGCTCGCGGGGTACCGGCGGGCCCTGCGCGCGGCCGGGCTGCCCGAGTCGGACGACCTGATCAGGCCGATCCGGAACAACCTCGGCGAGGAGGGCGAGCTGCAGATGGCCGCGTTGCTCGCCGAGCACCGGAACCGGCCGCCGGACGCGGTGTTCTGCGTGACCGACTGGGTGGCGCTGGGCGTCATCCGCGCACTGCAGACCCACGGCCTCCGGGTGCCGGACGACGTCGCGGTGGTCGGGTTCGACGACATCCCGTACGGCCGCGCCGCGACTCCGACGCTGACCACGATCTCGCCCGACCGGGCCGCGATCGCCCGGTTGTCGGTCGAGTCCTTGCTCGCGCAGATGGAGGCCGCCGCGAGCGGGACGCCGTACGAGGTGTCCGAACAACCGGTCGGGTACGAGCTGGTCGTCCGCGAGAGCACGGGCGGTTAGGGTCGTGTCCGGCGATCCTCCGCCTGCCGCGCCGCGAGGGTAGTTGCGTCGGACCTCCGTGTGGCCGACTTGACCTTGTCACGGTGACAACGTTTTGGCTGGGGACCGGAGGTGGTTCTCGTGAGTACGAGGTACAGCGACGCGCTGCAGGCGGCTGAAACGTCCGCGCGTCTGCGGGCGGCGATGGCGGCAGGGACGCAGGTACCGGCTGGTGTGGAACTGGTCGAGGCGTTGGTGGTCCGGTGTGGCGTGGAGCCGGACTTCTTCGTGCGGGACATGCTGACTTGGGCGTTGGTCCAGCTGCCGGCGGAGCTGACGGTGCCGCGGGTCGTGGCGGAGTTGCGGTCCGGGAACGCCCAGGCCCGGAGTCAGGCCCTGCACACTTTGTCCAAGATCGGCGACCCGGCGACCTGGTCGGCGATCACCGTGGAGTTGCTGCACGATGCCGACGACGAGGTCGCGCGGACTGCCTGGCGGACGGCGGTCGGGCTGGTGCCGTACGGCGAGGAGGAGCAGTTGGCTGGAGAGCTGGTGACGGAGCTGGGGCGCGGTACACGGGACGTACAGCTGAGCCTCAGCCGCGCCCTGGTCGCGCTCGGTACGGCGGCCGAGGGCCCGCTGACCTCAGCGCTGTCGAGCGCGAGGCCGGAGGTGCGGGCGCACGCGCGGGCCACGGAGCAGCTGCTGCGGAATCCCGGCGCCGACCTCGGGACGGCGCTCGACGAGGCGAGGCGAGCCGTTGCTCTCGGCCCCCAACAGGTACGGGACCGGCGTGCTCATCGGTGAGGTGGCTCGCCGGTCCGGGGTGAGTGCACGGATGCTCAGGCATTACGACCGCCTCGGGCTGGTGAGCCCGACCGGCCGGACCGTGGGCGGCTACCGCGAGTACGCCGCGGACGACATCCGGCGGATCTTCCACGTCGAGGCCTTGCGTTCGCTGGGGCTGACGCTGCGGGAGATCGGCCGTGCCCTCGACGATCCCGAATTCACCCCGGGCGGACTGCTGGGTGAGCTGGTCCAGCGGACCGAGGAGCGGTTGCGCCAGGAGCAGGAGCTGCTCGACCGGCTCCAAGCGATCGACTCCGCCGGGCCGGACGACTGGCCCGATGTCCTCCGCGTCGTCGAGCTGCTCCGCGGCCTCGATTCGGTCGACGCCGCCCGTCGCCAGCAGGCCGCCCTCACCCCGGACGACGAACTGCCCAGCGAAGTACTGGCCGCCGCCCTGCTCACCGAGTCCGACCCCAACGTGGCCGGTGCCCTGCGCTGGGCCCTCGCACGGTCCACGGACGACGTCCTGGCGGCGCTGGCTCCCGCGCTTCGCTCGGCCGACCTGGTCATCCGCCGCCGTGCGATCGTCGCGATCGCCGAGGTGCCCGGCGCGGACGCGACCGCAGTCCTCACAGGTGCCCTGGAGGACCTCGATCTGACCGTCCGCAAACACGCCGCGATCGCCCTCGGCCGCCGCGGGGAGACCGCGGCTGTCCCGACCCTGATCACTCTCGTCGTCGAAGGTCTCAACGACGTCGAAGCCGCCGAGACGCTCGCGATGATCCCCGACGCCGGACCTGAGATCCTGGCCGTACTCCGCGCCGAGCTGGCCGCTCCAGGAACCGCGCCCGACGCACGGATCCGCCTCGCCCAGGCCCTCGGCGAGCTTCCCCAAGGCCTCACCCGCGAGACCCTCCAGTCCCTCGTCCGGGACCCGGAACACGCGGTCGCCCTGACCGCCAAGGCCCTGCTCGCCTGACCGGCAGTCACTTGACGGCCCCTTGCATCAGTGCCTTGACGAAGTTGCGTTGGAAGATCAGGAAGATCACCAGGGACGGCAGGATGATCAGGAGGGAGCCGGCGCACAGGAGCACTGTGTCGGTGCCGTACTGGCCTTGGAAGGCACCCAGCCCACCGGCCACGGTCCGTTTCGTCGGGTCGTCGACGAGCACGAGGGGCAGCAGGTACTGGTTCCAGCTGGCGAGGAAGAAGAGCACGGACAGCGCCGACCACGCCGAGGTGGCGAGCGGCAGGTGGATGCGGCGGAACGTCTGCCAGGTGGTGGCGCCATCGACCTTCGCCGCTTCGGTGAGCGCCGGTTCGACGCCGAGAAAGTGCGCGCGCATCCAGAAGACTCCGAACGGCATGAGCAGGCCGATGAGGGGCAGGACGATCGCCAGTCGCGTCCCGAGCAGTCCCATGCTTCGCAGGTCGTAGTACAGCGGGGTGATCAGCGCCTCGAACGGCAGGGTGAGCCCGACGAGGAGAAGGCCGTAGATCGCCCTGCCGAAGGGCACGTTCAGCTGAGCGAGCGCGTAGCCCGCGGCGGTGGCCATGGCGACCGTGGCCGGGACGACGCCCAGGACGATGAGCGCGCTCGAGCGGAACAGGGCGATGAGATTGGCCGCGCTCCAAGCGTCGACGAAGTTGTGCCAGTGCGGGTCGCTCGGCCAGCTGAGGCCTTGCGGCGTGCTACCTGGAGCGGCGAGTGCCGTGGTGAACATGCTCAGCAGCGGCACGATCGCGAACAACATCAGCGCGAGCAGGATCGCGGTACGCGTTACTCGGTGGGCGAGCCCCGATGTGGTCATTGCTGTCTCCCGAGACGCTGGATCGGCCAGATCACCAGCAACACAAGCGCGGCCAGGAACACCGACAGCGCCGAGGCCTGGCTGATGTGTTGCTGCAGGAAGGTCAACCGGTAGATCTGTACGCCAGGGACCATCGTCTGGTAGCCGGGTCCGCCTTGCGTCGCGATCTGGACGACGTCGAAGCTCGCCAACGCGGCGATGATCGTGAAGGTCGTGCACACGACGAGTTCTCGCCGCAGGCCGGGCAGCGTCACGGCGACGAACTCGCTGATCCGGCCGGCGCCGTCCAGCCGGGCCGCCTCGTACAGCGCCGGGTCGATCTTGCCGATACCCGCGAGCAGCAGCACCGTGCAGAACCCGAGCATGACCCAGACTCCGATCACACCGACCGCAGGCAGGGCGAACGTGAAGTCACCGAGCCAGGCCCGCGTGTACCGATCGAGGCCGACCGCGCGCAGGACCTGATTGACCAGCCCGTCCGACGAGTACATCCACGTCCACGCGATCCCGGCCGCGACCAGCGGAAGCACCTGCGGGACGAACAGTACGATCCGGGCGGTGGTGCTGAACGCGCCAGGCTTCAGTTCGCGGATGAACGACGCCGCGACCAGGCCGAGGCCCACGGGCAAGACCGTGTAGAAGAAGACGAGGACGAACGCGTGCACCACTGATTGCAGCAGCTCCGGCTGGGTGAAGATCGCTTTCCAGTTCTCGAGTCCGGCAGGCGTCGCGGGGCCGACGCCGTCCCAGTCGTAGAACGAGTACTGCACGGACTGGAGCATCGGGAGCAGCACGAAAGCGGCGTACATACCGAACGCCGGTGTGATCCAGAGGAGCGCGCTCCAGTTCCGCCGCCGGCGTCCGGGGGGACGCCGGGCAGTGGGCTGTCGTGCGGCAGGAGTGCTCCGCGGATCGGTCAGGGCCGAAGACTGCCGCACCGCCCTCGGGGCCGAGATCGACGGCACCGCATCACCTCCAGGTCGGCCGGCGATCATCGCCCGAGGTCGCGTTCGTAGTCGGACTGCACCTTGGCCGCGAACGACTCGGGCGTCGTCTTGCCGGCCAGCAGCAGCTGCGTCTGCGGGACAAGGCTGTTGACGTGGATCGAAGCGGTCGCATCCGCCATGAAGCCGACCAGTTCGTTGTTCTTCAGCAACTCCTGGAACGCGCTGACGGTGGCGGCGACCGCCGACCCCTCGGGCGCGGCCGGAACGGGCGCGTCCGAAGGGCCTGCCGGCACCAGACCGCCGAGTGTCACCGTCTCCTGCCGCGCCGACTGGTCCGTCTGGACGAAGTCCAGGAATGCGGCCGCGACATCCGCGTTGGGTGACCTCGCCGGGATCCCCAGGTTGGCGGCCGCGGTCATCGCGTACGACGGCCCACCGGCAACGTCGGGCGGGGCCAGGAAGAACCCGAACTGACCGGATCCGGTCTTGTCGAGTCCGGGAGCCTGCCAGTTGCCGCTCGGGAAGAACACGCCGTTGCCCTTGAGGAACTCGGCCGGTGCCCGGGTCTGGTCGATGTCGTTCACATCGGCCGGCAGGTATCCCGCCTCGCCCCAACGCTGCAACGTCGTGGCGGCCTTGACCGTCGCCTCCGTGTCGATACTTGCGCCGGGCTTGGTGTAGTTCCAGTCCTGGACGGCTTGCGCGTCACCGGCGTACGACATCACCAGGTTCTGCAGCGGATAGACGCTGCCGCCGTCCTTACCGTTGATCATGATCGGCTGCAGCCCGGCGTCCTTCGCCTTGGCGAGCAGTTGCTCGAACTCGGCGACAGTCGCCGGTGGCCGGGTCATACCGATCCGCTGCGCCAGCGCCTTGCTGTAATACACCCCGGTCAGGCCGAAACCGGCGCCGGCAGCGTACAACGGACCTGTTCCTCGCTCTCTGCCGTCCGCCGCGACACGGGTGGAGGCGAACTGCGACTGCGGCCACTTGTCCCACCCGTACGCCTTGGCATAGGGGTCGAGGCTGATCAGGAGGTGGTCCTTGGTCAGGTTTCCGAGCTGCGGCACGCGGACAAGGTCGGGCACGTTGTTCCCTGCGAGTGTGCGCGCGATGGTCGTGGTCAAGGTGGCGTAGTCCTGGTTCTCCACCTTGACCGTCACGTTGCTGTACTTGGCGCTGAACAGCTTGCCGAGGGCGGTGTAGAGCGGGACATCGACGCCACTGGTCACGAGCAGCTTCAGGGTGACCGGCTCGCTGCCGACACCGATGGACACCGGCTCGGAGGGCGCCGGGCCGGCTTCGGAGTTGCCGCCCGGTGCGCAGGCGGCGAGCAGCAGAGCAGCCGCCGCGGCGCCGGCTGCCGCCCGGAGAATTCCGCGGTACTGGGTCAGTGTTCGCACGAGAAGTCCTCGAGGCTCGATGGTGGGTGTGACTGGAACGCGTTTCGGACGGCGTCGCCGGCCCTGCCAACGGCGTGATGCGCGTCGGTCATGACGGCGAACATCTCGAAGAAGCCGTGGATCTGACCTGCGTACTCGATCAGGTCGACCGGGACGCCGGCCGCCTCCAGACGCCGGGCGTAGTCCTCGGCCTCGCGGCGGAGGAAATCGTGCTCGGCCGTGATGATCGTCGCGGGGGCGACACCGCGCACAGATTCAGCGTGCAGCGGCGAGGCGTACGAAGAGGTACGCACAGCAGGATCGGGAACGTAGGTCTCCCAGATGTACTGCAGCCGACGGTAGCTGTTCGGGCCGAAACCCGACCGGCCGGCGAACGTCTCGTACCGCCGCCGGAACGCGACCTTGTAGTCGGTGTTCTCAACGCTGTCGAGCGCTGGGTAGACGAGGAGTTGGGCGGCTAGTCGAACGCCTTCATCACGCGCCTTGAGCGCGGCCGCCGCGGCGAGATTGCCGCCCGAGCTGTCCCCGCCGACGGCCACACTGCCGAAGTTGCCGCGTGCCCAGGTGACGGCCGTCCAGGTGTCGTCGAAGCCGGCTGGAAACGGGTGCTCGGGCGCGAGCCGATAGTCGATGGACAGGACCGCGCACGCGGCCCGGTTCGCGAGTGCCCGGGCGACACCGTCCGCGGTGTCGAGGTCCCCATGGATCCAGCCGCCGCCGTGCGCCCAGACCAGCACCTCCTGTTCCGCGCCCGTGGGCCGGTAGAGCCGAGCCGGTACGCCGTTCGCGTCGACGCACTCGACGGAGGCCACCGGCGCGAGCTCGCCAGTCACGGCCAGGACTTTTGCCCGCGCGTCCGCCCGCACGGCCGCGATTTCGGCGGACCACGGGTCAGGCGATGATCCGGAGCTGTCCAGGAAGGCCCGAACCTGCTCGTGCGGCCGGAGGGGAACGCCCTCGCGGTGGATGACCGGATTCTCCGGCCGGGAAGCTGCACTCATCCGATCGCGCCTCTCGCCAAAGTTCAGACCGAGTACTCAGTCTGTTTTTGGAAAAACTACCGAGTGCTCAGTCGGTTTGTCTATGCTTGGCGATGACGCTGTCCCGACCAGAGCGAGGAGCTCAACCGTGTCCGCTGCCCAGAACCCCAAGACCTCAGCGAAGGGCCTTGAGACACGGGAACGCATCATCGACGTCGCCGTACGGTTCATCGCCCGCAACGGCGCGCGCGGGACCAGCCTCGCCGACATCGCGGCCGAGGCCGGCGTGTCACAAACCGGGTTGCTCTACCACTTCCGCAGCAAGGAGGCGCTGCTCAACGCTGTCATGGATCGCCACCTGGCCTTCAGCGAGGAGTGGCTGTGGGGCGACGGAGATGACCCCGGCCTCAAGATCGTCGACGTCATCGCCAGGCACATCTCCAGCTGGCCGAGCCAGCACGACGACAAAGTGGCCAGTCTGCTCGGGATGAACACCGTCGTCCTCGGCGAGAACGTCAGCCCCGACACCGACCTCCACGCACGCCTGGTCGAGGGCTACCGAACAACGATCGACCGCGTGACGGCGACCCTGCGATCCGCGCAACAGCGCGGTGAGATGCGCGACGACATCGACCCGCGGCTCAAGGCAATGGAGATCATCACGTTCTGCTACGGCCTCGAAGCAGCGTGGTTGGTCGACCCGACGATCCCGGTCGCCGACGCAGCCGCTCACTGGGCGACCCAGCAGACCAGGCAGTTGGCCACCGAGCCGGCGCCGTCCTGACGGTCAGGACCCGGCCTGGCACTCCTTGCAGGTGCCGAAGATCTCCAGGGTGTGGCTGATGTCGGTGTAGCCGTGCTCGGCGGCGACCTTGTCGGCCCAGCGCTCGACGGCCGGGCCCTCGACCTCGACGGTGCGGCCGCAGTTCCGGCAGACCAGGTGGTGGTGGTGCCCCTTCGAGCAGCGCCGGTACGCGGTCTCGCCGTCGGCGGTCCGCAGCACGTCGACCTCACGCGAGTCGGCCAGCGCCTGCAGGGTCCGGTAGACGGTGGTCAGCCCGACGGCCTCGCCGGAGGACCGGAGCTCCTGGTGGATCTCCTGCGCGGTCCGGAAGTCGTCGAGGTTGTCGAGCGCGGAAGCGACCGCTGCGCGCTGACGGGTCGAGCGTGTTCCGATGGCCACCGTGCCTCCTGTCGTCTCGCCGTGGCTTGCCCGGCAATCGGCCATTCTTTCACTACGCGACAAGTCGAACTCTCAATGCTCGTCCCAGTGGTCCCCGTGCGCCGCATGCAGGTGCCCGTCGTGAACGTAGTCGACGTGGTCCCCGTGCTCCACCTTGGCGTGCCCGCAGGCCGGGTTGTGGTCGTGCGGGTGCCCCGGGCTGACCACATGCGGCTGGGGACCCGGTACGCCGATCTCGGGCTCCTCGTCGGCCAGCGGGACGACGTGACCGCGGCGGCGCCGGATCAGCGCACCCGCGACCGCGGCCACGACGAACCCGGCCAGCGCCAGGATCACGATGGTCGCGCCCGGAGCGACGTCCGCGTTGTACGAGGTGACGATGCCGGCCAGGCAGGCCACGACCCCGATCCCGCAGGCCGTGACGAACGTACTGCGGAACGACCGGGTCACCTGCTGCGCGGTCGCCACCGGCACCACCATCAAGGCGCTGACCAGCAGCAGGCCGACGGTCCGCATCGCCACCGTCACGGTCACGGCCGCCATCACCGCGATCACCAGGTTGAGCAGCTGCACCCGGAGTCCGGTGACGCGGGCGAACTCCTCGTCCTGGCAGACGGCGAACAGCTGCGGCCCAAGCCCGATCGCGACCACCAGGACGGCCACGGCCAGCCCGACCACGACGTACAGGTCGCTCGGGGACACCGTGGTGAGGGAGCCGAAGAGGAACGTGTTCAGGGTCGCCGCGCCCTGACCGGCCAGCCCGATCAGCAGGACGCCGCCCGCAATACCGCCGTAGAACAGCAGCGCCAGGGCCACGTCGCCGCTGGCCTTGCCGCGGGCCCGGATCAGCTCGATCGCGGTCGCGCCGGCGATCGCGACCAGGATCGCGGTCAGGGTCGGCGCGGTCTTGGTGAGCAGGCCGAGCGCGACCCCGGTGATGGCGATGTGCCCGATGCCGTCACCCATCAGCGACAACCGGCGCTGGACCAGGTACGTCCCGATGGCGGGCGCGGCCAGGCCGGTGAGCAGGCCGGCGATCAGGGCCCGCTGCATGAACTCCAGCTGGAACAAGGTCATGAGAGCAACCCCGGCTCGTCGTCGGCGACGTGCGGGTGCACGTGGGCGTGGGTCTGGGAGGCGTGCGGCGCCCCGTCGTACACGATCCGGCCGCGGCGCAGCACCACCGAGCGGTCGATCAGCGCGTCCATCGGGCCGAGGTCGTGGCTGACCATCACCACCGTGGTCCCGCGGGCGACCCGCTCCCGGATCGCGTCGGCGAAGATGCCCTGGCTGGCCAGGTCGACGCCGGCGGTCGGCTCGTCCAGGATCAGCAGGTCCGGGTCCGCCACGAGTGCGCGGGCGATCAGGACCCGCTGCTGCTGGCCGCCGGACAGTTCGGCGACGGCGTCCTTGCGCCGGTCCGCCATCGCGACGATCTCCAGCGCCTCGTCGATCGCGGCCCGGTCGGCCGCCTTCAACGGGCGGAACAGCCGCCGCTTCGAGAGCAACCCGGACGACACGACTTCCTGGACGGTCGCCGGGACACCACCGGCCGCGGTGATCCGCTGCGGGACATAGCCCACCTTGTTCCACTGGCGGAAGCGGGGGACCGGCGTACCGAACAGCTTCACCTGGCCGCGGGCCGCGGGGAGCAGGCCGACCATGGTCCGGATCAGGGTGGACTTGCCGGAGCCGTTGGTGCCGAGCACGGCCACCACCTCGCCCTGGCGGATCTGCAGGTCGACGCCCCGCAGGACGAGCCGGCCGCCCAGGTCGACCGAGAGATCGGCGACCTGGACGGCTTTGGGTGCGGAACCACCGTCCGGCCCCGGCGCGCGGGACCGGTCGGCGGGGTGGTCTTGAACGGTCACGCGCAGCTGTTCGCCTTCCGGAGTTCCTGCAGGTTCTCCCGCATCAGGGTGAGGTAGGTCTGCTCGGAGTTCGCGTCCGAGAGCCCCTCGATCGGGCTCAGGACCGCGGTCTTCACCTTGAGGTCGCGGGCGATCGACTCGGCCACCTTCGGGCTGACGAGCTCCTCGTAGAAGATCGTCGTCACCTGCTCGGCCCGCACGATGTCCTGGACCTCCTTGATCCGCTGGGGGGTCGGCTCGGCGTCCGGCGTGAAGCCCGCGATCCCGACCATCTGCAGACCGTACCGCTTCGCCAGGTAGGCGAACGCCTCGTGGCTGGTCACGAACGTCTTCAGCTTGCAAGTGGCCAGGCCGGACTTGAACTCGCCGTCCAGCTTCGTCACCTCGCCGAGCAGCTTCTTCGCGCGCTCCTTGTAACCGTCAGCGTGCGCTCCGTCGACCTCGACGAGCTTGTCCGTGACGGCCTGGACGACCCCCGCGTACCGGACCGGGTCGAGCCAGAAGTGCGGATCCACGTCCTCGTTGCCGGCCGAGCCGGGGAGCACGGCAGCCGGACCGCCGGCGCCGCCCTCTTCCTCGTGGTCGTGGTCCTCGAAGTGCGCGCCGGTCGCCTCGAGCTTCGCGGCCGGTGCGACGTCGAAGCCGGCGTCCTTCGCGTTCTGTTCGACGGCCTCGTCGACCGCGGGCTGCAGTCCCTTCTCGAACAGCACCAGCTTCGCCTCGGTGATCGTGCCGACCTGCTTCGGAGTGAGCTCCAGGTCGTGCGGCTCGACCCCGGGCGCCGTCAGCGTGGTCACGTTCACGGCGTCGCCCCCCACCTGCTCGGCGATGAACTGGAGCGGGTAGAACGAGGCGACCACGTCGACCTTGTCGCCGTCGCCGCCGGAGCCGCCGGTGGCGTCGCCGCCGCAACCTGCCAGAGTGAGGACCGCAAGGGCGGCGAGGCCGGCAGTGACAGCGCGCAGACTAGATCTCATGACAATCATTTTCATTTAATCGGAGATGGTTGTCAAAACAGGGAGTTGACCGATGGCCAGGCGGAACGTGGGACGTAGGCGAGCCGACCCCAGGGGCAACCGCCGACGCCGCATCGACATTCCCACCGGGCACGGTCACGGCCACGGGCACGGGCACGGCGATCAGGTCGTGGACACGTCGGTCGTCGACGGCGACGCGGTCGTCGCCCGCCGGGTCCGGGTCGTGGTCGCGGCACTGCTGATCCCGCTGATCGCGGCCGCCGTGATCGCGATGGTCGTCCTCTGGCCGAGCGGCGACCTGAAGGCCGACCTGCCCCCGCAGGCGGGGGCCAGCGGCGAGGTCGTCAAGCTCGAGCCGTG
The DNA here is from genome assembly GCF_007828865.1 of Kribbella amoyensis. Classification (NCBI taxonomy): domain Bacteria; kingdom Bacillati; phylum Actinomycetota; class Actinomycetes; order Propionibacteriales; family Kribbellaceae; genus Kribbella; species Kribbella amoyensis. Next base: position 4,321,316 of record NZ_VIVK01000001.1, read on the forward strand.
CGCCGAGTCGCCGGACGCGTGTGACCTCGCCACGGTGAAGATCACCTCGGGCCCGGACGGGGACCAGGGCGTCGAGGCGCCGGTCGAGGTCCCGAAGGGCAAGCAGGCCGCGCTGCCGATCGAGGTGGGCGACAAGCTCCTGCTCGGGTTCCAGGACGGCGCGCCGATCGAGGAGCGCTACTCGTACACCGACCACGACCGCGGCCGGCCCCTGCTCATCCTGGCGGTCGTCTTCGCGGTGGCGGTCGTGGTGCTGTCCCGCTGGCGGGGCCTGGCCGCCCTGGTGGCGCTCGGCATCACCGCGGTGACACTGACCCAGTTCGTCCTGCCCGCCATTCTCCGCGGCGAGAATCCGCTGCTCGTCTCGGTGGTGGGCGGGGCGGTGATCATGACGATCGCGCTGTACCTCACTCACGGCATCAACGCCCAGTCGTCGGTCGCCCTGGCGGGAACGATCGCGGCACTAGGGCTGACCGCGGTCCTCGGCTGGATGTTCGTCAAGGTCGCCTCGTTGTCCGGCGTCGGCGCGGAGGGCGCGTCGCAGATCAAGGCGTTCGTCCCGGACCTGGACCTGGCCGGCGTCCTGGCGGCCGGCATCGTGATCGGTGCGCTGGGCGTCCTCGACGACGTGACCGTGACCCAGGCGAGCGCGGTCTGGGAGCTCTCGGCAGCCAACCCGGCGGCGGGCCGGGCCTCGCTCTTCAGTGCCGGCCTGCGGATCGGCCGCGCGCACGTGGCGTCCGTGGTCAACACCCTGGTCCTCGCGTACGCCGGCGCGGCACTCCCGTTGCTGATGATCTTCGCCGTCAGCGGCGTCGACGCGAAGTACGTGATCACGACCGAAATGGTCGCCATCGAGATCGTCCGCGGCCTGGTCGGCAGCCTGGGCATCATCGCCGCCGTACCCCTCACCACGGCTCTCGCCGCTCTGGCCGTAGCCGACCGCTCCCCGAACCTGGTCGCCCAGCCCGACCCACCCCCCACCCCGGACCCCACCCCGCCCCCGGGCCCCACGCAGGCCCCCTGACCGCACCAACCCCGTCGCCCCGCCGGGTTCCGCCTGACTGCTGGCCTGCCGGGGCCGGGTCGCCCTGTCCTCGCCGCAGTTGTGGGGACCTCGGACAAGGTAGAGCGTGTCCCAACCCCCGAGTACTTGTTTCAGACCCGATCGGCCTCGCGAGGTGTAGGCCGCCCGGTCGGGGGTGTGGTCGGCTTGTCGGGGGTGCGGTCAGGTTGTCGGGGGTTGGGGCGGGGTTGTCGGGGGTTGGGGCGGGTTGTCGGGGTATTGCGTGACCGCGGTCCCGGGATGGTGTTCGCGGTTGGGGAATTGCCGGGTTTCGTGGCTGCAGGCGTTGCCGCTCATGGCGTTCTGATCAGGTCGCTGTAGTTGGGGAGGGGGAGCGAGCCGAGGGCCTTGCCGACGCCGTTCTGGGCCCAGACCAGCTTCTGGACGGGCGTGGGCAGGCGGACCAGCATGGCTGTTGCCCATGGCACCAAGCGGACGGCCGTCGCGCTGCCGGGGATGACCGACTTCATCACCTTCGGCGCCGCGGCGCGACTCAGGTCGACGAACTCCCGCACCTTCCGCTCGTAGTTGCGCAGCCCCGAGGGCAGGTCGCTCCGGGCCGCCGCGAGCTCGCCCGCCAGTACGTACGCCGTGACCGCGGCCAGGCTGGTCCCACCGCCGATCGCCGGGCCCGGGCAGAACCCCGCGTCCCCGACCAGGCCGACCCGGCCGCGCTGCCAGCTGTCGAGCGTGATCTGCGAGATCGCGTCGAAGTAGAAGTCGTCGGCCGCCGCCAGGTGCTCGAGCAGTCGCGGCACCGTCCAGCCGTACTCGCCGAACGCGTCCGCGACGATCCGGCGCTGCTGCTCCCGGTCCCGGTAGTCGTAGGGCAGTTCGGTGGCCGTGCGGAACAGGAAGGCCGCGCGTGCCTGGCCGGTCTGGTGAACGCCGTAGGTGCTGACCATCCGGTCGACGCTGACGTGGACGAGCATCCGGTCCTGGAGAGCGAACAGGTCCGGCATCGAGTAGACCGCGAGATAGCCGCCGAGGTGCCGGCGGACGGCCTCTTCCGGCCCGAAGACGAGCCGGCGGACCGTCGAATGCATACCGTCGGCGCCGATCACCAGGTCGAACCGGCGGGGTGCCGCGTGCTCGAACGTCACGTCCACGCCGTCGCCGTCGTCGTCCAGCGTGGCGATCGAGTCGCCGAAGACGTACTCCACGTCCGATCGCGTCGCCTCGTACAGGAGCTTGGTGAGCTCGCCGCGAAGGATCTCCACGTGCCGGTCGGAGATCCCGGCGCTGAGCCGGTCGATGTCGACGGTGACCGGCCGTTTGCCGTGCCGCTCCACCGACATCGTGGTCGTCTGGGTCCGGGCCTCGTGGATCTGCGCCCACAGCTCCATCCGGCGCGCCACCTCGACGCCGGATCCGAACAGATCGACCGCGTGCCCACCGAGTCCGTGCCGCAGCGCGGGAGTGCGCTCGACCACCGTCGGCTCGAAGCCGTACCGCCGCAACCAGTAGGCGAGCACGGGCCCGGCCACGCTCGCTCCCGAGATCAGGATCCTCTGCACCGGCTGTCTCCTCCGATTTGTTTACTTAACGGAAGGTAAGCAAAAACGGCAGCGGCTTGTCAATGCCTTACTTAACGGTAGGTCAGCTAAACTTCTGGTCATGCCGAGAACGCGCAGCGGGGACACCAAAGCCCGGATCCAGCAGGCCGCTCTGGACCTGTTCGCCGCGAAGGGTCTGCGGCAGACCAGCCTGCGCGACATCGCGGACCGGCTGGGGATGACCAAACCGGCGCTGTACTACCACTTCGCGTCGCGCGACGAGCTGGTCAGCAGTCTGGCCAAACCCCTGATCGACGACTTCGACGCGTACGTCGACGCCCGGGAGGCCGAGGTGGCGCCCGATCCGCGGGAGTTGCTCGGCTCGTTCTTCGACCTCACGTACCGGCATCGCGGCCTGTTGCTGCTCGCGCTCCGCGATCTGTCCGTGCTGCAGGAGATGCACCTGACCGACCACGTCACCGGCTGGCGCCGGCGAATCGTCGCGCTGCTGATCGGGGAGTCGCCGTCGCTGGCCGATCAGGTCCGCGGCATGGTGGCGATCGGCGGGCTCTCCGATTGTGCCGTGGTCTTCGAGGGCGTCGACGTCGACGAGTTGCGGACCGCCGCGGTCGACGCGGCGTACGACACGTTGGGGCGGTAGCCGTCAGGCGCCGGCGATCCGGGAGACCGCGAAGAGCAGGATGACCAGGACCGCGAAGACCCGCAAGGCTCGCTGGCCGTTGCTGACCACGGGCCAGGAGAGGAAGCCGAGCCAGCTCAGCAGCAGGGCCAGCAGGATCAGGGCCGGGACGGCGGCCGGGACCGGGGCGAAGACGCCGAGCAGGGCCAGGACCAGGGTGATACCGGGCAGCGTCAGCTTCGGCATGGAGTGCAGCTTGGCCACGTACGGGTAGCTGATCTTGGTGATCCGCTGCCGGAGCGGGCTGGCCGGCTGGCCGCTGGAGGAACTCATGAACCCATTGTTCCAGGTGGCCCGGCCAGGTCCCGGTGCGGACGGCGGCCGGTGAGGCCGTACGCTTGCGCGGGTGTTCGTGGTGATCAGGTTCCGGGTCGGCGAGGAAGCCCAGCCCGAGTTCGTGGCCCGGTTGCAGACCGCGGTCGAGGTGCTGTCGCGGCAGAAGGGGTTCGTCGCCGCGCGGACCGGCCGGAATGCGGACGACCCCGAGTTGCTCGCGCTCAGCATGGAGTGGGAGAACATCGGCAGCTACCGGCGCGCGCTCTCGCCGTACGAGGTGAAGCTGGCCGCGGTGCCGTTGCTGTCCGAGGCGATCGACGAGCCGACCGCGTACGACTCGCTCGATCCCGTGCCGCTTCCCTGACCGGTCTCGGGGATGCGACGAGGGCCCGATCGGCCCGCTAGCCTGGACCCTTCCGTACCACCCATCCGTGCCTGTTGTCTGGAGTCAGAAAAGTGCCCGTGGACACCGTCGATGCCGTCGTCAGCCTGAGCAAGCGCAGAGGCTTCGTCTATCCGTGCGGCGAGATCTACGGCGGGACCAAGTCGGCCTGGGACTACGGACCGCTCGGGGTGGAGCTGAAGAACAACGTCCGGACCCAGTGGTGGCGGGCGATGGTGACCAGCCGCGACGACGTGGTCGGGCTGGACTCGTCGGTGATCCTGCCGACCAAGGTATGGGAGGCGTCCGGGCACCTGTCCGAGTTCGTCGACCCGCTGACCGAGTGCCAGGCCTGCCACAAGCGGTTCCGCGACGACCACCTCCGCGAGGACTACGCCCGGCGGAAGAACAAGGACGCCGACGAGGTCAAGCTCGACGAGATCGCCTGCCCGAACTGCGGCAACAAGGCCACCTTCACCGAGCCGCGGATGTTCAACGGGCTGCTGAAGACCTACCTCGGCCCGGTCGAGTCCGAGGAAGGGCTGCACTACCTGCGGCCCGAGACCGCGCAGGGCATCTTCGTCAACTTCGCCAACGTGATGGGCACCGCGCGCAAGAAGCCGCCGTTCGGGATCGCCCAGGTGGGCAAGAGCTTCCGCAACGAGATCACCCCGGGCAACTTCATCTTCCGCACCCGTGAGTTCGAGCAGATGGAGATGGAGTTCTTCGTCGCGCCCGGGTCGGACGAGGACTGGCACGAGTACTGGCTGAAGGCGCGCTGGGACTGGTACCTCGGGCTCGGCCTGAACCCGGACAACATGCGCTTCTACGAGCACCCGCAGGACAAGCTCAGCCACTACTCCAAGCGCACCGTCGACATCGAGTACCGGTTCAACTTCGGCGGCAAGGAGTTCGACGAGCTCGAGGGCATCGCGAACCGGACCGACTTCGACCTGTCCACGCACTCCAAGCACTCCGGCGCCGACCTGTCGTACTTCGACCAGGAGAAGGGCGAGCGCTGGACGCCGTACGTGATCGAGCCGGCCGCCGGGCTGACCCGCAACGTGCTCGCCTTCCTGCTCGACGCGTACACCGAGGACGAGGCGCCGAACGCGAAGGGCGGCGTGGACAAGCGGACCGTGCTGCGGTTCGACCCGCGCCTCGCCCCGGTCAAGGCGGCCGTGCTGCCGCTGTCGCGCAACGCCGAGCTCTCGCCGAAGGCCAAGGACCTGGCCGCCGAACTGCGCGGCTTCTGGAACGTCGACTTCGACGACGCGGGCGCGATCGGCCGCCGGTACCGCCGGCAGGACGAGATCGGGACGCCGTACTGCATCACCGTGGACTTCGACACCCTGGACGACCAGGCCGTGACGATCCGGGAACGGGACTCGATGAAGCAGGAGCGGGTCGCGCTGACCGAGGTGTCCGGCTACCTGGCCCAGCGACTGGTGGGCTGCTGACGATGAGGCGCTGGACGGTGCCGGCGATCGCCGCTGTCGCGTTGCTCGTACTCGCCGGGTGTTCCGACTCGCCGCCCGAGGCAGGGAGTACGCCCGCGCCGTCCACGCCGGCGGGATCGACCAGCGCGCCGATCCCGACCGCCTCGACGCCGACGCTGACCCCGTTGCCGACGCCGACGAAGCCGTGGCCGACGCCGAAGGTCACGGGCGCCCCGGACGACGACGCCCCGCTGGCCGAGCGGATCCGGTTCGCGATCGCCAAGCAGGCCCAGATCGCCGCGGGCAAGGCGGCCACCACCAAGGTGAGCTGCCCCGGGATCGACGACGCCGACAAGCCCGGCGAGCACAGCCTGACCTGCACGGTGACGTACGCCGGCAAGCCGTACTCGGGCACGCTCACCGTCGACGCGAAGCAGTACAGCGCGTCCTACAGGTTCACCTCGGAGTCGGTCGCGATCGCCAAGGCGAAGGTGGTCGACGCCGTCCAGCGGGCCGCGTCCGGCGCCGCCAAGGTGACCTGCACGATGGACGACGTGGCCGTGGTGAAGCACACCGCGCAGGGCATCCAGTGCGACGTCACCACCGTCGACAACGCCGTCCAGCCGTACCGCGCCCAGGTCTCCGGCAACGGCCAGGTCCTGGTGTCGAAGGCCTGACATGCTCCAGCTCGGGAACCTCACGATCGACACCCCGGTGGTGCTCGCACCGATGGCGGGCATCACCAACGCGGCGTACCGGCGGTTGTGCGCGGAGCAGGGCGCCGGTCTGTACGTGTGCGAGATGATCACCTCGCGCGGCATCGTCGAGGGCGACCAGAAGAGCCTCGACATGCTCACGTTCGACGAGCGGGAGACGGTCCGCTCGGTCCAGTTGTACGGCGTGGACCCGGTCTACATCGGCCGCGCGGTCGAGATCCTCTGTGACTCCTACGGCGTCGCCCACATCGACCTGAACTTCGGCTGCCCGGTCCCGAAGGTGACCCGCAAGGGCGGCGGCGCGGCCCTGCCCTGGAAGCGGAACCTGCTCGGCGCGATCCTGGACGCCGCGGTCAAGTCGGCCGGTCCGTACGGCATCCCGGTGACGATGAAGACCCGGATCGGCATCGACGCCGACCACCAGACGTACCTGGACGCCGGCCGGATCGCCGCGGAGTCCGGGTGTGCCGCGATCGGCCTGCACGGACGGACCGCGGCCCAGGCGTACTCCGGCCAGGCCGACTGGACCAAGATCGCCGAACTGGTCGAGCACACCTCGATCCCGGTGCTCGGCAACGGTGACATCTGGGAGGCGGCCGACGCGCTCCGGATGGTCGAGGAGACCGGGTGCGCCGGCGTGATCGTGGGACGGGGGTGCCTCGGCCGGCCGTGGTTGTTCCGGGACCTGGCGATCGCGTTCGCGGGTGGGGAGGCGCTCAATCTGCCGACGCTGGGCGAGGTGGCCGTGGTGATGCGCCGGCACGCGGAGCTGCTCGCCGAGTTGATGGGGGAGCAGCGCGGACTGCGGGACTTCCGCAAGCACGTCCCGTGGTATCTGAAGGGCTTCCCGGCCGGCGGCGAACTGCGGGCCGCCCTCGGCATGGTGGACTCGCTGGCCCGGCTGGACGAGCTGCTCGCCGAGCTGGACCCGGTGGTCCCGTTCCCGGTGGCCGAGCTCGGAGCGCCGCGCGGCCGGCAGGGTTCGCCACGGGACCACATCGTGTTGCCGTACGGCTGGCTGGACGACACCGACGGGCTGAACACGGACCTGGCCGACGCGGAGATCGGCGTCTCCGGCGGCTGACGCCCTCACCCCGTACAGTCCTGTCATGGCGAGCAAGCCGGACGAGACACGTGACGGGGTCGGCCTGACCAACCTGGACCAGCCGTTGTTCGACGGGGCCGAGGCGACCAAGCGGGACCTGGTCGACTACCTGGACGCCGTCCACGAGCGGATCCTGCCCGAGCTGCGGGAGCGGCCGTTGTCGGTGCTCCGGATCCGGCCGGGCCAGGAGCCGTTCATGCAGAAGAACGTGCCCAAGTACACGCCCGACTACGTCAAGACCGTGACGGTGTGGGCCGAGGCGTCCAAGCGCGAGGTGTCGTACGCGCTGTGCGACGACCGGAAGACGCTGCTGTGGTTCGCGAACCAGCGCGCGGTCGAGTACCACCCGACGCTGATGCGCGCGGACCGCTGGGACCGGGTCACCCACCTCGTCCTGGACCTCGATCCACCCGAGGGGGAGACGTTCGGCCTCGCGGTCCAGGCCGCGCACCTGGTCCGGCAGGCGCTGACCGACTGCGGGCTGGCCGGCGCGGTGAAGACGAGCGGCGCGAAAGGCGTCCACGTGATCGTGCCGATCGACGACCAGTTGCCGATCGAGGACGCCGCCGCGGCGACCCGCGCGATCGCGGCCCGCGCCGAGCGGATCGACCCGGACCTGGCGACCACGGCGTACATCAAGCAGGACCGGGGCGGGCGCGTGTTCATCGACTCGACCCGGGCCGGTGGTGCGACCGTTGCCGCGGCCTACAGTCCACGGATCCGGCCAGGTGCGCCGGTGTCGTTCCCGGTCGGCTGGGACGACATCGACCAGGTCACGCCGCGCGACTTCACCATCCGCAACACCCCGAAGCTGCTCGGCGACCGCGATCCGTGGGCGGAGCAACTTCCCGCGCCCCAGACGGTACCGGCCGACGTCCTGGAAGAAGGCCGGGCGATCCCGGTCGCCCGGGTCCAAGCCATGCACGAAGGCAAACGCCGCAAACGAGCCCGCCGCGAAGCCGGCGAGGAGGTCTGACCCCCTCCCCCCGCGCACCCCCCCCGCGCACCCGCCCCCGCACCCACCCGCGCACCCACCCCCGCGCACCCACCCGCGCGCACCCACCCGCGCACCCACCCGCGCACCCACCCCCGCCGCCGTCGTCTGCTGGGTTAACCCTTGCGGTGGTGGCTTGGCCCATCAGAATTCCATGGGCCAAGCCACCATCTGATGGGTTAACCCACCAGATGATGCGGGCAGGCGGGCGGCGGGCGGGCGGGCCGGGCAAGACGCAGGCGGGCGGGACGCAGGCGGGCGGGCCGGTGAGGGTGGTGCGGGGGTTATGTCTCGGCGGCGGTGGTGAGGTGGAGGGCTCGGGTGCGGACGTCGGCCAGCGGGTGGTTGCGTAGGGCAATCAAGTGGTCGCGCCAGGGGCCGGGCCAGCCGGAGCGGTGACCGGCCGCGGCGACGAAGGTGTGGGCCAGCAGACCATCCGCCAGCCGTTCGCCCGTGACCAGTTGCGCGACCGCGGGTTCGACCAGTTCCGGTGACCAGTGGGCCGGACCGCCGGTCAATCGCGCGCTCAGGAGTTGAGCAGCCTCCAGCGCGGCCAGTGGCCGGCCTTCTACGGCGACGGCGACGCGATCCAGTTCCTCCGGGAGCTGGGACCAGTCGAGCGAGGTGATCAGCAGCCGCAGCCGGAGTTCGAGTTGGTCGTCGTCGCCCAGCTCGGTCACGACCTGCTTCAGGACCTGCCGCGCCTCGGTCGGCTTGAGCGTGAAGGCGATCGCAAGCGACTCGATCAGCCGCGCGAGCCGCTGGCGTGCGGGCCGATCCCGGTCGGGCGTCGCGTTCGGCAGGTTCGGGTCACTCTCCAGCCGGAGCAACAGGCGGACCGTCGCCACCAGCTCGTCGATCCCGCGATCGGGCTCGGCCGCGACCAGGCCGGTGAGCACCGAGAGGGCGTCGACCCAGACCGTGGTCCGATTCGACAGATCGGTGACGAAGCCCGCGCAGACCGAGGCGATCTCCGGATTCCACCGGGACCACTGCCGCAGCGCCTGGACCGCCGCCTGGACCACCTCTGGCTCTGGCCGGGCCGTCACCGCGATCAGCAGATCCGCGTACCGCGACCGGTACTTCGGCGCCATCCCGTACGGCGTCCGCTGGGTCAACGCGATCGCGGTCGCGTCGCTGTCGTGCACCGCCTGCTGCAGTACCGCCCAACTCGCCGGCTCGTGCAGCAGGTACTGGGCCGCGGTGCTCGTGATCGCGGCCCGCACGTCCCGATGCGCCCCGGCCCACGCCTCGGTCAGTACGACGGACGCGCCGGGTGCGCGCAGTTCGCCGAGCAGCCGGGCGGCCTCCTTGCGGGCGGTGACCTTCACGCCTTCGCCGGCGAGTACGGGGTGCAACAACCCAGGCAACCGGCTCGGCCGAACGAACCGGGCCGCGCGGGTGGCTGCGTACACGGCCACGCGGGCCCGATCGTCCCCGGCATGGGCGAGCAGGACCGGCATCGCCTGCTCCGGCGAATCGGTCCACGCCAACGCAGCCAGCGCAGCCTCCTGCAGCAGCACCTCGTCGCTCTGCAGGAACGGCTCCACCGCAGCTCGCCCGATCCCAGGCACATGGCCCAGTGTCGAGACAGCGGTCGCGCGCACCACATCGGGCAGCCGGGTATCCCGGGCCGCAGCCGTCACCAGCTCGGCGTACCGGGCCCGTTGCCGCGGGACCCAGCGGTACAGGGCGTAGTCGGGGACGAGCCAGAGCGGGTGGTTCCGCTCGAAGCGCTGGGACCGTACCGGCTCGGCCAGAACGGCGTCGAGGAGATCGGTGCGCTCCACGGTGACCGCGGACCAGACGACTCCCCAGCGAGCCATGCTGACGTCGCGCTCGATGATCCGGCCGACCCGCTCGTTCCGCGTGGCCGGTGGTTCGAGCCAGAACTCGGTGGCTTGCCGCGACGGCATCTCCTCGGCCGACCACACCGCCTGTTCGAGCACGCTGTGCAGGTGCTCGTTGGTCCACCCGCGTCGCTCGAATGCCCCCGCGATCGACAGGGCCAGCGAGTACTCCTCCCGCGCCGCGCCCGCCTCGACGAACGGCCGGAGCACGTCGTACACACCTTGCTCCTGGCCCCGTGGAAGGCCGTCGACGATCCCGTACAACGGCACGCGGCCGCGTTCCTCCGTGATCCGCGCGTGTGCCCGCAAACCCCAGTCGAGCAAGGTGGTTCGGTTGCTCAGGGCCCCTTGCCGGACCGCGGTCTCGGCCACGTTCTTCAGCGCGGCCCGGGACGGCCAGGAGGTGTCGCGCGCCTCGAGTGCATCGGTGAGCAACGTGTCCAGTCCGGGCACCAGCTCGTCGGTCAACGCGGACGGCGGCACCTGCGACACCGCGGTGAGCATGGCCACCCGGACCGGGTCCCGGTCGTTGCGGGCCCTGGCCGCCCAGGTGACCGCATCGACCAGGTGCGCCGGTTCGCGCGAGTGGCCGGCCGCGCCGATCACCGCGGCGTACACGGCGGCCCGGTCGCCCGCCTCCGGCCGGCGGATCTCGGGCTCCAGCCGGGCGAACGCCTCCTCGTACGGCAGGAACGACGTCACCGCCCAACTGCGATGGAGGTCGGCCTGGACCGGCGCGAGGGTGAGCATCCGGCCAGCTTCGTCGACGCGGACCGCCCGGGGAAGAACGCGCAGCAGGTCGTCGGGCAACACTCTCTGGCCGAGCTCGACCGACGCGGTCACCGCGGCGAACACGGTGGCTCGGCGGGACGGCGGAAGGTCGCTCAGCAGCTCGGTCAAGAACGGCCACACGAGCTTGCCGAGCGCGGTCAGCTCCTCGTCGGAGTACCGGTACAGGCGCCGTCGGACCGCGGGGGTCAGCGCGTACCGCAGTACCGAGGACCGGTCGGGCGACAGCAGGACGGACAGCGTCCACGCCGGATCCAGGTCCACGAACCGACCCAGGACCTGGATGATTGCTGCGGGCAACTTGTCGGCCGGGAGCGCCGCCTTGACCAGGCCGAGGACCCCGGTCGCGTCGTGATCGAGCGCGGCGACGACCCCGTACGCCGGGCCGCGCCACCACTCGTCCTTGTCAGGGCCGTCGGGGATCACCCGGTGCGCGTAGTCGAGGACGGACCGCGGATGCCGCGTGCCGAGCCGCTGCCACTCGCCGAGCGTGAGGCAGTACGCGAGCTCCGGCAGCAGGCGGTCGACGGTACCGCTGTCGGTACTGGTCAGCAGCCCCGTCGCGGCGAGGTCGCCCCAGCGTTCGCGGTGCTCGTCGATCAGCCGGGTGGCCAGACTCGAACGCCCGGTCGTCCGGATCACCCGGAGCAGCCGCTTCCGCAGAGCCGCGGGCGCGTCGTCGTACAGGATCCGCAGGTCGTCGTCCGACACGTCGACGCCGCGACGGACCGCGCCCAGCGCCCGGGTCTGGACCGAGGGGTCGGGATCGCGGAGCAGGCGGGTCACGTACCCGGCGTCGCCGGCGGCCGACGCGATCTGCAGACCGAGGTGGCGCTGGTACGAGTCGCCGCGGCCGAGCTCGCCGAGCAGGTCGGTCAGCTCCGCGGTACCGCGCAGCCGTCGTCCTTCGCCCGCGGCCAGGCGGACCCGGTCGTGGTACGGCAGGGGGTCGACGGTCCGCAGCAGTTCCGACGCTCGCATGGACCCATCCTGCCGAGCCTCGGTGTCAGGACGGCAGGGAGGCGTCCATCAACAGTTCGGCGGCCTCGCGGGCGCGCTTGGCGGGCTCCGGCGAACCCGAGATCGCGGACGTGGTGATCGCACCCTCGCTGAGCAGGATGAGGTGGTCCGACAGCTGCTCGGGGTCGCGGGCGCCGGCCGCCTCGGCGAGCTCGGTGAGCGCGCGCCGGAACCCGGCCTTGTGCTCCTGGGCGAGCTCGGCGACGCGCGGCGACACCGCGCCCAGCTCGCCGAACGAGTTGATGAACGCACAGCCGCGGAAGTCGCGCTGGGTGAACCAGCTGTAGAGGAAGTCGAACACCGCGAGGATGCGCTCGCGCGGATCGGTCGCCGCGTCCAGGTGCTCCTGCAGCATCTGCTTCCAGAGCCGGTCGCGCTGGTCCAGGTACGCCTCGATCAGCGCGTCCTTGGACGGGAAGAGCTGGTACAGCCGCTTCAGCGAGACGCCCGACGCGGCCCGGATGGCGTCCATCCCGACCGCCTGCACGCCGCGCTCGTAGAACAGCGAGTCGGCGGCGTCGAGCACCTGCCGCTGCGCGGTCGCCGTGTCGATCGGCATCGTCGCCTCCTGTGATCCGGGCCACCCCACTTGCGGGAGAACCAACGTTCTCCTACAGTAGCAGCACCGGGGAGAACGAGCGTTCTCACCGGATACCGATCCTCAGGAGGAGAGTTCGATGACCGTTCTGGAGCCTGCCGCCCAAGCCTTCGCCGACGCGACCGCCACCCCGCCGTTCCTGTTCCAGCTGCCGCCCGCCGAGGGCCGCAAGCTGGTCGACGAGGTGCAGACGACCGACTACCCGAAGCTCGAGATCGACGAGGAGTGGGTCACCGCCGCCGACGGCACCAAGGCGCGGATCGTCCGCCCGGCCGGGAGTACCGGGGTGCTGCCGGTGATCCTGTACATCCACGGCGCGGGCTGGGTCTTCGGCAACGCGCACACCCACGACCGGCTGGTCCGCGAGCTCGCGGTCGGCGCCGGCGCCGCGGTGGTCTTCCCGGAGTACGACCTGTCGCCCGAGGTGCGGTACCCGCACGCGCTCGAGCAGGCCTACGCGGTGGCCCGCTGGATCGTGGCCGAGGGCGGCAACAACGGCCTGGACGCCGACCGGATCGCGATTGCCGGCGACTCCGTCGGCGGCAACCTGACGGCCGCGGTCACGCTGCTCGCGAAGGAGCGCGGCGACGTGACGTTCCGCCAGCAGGTGTTGTTCTACCCGGTCACGGACGCGTCCTTCGACACCGCCTCGTACCGCGAGTTCGCCGAGGGCTACTTCCTCCAGCGGGACGGGATGAAGTGGTTCTGGGACCAGTACACGACCGACGAGGCCGAGCGGAACCAGATCACCGCGTCGCCGCTGCGGGCCACGATCGAGCAGCTGTCCGGGCTGCCGACCGCGCTCGTGATCACCGGTGAGGCCGACGTGCTCCGGGACGAGGGCGAGGCGTACGCGAGCAAGCTCCGCGAGGCCGGCGTCGCCGTTACCGCGGTCCGGTTCGCCGGCATCATCCACGACTTCGTGATGCTCGACGCCCTCCGCGACACCCAGGCCGCGAACGCCGCCATCGACCTCGCCGTCCGCACCCTCAAGTCCGCCCTCGCCTGACTTCACCAACTCCCGAAAGGATCACCCCTCATGACCGACAAGGCCACCACCGTCGTCCTCGTCCACGGCGCCTTCGCGGACGCCGCCAGCTGGAACGGCGTCATCGACACCCTGCAGAAGACCGGGATCCAGGTCCAGGCGATCGCGAACCCGTTGCGCGGGCTCAGCCTGGACGCGGCGTACCTGGAGAGCGTGGTCCGGGGGATCGACGGCCCCGTCCTCCTGGTCGGCCACTCGTACGGCGGCGCCGTGATCAACGCGGCCGCGCCCAAGCTCGGCAACGTCGTCGGCCTGGTCCACGTCGCTGCCTTCGTCCCGGACGCGGGGGAGAGCCTGGCCGGGATCTCCGCGAGGTTCCCGGAGACTCCGTTCGGCGCGGCGATCCGGCCGTCGTTGTTCCCGCTGGCCGACGGGACCGAGGCGCCCGAGGTTCACCTGGACGCCGCGCTGTACCACGAGGTGTTCGCCGCTGACCTGCCCGAGGCGGTGACCCGGGTCCTCGCCGTGGCGCAGCGGCCGATCGCGGTGCTCGGCCTGGAGGAGGAGATGCCGGTCGAGCCGGGCTGGAAGAAGCTGCCGTCGTGGACCGTGGTCTCCACCCAGGACAACGCGATCCACCCGGAGGCGCAGCGGTTCATGGCCCAGCGATCCGGCGGCACGGTCGTCGAGATCGAGGGCTCCCACTCGGTCGCGGTCTCCCAGCCGGAAGCGGTCGCCGACGTCATCCTCAAGGCACTGAGCTGAGCGTCAGGGCGCCGAGCTGAGCTCGCGGAGTTCGGCGAAGGCGGCGGCGAGTTTGGGCAGTGTGTAGTGCGCGTTCAGCCCGCTCGGGTTCGGCAGGATCCAGACCCGGGTCGGGCCGATCGTGCGTTCCTGCCGGCCCATCCGCGCCTTCGGCTCCGAGAACGCGTCACGGTACGCCGTGACGCCGACGACCGCGAGCCAGCTGGGGGCGTACTCGAGCACCTTCTTCTCCAGCCGGCGCCCGCCCTCGACGAACTCGGCCTTGGACAACTCGTCGGCCCGTGCGCTCGGCCGGTCCACCACGTTGGTGATCCCGAGACCGAGGGCCGGCAGCTCACCCTGCTCGGCCGGGAGCAGTTGCCGCGGCGTGAAGCCGGACAGGTGCAGCGCCGGCCAGAACCGGTTCCCCGGCCGGGCGAAGTGGTGCCCGGTCTCGGCCGACACCAGCCCGGGATTGATCCCGCAGAACAACACCCGCAACCCGGGCGCGATCACATCCGGCAACTCCTGCATGCCGAAAACCCTAGAAGGCGACGGCCGTCAACCCAGGGTTGACGGGCCGATTTCGTCAACCTAGGGTTGACGCATGACGCCAGTACCCGATCTCCAGCAACTCATCGACCTCATCCGGACCGACGCCGGCAGCGACGACGTCCTCGCGCAGCTGGCGACCGCCTCGACCACGATCACCGAGCTGACCGACACCTCCGACGCCGCCCTCGGATACTTCGTCGACCAGGCCCGGGCAGCGGGCAGATCGTGGCTCGAGATCAGTAGCGTGCTCGGCGTCAGCAAGCAGGCCGCGCACAAGCGGTTCGCGGACTCCGCGTCCGCCAAGCCGTCGTTCGAGCGCTTCACGGCTCGGACGAGGTCGGTCCTCGAAGCCGCCCCAGGCGTCGCCCGCCAGCACAACCATCCGTTCGTCGGTACCGAGCACCTGCTGCTCGCGCTCTACACCCAGCCCGAGGGGGTCGCGGCCAAGGTTCTCGACGGTCGTGGGCTCACCGAGCAGGCCGTGACCGACGCCGTGCAGGCGATCGCGCCGGACGGCTCGGCGGACCAGCTGCCCGCCGACGACGTCGCGCTGCCGATGACTCCGTTTGCGGTGAGCGTGCTGAAGTACACGCTGGACGAAGCGCTGGGCCTGGGCCACAACTACATCGGCACCGAACACCTACTGCTCTCGCTCTATCGCCACCCAGGCGGGGTCGCGGCCCAGGTGCTGCAACGGTTGGGGCTGAATGGGGACGCGGCCCGAGAGGCGGTCAAGGCCGCTCTGCTGGAGCTGATGCGCGCCAAGTAGGTTGACGTCCATGACGGACTGGAGCGCTCGCCTGGCCGAGCTCGCCGCTGCCGCCGACGTGCCGGGGGCCGTGCTCGGGATCTGGGCGGACGGCAACGAGATCGTCGAGCCGTACGGGCTGCTCAACCGGCGGACCGGGGTGGAGACGACCGCGGACTCGGTGTTCCATCTCGGCTCGATCAGCAAGCCGTGGACCTCGACGCTGATCGTCCAGCTGGCCGCCGAGGGCCGGTTGGACCTGGACGACCCGGTCGTCAACCTGTTGCCCGAGGCCTCGATCGACCCGCGGATCACGGTCCGGCAATTGCTCACCCACACCAGCGGCCTGGACGGGGACGTGTTCACCGACACCGGCCGCGGCGACGACTGCCTCGAACGGTACGTCACGCTGCTGGCCGACGTGGACCAGTTGTTCGAGCCCGGGACCGCGTACTCGTACTGCAACGCGGGCTTCGTCCTGCTCGGCC
This sequence comes from Kribbella amoyensis, assembly GCF_007828865.1. NCBI lineage: Bacteria > Bacillati > Actinomycetota > Actinomycetes > Propionibacteriales > Kribbellaceae > Kribbella > Kribbella amoyensis. The sequence continues at coordinate 4,337,270 of NZ_VIVK01000001.1, forward strand.
GGATCGTCGAGGTGCTCGACGGGCGGAGCTGGGACGCCTCGCTCCGGGCCCGCCTGGTCGAGCCGCTGGGCCTGGAAGCCACGGTCACGTTGCCCGAGGAGGCGATCCTGCATCGTGCCGCGGTCGGCCATGTCGCGACCGACGGCGCCACGGTGAGCACCTGGCAGTTGCCGCGCAGCCTCGGTCCGGCCGGGCTCATCGCGACCACAGCGAGCGACCTGCTGCGGTTCGCGCGGACGCACCTGAACGACGACCGGTACGCCGGGATGCGCGAGCCCCAGGTCCGGTACCCGGATGGTGCCGGCGGGATCACCGGGATCGGGCTGAGCTGGCGGCTGTACGACTGGGGTGGGCGGCGGTTGTTCGGTCACGACGGCACGACGATCGGGCAGCTCGCGTTCCTGCGGGTCGATCCGGAGGCGCGGCTCGCCGTCTGCCTGCTGACGAACTCGGGCAAGGCACCCGCGCTGTTCGAGTCCGTGGTCGACGAGGTGTTCACCGAGTACGTCGGGGTCGGGGTGCCGGCGCCGCCGCAACCGGCCGCGGACGCCTCGACCGACGACCGGCACGTCGGCCGGTACGAGCGGGCCAGTGCCGCGTTGGAGGTGCTCCGGCGGGACGGCAAGCTGGTGCTCACCTTCCAGGCGACGGGCGACCGGCTCGCGTTCGCGGAGGAGCCCGTGCACGAGTACGAGCTGGTCCCGGCCGAACCGCTGGACGGCGACCACTTCGTCACCCGCGAGTCCGCCGGCCAGCCGTGGGTCCCGGTGACCTTCGAGCCCGGCTACCTGTTCACCTCGGGCCGCGTGACGCCGCGGGTCCAGGGCTGAGCGCGGACCCGGGGAGGACGGCGAATGGCGCTGCGACCGGTCGACCTGGCTCGCCAGGCCGGGATCTCGACCCAGCTCGTCCGCAACTACGAGGCCGCCGGGGTTCTGCCGCCCGCACCGCGGACCGACAGCGGGTACAGGCAGTACGACGAGGACCACCTCGCCGCGCTGCTCACGTACCGTGCGCTGGCGCCCGGGTTCGGTGCGGAGAGCGCGACCGCGATCATGCGGGCCGTGCACGACGGCGACCTGGCCCTCGCGTACCGGGTCGTGGACGCGACGCATGCGACCGTGAACGAGCAGCGGCTGGCCACCGACGCGATGAGTACCGCCTTGGGCGCGGCGGCCGAGCAGTTCCTCGACGCGGAGCCGCCGACCGGACCGGCGTTGCGGGTCGGCGAACTGGCTCACCGCCTCGGTATCAGGACGTCCGCGCTGCGCGTCTGGGAGTCGGCCGGGTTGCTGCTGCCGACCCGCGAGCGCGGGACGAACTACCGCCGGTACACGCCGGACCAGATCCGGGACGCGCGGATCATCACCATGCTCCGTCAGGGTCGGTACGGCTTCGACCAGATCCGGCCCGTCCTCGACGGTCTCCGCCAGACCGGGAGTACGGAGGCTCTCCGCGCCGCTGTCGCCGAGCGCCGGGCGGCCCACGACCGGCGGACCAGGGCGATGCTGCACGGTGCCGCGCTGCTGCACGCGTACCTCGAACGAGCTTGAGAAATCGCGGGTGCGGTTTGGGTCCGGCGAGCTAACGTCGTCAAAGTGACCAGTGCACCCCTGGAACTGCCCCGTAAGACCGGCGAGCTGCGCGCCGCCGGATTCGTCCCCCGCAGCATCAAGGCGGAACTCCGGGACAACCTGCTGACCAAGCTCCGAGCCGGCGAGGACCCGTGGCCCGGCATCGTCGGCTTCTCCCGGACCGTCGTCCCCCAGCTCGAACGTGCCCTGCTCGCCGGGCACGACGTCGTCCTCCTCGGTGAGCGTGGCCAGGGCAAGACCCGGCTGCTGCGCACCCTGATCGGTCTGCTCGACGAGTGGACCCCGGTGATCGAGGGAGCGGAGCTGCCCGAGCACCCGCTCGACCCGATCACGCCCGCATCGCAACGCCGGGCCGCCGAGCTCGGTGACGACCTCCCGGTCACCTGGCTGCACCGCGACCTGCGGTACGCCGAGAAGCTGGCGACCCCGGACACGTCCGTCGGTGACCTGATCGGTGACGTGGACCCGGTCAAGGTGGCCGAGGGCCGCAGCCTCGGTGACCCTGAAACGATCCACTTCGGCCTGGTGCCGCGGGCGCACCGCGGCATCGTCGCGATCAACGAGCTGCCCGACCTGGCCGAGCGGATCCAGGTCGCGCTGCTCAACGTGATGGAGGAGCGCGACATCCAGGTCCGCGGCTACACCCTCCGGCTGCCGCTCGACGTGTTGCTGGTGGCAACGGCCAACCCGGAGGACTACACCAACCGCGGCCGCATCATCACCCCGTTGAAGGACCGGTTCGGCGCCGAGGTCCGGACCCACTACCCGCTCGACGTGGACGCCGAGGTGGAAGTGGTCCGGCAGGAGGCCGAGCTGACCGCCGAGGTCGGCGAGCCACTGCTGGAGGTGCTGGCCCGGTTCGTCCGGCACCTGCGCGAGTCCACCTCGATCGACCAGCGGTCCGGTGTCTCCGCGCGGTTCGCGGTCGCCGCGGCCGAGACGGTCGCCGCCGCGGCCCTGCGGCGCAGCGCGATCACCGGTGAGGAGCCGGCGGTGGCGCGGCCGGTCGACCTCGAGGCGGTTCCGGCCGTCCTGCGCGGCAAGCTGGAGTTCGAGCCCGGCGAGGAAGGGCGCGAGGCGGAACTGCTGGAGTACCTGCTCCGGCGCTCGGTCGCCGACACCGCGCGGGAGCGGTTCGCCGGCCTCGACCTCACCCCGCTCGCGCAGGCCGTTGCCGACGGCCACCTTGTCACCACCGGCGAACGCGTCCCCGGCCGGGACGTCCTCGGTGCCCTGCCCGAGCTGCCCGTGCTGCACGACGTGGCCGCCCGCGCGGGCGTCGACCCGGACGACTCGCCGGGCCGCATCGCCGCCGCGATCGAGCTGGCGTTGGAGGCGCTGTACCTGTCGAAACGCCTGGCCAAGGACGCCGACGACGACACCACGGTCTACGGAGCCTGAGATGTCGCACGCGATCCCCGAAGGCTGGTCCTACGGGCCGTGGCACGACGGGCCGGATCCGCTGGCGCCGCCGGTGGATCTGCGGGACGCGCTCGACGAGCTCGGCCGGGACGTGATGGCCGGGTCGTCGCCGCGGTCCGCGTTGGAGGAGCTGCTGCGCCGGGGGACCCGGAGTACGCAGGGCCTCGACGACCTGACCCGCAGGCTGTGGGAGCGGCGGCGCGAGATCCAGCGCCGGCACAACCTGGACGGCACCCTGCGAGACGTCCAGCGGTTGCTCGACGAGGCGCTGGAGGCCGAACGGCACGAGCTCTTCCCGAACCCGTCCGACGACGCCCGCTTCCGCGAGGCCCAGCTGGACGCGTTGCCGGCCGGGACGGCGGCGCAGGTGCGGGAGCTGGCCGGCTACGACTGGCAGTCGTCGCAGGCGCGAGAGAAGTACGAGCAGATCCGGGAGATGCTCGGCAAGGAGCTGCTCGGGTCGCGGTTCGAGGGCATGAAGGAGGCCCTGCAGAACACGACGCCGCAGGACGTCGAGCGGATCAACGAGATGTTGACCGACCTCAACGCCCTGCTCGCCGCCCACGCCCAGGGCCGCCCGGACGTCGACGAGTTGTTCGAGCAGTTCATGGCCGAGCACGGCGAGTTCTTCCCGGAGAACCCGCGCAGCGTGGAGGAGCTGATCGACGCGCTCGCGCAACGCGCCGCAGCGGCGCAGCGGATGCTCAACTCGATGACCCCCGAACAACGGGCCGAGCTGGCCGAGCTGTCCCAGCAGGCGTTCGGTAGTCCGCAGTTGTCCCAGCAACTCTCCCAGCTCGACGCCCAGCTCCAGGCGTTGCGGCCGGGCGAGGACTGGTACTCCTCGGAGCAGCTGAGCGGGGACGACCCGCTCGGCCTGGCGGAGGGCGCGCGGGCGATGTCGGACCTGGCCGAGCTCGACGCCCTGGCCGAGCAGCTCGCCCAGTCGTACCCGGGCGCGCGGCTGGAGGACATCGACCTCGACGCGCTCACCCGGCAGCTCGGCGACGAGGCCACCGTCGACGCCCGCCGGTTGAGCGAGCTCGAACGCGAACTCCGCGACCAGGGTCTGCTCGAACGCGCCCCGGACGGTTCGCTCCGGTTGTCCCCGAAGGCCCTGCGCCAGCTCGGCCAGACCGCGCTGTCCGACGTACTCCGTGCGGCCCGCTCACCCCAGGGCGAACGCGACTCGGCCGCCTTCGGGGCAGCGGGGGAGCTGAGTGGTTCGACCCGGCAATGGCAGTTCGGCGACACCCAGCCCTGGGACGTACCAAGGACCGTGCGCAACGCCGTACTGCGGACGGCCGGGTCGTCGCGGTCGGGCCGGGTCAAGCTGGACGTGGCGGATGTGGAGATCGCGGAGACCGAGCACCGGGCCCGGGCCGCGGTCGCGTTGCTGGTGGACACCTCCTGGTCGATGGTCCAGGAGGGCCGCTGGCTGCCGATGAAGCGGACCGCCCTCGCGTTGCACCAGCTCATCTCCACCCGGTACCGCAACGACGCGCTCCAGCTGATCACCTTCGGCCGGTACGCCGGGGTGGTCGAACTGCCGCAGCTCATCGGTCTGGAGGGGACCTGGGAGCAGGGGACGAACGCGCACCACGCACTCCTGCTCGCCGGCCGCCACCTCCGCCGGCATCCGGACGCGCAACCGGTCGTCCTGATGGTCACCGACGGGGAGCCGACCGCCCACCTGGAACCGGACGGTACCGCGGAGTTCTCCTACCCGCCGGAGCCGGCCACCTTGCGCAAGACGATCTTCGAGGTGGACCGGCTGGCCAAGCTCGGGGCGACGGTGACCGTGTTCCGGCTCGGCGACGATCCGCGGCTCGAGGCGTTCGTCGACCTGCTCGCCCGGCGCAGCGGCGGCCGGGTGCTCGCGCCGGACCCCGACGGACTCGGCGCGGCCGTCGTCGGTGACTATCTGCGCACCCGCCGCAAGCTCTGATCCGGCGGACCGAAGCAGGGTGTGTACCCATCCCGAAGGTGGGTGACACCCTGCTTCGTCGTTTCTCCGGGAAAACCTGCGAATGTCCTGCGTTGTCAATGGGGTAAGGGTTTTCCGGCCATTGATGTGTGGGCAGGGTCACCCTCTCGTCGTGAGACCAGTGTTCAACTGGACTGTTTTCTGGGCTTACTCTGAAACCACGCCCGCGCCATCGGAGTCGAGGGGCCAGCGGACACCACACCGCGCAAAGTGAGCACCGCCCAGGACACCAGGGAGTGACAGTGCCGAAACTCGTCTACGACTTCGCCGAAGGCAACAAGGACCTCAAGCAGCTGCTCGGCGGCAAAGGGGCGAACCTCGCCGAGATGACCAATCTGGGGCTGCCGGTGCCGCCCGGGTTCACCATCTCGGCCGAGGCCTGCAAGGTGTTCCTGGCGACCGGGTCGGTCCCGCCCGAGCTGGCCGACGAGATCGACCACCACGTCGACGCGTTGCAGCAGAAGATGGGCAAGAAGCTCGGCCAGGCCGACGACCCGCTGCTGGTCTCGGTCCGGTCCGGCGCCGCGGTGTCGATGCCCGGGATGATGGAGACGGTGCTCAACGTCGGCCTCAACGACGACTCGGTGAACGGGCTCGCACACCACTCCGGCAATCCGCGGTTCGCCTGGGACGCGTACCGGCGGCTGATCCAGATGTTCGGCAAGACCGTGCTCGGGATGGACGGTGACGTCTTCGAGGACGCGATCGAGCAGGCCAAGCAGGCCAAGGGCACGCGGAACGACCTGGACCTGGACGCCGACGACCTCAAGGCGCTGGCGACTACGTTCAAGGCGGCCGTGAAGGAGCACACCGGCCGCGAGTTCCCGCAGGATCCGCGCGAGCAGATGGACCTGGCGATCGAGGCCGTCTTCGGCTCCTGGAACGCCGAGCGCGCGATCCTGTACCGCCGGCAGGAGCGGATCCCGGCCGATCTCGGGACCGCGGTGAACATCTGCTCGATGGTCTTCGGCAACCTCGGCATGGACTCCGGAACCGGCGTCGCCTTCACCCGCGACCCGGCCAGCGGCCAGCCCGGCGTGTACGGCGACTACCTGCAGAACGCGCAGGGCGAGGACGTCGTCGCCGGGATCCGGAACACGGTCCCGCTGGCCGACCTGGAGACGATCGACAAGAAGTCGTACGACGACCTGATGGCGATCATGGCCACGCTGGAAGGCCATTACCGCGACCTGTGCGACATCGAGTTCACCGTCGAACGTGGCAAGCTCTGGATGCTGCAGACCCGGGTCGGCAAGCGGACCGCGGGCGCGGCGTTCCGGATCGCGACCAGCCTGATCGACGAGGGCGTGATCGGCACCGACGAGGCGCTGAAGCGGGTCAAGGGCGCCCAGCTCGCGCAGCTGATGTTCCCGCGGTTCGACACGGACGCCGAGAAGAAGCTGATCACCAAGGCGATCGGGGCGTCGCCGGGGGCCGCGTCCGGCCAGGTGGTGTTCACGTCGGCCGCCGCGGTCGAGGCCGCCGGCCGGGGTGAGAAGGTCGTCCTGGTCCGCCGGGAGACGAATCCGGACGATCTGCACGGGATGATCGCGGCGCAAGGCATCCTGACCAGCCGCGGCGGCAAGACCTCGCACGCGGCCGTGGTCGCCCGGGGGATGGGCAAGACCTGTGTCTGCGGGGCCGAGGAGCTCGAGGTGAACTCGTCCGCGCAGACGATCACCGTGAACGGGACGACGATCGGCGCCGGCGACGTCATCTCGATCGACGGGACCACGGGCGAGGTGTTCCTCGGTGAGGTCCCGGTCGTACCGTCCCCGGTGGTCCGGTACTTCGAGGGCACGCTGGCCGCGGACGCCGGCGACGAGCTGGTCGCCTCGGTGCACCGGCTGATGGCGCACGCGGACGAGATCCGCCGGCTCGGGGTCCGGACCAACGCGGACACCGCCGAGGACGCCGCGCGGGCCCGCCGATTCGGTGCCGAGGGGATCGGCCTGTGCCGGACCGAGCACATGTTCCTGGGCGAGCGCCGGGCCTCGGTCGAACGGCTCATCCTGGCCGAGAACGACACCGACCGGGACGCCGCCCTGGCCGAGCTGGAGCCCTTGCAGCGCGGCGACTTCCTCGAACTGCTGGCCGCGATGGACGGGCAGCCGGTGACGATCCGGCTGATCGACCCGCCGTTGCACGAGTTCCTGCCGTCGATGGAGGACCTCGCCGTCAAGGTCGCGCTGGCCAAGGAGCGTGGCGAGGACCCGGGCCACGACGCGGCGCTGTTGTCGGCGGTCGAGCGGCTGCACGAGCAGAACCCGATGCTCGGTCTGCGCGGCGTCCGGCTCGGCCTGGTCATCCCCGGCCTGTTCGCCATGCAGGTCCGGGCGATCGCGTCGGCCGCCGCCGAGCTGAAGAAGCAGGGCAAGGACCCGCGGCCCGAGATCATGATCCCGCTCGTCGGCGCGGTCCAGGAGCTGCAGCTGGCTCGCGACGAGGTCGAGCAGGTCCTGGCCGAGGTGGCCGGGTCCGAGGGCGTGGAGTGGGTGACGCCGGTCGGCACGATGATCGAGCTGCCCCGGGCCGCGGTGATCGCGGACCAGATCGCCGAGGCGGCCGAGTTCTTCTCCTTCGGGACCAACGACCTGACCCAGACGACCTGGGGTTTCAGCCGCGACGACGTCGAGGGCTCGTTCTTCTCCCGGTACCTGGAAAAGGGCATCTTCGCGGTGTCGCCGTTCGAGTCGATCGACCGCGAAGGGGTCGGCGCGCTGGTGAAGACCGGCGTCGAGCGCGGCCGGGCGACCCGGCCGGACCTGAAGCTCGGGATCTGCGGCGAGCACGGCGGCGACCCGGACAGCATCCACTTCTTCCACGAGGTGGGACTGGACTACGTGTCCTGCTCGCCTTTCCGCGTCCCGGTCGCCCGACTCGAAGCGGGACGCGCGGCTCTGGACTGACCCGCCGAGGCGCGGTGCTCACCGGCGATCCGTTGAGCACCGGGTCTAGCCTTGCGGGCATGTCCTCATCCCGTGTGGAGCTGCGCCGGACGTTCGGGGAGGACGCGGAGCTGTACGACCGGGTCCGGCCGACGTACCCGCGCCGGCTGTACGACGACCTCGCCGAGTTGCTCGGGATCCCCGCCCGTTCCTCCGGTACCCGGCCGCGGGTGCTCGAGATCGGGTGCGGGACCGGCCAGGCGACGGCGCCGATGATCGCGCGCGGCTGGTCGGTGAAGGCGGTCGAGCTGAGTCCGGACCTCGGCCGGGTCGCGCGGGACCGGCTGCCCGAGCTCGAGGTGGTCACGACCGACTTCGACACCTGGCCGCTGCCGGCCGAGCGGTTCGACCTGGTCCTGTCCGCGACCGCGTTCCACTGGCTCGACCCGGCGACGCGGGTGCGTCGGACCGCGGAGGCGCTGCGCCCCGGCGGTCTGCTCGCGGTGGTGTCGACGCATCACGTGGAAGGTGGCAGCCAGCAGTTCTTCACCGACATGCAGGACTGCTACCTGCGGTTCATGGGGGAAGCGGAGGAGGGCGGGCCGAAGCCGGCGGCCACGGTCCCGGACGATCCGGCCGAGATCGACGCGACCGGGTTGTTCGGCCCGGTGGAGTTCCGCCGGTACGAGTGGGAGCTGACGTACTCGAAGGCGGAGTACCTCGATCTGCTGTCCTCGTATTCGGGGCATCGGGCCTTGACATCGGCGGCGCGTGACGGTCTGTACACCTGCCTGGGAGCCCTGATCGACGCGGACGGCGGTTCGGTGACGAAGCGTTACCTGACGCAACTCACCGCAGCAATTCGTACCCCGCAACCCCTTGCTTCGGGTGCAGCGAGCAGGACAAGATAGCCGGGCGGGAAGGGACATCACCGTCGACTTCCGGGTCCGAACCGAACCAGCCGCTGTGGCGGCTCGTGACTCCCTTCCCGCACCAAACCCCTTTTTCTTATAGGGTTTTCGGCATGGCAATCTTCGTGGTCCAGCTCCGGTTCACCGACACCGACACCGACCGCCGCCTGCAGGTGCGGCCGGCCCACCGCGAGTACCTCACCGCGCTGAAGGAGGCCGGCAAGCTCGTCACGGCCGGCCCGTTCGAGGACCAGACCGGCGCGCTGCTGGTGTACGACGTGGCCGACGAGGCCGAGCTGCGCGAGATCCTCGCCAAGGACCCGTACACCCCGGCCGACGTATACGAGCTCGTCACCCTCAAGGAGTGGCAGCCGCTCTTCCCGCTCGGCTGATCCCCGGGCGTCAGGCCTCGGGGGTCTCCAGGTCGAGGTGGTCGACGTAGGCCCACAGCCAGGCGAGCGGGGCCAGGACGAGCTCCGGTTCACCGGCCTCGTCGGCGATGAACAGCATCGAGCCCTCGCCCCCGGAGATGTCCTCGCAGACGGCACCGCACACCTCGACCGCGACGTCGAACGGCAGCAGCTCCGGACCGCTCTCCCACTGCGGCTTCGGCAACGGCAGCACCGGCGCCCCGTCGTGGCCGTCCAGGTCGACCGAGACCTGCTGCAGCTCGACGTACAGGTCGTACGAGATGAGCCCGGCCAGCGGCGTGCCCTCGATCCCGATCAGGTACGGGTCGTCGGCGCCGTGCCGGAAGTTCTCCCGGAGGTCCTCCAGGGACGCGGGCAGGTCCGACGCCTCGACGTACGGCGCCTCCTCGGGCTCCTGGTCCGCCAGCCGACCGCTGCGCATCTGGTCGAACGAGTGCAGCAGGTTGCTCAGCTCGTCGTGCGCACCACCGTTCGGCGCCTTCTGGGCCCGCTGCTCGAGGTCCTTCAGGTGCTCGACCAGGTCGTCCTCGAAGTGCAGGTCGTACCGCGGCAGTCCGGGCTCGCGGCCGGCGTTGATCTGCGCGACGATCTGCGTCGAGACCGGGCCGAGCCGCTCGGCCAGCACCTCCAGCGGTGTGGTCGGCTTCTCCTCCTCGTCGTGCGCGCAGGAGTCGTCGTCCTTGCCGCCACCCTCCATGGCGAGCAGCACCGAGAACGCCGGGAACGCGATCAGCGCCGCGGTCGCCATCATCCCGTCGCCGATCAGCATCAGCGGGTTGCCGCCCGCCTCGGTCCGGCGCAGGTGGTCCGGCAGCAGCACGGCGGCCTGCTCGACCGACACCTGGCTGGCCAGCGAGCTGAGCCCGTGGTCGGTGTCCACCCCGAGCAGCTCGACCAGCCGCTCCGAGCTCAGGTCGAACGACGAGCGCAGGTAGTACCGCAGCCAGCCGGCGTCGACCGGATTGCCGAGCAGTTCGTTGATCCGGGCCCGGAAGTCGGCCAGGTCGGCGATCGCCAGCACGACCAGGACCGGCTGGTCGCCGTCACCGATCACCAGCGGCCGGGTGTCACCGTGCTGGAAGCCTTCGATGACCTGGGCCAGGCTCTCGGCCGCGGCGTCCAGCGGCCATGACTCGGCCTCGAACTCGGTCACCACCGCGGTGTCGACGTCGTCGGGCATCTGGTGGTCCTCTCCGAAGGGCGGCGGCGGGGGTGGCGCCTACTGTAGGGGGCCGACCCGGTACCGGGGGTGGCCGGTGGGGTCGGGGTGACATTCGCTACGCTCGGAGCGGCGGGTCGGCACAGCGGTATCTCACATGTGAGATATGGTCCCGCGCATGACTGATGACTACCTCAGCCGGATCGGCAATCTCATCCGGGACGCCCGCAAGCACCGCGGCTGGACGCAGGCCCAGCTCGCCGAAGTGCTCGGCACCAGCCAAAGTGCGGTGAACCGGATCGAAAAGGGTCATCAGAACCTCACTCTCGAGATGCTCGCCCGGATCGGCGAAGCGCTCGATTCCGAAATTGTCTCTCTCGGCGGCGGCCCGGTCCACCTGCGGGTGGCGGGCGGACGGCAGCTTTCCGGCGCGATCGACGTGAAGTCCAGCAAGAACGCCGGCGTCGCGCTGCTGTGCGCCAGCCTGCTGAACAAGGGCCGGACCACGCTGCGCAAGGTGGCCCGGATCGAGGAGGTCAACCGGCTGCTCGAGGTACTCAACTCGATCGGCGTGAAGACCACCTGGCTGAACGACGCCGGCGACCTGGAGATCGTCCCGCCGGAGCACCTGAACCTGGCCGGGATGGACGCCGAGGCGGCCCGCCGGACCCGCAGCATCATCATGTTCCTCGGTCCGCTGCTGCACCGCGAGGACACCTTCCAGCTCCCGTACGCCGGCGGCTGCGACCTGGGTACCCGGACGGTCGAGCCGCACATGTCGGCGCTGCGCCCGTTCGGCCTGGACATCAAGGCGACCGGCGGTGAGTACCACGCGATGGTGAACCGCGCGGTCACCCCGGGCAAGCCGATCGTGCTGACCGAGCGCGGCGACACCGTGACCGAGAACGCGATCATGGCCGCCGCCCGGTACGACGGTGTCACGGTGATCCGCAACGCCAGCTCGAACTACATGGTCCAGGACCTGTGCTTCTACCTCGACCTGCTCGGCGTGAAGATCGACGGCGTCGGCTCCACCACGCTGACCGTGCACGGCAAGGCGGACATCGACGTCGACGTGGACTACGCGCCGTCGGAGGACCCGATCGAGGCGATGAGCCTGCTCACCGCCGCGATCGTGACCGGCTCGGAGATCACCATCCGGCGCGCGCCGGTGGAGTTCCTGGAGATCGAGCTGGCGCTGCTGGAGGAGATGGGCCTGGACTACAGCCGCTCCGAGGAGTACCTGGCCGAGAACGGCCGGACCCGGCTGGTCGACCTGACCACCAAGCCGTCCCAGCTGCACGCGCCGATCGACAAGATCCACCCGATGCCGTTCCCGGGGCTGAACATCGACAACCTGCCGTTCTTCGCGGTGATCGCGGCCACCGCGACCGGGCAGACGCTGATCCACGACTGGGTCTACGAGAACCGCGCGATCTACCTGACCGACCTGAACAAGCTCGGCGGCCGGGTCAAGCTGCTCGACCCGCACCGGGTGATGGTCGAGGGCCCGACGCACTTCTCCGGCGCCGAGATCATGTGCCCGCCCGCGCTCCGGCCGGCCGTGGTCACGCTGATCGCGATGATGGCGGCCAAGGGCACCTCGGTGCTGCGCAGCGTGTACGTGATCAACCGCGGCTACGAGGACCTGGCCACCCGGCTCAACTCACTGGGCGCCCAGATCGAGACGTTCCGCGACATCTGAGGCCTGGTCGGTGGTGCCGGGTTCGCCCGGCGCTCGGGTGAGGAAGCGGACGGCTTCGGTGACGACCTGGTCGTCGGCCAGGATCCGGCTGTGGCCGAGGCCGCTCGTCCGCTGCACTCTCGCCTTCGGTCCGTACCGCGCCGTCAGCACGTCGGCCTGCGCGGGGACCACGACGTCGTCACCGTCGTCGTGGATCACCAGCAGGTCGGCGTCGCCGGCGCCGACCGAGAACCGTTCCCAGATCTCGCGGTCACCGTGGAACAACCGGGTCTCGACCGCGCGCCGCAGGGCCTGGTTGATCCTCGGCCCGACCCCGAGCGCGGCGCAGAACGCGTCCACCAGGTAGCCGAACTCGGCCAACCCGGAGATCGCGACGATCCGCCCGGCCACGACGCCCTCCCGCACGGCGTACAGCGCGAACGGCACCCCCATGGAATGCGCGACGACGCTCTCGAACGGACCGTGCCGGTCGGCCAGGGACCGGATGATCCGTTGGTGGTCGAGGATCGTCCCCACTCTGCCGGGCGAGTCGCCATGCCCGGGAGCGTCGTACGAGACCGGGCTGTACCCGAGCGCGACCAGGCGAGCCACGAACCCGTAGTACCGGGATGCACGCGAACGCCAGCCGTGGACCAGCAGAACGGGTCGGCGGCCATCGCCCCACGCGTACGTGACGACGCCGTCGATCACCTCGACCCGGGCGTCGGCGTGGATCGCGCGTTCGGCCTCGCGGAGTTGGCCGCGCATCATCGGGCGCCGCCACAACTCGAAGGTGAGCCGACCCGCGAGCGTGGGGGAGAGAACCGCGGTCGCCCGCAGAGCCGTGCTGATCAGGCGTCGCATCACGAGGCACTCCACAGGGGAGCGCGGCCGAGCTGTCTCGGGTCGGGCATGGGTTGGGCCTCCAGGGGAGTGGCACTGGCAAATTATACGAACGGTCGTATTATTAGTTTGCGCGAGCCGGTTCGTCAACGGCATTAGGATCGCCGCGGAGGTGGTGGGGAGATGGAGACCGCGAAGGTCGACGGGCGGGTGGTCCGCGGTGACCAGACACGCCGGGCCGTGCTGCGCCGGGCCGTCGAGATCGCGTCCGTCGGCGGGCTCGAGGGGCTGTCGATCGGCCGGCTCGCGAAGGAGCTGGAGATCAGCAAGAGCGGGTTGTTCGCGCACTTCGGCTCGAAGGAAGAGCTGCAGCTGGCGACGATTCGGGCCGCCCGCCGGATCTACGCCGAGGTCGTCGTCGAGCCCGCGTTCGCGGTTCCGCCGGGACTCGGCCGGGTCTGGGCGTTGAGCGAGAGCTGGCTCGACTACTCCCGGCGCCGGGTGTTCCCAGGCGGCTGCTTCTTCGCCCGGACCTCGCACGAGTTCGGCGCGCGGACCGGCCCGGTGCACGATTTCCTGGCCACCGTCGACAGCGAGTGGATCAAGCTGATCGAGCTGACCGTCGCCGGTGCGGTCGAGGCCGGCGACCTAGCGGCCGATCCGGCCCAGCTCGCCTTCGAGCTCAACGCGTACTACGAGTCGGCCAACCTGGCATCCCTGCTCCGGAACGACCACGACACCGTGTACGCCCAGGCCCGTCAGTCGGTCCGGACCCGGCTCGAGTCGGTGCTGACCGACTCGGCCTTGCTGCCTTGGTGATCCTCGGCTCCGCCGAGCTGGTGGGTTGGCAGGTCCCGGCGGCCGCGGATCGGTGAGAGGAGCAGCACCAGCCCGGCGAGGGGTACACCGGCCGTGGTGATCCACAGCGCCGGGCCGAGGCCGAGGAGTTCGCCGAGGGTGCCGCCGAGCAACGCGCCGAGCGGGATCGTGCCGTAGTTGACGAACGAGCTCGTCGCGGTCAGCCGGCCGAGCAGGTCCGGCGGACAGTACGACTGCTGGAACGTTGCCTTGATGACGTTGCCGCCGACAACTCCGACGCCGACCCCGAACGCCCCGACAAGGTAGAACACCGGGCTCGTCGTACTCAGCGGGATCAGCAGCGCGAGGGACGGGAGGCCCAGCTCGCACAGCAACATCGCGCGCGCCGTACCGAAGCGGGCCGCGAGCCGCCGTCCCGCGAACGCGCCGACGACCCCGCCTCCCGCGGCCGCCGCGACCAGGCCGCCGACCGCGCCCGGAGTGAGGCCGACCTCGCGGACCAGGAAGACCACCACGATCGACTGGTATCCCATCAACGCGAGGTTGGAGACCGCGCCGAAGACGGTCAGGGTCCGGAGCCAGACGTCCTTGGCGACCAGGTCCAGGCCGGCCCGGATCCCGGACCGCTGCTCGCCCGTCGGCGGTCGCTCCCGGAACCGGATCGCCGCGAGGCAGGCCAGCGCGAGCAAGAAGGTCAGCGCGTCCACGAGCAACGCGTTGACGGGCCCTGCGAACTGCACGACCAAGCCGCCGCACCCCAGTCCCGCGATCTGCGCGGCCGCCGCGCTGCCGTGGAGTTTCGCATTGCCCTCCGCGTGATCCGCCGACTCGAGCAGTGTCGGGAGGTACGCGGTGTACGCCGTCTGGAAGAAGACGGCCGCCATGCCCGTCAGTACCGCGAGCACCAGCAGCAGGTGGATCGTCAGCGCGTCGAACGCGACCACGACCGGAACGGACGCCAGCAGCAGGAACGACGCGGCCGAGGCGGTGAGCATCATCGGCCGATGGGGGAGCCGGTCCACCCAGGCGCCGGCCGGCAGCCCGATCAGCAACCACGGGAACCAGGCGGCCGCGGTCAGCAGGCCGACCTCGAAGCTGGTGGCCTCCAGCGCCGAGATGGCGAGCAGCGGCAACGCGACCGTGGTGACCGCGCTGCCGAACCGGCTGACCGTCTCGCCGATCCAGAGCAGCCGGAAGTCGCGGTGCCGGCGGAGCAGGCTCATGACTCGCGCGGGAACGACTGGAGTTGGACGATGACCCGCTCGGCGTCGTCCCCGGCCGGCCCGACCTCGGCGTACCGCGCGATGACGCTGCCGAGTTCGTCGTTGAGGGCGGTGAGCTGGTCCGGGGTCAGGCGGAGGTCGCGCCAGTCGGACAACGCGGCCGCCTCCTGCCATTCGCCCGGCCAGTCCGCTTCGACGTACGCCTGCACGCGATCGAAGTACCGCTGGACCAGGTCCTGCAGGTACACGCGCAGCGCCCCGCTGGTCTCCGGGTCCTCGCGGAACTCGGCCGGGTTCAGCACGGTCGGCTCGGCCGGGACCCGCCACCAGCGCTCCCGCTTCGTCCCGCGGTCCGGGTCCTCCTCGATGTAGCCGTGCTCGGCGAGGAGTCGCAGGTGCCAGCTGATCGTGCCCGTGTTCTCGCCGAGCCGTGTCGCCAGGGTGGTCGAGGTGGCGGGGCCGTCGAGCTCCATGGCCTCGAGGATGCGCATCCGCAACGGGTGGGCCAGGCCGCGCAGACTCCGGGCATCGATCCTTCGCATGATGCAGAGAATCCTCTGCAAGATCTGTGGCACTGGATTTTCTGTCGGAGCCGGCCGTTACGGTCCTGGGCATGCGGCCTCATGTGGTGGCTCATCTGGCGGTCTCGGTCGACGGCGCGACGACCGGGTTCGCGGTCGACCTTGCGCGCTTCTACGCGCTGGCGACGTTGTGGCAGGAGGACGTGACGCTGGTCGGGTCGGACACGATCCTGGCCCAGGAGCCCGCGCTGATCTCGGCGCCGCAGCCTGGTCCGCGCCAGGAGGGTCCGTTGCTCGCGGTCGTGGACGGCCGGGCGCGTGTTCGCGAGTGGGATCGACTGCGCCGCCTCGGTCATTGGTCGGATGTGCTCGCGTTGTACGCCGATCAGAGCCCGGCGCGGCCGCCCGACAGTGCGACGGCGGAGCTGGTCACGGGGTACGAGCATGTGGATCTGGCCGAGGTGCTGGAGAAGCTCGCTGCTCGACGCGACGCCCAGGTGGTCCGGGTCGACAGTGGAGGCACGTTGGTCGGGGTCCTGCTGGAGCTGGGCCTGGTCGACGAGGTGAGTCTGCTGGTCCATCCGGTCGTGGTGGGGGCGGGGCGGCGGTGGTTCGGGGCGTTCGGTGGGCGGCTGGGGTTACGGCATGCGAACACCGAGGTCTTCGAGGGCGGCGTCGTCTGGATGCGGTACTGCACGGCCTGATTCCGCTGCTGTACGGCCTGAATCCTGGGTGCTGGGAACAAAAGGTTTGAGCGCGTCGTTGTACTGGGTACACTGTACGAAGTTTGCTGGTTCCGACGTGAGGAGCAAGGGTTGACCGAGACGACGCAGCAGATGCCGGCGACGGCGGGGTTCGTTCCCAGCGAGGCCGACGTGGCGAGCGTGCTGGCGTGGTTCGAGCGGTACGACGGGCTGGCGGCGGCGCGGGACTACGAGGGAATGGCGGACGAGGCGCTGTTCCCCCTGAACGAGGTGACCGACGACGGTCAGGGCAACGGCAAGGCGGAACAGCTGGACCGGGCCGCCTTCGTGGCGCAGATGCAGCAGGTGATGGGCGGCGACGCCGAGGTCGAGCTGAAGACGACGAGGACGCCGCACTTCCTGTCCGCGGACCTGGTCTTCGTCATCAGCGACGGCACGATGACGTACGCTGGCCAGACCCAGCCCATCCGCTACGCCGACCTCCTGGTGAAGTCCCAGGGCACCTGGAAGTTCCAAACCATGATCCAAGGCGGCTGGACCTGATCCCCCGGGGCGGAGCGGCCGGACCGCTCCGCCCCCAAACCGCCTTATCCCACCACTCACCACGCCTTCCCTCACCTCCACCCACCGACCCACCCACCACGCCTTCCCTCACCTTCACAACCACCGCCCCCGCCTTCCGAGGCTTCGCCTTTCCCCACCACCACGCCTTCCCTCGCCTTCACCGCCAGTCGGCCTCGCCTTTCATGGCTTTGGCGGATCGCCTTCTGGAGTTGGGGAAAGTGTCGGTGGGCCCGGCTATCTTGAGGGGTGATGAGGAAGCAGCATGAGGGGTACGACGAGCACGACGCCGAGCGCTGGGTCGCCGAGCCGGTCAAGCGGCCGGGGCGGACGGCCTTCGCTCGCGACCGCGCGCGCGTCCTGCACAGCGCCGCGCTGCGCCGGCTGGCCGCGAAGACGCAGGTCGTCACGGCCGGCAGCGACGACTTTGTGCGGAACCGGCTGACCCACAGCCTCGAGGTCGCGCAGATCGGCCGCGAGCTGGCGAGCACGCTCGGCTGCGACCCCGACATCGTCGACGCCGCCTGTCTCGCCCACGACCTCGGCCACCCACCGTTCGGGCACAACGGCGAGCGCGCCCTCGACCAGCTCGCCGCGGAGATCGGCGGGTTCGAGGGCAACGCGCAGACGCTGCGGCTGCTGACCCGGCTGGAGTCCAAGACCTTCGGTCCATCCGGGCGCAGCGTTGGGCTCAACCTCAGCCGCGCGACCCTCGACGCGGCCACCAAGTACCCATGGCCCCGCCGTGACGGCGAGCGCAAGTTCGGGGTGTACGACGACGACCTCGAGGTGTTCGGCTGGCTCCGGCACGGGCTCACCGACCAGCGCTGCCTCGAGGCGCAGGTGATGGACTTCGCCGACGACGTGGCGTACTCGGTGCACGACGTCGAGGACGGCATCGTTGCCCACAGCATCGACCTCGCGCACGTCGACGCAGAGCGCGCGCAGTACTGGCAGACCGTCCGGGAGGCCTACCTGCCGGAGGCGACCGACGCCGAGCTGGACGAGGGCTGGCAGCGGCTGACCTCCTTGCCGTACTGGCCGAGCGGGCCGTTCGACGACAGCCGGCGCGCGCTCGGCGGTCTCAAGGACCTGACCAGTCAGCTGATCGGCCGGTTCTGCACGGCCGCGGAGCAGGCGACGCACGCCAGGTTCGGCCGCAGCCGCCTGATCCGGTACGAAGCGGATCTGGTCGTGCCCGACGGAGTGCGCACCGAGATCGCGCTGCTCAAGGGCGTCGGCATGTTCCACGTGCTGAACTCGCCCGAGCGGCAGAAGCGTCGCGCGATCCAGCGTGAGCTGCTCACCGAGCTGGTCGAGCGGCTGGCGAAGACCGCGCCGCGCGAGCTCGACGTCCCGTTCGCGGCCGACTACGCCGAGGCCACCGACGACGGCGCCCGGCTCCGCGTGGTCATCGACCAGGTCGCGTCCTTGACCGATCCGTCGGCTGTCGCGTGGCACGCTCAGCTGTCGACCTGATCGTCCGGCCCAGGAGGACTAAGGTCGTCGGTATGAGCGAGACACAGCGGATCGTCATCGTCGGAGCGAGCCTGGCCGGTGCGTCGGCCGCGGAGACCCTGCGATCGGAGGGCTATGCCGGTGCCGTGGTCCTGATCGGCAGCGAGAGCGAGTTGCCGTACGAGCGGCCGCCGCTGTCGAAGGACGTGCTGCTCGGCAAGGAGCAGCCCGAGGTCGCCCAGCTCCACGACCAGCAGTGGTACGACGACAACACGATCGAGCTGCGTCTCGGCCGGACCGTCACCGCGATCGACCCGGCCGCGCACACCGTGACGCTCGACGACGACTCGACCGTCGGGTACGACCGGCTCCTGATCGCCACCGGCTCCCGGGTCCGCCGCCTCGACGTACCGGGTGCCGACCTGCCCGGCGTCCACTACCTCCGTACTTCCGCCGAGTCCAAGGCCCTCACCGACGCGTACGCCGCGAAGCCGCGGGTCGTCGTCATCGGCGCCGGCTGGATCGGGCTCGAGTCGGCGGCCGCCGCGCGCGAACGAGGCTGCGAGGTGACCGTCCTCGAGCCGCAGAAGACGGCGCTCGCGTCGGTGATGGGCGAGCAGATCGGTGAGCTCTACGCCGAGCTGCACCGTCAGCACGGGGTCGACCTCCGTTTCGGCGAGGGCGTCGAGGCGTTCGAGGGGACCGACAAGGTCACCGGCGTCCGGACGTCCACGGGTGAGGTGATCCCCGCCGACCTGGTCGTCGTCGGCGTCGGCGTCCAGCCGAACACCGAGCTGGCCGAGTCCGCCGGGATCCGCGTCGCCGCCCGCGAGGACGGCAGCGGCATCGTCACCGGGCCCGACCTGCGGACGTCGGCGGACGACGTGTACGCCGCCGGCGACGTGGTCCGTTGGGAGCACCCGCTGTTCGGCCGGTCCGTCCGGGTCGAGCACTGGGCCAACGCGAAGGACAGCGGGGCCACGGCCGCGAAGGCGATGCTCGGCCAGGACGCCACGCACGACGCGATCCCGTACTTCTTCACCGATCAGTACGACCTCGGCATGGAGTACGCGGGTGACGTCCCGCGCGGCGCGTCGGTCCACGTGGTGCTTCGCGGCGACCCCTCCTCGGGGGCGTACCTGGCCTTCTGGCTGGACGACGACAACCACGTCCTGGCCGGGATGCACGTGAACACCTGGGACACCATCGACGCGATCCAGGACCTGATCCGGTCGCGGCGTTCGGTGGATCCGGGGCGGCTGGCGGACTCCTCGGTCGAGTTGTCCGAGGTCTGACCCGTAGACTCGCCGCGTGGCAGGCAGGATCAAGGAAGAGGACATCGCGCTCGTTCGCGAGCGAGCCCGGATCGACGACGTCGTCGGCTCGTACGTGACCTTGAAGAACGCCGGGGGCGGATCGCTGAAGGGGCTCTGCCCGTTCCACGACGAGAAGTCGCCGTCGTTCAACGTCACCCCGGCCCGGGGCTTCTTCTACTGCTTCGGCTGCCAAGAGGGCGGCGACGTCATCGACTTCATCCAGAAGATCGACCAGATCAGCTTCCACGAGGCGGTCGAGACGCTGGCCGCCCGGGTCGGCATCCAGCTCCGGTACGACGAGTCCGGCGCGCCGATCCCGAAGTCCCAGTCCAACCAGCGGCCGCGGCTGGTCGAGGCGCACCGCGTCGCCGCGCAGTACTACGCGGAGCAGTTGTTCGAGTCGGCCGAGGCGAACATGGGCCGCCAGTTCCTCGACCAGCGCGGGTTCGACCGGGACGCGGCGCTCGGGTTCGGGGTCGGGTTCGCGCCGCGCGGCGGTGAGGTGCTGACGTCGCATCTGCGCGGGCGCGGGTTCACCACCGCGGAGCTGGTCGCATCCGGGCTCGCCGCCGAAGGGCAGCGCGGGCTGTACGACCGGTTCCGGGGGCGGCTGATGTGGCCGATCCGGGACGCGAGCGGTGACGTGATCGGGTTCGGCGCGCGGCGGTTGTTCGACGACGACCGGATCGAGGCCAAGTACCTGAACACGCCTGAGACGCCGATCTACAAGAAGTCGAAGGTGCTGTACGGCGTCGACCTGGCCCGCCGCGAGATCGCCAAGGGCCGGCAGGCCGTGGTGGTCGAGGGGTACACGGACGTGATGGCGTGTCATCTGGCCGGCGTGCAGACCGCGGTCGCGACATGCGGTACGGCGTTCGGCGACGACCACGCGCGGGTGCTTCGGCAGCTGTTGCTCGACCACGACCAGTTCCGTGGCGAGGTGATCTTCACCTTCGACGGGGACGAGGCGGGTCAGCGGGCGGCGTTGAAGGCGTTCCAGGGTGACCAGGCCTTCGCCTCGCAGACGTACGTCGCCGTCGAACCGGACGGGCTCGACCCCTGCGACCTGCGGCTGCAGAAGGGCGACGCCGCTGTTCGCGAGCTGATCGGCCGACGGGTCCCGCTGTACCGGTTCGTGCTGGGCAACGTGTTGTCGCGGTACGACCTGGACCGGGCCGACACGCGGATCGACGCGCTGCGCGATGCGGCCCGCCTGGTGATCAGCATCCGTGACCGGTCGAAGGTGGACGCCTTCACCCGGGAGCTCGCGGGTCAGCTCGGCCTGGAGGTGGACCAGGTCCGCACGGAGGTGCATCGGGCCGCCGCTCGGCAGGGCTCCGCCGGTGGTTCGGGGAATCACAGTGGACCGGGTGGCGGGCCGGCTGGTCGTGGGCCGACGGGCAACGGTCCGGGTAATGGTTCGGGTCATGGTGCCGGCGCGGCCGACGCGCCGCAGCAGCCTGCGCCACGGGCCGATCTGCCGTCGCCGCGGGACCAGCGGTTCGTGATCGAGTGGGACGTGCTGAAGATCGCGATGCAGCACCCGGCGCTGCTGGGTCCGGCGTTCGACGAGCTCGACGACCAGGACTTCACTCATCCTTGGCTGGCAGCGGTCCGGACCGCGGTGTCGAAGGTGGGCGGTCCGGCCAGCGCCGCGCCCGGCGAGGCGTGGGTGGTCGCAGTCCGCGACGCCATGGGCAACGACCCTGCGGTCGCCGTGGTCAGCGCGCTCGCCGTCGACTCGTTCCGGCTGGGACGCGACCCCGACGAGCAGTACGCGCGGGCTCTGGTCGCGAGGCTTCAGGAGCTCACCTGCCTGCGCCGCATCGCCGACCTGAAGTCGAAGCTCCAACGGACCAACCCGATCGACAAGGCGGACGACTACAACCGCATGTTCGGCGAGCTGATCGCCCTCGAGCGCTACCGCACCGAGCTGCGCGACCAGGCCATCTCGGGCGCAATCTAGATTCATCTTGGCCT
Source organism: Kribbella amoyensis (assembly GCF_007828865.1). Classification (NCBI taxonomy): domain Bacteria; kingdom Bacillati; phylum Actinomycetota; class Actinomycetes; order Propionibacteriales; family Kribbellaceae; genus Kribbella; species Kribbella amoyensis. The sequence goes on from NZ_VIVK01000001.1 coordinate 4,358,772, forward strand.
CCTCTCGGCGGGGAGGATACAGAGATTCGGCAGTACCTCCGGTCGAGTTGTCCACAGACGTTCGGTTACTGCGAAGTCACTTGGCGTAGTTGTCCACCGATCTGAAATCGGGCCGTCCGGGCGGTTGATTTCGCGGCACCATCCCTTCACAGAAGAGAGGGGATGTCGCCATGGCCGACCTGGACTGCGAACCCGCAGACATGACCGCATTCGTCGCGTACCTGCGCGACATCGGACGCCACGAGCTGCTGACGCTGGAAGAGGTCAGCGAGCTGTCGTCCTGGATCGAGGCCGGTCTGCTCGCCACCGAGCGGCTGCCGGTCGCGGCGCCCGCCGAGGCCGCCGACCTGCGGGCCGTCGTCGCGGCGGGGGAGTCCGCCCGCCGCCGGATGATCGAGGGCAATCTGCGCCTGGTCGTGTCCCTCGCCAAGCGGTACACGGGCAAGGGGATCTCGCTGCTCGACCTGATCCAGGAGGGCAATCTCGGCCTGATGCGGGCGGTCGAGCGGTTCGACCACAAGCTCGGCCACCGCTTCTCGACCTACGCGATCTGGTGGATCCGGCAGTCCATCGGCCGCGCCATCTCGGACCGGTCCCGCCTGGTCCGGATGCCCGCGCAGGCGTATGCGGATGCCGGTCGCGTCGCCACGGTGCATCGTGAGCTGCTCCAGCGACTCGGCCGCGAGCCGACGACCGCCGAGCTCGCGACCGGTTCCTCGCTCACCGTTGCCCGTGTCCATCGGGCGCAGGCGTGGAAGCTCAGACCGCAGTCGCTCGACCTGACCGAGGCCGATCAGCCTGTCGACGACGACACGCTTACCTACCGGGCCGCGTTGCGCCGCGACCTCCACCACCAATTGGAGTTCCTCGATGACCTGCACCAGCTCGTTCTCCGGTACCGCTTCGGCCTGCACGACACGTCGCCCTCGACCGTCGAGGAGACGGCCGCGAAGCTCCGTCTGCCGCCCGAGCGGGTGCGCCGGCTGGAGCGGGAGGCGCTGCGGTCACTGCGGAAGCGGTGCCTGCGCACGCTCCGCGAGTACGTCCCCTGACCGAAACCAGGGGCCGGTCAGGGCTTCGACGGAGTGTCCATTTCCGTCGGCAGGGGATGATGGAGGCAGTCCGAACGAAGGGAACTCCGATGGGCTGGTTCATCCTGCTCGTACTCGTGGTCGGCGCCGTCGCGGCGTACAAGTACCGCGTGCCGCTGATCGCCAAGCTGACCGGTCAACCACAGCACCGTATCCAGCGCGCGCTGGAGCGTCGCAAGAACAACGGCTGACCCGGCGAGTCAAGTGCGTGCCCGGCGCTCCGGACCGGGCCCGCACCTCTTCCTCACCCCCTGGCCGGAGGACCGATCCGGGTGCCGATATTCGATGGCTCGGTGCTGGGCTTCCTGCCAGGGTGAGGCTCATGCGTCAGGACGAGATCTGGGACGAGACAGCCGCCCGTGCGTACGACACCCCGGGGACGGGGATGTTCGCGCCGGAGGTGATCACGCCGACGGTCGACCGCCTGGCCGCCCTCGCCGGTGACGGGCGTGCCCTGGAGTTCGCGATCGGCACCGGCCGCGTCGCGGTCCCGCTGGCCGAGCGCGGCGTCCCGGTCACCGGTCTCGAGCTGTCCCGGCCGATGATCGCCGAGCTCCGCAAGAAGGTCGACGAGGACACCGTCCCCGTGATCGTCGGGGACATGGCGACGACCGAGGTGCCCGGCGAGTTCACCCTGGTGTACCTCGTCTTCAACACGATCGCGAACCTGCTCACCCAGGCCGACCAGGTCGCCTGCTTCCGCAACGCGGCCCGCCACCTGGTCCCAGGCGGCCGCTTCGTGATCGAGCTCTGGGTCCCCGAGCTCCGCCAACTCCCACCCGGCCGCAAAGCCACGGTCTGCCACAGCGACCCGGGCTATATCGGCCTCGACACCTACGACGTGCTCAACCAGCACGTCGTCTCCCACCACTTCCACTTCGGCGAAGGAAGAACAGCCGAGCTCTTCCGGACCCCACACCGCTACATCTGGCCCGCCGAGCTGGACCTGATGGCCCAACTGGCCGGCCTCACCCTCGAATCCCGCCACGCAGACTGGCAAGGCAACCCGTTCACCGCCGATTCCCCCTCCCACGTCTCGACGTACCGCCTCCCTCCGGTTGATCCGACTTCGTCACCGTCGACATTTGCGACCATGACCGGGTGAACCGCTGGCGGCTGAACCTCGGCGCACCGACCCTGGCACTCGCCATCGCCGGCGCCGTCGTCCTGGCGGACACCCTCGCACAACGCGACGTGGCGCGGGACTTTCTCTCGACGGGCCGGCCAGCGACGGCATACGAGGTGGAGCTGAAGTTCTCGGACGGCAAAGGCGGGCTGTACATCGATCGGGTCGACGTTGTCCTGCGATCCGCGGCCGGCGAACTGGTGCATGCCGACCTGAAGGAGTTCCTGGGCGACGCCGAGGGCGCCAAGGACGGTCGCCAGCCGCCGAAGCCCGGTACTCGGTATGCGCCTCCGCTCCCGATCCTCTACCAGCAGGACGAGCCCACTGAGGTGATCGCGGTTGTCGACGCGAACGACTTAGCCAAGCCCGGCGGCGTCCTCATCGTGGCCGGGGTGATGCTCTCGGTCGGACTGCTCAGCTTCACCGTCGTCGTGTGGTATGCGCTTCGGCCAACGCGGGGCCGACGGAGGCATTGAAGGACCAGGGAGTGGCCCGGGAGTGGTTGTCCGGCTGCTGGTATTTGGGCGGGTCGCGCGGGGGGTGGTCGGTAGAACTTGGGAGGTGGACTCTGGGCGACGGTGTCACGTGACTGCTCTTGCGGTGAGGGTGTTCGTGGAGAGGGTTGGTGAGCGTGGGGTCGTTGGACGGTTGGGGGTTGCTGGGGGACGGGATCTATGCGAATCCTGTTCTGCCGGGTGACTACTCGGATCCGGATGTGATCCGGGTCGGTGACGACTACTGGATGATCACCTCGACCTTCCAGTACTCGCCTGGAATGGCGGTACTCCATTCGCGTGATCTGATCTCCTGGCGCCACGTCGGGGCGGTGCTGCCGGATGTTTCGGAGCTCGGTCCGGCTTACCGGTGGAATCGGATGGAGCGGTACAACCTGGGGATCTATGCGGGTAGCTTGCGCTTCCACGCCGGGCGGTACTGGGTGCACTTCACGACGCTCGACGAGGGCATCTTCGTGACCACGGCCGAGCATCCCGCCGGCCCGTGGACACCGCTGCACTGTTTGAGCGACGAGGCCGGGTGGGACGACCCCTGTCCGTTGTGGGACAACGACGGCCGGGCTTGGTTGGTCGCGAGTTCACCGGGGCACGGCCGGTGGATCACGCAGCTGATCCCGATGAGCCCCGATGGGAGGTCGATCGACCTCGCGGCTCGGACCGTCATCGACGACTTCCACACCAGCGAAGGCAACAAGATCCACCGGATCGACGGTCGGTACTACGTGCTGCACAACGAAGTCCGGGGCGACGGCAACCGGGTGCTGGTGATCATGCGAGCGGAGGCGCTGACCGGTCCTTGGGAGAAGCGCCTCCTCCTCCAAGGCGAAGGCCCGGACCGCGAGCGCGAACCGAACCAAGGTGCCCTCGTCGATCATCCGGACGGATCCTGGTCGCTGGTCACTCATCACGGCCGAGGTGGTTACGCCGAAGGCCGCCCCATCAGCGTTCTTCCCGTCGAGTGGAAGGACGGCTGGCCTGTCGTCAATCCGGCCGACCCCGGGCGCATGCTCTGGCGGGCCGAGCTTCCGGTGCTCGCCGATCGAGCTGCCGACCACGAACCTGGCGGCCGCGGCCCCGTGGAAGGTTCGCTCGAGTTGGCGCCGGAGCTGGAGTCGGCGCCGGAGTTGGCGTTGGACGAGGATTTCGATGGCGAGGTGCTCGGCCCGGAGTGGGAGTGGAACCACGCTCCTCGGCCCGGATCCTGGGAGATCGCGGACGGGCTCGTGCTGCGTGCTTCCAGGCCGTTGCGGCCAGGCGAGCTGCGAGCGATTCCGTCGACGCTCACGCGGCGCATGCTCGGTACAAACGGCTCGACCGCGACCGTTCGCGTCGGCACCGACAGGCTGGGCGATGGGCAGTCGGCGGGGCTGGGGATGTTGTGCCGGGACAGCTCGTCGATCACGGTTTGCCGAGACGGCGATGTGCTCGGCCTGGCGACGTCCGGTGAGCACGACGCCACCGGACCGACGATCGATGTGGGCCCGGTCTGGCTGCGGCTCGTGATCGATGCCCGCGGCTACGTCACGTACGCGTTCAGCCTCGACGGCGAGACGTATCAACCGGTTGGCAATACGGACAGCGTCTCGTGGTCGGACTACCGTGGCGCGCGCATCGCGCTCTTCAGTACCGGGCCGGCTGACGATGTCGGGGCGGCGCGGTTCGACGGATTCCGGTACCGGGTGGAGCCGCGGCATCGCTGACCGGGACGTCGCCTAGGGTGCGGGATTGTGGAGTACTTCGTTTATGGTCACGATCGTCCGGGGTCGTTCGGGCTCAAGGTGAGTCTGACCGAGGAGCACTAGTCCTTCATGGACGGTTACGGGGATCGGTTGATCGCTCGCGGGCCCACGCTCACGGGGTACGGGGACGACGACGAGACGACGGGCAGTCTGCATGTCGTCGAGGTTCCGGACGACGAGGCTGCTCGCGCGTTCGCGTACGAGGACCCGTACTACCGGGCCGGGGTGTTCGACTCGGTTCGCGTGTACCGGTTCGAGAAGCTGGCCGGCCGCACGATGTGGGATTTCGCGGAAGCCGTCGAGGGCTACAACCGCTACCTGGTCATCACCGAGAGCGAGTCGGTACCGGTCACGTCCAAGCACCTGATCGTGTACGGCGAACTCCTCACGCTCGAGGACGGCCAGCGCGTCGGCCGGGCCGCGATGCTCGAAGCACCTGACTCCGAGACCGCGGCCGCGATTCTCCAGGCCGACGGCGACCCCAGCTCCGAGGTCCACCTCTGGGCCTTCGGCGGCCGCCGCTGACCCTTCACCGGCCACCCAGCTTCACCCGGCGCCACCCACACAACCGATTCGCGATCCGACCGGGCTGAGCGATTTCTTCAGAGCAGAGTTGTCCAGTAGGTCCAGAAGCGTTCGGTGATGAGGGCGAGCACCAGGACGTACCAGGCGGTGAGAACGACTGCGTGGTATCTGGTGGCCGTGGTGACGACGCGGAGAAAGATCAGCCAGTGCACGAAGACCGCGCCGAAGGTGGTGCCCACTTGGAGGCCGAGCCAGTACCAGCGCCGGAACTGGGCACCGGCCAGCAGGGCCGCGCCCGTCGTGGTGACGATCGCGAAGCCGGCGATGCCCAGGATCGGGTTGGGGAAGCCGAATGCCTCGGCCTGGGTGTCGTCATCACCGAGCCGCAGGACAGGATCGGGTTGATGCTGCAGCTCGGGATGTACGCCGGGTCGCGGAGCAGCGCGATCTTCTCGATCGTCAGGACGACCGCGGCGGTGAGACCGACGGCCCCACCGACCAGCAGCAGCCAGGGCAGCAGCGTCGGGAAGGGGCTGTCGGTCCGCCGATCCGCCGCATCGACCCGGAACCGTCCATGATGCCGCCCAGCGTAGCTAACCAGTCGGAGCGGTCGTGGTGTCCGGGAGCCACGTCGTACTCAGGCTCGCGTCGCGTCAACGCCAGGCAGGAGGACGGTGGCAGTCATCGCTGGGCCGTGGGTGCACGGGATCGGTACCCCGTGGCCGTGGGTGGTGTGGTGATTGGCGTGGCAGAGGCGGAGTTCGCCGCCGGCCTGGGTGACGAGGGTGGCGACCAGGGCGAGGCCGAGACCGGAGCCTGGACGGGTGCGGGCTTCGTCGGCTCGGGCGAAACGCTGGGTGGCGTTCGCGAGCAGGGCGGGCGGCATGCCTGGTCCCGCGTCGGTGACGGTGAGACGGGCCCAGCCTTGCTCGGGTTCGTCGACGGTCACCTCGTACGGCGCGGTGCCGTGGGTGGCCGCGTTGTCGAGGAGGTTGGTGAGGATCCTGTCGATCTCGAAGTCGGCGAGGGGTACCTCCAGGTCGCCGGTCGGCAGCTTGACGGTGATCCGGCCGACGTCGCCCGGATCGGCGAGCCGTCGCTGGTTGACCACGCGGCCGGTCGCGTTGACGAGATCGCCGGACCGTTGGCCCTTGCCGTCGAGGCTGCTGAGTTGCAGGAGTTGCTCGGCGAGGGCCGCGAGGCGATCGAGGTCGACCTTGAGCTCGGTGAGCGTGCGTTCGTGCTCTTCCAGCGTGCGCGGCTTGCGGAGGGCGAGCTGGATCCGGCTCGTCAGCAGGGTGATCGGGGTCCGGAGTTCGTGGCTGGCCTCGTTGACGAACTGGCGTTCCCGCTCCAGCGCGCCTTCGAGGGTGGCGAGCATGTCGTTGAACGTGTGCCCGAGCCGGGTGATCTCGTCGTCGCGATCGGGTGGGACGTCGAGCCGCAGGTCGGCGGCGCCGCTCGCGATCTCGGCGGCGCGGCGGCGGTACCGCTCGACCGGGCGGAGTGCGGCCTTGGCCAGCCGGTCCCCGACGAACGCGGTGACGACCAGGAGGCCGAGCCCCGCGAGCGTGAGTTGGAGGAGGAGTTCGCGCAAGGCCTCGTCACGGTGATCGCGGCGTACCCCGACGAGCAGGTACTGCGATGCCGACAGCTTGGCGACGTGGAGACGGTACGGCTCGTGGGAGACGGGCAGGAAGGCGCCCACGTCGAAGGTGTGCGGGGTGGTCCCGACCTGGTCGAGTTGCTCCTGACCGACGAGGCTGTTCGTCCCGGCGGGGCCGCCGTGGTCGAGTACCGTCCCGTTCGCGTCGAGGATCTGCCAGGCCGCGCCGGTCGCTTCGGCCGCTGCCCGGTTGGACACCTGCCCGTCGGGTCGGACCAGGGGCTCCAGGGTTGTGCTCGCCTGCGTCAGTTCGGTGTCCAGGCTGCGGTCCAGGGCGTAGTCGACCCGCCAGTACACGAAGCCGCCGGCGGCGACGAGGACGACGAAGGTGGCCGCGGAGAACCCGGCGACCAGGCGGGCCCGGAGTGGCAGCCGCGACAGCCGGGCCCGCACGCTCATCGGATCCCGGTCTCGAGGCGGTACCCGGTGCCGCGCAGCGTGGTGATCGTGTCGGCGCCGAACGGTCTGTCGATCTTGGCCCGGATGGCGGCGAGGTGGACGTCGATCACGTTGCTGCGCAGATCGGTCTCACCGTCCCACACCTCGTCGAGGATGGTGAGCCGCGTGACGACCTGGCCCGCGTGCGACGCCAGCAGGTACAGGATGTCGAACTCGCGGGTGGACAAGTTGATGTCCACTCCACCCCGCGACACCCGGCGCGCCACCGGGTCCACGACCAGGTCGCCGACCTGCGCGGGGGACTCCCTGCCGAAGGCGTTGCGGCGGTAGAGCGCGCGGAGCCGGGCCAGCAACTCGTCGAGGTCGAAGGGCTTCGGCAGGTAGTCGTCGGCGCCCGCATCGAGGCCGTCGATCCGGTCCCGCACGTCACCGCGCGCGGTCAGCATCAGGATCGGTACGGCGATCCCGAGGCCCCGCCACTGCCGGGCGACGCTGACTCCGTCCATGCCGGGGAGCATCCAGTCGAGCAGCACCACGTCGTACGCCGTGTCGACGAGCAGCCGGTCGTACGCGGCGCGGCCGTCGTTGACCACCTCGACCTGCCACCCGGCTTCCTCGAGGGTCTCCCGGAGCAACGCGGCCAGCCGGACGTCGTCCTCCGCGACCAGGACCCGCATCGACCACTCCCTTCGCCACTACTCAACGTAGTACCCGTGCGAGCGACCCGTCCGGTCAGAGCGCCGTGACCAGGACGCGTACCCGGGTCCGCTCCAGCAACTCCACCACGTGTCTGGCGAGTGGACGGACGAGGGCGTAGGACACCAGGACGACTCCCGCTCCCACGAGCAGACCGACGGCCACGTCGAGGGGGAAGTGCGCTCCGACGTACACACGGGTCCACGCCATCAGTACCGCGAGCGCCGCGGTGATCAGGCCGAGTACGCGGTGCGCTATCCAGATCCCGGCCGCGACCGCGCCTGCCATCACGGCGTGGTCGCTCGGGAACGAGTAGTCGCTGCTCCGAGAGACCAAGACCAGCGAGTGCGGCAACACCGTGTACGGGCGCGGCTCGGCGAAGGCGGCGACCAGGTACTGGTTGATCCCGATCGCCAGCAGCATCCCGATCGGCGCCCAGAGAGCCGCGGCGACCCGGCGGAGGTCGCCGTCCCCGCGGGCGAGCCACCACGACAACAGCAGCAGGCCGGCGAACGCACCCACGCCGAGCTGGGCGTACACGCGGGCGGGGGTGTGCAGCCACGGAGTGATCCGCGCCAGGTGGTTCACGGCCCCGAACCAATCCTCCTGGCTCTGATCCCACACCACTGATCCACCGCTCACGCGCACCACCGGGTCGTCGTCGCGCAGGCCGGGTCACCCGCGTCTCGTCGACCGTAGGCAGGGCTCCATGAAGCCTCGATGAAGGCGGCCTTCATCCGCTCTTCACGGAGTGCACGCCACCCTTGCCACTATGAAACCTGCTCCCCGCAGTGCCTCCGACCGGGCCTCTGATCGTGCCTCTGATCGCGCCTCTGATCGCGCACAGCCATGACCCGGCTCACCGACTGGTTGCTGGGGCTGGACGGCCTGCCCGTGTACGCACTGGTGGGGCTACTCGTTTTCGCGGAGGACGCGTTGTTCGTCGGGTTCGTCCTGCCCGGTGAGACCGCTGCCGTGCTCGGTGGGGTGGCGGCGAGCCTCGGTCACGTGTCGCTGCCGGGGATCCTGCTCGTCGTGATCTTCGCCGCGATCCTCGGCGACACCGTCGGGTACGAACTTGGCCGGACCTTCGGGCCGAAGTTGCTGGGCAGCAGGTTCCTGGTCCGCCGGGCCGATCGTCTCGACGCCGCTCGGAAGCAACTCGCCGAGCGCGGCGGTACGGCCGTGTTCTTCGGGCGCTTCGTCGCGTTCTTCCGAGCCACCATGCCCGCTCTCGCTGGGCTGTCTCGCATGCACTACCCGAAGTTCCTGGCGTACAACGCGGCCGGCGGGGCGGTCTGGGGTACGGCCGTCGTCCTCATCGGCTACCTGGCCGGCAACTCGTACGCCCAGATCGAGAAAACCTTCGGCCGAGCGACCGCCCTGATCGCACTCGCCGTGGTCCTCGCCGCCGTCGTCACCTGGCGAATCCGCCGCCGCAGAACAGACCGAGCCAGGCAATGATGATGAGCTCATGGTGCGCACAACTCGGTGTGTCTGCTGACTGGGCTGGGATCGGGGTCGGCTCCTCGGCTACCGCGTGGTCGTTCGGGTCGACTCGAGGAAGGTTCGGATCGCGTTGTCGGCTGAGGCGCGGTCGCTGGCGTCGTTGCCGGTGATGGCGAGTTCGAACAGCAGGCCGCGGGCGAGCGCGAGAGTCATGTGCGCCAGTTGAGCCGCTTCCGCCTCGTCGTGGCCGGCCCGGACGAAGAGCGTGGTCAGGACGGTCTTCCACTCCTCGATCCATTGCTTCAGCAGGACGGCCCACGGTTTGCCGTGCATCGCGGCGGCTGCGACCTCGAAGAACAGCGGGCCGAACACCGAGGCTTCGTCGGCGATCCGATGCCAGAACGAGTACGCCACGGTGTACGGGTCGGCTGCGGACTCGAGCAGGCCGGCCAGCGTTCGCTTCTGTTCGCCCCAGGTCACGGCGACGACGGCCTCCAGGAGTCCGTCTCGGGAGCCGAAGTGGTAGATCAGCATGCGATGACTGCTGCCGACGCCGGCCGCGATGGTGCGCAGACTGGTGTCCCCGACACCGTTGACGGCGAACCAGGCGACCACGCGTTCCAGCAGCGCGTCCCGGCCGCCGGTCATCGGATCCGGGCCGGTTCGTTGATCGAGGCAACCACGCGGCGGACCTCGGCGAGGTCGGTCCCGCGAGAGGCGAGGTAGCCGTCCGGGCGGATCAGGACGTACCCCTGGCGCAGACCGTAGCGGGCCCGCGTCGTACCGGCCGGGTCCGTCTCGTCGTCGATCCGCACCACCACCGTCCCGGGTTCGTCGAGACGTTCACCCTGCGCGGTATCGAAGTGGAGCAGCGTGAGGTGGTCGACGCCGAGACGGTCGTGGACGGTTCCTTCGGCGAGGGCGGCGTCCGGTGCGCGGTCGCCGATCTCGGGACCCGGGCTGAACGGTCGCCGGCGCCCGGTGCGATAGCTGAGGTCGAGTTGCGAGTTCTGCAGACTCGCCTGCCGCGCGGCCCCCGGCACCCGAGCTCCGAACCGGAGCATCGCGTCCCGGAGCGACCGGGCGATCGGGTTCCGCAGGGCGTACAGCTGCCGTCGGCGCTCGACGTCGCGGATGGTGGCGGCCGCGACCGGGTGACGTTCTGCCTCGTACCCGTCGAGCAGGCGGTCCGACGCGCCCTGCTCGACACGGGCCAATCGCCAGGCCAGGTTGACCGCGTCCTGGATCCCGAGGTTCATGCCCTGCCCGCCGAACGGTGGGAACACGTGCGCCGCATCCCCGGCGAGGAAGGCCCGGCCACGACGGTACTCGGCGGCCAGGCACACCCGGGTACGGAAGATCGAGGTCCACGGCACGTCGGCGATCCGGGTCCGGCTGGGACCGCGTTCGTCGAGGAGTTGCTGCAGTACGGCGATGCTCGGCTCAGGGAGTTCCTCGGTCTGCGCCGCGTCGGTCATGTCGACGAAGATCCGCCAGAGCTCGACCGGACCGGGCAGCCGCATCAGCATCAGCGGGCCCGCGGGACCCAGCCACATCGCGCTGTCCCGGAACGGCGGTGCCGCGTCCAGGACGACGTCGGCGAGGTAGTACGTCTCCCCGGTCGCCCCGCCGTCGAGCGCGATCTCGAGCTCGGTGCGTACCCGGCTGCGGGAGCCGTCCGCGCCGACCAGCCAGCTCGCTTCCAGGGGCCGGCCGTCGGCGAGTTGCACGCCGACGCGATCGTCGTACTGGACGACGGTCCGCACCTCCGCGCCGTACTCGACCTCGACGCCGACCTCGCGCAGACGGCCCCGGAGAATCTCCTCGAGCCCGGACTGCGGGAGGACGTACGTGTACGGATAGGGGCTCTGCGGCGGTACCCAGCTCAGCCGGGAGAGCTCCGCGTCGCCGCGCATGATCGACGCGCCGGAGAGCCGGTACGCGACCCGCTCGACCTCGTCGGCCAGGCCGAGACCGGCCAGCAGCTCCATCGATCGAGCCTGCAGCCCGAGTGCCCGGGAGCTGCCGCTCGACTGCGGACGCCGCTCCAGTACTCGGCAGGGCACGCCGTTGGCGGCGAGGGTCAACGCCGTCACCATCCCTGTCGGACCCGCTCCGGCCACGAGAACGCTCACCGCGAACACCTCCGGGATCTGTGCATGTTCCAAATGGTACACACCCGGTGGTTGGCCCGCCGGGACGCGATGCTTGGTCCGTCGGCACCGGCCGACCCGAGTTCGTGGATGGGGAGCATGACTGAACAATCCGGCGCACGGCCGCCCGTGGTCAGCCGAGCGGAGTGGGAGCGCGCGCGGGCCGAACTGCTGGCGCACGAGAAGGCGCTGACCAAGCTGAAGGACGCCGTCAGTGCCCGGCGACGGCGGCTGCCGATGGTCCGCGTGGAGACCGGCTACCGGTTCGACAGCGAGCAGGGCGAAGTGGGGCTGCTGGACCTGTTCGAGGGCAGGCGCCAGCTGATCGTCCAGCACTTCATGTTCGGCACCGACTGGGAAGCGGGGTGCGACGGCTGCTCGATGATGGCCGACCACATCGGGCCCTTGTCGCACCTGCACACGCGCGACACGTCGTTCGTGCTGGCGTCGCGGGCCCCGCTGAGTTCGCTGCTGCCGTTCCGGAAGCGGATGGGCTGGTCGCTGCCGTGGGTGTCGTCCGGGCGGAGCACGTTCAACGAGGACTTCGGGGTCACGGTCGACGGCGAGGAGATCCAGGGCATCAGCGTCTTCCTCCGCGACGGCGAGGAGATCTTCCACACCTGGACGACGTACGCGCGGGGCGAGGAGCCGTTCATGGTGGTCTTCGACCTGCTCGACCTCACGCCGTACGGGCGTCAGGAGAACTGGGAGGACTCGCCGGAAGGCTGGCCACAGACCCCTCCGTACGAGTGGATGCGGCTGCACGACTCCTACTGAGGGCGTCCGTCGGGGCATGTCGAAGCTGCTGAGTCGGCTCCGACGTCGCTTCTGGCAGGGCAGCTGAACAGAGGTGGAGAGCATGGGTGACCTGCAGGACCGGATTCAGCAACACATCGACCTGCTGGTCGGTACGGGCGCGGAGTCCGGGCTGCAGGTCGCCGTCTATCGGGACGGCACGCTGATCGTCGACGCGGTGTCCGGCGCGGCCGACCCGACGCGGCCGCTCGGTTCCGGTACGCCGGTCCTCAGCTTCTCCACCGGCAAGAACGTCACGGCCACGCTCGCGCAGCTGCTGGTCTCCCGGGGGTACGTCCAGCTCGACAGCCCGATCACGGAGCTGTGGCCCGAGTTCGGTGCGTACGGCAAGGAAACGGCGACGCTTCGGCACGTGCTGACCCACACGGCCGGCCTTCCGTCGATGCCGCGCGAGATCACGCCGAGAGAGCTTCCGGACTGGTCCAGGGTCTGTGCTGCCCTGGCCGCTGCCCGGCCCCGTTGGCGACCTGGTGCCGAGCTGGGGTACCACTCGTACACGTTCGGGTATCTCGTCGGGGAGCTCGCTCGTCGCGCGACCGGGCGGACCATGGGGGAGTTGCTGCGGGAGTGGATCACCGTGCCGCTCGGAATCGACGGGGAGCTCTACTTCGGCGTACCGGACGAGTCGTTGCCGGAGTTGGCGCACTTGGAGCAGGACGCGTCGCAATGGCCGGCCGGCTCGGAGGACGGTGACGCGGTACTGGCGCCTTGGGAGAGCGGGCCGAGTGCCGAGTTCGGCAACGACGGCGAGATCCTGCGGGCCGACATCCCGTCGGTGTGTAGTGCCACGGCCCACGGATTGGCTGCGATGTTCAACGCGGTCCTGCAAGGCGAACTGGTGGACCCCGCGCCGCTTTCCGCGGTGGCGTTCGAAGGTGTGGATCAGGTGTTCGGCACGCCGGCACGGATGGGGCTGGGCTTCCCGCTCGGCCGGATCGGCGCCCCGGCCGAGGAGAAGTCCGTCGCGTTCGGGTGGCCGGGCGGCGGTGGGAGTTACGCGTACGCGGACCCGGCCGGCGGAATCGCCTTCGCATTGACGAAAACCCAGCTCGTCCCGAACTTCGACACCGCGCTGTCGGTCACCGCCATCGTGGCCGACGAGACCCGCCACGGACGTCAGTTCAGGGAAGCTCCGAAATAGGCCAGGATGTTCTGGATCCTGGTGAAGACGATGGCGTTCGAGCAGCTGCGGAGTCCGCTGGGATAGTTCAGGCAGGTGATGCTGTTCGCGGGGTTCACCGGACCGGTGACGATTCCGCTGTACCGCAGGCCTGGTGCCGTGATGTAGACGGGTCCGCCGCTGTCGCCTTCGCCGGCCGCGACGGTGTTGACGGGACCGGTGGCGATCGTCAGACCACAGCTGCGGAGACTGTCGCTGCAGACGTTGGTCTGCCCGATGACGAGGCCACACCGCTCACCCGAGTAGGCGCCGCCCGTGCACACCGTCTGGCCGGTCAGGCTCTCCCACGGCGCCGAACTCGCGGTGTAGAAGTTGTACCAGGAGCGGTACACCGTGTTGGCCGTGTTGCCGTTCACCAGCATGGCGTCGAGGTTGGGGTACCCGGACCGGTTCGCCACCGTGCCGACCAGCTCGGGCGTGACCGACGGGACGTCCTGGTGTCCTTGGTAGAACTGCTGACCCGTGGCCGTCGCGCAGTGGGCGGCCGTGACCATGTACTTCGTCGAGCCGACATGGACACCGGGACCGGACGAGCATCCGCCGCCGGTGGTCTTGTTGTAGATGAAGACGCCCGCACTCCAAGGCGCGAAGTCGTCGACGCGACTCCCCGCGTACCGTTGCGGGGCGAAGGAGTTCCCCTGGACGAGTTCCAGCGGGGTGTCCGGCGCGAGCCGGGTGATCCGGCCGCGGAGGGCGGCGTCGATCGGCCCGTCGACGGCCACCTGGAGCGAGTTCGCGGCCTCGTCGACGTCGACGCTCACGATGCGGGAGTTCTTGCCGTTCAGCTTCTCCCGGGCAGCGAAGACCTCACCCATCCGCTGCTCGAGGTACGCCAGCGAGTACCGCGCCTTGACGAGTTCGAGCGGAGCGTCGGCCCGCGTGTCCAAGGCGGGCGCCTTCGCCTGCTGAGTGACCAGGACGCGCAAGGTACCGGAACTCGGGTCGACGTAGGCGCCCGCATAGCTGCCGGACGGAATCGACGCTTTGACCTTCGCGAGAGTTTGGCCGGTTCGGAGGGTGAGCTCGTCGGTCCTGGCCCGACTCGCGGACGTGGCATCGCCGGCCGCTGTGGCCGGAGTACCGCTCGTGGCGATGACGCCGACCGAGCTGCAAAGAGCAAGAAGAAGCGCCGCGGCGCCGAACTTGCGCACGTAAGCCCCTGACTGTTGGACGGAGTGGGCATGCGCGAGCCGCATCCCCACGGAAGCCTCGGCCCAGCACCGTGGATAGTCAAGCGCTTGATAGCTGCAAGAAGCTGCAACTGACGGGGAACCTAGGGGTCGACGGTGAAGCTGAACATCATCCCGCTCTCGTGGTGTTCGGCGATGTGGCAATGGGCCATCCACAGGCCCGGGTTGGTCACGTCGAGGAGGATGTCGACGGTTTCGCCGGTGCGGACGAGGACGGTGTCCTTCCAGACCAGGTTGGGGTCGACGGTGTCGTCGCGGCTCAGGATCAGGAAGCGGCCCGCGCCGTGGATGTGGAAGGGGTGGTGCATCGGGTGGTCCGAGTCCATCTCGTTGACCAGCCGGATCTTCACCTGGTCGCCGACTGTGAAGCGCCAGTCGATCGCGTGGTTCTCCGCCGCGGTGCTGCGGTCGACGAGCTTCCAGCGCATGGTGGCTGGGGTGGTGATCCGATTGACGTCCACCATGTCGTCCTCCCACTCGATACCACCGGTCGCCTCATGGCCGTGACCACCCGCGTGGTGCTGGGATGAGGTGGATTCGTCGCGGTGATCCTCCTGGAGTTGGTGGACGAGTTCTGACGGCATGAGCTTCATCCCGCACTGCGGACAGCGGTCGGGCGCGTCGCTCACGACGTCGAGATGCATCGGGCAGGTGTAGGTGGTGGCGCCTCCGGGTTCGCCCAGGTCCATCTCCGCCACGAACGCGAGCGTCTTGTCCGGCGCCACCTCGCGGTACCGGCGCAGCCGATCCCGTTCGGCGGTCAGGTCGGCGTTGGTACGGAGCACCTCGAACTGCTCGCTCAGCGCCGGCTCGGCCGGGGTGTCGCGAACGGTGACCGACGCCAGGGGATAGGTACGCTCCGGATGCCGGTGCTCGAGGGTCACCGTGCCGGGCCGGTCGAACAGGACGTCGACGACGATCCGCTCCGACGGCGCGAGCATCACCTCGGTGACGAACTCCTCCTGCTCGACCCTGCCGCTGTCACCGCCGACCAGCTTCATCCGGGCCCGGTCGAAGCCGACGTTGAAGACGCGCGTGTTGGCCGTGTTGGTGAGGTAGAGGCGGACCACCTCGCCGAGGTCGGCCGACAGTTCGGCGGTCAGGTCGCCGCTGACGAGCATGGTGTTGCCGAATCGACCCATCGCCACGTACGTCGTCTCGGTGCGGCTGAACGACGCGATCCGACCGTCCTCGAGCAGCACGTCGTCGAGGGTGATCAGCTCCTCCCGGTTGACCGGGGGCCAGTAGCCGGGGTCCGACGGGACGACCACGATGTTGCCGTACAGGCCCATCTCCTGGCCGTAGTCCTCGCGGATGTGCGGGTGGTACCAGTACAGGCCGGGATCGTGGAACTGCAGCCGATAGCTGAAGCTCTGTCCCACCCGCATCGGCGTCTGGGTCTCGTGGGTCCCGTCGTACGCGTTCTCCAACCGCAGCCCGTGCCAGTGCACGGTGGCCTCGGTGTCGGCTTCGTTGGTCACGTTGACGACCACTTCCGACCCCTGCTGGACCCGCAGCGTCGGCCCGGGCACCGACCCGTTGTACGCAAGCATGCGCACAGCCACATCGCCCAGCTGCTTGACCATCGGCGCGATCCTCAGGGCGTAC
Source organism: Kribbella amoyensis (assembly GCF_007828865.1). Classification (NCBI taxonomy): domain Bacteria; kingdom Bacillati; phylum Actinomycetota; class Actinomycetes; order Propionibacteriales; family Kribbellaceae; genus Kribbella; species Kribbella amoyensis. The sequence goes on from NZ_VIVK01000001.1 coordinate 4,374,925, forward strand.
TCCTCCCCGTTCGCGAGAGTGACGCTCTCGGTGGGCCGGGATGCCGGGAGGTCACGGAGGTCGGTGGGGAAGTTCACGCTTTCGGTGTGGTCACTGTGGCTCGACATGGCTGGCCTCCTCCTGGTCTGCCGTCGCCTGGGTGTTTGTCTCTCGCGGTGGTTCGCGGCTGTCGGCCAGGATCTGGATCCGGGCGGCGAGGTACTCGGCGTCGTCCTTCACCCAGCCGAGCAACGCCGAGCCGCGGGTGTGCTGCCAGTACAGGCCGAGGAAGTAGAAACCCGGCAGACTGGTCACTCCACGGTGGTGGCGGACCCGCCCCGCGGCATCGAGGACGGAGGGGTCGATCCAGGAGCGGTCGGGCTGGTACCCGGTGGCCCAGACGACCGCGTCGACGCGGAGGTGGGTGCCGTCGGCGAAGTTCACGGTGTCGTTCGACGCGCTGACCGCTCGTGGATGCAGCTCGACCCCGAGACGTCGGAGCTGCTTCGGGCTCGAGCCGATGAGGGTCTCCCGCTTGCTCAGCCGGCGCCCGAGGCGGGAATCGACCGTCAGGGTGAGCAGCCGTGTCTTGGTGAGCCACCAGAACAGGTCGCGACGCCCGATCTTCTGGGGCAAGGGCGTCTGCCGCGAGCCGACCGAGAGGTGGACCGCGTGGGTACCGGCCAGCTCCGTCGCGATCTGGAAGCCGGTGTTGCCCCCACCGACCACCAGCACGGTCCCGGCCGGGAGGTTGCCCGGTTGCCGGTACCCCGTGCTGTGCAGCTGGACGACCTCGGGACCGAGCTGACCGGCCAGCGCCGGCGTCGACGGCAGCTGGAACGGACCGGTCGCCACCACGACCTGGTCGGCCCGCACTCTCCTGCCGACGCAGTTGAGCTCGAACCCGTCGTCGATCTGGGTGAGTGACCTGACCGCGGTGTTCAGAACCACCGGGAGCTTGAAGGTCTCCGCGTATGTGGTGAGGTACGAGACCACCTCGTCGCGGTTCGGGTAGCCGTCGGGCTCGCCCGGAAAGGCCAGGCCGGGGAGTGCGTCGTACCGGCGTGGTGTGAACAGGGCGAGCGAGTCCCACCGGTCCCGCCAGGCCGCGCCCACCGAATCGGCGGCCTCGAGGATCAGGAACCGGCGACCTTGCCGGGCCAGGAAGTACCCGATCGCCAGCCCGGCCTGGCCGGCGCCCACCACGACGACCTCCACGCGGTCGGCTTCTGCCGGTTCCAGCTGCTCTTCGGTCCTGCCATCGTTCACGTCCGAACACCTCCCCCGACCGCCGCCGACGTCTGGCGGTACCTGCGCGCCCCCGGGATGCGCGGTGTCGCGGCCTTGCTGGCAGTTTCGCGCTACGGGTCGGTGCTGTCGACCCGGCAGTTACCCTGACACCGACGAGGAACGGTGAGATTCGCATGAACCAACCCGCCATCGGATCCATCGGGTGGACCGAGCGCACCGGTGGTGTGCTGACGTTGCGCGAACGAATCTCGCTGGCCCGGCCACTCCTGCGCAGCCACCGCGACATCGTTGTCGGCAACCTCGCGATGGCCACGCGAACCCATGCGGGCCGCCGGGCTTCGGTCGCACCGGATGCGCTGGTCCCACCGGATTCCGTACTGGCAAGAGACGCCGAGGCTGCTGCCCAGGACGTCCTCACACCGGCTCTGCTCAACCACTCGCGCCGTGCGTACGCCTGGGGCGCGGCCATCGCCGCGCTCGACCACGTCGAGTTCGATCACGAGTTGCTGTACGTCGCCGCGATGTTCCACGACACCGGCCTACCGAGCCGGACCCGCGACGTCGACTTCACGGTACGCAGCGCGGCACTGGCCCGCGATTTCACCGACCGCCACGACGTACCGGAGAGAGAACGCGAGCTCGTGACGAACGCGATCGCCCTGCACCACACCCCGGGCGTCGGCGTCGATCGCGGTGCCGAAGCCTTCCTGCTGTCCTCCGGCGCGGCCGTCGACGTGTTCGGGCTGCGCAGCAATCACATCCCCGACGCGGTCCGCGAGACAGTCGTGCGGGACTACCCACGCCTAGGCTTCAAGCGGGAGTTCAGCAGGTTGTTCCGAGCCGAAGCCAAACAAGTCCCGCACGGCCGCGCCTGGTACCTCCACCGCTTCGCCCTCAGCGACGTGACGATCAGGCTGGCTCCGTTCCGCGGGTGACAGTTCCGCGCTGCCACAAGCTGCAAAAGGCTTCCGCTGTTGGGGGTGCGGGTCGCAAACTCCTTGCGAATCGACCACAACTCCAAGGAGTAGATGTGCGACGACTTGTTGCGGCTGCTGTCGGCCTGGTGGCCACTCTCGGCACGATCGGCGTTGCCGCGCCTTCCGCCCAAGCGGCCGAAACCGCCGCGATTCCTTTCCGATCCCTGACCTATGGCGCCAGCTACTACTCGGGCAGCGTCAGCTTCTCCAACCGCTCGGTCTCGGCCACGGGCATTCTCCACTCGGTTTCCGGAAGCGGCTGCCGGTTCGCCTCGGTCACCCCCTACGTGGGGTCCACGGAGTATCCGACGTATCGCAGCGTCATCTACTGCAACGGCGCGTCCGGCACCGTCACGGTCGGCGCTCCGGCCGACGTACCTGGCGGTCCCAGCTCGGTGGTGGTCGGTCTCTGGACGTACGACCCGGCGACCGACACCGCCACGCTCGTCAGGACGACGAAGCCCATCGCCCGCTGACGAACGCCGAGGTCCTCTCCAGAATCGGAGAGGACCTCTGCGTCGGGGACCCGGGCTGAGCCGGGATGCTCAGGCGCCGACCTTGACGGTCCGGCCGTTGGCCGCGGATTCGACCGCGGCATAGGTCAGGGCCAGGCTGCTGAGGTTGTCCCGGCCCGAGTTCTCCGGCTCGCGACCGTCCTTGATCGCCTGCACGAACTCGGTCAGGCTGCCGGCCCGGTCGGTCAGCGGCATGGTCGGCAGCTCCACCTGGCGGAGGCTGTCGCCCCGGCGGATCCACACCTCGTCGGAGGTCCAGCCGTCCTTGCCGTCGCCGCGGCTGGTCCACTCCACACTGGCGTCGGTGAAGTCCATCCGCCACTGCCCGGCCCAGGCAGTCGGCGTACCGTGGCTGACCCAGCTGCCGCGGTAGCTGGCGGTCACCCCGGCCTCGAAGTCGATCAGCGCGACTCCTTCGGACGGTCCGCTGAACAGCGACCACTCCGGATCCCAGGTCTTGCAGGTGATCTGGGTGGGGTTCTGGCCGAGGACAGCACGGAACAGGTCGAAGTGGTGGATCGACATGTCCACCAGCAGCGGCTCGTCCAGGAAGTGGTGCGGGCCGCGGCGTCCGTCGGAACCGGAGAACCGGCGGAAGTCCAGCTCGACGGCGTGCAGGTCGCCCAGGTCACCGGAACGGACCAACTGCTGGACCGCCCGGACAGCCGGGAAGAACCGGTAGTTCTGGCTGACCGCGAGCACCAGGCCGGCCGACTCGGCCAGGTCCACCAGCTCGCGGGCCTCGGCCACGGTCGGCGCGAACGGCTTCTCCACCATCACGTGCTTGCCGGCCTCGAGCGCGGCCCGGACCGCCGGTACGTGCCCGACCAGGCTCGCGGTCACCAGTACCGCGTCCGCGTCGCTGTCCTCGATGGCCTGCTCGGTGGTCGCGTAACAGGTCTTCGGGTCCGCGATCCCCGCGTCGATCGCGGCCTGCCGGGACGCCTCGGCGACATCGGCGGTCGCCACCACCTCGACCTCCGCCACCTGCGGGATCATCTCCTCGGCCCAGTTCCGCCCGAAACCACCCAGTCCAACCTGCACGATCCGCATCCGGCGAATCCTCCCCGGCCCGCATCCGAGCGGACCTGCTCAGCGATGTATGACAACGTTGGCAACATCCTGGCAGGTTCGCTCCGGACGGCCCGCGCGCGGGGCGTATCTCAAGGAACGGCGGGGGCGATCACCGGAGCAGTTGCCGGTGGTCGGCGCGAGCCGGTGCGTTCGGCGCCGATGCCTGCGGCGACGACCAGGCCGATGCCGGCGACGGCGAGCAGGTTCGGAGCCTGGTGCAGGACGGCGAAACCGATGGCGAGCGCGAAGGCCGGTTCCAGGGCCATCAGGGTGCCGAACGCGCCGGTGGTCAGACGGCGCAAGGCCAGCATCTCCAGGGCGAACGGCACGACCGGGAGCAGGACGGCGAGCCCCAGACCAATGATCAGCAGCTCCGGAGTCAGGCGGGGGAGGACCGCCGGTCCGGCGACGACGGTGGCGACGACGGCCGCGACCGGCAGGGAGATCGCGAGGCCGGCGATGCCGTTCACCGAGTCGCCGACCTTCTGCGTGAGCAGGATGTACGCCGCCCAGCACGCGGCCGCCGCCAGCGCGAACGCGACCCCGACGGGGTCGGCGCCGCCCGCCCACGGCTGGGTCAGGCACACCACACCCGCGGCGGCCACCAGCGCCCACACCCGCGCCGAACCGCGGCTCCGCGCTACGGCCACACCCAGCGGTCCGAGGAACTCGAGGGCGCTGGCCGTTCCCAGCGGGAGCCGTTCCACCGCCGCCATGAAGAGCATGGTGATACCAGTGGTGACCAGCCCGAGGGCGACGCCCGCCCGCAACGTCTTCCGGCTGAAGGTCGAAGGTCGCGGCCGGACGACGATCGCGAGCAGGAGGCCCGCCCAGAACAACCGCAGCCAGGCCGCTCCGTCAGCACCGATCCGGTCGATCAGGCCGATCGAGACGGCCAGGCCGAGCTGGACGCAGAGCATGGACGCCACCGCCATCGCGGCGCCGGTCCGTGCGGGGGAAGTAGCCATGTCCCCAGTGAACGCACCGAGACCGTTCACGTCCACGTGAAATTCATGGACATAGCGTTCAGGAAACTCACACAATGCGTGGGTGGACGTCCGTCGGCTCAGGCTGCTGCTCGAACTGTCCAGGCTCGGCTCCATGCACGAGGTCGCGGCCGAACTCGGCACGACCACCTCCACCGTTTCGCAAGGCATCGCCGCCCTGGCCCGTGACGTCGGTACGCCGCTCGTCGAGCCGCACGGTCGCCGGGTACGCCTCACCCCGGCGGGCGCCAGACTGGCCGAGCACGCCGTCACCATCCTGACCGCCGTCGACGCCGCGCGCCTGGACCTCGACCCGGCGGCCGAACCCGCCGGTGTTGTGCGGGTCGCCGGCTTCGAGACCGCCATCCGGCGGTCACTGCTGCCCGCGATCGACGACCTCTCCCGGTCCCATCCCGGCGTCGAGGTCCGCATCCACGAACACGAGCCGCTGGAGGCCGTCGACCTGCTGAGCCGCGACGACGTGGACGTGGTCCTCACCTACGACTACAACCTGGCCCCGGTGTCCTGGCGGAGTGAGCACAAGGTCGCAGCGCTCTGGGCGGCCGACTGGGGTCTCGGCGTACCGAGTGACGAGACCGCCCGGGATCTCGGCGCGTACGCGGCCCGCCCCTGGATCGTGAACTCCCGCAACACCGCCGACGAGGAAGTACTGCGCATCCTGGCGTCGATGTCCGGGTTCACGCCGGCGATCGTCCACCGGATCGATTCCCTGGACCTCGTCGAGGAGCTCATCGAAGCCCACCACGGCGTCGCACTCCTCCCAACCGACCGGCCCACTCGCAGCGGAGTCACCGTCCTCCCACTGCACGAACCCCACGTCACCCTGCGGGCGTACGCGGCAACCCGCCAAGGCCGCGACCGCTGGCCACCCGTACGCGTAGTACTGGAGCGCTTGTCACCGCGGTCCGCCGGCTGATGCCCCGTCGAGCGCGATACAGACCCGTTGAACGTCGAAAATACGCGGTCGGCAGGTGCAGGTAGATCCACCGCAGCGTGTGGTCCTCGCCGGGGCTGACCTCGTCGAGACCGCACCCGTCTGAGGACGTACGCCGGCCGAGTGACGTTTCGTAGGTCGTGCTCGTCGTGTGCGCCTCCCGGTATGGGTCATTCTCGCCAGGTTGGGGGCATGATGACGATATGGAGGAGAACAGTCGCTCCAGGCCGGTCTCCACTGGAGCCACCACTGAACCGTCGCCCCAGCCGATCTCGGCAAAGGGTGAGGATACCGTCGAGGTCTTCGCGCGGCTGGCGACCGAGATGCACGACGCAGCCGGCGTCGAGGAGACCGTCGACGCTGTCGTGCAGTTCGCGCTCCAGGCGCTGAGCTGCAGCCATGCGGGCGTCGCGCTGTACAGCCGGGGCGGGCAACCGGAGGTACCCGCGGTCACCGACCCGGTGGTTGCCGAGATCTACCAGTTCCAGATGGCCGGCCAGGACGGGCCGCTGGTGGAGTCGATGCGCAATCACACGACGGTGCTGGTGACAGATACCGCCGCTGAGAGCCGGTGGCCGGACTGGGCCGGCAAAGTCCTCGGACTCGGCGTGCGCAGCGTGCTCGACGTGCCGCTGACCACCGCGCAGGGAACACACGGTGTCCTCGGCCTCTACAGCAGCGAACCGGACGCGTTCGGCCCGGACGAAGAGGCGATCGCCCACATCCTGGCTCGTCACGCCTCGGTCGCGGTGGCCACCGCCAAACACCAGGAAACGCTGGCCGCGGCGGTTGATGCCCGGAAACTGGTCGGTCAGGCGATGGGCATTCTGATGGAGCGCTACGACTTCGACGCCGACCAGGCCTTCGCCGTGCTCAAGCGCTACTCCCAGGACAACAACACCAAGCTACGGGACGTCGCACAGCAGCTGATCGACACCCGCAGATTGCCACACTGACGTCGGTCGGCGGATGAATCAGCGCGCGGTCGCTGGGTACCGGGCCGGTAGAGACGGTCACGGCTTTCTCGGGGGCCGGATCGTTTCGAGGTCGGGGCCCGTTCAGACCGGCAGCGGACCCGGACCGTCCCCACTCCTCCGGGCAGGCCGCCGGGCGGTGCCGGCGACGGAGGCTTCGACATCGTCCGCGCACAAGTTTGGCGGCTACGCGCCGGTCACGGATCGTGGCAGGCTGTCGGGATGAGCCGCGACGAGGAGCAGCGATCGAGTCCTGCCGCGCAGCGATTCGCCGATCTGCGGCTGCAACTGCATGCCCTGCCGGGGGTGGCCGAGACGGTCGAGGCGGTGGTCGCGTTCGCGGTGGCCGAGCTCGACTCGGTCCAGGCCGGAGTTGTCTTGGCCGACGACGCCGGCCGCCCTGCGCCGGCGGCGGTCACCGACCCCGTCGTGCTGGAGCTGTACCGAGCGCAGCTGAAGGCCGGTGAAGGCCCGATGCTGACCGCGTTCACCGAGGGTGAGACCGTTCGGGTCCCTGACGTCGCGACCGCGACAACCTGGCCGGTCTGGCAGGGGGCCGCCCTCAGCACCGGACTGCGCTCCATGCTCCACATTCCGCTGCGAGCCGGCGACCTCGTCGTCGGGGTGCTCAGCCTGTACAGCACCAAGACCGACGCCTTCAGCACCGACGCCGCCTCCGAGTCCGTCCTGGCTACGTACGCCGAGATCGCGGTCGACGACGCCCAGGCCGAACAGGAACTCGTCAAGAGGGTGAAGAGCGAGCAGCTCCTCGGCACGGCGACCGGGATCCTCATGGAACGTCACGACCTCACCTCCTCGGCCGCCGACGCGGTCCTGCACCAGTACGCGGAGGAAACCGACACCTCGCCGCGTGACGTCGCCGAAGAGATCATCTCCGCCAGCGAACCGCCGGCCGAAGCGTCTGAAGAGGACGAACTCAGCAACTAACAGGTGAGCGCGCACCGCGCAGCTCAGCACCGTGACCTGCTTCCCGAGACGCAGGCCCGCGGACATGCGGTGGCATCCAGTGAGAACGCGATGGCCTGCGGGGGCCGCGCAACCTCCTTCGCACCGGCGTCCGGGTGCGGACCCCGGTTTCGGCGGGTTCCTTTCCACCCGGTCCTCGTGACCGTACCGATCGGCGCCTTGGCCGCGGCGGTCTTCCGAACCTCGCGGTCGTAGCGCTGTTCGTCGTGAGCTTCGTCGTGCGCGCAAGCCAGGGATACGAAGAGGCGAGCGTTGCCGGGTTCGTCCTCAGCCTGATCGCGCTGGCGATACTAGGGATCTCCGGCTGGCTCGGCGGCAAACTCGCGTACCGCTACGGCGTCCGCGTCGCCGACGAACAGGCTCAACGCGAAGGCTTTACCCATTGACCCATCGCTAGCAGCGACCCACCACCAACCCGGCGCACGGACAGCCGTTACGGCGATTCGCTGAGCTGAACGCAGGGCGTACTCAAGGTGCACTTCGATGGCGGTGCACCGGGCCGACCCGCAGCGCAGGTCCGCTTGAAGGTCGTGCCCGTGTTCGTCCGCGGCCTCGATCGGCCGCCGGTGTCGACATCGCAGTCTCGGTCGTACCAGCGGCCGGGGCGGCTGATGCCCGGCCTCGGTCGTAGTCGCTGCGAGCGATCGGGTCACGGAGCACGGCGTAGGCGGCGAGAACTTGCTGAAATGCGTCGCTGTCGGCGTCCGGCGTCCGCAGGTCGGGGTGGAGACGGCGGGCGAGGACGCGGAAGGCGTGGTCGAGTTCGGTGCCGTCGGCGGTCGGCGCGACACCGAGCAGGGCATACAGGTCCTGGGTTGCCGGTGCGGTCATGGTCGGAGTGGAATCCGTGAGTAGGGCTGACGGGGTGATGCGGGCGATGTGACGGCCTCGCCGTTGAATCGTGCGATCCGGTGGGACGGCGCGGGGTGTCGCGGTCCCCGATCAGTACCGCGGGCCGCCACATCGCCAACTGGGGCTCAAGCGTGGGTGTGACTCCGATTCGGCGTCGGAGTGGACCACCTCCTTTCTCGGACGGTTGACCTGCGATTCATCCTGTTTCGGTGCGCGGGGGCCCGCGCTGCCGAGCCACGGCGGTCGAAGGGTCGACGACTTCCTCCGGGCCACTGTGGACCGGTGCCGGTCGCCGGTACGCGTGCGGCAACTCCGCCGGCCGCTGCGGCGGACTGGGCGGTCGCCGGCCCGGTGGATCGTCCCAGCTCGCCGCGATCAGGGCATCGAATTCGGCCCGGAGCAGGTCGACGTCGTCGCAGACCAGGTCGAGGAACTCATCCCGTGCGAGCCGCTCCAGGCCGGGCTCGGCCGTCGGGGCCGTGATGGTGCTCATCGCGCCGCTCCAGACCTCGAGCTCAGATCGGGTCAGACGCCGATCTGTTTGTGCTCGTCGGTTCCGCTGATGGCGATCTTGCGCGGCTTGGCCTGCTCGGCGATGGGAATCCGCAACGTCAGGACCCCGGCCTCGTAGCCGGCCTCGATCCGGTCGGTGTCCAGGGTCTCGCCAAGGAACAGTTGGCGCGAGAAGACACCGAGCGGACGTTCGGAGACCTGCATCTCGACGTTCTCGCCGAGCTTCGGCGGACGCCGCTCGGCCTTGATCGTCAACACGTTGCGTTCGATGTCGAGCTCGATCGCATCCGCCGTCACTCCGGGCAGATCGAACGCCACCACGTATTCGTCACCCGAACGGTAGGCGTCCAAGGGCATCGGGTTCGGCCTCGACCAGGTCCCTGGCGTCGCACCGCCCCCGAAGACCTGCTGGGTCAGTCGGTCCAGTTCCCGGAAGGGATCCGTGCGCATCAACATTGGTCTGCACCTCCTCGTGAGACATCGGCTGTGTCGTCAATACGCACCTCCGGTTCTATCATGTCGTCGAAACGATGACAAGAATGGATGTCACCGATTCAATGACGCACCGGCAGGCTCGGCCCGGACGGCGTCCTGGTCTGATTCACGGGCCGGTCAGGCTGGTTTGACCGACAGCGTCGCGAAGTAGTTCGACATGTACTGGGCGGATGCGTTGGCGTGGTCCGGTGCTTCCGCGAAGCCGGTGAGGACGAATCCCGCGGCCAGTTGCCCGCCGAGCTGGTCGGTGAGGGTGTGGCTGTATTCGAGAGCGGCGTCCGCGCCGAACTTCGCGGCGCGTTCCTCAGCGGAGTACTGAGTCACATCGCTGTACGGCAGCTTGTGCACGACGATCAGCTCGTCGCGCTCGTCGAGGGCCTCGTGGTCGAACAGGTACGCATCGGGGTTGAGGAAGCCCACGAGCAGAGTTCCGCCCGGTCGCAGGACGCGGAAGCACTCACGCCACACCGGCGCCAGGTCGGGGACGAATACGTTCGAGACCGGGTTGAACACAACGTCGAACGCCGCGTCGCCGAAGGCGCTGAGGTCACGCATGTCACCCAGGACGGTGCGCAGCTCGAGCCCGTCGCGCGCCGCCACCATCTCGTCCTGGCCGAGCTGGCGGGGCGAGTTGTCGAACACGGTGACCCGCGCTCCGGCCGCGGCGAGGATCGGACCCTGCTGACCACCACCGGAGGCCAGGCACAACACGTCCTTGCCGGTCAGGTCCGCCGGCAACCAGGACCGGTCGACCGGCTCACGCCCGATGAGGACGATCGACCAGTCGCCCCTGCGGGCGCGCTCGACCTCCTCGGTACTCACCGGCCGCGACCACTCGTTCCCCGCCTGGACGTACTTGTCCCAGGCCGCCCGATTGTGGGCACCGGGGTCGACAACATCGTCCGGCACGTTCAACTCCCTGCTCCAGCAAGCGGTACCGACAGTTCGGAGCCGCCAGCCAACACGATCACGGGTGCGGGCTCAACGAAATTAGCCGTCCAGGTGGCCGTCGGACCGAGACGGGATGATGGACGGGCGCGGTGATGCGAATGGCTTGGGCGGACGTCAACGGTGCACGGCTGTACTACGAGCGTCGTGGTAGCGGGCCGGCGGTCCTGTTCATCTCCGGAGCGAGTGGCGATGCCGGTCACTGGACCGGGATCGCCGACGCCTTCGCCGATGAGTACACAGTCATCACCTACGACCGCAGGGGAAACTCGCGCAGCCCGCGCCCCGCGGACTGGACCACAACCACGATGCTCGAGCAGGCCGACGACGCCGCGGAGTTGCTAGCCGTACTGGAGCTGACCCCGGCCGTCGCCTTCGGTACCAGCGCGGCCGCCGGAATCCTGGCCGCCCTGTGCCTGCGCCACCCCGACGTACTGCGTGGGGCGATCTTCCACGAGCCGCCCTTTCCCTCGGGAGTGTCCACCATCGACCAGGTCCGGGCCGGGCGCAGGAAACTGGTGGACGAAGGTCTCGCCCAGGGCGGTCCCAGGCTCGCGACCGAGCTGTTCCTCCGCAGCGTCATGGGCGACGAGGCGTACGCGTCGCTCGACCGCGAGCTCCGTGACCGGCTGCTGGGGAATGCGGATGTTCTGCTGGGGATCGAGATCGACCACTACCTCACCTACGATCCCTCGCCCGCCGAGCTCAGGTCGATCCGGATACCGCGCGTGGTGACAGCCGGTGCGACGAACAGAGATCCGGAAGCAGCCGGCCACTGGCGCTATGAGGCCGCCGAGTGGCTCGCTCACCACCTCGACACCCCGCTCGTCGAACTGCCCGGCGGGCACATGGCCTACCTGGCCGACCCCCAACCCTTCGCCAAAGCACTCCGACCACACGTCTGCGAGCTGACCTAGGGAACCGCGCACGGCGACCTGGTGGTGTGTCCCGCACAGGCGATGAGCTTCACCGACCTCGTTCGGCGGTCCGCCCGTGCCCTCGCCGGTGGTCGCCGATGACCTGGAAGGCGTCCGGCCTGAAACGGTTGCCGAAGGCCCCCGGGAGCGTGTCCAAGTCAGCGAGAAGCACGGCAAGCCACCGGAGCAGCCGTTCGCGCTGCGTCCGGCCGACGCGGTTGCGCGTCGTCTCATCCGTACCGGGTGATGCCTGTCCCGGCGGACTGGACCAGTCTGGGCGGGAACCCTGGATCGGAGCCTCATGACCACGAACCCACCCGACGCCGACGCCACCCCGGCGGCGCAGAAGCCGACCATCGTCCTCATTCACGGTCTTTGGCTCACGCCGCTCAGCTGGGAAGGCTGGCAGCAGCGCTTCGAGTCGAAGGGGTACACCGTGCTCGCACCGGCCTGGCCGGGGCTCGAGGGGACGGTGGAGGAGGTTCGCCTGAACACCTTCAGGTACGAGCGGCTCGGGGTCAAGGAGATCACCGACCACTACGACCGGATCATCCGCGGTCTCGATGCCCCGCCGATCATCATGGGCCACTCGTTCGGTGGCCTCATCACGCAGCTCCTGCTGGATCGCGGCCTCGGCGCCTCGGCCGTGGCGATCAGCCCGGCGCAGATCCACGGCGTGTACGTGCTGCCCGTCGCCCAGGCCAAGGTCGCGTCGGTGGCGCTGAAGAACCCGGCCAATCGCCACCGGACCGTGATGCTCACGCCGGAGGAGTTCCACTACGGCTTCACCAACACGCGCACGCTCGAGGAGTCGAGGCCGATCTACGACAGGCTCGCGGTACCGGGGCCGGGGCGCCCGCTCTTCGAGGCGGCGCTTGCGAACTTCACGCCCCACGCGGTGACGAGGGTCAACCGGCACAACTCGAGCCGCGCGCCGCTGCTGTTCCTGGCCAATGGCAAGGACCACACCGTGCCCGCGGTCTCGACCCGCGCCGCCTACAAGATCCAGAAGAAGACCGGCGCGCTCACCGAGCTCAAGGAGTACCCCGACCGTTCCCACTCCACCTTCTCCCAGGACGGCTGGGAGGAGGTGGCGGACTACTCGCTCGACTGGGCGGTGCGCAACGCAAGAACCTAGCCGCAGCACGAGCACGCTTGCTCACGCTGCCGGTTCCCTCGCGTCGTCAGCCAGCTTCGGTCAGCGGTCTTGATCGATGACGTCGTGGAGGTACTGCATGGCGAGCTTCTCGGCGCGGTGGCGCCGTTCAACGATCGCTCCATCGGCATCGGACCATCGGCGGTAGAGATCGACGGTCGCGAGGAGCGCCCGTTCGGCTTCGTGGCGGTCGTAGCCGCACAGCGTCGCCTGAAGGTCGCGCGCCTCTTCGGGCGCGATGGCCTCCAGGTGGCGTACGCCACGGGGGATCGCGCCCACCCGGCGGGCGGCCAGAGTGCCGAGCACAGTCTCGCGCAGGTAGGTGAGGAAGCTGATGGTCTCGAACAGCTCGCCGCGGCCGAGCTTCGTCGCGCCGTAGTGCACCCAGATCCAGAACCGGTCCTCGATCCATTGGAGGTCGAACGCCGCAGTGACTGGCGGCTGCCGGGCGAGGGCGCCGGCCAGGGCGGCGTCCCGGTCCCACAGGATCTCCGGGTCCTCGGTCCGCTCGGCGAAGTCGGAAGCACGGACGAACTTGAAGTCGACGTGCAGGAGAGGCGGCCCGACGAGCGTGATGATCAGGCGTGGCTCGCCGACATGCTCCCCGGTGAATCCGGCCACCAGGGAGGCCCAGGAGCCGATCAGCACGAGCCGTTCCCGCATGACCGCGTCGTACGCCTCGTCATCGATGACCAGGATCAGGTCCACGTCCGAGTAGACATCGGGGCGGCCTCCCACGATGGACCCGGTGATCGCCACGCCGGCCACGCGCGCATCCTGCCGGATCCGAGGAAGCGCCTCGCTGAGGAACCGACTGTGCAGGGAGGGGACGTCCATCTGCTTTCCTTCCGGTCGGAGCAAAGCAGATCAACGTAACACTTGGTCAGGCAACCGGCATAACCCGATTCCTCGCAAACGGACGAGAAGACGGTCCTGGTCTACGACACCCGCACAATCAGCGGTTGACAAGGTTCAGTGAAGTCGGCAATCGCATCTGCACACCGCTGCCGGTCTCATATTGAGACTCCTACCCCCTCCCACCCGCTCTGCCTCGAGACCTAACGTCCCTCAGCAGTCGTGTGACAGCAGTCATCTCCAACAGCAGGAGCATCAGATGTCGAATACCGTTCGCACTGTCATCAGCCCAGGTCGCTACGTACAAGGCAAGGGTGCCATTCATACGATCGGTGAATACCTTGCGCAGCTGGGCTCGACCCCGCTCTTCGTCGCCGACGATCTCGTCTGGGGCCTCGTCGGGCACGACATCGAGGCGTCACTCAAGAGCGCCAGCTTGCCGTTTCAGCGTGAGCAGTTCCGTGGCATCCCCAGTGCCAAGGAGGTTGAGCGGCTGGTCACCGCGATCAAGGACGCCAAGGCCGACATCGTCGTGGCCGCAGGCGGCGGCAGCACGATCGACGCTGTCAAGGCCGCCGGGCACCTGGCCGGCATCCGTTGGGCCAACGTGCCGACAGTCGCTTCGACCGATGCGCCGTGCAGCGCGTTGTCGGTCATCTACACCGAGGACGGCGAGTTCGAGGAGTACCGCTTCTTTCCCCGGAACCCCGACCTCGTGCTCGTCGACTCCCAGGTCGTCGCCAACGCGCCGGTCTCGCTCCTGGTCGCCGGCGTCGGCGACGCGCTGGCCACCTGGCTCGAGGCGCGTGCTACCGCGCGGTCGGGCTCGAAGACGATGGCCGGGGGACTGCCCACCGTCACCGGAACGGCTCTAGCCGAGCTGAGTTGGCAGGTCCTTTGGGATAACGCGCTCCCGGCCATCGACGCGGTACGGGACCATCAGGTGACGCCCGCCGTGGAGAAGGTCATCGAGGCCAACACGCTGCTCTCCGGGCTCGGCTTCGAGTCCGGTGGCCTCGCCGCGGCGCACGCGATCCACAACGGCTTGACCGCTGTCGGCGCCACGCACGGTCTGGCGCACGGACAGAAGGTCAACATCGGCTCGGTCACCCAGCTCGTTCTCGAGGGCGCGCCGACCAGCGACATCCGCGAGTTCATCGAGTTCACCACGCGGGTCGGGCTGCCGAACACACTCACCGAGGTCGGACTCCGAGCCGACGATCTCGACTCGCTGCGTATTGTGGCCGCCGCCGCGACCGTGCCTGGCGAGACGATCCACTCGATGCCGTTCGACGTCGCCAGCGACGACGTCGTGAGTGCGCTCGCCTCGATCGAGCGGTTCGCCGTCCAGGTTCGTGCCGACGCCGGTCTGCCGGCCCCGGTCCCTTACGTGGCAGGTCACTGACCGACGGGATTCGAGGGAACCGCAAATTCGACATCGTCTGCGTCGTCTCGGCAGCGATGGCCTGCGGCCGTGGAATCCTTGCGCTGCGGATCTGGAGGCACTCGCTGAGCTGATCGGGAAGTGCGCTCAGGTCGCCGGGCTGCGACAGCGTTATCCGGATTATTCGACCACTCGAGGGCGCAAATATGACTGAGCCGGACCACAGGGGTCACACCTACGTCGACCTGACCTCGTCGGAGTACGCCGGCCGATTCGCGTCGAGCCAGGCCAGGACATATCGCAAGACGACCAAGGTGAAGGCATGGCAGCTCACTCAGGACACACCCCTGGCCACGGTGCTGGCGGATGGGACGCGGGAGACTGATCGGATGGCACCGGCGGAGCACTGGGTGGTGGAGAACCCCGGTGGTGAGCAGTACGCCGTCGAGCCGGAGAAGTTCGAGGCACTCTACGACGCCACGAGCGAGCCGGGAGTGTTTCAGGCCAAGGGGCGGATCCGGGCTATCGAGAACCCGACCGGTGGCCCGGTCTGGATCAACGCGCCGTGGGGCGAGCCGCAGTACGGTTCCGCCGATTGCCGATTCGCCTGCTCCGTACTGGCCGATGGGTCACTCGATCTTGCCAAGCCGTACATCATCGGGCGCGCCGAACTGAAGCAGACCTACGCCGAAGAGGTCTCGCCGGACAGATTCGCCAGTGCCGGCCAAGCACCTGCTCACCTCGCAGCCTCCACCCGAGGCCTCGACAACAAAAGCGGCGCCCAGCAGACCGAAAACAACGCGGCCGCCCGACACGGCGAGGCACCACGCCGCCCACCAGCAACGACCAACACGCCCCGCGATCCTCGAGCGCTTGGCTGACACCGCAACGCCACCCCCGGCCGACGCGCGGCGATGCACCCCCGGACCACCTGATGGGTCCTGATCCGGGCCGCAGACGCGGGTTTGTGGGGTGGGGCTGTCCAGTCTCGGGTGATGGTTGACGTGCGGTGCTCGGTTGATGCTTGACGGTTTTGGTTAGGTTGAGGCGGGTTTGGCGGCCCGCTTCTTACGGATTTCTCCTCTCGATTCGCGGACGACGGTGCGGAGGAGGTCGTTGCCGGACCAGAACTCGAGGATTCGGTCGGTGACATGGACGTCGACGAGTTCGCCGTAGCGGTGTTTGCCGACGGAGACCTGTTGCCAGGCGACGCAGACGACGCCGTTGGAGGCGACGCGCCGGGTGATCCAGTCGGTGCCGGTGCGTCGGTCGGCCAGGGCGGTCAGGTCGAGGGCGGGGCCGGGGTCGGTGGCGCGGGTGGCGAAGCGTTCGGCCGGCGTGCAGCGGCCGATCGATTGGTGTGGCCGGTCGGTGTTGTACTCGTGCACCCAG
Source organism: Kribbella amoyensis (assembly GCF_007828865.1). Lineage (NCBI taxonomy): Bacteria > Bacillati > Actinomycetota > Actinomycetes > Propionibacteriales > Kribbellaceae > Kribbella > Kribbella amoyensis. Next base: position 4,391,135 of record NZ_VIVK01000001.1, read on the forward strand.
GCGTCGATCACCGCCTGCGCCTGGGCGATCGAGGCGAAGGTCCGCCCGGCCAGGCATTCGCGGCGCAAGGTGCCGTGGAAGCGTTCGATCTTCCCGGTCGTGGTCGGTGACCGCGGCGCGGTCAGGATGTGTTCGATCCCGTTCTCGCGGCAGATCCGGTCGAACAACACCTCCACCGGACGGCTGTTGTACCTGCCGGTGAAGACCTTGCCGTTGTCGGTCAGGACCTGGGTCGGGATCCCGTGACGGCCCAGCGCGGCCGCGAACACCGCGCAGACCGGGCGGGTCGAGGCCCGTTCCACCAGCCCGGCCGCGACACAGAACCGCGAGTGATCATCGACGCCGGTCACCGCCTTCAGTTCCCGACCGTCGTTGAGCAAGACGCCGCCCATCACGTCGAACTGCCACAGCTCCATCGGCCGGCCCCGCTCCCAGCGCCGATACACCCTGTCCCGGCTACGGCGCCGCCGCCCGGGGGCCACCAGCCCCAGCCGGGCCAACGCCCGGCCCACCGCCGCCCGCGACGGCAGCGGCTCCACCCCGTCGCGCCCCAACCGATACAGCAGCCGATCCGGACCCCAGGCCGGATGTAGCTGCCGCAGTTCGACCAGCCGCACCTCGACCTCGGCGGCCATCTGATGCGGACACGACACCGGGCGGTGCGACCGGTCAGCCAAACCATCCAGACCCTGCTCGGCATACCGGCGCAACCAGTTGTGCAGCGTCTGCCGCGAAACCCCGACCTTCGCCGCCGCCTCGGTCACCGACAACCGGTCCTCGACGACCGCAAGAACTGCCTGATATCGCTGCTCGACCACGCTGAGCTCCCGAAGCATCAGCCCACCCCCTCTGCTCCTCAGCAATCAAGCCGAGAACGAGCAGGGAGTGGGTGTCAAGCATCAACCGAGACGGCGTAAACCATCAGCCGAGACGGTGGAAAGCCTCACCCGAGACGGATCTGTCCATCATCAGGCGAGACTGCACATTTGTGGGGTGGGGCGGGTGGGGCTCGAACCCACGACCCAAGGATTATGAGTCCTCTGCTCTGACCGGCTGAGCTACCGCCCCTTGCTTTTGGTGACGCTCGGTTGGGTGATGGTATCGGACGGGGCGGGGGTGGGGCGGTTGGGTGGGCTGGGAGGATGGAGGGGTGAGATTCCGTCGTACTGCGTGGCCTGCTGAGGTTGTCGAGAGTGTCCGGGTGGCTGCTGGTGGCAAGGAGGAGGTGCTTGCGGCCGTGCAGCTCGCCGATGGTGGGTGGGTGGCCGGGTCGCGGGCCGCGGTCTTCCTGCCGGACGGGGACAAGTTGCGGCGGGTCGGGTGGGAGGCGATCGAGCGGGCGGCTTGGGACGCGGACGCGTCCGTTCTCCGGGTTTTCGAGACCACCGCGTTCGGTACCCCGCTGAACGTGACCGAGCTCGCGGTGGAGGACCCGGGCCGGTTCGGGCAGCTGCTGCGGGAGCGGGTCGACGCGAGTGTGCTGGTGCAGCGGCACGTGCCGTTGGTCGGGAAGAAGGGCGTCCGGATCGTCGGGCGGCGGAATCCGGCCGAGCGGGACGCGGCGGTGACGTGGAACTTCGTTCTGGACAAGGGATTGGAGCCGGATCGGCCGGGTCTGATCGAGGCCGCGGAGGGGGCGTTGCGGGCGGTCCGGGAGGAGTTCGGAATCTGATCCGGCAGGCACCTGGACGGCCGGATCCGGGGGCCCGAATCCCGTTTTTGTAGTTCGGCGTCCGCCTGCTAACCTAATCCGGTCCTCGGGGATCGGGGGCAGGAAACACCACTGATCCCGCGTAGCTCAATTGGCAGAGCAGCCGGCTGTTAACCGGCAGGTTACTGGTTCGAGTCCAGTCGCGGGAGCAATCACAGACAGGCCGGTTCCACACCAGGAACCGGCCTTCTTCGTTCCCGCACACCCTGAGGACCACCTCCGATGGACCCCCACCTGGACGTCACCACGCGTCTCGTCGGACCCGGCCGCGTGACGTTGTCGGACCGGCGGACCGAGCAGGCCTGGACGGTCGAGCTCGCGGCGTACCGGCTGGCCGTCCATCCGGTGACACAGGCCGAGTACGCCGCGGTGACGGGTGATCGGCCGAGTGCGTCGGACGGTGGGCGATTGCCGGTCGAGTCGGTGTCGTGGTGGGACGCGGTCCGGTACTGCAATGCGCTGTCCGAGCAGGCCGGCCTGGTCCCGGCGTACGAGCTGGCGGCCGACGATGTCAGGTGGGATCGGGCGGCCGACGGGTACCGGTTGCCCACCGAGGCCGAGTGGGAGTACGCCTGCCGGGCCGGGACGACGGGGGCGCGGTACGGCCGGCTCGACGACATCGCATGGTACCGGGCGAACTCCGGTGAGCGCGTGCACGAGGTCGGTGGGAAGCAGCCGAATGAGTGGGGATTCCACGATCTCCTCGGCACCGTGTGGGAGTGGTGCTGGGACCTGTACGACCCCGACGTGTACGGCAGCTACCGCGTCCTGCGTGGCGGCGGGTGGTACGACGAGCACTGGAGTTGCCGTGCATCGGTGCGGCGGCGGAGTCACCCGACCCTGGCGATCGACGATGTCGGGTTCCGGGTCGCGCGCACCGCCTGACCCGGGCTGAGGGCAACCGGTTGTGTTGCCAGCGGCAAACGTGTTCGACGCAAACCGGTCCACACCGGTCAGCCGATACCCCAAGTAATGGGTGGAATGCGCTGCGGCGGGTACCGGGGCGAAGTGGTGCAAGGGGTTGAGCCGAGGCGGGTGCGGAGTGTTGTCTGGTGTCGTCCCCACGATGCGGCTTGAGGGGTGCGATGGCCGGAACCGAACCGGAGGACGCCGAGCGACCGGCGACCGTGGGGTCCCTCTACGACCAGCTGCCGGTGCTGCTGATGGGCCTGGAGGGACCCGAGCTGAGAATGGTCGCGCCGAATCCGGCGGCACTCGCCAACCTGGGCGGCCGGGACGCGATCGGCCGCTCGGTCCGCGAGGTGTTCCCGGAGGCGGAGGGGCAGACGTACTTCGAGCGGCTCGAGGACGTCCTGCGGACCGGCGAGCCGTACACCGGGACCGAGTGGCGGATCCAGCTCCCCACCGCCGACGGCGGGTTCGTCGAGCGGTACATGACCTTCGTCCTCAGTCCGTGGCGGTACCCCGACGGGCGGATCCGGGGCGTGGCCGCGGTCGCACAGGACGTCACCGAGTACGTGCTGGAGCAGCGGCAGGCGGAGTTGGACGCCGAGGGGTTCCGGCGGCAGATCCTGGCCGCTCGCGAGATCGCGGGCACCCTGCAGCAGGCGTTGTTGCCGACCGGGCTGCCCGTGGTTCCCGGGCTCGACATCGACGCGCGGTACCTGCTCGCCGAGGCGGACAACGCGGCGGGCGGCGACTGGTACGACGCGATCCCGCTGCCCGGCGGCCGGGTCGGTCTGGTGATCGGGGACGTGGTCGGTCACGGAGTGCGAGCGGCTGCCGCGATGGGCCAGCTCCGCGCCGTACTGCGCGCGTTCCTGCTGGAGACCGCGGATCCGTTGGCCGCGGTGGAACGGCTGGACCGGTTCGCCACCACGACCCGCGCGACGACCACCGCGACCGTCTGCGTCGCCGTGATCGACCCGAGCAGCGGCGCCCTCACGTACTGCTCCGCCGGGCATCCGCCTCCGATGGTGGTCCCGGGGGACGGCGGTGCCGCCCGCTTCCTCTTCGCACCGGGGAGCCGGCCGCTGGCGTCGTCCGGTGAGTACGTGTCCGTCAGTGAGCACCTGGACCTCGGGGACGTCCTCCTGCTCTACAGCGACGGCCTGGTCGAGCGGCCGGCGCGTACGGCGAAGCAGGCGACCGTGGACCTACTCAGCGCGGCCACCCAGACGGCGGCCGGTAAGGCGTTCGCCTTGCCGGGGCCCGCTCGGACCAGTGCGCGCGTCGCAGAGCAGACGATGGAGCTGATCACCCGAGTCACCGGGCACAGCGATGACGTCACCCTGCTCGTCGCGCACCGCTGTCCGCCGATCGAGCCGCTGCATCGTGAAGGAACGGCGACCACGCGGACGGTCGGGGGCTGGCGGGTCGAGCTGGATCGGTGGCTGCACGAACTGGAGATCGACTTCGCCACGATGATCGGGCTGGAGCACGCGGTCCTCGAGGTGACCTCGAACGTGGTCGAGCACGCGTACGCGGGCGAAGCGGGACCCGTAGCGCTCGACGTCCGGCTCACCACCGACGGGGTGGTCCGCGTAACGGTGGCGGACCAGGGGACCTGGCGGCAGCCGGGGGAGCGGCCCGGGGGACGCGGGTTGGCGATGGCCGGGTCGATGGTCGAGCGACTCACCGTCGACCACGGAGAGACCGGGACCGAGGTCGTCATCGAGCAACGGGTGAGCCGTCCGGGCCGGACGAGCCGGGTCGCGGCCAGGCCGGTGCGGGGACCGGGCCACGGCTTCACCGTCGCCGTCGACGGACCGACGGTGGCGGTGAGCGGGCCGGTCGACATCGGCAGCGCCGCCGAGCTGAACCGGGTCCTGCGCCGCGTCGCACGGCACGCCGTCCGTCCGGTGACCGTTGACCTAGGCAACGTTACGCACCTGGCCAGCGCCGGGGTCCAGGTGCTGTTCGACGCCGTCGCCCGGGCCGGGAGCAACGGGAACAGGATCATCCTGCAGGCGCCGGCGGGCAGCCCGGCGCATCACGTGATGGTGCTGACCGCCTTGCCGCACACGACGATGAACGGCTCCGGCTAGTCCGGTGGTCTGCTGTTGGGCCAGCCGGCGCGGGTCCGCGGTACGTGGTCGTCGGGGAGTTGTCGGGTGTCGACGAGGTGGGCCGCGACCTGGTTGAGCTTCGTCTGGGTGTCCTGCGAGTACCTGCGCAGCACGGTGAACGCCTGCTCGCTGTCCAGGTTGAACCGCTCCATCAGGATGCCCACCGCGCGCCCGACCAGGCCGTGGCTGTCACTGGCGAGCTCGAGGTTGTCGAGGATCCGGGCGGCGTCCAGCGCGACCGTGACGTGCGCGGCGAGCAGCCCGGTCGCGCGGATCGTGGCCGGGCCGAACATGTCCGGCCGGGGATCGGCGACGATCAGCGCCCCGATCACGTGTTTGTTCCGGCTGGTCAGGCGGGCGCCGAGCACGCTGCGCCAGCCGAGCTCGATCGCCGCCGGTGACCAGGCCGGCCACGGTGAGTCGACGACCAGGTCGGCCGCGGTCGGTTGGTTGGCCTGGCGCAGCAGGACATCGAGTGCGGGGCCTTCGCCGAGCCGGATCTGCTCGAGGTTCGCCGCGTGCAGGCCAGGGTCGGTCGCCGTGACGGCAACCGGTTGTCGCCGGTGGGTCATCACCAGCCCGACCGGTGAGCCGAGCAAGGCGGCCGCCGCTTCGACGGCGGCGGTTTCGGTGTGGGTCTGATCGGGACAGGCGTGCAGGTCGGCGGCCAGCTGCGCCAGTTGGGTCGGCGACAGCGGGTCTTTCCGTGTGAGCGTCATGAGCTGTCGGCTCTCCGCCGCGGATGTTTCGGACGCCACTGCCTGATGGCCCGCGACGACCGCCCGAGGGGAACCGCGACTCCGTCCACCGTGGCACGGATCGCAGGGACACGCCACCTCCAGGGAAGTCGCAACACAATCTTTCCGCGATCGAGAGGACCGGCTCCGTACTCGCCCGGTTTCGTCCCCTACCCGGGCTACCGTAGGTCGGGTGCGAGTAGCGACCTGGAATGTGAATTCGGTGAAGCAGCGGATGCCGCGGTTGCTCGGGTGGTTGGACGAGCGGCAGCCGGATGTCGTCTGCCTGCAGGAGACGAAGCTCGCCGACGACGCGTTCACCGCGTTGCTCGGAGCGGAGCTCACCGCGCGCGGGTACGAGACAGCGTTGTCCGGCGAGGTCCAGTGGAACGGCGTCGCCCTGTTGTCCAAGGTCGGGCTGGAGGACGTCGTCACCGGGGTCGCCGGTGCGCCGGGATTCCCGAAGCCGGAGGCGCGGGCGGTCGCGGCGACGTGTGGCGGGATCCGCGTGCACTCCCTCTACGTACCGAACGGGCGCGTGCCGGACTCGGACCACTACCAGTACAAGCTCGCCTGGCTCGCCGCGTTGACCGAGGTCGTCGGCGCCGGACCGAGCGAGCAGATCGTCTGTGGCGACATGAACATCGCACCCACCGACGCGGACGTGTTCGACCCGGCCGCGTACGTCGGGTCGACGCACGTCACCGGGCCGGAGCGGAAGGCGCTGACCGAGCTGATGGCGAGCGCCGGACTGCATGACGTCGTCCGCGACCGGTGGCCGGACGAGCGGGTCTTCAGCTACTGGGACTACCGCGCCGGCATGTTCCACCAGGACCTCGGGATGCGGATCGACCTGATGCTCGCGTCGGACCCGGTGGCCGGGCGGGTCAAGGCAGCGTGGATCGATCGCAAGGCCCGCAAGGGCACCGGACCGAGCGACCACGCGCCCGTGATCGTCGATCTCGACGTCGCTCCCGACGGCGACCTCGGTCCGGTCGTACCACCCCCGTCGGCGCCGCGGACCACGCGTAAGCGCACCACCAAGCTCCCGCAGAACCGCTGAGCCGCCGGGATGCGCAGCGTTCTGGGGTACGCCGCAGCCCGCCGGACCGGATCGGCCGGACGACGTCGCGCGACGTGGTCCGCGCTCCTCCTGGTCGCGGCTTCGCTGGCCGCGTGCTCGGACGACGAGGCGGCCGCGCCGGAGCCGGTCGCGTGGACCAAGGTCGACCTGCCCGCCGAGCCCGTCGTCCTGTCCGGGAACGGTGCCCAGCTCCTCGTCGGACTACGGGACCGCGACGCGAAGGTGGCGCCGCGGCTCGTCCTGTTCGACGGCGAACGCCAGCAGGAGATCGCGGTCGCGCCGAAGAGCCCGTACGCGTTCGAGGCGATCTGGCAGTCGATCGCGTACGACGGGCGCCGGCTGGTCGCGCTCGGTGGGGCCGCGGGTGGCGCGCATTCCAACACCCGGTGGACCGTCTGGACCGGGACGACGAGCAAGCTGACCGAGTACCCGCAGGAGTTCAACACGTTCGGCGGCCAGACCGCGGGCGCCTTGTTCTCCGCGGTGATCGCGTCGACCGGTCAGGCGTTGCTGGGATCGTGGGGGAGTTCCACCTCCGGCCTGGACGGCGCCGTGTGGTTGCCCGAGGGGCCGGCCAAGTGGGTCCGGCAGGACTCGGCCGGTACCGCGCTCCGCAGTACGCCGTCGTTGCTGGTCGGGCCGAGCTACGGGACCTCGGCGGGGCCGTCGATCGTGCAGACGGGGTCGCAGGTCCGGATCGCGCCGAACGTCGTCCAGCAGGAGGCCGCGGTCTGGCGATCGGCGGATCTGAACCAGGGGTGGAGTCGCGTCGCTCTTCCGGAGCCAGGGAACCGGAGCCAGGGAGTGAGCATGAGCTGCTCCACCTCGCTCTGCACGATCGCCGGGTACGTCGACGGCAAGCTGGCGCTCTGGCAGCTCGAGCCGGACAAGTCAGGTGACGCCGGGGCCAAGCGGCTCGCCGGGGTCCCCGATTTGACCGTCGGCGACAAGGACAAGCTGCCGCCGCCGATCGACGACGCCGGCCAGACCGTCCAGCTCATTGCCCAAGGCAACCAGGTCAAGCTGGTCCGGTCCGGGGACGGCACCTGGACCGTCCACGACTCGACCGGGGCGAACGGCGCGGCCGGACCCGAGGGCATCGTGAAGGACGCCCGGCTGGTCGGCCGGACGCTCTACCTGGTCGCCGGTCCCGCCGACGGGCAACTCGCGCTCTGGAAGACCGAGCTCAGCTGATCAGTCCCTTGACGTACGCCGCCTGACCCGCGTGCTGCAGGTCGTCGGAGATCACGCTGATCAGCCGCACCCCCAACGTGACCGGCGGATTCCACCGGGTGTCGACGACCCGGTCGAGATCCTGGTCGGTCAGGCCCTTCAGGTACTCCAGGGTGCGTGCGTGCACGGCGTCGTAGTACCCGACGAGCACGGCGATCGGGGTGGTGACCGCGGCGACCTGGTCGGCGGTGTGGCCGTACCCGGTGTCGGCCGCGTCGAACGGCAGCCCGAGTCGCTCGTGCCAGCCGTCGGCCGTGATCACCTGCTCGTACCCTCCGGCGTCGGCGAGGTGGTCGTCCTGGATCCGGGTCAGGTGCCAGAGCAACCAGCCGATCGAGTTGCCCCGGTCGTCCGGCCGGGTGCCCACCAGGTCGTCGGCGAGCCCGTCGGCGACCTCGTGCACGACCTCCTGGATCCGGCCGAACGCGTCGGCCAGCACTTCGCTGGTGTTCATCGCTTCCCCTTCGTCAGCTGGACGTTCCGCCACAGTAGTCCGGACCCCGGACAGTTCCGCCGATCCCGGGAACCGTGTTCCCCGGCGCTAGGGTTGACACACCCCCACCCCCTCGAAGGAGTTCCCTGTGGAATACCGCACCCTGGGCACGAGCGGCGCCGTCGTGTCGACCTATGCGCTGGGCACCATGACGTTCGGGCACGAGACGGACGAGGACGGCTCGCACGCTCAGCTCGACCGGTACGTGGAGGCCGGCGGCACCCTGATCGACACCGCTGACGTGTACTCGGCGGGCGTGTCCGAGGAGATCGTCGGCCGCTGGCTGGCGAAGAGCTCGGCGCGGGACGGCGTGGTCCTGGCGACGAAGGGCCGCTTCCCGACCGGCGACGGCGCGAACGACGTCGGTACCTCCCGGCGGCACCTGCGGCGGGCGCTCGACGCCTCGTTGCAGCGGCTCGGGGTCGATCACGTCGACCTGTACCAGTTGCACGCGTGGGACCCGGTGACGCCGTTGCAGGAGACGCTCAGCTTCCTGGAGGACGCGGTCCGCGACGGCAAGATCGCGTACGGCGGTCTGTCGAACTTCACCGGCTGGCAACTGCAGAAGGCGTGCGGGCTGATCGAGAAGTACGGCTGGTCGCCGTTGGTCACGCTGCAGCCGCAGTACAACCTGCTGGTGCGCGAGATCGAGTGGGAGATCGTGCCGGCCGCGCAGGACAACGGGCTCGGGCTGTTGCCGTGGTCGCCGCTCGGCGGTGGGTGGCTCACCGGGAAGTACTCGTTCGACGAGGCGCCGACGGGCGCCACGCGGTTGGGGGAGAACCCGGAGCGTGGCGTCGAGGCGTGGGCGCGGCGGAACAAGAACGAGCGGGTCCGGGCGGTCGTCGAGACGGTCCGGAAGATCGCGGCGGAGCGCGGGATCTCGATGGCGCAGGTCGCGCTCGCCTGGCTCGTCGACCGGCCGGCCGTGACGTCCGTGATCCTTGGTGCGCGCACTCTCGACCAGCTGAACGACAACCTGGCCGCCGCCGACCTGCATCTCACCGACGACGAGCGCACCCACCTGGACGCCGCCAGCGACCCGGGTGCGGCCGACTACCCGTACGGCGGCCCGGGCGTCGCCCAGCGGGACCGCCCGGTCACCGGCGGCCGCGGCTGACCACACCGCCTCATCGGCGCCGGCCGGCCGCGCCGACCAAGGGTGCTGACAAGGAATGTCAGGCGACGGCCTGGTGGAGCGCGGAGTACGAGGCGACGAGTGCCTGCCGCTCCTTGATCAGGGTCGGGTCGTCGGCGCGACAGCCGCCGGCGACCCACTGGTCGGACAGGGTCATCGCCTCGACCCGGTGCAGGGCGGCGGGCCGGATGTCGACCTTGTCCACCGCGTACACGTACGAGTACAGACTGACCAGCGCGTCGATGAGCTGTCCTTCGCTGACGGTCGGGTCGTGCTGGTGTTCGCGGTGGACCCGCCACCACTCCACCTCCCGCCGCGCCGCCTCGGCCGCGTCCGGCGGGATCCCGATCAGCGTGTAGAAGCGGCGCATGTACGCCCGCGCGACGTCGGGCTGGTTGTCCGGGTACGGCGACCACGCCTGGTTGGCGCGCAGCACGTACCAGGCCCCCTGGAGCGTTCGCAGCGGTCCCATCCCGAACCCGGCCGCGACGAGCCCGACCGACGCGACCAGGAACCTGATCCAGTCACGTCGGTAATAGGCGACCCAGGCATCCGTCTCGCGGTTCCCCACCAGCACCGGATCGAAGGTCCACGGCCCTCTCCCCACGCCTTGAGACTAAATCACTGACTGGGAAGGACGCCGGACCAGAGAACGCCGAGGCCGAGGCAGACCAGGGTGATGAGCCCGAAGAAGGCGACCCAGACCAGCGCCGGGACACCGGTGAGACGGCGGAGCTGGTCCGCGTCGGAGCTGCGGCCGCCTCCTCCGCGCCGGGAGTGTTGCAACTCGATCACCGCCCGTGGTGCCGCCAGCAGCAGGAACCAGGTGAGCAGGTACGCGAACGCGGACTGCACGTCGGCCGACCCCCACCACGACACCGCGAATACCACGGCGCCGAACACCACCACGGACCACAGCCCGAACAGGTTCCGGATCTGCAGCAGCAGGACCACCAACGCGAGCAGGAGTCCCCACAGCAACGCGACGGCGTACCCCTGGCCGAGGACGAACGCGGCCGCGAGTCCGAACAGGGCGGGACCCGGGTACCCCGCGAGCAGTACCGCGATCATCCCGGCGCCGGTCGGTTTGCCGCGGGACACGGTGACGCCGGAGGTGTCTGAGTGCAGCCGGATCCCGGCGAGCTTGCGCCCGGCCAGCGCGGCGACCAGACCGTGCGCGCCCTCGTGCGCGATCGTCACCACCTGCCGGGTGTAGCGCCAGATCGGGCGCCAGGCGATCAGCAGCAGCGCGACGACCCCGGTCCCGATCAGCACTCGCAGCGACGGGGCGGGCTGCGTGCTGGTGATGCTGTCCCAGACGTCGTTCACCTCGACATCCTTGCAGGCCGGTGGTCGACAACCCGAGCGCCGCACCCCGAGAAAACTTCTGACCGAGATGTCGATCCCCGCCCGGAGCCTTCGACGCAGGGGCAAGAAGCGCACTTACCAAGGAGAGAATCATGGAACTCAGCGTCAACGTCTTCGTCAGCCTCGACGGTGTCATGCAGGGCCCGGGCGGCCCCGGCGAGGACGCCAGCAACGGCTTCGACCGTGGCGGCTGGCTGGTTCCGCACAGTGGAGAAGGCCAACTGGACTCGGTCGACGGCTGGTTCAAGCAGGCCGACGCCGTTCTGCTGGGCCGCAGCACCTTCGACATGATGCGTGCCTACTGGCCCCAGGTCACCGACCCGGACAACACCGTTGCCACCGCGCTCAACGCCGGGAAGAAGTACGTCGTCAGCACCACGTTGTCCGACGAGGACGCCGCCTGGGGCGACACCACCGTGATTCGGGCGAACGTGGTCGAGGAGATCCGCAAGCTCAAGGAGCAGCCGGGCCGCGAACTCCAGGTCCACGGCAGCTGGCAGCTCGCCCGGACCCTGCACGACGCCGGCCTGGTCGACGTGTACCGGCTGATCCAGTTCCCGGTCGTCGTCGGCGACGGCAAGCGCCTGTTCGGCCACGGCCTCCCGGCCTCGTACAAGATCACCGAGGGCGAGGTACTCCCCGGTGGTGCGGGCGTCGTCTCGCTGACCCTGCGGCAGACCGGATTCGGGACCACCGGCGCCGGCGAGTTCGCCGTCGTGGACGGCAAGGAAACAGTGGTCTAGAACGGCTTACCGAGGGGTCTGGATCCACCGCCGTCTGTCGTTGACATCCGGCAGGCGGCGGCGGACCGTGGAGGGGTCGCGGCTCAGGGGTGAGGCCGCCCGTTGGGGGATGTCATGGCACAGCCACGCAGGACCGTCAGCAAGTCGGCCGCAGCCGACTCCAAAGCCGAGAGCAGGACAGCCAAGAGCAGTTCGGCCAAGCGCGGGTCCAAGTCGAAGGATCAGCCGAAAACCGTTGCCCGCAAGGGATCCACGGCCCGCCAACCGGCCACCACCAGAGCGGCCCGGACCAGAACCGCGGAGACCCGGCAGGCGGTCGCCGCGGAGGCCGCCGCGGCGACCCCGTTGCCGCAGTTCCTCGCGTCGGCCGGCACCCTGACGATCGGCCAGCGCAAGCTGCTCGTCGACCAGGCCTTGCTGCTGCTCGAACAGAACTACGTGCACCTGCCGTTGAAGGCCGCGATCCACGCCGTCAATCCGCTGCAGCGGCTGCGGGTGATGCGCGCGAGGATGGAACGGCAGACCGCCGAGACGATGGAGGCCGAGTGGATCTTCCACCGGCAGATGTCGAGCATCTTCCATTCGGTCCGCGACCTGCACACCAACTACCTGCTGCCCGCGCCGTTCGCCGGCAAGATCGCGTTCCTGCCGTTCATGATCGAGAAGTGCCACGACGCCACCGGTGACCACTACTTGGTCAGCCGCACGGTCGCGGGGTACACCGCGCCGCAGTTCGGGCCGGGCGCCGAGGTGACGCACTGGAACGGTACGCCGATCGCGCGGGCCGTCGCGCTCAACGGTGCGGCCTTCGCCGGCAGCAACGACGCGGCGAACCTGGCCCGCGGACTCGAGTCGCTGACCCTGCGTCCGTTGGTGATCCAGGCCCCGCCGGACGAGGACTGGGTGACGCTGTCCTACCTCGGCCTGGACGGGTCGGAGCAGGAGTTGCGCGAGCAGTGGATGGTGACCACGAACCTGCCGCCGATGACCGACCTGGACGCGCTGTCCGAGGCGTCGGCGTCGATGGGGCTCGACCTCGACTCGGACGAGAAGGCGCGGGCCAAGAAGGCGCTGTACGTCCGCGAGGTGGTCGAGCTCGAAGGCGGCCGGAGTTCGGCAGCTCTGGACGATCCGGTCGCCGTCGGTGGGGCCGATCTGCCGACCACGATGCCGGGCGTCTTCCGGGCCCGCGCGGTCACCACCTCGGCCGGGACCTACGGGCACGTGCGGATCTTCACCTTCAGCGTGACCGACCCGGTCGCGTTCCGGGACGAGTTCGTCCGGCTGATCGCGGCCCTTCCGCAGCAGGGGCTGATCGTCGACGTCCGGGACAACGGCGGCGGCCACATCCACGCCAGCGAGTTCACCCTGCAGACGATGACGCCGCGCCGGATCGCGCCCGAGCCGGTGCAGTTCATCAGCTCGCCGTTGAACCTGCGGATCTGCCGGCGGCACAAGGACAACCCGTCCGGGATCGACCTCGGGCCCTGGTTCGACTCGCTCGACCTGGCCACCGAGACCGGGGCCGGGTTCTCCGCGGCGAAGCCGATCACCCCGGAGGCCGGCGCGAACGACATCGGCCAGACGTACCACGGGCCGGTCGTGCTGGTCACCGATGCGCGCTGCTACTCGGCGACCGACATCTTCGCGGCCGGGTTCGCCGACCACCGGATCGGGATGATCCTCGGCGTCGACGACAACACCGGAGCCGGCGGCGCGAACGTCTGGACCCACGGCCTGCTCGCGACCCTGCTGAACGAACCACCGCCACCCGACCCGACCTCGCCGTATGTCGCGTTGCCGAACGGTGCGAACCTGCGGGTCGCGATCCGCCGGACCCTGCGGGTCGGCGAGCTGTCCGGGACGCCGGTCGAGGATCTCGGGGTCCGGCCGGACGTGACCCACCAGATGACCCGTGCGGACCTGCTGTCCGGCAACGTGGACCTGCTCGAGGCGGCCGGGGCGTTGCTCGCGACGATGCCCGCGCGCCGGCTCGACGTGACCACCTCGCTGGCCGGGACGACGCTGACGGTCGGGCTGAGCGTGACCGGGATCAACCGGGTCGACCTCTACCTGGACGACCGGCCGATCAGCTCCGAGGACCTGACCGCCGCGCCACTCGGTATCGACATCCTGGACGTGACCGCGGGGCAGCTGTTGCGCGCCGACGGGTACGCCACCGACGACCTGGTCGCGTCGCGCCGGGTACGGGTCTGAGGTTGGGGTTCGAGCTCGCGAGCGGTCCCCGTCGGCTCGGTCATCTCCTCGGGCGACGGGGACCGCTCGCCACCTTCCTCGCGATTGTTGCCGTCGGCACGGGCTGTACGTCGGCCGGCGAGTCCGCCGGTCCAGGGTCCGCGGGCCCGGCGACCGCCGTACCGACGAGCACGCCGCCGACCATGCCGTCCTCGCAGGGGGGAGCCGCGAAGGCGTCGCCCACCAAGCGTCCCGAGCCGGCCGCGTTGACGGCGAACCCGCTCTACCAGGTGGGGCGGTTGCCGTCGGGGACCTGCCGTGAGCCGGCCGCGCGGCCGACGTCGCTGGCCCAGGTCCGCGCCTTCTACACCGCGGCGCTCGCCTGTCTCGACCGGACCTGGGCGCCCGTCGTCCAGCGCGCCGGGTACACCTTCCGGCCGCCCAAGCTCGTGGTCAGTGTCGGCCGGGCCAAGGCGGCACCGTGCAACGTGGCCGAGAGTTACGCCTTCTACTGCGCCAACGGCACGATCTACATCGACGCCTCGCGCGATCTGCGGAACTACCGTGACTCGGACCCGAGCTGGACGCTGGCGTCGATGGCGTTCCTGATCGCGCACGAGTACGGGCATCACGTGCAGACGCTGACCGGGATCCTCGCCCATCTCGGCGAGCGGCTCAGCATCCTGTCCAGCATCGATCCGTACCACGAGGAACTGCGCCGGATGGAGCTGCAGGCGTCCTGTCTGAGCGGGGTGTTCTTCGGCGCGAACCGGACCTGGTTCCGGGCCGGGACCAGCCGGCTGGAGAACTGGCGCTGGACGGTCCGCAACACCGGCGACGACGGCAGCGGCCGACGCGACCACGGCAACAAGGCGAACCACAACCGCTGGTCCCTGGCCGGTCTCGACAGCGCGAGCCCGGCCCGCTGCAACACCTTCACGGCCTCGTCGGCCGAGGTGAGCTGAAGCCGGCGGGCGCGGGTGAGTTGAAGCCGGCCAGGTGCGGGTAGCTGAAGCCGGCGGGCGCGCCGGGACGCGCGCCCGCCGGGTCAAGGGTGGTCCCGGGGCCGGCGAGGGTGACGCCGGTCCCGCGGGAAAGGGGGTGGATCAGAGGTCGGCCGGGGCCGCGGTGGCGGCCAGCTCCTCGTCGGCGCGGACCAGATACGGCCGGCGGTCGAGGACCAGCCGGGCCGCGGCGGCGCCGATGTCGAACCAGAGGCCGACGAGCTCGAGTCGCCCTTCGTCCTCCGCCTTGCGCACACTGGCGAAACTGCGCAGGTTCTCCAGCTGGACGGCGACGTTCGCGACCGACAGCTTGTCGGCGGGGGAGAGCCGTACCCCGGTCGCCGGGTCGACGATGTCCGGCAGCGCGACGGCCCGGCGGACCGACGGTTCGAGATGCCGGAGCCAGGTCCGCAGACCGGAGCCGTCGTCGGGCGGGCCGTCGAGCGCGGCGCCCGCGGCACCGCAGTGCGAGTGCCCGCAGACCACGATCGACGAGACCCCGAGCACGGTGACCGCGTACTCGACGGCGGCGTCGACCGAGTTGCTGTTCGACCCGTACGGCGGGACCAGGTTGCCCACGTTGCGGACGCAGAACTGCTCGCCGGGGCCGGTGGTGGTGATCATGTTCGGCACGATCCGCGAGTCGGCACAGGTGATGAACAACTGCGCCGGCTTCTGCCCGTCGGCCGCGAGCTGGGCCAGCATCGGCCGGATCAGGTCGGCCGAGTCCTCGAACTCACGGATGCCGTCCAGCGTCGACACCCGCTGGTCCGGCGCGGGCACCACCTGGTCGTGTTGCCACCTGGTCAACCAGCGGGGCCCGGTCGTACCGCCGTGCAGGGCCGCCCGGAACGCGGACCGGTTGAGTTCGACCGTCCCGCCACGCGCGACGTGTCCGCGCTGCCAGTCCTCGATCGCCTCGTACGCGGCGTGATCCAGGTGATCGACCTGGAGCTTGACCCGGACCGTGGCGCCCACCGGGATCGTCCGCAGTGTGCGTACCAAGGAAGCGACGCCCAGGAAGACCAGGGTGCCGCGAATCCTCACGATCCAGACGCCGTCCTCCTCGGTCGCGGTGACGGTCGCCCGGGCGAGCCGGTAGAGGACGCGCCCCAGCGCGAGGAGGAGTCCCGCGAGGACGCCTTCGGCCAGACCGAGGACAGCCACGCCGGCCGCGGTCACGACGTACACGAGCAACTCGTCGTGGCGTCTGAGCGTCCGGATGTGGGCGAGCTGGACGAGTCGCAGCCCGGTGACGAGCAGGACGCCGGCCAGTGCGGCCATCGGGATGAGCTCCAGCAACGCCCCTGCGGCCAGGACGAACACGGCGATCCAGATGCCGTGCATGATCGCCGACGCGCGGCTGCGCGCCCCCGCGGCGACGTTGGTC
Organism: Kribbella amoyensis; assembly: GCF_007828865.1. NCBI lineage: Bacteria > Bacillati > Actinomycetota > Actinomycetes > Propionibacteriales > Kribbellaceae > Kribbella > Kribbella amoyensis. The sequence continues at coordinate 4,407,261 of NZ_VIVK01000001.1, forward strand.
GAACTGCGCACGATGACTCCGGTGACCGGCATCCCACCGAGAGCGCCGGACACCGCGTTGGCGGCACCCTGTCCGATCAGTTCGCGGTCCAGGTTGCTCCGCTTGCCGCGATGAAGCTTGTCGACGGCAACGGCCGACAACAGCGACTCGACGCTGGCGACGAGGGCGACGGTGAGTACCGCGGTCCCGATCGCGAGCGGCCCGCCGGTCGGCATCGCGGGCACGACGAGCTCCTGCAACGGGTTGTCCGGCAGGCTGACCCGGATCACGTCGAGCCGCAGGCTCGCGGCCAGCACGGTGACGGCGACGACGGCGACCAAGGGAGCCGGAATCACCTTCACCTTGGGCAGTCGCGGCCAGATCAGCAGCATCACCACGGTCAGCACACCGACCACGACGGAGGCCGGATGGTGGGCCACCAATTGGCCGGGAAGCCCGGCCAGGTTGGCGATCAGCGAGCTCTGGGCCTGACCGCCGAGCACGACGTGCAACTGCTGGACGGCGATGGTGACGCCGATCCCCGCGAGCATGCCGTGCACGACCGCGGGGGACAGGGAGAGGGCGAGCCGGCCGATGCGGGTCACGCCCAGCAGGATCTGCAGGAGGCCGGCCGCGCAGGTGATCGCGGCGGTCGCGGCCCAGCCGAACTGGCTGACCAGCCCGGCGACGACAACGGTGAGGCCGGCGGCGGGACCGCTGACCTGCAAGGGGGAGCCGCCGAGTGCGCCGGCGACGACACCGCCGACGACGGCGGCGACGAGCCCCGCGATGAGCGGGGCTCCGGAAGCTGCGGCGATCCCCAGGGAGAGCGGGATCGCGATCAGGAAGACCACCAGCGAGGCCGGTAAGTCATGGCGGAGAACGGAGTGCCAGGTCCTGCGATCGGGCGCAGGCGTAGAAGTGGGTGGGGAATGAGAAGTGGCCATGGTCGGCACGGGTCCCTCCGGCGTCGGTGCAACAGAGCATCGGAACGTCGAAACAAAGAGTGTCGATCTGGTTACTCATGGTACCCATCCGTTCAAGACCCGACGAGCCCGAATTCGTTGCCGCAGGCGCGGATCCCCTGGCGCCGTGGCGAAATCGTTGCCTCCTGCCCGTACCGGCCACGGCTCGGACATCTGTGCGCAATCGGAGGACATCCGCCGGCAACATTGTGGTTGCCGTCAGCCCCCAGTACGTCGGATCAGGGGGTGGAGACGCGCCGCTCCACCTGGTCGCTCTCGGCCAGCCCGTCCCGCAGCCGGACCCCGTGCCCCGGTACCGGCGTCGCGGTGACCCGGCCGTCCACGATCTCCGGCAACCCTTCCACCAGTTCGGCGTACCAGGTTCGCAGGAAGGCGCGGACCGTCTCCTGGATCAGGCCGTTCGGCACGGACTGGGTGAGGTGGACGCAGGCCGCCAGGGTCGCCGGTCCGGTGCAGTCGTGCGGCGCGACCGGGACCCCGAATGTGTCGGCGAGGGCGGCGATCTTGCGGGCCTCGGTGAGTCCGCCGGTCCACTGCACGTCCATCGTCACCACGTCGACGGCGTCGCGCTGGAGCAACGGCAGGAACCCGCGCCGGCCGACGACGGTCTCGCCGGTCGCGATCGGGACGTCGGTGTCGGCGGAGAGGGCGGCGAGCGCGTCCACGGCGTCGGGCCGGATCGGGTCCTCCACCCAGTACGGGCGGTACTCGGTGAGCGCCTGCAGGATCGTGGTCGCGCCGCGCCGGTTCCACAGTCCGTGCAGTTCGACCATCAACGCCATGTCGAAGCCGACCTCGGTCCGGATCGCCTCGATCACCGCGAGACCGCGGGAGAGTTCGGCCGGGGAGAGGTCGGTACCCCCGGTCCGCTCGGCCGCCTGGTCGAACGGCCACACCTTCATCCCGCGGATTCCCTCGTCCCACAGGTCACGGGCCAGCGCCGCGGGCCGGTGCAGGAACGCGTCCAGGTCGTCGTACCGTTGCGCCCGCCCGGTCGGTACGCCCCAGTTGTCGGAGCGTTGCTGGGTGCTCGTACTGATGTACCCCGGTCCGGCGCAGGTGTTGTAGGTCGGCAACGACTCGTGCACCGGTCCGCCGAACAACCGGACCAGCGGCAGCCCGGCCTCCTGGCCGACCAGGTCCCACAGCGCCAGGTCGATGGCCCCGTTACCCCGCGTCTCGGCGCCACCACCCGCGTACCCGGTGTACGACGCGAGCGCACGGGCCGCCGCCTCGGGTGTCGGGTCGCTCATCCCGAAGAGGACGCCGGCGACGGACTCGTGCAGGTACGCCTCGACCGTGCGGCTGCCGAAGAACGCCTCGCCCAGTCCGCACCGCCCGTCGTCGGTGTGCAACTGGACGAACAGCAGGTTCGGCTGGAGTTCGGGCCTGATGGTCTCGACGGCGGTGATCCGCATCCGTGTGCTCCCTCGCTCGTTTTGGACATCCGTACCAAGGTCGCGGCCGGCGGAAACTACGATCGGGGCAACCAACCAGGAGAGAGCTGATGGATCTTCAGTTGTCAGGGCGGACCGCGGTCGTCACCGGTGCGAGCAAAGGGATCGGGCTGGCCTGCGCCGCCGCACTCGCCCGGGAAGGCGCCCAGGTGACCGGCATCTCCCGGGACCCGGCCAATCTCGCGAAGGCGAAGCAGCAGCTCGCCGAGGAGGGGCTGGGGTACGAGGTCGAGGCCGTCGACCTCACCGACGCCGACGCGACCGGCGCCGTCTTCGCCCGGATCGGCGTGCCCGACATCCTGATCAACTGTGCGGGCGCGGCCCGCCGGACGCCGGTGGACGAGCTGGACAGCAAGGCGCTGCACGCGGCGATGGAGGCGAAGTACTTCACCTACATGCACGCGACCGAGGCGATCATCCGCGGGATGGCAGAGCGCGGCAGCGGCGCGATCGTGAACGTGGTCGGCCAGGGCGGCCGGCAGGCGAACCCGCTGCACATCGGCGGCGGCGCGGCGAACGCGGCACTGATGCTCGCGTCGGTCGGTTACGCCAAGGCGTACGCGGGTCGCGGGGTCCGGGTGAACGTGATCAACCCCGGGATGACGCTGACCGACCGCGTCGACGAAGGCCTTGAGGCGGCGGTTCGCGCCAGCGGCCGGCCGAAGGACGAGCTGCTCACCGAGATGGTCGCGGAGATCCCCCTCGGGCGCGCCGGAGACCCGGCCGAGGTCGCCAACGTCGCCGTCTTCCTGGCCTCCCCACTGGCCAGCTACGTCACCGGCGCCGTCATCGTGATGGACGGCGGCGTCACCTCGGCCATCTGATGACCGCGCAAGGCCCGGCAGCGGTCAGTCCGAGAACGGGGTGATCGGGCGGGGGATCGGGGTGCCGTCGAGGTCCAGGTCCACGTGTTCGTTGAAGAAGGCAACGAGGCCGGCGACCGGGAGCAGTGCCGAGGTGGGGAAGTCGTAGGACCAGGCGAGATCGCGGCCGCCCAGCGACCAGTACGCGGAGGTGCGGCCCTTGTACGGACAGGCGGTGCGGGTGTCGCTCGGGGTGAGCCGGTCGAAGTTCACCTCGGTCCGCGGGAAGTAGTACCGCGGCGGCAGCCCGGTCTCGAACACGATCACCGTGGACCGCGACTCCGCCAGCACGTCGCCGTCGACCGACACCCGGACCAGCCGGCCGGACCGGATCGCGTCGCATCGTGCGTACGGGTTGCGCGGGTGGACGAAGACCTCCTCGTCCTCCTCGAACCAGTGGTCCAGCGCGTCCCACTGGAACCGCACCCGGTCCTTCGCCACGCCGTCGTCGTACACCCAGGCCCGGCCGGATCCCGCGGTGTGCACCCGCGCGATGCCATGGCCGAACGTCCGCGTCTCTCCCGTGTCGGTCAGCACACCCTCCGCCACGTCGGCCACCGGTACGTAGTACTGCGGATAGGGCGGGAACTCCCACAGGTACAGGGCATCCGTGGTGTCCAGGACGAAGCGGCCGGCCAGCGTCGCGCGGATCCGCCGGGGAACCGGAGCGACCAGGCCGGGCGGGACGATCGGGTCGGGGTACGTCATGTCTCCAGTAAAGAACGCGGGACCGGCCCCAGGGAAGGCCGGCCCCGCGAGCGGATCAGACCGCGATCCAGTCGATGTCGGCGATGTACCCGGTCGGGTTGTGCACCTTGATCGAGTTCTCCCCGGCCTGGAGCTTCATCGGCAGGTAGGTGACCTGCGGAGTTCCCCAGTCGTTGTCGCCGAGGCCGTGGTAGTTCACCCAGTAGCTGTCCTGGCCGTTCACGGTCAGCATGCTCTGCCGGCTGGTGTCGCCGTCGGTGTACGCGATCCGGACCAGGTAGGTACCGGTGGTCGGCACGGTGATGCCGTTGAGTGTCACCGAGGCGTCACCGCCGATGTTGCCGATCTTCTTGCCACCCGAGCACAGCGAGCAGTCGGAGATCCCAGCGTTGCCGGTCAGCGTGCTGGTCGGCGCCTCCGCCTCGTAGCGGACCGGGCCGTCCGCCTTGGACGTGGGCAGCGTGATCGGCGCACTCGGCTCCGACGTCTTGCCCTTGTGCAGTGCCTTCACCGTGAACGTGTACTCCGTCTGCGGCTGCAGGCCCTTCGCGACGACGGTGGTGGACGAGCTGGTCCCGACCTGGCGGCCGTTCGCGAACACGGCGTACGACGTGGCGCCGGTACTCGGCTGCCACTCCAGGGAGACCGTGGTGCTGTCGGCGTCGGTCGCGGTCAGGTCGGCCGGCTTCCCGGGCGACGCCACCTTGGCCGGGGTGATCTTGTACAGCTTCGAGCCGTGCGCCGGGAGTTCGGCGCTGACCTGGCCGGTCACACCCGCCGTGTTCTTCGCCGCCCAGACGTCGCGGACCGTCGCCTGGCCGGTCACGCCGAGTTGGTCGAACCGGCCGGTGACCGTCGCGGGGGAGTCGGCCAGGTTGAACAGGCCGACAGTGACGGATCCGTCCGGGTTCTTCGCGTGCCAGACCTGTTGCAGCTGGTCCTGGTTGAGCGGGCGGGCCGGGACGCCGGCCTGGTTGATCGCGATCACCTCGCGGTTGGTCAGCAACTTCATTCCGTACGCGTCCAGCTTGGTCAGGTCGTCACCGATGAACAGCGGTGCCGCGTTCATCGCCCAGAACGTCATGTAGCTCTGCCGCTCGATCTCGGTGATGCCGTCCATCTCGCCGTTGCCGACGTTGATCGCGTCGAGGTTGTTCCAGTGCCCCGGTCCCGCGTCGTCGACCCACTGCGGCAGGTCCCACCAGCGGCCGACGAGCGAGCCGTTCCAGCGCACGATCGTGTCGCAGTAGCACTCCACGTCGGTGTCGATCCGCCAGCCATGCGAGTTCGCCTTCCAGGTCTCGGCGTACCGGTGGCTGAGCGACCACGACAGCGTGTACAGCATCGGGCGGCCGGCGTTCTGGACCGCGCGCCACCAGGCCTCGACGTCCGCGGTGTTGTTGTGGTTCGGGTCGTCCGGCGCGCCCTTCCAGGAGCCGGGGCCGACACCGTCCATCTTGATGAAGTCGACGCCCCAGCTGGCGAACAACTTCGCGATCGAGTCCGCGTACTTCTGTGCGCACGGGCTGGCGTAGTTGATCTTGTACGCCTGGTCCCAGCCGTTCGTGGTCCGCAGGTCCGGGTAGACGATGTCCCGGGTGAAGCAGCCGGGCGCGTTGTGGATCGGGGTGTTGCCGTCGCGGTAGACGTCGAAGCCGAGGCCGACCACGGTGTAGATCCCGAACTTCAGGCCGAGCTTGTGCAGGTCGTCACCGATCGCCTTCATCCCGCGCGGGAAGCGGGCGGTGTTCGCGACCGGCCGGCCGTACTCGTCTCCGCCGTTCTGCCAGCCGGCGTCGACGTTGATGTACTCGTAGCCGAAGGGCTTGAGCTTCGAGGCCATCACCTGGGCCTGGGCCAGGACGTTCTTCTCGCTGATGAAGCTGCCCGGGCCGTCGGGGTTCACGCCCGGGTAGTTCGTGGACTGCAGGCTCCAGCTGCTCCAGCCCAGGTACGGCTTGGCGGCGAGCTGCGGGTACTTCGCGGGCACGGCGCGCTGGGCCAGTGGTGCTTCGAGCGGCGCCTGGCCCTGGAACGCGGAGTCCGGCTCCACCAGCGCCGGCTTCGGTCCGGGCTGCCCGGTCACGGGGCTGCGGTCCGAGTTGCTGCGCGGAACGCTCGCGTCGGCCGGGGCGATCGCGAGCGCCGCCGACACCAGGGCGGACACGGCGACGGCGGCGACCGCGGTCCGGCGGCTGCGGCGGTGGGGGCGGGGGACTCGGCGATGGGCGGCGCCGGGGGCGGCACCAGAGGGGACTGACATGGATCTCCTCCGACTCGTCGGGCGGGTTCCGCTGAGCCTAGGGGTGGTTAATTTACATGGTCAAGTAACAAGCGGCGATAACTCTGAGTGATCCCGGTCGGCGATCACCGTGATCGAACCGCGCGCGAACTGAGACGAACTCCGCCCGCGCCGGCCCGCGTCGTACTTCGCGAGAGGGCTCGGTGGTCCGTGTGGGGCGGACCAGGCCCGCGGCGGGAGGGGTTCATCATCAACGCGTCCAAGGGAAACAGGCGGACGGCGCTCGGTGTCGCCGGCGTGGTCACACTCGCGGCGCTGGCCGCCGGTGGGACCACGGCGATGGCCGGCGCGGCCGGTGAGTCGCCGCTGAAACTGGTGGCCGGAAGCACCGAAGTGACGGTGGAACGAGTGCCGGAGTACGGCGTCGATCTCGATCTCGGCACCCACCTGGTCGCCGGGTCGAAACCGGTCGAGGTGCGGGCGAGCCGCGCGTCGTACGCCGACCAGGTGATCGCCCGCCAGGTCGTCACCGGGGCGGACCGGCCGTTGCCACCGGGAGCGGTCACCGACTTCAGTGGACTCGGCAAGTTCCTGCACGTCACCATCACCGATGCCGCGGGCAAGAAGGTGCTGGACCGGGACCAGACCGTCTGCCTGAACGGCGAGGGTTCACGGACCCGGCCGGACGCGCCGGACACCTCGCCGTACCCGGACGACTGTACGGCGAACCCGTTCACGCTCGGCGCGGTCTGGGGGCTGCAGGCCGGGTGGTCGGCGAACACGACGGCCGTCGACGCCGAGCCGGTGGACCTGGCGGCCGGGAAGTACAAGGCCCGGGTGACGATCAGCAAGGCGTACCGGGACTTCTTCAAGATCGGCGCGTACGACTCGGCGGTCTCGCTGAACCTCACCGTCAAGGACGGAGAGGGCTGCGGGGCCGCGAGTACGGAGGGGTGTCGTACGGCCGCTCGCCCGAAGAGCCTGATGGGTGACGACACGGACCGCCCGGCCGTTCAGCCGCGGCCGAATCCGGCCCGCCCGACCGGGACGGCCGGGGTGCCGAAGGGGCCCAAGCCGGACCTGCGGGCGTTGCCGGCGTGGGAGATCTCGGTCGGCCCGGGCGAGAAGGGGACGCCCGCGGCGAACCGCGACTTCCTGCAGTTCTCCGCGAACGTGTGGAACGCGGGACCGTCGCCGTTGGTGCTGGACGGGTTCCGGCAGCAGGGCAAGGACCTGATGGACGCGTTCCAGTACTTCTACGACGACCACGGCCGGCAGGTCGGGTACCAGAAGACCGGCACGATGGAGTGGGACGCGCGGGACGGCCACAACCACTGGCACTTCACCGACTTCGCCCGGTACAGCCTGCTGAAGGCGGACCAGAGCGAGGCGGTCCGGAGCCAGAAGGAGGCGTTCTGCCTGGCCGCGACCGACTCGATCGACTACACCGTCGAGAACGCGAACTGGCACCCGTCCAACACCGACCTGCACACCGCGTGCGGCGACCACAGTTCGCTGTCGGTCCGCGAGGTCCTCGATGTCGGATCGGGTGACACCTACGTGCAGTCGTTGCCGGGCCAGTCGTTCGACGTGACCGGCTTGCCCAACGGCACGTACTACATCCAGGTCGTCGCGAACCCGGACAAGCGGCTCTACGAGACCAGTACGGCGAACAACGTGGCGCTGCGCAAGGTGGTCCTCGGCGGGACGCCGCATCACCGCACGGTCGACGTTCCGCCGGTCGGCGTGGTCGACCGGCCGTGACGCCGTCGTCCTGACCACCGGCCCCGGCCCGCCCGCCGGGGACCGGTCCGGGCCCGCGGTCCCCTCTCCGTCCGAGGGGCCGCGGGTCAGAACTCGTGCCCTGGTTCGCCGGGGGTGATCCGGCGGCGCTTCATCTCCGCCTCGGCCAGGTGGCGCCGGCCGCCGGTGAGCTGGTCCCGGGCCTGCCGTTCCAGCTCGGTGAACAGGGCGAAGTAGTCGTCGTCGTACTCCTCGACGATCTGGAACGTCCAGCGGCCCGGGATCACGTTGCGCCCGATCAGCTCGGTCTCGATCCGGTCGGCGAGCGCGTCGTGGCCCGCCTTCCGCAGTTGCTCGACGGCCCGGTCCAGCTTGAGGTCGGCCGACCCGGTCAGCTGGTGGAACGAGTACAGGTGGCCGCGCGCCCGGGCCGCCGTCTCCAGCGCTTCGGTCAGGGCCCCGACGGCGGACACGGTGAGGTCGTCCACTCCGTCGGGGCGCTCGTGCTCTGCTCGGTTCATACCCCCGTGGTACCCAACCGCGGGTCAGCGGTGCAACGGCTTGCGCCTGGTCCGTACCGGCCGGGTGTGCGGGTCGGTCCGGGCGTGCCGGCGGCGGCCGATGACGAACGGGCGGGACGGCGTGACCAGCGGCGCCTCCGGCGCGGCGACCCGGATCGGCGTCTGCTCGAGGCCGAGGGTGACCGGCGGCTGCCGCCACGGCGACCGGGTGGACCGGACCAGGACGACCCGAAACCGGCCGGCCCGGGCCAGCTTGATCCCGATCGCGATCGTCGCGATCCCGGGCACCAGGCCGGCCAGGAACAGGCTGGAGCGGGCGCCGAAGTGCTGCGCGAGCGCGCCGACCATCGGCCCGCCGATCGCGCCGCCGCCGATGAAGACCAGGTTGTAGATCCCGGAGACCCGGCCGCGCAGACCGTCCGGCGTGGTCAGCTGGACCATCGACTGCGCCGCGGTGAGGAACATCAGCGTGGCGGTGCCCTGCAGGGCCAGCAGCGGCATGAAGGTCCACAGCGAGGGCTGGATCGCGGCCACCATCTGCGCGATCGCGAGCAGCGCGGCGATCCCGACCAGGTTCCGCAGCCGGGTCGGGCGGACCCGCCGGGCGGACAGCAGCGCACCGGCCAGCGCGCCACCCGCGACCACCGAGTTCAGGACGCCGTACCCGGACGCGCCGGTGTGGAAGACGCGGTCGGCGAAGGCGGTCAGCGTGACCGGGAGGCTGATGGTGAACATGCCGTAGATCCCGACCAGTGCGATCGCCCACCGGACAGCCGGCTCGTGGAACGCGTACCGCAGACCGTCGCGCAGGCCGTCCCGGATCCGCATGCCGGCGCTCGCCTTGCGGGCCGCCTGCAGCCCGGGCATCTCGGACTCCCGCATCATCAGCAGCGCCGAGATCGAGCCGAAGAAGGTCACCGCGTTGAGCGCGAACGCCCAGCCGGTCCCGATGGTGCCGAGCAGCGCGCCGCCCAGCGCCGGGCCGATCAGGCTGCCGAGCTGGAACGTCGACGACACCATGCTGATCGCGTTCCGGACCCGGTCCTTGCCGACGATCTCGGTGACGAACGACTGCCGGGTCGGGTTGTCGACCGCCGTCGCGAGACCGAGGAACAACGCCATCAGGTAGACCTGCCAGACCTGCACCTGGCCGCTGAAGGCCAGCACCGCGAGCACACCGGCGGCGGCGCCCATCGTCGTCTGGGTGACCAGCAGCACCTTGCGCTTCGGGAAGCGGTCGGCGATCACACCGCCGTACAGGCCGAGCAGCAGGGTGGGCAGGAACTGCAGCGCGGTGGTGATCCCGACGGCGGTGGCGCTGCCGGTGAGGGTGAGGACCAGCCAGTCCTGCGCGATGCGCTGGATCCAGCCGCCGGTGGAGCTGACCAGCAGGCCGCTGACCAGCAGCCGGAAGTTGCGGACCTGCAACGCACTGAAGGTGTCCCGGAAGCCGGGTCGGCGCTGGGCCGGGGGCAGGGTGTCCGGGGTCGCCGGGGGAGGGTTATGGGTGTGGAAATCGGGAACGGACTGGACGGAGCCGGTGGCCCGGGTGCTCAACATGAACCCTTAGAAAGTGGACGTGCAGGGGAGGTCCGTACCATCCTCGCTGCTCGGGCCCGAATTCCTACAGCGAATTACTCCTATTAGTCTTATTGCGTCTCGCAATGATGTCGGGACGGAGGAGGAGCGGTGGCCTACGATCCGGACCAGCTGCGCACGTTTCTCGCGGTGGCGCAGTCCCTCAGCTTCACCCAGGCGGCCGAACGACTGGGCATCCGGCAGCCGACCGTCAGTCAACACATCCGCAAACTCGAGGCGGCGGTCGGGCGGCCGTTGTTCGTCCGCGACACCCGGACCGTGACGCTGACCGCGGACGGCGAGGCGATGGCCGGGTTCGCCCGGACCATCCTGGCCGCGCACGAGGAGGCGGTCGGCTACTTCACCGGCTCGGAGTTGCGCGGCCGGCTGCGGTTCGGGGTGACCGACGACCTGGCGCTCACCCCGCTGCCCCGGATCCTGCGCGACTTCCGCCAGCTCTACCCGCGGATCGACCTCGAGCTGACCGTGGCCCAGAGCCCCAACCTGCTCCGCCGGGTGGAGTCGGGTCACCTCGACCTGGCGTACGTGAAGCACCCCAGCGGCGGCGGGTACGAGCCGAACGGCCGGCTGGTCCGGCGCGACCCGCTGGTCTGGGCGGGGATCAACGGCACCCGGATCGCGCCCGACGGCCCGGTCCCGCTGGTCGCGTACCAGGCCCCGAGCCTGAGCCGTTCGCTCGGTGTCCAGACTTTGGAACAGGCGGGCCGTTCGTGCCGGATCACCTGCATCGTCCGCGGCGTCAACGGGGTGCTCGCCGCGGTCCGGGCCGGCCTCGGCATCGCGATCTTCGCCCGCTCCCTGCTGCCGGCCGACCTGGAGGAGCCACCGCCGAGCGCCGGTCTGCCCGAGCTGCCGTCCATCGACCTGGTCCTGATCACCAACCCCCGGGCCGCGAAGGAACCGGCCGAAGCCCTCACCGCCGCGATCCTCGGCAGCAACGCCCCGCTCAAACCCGCCAGCAACTAGTTGGCCTAGGGCACCAAGCTGTCGCCGCGGGCGATCAGGGTGATGACGCTGACCGCGGCGACGGCGATAGTGAGGAGGAAGGGGGCCTTCGGCCAGAACAGGATCACCAGGAGCAGGGCCGCGTTGACCGCGAGGGCGAGCCAGCCGACGACACCCGGTGGTCCTGGCGGGGCGAGGACGAGCAGGGCTGTGGCGACGGCCAGGGGGAGAGGTGCGAGCAGGCGGGCCGCGGAGCCGAGTCGTTGCGGCCAGCCCCGGACTCCGGTGGCCAGGTCGTCGTCGAGATCGGGCACCACGTTTGCCAGGTGGGCACCGACTCCGAGCAGGGCCGTGGCGACGGTGGCCCACCACGGCGCCCAGGTCCGGGTCGTGCCGAGTGTGACGAACGACGGCAGCCCGCCGAACGCGACGGCGTACGGGGCCCACGAGAACGCGGTGGATTTGAGGCCCAGGTTGTACGCCCAGGCGCAGGCGACGAAGAGCAGATGGACGAGGCCGGCGGCGATCCCGTTCGCCAGCGAGACGGGGATGGTGACCACGAGCATCACGTACGCACCGATCCACAGCGTCCGCCGACTCACCAAGCCACGCACCACCGGCTTGTCACGGCGGTTCACAATGGTGTCGCGGGCAGCATCAATCGCGTCATTGCTCCAGCCGATCGAGAGGTGGCCGGTGAGGATCGTTGCGGCGACGAGGAGACACCCCGCCGGGCTGCGGCCCGCCGACCAGGCGACCGCGGTGACGAGGGCGGTCACGGCGACGGTCGGGCCCGGGTGGCAGGCCAGGGCCAGACCTTTGACGGTACGGCCGACATCGTTGCTCACCGACGTAACGATGCCACGATGACGAGGATCGCAGCGGTCCACGCAGCGTTGCCGCCGTACCGGTACGAGCAGGCCGAGCTGACGGACGCGTTCGCCGCGATCTGCCTGCCCGACGGCAAGGGCCACGCGCTGTTGCGCCGCCTGCACGAGAACGCGGGCGTCTCGTACCGGCATCTGGCCCTGCCGCTCGAGCGGTACGGCGTGCTGAAGGACTTCGGCGAGGCGAACGACGAGTGGATCGCGACCGCGGTGGAGCTCGGCGCCGAGGCGGTCGGCGGTGCGTTGGCGGCGGCCGGGCTGGGCGTCGAGGACGTCGACCTGCTGATGTTCACCACGGTGACCGGCGTGGCCGCGCCGTCGATCGACGCGCGGGTCGCGGTCCGGCTCGGACTGCGCGAGGACGTGAAACGGCTGCCCTTGTTCGGACTCGGCTGCGTCGGTGGAGCGGCCGGGATCGCGCGCGTGCACGACTACCTGACGGCGTGGCCCGGGCACGTTGCCGTGCTGTTGTCGGTGGAGCTGTGCTCGCTCACGTTGCAACGGGACGACTCGTCGTTGCCGAACCTGGTCGGCGGCGCGCTCTTCGGCGACGGGGCCGCGGCAGTCGTGATGACCGGGTCCGAGGTGTCCGGGTCGACCGAGGGGCCGACCGTCCTGGCCACCCGCAGCCGGTTGTACCCGGACTCGGAGCGGGTGATGGGCTGGGACGTCGGGTCCGGCGGGTTCCGGATCGTGCTCGGCGCGGACGTGCCCGACGTGGTCCGGCGCTATCTCGGCGACGACGTGACCGCGTTCCTGGCGGAGTACGGGCTGACCGTGCCCGAGATCGGGACCTGGGTGAGTCACCCGGGCGGGCCGAAGGTGCTGGAGGCCGTGTCGGACACGCTCCGCCTGCGACCGGGGGCGCTGGACATGACATGGAAGTCGCTCGACGCCGTGGGCAACCTGTCCTCGTCGTCGGTGCTGCACGTGCTCGGTGACACCCTGCGGCTGGATCCTTCGGGGACGGGGTTGCTGCTGGCGATGGGCCCCGGCTTCTGTTCCGAGCTCGTCCTGCTGGAGTGGTGATGGATCCGTCGTTGTGGTGGTACGTCGTCCTGGTCCTGCTGGTCGGCCTCGAACGGGTCGCCGAGTTGGTGGTGTCACTGCGGAACGCGAAGTGGAGTTTCGCGCAGGGCGGTGTGGAGTCGGGGCAGGGCCACTACCCGTTCATGGTGGTGCTGCACACCGGACTGCTGGTCGGTTGCCTGGTCGAGGCGATCGGCGCGGACCGGCCGTTCATCCCGTGGCTCGGCTGGCCGATGCTGGTGCTGGTATTCCTGGCCCAGGGGCTGCGGTGGTGGTGCATCACCGTGCTGGGCAAGCAGTGGAACACCCGGGTGATCGTCGTCCCCGGCCTCCATCTGGTTGCTGCAGGCCCTTATCAGTGGATGCGGCACCCGAACTACGTGGCCGTGGTGCTGGAGGGGATCGCGCTGCCGCTGGTCCACACCGCGTGGATCACCGCGCTGGTCTTCACGGTGCTGAACATCCCGCTGCTCGCGGTCCGGATCCGGACCGAGGAGGCGGCGCTGACCTCGGCGTTGACGAAATGATCGACCTCCTCGTCGCGGGTGGCGGTCCGGCCGGGGCCGCGACGGCGATCCGCGCCGCGTTGGCGGGGCTGTCCGTGGTGGTGATCGAGCCGCGGGAGACGCCGATCGACAAGGCGTGCGGCGAGGGGATCGCGCGCAGCGCCGTCGAGTACCTCGGGCGGCTGGGGGTGGAGTTGGAGGGCCGGCCGTTCCGCGGGATCCGGTACCTCGACGACCGGTCCTGCGTGGACGCGCGGTTCCACGCCGGCCCCGGCCTCGGCGTACGGCGGACCGTCTTGCATCAGGCACTCCACGATCGGTTGAAGGCGCTCGGCGTCCCCGTTGTACGGGATCGGGTCAGCAGGGTGACGCAGGACGCGGAGTCGGTGAGCGCGGCGGGTCACACGGCTCGGTACCTGGCGGCCGCGGACGGGCTGCATTCGCCGATCCGGCGGCAGCTCGGTCTGCTCGGTGCCCCGGAGGGTTCGAGGCGACGGGGATTACGGCAGCACTTCGCGATCGCGCCGTGGACCGATCTGGTCGAGGTGTACTGGTCCGCGCTGGGCGAGGCGTACGTGACCCCGGTGGCCGATGACGTGGTCGGGGTCGCCGTGCTCACTTCCGCGCGTGGTTCGTTCAAGTCGCATCTGCGGGCTTTCCCGCGGTTGCAGCGGCGACTCGCGGAGGCGACCCCGGCGTCGGCGGTGATGGGGGCCGGACCGTTGCGCCAGGTGGTACGGCGTCGCGTGGCGGGCCGGGTGATGCTCGTCGGCGACGCGGCCGGGTACGTGGACGCGCTGACCGGAGAAGGGATCGCGGTCGCGCTGCGCACGTCGGCCGAGCTGGTCCGCTGCGTGGAACGCGACGACGCCGCCGAGTACGAAGCGGCGTGGCGGCGGGTGTCGTGGGAGTGCCGGCTGCTGACGGCTTCGTTGCTGTGGGCCCGTAACAGGTCGTTGCTCGCGCCAAGGATCGTGCCGGCGGCGGTGCGGCTGCCGCGGGTCTACGGGGCGATCGTGAACCGGCTGGCCTGATCCGCGCGGCCTGATCGTGCGGGCCTGATCCGCGCGGCCTGATCGTGCGGGCCTGATCCGCGCGGGCGTGATGCCGGCCGGCCCGGGAAACGGCGATCGGCCCGGCGGTCGCTCAGACAACCGCCGGGCCGCACGCTGTGGCCCGAGCTTCCTGGTGAAAAGCTCGGACCGGTCCGGCCCAGCTTCCTGGTGAAAAGCTGGGACGGTGGCCCCAGCATCCTGGTGAAATGCTGGGACGATCCGGGAGGGGAGATCCTGCTGTGCGAGCGGTGGATCCCGTTTCCCTCTGAGCAGTACTTTTCCAGCCGGACATTGCCCATCGATTGCCGGAATGTAAAGCCTTGTTACCTGGGCCTGTGGTGTAGATCTCAACGCCACAAGGGGGTTCGTGACCCCTTTGTGGGTCGTGATGGTGGTGCCGGGCAAACCAGTGTGGGCAGTGGTTTCAGTGCATTCCGCGGTAGCACAGGGAATTCAGTGTTCGGTGCGGACCGCCGCGATCTGGAGCTGCAGCGCGAGCCGCTCCCGCGGGTCCGACAGGTCGAGGTCCGCGATCTCACCGATCCGTTTCATCCGGTGCCGCAAGGTGTTCGTGTGCAGGTGCAGCTCCTTGGCGGCCTGCTGCGGCTGACCCGGGTAGTTGAGCCACGCCTGCAACGTCTCCACGAACCCGGTGTCGTGCGCGATGTCGTGCCGCAGCAACGTCGCCAGTGGCCCGTCCAGCTTGGTCGTGTCCAACGACGTGACCGCGCGGTGCACGGTGAGGAGGTGCCACGCCTGCTCGACCCGGAGCGCCGGCCCCTCGGCGACACCACGGCGTACCAGACCGAGCAGTTCGACGGCCTCGGCCCGGGAACTCGGGAGGTCGGCCGGGTACCTCGCGAGTCCGCCGGCGGCTGCCGCGGTACCGGGGGAGTCCTTGGCGAGGTCGATCGCCAGCTTGCGGAGCCACCGCCACGAACCAGGGCCGTCCGTGTCGTCGGAGACCACGGCGAGGACGGTGCCGTCGAGGTCGGCGAGCAACGGTTCGCTCCAGCCGTGACGGCGGCCGTTCGACTCCCACAGGTCCAGCTGCTGCGGTTCGTCGTACCCGTCCGGGGTGGCCAGGGCGACGACGCGCCACGGCGGCTGCGGGAGCCGTACGTCCATGGGCGCGTCGGGGGAGAACTGACGGAGTACGGTCCGCAGACGGTCGATCGCGCTGCGCCTGGCCACATCCGCCTGAGCACGGAGCCGCAGGAGATGCAGGGCGAGTACGGAGGCCGCGTTGCTGAGCTCCGCGGTCACCTCGTCGGTCACCGGGCCACCCACCATCGCCCAGATCGACCCGAGCCACTCACCGCCCGCCCGGACCGGGACGACGAGCCGGGGACGCACGTTGGGACCGGGCGGTACGAAGAAGGGCTCGCTCGATCGCGCGAGCCGGCGGAACACCCCGCGAGCGCGGTAGTGCGAGATCACCTCGGGCGGTACCCGGCGGCCGACGATCGTGGAGACCCGGGCCGGGTCGGTGTCGGAGATGTTGTGCTGGGACGAGTACGCCAGGACGCGGGACTGGTTGTCCTCGATCGTCACCGGGGCGTCCACGATCGCCGCGGCGGCGTCGGCGAGCGCGAACAGCTCCTGGTGCACCCCGGCGTCACCGGCGGCCGGGGAGTTCGGTGCCGCGGCCCGGTCGAGGACACCGCGCAGCAGCCACACCACGTGCGCCCAGGTGACGCTCGGCTGCAACGCGATCAGGGTGAGCAGCCATCGCTCCGCGGTCGCCACCACCTCGGGATCCTGGGCCAGCCCGGTCCGCAGGACGACGCTGGACGCGTTGGTCGCGGCGCACCGCTCGAGCAGTTCGACGGCCTCCTCCGCGTTGCGCAGGCCGAGTCCGAGGACCAGGTCGCCGGGCTGGCCGGTGGCGGGCTCCTGCGGATCGGCGAGGAACACGTCCCGGACCTCGCCGTCGCCGCGGCCGGTCACGACGACCTCGAACAGGGCCGGGCCGACTGCGACGACCAGGTCTGGTGCGGTGATCATGGAGTTATTGTGCGATGAGCACTGTCATTCGCGCCATCCTTGGTGCGATCGCACCATGACAGCGGTCCAGGACCGACGGACCATCGAAGCATGGTCGCAGCACAGGGCACCCACATCGTCCCCGACAAGGTCGCCGTCGTCGGCGCCGGCATGGTCGGCCTCGCCACCGCCTGGTTCCTCCAGGAACGCGGTATCGAGGTGACCGTTCTCGACCGCGACGGTGTCGCGGCCGGGGCGTCGTGGGGCAACGCGGGCTGGCTCACCCCGGGCCTGGCCACCCCGCTGCCGGAGCCGGCCGTGCTCAAGTACGGCGTCCGCGCGGTCCTCAGCCCGTCCTCGCCGGTGTACGTCCCGCCGACCGCGAACCCGCGGTTGCTCTCGTTCTTGACCCGGTTCGCCCGCAACAGCACCGCCCGCCGCTGGCAGAGTGCGATGGGCGCGCTGGTTCCGATCAACCGGCAGGCGCTGCACGCGTTCGACTTCCTGGCCAAGGCCGGCGTCGAGGCGCAGACGTACGAGGCCAAGTCGTTCCTCGCCGCGTACCGGACCGAGGCCGAGCGGGCCGTGCTGCTGGAGGAGATCGAGCAGATCCACGCGGCCGGCCAGGGCATCGAGTTCGAGGCGATCACCGGCGACGACGCCCGCGAGATCGAGCCGTCGCTGTCCGACGAGATCGGCGCCGCGATCCGGCTGCACGGCCAGCGCTTCATCAACCCCGGCGAGTACGTCCAGCTGCTGGCCGACTCGGTCGTGGCCCGCGGTGGCCAGATCCGGACCGGGGTGGCCGTCCACGACGTCGTCGACGAGATCCGCGGGGTCCGCGTGGTCACCGCCGACGGCGAGAGCGAGCCGTACGACGCGGTCGTGATGGCCACCGGCGCCTGGCTCGGCGACCTGGCCCGGCAGTACGGCGTGAAGACCGTGGTCCAGGCGGGCCGCGGGTACTCCTTCAGCGTCCCGATCGCGCACGTCCCGGCCGGCCCGGTGTACTTCCCGGCCCAGCGGGTCGCCTGCACGCCGCTCGGCGACCGGCTCCGCGTCGCGGGAATGATGGAGTTCCGCAAGCCCGAGGCCAAGCTGGACCCGCGCCGGATCGACGCCATCGTCGAGGCCGCCCGTCCGCTCCTGCGCGACGCTGACCTCGACGCCCGGACGTTCGAGTGGGTCGGCCCGCGGCCGTGCACCCCGGACGGCCTGCCGCTGATCGGCGCGACCTCGTCCCCGCGCGTCTACGCGGCCGGCGGCCACGGCATGTGGGGCATCACGCTCGGCCCGATCACCGGCCAGCTCCTCGCCGAGACCATCACCACGGGCCGCGCTCCGGCCGAACTGGCGCCCTTCAACCCGCTGCGCTGACCCGAACCCCCTCCTCCAGGTCGGCTGAGGAGGGTCTCACCCGCACCCCTGAAGCGGGCCGCCACGTCAGGCGGGGGACCTGACGAGGCGAGAGCGCGACCCCGGATCACCGCCTCCCTGCAAGGCGCGAGGTGTCCGGGGTCGCGCTCTCAGGCAGTTGCCGCTCCGCGCGCCGTCGGCGGATGTCGACGGCAATCACCTTCGAACGGTAGGAAAGTCCCGTCGGGTGATGCCTTGCCCGGGACCGGGGCCGGGAGGATCATCAGGCCCATCCAGGGGTGGATTCGCCGAGGGGGGCTCGGGCGGAATGGTGAAGTTGTACCCGGCTGGCTTCGACCAGACCTATTTCAGCGCGGACGACTGGTCGGACCGGGTGGACCGCTGGATCGCCAAGCACCGCGCCGGCTTCTCCGGTGGCAACGCGAAGGTCGTCCGGGACGTCCTGCGCGACCTCGAGACCGGGCTGCGGATGGTCGTCAACATCACCGCGTTCTCGCTCCACATCGTGCTCCGTGACAACGCGTACAAGAATCTCTACGACCGCCCCGCCATCGGCGGCCGGCCGCGCGAACCGTCCCCGATGCGCAAGCGGGTCGACGACGCCCTCGGCCTCGGGCCCCGCACGTACTTCGGCGCGGCCGCACTCGGCGGCGCCGGCGTCCGGTACTACGGCGAGTACTGCCTCGTCCTCTCCCTCGACCAGGTGGAAGGACGCGCCCGGCTCCTCGACCGCGACTCGTTCGACATCGAGCTGGAGCCGTTCCGGAGCCTGCCACTCACCGAGGACCGGCTGCGGGCCCTCCGCGGCGACTGGGACACCGACCGCGTCGACATGGCCGTCCTCCGCGTCCTGCTCGAACTCGGCCACGACCTCCGCCTCGTCACCAGCGGCACCGTCTCGGACACGGTGCTCAGGGACCAGGAGTTCATCGAGGTGCACCTGGACGGGTCGTTCGCGCCACGCTCGGTGGAGGAGGTCCGCGAGTCGCCCGACGAGACCGCGATCGAGACCTCGCTCCGCAACTGCCGCGACCGCGGTACGCCGCTGGACCAGGTCGATCAGGAGTGGCTCCAGCGGCGGGACTGGATCGGCGACCAGCTCGCGCGGTACGGCCTCCGGCACCGGATCGTCACGCTGCACGGGAGGGGGTACCAGTGGAAGTAGCGACGCCCTGGTTCATCGACGCGTGGGCCGTGTTCGACGGAGTCGCGTTCGCCTCCCGCAGCGACCCGGCGATCCGGCGGACCGACCGGGTCACCGAGGCCGAGACCACGGTCTTCCTGAGTGTCCCCGAACTCGAACCGATCCCGCTCGGCCGCATCACCACCGGACTCCGCGCGGCCCGGGCGTCGTTCCAGGACGGCTTCTTCGACGACGAGGGCACGGAGATCGCCTTCGGCTCCCTCGACGGCATCCGCGAGGCGATCCGTCGCGCCTACCTGGCCACAGGTCTCGGTCCCGGCGGCGCCGGCCTGCCGGGTCGGCCGACGCCGGCGCCCGCGTCCGATGGGCCGACCGCGGGTGGTCTGTACTTCCAGGACGCCACGCGGGAACTGGAGCTGGAAGGGAACGGCCCGCCGCTCAGCCTGATCCGCGGACTCATCGAGGGAGCACCGGATCGCCTACGCCACGCGGTACGGGTGTACGCAGAGGCTGTCCTGCTCGATTGGGAGTACTCGCTCGCGTCTTCGGAGGCCGCTGCGCTGGCGGAGTTGTACGTGGAGCTGACCGCTGCGGGCATCTGGCGATCGGGGCCGCATCGGGGCGAGTTCGCCGGCCTGCACGGTCTTGCGGTCGGCAGCCGGTACTTCGAGCACCGTGGCAGCGATCCCGCGATCGGGCCGGCGCGGCGTTTCTCGCCTCAACAGCTGATCGGGACAGCGCCCTGCCCCGTGATCCCGCCGGGCCGGAACTACAGCCGCCTGTCGGATCCGATGAAGCTGAGCCTGTGCGACTCGCAGTACCTGCTGGACGGGGGACTGGCGAAAGCCGCCCAGATCCTGATCCCGGCCCTGCTCGTCGGCTCCGGCAGCGGCGACCTCACCACCTTCTGGCACGGCGCGGACGAGCTCCTCGATCACCGCCTCCGGCAAGCCGTTGCCTGGCTGGACCACCAACTCCCGACCACGGCGGTCCCTTCGGCGGCCGACCAGCTCCTGAATTCCTTCGCTCGCGGCTGGCTCCAAGAACCACCCGACTTCCCTGACCCTGGCGGGACCCCGGCCCCCACCGACCGCCCCGGCCCTTCGACCACCCCACCTCGGGCCGACCCTGCACCGGTGACTCCGGCTGCTTCTGCTGTGACCTCGTCCCCGGTGACCTTCGTCGCGGAAGAGGAGGACGACCGGTCGACGGAGGGGCCGATCTGGAACCTGATCGAAGACGCGGTCTATCCCGGCTGGACCCTGGTCGACGATCCGCAGCCGCCGGCGAAGATCCGGCTGCACACCACCGACGAACCACCACCGGCGGCGATGAACGCATGAGCGACTTCCCGAGGCGCAGTACCGAGTGGGTGACCTTCGTCGCCCGCACCCTCGTCCTGCTCACCGGCGCCGCGCTGATCGTCGCCGTGGTGATCGAGTTCTTCCGCGACGACGAGGTCAGCACCGCGGCGCTCATCGTCGGCGCGGTACTGCTCGTCCTGCCGCTCGTCGTCGATCGGTTGGAGAAGTTCTCGGTCACGCCCCAGGGCTTCGACTTCGAGTTCACCCAGCAGGTCGCGAACCTCGGCGCCCCGAAGACGGCCGGCCTGCTCGAACAGACCGGTATGGCCCGCGACCTCGAGACGTACGCGTTCGTCTACAACGAGCTGACCGACCCGGACCTGCTCCCGTACCGCAAACGCCTGCTGGACAAACTCGTGGCCGAGGCCACCTCGGCCGCGACGACGCACCGCTTCGACGCCGAGGAGGTCCACAAGCTCTTCTACGCCGGGTCTCCGGTGATGCGGGTCCTGGCGCTGGGGCTGATGGAAGGTGATCCGTCCTTGCTCAGCCCGGACATCCTCCGGTCGGCGATCGCGGAATCACGCACCGGCAACGAGCAGTACCACGGTCTCAAGCTTGCCGAACGGGCTTGGCCGCGGCTGTCCCAACCGACCCGCACCGAGCTCTCGGCCCTGATCAGATCCGACGTCCACATCCACGAGGACCCGGATCGCACCCGGCTGGCCCAACGCATCCTCGCCCGCCCTGTCACCAACTGACCCCTGCGGCTGAGGGTGCGCGGGCCACAATCCGCCGACCCGGCGGGTAGGCGCCTCGAAACGCGCAGACCCGGCGGGCCTGAGGGGCTCAGGCCTGCCGGGTCCCGTCGTGCTTCTGGTGCGACGACTCAGTACGTGGGCTCAGTGCGTGTGCGGCTCCGTGCCGTGCTCCGCCTCGTGGGCGGCGATCTGGGCCCGGACCTCTTCCATGTCCACCGCACGCAGCTGGGTGATCAGGTCCTCCAGCGCGGCCGGCGGCAGCGCGCCCGGCTGGGAGTACAGCACCACGCCGTCCCGGACCGCCATCAGCGTCGGGATGGAGCGGATCTGGAACGCCTGGGCCAGCTCGACCTGTGCGTCCGTGTCGACCTTTCCGAACGTGATGTCGGTGTGCGTCTCCGAGGACTTCTCGAAGACCGGCCCGAACTGCTTACACGGACCACACCACTCCGCCCAGAAGTCCACCAGGACGAGCCCGTCGGAACCGACGACCTCGTCGAAGTTCTGCTGGGACAGCTCGACCGTTGCCACTACGACCTCCGAAGTTAGGGAATACGGTCATTGCAACAGCGCCGACCCCTCCGGTGTTCCCCAGGCGCGTCACCCCGACCCGGACCCGCCGGTCCGACCACCCAAGCCTGCCCCACCAGCCCCACGCCCAAGCACCCACCCCACCCGCACCGCCCGGGCCCGACCCGGAGCGGGCGTGGCTCAGATCGGGGCGTCGACGAAGGGTGACGCGTAGTCCTGGACCTCGTCCAGGATCGCGGCCGCGTCCTCCGGGCTCAGCTCGGCCCGCTCCTGCTCGGCCGTGACCATCTGTTGCAGCAACCTGGTCTCCCCGGCCGTCGCCAGCCCGGTGATCTCCGGGTGCCCGTTGAGCAGCCACGCGGTCGCCGCCGTCACGTACCGCTGCTCGTCGAACGGGCGGTACCAGGTGTCGTACGTCCTCTCCTCGCCGTCCTGCCAGTTCCGCCGGGCGATCATCTTGATCGTCATCAGCGCCACGTCCGAAGCCTGGACCGCCTCCACCAGTGCCGCATAGTCGGCCGCGTACCGCGGATCCTTGGCCAGCCGGTAGTTCAACGGGGTCAGCACCGAGTCGAAGTCGAACCGGTGCAGCGCCTCCCGATGCACGGCCGGTGCCTGGGCGGTGTGACCGGTGATCCCGATCGCGCCGACGAGGCCTTCCTCCTTGGCTCGGATCGCGGCCTCGAGGGACCCGCCCTTGCCGGTCACGAGGTCCAGATTCTCCAGGTCGCAGACGGCGTGCATCTGCAGAAGATCCACCTGATCTGTCTGTAACCGTTCGAGCGAACGATTGATCTCGGACCAGGCCTCCTCGGCGGTCCGCCGGCCGGTCTTCGTGGCCAGGAAGATCCGGTCCCGGATCTCACCCATCCGCGGCCCCAGCCGCAGCTCCGCGTCGCCGTAGTCCGCGGCCACGTCGAAATGGTTGATCCCGGCATCGAGCGCCTCCTGGATCGACGCGTCCGCACGATCCTGGTCCACCCCACCGAGTGATGCCGCACCGTAGATCAGTACCGAACTGTGGTGCCCGAGCCGCCCCAGCCGTCGAGTCTCCATCAGATGTCCTCTCAGTGGCCTGCAAGTCAGCCAAGAACCTATTACTTTGACCCCGCGCCACGACAGAGTTTTCCACAGGCCGGATGCCGGCAGCGGTTACTATGCGTGACGAGGTTGATACGTTCTTTACCATGTTGTTCGCACGGATTTTCGAACCTGTCCTTGCGGTGTGGCATGGTGTGCGCTGCCAGGTCGAGCCGGCCGGACGTGAGAGAGGAGCTATGGCGACGGTACCGAAGCTGTCACGCTTCACCGAGAAGTGTGACCCGCCCCTTCCCCGGGGTAGTAACAGTATGGCTGCGGGGAGCGATGGAGCATCCGGATCCTGGTCCCAGGACTCCCGGAGGGCAGTTGCTTGCCGTATTCTCCCGGCTACTGTCCGCGTAACTGCTGTCTGAGGGGCGGGTAGCGATGAGTTGGTGGCGAACGTTGCTGAACCTGCCGCCAAAAGGTGAGCACTGGTCGGACCAACGCCGTCCGAAGAAGTCGGGCCGTGGACGCCCGCAGAGCACCGCGCCGGAGTGGTGGGAGCACCCCGACGGTCCGGTGTCGCCGACCCCTCGACAGGCACAGGGTGTAGCCG
Source organism: Kribbella amoyensis (assembly GCF_007828865.1). Taxonomy (NCBI): domain Bacteria; kingdom Bacillati; phylum Actinomycetota; class Actinomycetes; order Propionibacteriales; family Kribbellaceae; genus Kribbella; species Kribbella amoyensis. Next base: position 4,430,523 of record NZ_VIVK01000001.1, read on the forward strand.
CGCAGTACAGCGCACCCCCGCCCGGCAACGGCAACGTGATGGCCCCTCCACGCCGCCCGCAACCGGCGGCCCGTACGGACGGCCAGCAGGCACCCGGTCCCCGGTCACCCGAACGGCTTCGGCAGCGATCGCCGCACGCAGACAACGTGGCACCCCAGCCGCCACGTGGTCCCGTCGATCCCGGTCAGCAGCCACCCTGGTCGACCGAGCCGGAGTCGTCGTTCTCGACCTGGGCCCGGCGGTTCTTCCGGGGTCTGGTCGTCGCCGTGCTGCTGCTGGCGGCGATCAGCGGCGTCCGGTCCTGGATCCGGCCGAACAACCCGCCCGACACGGTCGTCACGAACCAGTCCGGCTTCCCGGCCGACGAGGCCCGCGCGGTCGCGACCCGGTACGCGGTGTCCTACCTGAACTGGGACGAGGACAAGCCCGAGGCCCGGCCGGCCCAGGTCGGCATCGACCTGGCCGCGGGCCTGGACGCCCGCGCCGGGTGGAACGGGCGCGGCAAGCAGACCGCCAACGCGGCGTACCCGGGTGAGGTCGAGGTGGACCCGGGTGGCGTCACCGCGGTCGTCGACGTCCGGGTCCAGGTGCGGCCCTTCACCAAGAAGGGGCGTGGCTGGGCCGGCGGCGACTACTCCTGGCAGCGCGTCTCCGTGCCGGTCGCGCGGACGTCATCACGGGTCGTCGCCAGCGGCCCGCCGACGTTCGTGGCCGACGCGCGCGTCGCCCTGCCCGACAACATGCCTGATGCCGGTGTGCCCGACGACGACCTGACCGCCGCGACGCTGAAGGACGCGGAGGCCTTCTTCAGCGCGTACGCCGAGTCCGACGCGAAGGTCGAGGCGGTGGCCGCCCCGGGAGCGGAGATCCGCAGTCTCAACGGTGTCGTCAAGCTCGGCGACCTGAAGAACTGGCAGGTCTTCACCGGCAACGAAGACGAACGCAAGGCGACCGCGTCCGTCACCTGGGCCGGGACGGGGGACACCACCCTCGACCAGACCTACCAGCTCACGTTGCGGCGGACCGTCGCCGCCAACGGGGCACAGCGATGGCAAGTGGCTGCCGTCGGATGATCACAGCTCACTGCCGTCCAACCACCGGAGCAACAAGGGAGACACCGCAATGATGACGACTCACCCATTGGTCGCGAGCGTGGTGGAGCTCGCCGCGCCGCTGGCCGATCCCAACGTCCCGACCGGCGCGGATTTCAAGGACTGGGTCCTGGTCATCGCGGGCAACATCTTCATCGCGATCCTCGTGTTGCGGGCCATCGGCCACTACTTCAAGCGCGAGTGGGGCGAGCTGTTCGGCCATATCGCCGCTGGCGTCCTGGTCGGTGGGCTGATCTATGCCAACAACCAGACGATCAACGTGCTGAAGGGCTTCTGGGGATTGCTCTCCGGGGGTAACTGAATGCGCGTCGGCCGGACCCTGACCCACCACTTCGAGATCGAGACCCGGCAGTACGACCTGCTCGGCATCGACCTCGGAGAGGGTGCCCGTCGGCGGATGATCATCTTCGGGGCCGTGATCATCCTGCTCTGGGTCGCCCTGCTCATCCCGTTCATCGGGGTGCCGAAAAAACCCACGGTCAGCCTGTACGTGGTACCGCCGTTCGTGATCACCGCGTTCGGCTGGCGGGCCGGCAAGCACCACGAACGCCGCCGCCGCGTGACCGAGTGGGCGCTCGCCGTCCGCTACGCGTTGCGCGCCCATCGCCCGATCATCGGACTCGGCGCCCGGGCCGCCGACAAGACGGAGTACCTGCCATGGCGTGAGCGCGTCGCGACCCAGAAGGTGGCCAGTCTGGCGAAGGCCAGGGTGACCCCGGAATGGGAACGCGAGGTTGTGGTGGAACTCGACCCCCAGGTCCGGGCCGGCTCGGACATCACCGTGAACCAGCGGGCCCGCCTCCTGGGGGCGGATCACGTGCAGAGGGTCAGTCGCAGGACGTCGTCGGGGAAGAGGCACGGATGAAGATCGCTGACAAGCTCCTGAACCTCGTCGGTGTGGGCCGTGAGCGCGGCCTGCCGCCACCACGGCTGGTGGCGATCGCCGACGGCCTGCTGGTGACCGAGCGGAGCGCCGAGGCGTGGTTCCTGATCTCGGTCGCGAACACGGACCTGGCCACCGAGGCCGAGCAGGACGCGGCCCTGGACGCCGCGGTGAGTGCCGCCGCGACCATCCTCGGCGACCGGCTCAGCCACCTCAAGGTGGTCTGGGGCCGGTCGACCGGCCAGGACTACATCGACAGCATGTCCGGCCACTACCGCCTCGGCGACCACGACGCCTGGGCGCAGACCCGCGCGGACCGCATCGACGAGATGCGGATGCCGGAGCGGTACGTCGCGCTCGGCGTGCACCTGAGCGACCGGGATCCGCGCGCCACCGCCCAGGTGCGCGGCTCTATCAGCGACGCCCTGGGGACCACGTCCTGGCGGGTCAGCGCCCGCGAGCTCGCCCACCTGGACGAGCGGGTCCGCAAGCTCGCCCGCCAGCTCGGTTCGACCGTCTGGCGCGCGCACACCGCCCCCGCCGAGGTGATCTCCTGGCTGGTCAGCCGCGAGATGCACCGTGGCGCTGTCGCGGCTCCGCGCCGTGGCCTGATCACCGGCGCCTCGCTGGCCCGCCTCACGGCCGGCCGGGTCGTCCCGTACACCGACCACCTGCGCATCTACGACACCCGCGGCCAGATCGCGGCGTACACGACTGTGCTCGCGATGACCGACTTCCCCGAGGAGCTCGAGACCCCGGGCGCGGGGGAGTGGCTGCGGACGCTGTCGGAGATCAAGGCGATCGACGACGACGGCGACGAGATCGATGTCACCGTCGAGGCGTCGGTGCGGTTCCGCGTGCTCACCAAGAAGACCGCGCGGAGCCTCGTCGACGAGACCCGGAAGAGCGCGAAGGAGCAGCGCCGGTCCGCCGCGAAGGGGACGGCCGAGGAGACCGCCGACGAGATCGTCGAGACCGAGCGAGTGATGCGCGAGGTCAAGCGGGACATCAACCGCAGCGGCCTCACCCTGGTCGAGGACCACCCGCGCCTGCTGGTCAGCGCGGACACCCGCGAGGACCTCGAGACCTACGTCGACGCCGTCATCGCGCACTACGCCGACCGCGGCATCACCGTGGCCGCCGGTGCCGACGAGCAGCGCGACCTCTGGCTCGAATCGCTGCCCGGTGACCAACTCCGCGTCCCGGACCTCGGCCACGTCCGGGAGTCCACGGCGTTCTTCGGGTCCTGGTTCTGGGGCGGTGCGTCGATCGGTGACGCCACCGGCCCCGCGATCGGGTACCTCACCGGCTCCACGCCCGGCCTGGTCCGCTTCGACGCGGCCGCCGGTTCGGCCCTCGGCGACGCGACCACGACGCTCTTCCTCGGCCGATCCGGGCGGGGCAAGACGACCGCCGCGATGATGGGCGGCCTGGATTCGGCGTTCGCCGGTGCCTGGGTGCCGCTGCTCGACCTGAAGGGTGACGCGGCCGGCGTCTCGGCGGTCGCCGCGGAGTACGGCGTACCCACCGCCGTCATCGAGATCACGGCCCAGTTCTCGGGTGCCGCGGACCTGCTCCGCGTCCTGCCCGTCGACGATGCGTTGCTGCAGGCACCTTCCCAGCTGATGCTGCTGCTCCCGCCGCACCTTCGCGGTGCCGCCGAAGCCCCGGTCGTCGCGGCGACCCGGGCCGAGATCCAGTCGCCGGACCCGTCCTCCTGGGGCGTCATCCAGCGGCTCTGCGCATCCGATTCGGAGACCACCCGGACGGTCGGGTTCGCGTTGCGCGACCTGGTCGAGACGGGCCTCGGTTCAGTCGTCGCGGGTCCGCCCTCCGGCCTGTCCTCGCTGACCACGAACCCGGGTCTCTGGGTCGTCCAGATGCCCGGTCTCACCCTGCCCTCGCCGGAGTCCGCGCCCGAGTCGTGGTCCCCGATCGAGCGCGTCGGCATGGCCTGCCTGCGCGGGTGCCTCGCCTGGATGATCCGTACCACCGGCCGGCGTGAGTTCCGCGGCCGCTCGAAGGTCGTCATCGTCCCCGAGGTCCACCTGCTCACCAAGACCCCCGACGGCGCGAGCTTCCTCGACTACATCGCCCGCGTCGGCCGTGCCCTCGGTGCCTCGCTCGTCCTGGACACCCAGGACCCGGCCTCGATCCTCAAACTGCCCGGCCTGGTCGAGCAGATCACCACCCTGTTCGCGTTCAGTCTGCGCTCCCGCGAACAGGTCGACTCCCTCCTCGAACTCCTCGGCCGCCCGCAGACCCCGCCGTACCAGACCCTGGTCCGCGGCATCAACACCGCCGCGAACGGCAAGAGCATCCGGCACGGCCACTGCATCATGCGGGACCGCTGGGACGAGGTCGCCACGGTCCAGATCGACATCCCGAGCCAGCGTGTCGCCGAACTCCTCCGCACCACCCCGGAGTCCGAACACGACCTGGAACCGACCCAGCCGATCGCCCCCCAGTACGAAGAAGTCGACCCCTTCGCGGAAGACGAGTACGAGGAAGAAGCCGAGCCGGCCGCGACAGCCCAAGCCCAGGCCGAAGCCCACACCCTGGAGCCCCACCACACCCCGGTGCCCGCCAACGGCTCCCACCCCACGTCGGCCAACGGCACCCCCAACGGCACGGCCTCGAACGGCGCATCCCCTAACGGCACGGCCTCGGGCGACACAGCCTCGACCGCGTCGGCGCCCATCGCGTCAACGCCCGCTACCTCGACGTCCCCTGCCTCAACGCCTGCTGCCTCGACGCCGACTGGCTCAGCGCCTGCTGCCTCGACGGCCAACGGCACCACTGGTTCGAACGGCTCGAACGGCGCAACCCCGCCGCCCGCCCGCCACAGCGCCCCGCAGCCGCCCGACGCCCCGGCCCAAGACCCCCAGCCGGCCCTCACCAAGAACCAGCACCAAACCCCCGCCGCCCACCAATCCGCGGCAACCCCACCCCCACCAGCCGACCCCAACGGCCACGACCGCCCCCACCCCCCACGCTACGAAGAGCCCATCGGCCCCGACGAGGTCTACGACCAGGAAGCCGACGAAGCCGCCTACAACGAGGCGATGTACAACGCCTACGAAAGCAACACCGGAGAAAAGCCCAAAGGCAACAAGGAGCACGTCGCATGAGATGGCAGCGCCGCACAAGAACGGCGCTAACCGTCCTAGCAATCTCCCTAATCCTCACCAGCCAAGCAGCCCTCGCCGCCGACCCCAACACCGAGCCAACCAACCCGACCGGCTTCGCCGATCTGCTCCCGACGCCTGACCTGGTCCACGGGGACACGAGAACTCTGTTCGAGCAGTACAGCCCAATGGCGTACGGCCTCGATTCGGAGACGAGCCTCCGAGATCCCTTCCAAGGAGTGTTCAACGGCTACGCGAACATGATGATGCTGTACATCATCGCGATCACTCGCGGAGCCATCGCAGTCGGCTGGTGGTTGTTCTCCTTCACCAACATCCAGTCCCTCACGGACACGGCCTCGGCGGCGATCGGGAACGTCAACACTGAACTCGTCGGCTGGCTGTTGCCGTCCGCCCTCGCCTTCGGCGCGATTGCCGCGTACGCGCAGCGTCGCGCCAATGGCAGCGCCATGGGTCAGCTGGTGTGGGTCTTCGCCGCCGGCCTGATCGCCACGAGCTTCGCGATGGCTCCGGCGACCTGGCTGAACGGCGTCGACGGCGCACGCCAGGTTGGCTCGAGTGCCGTGGTGAGCACCTCGACCGAGGTCCTCGGTAGCACCATGAAGCAGCCGATGGAGTTCCCGGAGCCAAGTTTCGCTGGGACAAAGCAGGACACCTTGCTCCGAAAGTCCGGCGATGCGACTTGGCGTGCGTTTGCGGCCACGCCATGGTGCGTCGCGGAATTCGGCTCGATCGCCGCGTGCCAGCGCTACGGCAAGGAGATTCTGGATCGTGGTACGGACGGCGATGCCCGGCTGGACTACATCCGCGGGGACATGAGCAAGGCCGAAGGTGGTGGTAGCGCTGCGACCGTCGAGTGGGCCAAGGGAAAGAGCCCTTTCGGGCGAGTTGGAGTCTTGACCCTCGGTGCGATCGCGGCCACCCTTTTTGCCTTCCTGGCTGTCTCGTTAGCCTTTACCGCGTTGATGGCATTCGTCGGATGCATGCTCTTGTTGGTCGTGGGAGTTCTCTTTGCTTGCCTTTGGGCAATCCCGGGCCGGCCAAGACAGTGGGCGATGAACTGGTTCGAGACTCTGCTGGGACTGATCCTGCAGTCCATCCTTGCTCTGCTTGTATTCTCGACCACCTTGGCTCTGGTCACAGCTGTCTTCGGCTTGACGGACACTCTCGGCTGGCTCCCTGTCAGCGGTCTGGCGATCGCCGTACTGATCGCCGGATTCCGACTCCGACGGATGTTCGAGAGCATGGGAACGATGATGCGCCCGGGAATGGGCAGTCTGGTGATGGGAGGACTCGCGCGACGCGGTGCTATGACCGCAGTTCGACGTGTCATGGGCGCGATGGGCAGCAGGGCTGCGAGCCCGAGCGTCACGGATCGACCGACCGCGCGGAAGTCGACGAACGAGAGCGCAGTCGAGCGGGCGACCGCAGTCCGCATATTCCGTCAGGCGCCCGCGCCTGGAGCAGGCACGTCGATAGTCTCGCGCCAACGACCGGCTCATGAGCTGGGATCTCCCCAAGAACGGCGGGCCTTGGACAGTGGGCAGGCGGGAGCGTTCGGAAGTCGCAACGACGCGCAGTCCGGTCGGTTGAAGGATCAGGCTCGTATCCTTCAAGGGAGCGTCGCTTCCTCCGCCTCTGGCGACACCGACCGCTCGAGCGGCGGACGAAAAGCCATCGCTGTTGGCATTCCGTCCGGGTCGGCACGTACTTCCGCCGCCGCTACGGGCGGCTCCTCGAGCAAGGGAACAGGAGAGGCGAAGCGGACTCGACGATCCCGCGAATCCCGTACCGCACCAGCGGCACCAAGCCGTTTCGAGCCGAGGTCTCGCGTGCACACGGCGAGCTTGCGTGATGGACCGCCGAAGCGTAGTCGTGAGCACCGCGGTTCGTCCTCCGGTGGGCCGCGTCGCTTCCGGGACTACTCGAGCGTGACCAAGGACGGCGTGACCGTCATGGTGCCGAACCGCAGATGAGTTTGGGATGAGGAGGCGCGACCGCAAGGAGGAACGGCGCGGCCGGTTCCCGGATGATCGGGATGCCGGAGCCCGCGAGAACGGTCGATTGCGTCCGGACGAGCCGGAGTCCTGGCGGGATGTTGTCCGTTCCGATTATGAGTATCCCGAGGAACTGGACGAACTGGGTCGCCGCGACAGGCGCCGAGCGAAACGCACCTGGCGTCGCGACGACCATGCTCAGCGAATGGCGTGGCTCCGGCAACAGCGTCAGGCAGAGCCGACGAGCCCTGTCACCATTGTCGTCGTCGTGATCATCCTTGCGATTGTCGTACTCGGTTTGGGCGGAGGCTTGCCCCGCATCCTCGGGGGAGACGAATCGAGCGGGGAACCGATCGGCCTACTAACGCCTACGGCCGGGCCGACGCAGCCTGGTGCCACGGTGACAACAACTGAACAAAGCCCGACCTCCGCGCCGTCGGCGACGAACTCGACACCACCGATCTTGACCGAGCGACCGCCAGCGGCGTCGGCCGCAGCAACGGACGAGGTGGTGAAGTCCTGGGCTCGAACCTTCTACACGCGAGATCCCGCCGCGGAGGCCTATGCCGACCTGGTCGGGAAGACCGCACCCTACGTCACTGACGAGGTTGCGGAGAGCCTGATAGCGGCGGGAGACACGACCTACGAGGCGTTGAAGACCAGCAGTGGCAAGTCTGCGGTGGCCGCAATCACGGTAACCCCACCGAGACCCGAGTCAGCGCCGGTCGACACACCAACCAGAATCAGTCGATTGGTGAATATCACGATCGATGTCACCGGCAATGAGCCCAGGCGTATTCAGTTGCCCCTACTGGTTACGCTCGTTCCCGAGGGCTCGACCTGGGTGATCAGTGACATGAACGGCGGGGCCGGACCATGAGCGGGCTGGTGGGCTAACTATGTTCATGGCCGGAGCAACGGACGCCATCCAAGGTGGAAGCACCCTGATCTACAAGTTCATTGGCGTAGCGGCCTTGGTGGGTCTCCTCGGATTCGTGATGATTGTGCCGTTCGGGGCGGGTGGCAACCATGTCGCTGCTGCTTGTCCGAGCGGTGATTCTGGGCGCGGAGTTGACCCGCCGGCCAATGCGTCGGTTCTGGCTCGGCAGATCGCGTTCGCGAAGATCATCGACGATGTTGCCGTTGCCCGTGGGCTCCCGGGCCGGGCAACACTTGTTGCCTTGATGACGGCGTTGCAGGAATCCCAGCTGGAGAACATCGACTACGGCGACCGTGACTCGGTCGGGCTCTTCCAGCAGCGTCCTTCAGCCGGTTGGGGAACTGTCGATGACATCCTGGATCCAACCTACGCGAGCGAGGCGTTCTTCGGAGGTGTGAACCCGCCGAGCCCACCCGGCCTGGTGGACATCGACGGTTGGCCCGCGATGTCTTTCACCGAGGCAGCTCAGGCGGTTCAGGTCTCGGCCTTCCCCAACGCGTACGCGCGGCATGAACGCAGGGCAAGGCAGATCGCCGCTCAGGCAGGAATCGACCTGGATCGATCGGGCGACCCCTATGCGGGCCGCGCCGGCCCGAAACCCGCGGACTCGGCAGTTTCTGCCGATCCTCAGCAGATCGACGAATGCGCGGTCGGTCAGGGACTGATCTCCGGGCGGCCGGTCAACGGCGTTTGGCCGCCGGAGGATGCGTCTGTGACAGATCCGACCGGCACGGGCGGCATGGTGACGCCCCGGACCGCTCAGTGGGTGGCCCAGGCTCGAAGCACGTTGAGCAATCCTCCGATGAGCTGCTGGGACGCGCACGTCTGGAATCCGACCAGCGATCATCCGAAGGGCAAGGCATGTGATGTTTTCGTCGGTGGTGATGGACGTCGCTCTGTCGCAGCCCGGGCCAAGGGCGACGCGATCGCGAACTGGACGATTCAGACCGCAGGCACGACCGGCATCAGGTACTTGATCTGGTACGGCAAGATCTGGAGTGCTCGCACCGGGCAATGGAAGACCTATAACGGTGGCGGCATCTACGACCCGAACAATGCGACAGGTGGGCACTTCGACCACGTCCACGTGTCACTTTACTGATGGTTGAGGCTTTGCATGAGTGGTGTTGATGGAGCGCCGAATCAGCCGGAACGGCGTCCGCACGAGCCGGGCGACGACAGGCCCCAGGAGTATCGACCGCCCCACACCCCACAGCAGCCGGACTCGGCCCCCTATCCGGAGGCCAAGCCTGGCGCGCCCGGTGGTGGTGGACTCCTGGCATCGGAGATTGCCAACGCACTTGCCTGGACCGCGACGAGCTTCTTGATCATCTACTGGTTCACGCAGTTGTTCGGCGCCGAGGGGTCGACATGGATCTTCATCCTGCTGTGGCTGGCGTCGGGGGCGGCCCTTGTTTGGCCCAATGCGGAAGTCCTGGCCGGCCGTTATCTGCTTGGGCTACGGCAACCCACGATGGTCGAATCACAACGTCTGACGCCGAGTTGGTACGCGCTGGCCGGGCGAGCCGGCATCGACCCCAGGAGTCGACTCCTCTGGATCCAGAACTCGGAGAGTGCGACAGCTGCCGCAATGGGCGGACGACCCGTCGGCATCACTGGTTGGGCCATGTACACGTTGCCGCCGGGCCATCTCGAGGCGGTCATGGCATTCAGTCTCGCAAGCAGTCTTCGCGGTCACACCTGGCTCAGCAGGTTGGCCATGTGGTATTCCCTGCCCGCGCGTGTGGTCACCTACGGGATCAAGAAGCTGCTCAAATTGAGCCGTACGGTTCCCGCCGTCGGATGTACCCTCGTCGGGTTCCTTTTGCTCTCTTACATCGGCATCATTCTCTTCGCGCTGGTGTTCTACGACAGTCTCTCCGTGCCTTTGCAGTTCCTCTCGCCCCTGGTGCTGCCACTGGTTTTTGCCATGCTCTCCCACTGGAACGAGCGGATGGCCGATCGCGCGGTGGCAGACCTTGGCTATGGGCGACAGTTGCTCGAGGTCTTTTACGGATGGCAAGCCCAGCATCAGGAGACGTCACGGCGACTCGGCCTGGCACAGCCTGAGTGGCTGGGTGGGCAGTCCTCGGTGAGCGAGCGGATTCGAGCGTTGGAGACCTACGCTCAGCGGTTCTAATCAGGCGAGTTCGTGCGCTCAGTTGGTGATCCTGATCTCAGCTTGAGCATTTGAGGCCGCGAAGGTCAGCAATTCACCGGCTTCGGCTTCGATTTCCTGGTGGGCCTTCTTGGTGAGTTTGACGATTGGTTCGATCTCTAGGACTGCGGTCTTCTTGGTTTTGCGGTCCAGGCGCCAGAGGGCTACTGCAGTGCCTTCGTGGAGGATTGAGCCTCGGGTGAGGACTTCTTGGAGGGTTAGGCGGGCTCGGGTTTCGGTTTCGATCCAGCGGGTTCTGTCGGCGTGGGAGAGGAGGAGGTTGTCGTACTCGGGGAGGAAGCGGGTGGGGACTTCCAGGTCTTCTTCGGGGAGGGTGATGGTGGCCAGGTCGTAGAGGGTGCGGCCGGATTCGGCGTCGGTGTAGATCTGGAGGTCGGGGGTAAGGCGGTCCACGACTTCGGTGAGGCGGGTCAGGCCTGACCAGGTTTGGATGTCCTGGACCGAGGCGGGGCCGAAGGCGGCGAGGTAGCGGAGGATCACCTGGTCGACCGAGGGGTTGGGGTCGATCGGCCGGCCGAGCCAGAGGTCGGCGGTGGAGAGGGTGGGGTTGCCGCCTTTGCCCCAGATGCCGCGGGGCGGGATCTGGATCGTGGGGAGGAGGCAGCGCACCGCGTGGGCCAGAGCGGCCGGTTCGCGGTCGGGGAAGCGGGGGGCCAGGGCTTCGCGGAGTTGGGTGGCGGTTTTGGGGCCGGCGGTGAGTTCCTCGAGGCCGGCGGCGAGGACGGCGTCCATGTCGAGGCCTTCGAGGCGGTGCCGGCCGTAGGTCTGGTTCTGGTAGATCTCGCGGTCCAGGCGGGGCTGGATGAGCGGGCGGATGGCGAGGAAGTCGCGGCTCGACATCAGGTGGATGGTGGCGCGCATCGCGGAGCCGCGGACGGCCTCGCGGTTCTCCAGCAGGGTGGCGAGTTCGGTGGGGTCGAAGTCGCGGAGGCGGGACCACAGGCCGACGTACGGGGCGAGGGGTGCCTGGGCCTGCATACCGACCAGGTGCTCGATCGCTTCGAGGGCGGTCGCGTCCTGGCGTTCGACCAGCCATTGCCGGACCAGGGTGGCGCGGCTCAGCGCGCGCCGGCTCAGCGCACGGGAGCGGACGGTGGTACGGCTGGGCGCGGGACGGCTCGACTTCGGCATGGCTGATCCTCTCTCACGGACGAGGACAACGGTAGGACGAGAAGCGGCCAGCTCTTGTCCGCTTCGGCGACCTTCGAACCAAGAGATGTTTTCCCTTGCCCGTGGGGATTCACCGGCGGAAGTGCTTCCCAGCAAGGTCGGCGGCGAACTAATCTCGCGACGGATCGTAGTCGTACCACCACGTTCGTCTACCTAGGGAGGGACCATGACGAAGCGCGTGGATCGCCGCAAGGCGGTCGCCGCCGTCACCGCGGGGCTCGTCGCCGTCACGTTGGGGATCTCGTACACCAGCGTCGCGGGGGCGGCGCCGGCCAGCAGTACCGCGGTCGCGGCCGACGCCGTACCGGCGAACCTCAAGCTGATCCGGACGAAGAGCTCGCTACTTGGCAAGCATTACTGGTACCAGCAGACCTTCAAGGGCCTGCCCGTCGTCAACGGGTACTACGCCAAGCACGTCGACAAGGCAGGCCAGGTACTCCAGGTCGCCGACGGCCGGGACGCCGTACCGGCGGACCTCGACGTCAGCGCGAAGGTGCCGTCGGCAACGGCGACCAAGTCGGCCAACGACACCGTCAGCGCCCGCGCTGCGCGGACCCGGATCGCGGGGCCGAACAAGAACGTCACCCCGGCTCCGACGGCCACCAGCGGCGCGGCCCAGCTCGCCGTCGTCGGTGGGCCGAACGCCCGGCTGGTCTGGAACGTCACCTCGCGGTCGGCCGAGGGGGTCACCCGCTCGCTGGTCGACGCCAAGAGCGGGTCCGTGGTCGAGTCGAAGGTGATCAGCGACAACGTCGACGGCCGCGGCTCGGTGTTCGACCCGAACCCGGTGGTCAGCGAGAAGAACGAGGACCTGACCGACCAGAACGACAAGAACTCCGATGCGTTGTTCCTGGCCCAGAAGAACGTGATCCTGCGCAACCTGGACGGCAGCGGCAAGCTCAACGGCAGCTACGTCAACATCAAGGACGCGAAGGGCGGCCTGGCGCAGAGCAAGACGAACACGTTCGTCTACCAGCGGCAGAACGACAAGTTCGAGCAGGTGATGGCGTACTACCAGGTCAACCAGACCCAGGAGTACATCCACCAGCTCGGCTTCACCGAGGTGAACAACGAGTCGCAGGACTTCTCGATCAACACCTTCGCCGGCGACAACTCGTTCTACGACCCGTCGATCGACCTGATCACGATGGGCGAGGGCGGGGTCGACGACGCCGAGGACGCCGAGGTGATCTGGCACGAGTACGGTCACGCGATCCAGGACGACGTGGTACCCGGCTTCGGTGAATCCCTGCAGGCCGGCTCGATCGGTGAGGGCTTCGGCGACTACTGGGCCGTGACGATGTCGATCCCGGTCAGCAAGGGGTACGACCTGCCCTGCGTGATGGACTGGGACGCCACCTCGTACACCGAGGGCCCGAAGCACTGCCTGCGCCGGACCGACACCGGCAAGACCACGGACGACATCGTCGGCCAGGTGCACGCCGACGGTGAGATCTGGTCGAACGCGCTGTGGGACATCCACCAGGCGCTCGGCCGGAACAAGGCGAACAAGGTGATCCTGCAGGGCACGTTCTTCTACGCGCCGGACACCTCGTTCGCCGACGCGGCCCGGGTCACCGTCCAGGCCGCCCGGCTGCTGTACGGCAAGCCGACCGCCGACCAGGTGACGCAGGCGTTCAAGGCCCGCAAGATCCTGTAACCACGGTTCGGGTCATGCGTCCACGGCTACTGTGGGCGCATGACCTGGAGCACAGTGGACATCCCCACCCTCACCGGACGCCGGGCCCTCGTCACCGGGGCGACCAGCGGCCTCGGCTACGAGACGGCGGCCGAGCTGCTCAGGCACGACGCCACGGTGCTCCTCGCCGCGCGGAACGCGGACAAGGCGGCCGCGACCGCCGACCGGCTCGCCGCGGTCACCGGACGGCCGAGACCCGAGGTGGTCGCTCTCGACCTGGCCGATCTGGACAGCGTCGAGCGCGCCGCGAAGACGGTTGCCGAGCATCACGACCAGCTTGATCTGCTAATCAACAACGCGGGTGTGATGGCGCCGCCGCACCTGGCCACCGCCCAGGGGTACGAGCTGCAGATCGGGACCAACCACCTGGGCCACTTCGCCCTCACGGCCAGGTTGCTGCCGCTGCTCCAGGCGGCCGGCGAACCGCGGGTCGTCACGGTCAGCTCGTTCATGCACAAGACGGTGCGCGGGATCAGCCAGGGCGACTTCCGGGCCGCGAGCGGCTATCGGAAGTGGGACTCGTACGGCAAGTCGAAGCTCGCGAACGTGCTCTTCACGCTCGAGCTCGACCGCCGCGCCCGGGCCGCCGGTTCGCACCTGCTCAGCCTCGCCGCCCACCCCGGGTACGCGTCCACCCATCTGCAGACGGCCGGTCCCGTGCTGGCCGGGAACGCGCTGGAGGCGCGGGTGATCGGTGGCTTCACCAAGCTCGTTGCCCAGTCTGCCGCGGCCGGCGCCTGGCCGAGTCTGTACGCGGCCACGGCGCCCGAGGTCCGCCCTGGCGCCTTCTACGGGCCGAGCTTCTTCGAGTACCGCGGCGCGCCGAAGGAAGTCACCCCGACCCGGACCGCCCGTGACCCCGAACTGGCCCGGCGGCTCTGGGAGTGGACCGTCGAGGCCACCGGCGTCGACGCCTTCTGACGCACCGTACTCCACTAGTGACACCGGGCAGCTTCGTGGTTACTGTGCAGTAATCGCCGAAGCCCCGGAGGTTCACCGTGCGCAGACTCGCCCCGGTCGTCGCAGCAGTTCTCGCCTTCACCGTCGTCACGCCGATCGCCGAGACCCAAGCCCAGACCGCGGCGGGCTTCAGTACGGCGTACCAGCGCATCCCCGGGGACGGTGGCTCGCAGCTCGGTGCGGTCGTGCTCACGCCGACGGGTCAGGGCGAGGGACCGTTTCCGCTGGTCGTGATGCCGTCCAGCTGGGGCGTGCCCAATGTCGAGTACGTCGGGCAGGGGGCGAAGCTGGCGACGGCGGGATTCCAGGTGATCTCGTACTCGAGTCGCGGGTTCTGGGACTCGGGCGGCGGCATCGACATCGCCGGGCCGCCGACCGTGGCCGACGTGAGCAAGGTGATCGACTGGGCCGACGAGTACACGCCGGCCGACACGGACCGGGTCGCCGCTGTCGGCATCTCGTACGGCGCGGGCGTGTCCTTGCTCGCGGGTGCGCGGGACGACCGGATCAAGGCGGTCGGCGCGCTGAGTGGCTGGGCCGACCTGATCGGCTCGCTGAATCCGAACGACAGCGTCGCGCTGCAGGCGGTCGCGGGCCTGCTTGCTCTTGGCAACGTCACCGGCCGGCCGGGTCCGGAGATGCGGTCGCTGCAGACGAAGTTCCTCACCGGCGACTACGACGGCGCGATCGCGGACGCGCGGCAGCTGTCCCCGGTCCGGTCGGCGGCCACGGTCGTCGACGAGACCAACCGGAACCGGCCGGCCGTGTTCCTCGCGAGCGCGTTCGAGGACTCGATCTTCCCGCCGACCCAGTACACCGACTTCTTCACCCGGCTGACCGGTCCGAAACGGCTGCTTCTGGCGCACGGGGATCACGCGACCCCCGAGGCGACCGGCGGGATCGGGCTCCCGAACGAGACGTGGGACAAGCTCGTGCCCTGGTTGCGGCAGCACCTGACCGGGACGGGTGGCGACGACGGTGCCGCGGTCCAGGTGAAGGACCAGCGCGGCGTCTGGCGGGGATACCCGAACTGGGCGGCGGTCGGCGAACAGCGCACGTCGTACCTGTCGAAGCCGGTCGGCCTGTCGCGTACCGGCGGGCTGCAGGGGCAGGCGTCGACGGGATGGAGCAACCGGATCGGAGCGGGCGTACCCACACGCGCGGACAGCGGTGTCGCCCTCGTCTCGGGTGCGTTGCAAGGGTTGCTGTCGATCCCGACCGGGGTCGCCACGCCGTTGGTGGATCGCTCGTTCGCCGGGGTGTGGGCCGGACCGGTCTACCAACAAGGGGCCGTGGTCAACGGTGCGCCTCGGTTGCACGTGACCGTCACGCCGAGCGCGCGGGACACGTCGCTGTTCGCCTACCTGTACGACGTGGACGCGCTGGGCGTCGGGTCGTTGGTCACACACAAGCCGTACACGGTGCGCGGGGCAACACCTGGCAAGGCGGTTCCGCTGGACTTCCGGCTCGAGGCGACCAGTTGGCAGGTGGCGGCCGGGCATCGGCTGGTCCTCGTCGTCGACACGGTGGATCCGCGGTACCTCGGCCGCAGTGCGCTCGGCTCGTCGGTCAGTTTCAGCTCGCCCGCAGGAGACCCAGCCTGGCTCAGCGTGCCGATCGCATGACGTCACGCCGCACCTTCCTCGGACTCGGCGCGACCGCGGTCGGCACCGCGATCGTCGGCGCCCCGACCGCCCGAGCCGCCGAAAGCCAGACCCTGTACATCGGCGCCTACGCCCCGGGGGGCCTCGGCGTCGCCACCTACGACCCCGCGTCCGGCATGATCACCTCCACAGGTGTCCTCGCCGGCGTCGCGGAGCCGTCGCTCCTGATCGGCACGGACCGCTTCCTCTACGCCGTCAACGAGCAACCCGACGGCGGCGTAACGGCGATCGCAGTCGATGCCCCAGGCAAACTCCGGATCCTGAATCGCCAACCCACCGGTGGTTCCGCGCCCTGCCACCTCGCCCTGGTAGCCAAGGGCAACTACCTGCTGAGTGCGAACTACGGTTCGGGCGACGTCGCCGTACACCCGGTGAACGCGGACGGCAGCCTCGGCGAGCGGACCGATCTGGTCCAGCACGAAGGCGCCGCGCCACACGCTCATCAGGTGGTCGAGGATCCGGCCGGCGAGTACGTCCTGGCCGTGGATCTCGGCACCGACTCGGTCTACACCTACGAGCTCTCCACAGCGGGCAAGCTCGCGCTCCAAGCGACGGCCACGATGAACGAAGGCGCCGGACCGCGGCACCTCGCGTTCCACCCGTCGGGCGTGTACGCCTATGTCGCGAATGAGCTGGACAGCACGATCACGATCTGCGGGTACGACGCCGGCCGGCTGACCCCGGGGACGTCGCTGCCGACGACGCCACCGGGCGCGCCGCAGAACTATCCGGGCGAGGTGCTCGTGTCGCCGGACGGCCGGTTCGTGTACCTGACGAACCGCGGTCACAACAGCATCGCCGTGTTCGCGGTCGAAGCCGGGGGAGCGGAGCTGCGGTTGGTGGACACCCCGTCCTGCGGCGGCGACTGGCCCCGGCATTGCGGACTCGACAAGTCCGGCGCGCTGCTGTTCGTCGCGAACCAACGGTCGAACACGATCACCACCTTTCACAGAAACCAACAGACCGGAACTCTGACTCCGGCGGCCGAGTTCAGTACGCCGGTCCCGGCCTGCACGCTCAGCCGGTCGGGCCGCTGATTTCGAGGCCGGTCCCGTGCTCCCGAAAGGGCGCGGGACCGGCACCGTCGGCGGTATCGTGCGCCGAAAGCGTGGGGGGAATCGCGCTCGAACTCCGAGGGGGAATCGGATGAGGGGGAGAACAAGGCTGACCGCTGCCCTGATCGCGGGGCTGGCGATCATCGGCACCGCACCGGCCACAGCGGCTACCGCGGCACTTCCGAAGAACGGGGACGTGGTCTTCGTGTCGAACGGGAGCCTGCTGGCCATCCAGGCAGGGAGTACCGGGACGCGCACCGTACTGCCGTCGGACGGGATCCGGCCGAAGCACTCGCCGGACGGCCGGCGGCTCGCGTTCGTACGGCCCGAGCAGAACCCGGGCAATCCGCAACAGGTGGACGGGATCTACCTGCGCACCCTGGCCACCGGCGCCGAGCAACGCATCTACCAGTACCCGTGGACGAGCAACAAGCACGCGCTCGCGTGGTCGCCGGACGCGGGCTCGCTGGTCGTGTCGGACGGGGCCAAACTGGATCGGATCACCCTCGCGACCGGTGCCGTCTCGACCATCTGGACGGCGCCGGCGGGAACCGTGGTCGACGCGCCGGCCTGGTCGCCGGACGGCAGCCGGATCGCGTTCAGCACCGGGAACACGATCAAGCTGGTCCACCCCGACGGCAGCAACCTGCGCACCTTGACGGCGAGCCCGGCCGGCGTGCTGAACAACTACCCGGACTGGTCGCCGGACTCGCAGAAGATCGCCTTCGTCACCAACCGGTACCGCGGGTCGTACCGGAGCGAGCTGGTCACGTTGCCGCGGAGTGGGGCGGGGGAGCCGTACCGGGTGAGCTTCCGCGCGTATCCGAACGGGATCTTCTTCAACGGCGTCGCGTGGTCGCCGGACGGGCTGAAGATCGCGGCGATGCAGTTCAACCGGGACGCGCTGCCGGACGAGGTGGACAGCGACGAACGGTTCAAGGTCCGGGCGTACCTGCCGGACGGGTCGTACAGCTACACGCTGGTCGGGCCGATCGTCGGTGACGACGGGCCCGAGGGACTCGACTGGGCGCCCCGGGTGTCCTGATTCCGTACCGTCCGCGGGCCGGGCTGGTGCGGCCCGGCGCGCGGGCGGAATTCGGGATGCGAAGTGGTCGGCGAGGACGGATGCTGGAAGAGCCGACCAGGGAGGACCCCCATGACAGCTCCCAGCCGCGTACTCGCACCACGTTCCACCGTCCGGTTCCGTCCGCCCCACTTCGGGCTGGGCGGCGCACCGCTCGGCCGCCTGCCCGCGGACGTCGAGGGGGAGCGGGCCGCGACGAACACCGTCGCCGCGGCGTACCGGGCCGGGCTCCGCTTCTTCGACACAGCCCCGTGGTTCGGCGACGGACGGGCGGAGGCCCGTCTTGGGACCGCGCTGGCCGGATCCCCGCGAGCCGAGTTCCTGGTCTCGACCAAGGTCGGGGGTGACCTGACCGCTGATGAGGTCCGGCGATCGCTGGACGCGAGCCTGGGTCGGTTGGGCACGTCATTCGTCGACCTCGTGCTCGTGGCCGAGCCGGGTGAGCGGGCCCTGGTCGAGATCTGCCCGGTGCTGCAGGAACTTCGCAGCCAGGGTGTCATTGGCGCGATAGGGGCCGAGAGCAAGGACTGGCGCCGACTCGAGACGTTCGCCCGCGACACCGAGCCGGACGCCGTCCAGCTCGACGGCGGGTACTCCCTGCTCGACCGGACCGCGGCACCGCTGCTCGACCTGTGCGCGGAGCGAGGGATCAGCGCGATCGTGGCCGGGGCCCTGTCCTCGGGTGCGCTCTCGTCCGGTGGGCCGGTGATCTCCGGATCGGGGACCGCGGCGCCGTCCGTCCTGGAGGAGATCAGGGCGCGGCGGATCGCGGCGGCGGGCGAGCCGTACGGCGTGTCGCTGCCGCAGCTCGCGGTCGCGTTCCCGAGCCGGCATCCCGCGGTGACGTCGGTCCTGGTCGAAGCGGGCAGCCCGGCCGAGATCCGCGCCGACGCGGCCCTGGTCCGCCGGCCGATCCCGGCCCAGCTCTGGGACGACCCCGACCTCACCGCCCTCCTGACCGGCCCCTGACCGAGGCGCTTGACCGAGGCGCTTGACCGAGGCGCTTGACCGAGGTGCTTGACCGAGGTGCTTGACCGAGGTGCTTGACCGAAGCGCACCGACGGAAGCATCTGACCGAAGCGTCTGACCACTGCTCCTGATCGAAGCCGGGGCGGCGAGCGAGGTGGTGGGCGGGATCACCAGCGTCCGGTGACCCCGGCCACCACCTTCGGCCGGCTGGCTGGCTACTCTGAAACTCAGGTCCGCCGTTCTTGGCCGGACCCCGGACGAGGGCGCCGTACCCGGTCGACGCAAAGACGGCGCTGAGCCCCTGGAGGGGCGTACGCGATGCACGCAGTCGACATTCTCGAGATCGTCGGGGCGATCACCATCCTGATCGCCTTCACCGCTTCCCAGACGGGCCGCCTGGCGACCAAGACCCGCAGCTACCAGCTGCTCAACCTGGTCGGCTCGGCGGTGCTGGCCGCGATCGCCCTCGTCCAGGCGTCCTGGGGCTTCCTGCTGCTGGAAGGGACCTGGGCTGTAGTCAGCCTGTTCGGCCTGATCGCCGTCCTCCGCCGCAAACCCGAGCCGACCCTCCAGCACTGAGCCGACCCTCCAGCACTGAGCCGGAGCCCAGTCCTGAGCCGAGGCCCAGGACTGGACCGAAGCCCAGGACCGGTCAGAAGCGGTCGGCGGGATCGGCCGGTGTGCCGGGGCTGTCGGGCGTACCGGTCGGGGCCGGGCGGGTGCCGGTCCCGGTCGGGCTCGGGGTCTGGCCCGGGCTGGTCTGGCTCGGGCTGCTGCTCGGCCCCTGCGTCGGCGAGCCCGTCGTCCCGGGCGGCGGCGTCGTCGGGGTGATCGTCACGGTGGCCGTGCCGTTCGTGTTCGGCGGGATCACCGGGCCCGGGTCGACCTCGGGCGCGTTGCGGAACAACAGCCACGCGATCAGGACCGCGAGCGCCATGATCAGCGCCATCGCCAGCAGGGACAGCATCAGCGCCACTCGCGAGGCCGGACGCAGGACCGCGGGCCAGGGCAGCGGCCAGATCCGGAACAGGCCCGGGCGGCGGCGGTTCTCCCAATGGTGCCGGAAGTCCGGGCCCCGGAGGCGGCCGAGCTGCGGAATCCGGTCCATCAGGACGGCGGAGAGCACGTCCTCGCCGCGCCGCTCGGCAATCGAGCGTTCGTCCGTCGCCGAACTCGACCCGTCGTCCTCGCGGACCGGTCCCAGTGCGACCCAGAGCGCCAGGTCGTCGTCGTCCGCGTCGTTGTGCGCGAGCACCGCGGACCCGGGCAGCTCGTCGACCGCGGTGACGAACCGGTCCCGCGCGGCGGCGTCGTCCGCGGACCCCTCGGTCATCATCGCGATCACGGCCCCGCGGCCGTCATCGGTCCTCGCGACGTACAGGTAGCCGGCCGCGTTCGCACCGAGCCGCCCGCGCAACCAGTACTCGCCGACGCGCGGCGGGTCCTCCGGCTGCAGCGGCAGTGCGTCCGGCACCAACCGCGGCGGCGCACCCTCTGTGGGGGTGGCCGGCGGCGCGGCGGGCTGGGATTCGGTCGCGGTCATCAGCACCAATCCCACCACATGACCGGTAACACTGTCCCCCAACCCAGCCCGAACCCCGCCGACCTCACCAGTCCGCCGCGCCCCACCCGTACCCCGCCCGGCCCACCGCCGGCCCGCCGGAACCGCGCTCCCGGGCCCGGTCGGGACGCATGGGGATTTGCGCGGACGGGGAGGATGGGATGCGGGACCGGGCGGGGCGTGCCGTGCGCGGACCCGGAGATCTGATGGAATGGCAGGTGTTCGCGACCGTACATGGTCCTTCGGGACCCCGGAAGGACAGGCATGACCGAAACCACTGTGCCGGCAGGGTCTGTGGCCCAGCAGTCCCACCTGGTCAGTGAGGCGATCAACGAGGTCAAACGTGTGATCGTCGGCCAGGAGCACATGGTCGAGACGCTGATGGTCTCGCTGCTGGCCAAGGGCCACTGCCTGCTCGAGGGTGTGCCGGGGGTCGCCAAGACGCTCGCGGTCCGGACCTTCGCCTCGGTGGTCGGCGGGACGTTCGCCCGGATCCAGTTCACCCCGGACCTGGTGCCGTCCGACATCGTCGGCACCCGGATCTACCGGCAGACCCGGGAGACGTTCGACATCGAGCTCGGCCCGACGTTCGTGAACTTCGTGCTCGCCGACGAGATCAACCGGGCCCCGGCCAAGGTGCAGTCGGCGATGCTGGAGCTGATGGCCGAGCGGCAGGTGTCGATCGGCGGCCAGACCTTCCCGATGCCGAAGCCGTTCATCGTGATCGCGACCCAGAACCCGATCGAGTCCGAGGGCGTGTACCCGTTGCCCGAGGCGCAGCGGGACCGCTTCCTGGTCAAGATCGACGTACCGCACCCGCGCGGGCACGAGGAGTTCGAGATCCTCCGCCGGATGAGCGTGGACCCGCCGCAGCCGCGCCAGGTGCTCAAGCCCGAGACGATCCTGGAGCTGCAGCGCTCGGCCGAGCAGGTGTTCGTGCACAACCTGGTCGCCGAGTACGCGGTCCGGCTGGTGATGGCGACCCGGACGCCGACCGATTTCCACCTGCCCGACCTGGAGCCGATCATCGAGCTCGGCGTCAGCCCGCGGGCCACCCTGGGCCTGATCGCGGCCGGTCGCGCGCTCGCGCTGATCCACGGCCGCGACTATCTGCTGCCGAGCGACATCCAGACCGTCGCCCTGGACGTGATGGGGCACCGGCTCGGCCTCACCTTCGACGCGATCGCGGACAACATCGACCCGCGCGCCGTGGTCGAGCGCATCCTGGCCACCGTGCCGCCGCCGCAGCCGGTCTGGCGGGACGGCAACGACGGCTCCGGACGCCCGGAGTTCGTCTAGTGCGCGGCTGCCCACCACCGACCGGTACGGCGCGCTGATGGCGAACCGACCGGACCCACGGGCTGCGATGACGATCTCGCAGCTCGCCCCGGAACGCGCGCTGCGCCGGCTCGAACTCACCGTCGTCCGGCGCCTCGAGGGGTACCTGCACGGTGAGCACCTCGGCCTGTTGCCGGGACCGGGGACCGAGCTGGCCGAGGCCCGCGAGTACCAGGTCGGCGACGACGTCCGCCGGATGGACTGGGCCGTCACCGCCCGGACCACGATGCCGCACGTCCGCGACCTGATCGCGGACCGTGAGCTGGAGACCTGGGCGCTGGTCGACCTGTCCGCGTCGATGGACTTCGGCACCACCCAGCTGGAGAAGCGGGAACTGGCCGTGGCCGCGGTCGCGACCGTCGGCTTCCTGACCCACCGGCTCGGCGACCGCTTCGGTGGACTGATGCTGCGCGACTCGGCGTTGCGCCGCTGGCCGGCCCGCTCGGGACGACTCGCGCTGTACGGGCTGTTGCGGGCGTTGCTCGCGGAGAAGGACCACGGCGAGCAGCAGGCGCGCAGCGACCTGGCCGGGGCGCTGGAGTCGATGGCGCGGACCCAGCGCAAGCGGGGACTGCGGGTGGTCGTGTCCGACTTCCTCACCCCTGAGGACGGCGAGACCGACAGCCGGGCGGAGCCGTCCTGGGAGCGCGCGATGCGCAAGCTCACCGTCCAGCACCAGGTGCTCGCCGTCGAGATCGTCGACCCGCGCGAGCTCGAACTGCCGAACATCGGTGTCGTCATGATCGGCGACCCGGAGACCGGCGCGATCCGCGAGCTCGACACCCGCAAGCGCCGCGTCCGCGAGGAGTACGCCGCGGCCGCGCTCGCGCAGCGGGAACGGACCAGGACCGCCCTGCGTAGGGTAGGAGCGGGACACCTGGTTCTGCGGACCGACCGTGACTGGGTGGCCGACACCGTGCGGTTCGTGCTCGCGTACCGCCGAGTCGCCCCCCGCCTGCACCAACCGCCGAAGGGAGTGGCTCGCTGATGGAGTTCCTGTCTCCGGCCAGACTGTGGTTCCTGCTGCTGATTCCGCTGGTCGTCGCAGCGTACGTCTACCTGCAACACCGGCGCGCGCAGTACGCCCTGCGCTTCACCAACATCGCGTTGCTGGACCGGGTCGCGCCGCGGCGTCCGCAGTGGCGGCGGCACGTGGCCGTCGTACTGGCGTTGCTGGCCGCGGCCTCCTGCATCGTGGCGTTCGCGCAGCCGAAGGACGAGGTGAAGGTGCCGCGGGAGCGGGCCACCATCGTGGTCGCGATCGACGTGTCGCTGTCGATGATGGCGACCGACGTCGACCCGAACCGGCTCGAAGCCGCGAAGAAGTCGGCGAAGAACTTCGTCAACCAGCTGCCGTCCAAGTTCAACGTCTCGCTGGTCAGCTTCGCGGGGACGGCGTCGATCATCGTCCCGCCGACCACCGACCGGGCCACCGTGCAGCGCTCGATCGACGGGCTGGAGCTGGCCGAGTCGACGGCGACCGGTGAGGGCATCTTCACCTCGCTGCAGGCGCTGACCCAGGTCCCGCCGGACCCGGAGCACCCGAACGACCCGGCCCCCGCCCGCATCGTGCTGCTGTCCGACGGCAAGCGGACCGTCGGGCGGACCGCGCAGGAAGGTGCGCAGGCAGCCAAGTCGAAGAACACCCCGGTGTACACGATCACCTTCGGTACCGACTCGGGCTTCATCGAGATGGACGGCATCCGCCAGCGCGTTCCCCCGGACCGCGCCGAGCTGCGCAGCGTCGCCGAGATCACCGACGGCCAGGCGTACACGGCGGAGTCCGCGGGCGAGCTGGAGGACGTCTACAAGGACATCGGCAGCTCGGTCGGCTACGACAAGGTCGACAAGGAGGTCACCTCGCGGTTCGCCGGGATCGCGATGCTGCTGACCCTGGCCGCCGCCGGAGCCTGTATCGCGCTGGCCTCCAGGTTCCCGTAGGACCCGGGGCCGGCGGTCCCGGGCCGGCGAACCGTTCGTCAAGCCTTCGTCACGGCTCGCCCTGGCCGGCCTGGACGGCCCGCTGACCGTGGGAGGCTTGGTGGATGAGGTTCCTGGTGCTGGGCCCGGTGCGGATCCTGGCTCGTGCCGGGGAGCCGGTCGGCTCGTCGATCCAGCGCCAGCTGGTCAGCCTGTTGCTGTCCCGCGCGGGCCGTCCGGTCCCCGCCGAGGTCCTCGCCGACGAGCTGTGGCCGGGTGAGGGTGCCCCGCTGCCGCGGCTGCAGACCCAGGTCCACCGGCTGCGCAAGGTCCTGGACGACCCCGAGCGGATCGAGCACGAGCAGGGCACGTACCGGCTGCGGCCCCGCCCCGGTGAGCACGACGCCGAGCGGTTCGAGCGACTCCACGGGGACGGGCTGCAGGCGCTCGCGGCCAACGACCCACAGACCGCCCGGGACCTGCTCCGCGAAGCCGTCGAGCTCTGGCGCGGACCGGCGTACGCGGACGTCGACCTGCCGTCGGTCCGGGCCGAGGCGGCTCGGCTGGACGAGCTGCGGGTGGACACCCTCGAGGCGATGTACGACGCCGAGCTGGCGACCGGGAGTACGCCGACGGCCGAGCTGAAGCGGCTCACCGAGGAGCACCCGCTGCGGGAACGGTTCGCCGCCCAGCTGATGATCACCCTGCACCAGGGGGACCGCCAGGCCGAGGCGCTCGCCGTCTACCAGCAGACCCGGGACCGGCTCGTCGCGGAACTGGGCGTCGAACCAGGCCGTGAGCTGCGCCGGATCCAGTCCAGCATCCTGGCCGAGGAGCCGCCGGTGCTGGGCGTCCAGCCGGTCGTCGTACCGCAGCAGGTGCCGCCCGGTGTGGAGCGCCTGTACGGGCGGGACGCCGAGCTGGCCGTGCTCGACGAGGCGCTCGCCCCGGCCCCGAAGGACTCCACCGAGCCCGGCGTCGTGATCGTCACCGGCCCGGCCGGCGTCGGGAAGACAACCCTGGCCCTGCACTGGGCCCACCTGGTCCGGGACCGCTTCCCCGACGGCCGGCTGTACGTCGACCTGCACGGGTACTCGGCGGGGGAGCCCAGCGAGCCGGCGACGGTGATCGGCCGGCTGCTCCGCGACCTGGGTGTGCCGGACCAGCGGATCCCGGCCACGGCCGACGAGCGGTCGGCGCTGCTCCGGAGCCTGACCGCTCGACGCCGGATGCTGATCGTGCTCGACAACGTCCGGGACACCGCGCAGGTGAAGACCCTGCTGCCCGGTCCTGGTCCGGTCGTCGTGATCACGGGACGGACGCGGCTGACCGGACTCGCGGCCCGGCATCGCGTCCACCGGTTGGAGTTGGCCGAGTTGGACGAGTCCTCCGCCGTCGCCCTCCTCGGACGACGTCTCCCGGCGAACGGGACGGTCCAGGGTGGGACCGAGGCCCTCACCGAGATCGCGGCGATCTGCGGAAGGTTGCCCTTGGCCCTCACCTTGGCCGCGGAGAAGGTCGAGCGCGGGCCGGACCACCTGGCCGGCCTGCTCGACGACCTGCGCGACGAACGGGGCCGGCTCGACGAGCTCGCGCCGCCCGACGATCCCGACGCGGACGTCCGGGTGGTGCTGTCCTGGTCGTACCGGGCGCTCCCCAAGGACGCCTGGCCGAGCCGCTTGTTCCCTTTGCTGGCGCTCTGCCCGGACTCCGTGTTCCGGGTACCGGCGGTGGCGGCGCTCGGCGCTGTGTCCGAGCGGGAGGCACGGCTCGCCCTGGACACGCTCTGCTCGGTGAACCTGCTCCGGAGCCCCGAGCCGCGGACGTACCAGGTGCACGACCTGGTCCGGCTCTACGCGGCCGAGTTGCTCACCGAGCTCGGCCCGAACGAGCGGGCGGCCGCGTCCGACCGGCTCGGCGACTGGTACGCGCGGTCGGCCGAGAACGCGCGGCGTGCCATCCAGCCGTTCAACCCGGTCCTGAGTGATCGTTCCGGGGTCCCCGGAGTGGTGGCGACGGAGTTCGGTGATCTCGATGCCGCGCTCGGCTGGTTCGACCAGGAGCGCGAGAGCCTCGGCCGGCTGCTCCCGCGGTTGGTGGCTGACGGCAACGATCAGGCGGTGGTCCAGCTTGCGGTCGCCACCGCGGTCCATCTCAACCGCCGGTCCTCGCCGGCCGAGGCGGTGCAGGTACTGACCCTGGCCGCGGCGGCCGCCGAACGGCTCGGCGATCGCGCCGCGGAGGCGAGCATCGCGAACCGGCTGGGGAACAGCCAGAGCCGGGCCGCCGACTATCCGGGCGCCATCCGTTCGCTGGAGCGGGCGGTCCGGCTCTTCGCCGGGCTGGAGGACCGGTTCCGGGAAGCGATTGCCGAGGGCAACTTGGGTCTGGTGCTCCGGCTGATGGGCGATCCGGAGGCCGCGGCCACGCATCAGGCCCGCTCGCTGGAACTGCACGAGGTCAGCGGGACGGCGAACGACCAGGCCGTCACGCTGAACAACCTGGCGATGGCCTACCTGGATCTCGGCCGGACCGACGAGGCGGTGACCGCGGCGCGGCGTGCGGTCGAGATCCACGCGGAGGCAGGGGATCGGGACTTCGAGGGGTACGCCGCCGACACCCTGGCCACCGCGTACGCCGCCCGCGGTGAGTACGACGACGCGTTGCGCTGGTTCGAGCGCTCGCTCGAGATCGCGCGGGACAGCGGCGACCGGTGGATCGAGGCCGACAGCCTGCGCAATCTCGGCCTCGTCCTGCGCGACGCGGGCCGGGCGGCCGAGGCGAGGACGGTGCTCGCCCGCGCGCTCTGGCTGCTCGACGACCTGGACGCCCCGGACAATGCGAAACTCAGCCGGTCCGAAATCACCCAGGTGCTGCGAACACTCTGATCGGCGAGCCGCGACACGACGGTGATGTAGTTGACACGGCCAAGTTGCTGGTATCCGTGGGGTCTGTGGTGCAGTATGTACTAGCTGTCCGGGATTTTCAGACACCTGTTCGAGAACGCTGGGGAAGGCGCCCCTCGAGCACAGGAGGTCCCGGTGGCGACGACTCGTGGCGTGTTGTACGTCCACACCGTGCCGTCCGCGTTGTGCCCGCATGTCGAGTGGGCCGCGGGCGGCGTTCTCGGCGTGCCCGTGAAGCTGGACTGGACGCCGCAGCCCGCGGCCCAGGGGACGTACCGGGCCGAGCTGTCGTGGCAGGCGGAGACCGGCACGGCGGCCAAACTGGCGTCCGCGTTGCGCGGCTGGCAGAAGCTGCGGTTCGAGGTCACCGAGGAGCCGAGCAACGGGGTCGAGGGCGAGCGGTACTCGTTCACGCCGACGCTCGGCGTCTTCCACGCGACCATCGGCGTGCACGGCGACATCATGGTGCCCGAGGACCGGTTGAAGGCCGCGATGCTGAAGGCGGCCGGCGGCGAGGCGGACCTGACCGAGGAGGTGGAGCGGTTGCTCGGCCGGCCGTGGGACGACGAGCTCGAACCGTTTCGGTACGCCGGTGACGGTGCTCCGGTCCGCTGGCTCCACCAGGTGGTCTGACCGCGAACCTGAGAACTTCTGAAGAAAGCGCCGTCCTCCGCAGACAGGAGCGAACTTTTCCACCAGGCTGTGAGTCAGACTTCCCGCCAAGGGTGAGGAGCCGTGGCCGCTGGGCCACCGGGTGTCGGGACACCCCCGGTTGTCGTGAACAACAGCGGCCGCACCACGTGAGAAGGGCGCGAACCCCAACGGGTTCGCGCCCTTCCGCTGTTTCAGGCCTGCTTCAGAGCGGGATGTTGCCGTGCCGCCCGCGGACGCGGCCGCCCGCCTCGGCGGCCGCGATCGCCGCGGCCAGCTTGGACCGGGTCAGCCCCGGCTCGACCACCTCGTCGACGACCCCGATCTGGCGGGCCCGCTCGATCCCGCCGGCGATCTTCTCGTGTTCGGCGGCCAGCTCCGCCTCCACCTTGGGACGCAGCTCCGGCTCCACCTCGGCCAGCTTGCGCCGATGCAGGATCCGGACCGCGGCGATCGCTCCCATCACCGCCACCTCGGCCCGCGGCCAGGCGAACACCCGGGTCGCACCGAGCGACCGCGCGTTCATCGCGATGTACGCCCCGCCGTACGTCTTCCGCGTCACCAGCGTGACCCGCGGGACGACCGACTCCGCGAACGCGTGCAGCAGCTTGGCGCCGCGCCGGACCACGCCGTCCCACTCCTGACCGACGCCGGGCAGGTACCCGGGGACGTCGACCAGCACGACCAGCGGGACACCGAACGCGTCGCACATCCGGACGAACCGGGACGCCTTCTCGGCCGACAACGCGTCCAGGCAGCCGCCGAGGCGGAGCGGGTTGTTCGCGATCACACCGACCGTCCGTCCGCCGAGGCGGCCGAGCGTGGTGACGATGTTCGGGGCCCAGCGCTGATGGAGCTCGACGCCGGTTCCGTCGTCGAGGACCCCGCCGACCAACGGGTGGACGTCGTACGCGCGCTTGGCCGACTCGGGCAGTAATCCGGACAGGTCGGTGTCGGGGACGTCGGCGGCCACCTCGCCCTGATTCGCGAACAGGTCCGCGAGCCGCCGCGCCTGCTCGATCGCGGCCGCCTCGGTGTCGGTGGTGATGTGGACGACGCCGGACCGCCGGCCGTGCGGCTCGGGTCCGCCGAGGCGGAGCATGTCCACGTCCTCGCCGGTGACCGAGCGGACCACATCCGGCCCGGTGACGAAGATGCGGCCCTCGGGCCCGAGCACGACCACGTCGGTCAGCGCCGGCCCGTACGCCGCGCCGCCGGCCGCCGGGCCGAGGACCACGGAGATCTGCGGGATCTTGCCGGAGGCCTGGGTCATCGCGTAGAAGATCCGGCCGACCGCGTGCAGGCTGAGCACGCCCTCGGCCAGCCGGGCCCCACCGGAGTGCCAGAGCCCGATGATCGGCAGTTCCTCGGCGCGGGCGACCTCGTACGCACGGACCACGACCTCGCAGCCCTGGTCGCCCATCGCGCCGCCCATCACGGTCGCGTCGGAGCAGAACGCGACCACGGGCGCGCCCGCCACGGTCCCGCGGGCCGCGAGCATGCCGGAGAGGTCGTCGGGCGTGATCAGCTCGAGGCTGCCCGGGTCGAAGAGTGCGGTGAGCCGGGTGACCGGATGCCGTGGATCCTGCTCCCGCGGGACCTTCTGCGGTCTGGCCGGCGCTTGCGGGGCGGTCGTCATGGGTCCTCCCGGTTCACAGGGGCTGTCGGGACGACCGGCCATGGTTCGGCCGGCCATCCCGCCGTACGCGTCGGACCGCCTGGTCCAGGGTCAGACCGACTTGAAGGCCAGGGCGGCGTTGTGTCCGCCGAAGCCGAAGGAGTTGTTCAGCGCCGCGATGTCCCCGTCGGCCAGCTTGCGCTGCTCGGTCGCGACGTCGAGCTCGATCTGGTCGTCGAGCTTGTCCACGTTGATGGTCGGCGGCGACACCCGGTGGTGGATCGCCAGCACGGTGGCCAGCGACTCGACCGCGCCGGCCGCGCCGAGCAGGTGACCGATCATCGACTTCGGCGCGGTCGCGATCGCGTGGTCGGCGTCCTGGCCGAGGGCCTGCCGGATCGCCAGCGACTCGGCGATGTCGCCCTGCGGCGTCGAGGTCGCGTGCGCGTTGATGTGGAAGATGTCGGCCGGGGTCAGGTCGCCCTCGCGCAGCGCCCGCTCCATCGCCCGGCGCGCGCCGGATCCGGTCGGGTCGGGCTGGGCGATGTCGTGTCCGTCGGCGGAGATCCCCGCACCGGCCAGCTCGGCGTAGATCTTCGCGCCACGGGCCTTGGCGTGCTCGTACGACTCGAGCACCAGGACACCCGCGCCCTCACCGAGCAGGAAGCCGTCCCGGTCCACGTCCCACGGCCGGGACGCGCGCTCGGGCTCGTCGTTGCGCTTGCTCAGGGCCATCATCTGGCCGAACGCGGCCAGCGGCAGCGGGTGGATCGAGCCTTCGGTGCCGCCGGCCAGGACGACGTCCGCACGGCCGAGCCGGATCTGGTCCAGCGCCAGCGCGATCGCCTCGTTGCCGGAGGCACACGCCGAGACGGGGGTGTGTACCCCGGCCTTGGCGCCGAACTCCAGGCTCACGTACGCCGCCGCCGAGTTCGGCATCAGCATCGGGATCGCCAGCGGCGAGACCCGCCGCGGGTTCGACTTCAGCGCGTCGTAGTTGGCCAGCGTGGTGTGCAGGCCACCAATGCCGGAGGCAACGGCCACGCCGAGCCGCTCGCGCTCCAGGTCGGCGTCGGCCAGACCGGCGTCGGCCCACGCCTCCCGCGCGGCGACGACGGCGAACTGCGCGTTCCGGTCGAGCCGGCGCGCCTTCACCCGCTCGATCACCTCGGTGGGCTCGACCGCGGCGGGCGCGGCGATCTGCACCGGTAGGTTCTCCACCCATTCCTGGGTCAGCCGCTTCGCCCCGGACCGGCCGGCCAGCAGTCCTTCCCAGGTGCTGGACACGTCGCCCCCGAGGGGGGTGGTGGCTCCGAGCCCGGTGACGACGACTCGGGTCTTCGACATGGTTACCTCATCCTTCGGCGAGAGAGCTGGTGGGTGAACGAGGGGTGGGTGGCGGACCGGGCCGCCGTCCGGGAGAACGGGCCCGGAGCCCGGCCGGCGCGGTCGCCCACCGGGCGGATGGTCCGCCCGATGAGCTCCCCGGCTGCCAGCACGATCGAGGGTTCGATCAGCCGTTCTGGGCGCGCTCGATGAACGCCACCGCGTCGCCGACGGTCTTCAGGTTCTTCACCTCGTCGTCGGGGATCTTCACGCTGAACTTCTCCTCGGCCGCGACCACGACCTCCACCATGGAGAGCGAGTCGACGTCGAGGTCGTCGGTGAAGGACTTGTCCAGCTGGACGTCCTCGACCGGGATGCCCGCGATCTCGTTGACGATCTCGGCGAGGCTGGAGCGAATCTCTTCGGTGCTGGCCATCTGTTCGATTCCCTTTCGGATTTCTTTCCTTGGATTCCGGACCCGGCTGGGCCGGTCCCGGACAGCTGGAGGTTACGGCAGCCGGATCACCTGGGCGGCGTACACCAGCCCGGCGCCGAAGCCGATGATGAGGGCGAGGTCGCCGCTCTTGGCCTCACCGTTCTCCCGCATCGCGCTGATCGCGAGCGGGATCGACGCGGCCGAGGTGTTGCCCTGCCGCTCGATGTCGCGGGCCACCTTGATGTGGGCGGGCAGCTTGAGCGCGCGGTGCATCGCGTCGGTGATCCGCATGTTCGCCTGGTGCGGGACGAACAGGTCCAGGTCGTCCGCGCTGACGCCGGCGACGTCGAGGGCCTGCTGGGCCGCCTTGGCCATCTCGAACGCCGCCCACCGGAAGACCGGGTTGCCGTCCATCCGCAAATGCGGCCAGTTGTAGCTGCCGGCCGCCTCCTGCCAGGACTCCTTCTGGCTGATCAGCTCGTGCTGGCTGCCGTCGGAGCCCCACACCACCGGGCCGATGCCCTGCTCCTCGGCCGGACCGACGACGGCCGCGCCCGCACCGTCGGCGAAGATGAACGCCGTACTGCGGTCGGTCCGGTCGGTGAGGTCGCTGAGCCGCTCCACGCCGATGGCGAGCACGTACTTGGCGCTGCCGCCCCGGACCAGGTCGCTGGCCAGCGCGACGCCGTAGCAGAACCCGGCGCAAGCGGCCGAGATGTCGAACGCGGCCGCCGTCGGCGCCCCGATCTCGGTGGCGATCCGGGTCGCGATCGCCGGGGTCTGG
The DNA here is from genome assembly GCF_007828865.1 of Kribbella amoyensis. Classification (NCBI taxonomy): domain Bacteria; kingdom Bacillati; phylum Actinomycetota; class Actinomycetes; order Propionibacteriales; family Kribbellaceae; genus Kribbella; species Kribbella amoyensis. The sequence goes on from NZ_VIVK01000001.1 coordinate 4,461,924, forward strand.
TACAGGTGCGTGACGGTGGCGACGACGACGCAGCCGATCTGGGCCGGGTCGATCCCGGAGTCGGCCAGCGCGGACTTCGCCGCCTCGACCGACATCATCAGGACGGTCTCGTCGGCCTCGGCCCAGCGGCGTTCGCGGATCCCGGACCTGGTCCGGATCCACTCGTCGCTGGACTCGATGTGCTCGAGGATCTCCGCGTTCGGTACCACCCGGCGCGGCCGGTACGACCCGAGGCCGAGGACCGCGGTGTGGGTGGAGCCGGTGGCGGTGGTGATGGTGCCGGTCATGTTCAGTTTCCCCCGCTCGGGTGCAGCCGGACCAGGGGCTGACCGGGTGCGACCGGGTCACCCTCCTCGGCCAGCCACTCGACCACGATGCCTCCGTGCGGGGCCCGGACCTCGAGCTCGTCGCGGAGGCTCTTCACGGTGGCGACCACCTCGCCCGCCTCGACCGTGTCGCCGGACTCCCGGCGGACCCGGCCCTCGCGGGTGAAGGTGCCCTTCAACGGTGCCACCAGCAGGCGCCAGGTCGGCGACGCGTCGATCTCCGACGGGCTGCCGTGCTTCTCGACGAACGTGCGGGCGTCGTCCAGCTGGTCCGGCGTCTTCAGCGCGAACGTCTCGACGCCCTTGAGGGCGCGCTTGGCGATACCGGTCAAGGTGCCGGCCGGCGGCATCTCCAGGATGCCGGTGACCTGCAGGTCCGCCATGGTCTGCAGGCACAGGTCCCAGCGGACCGGCGAGTTGACCTGCTGGACCAGCCGGTGGAGCACCTCGCGACCGTCGTGCACGACCTGGCCGTCCCGGTTCGAGATCAGCCGGGTCCGCGGGTCGTGCGTACTGACGGCCGCGGCGTACCGGTCGAGGGTCTGGACCGCGGGCTCCATGTGCTTGGTGTGGAAGGCGCCGGCCACCGAGAGCGGGACCAGGCGGGCCTTGGCGGGCGGGTCCTCCGCGAACGCGGCGAGCTCCTCGACCGTACCGGCCGCGACGATCTGGCCGGGGCCGTTGTCGTTGGCGGCGGTCAGGCCGTGCTCCGCGATCTTCGCGAGCACCTCGTCGCGGTCGCCGCCGAGCACCGCGGTCATCGAGGTCGCGGTCTGGGCCGCGGCGGCCGCCATCGCCTTGCCGCGCTCACGGACCAGCACCATCGCCTGCTCGGCGCTGATCACGCCGACCCCGGCCGCCGCGGCGATCTCGCCGACGCTGTGGCCGGCCGCGGCGCCGATGGTGGCGAACGCGTCCGCCGGGTGCGGGAAGACCGACAGCGCCCCCAGCAGGCCGGACGCGACCAGCAGCGGCTGGGCGATCGCGGTGTCGCGGATCGTCTCCGCGTCCGCCTGGGTGCCGTAGTGGGCGAGGTCGAGGCCGGCCACCGCGGAGAGCCAGTGCAGCCGGCTCTCGAACGCGGGGTCCTCCAGCCACGGCTCGAGGAAACCTGGGGTCTGGGCGCCCTGTCCGGGCGCGACGATGACGAGCACGTGACAACTCTCCCTGAGCCGGGGCCGTTCGCGGGCCGGGACGCCGCACGAATTCTACTGCCCCGACTTTGTAGGAATTCTACAAAATCGACGATCCGGGGTCCGGGTTGAGCAGGCGGCCCAAGGTCAGTGCGACACGCAACGTGAAAGCGTCGCGGGGACTCGCCGGGGAGTACCCGGTGAGATCGCCCACACGCTTCAGCCGGTACCGGACCGTGTTCGGGTGGATGAACAGCGCCCGGGCCGTCGCCTCGATCGAACCACCCGAGTCCAGGTACGTCGAGACGGTGTCGAGCAGGACCCCGTCGCCCAACGTGAGCGGGCCGTACACGTCGGAGGCGAGTTGTCGCCGCGCGTGACCGTCACCCGACAACGACCGCTCGGGGAGCAGCTCGTCGGCCTGCACGGGCCGTGGCGCCGCCGGCCAGGCCGGTGCGGCCCGGAGTCCCGCGACGGCCGCGCGCGCCGACGTCACGGCCGCCATCAGGTCCGGGACGACCGGCCCGACGACGATCGGTCCCGGTCCGAAGAAGTCGGTCAGTCTTTGTACGGTCTCGACAGGTTTGCTCGTACCCCCGAGTACCACCACCAGCCGGTCGCCCTGCATCGCGCACAACGCGTCGGCACCCGACTCCCGGGCGACGTGCCGGACGGCGTCGGCCACGTTCGTGCCGCCCGTGTCCGACGACGGCGCGCGGCCGACGACCACGGCGACCTCCGAGTTCGCCGTCCCGGTCCAGCCCAGGGCCGACGCGCGGGACCGGACCGACTCGTCCGCCTCACCGCGGATCACCGAGTCGACGACCAGCGCCTCCAGCCGGGCATCCCAGGCACCGCGCATCTCGGCGGCCTGTGCGTAGACGGTCGCGGCGGCGAACGCGACCTCCCGCGCGTACCGCTGCATCGCCTCCCGGACCACGGGGACGTCGTCCTCGGGCAGCAGGTCGCCGATCGTGTTCTCGATCATCTCGATCGTGGTGCGGAGCAGTTCGACGGTCTGGTGCAGGCTGATCACCCGGGTGAACTCCCGCGGCGCCGACCCGAACATCCGGGTCGGCATCGACGAGTGCGCCTCCGGATCCCGGAACCAGTCGACGAAGGCGGTGATCCCGGACTGGGCCACGAGGCCGATCCAGGACCGGTCCTGCGCCGACAGCTGCCCGAACCAGGGCAGCTCATCGTCCATCGCGGCCATCGCCGCGGTCGCCAACGCCCCGGTCGCCTTCTGCAACCGGTCGGCGCGCGCCAGATGGGCCTTACCCGTACCCGTCACCACGCTGCAGACCCTACCCACGTCCTCCGGGGGACCCGCCTGCTACTTCCCGAAGCTCACGTCCTTCGTCTCCACCGTGCCCGCCGTCCGGCCCGGAGCGCGGTGGTACTTCCAGTACAGGTTGGTGTGGGCGATCACCTGGTCCGGTGGTGGGGCGCCGTACTCGCTCAGGTCCTCCGTCGTGTGTGCGTCCTCGACCAGGGTTGCGTCGTACCCGCGGACGATCGCGCCGTGCAGGGTCGAGCGCACGCACTCGTCGGTCTGCGCGCCCGTCACGACCAGCTGCCCGACCCGCAACCCGGCGAGGACGTCCTCGAGGTCGGTCTCCTCGAACGAGTCGGCCCAGGTCTTGTGCACCACCGGATCGCCGTCGGCCGGCTTCAGCTCGGGAACGATCTGCCACTGCTCCGACTCCTTGGCGAGCTCCTCGCTGGAGTGCTGGACCCAGACCACCGGGATCTCGGCCTGCCGGGCCCGGTCGACCAGGGTGGCGATGTTGGCGACGACGGCGTCGCGGTGGTGACCGCCGCTGACCACGCCGTTCTGGACGTCGATGACGACCAGCGCCTGGTGCGGACGGTTCTCGAGTGTGGCCATGGTTCCTCCCCGGAGATCGGTACTTCGGACCCTAGACCCGGCCGGGGACAGAAATCAGGCGTTCGTCCAGTCGAGCAGCTTGCCGGACTCCCAGGTGTTGATCACGCGGTCGGCCGGGACCTCGCACTCCTCGGCGCGTTCGCAGCCGTACACCTGCCAGTCCAGCTGGCCCGGGGCGTGCGCGTCCGTGTCGATGGAGAAGACACACCCGGTCTCGACCGCCATCGACAGCAGCCGCTTCGGGGGATCCAGGCGTTCCGGGCGGGAGTTGATCTCGACCGCCGTCCCGAACTGGCGGCAGGCCTCGAAGACCACCTCGGCGTCGAACTCGGACTCCGGCCTGGTCCCGCGGTTCCCGGTGACCAGGCGGCCGGTGCAGTGCCCGAGGACGTCGACGTGCGGGTTCGCGATCGCGCGGACCATCCGCTCGGTCATCGGTTCGGACTGCATCCGGAGCTTGGAGTGGACGCTGGCGACGACCACGTCGAGCCGGGCCAGGATCTCGGTGTCGCAGTCGAGCGAGCCGTCCTCGAGAATGTCGACCTCGATCCCGTTCAGGATGGTGAATCCGTCCAGCTCGTCGGCGAGCTTCTTGTTGAGCTCGGCAACCACCTCGAGCTGCTGGAGCCGGCGTTCGCGGGACAGCCCGTTCGCCACGGTCAGCCGGGGGGAGTGGTCCGTGAGCGCGATGTATCTGTGCCCGAGCCGTGCCGCCGTCCGCGCCATCTCCTCGATCGGGCTGCCGCCGTCGGACCAGTCGGAGTGCAGGTGCAGATCCGCGCGCAACTGCGAGCGCAGCGCCGTCCCGGTCTCGGTCAGCTCGCTGGCCGCCTCCTCCAGCTTCACCAGGTACGACGGGGTGGTGCCGTCCATCGCCTCGAGGATGACGGCCTCGGTCTTCGGACCGATGCCGGGCAGCTCGGTCAACGTACCGGCCCGGCGGCGGGCCCGGACCTCGGCCGCGGGCAGGGCCTCGATCGTGTCGGCGGCGCGCCGGTACGCCTTCACCCGGTGCGTGGGCTGCCGGTCGCGTTCCAGGTAGTACCCGATCGCGCGCAGTGCCTCGACCGCGTCCGCAACACCTGCCTTGTCGCTCATCTCCCCATCATGACGTGCGGCACGGACCATTCCCGGCGACTGGCGGGTTGTCGGATCCCTGACGTGCTGCACCAGGGTCAGCGGTGGAACAACCGGTTATCGGCCGCCGGACTACCGGAGCGCGGTCATACTCGTCCCTATGAGCGATCTGGAGAAGGATCCGGCCGAACTGGTCGTCGAGGCTCCCGGCGTCGACGGACCGGTCCTGGAACTGCTGGAGCCGCGGCACGTCGTCCTCGGCCGGACCACCACGGTCCGCCGACTGCTGCCGAACAAGAACCGCCGGATGATCGGCGCCTGGTGCTTCGTGGACCACTACGGACCGGAGGACCTGACCAGCAGGGTCGACTCGTACGGCGTCCCGGGCGAGCGCGGCATGCTCGTCCCACCGCACCCGCACACCAGCCTGCAGACGGTGAGCTGGTTGCTGGAGGGCGAGATCGAGCATCGGGACAGCGCGGGCTCGCACGCCCTGGTCCGGCCCGGCGAGCTGAACATCATGACGTCGGGTCCGGGCATCGCGCATTCGGAGGTGTCGTCGCCGGCCGCGCCGCCGAGGTTGCACGGTGTCCAACTGTGGGTCGCGCTGCCCGACTCGGTCCGGAACACGGTCACCCCCGCCTTCAACGCGTACGCCGACCTCCCGGTCCTCGAGCTGGACGGCGCCCGTGCCAAGGTCATGGTCGGCGCCGTCGGCGGAGTCACCTCGCCCGCTCCCGCGTACTCACCCCTCGTCGGCGCAGACCTGACGATCGAGCCGGGCTGGACGGTCACGATCCCGCTCAGCCCCGAGTTCGAGTACGGCGTCCTGGTGGTCGAGGGGTCGCTCTCGGCCGGGGAGCTGGCGCCGGGGTTCGGCGAGCTCGCGTACTTCGGGACGGGGCGCGAGGCGATCGACGTGACCGCGTCGGCGGAGGGCGCGCGCTGCCTGTTGCTCGGTGGCGAACCGTTCGACGAGCAGCTGGTGATGTGGTGGAACTTCATCGGCCGCGACCACGACGAGGTGGTTGCCGCACGCAATGACTGGATGGCGTCCCTGGAGTCCGGCGGCTCGGCCCGCTTCCCGGTCGTCCGGGGCTACGAAGGCGACCCGCTCCCCGCCCCACCGCTCCCGGCCACTCGCCTCAAACCCCGCCCACGGTCCCGCTGAGAGGACGTTCATCCAGCGGGAACATCAAGGCGTCCTCCGGTGTTGAGTCGGTCAGCCGATCGAAGGAGGAGCCATGAAGGTCCGTCGTTCACTCCGAGCCCTGAAGTCCAGGCCCGGCGCCCAGGTGGTCCGCCGCAAGGGCCGCGTCTACGTGATCAACCGCCGCGACCCCCGCTTCAAGTCCCGCCAGGCCTGACCAACCAGCGTCGGTACAGCGCGAGCAGCCCTGACCCTTAGTCGAGGGTCCCGGCGTGCTCGCGCGTGCGGCGGCGGTAGTACGCCCAGGTGAGGACGAGGAGGGCTGGTCCCCACAGTTGGAGGGGCGCGTAGCAGGCGATCATCAGGGCGGCGCCGGCGTCGGTGGCGAAGGGGATGAAGTCGCCGCTGAACGCGTCGCGGAAGCCGTAGGTCCAGATCGCGATCAGCCCTAGTCCGCCGAGAGTCGCCGGGACGACCGCGGCGAGTGGGTGCACCCTTCGTCCGCCGATCAGCGGGATCCAGCGCGGCGCGACCTCGCCCCACGGTTTCACCAGGCCGAACGCGGTCAGCGCGACCGCCTCGGAGAACAGGCTGAGGCCGACGATGTACCAGACTTCCCAGCCGTGGACGTGAGCCGGGTTGCCGGCGTCGTCCAGCATCCCCATCGACGAACCAGCCGCCAGGCCGAGGCGCCACAGTCCGGACGGCAGGGTGAGCAGCGGGATGACGTGGGCGAGGACGAGAGCCCAGCGCGGTACCGGTCGCTCGGTTCCGGCCTTGGTCCGGCGCTGGGTCCCGCGAAAGGTCGTCGTCATGGTCCAAGCCTCTGGCCGGACGACCGGTGCGGCCTCACCCGTGGGGGTGAAGCGCCTCCCTCCGACGGTTGGCGCCTCGCACTCGCGAGACGCCCGTCCGGTCAGTGCTGCTGTCGCGCCTGCGCCGAGAGCTTCCGCGGGTCGGCGTGCCGGCGGATCCACGGCGAGAGGAAGTACAGGATGACCGCGAACGCGATCGTCACCACGGCCAGCCCGCCGAAGTACGCCGTGTCCGACGCGTCCTCGGTCGCCTGCACCAGCTGGGCCGTGATCGCCTGACCCGCGGCCGGTGCCAGGAACCACAGCGCCATCATCTGGCTGAGGAACGCCTTCGGGGCCAGCACCGTCGTCGCGGCCAGGCCGACGGGGGAGAGGAACAGCTCGCCGAGCGTCTGGATCACGTACACCAGCACCAGCCACAACGGCGAGGCGAGACCGGTCCCGGTGATCGACGACGCCAGCGCCATCACCGCGAACGAGATCCCGGCCAGCAGCAGCCCGGTGGCGAACTTCTGCCCCAGCCCCGGTCCGCGGTCGCCGAGCTTGATCCAGATCGCCGCGAACACCGGCGCGAGCACGATGATCGTGAACGGGTTCACCGATTGGAAGAACTCCGGCGAGATCGTGATGCCGAACAGGTCCAGCTCGGTCCGGTCTGCCGCGAACGTGGTCAGTGTCGTCGCCGCCTGCTCGAACAGCATGAAGAACAACATCGCCGCGACGAACAACGGGATGTACGCCCGCACCTGCTGCCGTTCGACCGGGGTGACCAGCGGGCTGCGAAGGAGCATCACGAAGTACGCGATCGGGGCGAGGAAGCACAGGTACGAGATCGCGTCGACGACCGGCTTCGGCCCGATCCCGCCGGACCGCCACGCCGACCAGGCGAACACGACCGCCAGCACCGCGAGCACGGCCAGGCTGATCTTCAGCATCGTCGGCCGGTCCTCGGCGGTGAGCGGGTTCGGCGGGGTGTCGCCGCGGCCGTGCAGGGTGCGCCGGCCGAGCAGGTACGCGATCAGCGCGAGCGTCATCCCGACCGCGGCGGCCGCGAACGCGACGTGGAAGCCGAACTCGCGGCGCAGGAACCCGACCACGAACGGCGCCGTGAACGAGCCGATGTTGATGCCCATGTAGAAGATCGAGAACGCCGAGTCGCGCCGGTCGTCGCCGGCCTCGTACAGGGTGCCGACCAGGGTGGACACGTTCGGCTTCAGCAACCCGGTGCCGAGGGCAACGAGCGCGATCCCGGCGTACGCCGTCGCGGTGGCCGGCAGGGCCAGGCAGAGGTGCCCGGCCACGATCACGGACCCGCCGTAGAGCACCGTCTTCCGGGCCCCGAAGACGCGGTCCGCGAACCAGCCGCCGAGCACCGACAGCAGGTACACCGAGGCGCCGTAGATCGAGACGACCGCCTCACCGAGCGACTGCCCGAGCCCGAGCCCGTACGCCTGGTCGGTCAGGTACAGCAGCAGGATGGCCCGCATCCCGTAGTAGCTGAAGCGCTCCCACAACTCGGTGGTGAACAGCGTCATCAGCCCGCGCGGATGGCCGAGAAAAGTCTTCTCGCCGGCTGCGGACGATTGCGGTGCGGACACGGTCGATTACTCCTGGTAGAGCGAACAGGTACCGGACCGACGGTAGTTGGTTGCACTTCCCAACCACGAAACGGGGTGGGAAAACCCACCGGCAAGCCGAAGGGCCGCCCACCTCGACGGTGGACGACCCTTCAGGCCTTGCTGCTGTGCGTCAGGCGCCCGCGCCCTCCTGCTTCACACCGGCGACCGCGGTCGGATCGTCGATCCGGTACTTGCGGGCGGCCTCGGCGGCGACTTCGCGCTTGACGTCGCCGCGCTTGGCCAGGATCTCCAGGGCCGCGACCACGACCGACTCGGCGTCGACCTGGAAGTGCCGGCGCGCCGCCGCCCGGGTGTCGGCCAGACCCCAGCCGTCGGTCCCCAGCGAGGTGTAGTCGTTCGGCACCCAGCGGGAGATCTGGTCCTGGACCGAGCGCATGTAGTCGCTGACGGCAACGACCGGGCCCTTGGTGTCCTTCAGCTGCTCGGTGACGAACGGAACCCGCTCGTCCTCCTCCGGGTGGAGCAGGTTGTGCTCCTCCGCGGCGACGGCCTCACGCCGCAGCTCGTTCCACGAGGTCACCGACCAGATGTCGGCGGCCACCGAGTACTCCTCGGCGAGGATCTCCTGCGCCTTGCGGACCCACGGCAGCGCCACGCCGGACGCGAGCAGCTGGACCCGGGGCGCGTCGTCGCCCTCGGCGGCCGGGTACTCGCTGAAGCGGTACATGCCCTTGAGCAGGGCCGCGACGTCGAGGTTCTCCGGCTCCGCGGGCTGCGCGACCGGCTCGTTGTAGACGGTGAGGTAGTAGAACACGTCCTCGCCGTACGGGTGCCTCTCGTCGGTGCCGTAGCCGTACATCCGGCGCAGGCCGTCCTTGACGATGTGCGCGACCTCGTACGCGAAGCCCGGGTCGTAGTGCACGGCGGCCGGGTTCGTCGAGGCGAGCAGCGGGGAGTGCCCGTCGGCGTGCTGCAGGCCCTCACCGGTCAGCGTGGTCCGGCCGGCTGTCGCGCCGATCAGGAAGCCCCGGCCGAGCTGGTCGCCGAACGCCCACAGCGAGTCACCGGTGCGCTGGAACCCGAACATCGAATAGAAGATGTAGAACGGGATCATCGGCTCACCGTGCGTCGCGTACGACGTACCCGCCGCGATCATCGAGCCCATCGCGCCCGCTTCGCTGATGCCCTCGTGCAGCAGCTGACCGGTCTCGTGCTCCTTGTACGACAGCAGCAGGTTGCGGTCGACGGCCTCGTACTGCTGGCCGTGCGGCGAGTAGATCTTCGCCGTCGGGAACATCGAGTCCATCCCGAAGGTCCGGTACTCGTCCGGCGCGATCGGCACGATCCGGTGCCCGATCTCCGGGTCCTTCATCAGGTCGCGGAACAGCCGGACCAGCGCCATCGTGGTCGCCACCGGCGTCTTCTCGCTGCCCTTGGCCAGCGGCTTGTACACCGTGTCGTCCGGCAGCTTCAGCGACGTCTTCGGCTGCACCCGGCGCTCCGGCAGCGAACCGCCGAGCTGGTGCCGCCGCTCCATCATGTACTGGTACTCCGGCGAGTCGGTGCCGGGGTGGAAGTACGGCGGGTTGTAGGCGTCCTCGAGGTCCTTGTCCTCGATCGGCAGGTACAGCCGGTCGCGGAACGCCTTCAGGTCGTCCGAGGTGAGCTTCTTCATCTGGTGGGTCGCGTTCCGGCCCTCCAGCGCCTCGATCGTCCAGCCCTTGATCGTCTGGGCCAGGATCACCGTCGGCTGGCCGACGTGCTCGGTCGCGCTCTTGAACGCCGCGTACACCTTGCGGTAGTCGTGCCCACCACGGGGCAGCTTGCGCAGGTCCTCGTCGGACAGGTTGCTGACCATCTGCTGCAGCCGCTGGTCGCCGCCGAAGAAGTTGTTCCGGATGTACTCGCCGGACTCGACCGAGTAGGTCTGGAACTGGCCGTCCGGGGTGGTGTTCATCTTGTTCACCAGGGCGCCGTCGTGGTCCTGCGCGAGCAGCGAGTCCCACTCCCGGCCCCAGATGACCTTGATCACGTTCCAGCCGGCGCCGCGGAAGTACGCCTCCAGCTCCTGGATCACCTTGCCGTTGCCGCGGACGGGACCGTCCAGCTGCTGCAGGTTGCAGTTGATCACGAAGGTGAGGTTGTCCAGCTCCTCGCGGGCGGCCAGGCCGATCGCGCCGAGCGACTCCGGCTCGCCCATCTCGCCGTCGCCGAGGAACGCCCAGACGTGCTGCTGGCTGGTGTCCTTGATGCCACGGTTGTGCAGGTACCGGTTGAACCGGGCCTGGTAGATCGAGTCCAGCGCCGCGAGCCCCATCGAGACGGTCGGGAACTCCCAGAAGTCCGGCATCAGCCGCGGGTGCGGGTACGACGACAGGCCCTTCCGGGGACCGCGCGAGACCTCCTGGCGGAACCCGTCCAGCTGGTCCGAGGACAGCCGGCCCTCGAGGAAGGCGCGGGCGTAGATGCCGGGGGAGGCGTGACCCTGGATGAAGACCTGGTCACCGCCGCCCGGGTGGTCCTTGCCGCGGAAGAAGTGGTTGAACCCGACCTCGTACAGGCTGGCCGCGGACTGGTAGGTGGCGATGTGGCCGCCGACCTCCAGGCCCTTGCGGTTGGCCTTGCTCACCATCACGGCGGCGTTCCACCGGATGAAGGCGCGGATCCGCCGCTCGATGTGCTCGTCTCCCGGGAACCACGGCTCGCGCTCGGGCGGGATCGAGTTGATGTAGTCGGTGCTCCGCAGTGCGGGCACTCCGACCTGTCGCTCCCGGGCCCGTTCGATCAGCTTGAGCATCAGGTAGCGCGCTCGCGCCTTGCCCCGTTCGTCGAGGACCGCGTCGAGCGATTCGACCCACTCACGAGTTTCGTCGGGGTCGATGTCGGGGAGCTGGGTCGGCATCCCCTCGGTGATGATGGCTGGTGGTTCGTGTCCGGAAGCCACGGTGTCCTGCCGTTCTGTCTAGTAGGTACTCCAAGCAATCCTGTCACCTGTTCGGAATGCGTTCTACTTTGCGTCCCTTCCGCTGCAGGTTCCGGTCCGGGCGACCATGTCATACCGGACACGCACAGTCTGCGCCACGCGGATACCGGACACGTCACGGAACCCTCGTGCATACTTGCGCGACGCGGTAGGCCACGATGGACTACTGCTACTGACGCCTAGCCCCGGCCAGACGGGGACGACGGAGGAGGACACGTGAGCGCGACCGCGGACCACGCGGACGACAAGGGCGGCGAGCCGAACATGGCTGCGCGGCTCGGTTTGGAGAGCGGCACGGTCGTGCAGGAGCTCGGCTACGACGACGACTGCGACGACGCCTTCCGCGACGCCATCCAGGCGATGACGGGCGAGGCGTTCGCCGGTGAGGACACCGACGACGTCGTGGACGCCGTGCTGCTCTGGTTCAGGGAGGACGACGGCGACCTGGTCGACGCCCTGTTCGACGTACTGACCGACCTGAAGGCCGGCGGGGTGGTGTGGCTGATGACCCCCAAGGTCGGCCGGGACGGGTACGTCGACGCCAGCGAGATCGCCGAGGCGGCGCCGACGGCCGGTCTGTCCACGACCAGCAGCCTGACCGTGACCGAGAACTGGTCCGCCACCAAGTTGGTGATGCCGAAGTCGCCCCGGGTCAAGAAGTGACGTCGCGGTGACCACTGCCGTCCCCGCGGTCGGCAGTCAGGCACCGGATTTCACCGCCCGGAACCAGCACGGCGAACAGTTCCGGCTCTCGGACCACCGGGGCCGGCGCGCCGTGGTGCTGGTGTTCTACCCGTACGCGTTCAGCCGTGTCTGTACTAGCGAGCTGGGCGCGTTGCGGGACCGCCCGGACCTGCTCGCGGCCGCGGACTTCCTGGCCGTCTCGTGCGACCCGATGTTCACGCTCCGCGCGTACGCCGAGGCCGAGCGGCTCGAGTTCGGCCTGCTGAGCGACTTCTGGCCGCACGGCGCGATCGCGTCCCGGTACGGCGTGTTCGACGCCGACCGGGGGGCCGCGGTGCGGGGGACGTTCGTGGTGGATCCCGGCGGCGTGATCCGCTGGTCCGTGGTCAATCCGATCGGGGAGGCCCGCAGCGTCGACGACTACGCCGACGCGTTGGCGAGTCTGGGTCTCGATCTCGGATAGACTGCGCGCTCGCGGTCTTCGGGTGCTTAGCTCAGCGGTAGAGCGCTTCCCTTACAAGGAAGATGTCGGGGGTTCGATCCCCTCAGCACCCACCCGAAGTGTCCTACGGGTTCGGCCGGTCTCGGGCGTACCTGCTGGGGCTGGCCGGTGATCTTGCGACTACGTAGCATGACGAACGTGTCGATCAAACGTCTCAGCCCGCCGAGTCTGGTGCAAAGCCCGGCTTTCAGTCATGTCGCTGTCATCCCGCCCGGCGCAACGACAATCTACGTCGGTGGTCAGAACTCCGTCGATGCCGACGGCGTACTGGTTGGTGAGGGCGATGTCGCGGCACAGTCTGTTCGAACCCTGGAGAACGTCAAGACAGCCCTTGCCGCTGCGGATGCCACGTTCGCTGATGTTGTGCAGTGGACGGTGCTGTTCGTGGACGGTGTCGATGTTGGTGCGGCATATCGCGCGATCGCTCCTGAACTCGCCGGCAACGAACCGGCACTTGTTACGGGTGCCACCGTTTCAGCCCTTGGAGTTCCGGGTGCGCTGGTCGAGATCGCCGTGGTCGCCGCCGTGAGCCGCCGATGACCTCGTACGTTGCCCTGCTTCGAGGGATCAACGTCGGCGGACGAAACCCGGTCGGAATGCCCGCGCTTGTCGAGTGCTTCGAGGAATCCGGGTACCTGAATGTGCGGACGCATCTACAAAGCGGCAATGTCCTGTTCGATACCGACTTGACGGACGGCCTTGAGCTGGAAGCCAGGCTGGACGGCTTGCTCTCCGAGAGATTCGGTATCTCGATTCCCACCGTGGTCCGGTCGAAAGATGATCTGGCCGGAACGGTCGCCAATGCTCCTGACGGGCACGACTCCGAAGAGCTGCGGAGCGAAGTGTTCTTTCTGAAACGACCCCTGACCGTCGAAGCCGCGATGCAACAGATGCCCGAACTGCGAGAGGGCGTGGACTCAATCACTCCCGGTGCTGATGTGCTCTATTTCTCGCGTGTAGCAGCACAGGCAAGAAAAACGCGCATCACCCGATTCATGAGCCTGCCTGTCTTCCGACAGATGACTGTACGCAGTTGGCGCACGACAACACGGCTGCTCGAGCTGTCCACGACCCCAGGTTGATTGCCGGCCGATCCAAGACCGACCCCAAGCTGGAACAAGCCTCTCAACCTTGGTCGCCTGTTCCCGGAGCGCCCCATTGCGTCCGCCCCTTCTCACCGGTCGAGATTCCTTCCCGGTCAGCCGTGTCGTCCACGCCGCCCGCTCGTTGTCCAGGTGGTGACGGCCGCTGATTTCTTAACCATCGGCTGTCCCGATCGGACTCCTCCGGCCCGGCTCGCGGCTGGTAGGGTTCACGGCTGTCGGTCGGCACGATGACGCACCCGGTTCGGACCGGTGCGCGGCGTGGTTCCGTCCGGCGGAACGGGGCCTGTTCTGTCGGTGAGAGCGAGACGGGTGTGCCCTGAGCCCGGCTCCGTCCAGTTGGGGAGGCACGTGTCCGTGGGTCGCCGACTGACAGGCGTCTCCGAGCTTCGGAAGACCAGCTCTGCCCCCGCCCAGCCCCTCCGCCCCGACCTCTTCTCGCACTGCAGACTGCCCCTTTCGGCCCCGGCCGTGCTGGTGGTGGGATCGGCGTGGTGAGGAACGGCGTGGACCGGCCGGCGATCAGTACCGGACCGGCCCTGATGATCCCGGCCGGCTATCCCCGCGACCTGCCCAGCGCGCTGCTGCGGGCGGCGCGGGACTTCGGTGCGGCCGGCGTGGTCGAGATCGGCCCGGACGGCCGCGAGACCCGGCTGGACTTCCCGACCCTGCTCGAGCTGGCCGCGCGGATCCTGGCCGGCCTGCGGGCGAACGGCGTGCGCGCGGGCGACCCAGCGGTCGTGCACTGCACCGAGCCGGTCGGCTTCTTCGCCGCGTTCTGGGCCTGTGCGCTGGGCGGGATCAGGCCGTTGCCGATCGCACCGGCTCCCGAGGGCGACCGGTCCGAGGAGGGCCGCGAGCGGCTCCGCCGGATCACCGAGCTGCTGGGCTGGACGGTCCTGATCGGCCGCCCCGCCGACCTGCCCGACGACCTCGGCCTGCCCGTCCTCGACCCGGACGCGCTCGCCGGACACGAGCCGACCTCGGAGTACCACCGCCCGGCCGCCGACGACGTCGCGCTGCTGATGACGTCGTCCGGCACCACCACCGGTACGCCGAAGATCATCCAGCTGACCCACCGCGGCCTGGTCGAGTTCGCCGCCGGGACGCCGGCGATGCTGCCGGTCCGGCCGGGCCAGGTCACGCTGAACTGGCTGCCGCTGGACCAGAGCGGCGCGTTCCTGCTGTACCACCTGCTGCCCGTCTTCACCGGCTGCACGAACATCCACGTCAGCCCGGACTGGATCCGGGCCGCCCCGCTGCGCTGGCTCGACCTGATGGACCAGCACCGGGTGAACCACTCCTGGGCGCCGAACTTCGGCTACCGCCTGGTGACCGGCGCGATCGCGGAGGACCCGGACCGGCACTGGGACCTGTCAGCGTTGCGCAGCCTGGTCAGCGGCGGCGAGCAGATCACGGTGCCGGTGACGAGCGAGTTCCTCCGGCTGACGAACCGCTTCGGTGTCGTTCCGGAGACCTTCGTCGCGGCCTGGGGGATGACCGAGACCGTCACCGGGATCACGTTCGCCCGGCCCGGCCTGACGCCGAACGTGCACCGGGTCCGGATCTCCGCGTCCGGTGCCGTCGAATGGGTGGACCAGGCAACGACCCCGGGCAAGGTCGCCGTCGCGCGCCCAGGCAAGGCGCGGACCGAGGCACCCGGCGTCCTGAGCCTGGTCTCGGTGGGCGCCCCGGCACCGGGGACGACGGTCCGCATCGTCGGCCCGAACGGCGCGGTCCTGCCCGAAGGCCGCATCGGTCAGCTGCAGATCGCCTCCGCCCGCGTCACCCCGGGGTACCTGGGCAACCCGGACGCCGATCGCGCCGCGTTCCCCGCGGGCAACTGGCCGGCCCGGAAGTGGCTGGCGACGGGCGACCAGGCGTTCATCACCGGCGGCCAGGTGGTCATCACCGGCCGGGACAGCGACCGCATCGTCCTCGACGGCCAGAACCACCTGGCCCACGACCTCGAAGCCCTCGCCGGCGCCGTCCCCGGTACGGTCGACGGCCTCGTCGCGGCCTGTGGTGTCGCCGACCCCGGGACCGGGTCGGACCGCTTGGTCGTGTTCTACGCCGTCACGCCGGAGTCGCCGGAATCCGTTGCCGAGGGCATTCGCCTGGTGCTGTACGAACGTCTCGGACTGACCGCTCAGCCGGTGCCGGTGCCGCGGGAGAACTTCCCGACGACTCCCGGCGGCAAGGTCATCCGGCCGCTGCTCAAGCAGCGACTGATCGAAGGCACACTCGACCGTCCGGTGCCTGAGCCGGCCGCGCGCGTCCAGGAGGACGACCCGAGCGAGCGGACCACGGAGCTGCCGGTGGTGCGGCTGGCGTGGCGTCGTGAGCTGAAGGAATCCATCCCGAAGCCGCCGGAACGCCCGACGTTGGGCGGGAGTCGCGAGGACGAGGAGCCCGACGAGGAAGAGCACTTCTTCGACGGCAAGGCCTTCTCCACGCCGCCGTCCGAGTCCGACGCGGGTGGTGCCGCGGCCGTGGACGATGCCGAGACGACGCTCCTTCCAGCTGTGAGGTCCAAGCTTGCCGACGCCCAGGCATCCGACACTGCTGCACCGTCGGACGACGGGACGCAGGAAACCGAAGCAGCTCAGCCGGCCGACGACGCTGAGCCGACTGACAACGCTGAGCTGACTGACAACGCTGAGCTGACCGACAGCGCTCAGCCGACCGAGAGCGTTGAGCCGACCGAGGGCGCTGGGTCGACCGAGAGCGCTGGGCCGACGGACAGTGCCGAGCCGACGGACAGTACTCGGCTGACCGACGATGGGCAGTCGGCGGCGCTCGTGGAAGCAGCCGAC
This sequence comes from Kribbella amoyensis, assembly GCF_007828865.1. Lineage (NCBI taxonomy): Bacteria > Bacillati > Actinomycetota > Actinomycetes > Propionibacteriales > Kribbellaceae > Kribbella > Kribbella amoyensis. The sequence continues at coordinate 4,477,984 of NZ_VIVK01000001.1, forward strand.
GAGGTGTCCACTGAAGCACCGGCCCCGGACGGCGCGGCGACACTTGAGGCGTCTACCGCATCGGAGCAGGCAGCCTCGGCTCAGCTGGATGACGCCGAAACCACAGTCCTCCCTGCCATCAAATCCAAGGCCCGGTCGGCTGCGTCGACGCCGACCACGCAGGAAGCCGACCCGGCTGGACCCGCCGACGCTCGACCGTCCTCCGACGCGAGCGCGCTCACGCTCGAGCAGAGCGCCGAGCCAGAGGTACCTGCCGACGGTCAGTTTGCGGACGAGGTGACGGCAGCGGAGCCGGCCACGCAGGACACCGAATCAACCGCACCGGCGGACGCCGAGCCCTCCGCCGACACGAACGCCCCCGCGCTTGCCGAAGCTGCAGAAGCCGCATCTGCTCCAGGCAACACCGACGATGAGGTGCCCGGCCTGCCGGAAGCAGTCGCGGACGTACCGGCCGAGGTTCCGACCTCGGCGGAACAGGCCTCTGCAGCTCCGTCCGAACCAACGGAAGCCGTCCCGGCCGACACCCAGCCACAGGTACTAGCTGACGCTCAGCCGGACGTACCGGCGGTATCGACTGACGCTCAGCCGGACGTACAGGCGGTATCGACTGACGATCAGCCGGACGTACCCGCGGACGCTGAGTCGGCGGTATCGACTGACGCTCAGCCGGACGTACCCGCGGACGCCGAGCCGGAGCTGAGCGTCGACGGTCTGTCCGCAGCAACTACGGACGACCAGCCGGAGGTACTCGCGGATGTCGAGTCGGAGGCGCCGGCCGACGGTCTGCCGACCGCGACCACGGACGCCACGACGGCCGATCCCGCAGCCGCGCAAACCACCGCCGACGCCAGCGCAACCCCCGACGTACCAGCCGACGCTCAGCTGCCGGCCGAGTTCGACGATCAGCGCCTTGCCGAAGCGCCTGGCGTAACTCTCGCCGACTCGGCCGCGTCGACAGACGTCGAACCTCTCGCCGGTAAGGACGAGCTGGCCGCCATCACCACGGACGCGCAGCCCGTCGGTGCGACGGAAGAGCAGCCAGTTGGTACGGCAGACCAGATCGCCGCCGGTTCCGAGGACGAGTCGTCCGTCGGCGCCACGGAGGCGCTGTTGGCTGGTTCGTTGGTGGAACAGCCGACCGCCGCGGAGCCACAGCTCGCCGATGCACAGGACGAGCAGAACTCCGGCATGGCCGACGAGCTGGTTGGTCCGGCGGTAGCCCCGGACGAGAAGTTCGCCGAGGCGCCTGACAAGCAGGACGCCGAGACGACCGACGAGCAGCTCGCTCGCGCGGCGGAAGCGGCAAGCGCTACCGCCGAGGACCGGACCGCTGGCGCGTCGGACAAGCAGGACGCCGAGACGACCGACGAGCAGCTTGACGGTTCGGCGGATGTGCAGGCGGATGCCGCAGAGGAGCCGTTTGCCGGTGAGCCTGACGCGCTGGACGCCGGCACGGCTGACGAAGAGCTGGCTGATTCTGCCGAGGCGCGGCCTGTCACTGCGCCCGGGGAGCAGACGACCGGTACCGGAGTCGGGCAGCTCGCCGCGTCCGGGGAGCTCGCCCGTACGGCTGGTGAGCAGCTCGTCGGTCTCGAGGAGTTCGCCAGTACGACAGGTGAGCAGCCCGTCGGTCCGGAGGAGGTCTCCGGTGCAGCGGGTGTGCACCCTGTCGGTCCGGAGGAGCTTGCTGGTGCGGCAGGTGAGCGGCCTGCCGGTGCCGAGGAGGTCGCCGGTACGGGAGGCGAGCAGGTCGTTGGTTCTGGGGAGCAGCTCGCTGGGACCTCGGACGAGCCGTCTAGCGAGGGCGCTGAGGAAACGGGCAGCGCTGAACCTCGTGCCGACCTGCAGGAGAGTGTCCCTGCCGACGACGGGAGCGAGACGGCGTCTGTCGCCGCTCGGGCAGATGATTCCGCTGATGAGCAGACGGCATCCGATGCCGATGAGCAGAAGCCCTCCGATGCTGATGAGCAGTCTCCTGTCGTGCGCGGGGACGGAATCACTGACGACGAGTCGGATGCCGAAGCTGAGGATGTGCAGACTGTTGCACCCGCCGAGGCGCAAGAGGTCGCGGCCAGTGAAGAGCAGTCGGACGACCCGACGGCGGACGGAACCGCTGAGGCCGAGGCGAGTGCTGCCGATGGCGAGCGAGCTGCCGAGGTTCAGGCGCATGCGTCCGCTGACGCCGCGATCGTTCCGGTATCCGCTGATGCGGTAGCAGGCGAGTCCGGCGACGCAGATGCGGTGACATCCGACGACGTGCCAGGTGGAGTACCCGCTGAGGCGGATGCGTCTGCCGATGGGCCTGTTGTTCTGGCTGGCGACAAGCAGGTTGCTTCGCCGACGCGGACGCGGGCGGGTTCGCTTGCTGAGGCGCGCGGTGGTGTACGGACTGACGATGAGTCCGCTGGCACTGCGGAGGTGCGTCGCGGGCCGGTTGCTGCTGAGTTCGAGCGGGCTGTCGACGGTTCTGCGCGGGCTCCCGAAAGGCGGGCGGAGGGCGGGCAGCCAGTTGCGGCGGAGTTTGCTGGGGTCAGCGCGCCGGTTGGTACTGCCGCAGTGCGTGAGGTTCCTGAGCGCAACCAGAACAGCCCGGTGGAGCAGGTCGCGCGGGCTGAAGGCGACGCTGTTGATGACCAGGTTGCCGACGGCGCGGCACCCCTCAAGGATCGTGTTGGCGATGGGCTGGTTGTGGCGCCCGCCGTTGATGAAGCTGCCGTCGTCGACGAGTTGCCGACCGCCCCCGCGCCCGAGCGGGCCGCCGTCGAGCAACCCGTTGCGACCCGGGCGAAGGCCGTTAGTGCTGCTGGACAAGGCGATGCCGTCGCCGTTGTCGGGCTTGCCGCGCGGCTGCCCGGGGCTGATGGGTTGGAGCAGTTCTGGGACAACCTGGTCGGTGGGGTCGAGAGCATTCGCCGGTTCGCTCCGGATGAGGTTCGGGGCGGCGGTGAGGCCTTCGGGGACGACGAGCTGGTTGCCGTCAGTGGCGCGCTGGATGACGTCGAGTCGTTCGATGCCGCCTACTTCGGGCTCAGTGCACGCGAGGCCGAGCTGACCGATCCCGCGCAGCGGTTGTTCCTGGAGGTTTGCCAGCAGGCGCTCGAACACGGTGGGTACGCCGGGCCGAGTGGGCGGATCGGCATCTTCGCCGGATCCGGGATGAACCTGTACGCCCAGCAGAACCAGGCCGGGGAGAACCTCGCCACCCGGGTCGCGTACCGGCTCGGGCTGACCGGGCCCGCGATCGGCGTCCAGGCCGCGTCGTCCTCGTCGTTGGTTGCCGTGCACCTCGCATGTCAGGCCTTGCGCAGTGGGGACGCGGATCTCGCGCTCGCCGGTGCCGCCGCTGTCCACGTGCCGCAGGCAACGGCTTATCACGCGACCCCCGAGTCGATCATGTCGCCGACCGGGCAGGTGCGGGCGTTCGACGCGGGAGCCGACGGGACCGTCGGTGGGAACGGTGTCGCCGCGGTACTGCTCAAGCGGCTCGACCAGGCGATCGCGGACGGGGACACGGTGTACGCCGTGATCCGGGGTTCCGCGGTGAGCAACGGGGACGGGCAGGTCGAGCTCGTCGAGCGGGCGCTGGAGAAGGCGGGCGTACCGGCCGAGTCGATCAGCTATCTCGAGGCCAACGCGGCCGGGTCGGCTGCCGACGACGTCGCCGAGTTCCGCGCGTTGTCGACCGCATTGCGCAAGCACACCGACAAGGTGGGTTTCTGCACGATCGGCTCCGTCAAGCCGAACATCGGCCACCTGGACAGCGCCGCCGGGATGGCCGGCCTGATCAAGACCGTGCTGATGCTGCAGCACCGGACCCTGGTCCCGACGATCAACGTCGACAAGCCGCATCCCGAGCTCCCGTTGGCCGGCGGCCCGCTGACGATCGGGACCGAGGTCCGCGACTGGGAGTCCGGGACCCCGTTGCGCGCGGGCGTCAGCGCACTCGATGCCCACGGCACCAGTGCACACGTCATCCTCGAAGAGGCGCCGCGCCAGGTTCGCCGCGGCGACGACGGACCGGTGGTCCTTCCGTTGTCGGCGCCGGATTCGCATGGCCTGACCGATCTCGCGGCGTTGTTCGGTACCGATCTCGAGGACGGCACCGGGCATCGCCTGATCGACCTCGCGAGTACGGCGGCGCTCGGCCGGCCGGCGCATCGGCATCGGATCGCGGTCACCGGATCGTCGGAGCGCGAGCTGGCCGAGGGACTCGGGACGGCGATCGCGTCCGAGGTACCGCGGGGTGGCCCCGGTCCGCTCGGGTACGCGTTCACCGGCCAGGGCGCGGCGCGTCGGGGGATGGCGGCCGCGCTCGCCTCCCGGTTCCCGGTGTTCCGGGCCGTCCTGGACGAGTGCGACAAGGTGTACGCCGAGGAGTTCGGTGGGAGCCTGCTCGACCTGCTGCTCACCCCCGCCGGTACCGACGGGGTCTGGCCGACCGAGACGGCGCAGCCCGCGTTGTTCGCGTTCGAGTTGGCGCTGGCGCGGTTGTGGCAGTCGTTCGGGGTGCAGCCCGCGTTGGTCGTCGGGCACAGCGTGGGCGAGTACGCCGCTCTGTGCGTGGCCGACGCGCTGTCGTTGGCGGACGGCGTCCGGTTGACGGCCAAGCGCGGCGAGCTGATGCAGCGCGGTACCGTGCCGGGCGCGATGGTCGCGGTCCGCGCCGACGCGGATCGAGTGCGGGAGCTGGCGCAGACGCCAGGCGTTGAGGTTGCTGCGGGCAACGGTCCGCAGTCGTTCGTCCTGGCTGGGTCCGAGGTGATCGTCGGGCAGCTGGCCGAACAGCTCGACCGGCTCGAGGTCGCGTGGCAGCGGCTGGACGTGGATCGCGCGTTCCACAGCTCGCTGGTGGACCCGATCCTCGCGGACTTCGCGGCCGTGGTCGCGGGGATCAAGCTGAAGCCGTTGCGGCTGCCGATGGTGTCGTCGTGGTCGGGTGAACTGCTGGAGAGCGGCACGATCCTCGACAGCGACTACCTGGTCGGGCAACTGCGCCAGCCGGTGCTCTTCGGCGACGCGGTCGAGGCGTTGACCGCGGCCGGCTGCCGTCGTTTCCTCGAGCTCGGCCCGGACGCCGTACTCAGCCCGGCCGGCCGCCGGATCGCCCCGAACAGCACGTGGATCCCGGCCCAGCGTCTCGGCCAGGACCCCGTCCTCGCGACGATGAACGGCCTCGCCGAGCTGTATCTGCAGGGCACAGAGATCACCTGGTCGAAGGTGTACCCGGACGGTGGGCGCGTTCCGCTGCCGACGTACCCGTTCCGTCGGATCCACCACCCGGTCGACCCGAGCGCCCGCCCGGTCGCGCGGATCCACCAGCCGGCCGTGGAGGAGGAGCGCCCGGTCGAGCGGACGTCGGGATCGCTCAAGCGCATCCCGCTGGACCCGCCGCCGGCCAGCGCGAAGGCGGCCGAGCCGGAGGTCGAGCCGGCCGAGCCGGACAGCTCCCCGTTCGCCATCCCGGCCGACGACCACGACCGGCCGGCCACCGTGCGCCCGACCGTCCCAGAGGTTGCCGCAGGCACCGAAGTCAAGGTGAAGCTGGTCACCGGCAAGAAGTCCCAACGCGCCGCCGAGGCCATCCAGACCGGAGTCGACGCGAAGGCCGACGTCGACGCGAAGGCCGGCGTGCCGGGCGAGGCCGCGGCGGTATCCGCGAAGGCGACCCCTGCCGCTGAGGCCGAGAGCCGTCCGTTGCAGGCGGCGGAGCCGGGCGCCGAGATGGCCGCGGCGGACGTAGCAGCCGAACCTTCCGAGCATGCGGTTGCTGCTGCTGAGGGTGTCAGTGCTGAAGCGCAGGTCGCTGACACGGAGGTTGTTGACGAAAGGGCCACTGAAGCAGAGGCCACTGAAGCAGAGGGTGCCGAGACCGCTGAAGTACAGGCTGCTGAAGTCCGAGCTGCCCACGCGGAGGTTGCTGACGCCGGGGACGTTGCGGCGGATGCTCTGGATGCGGCTGAGCGGTACCGGGAGGCGCTGGGCGTTGTCCTGGACCTGACGGGTGAGCAATTGGGGTTGGATCCCTACGACGTCACCGTGGACCACACCTTCGTCGAGCTCGGCGCGGATTCGCTGTCGATGCTGCGGGTCGTCGAGGTGGTGGCTCAGCGGTTCGACGTCGAGGTCGCGGTCAGCGAGTTGTTCGACGAGCTGAAGACCCCGCACCAGCTCGCCTCCGCGGTGGCTTCGCGGACGAACCCGGGCGGCCCCGTCGATCCCCTCGACCTGCTCACTCCGCCGGCCCCGGTCGAGGAGCCGCAGGACTCGCGGGCCGCGCTCGCGGTTCTCGGTTCCGGGCTCGCCGAACTGGCGGCGAAGGTCGACGCGGCCGCCGCAGCGACCAGCGAGGCCGAGCTCCCCGGATCGGGCATGGCCGCGCTGATGTCGCAGCAGCTGCGCGTCGCGAGCCAACTGGTCGAGGGCGTCACCAAGCTGATGCACGAACAGCTCGCCCTCCTGACCGAAGCGACCCCGTTGGCCGCGACCGCCCCGCCCGAAAACCCCAACCAGGCAAAGCCGGCGAACACCGAGGTCCTCGACGCACTCGACGAAGCCACGGCCACCCAGAAGCAGGACGAAAGACAGGACTCGGCGCCGATCCCCGGCACCGAGCAGGACGCCACCCCCGCACCGGTTCTGCGGACCGACAGCAAGCGGCAGTCTGACCTCGGGTACTGGCAGGCCGCGCTGAGTGGCGCCCAGCCGTTGGTCCTCCCCACGGATCGCCCGCGCCCGGCCGGTGGATCCGCGACGGCCGAAGTCGTGCATCATCTCGACGCCGCGCTCGGCGACGCCGTGTTCGCGTTCAGCCGCGATCGCCGGGTCAGTCCGCTGATGACGATGCTCGCCGCCGTCGGTACCGTGCTCGGCCGGTTCGCCGCCCAGGACGACGTCACCATCGGCGCCGCCGCGCTGCGGAGCCAGGGCGCCAAGCCGTTGCCGCTCCGCCTCGACCTGTCCGGTGAGCCGGATCTCGGCGAACTGGCGCAGCGCGTCCGCGAGACCACGACGGCCGCGTTCGACCACGCCGGCGCCGACCTCGCCGTCCTCGAGCAGGATCCGCTGTTCCAGGTGCTCGTCGAGTTCGAGCCGTCGGACGCTGAGCTCGCGGCCGACCTGGATCTCCGGCTCACGCTCACCCATCAGCCCGGTGGGATCACCTGTACCGCGACCTACCGGACCGGGTTGTTCGACGAGTCGACGATCGTCCGCGTCCTCGCGTACCTGGAAGCCGTCCTGCGTCGCGCGACCAGCGAGTTCGGTCGCTCGCTGCCCGAGCTGATGGCCCCGATCGGCAACGACCTCGACCTCCTCGGCGAACTGGAGGGCGAGCCGCCCGCGTCCGGTCCGGTCGGCCGGTCCCGCCGGGACGCCGTCGTGGCCGGTGAACTCAGCGGGCTGCACACGTTGTTCGAGCAGCAGGTCGCCCGGACGCCGGACGCGATCGCGCTGATCCAGGGCGCCCGCGAGATCACGTACGCCGAGCTCGACCGTCGCGCGAACGCGGTCGCCTGGCAGCTCGTCGATCTCGGGGTGAAGCCGGGCCAGGTCGTCGCGGTCCGCGTCGGCCGGAGCGCCGAGCTCGTGATCGCAGTCCTCGCCGTGCTCAAGTCCGGCGCCGCCTACCTCCCGCTCGACCCGGGCGTGCCGGAGTCGCGGTGGGCGTTCATGACCGACGACGCGGCCGCGGTCGCAATGGTCGGGGACGACGCGGCGCTCGCGGATCGGCTCGGCCTGCGGCTGATCCCGGTCGGCGCGGGCGACGCGGACGCCCGGGCCAAGCAGGCACCGCCGGTCCAGGCCGCCGCGGATGACGTTGCCTACTGCATCTACACGTCCGGCTCGACCGGCAGCCCGAAGGGTGTCCTCGTCCCGCATCGCGGCCCGGTCAACCTGATCCGGCACTACCTGCGGACCCGCTCGTCGCTGCGGACGTTGCAGTGGAGCTCGTTCGGGTTCGACGTCCACGTGCAGGAGATGTTCACCGCGCTCGCCTCCGGGTCCGCGCTGGTGCTGATCGGCGAGGACGACCGGTACGACCCGGACGCGGTGCTGGCCGCGCTCACGGAGTACTCCGTGCAGCGGTTGTTCATGACGTTCACCCCGCTGACCGCGTTGCTGGCCACGCTCGAGGAGATGCCGGAGCTGCCCGCGTTGCGCGAGATCGTCGCCGGTGGTGAGGCGATGGTGATGACGCACGGGATCCGCGACTTCCTCGCCGCGCACCCGCACTGCGTGCTCTACAACGAGTACGGGCCGACCGAGGCGTCCGTGGTCACCACGATCCACCGGGTCGACCCCGACGACGACCGGCCGTCGATCGGCCGGCCCATCGACGGCGTCGTGGTCCGGTTGCTCGACGAGGCACTCCGGCCGGTCCCGGTCGGCGCGATCGGCGAAATCCACCTCGGCGGCCTGGCCGTTGCCCACGGCTACGTCGGCCGGCCGGACGAGACGCTGACCGTGTTCGTCGGCGACCCGGGGCATCCGGGCGGCCGGCTGTACCGGACCCGTGACCTGGCCCGCTGGCGTCCGGACGGCACGCTGGACTACCTCGGCCGCGTCGACGACCAGGTGAAGATCCGCGGCCACCGGGTCGAGCCGGGCGAGACCGAGCACGTCCTCGCCGACCTGCCGGGCGTGACCGACGCGGTCGTGGTCGCGTGTACCGATCCGGGCGGCGAGACCTGCCTGATCGGGTACGTCGTGCTGGCCGACGGGGATCCCGCGGTGCTGACCAGGCTGATGATGGAGCTGACCAAGGAGCTGCCCATCTACCTGGTCCCGGCCGACCTGATCCCGTTGGAGGATCTCCCGCTCGACGCCAGCGGCAAGCTCGACCGCGCCCGCCTCCCCGAACCGGAATGGCTCAAGGACTGACCCGTACTAGCACCGCGTCCGCTCGACAGTTGCCAGCCACTCCGAAGTGGCTCGCGGATCGGTCAGCTGGACGACGGCCAGGTGGGACCAGCGAGGCTGCCGGGTCCGCTCGGTGAGTTCGCGATGCCGTACCGCGCTGAGCCGCCACGACCGGCGGATCGGGTGCTCGGGCCGCAGCCACCACAACGGGGTCTCGCGGTGCCCGTGCCACAAGCGTTCCCGAGTGACGATCCGCCGGACCGACCGCTTGGCCGCACGGCTCACCACCACCCGTCGCGGATAGTCGAGCCAGAGCAGCGTGTCGGCCCGGGTCCACAGCTGTTCGCGGATCCGCGGTGGCGCCTCGGAATCGGCCGGCGGTCCCTGCGAGTCGAACAGCCAAGCCCCGCCCGCCGTGATCCGGTCGATCTCGGCCTCGAAGCTGGGCGCCATCCGCAGGTCGGGCCCGTAGTACAGCGCGTCGAGCTCGTACAGCGGCAGGCCGAGGAGTGGCGCGAGCCGGCGAGCGAGCGTCGTCTTGCCCGATCCGCCCAGGCCGGCGATGAGGACTTTGCGTGGTGATGGACCCGAGGTACTCATGGCGCCGATTCTGGAGTCGCCGGGTCCTGGCGGTCCAAGACGCAACTGCTCTAGTTGTACCGGGTCGAGACGTTGGTGGCAGGTGGGGTGGGGTTGACGTGAGGAGAACCTCCGGTTGGGGTGTGGCTTGTCGAAGGCTTCACACTCACCGGAGGTTCTCGTGTCCCACCGTAACGCGCGTACGACGTTTCATGGCCGGTTGCTGATCGTGCAGCGGCACCGGGCCGGGTGGGCGCAGGCGCATATCGCGAAGGCGATGGGTGTGTCGCGCAAGTGTGTGAAGACCTGGCTCGATCGGTACGAGGCTGAAGGCGAGGCGGGTCTGCGGGACCGGTCGTCGCGGCCGCATCGGTGTCCGCGGCGTACGCCGGCCGAGGTCGAGCAGCGGGTCCTGGACGCGCGGGAGCGGTTGCGGCTCGGTCCGGAACCGATCGCGGCCCAGACCGGGGTACCGGCCCGGACGGTGTCGCGGATCCTGCGCCGCCACCGGGTGCCGCATCTGGCCGTGTGTGACCCGATCACCGGTCAGGTGATCCGGGCCTCCAAGACCACCGCGATCAGGTACGAGCGGGACCGGCCAGGCGAACTGGTCCACATGGACGTGAAGAAGATCGGCCGGATCCCCGACGGCGGCGGCTGGCGCGCACACGGCCGCGCCAGCGCCTCGACCCGCCGCGACCGCAGCACCCGGGTCGGGTTCGACTACGTGCACTCACTCGTCGACGACCACTCCCGGCTGGCCTACTCAGAGATCCTGCCCGACGAGAAAGGCCCCACCTGCGCCGGCTTCCTGACCCGCGCCATCGCCTTCTTCGCCGCGCACGGCATCACCCGGATCGAACGGTTGATGACCGACAACGCCTGGTCCTACCGCTGGTCACTGCGCGAGGTCTGCGCCACCCACGCCATCACCCAGAAATTCATCAAACCCCACTGCCCCTGGCAGAACGGGAAGGTCGAGCGCCTCAACCGGACCCTGCAAACAGAGTGGGCCTACCGGCAGGTCTTCACCACCAACACCGAACGCACCGCCGCACTTGCACCCTGGCTCGAGTCCTACAACACTCAACGCCCACACACCGCACTCGGAGGACACCCACCCATCACCCGACTGCAACCAACCTCATGACCGGGTACATCTAGTGCCCCGTGTTGGAAGTTGCTTGGCGCTTGCGGCGCCCAGGCACGCACCTCGCGGCACCGGCCGATCATCCACGATGGCACCGCATCGAGGACGCTCGTCCGGCACCGCGATGCACGCACCTGACCACCGCAATCACTCAAGAAACTTCCAACACGGGGCACTAGCGGTAACGGATCAGGTTATGGCTCGAAGGGCCGGGCCGCCTCGGGGTGCGGCCCGGCCGGTCTCGAGGGGTTGGTTCTGCACCGCGGACGGGGGAGCGGCCCGATGCCGGCCCTCCCGTCGGCACCGGCCCACCGTCCGTGGTGCAGAACCCGCGTGCGATCCTCATCCCTCCCGAGGATCGATCGCAGTCGCCGGGGTCCGTCGGCGGAGCAGCGCGAACGCACTGATCACACAGATGAGCAGCGAGTACACCGCCCAGACGGATCCGACGTTTCCCAGGCCCGGTCCGTTCCCCCGGGAGCCGAGGGCGACGACGGCGGTGACCGCGACCAGCGCGATCAGCGGGCCGGTCCAGCCCAGCACGCCCATCCGTACCGGCTGCTCGTCCTCGGCCGGCGCCTCGTCGGCCGAGGTCGGGGGTACAGCGGAACCACGGATGGACTCGTGCAGGGCCGCGACGCCGCAGGAGGCGGCGACGTTGAGCAGCAGCAACCGGTCGGCGACCTCACCGAGCGACGCCCCGTGCGGACCGAGAGTGCCGTACACGACGGCGTACAGGTCCACGGGAACGGTGACAGCGGCGGCGGCGACGACGGCGAGCTGGAGGAGCCGGGGCCGGCGGACGGAGGTCCGGAGCCGGCCGTGCGGCGTGATCGCGAGCACGACCACGCCGGAGAAGAAGAAGGCGAAGACGAGCAGTACCGCGACGTCCATCAGGACCTGTCCCTACGGTCGAGCGTTGCCCCGGACAACGCTGGTGGACGTACGTACGACCCGGTTGTCCACGCGAGCGGCGAAGGGTCACCCCTCCACCGCACACGCGAACGGCCAATCCCTGACATGCAGGCCCCCTGATTGCCCTCGGACGGCGTGCCCCCCACCCCATCCATCCGTTGCATCGGGCCCCAAGGGCAGCTCGTTACACAGATTGCGGGATTGAGTAAAAATTGCACAAAATTGCGCGGGAGATCCGTTTCCGCACCGCAGTTCTGTGTGCGGTACGTCGCCGACCGGACGACGATTCGTCACCACGGCCTTGGTCGCTGCGACGGCAGCGATCCGGACTGCCGGACGGACGGAATGTCAGCTTGTCCGACAACATCCATCCGGCCGATCCGGTGCATCGAACCCCGGCGCGGGGCCGGGTGGGGTCAGGCGGCGGTGTTCCAGGCGAGCCGGGCGGCGCCGAGCAGACCGGCGTTCGGGAGCTGGGCCGGCTCGACGGTGAGGTCGGTGACGAACGGGAGCTGGGCGAGCCGCTTGACCCACCGCTCGACCGGGTCGAACAGCACCGGGCCCGCCTTCGCGACGCCGCCGCCGATCACGACGCTGGTCAGGTCGACGGTGACCGCGGTCGCGACGATCCCGGCGGCGAGCGCCTGGGCGCCGTCGTCGAACACGGCGAGTGCGACCTCGTCACCGGCCGCCGCGTCGGCGGAGAGTACCGCCGCGTCCACGGCCTCGCCGGACCGCCAGCCGCGCCGCTGGGCCCGGGCCACCATCCGCGGGCCGCTCGCGTACGTCTCGACGCAGCCGTACGAGCCGCACGCGCAGGCCTCGCCGTCCAGGTCGACGACCATATGGCCGAGGTGGGCCGCGTTGCCGGACTGGCCGAGCATCGGCTCGCCGTCCACCACCAGGCCGGCGCCGACCCCGGTGGAGACGACGATGCCGAGCAGGTTCTCGGCCGCCCGGCCGGCGCCGGTCCAGAACTCGCCGAGCGCGAAGCAGTGACCGTCGACGCCGAGCGCGACCGGGAGGTCACCGACCAGCGCCTGGACCCGGTCGACCAGCGGGAAGTTCCGCCAGCCGACGATGTTCACCGGTGAGACCAGGCCGTGCCGCAGGTCCAGCGGTCCGGCCGAACCGATGCCGACCGCGACCGGCCGGACGTCCCCCCGGACCCGGCCGATCAGCTCGGCGAGCGCCGCGAACACCTGCTCGGCGTCTCCCGGCGGCGTCATGATCCGGTCCTCGGTGATGATCTCGCCGTCCTCGGCCACCAGCGCGGCGGCCATCTTGGTGCCGCCGATGTCGATGCCGAGAACGGTCGCTGCAACGTCGCTCATGGTCCCCCCGTCAGTGCCGGTGCAGGTTGTCAGGTTGATTGCTGTCGCCGGGATGCTCCAGCCCGCGGACCAGCTGGACCCGCTCGGCGATCACCCGGTTCAGCCACCGCGCGAACGCCTCCAGTCGCGCGCTGTCCACCAGCTCCCGATGCCACCGTGCCACCGGGACGGCAGGATCCGCAGGCGGTTTTTCACCGAGGACGTCGGCCGCGTACGCGAGCTGACCGGCTGGGATCCGGACGTCCGCGCTGACCAGCTCGGCCACCCGCCGGACCGCCGCGGACCCGGCCAGCGCCGCCGCGGTGATCGAGCCGACGGCGATGGCGGTGGACACGTCGAGCGGGGTGACCGGGGCCGGCGACGCGTCGTCACCGCGCCGGCGCAGTTCGTCGAGGCAGAGCTGCTCGGTGAGGACGACCTGGGCGACCCAGCGGGCGAGCTGCCGTCCCTCCCGGCTGTCCGGGCGGGGGAGCACGCAGGCCGCGTCACTGGCCCGGAGCGCCGCGAGCCGCTCGTCGAGCAACTCGCGGGCGACGGGTTCACCGTTGAGGTACGCCATCACCTCCGGCGGCGCGACCGGCGCCTCACTGTGCCCGTGACTGTGGCCCTGCCCATGACCGTGGCCATGACCGTGGCCGTGGCCATGACCGTGGCCGACGGCGAGGGTGGCCGTCACCGGATCTCCAGCCGGACCGTCGGGGCGTACTGGGCCCGGCCGAACCACATCACTTTCGGCAACACCCACGCGTGCGCCGGACCCGCGTCGGCCGGGGCCACGACGGGCACCGGGACGGTCACCGACGCCTTCGGCGGGACGACGACCGAGCGCACCGGCTCGGGCAGCCACGACCACGTCCCGTACGGCGAGGCCAGCTGCAGCTCGGCGCGGATCTCCGAGGAGGTGGAGTTCAGGAATTCCAGCTCGAGCGTCTCGGTCGTCCCCGCGGTGAGCCGCAGATCCCGGGTCGACGGGGAGACCGTCAGCCCGGTCGCGCGGCCGGGCTCGCCTTCGACGGCACCGGCGCCGTGGTCCGGTGGCTCGGTCGGCGCCATCCCGAATCCGAGCACCGCGGTCAGCTCCGGACTCTCCCCGACGAACACGGTGACCACGTCCTCGACCGCCTGGACGCCGGCGCCACCAGCGAGCTCGTCGGTCTTGGTGACGACGCGCGCGGCGACGAAGTACTGGCCGGGCTCGCAGCTCTCCGGCGGGTTCACGTACGCCAGGTGGCGGACGTAGCCGCCTGGTTCCAGGCGCACGGCGCGGTCGGGCTGATCGGTGGTCCAGCCGGCCGGCAGATCGAGGGTCAGGGTGCCTTCGGCCACCGCGTCGACGTACTGGTTCGCGATCACCATCGAGACCTCGAACGGCTTGCCCGCCGTCCGGGCGACAGTCGGCGACACCGAGAGGCTGACCGGCAGGAAGCCCATCTGCGCGGGGCCGCGGTTGTGCAGCCAGTACCGCGAGTACGACGGCTGCGCGAGCTCGCCGGCCTGGCCGAGGATTTCGCCCTCGGCCGCGGCGCCGTCGAGGTCGAGCACGAAGGTGTCCACCGCCGAGCCGGTCAGCTCGACCGTGAGCTTGCCGTCGGCAACCTCGATCGGCGCACCGCGGGACTCCAGCAGGTCGGCGTGGGTGGCGCCGGTGATCGGCAGGGCGGACGTGACGGTGGCGGTACCGCCGAGACCCGTTGCCTCGATCAACCGCAAGGTGACCCCGTCCCGCGGGTCGGAGGCGCGGCCGGAGCCGTGCGCGATCGGATTGCCGGCCGGCTTGAGCGTGGAGACCAGCACGTCCCGCTCGGGGGAGACCTGGAGCAGCGAGTGGGTCGCGGGCAGCGTCCCGTCGTGCGCGGTGGTGGTTGCCGCCAGCAACGGTGAGGAGAACTCCTGGCCGCGGGCCGGGAGCTGCAACGCCCGCCAATCGCCTTCGCCGGTGGACAGCGCGTACCGGAACTCGTGGGTCCAGTGCTGCAGCTGGAACGACGAACCGTCCGGCGTGGACCGGCGCGGCGGGTCGATCCAGATCCCCGACGGCCACCCGGTGCAGGACCGCAGCAGCGAGGCGTGCAGGGCGCCGGTCGCGTCGACCGCGAACCCAGGCAGCCCGTACGTGAGCAGCGCGACGGTGACATCGCTGAAGTCCTCGATCACGCCGTCGCCGGAGACGGTCGCCGTGATGCGTGCCTGACCGAGCTGCTCGACGGCCGTCGCGACAGCCTCGGCCGTCGGCAGGACCAGGGCGGGGATCGCGCGGACGTCGCGGACGTCCGCGTTCGGCTGCCAGACCTCGGCGAGCGCGGTCCGCGGCGGCACGTAGTACGGATCGGACCCGGAGCCCGTGTCGTCGCCGAGGAGTGCGGCGGCGTCGGCGACCAAGATGCGGAGGTCGGGGAGGTTCGAGTCGACCTTGAGCGAACCGTACCGCGAGCCGCCGGCCAGCGAGGTGGTCGCCGTGACCCCGACGCGGGCCAGGGCGACGACCAGGTCGCGGACGTCGGCCGGCTCGGAACCGTCCGGCACGACGATCTCGGCGACCGCCAGCGGGCGGGTGCCGACGTGGTTGCCGTCAGCATCGGTCAGGGCGATCCGCGCCGTCGAACCGAGGCCGAACCAGGTGTTCGCCGGGTTGTCGAGCGTCCACGGCGCCTGCTCGACGTCCACGTCGATCAGCCCGAACCCGCGCCCGACCACGGCCCCGGCGACCTCGCTCAACGGCAGCGCGCCCGGGACGTCCGCGGGGAACTTGACCCGGACCAGCCGGTCCGACTGGGCGTGGTCGAGGATCCGGGTGGTGAACTCGATCCGGTCCAGCCCCGCGTACGCCGTGATCACCGACTCGTACGAGATCCCGTCCACCTCGCCGCGGCTGATCACCCGGCTGCCGAGCGGCCCGGACTGGGTGAACACCTTGGCCGGCGCCTCGGTCGAGCCGACCACCGGGCCGGACGGGGTGAGGTGCCAGGGCCCCTCGCCGAACCGCGGGTGGTCCGGGTACTCCTGGTAGACGCGGAGCTCGTTGCCGAGACCTTTGAGGACCTGTCGACCGGTCCGCTTGTCGACAATCCCGCTCACCGCGCCGCCGCGGGACGGATCCACGGTGACGGTGAAGAACTCGTTCTCCACGGCGTCGGTGGACTCGGCCGGGCCCCACGTTCCCGCCGTACCGTCGACGAGGCCGTAGCCGCGCCAGCCGAGCGAGGGGACGTCCTCCGCGAGGAAGGTCAGCTTGTTGCCCTCGACAACGGACGGGACCTGCTCGCCGTCGGCGCCGACGACGGTGCGGGGGCTGTCGTCGGGCAGTTCGACGGTGACCAGGTCGGTCCGGGCGAAGGAGAGCGTGTTGGTGACGACGATCGCGTGCGCGCCGAACGCGCTGGTGTCGATCCGGGCCGC
Source organism: Kribbella amoyensis (assembly GCF_007828865.1). Lineage (NCBI taxonomy): Bacteria > Bacillati > Actinomycetota > Actinomycetes > Propionibacteriales > Kribbellaceae > Kribbella > Kribbella amoyensis. Next base: position 4,494,217 of record NZ_VIVK01000001.1, read on the forward strand.
GAACGCTTCGAGCGACGCGGTCCGGGCCTCGTCGGACAGGTCGTGCGCCTCGCGCCAGCCGGTGACCAGGTCGATGTACACCTGGTCCGACTCCGACCCGGTGATCGCGTCGTGGTGCGCGCCGTACGCGAGCTGCCGCCACACCTTGTCCAGCGAGGCCTCGGCGAACCGGCCGAGCCCGAGCAGATCGGCGTACGTGCCGAGCTTCTCCGCGTCGACCGCCGCGACCTCGGCCGCGCGCTGGGCCTGCTTGGTGTCGATGTACGACACGTCCTTGCCGGTGTAGATCGGGTTCATGTCGCGCGACTGCGGTGACGGCTTGCGGCCCTCGGTGTCGAGCTCGGCACGGACCCGGTCCATGAAGTGCTTGGTGGTGCCGCAGACGAACTTGGGCCACGCGTACCGCTCGGCCCAGTCGTGGTGCAGCGCGGTGATCCAGTTGTTCGGCGGGGTGTAGTCGCCGCCGACCGGGAGCAGGGTGTTCTTCGTCGCCGCGACCGTCTTCAGCGTGGCGAACAGCTGGTACGCCGTGTCGCCGGCCGCCTCGACACTCGGTGCGTGCTGCAGGTCCCAGCCCGGGCCGTAGTGGTCCGGCATGTAGTGCGTGAGGACGCCGTCGCCGCTCGGGCTGATCCACTCGAACTCGCTGTGGAACTGCATCACCGCGGCCGTCCCCGACTTCGGGTCGCCCCACGCCTGCCGCAGCGGGCCCCACTGGTGGAACGGGCCACGCGCCCAGGCGGACCCGGTCAGCCCGGCCTTCGCCAGGTACCCCGGGAACTGCGGGTCGTGCCCGAATACGTCCAGCTGCCACGCGTTCCGCGGGTCGCCGCCGAGGATGTCGCGCTGGTACCCGACCCCGTACACGATATTGCGGATCGTGGTCTCGGCACCGGTGAGGTTGGTGTTCGGCTCGTTGTACGTACCGCCGATGATCTCGACCCGGCCCTCCGCGATCAACCGCCGCAGCACGGCCCGGTTCTCGGGGAAGGTGTCGAAGTACGGCTTGAGGTAGTCGAGCTCGGCGAGTACGAAGCAGTACGCCGGATCCCGCAGCGCGAGCTTGAGATGCGCGTCGACCAGGCTGAACGCGTTGTGCGTGTACACCGGCCGGGTGGTGCCGTCGGGGCCCTGCAGGTCCCAGCTGGTCGTGTACGCCGCCTGCGTGTTCCACCAGACCGGGTCGTAGTGGAAGTGGCTGACCATCACCATCGTCCAGCCCGGCTCCGCGATGACGATCACCCCGGCGTCCCGCGCGACCTCGGCCCCACCGGCCTCGACCGTGACGGTGGCCGCGACCTCCGCGCCGTACCGGGTCCGTAGCTCGGCGTCGACGTCCAGCGGTACCTCGACCCGCGCGTCCCCGTCACCGGCGGGCAGTTCCGCGGTACCGCTCACGCCGTCGCCCTCGACGCGCACACCGAGTACCCCGTCGGCGCTCGTCCGGTGGAGCTCGATCCGCAGCACCTGGCGCGGATCGTCGTCACTCCCGACGAACAACTCGGGCGAGGAGACACGGGTGATCTGAACGGTCAAGGCGATCGGACTCCGTCTGGCAGGCGGTCAGGTCGAGAGACAACGTTATCCGCAAGAGGCCGATACAGCGAGGGGTAAGCCCAGCTAATCACCCATCACCGCGCCCCAACCAGCGAAGAATCCGCCGTCAGCCGCCTGACAACCCCCTGACAACGAACGTCCTGACAAGCCAATCAACCCCCAGAATCACCCCTGACCACCAGATCAGCCGAACCACCGGTCGCGGTGTGCAGGTGGACAGGAGGATGTCGCGTCTCGGCTGAGCGAGCGGCCAGGGTCCGCCGGCCGAGTTCGCGAGTTGGGGACTACCTCCTGTCCTCGTGCACGCTCAGGACAAGAGCCGGCCCGGGATGCGCAAGGCACCCCGGGCCGGGCGGGAGTTCAGGCCTGGTTGAGGCCGGGGTTGCCGGCTTCTACAACGAAGGTGGCGCGGGTGGTGACGGGCGCGCCGGCGGTCGTCACGTAGGGGATGGTCTTGAAGTCGGCGCGCAGGGAGTCGCGGGTGATGGTGGTGCTCACGTAGCCGCGCTGATTGTTGATGAGCTTGATGTGCGGGTTCTCGTCCAGCTGGAGCTGGCCGCCGGTCGGCATGTCCTGGCCGTCGCCGCCGGAGGTGATCGAGGTGGTCACCAGTTCGACGCCGACGGTGGCCGAGTCCGGGTTGCGGAAGTCGGCCTTGAGGTCGTTCGCGTAGTGCTTGTGGACATCACCGGTGAGCACGACCGGGTTGGTGACGTTGCGCTGCTGGATGCCGTCGAGGATGCGCTGGCGGGACGCGACGTACCCGTCCCAGGCATCCATGCTGTACGTGACGGACGGTCCGGCGGTGAAGTCGCGAGCCGCGAAGAACACCTGCTGCCCGATCACGTCCCAGGTCGCCGAGGACCGGCCGAGCCCGTCGAGCAACCACTTCTCCTGGTCGGGTCCGGTGATCGACCGAGCCGGGTCGAACGCGGCCGGGCAGTCCGACGCGGTGTCGCTGCACGCCTGGTCGCTGCGGTACTGCCGGGTGTCGAGCATGTGGAACTCGGCGAGCCGCCCCCACTGGATCCGCCGGTAGATCTGCATGTCGATCCCGCGCGGGATGCTCGACCGGCGCAACGGCATGCTCTCGTAGTACGCCCGGTACGCCGCCGCGCGCCGCTCCAGGAAGCCGGCCTGACCCGCGGGTGACGGAATCTCGTCCGCGTAGTTGTTCTCGAGCTCGTGGTCGTCCCACACCACGACCCACGGCGCCACCGCGTGCGCGGCCTGCAGGTCGGGGTCGGTCCGGTACTGCGCGTGCCGGACCCGGTAGTCGGCCAGCGTCCAGATCTCCTTGGCGGGGGAGTGCGCACGCGCCCCACTGCCACCGGCACCCTCGTAGATGTAGTCACCGAGGTGCAGTACGAGCGACGGGTGCTCCTCGGCCATCCGCTGGTACGCGGTGAAGTACCCGCCGGCGTAGTTGGAACACGACACGAACGCCATGTGCAGCGGGCTCCCGTACGTCCCCGGCAGCGGCGTGGTCACCGTGCGGCCGATGGCGGACAGGTGCTTCTCGCAACGGAAGCGGTAGTAGTACTCGCGGCCGGGCAGCAACCCGCCGACCTCGACGTGCACGGCGTGAGCCGACTCCGGCCCGGCGGAGACGACGCCGGCGCGGACGACGCGCCGCATCTGCGGGTCCAAGGCGACCTGCCACTGCACGTTGTACCGGCGGCTGGGCATCCCGCCCATACCGTCGGCCGCGAGCGGGTCGAGCGCGAGCCGGGTCCACAGCACGACGCTCCGGAAGTCGGGGTCACCGGACGCGATACCAAGCGTGAAAGGATCGGTCAGAGTCTGCCGCGAACCGGCAGACTCCACCGGGACGGGCGACCCGGAGGCCGGGACGGTACCGGCGGCGACAGCGGTGGCGCCGACAGCGGTAGCGGCGAGCAGGCCGCGCCGGGTGAGCGGGCGGTTGATCGGTGTAACGGGCATGGCGGAGCTCCGTGACTGATCGGGAAAAGGATTCCCCGACACCTTTCTCTCCGCCCAAGAACCCCAGGTGACACCCCGGCATGCCCCCGGTGAACCTTCCACCCGACCCCACCCACCTCGACCACCCACCTGGCCACCCGCCCACCTCGACCACCCACCCCACCTCGACCACCCACCCCACCTCGACCACTCACCTGACCACCCGCCCACCCGCTCGCCCGCCACCCGACCGAGCCGGGCCTCAACCACAGCTGCGAGCTCGCGCACCCAGCCGAAGACGGCGCCGTGTGCTGCAGCTGCGGATCGTGGCGCGGGGTTGTGGGCTGAGCACCCCAACCAGCTGGGGAAGGCCGGGAGCGTACGACTTTGTGCACGGGCCGGTCGGCGGAGCAGGTCCACCGCGACCGGTGCGTGCTCAAAGTGCGTGGGGCAACGGTTGGTGCGTGCACAAAGTGCGCCGAGGCAGCCGGCGGCGACCGCGGCTGCGAGCTCACGTGCCCGACCGAAGACAGCGCCGGGTGCTGCAGATGGAGATCGTGACGCGGGTTTGTGGGCTGAACACCCCAGCAAGCCGGGGCAGCTCCGGGGCGTACGACTTTGTGCACGTGGCGGTCGTCGGAGCGGGCTGTCCATGGCTGGTGTGTGCTCAAAGTGCGTGGGGCAACGGTTGGTCGGTGCACAAAGTGCGCCGAGGCAGCCGGCGGCTGGGGCGTATGACTTTGTGCACGGGCCGGTGGACGGAGGGGGCTGTCCGTGGCTGGTGTGTGCTCAAAGTGCGTGGGGCAACGGTTGGTGGGTGCACAAAGTGCGCCGAGGCGGCTGTCGGCGACCGCGGCTGCTAGCTCGCGTGCCCGGCCGGAGACGGCGGTGGGCGATGTAGGCAGAGCAAGGGGCGCGGGTTTGTGGCTGAGCACCCCCAGCAAGCTGGGGAGGGGCGGGGCGTACGACCTTGTGCACGGGCCGGTCGGTCGTGTGGTCTCGCGGTGGACGGCACGTGCTCAAGGTACGGAGGGGGTTGGCTGGTGGGTGCACAAGGTGCGGCGAGGCGTGGGGCGGCGAGGCGAGGCGGGCGAGGCGAGGGGGCGAGGCGAGGCGGGGCGGGGTGGGATGCGACCGGGTGCGGCGGCGCGAGGCGAGGCTGGGCGGGATGCGACCGGGTGCGGCGGGGCGGGGCGAGGCGGGGGTGGATGCGGCGGGGTGCGGTGAAGGGCGTTGGGGAGGTGCGGCGGAGTGCGGGTGAGGTGGTGGGGAGGGTGGAGTGGCGGGGCGGGGTTGGGGTGGGGGTGAGAGGGTGTCGGGATGAGCGACCAACTCGAGCGGGATGCTGCTGGTGCGTTGATTGTCGGTTTTCATGGGGCGACGCCTTCGGATGAGCTTCGGCGTGCGGTTGCGGCTGGGCTTGGGGCCGTCATCTTGTTCACCCGGAACGTTGTCGACGCCGACCAGGTCGCCGCGTTGACGGCGGCGTTGCGGGCCGAGCGGCCGGATCTGCTGATCGCGATCGATCACGAGGGTGGCGAGTTCTCCCATCTGTCGCCGGCGAACCCGTGGCCGCTGTCCTCCCCGCGTTCGCTCGGCGAACTGGACGACGTCGAGCTGACCCGCGCGTCCGCCCGCGACGCCGCGGCCACGCTGGCCCTGCTCGGGATCGACGTGATGCTCGCGCCGTCGGTCGACGTGAACAGCAACCCGGCGAACCCGATCATCTCGACCCGCTCGTTCGGCACCACCGCGGATCTCGTCTCGCGGCACGGGGTCGCCTTCGTCCAGGGGGTCCGGGACGCCGGGATCGCCGCCTGCCCGAAGCACTTCCCGGGGCACGGTGACGTCGCGGTCGACTCGCATCTCGCGCTGCCGCGGGTGGACCGGTCGATCGAGGAGGTCGGCGCCGTCGAACTCGCGCCGTTCCGCGCCACCATCGAGGCCGGCGCCGACGTGATCATGTCCGCGCACATCGTCTTCTCCGCGTACGACGACCAGCCGGCCACGTTGTCCCACCGGATCCTGCAGGGCCTGCTCCGTGACGAGCTCGGGTTCACCGGCGTGACCACGACCGACGCGCTGGAGATGCAGGCGATCACCAACACCCGCTCGATCGAGGACGCCGCGGTCGCGTCGATCCGGGCCGGCGCGGACCTGGCGATGATCGCGGTCGGCGACGCGAATCCGCAGGCCCTGACCGACCGAATCGTCGAGGCTGTCCGGACCGGATCCCTGGACGCCGCCCGGGTCGCCGAAGCCGCGTCCCGGGTCCGCGATCTCGGTGCGACGCTGGCGACACGGACCCGTCAGTCCGGGCTCGACGGCGCCCCGGTGCGTGAGGTTGCTGCTCGCGTGGTGGCCGGTCAGGAGTTCCCCGCGCTCGGCAGCGCGCCGTACGTGGTGGATCTGACGCAGGGGCTGCACCCGGCCTGGAACCCGTACTTCAGCGGCCTCCCGGAGGTGTTCCGCCGGATCGCGACCGACTCGGCCGGTGTCGTACTCCGCGCCGAGGACCCGGCCGCCCTCGCCGAAGCCCAGGCCGCCGCGACCGGCCGGCCACTCGTCATCGCGATCCAGGACGCGGTCCGTACGCCGTGGATGCGCGCGGCGCTCGAACAACTCCTGCGAGGCCGCGAGCGTGACGTCTTCGTCCTGTGCACCGGCATCCCCGAGGACCGCGCCCTCGTACCGGCCGGCGTCCCCACCGCGGTCACCTACGGCCGCAACCTGGTCGTCCTGGAGTCCGTCGCCGAGGTGCTCACCCGCAACGCCTGAGCGACGTACCGCCCGTCGTGGTCAGAAGCGGCGGGCGGTCAGGGTGAGGTCCAGGGCGTTCTGTTCCACGTAGTTGAGGGCGTGCCGTACGGCGCCGACCGAGACGATGGTGTCGCCCAGGGGAGAGGCCGCGACGCGGGGTGGGGTCGTGGTGAAGGTGGCCAGTTGCTCCTCGACGGCGGGGAGCAGGGCGCGGGCCGCCTCCGCGACGGCGCCGCCGAGGATAATCAGCTCGGGGTTGAAGAGGATCGCGAGGGTGGCGACCACGCGGGCGGTCCGCGCGGCCACCTCGGCAAGGATGCCTTGGGCAATGAGATCGCCCTTGGCGGCGGCCGCGAAGACCAGCTCGGCGGTGACCGGATCAGGCCCGGCCAGGTCGCGCAGGATCGTGTCGATGGCCGGATCGGCCAGGGCGGCGGTGCCGAGCTCGCGGGCGGTGCGGGCGATGCCGTGGGTGTCGCCGACGCCTTCGACCAGCTTGAGGTACACCATCTCGCCGGCACCGCCGCGGCTGCCGTGCAGGAGCCGGCCGGAATCCATCAGGCCCGCACCGAAGCGTTCGCCCGCGAGTAGTACGACCAGGTCGTCGACGTCGCGCCCGACCCCGCGCCAGTGCTCGCCGAGGACGGCCAGGTTCGCGTCGTTCTCCAACAAGGCCGGCCAGCCGTGCTGCTGGGACAGCCGCGCGGTCAGCCCGGTGTCGAACCGGCGCCAGAACTCGTCGTCGGCCAGGATGTTGCCGGTCCGGTCCACCGGGGCCGCGACGCCGACCCCGGCCGCGATCACGTCGGAGTCGGTCACCCCGGCCTCCGCGACCGCCTCGGCCACCGCCTGGTCGACCAGGTCGGTCCGCTGCTGCGGGGTCTCCTGGCCGGTGAACGAGCGGCCGGCCCGGGCCAGCGTCTCGCCGCGCAGGTTCGCCGCGACCACGATGGTCTTGCTCGCGCCGACGTCGATGCCCAGCACGTACCCGGCCTGGCTGTTGAACTCGAACCGGCGGGACGGCCGGCCGACGGTGGTGTCGTCGCGGCCGGGGTCGAGCTCGACCACCCAGCCCATCTCGATCAGGTCGTTGCAGACCGCGTGCACGGTCGCGCGGGTCAGTCCGGTGGCCTCGATCAGGCCTGTTCCGGTCATCACCCCCGCGGTCGAGAGCACGCCGAGTAGCTTGCCGGCATTGACCCGGCGCAACAGGGGCGGCGTGGCCGCCGAAGTCTTCGGCATAACCCTCTTGACCTCCTCGCAGAACCCCGCGCACAATACTGCAGAATCTAAATATAGAGTCTATATAAATTTCGCGGCAATGTCGCCGTCACCTCCAGGCAACACCACCGCCGATCCTGAGTGAGGCCCCCTTGACCAGCACCGACCTCCAGGCGTCCCGCGCAGTGAGCCCCTCCGACCCGGACTGGTGGCGCCAGGCCGTCGTCTACCAGATCTACCCGCGCAGCTTCGCCGACTCCAACGGCGACGGCGTCGGCGACCTGCAGGGCATCATCAGCCGGGTCCCGTACCTGGTCGAGCTCGGCATCGACGCGGTCTGGCTGAGCCCGTTCTACCCGTCCGCGCTGGCCGACGGCGGGTACGACGTGGACGACTATCGCGACGTGGACCCGCGGCTCGGCACCCTGGCCGACTTCGACCAACTGGTCGGCGCGCTGCACGGCGCCGGGATCAAGCTGATCGTCGACATCGTGCCGAACCACTCCTCCGACCGGCACGTCTGGTTCCAGGAGGCGCTCAAGGCCGCGAAGGGCTCGGCGGCCCGGGACCGGTACATCTTCCGCGAGGGTGCCGGCGACGAGCCGCCGTCGGACTGGGACTCGGTCTTCGGCGGCTCCGCGTGGACCCGGATCGAGGACGGCCAGTACTACCTGCACCTGTTCGCGGCCGAGCAGCCGGACCTGAACTGGGACAACCGGGAGGTCCGCGACGACTTCCTGAAGACGCTGCGGTTCTGGTCCGACCGTGGCGTGGACGGCTTCCGGGTCGACGTGGCGCACGCGCTGGTCAAGGACCTGACCGAGCCGCTGCCGTCGAAGACCACGCTGCCGCGGCAGTCGGAGTCGAACGGCATCCACCCGCTGTGGGACCGCGACGAGGTGCACGAGATCTACCAGGAGTGGCGCGAGGTCCTGAACGACTACGACCCGCCGCGGTCCGCGGTCGCCGAGGCGTTCGTACCGGCCGCCCGCCGCGCGCGGTACGCAAGTGCCCAGGGGCTGGGGCAGGCGTTCAACTTCGACCTGCTGCAGGCGGACTGGGACTACGACCGGTTCGTCCAGGTGATCAAGGAGAACCTCGCGCTGGTCGAGCAGAACGGCTCGTCCTCGACCTGGGTGTTCTCCAACCACGACGTGGTTCGGCACGCGACCCGGTACGGGCTGCCGAAGGACCCGAACGGGCGCTGGCAGGACGGCAAGGCGTGGCTGCTCAGCAACGGCACCGAGCCGACGGTCGACGTCGAGCAGGGGCTGCGCCGGGCTCGTGCGGCGGTGCTGCTGATGCTGGCGCTGCCGGGCTCGGCGTACCTGTACCAGGGCGAGGAGCTCGGGCTGCAGGAGGTCGGCGAGCTGCCGGCCGCGAACCTGCAGGACCCGGCGTACTTCCGCTCGAAGGGTGCCGAGAAGGGCCGGGACGGCTGCCGCGTGCCGCTGCCGTGGACGGTCGGCGGGCTGTCGTTCGGCTTCGGCACCGGCGGGTCGCACCTGCTGCAGCCGACCTGGTTCGGCGGGTACTCCGTGGAGGCGCAGGTCGGCGACCCGGACTCGACGCTGAGCCTGTACCGCAAGGCGCTCGCGGTCCGTCGTGGCCTGCAGACCGGTGAAGGGCTGGAGTGGGTGGACGGTGTCGACTGGCTGCTCCACTTCAAGCGGCCCGGCGGCTGGCAGTCGGTGACGAACTTCGGCGCGGCCCCGGTGGAGCTGCCCGAGGGTGCGGTGGTCGTGCTGTCGAGCGGTCCGCTCGAAGGCGCGAAGCTGCCGACCGACACGACCGCCTGGCTGATCTGAGCCGACCGGCTCAGTAAAGACTGCGGACGCGCGACCGGGTACCTCCCCTCAGCCCGGTCACGCGTCCGCGGGGGTTTCACTCCGGCCACCCGCCCGTCCGCCCGGTGCGGCAGGATGGGCGGGTGACTGCTTCGCTTGGGGATGTCGTTCGGGTACTAGACGCGTTGTACGACCCGGCCTGGGCCGAGAGTTGGGATGCCGTCGGCCTGGTCAGCGGGGATCCTGGTCAGCCGGTGCGGCGGATCCTCTTCGCCGTCGACCCGATGCGCGCGGTGGTGGACGAGGCGATCGAGGGGAAGTTCGACCTGATCGTCAGTCACCACCCCCTGCTCCTGCGTGGCGTGAACAGTGTCGCCGCCACCACGCCGAAGGGCCGGGTCGTGCACGACCTGATCCGGAACGGCGTCGCCCTGCACGTCTGCCACACCAACGCGGACAACGCGAACCCGGGTGTGAGCGACGCGTTGGCGGCCGCGCTCGGCCTGACCGGGACGCGCCCGTTGAAGGCGATGCCGGCCGAGGCGATGGACAAGCTCGTCGTGTACGTCCCCGTCGCCGAGACGCAGGCGATGATCGACGCGCTCGCGGCCGCCGGCGCCGGCCGGATCGGCGACTACGACCGGGCCGCCTGGTCCACCACCGGCGAGGGAACCTTCCGGCCGTTGGCGGGCGCGAACCCGACCATCGGCGAGGTCGGCGGTATCGAGGTCGTGCCCGAGTCGCGGGTCGAGATGGTGCTGCCGCGGTCCCGCCGGCGCGCGGTCGTCGCGGCGATGCGGGCCGCGCACTCCTACGAGGAACCGGCCTTCGACGTGTACGAGATGGCGTCGTTGCCGAGCGTGCGCGGCGGTGGCCGGATCGGCGTACTCCCGCGGCCGGTTCCGTTGGCCGAGTTCGCGCGGATCGTCCAGGACGGTCTGCCGCGGACCGAGCACGGGGTGCGCGTCTCGGGTGATCCGGAGCGGCTGATCGAGTCGGTCGCCGTGGTCGGGGGAGCAGGGGACTCGGAGTTCGACCGGGTCCGGGCGGCCGGCGTGGACGCGTACGTGACGGCCGACCTGCGGCACCACCCGGCGACCGAGGCCCGCGCGTACGCCGAGGGACCCGCGCTGGTCGACGTCGCGCACTGGGCCAGCGAGTGGCCGTGGTTGCGGGACGCCGAACGCCTCCTGGTCGCGGGGTTGGCAGAGCAGGGCAGTACCGTGGACACTCACATCTCGACGCTCTGCACGGACGCCTGGACCCTGCGGCTCTGACCCCGGGACCGCGTCGGCAGCAGCTGAACAACTGAACGCGCCGTAGCGAAGGAGCCGACCCTGAACGCCGAGCCCGCTGTCCAACGCCGGTTGCTGGACCTGCAGGATCTCGACCTGCAGCTGGATCAGGTCGCCCACAAGCGCAAGTCGCTGCCCGAGCACCAGGCGCTCACCGCACTGGCCGCCGAGAAGTCGGTGGTCGACCGCGAGCTGGTCACCGCCGACACCGAGGTGTCCGACCTGCAACGCGAACAGAAGAAGGCCGACAGCGACGTCGAGCAGGTCCGGCAGCGGAAGGCGCGCAACCAGCAGCGCCTCGACTCCGGCCAGGTCACGTCGCCGAAGGACCTGGAGGGACTGCAGCACGAGATCGGTTCGCTGGACCGGCGGATCGCCGATCTGGAGGACGCCGAGCTCGAGGTGATGGAGAAGCTGGAGGCCGCCGAGGCGACCCAGGCCGAGCTGCGTACCCGGGCCGAGGCGTTCGCGGGTCGGCAGGCCGAGCTGGAGACCAGCCGGGACGCCGCCACCAAGGACCTCGACGAGCAGCGCGCCACCGTCGGCGACCAGCGCGCCACCGTCGCCGCCGAGCTGCCGGACGACCTGGTCACGCAGTACCAGCGGCTGCGTGAGCGCAACGGCGGGATCGGTGCCGCGCCGCTGGTCGGCAAGCGGTGCATGGGCTGCCGGATGGAGCTCGCCCCGTCCGACCTGAACCGGATCCGCGCGGCCGCGCCGGACGTGGTGCTGCGGTGTGAGGAGTGCGGGCGGATCCTCGTCCGGACTTCGGAGAGCGGCGTATGAGCCCGGACCACGTCATCGTCGAGGCCGACGGTGGCTCCCGGGGCAACCCGGGCCCCGCGGCGTACGGTGCGCTGGTGCGGGACCCGGCCACCGGCGCGGTCATCGCGCAGGCCGGGGTGACGATCGGTGTCGCGACGAACAACGTGGCCGAGTACAGCGGTCTGATCGCCGGGCTCGAGCTGGCCGCGGAGTACGCGCCGAACGCGTCCATCGAGGTCCGGATGGACTCCAAGCTGGTCGTCGAGCAGATGGCCGGCCGGTGGAAGGTCAAGCACCCGGACCTCAAGCCGCTCGCGATCAAGGCGCAGGGCCTGGCTCCGTTCGGTACCGAGTGGACGTGGGTGCCGCGGGCCAAGAACGCGGCCGCCGACGCGCTCGCGAACATGGCGCTCGACGGCAAGCCGGTACCGCTGAAGCCGGCCGAGAGCTCGGCGGCCCCGGTCGCCACGGAGCCGTCGGACCTGCAGAAGGCCTTGCGTGGTTGGGGTGCGCCGGCCGAACCGCCGACGCGGCTGCTCTTCCTGCGGCACGGCGAGACCCCGCACACGGTGGACAAGCGGTTCTCCGGTTCGGGCGGGGACGACCCGGGGCTGAGCGAGACCGGCGAGGCGCAGGCGCGGGCGGCCGCGGAGTACCTGGACCGGCTCGGTGGGGTCGACGCGGTCGTGACGTCGCCGATGCGGCGGACCCGGCAGACGGCCGCGGTGGTGGCCGACAGGCTCGGGCTCGAGGTCGACGTGCGGGACGGCTGGGTCGAGTGCTCGTTCGGCGACTGGGACGGGCACACCTTCGCCGAGGTGCAGGAGAAGTGGCCGGAGGCACTCAAGGACTGGCTCGAGTCGACCACGGTCGCGCCGCCCGGCGGTGAGTCGTTCGACAGTTGCGCCCGGCGGGCCCGCTCGGCGCGCGACGGGTTGCTCGCGTCGTACCCCGGCAAGACGGTCGTCGTGGTCACCCACGTGACGCCGATCAAGCTGATGGTCCGCGGGGTCCTGCAGGCGCCGATGTCCTCGATGTTCCGGATGGAGCTGCGCCCGGCGACCCTCACCGAGATCCACTGGTACGCCGACGGCCTCGCGTCCCTCAGGTCCTTCAACCTCCAACCTGGCCTGTAGGCCCTGTCCGGTCATCCCGTGCGTGCTGCGCGGCACTCGGCACGGCACCTCGCCGCACTGGAGCAAAGGCCACGATGCACCAGCATCGAGGCCTTCCCTCCAGCGCGCCGAGCCACCGCACCGAGCACCTGCTCGCTACTGCACCGGATGACCGGACAGGGCCTAGTCTGACCCCACCCGTACATCGAGGTACGGGTGGACAGGACGGAGTGATCGGGTGCCGTTGCAGAGAGTGCACTTCGCCGAGGACGTTCCTGAGGTTTTCCGGGCGTCGTTGCAGGACATCCGGACCGAGCTCGAGGTGCCGGCGGAGTTCCCGGCCGAGGTGGTCGCGGCCGCGCTCGAGGTGGCGGCGCAGCCGCGGTTGCCGGAGCTGGACCGGACCGACCTCGAGTTCGTCACGATCGATCCACCCGACTCGATGGACCTCGACCAGGCCGTCTTCATCGAGCGGGCCGGCGACGGCTTCACGGTGTACTACGCGATCGCGGACGTCGGCGCGTTCGTCCAGCCGGGCGACCCGATCGACGTCGAGGCCCGCAAGCGCGGCGAGACCTTGTACGCACCGGACAAGCGGACTCCGTTGCACCCGCCCGAGTTGTCCGAGGGCGCCGCGTCGTTGCTCGCCGGCGAGGTACGTCCCGCGGTGCTGTGGACGATCACGGTGGACGCGACCGGCGAGGGTACCGACGTGCTCTGCCAGCGTGCCCTGGTGAAGTCGCGGGCCAAGCTCAACTACGCGGGCGTGCAAGAGGAGCTCGACGCGGGGACCGCCTCCGAATCGCTGCAGCTGCTCCGCGAGGTCGGCAAGCTCCGCGAGCAGCGCGAGCTGGACCGCGGCGGCGTCAACCTGCCGATCCCGGACCAGGAAGTGGTCGCGTCGGACGGCGAGTGGACCCTGGAGTTCCGCGCCCCGCTGCCGGTCGAGGGCTGGAACGCGCAGATCTCGTTGCTCACCGGGATGGCGGCCGCGCACCTGATGATGCAGGGCGAGATCGGCATCCTGCGAACGTTGCCCGAGTCACCCGACGACCTGCGCCGCAAGCTGGAGAACACCGCGAAGGCGCTCGGCATCTCCTGGTCCGCCGAGACCTCGTACGCGCAGTTCATCCACGGGCTCGACCCGAAGGTCCCGGCGCACGCGGCGATGCTGGCGGCGTGCACGGTGTTGTTCCGCGGCGCCGGGTACACGTCGTTCGCGGGTGGTGTGCCGGAGCACCCGCAGCACGCGGCGATGAAGGCGGAGTACGCGCACGTCACCGCTCCGTTGCGGCGTCTGGTGGATCGCTGGACCAGCGAGATCTGTGTCGCGTTGTCCGCGGGCGCCGAGGTGCCGGAGTGGATCCGCGAGTCGCTCGACGACATCCCGAAGATCATGGACGAGGCGGACCGCAAGGCGCACGCGTACGAACGGTCGATCGTCTCGATGGTCGAGGCCGGCCTGGTCGCCGAACACGTCGGCGCGACGTTCGACGGCGTCATCACCGACGTCGACGAACGCGAGGAGACCCGTGGCGTGGTCGCGTTGTCGACCCTCGCGATCGAAGGCCGCGTCACCGGGACCAGCCCGCTGCCGCTGGGACAGCAGGCCCGCGTGAAGCTCACCGAAGCCGACATCGCCAAGCGCACGATCGCGTTCGAGCTAGTCGGATAACGCCTGCCGGACCGCCTTCGTGGTGCGGTCCAGGTCGCCGGTGGCGAGCAGGTCGAGCAGGGCGCCACGGAGCAGGGCCAGGACCGCGGTTCGGCGTGCCCGGGCTTTGGCGGTGTGGCCGTCGGGCTGGCTTGTCTGGAGCAGTTCGAGCCAGTCGTCGACGGTGGAGCGGGCGTAGTCGCCCCACGGGCCGTCGGGGGAGACCAGCGAGCGGCCGTACGCCTCGACCCAGAGGTTCATCAGGGAGCGTCGTTCGGGGGCGGCGAGCCAGGTCCACAGTTCGCGGGCGACCACGTCGAGGCCGGGCTTGTCGTCGTACCGGAGCTGCTGGAGCAGGGCCAGCTCATCGGTCCGGGCGCGGGCCAGCAACGCCCGGATCAGGCCGTCCTTGCTGCCGAAGAGGAACAGCAGCACCCGTGGACTCGAGCCGATCGCGGCCGCCAGCGGGCGCAACGACAACTCGGCCAGCCCGTGCGTCAGCGCGTACTCGTAGGCGAGCTCGAGGAGTTCGCGCTCACGGGCCGAGGGGGCTGGATTCGTCGTCACCACCCGGCTAGTATCGCTCACTGAAACAGTCGTGTCAGTAGAGTGGGTGGTGCGGATGTCCGAAGCGGTGGTCCGGCGGCTGGGCGAGCCCGGCGATCTGGGCTGGGTGGTCCAGGCACACGGCGAGATCTACGCCGCGGAGTACGGCTGGGGGCCGGCGTTCGAGACCCTGGTGGCGCGGATCGTCGCGGACTTCGCGGCCGATCAGAACGCGGATCAGAACGCCGATCAGGACTTGGGTCGGGAGGCGGCGTGGATCGCGACCGTCGACGGCGAGCGGGTCGGGTGTGTCTTCTGCGTCCGCGGTGACGACGAGGCGACCGCGAAGCTCAGGTTGTTGCTGTTGGCGCCGTCCGGCCGTGGGCAGGGCCTCGGTGGGCGGCTCGTCGACACCTGCCTGGAGTTCGCCCGGTCGGCGGGGTACAAGCGGATGGTGTTGTGGACCAACGACCCGCTGGTCGCGGCCCGGCACATCTACCTGGCCCGCGGCTTCCGCCTGACCGGCTCCGAGCCGCACGACCTCTTCGGCAACGACCTGCTGAGCCAGACCTACGAGCTGGATCTGAGCTAACAGGTCGGCGCGCCCGGAGCCGCGGTACCGCGGATCGCGTGATCGAGGAAGGTGACGGCGTACCCGTTCTGGATCGTCAGGGCGCGCTCGGGGTCGATGTCACCGAGCGGAAGGGCCGCCCGCAACGGCCAGGCCAGGTAGTACGCGCCGTAGTCGGTGAAGTTGAAGTGCCGGGCGCCGTCGACGGTGGCGCACCACTTCGCCGCGGTGCTTGCCTTGATCAACGAGCGGGCGCGTTCGAGGTCGGCGGTGTCGTCCTTCGCCTGCTGTCCGCAGCTGCCGGTGATACACGAGTCCTCGGAGCCGACGAGCAGGAACGGGGCCTTCAGCCCGGTCTTCACCACCTCGCCGTACTGGGTGCCGTCCAGGTCGATCGCGGCACCGCAACGTGGATCCAGCCGGCACGCCTCCAACGAGGCCGCGCCGCCGAACGAGTGCCCGACGTAGCTGACCTTGGTGGCCGGATTGACCCGGCCCTCCAACGGTCCCTCGTCGAGGGCGGCGAGCGTGGTCGCGACGAAGCGGGCGTCCGCGGCCCACACCTGGACGATCCGGTCCCCGTGCTCGTCCAGGTCGTCGGGCTTGGCCTGCTCGGTACTGCCGACGGTCTGGCCGTCCAGCACGGTGAGGTTCGCGCTGTAGGTCGGGGTGAAGCCGGCGACCAGGTACCCGTGGCTGGCGAGGTCCTCGGCGAGGGCGGCGTACTGCGGTGCCGAGAAGCCCATCCCTGGTTGGAGGACGACGACCGGGAACCGGCTCGGGGCGACCGGGGCGTCGTCGAGCGCGCGGTCCCGGAACGTGTCGAACGAACCCTGCAGGAGGCCGGCCGGTCCCTTCAGGTGCAGCCCGTCCCACGGCCCCGGGGCGTACGGGACCCGCGGCCCGGTCGTGCTGGGGGAGACCGGGTACCAGATCCAGACGGACAGCTTCCGCGGCGTCCCGGCCTCGGGGGAGAACGGGTCCTTGCGCGCGGTGTCGGTCCAGTCGTACGTCGTCCGGCCGACCGCGTACGCACCGGTGGGCGCGGGGAGATCGAGCGGTTGGGAGCGTTGGATCCCCACCCAGCCGAGGTACCCCGCGCCGGCGAACAGCACGACCAGGACCAGCAGGGCCACCTTTCGCAGGACTCGTCGCAGCCTCATGCCTCGATCGTGCCATCCGGACGGCGTCCGGTCGTGTGTCCCGGCGTGTGTCCGAAGGCGCGTCGGAACAGATCGGCGAAACGCCCACGCGGCGCTTGCCGATGGTGCGGGTCGACCACACGTACTCCACGTACGGGCGGGGGACCGACTCGATGGGGTTCGTCCCGAACGTGCTCGACCTGACCGCGTTCGGACGTCAGGAGGCGTGGGAGCTGCCGGCCGGCCGCAGCACCGGGCTCGGCGCCAAGGCGGGCGACCCCGGCATCACCCTGCGCGCGGGGGAGCCGCACTGCCACTGAGTGGAACGGGCCGGCCCGTAAGCCGGATTCTGTCTCAGGCGACCATCCATCTACGGTGACCGTTGCCGGTCACCTCCAGCAGCCTACCCGCGAGCTCGGGCGGGCAGCCCTCGAACGCTCGCGCGGGCGGCGGTTGCCCGTCGCCCTTCTTGGCCTTGCTCCGCGTGGGGTTTACCGAGCCTCCGCAGTCACCTGCGGAGCTGGTGGTCTCTTACACCACCGTTTCACCCTTACCCGCACCTCGATGAACCACGGGGTCCATCGAGGCCGCTGGCGGTCTGTTCTCTGTGGCACTGTCCCGCGGGTTGCCCCGGGTGGGCGTTACCCACCACGCTGCCCTTCGGAGTCCGGACTTTCCTCGGCGCCCACCTCGCGGTGGACGACGCGGTCGCCCGGCCGGCCCGTTCCGTCCCTCAGGATACGGCCTGCGGGGCCACCTCCGGCCAACGACCGTCGGCACCGCGGACGTACGGCAGGACGTCGACGACGGCGTCGGGGTTCAGCGGGCCGTAGATGTGCGGGAACGTCGTCCCGGTCCCGTCCAGGTCCTCGTCGCAGACCGCGGACACGAGCCGCTCGGTGTCGATCACCAACAGGCACAGCGGGTCGGTCACGTCGGCGTAGGCGATGTTCGCGACCAGGCTGACCTGCTCCGGCCGGGACGCGTGGATGAACCGGGCCCCGTCGTCGAGCGACTGCCCGCGGGTGGAGATCCGATAGGCCCGCGCGGCCTTCGCCGCCTCCCACTCGGCCACGAACGCGATGTGCAAGATCCTCGCCATACGCCCGACCATAACGCCTGGGACCCTCGCCGGACGTCAGGTTGCGGAGTACGTTGACAGCATGGGCGGGTGGAACGCCATGTCCTTCGACGGCAAGGACAATCTGCTGCGAGTGGTCCGGAGCGAGGCCGAGCAGTTCTTCGCGCTGGTCGACGACGACGCGAGCTGGCGGGCGCCGACCGGGGCCGGGCACTGGCAGGTCCGGGACGTGGTCGCCCATCTCGTCGACACCACCGAGGCGTACTTCATCGGGTTCGACGCGGCCCGGTCGGGCCACGAGTTGCCGGCCGCCTACGGGTTGCCGGGGATGGCCGAGCGGGTGGACCAGCGGGCGCTCGCCCTGCGCGACGTACCGCGGCCCGAACTGGTCGCGCGATTGCGCCAGGACTTCGACCGGATGTCCGAGATCCTCGACGCACTCGGGCCGGACGACTGGGCCGGACTGACGGTCGCGCACTTCTACATGGGCCCGTTGCCGGCCTTCTTCTACCCGGCCTTCCAGTTGATGGACTACGGCGTGCACTCGTGGGACGTCCGGCAGGGGACCGGCCGCGCGCACGGGCTGGCCGGGGACGCGGCCGACCTGCTGGTGCCGTTCATGTTCGTCCTGTGGCAGGCCACGACCGGCAACCTCGAACCGTGCGAGCTCGGGATCCGGATCACCAGCGGCCCGAACGCCGGCGACACCCGGGTCCGGGTCGGCCCGGACGGGATGGACTACGCGAGCGGCTCGGTGGACGACCTGGAGTCCGTGCTCGAGTTCGACCCGGGCAGCTTCGTGCTGACCGCGTTCGGCCGCAGCAACGCCGGCACGATCCGCGGCGACCGGGCCGTCGCCGATCGGTACCTGAATCTGTTCTTCCGAATCTGACCTCGCGGTGCGGACGCGGCGGGATCACCGGCTGGACTAGGGTCGGCGCATGACGACGGCTGAGCAGGGATCGACGGGTACGCCGGACGAGGCCAAGGCGGAGCCGGGGCCGGCGAAGACGAAGCCCACGGACGACCTGACCACGACACAGCACACCCTCACCATCGGCCGGAAGAAGCTGCGGTACACCGCGACGACCGGCCGCGTCGTGCTCCGGCAGGAGGTGCTCACCGACGGGAAGTTCGACGGGCACGTCCCGAAGGCCGAGGTCTTCCTCACCGCGTACACGCTCGATGGCGCGGACGCGGCGCAGCGCCCGGTGACGTTCGCGTTCAACGGCGGCCCTGGTTCGTCGAGTATCTGGCTGCACCTCGGTCTGCTCGGACCGCGGCGCGTGGTGTCCGGCGACGCGGGCGAGCTCGCGCCGCCGCCGTACGGGCTGGCCGACAACGCGGAGACGTTGCTGCAGCACAGCGACCTGGTCTTCATCGACCCGGTCTCCACCGGGTACTCGCGCGCCGTCGAGGGGGAGAAACCGGGCGAGTACCACGGGTTCACCCGCGACCTGGAGTCGGTCGGCGAGGTGATCCGGTTGTGGACCTCGCGCAACGGCCGGTGGATGTCGCCGAAGTTCCTGGCCGGCGAGTCGTACGGGACCACCCGTGCGGCCGGACTCGCGGCGCACCTGCAGGACCGGCACGGGATGTACCTCAACGGGGTGATGCTGATCTCCGCGGTGCTGGAGTTCGGCACCCTCGACTTCACCCCGGGCAACGACCTGCCGTACGCGCTCTTCCTGCCCTCGTACGCGGCCGTCGCGCACTACCACGGGCTGATCCCGGACCGGGAGCTCGCGGACGTGCTGGCCGACGCGGAACGGTACGCCGGCGGCCGGTACCCGAATGCGCTTGCCCAGGGCAACCGTCTGCCGGCCGACTACCGGGCCGAGGTGATCACCCGGCTGGCCGGGCTGACCGGGTTGTCGGAGGACTACCTGGACCGGGTGAACCTGCGGATCGAGCACACCCGCTTCTTCGCCGAGTTGCTGCGCTCCCGGCGTCAGGTCGTCGGGCGCCTCGACGGACGGTTCACCGGGTGGGATGCGGACTCGGCCGGCGAGCAGTCCGTCGACGACCCGTCGTTCCGCGCGATCACCGGGCCGTACACCGCTGCGCTGAACCACTACGTCCGCGCCGAGCTCGGGTACCTCAACGACGTGCCGTACGAGGTGCTGAGCAGCCAGGCCGCGAAGGACTGGTCGTTCAAGGAGTTCGAGAACCAGCAGGTCACCGTGGCCGACAAACTCGCCGAGGCGATGCGGGCGAACCCGTTCCTCAGGGTGCACGTCTCGTCCGGCCACTACGACTGCGCGACGCCGTACTTCGCCACCGAGCACACGCTCGCCCGGTTGCAGGTGCCGGCCGAACTGCGCGACAACATCGAGGTCCGGTACTACCCGGCCGGGCACATGATGTACGTCCACGAACCGACCCGCGTCCAACAGTCCGAGGACCTCGCCGCCTTCGTCCGCGCGGCCTCGAACCGCTGACCCCGATCAGGGCAGCGTGAGGACCTCGGCGCCGGTGTCGGTGACGACCAGGGTGTGCTCGAACTGGGCGGTGCGCGACTTGTCCTTGGTGGTGGCGGTCCAGCCGTCGTCCCACAGGTCGTAGTCGTAGCTGCCCAGGGTGAGCATCGGCTCGATCGTGAACGTCATCCCCGGCTCGATCACGTCGTCGAACCGCTCGTCGTCGTAGTGCGGGATGATCAGGCCGGAGTGGAACGCGGTGGCGATGCCGTGCCCGGTGAAGTCGCGGACCACGCCGTACCCGAAGCGCTTGGCGTAGGACTCGATCACCCGGCCGATGATGCTGACCTGGCGGCCGGGCTTGACCGCCTTGATGCCGCGGTTCAGCGCCTCCTGGGTGCGCTCGACCAGCAGCCTGCTCTCCTCGTCGACGTCGCCGACCAGGAACGTCGCGTTGGTGTCACCGTGCACACCGTCGAGGTACGCGGTGATGTCGACGTTGACGATGTCGCCGTCCTCGAGCGGGCGGTCGTCGGGGATGCCGTGGCAGATCACCTCGTTGACCGACGTGCACAACGACTTCGGGTAGCTGCGGTAGCCGAGGGTGGACGGGTACGCGCCGCGCTCGACCAGGTAGTCGTGGCCGACCGCGTCCAGCTCGTCGGTGGTGACACCCGGCTTGGCGGCCGCACCGACGGCCTGCAGGGCCTGTGCGGCGAGCTTGCTCGCGACCCGCATCTTCTCGATCAGCTCCGGCGCGGTGACGTACGACCCGTCGTACGGCGCGGGGGCGGGCTTGTCGACGTACTCCGGTCGGGGAATGGACGCGGGTACCGGACGGCGCGGCGAGATGAGGCCGGGAGTGAGAAGCGACATGGTGAGATCATTCTAGTGAGCGGTGACAAGACTCCAGGAGGTGGTCATCCCGATGAGCGACGATCACAGCAACGAGTGGTACTACAACGTCAAGACCGGCAAGGTGGAGCCGTACCAGGGGTCGAAGTCGGCCGACCGGCTCGGCCCGTACAACTCCCCGGAGGAAGCGGCGCGCGCCCTGGACAAGGTGCAGGAACGCAACGAGTCCTGGGACAACGACCCGAAGTGGGACGACGACTGAGCTTCGCACCAGACGTTCTGAGGGGCACTACCCGGGCCGGGTAGTGCCCCTCAGAACGTGACTGGCGTCAGGCTTTCTTGGCCACGCGCTTCGCCGGTGCCTTGCGCGCGGGGGCGCGCTTCGCGACCGTCTTGCGGGCCGTGGTGGCCTTCTTGGCCGCGGTCTTCGCCGGCGCCTTCTTGGCGGCGACGCGCTTCGTCGCCGTCTTCTTCGCCGCGGTCTTGGCCGGCGCCTTCTTGGCGGCCACCTTGCGGGCCGGCGCCTTCTTCGCCGCGACCTTGCGGGTCGTGGTGGCCTTCTTGGCCGGCGCCTTCTTCGCGGCGGTGGTCTTGCGGGCCACGGTCTTCTTCGCCGTCGTCGCCTTCTTCGCCGGCGCCTTCTTGGCGGCGGTCGTCTTCTTGGCCGCGGTCTTCTTCGCGGGGGCCTTCTTGGCCACCGTCTTGCGGGCGGTCGTCGCCTTCTTCGCCGTGGTCTTCTTCGCCGCGGCCTTGGTGGCGGTCGCCTTCTTGGCGGGGGCCTTCTTGGCCACCGTCTTCTTCGCCGCACTCACCTTCTTCGTCACTGTCTTCTTCGCAGCGGTGACCTTGCGCGCGGCGGTCGTCTTCGCGGCTGGGGACTTCTTGGCGACAGTCTTCTTGGCGGGAGAAGCCTTTTTGGCTGTCGCCTTCCCTGCGGCTGCCTTCTTGGCTGGCACTCTGCCTCCTTGGTGCGGCTGAGGAAAACCACGGTGGATTCCTCGTCGTCATGATGATGACAACAGTTGGTGCCCACGTAAAGCACCTGAAACGCCAGCAGGTCAAGGCCTCTGAGCCGTCAATTCGGGCGGTAATGCCGAAAATCCTTGTGCAGAAGGGATTTCGGTGCACGTCGAGCATGCCGGACCGGCGGCAAGAAATGTTGGCGACACGCGCACGAACTGGCCGCTGTTGTGGGTCGCCGGCACGTTTTCGGTGAGTGTTGTCCTGGGCAACGTCTTGCCGGACGACCCGACGAACGGGTCGCGAAGCGCGCTGTGCGCGGTCTCGCGAAGCGTCCTTGAAGTGTGCTGTGATGCTGGTGCCAACGACCTTGTGAGGTAGCTGATGACACCGTTGCGCGACGACCTGGATCTCGTTGTCGAGCTGCCTTCGCGGGTGCGCCGGGTGGTGAGCATCGTGCCGTCGCTGACCGAGTCGATCGCTGTCACCGACGCGTCGTTGCTGGTCGGTGCGACCGATTGGTGCAGTCATCCCGAAGACCTCGACGTGACCCGGGTCCGGGGTACGAAGAATCCCGACGTCGACCTCATCCGCCGGCTCGGACCCGATGTCGTGATCGCGAATGCCGAGGAGAATCGCGGCGCCGATCTGGACGCGTTGCGAGCGGCCGGTCTGGCCGTTTGGGTGACGTCGCCGGCAACGGTCGAACAGTCACTGGAATCACTGCGCCGAATGCTCTCGGCAATCACCGGCACCGTGCCCGGCTGGGTCGACGAGGCCGCGGCCGTGTGGAGTCCGCCGTACTCGGGTCCGCGCCGGCGGGCAGTGATTCCGATCTGGCGACGACCGTGGATGGCGTTGGGCCGGAACACCTTCGCCGGTGATCTGCTGGACAAACTCGGGATCGACAACGTGCTCGCGGAATCCGCCGACCGCTATCCGCGGTTCGATCCGGCCGAGCTGCCGGCGTACGACGTGGTGGTGTTGCCGGACGAGCCGTATGCGTTCTCGCCCGACGACGGGCCGGAGGCGTTCGGCGGTCCCGCGCACTGCGTGTCCGGCCGGCACCTGACCTGGTACGGGCCGTCGCTGGTCGGCGCGCGCGAACTGCTGAGCGGACAGCTCGCGTGAGCTGCGCCACGACCCTGCCGCCTCAGCTAGACGGTAAGGGTTGCCTCACCTACTCTCGCTGTGTGCCGACCATGACCGCCAAGAAGAAGTGCTGCAAGGACAAGCCGAGGTGCAAGAAGTGCCCGGTCGTCCTCAAGCGGCTGGCCGATGCCGGCTGCGCGGAGCGGCTCGACCTGCGCCACTACGTGGTCGACAAGAAGGTCAAGAAGAAGGTGCTGAAGACGGCGCGCGAGCGCTGAGTCTCAGGACGCCTTGCGCAGGTCGATCGCGGAGACGGCCTGGCGCAGCAGTCCGGGGATGGTGATGTGCGCGGCCTGACCGGTCGCCTCCAGCGCGTCGGCGTCCCACCAGCCGTGCGCGCTGATCGTCTCCAGCTCCAGCTCCTCCTGGTTCGCGAACGTGACCTCGACGGCGTCCACGCCGACCGCGAAGAACGTCTGCCGCTGGATGATCGGGCAACCGCCCCACTCGAACTCGATCGTGTTCGTCGCGACCGGCCGGCCGAGCGCCTCGGGCGGCAGCACGATGCCGACCTCCTCGCGCAGCTCCCGGCTGCCGGCCTGGGCCGCGGTCTCGCCCGCCTCGACGCCGCCACCGATGGTGAACCAGTACGGCACGTCTGGCTTCAGCGGATCCCAGCCGTGCAGCAACAGCACCTTGCCGTCCGGTCGGACAGGCAGGACACGGGCCGTCGTACGCCGGACGACGGTGCCGGGCGGAGGCAGGCGGGAATCTGTCACAGCTCAGAACGCTAGACGAACCATCCCGTCCTCCGACTCCTCACGCGGCGCGTCTCGTCCCGCCGTCCCACCAGCTGGGCCGCCTGCGAGGGTGAGACGATCGCGGTATGACAGCGCGCATCGGACTCGGTCTGGCCGCCCTCGGCCGGCCCGGGTACATCAACCTCGGACACGACCAGGACCTGTCCGCCGGTCGCGCGGTGGACGACCTCCGCGCCCGGACCCACGAACTCCTGGACGCCGCCTGGGAGGCCGGCGTGCGGTACTTCGACGCGGCCCGCTCGTACGGTCTGGCCGAGCGCTTCCTCGGGGAGTGGCTGCGGAGAACCGGGCGCCGCGACCAGGTGACCGTCGGTTCGAAGTGGGGCTACACGTACGTCGCAGACTGGCGCGCCGACGCGGACGTGCACGAGGTGAAAGACCACTCGCTCGCCACCTTCGAACGGCAGTGGCCCGAGACTCTCGAAGCGCTGGGCGGTCCGCCGGACTTCTACCTGGTGCACAGCCTCACCTCGGACAGCCCGGCGCTCGCGGACAAGGCGCTGCTGGATCGTCTGGGCGAGCTCGCGGCCGAAGGTGTCCGCGTCGGTCTGTCCACGAGCGGCCCGCGACAGGCCGAGACGCTCCGCGCCGCTCTCGCGTCGAACGGTCCCTTCACGGCGGTCCAGTCCACCTGGAACGTCCTCGAACCGTCGGTCGGTCCGGCGCTCGCCGAAGCGCACGACGCCGGCTGGTTCGTCGTCCTCAAGGAAGCGGTCGCCAACGGCCGCCTCACCGGTCGCGCCGGCCGCACCCCGTTCACGGTCTTCGCCGGCCAGCACAACGCGACCCCGGACGCGATCGCCCTCGGTGCCGCACTCGCGAACCCGTGGACCGACATCGTCCTCAGCGGCGCGACCACGAAAGCTCAGCTGGAGAGCAACCTCAGGCCGGTGACCGTCGGCCCGACGGCGGAGTTCGTCCAGCAGCGCGACGAGTACTGGACCGAGCGCTCGGCCCTGCCCTGGATCTAGGGCTAGGGCCGAGCGCTCGGATCAGAAGGTGTGCTCGTCGGCGGGGAAGGTGCCGTTGCCGACTTCGGCGGCGTACTGGGTGGCGGCCTGGGTGAGGATGCCACGGAGGTTCGCGTACTGCTTGACGAACCGTGGCATCGGGCCGGAGCGCAGGCCGGCCATGTCCTGCCAGACCAGCACCTGCGCGTCGGTGTCGCGGCCCGCGCCGATACCGATCGTCGGGACCGGGATCCGCTTGCTGATCTCGGCCGCGACGTCCCCCGGCACCATCTCGAGCACCACCGAGAACGCGCCCGCCTCCGCCAGCGCGACGGCGTCGTCGATCAGACCGGCGGCCTGGTCGCCGCGGCCCTGGACGCGATAGCCGCCGATGCTGTGCTCGCTCTGCGGGGTGAAGCCGATGTGGGCCATCACCGGGATGCCCGACTGCGTCAGCTTCTCGACGGCCGGGACGACGGTGCGCCCGCCTTCCAGCTTCACCGCCTGGACGCCCGCCTCCTTCATGAACCGGACGGCCGTGTGGAACGCCTGCTCGGGGGAGGCCTGGTACGACCCGAACGGCAGGTCCGCGACCACGAGGGCGCGAGGTGCCGCGGTGGCCACCGCACGGGCCAGCGGGATCAGCTCGTCGACCGTGACGCGGAGCGTGGTCTCGTAGCCGAACACGTTGTTCGCCGCGGAGTCGCCGACCAGCAGGACCGGGATCCCGGCCTCGTCGAAGATCTCGGCGGTGTACTGGTCGTACGCCGTGAGCATCGCCCACTTCTCGCCGCGGTTCTTCATGTCCCGCAGGTGGTGGACGCGGTACTTGCGCGGCCGCTTGCTGCCTTCACCCGTCGACGCGGAGCCACCCGATGGCGGGGTGCTGGAGGCGGTCGGGGTGAGGGGCTGGCCCAGGTTGCCGGTGGGAGTCGGGTCGACCTGAGCCGCGGGCTGGGCCCGGCGTGCCGCGCGGTGCGCCCTGATCGACTCGGTACGCACCTGGCTCGGCGCGTCCTGCTGCACGTCCGCCCGGCGACGCGCGCCGACCGGCTTGCTCTCCGATGCGGTGCTCTCGTACTCCGCGCTCGGGTCGGTCGGGTAGCCGTTCGTCGCCGAGTTCGACCGGGCCGGACCCTGCGGTCCGGTCTGCGCACCCGACTGCGGCCCAGGCTGCGAGCCCGACAACGCCTCAGCCTCTGCGCCGGCCTGCGAGCCTTGCTGTGATCCTTGCTGCGGCCCGGCCTGCGATCCCTGCCGGGACCCGCCCTGCGAGCCCAACGGCGACCCGGCTTGTGAGCCTGACGGCGAGCCCGACTGCGATCCTGCGTGCGGCCCTGACTGCGAACCTGACGGCAAGCCTGGGTGCGGGCCCGACGGCGCCGCGGCCTGCGATTCACTGGGCGATCCCGGCCGGGATCCGGCCTGCGAACCTTGCTGCGGAGTCGAGGGCGGCGCGGACTGCGCGGACGACTGGGCCGAGGACGACTGCGGTGCCGCCGGCGGCGCTGTCTGCGGAGGAGTCGGCTGCGCCGCGGACGGCCGGTGCTGTTGCGGCGCGTGCGGGTGGTGCGGCCCGTTGCTGGGTGGCGGGGGAGCACTGCTCCCACCACTGAGCCCATTGCCGGCACGGCTCAAACCGTTGCTGCCGTGACCAAGTCCGTAGCTGCTGCCGTCGTCGCCGAGGCCGTTGCCGCCGGTGAGGCTGTTGGCGGAGCTGAGTCCGTTGCTGCTCAACCCGTTCGACGCCGACGGCGGCGTGTTGCTGCCTTGACCCGGGCCCGGGTTGTTCCAGCCGTTGCTGCTGGATCCGTTCGAACCGTGTGGCGCGGACACACCGTTGCTTCCGGGTGGTCCAGCGGGACGCGGTGCCTGCTGTGACGGTCCGCCTGGTCCCTGCTGCGGGGGTCTGTTCTGCGGTGCGCCGGTCCCGTTCTGCCCCGGCTGCGGTGCGAACGGACTCGGCCGCCCCTGCTGCTGCTGAGGTTGCGGTGGCTGGCCCTGAGGCGTCGACGGCCGGAACGGGTTGGCCTGCTCCTGGTACGACGACGGCGCGAACGGCGACTCGTCGTACCGCTGAGGGTCGGCCTGCCGGGACGGCTCGTCGTACGACGGCTGCTGGGGCTCGGCGGACTGGCTCGGGTACCCGCGCTCCGGGCCGGACAGGTATGGCGGCTTCGGCACGTACGGTTGTTGCGGTACCGGGCCGCGTTCGTAACTGCGGGGCGCGTTCGGCAGGGACGGTGAGGGGTCGAGGCCCTCGAGTGAGGTGGGCCGGTCGCGCCAGCCCGCACCCGAGTCGTCGCCGGAGTAGCCGTAGTCGGCGCGCTCCTCGGTTGTCCGGTTCTTCGGTCCGGTCCCGTACGGCGCCGGCAGTTCGTCGTCGGCGTCGCCGTTGGTACCGGCCGACAGGAAGTTGTCAACCATGTCTTCATCGTCCCACCGTTGCGGAGGGTGAGCACCACCGGCTGTGCGTGAGCGGTCGCTCACGTCGTCGGCGGGCAGGCCGGAGCGATCCGGGAAGTCCTCGGCAGGACTCCACGGGCTGTCGGAGGAAGGGCGGTTCCGCCATGATCCACTCAGTTGTCGGCCGCCTTTCGCGCGTCCTCACGCCAGGCGCTGGTGATCGGGAGCCGGCGGTCCCGGCCGAACGCCTTGTGGGTGATCTTCGGGCCCGGCGGGAACTGCCGCCGTTTGTACTCCGCCTTGTCGACCAGCTGGATCACCTTGCTCACCAGCTCCGGGTCGAACCCGGCGTCGACCAGCTCGGCACTGCCGCGGTCCTGCTCCACGTAGTCGTCGAGCAGGTCGTCGAGCAACTCGTACGGCGGCAGCGAGTCGGTGTCCTTCTGTCCCGGCCGGAGCTCGGCCGACGGCGGCTTGGCGATCGCGTTCGACGGGATCGGCGGCTGCTGGCCGCGCTTGCGCGCCTCGGCGTTGCGCCATTTCGCCAGCCGCCAGACCGCCGTCTTCGGCAGGTCCTTCAGCGGTGCGTACCCACCGACCGCGTCGCCGTAGATGGTCGAGTAGCCGACGGACAGCTCGGATTTGTTGCTGCAGGCAAGCACCAGGTGGCCGTCGGCGTTCGACAGCCCCATCCAAATCACCGCCCGGACCCGGGCCTGCAGGTTCTCCTCGGCCAGCCCGGTCAGGCCGAGCGTGTCCAGGAACGGCTGCACCATCGGCTGGATCGGGATCACCCGGTAGTTCAGCCCGGTCCGCGCGGCCAGCTCGGCGGCGTCGTCGCGGGAGTGGTCGCTGGAGTACACGCTCGGGTTGGAGATGCCGAAGACGTGCTCGGCCCCGATCGCGTCACAGGCGATCGCGGCGACCAGGGACGAGTCGATGCCACCGGACAACCCGAGCAGCACCGACTTGAAGCCGTTCTTGCGGACGTAGTCGCGCAGCCCGAGCACGATCGCGCCGTACATCTCGGCCTCGTCGGACAGCCGGGGCGCCTGCGCGGCCTCGATCGGCTCGTACGCCGGCAGCGGCTCCTCGTGCAGCACGGTGTGCACGATCGCGATGCCCTCGTACTCGCCGTGCGGCGTCCCGGTCGGGGCGGGCAGGTCCAGGTCGACCACCATGCTGCCCTGCTCGAACTGCGGGGCGCGGGCGATCACCTTGCCGTCGGCGTCGGCGATCAGCGAGTCGCCGTCGAAGACCAGCTCGTCCTGGCCGCCGACGAGGTTCACGTACGCGAGCGAGCAGCCGGCCTCGCGGGCCCGCCGGGTGACGAGCTCACCGCGGAGGTCGTCCTTGTTGGCTTCGTAGGGCGAGCTGTTCACGACGAGCAGCAGGCCGGCCCCGGCCGCGCGGGCCACGGCGACCGGGCCGCCGTCCTGCCAGAGGTCCTCGCAGATCACCAGGGCGACGTCGACGCCGTGGATCCGGATCACCTGCAGGGTGTTACCGGGGACGAAGTGCCGGAACTCGTCGAAGACGCCGTAGTTCGGCAGGTGGTGCTTGACCGCGGAGGTGATCACCTGGCCGCGGTGGATGACGGCGGCCGAGTTCGTCGGGGAGCCCTTCGGCCGGCCGAGCCGGTCGAGCCCCATCGCGGTCCCGGTCGCGCGGTCGAGGTACCCACAGACCACGACGACGTCGCCGAGTCCTTCCTCGTCGAGCCGTTGCGCGAGCCACCGGACCTTGGCCTGGGACGCATCCACGAACGAGCCGCGCAGGGCCAGGTCCTCGACCGGATAGCCGGTCAGCGCGAGCTCCGGGAAGGCCACCACGTGCGCGCCTCGCTCGACCGCGTTGCGCGTCCACGCGACGAGCTTCTCGACGTTCCCGTCGAGATCACCGACCGTCACGTCGAGCTGAGCGAGAGCAAGGCGTAGCTGAGGCACGGGAGCACCTTACTGGTTGAGACGCGTCCGCGCCTTCACACCTGTGGACCGTTCGCCGGGTCCGACGACGGATCGGCGACGAAGGTTCGATCCGGTCGATACTTTCTGCGGCTGTGGCCCGGACCGGTGGTCGCTTGACTGAGTTTGTGACGACATTTCGGGAAGGGCCGACCGAGGTCCGGGAGCGCGCCCTCGGACCGGATCTGGCGCGCGGGTTCATGTTGCTGTTCATCGCGCTGGCGAACTCGCACTACTTCGTCCGCGGGACGTCGTACTTCGGCGGCTTCCCGCAGGACGGCGGGGTGGTGGACCGCGCGATCAGCTGGACGATCGCCACCTTCGTGGACGGCCGGGCGTTCCCGATGTTCGGCCTGCTCTTCGGGTACGGCGTCGCGCAGATCGTCCGACGGCAGAGCGGCCGTCCCCGCGACACCCGGCGGTTGCTCTGGCGCCGCAGTCTCGTTCTCATCGTCCTCGGACTCCTGCACGGCACGCTGTTGTACGTAGGCGACATCCTCGGCGCGTACGGCGTACTGCTGCTGCTCGGCGCGTGGACGGTGCGGTGGAAGGACCGGTGGTTGTGGATCATCGCCGTCCTCGTCTTCGTGCTGACCGCGTTGCCGAGTGACGGGTCGCTGGCGATCACCACGGATGGGCCGGATGTCTCCATGGTGCCGCCGGACCTGGCGACCCAGTTCGTCGAGCGGATCAAGGTGACGCCACTGATCGCCGCCCTCGGGCCGATCGGGTTCGCCGGTCCGTTCCTGATCGGTCTGTGGGCCGGTCGCCGCCGGATCCTCGAGTTCCCGGACCGGCACCGGACCCTGCTCCGCGGTACCGCGATCGTCGGCATCACCGCGGCCGTCCTCGGGGCCCAGCCGGTCGCGTTGATGATTGCCCGGGTCATCGACCGGCAGGACCACCTGGACTACTTCGGCCCGCTGCACGACGCGACCGGCGTCCTGGGCGGCTTCGGGTACGCGGCCCTGATCGCGTTGTGGTCGATCCGTCTCGCCGACGCACCCGGCCCGATCACCCGCGCGATCGCGGCGACCGGACAGCGATCCCTGACTTGCTACCTTGCGCAGTCGGTGGTGTGGACGATCGTGTTCACCCCTTACCTACTGGACCTTTCCGACGACCTCGGCATCACCGGCACCGCAGTCCTCGCGACCGCGACCTGGGCCGCGACGGTCCTCGCCGCCGACCGCATGAACCGCGCGGGCTACCGCGGCCCGTTCGAGCTACTGATCCGCCGCTTCACCTACCGCTCGAAGCAGAGGGTGCCGTCGAGATAAGAAGAACCTCCGGCCGTGGTTCGGCGTCGCAGGCCGTACCCGTCCGGAGGTTCTCCGTCCGATCTACACCGTCAGCAGTACCAGTTGAACCAGTAGCCGCTCGTCGGCAGGTAGTAGATCGGGTCGACCTTGCACAGGAAGCGCTTGAACTCGCTCTGCTTGGCCACACAAGCCGGCCGGTTCCACCCACAGCCCCAGGTGCCCTTGCTCGCGGTCACGACGGGACCGGACGCGGCCGGTGTCGTCGTTGCGTGGGCGCTGGCGGCCGTGGCGACCGGCAGTACGAAGCCCGCGGCCGCGATACCGGCGACGGCGAGCATGCGCTTGGCTCGAACCATGTCCTCAACTCCTCAGGGGAAAAAGCTTGGACTGACTGCGGGGAAGCGAAGCAGTGCCGACTGCCGCCGAACTGTCGGCCCGCTGCCGTCGCGCCAGCACGAAGGCAGGGCGTAGGTGCGAGGCTGACGTCATGGTGCGTTACTGCTTCAAGTGGAACTACGCCGACAGTTGCCCTGGCGACCTGCTGACCGAGGAGGAGGCGCGTTCGCGCGACAGTGCGGGTGAGGAGTACACCGCGGTCCTGCCGCCTCGGGACGGGACGACCGCGCCGGTACTGGTGACGGTCGTGCGGAAGACCGGTGTCGTGGTGGTGACGTTTCTCGACGAGCCGGGGCGGAAGGCGGCCGAGTACACCTTCCTGAAGAAGACCGACCCGAGGCTGTTCCTGTCCCGCGTCAGTTTGTGGGGTTATCCCACCGACGAGCCCGGGCTGCGGCTTTCGAGTTCGTCATGGCACGAGACGGTGAACTATCGCGAGGACGGCACCGTCAAGCGGGTCGTGAAGAACAAGGTCGAACGGTCCCAGGAAGTCTTCGAGTACACCGACGTGCCGATGGACTCGCAGTGGGAGGACCTTCCGGTGTTCGGCAACTACCGATCGATCGCCCGGTACGAACGGGGCTGACGTCGGCAGCACTCACCAGGAGCTGCCACCACCGCCACCTCCACCACCGCCCGCGCCCGCTCCACTGTCGAACCCGGACGACGTACCACCACCGCCCCCGTACGAGTTGGCGCGATCGTCCGCGTAGGCAGCAGCTCCCGGGCCCGATCCGGTGACGAGGGTGCCGGCCATGAACGCGGCGACCGTGCGCCGGAACTTGCCGACCCGGAAGAGCCCGATCGTGCTCCAGAACCGGACCGGGTCACCGCCGGCCAGCATCTGCTCCCACCGATCGCCGAGGTCGAGCGTCATCGCCCAAGGCAGGAACTCGATCAGCTGCTGCTCCGGTACCGCGTCGGCGGGCACGTCGGCCAGGTACGCGCGGAACCGCCGCACCTCCACCGCCAGCTCCCGTCCTCGCGAGGTCAACCGGCCCCGCGAGACCACCCGGCGCAGAACGTAGACCGCGAGGCCGGCCACCAGGACGACCGCCGCGATCAGGACACCGTCGAGCGGGCGCTGGGTGGCCGTCTCGGTGATCGCGCCGGCGAACCCGAGCACGGTGGCGATGATCGGTACCGCGATCGCGATCCGGGTCAGCCGGCGTCCGAGGGTCCGGCCGAGCACCGGTGGTTTCCGCCGGGCCGACGGCAGCTCGTGGTACCAGCCCTTGGTCGCCACCTCTTCGCGCAGTGCGGTGACCATCGCCTTCTGCGCGTCGAGCAGGCGGCGGTTCTCCTTGAAGCGGCGCCGTAGTTGGACGGTCGAGCCGGGCTTGAGGAGTGGAAAGAGCCCCTTCAGCAAGGCACGGTGATGCGGCCGCTTCGCCAGGTCCGAGTCCACCAGGACGAGGGTCTGCGGTGCGTCGTCGTCCTCGGCGTCCTCCTCCTCGATCCGCAGCGCGCCGAGCAGGCCGAGTTCGAGGATGGTCGCCTGGGTGGCCTCGGGATGCAGGGTGGAGTTCACCAGGAGGCAGGCCTCGGCGACGCTGATCGGCGGGGGAGTCGTCACCGGTTTGGGTCGCTCGCCCCGGCGGTTCCAGCGGAAGTACGCGGCGACAGCGGCGACGAGGGCGAGGATCACGGCGAGGACCGACCCGAGCACCCGCACCAGCGCCCACGAGGTGAGCGGCGGCGGCTCGGCGGCCGGCTCGATCAACGGGACGTCGTGGGCGACCTGGCCGGGCCGGATCGCGGCGACGATCGTGAGCTGCTGGCCGGGTGGCAGCACGCCGTGCCCGTACCGGCCGCGGCCGTCGGCGACTTCGGCGCGAGCGCACGGGCTCTCGGTGGTGACGACACCGGCGAAGCAACCGACTCGGGTGACGCCGCCGGGGACGTCGACGGTGACGTCCACCGTCTGCAGGGGTCCGGCCCAGTTCCGGCCGGTCGCGTCCCAGTACAGCTCACTGCGATCGTCGAAATGCCGCAGCGCTCCACGGACCTGGTAGCTGATGACGTACGTCGCGGTCGGGCCGGTGACCGTGCGATCGGCGGACCCGATGCGAACCCGCTGGACCTCGGTCCGCCGGCCGCCCAAGGTGAGTCGCTCGAGCTGGACCGAGGCGTCGGCGCCACTCGGGCTGCTCGCGCGCACGTCGGACACGTCGTACCGCTGGTCCTGGTGATCGTCGAACGGCTCCCGGACGAGCAGGTCGCGGACGATCCCGTGGCGCCCGGAGCGGGTACCGAACCGGTACACGATCTTCTCCTCGACGTGCAGCACGCCGGCGGAGTCGACCCGGTACGTGACCGAGAACGTGTCGACCTGGTCTCCCGAGGGCCGGGGCGGTTTCGCCGCCGCGGCCGGGGCGGCCAGCCCGAGGGTGGTGGCCGCCAGCGCGAGGAACACCCACAGCAACCGGCATCTCATGCCCGAATAGATGCGCGCGGTGGGCCCGCGGTTGCATGGATCAGTCGAGCGTGTCCGGATCGACGGCGGCGGTGTACGAGGTGATCGCGGTCAGGTTGCCCTGGGTGAACTCCAGGATGTCGCACGAGGAGATGAACGACGACTGCCACAGCTGGTCGACGTACCGGGTGACCGCGTCGACGACGACGGCGTCCGCGCTGGCGATGGTCTTGAACCGGAGGAACTGCTTCGAGCTGCGCGCCATCCGCTCCAGCGCACCCTCACAGGCCACCACGACCTCGTCGCGCCCCTGCAACCGGGCCGCCCCGACCAGCGTCCAGGTCACCTGCGGATGAAGGAACGGATAGACCTCCGAGTACCGGTGCGTGGCGAAGGCCTCCGCCACCTGCTGAATCGTCGCCATCCCGCGATCCTCTCAGAGCCGGACCCCCAACACTCACCAACCTCAGGGTCAGTCCGCGGCGCCCGCTGGTGGACCGCTTGATCACGCGCAGTGCTGGTGGTTCGTGAGTGCTGGGGGTTCGGGCTGTGAGAGTGGTGTGTAATGGCGGGCGTGACGAAGGGTGATGGCGGGGTGGTTCGGCTCGGGGTTGCTGGGCGGGTTGTCCGGGTGCTGGTGGTCGTGACCGGGATCGTTCTGCTGGTGAACGGGTCGGTGCGGGCCACGGACGACGTCTGGCCGTTCGGGCCGATGTCGCAGTACGCGATGAGCGTGCCGGACGACGCCTCGGTCACCTACACGCGGATCGACGCGCAGACCGACGCCGGGACCACCGTGGACGTGCCGCTGAACATCGAGGGCGCCGGGGTCGCGCGGGCCGAGATCGAGGCGCGGACCGGGGAGATCGTCAAGGACCCGTCGTTGCTGCAGCAGGTCGCCGACGGGTGGGCCCGCAAACACCCGGACAAGCCGAAGTACGTGAAGCTCGAGCTGATCCGCGACACCACCCAGCTGGTCGAGGGCCGGGTGGACGGGCCGCCGACCTCCGAGGTCCTCGCGACCTGGCAGGTGCGCCGATGACCGCGACCACGAGCCCGGACACGAGCACGGACAGGCCCAGCAGGGTGAAGGCGGTCGCGGGCTGGTTCACACCGGCGATCGCGCTCGGCCGGATCGCCTGGCTGCGGACGGTGCTGTACCTCTTCGTCATCCTCGACATGCACGCGTTCGTCCGCGACACCCGGCTGAAGGGCGAGCACCCCGGCCTGTACCAGCCGCTGTTCCTGGCCCGCCTGTTCGACCTGCCGAAGCCGTCGGTGACGAACACGACCATCCTGTACTTCGTCCTGATCGCCGCCTGTCTCCTCGGGGCGAGCAACCGGCTGCCCCGGCTGGCGGGCTGGATCGTGGCGCCCGCGTTCACCTGGTGGGTGCTGATCGGGATGAGCGACGGCAAGGTCGACCACGACCACCTCGCGCTCGTGGTCGCGCTCTGGGTGCTGCCGACCGTCAAGCCAGCCGCCCGCGGCTTCAGCGCGTACGGCGACCAGACCCGGTCCGAGGCGGCCGGCTGGGCGATCCGGTGTGTCCAGATCAGTGTGATCGCGACGTACTTCCTGTCCGCGGTCGCCAAGCTCCGCAGTGCCGGCTGGGCCCTGACCTGGCCGGGCAGCGCGGTCCTGACCTGGGCGATCGTGCGGCGCCCGCATCCGGTCGGGGAGTGGCTGCTGCACC
The DNA here is from genome assembly GCF_007828865.1 of Kribbella amoyensis. NCBI lineage: Bacteria > Bacillati > Actinomycetota > Actinomycetes > Propionibacteriales > Kribbellaceae > Kribbella > Kribbella amoyensis. The sequence continues at coordinate 4,528,872 of NZ_VIVK01000001.1, forward strand.
ATCCGTGGATGCTGCACGTGATGCAGTGGGTCGGGTTCGTGGCCGAGCTGCTGTCGCCGGTGATCCTCTGGCTCAAGGGGCGCTGGCAGTTGCTGGGGGCCCTGTTCTTCGTCGGCTTCCACGCGGCGAACACCGCGATCCTGCTGATCCACTTCCTGCCGACGGTGGTGTGCTGGCTCGCCTTCGCGCCGATGGAGCGGATCGTGCCGTGGTTCCGCCGGCGGCGGGCGGCCCGGGCGGGCGACGCGCCGACGGAGCAGGCGACGTCAGGTCGCGACGCCGGAGAGCCCGAAGACCAGGCCGAAGAAGGCCGGCAGGCCCAGCAGCAGCCCGGCGCGTAGCCGGAACCGGCGGCCGCCCGGGCCCGGCGTCCGGACGATCCGGGACAGCACTGCCCCGGCGTACCCGAAGACCAGGGCGGCGAGCAGGATCCGGACGGTCGGCAGGGTCTCGCCGTCGGAGGTGAGGCCGAGCGTGACCAGGCCAGGACAGCAGAACGCGAACATGCCGAACCCGAGCTCCGGCAACGGCAGCCAGCGGCGGCCGAGGACGTCGAGTTCGGCGGGGCGGCGGCGCTGGACGGACCGGACGAACCGCCCGGTGCTGAGCAGCAGATCACTCATGCAGAGCACGGCCGCCACGATGAGCGCGGTGTGGAAGATCGTCTGCACGGGAGAACGTTAGGCCCCTCACCACCGGGTTGTCCCGGCCTGCACGTAACGTCTGCTTAACAGAGCGGGGGCACACTGTGTGAGGTCCCGCGGATTCGTCTGAGAAGAGAGGTGGACACGCCGATGGACAAGCAGCAGGAGTTCGTCCTGCGGGCGCTCGAGGAGCGCGACGTACGGTTCGTACGGCTCTGGTTCACCGACGTGCTCGGCTTCCTCAAGTCGGTGGCGGTGGCGCCGGCCGAGCTGGAGGGTGCGTTCGCCGAGGGCATCGGGTTCGACGGGTCGGCGATCGAGGGGTTCGCCCGGGTCACCGAGGCGGACATGCTGGCCAAACCGGATCCGTCGACGTTCCAGATCCTGCCCTGGCGGGGCGAGACGATGGGGACGGCGCGGATGTTCTGCGACATCAACATGCCCGACGGCTCGCCGTCCTTCGCCGACCCCCGGTACGTGCTGAAGCGGACCCTGGCCAAGGCGGCCGACCTCGGGTTCACCTTCTACACCCACCCCGAGATCGAGTTCTACCTGTTCAAGTCGCTGACCGGCGCGCCCGGCACGGTGCCGGAGCCGGTGGACTCGTCCGGGTACTTCGACCACACCCCGCAGGGCATCGGCAACGACTTCCGCCGCGAGGCGATCACGATGCTGGAGTCGATGGGCATCTCGGTCGAGTTCAGCCACCACGAGGGCGGCCCGGGTCAGCAGGAGATCGACCTGCGGTACGCCGACGCGCTGAGCACCGCCGACAACATCATGACCTTCCGGGTGGTGGTGAAGGAGGTCGCGCTCAGCCAGGGCATCAACGCGTCGTTCATGCCGAAGCCGCTGAGCGACCAGCCGGGGTCCGGGATGCACACCCACATGTCGCTGTTCGAGGGCGACCGGAACGCGTTCTTCGAGGGCGGCGCGCAGTACCAGCTGTCCAAGACCGGCCGCGCCTTCATCGCCGGGCTGCTGCACCACGCGGCCGAGATCACCGCGGTGACGAACCAGTGGGTGAACTCGTACAAGCGGCTCGCCGTCGGTGACGAGGCGCCGTCGTTCGTCTCCTGGGGCCACAACAACCGGTCCGCGCTGGTCCGGGTGCCGATGTACAAGCCGCACAAGGGCCAGTCCAGCCGGGTCGAGTTCCGTTCGCTGGACTCGGCGGCGAACCCGTACCTCGCGTTCGCGCTGATGCTCGCGGCCGGGCTGAAGGGCATCGAGGAGGGCTACGAGCTGCCGCGCGAGGTCGAGGACGACATCTGGTCGCTGACCGACCGGGAGCGCCGCGCCCTCGGGATCAAGCCGCTGCCGAGCAGCCTGGCCGAGGCGATCAGCGCGATGGAGGACAGCGAGCTGGTCGCCGAGACGCTCGGCGAGCACGTCTTCGACTTCTTCCTGCGGAACAAGCGGGTCGAGTGGCAGGACTACCGCCGCCAGGTCACCCCGTTCGAGCTGAACAAGCTGCTGCCGGTCCTGTAGCGGCTCAGCCCACGCGGACGTCGGTGATCGTCACCGGCGTCCGCGGCCTACCATCGGCGCCGATGCCGCCGGCAACCACATTGTCGAGCACGCCGATCCCGGCGACGACTCGGCCGACCACGGTGTACCGCGCGGGTAGGTCGACCTGCTGATGGACGACGAAGAACCTGCTGCCGTGTGAGCCCGTACCGGACAGGGCCACCGTGCCTCGTGGATACGTCTCGCGCCCGCTCGCCTCGGCGCGGAAGGTGTACCCCGCGTCGGCCGGCGCGCATTCCAGCAGCGTGGCCGTGAGCCGGTCGCACGACGTCCCGTCGTAGAACCCGCGCAGCGCGAGGTGGTCCAGGCTGTGCACCGCGCACGGTGCCTGCCGCCGATCCAGCTCGAGCTCGATCGGTCCGGCGCTGGTGTCGACCACCACCTTGACCAGGCCCAGCGTCGGCGCGAGCGAGTACGGCGGCCGCTCGGCCCCGGTCGCCGCCGTCCGGGTGTAGGTGCAGGTGTGGAACATCGGTGACGCGGCCTGCGCACTGGCGATCCAGCCCTCCAGCGCGAACGCGAGAGCGGCGACAACGACGATTGCGAGGACCCGCTTCCATCGACGCATAGTGATGACGGTAACACTGTGTGTACGTGCTGCGACAGGTTCGCACCTGGTGACATTTGGCCGTGATCCGGCGGCAAATAGTTTCCTGAGCTGTCACTGATTGGTCGCCGGGGCCGCGTGGGATGGGGTCTCATGCGCCGCCGCCTCCTCGCTGTCGCGGGCCTGGTCCTCTTCCTCCTCGCCGGGGGAGCGGCCACCGCCTCCGCCCACGTGATCGCCTCCACCGGGTACGCGACCGTCCACCAGGACGGTCACCGGGTCACCTATCAGCTCAGCCTCGAGTACGCCGTGCTCGCGCGGGCCGTCGACCTCGGCGCCCCCGCCACCGACGACGGCCGGCGCGCCCAGGCCCTCGACGCGGGAAAGCCGGCGATCGCGGAGTACCTGCACGACCGGGTGGTGGTGGCGCTCGACGGCGCCGCCTGCGAGCCAGAGTTGGAGACCACGTCCGTCGGTCAGCGCGCGCAGAAGGCGTACGCCGAACTCGGGCTCGTGTACACGTGTGCCGGGGACGGCGGGTCGTACCACCTGAAGTACACCGTGTTCGGCGACGAGGAGGCGGTCGCCGACGACCACACCAACCTGGTCGAGTACTCCTTCGGCGGTGAGACCGGCCGGACCGTGTTCGACCGCGGCCACCACGACTTCACCGTCGGCGACAACACGCTGGCCGGGTCGAGTCTGCAGTTCGGCAAGATGGGCGTCGAGCACATCCTGCTCGGGCTGGACCACGTGTTGTTCGTGGTGGCCCTGATGCTCGGCGCGACCAGCTTCCGCAGCCTGGTCCAGGTGGTCTCGATGTTCACCGTGGCGCACAGCGTCACGCTCGTCTCCACCCTGCTGGGCGGGTTCACGGTACCGGCGGTGGTGGTCGAACCGCTGATCGCGCTCTCGATCGCGTTCGTCGCCGTCGAGAACCTGCTCGGCTCCACCCGGCACCGGCTGCCGGTGGTGTTCGGATTCGGTCTCCTGCACGGCCTCGGGTTCGCCGGGTCGTTGCGGATCACCGATCGGGTCAGTCCGGAACTGCTGGTCTCGCTGCTGAGCTTCAACGTCGGCATCGAGGTCGGCCAGGCGCTCCTGCTGGTCGCCGTGTTCCCGCTGGTCCTGCTGATCCGCCGGACCCGTTTCTCGGTTCCGGCGGTGCGTTCGGCGACCGGGGTCGTCGCCGCCTTCGGCCTCTGCTGGTTCGTAGAAAGGTTCTTCCTCGCATGATCCGCCTGACCCGTAAGTCGAGCGATCACCCAGCTGCCACGACGAAGTGGCACAAACTCCTGTACGGCCTCACCGGCGGTCTGACCGCCCTGGTCGTCGCGGTTCCGTTGACCGGCGTCATCGCCGATGCCGTCGACGCGCCCAGCGCGACGATCTCGGGCACGGTGTTCGAGGACCGGGACAACGACAACCGGTTCGACCAGGGCGAGACCCCGCTGGCCGGGGTCAGCGTCTCGGACGGTCAGCAGATCGTCGTGACCGATGCCCAGGGCCACTACAGCTTCAGTACCGACGTCGAACGCCGTGACGTCGACCTGGTCTTCGTCAACCAGCCGTCCGGCTACTCGGTGGGTACGGACGACACCATGACGCCCAGGTTCTACCGGAACCTCGGCCGGCTCGCGGCCGGGGACAGCCAGCTGGCCGACTTCGGTCTGCGCAAGGACAAGCAGTCGGCGAACGGCGGCTTCACCTTCGGCAACGTGGCCGACCCGCACGTCAACGCGCAGCTGCCCGAGCAGATCACCGAGATCAACTCGACCCGGCAGAACCTCGCCTTCATCCAGGTCAGCGGCGACCTGACCAACAACGCGACCGACGCCGAGTTCAGCACGTACAAGGCAGGCACGGCCAAGTCCAAGGTGCCGGTCTGGCCGGCCGTCGGGAACCACGAGTACTCGGCCGGCTCGACGTACGGGGCGCGGATCAACAACTACCGCCAGCACGTCGGCCCGGAGTGGTACTCCTTCGACTACAGCGACCGGCACTTCCTGGTTCTGGAGAACAACGGCGCCGCCCCGTTCGCCGAGCAGCTCGAGTGGGTCAAGGCCGACCTCGCCCTGCACATGAAGAAGGGCAAGCACCTGGTTGTGCTGGCCCACCAGCCGATGAACGTGCCGTTCGGTTCACCGTCGGTGTACGACGAGTACGGCAAGGTGCTGGAGCAGTACGGCGCCGAGCTGGTGCTGGTCGGGCACGAGCACAGCAACGACGTCGAGCCGAAGAGCGACTTCGCCGGCACCGCCAAGCACATCCAGACGGTGTCCAGCTCGTACACGATCGACAACTCGCCCCGCGGGTTCCGGTTCGTGAACATGGACACCAAGACCTTCGACAACCCGTTCCGGATCTACGGCGCCGAGAAGGACCTCACCATCGTCAGCCCGGCCCCGGGGTCGTCGGTCCCGCTGGACCGGTTCCCCGGGATCCAGGTGAACGCGTACGACACCACCGACGCGCCGAAGAAGGTCCGGTACCGCCTCGACAACGGCGGCTGGCACCCGTTGACCTCCACCGGTGAGTTCACCTGGTACTCCGAGCTGCCGCCCAGCGCCAAGGTCGGCCGGCACACCCTCGAAGTGGAGGCCGCCGACCGGACCGGGGCGACCTGGAAGGGTACGTCGAAGTTCACCCTCACCGCCGAGAAGGCGATCCGTCCGGTCGCCGGCGCTGACTGGTCCCAGCACCACGGGGACGCGTCGCACGGCGGTGTCGCCCAGGACGCCATCGCCGCCGGACAACGGCTCGCCTGGTCGTACCGGACCAAGGGCACCTTCCTCACCGGCTCGCCCGCGATTGCCGGCGGGGTGGTCTACGCCGGCACCCGGGACGAGAACGGCGACGGCAACAGCGCGGTGCACGCGGTGAACCTCGCCACCGGCAAGAAGCTGTGGAGCTACTCCGTGCCGTCGTCGGTGCACGGCAGTGTGGCCGTGGCGGACGGGCTCGTGTACGTCCCGACCCTGCGCGGCACGCTGTTCGCGGTGGACGCGAAGACGGGTCGGCTGAAGTGGCGGCACGACCCGGAGACGGCGCCGGCCGGCAGCAACCAGCGCACCTACGGGTACTACGGCGTCACCGTTGCCGACGGCAAGGTGCTCTTCCCGTTCCAGACCCGCTTCGGTGAGGCGGCGGCCGGACTGCTGCTCGCTCTGGACGCGAAGACCGGGCAGCGGGTGTGGGCCTCGCCGATGGCCGGCAACACCATGTCCGACGGGACGCCCGCGGTCGCGGACGGCCGGGTGTACGTGGGCAACCAGGACGGCAGCGTCGTGATCGCGTACGACCTGAAGACCGGTCAGAAGCTGTGGACCGGGAGCGACACCCTCGGCGGCTGGCAGGACGGCGTACCGTCCGCCGCTGACGGCAAGGTCTACATCGGGTCGAACAACGGCATCGTGGCCCGCGACGGTGCGACCGGCGCGGTGCTGTGGAGCTACACCAGCGCGCACCCGTCGTTGGCGAGCAGCGGTGCGACGCCGTCGGCGGCCGCGATCAAGGGCAATACCGTGTACATGTCCTTCCCCAGCGGTGCGGTCACCGCGCTGGACGCGAACACCGGTGCCGTGATCTGGGACCAGCTGCTGCCGGGCTCGCAGTACCGGGGTGGCTCCTTCACCTCACCGGCGGTGTCGGGGAACACGTTGTTCGTCGGCGCGAACAGTGGCGGGTTCTCCGCGCTCGACCTCCGCACCGGGCAGCCGTTGTGGTCGCAGAACATCGGTACCTGGGTATCCGCGGGTCCGGCGGTCAGTGGGAACACCGTGGTCGCCGGGGCGTTCGATGGCAACCTGTACGCGTTCACGCCCGGCGGGGTCGCGGCCAAGCCGTGGCCGTTGGTCTCCGGCAAGGTCACCAACAAGGCGACCGGTGGCGCCGCGGCCGGCAGCACGGTGCTGGTGGTCCAGAACGGGACGGCGATCGGCCGCACCACGACGGATGCCGCTGGCAACTACCGGGTCGGGCTGCCGCAGGGCGCGGGCCGGTACACGATCCAGGTCGCCCAGCTCGGGTTCGGCACCGCGGCCCGGGAGATCGAGGTCGGCGAGGGCGGCTCGGCCCAGGTGGATCTCGAGGTGGCCCCGGTGACCGTCGATGCGAGTATCGGCAAGCGGCTGCCGAGCGGCCTGGTCGAAGGTGGGCCGGGTGACGTGGTGATCGAGAACAAGCACCTGGCGATGGCGATCGCCAAGGTCTACAACGATCCGCAGCTGAACCAGTCCACCACCGGCAAGGTCCTGGACCTGGCGATCACCGGCCGGCCGGACCAGATCGACTGGATCAATCTGCCTTACGTGAGCACCGCGGAGCCGACCGGCGGGAACGCGTGGGCGCAGCTGCAGACCCGGTCGAACGACGTGCGGATCGTCGAGAACACCGGCGAGAAGGCGGTCGTCCGGGTCACCGGCACCTCCGCGGAACACCCGGGGCTGAAGATCGTCACCACCTACACCGCGACGGCCGACGAGCAGTACGTCACGGCGGCGACGACGTTCACCAACGACTCCGGCGCGGCGTTGTCGGTCTGGGCCGGTGACGCGCTCGACCACGACGGACCGGGCTCGCGATCGGCCGTGTCGGGCTCCCCGGTCGTCACCAGCGGCGGTCCGTTCAGCCAGGTACCGGACGTGAAGCGGTGGATCGGCCAGGCCGGGACCAGCGCGGACAACGAGACCTACGGACTCGTGTACTCCGCCGACAGCGGCGCGTTCACCGGGTACTCGCAGAGCAACTTCACGATGAGCAAGTTCAAGCTGGACCTCGCCACGACGGCGAGCCACACCATCACCCGGCGGATCGTGGTCGCCGCCAACGGCGGTGGCACGGACAAGTTCGCGGTGCTGAACCAGTTCGCCTTCTGAGCGGACCGGCTGGACGCCAAGAGGAGGGCCGGCGGTCGCGACGACCGCCGGCCTTTCGGGTTGTCTCGGAACGTGCCCGGCAGGTGAGGTGCTGTCGGGGCGCGTCTCCTTCTTTAAGGGATGGCGGCCGGCTCCTGGGTGGTCCACCGCGAGGCCGCGGTGGAGTGCCGGTACGGCGGGTCCGCCGGGACCGGTTCGAGCCGGGTCAGTCCGGTGATGGCCGGGTCGGTGCGGCGCGGCTCGGGAACGGGCGTGCCGTCGGGCGCCAACGCGGACACCTCCTCGATCGTGAGGAACCCGACCGGACGGACTCCCTCGGTAACCACCACCAGGCATCCAGGGACCACCTGTTGAGCGCGGTACCCGTGCCCGGGCACCAGGATGCCCTCGGCGGCGGACCGCCAGGCACCCGGCGCGAACCGGCGCAGTGCGATGCCGACCTGCTCGTCCTCCACGGTGCGCGGCGGCAGGTAGGCGGTGGCTGTGTAGTCGTAGTCGTAGTCCGGCTCAGGCGGCCCGGACACTCGCCCACCCTGCTGGGGCGTCAACCAGACCACCGAGCCCCGGACAGAGAGCGACCCCGTCATCATGACCATGACCAAGCATCATGCCCGTCACCGAGCGTTTTCGCTACACGACTCCGTGTGTTTTCCGCAATCCCATCGCAATCTGCCGTCCGGCCGCCCGGGCGGGACTCGATAACCTGCGGGGGTGGCAGAGTCGCGGAAGGTTTCTGGTGAGGGGCGACTGGCCCGGCTGGGGTTCGCGGACCCGCAGCGGGCCGGCAGGACACTCGAGGAGCTGGACGCGCTCGACTCGTACAGCCCGATGGCGACCGACCAGCTGGTCGCCTCGCTGTCGGAGACGGCCGATCCCGATCTGGCCCTGCACGGGCTGCTGGGCCTGGCCGAATCGCTGCACCAGCACGGCCACGACCTGGCCGCGTTCGCGCGGACGCTGGACATGGACGACGACTTCCGCCGCCGGCTGTGCTGCGTCCTGGGCGCGAGCGAGGCGCTCGGCCGGCACCTGAGCGTGCATCCCCGGCACTGGTACGACCTCGCCGATCCCGCTCTCGCCCAGGTCCGGCCGACCCCGGACGACGTGGCCTCGTGCCTGGCCACCGCGGTCGACGCGGAGAACCCGGTGGACGCGCTGCGGGTCGAGTACCGGCGGTTGTTGCTCCGACTCGCCGCGCGCGACCTGGCCGAAGGGCTGCTCGTCGACGAGGTCGCCGCGGTCCTGGCCGACCTCGCCGGTGGTGCGCTGGAGACGGCGTTGCGGATCGCGCGGAACGACTACTTCGCGAAGCACCCGGACGCCGCCGACTGCCGGCTCGCGATCATTGCCATGGGCAAATGCGGTGGCCGGGAGCTGAACTACGTCAGCGACGTCGACGTGTTGTTCGTGGCCGAGCCGCTGGCCGACGAGGACGAGGCGGCCGCGCTGAAGACGGGCAGCCAGCTGGCCGCGGCCACGATGCGGATCTGCTCGGCGCACACCGCCGAGGGCACACTCTGGCCGGTCGACGCGGCACTGCGTCCCGAAGGCAAGGCGGGCCCGCTGGTCCGGACGCTGGACAGCCACCTGGCCTACTACCAGCGCTGGGCCAAGACCTGGGAGTTCCAGGCCCTGCTGAAGGCCCGGCCGATCGCGGGTGACGCCGACCTCGGCAAGGAGTACGTGGAGCGGATCGGCAGCCTGACCTGGTCGGCCGCCGACCGGGACGGGTTCGTCGACGACGTCCAGGCGATGCGCCGGCGGGTGGTCGACCACCTTCCGGCGGCCGACGTGGACCGCCAGCTCAAGCTCGGTCCCGGTGGACTGCGGGACGTGGAGTTCGCGGTCCAGCTGCTCCAGTTGGTGCACGGGCGCGGCGACGAGTCGGTCCGGAGCGGGACGACGCTGGTCGCGTTGGAGGAGCTGACCGGATCGGGGTACGTCGGCCGGACCGACGGCGCCGTGCTCGCGGACGCGTACCGGTTCCTGCGGCTGATGGAGCACCGGATCCAGCTGTACCGGTTGCGGCGGACCCATCAGGTTCCCGACGACAAGGACGACCTGCGCCGGCTCGGACGGTCGCTCGGCTTCACCAAGAACCCGGTCACCGACCTGACCGCGGAGTGGAAGAAGCACGCGCTCGAGGTCCGCCGGTTGCACGAGAAGCTGTTCTACCGGCCGCTGCTGAACGCGGTCGCGCGGATCCCGGGGGAGGAGATCCGGCTCACCCCGAAGGCCGCGAAGGAGCGGCTCACCGCCCTCGGGTACGCCGATCCCGCCTCGGCGCTGCGGCACATCGAGGCGTTGTCCGAGGGGGTGTCCCGGCGGGCCTCGATCCAGAAGGCGTTGCTGCCCGCGATGCTCGGCTGGTTCGCAGAGTCGCCCGACCCGGACGCCGGGCTGCTCGCGTTCCGGACCATCTCCGACGGGCTCGGCTCCACCCCCTGGTACCTGCGCCAGCTCCGCGACGAGGGCGCCTCGGCGGAGCGGCTGGCCCACCTGCTCGCCAGCGGCCGGTACGCCGTGGACCTGTTGCAGCGTGCGCCCGAGGCGACCGCGATGCTCGCCGACGAACGCGAGCTGGTCCCCCGGACGCTGCCCGCGTTGCAGACCGAGATGGCGGCCGCGGCGAAGCGGCAGGAGGAGCCGGAGGCCGGGGTGGCCGCGATCCGCGCGGTCCGGCGGCGCGAGCTGTTCCGGGTGGCGGCGGCGGATCTGTCGTCGATGCTCGACGTGCACGCGGTCGGCGAGGCGCTCACCACGGTCTCGATCGCGACCCTGACCTCGGCGCTCGAGGTGGCCCGACGGACGGTGGCCAAGGGCGGCGAGGAGCCGACCCGGATGGCGATCGTCGCGATGGGCCGGTTCGGCGGGCACGAGCTCAGCTACGGCAGCGACGCGGACGTGATGTTCGTGCACGACCCGGTCCCGGGAGCCTCCGAGAAGGCGGCGACCGACTTCGCCACCCAGGCCGCCACCGAGCTGCGCCGCCTGCTCGCCCTGCCCGGCGCGGACCCGGCCGTGGCGGTCGACGCGGACCTGCGGCCGGAGGGACGTCAGGGCCCGCTCGTGCGGACACTCGCCTCCTATGCGTCGTACTACGCGCGCTGGTCGGCCGTGTGGGAGGCGCAGGCGTTGCTGCGGGCGGACCCGTTGTGCGGGGATGCCGACCTGTGCGAGAAGTTCCGCGCCCTCATCGATCCGCTGCGGTACCCGGAGGAGGGCATCAAGGACTCGGACGTGCTGGAGATCCGCCGGATCAAGGCGCGCGTCGACGCCGAACGCCTGCCGCGCGGTGCCGACCCGGCGACCCACACCAAGCTCGGGCGCGGCGGCCTGGCCGACATCGAGTGGACGGTCCAGCTGCTGCAGATGCGTGAGGCCCATCGCGTCGAGGGGCTGCGGACGACCCGGACCCTCCGAGCTCTGCAGGCGGGTGTCGACGCCGGTCTGGTCGACGCGGAGGACGCGGCGGTCCTGCGCTCCGCGTGGGAGCTGGCGACCCGGATCCGGAACGCGATCATGCTGGTCCGGGCGCGGCCGAGCGACTCGCTGCCTCGGGATCCACGTGACCTCGCCGCGGTGGCCCAGATCTGCGGCTATCCGCCGGGGGAGAGCAGCCGGTTCGCCGACGACTACCGGCGCCGGACCCGGCGCGCCCGGATCGTGGTGGACCACCTGTTCTGGGGCGAGTGACGGCGGGCGCATTCATCGGGTGGCCGGTGATGAATGCGCGGTGAAAGCGCTCTGCGCGAGCCTGCTGCGGTACGAGGGCAGTGCACGCCTGGGGGGCGATCGCATGGAGGAGTTGCCGGCGGCCACGGAGTTCAGTGACTTCGTGGCGACCCGGTACGGCAGTCTGCTGGGGACGGCGTACGCGTTGACGCAGGACCGGGGACTGGCCGAGGACCTGGTCCAGACGACGCTGGCCAAGTGCTGGCGGGCCTGGCCGACGATCGACGGTGCCGACCCCGGGCCGTACGTGCGGCAGGTGCTGGTCAACACCTGCCGGGCCTGGTGGCGGGTGAAGAAGGGCAAGCTCGAGTTCCCGACCGACGAGCTGCCGGCGACCGTGGTCCCGGTGGACCACTTCGCCCGGATCGAGCACGAGGAGGTGCTCACCGAGGCGCTCGGCCGGTTGCCGCGGCGGATGCGTACCGTCGTGGTCCTGCGCTACCTGGCCGAGCTGACCGAGGCCGAGGCGGCCGCCGTGGTCGGGTGCTCGGTCGGGACCGTCAAGAGTCAGTCGAGCCGTGGTCTCGCCCGGCTCCGCGTCGACCCGGTGCTGCACGAGTACGGCCGCCCGAGCCGGCGGAGGACGGCCTGACGGTCGTCGCCGATTTCGGCCGCGCCCGGGGTACCGGGTTAGGTTTGGCCGGTGGAGACGACGCTGGATCAGGTACGGCAGGCGGGGGTGTTCAGCACCGTCCGGCGGAGCGTGCGGATGACCGTCGGACAGAAGCGGGTCTGGGCCACCCGGTGGTCCGAGCTCGGCCGGACCCAGGAGGACCTGCCGCCCGGCGCCGTCGATCTGGCCGCCTGGTTCGGCCGGGAGGCGCCGACCGTGTTCGAGATCGGTTCGGGCATGGGCGAAGGCACGGCCCAGCTCGCGGTCGCCACCCCGGACGTGAACCACCTGGCCGCCGAGGTGTACCCGGCCGGTCTCGGGCAGCTGATGCTCTGGGTGGAGAAGTACGACCTCACCAACGTCCGGCTGCTGCAGGGCGACGCGCTCGACTTCCTCCGCGACCACCTGCCGCCGGAGTCGCTGGACGGCGTCCGGATCTACTTCCCCGACCCGTGGCCGAAGAAGCGGCACCACAAACGCCGCCTCGTCACCGGCCCGTTCGTCCGCCTGGTCGCATCCCGGCTACGCCCCGGCGGAACGTTGCACCTGGCCACCGACTGGGCCGACTACGCGGAGCGGATGCTGGAGATCTGCACCGCCGAGCCGTCGCTGGCCAACCAGTACGACGGCTGGGCGCCGCGCCCCGAATGGCGGCCGGTCACCAAGTTCGAGGCGCGGGCTCAGGCGGAGGGCCGGGACTGCCGGGACCTGCTGTTCACGAAGCGGTCCGGGTCGTGAAGTTCCACTGCCCGGCCGGCACGGTGAAGACCGCGTAGCCGTCCCGCCAGACCGGCTCACCCGCGTACGGCGCCGGGACCGCACTGACGTCCGCGACCGCCCGCGCCGGGACGTGCACCTCGGCCGTCGAGCCGACGGGGACCTGGACCTCCAGTTGCAGCACCCGGCCGGACCGTTTCCAGGTCGCGACCACCTTGCCGCGGACCGTGTCGGTCCGCAGCGACGCGGACTTCACCTCGGCCCGCGCGTCGGGCCGGACCAGGATCCGCTCCCACCCGTTGGCGAGGTTGCGGACCCCGGCCACGTTCTCCAGCAGCCACTGGACCACGGTGCCCTGGAAGTAATGGTTGCGGGACCGTGAGTCCAGCTCCCACTTCTCCCACATCGTGTCCGCGCCCTGGTCGATCCAGTACCCCCAGCTCGGGAACGTCCGCTGCAGCGCGACCTTGGTGGCCACGTCCGCGCGCCCGTACTGGGTGAGCACCGGCAACAGGACGCCGACGCCGAGGCAGCCGGTGTTCAGGTGGAAGTCACGCGCCTCGATGTCGGCGACCAGGTTCGCCACGACCCGCGGGACCAGGTCGTCCGGGACCAGCCCGAAGGCGAGCGGGACCGCGTTCGAGGTCTGCCGGTAGTCGGGGTCCGAGTCGGTCCGGTAGATCCCCGCCTCGCGGTCGAGGAAGGCCCGGTTCAGCCCTTCGGCCAGCTCGGCCGCGGCCTTGCGGAGTCGCTCGGCCTCGCCCGCCCGGCCGATCAGGTCACCGATCTCCGCGGTCGCGAGCACTGCGCGGTACAGGTACGCCGTGCCGGTGAGCCGGCGGTCCTCGGGGGCCGGGCCCTGACCGTATCCGGGCGGCAGCCAATCGCCGAGAACGCTGACGGACAGGCCGTCCTCGACCCGGGCGAGCTCCCAGTCCACGTACCGCAGGACGGCGTCCCAGTGGTCGTGGAGGAGCCGGGAGTCGCCGTACGTCCGGTGCATCTCGCGGAGCAGGAACGGGTACACCGTCGGCCACTCGGTCGCGGGGGAGAGCTCGGTGAATCCCCAGCCGCCGCTCGGCACGATCACCGGCAGCTTGCCGTCGTCCTGCTGGCTGTCCCGGATGTCGCCGAGCCACTTGGTGAAGAACCGGGCCAGGTCGAGCTGGGCCAGCATCGTCGGCGCGCCGACCTGGGCGTCCCCGGTCCAGCCGTTCTTCTCGAACATCGGGGTGTCGGTGGGAATCCCGTGCAGGTTGTTCAGCACGGTCCGGCGCATCGCCTGCTCGAACTGGTCGTACAGCGGCGCGTCGGCGGTGAACCGGCTGATGTCGCGGACGTCGGAGTGCGCGACCCGGGCGGTCAGCTCCACCTCACCCGGCCCGTCGATCTGCACGTACCGGAAGCCCTTGTACGAGAAGCGCGGCTCCCACTCCTCGACGCCGTGGCCCGCGGCGACGTACTCGTCGCGCTGGAACCGGCCGCCCTCGACGTGATGGCTGAACGCCTCGACCAACCCGTCCGCGCCGACCGTCTCGCCGTACTGCAGGCTGATCCGCGTCCCGGCCGGCGCCGTCACCCGGATCGCCACCGAGCCCGCCGTGGTGATCCCGAAGTCGGCCACCCGCACACCGTCCCGCGGTGAGGTGACCGCGATCGGCCGGACGTCCTCGATCACGCGGATCGGCTCGTGCGCCTGGGCGACCAGCGAACCTCGCGGTGCGGGCAAGGTGGCGACCGGGGACCACGTGGAGTCGTCGAAACCGATCGCATCCCAGCCGGGCCGGGCGAGGCGGGCGTCGTACGTCTCTCCGGCGTACAGCGAGTCGGACACCGTCGGCCCCGCGGCGAACCGCCAGCTCGAGTCGGTGACCACCTCGCTGACCGAACCGTCCTCGTGCTCGATCACCAGCCGGGCGAGCAACCGTGGATCGCCGATCCACGGTGCCTCGTGCCAGCGCCAGACGTTCGGCGTGGTCAGCCCGTAGAAGCCGCGGCCGAGCTCGGCGCCGAGGACGTTGCCGCCGGTGCCGATCAGCTCGGTGACGTCGTGGGTCACGTAGAGCACCGTCTTGTCGTAGTCGGTGAACCCGGGATCGAGAATGGCGTCGCCCACCGCTCGACCGTTGAGCCGCAGATCGGCGTACGCGAGACCGCAGGCATAGAGCCGCGCGCGAACCACGGGACTGGTCACGGCGAACTCACGGCGCAGCAAGGGAGCCGCGTCACCGGGTCCGCCGATCCACTCCGCGGCGCCGAATCCCTCGTCCAGCAAGGCGGTCTCGAACCAGGCCGGCTCACTCCAGTTGCCGGCGGCACCGGTCCCGTCCCAGAGCCGGACGGCCCAGTGGTACCGGGTCCTCGGGGTCAGCGCCGGTCCGTCGTACTCGGTCTGGATCGCGGCGGACTCCACCTGGCCCGAGTCCCAGACGTCGGCGCGTCCGTCGGCCAGGAGTCCGGGATCCGTCGCCACCAGCAGCTGGTACGCCGACTGAGTCGCGCCGTACCCGGGGGCGGTGGCGACCCAGCCGAGCCGCGGCCGGCCGACGTCGGTCCCGAGCGGGGTCTCGGCGTACTCGGTCGTGACCTTGGCCACGGTCAGCGGGCCGCCGAGGCGCCACCCGTCCAACGAATCGCGGTCGGCCATGTGAGCGGGCTCCTCAGGGCAGGCGGCAACGTCCGGCAGGACCGTAGGCAGGCCGCGGTCCTCGCGGCAACACCTGTGTCCTGATTCGGACAGGTCAGGACCGAGGGGTGAGAGCGAGCGCCCAGAGCCGGTCCGGGACCAGCTTCGCCAACCGCATCAGCCAGGCCATCTGCCAGGGGAAGACGATCCGCGCCGACCGCTTCGCGATCCCGTCCGCGATCGCCCGGCCGGCCTGGTCGGCGGGGATGATGAACGGCATCGGGAACGTGTTCGTCTCGGTCATCTCGGTCTCGACGAACCCCGGGCAGACGGTCAGCACGTCGATCCCGTCCGGCCGCAGTCTCGCCCGCAGCGCCTCGAACAGGTTGAGCTGCGCGGCCTTCGTCGCGCCGTACGCCTCCGCCCCGGGCAGACCGCGGTACCCCGCGACCGAGGAGATGCCGACGATGATGCCGGCGCCGGCGGCCTGGAACCGCGGGATCACCGCGTCCAGGCAGTTCGCCGTCCCGGTCAGGTTGACGTCCAGGTGCCGCTGGAACGAGTCGACGTCGAAGTCCTTCATCTGTTCCCAGAAGCCGGCACTCAGCACCACGATGTCGAGCCCGCCGAGCGCGCGGTCCACCTCCTCGGCGGCCCGCCGCACCCCGGCCCGGTCGGTGATGTCCACTGGCACCACGGCCATCCGGTCCCCGGCAACCTCGCGCAACGCGTCCTCGCGACGCGCCGAGACGGCCACCCGCGCGCCGCGGTCGGCGAGTTCGCGGGCCGCCGCCGCGCCGATGCCGGAGGACGCTCCGACGATCCAGATCCTGCGTCCGGCCAGGTCCATCCGGTCAGCTCCTCCGGCTCAGTGACAACTGCAAAACCCCCAGGTACCCGGACCGGAAACCGGCCTCGGAGTAGGCGAGGTAGAACTCCCACATCCGCCGGAACACCGCGTCGAACCCGAGGTTCGCCACGGTCGCGGCCTCGGCGGTGAACCGGTCGCGCCACAGCCGCAGCGTGCGCGCGTAGTCCGCCCCGAAGTCACGCCGGTCGGTGACGGCCAGGCCGCCGGACGCCGCGGCGATCCGCTCGATCGCCTCCAGCGACGGGATCAGGCCGCCCGGGAAGATGTACTGGTGGATCCAGCCCTGCGCGTGCCGGGTCGCCAGCAACCGGTCGTGCGGCATCGTGATCGACTGCAGCCCGAACCGGCCGCCGGGCGCGAGCAACCGGTCCACGGTCGCGAAGTACGTCGGCCAGTACTGCTCGCCGACCGCCTCGATCATCTCCACGCTCACGATCGCGTCGTACTGGCCCTGGACGTCGCGGTAGTCGCACAGGTCGACGGTCGCCGTCACCCCGGCTTCCGCGATCCGCTTGCGGGCCAGGTCGCGCTGCTCGGCCGACAGCGTGATCGAGCGGACCGTGGCGCCGCGCTGGGCGGCCTGGATGGCGAGCTGGCCCCAGCCGGTCCCGATCTCCAGGACCCGTGATCCGTCCCGCACCCCGGCGTAGTCGAGCACGCCCTCGATCTTGCGCCGCTGCGCCTCGGCCAGCGCGCCGGGCCTGTCACCGCGGTCGTCGCTGAACCAGGCCGAGGAGTACGACAGCGTCGGGTCGAGGAAGGTACCGAACAACTCGTTCGACAGGTCGTAGTGCCGGGCGATGTTGGCCCGCGCCCCGGTCCGGTCGTTGCGCTCGGCAATCGGTCGTTCGAGCAGCCGGCGGAACCGCTGCAGGGCCGGCGGCACCAGCACGGCCAGCTTGCGGGCGAAGACGGTGAGCAGCTCGGCCAGGTCGGTGCCCGGGGCGGCCCGCCAGTCGCCGGCCATGTACGCCTCGCCGAACCCGATCTTCAGGTCGGTGCCGATCCGGTGGAAGAACGCGTCCGAGACGATCCGGAGCTCGGGCGCCCCCGTGGCGCCCGCACCCAGCTTCGTCCCGTCCGGCAACTGGACGACGAGCGGCAGGTCGCGGACGGCGCTGTGCAGGATCCGGCGCGCGGCCGCGGCCCGAACCGGGCTGTGCGGGACCCGGGCGACACCGGGCCACCGTTCTGCGTCGACCAGCTGCAGGGTGGTGCTCATCGGACTCCTTCCGGCGGAACGTGACGACGGCGCTGGATCACCGGCAGGCGGCGGAACCAGAGCCAGACACCGTGCATTCGGATCAGCGCCCAGACCTGATAGGTCACGAACGGCACCCGCAGCGCCGCCTTGACCACGGCCCCGCCGCGGGCCGGCCGGGGCCGCCCGGCGAAGGTCGCGGAGAACACCCGGCGGTCGTCCTGGGTCAGCTCGACCACTACGGCGACCCGGTCCGGCTCCAGCCGCAGCGTCACGTCGTACCGCCCGTCGACGGTGAAGAACGGCGAGACGTAGAACTCCTTGGCCAGCGAGAACCGGCCGTGGTCGTCCGGCTTCGCCAGCTGCGCGTGCCGTTCGCCGTACGTGTTGTGCACCTCGAACACGACACAGCGCAGCTCGCCCGTCGCGGTGAAGCACCAGAACACCGTGAGCGGGTCGAACACGTACCCGAGGTTGCGCGCGTTCGCGAGCATCAGGACCCGGTCGTCGGCGGCCAGCGGGACGCCGTGCGCCGCGGTGAAGGTGGCCACGTTCTCCCGCAACGAGCGGTCCGGATCGCCGAGGTGGTCGGAGACCCGGAACGACGCGAGCGGCCGGTGCTCCGGGAGATCGGTGACATCGACGAGCCACTGGTACGTCCGGTACCGGAACCGGTGGTCCTGGGGGAACCTGCGGGCGTGGCTCACGTACCCGGGAACGATCGCAGGAACTTGGGGGAGGGCTACCACCTGGTGCCGAACCTCTCCGCCGCCTCGACCCCGGACCGGCAGCCGTCCTCGTGGAACCCCCAGCCCAGGTGCGCCCCGGCGAACGCGAGCCGCGGACCGCCGGCCGACCGCAGCCCGTCCGCCGCGGCCACCGACTCGGGCGTGAAGACCGGATGCGCGTACGTCATCCGCCGAAGCACGCGGTCGGGATCGACCCAGCCGTCGGGGTTCAGCGTCACCAGGTACTGGTCGCCGGAATCGAGGCCCTGCAAACGGTTCATCCAGTAGCTGACGAGCACCTGCGGCTGGTCCTCACCACAGTCCCGCATCCGGTAGTTCCAGGACGACCGGGCCCGCTGGGCCTTCGGCAGGACGGACGCGTCGGTGTGCAACCAGGTCGGGTTCACCGAGTAGTCGAACGCGCCGAGCAAGGCCTTCTCGTCCGCGGTGGCGTCACCGAGCAGGTCGAGCGCGGTGTCGGCGTGAGTCGCTAGGACGACGTGGTCGAACTCCTCGGTCCGATCCGCCGTGGTCACCTCGACGCCGTCCGCGTGCCGGAGCACGGTCCGTACCGGGGTGGAGGTGCGGACGTCGCCGATCCGCTCGACCACGCGGTCCACGTACGTCCGGGAGCCGCCGACGACGGTGCGCCACTCGGGCGATCCGCTGACGGTGAGCATCCCGTGGTGGTCGAGGAAGCGGAAGAGGTACCGGGCCGGGTAGCGGCCCGCGTCGGCCGATCCGCTCGACCAGACACACGACACCAGCGGGACCGCGAAGTGCCGGACGAAATACGCCGAGAAGCCACGCGTCGCGAGGAACTCGGACCAGGTGAGGCCGTCGTCGCCGTCGGCCAGCACCTCCCGCGCGGCCCGGTGGAAGCGGGGGACCTCGGTCAGCATCCGGAGGAACCGCGGATCCAGCGAGCGCCGCGGCTGGCCCAGGATGCCGGTGGCGCCGCGGCCCCCGGCGTACTCGAGGCCGCAGCCGTCGCAGTGAATGCTCATGCTCATCTCGGTCGGCCGGGTTTCGACTCCGAGCTCGGCGAACAACCTGAGCAGGTACGGGTAGGTCCGGTCGTTGTGCACGATGAAGCCGGAGTCGACCCGCAGGGCCGAGCCGGTCGTGTCGATGACGTTATGGGTGTGGGCATGGCCACCGGGCCGGTCGTCGGCCTCGAAGACGGTGACGTCGTGGCTGTTGCGGAGCAGGTGGGCCGCGGTCAGTCCGGCGACCCCCGAGCCGATGACAGCGGCGGAACGACGATGTCCGGTCATGGCGAAAGTCTCCCGGCTGCATAAGTTCTGCACAATTTCTCAGCTCTGCTCCGCCAGGACTTCGGAGCCGGTTGCCGGGTTGATGGGTCGTCTCGGTCAGTGATTTTCCTGTCTCGTCATCTGAAACAAAACGCAATTGATGAACTTTCTTTGCTTTCATGGGGACATGCAGGTCGTCACCACCCCCGCCACCGGCGTACTGACACGCCGGCGGCATGTCGATCTGCTCCGCGTCGCCTCCGCGGTGTGTTGACCCCCGACGGTGCCCCCCTGCACGGCCAGTACATGTCAGCTCGCGACTCGCCCGGTCGCCCGCACCTGAAGGTCACATCGTGAGGAACCTGCGTATCTCCGCCACCCGCGTGGCAGCCGCGTCCGTCGCCGTCGTCTCGCTCCTGGCAGCCGTCGCCGGCTGCTCCCGGGCCGAGGAGGATCCGGCCCCGGTCGCCGCGAACGACAAGGGCCCGGCCACCGAACTGCGGCTCGGCTACTTCCCGAACGTCACGCACGCCGCCGCCCTCGTCGGGCTCGGCGAGGGACTGTTCACCAAGGAGCTCGGCAGCACCAAGCTGGTACCGACCAAGTTCAACGCCGGACCCGAGGCGGTCGGCGCGCTGCTCGGCGGTTCGCTGGACGCCTCGTTCATCGGCTCCGGCCCGGCCATCAACGCGTACGCGAAGTCCAACGGCGAGGCGGTCCGGCTGATCGCGGGCGCCACCTCCGGCGGGGCGCAGCTGGTGGTGAAGCCGGGCATCGCCAAGCCCGAGGACCTGGCCGGCAAGACCGTGGTCACGCCGCAACTGGGCAACACCCAGGACGTGTCGCTGAAGAAGTGGCTGGCCGAGAAGAACCTGACCGGCAAGGTCAAGGTGACCAACCTGGAGAACGCGCAGACGCTGGACGCGTTCAAGAAGGGCGACGTCGACGCGGCCTGGCTGCCCGAGCCCTGGTCGTCGCGGCTGGTCCTCGACGCCGGCGCGAAGGTGCTGCTGGACGAGGCGTCGCTGTGGCCGGGCGGCAAGTTCCCGACCACCGTGCTGATCGTCCGGACCCAGTTCCTGCGCGAGCACCCGCAGAGCGTCAAGGCCCTGCTGACCGGCCTGGTCGCGGCGATCGACGCGAGCGGCAAGGACCAGGCGGCGACCAAGAAGGTGGTCAACGACCAGCTGCTGGAGCTGACCGGCAAGGCGCTCAAGCCGGCCGTGATCGACCGCGCGTTCGCGAACATCTCGATCACCGCCGACCCGGTCGCCGGCCAGTTCCCGCAGCTCGCCAAGGACCAGGTCACCGCGGGGATCGCGAAGGAGGCGCCGGCCGTTGCCGGTTTCGCCGACCTGACCGCGCTGAACGAGGTCCTGAGCAAGGCCGGCAAGCCCGCGGTGGACGCCGCCGGGCTGGACCAGAAGTAGCGGACGCCGAGGAGTGGGGGAGCACCCGATGACCGCGACGATCGACACCCCGGTGACCCGGACCACGGCACCGGTGCGCTTCCATCAGGTCGGCAAGACGTTCGGCCAGGGGGACAAGGCCGTGGTGGCGCTGGAGCAGGTGGACCTGGCGGTCGCCGCCGGGGAGTTCACCACCCTGGTCGGCGCCTCCGGCTGCGGCAAGACCACGCTGCTCAACCTGGTCGCCGGGCTGGACCGGCCGACCAGCGGGCGGATCGAGCTGGACACGTCCCGGCCGGCGGTGGTCTTCCAGGAGGCCGCGCTGATGCCGTGGCTGACCGCGGCCGGCAACGTCGAGCTGCCGCTGCGGATGGCCGGCGTCGGCAAGGCGGCGCGGCGCGCCAAGGCGGCCGAGCTGCTCGAGCTCGTCCGGCTGGCCGGCCTCGGCGACAAGCGGCCGCACGAGCTGTCCGGCGGGATGCGGCAACGCGTCGCGCTGGCGCGGGCGCTCGCCTCGACGACCGACAACACCGGCTCGGGCGCGGGCAAGCCGTCGCTGCTGCTGATGGACGAGCCGTTCTCCGCGCTGGACGCGATCACCCGCGACGTCCTGCAGGGTGAGCTGCTGCGGATCTGGCGGGCGACCGGGACGGCGATCCTCTTCGTCACCCACGACGTCCGCGAAGCCGTCCGGCTCGGCCAGCGCGTGGTGTTGTTGTCGTCGCGGCCCGGCCGGGTCGTGCGGGAGTGGGAGGTCGACGGCCTCTCCGGCGCGGCCGAGAACACCGCGATCGAGGAGATCAACGCCGCGCTCCGGAAGGTGATCAGCAGCCATGCCGCGGCTTGAGAGCGACCTGAAGGACCGAACCGCCGCACCGGCCGAGCTGGACGCCGGGTCGGTCGGCGCGGGCCTGGACGCGCTGGATACGCCGCTGGTGGATCGCCGGCCCAGCCTGCTCCGGCGGATCGTCGGCAAGGTGCTGCCGCCGATCGGGGCGATCGCGCTGTTCGTCCTGATCTGGCAGATCCTCTGGGCGGCCGCGTTCTGGCCGGAGTTCAAGCTGCCGGCACCGGTCGACGTCTGGGCGCAGATCTGGCAGCTGGTGACGTCCGGGGAGATCCTCGGACTGTTCTGGACGTCGGTGCACCGGGCCGTGATCGGGTTCGCGATCTCGTTGCTGATCGCGGTCCCGCTCGGGCTCGCGATCGCCAACATCACCGTGGTCCGGCGCGGCATCGGCCCGTTGGTCTCGGGGCTGCAGAGCCTGCCGTCGGTGGCCTGGGTACCGGCCGCGATCCTGTGGTTCGGCCTGAACGACCGGGCGATCTACTGGGTCGTCCTGCTCGGCGCGGTGCCGTCGATCGCGAACGGCCTGGTGTCCGGGCTCGACCAGGTCCCGCCGATCCTGCCGCGGGTCGGCAAGGCCCTCGGCGCCGGCCGGCTGGACGGGATCCGGTACATCCTGCTGCCGGCCGCGTTGCCCGGGTTCCTCGGCGGACTCAAGCAGGGCTGGGCGTTCTCCTGGCGGTCGCTGATGGCGGCCGAGCTGATCGCGACCTCACCGGATCTCGGCGAGGGCCTCGGCCAGTACCTGCACAACGGGATGTCGCTGTCGGACATCTCGATGGTGTTCGCCGGGATCTTCCTGATCTTCGTGGTCGGGGTCGGAATCGAGCTGCTGGTCTTCCGGCCGCTGGAGAACCGCGTGCTGCGGACCCGCGGCCTCTTGTAACCCGGCGCGCGGGGGAGCGGGGTGGCGTCTCAGATCGCAATACCCGACAAATTCGGCTGACTTTGTCTGCTTCCATGGGGAACTCCCGCACCACGGCCCGGAAGTCACGACCGGAAGGACCCTTCCTGTGCGTCGTCTGATCCTCGTCGCCCTGCTCGGCTCGCTGGCCCAACTCGTCGACGGCACGCTCGGCATGGCGTACGGCGTCACCGCCACGACGGCGCTGCTGATCACCGGGATCACGCCGGCGATCGCGTCGGCGGCGGTGCACCTGTCCGAGGTCGGTACGACGCTGGCGTCCGGGCTGTCGCACTGGCGGTTCGGCAACGTCGACTGGCGGGTGGTCGCGCTGATCGGCGTGCCCGGCGGAGTCGGCGCGTTCGCGGGAGCGACCTTCCTGTCCAGCCTGTCGACCGAGTCGGCCTCGTTGTGGGTGGCCGCGCTGCTGATCCTGCTCGGCGTCTACATCCTGGCCCGCTTCGCGACCGGGAAGACCCGGGCCGTGCTGGAGGGCAAGCTCGGTGGCCGGTTCCTCGGCCCGCTGGGGCTGTTCGCCGGGTTCGTCGACGCGACCGGCGGCGGTGGCTGGGGTCCGGTGGCCACGTCGTCCCTGCTGAGCAGCGGCAAGCTCGCGCCGCGGAAGACGGTCGGCTCGGTCAACGCGGCCGAGTTCATCGTGTCGGTGGCCGCGAGCATCGGTTTCCTCTTCGGGCTCGGCAACGAGAACGTGCCCTTCGACCTCGTCGCGGCGCTGCTCGTCGGTGGCGTGCTGGCCGCACCGCTCGCGGCCTGGCTGGTGTCGCGCCTGGCGACGCGCTGGCTCGGGGTGGGCATCGGCCTGGTGCTGATCCTCACCAACACGCGGACCCTGCTCAACGGGCTCGACGTCAGCGCCGGCCCGCGGTACGCGATCTACGCCGCGCTGGTGCTGCTGTGGGCCGGGTTCGTCGCGTACTGCGTGAAGAGCTTCGGCCGGCGGACCGAGGCGGAGCCGGAGCCCGAGCTGGAGACCTCCGCGAGCCGCTGAACGATTACGGCTTGGCCACTTCTGGGCGGGACGACCGCGCCTCGGCCCGGTTCCGGCGGTGGGTGTTCGCGCGGCGCCGTACTGTTGGAGCGTGGTCCGATTCCTGCCGTTCCTGATCAGCCTGGTCCTGACCGTCTACGCGCTCTTCTCCTGCATCCAGACGCGCGATGAGGACGTCCCGCACCTGCCGAAGCTGGTGTGGATCGTGCTGATCGTGTTCGTGCCGTTCGCCGGCCCGATCATCTGGCTGCTGATGGCGCGGCGGGTGCAGCGCTCCGAGCGCCCGGCCCGGCCCGCCGGTCCGCCCGCGCGGCCGGTCGCGCCCGACGACGATCCCGACTTCCTCGCGTCGCTGGAGCGCTATCGCGATCCGCGGATGACGCCGCACCCGGAGCCGGGCGACGAGCACCCGGCCGAGGACGAGCCGAAGCCGCCGGAGCAGCCGAAGCCGGCCGAGGACAAGAAGAAGCCGCGGCCGGAGAAGAAGAAGCCCGAGGACTCCGAGTCGGGCGCCCCGACCGAACCGGACGACGGCAAGAGCTAGCCGGCCGGTCGGGGCCCTGAGGACGACGGCAGGAGCTGGCCCGCGTGTCGGAGGTCCTGCGGACGGTGGGCCTCAGCGCAGTGCTGAGGACGGGCCGGGTCCGGCCTGGTGGGACCGGACCCGGGTGGGTCGGGGTGGTTCAGCTCCCGGCGGCCGCGTCAGGCGGACTTCCGGTGCTCGGCGAGTACGACGTTGTCCCGCTCGGACTCCGTGGTCCCGCCCCAGACGCCGTACGGCTCCCCGACGGAGAGCGCGTGCTGGCGGCATTCGGGCTGAACCGGGCAGGTTCCGCAGAGCGACTTCGCCACCATCTCGCGGGCGCGTTTGCGCACGCCACGCTCCGATTCGGGGGAGAAGAACAGCTCCGGGTTGACGTCGCGGCAAGCGCTTTGCGACTGCCAGTCCCACAGATCCATGAGCGGGCGGGGTAGGCGAGGCATCCCTCTCGACATGGCAACCTCCTTGACTCACCGTGAGCGCGGACGGGCGCTCGGTGAAAACTATGCTCAACTCATGCGTAGTTCAACCCTTGTTGTCTCGAACTTCGGTCCATTCGTTATCGGCGGGTGCGGATTTCCGTCGCTTCGAGGCGTAAACCGGGCATCATGAAGTCCGTGCAGTCGCAGACGGAGACGCTCACTGTCGGCGCCACCGCGCGTCGTCTGGGGATCGCCGCGCCCACCCTGCGGAGCTGGGAGCGCCGGTACGGACTGCGCCCGAGCGCGCGGAGTACAGGCGGTCATCGGCGGTACAGCCTGGAGGATCTGGCGCGGCTGCGCGCGATGCTCCGGATGGTCAACGAGGGCGTGCCGACGGCCGAGGCGGCGTCGGTGGTCCGGGACCGCGTGTACGCGCCCGCGGCCTCGACTGTGATCTCCACCACTTCGGTCGCCGACACCCAGGTCGTGACGCGTCCGCTGGCCCAGCCGCGGCCGAAGGTGCGGCGCGAACCGGCCCGTCCGGCGGACCTGTTCGCGCTCGCCAACGCGATGGACAGCGAGCGGCTGACCCACGAGGTCGCGCGGAGCCTGGACCGGGCCGGCGCGGTCGAGTCCTGGACGAACCGGCTCGCGCCGTTGCTCGTCGACGTCGGCGACCAGTGGGAGACCACCGGTGCCTGTGTCGAGGTCGAGCACCTCGCGTCCGACGCGGTCGCGGCCGGCCTGCGGTACCACACCCGCCGCGCGGTCGAGCGGTTCCGCCCGGACGAGTCCGAGCGCGCCGTCGTCCTCGCCTGCCTCGAGCGGGAGGACCACGCGTTGCCGCTGCTCGCGCTCGCGGCCGCGCTCGCCGAGCGATCCGTCCGGGTCCGTACCCTCGGCGCCGCCACCCCGGTCAGCTCGCTGTCGGCCGCGGTCCGCCGGATCCGGCCGGCCGCCGTGTTCATCTGGTCCAGCGCGCCCGCGACCGCGGACCTGTCGGCGCTGAAGGTGCTCGCCCGCACCCGCCCGCCGTACGCGCTGGTCGTCGGCGGACCGGGCTGGGAATCGATGGGCCGGCCGCACGGCTGGGTCGGCACGCTGGAGGAGGCCGTGGACGCGCTGATGCTCGCCGTCCGCCCGTAGAGGCTTTGTTGTCGCGGCCTTGCTTCAAATGATGAGGGCGCCGAGGATCGCGGCGCCGAGGCCGAGGACCAGGTTGAGGGCCACGTTGAGCACGGCCCGGCCGCGTCCACCCGCGACGGCGAGCTGGACGGTCTCGGCCGCGAACGTGCTGTACGTCGTGAACGCGCCGCAGAACCCGACGCCGACGAGCAGCGTGGCCGTGTCGTCCGTGATGCCGGTCATCAGGCCGAGGACGAAGCTGCCGAGGACGTTCACCGCGAGCGTGCCCCACGGGAACGGCTTCGTCCGGCCGCGCATCATCCGGGTGACGAAGTACCGGTCGGTGAGGAAGCGCAGCGGTGCCCCGACCGCGGCGCCGGCGGCGACCAGGAGGACGTTCACCGGCTCGCCACCCAGTCACCGAGCGCGGCCGCGAGCAGGGCGGCCAGGAGAGTGCCGAAGAAGTAGACCAGGGCAACGATCGCGTGGTGGGGGAGCAGCCGCTCGGTGTCGACCGCGAAGGTGGAGAACGTGGTGAACCCGCCGAGGACGCCGGTCGCGAGGAACGGCCGGAGCAGCGAGTGGGTGCGGGGCGTGATCCGGGCGAGCAGGAGGCCGATCGCGAAACAGCCGGCCACGTTGGTGACGAACGTCGACCAGGGGAACCCGCCCGGACTGTGCGGAATCGCCTCGGCGAGACCGTAGCGGGCCAGCGATCCGGCGATCCCGCCCGCCGCGATCACTCCGAGGATCCGCGGCAGGCCGGGATCAGCGCTCATCAGCGGGATCGTAGCGGTAGTACTCGTGCGCGCCGTGTGCGGTGTCCCGCTCGCCGGACAAGGCGCGGATCACCATCGCGTGCGTGACCACGAGGACCGGGCCGTCGGTGTGCGCGGTGTGCCGGGCGAGGGCGGCGCGGGCGCGTTCGCGGACCTGGGACAGCGGCTCCCACGGTCGCGGGATCCCCTCCGGCCACTCGCCGGCGTACTCCTCGAACTCGGCCTGGGCCGCCCGGACGTCCGCGACCCCGCGCCACCACCCGGTACTGTCCGGCAGCCAGTCGCGGAGCTCGTGGTCGACCCGGACGCCCAGGGCGAGCCGGTGCCCGATGATCGAGGCGCTGTGCAGGGCCCGGGTGAACGGCGAGCTGACCAGGTACGTCGCGCCGATGCCGCCGAGCAGGTCGGCGACCTCTTCGGCCTGCTTCATCCCGGCTGGGCTGAGCGGAGCCATGCCGGCCGCCACGCCGGGCCAGCCGCGGGAGTCCACGGCGTCGTAGTCCGGTGCGCCGTGCCGGACCAGGTAGATGTGGGTCACGGCGTAGTTCTACCGGAGATGCCGAGCACCAGCCCACCCGCGCGCGTGGCTCCCGGGCTCACCAGGCGGCCGCACCGCATGCTGGACCCCGAACAGCGGGTCGTTGTCGGAGTACCGCTCGGCCGACCCACCGTACGGAGGAGCTGCCTCGCCGTCGGCCCGATGCGCTGCCCCATGGTGCGGAACAGGCCGCGGCCCGACCCCAGCCAAGCTGGTCGGCGAACCAGAGCCTGACCGCGGCGCGAACCCGGTAGGAATCGCCTCCGTCGGCCGCGAGCCGGCGTCCTCGAGGCGGGGACCGTGCCCAGCCCGACCAGCGGACACCGGCGGGGCGCCGGCGGCGACGGACGAGGGCGCGGGGCGCGGCGTGAGTGTGGCGGGGACAGAGCGCGGGGTCGGCTCCGACGCCGGAGCTGGGCGCGGCGCGAGGCTCGGCGGGATCGCAGGCGGGGCCGGGCGGGTGGTGGCCGCGGCGGTCTGGCTCGGGGCGAGGCGGGCGGTCAGGGTCCCCAGCGTGGTCGTACCGACTGAGGTGGGAGAGGCCGCCAGCGGGTCGGTCGTTGTCTCCAGCGGGTCTGGCGTGGGGGAGGCGTCGGGATCGAGCCAGTGCACTTCGGTGGCGCCTTGGTGACCATGGACGGCGAGGATGGAGTCCAGGTCGGGCCAGACGGCCGTGGCCGGGTTGCTGCCGCGCCAGCGCAGGGCCACGGAGCCGTCGGTGAAGACGCAGCCTTCGGCGACCACGCCGGTGCCGGAGACGCCGCTCAGGTCGCGGTACCGGACCAGCTCGAACGTCCGCGGCCTCATCTCGGGTCCTCGACCAGGTCGCAGTTGCCTGTTCGTAGCTCGCCCGCCGGACCCGCCACCGTGCTCGACTCCTCGATCGTCGACTGTCGTTGCGACCCTCAACGACGGACCCCGGCCCCTGGTTACTGACCGGAAAGCAGCTGTCTCACACCGCGACCCGAGTTGTCTCACGCCGCATGCAGACCCGCTCGGCCGGGTCGAGCCCGATCGCGGCTTCCGCCGTCAGTACCTCGACCAGGCCCGGCGTCAGCTCGTCTGCCGAGAGCTCGCGGAAGCCCAGCCGCGCGTAGTACGGCGCGTTCCACGGCACGCTGCTGAAGGTCGAGAGGGTGAGGGCCGGCAGCCCACGCGCGGCAGCCCAAGCGTCCACGGTGTCGATCAGCGCCCGGCCGCGGCCCTGGCGCGCGGACGAGGGATGCACGCTGACCTGCTCGACATGAGCGGCGCCGTCGATCAGCTTCACCAGGACGAAGCCGACCGGCCGGTCGTCGGCGTCGGTACTGACCCACGCGCGGCCGGCTGCCTGGAAATGCTCGAACACCTCGGCGGTCGGCGGTGGATGCTCGGCGACCTCGACCCTGCCGATCTGCCGGAAGAGATCGCCGGCCGCGACTTCGAGGGCAGGGAGGCTGGGCAGATCACTGGGGAGCGCAAGGCGTTCGGGCACTCGCGCAGCAAAGCACGCCAGGCCCCGACCGAGCGACGGGATAATGGCCGGCCGACTCCGTGCGCAAGGTCCGCCGGCCGCCGGCCGGCGAGGCCCGCCGACTTTGTGTACCGACCGGTTGTCCGCGGTGCAGCTGGGTGGTCGGTGCGTGCACAAGGTAGCTCGGTAGCCAGTGGGGGTTGGGCTCGGTGATGGCTGGCGGGTTGTTGGCCAGCTGGCGGGTTGTAACGCGCCATCCGTTCAACAAGCCGTCAGCGACCTCGAGTTCTGCCGACTTTGAGCACCGGCCGGTCGTTTTCGGTGCTGTTGGGTGGTCGACGCGTGCACAAAGTGGAAACCCGGGGAGCCCGGTGGGAGCCCGGGGAGTGGACAGGTGGGGGAGTGGGTGGGAGGAGGGTGGTAGGTTGAGGCACGTGAAGCGCAGCTATTGGCGATTTTTTGAGTGGCCGGCCTTGGTGCCGGGCGACTCAGCCGATCGCTGACGCCCACCTCCCCGCACCAGAGCCGGCCCGAAGGCAAGGACAACCGTCCTTGCCTTTTGTCATGTCAGCCGGCGCTGTCCTCGGGTTCAGGTGCCGGCGGAAAGGTCCCCCAGGATGAACACCCTGCCGCACCGTACCGATCAGGGCGCGGTCGTCGACCGACGGATCGAGAAGACCGTCCCGCTGGTCACCCCGGCGACGTTGCACGACGAGTTGCCGCTGACCGACAAGCTCGCCGACGCCGTCGTGGCCGGCCGGGACGCGGTCGCCCGCGTGCTGGACGGTACCGACGACCGGCTGCTCGTCGTCGTCGGCCCGTGCTCGGTCCACGACGCCCAGGCCGCGCTGGAGTACGCCGACCGGTTGCGTCCCGTCGCCGAGCGGCTGTCCGACGGCCTGCTGGTCGTGATGCGCGTGTACTTCGAAAAGCCGCGGTCCACGCTCGGCTGGAAGGGGCTCATCAACGACCCCGGCCTGGACGGCTCCGGTGACGTGAACACCGGGCTGCGGACCGCCCGCGCGCTGCTGCTGGAGGTCCTGGACAAGGGCCTGCCGGTCGGCTGCGAGTTCCTCGACCCGATCACCCCGCAGTACATCGCGGACACCGTCGGCTGGGGCGCGATCGGCGCCCGCACGGTGGAGAGCCAGGTGCACCGGCAGCTCTCGTCCGGGCTGTCGATGCCGATCGGGATGAAGAACCGCCCGGACGGCAGCATCGGTACGGCGGTCGACGCGATCAAGGCGGCCGCGGTCCCGCACGTGTTCACCGGTATCGCGCACGACGGCGCCCCGGCGATCCTGCACACCCGCGGCAACCCCGACTGCCACCTGGTCCTGCGCGGCTCCGACGCCGGCCCGAACTACGACGCCGAGTCCGTCGAGGGGGCGCTGGAGCTGCTCCGCAAGGCGGGCCTGCCCGAGCGAGTCGTCGTCGACGCGAGCCACGGCAACTCCCGCAAGGACCACCGCCGGCAGCCCGAGGTCGCGGCCGAGATCGGGGCCCAGGTGGCGGCCGGGAACAGCGCGATCGTCGGCGTGATGCTGGAGTCGTTCCTGGTCGAGGGCCGCCAGGACCTGGACCCGACCCGCGAGCTCATCTACGGTCAGTCGATCACCGACGCCTGCCTGAGCTGGGAGACCACCGAGACCGTGCTCGAGGGACTGCGCGACGCGGTGCTGGCCCGCCGTCGTACCAACGCGTGAACCTCTGCGGAACCCACAGCAGAAGGGATCCCGCGACCGGTCCGGGCTGAACTAGCGTCCGGGCCATGACTGAGATCTCCCGCCGTCGGGTTCTCGGTGCGGCGGCCGGTGGGGCAGCGTTCTCGTTGCTCCCACCGTCGCTGCACCAGGCGATGGCGCAACCGATGCGATCGGGTGGACTGAAGGCTGTCGAGCACGTGATCGTGCTGATGCAGGAGAACAGGTCGCCGAGGACCCGACGTACCGCCGCCGGCTGACCGGCCACGTCGAATCCGGCCGCGGCCTCACCGCCTAGGTCCCACCCGCGGTCACCAGCCCCACCCGCGCACTTTGTGCACGGATCAGTCGTACCCGGATCACTTTGGGCGCGCATCGGCCACGTCGGAGCGTGAGAGATGGCGGGCTTGTGCACGAAGTGCGGTCGGCGCGGCCAGTACAGGCTCGGGAAGTGACGGCGCGCGGCGGGAGAGCTGGGCGGTGAGGTGGGTGTTCCTGCTGACGAACTTTGTGCGCGGGTCGGTCGTGCCCAACTCTCCTTGTGCACCCGCCAGGCATGTCGAACGGCCAGAAACAGCTGACCCGCGCACAAAGTGCGGAGGGCGGCGGGGAGGGCGGCGGGGAGGGGCGGTGGGGAGGGCGGCAAGCGGGGTAGGTGCAGGGAGCGGGCGAGCAGGGGTGGGCGCGGTGTGGTGGTGGCGCGCGAGGACGCGAGGGTGAGGACGCGAGGGTGGCGCGCGGTGTGGTGGGGGGGGGCGAGGACGCGAGGTTGGGGCGCGGTGGGGTGGTGTGGTTAGAACAACGGGCCGCTCATCCGGCGTTGGATCTCCTCGACGTCCTCGCGGGTGAGCTGGCCGAGGAGGCGGGCGCCGGAGACCACCGAGAGGGTGTTGTCCTGGTGGGACGGCTCGATCCGGCCCTCGTCGTGGTCCTCCTGCTGAAACGGCCAGGCGGCGACGGCGGACAGCATCTCCTCGCGCTCGACGAAGCCGGCGGCGTACAGCTCGAGGTAGCCGCGCAGGGAGGGCTCGGTCTCGATGTGGGGGTCGTCCATTGCGGACTCCTGGGAAGGGGTGGGGGTCAGCGGGCGATCGCCGCCGTGCGCGCGGTGGTGACGGTGATCAGGTCGGTGGGGGTCAGGCCGAGGTCGAGCCCGCGGCGCCCGCCGGAGACGTAGACCGTGGGGTACTGCGTGGCGGTCGTGTCGACGACCGTCGGGAGCCGGCGCTTCTGGCCGATCGGGCTGATCCCGCCGACCACGTACCCGGTGGTGCGTTCCGCCGCGGCCGGGTCGGCCATCACGGCCTTCTTGCCGTCGAGCGCGGCCGCGACCGCCTTCAGGTCGAGCTGCCGGTCGACCGGGACGACGCCGACGGCGAGCTTGCCGTCGACCTCGACGAGCAGCGTCTTGAACACCTGCTCGGCCGGCAGCCCGAGCACCTCGGCCGCCTCCAGCCCGTACGACTTCGCGGCCGGGTCGTGCTCGTAGGCGTGCGTCGTGAACGGCAACCCCGCCTTGATCAGCGCGACCGTCGCCGGCGTTCCCTGCCCGGCCTGCTTGCTTTTCGCCACGACGCCGAGCCTAGGGCATGTCTGGCAATTCCCCGCCTACTGCGCGGAACTACCAGCCACGCCCTAGACCCAGGACCATCTGGTGCGGTCAGCGGTTGTCCCAGCCCCGCCGCGGTGCGTGCGTACCGGGCCGGGCGGTGTCGCGGCTGCGATAGACGATGTACGGCCGGGTGAGGTACCCGAGCGGCGCGCTGAAGACGTGGACGAGCCGGGTGAACGGCCAGAGCGCGAACAGGGCGATCGCGACCAGGCCGTGCAGCTGGAAGGTCAACGGCGCGTCGGCCATCAGTTCGGGGTGCGGGTCGAACCGGAAGATGCCGCGGAACCACACCGACACCCCTTCCCGGTAGTCGTAGTCGCCGACCAGGTTGGCGACCACGGTGTTCGCCAGGCCGAGCAGGATCACCGTGGCCAGGAAGAGGTACATCACCTTGTCCATCACCGTGGTCGCGGAGAACACCGGGCCGACGGTCCGCCGCCGGTAGATCAGGATCGTCATCCCGACCACGGTGCAGAAGCCGGCCACGGCACCGATCGACACGGCGAAGAAGTGGTACAGCCCTTCGGAGACGCCGGCCGCCTCGGTCCACGACTTCGGGATCCCGAGTCCCATCACGTGGCCGAGGAAGACCGCGAGGATGCCGAAGTGGAACAACGGGCTGCCCCAGCGCAGCAACCGGGTCTCGTACAGCTGCGACGACCGGGTGGTCCAGCCGAACTTGTCGTACCGGTACCGCCAGACGTGCCCGACCACGAACACGGTCAGGCAGATGTACGGGAACACCACCCAGAGGATCTCGTTCATCGGCGGGCTCCCGGCATCGGCGGCACGGCGTACGGGGTGAGGCCGACCTCTTCGCGCGGTGGGCCTTCGGCGGCGAGCCGGCGGACGGCGGTGAGTTCGTCACCCACCAACGGCGGCAGCGTCCCCGTGACCGCCTCGACCGCGCCGAGCCAGGGGGAGTCCGCGTCGGCCAGCGCGAGCCGGAGGAGTTCGAGCCCGGCGCGGTGGTCGAGCAGGAGCCGCCAGCCGAGTCGCTGGTCCACGGTCGCGGCGTACTCCAGGACGACGCACAGGTGGTCGGGCAGCTCGGTGTCGTCGAGGACGTACCCGGAGCGCAGGTACGTCTGCTTGAACCGCAGCAGCGCGACCCCTCGTCGCCGGGTGTCGCCGTGCGCGAAGTACGTGAGGTACAGGTTCGTTCGCCTTCGCGAGTCGAAGCACTCGACGTACTCGCGCTGCGCGAGCGGGAGCGCGATCGCCCCGAGCCGCGCGACCGTACGTCGCAACGGCTCACCGACGGGGAAGGGCAACTGGCCGGACAACCGCTGGATCAGGTCGAGCCGGAACGCGAGCTCCTCGTCCGGATAGTCGAGCAGCAACGACGCGGACTGCCACGCGATCGCCAGTTGCTCGGCCGGCAACCGCGGCCCCGGACGCTTGCCGGTCATTGCGGATCTCCGTCGGACCGCGGTGGGAACAGCCCTTGCGGCGCGCCCTTGCCGTCCCAGTTGAGCAGGTTCACCCGCTCGCCCTTGTCCTCGGGCGACGCCATCGTGTCGGCGGTCTGGCGGTCCCGCAGCATCCGGAAGTTCTCCACCGCGACCGGCGTCGGCGCCCCCGAACCCTCGCCGAACGGCCCGGATCCGCCCATCCCCGGGCCACCCTCGTAGTCGAGCGAGCACTCCGTCGCGAGCTCCTCCAGCGCGTGCCCCTGCTCCGCGTGCGCCGGCGGGATCACGTACCGCTCGTCGTACTTCGCCAACGCCAGCAGGCGGTACAGGTCGTACAGGTCCTCCTCGCTCATCCCGACGCTCGCCGGAATCCGGGCGTCCGGGTCCCGGCCGAGGTTGATGTCCCGCAGGTACGAGCGCATCGCGGCCAGCTTGTGCAGGACGGCGTCGACAGGAGCCACGTCGCCCGCGGTGAACAGCTCGGCCAGGTACTCGATCGGGATCCGCAGTGCGTCGATCGCGGCGAACAGGTTGCCGCGGTCCTCCGGGTCCTCGCCGGTCTCCTTGACCACGTCGACCACGGGCGACAACGGCGGGATGTACCAGACCATCGGCATCGTCCGGTACTCCGGATGCAACGGCAGCGCGACCTTGTACTTGTTGATCAATGCGTACACGGGGGACCGCTGGGCCGCCTCCACCCAGTCGTGCGGGATCCCGGCGCGCTCGGCCTCCCGGCGGACCTCGGGGTCGTTCGGGTCGAGGAAGACCTCACGTTGTGCCTCGTACAAGCCGTGCTCGTCCGTCGTCGACGCCGCGGCGAGCACGCGGTCCGCGTCGTACAGCACCAGCCCGATGTACCGCAGCCGGCCGACGCAGGTCTCCGAGCAGACCGTCGGCAGGCCGACCTCGACGCGGGGGAAGCAGAACGTGCACTTCTCCGCCTTGCCGGTCCGGTGGTTGAAGTAGACCTTCTTGTACGGGCAGCCGGACACGCACATCCGCCAGCCCCGGCAGCGGTCCTGGTCGACCAGGACGATGCCGTCCTCCTCGCGCTTGTAGATCGCCCCGCTCGGGCAGGACGCGGCGCACGACGGATTGAGGCAGTGCTCGCAGATCCGCGGCAGGTAGAACATGAACGTCTGCTCGAACTCGAACCGGACCTTGTCGCCGACCGCCTTCAGGATCGGGTCCCGCTCGGCCGTCGCCTTGGAGCCGCCGAGATCGTCGTCCCAGTTCGCCGACCAGGTCACCTTGGTCTCCTGGCCGGTGATCAGCGACCGCGGCCGCGCGACCGGGGTGTGCTCCTGGGCCGGCGCGTCGGTCAGCGTGGCGTAGTCGTAGGTCCAGGGTTCGTAGTAGTCCTGCAACGAGGGCAGCTTCGGGTTCGAGAAGATCGTCAGCAGCTTGCGCAGCCGGCCGCCGCCCTTCAAGGCGAGCCGGCCGCGCCGGTTCAGCGTCCAGCCGCCCTTCCAGGTCTCCTGGTCCTCGTACGTGCGCGGGTACCCCTGGCCGGGCCGGGTCTCGACGTTGTTGAACCACACGTACTCCGTGCCGGTGCGGTTCGTCCACGCCTGCTTGCAGGTCACCGAGCAGGTGTGGCACCCGATGCACTTGTCCAGGTTCATCACCATCGCGAGCTGGGCCATCACGCGCATCAGTACGTCACCTCCTGCGAGCGCCGGCGGATCACGGTCACCTCGTCGCGCTGGTTCCCGGTCGGGCCGAGGTAGTTGAAGGCGAACGACAGCTGCGCGTACCCGCCGATCAGGTGGCTCGGTTTGATCAGCAACCGGGTCAGCGAGTTGTGGATGCCGCCGCGCTTCTTCGACGTCTCCGCGATCGGGACGTCGATCAACCGGTCCTGCGCGTGGTGCATGTAGACGGTGCCCTCGGGCATCCGGTGCGAGACGACCGCCCGGGCGACCACGACGCCGTTGCGGTTGACGGCCTCGATCCAGTCGTTGTCCGCGACCCCGATCTTGGCGGCGTCACGGTCGCTCAGCCAGATCGTCTGGCCGCCGCGGGACAGCGACAACATGAACAGGTTGTCCTGGTACTCCGAGTGGATGGACCACTTGCTGTGCGGCGTGAGGTACCGGACCGTGATGCCGTGCTCGGTGACGGACCCGAGCTCCGGCTCGGCGAACAACGCGCCGAGGTCGAGCGGCGGCCGGTACACGGGGAGGTTCTCGCCGAGTTCGGCCATCCAGTCGTGGTCGAGGAAGAAGTGCTGCCGCCCGGTCAGCGTGTGCCACGGTTTCAGCCGCTCGACGTTGACGGTGAACGGGGAGTACCGCCGGCCGCCTGTCTCGGACCCGGACCACTCCGGCGAGGTGATCACCGGGGTCGGCGCGGCTTGCGTGTCGGCGAAGGTGATCTGCTTGCCCTCGTGCTCGGCGGCCAGGTCGTGCAGTTGCTTGCCGACCCGGCGTTCGAGGGTCTTGAACCCCTCGGTCGCGAGCTTGCCGTTGGTGGTCCCGGACAACGCCAGGATCGCTTCACAGGCGTGGATGTCGCGCCGCAACGAGGGCCGCCCGTCGGCCGGTCCACCGCGGATCGGCCCGTTCTTCGCCCGCAGGTAGTCGACCGACTCCTTGACGTCGTAGGTCACGCCCTTGGTGGTCGCGCCGAGCTTGTCGAGCAGCGGTCCGAGCGCGGCCATCTTCGCGGCCACGGCCGGGTAGTCGCGTTCGACCTCGACCAGCTTGGGCATCGTGAGACCCGGGACCGGTTCGCACTCACCGGCCTTCCAGTCCTTGACGATGCCGTGCGGAGTCGCGAGCTCGTCCGGGGTGTCGTGCAGCAGCGGGACCGCGACGAGGTCGTGCCGGACGCCGAGGTGCAACGCCGCGAGCTCGCTGAACTTCTCCGCGATCGTCTGCCACGCGTCCCAGTCCGTCCGGGTCTGCCACGGTGGAGCGATCGCGGGGTTGAACGAGTGCACGAACGGATGCATGTCCGTCGTGTTGAGATCGTGCTTCTCGTACCAGGTCGCGGCCGGCAGCACGACGTCGGAAAACAAGGTCGTGCTGGTTTGCCGGAAATCCAGCGTCAGCAGGAGATCCAGCTTCCCTCGCGGTGCTTCGTCGTGCCACTCGACCTCACGAGGCCGGTGCTCCGGTGGTGCTTCCGCGGCCCGCAACGACGATCCGGCGCCGAGCAGGTGCTCGAGGAAGTACTCGTTGCCCTTGGCCGACGAGCCGAGCAGATTCGCCCGCCAGATCGCCAGGATCCGCGGGAAGTTCTCCGGCGCGTCCGGGTCCTCGCAGGCGAACCGCAGCGCGCCCGACTTCAGCTGGTCCACCACGTGCTCGGCCACCGGGCGACCGGCCGCGCGCGCCTCGTCGGCGAGGTCGTGCGGGTTCCGGTCGAAGGTCGGGTACGACGGCATCCAGCCGAGCCGGGCGCTGAGCGCGATCAGTTCGGCCGTCGATCGCCCGGTCAGCTTGCCCGCTCCGGCGGACCAGGTGCCGGCGTCGAACCGGTCGTACCGGAACTGGTCCGTGTGCAGGTACCAGTACGCGGTCTGGATCATCTGCCGAGGCGGCCGGGACCAGTCCAGCGCCCCTGCCAGCTGGGCCCAGCCGGTGACCGGGCGGCACTTCTCCTGGCCTACGTAGTGCGCCCAACCGCCGCCGTTCACGCCCTGGCAGCCGGTCAACGTGGTCAGCGCGAGGAAGGCCCGGTAGATCGTGTCGGAGTGGAACCAGTGGTTCGTCCCGGCCCCCATCACGATCATCGAGCGGCCCTTGGAGTCGGCCGCGTTCTGGGCGAACTCGCGTGCGATCCGGGCCGCCGCGACCGCCGGGACACCGGTGATGCGTTCCTGCCAGGCCGGGGTGTACGGCGCGTCGGCGTCGTCGTACGAGGTCGGCCAGGTGCCCGGCAACCCGGGCCGCGCGACGCCGTACTGGGCCAGCATCAGGTCGAGGACGGTGGTGACCAGGTGGCCCTCGATCCGCCGGGCCGGGACGCCGCGGATCTCGGCGGCCGCGGTGCCGTCGTCGAAGCGGGCGAGCTCGACCGGGACCGGCTCGGCCTGGTCGCCGAGCAGGGTGAGGACGGGATCGACGTCGCCGTGGTCCAGGTTCCAGCGGCCTGCGCCGGTCTCGCCGAAGCGGTGCCCGAGGGATCCGTTCGGGACCACGGGATCGCCGGTCCGGCCGTCCAGCAGCATCGGCTTGAACTGCGCGTTCTCCTCGGCGACGAAGGCGGGCAGGTCGGCCGCGGTGAGGAACTTGCCCGGCCGGTACGTCCCGTCCGCGGTCTCCTCGAGCCGGATCAGGTACGGCAGGTCCGTGTAGGTCTTGCCGTACTCGGTGAAGTACGGGGTCTGCGCGTCGACGAAGAACTCGCGCAGGATCACATGGCCCATCGCCATCGCCAGCGCGCCGTCGGTACCAGGGGCCGCAGGCAACCATTCGTCGGCGAACTTCACGTTGTCGGCGTAGTCCGGCGCCACCGCGACCACCTTCTGGCCGCGGTACCGCGCCTCGGCCATCCAGTGCGCGTCCGGGGTCCGGGTGACCGGCAGGTTCGAGCCCCACATGATCAGGTAGCCCGCGTCCCACCAGTCCGCCGACTCGGGCACGTCGGTCTGGTCGCCGAAGACCTGTGGCGACGCGACCGGCAGATCGGCGTACCAGTCGTAGAAGGACAGCATGGTGCCGCCGACCAGCGAGGTGAACCGGGCCCCGGACGCGTGCGACACCATCGACATCGCGGGGATCGGCGAGAACCCGGCGATCCGGTCCGGGCCCCACTTCTTCAGCGTGTGCACGTACGCCGCGGCGACCAGCTCGGTCGCCTCGTCCCAACTCGCTCGCACCAACCCGCCCTTCCCGCGGGCCGCCTTGTACTGCGCGGCGCGGGCGGGGTCGTCGACGATGCTCGCCCAGGCGGCGACCGGATCACCGAGTTCGGCCTTGGCTTCGCGGTAGAGCTGGAGCAGGATCCCGCGGATGTAGGGATAGCGGATCCGGGTCGGCGAGTAGGTGTACCAGGAGAAGGCGGCGCCGCGCGGGCAACCGCGGGGCTCGTACTCCGGTTTGTCCGGGCCGACCGAGGGATAGTCGGTCTGCTGGGTCTCCCAGGTGATGATGCCGTCCTTGACGTACACCTTCCACGAGCAGGAGCCGGTGCAGTTCACCCCGTGCGTCGACCGCACCACCTTGTCGTGGCTCCAGCGGTCCCGGTAGAAGTCGTCCGCGTCGCGACCGCCGATCTGGTGCAGGGTGCGCAGGTCGGCGGACACCTCGCCGCGGGTGAAGTACCGGCGGGTGCGGACCAGGGCCTCGCTCAGCCCGCTGTCCAGACCGATCTCGCCGTGCTGCCCGTTCGGACGAGCCTCACTGCCCATGTCGTTCCCCTCGCTGGTCGGCTACCGCTGCTGGACTGCCTTGTTCGCCGTGGATCTGACGACGGTCAGGGTGAGAAGCAGGGTCAGGGCCGCAGTGACCGACAGCAGGCCGAGGCCGATCGCGTACGAGTCGGTGCGGCCGTAGACGTAGCCCATGATCAGCGGCGGGACGAAGCCGCCGAGACCGCCGGCGGCGCCGACCAGACCGGTCACGCCGCCCACCCGGGAGGGCTCGACCACGCGTGCGACCAGCGCGAAGGTGGCCCCGCTGCCCGAACCGAGCGCGGCGGCCATCGCCAGGAACGCGACCGTGCCGATCCACTCCAGCAACGGGGTGGACGCCGCGACGGCCGCGCCGGCCACGACCACGCCGTACCCGGCGGCGAGGACGGGGATCGGGCCGAGCCGGTCCGACAACCAGCCGCCGACCGGGCGCATCAGGACGGCGACGGCCACGAAGCCGGCCATCCGGTTCGCCGCGTCGGCCGCGGTCAGGTCGTACGCGGTCTTCAGGTACGAGGGCAGGTAGACGGAGAACGCGACGTACCCGCCGAAGGCGACCGCGTAGAGGATGCAGGCCTGCCAGGAGATCGGCAGCTTCGCGGTCGCGACGAGCCGGGTGACGAGCGAGCCGCTCGGCGGGGTACGGCCGGGGGCGTCCCGGAGCAGCACCCAGGACGCGACCGCGTACACGGCCAGGATGGCCGCGGTGAGCAGGAACGGGACCTTGTGGCCGGGGCCGTTGTAGAGCTTGACCGTGGTCAGCGCGCTGATCGCGGTCCCGCCCATGCCGGCGCCGAAGATCCCGATCGCCAGGCCGCGGCGTTCCGGCGGGAACCACGCGTTCACAAACGGGACGCCGACCGCGAACGTGGTGCCGCCGATGCCGAGGAAGAAACCGCCGACCAGCAGCAGGGCGTACGAGTCCAGGCCGAAGAACGCGAGGAACAGCACCGGGACGATGGTCGCCGCCGAGACCAGCGGGAACATCAGCCGGCCACCGAACCGGTCGGTCAGCGCGCCGATCGGGATCCGGCCGACCGAACCGACCAGCACCGGGACCGCGACCAGCAGGGCGACGTCGGACTCCGACAACGTGCCGACCGTGCCCTCGGTCCGGAACAACGGTCCCAACGGGCTGAGCAGCGCCCAGGCCCAGAAGTTCACCGCGAACCCGATCGTCGCGATCGTCAGCATCAGCCACGGCGAGCGCGGCGCGGCCACGGTGCTCTCGCTGCCACCGGCCCCGGTGACACTGGTTCGACTCGCCATCGCTGCCCCCTCCGCCCGCTCCGAGACGTTGCCGACGGCCACTTCGCCGGCCGTATCGCGGTGACACCCACAGCCTGCGGGCCGGGCGGCATCGACGGAAGGGCCGGGAGTCCTCCGCCCGCCCGCCGAAATGCCCTGCCCCGCAGAGCCGCTACCCGTTACCCACCGTACTTATCCGCAAACGGCGAGTCGAGAGTCAGAGCGTCGGGTGCAGGCGGACGCAGCAGTGCCCGGGCGTCGGCTGGAGCCGGGCCTCGAAGCCGGGGTCGGAGTCGAGCAGACCCTCGACGAGGCGCAGCGTCATCGTGCAGACCAGGCCGGGATGGTCCTTGGCGAGCACCCGGAACGGGCAGTTGCCCAGCGCGACCGTCTCGCCCTCCCGCCGCGGCTCGAACCCGTGCTCCTCGAGCACCCGCAGCACGGGACTGCCACCCGCCGGGGTCTGCGCGAGCGACCGCCCGTACTCGCGGGCCCGGCGTTCGAGCGCCTCGCGGGGCGAGCTGCCGTCGGCCTCGGCGTCCTCGACGGCCCCCGCGAGCAGGCGGCCGGCGACGGCGTACTGGCGCTCGGGCAGGGTGACCTCGATGTCCTGCTCGGAGCGGCGGTACAGCTTGGCCGGGCGGCCGGCGCCGGGACCGGTCCGGCCGGAGCGGCGTTCGAGGGCGACGTCGAGCAGGCCCTCGGCGGCGAGCTTGTCGAGGTGGAAGGCCGCGGTGGTGCGGGGGAGGGACAGCGCGGCAGCCGCCTCGTCCCGGCCGACCGGCTCGGCCCGCGCCGCGACGTACTCGTAGAGGCGGCGCCGGGTCGGTTCGTCGAGCGCCGCGACCGCCTGCAGCCGCGCTTGCCTGTCCACGGAATGATTCTATCGCCAACTTTCGTTGATAAAACAGTAAGCTGGGGGCGACACCCGACCTGGAGGGGCCCCGATGACCACGATCCGATCCGAACTCGCCGATCCCACCACTCAGCTCGCCGACCCGGACGCACCGGCGAAACTGCACGTGGTCGGCGGCCGCCCCGGGATCGATCTGCCCGCCGCCCAGCAGGCGGTCGCCGATCTGCTCCGCGCCCTCGGCCGGGACCCGGACAGCGCCCACCTCGCCGACACCCCGCGCCGGGTCGCGAACGCGTACGCCGAAATGCTGACGCCACGCGAGTTCGACCTCACCACGTTCCCCAACGACGAGGGGTACGACGAGCTGGTGCTGGCCCGGGACATCCCGGTGCAATCGCTGTGCGAGCACCACCTGCTCCCGTTCGAGGGCGTGGCGCACGTGGGCTACCTGCCCGGCGACCGCATCCTCGGGCTGTCCAAGCTGGCCCGCGTCGTCGAGCTGTTCGCCCGCGACCTGCAGGTGCAGGAGCGGCTGACCAAGCAGGTCGCCGACTGGCTGCAGGGCCACCTCGCCCCGAAGGGCGTCGGGGTCGTGATCGAGGCCGAGCACCAGTGCATGTCGTTGCGCGGGGTCCGCGCCACCGGTTCCCGCACGGTCACCTCGTCGGTCCACGGGGTGCTGCGGACCAACCCGGCCTCGCGTCAGGAGTTCTTCGCGCTGACCGGGATCGCGGCCTGACTCAGGCCGTGGCGACGACCGGTGGGCGCCGGCCGGTGGCCAATGCGTGCGCGACCTCGCCGGGCAGCAGGTGCGTTCCGGCCGTCGGCTCCAGGTCGGAGTCTTCGAGCCAGCGGACCACCGTCGCGCCGGCGTGACCGTGCACGGCGAGGATCGAGTCGAGGTCCGGCCAGACCGCGGTCGACGGGTTGTCGCCGTGCCAGCGCAGCGCGACGGAGCCGTCGGTGAAGACGCACCCCTCCGCCACCACCCCGGTCCCGGAGACACCACTGACATCGGTGAAGCGGACGAGTTGAAAGGTCTGAGGTTTCACCGGCGGACCCCCGTGGTGCCGGCGGCCGAACGGCCGAAGCGAGCTGAAGACATGGTCCTTTCCCCGTGGTCGGCGTGACTGGGCATGCTCGCCACAAACCGGAACATTACGGGCTGTCAACGGGGAAGGACGGTCTGTAGCAACTGTTCTTCTGTCCACCAAGCTAGAACCAATCCGGCCGGACCGCCAGAGCTGGGCCCGCGTGTCTCACCGAGCCCGCCCGGCCGGATCGCGGAGGACGGACCGGTGCGCGTGATCGAATGGCCGGGTGTTCCTGACGATCTCCACCACGACCGGAGAGCTCGGCGCCCCCGCGGCGGAGCTCGGGTACCTGCTGCACAAGAACCCGGCGCGACCGCAGTCGTTGGAGGTCACCGCCGGCCGCGTCCATGTGGTCTACCCGGAAGCGACCGACGAGCGCTGCACGGTCGCGGTACTGCTGGAGATCGACCCGATCGCGTTGGTGCGCGCCGGGCGCGGCAAGGCGACCGAGGGCTTCACCCTCGGCCAGTACGTGAACGACCGCCCGTACGCCGCGTCCAGCCTGCTGGCAGTGGCCCTCGGCAAGCTTTTCCGGACCGCGATGAGCGGCCGCTGCGACGCCCGTCCCGAGCTGGCCGCCCGGCCGATCGGGCTGACGATCGAGATCCCCGCGCTGCCCTGCAACGGCGGTCCCGCGCTCGCCGAGACGTTGTTCGGGCCACTCGGCTGGTCGGTTGACGCGGTGCCCGTCCCGCTCGACCCCGAGATCCCCGAGTGGGGCGATTCGCGGTACGTCCAGCTCACCCTTCGCGGGACGCTGAGGCTCGCGGACGCGCTCAACCATTTGTACGTACTGCTCCCGGTGCTCGACGACGCCAAGCACTACTGGGTCGGGTCGGACGAGGTCGACAAGCTGGTCCGCGCGGGCGACGGCTGGCTCGGCGCGCACCCGGACAAGGAGCTGATCAGCCGTCGGTACCTGGCGCACCGGCGATCCCTCGCGAACGCGGCGCTGGAGCGGTTCGCCGAGGCGGACGGCCTCGAGCTGACCGAGGAGAGCACGGCCGAGGTCGGCGACGACGCGGTCCCGGCCGAGCGGCCGGTCTCGCTGGCCGTCGAGCGGCGGACGGCGGTGGTCGAGGTCCTGCGCGAGCTCGGTGCGCGCCGCGTCGCCGACCTCGGCTGCGGTGAGGGCGCCCTGGTCGCCGAGCTGCTGCGCGACGGCCGGTACGACGAGGTGGTCGCGACCGACGTGTCCGCGGGTGAGCTGACGAGGGCGGAGCGCCGGTTGAACGTTCGCGAGATGTCCGACCGCCAACGCGAGCGGCTGCGGCTGTTCCAGTCGTCGGTGACGTACGCCGACGACCGGCTGGCCGGCCTGGACGCCGCGGTGCTGATGGAGGTGGTCGAGCACGTCGACCCACCGAGGCTGCCCGCCTTGGCCCGGGCCGTGTTCGGTGCCGCGCGCCCGGCGAACGTGGTCGTGACGACGCCGAACTCGGAGTACAACGTGCGGTACGAGTCGCTGCCCCCGGGGACGTTCCGGCACCGGGACCACCGGTTCGAGTGGGACCGGGCCGAGTTCCGCGACTGGGCCGACGAGGTCTGCCGCCGGCACGGGTACGAAGTGTCGTTCCGGCCGGTCGGTCCGGACGACCCGGAGGTCGGTCCGCCGACCCAGCTCGCCCTGTTCCGCCGGAAGGAGGCCGTGTGATGACGACGCTCGAGCTTCCCGCGCTGAGTCTGGTCGTGCTGGTCGGCGCCAGTGGTTCCGGCAAGTCCACGTTCGCGCGCCGGCACTTCCTCGGGACCGAGGTGGTCTCCAGCGACTTCTGCCGCGGGCTGGTCGCCGACGACGAGAACGACCAGGCCGCGACCAAGGACGCCTTCGAGATCCTGCACTTCATCGCCGGCAAGCGGCTGGCGGCCGGCCGGCTGACCGTGATCGACGCGACCAACGTGCAGCCCGAGGCCCGGCGCGAGCTGGTCGCGCTGGCCCGCGAGCACGACGTGCTGCCGGTCGCGATCGTGCTCGATCCGCCCGAGCGGGTGTGCGTCGAGCGGAACGAGCAGCGCGCGGACCGGCAGTTCGGCGCGAAGGTGATCGTCCGCCAGCGGTCCCAGCTGAAGCGTGGGCTGCGCAGCCTGAAACGCGAGGGGTTCCGCGGCGTCCACGTGCTCGGATCGGTCGAGGAGATCGACGCCGTCCGGATCGAGCGGACCAAGCTGTACAACGACCTCACCGACCAGACCGGCCCGTTCGACATCGTCGGCGACATCCACGGCTGCCGGGCCGAGCTTGAGACTCTGCTCACGGACCTGGGCTACGAGCTGACCCGGGACGAGCTCGGCCGCCCGGTGGACGCGCGGCACCCCGAGCGCCGGGCCGTGTTCGTCGGCGACCTGGTCGACCGCGGCCCCGACACCCCGGGCGTACTCCGGCTGGTCAGCGGAATGGTTGCTTCGGGCAACGCGTACAGCGTGGCCGGGAACCACGAGGACAAGCTGCTCCGGGCGTTGCGTGGCAAGAAGGTCAAGCTGAGCCACGGCCTGGCCGAGTCGCTGGACCAGCTGGCCGCCGAGCCGGCCGAGTTCCGGGCCGCGACGGAGAAGTTCATCGACGGGCTGATCTCGCACTACGT
Organism: Kribbella amoyensis; assembly: GCF_007828865.1. Taxonomy (NCBI): domain Bacteria; kingdom Bacillati; phylum Actinomycetota; class Actinomycetes; order Propionibacteriales; family Kribbellaceae; genus Kribbella; species Kribbella amoyensis. The sequence continues at coordinate 4,573,119 of NZ_VIVK01000001.1, forward strand.
GTTCGACGGCGGCAACCTGGTCGTCGCGCACGCCGGCCTGGTCGAGCGGATGCACGGCCGCGCGTCCGGCCGGGTCCGGGCGTTCTGCCTGTACGGCGAGACGACGGGAGAGACCGACGAGTTCGGCCTCCCGGTCCGGTACCCGTGGGCGCAGGACTACCGCGGCCGCGCGACCGTCGTCTACGGGCACACCCCGACGCCCGAGCCGGAGTGGATCAACAACACGATCTGCCTCGACACCGGCGTCGTCTTCGGCGGCGCCCTCACCGCCCTCCGGTACCCCGAGCGCGAGCTGGTCTCGGTCCAGGCAGCCCAGGAGTACTACGCGCCCGCGAAGCCGCTGCACGCGGTGGCCGCGCCGGGTCGCGAGCCCGACGTCCTCGACATCACCGACGTCACCGGCCGCCGGGTGATCGAGACGTCGACCCACGGGCGGCTCAGCGTCCGCGCGGAGCAGGCCGGTGCGGCGCTGGAGGTGATGAGCCGGTTCGCGATCGACCCGCGGTTCCTGCTCTACCTGCCGCCGACGATGAGCCCGGTCGCGACGTCGAACGAGCCGGGGACCCTGGAACACCCGCGGCAGGCGTTCGAGGCGTACCAGGGTCAGGGCGTGACCGAGCTGGTGTGCGAGGAGAAGCACATGGGGTCGCGGGCCGTCGTCCTGGTCACCCGGGACGACGCGGTCGCGGAGAAGCGGTTCGGCCTGGCCGGGCGCGGCGCGGTGCACACACGGACCGGGCGATCGTTCTTCGGTCCCGAGCTCACCGACGAGCTGCTGCTCCGGCTCCGTACCGTCGTCGAGGAGGCCGGGCTGTTCGAGGAGCTGGACACGTCCTGGCTGTTGCTGGACGCCGAGCTGCTGCCGTGGAGTGCGAAGGCGGGTGACCTGCTGCGCAACCAGTACGCCGCGGTCGGTGCGGCCGCGCGTGCCTCCTTGCCCGCGGCAACGGCTGCGCTGGAGTCGGCGGCCGCGGGCGGGCTCGACGTGACTGACCTGCTGGACCGGACGAAGCGCCGGACCGAGAACGCGGGGCTCTTCACCGCGGCGTACCGGCAGTACTGCTGGCCGACCGAGGGGCTGGACGGGGTCCGGATCGCGCCGTTCCAGGTGCTCGCGTCCGAAGGGGCGACGTACCACGACCGGCCGCACGCGTGGCATCTCGGGATCGCGGATCGCCTGGTCGCGGCCGGGCCGTCGATGGTCACGCCGACCCGGCGGTTGTTCGTGGACGCGACGTCGTGGGACGCGGGCATCACCTGGTGGGAGGAGCTGACCGGGGTCGGTGGTGAGGGCATGGTGGTCAAGCCGGCCGCCAACCTGGTCCGTACCGCCAAGGGGCTGGCGCAACCCGGCCTGAAGGTCCGCGGCAGGGAGTACCTGCGCATCATCTACGGGCCCGACTACACCGAGCCGGCCAACTTCGACCGCCTCCGCAGCCGCAACCTCGGCCACAAACGCTCACTGGCACTGCGTGAGTACGCCCTCGGCCTGGAGGCTCTGGAGAGGGCGGCCCGATCCGAGCCGCTGTGGCGGATCCACGAGTGCGTGTTCGCCGTCCTGGCCCTCGAGTCGGAGCCGGTCGACCCCCGCCTCTGACGTCAGGAGGCGCAGTCGATGCAGGTACGGGTGGTGAGGCGGGCGAGCAGGCGCTCGGTCGCGATCGGCCTGCCGCAGGTCTCACAGCGGCCGTAGCTCCCGGCCTCGACGCGGACCAGCGCCTGGTCGAGCTCGGCCAGGCGCCGGCGTGCGTCGGCGAGCAGGGTCGTGGTCTGGGAGCGTTCGAACGCGATGGTCGACCCCTCCGGGTCGTGCTCGTCGTCGGTCGCCACCAGCCGGGAGGCCTCGACGATCGCCTCCAGGTCCCGCGTCAACGCGGCCACCCGCTCGGCGGTCGCCGCTCGATCGGCGGCCAGCGCCGTCCGTACCTGTTGGTCGTCCGGGCTCATCGATCCTCCCCGGGAGCCTGATCGGGTGACGGGCCCGATCAGGCCGGTGAGCTGGTCAGACCAGGCCGAGGGCGGTGCCCGCGGCGTCGGCCGCTTCCTGGCCGTAGGCGCCGGCCAGACGCTGGAGGAAGGCGGGGCGGTCCAGCTTGTACTCCTGGGTGCCGACGGTCTCCAGGACCGTGGTGGCCAGGGTGCAGCCGACCTGGGCGGCGGCCTCGTGGTCCAGGCCCGAGGCCCGGCCGGTCAGGTAGCCGGCCCGGAAGGCGTCGCCGCCACCGGTCGGGTCGACCAGGCCCGGGGTCGGGACGGCCGGGATCTTGGCCAGGACGCCCTCGGAGTTCTCGATCACCACACCGTCGCCGCCGTGGGTGGTGACGCGGACACCGACCCGGTCCAGGATCTCGGCGTGGCTCCAGCCGGTCTTCTGCACCATCAGGCCGGACTCGTACTCGTTGCTGAACAGGTAGGTCGCACCGTCGATCAGCTGCTTGATCTGCTCGCCCTCCATCCGGGCCAGCTGCTGCGACGGGTCGGCCGCCAACGCGATCCCGTGCTCCTTGGCCAGCGCCGTGTGCCGGAGCATGCCGTCCGGGTCGTCGGCGCCGACCAGGACCAGGTCGATCCCGCCGGTCGCGGCGTGGATCGCGCCCAGGTCGAGCTCCCGGGCCTCGGCCATCGCGCCGGTGTAGAAGGACGCGATCTGATTCGCGTCCAGGTCGGTGGTGCAGGTGAACCGGGCGGTGTGCAGGTTGTCGCAGATCCGGACGTGCGAGATGTCCACGCCGGCCTCGGTCAGCGCGGCGCCGTAGTCGGCGAAGTCGGAGCCGACCGAGCCGACCAGCAGCGACTCCCGGCCGAGCTGGGCCATCCCGTAGCAGATGTTCGCGCCGACGCCGCCGCGGTGGACGACGAGCTCGTCGACCAGGAACGACAGCGACACCTTGTGCATCTGCTCCTCGAGGAACTGGTCCTTGAACCGTCCGGGGAACGTCATCAGGATGTCGGTCGCGATCGATCCGGCGACGGCGATACGCATGCGGGGGTCTCCTCGGAGGGGTGGTTGTCGGTCGGTCGGGCAACCCGTAGAGACTACAGGCGACGGAACCATCACGATCAGGACGGCGGGAACCGATGGGGCATCAGGTACAGGTGACCGAGCAGTTGCACGACTACATGATCCGGCACGGCATGCCGCTGGACGCGATCGCCGAGGAGCTGGTGGCCGAGACCGAGCAGCTCGGCGGCCCGGCCCGGATGCTGACCACGCCCGACCAGGCGGGCCTGCTGACCACGCTGACCCGGCTGGTCTCGGCCCGGCGCGCGGTCGAGATCGGCACGTTCACCGGGTTCTCCGCGCTGGCGATCGCGCGCGGGCTGCCGGACGACGGTGAGCTGATCTGCCTCGACGTCAGCGAGGAGTGGACGTCGATCGCCCGCCGGTACTGGGAGCGGGCCGGGGTGGACACCAAGATCGACCTGCGGATCGGCGACGCGCACCAGTCGGTGGCCGAGCTGGACGGCGAATTCGATCTGGCCTTCGTGGACGCCGACAAGCCGGGGTACATCGAGTACTTCGAGCGGCTGGTGCCGCGGATCCGGCCGAACGGGCTGCTGTTGTTCGACAACACGCTGGCCGGCGGCAAGGTGGTCGGGCAGCACGACGAGGACCCGGTGGACCGCAAGGAGTTCAACGCCCACATCGCCAAGGACGAGCGTGTCGACGTCGTCATGCTCGGCATCGGCGACGGACTGACCCTGGTCCGCAAGCGGTGAGCCGCACCGCGCCCCGGCTCAGCGTCGCCGGCCTGCGGCACCTGTACGCCGACCGCGCGGTGATCGAGGACCTGTCGTTCACGCTGCCGGCCGGCCGGGCGATCGCCCTGGTCGGCCCGAACGGCTCCGGCAAGACCACGGTGCTGCGCTGCGTCGTCGGATCCGCGGAGCCGGCCGCCGGGAAGATCCTGCTGGACGGCGTCGCGGTCGACGAGCGGGCCGAGACGGTCCGCCGGGACGTCGCGGCGCTGCTCGACGACCTCGACTTCTTCCCCGACCTGACCGCGGCCGAGCACCTCGACCTGCTCGCCCGCGCCCACGGCAACCCGGAGCCCGAGGACCTCGTCGACACCCTGCTCGACGACGTCGGGCTGCTGGCGGCCGCGGACCAGCTGCCGAGTTCGCTGTCGTCCGGTCAGCGCCGGCGACTCGCCCTCGCGACGGCCCTGGTCCGGCCCCGGAAGCTGCTCGTGCTCGACGAGCCGGAGGCCCGGCTGGACACGGCCGGGGTCGCCTGGCTCGCGGAGCGCCTGCAGGAGGAGAAGGCGGCCGGTACGTCGATCCTGTTCGCCAGTCACGACCCGGACCTGGTGGCGGCCGTGGCGGACGACACCGTCGAGCTCACCCCACGGTCGTGAGCGCGGTGGACAACGAGGGCCCGGTCGTCTTCGATCCGGCCGACTTCGGCGCCGTCCCGCGGGCCAAGGAGCTGCGCCGGTGGATGCGCAAGGTCCGGCGGGGCAAGGCGGACCGCTCGTTCTGGCAGGTGTTCGAGGACGTCTACCTGGTGATCTTCGCGCTGGTGATGCTCGGCGCGACCGGCGGCAACGTCCTGCTGAACCTGAACGAGCGATCCTCCGCCTGTGCGTCGGCCTCGTGCTCCTGGCTGCTCGACACCGTGCCGTGGATCCTGCTGCCGCTGCTCGTCTCGTCGATGCTGCGCGTGCTGCTGAGCATCGGCCCGGTCTCCGCGTCCCGGGCGACCGGGTTCTGGCTGCTCTCCACTCCGGTGGATCGCGCAGCGCTGCTGCGGCCGACGTACCGGCTGGTGATGTTCGGCGCGGCGGTCGCCGGGATGGTGGCCGCGCTGGTCGGCTTCGCGCTCTTCGGTGCCGGGTGGACGACGGTCGGCGAGGCCGCGCTGCTGACGATCGTGCTGCTGGTCTGTACGGCGTGCGCGACCGTCTGGGCGCAGCAGGAGGCCGCGCGGACGCGGTGGGCGCTGCGCGTCGCCGACGGGTTCTTGGTGGTGGCCGCGATCCCCGCATTGGTGCTCGCCTTCCGGAACCGGTCCGTCGAGAGCGGGGACACCTTCAAGGGCCGCTTCATCGGTGTTGAGCCGGACCCGCTGCTCACCCCGGAGCAGGTCCGGCTGCTGATCCTCTCCGCTGTCGCGCTCGTGGTCGCGATAGCCCTGGTCGTGCTGACCGCGCGGCAGCTGAACCGGTTGCCGAAGCAGAGCGTCATCGCCGGTGGGGAACTGCTCGCCGGGATGGCGGGGGCGGCGATCACACTCGACGTCAGCCTGCTCGCCGACGTCGTCGCCGGCCGGCACTGGCGGACGGTCGGCCGGCTGAAGTCGCGCCGCGGTCGCGGGGCGCGGGTCCAGGCGATCGTCCATCGCGAGTTCCGCCGGGTCCTGCGCTGGCCGCGCCGGCTGATCGTGGCCGCCGGGCTGCTCGTCGTCCCGTACGCGGTCGCGGGCACGGGGTACGAGGTACTGGTCCCGCTCGCGGCCGGGATCGCGGGCTTCATCGCGACCCGGCCCCTGATGGACGGACTGCGCTCGGTCTGCCGCTCGACCGGCCTCGTCCGCGCCCTCGGGATGGAGCTGCGCGAACTCCGTGTCGCGATGGCCGTCGTCCCGGGTGTCTTCGTCACCGCGTGGATGGCGATCGCCTCACCGGCCCTCGGCAGCCCGGCCACCGCCTTCGCGGTCGCGGCGGGCGTCCTGACCGGAGTGGTCCGGCAAGCCTCGGCACCGCCCCCGTCGTACAGCGGCCCCCTGATCACCTCACCGGCAGGCGCCATCCCGCCCGGCCTGTTCTCCCAGCCGATGCGCGGCCCCGACCTCCTCCTGCTCTGTCTGGCTCCCGTGCTGCTCGGCTGGAGCGACCGCTGGATCCTCCTGATCCCAGCCGTCGTCCTGGCCATCCTCTTCGCCGTCAAACCAAAACAAGCCGCCTAGGCTCGCAGCCTCAGTCGAGGTGGCCTGTTTCTGGGTTGGTTTGGGCGAGGAAGTCGCGGATCGACTGCTCGTGCTCGGCCGGGGTCAGGGGGCGAGGGTCGGAGGAGGACGAGCTGTATCCGTAGCCGGCGTCCGGACCTGAGAGCCAGCTGTAGTCGTACGTTCCGGGCTGCCCTTGGCGCGGGGTGATCTCGAACCGCTCTCCGTCGACCTCGACCTGAACCGGTTGCTCCGCCACTGCCATCGACCGTCCCTCCACGTCCTCGCCCACCAGTTGCCGCGAGTCTAGGTCGCGTCCAAAACCTGCCTCGTCCAGCCGGCTTCCTTGCTGAGCCACTTGCGCTCGACCGCGGACGGCAGGTCGACGTCGTGGTGGCGGGCGAAGAGGATGAGCTGACAGAGTGCGTCGGCGAACTCGAGCTCGAGTGTCTCCCGCAGTTCCTCGGGCGTACGCCCCTTGGTGCGAGCGCGGCCCGTGGTCTGCAGATGAGCCTGGGTCAGCTCGCCGACTTCCTCCTGCAACTTGAGCAGGAACCAGTCCCCGGTCCGCTCGAATCCGTAGTGCTCGGCGTAGTTCGCCGACAACTTCTCCAGCCGCTCGGTCAGCTCCGTGATGTCCACCGCGCAACCCAACCAGGCTGCACCGACAAGACCGCGTCGGCGGATCACGCTGATCAGCGCTGGCGGGTCGCATGCGATGATTCGATCGGTTTCGATCGACTGTCCCGCGCAACGGATCCGGCTGCTGCCGGTGCTCCGGGTGTGCGACTCGACCGGCCCCGTCCCGGAAGGATCCGCCTGCTGATGTCATTGTCCGATCGCCTCCGCGCCACCGAGGACCGCACGCTCTCGCCGATCACCGGCTGGACCCGGGACACCTGGGGTCTGCTCGCCGACGACTTACTGCTCGCCGCTCGCCGCCACGGCACGCCCTTGCGGGCCGGCATCGCGTTCCCGGGCGCGCCCGGCGGGTACGGGAGTCGCGTCGACGCCCTCGAAGGGTTCGCCCGTACCTTCCTGGCGGCCGGGTTCCGGGTCGCGGGTGAGGGCGGGGCCGATCCGAACGGTTTCCTCGACTGGTACGCCGAGGGGCTGGCGGCCGGGGTCGATCCGGAGTCACCCGAGCGGTGGGTCCGCCTGGACGAGCACGACCAGGCGAAGGTGGAGGCCGCGTCGATCGCGTTGGTGCTGCACCTGACCCGGCCGTGGTTGTGGGACCGCCTCGACGACCGGGTCCGCGAGCAGACCGTCGACTACCTGGCCGCCGCGGTCGGGGTGCCGTACCACCCGAACAACTGGCTGTGGTTCCAGATCGTCACGCAGACCTTCCTCGCCTCGGTCGGCGGGCCGTCGTCGGCGACCGACATCGAGGCCGACCTGGCTGCGCTGGAGGAGTGGGCGCAACCCGACGGCTGGTACTCCGACGGTGCCGCCCGCTCGTACGACCACTACGCCGGCTGGGCGTTGCAGTTCTATCCGCTGCTGTGGCTGGAGATGGCCGAGGGGCAGGCGGCGGCCGAAAAGATGCGGGCCACCTACCTGCGACGCGCCGAGCAGTACTTGGGGGACGGGCTGCGGTTGATCGGGGCCGACGGCTCACCGCTGATCCAGGGGCGCAGCCTGACTTATCGCTTCGCGGCGGCAGCGCCTTTCTGGGCGGCCGCGCGGGCCGAGGTCGCCGCCGATCCGGGTCAGCTCCGGCGGGCCGCGAGCGGGATCACTCGGCACTTCGTGGACGCGGGCGCCCCGGACGAGGACGGCCTGCTCACCCTCGGATGGCACGGCGCTTGGCGTCCGATCGCGCAGAACTACTCGGGCCCCGGTTCGCCGTACTGGGCGTCGAAGGGCCTGCTCGGCCTGAGCCTGCCCGCGGATCACCCGGCTTGGACCGCAGTCGAGCAGCCGCTGCCGGTGGAGGTGGGGGAGCAGGCGGTCGTGATGGAGTCGCCGGGCTGGCTGGTCAGCTCGACGCCACGGGACGGCATCGTGCGCGTGGTCAACCACGGCACCGATCACGCGTCGCCCGGTGATGTGTTGCGCGACGGGCCGCTGTACGCGCGGCTGACGTACTCCACAGCGACCAGTCCGATCCTGGCCGGGGAAGGGCTGGAGAGTCCGCTCGACGCCTCGGTGGTGCTGCTCGACGACGAAGGCCGCGCCACCTCACGAACCGGCTTCACCCGAGGCCCGATCGGCCGCCTTCCCTCGGGCACGATGTACGCCGCGTCCCACGGGAAAGCGCATTGGGTCGAAGCCGACCACACCGACAACGACCTCGGCTGGGGCCGCCCAGGACCAGCCGAACCCGCCGCCGACCTGGAGGTCTGGTCCTACGTCCGCGGCGACTGGGAAGTACGCCTGATCAGAGTCGGCCCAGGCAACCGTGGCGCAGCTCTACGCGTCGGCGGAACCGCGATCCCCACCGACGACGACACCCTGCAATCACTGGTACTCGACCTCGGTGGCCTACCGATCGCCTCCGACGTCGAAGCCGACAACGCAACCCCGCTGTCGCTCCGAACCACAGTCCCCTGCCGCACGACCGACGGCAGCCCCATCGAGGGCCACTGGTACGCCGCAGCCCTGGCAACAGGCCGAGGCCCGCTCCAACCCTCTCCAACCCTCAACCACACCCCCGAAGGCCAACCCCAAGAAATCCACTGGCCCGACACCACCACAGACCCCCTGAACCTCACCAAAAGCTGAAACCCAGAAACCATCGCGATGAGGTAGGGCGGTCATGCCGCTCGGCGGCTTGCTCCTCGTCGTCTCGGGCCGGGTACGCGAGCAAGCTCGCGGCTGGATGAAGGTAGAGCGTGCGCCCGGGCCGAGGCGGGTGGTTGCCGACCACCGACGGCTCGACCACCAGCCGATCACCGCCGCCTGGCCTCACGCTCAGGGGACACCGATCCGCGAGCTCGCTCGCGTACCCAGCCCAGAGCACCGAAGTGTGAACCGCCGGGCAGCACGACCGCACCGCCTCACCCGACCGCACGCTCCGCCTCAACCCACCCGCGAGCTCACTGGTGGACCCTGGTGGTGTTGGTGGCCGTGGATGGTTACCGATGCACCCCTGGGGGCCGTCGGATCATCGCCGTGCGAGCTGGATGCTGGGGGATGTCCGGAGCAAGTTGTGCGGGGTTCGGCGGTTTCTGGGTCATGCCGACCGTCGACAGGGCTTTGCGCCGTGGAGCGCCGACAGTGAGCGATGCGGCAGTCGTGGCCTGGACCCCGCACCCAAAAGGGGTGCCTCCCCACTGGGACTAGCAGCGAGGAGGCTGACGTGGAGTCTGCCAGAAACACCCTGTCCGAGGAACCACTCAACGGTGTGACCGCCGGTCTGGACTGGGCGCGTGATGATCATGCGGTCGCGGTGGTCGATGGCCGCGGTGTCGAGTGTGAGCGCTGGACGGTTCCCAACACCGGCCCGCAGCTGCGGCGGCTGGTCGAGCGGCTGCAGAAACTGGGCGTGGCCGAGGTAGCGATCGAACGCGGTGACGGCCCGGTCGTGGCGGCACTGCTCGAGGCCGGACTCACCGTGGTGGTGATCAGCCCGAACCAGTTGAGGAACCTGCGCGGCCGGTACGGATCGGCCGGGAACAAAGACGACCGGTTCGACGCGTTCGTGCTGGCCGACACCCTGCGCACCGACCGGGCCCGGCTGCGGCCACTCACCCCTGACAGCCCCGCCACGATCACCCTGCGCCAGACCTGCCGGGCCCGCAAAGACCTGGTCGAACACCGCGTGGCCGTGGCCAACCAGCTACGCGCCCACCTGTTGATCAACTTCCCCGGCGCGGTCGGACTGTTCAACCGGATCGACGCCCCGATCAGCCTGCGGTTCCTGACCCCGGTTCGACTGCCAAGACCGCGCCGACTGGCTCACCCCGACCCGGCTGGCCGCCTGGCTCCGCTCGACCGGCTACTGCGGCCGCACCAGCCCCGCCGTCCTGCACACCCGGCTAACCACCGCACCCCGCGGCACCACCGGCCCCGCCAGCACCGCCAACCGCCACATCACCCACGCCCTGGTCGCCGTCCTGACCTGTCTCAACACCCAGATCACCACCCTGAACGACCAGATCGCCACCCAACTCGCCCACCACACCGACGCGCACATCTTCACCAGCCTGCCCCGCTCCGGCACCATCCGCGCCGCCCGCCTACTCAGCGAACTCGGCGACTGCCGCGCCCGCTACCCCACCCCACAAGCCCTGACCTGCCTGGCCGGCGTCGCTCCCACCACCCGCCAATCAGGCACCCAACGCACCGTCCACTACCGCTTCGCCGCCGACAAACAACTCCGCGACGCCATCTGCGACTTCGCCGCCGACTCCCGCAAAACCAACCCCTGGGCCGCCAACCTCTACCACCAAGCCCGCAACCGCGGACACACCCACCCCCACGCCGTCCGCATCCTCGCCCGCGCCTGGCTCCACATCATCTGGCACTGCTGGCAACAACACACCCCCTACCAACCCACCCACCACCACGCACTCCAACGCCTACTCACACCCCAAACCAACCACCCACGTTGACACAGGACACTTGCTCGCGTACCCAGCCCAGAGCAACGAAGAGTGAACCGCCGGGATCCAGCCGGCAGTTCACTCTTCGAAGGTTTTTCTCTTGTGTACTTAGGCTTTTGGCTCGGTCTCGTCAGGAGCCGTGGCGGGCGGCTCCTCGACCGGTGGGATGTTGGCCGCGTTCGGCAGCGCCGCCAGGATCGCGTTGAACCGCCGAACGTAGTCCTGGTACCGCCCGGCCTCCTGGTTCACCAACCCCTGGACCCGCCGCTGCATGTCGGCGTAGCGCCCTTCCTCCTGGTCGATCAGCGCCTGCACGCGGTTCGCCAGGTCCGCGTAGCGCTGCGCCTCGGCGGCCTGGAACTTCCTCAGCTCGGCGAGAACCTCGTCGGCGTTTGCCATGTCGTCTCCATCGGGTCCGGCCTTCAGTACGGTGGCCAGGTCGGTGCGGAACTTGTTCATCGGGCAGTGGCCCGGGTCGTTCTTGCGGCGGGTGTGCTCGCGGTGCGCGATCACCGACAGCGCACTCCACCCGTGGAAGTCGCAGACGGCCGCCGCGTACAGCAGCGCCGTCCGGTACGCGGCTGCCGTCATCGGCTTGGCCCCGTCGTACCGGATCTCGTTGCCGTAGTAGTGCGCGTTGCCGTTCACCCCGTCGGCACCAGGGCGCAGCTCCGAGGTGTACCCCGCGTAGTTCTGCGCGGTCACCCGGCTCAGCGTCGTCTGCGATCCGCTGCCGGCGTGGTTCGCCCGGCCGACCGCGCCGAGATGCAGATCGCCGTCCATGTCCGTCGCCACGTTGCACAACGGACCCGGGATGCCGTCCTCGGGCCGGCCGCGGACGAAGAGGAAATCCAGGTAGTCGTTGCTCTGCGAGTTGCTGCCGGTGTGGTGGACGAGGATGCCGCGCGCGTCCGTGATCCCGCCCGGTCGCCCACGTGTCCGCCAGCCTGGGTACTCGCGGTACTTGACGCCCCACTTCTTCAGGGCCGCCACCAACTGATCAGCCGTCATCGGCCTGGCCAAGACAACACCTCACTCGCCTCACAGGGGCCCGCCGTCACCATCAGTGGTGAGCCTTCCACGTACCGTATGGCCCAGGTCGGCCAGGCATCAACCTCTCTGGCCAATCGCCGGGCCCGGCGAGACGCTGGACGAGGGGCCGAGCACGAGGAGGGGGACCATGGTGAGCGGAGGACGGGCGACGGACGGACCGGCGAGCGCAAAGGACCGGGCGGCGTCGGGGAAGGCTGCTCGCGCCGACGTTCCGCGTTCGGCGCATTCCGAGTTCAAGCCGGGTGACCAGCGGAATCCGGTCGGGTTGCTGCTCAGTCAGGACGAGACCCGGGTCCCCGAACTGGTCCCGATCCGGCACGGGCGGATGCTGGCCTCGCCGTTCGCGTTCTTCCGCGGGGCGGCGCTGGTGATGGCCGCGGACCTCAGTACGACGCCGACGTCGGGACTGCGGACCCAGCTCTGCGGGGACGCCCACCTGTCGAACTTCGGGGCGTACGCGTCGCCCGAGCGGCGGCTGGTGTTCGACATCAACGACTTCGACGAGACCTTGCCCGGCCCGTTCGAGTGGGACGTCAAACGGCTGGCCACCAGCTTCGTGGTCGCGGGCCGGGACAACGGATTCGGCCGCAAGCAGTGCCGCAAGGCCGCGCTCGCCTCGGTGACCAGCTACCGCGAGGCGATCCGCGACTTCGCCCGGCAGCCGATCCTCGCGGTCTGGTACGCGCACCTGGACGTCGAGGAGGTCGTCGCCAGTTATCGCGCGTCGCTGTCCGCGCGCCAGCTCAAACAGCGCAAGGACCGGTTCAAGCGGGCCGACTCGGTGGTCGCGAAGGCGCACAGCCACGACCGCCTGCAGGCCATCGGCAAGCTGACCCGACCGGCGGAGGGGCGCCGGCGGATCGTCTCCGACCCGCCCTTGATCGTCCCGGTCGAGAACCTGGCCGGGGTGGACACCGACTTCGTGTTCACCCGGCTCCGCGACCTGGTCCTGGCCTACCGCGAGACGCTCCAGTCGGATCGCGGCCACCTGCTCGACCACTTCACCTTGTCCGACATCGCGCACAAGGTGGTCGGGGTCGGCAGCGTCGGGACCCGGGCGTGGATCCTGCTGATGGAGTCCACCGTCGAGAACGACGCGCTGCTGCTCCAGGCCAAGCAGGCCGGCCCGTCGGTCCTGAGCGGGTTCGCCGGCACGTCGGAGTACGAGAACCAGGGGCACCGGGTGGTCGCCGGGCAACGGGTCATGCAGGCGACCAGCGACATCTTCCTGGGCTGGCTGCGGACGATCACGCCGGAGGGGACCGAGGACGACTACTACGTCCGCCAGTTGCGGGACTGGAAGCTCTCCGCCGATATCGCCGAGCTGAGTCCGAAGGACCTGCACCGGTACGCCGAACTCTGCGGCTGGACCCTGGCCCGGGCGCACGCGCGAGCCGGTGACCGGTTCGCGATCGCCGCGTACCTGGGCAAGTCGGAGGCGTTCGACCACGCCGTCGCCGACTTCGCGGAGAGTTACGCCGACCAGAACGAACTGGACCACCAGGCGCTCGCCGATGCGATCGCGTCGGGACGGGCGACCGCGTCCACCGGGCTCTGACCGGGATCGGGACCACTCTCGACCGAGGGCTGACCGATCGCCTCCTTACTGGTCTTCGAGCAGCGGCAGGAGTTGGTTGCCGACGCGGATGATCTCCTCGCGGTACGGGGTGTCGGAGAGGATGAAGTGGGTGATGCCGAGGTCCTGGTACTTGCGCAGTGACTTGGCGACGTCCTCGGCCGAGCCGACCAGCCAGGTGGTGCCCGCGCCGCCACCGCCGTACTTGCCGGGGGCGGTGTAGAGGTTGTCGTCGAGGACGTCGCCGCGGTCGGCGAGTTCGAGCAGGCGTTGCTGGCCGACGGCCCTGAAGCGGCGCTCGTCGCGGAAGTTGTTGTCCCGCGCCATCTGCTCCACCTTGGCCTCGGCGTCGGTCCACGCCTGCTCGGTGGTGTCGCGGATCAGCGTCGTGATCCGCAGGCCGTACTCCAGTGGGGCGTGGTCGCGGCCGAGCTCGGACTGCAGTCCTTGGAGCCGGTCGATGCGTTCGGCGATGCCGTCGCGCGGTTCGCCCCAGAAGAGCTGCACGTCCGCGTCCGTGGCGGCCACCCGCTCGGCTGCCGCGGACGCACCGCCGAAGTACAGCCGCGGGTGCCGCCGACCCTCGCGCACAGCGGGGCGGGTGGCGACCGTCGATCCGGTGACCGAGAAGTACTCGCCCTGGTACGTCACGTCCTCCTCGGTCCACAGCCGACGGACCAACTGGAGGAACTCCTTCGTCCGGGCGTACCGCTGTGCCTGGTCGCCCTCGGAGTCGCCGTACGCCGCGAGGTTGTCCTGGCCGGAGACGATGTTGATCAGCAGCCGGCCGTCGCTGAGCTGGTCGAGCGTGGACGCGGCCGAGGCGAAGTGGGCCGGGTGCCAGTAGCCCGGGCGGATCGCGACCAGCGGCTGGAACGTACTGGTCCGCGCCGCGAGCGCGGTCCCCACGGTGAGCGTGTCCGGGCGACCCCAGCCGGTGCCGAGCAACGCGCCGCCCCACCCGTGGTCCTCGGTGAGGCGGGCCAGGTCGGTCAGCCGGTTCAGGCTGTTGTGGCCCTCGACGGTGTCGTCGCCGCGGTGACCGGGCTGGACCTGATTGGGGATGTACCAGAGGAACTCGAGACTCATGCGCGGGCCCTTCGTGGCGGAGTGACCGCCGGCTGAGACGGTGAGCGGGACTGCAAAAAATTCTATTTCAATCTGATTAGTAGACATTGCGTCGTCTCATCGCCCGAACAGAAGGACCCACCGATGACCCACGAGACCAGTTACCACGCCGCCGACCAGCGATACGAGCGACTGGAGTACCGCCGCGCGGGCGCCTCCGGGCTCGACCTGCCCGCGTTCTCGCTCGGGTTGTGGCAGAAGTTCGGTACCGACTACCCGTTCACGACACAGCGCGAGATCGTGCTGCACGCGTTCGACCTGGGCATCACGCACATCGACAACGCCAACCGGTACGGTCCGCCGCACCGCGCCGCGGAGAAGCTCCTCGGCCGCCTGCTCCGGACCGACCTCGCGCCGTACCGCGACGAACTCGTGATCGCAACCAAGGCCGGCAACCCGATCGGCCCGAGCCCGTACTTCAAGGGTGGCTCCCGCAAGTCGCTGCTGAGCTCGCTCGACCACAGCCTGCGCGACCTCGGCACCGACTACGTGGACATCTTCTACCACCACCGCCCGGACCCCGGGACGCCGCTGGAGGAGACGGTTGGCGCCCTGGTCAGCGCGGTCGAACAGGGCAAGGCGTTGTACGTCGGCCTCTCCAACTACCCGACCGATCGCGCTCATGAAGCGGCTGCGCTTCTCCGCCGAGCCGGGGTCCCGCTGCTCGTCCACCAGCCGCGGTACTCCCTCTTCGACCGCACCACGGAGACGTCCGGCCTGCTCAAACAAGCGGCCGTCGACGGTTTCGGCCTGGTCGTCTACAGCCCGCTCGCCCAGGGTCTGCTCACCGACAAGTACCTGGACGGCACGATCCCGCCGAACGCCCGCGCCGCGAACAGCGCCTTCCTCTCGCCCGACCAGCTCGACGAGTCATACCGGGAGCGCGCCACGGCGCTCAACCAGCTCGCCCTGAATCGCGGCCAGTCCCTTGCCCAACTCGCCCTTCAATGGGTCCTCCGCCAACCCGAGGTCACCAGCGCGATCCTCGGTGCGAGCTCCACGGCCCAGCTCGACCACAACCTCGCCGCCCTCGACTTCCCACCTCTCACCGAGGAAGAGCTCGCACAGATCGACAGGACGTAGGCGCTGTCGGCCGGTATGGCTGAGCGTCCGGCTCGGTCAGGTGGGCCTGGCTGGGTCCACCACGTCCTGTCCGGCTGCACGGTGAACGCGCAGACCGTCCACGAGGAGGGTGATCAGGCGCTGCGACTGCTCCCGCTGCCGGTCAGGCGCGGCAGCGATCGCCGCGCCGGCCATCCCGGCGACGAGGTCGTCGGGGGTGACGTCGTCCCGGAACGTTCCGGCGGTCACGCCGGCGGCCAGGAGGTACTGGGCCGCGTCGGCGAGCCGGGCCCGGGTGTCGGTCTGGGTGATGGTGCCTGAGGCAACCAATGCCCGGAGGTCGTCGCCCATCACCCGTTTCGAGTCGACGAAGTCGAGATAGTGCTGCATCCAGGTGAGCAACGCCGCATCGGGCGGACCGGCCTCCGCCAGGGCCGGTGCAGCGTCGCATACCCGGGCGAGTTCCTGGCGGTAGACCGCCTCGAGCAGCGCCTCCCTGGTCGGGAAGTGCCGGTACAGCGTCGCGATGCCCACGCCGGCCCGGGCCGCGATCTTGTCGAGGGACAGGCGTACAGCCTCGCCGTCGCGCGCGGCCTGGGTGAGCTCGGCCAGCTCGTCACCGGCCGCGGTCACCACCTGTTCGCGTTTCCGCGCTGCGTCCCTGCGCATAAGTGGAGAAACCTCCAGTTCGTGGTACGGTCGGTTCAGAACGGAGAAATCTCCATTTCCGCCACCACTCTACCTGGGGAGCACGCTGATGACACCTCAACGACCAGGCGGCACCCTGCGACTGGGGCCGTACGAGATCAGCCGGATCGGGTACGGCGCGATGCAGCTCGAGCACGTCGACGGCGCAGCAGCCGGGGACCTCCTCCGCCGGGCCGTCGAGCTGGGCGTCAACCACTTCGACACCGCCTCGTTCTACGGTCACGCGACCGTCAACGGCCATCTCCGCGCGGCGTTCCACCCCTACCCGGACGACCTCGTCCTCGTGAGCAAGGTCGGAGCGCGCCGCGTGGACGCGCCGTTTCCGCTCGTCCCCGCTCAGCGGCCGGAAGAGTTGCGGGAGCAGGTTCAGCTCGATCTCGCGACGCTCGGGCTGGAGCAGGTGCCGGTCGTCAACCTGCGTCGCGCGGACCGGGGCCCGGGGATCAGCGTCGAGGGGGACCAGGCCGTCCCGCTCGACGACCAGCTCGCCGAGCTGATTGCCCTGCGCAACGAAGGACTGATCGGCGGGATCGGTCTGAGCAACGTCGGTACCGAGCAGCTCGAGCAGGCGTTGCCGGCCGGGATCGTCTGCGTCCAGAACGCCTACAGCGTGCTCGACCGCTCCTCGGAGGAGCTGCTGAAGCTGTGCGCGGCGAACGGCATCGCGTGGATCCCGTTCTTCCCCTTGGGCTCGGCCTTCGACGGGCTGCCGTCGCCCACCGAGCATGCGGTGGTCCAGAAGATCGCCGCAGAGCTCGGCGTCTCGCCGGCCGTAGTCAGCCTGGCCTGGATCCTCGCCCACGACGAGTACACCGCGCTCATCCCCGGCACCCGCAGCATCGAGCACCTCGAGGACAACGTCCGCACCGCCGAAGTACGCCTCGATGCCGAAGCGCTCAGGCTCCTGGACGGCATCGCATCCTGAGCCGGGCTGTCCTCAGGGCGTGCCGAGGACGGACAGTAGCTGCAGCCGCTCGTAGCTGTCGCTGCCCGGTACGGCGGTGTAGACGAGCAGTGAGTGCGACTGGTCGGGGTCCTGCAGGATCTGGCAGTTCAGTTCCAGCAGCCCGACGGTCGGATGCTGGTACCGCTTGACCTCGCGCGGCCGCAGACCGATCTCGTGGTCCTTCCACAGAGCACGGAACTCCTCGCTCTGCCCGGAGAGCAGGTCCGCGAGGTACGCCGCGCGGGAGCCGGGTCCGCGCAGGGTGACCACCCGGCGGAGGCCCGAGACGTACATCCGTGAGTAGAAGGCGTGGTCCTCGGCCGGGTGAAGGTCGCGGGCGGCCGGTTCGGTGAACCAGCGGTACCCGATGCTCCGCGCCGGTCCGCTGAACCTGGCCAGATCCCCGACGAGCGCGATCCCCGGCGGGGTCTGGCGCAACGTCTCACCGAGCTCGGTGACGATCTCCGCCGGGGTGTCGACGAGGCGGTCGAGGATCCGCAGCATTCCTGGGCTGATGTGGTCGCTGCCTGGTCCACGGGTCGGCGGTTGGTGCCCGGCGAGCCGGAACAGGTGGTCGCGTTCGTCGAGGGACAGGTGCAGTCCCTGGGCGATCGACGCGATCATCTGCTCCGACGGGTGCGGCCCGCGCTCCCGTTCCAGGCGCGAGTAGTAGTCGGTCGACATGTGGCAGAGCACGGCGACCTCCTCGCGGCGCAGCCCGTCGGTCCGCCGGCGCTGCCCCCGCGGCAGTCCGACGTCCTCCGGTTGCAACGCCTCCCGGCGACTTCGGAGGAACGCGGCGAGTCCGCTTCGATCGATCATGCTCGCCATGGTCTCGTGCGAACGGACCGGTGAGCCACGGATCGTCAGGCCGTGGATAACTTCCCGGCGGTCGGCGAGCTTGGGTACCGCAAGGGTCGCAGCGGACGACGGAGGAGAAGGCGCATGCCACGCAGGGAGTACGACATCACGGTTCCCGACCTGACCGGCCGGCGAGCGGTGGTCACCGGAGCCAGCGACGGCGTCGGCCTCGGTATCGCGACCAGGCTCGCCGCGGCCGGTGCCGAGGTGGTCATGCCGGTCCGGAACCCGGCCAAGGGCGAACGGGCCGCGGCCACGATCCGCGAGCAGGTACCGGGGGCGCGGCTCGTCCTGGCCGAGCTGGACCTGTCCTCGCTGGCGTCGGTGGCGGCCCTCGGCGAGAAGCTGCGGGCCGAGGACGAACCGATCCACTTCCTGATCAACAACGCGGGCGTGATGACCCCACCGGACCGCCAGACCACGGCGGACGGGTTCGAGCTGCAGTTCGGCACCAACCACCTCGGCCACTTCGCCCTCACCGCGCACCTGCTGCCGCTGCTAGTGGCCGGGCGGGCCCGGGTGACGACACAGGCGAGCATCGCCGCCCGCAGCGGTGCGATCAACTGGGACGACCTGAACTGGGAGCGCTCGTACGACGGGATGAGCGCCTACCGGCAGTCCAAGATCGCCTGCGGACTCTTCGGCCTCGAACTCACCCGCCGAAGCGCCGCCGCCGGCTGGGGCATCACGAGCACCATCTCCCACCCA
Source organism: Kribbella amoyensis (assembly GCF_007828865.1). Classification (NCBI taxonomy): domain Bacteria; kingdom Bacillati; phylum Actinomycetota; class Actinomycetes; order Propionibacteriales; family Kribbellaceae; genus Kribbella; species Kribbella amoyensis. Next base: position 4,591,598 of record NZ_VIVK01000001.1, read on the forward strand.
GGCGTAGCCCCGACCAACCTCCTCGCCGCCCGCCCGGAAGTCGGCCGATCAGCAGACACCAGGGGAGTACGAATCATCCGCTGGCTCTCCACCCACGGCCTCGTAGTCGGCACCGTCGAAACAGCCAAACTCCCCGCCCTCCTCGCCGCAACCGGCCCAACCACCGAAGACGGCGCCTTCTACGGCCCCCAATGGCCCGGCAACGTAGGCGGCCCACCCGGCCCGCAGAAGTTGTGGAAACCCCTCCGCAACCCCAAAGAAGCAACCCGCCTCTGGACCACCTCCGAACAACTGACAGCCGTTCCGTTCAGCTGACGTCTACGGAATCTTCGCGACGGCGTCGACGGCGTCCTCGAGGTTGCTGATGGCAATGATGTGGCCGCCGTCGCCTGGGTCGGGGTCGGGGAGGATCGATTCCGGGTCGATGAGGTAGATGGCCAGACCGTCGAGGGTGAGTCGTCGGGCGACCTCCAGGAGCATGCGCCGTGCCACGTCGTCGATCGAAGAGACGGCCGTGAGGTCGAAAACCACCCGTGGTTCTGCTGGACCCGCGTCGACGACCTCCCGCACAACTCTCTCGGCTGCGGCGAATCGGATCCCGCCCTGGAGTTGCAGCACTCTGGTCGCATCGGGCCCGGTACCCACGACGTGATGGGAGCGGACGACCGCGCGGGCCGCCGGGGGAACCTCCATGACGTGCAGGCCCATGTCGGACGAGAATCGTTCGAACAGGGAAACTCCTCGCACACTGGTCCCGTGCGAGTCCAGCCGTGGTGAGAACGTCGCAAGTCCCAGCTGGCCCGGCAGCGCACCGATGATTCCGCCGGCGACGCCGCTCTTCGCCGGAATGCCGACCTGGGTCGCCCAGTCACCGGCGGAGTCGTACATCCCGCAGGTGGCCATGACGCTCAACACCTGGCGTACGACCGGTTCGGGCACCACTCGCCGGCCGGAGCGGGGGTTGATCCCGCGGTTCGCCAGCGTCGCGGCCATCAGGGCCAGGTCGCGGGCCGTGACGAGCAGCGAGCACTGCCGGGTGTACCCGTCGACAACGACGGAGGGTCCTCGCTGAGGATGTTGTGACTGCGGAGCATGTTGGCGATGGCGAGATTGCGGTACGCGTGCGCCAGCTCCGAGCGGTACACGGACTCGTCCAGCTCCAGGCGACGACCGGCGAACGCCGAGAGACCGGCGACCACCCGCTCCAACCGGCCCGCGGGGTCCAGCGACTCGGGACCAACAAGGGAGTGAGTAGTGATCGCGCCGGCATTGATCATCGGGTTGCGTGGACGACCGGACCCGACCTCGAGGGAGATCTCGTTGAACGCCTCGCCGGACGGCTCGACGCCGACCCTGGTCAGTACGGCGTCGAAGCCGCGGTCGGCCAGGGCCAGCGCGTAGGTGAAGGGCTTCGAGATCGACTGGATCGTGAACTCGACGTCGATGTCGCCGGCACCGTAGATCTCGCCGTCGACGGTGGCGAAGACCGCGGCCAGGCGTTCGGGCTCCGCGGTGGCGAGTTCGGGGATGTACCCCGCCGGAGCACCGGAGGTGTCCGCTGCGACCCCCGCCACGGCCTCGGCCAGGTAGACGGGAATGGGTGAACGCATGCCGCTGCCCCTTCATCGGGTGGTGAGAACGCCGGCTTCCTTGGGCCTCCAGGTCAGGATGGTCGTTCCTTCGCCCGATCGCCGCCGATGCGTCCGAGGTGGGTGTGCTGGAACGAGTCCGGCAGCTTCAGTCCGTACCCGAGGGCGCGGTCGACACCGACGTGGAAGGCCCACGCGCACGCGAGCACACCGGCCGCCGTCGACGGCACCCCCTCGAGGACGAGTGCGGCCAGCGCCGCCAGCGCCGGAAACGCGTAGTTGTGCACCGCGTTGTACGTCGTGGCGCCGATGACGGTCGATCGCACGTATCCCAGCATCGACAGGTCGAAGGCGAGGAACGCCGCGAAGACCACCCACCACCAGTCGGGATACAGCGCGACGGCGGCGGCGAGGGCGACGAGTGCCACCGCCCCCGCCTCGATCCGCTGGGTCACACGGACCTGGCCGGTCATCGACTCACCCGAGGAACGCGCGCAGCGCCGCGTTGACGTCGTCGGCATGCGTCCAGAGCAGCCCGTGTGGCGCGCCCTCGATCTCGACGTACTCGGCGTCGGGCAGCAGGGTACGGAATCGGCGAGCCGTCGCGTCGACCGGCAGGATGTTGTCCGCGGTGCCGTGCAGGATCAGCACGGGCTTCCCGCTCGCACGCACCGCTTCGACGTCGCCGCGGAAGTCCTCGATCCACGACGACACCACGGCGTAGGCCGCGACCGGTGCGCTGGCGACGGCGACGTTCCAGCTGGCGGTGACGGCCTCCTGGCTGATGCGCTTGCCGAGGTTCTCCTCCAGGTTGTAGAAGTTGGCGAAGAACTGGGAGTACCACGCGTAGCGGTCCTGTTTCGCCGCAGCCTCGATGCCGTCGAAAACCTCCTGCGGCACGCCGTCGGGATTGTCGTCGCGGAGGGGCAGGTAGGGCTCCAGCGAGGCGAGGAACGCCAGCTTCGCGATCCGCTCGTGGCCGTGGCGCGCGACGTAGCGGGCCAGTTCGCCGGTGCCCATCGAGAACCCGACCAGCACGACGTCGCGCAGGTCGAGGGCCTCCAGGAACGTGTTGAGGTCGGCGGCGAAGGTGTCGTAGTCGTAGCCGGAGCCGACCTTCGAGGAACTGCCGAAACCTCTGCGGTCGTAGGTGATGACGCGGTAGCCGGCGGCGAGGAGTTCCCGGGTCTGCCGTTCCCAGCTGTGACCGTTCAGTGGGTACCCGTGGATCAGGACGACGGGCTGACCCGTCCCCTGGTCCTCGTAGTAGAGGTCGATCGGAGTGGAGTTCTCTTCCCCGACGGTGATGCGTCCCATGGCTTGGTCCTTCCTGATAAGTGCTGCTGCTTCACACTGGGAACTGGGCTTCGTAGCGCCCGCAGTATTCGGGAGTGCTCATCGACGCGGTTCCCAGCGGAACAGGCGGGCAGCCACCCCGGCGGCGACGACGAGCCAGATCAAAGTGACGGCCACCAGTGGCAGCGAGTCGGCAACGGGAACGCCACCGTTCCATGAGTCGACGACCAGTACGGTGGCCGAGCCGCCGGGCAGAAGGCGCTTGAGCAGACCGAGCTCCTCGGTGCCGGTGAGCCCCACCCAGCTGGCTACCGCGATGACTCCCAGGCTGACGGGCAGGGTGGTCACCTGCGCATGCTCGGGAGAGTTCGTGAGTCCCGCCGTGGCCAAGGCCAGCGCGACCATCATGCCTGTCGTCGCCAGGACCGCCGCGATGAGGAAGGGGACGTTGGCCGGGCTGGTGGCGACCACGCCGAACACGACCAGGATCGCGACCACCTGGACAAGTGCGATGGCGGTGATGGGCAGGACGAGCCCGGCGAGGATCTCGGCGTCGCCGGCAGTGGTGGACCGCAGTCGCTTGAGGAACAGGTTCTGCCGCCGCGAGGCCACGGTGGTCACTGCCGTGGTGTAGAGCCCGAACGCCATGACTGTGAACACGACGATGGCCGCGATGTAGCCGAGACTGGCTTCGTCGGCGAACAGGTCGTGCCGGTAGACGAAGAAACCGCTGACGACGACGGGGATCAGCAGCCCGGTGACCAGCACCAGCCGGTTCCGAAAGATCTGGATCAGCTCAGAACGAGCGATGGCGAGCATGGCAGCGTTCCCTTCGCGGTGAGGTGTCGTGGTGGTGAGCGGACCGGAGTTCAGGCGGCGTCGAGCGTGCGGAACACGTCGTCGAGGCGGGTCGGGCCGGCCTTGAGGTCGAGCAGCTCCACATCGGCGTCGTGAGCCCAGTCCAGGAGTCGGTGGAGGTCCTGCTGGAGGCTGAACGTCTCGATGTGGAAGCCGCCGTTGAGCGCACCTACGGTCGGCGGTTCGGGCGCTCCTGGCGGCAACGCGAAACTGATCACCGCGGGCAGGGTCTGCGTGAGCTCAGCGATGGTCCCCTCCCGGCGCAGCGTGCCCTCGTGCATCACTCCGATCCGGTCGGCGCGCTGCTGGGCCTCCTCCAGGTAGTGGGTGGTGAGAACGACCGTGGACCCCTCTTCGCGGAGCCTGTCCACAGCGGCCCAGAGCGCGTCGCGGGACTGGATGTCCAGGCCTGTCGTGGGTTCGTCCAGGATGACCAGGGCGGGGCCGCCGTAGACGGCGGTGGCGAAGTCCAGCCGACGCTTCTCGCCGCCGGACAGCTGGGAGACCTGGGTGCCGGCCTTGCGGGTGAGACCGGCGACGCCGAGTACCCGGTCGACGTCGTCGCGCCGTCCGCTCAGCGTGCCGATGAGACCCACCGACTCACGGACCGTCAGGTCGGGGGAGAGGCCGCTCTCCTGCAGCATGATCCCCGTCCGTGGCCGCACCGCACGCCGATTCTGCGGGCTCTCGCCGAAGATTCGCACGGTACCGCCGGTGGCCTGGCGGTGACCTTCGACGACTTCCAGCGTGGACGTCTTACCGGCCCCGTTCGTGCCGAGCAACGCGTACAGTTCCCCGCTCCTGACCTGGAAGGAGAGGTCCCGGACGGCAGTGAAGTCGCCGTAGGTGACGGTGAGGCTTTCGACGTCGATCACGGGCGTTTCGGGCATGGGACCGCTCCTGTCGTTCTTCCGAGTGCCGTGTCATCAGGTTCGCCCAGCTCGCGGAGTCTTCGCGTCGGTGAAAGGCCCCGATGGTGGAGCGGTCCCTCGTCCGGTGCGGCGAGGGGGTGACCTGGCGGGCCTGGTTCGCATCGGTAAGAATCACCTAGGCCGCCGACCCGACGGACAGGAGCGTTTCTGGTGAAGCTCGTGGGCCGGCGCGCCGAGCGCGAAGCGGTCGAGGACCTGCTCGAAGGTGCTCGGGCCGCCCGGAGCCGTGTGCTCGTGGTGCGAGGAGAAGCGGGCATCGGGAAGACGGCGCTGCTCGAGCACACGCGCGCGATCGCCACCGCCTCGGGTTTCCGGGTCGAGAGCTCGGTCGGGATCGAGTCCGAGTCCCAGTTCGCCTTCGGAGGTCTCCATCAGCTCTGCCTGCCGCTGATGGACCATCTGGATGCCCTGCCGCCGCCACAGCAGGCCGCGCTGAATGTCGCGTTCGGGCAGCAGGCCGGTCCTGCGCCCGACCGGTTCCTGGTCGGGCTGGCTGTGCTGAACCTGCTGGCCGAGGTCGCTGAGGACGGCCCGTTGCTGTGCCTCGTGGACGACGCGCAGTGGCAGGACGAAGGTACCGCCCAGGTGCTGGCCTTCGTTGCCCGGCGGCTGGCGGCCGAGCGGGTGGCCCTGTTGATCCTGCTCCGTGACCCCAGCGACGGCGGCGATGTCAGCTCGTTCGAGGGCTTGCCGGAGCTCCGCCTGGACGGACTCAGCCTGCGGGACGCGCGGGAGCTACTGGCCGACGTCGTGCCCACACCCCTCGACGAGCGGGTTCGGGAGCGGATCATCGCCGAGGCACGAGGCAACCCTCTCGCCCTGCTGGAGCTGCCACGGAGCGCCTCGCCCGCCCGTCTGGCCGGAGGTTTCGCACTGCCGGACACCATGGGCCTGCCGCGCAGGATCGAGGACATGTTCCGGCTCCGCTCCGTCAGCCTGCCCGCGGAGACCCAGCTGTTGCTGCTGGTCGCCGCGGCGGAGCCGACTGGTGACGCGGAGCTGTTGTGGCGCGCGGCGGGCGAGCTCGGGATCGCTCCCGAGTCGGCTGAGCCGGCCGAAGCCGCCGAGCTGGTGATGATCGACGCTCGCGTACGGTTCCGCCATCCGTTGGTGCGCTCGGCGGTCTACCGAGCGGCTTCGCCACCGGATCGTCGCCGAGCGCACCGCGCACTGGCCGCGGCCACTGATCCACGGCTCGATCCTGACCGCCGTGCGTGGCACAGCGCGCAGGCTGTGCGGGGAGTCGACGAATCGGTGGCAGCTCAGCTGGAGCATTCGGCGGGGCGGGCGCGTGCACGGGGTGGTGTGGCGGCCGCGGCGGCGTTCCTCCAGCAGGCCGCCGATCTGTCACCCGAGCCCGCCGATCGCGCGAGGCGGGCTTTGGAAGCCGCACTCGCCAAGCACGAGGCAGGCGCGTCCGAGGCCGCCCTCCAGTTGCTCGCTGTCGCGAGGGTGGGACCGCTGGATTCTCTCCAGCAGGGCCGTAGCGACCTGTTGGACGCGCAGATCAGGTTCCATCTCTCACGCGACCTCGACTCGCCGGGAATGATGGTCGCCGCCGCTGGTTCGCTCGCTCCGCTCGACGGTGCGCTGGCCCGGGAGACGTACCTGCACGCGCTGGATGCGGCGATCATCAACGGCGGAGGTGAGGCTGTGCGTATTGCCGAAGCGGCCTTGACCGCCCCCGCCGCCGGCACTCCACCGCGACCCGTCGACCGCCTGCTCGACGGTCTCGTGGCCACCCTGACGGGAGGCTTCGCGGCGGGAGCGCCCAAGCTGCGCCGAGCCCTCGAGGCGTTTCGTGACAGCCCGCACGAGGATCGCCTCCACGATCCCGACGACGACCGCTGGTTGTGGCTGGCCGGCCGCAACGCGGTGGCGATCCTCGACGACGAACTGGTGTACGTCCTTGCCAGTCGCAACGTTCAGCTCGCCCGGGCAGCCGGTGCGCTGGCGACGCTTCCCGCGGCCCTGAGCTTCCTGTCGATCACCTCGGTACTGATGGGCGAGCTCGCCCGAGCCGGCGAGCTCGCGGCGGAGGCGAAGGCCATCACCCGGGACACCGGTGGTGTGCACCTGCGGCACGCTCACATCATCTTGAGCGCGTGGTGCGGCGACGAGGCGGAGACCACAGCGCTCAGTGCTGTCACCGCCCAGGATCCTGCCCACCCGGACGAGGGCACCGATGCTTCTCTGGCCCGCTATGCGATGTCGGTCCTGCACAACGGATTGGGGAACTATGCGGCCGCGAGGGATGCGGCGTCGCGTGCCTGCGAGTCCCATGAGCTGTCGCTCAGCAGCGCGGGTCTGCCCGAGTTCGTGGAGGCCTGTGTTCGGTCCAACGACCCAGCACGCGCGGAAGCGGCGGCGGACGAGATCGATGCGCGCGCCGACGCGACAGGAACGGCCTGGGCGATCGGGCTGGCCGCACGCTCGCGGGCGCTGATGAGCGTCGGCCCGTCCGCTGAAGCGCACTATCGGGAGGCGATCGAGCGACTCCGAGACTGCCGGATGACGGTCTACCTCGCCCGCACGCATCTCGTCTACGGCGAGTGGCTCCGCCGCGAGGGTCGCCGCCAGGATGCCCGCGAACAGCTCCGCACCGCCCACCAGATGCTGTCGGACATGGGTGCGGGGGCGTTCGCCGCGCGAGCCGCCCGGGAACTCCGTGCCACCGGTGAGCACCCGCGCAAACGCCTCGCCCAACCCACCGATGTCCTCACCGCACAGGAACTGCAGATCGCGCGCGTGGTAGCCACCGGGGCGACCTCGCGTGAGGTGGCTGCGCAACTGTTCCTCAGCCCCCGGACGATCGAGGCCCATCTGCGCAACATCTTCCGCAAACTGGGCATCACCTCACGTCGCCACCTGAAGGATCTGCGCCTCACCTGAGCACGATCGACCCTTCACCTTCGTCAGCTCGGCGTCGCAGCGTCGAGTACTCAGTGATCTTCACCGATGCGAAGTCATCGCTTCAGGCACCAGGCTCGGGGCGGTCGGGCGCGCTCCCGGGCCGGCTCGTCGAGGTCGGCGCGGAAGTACCAGCTGACGACCTGCATCAAATCAACGAAGGAAGGGCCCCACCCACATGTCCACGAACGATGTCACCGTGACCAACAACGCTGCTCGTCAGCGGTACGAGGCCGTCACCGGGTCGGCGACGGTCGCCGGGTTCGTCGACTACCAAGAGACCAGTCAGCTGGTCGTCCTGGCCCATACCGAGGTCGACCCGGCGTTCGAGGGCCGAGGGATCGGCAGCACCCTCGCCCGCGCCGCGCTCGACGACATCCGCGAGCGGGGACTGAGGGCGCTGGTGATCTGTCCCTTCATCGTCGGTTGGCTGCGCAACCACCCGGAGTACCGGGACCTGCTGTACAACGCGCCGCGGTCCGCAGCTGGTGACCAGCGGCAGCAGTCATGACGGAATCCGCAGCAGCCGCCGCAGCTGTGCCGCCACGGTTCGACGGGCTGAAGGCCGTCTTCATCAACGCGACCCTCAAGCGCTCGCCGGAGCCCAGCAACACGGAGGGGCTGGTCCGTCTCAGCGGGCGCATCATGCAGGAGCACGGGGTTGTGGTCGACGTCGTCCGAGCCGTCGACCACGACATCGCGACCGGATTGTGGCCGGACATGACCGAGCACGGCGAGGACGTCGACGACTGGCCGGCGCTGTTCGGCAAGGTGCTGGCCGCGGACATCCTGGTCCTGGCGGGGCCGATCTGGCTCGGAGACAACAGCTCGGTGATGAAGCGGGTGATCGAGCGGCTCTACGGCTGCTCCGGCTCGCTGAACGACGCGGGTCAGTACGCCTACTACGGACGCGTGGCCGGCTGTGTGATCACCGGCAACGAGGACGGCGTCAAGCATTGCGCGATGAACGTGCTCTACAGCCTGCAACACCTCGGCTTCACCGTTCCGCCGCAGGCCGATGCGGGCTGGATCGGGCCGGTCGGACCGGGGCCGTCCCACCTGGACCCCGGGTCGGGCGGCCCCGAGAACGACTTCACCAACCGCAACACCACGTTCATGACCTACAACCTGATGCACCTCGCGGCGATGCTGCGTGCCGCGGGTGGCATCCCGGCGTACGGCAACAGACGCAGCGAGTGGGACGCCGGCTGTGCCCCGGATCAGGTCAACCCCGAGCACCGATAGAACCCTGCCGAGAAGGAGAACACCTGATGGCCACCATCAGCCCAGCAAAGTTGTGGCCGCGGCTCCGGGTCGACGACTGGACCGAGACCCGCGACACCGTGCACATGTGGACCCAGATCGTCGGAAAGATCCGGCTTTCGCAAGCCCCGCTGCTCAACCACTGGTGGCAGGTCACCCTGTACGTCAGTCCGCGCGGGCTGACGACCGGTGCGATCCCTCACCGTGGCGGAATGTTCGACCTGGAGTTCGACTTCGTCGAGCACCGCCTCAGGGCGCGCAGCAGCAACGGTGGCGAGCGTCTGGTCGCCTTGTCGTCGCGTCCGGTGGCCGACTTCTACCAAGAGACCATGCGAGCGCTGCAGGAACTCGGCATCGAGGCCACGATCGGCGCACGACCCAACGAGGTGGAGCCGTCGATCCCGTTCGCGGAGAATCATCGGAACGCCACCTACGACCCCGAGGCGGCTCACCTGTTCTGGGGCCAGCTCGTGCAAGCCGATCGGGTGATGGGCGAGTTCCGCTCCCACTTCGTCGGCAAGGTCAGCCCCGTGCACTTCTTCTGGGGCGCGATGGACCTGGCCTGTACCCGTTTCTCCGGGCGTGCGGCGCCCGAGCATCCCGGCGGCGCCCCCAACTGTGGGGACTGGGTGATGGTCGAGGGGTACTCCCGGGAGCTGAGCAGTTGCGGGTTCTGGCCCGGTGGTGGCGAGGAAGGCGCCTTCTACGCCTACGCCTACCCCGAGCCCGACGGTTTCCCCGACTTTCCGGTAGGCCCGGACGGGGCGTACTACAGCGTCGAGAACGGCCAGTTCCTGTTGCCCTACGAGGCGGTGGCCGATGCCGAGGACCCCGACCAGAGTCTTGAGCAGTTCCTGCACACCACTTATCAGGCTGCCGCGGATCTCGGTGGCTGGGATCGGAAGAGCCTGGAGGACGATCCGGCCCGATGGCCACAACACCGACACGGGCACCGGCGGTGACAACCGACGGTGACTCCGTGCGCCTGCCGCCGGCGAGCCGATCGTCTGCGAACCCGCAGACGCCGCTGCGGATGGGGACCGCTCGGGGTCGCTGGGTGCTGCTGACCACGGTGCTCGGCTCGGGCCTGGCGATGCTGGACGCCACTGTCGTCCACGTGGCTCTGCGCCAGATCGGCACCGATCTCGATGCCGGGTTTGCCGGGCTGCAGTGGACCGTCAACGCCTACACCCTGACTCTGGCCTCGCTCATCCTGCTCGGGGGCTCCCTGGGCGACAGGTACGGGCGACGTCGGGTCTTCGTCGTCGGAGTGGTGTGGTTCGGGGTTGCCTCCCTCCTGTGCGGGCTGGCCCCGAACATCGAGACGCTGGTGGTTGCCCGCGCCCTTCAGGGGGTGGGCGGCGCGCTGCTCACCCCGGGGAGTCTCGCGATCATCTCCGCTTCCTTCCGCGGGCAGGACCGCGCCGCCGCCATCGGTGCCTGGTCGGGTCTCGGGGGGCTGGCCGGCGCGATCGGCCCGTTCGTCGGTGGATGGCTGGTCGAGTGGAGCTGGCGTGCTGTGTTCCTCGTCAACCTTCCGGTCGCCGTGCTGATCGTCGCCGTGGCGTCCCGGCACGTCCCCGAGAGCCGCGACGAAAGCGCTGCGGGCAGGCTCGACCTGACCGGCACGATACTCACCGTCGTCGGTCTCGGGGCCCTGACCTTCGGCCTCACCGCCGCAGGTGAGGAAGGCTTCGACACGACGACCATCGCCGGTGTCCTCGTCGGCCTGTTCGCTCTGACCGGCTTCGTGGTCGTTCAGGCTCGCAGCCGGCATCCGCTCGTGCCGCTCGCGCTGTTCCGGGTTCGTCAATTCAGCGCGGCCAACGCCGTGACACTCTTGGTCTACGGCGCTCTCGGAGCGCTGTTCTTGCTCCTGACCTTCCAGCTCCAGGTGGTCGCCGGATTCACCCCACTGCTGGCCGGCGTCGCCATGCTCCCCGTCACGGTGATCATGGTGCTGTTCTCCTCCCGCGCCGGCGCCTTGGCCCAGCGGATCGGACCGCGGCTGCCGATGACGGTCGGTCCGTTGATCGCTGCGCTCGGGGTCCTGTGGATGGCACGGATCGACGCCGGCGCCTCGTACATCGTCGACGTGTTGCTGCCCGTCGCTGTTCTCGGGGCGGGCCTCGCCGTGATGGTGGCGCCGTTGACCGCCGCCGTACTCAGCGCCGCGCCGGACCGTCTGGCCGGTGTCGCCTCCGGGGTGAACAACGCAGTGGCCCGCGCCGCAGGACTGCTCGCAGTCGCGGTGATCCCGGTCATGGTCGGACTGAGCGGCGACGCGTACACCAGCCCGGCGGACTTCGCCGGCGGATTCTCCAAGGCCACAACGTTGATCGCAGCCCTCTTCGTGGGTGGAGCCGTGCTGGCTGCCGTCTTCATGCGGGGGCCGATCGAACCTGACGACGGGCCACGGATCCGGGTCGAAAAGCTTACGCATTGCGGCGTGGCAGGACCACAGATCCACCCACCCGCCGAGGCGGCTTCCGGACGACCGAGTCAAGGCCCGCTCGCTCAGACCTGACGGCTTGGTCCGGGCGTCATCTACGTCTGGCCCGACGAGACTTGAGAAAAGCAACGAGGCTCCGGCAATGCCGGAGCCTCGTTGTCGAACGGTGGGTTCGAGCGCTACGCCTAGCTGTGACTAGACGTCGTAGTACAGCTCGAACTCGTGCGGGTGCGGGCGGAGCTGGATCGGGGCGATCTCCTGCTCGCGCTTGAGGTCGATCCAGGTCTCGATCAGGTCCGCGGTGAACACGTCACCCTCGAGCAGGAACTCGTGGTCGGCCTCGAGGGCGTCGATCACGGCCGGCAGCGAGGTCGGCACCTGGGCGATGCCCGCGTGCTCCTCCGGCGGCAGCTCGTAGAGGTCCTTGTCGACCGGGTCGGCCGGCTCGATCTTGTTGCGGATACCGTCCAGGCCGGCCAGCAGCTGCGCCGCGAAGGCCAGGTACGGGTTCGCCGACGGGTCGGGGCAGCGGAACTCGATCCGCTTTGCCTTCGGGTTCGACCCGGTGATCGGGATCCGGATGCAGGCCGAGCGGTTCCGGGACGAGTAGACCAGGTTGACCGGCGCCTCGAAGCCCGGGACCAGGCGGTGGTACGAGTTCACCGTCGGATTGGTGAAGGCCAGCAGCGACGGGGCGTGCTTGAGCAGGCCGCCGATGTACCAGCGGGCGGTGTCGGACAGGCCGCCGTACCCGGACTCGTCGTAGAACAGCGGGTCGCCGTTGCTCCACAGCGACTGGTGGCAATGCATGCCGGACCCGTTGTCACCGAAGATCGGCTTCGGCATGAAGGTCGCGGTCTTGCCGGCCTCCCACGCCTTGTTCTTGACGATGTACTTGAACTTCATCACGTCGTCGGCGGCCTTGAGCAGCTCGTCGAAGCGGAAGTTGATCTCTGCCTGACCCGCGGTGCCGACCTCGTGGTGGGCGCGCTCGACGATCAGACCGGACCGCTCCAGCGCCAGCGTGATGTCGTCGCGCAGCTCGCCGAAGTGGTCGGTCGGCGCGACCGGGAAGTAGCCACCCTTGTAGCGGACCTTGTACCCTCGGTTGCCGCCGTCCTCAACCCGGCCGGTGTTCCAGGCGCCGGCGATCGAGTCGATCGAGTAGTGTGAGCTGTTCGACTTGGTCTCGAACCGGACGTCGTCGAAGACGTAGAACTCGGCCTCGGGGGCGAAGAACGCGGTGTCGGCAATGCCGGTCGACTTCAGGTACTCCTGCGCCTTCCGGGCGATGTTGCGCGGGTCACGCGAGTACGCCTCACCGGTCAGCGGGTCGTGCACGAAGAAGTTGATCACCAGCGTCTTCGCGGTGCGGAACTCGTCGATGTAGGCGCTCGTCGGGTCCGGCAGCAGCTTCATGTCGGACTCGTGGATCTGCTGGAATCCGCGCACCGACGACCCGTCGAACGCCAGGCCCTCTTCGAAGACCTCGGGTCCGAACGACGACACCGGGACGGTGAAGTGCTGCATGATGCCCGGCAGGTCGCAGAATCGGACGTCGACGATCTCGACGCCCTCGTCCTTGACGTAGGCGAGCAGCTCCTCAGCGCTGGAAAACATTCGTACTCCTCGGGGTGGCTCAGAGATTGATCTGAACGTAGGCCCTGCCGATTACTCGGCCGTGACCCCAATGTTTCGCGGATGTTACGCCCAGCGTGTCCGCGCTGACCCACTGGTGTACGCGGGGGAGGGGAGTGAGATCTCGCCCGTCCTCCGTAAGGTTGCATCATGGCATCATCCCCGCAGTCCGGAACAGGACCCGCCGAAGAGTTCCGCTATCCGGGCAACCGTCTCGGCCTCCCCGAGGAGGGCCCCGGCTCGGTGGCCGGCTGGGGACGCAGAGTGCTCGCCCTCTTCCTCGACTGGTTCATCGCCGGCCTGGTCGCGAGCGCCGTCACCAGCAAGCCGATCTGGGCCGGAGGCAACGACTACAACACCGCCCAGCTGGTCGTCTTCTTCGCCATGACAGCAATCCTGGTAGGCCTGGTCGGCTCCACGATCGGCCACCGCGTCTTCGGCATGCGCGTGATCACGACCAAGCGAACCGACGTGAAAGCCGAGGGGTACGCGGCGCAGGTCGGCCTGCTGTCGGGAGCGATCCGCGCGCTGCTCGTGAGTCTGGTCCTGCCCGCGGTGATCTACGACCGCGACCACCGAGGCCTCCACGACCGAGCCGCCAACACCATCATCGTCCGCCGCTGAAGATCCGGATTGTGAGGTGGTGATGGGGATGGCGGGAATGTGACGAGGATCATCTAAGGATTCTTCGCGATCCTCAGGTGACTGGTTGTGTTTCAGAGGAAAGGCAAGCGCTGCCTGGCGAGCGTGGGGAGTACCTAGCGCTTCGTGAGCAGCAGTTGGACGTCGTCGAGGTAGCCGGAGCGGAAGCCTGCCTCGGAGTACGCGAGGTAGAACTCCCACATCCGCTTGAAGGTCTCGTCGAAGCCCAGCGCCGCGATGTTCGGCCACTGGTCGACGAAGCGGTTGCGCCAGATCCGCAACGTGCGGGCGTAGTCCGGACCGAGGTGGCGGAGGACCTGGGCCTGCAGGCCGGTGTGTTCGGTGGTGACGTCCTTGATCACCTTCACCGACGGGATGAGTCCGCCCGGGAAGATGTACTTCTGCACCCAGGTGAAGGTGTTCCGCGTCGCCAGCATCCGTTCGTGCGGCATCACGATCGCCTGGACCACGGCAACTCCGCCGGGCGCGAGCCGGCGCTCGATCGCGTCGAAGTAGACCGGCCAGTACTTCTCGCCGACCGCCTCGATCATCTCCACGCTGAGCACGGCGTCGAACTCGCCGATCTGGTCCCGGTAGTCCCGCAGCGCGACCTGGACCCGGTCGCTCACCCCGGAGTCGGCGATCCGGCGTTGGGCGAGCAGCGCCTGCTGGGACGCGATCGTGATCGCCGTGACCCACGCACCCCGTTGCGCCGCCCTGATCGCCAGGCTCGCCCACCCGCACCCGATGTCGAGCACCCTGGACCCGGACCGTACCCCGGCCGCGTCCAGGATCGCGTCCAGCTTGGCCAGTTGGGCCGCGGTGAGTTCGTCGTACGACGCGGTCGCGAGATCCGCGGTCGCCCGCTCACCGAAGTACGCCGCGGAGTACGTCAGGGTGGGATCGAGGAACTCGGAGAACATCGCGTTGGACAGGTCGTAGTGACGGCTGATGTTCTGCCGGGAGCCGGCTCGGTCGTTCTCCTGCTCGCCCGGCTGGGACCGCGTCACCAGCCAGCGCAGCGACTGCGCCCACTTCGGCAGCAGTTGCCGCTTCTCCTCGTCGCTGAACCGCTGCGCGAACGGCAGCAACAGGTCCCCGAGGTCGGTCCCGGGTGCGGGATCCCAGTCGCCGGCCAGGTACGCCTCGCCGAAGCCGGATCCGGCGTCCTGGCTGAGCCGGTCCAGGAACGGGCCGCTGCGGTGGACACGCATCGCCGGATCGCCGGTCCCACCCCGTCCGTACGTGCGGTTGTCCATCGTGATCGTGGCCGGCAGGTCCTTGCCGATGAAACGGATCGCGGCCAGCGCGCCCGCGCGCCGGACCGGGTTCGACCGGGGCGCGACCAGCGTCGGCCACGTCTCGGCCACCGGCTGGTGCACCGCCGGGATGAGATCCGTCATGTCTGTCTACCTCTGGTTTCGCGGCGTCCTGGTCGCACCTTAAGGCCGCGAGGCGACGAAAAGGTGCGACACGAGGACACGGTGGTCTCAGCTGCCCCGCTGGCCGAGGACGAGGCGGTTGCCGTCGGGATCCTCGGCCCGCGCGACCCGCTCACCCCACGGCTGCTCGGTCGGTTCCTCGGTGACCCTGCCGGTACCCGTCCGGATCGCGTCGACGGCCGCCTGGCAGTCGTCGACGTACAGCCACAGCGCGATCGCGGGGGTGCCGTCGGTCCGGCGGTACTCCGGGTCGTGGCCGAGGCCGAGCGACGCCTTGCCGAACCGTAGGCTGACGTACGCCGGCGGCCCGGTGGGCGGGAACTGGTAGGTCAGTTCGCCACCGAGCACGTCGGTGTAGAACGGCAGCAGCCGCTCCAGGCCAGCAGTGGTCACGATAGGAAAAACGTCGTCGGCGGCCATCGGTTACCTCCTCGTTCGCAGGGTAGGACCTCAACCTGACGAACGAGGAGACCGGAAATCGACGCCCGACCGCCCAGCAGGCGACCGATCGGGGCTGGTTCAGCGGCCCTTCATCGCCTGGCGGGCACCCTTGAGGCTGGTCGGGACCGGCCCCTTCGGCATCGGGACCTGCGGGCGGACCGCGTCGAGCGCCTTGAGCCGCTGCAGCAGGTCGGTGATCTCGGACGGCTGCAGCGCGGCCGGCAGCTTCATCACGTGCTTGGTCAGCTTGCGGATGTCGACCTCGCCCTCGCCCTGACCGGCGATGATCTCGATCACCGGCGCGCCGCCGGCCACCCGGGAGTGCTTCTTGCGCTCCGCGGTGAGCAGGTTCTTCACCCGGCTCGGCTGGCCCTCACCGACCAGGACGATGCCCGGCCGGCCGACCACCCGGTGCACGATGTCGGCGTTCTTGGTGACCGCGACCGCGGGCGTCACGTTCCAGCCGCGACGCAGGGTCTGCAGCGCGGACGCGGCGGCACCGGCCTGACCCTCGATCTGGCTGTACGCCGCTTTCTCGACCCTGCGGCCGAACACGATCGTCGTGGCCAGGAACGCGAGCGCCACGCCCAGCGGGATCCACACCAGCAGCGGGCCGACGAAGATGCCGAGGACGACGAACACGGCGACCAGGCCGAGGAAGATCGCGGCGAGCAGCAGCCCGATCCGCGGGTCGGACTTCTTGGTCAGCTGGTACGCCGACCGGATCTGCTTCAGCCGGCCGGTCTTCTCGGCGGGGGCGTCGTTCTTGGCCATCTCTACCTTTGTCCGTTGTCTCTACGCGTCCTGGGTCGCGGCGGTCATCCGCGACTCCACCGCCTGACGGTACAGCCGACCGGCCCGGTACGACGAACGCACCAGCGGACCGGACATGACCCCGGCGAAGCCGATCTCCTCCGCCTCGGCCTGCAGCTCGACGAACTCCTCCGGCCGGACCCAGCGCTCGACCGGGTGGTGCCGCACCGACGGGCGCAGGTATTGGGTGATGGTGATGATCTCGCAGCCGGCGTCGTGCAGGTCGGTCAGCGCCTGGCTGACCTCCTCGCGGGTCTCGCCCATGCCGAGGATCAGGTTGGACTTGGTCACCAGGCCGTAGTCGCGGGCCTGGGTGATCACGTCGAGGGAGCGCTCGTACCGGAAGCCGGGGCGGATCCGGCGGAAGATCCGCGGCACCGTCTCGACGTTGTGCGCGAACACCTCCGGCCGGGACGAGAACACCTCGGCCAGCTGCTCGGGCACCGCGTTGAAGTCGGGCGCCA
Organism: Kribbella amoyensis; assembly: GCF_007828865.1. Lineage (NCBI taxonomy): Bacteria > Bacillati > Actinomycetota > Actinomycetes > Propionibacteriales > Kribbellaceae > Kribbella > Kribbella amoyensis. Next base: position 4,608,338 of record NZ_VIVK01000001.1, read on the forward strand.
GCATCTCGACCCCGGTGCCCGGGTTCAGCTCGTGGATCTGCCGGATCGTCTCGGCGTACAGCCAGGCGCCGCCGTCGTCCAGGTCGTCGCGGGCGACGCCGGTCACGGTGGCGTAGCGCAGGCCCATGGTCCGGACCGACTCGGCGACGCGGCGCGGCTCGTCCCGGTCCAGCGCCTGCGGTTTGCCGGTGTCGATCTGGCAGAAGTCGCAGCGCCGGGTGCACTGGTCACCGCCGATGAGGAAGGTGGCCTCGCGGTCCTCCCAGCACTCGAAGATGTTCGGGCAGCCCGCTTCCTGACACACCGTGTGCAGTTCCTCGGACTTCACCAGCTTCTGCAGCTTCTGGTACTCCGAGCCCATCTTGGCGCGCGTCTTGATCCACTCGGGTTTGCGCTCGATCGGGGTCTCCGCGTTGCGCACCTCGAGCCTGAGCAGTTTCCGTCCTTCTGGGGCGATCGTCACGCCCCCCAGAGTACGCGCCGCCTCAGCGCGCCCGGCCACCCGGACGCCGTCCACGCGCTCCGAAGATCGGACACCACCTAGTCTTGGGACCCATGTCCACCCCTCAGCCCGGCGTCGCCGCCCCGGCCGGCACCGCCTCGGCGGCCCCCGCCGGGACGAAGTCCGCCGCAGCCGCCGAGACGCTGATCGGCGCCCAGCCGGGTCAGCCGCCGGCGGCCGGGGTGAGCGGGGACTGGCAGCGGCCGGGCCCGACGAAGCGGGAGCGCCGGTTCGACGTCTTCCTCGGGCTGGCGATGGCCGTCGCGGGCCTGATCGGGACCGAGCTCGCCAAGGCCATCTCCCCGGGTCCGGTGCAGATGGGGCTCGGCGGCGTCGAGGCGTACGTACTGAGCGTGGCCATCACGCTGCCGCTGTGCTTCCGCCGCCGGTACCCGCTGATGGCACTGGTCGCGGTGGCGGCGCTCTTCGTGGTCTCGGGCGAGCGCACCCCGTTCGCCTTCGCGGGCAACCTGGTCACCCAGGCCACCCAGTTCATGGCGATCTACGCCGCCGTGGCCTGGGCGCGGAACCGCCGGCGGATGAAGGTGACGGTCGTCCTGATCTTCGCCGGGATGTTCTGCTGGCTCTTCTACGGCTTCGTCAAGGCGCTCCGCGAGGACGCGATCCAGGGTGCGAACGAGGGGATGTTGCCGCCGTACGTCTCGTTCGTGCTGCTCAACTTCGCCCTCAACGTCGTGTACTTCTTCGGGGCGTACTTCTGGGGCCGGACCGCCTGGGGGATCGCCCGGCAGCGGCACGAGCTGGAGGAGCAGGCCGCCGAGCTGGCCGCCCAGCAGGAGGCGAACGCCCGCCGCGCCGTGATCGACGAGCGGCTCCGGATCTCCCGGGAACTGCACGACGTCGTCGCCCACCACATCAGCAGCATCGGCGTCCAGGCCGGCGGCGCCCGCCGGGTGATGGCGAAGGACCCCGAGGCCGCCAAGAACGCGCTCAGCGTGATCGAGAACTCCAGCCGCACCGCGGTCAACGAGATGCGCCAGCTCCTCGGCATGCTCCGGGCCGCGGACCCCGACCTCGACCTCGGTGGTCCCGATCCGAAGGCGCCCCAGGCCGGGGCGGAACGGCTGCCTGCGCTCGTCGCCACGGTCGGCGACGACGGTCTGTCGGTCGGGTTCCACCAGATCGGGACGCCGGTCCAGCTGCCGGAGACGGTGTCGGTCTCGGTGTACCGGATCGCGCAGGAGGCGCTCACCAACGTCCGCCGCCACTCCACCGCCCGCAGCGCCCACGTCACCTTGCGGTACCTGGGTGACGTCGCCGTCGAGGTCGAGGTGATCGACGACGGCCGCCCCAAGCACGCCCCGGTCGGAAGCCGGCTCGGCCATGTCGGGATCCGGGAGCGGGTCAGCCTGCTCGGCGGCGAGAGCGAGATCGGACCGCGCCCGGTCGGTGGCTTCCGGGTCCGCGCCCGGATCCCGCTGAAGGCCCCGACCGACCTGCCCGACGACCAGCCGCTCGATGCCGTACCGACCGGCGCGACCGGTGACCGCCGCACCGAAGGAGATCAGCCGTGACCGCGACCGACCCCAGTCCGCCGATGCGGGTCCTGCTGGTGGACGACCAGGACCTCGTCCGCGCGGGCTTCCGGATGATCCTCTCGGTGGAGCCCGACATCGAGGTGGTCGGTGAGGCCGCCGACGGCGAGAAGGCGGTCGAGCTGGCCGCCGAGCTGCGCCCCGACGTGGTGCTGATGGATGTCCAGATGCCCGGGCTGGACGGGATCGCCGCGACCCAGCGGATCGTGGCCGCGAACGCGGGCAAGGTGGTCATCCTGACCACGTTCGACCGCGACGACTACCTGTTCGAGTCACTCGGCGCCGGGGCCAGCGGGTTCCTGCTGAAGAACACCGCGCCCGAGGACCTGGTCGAGGCGATCCAGGTGGTCCACTCCGGCCACGCCCTGCTCGCCCCCGAGGTGACCCGGCGGGTGATCAAGCGGTTCACCGGCAGCGGCGAGCGCGTCTACCGGCCGGACCTGGTGGCCGACCTGACCGAGCGCGAACGGGAGGTCCTGGGCCTGATCGCGCGCGGCCTCACCAACACCGAGATCGCGGCCCAGCTGTTCGTCGGCGAGGCCACCGTGAAGACGCACGTCTCCCGGGTCCTGCTCAAACTCGGTCTCCGCGACCGCGTCCAGGCGGTCGTCTTCGCCTACGAGTGCGGCCTCGTCGTCCCCGGCGACGACCCAGCTTCCTGATCCGATCCCGGTCAGCACGATCACCACCACGGCCACTAGCGCCGTCAACGCCACCACGGCCGGCGCGGTGACCTGCTCGGCAAGCAGCGGCAGCCCCGCGAGAACGGCGACCGAGCCGAGGACGACGCGCGGCCTCAGTACGGGTGTCGTCACGATCGGCCGGTGGACGGCCCACAGCAACAGTAGGAACGCCCCCGCCGGTCCGGCGACCGTGTAGCTCAGCAGTATGGGGGAGAGCTCGTGACTGCTCGGCTGGACAGCCACCTCAAGGCCCGCACCGACAGCGGCGAGCGCGGCGAAGATCCCGTAGTGCCCGTACCCCCACCGGTACGAGCGCTCGCGCCGTTCACTCAGTCCACCCGCGGCCGGCTGGAGGAAGTAGAGCCACCACAGCGCGAAGAGCAGGACGAGCCCGGACGCGGCGATCAGGACGACGGAGCCGTTCACGTCCCCGCGCGTCACGGCGACCTGCACGCCCCTGGTTGCCGCGAGCACGCTTTCGCCGAGCAGGATGATCGCGAACAGGCCGTACCGCTCCGCGATGTGGTGCGGGTGCCAGGTCGTCGGGTGGGTTCGCTCCGCCCACAGGGGGACCACTAGTTCGAGCAGAACCAGCAGCAGGAACACCGGCAGCTGGAGCGCTCCGCCGGCCAGGACGAGGCCGAGGATCCACCCGAGTTGGGCGAACGCGATCCCGCCCGCGTACCGCAGCGCCGTCCGCCGTCCGGCCTGATCCTCCAGCGCGGCCCGTACCCACTGCGCGACCAGGGCGACCCGCATGATCAGGTAGCCGAGCAGCACGGCCCGGTAGTCCCCGTCCGCGGCCGCCGCCGGTACACCCGCGGCCAGGACCAGGACACCGCCCATCTGCACCATCGTCAGCAACCGGTACGGGACGTCGTCGATGGCGTACGACGAGGCGAACCAGGTGAAGTTCATCCACGCCCACCAGATCGCGAAGAACACCTGCAGGAACGGCACCAGCCCGTCGACGGCGTGCCCGGCCTCGATCTCATGGGCCAGCTCGGCCGTGACGGCGGCGACGGCCACCACGAAGGTCAGATCGAACAGCAGCTCCAGCGGGCTCGCCGTTCGATGCGGCTCGTCGATCGCGCGGGCGGTCATCCGGATCCTGATCCTGGCTACGGGCACGGTGTGACTCCTCTCGGTCCGTCCACACAGACCGGACAGACCGGCGATTTGTGACCGGCGACTTTCCTGCAGTGGTCACAACGCGGCCTGCTGTCCTGTCTTAGCTGGCACCAGGGCGGCCATCAGGTGCCCGCGGACAGGAGGACGAGCATGCAGAGCATGGTGTCGCGATGAGCACCGGACCCGGCGAGTTCCTGCACGGCCTGGAGGTTGAGGTGGAAGCCGATCTCGGCATGATCGCGGACAGCCGCCCGGAGGAGGCCGCGGCCGCACCGGTCACCGAGTGGCTGGTCGACCCGGCCGAGGTCGAGCGCGAGCAGATCGGTCTGCGCAGCCTGCTGGGAGCCGTCGAGGCGTTGGAGGGCGACGCGTACCACCACGGCGACGTATGACCGAAGATGTGGGAGACGGCGAACCGGCGGACGGCGGAGGAGCGCGGGTGACCGACTGGGAGGACCTCGAAGAGGCGGCGAAGGTGTTCGCGGAGTTGCGGCCGCGGTTGTTCGGCATCGCGTACCGGATGCTGGCCAGCGCGAGCGAGGCCGAGGACCTGGTCCAGGACGTCTGGCTGCGCTGGCAGGCGACCGACCGCGGCGTCGTCACCAACCCGGGGGCATACCTGGCGACGGCCACCACGCGGCTCGCGATCAACGTGGCCAAGTCCGCCCGGGTCCGCCGGGAGACGTACGTCGGTCCGTGGTTGCCCGAGCCGGTCGACACCAGCAGCGACCCGCTCCTCGGTGCGGAACGCGGTGAGGCGCTGGAGTTCGCCGTACTGCTCCTGCTGGAACGCCTGTCGCCCAACGAGCGAGCCGCGTACGTCCTGCGGGAGGCGTTCGACTACCCGTACTCGGACATCGCCGAGATCCTCCAGACCAGCGAACCCGCGGTCCGCCAGCTCGTCAGCCGCGCCCGCAAGCAGGTCACCGGCGATCGGCGGAAGCCGGTGAGCGGTGTTGAGCAGCGGGAACTCCTGAGCGCCTTCGTGACCGCGGCGAGGTCGGGTGACCTGGCCGCCCTGGAGAAGTTGTTCGCGCCGGACGTGAAGAGCCTGTCCGACGGGGGCGGCATCGTCCGGGCCTCGCGGATCCCGGTGCTCGGCGCGGACCGGGTCGCGCGGTACATCGCTGCCTTCAAGGACCGCTTCTGGGTGGACGTCGACGTACGGTTCGCCACGGTCAACGGTCAGGCGGCCGCGCTGTTGCGGCACGACGGGGAGACCTTCGCGGTCCTCACCGTCCACGGTTCCGCAGAGGGGATCGAGCAGGTGCTGTGGATGATGAACCCGGGCAAGCTGGGGGCGGTTGGGTGACCACGCGCGAGGTCGTTCTCCGCTTCGCCGAGGCGTGCGCGGCGGGGGACACCGAGGCGCTGGTCCGGGTACTGGCCGTCGACGTCGAGCTCGTCGTCGACAGCGGTGGCCGTGTCCTCGCACCGCTGCGCCCGATCCGCGGGTGGTCCGCGAGTGCCGAACGAGTCATCGCCTTGTTCGCCGCGCGCCCTGCTGCCGAAGTGGAGCTCGCGGACGTCAACGGCGGCACGGGCCTCGTCGTACTCCGCGCCGGGGTGACCGAGGCGGTGATCAGCCTCGCCGTCGACGGTCCGCTCGTCACCGCCGTCTGGATCGTGCTCAACCCGGACAAGCTGCGCCACTGGAACCACCGGAGTCCGTCCCACGGATGATGTGACCGATCACCCTGCGGGCCGACGTGTGCGGCAGCCGTGATCACTAGCTTTGGAGATGCTCCCGCGTCGGGAGTGGCCGGACACGGGTCCGGTCCGGGGGCCGAGGCAGCAGAGGAACGGTGAACGGATGCTGAGCGTTGCTGGGTTGACCCGGCGGTTCGGTGATCACCTCGCCCTGGACGACGTGAGTTTCGACGTCGTGCCGGGCCGGATGACCGGGTTCGTCGGGGCGAACGGGGCCGGCAAGACGACGACGATGCGGATCATCCTCGGGGTACTCGGGGCGACCGCCGGCGAGGTGCGGTGGCAGGGCGGCCCGCTGACCCAGCAGGTCCGGCAGGACTTCGGGTACATGCCCGAGGAGCGTGGGCTGTACCCGAAGATGAAGATCCGTGACCAGCTGGTGTTCTTCGGCCGGTTGCACGGGCTGGACCCGGTCCGGGCGGGGGAGCGGACCGACAAGCTGCTCGAACGGCTGTCGCTGGCCGAGCGGTCCGGCGACATGCTGGAGACGTTGTCGCTCGGTAACCAGCAGCGCGTCCAGATCGCCGCGGCGCTCGTCCACGAGCCGATCGCGCTGGTGCTGGACGAGCCGTTCAGCGGACTCGACCCGCTCGCCGTGGACGCCATGGTCGACCTGCTCCGCGAAGAGGTCAGCCCTGAGGTCCCGGTGCTGTTCTCCAGTCACCAGCTCGACCTGGTGGAGCGTCTGTGCGACGACCTGGTCGTGCTGTCCCGCGGCAAGGTGGTTGCCGCCGGCCCGGTTTCCGAGCTGGCCGCGACCTCCACCGCGACGTACCGGTTGGTGGTCGACGGTGACGCCGGCTGGTTGCGCGACGTGCCGGGGATCCAGGTCCGCGACGTGGCCGGCGGCAGCGCGCTGTTCGACGTCACGGACGCGGGCCGGGAGCAACAGGTACTGCAGGAGGCGATGAGCCGCGGTTCGGTGATCGAGTTCGGTCCCGAGCGGGTGGCGTTGAGCGACGTGTTCCGGGAGGCGACCCGATGAGCGAGCAGCACAGCCGATTGCGGCACCCCTGGCAGTTGGTGGCCCACCGCGAGGTCAGTACGAAACTGCGGGACAAGACCTTCCTCGGGTCGACCGCGTTCATGCTGATCATCGTGCTGGCTGCCGTGATCATCCCGGCGATGATCGCGGGCCGCGGTGGCGCGGACAAGATCGCTGTCCTGAACGACGCCGGCGCGAAGATCGTGCAGACCGCAGACCTGATCAAGGGCGGCGACAGCTTCGAGCCGGTACAGGTGGCGAACCGGGCCGCGGCCGAGCGTTCGGTGACCGACGGAGACGCGAAGGCCGCGCTGCTGCCGGCCGACAACGGGTACATCGTGCTCGGCGACGACCGGGTCGACTCCGGCATCCAGACCAGCCTGCGCGAGGCCGTGGTCAACCTCGGGATGGAGCAGAACGCCGCCGGCGCCGGCCTCACCCCCGAGCAGCTGCGCGCGAACACGGCCCTCACCGAGGAACTGCTGAACCCGGGCCCGTTGCCCGACGTGGTCGCCGAGTTCGTGAACATCGGGCTCGCGCTGGTCTTCTACATGACCGCGCTCGGCTTCGGCATGATGATCGCGCAGAGCGTGGTCCAGGAGAAGGAGAGCCGGGTCGTCGAGATCCTCGCCGCCGCGGTGCCGATCCGGGCGCTGCTGTGGGGCAAGGTGATCGGCAACACCGTGCTCGCGCTCTCCCAGATCGTGGTGATCGCGGCCGCGTCGATGGTCGGCCTGCTGGTCACCGGCCAGGCGGACATCCTCGAGGTGATCGCGCCGGTCGCGGGCTGGTTCGTGGTCTTCTTCGTGCTCGGGTTCGTCGCGCTCGCCGGACTGTGGGCGGTGGCCGGGTCGCTGGCCACCCGGCAGGAGGACCTCGGCTCGACCACGTTGCCGGGCCAGATGATCCTGATGGTGCCGTTCTTCTTCTCGGTGTTCGCCGGCTCGTCGGCCAAGACGGTGGCCTCGTTCATCCCGATCGCGTCGTCGATGGCGATGCCGGGCCGGATGCTGACCGAGGACGTGCCGCTCTGGCAGCCGCTGGTCGCGATCGTGTTGTTGCTGCTGGCGACGGTCCTGATCGTGCGGCTCGGGGCGAAGTTGTACGAGCGGACCCTGCTGCAGACCGGCCGCCGGCTCGGGTACCGGGAGGCGATGGCGCTGAAGGCGTCATGACTTATCGTCACAGCCGGGGAAGCGTTACAGGAAACTCCCCGGCTGTGACGAAACCGCAACACGTGATCACTGTGAGCTGTGTCCGGACCTCGACTACGGTCTCAACGCATGAACGTCGAGCTGCGCCACCTGCGGGTGGTGGTCCTGGTGGCAGAAGCGGGGTCCGTCGGACGGGCCGCCCGCTGGCTGAAGGTCAGCCAGCCGAGCCTCACGGCGCAGCTGAAAAGGATCGAGACCGCGTTCGGCGGTGAGCTGTTCGAGCGCTCCCGCACCGGTGTCACCCCCACCGCCCTGGGCCGGTACGCCGTGGACCGGGCCCGCGCGATCCTCGTCGACGTCGACCATCTTTCGGCCACCGTGTCCGCGATGACCGCGGTGGAGTCGAGCGCGGTCCGCCTCGGCGGCTTCCCGACCGCACCGATGTCGGGCATCGCCAGCCGGCTGCGCGACCACGGCGAGATCGAGCAGGTCAGCATCGAGGTCGAATGGTCGACCAGCGTGCTCCTGCAGCAGCTGGAGAGCGGCCGCCTCGACTTCGCCCTGCTGCGCGAGTTCCCCGGCTTCGAGCTCCGCCTTCCGACCGGTGTCGAGGCCTGCACGATCGTCGAGTCCGAGTCGGCCTACGTGGTCCTGGCCGCCGATCATCCGCAAGCGGTCGCCACCCGGCTCCGCGGCGAGATCGACCTGGCCGTCCTCTCCGGTGAGGAGTGGATCGGCGAACCACCGGACGACAGCGGCTTCCACGTCCTCTTCCGTGCCGCCTGCGAGACCGCCGGCTTCAGCCCGCGCGTCGAACACCACTCGGTCGACACCTCGGTCCTGATGGGCTTCGTGACCAGCGGACAAGGCGTCGCCCTGGTCTCACCGACCTCGTACCGCATGCTCTCCAGCGACGTGACCACCCGCGCCCTCGAGGGCGACCCGATCCACCGCCGCCTCCTGCTGGCCTGGAGCACCGAGTCGCCCCGCGCCCAGATGGCCTCCGACGTCTGCCAGATGGCGATCCAGGCCTACGACGAAGCCTTCGCCGAACACGCCCGCCGAGGCCGGCACCAACAACGCATGCACGTAGCCTGACGCAACGACAGAGGGCCCGCCGACCGGCGGGCCCTCTCTCGTTGCGCTGACTTCGTCGTCGGGTCTTGGAACCCGGCTAGGCGCCGGCCGCCCGAGGCGAGTTCATCATCGGATTCCCACCCATCGACGAGTTGTCGACCCCGAACCCAGGATTCACGAACCCGCCGAAGAACATCTCCCCGGTGTCCTCAGGATTGAACCCCTCCATCCGCTCCCGATACTGCTGCCCAACCTCCTGCACCTTGCCGACAGAAGCCGAAGCAGCCTTCACCTCACCCTCCACACCAGCCTTGGCAACGGGCGCACCCCCAGCACCCCCAGCACGGGAAACTCCCTGAGCCTCACCACTGGGCGCCTCCGGCGAAGATTCCCGAACATCCTCAGCCCGCCCCACAGGACCAGCCTGCTGAGAAGGAGCCGCCTGCTGAGGGGAAGCCGCCGACTGCGAACCAGCCGCCTGCTGACTCGGTTGCCCAGAGCCACCACCCACTACCCCGTCGCCACTACCACCACCCGCACCGCGATCATCACCGCCGTCACGAGCACCATCAGCGGCATCGCGAGCACCAGTGTCACCGTCGCCACCACCCTCGCGACCGTCACCACCCTGCGACGGCGAACCTTGCAACTCATCTGAACTGCCGCTCTGCGGCTCCTGCGAAGGCGCCTCCGGTACCTCGTCGGCTTGCCCGGGCTCCTGAACCGTCACGTCTCGATCAGCCTCAGCCGGAACCTGCCCCGCGTCCGCAGCCTGAGCCTGATCCTCGACAGGAGCTTGTACCGGCGCCTCAGCCTGAACCGCCCGACCAGCATCGCCCGACTCCTCGGCGACCGGAACCGCGACGGTCTCGTCCCGATCGGTCGGCACCAACACCGTCCGGTCCAGATCGTTGCCCTCGGCATCGTCAACCTCGGACGGCGCGAACTGCATCGTGTGCTCGTCCGCCTGGTTCCGCGGCCGCACCGGCTCCGGCTCCTCGTCGAACAGGTCGTCGTAGCTGGTGTTCCCGAAGTTCGAGAAGCGGTTCTCCGCCCCGTACTCACCCCCGGCGGCCGCCGCCGGGTACGCCCCGGCGAGCTGAGCAGCCTCGGCCGCGGCGGCCTCCTCCTGCTCGCGCTGCAACCGCTCGGCCTCGGCCCGCCGCGCCCGTCGCCGCTGAACGGCCCGAGTCATCAACTGGATCGAGTACACCAGCGAGATCACCGCGAGAATCGGCACGACACCGTTCAGCACGTACTGCTTGAGCCCGTCGATCATCCCGGTCGTGACCCCGGGAACGTCGTTCAGGAAGTTCGTCGTCCGATTCGGGATCCAGTGCACCGCGTAGATCATCAGCCCGAACGTCAACGCCGCCCCGAGCGCCGCAGCTCCCGCGAAGTACGAAACCACCGCCCAGAAGATCAGCGCCGCAATGCCGTAGGCGAGCGCCATCTCCTTCGCACTCAGCTCGATACCGCCCTCGGCGGCCAGCACTCCGAACCCGGCCGGCAGAGCCACCGCCACAGCGATTCCCAGAAGGAACCCAAGGAATTTGGACACGTGCCCACCGTAGCGACGATCGAGCCCGACACCCCGCAGACACTTCGCGAAACCTTTACACGCTGCGACGTGCGCTCACACAAACACTTGATCCCACCCGCAAACCCACAGCCCCACACACCAACCCACAACGTCAGCGGGGATTCCGGACCAATCCACCGACCCTGCCAGCCGATTCGAGCCCGCGAACGCGCAGCATGCGGGGAAGCGCCGCCGTGGGGGAGAGCAGACGCTGTCCCCAGATCCCGCGAGCTGGCCGACTACGGCGTGACGGCGAGCCCGTACGTGATGCCCGTCGGCGCCGTGTCCTCGTGGTCGAGGTCAGGTGTGCGGTCGTACTCGTCCCACGCGAGCATGCGATCGAGCTCCCGTCGCACCGGCGTAAGCACCTCGGCGATGCTCACGTCGCGGCCGAGCTCCTTCGACAGCGTGGTCACGTCCGCGTCGGAGATCCCACACGGCACGATCCGATCGAACCAGCCCAGATCGTTGTCGCAGTTCAGCGCGAGCCCGTGCATCGTCACACCCTGCGAGACCCGGATCCCGATCGCCGCGATCTTCCGTTCCCGGCCACGATCGTCGGCCGCCACCCACACCCCGCTGCGGCCCTTCACCCGTCCGGTCGTCACCCCGAGCTCGGCGCAGACCGCGATCAGCGCTTCCTCCAGCCGCCGAACGTAGTCCACGACGTACACATGTGAGGCCAGCTTCACGATCGGGTACCCCACCAGCTGCCCCGGACCGTGCCAGGTGATCTTGCCGCCCCGATCGACGTCGACCACCGGCGTACCGTCCATCGGCCGCTCGTGCGGCTCCGTCCGCTTGCCCGCCGTGTACACCGGCGGGTGCTCGAGCAGGATCACCGTGTCCGACTCCGTGCCCTCGGCAACCGCCGAGTGCAGGCGCCGCTGCTCCGCCCACGCGCTCTCGTAGTCGACCGCGTCGGCGCCGAATCCGGCTTCCACGTACTTGATAGCCCTCACGCCTTCGAGTGTATGCCTGCCGCCTCCGGCCCTTGTCTCCCCATCCACAGGCCCAGGTCGGAACAGGCCGCTGTGGATAACTTCCGCGCTGCTCCGGCCGAGTCGTGCACTCTCTTTGCATGGCACTCGAAGACATCGCCGGCTACAGCCTGCGCCGGAGGCTCGGGGCCGGATCAGTCGGGACTGTCTGGCTGCTCCGCGACCTCGCCTCCGGCCGGCACGCCGTGCTCAAACGCATCCCCACCACCGCGATCCACGACCCGGAGGAGTTCCACCGTGACCTGACCCTCATCCGCAGCATCGACCACGCCCACATCGCCCGCCTGATCGAGGTCCGCCAGACCGAGACCGACTGGCTCCTCTTCAGCCAGTACGTCCCCGCCGGCACCCTGGGCGCTCTGCTGAAACGTCGAGGGGACCTCACCCGAGGCGAGCTCGTCACCCTGATGGGTCCCTTGGCGCAAGCCCTCTCCACGCTGCACCAGCTGGATCTTCATCACGGTGCTCTCAGCCTGACCAACATCATGCTCGACGCCGACGGCCGCCCCGTCATCACCGACGCCGGCCTCCGCACCCTCCAAACCACCGGAACCCAACCGGCTGCGACCCAACCCACTGCGACCCAGCCGACCGGAACAGCAGCCGAGGACCTCGCAGTCCTGGCCACCCTCGCCCGCCGAGCCGGCGCCGACATCGACCTGCTCCCGGACGGCCTCTTCGCCGCCGACGCCAGAACCCTCGCCCAGACGGTCTTCCGGCTGGCCGAACCCGTAGCCCTCAACCTCGGTTTCGAAGCAGAAACCACCTCACTCGCTACCGATTCGACCAGTCCACCCACCGACACAAAGGAGGTCCAGCCCAAGCCGATCAACCTGACAGCCCGGCGCCTCCCACCCCGCCGCAAACCCACCACCCCGAGCAGCCAAGCCCTGGCCCGCAGACCCTTCCTCGTCGTCCCCAGCACAGACCACCACCGGCCCGAAACGCCCACCCGAACCCCGCCCAACCCCAACGCGCCAAACCCCGCCCCGACAAACCCCGCTCCGACGAATGCCGCCCCGACGAGCCCCATCCCCAGACTGGCCGCCCCCACCCCATCAGCCCGCCCAGCAGACGTTTCGCCGCCAACGTCTGCTTCATTGGCCACGCCAAACGGACCGCTGCCCACGCCTGACCTGTCGTCACCCAGCCCTGGATCGGCTACCTCCTCGAACCGTCCTGCCCAGACCCGCCGATCCCGCCCGGCCAAAGCCCGCCGCAGTCACAGCCGAGGAAGGAGCCAACTCCGCCGCACCAGCCGTCCGAGCCGTAAGCCACGCCGCACCACATCCCAGCGCCTCGACCGGATCCTCACCACCGCCCGCCAAGCCGCCGGCCGTAAGCAAGCCGCCTACGGCATCCTCGCCGCAGCCGCGCTCGCCGCGGTCATCGTCCTGGTCCTCGGCCTCATCACCCTCGACGTCCTCGGCACCCCGACCACCAACCCCGCCGCGGCCTCAACCCCCACGGCCGATCCGACCCGGACAACCCCGACCCCAACAACCCCAGCCCTGACCCCCGCACCCACCACCTCGACAACACCGCCGCCATCAACCACAACGGCGGTGAATCCCTCAGCTCCGCATGCCACCAGCAACCAACCCTCGGCCTGGCTACAGATCCTGAAATCCCTTGACCAGCAGAGATCCCGCGCCTTCGCCTCCCTCGATCCCACGGCCCTGAGCGCGGTCTACCACCCCGGCTCGCCACCCTGGACCGCCGACCGAGCTCTCCTCGCCACCTACAAGGCCCAGCAAGTCCGCATCGACAACCTGCAGATCCAGATCCAGCACCTGACGATCGAGAAGGCCGACCCCACCACAACGGTCCTTCGCGTCACCGACCGCCTCTACTCAGGCACGGCCACAGACAAAGCGGGCCACCGCACGACCTTCGAGCCAGGCACACCCACACCCCGCCGGATCACCCTCACCGCCACCAACAACACTTGGCGCATCGCCGCCATCACCAAGGCCTGACGACCACCACACGCCGACCATCGGCGCGAGCACTGATAACCAAGGAGCCGTGATGCCCCCAGAGGATTCCCCGGTCCCCACCGAGTACCCGCAGTCCATCGGCCGAACGGCACGTCGCGAACTGGCCCTCAACGGCTTCACCACGTTCGACCAACTCACGAAGGTCACACCGGCCGAACTGCTCGAGATCCACGGGGTCGGACCCAAAGCAGTCCGCCTCCTCACCGAAGAGCTCACCGCCAGGGGGCAGTCCTTCGCCGGGGGCCAACCTCACTAACGGCGGCGCCTAGGGGCAGATCATGGCGGCGGCAGTCCCTGCCGACAGGTCGGAGGCGACTGCAGAGGAGCTCATCGATGAGGGTGCGAGCGACTCGAGGTAGTGGAGGCGAGTGAGACTGGCTGGTCCGGGCCTGTGATGTTCAGTTCGCGGCTCGCGGTCGCGATCACGTCTTCGAGCACGGTGCGCGACGTAGCCAGGTGAATGATCATCTGGTCGATGCGGTCACGCTCCACCTTCAGTTCGGTGACCAACGCAGGGGTCGCGTGCTGATTCGGGCCGCCGTCGGCGTCGCGCATGCACGGCAGCAACTGCCCGATCTTCCTGCTGGACAGCCCGGCCGCGAGAAGCTGCTGGATCAGGATGACCCGGTCGACCGCGGATTCGGTGTACTGACGGTGACCGCCGTGACTGCGGTCCGAGCTGAGCAGCCCCTGCGTCTCGTAGTAGCGCAGAGACCGTTCGCTGACTCCGGTCCGACGAGACAGCTCACCGATCCGCACAAGCCACTCCACTTCGCCGCTTGAACCTGACACTGATGTCAACTCTTACCGTCAGAGTATGACTCTGTTCAACTACAGCCCGATCACTGAACGCCCACCGATCGCCTGGCCTGACGGTAAGCGGGTCGCCTTCTATGTCGGACTCAATCTCGAGCACTTCCTGCCCGGAGAGCCGTCAACCAGTATCTGGCCACTCGACGTCACACCCGACCCGCTGAACCACGGCTGGCGGGACTACGGCGCGCGGGTCGGAATCTGGCGGACGATCGACATCCTCGACCGCTACGGGATTCGCGCCAGCGCACTGGTCAACTCGATGGTTGTCGAGCACAACCCGCAGATCATCCGGGCCGGCGTCGAGCGGGACTGGGCATGGCTTGCGCACGGCCAGACCAACTCGATCCTGCACACCGGCTACCTGCCGGACGACGAGCGCCCCATCCTGACCGAAATCACGACCGCGATCGAGTCCGCCACCGGCCGGAGGCCGAGAGGGTGGATGGGGCCGGCACTCACCGAGACTGTCAATACGCCGGCGCTGCTGCGGGAGCATGGCTACCAGTACGTCCTCGACTGGACCAATGACGACCAGCCCTACCATCTGAACGTCCCCGGAATGATCAGCGTGCCGTACACCGTCGAACTCAATGATCTTGGGTTGTTCCTCCGCGGCCTGAGCGGTCCCGACTTTCTCCAGATGGTCAAGGACCAGTTCGACGTACTACGCGACGAGTCGGCCGCGAGCGGTCGAGTGATGGCACTCGCGCTGCATCCGTTCGTCATCGGTCAGGCGTTCCGTGCGAAGTACCTCGACCTCGCGCTGGAGTACATCGCCGCGCGGCCAGATGTCTGGCTGACGACCTCGGACGAGATCGCAACCCACTATCTGACGAGCTGAGACCAAGGTCGACACGTCGGCGCCCAGGCGGATCGCGGTGGTGGCCGAGGTGGATGCCGTTACTGCTTGAGGGCCGCGGCGATGGCTTGGTCGGCGGTGGGGTGGTCGAAGGTGAAGTTGGTGGACTCCAGCTTCTGGGGGAGGACTCGGTTGCTGCCGAGGAGTTCCCACGCGAATTCGCCGAGGACGGTGGTGAGGACGAAGGACGGCACCGGGATGGCGGCCGGGCGGTGGAGGGCCCCGGCCAGCGACTTGGTGAACTCCTTGTTGGTCACGGGGTTCGGGAGGGTGAGGTTGACCGGGCCCTCGACGGACTCGGTCTCGGCGACGTGGCGGACCGCGCGGAGCCAGTCGGTGAGGGAGATGACGGGGAAGTACTGATCACCGGAGCCGAGGCGGCCGCCGAAGCCCAGACGGAAGGGGAGAGACATGAGCTGAAAGGCGGGCGCGGCATGGTCGAGGACTACGCCGGTACGAAGGGCCGCAACGCGGACGCCGGCTTCACGGGCCGGGTCGGCGGCCCCTTCCCAGAGGCGGACCACGTCGGAGAGGAAGCCATCGCCCAGCTCGGACTCTTCGGTCAGGATGCGGTCGCCGCAGTCCTTGCCGTAGCCGCCGACGCCGCTCTGGGTGAGGAAGACGGGCTTCCGATCCAGCTTCGCGGCGGCTGCCGCCAGCGTGCCGGTGGTGCTGACGCGGCTCTCACGGATGACGTTGCGGTACTTCGGGGTCCACGGGCGGCCGATGTTCGCACCGGCCAGGTTGATGAGGACGTCGGCGTCCTCGAGGGCGGTCGGGTCGAGAGTGCCCGCGGCCGGGTCCCAGCGGACCTCACTGGGCTGGCTCGGCGCACGACGGACCAGGCGGGTCACCTGGTGCCCGTCGGCCAGCAGGTCACGCGCGAGCGCCTTGCCGAGGAAACCGGACGAACCGGCCAGCACGTACTTCATCTCGGATCCTCCCGGGATCGCCCTGTTCGCCATCCAACGCCAACGGTCCGCACGGTACTCCGCGCGCACCAACCGTCCCTCCAAAGCCGCGTCTTCACCTCCGACGCGGCCACCAGCAACAACTACCCACCACTCACCAATCCACGCCCCAGCCCAGCTCGGCCAGCCCGCCTCTGACTAGCTCGCGGAGTCGTCTGCCCCTTTGCTACCTGCTGATGAGTCGCATCGGTCGCCGACGCGCCGGGCGACGGCTGCGGGACTGGGTCGCGGTCGGTGGAAGTAGCTGGGGGCAACGAAAGCCGGCCCGCCGCGGTGGGCGGCGGGCCGGCTTCAGGTCGTGCTTGAGTCAGCTGGTGCTGACGGCAACCTCAGACGTCGAACTGGGCTTCTTCGAGGCGCTGCTTGACCGCGGTCAGGTAGCGGGCCGCGTCAGCGCCGTCGACGATGCGGTGGTCGTAGGTGAGGGCCAGGTACACCATCTGGCGGATGGCGATGGTCTCACCGAGCTCCGGGTGGGTGATGACGACCGGGCGCTTGACCACGGCACCGGTGCCGAGCATGCCGACCTGGGGCTGGTTCAGGATCGGGGTGTCGAACAGGGCGCCGCGGCTGCCGGTGTTCGTGATCGTGAACGTGCCACCGGCCATCTCGTCCGGCAGCACCTTGTTGTTGCGGGTGCGGTCGGCGAGGTCGGCGATCTTCTTCGCCAGGCCGGCGATGTTCAGGTCACCGGCGTTGTGGACGACCGGGACCATCAGGCCCTTCTCCGCGTCGACGGCGATGCCGAGGTGCTCGGCGGCGTGGTAGGTGACCTCGCCCTTCTCGTCGTCGATCGAGGCGTTCAGCTTCGGGTACTGCTTGAGCGCGTCCACCGCGGCCAGGGCGAAGAACGGCAGGAAGGACAGCTTGACGCCCTCGCGGGCCTGGAATTCGGCCTTCTTCGCGTTCCGCAGCTTGGCGATCTCGGTGACGTCGACCTCGACCACGGTGGTCAGCTGGGCCGACACCTTGAGCGAGTTGACCATGTGGTTCGCGATGGCCTTGCGGATCCGGCTCATCTTCTCGGTCGTACCGCGCAGCGGGCTGATCGCCGGCGCCGCGGACTTCGCCTGGCCGGCGGCCGGGGCCTCGGCGGCAGGCGCCGGGGCGGCCTTCTTCGCCTCGGCGGCGGCGATGACATCCTGCTTGCGGATCCGGCCACCGACGCCGGTGCCCTGGACCGACCCGAGGTCGACCTGGTGCTCGGCGGCGAGCTTGCGGACCAGCGGGGTCACGTAGTTCGGGCCCTCGGAGGAGGAACCGTTCGACGCGGCCGCCGGAGCCGACGGGGCCGGAGCCGACGCAGCCGGAGCCGCGGCGGGAGCGGACTGCGGAGCCGGCGCAGCGGCCGGGGCCGGAGCCGCGGCAGGAGCAGCAGCGGGAGCCGGAGCGGCCTGCGGAGCCGGTGCAGGAGCAGCAGCGGGAGCCGGAGCAGCAGCCGGGGCCTCGGCAGCGGGGGCCTCAGCGGCGGGAGCCGGGGCAGCCTCCGGGGCGGGGGCCTCGGCCGGGGCGGGCGCCGCGTCGCCGGAACCGACGACGGCCAGCTCGGCGCCGACCTCGACGGTCTCGTCCTCGGCGACCTTGATCTCGAGCAGCTTGCCCGCGACCGGCGACGGGATCTCGGTGTCGACCTTGTCGGTGGAGACCTCGAGCAGCGGCTCGTCCACCGCCACATCGTCGCCGACCTGCTTCAGCCAGCGGGTCACGGTGCCCTCGGTGACGCTCTCACCCAGCGCGGGCAGCGTCACCGGCGTACCGGAACCCGACCCAGCGGCGGGGGCGGCCTCAGCGGCGGGGGCTTCGGCGGCCGGAGCCGGAGCGGCCTCCTCGGCGGGCGCAGCCTCAGCGGCCGGAGCCGGGGCAGCCTCCTCAGCAGGGGCCTCCTCGGCGCGAGCCGGAGCGGCCTCGGCAGGGGCGGCCTCGGCGGGGGCCGAGGAGCCGGTACTCTCGCCGGCGTCGCCGACGACGGCCAGCTCGGCGCCGACCTCGACGGTCTCGTCCTCGGCGGCCTTGATCTCCAGCAGGGTGCCGGCCACCGGCGAGGGGATCTCGGTGTCGACCTTGTCGGTCGAGACCTCCAGCAGGGGCTCGTCGACGGCTACCGTGTCGCCGACCTGCTTGAGCCAGCGGGTGACGGTTCCTTCGGTGACGCTCTCCCCGAGGGCCGGCAGGGTTACAGAGGTCGGCATGACGGTGGTTGCTCCTTCGTCTGATCGGACTCGTTGTCAGCCTACGGTGTCGCGCGCGCCAACCGGAGCCGGGTCACCCGGTGACCGGAACCGGCCGCGCCGTCAGTCGTGGAAGTGCAGCGGCTTCCCGGCCAGCGCCAGGTGCGCCTCGCCGAGGGCCTCGTTCTGGGTCGGGTGGGCGTGCACCAGCGGGGCCACGTCGGCCGGGTACGCCTCCCAGTTGTAGATCAGCTGGGCCTCGCCGATCAGTTCGCCGACCCGGGAGCCGACCATGTGCAGGCCGACCACGGCGCCGTCCTTGGCCCGGACCAGCTTGACGAAGCCCTGGGTCTTGAGGATCTGGCTCTTGCCGTTGCCGCCCAGGTTGTAGTTGAGCACCTCGACGTCGCCGTACTTCGCCTTCGCCTGCTCCTCGGTGAGTCCGACGGACGCGACCTCGGGCTCGGAGTACGTGACCCGTGGGATGCCGGCCTCGTCGATCGGGGTCGGGTTCAGCCCGGCGAGGTGCTCGGCGACGAAGATGCCCTGCTGGAAGCCGCGGTGCGCGAGCTGCAGCCCCGGCACGATGTCGCCGACCGCGTACACGCCCGGCACACTCGTCCGCAGGTGCTCGTCGACGGTCACGAACCCGCGATCCAGGGCGACGCCGACCTCCTCGTACCCGAGGCCGCTGGTGTTCGGGCCGCGGCCGACGGCGACCAGCAGCACCTCGGCCTCGATCACCTCACCACCCGCGACGGTCACCTTCACGCCGTTCTCGGAAGTCTCGACGGACTCGAACGGCGTGCCCGTCCTGAACGCGATCTTGCGCTTGCGGAATGCTCGCTCCAACGTCTTGCCGCAGTCCGCGTCCTCGGCCGGAACCAGCCGGGGGAGCGCCTCGACGATCGTCACCTTGGTCCCGAACGACGTCCACGCGCTGGCGAACTCCACCCCGATCACGCCACCGCCGAGCACCACCGCGGACTCCGGCACCCGGTCCAGCGTCAGCGCGTGCTCGCTGGCGATGACGTGCCGGCCGTCCACTTCGAGCCCGGGCAGCGACTTCGAGTACGACCCGGAGGCGAGGATGACGTTCTTCCCGGTGTACGTCGCACCGGCGACCTCGACCGTCGTCGGCGACGTGAGCCGGCCCTCGCCCTCGATCACGGTGATGCCGCGAGCCTTGATCTGGCCCTGCAGCCCCTTGAACAACCGGTCGACGATGCCGTCCTTGTACTTGTTCACGCCGCCCATGTCGACACCCTCGAGCGTCGTCCGGACCCCGAACTGCTCACCCTCGCGGGCCGAGTCGGCCACCTCGGCGGCGTGCAGCAGCGCCTTGGTGGGGATACAGCCGCGGTGCAGGCAGGTACCGCCCAGCTTGTCCTTCTCCACCAGCGCCACCGACAGGCCGAGGGTCGCGGCCCGCAGTGCGGCGGCGTACCCACCGCTGCCGCCGCCGAGGATCACCAGGTCGTACGTGCTGTCTGCCGTGTTCGTCACGAGTT
Source organism: Kribbella amoyensis (assembly GCF_007828865.1). NCBI lineage: Bacteria > Bacillati > Actinomycetota > Actinomycetes > Propionibacteriales > Kribbellaceae > Kribbella > Kribbella amoyensis. The sequence goes on from NZ_VIVK01000001.1 coordinate 4,628,044, forward strand.
CCTCCGTGGGCTTCTGGTCGGCGGGGCGGCCCCGGATCGCGGAGTACCGGCCCGGGCGTCATCTTGTCACCGTCACCCCGCTCCGCGCCGCCCGGGATGCCCGGTGAGACAACTTCCGGGGCGTTGTCGGCGTCGTAGCTGGTGACCACTCGCGTACTGCGTGCTGCCGGCGTGGCGTGGTCGAGCTGTCGTACCGGCCGGGGGCGGGCGTTTCGTTGGTGGGCGTGGTGCTGGGAGGGACTTGCGGTGATAGGGGACACTTACGTCATGAAGTGGTTCGGTCGCCGGCAGAGGCCGGGCACGATGCGCCGGTCGGACAATCCGGACCAGGCGCACCTCCGGGAGTTCGCCCAGACGCGGCAGGGCGTCGAGGGGTTCGTCGAGCCGCGCACGGCGGTGACGGACTACACGATGCTGCTTGTCGCCATCGACGGCGAGTGGACGCGGCGCCGCGTGCCGTCGGTCGAGTGGGCCCACTCCTTCGCCAACAAGCTGGGCATCCCGTCGTACGACGCGGCCGTCGTCGGCTATCCACCCCGCATGCGCGAGTACAACGCCCGCCAGAAGAAGAACGGCCTGGCCTGACCACGACCAACCTCGCACGCGGATTCAGCTAGTTGGCGCGGCGGTCAGCTGATCGCTGGTCTGGGGGGCTGGGGACGCGAGCATGCTCGTCTGTGGGTCGTACACCCACCTGTGGAGCCCGGTCAGCTATCTGCTCAGAGCAACCCGCGCCGCCGGCAACCAACGGTTGGAACGGCCGAGCCGCCGGGGCCCTCAGGCTTCCGGCGGCTCGGGTGGTACTGCACTACTTCAGGCTGTGGCTGCGGCCAGCTCTACCAGGGTTCGGACTGCGTAGCCGGTGCCGCCGGTGGGGGTGTAACCGGAGGGGCCGCCGTCGTTGAAGGCCGGGCCCGCTACGTCGAGGTGGACCCAGTCGATGCCTTCTTCGACGAAGTCGCCCAGGAAGGCTGCTGCCGCCAGCGCGCCGCCCCACGGCTCGCCGGTGATGTTGGCCAGGTCGGCGACCTTGGAGTGGTTCTTGAGCTTGTCCAGCATCTCGGCGGGGATCGGCAGCGGCCACATCGCCTCGCCCGCGGCCAGGGCGGCGTCCACCACGCGCTCGCGGGCGGTGTCGGTGTTCGCGAAGGCGCCCGCCACCTTGGTGCCGAGGGCAACGACGCAGGCGCCGGTCAGGGTGGCCACGTCGACGATCAGGTCGGGCTGGTCCTCGGACGCCCGGACCAGCGCGTCGCCGAGGACGAGGCGGCCCTCGGCGTCGGTGTTCAGCACCTCGACCGTCTTGCCGCCGTACATCGTCAGCACGTCGGACGGCCGCGCCGCCGAACCGGACGGCATGTTCTCCGCCATCGCGGCGTACGTGGTGACCTGGACCGGCAGGCCGAGCCGCGCGATCGCCAGGGTCGCGCCGACGACGGCGGCCGCGCCGGCCATGTCCGCCTTCATGCTGATCATGCCGCTCGCGGTCTTCAGCGACAGGCCGCCGGAGTCGAACGTGATGCCCTTGCCCACGTACGCGAGGTGGGTGACCGGCTTCTTCGGCGTGTAGCTGATCCGGATCAGCCGCGGCGGGTGGCTCGAGCCCTGGCCGACGCCGAGGATGCCGCCGTACCCGCCCTTGGCCAGCGCCTTCTCGTCCAGCACCTCGACCTTGACGCCGTACTCCTTGCCGAGTTTCTGCACGTGCTCGGCGAACTCGGCCGGGTGCAGGTCGGACGGCGGCATGTTCACCCAGTCGCGCACCTGGTGCACCGCGTCGGCGACGATCGAGGCCCGCTCCAGCGCGGCCTTGGCGTCCTTGTTCCGGGCCAGGTCGGTGAGCACCGTGAGGTTGCCGGGGGCGTCGTTGGTCGCCTCGGACTTGTACGCGGTGAACGCGTACCGCCCGATCAGCGCGCCCTCGGCGACGGCGCGGACGCAATCGGCGTCCGGCGTCGGCAGCGCGAACGCGACGGACTGGGAGGCCTTGGCAGCACGTACGCCCACTCCCGCCGCGGTCCGCAGGTCCTCGGTCTTCAGCTCGCCGTCCGGGGCGGTGCCGAGGCCGACCGCGACCAGCAGCGCCGACTTGCCGGGCTTCGGGCCGGGGACCTTGGTCACCTCGCCGGCCTTGCCGGTGGCGCCGAGCCCCGACAGCACCTCCACCAGCTTGCCGTCGTACGCGGCGTTCAGCGACTCGGTGCCGGCCGGCAGGGCGACGCCGCCGTCGAGCTTGACGACGCCGATGACGACGACGTCGGTCTTGACGCTCGCCGCATCGGACTTGCTCAGGGTGATGGTGCTCACGGAATCCTCAGTCCTCCTTGACCGGGTGGCAGATGTGCCCGGTCGTGACGGTACGTGCATGCTGCCTCCGCATGCTACGCGCCGGTGCCCCGCAGTGGCTTGCCCGACCGTCGCGGCAGGGCACGTTCAGGTAGGTTCCGCTCCATGAGCACCTTGAAGAAGTCCCCGCTGCACGAACGGCACGTCGCCCTGGGAGCCAAGTTCGCCGAGTTCGGCGGCTGGGAGATGCCGCTCGAGTACGGCGGGGTGGTGGCCGAGCACACCGCGGTCCGGACCGCGGTCGGTGTGTTCGACGTCAGCCACCTCGGCAAGGCGACCGTGACGGGTCCGGGCGCTGCGGCATACGTGAACGCCTGCCTGACCAACGACCTGGGCAAGATCGCCTCCGGCCAGGCGCAGTACACGCTCTGCTGTGCGGAGGACGGCGGTGTGGTCGACGACCTGATCGCGTACCTGCACGCCGACGACAACGTGTTCCTGATCCCGAACGCGGCCAACACCGCCGAGGTGGTCCGGCGCCTGCAGGAGTCCGCGCCCGAGGGCGTCGAGGTGACGAACCGGCACGACGACTACGCGATCCTCGCGGTCCAGGGCACCCACAGCGACGAGGTGGTCTCCGCGCTCGGCCTGCCGATCGGCCACGACTACATGGCTTTCGCGGTCGCCGACTTCTCCGGTACCCCGGTCGTCGTCTGCCGGACCGGGTACACCGGCGAGCGCGGGTACGAGCTCGTCGTCCCGAACGAGGCGGCCGTCGCCGTGTTCGACGCGATCCTGGCCGCGGGGGAGCAGTACGGCATCGTCCCGGCCGGTCTGGGCGCGCGGGACACCCTGCGGACCGAGATGGGCTATCCGCTGCACGGGCAGGACATCTCGCCGAGCATCACCCCGGTGCAGGCGCGGTCCGGCTGGGCGGTCGGCTGGAAGAAGGAGCACTTCTGGGGCGACCAGGCCCTGCGTGCCGAGAAGGAGGCCGGCCCGGCCCGGATCCTGCGCGGCCTGCGCGCGGTCGGCCGGGGCATCCCGCGGCCGCACATGAACGTCGTCGGTCCCGACGGCGGCGCGCTCGGCGAGGTCACGTCGGGCACCTTCTCGCCGACCCTGAAGAAGGGCATCGCGCTGGCCCTGCTGGACGCGAGCGTCAAGGAGGGCGACCAGGTCGCCGTCGACATCCGCGGCCGGCAGGAGCTGTTCGACGTCGTGAAGCCCCCGTTCGTCACGGTCCACGTCCGCGAGAGCTGACCGGGCCACGAAGCCCCGGCCGCCTCGACGAGGTGGCCGGGGCTTCGGTCTGCCCGGGGGAAGCGGTGCGGATTCCGGGGGCCTTGCGGCCGCCGTCTATGCTCTTCGACGGCAGCTGAGCGGCCCGGAAAACGTCGTTTGATCACTCGCTGTAATGATCGACGAGCCGCTCAACTTTCTTCACGGTGTGTGACATTCTGGCACAAATGGGCCAGTGTCGGTGCTGTGCCGCCGCTTTTCGTGGACGATCGGTTGCACACCGTAAGCATTGGAACGAAATGTACCGGTGCGATATGCGTTCCGGTAACGATTTGTACACTGCTGCCGGACACCGCTGGTCTGCTGTCACATCGTCGGGCAGGCTAGCGCGCGGTTGTGGGGGACCGGGGTGTCAAGGGGATTTGCCCCGAACCACCGCAGGACCAAGGTTCGGCCCGATCTACAGACCGTGGCCGGACCGGCATCGGGAATCTGGCTGACAGAGCTGACGGAGCGCGAATGAGCATCGGTTCACCCGACTCGACCGTAGGGGTCGAGGAACACCCGGCCTCGGCGGAGCCGGTCCGCGACGCGACCGTCGCGCACGGCAAGTCGCCGACCCGGATCGCGATGGACCGGTTGCGCAAGGACCGGGTCGCGGTGGTCTGCGCGAGCATCGTGCTGTTCTTCATCCTGATCGCGATCTTCGCGCCGCTGCTGGCCAAGCTCGAGGGCGCCGACATCGGTACCTTCCAGCCGGATCTGGTCGACGATTACGGCTTCCCGGTGATCGGCATCACCCCGGACCACTGGTTCGGCGTCGAGCCGAAGACCGGCCGGGACAACTTCGCCCGCTGGGTGTACGGCGCCCGCCCGTCGCTCATGGTCGCCTTCACCGCGACCATCTTCGGCACCGTCGTCGGCGTCGTGATGGGCCTGCTGGCCGGCTTCCTCGGCGGCTGGGTGGACCGGGTCATCTCCTGGTGCATCGACTTCGTGCTGAGCCTGCCGTACCTGCTGTTCGCGATCGCGATGGTGCCGATCGTGGAGTCGCTGCGCGGCGGTTCGTTCAACCTCACACCCGACGAGCAGGCCTCGACGAGGTTCTTCGTCCTGATCTTCGTACTCTCGTTCTTCGGCTGGGCGGGTCTGGCCCGCATCATCCGGGGCGAGGTGCTGTCCCTGCGTGAGCGCGAGTTCGTGCTCGCTGCGAAGGCGATCGGCGTGCCGACCCGGCAAGTACTCTTCAAGGAGCTGCTGCCCAACCTGGTCGCGCCGATCGTGATCTCGGCATCGCTGGCGCTGCCGGCCTACGTGACCGCGGAGGCGGGGCTGTCCTTCCTCGGCGTCGGTCTGATCGAGCCGATCCCGTCGTGGGGTCAGACGATCGCGACCGCGACGAACTGGTTCAAGGCCGACCCGCTGTACCTGTGGCTGCCGGTGCTCGGCATCACCTCGCTGGTGCTCGCACTGGCGCTGCTCGGTGACGCCGTCCGAGACGCCTTCGACCCCAAGACCCGCCGGTAGCCCGGCGTTGCCCCAGCGGCAGAAAAGGAGAAACACGACAATGCAGTGGAAGCGGATCACCGCTGTCGCGGCGACGGTCATGCTGGCCGCCGTGGCCTGCGGTAGCCCCTCGTCGAACAACAACAGCGGCGGCAACAACACGGGCGATGCCGGCCAGGCCCAGGAGAAGGCCACCGACCCGACCCTCAAGGGCCCGGCGGCGGAGATCGACGGGGCGAAGAAGGGTGGCACGATCACCGTCCTGTCGGACGTGACGCCGGACACCTTCGACCCGACGAACATCTACTACACCGACGGCAACCAGATCGCCAAGCTGATGTACCGGTCGCTGACCCAGTACCAGCTGGACGAGAAGACCGGTAAGCCGGTCCTGGTACCGGACCTCGCCGAGGACCTGGGCACCAAGTCGGCCGACGGCCTGACCTGGACGTTCAAGCTCAAGCAGGGCATCAAGTACATGGACGGCTCCGAGGTCAAGGCCGAGGACTTCGCGTACGCGATCAAGCGGTCCTTCGCGCACGACCTGTACGACGCCGGACCCACGTACCAGATGCAGTTCTTCAAGGACGGCGACAAGTACAAGGGCCCGTACGCGGCCGGCGGCGACGCCTACGCCGGTGTGGAGACCCCGGACAACAGCACCCTGGTCATCCACCTGGCCAAGAAGTTCGACGACCTTCCGTTCTACGCGGCGTTCCCGATGTTCACGCCGATCCCGAAGGCCAAGGACACCAAGAAGAACTACGAGCAGAAGCCGATGGCGACCGGCCCGTACCAGGTCGAGTCGTACACCCCGGGTTCGCAGCTCAAGCTCAGCAAGAACCCGAACTGGGACGCGAACAGCGACCCGGTCCGGCACCAGTACCCGGACGCGTTCGACTTCAAGTTCGCGCAGGACACCATCAAGGTGCAGCGTCAGGTCCTGGCCTCCTCCGGCCCGGACGCCAGCGCGCTGAACTACTCGAACCTGGACGTCAGCCTCTACCCCGAGGTCAAGGACCAGAGCCAGATCATCAAGGGCGCCTCGCCGTGCACGATCACCTGGCCGATGGACACCCGCAAGATCCCGCTCGAGGTGCGTCAGCTGATCGCCAAGGCGTACCCGTACGACTCGTGGCGCAAGGTCGCCGGTCTCGACCCGCAGACCGCGATCCCGGCCTCGACGATCCTGCCGCCGGCCGTCCCGGGCTACGAGAAGTACGAGCTGCCGGGCCTGAACGGCACCGGTAAGGGCGCCGAGGACGAGGCTGTCGCCAACGAGGTGAAGGCGAAGCTGAAGGAGCTCGGCAAGGAGAACTTCGAGCTCAGCTGGTACTACTCGAACGACGACAAGATCGCCACCCAGGTCAACCAGCTGCGCACCCAGGTCTTCCAGAAGGCCGGCTTCAAGGTGAAGGCCATCGGTGTCCCGAAGGCGAAGATCCGCACCCTGACCGGTGACCAGAACGCGCCGGTGAACGTCGGCAAGACCCCGACCGGTTGGTGCTCCGACTGGCCGGCCGGTACCTCCTGGTACCCGGTGCTGTTCAAGTCCGACGCGATCGGCCTGGGCAACTCCGTCGGTCAGCTGCAGGACAAGGCCCTCGACACCGAGATCGACCGCGTCGCGAACCTGACGCCGGACGAGCAGCTCAAGGAGTGGATGAAGGTCGACCGCAACATCCTGGAGAAGCACCTCCCGGCGGTTCCGCTGTACTACGCCGGCTCCGCGTTCCCGGTCGGCAAGAACATCGGCCACGCCATCAACGACGTGACCCAGGGCCTGCCCGAGTTCACCTCGTTGTACCTGAAGCAGCCCTGATCCGGACTGCGGTCGAGCAACATCTAGCAGTCTGATCATCTGATGGTGGGGTGGTGACCGGACCTCGGTTCGGTCACCACCCCGATCGGTGAGGAGAATCCCTCGTGCTCTACTTCGTGGCGCGCCGGCTGGTGAGCGCGCTCAGCGTCGTGCTGGTCACGCTGATCGCGACCTTCACGCTGTTCTTCGTCGCGCCGACGGACCCGGCGGCGGCGATCTGTGGTGAGCGCAACTGCACCCAGGAGCGCTACAACGAAATCAAGCAGAACCTGCACCTCGACAAGCCGAAGGTGCAGCAGTTCGCCGAGTACACGGCGGGCATCTTCGCCGGGCGGACCTTCGAGACGTCCGGCACCACGCAGGAGTGCGCGGCGCCCTGCCTGGGCTTCTCCTTCAAGAACGACCGGCCGGTCACCGAGATGTTGAAGGACCGGTTGCCGGTGACGGTGTCGCTGGTGGCCGGCTACGCGGTGCTGGTCCTCACCATCGGTGTCTTCGTGGGCTCGATGGCCGCGAAGAGACGCGGAACCGTCGGGGACCGGGTGCTGATGTCCAGCACGCTGATCCTCAGCTCGGTCCCGTACTACATCGTCGCGCTGATGATCTCGCTGTACCTGACGATCCTGTACCCGATCCTGCCGCGCGGCGGCTACACGCCGCTGTCCGAGAACCCGGCCAAGTGGTTCCTCGGGCTGCTCACGCCGTGGCTGGTGATCGGGATCTACAACTGCACCCAGTACGCGCGTTACTCGCGTGGCTCGATGGTGGAGACGCTCAGCGAGGACTTCATCCGGACCGCCCGGGCCAAGGGCCTGTCGGACCGGAAGGTCACCTACAAGCACGCGCTGCGCTCCGGCCTGATCCCGGTCATCACGATCTTCGGCCTGGACATCGCCGGCAGCCTCGCCGGCGCGATCTTCACCGAGCGGATCTTCGATCTGCCGGGTCTCGGCAACCTCGTGCTGGAGAGCCTGAACAACTACGACCTGCCGGTCATCATGGGCACCGTGCTGGTCGCTTCGGTCATCCTCGTCGCGATGAACTTCCTCGTCGACGTGGCCTACAGCATCGTCGACCCGCGGGTGAGGCTCTCGTGAGCACCCCGGCGGACGACGGACGGAAGGACATCCAGGACACCATGGCCGACTCCGCAGACGCGACGGCCGCGCCGGACGCCAGGCGCGGCCCGGCCATCGCCACCCGCGAACGCCGCCAGGCCTCGCTCAACCCGAGCGGGGAGAAGCCGTACCTGGAGGTGAGCGACCTCACCGTGAAGTTCCCCACCGCCGACGGCCTCGTCAGCGCGGTGAACGGGCTGAGCTACACCGTGCCGCTCGGCCGGACGCTCGCGATCGTGGGCGAGTCCGGTTCCGGCAAGTCGGTCTCGAGCATGGCCGTGATGGGCCTGCACGACCGCAAGCGGACCCAGATCACCGGGTCGATCCGGCTCGGCGGCGACGAGATCGTCGGCCTGTCCGAGAACGACCTGATGAAGATCCGCGGCGACGCGGTGTCGATGGTGTTCCAGGACCCGCAGTCCTCGCTGCACCCGCTCTACACCGTCGGCAACCAGATCGCCGAGGCCTACCTGGTGCACCACAAGGTCGGCAAGGAGGTCGCCAAGAAGCGCGCCCTGGAGATGCTCGACCTGGTCGGCATCCCGAACCCGCAGCGCCGGTTCAAGCAGTACCCGCACGAGTTCTCCGGCGGGATGCGGCAGCGCGCGATGATCGCGATGGGCCTGGTCAACGACCCGAAGCTGGTGATCGCCGACGAGCCGACCACCGCGCTCGACGTCACCGTCCAGGCGCAGATCCTGGACCTGCTGAACAACCTGCAGAAGGAGTTCGGCTCGGCGATCGTGCTGATCACCCACGACCTCGGGGTGGTCGCCGAGATGGCCGACGACGTCCTGGTCATGTACGCCGGCCGCTGCGTCGAGTACGGCACCGCCGAGGACGTGCTGGCGAACCCGCGGATGCCGTACACCTGGGGTCTGCTCGAGTCGATCCCGACGGTGTCGGCCGCGAGCGAGCGGCTGCGCCCGATCAAGGGCCTGCCGCCGAGCCTGCTGAACCTGCCCGGCGGTTGTTCCTTCAACCCGCGGTGCCCGTACAAGGACCGGGTGAAGGGCGAGCGCTGCACCACCGAGCTGCCCGAGCTGCTGCCGGTCGACGGCGCCGGCGCGCACACGTCCCGTTGCCACCTGCACGACAAGGCCTCCGTCTACGAGGCCGAGGTCGCACCGAGACTGGGCTGAGGAGAGAGATGAGCACGAACGCGCAGGACACCACCGCGACCTCCGCCGGCACCACCCCGCTGCTGCAGGTCCGCGATCTGACCATGCACTTCCCGATCAAGGAGGCGGCCGGTCTCGGCCGCACCAAGAAGGTCGTGCAGGCCGTCGACGGGGTCAGCTTCGACCTGAAGCCCGGCGGCAGCCTCGGCCTGGTCGGCGAGTCCGGCTGTGGCAAGTCGACCACCGGCCGGATGATCACCCGGCTGCTCACCCCGACGTCCGGCCAGATCCTCTTCAAGGGCACCGACATCGCCCGGCTGAAGGAGAAGGACCTGCGGCCGTTCCGGCGGGAGCTGCAGATCGTCTTCCAGGACCCGTACAGCTCGCTGAACCCGCGGCAGACGGTCAGCAACATCATCAGTACGCCGTTGCGGGTGCACAACCTGGTGAAGAAGGGCAAGGAGCTCGAGCGGGTCCAGGAGCTGCTCGAGCGGGTCGGCCTGAACCCGGAGCACCACAACCGGTACCCGAACGAGTTCTCCGGCGGCCAGCGGCAGCGGATCGGGATCGCCCGGGCGCTGGCGGTGGAGCCGGAGGTGATCATCGCCGACGAGCCGGTCTCCGCGCTGGACGTGTCGATCCAGGCCCAGGTGATGAACCTGATGGAGGACCTGCGGCGCGACCTCGGGATCGCCTTCGTCTTCATCGCGCACGACCTCGGCGTGGTCCGGCACTTCTGCGACCAGGTCGCCGTGATGTACCTGGGCAAGATCGTCGAGCAGGGACCGCGGGAGCAGATCTACGGCGCCCCGCAGCACCCGTACACGCAGGCGTTGCTGTCCGCGGCGCCGGACCTGGGCACCATCCGCGGCGTCCCGCCGAAGGAGCGGATCCGGCTGGTCGGGGACGTCCCGTCGCCGATCGACCCGCCGAGCGGCTGCCGGTTCCGGACCCGTTGCTGGAAGGCGGAGGACATCTGCGCCACCCAGGAGCCGCTGCTGGAGATCAAGCCGCGCTCGACCGGCGGCCACACCGCGGCCTGCCACTTCGCCGAGCCGAAGGTCGACCTGACCGCCGCCACGGCCTGAGCCGGCCGCACGACCAGGAAGACCCTCACCCCGAGCGGGGTGAGGGTCTTCGTCGTAATGGGCCTGAGGCAAAGGAAACGGGTCGCCGCTCGGGCGGAGAGCGGCGACCCGTGGTCCCCGGGGCCGAGCGGGCAGCTGCCCCGGGGACCGGATGGACTTCGAGGGTCTACGCCCGGCCGTGGGCCTGCCGGCTGCGGCGGCTGAGCGAGTCGATGGTGACGGCGATCAGCAGCACGCCGGCGGTGACCATGTACCGCACGCTGGAGTCCAGGCTGAGCAGCGCCAGGCCGTTGGAGATCGACATGATCACCAGCGCGCCGAGCAGGGCGGAGTACGCCGAACCGCGGCCGCCGAACAGGCTGGTCCCGCCGATCACCGCGGCCGCGATCGCGTTCAGGTTGGTGTCACCGCCACCGCTGCTCTGGTTCACCGCGACCAGCCGGGCCGCCGCGAGCAGGCCGCCGACGGCCGCGAAGGTGGAGCACGCGGCGAACACGGACAGGTAGATCATCCGGACGTTGATCCCAGCTCGCCGCGCGGCCTCCACGTTGCCGCCGACCGCCATCACCGAGCGGCCCCACCGGGTCTTGCGGACCGCGAAGTCCGTGGCCACCACCAGGGCGAGGAACAGCACGAACATCGACGAGACGCCGCGGTCGCCGTTCAGGACCAGGACCGGGACCAGCAGGACCAGGGTGAGGGCACCGGCCTTGACCGCGATCATCGAGTTCGGTGCCGCCGACAGACCGGCCGCGACGCGGGCGCCTCTACCGCGCAGCCGGGTCAGCACGTACACCGCGACGACGACCGCGACCAGCCCGTAGGCCAGTGCGGGGGAGAGGAAGCTGCGGGTGGCGAAACCGACGAGCGCGGAGTCGAAGGGCAGGTTGAGCGAACCTTCCTTGCCCAGGACCAGCAGCTGCAGACCGAGGAAACCGAGCAGACCGGCCAGCGTGATGACGAAGCTGGGGACGCCGAACCGGTTGTAGAGCGCGCCGTAGAACAACCCGATCACCAAACCGAGGACGACGGCGGCGACGAGCGACAGGACCAGTGGCCAGCCCTCGTTGACGAAAGTGACCCCGAGGACAGCGGCGGCCAGGCCGCTGACCGAGCCGACGGACAGGTCGATCTCGCCGAGCAGCAGGACCAGCACGATGCCGATCGCGATCACGCCGACCGAGGTGGTCTGCAGGGTCAGGTTCACCAGGTTGCGGCTGGACAGGAAGGAGCTGTTCGCGATCTGGAACACCGCCCAGATGATGATCAGCCCGACCACGACCGGTACCGAGCCCAGGTCACCGGACTTCAGCCGCGCGGTGAACGCCGAGATCGCCCCGCCGACCCCGTGGCTCGCGATCAGCCGCTCGTCCTGCAGGTCGGCCGGCAGCGCGGTCTCGTTGCCCGCTGCCCCTTTTCCGTTGCCGTCGGCACCCGGCGGGACCGTGTCCTGGACCCGTGCCTCGGAATTCTCGACACTCATGAAGCCGACCCCTCCTGGTGCGTACGGCGTGCCGCGCGCTCCGACACCGCGTTGTCGGTGGCGCCGGTGATCGCGGCGATGATGTCCTGCGTCTTGGTCTCGCTGACCGTGAAGACGCCGTTGTTGCGGCCGAGGCGCAGGACCGCGACCCGGTCGGCGACCGCCATCACGTCGGCCATGTTGTGGCTGATCAGGATCACCGCGAGACCGCGTTCCCGCAGTCGCTCGACCAGGTTCAGCACCTCGGCGGTCTGGGCGACACCGAGGGCGGCGGTCGGCTCGTCCAGCATCACCACCTTGGGCTGGCCGAGCAGGCTGCGGGCGATCGCGACGGTCTGCCGCTGGCCGCCGGACAGGCTGGCCACCGGGATCCGGACCGACGGGATCTTCGCGGACAGCTGGCGGAGCAGCTCCCAGGAGGACCGCTCCATCTCCACCTCGTCGAGCACCCGGCCTTGCCGGAGTTCGCGGCCGAGGTAGAGGTTCGCGACCACGTCGAGGTTGTCGCACAGGGCCAGGTCCTGGAAGACCGTGGCGATACCGAGCTGCTGTGCCTCGGCCGGACTGCCGACCCGGACCTCCTGCCCGTCGAACACCATCGTGCCGTCGTCGGCGGTGTACACCCCGGCGATCGTCTTCACCAGCGTCGACTTGCCGGCGCCGTTGTCGCCGACCAGGGCGAGCACCTCGCCGGCGCGGACGTCCAGGTCGATGTTCTTCAGTGCCTGGACCGCGCCGAAGCGCTTGGAGACACCCCGCAGCGCCAGTACGGTGCCGGCGGCAACCGAGGCGGGGGTGGGAGTGACGGTCATCGATTCAGCCTCCTGGGGCTAACGTTCAGGCCTGCACCCGGACGGCACCCCGGCCTCATCCGGGCCGGGGTGCCGCCGGAACAGGGCTTTACTTGAGGCCGGCGGCTGCGCAGGCGGTCGCGAACGACGCGGTGCAGATGTCGGACACCTTGTAGAGCTCGTCCTTCACCACAGTGTCGTTGATGTTGTCCTTGGTCACGGCGACCGGATCGAGAATCGTGGCCGGCACACCCTCCTTGTCGCCGGTGGCCTCGGGCTTGCCGCCGTTCGCCAGCGCGACCGCCCCCTTGGCGGCCGCCTCCGCCTCCGGCTTCACGGCCTTGTAGATGGTCATCGCCTGGTCGCCGGCGACGATCCGCTGGATCGCGGCCAGCTCGGAGTCCTGCCCGGTGACCGGCGGCAGCGGCTTCACGCCGCCACCCTTCAGGGCCGCGATCGCGCCACCGGCGGTGCCGTCGTTCGCGGCGTACACACCGACCAGGCCGTTCTTGATCGCGCTGAGCTGGCCCTCCATCCAGGCCTGCGCCTTGTCCGGGCTCCAGTCCGGGGTGTCGAACTCGGCCGCGATCTTGAAACCACTGCCGTCGAGCACGCTGTGCGCGCCCTTCTTGAAGTCGGCCGCGTTCGGGTCGGTCGGCGAGCCGTTGATCATGGCCAGGTTGCCCGACGTCTTGCCGGCCGCCTTCAGCAGGTCCACCAGGGTCTGCGCCTGGAGCTTGCCGACGGCCTCGTTCTCGAACGACACGTAGTAGTTCGCGCCCTCGATGAACCGGTCGTACGCGACCACCGGGACGTTCTGGCTCTTGGCCGAGGCAACGACCGCGGAGGCCGCCTTGCCGTCGACCGGGTCCAGGACGAGGACGTTGGCGCCCTGGGTCAGCGCGGCCTCGGCCTGCTGCTGTTGCTTGGCGGCGTCCTGGTCGGCGTTGCTGTAGATCAGTTCGCAGTCGGCGCAGGCGGTCTTCAGCGCCTCGGTGAACAGCGGCCGGTCGAGGGCCTCGTACCGGGTGGTCTTGGACTCGGGCAGGAGCAGGGCGACCTTCTTGCCGCCCGAGCCGCTGCCGGCCGAACCGGAGTCGCCGGACCCACAGGCGACCAGGGAGAGTGCGAGGGCCGAGACGGCGATGCCGAGGCCGACGAGACGGGTTGGTGTGACGGACATGCGGTGACTCCTTGACGTGGAAGCCCGAGTAGGCCTGAGCAGAGTCAAGCCGGGTCCAGGCTTGGCGTCAAGACTTGAATTCAAGAAATAGACATATTGCGGTAACACCTGCGTCTCGGAAGGTCGGTCAGCCGCGGGCCGCCTGGGCGTGGGAGAGCGTGGACGCCAGCTGGATGGCGCCGAGGACGTCGGCCTCGTCGCCCAGCTCGGCGGGCCGCAGTTCGACCGAGGCGGCCGCGCTCGGGATCGCGCACCGGTCCAGGGCCTCGCGCAACGGGGCCATCACCAGGTCGCCCGCCTCGGCCATCTTGCCGCCGACCACGATCACCTCGGGGTTGACCAGGTTCACCAGGCCGGCGACCGCGAGCCCGACCCGGCGGCCGGCGTCCTCGATCACCCGGCGGCAGCCGAGATCCCCGGCCAGCGCCTTGGTGATCACGTCACGCAGCCGCAGCGGTCCGTGCGAAGCCGCGAGCGAACCGATCAACGCGCGGGATCCGACGAACGTGTCCAGGCAGCCGCGGTTGCCGCAGCGGCAGATCGGCCCGTTCTCGTCGATGGTGAGGTGGCCGATCTCGCCGGCCGTCCCGGCGGACCCGCGGAACACCTCGCCGCCGAGCACCAGGCCCGCGCCCACGCCGTACGAGAACTTCAGGTAGCAGCCGTGCTGGACGCCGCGCAGGGCGCCGCTGCGGAGTTCGCCGAGGGCGGCCAGGTTCGCGGTGTTGTCGAGGCCGACGGGCGCGTTGACGTACCCGGACATCGCCTCGGCGACGTTCACTCCGCGCCAGCCGGGCAGTACGGTGTCGGACCCGGCCTGGCCGCTGACCGAGTCGACCGGGGTGGGTAGGCCGAAGCCGACGCCGCTGATGTCCTCGACGCCCTGGCCGACGGTCTCGGCGAGGTCGGCGAGCAGCCGGGCGGCCCGCTCCATCCCCTCGTCGGCGACGTGGTCGGCCTGCAGCGGCATCAGTTGCTGGGCGAGGATCTCGCGGCTCTCGGACGCGATCGCGACGCGGACGTCCCGCTCGCCGAACGCGACGCCGGCCAGCAGTCCGCCGCCCGAGGCCAGCGACACCAGGACGGCGCGGCGGCCGTTGCGGATGCTGCGGGCCAGGCCGACCAGGCCGGCCTGGTCGAGCTCCTTCACCATGTTCGACACGGTCGCGGCGGAGAGCCCGGAGGCGGCAGCGATCTCGACCTGGGTGAGCGGTCCGTGCTGCCGGACAACCCCCAGGACACGCTCACGATTGGCTTCGCGGAGCGAAGCCTGTGAGCCAGGTGCTGGGCGGGTTGCGTTCATTACATAAAGATAACGGATCCGAAGGTCCACACCGAGTGGTCGGCGGGCGCTGAGCCCGCGCCGGCCCTGCTCGTGATCGTCATCCGCCCTCGCCGTTCCGCGTGGTCCTGCCCACCAGGACGCTCGCCGCGACAGTAATGCACCAACAGCCCCAGTGGCACCAGACCCGCCTGCACGGTGGACTGATCCCACTCGCTGTACCGAGATAGTTGCGGAGAGCGGCCGAGTTCAGGCGATGAGGGCGAGGGCGAGAAGCGCCGTGGGGAGGGCGATCTCCACTGCAGTACCGAGGGTGTCGCCGGTGATGCCGCCGAGGGAGCTGCGGGCCTTGCGGGTGACCGCGATGCCGGCGGCAACCGCAGCCAGCACAACGAGGGGCGCGCCGATCATCGTCCGCAGATGGGTGCCGTCACCGACGAGCGAGGTCAGCCAGGTCAGGTTGAGGGCGGCCAAGACGGCGAGGACGGTGACGACTACCGCAGTGGCCGGGCGGACCGTGGAAGCTACGAGGGCGCCGAGGCCGTCGGGGCGGGCGGTGGGGATCGTGGTGCGGCAGGACCAAGCGAGGGTGAGTCGGCTGGCCGTGGTCGCGATCAGGATCGCCTGCCAGCCGAAGCCGGCTTGAAGGCAGGTGGTCAGCGCGGCGACGTCGATCAGCAGGACGGCGAAGATCGCGATCACCCCGAACGGGCCGATGTCGCTCTGCTTCATGATCCGCAGCATCGTCTCGCGATCCCGCCGGCTACCGAGCGCGTCGGCGAAGTCCGCCAGCCCGTCGAGATGCAGCGCCCCGGACAACACCACCAGCGTGACGATCCCGAGGACCGCGGCCAGCAGCTCCGCGTCCGGCTTCACCAGCTGAACCAGGCCGACCACCGCGGCCGCGATCGCCCCGAGCACCAACCCCACCACGGGAGCCAGCACCATCGCCCACCCGGCCACCCGCCGGTCGACCCGGGTCGGCATCGGCGCCGGCAGAACGGTCAACGTGCCGAACGCCAACCGCAGTCCGTCACCCACGCCCGTCACGCCGTCACCCCGCTCGCCACGCACGCCCGTCACCCGCGTGCGGACGTGCAGCACTCATCAACCCTGCGCGGCCAGGGTGTGCCGCGCACTCGGCGACGCGGGAGAGGCAGCCCGGGCGAGGTTGGTGAGTGGTGAGGATCCGGTTCACAGGGTGGTCACCCGGCCGGCCACGCACCAGAGGACCGTGGTCGAGTGGTGGGCGATGGTGGTGTTGAGGCGGCCCATCAGGTCCCGGTAGAGGCGGGTGCCGGGGTCGGGCGGGACGATGCCGGTGCCCACTTCGTTGCTCACGGCCACCACCTTGCGTGGAGTCACGGACCAGGCGGTGCCGAGTTCGTCGATCGCCCGCTCCACCATCACGACCCGGCCGTGGTCCGTCCAGACCTCGGCGGCGTCCATCGTCCGGGCGAGCCAGAGCGTCAGGCAGTCGATCAGCAACGGCGGCCCCGGTTCCGCGAGCAACGGCACCAGGTCGATGGTCTCGGCCAGCCCCCACGTCGACGGGCGACGGGCCCGGTGGATCGCGATCCGGTCGGCCCACTCCGGATCGGCCGACCCGTCACCACCGGTCGCGACGTACAAGGTGTCCGGGTGCCCGGCGAGAAGGCGCTCGGCTTCGGTCGACTTGCCCGAGCGGGCTCCGCCGAGGACGAGGGTCCGTTGATCCCCGAGACCGGGCGCCGTCCACGAGACCAGGCTCCCGTCTGGCGTGCGCACGTCGTACCTGAGGCCCTCGGGTGTCGCCGTACTGCGGACCTCGTACCCCGCGGCGCCGACGGTCCCCTCGACCCCGAGGCGGAGTACGCCGTCGACCACGGCGCCGTCGGGTCCCGTCACCAGGTCAGCCATCGGCCCTCCCGCGGTCGAACACCACCGGTACGTCGAACGCGGCCTTGCGCGCCGTCCTCCGGAAGGCGGCGAGGACCGGCTTGCCCAGCAGCAGCACGAGGGTCGCGCAGAGGATGCCGCGCGGGATGTCCCAGCCGAGTGATGTGGCGATGACGAAGAGGACGTACCGGTGGAGGTTCTCGGCCAGGGAGTCGCCCGGGATGAAGGAGAAGTCGCTGCCGAAGGTCGCGTACGGCCAGAACCACAGGTTCATCACCAGTCCGTACCCGATCCCCGCCACCAGCGAGTACAGCGCGAGTACCTGGATCTCGAGCCACCCGCCGATCCGGGGAAGCAGCCCCGCGAAACACCCGACCCAGGCGCAGGCGAACATCTGGAACGGCATCCACGGTCCCACGCCACCGCTGATCAGCGCGCCCGCCAGCAACGACACCGACCCCAGCACGAACCCGAACCCGGCCCCGAACGCCCGGCCGGCCAGCACCAGCAAGAAGAACCCGGGCTCGAGTCCCGCGGTCCCCGGTCCGAGCGCCCGCAACGCTGCGCCGACGGCGGCGAGCATCCCGAGCAGCGAGATCGTCTTCGCGTCGATGCCCGACTCGGCCAGCTCGGCGAGGACGACGGCCACCAGCAACGGCAGCAGCAGCACGAACAACCACGGCGCGTCCGTCGTGTGTCCGATCGCCGACTCACCCGCCTGCGAGGTCTGCCACAGCAGCGGCCAGCCGAAGGCGAGTACGCCGACCAGCGACGCCAGGATCAGCGTCGCCGTACTCCGGGGCTTGAGCTGGACGAGTCTCACGACGCGCGTTCCAATGCGGTCTCCACTTCGCCGACGGTGAGGAACGGCAACGGGGCCAGGATCTTCGCCACCTGCGGCGCGAACGCGGGGGAGCCGGCGATCACGGTCGCGGTCTCGCCGTCGCTGACCAGGTCGCCCTCGGCCAGGACCAGCACCCGGGTCGCGACCTCGGCCACCAGCTCCACGTCGTGCGTCGACAACACGATCGCGTGGCCCTCGGCGGCGAGCTCGCGCAGGATCGCGACGAGTCGTCGTTTGGCGCCGTAGTCCAGGCCGCGCGTCGGCTCGTCGAGCAGCAGCAGCGGGGGAGCGCCGCAGAGGACCACGGCCAACGCCAGACAGAGCCGCTGTCCCTCGGAGAGGTCCCGCGGATGCAGCTGGTCGTCGATGTCCGGTGCGAGCCGGTCCAGCAGCGACCGGCAGCGCCCGGGGGTGACCTGGAAGTCCGCGTCGGCGGCCGCACATTCGCCCGCCACGGTGGCGGCGTACAGGAGGTCGGCCGGCTCCTGGGGGACCAGACCGACCGCCTTGACCAGCTGCGCGGGCTTCGTCCGGCGCGGGTCCAGTCCGGAGGCCGTGACCTTGCCGGAGCGCGGCTGGACCAGGCCGACCAGCGCGTTCAGCAGCGTGGACTTGCCGGCGCCGTTGCGGCCCATCAGCGCGACGATCTCGCCGGACCGCAGGCTCAGCGACACCCCGCGCAACGCCAGGACGTTGCCGTAGCCAACGACCAGGTCGTTGCACTTGGCAAGTTCGGTACCGGCGGCCGCGACCCGCTGCGGCGGCGTGGTCCCATCGAGCTGGTCCCGCAGCGCACCGGCGGCGCGCCGGGCGTCCCGGACCGACAGGGGGAGCGGGGACCAGCCGGCCAGGCGGCCGAGCTCGACCACCGGCGGGGCGACGGGCGCGGTGACCATCAGGTCGGCGGGCAAGCCGGTCGACACCGGCTCGCTCCCACCAGGGACCTCGATCACGCGGTCGGCGTACTGGATCACGCGCTCGAGGCGGTGTTCGGCCATGATCACCGTGACGCCCAGGTCGTGCACCAGCCGCTGCAACGCCGCGAGGACCTCCTCGGCCGCTTGCGGGTCGAGCGCTGACGTCGGTTCGTCGAGGACCAGGACAGCCGGGTGGGACGTGAGCGCCGCGCCGATCGCGGTCCGTTGCCGTTGTCCGCCGGAGAGCGAGGTGAGCGGGCGGTCCCGGACCTCGGCCAGTCCGAGCAGGTCGAGCGTCTCCTCCACGCGGCGGCGCATCACGTCGGCCGCGATGCCGATCGACTCCATGCTGTACGCCAGCTCTTCCTCGACCGTGTCGGTGACGAAGCCGGCCATCGGGTCCTGCCCGACGATGCCGACCACGTCCGCCAGGTCCCGCGGCCGGTGCTCGCGGGTGTCACGGCCGGCCACCAGGACCCGGCCGGCCAGGGTGCCGCCGGTGAAGTGCGGGACCAGCCCGTGGATCGCGCGCAACAGGGTGGACTTGCCCGAGCCGGTCCGGCCGATCACCAGCGCCAGTTCCCCTTCGGGCACGGTGAAACTGACGTCGCGGAACGCGGGCCGGTCCGCGCCGTCGTACGTCATCGTCACCCGGTTGAACTCGATCATGCCGGTACCAGCTCCCGTCGGGGGGTCAGCGGAGGGGCGGCGACCGCCGGGGCGAGGCCGAGCAACAGGCCGAGGACCGGGAGGACCGGTACGGGCGGGATCACCAGCGGGCCGGCCAGGTACAGGCCTTCGACGCCGCGGGCGGAGGCGATGATCATCGTCGCCGCGACCGCCGCCCCGGACGCGCTGACCAGCCATTCGGGCAACGCCCACGGATCGGGCCGGTACCTGGTCCGGGTCACCCGTTGCCGGCCCACGGCCAGCGCGCCCGTCGCCAGCAGCAGACCGAGGACCAGGAAGCCGGCGGCGAGCGGACCGGCCATCGCGTCGGTGAGCAGCGAGTACACGCCGAGCATGATGCCGAGCAGCCCGAGCAGGACCGAGGTCCCGGTGATCCGACGCTGCCGGCGCGGGACGTGCGCGGTCCGGCCGTACCCGCGGGAGTCCATCGCCGCGGCCAGTTCGACGGACCGGTCGAGCGCGCCCTCCAGGACCGGGATCGCCGTGGTCCGGAAGGATCCCCGGGTCCGGCCACGCAGCCGCCTGGCCGCGCGGATCCGCCTGGCGTCGATGACGAGCTGCGGCGCGAACGTCAGCGCGACCACGCAGGCGACACCCATCTCATAAAGGGCCCCAGGCAACGACTTGAGCAGCCGGCGCGGACTCGCCAGGGCGTTGGCGGCGCCGATACAACACAGCATGACGGCGAGCTGGAGGCCGTCGTACAGAGCGGTCAGCAACGCCTCGGCGGTCACCTCACCGCCGAGCTTGACCCCGTTCGCCCAGTCCGGCAAGGGAATCAGCGGCAGCGTGAACAGCACCGCGTTCCCCTGCGAACGCGTGGACAGCAACGCCTGCAGGACGATCCGCACCCCGATCACGACCAGACCGAGCTTGAGGAACGCCAGGTAGCTGTTCGCCCAGGGCGCGTTGCTCCGGCGGGCCGCGACGACGAAGCCGGCCACGGCCAGGATGAGGATCAGCAGTACCGGGTTCCGGGTCCGGCTGGCGGCCACGGCCAGCCCGATCGCCCACAGCCACCAGGCCCCCGGGTGCAGGGCCCGGGGGACGGTCGGCTGGTGGACGGAGCGCACTCAGCCCTGCTGACTCGCGCGACGCCGGGCGACCACGACGCCGCCTCCGGCCAGGACCAGCACCACGAGCGCGGCGATCACGATGCCCGCCCACGGCGTACCGCTGTCCTCGGTCTGGGCCGGGTTGTCGGTGGCCGGCTTGGCGGTGGAACCGACCGCGGCGCCGACCTGCAGCTGGACCGGCGCGTCGGTGGCCGGGACCTTGATGTTCTTCACCGGCTCACCGCAGCCCTGGGCCGGGTAGCCGCCGATGCCACAGCTCAGGCCCTTCTCGATCCGGACCGGCTCGATCGCGGCCAGGATCTTGGCACCGGTCGCGGCCGGGTCGGTGACGACACAGGTCCCGGTCGCCGCCTTCGGGGTCGCACCGGCCGGGGCGTCCTCCGGGGTCCCCGGGTCGACGACGACGGCCACCCGCTTCTTGCCGGACTCGGCCGGGGTCGGGCCGCAGATCGCGGCGAAGTCGCCGGCCGCCCGCGGTACCCGCGGCTTCGTACCGCCCAGGGCGTACCGCCAGCCCTCGACGGCGCCGTCGGCGGGGACGACGGCCTCGGACCCCTTCTGGGCGAAGGCCCACTGGCCGTTCGTCCACTGGTAGTAGCCCCAGAAGCGGTAGCCGTCCTCGGCATGCGCGGTGGTGGTGACGGTCCCAGCCAGCAGGAGACCCGCCAGCAGGCTGAGGACCAGTCGTACGGTCCGGTGTGCAGTCATCTCGTGTCCTCGATCGGGCCGGGCCCGACGGAGGAGGGCACCATGACACGGAGGCACGGGCCGGCTCCTCCCGCGGACCTCGGCGGGTAGGTGAGCCTGCTGCCTGGTGCCGCAGTGTTCCGGCTCGCCGCGACGGTGCGCGGCCTACGGTTGCGGGTCAGCGCCGGATTCGGACCGGCTTCCCTGTGACACGGCAGTGGTTCGAGCGCAGCTTACCGCTCAGCGATCCACCCGGACCCGGCCCGGCCCTGCGAACGTGCGACAGCCCACAACACCGAGCCCGTACCGCGGGCCGCGGCGGCGCGCGGTTCGCAGTACGGGCTGTCGGCCTTGGGTGCTACTCGGGCGCGGCCAGGCTCATCGGGCCGTAGACCTCGCGGTCGTCCTCGATCAGGTACACCTGGCCGACGCCCTGGTCGGCCAGCTCCCGCCAGATCTCCCCGAGCCAGCTCTCGGCGTCGCCCTGGGCGGAGAACTCGGCGCCGCCGAGGTCGCCAGGATCGGCCGGCTCACCGGCGGCGGTCTCGAACCGCCACGTCCAGCTCACGAGCCCGGCCGGGTCGTCGGCGCGTTCTGCGCGGTCTTGGCCGGATCCCGCTCGACGACGCCGCCGAGGATCTCGTCGATCTGCTTCAGCGCGCTCTCCTCGAGCTTCACGCCGGCCGCCTTGACGTTCTCGGCGACCTGCTCGGGCCGGGACGCGCCGATGATGGCGGAGGAGACGTTCGGGTTCTGCAGGACCCAGGCGACGGCCAGCTGGGACAGGCTCAGCCCGGCCTCGTCGGCGACCGGCCGGAGCTCCTGGACCCGGGTCAGCACGTCGTCGGTGAGGTACCGCTTGATGAAGTTCGCGCCGCCCTTCTCGTCGGTCGCGCGGGACCCGGCCGGCGGCTGCTCGCCCGGCTTGTACTTCCCGGTGAGCACGCCCTGGCCGATCGGCGAGAACACCACCTGGCCGATCCCGAGCTCCTCCGAGACCGGTACCACCTCGGGCTCGATCACCCGCCAGAGCATGCTGTACTGCGGCTGGTTCGAGACGAACGGGAAGCGCAGCTCGCGGGCCAGCCGGTGCCCCTCGCGGAGCTGGTCGGCGGTCCACTCCGACACGCCGATGTACAGCGCCTTGCCGGCCCGGACGACGTCGGCGAACGCCTCCATCGTCTCCTCGAGCGGCGTCTCGGTGTCGTACCGGTGGGCCTGGTACACGTCGACGTAGTCGGTCCGGAGCCGCTTCAGCGACGCGTTGATCGACTCGTGGAGGTGCTTGCGGGACAGCCCGGTGTCGTTGGGCCCGCCCGGGCCGGTCGGCCAGTACACCTTGGTGAGGATCTCCAGCGACTCCCGGCGCTCACCCGCCAGCGCCTCGCCGAGCACACTCTCCGCGGCGGTGTTCGCGTACGTGTCCGCGGTGTCGAACGTGGTGATGCCGGCCTCGAGCGCGGCCCGCACACAGGCCGCGGCCTGCTCGTTCTCCACCTGCGATCCGTGCGTCAGCCAGTTCCCGTAGGAGATCTCGCTGACCTTCAGTCCACTGTTCCCGAGATAACGGAAGTCCATGGACCGACCCTACTTCCCACCACCCCCACAAGCCCTCCGAACCCGCGCGGTCCGACCCCACCGCCCACGACCCGACCCAACCCGCCACTCCGAGCACCCGTGAACACCTAGCGGGGCCCGCGGACACCAAGCGGGGACCGCGGACACCATGCGGGACCGCGGACACCTACTGGGAACCTCGGACACCTACTGGGAACCTCGGACACGTTCTTTGATGTCCGAGGTCCCTGGATGGTGTCCGAAGACGCCGGGTTGGTGGGGTCCGGAGCCACCATGACTGGTATCGCGGCTGGCCGTGAACAAATTATGGGGACCGTGACCATGCAATTGGGTGTCCGAAGTCCCGGGCGAGTGGTGCGCGGTCCCCAGTAGGTGTCCGTGGTGCCGGTGGGGGCACGGCGGCTGTGGTGTCGGGGCCGGCGTGGGTCAGGCCGGCTTCTCGCCGCGGGCGACCATCGGCTTCGGCAACCGCCAGCGGCGCATCTGCATGGTGCGCCGGACGGCGTAGAAGCCGATGCCCTTCGGGGACTCCTTCGGGAACTTGGCGGTGACCGACTTCTTCAGGCCGCTGGTCAGGATCAGCCAGTCCAGCGCGATCGCGGCGATCATCACCAGGAAGAGCAGGTTGACCACCGCCGGCAGCCAGGTGAAGACGCCGGAGAAGACGACGCCGAGCAGCGAGACGACCAGCAGCACCGGCAGCGCGAACTCCATCACCGACCAGCGGGCGTCGACGTAGTCGCGGGCGAACCGGCGGACCGGGCCCTTGTCGGCGGCGGGCAGGTACCGGTCGTCGCCGGTGCGCATGGCGTCCTGCATCTTGGCCCGCTCGGTGCGGACCTTCTCGCGCCGCAGCGCCGCGGCCTCCTTGCGGTTCCGCGGCTTCTTGAACGTGGCCTTGCGGGCCGCCTCGGCCTCCTTGCGGCTGGGGGTCGGGCGACCCTTGCCGCCCGGCTTCGGTTGGGGGGCCGGTTCGGCCGGTGCGGGCGATGTCTCAGACTTGGTACGACGGAACACGGGGTCTGAACCTCATTCGGGCTGTGCTGCGCGGTCGGGGCCTGCCTGGTCACTCGGGGTGGTCCCCGGACCTTTGCACCACTTTATCGGGGCCGGTCCTGATGGTGTGGTGACCCATGGGGACATAGGGTGGTTGACACGCACGCCGGGTCCACTCGCCGGCACAGAAGGGGTACGGATATCGATGAGCATCTTCAAGCGGATGTCGACGATCTTCAAGGCCAAGGCGAACACAGCTTTGGACAAGGCCGAAGATCCTCGCGAAACCCTTGACTACTCGTATCAGAAGCAACTGGAACTGTTGCAGAAGGTACGCCGTGGTGTGGCCGACGTGGCCACCAGCCGGAAGCGGGTGGAACTGCAGGCGTCGCAGTTGCAGTCCCAGTCGCAGAAGCTGCAGGACCAGGCCCAGAAGGCGCTCTCGGTGGGCCGGGAGGACCTCGCCCGCGAGGCCCTGACCCGCAAGTCCGGCCTGCAGGGCCAGATCGACGACCTGACCGCCCAGCACGCCCAGCTGCAGGGTGAGGAGGAGAAGCTCACCCTCGCGTCCCAGCGGCTGCAGGCGAAGGTGGAGTCGTTCCGGACCCGCAAGGAGACGATCAAGGCCACCTACACCGCGGCCGAGGCGCAGACCCGGATCAACGAGGCCTTCTCCGGGATCTCCGAGGAGATGAGCGACGTCGGTCTGGCGGTCCAGCGGGCCGAGGACAAGACCCAGCAGATGCAGGCCCGGGCCGGCGCGATCGACGAGCTGCTCGCCTCCGGCGCGCTCGACGACGCCACCGGGACCAGCAAGGACAGCATCACCCTCGAGCTGGAGCGGATGTCGTCCAACTCCGACGTCGAGAGCGAGCTGGCCGCGATGAAGGCCCAGCTGTCCGGTCCCAGCACCCCCAAGGAGCTGGCCGGCGACACCCCGGGCGCCGCTCAGGTGCAGCAGCCCGCGCAGCAGGCCACGCCGGAGGCTCAGCCGGCTCGACCGCAGGACGGAGACGTTCGATGATCGTTCGCATCATGGGTGAGGGCCAGTGGCGGCTCGCCGACGAGAAGCTCGAGGAGCTGAACGCGGTGGACACCGACCTGGAGAAGGCCGTCTCGGCCGGCGACGAGGACGGTTTCCGGACCGCCTTCGCCGCGTTGCTGACCTTCGTCCGCTCCGGCGAGCGGGTGCCGGACGACGAACTGCACGACTCCGACGCGATCCTGCCGCCGGGTGACAGCAGCCTGGCCGAGATGCGTGAGCTGATCAGCGGTGACGGTCTGATCGCGGGCTGACAGCAACGGATTCCTCGCGGGGCCGACCCATTGCGGGTCGGCCCTTCGTGCGTTCCGGATCGGCTGCGGCCGAACGTTCGTTTCTGCTATCCCACATGGAACGTGCGTAGTACTCTCGGCTGAACTGCCGCTGTCGGGGCGGCGAACAGGCGGGAAACCGTACCCGGGGGAGACGGGGTACGGAGTTCACCGGGGGGTGACTGAGGGTGACGGATAGTGCCGTCGTGGGGGAAAACGCGACACAGGCCGGCTCTTCGGGCGAGGCGGACCTGGCGGATCGGCGGCGGCCGGTCTGGGTGGTACCGGACACGGTGCCGGCCATCGTTCCGCGGTCGACGTGGGTGACGCAGCCGCCGTGGGTGGCGGTGTACCGGTGGGCCGCGATCGGCGGTGACCTGCTGGCCGCGGTGATCGGGGCGTCGGTGGCGCTCCTGACCAGGTTCGGCTACCAGGTCGGCGCGGGGTACCTGGTGTTCGGCAGTCTGCTGCCGCTGGCCTGGGTGGCCGCGGTGGGGCTGGCGCGCGGGTACGAGTCCCGGTCGTTCGGGTCCGGGGCCGAGGAGTTCCGCTCGATCCTGCGGTCCGGGGTCGGGCTGACCGCGGTGGTGGCGATCGTGTCGTACGCGACCAAGAGCGAGATCGCGCGCGGCTTCGTCGTGCTGGCGATCCCGGTCACGGTCGTGATCGCGCTGCTGCTGCGGTACGGACTGCGCCGTGACCTGAGCCGGCACCGGTACCGCGGCCGCTGTATGCGCCGGGTGCTCGTCGTCGGCCGAAACGGCGAGGCGGCGACGCTGCGGGAGCGGCTGGAGAAGCGGCCCGCCGACGGGTACCGGGTGGTCGCGGTGTGCCGGCCGCGGGGTGACATCCGGCCCGGCACGGCGAACCCGCCGGACAGCCTGGACGAGGCCGACATCATGGCCGCGGTGAACCGGCACTCGGTGGACGTGGTCGCGATCGCGGCCGACCCCGAGTTGTCCGGGCAGTCGCTGCGCCGGTTGTCCTGGGCGCTGGAGCAGCAGGGTGTCGAGCTGATCGTGTCGCCCGGCATCATCGAGGTGGCCGGCCCGCGGATCTCGGTCCGCCCGGTCGCCGGGCTGTCGTTGCTGCACCTGGAACGGCCGTCGGCCAGTGCCGGGCCGCATCTGCTGAAGAACGTCTTCGACCGCGTGATGGCGCTGATCCTGGTGACGCTGGCGTTGCCGTTGCTGCTGGGACTCGCGCTCGCCGTGCGGCTGACCAGCCGGGGTCCCGTGCTGTTCCGGCAACGCCGGGTCGGCCGGGGGAACACGACGTTCACGATGTTCAAGTTCCGCACGATGGTCGTCGACGCGGAGGCGCGACTGGCCGACCTGACCCCGCACAGCGACGGGAACACGGTGCTGTTCAAGCTCCGGTCCGACCCGCGGGTGACCAAGGTCGGCGGCTTCCTGCGGCGGTACTCGCTGGACGAGTTGCCGCAGTTGCTCAACGTGTTGCGTGGGGAGATGTCGCTGGTCGGGCCGCGGCCACCGCTGGAGAGCGAGGTGGCCAAGTACGCCGCCGACGACACCCGGCGGATGCTGGTCAAGCCGGGGCTGACGGGGTTGTGGCAGGTGAGCGGACGCAGCGACCTGTCCTGGGACGACTCGGTGCTGCTGGACCTGCGGTACGTCGACAACTGGTCGATGACGCTGGACCTGCTGATCCTGTGGAAGACGGCGCGCGCGGTGCTGAAGGGTTCCGGCGCGTACTAGTCGCTGTTGGGGAACAGCGACGACGGGCCCGGCGACAGCAGTCGGCCGGCTCGGGGGGATTTGACGGAGGGGGATGGATGGCGACGAGACAAGACGGCCTGCTCGCCGTTGAACTGGCTGTCGCGGCGGGGGACCTGTTGCTCGAGTTGCGCGCGACCGGGTTGTCCGGCCGCGAGCTGGGGGCCCAGGGCGACGAGCTGTCGAACGATCTGCTGATCGGCGGACTCCGGGAGCGTCGGCCTGACGACGCGGTCCTGAGCGAGGAGTCCGTGGACAGCGCGGCGAGGACGACCGCCCGGCGCGTGTGGATCATCGATCCGCTCGACGGCACCCGCGAGTACGGCGAGAGGCCGCGGGTCGACTGGGCCGTGCACGTAGCGCTCTGGGAGGACGGGGAGCTGGCGGCCGGTGCCGTCTCGTTGCCCGCCCAGCGCATCGTGCACGACACCAACGAACCGTGGCTCCAACCACGGCAGCACGACGACCGGCTGCGGATCGCGGTGAGCCGGACCAGGCCGCCCGCGCTGGTGGAGAGCCTCGCGGCCGACCTGGACGCGGAGCTGGTCCCGATGGGATCGGCGGGCGTCAAGGCGACCGCGGTCCTGCGGGGCGAGGTGGACGCGTACGTCCACGCGGGCGGCCAGTTCGAGTGGGACTCGGCCGCGCCGGTCGCGGTCGCCCGCGCCGCCGGGTTGTTCTGCAGCCGGATCGACGGGTCGCCGCTGCGGTACAACCAGCCGGACCCGACCCTGCCGGACCTGCTGGTCTGCCGGCCGGAGTTCGCCACCGACCTTTTGCTTGCCATTGGCAAACACATCGCCGAGGAGGTGGGATCCCGATGAGCCGCAGCTACCAACTGAGCCAGCTGGAGACGCTGGAGTCCGAGGCGATCTACATCTTCCGCGAGGTGGCGGCCGAGTTCGAGCGGCCGGTGTTGCTGTTCTCCGGCGGCAAGGACTCGATCGTGATGCTCCGGCTGGCGCAGAAGGCGTTCCACCCGGCCCGGATCCCGTTCCCGGTGATGCACGTCGACACCGGACACAACTTCGCCGAGGTCCTGGAGTTCCGGGACCGGCGGGTCGCCGAGCTCGGGGTCCAGCTGGTGGTGGCGAGTGTGCCGGACGCGCTGGAGCGGGGCGTGGTGCAGGCGCCGCCGGACGGGACCCGGAACCGGATCCAGACCCCGGTCCTGTTGGAGGCGCTGGACAAGCACCAGTTCACCGCGGTGTTCGGCGGGGCCCGGCGGGACGAGGACAAGGCGCGGGCGAAGGAGCGGGTGTTCTCGTTCCGCGACGAGTTCGGCCAGTGGGACCCGAAGAACCAGCGGCCCGAGCTGTGGAACCTGTACAACAGCCGGATCCACCTGGGCGAGAGCATCCGGGTCTTCCCGCTGTCGAACTGGACCGAGCTGGACATCTGGCAGTACGTCGCCCGGGAACGGCTGGAGCTGCCGTCGATCTACTACGCGCACGAGCGCGAGGTGTTCGAGCGGAACGGGATGCTCTTCGCGGCCAACGAGTACTGCCGGCCGCGCGGTGACGAGGAGACGTTCACGGCAACCGTGCGGTACCGGACGGTGGGGGACGCGTCGCTGACAGCGGCGGTCCGGTCGGACGCGGACACGGTGGACAAGGTGATCGCGGAGGTGGCGAGTACCCGGATCACCGAGCGCGGCGCCACCCGGGGCGACGACAAGTTCAGCGAGGCCGCGATGGAAGATCGCAAGCGCGAAGGGTACTTCTGATCGTGGACATCCTCAGACTGGCGACGGCCGGATCCGTCGACGACGGCAAGAGCACCCTGATCGGCCGGCTGCTGTACGACACCAAGTCGGTGTTCACCGACCAGATCGAGTCGGTGGAGCGGGCCAGCCGGGACCGCGGCGACGACTACGTGAACCTGGCCCTGCTGACCGACGGCCTGCGGGCCGAACGCGAACAGGGCATCACGATCGACGTCGCGTACCGGTACTTCGCGACACCACGGCGCAAGTTCATCGTCGCGGACACCCCGGGCCACATCCAGTACACCCGGAACATGGTCACCGGCGCCTCCACCGCGGACCTGGCGCTGATCCTGGTCGACGCGCGCAAGGGCCTGCTGGAGCAGAGCCGGCGGCACGCGTTCCTGGCCACCCTGTTGCACGTGCCGCACCTGGTGCTGTGCGTCAACAAGATGGACCTGGTCGGGTACGCCGAGGACGTGTTCGAGGCGATCCGCGCGGACTTCACCCAGTTCGCGGCCAAGCTGGACATCGGGGACCTGACCGTGATCCCGGTGTCCGCGCTGGTCGGCGACAACATCGTCACCCGGTCCGAGCGGATGGACTGGTACGAGGGGCCGAGCCTGCTGCACCACCTCGAGCACGTGCACGTGGCCAGCGACCGCAACCTCATCGACGTCAGGTTCCCGGTCCAGTACGTGATCCGGCCGCAGTCGGACACCCACCGCGACTACCGCGGGTACGCCGGTCAGGTGGCCGGCGGGGTGCTGCGGGCCGGGGACGAGGTGATGGTGCTGCCGTCCGGGTTCAGTACGACGATCCGGTCAATCGAGACCGCCGACGGCCCGGTCGAGGAGGCGTTCCCGGCGATGTCGGTGACGATCCGGCTGACCGACGAGATCGACGTCTCCCGCGGCGACATGATCTGCCGGGTCAACAACGCCCCGACGGTCACCCAGGACGTGGACGCGATGGTCTGCTGGATGGACGACGCGCCGCTGCGCCCGGGCCAGAAGTTCGCGATCAAGCACACCACCCGGTCGGCCCGGGCGATGGTGAAGGACCTGCAGTACCGGCTCGACGTGAACTCCCTGCACCGGGACATGGCCGCGGACCACCTCGGCCTGAACGACATCGGCCGGATCCGGTTGCGGACCACCCAGCCGCTGTTGTGCGACGAGTACAAGCGGAACCGGTCCACCGGCGGGTTCGTGCTGATCGACGAGGCGACGAACCGGACGGTCGGCGCCGGCATGGTGAACGAGGCACGATGACGACTCTCGAGTCCCCGCAGACCGACGACGAGCTGGCGGCGTCGACCCGGGTCCTGATGGTGTGTTCCAGCGGCGGTCACCTGGCCCAGCTGATGACGTTGCGGCCGTGGTGGTCGCAGCGCGACGTGTGCTGGGTGACCTTCGCGACCGAGGACGGCAAGTCGCTGCTGGCCGGCCAGCGCACGGTGTACGCGTACCACCCGACGACGCGCAGCCTGAAGAACCTGGTCCGCAACGCGGTGCTCGCGGTCCGGGTGCTGGCCCGGGAACGGCCGGACGTCATCGTCACCACCGGCGCCGGGGTCGCGCTGCCGTTCTTCGTGCTCGGCAAGCTCGGCCGGATCCCGACCGTCTACATCGAGGTCTTCGACCGGATCGACCACGCCCCGCTGACCGCGCGGCTGTGCAAACCGTTCACCAGCCGGATGCTCGTCCAGTGGGACGAGCAGCAGGAGCTGTACGCCGATTCCACCGTGGTCGGGAGGTTGCTGTGATGCCCGCCGAGAACGCCGACCAGCTCGATGTCCTGGTCATCCTGGGCACGGATCACCATCGGTTCGACCGGTTGATCGGCTGGCTGGACGACTACCTGGAGCAGCCCGGTCACGAGTCGCTGCGCGCCCTGGTCCAGTACGGCGGGAGCATGCCACCGCGCCGGGCCAAGGGCGTCGGCATCATCGCCTGGACCGAGTTGCAGGACCGGATGCGGCAGGCGACCGCCGTGGTCAGCCACGGCGGTCCGGCCACGATGCTCGAGGTCCGCCGGCAGGGCCGCAAGCCGATCGTGGTGCCGCGTGACCCGCTGCTCGGCGAGCACATCGACCAGCACCAGCAGGAGTTCTCCCGCCGGATGGGAAAGCTGGGCCTGGTCACACTCTGTGAGGATCGGTCCTCGTTCGAGACGGCGCTGAGTGCCGTGCTCGCCGACCCCGAGGGGCACGCGGTCTCGGCGGAGGAGAATCGTCGTGACAGCCTGCAAGTGGCCGCGGCGGTCGACGCCGCGGGCCGGATCATCGACGGCCTGGCGGTCTCGCACGCGCGACGCCGGTTGGCCCGGTCGTAGCGGAAACCCTTGCGAAGCAAGCGTTTGAGCAGTGGTGGAAAGGTTCGCGACAGGCCCGGTGTGATGTAAAGAGTCGGCGGATCTCGACCTCGGAGCAAGTTCGAATAGTTGCCCTCGGTGTCCGCATACCCGGACATGGTCGACGCTGCGTCACTTTCGGGGCCGTTATCCAGCTGTGATGTAACGCTGGGTAAATCGGCTACCGAGAGTGATGTTAAGGGCGCCGTCCGATGTCTTGAGGCCCGCGCGCGGACCTGCGTAAGCTCACCCGCGCCTGGACCGGCCTGGGGGCGGCCAGCAGACCGAGTACTCCGCCGGCTCGCAACGCCGAGTTCCGCCCTCCGGGCCGGTGACCCCTCAATGGCATCCGAGGGCGGAAGTGGGGAAACCACAGGTTCTCCGGACCGGCCACGCCCACGGCCGGTCCTTGGGGCGAAGCCGCACCCCCGCGGCCGGGTAACACTTCCGATCCGAGCCCGACAGCTAACCTCACAGGCGTGCAGGAAGGACTTGCCCCTCATGGGGGATGCCTTTTCCCGTCGGCACGCACGACATCGCGCTGCCGTTCCCTCCGACGCACTGAACGAGCCGGTCGCCAAGGCCGGCCGTCGCACGATCGTCCCGATCGTCGCCGGCGTGAGCCTGCTGATCACCACCGCCGGGCTGGGCGTGGCCGCCCTGACGCCCACCCAGGATCCGGCCCCGGTCGGCGTGAACCCGACCGCCGACGCGTACGTCTCCACCAAGTCGCCGACCCAGCGCCACGGCTGGTCCACCCGCCTCGTGGTCAAGCAGGGTGAGTCGACCAGCTTCGTCCGGTACTCCGTGCCCGCGGTGGCGGACGGCTACAGCCGCAAGGCCACCCTGGTCCTGAACCGGCTCACCACCAGCAACCCGAGCAAGATCCGCGTCTCCAAGGCGCCGGGCGGCTGGACCGAGAGCGTCACCGCGGCGACCGCGCCGACCCCGGGTGCGACCGTCACGACGGCTGACGACGACGGCAGGTCGGCGCAGCTGCGCATCGACGTGTCCGCGGCGGTGACCCAGGCCGGCACGCTGAACCTCGCCATCACCCAGCCGGTCGGCCGGGGCGGTGCCGTGTTCGGTGCCCGCGAGTCCGGCGTGAAGCAGTCGAAGCTGGAGATCAGCTACGTCAAGGGCGGCGGCTCCCCGCAGCCGTCCACGCCGACCTCGGCGCCGACGACCACGACGTCGCCGACCAAGCCGCCGACCACGGCCCCGACGTCGACGCCGACGACCACCAAGCCGACGACGACGCCGACCACGACGCAGCCGACGTCCACGCCGACCACCACGACCCCCAAACCGACGGTCACCCCGACTACTACGGCGCCGACGTCGACCCCGACGGCCGGTCCCGGGTGCACGGTGTCCGAGAAGCTGGTGCCGTCCTGCGGCGCCTGGTTCGGTGCGGCGGCGAACCCGCTCGGCAGCGAGTCCTGGGACCAGGCGCTGCCGACGTTCGAGTCGACCATCGGCCGGACCGTCGACATCGCGCACTACTACAACTCCAGCCCGAAGCTGTTCCCGACCGCGGAGATGATCAAGCGCGCCCGGGAGCCCGGCAAGAAGCGGATGCTGCTGCTGAACTGGAAGCCGGAGATGGGCCGCACCTGGGCCCAGGTGGCCGCCGGTGACGCGGAAGTGGACAAGGCGATCGACGCCGAGGCGGAGTACCTGAAGACCACGTTCCCGGAGAAGTTCTTCCTCGGCATCCACCACGAGCCGGAGGACGAGGTCCGCCCGGCCGCCGGCTCGGGCTACACGGCCAAGGACTACGCGGCGATGTACCGGCACGTGGCGCTGCGGCTGAAGGCCAAGGGCGTCACCAACGCGGTGTTCGTGATGAACTACATGGGCACCCCGCACTGGGGTTCGCAGCCGTGGTTCAACGACCTGTACCCGGGTGACGACGTGGTCGACTGGATCGCGGAGGACCCGTACATCTTCGGTGACTCGGCGAACTGGTGGACCGACTTCGGCCAGGCCGTGAACCGGACCGACACCTACACCAACCCGAACTGGCCGGGTTTCTACACCTGGGCCACCACCAAGCACCCGGGCAAGCCGATCATGCTGGGTGAGTGGGGCGTCGACGAGCAGACCATGTTCGGCAAGAACAAGGCCGACATGCTCCGCACGGTGCACGACGGACTGGCCAAGCGGCCGGCCATCAAGGCGCTGGTCTACTGGAACGAGACCGACTTCGACCCGGTCGGCGAGACCCGGCTGGACTCGTCCAGTGGTGCCAGGTCCGCCGCCCAGGAGGTCCTGGACAGCGGACCGCTGGCCCGTCGCCTGAACTAGGCGATATCCGGCCATCCGGACTGCTCCGGTTCGGGAGGCGCGCGGAGTAACATCTCCAGATGAGCGTGCGTTTCCCGGCCGGAGGGCCCCGATGGGGCCGCTGGCTGACGACCGCAGCGGTGATCGCCGCTGCGGTCGTTCTTGCGCTGGTGAGCTGCGCGATCGTGTCCGACGGCGGGAAGTCGTCGGGCGGCAAACCATCGGTCGCGGGGCCCAGCTCCGCACCGGATCGGCCGACGCCCGGGAAGAGCGCGGCCGGGTGCACCGTGTCCGCGATCCTCGTACCGTCGTGCGGTGTGTGGTTCGGTGTCGCGGCGAACCCGCTCGGTGACGAGTCCTGGGACGAGGCGCTGCCCGCGTTCGAGGCCGCGCTCGGCCGGACGGTGGACATCGCGCACTACTACAACGCGAGCCCCAAGCTGTTCCCCACCGCGGAGATGATCAAGCGCGCCCGCGAACCGGGGAAGAAGCGGATCCTGCTGCTGAACTGGAAGCCCGAGATGGGCCGCACCTGGGCCCAGGTCGCCGCCGGTGATCCCGAGGTGGACCAGGCGATCGACGCCGAGGCGCAGTACTTGAAGACCACGTTCCCGGAGAAGTTCTTCCTCACGATCCACCACGAGCCCGAGGAAGAGGTCGTCCCGGCACCTGGTTCGGGGTACACGGCGAAGGACTACGCCGCGATGTACCGGCACGTGGTCGAGCGGCTGCGCTCCCAGGGAGTGACCAACGCGATCACGGTGATGAACTACATGGGGACGCCGCACTGGGGTTCGCAGCCGTGGTTCGAGGACCTGTACCCGGGCGACGACGTGGTCGACTGGATCGCCGAGGACCCGTACATCTTCGGCTCCGATCCGGAGTGGGCCACCGGTCTCGGCCGGGCGATCGACCGGGTCCAGAAGAGCTATCCGGCCTGGCCCGGCTTCTACACCTGGGCGAGCAAACGGCATCCGGACAAGCCGATCATGCTGGGGGAGTGGGGCGTCGACCGGCACCTCGGCGAGACCAAGCGCAAGGCGGTGTTCGCGATGATGGCGACCCAGCTGGCCGCGTTCGGTCAGGTGAAGGCGCTGGTCTACTGGAACGAGACCGACTTCGACCCGGTCGGCGCGACCGAGCTCCGGCCGGGCGACCCGTCGATCCAGGTGCTCCGGGACGCCCTCGGCTCCGCTGAGCTCAAGCCGCCACCGGTCCCCGGCTGAGCCGGATCCCCTTCAGCCCAAGGGGTTCAGCGCAGCGCGATCAGGAGGTGACGCCGGCCGGCACCGACCGCGGTCACCCAGTTCGGCGGTGGGACGCCGTTCTCCACCGTGATCGGGCCGGGCTTGCGGCGGTCGGTGCGATCGCCGGTGGCGAGCTGGCCGCGTCCGTTCGCGCCCCAGGTCAGGATCGCGCCGTTCTGCATCACCGCGACGCTGTACCCCTCGCCCGCGATCACGTGGGACACGTCCTGCAGCTTGTCGTCCTTGCCCTGGCCGCGGACCGGGGTCGCGTACGAGCGGGACTTCATCGTGCCCTCGCCGAGCTGGCCGCCGGTGTTGCGGCCCCACGCGACCACGGTGCCGTCCTTGAGCAGCGCCAGTGTGTGCTTCTCCGCCGACGAGATCTCGGTCGCGCCGGACAACGGCTGCCCGGGCGAGACGAGCACTTCCTGCGGTTCGCTGCGATCGACGCGGCCGCCGTCGCCGAGCTGGTGCACCTCGTTGCGGCCCCACGCGACGACGCGACCGTCCCCGAGCAACGCGACCGAGTGCTGCCCGCCGATGGCGATCGCGCGGACGCCGGTCAACGGAGCCCGGTCCTTCCCGGTGATCGGCACCGGCAGCTTGGCCACCAGCGGCGCCGACGTCCCGAGCTGGCCGTAGGTGTTGTCGCCCCAGCCGAGGACGGTGCCCTGATCGGTGAGGGCGAGCTCGGTCCCACCGTCGACCGAGATGGCCCGGACCCCGGTGAGCGGCGCGGAGCCGGACGGGTTCAGCACGATGCTCGGCGTCAGCGGGTCGGAGCTGGTCTCCGCGTTGCCGCGCTGGCCGGAGTTCGCCCGGCCCCAGACGACCACGGTGCCGTCCTTGCGCAGGGCAACGGACGTGTTCGAGTCGGCGGCGATCTCGACCACCCCGGTCAACGTGCCGGGGCCGCCTTCGGGTGCGCGGACCAGGGTCGGGACCTCGGTCGGCGCCCGGGTCCCGATGCCGAGCTGGGCGTCCTCGTTCGCGCCCCAGGCGAGGACGCGGCCGTCGTGCAGGAGGGCGAGCGAGTGTTGTTCGCCGGCGGCCAGGTCGACGACGCCGACGAGGTTCGTCCCGTTCACGTCGACCACGGGGCCGAAGCCGGTCCGGATCCCGGTCGGCGCGGACCGGCCGAGCTGGCCCGCGTCGGAGAACCCGGTGGACAGCACCAGGCCGCCGGTGTTCACGGGCCCGGCCGCGGTCGGACCGGCGAGCGGCTGGGCCTCCGCGCACCCGGCCAGGGCGACCGCGGTCACCAGGCCCAGCGCGCCGAGGCAGGACCGCACGAAGGCGCGCGGCGAGGACGAGGTACGGAAGGTGGCCCGCGGGAGGTGGGGGAAACGCCCAGAGGTCCGCGAGGCGGTGCCGGAGGTCATCACGTCTTCTTCTCCAGGGCCGGCAGGACACCGGCCAGGTCGGGGTCACGACGGCGCCGGAGCATCGCGGTGAACGCCGTCAGCGCGAGCTGGTCGCGCAGCTTCCAGAGCGCGGCCAGGTACCCGGCGGCCCCCACCGCCAGGACGGCCACGAGCAGTCCGTCGGACGGATCCGCGACGAGCTCGAGGAACTGGGCCGGGACACCGAAGAACAGCAGCGCCAGCCCGCCGACGTACACCGACAGCCGGCTGAACGGCAGCCAGTGCAGGTTCGCCGACACCTGGATCATCCCGAGCACGTTGCGGACCACCACGGCCGCGGCCCAGGCGATCGCGGCGCCGACCATCCCGATCCGCGGGATCAGCAGCAGGTTCAGCGACAGATTGACGCCCAGGGCAACGAGTGCGTTGACCAGGCTGAGCCCGCTCCGGCCGGCCATCAGCAGGATCAGGTCGACCGGTCCGCCGGCCGCGGCGAGCAACGCGGCCACGGCCAGCACCACGACGACGTCCTCCCCGGTCCGGTACGCCGAGCCGCCGAACGCGTGCAGCAGGAACGGCGCCAGCGTCAGGCAGACCAGGAAGAACGGCCACGTCAGCGACATCGTCCACGCCGTGACGGTCTGGAAGACGCGCTTGGTGGCCTGCTGGTCCCCGGACGCGAGCAGCGCGCTGGTATGCGGTGCCGCGACCTGCTGGATCGCCTGGGTCCCGAGCTGGCCGATCACGAACAGCCGGGTGGCGACCGTGTACACCGCGGCCTCGGCGGGGGACCGGAGCGCGGCGACGAGCACGATGTCGGCGCGTTGCAGGATGCTCTGGCTGATCCGCGAGATCACCCGCGGCCAGGTGTACACGGCGTACTCCCGCCAGAGCGCCTTCTTGGCCGAACCCGGCCGGCCGAGTCCGCGCTGGGCCACCAGCCGGCGCTCGATCGCCAGGTACCAGCAGATCGCGACGACCGTACCGATCGCGTACGGCAACGCCCAGGCCAGGGTGAGTCCGCCGAGATCCGCGCCGGCCGCGACCGCGACCAGGATGCAGCCGACCTGCATCGCGGCCCGGCCGATCTTGTCCACCAGCACGGTCGGCCGGATCGTGGTCAGCCCGCGGGTCGCCGAGAGCATCGTGTTCATCACGGCGGTGAGCGGGATGCAGATCGACAGCACGACCACCGCGCTCGACCCGCCGCCGTTCGTCCCGACGATCGCGTCCGCGACCTGGCCGCGCAGCAGGATCAGCACCAGCGAGACCAGGGCGCCACCGCAGAACGACACTCCGGCGGCGATCCGGACCGTCGAGCGGGCGTCGGCCAGCCGGTCCTCGACCAGGAAGTGCGGCAGGAACTTGGACAGCGACACGTCCGACCCGAGCTCGGCGATCGCCGCCACGATCAGGAACACCGAGGTGAGCGCGAACAGACTGCCGGCCACGTCCGCCTCGGTGGACCGGGTGACCACCCAGGTGAGCAGCAGGGTCAGGATCGCCCCGCCCGCGGCGCCGACCAGGTTGGCGGAGCCGCTGCGGGCGATCTTCCCCAGGCTGGCCGGGTGCGAGCCGGCCGTCCCGGCGAGCGGTGCGGTCACTACATCGTTCTCCGTGATCCGGCGAAGTCGGTCTGGTCGGTCGCCTCGTCCCCGTCGTCCGGGAACCAGGGCTTGACCGGGTCGGCCCGGTCCGGCGCCGCCGCGTCGACCTTCGCGATCTCCTCGGTCCGGTCGTCGCCACTCGTCGCGACGACGCCGGTGGACTCGTCCTCCGCCGTGACGACCTCGCCGTCTACGGTGTCGGTTTCGGTGACGTTGTCAGAAGCAACGACCTTGGCAGGTTGCGACTTGCGGAACCACTGGCTCGGCGCCGGGGTGTCGACGACGACCCCGACCAGCTTGGCGCCGCCGCGGGTGACCGCCTCGGCCGCCCGCTGGAGGTCGGCCGCGGTGGTGTGCCGGAGGCTGACCAGGATCACCACGTCAGAACACAGGTCGGCGAGCGTCAGCGTCTCCGGGGCCGAGGCGATCGGTCCGGCGACGAGCAGCCACCGGGCGTCCGGCGTCAACGCGGCCAGGAACTCGCGCATCTGCGGCGAGGCGAGCTTGTCGACCGATCCGGCGTACCCGCTGCCGACCGGGACGAACCGCAGGTTCGGCTGGTACTCCTTCACCACCGAACCCGGCTCGGCACCGTTCAGCACCTCGGTCAGCCCGGCGACGTCGGTGAGCCGCGCGGCCTCGGTCAGGTCGCCCTCGGCGTCGACCAGGGTGACCGTCTGGTCCGCCCGGGCCAACGCGGCCGCCAGGGCCATCGGCGTACCGGTGTGGGAGGCCGTGGATCCGGCCGGGACGAGCAGGACGGCGTCACCGTCCGGGCTGCTCACCCCGAGGACGCTGCGCAGCAACCGTGCTCCCTCGGGGAGTTCAGCGGCCGCGTCGGTCAGCAGGACGTCGGTCCCGCCGCCGGCCGAGGTCCGGACGGTACTGAGCACCGGGTACCCGAGGGCCAACACATCGTCGACGGTCCGCAGCGTGCTGTCGTTCAGCGCGCGCCAGATCGCCAGCACCAGCCCGAGCAGCAGGCCGATCGCGGCTCCCGCGACCGGCATGATCCAGCTCGGCAGTCCGGCGGTCGAGGTCGGCGTGGTGGCCGGCGACAGGACCTGGCCCGGGTCGCCCTGGAACAGCCGCAGGTCGCTGATCTGCCCCTCCAGCTTGGACGCCTCGGCGGTCGCCGCCTGCACCCGCTGCTCGGCGAGCGCGCGGGCCGGTGACCCGGCGGCCGTCTTGCCGAGCGCCGCCACGTTGCGCTGCAGCGCGGACTGGTTGGCGGTGCGGGCCTTGGTCAGGTTGTTGATCTGCGCCTGCACCGACTCGGCCGCGCGCCGCTCGCGGGCGACCAGGTACGCGTTCGCGAACGCGTTCGCACCGTTGCGCGCGGCAACGGGTGTGCTGTCGGTGTAGGCCACCTCGAGCACCTGCGAGTTCGGCGGGGTGGTCACCGCGAGCTGTTCGACCAGCGCGGCCACCGACGCGTTGCTGCGCAGCGACGTCTTCGCGATCTGGGCCACCGCGTCGGAGCTGACCAGCTGCGCCTCGGTCCCGAGGTTGGCCAGGTTCTGGCCGCGGGTACCGGGGGCGTACGGGTTGCCGTCGGCGGGCTCGACCAGCACGGTCGCGGTCGCCGTGTACGAGGCCGGCTGCTGCCGAGCGCCGAGCAGGCCCAGCGCGGTCCCCACCGCCGCCAGCAGCACCACGATCGGCAGCCGGCGAACCAGGCCCGCCCAGTTGAACCTGCTCCCGGGCGCCGGCCCGGCCGTCTCGGTCATCGTGCTCATACTCCCCGCCCTCTCGCATTCGCCCATTGCAGAACTCTGTTCGCCGGGACGACCCCAGACGCGATCGCCAGCGCGAGGTATCCGCGCTTCTCCCCAGGTGCCAGCCGGAGCGCCCGCAACGCCCACCGCGACGAGTCCGTCCGTCGCCGCAGCGCCGCGTACGCCACCGCCTTCTGGCCGTAGATCCGGGCCAGCCCACGCGGGCTGTTCCGGATCACGGCGTGTTTGTCGACCATGTAGTCGAGTGCCTCGATGATCACCGCCCATCGGGTGGTGAAGAAGGAGCCCGGGTGCCAGAGCACCTCGACCAGCGGCTTGCTCACCACGGCCACCTTCTCGGCGGCCAGTGCGCGCAGCATCCAGTCGTAGTCCTCGGCGTACCCGCCGGGCAGGTCCTCGTCGACCCAGCCGATCCGGTCGAACGCGGCCCGGGTCACCACGACGGTGGACGGGTGCGCCTCCATCACCCGGCGGCGGGCCAGCTCGTCCACGGTCACGTCGGCCGGCGCCGGGATCCGGATGTGGGTCTGGTCGCCGATCGTGATCCGGATCCCGCAGACCGACAGGCCCGCGTCGGACAGGGTCAGCATGGTGACCTGGCTGCGCAGCTTGTCCGGCTGCCAGCTGTCGTCGTCGTCGCAGAACGCGAGCAGCTCACCGGCCGACGCGGTCACGCCGCTGTTGCGGGCGCCGGCCAGGCCGGGGTTGCGGGTGTTGGTGACGACCCGGACCGTCCGCTCGCCGGCCTGGCCGGTGAGCGGCAGGTCGGCGCCGAGCCCGGTCTCCGGTTCGCTCTGGTCGTAGACGACGACCAGCTCGATCGGCCCGGCGTAGTCCTGGACCGCGATCGAGGTGAGGGCCTTGCGCAACAGTTCGGGCCGGTTCCGGGTCGCGACGACGACACTGACCGGCGGCGACGCGGTGCTGTGCGGGGCAGGCGGTGTGGTCATCAGGTACTCCTTCTCAGCACAGCGGGCACGAACCGGCCGCCGGTGAAAGCGAACCGGGTCAGCAACACGACTCCGTGGATGGTGGCGCCCACCTCGGCACTGCGGTGCACGGCCTGGGCCAGTGCCCGTTGCCGGGTGCGCGGGGTGACGATCAGGACGACGTGGCCGGCCAGTGCCGCGAGCACCGAACCGGGCTCGCTGGTCACGCCGCCGCCGGTGACCAGGACGGTGCTCGCCTTCGCTCGTCCTTCGGTCGCGGGTCCGGGGGACGGCACGCTGTCGGTGGCGAGCACGGTGTGGTCGACGACGCGCGCTTCCCGGCCGTGCGACCGGAGCGCGGCCGACAGCTGGTCCGCCGCGGTGCGTTCGAGGTCGGTGGGCGGGTGGTCCGGCGGCGCGACCATCACGGTGCCGGAGCCGATCCCGAGGACGCCGGTGGTGATCGGGTCCCACGCCCGCGGACTCGGCCGGCCGATCCGGTACTGCGGGACGCTGACCACCGAGCCGCCCGGGACCAGGCGGGCCACGTCGGACGGGCTGCCGAGGCGGGACGACCGGAACGCCGCGATCAGCAGGCCGGCCAGTCCGCCGAGGACGAGGCCCGCGACCGGTGGTACCAACGGGTTGTCGCGGGTCGCGGTGGTGGTACCGCCGATCCGCAGCACCTGGCCCGGGTACGCGCTGGTGGTCCGGACCTGGCGGGACTCGGTCTGCCGGGCCGCGATCTGGGCCGCTATCGCCTGCCGGCTGGCCCGCATCTCGGCGATCTTGCCGGCACTGGCCTTGCCCCGCACGACGGTCTCGTCGAGCCGCGCGTTCAGGGTGGTGATCTGCTGGCCGATCACCTCGACCCGGTCGTCGCGGCGCGCCTCGAACTCGGCCCGCCGCAGCTGCAGGTACGTCGCGGTCATCGCCGCCGCGCCCTTCTCGGCGGCGACCCGGTTGGTGGACCGATAGGTGACCTTGAGGACCTTGGTGGTCGGGACCGCGGAGATGTGCGCGTGTGCCTGGATGTTCTGCTCGCCGGTGGCCTTGCGGGCCGCCGCCAGCACCGGTGCGGAGATCAGCCGCGACGACTCGGTGTCGATGGTGAACCACTTCGCGCCCTCCTCGCCCTTGCGGGCCAGGTAGAGCGGCGCGTCGGCGACCAACACGGCCGACGTGGACGAGTACACCTTCGGGGTGCGCGCCATCCAGGCGACGCCGACGATCGCGCCGGCCACGGCACAGACGACGACCGCTGCCAGCCCCCGGCGCATCGCGCGCAGGTAGGCGGACAGTTCGATGGCGTCGTCGCGCGCCGGCCGGCTGGTCCTCACAAGCGCCAACTCGGGGTCGTGCCGAGGATCGTGGTCAGCTCGGCGTCGGAGGACTCGAACCCGGCCAGCAGTTCCGTCCGCAGCCCGGCCGGCATCGGCTTGCTCGGCCGCGCGTTCGCCTGCTCGACCTTGGCCGGGTGGTGGACCGGCAGACCGAGCCACTCCTGCAACCGGGCGAACTGTTCGACCGGCTGGTCGAAGAACCGGTTCGCGTCGATCACGAACACCTGCTCCGGCGACAACGCCTGCTGGAACCGGACGATCTGCTCGGCGTACCGGCCGCGGCCGACGTACGCGTGGTGCCGGTGGTGGAAGCTCAGGTACGCCGGGTCCTCGCGCATCCGCTCGACCTCACCGGACAACCGGGCCGGCTCGAGCGCGAGCGCGGTCTCGAAGTCCTCGGTCTCGAACCCGCGGGCCCGCTCGTGCTTGTACGCCGAGAACGCCCGCTCGACCGGGTCCCGGACCAGGACGACGATCTTCACGCCGGGCAGGTGCGCCGCGATCCGTTCCGGGGCGAGCGGGTGGAACAGGTAGTACCCGCTGCTGTCGAACGTCATCGGCGCCCCGGTCCGCCGGGTCCGCGCCGCCGCCACGGCCGCCACCGGGAAGTGGCCCTGGTACCACGACCAGGGCCGGTCGTAGCCGATGTCGAAGTACCCGATGCCCTTGTGGAACAGGGGTCTGACGATCGCGGGGTGGTCGACCAGCAACCGGTACAGCGTGGTGGTGCCGCAGCGCTGGGCGCCGACGACGAGGAAGTCCGGCAACATCCGGACGCCCGAGGTGGCCCGGCCGACGGCGCGGGTGGCCTTGCGGATCGCCTCCTGGGTCCCGTCCGGGACGATGTCGCGGGTGGACCGCAGGACGGCGGTGCGCTTGGCGGTCAGGCCGGTACTGGTCATCGGGTGGCTCCCTTCGGCGCCGGGGCGGTGATCCGCCGGCTGTGCCGGGTCAGTGCGTCGAGCACGGTGCGGGTGGTCGGGCGCAGTACCTCGCCCTGCGGGCCCTGACTCCCGATCAGGTAGCGCGCGGCGAGTGAGGCGAGATAGAGGACCGCGGTCAGGTCCTGCAGGGTCGGCGAACAGTCCGGGTGATGGGTGTACGGACTCGCGAGCGCGGTGTCGACCACGCTGTCCGAGAAGCCGGCGGCCCGGGTGCTGGTGTGCAGCACGTAGTGGATCCGGTCCAGCCCGGCCGGTACGCCGGTCGCGAACCGCTCCCAGTCCCACAGCTGCAGGCGGCCGCGCCGGTGGCCGAGATTCCACGGTGCGAAGTCTCCGTGCCACGCCGTCATCCGGATCGCGGTGTCACCGTGCCCGGCCTCGATCCGCGCGAGCGCCTCCCGGTACGCCGTGCGCTGCCAGTCGTCCTCGATCCGCTTCGCCGTGCCGACCAGGTCGGCCCAGTACACCGTGCCGCCGAGTGCCTCGGATCCCTCGTCGAACTGGTCGTACAACTCGTCGAGCGGTGCGAGCGGTGGTTGCAGCAGCGGACCACCGGCCGGGCGGATCGCGGTGTCGAGGGCCGAGATCACCAACAGTTCAAGGCCTTCCCAGGTCCCCAGGTGCAGCAACTCCGGGAGTTCGAGCAGCCGCCAGTCGTGCTGACCTAGACGAGCCAGGTTCGCGCCTTCCTGCTGGACCAGGCCGGTGGTGAGTTCGGAGTCGCCGACCTTGACGTAGGCGATGCAGCGGCCGCGTCGGTCGAACACCTGCAGGATCGGCTTCTGGTTGGCGCGGAGCGAGCCGACGCCCAGCCCGACCACGACCTCGGTC
The DNA here is from genome assembly GCF_007828865.1 of Kribbella amoyensis. Lineage (NCBI taxonomy): Bacteria > Bacillati > Actinomycetota > Actinomycetes > Propionibacteriales > Kribbellaceae > Kribbella > Kribbella amoyensis. The sequence goes on from NZ_VIVK01000001.1 coordinate 4,671,035, forward strand.
CCGAGCACCGTGGACAGGTGCTGCTCGATCGTGTCGCCCGGAATGCCGACCGGTGTCATCCGGATCCGGTCGGCGAGCAACCGCTCCGCCCCGACCCGCAGGCCGACCGAACCGGCCAGCCGGATCACCCGCTCCTTGGTGGACAGGGCGCGGCTGAACCGGCGCAGTCCGCTCGCGGCCGCGGCCGGATGTCCCGCCGGTACGAGCAGCCGGGGCGACGCGCTCGACGGGACGAAGATCAGTTCCCGATCGGCGGACCGGCGGCCGTGGACCAGGTCGACCGCGTGCCCGGGCCAGAGCCGGGAAACCGTGCTCAGCAAGCGATCCACGGTGGCATCGGCAGCGGAGGTCATCGGGCCGCCACCCCCAGCTGCGCCTCGCGATCCGTCCGCCACATCAGCCCGAGCGCGATCATCAGCGTGAACAGGGGAGACCCCAGCGTGTCGTAGACCATGATCTCGATCAGGAAGAACAGCAGCACCGCGAGCCCGATGATGGTGACCGGTTCGCGGCTGCGGACGTGTCGGGCGAACCGGACCAGGAAGAAGGCCAGGAACAAGAAGGTCCCGAGCAGGCCCTGCGCGAACACGACCAGCCACAGGTGTCCCTGGGTCCCGAACGGCGGCACCGCGCACGCCGGGCAGCCCAGCGTCGCGCCACCGGCGATCGACCCGAAGCTGCCCTCCACGTCCCGGGTGTTGCCGAAACCGATCAGCGGTGAGCCCTTGACCGTCGACTCGACCGTCTTGAACGCGAGCTCGCCGCGCCGGTCGTTGCTGTGCTGGTGGGCGAACCGTTCGCTGATCATGCCGGGCAACGGCGAGATCAGGATCGCCACCACCGCGATCGCGGCGACCGGGGCGAGCCAGACGACGGCGTTGAAGCCGCGCAACCGGATCACCTGCACCACGGCGTACAGCGCGCCGACGACCAGGACGCCCCACAGGCCGCGATTGAGCGAGTACACGACCGGGACCGCGGCGACCGCGAGCACCGGCCAGCCGGCGATCCGGCGCCAGCCCGCGTCCTTGCTGAACCAGGAGTACAGGAAGAACGGCAGGAAGAAGGAGAGGTTCGCGCCCCAGGAGTTCGCGTACGCGAAGGGCGCCCGGGGGCGTGGCTGGGCGAACCCGAGCACGTTCTGGATGTCGGCGGTCGCCGGGTGGATCAGCGCGTGCAGGAACCGGTTGTTCGCCACGGACTTCGGCAGCACCAGTTCGAGCAACGAGCTGAACTCGAGGTGCGGCATCAGCACCCCGAGCAGGCCGCCGAACGCGGTCACCACGAACATGTACGCGAGCAGCCGCACCACCTTGCCGGTCGGCAGGTCCTTGGAGCTGGTGTTGCCGACGTACAAGAGGACGACGGTGACCGCGAGGTACCAGCAGAGCCGGTAGCAGAAGGTCAGCAGCGAACCGCCGAGCGGGCCGGTGGTACTGAACGGTGCGTCGGTGGTGAGCATCGTGCCGCTGACCAGAACGACCACCAGGAAGCCGATCCACCAGCCGAAGCCGCGCGGTGCGAGGACGGTCCGGCGGCTGATCAGCGACCAGGCCATCGGGATCGCGGCGAGGAAGAAGGCGAAGTCGGCGATGCCGAGCACCCACCACAACGGGAAGCCGAGGAAGAGCGCGGACAGCGGCCAGCTCGCGGACCAGCGACGACGCCGGCGCGGCGCCACGGCCGCGCTGACAGCGTCAGTGGACGCGACAATGTTGTGTGACGACAACTGGATTCCCCCACCCGTTGCTCCCGAGCACGCGCTGAGCCCCCCGGCCCGCGTGCTCTCCCCAGACGAGGATAGGTGAAGGGATACGGATCGCCAATGATCGGTGACGATTTCTGCACCTGTCCGTGACGACCGGGTGGACTTCCCCTCGGGAGCGGGGCCGAAACCGTCACTTTCGGTGATCTGGGCGTGGCCTGAAGTTCTTTGTAACGCGATTTGCTTCCAGGGGCCCGGTTTATGCCTTGCAGGGACTGCCGGGCCGTGCTCCGAGGGTGTTTACTGTCCGTCCAAGGGGACCTGGAGGGCTGGGGGGCTGCGCCAGGCATCGGGTGTGTCCGTTCGGCGGGTCGCGAGGCCGTCCGGGTGGGGGGAGTACGACTGTGCGCAAGACGCTTTTGTGTGGGCTCACGGCGCTGGTGACGGCGCTGGCGGGCTGGCTGGTCCTGGTGGGACCGCCGGCGGACGCCGTCCAGGTCAGCCAGGACCGGGTGGTCAGCGACGATCCGGCGAACTGGACGCCGAACGTGCTGGACGGGTCGGTGAAGTCGATCCAGCAGTTCGGCAACCGGATCCTGATCGGCGGCGTGTTCAGCCAGATCCAGTCCCGCGACGGCACCACCACCTACACCCGGAACAACCTGGCCGCGTTCAACGCGACCACCGGTGAGATCGACGCGACGTTCGCGCCGAACCCGGACGGCGAGGTGACCACGATCATCCCGTCCGGCGACGGCACCACCGCGTACGTGGCCGGATACTTCAACAACATCAGCGGGGGCGGGTCCGCCAGCCTGGCGAAGATCAACGTGACCACCGGTGCCCGCGTGTCCGGCTTCAAGCCGCCCAAGCTGGACGGCCGGATCAGGGATCTGCGGCTGTCGAACGGCAGGCTGTGGATCGCCGGTCTGTTCAGCACGGTGGCCGGGAACGCCCGGCCGGCGCTGGCCACGGTGAACCCGACGACGGGCGCGTACGACCCGTACATGTCGCTGCCGATCGCCGGGCTGCACAACGGCGGTGTCACCACCGTGATGAAGATCGACATCACCCCGGACGGCAGCGAACTGGTGGCCATCGGCAACTTCGACACCGTCGGCGGGACCAAGCACCACCAGATCTTCATGCTGAACCTGACCGGCGCGTCGGCGGCGGTGGAGAACTGGCAGACGAACTTCTACAACACCGCCTGCTCGAGTTCCTTCGACACCTACATGCGCGACCTGGACTTCTCCCCGGACGGCTCGTACTTCGTCGTCTCGACGACCGGCGCGTACGGCGGGTCGATGGCCGCCTGCGACTCGACGGCCCGGTGGAACACCAGTGCCCGCGGTTCCGGACTGACGGCGCGGTGGATCAACAACACCGGCGGCGACACCACGTACGCGGTCGCCATCACCGGCACGGTGGTCTACACCGGTGGTCACGCCCGCTGGCAGAACAACCCGTTCGCCGGGGACACGCCCGGCCAGGGCGCGGTGTCGCGGCCGGGGATCGCGGCGCTCGACCCGGTCAACGGGCTGCCGCTGTCGTGGAACCCGACCAGGGACCGTGGCGTCGGCGTGTTCGACCTGCTGGCCACGCCCAACGGGTTGTGGGTCGGCTCGGACACCGACCGGATCGGCAACTCCGAGTACCACGCCCGGATCGCGTTCTTCCCGCTGACCGGCGGGACCACGATCGCGCCGAACGCCACCCCGACGCTGCCGAACGACATCTACGTCGCGGGCCGGCGGACCGGCACGATCATCGTCAACTGGGACAACACGCTGAACAAGTCCTTCCACAACGGGACGAGTCCGTCGCCGCTGTCCTCGGTCCCGAACGGCGGGGTGAGCTGGGGGACGAACCGCGGCGCGTTCATGCTCAACGGGCAGCTGTACGCGGGCTGGTCCAACGGAACCTTCGACCGGCGCAGCTTCGACGGGGCGACGCTGGGCGCCGCGACGCCGGTGAACACCGCCGACCAGTTGACGAACATGACCACCTGGCACAACAACGAGGTGCCGAACATCACCGGCATGTTCTACGACTCCGGCCGGATCTACTTCACCCGCTCGGGCAGCAACTCGCTCTTCTACCGGTACTTCACGCCGGAGAGCGACGTGGTCGGCGCGAACGTCTTCACCGCCACCGGAAACCTGACCGGGATCAACTTCTCCCAGATGAACGGGATGTTCCTGGCCGGCTCGACGCTGTACTGGGCCCAGTCGACCGACGGTACGCTGCGCCGGGCGACCTGGAACCCGGCGACCGGCCTCCCGGTCGCCGGCACCGCGCAGACACTGACGACCGGCATCGACTGGCGGGCGCGCACCCTGTTCCTCTACCAGGACGGCGGCGGCCAGGGCACGAACCAGCTGCCGACCGCCCAGGCCGGAGTTACCTGTACCGACCTGAGCTGCGCGTACTCGTCGACGGGTTCGAGTGACCCGGACGGCACGATCGCCTCGTACGCGTGGAACTTCGGCGACGGCGCCACCAGCACCGACGCGAACCCGACGCACCGGTACGCGGCCGCCGGGACGTACTCGGTCGCGCTGACCGTCACCGACAACCGGGGCGGTACGAACACCAAGACCCAGAACGTCACCGTGACCCACGTGAACCAGCTGCCGACAGCCGGCTTCGGCCAGTCCTGCGACAGCCTCACCTGCGCGTTCGACGGATCCGGGTCCACCGACACCGACGGCACGATCGCCACGTACGCGTGGAACTTCGGCGACAGCACGACGGGCAGCGGGGCGACCCCGTCGCACACGTACCCGGCGAGCGGGACGTACACCGTCAGCCTGACCGTCACCGACAACGAGGGCGGGACCAACACCACCTCGCACCAGGTCACGGTGAGTCGGGTGAACCAGGCGCCGACGGCGAGCTTCACCGCGAGCTGCACGGACCTGGCCTGCTCGGTCGACGCGGGCGCCTCGGCCGATCCGGACGGCACCCTCACCGGGTACGCCTGGGACTTCGGTGACGGCAACAATGGGACCGGGGCCACGGCATCGCACACGTACGCGGCGGCGGGGACGTACACGATCGGGCTGACCGTGACGGACAACGACGGCGTGACCGCTTCGACGACGCGCTCGGTGTCCGTGGTCGACCCGGCCAGGGCGATCGACTTCGTCGGCGCGAACCGGGTGAACGCGAACGCCACGACGTTCCCGGTCCAGGTCCCGGCCGGGGTCACCGCCGGTGACGCGCTGCTGCTGTTCTTCGCCGACAACGACCCGGCCCCGGCGATCACCGGGCCGGCCGGCTGGACGCTCGTCGATACGGTTGCCTCCAGCAACCAGGCGGGCCGGCTCTGGCGGAAGACGGCGACCGCGACCGACGCCGGGACCACCGTGCAGGTGACCACCTCGGCACTCACCAAGGCGGACGCCTCACTGCTCGCGTACCGCGGGACGGCGGCGAACCCGATCGCGAATTCCGCCACGGCGAGCGAGACGGTGACGCAGGCCGCGCACACCACGCCGACGCTGACCACGTCGACCGTGGGCGGCCGGCTGGTCAGCTACTGGGCCGAGAAGTCCTCGGCGACGACGACGATGACGGCACCGGCCGGGACCACCGTCCGGGCGAACAGCACCGGCAGCGGGTCGGGCCGGACCACGGCACTCGCCGTGGACAGCAACGCCCCCGTGGTCCCGGGGACGGTCGGCGGTCTCACCGCGACGGCCGACTCGGCCAGCGCGCGGGCGCTGATGTTCACCGTCGTGCTGGCGCCGAACTGAGAGACAGGAAGGGTCCGCGGTCACGACGGTGACCGCGGACCACCGGGGGAAGGAACGAGACTGGGGATGAGGGGTGGAAGTGGCAGGTAGACGTCTGAGTTCTGTCGTGCTGGCGATCGCGACCGCGATCGCCGTCTGGCTGGTACCCGTTCAGGCCACACAGGCCGTCCAGGTGCCACAGGACCGGGTCGTCAGCGACGATCCGGCCAACTTCACGCCGAACGTGCTCGACGGCTCGGTCAAGTCGATCGTGCAGGTCGGGAACACGATCCTGATCGGCGGTGTGTTCACCCAGATCCAAGCGGCCTCCGGCGGCCCGATCCTGGCCCGCCGGAACCTCGCCGCGTTCGACGCCACCACCGGCGCGATCAGTACCAGCTTCGCGCCGAATCCGGACGGCGAGGTGACCACGATCATCCCGTCCGGTGACGGGTCGACGGTCTACATCGGCGGCTCGTTCAACAATGTCAGCGGCGCGGCCTCGGTGAGCACGGCCCGGATCAACGCCACCACCGGCGCCCGGGTGACGACCTTCGTGCCGCCGGCGCTGACCGGCCGGATCAAGGACATGCGGCTGGTCGGCAACCGGCTCTGGCTGGCCGGCACCTTCACGCACGTGCAGGGCCGGGCGCAGGCCGCGCTCGCCACCGTGAACGCGACCACCGGCGCGTACGACCCGTACATGAGCCTGGTCATCGCCGGCGTGCACAACGGCGGCAACACCACCGTGATCAAGATGGACGTCAGCCCGAACGGCAACCAGCTGGTGGCCATCGGCAACTTCGACACCATCTCCGGGTCGCAGCACCACCAGGCGTTCATGCTGAACCTGAGCGGCGCGTCCGCGGCGGTGGAGAACTGGCAGACCAACTTCTACAACACCGCCTGCTCACGCTCGTTCCAGACCTACATGCGCGACCTGGACTTCTCGCCGGACGGCTCGTACTTCGTCATCTCCACCACCGGCGCGTACGGCGGGGCGGGGACGGCGTGCGACTCGACCGCCCGCTGGAACTCCAACGCACGCGGCAGCGGCCTGACGTACTACTGGCTGAACAACACCGGCGGCGACACCACGTACGCCGTCGCGGCCACCGGGACCGCGGTCTACGTCGGCGGGCACCAGCGCTGGCAGAACAACCCGTTCGCCGGTGACCGGGCCGGTCAGGGCGCCGTGTCCCGGCCGGGCATCGCCGCCCTCGATCCGGCCAACGGCCTGCCGTTCTCGTGGAACCCGACCAGGGAACGCGGGGTCGGCGTGTTCGACCTGCTCGCCACCTCGACCGGGTTGTGGGTCGGTTCGGACACCGAGCACCTCGGGCAGAACTTCGAGTACCACCCGCGGATCGCGTTCTTCCCGCTCTCCGGGGGCACGCTGATCCAGCCCAACGTGACACCGACGTTGCCGGGCACGATCTACCAGGCCGGTCCGCGGAACCCGCAGGCCGACACGGTCACCCGGACGACGTACGACGGGACCACGTTCGGGACGCCGGCCTCGGCCGGGAACGGCGGGATCACCTGGGGTTCGACGAACCGCGGTGCGTTCATGCTCAACGGGTCGCTGTACGCCGGCTGGTCGGACGGGACGTTCAACCGGCGCACCTACAACGGCACCACGTTCGGGACGCCGACGGCGATCAACACCGGGGACCTGCTCGTGAACATGACCACCTGGCACAGTGAGGTGGCCCAGATCTCCGGCATGTTCTTCGACAGCGGCCGGATCTACTACACGCTCGCGGGGCAGTCGAGCCTGTTCTACCGGTACTTCACGCCGCAGAGCGGGGTCGTCGGCGCGCTCCGGTACACCGCGACCGGCAACGTCGCGGGGATCAACTGGTCCCAGGTCCAGGGCATGTTCGTCACTCCGACCGCGATCTACTGGGCGAGCTCGGTGGACGGCGATCTGCGCCGGGCCGGCTGGTCCCAGGCGACGGGGGTACCGACCGGGTCGTCGACCGTGGTCTCGACCGGAGAATGGAGGTCCCGGGCACTCTTCCTGTTTCTAGGTGTCCAGGCGCCTCCGAACCAGAACCCGGTGGCCCAGGTCGGGATCAGCTGCAGCGGACTGAGCTGCACGTACTCCTCGGCCGGCTCGTCGGACCCGGACGGCTCCATCGCGTCGTACGCGTGGACCTTCGGTGACGGCGGGACGTCGACCGCGGCGAACCCGACGCACACCTACACCACGGCCGGGACGTACTCGGTCTCGCTCACCGTCACCGACAACTCCGGTGGGACCGGACAGCGGACCCAGTCCGTCAGCGTCGCACCGGTGGGCGCGAGCCCGATCACGTTCGTCGGGGCGAACAGCGTGAACACGAACGCCACGCAGTTCAACGTCACCGTGCCACCAGGGACTCCGGCCGGCGCGTTGCTGCTGCTGACCTTCACCGACAACGACCCGGCGCCGACGGTGACGGGTCCGGCCGGCTGGACCCAGGTGCATACGGCGAGCTCGACCAACCAGCAGGGCCGGGTGTGGCGCAAGACGGCCACCGCGGCCGACGCGGGCAGCGTCGTCGGCGTGACGACGTCCGCACTCACCAAGGGCAGTGCGACCGTCCTCGCGTACTCCGGCGTCTCCGGGACCACACCGGTCGCGGCGTCGGCGGCGGGGAGCGAGACGGTCGCGCAGAACGCCCACACGACGCCGACGGTGGCCTCCTCGGTCAGCGGCGCGCGCCTGATCAGTTACTGGGGCGAGAAGTCGTCCGCCACGACGACCCTCACCCCGCCGGCCGGTCTGACGGTGCGTGCCGCCACGACCGGTAGCGGGTCGGGCCGGATCACCACCTTGGTGGGGGACAGCGGCCCGTTCAGCCCCGGCACGCTCGGCGGCCTGACCGCGGTCGCGGACTCCGCGTCGGCGCGGGCCTTGATGTTCAGCGTCGTGGTGGCACCGGCGCCGTAGTACAGCGGGACAACCGGTGGACCGGAGCTCTTCCCGCGGAGCGCGTTCCGGTCCACCACACCGAGGGCCTTGGCTGGGGGGAGGCGCCGGACACCGGCGTTCCAGCCGAGCCCGTGTACAGGGGGTTGAGATGGCCTTACGCCGTTGGCCGTTGTTCGCCGTTGTCCTCGCGTTGGTGGCCGCACTCGGCCTCGCGGCGACCGAACGGGAAGCGGACGCAGTCCAGCTGCCGCAGACCACGATCGTCAGCGACAACCCGGTGGACTGGACCCCGCACGCGCTCAACGGAGAGGTCCACGCGCTGATCCAGATCGGGAACCGGGTGATCGTCGGCGGGACGTTCACCACGATCCGGTCGGCGACCAGTTCGACCCAGATCAGCCGGCGCTCGATCTTCGCGTACAACGCGACCACCGGCGCCCTGGATCCCACCTTCCTGCCGGTGGTGAACGGGTCGGTCGACACGTTGCTGGCCAGTGACGACGGGCAGTCGGTGTACATCGGCGGCGGCTTCACGACCGTCAACGGCACCAGCCAGCCGCGGCTGGCCCGGGTGAACCTGGACAACGGCAGCCTGGTCACCACGTTCCGGCCGAGCGTCAACCGGCAGGTGTACGACCTCAAGAAGTCCGGCGGGCGGCTGTACCTCGGCGGGCTGTTCACGGCGGTCGGCGGCCAGCCGCGGACCGTCCTGGCGGCGGTCGACCCGGACACCGGCGCGGTCGACCCGTTCCTCGCGATCACCTTCGCCGCGCCGGTCCGGGGGGCCGAGCTGCAGGTGGACAAGTTCGACATCACCCCGGACGGCAGCAAGCTGATTGCCATTGGCAACTTCTCGCAGGTGGGCGGGCTGTCCCGGACCCAGATCGTCATGCTGGACCTGGCCGGCGCCACCGCCACGGTCCGCAACTGGCACACGGCCCGGTTCGAACCGGACTGCTCCTCGCAGTTCTGGACGTACGTGCACGACGTCGACTTCTCGCCGGACGGCGCGTACTTCGTCGTCGTCACCACGGGCGGCACCCCACCGAACCGGCTGTGCGACTCGGCGTCGCGCTGGGAGACCAACGCGACCGGGAGCAACCTGCAGCCGAGCTGGATCAACTACACGGGCGGTGACACGCTCTGGAGCGTCGGGATCACCAGTGTCGCGGTGTACATCGGTGGTCACCAGCGCTGGGTCAACAACACCGGCGGCAGCAACAACGCGGCGCCGGGCGCGGTCTCCCGGGAGGGTCTGGCCGCGCTCGACCCGCTGAACGGCCTGCCGTTCTCCTGGAACCCGACCCGGACCCGCGGGGTCGGCGTCTTCGACCTGACCGCGGTCCCGGGCGGGCTGCTGATGGGCAGCGACACCGACCGGGTCGGCCAGAACTACGAGTTCCACGGCCGGCTGGCGATGTTCCCGAACTCGTCCCTGGTCCCGCCGCCCGGGTACACCGGCCAGCTGCCCGGCCCGGTGTACCGGCTGGGCGCGACCACGACGGTCCGCTCGTACGACGGCACCACGGCCGGCTCGGCGAACCCGGTGAACACCGGCACCACCAGCTTCGCGAACGCGCGCGGCGCGGTGATGATCGACGGCAACCTGTACACCGGGACGACCGACGGCACGCTGACCCGCCGGACCTTCAACGGCACCACGTTCGGTCCGGCGGCGACCGTGAACCTGCGCGGCCTGACCGCCTTCGCGACCGACCTGCGGAACGCGACCGGGATGTACTTCAGCAACGGCCGGCTGTTCTATACCGTGGCCGGCCAGTCCTCGCTGTACTACCGGTACTTCACCCCGGAGAGCCAGGTGGTCGGCGCCAGCCGGTTCGTGGCCAGCGGCAACCTCACCGGGGTGAACTGGAGCCAGGTGGCCGGGATGTTCCTGTCCGGCAACCAGTTGTACTGGGCGACCAGCGGTGACGGCAACCTGCACCGGGTGAACTTCGCGAACAACGTCCCGGTGGCCGGGACCGCGGTCGTGGTCAGCGGTCCGGGGATCGACGGCCAGGACTGGCGGTCGCAGGGCTCGTTCCTGCTCGCCGGCACCGGCCCGGTCCCGAACATCCGACCGTCGGCCGCCTGGTCCGGGACCTGCGACCTGCTGGCCTGCGACTTCAGCGGGACCGGCTCCAGCGACCCGGACGGCAGCATCGCGACGTACGAGTGGGACTTCGGCGACGGCAGTACGGCGACCGGGGCGACCCCGTCGCACACGTATACGGCGCCCGGCTCGTACACGGTGACGCTGACGGTGACCGACAACGAGGGCGCGACCGGGACCGACAGCCGGCCGCTGACCGTGTCCGACGTCGCGAACCCGATCGAGTTCGTCGGCGCCAACTCGTCGAACCAGAACGCGTTGACCCATACCGTGACGGTGCCACCGGCAACGAGTGCGGGCGACGGGTTGCTGCTGTTCTTCACCCAGAACACCTCGGCGACCCTGACCGGACCGACCGGCGTGACCGGCTGGACGTTGCTCCGGACCGTCACCGGCTCGGGGTACGTCACCAGGGTCTGGCAGAAGGTGGCTGGACCGAACGACGCGAACCAGAGCGTGTCGGTGAACCTGTCCGCCTACAGCAAGGCGGGTCTCACCGTCGCGGCGTACTCGGGCACGAGCCAGACGAGCCCGGTGGGCGCCTTCGCCTCGGCGACCGAGACGGTGACCAGGGCCGGTCACACGACCCCGGTGATCAACTCGACGATCCCGGGCGCGTGGCGCGTGTCGTACTGGGCGGACAAGTCCTCGGCGACGACGGCCTGGACGGCGCCGGCGGGGGAGCAGGTCCGCAGTACGTCCTTCGGTCTGCCGAGCGGCTACATCTCCACGCTGCTGACGGACCGGGGTGCCGCGGTACCGACGGGATCGCAGGGCGGCCTCACCGCGACCGCGAACAGCTCGAACTCCTCCGCGACCATGTGGACCCTGCTGTTGAGTCCGCGATGAACCGAAGAGGGTGGATCGCCGTGGGGACGGCGTTGGTCGTCCTCGGTACGGCAACGGGGTGCGGTCCGGCCGCGGGCGAGGACGGTGCGATGGACGAGATCGCGTCCACCGCGACACCGCCGCCGCCACAGTTGCTGCTCACGTTCGACGACCAGGAAGCAGGATCAGCCGCGGGACGCGAGATCCGCAGCGACGGCGGCTCCGCGGCCATCGTCGAGATGCTCACCGTCAACAAGGCCACGGCCGCCTTCGAGAAGGGGAGCAACGGCAGCACGGCGCTGAGGTTCCCGGCGTACTCGGGCACGTCGTCAGGCTCGTTCGCGGCACTGCGGATCGAGCCGGAGGAGTGGTTGTCGCCGGGCGAAGCGGAGTTCACGTTCGGCGCCGACATCAGACTCAACAAGCTCACCAACGGCAGCGAGATCGACAACGGCGACAACGTCCTCCAAAGGGGGCTCTTCGCCGACTCGGCCCAGTACAAGATCCAGGTCGACAAACACCGCCCCTCCTGCGTGATCCGCGGCAGCGAGGGCGCGGTGGTGGTGAAGTCCAAACAAGACCTGGACCCGGCCAAGTGGTACCGCCTGAGCTGCCACCGCCTGGACCGCACGGTCACGCTGACCGTGTCGGAGGTGGGGTCGGACGCGGCACCTCTCGTGGTGGAGAAGACAGGCGCCATCGGCACCCTCGACCTGATCGGAACCGAGCCGCTCTCCATAGGAGCCAAAATAGGAGCAGACGGCGAAGTAGTCCGCTCCAGCACAGACCAGTTCAACGGCTGGATCGACAACGTCAGCTACCTGAGAATCTGAAGTGTCTGCGCGTGGTTGATGTCGGCACGCAGGTGACGCGAGCCCAGCGCCCAACCACCCAGCAAGCTGGGGAGTTGGGCCGGGGCTGCCGGACGTGCAGCACTCATCAACCTGGGCGGCCGGCTGGGTGTCGGACTGGAGTAGGCGTGCAGGGCGTGGGGCGGTCGGTTGGTGGGGAGGTTGGATGCTCCTATGGATGTCAAGTAGTGGCTGGTTGCTTGTTGGTGGTGGGTTGTGTTTGGCGGAGTGTGTAGTAGATCTCGCGGGCGATGAGTCGTTTGAGGCAGCGGATGGTGTCTTTTTTGGACAGGCCGTCGGCGGTGCGTTTGGCGAGGTAGGTGTGGGTGCGTGGGTCCCAGCGGAGTCGGTTGATGACGATGAGGTAGAGGGCTTTGTTGGCTTGGCGGTCGCCGCCGCGGTTGAGGCGGTGGCGTTGTGTTTGGCCTGAGGATGCGGGGATCGGGGCGGCGCCGCAGAGCATCGCGAAGGCGGCTTCGGAGTGGATCCGTTCGGGGTTGGGGCCGGCGGTGACCAGGAGCTGCCCGGCGATGTCGGGGCCGACTCCGGTGAGCTGGAGAAGGGCCGGGTTGATCGTTTCGATCAGTGCTGTGATGAGGGTGTCGAGCTCGGCGATCTCTTGTTGGGCGGTGGTGTAGCGGCGTGCCAGTGAACGCAGCGCGGTTTTGACGGCTTGTTCGGGGACGCCGATCTGGGTGGAATCGGGTCGCAGGTTGCGGCAGGTGTGGATCAGGCGGGCGGTGGTGAGGCCTCGTAGCTGGTCGCGCAGACCATGGGGTGCGGTCACGATCAGGGCTTTGATCTGGCGCATGCAGCCGGCGCGTTGGTCGACGGCGCTGGTGCGGGCGACCCGCAGGTTCCGCAGCGCCTCGACCTGGCTGTCGCGGTTTTTGGGGGTGCCGGTGCGGACTTTGCCCAGGGCGGCGCGGGCGGCGGCTTCGGCATCGATCGGGTCGGATTTCCCGGCCCGGCGGCGGGTCTTACGGTTCGGCCGGTCGATCTCGACGACCGTGATGCCTTGCTCGCTCAGATAGGTCGTCAGACCGGCCCCGTAGGCGCCGGTGCCCTCCACTCCGGCCAGGACCAGCCGCCCGAACGACCGCAGCCAGGCCAGCAGCGCGGCATAGCCGGCCCGGGTGGTGGGAAACGTGGCATGGCCGAGCATCCGGCCGGTCTGATCGATCGCGGCCGCGGTGTGAGTGTCTCGGTGGGTGTCGACACCACCGGTGATCTCGACCTGGGACCGGGCCTCTGCTCGTGGCATGGTGGGTACTGCCGTCCTTCCACTGGCTAGGGATGAGGGCGGCACGCACCAGCCGAGGCGAGCGGACAAGACAGTGATGGGTGCCTGCTGGCACAGGCTCCTATGAGGTCACAAACCCCTCGTCCGGTGAGTGCACGTGACCCCCGCAGTGGTCGACCGACATATCCAATTCAAGACCCGGGACTGCCCCGAGTTCAGTTGACTCGTGGGGTGTGGTGGTTCAGGCCGCGAGTACGACCGGTTGAAGTGTCTCAAACTCGATGGGTGTGAGTTTGCCGAGGCCGCGTTGGCGGCGTCGGCGGTGGTAGGTGGTCTCGATCCAGGACACGATCGCCAGACGCAGTTCGTGTCTGGTGGTCCAGCGTCGTCGGTCCAGAACATTCTTCTGCAGCAGGGCGAAGAATGACTCCATCGCGGCGTTGTCGCCGCAAGCTCCGACGCGGCCCATTGATCCGCGCAGCTGGTAGGCCTTCAAGACCCGGACGAATTTCGTGGACCGGAACTGGCTGCCGCGATCCGAGTGCACGATCAGATTGGCAGTTGGTGCCCGCAAGGCGATCGCGTTCCGCAGCGCTGACACCGCCAGGGACGCCTTCATTCGTGACCCGATCGAGTAACCGACGATCCGGTTGGAGTAGACGTCCTTGATCGCGCAGAGGTAGAGCTTGCCCTCAGCTGTGGCGTGTTCGGTGATGTCGGTCAGCCAGATCAGGTTCGGTCCGGCCGCGCTGAACCCGCGTTTCACCAGGTCGTCGTGCACCGGTGGGCCGGCCTTGCGGGTCAGGCCGCGTTTCTTGGCGTGGATCGACCAGATCCGCTCCTGCGAGCACAACCTGGCGACCCGGTTCTCACCCGCGGCGACTCCGGCGTCGGCGAGCTCGTCGGCGATCAACCGGTACCCGAACGTCGGGTCATCGGCGTGAATGTCGATGGCGACGTTGATCAGGTGCGCATCGTCGAAATCTCTTTGCGTGACAGGATTCTTGCGCCACTTGTAGAAGGCTTGGGTGGTGAAGCCGAGTACCCGGCAGGTCACCGCGACAGGGATCGCGTCGGCGGCGAGGTCAAGGACCAGCGGGTACATCATTTTGGGTTGACGTCGCGGGCGAAGTAGGCCGCGGCGCGCCGCAAGATCTCGTTCTCCTGCTCCAACTGCCGGTTGCGCTTCTTCACCTCGCGCAGCTCAGCCGACTCCTCCCGAGTGGCGCCCGACTGGTGACCGTCCTCGATATCGGCCAGCTTCAGCCAGCGCTGCAGACACGACACGGAAATCCCGAAGTCCTTCGCGACCTGCGCGATCGGCGCCTCACCCTTGCGGGCAACCGCGACCACATCACGACGGAACTCCAACGGAAACGCTTTCGGCACGACAGACATCCTTCCAGCAAGGACCCAAGTCCTCACAGATCAGGAGTCAACCGAACCCGGGGCAGTCCCCCCGAAGTCAGTGAGTGCTTGAGTCAGGACGACCACCGCGGGGGACCACACCCATCATCCTCACTGTGAGTGGTGCAGGTCCGCTCCCACCCACGACCGCCGGACCGCGTGCCTCAACAACTGCTGCGAGCTTGCTCGCGTCCTCGGCCGTTCGGCGGGGTGAGGTTGACCGCGACCGCCTGTGTTGCTCGGTTCAGTTCTCGAAGATTGATTCGATGAGGCGGTCCGAGGCTTGGCCGTCGTCCAGGTGGCAGTAGCGGGTTCGGAAGGCTTCGTAGGCGTTTGCGTGCTGCCGGCCGACCGCTTCCTCTTCCGCCAAGGCTTCCGTCAGCTCGCCGGTCGTCGTCACGAGCGGGCCCGGGGCTTCTTCCTCCAGATTGAAGTAGAAGCCGCGCAGCTGGTCCCGGTAGTCCTTCAGGTCGTACGTGAAGAACACCATCGGTCGCCCGGTGATCGCGAAGTCGAACATCGTCGACGAGTAGTCCGTGACCATCGCGTCGGCCGCCAGGTACAGCGCCTGGATGTCCGGGTGCCCGCTCACGTCCCGCACGCGCGGGTGCCGCGGTACCGGGGACGCCGCCGCGACCAGGTGATGGAAGCGGAACAGCAGCACCGTGTTCTCCGGCAACCCCGCGAGCACCTGCTCCACCTCGGCGGCCAGCGGATTCGGCGCCGGGGATCCCGTCAACGCGTCGTCCCGCCAAGTCGGCGTGTAGAGCACAGCCCGCGTGTCCGGCGTCAGCCCGAGATCCGCGCGCACCTTCTCCCGCAGATCGTCCGCGTTCGGCCCCGACAGCACGTCGTTCCGGGGGTACCCGATCTCCAGGACCGAGCCCGTGTACCGGAACGCCTGGCGGAACTTGTCGGTCGAGAAGCGGTTCGGCGACACCAGGTGGTCCCAGCGCCGGATGTCCTTCGCCAGCCGCTTGGCATAGACGTCGGCACCCGCGTACTGCGCGTCCGGCACGTCGAAGCCGATCCGCTTCAACGGCGTGCCGTGCCAGAGCTGGACGTAGGTCGTGCGCGCCGTCTTCAGCGGATAGCGCGGCATCATGTCGTTCGCGAGGAAGTACCGCGCGGTCGCGATCCGCAGGAAGTACGCCGGGGTGTTGCGTACCACCCGCTCCACGTCGTCGGGCAGATCGACGTCGGGCCCGGAGACCACCCAGATGCGGCGCAGGTCGGGCCGTAGGACGGCTAGGCGTTCGGACACCGCGCGCGGGCTGTCGGAGTACTTGCCGCGCCAGCTCTCGAACACGACCGTGTCAGCGCTCATCGGCCGGACCTCCTGGTTTCTCGGGGACGACGTGGGCGCCCTGCAGCGCTCGGACAAGGTGCCGCTCGGTCAGCAACGGGAACCCGTGCCGGCGGCGGATCAGCATCCACAACGGGGGAGCGACGAGCAGCGCGGCCAGCAGGATCACCACGGTCTCCTGGTTCGGTACACCGAGCAGCTTCAGCGCCGACGCGAGCAGCACGAACGCGAGGATCCGCCGGATCAGCCCACCGGGAGCCCGCGACGAGATCCGCGCGCCCACCCACACCCCGGGGACGCAGCCGGCCAGCATCGCCACGGTCAGCCCGAACTCGAAGTCGCCGAACAACAGGTGCCCGAGCGCGGCCGACGCGACCAGCGGTACCGCCTGCAGCAGGTCGGTCCCGACGAGCTCGCTCGCCTTCAGCCCTGGGTAGAGCGCCATCAACGCGATGATGATCAGCGACCCGGATCCGACCGAGGTGAGCCCGACCACGAGTCCGCCGACGACGCCGACCAGGACGGTCGGGATCGGCCGCGCCGTGATCCGCGGCCGGCCCTGGGGGAGTGGCGGCAGCAGGCCGTCGCGTTTGCGGGCCCGTTCGACCAGCCGGATGTACGCGCGGACGGTGAGCCCGGTCGCCGCGATCAGCAGGGCGACACCGAGGGCGCGCTGGATGATCGCCTGCACCTCTTCGCCGTCGCCGAGCGCACGGGCGATCAGTACCCCACCGAAGGCGGCCGGGATCGAGCCGATGCACAACCAGAACACCAGCTTGAGATGGACGGTGCCGCGGCGCAGGTGGACGGCCGCGCCGACCGGCTTCATCACCGCACCGGCGACCAGGTCGCTGGAGACGGCGGCCAACGGGGGTACGCCGAAGAACAGGACGAGGACGGGCGTCATCAGCGCGCCGCCGCCCATGCCGGTCAGCCCGACGACGACCCCGACCCCGAACGCGGCGGCCGCGAGTGCCAGATCCACGGTCAGCCGCCGGGAGCTTGATCGGTTCCGCCGAGCCAGCCGCCGCGGGTGAGGTACCCGGTGATCACGGCGAGCGTCTCGGCCGGGTCCCGCTGCGTCGTGTCCACCCGGATCTCGGCGTCCAGCGGTTCGTCGTACGGGTCGCTGATGCCGGTGAACTGGGTGACCACGCCCGCGCGGGCCTTGCGGTACAGGCCTTTCACGTCCCGGCGCTCGCACTCTTCCAGCGGTGTCGCGACATGGACGAGGACCAGGTCGCCGACCGCCTCGACCATCGCGCGGACGGCGGCGCGGCTCTCGGCGTACGGCGCGATCGGTGCGCAGACCGCGATCCCGCCGTGCCGGGCCACCTCGGCCGCGACGAAGCCGATCCGCCGGACGTTGAGGTCGCGCCCGGACCGGTCGAAGCCGAGGCCGGACGAGAGCATCCGCCGGACCAGGTCACCGTCGAGCAGCGTGACCTTGCGGTCGGTGGTGGCGGCGAGCTGGTCCGCGAGTGCCTTGGCCAGCGTCGATTTGCCCGAGCCGGAGTACCCGGTGAAGAAGACGACGAGACCGCGGTACTGCCGGGGCGGCCGCCAGTGGGTCAGGATCGGCAGGACCGCGGCGAGCAGCCGGTCCGTACTGGTCGCCGGTTCGGTGGTCGCCTGCCGGACGGCGTCGAGCACGTCGGACCAGCGGCGATCGGCCGGCTCGGTCGCGGAGTTCGCGGCTCGCCCGGTGGCCGGTTTCGGATGCCACAGGTGGGTTCCTTCGAGCCCGGCCGTCACGGCCAGCGCGAGGGCGTGGTCGACGTCCGTACCCCGCCAGTGGACGGGGAGGGGGAGGACGGTGAACGTGTTCGGGACGACCTTGGCCAAGCATTGTCCGAGGACGTCCGCCGGGATCCCGTCCGGGGTCGGCCCCGCGGTCGGTACGACCAGGACGAGTTCCTCGGCCTCCAACGCCCGCAGCGATTTCAGGTCGGCGGCGGTGAGCGGCCGGCCGGGGACGACGACGACGCGGCTTCCGCCGACGCGGGCGGGCAGGCCGAGTGGTTCGGGCCCGACCGGGTGCAGCCGGCCCTCGATCCAGCCGGCGTCCGGCGACGAGATGGCGAGCTCGGACAGGATCGCGACCGGCGTGGACTCGCCGTCGGCGATCACCACCTCGCTCGCGAGCAGGGCGCGCCCGATCTCGTCGGCGGTGGCCGGCACCCGGACCCGGCCGGGCGCGGGCGGGTGCCCGAGCACGGCGTCGCCGAGAACCGCCAACGGCACCTTGATTCCGGACAGTGACAGCCCGACGTCGGCGATCACCTGGTCACCCGGACAGAGCACCGGCCGGCCAGGATCCGCGCGCAGCAACGGTCTAGTGACGTTTTCCAGCACAACCAGCCCCCCAGCTGTGAAACTGCCCGTCCCGCGGTCACACCCTCCGCGCCGCCGGGCCCCCGCTCGATCTCCCCCGCCGGTGACTCTCGGTCATCCGACCCGCCTAGTCTGACCCATCGACGGCCGCCGCGCCAGCAACCTCCGGAGGCGATCGGCAACGGTCGCGTATCGTCCTGGTGTCAGCGCTGTCGGCAGCCGGAAGCCTGCTCTACGGTTGGTACCGCACCGGCTACCGGCTGTGCTCCGAAGCGGTTTTGACACGGCTGTCCGGCAGCCTGCAAACTCCCCTAGGGGCCACTGCCGTCGGACGCCGTTGAGTGTGCATGACGGCTGGAGACGAGGGGCTGGTGTGAGCGGAGGGAAACACGTACCCGCGACGCCCCAGGACGTCCCGCCCGAGCAGGACCCGCCCGGATCCAGGACTCCGGTCCGGCCTTCCGACCTCGCCGACGGGCACGGCCCGATGTGGGTGGTCCCGCACGAGGTCCCGGCGATCGTCCCGCTGCCGTCCAGTTCGACCGAGCCGCGCTGGATCGGGGTGTACCGCTGGGCCGCCGTCGGCGGCGACCTGCTGGCCGCGGTCATCGGGATCTCGATCGCGCTGCTGACCCGCTTCGGCTACCACGTCGGCAACGGGTACCTGGTGATGGGCAGTCTGCTGCCGTTGGCCTGGGTCGCCGCGGTCGCGCTCACCAAGGGCTACGACCCGCGGTACTTCGGCGCCGGGCCGGAGGAGCTGCGATCCCTGCTGCGCGCCGGGGTCGGTCTGACCGCCGCGATCGCGATGGCGTCGTACGCGACCAGGAGCGAGATCGCCCGCGGCTTCGTGGTCCTGGCGATCCCGGTCACGGTGCTCGCGGCGTTGCTGCTGCGGTACGGGTTGCGCAAGGACCTGCATCGGCATCGGCTCCGAGGTCGCTGCATGCACCGGGTTCTCGTGGTCGGCCGAAGGGGGCCGGCCGCAACTTTGTGTGAGCACCTCGAGAGCCGCCCGTCGGACGGGTTCCGCGTCGTCGCGACCTGCCGGCCACGGGACGACAGCCGCGGCACCGGCCCGCTGCGCCCGGACGAGCTGGACGAGCCGGACATCCTGGCCGCCGTCGACCGGCATGCTGTCGACGTGGTCGCCGTCGCCACCGACCCAGAGCTCGCCGGGCAGTCCCTGCGCCGGTTGTCGTGGGCGTTGGAGCAACGGGGGATCGAGCTGATCGTGTCGCCGGGCATCATCGAGGTCGCCGGGCCGCGGATCTCGGTCCGCCCGGTCGCCGGCCTGTCCTTGTTGCACCTGGAGCGGCCGTCGGTGAGTGGTGGTCCGCACCTGATGAAGGCGATCTTCGACCGGATCGTGGCGCTCGCCCTGATCGTCCTGATGGCACCGCTGCTGATCGGGCTGACGCTCGCGGTCAAGCTGACCAGTTCGGGTCCGGTGCTGTTCCATCAACGCCGGGTCGGCCGGGCCGGGACCGAGTTCACGATGCTGAAGTTCCGCAGTATGTACACCGACGCGGAGCAGCGGCTCAGCGACCTGTACACCCTGAGCGACGGCAACGGCGTCCACTTCAAGATGCGCCAGGACCCACGGGTCACGCCGCTCGGCCGGTGGACCCGGCGGTTCTCGCTGGACGAGCTGCCGCAGCTGATCAACGTACTGCGCGGCGACATGTCCCTGGTCGGGCCGCGGCCGCCGTTGGCCGAGGAGGTCGCGCTGTACGCGGCGGACGACTCCCGGCGGATGTTGGTCAAGCCGGGCATGACAGGGTTGTGGCAGGTGAGCGGCCGCAGCGACCTGTCCTGGGACGAATCGGTCCGGCTGGACCTGCGCTACGTGGACAATTGGTCGATGACGCTGGACCTGCTCATCCTCTGGAAGACGCTGCGCGCGGTGTTCTACGGATCAGGAGCCTATTGATGACGATCGACCCACGGTCCGTGGTGTACGTCGCGGGCCACCGGGGCCTGGTCGGCTCCGCGGTCCGGCGCCGGCTCGAGGCGGCCGGATTCAGCCGGCTGATCGGCGCGACCTCGGCCGAGCTGGACCTGCGGGACCGGGACGCCACCTTCGCCTTCCTGGCCGAGCACCGGCCGGACGTGGTGATCGACGCGGCCGCCCGGGTCGGCGGGATCCTGGCGAACCGGGACCACCCGACCGAGTTCCTCAGCGACAACCTGCGCATCCAGGTGAACCTGATGGACGCCGCGCTCGCGGTCCGGACGCCCCGGCTGCTCTTCCTCGGCTCGTCCTGCATCTACCCCAAGTACGCCGACCAGCCGATCCGCGAGTCGAGCCTGCTGACCGGCGAGCTGGAGCCCACCAACGACGCGTACGCGATCGCGAAGATCGCCGGCATCATGCAGGTCCAGGCCGTCCGCCGGCAGTACGGCCTGCCCTGGATCTCGGCGATGCCGACCAATCTGTACGGGCCGAACGACAACTTCGACCCGGCCAGCTCGCACGTCCTGCCGGCCCTGATCCGCCGGTTCCACGAGGCCGCGTCGACGGACGCCGCCGAGGTGGTGCTGTGGGGGACCGGGACGCCGCGGCGGGAGTTCCTGCACGTGGACGACCTGGCCGACGCGTGCCTGCACCTGCTCGAGCACTACGACGAGCCGGAGCCGATCAACGTCGGCGTCGGCACCGACGTGACCATCCGCGAGCTGGCCGAGCTGGTCGCCCGGACGATCGGCTACACCGGCACGATCAGCACCGACCCGTCGAAGCCGGACGGGACCCCGCGCAAGCTGCTCGACGTGAGCCGGCTGAGCGCGCTGGGCTGGAAGCCGGGGATCGATCTCGCGGACGGCGTGGCGAGCACGTACGCCTGGTACCGCGGCCAGCTGGGAGGAGCGGAATGAAGAAGGCCCTGATCACGGGGATCACCGGCCAGGACGGTTCGTACCTGGCCGAGTTGCTGCTCGGGAAGGGCTACGAGGTGCACGGCCTGATCCGCCGGGCCAGCACCTTCAACACGCACCGGATCGACCACCTGTACGAGGACCCGCACGAGCAGGACAAGCGGCTGTTCCTGCACTACGGCGACCTCACCGACGGATCCAGGCTGGTCACCCTGCTGGCCACGATCCAGCCGGACGAGGTGTACCACCTGGCCGCGCAGAGCCATGTCCGGGTGAGCTTCGACGAGCCGGAGTACACCGGTGACACCACCGGGATGGGCACCACCCGGCTGCTCGAGGCGATCCGGATGATCGGGCTGGACTGCCGGTTCTACCAGGCGAGCAGCTCGGAGATGTTCGGCGCCGCGGCCCCACCGCAGAACGAGGACACCCCGTTCTACCCGCGCTCGCCGTACGGCGCGGCCAAGGTCTACGGGTACTGGATGACCCGGAACTACCGCGAGGCGTACGGCATGTTCGCGGTGAACGGGATCCTGTTCAACCACGAGAGCCCGCGCCGCGGCGAGACGTTCGTGACCCGCAAGATCACCCGGGCGGTCGCGCGGATCAAGCTCGGCCGGGAGAAGCGGCTCTACCTGGGCAACCTGGAAGCCTGCCGCGACTGGGGCTACGCACCGGAGTACGTCGAGGCGATGTGGCGGATGCTGCAGCACGACAAGCCCGAGGACTACGTGGTCGCCACCGGGACGTCGTACTCGGTCCGCGACTTCGTGGCGCTCGCGTTCCAGCACGCCGGCCTGGACTGGCAGGCGCACGTCGACTACGACGCCCGGTACGAGCGGCCGACCGAGGTGGACTCGTTGATCGGTGACGCGTCGAAGGCGCAGACCGAGCTGGGCTGGAAGGCCCAGGTGCACGTCCCCGAACTGGTCCGGATCATGGTCGACGCCGACCTCGCCGCCCTCGCCGAGCCAGACTGACCCAGCACGACCGACTCAGCGCCGGCCCTCCCACTACCGGCGCGCCTCGCACCACCCCGTACAGGACTGAGCCCCCCACAGGACTGAGGAACAACAATGACCGCCGAGATGACGGGCCCGCCCGCGACCGGCCACGCCGATCGAGCCCGGACCGGAGACGCGCGTGTCGACGTGCTCGGGATCCACGTCAGTGTCACCGACATGGACGACACCGTGGACCGGTTCGGCAAGTGGATCGCGAACGACGACCGGCAGCTGGTCTGCGTCTCGGACATGAACGCCCTGCTGCACGCCCGCGCCGACGAGCGGCTCACCGAGGTGTACAACACCTCCGGCCTCACCCTGGCCGACGGGATGCCGCTGGTCTGGGCCGGGAAGAAGGCCGGCTTCGGGCAGATGGCTCGGGTCTGTGGTCCCGACCTGCTCGAGCGGGTGATGGCCGAGGCGGCCGAGCGCGGCTGGTCGCAGTACTTCTACGGCGGGGCCGACGGCGTCGTCGAGCAGTTGCGGGACACGTTCACCGCGAAGCACCCGGGGCTGAAGGTCGCGGGCGTGTACTCCCCGCCGTACCGGGCGTTGTCGCCGCAGGAGACCGCGGAGGTCGTGGACCGGATCAACGCGGCCGCGCCGGACATCGTCTGGGTCGGGCTGGGCGCACCGAAGCAGGAGCGCTGGATGGCCGACCACCGGGACCGGCTGGACGCCGCGATCCTGATCGGCGTCGGCGCCGCGTTCGACTTCCACACCGGCCGGCTCGACCGGGCCCCGGTGTGGATGCAGAAGGCCGGGCTCGAATGGAGCTACCGGCTCTCCAAGGAGCCGCGGCGGCTCTGGAAGCGGTACGTGCTGGGCATTCCGCGGTTCTGCCTCGCCATCCTGCGCCGGCCACCGCGGCCGGTTTCTTGAACCTCCGCAGGTTCGCGGGCCCGGCGAGTCGCGCGGGCTGGGGGCTGGCCGACCAGGGGTTGTCCAGCCTCAGCAACCTCGCGGTCGGCGTCCTCGTCGCCCGCAGCAGCAGTGTCGCGGACTTCGGTGTGTACGCGCTCGCGTTCGGCGGCTACACGATCGCGCTGAACGTCTCCCGCGCGATCGCCACCGAACCGCTCGGCGTCCGGCACGCGGGCAGCCGTACCCCCACCTGGCACAAGGCGGTTCGCGCGAGTACGGCGACCGCGTTCCTGGCCGGCGTCGCGGCGATGATCGTCGGCCTGGTGATCGCGGCCGTTCCGGGGGTACCGTCGCACCTGGTGTTGCTCGCCTTCGCGGTGACGATGCCCGGGTTGTTGCTGCAGGACGCGTGGCGGTGGGCGTTCTTCGTGGTGGGGGAGGGGCGGAAGGCGTTCGTCAACGACCTGATCTGGCTGGTCGCGATGGGCGTGCTGTTCGCCGCGTTGTACCTGACCGGGTCGGCGTCGGCGTTCTCGTTGACGCTGAGCTGGGGACTCGGGGCGGTGATCGCGGCGATCGCCGGGCGGTTCCAGGCCGGCGTGGCGCCGCGGTTCCAGTTGGTGAAGGACTGGTTGCGGGCGAACCGTGACCTGACTCCGAAGTACGTCGGCGAGATGCTCGCGGTGAGCGGCACGATCCAGGTGTACATGCTCGGCATCACCGCGGTCGCGGGGATCGCGGCGGTGTCCGGCATCCGCGGGGCGCAGGTCCTGCTGGGCCCGGTGAACGTGCTCAACCAGGGCATCCGGGCGGTCGCCGTACCGGAGGCGGCGCGCGCGTTGCGGCATTCGTACCGTCGGCTGTGGCGGGTCGGGCTGGTCATCTCGGCCGGCGTCGGCGCGGGGGCGCTCGGGTGGGGCGCGATCTTCTTGCTGTTGCCTGAAGCGGTCGGGCGCGAGCTGCTCGGTCCGGGCGTGTGGGCCGAGGCGAGCGCGGTGATGATCCCGGTGATCCTGCTGCAGGCCCTCGGCGCCTCCAACGCGGGCGCCTTCGCCATCCTCCGCGCCCTGGCCGCCGCGTCCCGTGGTCTCCGGGTCAGGCTGATCTCGTCGGTCGTCCTGATCGCCTCAGGCATCACGGGCGCGTACCTGGGCGGCCCACCCGGCGCCGCCTGGGGCCTCGCCCTGGCCGCCTTCTGCACCCTGCTGCTCTGGTGGCACGAAGCCCACCGAGCAATCAAAGCCCACCGCAACAACCCCACCCCGGTCCCGAACCCCGACAGACTCTGACCAATCGTCGCCCCTCACCTCCACCCCAAGCGAGTGTCGCGGCAGCAAGAAGCCCTCGCCCGGTGCCGGGCGAGGGCCTCTCTTTCAGCGCCTTTTTCTACTTCACCGTGATCGGTGCTGAGGTGGCCGACTTGACCACGTTGCGGCCGTCGAGGACCTCGAGGTGGTAGCTGACCACCGAGCCGCTCTTGGCGCCGGTGTCGGTGTGGGTGACCAGCGTCGAGCTGTGCCAGCCGTACGAGTTCCGGTTCCACTGGCCGACCAGGCGGGTGCCTTGGTAGAGCTTGTAGGTCAGGGTGATGTTGTCCGGGTCCACCACGGTGTTGAACGACAGCCCGACCTTGCCCGCGACCGGGCTGTTCGACTTGGGCGCGGCCGGCGTCTTCGCCTTCGCTCCCGGCGCCGCGTTGGTGAACCGGGTGATGCCCTGCTGCGCCACACCGTTCACGTGCAGGAAGTCACCGCCGACCCACAGGTCGCTCCCGCCGGCGGCCATCGCCAGCGGACCGACCTTGGTCGCGCTGTTCTGGTCGGCGTCGGTGTTCGGGAACCACGCCCCGAGCTTGCCGGTCACCCCGCTGTGCACCAGCAGGTAGTGGGTGCCGGTGCCGTCCGGGAAGTACGCCGGGTCGTCCATCTGGCAGTTGTGCGCGTGCGAGCCCTTGTAGACCCAGTCACCGATCGCCTTGATCGCCTCTGTCGCGCCCAGGCACTTGCTCTGCCAGAGCAGCTTGCCGGTCGCCACGTCCGCGGCCAGGATGCCGTCGTAGCAGCCGGTCCCGTCGCCGCCGTTGGAGACGTAGACCTTGGACCCGTAGGTGTCGATGTCCTTCACCCGGGTGACACAGCGGCTGGTCGGTTCGGGGATGGCCGACGCGGCCGCCATCGCGTACGGGATGCCGGTGCTGTTGTTCAGCGCGACCAGGGTGTTGTGGTGCTGGCCGTAGACGGTGGTGAACGGGCCGCCGGCGTACACCTTGGTGCCGTTGTCGGCGACGTCGATCGCGTACACCTCGTCGTTGGCGTTCGGGTTCCACGGGAGCAGGGCGCCGCTGTTCAGCGCGAGGGCGGCGAGCCGGTTCCGGACGACGCCGGAGACGCGGCCGAAGGAGCCGCCGATGAAGACGCTGTTGCCGTAGATCGCGACCGCCTTGACCCGGTAGCTGACCGACGGGCGGAAGCTGGACAGCGCGCCGGTGGCCGCGTTGAACATCGCGATCCGGTTCCGCGGCTGGCCGTTGACGGTGGTGAAGTCGCCGCCGACGACGATCCACTTCTGGTCCAGCGAGGCGGCGATGCTCCAGACCGGGCCGTTCAGCTTCGGCGCGAAGCTGGACGCGTTGCCGGTGGTCCGGTTGAAGGACGCGATGTACGTCCGGACCGCCTCGCCCTGACCGGCCGGCTTGCCCGGCGGACGGACCCGGCTGAACAGGCCCCCGATGAACACGGAGCCACCGGCGACGGCGACCGCGTTGACGGGTGCGTTGGTCTGCCAGGAGCTCTGCTTGAGCGCGGACACCGCGGTGCCGAATCCGGGCGAGGCCGCCTGGACGGGCGGACCTGCGGGGATCAGCGCGGCGGCCACGACGGCTCCGACGGTGACCAGGGCCAGGACTAACTTCTTCATCAACGTCCTTCGGACTGAAAGCGGGCGGGCTTCTGTGACCCGCGAAAATCTAGCGGTGACGGCAGGCCACCAGGAAGGCGGCCTGCCGTCAGCGTTATGACGTTGTGCTGTTAGCGCGTGACGATCCGCTCAGCGGGCCGCGTGATGTGCCTGAATCCGGGCCGCGTCCAGGGCGTACGGGTAGACCGCGGCCTCGTCGATGACCATGCCGGTCTGGGACGCGCCGCCGCCGGGCCAGCCGCCGATGTTGTCGTACCCGACCCGCCACCAGCCGTAGTACGTGGCCAGCGAACCGACCGTCTGGCTACCGACCTGGACGCCGTCGACGTACAGCTTCATGGTGCCGTTGTCGTACGTCCCGGCAACGTGGTGCCACTGGCTGTCGTTCTTGCCGCTCGCACTGGTGAGGGTGCGCTGGCTGCCGTCGTTGACGCCGAAGGTGATGGCGCCGTTGCTGCGCATGTAGAGCATCCGGTCGCCACCGTTCGCGCCGTTGCCGGTGCGGTTGTTGCCGAATCCGACGATCCGGCCGCCGCGGAGGAAGCTCTGCTTCACCCACGCCTCGACGGTGAACTGCTGCGGGAAGCTGTACGCCTTCTCGCCGACCATCCGCCCGGTACTGGAGTTCACGGTCGCCGCCGTGTTGCCCGCGATCGCCCCGGCCGTCCCCAGCGTCATCCCGGTGAACGTGCCGTTGTTGCTCTGCCCGGACGAGTCCACCGACGTGGTGGTGCCCAACGACTCACCCAGCCGCCAGTACGCCTGCGGCCCGTCCGATCCGACGAGCTGGTCGTACGCGGTGGACGCGGTACTCGCCACGGTGATCGGGTCGGAGTAGTTGCCGCGCAGGGTGTTCGTCCCGTCGGTCACCTCGACCCGGTAGTTCGTCACCTCACCCGGCGTCACGTCGGTGTCGGTGTAGTGCAGCCACGGCCGGTCCCACGGAGTGGAGGTGGCCGTGAAGGTCGCGATCGTGGTGTTGCTGAATCCCTTGAGCAGCCGGTACGTCAGCGTGCTGTCGTCGTTGTCCACGACAGTGGGGAAGTGGATCTGCACGACACCGGGCTGCACGCTGTACGGGATGAGCTTGGCCGGCTTGGCCGGAGCGGTGCCCGGACCGGCGGTGGTGTACCGGGTGAGGCCCTGCTGTGCGACGCCGTTGCTGGTGGTGAAGTCACCGCCGACCCACAGGTCCGAGCCGCCGCTGGCGAAGGCGAGCGGGCCGACCTCGGTGGGCGCTCCGGCGTTGGTGTTCGGGAACCACGGTCCCAGCTTGCCGTCGGTGAGGGACTGGGTCAGCAGGAACCGGTACCCGAAGCCCTGCGGGAAACCACCGGTGCCGTTGTAAGCGCAGTCGTGCGCGTGCGAGCCCTTGTACAGCCAGCCGTCCACCACCTTGACGGCCTCGGTGGCGCCCAGGCACTCGTTCTTCCAGATCAGCGCGCCGGTCCCGACGTCCGCGGCCCAGGTGCCGTCGAAGCAGCCCTGGCCGTCGCCGCCGTTGCCGAAGTACACCTTGTCGCCGCTGGTGTCGATCGCCTTCACCCGGGTCTTGCACTGCCCGTTCGGCGGCGGGACCGCGGCGGCGGCCGGGAACGGCAGCACGGCGCCGCTCACCGGGTCGAGGCTGGAGACGGTGTTCTGGCTGGTGCCGTTGACCGTGCTGAACTGGCCGCCCGCGTACACCTTGGAGCCGTCGTCGGCCACGTCCACGGCGTACACGTCGCCGTCGATGGCCGGCGCCCACGGCAACAACGTGCCGTCCTGCGAGACCGCGGCGAGCCGGGGCCGGTCCTGTCCGTTGACGAGGCCGAACGAGCCACCGAAGTACACCGTGCCGCCGCTGACCGCGATCGACTTGACCCGGTAGGAGACCGACGGCTTCCAGGTCGGGACGAGCTCGCCGGTGGCCGTGTCGAACGCGGCGATCCTGTTCCGGGTGACGCCGTTGACGGTGGTGAAGTCACCGCCGACGTACAACCGGGAGCCGTCGGCGGACGCGGCCACGGCGTACACCTGGCCGTCGAGGACCGGGGTGAACGCGGTGACCAGGTTCCCGGTGGCCGCGTCGAAGGCGGCCAGGTACGCCTGGCCCACCTCGTTGGTGCCGGCCGGCGAACCCGGCGGCCGCACACTGGTGAAGCGTCCGCCGACGTACGCCCTGCCCGCGGCCACGGTGATGCCCTGCACGCTGGCGTTGGTCTGCCAGACCGGACTGTCGGCGGCCGAGAGCGAGGCGCCGATGCTCTGCGCGGGCGTCGGCGTCAGCGCCGTCGCCAGCAGGGCACCCACCACACCGAGGCGTGCGACGAGCCATCTTCTTTTCATGCTGAGGTAGTCCCCCTCCACGTGACGCCGACCCCGGCGTCCCCGATCCGACACAGCTGCCCCGGACCCCCGGGGAGCAGCGTAGGTCACCGGGCCCAACGGAGGGGAAACTCCCGGTGCGTCCCGGGCGTCCGGCGCGGTTTCGTGGGAATGACGTTCCGGATATCCTGTGCTGCGGCAGGGAGCCGGTCACCCATCGTGATGCCGGTCATCGGCGAAGGAGTTGGGGGACCGGATGGAGCCCGGCACGGTGGTTTGGCGGGACACGGCCCAGTCGCTGCTGCGGCACAAGTGGCTGATCCTCGGCTGCGTCCTGCTCGGCCTGGTCGGCGCGTCGTTCTTCTCGCTGTCGCAGACCGAGCGGTGGACCGCCTCGAGCCAGGTCGTGATCGGCCCGGCGGTCCCGCCCGCGCTGGTCGGCAAGCTCCCCACCGGGACCGACAAGACCGGCCCGCTCGGTATGGACCTGCCGGCCGAGACCCAGGCCCGGGTGATGGCCAGTCCCACGTTGCTGCGCGAGGTGGCGAAGTCGCTGGAGCTGCCGACGACGGACGAGTCGGTCCAGGAGCTCGCCGCGGTGACCCGGGTCAAGGCGGTCACCGACAACGCGTACCTGGTCACCATCGACGGCCCGACCGCCTCCGAGGCCGCCCGCCGCGCGAACGCGATCTCCCGGATCTACCTGGCCCAGCGCACGAACGAGGCGAAGGTGCTGCTGACCACGCTGGCGACCCAGGCCACGGATCGGTCCAAGACGGCGAACGCGCAGTCGAGGAGCCTGGTCAGCCAGATCGGTGAGGCCGTGGCCCGGGGCGACTCGCAGACCGCGGCCGCGTTGCGTGACCAGCGGGTCGGTCTGGCGACCGAGGCCCGGCAGGCCGCCGACGAGGCGTCCGCGATGCGCAAGGCGTTGACGGGCGTCGGGTCGAGCAGCCAGCTGGTCACCCCGGCCACCGCGGAGACGGCCACCTCCTCGCCGAAGGTGGCCCGCGACATCACCGTCGGCGGCATCCTCGGTCTCGTCCTCGGCTTCGGCCTCGCCCTGGTGAGTACGCACCTGAGCCCGTTCGTCCTGACCCGCGACCAGGCCGCCAAGGCCGCGAGCGCACCGGTCATCACCGCGTCGATCGGCCGCCGCCGGTTCTGGCGAAGGGCCGCACCGCAGCTCCCGCCGTCCGAGCTCACCGCCCTCGGTACCGAGGCCAGCGGCGCGCTCGCTCGCCGCGAGCTGAACCCCCGCGGAATCGGTACCGGCGGCGCGGGCGCCCTGCTCGTGGTGTCCGCCTCCCCGACGCCGAACTCGGCCGGGATCGCCCTGGCGATGGCCGAGGCGAGCGCGCGCGACGGCCGCGAGACCCTGCTGGTGCTCGCCGACCTGCACGGTACGCCGGTCCTGTCCCACGTCACCGACCACGAGGGACTGACCGATCTGGTCGCCGAGCCGGCCGGTACGCGGGCGGTCCGGGCGCGCAAGCTCTTCCGCCCGGGCACGGTCGCCGACCTGTACGTGCTGCCGCCCGGTCTGACCTTCGACGACTCCGCCCTGGCGGTCGGCCCGTCGTTGGTCCCGGGGATCATCGCGGACCTGCCGCCGGGGTACTCGGTCGTCATCCACGGCCCCGCCTCGGTCGGCCGGCACGGCATCACCCCGCTCGCGGCCGCGGTCGACGCTTCCGTCCTGGTGGTCCAGGTCGGCCACGACAAGGACACCGACGTCAGCCGGCTCACCGCGGCGCTGGCGTTCGCGGGCGCGCCCGTTCTCGGCGTCGTCCTGGTCGGCGCCTCGCAGCACGACGAGACTCTCGGGATCCCGCTGAACTACACGCCGGCCGACACCGGCGTACCCTCTCCGCCGCCGATGCGCTGACGGTGTCGCGATGACGCTGACGGCGCCACCGGTGCCGGGGACCACCGTCGAGGAGAGCGAGAAACCGACGTTCTTCTGGATGATCCTGTGGTGTCTGCTGGTGCTCGGCGTCCAGCCCTGGTCCTCCCGGGCCGCCGCTCCGCAGGGCACGACCGGCTCGACGAACAGCCTGATGAAGGGTGTCCTGCTCGGCGCGATCTTCCTGATCGTGCTGGCCGCGACCAGGCCCGGCTTCCGGACCCGGATCAGCCCGGTCACCACCCTGTACGTGATGTACGTGCTGTTCGCGTCGGCGACGGTGTTCCTGCTGGCCGACCCGGTCGGGCCGTTGTTGCGGCTGGCCCGGTTGATGGTCGGCCTGGTGCTGCTCTTCTTGTTGTGGCGTCCGCTGCTGCAGACTCCGGAGCGGCTGCTGCGGGCCCATCTCTGGGCCCACCTGTTGCTCGCCGCAACGATCGTCGCGAGCCTCGCGTACGCACCGGGACAGGCGTGGCGGCCGCTGTCCGCGTTCGGTACCGGCTACCGCCTGCAGGGCGTGATCATCCCGATGCTGCCGCCGCGCGTCGGCGAGGTGGGCGCGATCCTGCTCGGCCTGGCGATCATCGCGTTCGTCTGCCGCAAGCTCGCGCTGATCCCGGCGACCGCGTTCATCGGGCTCGGGATGACGCTGATCGCGCTGAGCCGGACCCGGACGGCGGCGGCCGCGATCGCTTTCGGGCTGTTCCTCGCGTTGCTGCTGACCCGGAAGACGTGGTTCGGGCGGATCGTGGCGCTGGGCGTACCAGGGTTGATCGGGTTGCTCTTCATGGTGGTCCCGACGTTGCACACCTGGTTGGTGCGCGGTCAGGGGACCCGGCAGATCACCTCGCTGAGTGGCCGGACCACGAGCTGGCAGGCCGTCATCGACGAGGAGGTGTCGCTGCAGACCGCGATCATCGGCCACGGCCTCGGCAACAAGCGGGTCCTGCTGCGTCGCGGTGAGGGCGACATCGACGTGATGGCGATCGACAACAGCTGGCTCGGGTTGTACTGGGAGACCGGTCTGCTCGCGGTGGCGATCGTGGGGATCGCGGTGATCGTGGCGTGGGTGTCGGTGCTGCGGGCGCCGACGCCGTACGTGAAGGCGTGCGGGGCTTTGCTGCTGGGTTACGTGACCGCGGCTTCGCTGAACGAGAGCGGGTTGTCGGACCTGAGCTCGATGACGCTGCATCTGCTGGTGGCGGCGGCGGTCTGTGATTCGGATCGGCTCCGACATCGGGCGCGGTTGGCGACCGCCTCACCACCTCCGCCACCGCGGCGTGCTGGGGTACTGCCTTCCTCGCCTCCTGCGGCTCCTCCACGTCCTGCTGCAGCTGCTGCCGCTCGCCGGTCTCCGAGTCCGGATGCGTTGGAGGAGACGGCGGAGATGGCGGCGCAGACGGAGTGGGCGATGGACGACACCATCGTCCAGACCGGCAAACGCCGCAGGACCATCCCGCCGCTGTAGCTGCCCGACCCCGCCGGCCGCGCTTCAGCGGCTCGTCCCGCTGCGGCCGCTGGGTGATCGCGCGGTCAGCTGGTGACGCTGTCGGTGTCGAAGCCGGCCGCCTGCCACTCGGACCAGCTCATCGTCCGGCCCTTGTACGCGAACCGCTTCTGCGCCCCGCCCTCGACCCGATAGCTGTTCCGGCGGAAGCGCACCGAAGCGTCGTCGGTCGGCGACTTCTTGTTCTCCACGACACCGGTGCTCGCGGTCGCGCCGTCCAGCACGACCTGGTTGCCTTCGACCACGACATCCCGCAGGACGTACTTCCCCCGTGGGCCCTCACCGCGGGTGCGCGACTGGATCGAGATCCCGTTCCGGTTCGCGCGGACCAGGTTGCCCACGACGCGAACCCCGGTGGACGTGTTGACGTTGATCCCGCCGCCGTCCCACAGACTCGTCCCCGAACCCCGCCCGGTCCCGAACCCGTTCTTCTCCACCACGTTCTGCTCGATCGAGCCCTGGTAGCTGATCTCGTACCGGATCCCGTCCGCCGCGTTGTCCCGGATCCGGTTCGCCACGATCCGCCGGTCGTACTCCGCGATGTCGCTCCAGAACCCGATCCCGCGGTTCGCCACGATGTCGTTGCCCTCGACCACACCCGACGAGCGGGTCGACTTGATCCCGCCGGACTCCCAGTCGGCGATCCAGAACCCGTCCGTGTTGTTCCGGGTGACCAGGTTCTCGGTGATGCGGACGTCGGCGGACTTGTACTGCCCGATTCCGAGCTGCCCGTTGTCGGCGACCGTGTTCCGCTGCAGCTCGGCGCGGTCGCCCTCGATCACCATGATCCCGACGGCGTGGTTCCACCGGACCTCGTTGCTCTCGACCTTCCACCCGGTCCCGACCTGAAGCGCACCCCCTTGCGGCCGGCTCGCGAAGTGCTCGATCGTCAACCCCCGGACGGTCACGCCGGTGGCCGAGATCTCGATCGCGGTGCGCGTCTTCGCCATCTCCACCTGGACGCCCGTCGGGTCGTCGGCGAGGTGGATCGCGTTGGCGGCATAGTCGCCGTAGAACGTCCCGGGGACGACGGCATCAGGCGACATCACCCGGCGCAGGTGCTTCCCGTCGAGGAAGAGTTGCTCACCTGGCCGGCAAGGGTTCGTCGCCTGGTCCTCGCACTGGCCCTTCAACGGATACGCGGGCGGCAGCGCTCCCCGCAGTACCCACGTCGCTCCTTCACGCCGCCAGCCGGTGAGCACGACCGACCCGCTGAGCACGGCCCCTTCTGCGCTGGCCAATGTCGAACCCTCGGTCGGCCGAATCGCCTTGCCGAGCCGGTACAACCCCTTGGCGAAGCAGAACGTCGACCCCGCCGGATGCCCGTCGATCACTGCCTGCACGTCAGCGCCGGGCCGCACGGCAATCCCCGTACAAGGTGGCGCACTCGCGGGCCCGGTGGTGCCCAACTCGACCGACGCGGCGGCAGGCGGTGCGGTAGGAACGGTCACCGTCACCTCTGTCGGCGGTGCATCGCCACCCGCATCGGGCGTGTCGGTACAGCCCGCAACGCCGACCAGAGCGACTGCCAGTCCGAGCGCAGCCCAGCCCCGTCCTGCACGGACCGAGGCACCCCGGAGCCGCCCCACACCCACCAAGCCCACCGCCCTCACACTGCGCACCCCAGCCGAAGTCGCCCAACCCTAAACCCTCCTCCCACCGCTCGATGAGAGAAGGGTCTACAGCTACGGGATATCGCCCAAGGCCGCGTCGGCGCCGGGGTTGCCGCGAGCTGAGGTGATCAGCGGCCGACGTGCCTAGCTGAGGTACGTGTCCTTGGCGAGGTTGTACGCCAGGTCCTTCGCCACCTCGAACGCGTCGTCCTCGTCCAGCCGGTGCTCGAGCACCAGGTTCGCCAGGTACCCGGCGTCGATGCGGCGGGCGAGATCGTGCCGCGCCGGGATCGAGAGGTACGCCCGGGTGTCGTCGACGAAGCCGGAGGTGTTGTAGAAGCCGGCCGTCTCGGTGACCAGCTCGCGGAACCGGCGCATCCCGTCGGGGCTGTCCAGGAACCACCACGGCGCACCGAGCCGGACGGTCGGGTAGACCCCGGCCAGCGGCGCGAGCTCCCGCGAGTACACGGTCTCGTCCACCGTGAACAGCACCAGCCGGAACCCCTCGACGTGCCCGAACCGCTCGAGCACCGGCCGCAGCGACCGGGTGAACTCCGTCGCCACCGGGATGTCGTGGCCCTGGTCCGGCCCGTACGTCGCGTGGATGTCGGGGTGGTGATCCCGCAGCACACCGGGGTGCAGCTGCATGACCAGCCCGTCCTCGGCGGACATCGTCGCCATCTGGAAGAGCATGTCCCCGGCGAACGCGGCGGTGTCCTCCGCCGTGACCTCGCCGCGCAGCGCGTTGGCGTAGATCCGCTCGCCCTCCGCGTCGGACAGGGGAGTGGCCGCCGCGCTGAAGTGCCCGTGGTCGGTCGCTCGCGCCCCCGCGGCGATGAACGCCTGACGACGCTGCCGCAGCGCCTGCAGGAACCCGGCGTACGTCGTGGTGTCGGTGTCCGCGAGCTCGCCGAGCCGCTGGATCAGGTCGCTCCACCCGGGCCGGTCGACGTACGCGACGGCGTCGGGCCGGAACGTCGGGATCACCCGGCCGGGCAGGTCCGCGGCCACCTTCGCGTGCGGGGCCAGGTCGTCGGTCGCCGCGTCGGTGGTGGAGATCAGCTCGATGTTGAAGGTGTCGAGCAGCGCCCGCGGCCGGAAGTCGGGCTGGGCCAGCCGCGCCGAGATCTCGTCGTACAGCGCGTCGGCCGTCTCGGCGGACGGCGCCACGGTCAGCCCGAGGACCTCGGCGAACTCGTGCTCCAGCCAGTACCGGCTCGGGGTCGCGCGGAGCAGGTGCCAGTGCGAGCAGAACTCGCGCCAGATCTCGCGTGGCTCGGCGGCCGGCTTGCCGTCCCGGCGGGGCAGGCCGAGGCGGTCCGGCGCGACGCCCTGGGAGATCAGCATCCGGGTCACGTAGTGGTCCGGGACCACCAGCAGGTCGGCCGGGTTACCGAACGCCTCGTCGGCGGCGAACAGGTTCGCGTCGACGTGGCCGTGCAGGCACAGCAGCGGCAGGTCCTTGGTCGACCGGTGGATCCGGCGGGCGAGATCGCGCGCCTCGCCGGCCGGCAGGGCGCGGTCCGGGTGGGGCTGCAGGGGCTTCGGCATCGGATCCTCCACGACTCGGCTGCAACAACTACCGCAAAGGATTGCAGTCCTTGTTTTACAGCACAAGTCGGGGTGTCGATTGACACGGCACTACAACCGATTGCACACTCGGCGGACCAGCATTCGACCCAGGACTCGACTCGGGAGGTGGGCGTGGCCGCGACCATCCGCGACGTCGCCCGGCTGGCGGGCGTGTCCACCTCGACCGTCTCCCGCGCCCTCTCGGTGCCCGAGCTGGTGAACGCCGCGACCCGGGCGAAGGTCCAGTCCGCCGCCGCCTCCCTCGGGTACGCGCCGAACCGCGCGGCCCGCGGCCTCATCACCGGCCGGACCGGGAATCTTGGTCTGGTGCTGCCGGATCTGGCCAACCCGTTCTTCCCGAGTGTGGTCAAGGGCGTCCAGGCGCGGGCCCGGGCGGCCGACGTCGCCGTGTTCGTCGCCGACACCGACGAGGACGACCTGGCCGAGATCGGACTCGTCCGCGCCCTGGCGAAACAGGTCGACGGGCTGATCCTGTGTTCCCCGCGCTCCACCGACGACGAGCTGCGCGAAATCGCGGCCGAGACCACGGTCGTCCTGGTGAACCGGCTGGTCGACGATCTGCCGGCGGTGGTGTTCGACCACCGCGACGGGATGCGGCAGGCCGTCGCCCACCTGGTCGCGCTCGGGCATCGCCGGATCGCCTGGGTCGGCGGACCGGCGAACTCCTGGTCCAGCGAGCAACGTGGTGCCGGCCTGGCCGCCGCGGCCGCCGCCCAGGGGGTCGAGCTGGTCGAGGTCGGCCACTTCCCGCCGTACTACGACGGAGGCATGGCCGCCGCGGACCAGGTCGTCGCGACCGGTGCGACCGCGGTGATCACGTACAACGACCTGGTCGCGATCGGCCTGCTCGGCCGGCTCCACTTCCGCGGGTTCTTCGTCCCCGACGACCTGAGCGTGGTGGGGATCGACGACATCGAGATGGCCGCGATGGCCCGGCCGACCCTGACCACGGTCCGGCTCCCGAAGCAGCAGGCCGGCCGGATTGCGGTGGAGCTGCTGCTCAGCCTGCTGGACATCCCCGCTTCCACCGAGCGGGAGAGGCCTGCCCACCGAGCCCTGACCGGCGAGCTGATGGTCCGCGACTCCACCGCGGACGCCGCCCGATGAGACCTGTCCACGACGATCCGGGGCGCGGTACTCGCCGTGCCCCGGCGACCGCACGTATCCGCGCACACGCCGCCACAGCGGAGGTATCGGCATGAACCGCCTCGACCTGACCACCCTGACCGAGCTGCCCACCGGGCCGGCCGTCGATCCGCGCGGTCTCACCGTCGGCATCGTCCACCTCGGCATCGGTGCGTTCCACCGGGCCCACCAGGCGGTGTTCACCGAGCAGGCCGCCCGGATCAGCGGCGACACCCGGTGGGGGATCACCGGGGTCAGCCAGCGGTCCACCACGGTCCGCGACCAGCTCGCCCCGCAGGACGGCCTGTACTCCGTCCTCACCCGCGGCCAGGGCGACCCGTCGATCGAGGTGATCGGCAGCGTCCGCGACGTGCTCACCGTCCCGGAGGACCCGGACGCCGTGGTCGCGCGGATCGCCGACCCCGCGGTCTCCGTCGTCACGCTCACCGTGACCGAGAAGGGGTATCGCGCGTCCGGTGACGGCCTCAACCTGGCCGACCCGGAGATCCAGGCCGACCTGGCCGGGCGCTCCCCGCGGACCGTCGTCGGCCAGCTTGCCGCCGGTCTGGCCCGCCGCGCCGAGCACGGCGAGCCGCTGACGATCCTGTCCTGCGACAACCTCGTTGCCAACGGCCCCTTTCTTCGCAGGCTCGTCCAGGACTACGCCGAGGCGGCCGACCTGAAGGGCCTGGCCGAGCAGCTCGAGCTGGCCACGTTCCCGGCGAGCATGGTGGACCGCATCGTCCCGGCGACCACGGAGACCGACCGCGCCGAAGCGGCCCGCCTCCTCGGTGTCCGTGACGAGGCCGTCGTCGTCGCCGAGCCGTTCCTGCAGTGGGTCATCGAGGACGAGTTCGCCGGTCCCCGCCCTGCCTGGGAGTCCGCGGGTGCCGTCCTCACCCGGGACGTCGCCCCGTGGGAGCAGGCCAAGCTCCGGATGCTCAACGCGACCCACTCGATGCTCGCGTACCTCGGCGCGCTCCGCGGGTACGAGACGATCGCCGAGGCGGTCCGCGACGAAGAGCTCTCCGGTCTCGCGCAGGACCTGATGCGGACCGACGTGATCCCGACCCTGACCCCGCCCGACGGCCTCGACCTCCCGGCGTACGGCGCCAGCGTCCTCGAGCGCTTCGCCAACCCGGCCCTCAAGCACCGCACGGCCCAGGTCGCGATGGACGGCTCGGTCAAGCTCCCCGTCCGCCTCCTCGGCACGGTCCGCGACCGCCTCTCCGCCGGAGCCGAGCCCACCGTCATCTCCCTCGCGGTCGCGGCGTGGATGGTCTACGTCGCCAAGTCCGCCGAGGTCGACGACCCGCAGGCGACCCGGCTCAAGTCCGCCTTGGAGGGTGTGACCACAGCCACCGCGACGGTCGACGCCCTGCTGTCCGTCGAAACGATCTTCACCCCCGACCTCCGCGACAACGACGTTTTCCGCAGCCTGCTGGTCGACCATGTCACCCGCCTGACCAGCTGACCTCGGCTGCGCGCTCCTCCAGACTGTGGGAGCGCGCCTTGTTGATAATGATTGTCATGTACAGTTCGGCGGGTGCCGCCTGTCTATGACGCTGATGCCGAAGATTTCCTCCGCTGGCCACCCCTGCTCAGGGATCCCTTGGGTGCCGAGTTGGTCGACGCCGCGGCGCCGCAGCGGGGTGAGCGTGTCCTCGACGCCTGCTCAGGCGCGGGCGGCTCGGCCCTCCCGGCGGCGCGCAGGGTAGGAGCGGCCGGACGCGTCGATGCCGTCGATCTGACGACGCACCTGGTGCAACGACCGGAGGTCGCCGCAAAGCAGGCCGGCCTTCAGCACCTGCACGCCCACACGGCTGACGTCACCAATCGCGGCGCGATGGCGTTCGTCGGGTTGGTGTACGAAGCGGTCGGGACGGTCCGGCCGGAGGTGACTCCGCCGCTGCGCTTGCGGCACGGTTGGGAACTCGTTGCCGACTCACTGATCGCGACCGGCCACGTCGACGGTGTGGTGGCGGCGTGACCGAGGTTGCCGAGGCGGTCCGGACGGACGAGCTTGCCCCCGGGGCGCCGCGACGCCGGGGGATCGTGCTGGCGTCGACGGGCCTGTTGCTGGTCCTGCTCGCCTCGGTGATCGTCGCGATCGGTTTGGGACCGGCGGCGATCTCGCCGGCGGACACGGCGCGGTACCTGTGGGCCGCGATCAGTGGAGGCACGATCACCGCTGACGAGGTCTCGACGTACCAGATCATCTGGCAGATCAGGACGCCTCGCGTACTGCTTGCCGCGATCGTGGGCGCCGGGCTGAGCGCTGTCGGTGTCGCGGTGCAGGCGTTGGTGCGCAACCCGCTCGCGGATCCGTACGTGCTCGGGATCTCGTCCGGGGCGTCGGTGGGCGCTGTCGGGGTGATGATCACCGGGTCGCTGGCCGGGCTTGGCGTGTACGCGCTGTCGGCCGGTGCGTTCGCCGGGGCGATGCTGGCGTCGATCCTGGTGTACCTGGCCGCCCGTCAACAGGCCACGCTGTCGCCGTTGCGGCTGGTACTGACCGGGGTGGCGATGTCGTTCGGTCTGCAGGCCGTCATGAGTCTGCTGGTCTACCTGGTGCCGAACAGCGAGTCGACCAGCACGGTCCTCTACTGGTCGATGGGCAGCTTCGGCGCCGCGACCTGGTCGACCCTGCCCATCGTCTGCGTGGTCGTGGTCGGGATGCTCGAGGTGCTGCGCCGGCGGAGCCGATCCCTCGACGTGATGGCGCTCGGGGACGAGACAGCCGCCAGCCTCGGTACCTCGCCGGACCGGTTGCGCAAGGAGTTGTTGCTGCTGTCATCGATCACCACGGGCGCGATGGTCGCGGTGAGCGGGGCGATCGGGTTCGTCGGCCTGGTCATGCCGCATCTGGTCCGGCTCGTGGTCGGCGCGCGGCATGCCCGGGTGACCGTTCTGACCGCGCTCGTCGGGGCCGTCTTCATGGTCTGGGCCGATCTGCTCGCGCGGACGGTGGTGGCGCCGCGCGAACTTCCGCTCGGCGTGATCACGGCACTGATCGGCGTACCGGTGTTCGTGGCCCTGATGCGGCGACGCGGCTACCTGTTCGGAGGACGCTGACGTGGAACTCGCCTTGGAGCACGTGGATCTCGACCTCGACGGCCGCAAGATCCTGCGAGACCTGTCCCTGCAGGTCGGCAGCGGTGAGGTCGTCGGGCTGGTAGGACCCAACGGAAGCGGCAAGTCCACTGCACTGCGCAGCATCTACCGCGCTTTGCGGCCGAAGACGGGAGTGGTCCGGGTCGGCAGGACGGACGTCGCCTCCCTGTCGTTGCGGCGCAGTGCGCAGCTTGTTGCCGCGGTCACCCAGGAAGCCGGCATCGAGCTGGACTTCACGGTCGAGGAGGTCGTCGCGCTCGGCCGGGCCCCGTACCTCAAGGGCACCGAGCCGCTGACCGCGCGGGAGGTCGAGCTCTGCACGGCGGCGATGCGGCGTCTCGATGTCGAGCGGCTGGCACGTCGCAGCATCATGACGCTGTCCGGCGGCGAGCGGCAGCGGGTACTGATCGCCCGGGCGCTCGTCCAGGAGCCGGAGGTCCTGGTCCTCGACGAGCCGACCAACCACCTCGACATCCGTCATCAGCTCGAACTCCTGTCGCTGTTGCGAGGCCTGGGACCGACCGTCCTGGTCGTTCTGCACGATCTCAATCTGGCCGCGGCCGCCTGCGATCGGCTCGCTGTGTTGTCCGGCGGTGCGCTGGTCGCCAGCGGCACGCCGGAGTCGGTACTCACCGAGGAGCTGATGGCCTCCGTGTTCGGCGTGCGCGCCAGCGTCGTCCGTCATCCCCTGACCGGGGATCCCCAACTTCTGTACTCCGTGACCGCTCAACCTGTGAAGGACGCCCACTGATGTTCGCGCATGAACGACCCGTACGAACCACGCTCGCCGCCGCTGTCGTGGCCGCCTTGCTGGCCGGCTGCGGCGCCTCGGTCCAGGACGACCCGCAAGCCTCCGATCGCGTGCAGGTGATGCGATGCGGGGAATCGGTCGAGTACCGCAAACCCGAACGTGCGGTCGCGTACGAGGGTGGCAGCGCGGACAAGTTGTTCTCGCTCGGCCTGGTCGATCAGGTCGCCGGGTACGTGATGCCGCCGGCCAATCCGCCGGTGAGTGAGTCGCCCTGGGCCGCCGACTACGCGAAGGTGAAGATGCTGAGCGACGACCTGCTCAACAAGGAGGTCGTCGTCGAGGCCCGGGCCGACCTCGTGGTCGCGGGATGGCGGTCCGGATTCAGCGAGCAGCGCGGAATCACGCCGGAGATCCTCGACGGGCTCAGCATCCAGAGCTTCATGCATTCCGAGAGCTGCTACAACTACCCGGGCTTCCCGCAGAAGCTGCCCCCGTTCGAGGCGCTGTACTCCGACCTCGAACGCCTGGGCCAGATCTTCGGTGTCTCCGGCAAGGCCACCGAGGTCGTCGGTGGGTTGAAGCAGCGGGTCGGGAAGGTGGTCGAGCAGGCGCCGAAGGAGAACCCGGTGTCGGTGTTCCTCTACGACTCGGGCACCGACCAGCCGTTCACCGCGGGCAACCAGGTACCGCCGAACGACATCATCAAGCTCGCCGGCGGACGCAACATCTTCGCCGGTCTCGAGCAGCGCTGGACCCAGGTCGGCTGGGAGGCGGTCGCGAAGGCGGCGCCGGAAGTGATCATCATCCTCGACTACGGCGACCAGCCGGCCGCGAAGAAGATCGAGTTCCTGAAGACCTCCGCCCGCACGAAGAACCTGCCCGCCGTGAAGAACAACAAGTTCTTCGTCCTCGACTACAACGAGGGCATCAGCGGACCCCGCAACATCGACGGCCTGGAGAAGTTCGCCACCTATGTCCGCGGCCTCCAACGGTGAACCCGTCCGCGAACGAGCACCGGAACGAGTGCCGCGAGGAAGGAGGCCAGTGATGGCCCGACGAGGAGTGGGTCCGGCCGGCAGGACGGAGGTGAGGCAGAACCCTCTCGTCCGCGACGGCGTGACCGTGATCGACTACAAGGACACGGCGCTGCTGCGGAAGTTCATC
Organism: Kribbella amoyensis; assembly: GCF_007828865.1. NCBI lineage: Bacteria > Bacillati > Actinomycetota > Actinomycetes > Propionibacteriales > Kribbellaceae > Kribbella > Kribbella amoyensis. The sequence continues at coordinate 4,712,223 of NZ_VIVK01000001.1, forward strand.
TCCGACCGTGGCAAGATCCGATCGCGGCGCGTCACCGGCCTGACCGTGCAACAGCAGAAGCAGGTCTCCCGAGCGATCAAGAACGCCCGAGAGATGGCGCTCCTGCCGTACCACTCATCCCAGCGCTGAGCTCTTCTGACCTGTGCGGTTGGGTCGAGCTCCCAGCCGGGCGGTTGGCCGTATGCGTGACGGCATGCGGCCAACGGCACAGGTCCTTCCAGGCGACCGAGCCGTCGCGCCGGACCTCATCGGTTCGGCGTCAGGCGTCGCCCGTGTCGCCGCCGGTTGCACCGCTCATACCGATGCCGCCTGCCAGTTGGTTCAGCGGGTGGTGAACTTGCTGTCGGTGTCGTAGCCGGCTTGGCGCCACTGGGTGGCGGTGTACCAGCGGCCGGCTTTCTGGAAGCGGTTGGCGGTGAGGCTGTCCAGGAGATACGTGTTGCCTCTCAGGGTGACCTCGCCGGGTGGGATGGCGGCGCCGGAGTTCTGCACGAGTCCGGTGGACGTGGTGCCGCGGTCCATCGTGACCTGGTTGCCGGTGACGATCACGTCGCGGAGGAGGTTGCGTCCCCAGGGTCCGTCGCCCCGAGTGCGGGACTGGATCGAGATCCCGTTCACGTTGTCGGCGACCGTGTTGTAGCGGACCCGAACGTTCGCCGACGTGTTGACGTTGATCCCGCCGCCGTCCCACAAGGACGTCCCGGAACCACGACCGGTACCGAAGCCGTTGCCCCTGACCACGTTGGACTCGACCACCCCGTTCCGGCCGATCTCGTACCGAACGCCGTCGGCTGCATTGTCGACAATCTCGTTGTTCGCGAAGGTCCGGCCGTCGTCGTAGGCGTCGCTCCACAGGCCGACGCCCTTGTTGGCCTTGATCAGGTTCCGCGAGACCGAACCGCCGGTGGACCAGGTGGTCTTGATGCCGCCGGACTCCCAGTCGGCGATCCAGAATCCGTCGGTGTTGTTGCTGCTGATCTCGTTGCTGGTGATGGTCGCGTTCACGCTGCTGTACTGACCGGCGCCGAGTTGGCCGTTGTGGTGGATCAAGTTCTTCTCCAGGACGGCCCGGTCGGCGTTGACGAGCATGGCGCCGATCGCGTGGTTCCAGCGGATCTCGTTCGCGGACACCGTCCAGCTGGGACCGAGGACCACCGCGCCGCCCTGCGGTGCGGAGGCGAAGTGCTCGACGGTCAGGCCGCGCACCGTCACGGTGGATGCGTCGGACTCGATCGCGGTCTCGGTCTTCGACATCTCGACCGACTTCCCGGCCGGGTTGTCGCCGACGTAGACGAGATTGTTCGCGTAGTCGCCGAAGAAGGTGCCAGAGGCAACCTTGTCTCGACTGGCGACGCGCTGCAGGTGCTTGCCGTTGAGGAAGAGCTGCTCGCGGAGGTAGCAGATGTTCGCGACGTTGTCCTCGCACTGCCCCGTCCGCGCGTACGCCGCGGGCAGCACGCCCTTCGTCACCCAGTCGCCACCGGTTGCGGTCCACCGGGTGAGTCGGACTGATCCGGTGAGAATCGCGCCCTGGTCGCTGGCGAGCACCTGGTTCGTCTTCGGCTTGAGGGTGCGCGTGATCCGGTGCAGGCCGGCGGCGAAGCAGAACGTGGTTCCGTTCGGATGATTGTCAACAATCTCCGCGGCGTCCTGTGTGGGCGCGATTCGGACGCCGGTACAGGCGGGCGCCTGAGAAGGGCCGGCTTGGATTGCGTCGGCGCCGAGGCCCGGTGGAGGCGGATCATCGAGCGGACTGCGCGGCCTGGTCGGCAGACTCGTCGGCCCGATCGGCTTATCCGTCGGAGTGGTGGGCCGGTCAGTCTGACCGTAGCCGCCGGCTGCTCCGCTCTGGAGCCCATAGTCATTCGTCGGATTGTCGATTGTCGACTCGCCGCCGGTCGACATGCCGCCTCTCGACATATCGCCGGTCGACATGCCTCTGGTCCACACGTCGTCGGCCGACTCGCCACCGGGCGTGCCGTTTGCGGTCGTGCCGTCCCCGGCGGCCCCACCGGAGCTGGTGTAGTGCTCGTTGGTCGAGGGGTCGCTTGTGCTTCCGTTCGCGCTGTCGCCGCCGGTGTCGTTGCTGGTGGCGGTGATCCATTCGTTCCCGTTCGTCGCGCCTCCGTTCGCGGCGTTCGGGAAGGACTGCCCCGGGGAGTTCGGGGCGTTCGACCGTCGGAGCCGGTCCGGGTTGGACGGGGACAGGCTCTGCGCGGCCGGGGATGCGGACCAGGGCGGTTCGAGGAACGCCAGGAACGGATCAGCTGCTGCGGGCGTATCAGGCCGGCCGGGCTCGGCGGCGTCTCGCGCTGCCTGTGTTGGGTCTGCGGCGCGGGGTGCTGATTGCGCGGGACCTGGTGTTCCGGCGGCTGCGGTTGCTGTTGGTGCCGCTGGGGTCAGAGCTATGGCGCTGAGGGCGACGATGGTGATGGTCGCTGGATTCTTCACGGTGTGCCTCCGGGGTTGGTCTCTTGTCTGCACCCCCCATTGGTGCGGCCGCAGAGACCTAGTACCTGGAGAAACCGTTCAGCTGTGTGAAGTTGTGCATGGTGCCCCCGTGTTCGGGCCGGTGGCAACGACCGGACCCGGTGGATTCGGTTGCTGTGGGCAATACGTTGCCGAGGGCACTGAGTCTATTGCGGAGAGCGACGAGCCGGAAGGGGTCGCGCGAAGGTTCTTGCGATGGTGAGGGTTGTCTGCCGGGCCGGGGGGAGGCCCGGCAGACAACCGGTGGGGAGGGTCCGGCGGGAGGAATCCGGATGGGATGAGGCTCGTGGTGGGCGGCTCAATTGGCGGTGAAGGTGGCGCCTGTGTCCAGGCCGGCCTTTTGCCAGCCGGTGGGGGTGAGTTTTGTGCCGAAGCGGGCGAAGCGGGCGGTGGCGAGGCCGTCGAGGATGTAGCGGTTGCCGGTGAAGGTGAGTTGGCCGGCTGGGACGGGGGAGCCCGAGTTCTGCACCATGCCGGTGGCTTGGGTGCCGCCGGTCATCTTGATCAGGTTGTTGGTGACGCGGACGTTGCGGAGGACGTACAGGCCCCAGGGGCCGTCGCCGCGGGTGCGGGACTGGATCGTGATGCCGTTGACGTTGCCGCTGACGGTGTTGTTGCGGACCTGGACGTTGGACGAGGTGTTGACGTTGATGCCGCCGCCGTCCCACAGCGAGGTCCCGGAGCCACGGCCGGTGCCGAAGCCGTTGCCGGTGATCGTGTTGTTCTCGATGACACCGTTGCGGCTGATCTCGAATCGGATCCCGTCCGCCGCATTGTCGACAATCCGGTTGTTGCTGATCACCCGGCCGTCGTCGGCGACGTCGGCCCACATCCCGACGCCGAGGTTGTCGCGGATCAGGTTGCCGCTGACGGTGCCGGACGAGCGGGTCGACTTCATCCCGCCGGACTCCCAGTCGGCGATCCAGAAGCCGTCGGTGTTGTTGGCGCTGATCACGTTCGCCGACACGGTCGCGTTCGCCGAGCTGTACTGGCCGAGGCCGAGCTGACCGTTGTGGTGGACCAGATTCCGCTCGATCCGGGCGTTGTCGGCGTTCACCAGCATCAGGCCGACCGACTTGTTCCAGCGGACCTCGTTCGCCTTCACCTTCCAGCCCGGACCGGAGACGAGCGCACCGGCCTGGGCGGCGCTGGCGAAGTGCTCGATGGTGAGGCCGCGGACCGTGACGCCCGGCTGGTTCGACTCGATCGCGGTCGCCGTCTTCGCCATCTCGACCGCGCGGCCGACCGGGTTGCTGCCGAGGTAGATCGCGTCCGCGGCGTAATCGGCGTAGAACGTGCCGGCCTTGACGGCGCCGAGGGAGGCGACCCGGGTGAGGTGGGCGCCGTCGAGGTACAGCTGCTCGCGGAGACTGCAGATGTTCGCGGCGTCGTCCTCGCACTGCCCCGCCTTGCCGTACGCCGAGGGCAGCGCGCCGCGGAGTACCCAGGCCGCGCCCGACTTGCTCCAGCCGGTCAGCGGGATCGAACCGGTGAGGACGGCCCGCGACGCGCTCGCGAGCGTCTGACCCGACTTCGGCCGGATCGTCTCGGTGATGCGGTGCAGGCCGGCGGTGAAACAGAACGTCGTACCGGCGGGGTGGGCGTTGACCACGGACTGCGCGTTCTGGCTCGGCTTGATCGAGACGCCGCTGCACGGTCCGGCCTTGGAGGGTCCCGCGCTTCCGTCGCCGACGACCGGCTTCGTCGTACCGGTGCCAGTACCAGGGCCAGTACCGGTCGTCTTGGTCGCCTTCGGAGCGGTCGGACTCGCCTTAGGCGCAGCCGTCTTGCCCGGAGGCGTGACCGTTGGCGGCTTGGTCGACACGGTGCCCGGCGGCTGAGTCGAGGGGGAGCTGGGCTGCTTCGAAGGGAGGACGCCCGATCCGCTCGCGGCCGTGTCCTCGGTACTGCGGGACCTGCCGGCGTCGGCGGCGTTCCGATGGTCGGCGAGGACGGGGTAGGCGACTGCGGCGACAGCGACCACGACGGCGATGGGGGCTGCCAACAACAACTTCCTCAAGTCACCCTCCGGGGCGGATATACCGCACGCGGTCCGGGCTTCCCCACGCCGGAGCACGTGCCAGTTGTCACCACCTGAGGACTTAGGGTGGTGTCATGCGGGTCGCCATGCTGCACAACCGTTATCGATCGGGTCAACCCAGCGGCGAGAACACGGTCGTCGATCAAACGGCTGATTTTCTGCGCGAATCAGGGCACGAAGTCACGTTGTACGCGTGGAACAGCGACGACATCGCGCAGTACGGCCGGAAAGATCGCGCTCTGCTACCTCTCCGCTCCATCTGGTCACCGGTGACGGAACGCGATTTAACCTTCCGATTGCAAGAATCGCGTCCCGACGTCGTCCACGTGCACAACACGTTCCCGCTGATGAGCCCATCGGTCCTGCGGGCCGCGCGCCGGCTGGAGCTCCCGGTCGTGGTCACGTTCCACAATTTCCGGTTGTTGTGCGCGAACGGCGTCCTGCAACGCAACGGCGGTCCTTGTGAGGCGTGCATCGGCCGCATTCCGTGGCGTGGTGCCGTGCACGGGTGCTATCGCGATTCCAAGGTGCAGAGCCTGCCGTTGGTCGCCGGAATCACCGTGCACAACGCCTTGCACACCTGGCCTCGCTATGTCACGACTTTCGTGGCCCCGTCGGAATTCGTCCGGTCCCGTTATGTCGCCGCCGGGTACGCCGCGGACCAGATCGTGGTGAAGCCCCACGCGGTGCCGTTCTCGGGTGTGGTCCGGGAGGGTGCGGGTGGTCCGGTCGTGTTCCTCGGCCGACTGACCGAGGACAAGGGGTTCGCCGACCTGCTCGAGACCTGGGACGCGTCGCTCGGCGAGCTGGTCGTGATCGGTGACGGGCCGCTGCGCGCCGAGGCGGACGCGCTGGCTGCCCGCGATTCCTCGGTGCGAGTCCTCGGCGCATTGCCGTGGGACGAGTGCATGGCCGTCCTGCGGACCGCTCGCCTCGTCGTCGTCCCGGCGCGGTCGTACGAGTCGTTCGGGCTCGTCGTGGTCGAGGCGTTCGCGCATGGGGTACCGGTGGTCGCGTCCAGGATCGGGGCGCTCGCGGAGCTGGTCGACGACGGGGAGACCGGGGCGTTGACCGAGCCCGGTGATCGGGAGGGGTTGCGCAAGGCGTTGCGCGTCATCGGCGACCCCGAGACTTCGATAGCCTGCGGCCAGCGAGCTCGCCAGGTCTATCTCGACCGCTTCACGCCGGAGCGGGACCTGGCGGCGACGGAGAGGATCTACACCGATGCGATCGCCCGGGCAGCCGCCGGCGACCCCCGCGGCCGGGCCTGACGCACCGCGCGCTGGGGCGAATCCGATCACCCGGTGTAAAGTCCCGGCAAGCCCGGTGGGGGCCGGTCGGCCGGGGTCCGACCAGGAGCTGGGATCGCAGAAGTCCGGCAGCGTGGCGGGGTCGCGCGGACGAATCCACGGAGGGTCAGTGGGGGAGCACACGGTGCGGCAGCGGGTCGGGTATCTGGCCGGGGTCTTCGACCTGTTCCACGTCGGCCACCTCGACGTGCTCGAACGCGCGCGCGGGTTGTGCGACCGCCTGGTGGTCGGCGTCCTGTCCGACGACTGGGCCGTCCAGGCCTGGGGCACCCACCCGTTCGTACCACTGGTCGAGCGGGCCCAGATCGTCGAACAGCTGCGGTGCGTCGACGAGGTCGTCGTGGTCGACGAGATCGAGGCGGCCTGGCTCGCCGACCTGGCCGCCGCCACAGTCTTCGCCGTCGAGGGGACGGACGGCGTACTCGGCCCGGACGAGCTGCACGGAGTACCCACCGAGCTGATCAGTACCTTGCCGGCCGGACGCGAGTCCCGCAGTCAGATCCTGCGTGCCGCGATCGACCAGCGGCAGTCCCGCAGCTCCGTCGCATGAGCGGCCGTTCCTTCGGCGCGGTCGTCGCGCAACTCGCGCAGGCGCAGAAGCCGTCGGCCGGGACCCCGGCGTACTCGCGGTTCCTCAACCGGCGCCTCGGACGGTACCTGGCCGCGGGCGCGTTCCTGCTCGGCCGGACCCCGAACCAGGTCAGCCTGGCCAGCGGATTCTGCTCGCTGGTGGGGATCGGGCTGATCGCGTTGACCGAGCCGAGCGTGCCGTTGGCGATCGGGGTCACGCTGCTGCTGGTCCTCGGCTACGCACTCGACTCCGCCGACGGGCAGCTGGCCCGGCTCCGCGGTGGCGGGTCGCCGTTGGGCGAGTGGCTGGACCACATGATCGACTGCGTGAAGATCTGCCTGCTGCACAGCGCGGTACTGATCTCGTTCTTCCGGTTCGATGCTTTCAGCAACGATGTGGTGCTGCTGGTCCCGTTGGCGTACCTGTGCGTGTCGGCGGTGATGTTCTTCGGGTTGATCCTGATCGACCAGCTCCGCCGCCGGCACGGTGGGGTGACCGCGAACGTCCGCGGCGACTCGATCGTGAAGTCGTTGCTGATAGCACCGACCGACTACGGCATCCTGTGCCTGGTGTTCCTCGCGTTCGGGTGGCCGACGGCGTTCGTCCTCCTGTACGGGCTGTTGCTGGCGGCGAACCTGCTGTTCCTCCTGGCCGCGATCGCCAAGTGGTACCGGGAGATGGCCGCACTGCGGCCGGCCGCGCAGGTCCCGTCTTCGCCCGGGACGGCCGGCTGATGGGCGTCGTCGGTTACGCGCCCGGCGTGTACGACATGTTCCACATCGGTCATCTCAACATCCTGCGGCGCGCCCGCGAACACTGCGACCACCTGATCGCCGGGGTGGTCGAGGACGACGTCGTGACCCGGATCAAGGGCCGGCCGCCGGTGGTGCCGCAGGACGAGCGGATGGAGGTCGTCAGCGCGATCGGGATCGTCGACGAGGTGGTCTCGGACTGGTCCAGCGACAAGTTCGAGCTGTGGAAGCAACTGCGGTACGACGTGCTGTTCAAGGGCGACGACTGGAAAGGGACCGAGAAGGGTCTCCGGCTGGAGAAGCTGCTCGGCGAGGTCGGCGCCCGCGTGCACTACTTCCCGTACACGGCCTCCACCTCCAGTACCGATCTGCGCCGGCTGCTGGAGGGCACCCTCTGATGGCGGGCCGGCCGAAGGTCCTGCTCAGCGCGTACGCGTGTCGGCCGCAAGGTGGATCCGAGCCGGGCGCCGGGTGGGCCTGGGCGAAGGCGGCCGCGCGGGACCACGACGTGTGGCTGCTGACCCGGGGCAAGTTCGCGCACGAGATCGCCGACGAGCTGGCGCAGCGCCCGATCCCGTCGCTGACCGTGGTCCCGCTGGAACTGCCGAAGTGGTTGCTCAACCTCCGACGCCGCCACGCCGACGTGTACTGGTACTACCCGCTCTGGCAGCGCCTGGCCGGCCGGACGGCGGCGCGGTTGCACGCGGAGCAGAAGTTCGACGTGATCCACCACCTGACGTTCGCGACGGACTGGATGCCGGCGGGGGTGGTGCAGCCGTCGACGGCGAAGGTGATCTGGGGCCCGGTCGGCGGCTCGACCGCGGTCCCGTTGTCGATGGCGCACTGGCTCGGCGGTCGAGGGGTTGCGGGCGAGCTGGTCCGGCGGGTGTGGACCGGGTTCACGCGCAAGGTGGTCGGGCGCCGGCTGGCCCAGTCCGCCGACCTGGTCGTTGCCCAGAACAAGGATGTGGCCGAGGTCTTCGGCCGGTACGCCCGCGAGATCACGGTCCAGCCCAACGTCGCGATCCGGCGTTTCGCGAGCGCGTCCGGGCCGTACGAGCCGTACTCGCACGGGGTACGGACGGCATTGTTCGTCGGACGGCTGATCCCGTGGAAGGGCGTGGCGCTGGCGATCAGCGCGTTGGCGCGCCCGGAGGCGGACGGGTGGGAGCTGCGGGTGGTCGGTGACGGACCCGAGTGGGGTCGCGCCGAGCGGCTGGCCGAGAGTCTGGGCGTCCGGGATCGCGTGGAGTTCGCGGGCGCGCTGCCGCGGGAGCAAGTGCTGGCGGCGATGCTCCGAGCCGACGCCCTGCTGGCACCGGCGATGCGAGAGGCAGCCGGCTGGGCGGTCACCGAGGCGCTGGCGTCGGGCTGCCCGGTGGTGTGCCTCGATCGCGGCGGCCCCTCGGTCATCGTCGGCCCGGACGAAGGCGCGGTCGTCGGCTGGCGAGGCGACGTGGTCGGCGAACTCGCCAAAGCCCTGCGCTCCCTCGAAGGCCGCATCACCCCGGTCGACCGCTGGGGCCCGGACCGCCTGCCCGACATCCTCGCCCAGTGGTACGGCTGCACCGAGGTACCGCGCTGACTGTCACCGCCGTGTCGGTTTCATCCAAGACAGCGGCGATGGTCGCTCCTAAGCTGGCCGCAGGCCGAAACGCGGCCCATGATCAGGAGGGCACCAATGACACGCCAACTCGTCTACACGGGCTTCATCTCGCTGGACGGTGTGGTGGACTCGCCGGGCAGCGAGGCCGAGGGACACCGCAGCGGCGGCTGGGTGGTGGACACCGAGCTCGTGCCCGAGGCATTCGCCCTCAAAGGTGAGGAACTCGCCGATACGACCGCACTGATGTTCGGCCGCCGCAGCTACGAGGCCTTCGCTCCGATCTGGCGCGATTCGGAGGATCACGTCGACTACAGGGATCTGCCGAAGTACGTCGTCTCGGCCGGACTGAGCGAGGACGCGCTGATCGACGGATGGGGCCCGATCACGATCCTGCGCAGCACGGACGACGTCGCGAAGCTGAAGGAGTCCGAAGGCGGCGCCATCTACATCCATGGCAGCGCCGAGCTGGCCCGGAACCTCTCGGACGCCGCCCTGATCGACCGGTACAACCTGCTCGTGTTCCCGGTGCTGCTGGGTGCCGGCAAACACCTGTTCAGCCGCGCGGACCGTGCCAAGCAGACCCTCGAGTTGCGGGACTCGGCCACCTACTCCAACGGCGTGACCAAGCTCGTCTACGACGTCGTGCGCTGACCGGGAGCGAGCGCGATCGGGCCGCCGGTCCCGGCCCGTAGCTGCTGGGCGGTGCGGCCGATGTACCGGCGCAGCGCCCGGGCCAGATGGGGTTCGTCGTAGTACCCGAGCTTCGCGGTGACGTCGCCGGCCGTCTCTCCAGAGATCAGCAGCTGCGCGGCGGTCCGCGCACGTCCGATCTGCCGGACTGCGCCCTGGGTGAGTCCCGTTGCTGCGCGGAAACGACGCTCGAGTGTCCGCTCGGTCACCTCAGGGGCCGTCCCGCGCAGCGTCGTCGACACCAGGGGGTCGCCGGCCACTGCCCCCTCTCGGACGAGCCGGTCCACCCATGCCTCCGCATCGTCGGGGCGCGGGATCTCACGGTGGGCACCGTCGAGCCAGAAGGTCCTGCCGGTCACGTCGGGCAGCACCACTCCACCGTCGACCAGTGACCTGAGCGCCACCGCCCGCAGCGACGTCCCGACCGCGAACTGGAGACCGACGAAGTCGGCCTCTTCAGGCACCGGCGCCGTACTCGTGCGGCGCTCCGGTCCGGTGATCGCCGCGTACCGTTGCCCTTGTCTCTGCCAGAACACCAGTCCCCAGGTCTCCGACGCGACCGAGGTCATCTCCGAGACCTGCTCGCTGCGGCAGGTCCAGACGGACTCGAGCCACGGCGAGTCGGACGCGCGCGTCTCGAGAATCAACCCCACGGTCCTGATCGTAGTGGCCCGCGTCGAAAGCTCTGTTGCACCACCGCGCCCCGCGACCTGGGCCGGACCACGGCCCTGGAACTCGTCAGCGCCCACTGCGGACGACGGCTGTAGCCGGTCAGTCGCGGGCGGTTTTGCCGGGGAGGGCGAGCATGCGGTCGAGGGCGAGCTTGGCGTAGTGCTCGGTTTCGCGGTCGACCTTGATCGGGTTGACGACAGTGCCGGCGACGAGGTTCTCCAGGGCCCAGACGAAGTGGGGGAGGTCGATGCGGTTCATCGTCGCGCAGTAGCAGACCGCCTTGTCCAGGAAGACGATGTTCTTGTCCGGGTGCTGCTTCGCGAGCCGCTGGACCAGGTTGAGCTCGGTGCCGACGGCCCAGGAGGTGCCGGGTTCGGCTTCGTCGAGGACCTTGATGATGTACTCCGTGGAGCCCACCAGGTCGGCCTTGGTGACGACCTCGTGCCGGCACTCGGGGTGGACCAGGACGTTGACGCCGGGGACGCGGGCGCGGACGTCGTCGACGGACTCGGCGGTGAAGCGGCCGTGGACCGAGCAGTGGCCGCGCCAGAGGATCATCTTGGCCGCCGCGAGCTGGTCGGCGGTGAGGCCGCCGCCCGGCTTGTGCGGGTCGTAGACGACGCACTCGTCGAGGCTGATGCCCATCTTCTGGACGGCGGTGTTGCGGCCGAGGTGCTGGTCGGGGAGGAAGAGCACCTTCTCGCCCTGCTGGAACGCCCAGTCCAGGGCGACGTCGGCGTTGCTCGACGTACAGACGGCACCACCGTTGCGGCCGCAGAACGCCTTGATGTCGGCGCTGGAGTTCATGTACGTCACCGGGACCGTCACGTCGGCGACACCCGCGTCGGCGAGCGCGTCCCAGGCGGCCTCGACCTGCTGGATCCGGGCCATGTCGGCCATCGAGCACCCGGCGGCCAGGTCCGGCAGGATCACGGTCTGGTCGTCGTTGGTGAGGATGTCGGCGGACTCGGCCATGAAGTGCACACCGCAGAAGACGATGTACGGCGCGTCCGGCCGGGCCGCGGCGTCGCGGGCGAGCTTGAACGAGTCACCGGTGACGTCGGCGAACTGGATCACCTCGTCGCGCTGGTAGTGGTGCCCGAGCACGAACACCTTGTCGCCGAGCGCCTCCTTCGCCTTCCGGGCCCGCTCGACCAGGTCCGGGTCGGAGGCCGGTGGCAACGCGCCGGGGCACTCCACGCCGCGCTCCGAGTGCGGGTCGGTGTCCTTGCCCAGGAACAGCAGGGGGAGGGACTTCGGGCCGTCTGCGATCGTCGTCACGTCAATATCCTCGCACGATGATCAGCGCACCTCGCGTGGTCCGCGTCACTGCTCAGGATGCGAAACCAGGGCCAGTTCGCGGAGCCGTTTCGTCCCGTGGGTGAGGACCGGATCGCCGTGGCCGAAGCCGAGGAGTTCGGTGTCGAGTCCGGCCAGCCGGCTCAGCGAATGCGCGGCCGCGGTGAGGTCCTGGTTGAACACACCGAGGATCACGTCGCCGCCGTGTTCCGCGACCGCGTCACCGGTGAGGAGTACGCCGTGTTGCGGTAGGTGGACCGCGATACTGCCCGCGGTGTGACCGGGGATCCAGACGACCTGGGCGCCGCCGCCGAAGTCGAGGACGTCGCCGTCGCCGAGTTCGCGGTCCACCTGGATCGGCGGGGCCGCGAGGTGCCCGTCGACCTGGGCGTACAGCGGCCGCTCCCAGTCCCGCAGTACCGGCGGTGGTACCGGGAGCAGGCCCTCGACCAGCGGAGCGTCGGCGTGGTGGGCGAGGAGGTCCGCGTCGCTCCAGGTCCGGATCTCGGCGGCCGAGCCGGCGTGGTCACCGTGTGCGTGGGTGAGGACGATCCGGGTGAGTTCCTCCGGGCGACGGCCGAGGTCCTGGATCGCGAGCCGGATCGCGTCGCCCACGCCGATCGGGCCGGTGTCGATCAGGGTGAGCTGGTCGCGGTCCTGCCAGAGGTACGCCTGGCCGACGGCGAATAGGAGCAGGTGCAGGCGCGGCGTGAGTTCGACGAGCTCCATATTGTCGACAATAGGCGGCGACAGGCCGGGGACCGAGGAGATCTGCTCCGGGCAGACGGCTGTGCCAGCATCGAGGCATGGCTGATGTGATCGTGGTCGGAGCCGGACTCGCAGGACTGAACTGCGCGCTCACGCTGCAGGACCGAGGGCTTTCGGTCACCGTGCTGGAGGCCGGTGACGCGGTCGGTGGGCGGGTCCGGACGGACGTGATCGACGGGTACCGCTGCGATCGCGGGTTCCAGCTGCTCAACCCGTCGTACCCGGCGGTCCGGAGGTACGTCGACCTGCCCGCCCTGGATCTGCGATCCTTCGCGGCCGGAGTCGCGGTGGCGGGTGACGCCGGTACGACGGTGGTCGGCGATCCGCGTCGGCAGCCGGGGTTGATCGGTCGCTCGCTGCTGAGCGGGTTCGCCCGGCCGTTGGAGCTGACCCGGTTGGCGGCCTGGGCGGCGCCCGCGCTCGGTCCGGTGTCGCGGTTGCTCGACGGGCCGGACATGACGTTGAAGGAGTCGCTCGACGAGGCAGGCGTGGACGGGCGGATCCGGCGGGAGATCCTCGAACCGTTCCTGGCGGGCGTGCTCGCTTCGGACGACGGGAGCACGTCGGCGAAGTTTGTGCGACTGCTCGTGCGGAGCTTCCTGCTCGGGACTCCGGCGGTGCCGGCTGACGGGATGGCGGCACTGCCTGAGCAGTTGGCGGGGCGGCTGCGGGAACCGGTTCGGTTGGGGGAGACGGTGACCGCGATCGAGTCGGGGCCGAAGGTGCGGACGACGGCGGGCGAGGAGCCAGCGCGGGCGGTGGTGGTGGCGACGGATCCGACGACCGCGGGCGCGGTGGTCCGGGTGCGGGCGCCTCGGATGAAGGGGCTGCGTACGTACTGGTTCGCCGCGGACGATGCGCCGCGGACCGACAATCTGCTGGTGGTCGACGGTCGCCGGGACGGGCCCGTGGTGAACACGGCGGTGATGACGACCGCGGCGCCGTCGTACGCACCGGCGGGCCGGCAGCTGATCCAGGCGACGACGCTCTATCCGACGGAGGCGACGGAGAGCGAGGTACGGATCCAGCTGACGCGGATGTATGGGCGGTCGGCGGGGGCGTGGGAGGTCGTCGTACGGCATGACATCGCGGAGGCGCTGCCGGATCAGCTCCCTCCGCTCGAGGCGCGGCAGCCGGTGGATCTGGGCGACGGTCTGTACGTGGCGGGCGACCACCGGGATACCGCGTCGATCCAGGGAGCGCTGGTCTCGGGACGGCGCGCGGCGAACACGGTCGCTGCCGCGCTGGCTGGTTGATGGATCGGTGAGTGCCCGCGTGGGATGGGGGCGGATGTGGGGAAGGGATCCAGGGCGGTAGCTGGGCTGGTACTCGCCGCAGGTGCTGGTCGGCGGATGGGTGGGCCGAAGGCGCTGGTGCGGGATGCGGACGGGGTCGCGTGGGTTGTTCGTACAGTTCGCGCGGTGCTCGGGGGCGGCTGTACGCCGGTGCTGGTGGTCGTCGGCGCGGAGGCTGACCGAGTCCGGCACGAACTGTTCGGGGAACCGGTCGAGATCGTCACAGCCGAGAACTGGGCTGAGGGCATGGGAGCCTCGCTCCGCGTCGGCCTGGAAGCGCTGGAGGTCTACGGTCGGCGACGCGCGGGGTCCGTCGACCCGGAGGCGTGGCCCAACCCAGACGGCGAGGAGCCTCGGTCGGTGTCCGAGATCGCTGCCGTCCTGGTTGTACCGGTCGACATGCCGAGCCTGACCGCCGAGGTTGTCCACCGAATCCGAGCCGCGACAGATGCTCCGGAGCCGGCGGCTGTTCTGGTTCGGGCGGTTTATGGCGGGGTGGTGGGGCATCCGGTGGTTCTGGGGCGGGGGCATTGGGGTGGGGTGGTTGCTTCGGCTGGTGGTGATTCGGGGGCTCGGGAGTACTTACGGGGGCGGGCTGTGGTCGAGGTCGAGTGTGGGGACCTTGTCGACGGTCGGGATGTCGACAATCCTCGCGAGTTGCCGCCGGGGCATCGGGTGCGGTGATTCTTCACATTCGGGGTGGGCGGGGTGATCCTGAGCAGATGAACGTCGTCGGCGGCGCTGAGGAGCTGGCCGAGCGGCTGCGCGGCACCGGGTACCTCGCCGACGGTGGATTGGCCACCGTCGGTTACCTTGCGCTCGCTCTCGATCGCCCGCTCCTGCTGGAAGGCGAGCCGGGGACCGGGAAGACGGCCCTCGCGGCTGCCCTCGCGGAGGCGCTGGAGCTGCCGCTGATCCGGTTGCAGTGTTACGAGGGGATCGACGCGACTCAGGCGCTGTACGACTGGGACTTCCCGCGCCAGATCCTGCACCTGCGCACCATCGAGGCAACCAGCCGTGGAACGGTTGTCGATCGTCGACAATCCGAAAGCTCACCGGACGCACCCGACGACGGCTCGCAGGATGTGCGGGGGCGGGATGGTGACGGCTCGGGGCGTGGGTCGAGTCGGGATGGTGACGGCTCGGGTGGCCGGCCGAGTCGGGGTGGGGACGGCTTCCGGGAGGGGCGGGGGCGGCGGGACGAGGTCGAGGAGATCGAGAGGTCCTTGTTCGACGAGCGGTTCTTGTTGGCGCGGCCGGTGCTGCGGGCTTTGCGGGAGAGTCCCGCGGTGCTTCTGGTGGACGAGATCGACCGGGCGGACGACGAGTTCGAGGCGTTCCTGCTGGAGGTTCTGTCGACGCACGAGGTGACGATTCCGGAGTTCGGGACGATCACCGCGGCCGTACCGCCGATCGTCGTGCTCACCTCGAACCGGACCCGCGAGGTGCACGACGCGCTCAAACGCCGGTGCCTGTACCACTGGATCGACCACCCCGGCCTGGAACGCGAGGTCGAGATCGTCCGTACCCGCCTACCCGGTGTGTCGCGTCGGTTGGCCGAACAGGTCGCGCTGTCGGTCCATCGGATGCGCGAGCTCGATCTGCTGAAGCCGCCCGGGGTCGCGGAGACGCTGGACTGGGCGCGTGCGATCGAGGCGCTCGGGACCGACACCCTCGACATCCAAGCCGCCGCCGCGACGCTGGGCGCGGTACTCAAATATCGCGAGGACACCGACCGGGTCCGCGAATCCCTGGACCGACTCCTGGCGAGCTGATCCAAAATGACCCGGGGGAAGGACGATCGACCAGACGGCGCGGAGTTGTCGGCAGACCTCGTGCTGACCGGATTCGCCGCTGCCCTGAGGTCGGCCGGCTTGGCAGTGACCGCCGACCGCGTGCACGTCTTCCTCCGCGCCGTGGCTGCTCTGGATGCCGGGCTCACGGCTGACGTGTACTGGGCCGGACGGGCCGTGCTCTGTTCCGGGCCGGACGACACGGCGCGGTACGACGAGGTGTTCGACGCCTGGTTCTCGGGCGAGCGGCCCCGCCGGGTGGTCCGGACGATGAACCTCGCGCCGGCGAAGGCCCAGGCCACCCTCGACGTCAACCCAGGCGGCACGAATGACGAGGGCCGGTCTCTGGCGATGTCGGCCAGCCCGACCGAAATACTGCGTCACCGCGACATCGCCGAGTTGTCCGAAGCCGACCGAGCCACCCTCGCCCGCCAGTTCGCCACCCTGAAACCACGCGCCCCGACACGACGCAGCCCGCGCCGGCGCCCCTCGTCCTCGGGCGAGATCGACCCGCGCCGTACGCTCCGGGCCCAGCTCCAGCAGGTCGGGGAACCAGCGCGCGTCCTCTATCGCCGACGAGGGACCCGGCCGCGGCGTGTGGTGTTCCTGATCGACGTCTCCGGGTCGATGCGGCCGTACGCGGACAGCCTGATCCGGTTGGCGCACACGATGGTCCGGGTGGCTCCGCGCCAGGTCGAGGTCTTCACCGTCGGGACCCGGCTCACCCGGATCACGTCCGCACTCAGGCATCGCGACGCGGAGTACGCCCTGCGCAAGGCGGGTGAGGTCGTCCCGGACTGGTCGGGTGGCACCCGGCTCGGTGAAGTGCTCAAGGTGTTCCTGGATCGGTGGGGTCAGCGGGGTACGGCGCGGCGTGCGGTGGTCGTGGTCTGCAGCGACGGGTGGGAACGCGGGGACGCCGCGTTGCTCGGGGCGCAGCTGCGGCGGCTCGCGCGGCTGGCGCATCGGGTGGTGTGGCTGAACCCGCATCGCGGCAAGCCCGGGTACCTGCCCGTTCAGGCCGGGATCGTGGCCGTGCTGCCGTCGGTGGACGACCTGATCGCGGGGCACAGTCTGGCGAGCTTCGCGGAGTTGTTGGGGGTGGTGGCGGATGCGTGACGTGCTGACGCAGCTGGTGAAGTGGTGGGGCGAGGGTGAATCGGTTGCCGTGGGCACCGTTGTTGCGACGTTCGAGTCGGCACCGCGGCCACCGGGCGCGGTGATGCTGGTCGGCCCGGACGGGGAGGCCGTCGGCAGCGTCTCGGGTGGATGTGTCGAAGGCGCCGTGTATCAGTTGGGCGAGGACGTTCTCGACAGCGGGACCGCGGTGCTGGAGCGGTACGGCGTGAGCGACGAGTCCGCGTTCGCGGTCGGCCTCACCTGCGGCGGCATCCTGGACGTGTTCGTCGAGCGGGTCGACCGGACCTCCTACCCCGAGCTCGGCGAGGTCGCGGCCGACATCACCGCGGGCCGCCCCGTCGCCGTCGCCACGGTCGTCGCGCATCCCGATCCCACCCGCGTCGGCCGCCGGATGATCGTCCGCCCGGTGGCGACCCCCGACCGGGCTGCGACCACCGACCGGGCTGCGACCAGCGAGAAGCCGGCGACGACCGACGAGGCGGCAACCATCGACCGGGCTGCAACCATCGACCAGGCGGCGACGGCCGGGAGCCTGGGATCGGAGCGGGCCGACGACGCGGTCGCCGACGACGCCCGCGGACTGCTCGCGGCCGGCCGGACCGAGACGCTGGAGTACGGCCCGGACGGGCAGCGGCGAGGTGAGGGGATGCGGGTGTTCGTGTCCTCGTTCGCGCCGGTACCGCGGTTGCTGGTGTTCGGCGCGATCGACTTCGCGGCGGCGGTCGCGCGGGTCGGTTCGTTCCTCGGATATCGCGTCACGGTGTGCGACGCGCGGGGCGTGTTCGCGACGGCTTCGCGGTTCCTGTCGGCCGACGAGGTGGTGGTCGACTGGCCGCATCGGTACCTGGCCGGCGAGGTCGCGGCCGGCCGGATCGACGCCCGCACCGTGATCTGCGTCCTCACCCACGACCCGAAGTTCGACGTCCCGCTGCTCGAGGTGGCGTTGCGGCTGCCGGAGGTCGCGTACGTCGGGGCGATGGGGTCGCGGCGGACGCACGACGACCGGCTCAAACGCCTGCGCGAGGCCGGGCTGACGGACGCCGAGCTGGCCAGGCTGGCGAGCCCGATCGGCCTGGACCTGGGGGCGCGGACGCCGGAGGAGACGGCGGTCAGCATCGCCGCCGAGATCATCGCGCTGCGCTGGGGCGGCGCAGGCGACCGGCTCTCGCACCAGGCGGGCCCGATCCACCACTGAGTCTTGTGATGCACGTCACGGCTGGCGCACGATCGGAGACACGGAACCGACAGTTCTGGAGGGGCGGGGATGAGCCGGATCAGCATGAAGGTGGACGGAAACAGCTACGTGGACGAGGTCGAGCCACGGATGCTCCTGGTGCAGTACCTGCGGGAACTGGTCGGCAAGACCGGCACCGTGGTCGGCTGCGACACCGGCAACTGCGGCGCCTGCACGGTGCACCTGGACGGGCGGAGCGTGAAGTCCTGCTCGCTGCTCGCGGTCCAGGCCGACGGCCACGAGGTGACCACGATCGAGGGTCTCGGGACGAACGGCGAGCTGCACCCGATGCAGCAGGCGTTCCACGAGAACCACGGCCTGCAGTGCGGGTACTGCACGCCCGGCATGATCATGCAGTCGATCGACCTGCTGGCCGAGAACCCCGACCCCAGCGACGACGAGATCCGGCTGGGACTGGAGGGCAACCTCTGCCGCTGCACGGGGTACCAGAACATCGTCCGCGCTGTCCGGGCGGCGGCCGCGGGAGATGACCGATGACCGCGACCCAGGATCGTCCGCGGACCGAGGTCGGTACGCCGCGCCGGCGCAAGGAGGACGCCCGGCTGATCACCGGCCGGACCAAGTGGACCGACAACGTCGTCCTCCCCGGGCTGCTGCACCTGGCGATGGTGCGCAGCCCGCTCGCACACGCGAAGATCGTTGCTGTTGACACCGAAGCGGCCCGGTCGGCACCCGGCGTCCAGGCGGTACTGACCGGCGCGGACCTGGCTGACGAGCAGGGCGCGATGCCGTTCGCGTGGACGGCGACGCCCGAGCAGAAGCAGCCCACGCATCCCGCGATGGCGGTGGACCGGGTCGCGTTCGCGGGGGAGGTCGTCGCGATGGTGGTCGCCCGGACCGCGGCCGAGGCGATCGACGCGGCCGAGCTGGTGGACGTGGACTACGAGGAACTGCCGGCCGCGCTCGACCTGAAGGCGGCGGCCGCGGACGAGGTGCTGGCGCATCCCGACCTTGGGTCGAACGTGTCCGCGGTGTTCCGGTACGACTCGGCCGAGAGCGGTTCGGGCGGTGACGTCGACGCCGCGATCGAGGCGGCGCGGACCGACGGGATCGTGATCGAACGCGAGTTCCGGCAGCAGCGGCTGATCCCGTCGTTCATGGAGCCGCGCTCGATCGTGGCCGACCCGACCGGCGAGCAGCTGACGGTCTGGTCCTCGACCCAGGTCCCGCACTTCGTCCGGGTGTTCCTCGCTCTCGTGCTCGGGATCCCGGAGCAGAAGATCCGGGTGATCGCGCCGGACGTGGGCGGCGGCTTCGGCGGCAAACTGCAGTTCATCCCCGAGGAGGTGCTGACCGTCGCCGCGGCCCGGCGGCTGGGCAAGCCGTGCAAGTACTCCGAGACCCGGTCCGAGTCGTTGTCCGCGGCCCACCACGGGCGCGACCAGTGGCAGAAGGTCACCCTGGCGGCCGATAGGGACGGGACCGTCCGGGCGCTGAAGGTGGACCTGCTCGCCAACATGGGTGCGTACCTCGGCCTGGTCACGGCGGGCGTCCCGATCCTCGGCGCGTTCATGTACAACGGCATCTACAAGTTCGGCGCGTACCGCTTCACCTGTACCAACGTCTTCACCAACCTGACCTGGACCGACGCGTACCGCGGCGCCGGGCGGCCGGAGGCGACGTTCGTGGTCGAGCGGGCGATGGACGAGCTCGCCGCCGTCGTCGGCGTGGACCCGCTGGAGATCCGGGAGCGCAACTGGATCAAGCACGAGGAGTTCCCGTTCGCCACGGTCGCCGGGTTGCAGTACGACTCCGGCAACTACGAGGCCGCGACCGCGAAGGCGAAGGAGCTGTTCGGGTACGACGCGTTGCGCGCCGAGCAGGCCGAACGACGGGCCGCCGGAGATCCCGTCCAGCTCGGGATCGGCGTCTCGACGTACACCGAGATGTGTGGGCTGGCCCCGTCGCGCTGGCTCGGCTCGATGGGGTACGTCGGTGGCGGCTGGGAGCACGCGTCGGTCCGGATGCTGCCGACCGGCAAGGTCGAGGTGATCACCGGGACGAGTCCGCACGGCCAGGGCCACGAAACCGCGTGGAGTCAGCTGGTCGCGGATCGGCTCGGGGTCGCGTTCGAGGACGTCGAGGTCCTGCACGGTGACACCCAGGTCGCCGCGCGCGGCCTGGACACGTACGGATCGCGCTCGCTCACCGTCGGCGGGATGGCGGTGCTCGCGGCCGCGGACCGGGTGATCGAGAAGGCCAAGCCGGTCGCGGCCCAGTTGCTCGAGGCCAACGTCGACGACCTCGAGTACGCGGGCGGCCGGTTCGGGGTCCGCGGGACCGAGGCCGGGATGACGCTCGGCGAACTCGCCTTCGCCGTCTTCCAGGGCCACAAGCTGGGCGGCGCCGGCGAGGGCTCGCTGGACGCCGAGGCGACCCACGAACCGGACGACTTCTCGTTCCCCCATGGGACCCACCTGTGCGCGATCGAGGTCGACACCGAGACAGGTGGGACAAGGATCCGCTCGTACGTGTGCGTCGACGACGTCGGTGTCGCGGTGAACCCGTTGATCGTCGAAGGACAGGTGCACGGCGGCGTCGCGCAAGGGATCGCGCAGGCCCTGTACGAGGAGGCGGTGCACGACGAATCCGGGACGTTGCTCACCGGCACCTTCGTGGACTACCTGGTCCCGTCGGCGGCCGATCTGCCCACGATCGAGTCGTCGCGGACCGAGACGCCAGCGACCACGAATCCGCTCGGCGTGAAGGGTGTCGGTGAGGCCGGCACGATCGCCTCGACCCCGGCCGTGGTGAACGCCGTCCTCGACGCGGTCCGGCATCTCGGCGTGACCGACGTGCCGATGCCGTGCACGCCGTACCGGGTCTGGAAGGCCTTGCAGGAAGGAGCTTCGTCATGATCCCCGCATCCTTCGACTACTTCGCGCCGACGTCGGTGGACGAGGCGGTACGGTTGCTCGCCGAGCACCCCGACGCCAAGGTCCTCGCCGGCGGTCAGAGCCTGATGCCCGTTCTCCGGATGCGGCTGGCCGCGCCGGAAACGATCGTCGACGTCGGCAAGATCGCGGAGCTCCGTGGCGTCCGGGACGACGGTGACGCCTTGGTGATCGGGGCAACGACCCCGCACAGTGCGGTCCAGGCGGACCCGCTGGTCGCCGAGCACGCCCGGCTGATTTCGTTGGCCACGGCAACCATCGGGGATCCCCAGGTACGGCATCTCGGGACCTTCGGCGGTTCGCTGGCACACGCGGACCCGGCCGGCGATCTGCCCGCGGTCGCGGTGGCGCTGGACCTGTCGTTCGTGATCGCCGGGGGAGGAGGCCGGCGGACGGTCCCGGCGGCCGAGTTCTTCGAGGGCGTGTTCACGACCGCGGTCGGCGAGGACGAGGTCCTCGTGGAGGTCCGTGTCCCGAAGTACACCGGCTGGGGTGCGTGCTACGAGAAGTTCACCCGGGTCGCCCAGCAGTGGTCGATCGTCGCGGTCGCGGCAGCGGTCCGGCTGGACGGCACCACGATCGCGGAGGCGCGCGTCGGCCTGACGAACATGGGGTCGGTACCGGTCCGGGCGCGCGGCGTCGAGGAGGTACTGATCGGGGGACCGGCGACCGTCGAGGCGATCCGCGCGGCCGCGAGTCACGCGGCGGAGGGGACGTCACCGCCCACCGACCTCAACGGCGACGCGGAGTACCGGCGGCATCTCGCCTCGGTGCTCACCCGGCGGGCCGTCCTGGCGGCAGCGGGTACGGGATGAAGCTCGAGCACAGCTTCTCGGTCCCGGCTCCGGTCGACGCGACCTGGGCCGCGTTCAACGAGCTCGAACGCGTCGTGCCGTGCTTCCCGGGCGCGACGCTGACCTCGTACGACGGGGAGGGGTTCGCCGGGTCGGTCAAGGTGAAGGTCGGCCCGGTCGCCCTGCAGTACGCGGGGAACGGGACCTTCGTGGACCGTGATCCGGCGAACCACCGCGCCGTGGTCGAGGCCAAGGGCAAGGATCGCCGGGGCAACGGGACCGCGACGGCCCGGGTGACCGCGCGGCTGGCGCCCGAGGGGGCGAGCGGGACCGCGGTGTCGGTGGAGACCGAGCTGACGGTGACCGGGCGGCCGGCCCAGTTCGGGCGCGGGCTGATGCAGGAGATCTCGGACAAGTTGCTGGACCAGTTCGTCGCCTGCCTGGCCGAGCGGCTGGGCGGACCGGCCACCGAGAAGGCCGAGCGGACCGCCGGGGTCTCGCCGGACGCGCCCCAGCAGACCGCGTTCGCTCCGTCGGCGACGACCGCCGGATCCGCCCGGCGAACCTCGGTGACCTCGCAGCGAGCCGAGTCCGACTGGCCGCATCCGAACGGCGAGGTGTCCGAGGAACCGGCGCCGGCGCCCGACGTCGAGCTCGATCTGGGGGCCGCAGTCGTCCCGGTCCTCGCTCGCCGGATCGCGCCGTACCTGATCGGGGCGGCGGTCGCGTTGATCCTGCGGCGCTTCTTCGTCAGAAAGGCCGGTTGAAGAACAGGGCGGGCGCGAGGCCGAACGCCGTCAGCTGCTCCCTTTCAACGCCTGACGGCACAGGTGGTCGGCAGCCCGGGTGGTCTCCGGCAGCCGATAACGCGGTGTCAGTCCGAGGACGCGCTCGACCGCCGTCCCCAGACCGATCCGGTGCCCCACTGAGACGAACACCGGCTTCGTCTTGTTCTGCGTCCGCACGACCTGGCCGACGACCTCGCCGTCGAGGACCAGGTCACTCGTGGCACCGCGGCTGGGACCCGGCTCGGCCCAACTCCCGACGAACGCGGTCTTCGCGACCCCGACACTCGGCAACCCGGTCAGTACCCCGAGATGACAAGCAAGGCCGAACCGGCGCGGATGTGCGAGCCCTTGGCCGTCACAGACCAGCAGGTCCGGCGTGATCCGCAACCGGCCGAGCGCCTCGACCAGCGCGGGGATCTCCCGGAACGCGAACAGCCCGGGGACGTACGGGAACGTGGTCCGCCCGAGAACCACGGCCCGGTCGACCTCGCGCAGTTCCTGGAGGACGACGACGGCCGCGGCCAGCCGGTCCCCGTCGTACGCGACGTCCAGGCCGGCCACGTAGCGCGGTGGTTCGGCGCCGGAATCGGTCGGGTCGACCTGGTGGCGGAGTTCTTCCTGGAGCGCGATCGCCTGCTCGGGAGTTGCCGGCCACGGGTGCACGCGGGTGAGGGTACTCGGGGTGGCGTCCGCCAGATGGTTGGCGGCGGGCGGAACCCGGGGGCGGTTTGGGAGGATGTCGGCATGCGCGTGCTGATTGCTCCGGACAAGTTCGCTGGAACGCTCACCGCGGTCGAGGCCGCGGCCGCGATCGAGGAGGGCTGGCGGCGCCGTGATCCCGAGGCCGAGGTGCTGGTCGCGCCGATGGCCGACGGCGGGCCCGGATTCATCGACGTGCTCGAGGCCGTCGTCGACGGGACGTTGCTCTCGGTCACGGTCCGTGGTCCGCTCGGTGACGAGGTCCCCGCGACCGTGTTGCTCGCGGGCGAGACGGCGTACGTCGAGACCGCGCAGGCCTGTGGGCTCCACCTGGTCGAGAAGGCGGACCGCCGCCCCGAGGACGGCACGACGTACGGCG
Source organism: Kribbella amoyensis (assembly GCF_007828865.1). Classification (NCBI taxonomy): domain Bacteria; kingdom Bacillati; phylum Actinomycetota; class Actinomycetes; order Propionibacteriales; family Kribbellaceae; genus Kribbella; species Kribbella amoyensis. Next base: position 4,735,459 of record NZ_VIVK01000001.1, read on the forward strand.
TCGGCCAGCTCATCGCCGCGGCCGTGGACGCCGGTGCGAAGCGGATCATCCTCGGCCTCGGCGGCTCCGGGACGAACGACGCGGGCGCCGGCCTGCTCGCCGCGCTCGGTGCTACCGGCGCGGGCGGCAGCCTGGATGCGGGGGCCCGGGGCCTGGCCGACCTGACCGAGGTGGACCTCGAACCGGCCCGGACCCGGATGGCCGGCATCGAGTTCGTCGCCGCGAGCGACGTGGAGAACCCGATGCTCGGACTCCGCGGGGCGACCAACGTCTTCGGCACCCAGAAGGGCATCACCGACGAGCGCAAGCCCGAGGTCGACGGCTGGCTGACCCGGTTCGCCGAACTGGCCGGCCGCAAGACCGCCGACGCGAAGGGCGCCGGCGCCGCGGGCGGACTCGGGTACGCCCTGCTGCTGCTCGGCGCGGAGCGGATCTCCGGGATCGACCTGGTCGCCGAGCTGACCGGGCTGAAGGACAAGGCGAGCAAGGTCGACCTGGTGCTGTCCGGCGAGGGCGCGTTCGACTTCCAGTCCCGCGACGGCAAGGTGATCGCCGGGGTCGCGAAGGTCGCCAACGAGGCGATGCGGCCGTGCGTGGTGCTGGCCGGCAAGGTGCAGATCGGGTCCCGCGAGATGCGCACGATGGGGGTCGAGTCGGCGTACTCGCTGGTCGACGCCGTCGGCGAGGAGAAGGCCTTCGCGGACCCGCACGGCTCGCTCGCCGCGGTGGCCGAGCGAGTGGCCCGGACCTGGGCCCGCTGACGGCCCGGATCGGCCGGCGTCCGGTGAGCGAGGCGCGTGGTTGATCGGTGAAATATGTGTGCGACCATGGGAATGGATCCGGGGCGGGTGCTGTTGCCCCGGTTGACAGCGGAACTTTCCGCGCGCGACCGCCTGCTGACCGGCGGCCGGGCGCTCAAGAGATGACTGGAGTCAGGAATGACCGAAGCGCAGACCGACCAGGGCGCTACCACCGCGACCGGGATCCTGTTGACCGACGGGGCCGCGGCCAAGGTGAAGGCGCTGCTGGACCAGGAGGGTCGCGACGACCTGTCGCTGCGTGTCGCCGTACAGCCGGGTGGTTGTTCCGGTCTGCGGTACCAGCTGTTCTTCGACGAGCGGCAGCTCGACGGTGACGTGGTGGCCGACTTCGGTGGCGTGAGCGTGGTCACCGACCGGATGAGCGCTCCGTACCTCAAGGGCGCGTCGATCGACTTCGTGGACACGATCGAGAAGCAGGGCTTCACGATCGACAACCCGAACGCGACCGGCTCCTGCGCCTGCGGCGACTCCTTCAACTGAGCCGTACCCGAAGCCCCCGGCACCCTGAGGTGCCGGGGGCTTCGTCCTGTCCAAACCTGTTCAGAACCTCTGCGCAGTTGCTGTCCGGACCTCGCCGGTCACCTGACGAGGCGACTAGCCGGCGCGACCGTCGGCCTCCAGGTTCTGTCAGCGTCGGCCGAGGACGGTGCGAAGAGCTGTGATGGGTGGGGCGAAGAAGTAGCCACCGCCGGTGGGGGTGACCAGGTCTTCGGGGAGTTCGAGGGTGGTGGTCGAGCCGTCGGGATGCGGTAGGTCGAGGGTGCGTTTGCGGTCGCCGTGGCGGTCGCGCTGGCCGATGATCGGGTCGACACCGCCGACGTTGGGCTGGACGGGGGAGTTGGCCCAGCGGCGGGTGACGAACTCGAACTGGTCCTCGATCGACGCCATGTACGCCGCGAACAGCAGGCCGCGTTCGGCCTTCACCAGGTCGGGTGGGGGATCGGCGATCCCGGCGATCGGTTCGCCGTACGGGATGCCGCGGCGCACCATCAACCGCAGGAAGGTGTCCGCGGGCGCGCCGAAGTCGGTCGCGCTGTCGCGTGGATTCACCTTGCGGACGTGGGCCGCGAACGGGCACACCTCGCCGAGCAGGTCCTCGGTCGCCGGGCGATGCGTGTCGCCGGGGTACCCGGGCAACGGCGTCATCGACGAAGGCCGGGTGTCGTCGTCGAACAGGAAGTGGTTGTTGGCGAACTCGTCCCCGGCCAGCGCGGCGTCGTCCGTACCGGGGGAGCGCAGTAACGGCGCACCACTCGGCCATCGCCCGACAAGCATCGACGCGAGCCGGACAGGGGTCGTCCCCATCGCGGCCGCCGCCGTCGCCGCGAGTTCCCAGAAGCCGACGACGTCCTGGTCGAGGCGCCGGCACACCAGGTACGAACCACGACGCGCCCACTTCGGGTACGCCTTGCTGGGCGGGGCCGGTTTCGTCGGGTCCTGGGGGTGCTGGCGTGGTTCGCCGAGCAGGAACTGCCCGGGCCAGACGAGTGGCTGACCCGGCTTGGCGAACAACTCGGCGTGCGGATCGTCGGCCGCCAGGAACCGCGGTGTCAGCTGGTCGTCCCGCGACGTCGCCCGCCGGCCGCGGATCCCCGGTTGCGAGATGCCGTCCTTGAACCCGAAGTGCTCGTGCCCCTGGAGATTCCCGGGCAAGGTGTCGCCGCGCTGCCCGAAGACCAGGGTGAGCCCGTGGTCGTCGGCGCGGTCGAGGATCTCGGCGACCGCGGTCTCCAGGTCGCTCGGGTCGTCGGCCGCGACGATGACGAGTACGTCGGCCTGGTTGTCCGGTCCGCCGACAACCCAGTTCCGGTGATGCCCGCGGTGCGCGGGGTCGGTCGGATCACCGAGGTACGTGGACCGCTCGGCCAGACCTTGCCGGAAACTCTGCTCGCCGAAAGCCCGCGCGTCCTCCTCACCGGCGAGCGCGACGATCGCGGAGTACGAGAACGCGACCGCGGTCCAGGTGGCGGTGAGCCCGGGTTCCCGTACCCCGAGCCGCAGCCGGAGCGCGCGGAACTCGCGCCGGAAGTCGAGCACCTCGTCCATGCCGGTCACCCGAGGCGCCAGCCAGCCCACCCAGTCCCGAGCCCGCTCGGGCGAGCCGAACCGCAGGAACAGGAACTGCTGATGGTCCTTGTTGAACCCAGGAACGACATTCCCCTGAATGGCCCCAGCAGCCCGAACCCCGTAAACAGGCTCCCCAGGCAGAACCCGCGCCCGCACCGCTCCCCGCCGCAAAGCGGTGACCCGCTCACGCACAGGCCCCTCACCGGCCAGATCCCCACCATCCGTCTCGGCTGCCGCGTCCTCGCGACTCAGCTCAACGCGCCGGCCGTCGGCCGCCGTGCCTCCGTTGCTGGTAGGAAGCTCGACCCCCGACAGCAACGCCGTCTGCGTCTCCGCCAGCGCGGCCAGCGCGGCCGCCGCCTCGCCGTTCACCGGGTACCCCGATCGATCACCCCGTGAGCCGACATGATCACGTGCTCCGCCAACTGCCCGCCGTACTCCACGCGCCGCCCCCCGATCCGAATGTCCCCAACCCGATACCCCAGCCCCGCCGGCACCTCGTACACCACCCGCAGCGCCGCACCCCGCTTGCCCCGGACAACAGTCCAGTGATCGCCCACCGGAAACCCGTCCGGCGTACTCCACCCGGAGTCGTCCCAGTCGATGATCAGCGGCCCCGGCGGATCCTCCGTCCCGACGCGGTACCCCTTCCGGCTGATCGACCAGAGATCTACGTTGATCCGCGCATCCGCCCCGGTCTCCCGCCGATACGGCAACGCGTCGTACCCGTCGACCGCCCGCCCACTCCGCTCGACCTCCTGCGAAACCCCGAGCAGGTCCTTCATCGAGTTGATCGGCATCACGTAGTGCACGATCCCGTCGATCGTGTTCCACCGGTTCAACGGCAGGTAGTTGCCCTCGGCATCGAACAGGTCCTCCCGCCGAACCGCGGCCCCGACCAGTTCCCGATACAGCGCGACGACGCGCTCCGGATCCACGGCCGCCAGCAACGACCAGTACTCCGGCGTCTCCGTCGTGAACGTCACCCGCCGGATCACCTCGTCGGCATCCCGCTCCACATGCCACTCGAGGTACTCGATCTGGGTCCGCCGATCCTCACCCTCGGCGAAAGCGGCCTCCCGATCGTCACGATGCTTCATGAACAACGGCCGCGAGAACCCGGTCCAGGTACAAGCCCGGCCCGCACTCACCTTCAGCTCGTGCTCACTCGGATCGACATATGCCCCGGTCCCACTCAGCGCGGTCGACGACGCGATCAGCCCGTCGATCGCCGCATGCCATCGCTCGTACAACGGCGATCCCAGTGGAACATCCCGAACAGCCCCCGGCGTCTCAAATCTCCCCACCATCCCCATGGCGGAACCCTAGGCCCCGAACCCACCGTTGGTAAGCCCGAATCCACCCCAGGTCCGCGATGACCGCCGCCCGGCGGCTCAGCCTCCGACGCCGCCCACCCAGCTCAAGATCTCGGCAGCTCCCCGCCGAACACCGTCCTCCGAGTCCCGGCCGACCTCACCGCAAACCCTCACGAAGTCCGTCGAGTCGGCTGAACCCGCAACCGCGTCAAGAACCCCGGTCTGCAACCAATCCGCGTGATTCTCATCAGCCCGATCAACCGCAACCGCAATCAACCGAACAGCATCCACCGACCCCACCCGAGCCAACGCTGCCGCCGTCCGCCGAGTCACCGCGGTGTCCTCATCATCCAGCAACAACCTGGCCAAAGCCTCAGCAACCTCAGGAACGGCCGCAAAAGAAGCCAACGCCCGCCCAGCCAAAGCCCGCCGCTCCCAAGAAGCCGCAGAAGCCTCACCCAAAGCCGCCCCAACCTCAGCCCGAATCTCCACACCCAAACACTCCCACGCCCCCAGCGAACCCACCCCACGCAACCCGACCCCCACGCCCATGACCCCGCACCGGCGTACCGCGCTCCGACCCATTGATGGCGACGCGCCCCACCGCGAGGTTCGTTGCGTGGGGCGCGTATCGTCCTCACCTCAGTGCGCCGGTGCACCCTGCCGCGCCCGCGCCGGCAGCAGCGTCGAGACCAGCAGGCTCACCACGAACAGCCCGACCGACACCAGCGTGCTCGTCTTCGCCGCGCCGAGGAACTCGTGCGCCGGCAGCAGCTGGAAGAAGATCGTCCCGATCACCGCGATCCCGATCGCGCCGCCGAACTGCTGGACCGCGGTCAGGACGCCGGACGCCGAACCCGCCGCCTGGTCGTCGATCGACGCGAGGATGATGTCGAACAGCGGCGCGAACACCATGCCCGCCCCGATCCCCACGAACAGCGTCGCCGGCACCAGGTCCCAGATCGTCGTCGCGGTCCCGTGGGCCCGCAGCGTGAACCACACGCCGACCATCGCCAGCGTCATCACCACGATCCCGAGCTGCAGCGCCCGCCGGCCCAGCCTCGGCGCGAGCAGTCCGCCGGACAGCGGCGCGCCGATCGCGATCCCGAGCGAGAACGGCACCATCGCGAGCCCGGCCTTGAGCGGGCTGTAGTGCAGACCGAGCTGGGTGAACAGGTTGAACACCAGCGTGAATCCGGACATCGCCAGGAAGAAGGTGGTGATCACGCCGAGCCCCGCGACGTACCCGCGACTGCGGAACAGCGACGGGTCGATCACCGGGTTCCCCGACCGCCGCTCGCGCCAGCCGAACAGCGCGAACGCGGGCACGGACGCGATCATCATCAGGATCGACCACAGCGGCCAGTCGAGCTCGCGCCCCTGGACGAGCGGGTAGATCAGCAACCCGGACGCGAGGCTGACGAGAATCACTCCGGCGGCGTCGAGACCGCGAGCTCCCGGCGTCTTCACCTCGGGCATATACCGCAGCGCGCCGGCGATCGCGACGATCCCGATCGGCACGTTGATCCAGAAGATCATCCGCCACCCGGCGCCGAACCAGTCCGCGTCGATCAGCACCCCGGCGAGTACCGGCCCGGCGACTGCCGACAATCCCATCACCGGCCCGAACATCGCGAACGCCTTGCCGATCTCGTGCGGCGGGAACACCGCCTTCATGATCGCGAACCCCTGCGGGATCATCACCGCTCCGAGCAACCCCTGCGCCACCCGGCTCCCGATCAGCATCTCGGGGGAGTTCGCCACCCCGCACAACGCCGAAGCCACCGTGAAGCCGACCGCACCGATCACGAACAGCCGTCGCCGCCCGACCAGGTCCCCGAGCCGGCCGAAGCTGATCAGCCCGATCGCGAAGGCGAGCGTGTACCCCGCGAGCATCCACTGCAGCGCGGACGTCGACCCGCCCAGCTCGTTCCGGATCGACGGCGCCGCAATGTTGACAATCGTCGCGTCGACAAGATCCATGATCTCGGCGACCAGAACGGTCCCGAGCACAATCCACCGCCACCGATACGCCGGCGTCGTTTCAGCCTCCGCATCCACCGAAGCCAAACCAGCCTGCCCGCCCGCCGAAGCCGAACCAGCCTGCGCATCCGCAGAAGCCGAACCAGGCTGCCGGCCCGCTGACGTGCCGGCCTTCGCATCGGCCGGATTCGTGCCGCGCTGCGCGTCCTCGACGTCCGGCGCGGGCCTGCGGTCCTTTCTCAATTCACCGGCCTGACCCGGCGGAGTGGTTGAGGTAGTCATCGTTGCTCCCAGAATGACGAATGGTGTTCGCTAACGAACACCGTTCTACGCGCGAACACCGTTCTAGTCAAGTACGGTGTTCGCTACAGTGGTCCGCATGAGTCAGTCGCCTTGGCAGCCCATCAGCCCCGCGAAGCCGGCCCGCCCCTCCCGCGAGCCGCTCACCCGCGACCGCATCGTCGACGCCGCGATGGGGCTCCTGGTCGACCAGGGCTACGAGGCCGTCTCGATGCGCAAGGTCGCCCAGGCGCTCGGTACCGGCCCGGCCTCCCTCTACGCCCACGTGGCGAACAAGCAGGAGCTCGACCATCTCCTCGTCGACCGCGCCGCCCAGGAGATGCGCTTCCCCGAACCCGATCCGGCCCGCTGGCAGGAGCAACTGAAGGAAGCGATGCGCGAGATGCTCCGCGTCCTGCGCGCGTACCCGGGGGTCGCCCGCGCCGCCATCGGCCAGGTCCCGCTGGGGGAGCGCGCGATGCTCACCACCGAGCAGCTCCTCGCGATCCTCAAGGCCGGCAACGTCCCCGACCAGGCCGCCGCGTGGGCCGTCGACCTGATCCCGCTTTACGTCACCGCGACCGCCTTCGAGGAGAGCGTCCAACGCGCCGCCGAGTGGACCGAAGCGGACATCAAGACCTTCGTCGCCGACCTCCGCACGTACTTCGAGTCCCTCGACTCCAGCCGTTTCCCGCTCACCGTCGCCCTGGCGCCGGCTCTCACTGCCGGGGGGTCGGGCGACGAACGCTTCGAGTTCGGCATCCAGATCATCACCGCCGGCCTCGCCTCCCTGGCCCCATAAACCGACACCCGGACCCGGAGGCGAACGGGCGCAGTAAGTACCCGTGTCGTCACCAGAGGTGTCCGTCGACGGCCGGATTGTTCGCCGGTCGACAATCCAGACATGCGCGGCGCGGGGGCTTCCAGGCCCCTGTGACCCGTGATAACCCCGTTCGCCACCGCGTGTCCGACTCGGCCGATCAAGGTCACAAACTCACCGTCAGGTAGCGGCCAATCGCTTGTGGTTCACGATCGCACATGGCTAACCTTCGGATTGTCAACAAAACTACGACCATTCCTCTGCGGTGTTCGTCACTGCATGCGGTGGCGTGAGGTGGGCACCTGCGGGAGGTATGTCGAACTACGACGAGGAGGACCCGGTGGGTTCCGAACAGGCGCAGCCACCCACAGTCGAGACCGAGCCGCCCCCAGGTGTGCTCAAGAAAGCGATCGCCGCATCGGCGATCGGAAACGCCACCGAGTGGTTCGACTACGGCATCTATGCCTACGGCGTCACGTACATCTCCGCGGCGATCTTCCCCGGTGACACCGAGAGCGCGACACTGCTCGCTCTGATGACCTTCGCGGTCTCGTTCCTGGTCCGGCCGCTCGGTGGGCTCATCTGGGGCCCGCTCGGCGACCGGCTCGGGCGCAAGCAGGTACTCGCGATCACGATCCTGCTGATGTCCGGCGCGACCCTGTGCGTCGGACTCGTGCCGACGTACGACTCGATCGGCCTCTGGGCCCCGATCCTGCTGGTGCTGCTCCGGATGATCCAGGGCTTCTCCACCGGTGGTGAATACGGTGGCGCGGCAACGTTCATGGCGGAGTACGCGCCGAGCCGTCGCCGGGGATTCCTCGGCAGCTTCCTGGAGTTCGGCACCCTGTCCGGGTTCGCGTTCGGTGCCCTGCTGATGCTGGGCTTCTCCCTGATCCTCGGTGACGACCGGATGCACGCGTGGGGCTGGCGACTTCCGTTCCTCGTCGCCGCGCCGCTCGGCCTCGTCGGCATCTACCTGCGGAGCAAGCTCGAGGACACTCCGGTGTTCCGCGAGCTGGAGGCGAAGGGCCAGAAGGAGGAGCAGACCGCGACACAGTTCAAGGATCTGCTCTCCGGTTACTGGAAGCCGATCCTGCAACTCGGCGGCCTGGTTGTCGCGCTGAACGTCGTCAACTACACCCTCCTCACCTACATGCCGACGTACCTCGAGAGCGAGATCGGGCTGAGCTCCGACCAGTCGCTGGTGGTACCGATCATCGGCATGCTCGCGATGATGGTGTTCGTCCCGTTCGCCGGCCGCTTGTCGGACCGGGTCGGCCGCAAACCGCTGTGGTGGTTCTCGCTGATCGGGTTGTTCATCGCCGGCGTCCCGATGTTCCTGTTGATGGGCTCGGGTGTCGGTGGCGCGATCATCGGCTTCGCGGTCCTGGGTCTGCTCTACGTGCCCCAGCTGGCCACGATCTCGGCGACCTTCCCCGCGATGTTCCCGACCCACGTCCGGTACGCCGGGTTCGCGATCGCGTACAACGTCTCCACCTCGCTGTTCGGCGGTACCGCGCCGGCGATCAACGACTGGCTGGCCCAGAAGACCGGCGACGGTCTGGTGCCGGCGTACTACATGATGGCCGCCTGCATCGTCGGTGGCATCGCCCTGCTCAAGGTCCCGGAGACCACCCGTTGTCCGCTCAACGGAACGGAAACCCCGGGGACCGAAGACGCCCCGCCCCCGGTTGCCCTGGAGCCCGAACCCACCAGAGCCTGACCAGCTGAAACGGACCGGCCGCACATCTCCAGGTCACCCCGACCTGAAGGTGTGCGGCCGGTCTCGCACACCTGGCACCAAGCGGCGACAGCCCTGTGTATCACCAGCGATGGCAGCTCTCTATCCCCAGCGGCGACAGCCCTGTATCCCAGCGGTGAAAGCCAGTACGTAGGGGACGCGGCGGTCGGTGCGCAAGCGCTGTTCGGCGGAATCCATCGATTGCCTCAGGCGAGTGGTTCCTGGAGTTCGGTGACCCAGTGGGACTCGTCTTCGGGGGATTCGAGGTAGAGCTCGCGGGATGGCCGGCCGGATTGTCGACGATTTTCGTCGACCCATCGCGCCAACGCCTGCCAGGCTGGGAGTACGCCGCTCATCGGGCCCCGGTGAATCGTCGTGGCAGCGGACGTAGCCGGTAGATCGACGACAATCAGCCCGTTGAGTTCGTCGCCGGGGGAGACGTCGGCCGGTACCGCGGCGTGGATCCGTACCTCGTCCTCGTCCGCCTGCCGATCGTCCGGAGAGTTGCGGCGGTCTGGAACTCGTGCGTAAAAGCAGACAAGGTGGCCAGTTGGGCGGACAGTTGCCGCCGACAACCGATCACCGAGCTCGGCGCACAACGGACGAATCACCGGGCCGATGTCCTCGGGAGTGAAGGTCGCCGCCGTCGCCGTGAGTGCGACCAGCCGTACCGCCGGCAGCTCCTTCACCACGATGTCGAACGCGGACTGGTCCTCCAGTTCCAGCGCCCGTAGCCGGGACTCCACCTCGAGCAGCCGGGATTCGCGATCGGCGAGCTCGGCCTCCAGTTCCGCGCGGCGCATTGTCAACAATCCACGGAGTTGATCGGTACTGAGATCGGCCGCACGCAATGCGCCGACCTGGTCGAGCGAGAACCCGAGATCCTTCAACGCGACAATCTGGTTGAGGTCCCACAGTTGCCTCGCGTCGTAGTACCGGTATCCCGTCGCCGAGTCCACGTGCGCCGGTCGCAGCAGGCCGAGACCGTCGTAGTGCCGCAGCATTCGTACCGACACCCGGCCGTGCCGTGCGAAGTCGCCGATTGTCAACAAAAGTCGCTCCCGCCTGTCCAGCAAAGTGTCAGCCAGCTACCAGCTCCGCGAACGTGATCACGGTGTCGTCGGCGTGCCGGTCGCCCATCACCTGGAGTCCGACCGGCAGTCCGCCCGGCGTACGCCCGGCCGGCATGCTCAACGCGGGGAGGCCGAGCCACGACGCCGGGGCGATCCAGAACACCTGGTCGGTGTACGGCCGCTCGCCCTGGGACGTGCTGATCGTTCGTTGGTCGTACGGGCGATCGTCGTGCGGAGGCGCCGCAGTGAAGGAGGTCGGACTCAAGAACACGTCGACGTCCTCGAAGTAGGTGCGCCACCTCTCCCGCGCGGCCATCCGCCGACGTTCGTGGTCGAGGATCTCGCCAAGTGAGGCGAAGTTCGGGTCGCCTCCGTAGAGCGCGAAGAACAGCTCGACCTGGAATCCGAGTTCCTCCGACATCTCGCCCGCCTCGACACCGGTCGGCCAACTGTCGACAATCTGCATGCCCCGCCGCGCCAGGTCGTCCATCAAGTCGGACAACACCGCGCCCACCTCGCTCGTCACCGGCGCCGCCGGATGATCGAGCGCAACACCAACGCGGAACTCGTTCAGGCGAGTACGCCGACAAGGCCGCAACCGCCAAGCCTCACGCGCACCCACGGGTCCACCGGTCGCCACGAGAGCAGTCCGCAGATCCGCCGCCGACCGCGCCAACGGCCCGACAACAGACAACTGCGGAACCTCCAACTCCAACACCGGCGAAGCAACCTGCGCCGGTGCCGGTGAGTCAGCCTGTGCCGACGTCGGTGAACCAGCCGACTCGGCCGCCGCCTTCGACTCGGCCGCCGCCTTCGACCCCGGCTGCGATCCATGGTCCGCGGCCGACGAGTTCGATGGTTCTGTCGGCGACGGGGCGTCGGGCGGTTGGAAGCCGCGGAGGGGTACGACGCCTGCTGTTGGGCGGAGGCCGTAGACGCCGCAGTAGCTTGCCGGGAGGCGGATCGAGCCGACGAGGTCCGAGCCGAATTCGAGATAGGTGAGCCCGGCGGCGAGTGCGGCCGCACCTCCGCCTCCGGAACCACCGGGAGTCCGCGTCGGGTCGTGCGGGTTGTTCGTCCGGCCGTACAGGTCGTTCGTCGTCTGCCCGAAGTCGGCAAGCATCGTGTGCACATTGCTTTTGCCGACAATGATCGCCCCGGCCGCGGCCAGCCGCTGGACGACGGTCGCATCCCAGCCGGCCACGAACTCGGCGAACGCAGGCTCACCCCAGGTCGTCCGCAGCCCCGCGACGTTGAAGGCTTCCTTCACTGTCATCGGTACTCCGTGCAGTGGCCCGAGCTCGCGATCAGCCGCCGGATCGACCACATTGTCGGCTACTTCACCTGCTGCATCATTGGCTGCTTCGTCGGCTGCGGTGGCGGCGGCGAGGGCTTGTGGGGTGCGGGTTTCGACGATGGCGTTGACGGTGGTGTCGGCCGCGATCCGATCGAGGAGCTGGGTCGTCACCTCGAGCGACGTCACCTCGCCGGCCCGGATCGCGTCGGCGAGCTCGGTGGCGGTCCAGTACGCGAGTTCTCTCATGCCACCGGTCTAGGCCCTGACACCGTGTCAGAGTCAACCACCGTCCCCGGGTCCGTCGGTCCCGGGGACCGGGGCTCCGATCCCGGTCCCCGGGTCCCCGTACCCACCGACGCCCCCTGATTCCGTCTCTCCTCCGCACCCGGCGCCGACCTCGGTACCGGGGTGCGGCGAATCAGGAGACGACGGCGCTCACCGCGTCGGACCAGATGCTTGCTGCTTCGTCGATCTCGGCCGGGTTGACCACCAGCGCCGGGATGAACCGCACCACCTGGCCCCACGCCCCGCAGGTCAGCAGGAGCAGACCACGACGCGCCGCCTCTTGTTGAGCAGCGGCCGCCGTGACCGGGTCCGGCTTCCCGTTGGCGTCGCGGAACTCGTTGCCGATCATCAGACCGAGTCCGCGGACGTCGGTGATCTGCTCGTGCTTGTCCGCGACGGTCTGCAGGGCTTGCTTGAGTTGGGCGCCCCGTTCGGCGGAGTTCTCGACCAGGTGCTCGTCCTGGATCACGTCGAGGGTGGCGATCGCGGCGGCGCAGGCGACCGCGTTCGCGCCGTACGTGCCGCCCTGCGAACCGGGCCACGCCTTCTCCATCAGGGCCGACGACGCCGCGATCCCCGAGAGCGGGAATCCGGACGCGAGGCCCTTGGCGGTGACCAGGATGTCGGGCTTGGCGTCGAAGTGGTCGCCGCCCCAGAACTTCCCGGTCCGGCCGAAGCCGGTCTGTACTTCGTCGACGACCAGCAGGATCCCGTGCTGGTCGGCTCGCTCGCGGAGTCCGGCGAGGAACCGTTCGTTCGCGGGCACGTATCCGCCTTCGCCCAGCACCGGCTCGACGAAGAACGCGGCCGTGTCGGCCGGCGTGCTCAGGGTCTGCAGCACGTAGTCGAGCTGGGCGAGGGCGAAGTCGGTCGCCTGCTCGACCGGCCAGCCGAAGTGGCCCGGATCCGGGAACGGGGACACGTGGACGCCGGACATCAGCGGGCTGAACCCGGACCGGAACTTGGTCCCCGAGGTCGTCATCGACGCCGCCGCCACGGTCCGGCCGTGGAAGCCGCCGTGGAACACGATGACGTTCGGCCGCCCGGTCGCCTGCCGGCTGAGGCGGAGCGCCGCTTCGATCGCCTCGCTGCCCGAGTTCGCGAAGAACATCCGGTCCAGCCCGGCCGGGAGGACCTCGCCGAGCCGGTCGACCAAGGTGAGCAGCGGGCGATGCATCACGGTCGTGTACTGGGCGTGGATGAGCGTTCCGACCTGACGTTGGGCGGCCTCGACCACCCGCGGATGGCAGTGGCCGGTGCTCGTCACGCCGATGCCGGCGGTGAAGTCGAGGTATCTGCGGTCGTCCTCGTCGTAGAGCAGCACGCCCTCACCACGGGCGGCGATGACGCCGGTCGCCTGTTTGAGGATCTGCGAGAGCTCAGCCACGGCCTTCCCCTTCCCCTTGCCTGTCGACGGGTAGATTGTCGACAATCAGCGTATCTGAGGTGATCGCGCCGGTGAAGGGGTTCGGATGAGCGAGCAGGACGAGGCCAAGGTCGTCGACAACGTCGAGAAGCGGTTGTTCATCGACGGGCAATGGGTCGAGGCGTCGGACGGGGGAACTTTCGACGTCGTGGACCCTTCCACCGGGGGGAAGCTGTGCGCGGTAGCGGATGCCACGCCTGCGGATGGTAGGGCCGCGCTCGACGCGGCCGTCGCCGCGCAGGCCGCGTTCGCCGCGACCTCGCCACGGGCACGCGCCGACATGCTCACCGGCGCCTTCGAGTTGCTGCACGAGCGGATCGACGAGCTCGCGCTGCTGATGACGCTGGAGATGGGCAAGCCGCTCGCCGAGGCGCGCGGCGAGATCACGTACGCGGCCGAGTTCTTCCGGCACTTCGCGGGAGAGGCGGTCCGGATCGACGGTGGGTACCAGACCGCGCCCGCCGGGGGAGCGCGGTTCCTGGTCGCGCGGCAGCCGGTCGGCCCATGTCTGCTGATCACGCCGTGGAACTTCCCGATGGCGATGGGGACGCGCAAGCTCGGCCCGGCGATCGCGGCCGGTTGTACGAGCGTGATCAAACCGGCGCACCAGACGCCGCTGTCGATGCTCGCGTTGATGGGCATCCTGGACGAGGCCGGCGTCCCGGCCGGCGTGGTCAACTGCGTCACCGCGATGGACGCCGGTGGCGTGATGGAACCGCTGATCCGGTCCGGGCAGGCGCGGAAGTTGTCGTTCACCGGTTCGACCAAGGTGGGCCGGATCCTGCTGGAGCAGTGCGCCGAGAAGGTACTGCGGACGTCCCTGGAACTCGGCGGCAACGCCCCGTTCATCGTCTTCGAGGACGCCGACCTGGACGAGGCGGTGACCGGCGCGATCGCGGCGAAGATGCGGAACATGGGCGAGGCGTGTACCGCGGCCAACCGGATCTACGTGCACGCGTCGGTCCTGGACGAGTTCGGCCGCCGGCTGGCCGAGCGGATGGGCGCGATGACGGTCGGCCGCGGCACCACCGAAGGCGTGCAGGTCGGACCGCTGATCGACGAGGCCGGGCTGGGCAAGGTGCGGTCGCTGGTCGCGGACGCCGTCGACCGCGGTGCGACCGTGCTCACCGGGGGATCGGTGGCCGAAGGCAACGGGTACTTCTACCCGCCGACGGTGCTCACGGGTGTACCGCGGGACGCGCGGATGGCCGACCAGGAGATCTTCGGCCCGGTCGCGCCGTTGACCCCGTTCACGGACGAGGCCGAGGTGGTCGCGGCCGCCAACGACACCGAGTACGGGTTGGTGTCGTACGTGTTCACCAACGACCTGCGCCGCGCGCTGCGGGTCGCCGAGGCGCTCGAGACCGGCATGGTCGGACTCAACCAGGGCGTCGTGTCGAACCCGGCGGCGCCGTTCGGCGGGATCAAGCAGTCCGGCCTCGGGCGCGAAGGTGGGTCGGTCGGGATCGACGAGTTCCTGGAGACGAAGTACATCGGGATCACGCTGCAGTAGGCGGGATCACGCCGCACAAGGTGGCCACCACTGGATTGTTGACAATCTTATACGGCGTACAAATAATTCGAACTGTGGTAAGGCAGCCGTCCGGAGGGTGGCGTGAGGCTCGGCGGGAGGGCGCCCGGGCCGCGGTACTGGCGGCTGCCTGGGAGCTGGTCCGCGAGGACGGGCTGACCGCATTGTCCCTGCGCGAACTGGCCAAGCGGGCCGGCATCACCACGCCGACGGTGTACGCGTACTTCGAGTCGAAGAACGCGATCGTCGACGCGATGTTCGCCGAGGCCGCGCGGACGTTCGCCGATCTCAAGGCGGCGCTGCCGACGACCGACGACCCGCGCCAGGACCTGCTCACGGACGCGCGGGCGTTCGTCGAGTTCGGCGTGTCCGACGTCCCCCGGTACCAGCTCCTGTTCCAGCACTCCGTCCCCGGTTTCGTACCGTCGGCGGAGTCGTACGAGCTTGCGGTGCGCGCCCTCGAGGCGACCCGCGGGCTCCTCGCACGCAACGGCGTGCACGACCAGCGGCACCTCGACATCTGGACCGCCGTGACGACCGGTCTGGTCGACCAGCAGGTCGCGAACGACCCGGGCGGCGACCGGTGGACCCGGCTCGTCGACGACGTGGTCCGGATGTTCCTCGCGGAGTTCGCGAGACCCAGTTCCTGAAGGGGGCACCCGATGTCCACCACGCCCACGAACCCGCCCGCGCCGAGCACTGTCAGCCCGGCCCGGTTGCACCACCTCGCGTTGACCGTCACCGACCTGGACGCCAGCGTCCGCTGGTACGGGGAGGTTTTCGGCGTTCATCCGGTGATGGACGTCCCGCATCCGGGCGGCGTCGGGCGGATCCTCGCCGACCCCGACCAGCAGCTGATGATCGCGCTGCATCACCACGACGCGAACGACGGCCGGTTGTGCGCGGAGATCCGGACCGGACTCGACCACGCGGGTTTCAGCGTCCCGACCCGCGCCGACCTCGAAGCCTGGCAGGACCACCTCGAAGCGCACGGCGTCGTCCGGGCCGAGACGGCCGACAAGCCGCTGACCCAGTCACCGATCGCCGACGAGCCGTACGCCTCGGTGCTGGTGTTCCGCGATCACGACAACATCCAGCTGGAACTCTTCGCCCCGATCCAGCCGTAGCTCGCCGGACGGTGCGCGTCGTCCGGGCGGCGCGTTCCGGTACACCCGGACAGCGCGCGTTCGCTCGACGGCCGCGCGCTGGTCGTACTGGCGGCGGTCAGCGGGTGGTGAGGCGCTCGATGGCGTCGTCCATGTGGGCCATCACGAGCTCGTCGGTGAGTTGGAGGTCGCCGGCGCGGATGGCGGTGGCGAGGGCCCGGTGTTCCTCGACGCGGACCTCGGACGCGGAGTAGGTCTCCTCGAGGGCGTGGATGCACATCCGCGTCTCGGTGATGAACGTCTGGTGGATGCGCGACAGCCGCGGGCTGCGGGCGAGCTCGACCAGCCGCTCGTGGAACGTGATGTCGACCTCGCCGACCTCGGCCGGCGTGATCGCGGCCGCCATCCGGTCGACGACGAGGAGCAGCTCGTCGCCGGCCGCGGCGTGGTCGTCGCCTTCGAGGATCTTCCGGGCGGCGGCGCGCTCGACCGCCTCGCGGGCCAGGTACATGTCGCGGACGTCCTCGGGCGTCATGTCGACCACGAACAGCCCGCGGTTGCGAATGGCGACCAGCAGCCCTTCCTGGGTGAGCCGCTGCATGCCTTCGCGCAGCGGCCCGCGGCTGACCCCGAGCTTGCGGGCCAGGTCGGCCTCGCCCAGCTGGGTGCCGGGCTTCAATTCCCCGTGGCCGATGGCCTGGCGCAGCTTGTCGGCGATGATGCTCGGCGTCGACTGCTGAACCAGCGGCTCGATGAAGTTTGTCACTGTTGCTCTCCAAAGAGTGATCCCAACCCTGGGAGAGAAGGTACCGGGCCCGCCAGCTGAAGCCCCTTCCAGACCGTCACCTGGTTCGCGGTGAGGACCGGTTTGCCGACCGCGGCCTCGAGTTCGTCGACGATCGCCAGTGTGTGCATCGCGGTGTCGGGCACCAGGATCGCCTCGGCGTCCGGGTGGTCGGCCGCCTTCACCATCGAGATCACCTGGTCGGCCGCGAGCGTGCCGACCTCGGCCGCGGTGATGATCCCGTGGCTGCCCATCGACACCACCTCGGTCCCGCCGGCGGTGAGGAACCGGACGAAGTGACCGGCCACGTCCTCGGGGTACGAGGCGGCGATGGCGACCTTGGTGAGGCCGAGATGGTTCAGCGCGTCCACGAACGCGATCGAGGTCGACGAGGCCGGCGCACCGACCGCGGCCGCGACGCCGGACGCCTGGTTGCGCGCGCCCTCGGGACCGAAGACGAAACTGCCCGAGGTACAGGCCCACATCACCGCGTCGGGTCGCTCCGCCGCGAGCTCGGCGGCGCCGTCGGCCAGACGTTCCGCGCGGCCGAGGTCGAGCAGCGCGTCCACCCGGTGGGCGTCCTCGCCGACGGAAGTGATCACCACCGGGAGCCGGACCGCACCGTCCAGTCTGGCCTCGAGGGCCGGGTAGTCGTCTTCCGCGCTGTGACCCGGGTAGAGGAGGCCTACTGTGACCATGCTGTCTCCCTGGATGATCGACAACGAAATAGGTAGATTGTCGACAATGTTAACCCCAGCTGCGTACGACGTGACCGGTCTCGCCCGCGAGCTGCGGGGGAACCTTCGTGGCACGGTCGGCGACGACACGAGAAGCCGGGCCTTGTACGCGGCCGACGGGTCGAACTACCGCGATGTGCCCGATGTCGTCGTGGTCCCGGCGGACCAGGACGACCTCGCGACCGCGGTCCGGCTGACCGCCGCCGCGGGTGCTCCGGTGACGCTGCGCGGCGGCGGTACGTCGATGGCGGGGAACGCGATCGGTGGGGTGGTGATCGACGCCTCCCGGCACGTGAACCGGATCCTCGGCATCGATCGGGAGGCCCGGACCGCGATCGTGGAACCGGGGGTCGTGCTCACCCATCTGCTGGCCGCGGCTCGGCCCTACGGGCTCGCGTTCGGCGCGGATCCGTCGTCGGGGAGTCGCGCGACGCTCGGCGGGATGATTGCCAACAATGCGTGCGGCGCCCACTCGGTCGCCTGGGGGACGACGGCCGACAACGTCCGCTCCCTCGACGTTCTCCTCGCCGACGGGACCCGCTGCACCTTCGACGCGGGACTCGCCGGATCGGCAGAGGAGGTTGCTCGGTACCGGGAAGGGTTTGCTGGGCGGGGTGGGGCGGAGGGGGAGCTGCATCGGCGGTTGCAGGGGTTCGTCGATCGGAACGAGCTGATCATCCGGCGGAGGTTCGGGCAGTTCACGCGGCAGATCTCCGGGTACGCGCTGCACCGGCTGCTGCCGGGGAACGGGTACGACGTCGCCGGGCTGCTCTGTGGAAGCGAGGGCGGGTTCGCCGCGACTCTGCAGGCGACCGTTGCACTGACTCCGTTGCCGGCGGCGAAGGTGCTCTGCGTGTTGGGCTTCGCCGACTCGATCTCGTCGGCGGACTGCGTGCCCGTGGTGCTGCGGCACGGCCCGCTGACGATGGAGTCGATCAACCTCGACCTCGTCGAACGGCTTCCTTCCGAGGTTCGCGACGCCGCGGTCGAGGCCGGGCTGCCCGCGGGACAGGCCTGGTTGCTGGTCGAGATGGGCGGTGAGGACGAGGCGTCGGCCGCCGTTGCCGCGCGGAAGATGCTCGAGGAACTCCGCGATTCCGGCTCGCCGGCGTCCGCCTCGCTCGTCACCGATCCTGGTGCTCAGAGCGTGCTGTGGCGATGCCGTACCGACGCGGCCGGCCTCGCGACTCGCCGGGCCGACGGCGCCGAGGCCTGGGGCGGATGGGAGGACGCCGCCGTACCACCGGAGCGGCTGGGCGACTACCTGCGCGGGCTCGACGAGGTACTCGGGCAGCACGGGTTGTCGGGCGCGTCGTACGGGCATTTCGGCGAGGGCTGCATGCACATGCGGATCGACTTCGACCTGCTCAGCCGCCGCGGGCTCGCGACGTACCGGGACTTCGTCGAACAGGCGACCGACCTCGTCGTCTCGCTCGGCGGCTCGGTGTCCGGCGAACACGGCGACGGCCGGGCGCGTTCGGAGCTGCTCGCCCGGATGTACGGCGAGGACGGGGTGCGGCTGCTCACGGAGATGAAGGACATCTGGGATCCGCGCCGGGTGATGAACCCTGGTGTGATTGTCGACCCTCTTCCGGTCGACGCGGGGATCAGGCACGACGGTCCGGCGAAGGATCGCAAGCTGCTGACCGTGTTCGCGTATGCGGACGACAATCACGACTTCGCGCAGGCGCAGCGGCGGTGTGTCGGGATCGGCAAGTGCCGCCAGACGTCGGGCGGGGTGATGTGCCCGAGTTATCAGGTGACGCGTGAGGAACTGCATTCCACCCGCGGCCGGGCGCATCTGCTGTGGGAGATGCTCGAGGGCGACCTGGTCACGGACGGCTGGCGGTCGACCGAGGTCCGCGATGCGCTCGACCTCTGTCTGTCGTGCAAGGGCTGCCAGTCGGACTGCCCGGTGAACGTGGACATGGCGACGTACAAGGCGGAGTTCACGCATCACCACTACGCGCGGAGGCCGTGGGCGCGGCCGTTGTCGCATTGGTCGATGGGGTGGTTGCCGGTCTGGTCCCGGATCGCGTCGCGGGCGCCGCGGATTGTCAACAAGGTGACGAAGTCGGCGCTGGTCAAGAGGCTCGGAGGTATCGCAGAGCAGCGTGAGGTGCCGGCGTTCGCCGAGCAGAGCTTCACCGACTGGTTCGTTGCCCGAGGCAACTCCCAGCCGAGCCAGGACGCGATGGCCGGCCGCCGCGGCGCCGAGGGCCAGGGCGGTGAGGTGCCGGGCGGCGAGGTCGGGGGTGGCAAGGGGCGGGTGGTGTTGTGGCCGGATACGTTCACCAACTACTTGGCGCCGGAGATCGGGCGGGCCGCGGTCGAGGTGCTGGAGGCTGCTGGGTACGAGGTGGTGCTGCCCGAGAAGCCGGTGTGTTGTGGGCTGACCTGGGTTTCCACCGGGCAGTTGGGGATGGCGAAGACCGTGATGGAGCGGTCGCTGCGTGCGCTGGCTCCGCACCTGGCCGCCGGTACGCCGATCGTCGGGTTGGAGCCGAGTTGTACGGCGGCACTACGGCAGGACGCGCCCGAGCTCCTTGAGGGGAGCAAGCTCGCAGTCGCGGCGGCGGCTTCGACGTACACGTTCGCGGAGTTCCTCGACCAGGCGGAGTGGAAGCCGCCCCAGGTCGGGGGAGAGGCGCTGGTGCAGACGCATTGTCATCAGCATGCGGTGCTCGGGTTCGACGCGGATCGGTCGGTGATGGCGGCGGCCGGGATCAAGGCGGTCGTGCCGGATGCGGGGTGTTGTGGGCTCGCGGGGAACTTCGGGTTCGAGCGGGATCACTACGAGGTGTCGAAGGCGGTGGGGGAGCGGGTCCTCCTGCCGGCGGTGCGCGAGGCCGACGAGCAGACGGCGATCGTTGCCGACGGGTTCAGTTGCCGCACCCAGATCACCCACGGCACGACCCGACACCCACTCCACCTCGCCCAACTCCTCGCCGACGCCCTCGACCGTGACGAGTAGGAAAGGTCCTACTCCTGGATGGGGAAGGCACGGATGATGACTGCTGTGGGGGTTGTGTCTTTGGGGATCGGGATCGTCCTGGTGAAGTCGTGGAGGACTCGGTGCAGGCGGGCTCGGAGTTCGGTGAGTTGGCCTTCGGTCAGGGCGACGACCTCGCTGAAAGCGAAGTCCTGATCGTCCGACGACTTCTGCTGCAGCCACGACGCGTACGCGACGTCCTCCAGTTCGCGGTTCAGCGACGCCTGCGTGGTCGGGACCCGGCGCCACGGTTTCACCCGGCCGGTTGCTTCCGGATCCGGCTCGATCAGGCCGAGTACTTCCAGTCGGCGGAGGTGGAACGAACAGGACCCGGTGCTCTCACCCAGCTCCTTCGCCGCGAGGGTCGACGTGGTCGTGCCGTCGCGGTCGATCAGCTCGAGCAGAGCGTCGCGCAGCGGGTGGCCGTGCACGGGACCTCGCCGGCTCGACCTTCGGATAGGCACGTGGACAACCCTAGTCGCAGATTTTGCAAAGAGCCAGCTTTGCAAAGTACGGTCTTTGCATGCCGACCTTCGTCCAGGGCCGTCCGGTCCGTCGTCTGCCCGAGCTCACCGACGAGATCCGGCGGGGTACGCCGCTGCGCATCACCGAGTACGGCGAGGAGATCCTGCACCGGCCTTGCCGGGAGGTGACCGAGTTCGGCGCCGAGCGGTGGGCGGGGATTGTCGACAATCTGTTCACGACGATGTGGATCGCCGAGGGCTGCGGCCTGGCGGCGAACCAGGTCGACCTGGACGCCCGGTTGTTCGTGTACGACCTGACCGACGAGGACGGGGTTCGGCATCTCGGGCACGCGTTCAACCCGCGCGTCGAGGCGGCGTCCGGGTTCTTCGGTGACGAGGACGCGAGCGAGGGATGCCTCTCGGTCCCGGGAGCGAGGGCGCCGCTCGCACGTCCGGCCAGGGCGACCCTGCACGCGTTCGACCTGGACGGCCGCCCGTTCACGCTCGAGGCCGCGGGCTATTTCGCCCGCTGCCTCATCCATGAGACCCAGCACCTCGACGGCACCTTGTACGTCGACCACCTCACGCCGGCTGACCGAGAGCGTGCACTCGCGGAGTCCGCGGTACGCCGGGACGAGGTCTTCGAGGAACGCGCAGCACGACAGCAGCTGCTCGGCAAGTAGCAGTCACGCCCCGACCGGTTCTCGCACCAACACCAAACCCTCAGCCCAGCAGGCGCAACGCGGTCAGGACGTAGGTGCGGGTGGCCACGAGAAGGTCGTCCACGGCAACGGATTCGTCGGCCCGATGTGCCTGCGTCGTCACCGAACCGGGGCCGAGGACAACGACCGGTACGCCGAGATCGCGCGCCACGAACCCGCCGTCACACGCGGCCGTCCAACCACCGAGCGGCAGACCCGGACCACCAGCAGCCGACAGCGCGGCGTCCGTGGCCCGGACCAGCTCGGCATCGGCCGGAGTCTCGAAGGCGGGCATCTCCATCGGCATCACCAGGTCGACGGTGAGGCCACGATCCTCCAGCCGCAGCGCCGCGACCCGGGTGCGTAGATCGTCGAGCACGGCGGCCGGTGATTCGCCCGGCAACAACCGGCGGTCGGCGACGATCACGCACTCAGCCGGCACGATCGAGCCGCCCGTACCGCCGTCGATCCGGCCGACGCTCCAGGTGGCCGGGCCGAGCAGCGGATGGGGGCTCTCGGCAAGTTCCGCGTGCAGGCGTTCGATCTCGGCGACGACCGCGGCCGCGCCGTAGATCGCGTTCGCGCCGTCGCCGGGGTTGCCCGCGTGGCAGGCGCGACCGTGCACCTCGACCCGCAGGTACGAGTCGCCGCGCGCGCCGATGATCGTCTGCAGGTCGGTCGGTTCCGCGGTGATGCAACCGAGGAACGGGCGCCGCGTGGTCTCGACGTACGCGCGGATGCCCTTGCCCGTCTCCTCCTCGTCCACCAGGGCGGCGAGCTCGATCGGCCCGCTCAGCCGGGCGCCGCGCAGTACGGACATCGCCGCCAGCGAAGCCGCGAGACCGCCCTTCATGTCGGAGGCGCCGCGACCGTACAGGCGACCGTTCTCCAGGACGCCGCCGAACGGATCCTTCGTCCACCCGTCCCCGATCGGAACGACATCCGTATGGCCGAGCAGGAGCAGGCCGGGACCGTCGCCGCCCTCGACCGTGATGCTGAGGTTGGACCGGCCTGGTTCGACGACGGTCTCGACCACATCCAGGTCGAGTTTGCGGGCGGCGTCGCCGAGGACCGCCACCGTCGCGGCCTCGTCGCCCGGCGGGTTCTGCCCAGTAGCCCTGAGCAACGACTGGGTCAGGTCGACGAGCCAGGCCTCGTCGATGGTGTCGAGCACGGCCTGCTCGGCGGAGGAGATGGTCACGCGGTCACCTCAGGGTCAGGATTTGGCGAGGAGATCGACGGCACGGCGAAGGCGGCGGACGCCCTCGTGGATGCGATCCGGGGGAGTCGAGGCGAAGCACAACCGGAGCGCGTCCGTGAAGCGGCCGCTGGGGGAGAAGGCCGAGCCGGGGATGAACGCGACCCCCTCGGTCAGCGCGACCGGGAACAGCTTCTCCGCGTCGACGCCGTTGTCCAGCGTGACCCAGAGGAAGAACCCACCCTCCGGATCGGTCCATCGCGCGATGTCGCCGAAGTGCTCGCGCAGCGCCTCGTGCATGGCCTCCTTGCGCCGCTTGTACTCCGCGCGCTGGGTGACCAGGTGGTCCTCCAGATGGCCGCCGGTGAGGAACCCGTGCAGGAGCCGTTGCGCGGGCAGGTTCGTACAGGTGTCCATCGCCTGTTTCGCGTTGATCAGCAGCGGCTGCAACTCGGGCACCGTGTCCACCCAGCCGACCCGGAGGCCGGGGGCAACGATCTTCGAGAACGTGCGGACCGCGAACACCAGCGGATCACCGGCACCGAGTTCCCGCAACGTCGGCAACGGGTCGCCTTCGAACCGGAGCAGCCCGTACGGGTCGTCGTCGAGCACCATCGAACCCCACTCGCGCGCGAGGTCGAGGAGGCGGTGCCGTCGTTCCAGCGAGAGGGTAGCGCCGGACGGATTCTGGAACGTGGGGATCGTGTAGATCGCCTTCGGGACGCGCCCGGCCGCGGCGACCAGGTCGGCCAGCGCGTCCACGTCCATCCCGTCGTCGTCGACGGGGACCTCGAGCAGTGTGGCGCCGTACGAGAGGGCGGTCGCGCTGCCGTTCGTATAGGTGGGGGACTCGACCACCACCAGGTCGCCCGGGTCCACGAAGATCTTGCAGAACAGGTCGAGCCCCTGCATCCCGCCGGCCGTGATCGTCAGCCGATCCGCGGTGGTCTCGTCGCTGGTCCCGCGCAGCATCTCCAGCAACGCGGCGTGCAACGGCGGATCGCCCTCGGTCGCGGCGTAGTCGTACGCGTCGGACTTGCTCAGCTCGACCTCGGCGATCCCGGCCAGGATCTCCGACGGGACCGCCTCGGCCGCCGGGCTGCCCATCGCTAGCCGAACGATGTCGTGCGACTGCTTGTGCAGCAGCGACGTACTCGAGTCGATCACCGATCCGACAAGCCCGGCGGCGCGTTCGGCGTACGGGAGTTTCACCCTGGTCGGCACTTGGTTACCTCCTGATGGTCAGTTCGTGCGGAAGATCGGTCAGGCGTTCCACCCCGGTCCGGGAGACGACGACGGGCTCGGACAGTTCGTAGCCCCAGCCGTCCATCCACATCCCGAGGATGACGTGGAACGCCATCCCGGCCGCGAGTTCGGTCGTCTCGGCCGGGCGCAGGCTCACGGTCCGTTCGCCCCAGTCGGGCGGGTACCCGATCCCGATCGAGTACCCGATCCGTGATTCCTTGCGCAGCCCGTGCGCCCGGATCACGTCGTCGAACGCCCGGTGCACGCTCTCGGCGGTCACCCCCGGGCGGATCGCTTCCAGCGTGGCCCGCATGCCCTCGGCAACCACTTTGGCCGTCTCGGTCAGGCGGTACGGGGGTTCGCCGAGCATCACCGTCCGGGCGAGCGGCGCGTGGTACCGGCCGAAGACACCGGCCAGCTCGATCGTGGTCGCGTCGCCCTGCCGGAACGGGCGATCGGTCCAGGTCAGATGCGGGGTACCGGCCGCGTCGCCGGTCGGCAGCATCGGCACGATCGCGGGGTAGTCGCCGCCGTGTTCCGGGGTCCCGATCGCCTGGGCCGCGAGGATCTCGGCCACCAGGTCGCACTGCCGCCGGCCGGGGATCAGCTGGTCGCAGGCGATCCGCATCGCGCGTTCGGCGATCGAGCCGGCGATCCGGAGTTGCTGGAGCTCGTGCGGCGACTTGACCAGCCGGACCCAGTTCACCAGCTCGGCCGAGTCGACCAGCCGGTGCCCGGGCAGCCCGTTGCTGAGGGCAAGGTACGCGCGGGCCGAGAAGAAGTGCGCGTCGCCCTCGAACCCGACCAGCTCGCCCTTCGGGATCAGCTCACGGGCGATGGCCGCGATCCAGTCGAACGGGTGCACGTCGGGCCGGTGGACGAGCTCCTCGGGGTACCCGTGGATCTGCTCGGCCCGGAGGTTGCAGGTGAAGGCCGCCCCGGCCGCGTCCATCGCCCGCGCGAACAGATGCGGCTCACCGTCGAGCGGTACGACGAGGCACTGCGGTGTGTAGAAGGACCAGGCGTCGTACCCGGTGAGGTAGAAGAGGTTCGCCGGGTCGGCTACGACGAGCGCCCCGAACTGGTGTTCCCGCATCCGCTCGCGCACGCGCCGCAGCCGATCCGCGTACTCCCCGGCGTCGACCGCCTGGATCAGGATGTCGGCAGGCATTCACCGCTCCAGCAGACGTTGGCCAGGACCGACGGCCTTGCGCCCGGCGAGCGTCAACGCGGCCCACATCGTGACCTGGTTCGCGGTCAGCACCGGCTTGCCCAGATCCGCCTCGAGCGCGGCGATCACGTCGTACGTGGGCAGATTCGTACAGCTCACGAAGACGGCCTCGGCGTCAGGCGTGTCCGTGTCGCGGACCAGGTCGATCGTGGTCGCGTACGGCACCGTCCAGATCTCGGAGGTCAACCCGAGCCCGGCGGTCGCGACGACCTCCACCTCGGCCTCCGCGAGGTACGCGCCGAGGCCGTCGGTCAGGTCCTCGGTGTACGGCGTGACGGCGGCGATCCGGGTGATCCCCAGATGCCGGAGCGCGATCAGGAGGGCCCCGCTCGTGGTGACGCCGGCGGGAGCACCGGCCTCCTCCATCGCGGCGACCAGGGCCGCCTCGCCGGACAGCCCACCGATGAAGCTGCCCGAGGTACACGCGTACGCGGTGACGAGTGGCGAGACCGCGAGGACGTCGATCGCACCACGGGCGACCAGGGCCGGCTCGGAGATGTGCATGGCCATCTCGACGGTCGCGGCGAGCGGCACGTACGGCATCCGGGTCAGGTAGAGGCTGACGTCGTCCGGAACCCAGCGCCACAGCTCCCGGTCCAGCGCGAAGTCGTAAGGGGCAACCACCCCGATCCCCGTCTGCAGTAGCGGCGGACCCGAACCAATTGAAGGCAAACCACTCACCCCCACCCGATCAGAACCAATCCCAGCTCCCGAGCCGCCCGCGGCCTGACGCCGCCCTGCAGGCGGACGCACGTGCGGTGAGTCGAGCTCAGGTTCAGCAGGCCAAACAGCCCGCAGCACAGCAGGCTCCACAAGATGCAGAACCCCAGACCGAGCAACCCCAAGCCCAGCCGTCACCCCACCCCCACCAACCACACCCTCATGCCCATCTGAAGCTCCAACCGGCGCAGCACCGGGCAGGGCTCCGGCCACAGCTCCAGCCACAGCTCCAGCCTGGGCACCCGGCGCGAGACCAGGTACAGCTCCCGCCGTGACACGCGGGACAGCTCCAGGCGCAGCCTCGTTCGCCGCAGCCGTCGCCTGCCCTCCAGCCGACGCTTCCGTCGAAGCCTCCGTCGCCGCGTCGACCGTTTGCGCCTCGGTTCCTGCACCGGACCGGGTCGGGGGTGCTGTCCGGGTGGACGGGTCGGGGTGGGGTGCGAGGGGCGCGGCTGTTCCCGGGCGGATCCGACGGGGAGCGCGGAGACGGCGGTGTGCCGGCGCGGTGGGCTCAGGGTGCTCCGAGGCCGCTTGCAGAGCGGCGGAGTCTTGGCCGGCCGCGGCGGGGGTGCCGGGGTGAGCTTCGGTCATGGGACTCAGTGTGGGGTCCTTGGCTGGCGTCCAGCAAGGGATTGTTGACAATCCTACGGATCGATTCCTAGCCTCGAACGTGTGCCGACGACCACGGGCCGTGAGGGCCACGACAGGGCGGACCGTGGTGTGCGGTCCGTCGTAGCCGTGTTGTGCGAGCGGGCCACGGATCGGCCCCCAGGGCTTGAGGATCTGGAGTCGCTCGGCGTCGTGTTCCGGTACTGCGACGCCGCCGGATTGGCCGAGGCGGTCCGCGGTGCTCGGGGGCTGATGTTGTGGGACTACTTCTCGACGGCGCTCCGTGACGTGTGGCCGGATGCCGGATCGGTGGAGTGGATCCACGTCACGGCGGCCGGTGTCGACACGTTGCTCTTCGACGAACTGCGGGACTCCGACGTGGTGGTGACGAATGCCCATGGAGTCTTCGACCGGCCGATCGCGGAGTACGTGCTCGGCGCGGTGATCGCGCACGCCAAGGACTCACGGCGCGGTTACGAGTACCAGCGGCGGCACGAGTGGCGGTATCGGGAGACCCGGAGTGTCGCCGGTTCGCGGGCGCTGGTGGTCGGTACCGGTGGGATCGGGCGGGAGATCGCCCGGTTGCTGCGGGCCGTCGGGACGGAGGTCCGCGGCGTCGGCCGGACGGCGCGATCCGGGGATCCCGACTTCGGCGAGGTGGTTGCTAGTAGCAACCTTGCCGGCGAGGTCGGGTGGTGCGACCACCTGGTGCTGGCGGTGCCGTTGACCGAACAGACGCGGGGGTTGGTGGACTCGGCCGTGCTCGCGGCGATGAAGCCGGATGCGCAACTGGTGAATATTGCTCGCGGTCCGATTGTCGACAACGCGGCGTTGCTGGCGGCGCTCGAGGACGGGCAGCTCGCGGGGGCGACGTTGGACGTGTTCGACGAGGAACCGTTGCCGGCCGATCACCCGTTGTGGGACGCGCCGAACCTGACGATCACGGCGCACATGTCCGGCGACGTCGTGGGCTGGCGCGAGGTGCTCGCCGCCCAGTTCGCCGAGAACGTCCGCCGCTGGTTGGCGGACGAGCCGCTCCTGAACGTCGTGGACAAGAAGCTCGGCTACGTCCCCGGACCAGTACCTCCGAACGCCTCGGCAGGCGATGCGTCGACAGCGGATGCCGCCGGCCCGGCCGGGGGTCGCGCGAGGGCCGGCAGGACAGGAGAGTCCGGGTCTGAAGATTCCGGGCGTGGTGGTGGTGGGGTGGGGGCTGGTGGGATCGGCGTCGGGTGGGGGTGACGGGTCGGTCGTGCGGTGGTCTTGCGGGGGTCGGTGAGGGTTCGACGGTGCTGGAGGTTTGGGTTGAGGGTTCCGCAGGCTGTTGAGTTGGTGGCCGAGTATCGGCTCGGGACGGTGTCGCCGGTGGAGGCGACCAGGGCTGCGCTGGAGGCGATCGAGCGATTCGGCGAGCGGGTGAACGCCTTCGTGCTGGTGGACGCCGAGGGTGCTCTGGCCGCCGCGAAGGAGTCGGAGTCCCGGTGGCGGGCAGGGGAACCACTGGGTCCCGGTGACGGGGTACCGACCTCGATCAAGGACGCCCTCTGGACCCGCGGCTGGCCGACGTTGCGCGGCAGTACCTTGATCGACGAGGCCGGACCGTGGGACGAGGACGCGCCTTGTGTCGCGCGGTTGCGGGAGACCGGCGCCGTGATCCTCGGCAAGACCACCACCCCGGAGTACTCGTGGAAGGGCGTCACCGACTCGTCCAAGTTCGGTGCGACGGGCAACCCGTGGGATCCGGCGAAGACGAGTGGTGGATCGAGCGGTGGTTCGGCGACCGCGGTCGGGCTCGGGATGGGGGCGTGGTCGGTCGGGACGGACGGCGGTGGATCGGTGCGGATCCCGGCGGCGTTCACCGGGACGGTCGCGCTCAAACCGACGTACGGGCTGATCCCGCTCTTCCCGCCGAGCGCGTTCGGCACGTTGTCGCACGCGGGACCGATGACGCGGACCGTGAAGGACAACGCGGCCCTGCTCGACGTGATCAGCGGGTACGACGCGCGCGACTGGTCCGCGATGCCGACCCCGATCTCCTCGTTCCTGGACGGCCTGGACGACGGGGTCGCCGGGCTGCGGATCGGGTTCTCCCCGGATCTCGGGTTCGTCCGGAACGACCCCGAGGTGGATGCCGCGGTCCGCGCCGCGATCGACGTACTCGCCGACGCCGGCGCGAAGGTCGACGAGGTGGATCCCGGGTTCGCGGATCCGATCGAGGCGTTCAACGTGCTCTGGTTCTCCGGCGCGGCGAAGGTCCTCCAGGGGTACGGCGACGCCGTGGGCGACAAGGTCGATCCGGGACTCCGGCGGACCGCCGAAGCCGGGGCGGACTACACCGCGTCGGACTTCCTCGACGCGACCGCGGTCCGGATGGAGCTCGGCCGGTTGATGGGCCAGTTCCACCGGACGTACGACGTGCTGATCACGCCGACGCTGCCGCTGGCGGCGTTCCCCGTCGGGCAGGACGTACCGGACGGATCCACCTCGCCGGACTGGACGAGTTGGACGCCGTACACCTACCCGTTCAACCTGACCCAGCAGCCCGCGTTGAGCGTGCCGTGCGGGTTCACGTCCGCGGGGCTGCCGATCGGGTTGCAGATCGTCGGCGCCCGGCATGCCGACGCGCTCGTCCTGCGGGTCGGCCAGGCGTACCAGGCCGCGACCGACTGGCACGACCGTACTCCCGTACTTCTGGCTGAGGAGGCTCGATGAGCAGGTACATCACGGTGTCGCTGGACAAGCGCGGGGTGAGCGGGGTCGCCCGGTTGCTCGACGACGCGGCGCCCCGGACCTGCGCGGCGGTATGGGACGCGTTGCCGTTGAGCGGTCAGGTGTTCCACGGGAAGTACGCGCGGAACGAGATCTACACGTTGCTGCCCGGGTTCACAGCGGTTGCCCCGGGCAAGGAGAACACCACGGTGACGCCGATCCCGGGCGACCTGTGCTGGTTCTCGTTCGACTCCGACGACCTGGGCAACCCGGCGTACGGGTACGAGAACACCACCGGGACCGGGACGACCGGCGCGATCGTCGACCTGGCGCTGTTCTACGGCCGGAACAACCTGCTGATCAACGGGGACCAGGGCTGGATCCCGGGCAATGTCTTCGGCACGATCGTCGAAGGGCTCGACGAACTGGCCGCCGCCTGCCAGGACCTCTGGATGGGCGGCGTCCGCGGCGAGACCCTCAGCTTCACCCGCCGGGACTGAGAATCGTCAGGGCGCCTGCGCGGTGACGCCGATGCCGTGATCCGCACTGAGGGTCTCGACGTCGGCGAAGCCGGCCGTCCGGCAAGCCTCGGCGACTTTCGGCGTGATGCGGTCCGAGCCGGTCGGGCCGTCAGCGCCGTAGAGAATGAACAACCGGCCGCCTGATCGAAGTGCTCGGCCCAGTAGTTGCAATTCACGCTGGGCCGAGCCGACCCAGAAGAGATTCACGTTCACACAAAAGGCTTTGTCGAGCTCGCCGTCGACCAGGTCGAGGTCGTTCAGCGCGACCTGCCGGACGGCGAGCCGGCCCGACGAGACCGCCGCGCGATTGCGATTGGTCGTCCGCGTGACGGCGACAGGTGAGCGGTCCGTCGCGAGGAGATGCCCGCGCGTGAGCCGGGCGCAGACGAGTTCGGCGGCCACGCCCGGGCCGCAACCGATCTCCAGCAAGCGCTCCGCGGGCTGTGGTGCGACCACGTCGACCGCCCACCTGATCCGCTCAGGAATCATCCGCGCCTCTCCACCCGTTGCTCCAGGCAACCCAAAAAGAAGCGGCAAGGAGAGCGAATCTCCCTGCCACTTTCAAGATATAGCTCACTGGGGGACTTGCCGCAAGCCCCGGTGCGTGCTGCAGAATCTCCCGCCGAAGCCGGATCGACCGGCGGAAACGCATCTTCGTGACTCGGGGGTTTCATGTTCGACGTGATCATTGCCGGTGGGGGACCGACCGGATTGATGCTCGCCGCGGAACTGCGGTTGCACGGCATCGAGGTACTCCTGCTGGAGAAGGACCGCGTACCGACCAAGGTGGTGCGGTCGCTCGGACTGCACGCGCGCAGCATCGAGATGATGGATCAACGGGGTCTGCTGGACCGATTCCTCGCACTCGGCAAGCAGTACCCGCTCGGTGGCTTCTTCGCCGGGATCCAGAAGCCCGCGCCGGAGCGGCTGGACACCGCTCACGGGTACGTTCTCGGCATCCCGCAGACCATCACGGACCGCCTGCTGGCCGAGCACGCCACGGAGCTCGGTGCCGAGATCCAGCGGGGCTGTGAGGTGACCGGGCTGAGCCAGGACGACGACGCGGTGACCGTCGAGCTGGCCGACGGAACGCAGCTCCGAGCGCGGTACCTGGTCGGTTGCGACGGCGGCCGCAGTACGGTGCGCCGGCTGGTCGGGATCGGCTTTCCGGGTGAGCCCAGCCGGGTCGAGACCTTGCTCGGCGAGATGGAGGTGGACGTCTCGCCCGAGACGCTGATGGCCGTGGTGACCGAGGTCCGCAAGACGCAGCTGCGGTTCGGGGCGATGCCGTTGGAGGACGGGGTGTACCGCGTGGGCGTGCCCGCCGAGGGGGTCGCCGAGGACCGCGGGGTCCCGCCGACGTTCGAGGAGTTCAAGCAGCAGCTTCGGGTGCACGCCGGGACCGACTTCGGTGCGCACTCGCCGCGGTGGCTCTCGAGGTTCGGCGACGGGACCCGTCAGGCCGAGCGGTACCGGGTCGGTCGGGTCCTTCTGGCCGGGGACGCGGCGCACACGCATCCGCCGACCGGAGGACAGGGCCTCAACCTCGGGATCCAGGACGCGTTCAATCTCGGCTGGAAGCTGGCCGCCGACCTCAACGGCTGGGCGCCGGACGGCCTGCTGGACACGTACGAGGCGGAACGGCACCCGGTCGCGGCCGCGGTACTGGACAACACCCGAGCCCAGATGGAGTTGCTGTCCCTCGAACCAGGGCCCGCATCGGTCCGCCGGCTGCTCGCCGAACTCATGGACTTCGAGGACGTCAACCGCTACCTGATCGAGAAGATCATCGCGATCGGGATCTGCTACGACTTCGGCGAAGGCGAAGGCCATGGCGAAGGCCACGAACTGCTCGGCCGGCGGCTCCGGGACATCCAGCTCAAGCGCGGCCGCCTGTACGCCGAGCTGCACGCCGGCCGTGGTCTGCTCCTGGACCAGACCGGCCGTCTGTCGGTCACCGGCTGGGCCGATCGCGTCGACCACCTCGTCGACGTCAGCGAGGAGCTCGACGTCCCCGCGGTCCTGCTCCGGCCGGACGGCCACGTGGCCTGGGTCGGCGATGACCAGGACGAGCTGCTCAGCCGGCTGCCGAAGTGGTTCGGCGCTCCCACCGGCTGAGCAGCTGGGCGGTCACAGGCCCTTGCGGAATCCCTCGCGCCAACTGGCGTAGCCGGGCTGCCAGTCGAACGTCTTCTTGGCCAGGGAGTTGTCGGCGCCGCGGATCTCGGTGAACGCCGAGACCCCGACGTCGCCGACGGCCAGTCGCGCCAGCCAGGTGGGCAGCCGGAGCGGCTGCTTCGCGCCGAGGATGCGGGCGAACTCCGGCAGCCAGACCGACGCGGCCGCCGGATCGTCGTCGGCGATCTGGTACACCCCCGTGGCCGAGCTCTCGATCGCCTTGACGGTGGCGTCGGCGGCATCGTCGTAGTGGACGAACGACCAGATGCCGCTGCCGTCACCGATCAGGGGGAGCCGGCGTTTGCGGATCAGCTCCACCATCGAACCGCCCTGGCCGATGTCGCCGGTCGGCCCGTAGAAGCTCGCGTACCGAAGCACGATGCCCTCGATCCCGGTCGCGCCGGTGACCGTGGACTCCAGGTGCTGTATGGCCGCCATCGTCCGACGCGTGGCCGGGAGCGGGTGCGGGTCGAGCGGTACGTCCTCGGACTTGGTCGGGGAGCCGCCGTGCGCGAGGTTCCACCCGGCGTAGCTCTGCACCACGAACCGGCGGACCCCGGCCGCGCGGGACGCCTCGAGCAGGTTGTCGGTGCCTTCGGTGCGCAGTTTGTTCGTCAGGGCGAAGCTGTCGTCGAAGTGCTTGAAGTCGATGCCGCCCTTGAGCGCGGTCATCTGGTGCACCACCACCTCCGGCGCCACCCCGGCCACGGCCGCCTTCACCGCGGCCGTGTCGAGCCCGTCGGCCAGGACCACGTCGGCTCCCTGCGCCCGGACCGTGGCCGCGCCGGACTCCGACCGGATCATCCCGGTCACCTCGTGCCCGGCCGCCACCAGCTTCGGTACCAGCGAGCGTCCTAGTCCGCCGGTTGCGCCTGCCACCAAGACCTTCATCTCGGTCCTCCTTGTCGACTGCTTGTCATCGCGGAGGACACGCAGCCGGACGAAGGTGTGACATGACCTGGGTCACAACGACGTGAGGGTGTGCTCCGTCGGGCCGAACGCGACGTTGACGGCGGCGTCGACCGTCATCCCCTGATCGGCCGGACGACAGGTGAAGGTGGCGACGAAGGGAGTCTCCAGGAACCGGATGGTGGCCGTGAACGTGCCGTCGCCGCCGTGGGCCGAGGTGACGATGCGCTGCTTGGGCTCCTGGAGGACGTCGTACTGCTCCTGCCAGTCGCCCGGTGCGCACCGGATCTCCTGGGTGCCCTGCCCCGAGGACAACGTGAACGTGCCGGTGCCGTCCGGGTCGAGGCGTACGGCGACGAGGCCGGTCACGGTCGGCTCGAAGGTGTACGTCCTCCCGTCGCCGGCTGTGGGTGCCGGACCCGTCGGTGGGAGCAGCTCCAGCTTCTCGGGTCGAGGTGCCAAGGGGGTCTCCGGCGCACGACCTTCGAGGGCGGGCAGCAGGTGGGCCCAGATCGTGTCCATCGTGGCCTGCATGTCGGACCCGGCGCTGGTGATGATCACCGCGGTGTCGTGGTCGGGCAGGACCAGGCAGAACTGACCGAACGCGCCGTCGCCGCGGTACGCGTTGTGGCGGGCCCGCCAGAACTGGTACCCGTAGCCGACCCGCCAGTCCGCGGTGTCGCGGTGACTGTTGTCGACCTGGCCGGCGGTCGCCTCGTCGATCCATGCGGCGGGGACCAGCTGCCGGCCCTCCCACTCACCGCGCTGGAGCAGGAACTGGCCGAACTTGGCCAGCGACTCGGTGCTGATACTCAGACCCCAGCCGCCGGTGGTGATGCCCTCGCGGGACACGTCCCAGGTCGCCTCGGTCACGCCGAGCGGCTCGAACAGCCGCGGGCGCAGGTAGTCGAGCAGGCGCTCGCCGGTGAGCCGCTGCAGGATCGCGGACAGCATGTACGTCGCGCCGCTGTTGTAGACGAAAGCGGTGCCCGGAGCGTGCTCGACCTCCAGGCCGAGGAAGATCCGGACCATCCGGCGGTCGCGGGTGAGCGCCTCGACGGTGTCCTCGCTGTGTCCGGTCGTCATCGTCAGCAGGTGCCGGACCTCCATCGCGGCGAGGTGCTCGCCGATCGTCGCGGGCAGCTCGTCGGCGGTGAAGAACGACACCACCTTGTCGTCGAGCGTGAGCAGGCCGGCCTCGATCGCCAGTCCGACCGCCATCGAGGTGAAGCTCTTCGACACCGAGAACAGCAGGTGCGGATCGGCCAGCCGGTACGGCGACCACTCCTCCTCGAGCACGACGTGACCGTTCTTCACCAGCATCACGGTCTGGATCTCCTGGCTCGACGCGTCGAGGGCCGCGACGAAATCGTCGAGGACGGTGGCCGTCAGGCCTTGGGCTTCGGGCGTACTCCGTGGAAGGCTGCTCACGCCAGCACGCTAGCGCTCCGAACGGACAAAATCAGGTGACAGAGTCCACCCCGCCCGAAGACCTCGACGGCTGCCCCGCGCCGGACGCCACCCCGGACGACAACCCGGCGACGTCGGACCACCCCCAGTCCGAGCAAGCCACCGCGGACGACGACGAACCGACCGAGCCACCCGCGGACCAGGCCACCACGGACAAAGCCTCGACCGATCAGGGCGCAGCCGGCCAGGCGGCGGCCGATCAAGCCGTGGACGACGAGGCGCGGCGGGTGGCGGTGATCCTGAATCCGATCAAGGTCGGGGACGCCGACGTGTTCCGCGACACCGTCGGGGCCGCGCTGACCAAGCGTGGGTTCGACGAGCCGCTCTGGCTCGAGACGACCGAGGACGACGCCGGCGTGACGATGGCGCGCCGCGCGATCGAGGAGACGGTGGACCTGGTCGTGGTGGCCGGCGGGGACGGGACCGTCCGGGTGGCCTGCGCCGAGCTGGCCCGGACCAACATCCCGGTCGCCGTCCTGCCCGCCGGGACCGGCAACCTGCTCGCCCGCAACCTCGGCATCTCGCTCGACCTCGAGGCCGCGCTCGGCGAGTTGCTGGACGGGGCCGAGCAGCGGATCGACAGCGTGCTGATCGAGGGCGACGAGCTGACCACCGACCGGTTCGTGGTGATGGCCGGTCTCGGCCTGGACGCGGCGATCATCGCCGACGCGCCGGACGAACTGAAGAAGCGGGTCGGCTGGGCGGCGTACGTGGTGTCGACGCTGAAGAACCTGAACCACCCGTTCGTGAAGGTGGAGATCGTCGTCGACGACCAGCC
The DNA here is from genome assembly GCF_007828865.1 of Kribbella amoyensis. Taxonomy (NCBI): domain Bacteria; kingdom Bacillati; phylum Actinomycetota; class Actinomycetes; order Propionibacteriales; family Kribbellaceae; genus Kribbella; species Kribbella amoyensis. The sequence goes on from NZ_VIVK01000001.1 coordinate 4,770,450, forward strand.
GCCGGTGACGCGGCGGGCCCGGACCGTGGTGATCGGCAACGTCGGCACCCTGCAGGCGAACATCCCGCTGCTGCCCGAGGCCGCGCCCGACGACGGCCGGATCGACGCCGTGGTCCTGGCGCCGCGGCGGCTCAGCCACTGGCCCCGGCTCGCGCTCGGCCTGGTGGTCAAGTCGATCAACGAGGGCCGGCACATCGAGCGCTTCACCGGCGAGCGGATCCAGGTGAAGGCCACGAAGACGGTTCGTCGGCAACTCGACGGCGACGCCATCGCCGACGGCACCACGCTCAGCGCCAAGGTCGACCCGTCCGCCCTGGTGGTCCGCATCCCCTGACGCTCAGGGAAGGTGGCCGAGTTTCTCGGGGTTGACCACCCCGTGGATCGCGGCCACCCGGCCGTCGGCGAGGACCATCGACCATACCGCCACGGTCCGCCCGTCCGGCCCGAGCATCCGCAGCGCGGGCTGCCCGCCGACATGGACCGGTTCGACCGTCACCCCCACGGCCGAAAACTTGCTGAAGGCCCCTATCAGCAGCCGCGCGACCCGGTCCGATCCGGCCACCGGGCGCGGCAATCCCTGCGCCTTGCCGCCGCCGTCGCCGACGAACGTCACCGTGGGCGCGAGCAGAGTGACCAACGGCTCCAGCTCGCCGTCCTCACACGCGGCAACGAACAGTCGCGTCAACTCGTCCCGCTCGGACTCCGACGGCTCGAACCGCGGCCGCTCCTCTGCGAGCAACCGCCGAGCCCGGACCGCGAGCTGCCGCACGGCCGGCTGACTCTTCGCCAGCATCGCGGCCACCTCGTCGTACGGGTACTGGAACACGTCCCGCAGCAGGAACACGGCCCGCTGATCCGGCGACAACCGCTCCAGTACCAGGAGGAACGCGGTGGCGAGCGAGTCGGACAAGGCAACGCGATCCGCGAGGTCGACGTACTCGTCCACGGCCGGCTCCGGCAGCCACGGCCCGGCGTACACCTCCCGTTGGCGGCGAGCCGAACGCAACTGGTCGATCGCTAGCCGTGTGGTCACCGTGGTGAGGAACGCCTTCGGCGACGCGACCTCGTCGGTCTCCCGGTGCAGGCGCAGGTACGCCTCCTGGACGACGTCCTCCGCGTCGCCGAAGCGGCCGAGCATGCGGTACGCGATCGACAGCAGCAACGGGCGCAGCGAGGTACCGGCTTGATCCATCACACCCTCTAGGACGATCCACGGCATCCGCCCGTGACAGTCCAGGTCATCGTCCCGGAAGCAGTCACAGCCAGGTCTGGTCGATCGTCTCCGACCGTATCCCCACACCAGAGGAGACACCATGACCTTCGCCACCTGGGTCGTCACCGGCCTGCTCGCTGCCGTCTTCACCGTGTCAGGGGTCGCCAAGTCGACGATGTCCCGGGACCGTCTGATCGCGTCCGGGCAGACCGGGATCGCGCCGTTCCCGTTGCCGTTGGTCCGCGGGGTCGCGATCTGCGAACTGCTCGCCGTCGCCGGGCTGTTCGCGCCGTGGCTCACGGACACCGCGCGGTACCTCACGCCGCTCGCCGCGGTCGGCCTGGGCGTCGTGATGGTGGGTGCCGCGATCAGCCACGCCTCCTTGAGGGAGCCGGGATCGGTGGCGGTGAACCTGCTGATCCTGAGCGGATGCGTGTTCGTCGCCGCGACTCGATTCGCCGCCCTCGGTCAGCTGTCTTGACCAGGCACGTTGGTCGAGATTCTGTGGCGGCGAAGCTCCTGATCGGGGTGGTCAGCGCTGGACCAGGACGGCGACCGTGCGGGCCGGGACGGTGACCGTACCGGTGGCCGCGTTCCAGCTGGTCTGCTTGACCACGGGATCCGAGCCGGCCGCCTGGACGGGGGAGAGGCTCAGGTCCGCCCCGGTGAGGCCGTCGAGTTGCTGGGTGACGGCCGCGCCGGACGAGTTGAAGACGACCAGGACGCCCTTCAGCGCCGGGTCGACGTCGGGCCCGACGGTGTCGTCGACGCGCATCGTGATCACCCCGGGTTTGGCGGCCGCGGTACCACTGAGCGGGAACGACACCTTCTGGTTGATCAGCTCGGCCGTTCCCAGCCGGAACAGCGGCGTCGAGAACCGGAGCTTCAGCAGGTCGGTCGCCTGCCCACCGGCCGCCGCCACGTCGGCCGCGGACGGTTTGAGCGCCTGGTTCCCGAGCAGCGGCCGCATGTACGACCACTTCTCCTCGTTGTCCGGCTTCGGTGGCAGCCCGTGCCCGAACCCGTTGTCGGCGCCGGTCCAGTCCAGCGTGTTGAACCAGTCGCCCGAGTCGTACGAGTTCCGGTCGAGCGACTTGCTCCGCAGCAGGTCGGACCCGGCATGCCAGAACGACGGGGTCTGGGCCAGCGCGGTCGTGGCCAGCGACACCGTGTTCATCCGGACCCGGTCCGCCATCGGCAGCGTCGCGGGCAGCTTGAAGGTCAGCGAGTCCCACAGCGTTTCGTTGTCATGGGCATCGACATAGGTGATCACCTCGACCGGCTGGTCGGCGTACCCGGCGGGGGAGCCGTTGTAGTCGACGCCGTCGCCGCGGACCACGGCACCGGTGTCGGCCGACCGGAAGGTGAAGCCGCGCAGGTTCCCGGCCAGGCCGAGCTGGACCAGGTCGGTGTCGTGCGCGAGCCGCTTGGCCTGGTCGGCGGGTGAGCCGTTGACCGGGGCACCGTTCGGGTCGGAGGCGGCACCTGATCCGAAGCCCTGCACGCGCGGATCCTCGTCGAAGGGTCCACCGCCCCGGACCGCGTCGCGAAGGCGGTCGGAGAACGTCCCGATCCCGGTCCCGCCGAGGTTGCCCTGGCGCGCCTGGACGAAGAGGGCGTCGTTCGCGACCTCACCGAAGTTCCAGCCCTCGCCGTAGAGGAACACCGCCTTGCCGTCGACGCCGTCCTTGGCGAGCGTGAGCTGGTCCAGGGCGGCCCGGACCTTGAGCATGTTCGCCTTGCTGTGATGGCCCATCAGGTCGAACCGGAAGCCGTCCACCCGGTAGTTCCGGGCCCAGCTGACCGTGCTGTCGACCATGATCTTCTCGGCCATCGCGTGCTCGGTGGCGATGTTGCTGCAGCACGTCGAGGTCTCCACCGAGCCGCTCGCGTTCAGCCGCTGGTAGTACCCCGGGACCACCTTGTCCAGCACCGAGGTTGGCGCCTGCCCGGCGGACGGGGTGTGGTTGTACACCTGGTCGAGGACGACCCGCAGCCCAGACTTGTGCAGCCCACCCACCATCGTGCGGAACTCGGCGACCCGATCGAGCCCGTCCTTCTTCGTCGCGTACGACCCCTCGGGCGCGAGCCAGTGGTACGGGTCGTAGCCCCAGTTGAACCCGTCGGTCGCCGCGGTCGCGGTCACGCAGGCCTGCTGCTGCTCGGAGTCCGGCGGCATCGCCTTCAGGTCGCAGTCGGGCGAGGACTGGACGCCTTCGGGGATCGACGCGATGTCGAACGTCGGCAACAGGTGCACCGTGTTCAGCCCGGCCTGCGCGAGCTTGCGCAGGTGCTTGGTCCCGTTCCCCTCGTCCGCCAACGCGAGGTACTTCCCGCGGTGTGCGGCCGGCACGGTCGGGTCGTTGATCGAGAAGTCCCGGACGTGCAGCTCGTAGATCGTCGAGTCCACCGGACGAGCCAGCTTCGGAGCCGGGGTGTGGGACCAGAGCGACGGCTTCCCGGCCGGGTCGTCGAGATCCACGGCCACCGAGTACGTCGAGTCGGTGGTCAGCGCGACCGAGTACGGGTCGGTGACTGCGTTCGTCTCCACCTTGCCGGTACTCGGTGCGAACACCGTCACCTCGTACCGGTACAAGGCGTTCGCCCAGCTCCGGCGGCCGTCGACGGACCACGACCCGTCGGAGTTCGGCCGCATCGCGATCCGCTGCGAACCCGCGAGCAGGTCCACCTTCTGCGCGGTCGGCGCCCACACGGTGAACCGCGGGACGCCGCCGTGCCAGGTGACACCGTACGAGCGGTTCGCCGCGGATCCGCCGTACAGGTCGTCCAGGACCCCGGGGATCTGGACGCCGGTCGCGTCGAGGAGCCGACCGGCGTCGTCGTACTGGGCGAGGCCGAGCTGGCCGGTGAGGATCTTCCGCGCGTCCGCCTTGTCCAGCCGGAGTGCGACGTAGTCCTTCAGCGCCGGGAACTTGGCGAGCACCTTCGCGGGGATCCCGGCCGCGTCGTACCGCAGGGCCGAGGAGGAGCCGCCGAGGTCGCCCGCGTCCACGGCGAGCTCGCCGGTGGGCGACCAGTGCAGCCGCCACCGGGACCGTTCCGGGTGCGCCACGGCCGGTACGGCGAGCAGGTCCTTCGTCAGCCAGTACGCCTTGGCCTGCTTGAGATCCGGCTGCGCGCCGGGCTTCGCCGTGGTCACGGTGAGCACGTGGGTCGCGAGGTCGTACGAGAACGTGACGACCAGCCCGTCGCCCGGCACGTTGATCGGGATGTTCGCCCCGGTCGGACTGCCGCCCGCGCCGTAGCTCTCGTCCCAGGACAGGCCGTGTGCGACCTTCGCCTCATAGCTGCCCGCTCCCAACTCGGTCGTCGACCAGGTGAACGTCCCGTCGCCGTCCTGGTCGGTCAACCAGGGTCGCATGCAGTCGGGTGACCAGTCCGCCGAACAGCCCAGCTCGGACTGGAACGACCCGGGCACCGTGACGATCGGTCCCTGGGCGTCGGACGTGACGTAGTGCCGGCCGTGCTCGTAGTAGAACTTCACCGGGGTGCCGGGCGCGGTGTACGAGATGTTGGCGCCGTTCCGGTCCCCGCCGGCTCCGTAGTTCTCGTCCCACGTCTTGTTGATCGCCGCCTTGTACGCGTGCTCGCCGGCGGGCAGCGAGTACGTGCCCTTCCACACCTTGTCGTTGGCGTCCAGGGTGAGCTGCGCCTGGTCGCAGTCGGGGGACCAGTCCGCCGGGCAGCCCATCTCGCTGTTGTGGTCACCGGGCACGCTGACGTTCGCCGGCTGCACCACGGGGCCGCCGCCACCGCCCCCGCCGCCACCGGGAGCCGGGGCATCCCCGACCAGGCCGTACGAGCCGGACACGGAGTAGTTGCCGGAGGAGTCCTTCAGCACCGCGCGGTACTCGAGCAGCGTCCCCTTGGGGAGAGCGGAGACGTCGTGGAACACGCGGTACGGCGCGTTGTCGTCCGAGCCGAGCCACTGCCAGGCAGTGGTACCGACAGGGCGGTATCCGAAGGTCACAGTGGCCGGGGTGTTCTCCGGGACGGCCGCGGCGATCTCCGCGCGACCACCGACCGTACCGCCGGGCTCCGGTGCGCTCAGGTACACGGCGGGCGCCTTGCTGCGACCGGGGACCTTCGACTGGGCCTGGTACACCGTGACGGACAGCGGGGCCTGGGTGAGCTGAACCCGGCCTTCCCGGTCCGTCCGGACGGTCTTCGTCCCGCCGTACACCGGACGGAAGTTGCTGTTCGAGCCGTACGTGGGGATGGTCGCCGTCTTCGCCGAGGTGGAGTTGTTCGCGACCACGACGTACTCGACCTTGTCGGCACCGATCCGGCTGAACGCGTACAGGCCGCCCGCTGTCGACGAGTACCGGTGCACCTGGGTCCCGTCGGCGAGGGTCGGGTATTTCGCGCGCAGCTTCTGCAGTTCCGCGATGTGCTTGTACATCGGCGCGTTGACGTCGTACCGGTCCTTGCTGCCGATCGTGGTCGTCCCGGTCCCGTCGACCACCTCGTCGTCCGCGTAGTCCGCGGTCTTGGTGGCGAACATGTCCTGCCGCGCGTCCTTGTCGCCACCCGGCCCGGTGAAGCCCTGCTCGTCGCCGTAGTAGACCACCGGCTGGCCGCGGGTCAGGAACATCAGCGAGTGCGCCAGCTTGTCCCGTTGCAGCAGTTCCGTACCGGCCGCGCCGCCCTGCTTGAGGAACAGCCCGATCCGGCCCATGTCGTGGTTCCCGAGGAACGTGGGCAGCTGGTACGCGTTCGAGTCCGTGTCGGTGTAGTAGTCGTCTCCTGCGTAGAAGTCGCGCAGTTGCGCCGTCGGCTTGCCCTGGGCGAAGGCGACCGCGTTCTGCTGGAACCCGAAGTCGAGGGTGGCCTGCAGGGCGCCCTTGGTGGTGTAGGTCGACATGAACCTCGGGTCCGCGTCGAACACCTCGCCGAACATGAAGAAGTCCTTCGACCCCTTCGCCTTGGCCGCGGCCAGGATCGCGGGGGAGAACTTCTGCCAGAACTCCAGGTTCACGTGCTTGACGGTGTCGATCCGGAACCCGTCGATGCCGAACTCGGCCCACGCCTTGTAGACGTCGGTCATCCCGTCCCGGACCTTCGGCTGCTCGGTGAACAGGTCGTCCAGTCCGACGAAGTCGCCGTACTCGCTCGATTCGCCGGCGAAGGTCGAGTCGCCGCGGTTGTGGTAGAGCGTGGGGTCGTTGAGCCAGGCCGGTACCTTGACGGTCGCGTCGGCCGGGGTCCGGAACACCGGCACGTTCGGGAACGACGTGTTCCGGTCCAGGGCGGGGAAGGTGTCCCCGGCGGCGTACTGCTTGTCGTCGAAGACGGTGCCGGCGGCGTCCTTGTACGGGCTGGTCGCCTTCGGGATGTACCCGTACTGGCCGGACTCGTACGCGATCACGTCCGCGGTGTGGTTGGTGATGATGTCGAAGAAGACCTTCATCCCCTTGCGGTGCGCGAGATCGATCAGCCGGCGCATGTCCGCGTTGGTGCCCAGGTGCGGGTCGATCTGGGTGAAGTCGGTGATCCAGTACCCGTGGTACCCGGCGCTCGCGTCCGCGCCGGCGCCCTGGACCGGGCGGTTCTTGAACGACGGGGTCAGCCAGATGCTCGTCGTCCCGAGCGACTTGATGTAGTCGAGCTTCTGGATCACGCCGGCCAGGTCGCCACCGTGGTAGAAGCCCTTGTCGGTGGGGTCGAGCCCGGTACTCAGCCGGTCGCCGGTGAGACCGCCCGCGTCGTTGGACCGGTCCCCGTTGGCGAACCGGTCCGCCATCAGGAAGTAGAACCGCTCCTTGGTCAGGTCCTGCCGCAGACTCGGCGTCGCGAGCGCCTTGTCGGCGGGGCTCAGGCCACCGGCCAGGTCGACCGGCTGCACGCTGACCACGTGACTCGTGTCGTCGTAGCTGAACCTGAGCTTCGCCGGTCCCTCGATCCGGAGCGGCAGGTTCGGCCCGTTCAGGACGCCACCGGCGCCGTAGTTCTCGTCCCAGCTCCCGTTGACGGTCACCTTGAACTCGTACGAGCCGGCCGGGACGTCGAACACCTTCCCGTACGGCGCGGCCGTGCCCAGCCGGGTCTGCTCACAGCCAGGATCCCAGTCCCCGGCACACCCGAGCTCGCTCTGCAGCGAACCGGCCAGCGTGATCACCCGGTCCGCGGCCGGTCCAGCAGGCGCGGAAGCCGGCGTACCGAGGCCGACAGCAACAACAGCGGCCGCCGTGACCCCGGCGACCCAACGAGCCCGAAACCGTACGAACCTGACCATGCGGGTCCCCTCCCCAACCGGAACAACCTGCGGGGACGCTAACCCGGCCCCCCGCCCGACGGAAGACCTCGAAGATCGCGGTCAGGTCACTGTGTTCCACAGAGCCGCGGTCGGCAGAGCTGCCAGCTTCGGCCCGAATCGCGTCGCCTCGGGTGCGCTGTGCAGAAGCACCCCGAAATGAAAGCGATCACCCAGCCGGTCCGCCAGGAACCGCAGCCCGCGCAGATCGTCGAGTCCGGGGCTGCTGGTCGCCTTGATCTCAAGACCCACGATGCGGCCGTCGGGATGTTCGAGAACCAGGTCGACCTCTGCGCCGCTGCGATCCCGGAAGTGCCAGACAGTCGGCCGCGCGGCGGACCAGGTCACCTGCTTGCGGATCTCATTGGCGACAAAGGTTTCGAGCAACTGGCCGAACGGTCCACCTGGCCGGTCGATGGTTGCCGAGTGCGCGCCGATCAGGTGGGCGGCCAGGCCGGTGTCGGTGACGACGAGCTTCGGCCGTCGGACCACCTTGCTACTCAGGTTGGTCGACCACGCGGGGATCCGATCGATGAGAAAGGCTTCGGTCAGCAAGCTCAAGTACCCGTCGACCGTCCGGGCCGGGAACCCGAGGTCGCCGGCGATCGCGCTGACGTTGAGCTCGTTGCCGGTTCGGGCAGCGCACAACCTGAGGAGCTTGGGCATCTCGGCCAGACGTTCGATCGCAGACAGCCCGCCGATCACCGATCGGGTGATCGTCGTCAGGTAGCTCTCGAACCAGGCCGGCCGACGGGAGGGCTGCCTCCGGACGACCTCGGGGTACCCGCCGGTGACGACGTGCTTGACGAGTTCGGTTCTGGTGACCTGCGTCGTGCGAATGAGATCGGCGGGAGAGTCGAAGATGAGATCGACGAAGTCTTCCTTGGTACCGAGCAGCTCACCCTGGGAGAAGGGCCAAAGTTCGATCGTCTCCACCCTGCCCACCAGCGAGGCGGCCATGTCCGGGGCGGAGAGCAGCCGCGAGGAGCCGGTCAGGAGGAAACGCCCCGGCCGCCGGTCCCGGTCGATCTCGGCTTTGATCGCCCGGAACAGGCTGGGCTCCAGTTGCGCCTCGTCGCACAAGGTCGGCGACAGCCCGCTTCACGATCTCCACGGACGGATCCTACTGCGGATTCGTCCGGGGTCCCGCTGCGGATTCGTCCCGTGCCTAGCTGCGGATTCGTCCCGTTGGTTCGTGCGGGACGGTCCGTCGGTCAGGTGACGAGGGTGGGGAGGGTGGTTTCGATGGGGGAGTGCAGGACGGTGTCGGCTTCCTCGTCGTACGGGGTGGGTTGGGCATTCAGGATGACGAGGCGTTTGCCGGCGGAGAGGGCCACGTCGCAGAGGCCGGCGGCCGGGTAGACCTGGAGGGAGGTGCCGATGGCGTAGAAGGTGTCGCAGGCTTCGACGGCGGCGGTCGCGGCGTCCAGTACCTGCCGGTCGAGGGACTGGCCGAAGGAGACGGTCGCGGACTTGAGGATGCCGCCGCAGAGGCTGCAGGCCGGGTCCTGCTCGCCGGCTTCGAGGCGGGGTGTCACCTCGGCCATCGGGATCCGGTGGTCGCAGGCGAGGCAGTCGACGAACCAGACGGTGCCGTGCAGTTCGAGGACGTTCTTGGACCCCGCCTTCTGGTGCAGGCCGTCGACGTTCTGGGTGATCAGCGCGGTCAACCGGCCCTGCCGCTCCAGCTCGACCAGGGCGCGGTGGCCCGCGTTCGGCTCGGCGGACCACGCGGGTCCGGCGAGGCGCTGCTTCCACGCGGCGACCCGGATCGCCGGGTCCGCGACGTACTCGTCGATGTCGAACAGCGCCGCCGCTCCCGGGTCCTTCGTCCACAGCCCCTGCGGCCCGCGGAAGTCCGGGATCCCGGACGCCGTCGAGATGCCGGCGCCGGTCAGGACGGCGATGCGCTCACTCACCCGACGAACGTAGCGCAGCCTTCCACTCCGGGGCCAAGACGGACATCACGATCGAGTCCACCCACTCGCCCTCCCAGCGCAGCTCGTCGCGGAGCCGGCCCTCGACCACGAACCCGGCCTTCTCGTACGCCCGCTGGGCGCGCGGGTTGAACGCGTACACGCCGAGGCTGATCCGGTGCAGCCCGAGTTCCTCGATCCCGTACCCGACGATCATCCGGGTCGCCTCGGTGCCGAGACCGCGGTCCCGCCCTCCCGGGCCGATCAGGATCCGGAAGTTGCAGGACAGGTTGTCCGGGTCGTACTCGTTCAGCACCGCCTCGCCGACGGACTCACCGCTCGCCTTGTCGACGATCGCCAGGTCGAGCCGGTCCGGCTGGTCCTTGCGGGTCCGCAACCACTCGCGGGCCTTCTCCTCGCTGATCGCGGCCTGGCTCCAGGTCAGCCGGGCCACCTCCGGATCGGCCATCGCCGCCCGCATCATCGGGAAGTCGGCCTCGTCCAGCGGTCGCAGGATCACCCGCTCGCCGGCCAACGTGGGCTTGTGGCTGAAGTCGGTCACGAGACGTAGCTTGGGCGCAACCACCGAGCTCGCGCCAACCCTTTACGCCGTCACGCGAGCTTGCGGACCACGTACGTCCCGCCGGCCGCGGAGACCAGTGCCTGCGAGCGCATCCGGCACCAGGCGGGGATGTCGGTGGCCGCGGCCGGGTCGTCGGCGAGCACGGTGATGGTGTCGCCGACCGCGAGACCCGGGAACGCCTGGGCCAGCTTGATCACGGGCAGCGGGCAGAGCATCCCGCGGCAGTCGAGCGTCGTCACAGGCCGACCTCCGCGCGGATCCGGCGGACGATGCCGGGGAGTACGGCCGCGAACCGGTCCACCTCGTCGTACGTGGTGGTCCGGCCGAGCGAGACGCGGACGTTGCCGTGGGTCAGGACGCCCATCGCCGCGAGGACGTGGGACGGGCGCAGCGTGCTCGCCGTACAGGCGGATCCGCTCGACACCGCGAACCCCTCGGCGTCCAACGCGGTCACGAGTGCCTCACCGTCGACGTACAAGCAGGAGAAGGTCAGGACATGCGGGAGCCGGTCGTCCGGGTCGCCGACGACCTCGACGTCCTCGAGCTCCGCGGCCAGGCGGTGCCGGAGTTCGTCGATCCAGGCGCGGTGCTGCTCGCCGAGGTCGGCCGCCTCGACCCGGCGAGCCTGCAGCGCGGCCGCGGCGGCGAGGGCGGCCGGTATGTTCGGGTGACCGGGGGAGAGACCGTCCTCGCGTTCGTCCATCGGCCAGGAGGGCGTGATCCGCGTCCCCCTGCGGACCGCGAGCAGCCCGACCCCGGCCGGACCACCCCACTTGTGGGCGCTCCCGATCAACGCGGACCAGCCCGCCGGTACGTCCTCGTGCCCGATCGACGCGGCGGCGTCCACGAGCAGCGGTACCCCGGCCTGCCGGCACAGGTCCGCGGCCTGCTCGATCGGTTGCCGCGTCCCCACCTCGTGATTGGCCGACTGCAGCGCCGCCAACGCGACACCGGGCGCACTCACCGCGTCACCGAACGCGGCGAGGTCGGCCCTGCCGGTGAGACCCACGCCCACCTCGGACGGCGTACCGGCCGCGGCGGCGGCGTGGAGTACGGCGGAGTGCTCGACGGCGGAGTGGACGACCGTGGCCCCGATCCGGCGGCGGGCGGCCGCGATCGCGGTCACGCCGGCCTGGATCGCGGCCGTCCCGGAGGTGGTCAGATACAGCTCGTCCGGACGCACTCCGACCGCGTCGGCGAGGACCGCGCGGGCGTTGTCCAGCAGGAGTCTCGCGGTCCGCCCCTCGTGGTGCAGACGGGCCGGATCGGCCCAGCCGCAATCCAGGGCCGACAGCAACACCTCGCGCGCCGCCGGGTGCAACGGTTCGGACGTCGCCGCATCCAGGTACGCACGCTCGTTCATAAGAGAAACGCTAAGGGCTACCTGTGCGCAGAACGCGAAGTGGTGTCCAGTAGTGTTCTGTCGTCAGTCTCACCTGGGAAGGGAAAGGCGCCCCGTGGGTTCGAACGGCACGCCCGGAGTGGTCGCGCGCGCGACGGGTCGGAAGATCCGCGCCGCCGCACGTCCGGCGAAGCGACGCCTGCTGGTCCCCGCAGCAGTGGTGGTCGGCACGCTTGTGCTGGCCGGCTGCTCGGCCGAGACCAATGCGCAGTGGAAACGACTTGGTCTGCCGGAGGGTGCAACGGATCGGACGGAAGCCGTCCGGAGTCTGTGGATCGGCGCCTGGATCGCCGCCCTGATCATCGGCGTGCTGGTCTGGGCGCTGATCCTGTACGCCGCGGTCCGGTACCGCAAGCGGAACGACGACGCCCCGCGGCAGACGCGCTACAACCTCCCGCTGGAGGTCCTGTACACGCTGGCCCCGTTCGCGATCATCGGCGTGCTCTTCTTCTACACCGTCGAGCACGGCAACAAGATCACCGCGATGTCGGACAACCCGCAGCACACCATCAACGTGGTGGGCCAGCAGTGGCAGTGGACCTTCAACTACAAGGAGACGGTCGACGGCCAGGACGGGGTCTGGGAGACCGGCACCCTGGACAAGCCGGCCGAGCTGTGGCTCCCGGTGAACGAGTCGGTGCACTTCGAGCTGACCTCGCCGGACGTGATCCACTCCTTCTGGGTTCCGTCGTTCTACTTCAAGCTCGACGTCATCCCGGGGCGCACCAACAAGCTGGAGCTGACCCCGACCAAGACCGGCACCTTCGCGGGTAAGTGCGCGGAGCTGTGCGGGCTTTACCACAGCCGGATGGTGTTCACCGTCAAGGTGGTCACGGCCGACGAGTACCAGGCGCACCTGCGGGAGCTGGCCGCGAAGGGCCAGACCGGCGCCGCGACCGGTGGTCAGGACGCGACCACCATTCCCGGCCACGGGGAGCAGGAGGGCGAGAAGTGACCGACTACGCCGAGCGCACGGGCGCCATCGGGGCGACCGCGCGACCGCTGCGGCGCAGCAAGGGCCAGATCGCGGTCAAGTGGCTCACCACCACCGACCACAAGCTGATCGGTCACCTGTACCTGCTGACCTCGTTCGCGTTCTTCCTGATCGGCGGTGTGATGGCGCTGGTCATCCGCGCCGAGCTGGCCCGGCCGGGCCTGCAGATCGTGAACGAAGAGGTCTACAACCAGCTCTTCACGATGCACGGCACGATCATGCTGCTGCTGTTCGCGACGCCGCTGTTCGTCGGCTTCGCGAACGTGATCATGCCGGTCCAGATCGGCGCCCCCGACGTCGCGTTCCCGCGGCTCAACATGTTCAGCTTCTGGCTGTTCCTGTTCGGCGGCCTGATCACGATCAGCGGGTTCTTCACCCCGGGCGGCGCGGCCGACTTCGGCTGGTTCGCCTACGCCCCGCTGTCGAACGCGGTCCGCTCGCCGGGCATCGGCGGTGACCTGTGGATCATGGGTCTGTGGATGGCCGGTCTCGGCACCATCCTGGGCGCGGTCAACTTCGTCACCACGATCATCACGATGCGGGCGCCGGGCATGACCATGTTCCGGATGCCGATCTTCACCTGGAACATCCTGGTCACGTCGATCCTGGTCCTGATCGCCTTCCCGATCCTGGCCGGCGCGCTGCTGATGCTGGAGGCCGACCGACTACTCGGCGCTCACGTCTTCGATGCCGCGAACGGCGGGCCACTGTTGTGGCAGCACCTGTTCTGGTTCTTCGGGCATCCCGAGGTCTACATCATCGCGCTGCCGTTCTTCGGCATCATCACCGAGATCCTGCCGGTGTTCAGCCGCAAACCAGTCTTCGGCTACATCGGTCTGGTCGCGGCGACGCTGTGGATCGCGGTCCTGTCGGTCGCGGTGTGGGCGCACCACATGTTCGTCACCGGCGCGGTGAACCTACCGTTCTTCTCGTTCATGACATTCCTGATCGCGGTCCCGACCGGGGTGAAGTTCTTCAACTGGATCGGCACGATGTGGGGCGGGTCGATCTCCTTCGACACCCCGATGCTGTGGTCGATCGGCTTCCTGACGACCTTCCTCTTCGGCGGGCTGACCGGCGTCATCCTGGCCTCGCCGGCGCTGGACTACCAGCTGTCCGACTCGTACTTCGTGGTCGCGCACTTCCACTACGTCGTCTTCGGCACCGTGGTCTTCGCGATGTTCGCCGGGTTCTACTTCTGGTGGCCGAAGATGACCGGCCGGATGCTCGACGAGAAGCTCGGCAAGCTGCATTTCTGGCTGCTGTTCATCGGCTTCCACACGACGTTCCTGGTGCAGCACTGGCTGGGCGTCGAGGGCATGCCGCGGCGGTACGCGTCGTACGGCGCCAACGAGGGCTTCACCACGCTGAACGAGGTGTCCAGCATCGGTGCCTTCGTGCTCGGCCTGTCGATGCTGCCGTTCTTCTACAACGTCTACAAGTCCCGTAAGGCGCCGCTCGTCGGGGTCGACGACCCGTGGGGCTGGGGCCGCTCGCTGGAGTGGGCGACCAGCTCCCCGCCGCCGCGGCACAACTTCACCCGGCTGCCGCGGATCCGGTCCGAGAGCCCGGCGTTCGACCTGCATCACCCGGACATCGCCCTCGCGGAGTACGCCGACAGCGGTGCGCCGCGGGACAACCTGCTCGACGCGGGTGAGGACCAGGGCCGGGTGGAGAACCTCGAGCGCAACCTGAACGCAGGCACCGGCTCGACCGGCGCGGATGGAGAGGGTAAGGCATGAAGGTCGAGGCCTGGGTCTTCGGCATCCTGACGCTGTTCCTGGTGGTCGTCACCCCGATCTACTGGTTCATGTCCGAGGACCCGACCGGTACCACCGCCCTGGTGATGACGTTCTTCCTGTCGTTGCTGGTGGCGTTCTACCTGAGCATCACCGCCCGCCGGATGGACCCCCGTCCGGAGGACCGCAAGGAAGCCGAGATCGTGGAAGGTGCCGGCGAGCTCGGCTTCTTCCCGCCGTACTCCTGGTGGCCGCTGTGGTGCGCGCTGACGCTGTCGGTCATCGTGCTCGGCATCGTCTTCGGGTGGTGGCTGTTCATCATCGGCAGCGCGATCGGCATCGTCACGCTGTCCGGCTGGGTCTTCGAGTACTACCGCGGAGACCACGCGCACTGACAAACCGCACACCACCGGCCAACCAACGGCCGGTGGTGTGCGTCTTATGAACGGACCCGGGAGACCGTCCCGGGACCGTGCGGTACCACTACGCACCGTCATCTGCAAGGGCTGACGCGCTTGCCGATGGCGGTGTTTCCGTGGGTCGGGGTACAGGGCGGGTTAGTCTGTCCCGGCGACTGAATGCATACAGGGGAGCACAGGGGAATGTTGTTCGGTGGTTCGGTGAAGAAGCACGGGCTGGCCGTGGTGGGGATCTGCGTGATGCTGGCCGCCGGTACGGCGTGCAGCGACACGGGCGCGGCGGACTCGTCGCCGTCCGGCACACCGCAGACGAGTTCCACCCCGGGCGCGTCCACCACACCAGGGGATTCCTCCACCCCGAAGGAGGAGCAGGCGGCGGCCACGGTCTCGATCGTGCCGGCCAAGGGTGCGTCGTCGGTCCGGCCGGACAAGCCGGTCACCGTCGCGACCACCGGCGGTACCCTGCAGAACGTTACGCTGCGTGACAGCAAGGGCGACAAGGTCGAGGGCACTTTCAACGACGAGAAGTCGCAGTGGACCTCCGCGGCCCAGCTCAAGCCGGGCGCGAAGTACACCCTGACCGGCACCGCGAAGGGCGGCGACGGCAAGGACGTCCCGATCAACTCCACCTTCCGCACCCTGACCGCGGGCAGCGGACTGAAGGCGTCGGTCGCCCCGCTCAACGGCGAGACCGTCGGCGTCGCGATGCCGATCCAGATCTTCTGGAACTACGCGGTCAAGGACCGCGCCGCCGTCGAGAAGCGGCTCAAGGTGACGACGTCGGTCCCGGTCGAGGGCACCTGGCACTGGCTGAACAGCAAGCAGGTCAACTACCGCCCGAAGAACTACTGGCCGGCCGGTACCAAGGTCACCGTGAACATCGACACCCAGGGCGTCAACGCCGGCGGCAACGTCTGGGGCGCCGCCAGCCGGGAGATCGGCTTCACCATCGGCAAGTCCGTGGTCACCAAGGTCGACGTGAAGAAGCACCAGATGTACGTCGCGATCAACGGCAAGCACGTCCGGACGATCCCGATCACCGCGGGCAAGGACGGCTTCACCACCCGCAGCGGCGTCAAGGTCATCATGGAGAAGTACCGGACCAAGCGGATGGACGCCCGCACCGTCGGCATCCAGCCCGGCGACCCCGAATACTACGACATCCACGACGTCCAGTACGCCCAGCGTGTGACGAGCTCCGGTGAGTTCATGCACGGCGCTCCGTGGTCCAGCGGCAGCCAGGGCAGCGAGAACGTCAGCCACGGCTGCGTCGGCATGAGCCTCAAGGACGGCGCCTGGTACTTCTCCCAGACGCTGCGCGGCGACCCCGTCATCGTCACCGGCACCAGCCGCAAGATGGAAACCGGCAACGGCTGGACCGACTGGAACCAGTCCTGGGGCCAGTACAAGCAGGGCTCGGCCCTCGCCTGACCCAGCACCCTGACCCAGCACCGGGCCTGATCCGGCCCCACGCCGGCTCTCGCGAACACCCACCGGGGACCTTGAACAAGCTATTTCTTGTCCGAGGTCCCCGGTCCCTGTTCAAGGTGCAGGTGGTCAGCCGAGCAGATCGCGTCGGTCAGCCGAGGTTCTTCTTGTAGAAGACGGCGGAGTCTTCGTAGTCGAGGGCCAGGTAGAACGGGCCGGCGCGGCGGCTGGCCAGAGCCAGGTAGGCGGCGCCGGTGGATCGGGCCCAGTGCTCGGCGGCATCCATCAGGCTGCGGCCGACTCCGGATTTGCGCTGGGTTTCGTCGACCATCAGCTCCTCGACCCAGGCAACCGGGCCGTTGGCAAGGAACGTCAGGTGGCTGTTGGCCAGGAGATAGCCGACGATCCCGCGCTCGGGCAGCTCCGCCACCAGCAGGAGCGACTCCGGTGACTCGAGCAGCCGGGACCACGTGGTGTTGAAGGCCTCGCGTTCCGGGTGGAAGGACGTGGCGAAGTCGCGGGCGAGTGGCCACACCTGGTCGCGATCGCCGGTACGGGCAGGACGGACGAGTACTTGGTCCCCAGACACTCGCTCATCTTCGCTCAGCCGAGGTGCTTCAGGAGTACGGGTAGCAGCTCGTCGGTGTGGGCGGCAGGCAACGAATGGTGGGTCGCGTCGTCGATCCACACCACGTCCGCGCCGTACTCCGCGGCCGCATCCGCCAGCTTTCGTGGATCGTGGGCTCTGGTGCGGCCGGCAACCACCACCTGGAGGTCCGCCTGGAGCCCGCGCAGCGCGTCGGCTGTAGGGCGCCGGGGTCGTACCGGGCGGGCCGTGTCCTCCAGCGTCCCCAGGGCCGCCAGGCGGATCCAGGCGGGTTCGACCTGGACCCCACCCACCTCCCACCGCAAGAACGCCTCAAAGCGCCGCACAGACGGCCTCAGCAGCATCGGCAATGCGCGAGCCACGTACCCCGCGCGCAGACCGAGGAAGCAGTCGGTCGGGTCGATCAGCGCGATCCGGTCCACTCGTTCCGGCGAGGCGAGCGCGTACGTCAGCCCGATCCACGCCCCGTACGAGTGACCGCACACGGTCACCCGATCGAGCCCGAGCCCGTCCAGCACCCCGGTGAGCCAGCTCATCAGCTCGACGACCGAACGCGGGGGAGCACCACCACGCCCCGAGCCTGAGGCTGTACCCGAGCCTGAGTCGATCACGCTCCGGCCCGCGTCGCCGAGGAGGTCCACGGCATACACGCGATGGGTCGCCGCCAACCGCGGCGCCACCGTGAACCAGACCGCCGACGTCGCCCCATGTCCGGCGAGAAGGACGACCGGCGGGCCGTCCAAAGGCCCGCACGCGTTCACGTGGGTCGTGCCGAACTCGCCTCGTACCTCGAGCTGCTCGACCGGTACTCCCCAGCGCCCGAGCAGGTCGTCGTACGCAACGTCGAAGGCGCTCACGATCGCACGATAGCTCACTCAGTGAGGTAAATTCGAGGCCGTGAGTGGACGGGAAGGTGTCACCCCGGCGGATCCCGAGCGGGCGGCCGTGTTGGAGGTCGTGCACCGGCTGCGGGAGGTCGCGCTGCGGCTCGAGCTGGCTGCTTCGGCGTTCGCCAAGGAGACCGGGCTGCACGCGACGGACGTGCGGGCGCTCATCCGATTGCTCGATGCCGAGCGCGGGGGAGTGGAGGCGACGCCGAGTTGGCTAGCCAAACAGCTTGGAATGACGTCTCAGGCGACGACAGCCGTCCTGCATCGCCTGGTAGCGGCCGGCCACGTCGAACGCGTCAGAAGCCCGTCTGACGGCCGCAGCACCCACCTCCGCGTCAGCGCGGAAGCCGTCGACCTCGGCTGGACCTTCTTCGGCACCCTGCTCGACCGCCTCGTCGACGCTACCCAAGCACTCACCCCCGACGAACGCGCTGCCGTCACCAAGTACCTCGACGCGGTCACCACGGCCGTCCAGGCGGACTGACACGAGGGCAAAGCGAAAGGCCCCGCCTGGGCGGGGCCTTTCGGTCGTGCTGGGTGGTGCGCTGGTCAGTGCTTGGTGACCTGCTCGCGGGTCGTCGCCTCGCCGGCCTCGACCTCGGCCTCGTCGGAGTGACCGAGCTCGTCGTGGTCGCCGTGACCGTGACCGTGCGAGTGCGCCGCCTCGATCTCCTCGCGGGTCGGCTTCTGGACCGCGTCCGCGAAGTAGAACCGCGACAGTGCGGCCCGGACCTTCTTGATCCCGCGGTGCGGGGCCGCGACGCCGTTCTCGTCGGTCTCGGGACCGACCTCGAGCGGCAGGATGCGCTCCCGGGCGGTCAGCTCGTACGCCTCGTACTTGGAGATCGGGGTGTGCTTCTCCGTGTACTCGCCGTCGGGGGACCGCATGATCACGCCGGACTCCAGGCCGTGCAGCAGCCGCTCGTTGTCGGCGCGCTGCAGCGAGATCGCGATCCGCCGGGCGGCCCAGAACGCGAGCACCGGGCCGAGGAACACCGCGACGCGCAGGAACCAGGTGACCGAGTTCAGCGAGATGCCGAAGTGGGTCGCGATCAGGTCGTTACCGCCACCGATCCAGAGCAGGCCGTAGAAGGTGATGAACGCGGCGCCGATACCGGTCCGGGTCGGCATGTTGCGCGGCCGGTCCAGCAGGTGGTGCTCGCGCTTGTCACCGGTGATCCACTGCTCGATGAACGGGTAGAGGGCCACCAGGGTGACGAACGCGGGGGGTATCAGCAGGGCCGGGATGATCAGGTTCCAGGACAGAGTTATGCCCCAGAACTCGGACTCGAAGCCCGGCATGATGCGGACCGACCCTTCCAGCCAGCCCATGTACCAGTCCGGTTGCGAGCCCGCGGTCACCTCCGCCGGGTTGTACGGGCCGTACAACCAGATCGGGTTGATCTGGAGCAGCGCGCCCATCAGCGCGGTGATGCCGAAGACGACGAAGAAGAAGCCGCCGGCCTTGGCCATGTACACCGGCATCAGCGGGTAGCCGACGACGTTCTTCTCGGTCCGGCCGGGACCCGGGTACTGGGTGTGCTTGTGGTACACGACCAGGAACAGGTGGGCCGTGACCAGGGCCAGGATCAACCCGGGGATCAGCAGCACGTGGATCGTGAAGAATCTGGGCACGAAGTCGTCGCCGGGGAACTCGCCGCCGAAGATGAAGAAGCTCATCCAGGTACCGACCACGGGGGACGCCTGGATCATGCCCTGGGTGATGCGCAGACCAGTACCGGAGAGCAGGTCGTCGGGGAGGCCGTAGCCGATGAAGCCCTCGATGATGCCGAGGAACAGCATCCCGAAGCCGATCACCCAGTTCAGCTCACGCGGCTTGCGGAACGCGCCGGTGAAGAAGATGCGGAGCAGGTGGACCATCATCGAGGCGACGAACAGCACGGCCGCCCAGTGGTGGATCTGCCGCATCAGCAGACCGCCGCGGATGTCGAACGAGATGTCCAGCGCCGAGGCGTACGCCTCCGACATGTGCAGGCCCTTGAGCAGGCTGTACGAGCCCTGGTACTCGACCTCGGCCATCGAGGGCTTGAACCACAGGGTCAGGAAGACGCCGCTGAGCAGCAGGATGATGAAGCTGTACAGCGCGATCTCGCCGAGCATGAAGGACCAGTGATCGGGGAAGACCTTGCGCAGGTTCTTCTTGCCGATCTTGCCGATCCCGAGCCGGTCGTCGGCCCATGCGACGGGAGCGGGGAAGTCTTTGTCTGCCACTGCTGTCACCCTCGTTCGAAGAAGCTCGGGCCGACCGGCTCGGTGAAGCCGCTCTGCGCGACTATGTAGCCCTCTGCATCCACCGCCAAGGGTAGCTGAGGCAGCGGACGGGCCGCCGGGCCGAAGACGACCTTGGCACCGTCGGCCAGGTCGAACGTCGACTGGTGGCACGGGCAGAGCACGTGGTGCGTGGTCTGCTCGTACAGGGAGATCGGGCAACCGACGTGGGTGCAGATCTTGGAGTAGCAGAGGATCCCGTCGATGCCCCAGTTCTCCCGGCCGGGAGCCGTGCGGATCTCGTTGGGCGCGATCCGCACCACGATCACAGCGGCCTTGGCCTTGGCGTTCTGGTACTCGACCGGGCTCTCCTCCTGGATCGGGGCCAGGTTCGCCGGCGCCGCGTTGACCAGCTGGCCGACGATCAGGTCGGACGGCTTGATCGGGCGCAGAGTGACGTCGTTCACGACCCGGATGCCCTTGGCCCAGATGGTGTCGTAGAGCTTGCGGCCCGGGGACGGGCCCAGGTCGCGCAGCAGCACGATGGCCGGCAGCCCGAGCAGCGCCATCGCGCCGAGCAGCGAGCGGCGGATCATCTTGCGCCGGGTGAAGCCGGACTCGGCCACGCCCTGCTGGAACGCGTCGATGATCTCGGCGCGCTGCTCCGGGGAGGAGCTGGCGGGGTGCCGGTCCTCGGAGATCTCGGTGTCGACCATGAGCTTCTTGGCCCACTGGATCGCGCCGGCGCCGATCAGGAACAGGGCCAGCCCGAGGGTGAGGCCCAGCGTCATGTTGTTCGCGTTGCCGGACAGCGGACCGAAGGCGATCTCGGCGTCGCGCGGGATCGCGAAGTACGCCACACACGCGCCCACGGACAGCAGGCCCGCGAGCGTGAACATCGTGGCGACCTGGCGCTCGACCCGGTCGGCCGCCTTCGGGTCGATGTCGGTGATCCGCGGCTCGTGCGGCTCGATACCCGGGTCCGGGATCGGCTCCGCCACCTCGACGGCGGAGCCGTGACCGTGCTCGTCCTCCCCGCTGACCGCGGGCAGGTTCGGCTTGTCGTCGTTACTCACTGGCCTTCGCTCCCTTGGCCTTGACGCCCTTGGCGCCGATCCACACGGCCATGCAGACCAGCAGGCCGATACCGACCAGCCAGCCCCACAGCCCTTCGGATACCGGGCCGAGCCGGCCGAGGCCGAAGCCGCCCGGGTCCTTCTGCTCCTGCAGTGCGTTCAGGTACGCGATGATGTCGCGCTTGTCCTCCGGCTGCAGCACCTGGTCGGAGAAGACCGGCATCTGCTGCGGACCGGTGAGCATCGCCTCGTAGATGTGCTTGGGGTCGACCCCCATCAGCGACGGCGCGTACCGACCGTTGGGCAGGGCGCCGCCCTTGCCGGCGAAGTTGTGGCAGGCCGTGCAGTTCGTCCGGAACAGCTCGCCACCGCGGGTGACCTGCTCGTCGGTGGCCTTGCTGATGTCGTACGACTCCTCCGCGGGGACCGCCGGGCCCGGCGACAGCGACGCGACGTACGCGGCCAGGGCCTCGATCTCCTCCGGCGTGTAGGCCGGGGTCTTCCGCGGGATCTGGGCGCCCGGCTGCATCGCGGGCATCCGGCCGGTCCCGACCTGGAAGTCGACGGCGGCCGCGCCGACACCGATCAGGGACGGCCCGGCCAGGTCGCCCTCGCCGTTGTTGCCGCCCTCGGCGTTCAGGCCGTGGCAGCTGGCGCAGCCGACCGCGAAGAGCTTCTTGCCCTCCTCGATCTGCTGGGACTGGGCCGAGTTGTCCGCGACCGCGTTGTCAGGGGCGAAGGCGGCGTACGCCGAACCCACTGCCAGGAGGCCGAACAGGAGCACGACGAGGCCGGCGGACCGGTGCCGTCGCCGCGCGGAGAGGAAGCGCGCCGGTGACAAGGAAAGTCTCTTCTCACTCATTTGAGCAGGTAGATGGTCGCGAACAGGGCGATCCAGACCACGTCGACGAAGTGCCAGTAGTACGACACGACGATCGCCGAGACGGCCTGTTCGTGGGTGAACTTACGGGCCATGTACGTCCTCGCGAGGACGTAGATGAAAGCGATGAGACCGCCGGTCACGTGCAGACCGTGGAACCCGGTGGTCAGGTAGAACACCGATCCGTACGGCGAGGACGAGATCGTCATCCCCTCGTGGACCAGGGTGGCGTACTCCGTGACCTGACCGGCGATGAAGACCGCGCCCATCAGGTACGTGAGGATGAACCACTCACGCATGCCCCAGGCACGGATGTTCAGCAGCGAGCCGGTCCGGCCCACCTTGCCGTGCTCGGCGGCGAACACGCCCGCCTGGCAGGTGAACGACGACGCGACCA
This sequence comes from Kribbella amoyensis, assembly GCF_007828865.1. Classification (NCBI taxonomy): domain Bacteria; kingdom Bacillati; phylum Actinomycetota; class Actinomycetes; order Propionibacteriales; family Kribbellaceae; genus Kribbella; species Kribbella amoyensis. The sequence continues at coordinate 4,792,497 of NZ_VIVK01000001.1, forward strand.
GGATGAACGTGTTCACCGAGGCGAACGGGATGTTCAGCATCTCCGTCGACGTGTGCCAGAGGGTGTCCGCGCCAGGAGCCGCGGCGGCGGTCGTCACCGACCGGATCGTGAAGTAGGCCGCGAACAGCGCGGCGAAGAACATCAGTTCGCTCGAGAGCCAGACGATCGTGCCGACACTGACCATGCTGGGACGGTCGTGATGTCCGTGCTCACGGGACGCTGGGAGTGCGGTTGCAGTGGCCACGCGGTCATTATGTCTGTCGAGGTATCTGACGGCACGCCCACCCCCATGCATGTCGGCGACTTCACCTTTCCGATACCAGCCGCCGCACGCCGTTCGGTCCTGACTACTGTTGAAGGGTGCTTCCCCTCCACGCCGAGCCAGGCGACCAGATCGAGCCGTTCACCGCGCTGCGGTTGCTGACGGCGTGGACGTTCGAGCCGGTGTTACTGGCAGTGATCATCCTCACCGGTGCGGTGTACCTGTACGGCGTCCACCGGCTCCGCGCCCGCGGTGATTCGTGGTCCCGGGCCAGGACTTTCTCGTTCGTCGGAGTGGGTCTCGGCAGTGCAGTGATCGCGACCCAGTCCGCGCTGGGGACGTACGACACGGTGCTGCTCAGCGTGCACATGGCGCAGCACATGATCCTGTCGATGCTCACGCCGCTGGCGATGGCGCTCGGCGCCCCGGTGACCCTTGCCCTGCGCACGCTTCCACAGAAGCCGCGCGGCTGGTTGCTCTCCGTGTTGCACTCGCGGTTCGCGAAGGTGCTGTGCTTCCCGCTGGTGGGCTTCGCGTTCTTCGTCCTCAGCCCGTGGGCGCTGTACTTCAGCAACTGGTACGACGCGACCCTGCAGTCCACCCTGCTGCACGACCTGCTCCACGTGCACTTCATCGCGGTCGGCGCGCTGTTCTTCTGGCCGCTGGTCGGCCTGGACCCGGTCCCGGGCCGGGTGATCTACCCGTTCCGGCTGCTGCTGATCTTCCTGTCGTTGCCGTTCCACGCCTTCCTGGGCATCACGATCATGAGCGCGACCACGCTGATCGCCGAGGACTGGTACACCAGCTTCGGCCGCGCCTGGCCGCCGTCGCCGCTGCGCGACCAGTACATCGCGGGTGGGCTGCTGTGGGGGACGGGTGACATCGTCGGCATCCTGTTCTTCGGCGTGCTGTTCGTCCAATGGGTGAAGCAGTCGCAGCGGGAGGCCAGGCGTGAGGACCGCCGGCTGGACCGGTTGGAGGAACAGGCGCGCAAGGCGGACCAGGCGCCCCGGTAGCATTCGCGGTGTCCACTCGTCACAGACACACAGCTTGGGATGGATCGATGAGTTCAGAGCGTCCGCTGAAGGTCCTGGTCTACAGCGACGACCGTACGACCCGGGAGTCCGTCCGGCTGGCCCTGGGCAAGCGCCCGGGGGCCGACCTGCCCGAGCTCGAGTACTTCGAGTGCGCGACCGAGCCGGCCGTGATCAAGACCATGGACAAGGGCGGGATCGACCTGGCCATCCTGGACGGCGAGGCGGTACCGGCCGGTGGGATGGGGATCGCGCGGCAGCTGAAGGACGAGATCTTCCAGTGCCCGCCGGTGCTGGTGCTCACGGGCCGGCCGCAGGACGCCTGGCTGGCGACCTGGTCGCGCGCCGAGGCCGCGGTCTCGCACCCGATCGACCCGATCCGGCTGGCCGAGGTGACCGCCGACCTGCTCCGGCAGCGGGTCACCGCGCGCGCCGCGATCAGCTCCTGATCCGCCGGCCATGACTGCCGCCGCCGCCCAGAGCTGGCCGCAGGTCCTCGGCCCGCTGCTCCGGCATCAGGACCTGGACGCCGCCGCGACCGCCTGGGCGATGGAACAGATCCTCTCCGGCGCGGCCTCACCGGCCCAGCTGGCCGGGTTCGTCATCGCCCTGCGGTCCAAGGGCGAGACGGTCACCGAGGTCGAGGGCCTGGTCACGACCATGCGGGACTTCGCCACCCGGATCACGGTGCCCGGCCGGACGCTCGACGTGGTCGGGACCGGAGGTGACCAAGCCCACACTGTGAACATCTCCACCATGTCGGCGATCGTCGCGGCCGGCGCCGGCGCGAAGATCCTCAAGCACGGCAACCGGGCCGCGTCCTCGGCGTGCGGTGCCGCGGACGTCCTGGAGGAGCTCGGGATCCCGCTCGACCTCACGGCGGCTCAGGTGGCCGCGGTGGGGGAGAAGGCCGGGATCACGTTCTGCTTCGCGCCCGCGTTCCACCCGGCGCTCCGGCACGCCGCCGTACCCCGGCGCGAGCTGGGCGTACCGACGACCTTCAACTTCCTCGGCCCGCTGGCGAATCCGGGCAACCCGTCGGCCCAGGCGGTCGGCGTCGGGGACGGCCGGATCGCGGGGCTGATGGCCGGCGTGCTGGCCCGGCGCGGGATCGACGCGCTGGTGTTCCACGGTGACGACGGCCTCGACGAGCTCACCACGATGACGACCTCCCAGGTGTGGTCGATCGCGGGCGGCGAGGTCGACGGCCCGGTGACACTGGACCCCCGCGATCTCGGGATCGAGCCGGTGCCTGCTGGTTCGCTGAAGGGTGCCGACGCGCCGTACAACGCGAAGGTCGTGCGCGCCCTGCTCGACGGCGAGACCGGCCCGGTCCGCGATGTGGTCCTGCTCAACGCGGGTGCGGCCCTGGCGGCGTACGACGCGTCGACCGGGAGCGTGGTCACGCGGATCCGCGCCGGGATGGACAAGGCGGCCGAGGCGATCGACTCCGGCGCGGCCAAGGACGTCCTGGATCGGTGGGTCACGGCCTGCGCCGAGGTGAAGAACCCGGGCTGACGTCTCTTGGGCAAGGAAGCGGCCCCCGAGAGGATCTCCTCGGGGGCCGCTTCGTTCGTTCTTGCTTGGTCGGCTTGGTCGGCTTGGTCGGGTCAGTTGGCGAACTGGATCTGGGAGACCTTGGTGCGCCAGACCGGCAGCCACTGCGGCGTGGAGCCGGCGATGTCGGCGATCGCCACGTCGGCGGTGCCGTCACCGCGGTCGATCACGGCGACCATGACGGTGGAGAACGTCTCCTTCAGCATCGGCTGCTTGACCTCGACCTTGACGGTCAGCTCGTGGCCGCGGTGCCCCTGGACGGTGATCGGCCGGTGCGTCGCCTTGCCGAGCAGCTTCACCTTGTCGTCGTACAGCCGCACGATCGCGTTGCTCGCCGCCTGGATGGTCGCCTCCCGGAGCCCGGCCGGCGTGTTCGTGTACGGGATCTTCTTGTTCAGCCCGCCGAACGCGACGTAGTTGCCCCAACTGGCCTTCTTGCCGTCGTACTTCTCGTGCACGGTCAGCCAGGTCGCGGCGCCACCGTACAGACCGGTGTTCTCGCCGTAGTCGCCCCAGGCCGAACCCATCAGCGGCATCGAGTCGTTGTTCGAGGCAAGAATCTTGCTGCCGACCACCTTGCCGGTCGGCGGCGGCGTCGGCGTCGGCTTCACCGAAGGGCTGATCGTCTCCAACGGCGACCCCTTCGCCGCCGGCAGGTCCACCGGCGTGACGGCGTCGGCCTTGCTCCAGATCCAGTTGACCGACAGCACGGTGGTCAGGACCGCGACCACGACGAGTGCCAGCGCGCCGACCAACCGCGCCCGGTTCCCACCGTCGGGATCGGCCGGACCCTTCGGCCGCCGAGTCTGCCCGTACTCCTGCGCAACCCACTCACCCGCACCAGCCCGCGCAGAACCCTGCTCCCCACCGGGCCCATACCCACCCGGGCCGTACGCACCAGGCCCGTACCCGCCTTGGTCGTTACCACCAGGCCCGTACCCGCCTTGGTCGTTACCGCCAGGACCGTATCCGCGTTGGTCGTGGCCGCCAGGACCGTATCCGCCTTGGGCGGGTCCGCCGGGGCCGTATCCGCCTTGGGCGGGTCCGCCGCTCTGTGCGCTCGTGCCGTACCCACTCTGGTCACGGTCGCCGGGTCCGTGTCCGCCTTGGCCGTACCCGCCTTGCGCAGGTCCGCCCTGACCGCCGGCGTACTGAGGACGACCCGGCGCTTGCCCGTGCTGGGGACCGCTCTGCTGCGCTTGCCCGTACGGCGAACCACCCTGCGGCGGCAGTCCCTGCGGAGCTCCACCCTGCGGCGCCTGGCCGTACTGGTACCCGCCCTGCGAGAACTGCCCATGCTGCGACCCACTCTGCGGCATCTGCCCGTATTGCGGGCTGGTGCCGACACCTGGTTGGCCGGGCTGCGGTTGTTGGGCCGACGGGCGCTGGGCCGGGTTGCCTGGGGACTGCTGGCCGGACCACTGGTTCGATGCCTGCGGACCGGTGCTTTGCTGCGGTCGTCCGCCGCCCGTCGGGTGCTGGCCCGCGCCGAACGGCTGACCGACCGGAGACTGGCCCGGACCATCTTGCGACGGCTGACCGGGGAACTGCGGTTGGTTGCCTTCAGCCCGCTGCGGGTTCTGGCTCGAGTGCTGCGGGTTCAGCCGCTGCTGGTCGCCGCCGCGCTGGTCGCCCGAACGTGGGGGTTGGCCGGCCGAGTGCTGAGGCTGATTGCTGCTCGTTGGCTGCTGATCAGACGCCTGCAGTCCACCGAGGCTCTGTCCGCCGAGGGCCGGTCCGCCGAGGTTCGGCTGGGTGGACGGAGCTGCGGCGTGCTGCCCGGCTGCGCGCGGGGGCTGCTGCGGCTGGTTGGGCGGGACCGGGGGCTGGCCGTACGGGGTCGCCTGGGTGCCGCCGGTCGCCGGGCCGCGGTACTCCTGCTGCTGGGCCCACTGGTCCGGCTGCTGTGCGCGCTGCGGCTCGGGCCGGCGAGGCTGCTGCGCTGGGAAAGGCGGTTGCGCCACACCAGGCTGCTGCGCCGGGGACGGTTGCGCCACACCAGGCTGCTGCGCGTGGGACGGCTGCTGCGGCTGGGCGGGGCGATCGCCGTACGCCTGGGCCTGCGGTTCGGTGCGGGGGCGCGGGGGAGGCGGCGGTGGGGGAGCGGGTGCCGAGAACTCGCCCAGCAACGGATCCGACAACGCGTCTCCAACCGGCGGCTCGACGGACCGCTTGTCCTCCGACCGCGGCGGCGCGAACGCCGGCTCCGGCGGCCGCGTCCCACCCGACAACGCATCCCCACCCGAAGAATCACCCGACAACGCACCACCCGACTGAGTCCCACCCGACAACGCATCACCAGAGTGCGATCCACCGGGCAGCGACCCACCGGACAGCGACCCACCGGACAGCGGGTCGGTGGAACGGGGGTGCTCCGGGGGTGAGCTGATCGGGTGGGAGGTGCCTGAGAGGGAGTCGCCTGGGTGGGGGCCGGACAGGGGGTCGGGGCGGTTGGGGTCGTTGGGCATGGGGGCTCCCGGCTGTGGGGCGTTGCTGGGGGGTGGGGTCTGGTCGGCTGGTCGGGTGGGGTGGAACGGGGGTGGATTCTCCTTGTCAGCCAACGGTGATCCCCTGGAAGACTTTGGCTTCGGCCGCTACCAGGTCGGGCCGGTTCGTCGGGATGTCGCTGATGTACGCGACCGCCGTCCCGTCACCCAGATCGAACACGGCGACGGTCAGCGTCAGGGTGCGCGTGGTCACCTTGGCGTTGTTCACGGTGACGGCTTCCTGGTAGTACCAGCCGTTCTTCCCGGAGCGCTTCGCCGCCGCGTTGCGCAGCTGCTTGAAGGTCACCGGGATCTTGCCGTACATCGCGCCGTGCAGTTGATAGATGAGCTCCGACGCGGTCGCCTGCGGGTCGCCGTTGAACAGCACCGACGTCCCGAGCGAGCCGACGAAGATGTCGGCGTACCAGTCGTTCTTGCCGTCGAAGTTCTCCTGCAGCAGGACGTACTGGCCGCTGGAGTTCTGCAGTTGCGGGACGAGGCGCTTGCGGTCCGACCACGGTGGGCCGACCCGCGGGAACGAGATCGCGTCCGAGGCGATCCGGTTGCCCTCGTGCAGCTTGGGGTTCTTCGACTGGCCGGGCGGCTGGGTGTTCTGGCTGCCCGGTGAGGTCGGCTGGCTGCTCGGCGACGTACTCGTCGACGGCGAACCGGTCGGCTGCTGCGTCGGCTGACCGGTCGGCGAGGGGTCGCCACCGGTCGTCTTGTCGTCGCCGCGGTTGACGAAGAAGAACACGCCCGCGACGGCGATCAGGACCAGCGCGACCGCGCCCGCGATGGCGATCATCGCCTTCGGCGGACCGCCGCCCTTCCCGTCGTCCGGCTTCTGCCGCTTCCCGCCGAGCTGTGGCGGACCGCCCTGCCACTGACTGCCGCCTTCACCGCCACCGCCCCACGGGCCGCCTCCGCCGGAGCCGCCGCCGTGCTGGGTGCTCTGCTGCCCGCCCGACTGCCAGGAACCAGCCGCTGTCCCACCGGACTGCCATTGGTTGCCGGAGGCATCTCCGCCCTGGTTCGGAGCGGTGGCCCAAGGGTTCTCGGTCGTGTGCGCGGTGGTGTTCCACTGGTTGCTACCGGTCTGCGACTGGTCCGTGCCGGCTCCGCCGCCGGTCTGCTGCCATCCGTTGCCGTCGGCACCGTGCGCCTGCTCGACCTCCCACTGCTTGTCCGGCTCCCACTGGTTCCCGACCGGCTGGTTGGTACCGGTCTGGGACTGGTTGCCGTCGGCCTGGTCTCCGGAAGCCTGCCACTGGTTCGACGTACTACCGTCCGCCGGCTGGTTCGCGTCCGTACCCCACTGGTCGCTGCTGGACTGTCCCTGCGCGCCGTCGGCGGGTTGGGCGGACCACTGGTTGGAGGGCGCTTGCTGGTTGCTGGATCCCCAGCCGTCGCCGGCTTGCGAGTTGTCAGCTTGCGGATCGCCTTGACCGCTGCTCACGCCCCAGCCGCTGCTGGTCTGGGCGTGGTCTGCCTGCTGGTCGGTACCGCTCATGCCCCAGCCGCCGGACTGCGCGCCGTCGGCCTGCGAGCTGTCCTGACCGGTCGGCGTGCTGCTGACGCCCCAGCCGCTGGTGGGTTGGGAGCCGTCGGCGGATCCACCTTGGTTGGCGGGCTCGCCGCTCACACCCCAGCCGCTGTTGGGCGTCGGGGACTGCGTTTGACCGCCCTGCTGGTTGTCGAAGCCCCAGCCGTTGTTGGTGGATGAGGCGTCGCCTTGTCCGGCGGTCTGGTCGCTGACGCCCCATCCGCTGCTGGTGGACTGCGAATCCGGCTGACCGCCCTGCTGGTCGCTGATGCCCCATCCGCTGTTGGTCGTCTGGGACTCCGGCTGACCGCCCTGCTGATTGTCGACGCCCCAGCCGCTGTTGGTGGTCTGGGGTTCCGTCTGGCCGGTCTGCTGGTTGCTGCCCCAGCTGTTGTTGTCCGGCTGGTCGGGGGTGTCGACGCCCCAGCCGCTGTTCTGGTCGGTGCCCCAGCCGTCGTTGCCGGAATCCTGTCCGTCGACGCCCCAGTCGTTGCTCGCGGCCCGACCGCCGCCGACGCCCCAGCCGTTGTCCTCGGACTGGGCGTTGTCGACACCCCATCCGCCGTTCGTGGGCTGTGCTGGCTCCATGCCCCAGCCGCTGTTGCCGGACTGGCTCTGCTCG